>NZ_CH672437.1:0-10985 GCF_000153025.1 Marinomonas sp. MED121
TATATCAATTTAAAGATATGATAAGCCATAATTAGGTTAAATCCGCCTGCATCACTGACACATAATGCCCCTTATAATCTACTTGTTCGATAAGGCTAAACCCAACTTTCGAATAGATGCCCCCATCGAGCTTTTCCGTCTGCAAGTAAAGCCTTTTTATACCAAACGTTTTTGCCTGGCTAATAACCTCTTGAACTAAGCCTGCGGCAACACCTTTACCTCTTGCTGAGCTTTTAACATAAACACCCCCTACCCAATATTCGTAATCAGGGTAAATGTCCATTTCACGAATTTTCAGTTCGGCTGCACCAATTAACTCTCCATCTAACTTTGCCAACATTAGAAAAGGCGCTTTATCTCGATTCGTATAAGTCGCCAGCTTTGACTCAACTCTCCCAACTGTCATATCTGGCACATTCGATAACCACTGTTCAAAGTACCAACCAGCCACTTCTTTATAGGCCAAAGGATCATCCGCAAGTAATATGAACTCCATTTCATCACCTTTCTATTTATATTCATTACATAAATAAGTACGTACAAACCTAAAACCTTTAGGGTAAGAATGAAGAGCATCATAATCCCCCTTACTTAAAACAATACCATTAGCTCTAAGGAACCTGCGATCAAGTCACCTCTTCTCATATGAAATAAAAAGTTAGCCGCCACTCTTTCATTCATTGCAAGAGAAAACATATCATCAGATAAAGAGAGCGGAAAAACCTCATCAGGCACTTTAGTAACAATAAACTTCAAATTGAGTACGATATCCAATGAAGAGCGTCCTAATATCAAGGCCCATAGTTTTCACAAACTTCCTTTTGAGGTAGCAAAGTTTTAACCATCTCAAGATCAATTAAACACGTACCCTGCACCTCTTCTTTTAGCTGCTTCCCCGTTTCATTAAAACCCAAATACATATAAAAACTTAACGCTCTAAAATTAGAGTCGAGCACCCATAAATGAATGCATGTGGAGGCACTTCCAACATCTACCAATAGCGCATCTTCAAAAGTTCGATAAAGACCACGACCGACACCTAAACCTTGATACTCAGACAACACATATAAGGAAGATAAACTAAAATTGTCTTGAAAATCACTTTCTCGACCTTTAGCTTTTTCATAACTTAAAAAACCCGCTAATCTGGACTCCTCCTCAATGTTAGATTCGTTAAAAATAACTTCCGCAACCAAAACCTCAGCCAAATTTTCAGAAATAACTTTACACCACAGAGCCTCACGGCGCTTTAAGGTATAAGTTTGAATATAAACGTCCGGCATTAAACCCTGATATGTTTCAGACCAAGCAGTGACATGAGTTAACGCAATTTGAGGTGCATCTTCTATAGATGCCTTTCTAAAACGAAACATAAGATCCTTTTATGCTTAAAGTGAAATGATATTTAGACAAGCGATAACTTAGCGAAGTGAGCACCTTATCTATTACCTTTGAGCCAAAACCCACTCAACAAAAGCAGACTTCTTTTCTCGGTATGCGTCTTGAGATAACCCTTCACAAGACATTTTAAGTTCATTGTATTGCTTCACAAGAGCCATATTAGCACGTAAGGCATTTCGAAATTGCAAGAAGCATTCAAACTCAGATCCATTAGCGACCACTTGAAGCGCCACATCCTCTGTTGAGATCGACTCCAACATACAGAGCTCAGGGGTTCTCAACGTATTCTTTTTTTCTTGAAATCCTAATACCTTAAGTCGCTGCATCGATACTTCAAAGTGCCCCAACTCGACTCCAATAAAGATATCTAGATCACCTTTAGACACAGCCAGAGGGATTGAAGATGCACCGATGTGCTCAACCCTAGCATCGGGAAGCAAGGCTTTTACCTTGTCTTTATAGATAAGAAAAAGCGCCTCACAAGACGCTTGATATTGATTTGCTGTATAAAATTTCATAACTTTTCGAGTACTATTTTCGGGTATAAATAGAGTAAGCATTGAATTTTGTCGACTAACCCACTCTTTTAAAGCATCAGCCGCTTGTGGCTGTGCAACTAACGAATTAGGCGCTGCTGCGCAGGCTAATTAAATGTATATTAGCAACCATAATTTTGGCCAAAATCTGCTTGCAAGGCCACAATAACTTTCTTACTCGATAAAGTGACTTCAACAAAGGCTTCAGTCGATCCATCCTTTACCATGAAATACAGACCATACTGAAATTAAATGGGACACATCAGAGTAAAGCGACCCCCATCACAAGCACCTGACTTTTGTACTGCTCTAACGAATTTTCCCGAATATCTTTTAGATTCAGTCTTTTTCATCTTCCGAAAGTCTTTTCCAATAACTGACAGAGCCCAATATTCGATTCCTTTAAGACATTGAACGCCAGCCAGCAGGGGCGGCATGAAACGCCCAAAGCTTGAGCGCCTTGTTATGCATTTATCGAAGTAAGCGCTGTATTGATTTTTGACAATTATCGCTAGTGTAATATACGGCGACCTCGAAATTTCTAATTTCTTCTTGGTAACCGCTAATTTCTGTACGAGCAATTGAATCAACTACTTTATAGGCTAGAGGTATCCAGAAATTAGCTACTTCACCTTCAGTTATTCCCATACCAGATAACGCAAACCCTTCTATTATCAACGGAGTTTTAATAACTACTTTATCCATATGTCCGTGACTCCCTCCAGCTTTATCTCCGGCTGAAGTGTATTCAATGGATAATGGGATCGCTTGCTCATTCTGCTTAGTAGTACATTCAGCTTGAGCAAAGGTACTAATTAAGCCAAGTATGATAATGGTAATTAATTTATTCATAGCGCATAAAACCCGCAGCAAGCGCGCTGCTTTTTGGCATCGCCTTGCCTGAGATTGTTATGCGTATAATTCATGCTGAGCATCCCTTTGGAAATTGGTCTCGAATCAAGTTGAGTTCGATGCCATGCTCAAGCCACGCTTTCATGCCAGCAAGAACCATTGTATAGCCACCCTTAGCATCAACCGCTTGAGGTAATACCTTGTCGCAACTTCCTGGAAAGTCCCAGTTAGATATTTTGACTAATGTGGCGTCTTCCCCGATAGGCTCGAAGATCCATTCAACGGTGGTCGGGTCTGAATCCCACTCAATCAATATGCGATGGTTTTCTTCTCGCTCTTTGACCGTGAGAGAATCACCAACGCCAGACATTCCCCAATCCCAGCGAACTTTCTTACCAAGTTCGAGACGACCACTGCTTTTCGTGAACCAAAACTTTGTAGTGATTTCCGGGTTTACAAATGCTTCGAAACATTCAGCTATAGGCCGCCGGATAAGCATCTGAGATTCTACTACTGGATTACTAATTTCCATTTAACGACTCCAAACATTGAGCATGGAATTTACTGGACGCATAACGCCGCGTTAAGGCGTAACGCACGCTTGTCATACTGTAAGCGAAGCGAAACCGGCAAGCATAAGGAATCGCTCTTAAACGCCTTATTAGATGATAAGATGTACGTACTGAATAGCCAAACTTAAAGTAACAATACTCAACAGGGTTGATATAAGGATACTAGAACCAATCACATCTTTGTTTTTCGCATGCTGAGCCGAAAAGAAATACGCGTTTATACCTACAGGCATAGCCGAGATTAATAACGCAACTGAAGCCCACATGATATCCACACTAAATACGTCGAAGCTTAGCCACCAAACAGCCAATGGAAGAATCATTAATTTGAAAACTACCAGTGCCATTGTCGAAAAATCAATGCGATATAGGCCGTATTGATTTAGCGAACTACCAAGTACAAAGAGTGACAAAGGGAGTGCAGCCTGACTGATAAAGCCTAAAGTGCTCTCAACATGTAAGTTAAGGCTAATCCCAGAAATATTTACAGCACTTCCCAAGAGTAGGCTTACTATTATGGGATTAAAAACCAATGATTTAAGTAAAAATGATATCTGTACATAAATAGTTCTAGCCTTATTGCTTGACCATTCTGATACCAGCAACCCCATAGTGAAGACCAATAATGTATGGACAGAGATTAAAATAAACAATGGCGTAATTGCTTTCTCACCAACGACGTATAAACATACCGGTATGCCAACAATAGTTGTATTCGAGTATGAGCAAGCAACAGCAAATGCCCCTTGATCATTTTGTGACATACCTAAGTACACTCGACTAAAAAGGCAGGACGCGATAAATACCAAAACTACCCCAAGGTAATAAGAAATAAAAAATAACCAATTAAAAGGGCTTGAAAATTCAGCAGTTGCGGATGACAAAAACAACAATGATGGAATGAAAATATAAAATGTACACCGAGATACAGCATCACATTGCTGCGGGCTAAGTATGTGTTTTCTAGCGATTACATATCCGAACAAAGATATAAGTATAATAGGGAGCATTATTTCGACAATAATCACGTGAAGCTCTCCCGATATAATCTAACGCCCGCATCTTAGATGGAAGCCGCAAAGCGTCTGGAGTCCTAAGCATGCGCTTGTTAGTTGCTTTTATTTTTCGGGCTTAAGTGCCCTGAATTATCAAAATAAAGTGAATCGGAATCAGCTAGCCCCGCCATGTTCATTTTCCTGCTCACTATCTGTTTGAGGAGAAAGTTAGAATCAGCATCGCACTGCTTAATTGCTTTATTAAGTGGACTAGTAAGGTCACGCTCTGCGCTTGCATACAACAGCTCCACATTACTGGGCAAATACTGATCATCAAGTATTTTCTTTTCCCGAAGATTATATGAGGGCATATAACCAAAATTATGATCAGTTACGATGCCAATAGACTTAGGGTTACTACACATATTCTCTTGCTCAATGAACTGACTCCAACCAATCAACTCTTCGTGCACCGTCGGATTTGTGAAAATAAATGAAGGCAAGCGTGTATTAGTTAAAAACCATTGCTGGGGACCACGACGTTCCATGTGTATGGCCATTCGGCAAGAAACACAGTAGTCAATGCCATCAATTCTCTTTTTATTGGTATCGATTGCATACAACAAATCATACCTAGATAAAAGTACATTCAAATTAGTCGAAATCAATTCAGAATTTGAGCGCACCCGAGAAGTTACCTTATGTTTACCATTTCCCTTTTCGTAACCAAGACCAACTTCAACATAATCTGGAGTTACTTGTCTCCCATCCTTATCGAAGAGGGTAATAATTTCATCCTTCTCTACTCGGCTAAACACTTCAGTTTCAGGAGAAAGCTTTAATAGCAGATTTCCATATCGTATAGTGTTATTCATGACTCTCCGAGCAACTAACAATTAAGGGTTATTGCGTGCGCAGCCACGATTATAACCATCTGTTGAACGGTCGCTTCTTTATATAGGGAATTTGCTTTTTTCATGATGGTAATCCCCCCGAAAAATAATAGAGGTCAGTCGTAGAGTTTTCTAATAAGCTAATTACTAGGAGATCACGATGAAAAATAAAACCTATTCAGACAGTCAAATCATGGGCATCTTAAACCAAGCCGAGGCAGGAGTGCCCGTGGCGGAGCTGTGTCGCGAGCATGGCATTGGTAATTCGACCTTTTATAAGTGGCGAGCCAAGTACGGTGGTATGGATGCCTCTTTAATCACTCGAATGAAAGAACTCGAAGAAGAAAACCGTCGTCTTAAAAAGATGTATGCCGAAGAAAAACTCAAGGCAGAGATCATACAGGAAGCCATGGCAAAAAAGTGGTGAAGGCCGCTGACCGCAAGCCGATGGCCAAACAGGCTGTGGTGACTTATCACCTCAGTATTGCATCTGCCTGTCGGACGTTTAAGATCAGCGAGACCTGCTACCGTTATCAGCCTAAACTTAATGATGAGAATCAGTTGATTGTTGAGCAATTAATCGGGCTGACTCAAAATCAGCGTAACTGGGGCTTTGGGCTATGTTTTCTCTACTTCAGAAATGTCTGTGGTTATCCATGGAACCATAAGCGTGTTTACCGTATTTATCGTGAGCTACAGCTCAACATGCGCATCAAACCTCATAAACGCTTAGTCCGTGAAAAGCCTGAACCCTTAGCGGTGCCAGAACAAATCAATGAATGTTGGTCAATGGATTTTATGCATGATCAACTCTCAGATGGTCGACGTTGCCGTTTGTTTAACGTGATTGATGACTTTAATCGAGAAGGGTTAACTATTGATGCGGACCTATCCTTACCAGCAGAACGTGTTATACGCGCACTCAATCAGATTATTGAGTGGCGAGGTAAACCTAAAGCGATACGGTGTGATAATGGCCCTGAGTATATCAGTGAGAAGCTGGCAAGTTGGGCACAAGAAAACAGCATTGAGCTCAGTTTTATCCAACCTGGCAAACCACAGCAAAACGCTTATATAGAGCGATTTAACCGTACAGTGAGATATGATTGGCTGAGTCATTACTTGTACGAAGATATTAAAGCGCTTCAAGATAAAGCAACGCACTGGTTATGGACTTACAATAACGAGCGACCTAACATGGGCATTGGTGGCATTACACCGATACAAAAAAGGCGTTTAACGCAAACTTTAAAGTCTACACCTGAACTCCATTAAAAATGGGGGGATTACCCTACCATCGGCGATGCCTTGTTATCTCAACCTTTTACCAAGTAAATTTTAGGCAAAAAAAAACCTGATCATAGATCAGGCTTTTTATATTTTAATCTTGATAACGACCTACTCTCACATGGGAACTCCCACACTACCATCGGCGATGTCACTTTTCACTTCTGAGTTCGGGATGGGATCAGGTGGTTCAACGACTCTATGATTATCAAGAAATTCTGTTTGAGATGTTTAAGTCTTAATGTCTCTTTAGACGGCTCATTCATACTCGAATTTGGCTCTTCTTATTAAAAGAAGCTTTAACAATACTTTTTGAATAGCCTTCTCTTTGTTAGAGAAGTTAACGATAACCAAGCCTCAAACCCGCTTTATCGTAATATAACGCTAAACCATTTTGGCGTTATATGGTCAAGCCTCACGAGCAATTAGTACAGGTTAGCTCAATGCCTCACAGCACTTACACACCCTGCCTATCAACGTCGTAGTCTTCAACGGCTCTTTAGGGAACTTAAAGTTCCAGTGAGATCTCATCTTGAGGGAGGCTTCCCGCTTAGATGCTTTCAGCGGTTATCCCGTCCGAACGTAGCTACCCGGCAATGCCACTGGCGTGACAACCGGAACACCAGAGGTTCGTCCACTCCGGTCCTCTCGTACTAGGAGCAGCTCCTCTCAAATCTCAAACGTCCACGGCAGATAGGGACCGAACTGTCTCACGACGTTCTAAACCCAGCTCGCGTACCACTTTAAATGGCGAACAGCCATACCCTTGGGACCGGCTTCAGCCCCAGGATGTGATGAGCCGACATCGAGGTGCCAAACACCGCCGTCGATGTGAACTCTTGGGCGGTATCAGCCTGTTATCCCCGGAGTACCTTTTATCCGTTGAGCGATGGCCCTTCCATACAGAACCACCGGATCACTAAGACCTACTTTCGTACCTGCTCGACGTGTCTGTCTCGCAGTTAAGCGCGCTTTTGCCTTTACACTCTTCGCATGATTTCCGACCATGCTGAGCACACCTTCGTGCTCCTCCGTTACTCTTTGGGAGGAGACCGCCCCAGTCAAACTACCCACCACACAGTGTCCTCGATCCCGATTAGGGACCTGAGTTAGAACCTCAAACATACCAGGGTGGTATTTCAAGAGTGGCTCCACCCGAACTAGCGTCCGGGTTTCAAAGCCTCCCACCTATCCTACACAAGTAGGCTCAAAGTTCACTGTGAAGCTATAGTAAAGGTTCACGGGGTCTTCCGTCTAGCCGCGGATACACAGCATCTTCACTGCGATTTCAATTTCACTGAGTCTCTGGTGGAGACAGTGTGGCCATCGTTACGCCATTCGTGCAGGTCGGAACTTACCCGACAAGGAATTTCGCTACCTTAGGACCGTTATAGTTACGGCCGCCGTTTACTTGGGCTTCGATCAAGAGCTTCGCCTAAGCTAACCCCATCAATTAACCTTCAAGCACCGGGCAGGCGTCACACCCTATACGTCCACTTTCGTGTTTGCAGAGTGCTGTGTTTTTAATAAACAGTCGCAGCCACCTGGTATCTTCGACCAATCTCAGCTTAAGCAGCAAGTGCCATCACCAAAATCGGCGTACCTTCTCCCGAAGTTACGGTACCATTTTGCCTAGTTCCTTCACCAGAGTTCTCTCAAGCGCCTTGGTATTCTCTACCTGACCACCTGTGTCGGTTTGGGGTACGGTTCCCATATATCTGAAGCTTAGAAGTTTTTCCTGGAAGCATGGCATCAACCACTTCACCCAAAAGAGGGCTCGTCATCAGTTCTCGGCCTTAAAGGCAACCCGGATTTACCTAAGTCACCAGCCTACCGCCTTAAACACAGACAACCATCGCTGTGCTGGCCTAGCCTTCTCCGTCTCTCCATCGCAATATATGCAAGTACAGGAATATTAACCTGTTTCCCATCGACTACGCATTTCTGCCTCGCCTTAGGGGCCGACTCACCCTGCCCTGATTAACATGGGACAGGAAACCTTGGTCTTCCGGCGGGGGAGTTTTTCACTCCCCTTATCGTTACTCATGTCAACATTCGCACTTCTGATACCTCCAGCCTGCCTTACAGCTTGACCTTCAACGGCTTACAGAACGCTCCTCTACCATGCCTAGTAAACTAAGCATCCGTAGCTTCGGTGTACAGTTTAGCCCCGTTATATCTTCCGCGCAGGCCGACTCGACTAGTGAGCTATTACGCTTTCTTTAAAGGATGGCTGCTTCTAAGCCAACCTCCTAGCTGTCTAAGCCTTCCCACATCGTTTCCCACTTAACTGTAACTTTGGGACCTTAGCTGACGGTCTGGGTTGTTTCCCTTTCCACGACGGACGTTAGCACCCGCCGTGTGTCTCCCGTAATTGCACTCATTGGTATTCGGAGTTTGCATGGGGTTGGTAAGTCGGGATGACCCCCTAGCCCAAACAGTGCTCTACCCCCAATGGTGAGATACGAGGCGCTACCTAAATAGCTTTCGAGGAGAACCAGCTATCTCCGAGCTTGATTAGCCTTTCACTCCTATCCACAAGTCATCCCCGCATTTTTCAACATACGTGGGTTCGGTCCTCCAGTTAGTGTTACCCAACCTTCAACCTGCCCATGGATAGATCGCCCGGTTTCGGGTCTATTCCCAGCAACTATACGCCCTATTAAGACTCGGTTTCCCTACGGCTCCTCTATTCGATTAACCTTGCTACTGAAAATAAGTCGTTGACCCATTATACAAAAGGTACGCAGTCACGGAACAAGTCCGCTCCCACTGCTTGTACGTACACGGTTTCAGGATCTATTTCACTCCCCTCACAGGGGTTCTTTTCGCCTTTCCCTCACGGTACTGGTTCACTATCGGTCAGTCAGGAGTATTTAGCCTTGGAGGATGGTCCCCCCATATTCAGACAGGATACCACGTGTCCCGTCCTACTCGTTTTCATTAAAAGGGCATTTTCGTATACGAGGCTTTCACTCTCTACGGCGGCACTTTCCAGAGCCTTCTACTAACACCAATCTAACTTAAGGGCTAATCCCCGTTCGCTCGCCGCTACTTAGGGAATCTCGGTTGATTTCTTTTCCTCCGGGTACTTAGATGTTTCAGTTCCCCGGGTTCGCCTCGTATGGCTATGTATTCACCATACGATACCCGCAAGCGGGTGGGTTTCCCCATTCGGACATCTCGGGATTAACGCTTGTTTATCAACTCCCCCGAGCTTTTCGCAGATTACCACGTCCTTCATCGCCTCTGACTGCCAAGGCATCCACCGTGCACGCTTGGTCACTTGACCATATAACCCAAAAGGGTCTATATACCAACGAGCTTTTGTGTCTCGTTGGATTTACGATTTGAAAATCACTCTAGGTTAAAGAGTGTTTCCACCGGTTTGACGCTTGATTATCGTCTTTGAAATAACAAACTAACGTATATAAATACACGAGAGTGTTGTTATTTCGATCTATTCAAAAAGTTAAATTGTTAAAGAGCAATTAGCGCAAAGCGCTAAGTCAGGCACTGTTATTTCAATCTAATGATTGAACAGCAACTTGCTTAGCGTTTTCTGCTTCGACTTAAAAAAGTCTGTCTTAAAAAAGGTTACATCAGATAATTTGTGTGAACACTCACCAGAGCTTCATATCGTTTAAGGAGGTGATCCAGCCCCAGGTTCCCCTAGGGCTACCTTGTTACGACTTCACCCCAGTCATTGACCACTCCGTGGTAACCGCCCTCCCCGAAGGGTTAAGCTAGCTACTTCTGGAGCAATCAACTCCCATGGTGTGACGGGCGGTGTGTACAAGGCCCGGGAACGTATTCACCGTGACATTCTGATTCACGATTACTAGCGATTCCGACTTCATGGAGTCGAGTTGCAGACTCCAATCCGGACTACGACGCACTTTATGGGATTCGCTTACTCTCGCAAGTTCGCAGCCCTCTGTATGCGCCATTGTAGCACGTGTGTAGCCCTACTCGTAAGGGCCATGATGACTTGACGTCGTCCCCACCTTCCTCCGGTTTGTCACCGGCAGTCTCCTTAAAGTTCCCGACATTACTCGCTGGCAAATAAGGACAAGGGTTGCGCTCGTTACGGGACTTAACCCAACATTTCACAACACGAGCTGACGACAGCCATGCAGCACCTGTCTCATAGTTCCCGAAGGCACTTAAGCATCTCTGCTAAATTCTATGGATGTCAAGAGTAGGTAAGGTTCTTCGCGTTGCTTCGAATTAAACCACATGCTCCACCGCTTGTGCGGGCCCCCGTCAATTCATTTGAGTTTTAACCTTGCGGCCGTACTCCCCAGGCGGTCTACTTATCGCGTTAGCTTCGCCACTAAGTCATTACAACCCAACGGCTAGTAGACATCGTTTACGGCGTGGACTACCAGGGTATCTAATCCTGTTTGCTCCCCACGCTTTCGCACCTCAGTGTCAGTATCAATCCAG
>NZ_CH672437.1:11085-19792 GCF_000153025.1 Marinomonas sp. MED121
CGCGAGGTACTTTGACACTTGATAAGGGCGCTGTAAAAGCACTGCAATCTGGTGGGAGTAGTCTATTGCCTGTGGGAGTTAAAGATGCCTCCCGGTGACTTTACTCGAGGTGAAATGGTGGTTTGTGTCAGTGAGGCGGGTGATGTCGTTGCTCGAGGTTTAGTTAATTACTCTGTTGCCGAATCTTTAAAATTGCTAGGTGAGCCTTCATCGAAAATTGCGGATATTTTAGGGTATGAAAGTGAGCCAGAGCTGATTCATCGTGACGACTTAGTTATTGTTTAAGCTGCTTTTTGTATTTTGTTGCATCATTAACTATAGGGTAAAAAATAGGAGATTAAGGATGGCGAAGCCGAGTAAAACGGGGTTAGCGAGGGTGATAGATGCGACAGGTTACTCCTTTCAGGGGTTGAAGGCGCAATGGCGGCATGAGGCTGCCTTTAGGCAAGAGTTGCTCTTGTTTTTGATTGCGGTACCTTTAGCTTTGTATTTTGGCGACACTGGCATGGAGCGAGCTTTACTGGTTTTTGTTGTGGGCTTGGTGGTAATAGTTGAAACGATTAATTCGGCCATGGAGGCTGTGGTTGATCGGGTGGGTGATGAGTATCATGAGCTTTCAGGGCGAGCCAAGGATATGGGATCTGCTGCGGTGTTTTTGGCCTTGGTATTAGCTGCTGCTGTATGGTTGTTGGTGTTAGTGCCAAAATATATTGGTTGAATACGAATTTTAGATATAAAAAAACCGGCAATTGCCGGTTTTTTTAATGCGACTTGAAAATCAATTAAGCAGCTAGTGCTTTGATTTTCGCGCTTAAACGACTCTTATGACGAGACGCTTTATTTTTGTGGTAAAGACCTTTACCTGCAGCTTTGTCCATTTGAGACGTTGCTGCAACGAATGCTGCTTGAGCGTCCGCTTGGTTGCCTGCTTCAATAGCAGCATCTACTTTTTTCAGGTATGTGCGCACCATAGAGCGCAGGCCACCATTGTGAGCGCGACGCTTGATAGCCTGGCGTGCACGTTTTTTTGATCCGGCGGAATTTGCCACTGTCTGGCTCCTTTGAATTCTTTAAAATGAAACGAAGCCGAACTCTGCGGCTTCGATGAATAAATGTCAAGTAATACTTGAAAATCTCGCGGCGAATTTTACCAGCTTTTAGCTTTACCACAACCCCCTGTTGAGTACTTTTTATCACATTTAGCTCGGCTTTTTACTTATTCCCTTAGGTGTTGAGGTGTTATCCTTGCTGAAATTTTGAAAAAACATGTTTTGGAAGGGTATGGAATCGCCGAATCTTAAAAATAAACCCGCTGCAAATGCCACTAAAAAAAGTGCTTCCTTGTTAAGGTCTGGGGTGCTTGTTTCTATTTGTACTATGTTGTCGCGGGTTTTGGGATTGGTGCGTGATGCGGCATTGGCTTTTGTGCTTGGGGCCAGTGGTAGTGCGGATGCTTTTTATGTTGCATTTAAAATTCCTAACTTCTTGCGCCGTTTATTTGCAGAAGGTGCTTTTGCTCAAGCCTTTGTCCCTGTTTTAAGTGATTACAAAGTAAATCACGGGCAGGCGGCCGTGCGAGAGTTGGTGTCTGCTGTTTCTGGTTCCTTGGGATTGGCGTTGTTGTTAGTCAGCGCCTTGTTTATGGCTTTCTCCCCTTGGGTTGTGTATGTCTTTGCACCAGGTTTTGCTGATAATGCCGAGCAGCTTGCGCTTGCATCGGATCTTTTGACCATTACTTTCCCTTATCTCATGTTTATTTCCTTAACTGCTTTGGCTGGCGGGATACTAAATAGTCATGATGAATATGCTATTCCGGCGATTACGCCTATTTTTCTAAACCTTTCTTTGATTGTTGCAACGGTATTTTTTGCTAATGATGCTTTGCAAAAGGAATCAGCTATTGCGTGGGGAGTGTTTGCAGCAGGCGCTTTGCAATTGGCTTTCCAATTGCCGTTTTTAGCTAAGCTTAATTTATTGCCTATGCCAAGCATGGGCTTCTCTCACCCTGGGGTGAAACGTATTTTTAAGCTTATGCTGCCTGCTTTGTTCGGGGTTTCTGTTGGTCAGATTAACTTGCTGTTAGATACAATTTTGGCGTCATTTTTACAAACAGGAAGTATTACTTGGTTGTATTTATCTGATCGTTTATATGAGTTGCCTTTGGGTATTTTTGCGATAGCAATTAGTACTGTGATTCTACCTTCATTATCTCGTAGTTTTGCGGGAGATGAGTCTAAGCGATTTACCTCAATTCTAGATTGGGGGTTGAGAACCGTGTTGCTCATTGCTGTTCCATCTTCGCTTGCGCTTTATCTTTTGGCTGAGCCTTTAATTGCGACGATTTTTTACCGTGGCGCGTTAACTGTGCATGATGTCTCTATGGCGGCAATGAGTTTGCAGGCTTATTCAGTAGGTTTGGTGTTTATGATGCTGATTAAGGTGTTGGCGCCAGCTTATTATGCGAGGCAGGATACGAAAACGCCGGTCAAAATTGGCATTATCGCCATGGTCGCTAACATGGTGTTCAATCTTATTTTAGTGGGACCTTTTGGTCATGTGGGTTTGGCTATGGCAACGACGCTTTCTGCTTTCTTAAATGCATTCTTGTTGTGGCGAGGGTTACGGGCAAGAAATCTGCATCGTTTTAGTCTTGATTGGATTAAACCTTGTCTCGCTATTCTGGTGGGGGTTTTATGTTTGGCAGGTCTACTTTTGTGGCATAACTCCATGGGGATTGTTTGGACACAACTTGCGGACCTAGAGCGCGTATGGCGTATTGGGCTTTTGGTCATGGTTGGCGTAATAGTATATCTTCTGGGGCTGTTTATTGGCGGTTTCAGGCCAAGAATGTTGAAAGCTTAATAAAAGCATCGATCGAATATTTATAATTCCCTAGTAATTTTAACTGGCAGCCCTTATATCCTTGTTGGATTGTAGGGTGATGGCTATCGTCTCTTAGTTAACTGCTATATAATCTCGGTTATTTTTTCAGCGAAACGTCTTTCTCTTTGATGGGGCAATATGGAGTTAATTCGGGGTATTCACAATATCCGACAGCAGCATCGCCAATGTGTATTGACCATAGGTAATTTTGATGGCGTACATCTTGGACATCAAGCGATTCTCAAACGTGTAAAGGAGCTGGCGCAAAAGTATCAAGTGCCTTCTTGCATCATGATTTTTGAGCCTCAGCCAAGAGAATATTTTGCCGGCATGAAAGCGCCGGGGAGAATTAGTCGTTTACGTGATAAATTACGTTTTTTACAAGAGCAAGGCATAGATTATGTTCTGTGCATGCCTTTCAATAAAAAGATTCAAGAGCTTGATGCTGAGGCTTTCTGCCAAACTATTTTACAAAATGGTTTAGCCGTGCAGCATCTTGTGGTTGGAGATGACTTCCGTTTTGGTTGTGATCGCCAAGGTGACTTTAGCTATTTAAATGAATTCGGTCAGCGACATCAGTTTGCTGTGGAAAATACCCCTTCGGTTTTATCTGCTGAAGGTAAACGAATTAGTAGCTCTTTGGTAAGAGAAAGTTTGGCGCAAGGGCAGATGGTGAAATCTGAAGCCTTATTGGGTCATCCTGTTATCTTGTCTGGACGTGTTGTACATGGGCAAAAGTTAGGCCGCACCCTTGGCTTCCCGACTGCCAATGTTCATTTGAAAATTGCGCGCCCTGCCATGAGTGGGGTGTATGCGGTACAACTTGTAAAACAAGGTGTTGCCTATGATGGTGTTGCCAATATAGGTTGTCGACCTACGGTAAATGGTGTGACACCAATATTAGAAGTGCACTTATTCGAATATCAAGGCTCTTTATACGATGATTATGTGTTGGTGCATTTTTGCCACTATATTCGAGAAGAGCGAAAAATGTCTGGCTTAGATGAGCTAGTTAAACAAATTCAATGTGACAAAGAAGCCGCTCAGCACTTCTTTGCAAATCAGTAACCTGATAATCAGCACCCTGATGATCTTTGAGGAAAAATCGAAAAACCATGAGTGATTATAAACCGACTCTGAATTTGCCAAATACTGACTTCCCTATGCGTGGGGACTTGGCGAAACGTGAACCAGCTATGCTTAAGCATTGGCAGGATATCGACCTGTATCAAAAAATTCGTGATACCAGTAAAGGTCGTAAATCTTTTATTTTGCATGATGGTCCTCCCTATGCGAATGGCGATATTCATATTGGTCACGCGGTAAATAAAATCCTCAAAGATATTATTGTTAAATCTAAAACAGTAAGTGGATTTGATGCGCCTTATATCCCAGGTTGGGACTGTCACGGTTTGCCGATTGAACATAAAGTTGAGCAAATGATAGGTAAGGCTGGCGCTAAGGTGACTCATAAAGAGTTTCGCGCTAAGTGTCGTGAGTACGCATTAACGCAAGTTAATGGTCAGAAAGAAGATTTTATTCGTCTTGGTGTTATGGGGGATTGGGATAAGCCTTATCTAACCATGAACTTCGAGACGGAAGCTAACATAGTAAGAGCGCTTGGCAAGATTGCTGACAATGGTCACCTAGTAAAAGGCTTTAAGCCAGTTTACTGGAGTGTGGTTGGTGGTTCTGCATTGGCTGAAGCTGAAGTTGAATATCAGGACAAAACATCTCTATCTCTTGATGTTCGTTTTGTTGTTGCTGATCAAGATGCTGTATTGACTAAATTTACAGATGTGGAAGGTGACGGTCAGGTGTCTGTTGTTATCTGGACCACAACACCTTGGACATTACCTGCTAACCAAGCTGTTTCACTACATGCAGAGTTTAACTATGCCTTGGTAGAGCTTGATCTTGGTGCTGGTAAAGAGCGTCTTATCCTAGCCGAAGACATGGTTGAAGGTATTATGAGCCGTTACGGTGTTGAAGAATACCGTATTGTTGGTCGTGCAAAAGGTGAAGTGCTAAATGGCACACTAATGCAGCATCCATTTGCTGATCGCCAGGTGCCTGTGATTTTAGGTGATCATGTGACTACTGAGGCGGGTACTGGTGCAGTGCATACAGCGCCTGACCACGGTGTCGATGACTTTAATGTCGGTCGTGCAAATGGTTTAGGTACGCTTAATCTAGTGAATGATGGTGGTGTGTATACGGATGCGGCTGGTGCTTTTGCAGGTCAGCATGTTTATAAAGTAGACGCAGCGATTCTTGAAGCCCTAGAAGAAAATAAAGCACTGGTTAAACAGGATAAAATTTTCCACAGTTATCCACATTGCTGGCGTACAAAAACACCGCTAATTTATCGTGCGACACCGCAGTGGTTTATCAGTATGACCGAAGAAGGTTTGCAGGATAAAGCGCTAGATGCAGTAGAAGGTGTGAACTGGGTACCTAGTTGGGGTCAAAATCGCATCGAAGGTATGCTGAAAAACAGCCCAGACTGGTGTGTTTCTCGTCAGCGTACTTGGGGTGTGCCAATCACACTGTTTATCAATAAAGACACACAAGAGCTTCACCCAGAAACAACTCGCCTAGTTGAAGAAGTTGCTAAGCGTATTGAGAAAGAGGGTATTGATGCCTGGTTTGATCTAGATGCAGCAGAGATACTAGGTGATGACGCTGATAAATATAGCAAGGTTACTGACACCTTAGATGTTTGGTTTGACTCTGGCGTGACTCACTACTCGGTGATAGATCAGCGTGATGAATTAAGCTTCCCTGCAGATTTATATCTAGAAGGTTCTGATCAGCACCGTGGTTGGTTCCAGTCTTCATTAAAAACATCCATTGCTGTTCGTGGTGTTGCGCCATACAAGCAAGTGCTGACACACGGTTTCACTGTTGATGGTGATGGCCGTAAAATGTCTAAATCTTTAGGGAATGTTTTATCTCCTCAAAAGGTGATGAATAGCCTAGGTGCTGACATTATCCGTCTTTGGGTTGCTGCAACAGATTACACAACTGAAATGACAGTGTCTGATGAGATTCTCAAGCGTGTTGCTGACTCTTATCGTCGTATTCGTAACACGGCTCGTTTCATGATGGCGAACTTGAATGGCTTTGACCCTGTGACTGATATGGTTGCGCCTGCAGACATGTTGTCTTTGGATAGTTGGGTAGTTGATCGTGCAGCGCAATTGCAAAAAGAGATTGATCAAGCTTATAACGACTACCAATTCCATACAGTAAACCAAAAGATCCAGAACTTCTGTTCAGAAGATCTTGGTAGTTTCTACTTGGATATTATTAAAGATCGTCAGTACACAACTCAGGAAAATAGCCTGGCTCGTCGTTCTGCGCAAACAGCTTTGTTCCATGTTATGGAAGCCTTCACTCGTTGGATTTCTCCAATCTTGAGCTTTACCGCTGATGAAATCTGGCGCTCTATGCCAGGTGAGCGTGCTGAGTCTGTATTCTTAGAGACTTGGTATGAAGGCTTGGTTGAGCTAGATGGCAGTGAAGTACAAGGTCGTGAATTCTGGAAACAGATCCTTGAAGCAAAAGTGGCGACTAATAAGGTATTAGAAGCGGCTCGTAGCGAAGGTAAGATCAAAGCAAGTTTGAGTGCTGAAATTACGCTTTATTGTGATGAGACACTAACGGCTAACTTGAATGTGCTGGGCGACGAATTAAGATTCGTTCTGATCGCATCTAATGTGACTGTGATGCCTTTGGCGCAAGCGGGCGATGATGCTGTTGAGTCTGAGATGGAAGGTCTTAAGGTTAGTGTGCAGCTAAGCGAAAAAGCGAAATGTGTTCGCTGCTGGCATCACAGGGAAGAGGTAGGTCAGCGTGAAGAGCATCCAGAGCTTTGTGATCGTTGTATCAGTAACCTGCCTGATGGAGAAGGTGAAAAACGCCTTTACGCTTAATGACTAAGTCTTTTGTATGGCAACAACTCCAGCGCTGGTGGGCGCTGGCGTTAATTATTTTCGGTCTAGATTGGCTAGTTAAGCAATGGGTTGATACCAGTTTAAGGTATGGGCAAGAGATATCTGTTCTACCTTTTTTCGATATAACCCTTAGATACAATACTGGTGCTGCATTTAGTTTTCTTGCGGATGCTGGTGGATGGCAGCGATGGTTCTTCTCTATTATTGCGATTGTAGTTGTGATTGGGATCAGTTGGCGTTTAGTTAAAATTGCTTCTTCCAATTATTGGGAGGCTTTATCTTTAACCCTCATTTTGGGTGGTGCGATAGGTAACCTTTATGATCGGCTTGCCTATGGCCATGTTGTAGATTATCTGCAATTCCATTGGCAACAAACTTGGTACTTCCCTGCTTTCAATATAGCTGATTCCGCCATCACCTTAGGTGTTATTGTGATGTTGCTAGAAGGCTACCTGAATAAAAAATTCACGAACAAGAGCAAATGATAATGATTTCAAAAACAAGCCAGATCACAATGCATTTTGAGTTGGCATTAGAAGATGGTCAGTTAGTTGATAGTAATTTTGACAAAGCGCCTGCTGAATTTAAATTTGGTGATGGTAGTTTGCTGGAAGCGTTTGAAGATGTCTTGCTTGGATTGAAAGAAGGTGATGAGCGTGAGTTTGCGATGACTCCAGAAAAAGCTTTTGGCCAGCATAACCCGAATAATGTTCAACTTATGCCTCGTAGTCAGTTCGATATGGATCTTGAGGAGGGCATGATAGTGTCTTTTTCGGATGTGGGTAAAAATGAATTGCCAGGTGTTATTGCTTCGATTGGTGATACTGAGGTGACGGTTGATTTTAATCATCCACTAGCAGGGCGTACTCTTACTTACCGCGTTAAAATTGTTTCTGTATCGGAGTCTGTATGAGTTTTGCTATCCAGTTAGCAAATCCGAGAGGTTTTTGCGCAGGTGTGGATCGTGCGATTGATATTGTTAATCGCTGCTTGGATTTATTTGAAGCGCCTATCTATGTGCGCCATGAAGTTGTGCATAACAAATTTGTGGTTGAATCCTTAAAAGCGCGCGGAGCCGTTTTTGTTGATGAACTAGAGCAGGTGCCAGATGATAATTTGGTTATCTTCAGCGCCCATGGTGTATCTAAGGCTGTGAGGCTTGAAGCTGAACATCGTGGACTGAAAGTATTTGATGCTACCTGCCCGCTAGTCACTAAGGTGCATTTAGAAGTAGTGCGTTATTCTCGTGATGGCATGGAGTGCGTGCTTATTGGTCATGATGGTCATCCTGAAGTTGAAGGTACCATGGGGCAATATGACTATAGTAAAGGGGGTCATATTTACTTAGTTGAAAGTCCAGAAGATGTGGCCAAGTTAAAAGTAAAGAATCCAGAGAAGTTGGCCTTTGTTACACAAACCACTTTATCTATGGATGATGCTTCTGTTGTGATTGACTCTTTGCGTGAGCACTTCCCTTTAATACGTGGGCCTAAAAAAGACGATATCTGCTACGCGACTCAAAATCGTCAAGATGCGGTTAAAAAATTAGCCGAAGAGTCTTCTTTGGTGTTAGTCGTGGGCTCTGTAAATAGTTCTAACTCGAATCGCTTAAAAGAGTTGTCAGAACGTATGGGGACAACAGCATACTTAATCGATAATGCTGATGAAATTCAATTCGAGTGGTTAAAAGGTATAGATAGTATTGGCATTACTGCTGGTGCATCTGCTCCTGAAGTCTTAGTGCAAGAGGTTATTGCGCGTTTAGAGTCTGAAGGTGGTGAAAGTCCAAAAGAACTGGCTGGACAAGAAGAAAACGTCTCTTTCTCTATCCCAAAAGAGCTAAGAATTGTCGATCTGACTAAATA
>NZ_CH672437.1:21647-52532 GCF_000153025.1 Marinomonas sp. MED121
CTCGATGATGGGAAGGTGGTTGATTTCTCGCCTAGAGTTTAGGGCATATACAGCCGCCCCTTATGAAAGCAAAGTGATGAATTATCATCCTAACAACGGGAGTAAAGTTGAATGGCTCGTATAGCCGGTGTCAATATTCCTGACAATAAACATGCGGTCATTTCTCTGACTTACATCTTCGGAATTGGTCGCACACGTTCTCGCGCAATTTGCGCGTCAACAGGTGTCGCAGAGTCTGCTAAAATCGGATCTCTAAGCGATGAAGTGCTTGACCAATTACGTGGCGAAGTTGCTAAGTATACTGTAGAAGGTGACCTTCGCCGTGAGCTAAGCATGTCTATCAAACGTTTGATGGATATGGGTTGCCACCGCGGGATTCGTCACCGCCGCAGCTTACCAGTTCGTGGTCAACGTACCAAAACGAACGCTCGTACACGAAAAGGCCCTCGTAAGCCAATTCGTAAGTAATCTTAACGCGTTTCGCTCTAGTTACAGGTAATTAGAGCTGAGCATTAAATAGGAAAGTGCAATATGGCTAAGCCAGCTACGCGCAATACCAAGAAAAAAGTCAAAAAGACGGTTGTCGACGGTGTTGCTCATGTACATGCGTCTTTTAACAATACAATCGTGACTATCACCGATCGTCAAGGCAATGCTTTGTCTTGGGCGACTGCCGGTGGTTCTGGTTTTCGCGGTTCACGTAAGAGTACTCCGTTCGCTGCACAGGTTGCTGCTGAACGCGCAGGTGCTGTTGCTCAAGAGTTCGGTCTTAAGAACGTTGACGTTATGATCAAGGGCCCTGGTCCTGGTCGTGAGTCCGCAGTTCGTGCATTAAATGCATTAGGTCTGCGTATCAATAACATTACGGATGTGACGCCAATTCCACACAATGGTTGCCGTCCACCGAAAAAACGTCGCGTTTAACTGAGGAGACAGATACATGGCTCGTTATATAGGTCCAACTTGTAAGTTGTCTCGTCGTGAAGGTACCGACTTGCAATTGAAGAGCGGTTCACGCGCTCTTGAGTCGAAATGTAAAGCAGAGACAGTTCCTGGTGTGCACGGTGCACGTCGCGGTCGTCTTTCTGATTACGGCTTACAATTACGTGAGAAACAAAAAGTTCGTCGTATCTACGGCGTACTAGAAAAGCAATTCCGTAACTACTACAAAGATGCGGCTCGTGGTAAAGGTGCAACTGGTGAAAACCTTCTGCAACTGCTTGAGTCTCGCTTGGATAACGTAGTATATCGCGCTGGTTTCGGTGCGACACGTGCGGAATCTCGTCAGCTTGTTGCCCATAAAGGCATTCAAGTTAACGGCGCAACAGTAAACATTGCATCTTACCAAGTTAAAGCAGGTGATGTTGTTTCTGTTCGTGAGAAAGCTAAAAAGCAATTGCGTATTCAAAATGCAATTGAGCTATCTAAAAATCGCACTTCTACACATTGGGTAGAAACTGATGCGACTAAACTGGAAGCTGTATTCAAAGCGGCTCCAGAGCGCAGCGATTTATCAGCTGAAATTAATGAGAACCTAATCGTCGAACTTTACTCTAAGTAAGTTCTGGCTATTAGGATTAGATATAGGTGGATCTATGCAGCGTTCAGTGAGCGAATTGTTAACCCCACGCAACATTGAAGTACAAGAAGCAGGCAAAACTCGCTCTAAAGTTACTCTTCAACCACTAGAACGTGGTTTTGGGCATACTCTAGGTAATGCGTTACGCCGTATTCTTTTATCTTCAATGCCTGGTTGTGCAATTGTTGAAGTAGAAATCGACGGTGTATTGCATGAATACAGCGCCATTGAAGGGGTTAAAGAAGATGTAATTGAAATTCTTCTTAACCTTAAAGGAGTTGCGATCGCTCTACACGGGCAAGATGAAGCAACTCTTACTTTAAGTAAAAAGGGACCTGGTGTTGTAACAGCTGGAGATATTCAGCTAGTTGCAGATGCTGAGATCTCGAATCCTGATCACGTTATTGCGCACTTAGATGATACTGCAGAACTAAATATGCAGATCAAAGTCGCTCGTGGTTGTGGTTATGAGCCTGCTGATGCTCGTATTGCAAGTGATGATGAGACTCGTCCTATCGGTCGCTTGCAACTGGATGCCTCATTCAGCCCTGTGCGTCGTGTTTCTTACAGCGTCGATAATGCTCGTGTAGAGCAACGTACTGACCTAGACAAGCTTGTCATTGACATCGAGTCTAACGGTACTATCGATCCGGAAGAAGCTATCCGTCGCGCGGCTACTATCTTACAACAACAGATTGCTGTGTTTGTTGCTCTTGAGAGTGAAAGCGAGCAAGTTGTTGAAGAAGAAGAAGATGAGATTGATCCAATATTACTACGCCCGGTTGATGATCTTGAGTTGACCGTTCGCAGTGCTAACTGTTTGAAAGCAGAGAACATTTATTACATCGGTGATTTGATTCAACGTACAGAGGTAGAGCTTCTTAAGACGCCTAACCTTGGTAAGAAGTCGTTGACTGAAATCAAAGATGTTTTAGCACAGCGTGGTTTGTCTTTGGGAATGCGTTTGGAAAACTGGCCACCGGCTAGTTTGAAAGACGACAGCAAGGTACTAGCTCGCTAGGTCATTGTTCCCTGACCACCGTAGTTTGGTAAGGAATTTAAAATGCGTCATCGTAAGAGTGGTCGTCACTTAAACCGTACTAGCTCGCATCGTAAAGCGATGTTCAAAAATATGGCTGCTTCTTTATTCGAGCACGAAGTTATTAAAACTACGTTGCCGAAAGCCAAAGAACTTCGTCGAGTTGCTGAACCATTGATCACAATGGCTAAAGTTGACTCCGTTGCGAACCGCCGTCTAGCCTTTGCACGTACTCGTGACAAAGCTGCTGTAGGTAAATTGTTTGGCGAACTTGGTCCTCGTTACCAAGCTCGTCCAGGTGGATACATCCGCATCCTAAAATGTGGTTTCCGCGCTGGTGACAATGCACCAATGGCTTACGTTGAATTGGTCGACAGACCAGTTGCTGACGAAGCGGCAGACTCAGCTGAATAAGCCGAGTATGTAACATAAAAAACCGGACCTTATGGTCCGGTTTTTTTTGCTTTAAATTTTCTCTAACCGCTAAATTCAGATTTCATTTTTGTCTATGTCCTTTCCTCAGGCATAAAAAAACCTCCCGAAGGAGGTCTTTTAATTGCCTAGATTCTTTAGTCCATCTTTAACAAAGGTTTCAAGAATCTTGCTGTATGAGACTTAGCTTCTAGTGCAACCGTCTCTGGAGTACCTTCAGCAATGATAAAACCACCACCGCTACCGCCTTCTGGGCCCAGATCGATAATCCAATCAGCTGTCTTGATGACATCCAAATTGTGCTCGATGACAACAATAGTATTACCATGATCACGTAACCTGTGGAGAACCTTCAATAGCTGTTTGATATCCTCGAAATGAAGTCCTGTTGTTGGCTCATCTAAGATATACAAGGTTTTACCTGTATCTCGCTTAGAAAGCTCCTTAGACAGCTTCACCCTTTGAGCTTCACCACCCGAAAGCGTGGTTGCCGCTTGTCCTAGGCGAATATAGCCGAGACCTACATCAATCAAAGTCTGAAGTTTGCGTGCAATAGATGGGATAGCGTCAAAGAAGACTCTGGCATCCTCTACCGTCATTTCTAAACACTCATGGATGTTCTTATCTTTGTATTTGATCTCCAAGGTTTCACGATTATAACGTTTACCTTTACAGACATCACAAGGCACATACACATCTGGCAAGAAGTGCATCTCTACCTTGATCACCCCATCACCTTGGCAAGCTTCACAACGCCCACCTTTCACGTTGAAACTAAAGCGACCTGGTTTATAACCACGAGACCTTGCTTCTTGTGTGGCCGAGAAAAGTTCTCGCATTGGCGTAAAGATACCAGTGTAGGTTGCAGGATTAGATCTGGGTGTTCGTCCAATTGGGCTTTGGTCGATATCAACACACTTATCAAATAGATCTAAACCTTTCACTTCTCCATAAGGAGAGGCTTTAAGTGTGGTTGCGCCGTTAAGAGCAGTGGCTGCTAATGGATAGAGAGTGCTGTTAATTAGAGTGGATTTGCCTGAGCCTGATACCCCAGTCACACAGGTCATCACCCCCGCTGGAATTTTTAAATTTACATTCTGCAGGTTATTACCAGTGGCATCTTTTAGCTCTAGGTATTCATTGTTTTTAGCGGGAATACGAATCGCAGGAAGTTCTATGCCCAATGTTCCCTTTAGGTATTTACCTGTAATAGAGTTCTCGTTGTCCATAATATCTTGTGGTGTACCGTGGGCGATGACTTGTCCACCATGTACACCTGCGCCTGGGCCAATGTCGACAACAAAGTCAGCGACTCTAATTGCATCTTCATCGTGTTCTACCACTATCACAGTATTACCCAGATCTCTTAAACGAGTTAAGGTCGCAATGAGGCGCTCATTGTCTCTTTGGTGTAAGCCGATAGAAGGCTCGTCCAAAATATACATCACACCTACAAGGCCAGCACCAATTTGGCTTGCTAGTCGTATTCTTTGGGCTTCGCCACCAGATAAAGAATCCGCCTTACGGTCTAAGGTCAGATAATCCAAACCGACATTGACCAAGAAGGTTAATCTATCACGAATTTCTTTTAGTATTTTGCTGGCAATTTCGCCTTTTGCACCAGCCAATTGCAGGTTTTCAAAATACTTTAAGCAAGCTGCCACAGGCATGACGGTAATTTCGGGCAAGGTTTGCTCTTGAATAAAGACATTGCGTGCTGCTTTATTTAATCGAGAGCCATGACAATCAGGGCAAGGTTGAACACTGATATACTGAGTTAAATCCTGACGCACACTATCTGATTCGGTTTCGTGATAACGGCGTTTTAGATTAGGGAGGACACCTTCAAAGGGATGAGAGCGGCTTATCTTATCGCCTCTGTCATTAATATAGGTAAAGGACAGTTCCTCTGTACCAGAGCCTTCCAGAATGCGTTTTTTGAATTTATCTGGAATGTCTTTATAGGGAAGCTCTATGTCAAAACCATAATGGTCAGCTAAGGCGTTTAACTGTTGGAAGTAAAAGATACTTCTTCGGCCCCAACCACGGATAGCACCTTCCGCTAACGTCAGAGAGTCATCAACTATGATAAGTTCAGGGTCAAACAGTTGATGAGTCCCTAAACCATCACATGTGCCGCAAGCACCGTTTGGATTATTAAAAGAGAAGAGCCTTGGCTCAAGCTCAGTTAAACTATATCCACAGACAGGGCAGGCAAACTTGCTAGAAAAGATATGCACATCTTTTTCATCATCCATGTTCACCGCCATCGCAATACCATCAGACAAAGCTAAGCAGGTTTCGAAGGATTCAGCTAAACGAAGCTGTAAATCAGGGCGAACTTTAAAGCGGTCAATCACGACTTCAATCGTATGCTTTTTATTCTTCTCTAATGCTGGGGCGTCATCTAGGTCAACCACAAGGCCATCGATGCGTGCACGAATAAAGCCCTTTGATAGTAAGTCACTAATAGTATGTAAGTGCTCACCTTTTCTATCTTTTACGATAGGGGCCAGCAACATCATCTTGCTGTCTTCAGGCAAAGAGATCACCTTATCCACCATCTGAGAAATAGTTTGGGCTTCTAAGGGCTCACCGTGGTCTGGGCAGCGGGGTTGGCCTGCACGAGCAAATAATAGACGTAGATAATCGTAAATCTCAGTAATGGTACCCACAGTGGAGCGAGGGTTGTGAGAGGTAGACTTCTGCTCAATAGAAATGGCTGGGGATAAACCTTCGATATGATCGATATCGGGTTTTTCCATCATAGAAAGGAATTGCCTCGCATAAGTCGATAAAGACTCTACATAGCGGCGCTGTCCTTCGGCATATAAAGTATCGAATGCTAATGATGATTTACCTGAACCAGATAAGCCGGTAATCACAACGAGTTTGTCACGAGGAATGTCTAAATCAATGTTTTTGAGATTATGAGTACGTGCCCCACGTATAGTAATGGTATCCATTAATCTTGTGCCTATTATGCTCAAAAGTGCGAATGTTAGAGAGATGGGTGAGGCTAAAAACAGAGCTTGCGCATCACACAGGTTGTAAAAGAGTGAATATTATCAACTAATCTACTACTCATCTTAAATTACTGTCTATTTTTACAGTAGTTCAAATGGAGCTTCAACGGTATTTTTTGTAAAATTGCCAACCTTTGTCATTAATTTTGTTTGGTACGCCTATTTATGGATGCACTTGAGCGTCGTTCTGTCCTGGCTTTAGCCAGTGTATACCTGTTTAGAATGCTGGGCTTGTTTCTTATTATGCCCATTATCAGCATTGCTGCGGATGACTTATCAGGTGCTAATGCGGCATTGATTGGTGCTGCCATTGGCGTATACGGATTAACCCAAGCCTTACTGCAAATTCCTATGGGGATGATGTCAGATAAAATAGGGCGCAAACCCATTATCTTAATTGGCCTGACGATTTTTGCTTTAGGCAGTTTGATCTGCGCCAATGCCGATAGCATGACCAGCCTTATTGTTGGGCGAGCGATTCAAGGTGCCGGTGCCATTGCCAGTACTTTAATGGCCTTACTTAGTGATGTAACTCGAGAACAAAACCGTACTAAAGCCATGGCAACAGTGGGCATCAGTATCGGTGTGTCTTTCATGTTGTCATTGGTAATGGGGCCATGGTTATTCTCTGTAATCGGCTTGGCGGGTTTATTTTATTTGTCTTTGGCATTCTCTGTGATCGGCATGGGGCTCATTCTGTTTGCTGTTCCTAATGTGAAGCAACATACCTTTAAGCGAGATACCACACCTTCTTTACAAGCCTTATCAAGAGTATTTGCGAATAAGCCGCTGCGCTTTATGAATCTCAGCATTTTCATTTTGCACGCGAGCTTAACGGCTCTCTTTGTCAGCATTCCCAGTATGCTAGTTTCACGATTTGAATTGCCTTTAGCAGATCATAGTTGGCTGTACCTTATTGTCATGGGGCTTGCCTTTGTTGGTATGTTGCCTATGGTGATAGTGGCCGAAGCAAAGGGTAAAATGAAACAGGTAGTGAGTTATGCCATTCTTATGCTGGCATTTGGTACCTTGTTAATGGGCTTTAGCTCTTCGGTTAGCTTGTTTGCCATAACCCTTTGGCTTTACTTTGTCGGCTTTAATACCTTAGAGGCCACTTTGCCATCTTTGGTCAGTAAAGTGTCTCCTGTGGGCTATCGCGGGACTGCGATGGGCATCTTTTCGACCCATCAGTTTCTAGGGGCCTTTGTGGGTGGTATCGGAGGCGGCTGGATACTGCAAAACTATTCTAGTCAAACGCTCTTTGTTAGTGTGGCTGCAATTATGTTTGTTTGGACCTTCTTTGCGACGAGACAGGCTCCAACACGCCACTTAACCAGCCTTGCATTTAGCTTGCAGCATCTAGACCTTGCCCAAATTGATAAGCTTGCCAATGACTTATCTAATGTGGATGGGGTAGAAGACATGCAAATCTTTAGCGACGAAAAAACCGCTTATTTAAAAGTCGATAAAAAACTCTTAGATAAAGATAAATTACTGCAGCTAGCACCCACTGTTTCAGTGTAAACTAGGGCACATATTTGGCCTTGGCCTAAAACGAATTGAGAAAAAACGAATTTGGCGTCCATTTGCTGCAAACAGCAAGTGCATAAAACGCTAAACGAATAGGAAAACTTGGAGAACGTCATGGCACGTGGAATAAATAAAGTCATCTTGATCGGTAATGCGG
Organism: Marinomonas sp. MED121; assembly: GCF_000153025.1. Lineage (GTDB taxonomy): Bacteria > Pseudomonadota > Gammaproteobacteria > Pseudomonadales > Marinomonadaceae > Marinomonas. The sequence continues at coordinate 29,411 of NZ_CH672437.1, forward strand.
GCAATGATGCAGAAGTACGTTATATGCCTTCTGGTGGCGCGGTTGCAAATGTCAGCCTAGCAACAACAGAAAGCTGGAGAGACAAGACAACGGGTCAAATGCAAGAGCGTACTGAATGGCACCGTGTTTCTTTTATGGACCGTGGTAACTTCCGCCTAGGTCAAATTGCTGGTGACTACATTAAGAAAGGTTCTAAAGTGTATGTAGAAGGTTCTCTTCGTACACGTGAGTGGGAAAAAGACGGCATTAAGCGTTACACCACAGAAATCATTGCTAACGAAATGCAATTGCTAGACGGCCGTGGCGATCAAGCTGGCCAAGGTGGTTTTGATAACAACGCGCAAAACGCTGGTTTTGGCGGACAGCAACAAGCGCCTGCTATGAACAACATGGGTAACCAAGGTGGCTTCCAGCAAGCTCCTCAACAAAACCCAGCTCAAAACGCTCAGCAAAACAACGGTTTCCAACAGCGTGCGCCACAACAGCAAGCACCTCAGCAGAACCAAGCTCAGCAAAACCCTGCTCAAAACAATGGTTTCCAACAGCAAGCGCCGCAGCAGCAACAAGCTCAACCGCAATCTTTTGGTAGCTGGGGCCAGCAACCACAACAAGCGGCTCCACAGCAAGCTGCGCCTCAACAGCGTGCGCCACAGCAGCAAGCTCAACAACGCCCAGCGGCACCAGCTCCTAAGCCAGCGGCTCCAAGCTTTGATGATTTTGATGATGACATTCCATTTTAGCCCATACATAAATTAAATTTGTATAGTTAAAGTTGAAAGCCCCTTTATATAGGGGTTTTTTGTTTTGTGGTAAATTGAAGTTTTGCTTGATCTTAATTTCATCGGTTTGTGGAAAGCTAAATATTTTTACTTTTAACCGACTTCTTTATCGCCTCAAGACTAGGTTTGAGGCGATAAAGAAAAAGCTTTGGTTACGTAGCTTACAATAAATAGTTTTTCATCTTTGAAAAAAGAATACAGATAGCTTTAGACTAATAATTTTCTCAACAGATGGTGACGACCTGTCTTCTCACTTTGAAATGGCAACGATGTTCACGCTGTTTTTATAAAGAGATATTATTATCCGCTTAGATCTAAGGGCATGATGCACAAAGGAATTGCTACCCTGTGGCTTTCTATATAAGTTATTAGTGGTTAATGTCGCTTAGGTTTAAAATAAACGAAGACGAGATATACAAGTATATTAAGCAAGCTCTGCCGGATTCTCTTCGCAATTAGTACACAGCTGACTCTCTAAATACACAGATGAACTTTACTTGCAAATGGCTAATTACTCAGATGAACTAAAATATATGATTTTAAAAGAGCTCTGTGAGGGAGTAGGGTGAAAATAAAGTTAAGGAACAGAAATCAGCAAAATGAGTACCTTCACGTCCAAGCTAGAAGTGGCAGCTCTTGAGAAAAAGCTTTGTCTTTTATTTTAAGTAACTTATTGATAACTCCGATATATGCTGAAATAAATAAAGCCCTAGTTTAAGAAAATTATAAGCACCTTTAAACGATGAGTTAATAAATGTTCCCAGGGTGGTCGTTACAATTTTTTTTAAGGAAGCTATATGACTGAAATAACAGAATCAGAACTTGATGATGATTTAGTTGATCCAAACTTGAGTGACGATGAACCGGAACTGCTTGATGAGGTGATGCGCCCGTTTAATCCGACAGATATTGATATCGTCGCTGAGCCGAAGTCGTTGGATACCTTGATTAAGCGAATTGAGCACAATGAAATCGACATGAATACTGATTTTCAGCGTCATGCAGAGTTGTGGGATAACCGCAAGATGAGCCGTTTAATTGAATCTATTTTGATTCGGTTCCCATTACCGGCATTCTATTTTGATGCGTCCGATGAAAATAATTGGCTGATTGTTGACGGCTTGCAGCGGTTATCGACTATTCGCAAATTTGTATTAGATAAAAAGCTTCGCCTCAATGGGCTGGAGTTCTTAATTGAACTCAATGGCAAAACGTTCGATAAGCTACATCGCCAATATCAGCGCCGTATTGAAGAATGCCCTGTTACTGTGTACATGATTAAACCGGGCACGCCTGAGGATGTTAAATATTCGGTGTTTCGCCGTATCAATACGGGGGGCTTAACGCTCAATAATCAAGAGATCCGTAATGCGCTCGCTAAGCCACGAGACAGAGAACTGCTCGAAAAATTAGCCAATTCAACATGCTCAAAAGCCATGCTAGGTGACCTTTCCAAACGTATGAAGGATCAGGAGCTAGTGTTGCGATTCTGGGCATTTTATCGCTTTGATTATTTAGACCCTAAAAACAAAAAAGAAATTGCTTCGTTTTTAGACAAAGCCATGGAAGACATCAAGAAAGGCGATGATGCCTACCGCGCAGAGTTTAAAACTAAATATTCAACCGCGATTGAACGCTGTCACCAACTTTTGGGAGAAAAAGGATTTGAAAAAAACCCTAATTCAAGAAGACGGTCAAAAAATGCCACTTTATTTGAAGTTTGGATGATTATGTTGGCGAAATTAACTGAAAGCGAATTTAACCACTTAGTGAGTAGGCAATTTGAGTTTCAAGAAAAAGCACGAGATTTATTGGAAGATGCTGAGTTTATTAATGCTATTAGCTACTCTACTCAGCGCAAAGAGCATGTCGAAATACGCTATGAAAAAGTTAATTCGTTGATTAAGAAGGTGTTGAATGATTGAGTTCATTAATATTCAGAATTTTAAAACTTTGTTGAATGCCAGCTTTCCATTAAGGAACCTGAATTTGTTTTCAGGCCTTAACGGCATGGGTAAATCGACTCTTGTACAGAGCTTGTTGCTTCTCAGGCAGTCTTACGAACGCAATACCCTTAAAAGCAAGGGGCTTCTTCTGAATGGTGATTACGTCAATATAGGCACTGGGAAAGACGCACTTTCCAGCTTTAGTGAGGAAGAAGAGATTATTTTCACCGTGAAGTGGAGCGAGAAAGAACAACCCACACGGATTGAGTTCGATTATCAACACGACACGGATCTTTTGCCGCTGCGCAAATCAGGTATTGACGTAGATGCTGAGTCTTTGAGTTTATTCAACTCTAATTTTCAGTATTTATGTGCCGATAGATTAAGCCCACAAAGTCATCACCAATTGTCTGAGTTTCATATTCGTGATTTGAAATCGCTTGGCCATCATGGTGAGTTTGCAGTTCATTTTATCGCGGTCAATGGCGCTAAAGATCTGGGAATTGAAGCTTTACGCCATCCAAAGGCTGTTTCAGGAACTTTACTTGCCAATATTGAGGCGTGGATGTCGGATATTACACCCGGTTTAAAAATCAAAGCCGTGGCGCAACCTCAGTTTAACTCGGCGAGTCTAAGTTACTCTTTCAACCAAGGTAAAGAAACGACTGAAGAGTTTAAACCGCAAAATGTGGGCTTTGGCCTGAGTTATGTATTACCTGTTGTGACCAGTATTTTAAGTGCGGCAAAAGGTGATTTGCTGATTATTGAAAACCCTGAATCACACTTGCACCCCGCTGGACAATCATTGATGGGTAAACTGTGTGCCATCGCAGCAAATAATGGTGTGCAATTAATTGTAGAATCCCATTCCGATCACTTCCTCAACGGTATGCGTGTTGCTGTTAAGCAGAAAGTGATTGCTGCTGACGATGTAAAAGTCTTTTTCTTACAGCGAGATGTTCATAATTCTATTCATTCCTCAGAAGTTATGTATCCCAATATTGATGATGAAGGTCGAATTGACTGCTGGCCTGAAGGCTTCTTTGACCAATGGGATAAGGAACTGGATCAGCTGTTATGAGCAATGGAATTGTGCTGAACCATCACTCTTTGCCGTTTGCCAGCAAAGAGGATGCAGATAATGGACTATTGGCTTTTTTTTCAGTGCTTAAAGTTTGCCGAACTGCTGGGCTAAAAATTTTGTTGGTCGATGAAGATCAAGATATGTCGCTAATGGGATTGGAACTATCGGATGGATACTTTGTGCGCAATTGGTTTGCCTCGGCAAGCAAGATTGAGGAGCTTACGGATTGGTGCCGGTTTCTTAAATCCCTTGAAACGAAACAACCACTTTTTGAAACCGTGGATCTTGAAAGTATTGGTGGTACGGTGGACGTTGGGTTACCTAGAGAGGATTCAGGCAAGTCTGTGCTATTAGCCGCGTTTTATCTTGAAACGTTCCTTGCCAGTTTCACGGCTCTGGCCGCTTGGGCAAATAGTCACATTAAAGTCTGGGTTTTCGATCTAGAAGCGATACCAGATCAAAGAGAAGAAACGCTTTTAAATCTGAGTGGTTCTGCGAGTTTGGAAGTGCATGGTGCTGAATTAAAACAGCGTCGTAATGCGCTGTTAAATACCGCTAAGGATATTTGGTTGCAAAGAAAGGAATTGTTTCCTCATATCACTTTGTTGTCAAATCAAATAGGTACAAGTTTGCAAGGTTGGTCTGCTAGAACGGATGTATTATTCAAGGCGCGTGATGCGCTAAATGTACTGGAGTCGTTTGGTGAAAAATGGCTTGCTGGTGAGTATGTAGAGTACCGCCATGAGTATTTAAGAGACGTGGGCTTGGCAGCTGAAGTCAGTGGTGAATCTAACAGTGTAAATGATGATCCCAAAAAGAAGAAAGAGCGCATGTTTTGGTTAGATGATGGGCGGCAGGTCTATTGCGAGAATCATGTAAAACTACCTGACGGATACCGTCTGCATTTTTATGCTGACTCAGCAAGTAGGCGGATATATGTGGCGTATTTAGGGGCGCATTTAACTTTATGAATTTCAAGAAAATCTGAGTTGTTCTTATTGTTAGGGTGTCGTGCTTCAAAACGAAAAAACCATGCAAATGCATGGTTTTTTGTATTTCGTATGTCTTCGGTGGGCTGCCTAAGCAGGGATATCCAAAGCACTCAGGTAAAAGGTTATATCTAGATAGCATGAGTGTCAAATTTCCCAATGCGCCAGCAGGCATGACAGTTGCAAGCATGCGCACTGAGCTCAAAACGGCTTGTTATACAATAAGAAAGTTTAGAAACAGGTGTGGTCATCATGAGCCTATTTTTAATAACCCAACATTGTTAGAGGTGTATCCTCTCATTGCTAAATCCATTGAATGGCGATGTGAGGCAACGAGGCAGTGGATGGACGATAACCAATCAGTCACAAAGTTATTAACACGCCCTGTTATTTAGCTAAATGGCACAAGAGCTGAGGAAGATTATTGTTAGTGATGAGTCTTCAACTCATACTCTTTTTGCTGCGTCTGAAATAGCGTTACTCATCACATCTTCTTCTCCACAGCTACATAAGCTCCCTTAAGTGTCATGGCGACTTGATCACCTTGTTTGACCTCGATTTCTAGATTGAGTCGACCGCGGCCTTTGTTATCTAGGTATGACATAAAAGTCTTAAGCTCTGCTGCATCCGGCAGGGCAACTTCAGCATAAAAATCATCTGTGATAGGCGCGAGGTAGTTGATTTGGCTATCTCGGATCATGACATCGCAATCTCGACCTTGTTCACGCAGGTAAAGGGTCACCAGCGCCCAACCACATAGGGTGGCAACCGTAGAAAGAGAACCGCCAAAGCCGGTGCCTTTATCATTCACATTAGGCGCGAGTGACGCTGGCATTTGCAGTGACTGACCATCATAAACCAGATCACCAAAGCCCATATGATTAATAAGAGGGATTTGCCCTTTTAGCCAGATAAGAAACTCGTCGGCGGTTTGTTGCTGGGTCATCTGTTGTTGGGTCATCTGTTGTTGGGCCATATTTGTCTCCTTGAATGATGCTGGTGAGATTGATTCGCTAGACTAAGTTCCCTCAACTAGTGAGTGGACTTAAAGGCTTCTAATTGAGCCTTGGTAAAGTCCTGTAGATATTGAATCAATTCTGCTGAAGCATTCAGCGCTGTGTCTTTATCTGAGGCAAGCAGGGCGTTCATTTGTCTGATGTAAAGGTCTGTGCAGTAGGCCTGATCTTTATCCGTGGCGTAATAACACCAAAAGCGTCTTGATAGCCCTTGAGTGGTTTTAATGGAGGCCAAGATAAACTCATTCTTAGATGATTGAGCGAGAATTTGGTGCATCTCTCTTAATACCGCCATAAAACTTTTTCTGTCATTGTCGTCGAGCTGGCTTAGGGTGGTGATAACCGCTTTTATCTGTGCTTTATCACTGTCTTCCATGCGGTCGATGGCTTTGTCGATACACAAACTTTCGATTAAAGAGCGAGGTTCCAGCAGCTTTAACATGGTCATGGGATTGAGTTCGGGAATTACCACACCAGCACGGGATAAACGCACGAGGTTTTCATTGGCAAGCTTCATTAACGCTTCCCTTACGGGGGTTCTGCCAAGATCGAGAAATTCACTGATTTCTGTTTCTGTCATCACAGACCCCGGCTCAATGAGGCAGTCGACAATGGCCGCTTCTAGTTTTTCAGCGGCAATTTCAGCTTTGGTTTTTTTCTCTAACGGATTGTGCATGATTGAATAATATCCCAGTTCAGCTTAATGCCGAGGCCATCTTGTTCTTTTGCTATTGTAACCATGCCATTCGAATCAATGCTATAGGGATTTTTGATTAAGGCTTGGCGCAAGAGAGAAGGGCTGGTGGAATATTCGAGTGCTTCTTGTTGTGGCTGACAAGATAAAAAGTGGCTATTCACCGCAATGGTGATGTCTGAATTATAGGCATGGGGCACAATACGTTTGTTTTTATCTGCCAGTAGCTGCTTTAGTTTCATCATTTCACTGACACCACCAAATAAGGTGATATCGGGTTGGGCAATATCAAATGCCGCTTCTTTTAAATAAGGCTCAAATTCACGGCAAGTGGTCATGCCAAGATCACCCACCCCTAAAGGAATCCGAGTAAGTTGTTTTAACCTTATATGGTCTTTAAGGTTTTCTAGATTAAAGGGAGCTTCAATCCATTTAAAATCGAGCGCTTCTAATCTAGGTATAAAGGGGCTTAGCTGCTCAAGTTGGGTAAACTCTAACGCAACATCTAACATTAGGTGACAATCTTGCCCGACCAACTGCCTTAGGTAGCTTAAATTAGAAAGGGTTTTGTCTTTATCTTGCCACCAGGGTTCCACACAAATTTTTAAACGTCTAAAGCCTTGATCCAATAACGGCATTATCTGTGCTTTGATGTCACTTTCTTCTGCTGCTAAGGGGTAAACCGTGGCATAAGCGGGCAGCTTATCGTGTTTTTGCTCGCCAAAATAGGTATGCAAGGGGGCCTTGTTGAGACGTGCATACAAATCCCAATATCAAGCGCGCTAATGGCATGGATGAGAGCGCCATTGCGTCCATGCCAATAGGTGTTTTGATACATTTTTTGCCACAGACGCTTAGGATCATCTAATGCTTCGCCAAGCAATAATGTCGCTAACCCCTGCGATAGGTGATTATAAGTTGGTGCTTCAATCAAGGCTTTGATAATAGAGGGTGGTGAGTCACTTTCGCCTATGCCATATAGGCCATTGTCAGCGGTAACAACCACTACAACATTTTGATAGCTGCCTTCAAAGCGAACAAAGTCCGCTTGAGGATCCTGTAGACAAAATACTTCAACTTTTTCGATTCGATGTTGCATGACAAGCCTATAAATTGAATTCGCGACTTTGATAGATAAATGGCGTGAGTCTCTCCCAATCTAGATCGACACCTAGCCCAGGTCTAGTTGGCGCCTGAATATAACCGTCTGCATCAGGTCTAAAAACTTGCTTGGCCCCAAACTCATATTTCTCATAGGGTGCAGCTTGTTCAAAATAATGGCAATTATTGTGTGCCAGCATAATGTGAAGGTTAGCCGCTTGGGTCAGGGTGTAACCCCAAGATTGTACTTCAGCGAGGCAGTTATGTGCTTGGGTAAACTGCATGACTTTATTGGCATTAGTGAAGCCACCAATGCTAGTGACATCAAAGCGGCTGCGGTTCCAGCAGGCGTGTTTTAACCCATATTCTATTAAGTGAGGGTGTGGCAGGCTGTTACCACCACTGATGACATCCAGCTTCAGATTCGCCACCAAGGTTTGATAACCTGAAAGGTTGGAATCAGGTAAAGGTTCTTCAAAGAACTCCCATTCATACTCATCCAGCAGTTGCCCCATCTTGAGAGCTTCTTCTAAGGTGTAGTTCGCATCGACATCTAGACTCCAGCCTATGTCTTGCTCAGCAAACTCTATATTTAGCGCTTCAACCAAGGCTTTATCTATGTCATAGACACAAGGGGGATGAATTTTGATGGCGTTGAAGCCTTGGGCTAGCATCTCGTGACAATAGGTGAGGTAACCTTCTATGGTGTCAAACACAGGGCTAGAAGCATAAGCCCGAACTTTTTGCTGCTCAGCCCCCGCACCTAGCATCTTGTAGATAGGCAAATTTAAAAATTTGGCTTTCGCATCATGTAATGCAATATCAAATAGGGAGCTGGATATATGTTTAAGTGGCACATATTTCCCCTGCATATCCTGATGAATTTCAGGGATCTCATCGAGGTGGCGGCCCAGAATAAAAGGAGACATCAAAGCGGCACTTTGAAACGTGGTTTGGTCGAACTCATGCTCAGTGTAAGTGGTAAGACCAGCGATACCTTCTAGACCATTATCAAAAGTAAGACGTGTCACTATCATGGCTTCACTCATAGGCCCTAAGAAAGAAGACCAGCTGATCTTCTTGCCATTAGGGCCTATTGCGAAAAGCTCAATTTTTTTCACAATAGGCGCAGACATTTTAAGCGTTATCCTCTTTGATGTATTTGCTGGTGGTGATCATCATTAGAACTAAGATCACCATAACGGGTAGCCCCACTAAAACAGAGGCTGTTTGCATGCTTTTTAGCCCGCCAAGGAACATTAAAGTAAGTGGCAGAATAGCAATGGCGAAGCACCAGAAAAGGCGGTTTGAGCGTTCAGGTTCTTGGCCTTCACCTAGTTTTTTAGTGGTGGCACATGCCATCACATAGGCTGCTGAGTCGAAGGTAGTCGCTAGTAATACGATGCCAGACGCCGCTAAAGCAATAAGAATCAAACCACTAGCTGGCAAGGTTTTGAAGAGCTCAATAATCGCGAAGGCAACGCCTTTGGTATTGACTAATTCTGACATAGGAAGAATGCCTTCCATTTGTAGATTAATGCCGTATCCACCCAGGACTATGTAGAAAATAGCACAACCCGTTGAACCGTAAACCAACATACCGAAAATGACTTCACGTATGGTGCGGCCACGAGAAATACGGGTAACAAACATTCCCATAAATGGCGCATAAGCCACCCACCAAGCCCAATAAAAAACAGTCCAAGCCTGTGGGAAACCACTTTTTTCGACACTGTCTGTCCAAGTACTCATTTTGATATAGTTTTCCACCATATAGCCTAATGAATCCATACCTAATCCAAGGATGAATTTAGTTGGACCTACGACAAAAATATAGGCAACAATCGCGAGGGTTAATAGGGTCGAAAAAGTACTTAAACGTTTAATGCCTTCAGAGAGTCCTAAACCACTACTGACAGAGAAGATAGCAGTACAAACTAGAATGACTATCATGTCCATAAATAGACCGCCACTCACCCCTAAAACTTCGGCTAACGCGGCGCTAATCATTGGGGTACCTAATCCCAGCGAGGTGGCAGCAGCACCTAAGACACCAAAAATAAAGGTGTAGTTGATGATGGTGCCCAAGGGGCCATCAACTAAGTTACCGAGAGCACCACGACATGATTCACTTACTTTATAAATGTGTTTTTGACGTACGTAATAAATATAGGAAATGGCGATGGTCGGAACACAATATAAAGCCCATGCTGTTGGGCCCCAATGGAAAATGCCGTAACCTTGTGCGACTGTGTACATTTCAACTGATTTTGCTTCTATGCCAAACGGTGTCCAAGCATAGTGATAGCCCCATTCTGTTCCCCCCCAAAGTAGTAGGCCAGACGCAATACCCGCGAGGAAAACCATGGCTCCCCAAGCGCCTTTTGAAAATTCAGCCTCAGCATGCTTATCCGCACTTAATTTAATATTGCCATGACGTGAGAAAGCTAATGCCAATAGAAAAATGAGTGACCCGAAACCTATACCTAAAAAGGCAAAGTCAAAGCTGTTGGTCATCCATTTGAAAAGCGCATTGATATTGGTTTTAGCCGCATCAGGGAAAATGATAATAGGGAGCGTCAATACCGCAATAATAAGCAAGCTAATGACTTGCATCTTGCGGTCGGTTTCAACGCTATTGGTTTGTTCTGGTCGGCTTGATGCGCCGAGGTTTTGTGAAGATACACTCATAGTTTATCCAACGTATTGTTATTATTTATTGGGTTGCCAATGTCACCTGACCGTTTGGGAGAAGAGTTAGTACGCTTCTCCCAAACGCGTTACATGAGATCGGCGATTCGCTTACCATCGATCGCTTGAAAATCAAGCGCCTCCTTTATCGATATATGCGTAGCTAGGGCTGCCGCTTTTCCATATTCAAAACACTGGGCTGTGACACGACAGCTGGCGAGTGCTTCGTGCTCACTGCTTAAGCATCGACCTGCAACAATGAGGTTCTTGCCATGCTTAGGCACTAAGGTATGAAAGGGAACTTCATAGTGGTCATCAACCAACCATTCAGTTCTGGGTTTATCGCCATAGTGCAGCTCGATCGGCCACGCACTTTTGACTATCGCATCAGAGCACTTATCACCATTGACCACATTGTCATTGGTTAAGGTTTTTATGCCGTCGATAGAGCGGGTTTGACGAACACCCACTTCAGTTGCGTAATCAATGAAATAGCTATTCTCACAGCCGGGTAGATTGGCTTTCATGAAGTTGAAAAACTCATCCGCTTGATAGATAGAAAACTGCTCGGCTTCGGTATGATCAACGGGGTCGGTGACATCTAACGCACGTTTATCAAAGCCAGTGATTTTAGTGGCATTGACTAATAACTCACCTGGGTTAACGGTCGGGAATAACCAAACCTTTTTACGTAATAGGGCGTCATTGGCTTCTAACATGCTGACAACTTTTGGGGGGGAGATAGTATTCTCTCCCCAATAGTCTAAGTAGGTTTCCATGTCGACATTACCTACCTTAAACATCATGGTGGGATTCTGAATAATGCCGTTTTGACCTTTACGGGTTTTTTGTCCCAGCTTGAAGACCACATCGGCGTCACCACTGGCATCAATCACACGTTGTGCGTAAACCGAAGTGAAACCTGATTTGGTATGCAGCACCAAGCCTTTCAAAGTGTCATCTTCAGCAATCACATCGACCATTTGAGTGTGGTAAAGCACCGTAATGTTGTCTTGTCGCAACATGTCGGTTGCGACTTTTTTATATTTTGCACAGTCATGGGTAGCGACCCAGGTTTTGCCATAGATTTGAGGTTCTGTGAGGCCGCCGGCTTCAATGAGAGCGTGGCGAAAACGTTCTGCAAAACCAAATACCAATTGCTCTGGCTCAGAATTGCTTGTGTCTTCGACGGATTTGTATAAGCCGCAAATAGTGCCGGATAAGCCTGCAACTGCAGCTCCACCACAAAACCCTAAGCGCTCAATAATTAGCACCTTTAAATCCAGTTCGGCGGCGGTCACAGCCGCTGCAACACCTGCAGGCCCAGCGCCAGCAACGATGACATCAAAGTCACCAAAGCGAGGTAAATCGTTTTTATAGTCGGTTGGAAGGTTGAGGCTATAGCGCATATTAACACCAATATATTTTATTAATATTTGTAAGATATATTTAAAATATATTTTAATGTGTGATGCTGTCAAGCACTGTTTATTTATTTATCCGCGCAAAGACTTGCAAGCATATGAAAGCAATGTGAAAGCTATGCATCGTGTAAATATTAAAAAAGCGATACAATTCCGCTTTAGACTTGCGTATATACTGGTATAAAGGTGTTTGTGAGTGCTGTTAATGAGATCCTGGTAGCTTAGGTTTTATCGCTATCAGCTGGTTTGGGTTATTGAGGTTGTTGTGGAAGAAGATGATTTTTCATTGTTTGCGCAAGAGGTCGCAGGCATTAAAAAAATGCGTAAAGATGAAGTCTACTTGGGTAAAAAAGGGCCCAGTGTCGATTTCAATGAGCGCAAAAAAGCGGCTATGACAACACCAGAAAAAGATATGAACCATTTGTCGGCAGACTATGTGGATAAAGTGGATATCAATGATGTACTTGCCTATAAAAAAGATGGCGTGCAAGAGGGGGTTTTTAAACGTCTTCGCCAAGGTAAATATGGTATTGAATCACGCTTAGATTTGCATCGTCGTACTGTCGATCAAGCCCGTGAGCTAGTTTATCAATTTGTGGGCGACTGCATGCGCAATGATATTCGAGTGGCTATCTTGGTTCATGGTAAAGGTGATCGGACCCCAGATAATCAGGCAACCTTAAAAAGCTATATTAATAAATGGCTTAAGGATATGGATGATGTCATGGCATTTCACACCGCTCAGCAATACCATGGCGGTCTAGGGGCGGTTTATATTCTTTTCAAGAAAAGCGAAAAAGCCCGTTTAGATGCTTGGGAACAGCATCAAAAACGCTAATCTTATATAATGAAAGTACCGATATTTGGTATTATCTCTTAATATTTAATCTGTTTTACCTGATGCCCACCTTAGTTCGTGCAGTAAATACGACATTTTTGCTATAATCTTGGCAATTTGCTTAGACCACAAGAAGTTAACGGATTTAATTTTCATACTATTGGCTGCTTAACATTCTTGCAGACCCTATTTAGTCTTATTCAATTCAGAGGTAGATAATGACAACAAATACAGCGCATCATCCAGCGTTTACACTAGTGCGTAGTGAGTTTATTGACGCGCTAAATGTTGAAGTGATTGAGTTTGAGCACAAGGTAACCGGTGCTAAACATTTCCATATCGCCTCTGATAATGATGAGAATGTGTTTTTGGTTGGTTTAAAAACAGTGCCGACTGATTCTCGTGGTGTTGCTCATATTCTAGAGCATACCGCACTTTGTGGTTCAGAGCGTTTCCCTGTCCGCGACCCTTTCTTTATGATGATTCGACGTTCATTAAACACCTTTATGAACGCGTTTACTTCATCGGATTGGACTGCCTACCCTTTTGCCAGCAAAAACAAAAAAGACTTTAAAAATCTGCTTGATGTTTATCTTGATGCGGTTTTCTTTTCTCGCCTAGATAAATTGGATTTTTCTCAAGAGGGTCATCGTCTTGAGTTTGCTGAGATGGAAAATTCTGAGTCTGATTTAACTTTTAAAGGGGTGGTATTTAACGAAATGAAGGGCGCCATGAGTTCTACTAACTCAGTGCTTTGGCAAACCCTGACCAAATACCTCTTCCCAAATAATACTTATCACTTTAATTCGGGTGGTGAGCCAACTGATATTCCTGATTTGTCTTATGATGATCTGCTAAATTTTTACCGCACACACTACCATCCAACCAATGCTGTCTTTATGACATTTGGTGACTTGCCAGCGGCTGAATTACAGGCTGAATTCGAAGACAAGGTGTTATCTCGTTTTGAACGACTAGATCAAAAAGTCAGTGTTGATAATGCTAAGCGTTATTTCTCCCCTGTTCGTATTGAAGAAGGCTATGCGGCTGATGAAGCGAAAGACGACGCCAGTCATGTGGTTGTTGGCTGGTTACTGGGTGAAAGTACAGATTTGAGTCAGCAATATGAAGCTGAGCTTTTGTCGAATGTATTGTTGGATAACAGTGCGTCACCTTTGCGCCGTGCGCTCGAAAATACTGAACTAGGTAATGCGCCTTCTCCATTGTGCGGTCTTGAAGACAGTAATAAAGAAATGAGCTTTATGTGTGGCCTTGAAGGTGTACGTAAAGAGGATAATGCTAAAGTCGAAACCTTGGTTCTAGAGACACTTGCGCAAATAGCTGAAGAAGGCGTTGCCCAAGAAATGGTTGAAGCTATGTTGCATCAGCTGGAATTACATCAACGTGAAATTGGCGGCGATAGCTACCCTTACGGTTTGCAAATCATCTTGTCAGGTCTTTCGACCGCGGTACATGAAGGCGACGTGATTGCTCAGCTAGATGTAGAGCCTGTGATTCGTGAATTGCGCGAGCGCATCCAGTCACCTGGCTATATCGGTCAGTTAATTAAAGACTTGTTATTAACAAATGCCCATAGGGTGACACTGACCTTAAGTCCAGATACCGAATTAGAAGGCCGTCGTAATCAAGCTGAATTAGATCGTCTGGCCTTGATCAAAGCATCTTTGAGTGAGCAAGACAAACAAGATGTGATTGACTTAAGTTTGGCATTGCAAGCCAGACAGTCTCAAGAAGATGATATGAGCATACTGCCAAAAGTCGGCCTTGAAGATGTACCGGCTGAATTACCTAGCTATGAAAGTAAAAATATCACAGCGAATATTCCGGTTACTTTTTATCCACAGGGTACAAACGGACTTGTGTATGAACAATTGGTTATAGATCTTCCAGAACTGACCGAGCAAGAACGAGAGCTGTTGCCTCTCTTCTCTTATGCCTTGGCTGAACTTGGTTCTGGTGAGCAAAACTACCTTGCAGTACAAGAAGCACAAGCGCAAGTGTGTGGCGGGATTGGTGCCTCAAACTCTATTCGTCCTCTATTGGATGATAAGCAAGAGGTTGGTGCTTACTTCGTATTATCAAGTAAGGCCTTGGTAAACAAGTTTGCAGAGATGAGTGATATCTTAAAGCAAACTTTCTTAGCACCTCGTTTTGATGAGTTGCCTCGTCTGCGTGAGCTCATTGCTCAACGTCGCGCTCGTCGTGAGCAGTCGATTACTGGACAAGGTCACTCCTTTGCCATGATGGCAGCGTCAAGTGGAGCTAGTGGCTTCAATATGCAGCAAGAGTCTTGGGGTGGTATGACGGGCATTCGTGCCTTAAAAGCGCTTGATGATACGTTAAATGATGAGGCCAATGTCCAAGCAATAATGGATGTGTTTGCGGCGATTCATACAAAACTGCTTGCCTCTTCTAAGCGACTATTGCTGGTGGCTGAAGCACAACATGAAACAACTTTATTAGATACCTTGCAGTCAAACTGGCAAGATATTGACGCGGGAAGCTGCGAGCAATCTTTTTCTTTGCCTGCGGTAGATGAAAAGCAAAAAGTGGCTTGGTTAACGGCTTCTCAAGTGAACTTCTGTGCCAAATCTTTTGCCACTGTCTCTGGGATACATCCTCATATCGCACCGCTAACCGTTCTAGGTGGTTTCTTGCGTAATGGCTTCTTGCATCGTGTAATTCGTGAGCAAGGTGGAGCATACGGTGGTGGTGCTAGCTTTGATCCGACCTCAGGTGCGTTTAAATTTTATAGCTATCGTGACCCACGCTTAGTTGAAACTTTAGATGACTTTGATGCTTCGATTCAATGGTTGATCAATGAAGAGCATTCGGAACTGGCGTTAGAAGAAGCCATTCTTGGTGTGATTGGTTCAATGGATAAACCTGGCTCACCAGCTGGCGAAGCGCAAGGAGACTACTTCTTAGCACTGCATAAGCGTACAAAGGAGCAAAGAGAGGCCTTTAGAGCGGATATTCTTAAAGTGAGTATTGCTCAGCTAAAAGAGGTTGCTCAAACCTATTTAGTGAAAGAAAACGAGAGTGCAGCAGTCATTAGCTCACCTAATAACAAGGATGTTTTGCAAGAGTTAGGCTTTGATATCCAAACTCTTTAATAAACATTTAAACTAGCGGAAAACTTAATGGATCAGTTTCATGATATTCGCCCGTATAACGACGATGAAGTCGCTAAGGTACTGGCAAATTTAATAAATACACCAGATTTTATCGATACAATTATAGGTTTTAGGTTTAAGCATTGGCCGACCTTCTTAAAAGGACCCTTAGCGTTTTTTGTAAAGCTTGTGCTGAAGAGGCAAATAGCAAAAATCCATAATGTGCATGACTTTCAGTCTTTAGTGAAAGGCTATATGGATCGAATGATTAAAACGACAACGACTGAAGTTGAATATCGAGGCATCGAAAAATTAGATAAAAATATAGGGCACCTCTTTATTTCTAATCACAGAGATATTGCAATGGACCCTGCGTTTGTTAACTATGGCCTTTACTTAAATGGTTTAAGTACTGTGCGTATCGCAATAGGTGACAACCTATTGCGTCGTCCTTTTGTATCAGACCTGATGCGTTTGAATAAAAGCTTCATTGTAAAGCGCTCTGCCAATGGTGTGCGTGAAATGATGGCTGCTTTTAATCAGCTTTCAGGGTATATCAACCACTCGGTTGAAAATGATTCTTGTAACCTTTGGATTGCTCAAAAAGAAGGGCGTGCTAAAGATGGTTTAGATAAAACCGATCCAGCCATCATTAAAATGTTCTACATGAGTAAGAAAAAGAAAATGAGCTTCGCTGAAGCCATGAAAAGTCTGAATATAGTGCCTGTTTCCATTTCATATGAATATGACCCTTGTGCGTTAGATAAGGCAGGCGAGTTATTTGAGAAAGCAGAAACCGGAAACTATGAAAAGTCTGAGTTTGAAGATATTGATAGTATTAAAAATGGCATAGTGGGCCAAAAAGGTAAGGTCGTTGTTACTTTTGGTGATCAAATTACGGAAGACTTTGAAACCCCAGAGGATCTAGTGGCTGAGATTGATCGTCAAATTATCAAGAACTATGAAATTTACCCTCGTAATAAGAGTGCCTTAGCCTTATTAAATGGGGATAAATCGGATAACCAAGAGTTTGAGCATTATTTATCAAACTGCCCGCAAGAATTGAAGCAAACGTTACTACAAATGTATGCGAACCCATTGATTCAAAAGAATCAGCTGGTAGATTAATGACCATTAGTGACTATTGGATCTGATTGCTGTAAGGAGTATTTCAAAGAATGAGTATTGGATTATCCATTCGTTCATGGGTTGGCTCGACACTGTTTGGGATAAGTTATGTGGTATCAACTGTGGTGGCAGGTGTTGTCGCTCCGCCTATTGCCCTTTGTGTGCCCGGAATTCATCGTCAGAAGGTGTTGAATGTTCATAATGGCATTTTGTTGTTTTTATTTCGTATTTTTTGCGGCGTAACTGTGAATGTTCAAGGTCGTGAAAACCTTGAAAAAGGCCGTGCTTATGTGATTGTGGCAAATCATCAAAGTGAATGGGAAACCTACTTTTTACAGGTACTGGTAACGCCACTTTCTACCGTGCTAAAAAAAGAGCTTTTATCTGTGCCTTTTTTTGGTTGGGGGTTACGTATGGTGCAGCCTATTGCCATAGATCGTAGTCAGAAATCGAATGCGTTAAAACAAATCCTCAAGCAAGGCAAAGAGCGTTTGTTAGGTGGACGCTCCGTACTAATCTTCCCTGAAGGTACTCGTGTACGTGCTGGTGAAGAGAAGAGCTTTAATAAAGGGGCTGCGATGTTAGCCACCTCAGCGGATAAAGCGATCTTGCCGATTGTGCATAATGCGGGTGAAATTTGGCCCGGTAAAAAATGGCTAAAACAGCCAGGTACTATCAATGTCATCATTGGTGAGCCAATTGAGGTAGAAGGTAAAAAGACGGGTGATATGCATGAAGAAATGGAAGTCTGGATGCGAGAGAATATGGCGAAGGTAACAACCAAGTAAGTTTATCTCGCTAGCGTCGATAAAAAGGGAGTGGACCGTTTGGCTCACTCCCTTTTTTTATGTGTGCAAATGATAGGCTTATTCAGAACGGGTCAAATGCAGACAATAAAAAAAGCCGCATAAGCGACTTTTTTATTACGTAGGTCGAAACCTACAACAGAATTAGTCTTCGTATTTCTTAAATACTAGGCTGGCATTTGTGCCGCCAAAACCAAAGCTGTTTGACATGATTTGCTTAAGGTTAGCATTGTCGATGCGCTTAGTGACAACTGGAATGTCGCCTGCAGCCTCGTCAAGCTCGTCAACGTTTGCTGACGCTACGATGAAGTCGTTTTCCATCATAAGTAAGCTATAAATCGCCTCATGTACACCAGCCGCACCTAGAGAGTGACCAGATAGGGATTTTGTTGAACTGATTTTTGGAATGTCGCCACCAAATGTTTCGTTCACAGCTTGAAGTTCTTTCATGTCACCAGCAGGGGTACTTGTACCGTGAGTGTTGATGTAATCAATATCACCCTCAGTTGTACTCATTGCCATTTGCATGCAACGTACAGCGCCTTCACCAGAGGGAGCAACCATGTCGTAACCATCAGATGTTGCACCGTAACCGACTAGCTCGCCGTAGATTTTAGCGCCACGAGCTTTAGCGTGTTCTAGTTCTTCAATCACTAGCATGCCGCCGCCACCTGCGATAACAAAACCGTCGCGGTTTGCATCATAAGCACGAGAAGCAATTTCTGGTGTTTCATTGTACTTAGAAGATAGTGCGCCCATAGCATCAAACATGCAGGTTTGAGTCCAGCTCTCTTCTTCACCGCCGCCAGCAAAAACAACATCTTGTTTGCCTAGCTGAATAAGCTCCATTGCATTACCAATACAGTGAGCACTAGTAGAACAAGCTGAAGTGATTGAGTAGTTAACGCCTTTAATTTTAAACGGTGTTGCAAGGCAAGCAGAAACGGTACTACCCATAGTTTGAGTAACACGATAAGGGCCAACACGTTTAACGCCTTTATTACGTAATGTGTCTGCAGAATCAACAAGGTTACCGGCAGATGCGCCACCAGAACCAGCAATCAAGCCTGTACGAACATTAGAGACTTGCTCTTCTGTTAGGCCTGAGTCTGTGATTGCTTGCTGCATAGAAACATAAGCATAAGTGGCAGCAGGGCCCATGAAACGACGTGTTTTACGGTCGATCATTTCATCAGAATCTAGGTCGATACGGCCACATACGTGACTGCGAAAGCCCATTTCTTTGTAATCATCCGCAAAACGAATGCCAGATTTGCCTTCAAGCAAAGAGTTTAAAACGCTCTCTTTGTCATTACCAAGACAGCTTACGATACCAAGACCAGTTACAACTACGCGACGCATAGGGTGTGCCTCTCTATTCTTAATCTTTAGAAATTTTCAGTTGAAGTAAATAGACCGACACGCAAATCTGTTGCAGTGTAAATCTCACGTCCATCAACACAAACGCTTCCATCTGCGATTCCCATCACTAGTTTACGCTCAATAACGCGTTTTAGAGTGATGCGGAAAGTGACTTTTTTAGCTGTAGGTAGGATTTGACCTGTGAATTTAACTTCACCTGAACCTAGAGCACGACCACGTCCTTTGTTGCCTTTCCAGCCAAGGAAAAAGCCGACTAGCTGCCACATGGCATCAAGACCTAGACAACCAGGCATGACAGGATCACCTGGGAAGTGGCAATCGAAAAACCAAAGATCAGGATTGATGTCTAGCTCAGCAATGATTTCACCTTTACCAAACTCACCGCCATCTACGGTTATGTTGGTGATTCTGTCGATCATTAGCATGTTGCCAACAGGTAGCTGTGCATTACCTGCGCCAAACATTTCGCCATGGCCGCACTTTAAAAGCTCGTCTTTCTCAAATGATGAATGAGTAGTCATTATATTCCTATTGCTACATTAAGGCCGAAAGAGCAAAGTGCTCACTGGCTTTCCAGTAGTTCAGTTATCAATTTTTAATCGGGCAAATTATATCGGTTAAGGAAGATAATATGAATGTTTGAGTGTAAAAAAACCAATTTCGTTAAAAAAATTAGCTTAAAAACAATATGTCAAGGTTTACCTCTGGTTGTTTTGTGGTCTGAGTGTGTGCATTCATTCTTTTTGATATGATTAAATTGAAGTAAAAAACTTTGTTATATTCGTTTTTGTTATTTCATTTTGTAGTAATCTTCTTTCTTTTATTGCCTGTTAACTAGGCTGAATGAGCGTATTTTTATGCTGAGGTCGAAAATGAAAACTGAGAGGTTAGCCCAAATTAGGTCATGGAGTGGTGGCTTGCACCAATGGGAATCAGAATCCGATACAGGGACTTTATTAAGGGGTAAGCACTCACTTTCGGAACATTTTTCTAAAGACAGGCAGTCCTCTAAAGCGGTTTTACACTTCTTGCACGGTAATGGTTTTGCTTCTATGAGTTATGCAGAAATGCTGATGCCACTTGCCAATGAATATGACATTTTTACACAAGACGCAGCGGGTCATGGCCTTAGTGATGTGGATAAGACATTTATTGGCTGGAACAAAACGGCGAGCCGATGTCTTCATGCTGCTCAACAGTTTTTACCAGACGATCAAGTAAGAGTTGGTTTAGCCCATAGCTTTGGTGGTTGTTTAACCGCTTTGATGGCCGCGCAGGCTCCAAAATATTTTGATCGTTTGATTATATTAGACCCAGCTTTGTTTCCCCCAAGAATGCTCTGGTTATTAAGAGGGATGCGGATATCAGGGTTAATGACGCAAGTGCCTATGGTGAAGCAGGCCAGAAGACGCAAAACTAGCTGGTTAAATAAAGAGGAAGCGCGTCGATATTTTACAGGAAGAGGAACCTTTAAAGGTTGGACGGATGAAAGCCTTGAATGTTATCTAGATCATTCTTTAAGGGCTGATCATACCGGAATGAATCAACTCATTTGCCCTCCTTGGATGGAATCTGCCATTTTTGCTAGTTACCCTAAGCGGTTATGGAAAAGCTTAACTGAATTGCAGGTTCCGACAACGATAGTGGCAGGTAAGGACACCTTACCCTTTTTTCGTCAGTCTTATACTCATGCGGCTAGAGTCAATCAGAATATAGATTTGATAGACGTTGAGGGAGGGCATTGCTTTATGATGGAGAGACCGCAAGAAACTGCAGACTTGGTTCTTTCTTTGTTAAAGCAGTCTGATATTTAAGAAGGGAAGTAAGAAAGCCAGAATGTGCTCTGGCTTTCTTGATGTGCTTAGTTGCGGCGGTTTACCGACGCATTTGCCAGATCAATTAATGCGGTTTTATAAACAGAATCCGGTAATGGGGCTAATACATCAATTGCTAATTGCGCTTGTTCCTGCGCTGCTTTTTCTGTGTATTCGATAGCGCCACATGCCTGAACATCTGCAATGATAGTATCTAGCTGTTCAAGTCCGCCTGTTTCTATTGCTTGGCGTACCCTTTGTGCCGCTTCAGTAGGGGCATGCTTCATGGTATAGATAAGCGGTAGAGTTGGTTTGCCTTCAGCAAGATCATCGCCGACATTCTTACCCATTTCTTCAGCGGTACTTGTGTAGTCCATCACATCGTCAATTAACTGAAAAGCCGTACCAACATAGGTCCCATAGTCTGCTAGCGCCTGTTGTTGTTCTTTATTTGCATTAGCAACGATGGCGCCACAAAGTGCAGCCCCTTCAAACAACTTGGCCGTTTTGTACTGGATAACCTTAAGATAGCTCTCTTCTGAAGTGCTAGGGTCACCACAGTTAATCAGCTGCTGAACTTCCCCTTCGGAGATGATATTGGTTGTTTCAGCCAGTATTTGCATACATTGCATGCTGCCAACTTCTACCATGATTTGAAATGCACGCGAGTAAAGAAAGTCACCGACTAAAACGCTAGGGGCGTTGCCCCATTCTTCATTTGCGGTTTTTTTGCCGCGACGCATGTCTGATTCATCAACCACATCATCATGCAGCAAGGTGGCTGTATGGATAAACTCTATGATGGTTGCCATCTTGACCATGTTGTCTTGGTAATTGGATGCGTCTGCATTGCCGCATGCGCGGGCAGCCATAAGAACCAGTAATGGACGCAAGCGTTTGCCGCCATTGCTGATAATGTAGTAACCAATTTGCTCAATGAGCGGAATTTCACTTTTTAACTGAGATAAAATGTGGTCGTTGACTAGGTTAAATTCCGTGTTAACAACCGCATGTATAGAGTTGGAGGACATTAATTTTTTTCCAATCGGACTATTTTCCTAGCGAATTTTCGGATTGAAAATTGCAAGACTGCCACATGCTAGGTAAGGAGGGAGAGAGGGTCAACCTAAATCTCAAAATATGCATGATAAATCTCTCTATGCCTTGTTTTTGTTGGTTCGATTTTGTACAATCCTGCGTCCGATTTATCCACATTTTGCTCCCTATCATATGGTGATTAAATTTTGGTGGGCTTTTGAGTTTCGATTCATGAGCTGTTTGTCAAAGTTTAGGCCACTAGAAGTAGGTCAAATTAAATCCAGTAGCCGGATAAATCTTATTGGAGAAAAACATGTTTGCAGTGATCAAAACCGGCGGTAAGCAATACCGTGTTCAAGAAGGCCAAGTCCTTAAGGTTGAAAAACTGGCAGTTGAAGCTGGTGGTAACGTTGATTTCAACGAAGTACTACTAGTAAGCAATGGCGACGACGTTAAAGTTGGCGCACCAGTTGTTGAAGGCGTAAAAGTTGCAGCGGAAGTTGTTTCTCATGGCCGCGGTGACAAAGTTAAGATTCTTAAATTCCGTCGTCGTAAGCACTCTATGAAGCGTCAAGGTCACCGTCAGTGGTTTACTGAAGTTAAAATCACAGCGATTGGCTAATACGTCACAAATTCAAAATTAAGGGGTAGATTATGGCTCATAAAAAGGCGGGTGGTAGTACTCGTAACGGTCGCGACTCGGAGTCGAAACGATTAGGTGTTAAGCGTTTCGGTGGTCAAGTTGTGATCCCAGGTAACATTCTTGTTCGTCAGCGTGGTACTCAATTCCACCCTGGTGCAGGTGTTAAGATCGGTAAAGATCACACTTTATTCGCTGTGACTGAAGGTCAAGTGAAGTTCGAAGTGAAAGGTAAGTTTAAGCGTCGTACAGTTTCTGTAGTAGCTGCTTAATACTCTACCGAGTAAGAAAGAGCTCCGCTGTGGCGGGGCTTTTTTTTTGGAAAAATTATATAATAGATTTTTTGAGTGGTGCGAGATGACTTGCATCACTGATATTGTGATACACACCTAAGAGGTGATTCTGTGAAATTCGTTGATGAAGCCAGTATTTATGTACGGGCGGGCAAAGGTGGAAACGGTTGTTTAAGCTTTTGGCGTGAGAAATTTATTGCTAAAGGTGGCCCAGATGGCGGTGACGGTGGTGATGGGAGGGAGTGTTTTATTAGAGGCAGATGCTGCCCTAAATACGCTCATTGATTACCGTTATACGCGACGTTACCAGGCTGAAACTGG
>NZ_CH672436.1:0-11117 GCF_000153025.1 Marinomonas sp. MED121
GAACGCATCTAAATAACGTTAGCTCTGTGGGGTATTATTTTGAAACCGGTAAAAGTCGGAATTTGTGGGTTGGGAACTGTGGGTTCCGGAAGTTTTAACATCCTTCGTAACAACGCCGAAGAAATTACACGACGTGTAGGCCGCAGTATTGAGATTGAGCAAGTGGGTGCTCGTCGTGATAATCCTGCCGCAGATACTTCTGGTGTTAATATTACCCGTGATATTTTTGACGTGGCCAACAATCCTGAGATTGATATCGTAATTGAATTGATTGGTGGCACCACAATCGCAAAAGACTTGGTTTTGACCGCTATTGAAAACGGCAAACATGTGGTTACGGCTAACAAGGCCTTGATTGCAGAATATGGCAATGAAATTTTTGAAAAAGCGCAAGCTAAAGGCGTAATGGTTGCCTTTGAGGCTGCGGTTGCTGGCGGTATGCCAATCATCAAAACTGTACGTGAAGGTTTGTCTGCCAATCGTATTGACTGGTTAGCAGGTATCATCAATGGTACTGGTAACTTCATCATGACTGAAATGAGTGAAAAAGGCCGTGCTTTTGATGATGTGTTAGCCGAAGCGCAAGCACTCGGTTATGCCGAAGCAGACCCAACATTTGATGTTGAAGGTATCGATGCTGCGCATAAACTGACTATTCTTGCTTCGATTGCTTTTGGTATCCCACTGCAATTTGAACGCACTTATACCGAAGGTATTAGTCAGATTACCGCACAAGATGTGAGCTTTGCGAGCGAACTAGGTTATTACATTAAGCATCTAGGTATTGCTCGTCGCACGCAAAAAGGGATTGAACTAAGAGTGCATCCTACTCTGATCTCTAAAAAGCAGTTATTAGCTAATGTAAATGGCGTTATGAATGCGGTTATGGTGCAAGGTGATGCTGTGGGTCCTACTTTGACTTACGGTGCAGGTGCCGGTGCATTACCGACAGGTTCTTCTGTCGTTGCTGATGTGATTGATGTGGCGCGCACTCTAACGGCTGATCCTGATAACCGTGTACCCCATTTGGCTTTTCAGCCGAATGCGCTATCTGATCTAAAAGTATTGCCAATTTCAGAAGTAGAATGTGGTTACTTCTTAAATATGACGATCCAAGACAGAGCGGGTGTGTTAGCGAACATTACTCAGCTTCTATCAGCAAATGGCATCAGTATTGAATCTGTTATTCAGCGTGAGCGCGATGAGATTGGGCTTGTTTCTCTTGTGGTGATGACCCATGTGGTTAAAGAGTCCAATATGAATGCGGCGATTGCTGCAATCGAAGCCTTGCCTGATGTGGCTGGCAAAGTTCAGCGTATTCGTGTTGAGAGCTTAGTTTAAATTACCAAGTGAATTGTCAGTTTAGTTTTATAGAGAAAAAATTATGAAATACATATCCACTCGTGGAGATGCACCAGCCCTTTCATTTGGTGATGTTTTATTAGCAGGTTTGGCTAATGATGGCGGTTTGTATGTACCAGAAGAGCTGCCAAAATTTAGCCAAGAAGAAATCGCTTCTTGGGCAGAGCTTAGTTATCAAGAGCTTGCATTTAAAGTTATGTCTCCTTTTGTTGCAGGTGAAATTCCAGATCAAGAGTTTCGTCGTATGATCAATGAAGCTTATGCAAGCTTTGATCATAAAGCCGTTGCACCTATGGTGCAGACAGGTAATAACGAATGGGTACTGGAATTATTTAGAGGACCAACATTGGCCTTTAAAGACTTTGCATTACAACTGCTGGGTCGTTTAATGGACTATGTGTTGACTCAACGTAAAGAAGAGTTGGTTATCCTAGGGGCTACCTCTGGTGATACTGGGTCTGCTGCGATTGAAGGCTGCCGTCATTCTGATCACCTTAAGATCTTTATCTTACACCCTTATCAGCGTGTTTCTGAAGTTCAGCGTCGTCAAATGACCAGTGTTATTGATGATAATGTTTTCAATATTGCCGTGAAGGGTAATTTTGATGACTGTCAGGGCATGGTGAAAAACAGTTTTGCGGATCAGTCTTTCTTGAATGGCGGTAAGCTTGGTGCGGTAAACTCAATCAACTGGGCGCGCATTATGGCTCAGATTGTTTATTACTTCTCGTCTGCACTATCTGTTGGCGGACCACACCGTAAAGTGTCTTTCTCTGTGCCAACCGGTAACTTTGGTGATATTTTTGCGGGTTATTTGGCCAAGCAAATGGGTTTGCCGATTGACCAGTTGGTAGTAGCCACTAACCAAAATGATATTCTGCACCGTGTCATTGCTGAAAATGACATGAGCCGTCAGTCCTTAAATGTGACCTTGTCGCCAAGTATGGATATCATGGTTTCCAGTAACTTCGAACGTTTGTTGTTTGATGCACATGGCCGCAAAGGTGAGTCTATTAAAGATTTGATGGCACGCTTTAATCAAGGTGATGTGTCGTTGAGTGATGAAGCTTGGTCTTATGTGAAGGCAAATTTTGACAGCTATAAAGTGGATGATGGGCGTACTTGTGAGGTAATCAAGCAAGTGTTTGATGATACTCAATATTTACTTGATCCACATACTGCGATTGGTTTAGATGCAGCGCGTCATTGCTGGAAAGATAAGTCTGTGCCTATGATTACCCTGGCAACAGCACATCCTGTTAAGTTCCCAGAAGCGGTTGAAAAGGCGGGTTGTGAATCACCTAAACTGCCTGATCATATGGCTGACCTGTTCGAGCGTAAAGAAGCGTATGAAGTGCTAGAAAATAGCCTCGAAGATGTGCAAGCTTTTGTGACTAAAAACATTTAATTTGATGTTTTATAAAGGCCTTACTCCATTCGAGTAAGGCCTTTTTTAATGCCTGTTAGAATGAAGAAAGACTACTTTTTTAAATCTCTTTTAAAGACCCTTACTCAGTTATGAATATCATTTTGTTAGATCCTGAACAGGCAATTGATGAAACACATTTTGCGCTTGATTCACGCCAATCCGAGCATCTTAAAAAGGTGATTAAAGCTGAAGTGGGTGACAAATTGAGGGTGGGTATTATTAATGGTCCCATGGGAGAGGCAACATATTTAGGGGTGAACAGTGATGGCATCACTGAGATTGAGATTATTCAATTAACGCAGCAAGCCCCAAAGCCTTTACCTCTTACCTTAGTGTTAGCGCTTCCTCGTCCTAATATGCTGAAACGTACTTTGCTTAATATCAGTGCGATGGGGGTGAAAAAAATCATCTTGCTTAATTCTGCCAAGGTGGAAAAAAGTTATTGGCAATCCCCTGTTTTAAAAGCGGATAACTTAGAGCGTATCTTATTAGAGGGCTTGGAGCAGGCGCGAGATACTCAATTACCTGAGTTGCAAATGATGACTCGCTTTCGACCTTATGTTGAAGATCTGCTACCAAGGGAGATGGCGGGTAAGTTAGCTTTACTCGCGCACCCTTATCAAGCTGATGATTGTCCAATTAACCTTACTCAAGAAAGTATTCTAGCGATTGGCCCAGAGGGTGGTTGGAATGAGTTTGAAGTGAGTAAATGGCATGAAGCCGGTTTTAAAAGTGTTCATCTTGGTGAGCGTATTTTGAAAGTAGAAACGGCAGTGCCTGTTTTGCTTTCTAGGTTGTATCCTGCCTAAACATATTAGTGAGTAATCCCTTAAGCCACGATTTTGATTCTAACCTTTTATCAATGGAGAGCGAGATGAGCAAGAAAATATCCTCAAGGCCTGTGCTGGATAATCAGGTGAGTTTTTCCCCTGCTTTGCCTTTGACTATGCAGCGGATATTGCAGTCTCGAAATATTGCGAGTGAGGCTGAATTAGAGTATCGATTGGCTAGCTTATTAAGACCAAATGAGCTGCTGGGATTAACGCCAGCAGTGACTATTTTGGCGGATGCTATTGAAGCCGGTGAAAAAATCCTCATCGTGGGTGACTTTGATGCTGATGGGGCAACCAGTACGAGTTTGGGTATTTTAGCCATGCAGGCTATGGGGGCCATTGATCCAGAGTTTTTAGTGCCTAATCGGTTTGAATATGGTTATGGTCTGACACCAGAAATTGTTGAAGTCGCGAAAGAGTCAAAACCTGCTGTGCTGGTCACGGTAGATAATGGTATTTCCAGTATAGAAGGAGTGCAGGCTGCAAAATCGTATGGCATCAAGGTCGTCGTGACGGATCATCATTTACCCGGTGATGATGTGCCGCAAGCGGATGCCATTGTTAATCCAAATCAGCATGGTTGTGGCTTTAATAGTAAGGCGATGGCGGGTGTGGGTGTCATCTTTTATGTGATGAGTGGTCTTCGCGCTGAGCTTAAGGCACGCCGTTGGTTTGAGCTGCAGCATATCCCTGAGCCTCGTATGGCAGATTATCTAGATTTGGTTGCTTTAGGGACGGTGGCAGATGTAGTGCCTTTAGATGCCAATAACCGTATTTTAGTTAAACAAGGCTTGCAGCGTATTCAGGCGGGTTTTGCTCGTCCGGGTATCTTGGCCTTGCTGGAAGTGGCAAATCGAGATGTGAGTCAAATTAAAGCCTCGGATTTAGGTTTTGCAGTTGGGCCTAGGTTGAATGCAGCTGGGCGTTTAGATGATATGTCCTTAGGGATAGCCTGTTTGTTAACCAGTAATGCTCAGCAAGCAAAACGTCTGGCACAAGAGCTTGATCAGCTTAATCGAGAGCGTAAAGATATCGAGTCTGAAATGAAGCAGCAGGCTGAATTTGCGTTAGAAAAAATTGTGGCAGATGAGCAAGACTTGCCAAATGGTATGTGTTTTTATGATGATACTTGGCACCAAGGTGTGATAGGAATTCTCGCTTCGCGTATGAAGGATAAATGCTATCGTCCTGTTATTGCGTTTGCCAAGGTGGATGATGAGGAAATAAAGGGCTCAGCTCGTTCGATTCCGGGTTTACATATACGAGATGCTTTAGATTTGCTGGCTAAACGATATCCACATTTATTGAGCAAGTTTGGTGGACATGCCATGGCGGCGGGTATGAGTATTAAAGAAGCCCATTACCCAGAATTTGTAAAAGCGTTTGATGAGGTGGTGACAGAATTAGTCAGTGCCAGTGATTTGGAAGACTGTTTATTAACGGATGGTTCTTTAAGAGCGGAAGACTTTAGTTTAAGTTTTGCTGAGTTAATTCGACAATGTGGTCCTTGGGGGCAAATGTTCCCAGAGCCAGTGTTTGATGGTGTGTTCGAGCTGATTCAGCAGCGTATAGTTGGACAAAAGCATTTAAAGCTTTTGCTGCGAGAGCCAAACGAGGGCTTGTTGATTGATGCAATTGCTTTCTTTATTGACCTTGAACAATGGCCGAATAATGCTGAGCAGGCTAGGGTGGTCTTTAAGTTGGATATTAATGAATTTAGAGGTCAGCGAAATATTCAATTATTGGTAGATTATATCGAAGCCGTCTAACAATCAGGGGGTTTTGAATTAAGTCAGTGTTCTAAAGGAATATCTGTTTGATTATGCAGTAAGCTGCCTATTTAGGGTGATTCTAAGGTACAATGCCTTACCCTAAATCACGATTTACTTACTGTTGGAGTTAATTCATGACTGCATTGGTTCTTGATGGCAAATTATGTGCTGAAGAAACCGAAACCCGTCTTAAAGCCCAGGTTACTGAGCTTAAAAAACGTACTGGTGGAACCCCTATTTTGGCAACCATTCTTGTTGGGGGCGATCCAGCGTCTGCAACTTACGTTAAAATGAAAGGTAACGCCTGTCGCAGAGTCGGAATGGACTCAATGGCAATTGAGTTACCTGAAGAGACAACGACGAATCAACTTCTTGCGACCATTAAAGAGTTAAATGAAAACTCTGATGTACACGGTATCTTGTTACAGCATCCTGTCCCACCTCAAATTAATGAGCGTCTGTGCTTTGATGAAATTGCAGCCCACAAAGATGTGGACGGCGTTACCTGCCTAGGCTTTGGTCGTATGGCAATGCAGGAGCCTGCTTATGGTTCGGCAACCCCTGCTGGTATTATGCGTTTACTAGAGCATTATGATATTGAATTATCTGGCAAACATGTTGTTGTCGTTGGTCGTAGCCCTATTTTGGGTAAACCTATGGCTATGATGATGCTAAATGCCAATGCCACCGTGACCATTTGCCATTCTCGCACTCAAGACTTGCCAAGTTATGTAAAGCAAGCTGATGTGATTGTTGGTGCTGTTGGCAAACCTGAATTAATAAAAGCCGATTGGATTAAAGACGGTGCGGTTGTTGTTGATGCAGGTTATCACCCAGGTGGTGTCGGTGATATTGAATTAGGGCCTTTAGTTGATAAGGTTGCCGCTTATACTCCTGTTCCTGGCGGCGTGGGTCCTATGACAATTAATACCTTGATTCTTCAAACATTAGAGTCAGGTCTTAAGCAGCTAAATAATTAGCAAGCAACAGAAAGAGAGCTTATAGGCGAGTTTCTCTTTCTGATGGTGTTAAACAATTGTATTTTGTCAAAATGACGCCATATAGATAATAGTGTTAGAAATAAAGCTAAGCCGCACCAAAAGTGCGGCTTACTTGTAAGTAAGCTTATCGTTTACCGATTGAATTAATTTAAGTAAAGAGAGTATTCATGTCGACTGAAATGCTGAAAGACGCGTTGGATTTTGATCTTATTGCGGATGTATTTGTAACTGAGTCTATCGGGGCTTCTCCTGCTGAATTACATGGTCAACTATGTGGTTACCTAGCCTCAGGTGTGACCTTGTTGCTTGAAGACTGGATTAGTATGGTCGTTGAGTTTTGTGACATAGAAAGCTGGAAAGAAGAAGCAAGCCGTGATGCCATTGTCGAGTTGTATACCGCGACTCAAACGCTGTTTGCAAACGGTGATTATGCGTTAGACCCTGTCATAGCTGATGAAGATGCCAGTTTATCTGATCGAGGTACCACATTAGCCGAATGGGCTCATGGCTTTTTAGCTGGCTATGGTTTGTCTGGTCAAAAACAGAATCTTTCAGATGATACAACGCAAGTACTGCGTGATTTTGCTAATTTATCCGCGGCTAAGGGTGAAATGCAAGCGTTGGAAGACAATAACGATAATGAAAAAGATTTAACTGAGCTAATTGAGTATGCCAGACTCTCTGCCATGATGCTTTATTCTGAGCACCATGAAGTTCAGCCAGAAAGTAAGAATAATCAAACCAAGATACATTAAGATCTGACTAGTCTAGGTCTAGAGCGGTAGATAAAAACTGCTCTTTGTTGTTTCTTTATCCCATCTAATTTGAGAGGTGAAAATGGATTTGCCGATTGCCAATTATCAAGCTCGTCGTCAATCTTTACAGTCAAACTTACCGGAAGGATTTGTTGCTATCTTACGTGCGGGTGAGTTATGTACACGTAACAGTGACTGTGATTTTGAGTTTCGTCCCAATAGCCATTTCTTCTATTTAACAGGCTATGCTGAGCCAGGCGCTTATGTGCTGATTAACAAAACTCAATCCATTTTGTTTAATTTACCTAAAGACCCTGAAAAAGAGCAGTGGGATGGTTTTCGACACGGGGTTGAAGGTGCCATTGAAAATTTTGCTTTTGATCAGGCTTTTGCGCTGGACGATATGGATGAGCAAATCATTGGCTTATTAGATGGTAGTCAGTCAGTTTGGTTTGATTTCTCTGATGATGTTTTACAGCAGCAAATAGTAAACTGGCAACAAAGCTTGGCTAAGAAAGTAAGGCAAGGTGCGCAAGCCCCTGCTCAGTTTAATCAGTTAGCAGGTCTTCTAGGTGAGATGCGTTTGATCAAGGACGCTGAAGAAGTCGCCTTAATGGAAAAAGCGGCGCAAATCAGTGTCAAAGCCCACCAGCAAGCTATGCAAACTGTTACACCAGGTATGAAAGAGTATGAGCT
Source organism: Marinomonas sp. MED121 (assembly GCF_000153025.1). Lineage (GTDB taxonomy): Bacteria > Pseudomonadota > Gammaproteobacteria > Pseudomonadales > Marinomonadaceae > Marinomonas. Next base: position 7,849 of record NZ_CH672436.1, read on the forward strand.
TGAAGCAGAATTAAATTATTGCTTTATGAAATCAGGCTCAAGAACCCCTGCTTATAATAATATTGTCGCAACAGGGAGTAATGCCTGCACTTTGCATTACATCGAAAACAATGCCGAGATTAAAGATGGTGATTTAATTTTAATCGATGCAGGTTGTGAGTTAGGGTTTTATGCCTCTGATATTACCCGTACTTTTCCTGCCAATGGTAAGTTCTCTGAGCCACAAGCAGCGCTATATAATCTAGTATTAAAAGCGCAAAAAGAAGCCATAGACACTGTGGTTGTTGGGGCTAAATATACGGACTTTCATGATGTCGCTGTGCGTGTATTAAGCCAAGGTTTAATTGAGCTTGGCTTGCTAGAAGGTGAGCTTGAAAGTGTGATAGAAGATAAGTCTTATCGAGATTTCTATATGCATAACACAGGACACTGGATAGGCATGGATGTTCATGATGTTGGCGCCTATAAAATAGACGCTGAATCTCGTCCACTTAAGCCAGGTATGGTAGTGACAGTAGAGCCTGGTTTATATGTATCGAAAGACAATATGAAAGTAGATGAAAAATGGCGAGGCATTGGCATTCGTATTGAAGATGATGTGTTAGTCAGTGACGAAGGTCCAGTTATTTTGACCCATGGTCTTGCACGAGGGGTAGATGAGATAGAAGCTTTAATGGCCAAAGGCTAGCGTTAAGTTAGGTCTTTCGTATTTGTTTATTGGGGATAGGAGAATGGCGTGATAACAACAGATGTTTTAATTGTTGGTGGTGGTTTAGTTGGGGCGTCTTTTGCTTTAGCTTTGGCGAGCCATAATCAAGAGTTAAAAATTTGTATGGTGGAGTCGATAGAGGCGGCATCAGAATCTCAGCCAAGTTTTGATGACAGGTCAACGGTACTGAGTAAATCCAGTGCCAACTTGTTTGCAGATATGGGGCTTTGGTCTCACTTATCAAATCTTGTTGCACCTATTCAGCATATTCATACTTCTGAAAAAGGCCAGTTTGGCATGTCTCGTCTTCATGCTAGCGAATATGATGTCGATGCTATGGGCTATGTTGTGGATAACAAAGGGCTAGGCACACAGCTTTATGCACAATTAAAGCGATTTACCAATATTCAATTGTTATCACCTGCTAAGGTAACCTCACTACAAGTCTTTGCTGAAAGTTATCAAGCCCAGATTCTAGAGCTTAATCAACAAAAGACACAAGAGTGTCATGCTAGGTTGGTTGTCATGTGTGATGGTGGGCGCTCTGATCTGGCACAAGTGTTAGGATTAACGAGTCAGGCAAAGCATTATCAACAAGTGGCTTTAATTGCCAATATCGAATTGCAGAAAAATCATCAGGGCTGGGCTTATGAAAGGTTTGCTCAAGAAGGCCCCATTGCCATGCTGCCTTTACTTAGCTTTCAAGGAAAGGCAAGATCTGCGCTCGTTTGGACCACCTCAACATCATCACTCGATGAGCGAATGGCACTTTCTGATCATGATTTTTTAACTGAATTACAAGCTGAGTTCGGCCATCGTTTAGGGCGTTTTAAAGGTGTCGGAGAAAGAGCCTATTATCCGCTTAAAATTCAACGATCTAATGAGCTAGTACGTTCTCGTCTCGCTGTTTTAGGTAATGCTGCCCACACGCTTCACCCTGTTGCTGGTCAGGGTTTTAATTTAGCTTTAAGAGGGGCTGCATTGCTCGCCCATAATGTATTAGCAAATACGGCAAAAGGGTTAGATATTGGTGCTTTGTCAAACCTAGCGTCATTTGCACAAACCCAAGAGCAAGATGCGAAGCGCATTCAAGCGGCAAGTCATGGCTTGGTGTCTGCTTTCTCTTACCAGGCTACACCAATACGCTTAGCTAGAAACCTTGCCAATATGGTGTTAGATCACTGCCCAATTGCTAAAGGGAGCTTTGCTCGAGCGGCGATGGGGTTGGATGTTCATAAGCCCACCACAAGACTCAATTCTGTCAACCACTCTTGATTTAAATAAGGTGCACAAATGAAAAAATCCTATGATGTTATCTTAGTGGGTGCGGGTATGGTGGGTGCGTTAACGGCTAACCTGCTTGCTCAACAAGGATTTCATGTGGCTTTAGTGGATAAGGGGAATGGTCAATGTGATTTATCCACATTGCCTTTTTATGATGCTCGGGTGAGTGCAGTGTCTCGTCATTCAAAAGCTTTAATGGATAGAGCCGGAGCTTGGCAACGTATCCCATCAGAACGATTAACGCCCTATCATAATATGCAGGTTTGGGATGGGCTAGGAAGGGGGGAAATCGGTTTTAGCTGTGATGATGTACATTTGGATGAGCTTGGACATTTAGTGGAAAATCAGGTGTTAAATCAAGCCTTGTTAGCTCAGCTTGAAACTTATCCCAAACAAGTTGATAGCTTCTTCGCTTGTTCGGTTAGTCATTATCAAAAGCAAGAGCATGGCATGCAGGTTACCTTAGATAATGGGCAAACTTTGCATGCTGATTTATTGATTGCTGCCGATGGGGCAAATTCATTTATCCGTGCTCAAGCTCAAATAGAGACCAAAGAATGGGATTATCAACATAATGCGATTGTGGCCACAATTGAGTTAAGTAGAAGTCATGAAAATACGGCTTGGCAAAGTTTTGGTGAAGAAGGCATTTTAGCTATCTTGCCTATGCCAAGTTTTGAAGGACGACACTTTGCATCCATTGTTTGGTCCGTCCCGCCAGAAGATGCCAAAGACCTGTTAGAGCTTGATAACGATCTTTTTTGTAAGCGCCTAAATTATGCGATTTCAAATGAGTTTGAAGTGCTGGATGTGTTGACGAAGCGACTGTCTATTCCGTTAAGGCAAAGACATGCTTTGCATTATGTGCAGACTGGGTTGGCTTTAGTGGGTGATGCGGCTCATACCATACACCCACTTGCTGGTCAGGGAGCGAACTTAGGCTTTGCGGATGCTGGTGCTTTAGTTGATGTTTTAATTAAGGCAAAAGAGCGAGGCGAATCCTTATCTAATGAACGCGTGTTAAGGCGATATCAAAGAAACCGTATGTCAGACAATATACGGATGTCAGCTAGCATGGAGTTTTTTAAACGCTTGTATGAAACACAAAATCCGATTGCTGTATTTGCTCGTAATACAGGTATGAGTTGGATGAATAAACAAAGACTTGTGAAGAATCATATCATCACTTTAGCACTAGGTTGAACGCCGCTTTTTATTTGTTTAAATGTAAAAAAAGTGAAAGCTTTATTGTTTTTATGGTGTTTTTCATACAAAA
>NZ_CH672436.1:15459-104518 GCF_000153025.1 Marinomonas sp. MED121
TAAAGTAAAAGGCGGCTTCGATCCAGTAAATGGTTATGACTACACTCAGTTAATTTCTAAGTTCACCATGGGGGCTGTGTTCTACAACCAAGCCGTTGATGGTTATCTAGACGAAAAGCTGAATGATACTAAGAAAACAAACGATAAAGCCTATAAAGAGGGTGCTGCTTATTCTGCTAAAGAGCACTATTGGGATGAAGCTTTTGGCTATTTTGGTGCGCCAGCCCATGCTTTAACGCTTGATGCTAAGGCGCTTTACGGTATTGCTAAAAAAGATCCAAAATACTTTGCAGCAGCTGATTATAACAAAGATGGCGTAGTCGATCTTAAAACCGAAATGGTTTATGCCCATGCTTATTATGCCGCTGGTTTTGATAAGTCGGGTAAAACGACTTACCTTAATAATATCGTTAGTGCGTTCTATGATGGTCGTGCGCTAATTCATGATGCTCAAGGCAGTAAGCTAGATAAAGCACAAATGGCTAAGCTGAATGATTATGTGAATACTATTCGTATAAACTGGCAACAAGTGATTGCTGAAGCGGCATTTAAATATGCAGGTTCTGTTTATAAAGACCTTGATAAATTAAGTGTAATCCAAGAAGCAAATGGTGATGTGACTAAAGCTTACCGCGCTTATGCTAAACATTGGGGTGAGCTAAAAGGTTTTGCAATGGCGCTGCAAGTGGGTGGTGAAGACTTAGGTGAAGCAGCGGTTAAATTAAATCGTTTAACAGGCTATAGCCCAGTTTTACTTGGCGATACACAAGTGATTGCTCGTAACGTTAAAGGCGAATTTGTTCAGTCTTCAAGTATTTCAATGGAAGAGTACAAATTACACATGATGAAGGTTCAGCTACTATTGGCTGAGCGCTTTAACCTTAAGGCTCGTTCAAATGATGTTCTAGCTGGCATGGATGACTTAGCCGCTAAGCTAAGCTCTTCAACGTCTATCGAAAACGACTAATTCCTATTAGTTGTATATCTTAGTTAGCCTATTTCAGGCTGACTAAGATGTTTGGGGTTACTCTGTAATGGAAGTATTTTGGAATGAGTATTGGCAAGCGCTTTTTGGGGACCTCATTAGTCCACAAAAGAGAGTGTCTCTGACTTATTTATTAAGTGCTTTCATTATTGCCCTTTTAAGCCTGTCCTTCTTTGGTCATAAACTCCCTATAAAACGTGCTGTGCGACATGTTTTTCAGGCCAAGGTATGGTGGTCGGCGACCGCATTTGCTGATTATAAAACACTTGTCATTAACGCTTTTATTCTTAAGCTGATTTCTCCCTTTTTATTGGCTAAGATGCTGGTGGCAATTTGGCTGTTTGAACAATGGCATTGGCTATTACCTGATAAACCAGAGCCAAATATTTGGCCAACCTGGTTGGTTGTACTCTGCTTTACGGTTTTTCAGTTTGTATTAGATGATTTCTGTCGATTTTATCTGCATAGACTGATGCATAGATGGCCATTTTTATGGGCTTTTCATCGGGTTCATCATTCTGCAACTGAATTAAACCCCTTTACTGTGTTTAGAACGCATCCGGTAGAATCCGTGTTGTTTTCTTTACGTTCAACCCTGAGCCAAGGTTTTTCAATTGCCTTGTTTTTTTACCTGTTTCCTAATCAGGTAGATATCTACATGGTGTTAGGGGTGAATGTTGTCACCTTTGTCTTTAACCTTTTGGGTGCCAACTTACGTCACTCTAATGTGATGCTTTGCTATCCTCATTGGCTAGAAAAGCTATTTATCTCTCCGGCACAACATCAAATTCACCACTCTGTGGCGAGAGAGCATTGGGATAAAAATTTTGGCGTGGTATTAGCTTGTTGGGATAGGTGGTTTAAGAGTTTGCATCACTCTGACCCAAAGCAAGTGCTTAAATTTGGGTTGAGTTTGAATACTCAGGAAAACCAACATTCTCTTTATGCTCTTTATCTTTCGCCGTGTTTTCAATCTTTGCGGATGCTGCTTCTTGTGCCTAGTCAATTTGTGGTTAAAAAACTGAAAGCGAGTACAGAAAAGCCGAGAGTTTAAATATAAATGGTAATTAATTTCATTTATAATCCCTTTAATATTTCCACGTTTTTTCATTCGGATAAATACGGCGACATTTTATATGCTTACTATTAACACTGAAAAACTATTAAATTCTATTACTCGTCCACGTTTTAAAATGGCATCAATTTTATCTTTCTTGCTAGCCTCTAGCGTTTCTTTACCTGTCATGGCAGATGAGGAAGTGAACGTTTACTCCGCCCGTAAAGAAGCACTGATAAAGCCTATGCTAGATCGTTTTGAAGAAGAAACAGGTGTCGCTGTAAACTTAATTACCGGATCTGCTGATGCACTATTAAGACGATTACAGGTCGAAGGTGAGTATAGTCCTGCGGATATTTTTATTACGGTTGATGCTGGGCGTTTACATAGAGCAAAACAAGCGGGTGTATTGCAACCCTTTCAAACGGCGAAGATAGATGAGCTGGTGCCAGAGCATCTTCGTGATAGTGATGATTATTGGTATAGTTTGTCACAGCGTTCGCGCACTATTTTTTATGCTAAAGATAGAGTCAATAAAAGTGAATTATCCAGTTATGAAGCGCTAGCAGATAGTCAGTGGAAAGGCCGTATTTGTGTAAGGTCTTCTGGCAATATTTATAATCAGTCTTTAGTTGCTTCTATGATCGAAGTGAATGGCGAGGATGCAACCCAAACTTGGGTGAAAGGTTTGATGGCAAATCTAGCCCGTCCTCCTTTTGGTGGTGATACAGACCTATTAAAAGCGGTTGCGACTGGCGTATGTGATATTACGATTGCTAACACCTATTATTTTGGTCGCATGATGAGAAGTGATAATGCGCTGGATCAGTTAGTTGCTGAAAAAGTGGGAGTGTTTTGGGCAAATCAAGCTGAGTCTGATCGTGGTGTACACATGAATGTAAGTGGTGCTGCTATTACTGCAGCATCAGTTAATAAAGACAGTGCGATCAAACTTATCGAGTTTTTATTATCCAATGAAGCACAAACCTGGTATGCCGATGTAAACAATGAGTATCCTGTTGTGGATGGCATTGCAGCACCAGTTAATCTGGCAAGTTTTGGTGATTTTAGGACTGATAAAATAAGCTTAACTAAATTAGGTGACAACAATCTAAAAGCCGTTAAGATTATGGATGCGGCTGGTTGGAAGTAGGGCGCTCTCTGCTTCACTCGATTTAAATAAGTGGATTAAGCAAAAGGAATAATGGTGAATAAAGCCAAAAGTATGCCCTTTCTTCGACCGAATTGGTTGTTGCTTATTTCTGTTCTGGTTGCTCTTCTACTCGCTTTGCCTGTGATGGTTATTTTAACCAATGTACTCACAGGTCAAGCAAATGTTTGGCAACATCTAATCGATACCGTATTAGCTGATTACATCTCTAGCTCATTAATTTTAATGCTTGGAGTGGGGGCAGGGAGTTTGTTGCTGGGAGTGCCTACGGCTTGGTTGACCAGTGTTTGTCGTTTTCCTGGACACAAATGGTTAGCTTGGGCGCTATTATTACCTTTGGCCGTGCCTGCCTATATTATCGCTTATACCTATACTGGTTTATTGGATTTTGCGGGTCCTGTGCAGTCATTAATTCGTGATCTAACAGGGCTTTCCTACGGGGAATATTGGTTTTTTGAGGTGCGTTCTCTCGCTGGCGCTATCGTCATGCTTTCCTTGGTGCTGTATCCCTACGTTTACTTGATGGCTCGCGCTGCCTTCTTAGAACAATCGGCTAATACATTAGAAGTGAGTCGCTCATTAGGGTATAGCCATACACGCTCATTTTTTAAATTAGCCTTGCCACTAGCAAGGCCAGCTATTGTGGCTGGGGTTACCTTGGCATTGATGGAAACTTTGGCAGATTATGGCACGGTAAAATATTTTGGAGTCACCAGTTTTACCACTGGCATAATGCGAACGTTTAATGGTTTTGGTGATGCGGCTGCCGCATCCCAATTAGCATCCGTACTGCTTTTATTTGTTACCTTTTTGATTCTAATGGAGCGTTATTCTCGGCGCCGAATTAGTTACCACTCTTCAGGTATTCGTAAAGCCTCAAATCGAAAAATAGAACTAACAAGACAGCAGGGAATACTTGCTGCCTGTGTGTGTTTTTTGCCCGTACTATTTGGTTTTATTGTGCCTGCTTTGCAATTGTTATACTGGGCCATTTTTAGTGCTCAAAGCATAGATGCTGCTTTTTTTAAGCTTGCTTGGAACTCTCTTTATTTGGCGGCACTCGCTGCCTTGATTGCCGTGTTGCTGGCTTTAGTTTTAGCTTATGCAAGTCGGCTTAATAAGCGTCCAACCGTTCAAGCATCGGTTACAGTGGCGGGGCTTGGTTATGCCTTACCAGGTACGATTATAGCGATAGGCATTATTATTCCCTTTGCTTGGTTAGATCATCAAATCATTGCTTGGGTTAAGCAAGCCTTTGAAGTGCGTTTGGGGTTGATTCTATCTGGTACCTTATTTGCGCTTTTATTTGCCTATACAGTTCGCTTTATGGCGGTATCTTTAGGTGCGGTGCAAAGTGGATTGGGTAAAATTACACCTAGCCTTGATGCAGCAGGGCGTTCACTAGGTTATAAACCATTGGATGTATTACGTAAGATACATGTCCCCTTGCTCAAGAGTTCAGTGCTAACAGCCTTGTTAATCGTTTTTGTCGATGTGTTAAAAGAGTTGCCGGCCACCTTGATACTGAGGCCTTTTAACTTTAATACCTTAGCTGTAAGGGCATTTGAATTAGCGTCTGATGAAAGGTTAGCTGACGCTGCCCCTGCTTCTTTGATGATTGTTCTCGTGGGGTTAGCCCCCGTAATACTTTTGAGTCGCTCTATTGGCTCTGTTAAAACACATTAATTCTTGAGTTAGCTTAAGTGAGTGATATGACCTCTTTACCGCCCAGCCAAATGTTAACCGATTTAAGCATTGAGAATGTGGCTGTTGTTTATGATGATAAATCGATTATTGAAGGCATTGATTTTCAATTAAGTGCTGGTCAAATCGGATGTTTACTCGGGCCAAGTGGCTGTGGTAAATCAACTTTGTTGCGAGCAATCGCAGGCTTTGAACAAATTGCAACTGGCTCTATTGCGCTTGATGCTCAAACCTTATCTGAGCCTGGGTTTGTGGTGAACCCTGAAAACCGAAATATTGGTATGGTGTTTCAAGATGTTGCTCTTTTTCCTCATTTAACCATAAGTCAAAATATTGAGTTTGGTATTCAAAGCTGGAATAAATCGGATAGGCAAGAAAGAACGCGACACCTCTTGTCATTGGTAGGATTAAGTGGCTATGAGCAGAGGTATCCAGATTCTTTGTCTGGTGGACAGCAGCAGCGTATAGCGTTAGCGAGAGCTATAGCGCCTAAACCTAAGTTACTTTTAATGGATGAGCCTTTCTCTGGTTTAGATGCCAAGTTAAGAGAGGAGCTTGTACCGGATGTTAGGGCCATTTTATTAGCTGAAAAAATGAGTGCTATTCTGGTTTCTCATGACCAGATGGAAGCCTTTGCCATGGCAGATCAAATTGCTGTAATGAGTGAAGGGCAAATCCATCAATTGGCTTCAGCATATCAAATTTATCATAAGCCAGCGACTAGATTTGTGGCGAGTTTTATTGGTCATGGAGATCTGTTGCCTTCAAAAGTCTGTGGGCCAAACTGTGTTGTATCTGATCTAGGTGAAATTACTGGACAAACTGATCATGGTTTTAGTGCAGATCAGGAAATTGACCTTTTAATTCGACCTGATGATATTTTGCATGACGATGATAGTGAGTTTACGGGAGAAATTGTCAGTAAGTGGTTTCGAGGGTCGCATTTTTTATACCGAGTACGTCTAGCCTCTGGCAAGGTGGTTTATTGCTTTGCATCATCACATCATGATCATTCGATAGGTCAATCTATTGGTTTATCGGTAAACTTAGATCATTTAGTGCTTTTCCCAAGAGATGCATAATTCGGCCTTAATATAAAAAAAGGAAGCTCAGCTTCCTTTTTTATATTAAGGCAGGTATTGAAGGATCACGCGGCCCCAATCCCTTGTTCATGGCATGCTTCAATAATGCCTTCAAAATCGTACTGGGTAAGCTCAAGGTGCTCTAGGCAATAGTGGCCCACCTTTTCCCATTCATAATCTACTTTTGCATTGCCAACAATTTTATAGGTCTCACAAATGTGCTCCGCCATTTTTAAAATGGAAGCGAAGGTCAGTGTTTTTGTGTCGCCTGCAATGCGTTCACTAAAAAGCCGGTCTAGTCTGTGCTGATGAGCGATGACATGGGAGCAAGTTTTAGGCAGCCCCCAAGACTTAGCAAGGTAGTAACCTATGACTGAATGGTTGGTTTTAAAATGATCATTCTCAATATTAGTCAGTAGAAAGTTAGGGTCGTTATAACCTTCTTCTAAAATCGGTACATAGTTTTTAAAGCGCTGCATCATTAAAGGAATGCCAGCGTTATGAAAAAGGCCTAATGCGTAACACTCGTCTTGGTATTTAAAGCCAATTTGTTTAGCAACACTCGAGCATACTGCTGCTACATCCATGGCGTTATCCCAAAAGCTGTGTAGTGACGCAATAGAATCATCAGATAACTCGCTTTTTACTGCGAGTGCATTGATGATATTAGCGACACTATTAATACCCAACATCATCACTGCTTGCTTGATTGACGTGATCTTACGTTGCAAGCCATAAAAGGCGGAATTAACAAACTTTAGCGTGGCAGCAGAAAGGCCGACATCTTGAGAAATAATTTGAGCAATCCTGTCCATATCAGGATCTGGCATAGCTTGTTCCATGTGAAGGTCAACCATTACCTGAGGTTGAGGAGGAATGGTGATACCTTGAAGGACGCGCTTTAATTGTTCAGTGTTTAGATCGGAAGACATAATTACTCGATATACAAACTTGATAAATATGGTCGGTGAAAACTAAATTTTTATGCTAGATGAAAAACGGAAATATTTATTTTATAAAAAGTGACTGGTTTGCTGCAAAATCATAGCAAAATTTGACTTAATAATTATAATACTTTTTTCTCTTTCGTGGATGACTATTTTGAGTGTAATACGACTAAAAGGCCAAGCGGATCGTCGCTTAAGAGCGGGCCATCAATGGATTTACAGTAATGAAGTAAATACAGATGCTACCCCTTTAAAGCAGTTTTCTGCCGGTGACCAAGTAGTAGTTGAAGCTGCTAATGGGAAGCCGCTGGGCATTGCAATGATTAATCCTAACACCCTAATATGCGGTCGTTTAATTAGTCGTGACCTTAAATCTCCCATGGATAAGTCTTTGGTTGTGCACAGGCTGAAGATTGCTCTATCTCTGCGTGACTCTGTTTATGCTGCACCTTATTATCGCCTTGTCTTTGGTGATTCGGATGGGCTTTCTGGTCTTGTTGTTGATCGGTTTGCTGATATCTTGGTTGTGCAAATTTCGACAGCCGGCATGGAGCGTATTAAAGAAGAAATTATTACCGCCTTGCAAGAGGTGGTAAAACCTTCCGCTATCTTAATGAAAAACGACGGTAAAATGCGTGATGTTGAAGGGCTTGCTTCCTATGTGGAAGAAGCATTCGGCACTGTGCCTGAGGTTGTTTATTTGCAAGAAAATGAGGTCTTGTTTGAAGCGCCTGTTTGGGATGGCCAAAAAACGGGTTGGTTCTATGACCACAGAGAGAACCGCAAAACCTTACAAACTTTTAGCCCAGGTAAACGTGTGTTGGATGTTTTCTCTTATGTGGGTGGCTGGGGCGTACAAGCCGCTTCTGCTGGCGCAAGTGATGTGACCTTTATTGATGCTTCTGAAAAAGCATTGGGCCATGTGGAAAGTAACTTGACCATGAACCAGTACGAAGGCAATGCTAATTTGATGCAAGGCGATGCGTTTGAATCTATGCAATCTTTGATTGATGATAAGCAACGTTTTGATGTGGTTGTGATTGATCCACCTGCGTTTATTACGCGTCGTAAAGATACTAAGGCAGGTGAAAGTGCCTATTATCGAGCTAACCAGTTAGCAATGCGTCTTGTTGCTAAAGGCGGTACCTTAGTAACGGCCTCATGTTCTATGCATTTAAAAGAAGAGAAGTTGCATGAAATTGTTCGTAGTAATTCGCGTTCTTTAGAGCGATTCTCTCAGCTGATTTATCGTGGTACGCAAGCGCCAGATCATCCAGTACATGCATCGATTGAAGAAACCGAATATTTGAAGGCGCTTTTCTATCGCATCCATAATAATATGGGCCTGTAATGGCTTAGTTAAGATAGATTGCGTGTTTAAAAAGGCAGCTTAGGCTGCCTTTTTGTATTTTAGCTATGAATCTCGTAACGAAATGTTGAGCCAGCCTTTTTGTGTTGCAACCTGAGTCAGTTTTTCATCGGCATCAACAATGATTGGGTGACTAACAAGCTCTAATAAAGGTAAATCATTATGGGAATCACTATAAAAATAGCTATCTTCAAGCGAGTTGCCTGTTTCTTCTAGCCAAGCCTTTAGTCGAGTTACCTTGCCATCTTGAAAGCTTGGAATGCCAGTAATGCCGCCAGTGTATTTTCCGTCTTTAATTTCTGGCATAGGCGCAATCAGATGATCCATGCCAAGGTATTGACTGATTGGGCCAGTTACAAATTCATTGGTGGCAGTGATTATCATCAAGAAATGGCCTTGATCCCTGTGTTTTTTGATCAAATCAATCGCTTTCTCTTGCATCATAGGCATGATTTTCTTTGTCATAAATTGCGCATGTAAATCACTAAGTTGAGTCTGATTAAACTCAGTTAATGGCGCTAAACTAAAGGCAAGGTACTCATAAATATCTAGCTTGCCAGAGAGATAGTCTTGATAAAACTTATCGTTTGCTGCCTTGTATGTGCTGGCGTCGACGATTCCTTCTTCTACTAGAAACTGCCCCCAGTTGTAGTCACTATCACCCGAAAGTAGGGTGCCGTCCAGATCAAAAATAGCCAGTGTCACAGGTCTTCCTCAATATATGATTTTAACCAAAAGTATACCTTTCGTGAGAATAATTAACAGAGGTTCGATTTGTGAAGAAGTGGGAAATATGGAACAATGGCGTAATTTATTTTAACTTTCGAAAGAACGATTTTAAAAGGTAATAGCTCGTGATTGATGCGGACGGATATAGACCGAATGTGGGCATCATACTGATGAACGAGCGTGGCCAACTTCTTTGGGCTCGACGAATTGGGCAAAATGCTTGGCAGTTTCCACAAGGCGGAATTAAGCATGATGAAACGCCGGAAGAGGCTCTCTTTCGTGAACTAAAAGAAGAGGTGGGGCTAGAGCCTCACCAAGTTGAAATCATCGGGAAAACCCGAGGTTGGTTACGTTACCGTTTGCCAAAACGTATGTTGAGGCACAATAGTAAGCCGCTTTGTATCGGACAGAAACAAAAGTGGTACCTGTTATCCATACGCTGTGCAGATGCTTGTGTATGTGTTGATTCTGCGGATTGTCCAGAATTCGATGGCTGGCGATGGGTTAGTTATTGGTATCCTTTAGGGCAAGTTGTCGCATTTAAAAAAGATGTTTACCGACGCGCTTTAAAAGAACTGATTCCCAATGCCCATAAAAGGCTAAAGAAACTCGATAAGTCCGTGGCTTAACGGACTTTTTGCTTGTAAGGAAAGCTATGCTAGGTTTACTCAGACGTATTACCCAAGAAGTGACAGCAGCGCAATCATTGCCAGCTGCATTGGATATCATTGTTCGCCGTGTTAGGCGCGCGATGCGTGCTGAAGTATGTTCTATCTATCTGGTTGACCCTAACTCACAAGATTATATTCTCATGGCAACTCGGGGTCTTAACTCCGAAGTGGCAGGTCAAGCAAGTTTAAAGCCGGATGAGGGCTTGGTGAGCTTGGTTGGTCGTCGTGCAGAACCAGTTAACCTTGAAGACGCTCATTCCCACCCTTCATTTCATTATTTAAAAGGCACGGGCGAGGAGAGATATCAATCCTTCCTAGGTGTGCCGATTATTCACCACCGACAAGTACTGGGTGTCTTGGTTGTTCAGCATGAAGAAAAAAGACGCTTTGATGAAGGTGAGGAAGCTTTTCTAATCACACTTTCTGCTCAGCTAGCTGGGGTTATTGCCCATGCTGAAGCGACAGGTGCGATGACGAGTTTAAACTCGAACGCTAAGCCTGAAGGTGATTTACGCTATAAAGGGATTGCAGGCAGTTCTGGTGTTGGTATCGCCAAAGCCATTGTCATTTACCCTCCCGCTGATCTAAATGTTATCCCTGATCGTAAAGTGACTGATGTGGAGGCGGAATTAAGCGCTTTTAACGCAGCTCTTTTGGCGGTACGTAAAGATATAAAGAAAGCAGGTAACCGCCTTTCTAAGCACCTTTCTAGTGATGAAAAAGCCTTGTTTGATGTCTATCTTAAGATGCTAGATGACAACGCACTAGCGTATGAGATTGAACAAAAAATACGTGGCGGAAACTGGGCGCAGGGTGCGTTAAGAGAAGTTGTGCAATTCCATGTATCGCATTTTGACCGTATGGATGACCCTTATATCAGGGAAAGAGCGTCTGATCTGCGAGATCTTGGGCGACGAATCTTATCTCACCTGCAAGAAAATGCGCCAAATTTAGCTCAGCGGTTTAGTGAGCCGGCCATTATTGTTGGTGAAGAGTTGACGGCATCTATGTTGGGAGAAATCCCACTGGATAAGATCAAAGGCTTAGTTTCTGTAATGGGTTCTGGTAACTCCCACGTGGCTATTTTAGCCCGTGCTATGGGAATACCAACGGTTATGGGGGCACTTGATCTGCCTTATAATCAGCTTGAAAACGTTGATATGATTATTGACGGTTATCAGGGACAGGTTTTTACCTATCCTTCAGAGACATTGATTGAAAGCTTTCAACAAATTGTTGATGAAGAAAAAGCCCTTGAAGAAGAATACCTCACCCTTAAAGATTTGCCATGTGAAACCTGTGATGGGCATAGGCTGTCTTTGTTTGTGAACACAGGCCTTTCGGCGGATATCTGGCGTTCTCTTGATAGAGGAGCAGAAGGCATTGGTCTTTATCGTACTGAAGTGCCGTTTATGGTGCGAGAGCGCTTCCCAACCGAAGCGGAACAAGTGGCTATCTATCGTCAGCAGCTTGAAGGTTTTGCACCTGCCCCAGTGACAGTTCGTACTCTAGATGTGGGTGGTGATAAGGCATTGCCTTATTTCCCGATTGTAGAGGAAAACCCCTTCTTAGGTTGGCGTGGTATTCGCGTTACCTTAGATCATTTAGAAATTTTCATGGCGCAAATTAGGGCCATGATCAAAGCCAGCGATGGTTTACATAATCTGAAAATCTTATTGCCAATGATTTCCAATGTGGCAGAAGTCGAAGATGCATTGGCCCTGGTGCGCAGAGCCTATGCGGAAATTAAAGAAGAAGGTTATGACGTTAGGATGCCCGAAGTTGGCGTCATGATTGAAGTTCCTGCTGCGGTTTATCAGGTGAAGCAACTGGCATCTCTGGTCGACTTTATGTCTGTGGGTAGTAATGATTTAACTCAGTATTTACTCGCGGTAGACAGAAATAATCCTAGGGTGGCAGATTTATATAACTGCTTCCATCCTGCAGTACTAAGAGCCTTACTTAATATTGTTATTGAAGCTCAGCATGAAGCGATTAGTTTGAGTGTTTGTGGTGAAATGGCTGGTGATCCTATGGGAGCCATTTTATTAATGGCGATGGGCTATGACATTCTTTCTATGAGTGCTACCAGCTTACCTAAAGTGAAAGCTGTCATTCGCAATATAACCGAAGAACAAGCACAACTTATGTTGGAGCAAGTGATAGGCTTAGCTCATGCTGATGCTGTGGTACAAACTATGAATCGTCTTATGCGTGAAGCCAATATCGAGCGTTTAGTTAGGCCGAGTAAGAGTAAATCGAGTAAATAACCAAAACACTGAATTGATAATTGAACCTAAGTCCTTATTAATGCTCTTAATCAAAGAATGATTATTTAACCTAACACGCCTTTCATGAAGTAGATAAAAAACTATGATCGACTACCCAAATATTGATCCTGTCGCCATTGAGCTGGGCCCAATTGCTGTACATTGGTATGGCATTATGTACCTTATTGGTTTTGCTGGTGCGTATTTACTTGGTAACTATCGTGCTAAAAAATCAGATGGCGTGTGGAATCAAGAGCAAGTCAGCGACATGATTTTTTATGGCGCAATGGGCGTGATTCTTGGTGGTCGTATTGGCTATGCTTTTTTCTATCAGTTCGATCACCTTTTAGCTGATCCTTTAAGTATTTTACGAGTATGGGAAGGCGGCATGTCATTCCATGGCGGCCTCATTGGTGTGATACTCGCCATGTTGCTTTTTGCTCGAAAATACAAAAAACACTTTATTGATGTGATGGATTTTTTAGCGCCATTAGTCCCTATCGGCTTAGGAACGGGTCGATTAGGTAACTTTATTGGTGGTGAGTTATGGGGACGTCAAACTGATGTTTCTTGGGCGATGATCTTTCCAACAGACCCTCTTCAGCTTGCTAGGCATCCTTCTCAGTTATACCAGTTTGCTTTAGAAGGTGTCTTACTCTTTTCAATACTTTGGTTAATTTCACGAACACCTAAACCACGTTATTTTGTCTCAGCAAGTTTCTTAGCCTGCTATGGTTTATTTAGAATTTTTGTTGAATTTTTCCGTGAGCCGGATGCCCATATTGGTTATATTGCTTTTGGTTGGTTAACCAAGGGTCAACTTTTGTCTATACCCATGTTGTTAATTGGCGCAGCTCTCATTTTTTACAGTTTAAATAAGCAGCAAATTAGTAAGCCCCTGGCGACTAAAAAATAGAAGTGAGTTTGAAACTCAATCACTATTCTATCTTCTGCATCATGATCACAAATAGGTAATAAATATGCTTCCTTATATTCAGCTTCTTAATGACGTCCTCGAAAATGGACAATTTAAGGGGGACCGCACAGGCACAGGTACTTATAGTGTATTTGGCCGTCAAGTGCGATATGACCTAGCTGAAGGTTTTCCTTTGTTGACGACTAAAAAATTGCATATACGCAGTATCTTGCATGAGCTTTTGTGGTTTCTAAAAGGCGAAACAAATATTCAGTACTTATCCGATAATGGCGTGACTATTTGGGATGAGTGGGCAACGAAAGAAGGTGAACTTGGACCTGTATATGGTGCCCAATGGCGTTCTTGGAAAGGTGAAGACGGAAAAGAATACGATCAAGTGACCGCGCTTATTAACAGCTTGAAAAATAATCCAAATAGCCGTCGTCATATTATTAATGGTTGGAATGTGGCCTGTTTGCCAGATGAATCTAAAGCACCTGATGTAAATGCGGCAGAAGGTCGTATGGCGTTACCTCCTTGCCATGTTCTGTATCAATTTTACGTGTGTGACAATAAGTTAAGCGCGTCGCTCTATATTCGTAGTAACGATCTGTTTTTAGGTAACCCTTATAACACCGCGTCTTTAGCTTTTTTAACCCATATGTTGGCGCAACAATGTGATCTTGATGTGGGAGAAATTGTTATATCCATTGGTGATTGTCATTTGTATTCTAACCATATCGAACAGGCGAAAATTCAGGTTCAACGAACACCTAAAAAATTGCCGAAGCTAAAAATACACAGAAAACCAGAGTCTATTTTTGATTATAAGTTTGAAGATTTTGAGATTCTTGATTACGATCCAGAACCACATATCTCTGCACCCATTGCGATCTAGTCGCGACTTTAATAAATAAGGTAGAAAGATGTTATCGTTAATTGTTGCTATGGCGCAAAATCATGTAATTGGTATTAATAATAGTTTGCCCTGGCATTTGCCTAATGATTTGAAATATTTTAAGAAAGTCACTATGGGTAAGCCGATCATCATGGGACGTAAAACCTATGAATCAATTGGTAAGCCTTTACCTGGAAGACGAAATATTGTTATTACTAGACAAGACGCTTACACAGGCGTGGGAGAAAATGATGCTATTGATGTGGTGTCTTCATTAGATCAGGCGATTGATCTGGGTGAAAGTATTGCCCTAGTAGAAGGTCATGAGGAGGTGATGGTGATAGGTGGTGCTGAAATTTACAAGCAGGCTCTCCTAAAGGCAGACCGATTATATATTACCCATGTTTTGGCAGACGTTGAGGGTGATGCTTATTTTCCTCAAGTGGACTGGACTTTGTATGAAGAGGTTGGTCATGAGGCGTTCGCTGCATCAGGTCACAACCCTTATGATTATCGTTTTAGTATCTATCAAGTGAAGGAATAACGTTCAATACTGTTTGCTTGTAAGAATAAAAAAAATGCACGTTTAAGTGCATTTTTTTATGTCAGATGAAGTGTCATTATGGCTACTTTAATTCAATGATGGTGTCATTGTTATCATAAGCTTCAACAGCATTGTTGGCACTTTCTTCAAGCTCTTCGACACTTTCGCCATCTTCAGGAAAGGTTGCGATTCCAGCACAAATGGCTAAAGAATGTTGCTGCCCATCTTTTTTAATAAAGTTAAGATTATGAATCGAATTAATGACATCATCGAGCAGGTGTTTTGCATCACGCACATTGGTATTAGGTAGTAAAAGTAATAATTTATCAGAGGCTACCCTGGCTAAAATATCCCCTTCTCGAATATTGCCATGTAAGTCTTTTGCTGCCAGTTTGATGATTTGGTTTTTTTCTTCATAAATCATCTGGCTCAAGACACCATCCGCATTTAGGTTGATCTTCACCATAGTCAGTGGCGTGTATTGGCGCTTAGCTAACCCTAATTGTTTATTGAAGTGTGTGGTTGCAGCGCTATGTGTTAGCAATCCGGTTAAGTCATCAAAAGTAGCTTGGCGGCGAAGGTGTTGTTCAAGTTTTTTTTGTGAACTGATGTCTTCAATAAATCCTACGGTTTTAGCGATAGTGTGATCACTATTGACGGCATAGGTTAGGCCTCTTTCTTTTACCCAGAGGTAGTTACCATTACCTTGTAGGATTCTATAGCTGGCTTCATAGCTTTTAGTTGCTTGAGCGATATGAGACTCAACAATCTGCTTTAGGTTTGCAAGATCTTCTGGGTGAACCAGGCAGTGCCAAGTGGCTGTTGATTTTGGGCTAGATTGCATTGAGCAGCCAATAAGGTCACACAGTGACTGAGAGCACTCAACCGCATCACTTGCAATATCCCAGACCCAAATGCCAGAAGATGACTCAGATAAAGCGAGTTTTAAAAGGGAGTTTTCATTGCTTGCGATGTCTAAATGTTCACCGCTATAAAGGCTGACAAGGAAGTGCTCTTCATCAAGGTTTTTAAAATGCAGTTCTACCTTAATTTGCTTATCACCCAAACGTAATACTTCGTGACAGGGTGAGCTTTGCTGTTTTTGCATCGCATCACTAAATGCTTGCCACTGGTTAATATTTTGCGTGCTAAGGCTGAGTTCTAGCCAGTTAGTTGGTTGAATACTATCTTGTTTAGTAAAGATGTCAGCAAAGTTTTGGTTATGCTCTAGAATCTCCCCGCTTATTTTGTCGAGAACAAAAGCGGGCGTCGGTGTGAGCTTAAAGGCGTTTTTAAAAACATGGTTACTGACTGACATCTTTTACTCCAATTTAAATGCTAGGCTTTTAGAAGCCCGTCCCTGAACAATGTTAGCCCTGCTATTTTTACGGCAAGCAAATTAACAAGTCTATTGCTTTTGTGTTAACACTTTTCTAATGGCACTACTCTGGTGTTATCCAACGCAATTGAAAACTTGAGCGATTATCTTCCTGTAAAAGCTCTTTTAATATTGGCAGAAATTCTTGTGCTTCGCTTTCCATTTTCCAAGGTGGATTAACGATTATCATGCCGCTGCCATTCATTCCCTTATCCGCATCTATGTCACGGATGTTTAATTCTAGCAATAAAACATTACGGATTTTTGTTCTCTGGACAGAATTAATTAAGTTATCAGCTTGCTTACGGGATAATACCGGGTACCAAATTGCATAAATACCATGTGAAAAGCGCTGATGTCCTTCTACAAGAGCTTTTACCACGGTTTTGTAATCTTCTTTTACTTCGTAAGGTGGGTCCATTAGGACAAGTCCACGCTTTTGTGGTGGCGGTAACATGGCTTTAACAGCAGCAAAACCATTGCCTTTTTCGACATTGGCACGACGCTTATTAGGAAAAAGGGCGGCTAAGGTTGGGTGGTCTTTGGGATGAAGTTCGCATAAATGCATTTTGTCTTTCTGGCGAGTATAGGCCTCAACAACTTTTGGGCTACCTGGGTAGACCTTTAGGTTAGAGGTAGGATTCATCTCTTTAACTATTTTTAGGAAGCGCTTAATTGAATCGGGCGCACTTTTTAATTCAAGTAGTTGAGATATACCTGTTTTGAACTCTTTGTTCATTTGCGCCTGTTGTGAATCCAAAGCATATTGTCCAATGCCAGCATGCGTATCTAAGTAAAAAAATGGCGCTTCTTTAGCGGTTAGATGATGGCAGATTTGGCTGACTACAAGGTGCTTTAAAATATCCGCATGGTTGCCGGCATGATAAATATGGCGATAGCTGAGCATAGTGATTCTCTAAATAAAAGGCCATGAGATAAATCACCCCATGGCCTTGGTGTCTACTAATTAGGCTATTTTATGGAGAAATAGCTAGTAGTGATAGTGCCTGCTTAGATTAATCTTCTAGCAGATCCAAGTTACGTACCGCACCTTTGTCAGCACTTGTTGCAAAGTGAGCGAACACTTTCAATGCTGGTGTGACTTTACGTGGTCTTGCTTTTTCAGGTTTCCAAGCGCTTTTACCCTTGGCATCCATAGCAGCACGACGTTCTGCAAGCTCTTCATCACTGAGTAGTACGTTGATAGAACGGTTAGGGATATCGATGCGAATGATGTCGCCATTTTTCACAAGGCCAATAGCACCGCCAGAAGCGGCTTCTGGTGAAACATGACCGATAGAAAGGCCTGAGGTGCCACCAGAGAAGCGACCATCAGTTAACAAAGCACATGCTTTGCCTAGACCTTTAGATTTGATATAGGACGTTGGGTAAAGCATTTCTTGCATGCCTGGACCACCGCGAGGTCCTTCGTAACGAACGATAACCACATCACCTGCTTTAACTTCATCGGCTAAGATGTTGCTAACGGCTTCATCTTGAGATTCAGTGATATGAGCAGGTCCTTCAAATACTAAACAAGATTCATCAACACCAGCACTTTTTACGATACAGCCATCGAGTGCTATGTTACCTGTTAGGACAGCAAGGCCACCTTCTAGAGAAAATGCGTTTTCGATATTGCGGATACAGCCATTCTCCCTGTCTCCATCAACCGAAGGCCAGCGCGTTGCTTGGCTAAATGCAGTTTGTGTCGGAATACCGGCAGGACCTGCTTTATAAAACTCCATCACCTCTGGAGTGGGCTTGCGCATGATGTCCCACTTTTCAAGGGCTTTTGTCATTGTTTCAGCATGCACTGTATGGACTTGATTGTGTAATAAACCTGCGCGATCAATCTCGCCCAAGATACCAAAAATACCCCCTGCCCTGTGAACATCTTCAATGTGATACTTAGGAGAGTTTGGCGCAACCTTACAGAATTGTGGGATTTTACGTGATAGGCGATCAATGTCTGCCATCGTAAAATCAACACCTGCTTCATGTGCGATAGCCAATAAATGCAGAATGGTGTTTGACGATCCACCCATAGCAATATCAAGCGTCATGCAGTTTTCAAATGCATCAAATGATGCAATCGCTCTGGGTGCCCAATGAGGTTCGTCTTGTTCATAAAAACGTTTGGTAATATCAACAATGCGACGGCCAGCTTCTAAGAAAAGTGCTTCACGGTCTGCATGTGTTGCTAGCATGGTGCCGTTACCTGGAAGGCTTAACCCCATTGCTTCTGTTAAACAGTTCATTGAATTTGCGGTAAACATGCCAGAACAAGAGCCACAGGTAGGGCAAGCTGAGCGCTCGTATTCCGCTACTTTTTCATCTGATGCTGAGTCATCAACTGCGATCACCATGGCATCAACTAGGTCTAGTTTGTTCTCTGAAAGCTTAGTTTTACCTGCTTCCATTGGACCACCAGAAACAAAGATAACCGGAATATTAAGGCGCATTGCAGCCATTAGCATTCCCGGTGTGATCTTGTCACAGTTTGAAATACAGACAAGTGCGTCAGCACAGTGTGCATTTACCATATACTCCACAGAGTCGGCAATTAAGTCTCGTGAAGGTAGGCTATAAAGCATGCCGTCGTGGCCCATAGCAATACCATCGTCCACAGCAATGGTATTAAACTCTTTGGCTACGCCGCCTGCTTTTTCAATTTCACGTGCTACAAGCTGTCCCATATCTTTTAGATGGACATGTCCAGGTACAAATTGAGTGAATGAATTGGCTACCGCAATGATAGGCTTATGAAAATCTTCATCCGTCATTCCGGTTGCGCGCCACAATGCGCGAGCTCCTGCCATATTACGGCCGGAGGTGGTAGTTTTAGAACGATATACTGGCATGTTAACCCCACATGGTACTTTTGTATCTTATTAAGCTATGCATGTTACCAAGTTTATTTGTAACACCCAATGGCAATTTCTTTAGAATCGGGCGACACTAGCTATGTATTCTTGATTATGGCTAGATGAATTATGGAAAATAGGTTTGATACTCACACGCTTGTTGCGCTTGCTCGTCAACCCGTACTAGATGCTAAGCAATCCATTTTCGGTTATGAGTTGCTTTATCGTGATAGTGGTACAGCAACAAATGCTGAAATTTTTGATGACGTCAGTGCTACGGCGCAAGTGGTATCTACAAGCTTATTAGAAATTGGTATGTCCAACTTAGTGGGTACTGGTAAGGCCTTCGTTAATTTTCCAAGAACTTATTTGCTTAATCCAAGTGGTGTTCCTCTCGATCGAGAGCAAGTCGTCATTGAAGTAATGGACAATGCAAATTTTGACGCGGTTTTATTGGCGGCGTTAAGAAAATGGCATAATTCTGGGTACGCCATTACCTTAGACGATTTTAGGTTTGAAGCGAAACTGACGCCCTTTATTGAGCTTGCAAGCTTTGTAAAATTAGATTTGCAGGCACTTGGTCGAGACGCTTTTATTACCGAGTTAGAGTTTCTTAAGAATTTCAATGTGAAAGTGATTGCTTGTAAGGTTGAAAGTTGGGATGAATTTAATTTTTGTCGCATGTTAGATGTGGATTACTTTCAAGGTTACTTTTTTGAAAAACCAGAAACCATTGAACGCAAAGCCGTTAAAGTAAATAGTATGACCTTGCTGCAATTAATGGCGGAATTGCTGAAAAACAATGAGCTTTCAGTTGATGAGCTTGACCGAATTGTGAGTCAAGATGTGGGCTTGGTTCATAAGTTACTAAAATACTTAAATTCTCCTATAACGGGTTTGGTTGCATCCGTTGATAGTGTCAAGCTTGCAATTGTATTGGTTGGCGCGGAGCAACTTAAATCTTTAACAAGTTTGCTACTAATGTCTGAAATGGTGGGTGATAGACATGCACTACTTCAGCAAGTACTTATTAGGGCAAAACATGCAGAGTTATTTGCCCTTAAAATGGGCTACACCAATCAAGATAAGTACTTTTTAGCAGGCATGCTGTCTATGATAGATGTTTGTATGGGAATGGATTTACCGGATGTTCTTGCTTCTTTACCGTTACCTGGTGAGCTTGCTAATGCAATCGTTAACCGTAGCGGTAAAATCGGACTGACCTTGACCCAAATAGAACAGTATTCAAAAGGGCATCAAATTACAGGTTCTGTTTCTCAAGAAGTGCTAAAAGAAACCTACTTAGAGGCCATTGCTTGGGTTGATGAATTTCTTAGTACTTTTTAATTCAATTCTTCTTCAACTTCTTTCTTGTGAGAGATGTCTTACTAGTAATGTAGGACATCTCTTTTTGTTTTGTACGCCTTGTGTTTTAAATTCTGTAATTGGTTTTTAACGTATTGAAAATAAAGAAATAATCTTTATTCATGGTTTTTTATAAAAGTTGAAATCTTCCTTTTTACTGGTACATTGAAATTAATCCAAACGGAAACTCATGGAATAAGAGTAAAGCAAGGATTGCTGAGTACAGGAAGTAATGAGGGCTTTGAGATTGATTACAGGATGTAATCCAAAAAGTACTCCATCGGACGGATTGATTTGCTAATTTTACCTTTGAGTAAATTAGAAACCAAGATAGGTTTTCATCACGGACGATGACGAAAAGGAACTTCAGCTTATTGCAAGGGTGACTTAACAGGATGTGAGTCAGAAATAGGGCAGCTTTGGCTGCCCTTTTTTTGTTTTAGAAAAAGATTTCTGAGGTGTTTGGAAGGAGGTTTTATTAAAACAAGAAAATTAAAAATAAAGTTTTGTAAGATATGTCTTACAGTCTTGTAGGATATATCTTGTTGTTATGTAGGAGTTGTGTTTTTTTATCTGTAGTTTGTTTTTATCTTATTGATATAAAAGGAAAAAATTGATTTTGTTGTGATTTTTAAAAACTTGAAACTTTTCATTTTACTGGTAAATTAAAGACATCCAAACGGAAACTCATGGATTGAGATGGAAGCAAGGAGTGCTGAGTACAGGATGTATTTGGGATGATAGGATAAAGATTGCAGGAAGCAATCAGTTGAATGGATTCTATCGAATGGAATTTGAGCTAACGTACAAAGAGTGTAGGTTAGGATCTAGGATAGACTTTAATCATGGAAGATGACGAAAGGGATTTTCAGCTCATTGGATGAGTCGCTTAACAGGATGTGAGTGAAAAATAGGGCAGCATAGGCTGCCTTTTTTTCGTCTAAAGAAAAAGGAATCAGATAGATTCCTTTTTGATTATTTCTCTAAATGCTCTAGTTTGTCTTCTACCCCATCCCACGTCGCCGCATCTGCAAGGGCGTCTTTTTTCTCCGTGATGTTAGGCCAAACATTAGCAAGATCTGCATTCAACTCAACAAAGTGTTCTTGATCTTCTGGTAGTTCATCTTCTGAGAAAATGGCAGAGGCAGGGCACTCAGGTTCACATAAGGCACAATCGATACATTCATCAGGATTGATTGCCAGAAAGTTCGGACCTTCATAAAAACAGTCGACTGGGCAAACTTCTACGCAGTCTGTGTATTTACAACGGATACAATTATCAGTTACGACGAAAGCCATAAGCTATCTCCTTCGATATGGGTAATAGTTTTTACCACTTAAATAAAATTGCTCGTATTCTAGTGGCTAAGCTGGTTAAGCAGCAAGATGATATCCATTTAAAATATATGTAATCTAAATTAGATCTACTTATATGCTGCTTAAGCTTTTTGTTAAATCAGAGCCTGTAGTTCGTATAAAGCATCAAGGGCTTGTTTTGGTGTCGTATCGTCAAGCTTAATGCTTGAGAGCTTATCCTTTACCTCTTGATCTAAAGAGGAACTAAAAAGGTCTGCTTGCAATGGTGCTGCTTGGCTTTTTGGTGGTTTTGTATGTGTGGGGCTCTGGCTGATATCAAGGTCTTGATTTGAAAGCTCAAGTTCAGCAAGTTTATCTTTTGCTGCTTGAATGACATCTCGTGGTACCCCAGCTAATTGAGCAACTTGTAGTCCGTAACTCTGACTTGCTGCACCATCATGAACCTTATGTAAAAAGACAATCGAGTCTTCGTACTCAGTGGCAGTAAGGTGTACGTTAGCAGCATTTTTAAGCTCGTCTGCTAATAGTGTCAGTTCAAAATAATGGGTAGCAAATAGCACATTACATTTTACCTGATTAGCTAGATGATCCACGGCAGACCAGGCTAAAGAAAGGCCATCGAAGGTGCTTGTGCCACGGCCAACCTCATCCATTAGAACGAGGCTTTTTGGTGTGGCATTGTTGAGAATATTTGCAGTTTCAGTCATTTCAACCATGAAGGTAGAGCGACCACCTGCTAAGTCATCGGATGAACCCATACGGGTAAAGATTCGATCAACCAAAGAAAGGTTTGCTGCTTCTGCTGGTACAAAACAGCCTGTATGGGCAAGTAAAGTAATGAGCGCAATTTGTCTCATATAAGTAGATTTACCCCCCATATTAGGGCCAGTAATCATTAATAAAGAGCGTTCGGGACTCATTATCAAATCATTTGGAATGAAAGGTTCTGTGATAACTGATTCTACTACTGGATGCCTGCCTTCAAGTATTTCTATCCCTGGTTTGTCCTCAATGACTGGCCTGACATAGCGATGACGCTCCGCACGCTCAGCAAAGTTTGCTAGCACGTCTAATTCCGAAAGAGCATTACTGCTGGTTTGTAGTGCAATAAGTTCTTCATTAATGGTGCCAAGGAGTTGCTCGTAAAGGTGTTTCTCGCGGGCTAGTGCTTTGGATTTTGCGCTTAGAGCCTTGTCTTCAAATGTTTTAAGCTCTGGGGTAATAAAGCGTTCAGCATTTTTAAGTGTTTGACGGCGTACATAATCAACGGGGGCTTGATCAGAATGCAAGCGGCTGATCTCAATATAGTAGCCGTGTACACGATTAAAGCCGACTTTAAGTGAGTTGATCCCAGTACGCTCTTTTTCTCTTTGTTCAAGCTCAGCAAGGTAATCAGTCGCATTAGTGGATAAAGCTTGTAGCTCATCTAGTTCACCATCATAGCCTTTGGCAAAAATACCACCATCACGCACAACGGAAGGTGGATTCTCAACAATGGCAATGGCTAATTCCT
Source organism: Marinomonas sp. MED121 (assembly GCF_000153025.1). Classification (GTDB taxonomy): domain Bacteria; phylum Pseudomonadota; class Gammaproteobacteria; order Pseudomonadales; family Marinomonadaceae; genus Marinomonas. The sequence goes on from NZ_CH672436.1 coordinate 38,243, forward strand.
GAGTTAATTCAGGGAGAGGTGAAAGTTGCTGATTGAGGGCTTGAAGGTGGGCGTCATCAATAGCAATTAGGTGCTGTTTAATCTTTGGAATCGCTTCAAGCGCAAAACGTAACCTGAGTAAGTCTCTTGGTCTGGCTGAGCCCAATGCGACACGCGCTAGAATACGCTCTATATCACCGACCTCTTTAAGCTCTGGCTTAATCAAGTCATAAAGGTAATTGTTTATGAGATTCTGAACCGCATCTTGTCTTGCGTTGATAATGCTTAAGTTGCGGCTAGGCTGATGCAGCCAGCGCTTCAATAATCGACTTCCCATTGGGGATGAGCAGCGATCAAGGACAGACGTTAAAGTATTACTTGTGCTACCTGAAAGATTGAGATCTATCTCAAGGTTACGTCTAGTCGCCCCGTCAATTTGTACGCTTTCATCTTTGTGTTCAAGGGTAATTGCTTGGATATGAGGTAGCGCCGAGCGTTGAGTATCTTTAGCGTATTGAAGCAGGGCGCCTGCAGCTGCGATGGCCGCGCTGAGCTCTTCACAACCAAAGCCGGTTAGATCTTTGGTGTCGAACTGCTGTATTAACTGGCGATAGCAAGATTCATAATCAAAATGCCAAGGGCCAAGCTCACGTACGCCTTTTTCTAATGTGATAAGATTTCTGCTGGGGAAATCTTCCGAGACTAATATCTCAGTTGGGGCTAAACGTTGTAATTCGCTGTCAAAAGCGTCAACGCCTTCCACTTCAAATACAGAAAAACGACCACTGGCCATATCTAAATAAGAGAAGCCATAGATATCCTCTTGCTTACGAGATAAGTGAGCAATGGAGACTAAAAGGTTTTCTTTTCTTTCTTCTAAAAATGCTTCATCACTTAATGTACCTGGAGTGACAATCCTTGCTACTTGGCGCTCAACAGGGCCTTTGCTGGTGGCGGGATCTCCCACTTGCTCGCAGACAACAACAGACTCCCCCATGCGAACTAATCGAGCAATATAGTTTTCGGCGGCATGATAAGGGATGCCAGCCATGGGAATAGGTTGACCACCAGAATGTCCTCTAGAGGTCAAAGTAATATCAAGTAAGTGTGCGGCTTTCTTTGCATCATCATAAAAGATTTCATAAAAATCACCCATACGATAAAAAAGTAATTCATTGGGGTGCTGTGATTTCAGCCCAAAATATTGACGCATCATAGGTGTATGGTTATCTTTTGCCGCTTGACTCATGGTGTAGATCGCTCGATTGTTATCCTTAAATTAGGGCGCTATTCTACGGCAAAAGCCCGATAGGTTTAAGCGCTTGTTTTAGCATTCTAGAACTTCGTTAAGGAGAGATTCAAATTGCAGGAAATTAAAGATCCAAATCAAGATGTAATGGCTCTGGTAAAGGGGGTTGCTGATCATTTAACGCTACATAAAAGAATGCTGATAACCGCTGAGTCATGCACTGGTGGAATGATAGGTGCTAGCTGTACTCAATTAGCCGGTAGTTCGGCTTGGTTTTTTGGTGGTTTGATTAGTTACGACAATTTGGCTAAAGAGCGCATGTTGCAAGTGAGCCATCAAAACTTAGAAAAGTTTGGTGCTGTTTCACAAGAGGTGGTTGAGCAAATGTGTGCTGGTGCATTGGGGTATGGCGTTGATGTTAGTGTTGCTGTGAGTGGCGTAGCTGGGCCTGGTGGTGGCAGTGATGAAAAACCTGTCGGCACAGTTTATATCGGTTGGCAAAGTAAAGCGTCATTGGCTAAAGGTGAGCAAGCAATTGTTAGGCGTTATCAGTTCGAGGGTGACCGTGATGCAATAAGGAGTTTAACTCTGCTCAATGCTCTGCAAGGGATTTTATGGCTGGAATAAGGTGCAAAATCAGACCTCAATAAAAATACTGTTTTTTTATACAGTGTTTTGTTGAAGTCCTGAATAAAAAGCGTTAGAGTTCAGCATAACAAAATTACTCACATATTCGAAAGGTTTTAAACATGTCATCTATAGCTGATAGCAAGAAAAAAGCGTTAGACGCTGCGCTCTCTCAAATTGAACGTCAGTTTGGTAAAGGTGCCATCATGAAGATGGGTGAAGGCGCTAAATTAGATATTGAGACTGTTTCGACTGGTTCTCTAGGTTTGGATATCGCGCTAGGTGCTGGTGGCCTTCCTTTCGGTCGTATTTGTGAAATTTATTAATACCAAATAGCAAAGTGGTACATATTTAAAATTCACCCGTATATGGGTTTTATATGAGTTTTTTCTTACAGTACTAGTACATGTGATGAATTTAAAAAAATATAGGTATAATGATGGACTCTAAAGTTACTGAATCAAATAAGAAAAAAGCACTTGATGCAGCTTTGTCACAAATTGAGCGTCAGTTTGGGAAAGGCGCCATAATGAAAATGGGTGACAAGCCTCGTGAAGCTATACCAAGTGTTTCAACAGGCTCACTAGGTTTAGATATAGCATTGGGGATTGGAGGACTTCCACTGGGTCGTTGTATAGAACTATACGGACCTGAAAGTTCTGGTAAGACAACCCTAACGCTTAGTACAATTGCACAGGCTCAAAAACAAGGTTACACGTGTGCTTTTATTGATGCAGAGCATGCTCTCGATCCTATTTACGCTGAGAAGCTTGGCGTGAATCTAGATGAGTTACTTTTATCTCAGCCTGATACTGGAGAGCAAGCGCTTGAAATTTGTGATATGTTGGTTCGTTCTAATGCTGTAAATTTAATCGTAATTGACTCAGTAGCAGCTTTAACACCAAAGTCTGAAATTGAAGGTAATATGGGTGACTCTCATGTAGGGTTACAAGCTCGATTAATGTCTCAAGCTCTCCGTAAACTTACAGGAGCTGCAAAAAACGCAAACTGTATGATTGTGTTTATTAATCAGATTCGAATGAAGATTGGTGTAATGTTTGGTTCGCCTGAGACAACAACTGGTGGTAACGCGCTTAAATTCTATAGTTCTGTCCGTCTAGATATTCGTAGGATTGGTTCTGTAAAACAAGGTGATGAAGTCGTTGGTAACGAAACACGTGTTAAAGTTGTTAAAAACAAAGTTTCACCCCCTTTTAGACAAGCTGAATTTCAAATTATGTATGGTGCTGGTATCTACCATATGGGAGAAATTATTGATTTGGGTGTGAAGCAAGGTCTAGTTGATAAGTCTGGAGCTTGGTACGCGTATAAAGGTGCTAAAATAGGGCAAGGAAAAGCAAATGCGGCTAAATACCTTGAAGATAATATAGATATTGCGAATGAGATTGAGGCTGAAATTCGGAAACAACTCATCCAGACTACCACTAATAAAGAAGCAGAAGAGAGTAAGGCAACTAAAGAAGAAGTTCAAAAAGATCTTCTATAAACTATATACAACAGTTAGGTGCTAGAAATAGCATCTAACTTCTCTAAGGATGTAAAAATTAATTTTAGCAAAAATCGAGATTTCACTTTATATTCGGACACATTACCTCAAAAATTTCTTCTAAATGTTGTAGATGCATGGCAAATGCTTAGTGCAACATTTAAATCTGAATCTACAGAAAAAACTTACTATGAGCACATCTCAAGGTGGCTAGCTTTTTTAAAAGAAAGGCCAAAACATTTGGTTTGGTGCTATGTTGAATTAAATAGCATTTCAATACAGGAAGAGTTTCTCGCTTGGCAAAACCTTCTAACCGAATATCGAAACTATATACTTGAATCTTACCCCAAAGTAGAGCAAATAAAGACTCGTAACAATAAATTAGTTGGAGTCCGAAAGCTATTAGAGTATTTGACCTATAAAAAAGCTATACCTCATGGCCTTATTCTAAATGGATGGAAAGAAGATCACAGGCTTGGCCAGGGTACAACATTTTTATCTAATGACTTTTACCAACTAATAAATAGAAGTAAACATGACCTGCAAAAGCTTGTAGATTTATTAGATGATAATGACATATCGCTCGATGAGGATGTTATATCTTTTATTAAGCACACACTTGAATATACTGAAGACGATTCTGATTTCAGCCCAACCTCCCTAGTAATTACTTCACTGCAAAGTAGAGCGTCTCAGCTCAAAAATGAAGCTGCTAAAGATTATTTTTCATATATCAAGGCCACAAATAAAGCTAAAGAATGGGCTAATGATATTAAGATAAGTGCTATAGCAGATACATTCCATAAAGTAATGTTATCGAATGACTACCCACATTCTAAAAAGCATCTCTATGATGGTGTATTAGAAGGAAACTCAATCCCAGTTCTAGTAAATTATTTAATACGTTATAACGAAGGAAGACTTCTTTTAAATGAAGACCCACGATATGGGCTTCTTTGGAATGCAGAAAGAATGGTTCAGTATAACTACAATCGTGAAGTCATTAGGTGGCATCTAGGCTGCTCAAATTATGCCATCGTTTGTGCTTTTACGTTTATTTTGCTTGAAACCAATGCTAATACAACAAGTATTTGGGAGTTAAAAGAGAGTGATCTCATTGATTGTGATATTAACTACTTTCAACTTAATTGGACTAAAAGGAGGCAGCGAGGACACGAGGCTAAACATAGAATACTTCCAATGCGCGTTGACAAGCTTTCTCCACAAACCCTCACGGTAAGAGATGTGTTTATTCACCAAATAGAATGCCGTAAAAAATTTCTAAAGAATGTATTTGAAAGAGATAGAGAGTACCTATTTATAAATTGGCACAAAAATCATATAAAAAATGGTGTGAATAAGCATATTTATGTGCCGACAAGACCGACATTAGAGTGTTTTAATCGTATTTTTAAACTACTTTGCAAAAAAGCATCTAATGACGTGTGGGTGACAACACCTAAAGCGATTAGGGGGAGCGCTCTACTACTTACGGGGCTTATAACTCGAGATGCAACAGCTGTAATGATGGAGGGACAACATAAATCTTTAAATATGGGTAAACGTTATACATATCATTACCCTGAAATATGGTTGCAAGATAAAGAAATACGATCATTTCTTAACTGGTACCAGGCATTATTGACTATTAATATTGAGGGTTTTGCTGAGAAAATTGGTATTGACCCCGTTTTATATGCTGAAAATAAAGAATTGGCTATAGAACTTCATCAAAAAGAAACACAAAAAGCCATTAATCAGCAATTTGGGGGTATTCATTGTATTGACCCCACTGCTGGAGTTCAGCCTGGCACAAAAGTTGGCAGTGTGTGCAATAAGGTAGATCGATGCCCAACATGCGCTCAACGTAGAGGTGTATTTGTTACTTCAACCAATAATTTAGCCAACGTTATTCAGTGGCATGAGACTCTTCAGCAATTAAAGCATGTATTGAATGATGATGATTTTTATAAATGGCGAGTTTGGCATGTTTTTACAACTCTTATTATTGATACCTTTTTAAAGGATCCAACCCATGCTCGATTAGTTAGACGAGCAAATGAAAAAGCAGAAGTCACTCAAAACCCTTACTTAAGCCTAATACCTGTCAATGAGGTAATAACTTAATGGGATTGGCAATCATTAACTATGTCCAATTTTTTACAGATACTAGCAACAGAAATGATATTGGATCTCTTAGAATAAGATGGTTTAAAAACTGTACTTATGAGTCAAATGTTTGGATTTTACAAGACACAAGGAACATGAAAAGAACTTATGAAATTGATTGGGAGAATGTTCATGTTGGCCCGAAAGGTCAGAGGTTAAATGAGTTTTATGGTGTTGTGGAATTGATAAAAATGAGCCTCTTGATAAGAGCCTCGACGACGGATAAAAGCCAAGGTATGACTACTTCACCGGAAGCATTGTTTAAGACAGCTAACATGCTCATTAACTTTTATCGATATCTCTTGTATTCCCCTAAAATTTCAAATCTATCCAGCATTAATAGTTCGATTATTGAACAGTTGATAAATGATTATACTAAAAAGGGGCTAATAGAGCGTCTAGATTTAGATCGTCGTGCCGTAAAGCACCTCAACGCAATTCTTTCTAATGGAAAGCTTGAGGATTACACTAAAAGAAGGGGAGCCTTAAAATACCAAAATACAAGGTTAGAGTTCGATCATGATAAATTTTCTGCTGAGCTTGGGGTAGGCTCTCGTGTTCTACAAAATGCAAAAGAATATCAATTTCTTAAGTGTAAAAAATTAAAACCAATAGGTTATGTATTTAAGGGAGATGGTGAGGTCAAAAGTGATTTTAGAACTCAGTCAGAAACTTCAATCAGAAAATCATTGTCAGCCGTATCAAGCTTAATGCGACAAATCTATTTAATGCCCGACTTATTTGCTGAAAATCATAGGTTGGAGCGTATGTGGTTGGAAGACTTAAAAGTTTCCAAGCTTTCTAAAAAAATGGCCTCAACTTTTAGTTCAAAGACACGGAACATACCACGTAATGTTATGTATGAAGTTATGGACGAGGCTATCCGTTGGATTATTGATTATGCTCCATCTTTGCAAAACCAATTTCATTTAGCTCAGAAGGTCTATAGAGAAAAGTTGGAAGGTATAAAGGATTATGGAAAAGGTGGGAGTTATGAGTCAAAAAAACATTATGCTAGAAAGCTCACTGCTCAATGGCTTAGGGATAATAAACTAATTAACTTTCCGCACCCTGTAACATCATTTCGGCATCAAAGAACGTCTATAGAGCAAATAGTTAACAAGCATCTCGTTTCTGCTTGTTTGCTTGTTATATTTGCATTTACTGCCCGTCGTAGGGATGAAGTTTATGGGCTTAAATCTGGTTGTGTTTACGAAGAAGGAGGGCTCTGGTATTTAATTGTGGATCAAGAAAAGTTTAATCAAGGAGAGCGAGCATTACCAACATTGAAAATTGTAGCTAAAGCAATTTCTATTCTTGAAGAGCTATCAGCAAACGCTCGTGAAATGGGTCAGTTTGATAATCTTTTGCAAGTCACTGACGCAATTTATAATCATGGTAGAGCCTGGCCGGATTTTAATGGTTTTTGTGATTATGTAGGGATAGCGTCAAAAGATGAAAACGGTAAACCGTTTACATTTGCAGACCACCAGTTTAGACGCTTTCTAGCTATGGCATATTACTACCAATACCGTGACCCTAGTCTCTTCACGCTCAATTGGTTTTTAGGACACGAGTCAATTGCAATGACGATGGAGTACATCACTGACAGCAATGGACAGTGGGAGATGCAGCAAGTAAAGAATGAGCGAATAATAGATTTAATCGAGGAAGATTACAGACCAGATCAGTCGTTAGTTGGTAACGAAATTGCAGCGCTATTTGGAGCCATTGAAGGCCAGAGCGAAAAGCGTATTTTAAAAATGGAAGCTAAAGGAAGATTAGTAGACAAGTATGTATTAAGTTTTGTTAGAGATGGAGGCTGCTTTGGCTTAACACCTCATATAAAAGAGAGAAGTAAATGTATAGAAAATGGTGCTATACAGTACTCTAGCGCAACGAAAGGTAGTTGTAAAAATTGCCCAAATTTACTACCTGTTCAACTACCAATTAACGGACTTGATTTTACGGATTTAATTTGGTCTTCATCATCTATACTTGAGGCAATGCAGAATGAATAATGGTCTAAAAGACGTCTTCATGCAAAAGGTAGAATGTAAAATAAAAGCGCTGGAGAATTATAAAGGCGGTTTAGATATAGACTTTACATTGCCCAATAAATTTTCATTAAATTGGTTTGTATCGTTTTCAGAAGGAAAGTACGAGAGCTTATCAAAATCTACCAAAAGCATTAAAAGTGGTACAGTATTAAATAAGCGTGTTATAGCACTTTTAAGTGAATGTGAAGAGCGCAGAAAAAGTGACAATAAACAAAGTCAGCCTAAAGCCAAAGAGCACCAAAATTTAATCAAAAGGCTAAGAGAAGAGCTAGAAATTACAAAAAGAGAAAGAAATGCTCAAGCAGAAGAAAATATTGAGCTTCGTAGGCAGCTAATTGATACTAAAAGAAAGGTTCAAATATTTCGAGCACAGATACGTGATCAAAATACGAATCGAAAAATTCTTAGTATGAAAAATAATGAGTCATAAAGTTTTAAGGTTGCCCAATTGCCCTAAAGTAATATTCTCATCTGGTAGAACTGTTGTACCTATCACAGAATGGCTAATCCAACGTAAGTTTTCAGATTTATTTAACGATAAGACTGTGCGAGCTAATGCAGCTCATTTAGCTCACTGGCTTGATTATTGTGAATCTGAGAAAATAGATTACCTAATAGACCCAACGACACTTACAGTTCAACGATATCGTGATGAGTCGCTTGTTGAGCTATCTAATGAAAACTGCAACCTCTATTTAACTTCAATATGCCACTTTTATTGGTGGTGTCAAAACAATACTTCTTACTGCTCAAATATGATTGGGTGGCCAAATAAAAACACTGATATTGATTTTAATATTATAGTGAAGAAATCCTCAAAAGGCTCAAGTGGGTTCGGTATTCCATTTTTAAAAGCAACTATTCAAAAAACAATGAAGTACATTCCAAAAGCACATGAGGTGCGATTGTTGAATGATTATTTATCGAAAGAGATTGAAAATCAGGCCGGATCAGCGGGTCTTTTTTTAGCTATTAGAAATCAATTGATGGTTCGGTGGGTGACAGAGGCGGGATTACGAGCTGAAGAGATTGTTTCATTACATGTTTCTGACTTACCTAAATTGAGTGAAATGAACTCCTATTTGGTAAAAGTATTAATTCATCGTGGGACTAAGTATGGCAAGCGAAGAAATGTTGAGGTCACGGCAAGCTTGGTAAAAGCCACTTGGGATTATATTGAATATGAAAGAGGTGAAATTATAGATGAGTTATGGGCAAACCATAGAGATATTGAAAATGTTTTTATCAATGGCGGAAATAAATCTAAATCAGCAAAAATGGATCAAAAAACGTTTTATTCATTATTAACCTCCTTTAACCCAAGGCTAAACCCACATGCTTTAAGACGTTTCGCGCTAACAAGATATGCAGCAAGGTTGATTAGGGTCGAACGTAACATTAGGAGAAAAAGCAATGACCTCAAGCAAATTGATGTAATGCATGTAGAGCAAGCATTAAGACTACAAGCCGGTCATCAATCTATAACTACTACCATAAAATGGTATGTTAATTATGCGTTAGCAATAGATTTAAGCAAGGAAGAAATGGAATTAATGAGCATCAGAATTGAAGAGTTAGAGTGGGAGCTTGAGATGCTAAAGTCCAGACATAATGAAAGCATAGATTTACGAGAGTTTACGTAACTTAAAATTAGTAACTGTCAGATCTAGTCGGAACTAATACAATTAAGGCGCATTGCTCGACTTATTCGCATGTTCCCTAGTTTTCTGTTGCTTTGAAAGCATTTTTTGCAGGAAATAAATCAGTGAAAGAGAGAAACCCCAAAGGCTCCTCTCTTTCATGGTGTATCAGTTAAGGAGCCATTAAACGTTCATCAAATGGGTAATCTGATAGTAGCTCGATGTGGTTTTCGCCGATATAGATTTGTTCTTCCAGTTTGACCCCTTCGCCGCCGTCTTCATGACCAATGTAACTCTCGACGCAGATGGTCATTCCTGGTAAAAATATGCCGTCATAACCTTTGTCATCAATGTCTTCTCGGTGAACAACGTATGGATATTCACCGGTCATACCTACCCCATGGACCAAGGCAAAGTAGCGATTTCTTTTGTAACTATCTGGAATGCGCCATGCGCGCTCAGCGTATTCTTTGAAACTACGGCCCGCCTGCAATAGGTGGATGTTGGTCATGACTTGCTCATGGGCAAGTTTGTACAGCTCTTTTTGTTTTGCCGTGGCTGGCATGTCCCCGCATAAGAAGGTTCGAGAAAAATCAGCGTAATAGCCGTACTTACCCACTACGTCGGTATCCAGCGCAACCAAATCTCCTGCTTCGATTGGCCGTGAGCTGCACTCCTGAAACCATGGATTTGTACGTGGGCCAGATGAGAGCAAACGCGTTTCAACATAATCACCATCGGTGGCGATAACATGTTGGTGAAGATGAGACCAAAGCTCATTTTCACTGATGCCGGGCTTTATCTTACTTTCCATGATACGCACGCCTTCTTCCGTTGCTCTTAAACTGGCGCGGATCATCTTGAGCTCGTTCGGCACTTTGATGCAACGTGCTTGTTCTAATGGTTCTTGTGCGTCGAATATTTGATAGCCCAGCTTTTGTAGTTCAAAGGCCGCAGCAGACGTCGCGCTTTCAATGGCAATGCGTTTGGACTTTTTACCCGTACTTTTAATGACTAGCTCATCAATTTCAGCAGCCCACTCGGCGGTGACGTTACCTAGGAAGCTTTCGCAAAAATAGTAAGAAATGGCTTTTGCTGGACGAACCTCGTCAACAGTATTAAGTGTTTCCGCAAGGTGAAGACAACCGCCAAATTCAAACATTACGACTGAACCTTGAGCAGATATAAAGGCATAACGTGCTGGGTTACGCGCTGAGTAAACCTGCATATTGCGGGAGCCTGTGGCGTAGCGAATGTGTGTTGGATCAAATAATACGCAAGCGTCCAAATTTCGTTTGATTAATTCATTACGTACGCGTTGTAGGCGATCCAATTGGATTTGTTGGATTTCACGATCAGTTGGTTGACAATCAGACGGTGTGCGGTTTGGGGCAATTATATGTGTCATTTTAATTAACCTTTGATAAAGGAGATAAAATTAAGGCGTTTAAGAAGTACGCTGATTAATCGATAAGGGCATCACGTCGGATTTTATTTGCCTCGGAAATTAAATGCGCCTCAGAAAGGCGTCCGTATAACTGGCGTGTGCGTTCTGCACGACCAATGATGTTCGGTTGTTCGGAATATGCAAAAATAGCAGTGTGGCGCTCGGTTTCTCCACCCACTTTGGTAACACGATGCACAGAGAAACGGCCTTTGAAAATTTGCAAGTCGCCAGGATTCAACTCTAGTTTTTTGACGCTGGAGTGATCTTTATTGCCCACTACATCCAACACTCCATTAAGGTTTTCGCTATCATGGGTACGAATCATAGGTGAATATTCAAATACGCCCCCTTGTTCTGGCTTTTGTGTCATCATGCTGACTATGAATTCGTTTGTATCGAAATGCCAAGGCTGCTGTGCATACTCGGGAATCACGTTAATAACTAAACCAGCGAAAGGATCGGCGTATTCATAAATGACTTCTTCTTGAAGGCAGGCGGCGATAAATCGCTTCATCATCGGTGAAACATAAATACGATGAATAATTGTATCTGGGGCGATCATATCTCGGGTAACGAAACCACTGGTGCGTTCCATGAAGATACGACGTGGATCGTTTTGGGGCAGGCTGGTGTCATCTTCTGTAAAGTAAGTGTTCACCATACGCTTAGAAAAGAATGTTTTTTCCGATAGGGCTCGGCTCTCTTCTACTGCCTTTTCGAGCGCCTCCGGCTTTAAAAATTTTTTTAGTACACAGCAACCATCTTCCGCTAGCTCTTTTCTTGCGTACTCAATTAATTCGTTCAGGGTGACGTCGCCATAGTTGTTGATAGGGTAGCAATCTGTATTGACAATATCGCTGATGTCACCGATTTCAGCATCTCCTAGGGTGATATTTATCAGAGCCATTTTAATCCTCCTCAAATGAAGAAAGTTGTTTAAGAAAGTGAATTCAGTATCTTGATAAATATTTAAAAATAGAAACGATTTAAAATAATAGAATCCATCGATATTATTAATAGTTACATTGGAATGATAATTGCTTATTTATTTTTTTATATTCAATGAGATGTTAAATGAAAAATATTGATTCAGATTTATTGAGAACATTTGTTGCTGTATATGAGTGTAATGGTTTTTCATCAGCGTCTGAGTGTTTGAATAAAACTCAATCAACTATTAGTCAGCGTTTATTAAAATTAGAAGATATGATTGGTTGCTCATTAATGCAGCGTACTAGTCGTAATGTAAAGTTAACGCCTGCGGGAAAAGATTTTTTAGTGTATGCTCGACAAATATTGAAGCTGCATGCGGAAGCGATTGATGTTGCTAAATTAGCACAAAAGAATACTACTTTAAAAGTCGGTGTGCCCGATGATTATGCGCAACGCTTTTTAACACCGGTGTTGAGATTTTTCAGAGAAACTTATCCGGATCTGATCCCTGAAGTGGTATGTGAAACGTCGGTTCGGCTGATTGAAAAAACCATGCATGGCGAACTGGATATGGCGCTCTCTATCAAGCATGACAACACTATTCCGGGCGAGTTTGTTTGTAATGAGCCCCTTATATGGGCGGCAAGTCCCGATTATCTTGTGCAGGGGCGAGAGGTGATTCCATTGTCCGTTTATCCTGAAGGCTGTATTTTTCGCTCCAATGGGATCGGCGCCTTAGCGAAACACAGCCTGCCTTGGCGGGTTGCGTTCACCAGTCAAAGCCCAAGCGGAATATCAGTGTCCGTTAATAGTGGTGACAGTGTTACCATTACTAGTAAACGATTATTGCCGGATAACTGGCGAGTACTAACAGAAGAGGAAGGATTCCCTAAAATCAAATCTGCAGAACTAATGCTCTATCATTCACCAGTATTTGATAATCCATTTTCAAGTTGTTTTGAAGAAAAGCTACTGGAGTCACTTGGTGTCATCTCGCCTGATTGAGCCCTTCTTATCACACACTGTATGTGCTTTGTCAGGGCAATACCATTTAGCAATTCACGATAAATCGTGTCTCTGTGGCATTTAATGATGTAAGCTATTTCAGAGACGGAAAATTTTCGTTTTAAAAACACTGAAATTAGATATCTTTTGCCTTCGGTCAACTTGGGAGAATTCATGTTAGTACTGCTTTGTTCTGTGGTTAGAAGAAGTGTACCGACGTCAGAAGTTGGCTTTTTCTACACCTGATTTGCAGTGTCGAAATTATTATCTGAATTTAGGCCTAATAATTCTTTTATTTGATTATATGTTGCCTTATTTTTTTAACTAGGGAACCTTCGAATAACCTGACTTGTTCGCAGGTTCCCTAGTCGAAGCTAATATTTATAACCCTCTTTTTTAGAAGCTACAAACTTAGCCTTTTTGCCTGCTTTTAACGCAGAAAGAGCATTAGGGATGTCTAAAAAATCTACTATTACTATTCGATCTTTAATAATATCTTTGTGATTTTTATAAAGGTAATCAAACCCAGCTTGTAAACTATTAATTTCGCGGAGTGAAAAATATTTATGAAAAGTATTCAGTGCTACCTCATGAAGTGATATTGCCTTGTCAAAACTAGGGAAGGGGTTATTATCTATACGATCTTGAATTGTGACTAAATGAGAATTAACATCCAAGAATGGGTATAACGATTCTGCACTCTTTTTACTTACTGTATCAACTGCAGAATAAGCCAATTTTTGACCTAAATAATTATTTAATTCAGTTTTCCAATACTTATCATTATAATCAAAAAGCTTAGAAACTCCTCGTTCTCTTAAGTTGGTATGGTGCTCAGCGCTTGCGATTGCAATAACTTTAAAACCTCGCTTTAATGCTAATTCTGTCACTAGTCTGCCAACCAAACTACCAGCCCCGTTCACAATAAAGCACTCATCACGAATGACCGGGATTTTTTCGATAGTTTGCCATGCAGTAAGACCTGCACACATTAGAGCTGAAGCTATATTAAAATCAACATCATTTTCTAATGGAAATACTAGTTTACTATCAACTTTAGTATAACGTGAATAGGAGCCATGACTTGAGAGGCTTTGATGATAAGCAACTTTATCTCCCAAATTAACTTTTGCTTTAGGCCCAACAGCCGTGACTATTCCAGCACCATCAACACCTGCTACTTTATAACCATCATCACCTACCATATTGGGATTTATTACCTTCCAGTCAACAGGGTTTAGTGCAATGGCGTGATTCTCAATAAGGATATCACTTTCTAATAATATAGGTTTTTCTAAGGTTAATAATTTTAATTCCTCAGGACCTTTAGTGGATTTATTAAATACCCATGCTGTATTGACTTTATTATCCATATATCCTCCAATATAAAATTTTTATTATCATATACTCTTTATATAAAATACCTGCTAGTTATTTAACAGGTATTCTTAAAAATATTCATTAGTTAAATGCTTAATTGTAAGCGCCAGCAGCATAATGTAGTTCATAACTATGGCTATATATTTCTATAACATTACCAAAAGGGTCCTCCATAAAAATCATTCGATATGGCTTTTCTCCAGGAAAGTAGAAGCGAGGTTTTTTCATTCGCCTTTTTCCTCCGGCCATAACAATTCGATCTGCTAATCCTTCCAAGTCAGGGTCTTGAATACAAAAATGAAACACGCCAGTTTTCCAATATTCAAAATTATTTTCACGACTTTCTTGCTTTTCAAATTGAAATAGCTCAATTCCAATTCGATCCCCTGTCGACATATGAGCAATTCTTAACGAACCCCATCCTTTGCCAAGTGCATCGGTACACATCTCTCCTATATCTGAATCATCTTCAACGAGATCAGTTGGCTCCATTATTAAGTAAAAACCAAAAACTTCTGAATAGAATTTGACTGCCTCCTCTAAGTTAGGAACAGAAAGGCCAATATGAGAGAAAGTCCTTGGGTAGATATTATCATTCATTTTAAGCTCACTTTATTTATTTGATCGACATAATCAATAATAGCAATCATTAAAAATCATTAAAAATTATTAAAAGTTATTAAAATCATTACGTTTTGTACTTAAATTCTTGTTCATTGCTTTGCCGAGCATTGAATCGCCCCTAGTTTTCTAGATACCCTATAGCTACACTAAAAGCAGAGCCTCCATCTGTGCTCTTATTCATATTAACAATTTCTCCTAGAAAAAACGTTTAGGTAAAAAAGGAGTTATAGCAATAAACGGAACTTGATCTAACATGAGCTCAGCTATCAAGCGTCCTGTTGTAGGCCCAGTGCTAAAGCCAACATGTTGATGTCCAAAGGCCAGCCAAACATGCTTACATTTAGGATGCGGACCAATAGCAGGTAGCGAGTCTGGTAACGTAGGTCGATTACCTTTCCAAAGACTATTATTGGTAGGTTCTCCTAAAACAGCACTATTTTGTACTGACTTAATTGCCTTTTCTAATTGAACTGTATTAATTTCAGCGTCTTTATCATTCAATTCAGAGCCGCTAGTGAGACGGTATCCTTGGGTCATTGGTGATAAAACAAATGCATAATCTACATCATAAATTGGACGGGTTAATATCTCGCCTTGTGGATAAGCAAAATGTTTATGGTAGCCACGTTCAAAACACATAGGTAAAGGACTTGATATGGTTTTCAATAAATCATTCGACCAAGGTCCGGCAGCTATAACCACCTCATCCGCAATATATTGATGTCTGCCATGTAAAATAACTTTCTCGTTTCTCTTGCTAAGTCGTTTGATATCATCACGTATCACTTGTCCGCCAAGCTTAACAAATAAGTCGATATAGCTTTGTGTAATTTCACCTGGATGATCAACAGATACAGCATCTTTAATATGTATTCCACTACGATAGATGGGTTGAATCGCCCCTAGTTTTCTAGACACTGCTTTGCTTCAAAAAATAGTTCTTTTCATACTCCATAGGTGACAAGTTATTATTATTTCCATGACGTCGAGTTGGATTATAAAACAGCTCAATATAATTAAATATATCTGCTTTACCTTCTTCTTTGCTCTTATAAATTCTACGGCGAATACGCTCTCGTTTTAACAGTGCAAAAAAGCTTTCTGTACACGCATTATCATGACAGTTGCCTCTACGACTCATGCTTGGCACTAAATTATTCGTTTTAAGCATACTTTGCCAATCATAGCTCGTGTATTGAGACCCTTGATCTGAGTGAACAATAACCTCACCCTTTGGCTTGCGTCGCCAGTAAGCCATTGTAATAGCATTAAGTACCAAATCTGTACTATACGGCTACCCATAGACCAGCCAATGACTTGTCTTGAAAATAGATCAATGATCACAGCAAGAAAAAGCCAGCCTTCTCGTGAACGAATGTACGTAATATCAGTTACCCAAACGGTATTTGGTTTTTCAACGTCAAACTCTCGGTTAAGTAGGTTAGGTGCAACCGTTGATAGTTCTGTGCCGCCATAGTTATTTTTCCTCTTATAGCCTCGCTGAGCTTGAAGCCCTTCCGTTCGCATCAGTTGATATACGCGGTTCTTACCACACAGTTCACCTGTTGCTTGTAAATCTTTATAGACCTTGCTATAGCCATAAACACAGCCATTTTCTAGCCAATATTGTTTTATAAAACCCAGTAAATAATCATTATCTTTAGCACGTTTGCTTACAGGACTTGAAAGCCAAGCATAAAAACCACTGGGATGAACGTCTAATGCGCTACAAAGTGTGCGAGTAATCCCCCCGAAAAATAATAGAGGTCAGTTGTAGAGTTTTCTAATAAGCTAATTACTAGGGAGATCACGATGAAAAATAAAACCTATTCAGACAGTCAAATCATGGGCATCTTAAACCAAGCCGAGGCAGGTGTGCCCGTGGCGGAGCTGTGTCGCGAGCATGGCATTGGTAATTCAACTTTTTATAAGTGGCGAGCCAAGTACGGTGGTATGGATGCCTCTTTAATCACTCGAATGAAAGAGCTCGAAGAAGAAAACCGTCGTCTTAAAAAGATGTATGCCGAAGAAAAACTCAAGGCAGAGATCATACAGGAAGCCATGGCAAAAAAGTGGTGAAGGCCGCTGACCGTAAGCCGATGGCCAAACAGGCTGTGGTGACTTATCACCTCAGTATAGCATCTGCCTGTCGGACGTTTAAGATCAGCGAGACCTGCTACCGTTATCAGCCTAAACTTAATGATGAGAATCAGTTGATTGCTGAGCGATTAATCGGGCTGACCCAAAATCAGCGTAACTGGGGCTTTGGGCTATGTTTTCTCTACTTCAGAAATGTCTGTAGTTATCCATGGAACCATAAGCGTGTTTACCGTATTTATCGTGAGCTACAGCTCAACATGCGCATCAAACCTCATAAACGCTTAGTCCGTGAAAAGCCTAAACCCTTAGCGGTGCCAGAACAAATCAATGAATGAATGTTGGTCAATGGATTTTATGCATGATCAACTCTCAGATGGTCGACGTTGCTGTTTGTTTAACGTGATTGATACCGACCTATCCTTACCGGCAGAACGTGTCATACGCTCACTCAATCAGATTATTGAGTGGCGAGGTAAACCTAAAGCGATACGGTGTGATAATGGCCCTGAGTATATCAGTGATAAATTGGCAAGTTGGGCACAAGAAAACAGCATTGAGCTCAGTTTTATCCAACCGGGCAAACCACAGCAAAACGCTTATATAGAGCGATTTAACCGTACAGTGAGATATGATTGGTTAAGCCACTACCTGTATAAAGATATTAAGGCGCTTCAGGATAAAGCAACACACTGGTTATGGACTTACAATAACGAGCGACCTAACATGGGCATTGGTGGCATTACACCGATACAAAAAAGGCGTTTAACGCAAACTTTAAAGTCTACACCTGAACTCCATTAAAAATGGGGGGATTACCTGCGCACTGGATATTTTTGTCTGCGAGCTTTTATGAGCGTGTATTTTTCTTCGACTCGGTGGCAAAGAGCACGGCGGCTTCCTTTAAGATGTCGCGCTCTTCTGTTACACGTTTAAGTTCAGCTTTAAGTTTGCGCAACTCATCAGAATTGGATTGTTTTTCTTGGTAGGAGTGTGCGTTTTCGCCATAGCGATCACGCCAGTTATAAAGGCTTTTAGTCGTAATCCCTAAACGCTTAGCGACATCAGCGATTGAATAACCACCTTCAGTTACCTGTTTAACCGCTGCTACCTTAAATTCTTCGTTGTATCGTTCGCCGGCCATGTTGGGCTCCTCTTTAAGTACATTATATAGTTAAAGAGTGTCTAAGAAAGTGGGGGTGGTTCATATCAATACCTATACTAAAGTCTATATTGATTCATTATTGCTTGTGGCGTAGTTTAATTTTGATACGTTATGTCTCATTATTGATTGAGCATGAAATGTAATTAACCATCGGACTAGTAATTATGAATCAAGTAAATAAAACTGATGATAAGTTAGGCCCTTTATCAGGCATCACTGTGTTGGACTTCTCCCGAGTTTTGGCAGGTCCATACTGCACAATGGTTTTAGCAGATCTTGGTGCAAGAGTTATCAAGATTGAAAGGTTTAGTACTGGTGATGACACTAGAGCATTTGGTCCTTTTATAGGTGACGACTCAGCTTATTTCATGTGCTTCAATCGCGGTAAAGAAAGCATTTCACTGGATATCAAATCACCACGTGATAGAGAGTTATTAGAGCGCATGTTGGATAGTTGCGATGTTGTGGTTGAGAACTTTCGTCCTGGTGTTATGGAGCGCCTAGGTTATGGTCCTGAACGTCTTGCTAAAACACATCCACATATTGTTTATTCATCCATTTCAGGTTTTGGTCACAGTGGCCCATTTAGCGAATTACCGGGCTACGATATGGTGGTACAGGCGATGGGGGGGGTAATGAGCCTGACTGGGTGGCCTGATGAGGAACCGGCTCGAGTAGGTACGAGCTTTGGCGATTTAGGAGCTGCGCTGTTTGGAGCGATTGGTATTTTGTCGGCACTTTATAGTCGCACTCGTGATGCGCAAGGTACCAGAGTTGATATAGGAATGTTGGATTGCCAGGCTGCATTGATGGAAACAGCACTAGCAAGATATGACGTGGAAGGGATTGTTCCCACAAGAACGGGGGATAATCATCCATCGTTAGCACCCTTTGAAACTTTTACTGCAAAGGATGGTAAGTTCGTAATTTGTGCAGGTAATGACACACTATTCTTGTTAATGATGGATGCTCTAAGGGCTCCTCATATGGCTTTGGAGCCGCAATACTTAACGAACGATTTACGTGTTCAAAATCGCAAACAACT
This sequence comes from Marinomonas sp. MED121, assembly GCF_000153025.1. Classification (GTDB taxonomy): domain Bacteria; phylum Pseudomonadota; class Gammaproteobacteria; order Pseudomonadales; family Marinomonadaceae; genus Marinomonas. The sequence goes on from NZ_CH672436.1 coordinate 57,170, forward strand.
GGTGAAAGATGTTGAGACGCTAACCCTCTGTGAGCCCATGCAGCATTGGATTGACGCTCTTAATGAAGCAGGAGTCCCCTGCTCGCCTATCAACACAATTGACAAGTTATTTACTCACCCGCAGCTATTAGCGCGAAATATGATTGTTAAAGTAAAAGGCGAAAACGAAAGAGCAATTCGAACAGCTGGTAATCCAATCAAAATGAGCTCATTAGATGAAGTTGATCCTGAGGTACCACTGAAATCTCCGGGGCTTAACGAACATCGAGAAGCTATCTTAGAAGAATTAATGGCCAAGAACGGTGCATATGCCCCTACAGAGCCAACACTATAGCCTCACAATTCAGTAGGCATTCCTCCAACATTACAATTACCCGAGAAGAGAGAGTCGAATAATGAAAACAAAAAATAGCGCTAAAGCTAAGCCTGTCGACACAAATCAAGAAAACATAGCAACTGCGGATAATGCAGAATCTGTGGCCCCAGTGGAAACGATACTTGTCGAGCGTCGTGAGCGGGTGGGCATTATTACGCTACATCGCCCCAAAAGCCTGAACGCCTTGAGTAGACAGCTTGCTAGAGAAGTTGTTGATACTTTGAAGGCTTTTGACGCTGACGATAACATTGGAGCAATCGTTATTATCGGCAGTGCGCGAGCGTTTGCCGCTGGCGCAGATATTGAGGAAATGGCAAATTTGAGCTATTCCGAGTTCTACTGTGACGACATTTTTGCACCTTGGGATGAGCTGCGCTTAATTAGCAAACCGATCATTGCCGCTGTGAGTGGTTATGCGCTAGGCGGTGGCTGTGAACTAGCATTGATGTGTGATTTTATCATTGCCTCAGAAGACGCTCAGTTCGGACAACCGGAAATCAAATTAGGTATTTTACCTGGTATTGGTGGGTCTCAACGTTTGGCTAATGCCATCGGTAAATCACTCGCTATGGACCTTGTTCTGACAGGTAGGACAATTGATGTACATGAAGCAAAAGCGGCTGGCTTAGTTGCGCGAGTGGTCCCCGCTAAAGAGTTGTTACAAACCGCATTGGAAGCGGCACATACCATTGCAGGCTACAACAACCCTGCTGTACGTATGGCGAAAGAAGCTGTTAATGTCGCTTTTGAGACCAGCCTTAGTGAGGGCATACGTCATGAACGTCGGTTATTCCAAGCAGCCTTCGCTACAGAGGGGCAAAAAGAAGGCATGCATGCGTTTATCGCTAAGCGCGCCCCAGTTTTTCGCCACAATTAAAAACGTAAAACAATAAGTGGTGCGCCTTATGATAGTACGAAACCACTTATTAATATGATCAATACAGACAGGAGTTGTTATGTCTTCTCAAGTTGTTCTACCAAGGATTATGCAGGTTGGAGAAAATGCTAGCCTGGAAATCCCTAACATATTAATTAGCCTTAACTGTAAACGTCCGCTAATAATTACTGACAAAATGATGGTGGAGCTCGGCTATGCCCGACGTATAAAAGATTGCTTAAGCGAAGATCAAATTAGCGCCGATATTTTTGATGATACAGTGCCTGAACCCACGGTTCATTCTATTCAAGCGGGCGTTGAGAAAGCACGCGAGGGGAATTACGACTGTATTATTGCCCTTGGCGGTGGCAGTCCAATCGATAGTGCCAAGGCAATTGCAATACTGGCGAAGCATGGTGGGGTCATGCAAGATTATCGTTTCCCACGTATGGTCATAGAGCAAGGCTTGCCTGTGATAGCTATACCGACTACGGCGGGGACAGGCTCTGAAGTCACAAGGTTTACCATCATCACCGATGAGAGTAACGACGAGAAAATGCTCTGTGTCGGTATGGGTTTTATGCCTATCGCAGCGTTAGTTGATTACAAGCTAACGATAAGCTTACCTCCACGGATCACCGCCGATACAGGCATTGATGCGCTAACGCATGCGATGGAGGCTTATGTGAGTAAAAAAGCCAATGCCTACAGTGATAGTCAGGCAATTGCTTCGATAAAACTAATTGGCCCTCATTTGAGAAAAGCCTACCACAAGGGTGAAGATCAGCAAGCTCGAGAAGCAATGATGCTTGGCTCAACTTTGGCGGGTATTGCATTTTCTAACGCATCGGTCGCACTGGTTCATGGTATGAGCCGCCCAATCGGTGCGTTTTTTCATGTCCCTCACGGTCTGTCGAATGCCATGTTATTACCTAGTGTTACTGCCTTTTCAATTCCTGCTGCGCCAGCACGTTATGCGGATTGCGCACGGGCGATGGGAGTAGCAACGGTACAAGACAGTAATGATACTGCCAATCAGAAACTGTTGATTGAGCTGCAAGCATTAAATGAAGAGTTAGCGGTGCCAACACCACAACAGTTCGGTATTAATCGCGACACATTCTTCGATGTCTGTCAAACAATGGCCGAACAAGCGCTGGCCTCTGGCTCTCCTTCCAATAATCCCATTGAACCTTCTATCAACGAAATGGTCGCCATTTATAAAGGCTTGTGGGATTAACGTTAGTTATTAACATTTTATCTATTTAGGAATTACTTATGAATACTATTGGACATTTAATCAACGGCGAAATCTGTTCTGACGCCGAACGCACTCAAGATGTGTTTAACCCGGCAACGGGGCTGGCGACAAAGCAAGTCGCACTAGCCTCAGTTGAAACTGTCGAACAAGCGATTAGTTGTGCCCAATCAGCATTTCCGGCTTGGCGCAATACTCCTGCTATTAAACGCGCACGGGTGATGTTTCGCTTTAAAGCCTTACTAGAAGCGAACGCCGATAAAATTTGCCAGATGATTGGTGAAGAACATGGAAAAATTTCACATGATGCAGCGGGTGAATTACAGCGCGGGATTGAGAATGTTGAATATGCTTGTGGTGCACCAGAGCTAATGAAAGGGGAGCACAGTAAAAATGTGGGTCCAAACATTGATTCATGGAGCGAATTTCAGCCGTTAGGCGTGGTTGCTGGTATCACCCCTTTTAACTTTCCTGCGATGGTACCTTTGTGGATGTTCCCGATGGCAATTGCTTGCGGTAACTGCTTTATCTTAAAGCCATCGGAGCGTGATCCAAGCTCAACCTTGTTTATTGCTCAGTTATTAAAAGAGGCAGGGCTACCTGATGGTGTGATGAATGTCGTCAATGGAGATAAAGTCGCGGTTGATGTTTTGTTATCTGATGAGCGTGTTAAAGCAGTTAGCTTTGTCGGTTCAACACCCATTGCTGAATATATATATGCCACTGCTAGCGCTAATGGAAAACGGTGTCAGGCATTGGGAGGAGCAAAAAATCACGCCATCATAATGCCTGATGCCGATATGGAAAATGCCGTTAGTCAGCTGCTCGGTGCTGCATTTGGCTCTTCGGGTGAGCGTTGTATGGCACTGTCTGTTGCGGTTGCAGTAGGAAGCGAGGCTGGTGATGCTTTGGTTAACAGTATGACACAGGCAATGTCAGGCTTAAAAGTAGGTGCGTATAGCGATAGTAGTAATGATTTTGGTCCTGTTATCACAGCACAGCATCGTGACAAAGTAGTGGGTTATATCAATCATGCTGAAGAACAGGGGGCCACTATTGTGGTTGACGGTAGAGAACCTGAAGTTAAAGGCTACTGCGACGGTTTTTTTGTTGGTGGTACATTAATCGACAATGTGGCTCCAGATATGGTGAGTTACAAAGAGGAGATATTTGGGCCCGTTCTGCAAGTGGTGCGAGTTAATACAATGCAAGAAGCAATGGACTTAATAGATGATCATGAATATGGAAACGGTACATGCATTTTTACACGTGATGGTGAAGCAGCTCGATATTTTTCTGACAATATCAAAGTCGGTATGGTTGGAATTAATGTGCCATTACCTGTGCCTGTTGCTTATCATAGTTTTGGCGGTTGGAAACGCTCATTATTTGGTGATTTACACGCCTATGGTCCAGACTCAGTTCGTTTCTACACAAAGCGAAAAACCATAACTCAACGTTGGCCTTCAGCTGGGGTTCGTGAGGGTGCTGTTTTTTCAATGCCAACTATGAGTTGATTTTCATTAAGCAGTTTTTGCCTTGATATCTCTATGACAGGGGGGCGATACTAATATGAGACTTCTGCATAACTCGATAAATTGATTTATCGTGAAAAAAAACATCAATATGATCAAAGATTAATATTATTTGTTAAAATAAGGGTTATGCTGAGGTCTCAATATAATACAAAGTATCGCTTATTACTTAATTTCAGTGAAGGATAAATTCAGTTGTGTTTTTTAGAAAACTTGTTGTGATTGATTTAATAGCAGTCATAATAAAAATGAGGTAACAAAATAAGTTGTGCTTGAAGGGGGGCTCTCGATACTATTTTCACTTAACGTACTTATAATGATATCGATATTAATGACAGGATATAAAATGAGAGTTCAGCGAAGAGAAAAAGGTTCATCTATTACCAGGGTACTTGAAATAATCGAAACTGTTTCTCTGGCTGAGAGACCTTTGTCCCCCGCTGAACTAGGATTTTTACTTGATATTCCTAAGCCCAGTATACATCGTTTAATACAGTTGCTAGAAGCAGATAATTACGTGCAAATTAATATGCGTGGTTTGCTGGTTCCTGGTGACCGAATGCATAGTATTGCTTTAGGTGTTTTGCACAGCAGTAGGTTTAAAGCGTTACGTCAGGCCATATTAAAAAATTTAGCTCATACTATTGGCGAAACTTGTGGTATCGCGATACCAGATGGCATTGAAATGATTTATTACGATCGAGTACAGACAAATTGGCCGCTGCGGGTTCATTTACCTATCGGGTCTCATACACCCTCTTGGTGTACTGCCAGCGGTAAACTTTATTTAAGCTCTTTACCAACAGAGCGACGCTTGCGCATTATCGACAAATTGCCATTTGATCAGCTTACTCGTAATACTTTGACAGAGTCTGACTTACTAGAAAATGAACTATTAAAAATTCAGAAGTGTGAGTTAGGGACTGATAATGAAGAGTTTATCGATGGGATGGTGGCTTGTTCTGTTCCAATTAAAGATCAAGATGGTAGGCTGTTTGCCTGTCTATTTACGCACGCACCAGTGATCAGAAAAGACTTAAATGAATTATTAACTTTTGAACCAATATTGCGTCATTCAGCCATAGAGTTAGGTGGTTTATTAAAAGAGTAAGAATAACTAAGTAAAATTTGAAATAGTGCTATATTAAACACTTTTATAGTGTCGCTATTTAAAGAGGTTATGGAAATATGAAGAAATTTAAAATTAAACTGATAGGATCACTTAGTATAAGTGTTATTGCTATAATAACACTTATTATAACTTTAAACTATAACTCATTTAAAGATGAAAGTATCGCTCTTAATAAAACCATTTTAAAACAGAGCAATTTAACTATTGAGTCAGTATTAACTGAGAGGTTTAATGCCTACAAAGATTTCATCTCTGCTGTGGATGTTAGCGCAGATGACATAACTTCAAGTGGTCTATCTTCAAATGTCATTGCAAAGTTAAAAACTGTATACAAATCACAACGGAGGATAACTGATGGTATTTATCTGTTTAGAGATAATGGTGATATTTATGATGTAAAAGGTAATTTTTTAGATTTTAATGTTAAAGAGCTTAATCGTGAGTATTACAATGCGCTTTTCAATAATGGGGAAACTTTTTATATATCATCTCCTTTTAATTCAGCAGTATCAGGTAATGAGGTTTTGGGAATGGCTTATAAAATAAATAATTCTTTTGCTGTTCTGTCAACTATCAAATTGGAAGCTGTTTTAGGTGAGCTTATTAGCTTAAAAAATTTATTTATGTATACCAAAGAGGGCACAATACTGATTGCTCCATATCCTGACTTCATCGGGAAAAATATTTTTTCAGAGCGCCCTTTGTATAAAAGATTCAACAATAACAACCCTGTAATGTCATACTCTGCAACTGTTGACGGAAAAGTTAATGAATTTACAGCGTTTTGGGGTAAGTTAGAGGTAAATGATTGGGCATTTGTTTCTTTTGTAAATGATAATCTTATAGAGGAAAAGGTTCATTTTCAGCTAATATATTCTCTGATTACAGGCGTGATTTGTTTGATAATTACAGTATTTATTTTATCAGTATTAATCCAAAAACTAGTGCTTATACCAATAGGAGGTGCTCCTAGAGATATTGAATTACTTATGGCTAATATGGCTGAAGGTAGAATACCTCAAAGTTTAGTGAAAACAGACAACGAAACAGGGATATATAAGTCCTTGGTTAACTTATCGGATCAACTATCAGCACTAATTAAGAATTCCCACAGTATTTCTGAAAACGTAGCATCGGCATCTCAAGAGTTAAATGTAGTGATGAATAATACCTTATCCAATGCTCAACTTGAAATGGCACAAGTAGAACAAATTTCAACCGCAATTAGTGAGCTGTCATCTACCTCAAATGAGGTAAGTGGTAAAGCAGTAATGGCTGAAGAAAAGGCACAAGAAGCACAATTTAGTGTGTCTGCAGGAAAAAATAAACTAGCAGAAAATATTAGTTTATCAAAAGAGATCAACATATCGGTAGCTGATACCGCAAAGTTAGTTAATGAGTTACAAGAATTTGCGGTGGAAATTGGCAGCGTAACAGATGTTATAAAAGGAATTTCTGAGCAAACAAACTTACTTGCTTTGAATGCGGCAATTGAAGCAGCACGTGCTGGTGAATACGGAAGAGGGTTTGCTGTTGTAGCAGATGAAGTACGTAACCTAGCCTCTAAAACACAAAAATCAACAATAAACATCCAAGATTTGATAGAAAAGCTCCAATTGCAATCGGAGAAGGCTAATCAAAATATGAAGAAGAATGTCAACTTAATAGAAAATTCAGTGGTACTCGCAGATAAAATTGATTCTTCTTTTGAAGATATTTTTGTATCTGTAGAGTCAATTTCTGAAATTAATACTTTGGTTGCAACTGCTTCACAGCAGCAACAAAGTGTGACAGAAGACGTTTCTCGCAATACAACTCAAGCGCTTGACTTAGTAAAGGATAATGTCTCAGCTTTTAATCAAAGCCTTCAGGCTTCAAATGAGCTTTCGCAGCTATCAGAGTCACAAAAAAACGAGCTTTCTTATTTTAAAGTTTAACCTTACTCTAACAAAATAGTGATCAGAATCTTTAGTTTGATATCTGAGAAAATCTATTAAATAAATGACGCCGGTTTTGTGATAAGTCCCAGCTAATAGCTTGGGTCTATCATTGTGATACTTTATTGCTGTGTTTAATTATCTTTCAGGTTTTTATAACGCCATATGTAATCATATAAGGTAATTATTCAATCTGCTTTCGATCTAACTCGTTAGCATGGATATTTTCTTTATATTTTGCTCTGTCTGGTAGTGGATCATTAAGGCCTGATGCTGGCCTTATACAGACTCTATTTTTCGGAACTTAATAAAATTTCCTTGTACATATTAAATCGTAACGTTACCATTATTTCGGTTGGAAGAATTGTCGTTAACTTTTTAACCTAGGCATTTTAGTTTTATGTCATTAATGGTTAGAGGTTATCGCTAGAATTTTGCCTAACCTAAGAAGGCTAGTGTTTTTTAGCCAAGGAAATTGTTCTTAATTGAAGTAAGTCTCGAGTTAAGTCGGGCAGCATCGGAGAAACCATGTTTAACCTTACTCTTAAGCAGCAGCAGCGAATAATCATCTTAGCTTTTTTAGCTATACCGTTAGGGTTGTTGTTTACCTTTTCATACTATCCCGCTAGTCAATTGTTCTATATGAGTGTGACTGATTGGGATGGATACGCACCTGTTAAAAACTTGGTTGGCCTAGATAATTATCAATATATGGTTGAAGAGCCTGACATCTTGGGACCATTGCTAAACACTTTGTACTATTTTGTCGGCGCGGTGATTCAGTTGGTGTTGTCTTTATGGTTTGCAGTGTTAGTTAACACTAAGCTCGCGGGCCGAAACTTTTTTAAAACGCTGCTATTTATTCCCTTTGTTTTAAACGCCGTAGCTGCATCGATGGTATTTCAAATTTTCTATCAAGTGGATGGCGCCTTCGATAACTTCTTAGCGGCTTTGGGCTTAGATGCTTGGATCATGCCCTGGTTAATGGATAGTGACGTAGTTAACTGGTCATTGGTTGGTGCTTCGGTATGGCGTTACCTTGGTTTTAATCTAATCCTGTTTTTTGGTGTGTTGCAGTCTATTCCTCAAGACCAATATGAGGCAGCTAAGATCGAAGGTGCAGGTGAATGGGATCAGTTCCGCTATATAACTTTACCCTCTATTAAGTTAATCATTGGCCTTCAGGTATTACTCGCTTTTGTTGGTTCTCTATCGGTGTTCGAAATTCCAATGATCATCACCAAAGGCGCAAATGGTACCAAAACCTTTGTAATGGCAACTTTAGAAACAGCATTTAACTTCAACGACTTTGGTTTGGCATCTGCAATGGCAGTACTCCTACTGTTGATAGTGGTGTTGTTTATGATTCTTCAAAAAGTATTGTTCGGAGATAAGGCATAATTATGAGTAGTCAGCAAGTTTCCTCTATGACTCCCACGGCCTCTTTAGCTAGCCAGGTCAGAACCGGGGATGAAATTAAAAAAGCCCGCTTTATTGGTAAGTTGAAGCAGCCTCGCTGGGTATTCTGGACACTGTTTAAGTACATGACCTTAATACTAGCTTCTGTGGCTGTATTAGTACCACCTTTTGCTGTGCTATTGGCATCATTTAAAACCTCAAAAGAGTACTACACCACCAGTAAAGTAGCGCTGCCTGAAAACTTCTTGAACTTTGACAATTACATCAAAGTGTTTGCTGATGGAAACTTAGGGTTGGCGTTTACTAACACCGGTACCATCCTGATTATTTCACTATTCTTTACGGTAGTTTTTGGTACCCAAGTTGCCTATGTGTTATCGCGATTCAACTTTAAAGGCAAAAAGCTAGTGCTGTTGGCTTATGTGATTGCAATGGTGGTACCTGCAGTAACAACACAGGTAGCAACGTTTGAGGTAATTAAAGCACTTAATTTAATCAACCATAAAGGGTCCGTAATCATGTTATACATCGGTGCCGATGTAGTCATGATTTATATCTTCTTGCAGTTTATGAAAGGCATCCCACTAGAGCTGGATGAAGCTGCAAAAATTGAAGGTGCATCTTATTTCCTAATTTACTGGAAGATAGTTTTACCGTTGTTAAAGCCGGCGACTGCTACGGTAATTATTTTGCGTACCATCTTCATTTATAACGACTTTTACTTTCCATTGCTTTACTTGCCAGAGAAGTCTCAAGTGACCGTTTCTACAGCCTTATACAAGTTTACTTCTGTATTTGGTACTGAGTGGACCACTATTTCAGCCGGCATCATTATCATTTTGATCCCTTCAATTGTTGTGTTCCTACTACTGCAGAAACAAATCTACGCAGGTGTTACAAACGGCGCAGTGAAAGGGTAATTGTAATTATGAGCCAAGCATCCCCATTAATAACTTTTTGTAATTGGTTTAGCCAACTGGTTGTGATGAATTTGTGTTGGATGCTTATGCTTGTGTTGGGAGCTGGAGTGTTTGGCGTAATCCCAGCAACTAGCACCTTATTGTTAATATTTCGTCGTTTCATGAATAAGGGCAACAAAACCGGTTTGACTGATTTTTTTTGTGAATGGTGCAAAGAGCTGGTGGTTAGCAACGTAGTTGGCCTTCCCATTATATTGATGATGTTTTCTCTTGGCTGGTATTTACATTGGGCACTTGGCAGTGATACCGAAATATTACAGCTGCTTAGCTTGGCTATTTTACCTTTGCTGGCATTTTTGATGATGTTGTTGAGTGCATCAATTCTTCAAGGGAGCATATTCCGAGCATCAGCAAAGCAACGCTGGAGGCTGGCTTTGAGCCTATTGCGTAGCCACCCAAGTTTACCATTTACCCTTATTTTGGTGAGTGCGTTGTGCGTGTTAGTAGGCCTGTTTTCACCCATCGTGTTTTTGTTGTTTGGCATAACGCCAGCCGCCTTATTGGTATTGGCATGGTATATCCACAAATTTCCTGATTTGAATAAAAGTAATTAAAAATATGAAACTAAAAGACTTTAAGCAAGAAATGGCGCATGAGGTAGATAACAATATCTTGAGCTTTTGGCTTGAAATGATAGACGAGAGCAATGGTGGTTTTCACTGTTTTGCTGATTTCAATGGTACCGTTGATAAAGATCATGACAAAGCCGTTCTATTGCATTCTCGAATACTATGGAGTTTTTCAGCTGCGCATCGGATTCTTCCAAATGAGAAGTATTTGGCAGCCGCAAAACATGCGTATTTGTTCATAAAAGAACAAGCTTTAGACAGCGAGAGCTGCGGAGTTTACTGGATGCTCGATAGCAAAGGTAAAGTGAAAGACCCGCAAAAACATATCTATAACCAAGGTTTTGCTATTTATGCTTTAACTGAATATTTTCGCATAACTAAAGATCAAGAAGCGCTTGATATTGCCAAAGGCTTATTTGAACTTATTGAGTCAAATGCTTACGACCAGGTCAATGGCGGCTATATCGAAGCATTTGACCAGCATTGGCAGGCCATAGAAAACCATCTTGTATGTGATACCGCAGAAGAAGTTCTGGCTGAAAAGTCGATGAACACCCATCTTCACATATTAGAAGCTTATGCAAATTTGCATCGAGTATGGCCTAATGAACTGGTTGAGCAACGCCTTAGTGAGTTACTAGTGTTGTTCCGCGACACCATTGTTGATGAACATTTACACTTTGGCTTGTTCTTTAGTCGCGATTGGAAATGTGTGTCTAAAGATGTGTCTTATGGTCATGACATTGAGGGTACTTGGCTGTTAGACGACGCTGCAGCTTGTATCAGCAATAAGCAACTTTCTGCGAGCATTTATGCGCTAACTACCAAAATGGCCGATGTGACCCTGATGCAAGGCAGAGATGCTGATGGCGCTATTTTCAATGAGTTACAACACGGAAAAATGTTAGACAGTGATCGTATTTGGTGGGTTCAAGCGGAAGCAATGGTGGGCTTTTATAATGCCTTTCAAAAAGACTTTGACTCTAGGTATTTGGGGGCTGCTCAAGACTGCTGGAAAATCATTAAACATCAAATTGTAGATATGAAAAATGGAGAGTGGCATTGGAAAACCGATCGCCAAGGTAATCCATATACCGGTGAAGCGAAAGTTGAGCCGTGGAAATGTCCCTATCATAATGGCCGCGCATGCCTAGAAATTTATTCAAGAATCACCAGTTATGAGGAAAATAGCTATGCATGCTGTTGAAGTTAAAGCGTTAAATAAAGCCTACGGTAAAAATGTAATTATCGACGGTATTGGCCTAGAGATGGAAGCCGGTGGATTTACTGTTCTGCTTGGCCCATCGGGTTGCGGTAAATCAACGTTATTGCGTTTGATTGCAGGCCTAGAGGATGTAACAGCAGGGGGCATTTTTATCGGAGATAAAGACGTAACCTTAGAAGATCCGAAAAACCGCGATATAGCGATGGTGTTTCAGTCTTATGCGCTATTTCCACATATGACCGTTTCGGAGAATATCGGCTTCGGCATGTTAATCAACAAAAAGCCAAAAGCAGAGATAGAGAAGCGTGTTAAAGAAGTTGCTCAGTTACTACAGATTGAACCTTTATTAGATCGAACTCCAGCTCAACTGTCGGGTGGTCAACGTCAAAGGGTAGCAATTGGTCGTGCGTTAATGCGTAACCCTAAAGTGTTTTTGTTCGATGAGCCATTAAGTAACTTGGATGCAAAACTGCGTGGTGAGATGCGCTTAGAGCTTAAAAACCTGCACGCTAAACTAAACGCTACCATTTTGTACGTAACTCATGACCAAATCGAGGCGATGACCTTAGCGACGAAGATTGTGTTGTTAAATAAAGGAGAGATCCAACAAATTGGTACTCCTTATGAGATTTACAATCAACCTAGTAATGTGTTCGTAGCCAAATTTGTTGGATCACCACAAATCAACTTGTTAAAAGGTGAGTTAATGGGAGGCGAAGGTGACTGGAATGTATTGGTGAATGATATCCAGATTCCTATCCCAAACTATGAGTTTACTAAACAACCCAAGAAAGGCATGCAGGTGTTGCTAGGTATTCGTCCAGAGCATATTACCCAATCGCCGCTTAATAGCGCTTTTGAAACTGAGCTCACTGTAACAGCGTTTGAAATGACTGGATCAGAAACCTTAGCTGAGTTCGACATGCACGGCCAGCCAGTGAGAGCCAAGTTAGACGCAAATATTCAGATTAAGAACGGCGATAACTTTGGCTTGCACTTTAATCTGCAAAATATTTCGTTATTTAACGCAGAAACAGAGACCAGATCGTAATAATCGCTCCTTATGGGAAGTTTGTTTTTTGGTTAATTGAGCAAGGTTAATCGAAAGCTTTGACATGATTTGTAACTTTTGCATTTATAGGTGAGTATTCTATCCATACCCTTGTGGCTAAAGGGAGGGTGTGAGACCATTTTAGCTGAAATCGTTACGAATTTTTGTATAGGAAGTGAAGGTGATCATGGCAAAGGCAACGTTAAAAACTATTGCAGAATATACGGGTTTGTCTGTCACTACAGTGTCAAGGGCATTGAAAGATGGTGATGATGTAAAGCAACCCACCAAAGAAATAGTTAAGGCTGCAGCCAAAAAGCTTGGTTATCGACCCAATCTCTCTGGTGTTGGGCTTCGTACTGGTATTAACTACAACATTTGCGCAATTTTACCGGTAACCAAGCCTGGTGATATTGTCGGTGATGTTGGCTCACTTGCACTGATCGAAGGTCTCACCGCTGCACTTAAAGGAACACCTTACCACCTGACTGTATTACCAATGGCTCCGGATGAAGACCCAATGGAGCCTGTAAGGTATGCATTCGAAAATAACCTTTGTGGCGGTATGATTTTCAACTTAACTAAAACTCAAGATGAACGCGTTGCTTATCTGCATAACAACGAGATACCGTTTGTCACCTTTGGCCAAACGGAAATGAGTATTGAGCATCCATATGTGGATATCGATAACCATGATATGGCTTATCGTGCGGCAAGGCAGCTTTATGAGCAAGGGCGCAAAAATATTCGCTTGTTAAGTTCTTCTCATGATTATACCTATGCATGGCATAAGTATTACGGTGCGCGGCGAGCAGCTAGAGAGTTTGGTTACGACTTTGAGATTGAGAAAAACATTATTTTAGATTCCGATGTTGACGACTATCGTAAACTTGGCAACAAAATGATGTTGGGCGATCAAGCTCCTGATGGCTTAATTTGTGGTTCTGAAATCAGTGCCTGTGGTTTGCTGGCCGGGATCCAAGATACAGGCAAGACTATTGGTGAAGATATCGATGTGGTACTGGTAGAGACGTGTGATCTCCCAAGCTTTTTTATGCCGCCAATTTCGGGTTACAGACAAGACTTTCACCAAGTGGGTCGAAAGTTGATTCAACACTTGCTGCGCCGAATTAACGGCGAGACGGTTAAGCATCTGCAGACTTTACAAAAAACGGTTTATTATCAACGTTAAACGTCCAAGTAAACAGATTCGCGTGATTTGTAGCTTTAATGGAAAACGAGTTACAAGTCACATTCCCTAGTTTTTAGCTTACATTCTCTTGAATTAAGCTTTTTATATTGCAAAATGGTAACGTTACGATTTGGAGTGAATAAGACAATGCATAATACATCTGCTTTTAAAGCTTACGATATTCGAGGTAAGTTACCTGAACAACTAAATAACGATTTGTCTTATCGAATAGGCAGAGCGTATGCGGACTTTCTTAAACCTAAAAAGGTTGCTGTAGGCTACGACATTCGCCTTAGTAGCCCAGAGTTTGCCAAGGCAGTTATTAAAGGCTTAAACGATAGTGGTGTAGAAGTTTTAGAGCTAGGCTTAGTTGGCACCGAAGAAGTTTATTTTGCCACCGACCATCTAAACCTAGACGGCGGAATAATGGTTACAGCTAGCCATAACCCTAAAGATTACAACGGCATTAAGCTGGTAAAAGAATCTGCTAAACCGATTAGTGGAGATAGTGGTCTTAATGACATTAAAGCCTTAGTGGAAAGTGCTGACTATTCTGCCCCTGTTGAGTCTATTATTACTGGAAAATCGAAACGTTACGACGTATCTGGGGAATATACTCAACACCTACTGAGCTTTATTGAAGCTGCAAAATTAAAACCGCTTAAAGTTGTCGTTAATGCCGGCAACGGTGCTGCTGGCCATATGCTTGACAACTTAGAAGAGCATCTTCTGTTCGAGTTTATCAAAGTCAATCATCAACCTGATGGCAACTTCCCAAATGGGATCCCTAACCCACTGTTGCCGGAGAATCGTGAAGATACCCGCAAGGCGGTGTTAGCCCACAAGGCTGATTTTGGTGTCGCATGGGACGGAGATGTAGATCGTTGTTTCTTATTCGACGAAAACGGCGACTTTATTGAGGGGTATTACATCGTTGGTTTATTGGCAAAAGCATTTTTAGCTAAGCAGCCTGGTTCTAAGATCATTCACGACCCGCGTTTAACTTGGAACACCATTGATATAGTGGAAGCCGAAAAAGGTGAAGCAATACAAAGTAAAACTGGTCACGCCTTTATCAAAGAGCGGATGCGCGCAGAAGACGCAGTATATGGTGGCGAAATGAGTGCACACCATTATTTCCGCGATTTTGCTTATTGTGACAGCGGAATGTTGCCATGGTTGTTGATCGCTGAGCTGGTATCCAATGGAGAGCTATCTCTATCGCAATATGTTGAACAGCAGCAAGCTAACTTCCCAATTTCCGGGGAAATCAACAGTACCTTAGGTCATGCAAAAGCTGCAGTTGACGCAGTTATGGAAGCATTCAAAGAAGAAGCCTTAGTTGTAGATAAAACCGACGGCATCAGCCTTGAGTTTGAACAGTGGCGCTTCAACTTACGAAGTTCTAACACCGAACCGGTTGTTCGATTAAACGTTGAGTCACGAGGTGACCGCGCACTGATGGAACAAAAAACACAACAAATTTTAAATATTCTAAAACAATTTAATTAAGCTGGAGTAAGCAATGACAGTAAAAATTTTGGGTGAATCCCTACCAAATATTCCATGGGAAGACCGCCCTGCCAATTGCCAAGATGTAATGTGGCGTCACAGCAACAATCCAATTATCGGTTGGAATCCGTTTCCAGCTGCAGCCCGTGTTTATAACAGTGCTGTAGTACCGTTTAACGATGGCTTTATTGGTGTGTTCCGTTCTGACTACAAAAACGGTCGTCCACACCTGCATGTTGGATACAGTCAAGACGCTTTAAGTTGGGAATTTGAAGAAGAAGCTATTCAGTGGGTAGACGCTGAAGGTAAACCATTTCAGCCTACTTACGCTTACGACCCTCGTGTAGTAAAGCTAGATGATACTTATTATGTTACCTGGTGTACCGACGATCATGGCGCAACCCTTGGTATGGGCATGACTAAAGACTTTAAAACCTTTACTCGTCTTGAGAATGCCTGCGTGCCGTTTAACCGTAATGGTGTATTGTTCCCACGTAAAATTAACGGTCAATATGTATTGCTTAATCGTCCATCAGACAGCGGTCATACGCCATTTGGTGATGTGTTCTTAAGCCACAGTAACGATATGGAGTACTGGGGTAAGCACCGCCATGTAATTGGTAAAGGTGGTGAAGGTTGGTGGCAAGGTACCAAAATTGGTGCAGGTCCAATTCCGATCGAAACCAGTGAGGGCTGGTTAATGATTTACCACGGTGTTTCAGGTACTTGTAATGGTTTTGTATACAGTATTGGTGCTGCCATTTTGGATATCGATGAGCCTTGGAAAGTTAAATACCGTACACGTGATTATTTATTAACCCCAGAAAAAGAGTATGAAACGGCTGGCTTTGTGCCAAATGTAGCCTTTCCTTGTGCAGCTTTAGCTGATGCAGACACCGGTCGTATCGCTGTTTACTACGGTGCAGCAGACACCTATTCAGCAGTTGCATATACCCAAGTTGATGACTTGGTTGAGTACATTAAAAACAATTCTGAGGTTTTTTAGAGGATATTATGTCGGTATTTCAACAACGATTAGCAATGCTGCAGGCAGAGCACCAGCACTTACACGCTAAAGTTAATCAAGCAGAGCTGCCTGGAAACGGCGTATTTTTGCGCTACAAGGATCCTGTCCTAACAGCCGCGCATGCCCCATTAACTTGGCGTTATGATCTAAATGCTGAAACCAATCCTTTTTTAATGGAACGCCTTGGTATTAATGCAGTGCTTAACCCTGGCGCAATAGAATTAGATGGTAAATTTTACATGGTTGCCCGTGTAGAAGGACATGACCGCAAATCATTCTTCGCAGTGGCCGAAAGCAACAATGGCGTCGACGGTTTTACTTTTTGGGATAAACCTTGTGAGATCGGTGAAACAGATGTTCCCGATACCAATGTATATGACATGCGTTTAACGCGCCATGAAGATGGTTGGATTTATGGTTTGTTTTGTACGGAGCGCAAAGATCCAAACGCCGCTCCTGGTGATGAATCATCAGCAGTAGCGCAGTGTGGCATAGTTCGAACAAAAGACTTAAAAATTTGGGAACGTCTTGCTGACCTTAAAACCAACTCAGCTCAGCAACGAAACGTAGTGCTGCATCCAGAGTTTGTTGATGGCAAGTATGCTCTTTACACTCGGCCTCAAGACAGCTTTATTGAAGCTGGCAAAGGTGGTGGTATTGGGATGGCGTTTGCTGACTCAATGACTGATTGTGTAGTAGATGTTGAGCATGTAATTGAGCCAAAAACCTATCACACGATTAAAGAGTCTAAAAATGGTCAAGGGCCTGCACCGATGAAAACCGATAATGGCTGGCTGCATATTGGCCACGGTGTTCGTAATACAGCTGCCGGTTTACGTTATGTATTGTACTGCTTTATGACCGACCTTATTGACCCGATGAAAGTAACTCATCGACCAAGTGGCTACTTCTTAGCTCCAGAAGGAGAGGAGAGAGTGGGCGACGTTTCTAATGTCGTGTTTTGCAACGGCATGGTAGCGCGAGATAATGGTGAAGTCTATATCTATTACGCTTCTTCAGATACTCGTTGCCATGTACTGACTACTAGTATTGACCAGCTAGTAGATTATGTGACCAACACGCTAGAGGATCCGTTAGACTCAGCTGGTTGTGTGAAGCAACGAATTGAGTTGATTGATCGTAATTTAGCGCTATAAAAACACCTTTTTATCGAAACAAAAGCGGCCTTTAGTCGCTTTTTCGTATCGATGTTATATGTATTTGAATGGTTATGAATTAATGCAAATATAAACTCTCAAGTCTACGTAGGTGTATTAAGTAAAAAACTTTGTTAACACTCTTTTGAATTGTTTAATATTTAATGAGGAAATGATGATAGAAATTAAAGGTGTTGAACAACATTATGATTGGGGGGGGGGGAGTTCTATATCCCTTTATTAACAGGTCAAGTGCATGCATCGGGCAAGCCGATGGCCGAACTTTGGCTTGGTGACCACCCGAGTGGAGTCGCAACTCTAACTAATGGTATTCCTCTTACTGATTGGATGGCTGCCGATTATCAAGGTCGTTTGGGAGAATCATGTATAAAATACTATGGGAAGCGTTTACCATTTTTACTTAAGGTATTAGATGTTAAAGCACCGCTTTCTATTCAGGTTCATCCAACGAAAAAGCAAGCAGAAAAGGGTTATGACTTAGAGCAAGGCTTAACTATTGAGCCTAGTAAACGTAACTATAAAGATGCTAACCATAAGCCAGAACTTATGTTGACACTTTCCGATTTTTGGCTACTACATGGTTTTAAATCTGAACCAGAAATAACAGCTTTATTAAGCAAAGAGAACAGCTTACAAACCTTATTGCCACCATTTAACGAGGGGGGCACCAAACAGCTAGTTGGCCACATTTTTGGTTTGTCTAGTAGTGAACTTGCACCTCTTATTATGCCTATAGTTAACCAGTACTTAGATGCTTATCAAGAGAATCGCATATCTAAGAATGATGCCTACTTCTGGATGATGAGAGCCTATATGAGAGCCGCTTCGGCAAACGCTCAACTCGAAGCTGGTTTGCTGATGGTGCTACTACTTAACCTTTGTTATGTGGCCAAAGGCGGTGTTGTTTTTCAGGATGCGGGTATTCCTCATGCTTATTTAGAAGGCCAAAATATTGAGTTAATGGCAAATTCCGATAATGTGCTTCGTGCTGGCTTAACTAGCAAGCATGTTGACCAGAAAGAGCTATTAAGCATAGTTAATTTTGACCCTGTTAAAGCTAAGAGTATTGACCCAATCGCTAAAGATGGTGGTTTGGAATACCCAGTACCTGTAGATGATTTCTGTTTAACCGAGTATCGCTTAAAAGCCGGAGAAACATTATCTCTTCCGGAGAACCTTGGGCCATGTATTTGGTTCGTATTAAGCGGTGAAATGAAAATTAATGGTCAAGATAAATATTGGCGAAATGGCAGTTCTTTTTACCAGGAGCCCAGCTATACAAGTACCATTAATGCGCAGACTGAGTTAGTAATATACAGATCTTCCGTTAAACTATAGTCTAAGATCTGAATATAAGCACGAAAGAGAATTTTGAGCAAATAAGGATTGATTAAATTGATTCTGTTGACGGTTCCTTGAGCTAACGCAGCAGAATTAGATTAATTGAATCTATGTGTTATGGCAGTAGAATTAGATAGTTGCAAAATAGCGATAACAGCACTCAGACTGAAATGCTCAATGTAGCTATTGAATCGTTACGCTTATTATGTCTAATTGTCTATTCCTTTTAACCATAACGTTACGTTTTTAAAGTGATATTGTATATTAAATGTTTTTAAAGTTAATACATTTCATTCGCTATTGTTTATAGGGTTTTTCTTTTTTCGTATTTTGTTCAGTCGCAACTTGTAGTAGCTTTTATTTGTTAAGGTTGGTGATGAGTAATACTAAGGTGAAAATTTTGAAGAGATTGGTACTATCCAAATGTTGGTATACCTACTCTAAGTATTCGTATCGTTACAGGACTAAAGATACTCCTTGGCGAATACAGCATCGTGAGGTGCTAAATAAAGGCGACGGCGCAGCTGTTTTGTTATTTAACTATTCGAGAAAAACTGTGGTGTTAGTTAAGCAGTTTCGTTTACCTACGTACTTAAATGCTAACTCAAGTGGCTTAATGATTGAAGTATGTGCAGGGGTGCTGGATGGTATGTCTCCTGAGGAGTGCATTAAAAAAGAAACACTAGAAGAAACAGGCTTCAGAATTGAAAATCCAGAACCAGTGATGACTGTTTATATGTCCCCTGGAGCGGTAACCGAAAAAAATCATCTGTTTGTTGCTGATTATTCAAGTGTTGGACGGCCTAGCTTAGGTGGAGGGCTTGCCAGCGAAAATGAATATATTGAAGTATTAGAGCTTTCTTTTGAACAAGCATATTCAATGCTTGAGAGTGGCGAAATTATTGATGGTAAAACTATTATGTTGCTGCAGTACGCAAAGCTAAATATATTCTTTGATTAATAAAGGCGATCGAGTAAATGGATAATCAAATTGAACTTGGCTTATCGCAATGGGCGTTTCATCGAGCTATCTTAGGAGACAGCCGAGACAACTATGATGAATACTTAGCAGCTCTGCAAGATTCTCCGGAAAAAGTGCTTCGCGGAACAATGTCCAACCGAGATATTGTCGAGCAGGCGATACGACTTGGTGTGAATGTGGTTGATCTCGTTAATTTATTGTTTTTCTCAAGAGTGTCAGATGCTCCGTGGTTACGTGCTTGGAAACATGATGCTGAACAGCGAGGTGTCCGATTTTCTTGTCTGATGTGTGATGAACTGGGTCATTTGGCCGCTAGCAGTTATAAAGAAAGGCAACGCTCGATAACGCTCCACAAGCAATGGTTAGAGGCTGCCGCAGAGTTAGGTTGTTCTCAATTAAGAGTGAATGCTTATGGTGATGGTAGTTACTTACAACAACTTCGTCATTGTAGCGAAAGTATAAAGGTGCTGTGTGATGTAGCAGAGCCAATGGGAATTAGTGTCGTGGTTGAAAATCATGGTCATCCTTCGAGTAACGGTGCGTGGTTAGCAATGCTAATAGAAAGTATTGAACGGGATAACTCTGGAGTTTATATTGATTTTGATAATTTCTTTATGGGTGGTTGGCATCATTCGCCAAAACGTTTTTATGACCGTTATCAAGGTATGGAAGACCTTGCTAATATTACGGTTGGAGGCAGTGCTAAATCTTACGCTTTTGATCAGAGCGGTAACGAAACTACCGTAGATTTTGCTAGATGTGTGAGTCTTTTGATTAAGGCCGGATTTAGTGGTGTTTTATCTGCTGAATATGAAGGATGTCTTTATTCGGAGTATGATGGGTCGGCTAAAACCCTAGCTCTGCTTAAAAAGATATTGATTTAGCAAATTACTCGTTTTAGAAATTAGCTAAGAGAATATTTGGTTTTTTAGAGATGCTTTTATAATTACTGATATCTAGGAATTACTTACTAGATTTTTTCTTATGCAACTGGATATTTCATAAGAAAAGTGTGTCACTTATTGCTGCAATGTAGGAAGTATACTGTAAAACTCTCAAGAAAGAATGGAATTCCATTCTAAACAAGCTAAATAAAAGTCAGCGTTGGAGAAAAAATCGAACTCACTTGTAGAATTATAAATTTTTTTTGGTAAGAAGAAGTGTACCAACGTCAGCAGTTGGCTTCGTTTACATCTGATTTGTAGTGTTGCTTTTAGTATCTAAATTTAGGCGTTATTTTTTATTTAAAAGGTTTTTAATATGGGATTATCTAAAAAAATTGTTATTGTGAATGCGATTCTTCTTTTCTTAGTGTCGATTAGTATATCATTTTATGGCGTTTTTACGTTCTATAATACTGAGGTAGACAATACAGCGTATTCCATGAGGGAAAATGTTTCTTCAGGGAGGGAAATTATAGACCTTTGGCTAGATAATAAGCTGGCTGCGATCAATGCTGGAGCTACTGTTTATCCTCTAATGAGTAAGTTAGATGCTTTTAAGATTAGCGCAAAGCAAACTGGTCAAGGAGCTGGCTTCGATAATGTATTCTTTAGTTTAAAGAATAACGTTATTTATAGTTTGAAAGGTGGAGAAAGAGCATGGGCTCCAGGTTCACCTTGGATGGAAAAGGCCACAGTTCAAGGCTATATCTCAGAGCCTATATATGGAACAACGTTAAAGAAAATGGTTATTCAACTGAGCCAAAAAGCTAAAACTGCGGATGGAAATGATGCTGTTCTAGGTGCGGCAATAGGATTAGAGGATATTAATTCTATTGTTTCTGAGAATAAGCCAATTGGAGAAGGGTTGAAATTCATTGTGTCAAAAAGTGGCGTTATTATATCTCATGCAAACCTAGGGTTAACCAACAAAGTAATAAGTGACGTTTATCCAGCCTTGTCGATGTCAATGGTAAGTGCTTTAGCAGATGAAAAAAAACTAGATGAAGTTCTGATTGATAGCCTAGAATATGTAGTCACAGCTGACCGCATAAGTAAAACAGGGTGGTTTATTGTCGCTATAGAGAATAAGGGGTTATTATTCTCCACGATTAATTCATTGATAATAAAAACTGTAGTCATATCGATTTTATTAATAATCATTTCTATTCTTCTATTGGCTTGTCTGGTGAATTACTTATTGTCAGGTTTGTTAAGAGTTAATGATGCTCTAGTAGATATTGCAAAGGGAGAAGGTGACCTAACCGTTAGAATTGACATTTTAAGTAAAGATGAAGTTGGGCAGCTGGCTAGCAACTTCAATCATTTCGTTGCTAAGATACAGGAGGTAATCATTAATGTTCATGATGTCTCTTTAGAGGTAGCAAAAAAAGCGCAGATATCCAAGCTGTCGTCAGAGTTAACTAGCAAAGACCTTACTTCTCAACAAGATGAAATTACTATGGTTGCGACTGCTATTACACAAATGTCTACTGCAACCGATGAGATTGCATCGAATGCTGAAATCACCGCCAAAGACGCAGAAAGTGCGGTTGGTTTGAGTACTAGTACTCGAATAATTTCTGAAAGTAGCCAGCAGTCTATGACGCTGCTTATTTCAAAAATAGCTGAGGCTAAAAATGTTATTGGTGTACTTAACAGCAAAAATGAGGAAATTAACTCTATAGTAAGTGTTATTCAAGGTATCGCAGAGCAGACCAACTTGCTTGCATTAAACGCAGCCATAGAAGCAGCTAGAGCTGGTGAAATGGGGCGTGGATTTGCAGTGGTTGCTGATGAAGTGAGAGTTTTGTCTCAGCGCACTCATGCATCTACAGAAGAAATTACTAAGACATTAGCTGATCTCCAAGGGATAAGTCATATGGCTGTGGAAGCGATGATAGGGTGTGATAAGTCTGTAAGTAGCGCTGAACTGGAAACTAAAAAAGTAACTAAAGCGTTTCTCGATATTGATACATCAATTAAGAGAATAAGTGACATGGCAGTTCACATTGCAACAGCTGCGGAAGAGCAAACAGCAGTGACAAGTGAGATAAACAGCAATTCTGAATCAATTAGTGAGATATCGTTGTCGCTGCAGCAGAAATCCATTAGTGCAGCTGAAGATGCGATTCATTTAGATAGACTAGCAATTGTTCTGACTGAAAAAGTTCGTGAATTTAAGTTACATGAATAGCTATAAACAGTGTGCTTAAAGATTTGTCTTTACTCAAACAAAAATGTGTATGGTCATTGCTGTTCCGCATTGATCGATAATTTTTAAAAACTGAAGCTTTAACGACGTAACCCTAATAGGATATATATGGACGCACCAGTGAAGTTAAGGAGATAGTTTCTCAAGCCACTTTTTAATTGCAAATATTAAGTGGTTTTTTCTTTGCCTTATTAACTATTTTTGGCTTTTGCTAATTTCGCAATCTCGATTAAGGGCCGTACTAGACATATATCTGACTTGTTATAAAAGCGCTTCTTGTTGGTTTTCTGACCTTGATGAGAATGTGATTAATTATCTTTATAAGCTTTCCTGTTTCTGAGCCTTGTCTACTATAAACTGAATCACTGAATCACTGAATCACTGAATCACTGAATCACTGAATCACTGAATCACTGAATCACTGAATCACTGAATCACTGAATCACCTATTGGCAGTTGATCTCACGCCATCTACTCAACAATGAGTGGTGCACTTATTATCTGAATTTGCGGGTTAATAAATGGCCAGTTAATTTTTAAGGACATGCTACACTGAACCTATATTGAAAAATAAATAAACATGGGGGATTATAATGTTTGGTAAGTCTAAATTGAAGACTTCAGAGCTTGAAGAGCAGGTCTTGAAATTAACGTCACTAATAACAGCTATTGAAAGTGCTGTTGCGAAGATAGAATTTACACCCAAAGGTGAAATTATTGATGTTAATGATATTTTTTTAGAGGTAGTTGGCTATTCTAGATGTGAAGTAATCGGTAAGCATCATCAGATTTTTTGTTCTGATGAGTTAGTACGAACAACTGAATATCGCGAATTTTGGCAGTCTTTGTCATCTGGAAAAGGACAAACAGGGCAGTTTTTAAGGTATAACAAGGAGGGAGGTAAGCTTTGGCTTAGTGCTTCATATTTCCCTGTGCTCGAGAATGGTGAAGTAGTTAAGGTGGTAAAGATTGCCTCAGATATTACAGCTGAAAAAATTGAAGTTGAAGACAAATTTTCCATAGTTGATGCCTTAAATCGGTCGCAAGCGGTTATTGAGTTTGATTGCTATGGAAATATCGTGACTGCAAATGATAATTTTCTTACCGCGCTTGAATATCAGTTACCTGAAATTAAGGGCAAGCACCATCGAATTTTCTGCGATCAACGTTTTTATGATGAAAACCCAAATTTTTGGCAAAACCTTGCTGCTGGTAATTTTGTTTCAGGGCGCTTTGAACGTAAAGCTAAATCGGGTGCTTCAATATGGATAGAAGCGACCTATAACCCCATTTTTGATTCAGAGGGTAATGTTCATAGGGTAATCAAATTTGCGAGTGATGTATCTAAGCAAGTAGAAAAAGAACAACTAGTAATGCATGTAACAGAAATTGCACAATCTACAGCGGTAGAAACCGAGCAAGTTGCGTCAGAAGGTGTGCGAGAACTTGAGCAAACGGTTGCAACGTCAAATCAGATTTCTCAGCATGTAGATAAAGCAATGAAGGTGATTGGTACACTAAATGAGCAGTCTAAGAATATCGCTAATATTGTATCTACTATTAGCTCTATCGCTGAACAGACTAACTTACTCGCACTAAATGCAGCAATAGAGGCAGCAAGGGCTGGAGAGCAAGGTAGGGGCTTTGCTGTAGTGGCAGATGAAGTGAGGACACTTGCAGCACGCACAAGTGCTTCGACAGGAGAAATAGGAATGGTTGTTACTAATAACCAAAAATTAACAGAAGAAGCATCAAACACTATGTTAGAGGTAGCTAATGTGACGAGTGCAGGGCTAAATCAAGTGGAAGCTATTACTGGAATCATGTCTGAAATAAAAGTGGGAGCAGAGAGTGTGACTAAAACAGTATCAGAGCTAAATACTGATCTACTGTAAAAAATAGCTAATATAAAACTCTTTGAACTATGGTTTATTTAAGTATACCCAAGAAATCACACGTAAATTTCTTGAGCTTCACCTGCTCGATGACAATAGCTTGACTAGTAACACTTACCCACACCCTAATGATTCTCTCAATCTAAAGCGGATGGTTTACTACCCCGATTCCACTCCAAACGGATAGTACTTGATGAAAAGCGGGTAGTTTTACTATCTCAGTTCCACTCCGTTGGGTTTCGCACGCGAAACTATTGGATTTAAAAAAATCAAATATGTGTTGGATTAAAAATTGTTCTTAAGGTTAATTTTGAGGGGATGGGCGCAAAGCTCCTTATAGCCTCGTTGAGCTTGAAGCCCTTCCGTTCGCATCAATCGATATACGCGGTTCTTACCACACAGTTTACCTGTTGCTCGTAAATCTTTATAGACCTTGCGATAGCCATAAACACAGCCACTTTCTAACCAATATTGTTTTATAAAACCCCGTAAATAGTCATCCTCTTTAACGCGTTTACTTACAGGGTTTGAAAGCCAAGCATAAAAACCACTGGGATGAACTTCTAATACGCGGCAAAGCGTGCGCACTGGATACTTTTGTCGACGAGCTTTTATGAGCGTGTATTTTTCTTCGACTCGGTGGCAAAGAACATGGCTGTAGATTCAATTGGTCAATGCAACATTGATATGAAAATATTGATTGGCGGAGGAATATTCAATGAAGCGCATGTTTACCAAAAAAGAAAAATAGTTTGTTTTTGACTCCTGAAAAAACGGTATTGGGTTTAGTGGTATCGCTCATTCTTTGAGCTCTAAACCAGGTACTATTTTTACACTTCTCAGAGATACCGGTGGCATAAAACCACTGGTTCGCAAGCGTAGAAGCAATCATTTAACGATTGAAGAAAGAGAAGAAATACGTGTAGGCCTGTCAACAAAAATGAGCATTCGAGCTATTGCTCGATTATTAAATCGGGCTCCGTCAACCATCTCTAGGGAGGTGCAACGTAATCGAGGGCGAAGGTATTATAAGGCCGTTGATGCTAATAACCGCGCTTGGAGAGTGGCAAAAAGATCTAAACCATGCGGTAATCCCCCCATTTTTAATGGAGTTCAGGTGTAGACTTTAAAGTTTGCGTTAAACGCCTTTTTTGTATCGGTGTAATGCCACCAATGCCCATGTTAGGTCGCTCGTTATTGTAAGTCCATAACCAGTGCGTTACTTTATCTTGAAGCGCTTTAATATCTTCGTACAAGTAATGACTCAGCCAATCATATCTCACTGTACGGTTAAATCGCTCTATGTAAGCGTTTTGCTGTGGTTTGCCCGGTTGGATAAAACTGAGTTCAATGCTGTTTTCTTGTGCCCAACTTGCCAATTTATCACTGATATACTCAGGGCCATTACCACACCGTATCGCTTTAGGTTTACCTCGCCACTCAATAATCTGATTGAGTGCGCGTATGACACGTTCTGCCGGTAAGGATAGGTCGGCATCAATCACGTTAAACAAACGGCAACGTCGACCATCTGAGAGTTGATCATGCATAAAATCCATTGGCCAACATTCATTCATTGATTTGTTCTGGCACCGCTAAGGGTTTAGGCTTTTCACGGACTAAGCGTTTATGAGGTTTGATGCGCATGTTGAGCTGTAGTTCACGATAAATACGGTAAACACGCTTATGGTTCCATGGATAACTACAGACATTTCTGAAGTAGAGAAAACATAGCCTAAAGCCCCAGTTACGCTGATTTTGGGTCAGCCCGATTAATCGCTCAGCAATCAACTGATTCTCATCATTAAGTTTAGGCTGACTTAAAAGAACAATGCCTCGTCGAAAATCAATGCGAATTTCTACAGAAACAATATATAAGACAATTTACATCCGGACTCGAAAAGCCTTAAACCACTTGCTATCAAGCATTTACTGCGGTCTCATAGTCTTAGACAAGGCAAAAATCACTCTCGTAAAGGCGATCGCGGCACGATCAATATTGTTAATGGTGTATCTATTCACAAACGCCCAAAACATGTTGAAAGCCGTCGAACGTTAGGTCATTGGGAAGGCGATCTAGTGACTGGATCAAAAAACACGCATATAGCGACATTAGTAGACAGAAAATCTCGATATACCATTATTCTTAAATTAAAGGGCAAAGACTCGACCTCAGTAACAGAAGCGTTGATAAGTAAATTTAAAAGTTTGCCGTCTAAATTAAGACAATCTCTAACTTGGGATCGCGGTATGGAATTAGCAAAACATATTGAATTTACTAATTATACACAAGTCCCCGTTTTCTTTTGTGACCCTCAAAGCCCTTGACAAAGAGGTACAAATGAAAATACGAATAGCTTAATTAGACAGTATTTTCCTAAAAAGATCTGTCTAGGTCAGCATTCTCAGCAACGACTTGATGAAGTGGCTACTCAACTAAATGGTAGACCAAGAAAAAGTTTAGATTTTAAAACACCCAAAGAAGTCATTGAAAAGAGTGTTGCGTTGACAGATTGAATCTACAGCTGCTTCCTTTAAGATGTCGCGCTCTTCTGTTACACGTTTAAGCTCTGCTTTAAGTCTGCGCAACTCATCAGAATTAGATTGTTTTTCTTGGTAGGAGTGAGCGTTTTCACCATAGCGATCATACCAGTTATAAAGGCTTTTAGTCGTTATCCCTAAACGCTTAGCGACATCAGCAATTGAATAACCACCTTCAGTTACCTATTTAACCGCTGCTATCTTAAATTCTTCGTTGTATCGTTTGGCTGCTTGAAATAAAAAGTGTCGCACTTCGGACTTGAATTCGGGCTTATTTCTGATAATTAAGAAAAAAATATTCCATGATTTTATCTATTTCTCCATTTTTCTTCATTTCTTTTAAAACTGTGGAAAGTGGAGAGACTAAGGATAAATTTTTTTTATGTAGATAATGATATAGAGTAGTCGTATAAATAATATTTTCTACTTTTTTAATCTCATTGATTCCTTTTGGAGTTCCTTTTATCGTATGTTTTTTATAAATATATTCATCTAAAATAATAAAGTCTAATCTATCTTTGATAAGCATGTTTATTAATATTTTAGGAGAACTAACAAATATTCTATTGTAGTTTCTTGTTATTAACTCTTGATGTTTTATGCCTGCTAGTAAGCCTACACGATATGAAAGAAAAGCATCCCAATTAGTCGCTCTAAAATTTAATTTTTTTGAATATACAAATGTATCTGAGCTAAATAATGGAATAGGGACTCTAACTAAGTTTGGGTAAGTGGCTTCAATCTCTATAACTCTTTGAGCTTCACCATCCAGAATTCCCGAATTTGAGTTAGCTATTGCCCTTTTTGCAGGAAATGTTATGAAATTAACCTTAACACCTATTTTTTTATATGAATTCAATAGTATTTTCTCAGCTACTTGATGATTTATCGAGTTTTCAATTCCACTTATCGTCACCTCTTTAACTCTTATTTCAGAATATAAATAAGGTGAAAGTAATAATAAAATAAACATATAATTCTTCATAAAGTCCACTCTCATTTAATTGTTATTTGATTATAGTTTAAATTTAAGATTTTTTAAGGATATTTACTCAGTTAGATGGTAATCCCCTCGAAAAATAATAGAGGTCAATCGGGAGGATTAACTCCGTGCAGCTCGTATCATCTGATCAACACGTAAGAAGTTTCTAAGTACAAACAGTATTATAAGCTTATTGTTATTTTTAGGCATGACTTTATATTTATAGATAGCTTTCTGGGGTTCAAACTTGCATTTAGATACTCTAAACGGGTACTCAATTTTCGCTCTGATATTTGCTTTTAAATATTTAGTTCGGATCGGTTGCTTGTTAATAAGAAGGTGCTTTTCTAAGGAACATGCGATCAAGTCGAGCAATGTGCCTTAATTTTCCAAAAAGTCCAATATCAGTCGGTAATGCGGCTGGTATATCACTTTTCTACTACTAATCGGGATGATTTTACCTTGTTTGGTCGTTTTTAAACGGTTTAACCCCTCGCGGCTCGAATCATCTGGTCAATTCGAAACACATTAGCAAGAGCAAACATCATGGCGAGCTTGCTATCATTTTTAGCTAACCCGCGATAAATAGCTTTTCTAAAACCAAACTGACATTTGATGATTCTAAAGGGGTGTTCAACTTTTGCTCGAATACTGGCTTTGATGTATTGTTTGTTCTTTCTAGGGTGCTTTTTTAGGACTTTTACTTTGCTTGGCATTTCAGCAATCAACCAGTCTGCTTTGACGCTTTTTAACTCTTCTCGCTTTTGTGCACCACGATAACCCGAATCGGCTGAGATGAAGCCTTCCTCACCATGAAGTAATTTCTCTGTTTCCGTGATGTCATGCACGTTGGCCGCTGTTGTGCTTAAACTGTGAGTGAGTCCTGTTCGTGCATCAACGCCAATATGGGCTTTTAACCCAAAGAACCATTGTTTGCCCTTTTGAGTTTGATGCATTTCAGGGTCTCTTTCTTTGGCTTTATTCTTAGTCGAGCTGGCCGCTTCAATAATCGTCGCGTCTACAATCGTACCTTCTTTGAGATAAATTCCTGCACTGGATAACCATTTATTGACCTCTTTAAACAGCTGGCGTGAGAGTTTGTGTTTCTCTAATAAATGTCTGAAGTTCATGATGGTAGTATGATCAGGGATGGCGCTGTCTAACGACAATCCAGCAAACAAACGCATCGATGTGATTTCATACAGAGCGTCTTCCATGGCAGGATCACTCATATTGTACCAATGCTGCATGCAGTGCATACGGAACATAGTAGGTAGTGGATAAGGTCTTCTACCATTGCCCACCTTGGGATAAAAAGGCTCGATAACCGCTTCTAGTTGCTCCCAAGGCATCAACTCATTCATACGAGCAAGGAAAACTTCTTTGCGTGTTTTACGACGTTTATTGTTGAATTCGCTATCGGCAAAAGTGAGTTGATGTGACATAGCTAAGACTCAAAGAAGAAAAATCAGATTGTCTCATGAGAGGGACTTATTCGCATGTTCCATAACTTCTAGATCAGGGCTTTATTCATTCTATTTAATAACTCGTTTTTTGGCGCGATTCCAGCGACCGTCTAATTTTTTTAATGCATTGTCAAAGTCAGGCGCTGTCATTACATCTTGTATGTAACCGCCAGAATAAAAGTCGATCTGTGAGCGGTTAGTTACTTCAATAAAGGTCGAAGAGTTAGTTGGAGTTTGAATGATTTCAGGGTTGTAGCTCATAAATTCGTTAAGTTGAGGGAGTGTTGACTCCTTCGCTTTAATAGTTGGAATAAAGCCCGCTAGCTCGTCAAAATCAGACTTTTCTAGAATGAATTTGATGTAAGCTTTAGCCGCTGGTTTGCTCTTAGAGTGCTTACTTACTGCATAACCCCAATCATGGTTCATTTGAGCGCGAAGTTCACCGGACTCTCCAGCGGGAATAGGCATAAAGCCAATTTTCTCACTTGAAATACCGCGATCAATCACTTGGGGGATGAACCAGTTGCCTAGATAGAACATTCCTGCATTACCTTCGGCGAGTATAGACTTAGACTCTTCCCAAGAGTTTGTGATTAAGTCTTTTTCTGTCCAGCCTTTGTCAATCAAGGTCTTCAATAGTGATAGAGATTTATGGTAAGCGGTATCGCCAAAGAACGCTTTATCCTGAGTTAGCATCTTTTCGTATACGCCAGAGTTTCCTTCCAAAACAATTGGGTATTTATCCCACTGTTGTAATGGCCACTGTGCACCAAAGTTCACATAGAATGGGATTTTGTTTAGATTGGCGATCTTTTCTGATGCTGCATATAATTCAGATGTGGTTTTTAATGGAGTCTTTACACCAGCTTCTGCAAGCACATCTTTATTATACACTAGTCCTTCAACTACGTTACCCATAGATACGCCATACATTTTACCTTCGTTTGACCAAGCATCGTGGAAGTAAATTTCATCAGGATTGTACATGTCTAGTGGCTCGTAGAAATTACCATACTGCTCAGATGGAACTGAAGGCAAAATCAGTACAACATCACCGTAGTCCCCAGTGTTCATCCGTGGGCGAACACCACCTTGATAATCGGCAAAACCAATGACTTTTACCGAAGTAACTCCTGGGTACATCTTTCTAAATTCATTAGTGTAGCGGTCATATACGCCTGCTTCTACTAAGTCGGTGCGGTTAGTAAAAAAGGTAATTTCACCTTTTACTTCCAAATTGGTAAGGGGCTCCCCTTCCGCAAAAGCCTGTGCACCCCAAAAAATACTGCTTACAATTGTTGATGTTATCAGCGTTTTAATAATTATATTATTTTTCATTTTATAAGTCCTGTCGATCACTAGGGTGATCACATATTGGTTATATGGAGACAACACTTTTCTAATCTCCTTGATTAGACCATAACATTACGATTTTTGATTTTCAATCTATCATAATCTTATCGTTAAGATAGATTGTTTTGAACGCTCTCTGTTTTTTGTTTCGTTAACTAATGTCTTATATAACTGTGCTATATATGGATTTACTGTCTATCTGTAGTGATATTATGATTTCATTTTCACTCATACTATGAATTTTAATTCAAATCGATAAGTTCATTTCAGTTGCTATTTCGTAACGTTATTATTTTAGCTATGGGTATTGCAGACAAGTTAAGAAATTACTCACGTATATTCTGTATTTCCTGATAACACCCTTGATGCTTCATTCGGATTGGGGGCTTTATCCCCTAATTCCCGTCAACCGGGCGGGTTAACTCCTTGCTGGTCGTATCATCTAATCAACATGTACCCAAGTTCAATATAGAAGTGCAAACAGCACTATAAGTTTATTGTCATTTTTAGGCAGACCTTTATCTTTATAGGAAGCTTTCCGAGACTCAAACTTGCATTTAAATACTCTATGCAGATACTCAATTTTCACTCTGATGTTCGCTTTTAAATATTCAGTTCGGATTGGTTGTTTGTTGATGTGAGGTTGCTTTTCAAGTTCGTATCTTGCTAGGCATTTCAGTAACTAACCAATCTATTTTTTCCTTTGTTTCTTTATGCTATTCTATTCCGCGATATTCTGAATCTGCGCAGGCAAACAACTCTTTGTCACGGATCAAATCTGGTAACTGATTAAGGTTGTGCCCATTGTCTGGTTTGGTAGTGATGCTTTGTATCAACTTCTTTTGGCATAAACTATCGTTCCACCCTCCCTTTAAAGTAAAAACCAGTGTCAGGCAGGCATTTGCTTGTTTCTATGAAGGGCTTGAGACTCAGTTTATGTTTCTCTAGCAAATGACGGAAGTTCATGATGGTTGTGTGGTCTGGGATCGCGCCTTCTAATGACAGGTCTGCAAACTGCCGTATTAGGGTAATCTCGTATAGCGCGTCTTTCATAGTAGGATCACGCATATTGTATCTGGTCTGTATAAAGTATATGGGCGTTAATCATTGAGAGATTTTGGATAAAGCGACTCAACCTATTCTCCCAATCTGCCCCAACGTATCAACTCATTCATGTGAGTAAGAGAAAGTTCTTTTTGTGTTTTTGCTGTGCTTGTTATTGAACTCGCTATCGGCAAAAGTGAGCTGATGTGCCATGGAAGGACTCTAGGGTTTAAAAAGTCATTATCTCATAAGAGGGGCTTGTTCGTTGGTTCCCTAGTATGGTATTGGTAATTCAACCTTATATTAATTGCGAGCCAAGTACAGTGGTATGGATGCGTCTTTAATCACTCAACCATTCTTCTGTGACATCCTTTAGTTCTTCACGCTTTTGCTCCCCTCGATATCCTGGATCAGCGCCAATAAATGTTTCATAGCCATGAATAAGGTGTTTTGTTTGATTAAGGTCGTGCTCATTGGCTGCTGTCGTTGTAAATGTATGGGTAACCAATCCTTGCATCGACCCCGATATGGGCCTTCATACCAAAATGCGATTGATTCCCTTTCTTGGTTTGGTGCATGTTAGGATCTCGTTTCCCTGCTTTATTTTTAATTGATCTGGGAGCTTCTATAATCGATGCATCAACAAGTGTGCCTTCCTTTAAGTAAATCCCTGCTTCTGATAACTATTGATTCACTTCTTTAAAAAGCAACATGAGAGTTTGTGTTTTTCTAATAAGTTCCGAAAATTCATGATGGTGCTGTGATTAGGAATTGGGTTATCTAATGATAAGTCAGCAAATGAGTGCATTGATGCAATCTCGTAAAAGGCATCTTCCATCGTTGGATCACTAATGTTGTACCAATGTTGCAGACAGTGAATACGGAACATGGTTGAAAGAGGGAAAGGTCGTCGTTCCTTGCCCGCTTTGGGGGAAAGGGGCTCAATCTGCGTTTCCAACCTCTCCCAAGGCATCAAGGTATTCATGCGAGCAAGAAAGATCTCTTTGCGTGTTTTATGACGCTTGTTGTTGAACTCGCTGTCGGCAAAGGTGGGTTGATGTGCCATGGAAGGACTCTAAAGTTTAAAACGTCATTATCTCACGAGAGGGGCTTGCTCGCAGGTTCCCTAGACTCGCTTCTCTTCGTATCACGTTATACGCGAGCAACATTCCTCAGATCTCTTGATAAGTTAACTCAACTTTTTTGCTGCGTAGGGTCTTTGCATTGATGATTTTATATCTCTAAAACCTAACTCTATTTCCCAACGGTGGTGATAGAGATCTGTTATTCTGCTGAATACTTATTTTCAGGCAAGGCTGTGAAAGCCGCTTTTGATTTTCCGTTTATTTCGTAAGTGACTGCCCTTGCTTGCCAATATGGTTTTTTTACGTGCTTGAGGGGAGACCTTCATTTCCCATAACTGATCACCATTCCCATAATTATCCATCACTTCGTAAACCAGCTTGTTGCTCGCTGGAATTAGTCAATGCCTATTTTTACCGCTCGCGATAGTCCAAGCATAAATTTTGTGCTCCAAAATCCTTTATCAAAAAGCGTGATGCTATTGTCTGGAGTCTTTGCCTGCGTGCTTGGTGCAAGCGGGATCTTACCTCGTCGATAATGGATTATTTGTGGATCCATCATGATGTGTGACTGAGTATTCATTAAGGCAACTAGCATTAGCACGGAGTAAGGTGTTTGGCAGCTGGTTAGGGTGTTTCCTGAACCAAAATGATTTCTTAATTCAGGTGGGTCGGTAATCCCACCTTGGCGTGTGGATAAAATCACTTAGATTTATGGCGATGGGCACAACTTAATAGTAGTTCTATTGATAAGGCATTCAACGTAAAGGTAGAGGGGGTCGACCACGTCCTTAGGGTCTTTAAGAAAAAAATGCTACTCTACGTTGTCCCTTCTCGAAAGATGCTTACATTACTTCAAAGAGACTCCCTGCTTGGCACTTTTTCAGATAAGATTGAAAGCAGGAGACTTATTCGAACTCTTCTAATGCGGTAATCGATTGTGGGTGATCTGCCAACTTAAATTATCGATTTTCTCGCTTACGCACTATAAACGTACCCAATAAGACGAAAACGCACTCTTTAAGTCCGACATGACAGTGAAATACCAGCTTTTCATTTTTCCTCCTTCTATGGAAACTCTCTTGTGAAAAGATATTTTGTTACACGACAATTAAGGGTAGAAACATTTTTTATATTGGTGTGATTGTTGCTTGTTATTTCGCATTAAGCATTCAATAAACTAAAAATAAGGTTTTTCCATCATGAAAAGATTTATAAAATTGGTTAGTAAGGCAATGATTATCATAGCAGGTTTTTCTGTCTTTAATGCAACGGCAGATGTATTGCAGGACATTCAAGGCCGCAAACTGATTCGTATTGCGGTTCCTCAAGACTTTCCTCCTTTTGGATCAATCGGAACCGATTTAAAACCACAAGGAATCGATGTAGACATGGCGAACTACATTGCCGATGAAATGGGTGTGAAAATCGAAATCGTCCCAGTCACCAGCGCAAACCGCATTCCTTACCTACAAACCAAAAAAGTCGACTTGGTTATCTCAAGTTTGGGTAAAAACCCAGAGCGTGAAAAAGCCATCGACTTCTCTACGCCATACGCGCCTTTCTTCTTAGGTGTATTTGGCTCTAAAGACGTTGAAGTCACCAAGATCGAAGATCTAGCAGGCAAAATAGTGGGCGTAACGCGTGGTTCTGTTGAAGATTTAGAACTGGAAAAACACGCACCTAAGTCAGTTAACGTTCGTCGCTTTGAAGACAACAATACCACTCTAACCGCCTACTTATCTGGTCAAGTGAATCTAATCGCAACAGGTAACTTGGTGGCAACAGAAATCGCTAAACGTCAGCCTCAGCGTGCCCCAGAAAGCAAATTCATGTTAAAAGATTCCCCTTGCTACATTGGCATGGCGGAAGGTGAAGTGGCGCTACAAGCAAAAGTAAATGAGCTGATCAATAAAGCTTTGGCGAGCGGTAAGCTAAACAACATTTCTATGGAATGGTTAAAGGCTCCTCTACCAAAAGGCTTCGGTGTCTAAGGGTCTCGCTATGTTGTATTTCTCTGATCTACTGCAATACAGCGATGTTTTCTTCAGTGGTCTTATGACCACTGTTTTACTCACTGTACTAACCACGTTTTTAGGCATTGCATTAGGCACAAGCTGCGCGGCTATTCGACAATATGGCAATAAAGCCAGTCAAAGTGTGGTTGCTGTTTATGTCGAGATCATTCGTAACACGCCTTTTATTGTGCAACTCTTTTTTATTTTCTTCGGCTTACCTTCATTGGGGATGAAGTTATCTCCTTGGGAAGCCAGTATGATCGCCCTAACGATTAACCTGGGTGCCTACAGTACTGAAATTATTCGAGCCGGTTTGGGCAGTATTTCAAAAGGCCAAATGGAAGCTGCGAAGGTATTAGGTTTGAGTTTTTGTCAGACACTGACTCGGGTGATCTTTACTCCAGCGTTTGAAAAAATTTACCCTGCATTAACCAGCCAGTGCATCATAGTTATGCTTGGATCCGCAGTTATCTCACAAATTTCAGTGGAAGATTTAACCTATGCTGCAAACCTTGTGCAGTCTCGTAACTTCCGTGCGTTCGAGAGCTATTTTGTGACCGCCTTGTTGTACCTTGGCTTATCCATCCTTCTCAGGTTCGCTTTTAATACCGTTGGAAAACGCTTATTCGCTTATCGTTCTACTCAATAAGGAAAAGTGAGAGAAAGAAAATAAGGAAAACTCTATGATCGAATTCACAAATTACGACATTCTTCGTAACCTACTCTTCGCCACTCAGTGGACGATTGTGCTGTCGTTTGCGGCCTTTATTGGTGGCTCTAGTGTTGCGCTGGCGTTAACCGCCTTACGTTTAACGCGTAATGCCACTGTGCAAAAAGTAGTACGTATTTACGTGGAACTGTTTCAAGGAACACCATTGTTAATGCAGATGTTTTTGTGCTTCTTTGGTTTGTCTATGCTGGGTTATGAAATATCCGCATGGGGGGCTGCGATTCTATCCTTAACGCTTTTTACCAGTGCCTTTTTAGTGGAAATTTGGCGTGGTTGTATTGATACGCTCCCAAAAGGGCAACGGGAAGCGAGCCGCTGTTTGGGGCTTAGTTTTCTACAAACACTGCGTTACATCATTTTGCCGCAAGCTATTCGAGTCGCCACACCACCAACCGTTGGTTTCTCTGTGCAAGTAATCAAAGGCACGGCGCTCGCGTCGGTGATTGGTTTTGTTGAACTTACTAAAGTCGGCACCATGTTAAACAATGCCACGTTTGAACCCTTTAAAGTCTTTACACTGGTTGCCCTTATTTACTTCCTGCTGTGTTACCCGCTTTCTTGGTACAGCAAGACTCTGGAGAAAAAATTTAATGTCTCTCGTTAATTTACATCAAGTTCATAAATACTACGGCGACCTTCATGTTCTGAAAGGCATTGATCTCGATATCAAAGCCGGTGAAGTGGTGTCTATCATTGGTAAAAGTGGTTCAGGAAAAAGTACCCTTTTACGTTGCATTAACGGCTTGGAAGAATACCAAGAAGGCGGCATCACAGTAGATGGTAACGAAGTCACGTCAGAAGATATTCAAGTACGTAAGCTTGCCCTGAGCGTAGGGATGATTTTCCAAAGCTTTAACCTCTTCCCACATATGACGGTAGGCGAAAATGTTATGCTCTCCCCCACTATTGTGTTGAAAAAGAGCAAAGCAGAAGCGGAAAAAGTGGCTCGCGCCATGCTCGAAAAAGTGGGCCTAGCGGATAAGTTCGACAGTTACCCAGAAAAGCTTTCGGGTGGACAGCAGCAACGTGTCGCCATCGCTCGTGCTTTGGCCATGTCACCAAAAGTCTTGCTGTGCGATGAGATTACCTCAGCACTGGACCCTGAACTGGTCGGCGAAGTCTTAAAGGTGCTCGAACAACTCGCCAAAGAAGGCATTACCCTCGTGCTCGTTACTCATGAAATGAACTTTGCCCGTGACGTCGGTAGCCGAGTGGTCTTTATGCACCAAGGCAAGGTTTGGGAACAAGGTGATTCAAAAACCGTACTTGCAGACCCACAGACAGAAGAACTCAAACAGTTCATTGGTGCTGTGCTTTAGTCTTCTATTTCGTAAAAGAAATACGAAAAGGTCAGTCTGCTGAAGAGCAGGCTGACTTTTAATGGGTCAAAGTTCTTCAACAAGACATACTATTTTGTCTTCATCACTGTTTCTTATCCCAGTTAATAATGTCATCCACAAATATATGGCTAAAGCCTTTACTTCTTGTATTAATAGTCTTCGATTTTGTACCGTTATAATTATGGCAAGCAAAGCAATTCACCGCCGTTCCTGCATGGTTATAATCTCCTTGAAACTGTGTTTCAAGGTAATCCCCCCCAAAAATAATAGAGGTTAGTCGTAGAGTTTTCTAATAAGCTAATTACTAGGGAGATCACGATGAAAAATACAACCTATTCAGACAGTCAAATCATGGGCATCTTAAACCAAGCCGAGGCAGGTGTGCCCGTGGCGGAGCTGTGTCGCGAGCATGGCATTGGTAATTCGACCTTTTATAAGTGGCGAGCCAAGTACGGTGGTATGGATGCCTCTTTAATCACTCGAATGAAAGAGCTCGAAGAAGAAAACCGTCGTCTTAAAAAGATGTATGCCGAAGAAAAACTCAAGGCAGAGATCATACAGAAAGCCATGGCAAAAAAGTGGTGAAGGCCGCTGACCGTAAGCCGATGGCCAAACAGGCTGTGGTGACTTATCACCTCAGTATAGCATCTGCCTGTCGGACGTTTAAGATCAGCGAGACCTGCTACCGTTATCAGCCTAAACTTAATGATGAGAATCAGTTGATTGCTGAGCGATTAATCGGGCTGACCCAAAATCAGCGTAACTGGGGCTTTGGGCTATGTTTTCTCTACTTCAGAAATGTCTGTAGTTATCCATGGAACCATAAGCGTGTTTACCGTATTTATCGTGAGCTACAGCTCAACATGCGCATCAAACCTCATAAACGCTTAGTCCGTGAAAAGCCTAAACCCTTAGCGGTGCCAGAACAAATCAATGAATGAATGTTGGTCAATGGATTTTATGCATGATCAACTCTCAGATGGTCGACGTTGCTGTTTGTTTAACGTGATTGATACCGACCTATCCTTACCGGCAGAACGTGTCATACGCTCACTCAATCAGATTATTGAGTGGCGAGGTAAACCTAAAGCGATACGGTGTGATAATGGCCCTGAGTATATCAGTGATAAATTGGCAAGTTGGGCACAAGAAAACAGCATTGAGCTCAGTTTTATCCAACCGGGCAAACCACAGCAAAACGCTTATATAGAGCGATTTAACCGTACAGTGAGATATGATTGGTTAAGCCACTACCTGTATAAAGATATTAAGGCGCTTCAGGATAAAGCAACACACTGGTTATGGACTTACAATAACGAGCGACCTAACATGGGCATTGGTGGCATTACACCGATACAAAAAAGGCGTTTAACGCAAACTTTAAAGTCTACACCTGAACTCCATTAAAAATGGGGGGATTACCTTTGTTCTGTGATAAGAAGAGGTGTACCAACGTCAGCAGTTGGCTTCTTCTACGCATGATTTGCAGTGTCGCACTTATTATCTGAATTTAGGCTTAAAATATTTTATAGCTGGATATTTCCATAATTCTACGGTGAGGTCATAAGTGTCTATGCTTGAGGTAAATTTATTATTACATTGTTTCTAATTTTAGGTGTGAACCATTTATGATATTTTTTTCTATATACTCTTAATTTATGGACCAGAATCATCTGGTAAAACAACGCTGACATTGAGCGTCATTGCCGAAGCACAAAAGCAAGGTAAGACCTGTGCTTTTATTGATGCTGAGCATGCCTTAGACCCAAGTTATGCAGAGAAGCTAGGTGTTAATATCGCTGACCTTTTGATCTCTCAGCCTGATACGGGTGAGCAAGCGCTTGAAATCGTTGACATGCTAGTACGTTCTAACAGTGTTGATGTTGTGATTGTTGACTCTGTTGCTGCTTTGGTTCCTAAGTCAGAGATTGAAGGTGAAATGGGTAGCTCTTCTGTTGGTGTACAGGCGCGTTTGTTGTCTCAAGCTATGCGTAAGTTAACTGGCTCAATCAAGAATGCTAACTGCCTTGTTGTTTTCATTAACCAAATTCGTATGAAAATTGGTGTGATGTTTGGTTCGCCTGAAACCACAACGGGTGGTAATGCGCTTAAGTTCTATAGCTCAGTTCGTCTTGATATTCGCCGTATTGGTAGTGTTAAACAAGGTGATGAAGTGGTGGGTAATGAAACCCGCGTAAAAGTTGTTAAGAATAAAATTGCACCTCCATTTAAACAAACTGAATTCCAAATTATGTACGGCGCAGGTATTTACCGTATGGGTGAGATAATTGATTTGGGTGTGAAGCAAGGTTTCGTTGATAAATCTGGTGCTTGGTACGCTTACAATGGTAGTAAAATTGGTCAGGGTAAAGCGAATGCGGCTCAATTCCTTTCTGATAATCCAGAAATCGCGACTGAAATTGAAGGTAAGATTCGTGAGCAATTATTGCCAAAAGATCTCCCAGCAGAAAAAGATGATGCGAAAGAGGAAGAAGGTGACTTGCTAGATCTATAAGCTTCAATCTCTTTTTCAATAAAAAAAACGGTCACTTTTATGCAGTGGCCGTTTTTTTATGCCTTTTTATATCATTCACTCATTTCTTTATATGTGTGTTTTATTTACAGATGATCTATTTTTTATTATTAGCTAAACCATTAATATAAATAGTGCTTTTAAATAAAACCCGATGGAAGTGGTTCGTTAATGACGACATTAATTTTGATTTTGAGCTCGCTTGTTCTTTGGTCTGCAGTGTTTTTTATCTATGCACTCTGGAGTTATATTCTGGCAAAGAAAAAAGCAGAACAAGAGCCAGAAGACAAAGGTGAAGTAGAACCTCAGTCTGATGAGGAGTCTGTGGTAGAGGAGCAGGAGTCTGTTACTGATACCTCTAAGGCGGTACTTGCGTTAATAGAGCAGCAGCAAGGCATTGTTGAAGAGCTTATATCTGTTTGTCCAGAAAGGGATCAGTTGCGCTTCTCTATGCTTGAATGTTGGTCATTATTTCTGTCATTAGAATTTAAACTAATTAGTAAACAAATCACCTCAGCAGAAGCGATTAGTGAGTTAGAGAAATTTATTCCTTTAACTCAAGAGGCTGGCTTCTCTCAAATGATGGAAGTGCTGGTAAAAAAAATATCCGCCCAGAGAAGTTTATCCCAGGCCATTAATAAGGATATAGAAAGAAAAAATCAGCTGTTACAAGCCAAAATGAATGTTAACTCAGAACTGAATGAAAAATTTAGTCGCATGAAAGCTGAACTAGATGCTGAGCATGAAATAGATGAAAGTTTGTCAGAAATGCGGATTGAATTGGCACAAGCTTATCAGTTAGAGAATACGATCAAAACAAAGTTAACGGCGATTAAAGAAGCGCCTGAAGAGGTTTCTGAAGAGTATCAATTGGCATTGGAGCTATTTTTAAATAGTAGTGAATTGGATGATTTTATTGTTCCAATTCAAAATGAATTTGATGGCAAAATTGAAGAGCTAAAATCGATAGCAGAGTATCAAGCCAAAACGATAAGAGACTTGAAGGCACTATTAAAAGATTCTGCTGGAAAAGGCGCTGACAAGTTTGATGTTGAATATGACATTGTGGTCGCGCGATTAGAAAAAAGCTTATCCGATAAAAAGCATATCTTATCCCGATTAGAGCTAAAGCTTGATAGTTTACAGATGGTGAAGTATCAGTTAACGAATGATGCGAAGACACAAGAGCGTTTGGTTAATGAAAGGAATTATGAGCTAGAGCTGTTAAGTCAAAATGGAGGTGAATTAGCGAATATGCAAAATATTTTCTCTCAAAAAGAAGATAGCTTGAATAATATGACGAAAC
The DNA here is from genome assembly GCF_000153025.1 of Marinomonas sp. MED121. Taxonomy (GTDB): domain Bacteria; phylum Pseudomonadota; class Gammaproteobacteria; order Pseudomonadales; family Marinomonadaceae; genus Marinomonas. The sequence goes on from NZ_CH672436.1 coordinate 98,207, forward strand.
ACCTTGATGCAGCGCCTTTAACGGGTGAGTCTCAAGCTTATGCAAATGAATTAACCGATAAGGTGAGTGCCTTCAAAGCTATGATGAATGAGTCTGAATTATTCGTGGAAATGTTGGAATTAGATTTAGATGCAGAACAAAAGAAGAGTGCAGAATTACAGACTCGATTAGCAGAATTATCTGACTATGTGATGCAGCAAAGCCTAAGGGTTGATGCTGTAAATCATCAAGACTCTTCGCAACTTGAAGAGGCAAATGCGGAACTGGCGCTCGAAATAAGCACCATGAAGAAGGAATATGAAAGGAGCCGCTCTTCAGATGAGTCTGTTTCTTTACAGAAAAAAATCACTGAACTTGATACAAAAATAGAACGTATGAAAATGGAATATGCTCAAATGGAAGACCAGTTTCTTTCTTCCTTACTGTAGCCTTTCAAACTTAGAGGTTATGGCTATCTTCTTGAATAGCGTAATTGATCTGATCTGAAGTAAAGCCACGATACTGCAGATAACGATATTGTTTGGCGCGAGTCTTATAGTCATTAGATACAGTATCACCAAATTTTGCACGTTTTAGGGTGTAAGCCAGTTCAAACCAATCAACCTCAAGTAGGTTAAAACTCGCTTCCATTAAGTCTGTGTTTATCCCTTTTTGCCTTAGTTCAGCGGTGATTCGCATCTTTCCATAGCCTTTTTGTTGGCGAAAGTGGATAAAAGACTCACAAAACCTTTGGTCACTTTGATAATTATCTGTAATAAGTTGTAGGAGGATGTTTTCAATTTCTTCGGCTTGCTCCTTGAATCGTGAGGCAAGTTTTTGTCTAAGTTCAAATTGACTATGTTCTCTGCGTGCTAGCATGTTGAGCGCAGATTCTCTGATTTGTATTAGAATGTCCATGATAAACGAGCCTAGTCTTTATTGGTTCCCATATTACAGTAGATGCTCGCTCTTATGAAATCCTAATAAGGGTGAAAAAACTATATATGTTTATTAATATGGTTTTATCATCTCAATTTTTATCTTTTAAAAGAATATATATCTATTAAATCTATGTAAAAATAGTTTTGTCTACTTTGATTGTAATTCTGTTCATAAATGAGGTGAAAGATGGCTCGGCCTTTAACGGCGCATATTGATCTTGCTGCAATAAAGCATAATTATCTATTGGCTAAAAAATTGCAGCCAAACACAAAAGCATTTGCCGTTGTAAAAGCAAATGCATATGGTCATGGTGCTGTAGAGGTAGCTAAATATCTTGATGATATCGTTGATGCTTTTGCCGTTGCTGCTATTGAAGAAGCTATAGAGCTTAGAGAGGCGGGTGTCTCATCTCCTATTCTCTTGCTCGAAGGTGTGTTTGAATCCGCTGAATGGCAAGTGTGTGAAAACCATAACTTTTGGGTGGCAATTGAAAATCAAACTCAATTGACTGATTTCATCGCTGCTAATATTCAGATTGATAAAGTCTTTTTGAAACTAGACTCTGGTATGCACCGTTTAGGTGTTCAGCCGTCTTCTGCAGATAAGTTTATTGAGTTACTTGAGCATAACCCAAATGTTGGTGAGGTCGTTTTGATGACTCACTTTTCCAGTGCTGATGACCTTGATAGCCCTGCCACATCCGAACAGCTTGCTGTATTTGACCAAGTACATCGCCAATTTTCTCAGTTAGATGTAAGTGTTGCCAATTCAGCAGCAACACTTAAGTGGCAGTTACCAGAAGGGGGATGGATACGCCCAGGTATTATGCTTTATGGGATTTCACCATTCGACGAAATCAGTGCTCAAGAGTTAGGTTTGAAACCTGCTATGACGCTTACCAGTAAAATCATCTCCCTCAGGGAAGTAAAGGATGGTGAGGCGGTAGGTTATGCTAGGGCTTACGTCGCAAAAGGGCAGCGTCAAATTGCAACTGTTGCTGTCGGTTATGGTGATGGTTACCCGCGAATGGCTAATCATCAAACACCTGTGTTAGTGGAACAGGCTATGTGTTGTCTGTCCGGTCGTGTGTCTATGGATATGATTACGTTAGATGTCACTGAACTTGGTGAAACTCAGGTGGGGGATGAGGTCATCTTGTGGGGAGAGAAAAACCCAGTGGAAGATGTTGCCGCCCACTCTTCGACGATTGCCTATGAACTTGTTACACGCATGACTGGTCGTGCAAAACGTCAATATCATAGCTAATCTTGATTTTATCTTGAATTGTCTCACTGGCTTGTTAGCAGTGAGGCAGTTTTTTAGCCTGAAAAACCTGCCTTTTTAAGTCGTTCTTTCCAGTTATTGCTGTTAAATGTGTAATAATTGAAAAAAATCGCAAAAACACTCACTTTCTTTTGAAAGTCACTGTATTTTCCGTGTACTATTTTGTGCTTTTCTGTCCAAACTTTTTCTCTGTTTGAAGTCAGAGAAAACTAAATTTATCGCCCAAGAAACAATATAGAGTCTCCCCTGAAGATGAAGAGTTCAGAGCTACGCCAGTCATTTCTAAAATATTTCGAGAGTAAGCAACACCAAGTTGTTGATTCAAGTTCATTAATTCCAGGAAACGATCCAACCCTCTTGTTTACCAACGCAGGTATGGTTCAGTTTAAAGATGTTTTCCTTGGTATGGATGATCGTCCTTATACACGAGCGACGAGCTCTCAGCGTTGTGTGCGAGCCGGCGGTAAGCATAATGACCTTGAGAATGTTGGTTATACCGCACGTCACCACACCTTTTTTGAAATGCTGGGTAACTTCAGTTTTGGTGATTACTTTAAAGAAGATGCCATTCAATATGCTTGGGAATTTCTAACGCAAGTTTTGAAATTGCCAACAGAAAAGTTATTGGTAACAGTTTATGCCGATGATGATGAAGCTTGGGATATCTGGGCTAAAAAAATCGGCGTGCCTGAGGACCGTATTGTCCGCATTGGCGACAATAAAGGGGCGCGTTATGCTTCTGATAACTTTTGGCAAATGGGTGACACAGGTCCTTGTGGTCCTTGTACCGAAATTTTCTACGATCATGGTGAGCATATTTGGGGTGGGCCTCCAGGTTCTCCTGAAGAAGATGGCGACCGTTTTATCGAAATTTGGAATGTGGTCTTCATGCAATTCAATCGCGATGCAAATGGTGTTATGAATCCTCTACCTAAGCCTTCTGTTGATACCGGTATGGGGCTTGAGCGTATTGCTGCGATTTTGCAAGGTGTTCATAGTAACTATGAAATTGATATCTTCCAAAATCTGATTAAGGCTGCTGCTAAAGTGGTTGGTACTGATGATTTAGAAGCTCAATCTTTGCGAGTTATTGCAGATCACATTCGTTCTTGTAGTTTTATGATAGTGGATGGCATTGTGCCATCAAATGAAGGGCGTGGTTATGTATTGCGTCGTATTGTGCGCCGCGCTATTCGTCATGGTCATAAATTGGGGCAAAAACAGGCTTTTTTCAATACTTTAGTTGCTGATTTGGTTACTGAGATGGGGGATGCTTATCCAGATTTGGCAAAACTTGCGGATCGTATCCAGGCTATCTTGCTAAAAGAAGAAGAACAGTTTGCTAAAACGCTAGAGCAAGGTATGCGTATTCTTGATGATGCGATTGGTGAGCTAGGTGATAGTAAAATCATCTCAGGTGAAACTGTCTTTAAACTTTATGATACTTACGGCTTCCCTGCTGACTTGACCAATGATGTTGCTCGTGAACGTCATCTTGAAATAGATGAGAAAGGCTTTGAAAGGGCCATGGAAGAGCAGCGTAATCGTGCCCGTTCTGCTAGCCAATTTACCATGGATATGTCAGGTTCAATTGAAGCGGGTGATACAGAGTTTACAGGATATAGTCATCTAGTTGATGAGTGTGAAATAGAAGCCTTGATACTAGATGGTGAAAAAGTTGAAAGTCTAACAGCAGGTCAATCGGGTATTGTGATTTTGAAACAGACCCCTTTCTATGGTGAGTCTGGTGGCCAAGTCGGTGATCAAGGTTGGTTACGTGGTAATGGCGCATTTAGTGTGACTAATACGACCAAACAAGGAAAAACACACCTGCATCATGGTGAGTTACGTGAAGGTTCAATTACCTTGGGTGATAAGCTAACTGCGACTGTGGATGCAAGCCTTCGTGCTGCAACTGGCTTAAATCACTCTGCGACTCATTTAATGCATGAAGCGCTACGTCGTGTTGTGGGCGATCATGTTCATCAAAAAGGTTCTTTGTGTGATGCTGAGCGTTTACGTTTTGACTTCTCTCATTTTGAAGGGGTTACAGCGGCAGAAATTGAGCAAGTTGAAGATATGGTTAATGAGCAAATTCGCCTTAACCATGAAGTGCTTACTGAAGAAATGGATATCGAAAGTGCCAAAGAAAGAGGCGCAATGGCTCTATTTGGTGAGAAGTACGATAGTCAGGTACGTGTTTTGACTATGGGAAGTGAGTATTCCATTGAGCTTTGTGGTGGTACTCATGTTAAGCGTACTGGTGATATTGGTGTGTTTAAGATAGTTGCTGAAAGCGGTATCGCGGCTGGTGTACGTCGTATTGAAGCTATCACAGGTAAAGTTGCCATTGATTATAATCGAGCGACTGAAAAATCTGTGCAGCAAGTAGCGGCGCTTGTGAAGGGTAATAAAGAGAACATGATTGAGAAAGTGACTGCGCTTTCTGATCAAAATCGTGCTCTTCAAAAAGAGTTGGATGTTATTAAGGCAAAACTGGCTGCGCAAGCTGGCTCTGACCTAGCGTCACAAGCGGTGGATATTGATGGTGGCAAGTTATTAGTTGCCCAAGTTGATGTGGAAGATCCAAAAGCATTGCGTGACATGCTAGATGAGCTGAAGAGCAAGTTGGAATCAGCGGTAATTTTGTTGGCGAGTGTGAATGACTCAAAAGTCAGTCTCATCGCAGGTGTAACAAAAGAATTAACGAAAAAGGTAAAAGCTGGCGATCTGATTAAGATGGTAGCGCCTTTGGTTGACGGTCGTGGGGGCGGTCGACCAGATATGGCACAAGCTGGAGGTAATAATCCAGCAGGACTGCCAGAGGCGTTAGCATCTGTACAACCTTGGGTCGTGGCTAAATTGTAAAAAAATGCCTTAATTGGCAAATTATGTGGGTTTAAATAAAAAACTATGGCGTTGTTAGTTCAAAAATATGGCGGCACATCGGTAGGCTCTGTTGAGCGTATCGAGGCCGTAGCTGATCGAGTGCAAAGGCACCGTGAGCAAGGTGATGATGTAGTTGTTGTTGTCTCGGCGATGAGTGGCGAAACCAATCGTTTGGTTGCTCTGGCGAAGAGTATGCAGGAAGTACCAGATCAAAGAGAAATGGATGTGCTCTTGTCTACCGGCGAGCAAGTGACGATTGCGTTGCTATCAATGGCTCTTAAGAATCGTGGTTTAGATGCGCGTTCTTATACGGGTTCACAAGTGCGAATCACAACAGATAGTTCTCATGGTAAAGCGCGTATTCAAGAAATTGATACAGAAGCGATGCAGACAGATCTAGATGCGGGTCGTGTTGTCGTTGTAGCTGGATTCCAAGGTGCTGATGAGTTTGGCAATATTACGACTTTGGGTCGTGGTGGCTCGGATACGACAGGTGTTGCGTTAGCGGCAGCACTTAAGGCGGATGAGTGTCAAATTTATACGGATGTTGATGGCGTTTATACAACCGACCCTCGGGTTGTTGATAGTGCGCGTCGATTAGAAAAAATTACGTTCGAAGAAATGTTGGAGATGGCGAGCCTAGGTTCAAAAATTCTCCAAATTCGTTCGGTTGAGTTTGCTGGTAAGTATCAAGTGCCTTTACGTGTACTTTCTAGTTTTACAGAAGGTGAAGGCACATTGATTACTACTGAGGGGAATGAAGATATGGAACAACCAGCTGTTTCTGGTATAGCGTTTAACCGAGATGAAGCTAAATTGACTTTGCAAGGTGTGCCAGATATCCCTGGTATTGCCTCTAGAATTTTGGTGCCTATTAGTGATGCCAATATTGAAGTTGATATGATAGTGCAGAATGTCTCTGCTGATGGCACAACGGATTTTACCTTTACTGTTCACCGTAACGAGTTTGATCAAGCCATGGATATCCTTAAGGCTATTCAAGAAGAGCTGGGTGCTCGTGGTGTTGTAGGTGATGCTAAGATTGCTAAAGTCTCTATTGTTGGTGTTGGTATGCGCTCTCACGCTGGTGTAGCGAGTACTATGTTTAAGGCGCTTGCTGATGAGTCAATCAATATTCAGCTAATTTCGACATCCGAAATTAAGGTGTCTGTCATTATTGATGAGAAGTATATGGAGCTCGCTGTTCGCTCGTTGCAC
>NZ_CH672435.1:0-101912 GCF_000153025.1 Marinomonas sp. MED121
TAGTAGCTAACATAAGGGCTCTCAATTCCGTTACTTTTTGTAACTTTCATGTTACACCCTGTATGTTAGATAAGCTAGAGCCCTTTACATTCTCTTTACAATTGATATTTTAGCCCTAGCAGACCCACATATTCGAATCAGCTAGACGCTTATAAACCCATTTATACTGACTTAATCACTAACTCAAAATCAGACCATATTGGCGCATGATCAGAAGGTTTTTCCATGCCTCGAATATCGTAATTGACATCAGAATCTTGTAGCAAAGGTAACAGGTTATTAGACGCCATAATGACATCAATTCTTAAACCGCGTTTAGGCTCATCATCAAAGCCTTTTGAGCGATAATCAAACCAAGAGTATCTATCCGTTTTACCTGGGTTTAACTGTCGATAAGTATCCGTCAGCCCCCAATCTTCTAACTTGGCATACCACTCACGCTCAATAGGTTGAAAACTACATTTGCCTGTTTTTAACCAGCGTTTTGCATTTTGAGGTCCGATACCGATATCCAGATCCGTTGGAGAGATATTAATATCACCCATCACGATTACCTGCTCATCCGCTACATGGTTAGCAAGATAGTTCATTAGATCAGCATAGAATTTCTGCTTGGCAGGAAATTTAGTCTCATGTTCAATATTTTCACCCTGGGGAAAGTAGCCATTAATGACCTTTAATGGCCCTTTATCCGTATTAAAGGTGGCGATTATCATGCGACGTTGAGCATCTTCCTCATCATTTGGAAAACCATACTCAACCTTCACTGCCTCTTCTTTAGAAAAGATAGCCACACCATAATGGGATTTTTGACCATAATAATAGGCGTGATAACCAATGCTTTGCGGAATGTCATGGGGAAACATTTCATCATGAACTTTAATTTCTTGCAGGCCAATAATATCGGGAGATTGGCGCTTTACCAATTCTTCAATTTGATGGGGACGCGCTCTTAAACCATTAATGTTAAAAGAAACAATTTTCATAATGAGTCCTAATGTAAAGTTATAATTATGATACCCAGCTTGCCTGCTGAGTAAAAGCTAAGTTTGGAACTAAAGGTAAAAAAGCCTGTCTATAAAAGCCAATCGCTATGACACTAATAGGGGCTTTCTTTTGGCATAAATCAAGTACCACTGTTAGAATCTTTTTAAACATTATTTACAGCCTTATCATGGAGTTAACATTATGTCTTATCAGTATGACTTGTTTGTCATAGGAGCAGGGTCAGGTGGCGTCAGAGCCAGCCGCATCGCAGCAGGCAAAGGCTATAAAGTAGCAGTCGCTGAAGCCAGCGCATTAGGCGGCACTTGCGTAAATATAGGTTGTGTCCCAAAAAAGCTATTTGTATACGGCGCAGAATATGGTCATGGCTTTAGTGAAGCACAAGGATTTGGTTGGTCAAAGCAAGAAGCGACATTTGATTGGCCTACCTTAAGGGATAACAAGACCAAAGAAATCGAAAGGCTAAACGGCATTTATCTAAATATGCTTACCAAAGCAGGCGTCGAAATTATTAATGGTTACGCCAAGTTTATTGATGCGCACACAGTGGAAGTCAATGGTCAAACTTACACAGCAGAGAAAATCCTGATTGCTGTGGGCGCCAAACCTTATATCCCTGCCATTGATGGTGCTGAACTTGCCGTTAGTTCAAACGAAATGTTTTACCTAGAGAAGCTCCCTAAGAAAGCCCTAGTCGTTGGCGGTGGTTATATCGCGGTTGAATTTGCGGGCATTCTAAATGGCTTTGGTGTTGATACCAGCCTAGCTTATCGCGGCGACCAAGTCCTAAGGGGGTTTGACCAAGATGTTCGTGATTTTGCTAGCAATGAATATGTCAAATCAGGTGTTGATCTAAGATTAAACACGGATATTCAAAGTCTGCGTTTGGCTGATGCTAGCCAAGCAGATGGTGCTCGTATCGTTACCTTTAAAGATGGTCGTGAAGAAAGCTTTGATTTGATTCTTTATGCCACAGGCCGTGTTCCTTATACTGACGGCTTGAATTTAGACGCCGCTGGTATCGAATTGGATAAAGGTGCTATTAAGGTAAATAAAAACTTCGAAACCTCAACCACCAATGTATTCGCTTTAGGTGATGTGATCAATCGTGTGCAGCTAACCCCAGTTGCCATTGGTGAAGCCATGGCACTTATCCAATATTGGTTTGAAGGCAGCGCTGAGGACTATGACTATGACAATATCCCAACAGCGGTATTCAGTCAGCCACCTATTGGTACCGTTGGCCTAAGTGAGCAGGAAGCAGAGGCTCGTGGTATTGATTTTAGAGTTTATCAAGGGGACTTCAGAGCCATGAAGCATACCTTAAGTGGCTCTGATGCTCGTTGTCTTACCAAGCTTTTAGTCGATAACAGCAATGATAAAGTCATTGGCTGTCACATGGTTGGCGACTATGCTGGTGAGATTATTCAAGGTTTAGGGATTGCGATAAAAGCGGGTGCAACCAAAGCTGACTTTGATGCAACCGTTGGCGTTCACCCTTCTACGGCTGAAGAATTTGTGACCTTTTCTGAAGGCTCCCTAAAAAAACGCTAATCAAACATTTTTATCAGGGTGAGACAGCTTAATCTCGCCCTGATGATTACATTAATCACTAGACTCTCGCTTTTGACTAAGATAACGTATCAAACCTTCATACTGCTTAAGACCCTTCGACTTTATTTAAGCTTTCACGGATGCCAGATTGGCAAACGAGCTACCCTCGTTTAACACTTTAAGGATGAATATAAACGCTTTCCCTATGCTTTGATGTTTGTATTTTTATACAAGTATGACCACAACTTCACACACAAATACGTCAGATTCACTGTTTAAATTTGAACGCCTTAAGCGCTTTCCCACCATAGTTTGGCTGATCTTATTTGGGACCTTTTTAGCTCGAACCAGCTACTTTATGGCATGGCCTTTTCTGATTGTTGTTTTGTTTGATGATTATCATGCCAGTGAAGCTCAAATCGGTTTGATCTTTGCCGTCTCCGCCGCAGTCTCTTCTGTCTTTGGTCTATATGTTGGTTATCTATCTGACAAATTAGGTCGTAAACTCATCATGCTAATTGGCTGTATTTTGGCGGGCCTTACCTACTATGGCATAGGCGCGGCAAATGAACTCTGGCAATTGGCTGCTTTAATGATATTTGCCGGCCTCATGAGACCCACGATTGAAGCACCTGGCAAAGCAGTCATCAGTGATAATCTTGAATCTGAGAAAGACAGAGAATTAGCCTTAAATATGCGCTACTTCATTCTCAATGCTGGCGGCGCAATTGGACCACTTCTGGGCATCAGCTTAGCCCTTACACAACCTCAAGCCCTTTTCTATGTTACTGGTGTGACCTACTTTGTGTTTGCGCTTATGCTGGGACTCGGCTTTATGTTTAGTAAAGTGACCCTACCCCCAAACAACGAATCCATTATACGCTTTCGCAAAGTATTTATGGTCATCGCCAATGACAAGCTTTTTATGGGCCTCTTGATTGCAAACATACTGTTAATGTTTGTCTATTCCCATATTGAGTCCTCTATTCCACAAGTGTTAGCCAGAAGCGGTTTAGACGATGCGGTTAAATGGATTGGTATTCTTGTGGTGGTGAATACTTGTACCGTTATCCTGCTTCAATTCCCCCTCTTGGCCTTATTAGAAAAGAAAAATGTTTTTTTCAGAACCCGTTTAGGCGTAGGTTTAATGGGGCTGGCTCAGATAATCTTTATTTTCACACCGGAAGATTATGCCTATGGCTGGGTGCTTGGCACGCTATTTTTAAGTATGGGAGAAGTGATCGCATTTCCGACCTTGAGTGTGCAGATTGACCGTCTTGCCCCTGCACACCTAAAAGGCAGTTATTTTGGCGCTGCTTCGCTTTATTCTATTGGCTTTGCAGCGGGTCTTTTAGTAGGAGGCTGGTTATTAAGCCAACAAGCTAAAGTCAGTTTATTTGTGATCTGCTTACTCTGTGTATTAGCCATTATTGGCATTTATTATGGCGCTCAAAAAATGGCACAGACCAGACCATCATCTTGATATGTCAGTCGCCTTCGAATAATGATGTTAAATGCCCATGAGTTTTAACTTGAAAACCCATGGGCATCGCCATTACTGAGGTCTAACTAAGCCGATATAACTTGCAAACCTTGGGATCTTATTTTTAGTTAAGCCATGATACTTAAAACGAATCAGGCTACCAATCTCTGGCGGATAACGCCTCTCATCATCTGTCAAACCAGAACCAATTTTAAAACGAACCTCTTGCTCAAGTTCAACCGAATACCAAGCAACTTCAATCGCGCCTATCATACCTAGGTATTTCCCCTTACCTGGCAAGTAAGCTTTTACCTTGGCTTTTGCTTCTTGATAAGGTTTTAATTTCAGCAGGTTATCACTTCTACCAGAGGCAAATTTCGCTTCTTTTCGATGTAAAATGAGCCCTTCTGCACCGGCATTGGAATAACGCTTTAACATCTCACTGAGAGCATCATTATCCCTTAAGGTAAATTGCTCTATGGGCTGGATAAAATCTACATTTAAAGCATTTAGTAACTCAGTATAGGCCTTAGCCCGATCAACAAAGGGAGACTGGTAGTTTGGCATATCAAATACTTTATATTGGACTTTACGCCATGCTTGAGTATCACTTTTCTTACTGAGCACGGTTGAGGCAACAAACTCAAAATCTTGACGCTTAGACCACAACTCACCATCTAACCAAACATCAGGTAACGCTTGAATAAACCAGTCTGGGGCATGGATAGGGTTACCATTTTTAGTCAGTAATTTGCCGTCTTTCCAAATTGCACGTACACCATCAAACTTTTCACTAATGAGGTAATCAGAGACATCTATATTAGATTGATAGACACTTACAAGCTGGACAGGGAGTTCAGCTTTAAGATTTGCGGAAAAGAAAACTAAACATAAAAACGGGTAAACAAATTTCGACATCATTAATTTATGCAAATGAATATCACGCACATTAATCGCTACTCTAAGCAACATAAGGACTCCTTGTCATTAACTTCATAATTCAGATAAAGTGTGTGTCTGCCTTCCTAGCTGACCAAGAAAGTGTACACGACTCCTTGTCATTGCATTAGGTAAAAGTAGAGATAAATAGTTAGGTTTTTTAAGAAACGCAGATTTTACTCATTAGTGATAAGGATTTTCAGTGAGACTTGTAACAAAAGTAACATATCTTATTCAGCTCATTTGTTTTATCCCTGTTTTACCCCTCCTTCTCACTCAAGCAAAGAGGACAAAAGCATCAGCGATCCAGCTACCTATCGCCCAAGGAAATACGATTTTTAATACACCAGATAGCCAGCTTAGTTTGTTGCACATAGGTGAAAGTACTGTAGCGGGTGTCGGTGTGACTGAGTTAAAACAAGGCTTAACCCAGGGAGTGATAAACAAGCTTAATCAAATCACTCAAACAAGCATCAGCTGGCAAGTGCTTGCTCAAAATGGTGCAACACTTTCACAATTAAATCAGCTTAAAGCCTGTTTTCTTGAGCCAGATATTCTGCTCATCACCATAGGTGTGAATGACACCAGCCACTTTACTTCGATTAAAGAGTGGGGGGTACAGATTAAACAATGCGTAAAGCGCTTCGCTGGCCCGCATACCAAGGTATTTTTTACACAAGTGCCTAACATGGCTAACTTTCCCGCCTTGCCTTTTCCTTTAAATCAGTTTTTAGCGATCCGATCTCAATTACTCGACACTGAGCTTAAGACCCTTTGTTTGTCCTTTCATTGGCACTTTATTGAAGCTCACTTACCCATCCAAAAAAAGTGGATGGCAATTGATGGTTACCATCCAAATCAAGCGGGTTACCAAATTTGGGCTGAACAAATCAGTTTGGGTATTGCCAAACACATATAGGTATCCGTCTAAACGTAAAATACCTTATGGGCGTCCTTATTTATTAGCTATTTAATTAGCTAGCCACTTAGTTATTGAGCTGCCCCTGCAGCCAAGCCGCTAATAAGTCTGCTTCTTTATTGCGTCGACTCGGGTACTTATCGCCAAACTGACGTAAGTTTTCATAGGCTCCTTGCCAATCACCTGTCGTCACCTGATGCCAAAAGTTAGGTGTACGAACAGATAAAGACCCATACTGAAAGGCTACTGACGCCACTACGGTTTGACACTCTTGTGATAAAGCGCCAAAAGCACAATAGGCATCGGCTCTTTTCCACTCGTTTATCAGCTTAGTTTGAGCATCACCATGACTATAGATATTAATTTGATTCGCCTCTTCTTGGCTAATGCTCAAAGGTTGTGCAGATAAAGCCTCACAAGCACTTTGCTTCGTTTTATTGGCATAAGGTAGAAGCTTGTGACACAAGTCTTGATTAAAGGCTTGGCTAAGTTCTTTCTCGGAACGTTGGCCAATATCAAAGCCCGACGCTATGGTTACGCCAGATCGGCTATTCTCTGGATCTGGAACATAACCTTTACAACTTGATCCTTCTAAAAAGGAGATGAAGTGGAAGTTTATTTTAAGTTGCTCTTTTGTATTATCAGACATAAGGCTTTCCTCAGGAATTAGCAAAAACCTGAGTAAAGCCTGATAGCCGAATTTAAACTATGACAAATCCATGAAAAACAAAGCGTTATAAATAGAACGGAAACAAGACCATTATTTATTTGCTGGTGAGTTGATTTCAACGTCACCTTCTATGATCAATTTGGTGAGTTTTTGCCTTAATTGCTTCAACTCCCCCGAAGCAATCATGGCTTGAATGGTTTTATCTAAAATTGGCACCAAAGCACGATGCTTTTGATGAAGGTAATGAAACAACTCATCACTCTCAATTGCGGGTGATAAAAATGCAATATCAGTTAACCCTAGGGTATTGATATGATACAAGCCGTTAATTTTTCCAGTAACGGCAATATCAATTCGTTGAGACTTTAGCATACGCAACAGTTGATCACTGCTATTCACGGTTTCTACCGTATGCATTCTGGGTTTTAAGCCTAGTTCAGCAAACCGCATCCCCTGTACAGCCCCAACACGATAGGGCTCCAAGGACTGCCAACCATCAACCCTAAAACCAATACCGCCATGGATATTAACAAACGCCGTAGGCGCCACATATGAGAAAGCGGTAGGAACACGAATCAATGTAGGAAAGGCACTTGCTAGGCTATAGATTCGATGTGTTTCACCATCGATTTTGCCCTGACTTGATAATCGTAAAGACAAAGCAGAGGTATATTTTTCAAATCGTACAGGAATTCCCGCATGAGCATAAATGTGTTTCAGCAGCTCTTTGCCAAGAAAAGAATTCGGTGTGCCATGTAAATAGGAGATAACCAGCGTCTCTGCAGACATAGCAGAAATACTAAAAAGCAAGGGGATGCTTAGTAACAAAGACTTAAACACATATTAACCCTCTACAAAGACACCTCTTTATTATAGAAGGCCATACCCTTAATAAGTCAATGAATGGGAAGTCGCTTAATACCCAATAAAACAAAACCCACCTCATAAAACTGACACTCTGTTTCTAGACTTATTCCCGTTCAGTCATAATTTCATCAAGCTTTTCAATAATATACTTACCAATTGGAAAAGCTGACGTTGCCGCAGGTGATGGTGCATTACACACATGTAAAGATCGTTTAGATTGTGCAAATAAAAAATCATGCACCAAGCTTCCATCTCGCATAACAGCCTGTGCTCTTATACCAGCGGGATAAGCGTCTAAGTCTTGCAGTTTAATGTGATCGCAGTATTTATGGACTTCTTGTAAATAACCTGACTTAAACCAAGAATTACGTGTTTCTTTCAATCCGGTGACAAAATGTTGTGACAAGAGACGCCAAAAACCCGCAAAGCATAACATTTGCCCTGTATCTTTTAGGCTGAAATTAATCTTGCCATAACCTTCTCGCTTCCAGCCTTGCACCGCATTAGGACCAACCGTCACACTACCATCAATCATGCGCGTTAAGTGAACCCCTAAAAAGGGCAGATCTGGGTCGGGTACTGGGTAAATAAGATGATTAACAATGCCATTATGCTTTTTATTCAAACGATAATATTCACCGCGAAAAGGAATAATCTGAAAATCAGTTTTAATGCCCAACATCTTGGTTGTTCTATCTGCCATTAAGCCAGTGCAGGCGATTAAAAAGCGCGACTTAATATTTTCGTCTTTTGCTTTGCTGCGATGCTTAATACCGATACAAATTTCTGTCTCACTCTCATTAAGCCTTACGACTTCACTCGAGGTCAGTAATTCACCCCCTAATTGACGAAACAAGTCAGCCAACTTGTCGCAAATTTTCTGATAATTAACAATGCCTGTTTCTTTTACCAAAATCGCTGCCAGCCCCTTAACATTAGGCTCTTGTTCAAATAATGCTGCCTCATCTAACCATTGGGTATTGATTTTGTTTTCCTGACACCGTGTTTCTAATGCTTTTAAACGAGTCAGCTCCGTTTGATTATTGGCAACCAGCAACTTACCGCACTCATCAAAATCAATATGGTGTTTACGACAAAAAGTTTTGGTTAAAGCCGCCCCTTCCTTACAAAATTTAGCCTTTAAACTACCTGGCTGATAATACACACCAGCATGTATCACACCACTATTATGGCCAGTTTGATGCAAACCAAATTCAGCTTCTTTTTCGATCAGGGCTATTTTTTTATCAGGATAAGCTTGTTGCAGCTGCCAAGCCGTTGATAGCCCAACAATGCCGCCACCTAAAATACAAATATCATAGATTGGGGTTTCAATTTGGTTCATATTTTATGCTCTATCGTTCAATATTAGGCTTAAGCGTGCTTAGAAAATTGTGTCAGTCTAAACGCGCTCTTTTATGTAATCTAAAAACGCCCTGACTTTTGGCGTAATCCCTCTGCGGCTTGGTACCAAAGAATGTAAAGCCACTTTAGGCCCCTGCCAGGCGTTTAAAACAGGCTCTAATCTTCCTTCTTTGACATAAGCATCCGCCATATAATCTGGCAATAAACCAATACCGTAGCCGTCTAATAACATCTGTCTGATCACACTAAAATCATCTGATTCAAAACTTGGGTTAAAATGAATGACTTTTTGAGTATTATCACTTTCAAAGTGCCATTGAGCAGGTGCATTTAAACTCTTCATATGTAGCAGATTAAAATCAGATAAATTACTCAAATCAGAGCAGGGTCTGGCTCTGTTAACAAAGTAAGTCGGAGCAGCATAATAGTTTAAACGTCGGTCACACAAAGGACTGGCCACCAAATTTGAGTCTGCAAGCTCACCAACCCGAATCAAAATATCAAAGTTTTCTTCAATCGCATCAACACGTCGATTAATCAGACGCAAATCAAGTTTCACTTCGGGGTAAGCTTGCATAAATCCAGTTAATAATGGCGCAATCAGGTTTTGCCCGACAGAGACAGAAGCACTGACCCTTAAAAGCCCTCTAGGTACTTGATTCAAGGTTTCAAGTGAATGATTTGCAGACTCCAACT
Source organism: Marinomonas sp. MED121 (assembly GCF_000153025.1). Taxonomy (GTDB): domain Bacteria; phylum Pseudomonadota; class Gammaproteobacteria; order Pseudomonadales; family Marinomonadaceae; genus Marinomonas. The sequence goes on from NZ_CH672435.1 coordinate 9,499, forward strand.
CCTCTTTAATTCGCAAGCAATGCTGATAATAAATCTGCCCTACTTCCGTTAAAGTGTGCTTTCGCGTTGTTCTTTGTAAAAGGATGACACCTAGGCTTTCTTCTAAACGAGTTACCGTACGGCTAATATTTGACTTAGGTTTATTCAAGGATTCGCCTGCTGCCGTAAAGCCTCCTTTGGCCACCACTTCAGCAAACACTAACATATCATTAATATTCATAGACTCACCACGATCAAACCCACCTTATCAAGCTGCTGTTATAAGCCCCAGAATAGAATGTAATGCCTTGTTCATAAATTCAGATAATAATAACAAATTAAACTTTTGCTGTATTCGTGGACGCTTTAAATTTGATGAAGCCTGCTAAGCTGATAAATGATTCCTATCCTTTATCATTTACTGAGGAAACTTATGTTAATTAACAAGTTGTGTTTTGCCTTCTTGCTAAGCATCTTAATCCCTCATCTAACGGCTGCCTCGCTCACCCTTTATAGTGAAGAATTCCCGCCCTTTAACTACACAGAAAAAGGCAAGTTTATTGGCGCTTCTACTGAGGTGGTTGAGGCTATCATGCAAATAGCCAAGCAAGATTATGAAATAAAGAGCTTTCCTTGGGCTCGCTCTATGCATATCAGCCAATATAAAGAAAATGGCTTCATCTTTTCAATTAGTCGACGTAAAGACAGAGAGAAATTATTCAAATGGGTTGGCGTTTTAGTCCCTGCGAACCAATCTGTGTTTGCCCTTAAAAGCCGGACCGACATTAAACTTAATAAGCTAGAAGATATGCAGTCTTTTTCCATAGGCACCACCTATAAAGACGCTAGAGAGACATTCTTGATAACAAAAGGTTTTGACCCGAAGAGTTTTAAGCGGCTCAGTGGTGAAAATACCTATCAACAACATTATGAGCAGTTAAAGCAAGGTCGAATAGACCTTTGGCCTATGCCAAATGCCGTTATGAATCATGTCGTTACCTCATCTGGTGATGAGCCTGACAACTGGATTCAAAACGTCTTTAAATTAGATGAGATTTCACAAGAAGGTTATTACCTTGCAGCGAGCCCCAAAACCTCTGATGCCCTTATTAACAACCTTAGAGATACATTAGCGCAATTCAAGAAAACCCAAGCTTATGCAGACATCATAAATAAATGGGGGCTTTAAAAACCCGGGTTTTCAGTTAAAAAGTCCAACTCTTCTTGGCTTGATATTCGGCCCAAAATTTCATTTCTGTGTGGGTAACGACCAAACATATTAATGATGTCTAAGTGCTTTTGCTCATAGGCTTTCATATTGTCATTATTGGATAATTCAAAGTAAGGGCGACCTTCTTCATGCACTAAAACAGACTCACTGTGCATAAAAGGCATCATCATAAAATCAAACTCAATGGCATCATAAACCTTATAATCCCCTCGCCTGATCGCTTCTTGCGCTAATACCAAGGCCAAGCTGTCAAAGGCAAATGATTGAGGTGTTCCTCGAAACATATTTCGAGAGAATTGATCCAACAGTATAATTTCTGCCAAGGCTGATTTTGGCTCATTGCGCCAATGGCTTAATTCACCCAAACTGGCTTGATAATGTAGCTTTGAAAAGCGCTCACTAATGTCTTTATCTAAATCGTCATCTTTGGCAAACCATTGATTTGCAGACAACTCTTTGAACCAAAAATCCAATACTGACTGGTAACTCATGCCTTTGTCCTCTTCTTGTTATATCGCGCTTTTTTAATTAATAAAGCCTATCTAATACTGTCTAACTAAGACAATTTAACTTAGACAAGTTAACTAAGACTATCTAACTTAGACAAGTGTGTACCCATTATTCTAAAAACCAAGATGTGAAACTTTTATTTCATATTTAACAATCAAGATACTTATTATTCAGTTAGTTTTCAGTTAGCATGCCCGAATGATTAACAGCGTCTCGTATCAGTAAGAGGATAAAGGCAAGCATGCGGTATTCGGTGTCATACTTACATGGGCTTAGCCAAATCTTTTTACTGAGTAATCCTGTTATTGGTGTCGTAATAGCCATCACACTTGGGGTGTTTTCGCCAAGCTTACTTCTGGGTTGCCTTTTAGGGGCAACGACAGGTGTGATCACAGCAAGCTTGATGAAATTAGATAAGCATAAAATTGATTTAGGTTTATTTGGCTATAACCCTGCTTTACTTGGCATGGCGATTCTGACCTTTTATGAAGTCACACCGACAGCTTGTATTCTCATTGTACTTGCCAGTATTTTTACCACGCTTATTACCCATAGAATAACTGCTATTTTAGGACAAAAAATCCCACCTTATACGAGCCCTTATATTCTTGCTACCTGGTTAGTCATCCTTTTAAACCCTTATCTAAACCTTGTCCCTGTCAATGCATTAACCAGTGAACAAGCTATAGCATTTAGCCCCTTCACCACCTTTAAAGGCTTAGGACAAGTTATCTTTCTTGATAACGTTTTCGCCAGCCTATTATGCTTGATGGCTATCACCATACACTCTTTTAGAATGGCTATCTGGGCCGTTTTCGCCTCGGGTTTAAGTGTGTTTTTTGCTTTAAGTTTCGGTTTAGAGCAAGCAGGTATAGCACAAGGCTTGTATAGCTATAATGCGGTTCTGGTTTGCATTGTATTGGTGGAGAAGTGTCAATCTAAGCTTATGATGATCACCTTAGGTTCTTTAATGAGTGTGTTAATCACCCATGGCTTTAGCCTCTTAAGCTTACCTGCTTTAACCGCCCCATTTGTCATGACCATATGGATAATTCACTGGTTAAAAATGCTTTATAGGCCTATCTTTCCTCAGTTTACGCTTTAAAGCCCATATAAATAAAAAATTTCAAATGATGAATAGCAAAGGGAGAATAGCAAAGGGGGAATAGAAAAGGGAAAGTGACGCCTCATCAAACGACTTTCCCTCTGACGCTCAAATAACGCTAAAAGCTTTATATGAGCATTTAAAAACTACCACTCGATTGTACTGTTTGACCTAAGTTTCCTGAAGTAACTTGATTGTTAGCACCCGCTTGCCATTCAACCCCAGCACTGGCATCTTGTTCCTCTCGTTTAACGCATTTCCATTGCACCTGGGTATTCGCTGGCACTGAAATACTGGCTTGCCAATTAGGATAATTCGCTGCATCCAGCTTTATCGCTTGGCTTATTTGCCAATTACCCAAAGCAGCAATATCACCGACAACATACACACTCTGACCTAAATAGGTTGAAGCATTATTGCAACTAAAGCTGATGAAGGCTTGATCTGTCGTACCCGTATCTGCCTTAAAATCTGTGATGAACTGACTGTATCGAGATTGACCTGTGCCGCCATTAGTCACATCGCCAATACGTAATACCGTCATACCCTCGTAACTGGCATAACGAAACGCATTTTCAATATTATTCCAGCCTGTTTGTGTGGCAACACCACCAGCCAGAGCATTTTCGCCTTTAATCACCACGCCTTTATCTGCCGCGCCTTCTGCCACCCAAAAGACTAAATCTTTAGCCAAGCTATATTGTGGCGCATAGTTTTGGTTATCCATTTCTAATGCGGTGAAATGTAATATCACTGACCTAGGGTTTGCTTTATAACTTTCTACCAAGGATAAGATGGTTTCATAACCATGGGCTGTATTACGACTTGTTAGATCGATATCAGAAGGGATCAAGCCAGCAGCCATTTCTGCTGATCGGCGAGTATTATCAGTAATTCCCATTTTCCAATGAATGCCTGGGATTTTAAACCCTAATTCAACATTGTTAAGGGCTCCATCCAAGCTGCTAATGGCCATATCCATCATACGTTTGCCATGTGCAACCAAACTCTCGTGATACCAACGGATAAAGTCTTTACCATATTGGGTATTAAACTGATCCCCTTGGTTAATAAAAAATTCCGCATTTGAAGGGGGAACCACCTGATTAATATTGGTCAAAGATAATGACCAGGCTTGGTTTATACCCGCCAGGTTTTGATATCTCGCCATGCTCCAGTTTTGAAAGTCTGTTACCGCTCGAGTCCCATACGCTTGGAAAGCGCCTCTAGTGGGATAGCCAGTTCCCGTATCATGACTATTATAAGAAGGATATCTCAGCTCACCAGCAGGTCCCATTGAGATATTCACTTCGTCTATCATGCTCGCTTTACTGGCATATTGTGCTTCGAACGCTTCTAAAAACTGCTGATATTGAGGTAATACAAGATCATCTGCCCAAAGGGAAACCGTTTCTTGGGAGTAGTTACCCTGCTCACTTAGATACTTAAGGTCATTTTGATTCACTGAACCATAGGCAGTCCAAATCCAATTGGGTAATGGGATATTACAGTCATCTCCCACATTGCCACCACATTGGTGCATGCTAATAATAGGCACCCAATGCATAGACGCATTTTCTAGCTTTTCAACCACCTTGTCATAATAGGTCCAATCAAAGTTTTGATCGCCAGCAGCTTCTACCTTACCCCACCAAACATCCACAGAAACCGCATCTATGCCCATATTTTTAGCGGTATAAAGCTGGTTTTGAAAGGTATTCCAAGCAGCCTCATTAGTCATTTCTAATGGAGCCATCACGTTCACTGTTTTCGCTTGATTTGCCTCTAACACCAAAGGATAAAAACAGGCACTGGTGAGCGTGGTTAATAGCGCGATTTGTTTTTTCATTTTCATTCCCTATAAAATTTTATTGTTATGGGCTCTGCTTGGCATACTGCCCTCTTAAGGTGCGAAACAGTATAGTTTTGACATTTTCCTTAGCTCAAGCCATAAACGAACTCAATTTCCCCTTAATCCTTTATCTCAAAAGCTATTTTTAAGCATCCATTCAAACCCTTAGCCAAAACGAAAACCAAAATGCAACAAACTATTGTTTTAATTGCACTTATTAGAAGAAGCCTTTAAATACTCAAGCAACGATCAGCAACTTAAAATTAACTTAACAATAATATTTCAAACATAAAAAAAGCCAGTATGAAGATACTTCATACTGGCTTTTACCATGAACCTAATTTCAATTAACTGAAATTACGCCTTTGTTGCTTGTCTTTTTTCTCTTAGCAGGCGCTGACGTTCTTTATCATCCTGCTTTTCTTGACGGTGTTTCATCACAGCATCACAAACTTCTGCACCGATATGCTCTTCGCCACGTTCTTTAGCTAACTGTACTTGACGCTCACGTTCGATAAAGCGCTGACGTTGTGCATCCGTGTACTTATCAAAGCAATGGTGGCAGCTCACGCCTTGTTGGAAACGCTCATCTTCTTGTTCTTCTTTGGTAATGGGCATACGACAAGCGTGACACTGGTCATATTCACCTTTTTCAAGATCGTGATTCACAGAAACACGGTTATCAAAAACAAAGCAGTCACCTTCCCAAAGTGTCTCTTCTTTTGGCACTTCTTCTAGGTACTTAAGAATACCGCCTTCTAAGTGGTAAACCTCTTCAAAGCCCTGCTCTTTCATATAAGCGGTGGATTTTTCACAACGAATACCACCGGTACAAAACATAGCCACTTTCTTTTGTTTGCCCGGATCCATGTTTTCTTCAACATAAGCAGGGAACTCGCGGAAGGTATCGGTTTTAGGGTTTACCGCATTTTTAAAGGTACCGATTTGGACTTCATAGTCATTACGCGTATCCACCAAAACCACATCAGGGTCAGAAATTAATGCATTCCAATCTTTTGGTTTCACATAAGTACCCACTACTTCTTTTGGATCTATGCCTTCAACACCCATGGTAACGATTTCTTTTTTCAATTTTACCTTGGTACGGTAAAACGGCATCGCCTCATCATAAGATTCTTTCGAGACAATGTTTTCAAGACCCGGTTGTTGATCTAACCAAGCCAACATGGCATCAATACCAGCACGGCTACCTGCGACAGTTCCGTTAATCCCTTCTTCTGCTAATAACAAGGTACCACGTACCTCATTGTCAGTAAGACAAGCTAATAAAGGCTCCCTTAGCTCAACATAATTTTTTAAGGTAACAAACTTGTATAAAGCACAGACAACAACCTGTTCTGTATTTGCTGTTGGGGTATTAGTACGAGTAGATTGAGACATGTATCACTCCAATGCGGTCTGGAACGTAAAACCAGAGCAGTTAAAATTAAGGCGCGCATTATAGTGATATTCGTCAAAGAATTCGAGTTTAATAGGCGTTTTTATCGGAATTTTTTATGTCTAAATGCCCTTTTCTCAAAACTAGATAAGGCCAATCTTAGTGAGTAGGATCGATAACACCAGACACTGAATTATTAATGCGAAACCAACCTGCGATACTGTGTCTTTGACGATTCGCAGGGATGACCTGATGAGGAAAGTCTTCACTTAAGAATACCGCTAAACGGCCTTTTTGAGGTAAATAACGACCTACTTCTTTAGTGTGGTCATGCTCATCAAATAATACAAACTCACCCGCATCTTCTGCTTGCCAGTTGTCGTTAAGGTAAAGCACGGTGGACAGTACGCGATTGCTTTTCCCTGTAAATGCATCAAGGTGCTTTTCATAATATCCACCCGCTTGATAACGAGCATAGTGGGATTCATAGTCAAACAAACCTAACATGAATTGACGGTTTAAAATCTGCTTAAGCAGATCCATTGCCTGAATAAAGTCACGACCAGCAGAGTGTGAGTCTTCTAACCAACAGATATAATCACGTCTTGAATCCTGCTCTTGTTGATAGTCTTGCTTACGACCAACGCCAGCAAGCTTCATTTGGCTAACATCAAGGGATTCAACTTCGTTTTGTAATCTGTTTACTAAGTTCTCATCAAGCAAGTTATCCTGAATGCTATACCCTTGTAAGCGAATATCTTCAATCAATTGGGTCAAAGCTTCGGCTTGAAAAAAGCCCGTGATATCAGCATCAAATTGCATAAATATTCCAAAAATACATTAGGTTAGAATCCAGTGAAGGCGCATAATACGCGAAACCCTCTTACTTGTAGAGCGACAAACCTTGATTTCAATCTAGGCTAACATCAAGTAATGACACTTAATAAAAAAGAATATACCCAAGTTTAAGATTACAGCGATGTCAGACCCTATCAAACCCTATATATTAAGGGATTATCAACAAGATGCAGTCAATGCTACCTTGTCTCATTTCAGGCAAACTCAAGACCCTGCGGTTATCGTTTTACCAACAGGTGCAGGTAAAAGCTTAGTTATCGCCGAACTTGCCAATATTGCCCGAGGTCGAGTACTTTGCCTTACCCATGTGAAAGAGCTGGTTGAGCAAAACCATGCCAAATTTTGTCTCACAGGACGTTCTGCTGGGATATATTCAGCGGGGTTAAAGCAAAAGTCTTTAGATCATCAAGTTACCTTTGCCAGTGTGCAATCCGTTTTACCAAACCTTAATGACTTTAAAGACCCAATTAGCCTATTAGTCATTGATGAGTGTCATAGGGTTGCCATGGATGAAGACAGCCAGTATCAAAAAATATTGGCTCATTTAAGCCAAGTTAACCCAGATATTAAAACTTTAGGTCTCACAGCCACCCCCTTTCGACTTGGCTTTGGTTGGATTTATCAAAATCACTACCATGGATTTAATCGCAGCCAAAAAGAGACCGTCTTTAAAAAGTGTATTTACGAGTTGCCGCTGCGTTATATGATCAAACATGGTTTTCTCACACCACCGACAGTCCATGACGCCACTATCGCTAACTACGATTTTAGTGCACTTGAAACCAATGCTTTTGGCAATGCCAGTGAAAAGGATTTAAACCATTTAATTGGTCAATACCCAAGAGTAACTCAGGCCATTTTAGAGCAAGTAATTGAGTTAGCAAAAAAGCGTACTGGTGTAATGATCTTTGCCGCCACCGTAAAGCATGCAAATGAGATAATGGGTTATCTGTCAGCTGAATCTGCCGCGTTAATTACCGGTGCCACCAGTCATGGTGACAGAGATCAAATCATCCAAGATTTTAAACAAAAGCGTTATCGTTTTCTGGTTAATGTATCCGTGTTAACGACCGGGTTTGATGCGCCCCATGTGGACATGATAGCCGTATTAAGACCCACTCAATCCATTAGTCTTTATCAACAAATTGTGGGCCGTGGCCTGCGGTTAGATGAAGGTAAAGAAAGCTGTTTAATTCTGGATTATGCGGGTAACGGCTATGATCTATTTGCCCCAGAAGTGGGCGAGAAAAAGCCAAATAAAGATAGCGAAGCTGTCATGGTAGAATGCCCTCAATGTGGCTTTCAAAATACGTTTTGGGGTAAAACAGACGAAGAAGGTCAACTTATTGAACATTATGGCCGTCGTTGCCATGGACTCGCTGAAACGCCTGATGGTGAAGAAGCTTGCGACTATCGCTTTAAATTTAAAAGCTGCCCACATTGTGACGGTGAAAATGACATTGCTGCCAGAGTGTGCCAAACCTGCCACAGTGACATTATTGATCCAGACGAATTGCTAAAAAAAGCATTGAACCTAAAAGACGCGAAAGTTATTCGTTGCGCAGGCATTAAAGTTGAATTAAACGAAAAAGAAAATACCGTCTTTGTGCGTTATTTCGATGAAGATGGCAATGAACTGACAGAAAACTTTAAACTCAATAACCCAGCAAGAAGAAAATCCTTTCAACAAGAGTTTGTCAAACGTATCGCCTCAGGCATCACCCAAGTCACCATAAGCCAAGCAAAGGAGATTACGCCATTTTTACCTTATTTGCCTCACCCTGATTTTGTCATTGCGAGAAAATCACAGCATTATTGGAAAGTGACACAAAGGCTATTTGACTACCAAGGCGCTTATCGCAAAGCCAACCAGCTATCTCATAATGAAAAAGCTTAACGCTAGAGCCACTATCACGCTGACTAGCGATTTAACTTAGCCTTTAAAACGCTCTTCGGCCGTTTGATACATATGCTCAAATGGCCTGTTAAGTTGTAATAAGCGAGTTAGCCAGGCAGTTTTAGTCTCTGCTTGACTTGCCAGCATATCCAATAGAACCTGTTGAAAGTTTGCCACCATATTCTCGGCAAAAATACGTGATGAGGTTTCATCCACGCCAACCGCATCAAATCGTTGCATCACACCTTGGGTCAATACCTGTAATTGAGTCTGAAAAAAGCCTTTTTGTAATAAACTTTGCCCCAGCACCAATAGTGTAAACTCACGATATTCAAGATAGAAATCAAACAGGTTATGCGAATAGTGATATAAAAAATCACAAGGATGAGGTTTAGGTGTGGCGCTTAACTCATTGGCAGATTGATGTAGCGAAGCATCCATTTCATCAAAGAAAATTTCTTTAATTAAGGTCATTTTATCAGGAAAGTGGGCAAAGAAGGTTCCCACGGCAACCTCTGCCTGAGCACTGATTGCACGGGTGTTTGTGGCTTCTATTCCTTGTTTTAAAAAGGATGCCTTCGCGACTTGCTTAAGCTTTGATCGGGTATTCGCTTTTTGCTGCTGGCGAGAATTGGGCATTTTTGTCTTCGCTGACATGACACAACCTAAGAGAGGAGATAATGCCCATTATTTTAAAGGATTTGCTGATAAAAGCCATAATTCACTTCATAGTTAAGGCTTAATAAGCAGGTGAAATGAAATAGAGGTTAACCCCTATGTCTCATCGAGTTCATCAATATTTAAGGTTAACTGCTTCATGAACTTTTCAATACGATGGGCGTTTTTACCAAAGTCATGATTACCAATACGAGATGTAGACCTCATATCAACGCGGGTTTTGTTATCAACCATGCGCACTCTAACAACAACATCGTCTAAAAACCAAAATACCGGAGTCGTCGCCGTTGCTTCGATGACCCCTGCACTTGGGTATAAAGAAACAATTTGCCAACCTTGTTGTTTAACCAAATCGACAACCTGCCTGAACACTAAACTGGTTGAAAGGTCACTAATATAAGGCTTAATCTGAGGGTAACTTTGTTTTTGTATCTGGGCATATTCTTTAGGGTAGCTAATGTCATTATCACCCGCATGTCTAAAGCTACTCATGGTAATAAAAGCTGGGGGCGTTTCGGTATCAGTAGTGACATCATTGATCTTAGGAAGATCCATTTTAGGGATATAGAAGCCAAGCCAAATGGCAGAATATAAACCCGAAAAAAGAATACAGGCACTTAAAAAACACAACCTTTCTTTGTTACTAATTCGACGACACTGCCAATAGGCAAAAATGGCAAAGAAGAAAAGAAAAATCGATGCTAAAACGGTTTTTTTAATTAAGATGAAGCCAACTACAGGTTCGAGCAATCCTACTCTTACACCAGCAATAGAGACAAACGCCATTGACCCTGCCAGTATAATTAATCCATATAGTGTAATTGGTATAAAACGTTGCATATCTAACTCAAATATTATTATTTAAAAACACAATAGCGTGGCGAGAGGCGAGAAAACAGAGGGGGGAAAGCGATTCAAGATTGATTCCTTTTTATTTGCATATTTATCATTATTAGATCGTTTTACTTACAATTTGTTGCCACATAAACGTGCACAATGCACAAAAAGAAACGTATAAATTCATATCACTTATAATAGATAGTCATCAAGATATACCTTGAGCCATTGCTGAGGAAAGCTCACATAGGCCTGTTGTTTTGGCACGGCTTGCTCCTCCCTTAACCTCGCTATAAATGACAAACCGGACATGGTGAGATGTAATAGCTTATAGGTGCCCATATTATCACAACGGACAACATCGCATAAAAGAGCATCCTCATAGGCGTTATCCCAAACATGCACAAACTCTGGACGAATTCCCACTTTCAAACTTTGATATTCACGCTTATTGAGGCGATTAAGAACCGCTTGCTCTAAGGGTAAATGATGCTGTCCAATTGAAACCCCCATGGAGTTTAATTTTGCGGGAAAGATATTCATCCCTGGGCTACCAATAAAATGCCCAACAAAGGTGTGAGCAGGGTTTTCGAACAAGGCTTTTGGTGTACCAAATTGCACTATCTTACCTTCGTACATCACCGCAATTTTGTCAGCAAATGTGGAGGCTTCTAACTGATCATGGGTTACATAAATCATGGTGATATTAAATTTGCCATGAATTTGCTTAAGCTTACGACGTAACTTCCACTTTAAAGCAGGATCAATCACAGTTAATGGTTCATCAAATAAAATCGCAGAGACATCATCACGAACCAGACCTCTTCCCATGGACACTTTTTGCTTTTCGTCAGCAGTGAGATTTTTCGCTCTTTTATTTAAAACATGATGCAGTTCCAATAATTCAGCGGTTTCATTGACCTTAGACCTGACTTTAGATTCATGCATGCCAGCATTACGTAAGGGAAAGGCTAAATTATCAAAGACTGACATGGTGTCATACACCACAGGAAACTGAAAAACTTGGGCAATATTTCTCGCTTCAGGCGGCACTTGGTTAACGGACTCCTGATTAAATAAAACGTCTCCCTGGGAGGGTTGAAGCAAACCAGAAATGATATTTAATAGGGTCGATTTACCACAACCAGAGGGGCCTAATAAAGCATAAGCACCACCATCTTCCCATACATGATCCATTGCATGGATAACAAAGTCCTCTACATTTGAGTCTTTAAACTGAGATGCATTATAAGTGTGCGCAATATTCTTTAACTCAATTTCTGCCATTCAGGTGTTTATCCTTAGTTTTAGGAAAATGAAATTAAGCCACGTCTACTAAAGCTTATATGTCATCACGGCAAGTTATAGCTAACCACCAAATCATCTACTAAGCATGGCTCTAGACACTAAACAGAACACAGTCAGAACACAGTCAGAACCCGTTAATTTAAGCCTTTCTTTCATTCTAAGAAGGTAAAGGTTCAATTTAAACTTAGCCATTACTGCTTATTTAATCACCTCACACCAAGTATGAGTGATTGAAATTGACGCACAAAAGTACCTAACCCACCCAAAATTAGCAATGGATTCATTTTTATCCTCATTAAAAAAAGTAACAAATAAAGAAGTTTAATGGTGAAAAAGATGCCCTTAATAGTGTTCACATCTTGTATAATTGTTCATTTTTGAACAGTTGACACTGAACACTCACAAAAGAGACACTGTTCAAACTAATTCAGTAAATGGACTTAGTGAAATGATAATAAAAAACTGCTATCAACGCTTAAGGCAGAATAAAAATGGCTACTGAAAAACCTGAATCACATCAGGAAATCATTGATAACTCTTGGGATAGGTGTCGAACCTATGGTTTAACCCACAGCAGTGAGATCAACATCAATCGTCCTCAAGCTGACGTTATATCTGATATTGTTGAAGCCAATAATTACCTTGTTCATACCACGCACACAGAAGTGTTACCCTACTATGAACACATATTGTCCAATACTGAATGCCTAATCATGTTAGCGGATCATTCTGGTCGGGTCCTAGATTCTTGGGGCGACCAACGTTTTATGAACTCTGAACGTAAGGCAATGTTTGAACAAGGCGTTGCATGGCAAGAAAGATCACTCGGTACTAATGCCATAGGGACTGCACTGGCAACAGGGCAACCCGTACAAATAGAAAGGGATGAACATTTCTTAAAGGCCAACCGTTTTATGGTGGGGTCAGCCGCCCCTATCTATGATGTTAACCGAGAGTTAGTTGGCGTAATTGACGTCTCAAGCGATGCCTATCTGCCCCAAGCTCACACCCTTGGTATGGTAAAAATGATGACCCAATCGGTTGAAAATCGATTGATCATTTCCATGTTCAAAGACGAAGCTTTTACCCTGACCTTTAATACCAACCTGGATATTCTCGACAGCCAATGGTCTGGCCTGATTGTATTTAACGAAGAAGGCTCTATTATCTCGGCGAATCGCCGTGCTGAACTTTTATTAGCCCAAGACCTTGCCCTACTCAATATCGAAAGCATTTTAAACATCAGTTTAAGAGAGCTTAAAAGCCACCCAGAAGAACTCCCCCTAGATTTAGTGGCCTGCAATAAGTTTCGGGTTTATGGCATGTTAAAACGCCCTAATAAACCTAAGCCACGGGAACTTGATTTTCGTAAACAGCAAAAAACAAACAAGCAGACATTCACGCTTGAAAGCATTAATTTGGGAGATAGCAAATTAAAACGTGCAATAGATCAAGCCAGCCGTGTGATTGAAAAAGACATTCCTATTCTGATTCACGGAGAGACAGGCGTTGGTAAAGAGGTATTTGTTAAAGCATTACATAATTCAAGCAGTCGAGCACAAATGCCGTTAGTTGCACTCAATTGCGCCGCTATCCCAGCTGACTTGGTTGAATCAGAATTATTTGGTTATGAAAAAGGCGCCTTTACGGGTGCCAATAATAAAGGTTCTATTGGACTCATTCGCAAAGCCCACAAAGGCACCCTCTTCTTAGATGAATTAGGCGATATGCCCCACAATGTGCAAGCTCGCCTTCTCAGAGTGTTGCAAGAAAGACAAGTTACTCCCTTAGGCAGTACAGAAAACTATTCAGTGGATGTCAGATTAATCTCTGCGACTCACAAAAGCCTAAAGAATAGCGTTGCCATTGGAGAATTTAGACAAGACCTCTTTTATCGTGTTTCTGGTTTAAATATTTCAATACCTGCCCTAAGAGAGCGTGAAGACAAACAGCTGTTATTTCAACAGGTGCTTAACCATTATTCAGAGGCAAACGTTGCACCTCTTCTATCCGCCAATGTGACTAAGTTATTTAGCCAATACTCATGGCCGGGCAATATTCGTCAGCTGGTTAGTGTGCTACAAATTGCTGAAATCATGTCTGATGGACAAAGCATCCAGTTAATTGATTTACCTGATGACTTTATTAATGAAGTTGAAGAAGAGCAGCAAATAAAAGAAGATGAGACCTTTGATCACCAGCCTTCGGGCAAACAAGACAATTGGTTAGCTGTTTTTGAAGCCAATGATAGGAATGTTTCACGCACGGCAAAAGCACTGAACATCAGTCGTAACACCCTGTATAAAAAGCTAAGAGAGCTAGACTTAAAATAATCTTGCCTCATAATAGCCGATTTTCTTGGCGCACTCTCTCCTATGACAGACTCTAAAATACGCTTTAATCTGCATCAGGTTGATTATTTGAGGCAATACTGCCAGTCCATATCAACCCGCCCCTTTCTAGCTAGAGGAGCAAGCCTTACACGCTGCCCCTCTTGTCTAATGGCCCATGATGCCTGTTTTTGTGATGCCAGAGTTGAAACCAACTTACCGATTGAAATCGTGCTCTTGTACCATAGGGATGAAATTCATAAACCAACTAATAGTGGCCGCTTAATTGCAGACCTATTTCCACGACAAACCCATGCTTTTTTATGGTCGCGCAAAGACCCAGAACCTAAGCTACTTGAGCTTTTAAACGAAAAAAATAGAGAGGTTGTTTTACTTTTTCCAGATACGGATAACAAAAACATCTCATTTACAATTCAATCTCAAGCAAGTACTAGCACAAATAAAAAGATGACCCTTATTTTATTTGATGCGACCTGGAAACAGGCCAGTAAGATGTTTCACTTAAGCAAATGGTTAAGAGGCTACCCTTGTTTGAACATTAATATGGAAAAGCAAAAAGCCTTCTTAGTGCGCCATGCCAAGCATGACATGCAGTTTGCTACAGCAGAAGTGACGGCCATGGCAATAAATGCCCTTGGCCATCAAAATGAAGCCAGCCAACTCATGCAATACAATGCCACTTTCAATCAGCACTGCTTGAAAAGTCGTAAAAGGTCGGGACAGATGAAAGTGAATGTTTAAGGCTTTTTTGATAGTAAGGTACAGGTACCATCACTGAAGAATTGAACCGCTTGCTTCTTCTTTTTACCTAACAGAAGTGGGCCATTATCAAAGAAAAGGAAATTCTTCCAACTACGTTTAAATACACCATAGCTTGTTTCAATCACATCATCTTGGTGATAACAGAAATAAATAATATTGTCGTCTTGCCAGTTCTCTAAATGCGCTAATACCTCGTCAGGCAGTGGTTCATCATCAGATTCCCAGCGGGTTTGCCAATCCAAATTAAGGCCAATGGCCTCTGGGTCTTGAGACCAATCCTTTTGATTAAGATGATCAGGATGAGTGCGCTCTTGACTAATATAGTCACGCCATACTTGATTTGCCCTAAGTTCAGTAAAAGGTTTTATTTGAACAAGATCTTCGGGTTGGATAAAGGGGTCTGAGCGTTTGAATATCCAGGCTTTCGCAAAGCCATCAAGGGGTTGGTAAGGCATTTAGAATTTGGTTTCCTAACAATTTAGAGGGCGAATTTCAGTCAATTCGAATCACACAATGTATTCCCTATAAGATACAGCAAATCGGTCATTTTTAACATAAGTGCGCACGCCTTTTATCCTCACGTCATCTACAAGCTGATAGATGAATTATTTTCACCAATTTGATGAAGAAGCATCGTTTGTCCCCTTCTTATTTGACTTTTATACTGCACGCATTGACATTAACACCCAAGAGATTGAAACATAATGAACAACCTTTCGAGCACAGAAATTTATAACTCAACCACATTTACCCTGTTCTCCGCTCTAAAAGAGTATGCAGTGAAATTTAAAAAAGCGATGACAAGCCCTGAAAAATTGAGCGATTTGACCATGCAGAGCCCTGTTGATTTAGATTCTAAAATTGAACTTTTTAACAAAATCAATAAATTAGATTTCATTACAAAGTAATATTTGACGGGTTAAACTCACCACTCTTGTATCAATAGATAAATGGGAGAAAAAGGTGACCTTTAAAGCCATCATTTTTGATTGTGACGGCGTGATTGTTGACACAGAGTCGATAGCGAATCACATCATGCAATCTAAATTAGCGCAATTGGGTTTAGTGCTTTCAGATCAATATGTTCAAGCTGAGTTTACTGGCTATACAACAGATCATAACCTTGAAAAAATAAAAGCATTATTAACCAGAGAGCTGCCCCCTTCTTTCAAAGAAGACTATAAAGCTGACTTTCAAGCTGCTATCGCAAAACATCTCGACCCGATACAAGGTATTCCTGAATTACTTGATAATTTAAGGCCTTTAGTGGCGATGGCAACCAATGCTCAGCGACAAGAAATGGAATTTAAACTGGCTAAAATTGGCCTTACCAGTGTATTTAATCAACGATTCTGCGTAAATGATGTCACACATGCTAAGCCTTCCCCAGAGATATACCTTTTGGCAGCAGAGAGCTTGCAGGTGTCAGCGAAGGACTGCCTTGTTATTGAAGACTCGCCAGCAGGCATCCAGGCAGGAGTACGAGCTGGAATGACGGTTTATGCCTACAGTGAAAAAATGGATAAAGAGAAGCAACTTAAAGCTGGTGCAAGCAAGTGTTTTGACTCTATGAAAGCCTTAAGACACCACTTGAACCAACTTCATTTATATTATTAAAACCTACTTAGCTAAATCCTTTTGCAATTGCTTTAGTAAGCTTCTAGGCAAGTCATTAATGGTTAAAGATTGCGTCGCTTCGTTAAACGAGATGCTCTCTCCTAACAGGTCACTGTCAAAGCTCAAGGTTAAAGTTTTATTACTGCCAGAATAACGAGTCAATTTCTTTAATGCCGCTTTTTCAACAAAAATTTCTTTTTCAAGATTGAAGCTTTCTGAAGCAGCAAGGTCTAGAAACTTACTGGCCTGTTCAGCTGAGAATTGCGTTTCAATTTCAGCGGCAATTTGCTTAAGCTCAATCGGCTCTTTATCTTCTACTTTTTCAAGACATCGATCAGCCACAACTCGCTTTAGCTCAACCGCCGCTTTTTGTGGCACATTCATTTCCTGACAAAATGCAGAGGTCAAATCCACTAGTTTACGGGTCTCTTTAGCGGCCGCGGCCGGCTCATTACAACCAATAAATGCGGTAAAATAATCGCTTTCATGTCGCGGAGCACGACCAAAACGAAAAGCAATGTAACGGGCTTCATCTTGCGCTTTCCAAGCAGATAAATTAATACGCATCGCCATATGTAATTTATCCATTTCTATTTGGTTAATCTGCTCAAGACTTAAATCCGCATTCAGCACAACCCCCTGTTTTCTCTTTAACAATACCACCAGCAAAAAGCTGGTATCTTGCACCTGATAATGATGCAACCACAAAAGACCACCTTCAACATCTTCAACAGGCTCTAGGTGTCTGACATATTCAGCAGCGCAAGCCTTACTGAAACCCACAAAGTCATCAAACTCGGTACCATTAAAATGCTTCGTTAATAAGCCAGGTAACTGAGAACCTTCATCACTGCCTTCAGGGTTACTAAAACGGCCAGTATTCATCCCAGAACGATTAAATAAGTCATTAATTTTTTGGGATAAGGCCATAGCCTGATCATCCACTTGCATTTCTTCTGGGCGTGCAATTAAAAGCGCTTTATCATTGGCACCGTTTTTTTGAATTTCATGAACAATGAGGTTCGAAATAGACACTATTAGCCTCTTAAAGTATTCTGTTTGATTAGCCTTGTATTTTGCGGCATTCATGCCAATCTATCTAGTTAAATAATTTAAACTGTTCTAATTTAATCAAAGAGTTAGCTATTTGATTAGGGAATCAGTTAAACAATGACTTAAAATATGAAACCTTTTGCGGAGCTCATCCCTTTATTATGGTAAAACCCAAGCCAACTAAAAAGGAAACCAGACAAGAAATTGCGAATCAAATAGATGCTTTTTTAAAGTCTAAAGGTGAAATACAGCATGCCGATATGGGTGAGTCTGGCTTAGTTGATGGCAAGTACAATACAAGTCACATAGGTTTTGGTGAACCAAGACAGGAAAGAACCCCTCTTACGCATGTGGTGGCTGAAATGCAAAAACGAAAAGCTGGACCTAAAGCCAATACACACATCCAAAAACGCCGCAAAAAAGTGATTGTATATGATGACTTCGGCGACCCCATTCGCTGGCACTGGGAAGAAGAATAAGTGCCTCAATCTGATGTAAGGAAATGAATAATGAGCATCAAATATTTACACGCTATGCTGCGAACCTCTCATCCTGAAAAAAGCCACGAGTTTTATACTAAAGGCTTAGGCTTAATCAAAACAAAACAATACGATAGTGAAGAAGGCAAGTTTTCGCTTATTTACTATGCGACAGAGCAAGGCGCGCCAGAGGTTGAATTAACCCATAACTGGGATGATAGACGCTATAGCAATGGCGATAATTTTGGCCACTTAGCCTTTAGCGTGTCAGACATTTATAAAACCTGCCAAACACTCAGTGATATGGGTGTCATTATTTTGCGCCCACCAAGAGATGGTCATATGGCATTTGTTAAAGACCCCAATGGCATTTCAATCGAGTTGCTCCAAGAAGGCGATGCTTTGGCGCCTATTGAGCCTTGGCAATCTATGCAAAATACAGGTTCTTGGTAATACCTAGTTCAAAGGAGAGTGGCACTTAAGCCACTCTCTTCTGACATATCTGCTCTTACATAACCCACTTTCAATTACATAAAGTATAAGCTTTTTATCCTTTATCTCTTCCTAGTTACACTTGGTTAACAAAGAAGTTTGAAATTGTCTTATTTGCTACAAATTTCACATAAAAATCAACGTCAGAATGATTTATGATACAAGTATGATAAATGGGGATTTATCTGCAATTTTAATAACTTGAGGCTCTATGAGAAAACACCTTCTTGCATTGTTAGCGCTAATTATCTGTTCTCAGATACATGCCGGTTCCCTTTATGGGGACAAGGTTCGTGCGCGCCTAGCAGATGCAGATAAAGACGGTGTCATTGATGTTAGGGACAAATGTAAAGATACACTTTATGGTACTAATGTTGACCATTATGGTTGCAGCCAAAAAAGTACCAAACTGCTATCGGTTGAACTTAAAGTTTTGTTCGACACTGGCAAGCATGAGGTGAAACCTGCGTTTTATAGCGAGCTTAGAGAATTAGCCAGCTTCCTTAAAAAAAATCCAGCCAGTTCTGTCATCATTGAAGGTCATACAGACAATGTTGGTTCAAAAACCAGCAATCAAACCTTGTCATTTCAAAGAGCGTCAGCCATTGCCGCTGTGATAACGGATAAATTCAAAATTGCCCCTAACAGAGTTCAAGCAAAAGGCTTTGGTGAAACTAGCCCCATTGCAAGCAATGAAACCCACTCTGGACGTGAAGCAAATAGAAGGGTCGTGGCAGAAGTATTCTCAAGACAAACAGCCTCACTCAAACGCTGGACCATCTATAGCGTTGATGAAGAAAACAAAACAGCGCTCACTAAACGATAATCCAAAAGGTTTAGCCCTTACAGCACACTCCCCCTCTTCACTTCTGCCAACACAAGACACTTTCATAGAAAAACGTTCTGATTTAATCTGAAAAGTAATGGGGTTATTGATGCATAACCAATTACTTAAGCGATTCATTTACCTATTTAGCCTCTAATGAAAACAAAAAAAGAGCCTAAATAAGACGTTCAAAACTAGCTAGCTAACTAATTAAGAAAACCCCATTTGGCTCTTCTAACAACCTTTACTCGCACAAAAAACTGAGTCTATAGCAATATGACTCACTAGATTATTGCTTTTTAAAATCTCTCTCAGCCACATGAGAAAGAAGCAGGTAAGCAGATCCAATGAGTCCGCCCATAGAATCCCCATATCGACTTCGATTTAAATATAAGAATTGGTCATTTTTAACGGCAAATAAGTTTTTCCATTGGGCCGAATTACGAAAATCTTCTGTATCCTCTCTGCTGTCTAACATAGGCTCATAAGTGTCGATAATGATATCCGCATCCATATCGCTAATACGTTCTAAGCTATAGTTTATGCCTTGTTTAGCATCCAAATAACCTTGAGGTCGACCTAAGCCCATATCGGCAATGACTTCGTCTAATCCACCGCGACCAATAAGCTGGAAATTATCTTCATATATCTCCAATGTCGTCACTGTAATCTTCTCTGGTTCTGGCACTAGACGCTTAAATTCACTGATGATCCAATCGTATTCTTTTTGCTGATCTTCAAAGCGGTCAGATTTACCCGTCAACTCTGCGAGCTGGCGCGCCCACTCTTTAATCGTTTTCTTTTTAGTTGGCAGAATAACCACAGGTGCAATTTGATCTAACTTAGCTTTAAACTTACTTTGGAAAGAAAGACCAACAATTAAATCAGGTTCAAGTACGGCTATCGCCTCTTCGTCCGGTGACTTATGACTACCGACATAGGTTAAACCTTCAGTATTAAAACGGTGTTGGACACCTCTAAAAATAGGGTCAGACCATAGTCTTTTTCGAGCAACAGAGCCACAAGGTTGAACACCCAGTTCAAATAACTGAATAGTCAAGCTGAAGTCATGTAATGACACCACACATTCAGGCGCGACTGGCACCTCCACTTTGCCATATTCGTTTTCAAAGGTTTGCACTTCTTTTGCCTGCAAGCTCAGTCCGACCAAACCAACACAAACAACCGCTAACTGTTTAAACATTATTTTCCATCCTATACAAAATAACTACGCTTTGCGTAGACGACTAATTAATACAATAAAATAAGGTGCGCCGATTAAGACCAAGACAAGCCCAGCAGGCAATTGCAATGGTGCAAACATGCTCCTTCCCAATGAATCCCCTAATACCACTAAACAAGCACCGATGACGGCAGACAAAGGAATTAAAGCGCCATGACGGTTAGCACAAAAACGTCGCGCTATATGAGGTGCAATTAAGCCAACAAAGGTTAGCGTCCCTGCTGTTGCGACAGAGGCAGATGTCAAAGCGACGCATAAAAACAACAAGAAAGGTAAAGCTTTGCGATTATCAACCCCTCTTGAAAAAGCGACCTTATTCCCCAGAATTAAAAGGTTAAGCTCTCTAAAGCAAAGCCAAGCTAAGCTGCCTGCTATCAAGAGCCAAAACATCATGACTTTCACCTGTGACCAAGAGGCTTGGTGTAAACTCCCCCCAAACCACATCAAAGCAGACTCAACAAAATCAATATCGCCATAGGTAATCAGCATTTCTGAAAACGCACTTAACATGGAAGTAATGCCAACACCTATCAGCACTAATCGAATGGGAGAATAACCGCGCAATGACGATAATAGCCAAACACACGAAGCCACAATAAAGCCGCCAATCATGGCAAAGACGGGTAACAAGAAGATTGGAATGATACCCGGAACAATCACCACAAAAACCAACATGGTGGCACTTGCACCCGCCTCGACCCCAATGAGACCCGGTGACGCCAGTGCATTGCGCGTGATGGATTGCAAAATCACACCCGCAATTGCAAGTGCAGCGCCACATAAAGCCGCCACCAGCAAACGCGGTAAACGAAACTCCCAAACCACACGTACCAGCTTTTCAGGTGCCAATTCAGGCGCAATAATAATCTGCCAACTTTTTAAAATACTTAATTGATAGCTGCCTATTGCTGCACCCCAAAGCAGGAGAAATAATAAAAACAAACAGAAAAAAGCTAACCAAAAAACATCACTGGAACGGGCATAAACACCCACATTAGGAAACAGCTTTATTTGAATTGAGCGAGTAGAAAGCCATATTTTTTTCACTTCATTCTCCCCAACACAAGCGCAATAAAGACGGGAGAGCCGACAAAAGCCGTGATAATGCCCGTATTAATTTCGTAAGGACTTAGCACAACTCTTGCGGCAATGTCAGACAAAATGAGTAACAAGGTGCCTATCAATAAGGAATAGATAAACAGCCAAGCATAGCTGTTCCTTACCAATAACCTGGCGACATGAGGCACAACCAATCCAACAAAACCAATAGGACCTGCGACAGTCACCACACAACCAGACAAGACGACCACTAAAGCCAATCCACTGACTTTAAGTAATAAAACATTTACGCCTAAACTTGCTGCGACACGCTCCCCCAAATGAAACGCATTTAGGGAGCGAACAAGGGCAAAACAACCCACCATGGCACAAATTAAATAGGGGTATACCCAATGCAGTTTTTTAAGGTCAGATGCGCCAATCGCCCCCGTTAACCAATGCCTGACTTTCTCAAGCCCTTGTTGATCAATCAGCAATAAAATGGCGGTCATAGCAGAGAACAATGCGGTTACCACGACACCTGCGAGCACCAATCGCTCAGATCCCTGCTCCCAGCCACTTAACATCATCACAAGCAGTGCGGCAAAAGCAGCCCCTAAAAAAGCAAAAACAGGGACATATCCTTGACCAAACATAGGGAAAAACAACAAACTAGCTACCACAAAAAATGCAGCACCACTGTTAATTCCAAGCAACCCTGGGTCAGCTAAAGGATTACTACTGATCGCCTGCATCATTACACCCGCTAAGGCGAGTGACGCCCCCACGACCACGGATACAATCAGACGTGCCTGACGACTTTCCCTTATGATTACCTGATCCATATCGGCAGTGTTATAGTCGAACAAGGCATGCCAGACCGTCATCCAATCAATCTCTTTTGCCCCCAGACTAAGGTGCAAAAATGCGGCAATAACTAGCGCCAAAAGTAGTAGCACAACACCAGTTACACGAGCAACTGGAAAGCCACTCATACGATGAGTTTCCACGGTACTACGCATAATGCATTTGCTGCCTATTATTCAAATCGGTTGTTTGAGCCAGGTTATCAGGTGATGTCACCACAGGCAGCGCAATAGGGGTGTCATTGTAAGGATCAGTGATGATATGAGCGTTCAGACCGAATACCGAACTTAAATTTTCTTTAGTAAACACCTCTTTCACTTTTCCTTGGGTAAAAACTTTGCCTTCTTTCATCATCACAAGATAATCTGAATAGGTCGCTGCCTGATTCAAGTCGTGTAATACCGCAATGATTGTTTTACCCTTGGATTTAAGGGAAGCAATCAGGTTCATTAATTCAACTTGATGTGCCACATCTAAATAAGTTGTCGGTTCATCTAATAATAAAACTGGCGTATCTTGTGCGAGCGTCATAGCAATCCAACAACGTTGTTGCTGCCCTCCTGAAAGTTGCTCTAGGGGCAAATCCAAATAATCCCCCACATTGGTCACTTCAATCGCATCATTGACTGCTTTTTCGTCGACATCTGACCATTGTTTCCACCAGTTCTGCCAAGGAAAGCGCCCTTGCATAATCAACTCCCTAGCAGTTAAACCAGAAGGTGTCGTAGTGATTTGTGGTAAGAGAGCAAGTCTTTGAGCGACATCCTTGCGTTTCAACCCTAACAAGTTAGTCTCATTCAAAAAAACATCGCCCTTTGTGACCTTTAATAAACCTGAGATAGAATGCAATAAGGTCGTTTTACCGCACCCATTGGCACCCATTAACGTAATAAAGCCACCATCAGGTAGCGTCAGATTAATGTTTTTTAAAATCTGTTTATTCTTGTAGCCTGCATTTAGGTTTTCAATAACCAGCATTCAAACGTTCCATTTCATATAAACAAAAAATCAGCGCCACTTAAAAAGTGGCACTGATACGGTATTTCCTAGCTTTTAAATATTAGAAATCTATACGTGCTGTCGCATAAATTGTACGAGGATCACCTTGGCTGATTCGATAAGTATTACTACCACTGGCAGTATAATAAACTTCATCCGTTAGGTTTTTCACACCGGCATTAAGTCGTAATTGCGTCTCATCAGCTAGAGGCAAGTAATACCAAACTGATGCCTCATAAACCGTGTAGCTTGGAAGGCTAAAGGTGTTGGTATCATTACCATAACGCTTACTAACATATTCCGAACCCATTCCAAAACCTAAGCCAGCTAAGTCACCACCTTTAATTTCGTAAGAACCCCAAAGACGCATTTTATGGTCAGGAATATTGTATGGTGTATTACCATTATCATCACCATCATCAGATTCAATGATTTCTGCATCCATATAAGAGTATGAAGCCAGTACATTTAAGCCTTCTAAAAATTGCATAGAACCACTTACATCAACACCACTGGTTTCTGTTTCACCATTAAGAACCGTATTCAAGCTGCCATCAACTGTCGCCACATTTTTACGCTCTAATGCGTATGCGGAAACACTTAAACGAAGCTTGTCATCAAGCATGCTGGATTTTAAACCCACTTCCACTTGTTTCGCCGTTTCAGGGTCGAAGTCACCGCTATAAACCCCTTCTGTAACAGAAGGGAAGTTAGGCTTGAAGGATTCTGCATAGGAAGCGTAAACAGAAACGTCATTTGAAACCTCATAGGTAGCACCCAACTGACCACTAATATGGCTATTTGAACTATTAATTTCTACCGCTTCAGGATCAGAAACCTCTGTGTAGGTCAAACTATTACTGGTTGTGTAATAAGACGTGTAATCACCTTTAATCTTATAATAATCGTAACGAGCACCCGCCAAGATATTTAAACGATCTGTGACATAGGTTAAGTTCTGAATAGACAAACCAAGCTCATCGGTCGTTGTGTCGCTATTACTAATATCCGTTGTCGTAAGCTTGGAATTCGAAGCAGAGACTGAATCTGTAATATCGATAATATCCGCATTAATAGCATAAGTTCCACCTCCTATATCAACCAAGGCTATTCCATCCGTCTCATCTACTTTTTGACTATGATAATTTACCCCGATATAGAGGGTATTATCTAACCCGCCTAACTCATAATCACCCGTTAGGCTATCGGAGAAGAAAGTATCACTTAGCTCCATTTCGTTAGAATCAGTTCGACGCAGCAATAAATTATTACTTTGTACTGAGCTTAAATTGATATCTGAGTTATTAGTTAATATATCAGTTACACTTGAACCCGCAGTAAGCGATGTACCATCACTTAAACCAGCAACTCCACGCGTTTGATAGTCATCAAGCTCTTTTTCGTAATAGCCCACTTTGAACTTATTAGTCCAGCCATTATCAAGTTCAAAATCCCAATCAAATTGAAGCAGATCATCTGTTGTGTCACGGATATCATATTCAGAACCCAAAGCTCTTTCATAAGGAATATCAGCAATAGAAAGATCACCACTGCCATCGTCCACCATGACTGTACCACGATCAATCGGCAGCTCTTGCTCCGAGTGATTTAAACGTAAGGTAAAGGTATTTTGATCATCCGGTGTATAAGTTAAAGAAGGCGAAACCGTTAAACTCTTACGCTCTGTGTTGAAAGTGCCATCTTCTGTTGTTACTTCACGATAAGTTTCCGTGTCTTCTCCACTAAGGACGATGCGATACTGAGTGGTCTCTGACAAAGAACCTGTACTATCCAATGTCAGCTTTTGTTTTCCATACTCATCCGCATCTATTTGAACAGAATGGGCGCTTTCTTCCTGAGGTTTTTTGGTGACCACATTCACAAGACCACCTGGACTCACTTGTCCATGTAAAATCGATGCAGGCCCAAGAACCACTTCAACACTTTCAATATTAGCAACATCAATATTGTATCGAGTACTCACCGGGCTACCGTCTAAAAACAGGTATTCATTTCCCATACCTCGAATATTGACTTCTGTTTCCGCGCCACCAAAACCATCAGAGCGAGTAACCGCCGCAGAGTTCGACAATACATCATTAAGGTCTTTGGCGTTTTGATCTAAGATTAATTGTTCAGGAATAACTTGAATGGTACGAGGCACGTCATCAATGTCAGTCACAAATCCAGTCGCAGACTCAGCTTCATCAAACTCATAGCGACTCAGTTTCGTGCCTTCAACCACGATAGGGGTTAATTCAACATTTACGTCTTCAGTATTCTCTTCCGCCATTGCCAAAGGAACAGTAAACAAAGATAAAATAGATGCTCGCATTACATTACGTTGCACTTCACGACCAATTAAACGAGCCAAAACCGTTCTCTTCATGAACTAATTCCTTCAATAAATATGTGTAAGAGTTATAGAAAATTTTAATGTAATTCATTATTTACAATAATGGGAATTATTATCATTTCGCTCACCATTGTCAACAACAATTAAGTTATTGTCTTTGTTAATTTTTATATAGACAATATAAGGCCTCAGGGACAAACCACCCCAAAAGTGAATAACAAACCATAAAGTGAATAAATTAGGGCTCATTTTGACAATGAGTAAAGAAATGAAATCACAAAACTTAAAAGTCTCGATCTAGGAGCAATAGCGTAAAATGCAAAAACACACGTCTGTTTTTCCAATCAATACACAGATACAAAACACTCTCCCCACTTTGTTTTGTTTACCGAGTGCAGGCGGGTCTGCTGCCATGTACCGTGAATGGCAACAGCACCTTAACAATATTCAAGTAATCCCAGTAGAATACCCAGGCAGAGGCGCTCGATTTACCGAAGCATTTGCTGAAGACATAAAATCCCTAGCGTTGGAGATTGCAGATACGATAGTGCAAAGCCAAATGACTCATTTCAGTATCTTTGGTCATAGCCTTGGTGCACTCATCAGCTGGGAAGTCACCCTTGAGCTAAAAAAGCGAAACCACCCTCTCCCTCAACACCTTTGGGTCTCAGCAAGAAAAGCGCCTCACTTTAAACCTTCAACTGAACGCAGAAGTGACTTAGATGACTCACGTTTACTGGCCTTATTAAAAGAGATGGGGGGCACTCCCGAGGCGTTCTTAAACAACATTGAGTTTCAAGCATTACTGCTACCCATTATTCGCGCAGACTTTAAGCTGCATGATGATTACGTGTTTCAGCAGGAGCATAAAGAGCGCCCTATGCTAGCTGTTCCTATCACTGCATTAGGCGGGCAAGAAGATACGCAAGTCGCTTATGACACCTTATCAGAATGGTGCCTTTACTCGGATTTGTCGTTTGAACAATTTGAATTTCAAGGGGGGCATTTTTATTTGCAAGACGCATCATTTTTAGACTGGTTTAAGAATAAGCTCGCGCTTTGATTTTTCTTTGATAAGAAAATGACCTTAATCGCTCAGAAGAATAGCCACTAATTAACACGTTTTTGAAAAGAAAAATCTTGATGCACCCTAAGCTCTTTAGCGTGCATCATAGACATTAAACAGAAAGAGCAAGAAAATCTAAAGGTTCTTCCAAGCGGTTAAGCCGTTTTCACTGTCCCATGTTTGAGTAAAATCAGAAAAGGCGTGTCGCTTGGCTTTAGCTGTCTTCTTCGGCGTACCAATAGACAAGACACCTAACACCTCATCTTTCTCTTTTAAGTTGAGAAGGTAACGCAAGGCATCATCAGACGCTAACGTATGCCAAATTCCCGCAAAACCAAGGGCATGAGCTGCTAACAATATATGCTCACACGCCGCTGCACCTGAAAGCTGTTGGTCCAACACGGGCACATGATGCTCTAAAGTAAGAGCAGAACACACAAAGATCATCATGGGTACTGCGGCGATTTCCTTTACAAAAGCGTCAAGATGCTCTTTTGACATACTGGCTGAATATTTCTCTTTCACCAGCATAGACAGATCTTGAATCCCCTGTCCTTTTACTAGGATAAATCGCCAAGGTTTTAAATTTCCATGATCAGGGACTGTCATAGCGGCTTGCAATATGGTTTCAATTTGCGCCTTATCTGGCGCGGGGGCAATAAGGTTGCCCCGCGCATAGGAGCGGCGGCTCATGAGTGTTTCAATAGCATCCATTTATCACTTTCTTCCTCATAGGGTTTAGCCTTTTTACTTGTACTTTCTATTTTCTACTTAAGCTGTTGCTGTTTTTTCAATTGGAGTGTGAAATAAAGAGTCCGTTTTGAGATCAAAGGCACTAATACAACCTCGATCCAATCGATACACTTTATCAGCGGCATCAAAATAACGATCATCATGGCTAATAGCAATAATGGTTTTTCCTGCTACTTTCAACTCAGGTAAAATTTCTCTATAGAAAACATCTCGAAACACTGGATCCTGATCTGCTGCCCATTCATCCAGCAAGAGCACCTGTCTATCTTCCATATACATTAAAAGTAACGCCAGACGCTTACGCTGTCCCTGAGACAAAGAGGTCGTAGAGAGCTTGCCTTCTTCAATACTCACCTTATGATCTATAGCTAAACGCTTTAAGTAGTAATCGACCCTTTCTTTAAAGTAATCATTATCATGGTTAGCTGAATCTGCTTTATGAGAGCCATCTAACACATCATCAAATAGAAAGAAGTTCGGGAAAATAGTGGAGAAACAACTGCGATAATGGGCAACATTGTCAGAAGTAACCGACTCTTGGTTAAACTTAACAAGGCCGTCTGTTGGTAAATACAAGCCCGTTAATAACTTGGCTAATGTGGACTTACCACTGCCATTGCCCCCCACTAAAAAGATTAATTCGCCTCGATTTAGCACTAGATTCGCTGGCCCTAAGGTAAATCCAGTTTCTTCGCCCTGACTTGGATACTGATAACAGGCATTAACCAAGGTCAGGGACTCAAACTTAGCTTCTACGACAGGTTTCTCTGCACCTTTTTCTGTGACTGTGACTGTTTCTTTTTCTGTACAAGCAGCATCAGCAAGCTTTAATTTATCAATCGCTTTAAGGGCAACGGTGCCTCGTATCACAGAAGGAATCGCTTCAAGAATCATGGCGATGGGGGTCCGTAAAAACATGGTTGTCAGTACATAGCCCACCACCACATCTTGTGTGATGGCTGCCTGCGTCATACCCAAGAAGAAAGCCAAACCTATCAAGCCGAACACCAGTACTGTGGTCCAGTTTAGGTTAATCGCCCACAATAGATCCGCTTTAACAGCCGTATCCATCGCGCCTTTTGCCGCAGGTTCGAAGCGTTTATCAAATAAATGCTGACGCCTTGGTTGGCTTAAACCCAATTCATTACGACCCTCAATGACAGCCTCATATTGCTCAAAGAGACGCTCATCATAACGACGCACATCCGCCATCATGACCTTAGTACGCCCCACCAACTTAAAGTCCCCCCAGACACCCAGGGCAACCAACACCAAGGTACAAAGAAACAATAAAGGCGAAAGCCATGCCAAATAACTAATGCCTGCTAATAACAAAAGACCATTGTAAAGTGAAATAGGTAATTGTTTGGTCGCATTAGCCACCATGGTCACATCTCGTGTTAGCACATTATAAAGAGCTGGCCCTCCAAGCTGTTCCTGACGCTCTAATGAGGTATTTAGAATCCGCCTAACAAGTTGCAAGCGTAACTGATACACCATACGGTGGCCCAATCCGACTAATAAAGATTGAGACCAGACGCCACTTATAAACAAAATGGCGACCATAACGACATAAGCAATGACAGTATTTGTCAAAGATTCAAAGCCGTGTTCCAAGGCATGATTCACACCACCAATAATCATGACCCCTGCCACCGCACTTAAAGCACTGGCAACAATAGCCAATAACATCGTTCGTCGAGACTGTGCCAACAGCTGTTTAATCATCTCCACTTTAAAACTCTCCTCTGTATACCAACATTAGGCACTCTCTTTTTCTAAATCGTTAACAGGCTTAGTTAGCTGAATATCATCCACTAATGTCAGCAATTGTTGCGCCATTTCGTTTGAAAACAAAATACTAAAATGATTTGACAAGATGTTGTTTCCTATGACTTTATCTGAAGTAAAGGCACACCAAGCATCTACCCCAGAGACATTATCATCACTACACCAAACCCAAAGCGGCACATTAACAACTGGAATAGCTTGTGCATAGAAGATTTTTTTCAAAACCCAGCGCTGTAACACTGTCTGATAAACCCAATCCGATGGTAATTCCTCTCCTAATAACTGCTGAACGTCAGCATTATTAAGGGTTTCTTTAAGTATCTGCTTATAATCTGCGGTGACAGACGCTTTGCTTGCTAAATTATTAACTAAAAGATCGAGCTTTTTAACGTCGTAATGCCCATTATGAATTGCGAGGTAGTGCTCTAAATCGGCTTTCATCTGAACAAGGTCATCATTTTCATTGTCTAGGGTTTGCAATGGATCATAATCAATAATAGAAACCGCCTTAATATCAAACCCTTCTGCTTGTAACCTATGGGTTAAGAGCATCATATGACGGGCCGCTAAACTCCAGCCTGCCAATATAATTTTTTCACCTTTAAGGGCCTTAAATTGCCCAACATAATCATCCATGAGGTTTTCAAAATCACTTTCATCTGAGCTTGCTAACCGCTTAGGATTAGACAAAACACCGTAAATGTTTGCCTTATCTTTTAAGTTTTCAAAAAGCGGCTCATAGTAGTTCACATGACCACCATGGGAATGCATCACCACAATTGAAATCTCAGACTCTTGGCAACGGCTTATTTCGACTAAGCGAGATTCAGGCTGCTCTTCCTGACTGCATTCTTCGCTTATAAATTCGGCAAGCGCTTCAACACTTTGTTTGCGAAACAGCAAATCTGTTGGGAATTCTTGAGCAAAAATTTGTCTCATCCGAGCAACCACTTTAATCGCAGCAAGAGAATGACCACCAATATCGAAAAACTTATCCGTCACACTGATGTTGGCTTGCTGCAAAATCTCTTGCCATAGCTCGCAAAGCGTTTGCTCAATATCATTACGAGGTGCCACATACGTACGAAGGGACTTTTGTCGCGCTTGCTCTAACAAGTTATGCCTATCCACTTTGCCATTAGCATTCAAAGGCAGGTATTTAACGCTAATCAACTGGGTTGGTACCATATAATCAGGCAAATTCGCTGCCAGCCAAGCTTTAAGTGTCTCCTCATCTAGAGCACCACCCACATAAGGCACAGCAAAAGCGACTAAATGCGCTTGATCCCCTTCTCCTTGCAGTAATACTGAGCTGTGCTGGACAGTTTGATGAGATGCCAGAAGAGATTCAATTTCTTCTAACTCCAAACGAAAACCACGAATTTTAACCTGCTGATCCGCTCTACCAAGAATATCAATACAACCCTCTGCGCGGCGCATGGCAAGGTCACCCGATTGATAAAAGCGTCCACCAGCGACAAAGGGGTTTGGCAGATAACGACCCGCCGTAAGGTCAGTGGCATTCAAATAACCTCGACTTAGATTAGATCCAGCAATGTACAACTCACCCACTTGTCCAGATATCACAGGGTTCATATATTGATCTAAAAGGTACACTTGGGTATCACCCATAACATTGCCTAGGGCAGCATCACCACTTTCTAGGTCAACGGCTTTCCACAACACCCCGACTGTCGTTTCAGTCGGACCATAGTGGTTAAACAGTGTGCAGTTCATTAACTCATCATCTTGATACCCTTTTAATTGAGCTAAAAGGCCATCACTGATTCGCTCACCACCTAGGACTAAAACTTGTTTAGGCAATAAAGCACTCCCATCAGAACCGCTTAATAGCGCCGATAAATGAGAAGGAACAATTTTCAGACAATCTAATGGGTGTTGCTCACAATACTTGGCCAAAGCGGTACTGTCGGTGCTTTCCTCACGCCCAATAAGATGCACACATCCACCTTGTAACCAAGCAGGAAACAGCATGGTATTGCCTAAATCCGCCATTAAAGAAGAAACAAGACCATAATGCCCTGCTTTAGGTAGTTCTAATGCCTGAATGGCAGATTGGCTATAATGCAGAATATTTTCATGGGTGACTTGAACGCCTTTTGGCTTCCCTGTTGAACCTGAGGTATACAACAAATAGGCAAGATTACTGGGTTTTAGCGTCGCTAACGTAAGTGACAATGTATCAGTAAGAGCGACAGCTTCTTCATAGGGTATTTCTGTAACAAGCTGAGACCAAGCCATCACCTCACTTTCATGCCCTTCTTTGAGTAAGACATCAGCAGAAGCTTTAACTGCCTGCTCTAAATTACTCTGTCCTAAATTA
This sequence comes from Marinomonas sp. MED121, assembly GCF_000153025.1. Classification (GTDB taxonomy): domain Bacteria; phylum Pseudomonadota; class Gammaproteobacteria; order Pseudomonadales; family Marinomonadaceae; genus Marinomonas. The sequence goes on from NZ_CH672435.1 coordinate 41,190, forward strand.
CTCTGACCTAAATTGCTCTGAGCTGCATCAGAAGTGACAATTACAGCAGCTTCAGCATCGTTCAAAATACTTTCGATACGCGCCTTAGGTAACTCAGGATCAATCGGTAAATACGCAGCGCCTGATTTCAATACCGCTAACATAGCAAGAATCAGCTCAGTACTTCGCGGCAAGCACAAGGCAACAATGGTTTCTGGTTTTGCTCCCGCCCTGACTAAATTCGTTGCTACAAGATCACTTAAACGATCCAGCTCTGCATAACTTATTACCCTATCACCCTGTCTTAACGCTGGCGCATCTGGATTATGTGAGGCATGTTGACGGATGCTCTCCACTAAACCCAATGTCGTTTCGTGTATTTCATCATGTGTATGTTCTTTAGCAGAATCCTGTGCATAATGGCTAATAAGTGCGTTTTGCTCACTTTCAAGTAAAGCGTTCAAGCGGCCCAATGGCTCATTTGGCGCACTCAAGGTTTGCGCTAGCATGATAGGTAATCTTTGTACTAAACGAGCCATAGATAAGGCACTGTATTTGCGCTCATCATATGTCAGAACCCATTCACCCGCCCCACTTTCTGTAGCAATAAGTTGTAGCTGCAATGCATCCCCTTTAGGCAAGTAGGCGCCCGTTTCAAGACTCCCAAGGCTCGCTTGCATCACATATTGAAAGTTCACCGAATAGGCATTAACGACAGACTCAGACACCTGCTGAACATATTCTTGATATTCAGCCTGCTCATCTAATAAAGGCTGAAAGCCCATGAGTGCTTTTTCCAAGCTCAAGGCAGAGATATCATAAAAAGGCGCAGGCAGTCGCTGTTGCACCAAGCCGAAACAGTCATCTAGCTCTTCATAATCGTCTCGACAATCATGATAGTGACTTAGCTGGAATTGCTCTTTGCCACTGACTCTTTGTAATAACGCGGCCCAAGTGATTAACCCAATAGTTTGAGGTTCAACCTCCATTACCTCAGCTTTTTGCACTAGAAGATCTTGCATTTCCCGAGAAAAAGGCACTCGCACACTAGCCGCTTTGCTTTCTGTCTTTCCTTCAACGCTTTTCTCTAGATTTCTTTCAGAGCTGTCCAGACGTTCGTTCAGCTCAATACCAGGCAGCTCTTGCCACTGAAAGCCTTTCCAGAAAGACACGGCATCCGCCGCATCCTCATCTTCTTGCAGTTCATTAATCCATTTTGCATAATCTAAATACTGCATTTCTGGCTCAATATCCGCTTCTCGATCACCTATTAGCACTTCACGAATGCGAGTGACTGTCCCTTCGTCCAGCACAAGCTCTGAACCAATGAGAAGTAATCTATTTTGGTTCTCTTCGCTATTTTGACTATTTTGGCTTTCTGAAGCGGGTAAAAACCAAGCGAGTAAATGGGGATTTTCTGCTACAAAGGTTTGCTCTGCTTTCGCTTCTAGTTGCGCTTTTTTGTCAGCCGATGTGCTGCTGTTAATGCCACCATTATCAAGGTCATCATTTGTAACAAGAGACCAATTTACTCGCGCCGCCTGAACCTGCTGACGTAAGACATTGAATCCCTCAGGTTTACTAAAATCTGTTGTTAAAGCTTGCTGGTGTTCCACCAAAATACGAAGACGTGATTCAACTTCCTCTGCGACCGCATCCCCAAGGTTTAACCAGAAACGTCTATATCTTGGGGACTCATCACCCTTCACTATAAGACTTTGTTGATAGGTAAGTGCAACACCCGCTTGATTATTTTCGTAGTTCATAATACGTCTTCCTTAACCTGAGTTTTAACCTCAGCATTCACCTTTTCATCTAGCTGTTCTCTATGGTAAATATCCCCCATAGCAACGGCCATTTTACGTGTCCCCTCAAACGGGTCTCTAGCATGGGCTGCCAACATATTATCCAACATCACAACATCACCATGACGCCAATCGAAACGCACCGCATTGGCTTCGTATAACTCGCTAATTAAATCAACGCTTGCTTGCTCTAATGGTTCACCATCCCCGTAATACACATTGCGAGGCAAGCCTTCTTCTCCTGCAACAGACAAGAAATGCTCACGAACATCCGCCTCCAAGAAGCTATAATGGTGCAACTGTATTTGATTAAAAAAACTCATTTCACCCGTCACAGGGTGACTAATCACAGCGGGACATACCTGACTAATACGTAAGGTATCTTCGCCATACCATTCAAATTCGATATTACCCTCACGACAAATGGCTTCAACTTGAGCACGGTCTTCTGTCTTGAAGAAATGCTGCCAACTCACATCCAAGCCACTAAAGTTACGTACGTATTTAAGCTGTTTTTCTTGCAGCTTTTTACGCACAGCTTCAGGTAATTTTTGGTACAAGGCACGGCAATCCACGATCGGCGTACAACCCCCTGATTCCGCTGCTATCTCACAATAGAACCATTGTCGACGCGGCCACTTGTGCTGATGGGAGCTTTCGTTATGAAACATGATCATTTGATCATTGGGATAAGGTGTCGACTGATAGATTTTCTCACCCACTTCTTTCTTTGGAAGATCCCCGTATTGTCCAAATAGTTCTGGGTAAATCCCCTCGCAGAAACGCTCAAACTCAACCGGTGTTGGCAAGTTGAAGCCACGGAATACGATACCACCATGCACTTCTAACCATTCCATAATCAGGGCTTGGTTAGCCTGTGCCCATACGTTAGGATCAAGACCTTTTTCATTGCACTCCACTAACAAAGGAAAAGGGGCGTCATCATTTAAGGGGCGAGTACTCACAAGAGGCACTTTCACCGCTGGTGCCGCTTTAGTTTTTTTCATTTTACTCAGCTTATTTAGCTTACGTTTTGTTGGAGATTTTATATCCATATTAGAGTTACCATCTGCATTTTTGGTTAAAGCACTTCGTTTTAAAGACAGAAGAGGCACATTGATCTTGTTAACAATATTCTCAAGCAAGGCGAGTAAATCACGGCCTAAACGCTCTATTGTCGAGGCGTCAAAAAGCGACGTTCGATACACCCAGCGTAATGCTAGCTGCTCTCCCTTCGTCGTCATTTCTTCACTGGCAAACAAAGCCATATCAAATTTAGAATGTTGCTGAACATTCATTCTTGGTGTCACTTGTAAATCACCCAAATCCTGTCGTGCATTAGGGGTATTTTGCATCACTAACAGCGCTTGTATTAATGGGTGACTTCCCTGAATACGGGCAGGCTGTGCCGCCTCAACAACACGATCAAATGGAATATCCTGATAGTTAAAACCCTCAAGGCAAACTTGACGAACCTGGTGTAGGTAATCTTCAAAAGAATGCATGGAATTAGGTTTCATACGTAGCGCTATCAAGTTGACGAAGAAGCCAATGATATTCTCAGTATCGCCATGATCACGATTGGCAACATCTGTTCCCATTACGATATCCTGCGACCCAGTTTCTAGATGCAGTTGCGCTGTATAAGCCGCCATCAATAACATAAACAAGGAACACCCTTGCTCATTCGCTAATTGATTAAGCGATGCGGTTAACGCCTCAGGAATAAGTAAATCAAGCGCGCCCCCCTGGTCTCCAGCGCTTGCTGTACGAGAGCGGTCCAAAGGTAGCGCCAATTGCTCAGGCATCCCTGTCAGGTGGCGTCGCCAGTAGTCTAGCCCCGCTTGTTGTTTGGCACGGACCTCAGTACTAGCTTGCCAAGCGGCATAATCCAAATATTGAACAGGCAAGCTTGCTAAAGCCACACTTTGGACCTGAATAGCTTGCTGATAAGCGTCAATAAGATCATTAATCAACAAAGTCATTGACCAACCGTCTGAGGCAATATGATGCTGCACCAGCTGCACTAACCAGCGGCTTTCACTTAGTTTGTATAATACAAGTCGTAAAGGGCTTTCAGCGGTTAAATCAAATGGGGTATTTGATGCTTCAAGGATCAAATCACCCACTATCACTTCACGTTCAACAGGCCCTTCAGCACTAAGGTCAACCACAGAAAAAGCAGGGGTTAGACCTGCATCAACACGCTGATACCCTTCGCCATTGGCATCCGCATGATAGGTAACGCGTAAAATTTCGTGACGCTGTGCAACACCATAAAGCGCTGCTTGAATAGCATCCGTATTAAGTCCATTAGTTGCTGTTTTTCCTAGTTCGGCTTCTGACTTACCTTGCGGTTGGTCATCTAATTGAAGCGCCAGCTCGACCACACTACTCATATTAAAGCTGGCATCATTTTTCTTCAGTTGTTGCATAAACCAAAGGCGACGTTGTGCATCTGATAATGGCATCTTTTCTTGGCGTTTTACCAATGGGATAGACTGATCAGAAACTTGATGCTCTAGCAAAGACAAATGCTTTGCTAACTCGCTCAAAACAGGGGTTTCAAACAAGGTTTTCAGGGATACATCAAAGCCTTGAGCACGCAAACGAGAGCGCACCTGTGCAGCCATCAGTGAGTGACCACCAAGATTGAAAAAGTGATCTTGCTTATTTACTGTCTCTAAGTTCAGTAACGCCTTCCAAATATCACTGACAATGACTTCATATTGAGTCAAAACTTGCTCAGCTTGACCCTCTAGCGCGTCCACACTTACTTCATTGAAACCAGACTGGCTTGTATTTTGAGAAGAGAAAGCAGCAGAAAGTTCACGTTTAGACAGTGCATTCCTATCTACTTTGCCACTGGCATTTAACGGCAAAGACGATAGCCATTCATAACCCTGTGGCAACATATACTCTGGCAAGATTAAGGCTAATTCAGCTTGTAGTTTTTTGATGGTTTCTGAGGATTCAAAAGCTGAATGAGAATCCGACTCTGAGCTAGGCTCTGAAGTAGGCACGGCAACACACCAAGCAATCAGCCTTTCTTTTTCAATGGTAACAGCGGCTTGTTTAATATTTGGATTAGCTAAAAGTGCGGCCTCAATATCACCCAGCTCAATTCTAAATCCTCTTAGCTTCACCTGCTGGTCAACTCGTCCAACAAAATACAGGGTGCCATCTGCCAAGTGTTTAACCAGATCACCTGTGCGATACAAACGATTGCCATCACCAAATGGATTAGGCAAAAAGCGTTCTGCAGTTAAATCGGCTTGCCCTTGATAACCTCGTGCAACCCCTTCCCCTGCAATATATAACTCGCCAATAACTCCCTGTGGAACAGGTTGCAATTGTGCATCAAGTACATGCAAATCATTATTCAGCAAAGGTGTGCCGATTGGTGTCAGTGGCAAAGATGTCTCTTGAACCAAGTAAGAGGATGACCAAACTGTCGTTTCTGTTGGCCCATAGACATTAATCAAATCTCGACATTGTCGCTTAAGCTTGCTTGCTAATTCACTGTCTAATGCCTCTCCACCTGCGAGCGCCACGACATTAGATAATGCATCATCCGACAACTCATCTAACAAGCGCCAACCAGACGGCGTTGCCTGAATTAAATCAATATCATGCTCTTGTATTAAGCGACCAATTTGCTCCCCATCACGTCGCGCATCCTCATCAGCTAAAATAACAGCAGCCCCATTCACAAGCGGTAAAAACAGCTCTAATCCTGCTATATCAAAGGTAATGGTGGTGAGTGCCAATACTTTATTGAAAGGGGGTAAAACACGCTCCATCGCTCGCAAAAAGTTCGCAAATTGACGGCGCTCAAGCTGCACACCTTTTGGCACACCGGTCGAACCCGATGTATATAGGGTGTAAGCAAGAGACTGTTCCGGCACGACTAGCTTGGTATTAAGGTTAGATTGAGTCGATAATTCTTCAGTGAGAGAACCTAGATTAACCGGGGTTAAACTCTCTACTTCTAAGGCTTCAAATGTCTGAATCGTCGTACTGTCACATAAGCAAAGTGTTGCACCAGAGCGCTCAGCTATCATAGATAAACGCGCTTTTGGCTGAGCTGGGTCTAATGGCACATAAGCAGCACCGGCTTTTTGAATAGCTAAAAGAGCCACTAAAAGCTGACTATTTCTTGGCAAGCAAAGTGCGACTAATGATTCAGACAAAGTTTCCGATAAGGGCTCAGACGAGGTTTCAGATAAGCGCTCAGATATGCCACTTTGTCTCACACCTTGCCCTATCAGCCAATTGGCTAAACGATTCGCCTCATGGTTTAACTCACGATACGAAAGCGCTCTATCACAAGCCTGTAAGGCTAATGCATCTGGCGTCGCTTCAACTTGGACTTCAAAACGTTGAATGAAGGCATCTTGCGAGTTTACTGAGTAAACAGCACCTTGCGCTTGGCCTTGTGCCATAGAAGGCAATTGTAATTCGTGTAGCGCTTTTCTCACAGCACCATCAACACCCACCATTTGAGAGATAATCGCTTTATAGTCTTCAAGCATCTGGGCCGCTGTCACTTCAGAAAATACATCTCGATTGTATTCAAGCTGGACACCTAATGAATCTTGACGGAACAGGTTCAAACTCAGCTCACTTTTACTGCTGATGTGCGTTTGCTCTATGGCTTCGATGGCTAAACCAGGTATAGCAAGCTTCCTTTGTCCTTTTGTATCCACCTGATAATTAAACAAGGTTTGGAACAATGCAGGTCGCGCCATATTACGTTCTGGCTGCAAGCACTCAAGCAAGCGCTCTAACGGAATCGATTCGTTAAGGTCTTCTAGGGTGCGAGTCGCTGTCGACACTAACCACTCATCTAATGGCAAACTGGCATCAATTTGACTACGACACACCATGGTATTGATAAAAACGCCGACCATATTCTGAGTCTGTGCATCCTCTCGGCCAGAAACAGGCACACCAACGGCAAAATCATCTTGGCCACTGTAACGCCATAACAAAAGCTTCCATGCTCCAAACAATAATTGGAATGGGGTAACACTTAAGTCTTGCGCCTTCTGATCTAATTGGGCGATTAACTCAGCCTTAATAACACCTTCTACCCGGGCCCCATTATCGGTTTGCACCTCTGGATAAGCATAATCTGTCGCCAATGAAATCGTTTGCGGCATTTCTTTTAAACGTTCAAGCCAGTAAGACTCAACGTCAGAGCTGTGTTCAGCTTGTTTGGCACCAACCCAATCAATATAAGTCGTGCCTTCGGATTGACTAGACTCAAGCAGCTCAACTGAATGACCTGCAAGACTTTGTGAGTAAAAAGCGAGGAACTCTTGTACTAACAAGCCCATTGACCAACCATCTGTCGCAATATGATGAATATTGATCAAAAGCTGATACTCAGGAAGAGAATCAGTACCCGGCAAGCAAAAGACATCCAAGGACCATAATAAGCCCGTTTCTAAATCAAATACGTGATTTTCCTTTTCTTCAACCAAGTTATCCAAACTCGCGTAAGACACTTGATGGCAGGTAAAAGGAGAATCAACTTGATTCATTACTTGCTCAATTGGCAGTACTCTCTGCACGACTTGATCATCTTGACTGATAAAGCTTGTACGCAGAATGTCATGCTTATTCATAATGGCATGACAGGCGGCTTCTAGCGCTTTAAGATCCAACTCTCCCTTGATAGACAAGCGTTGCATGACATTCCAAGCACTGCTTTCTGGCGCAATCTGCTGCATAAACCAGATACGTTTTTGCGCATCTGATAAAGGCTGTGGCAGGTTTCTATCAACTCGCTTAAGCGAAGTTTGCTGCAAATTAGCAGCCTTTTGGCTCTTATCTACTTGGCTCTTATCTAATGAGCCAATAGCAATGTCTTTGGCAGTTTCACCCTTATCAGAAGCAACTTCAGACAATACATTAGCTAAGGCAATTGGCGTTTTATGCTGCGCCAATAATTTAGGAGACAAGGTCACCTTTGCGGTACGAGCACGGGCAATTAATTGCAAACTCAGGATGGAGTCACCGCCAGCCTGATAAAAATCGGCATTGTGATCAAGCTCTGCCTTGCCCAAAATATCTCGGTATAAATCCCTCAATATGATGGCTACTGGGTCTACTACAGCAACTCCTTCAACATCCTGCTCAGGAAGAGGAATGCACGATGCCATTGCTCTCAAGGTTCGATGCTTCATCACATTAAGCGGCGTCAAAACAGCACCTTGCTGTCGCGCTAAACCAATAAGCTGAAGGCTTAGAATCGAATCGCCACCTAGCGCATAAAAATCATCATCTAAAGCGACAGCCTCTAGCCCAAGCAACTGACACCAAATACCCGCTAATAAGGTTTGGTTAGCATTCATCTGCAAAGCATCACATCGCATGCCTGTCTCAGTGGATGATGGCTTATTTTGTTGTTCTTCCAGTTCAAGCCTGTCATATTTAAGCCTTTCTATTTGAAGAGACGTTTGATCAGCCACTTTTTGACGATCTATTTTGCCGTTCGTATTAAGCGCCATCTTATCCACACAAACGAGATTATCAGGCACCATGTAATCCGGCATGGCAGCCTTCATACGAACCAATAATTCAGACGCTATTTTGCTCTCATTGATTGCTGGGTCTGTATCAGGGTTTTCAAGCTCAATAGCAGCCACTAATAATGAGCGTTCGTTGCGTTCAAGCACAAGCGCAGAAGCGAGGGAAACCTCAGCCTGAGCTTGCAGCCAAGCACTGACTTCACCTAACTCTAAACGGTAACCTCGTCGCTTAATTTGATCATCTAATCGGCCAAGGTACTCAAACACCCCTTGATTATTAAGGCGAGCCCTATCACCTGTTCGGTAATACCTTTGATTTGTGGCGCTTTTTGAAGAACTTGCAATACTTTCTGAAGAGCTAACAGCACTTTCTACAAAAACTGCATTCAAATCCTTAGCTGTGGCTTGTACTTTAGTATCCCCTTGATCATGCCCTTTTATAAAGTAGCCGTTAGCCAGTTGCGGACCGCTAATACAAAGTTCACCCATTGCCCCTTGAGGTAATAAAACGCCATTTTCAGCGCGAATTTCCAAACAAGATTCAGGTAAAGCTCGACCCAAAGGCGCAACTAAGCTCATCCCTTCAAAAGAGTCAGTAATCTGATTATTCAGTTCAATAACACTCACGCCGACCGTACTTTCACTCGGGCCGTAATGGTTGAAGATTGCCATGTCTGGTGAAAGGCTATGAAGCTGATTTAATAAGGCCTCATCCATCCCTTCACCACCACTGATTAAGGCACGCTTTGGCAATATATCAATTGGAGAAGAGACGCTCAGTAGACCTTTCAAATGAGAGGGTACAATTTTTAGATAATCCGTAGGATGCTGGCGTAAGAAATCCGCTAATTCAGGTGGATTAAAAGCAAGTTCTGCCTCTGGTAGTAATAAGGTTTGTCCTTGATAAAGCGCTGCTAGCACGGAGGTTAAGCCCAAATCTGCAGCCACAGTCGCCAGGGTTAACCAACGTCCACCTTCAACAGACGGAATCGCTTGAGAGATAGCTGCTGAATAATGAGCTAGCGCTCCATGTGAAACTAATACGCCTTTTGGTTTGCCTGTTGAGCCAGAGGTATAAAGAATGTAAGCAATGTCTTCAGAAGCAATGTCTTCAGAAGCGATGCTTTTCGATGCTTTCCCCTCTAAATCTTGAATAGGTAATTCAAAAGCAAGTAAATCATTCCAGGACGTCAATGAAATACTAGAAACACCTTCACTTTGCCCATTTTCGATATTTAATAACCTCTCAGTGTGCTCAGTGTAAGAAGCATCACTTGGCAAAAAAGTATGAAGCACTAATGAGGTATTTGACTCTTCTACCAAGTCTTTAAGCCTTTGCTCTGGCTGCCTTGGATCTAGCATCAAAGCAATGGCACCGATACGCCAACAAGCGAGTAAACTGGCTATTTGACGCGCTTCTCTTGGCATCAAGATGGCAACTTTATCGCCTTTTTTGATGCCTTTTTGATTAAGCTTAGCCACTAGGTTTGTCACAACCGCATCAAGTGCTTGATAGGTAATTTGTTGCTTGCCAGTATCAAGAGCAATACGTGCATTGTGTTCAGGTTGGGACCAATACCCCATCACCTGATTCATCAATTGAGCCTTATTCGATAAGGTCTCGCCAAGCTGATGACTTAGGCCTGATGTCAATGTAACTTCAGATAAGCGTGTCATTGGCTTAGTTAAGGTCTGCACTAATATCTGTTCTAGATGATTAAGCAAACGAGTCACTGTTTTTGCATCAAACAGCTCAGCGCTATATTCCATCTCAAGGCGAATATCACCGCCTGATGGCTCCAATACCCGTAAGGTTAAATCAAAGCGTGCATGTCGCTGCTCTGGCACTATGATATCGACTTGTGTGCCAGGTAAACTAACACTCTGACTGTCAGGCAATGCCACATGGACAAACATAACTTGAAACAGAGATTGTGCCGCTTTTGCTACTTTATCGTCATCAGATTTAAGCAAGTCTTGTAACTGTTCAAGGGGTAAATCTTGATTATCAAAAGCGCCCGCTGTCACGGTTTGAGTGCGTTTTAACGCCTCGTCAAAACTTGGATTGCCATCTAGCTGCTGACGCAATACGAGCGTATTCAATAAAGGCCCGACCAAAGGTCTAAGCTCTTCGCGGCCACGGCTTGCAACAGAGCTACCAAAGCAAAAATCGGTTTGTTGGCTGTAACTTGATAACAACCAACTAAAGGCCGTTTGAAAATAAATATACAGGGTATTATTGGTGTCATTGACCCTTTTTCGAAGAGACTCAGAAAGCGCATGGGACAAGCTAATCCCCTGCACGGCGCCAGCATAACTGCGCTCATGATTGGGTTTGCGAGTCCGGTCAAAAGGTAGGGCTAATGATCTTTTAGCGCCCTCTAAGTTTTGCTTCCAATAATCACACTGGCGCTGATAATCATCCCCTTCCAGCCAATCAGCTTGCCAACTGGCATAATCCGAATATTGAATCGCCAGCTCTGGTAATTGCAATGCGTCACTTTGAGTCCCCTTACTGTCTATTGCAGCAGTATAAAGTAAGCTAAGCTCTTGATTTAGTTGCTGAGACGACCAAGCATCAAACGCCACATGATGTATGGTGAAGAACACCCAATAACTCTCATTATCAGCAGTCTCAATGCTATTTTTCAAAGAAACATCTTCCAAGGACACATTTTCCAAGGACACTTGATAAAGCTCGACCCTTAAGGGGAGTTCATTACCAAGATCAAAAGGCACCTCAAGTTCTTGCTCATAGTGTGTTTGATACCAGTTTTTCAGTGCCACATCATTCGCCAAAGAAACCGTTTTTGGCGCGAATGATAAGCTAGGCGCTGGCATCACCTCAGGTATCCAACTTCCCCTGTCATCCATAATGTATCGAGTGCGTAATACTTGATGGCGCTCAACTAGGGCTGTAATCGCTTGCGCTAACGCCTCTATATTTAATCCATTATCAAATCGTAATACCGAGCAAAGGTTATACAGTGCCCTAGTCGACATTTGTTCAGCAACTAAAAAGCGCTGCTGTGCCAATGACAATTGTGTGCCCGATTGCTCTGTCGATACGATAGGCAATTGCCAACTATCAATCCCCTGCTGAGCAAGCTTGTCACGAAATAATTGCCTTTTCTCTTTAGGAAGGCTCGCTAAACGTTTCGCGATATCTAAATAGCGTGTTTGTTTCATATCAAAAAGTATTCCTAATCTTCAAATTCACTGAGCAACTGATCCATAAAGTCCAGCTCATCATCTTGTTGCTCATCAGAGCCAGTAATTTGTTCTGCTAATGCCGCAATCGTCGGTTTCTCAAAAAGGGATTGCAGGGCTAGACGAATACCAAACTCGGCTTCTACTTTCGCGATCATTTGCATTGCCAGTAAAGAGTGACCGCCTAGTACAAAGAAGCTATCTTCTGCTTTTGGTAAGGTGCCAAGTAACGCCTGCCAAATATCAGCAAGACGGTGTTCAACATCCCCTTCAAGCGCGCGGCTTTGCACCCTGTCTGACGATGTCTGAAGCTCAAGCGCTGAGGCTTGACAAGTCAAGGCTTTACGATCAATTTTACCGTTACTGTTAAGTGCAAACTGACTCACACAAACACATTGGTAAGGCAGCATGTAAGCAGGTAATTCGGCTTCTAAAAGCTCACGCATGGTTAGGCTGGAGATGCTTTCTTGTGTTTGCAGGAAGGCCACTAAACGCTGTTTATCATCTGCAACGACAACAGCCTCAGACACGCCCTCAAATTTGCGCAAGCTGTTTTCAATCTCACCAAGCTCGATACGAAAACCACGCACTTTGATCTGAAAATCACTGCGGCCAATGTATTCAAGTAGGCCATTCTTACCAAGACGCACAAGGTCGCCTGTTTTATATAAACGTGAGCCATCTTGGCTAAATGGGTCAGGAACAAAGACACTCGCCGTGAGATCGGGAGCATCTTGATAACCACGTGCCACACCTTCCCCCGCTATATACAATTCACCGGTTGCACCAAGTGGTACTGGCTGCAAATGATCATCTAATAAGTAACAGCGGTTATTCAGAATTGGCGTACCTATGGCTGCCACACCGTCTTCGCTTATACCTTTTTCAACAGCGCCTTCTTCAACAGCACTTTCTTCAAGAGCACCTTCTTCAACATCACTTGCTTCAACAGCCCCCTTCTCATTGAAGGAATGGGTCGTTGACCATATGGTGGTTTCAGTTGGTCCATAGGCATTTATGAGGGTGACACCTTTTTCCATCAGCTTTTTCGCCAAATAGTTAGGTACTGCCTCTCCTCCAACAATGCCTTTCAATGCCGGCCAAACAGCATCATTTTTGGTGAGTAGCATTTGCCAAGTTGTTGGTGTCGCCTGAAAGACTGTGGCTTGATTTAACAGCTCAAACAAAGCATCCACGTCCATAGTTTGCTGGCTATCTGCCATCAAAAGGGTCGCACCTTGTAAGAGAGGTAAGTAGATTTCGAGGGCACTAATATCAAATGAGGTCGTCGTCACCGCCAACCAAGAATCCGTTTCACTAATGGCGATTTTTTGTCCCATACCATGAAGGAAGTTCGCTAAGTTACCTCGACTAATGGCCACCCCTTTAGGCTTACCGGTAGAACCTGAGGTGTAAATCACATAGGCCAATTGGCTATAATGGATGCCTCTAGATGGGTTTAGATTCCAATCATGATTTAGCGCTAGGTTGAAGGCTAAACCGCTTTCGCTAGGCAGGCTGTTTAGGGTAAGTACATCAGCATTAGATTTAACCAAGCCACTATTTTCTGTCTGGGTGATTAGCAAGCTAGGTTTTGCATGCTGGCAGATGTAACTTAATCTATCCGCAGGTTGAGCAGGATCAAGGGGAATATACGCCCCGCCCGCTTTTAATACCGCTAGATGAGCGATCACAGCTAACGGACCACGATCAAGCAAGATAGCGACTTTTTGCTCTGCACCCACCCCTTTATCCATCAGGTAATGAGCAAGTTGGTTAACCTCACTATTTAAGCGACGATAACTCATAGATTCATCATGGAAGCGAATGGCTATCGCCTCTGGCGTACTCTCTACTTGTGATTCGAAACGACGGATCAGATCATAGTCATCTTTCAGCTCAGCACTTGTGTCATTAAAGGTTTGCTCTAACTTTTCATCTAAATTGCCATCTAAGCCAGATAAGATCTCAACCTGACACAAAGGTTTTTCAGGTTCAGACAACATGTCTGTCAACAGATTTAAATAGTGGCGAGCGTAACGGGCCATGGTGTCTTGCAGGAATAATTCGCTGCTGTATTCCAACACACAGCACCACTCACTCTTACCTTGTTCATTCTGGCCTTGCTCAATCTGCATGCCGATTTCACTCAAGCTCGTACCTTCATCTAAGGTGATTCGCTCTGTAGCAAGCCCGGCAAAGTGAGAATCTGAATCTAATTGAATCAGATTAAATAGAGACTGGAACAAAGGTGCGCGACCGTTATCTCTTGGTAAATCAAGTGCTTCAACCAACTTCTCAAAAGGAAGATCCTGATTTTGCTGCGCTTCTGTCAAAGTTTGCTGTAGACGCTGCCAACTTGTTTCCACGCTTTCTTGTAACGCAAGCGGGGCTTTAACCACTTGGGTAGAGGCAAAATAACCAATTAATTTTCCACTATAAGCCTGTTGACGATTCGCCACAGGGATACCAATCTGAATATCATCTTGGCCACTGTAACGAGACAGCAATAACTGCCAAGCATTGAGTAAAGGAACAAAGGCCGTCACCTGACGTTGTGAGCTTTGCTGCTTCAACTGAGCCACCAGATTCTCAGGTAAGGTGAAACGATAACGCTGCCCTTTAGAACTCAACTGTTTTGGTCGAGGGAAATCCGTCGGCAAGTCCAATAAAGGCTGCTCACCGGCTAGTTTCTCTTTCCAATAGTTAAGCTGCTGCTGAAGCGTGTTACGGGTTTCTGAACCTTGCCACCAGCTTGCATAGTCGCCAAACTGATAAGGAAGGGATTCACGCCCTTCAATATTGAGCACATCTGCCACAGAGTCTGAATACAAAGCCTGCAACTCATCAAAGAAGACTTTTAAAGACCAAGCATCTGCTATCAAGTGGTGCAAACACAGCTGTAAAATATGCTCCTCACCTTGCTCAGCTTCAAGCACGTCTAAACGCCATGGTGGCTTTTCTTCTGGGGTAAATGCTTGATTAGATAAATCACGCAAAGTATCCACTAACAGCGTTTCATTCGCCTGTTCAAACAAGCTTGAATCAAGACTATGTACACTAAGTGGCACTGCAAGAGGACGACTCTCAGTGCCAGCGAGCACCGCTTGATACAAGTCGCCATCTTGTTCGACAAAGACAGTACGCAGGCTATTTTGCTCTGACATTAATACGGCTAACGCCCGTTGTAAGGCAGTTAAATTAAGCTTACCTTTCACTCTTAAGGATAAAGTCAGCTGATAAGCTCGGCTTGCGCCACTGAATTTTTCTAAGAACCAAAGACGTTTTTGCGTCGCGTGCATCGGAAACAAGTTCGCACCGGATGATGCTTCAGTCCGCTTACGAGACGGGATAATGAAAGGTTGGCTATCATCTGTCGACTGCTCTAGTTGCTCAATCTCTGCTGCTAAAGCCATTAAGGTCGGTTTTTCAAATAAGCTACGAAGCGGCACATCCACGGCAAAGTCTTCTGCCAAAGCCGCCACAATACGTGCAGCTAATAGGGAATGACCACCGAGTGAGAAGAAATTATCTTCACGGGCAATGTCAATGTGCTCACTGTCTCTCTCAGCGGCCTTATCAGCTACTTTATTGGCAATTTTATCGGCTGCCTTATCAGTAACGCCCAACAGAACCTGATTCCATATGCAAGCAAGACGTTTTTCCCAAAGGCCTTGAGGCGCTGTTCGCTCCTGGGTTTGAGCTTGTGCGCTCGCCAGACTTGGAAGCGCCAAAGCCTGTAGTGCTCCTCGATCTACCTTGCCATTGGCGTTTTGTGGCAAGACATCCAGCCATTGCCAAAAAGTGGGCAGCATATATTCAGGCAAACGCTTAGCAAGATGCTCGCGCAAGGCAGTCGATTCGCCTTGTTCACCACTCCAATAAGCGACTAATTTCGCTTGATCACCTTTGCCCTCTAACAAGACAACCGCATTATCAACACCATCAAGTTGAGGCAACAAGGCTTCTATTTCACCTAGCTCAATCCTGAATCCACGTAATTTAACTTGGAAGTCATTTCGCCCTAAATAATCTAACGTGCCATCAAGTCGACGACTCACTAAATCACCTGTCTTATAGAAACGTTCATGTCCAGCAAACGCTGTTCTATTAGGAGAAGAGCAATAGGGATTAGCAACAAAGGCTTTTTCGGTTAAGTCAGGCGCCTTATGATAACCAAGACCTACGCCGTCCCCACTCAAATAAAGCTCACCGGTTACACCCTCAGGCACAGAACGCATTGAATCATCTAAAACATGGGCAGATAATCCTTTAAAAACTTTACCGATTGGTAAGGTTGCGCTCGATGTTGCAGCATCACAATCAGCAAGTGTGATTGCCTGGTAGGTGGAATAAACCGTCACTTCTGTTGGGCCATAGGCATTAATCAGCTCTGCGCCACGCATCAAAATTTGACGCCCTAGCTCTGCACTCAAGGCTTCACCAATTGAAATTGCCGTCACCCCATCAAGGGTGCGACGAGAGCGAGCTAAAAACATACTCCAAGTGGCAGGTGTTGCTTGCATTAAACTGACAGGCTTGTGACTTACAGCAGCATCAAGCAACTGATCCAAGAGTCGAGGATCTTTAGTTTGTTCATTGGTTGCGACCAAGATACTTGCGCCCTGTGTTAAAGGATACAAGAGCTCCACAATGGAAATATCAAAGCAATAGGTTGTTAAAGACAGTACCTTGTCCTTGGTTGAAAGCGGAACACAATCTGATAACTCACGACATAAATACGCAAGATTACCGAGACTGATCTCTACTCCTTTTGGCCGCCCTGTTGACCCTGAGGTGTAGAGAATATAAGCCAGTTGATCTGGCTTTTCTGTATCTGGCTTTTCTGTATCTGACTTTTCTGTATAGACAAGAGGTTGTTCTGTCGTTACTTGGTGATCGTTATAAGTATCGCTATCTAAATCGCTTTCTAGTGTATTATCTAAATCAAACCAAGTATCAGCACCTATAGCCAAACAAGCCAATTCAGGCTGAAACTCTGTTACCTTGCTTTGATATGCCCTATTTACCAAACATAGCACTGGAGTTGAGTGCGCCAAAACATAAGACATACGATCTGCAGGCCATTCAGGCTCAATCGGCACATAGGCAGCACCTGATTTAAGCACCGCCAAGATAGAAACCAACATATGTTGATCTCTATCGACACAAAGGGCGACTCGATCACCTTGTTTGATACCGGATTTCTGCAGCTGAACCGCTAAGCGGTCACTGTGCCTATTCAGTTCAGCATAAGTCAGAGGATTTGAGCCCGCTTCTCCACCTTGAACCCCAATCGCATCAGGCTGATTGTTAACCTGCTCGGCAAACTGGCTTAACACACTCTTGCCCTTAGGAATCGACGCAGCCTCTAACATCTCAGAATCAGCCGGTTGCCATAAATCCATCTCAGTCAGCTCAGACTCTGGATTCTCAAGCATCCATTCCAAAATACGCTCAAAGTCATTGGCCATACGAATAACCGTTTCGGGCTGGAACAACTCAGTACTGTATTCAAAGCTTAAATTAAATGTTCCTTCATGGGCTTGTACATCCAGTTTGAAATCACATAGTGCCGTGTCTGGACGGTTATCTATGGCATCTACCTCAAGACCACCTAGCTCTAATTGATCTAGCGCCTTACCAGAGAGGTAATTAAACATGGATTGGAATAGCGGGTTATAGCTTGTCTGACGATCAACACCCAACTGATCAATCAAGTAATCGAATGGCAAGTCTTGATTAGCTTGAGCTTGTTGCGCCTGCTTTGCAATCGATTCTATTAACTTTTCTACACTTTGAGTCGGTGTCAGATCAGCACGCTGTACCAAGGTATTAATGAAGCAACCAAAGATGTCTTGAGTCAGTGCATGGTGGCGGTTAGCCACAGGCACACCAATCAGAATATCCTTTTGACCGCTGTAAGCACCTAATAGCAACTGGAATGCCGCCATGGTAGAGGCAAAATGACTGCGCCCTGCTGCGCGATCAAAGTCAGTCAGTTTTTGGGCAATACTCGCGGACAAGGTGGTCACATAACGTTTGCCTTCACCACTTGGCTGCTCTGGTCTTGGGTAATCACTACTAAGGGATAAAACAGGCAATGCTAATGCCTCATCAGACGTAGATTGCTGTGCACTGTCTTTTGGCTGAAGTAACGTCTTCCAGTAGTCTAGTTGCGATTCTAAATGGCCCTCATCCATCAGCTCTCTTTGCCAAAGAGCATAGTCTGAGTATTGTAATTCTGGCGTGGCCAAAGCAAGGGCTTGGTCATTCACAATGGTTTGATAAATTTTGCAGAACTGGTCAACCAAGAGACGCAAAGACCAAGCGTCAGCGATAATATGATGACAGTTAAATGCCAACACTTGGCTGTGCTCAAGCTCATACAAGCTCACACGTAATAAAGGACCTTGATCCAATGAAAACGGCTGCATGGCATCCGCTTTGAGCGCTTTTTCTAAGATTGCAGATTCAGATAAGGATTCAGATAAGGCTTCATCCTCTGTTTCTAGGTGCGACACAGAAATAGAAATGTCGCCCTTTGGTGAAATCACCTGAACAGGTTCACCCTGCTCAACTACAAAGTGGGTTCTCAGAATATCATGCTCAGAGATAATGCTATTCAGGGCTTGTTCAGCCACAGTCACGCTAAGTTTTTTGCCTTCAGCGGTTTTATGAATTCGAATCGCTGCCGGTAAATTGTAAGCGGCACTTTCTGGGTCCAATTGCTGTAAGAACCACATACGTTGCTGAGACCAAGAGAGTTTCACCTTCACATCTTGATTAGATGACGTGTTATTCCCTTGCAAGGATTTCAACGGTGGCAGTGTATTTTGCCCCTCATTCGCATCAATCCAGCTCGCCAGTAAGGCAATGGTCGGCTGCTCAAATATACTTCGAAGGGGCACTTCTCGGCTCAATAAGCGCGTTAATTGTCCCGCCATTTGAGTGGCTAATAAGGAGTGTCCACCCAGCTCAAAGAAGTTGTCATGGATGCCAATGCGATCCAAGCCAAGCAATGATTGCCAAGTCTCACATAAGGACTGCTGTAATTCCGAAGTAGGCGCAACATAACCTGCCCCTAACTGTTTGTTAAAGTCAACACTCGGTAACTGCTTACGATCGACTTTTCCATTGTTATTACGAGGTAGTTTTGGCAAACAAACAAACGCACTCGGCACCATGTAATCCGGTAAACCTTGGGCCACAAAATCACGCAGTTCGCGCCAGTTATTTTGCTCATTCTGCTCTTTTGCAGCACCATTTAGCGCCTCACCTGCGATGTATGCCACCAGCACCTTACCACGCTTTTTGTCATTAGCCGCAAGTAATACCACTTCATCAACATCTGGGTGCTGGGCCAATCTAGATTCAATTTCACCCAACTCAATTCGATACCCACGAACCTTAACCTGATAATCGACTCGCCCTACATATTGTAAGCTGCCATCTGCTAAATAGCGGGCAAGATCACCCGTACGGTATAAACGCTCGCCATTATTTAAAAACGGGTTAGGTAGGAAGACCCCCGCTGTACGCTCGGGCTCATTAAGATAACCACGGCCAATTCCCGTACCTGCCACGTAAATTTCGCCAATCGCACCAATTGGCACCAACTCAAGTTCAGGGCTTAATAAATAAAGACGGTTATTCGCTGTGGCAGAACCAATGGGCACATGCAGCACCTGGTCACTTAGGCGATCAACAATAGGATAAAAGGCAACATCGTCTGAACACTCAGCCGGGCCATAGGCATTCATTAACGGAATAGACGGATATTGCTCTATCCATTGTTGGGCCAATACAGGCGGTAAGGCTTCACCTGTTGGTAACACCCATCTTAGTGTCGACAAAGACGACTTAGAGCCTGATGTTTCAGTAGCAAGCATACCTTGAATCAAAGCAGGAACTGGCTCTAAGACACTAATGCCACGACGATCAATTTCAGTGACTAGTCGAGCAGGGTCTTGGCTTATACAGTCTGGCAGAATTTCGACTCTTGCCCCAAGAATGGGCGCAATCAAAAACTGCCATACCGAGATGTCGAAACATTGAGAGGCGGTTTGCGCAATGACATCCTGATCGGTTAATTGTAAGGGAGCGAATTTACCCAGCATGTTATTCAACATGCCATTTCGGGTCACCATGGCACCTTTTGGTGTTCCGGTAGATCCTGAAGTGAAAATAACATAGGCTAGGTTTTGCCCCGCCAGTTTGCGATCTGGCGCTTTAGCAGAATCAAAAGCCAATTCGCTGCTAGCAGAAGCTTCATAGCCAGCAGGCGCCTCATAGCTTGTAGACCATTCAGCTCTATCATAGGTTGCGACACTCGGTTTATCGCCATCTAAGCCAGACTCTGACAAGTCACTCTCTGACAAAGCGCTAACAGACAAAGCGCTGGCTGACAAGGCATCTAGGGCCAACTCTTCAAACTGTTTATTTGCCAATACTAAACTTGATCTACTTTGCTTTAAGACTTGAGCAATACGCAATGGAGGATGGCTAGGATCAAGTGGTAAATACGCAGCACCGGATCTTAGCACCGCTAAGATCATGACCAGAAAATCGCTATTACGCTCACCTAACAGGGCAACCACGCTGTCTAGTTTGACACCATGGTGAACCAGTTTTTGAGTCAAGGCATTAACTCGCTGACTCAATGCTTCATAAGTCAGTGTTGTTTCCCCATCACTGACGACGACTTTATTTGGATTAGCGGCAACTTGCGCATCAAAACGCTCAATATAACTCGCGCCTAAATCAAACTTGTCACCTTCAGACCATAATTTTTGCTGCTCAACTTCTTCGGCTTGCAACATAGGTAATTGACTCAAAGTCGCCTTTGAATCAAGCGTCAACATAGACAGCAATAGGGTTTTAAAATGGCCCAACATGATACTTACCGCATCATGGGAGAAATCTTGGCCTTGATAGGTCAATTGCAAATGCAAAGACTCACCAGGAATAATCACCACAGTAATGGGGTAGTTAGTATGGGTTCTGTTAGTCGCGTTCTGGACGATAAACTCAAGGTTTTCCTGACTCAAACCCGCATCCATTGGCGCGTTTTCAAACACGAACAAACTTTGAAATAGATCCTGCCCCTCAACCTCACTCCATTGCTGGATATCAGCCAATGAGCTGGTTTCATGCTCACGCAAAGCCAGGTTTTCCGTTTGCAAGGCACGCAGCCACTCACCTAAAGACGCGGTTGGGCTAACACGCCAGCGCAGCGGCAAGGTATTAATAAACAAGCCAACAATGGATTCCATGCCTTCCATATGAGCCGGACGACCCGCCACAGTCACCCCAAAAAGCAGGTCTTGTTCACCACTGTATCTATTTAGCAATAACGCCCAAGCGCCCTGTATTAGGGTATTAAGCGTCACTTTATTTTGTGCTGCTAAAGCTTGTAGCTTGGCGGTGTCATCAACACTTAGATGCTCGATAAGATCAACAACAGGATCAGCCTCTAAATATTGCTTGGGCTCACGTATCCCAAGAGAAGTGGGGACATCAAAGCCAGCCAGCCTTTGCTGCCAAAAATCTTTGTGGGTGTCAGCAGGCTGTTCACGCAACCAGCGAATAAAGTCTTGATAAGGGCGAGGTTTTGGCAGTGTTACCTGCTCTCCTTTTACAAAAGCACGGTAGTAGGTCAAAAAGTCCATCATGATTAATGAGAAGCACCAAGCATCCATCAAGATATGATGATAACTACGGACAAACTGATAGCGGTTTTCATCCAGTTGAATAAGACGCACACGCATAATCGGCGCTTTATTAAAGTCCAGCCCAGCTTGTCTTTCTTGGGCTAACATCTCATCTAGTTTTTGTTGCTGCGCTTGCTCACTCACCCCGCGCCAATCCATTAACTCAACAGGCAGGTCAACCTCTTTATAAACAACTTGCAAAGGCCGCTTTTGCTGCTTCCAGACAAACGCAGTACGCAATAACTCATGGCGCTGTACCACTGCACTCCAAGCCCGTTGAAATGCTGTTTGATTAAGGGATTCCATCTCCATAACATGGCGATATTGTAGTAGATACATACCTTGTTCAGGGTTCATCAAGGTATGAAATAACAAGCCTTCTTGCATAGGTGCAAGTGGGTAAATCGATTCAATTTTATTCGACAAAGCATTCATTTCTGGTGATGCATGAGAAATTGAAGTCATTAGGTTCTTCATAGTCAGTCTTATGAGAGCTTTCGCTCTCAGGCCTCCAATTCTGCAAGTAAATCAATAAATTCCGCGTCTGTAATATCAGCGTCAGGAAAGTCTATGGCCGTTGCACGACCCGTACTTGGGTGGCAACAATGCTCAATCAGCAAGACCAATTCATTCATATAGTTCTCAGCGATCTCAGGTACACAGGCATAAAGGTTATGGCTGTTTTCGCTATTCTCCTGCTGATTTAACGCTGGGTAGGTCCATTCAAGATGTAACTCACCTGACAAGATCACCGCATTAATATCTAAAACATGAGGTCGTAGCGCCGTCGCCGCTTTCATTCCAGGGCATAAAGGCGTGGATAATGAGAACGGGCTATCCCCCGCCAATCCGTCTTGTTGTCCTAAATAGTTGAAGGACACAAAACTGTGACTTCGCTCATTAAAGATTTGTTTAAAGCTTGGCTTGGCTGCAGCGTCTTGTGAGCCAGTGTCAGCGCCAGAGAGACTTAAATACCTTAATAGGCCGTATTCCAAGCCTTTTTCCGGTAGACGGCGCAGCTGCTCTTTGTTGTGAATTAATGCGGATTCCCAATCCACCACGGCAGACAACTTCTGTGGGAAGCGGCTAGTAAACCAGCCAATACTGGTGGATAAATCCAAGTCACTGTCACCCGATTCTCGTCCATGACCTTCAAGCTCTATGGTCACATCTGGCAATTGCTGCCATTGGCCTAGCACTTTTGCCAAGGCAGTCAGCAATAGTTCTTGCACACGGGTCTTGTAGGCCACATTGGCATCACCTAGCAATTTTTGAGTGAGTTCTTGGCTTAAACTCACACTCACCTGTGCGCTGTTTTCGTAAGAATTATTGGCATCCACTTGCGGTAACTCAGTTTGAATCTGAGCGGCCCAATAAGCGGTGGCAGCTTGCACATCCAGCTGGCTTGCGCGCTCAGCTAGGTAATCTTGCCACTGGTCAAAACGCGCCACATCTGGAGCGGAAAAGGCGTTCGAATGGTTAGATAACGCAGCTTTATAAAAAGCATGAAGATCTTGTAGCAACACCTGCCAACTAACCGCATCCATAATCAAATGATGGGCAACACATAAGAGTTGCTTCGATTTTGACAGCCACACAAATTTAACAAGAGGCGCTTGGTCGAGTTTAAAATCAGATTGCAGTGAGGCCAGTACAGGGCTATTTACATCCTCTGCGTTAACATCATCGCCATCATATTCCTGAACTAAGCGCTCACCCCAGTTTGACTCAATTGGCTGATAAACCTGCTGCCAAGCAGCAAAGGATGGCTCTGATCCTTTAGAAAAGGCCAAACGTAAGCTTGGGTGACGCTCTATCAAGGTCAAAGCCGCTGCACGTAAAGCAGAAATATCCAAATCGATATTAGCGTCAAGCAGAAGCGATTGATTCCAATGGGATAAGCTTTCTTGTGGTCTATCGCCTTGCTGCTCAAAGAACCATGCTTGTATCGGCGTAAGTCCGAAAGGCTCACTAGGAAGAATAATTTTTTGTGATCTTGTTTCAGCCTTAGCTGATGTCGCCTTAGCGGTATTCGCCTCTAGTGCTGCAAGCGCTAGCTCCGCCATGGTTTGATGTTCAAACACCTGCTTTGGTGTCAATGCAATGCCAGACGATTTGGCTTTCGCTATAATCTGCAAACTCAGTATTGAATCGCCACCGACTGCAAAAAAGTTATCCTTTGCGGTGAGATTTGGCTTTCCTAACACCTCTTTAGCAATTTCAAGTAACGCCTTTTCCAGCTGGCTTTCTGGCTTTTCAGGTGTTTTTGCCACCAAGGCAAGCTCGGCAACAGTTTGATGCTCAAAAATGGCTTTAGGTGTGAGAGTGATGTCTTCTTTTTTCGCCTTGGCAATAATCTGCAAGCCTAGAATCGAGTCACCACCATTTGCAAAAAAGTTATCATGTATGGTTAGCGCAGGCTTACCCAGCAAGGTTTGCCAGATAGTCAGTAAGGCACTTTCTGTAGGTGTAAGTGTTGATGCAAGTGATGAGCTTTCGCTTGAATTAGCTTCAACAAGATTGGCCTTTTCAATATAAGCATCGGCATCAGGTAAGGCTTTGCGATCTAGCTTTCCGTTTCCTAAAAGTGGCAAGCGCTCTAGCGGGACCCAAACAGCAGGTACCATATAATCCGGCAATTCAGACTGCATTCTAGCTTTAAGAGAATCCAGCTTTTCATTAATATAAGAAGTCTTACCTTCTCCTTCTCCTTCTCCTTCTCCTTCTCCTTCTCCTTCTCCTTCACCAACTACTATATAAGTGACGAGTCGGTTATTTTGCCTTTCATCAGGCACATTCAGTACGACAGCATCATCAAGGTGCTGCTTCAGCCAAGCTTCCACTTCTCCTGGCTCAACACGATAACCTCGAATCTTAATTTGAAAGTCGCTACGACCAATAAAGTAAAGCACTTCACCCACTTGCTTCACCCTATCGCCCGTACGATACCAAGATCTGCCATCAACCTGATGGAAGCGCTCTTTTGTTAATGCGGCTTGGCCAAGATAGCCATTTGCTAAGGTCGGACCAGAAACGTCTAATTCACCTGCAAAGCCTTGCGGCACAACTCGCCCACACGCATCAACCACTCGTGTTCCTACGTTCGCTAAAGGTCGTCCTAGGGCAATGCTCTCACTCAATAGATCAAGCTTTTGAGCTACGACGCCAATAGTCGTTTCAGTCGGGCCATAGTGGTTAAAAATAGACATGGTCTTTTTACGGACAGAGACTTTGGCAACAAGCTCTGGCGAGATGGCTTCACCACCAAGAATCAGAGCTTCATTCGGTAACCACTCTGAACGCGCTGTTGCCAGCAAGATGCCATTTAAATGAGAAGGCACAATTTTAAGGCAATCCACTGGAGACGATGCTAACTCTTCTGCTAGGGCTTCAGCATCAAAGGCTAAATCTTCTGCTAGCAAACGCAGGGTACGACCACTCAACAATGCCCCGTAAATAGCGGTATAACCAAGATCCGCACCATTACTGGCAAGGGAAGCTAAGCTTGCCTTCTCAGTTAATTGCAAACGATCCAGCACACCAGTGACATAGTGAATCAAGTTAGATTGACTGACTTCCACGCCTTTAGGTTGCCCAGTTGAGCCTGAAGTGTAAATCACATAAGCCACATCCTTTTCACTTGGAAGCAGGCTTTCAGCCAAAGCATCTGTTTGCGAAAGGTCGCCCCTATCTTGAGAAGAAAGAGTAGATTGAGAAGAAAGAGTGCTCTGAGAGGAAAGCATGGTTTGATTTACCCAAAGGCAGGCTTTAGGCAACCAAATTGGAGCAACTATATTTTCTGAACTTTCTGGGCTTTCAGTGTTTTCTGAATGCTCAAAAGCACCCTCATCTTGGCCCACTACCAGCACTAGCTCTGCATCTTGGCAAATAAACTGCAATCGACTATCCGGCCACTTGTGGTCCATCGCCACATAGGTCGCCCCTAAACGCCAACAAGCCAACATAGCGACAAGCTGCTCAACACTTCGCTCTAAACAGATACCGACACGTTTGCCGGAGTTAACCCCTTTTTGCTGTAAAAACACCGCAGTAAGATCAACCTTTTGCATCAAGTCAGCATAACTAAGGGTCTGATTTTCACTTTTTAGAGCAATATTATCTGGCTGTGTTTGAGCAATGTTTGCAAATGCATTCCATGCTGTGTCTGTCACTGGCGCAAGTGTTTCACCCACTAATACCGAAGCCGTATCAGCGGTCGCTAAATCCAGATGATTTAAAGGTTGTGACGCATCTGCAAGCAGCTGATCGATAAAATGAAGAAAGCTATCACGAATACTTTCAACGGTTTCACGACGATACAAGCTATTGCTGTAACGCCATTTACCAAGAAAGCCAGTGCGACTATCGACAACAACTAGGTTCAAATCATGGGCGGCACCGCGCTGCTCTGCTAGCAGCTCGGCCTCCACGATACCTTGCATGCCTGCTTCTGGTCTCTCGTGGTTTAGGGTAAACATATGCTGGAAAACAGGTGATCGACCCGCTTCACGCTTTACGTCTAATTTTTCGACCAAGGCAGAAAATGGATAGCCTTGATGCCTCATTACCTGCTGTGTCTGCTCATCCACTTGCGCGACCCAAGCCTCAAAAGACTGAAGCAAATCAGGTCGACACCTTAGGGCTAATGGGTTAACCAAATAGCCAACTAGACGAGCATCTTCTGAGGACAAACGACCAGAACTTGGGGTACCAATAATAAAATCATCTTGGCCAGATAAACGCCCCATAAACCATTGAAACGCAGACATAAACCAAACATAAGGCGTCACTTGTAATTGACGACATTGCTGTCGTAATTGCGCCCCTTGAGATTCGGACAGATTAAATTGAATCTCTTCCCCGTCTGAGCCCGTTTTAGCACTATGAGGAAAGTCTGTCGGTAAGTTGAGTTGCGGTAAATCGGCCAATTGCGCGAGCCAAAATTGCTCTGTCGCCTCTCCTGTTAAAACACTTTGTTGCTGTTTGGCACACCAGTCACGATAACTTATGGTTTCAACAGACTGAGCATCTAGCTTATCAATGCTTTGGACACCTAATAATTGCACCAGCTCCTGACGCAAAACTTCGAATGACATAAAGTCCGCTGCGATATGGTGAATCACCATGGTGAAGTAAAGCTGCTGCTCATCACTTAAGGTGTTGGCTAATAAGGCTCCACGACACACTTGCCCCTCATCCAGCTTTAACGCCTTGTCCGCTTCACGGGAAATCCAGCCATTAATTTGCTTTTGATTGGCATTATTTAGCGATAGTACAGACAAACTATGGCTATTTTCGCTGCTCTCTATAGCTTCTATACCTTGCTGGCTATCTGGCGCTGCCAACCATTGAACAGGATCCCCATCTCGCTCCCCATAAGGGCTACACAAAATAGGATGACGCTTTAATAATTCAATAAAGGCTTGCTGAACTGCGTCAATCGTTACACAGCTATTCAACTTGATTGCGTAGGCCATGTTATAAGCCGCACTCTCAGGTGCCATGCGATGTAAGAACCAAAGGGATTTCTCATTAAGCCCCAAAGGTCTAGGTGCAAAATAATCTGGCTGCTGAGTAAGCGCCTCAATAATAAGGTCTTTATTAGTCCGTATTTGAGCAAGGAGCGCTTGATCCATGACGCCTTTGGCGGCTTTAAAGGTTAGCTTGCCTTGGCTTAGCGTTAAGGTGACGCCTTTTAACCAACACTCTCTAAGTAATGGAAGGACGGCTTGAGTGCTGTTTGTCTGAGCTCTGCTTGTTTGAGCACTGTTTTTTTGAGGGCTATTTTTTTTAGCGCTGTTTATTTGAGGGCTATTTTTTTTAGAAGACATGATTAAATCTCCCCCTCAAGTAGGCATTCTTCTTCATTTACCTCTAGATCCACTTGATGAGACTTCGAACCGCTTTGTGTCGATGCAAGATAGGTCGCCAACGCTTTGGTGGTTGGATATTGCCAGATTAATTCCGCTGATAGATCCAGATTTAGACGCTGAGACAGCTCATGGGTTAATGTCATTGAATCAACCGAATCAAGCCCTGTTCCAGCCAATTTTTGCTCTGGGTTCACATCATCCAAAGCAACTTGCAAACGCTGTGCGATCCAATAACAGATCCAGTGAGAAATCGACGCTTCATTACCTGACATCAGCTCAGGCTCATTCGATTCCTTTTCCTCAATCGCAGTATCCGCTTCGCCATCCATCTGCCATTGCGCCACTTGAGTTAACGCACCTTGCTCGTATAGATCACGATTTTTAAGGCGCTGAATTTTACCTGAGGTGGTTTTTGCTAATGACACAGGTTTGATTAACACCACAGCAGACAGGCTAATGTCATACTCTTCAGCAACCGCTTGGCGAATACTTAAAATAATGTCTTCATAGTTTTTGTTGCGCATGCCTTGGCGAGTGACTTCTTGCACCAAGACAACCTTATTATCTGTTGTTTGGAACACAGCCCCACCATGTGGCGCTAGGTCTTTATCAACCACCTGTACGCTTGCTTCTATATCTTGAGGGTAAAGATTACGGCCATTAACAATGACGACTTCTTTTGCTCGACCACTGACATAAAGCCAGCCATCTAAAATGAAGCCAAGGTCCCCCGTACGAAGGTAACCCCCATTTTTGTCAACAACATCCTTTGTGGTTTGCGAATAAAAAAGTACGTCATTATTGAATACCTCAGCGTTCACTTCAGGCTTGTTCCAATACCCCTGTGCTACGCTAGCACCGCGAATCCAAATCTCGCCCACCCTGTCATCTGCAAGCACTTGCTTTGTTTCAGGATCCACAATAGACACCGCCATCTGATCATTTAAACGGCCTGAGGAAGGAACATCTACCAGGTTTTCAAACAAGTCTTGCTCATTTAAATCGCCTTCCTTAACCCTTACCAATCTGCCTTTTTGCAACGCCGCCTTATTAAGCTGAACATTTCGATAAGACTGATCAATGGCCGTTGAAGTCACAAACAAGCAGGTCTCTGCCATGCCATAACAAGGCTTTAAAGCATGCTTAGACAAACCACACTCAGCGAAGGTTTGGTTAAATTTTTCCAAAGTCGCTGTATGTATCGGCTCTGCGCCATTTACAGCAAAACGCCAATGACTTAAATCTAAAGTTTGCTTCTGCTCTTCACTGACTCGTGCAACACAATGCTCATAGATAAAATTCGGCCCGCCGCTCAACACGGCTTTATGATCAGAAATCGCCTTAAGCCAAAGGAAAGGGGCTTGCAAAACAACAGGAGGAAGGAGCAACCAAACAGAAGCACCAGCACACATTGGCGCCAAGACAAAGCCCACAAAGCCCATGTCATGATACATAGGCAGCCAACTCACGATATTTCCGCACTCAGTCAATGAGAGCTCTTGAACGATTAGCGCGGTATTCTGTATTAAATTACCATGCCCTAGCATCACGCCTTTTGGTGAACCGGTGGAACCAGAACTGTATTGAAGATAAGCCACCGTCTCAGCATTAATATTTGGCATAACCCATTGTGCTGCTGAGTTTATCGCCTCTTCACCCACCACAAATTGATGACAAGCTTGGTCACTCTCTGCCAACCAAGCTTTCACCTGATCATTATGTTCAGCACTACAAAGCGCGAGACTTGCATCGGCATCTTTTAAAATACTGGTTAAACGCCCCCAGTCACGGCGACGCTGTTGCGGTGCATAGGCTGTTACAGCAATCAGCCCAGCATAAATACAACCAAAAAAGCCCACTATATAGTCGATACCATTTGGCATTAACAACATAGCTCGATCGCCTGGCTCAGATAGCGCCCTCAACTCAACAGCCATAGCACGAGCACGTGTACTCAACTGCGCATAGCTAATCGTTTCAGCGACATCAGAACCATTCGCCAACAAGGTAAAACAGGTTTTATCACCATTAGAGCTTACTTGGTGCTCCAATAGTTCGATAAGATTTGAATAAGAAGGGGTATCAATCAGACAATCCTGATCCATGAAAACGCTCCTACGACCTCCTTTTCTTTAGAGGTCAGTGTAAAAATGACATTGGTGCCCTGATAACTTGGGCTTTAAATACTTAAAATCTGGACAAAGTTCGGCATCTATTGGGCTATTGATTAGACTCAGCCATCGCCACAACCACTTTACGCTCACCTTTAAAGGTGCCTCGGGCATGGGCTGTCAACATGTTATCCAGCATCATTACGTCACCTTCTTCCCACAAGAATTTCACCTCACAGTCATCCATCACTTGGCGCACATGATCTAAATCCTTTTCATCAATGGCACTGCCATCGCCGTAATAAACATTACGCGGCAGGTTCTCTTCACCCACAATCGAGATCAGGGTTTCACGCACATGGGGCTGTAAATTAGAGACATGGAAAAGATGAGCTTGATTAAACCAGACTTTCTCCCCTGTCCTTGGATGAGTGATAGTGGCTTGGCAGACTTGACGAGTACGTAATTCATCATCGTTTAGCCATTCAAATTCAATTTGATTTTCTTTACAGAAGGACTCAACTTGCGATTTGCTTTCTGTGTTGAAGGCTTTTTCCCAAGGCAAGTCCAGACCGTTGCCGTAATTACGAACATACATTAATTTCTTCTGTTCAAAACGGGCACGAATATCAGGGTCGATTAAATTATAAATTTGACGGCTATCGGCAATCGGTGTTTCGCCCCCCTCTTCTGCCACTTTCAATGAGCAGAACCAAATTCTCATTGGCCAACTTAAGGTATAAGCCTGCTCGTTGTGCAAAGGAATCACTTGATGAGAAGGATATTCTGTTGAGGTATATACTTTACCCTCCACGTTGCTACGAGGTGTCGAGGCATAGTCGTAACTTAAGAGCTCTTCACCAAAAGCTTTAGCAAACTCTTGAAAATCCTTTTCCCCAGTAATTTGAAATCCACGTAATAACACGCCACCTACTTTTTCCAACTGAGCGTCGATCACTTGCTTAATATCGGCAAAACAAGTACGCCAGTCCGCCTCTGCTCTAGGCTCTATCACAAGAGGCAAAAGACCTTGGCCTTCCAACTGACAAGTAGAAACACTGCTATCAACCATTTTTTCTTTCTGAATTAGCATCAAAAAACCCTATCAATCTAAAAAATATTTTTCACAAACTCTTCTGCTACTTTTGCTATGTACCAGCATCTAAATGGATATCAGGAGGCGATCATACACAATTTATTCAAAAAACAGAATAAGATTGATTATTATTTGCATTTAAATTATAAACAACACCTCTAATCTCATTTGCATTAAATGTTATTTTTAAATACTCGTTTTTATGGAACAAAATACGGAGAAAAACATGAGCCTTGATAACCCAAACACCACATTCAGTGTCGTCGTTAACAAAGAAGCGCAATATTCAATATGGCCTGAATACAAAGAAATTCCTGCTGGGTGGCGCGAGGTCGGTAAACAAGGGAAAAAAGAAGAATGTCTGAGTTGGATTAAAGACAATTGGACAGATATGCGCCCTAAAAGCCTTCAAGACGCAATGGCAAACCAGTGAGCTAAAACATGATTACGCAGCCATTGCACTCAGTTA
Organism: Marinomonas sp. MED121; assembly: GCF_000153025.1. GTDB lineage: Bacteria > Pseudomonadota > Gammaproteobacteria > Pseudomonadales > Marinomonadaceae > Marinomonas. Next base: position 71,985 of record NZ_CH672435.1, read on the forward strand.
GAGCAACATTTTCTAAGTGAATTTTTTATAGTTTGGAGACACAGTGAATTACACCAATAGCGAGATCGTCGTACCTAAGCACGATCAAACAATGTTATCGATCAAGGGCTCAAATAAAGAGCCATTAAATCTAAATGTATTTTTAGAGCAACCTACCCGCGCTTTAAAATCAACTATTCACTTAGAGAATCAAGAAAATAGAGAATCAAACGCGCGTAGTTATCCTCGACGTATCCCTTTAGCCCTAACCAGAGGCCAAGGCATATATTTACAAGACACTGAACAACAAGTCTTCATTGATGGTTTAGCGGCTGCTGGGACCTTAGCTTTAGGTCATAGCCATCCAGAAATCGCAGAAAGCATTACGCAAACATTAAACAGTGGCGTACCTCTTCAAACACTGGATATCACCACCCCAGTAAAAGAAGAGTTCATCGACACCTTGTTTCAACTACTGCCACCTAACATGGCAAAACAAGCACGGGTGCAGTTTTGCAGCCCTTGTGGCGCAGATGCCGTAGAGGCCGCGATCAAGCTTGCGAAGACAGCAACAGGGCGAAATACCATTATTGCGTTTTCTGGCGCTTATCACGGCATGACCCAAGGCACGCTTTCTATTATGGGTAACCTAGGGCCTAAATCTGCGATTGGCGCCATAGTGCCTGATGTCCAATTTATGCCTTACCCTTATGCACCGCGTTGCCCATATGGCCTTGGCGAAGACGGCGTAAAAGCCAGCTTAAACCAGCTTGAAACCATGCTAACTGATCCAGAATCTGGTGTACTAAAACCTGCGGCAATCATACTTGAAGCCGTACAAGGTGAAGCCGGTGCGATTCCTGCAGACAACGAATGGCTAAAAGGCCTTAGAAGACTCACTCAACAGCATGGCATTTTACTCATAGTTGATGAGGTGCAAGCTGGCATGGGAAGAACGGGTGAGATATTTGCCTTTGAACATGCCGGCATCGAGCCTGACATTATCGTATTATCAAAAGCGATTGGCGGCGGCCTACCAATGGCAGTCATAGTCTACAAGAGTGACATTGACCTTTGGAAACCAGGCGCACACGCCGGGACGTTTAGAGGTAACCAACTCGCTCTTGCAAGTGGTCGTGTGGTTATGCGCCACCTGTTAGAAGAAAACCTTCACCTGCATGCAAGAGACATGGGCGCTAGACTAAAGACCCATTTAGCCAAGATCACAAGCCCACTAGTAGGCAATGTTCGTGGTCGCGGCCTTATGCTTGGGGTCGAAATAGTTAACCCTCTCGCAGAAAAAGATAGTCTTGGGCAATACCCAGTGGATGGCGAACGGGCTAGAGCAATACAACAAGAAGCCCTCAAGCTAGGTTTAATCGTCGAACTCGGTGGCCGCTTTGGCTCGACTATCCGCCTGCTTCCTCCGCTGATCATCAAAGAGGAAGAAGTCGATACCATTGCAGAAAGGCTGGCTGAAGCGATTGATATCGTTACCCTTAAAACCACCTGATGAGCTGGTTAAGTGAGGTTTTAAGGCAATCTTAAAACAAAGAAAAAGTGCTCTCCTCCACTTGCCGCTAAGTAGTTTTATTTAGCGGCTTCACTCTAAAGCTAGAACTAAACATCACTTTGGATAAGTACCGTCATGGATGAGCATAATAGACATGATTTCGATCGAAGTGATCATGCTAGATAAGATGTACAAACAGCATATGCAAATAGCTAAGGCTATGGAGTTTAGTGCTTTATTGGATGACACCTGTATTAGTCCGTTTTAGGGGATTTGGTAGAGTGATCAACGAGAGCACTAAATCCAACACCACCACAAATATTTTTTATTAAGTTTAAATAAATACAAGTTTAATTAATTTGTCAGCGTCTGGATTTTACGGCGTAATCAGTAAAAACTTTACCAAAGGGCTCTAAATATTCATTATTTTGAGGAATATAAAAACCCAGCCTACTATTAAATTCGCTTGGGGTTAAATTTTCCCTCTCATAAAGCTCATATAATACTTCTACAACATGACACCCGAATGTTGCCTCAATTTCCCTCGATATATCTGCCTCATGTCCAACCCACACTGAGTGAACTCCTAATTTCACATAATGAGGATGTTCATAAACAAAATTAAGATAAGCTCGTAAATGATTAAATGATTTTTCTTTAGCGTTCCAAATTAAAGTCCATAACATGTGTTTAAGTAAAACAGCATATTCAATCTTTTCTTCAAGATTATTTATCCAATCGAATACTTTATTTGAATCTTGAAAAGTAATGGAAACTTTTTTATGTAGCTCCCAAATTTCTTTAGCGAACCTGACATCAACTAAATTTTGAAATACTTTTACAACATCATGTCCAACAAGTTCGCTTACTTCTGCTCTGGAGTGAATTCCAGAAGCTGGAATCAAGCGAGATTTGACAAAATAAAAAAACGAGCAGTTACTACAATAGCCGATACAACCACTAAATGAACACCAATCAACCCAAGGAGTTAAAGCACCTTTACAAGACTCACAATTGGGGTTGGTCCATTTTTTAATGGAATTACTTTTTGGGTTAAATCCTTGAAGAATTCCCCATTTTACTTGATTCATCGATTTCACCTATAAATAATACACTCGTGTATTTTGAATACTGTCGAGAAAGTTTACAAGAATAGCCATTAATAATTATGAATAGCTCATTGCTATAAAAAAATTTTAAATAAAATTGACTAAAACCTATATTGGCGGGTGTTTGCATTACTTACTGGATCAGAAAAATTTAAGATACCCAAGGACAGGGCCACTGATCAACCATCAACAAGGAGCGTTACAATGGAACAAGTTTTACTGCTATTAATGGATCTAGTTGGAATGGGTGTCACGATAAGCTTTCCAGGAGATTAAGTTAAGTATTAATAGTTAAACCACTTAAAACTGTATATTTATACAGCACATTAATTTATTAGAATGATTCATTTACAGCGTTTACTTGCTATCAAAGCGCGCTTCATTAGAAATGAATTTAAAACTTATAGTTGACAAGAAATAATATTGAGTCATAAATAAAAATCGAATATGTTAACAAAAAAGGATTTTTATATGTGCTCAGATCCAAAACAAACCGCGAATACCCCACAATCAAAGTTTGTAAAACAATGGTTTCGACCATTATTTCAAAGTGTAGAAACAAAGCAGTTTCACTATGACCTGATTACCAAAAGAGTGTCTGATATAAAAAAGAAAAGAGAGCTTTGGAAAGATCATTCCACGTACTTTGATTCGTTTAGTTTCTATTTCGATGAAAGATATAAAAAGGTTAGCTTTTACGAATTATTCTCTGAGCCTGCATTACAAAGATTAAAGCAACATTTGGCTTTAACAACCTCTCCAGTTGCAATGTGGAAAAGTGTATCTCAGGATACGTTACTTTTTAGAGATATATCTAAAGTAGTCGATGTGATTTACCGACAAAGCTTGTTTACGACATTCATTGATTCCAACGTAGTAAAAGTTAATGTCTTTACTAATTGGATTACTAACTACCCCTTAAAGACAACATCAATGGTGTTAGCTACACCTTTTCATTATCTTTTAAGCAATGATAAAAGTCAGTTTATTGATAGCCACAAGAAAGGTCTAATGATGTCTTTTTTACCCGTATTTCCGCTTATAACTGGTGCTTGTATAAATTGGGGATTTAAAAAAGCAGCCTTTAGAACAATCGACTTCGCCTCAAATAAATATCAATTAACGCCTCAATCAGTCAAATTCCTTAAATTTCCAATTAGGCTATATTTTTGGGGAGCGGTAGGTATAGGATTAATGCAATTTATAACTACTGAATATGAAGCTATGAGGCTAGCACCGAAGTATTCACCTTCAAAACTAAATGAAAAATATCTTACAAAAGCCATTATGCCTAAACCAACAACCACTGCGGCGGTACCTAAAGACCCATTGACAGTTTAGCTAAAAGGCTTTTCCTGTGATCGGTTAGTTCAAACTACCAACTTAACTTTACTAGAAGCTAGAAACCAAAAACACCCCAGCTAAGGGGCGTTTTTGTTTAACCGTCTAGCAAAACACTTAGGACATCCAACCTAAAATCTATTGAACCTTGGGATTATAGAGTGGTCAAATTTAAAAAGGGTGTCCATGGAAGAAGTTTGCATTAATAGAATCAATCGGCATTTTTATTCTCCTTTTTATTTGTATTGTCCCAATTTTTCCCCCAAGCTGCTTCACCACATTGAGTACAAACATAATCCCCTGTAGAAGCATCTCGATCATATTCTTTTTCTAATTTTGGGTGCTCACAAGGCTTATCACCCCAATTAAGTCTAAGTTCATTAGATGTTTTCGCTTGCATATTTATCTCCTTGAATATAAGTCACTTTATTAATTGGTATACCAAACTTCAAACGGAAAGAAGTGAAATCAATTTCTTCCATCTACTGTAGAAGCGTGTAAATGTACTATATATTTCCGAAAATATACCAGTGTTAGAGAAATGAATACACATCCATTTAACAATTTAATTAACACTCTCTCAAAGAGCGAAAAAAGCAATAAAAGATCGTTTTCATTTACTTCCCAAGCACTATGTATCGGATTCAACTATTAATTATGCTTAACTTAGTCTTCGTCGCAATCCTGACATTCGAATTCAGGAGTACTTTCCAGTTGAGCCCCTCCAGTTAAGCTAGTGACCTCAACATTAGTAACCACACTTCCTTCCATGCCAGAAGTATAAGTAACAGTTGCAGAGGCTTTTACATTTTCAGCTGTATCTTCAGCAATTAATGTTGCTTGGTATTCTGTAACATCTTCTTTAAATATTGGTGGTGTAACTTCTTTGGCTTCACCTGTTTGAGTAAAGCCATCTAGCTCAAAAGTTTCTCCGTCAGAATTTTTAAATTCAAGAGATGTCGTCTGTTCAACAGTAAATGACATTATGGTCGTCCTTAATTATAATTTTTTGAATACACACTTTAGATGGGGACCTTGTAATTAGATTCAAGTCAGTATTCATTTTAAAACTTCCTTAACACAAAACGCCCCTGCTAAGGGGCGTTTTTGTTTACTCGCCTAGTGTCGGTCCGGTGGCTTGTTTTATATTGTTAATCACTCCATCTACCCAGACTGGGTGCTTTTGTAGTTGGCTGATTTGGATTTGATAACCTCGGATGAGTCTTACCATATCCATGGCGTCTGCTTGAGGGGGGATGATGACAACGGGCTCACTCAACTTCATAGAGCGGACCATGGTATTTAAGAATTGGAGTTTATCTATATCATCATGGACAGCCATTCCTAATTAACTTCGATCTGGCAACATGAAGCACTTGTTAAGTACCTTCTCGTTCAGTTAAATCATATTGATGAAGTACATAAAGACCTAATAAAAGCAGTACAACACTTAGAGGGAGCCAATTCAAAACACGCCATAATCCAAACCAATCTGTTGGATCAATTGCCCACTGAAAATTTATCTTTGCAAGAACATCAAGAAATGATATTTCAATCCATGTATCTGTACGGAGGTATTTGTAAAGCTGAAAAATCAATACCCCAGGTGCAGATAAAGTTATTAATACACCAGAAGTAACATGAAAGAGTCTATCAAACTTAGTTCTTTCTTTAGACACGCATTCTCCTTGAATAGCTTAAAAATTAATATGAACCATAACTATTCCCACATATATTATTTACATGGACATCCATCAGTAATTACATGGACACCCAACCTAAAGTCACTGTGCACCTGGTTCGGTTCTTTTCGCAATTTCTTCATGGTTGCGAACGACACTTGCTATGATTTTTTCTAAGTATGACTCTGCAAACTCAGGATCAAGCCCATATTGCAATGCCAGTTCGTTGACTCTTTTAAACTGAATGGATTCACGATCACCATCCTTTGCAGGCAACCCATTTTTCGCTTTATATTGCCCTACTCTATTGGTAACTTTAAATCGCTCAGAAAACATAGCGACAATTGCGTTATCGATATTGTCGATACTCTTTCTCATATCTTCCAATGTTTCCATTATTACTCCTCTGACGCTTAACGTTCGTTTGAGCATCTCACTTTATCAAGACATTGCATTCTAAAAGAGATTAAGTACAACATCATCTGAATTTTATTCACTTCATCATTTTTAACGATTTATACTTGAGAGCCTGACAAAAAACCAAAGTTAATGACTAATTTTAAGATGTTTTTTTAGTATTTCAGAGTTTAGCCGGAAGCGATTCTCGCGATAACGATATGATTAGTTTTATTAATTTATGTTTTTGAGAATAAAATAAAGCTTAAGTATGAGGTTAATGCGTTTAAGGATTGGGGTCAGTGAAATATCCAACGCCCCCATTTTATCTGACCTAATTACCCTACCCGTTAAAGCAATCCATTCAAAGAAATCAATTCAAGATATTCAGTGAGTTTGAAAGCTAGTTCTTCCGGTTGATTCTCTCTTTCATTACCAATAAAAGAAAATAAAGCGTTGGTTTGAGTCTGGTTGGCTTTGGCGACTTAGATACGAGTCTTGATACTCGCATGCATAGACAAATCAGGTGTCTTTTCTAACTTAGCTCGAACTGGGTTTATTCTTTAATTCAGGTAAGACATAAGCCATACATATATAAGTTACAAAAAGCCGAAACACGTGTTTCGGCTTTAAAAATGTTTCAGAAAAAAAGAGCTTCAGAAAAAAGCTGTTTCAGATAAAGTGCTTCAAAAGAGAATGTCCCTTTTAAAGTTTATGGATAAACCATCACACATATTGCGCAGCACAATAACCACTCGCCCAAGCCCATTGGAAGTTGTATCCGCCTAACCAACCTGTGACATCGAGCACTTCACCAATAAAAAATAAGCCCTTAACGTCTTTTGCTTCAAAGGTTTTTGAAGACACATAGTTAGTATCCACACCACCCAAGGTCACCTCAGCTGTGCGATAACCTTCTGTGCCATTGGGTTTAATCACCCAGTTATGCAGTATGTCGGCGATTTCTTCAAAGGTCTGATTAGCATATTCAGCTAAAACACCTTGCCATTTGTGATCTTCAATTAGCATACTGGCCAAGCGTTTTGGTAATAGCTGGGAGAGCACTTTATCAATTTGGCTTTTCGGGTTCTTTTCTCTCGCTTCAACCAATAATGAGTAGATAGACTCTGCTGGGTAAAGGTCGATTTTAAGCTCATCTCCAGGCAGCCAATGATTGGATATCTGTAAAATAGCAGGGCCACTTAAACCTCTGTGGGTGAATAGCATGGGTTCTGTGAAACGGGTTTTATTGGCCGTAACAGACACATCACAACTGACACCCGCTAAGGGTTCGAATTTCGCTTTCAAATCTGGTTGCAAGGTGATCGGCACTAAACCTGCTCTTGTTGGCAATACTTCAAGGCCAAACTGTTCTGCTATTTGATAACCAAACCCCGTTGCCCCTTTAGAAGGGATGGATAATCCACCGGTTGCAATCACTAAGGACTCGCAAATAAAAGTGCCTTGGCTTGTTTCAACCTCCTTGCTCTCACCTAGGTCTGTCACTTTAACAACCTTGGTATTTAGCGAAAGATTGACACCCGCCCATTCACATTCGGTTAACAAGATAGAGAGCAGGTCTTTTGCACTTTTCTGACAAAAGAGCTGACCTGGAGCTTTTTCAACATACTCTAAACCATGCCTGTCCATAAGCTCGACAAAGTGACTTGGCCCATAACGTTTTAAAGCGGATATGACAAAGTGAGGGTTTTGCGATAGAAAATGTTTCGGGGAGGCATCCATATTTGTGAAGTTACAACGCCCACCACCAGACATGATGATTTTCTTACCTGCCATATTTGCATGATCGATCAAGGTCACAGATCGACCTCGATAAGCGGCATTGGCAGCACACATTAGACCAGAGGCACCCGCCCCTATTATCAGCACATCTATTTTCTTCACTTACACTCACCCTTTTAAAGACAAGGCATTATAGTGATTCGCTCCATGTATTACAGTCTTTTTAAGCAAGCGCTAAAATTTATTTCAAAGGGCGTTAAAGTTATCCACACCTAGTTTAATCAAGCCTCATAGCAGCCACATTTAAATTTCAAATGTCTGAATTACCGAGCTTTTCTCAGCGAGTTTCCAGCAATGAGCAAGGAATAAAGAAATACATTCTAACTTTCTAATTAAAAAGGTGACATCTGATGACTTGACAATAATTCTGTCCACAAAAACCGTGAAAAAATCTGTGGGAATTCCATTTTTTCAATTAAAAAACAATAACTTAAATAACAAAAAAACTTTTTTACCCTAAAGCACTTCTAACTTGTCAAGATTTTAGGAAGCTAGAAATAAAAAAAATATCGTCGTAAAAAAACCTTATTCTGTTTATTTAAACAGTAGTTTTTTTATCAAAAATAGGCATCAGGGCTAACAAAATATAAAGTTTCTAAATTATTTTCATAAAAAATAATTTTTTTTATTCATGTGGATATCTTTAAACATTTTTACTTGATTAATTTACTGTATGTTTATACAGTACTGTATATAAATTCAGCAATCGAGATAAAAAGCATGAAAAAGCCAATCTTTAATGCACCTTTTAGTCATAATGTTTATTTGCTCTTGGGGCTATTTGTTTTAGCCATCTACTCTCCGGCCAAAGATGTTTTCACTTGGGTAAGTAAAGAGTTTAAAAATGAGCAAATTCAGTTAATTGACATCTCTTTTGGCAATAAGCTTCCTTGGCAAAAACAAGCACAAGATTACACTTATTTAGCCACATCAAATAATCAAGCCGCCTATCGTCCACAAATCATTCATACCCGTTTAAAGCTTAGTAATCCTAGCAATGAAAGTAAGTCCTTTAAAAAAATCTGGCTCACCTTTGAACACGCCAACGGCGCCACTGAATACACGACGGATTACAGCCTTTATCATATTAAGACAAGACAAAAGCTCGTGGGCTCTAGTGTAAAACTGGCTGCAAACAGTGAAATTGAATTGCTAGCCTCCTATCGTTTTATCCCTAGCTATCCAAATAGCAAACCACAAAATTTGAAAGTTTCTTGGGAAAATGAATCCTATTTAAGAAAAAAAGGCTGCCAACTTAACTTTGAAAATTTAGCAATGAATGACTTCGGTCAAACTTGTTCAAGATAAGCAAGCAGTTGTTCTAAGGTTGAAAATTAATTCTAAAACGCACTTGATAATGATTTTCATTTTGACTACGATATCCATTAATTAATCAAGCAATCCATCTAATCGGAGTCGTTAAATGAAACGTTTTGTAACACCAATTGCAGCCTGTGTTGCTGCTACTTTACTTACAGCATGTGGTTCACAAGGTGTGCAGCCAAACAAAGCCATTACAGCAAACGATGTTGTTGTTAACTACTCTGATATTGCACATGCTATCTATACAGATTCATTAACGACTGCCCAGTCTCTTAAAGTGGCGGTAGATGCTTTTATTGCAAACCCAACAGAAGCAACACTAGCAAATGCTAGACAAGCTTGGATTGATTCACGTGTCCCTTACCAACAAAGTGAAGTGTATCGCTTTGGTAATGCCATTGTTGATGACTGGGAAGGTAAAGTGAATGCTTGGCCACTTGATGAAGGTCTTATCGATTATGTTGCTACCGATTACGGTACTGACTCTGATGTGAACCCTCTTTACACTGCAAATGTGGTTGCTTCAACCTCTTTGACAATTGCAGGTCAAGCAGTGGATACAAGCAATATCACACCTAGCCTACTAGAAGAACTTCACGAAGCGGATGAAGTTGAAGCCAATGTAGCAACGGGTTACCACGCGATTGAATTCCTACTATGGGGACAAGATTTAAACGGTACTAACCCAGGTGCGGGTGAGCGTCCTGCTACTGATTACGATGTAAATAACTGTACTGGTGGTAATTGTGACCGTCGTGCAGCTTACCTTGTTGCGGCAACTGATTTGCTAATTACCGATCTTGAAGAAATGGCAGCTAACTGGGGGGCTAACGGTGAAGCTCGTCAAGCAATCCTAGACCAGGGTGACAAACAAGGCTTAGCCACAATCCTAACAGGTATGGGTAGCTTGGCTTACGGTGAGCTTGGTGGTGAACGTACTAAGTTAGGCCTAATGCTACACGATCCAGAAGAAGAGCATGACTGCTTCTCTGACAACACTCACTACTCACATTTTTATGATGCCAAAGGCATTCAGAATGTTTACCTAGGTGAGTACCAACGTGTTGATGGTTCTTGGGTAAAAGGAGCATCTTTATCTGCGTTAGTAAGCGCGCAAGATTCTATCCTTGACGCTGAAATGAAAGGCAAGCTTGAAAATACTCAAGAAGCTGGACAAGCTATGGTCGATGCGGCAAAAGTCGGTCAAACATTTGATGTATTAATCGCTATGGGTAACCAAGCAGGTAATCAACTAGTTCAAGACTTTGTTGACTCTCTAGTTGCTGAAACACGTACAACAGAAGAAATCATTCGTTTACTAGAACTTGAAGATATCACTCTTGAAGGTTCTGATAGTTTGGATAACCCAAGCGCGGTATTCTAAGCCATATAAAAGAGACAGCAATTTTGCTGTCTCTTTTTATCTAAACCTTACTTGTTTAACAGCTACCGCCAACCATCAGATGCCGAGCTTACATTGAACACTTTCTACCAGAATACTGGAGCAAGTTTACTTGTTGCCGGTTTTTTTGCATTTTCAGCAAGTCCCGTTTTTGCCAATGACAAAGCGGATAAAAATGCATTTCAGCACCCCTTCCCCAATCTGTCAGCAGAATTGAAGTTCAATCACAGCTTAGGACGTTCCCTATTCGAAAAATTCTGGGTAGCGTCACCCTCATCAACCACAGCAAGTGATGGCTTGGGGCCCTTGTACAATGCTCGTTCATGCCATAGTTGCCATCTAAACAATGCCAAAGGCCATGCGCCTGATCATTTACAAAGCGCCGCTTTTGTCCCCTCATTTTTTGTTAGGTTAAAACGCTGGCCACGACCTGTAGACTTTGACCCCAAAAAGGCAGTCACGGGCGATGCCACTTACGGTACCCAGCTACAAACGCTCTCAACCACTGAGCTACAACCAGAAGCAAATTTAATGGTTGAGTATCAATATTCAACCTTGAACTTTGCTGATGGCACTGCCATTGAACTAAGAAAGCCAAGTTATAAAGTAACTAAACTGGGCTATGGTGACTTTAACTCAGACACCTTACTTTCGGGCCGAGTTTCACCAGCCTTAACCGGTGTTGGGTTAATCGATGCATTAGATGCGACCAGTATCCTGTCTCGTGAAGATATCAATGATGAAAACAATGATGGCATCAGCGGAAGAGCTAATCATGTTTGGGATAAAATCAATCAATCTTGGCAAGTAGGCAGGTTTGGCTGGAAAGCCACAGTAGCGACGTTATCTGAACAAAACCAAAGTGCCTTTAACGGTGATTTAGGCCTTTCAACCCCACTACTCACCTCTGCCTATGGTGATTGCACTAACAATCAAACTGCTTGTTTAAATTTGGCCAATGGCAATAGTGAACATTTGGATAACCTTGAAGTTAGTAATAAGGTCATGTCATTAGTTAACCAATTTTCAGCCCTATCAGCACCTAGTCGAATCAGAAACTTAGCAAATACTCAGTTTATGCAAGGGAAAGCCGTATTCGATCAATTAAACTGTGTCGGCTGTCATACACCCAAAATGACTACTGGCTTGGAAAATGAGTATAACGTATTGTCTAATATCACCTTTTACCCATTTAGTGACTTTTTATTACATGATATGGGTGAGGGTTTAGCGGATAATGGCAACGAATTTGATGCCAAAGGTAACGAATGGCGAACGGCGCCTTTATGGGGAAATGCACTAAATAAGACCACATCGGGAAGAGAAAGCTACCTACATGACGGTCGAGCCAGAAATTTGTTTGAAGCCATTGCATGGCATGGTGGAGAGGCAAAACAAAGCCAGTCTGGTTTTTTACAGCTCGATAAAAAGCAAAGAAGTGATTTAATCTATTTTTTGGAATCTTTATAAATGAAAACCTTGCTAACACTGCCCCTAACATTCGTGTCACTGACGCTGCCTCTGCTTACTTCAGCAAACACACTGAATGATCAAAGCCCTTGGTCAGACACCTTTAATGGCATCAATAAAGAACTGATTATTCCTAATTATGATGCTTTTGCACAATCGGCGTTAGATTTAAGCACAGGTATCCAGTCTTTTTGTCAGCAAGCTGACGAAAATACCCTTGTTCAAACGCAAGCGTTATTTAAAGCAAACTTAAGCGACTGGCAGCAAGTCCAATGGCTAAACTTTGGACCTGTTACTCTCTTTATGCGCTATTACTCGTTTGAATACTGGCCAGATAAAAAAGGCTTAACACAAAGACAATTAACCAGCTTGATAAAAAATGATGTCGATACGCAAGATGATAAATTTTGGCGTTCTGCAAGCATTGCCGTTAGAGGCTTAACAGCAATTGAAGCCTTATTATATCGCCCTCAATTTGATCCTATCAACAAACCTGAATACTGCGACTTACTTGTTCAAGTCGGCGAGCACCACCAGCAAAGCACCGCAAATATCCTCCTTGAATGGCAAAATGGTCAATTAGAGGATTGGATGTATTTAGATGAAGATGAAAGCGGTAATTTAATTACCCTCAGCCTTGAGAAAATGATTCAGCAATGGCTAGAACACATTTCCATGGTCAAAGAGAGTAAAATTGAAACCCCCATAGGTTGGCACGGAAAAACCAATGTCAAATTGGCTGAGTTTTATCGAAGTGAACAATCACTGGTTGCCATCAAAGAAAATATAAAGCTATATAATGCCTTGTATCACGCTGGCTCTAAATCACTTTATGATATGGCCAAGCTTAAAGAGCCAGCACTAGCAGAGCAATTAGATCAGTCTTTAAAGCAAGCCCTTGTTAAGGTTAATGCACTGCCTAGTCATTTTTATTCCGCTTCACTTGCGAAAGATGAAAGAATTAACATGGCTACGCCTGTGATTAAACAGTTATCAAAAAGCCAGAATGAACTACTTAGTCTGGTGACTAAAATGGGATTTCAAATAGGTTTTAATAGTCGCGATGGGGATTAAAGTGATTTCTCGTCGCAATTTAATTAAATCAGGTTTACTGTTTTCTAGCCTTTCCTCTTGGCAACTCCTCGCTCAAGAGGAAAAGCCAAGTCAATTATTTGCTTCAGCCTTTAGCCTAAATAGCCAGCAGCATTTTTTTACGGTGTTTAATGAGGAAGGCAAAGTCAGCTGGCAGCAGGCTTTACCAGATCGAGCCCACGCCCCAATTGTTCATCCAACAAAAGCCTTAATTGCGGTTGTGGCTAGACGACCTGGTTTTTATTTAGACATTTATGATATCCAAACAGGTTCACGCGTCTTAAGGCTCACGCCAGAAGAGAACCACCACTTCTATGGCCATGGTCTTTTTAGTGCGGATGGTCGTAAATTAATTACCCAAGAAAATCATTATCCTAGCGGTGAAGGCCGAATTTTCGTACGTTCACTTGAGTCGGGGCAAGTCATACAGCAATTTCCAAGTTATGGCATCGGCCCCCATGAGTCATCTTTAATAGATGAGAATATCCTTGTCATCGCTAACGGGGGCCTTAAAACTCACCCAGAGAATGACAGGCGTATTCTTAATTTAGACAGTATGCAGGCCAATTTAGCCTTTATCTCACTAGCAACGGGTGAGCTTATTAATAAAATCACCTTACCGGCCAACTTGCACCAACTGAGTATTCGTCACCTAGATGTTAACTCGAAGGGTAAGGTTGCTTTAGGTTTTCAATATCAAGGTGATGAATGGGATGATGTGCCCTTAATTGCAACAGCAGATATGACATCAAAGGCATTTGAATTGTTGGATTTACCCATGACAACCAAAAGACGATTAAAGCAGTATTGCGGCAGTGTCACCTTTGATCAGTCAGGTCACACACTTGCAGTATCTTCCCCTAAAGGTGGGATTGTCGTCTATTGGGATATGAAAACGAATCAATTCATTGGTCAACATAACTATCAAGATGTATGTGGTATTTCTCCAACCTCTAATAAAAATGAATTTCTCATCACCACAGGTAGAGGCAAACGTATTTTTGTGAACCCAATTACTGGCGATAAAAATACCCTAGCTAATACACCAAACTGGCGCTGGGATAACCACATACACAGGTTACCCAGTTAGCTCAAATCCTCTTGTTATTATTGAGAAAAAATCTTAATGCCCACTATTCCTATTTGTTTAAGCATCTGATTTATAGATATTTTTGCAAAATATGAGCAGACCTGTAATATTATGGGCTGGAATTTGTTTTCAAAGAAAAGATTTGGATCTTTTCAGCGCTTTAGCTTACAAAAGTAGATAGATGTTGATAAATTTTTTAAAAGATTTCTTTTTAATTAAAGAAGAGCAACTTGCTCTGCATGATAAGGATACCTTTCGTAAAAGTGCTTTACGCATTCTGCTTATGACGGCCCTATTTTTTGGGCTTGCCATCAACTTAATGACAAGCATTGAAGCTTGGCGGCAAGATAATTTCCTTATCATCGCGATCAACTTAAGCTTTGTCTTACTTACTCTTTTTCTAATCAAAGCCAGCAAACACTACTCAAACAAACTATCCGCCACCTTTTTAATATCTCTCCTGATCTCATCTCTTTTAATGATTCCTCTCATTCAGGATAATCAGACCTTAAAACACGGCCTAGTGTTTTTATATACCTTACCCATACTGTCCAGACTCTTCTTTGGGGTTAAGGCTTCCCTGATAGCCATGGGATTTAATGTCCTTACTTATACTTATATCGTCAGTGACTTTAATATTTCGCTTTTACCTAAACAGTATGACCTCACCCTCCCAAATACGGATATGGCTTTTCACACTGTTGTTTTTGTTTTTATCAACATTGCCATTCCCTTGGCTATCTCTAGGATTTTTTACACCTTAGAAGCCAATGCGAAACAAATGGAAGTTCTTAATAATAAGATAAATAGAAATAATGAGTTATATGAAGAGATATTTGAGCATACAGGTACGGCTACCCTCTTATGTAACCGTAATGGACAAATACTCAAAGCAAACCGCAAAGCAACAAAGCTGCTTGGGTTTAATGATAGTAACCAACTAGAAGAATCATTTATTAATAGGTGGTTAGCACCGATTGGTGAATCGAAAGAACGCTATTTTTGGCAATCAAATGCCAGTAACTGCCAATTAAGATCAGATGACAAGATACATATTGAGTTACATAGATCAAACTTAACAACCCATGGCTATTATGTCATGCACCTGCAAAATGTCACCCACTTAAAAGCAATGAGAAAAGTGCTTGATCACACCCAAGAAAGAAACTCTCGACTGGCTAAGTTTGATGCTCTCACTCAACTCCCTAACCATAGTAATTTCTGCCAGCTGGTAAATCAAAAAATTACTAAGGGCCAAGAACATAAAACAGGGGCGATGTTTATTATACGCATCAGCCAGTTTAAGCTTTTAAACAAACAGTTCGGACAAGAAAAAGCCAACCAAATCATCATCAGCTTTACCCGTAAACTGCAAGAGAACTTATCGGATAAAACCATAACGAGTAGATTGAGAGGGGTAAAATTTGCTTGCTTTATCCCAATTGGTCAAACCTATTTAATTCAGCGAAATTTATCTGCTCTGATTCAATCCGTATTGCCGCCTCAGCTCAAACTCAATGGTGAATCCATTAATTTGGAATATCATGTAGGTATTAGCTATACCCCTTCTGATGGGACCAATGCACAGGAACTCATTGAACACTGTGAAATGGCCTTAGAAAATGCCACCAGCGCCGATCGTCTTGCCTATTATAATCATGCTCGTGAAACGAACTTGATTGAAGAGTACCAACTTGGCACCTTGTTAAGTGAAGCCATTAAGCAAGATGAGATACATCTTTGGTTACAGCCTCAGGTTTCAGCAAGCGGTGATATTGTCTCCTTTGAAGCATTAGCAAGATGGCAACTCAGCAATGGCCAATACGTTTCTCCTGTTGTTTTTATTCGAATTGCAGAAAGTTTAGGCCTGCTACCTAAACTTGCTGAAAACCTGGTGAGGGAGCTTGTTTCATTACTGGCTGTTTGGCATCAAGAACACATTAAAACCCCTGTAGCGATCAATCTCGCTGGCCAAGAATTGATGGATGACACCTTCTTTGCACTTATCATGTCATTAAGCGCGGATTATACTTGGTTAAGTGAAATGCTTGAGCTTGAAATAACAGAAACAAGCAGTGTTATGACCAACCCCCTGATACATAAACGTTTAAAAACCTTGTCCCAATATGGTTTCTCTATTGCGATTGATGACTTTGGTACAGGCCAGGCCTCTCTTGGTCAGCTCATTGATATTCCGGCCAATATTTTAAAAATAGATCGACGCTTTGTGGCACCGCTCCCTTCAGACAAAAGGCACCTTGATATCGTAAAATCAACGATTGAAATGGCAAACTCATTAAATATGAAAGTCGTTGCAGAAGGCATTGAGACCAAAGATCAAGCAGAGCTGCTGGCAGCCTTAGGATGTCATACTTTACAAGGCTATTATTTTGGCAAACCTACCCCAGTATTAGAATGGACAAAAAATGATAACGAAAAAGCCAAACAGCTACGTATGGTTTTTTAATTAAGATTACTCCCCTTCAAAAAATTCATAATATGAAATATAAGAGAGTTTTTTTGCACTTTTTATGCAAATAGTTCTTATTACGTATTTATTAAAATGCCAAATAAGAATAAAGTATCGAGCTCTAAATAGCTGATAGTAATATCTTGACACTTTATTGAACGTTTTTGTTGGTGTTTTTGACCTTTTATGACGTTGTCATGAATTTATGAATACTAAATACTGAGTCTGCCTTGATACTTATGTATTGACTCTTGTAGAACAAAATCGTTGATTTTGCTGGATATTACCTAAGTCATCACAAGAAAGGATTGCTGAATTACCGCAGAGTAATCGCAAGCATAAAAATAATAATGAGGAATTTACTATGTTCAAGAAAACCAAACTGGTTGCTGGTATCTCAATTGCAACCGCTACTTTAATCTCTCAACAAATCTCTGCAGCAGGCTTTGCGGTAAACGAACAAAGTGCAACAGCATCAGGTTCAGCTCTCGCTGGTAACGCTGCAAGTGATACGGATATCTCTTATAGTTACTGGAACCCCGCTTTATTTGCTAACGCAACTGAAACTACCCTTTATATTAATGGCTCTTACATTTCTCCTTCTGTAGAAATGAAAAATCAAACGGCTACTAATAATGCGTCTACCACTATAGGTGGCTCTGGATATTCATCAACACAAGGAAGTTCAGATCCTTCTGATGCAGCGACGATTCCTGCAATTTATTTAGCCGTGCCAGTTAATGAAAAAACAGTATTAGGTGTTTCTTTAAACGTACCTTATGCCATTGCCAGTGACTATGATGACGATTGGGCCGGTCAATACCATGCGACAAAAACAGAAATCTCAGATATTTCATTATCCTTAAGTGCTGCTTATCGATTCAATGACTGGGTTGACGTGGGTGCAAGTATTCAAGCGCACAGCACATCTATGACACTTGAAGCTGAAGTTATTGATGCTGATGATGATGGCTACGGCGTTCAAGAGCTTGAAGATGACTTATCTTTTGGTTGGTCGGTTGGTGTTGCCATGGAACCTCAACCAGGCACACGTATTGGTATTGGTTATCGTAGTGAAGTAGATGTCAACCAAGAAGGTGAAGTAGACTTTTCAGATATTAGTGCTGTAGGACAATCTACTGCGGTTGGCTTGGTTGACTCAGATATCACTGCAGACAATACATTACCTGATCTTTTAACCCTTAGTTTAGAGCAAGAATTAACCGATGATCTAACGCTAGGTTTAACTGCAATGCGTACCGGCTGGAGCTCAGTTCAAGAGCTTAATATCGATTATGATGATGACACAACAAGCCTAAGTAATTCAGTTGTAACCTTTAATTATAAAGACGTCTGGTTCTACTCAGTTGGTTTAACTTATGACTACTCTGAAGACTTAGTTTTAAGAACTGGTTATGCGATAGATAATTCACCATCTGATCCAGATAATCTATCAGCACGTGCCCCAGGTAGTGATAGACAGTGGATTACATTTGGTGGCACATATGATGTTTCTGAATCAACCCAAGTTATGTTTTCTTACATTCACTTGAGTTCAGATCCAGCATCAGTTGACAAAGATGGGACTGGTGAAGATTCTTCACGCGGCTCTTTCTCTGCTG
Source organism: Marinomonas sp. MED121 (assembly GCF_000153025.1). Lineage (GTDB taxonomy): Bacteria > Pseudomonadota > Gammaproteobacteria > Pseudomonadales > Marinomonadaceae > Marinomonas. Next base: position 90,277 of record NZ_CH672435.1, read on the forward strand.
ATTACGACATCAGTGCTAACATCTTTGCAGTGGCACTCAACACCACCTTCTAAGAAAAGCACTTAGCAAGATCCCCAAATAAAACCCAGCTTCGGCTGGGTTTTTGCTTTTCTCGGTTAATCAAAACTTTCAAAATGTTTAGACTAAGTTAAAACTTTTTAACCACTTCTTTTCATTTCTTACTTTTCATTGCTTACTTTTATCAAATCTAAGTATTAATACTGAGATCATATTAGGTATTTACCCTCTTAAATTACGTATTCTTGCCAATTTATTTCAGAGGCCTGCTAAGCGATAGTGTGATGGCTTAAGTAAAACCAGCATAAATAAACATATTGCAGGACAATAAAAATAATGAAAAACTTTAAATATAAAACCCTCATTGCGACAACCGCAGTACTGGCTAGTGCCTTCACCATGCCAAGTTTCGCTGCAGATAAAGTGTATAAACTTAAATTGGCTGAGACTTGGTCTGCCAACTTTCCTATCTTTGGTGATGCGCCACGTAACATGGCGCGTATTGCTGAAGAGATGTCAGGTGGGCGTTTAAAAATCACTATAGACTCTTCCAATAAGCACAAAGCGGCTTTTGGGATTTTCGATATGGTTCGCTCAGGTCAATATGACATGGGGCACTCAGCGTCTTACTACTGGAAAGGTAAAGTACCAAACACACTTTATTTTACCACCATGCCATTTGGCATGATTACACCTGAGCAATATGGTTGGTTCTACTACGGCGGTGGTATGAGCCTAATGCAAGATGTTTATAAGCCATTCGGTTTATTATCCTTCCCTGGCGGTAATACTGGTAACCAAATGGGCGGCTGGTTCCAAAAAGAGATCAATTCTGTCGAAGACTTAAAAGGTCTTAAAATGCGTATCCCAGGCTTTGCAGGTGAAGTCATGGCTAAACTGGGCGCTAAACCGACTAACATTGCATCAGGTGAGTTATACACCGCCCTTGAACGTCGTACCATCGATGCCCTTGAATGGGTTGGTCCTTCGTTAGACTTACGCATGGGCTTTCACAAAATCGCACCTTATTACTACACAGGTTGGCATGAGCCAAGTACAGAACTTCAATTCTTAGTCAATCAGCGTACTTGGAAAAAACTACCTGATGATTTAAGAGAAATATTACGTACTGCCATGAAAGTATCAGCCTATGATATGTACATTCAGTCTTACCATGAAAGTGGCGAGAACTGGGCCACAATGAAAACTGAATACCCTAATGTTGAAGTGAAAACATTTCCAAAAGATGTGTTAAAAGCCATGAGCAAAGCCAACCAAGAGTTACTTGATGAGAAAGCAGCAGCTGACCCATTAGCAAAAGAAATTCTTGAGTCACAAGCGGCTTACTTGAAGAAAGCACGTGTTTGGACAAACATTTCTGACCGCGCCTACCTAGATGGCCTTGACGATACTGCCAACTAATTCATATTGCTCTCAAACTAACTAGATTAGGCTAGGCTTAATCTAGTTAGTCTTTACTTTTTCTGCATTCACTTAATTCTTGGTATGTCTATGTTTTTACTCAATCTTGAGCGAGTAATATCTCGTTACAGCATATTGCTTGGCAAGCTCTCTGCCCTACTTTTCATTTTACTGCTTCTTAATGTGTTTTACGATGTTCTCATGCGTTATGTCTTTAATGATGTTTCCATTGGCATGCAAGAGTTAGAGTGGCACCTTTATGCGGCTATTTTCCTGTTAGGTATCCCCTATGGTTTAGCAACAGGCGGACATGTAAGAGTCGATTTATTTTACGAACGCCTATCTATAAAAGGTAAAGCTTGGATTGACCTATTTGGTTGTATTTTGTTTTTAATCCCTTTTGCTGTCCTAGTGGCTTATTATGGCGTGGGCTTTGCCACCGAAGCTTTCAAACTAGGCGAAACCAGCGGCGACCCAGGCGGTCTTCCTTATCGCTGGATTATCAAAGCCGTCATCCCTTTTGCTTTCTTTTCAATTGCCATTAGCGGCATAGGTATGCTGCTGAGATGCATCAACGCGATTCGCGGACTGAGTAAAGCAGGTTTTGATCACGAACCTATTCAACATTAGTCGCGCAACCTCAGCAATAAATATAAAAAGCAGAAAGATTTAGGTAAGAATTATGATTGGTATAATAATGTTTTTTGTAGCACTAGTAATGCTACTTTTTGGATTTCCTGTTGCCTTTACCTTTGGTGGCATAGCGTTAATTTTTGGTGTATTTGCTGAAGGTTTTGATATGTTTGCCTTCATGCCTTTCCGTATTCAAAGCTATATGGAAAACACGGTAATGATGGCCGTGCCTCTGTTTGTTTTCATGGGAATCGTATTACAAAAAACCCAGCTTGCAGAACAATTACTAGAAGCCATGGGGAAATTATTCGGTGGAGTGAGAGGCGGCTTAGCGATCTCAACCATCTTAGTGGGTGCCTTACTTGCCGCATCGACAGGCGTAGTGGGAGCCAGTGTTGTAGCAATGGGCTTAATCTCCTTACCTGTCATGCTTAAGTACAAATACAATAAATCCTTAGCCTGCGGTACGATTTGCGCTTCAGGCACTTTAGGCCAAATTATCCCACCTTCTATCATATTAATCATTTTAGGGGATGTATTAGGCATTCCAGTAGGTGATTTATTCCAAGCAGCTATCGCACCAGGCATGATCTTAATTGGCTGCTACATTGTCTATATTCTCGTCACCACCTTTTTAAATCCAGAATCAGCCCCAGCTATTCCTTACAATGAAGAAGATGGCACACGAAGCGAGCAAATTGTTGCAGCGTTAAAAGCAATCGTACCACCACTAACACTTGTCTTAGTTGTTCTTGGCTCTATTTTCACCGGTATTGCCACACCAACAGAATCTTCTGCACTTGGCGGCGTTGGTGCATTAATTTTAGCCATTCTCTATAAGAAATTTAATCTTAAAATGCTGTTTGACTCCAGTTTAGAAACAGTAAAAGTAACCGCTATGGTCTTTGCCATTTTGATGGGGGCGACAGCCTTCTCTATGGCCTTTAGCTATACGGGTGGTGACTATATTGTTGAAGAGGCATTGCTTTCCCTACCTGGTGAAAAATGGGGGTTCATCATCCTCTCTATGCTTGCTATTTTAATACTCGGGTTTTTCATCGACTTCGTCGAAATCGCCTTTATCATAGTGCCAATTTTAGCCCCTGTTGCTGAAACCTTAGGCATCAATATGGTTTGGTTTGCCATTTTAATCGCAATGAATTTACAAACTTCCTTCTTAACGCCGCCTTTTGGCTTTAGTCTCTTTTACTTAAAAGGGGTTGCACCTAGTTCAATAACCACCATGGACATTTATAAAGGCGTACTTCCTTTTATCGCTATTCAAGTACTCGTTTTAGTTAGCATCATTATCTTCCCTGAGTTTTATGGCATGGGATAATCAAATGATTTAGTATCCAAAAAGGCCTCTACAGATATAGAGGCCTTTTCTGGTTTGAGGGATCTTACTAAAAAAATAAAAATAAGGTTCAAAGTGTGAATTTAAAAATAAAAATTCTGTTATTAACAGTGATTCCCTTGCTGGGCGCGACAGCGATTATTACCTACCTTGGCTTAACCTCAGCGAAAGAGCTTGCCCGTGAAGAGCTTAAAATTTACGAAAACAATCTGATTGACGTAAAAAAAGAAGCCTTAAAAGATCAAGTCGATCTCGCCTTTTCAGCCATACAAGGCGTCTTAGAAAACACCGCCTTAAGTGACCAAGCTGCCCAAGAAAACGTTAAAAGCATCCTAGGCAGCCTGACCTATGGTGATGAAGGTTACTTTTTTGCCTACACCCAAGATGGCATCAATTTAGTTCACCCTATTCAACCTAATTTCGTCGGCCAAAATCTTTGGGATTTTGAAGACTCATCCGGCAATCTTTTGATACAACATTTATTAACCGCTGCAGCGAAAGATGGTGGTGGTTTCCATCGATATATATGGGAAAAACCAAGCAGCATGAGACAAGAGGAGAAGCTCAGCTATGTATCTCAAATTGAGCGCTGGAACTGGATGTTTGGAACGGGCCTCTATCTTGATGATATTTATGCAGAACTGGCTAAAGCTGATGCCACCATCAATGAAAATATCAGAGAAAGTTTTTTTACGGTTCTCGCCATCATTGCTGCCACTTTAATTTTAGTTATTTTAATGAGTCTTGCGATCAATTTACATGAGCATAAGCTTGCGGATGAAAGGCTTAAAGCACTGGTCAAACGCTTTATACGGCTGCAAGTTAGCGAAAGACGAAAATTCTCCCGTGACTTACATGATGGAATAAATCAGCTGTTAGTTTCCTGTAAGTTTCGCATTGAGCTGGCTAAAAATACCTTAATTAAAAGTCACGACATAACCAAGGTAAATGAGCACCTGACAACAGCAGAAACCGTCATCACTCAAAGCATCCAAGAAATCAGACAAATCAGTCATAACTTACGCCCTACCGCTCTAGATGACTTAGGTTTAAAAACTGCACTGGATACGTTATTAGATCAGTTTCAAGAAAGAACAAATATTAGAGTGCAGCGTTATATTCATTTCGACGAAAATAGCGTGTCTGATGAGGCCGAAATAACCCTATATCGATTAGCACAAGAAAGCCTGTCTAATATCGAGAAACATGCTCAAGCCAATAAAGTCTCTTTTCAGCTGACCCTCATTAATGAACAGATTAATTTTGAATGCATTGATAACGGAGTCGGCTTTACCCAAAGCAAACAGATAAACAAAAAAAGGCATACGGGTATTGGCTTAATCAATATGCAGGAAAGAATCGAACTGATTGGCGGGGATTATAGCTGTCGATCACAACCTAATCGTGGCACAAAAATTACCGCCAGATTAGAAAGCAACTTATTAAAATAAAAATCGCTTAATTAACCGTATTTAGGATTTACTTATGCAAACTATCAAGGTTTTGTTAGTCGATGATCATATGCTTGTATTGGACGGACTCAAAGCACGCCTAGAACTTGAAGACAACATTAAGGTAATAGGAATTGCAAATAATGGTATCGAGGCGCTAGAGCAATCTAAGAAGCTAGATCCGGATGTTGTTTTAATGGATGTATCCATGCCTGTATTAAATGGCATTGAAGCCGCTAAGCGCTTTCAAACAGAGCAACCAGATAAAAAGGTGTTGATGCTAAGCATGCATCAAGACAAAGAGTATATCCTGTCAATTATTCAAACAGGCGCAAGTGGTTATGTGTTAAAGGATGTTCCTGCTGCCGAGCTCGTACTGGCTATTGAAACTGTGATTCGAGGCGGGAGTTATTTTAGTAGTGGCGCCTCTCAAGCATTATATCAAGTACAAGAAGATGAAAAGGAAGAGCTAACTAAAAGAGAGCTAGCGGTACTTAAAGAATTAGCCTCAGGGGCAGCAAACAAAACCATTGCAAACAACCTAAGTATTAGTGTGAGAACAGTGGAAACACATAGACAAAATCTTAAGCAAAAGTTGGGCATTCATTCTGCAGCGGGTTTAACAAAATATGCCATCGAGCATAAATTAATTTAACGATAAAGAAAGTTCAGAACCAAAGAGTGTAAATAGCACTATTTACATGAAGCTATTTCAACAAAGTCATTTAAATAAAGTCATTTAAATAAAGTCATTTAAATAAAGTCATTTAAAAAAAGTCATTTCAATTTTTGCTGTGATGATTCTAAAAGATCTGGATGATGGCAGCTGTCTTATTTAATAAAATCATATAGCAAGAAAAGCAAATATTAGCGTTTAGGTAAGCAGTTTATACTGAGTGAAAATTGATTTGAATTAGAAAGATAGAAAATAAGAAAGGATGATAATGGCGGAACAGACGAGACTCGAACTCGCGACCCCCTGCGTGACAGGCAGGTATTCTAACCAACTGAACTACTGCTCCGTTATCATTTTTACTGTTTAGCCACTGCATTTCCCAAAGGAAGTGGTGGGTGTGGAGAGGTTCGAACTCCCGACATTCGCCTTGTAAGGGCGACGCTCTCCCAACTGAGCTACACACCCGTGCTTTTTAAATCTTGCGATCTAAAGGGTATTCATCAATCTTCTACTAGGTAGAGGAAAGTGGCGGAACAGACGAGACTCGAACTCGCGACCCCCTGCGTGACAGGCAGGTATTCTAACCAACTGAACTACTGCTCCATTTCTCATGTTTTTTAACCACTTCATGTAAGTGGTGGGTGTGGAGAGGTTCGAACTCCCGACATTCGCCTTGTAAGGGCGACGCTCTCCCAACTGAGCTACACACCCGTGCTTTTTAAATCTTTCGATCTAAAGGATATTCATCTTAAATTCTATTACTAGAAGATAAGTGGCGGAACAGACGAGACTCGAACTCGCGACCCCCTGCGTGACAGGCAGGTATTCTAACCAACTGAACTACTGCTCCATTTCTCATGTTTTTTAACCACTTCATGTAAGTGGTGGGTGTGGAGAGGTTCGAACTCCCGACATTCGCCTTGTAAGGGCGACGCTCTCCCAACTGAGCTACACACCCGTGCTTTTTAAATCTTGCGATCTAAAGGGTATTCATCAATCTTCTACTAGGTAGAGGAAAGTGGCGGAACAGACGAGACTCGAACTCGCGACCCCCTGCGTGACAGGCAGGTATTCTAACCAACTGAACTACTGCTCCATTTCTCATGTTTTTTAACCACTTCATGTAAGTGGTGGGTGTGGAGAGGTTCGAACTCCCGACATTCGCCTTGTAAGGGCGACGCTCTCCCAACTGAGCTACACACCCATGCTTTTTAAATCTTTCGATCTAAAGGGTATTCATCTTAAATTCTATTAGTAGAAGATAAGTGGCGGAACAGACGAGACTCGAACTCGCGACCCCCTGCGTGACAGGCAGGTATTCTAACCAACTGAACTACTGCTCCATTTTTCATGTTCTTTAACCACTTCATGTAAGTGGTGGGTGTGGAGAGGTTCGAACTCCCGACATTCGCCTTGTAAGGGCGACGCTCTCCCAACTGAGCTACACACCCGTGCTTTTTAAACCTTTCGATCTAAAGGGTATTCATCTTAAACTCTATTACTAGAAGATAAGTGGCGGAACAGACGAGACTCGAACTCGCGACCCCCTGCGTGACAGGCAGGTATTCTAACCAACTGAACTACTGCTCCATTTCTCATGTTCTTTAACCACTTCATGTAAGTGGTGGGTGTGGAGAGGTTCGAACTCCCGACATTCGCCTTGTAAGGGCGACGCTCTCCCAACTGAGCTACACACCCGTCATCAAAGATGATGGTAATAATTATGGTGCCGGCACCAAGAGTCGAACTCGGGACCCCCTGATTACAAGTCAGGTGCTCTACCAACTGAGCTATACCGGCATTACAATTATTAATTTCGTCTATTTATGGTGCCGGCACCAAGAGTCGAACTCGGGACCCCCTGATTACAAGTCAGGTGCTCTACCAACTGAGCTATACCGGCATTACCAATATTACTTTTCACAACCACTTTAAGTGGTGCCGGCACCAAGAGTCGAACTCGGGACCCCCTGATTACAAGTCAGGTGCTCTACCAACTGAGCTATACCGGCATTGCTAAAGTAACTAAACTAACAAGCTTTCACTTATTACCTACCAGAAAGATGGTGCCGGCACCAAGAGTCGAACTCGGGACCCCCTGATTACAAGTCAGGTGCTCTACCAACTGAGCTATACCGGCTTTCATTTTTCTGGTCGGGACGGCAGGATTTGAACCTGCGACCACTAACACCCCATGCTAGTGCGCTACCAGGCTGCGCTACGCCCCGTTAACCTACTTACAACACAGAACCTCAATGAGATGCCCTGTCGTTGTGAGCGGGGCGTATATTACTATAAGGAATTAAAAAGGGAAGGCTTTTTTTCATTTTTTTGAAATTAATATGAATATTGATTATAAAAACAACAAAACCGGCAATTACCGGCTTTGTTATTGATATAAAAGACTATTCTTGCATGTAATTCTCAACTTTGGACTTTAATTTCTGCCCTGGTCGAAAGGTTACAACCGTCCTAGCCGTTATCGGAATTTCTTCACCTGTTTTAGGGTTTCGCCCAGGGCGCTGACTCTTTTCTCGGACTTCAAAGTTACCAAAGCCAGATAGTTTCACTTGCTCACCCTGGATAAGCGTTTCTCTAATCACATCAAAAAAACTTTCAACTAAGTCTTTCGAATCTTTCTTAGATAGCCCTACTTCATCTACTAAGTTTTCCGCAATATCAGCTTTTGTCAACGCACCCATAGAATTACCCCCTAACAACAACCCCTAGCGCCTCTTCAAGAGCGGCTAAAACTTGCTCAACAGATTTGTTTATTTCTTCATCACTAAGAGTGTGCGAAGGATGTTGCCACGTCAAGCCTAAAGCGACACTTTTTTTCGTATCATCAATACCTTGGCCCTGATAAACATCAAATACAGACACGTCTTTAAAGGCCTCTCCTGCATTATCTAAGATGATTTTTTGCAGACTAGCAACCGGTGTCTCACGATCAGCAAGTAAAGCGAAATCGCGACGCACTTCAGGAAATTTAGAAATCACTTTATAAACAGGTAGCTTCCCTGTCAATACCGCCTCTAAATTCAAATCAAAAAGATAAACCGTTTGGTTACAGCCTAAAGATTTTGCAAACTGCGGATGCAATTCACCAAATACACCCACCTCTTCACCCGCGATTATGACTTTCGCAGAACGACCCGGATGTAGATACACCACATCAGCGCGCTCATAGGTCGGCATTTCACCATCATTTAACGCAAATAAAGCTTCAATGTGAGATTTCACATCATAGAAATCAACTTTATCACTATTGTGATACCAAGCCTCTGGTTCACGTGTTCCGGCAATTAACCCCGCCAAACGCTCTTGTTGATCAAGTTGATCCAAGGCATCCACACTACCAATAAAGCGGCGACCTGTCTCAAACATACGAACACGGCTTTGCTGGCGATTCTGGTTATGCAGGTAGGCCTTCATTAAACCAGGGATCAAACTTGGACGCATAACCCCCATTTCAGCAGAAATTGGGTTTTCCAACGGCACAGGCTCAACATCAGGTACAAACTGCAAGCTAGATTCTTTATCAATGAAGCTATAGGTAATAGCCTCTTGGTACCCTTGAGCGACCAAGGTTGCGCGCATTGTCTGGATACTGGTTTGCGCTTCAGCCGCTGGGGTGAAATTCACCGCCGCGGTTGGCATATTTGCTGGAATATTTTCATACCCATAAATACGTGCAACCTCTTCAATCAAATCAGCTTCAATGGCGATGTCAAAACGATGACTTGGTGCACGAGTAACCCAGTGCACATCCGTCACTTCAACCATATCCAAGTCAAGACGCGTCAAAATGTCAGTCACTTGATCTTTCGAAATAGAAACGGCCAAATACTGATCTAACTTAGTACGACGAAGCGTTACTTCATTTGCCTTAGGCAAGTTGTCTTGGCTAACTTGCTCAGTTACAGGTGCCACTTGACCGCCAGCAATCTCAACAATTAAAGCTGTCGCACGTTCAATTGCTTTATTTTGCAGCTGTGCATCCACACCACGTTCAAAACGATGGGAGCTATCCGTATGAAGGCCATAAGAGCGCGCTTTACCCGCCAATGAAATAGGTGCAAAGAAGGCAGACTCTAAAAAGATATCTTGAGTCTCTTCACTGACTCCTGAGCCTTCACCACCCATGATGCCCGCCATAGCCAATGGCTTAGACTTATCCGCAATCACTAGCGTATCCGCTCTTAGGCTAATTTCTTGACCATCTAACAAGGTCAATTTTTCGCCTTCATCTGCCATACGAACAATGATTGACTCAGATAGCTGATTCAAATCAAATGCGTGCATCGGCTGACCCAGCTCCAACATAACATAGTTGGTAATATCAACAATCGGGTCTATTGAACGCACACCACTGCGACGTAACTTTTCAGTTAGCCAAAGAGGAGATTCAGCCTTAACATTCACACCTTTAATCACACGACCAAGATAGCGAGGACAAGCTTGTGGTGCCTGTACATCAACCGCAAATGTATCTTGAATTTGCACTTCTACAGGCACAATATTAACTGGTGTTAAATCAGTTTGATTAAGTACACCGACTTCACGGGCTAAGCCATGAATACTCAAACAGTCACTGCGGTTCGGTGTTAAATCAACATCAATGATCGAATCATTTAAGTCTAGGTATTCACGAAAACCACTGCCGACAGGTGCAGACTCTGCCAATTCCAACAAGCCATCAGAATCATCACTCAAACCCAATTCAGATGCAGCACATAGCATCCCGAAAGATTCAACTTGGCGTAGTTTTGCTTTTTTGATTTTAAAATCTGGACCAAGCACAGCGCCAACTTTCGCAAAAGGAACTTTAATACCTTCACGCGCATTTGGTGCACCGCACACAACTTGAAAGGTTTCTGCACCATCACTTACTTGGCACACTTTCAATTTATCCGCATTCGGGTGCTTTTCTGCAGACAAAATTTGCCCAACAACCACACCAGTAAATTCTTCTGCTACAGCACAAACCTCATCAACTTCTAAACCAGCCATAGTAATCTGGCTAACTAGCTCTTCCGTTTTGATAGCAGGATTGACCCATTCTCTTAGCCAATTTTCACTAAATTTCATATCAATTATCCTGAGTCTTTAATTATTTGAACTGCTTAAGGAAGCGCAAGTCGTTTTCAAAGAACATGCGTAAATCATCAACTCGGTATCTCAGCATTGCAAAACGCTCAACCCCCATACCAAAGGCAAAGCCTGTGTATTTCTCTGAATCTATGCCAGACATTTCCAACACTTTAGGGTGCACCATGCCACAACCTAAAACCTCAAGCCAAGACCCCTCTCCTTTACTGTTAATACGCCAGATATCCACCTCAATGGACGGCTCAGTAAAGGGAAAATAGCTAGGACGAAAACGTGTTTTAACATCATCTTCAAAGAATACATTTAAGAATTGCTGCAACACACCTTTTAGATCGGCGAAAGAAATATTTTCGTCAATCAACAAACCTTCAACCTGATGGAACATAGGTGTGTGTGTTTGGTCAGAGTCGCAACGGTATACGCGACCAGGACACACAATACGAATAGGTGGCTGTGTTTTTTCCATTGTGCGCACTTGCACTGGAGAAGTATGCGTACGCAGTACCGTATTAGCATTAAAATAAAAAGTATCCTGCATAGCACGCGCTGGATGGTGCTCAGGAATATTTAACGCTTCAAAGTTATGATAGTCATCTTCAATTTCAGGTCCCGCAGCAACATCAAAGCCTATGCCGCGGAAAAAATTCTCAATACGCTCTTGCGTACGTGTGACTGGGTGCAGTCCACCCACCTCTTGCCCTTTACCAGACAAGGTAATATCAATCGTTTCGGTCGCTAATTTTGCATTTAACGCCTGGGTCGCTAAAATTTCTTTACGTTTAGCGATTTCAACTTGAACTTGACCTTTGGCCTCATTTACAAGCTGACCAAATTTTGGACGATCTTCAGCGGATACATTCGCAAGTTGTTTTAGTAAAGCGGTTAACTCGCCCTTCTTCCCTAAATAACGTACACGAATCTCATCCAATGCAGATTCGCTATCAGATGCACTGACTGCATTAAGAGC
>NZ_CH672435.1:102012-117948 GCF_000153025.1 Marinomonas sp. MED121
TAGACCAGTTACATGTTTATATAAGACTCCATATCTTCATATGATGCCTTTCACAGAAGATTTTTAAAATATGTGCCCCATTCCAGAAAAATTAGGCTTAAGCCCAATAGGAATTAATAAAAAAAACAATCAAATATTCTGTGCAACCTCAGCTATGGCAAGCCTAGGCGGTTACATTAAAGCCACTGATGATCAAGGCAAGGCTCGTGCAGGGCCTAACAATTCAGGCAGGAAACACACATTAATGGCCTACAAGTCAATGCTGCTTCACTTGATACAGCAAGAGGCTTGGCAATAAATCTGGGCAAAAATAATGACCGGCAAGAATTCTTCCCCTATCAAAGACTGCAATGAGTTGACCTTAAGTTAAGTGTCAATTTTCTAACAATATAACTTGTTAAAGATGACACCGACAAAAAACCACCTCTAAAGTGCTACGTCTAAAATTAAGCCAAGCTTGCTTTCGCTTTTTCAACGATAGCCGCAAAAACTTCTTTTTCGTACACAGCAAGATCAGCCAATACTTTACGGTCGATTTCGATTGCCGCTTTTTTCAAGCCAGCAATGAAACGGCTGTAAGACATGCCATTGATACGTGCAGCAGCATTAATACGAGCAATCCATAGAGCACGGAATTGACGCTTACGCTGACGACGGTCACGGTACGCATATTGACCTGCTTTGATAACCGCTTGTTTCGCTACGCGAAACACACGGCTACGTGCACCATAGTAACCTTTTGCTTGCTTTAAAATCTTCTTATGACGGCGACGAGCCTGAACACCACGTTTTACGCGAGGCATAATATAAACCTTTTACTAATTAAAATTGATTAAAAAAAACTATTAAATGTAAGGACACATACGAGTGATCAATGGAGCATCACTTGCAGCCACTTGGTTCAAAGAACGCAGGTGACGTTTACGTTTAGTAGACTTCTTAGTCAAGATATGACTAGTATGAGACTGCTTATGTTTAAAGCCGTTCGCTGTACGTTGGAAGCGCTTAGACGCGCCACTGTGTGATTTAATTTTTGGCATGATAACACCACTCTCGCATTCGTTAATGTTAATGTAATTATTAGCCCCTTATCACTAAGAGGCGTTTAATTACTTCTTCTTTTTAGGGGCCAGCACCATAGTCAATTGACGACCTTCCATTTTCGCAGCTTGTTCAACGACACCATATTCACCTAAGTCTTCAGCGACACGGTGCATAAGTTGCATGCCAAGCTCCTGATGGGCCATTTCACGGCCACGATATCTAAGCGATACCTTAGCCTTATCCCCTCCTTCAAGGAAACGTATCAGGTTGCGGAGTTTTACCTGATAATCCCCTTCCTCCGTCCCTGGACGGAATTTAATTTCTTTTACCTGGATCTGTTTAGCATTTTTCTTTTGAGCAGCTTTCGCTTTCTTTTGCTCAAAAATATGCTTACCGTAGTCCATAACTTTACAAACAACTGGATCAGAGTCAGCAATTTGCACTAGGTCAAGCTTCTCTGCTTCCGCTGCTGCTAGCGCTTCTGCAATCGAAACGACACCAACTTGATCACCATTAGAAGCGATCAAACGCACTTCAGTTGCTTGAATATTCTCGTTGATTTCTGGACGCTGCTTACTCGCTTGACGTCCACGATTCATATTACCTTTTATAGCTCTATCTCCAATTATTGTTTACGACTACGGCGGGCCACTTCAGCATGAAGCATTTCCTCAAAATCCGTAATACTCATGACGCCGAGATCATCTCCAGTACGGGTACGAACAGCAACTTGTTGTTGTTCAACTTCTTTATCCCCTACTACAATCAGATACGGCACTCGTGTAGAGTGTGCTCGCGAATTTTAAACCCGATCTTCTCGTTTCTCAAGTCAGTTTGGCTCTTAAGCCATTAGAATTAAATCTTTTTACCAAATCTTCGCAATATTGCGACTGTCGATCGGTAATATTCATCACAACAACCTGTTCAGGTGACAACCAAGCTGGCAATGAACCTTCTGTCTCTTCAATCAAAATACCGATAAAACGTTCCAACGAACCTAAAATAGCTCGGTGCAACATAACCGGTGTTTGACGCGTTCCATCTTCAGAAACAAATTGAGCACTCAAACGTGACGGCATTGAGAAGTCACATTGAATAGTACCACACTGCCAAATTCGGCCGATGGCATCTTTTAGAGAGAATTCAATTTTTGGTCCGTAGAAAGCACCTTCACCCGGCAATTCTTCCCACTCAAGATTAGCGGCATTTAACGCCTCAGCTAATGCTTTTTCTGATTTATCCCATACTTCATCAGAGCCAACTCTTTGCTCTGGACGAGTTGAAAGGCGGTAAATGATATCAGTAAAGCCAAAGTCATCATAGATTTCATGCAACAACTTAATAAATGCTGACACTTCTTCTTGAATCTGATCTTCCATCACAAAGATATGACCATCATCCTGAACAAAATTACGCACACGCATAATACCATGCAAGGAACCCGATGGCTCATTTCTGTGACAAGAACCAAATTCTGCTAAACGCAGAGGCAAATCTCGGTAACTTTTAAGACCCTGATTATAAACCTGAACATGACAAGGACAGTTCATCGGTTTAATCGCGTAATCACGGTTCTCAGCATGAGTGGTAAACATACCACTACTAAACTTACCCCAGTGACCTGATTTCTCCCACAAAACCCTATCAACTATCTGAGGCGTTTTGATTTCTTGATAACCATTTTCGCGTTGTTTTTGGCGAATATACTGCTCTATAGTTTGATATAAGCTCCAACCTTTATGATGCCAAAACACCATTCCAGGTGCTTCTTCTTGCTGATGAAAAAGGTCTAACTTTTTACCCAACTTACGGTGGTCACGTTTTTCAGCTTCTTCTAAACGATGCAAATGTGCTTTAAGCTCTTTTTTATCATTCCAAGCCGTACCATAAATTCGTTGTAGCATGGCATTATTGGAATCACCGCGCCAATAAGCGCCAGCAAGCTTCATTAATTTAAAGTGACGTAATACACGGGTGTTTGGCACATGGGGTCCACGGCACATATCTGTGTATTCTTCATGATGATAAAGGCCTACTTCTGAAATAGACTCATCAAGCCCGTCAATCAATTCAACTTTATAATCTTCTTCACGCTCAACAAATAAAGCTCTCGCTTCTGCAACAGGCGTCATACGCTTATTAACGTCATAATCTGTCTTAATGAGTTCGCCGATACGTTTTTCAACAGCTGCCATATCTTCAAGCGTTAAAGAGCGCTCATAAGCAATGTCATAGTAAAAACCATTTTCAATGGTTGGTCCTATCGCCATTTTAGCCGTTGGAAAAAGTTGTTTGACTGCGTGACCTACAAGGTGGGCAAAAGAGTGACGAATAATCTCAAGACCATCTTCATCCTTCCCTGTCACTATACTTAAATTTGCATCTTGATTAATGAGTTCACATGCATCAACTAGCTCACCATTGATACGTCCTGCAACGGTTGCTTTCGCTAAACCAGGACCAATATCTTGAGCCACTTGCATTACAGTGACAGCATTTTCAAAAACACGTTGACTGCCATCAGGCAAAGTTATTACTGGCATTTTATTCCCCTATCGAGGTCAGTGGTGCTCGATACCAAAGAGCACATGGAAATTAAGGCAAGTAACCTAACACTTTTGGGCCCAATAAGCGACTTAATTATGTGGATTTGAACGAGTTTTTGCGGGCTTTTGAAATAAGATAAAAATCACACAAACTTTCTCATCAATGCCCATGGACTTTATTTTTTTCCAAGGTAAAATTGCGCTCCGTTTCACAACAATCTCTAATTATTCCTTAAAGGCACTATGGAACTTAATTTACTTGAAAATTACTGCATTGAGACCACTCAAGCAGAACCTGACTTATTACTTGAACTCATCGAGAAGACATATTCTGACATGGGTTTCCCTAATAAGTTATCAGGTAAAACCATTGGCCGCACACTCAAGCTTCTTGCAAGCTTAGTGCAACCTAAAAAAGCATTAGAGATTGGCATGTTTACGGGCTATTCAGCGCTATCGATAGCCGAAGGCATGCCTGATAATGGACAACTCACATGTTGTGAAACCAATCCCAGAGCAATTGAATTTGCTCAATCTTTTTTTGATCGCAGTCCACATGGACATAAGATCATACCTATTTTCGGACCTGCATTAGATACCATCGCCAAGTTAGAAGGAAATTATGATTTTGTCTTTATTGACGCTGACAAACGTAATTACCTTAACTACTATGAATCGGTGGTGCCATTAGTAAGGCCCGGCGGACTCATTGTGATAGATAACTCAGTTTGGCAAGGACGTGTTTTACAACCTGAGGAAAATAGCGATCACGCTGTTGTCGCAATGAACCAACGCATACTTGAAGATGAACGAGTAGAAAACGTTCACCTTAATATTCGAGATGGGTTAAATCTCGTTTTAAAAAAATAACCCCTACTTAATTTAAAGTTCACACACCTGCCACCGCCATTAGCATGGCAGGTGATGTATTGCTTTATGCTATTCAAAAGATAAATCGAAAGAGGCAGCGATTTTGGTCGTTTTTAAAATTACGAATAACGAAACAAACAAAAATTATATTGGGACATCCTTTAATGATGCCTTCCAGCGTTTTGAACAATATGTTGATGCCGCTGGTGAAGGGCTAGATTTCCCTTTGTATGAAGATATTCGTACCTATGGTGCAGACGCTTTTTCCGTTGAAGAGCTATTTGAAACAAATGATAAAGAAGAGCTATACGAACTAGAGCAAGATTATGTTGCTATCTATAGCGGTGTCAGTCTTCGTGGCTACAAAATTGGCCAATCTACAGCTAAACCTGTTTTTACAGGCTTTGGCAGCAAGGCAAAATTTGATGCTAACGGCGTATCAACAGCGGAAGTCCCTAAAAAGACAACACGTAAAACCACTAAAAAAGCTGACACAGCAAGCGCGAAAGCAGCAGCATCCTCTATCAAAAAACCAAGTTCATTGTTTGGCGAGTTGATCGGGGAAGACAGGTTAGACGGCCCATCTTCAGCAACCTTTGAAGACGTTAAAAAGCCATCTACCATTAGCCGCCCTAGCAACAAAAGCAAAACAGCACCTAGTAAAGCAAGCATCCAAAAGATGCTACGCGAAGCTGAAAAAAGCGCAAAACAAGAACGCGAAGAAAAATTAAAGTCTGCACAACAAGATCAAGCGGAAGAAATGGCATTGATCATGGCTAAAATCGATATGACGTCTAAATCTGCCACATCGGCATTTCGTCGTAGAAAAAGCTAAGCTCTCGCTTTTTTCTAAGCCAAATAAAAAGCCCAATCTAATCAAATTAGATTGGGCTTTTTAGTGCTCTTTATATAGTGAGCTAAGCGATACCAATAAACTTAAGCGCGTGCTTTTTTCAATGTATCCGAAATTAAGAAAGCAAGCTCTAGTGACTGGTCAGCATTCAATCGTGGATCACAATGGGTATGGTAACGATCTGCTAAATCAGCTTCTGTTACTTGGAAAGAACCACCAACACATTCAGTCACATTTTGACCTGTCATTTCAAAATGCACACCACCTGCATAACTGCCTTCTGCTTTGTGCACTTCGAAGAACTGTTGAACTTCACGCAAAATACTATCAACAGCACGTGTTTTATAACCATTTGATGCTTTTACGGTATTACCGTGCATCGGATCGCTGCTCCACACTACCTGCTTACCTTCGCGCTCAACGGCTCGAATCAGTTCTGGCATACCTTCGGCAACTTTATCAGCACCCATACGTACAATTAAGTTCAATCTGCCGGCTTCGTTTTCTGGATTTAATGTATCAATCAAACGAATTAGGTCATCTGGCTTCATGGTTGGACCCGCTTTAACACCTATCGGGTTTTTTACACCACGCAAGAATTCAACATGCGCACCATCCAATTGACGTGTACGATCGCCGATCCAAAGCATATGAGCAGAACAGTCATACCAGTCACCGGTCAAACTATCCTGGCGCGTTAGAGCTTCTTCGTAAGGTAATAAAAGTGCTTCATGTGATGTGTAAAACTCAGTTTCACGCAATTGCGGAACACTTGAGTCAAAACCACAGGCTTCCATAAATTGTAGTGATTCATTAATCTTATGAGCTATCGCGCCGTATCGCTCGCCCGCTGGGCTATTCGCAACAAAGTTTGAATTCCATTTTTGTACTTCATGAAGATCAGCAAATCCACCTTGAGCGAATGCACGCAAAAGATTCATAGTTGCTGAACTTTGGTTATATACACTTAATAAACGTTCTGGATCTGGAACACGTGCTTGTTCCGTAAAGTCGATCCCGTTAATGATATCACCACGATAACTTGGTAATTCAATGCCATTAATGGTTTCAGTGTTTGCTGATCTTGGTTTAGCAAACTGACCTGCCATACGGCCAATTTTGACAATTGGGCACTTACCGGCAAAGGTTAATACTACTGACATTTGCAGCATAACTTTAAATGTGTCACGAATATTGTTTGCATGGAACTCAGCAAAACTCTCTGCGCAATCACCACCTTGAAGTAAAAATGACTTTCCTTGCGCTACTTTTGCAAGGGCACTTTTTAATTGACGCGCTTCACCTGCAAACACTAGAGGAGGCATGGCCGATAATTTATCTTCTACCGCTTTTAATTGCGCTAAATCTGGATAAATTGGCTGCTGTAATGCTTCTTTTGATCTCCAACTAGTGACATCCCACTGACTCATATCTTTTTCAACCTTCTAATTCACTTTCTCTTTTTTCATCTTTAATTCAGCAGCCTCTAACGTGCTACTACCCACAATATTTCTGCATCTTCTTCCGACAAGGACACGAGTGCATGCCCCATCGCAGCATCATAATACACGCTGTCGCCTTCATTTAATTCAATTGGTTGATAAAATTCAGAGAAAAAGTTTATCTTCCCGCCTAGAACCAATAAAAACTCTTCACCATCGTGCCTCACCCACTCTTTAAACTCTTCAAACTGCCTTGCTCTTACTCGAGTTTTGAAGGGCACCATTTTTTTTCGGCTAATGGAGGGGTTTAATAGTTCATGTTCATAGGTCGCTGTAGGATGAGGCTCTCCCGATCCTTTGCGAGTAACATCTCGACGCCCCGCAATGGAGTTAGGGGTGGTTTCCACAAAAAGTTGTGGCAAATCCATCCCTAAGCCCTGAATCAATTTTTGGACTATGGTAAAGCTTGGTGAAACCTGATCATTTTCGATTTTAGATAATGTAGATCTAGCAATGCCAGTTCGCTTACTTACTTCTTCTAATGTCCAACCTTTGCTTAAACGAATTTCCTTTACTCGTTTCCCAAGCTCTAGTGGTTCTACAAAATTATCCGGCTCTGCTGCTTTAGCCGTTTCTAACGACGGTCGACTTACCATAATGCACCCTTACACAATCAAGAGACAAAGTGTACTAAAACTCACGCGGTTAACCTATCGTGATTTACGCTTTTTATCACCACATAACGACAAAGGCCTGCTAATGCAGGCCTTTGTACCATTTCTAACGCTCAATATTTACCTGTTAAATCATTAACCATCAATATTAATCGTATATTCTTGATCATTATAGATAATTGAAACCGTGTCTGAACTATTTACCGAGCCACTATTATCTGAATCAAAGTCGGAATCACTGCCGAATGAAGCAACATCAGAACCATCAACTTTCACAGCACCATCTGTTGCACTCACATGACTTGATAAAAACTCAGCAATTGCATCCGTGGACGCATCATCAGCAGGAGCATCATCCATATCAGATAACAACTCAGTAATATCTAACGAATCCTCAGCAGCATCAAAGTCAGTAATAGTGTCATTAGTATCCTCTAAGACAAACATATCAGCACCAGTACCGCCTGTTAGCGTATCACTACCAGTCCCCCCGACTAATATATCGTCATCAGCGCCACCTGAAAGTGAATCACTTCCGCCTTCACCCATAAGAATGTCATCACCAGCATCTCCGAGCAATGTATCACTGTTCTCACCAGCATAAAGAAGGTCATCACCATCACCGCCAGACAGATAATCATCACCGGTATCACCCTCTAACAAGTCTGATCCATCACCGCCATAAAGGTCATCATCATTCGATCCACCTTCTAGCCAATCATCTCCGTCTTCACCTGATAGATAGTCATCACCACTTTGCCCTATAAGATGATCATTATCATCACCACCATAAATAGTATCATCTTGAGAACCACCATCTAGGTAATCATTACCTGACCCACCATCGATATAGTCAGCACCAGATTGCCCTTCTATATAGTCATCTCCACCTTGACCATAAACAGTGTCATCATTCGAGCCACTATCAATAATATTGTTATTAGAATCACCAACAATATTGTTTGCTTTCCAATCTTTATGCACATATTGATCACTACCATTCTGACCATATGAAGCATCATCTTGTGTAAAGGCAGCGATCCTATCATCAAGACTTGTAATATCCTGAACATAACCACTTGAAGCGCTCTCACCAGCATTGTCTGATGTGTAAGATGTTGGGTATGCGTCACTACCTAACACATTATAATTAGCACCACCGTCATCGGATAACTGTACATCAAAGACATAAGCGCCACCTTGATCCCAATACACGATTTCAATGGTATGTTCACCGGAGGTGGCTATATCAAAGGTTTCAATTTTGGTCGTTGGTGATTGGATATAATCCGCTGAGGCAACAACAACGCCATCAACAATGATTTGATAGCCATCATCGGCATACACTTTAATGCTATAAGAGCCAGCATCAAGCGACACATCACCCGTCATATAGATAACAGCATCACCAGTCTCTGTGCTTGGATTAGCACTCAAGCTTGCGGCATCATCACCTAAGAAATCTTCCAGGTTAGTATCACGACCTAGATCCCCTGTTCCGTAACTATAACTTAGCTCGGTTGCAGTAAAGGTCGCTGTCGGATCATTCTCATTGACCACAGCCATCGCATCGTCAATGTCGGATAAATTACCATTGGTACTATCGTCATAAGCATAGTATTGGGCACTTAATCCAAGCACTGTGGCTGTACTACCTTCTACACTCACGGTTTGAGTAACCGCTTCACTAGTGCCACCTTCTGAGCTTGTCACTGTAACTGAAACATCAAAGCTTTCAGTCACATCACCTGTATCTAGTTGTAAGCCAGTCAACTGAGCTTGAGTCAGAGCATAATTACCATCTTGATCAGGGTTTATCGTATTACCATTACTGTCCAAGAGAGAAACACCCGCTGGCAAGGCAGCAATCGAGTAAGTAAGGGTTTCACTGCCATCATTATCCGTTTGAGCGGCACTGATAGTCAGTTCGCGAATCGAGCTATTCGAATCCAATGTTGCCTGGATATTCGAGATATCCACTTCTTCATCACTGCCCGTACTATCAACAATAAAGTCAACCTCAACTTGCCCGTTACTATCCAGAACAACAGAATAACTATTACTTTGAGATTCTGATTCGTTATAGTTAAGGCTGTAGGTAAAGCTCTCTAACAAGACATCATTTGCATAGATTTCATAGCTATCAGCGTAAGAGCCACTCGATTCCCATTCTCCTGAAATAATGGAATCAAAGGATAAGATGACGGTTTGACCCGCATTCTCAACACCAAAATCAAGCGTGCGTGTTTCAGTATCTTCAGAGCTTGTATTAAGACCTAGATTACTAACATTTGAACTGGTTTCTGTACTTTCCTCAGAGCCAGCTTCTCCCAGCGTCACTGCTAATGTTGGTATATCTGCAACAGCAGTTACATCAATATCCAATGTCGAAGAATCACCAGTATTTGTTGTATAAGTTACTTGCGGTACATCACCCGACCAATCTTCAACCGGCGTAAAGCCATAAGAGCCATCACTATTAATTACAATCTCACCCACACCCGCTATCGTGATTGCGTTACCCGCATCAGCAACTTGCCCACTGACAGAGTAACTCGACACACTAATATCTAAATCAGTGATATCATTGGCCAAGACACCATTCTCAGCATCAACAGAAATGACCACATCTTCGGACGATGTATAAGTATCTGCATGGGTTTCAACATCATTTTCGATATCAATACTTAAGGTATTAACAACCGTATCACCATCCGCATCGACAACAGAATAAGAGTAACTAATAGTTTGTGCACCATTGGCTTCAACCGATGCCACTAAGCTATCAGATGCAGTGAAGGTGTATGAACCATCACTATTCACAACCAAGGTACCGTTATCATCCGTGCTACTAGCGGCAACAACAGAGCCTCCATCAGCACCAACATCCAACTCTAATGTACCCGATACAGATTGAGCATTTGATGTCGGTGCATCAATATGAGCCGTTAAAGAGTAATTCCCTGTTGCCCCTTCTGCCGTGCTGATTGTTGTTACAGTATTATTATTTGAGTCAGTAAAACCTTCTATCACTATGGTATACGTCTGACCATCGACCTCAACATCCACACTCTGAGTTTGAATAGTGACAGTATCATCTGTGTCACTACCCGTGTTTACCGTAGCAGAATGAGTCACGGCAAGTGCGATAGTCACTGCCGTTGTAGTGCCATTAATTTCAAGATCAAAGGTGATATCAAGGTCTGCCGATTCTAGCGAGCTTGTATTACTTGAAACCGCCGTATTAACATGTTCAAAATCAAGTAGATCAAAGCTTATGCCACTTTCAACCTCTGACCCTGTGCCAGATGTGAGCCCTGTATCATCGGTTAAAGCTAAAGATGACGCACCATCACTACCTGTCCCCCAGGCAATTTCATCAATTAATGCATCCGAATCATTATCTGTCTCAGTAACCTCATTTTCATCAGGAGCATAAGAGGTATCTGAGAAACCCGCTTCGAGGTTCTTAACTGTGATAGTGCTTGCAGCAGAAAGCGTCAAGCTTGCCGTGCTAGTTGTCGCCTCAGGTGAGTCATCTTGGATACTAATACTGACCGTTTCACTTATATCGTTTTCACCATCACTAACCACCACGTCAAGATCAAAGCTTAATTCATCTTCGGTCGTGCCATCAGCATGATCAACTGGCCCACTTAATGTGCTTGTATAGGATGCAACCCCATCAACTGGATCGGTGGCAGTCACACGAATAACTTCCACCCCATTAGCACTACCTATCAATGTATCAGTGCCGGTACCAGACCAAACAATCACAACACCGTTGGATGTCAAACTATCCGTCGGAGCGGTCAAAGTGACAGCCAAATCACTAGTATCTTCATCACTCACATTAAAGTTTGTTGTGACACTGGTGACAGTAGAATCCCCAAATTCAGGGTTTGCGTTCGTCAAGCCTTCTTCAGAAAGAGCAGCGTCCGCAATCGAACCAATAACAGGCGCACTATTTGAAGTATCTAATTCAAGTGTGTCCGTTGCGATACTCGTATTACCAGCACTGTCAGTAACCGTAGCCGTCACACTGATATTGCCATCGCTCAACCCGCTCAGATCAGTATCCGCTACAATCCAACTGCTACCGTTTTGGGTTGCAGTGACTGTTACAGTATTCGCTGGATCATCACTATCAGTAAAAGTAACCTGAACACTCACCGCATCCTCGTCAACACCTGCCAAGCTGACAGAGACGTCTGACACTTCTGATTCATCTGTTTCTTCATCAGTAGCGGCGACTGTCACACTAAAGTTGTTATCAGCATCCGCTGACGTATCTATTGTATGACTAGAAGTCCCGATACTATTGACCGTATTACCCGCCGCATCACTTGAACTAACAATCACATTAAATTCTGTGACCGCTACTAAGTCGCTACCTGCAACATCCACTGTCCAGTTGCCATTTCCATCAACTGTAGTTGTGTAGTCTTCGCCATTAATCGTCATGGTCACGGTATCGCCTGCGCCAATATCACCACCTGCGGCAGTACCTGTCACGGACACAGTACCAGCGGCTTCGCTCGCATTAACAACATCATCACTTGTTATTTGATTAATCAAAACTGTGCCGGCGTCTGCAACCGTATCCTTCACAATGGTTTCGGTGAAAGAATCTTCCGTATTACCCGCCGCATCCGTCACATTTACGACCACAGATAAAGTACCATCTAATAAAGCAGTGACATCACTGGTAACCTCAAAGTAATCCTGATCAATCATGACCTCATCACTGGAAATGATGACCTCATTACCTTGAGAGTCAGTAATGGTAATCGAATTAACGCTGCCACCTGCTTCAAAGAAACCGCTGATTAAAATATTGCCTTGCTCATCAAAGTTAACAACGTTATCCGAATCAGCATAATTATTGTCTTCAACGAATACTTCAACATCAGCAAATAGATCAACTTGGTAAACCTCCGTACTTGATGCTGAGAAGCTATTTCCAGCATCATCTGTACCAGACACAGTCACTTCGATACTCGGGTTAGCCAATGATGTATTTGCCAACGTAGAACCCAATACATCGACTGAGTATAAATAATTGCCATTGTCGTCCTGCTCAGCTGAAACAGTCCCTTCGCCAATAACATTGCCCTCTAATGTAATCGTAATCAGATCCCCAGGTTGAGCATCATTACCAACATGACCTGTGATCGCTACCAAGGCGCCCGTTGCAGACTCATCACTATTAATAATGCTATCCGAGGTTATCCAATCAACATCAATTCTGCCTTCGGCTGAGGTATCTACCGTATGAGTTGAAGAGCCTGTGCTTTCGACTGTGTTTCCGGCCGCATCGCTTGACTCAACAACCGCATTGAACGCCGTGTCCGCTGCCAAGTCGCTACCTGACACGTCAACAGACCAAGAGCCATCCGCGCCGACTGTTGTTGTGTAGGTGATCTCGTTGATTACCAAGGTCACAGTATCACCTGCTGCGATATCGCCACCTGTCGCCGAACCTGTCACCGCGATGGTCTCGCCGCTTTCAGTCGCATTGATCACATCATCCGATGTGATCGCATCCACGGTCACCGAATTAACCCCTACAGAAACTTCAGCAGTATCAAAACCACCATTACCATCGCTAACGGTATAAGTTATCGATGCCGTTCCTGTAAATCCATCTGCTGGCGTAAACACAAGCTCATTATCAACAATCTCAACCACCCCTTGCTCAGCAGAAACACTAGCAGCAGTAATCGTTAAGCTATCCCCCTCAACATCAGTATCATTACTTAATACATCAAGAGTAATCGCCGATCCTAATGTAACACTACCAACATCTGCCACAGCAACTGGCGCATCGTTTGTGCCGGTCACGGTAATCGTTAAGGTCGTTGTGTCGGTCGCATTTTGGTCGTCGGTCACGGTCACAGGGATTGTTATCACCTGTGTTTCACCTGCTTCCAAGCTGTCGTAAGACGACGCATCGAAGCTGTAAGAACCGTCCGCATTCAGCGTCAAGCCTTCGACTGTTGACTCGGTGCTGAACACCAAGCTCGCATCGTCAGCCAGATCCACATCGCTGGCACTGATGGTGCCTGTGATGCTCGCGTCTTCTGCCACCGCACCTGTTGCGGCTTCAGCAACTGGCGCATCGTTTGTGCCGGTCACGGTAATCGTTAAGGTCGTTGTGTCGGTCGCATTTTGGTCGTCGGTCACGGTCACAGGGATTGTTATCACCTGTGTTTCACCTGCTTCCAAGCTGTCGTAAGACGACGCATCGAAGCTGTAAGAACCGTCCGCATTCAGCGTCAAGCCTTCGACTGTTGACTCGGTGCTGAACACCAAGCTCGCATCGTCAGCCAGATCCACATCGCTGGCACTGATGGTGCCTGTGATGCTCGCGTCTTCTGCCACCGCACCTGTTGCGGCTTCAGCAACTGGCGCATCGTTTGTGCCGGTCACGGTAATCGTTAAGGTCGTTGTGTCGGTCGCATTTTGGTCGTCGGTCACGGTCACAGGGATTGTTATCACCTGTGTTTCACCTGCTTCCAAGCTGTCGTAAGACGACGCATCGAAGCTGTAAGAACCGTCCGCATTCAGCGTCAAGCCTTCGACTGTTGACTCGGTGCTGAACACCAAGCTCGCATCGTCAGCCAGATCCACATCGCTGGCACTGATGGTGCCTGTGATGCTCGCGTCTTCTGCCACCGCACCTGTTGCGGCTTCAGCAACTGGCGCATCGTTTGTGCCGGTCACGGTAATCGTTAAGGTCGTTGTGTCGGTCGCATTTTGGTCGTCGGTCACGGTCACAGGGATTGTTATCACCTGTGTTTCACCTGCTTCCAAGCTGTCGTAAGACGACGCATCGAAGCTGTAAGAACCGTCCGCATTCAGCGTCAAGCCTTCGACTGTTGACTCGGTGCTGAACACCAAGCTCGCATCGTCAGCCAGATCCACATCGCTGGCACTGATGGTGCCTGTGATGCTCGCGTCTTCTGCCACCGCACCTGTTGCGGCTTCAGCAACTGGCGCATCGTTTGTGCCGGTCACGGTAATCGTTAAGGTCGTTGTGTCGGTCGCATTTTGGTCGTCGGTCACGGTCACAGGGATTGTTATCACCTGTGTTTCACCTGCTTCCAAGCTGTCGTAAGACGACGCATCGAAGCTGTAAGAACCGTCCGCATTCAGCGTCAAGCCTTCGACTGTTGACTCGGTGCTGAACACCAAGCTCGCATCGTCAGCCAGATCCACATCGCTGGCACTGATGGTGCCTGTGATGCTCGCGTCTTCTGCCACCGCACCTGTTGCGGCTTCAGCAACTGGCGCATCGTTTGTGCCGGTCACGGTAATCGTTAAGGTCGTTGTGTCGGTCGCATTTTGGTCGTCGGTCACGGTCACAGGGATTGTTATCACCTGTGTTTCACCTGCTTCCAAGCTGTCGTAAGACGACGCATCGAAGCTGTAAGAACCGTCCGCATTCAGCGTCAAGCCTTCGACTGTTGACTCGGTGCTGAACACCAAGCTCGCATCGTCAGCCAGATCCACATCGCTGGCACTGATGGTGCCTGTGATGCTCGCGTCTTCTGCCACCGCACCTGTTGCGGCTTCAGCAACTGGCGCATCGTTTGTGCCGGTCACGGTAATCGTTAAGGTCGTTGTGTCGGTCGCATTTTGGTCGTCGGTCACGGTCACAGGGATTGTTATCACCTGTGTTTCACCTGCTTCCAAGCTGTCGTAAGACGACGCATCGAAGCTGTAAGAACCGTCCGCATTCAGCGTCAAGCCTTCGACTGTTGACTCGGTGCTGAACACCAAGCTCGCATCGTCAGCCAGATCCACATCGCTGGCACTGATGGTGCCTGTGATGCTCGCGTCTTCTGCCACCGCACCTGTTGCGGCTTCAGCAACTGGCGCATCGTTTGTGCCGGTCACGGTAATCGTTAAGGTCGTTGTGTCGGTCGCATTTTGGTCGTCGGTCACGGTCACAGGGATTGTTATCACCTGTGTTTCACCTGCTTCCAAGCTGTCGTAAGACGACGCATCGAAGCTGTAAGAACCGTCCGCATTCAGCGTCAAGCCTTCGACTGTTGACTCGGTGCTGAACACCAAGCTCGCATCGTCAGCCAGATCCACATCGCTGGCACTGATGGTGCCTGTGATGCTCGCGTCTTCTGCCACCGCACCTGTTGCGGCTTCAGCAACTGGCGCATCGTTTGTGCCGGTCACGGTAATCGTTAAGGTCGTTGTGTCGGTCGCATTTTGGTCGTCGGTCACGGTCACAGGGATTGTTATCACCTGTGTTTCACCTGCTTCCAAGCTGTCGTAAGACGACGCATCGAAGCTGTAAGAACCGTCCGCATTCAGCGTCAAGCCTTCGACTGTTGACTCGGTGCTGAACACCAAGCTCGCATCGTCAGCCAGATCCACATCGCTGGCACTGATGGTGCCTGTGATGCTCGCGTCTTCTGCCACCGCACCTGTTGCGGCTTCAGCAACTGGCGCATCGTTTGTGCCGGTCACGGTAATCGTAAGGTCGT
>NZ_CH672434.1:0-118908 GCF_000153025.1 Marinomonas sp. MED121
AAGCCCATTCTTGCACGTCTGCAACTTTATGGTACAAAGCACTATTGCACTGAGACAGTCGCTTAGCACCTTCTTGCGACATAGATAGGATTTTTTGAGCATTTATACGTGTTTCTTCACTCACTAAATACTTATGACTGGAGTACAAGCCCACATAAAGCAAACCTTGCAAGACAGTAAATGCAGTTGAACTAACGGATTTTTCACTCATTACTTTGACATACCTAAAGCAAACACATTAATTTTTGGTGTGGGCCTGATCCAATTGCTCAGTCAATTCCATCCCTAGATTACGATATAATTTTCTAAACCCTACAGGCATACGCTTAGCCATATCAGAAACCTTGCAATAAAATGGCGCTCTCATCCCATGGTATTCTATTTTTGGTCCAATTTGCTGGAGAGAAAATCCAAGCAGGCTCAGCTTTTTAGCTAGCGCTGGTTCCATCATGACAAAAATATGATCGATATTATTCATTCGACAAATATTACCTGCCGATAAATACAAACCAACAGCAATTAATGGAAAGGTGCGCATCTCTTTTTCTGTAAATCGATTAACATCAATGCCGGTATCTGTTGCTAAACCTTGATATTTATCGTGTTTTCTTCGTCGAAATCTTGGGTTCACCGCCAAACGAGAGACTTCACCCAATTGATCACGTGGAAAGTCGCTAGGCTTAATATCACACTGCTCTAATAATTCTTTGCAATGAAGCTCAATCGGCAGTAAATCCGATTCATCTTTTGAATGCACTATACGCACAGTACCAGCGCAGTCTTGGCTTGAAGTATGCTGAATAAGGCAGTGGTAAGCGTGATGATCCATCTCGTCTTTTTCTGTCTTATCAGTCACCAAAGGGAGGTAATTCATTTCTTCACAATACACTAAATGACGAAGCTGCTGGCTCACCACTAACTCGTCATTATCTTGGACAGCAACTGGGGCTAAGTATTGATTAAAATGTTGTGATAATTGATCCGATTTATAAGCTACGACAAGGTGTTTAAAAGGCTCAACTAAAGGTTTCATAAAGGCGTGACGAGCTGCTTTTTTTACCCATTTAATCGTCATCGTTACTTACAACCTATTCTTATCGTCTTAATTAGAGAGTTATTATAAAAGAATATATCACACCATATGAATAAGACTCACTTCGATTTGCTGAGTTGTATAAGAAAGAGAGATATAAAAGGCTTATTCAAGTAACGACTTACTTTTGGGATTGCTTTTGGGAGAGAGTTACCATTCTTGCCTTTGACTAAACTTCTAGCTTAGGTTCGCTTTTTGATCTAATTGCTCATAAGACAATTGACGACACACATCTAATAATTGCTTATTCATTCGCTGATCATACAGGGCTAACATCCTGAAATTTGAGGATAAATCCATTTGCTCTCCTAAGCATTCAACACTTTATCAAAACAGCCATTTTAAAATACACTCAACACTTTCATGCTCACCTTAATAAATATGTCTAACACTTAGTTATATATTTTTTGCAATACGTGCCATATGGTAAACATTGACATACTCACCAAACCTAAAGGCATAGTCTTTTGACTCACCTTCGATTTCAAAACCAAATTTTTGATACAAGTTAATCCCGCGCTCATTATCAACAAACACGGTGAGTTCCAACCGTCTTAAATTGAGCCATTTGTCTGATAAATCGATTATTGCTGCTAACAGAGCACTACCGACACCTTTTCCCTGAACATTATCCTTAACCCCCATACCAAAAGAGCCAACGTGTCGACGTCTTGGGTTAGTACATACCTCAAAACCTAAAGCGCCGACAATGACACCATCTAATAAGGCCACATACACATAAACATTGTCTGGTAGATTTGAAGTACGCTTTTCCCATAACGCCAGTGAAGGATGAGGAAGCTGCAGTGTTTCTTTATAGGCATTCTCACACTCATAGATTTCTTTTATTGCCCTAGCATCCGAAGGCTCAGCCCTTCTTATTTTAACGTCCATATTTGAAATTCCATTTAAATGTATAAAGTTTAATCAGTCACCTGTTCCCGATTTAAATCAAGACAGTATTTCGAAAGGATAAACATTCCTTTTCTAAAAATTCACAAAAAAATTAACATGCTTATCTTATAAATGACCTTATTAATGACCTTAATAAGGACCTTTTGTTGTGGGGCTCTAAACGTAGCGAGGAACAAGCGAAGTAAAACCGTTCCAACACAGCAGGAGCCGACAGCAACTGATTGTTATATTTCACTATACTCAGATCTAATTAACCCAAAGCATTTAAGATCGTGAAACTGATTTTTCCAGTAACCACTTTGACGCCTTAGACCTTCTTCTTTGAAACCCACTTTTAAAAGGAGCGACTCAGAAGCAGAGTTACCTGGAACAGTATCTCCTTGAATACGATTAAGGAACCTGCGAATAAGTCCTCCCGCCTCAGCGTGTGGATAAAAGCAACTAGATTTATGGCGAGGGGCGCAACTTAATAGTTATTCTATTGATAAGGTCCTCAACCTAAAGATAGGGCTTTTAGACCACGCCCTTCGGGTCTTTGAAGAATACCTAAGCGGCATTTCAGAAAAAATGTCACTCTTCGTTGTCCCTTCTTGAAAGGTACCTACAATGACTTTCTATTAATAAACGCAAAGTGACGCTTTGTTTGACACTTTTTCCCTATCTACCTTAAAAGAGTAGACTGAGAAGAGGTGACTTATTCGCAGGTTCCTGAAGCTTACCGCAAGATAATTCGCCTATAAATGCAGCTTTCACTATTCGATGAACAGCTTCAGTGGTAAATCCGTTACCCCAATACTTGGGTAATAAATCATAACCAAGTGTGGCATTTTTCATTTTAGGACTCCAAGTATTAAAGCCACACGTACCTATAAATTCATTTGTTTCTTTTAAACGGATAGCCCAACGAATACGAGAGCTACCTTTAAAGCGAGCGTTAAAGAATGCTATTAAGTTAATCGCTTGTGACAGCTCAGTGAAAGCGTCCAAATCATAATATTCGACAACTGAATTGTCCGAGAATAACTCAAATAAGCTAGTTGAGTCGTCTTTAGATAATGCATCTAACTTTAAGCGATTTGTCTCTAAAACGGGAAATGACAAGCTGAATCCTCCTTGAAGTATTACGCCGCGATAAAGAGCGCAATTGGCACGCCCTATGAGCATGCCTGTCCTATTTAAATGTTTACTATGAGCATGCCTGTCCTATTTAAATGTTTATTCTCATTAAGCTTACCTTTGACTGTAACGCTCGTAGAAAGCGAGGAACTTATTGCCATCGCGTTTACTACGATTTTTAAATTTTTTGAGTAATAAATTCACGCTAATTTTGAAGCCACATACTCGCCAACTGATTTGCAGAATCAATTACTGCCCCTTGATTTATATTTATACCTATATCAACTTTCTGTGCATAAGCTGATAGAGCCATAGACAAGAAAGCATTGTAAGTTGAACTTCCCTCATTAACGTAGACATATCTGTAACCCGAACATTCTGAAGATAATAAGATCACCAGTTTGTTTTCCAATACAAAGTCATCAACCCTATCACCTTGTATAACGATTCGCTCTATACCTAAATTGCTGCATTGAACCACACCAGCGTAAACATTAGTGCTTAACGCAAACAAAGCTGCCAAAAAAATTATTGCTCTTTTCAATTTACTATCCTCTATGATTCTTTTAAATCTAACACCGCAATATGGGGCGTATTAAAGCTTGTCAAAAATGAGCGAAGAATGATCGTCAGTCAAGCTTTAGACACCCAATTTATAACTACCTTATTATGTAGCCAAATTTACATGCCCAAATTTACATGCCTGTCCTATTTAATACCTTTTTATAAGGTGCTTAGCTTCGTAATGTTGCTTTAATTCTGTTTGGGTTCTCTATACAAGAAAATACATCCATAATTGACTTACAAACAAAATCTGAAGCAATTAAAGCCTCTATACTAGTCCCTTCATCCTGTAATACTGAAATACCTAATATGCAATCTTTGAGAACGATACGATCATTAAAGCCATTCCCAACACAAATAGTTTGCTCTTGACCTAAAGAAGTAAGCACATCTAATTTACTATTAAACTCTTTTGAATTAGATAGGTTAACAATCCTGCAATTTACACCTTTTAATTCTTGTTCTGCGGTTTCATATGTATCAGCAGTTACAACAACAAAATTCAATAATTTAGACAGTTTATTAATTCTATCTGCAACACCTTCTATTAACTCACCATCGACTGCAATTGTCCCATTAAAATCCAAGATAACATTTTCAATTTTAACATTACCTTTTCCTGGTATATTCAATAACAAAATGAAAGCTCCATTCTAAAAACACTTTATATTGCCCTGTTAATGGGCCGAATCAAGTGGGCTAGAATAAGCGACGAAAGAGCAAAAGCCAACTTTATTTTGCCCTTGATAATAGCTTGTTAGCTAACCTAAATTAAGGTGATCTTTTTATTAAGATCTTTTTATTAAGACAGGCATTTTAAAAGTGTCGAGAAACACAGTGATAGTAAGGACTTATCTAGAAAAGAGTTGAAGACTTAATAGAGATTTACAGTTAACTAAACCAGTGTTTTTTATCAAGACACCCATTCTTGTTTTTTATCAAAACACCCATTCTAAAAGAGAACAAACAGTGTTTTTTATCAAGACACCCATTCTTGTTTTTTATCAAAACACCCATTCTAAAAGAGAACAAACAGAACATCACCTGAATACCATTCTCTTCGTACTTTTTAATGCTTTATGATTGATAAACACAGAGCTTTCTAAAATTAATGGCTAACTGCAAAATGTTCTATGAAGATTTTCATATTTTAGATAACAGAATTCCTCGCGATCACGATATGATAGGTTTTATAAATTCGAACGTTTGGAAATAGACTAAGTCTTAAGAAAGAAGTCGCTTACAAGCGGCTAATCCCGATCGTCGTTGTAATTCAGTGTGTTCGCAATACTCAGCTAAATAAGCTTCTGAACCAACAGCTGTTTTAAAGTGTTTCTCAAAGCCAGTTGTGACTTCTATCCATTGCTCTGGTGTGAGGTTAATTCGCTGAAGTATTGGAGCGAGTGAGATATCAATATTCCCTCTCTTACCTTCCTTAATAACTCTTCCAGTAAGATCAATCAACTCTAGATAATCTGTGAGTTTGAAAGGCAAACCTTCTGGCTGATCTTCTCTCTCATAGCCAATAAAGGGAAATAAAGTTTTGGGTTGAGTTTGATTCGCTTTGGCAACTTCAATCCGAGTTTTGATACTTGTATGCTTTGAGGTTTCTGGCGTTACTTCCATCTTTGCACGAACGGGGTTTAAGTCGACGTAAGCCATGCATGAAACTAAAGCAGCCTCGTCTAGCAAAGCCTGGGACTTAAACCGCCCTTCCCAGAATCTGCCGGTGCATTTATCCTCGTTGTTTGCCATTCTAGCAATCGGTTCATTAAGCTCTCGCATAAACCAACTTATGTCACAAAGACGCTCACGGTACTTCTCACAACTCTCATACACAGATGCAAGCTCAAACTCTGCCATCACACTGTTTTCTAAATACTTTTCTGTGAACTGGGTACCTTTATGCAGACTATGCCAACGTTCAAGTACTTGTTTCACATCCCAATTTAGCGCCTCATCTTCATTCACATGAAGTACGAGGTGTGTGTGATTGCTCATTACTGCATAAGCACAGACATCTATCGCAAAGACAGCAGCTAGAGACAATACTTTATCTTCTATCCAGCCTCGTCTGTGTTCATAGCTTTGACCTGTTAACTCATCTTGGCCACAGAGAAAAGCACGTCTCACACAACGGGAAACACAGTGATAATAAGGTGTATCTTGAAGACTAACTAAAGATTTACGTGGTTTAGGCATATTAGATTCCTCATCCTTGAGTGAATCCAATAAAGCTAGATCATGGTTAAATAACAATCAAATTAGAGTGGGTGTCTTATTAGTGATGTTAACTCATCTTGGCCACAGAGAAAAGCACGTCTAACACAACGGGAAACACAGTGATAATAAGGTGTATCTTGAAGACTAACTAAAGATTTACGTGGTTTAGGCATATTAAATCCCTCATCCTTGAGTGAATTCAATAAAACTAGATGATGGTTAAATAACAGTCAAATTAGAGTGGGTGTCTTGATAAAATATTATGGTTAAATAACAGTCAAATTAGAGTGGGTGTCTCGATAAAATACTCAATTAGGGACTTGCGTGGTTTAGGCATATTAAATCCCTCATCCTTGAGTGAATTCAATAAAACTAGATGATGGTTAAATAACAGTCAAATTAGAGTGGGTGTCTCGATAAAATATGATCAAGACACCCATTCTAAAAGAGAACAAACAGAACATCACCTGAATACCATTCTCTTCGTACTTTTTAATGCTTTATGATTGATAAACACAGAGCTTTCTAAAAATTAATGGCTAACTGAAAAGTGTTCTA
Source organism: Marinomonas sp. MED121 (assembly GCF_000153025.1). Taxonomy (GTDB): domain Bacteria; phylum Pseudomonadota; class Gammaproteobacteria; order Pseudomonadales; family Marinomonadaceae; genus Marinomonas. Next base: position 6,470 of record NZ_CH672434.1, read on the forward strand.
TGAAGATTTTCATATTTTAGATAACAGAATTCCTCGCGATCACGATATGATAGGTTTTATAAAGTCGAACTTCTGGGAATAGGCTAAGTCTTAAGAAAGAAGTCGCTTACAAGCCGCTAATCCCGATCGTCGTTGCAACTGCGTATGTTCACAATACTCAGCTAAATAAGCTTCTGAACCAACAGCTGCTTTAAAGTGCTTTTCAAAACCAGTGCTCACTTCTAACCATTGCTCTGAGGTAAGATTGATACGTTGAAGAATGGGGGCTAGCGATATATCCAATGAACCTCTTTTATCTTCCCTAACCACTCTTCCAGTTAGATCAATCAATTCTAGATAATCTGCTAGTTTGAAAGGCAAACCTTCTGGCTGATCTTCCCTTTCATAGCCAATAAAGGGAAATAAAGTTTTGGGTTGAGTTTGATTCGCTTTGGCAACTTCAATCCGAGTTTTGATACTTGTATGCTTTGAGGTTTCTGGTGTTACTTCCATCTTGGCACGAACGGGGTTTAAGTCGACGTAAGCCATGCATGAAATTAAAGCAGCCTCGTCTAGCAAAGCCTGGGATTTAAACCGCCCTCCCACAAATTTTTAGGGAAAAGATTTGAATGCCTTTAGGCAGCCCGAAGGGTGAGCACCATGGATGGATGCGAATAAAATCTGCCGGTGCATTTATCCTCGTTGTTTGCCATTCTAGCGATGGGTTCATTAAGCTCTCGCATAAACCAACTTATGTCACAAAGACGGTCACGGTACTTCTCACAACTCTCATAGACAGATGCAAGCTCAAACTCTGCCATCACTTTGTTTTCTAAATACTTTTCTGTGAGCTGGGTACCTTTATGCAGACTATGCCAACGTTCAAGTACTTGTTTCACATCCCAATTTAGCGCCTCACCTTCATTCACATGAAGTACGAGGTGTGTATGATTGCTCATTACTGCATAAGCACAGACATCTATCGCAAAGACAGCAGCTAGAGACAATACTTTATCTTCTATCCAGCCTCGTCTGTGTTCATAGCTTTGACCTGTTAACTCATCTTGGCCACAGAGAAAAGCACGTCTCACACAACGGGAAACACAGTGATAATAAGGTGTATCTTGAAGACTAACTAAAGATTTACGTGGTTTAGGCATATTAGATTCCTCATCCTTGAGTGAATCCAATAAAGCTAGATCATGGTTAAATAACAATCAAATTAGAGTGGGTGTCCTATCAGTGAGTACCCCAATACTTGGGTAATAAATCATAACCAAGTGTGGCATTTTTCATTTTAGGACTCCAAGTATTAAAGCCACACGTACCTATAAATTCATTTGTTTCTTTTAAACGGATAGCCCAACGAATACCAGAGCTCTCTTTAAAGCGAGCGTTAAAGAATGCTATTAAGTTAATCGCTTGTGACAGCTCAGTGAATGCGTTCAAATCATAATATTCGACAACTGAATTGTCCGAGAACAACTCAAATAAGCTAGTTGAGTCGTCTTTAGATAATGCATCTAACTTTAAGCGATTTGTCTCTAAAACGGGAAATGACAAGCTGAATCCTCCTTGAAGTAATACGCCGCGATAAAGGGCGCAATTGGCATGCCCTATGAGCATGCCTGCCCTATTTAAATGTTATGTGTTTACTACGATTGTTAAGTTTTTTGAGTAATAAATTCACGCTAATTTTGAAGCCACATACTCGCCAACTGATTTGCAGAATCAATTACTGCCCCTTGATTTATATTTATACCTATATCAACTTTCTGTGCATAAGCTGATAGAGCCATAGACAAGAAGGCATTGTAGGTTGAACTTCCCTCATTAACGTAGACATATCTGTAACCCGAACATTCTGAAGATAATAAGATCACCAGTTTGTTTTCCAATACAAAGTCATCAACCCTATCACCTTGTATAACGATTCGCTCTATACCTAAATTGCTGCATTGAACCACACCAGCGTAAACATTAGTGCTTAACGCAAACAAAGCTGCCAAAAAAATTATTGCTCTTTTCAATTTACTATCCTCTATGATTCTTTTAAATCTAACACCGCAATATGGGGCGTATTAAAGCTTGTCAAAAATGAGCGAAGAATGATCGTCAGTCAAGCTTTAGACACCCAATTTATAACTACCTTATTATGTAGCCAAATTTACATGCCTGTCCTATTTAATATTAATTATAAAAAATAGTGGAATGTAAACTACGATAGCTAGCAGTGCTAACTTTAGTTGTATATTAGCTTGCGTAACTTCAATATCTGGAAGCAAAAAACCAATAGTTTTTGCATGACTCAAAAATACAACTGTATCGCTAAAATTAGCCTTTATCGACGCTGGTAATAAGATTGCAAAATATATAAGCATATAAGTGAAGAAGTAGAATCCTATATTGAATAGAATTTCACGATTTCTTTGAGTTCTAGAAATTCTTTCTACGGGTCTAGATTTTGGAGAATCGACGACCGTAAGCGAGGGAAAGAATTTAACATTGTTTCGTAGTACCTCAAATAACACTGCCACTATAAGTCCATTTATAATTCCTGAAAGACTAACAGCCTCCTTCATAAATTCCATTAAAACAACTGCTTATTTAGGTAATAATTGACTCATAACATCTATGGACACACCGCTTTTTGCAAGCAAAAATTTCTTCTGACAAATAAGGTTTTGCAGCCATCTATTCGGATTTTAAATGAGCTCTTTAACCTCTATCCTTTATGAATTTCGCTGACTTGGTTCTAATCATTTTAACGTTTTCTAAAGAAACGATATTAGTCCCAGAGCATCCAAGTAACTGAACAAGCTGTGTTGTCATCAATATTTTATACTTAGCAAAACTGAGTATCTCAATTATTAAAAAGCAGTTAATTTGCTAACTTAACTACGCTTTATATTCTCTATTTTTCGATCAAATTGAGGTGGGTGTCCCGTTTAAATTGTTCTCTATTTTTCGATCAAATTGAGGTGGGTGTCCCGTTTAAATTGTGTTCGGATTTAATAGGTTTCTCTTTAAATACGACTTCTTTTAGCCCCTCCACTTCTGAAGGGTCAAAAAAACCACTTGTAGTTACTTTCATAATAGATCCATTAACTAATGAATCATTTTGTTTGGGAGATCCCGCCCCAGATAAAGGTAACCAATTAGTAGTTTCTCGGTCCTTTCTTTTACTTACTGCAAATGCTTTACTGCCAATACAGTCTTCTATAGCTAATGCATATAAAAGGTTACTACCCCTATCGTAAGCAAATTTAAATTGATGAATTTTAACGCCAACAGCCATAACTATTTTCGGTATATAAACAAGCTGCCCCTTACTTATAACCATTAGCATCTCACCTTTATCTTTAAAAGGCATTTCGACATTAACTTGGAAATAACGCGTACAGTCTGCTCCTCCATTTATTAAAAAACTCTTCTCATTTATAGATTTTTGACCATGCGAAGAAGCTACCTCTAAATATTCTTCTAATGTAGCTCCTTTTTCTTTATGACTAGATACAACCTGATTTTCCACTGCAGAGATTATTTCTAATTCTCCAGTCTCTTGGTTTAAAGATTCAATTTCTTGAAGTGTTTTGTCTTTAACTCCAAAATTTAGCGATAGTTCTGGGTGGTGTTCTTCATCCGACCCTACTACTTTTGAAACCATGGTATTTTGACAATCAATGGATAAAATACTTTTGGATGAAATTTGAATGTAAAACTCAATCGCTCTTCCAGGCTTCCCCCACTCCTCAGGATTCAGGTCTCTAACAACATAAATATCAATGTTTTTAGCCTTAGCATATATTTCTGCACCAGACTGGTAACCTGACGTTGTGAAAATAACTCCTTTAGAAGCACCCAAATCTTCCATGCTGGCGTACATGTTTTCTACTTGTTGGCGCTTGACCTTGTTTTTCCAGTGTTTGCACTCAATCAATGTGGAGTATTTATAGGGACCTTTCGAATGTGTTACATGGACATCGATTTGCCGAGGGGCACCAGATAGACCTGTAAGAGTCACATCCCTTTCTACAATGACACCTTCACCTTCATGAATTTCTTTTACAAATTCTTCGAAGCCTCCCCAGTCTGAGACTACATCTTTTAAGTTTGTACTCATTATTTAATTCTCTAACCCAACATTATTATCGTAATTGTACGCAGTAAAGACGCATAATTTTAATAATGCGCACGCTCGATTTGTCCGACTTATCCACCGGACTCAAAACGTCACATCTTTGAAGAAAGGCGACTTATCAACTAAAAAACTTCCTGGCTAAACGCGCATGCGCGTTATTTCGATTCCTATTTTTGCTTGTAGGTCACGGTTATTTTCGTGCCCTACTCATAACTAATTGATTCTACATATTTTAAAAATGGGCACAATGACAAAGCGTGCCAACTATCACTAGATTCAAGAATTGAGGTGGGGTTCTCGATAAAACGCCATTTAAAGTAGACACAACAACTACTAATTAACTCATCAAGACTGACTAAGAAGCCAGTCTTGATGTCGCTAAATAAAGGTTAACGAATAGCAATACGCTGGATGACAGGAAATGAACCTGGATTATCTGTTTGAGGGAAAGAGTGGCAAATATCATCTCGGATAGAGAAATATACTTCCTTATTTGCTGCTTTCGCAGCCAAAAGCACACTCAATGCACCTTGAGTGTCATATGAAGGTAACATGGCATACGCACCTGTTTGATCACAATTTGCAGGGTTTTCAGCTTCACCTATCGGCTTAAACCCAATACTGTGATCTGGATATCCAGCAAACACATAATCAATATCTGCACTAGTAAAAACAGCTTGTGCATGTAGAGCTGGCGATACAACTAAAGCTAAAGCAAGTATTTTAAGGCTTTTCACTATCTATTCCTTTTATAGTTTAGGGAGTTCTAATGCGATCTGGCCACACTAGTTCAGTTATATTAATTCAGTTTAAAACCCAATATAAAGCATTAATATCAATTAATTAGCTTTTGGTTCAAACCAACCTCACACCTCCCGCCTACTCAAAAACATCTCCGCACTCGCCTCTCCTGCACTATCATCCTCAAGCGCTATCACCTGTGCTTTGGCAAACACATTGGGCAAGGTATTGTTCATAAAAAATAACCCTGACTGTATCTTCCCCTGATAAAACGCCTGCTCCTCTGACTCAAGGCTGCTCTCTGCCTTTTTTGGCCCAAGGCTGTCTTCTGGCTCAAGGCTGCCTTTTGGCTCAGGGCTGTCTTTGAGCTCAGGGCTGTCCATCTCTAACAAAGCCCGCTTGGCCACCATCATGCTATCGAGCAGTAACCAACCTAAGGTCACTTCCGCCATCATTTCTAAGAAACGGGTCGATACGGCAAAGATGCGTTCCATTTTTTGCTGTCGTATCCAGCTGCCCATGAGTTTGTGGGTATCCACTAGGCAGTTTAATGCATCTTCCAGTCGCTTGGCTTGTGGTGCAAAAGCTGAGAAAGTGGCTTCATCGCTTTTAGCTGTGGTTAAGAAGCTCATGATTTCTTCTTGGTAAAGGGCTAACAGTTTCGAGTTTCTCCCCATGGCGAGCTTATCTCTAAATAGGTCGGCAGATTGCACAAAGTTAGTGCCTTCCCAGAGTGACATCACTTTGATATCTCTAGCATATTGCTCCACGGGATTATCTGAGATGTAACCATGGCCGCCATAAACTTGAATCGAGGTTTCGGCTACGTGAAAGGCCTGGTCTGAGGTGTAAGCTTTGACGATGGGTGTGAGTAGATTCACCAGAGATTGATGGCGGTAAGCTTGAGCCTCAATTTTCTCCTTATCTTCTGCTGTGGGGCTTTGCTCAAACTGCTCTGGGTTTGCCAGCCTGATATTGAGGTTCATCAATTGGGATTGATGCATGCAAAGCTTTAAGATTAGAGCACGACAGCCTTCTACCTTGCTCTTCATCTCCAACAACATGCGCTTTACATCTATGTGTTCGATAATGGCAACCCGCTGAGCTCTGGGGTTAAAGGCTTCTTTAAAGCTAGTGCCTTGAATGCGATTGCCCGCGTATTCTGCGGCATTTAGATAAGCACTAGATGCCATGCCTAAAGCATAAATGCCGGTGGCGATACGGGCCAAGTTCATCATGGTCATAAGTTGTTTTAGGCCGACATTTTCCCTTTCGCCCAAGAGATAGCCGTAGCAAGGCGCTGCTTGCCCAAAGCTAATTTGCGCCGTGGCACAGCCATGTAACCCCATCTTTTGCTCTAACCTGACACAACGCACGCCGTTGTCTAAACGAGAGTCTATAAAAGAGCCTAAACGAGAGTCTCTCTCTTCATGATTAGGAGTCGTCGCCTCTTTCGCCTCACCTTCAAGCTCATACCTTGGCACCACAAAACAAGACAAGCCCACTGTGCCCTTTTTCGCCCCTTCCACTCTAGCAAGGACGATATAAGCAATGTTGTCGTTTAAATCATGCATGCCCGCAGAGATGAAGATCTTCTCCCCTTCGATACGATACAAACCATTGTCTTGTTTGACGGCCTTGGTACGAATATTACCCACATCTGAGCCAGCATCAGGCTCTGTCATACAAAGACAAGCCGCAAAATCATTCTTGGCTAAAGGCTCGCAGAATCGTGATTTAAGCTGATCGTCGCCAAACTTGTCGATTAAATACAAGGCGGGGCTGGCAAAGCCTGAATAAATCATAAAGGCGGGATTCGCCCCCATGAAGATTTCGTTAATACTTTGAGAAATAAGATAAGGCGCACCTAGGCCATCGTATTCTAACGGGGAGCCTAATCGCCCCCAACCCGCCTCTTTGTAGCTTTGCCAAAGTTGTTCAAAGCCAGGTGGCAAGATAACCTTACCAGCACCCTCTTCCTGCTCACCAGCTTCATAAGAAAGCTTCGCCCCTTGGCGGTCACTGACCTGATATAAAGGCCCCATTTCTTGATAGGCAAAATCTTTGGCGTGCGTGATTAAATATTGGCAGAAAGCTTGGTCAAATTCAGGATAAATCTGGCTATCTAGCACTGTGTCTTGGGCGCGAAACTGCTCCCACAGTAAAAACATCTGGTCTCTTAAATCTACTCGAAAGGCATTCGTTTCTTTTGCTGACTTATCTAGTTTGCGTGTCGCGTCCATTGTTATTTCCTTTTTCTTATTCTTTTGAGATATTTTTTGTCCAATTGGCGATTAACAGGCGATTAACAGACCATTAATTAACAAGTGATTAAACGTCCCATTTAAACACCGCCCGTAAGGTATTTTCATTGGGGTTCAAGCCATATTCGCAGTCACTGCAACCTTGGTAGGTTTCAAACTGAAAACGACTGGTGAGGTTGGCATTCCAAGATTTGAGCAATTCCAATCGATGCAATTGGCTGTCATCATCCAAGTTGAGTTGCACACTTTGTCGGTATTGCCAAAGCCCATCAGATAAGGGGCTGGAATACATAAAATAAAGGTAGTTTTGCCGAAGTTGGGCGAAGTTCAAGCTATCTAACGCAGAGCCCATGTAGGCATAATCCGCGCTCAAGCCTAAACCAGAGTTGATATTAGTAAAGGCCGTATCACTATTGGATGAGATGTAATCCCACTCCCCGTCATTAAATCCGTGCTCGCTATGAAGATATTCAAGCCGAAAGTTAGCACCCGACTCTGTGGTATAAGCAGCGCCCAACAACACCTGTTGCCAAGCACTTTGTGTGCTTTCATCAAAGCCTGTTCCGTTATAGTCTGCCAGCAAGCTGCTATCCGCTTGATTTCTTTGGTGCTGTAAACTCCACTGGGCACGCAAGGTCATGGCATCGGTTAATAATCGGCTCACACTCAGGGCGTAATTAAGGGATTGGCCCGGTAACTTATGCAAGATAAGCTCTGCATCGGCGCCACCTTGATAACCTAACCTCAACACATATTGCTGATTGGCTCTGTAGCTAACCTTAGTAAGATCATCATCTTCAAGCTCGGCCACTAAGGCCTGATAAAACCAATCTCCCTGATTGCGGCTCAAGCTTGCCATCATCCAACCTTCTTGCTGTAAAAGCTCATCTTGATCCGAATAAGGCTGATCCCGATAAGGCCTTAACAAGTTAGTGAGATTCCAATTAAAACCATTACTCCATTCTGTTTTGATACGCCCTGCTTGTGCCTGCCATTGATAGTCTTTTGAATACCAGTTGAGATACGCCTCAAGTGCTTTTAGCTCATCGCTATCCGTTCTTTCATCACTTGAAGCAAACAGATCTTGCACCTCATATTGCGCCAAGAGACGAGTGCGGGCACTCAATCCAACAAGGCTATCTTCTAGGTTCAACTTAGCCCCATAATCTAAGGCGTTTAGCTGCTTATCCTCATTAAATTGAGTCAAGTTGGGGTTAAATGCATGATCTTGGTTGATATCATTCAACTGAAGATAGGTCATGGCTGAGACACTTTGGGTGAGCACAGAGTATTCAGAAGGCTTAGCTTCCTCTTTAGCTAAAGATTGAGAAGCGTCACTCCCGCTAGCAAAAGGATCAGTAGGCGCATTAGAGCTTGCAAAAGGATCAGCAGGTGCCTCTGCATACGCTAAACCAGACAAAGTCAAGCAAGACACGGCCACGACAAGGTCCATTAAGGACAAATTCACACCAGCACGTTTACCTTGAACCAGCTTACTCATAGGTTCACTATCGCTTCTTTACTAAAGCGCGCATCGGGCAAGTCAGTGGCACGATAGTTATCAAACAGCATCCAAGTGTAGCTGCCTTCAATTAGCGGGTCCGTTAGCAACATCTTGTGTATTTTAAGCTCGCCATTAAAGTCTTTAAACGCCTTGTAATCAGCGGTTTTTAGCAACTTGCCTGAGCGTGCATAATACTCACTTCGAATTGGTTTATAAGGGGCCTTTTCTTCTAACCAAAAGACGACTTTTTGATAGCTGACCGACTTATTTTTAGCGGTTAAAATCAGCTTAATTTGACCTTGGGGTTGATCACTTTCTTCAGTAGAAAGCGCGGCATCATAATCAAGCGCAAGGTTAGAACCTGTCACATCCCCATTACTGGTTTCACCCAACAAACGCTGCGCAGGTGAGATACGAATGACCTTGCGAGTCCCCGGAATATAAAGCCACATATCATTATCTTGCTTGAGCAAAACACGGCCTTTTTGTCTTGCAGGAGACTCAAAAGTCACCAGAGATTTCACCGCTTTCACATCCACACTGAGCTGGTTTGTGCGCGCATCTCGACCTGCTTTATAACTCACATTGGTAATATCAAAACTAAAACCAGCATTATCAAGGCCACGAAAAGCATCAATTTTCTCTACTAATATGTCTGCCGTGATAGAAGATTGCGCTTGGCTCACACCAGTTATAAAACAAGCTAGAAAGGCGATTCCGCTTGAGATCAGAAGACGCCTATTAAAAGCGGCTCTTAAAAAATCACTTAACAACACTCTTAAAAAATCATTAAAAAACATACTGCTATCCTCTAGAGAAATTTACGCGGAGCGCATGGCTTGGTTAATCAACAAACGAGAGGCTTTAAAAGCGGGATAAATACTCGCAAGCACAGCCACCAGCACACCGGTTAAGGCGGTCTGCCACACCACAGTCCATTCCACAAAAATACGGATGGGATAGCTTTGGCTACTACCTGGTGGTGTCGGCATGATGAACTCTGCCAAGGTAATACTATTGGCCATAAAAATGCCAAGTAGCACCCCTAACGTACTGCCGAAAAGCCCTAGATAACTGGCTTCGGTGAGAAACAACATCATGACTTCGTGACGAGTGGCTCCTAACGCACGGATAGAGCCAATCTCAGGTGTTCGCTCCATCACGGCCATCATCATGGTATTGGCGATACTTAAAGCGGCGATAAAGAGCACAATGATTTTTAGAAAACCGAAGACGCCATCAAATAAATTCACCACTTCATGGTAATAATCAGCAAGCTGAGACCAAGAGCGCATTTCAAGGGTGAGCCCTTCTTGTTCGAACAATTGGCTTAACTTATCCATTACGATTTGAGTTTGCGCCGTGTCTTTTAGTAGCACAACTAAGCGACTGACCCCTTGAGTAAATTGCAGGTCTTGAGCGTGGCTTAAATTAATACGCAATAGTCGATTATCCACTTCACGGGTGCCGGTATTGATCGCCCCGACAATTTGCACATCTACCGCATTCACAGCGCCATCCGCCGTTGAGGCTAATAAGGTAAGGTAATCGCCAATATTGGCATTTAAAGCGTTATAAAGGCCTTGGCCCACGAGTGCACCGGCTTGATCTTCTGGGAACAAATCCTCCCCTTCAATCAAGGTGATGGCCGAGCTTAAAAGCGCTTCTTTATCTGGATCTATGCCATTACCCACCACAGCGACCGACTGATTGCCGTTAGTGATCAGGCCAGAAAAGTCCAATCTTGGGGTTAATAGCTCAACTTCAGCCAGACCTGACACCAAATTAGAGACTTGCTGTACTTGTTCTTGGGTTAACAAATACTGCTCTGGCTCAATATGGCCATATTGATTGAAGCCTGCTTGGTAGATTTGTAAGTGGCCTAGTTGTGAGCGAATCATATTCTCGCGCATACCTTCGTACATGGAGGCCACAAAGCCACCAAAGAGAATCAAGCTCACGACACCAATCTGAATAGATAACAAGGTAATCAGGCTACGACGACGGTTTCTCAGTACATTTAACAGTGCGATTTTATAGCGAAAAAAGTTAATGGATAACATGCCTTAAACCTCCTCTAGCCTTTTAGTTGCAAGGGCTGACCACTTAGATTGCGACACTGGGCCTGATGTTGAATCTGAGGCTGAATCAGCGCCTTCAGCCGTATTTGAAAGTGCCTGCCAGAGTGATTTCGCACTTTCTAACTGAGCATTTTTATAAAAAGATAAGGCCAAATAATAATCAATAAATTCAATAAATAATTTATCTTGTTTTTTGAATGACGATTTTTTAGCCGATTCAGTAGCCAATTTAGAATCCTGACCTTGTCTTTCTCCCTGCCCACGTAAAAGAACATTTTTGAGTAGAGATAGGTCTTCAACCGCAAAGCTCGCTCGGTTTAAAAAAGCCGGCATATTGGCATAACTGAGCCCTCTCAAAAGTCTGACACCTAGATGGTTTGGGGCTTTTTTCACCGCTCTATCCATATAGCGCATGCCTTTGCGCGATAAGAGATTCATCTGCCCAAGATCCGCTTGATAGAAGATGGATTGATAGCTTAGCGCGCTACCCATGGCCGCCATCAATTCATAATCTTGTTTGCCTTGCTCTGCACTTAGCTCACTGGCACGGGTTAACCCTTGGGTAATAGCTTCAAGCTTGGCTAAGGTTTGGTTTTTATCCGAAGAAAAGAGAGTCAATCTTAATAAAAGCTGCTGCTTTATTTCTTCTTGGGTCAGCCCTTGCTTTGAGCTTTCTTTTTCATTTAGTAGCTTTAACAAGGCTTCTTGCTCAGCTTGATCAGCCCCTATGGCGCTGGGTAATTGATAATCAGCCAGTACATAAGCCTGCTTAGATTCGACCTGATTAATGCTTGTTTGAGAAGAAGCTTGAGCATCCGCTTTAGTCACCTCAAGGGTCGCATCGTCAGAGCAAGCCGTAAGCAATCCCGCTGTCGCAACGGCAAAGCCAACCGTTAGCACTTTAGAGCGCTTTTTAAAGCATAAAAACTGTTGATAAAGCCTCATGCCGCTACCCTCTGTTTATCTTGCAAGATACAGCCATCCCTAAGCTCAATCACACGAGATGCTTGCTCCAACACATAGTCATGGTGAGTGGCAAAAATAAAAGTGATGCCTTGGCGATTAAGCTGCTTCATCAGGGCCATAATGCTTTGGGCATTTTCTGAATCCAGGTTCGCTGTTGGCTCATCCGCTAGGATAATATCTGGCTCTGTAACCAAGGCTCGCGCGATTGCCACCCTTTGCATTTGCCCGCCAGAGAGTTGATTGGGTTTGTGGTTAACAAAGTCCGCCAACCCTACTCTTTCTAATGCGGCTAGGGCCTTAGCTTTATTCTCTTTATGACTAGAAGCCCCCGCCGCTTTGCCCCCCGTTCTTAATGACAGTGGATATTGCACATTCTCAAGGGCAGTGAGCACAGGCAAGAGATTGAAAGACTGGAAGATAAAGCCGATATGATCGCGGCGCACATGGGATTTTTGTCTGTCACTCATAGGCCCAAGTGCTTTGCCAGCAATGGCGATTTCACCCTCGTCCACTTCATCCATCGCGCCAATGAGGTTTAGCAAGGTGCTTTTACCGCTACCACTGGCGCCTTTTAGTACCAAGAACTCGCCTTTATTTACCTGCAAATCGATTTGCTTTAAGGCGCAGACTCGGTTTTGGCCTAAGGTAAAATAGCGCGACACCTTGGCTAAATTAACCAGCTTCATGCTGCGCCTCGCTCACTGCCTAAAATGGACATAAAGTGAGCTTCCATCTTGCTAAAATGCTCAAGATCACTGGCTTTTTTCTCAGGAATCGCTTGATAAAGCTCTAGGTAAGATTGAATTTTGTCACTGTCATTCACGTCAGACTTCATCAAGTAAGCCTGTGCCATAGACAGATAAAATTGAGATTTCATTTCATCAGGCAGGTATTGCCCTTGTCGCTTAAGCAGATCCTTAAACCAGACTTCATCGTCAAACACCTGATCAAATAAAGGGTTAATTTCGCCAATATTGGCAAAGGTAGCGAGACGAATCAGTCGCACACTTAAATCATTAGGCGCATCACTGACCGCTTGGCTAATGCCAGTTAACGCACTATTTAGCTTATAAAGCTTATAAATACCCATAGATGGGTCGAACATGGCACCTGCTTCTTTTGCCCTATTGGCGTTGTACCAAGCCATAGCAAGGGCATCTGTTGGCGCTAGCCTAACCGCCTGCTCTAAATAATCCGCCGCAAGCTCAATGTCATTATGCAGGCTATATTGGCTACCCAGCTCAACTAAAATATCCAAATCATCGGGTTCAGATTTTAGGGTTTGCTTAAGGGCGGAAAGGTTAATTTGATCTTGCTTATTATAAGCTTGCTTAGGAAAATCAATGGGGGCAGCTCCCATAAACCAAGCCACCACATTGCCAATAATGAAACTGGTTAATACAAAACTCAGCACTTTTTTCATCTTATGTCCCTATTCGTTTTAATCGATTTTTCATCAGGTTATGAATACTTTTTTTACAATCGACCTAAAAGCGTGAGATACAAGCAAGAAGCATGGCGCCACATTACTTCTTGCCTAGTCACGCCTAAATCGATTGTTTATAAGGGGTTAAGCAAAGTTATCTGACGCTTCGAGTAACTGAGCATCCATATCACGCAAGGTGGTAAATTCGTCAAAAATAAGCGCCTCTGGATCACTGACATCCGTATAGATCTGCTCACAAATCAAAATCACTTCGACAACATTTAAAGAATCCACCCCTAATTCACCTAAAGGGGTATCCGCATCAATCGCATCCTTGTTTAACATTTCTGCAACTTGTTTTTGTAATTCAACTAATTGGCTTTTGTCTGACATTTTATTTCCTTTTTATTCTTATTTAGCTTAATAATTCTGACTAACAACTTGTCCTTACAAAGGACTTAAGGAGCCTGCGAATAAGTCCTCCCGCCTCAGCGTGTGGATAAAAGCAACTAGATTTATGGCGAGGGGCGCAACTTAATAGTTACTCTATTGATAAGATCCTCAACCTAAATATAGGGCTTTTAGACCACGCCCTTTGGGTCTTTCAGAAAAAATGCCACTCTACGTTGTCCCTTTTTGAAAGGTACCTACATTACGTCAAAGTGACGCCTTGTTTGACACTTTTTCTGATAAGACTGAGAAGAGGTGACTTAATCTCAGGTTCCTTAACCTATTTAAATTTAATGATTTAATCTTTGTACCTTGGGTGACACCTCCTTGTTAATTTGAGCCTAGAGAGCAATTTAAATGACGACTCAAATGATCCAACGTCAGGGATTGCATACAAAACGCATCCACTTGTTTCTGCTGCTCAGTGTGTTTAATTAATTTGGCTGACAAAGGGGGAGCTATGTTAAATAACCTCTGGGTGACAGGCTTATAACCATGCATCATCAACCTTTGCATAGCATCATAAAGACTCACTAGGCTGTCATCCTCATGACTGAAATAACGACTCATTTCATAAGCACCAAGAGAAGGTAACGCCTGCTCATAGTTGTTAAAATAAGCCTGATTCGAACTTAACGCCTGTCTGATCACATCCGTACTTAAACAGATAAAGTTCACCTTTTGACCTAACCGATCGGCCAGCAACCTTTCTTGCTGCCACAGGTTAGGCAGACGCACACTCAGCGCCAACCAAAGCTCAAAACTTGGCACCGTATATTCACTGCTCCTTTCATCCTGCTTGCCATTAAACGCGAGCATTTGGGTTTGATACTCTTGCCTTAGGGCCAACTGGGTATGGCGCTGAGCTTTAAAAGCCCCCCTTATACGTCGCCTTAATAAAGGCTTTAACAAAGCCTTATGCTGCTTTATTGCCTTTAAGGCGGTCTTATCCCAGCCCTGATTCTGCTCAGCTACAGACCCTAAATAAGATTGAGACCCACCTATGCCCAGAGCCCTTAACCCTTCATAGCTCACATAACTCACTTGGCGCTCTTGATGGCCTTCTTGATCATCTTCACTCTCTTTAGCCACTTGCCCTGCAAACTCTTCAAGTACTTGAGAGTCACTCGTCTGCTTAGCTGGGTGCAATAAGTGTTCAAACATGAGTAATTGACGTTTTTGTGTCACCGGCTCATTTAATAAGCGTGATAACAAGGGCATGGCCATAAACCCATTAAAGTCAGTTTCCTTTAGCGCATTAACAGCAAGCTGTTCAGCCTTATCTAGCCCAACCGTTAAATCGGATTGATACTCAAGCGTCTGTTGAGCAGGCAAACCTGCCAGCTTTTCCCATAAATTGAGCGTTTTATGGGCCAGACACTTGGCTTTGACACACGATCCTTGTAAGTCCGTTTCGGCTTGTTGCGCTGTTTGTTTTTGAAGGCTGTTTTTAGAAGTCTTTCCCAAAGTGATTTGCCATATTTGACTCTCACCATTGGCAAGTTGGCGCACCCCTTTAACCAAGGTAAGCGGCGGCACAATATAAGACAGGGTCATCAACTGACCAATGGCATTCACCTCTAACGCAGCCCCAGACATAAAGCTATCCAGTGACGCACTCACCGCAAAACGGGTCTCATCTGCTTGATAGAACAAACGATAACTCGAAAAGCCGGAACATGTGATAAGGCACTCAGCCTGATCATCCTTATTCGCCAACTTATCCCTTAAACTATCATGGGCCTCTTTAGAGGAAGATGACCCCTTAGTGAGGGGCAGAATGAGGGCATAATCACCCAAAACCTTTTGATTAAAATCAAATTTCCACGCTTGAAAAGCAGCGCTTAATAAGGCCTGTATAGCAACATCACCGGTTAATCCTAGACTTTGTTTGAGGCTATCAAGGTTTGTAATATGCCCATAAAGAGCAAATTTTGTATGATCTAATATCATGCAGATACTCCTTTTTTAGGGATGTTTTTTGGACTGTTTTTAGGGCTGTTGTTTGGGATGTGTTCTGACGCCAATGCTGACGCGTTTTTTTGCCCCTCAAACTGACTAACCAGCCTGTCCTTTTTGCTCGCTTGAGCTCCAAACACTTCTTGTTCAAGGCTTATTGCAGACACTTGATCCAACCAATTAGGCAGCAATTGACAGGCAGCGGGTAAGATACGAATGTGATTGAGCTTAGGCACCTTAATTAAGGTTCGAGACAGGCTAGGCTGAATATGCCAATGAAAAATAGTCTCCATTAACTGTGGGTGAATAACCTCATCCTCCTCACCCACCAGCAAGATCACAGGCACGCTAATCTTATTAAACGCCCTAGGGTAAGCATTAATGTCGCAAGACAGCATCAAGTTATAGCTGTAATCCAGTACCCTTCCTTCGAGCTTGGCCATACGTTCGCTAGCAGGAAAACGCAATATGGCCTTATGGCGCATAAAAGGCAGCAATTTTGCAGCCCAAAAGGCTTTCATATTAAGAATGGGAGCATGCTGTAAAGCGGCTTCTGGTGCCGGCTCAATCGGCTTAGCTTGACGAAAGTAAGTCAGCTTATATTGCCAAACAGAAGAAGGCTGCGGGTAACGTACTGTCTCTAACGGGCCATTTATTGCGGGAGAGACAATGGACACCCCTTTTATTGCATCACAGCCATATTTATCAATATAACGCAGACACACCACAGCACCAGCAGAATGACCGCCAATGACGATGTCACACCCTCTATTTTTTTGCTTAAGATGCACTATCATGTCAGCCAAATCATCTTCTAGCTGACCCACATAATCAAGATCACCAGGTTTGCCTTCGGACTCACCATGACCACGCCAATTCAGCAAACAAGCCTGATAGCCTTTTGCACATAATGCCTTAGCAAGGTTGGCATAACGACGGGCGTTATAAGTACTGCCATGCAAGAAAATACAACAGGCTTTCGCCCCCTTTTCAGGGGCGAAGTCATCATAAGCAAGACGAATACCATCGCGAGCTAAAAATGTCTGCTTTTGCATTAACATAGGCTCGCCTTTGCAGAATGAGCCTGTGCCTGACTTTCTAGATCAGCACCTTTAATTTCCCTTTTAACCCGAGTTTCAGGCATTTTTCCAAACAGGACCTTATGGGCGGCTTTTCGATCAGGCACTTCAGGATCCACAATGGGCATCGCCATAATATTTTCATCAGTTTGACGACAAAACTGCAGAAAATAAGGCACAGTAAAGGGCATATGAATGTATTCTTGCTTTTCATTCCAGAGTGCATTTGCTTGCCTTTTCAGCAGCCCCAACTCACTGTCAGACAAATCAGATTGACCTAGCATCAAGGTCACTTCGCCTGAGGCAAACGAGGATTCCTCTATTTTGACTTGTAGAGGGATACCGTTAAGTTCCAGATCGCTTTTTTCGATTAGCTTCTGGATTAACTTAGCTTCTAAAGCCTCTAGCAAAGGCGGCAAGTCTGCCCGTGTGACACTGTCTTTTGGTAGAATTTCCGCTAGGTTTAAGCACTCTTGCACCAAACTACGTTGCGCAAATTTTGGTAAATTCAGGCGACTGCCTGTGATTTGCAAATAGATGCTAGCCCATAACTTGGTATGCAGGTCGATACGACGACCATCCTTCCCCTTGTCTCCCATCTCAAACACAAAGTAGCGATACACTTCAGCACCGGATTCAAAAAAGCCAAGCAAGTTACGGTCAAAGTAACGACCTTCTTGCTCCATAATCACCGCTGTTTCTAAAATCTGACGGTTAAGCTTTTTCTCCAACGCTAAATAACCACGACGTAAATGACTTTTAGACTCCCACCTTTCAAGGTCGATAAAGTTATCCGCCATATAATCCCATGCGGTTTCAAGGAAGTAAGTCGCCGTGATATAAGCCAAAATAGGCGAGCATAATTCACCACAATCCAACACTGGGGTGACATTATTCACATGACTGAATATTCTTTGATAAAACTCATGGGCCTGTTGATTTTGAATCGGCACTTTTTTCGCCAATTGCCAATTGGCTTCACTCTCATCCTCTAGGGCAAAGTCTTCAACAATGGCCTCACTAATACCATCGTTAAAGAGCGAAATCATATCGCCGCCAAAGCTAAATAAAGGGTCTAAAAACATGGCCGCAAAGCCAGTGGTCGCCCACCTGTGCTCACTCATGTACTTCTCACCTCGATAGGCCAGTTGCCCCCAAGCTTCAAAGTCTTCCATTTGCGCATTTTCCAGCAAATCAGCAAGGCCCTTATGGCTGTTCAAAAAGGCAATAAAGTCTTCTTTTTTAACCGGGCGATTCTTCATTCTGTCCTTGTCACAATCCACCCCAATACTGGTAAAGCCGCCACTTAAAGGAATCACCCAGATCCAATAGCCTTCTCCAGTAAAGTGAATGGTCGACAAGAAACGTCCATTCACCTTACGACGCCATTCTTTTGGCCCAAGTGCATCAATATCTTTAATATTGCTAAAACGTGCCCAAGTTGAGGCGTTTTTAGGCACATCACGTCTATGATGCAACTTGTACTTTTTCGCAATCAATCCCGCTTTACCACTGGCATCTACCAGCCAACGACCACTGACCGTTTGCCCCATGGGATCTATGCTTTCCCCTAACGCAGGACAGTCAAACTGAACCAAATGAGGTTCTCGGCCTTCACTTTCATCTATTTCAAGGTCTTTTACCCTTGCCCCTAACAGAATATCAATGCCCATCTCACGGTTCATGGCAACCAGATCTTCTTCAAGCCTTGCTCTGTCTAACTGGAAGGCAGGGTGCGGTGGGATATTGGAGGTGCCATGCTCACTCATTTCATGCAAGCTAAGATCATGATTTTCTGAGTCAAACAAGAAACGTAAACCATTTTTAGGCAGGTGATTACGATACAAATAATTCGCCAAGCCAAGACGGTGCATAAAGTAATGCCCTGTCATTTCAACCGTGGCTTCCCCCACCTTTGCTTTATATTCCGTTGCCGCATCAAGCTGCAAAATGGCAAGGTTAGGCTGTTTCATTTTCAATTGACGCGCCAGGGTCAACCCGGCCCAACCAGCACCAATAATGACCACATCGTAACTTGGTTTAACCTTGGTCATTAGGTTTGCTTGAGTAAAGGCTGGACCTGCTTTTACCTGCTCAGTAAAACTAGACATTCCGTTCATCTATCTACTCCTAAGGTGTCACATTGTTAACAAATCGAGGGTCTCTTGAGACCAACGAAAATAATGATTATTGATGCCACGATATTGGCTTTTTGGGTATTTCAAGGTGTGCTTAACTTGCTGGTAATAACTTGCCTGACACGCCTCTTTGGTATGCAAGGCCGCTTGATAAGCACTTTGATCAGCCTGCATACTAAACTCGCTTAATGAGGCTTGATTAAGGGCATGCAGGGCTTTTTGCCCACGGCTAATCAACAAGCAACCAAGCCGCCCTCCGCCCCCTAATGTCAGCAACAACAAGGGGCCTTTTGCTAATGCAGCTTGATAACCTTGCAACTCAAACAGTGGCTTTAAACTTAAAAAGTGTTGCTGTCCTTGCTCTGCGCTAGCCAGCCAAGCACTCATTGCAAAGGGCCCTGTCAGGCGATGTTTGAGCGCCAGTTCAAGTTTTTTCCCCCACAATGAATTAATGGCAAAAGACACCGTTTGGGTATTTTTTGGCAAGCGTTTGATATAGCGCTCAAATTGCAGCAGCAACTTTTGTGTGCCTGACATACCAAGTGGCTGAGAGAGAATGTCACACTGCATTATGATGGTGTCATTGATCTCAGCCTGCTTTTTACGCAGCAAGCAAAGACCCACACAATTAAGCACAGTTAAACCATCCTGAGCGATTTCATTCCCCACCCCAAGGGAGTTTAGACACGCCTGCTGTAGACCTTGATCTAGCTCTAGGGCGATCACCAAGCAGTCTTGGTTTTGAGATTGACTGGCCTCAAACACCGCCGCATGAAAGCTGGTACAAGCGGCACTGACAAAACGAAGTTGGCAGCCCCGTGTCACTAAATCACGGGCAAATTGACGAATGCTGTCATTCATTAATGGCTTTATTTCACCGGCACTAATCAGTAACACCTGCTCAGGGACAGAAGGCAATTTGTTCAATTGAGCGCTTAACTGGGCTAAACCATGCTTCACCGACAGCACCTGCTGCACCCATAAGGTGTCAATCACCAAACTCTCATTCTCTACTGCACTAGTCATATAGGCTCAATTCCATAGTCTGCTAAAGGGGCGATTAACTGAGCAAAACGACGCTGATTTATTCCCTTATCACCCTGGCTATAAAGGCTAATTCTCATTTGGTTATGCCCCTGCTCAAGTTGATATCTGAGCAAGTGATCATCAATCACCAAAAGATGAGCCACCTGACCTTTTAAACGTGCCACCTCAGGTGCCACGTCTTGCATTAGCAGCACATTGGCCTGTAATAAGTCCGCCGGTAATCGCATCCCCCCTGGCATAGACAATCGAATCAGAATGCACAGATCTTCTGACCAGAGTTGATTGGCGAACTTCACCAAGGCATCTAGAATTTGATAATGCTCAGTAAAATTGAGAAAGATAGGGGCATCGCTAGCGGGTAATTCAGCAAACACCTCAAAATCATTTTCACTTTCAAGGGGCATATACCTTGCCAAGGCAGCGGATAAGGCCCCTTTAAAAGGCACTCTGGTGAGCACTCCGCTAAAATGCTGCTCTGTCAATCGACTCTCATCAGACATAAGCGGCCTCCTCATTTAAAATAAGTTGGGTATGCTGATTCACTACCACTTCGGCCATGGCAAAATAACCATTTAGTGCTAATGAAGCGGCCATGTATTTTTGATCCTCAAGGGGCGGATTCTCTAGGCTATGACACAAGATTGAGAGCCAAGGGTCAGAGCCAAAACAATGCCCCCATCTATGATGCAAATCGGGTAAACGCCATTGTTTAGCAAGCAACTTATTGAACATTTCTTGAATGTGTTCAGGGAAGAAAGGCAAAGCCAAGCAAACATCCTCTTTCCCTGTGACTGTGCGCCTGACCACTGTGGCAAACTCTGCCATCGAGTTATGCGTTAAAGCACACTGGGTGATAAGCTCATTGGTCACCTCTTTGGTCACTTCCAATAAAATAGTCGTGACCCCAAAGCCTGACTCATGCCAATTCTCGTTGTAGCGCCAAAAAGTTAAATCATAGAAATTAGCATCCAAAATACTCACCAAAAGAAAGCGAGATTGTTCAGGTTTGGCATAGTTAAGGTAATGACGTAACGAATACCCCCATGAGGCGCACTCATAAGCATTAATATAGGTATCTGGGTTATTCAAACCTTGCTGAGTTAGCTTTTGTGCGACCTCAGACCAAGCAATATCCCCTGTCGTAAAAGGCAACTCGACCATGGTTGAGCATAAAAAATGCCGTTCAATTTGTGCTTTCTCTGCCTCAGTTAATTGGCTAAGCACCTGCTCAGTTTGCGCTTGAATAAGCCCGCTTACCCAATCAAAACTTTGACTGATAGCAGGCCTTTTAACAGACTCAAATAGACACGCCTTGATCGGCTGAAAAGCAACACTTCTTAGGGTTAAAGCACTCATCGTCTTGCCCTTTTTTGCTTAGCATAAATTTCCAAGAAACAGCGATATGAGCTGCCTTCCATCTTGGTAAAGCCCAGCAGATCCCGCTGATCCTCAAAGCGCTTCACCTTGTTACTGGCGACAACATGGGCCAAGAGTTCATTACTGGCAAACTTAAGCGCTAAGACCTGATCCACACTGTGAATAGAAAAGTCTGGTTGCGCCAAAAATTGATCCGCATAGCTTTGAATAAAGCCAATGTGGCTGGCCAATGTGTCATCCATTAACAACCTATCTTGGTGAGCTAGCCACAAAAGATGATTCATTAAGGCTTTAACAAAACGTGGTCTCACTAAGGTTAAAAAGCGATTAACACTGGCCATGCCGCCTTTTTTCAAAAGCTGATCAGGTGTCACTTTAAGCTCACCTTTGACATTGCCAAGCTGCAAAGCCCCATCAAGGTAGCTAGCACCTACCTTTTCTTGTAATAAGGACTGACTTTGCTCTGGGGTTAACATCAAGGTTAAGGGATAAGGTTTGCCCGCTTGTTTAACAACCAGCATCACAAAACCTAAATCTTGCGCCTCTATGCCCCATTTTTTATTGACGCTTAGATTAAGCATGCCAGCCTCATCTGGGCTCACGGATAGCTCGGTTGACCAGTTAGCTAAGCTAGGACCGCCAGCATCTGTCATTAAAAAATGGCCAAAAATATCTTGCTCAAGCCAAGCATCCACTTGCGCCTGCTGCTCATCCGTTGCTGTCAGATTAAGCATAATGGAACCAAACAAACCGATAATTTGATGAAATTGAGGTCCAAAACCGGTTTCTTTCACTTTTTCGGTGAGCTCATCAATGACAAAGGTTTGTTCAAACTGAGGTAAAGGCTGTTTGACCTTGGCAGGTACCATAGGCAAACGCTGACTAAAGTTATCTTCAATGAGTATTTCTGAGTCCAATAAGCCTAAACAGGCTTGATTAATGATCTGCAGTAGCCCTTGCGGTATAGGGTCGTAGCAGCCTAAAGGGTCACTAATAAAACCGCCAAATAGTTGAGATAAATCGTTCATATTAATGGCCTATTCGATAATGTAGGTTTTCGCTTGGGGAAGCTTTAAAAACGGTGTCATGGTATAGCTGGCGTTATAAGCACCACAGTCAGCAAAGACACAGATATCTCCCGCTTCAGGCCTAGGTTGATCATCATTTTGCTTGCCAATCACATCATCTTTAGAACAAGAGCTCCCCACATAAGTACAGGCGCCTTTATCCGAGACATTCGTAGCTTCTGGACCAGCGGTTTGATGCGCTTTATCCTGCTCAGTGTCGGCCCCTTGATTTGAGGAAGCATCCTGCCCACTTTCAGCGGCCACTCGCATCTCGGATTTACGCCAAAGCAAAGGCTGCTTTAATCGTCGAAAGGCATTTTCTGTCTGGGCTAATAAGAAGTTTTGATTAATGCCACCATCGCAAATGGCAAAAAAGTCTTTTTCAATTTGCTTGGTGTAGCGCACTCGCGTGGCAAAGTAACCGGCGCTTGCCATCAAGCCGCGCCCCGTTTCATGGGCCAAGGTAATATGGCTAGGGAACTCTTTTAATAACGCCCGATAAGCCTCAAAGTCGAAGGGCTGGTCTTGCCAATGATCGGAAAAACCGCCACCTAAATTAACAAAACTCAAGGGGCTGCCATAAAGTCGCTCAACTTCTTGCAGTATCGCAATGCCTGCAATAGCCGTGGCAGTGGCGACCTTGGCAAAGCTATAGGAACCATTAAAAAGATGAAAACCTGCCAAGGGGATTTGCAAGCTTTTGCAGCGCGCAATCGCCTTTTCGACTGTGTCCCAATCCATGCCAAATTGGTCAGCACGCACCCCAGGGTGATGCTCGTTAAAACGCTTTAACACAGACGAATTAAGACGCAATAAAATAGGCTTTAAAGGGCGTTTACCAATAAATTCTTCTAGGGCATCAAGTTGGATTAGGTTATCCACTATGATGGTTGAGCGTGATGCGACCGCGGCTCGTAAGAACTTCTTGTCGGCTGATGGGTTATTAATGAATTTTTCACTGTCTCCCCCAGCGACCAGATTCAACTCTCCGATTGATGCGACCTCAATCCCACCATCAAGATAATGGCTCGCTCGCATCAATAAATCGGCATTATTATTTGCCTTCATAGAATAAATCAGTTTGGTACCTAGCGCGCTTGTCAGGGCTTGATAATTGGCCGCCACCTGAGAAACACTATAGAGATAACACGGGGTTTCTATTTGCCCACCATTAGCCTGTAACAAGGATAAAATCCTATCCATTTTGCTCACCTTTTATTCTTTTATTAAAGCGTTATGCTCAAGTGTCAAAGACATGCACAAGCCGTCATGGCTTAGTTAACAGGCCTTAAGACACGGTTATTATTTTAAGTAGGTAAAACTAGGTACTAACCTGATTCTTATCTTTTGATGTTTAAAAATTGATTGTCATTGGATAGCGTCAGCTGATAGACAGGTCTGCGATTAAACGCTGTTTATCAACTTTTGCATTTTGGGTCAGGGCAATTTCATCAATAAAGATCACTTGCTTGGGACGATAATGGGTATCAAGCAACTCACTCAACCACACCTGAAATTGGGTTTGATTAGATTCACTTGCATCAATCAATTGCACATTGAGACAAGCAATTTCATCTCCCCACTTATCCTTATGGGGGACGATGGCGCATAAAAAGACATTCGCATGTTGTTCTATTTGAGCTTCCAATTCGGCCGGGTAAAGACAGAATCCTGCCTGCTTGATTAAATCTTTCGAACGCCCTTTGAAATAGAAATACCCTTCTTCATCCTGGCTAAATAGGTCACCGGTTGCTAACCAATTATCATCTCGATAATCCCCATTAATCACGGCAGCTCCTGCGTTGCCAGTACCGAAGTAACCTTGCATCAAGCTGGTGCCACGAATAAAAAGTTCACCCACCTCACCTTGCTCAACTTCCTCATACAAGGCCTGCTTCACTCCCTCCAAGTGGTTATTTTGCTTGAATATTTTGGCTTCCAACCCAGGTACAGGGATACCCACCGAGCCTAACTTTCTAAGGCTCGCTTCTGCAGGTAAATACAAGGCTCGCTTACATTCAGTCAGGCCATACATGGCGAAGATTTGCAGCTGAGGCAGGAGTTGCTTGAGCGTTCTAATATTATCTTCAGCCAGATGCCCCCCCGTATTGGTTAGCTTCATCAGATGGGGTAAAGGCTTTTTGAAGGCTTTTATGAGCTTTGTTAAGGCACTGGCCATGGCAGGCACGACAGGTAAGAGACTAATTTCATTTTGCTCAAGGCATTTAAGCACTTTAATTGGATGAAACTCCTCTTCAAACAAAGTGAGTTCACAGTCATACGCCAAGCTAAATAAAACCTGATACAAGCCATAATCAAATGACAATGGGGATAAACATAAAATATGCTCATCAGCACTTAGCGCAAGATAATCACCAATGGACATCATCGCATTAAGTACATTGGTATGACTGAGCATGATGCCCTTAGGTTTACCAGTACTGCCTGAGGTGTAAATGATGAGGGCTAAATCAACACCGGTAATACGTCGCTCTGACTGACATGCAAACCTAGGCCCTCGGGAGTTTTTTGTTTCTGTTTCTGTTTCTGTTTCTGGGCCTTGATTTACTAAAACAAGATCATCTTTATTGAGGCAAAAACGCGCGCCGCAGTCTTTAGCAATCGCCAGCTTAGCGGCTTGAGACATAGTGTGGCGAACAGGAACAAGTACAGCCCCCTTAGCCCACAGATAAAACATACTTGCCAAGGTTTTTGGGCACACTTCATCCATAACAAGAACAGGTTCGCCAAATTGAAGTGGCTGGGCATAAGATGAAAACGCCTTGTCTAAGTACTCTGTATGCGTTTTAACAGAATCAAGATTAAACAACTTCTCACTTGGATAACATGCGATCCTTCCTTGCCATCTATTTTCCATTAGCTTGGTATATAGATCTGCCAATGTGTACAACATATACGTTACTCCCTTAAACCTGACTCGCTTGCATTTGCCCTTAACATGCTCAAAACCTTTGCTATGAGAACATGATGCCAACCTAAATAGGATTGATATAAGCAATCAAATATTAAGTTGGCGACAAAAATGACTACGAAATCCATCCAGATAAGATGTTAAATCGAAATTTCGAAATATTACTTAAGATCTTGTTTTTGAAAATCATTCTTAATTAGCTAATTATTTAAACATATCTAAATTAGCCGTTCGCTTAATTTCGATTAAATTAAATTTGATAAAATATTTTGTCAATAGCGATAAAGATCAAATAAACCATCAAAACTTTAAATAAAAACTTAGAGCGGCTTTTATTAATTAAATCTTAAATAACAAAAATCATTTTTTATTAAAAGACTAAAGACAAAATATTTAAATCGTTAACTTATCAGCGTTAACTCTCTATATTTTTTTGTAGTGAAAAATTAAACTATCTAGTTTCAATGAGTTAGATGTTTCCGTTAAGGTTAACTAAGAAGTTTTAAACTGGCCTTTTAGTCAGCTTAAAAAACACTTAAGAAGTGTAAGTTTTGTTAAAAAATTTGTCCGAATCGAGCATAAATTACACTTTTCATACATGATTCAATCAATCAGAAGTAAGTTATAAAAAAATTATAATTTTTTTGTTATTTTATAAAAAAATCTCTTCCCTTCTCATTCGTATCAATATAATTGACTCATCTTGGTCTACTTGCCCTAGTCTTACATGCTAAAAAAAACGATTTTTTATACTAAACGACATAAAAAAAACATATTCAATGCTTGCAGAATGCATATATAACATTGGTTAATTTTCAATAAATCAATTAAAGATTAAAATATAAACCCATTGGTATCACATTTTGATTTTGAATCTATATTCAAAGAAAGAGGTTTAACAAAAATTTAGTTTCATTTGAAAGAAAATAAAACTATAACTTTCGTTATATTATATTATTCAAATATTGAATATAACTCATAACTAGACATTGAATACAAATACAAGTTTTATTTAGTGAGGAAGAAACTTAATCCTAGGAAAGTGATAAATAAAAGAGATTAAAACGAAGAGGCAAAGATGGAGAATCGATCTCGTTTTCCATCTTATAGTTTGGGGGAATGAGTACTTACTTTTAATTAAGCAATTGACGTTGAACTAGGAGTCCTGCGAATAAGTCCTCCCGCTTCAGCGTGTGGATAAAAGCTGCTAGATTTATAACGTTTCCCTAGTAAGGGGCGTTGAACTAGCCAAATGATTTGGGGGTGCCATTAAAATATCGCTTAAACTCTCGGCTAAATTGAGTAGGACTGGCATAACCGACCAATGAGGCAGCTTCACTCGCACGCTTTCCTTCTAGTACGATAAGGTCTTTGGCCTTAGTCAGCCTGACCTTTTTGAGATACTGCAAAGGCGTTTCAGCCGTGACTTCACGAAATGCTCGATGAAAGCCTGATAGACTCATATGCACCTGCTCAGCTAAGTCCTCAACTCTAATCTCTTTAGCATAGGCTTGATGAAGATGATTAAGCACCTTAGCAATACGGGCATAATGCCCATCATGTTGGGCTAAATCGAATAAGACATGCCCTCTTCGTCCAAGCAAAATACGATAGATAATTTCTTTGAGAATATCTTGCCCTAACACCTTGGCATCCCTATCACAATGCAACACCTTTAATAGACGCTTAAAGGCATCATCTAGATCTTGATTAATACTTTCAGACTGTATACCAAGCTCCAAAGGCCCTTTGTCCTTATCATAAGGAAAAGACAGGGCATGCGTTTGATTTGCTTGGTTCTGGAAAAAAGCCGTTTGATTTAAGTGGTTCACCAAATTCTGCAAGACCTGAGCATCGACCTTAATCGACAAACCTAAAATGGGTAGATCCGCTTCTATAAAGGCCTCACACTCTAATGGCATAGGCACACCCACAACCAGATAATTACCTGCACCATAGGTGACACTTTGCTCACCAAGATAAATTTTTTTATTCCCTTGACCCATAACGATAATGCCAGACTGATAAACAAATGGCTGTTTCGCATTCCCTTTGGTACTGCGAAAAAAGCTCACACCTTCCACTTGTGTCGCAAAAGAACCATCTAAGGTGTTGAGTGATTTCGCCTCTGCGAAGGATTGCATAAGGTTAGCAAGCTGGGTCATGGTGTCTCTAAGCGTCTTCTGTAAGTGCCATCTAATATGACAGTATGATTGGATATGAATTTATGCAGAATATATTACCCAAAACAGAATTAGGCAAGTTTTATACATAATATGATCTATTTAAGTCAATATCATATTGATATTATGCAATCATAAAATAAAACAAAGGCAGTCACTTTAACCGCAAAGTGTCCGTCTTTGTTCGTTATCAGAAGACTCAAAGAGGTAAAAGATGGAATTTTCATATGTTAACCAAACTCAAATACATTTTGGCAAAGGTCAAATAGCCAGCATCAAAAATAGCATTCCTAAAGACCAAAAAGTACTCATGCTTTATGGTGGTGGTTCTATCAAAAAGAACAGTGTCTATGATCAAGTTGTCCAGGCCCTGGCTGAACATGATTGGCTAGAATTTTCAGGCATTGAGCCTAACCCAACCATGGAGACCTTGGATAAAGCGGTTGCTCTCGCAAAACAAGAAGGGGTTCAATACATACTTGCAGTGGGCGGTGGCTCAGTCATTGATGGTTCAAAATACGTTGCGGCTGCCAGCTTGTACCAAGGTGAAGGTTGGGATATCTTACAAGGCAAATATCAAGCTAAAACAGCCCTACCGATCGGTGCGATTCTCACCCTACCTGCCACGGGTTCTGAATCTAACCCGGCTGCTGTCATTACCAAAGCCGCCACTCAAGAAAAGCTGTCTTTTTATAACCCTATTGTCAGACCGGTTTTTGCCGTACTTGATGCTGATGTCATGAAAACACTGCCTGAACGCCAACTTATTAATGGCTTACTTGATGCTTGGGTTCATGTCTGCGAGCAGTATCTCACCTATCCAACAGGTGCCATGGTGCAAGATGGTTACGCCGAGACCTTGCTTAAAAACTTATTAGCCCTTGCAGCTGGCTTTGAAAACAGAGACACAGATAACTGGCGTGAAAACCTGATGTGGACAGCAAACCAAGCGCTTAACGGCTTAATCGGCGCTGGTGTTCCTCAAGATTGGGCAACCCATATGATAGGTCATGAATTAACCGCCTTATATGGCGTTGATCATGCTCGCTCTTTAACCCTGATTCAACCAGCGCTATTACGCAACCAACTCACTGCTAAGCGTGCCAAGCTAGAGCAAATGGGACAACAGGTTTTTGGTCTAGCAGCGAGTGATGACCTTGCAGTTAAGACCATAGATGCAATAGAGAACTTTTATTTAAGCCTAAAAGCCGATACTCGCTTTAGCCCAGAAGGCGAAGATAAGACCAGCAGCATCGAGCGCTTGATGAAACAAGTTGAGGCCCATGGGCTATTAGCCATTGGCGAGAATCAGGCGATTACACTCAAAGAGATTCGTGAAATTTTAAATTCAGTGATTAAATAATCGTGCTTATCAAAGTGTTATTTGTTGATTGATACGTTTTTCGATTTATCTTATAGATTCACAAGGCTTCTTCGGAAGCCTTTTTTTGCCACTCAATTTAATAGGGTCAAGATCAAACATAAAAGTAACACCTTGTTTGACACTTTTTTGTGTAAGGCTATAAAGATTGGACTAAAAAGAGGTAACTTAATCGCAGTATCCTTAGATCGCAGGTTCCTCAACTTTATGCCTGTGTAAAAACCCATGGCTTAGCTATTAAACATACTTTCATAAGGAGAGCTATCAGCAGAGATTTGATTGCGCCCCTTGGCTTTGGCCACATACAAGGCTTTATCACTGCGACTAATCAGTTGTTCCCAACTCATATCATCCGCTCTCACTTCAGCACAGCCAACACTCACAGTGACCACACCATAATGGCTTTTAGCGTGTTTGATTTGCAGATTTTCAATCGACAGTACCATTTTTTGGGCTAAGGTTATGGCTTTATTTAGGCTGCTTTCAGGTAACACACAAATAAATTCTTCCCCGCCATAACGGTAAATCTTTTCAGATTTGTTGAGATTATCCTTCAGACAATTGACCACGTTAATTAATACATTGTCACCCTCTTGATGCCCAAATAAATCGTTATATCTTTTAAAATAATCCACATCAAATAGCAGTACAGCGTAATTTTGGCCCTCTTCTTTGAATCGAGTATGCGTTAGATTTAGGTGTCGCTCTAACCCTCTGCGATTACCTATGTTTAACATCATATCCAGCATGGCTAACTCGTTAAGGTGTCGATTTGCCACTTCTAATTTTAGGGTTCTTTCTCTGACTGTTTTTTCAAGATCTTCATTCAACTTTTGAATTTTTTCCTGATTCAACGTCTGTTCCGTTATGTCCACATGGGTACCAACAAAACGTTTTGCAATTCCCTTTTCATCCCTTACGACAACACCCCGAGTCAAAATATGAACAAGATGCCCGGCCTTGTGTCGCATACGGATTTTATAGCTAAAAGCATCTTTATCGGACAAGCGAACCGCTTTAATTTCTTTTTTTAGGTACTTATAGTCTCCCTTATTCAAGAGCCTAAAATAGGTACCTGACTCACTGTCGAGCTCATCTTCTCCATAGCCCAACATATTTTTCCAACGAGGCGAGTAATAAACATCGTTATTGAGTAAATTCCAATCCCATAGCCCATCATTTGCCCCTTTCATTGCTAACTCAAACCTTTCTTCACTGATTTCAAGGCGTTTTTGTCTATCAAGAATCACAGTCGCCATTTGGGCAAAGGTTTCAGATAACTCACTTAGCTCACCACTGCCTGACTGTTTACTTTCTATGGCGTAATTCCCTTCTTTTAGGCGATTAGCTTGGCCCATAAGACGACCGATAGGATCTGTAATTGCTTTAGCAATCCAAATAGCTGCAAACATAAACACACATAAAGCGATCATAAAAACAACCACATAGAGGCTTTTTAAGTCATAGGAGACTTGGTTTACATCTTTTTCTGACACCATCAAGGCAATGGAATATTGACTTGATTCAATCGGTTGGTAAAACAAATACTGAATGTCGCCTGTTTCAGCAAGTTCAAACTCAGTGATGCCAGATTTTTTTTGCAGCATATCCCTGTGCGCTAAATGAAGAGCCGTTTCAGGCTCATTATTGATGCTATACGCTTTAGATATAGGTAAGCCTTTCTCATCTTTAATGACATTTCCTTGAGCATCTTTTTTAAGATGCACCAGCTTATTTTTATCCCAGTGATACCAATAAGTGCCACTATCACTGATCAGCATAATTTTTGGTTGCCAACTATATTGGGAAAAAATTTTCTGTGATAAATCCGTGATCAGCTTAGAAATTCTGGCCCATTCGATGGATGCCCCAATCATTCCTTTAAGCTGATTATTGTCATCAAAAACAGTGCTAGCAATAATGAGCTGACTAACCCCCGTTGTATAAGAAATAATGGGATCTGAGAGATAAGTGACTTGTGTTTTCGATACATTATTACCGACAGTTTCTTGCCAATATTGTCGGCCAGTTAAAAGCTTAGGGGATGAATTAGGGTCATTGTCATCAAAACTGCATTTATAGTTTAATGCTGGATTTCCACATGCTGTATTGTATAAATGTCCATCGATATCACTGACAAGAAGTTTTTCATAACGCCCATTCTGACGTAAAAACTCTTTTTTAAGAAAAGGGATAAAATTAGCAGGCTCCATGGATTTAACCTGCTCAACCTGCGCATATATTTCAACTTCACGAATGCTAGTATAAAACTCGTCAGTGAGTTTACTTGACATAAGTTGCATGTAATTTTGAATGGTTTGTTTAGCACTTTCTTCTGCATCATTGGTGACATGCCAAAGTACGAAGAAAACCATAAGGGAGACAGGAACAAGCGTAGAAAAAATTAAGGATAGCGATATTTTGTATCTTAAGTTCATATGATTGCTCACACATAATGGCTAGCAGCAGACCTTTGCAATCAATTGAATCCATTCATTACCATAAATAATTTAATGCCTAAAGATAATCTAACCTAAAAGGCACTGTCCACTTTAGCCCAGAGAGAGAAGATAAGACAAGCAGTATCGAGCCCTTAATAAAACAAGTGGCGGCTCATGGACTATTCGCCATGGGTGAGAATTAGGGCATTAGATCAAAGCAATGAGGAACCAATCTGGCTGGGAGACACCCCCATCACACGCTTAAACGCTCTGGAAAAAGCCGCTTCTGAGCTATAACCAAACTCCTCGGCCAAAATAATTAGAGGCTCACTTTTTTTCTGAAGCCTTTGATAAGCCAAGTTCATACGCCAATGGGTCAGATAGTTTTTAACCGTATTACCCACTAGCGACGTAAAATGCGCAGAGAAGCCCGAACGGGACATACCACACTCTCTCGCCAGTGAATCTACCGTCCAGTTTTTTTGCGGTTGATGATGAATCGCTCTTAGAGCAATACCTAGGTGCTTATCCCTTAACGCTCCTAACCAACCTTGATTCGCTTCTGGTGATTCTTCCAACCAATGACGAATCAGCTGTATCACTAAAATATCAGCAAGGTGGGTAATAATGGTTTCCCCACCGGGTTTAAGCTGACGGGCTTCTGCTGCAATCAAGTCCAAACTTGCATTGAGCCAGCGACTCTTACTTTGAGCGAGTGTTTCTAACATAATTAATGGTGGTAGCATCTGAATCAATTGCTTTGCGGCAAATTGATCAAAGCTAATTAAGCCACAAGTCAGTTCGGTTAACTCCCCTTCGCTCTCTTCTCCCATCTGCAAAGTCTCATAGCGCTCACTGACTTGCTTAATACCTGCTTCAAATAATGGCGTGGCCTCTAGCCCTGGGTCTCGACACAAGCTATGCCCTAAACCATGAGGCACGAGCACCAATGATCCCTGCTTAAGTAATTGCGGCGCTTCCCCTTCAATGGTGAGCCAACATTGACCATGACTTATGATATGAAACATCATTTTTCCAGTCAGAACAGGCATGGCTAAAGACCAATCACCAAACAAGGTGGAGCGACAATATAAGCTGCCATCCAACCTAAGCTGATGCAGTATTTCCCCTAAGGGGTCATTGGCAGCAGGAAATTTTGACGACCCTATCTGCCTAGTAGTATCTCTCAAGGTTAGCTCCTCACACATTGACGACGACACTCAGTTTTAGACGAAAAGTTAAATTACTTAGATCTTTAAGCATTAAACATCCATCTCAATTATCGAATACTAGCCACATAGACGAGAAACACCAAATCTAATTCATCATCAAAGAGTACACATTATGACTATATCCACCTTAATTATTGGTAAAAATGGTAAAACTGGACGCCGTGTTGAAGAACGCCTGATCGCCGCAGGCCAAGAAACACGAGCCGTCTCTCGTAGTACTAGCCCTGCGTTTGATTGGCTATCGCCAGACAATTGGCTTGAAGCAATGCAGGGGTGTACTCGCGCCTATGTTTGCTTTCAGCCTGACCTTGCAGTGCCTAATGCACAAGCCGCCATCGCTGAATTTATTCGACAGGCAAAAATTGCGGGAATTAAGCACATAGTCCTCTTATCAGGTCGTGGTGAAGAAGGTGCACAACAAGCAGAGAAGATTCTGATAAATAGTGGTCTTGATTGGAATGTGGTTCGTGCTAGCTGGTTTTCACAAAACTTTAGCGAAGGATTTTTAATCGATGGCATTTTATCAGGGCAAGTTGCTCTCCCCTCTGGCGATATTCCTGAACCTTTTATTGATGTGGATGATATCGCTGATGTTGCCTTTGCGTGTTTGACACAACAAAGCCTGGTTAATCAGGTCTTTGAAGTCACAGGACCAGAAGCGCTGACCTTTAATGACTGTGTAAAAATTATTGCGAATGTCACACAAAGAGACATTCAATTTATGCCGATTTCAGCTAAAACATTTCTCAGTGCGCTCGCAGAACAAGGCTTACCTGAAGAGGTGCTTTGGTTAATGAATGAACTATTCACTGTGGTCATGGATGGCCGTAATCGTAACCCCCAAAATGGGGTTGAGAAAGCCCTTGGTCGACCTGCGACCTCATTCTACGACTATGCCACCAAAGCCTTCGCATCAGGTGTATGGACTCTTCCAACTCCAGCAGCAGAAAACAACTAATGCCGGTTTTATACAGTGAGTTTGCCATAGGGATAGCGGCCATCAGCACAGGCATGATGGCAGGCATTTACTTCGCTTTCTCCGTTTTCATTATGGATTCATTTAAAGCATTACCAAGCCCAACAGCCGTTGCTAGCATGCAAAGCATTAATAAAGTCATACTCACATCTGGCTTTATGCCCTTGTTTTTTGGCTCTAGCTTATTGGCTCTAACGTTAATATTTATCGTGGATAACCCACTAGAAGCGCCTTGGGTAAAAGGAGCAGGGGCAATTTATGTGGTTGGCATGTTCCTTTGCACATTGTTTTTTAACGTGCCTTTGAACAATCGCCTTGAAAATGCCAAAAATGAAAAAGAAGCTCAACAAATCTGGCTCATGTACAAGGTGCAATGGACTCGCTGGAATCACCTAAGAAGTTTCAGCTCCTTTTTAGCCTGTATAGGCTATTTGATTGCACTTTTATAATAGGGTCGCATTTTATAAAACGATTGCGCTTTAAAAAATAAACGCATGGATAATTTATGGCACCATCTAACGCAAGTGGGCTTAAGACCACTTGCGAAATAAAATGCACCATTTTTGATTTTGTTTATTCATTCCATTGTTTAGAATAATTTTAAAAATTAACCACAAAGCAATATAAATGAACTACAATACGGTTAAATATTGATAATAAATAAACATTTATACATCATACGTTTTTAAACTTTCTAACTATGGGAAAAAAATAATGAAAAACCATATTAAAGTTTCAGCCATAACACTCGCCTCAATCACAAGCCCATTTTGGTCAACCTCTATTAATGCAACAGATCTTAAAGTGAATTGCTTTTGGCCTGCCCAGCACCTGGTTTGCCAAGAGGTCTTACCCAATTGGTTAAAACAAGTTGAAGAGGCATCTAAAGGCAGAGTCAGTGGCAAAGTATTAGCGACATCTGCTGCCAGCCCAGAAGAGCAAGTGCAAGCAGTTGAGGCAGGTATTGTTGATGTTGCCGTTCAGTTCAACGGCTTTATTCCCGAGCACACAACGGGAGCATTAGTCGCTATGACACCTTTTGTTGCATCCAATGATGCCAGAGCCATGTCCGCTGCCTTATGGCAAACAAATCGAACGTTTTTTCCTGATGAATTAAATCAAATCCATCTTTTATCCCAATGGGTAATCTCTCCTGCCGAGCTTTATAGCCAAACGGACACACCGATCAACTCAATGGCCGAGCTTACTTCTCGCACCCTTTGGTCTTTACCTGGCGTATTAGAAAATTTAATGAATAAAATTGGTGCCCAAGTCATTGCCATTCCACCAGTAAAATCCAGTGAAGTAATAAGCACAGGCGTTGTAAACGCGCATATAGGTCTTGATCCTAGTGATGTTAGTGCGTTTAAGCTCTTTCCTTATACAAAGTCTATGACGCGTTTTACCAATAATGTGTATGCCAGCGGCTTTTCTTTAGTCATGAATAAAGATGTTTGGCAATCACTCCCCCCAGAGGATAAAAAAGCAATCATGTCTGTGAGTGGAGAACATTTTTCACAACTGGCATCGGGCTACTGGCAAGAGGCATCCGAAGCAGCATTAAAAGAATTTAGCAACGAGGGGGGCAAGATTGTGACGGCAAAACCAGACTTTGAAGCACAACTAAAACAAGCATCCAAATACATGACAGAGGACTGGATTGAAAAAGCAAATTGTAAAGGGATAGATGGTCAAGGAGCTTATGATTTTTACACAAAAAAGGTGGCTGAACTGTCTCAATAAGGCACACCATGAATCAGGAAGGGGTTAAACATTAAGCCTAGTCGTAGAGACAAATAATCTATCGCTTTCCTCACTAAAGAAGCAGTGACTTAGGCCGTTTAACCTCAGCTTAATCTAATTTATTTATAAACGGTCAACTTTACCCTGTGTTATGATATTTCGTCATAAACTGATTAAAATTAATAAGATAAATATTAAATTATGGAAAAAGAAAGCAGCTCTCGCCAAGGTGTTCAAGTCATTGCTCGAGCAGCAGCCATTTTACGTGTGCTTGAAAACCAACCCGATGGTCTTAGTTTAGGCGCCATTGCAAAAGCCTTGGGTTTAGCCCGTTCTACAGTTCAACGTATTGTCTATGCACTCGATGAAGAGCGTTTTGTTATTGCTGCATCACCAACTGGTAGAGTCAGGCTTGGCCCTGGTCTCGTGTCCTTAGGTTCGGCTGCTAAAGCAGATATCGATAGAGTGATCTTGCCTTATATGAAGCAATTATCAGATGAAATCGAAGAAACCGTCGATCTGTCTGTTCATGATGGCGCTTCCATGATTTTTATCGATCAAATTATTACTGAGAAGCAAAGGTTAATGGCCGTTTCGGCGGTCGGGCAGCCCTTCCCCATCCACAGCTGTGCCAATGGTAAAGCCGTATTGGCAGCTATGAATGATGATGAGATTAAAAAGCTACTTAGCTACCCACTTGAAAAGTCTACCAACAAGACGTTGATTGAAGAAAACGAGATTTTAAAAGAGATAGATAACATTCGCCAAATGGGTGTTGCATTTGATTTAGAAGAGCATCATCAAGGACTATGTGCTGTTGGCGCATGTATTTCTGGGCCGTACGGACAAAATCTTGCTCTTTCGATTCCGGTACCTTCAGTTCGTTTTTATGGTAATGAAGACAAACTTGCTAAGGTCTTACTTAAGTACTGTGACATTATTGAAGTCGCTTTGGGCAAAGTTTCTTAATTTTTCTGACTTACTCATTGTTTCATTCCTACATATAAAAATGCCTTTCTTATCTCTAAGAAAGGCATTTTTTATTCCTTGCTTGCACCTAATTACTCTTTGTTAGACATCTCTTTAAGCTCGTCATTCGATCCCCCTTTAGAAAGGATTTTTGAGTAATAAAGGGAAACTAAATAAAAGACGACACCAAAACCATTCACTCCAAGCATCCATAGCTCAGTACCTGTATCAAGACTCATGGCTAAGCCCCCATTTTTTCAATAATTTTAGAAACAACAATGGATACCAAAACGATTCCCATAATGGTAACAAACGAAATAAGTAACAGTTCTGTGGCAAAGTTCATCTGCTCTACTCCTATTTAATTAAGCTTGGGCCGTTAAAGGCTGTTTTTCACCATTAGACTCTTTAAAAAGACCGGGCTTGGCATTGCTAACTAAAGCATTCCCCACAAGCGTCGCTATCAGTGACACTATGGCAACTATATGTGCATTTTCAAAAGCGGCTAATCCTAAACCCTGTTTAATGTCACTAAATGACCATAAGAGGTTCACTATCCAAGCTGCTAACACCACAATCAGAGCCACGGTTGAATGTCGTTTCCAGAACAATCCCGCTAAGATAATGAAGAAGAAAGGTACTAACCAAGCGAACAACCAAGTAATAGCCAAAATCACATTAGGCTGGAAGAAAAAGGTCATACTAGCGGCAATGATACCAATGAGGATGATGACATTTCGGATCAAGCTTTGTTCCATTTTTGCCGATAAGCCACCTTTCACATTGGCTCCAACAATGTCTTTAGCAAAGATAGTCGCAGGGGCTAAGGCAGACATAGCAAAGGTTGATAAAAGTGCCCCTAAGAATCCAGCTTGCAATAAAACCACCAGCCAAGCTGGTAAAAGCTCAACTATCATGGTTGCACCAGCGAGCTTTGGCCCTAACGCTGCGAATTCTGGAATGGTTGCCGCAGCTAGACCCACGAGCACAGGAAAGACCCCAAACATGCCATTTATCGGGGCTGCAATCCATAAAGAACGTTTAATGACCTTTTCATTTTTCGCAGACATGGCCGACTGCATCCCCTGCTGATTAACCGATTGAGAGAAGACAACAGAAAAAATAGCGGCTAATGAGAAGCCTACAAGCAGATCAGGGGTTGCAAGAATAGATAACTTAAACTCTTGCCCATTTGAAACATAGTGCTCTGTGACCCCTTCCCAGCCACCTGGCAGGACAAAGGCAAGGTAAATTCCGGCAATTATTATTGAGGTATACATCACCACTGCATTAATCAGGTTAACCCACATAGTCTGCTTTATTCCCCCCATGCAAACATATGCAGTACCAATAACCGCCCCCAAAACAGATGACCAACCCAATGACCAATCTGACATAGCGGAAATACCTATGCCTAGTGTCTGAGTTTCAAGTGTCACCAAGCCAAAAACCACCATAGCACCGACACAGGCGGTATAGGTTCTTAATCGCTTGTTATAAAGCTTACCGATCAATTCGGGAATGGTCGCTGTGCCGACACGTCGAATCCAACGCCCTGTGCCTAAACAAATCACACAAATTAATATGGTATGAGCAAAGCAAAACCAAAGAGCAACCGCCCCTAGCACAAAGGACATTTCCATTAACCCATAAACATGGGCGGAGCCTAGGTATGTGATTGCAATCGTGACAGAGAACATCGCAATACCAGCATCACGTCCACCCAAAGCCATATCGGTAATTGAGTGAGTTTGCTTTTCTTTCCATCTTAGGTACCAACCTATTCCACCAATGACAAAGATGTTATAGATCAAAACCATGAGTAATATACTGCTCATATTAAACCTCGATAATGTTATTTTTATTTTATCTCTAGTTATTTATTCACTTATATAAAGCTAGCCAGCGGTACAACCTCCATCAACATAAAGTGTTTGGCCATTCATAAAATTAGAAGCAGGCGCAGAGAGAAAGAGCACAGCGCCTATCATGTCACGGGTTTCTGCCACACGCCCCATGGGAAGACGGGCTAAAAAAGGAGCGATTCGAACTGGGTCTTCACAAATTTCTTGCGTAAGCGGCGATTTAACTAACGTCGGTGCGATCGCGTTCACATTGATGTTAAAACCTGCATCTCTGCCTTTAAATGCCCACTCAGTTGCGAGTTGTTTAGTGAGATTATCAACCGCAGCTTTAGAAGCGGCATAGGCAGTATAGCCATCAGGATGACCACTAAAACCTCTCACCGAGGACGTATTAACGATTTTACCATGCCCCTGCTGCATAAAATAACGACCAAAAGCCTGACAAGGAATCAAGGTACCCGTTACATTCACTTGCATTACTTGATTAAATTTATCCGCTGGCATCTCTTCTGCCGCTGCGCGAAAAGCCATTCCGGCGTTATTAATCAAAATATCTATTTGGCCAAAGTCAGCATCAATTTTTTCAACCAAGCTTTGTACACCAATGGGGTCGGTTACATCGGATGCGATTGCAACACAATCCCCTCCCACTCGCCTAACACTCGCTACCGTTTCTTCTAAGGTAGACATATTTCTCGCTGTCACCACCACTTTTGCGCCATGTAACGCGAAGGCTTGCGCATAGGCTGCACCTAAAGTGCCATTTCCCCCCGTGATAACAACGACCTTTTCTTTTAAATTAAAAATATTTAGAGCAAAGGTATTACTCCAAGTTTCTGTCATAGACATAATGCACTCACTTTTTATTATTCTTGGCCTTAATAAGGCGTGTTAACCCGTATCAATTAATACAAAGACTAAATTAACCTGTAGAAACGGTTACCAAAGCGCTTGTGGTGTTATTGGTATGATTAAACACACTGCGACCTTCGTTTGGATAAATGGCAATGGAATCACCTTCACATAAAACCAAACTGTCGCCTTCTGCATTGGTGATGGTAAGTTCGCCCTTAATGATGAAATAGGTTTTTTCAAATTCGGCACCAAAGCTGCCTTTTTCATACTGCATATCTGCCCCACCCTTAGGTAAAAAGTAAGAAAGACCTTGCCAGAATTGAGTAATACCGGTTTCTTCTTTGCCTTGTAACTTAAGGGCTGTCATATCGAAATGGGCTGGAGGGTTATAAGGCTGAACCTTTTCTAGTGATACTTTTTTCATTTTTAATCACCTCATAGAACGCGTAGGGAAATGAGATGAGCTTAATCAAACACATGAATAAGCTCATCCGTTTACTTCCCTAGTTTATTTTTGCATTAACCTAGTGATCACCGTATGGGTAAACACGGGTTGGTACATCATTCAGATCCGCTTCATCAATTTCAGCCACTAAGCGAACCATAGAGCCATCACCTTCTACCCAACGGATAGGAAATCCCATAATTTTGAAGCGTTTACCCACTACTTTATCAAGGTCTCCACCAACATTTTCCCAGCCAGTAATGCCGTTACCCAGCATGAGTTTATGACAAGGCTCCCATGTCCCAACACAGCCTGCCTTTTCTTCGATTAAGCCATACATTTCGTCATAGGCAGCTTGTCCATGGAGTTTGATAAATGTCTCTTTATGGAACCAGGCATAAGCTTCTTCGCCAAATTTCTCTATGTACTCTTCAGTAATTGGCTTAGATGAACGTCCTACAAGGTTCATATTAGTGCCGTTAAGTCCCATTGACGTGTGCAGTGGATGGTCGAGAGCTTGTTGGTCCAAACCTACGGTTTTCACCTTATGTTTTACAAACCAATGACCCGCTTCTACACCCGTTCCCGCGCAATAATGAAAGTAGTCTTTTGAATCATCCCATTTCAAATGCATACCGGTACGAATAATAATAATCATGCCTTCAAGCTCTTCATGGGTCACAGCAGAACGTTCAACCGCATCATCTAGATCTGCCGCCGAGATCAGGCCCCATTGATGTATTTTTACATCGAGACAAACAGCATCGCCATAATATTCGTCAAGCTCCATTTCATGGGTATAACGCGCACGCTTCCCATCAAACTCATGTTCCAAAACATGGCGTGGCGAATCCGCATGGGTACCACAATGCATCACAAAATCTACTTTTTGTGTTAATACACCTGCCTTGGAAAGACCGTGCATTGTTTCAATTTTTGGTTTCTTAAAATATGGCCACACTGGCATATTAGAACCAAATGGATGGCTTAAATCGACAAGTACTTTCTTACCCATAATTTCTCTCCTGCATAGTGAAATTAACTAATTAACCACCTCTTCTTGGTGGATGTATGATTGATTTGATATAGAATATTTAATCCCTTATATGCGCTTTAACCGCATTTCAGGGGTGTTTTGTAAACTCAAAATTTGTCTAGTTTCATCTGGGGTAGCGATGCTTTTATCTAGCTCAGCGACCATGCGCTTTGTGCGCTCTACAAATTCGGTATTAGATTTTGCTAACTGGCCTTTGCGATAAAAAATATTGTCTTCCATCCCCACTCTGACATTGCCACCCAGTGCTAACGCCGCATACATAATAGGAAGGTGTCCGCGGCCAATACCCAAGGCAGACCAAGTGAAGTTATTTCCAAGGTTGTCCTTGCAAACACTTAATAAAAACATCAAGTTTTTAACTTCGGCGGTCATGCCTCCTGGCGCACCTAAGACAAACTGAATATGAGGTGGGGTTTGAATCAGGCCTTTTTTGATGTAATAAACTAGGTTGTAAATCATGCCCACATCAAAGATTTCTATTTCAGGCTTCACCTGACAATCCGCCATGGAGATAGCCAATTTTTCTAAAAACTTTGGACTGTTTTCAAAAATGGTGGAATGGGCCCAATTCATGGTACCTGCATCAAAAGAAGCAATTTCAGGACGTAATTCTTGGAAAGGTCGCATGCGAACGTCATCATCCAGCCCCAAGCCTCCCGAGGTGGTTAAATTAATGACAATGTCTGAACGCGATCGAACCAACTCAACGGTTTCAGCAAATTTATCAAAATCCATCGACGCATTATGTTCGTCGTCACGCACATGAATATGGGCAATTGATGCTCCTGCTTCACCACAAAGCACTATTTCATCCGCTTCTTCTTGTGGTGTTAAAGGGACATAAGGCGAATCCGCTTTTTTAGGCCATGCGCCAGTACAAGCAACCGTTAATATGACTTTATCGTCAAGTGACATAGTGAACCTCGATCTAGAACAATGTTGATATCAAAATGGCAATTTTCACTGCCACATTCAGGAATAAAAAACTCAAGTGTTAGTTTTGTGATTCACCCTAACCAGGTAATCCACTAGGTTATTTCTGACTTGATCAGCCTCAAGGTCAGTCCAGTGTCGAAAGCCTTTTCCTGACTTCATTCCCAGCTCACCCAGTGCCACTTTTTCTTGTAAAAGAGCAGATGGCGTTTCATCACGGTTTATGCCTTTCAAAATGACATTATGAATATCTAAGGTCAGGTCTAAGCCAACCAGATCGCTATTTTCAATGGGACCGAGTACAGGAAGTCGCATACCAAAAGAGTTTTTTACGACAATATCGACGGTTTCAGCATCACAAACACCGTCATTAATTAAGGCAATGGCCTCACGCCAAAGAGCATGTTGAAGTCGATTCCCCACAAATCCCGCCACATCTTTTTTGACATGAACGGGCTTCTTACCCACCTGCTCTAACAGGGCAATAGTCTGTGCGACAACCCAGTCACTTGTGGTTGTTGACTGTACAACTTCAACAAGCGGAATTAGGTAGGCAGGGTTCCACCAATGGGTACCAACAAGACGGCCTTTATGATCAAGGTCTTGTCCAATGTCTTTGATAGGAATAACAGAGGTATTACTGGCCAGAATGGCACTGTCTTTAACTAAGGGAAGTAACTCTCTAAAAATGGAGCGCTTGATTTCAAGCTGCTCAGGTGCGGCTTCAAATACGATGTCAGCATCACGAACCGTATCAGCTAGAGAAGATGAAATAACCAGGTTTTCGAGACAATCTTGCGACTGTCCAAGCAAAGCTAAGTTTTGGCCAATGCGTTTAGCCAAACTCATCAATGAGGCGTCGATTGGGTCATACACTCTGACCTCTTTTCCCTGACTAGCAAAAACCTGAGCGATGCCAGCGCCCATAAGGCCCGCACCTATTACTGCGATTGTATTGATATTTTGCATTTTTTATTGCTCTTATTTTTATTTTTTTGCTTAAAAAGAAACGCAATAAACGAAGTCATTAACGAATCTTTTTAGCTATTCTTGCAATAAATACTGTACCGCAAAACGATACATGTCAACCACAATACAGTCATTATGTGTTTTACAATTCACTAATAGGCATAATTAAACTGCTTTAAACTCATGTAGAAATACGCTTAACCCTTTGAAAAATATAAAAATAAAATAAGATCTATTCTTTATAATTTTGATAAAAATAATTTAATAAAAATCAGAATAAATTGACCAGCTTAAGTAACTGATTCACTAAGCGGCAAAAAAACACAGAGAAGAATTCTCTTTAGGCGACAGAAAACCATTTTCAACAAAAGAAGAGCTAAAGAAGAGCTAAAGAAGAGCTAAAGAAGAGCTAAAGAAAAGTGCGCCATATTAGAGAAGATGGCGTTAAACAAGCGAAGGAAATGAAATAAGAAAAAGCTAAGAAATAAAGCACAAAAGATAAGAGAAAAAGGAAAAGCAGCTATTCTACTTTTCCCTAACCGGCCATTAAAAAGCGATAGACATGCGTTTCAGGCAATCATACTTGATCACTAAGGCCAAGCATAAATTTGCTTTGTGCTACGTTGCAGCATACGTTTCGACATATGCTTTACTGCGGTGTTACGCATATAACAGGCAAGAGGATTAGACAGGTTGGTGACTTGTCCAATTTGCCAAGAAGCTTGGACCACTTTATCCACTTTAGATCGTCTAGCGAGTTCATAGTCCGTAAAGGCTTTTTCTATATCGGATTGACTAGAACGTGACGCAGATAAAGCCTGCGCTAAGGCAAAGGCATCTTCAATCGCTTGAGCACCGCCTTGCCCTAAATTAGGCGTAGTGGCATGGGCCGCATCACCGAGTAAAACCGCTCGATTAAGAGACCAAGTCGTCAGTGGGTCAAGGTCATAAATATGGTCATGAATCAGTTTATTCTCTGGAGTACTGGCAAGAATATCTTGGACGGGTGACACGTAATGTTTGAAGGTTTTTTGCAACGTCGCTAAATCTACTCTCTCTGTAAAAGGCACTTTTTGGTGTTGGGTGGCATACCAATAGATTTCCCCCGGTGCGATTTGCACAAAACCAAAACGTGTTCCTCGCCCCCAGACTTCTGTTAGTCGATGTTGCCAATTTTCCTTCAACTCAATAC
Source organism: Marinomonas sp. MED121 (assembly GCF_000153025.1). Lineage (GTDB taxonomy): Bacteria > Pseudomonadota > Gammaproteobacteria > Pseudomonadales > Marinomonadaceae > Marinomonas. The sequence goes on from NZ_CH672434.1 coordinate 49,862, forward strand.
TTGCAATACCACGCCAACAAATTTGACCAGAGTAACGTAGCGCTTTTTCTGGAGACCTTGGGTGAAAAAGGTTATGCCTGATTTTAGAGCGCAGCCCATCTGCCCCTATCACTAAATCTGCCGCTTGTTTATAACCATTTTGAAAGTCGACTATGGCTTGATCACCTCTAAAAACGAGCTTTTGACACTTATAATCAAGCTTAATCGCTTCTTTTGACACCTTACTCAGTAAAATTTGCTGAAGCCTCCCCCTATGAATGGCATGGGTTTGAAAGCCTTGCCCTTGATACTCATGCAAGGTTGGGGATGAACTTAAAAGCTGTCCATGGTTGTTCAAAATTTGCATCGCCTGAATAGGCTGAGCCATAGATTGAATTTGTTCGGTCAAATTATATTGGTCTAACACGGCCATCGCATTGGGAGGTATTAAAATCCCAGCACCTTTAGTTGTTAACTCACCGGCGGCTTCAAAGATCAAGGGCTCGATGCCCTTTTCTTGTAACGCAATGGCTGTGGTTAGCCCCCCTATACCCGCACCAATAATGACAGCTTTCATCAGAATCTCGTCTCCTTACTCATGCAATAAAATAGTATTTTTTACTGACAATGAGTATATCAAGTTCTCTTCTAGCCAGAATTTTTTTTATGTAAAAATATATTTAATAACAACCACTTACTCATAAGCTGATATTATTTTTTAGAAAGAATCCCGAGTCCTGCAAAGGCGTCATCACCTCCATTTTAAGGCTTTCAGGCTTGATTAACTGCATAAGCTGCTGCAGTGATGCTTTATTAGCCATACGTTCATTTGATTGATGGGCATCTTCAGCTGTACGCCAAAAATAGACTTCAACCCAATTATCTTGGCTATCTTTACTCAAGTTTTGAAATAAAAAACCCGGTAAGCTTCTAAGATCATCAAGCATGGCTTCCACCGCCAAGACCATTGCCTGATCGGTCACCTTGTCTTTAGCTTGCCAACTTAGTAATTCAGTCACGTACATTATTTTCTCCTTCTAAAGTATCGCCAATGCCTATGCATACGTTATGTATCAGGCTTGTCTTTCACTGCTTATTAAGCGCTTTTTATTAAACGCTGCTCACTTATTCTCATCTCTAGGCGCTTACCTTTGTCAGACACTGCCATTAGATGAGATCATGATATTTATTTTCACTTGAGAGATAATCAAGCAAAATAGAACTTAACTATTCTTGTTTTGGAATGAATATGGATAATTTTGAGCGTGCATCATTATTTATTAAGGTGGTAGACCAAGGCTCATTAGTGGCAGCGGCGCGCCTACTGGACATTAGCCCCTCCGTTGTCAGTAAGCGCTTAGCAGAATTAGAAGCCGAACTTGGGGTGCAGCTGTTACGAAGAACAACAAGACGCATCTCTCTCACAGAAGCCGGTGAGGCTTTTTACAAACAAATGCGTCATTTAAAAGGACAATGGCAAAGCCTTATCGATGAAACAATCAGCCTGGGTCAAGAGGCAAAAGGTGTGTTAACCCTCGCGGCACCACAGCCAGTCTTAACCCGTGTATTACTTGATGCTGTTACGCAATTTCAAACAGGTTACCCACACATAAAATTGGTTTTACAGTCTTGGGATTATGAAGATTTACCAAACCATCAAGCGGACCTCAGTCTCTGTCGAAAATTAGATACCTTGGATACTGCAACCACCGTCGGTTTGCCTATTTGCCCCTATGTGAATCGTTTATTTGCTGCACCTACTTATTTCAACGATGAAGCGCAAGTGCTTACAAGCCAAAGAGCCGTGAGTACAAGCAATAAGATGCCGCAAACGGTAAGTGATTTAAGCCAGCACTCGTGTTTAACCTATGGTCAACAGACCCAAAATACCTGGCGTTTTGCCAATGGTGAAGCCGTCGACGTGAATGCCAATTTGGTCAGTAATAACACAGAAGTGATTATTCAAGCTGCCATTGCGGCGAAAGGAATCATTTATATTCCTGAAATGATTATTGAAGCGGAACTGGCACAGGCCAAGCTAATACCTGTGCTACCCTCACTGACCAGTGGTGAATTTCAATTATGGGCCTATTATCAAAAACTGGATTATGTGCCTTTGAAAGTCAGAGTGTTTTTAGATTTTATAAAAGCCTATTTTAATGAAACATAACTGGCAGCTACCCCATGTATATTCCGCCAGTCATGATCTTGTGCTTACTTACTAATTACTTATTTAATCGCAGGCTCTCGCCAGCAAAAGCCTAAGGAGTCTGCGATTAACTCGCTGACAGCTGAGCAATGGCTTCTATTTCGATTAACATTTCAGGGCTTGCGAGAGAGCTGACCCCAACACCTGTTAGCGCAGGACGTGACTGAGCAATATATTTAGCCAATACAGGACCTAAGGCTGCCATATGATCAGCAACTTCACCTCTTACATAAATGCGCACCTGTAACAGATCCTCTAATGAGGACCCAGCCGCTTCAAGTACCGTCTTTAAATTTTGCATGGCAACATCTGCCTGACCTTCGATACTGCTATTTTGTACCCTAAAATCTTTAGTCCAATCCACTTGGCCTGACACAAACACCAGACCTAATGAGGTAACAACAACCCCATGGGATAAACCATTAGCCGAGCCATCATATAAACTTGCAGGATTAATTTTTAAAGGTGTCATTACTTGCTCCAAATCGTGATTAATTGATAGAGCTAAGCTTAAAGGTTAACGCCAACAAGCAGGATCAAGCAGACGATGTAACTGATACAAACGCACCTTGTATCAATAAAGCCTCTGCCTTAACACTAAGTCGTCATAAGGCTAATTGTTTTACGGCCTCTATGACCCAGCGAATTAATGGATCCTGCTTGGCACTAGCATGATAAACAGCCACTACTTCAAAGCCTGGTGGGTATTTCTCCAGCGCTATCTTCCTCAAGGATTGCCCTTGTTCACTTTGACGCAATGGCTTGGCATTCAAGAGTAAACGTGCGGGAATAAAACCCACTTTTGTTGATGATGCCAAATAGGTTTTTGCCATATAAAAACTAGGAACAGAAATATACACTTGACGTTTGAACCCTTGTTGCTCAAACCAAGAATCTGCCGAACCGATAAGGCTTGGTGCTCCAGGATTAACAATGACGAACTCTCTTTTAATCAGGGCTTGTAACGAAAGAGGAGCAGATAGATCAGCAACAGCGGCTTGAGAAGACTCAACACACAGGTATTTCTCTTGAAAAAGGGGTTCACTAATCAAACCATCTGGCACATAACCAGAGGTTGTAAAAGCAAGATTGATTTCGCCTTGGCTCATTTTTTTCGTTAATGACGCCACTTCAATATTACAAACTATCAGCTTAACGTTAGGGGCGGCCGCCTCAAGTTTGGACACCAATGATTTGATGATAATCTCTTGACCATAATCCGTCGCAGAAATAACCAAAGTACGCTCAGATTGAGCAATATCATTGTCTTGAGGTAAAGGAAAAGTATTAAGCTGCTGAATAATCTTTTCAACAAAGGGCTGAATGGTTAATGCATATGGCGTCGGTACAATACCATGCCCTTCTCTTACAAAAAGCCTATCACCTAATATGTCTCTCAGCCTTTTTAATTTGGCACTCACGGCTTGTTGAGAAACATTAAGGGATTCTGCAGCAAGAGAGAGGGTTCTATTACGATACAAGGCATCTAATGTTTTTAAATGATGTAATTCAAGGTTTTCAATCATGTATGACCTATTCATTGAGAGCGACGCTAAAGGATGAGTAAAATCATTAGGAACTCAATCATTTTGGCTTTTTTGGGTAAAAATAACGACCTTTCACAAGACTTTATTGATTCCAACCTAGGTAGACTTTCTAACCTCTTTGAAGCGTCACACCCATGGGATTCACCTAAAGCTTCTGAGCCTTAGCGATCAGGAGCCTTACCCTAGCCAGCTTTATTTAGGATTTACAACACGTCAGGCTAGAAAGCTCAGTCTTTCCTTATACATTTTATACAGAAGCAACATCCCCTTTCATCGTGTATTTCATTAACATTTTGACGTAACTGAGTAAATTAGCCTCAAATCTAACTGCTATCTTGCCTATCAAATCAAAAAAACAAACATAAAGGACAAGAAAATGACGATTCATTACCGTGCAGCCGAATTATCGAATCAAGAACTCACTGAAAAGCCATTAGAGCAACCAACGGCACAAGCCTTATCAGGAGAGATCACAACCCGAAGTCTTGCCTTTTATAACAATGACGATGAATCTATAAAATCAGGAACTTGGGAATGTGAACCGGGTGAATCTCGCTGGGAGTTCACAACACGAGGCGAAGTGATTTATGTGCTTTCAGGTAGCATGACAGTCGTGGAAGATGGTGGTGACGCGGTCACCTTAACAGCAGGGTCAAGCGCTGTCTTCCCAGTGGGTTGGTGTGGCAACTGGACAGTGCATGAAACGCTGCGCAAAGTATTCGTAATTTATGCGGCCTAGCGCTTCAATCATTTTCTGCTAATAGGCACTTCTATTAACTTTACCTAGTAGGAGTGTCTATTAACTTTACCTTGTAGGCTCTCCTATCAACTTTACTTAGTAGGAGTGTCTATTAACGGTTTCTACTAGCCTTTTATAGGCATAAAAAAAGAGCGCAATGACGCGCTCTTTTTTACTCGTTTTCACAATCAGCTCGCTAAAGATTAAATTTTATATTGTTTAATTTGATCTCTCATGTCTATCGCAGAATGCTCAATACTGGACGCCGCCACAGATATTTGTTCGGCACCCGCCACATTTTCACTCGCCTGATCTGAAATGTTAATTAGGCTGGCGTTTACCGCACTTAACGCGGTTGCTTGCTCTTGAGTATTCTTAGAGACAGAACTTGTAACCGATTGCACATTTTCCACTTGGCCTGTAATTTTATCCAACACTATCTTAATCAGTTCTGATTGCTCAGAAGCGAGTAAGGCATTTTTCTGCCCCAAATCGATAATACGAAAAGCATTGGTTGAATCCTCTTGCAGCTTGCTCACAACGTCTGCAATTTCATCTGTTGAGACCCGAGTTCGATTAGCTAACCCTCTCACTTCATCAGCAACCACTGCAAAACCACGCCCTTGCTCACCCGCTCTGGCCGCTTCAATCGCTGCGTTCAATGCCAATAGGTTTGTTTGCTCTGCGATACCTCTAATCATATCCACTAAAGACGAAATACTGCCAACTCTTTCATTTAATGAATGAATTGCGGTAGAGGACTCTTCCATATCTTTTGCCGCTTGATGAATCACATCGACGGCCTTACTAACCGTTGCCTGGCCTTCTTGAGCATTGCTGACCACTTCAGATACCGAGTGGGCATTACTCTCCATTGAATCAGCAATCACAGAAACATTTACCCCCATTTGCTCAGCCGCCGTGGCGATAGTTTGCACGACAGACTTTTGCTCTATAAGGTTAACCTTACTTTGTTTAATCGAGATTGAAGTTTCATTGGTTGAGGCTGAAATTTTCTGCGAAGCATGGTCAAATGACTTGAGATCCTCACTGAATAATTGGGTTAATCGATTTATACCTGATGCCGCCTCTCCAAGCTCATCAAAGCTAATCACATCGATTTCATGAGCCATGTTTCTGTCTTGAATTGCAATTTGTATCCCTTCAGCAATTTTTAATGATTGCCTGCTTCTGGTTCGAATAATCAAAAATAAAGCAATGGTTATCAAAGAGCCAATGACGAATACCACAACCTCAACCACAAGCACAGTCACAGCATCTTGCTGAATACGTATCGCTGTTTTATCAACCACAGATAGGGCTTCTTCTTCAAGACTCTTTAATTCTTCAATGCGCTTGGTGGCATAAGAAAACCAAGTTTCAGAATCGGTTGTAAAGCCAGTATCTTTATCTGCGACTTCTTTTCTCACCTTCAACACATTTTGATTTGAGGTACTGTCAGCAAATCGGGAAAAAATAGAGAGTATCGCAGGGGGGGCGGCATCAATGGCCTCTTGTAACGTCACTTCCTGTTTCGTTATCAGCTGCACATGTTTATTTCTTAACAATGGGGTAAATGACCCTGACGATAGCACATTTGCTAACACCGCCCTTTCTATACCTGCCGATTCTTTGGCTAACGAAAAGTTATAAATGGAGAATAGTTCAGAAGAAATAACAGGATCTGCGCTATATTTGGAAGCAAAAATAACACTGTGTAAGCCAAAACTATTAATATTTGTATAAAAGCTTAAGGCTTTTCTAAGCGGAATGTTAAGGGCATCTACGTCACTTCGAATGCTTTTAATCCCATTAAACGCGCTTGTAAAATGATCGAGTTCTTCTTGCATCAGCTCAGATAATTGCCACGTTTTATTCTTAGCAAGAAGTGTTTGATAGGTTTGATCCACCTTAGTACGCTGTGCTCTTAATTGATCACCAAACTTGCTCCCTTTTGAACCAATATAGCCAGCACTTGCTCCACGCTCTTTTTGTACTTCGTGCACCACCTTAAGTACTTCGTGGGACATAAAGGCGTTGTATTCCGCTTCATAAGCATCTTGCATTCTGTTATAGGAATGAAATACATCGTAAAAAATGACGCCGCCTAAAAGAACACATGGCAGCAGGACTAATACGCCAAGCTGTGGTGATAAAAATCGAATTAAAAACTGCATAGACTCTACTCACCCTATTTTTAAAAATACATATCAATTAAAAAGGGTCTCGGTCTAAGAATCGACAAGAGTCTTGTTACGTTACGTAGTTTTATCAAGAGTTCAGGTAAACAAACTGTAAAAAGGTCAAAAATTGTTTATATTTCAAGCAATTTAATACTATTAACCAGGTTATCTCAGTTAAAAAATACGTTTAAGATTATTTTTAAAAAGGCTTTCAAGGTCACCTAACTGAATAGACTTTCATTTTAAATTAAGGGTTAGGGAACCTGCGAATAAGTCCTCCCGCCTCAGCGTGTTAATAAAAGCCCCTAGATTTATGGCGAGGAACGAAACTTAATAGTTATTCTATTGATAAGGTCCTCAACATTAAGATAGGGCTTTTAGACCACGCCCTTCGGGTCTTTCAGAAAAAGTAACACCCTGTGTTGTTACTTCTCGAAAGGTACCTACATTACGTCAAAGTAACGCCTTGTGTGATATTTTTTCTTTAAAGACTGAGAAGAGGTGACTTATTCGCAGATTCCCTAGATCTCAATCTCTCGTCGTAAATCTAGGACTTCAGCCTTAAGAAAATTACCTAAGATAGCCGCATCAAGTTGCATTTGTGGTAAGTCATTATGGTTGAGAATATTGATACGTCGGCCATTTTTGGTCAGCATATTCAGCTCAAAGCACTGATAACTAGGCGCTTGCCCTCGTTCTACTATCTTGTTTAGGATTTGCAATGACACTATGTGTCTAAGCTTTACATCTCGGTCTTTGTTGTTATCAAACAATCCGGTATTTTTATCAAACCGAGCGCGTTTCATAAACGGCTTAATAAGCGCCATCCCAAACAAACCAATCGCACCGCCAAACATCCCAATAAAAACAGTCAGATCTAATTGACGAGAATTCCAATAAATTAAGCCTGCCAGGCCCAATAAAAACAAACCAACCACAATATAGATGATGCAAAAAATCATCGCCCCCAGGGTGGGCTTTAAAAATACAACATCCCCTTTGGCCATCACTGTGTGGGATAAAAACTTAGGTCCATCTTTTATGAGGGTTCGTTTTAAATCGATATAAAAGTGCTTATCATCTTCCATTGTGTTCCCTAGGTTATTGTATTAGCGAAAGTTATCTTACCTTTTTACTGATATAAAAAAACCCGCCTAAGCGGGTTTTCTTATGATCTCATTCTAATGTGAAAAACTAATGAATTATGCTTTTTCAGAAGAATTTGATTCAGCTTTGTCGTCGTAACGTTTGATCTCACCAGATGCCACACGTGCAATGAATGATTTCAACTCTTTCTTAACAACTGGCATTAGGAAGTACAAGCCCAAGATGTTGAAGATAGACATCGCGAAGATAGCAGCGTCAGAGAAGTCGATAACCGCACCAAACTGAATGGTTGCGCCGACAACAACGAAGAAGCAGAAAAGGATTTTGAACGCTAGCTCAACTTTAGAACCTTCGCCAAACAAGTAAGTCCAAGCTTTTAGACCATAGTAAGACCAAGAGATCATTGTTGAGAAAGCAAACAAGATTACTGCCACAGCTAGGAAGTATTTGAAAATACCCGCTGTTGCTGTGAAAGACGCTGCTGTCAAGGTAACGCCTGTTAGGCCTTCACCGTTGAATGGCATTGTGTTTAAACCAGCAATAGTGATAACCAAAGCAGTCATAGTACAGATAATGACGGTATCGATGAATGGCTCTAGTAGCGATACTAGACCTTCAGTGACTGGCTCTTTTGTTTTAACCGCTGAGTGAGCGATCGCAGCAGAACCAACACCCGCTTCGTTAGAGAAGGTTGCACGTTTCAAACCTTGGATCAATGCACCGATGAAACCACCCGCAACACCTGCACCTGTGAAAGCACCTTCGAAGATAGCGCTTATAGCCGCACCGATTTGTCCGAAGTTTGCAAGGATTACGATAACAGACATGCCGACATAAAGTAGCGCCATCCAAGGGACAACTTTTTCAGTTACTGATGCAATTGAAGGCATACCACCAACGATGACAGAGAAAACTAAAGCAGCTAGTACTAGACCTGTGATAACACCGTATTCACTTGGTACATCGAAAGCATAAGTTAACATGGCATGGGCTTGGTTAGCCTGGAACATGTTACCGCCACCGAAAGAACCTAGGATACACATCAGAGCGAAACCAATCGCTAGGAATTTGCCTAGGCTTGGTAGGCCACGCTCTTCAAGACCACGGCTTAGGTAGTACATTGGACCACCAGAAACAACGCCTGAAGGCAATACCGTACGGTATTTAACACCCAAGGTACACTCACAGAACTTAGATGCCATACCTAGAAGACCACACAGGATCATCCAGAAAGTGGCACCTGGTCCACCAATCGCTAGGGCAGCACCCACACCCGCAATGTTACCCAGACCTACGGTACCAGATAATGCTGTTGTTAGTGCTTGAAAGTGAGAGACTTCACCCTCTTCTTTGGCATTAGGATTAGTGAACTTGCCTCTTACGATATCAATCGAAAGGCCTGCGCGTCTAAACTGAATAAAGCCGAAGTAAACCGTGAAAATTGTTGCTGCAAGCAACAACCAACCTACGATGATAGGAAAGTTAGCTTCACCAACAGGCACACTGTAGAAGATTAAACCGACAAACCAACCTGTGTAATCGTTGAAGAAACCATCGACCGAGCGGCTTATTGAACCAACAAGCTCCCCAAATGCGCTCGTTTCAGCAGCCAATAAATTGGTGCTGAATGCCAACATTAAGAATGCAAATAATTGCTGTATTTTTCTCATATTTGTACTTCCTATTATTATAAAGCTCGTCAGATATTTTCAACCTAATAAACAAGTCAAACATGACACTACTTTAAATAGAAACAGCATCCAGCTGATGGCGACCCTAACGATATCTTTATCCTGACTAAGCTCTCACAAAGCATTGCTCTTTTGTAATGCCGACAAGCATGAGCTAAGCGGAATCTTGGATATCAAGGGAGATGGGAGATAGTACTTTGGCCATCAGATTAAGTGACATCTTAATCCAACTAACCTAAATGTCCTTTTTTAAACTCAAACTAGAAATTCAAATGATTATTCTATCGAGGTCAAAATTTAAAATAATAATTTCAAACTTCAACTAAAGAAAATATCATTTCAATTTATAAAGATTAACAAGCACCCAACTCGTTAAAATTATTTATCTGAGTTATAAAAGCTCTCTTCCATATACCACTAACATTTAAAATATTGCTTACTACGTTGTATAACCCCGACCTGAGAACTTTATCTTTCTTTTAGTTTTTTACTGATAAAACAACATTAAGACATTGAATTTAAACAGTATTTTTTATTTATTGTAATTTTCAACAATGCTTATTAACTATCTCTTTTAATGGAAACAGATAATGTTTTAATTTTAAACTTTTACAGTAGCTTCGACTATAAAAATACGCGTTTTAAGTGATTATAAATCGCTTTTTCTCAAATTTAACATCAGTTATCCATTAAAGTCCCAAAACTATCTCAGCCACTTTTAATTAGCAATTAAAAATGTAACCTTAAAGGAAAAAATATCACTTTATAACAATTCCCTACATTAGTAAGTGCTTTCATTATCGATAGAATTGGTGATTATTTAGCCATTACCATGGGATAACCTTGCTCAGGATGAGGCATCACCATCACTTGAATACCATATAAATCCTCTATTCTTTTGGGGGTTAATACTTGCTCAACCATGCCATCAGCAAGGCACTGACCTTGAGACAATAGAATAATTCTATCCGCATACTGAGCTGCCAAGTTTAAATCATGCAAGATTGCCAAGACACCCACCCCTTGTTTAGTTAGCTGCTTAGCTAACGTGAGTGTTTGATGCTGATGAGAAAGGTCGAGGGCCGACGTTGGCTCATCAAGCAATAAAAAACGTTCTCCCAGTGAACTAGGCTGCCATATTTGTGCCAAAACTCTGGCTAATTGCACTCTTTGTTTTTCACCACCGGATAAGGAAGGATAAAGGGCATCAGCTAGATGGCTGACATCGGCCTGTATCATGGCTTCTTGTACAATTTTATTGTCTATATAGCGGCCCGTGCTATGGGGTAGACGCCCTAAGTTAACCACTTCATTCACACGAAAAGGAAAAGCCAAGGCAGATGATTGTGGCAATACGCCTAATATTTTCGCCAGATCGCCCCCCTTCCAGTGACGAAGGTTACGGCCATGCAAGCTAATATCGCCCTCATAATAGGCATGCTCTGAACTCAAGGCTTTAAAAAGGGTCGATTTACCCGCACCATTTGGACCAAGTATTGCCACGAGTTCATTCGCACCAAGCTTAAAGTTAATGTCTGAAAGTAAGGCTTTCTGCCCTATGTTTAAACTAAGCTGATTTACCACAAGACTCACAGGGCATTACTCCTTGCTCTATACACAACCATACCAATAAAGAAAGGCCCGCCAATTAAAGTGGTAATTAAACCTATGGGTAATTCGGCAGGGGCAATAATGGTTCGAGATAATATATCTGCGATCAATAAAAACAACGCCCCTAACAAAGCGCTTAAAGGCAATAAATATCTATGGTCAGGCCCTAAGGTCAAGCGCACTAAATGGGGCACAATCAAACCGACAAAACCTATCATGCCAGACACAGAGACACAGGCGCCTACGGCAACAGCAGTCAAAAAAATGAGACGCCGCTTTACCCTTTCGACATCTATGCCCAAATGCCTCGCTTCCGACTCCCCTAATAACAAAGCATTCAGTTGTTTCGCCTGCAAAGGAATCAATATCAAAGGCACAGCGATTAAAGAGCCCGCACTCAGTACCGTCTGCCACGTTGCCCCTCCGACACTGCCCATCGCCCAAAAAGTGAGACTTCTTAGTTGGCTATCATCGGCAAAATACGTTAAAAAACCCACCGCAGCCCCCGTCACTATGCCAATGGCGATGCCCGCTAATAACATACTAGTGACTGACGTACCGTACTTGGTTGTGGCAATTCTGGAGACCAAACTGGTGGTGATCAAGGCCCCCAGAAATGACACCAGCATCAGGCTATATTGACCTAATATTTGGTTGATAAAAGACAAGGCTGTACCACCGAGCACTATCATAGACACCGCCGCTAAGGAGGCTCCGCCGGTGACACCCACTAACCCAGGATCCGCCAAGGGGTTACGAAATAACCCTTGCATTGCGGCACCACACACCGCCAATGCGGCACCAACCAACATCGCTAGCAAGGTGCGAGGTAAACGGATTTGGGTAATCACAGTCTCAACCACGCCATTCACATTCGATTCATGCAGACCCAGTTTGGCACTTATCACACTCAAAGAATCGAGCATACTCACCGACATTGGACCTATGCCTACCGAGGCTAATATGGTTAAAATTAGCGCGGATACCAACAAGATAATGGCAAAACGTACCCGTTTTTCACGCTTAGATAAAACACAGACAGACACAGGGGTTGAATCTAAACTCATCATGGGGATAGAGGCTCTTTATGATTTGGGTAAAAGGCGTGATTCAACTCACTGATTGCCTGAGCGATTCTAGGCCCAAATCCCAGCATTAGCATGCCATCCATAGTCACAAGACGATGATTTTTACCCGCGGGTGTCATTTCAAATCCATGCCCTTGCAATATAGATTGACTGGCACCGTGATCCCCTCCTCTATCCATCATAAGAAGAATATCAGGTTGAGCAGCAATCACGGCTTCAAGGGGCATAGGCTTATAACCACTAAACCCTTTGGCAGCATTAACCCCACCCGCTAACCCTATGATTTTTGCGGCATGGGTATCCGTACCCGATACCACTGGGCTGCCTGACGCCATGCTCAAAATAAAGAGGACTTTTACCTTTTCATCTATTTTGCTTATATGCTGACGAACTCTAGAAACATCTGACTCAATGGTTTGCCAAAGACGCTCACCCTCTGGGGTTTTATTCAGTAACTGAGCCACCCCTAGCACCTTCTCTCGCACCGCGTCCAAGCTTGGGGTCGCACTGTAACGCACTAACTTGACACCTGCGGCTTCAATTTGTCTTAAAATTTTATCAGGACCAGAATCCTCTGTGGCTATCAACACCTCAGGAGCCAATGAAAGCACCCCTTCGGCTGAAATGTTGCGTTTATACCCTATTTGAGGCAAAGCCCGAGCTGAGGCAGGGTAACCTGACGTCGTATCCACCCCCACTAAACGCGATTCTTGCTTTAGGGCATAAATAATTTCGGTTAAAGAGCCGTCCGCCGACACAATTCTTTGCGAATGATCATTAATAGATTGCGCATTAATCAGCCCGCTAAAAAAGCTTACCAGCAAGATCAATAAGGCATGAGGCATTAAGGCATGAGGCATTAAGACAGGCCGCTTCATGCTTCTACTTCCAAGTTAGTTTCTGCCTCTAAAAGACGTTCAGCAAAATGACGCCAAGTGGTGTTTTCAGGATTGCCTTCTTCACGCTGACCAAAGAATTGAGCAATGGTCTCACCCGCACCATCATAAAGCTCTAATGAGGTAATATCGCCATCTGCACTAGGCTTACGGACTAACCAAGCCGAATCAATATTGCTGGTTAATAGGTGTAAGTTAAACTCATCGTCCAAGATATTTAACCAAGGCCCCATGCTTCTAACGATATTAATTGGGCCGGTGTGAATTTGAATATTGCCCCGATTACCGACAAAACACATGATAGATAAATCTGACTTAGCGATATCGTCTAATAAGCCTTCTAACCGACTAGCATCGAATCTTTGTGCTAAAGGTTCACCCACCAAACGAAAAGCTTGCAACCGTGAAACCTGATGCTTTTTAAGCAAGCCGAAAAACTGATGCACATTACGCATATCACGCCAGTCCCGCTTTAAGGAAACAGAATCAACCTCTGCGTCCGTTAAATAGGTTTGCTCATCATGTTGAGCCGCTAGCACTAATGTATCCGGCTTCACGGTTAAATGTTTTTCCAGCAAGGTTTGATAAGCCTGAAGGTCACTCTCAGGCTGTAAATAAATCTTTTGAATGGCATCACCCGTATTATCAAAAAACTGCAGACTATAGCGTGGGCCTTTTGGCGTCTGTTCCAATACGGCAAACCCAGCGTGCCAGCGACTAATAATAATTCGCAGATCAATTTTTCTATCTTGAGTAATCACCAACCCCATTGGGCCATTAATGCTGACATTGTCATAAATACCTTTACGCTCATGTACCGCACTGTCATTACGCGTCAGTGTCATTAGATAACCAAGCTGTGGAAAATCATAAATCATTTCGGCAAAACGATTATCTAGGCGCAGGCTACTCAGACCACATTGAGCCTCTAACAATTGCGCCTCAGCCACCGCTAACAAATCGGCAGCATTACGGCGACGCAATTTTGGCTGGGCCTGTATCAGGGCTTCGTATCTGGCGTTTAAATCAGAATGCGAGTTGGCTTGGCGGGTCTCAAATAAGGTATTCAGTGATTGCATGACAATATCTCAGTGAAAGTTAGTGTTCGTTGATTAAGTTTAAGGCGATCGATGTCCCTATCGATCTATTCAAAAGCTTGATCGCCAGCCACGCGGGGAAGTCGTTTTTGGCTTTCAAAGCTTTTTTAAGGGGCGCTTTTTAACGCGAAATATTAAAAAGAACCGGATAAGGCTAGGCGCAGCTCTCTGCCCACATGAATGGCTTGATTAGAATCATCCAGTACCATACGGTCATTTAAGTTAATGATATTGGCGCGCACTTCTAAGTGATCATTTATGGATTTAACCAAACCTAAATCTAGGGTGCTGTAACCTGCGATTTCTTCGCTATTCTCATCATCCGTATATTGCGAGCTCACACCTTGCAAAGACACTGACACATTGGCATCAATCAGATTAACCAACTGGGTGTACTTGATATTGGCAACATGCTGAGGACGTTTAGCGATTTGATTACCGTCATTATCACTGCCATCTTTGTTGATCGCATCGGTATAGGTGTAGTTAAAAGAGACCTGTGAATCTGATGCCAGATCCCAGGTTAGTTCGGTTTCAAGCCCTCGTATTTGGGCTTCTTCCACATTCGAGTAAAGGTTATCAAACACGGAAGCACTGTCATCAACATCCACAGTGGTAATAAGATTATCAACATCCGAATTAAAAAGTGTGAAAGAGGCAAATAGCTCGTCACCACCATAACTCATGCTAAATTCAGTGGTTTTACTTTCTTCAGGTTTAAGGTCGTCATTACCGCGATAGGTTCTAGTAGGCCCAGCTGAGACAACATAGTCAGAAGAACCTTCACGTACCGCAGGCGCAATACGTCCTTCAGAGTAACCCAGCTTCAACCCCCATTCGTCATTGAGCGTATTTGCCCAATACAATTTAGGGCTAAAAGCGGCACCATATTTATTATGATCTTCAAAGGAGAAACCTAGGGTAATCGAATTATTATCATTTAAATCAATGACATCCTGCCCATAAAGGTTGCTTGATTTAAAGGTGTCTGAGAAATCTAAACTCTCTCTTTCAACCGATTCTTCACGGTAACTGATGCCCCCACTTAAATAATGGTCTTTAGCTATTTCACCATCGATATCAAAGCCAAGATTCTTATCTTCAATGACCCATTGAGTACCATCATCGTCCACGTTATCACGGGCCCCAGAAAGGCTTGCACCTAGATTAAAATCATCCAACTTACCGCTATAATCAAGAGACACTAAAGTCTTTTCTTGGTCTAAAATATCTGAGTCCGACTCAGCAGATTCTTCGCCGTACAAAAGACCGACTTCTAGTCTTTCTTCCTCAGAAAAATTAATCCCTAATTTCGCTTGGGAATTGACCAGCTCACGCTCAGCTTGAATGGAATTGCCATCATGGAAAATCTCATCTTCTTCCTGCTTATCGTGACTCAAGCTGATATCAAAAGTGTCATTAATTTTACCTGAGGTTGCTAAATTAATGCCTTGAGCATTGGCACTTTCGCCTTGGAACTCAGCGCCGGATAAGGTCACACTCGAACGCCACTTATCACCGGCTTTCTTAGTGATAATATTGATCACACCTGATAAGGCATCAGCCCCATAAAGACTGGATGCAGCACCACGAATGACTTCAATACGCTCAATATTTTCTACCGATACCCAGTTAGATCGATTGGCAGGGCTAGAAGAGATATTACGCTCTGCATTGGGAACACGCTTACCATCGATTAAGATCAGGCCATATTCACCCGCCATGCCACGAATACGAATTTCATCTTTTGCATTACCAGAGCCAGCTCCCACCATTACACCGGGTAAACCATTTAGGGCTTCGGCAACACTGGTTGCACCTGATAATTTAATCTCTTCTGCGCTAATCACACTGACAGAACCCGAGAATTCTTCAGCAACAATTGGGGCTTTAGCCGACACTAAAATGGTATCAGTCATTTCAACAGCGTTAATAGTGGAAGTGTTAGCCAGCACAACTGCGCCGGCCAATAATTTAGCCTTGTTTCTCATTTCGAATACAACCTATTAATGGTTAAGTTATTGCGCACATTGCGCGTTAGCCAACACCTAGCTCAAACCGACTGTGATAAATCGATTTAAGTTGCGCTAACTGGCTGCCGAATGAGGTGGCTATCTTAGGCAAGATAAAGGGGTTATTTAATGTGTTAGCAGCGTCACTGCCCTAGTGATTTTATTTCGTTAAAATCAGCTTTCCATTGCGGGTAATGCGTAAAGTGTAATGCTGCTCGTTATGAATAATCGTGAGCTCATTTTTACCTTGCATTAGTTTTTCCGTCGATACACACACCGTTATATCGTTAAGGGTGGTTTTTATTGAAGACATTATTAAATCGCCAATCTTTAGTTGATAATGATAACGATTCGCATTTAATCATTATTTTTGATCGAACGCAAACATTTTGTAAACAAAATGAATCTGATTCAGTAAATTGATTCGTAATAGTCAGAAAGCAGCCACCAAAGAACAGGATTTAGTATTGATATTCGCCTGTATTTTTAATCATAAAAAAGGCCACCCTCCATAGGAAGATGGCCATCTTTGAACCGCTTCTTGAATGCCGCTGTGATGAAGTGGCTTTAATTAATCGTAAATTAAAGCTAAACAGTGAAAGTCGCGTATCCCATAGGATTGATGACGGGGCTCTTTAGTTAAGACTTTTAACCAAGACCTTTAACCAAGATTTTTTATTACGACTTTTAATTAAGGCTTTTTATTAAGGCTTTTTAATTAAGACTTTTTATTATGAAAGGGCCACCGCATCATCCCCAGCGGGAATAGAAAACGGGCTACTTGCATCCGTTACCGCCGTGTAGATTGCGCTGACTACATCCTGTAATTCTGTTACTTTACCGCCGGCATTTTGCACAAAGCTCTTCATCACCTGCTCCACAAAAGGCTGATAGGCTTGTGGTGATTCATTTTGCCCTTCCATATTAGCAAAAGCATTTTTCCCAAAACTGGTACTTGGTGATTGACCAGGCAGTACCAAACGAGTTCTTATACCAAGAGGCGCAAGCTCTAAAGATAAACATTCAGTATAAGCATTAACCGCAGCTTTACTTGCCGTGTATACCGCCAAAAGGGGCAAAGGTTTCATGGTCACACTGGACGATACATTCACAATGACACCTTCCCCTTGTTGCCTCATTTTAGGTAACAGCGCTCGTATCATTTCAAACACAGCAAAGGTATTGGTTTCAAAAATACGGCGCACATTCTCATCGGACGTCCCTTCAAAAGGAGACAACCAACCTATTCCCGCATTGTTTACCAATGCATCAATCGTCCCGACAGACTCAACCAGATTGGCAATACTGGTTGCATCAGTCACATCTAGCTCAAGCAGTTCAAGTCGCCCTTGCGCTCCAGACTTGTCTTTTAGCGCCTCTTTAAATATGCCTTCGTCTAGGTTTCGCATAGTCGCAATGACATGCCAGCCTTTATCTAAAAAGTGATACGCGCTTTCATAGCCAAAACCTGATGAGCAACCTGTGATAAGAATCGTTTTCATAATAAAGTCTCCTATAGTTTGAATCATCTATAGTGACAGACCATGAAAAACTTAAAATAATCATAAGTCCTTATATGTTTATTAATCGTCCTAATTAGTATCTTTTGGTTTCCTCTCCTATTATGCTTTAAGCTCAAACTAACCGAATTGAAAAATGATGATTGACCCATTATCTCAGATCATTGCCCTACTCAACCCAGAGGTTACGCACTCCAAGCTGGTGCATGCCTCTGCCGCATTTGAGGTGAGTCGAAGTGATAGCAATGACGCATTTTATTGTCTCATTTTATCAGGCAAAGCCTACCTCAATATCAAGCATGCAACCCAGCTAACCCTTAATGAAGGTGATTTTGTTTTAATACCCGCACTGGGCAGTTTCACTTTTTCAAGCGATCAAACGACCACCAAAGAGATGCAAAATAAACCCCAATTTGGCGATGATGGCATTTATCGTTTTGGGCCCATTTCAGAAACACCCAAGATACAAGCCTTAGTGGGCCATTCAAAATTTACCAGTGTAGATAAACAGCTACTTGTCTCTTTGTTACCCAGTTATGTGCTTATTCAAAAAGAGGCCAGATTAACTAAAATTGCCTCCTTGCTTCTAGAAGAAACGCAAGCAAATAGAGCCGCAAAAGACGCCATCATAGAGCATTTATTACAAGTGCTTATGATTGAAGCTTTTCGCTCTTCAACCCAGGCAGATACAGTAACATCCCTATTAGCGGGACTGGCTGATGCTCGTATCAATCCTGCCATTCGAGCCATTCATGACACGCCCCATCATCCCTGGTCTGTCACACAATTAGCAGACCAAGCAAGATTGTCACGCTCCGCCTTTTATTCCCGCTTTAACCGTATTATGGGGGTGACTCCCATGGCTTATTTATTAAATTGGCGAATGACCTTGGCAAAACACATGCTAAACCAAGGGAATATGAGAGTATCAGAGATAGCAGATAAGGTTGGTTATGGCTCAAGCTCCGCCTTTAGTTCTGCCTTTACCCGCCATGTGGGCCAGTCACCGGGCAGTTATGCGCTATGGCAAGATCAGTCTTTATTAGGGGCGTCAAACTAGCTTAAAATATGCCGTTCAGAACAGCTTATTAATGACGTCAGTTTAAAAAGGATTTTAATGAAACGGCTATCTAAGCGAGCGACTAAACGGTTTTCTTGGCCAATTTTCACCCTATTAAGTCTCAATGGCATCACGATTTTAGGTAATGCGCTGACAGAAGTTGCCATACCTTGGTTAATCCTAGAAATATCGGATAGCCCAGGATTAGTCGCTGCCGTTATGTCTGCCAAGATATTACCGATTATTCTCTCAACCTTTTTTAGTGCTCCTTTAGTCGACAATTTAGTCGACAAGTCGGCGGCTTTAAAACATCTATCATTGCCGATTTTGTTAACTTTTTAAGCGTCTTACTTATCCCCCATTTTCATGGCTGCCACCGTCTTTGCAGGATTAACGATCTTTTACTCTTGGCTAAAAGAGCCTAAAAGAATGTCTAAAAAAAGCCTAAAAAATACATATAAAAGCCTAATAAAAAGACACTAAGAAGGACAACTCAGTGCCTTACAGTCAGACTCAGGACAAGCTTTTAAAGTGCTCTAATAAATGGTGTTCACCATAAGCAGGTGCCACCATATCTTGGCCTGACACAGTTAAAAAAAACTCCGCTGGACCGCCGAATTTTTCCGGTAGTCGTTTTGCGATAGCCAAGGCTAATCGTCTCATCCAATCGGGTAAATGCAGTAGTTTTTCAGGCTTATCCATGGCCTTAAAGGCTAATTGGGCCAGCTCCTTTATGCTGAACACGTCAGGGCCGCCTATGGCGAATTCCCGCTTATCTTGGAGAGGTCGCCAAGTTTGCTTTACTTTAATCTCTTTACCCTTGCCTATCTTATCCATGGATGGCGAGCCTAGCTCAGCAATGTCTAAACAAAAACGTGCAAGATCTTCCCCATGGATAGGGTTCACCTTCACTTCCCCCCATCCAAATAAATAAGCACGCCCTGCTTTTGCCATAGCATAAAAGGCTTCAATATCAGAAAAGAAACCGTTCGGGCGTATCACGCAAGGGGCTAACATTTGGGATGAAAGAAGGCGCTGGGCAAACTGCTCTTTGGCGTATAACATGCGCACAGATTGGTGATTAGGCGCATTAAAGGCAGAAATATAAATAAATTTCTTTACCCCCGACCTTTCCGCCTCTTCAAGCAGGTTTATATTGGCTTGATAATCCACATCCATGTAATTAAGCCCATCTTTTTGACGGGTAATCCCCACACAAGAAATCACCACATCTATCCCATGACAGCAACCAGCTAAACTGATTGGGTCTGTCACTTGCGCCAGTCTTATTTGCTGAGTCTCAAGGCCCATACTCTCTAATTTTTTGATTGAACGCCCCATAGCAATAAAAGGCCCGTTTTGCTTTAGTAGCCTTTGCACTAGGTAACGCCCCAAATAGCCTGTCGCCCCTGCAAGTAGTATCTTTGTTTGCATTATTTAACCCTCAATCCTTTTCAGCTATTTCGTTTAGTTTTCACGCTCAATGTTATTAAGAAGGATATTTATTCATTCAATTCATGCTCGGGTCGATATGGCTCTTCCCTTAAAATATGACTAATCAGCAGCTTCAAATAGAAAATAGGCAAAAACCACTCTAGACCAACTGCCGTCTCAAACACATATAGGCTCAAAAGGAGACTCACTGAATATAAAATCAGCGCGATTGGTCGTTGCAAATAAAGCGGCATCAGCAAAGTAATAGCCGCAGCAAACACCATATATCCACCCACACTAGCAACCCAAACAAGGTTAAACCCTAAGAAAAACCAGCTAAACACGCCCAGTTGAATAAAATGCAATCCAATAAAGCCCATGTGTTGTTTAAAGCCTTCACCCTCACGGTGATACCAACGCTTAGCACTTGAGGTTGCATTAGTAATCACCCCACCAGCCATATCCATTGCCAGTAAACTTGCCACAACATACTGGCCAAGACTCCAGCCAAGTTCGGCCTTAACGGCATAAAACACCAATAAACCTGCCGCTAACAAAGGTAAATATGATTGCAAATGTTTCTCAGCAGGGGTGGCGCCTGGCCCAATAAACTTATCCAGTGACCCTTTAAAACCGGTACGACTAGGTGGAAGCTGCCAATCAATTTTCATATCACCGCCTTCATCAACTAACTGATTAATGACAAAAATAGTGTTTTACCTTTGCCTTTAGATGGAATCTAAAACCGTCAAACTGGGTTAAATAATTTATTTAGAACACTTGGTCTTTTTAAAATAACCAAAAGACGCCTTAATATCAATGTTTTTAGACCAAGTGGACTATTAAATTATTTTACCCCATTATTAGCGTTATTATTTTTCAGGGTTTGCCCGTTAACATGATGGTTTTTTTATACAGATTCTGTTTAACTTTGCAGCCCGTCCAGAAACCGCTTTAAACGGTGCTTGATTGTGTTTTAGCCAAAGGAAGTGTCATGCCAAAAATTGTCGACCATGAAAAAAAACGTGAAGAAATTGCCCTTAAAGCGGCAGACGTTTTTCTTGAGCTGGGATACAAGAACTTAGGCATGAGAGAGCTTTGCCAGCAACTAGAGATGAGTAAAAGCGCTATCTATCACTACTTTAAAAGTAAGGATGACATTTTTAAGGCGGCCACTGAGGCCATGGTGGGATTCGATAGTATGGCCCTTAGCGATTGTCCTTTGGCAGAAGACGCCAGTGACGATGAGCGCATAGAAAGCTTTTACCAAATGTATCAACTCTTAGCCCCACGACACTTTCAAGAAACCAAGGTCGTTATGGAATACATAGATGTGATTAAGATTGAAAATATAGCCCAAGATACTTGTATGAAGATGGCTAATGAGAAATACAAAAACATCTTAGCCACCTATGTTCACAAAACGTCAGCCGAACAGCTTTACACCCTGCTCTTAGGGCTACTTAACCAACAGCTAGTACAAGGAAAACCTTTCAGTAAAGACTATATTTCAAAGCTCGTTCGAAAACACTTGGATTAACTCAAGGTCATTTAATTCGCTCTGGCAAAACCTGCTCCACTGGCTAAATACACCCCTAAGGTCACCATAAAAATACCGACCCAATCGATTAAAGTCGGCCACTCTCCCAGTACAGGGATTGCAATAAAAGCAGCAAACACCGGCACTAACGCACCAAAAGCAGCCCCCCTTGATGCCCCTAAAATAGCAATTGCTTTGCCAAAAAGATAAAGCGCCAATATGGTGGCTACCACCCCCTGAAAGCCGGCTTGAATTAATACCGCGTCCATGGGTAATTGAAGAATCGTCAATCCATTTAGATAAAAATAAATAGGGGTAAACAGCAAGAAAGAACACACTGACACTATTGCAGCACCGTGCAATGCATCCAATTTAGAATGACGTAAAACACTGGTATATGAGGACCACATAAATGAGGCAGTCAGCATTAGGATATGACCAATAAAATAGCTCGTCTTAGCCAGTAAAGAGCTCAATCCGACAATGGTAATTAAGCCAATCAAAATAAAGCAATAACCTAATTTACGTTGCTTATTAAAGGTTTCCTTAAGAAAAAACATCGAAATCAAAGCCACAAAAAGCGGCATTACCCCTGCGATTAATACGCCAGCATGTGAAGCAGGCGCAAAATTAACCGCCGATGCCGCAACCAGTGCATAGGAGGCGCCCGCCCCCACAATTAAAATAATAAAGGGTATAAGACCCAGCTGTTTAAAAGCGAAACCTCGTTTGAGAATGACAGGTAATAGCAAGACGCCCGCCACACCAAAACGCAAAAAAGTAATGTCGAAAACAGACAGGCCCATGGTCGCACCTAACCGAGTCACTGAGATCCAACTCGCCCAAATACATATCGTCCCCAAAGCACACAAAACACCGACTAAGACTTTAACCCTAATATTACTGCTGGCTGTTAATGTTTGATCCATCGTTTTAACTCCCTTAAATCATTTAAGGCAATATTAATGGCTAAATTGACATTAATAAAATGATGTTTATTATTTGATATATGAAAAAAAATAATATCAACGTTATGATGCTGAGAACCTTAATTTCTTTACGTGAAACGAAAAGCATCAGTCGAACGGCAGAACAATTAAATGTCACTCAATCGGCCATTAGTCATACGGTTCGCGCCCTAGAAGCCGCGATCAATACACCTGTGCTTGTACGCGAACCAAGAGGGGTTACTCTCACAGCGGCTGGAATAAGCGCTTGTGAGTCAGCCGGTATTGCGCTTGATTCAATTGACAATATTCTTAACCTTTCTGACTCCAGCGTATCCGGTGTAGTCACACTCGCCAGCATCGTCAGTGCCTCCAGAGTGATAGTGCCTGATGTGTTAACACATTTGAGTCGAGCCTATCCTAAGCTTGATGTTGAATTACTCATTGGCACAGATGAAGAAGTGAAAGAATGGGTGACGCTGGGGATTGCAGATATCGGTATTGCCTTTGATTTTGACGCTAACGAGACAGACATACTTTACACAGATGAATTCTACCTTGTCTGTGCTTATCACCAGCCAAATCCAGCCAAGGTTACGCTTGATGCACTGAGTGAAAAAGCATTTATTATGTCTGCCGCAGGCTGTGAAACCCCCATTCAAAGACTTTTCAAACAAGCAGGCCTCACACCCAAGGTCAAAACAAGCGTATCGGATATGAATGCATTATTTGCCATAGTCAGCGCAGGTTATGGCATCTCGATTGTCCCAGGTATTGCTTTCCCGAGTCATTGGCGACAGCTTGTGATAAGAAAGTCCCTCACGCCACAGCTCAGTTATAACTTATGTTTAATTAGTGCCAATCAAAAAGGGGAAGAGAGAGCAAGTAATGCTGAACTCACCGACATACTCGCTCAGGCTGTCAAGCAGTCAGCGGCGTCAAATAAGAACACCATCACCTGTTAACAACAGATTGAATACCTTATTGCATAATGATGAGGATAATTTGTGAGAACCAAAAGCGTGTTCTCATGCAAACTAGCCAGAATGCAGAGCGACCTGAAACAGGCCGCTCAATCAATAAGTTAAGAGACTTAACTTAAATTGACGTCCCCAACTCATCCCAAATTGTCATACCAGACCAATCCGTTAAGAACTGATAAGGGTATTCAGGTAAACCAGGGGCTGACACCTTAGTCAGTGCATTAATCTCTTTGCTCTCTAATACTAAGCGAATGGAGTTAAGGTTATCTTCTAACTGTTCTATGGTTCTTGCGCCTAATAATAAGGTGCTCACTGCAGGACGAGATAGTAACCAAGTTAAAGCCACATGAGACATAGGTATTTGATGTTGTGTCGCAATAGATTCCAGTGTATCTAACACTTGGTAATTTTTATCGGTATTACGCTTATCATAGGCTTCAACACCTCGCTTTGGGTTCTCACCTAATCGAGTACTGCCAGTTGGCGCAGCCTGACGGTTATATTTGCCTGTTAGCCAGCCGCCACCAAGAGGTGACCAAGGCGCTAGTCCAATGCCATTTTCAAGACAGCAAGGCAGTACTTCTATCTCAATACCACGATCCAATAAGTTATATTGAGGTTGAACCGATACCGGTCTCGACACACCGAGCTTATCGCAAGTAGAGACTATTTTTTGAATCTGCCAACCAGATACATTAGACCAAGCGATATGGTGAATCTTACCCATTCGAATAAGATCCCCCAGAGTATTAACCGTCTCTTCTATGTCTGTTTGAGTATCCCAACCATGCATGTAATAGACATCAATTGACTCTAACTGAAGGCGTTTAAGGCTCGCCTCAACCGATTTCACTATGGCACGACGTGAGCCACCATAACTGCCTGCAGGCGGTGCAAAACGCCCCTTGGTTGCCAGTATCATTTGCCCCAGACCGCCGCGTTGTTTAATCCAACGCCCAATTATTTCTTCTGAAAGACCCGCTGAATACACATCGGCCGTATCGATAAAGGTACCGCCATAGTCAGCAAAACAATCTAATTGGCGAAAGGCGTCAACCTCATTAGTTTCTGCGCCAAATGTCATTGTCCCAAGGGCAAGCCTGGAAACAATGGGCCCATTTTGACCCAGTTGTTGATACGGCATATGAGTGTTGTTTGATGCTGTCATATTTTATTCTCCCTGATAAAAATAAAGACTTGCTAGCTAACTAAAATTTTATAAACAGCAAATGAGAAGTGACTGCTCTCTTCTTCTCATCAAAAATAAGAAAGGAAATTCACCTTAATAAGGTCGCTTCTCTAGAGGTTATAAAGTTAAAATTTATAAGTAATAGAAAGTTATGAGCAATAGAAAGTTATGGACTAAAATTATGGGCTAAAGATAGCGTTAAACGACCTGATTAAGACACTAGAAAATGAGCGCAAGCTAGCGGCTAAATAGAATGTCTTGTTATCAATATTAAAAGATTAATTAGGCACAGGTAACCGGCCTAGAATCTTAAATATGGCTTAATTTTCTTAACGTTTCTAAAACAAATAATTAAATTAGATTAATAACTTAAAGACTTTATTTGATTTTTAATGACGTAAAAGAAATGAGAAACTCGAAGAATAGAAACTAGAAAAATAGAAAGCAAAAAATGAAGGTTAACCGCGCTGATTAGGAGCTTAAATGATAATAGGTTTTTCATCATTTAAGCCCCTAAAAGCAGCACACACAAATGGCTAGAACTGTTAATTAAGCCTTAAGCGCCATATCGGCCATTTTCATCACGCTTTCAAATGATTGGGCACCACCGATAAAGCAACCATTGTGACAGAACATAGCATCTTCTATACCAGTGACCTCTTGTAGCTCTTTACCGGCTAAACCTGCCCAAGGGCTAGGTAACGATTTTCGATCTTCAAAAGAGCCAAGCTCAACCGGGACTGTCTGAATACGCCATTCTCCCGTGTCAGAAGGATAAACCACATACAAGGCTTCTTCAGATAATCTATGTACCGTTGTTTTCCAAGGGGTATATTGCTCAAGCACGATCAATCTTGGATCTTCTGCCTTTTCAATGGCTTTAGCGACAATCTCTTTCGCACTAATACCACCGGTTGCAGCCGCAATAAAACGCGTTAAAACACGAGAAGCGAAGCTTACAGCCTCTTCAAAGCAAGCGTCATAATCACTCTCTTCTTGCCAAGTTGGGTTAAACATAGAAATGGTTTGGCTAAGGCTAATGCCTTTAGAAACACCTTCAACATGGCCACAATCAACCGCATCGATGACAGAAACAAGACCCGTATCGACAGAGTGAGCCACTTCTTTGTTACCACCACAAATCTCGACACCGTATTTTTTCCAGATCAAACCAAAAGAAGAATAAGGGATGCCATTTTCACGCTCACCTGCTCCACCTCTTTGGTGATGATCAAAGCGACCAGCATCGGCATCATAAATACCGCCTACATCCAATACGATATCAGCTTGTTTGATAACCTCTAGATCACGAGTACGAACCAGATTAAAGCTAGAAAAAATTGTTTTCAGTGCCGCGACGCTAAAAACATCATCAGCATGAAAGTTACCATTGTGGGTTGCTATCGTAATATCAGTCATTGGAGTTGTATCTTGCCTGTTGCATAAGAGAGTAATACTAGGGATAAAGTGTTTAGAAGATATTAATTAAGGTTTATGTCATACAATCAACCTGAATTAACCTTGCCACTTAGAAGCCCCTAAAAAAGATACGGGGATTCTATAGCAAGATGGCTGACAAAAATAGCGGATTCAAATGACAAACTAGGATAATTGAATGAATGCTTATGTTTCTCCCAATCTCTGCTTGTTACCTAAAACCAAGAGAAACTAACCCAATCTAGCCTTTAGTTTAGCGAGCAATCGAGCTCGCCAATCAGCGTCAAAACCTCTGCCAGAGTCTCATCGGGTTTAGCACCTTCTGTATAGACAATATGTGTGGCAAGCTCATAATTCGATTTGTGTTCAATGAAGTGTCGGTTCAACTGTGCATCTTCATCTTTTTGATCGCCGTTTAAACACTTTAAGCACAGCGTTTTATCAGGAGAAGGCAATAATAAAATGACATATTTAAAAGACTTAAGTGCCGCTTTAGCTCGTTGCAAATAAGCATCATCTTCGTAAACAGAATGACCCGCACCAAAGTCAATGACACAATTGCTATGCTCTCCTAATAAGCGCTCAACTGCATGAATCTCAAACTGTTTCCAATAGCGATAGACGCCAAATGCAACTTCTGTTTGATCAAGCATTCTAGCATGCTTATGGTCATAGCCTATCTCTTTATAATAATCCCAACGAAACTCATCCATCGACTTTTGAGGCAGCTTTAGATGTGAAGCCAAGAGCTTACCTATCGTGCTTTTACCGACGCCCATAGGGCCAATCAATACGATATCTAGTTTGTTCAAAATCCCTTCTCCTTATTTTATGAAGACACAGCAGTTTTAATTCAAAAAGAATAATATTTATTCACGAACTAAAAACCAATATCATTTATATTTTGCAAACCTATGATTCAACAATATTAAAATTAAGAAATTCATTGCCCAAATGACTTATATAATTCTAACAATGCTATAGTACAAAAAATGAACAGAGCCACATAAATATAAGCAATAAACAACCATACTTTATGACGTTTTCTTTTTTCTTCGACAAAACCACATGCAGAGTGAAGGAAAAAAACATTAAATATTAAAACAATACACCAAGGAGCTAATAGAGACATTATTAGCCTTTCCGTTGGTGATATAAAATAAATCATAAAAAAACTAAAAATATTTATTCCAAAAAGAATAAAAAATATCAAATCTGGCTT
This sequence comes from Marinomonas sp. MED121, assembly GCF_000153025.1. Taxonomy (GTDB): domain Bacteria; phylum Pseudomonadota; class Gammaproteobacteria; order Pseudomonadales; family Marinomonadaceae; genus Marinomonas. Next base: position 77,353 of record NZ_CH672434.1, read on the forward strand.
TTTAGTCAAATTAGACATTTTTCAAGACTCCCTGAGGTGAGGTATAAACTACATAGGCAAATATCATGATTAAAATCATAGAAAAGTCATGAATACTGCTCAAAATAACACCAGCGATTGGAGTCCATTCCCATTGGCTCATATACACTGCAAAAAGTATATTTGAAGATAGCTTCGCAAGAATAAATATAAAAGCACCTCCAACTAATATGATCCATTGCTTTTCTCTAGTTGCTTTCCAGCTTGATACAAAAGATGTAACAGGACCTTCTCGCTCATAAATAAGAAAAAAACCAGCGTAAGAAGATCTGGCCAAGACAAAGAATGCAGGCAAAATCAGAAGAATGAACCCGCATGCTACTGAAAAAGAAATGATTGAAAAAAGTAAAATAGATGGAACCCAAATTAATAAAGATAACTTATAATGAGAAAACAAACTGTTTTTATTTATTGAAGTATCAGATGATATTGTGGATATAATTAATGACAAAATCATTGGAAAAACTAAAAAACTAAAAGTGTTAGCAAGTATAAATACGCCATTATCGCCAACATATTCAAAATGAATTCTTCCATAAATATAAATCACATTCACAAAAACAATGAACGGAAGAACGTTCTTTAATAACCTGCCAAAATTTCCGATAAAAAAATTCCAAGTAGTTTTAAAATGCAAAATTAGATTTTTCATATTTTCCTTTTCGTTAAATCCAAACGTTATATAGAAAAATTCTACGTAAAGATAAGATTTGATTTGTATGATAAAAAGGAAGGGGATCTGAAAAGAGTTTTGATTTTTAACAACACCCATCCTTGGTTTTTGTTGTCGCAAGATTCTACAGATTATTGTATAAATTTCTATAGCTACCTTGAGATAAAGTAGCGTTTTTACAATTGAAAAGATAACTAGGTAGTTTTAGAAGAAAACATAATAAACGCTTTAAAAAATAGATCTGAAACCTATCTCTAAATCAATGCAGCCATGGGGCGTTATGGCAATAATTTGATAAGAAGTCGATAAAGATACGTACCTTAGGAGGCACGTGTTCGCGATGAGGATACACGGCATATATGCCGCTCGGTTTAAGTTTGTAATCTGTTAATAATGGCTGTAATAAGCCTTTTTCAAAATCATTTTGCAAACAAAATTTGGTGAGTGCGGAAATGCCCTGCCCACTTTTTGATAACGCAATCACCGCAGCGACCGAGTTACTTTTTAACTGGCTGTGCATCTGTACACTCTGCTTCTGGCCTTTCTTTTCAAACTCCCAGGTGAGAGGTGAGCTAAAAAGAGACAAGCTGATCCAATCATGTTTTTGTAAGTCCTGTGGGGTTTTAGGCGTGCCTTTTTGCGCTAAATATTCAGGGCTAGCAAACACGCTAACCGGCGTTTCACATACCAACTTGGCCACCAGATTAGACTCTTGTAACCAGCCAATTCGAATCGCCAGATCAACCCCCTCTTCCACCATATTGATAATGCGATCTTCCAATAACAAATCGATTTTCAATAAGGGATACAAGGCTCGGACTTCTTTAATCACAGGTATTAGGTGCTCAGTACCAAAGCTAACGGGACAAGAAATTCTTAGGGTGCCAGTCGGTTGGTTTTGATACTCTTTCAGCTCGCTTAAAGCAATTTTCGTGCGATTAACAATTTCGGCACTATGTCGATAAAAAATCTCGCCCGCTTCCGTCAGGCTCAAACTGCGTGTCGTGCGATTAAGCAAACGCACCCCCACCTCTTTTTCTAACTGGACAATTTGTTTACTCACAGCAGATTTGGCCACCCCTAATTGCCGTGCTGCCTCAGAGAAACTCTTGGTTTCAACCACACGGGTAAACACACCAATGCGCCTTAACTCATCCATTTGACTTCATCCACTTAACTTCATGCACTTATCTTCATCCGCATAGTCTCAATCACTTTCGTTAACTCTCACTTCACTGTACACCAAAAGAGAACAAAGAAACCACTTTTACCTATCTAGTACAAATATTAGAAACAGATAAGCTAGCCCTATCACCTTATCCAATTAATGAAATGAACGACAAAAGCGTTCACAGGAGTATCTATGAGTCACCTTAATACCTTGTTTCACTCTGTTGATCTTGGGGCCAATTTAACCCTAAAAAACCGTATTATCATGGCGCCTCTCACACGTTCTATGGCAGATGACGAGCTAGTCCCCACCGAAGCCATGGCGGCTTATTATGGCCGTCGTGCCGATGCGGGATTAATCATCAGTGAGGCAACCTTAGTATCACAAGACGGTCAGGGTTATCCCAATACACCAGGGCTTTATACTCAAGCTCAGGTTGATGGCTGGAAGAAAGTTACCCAACGAGTACATCAAAATGGCGGCAAGATTTTTGCGCAAATTTGGCACACAGGCCGTGTTTCTCATTCAATTTATCATAATGGTGTTTTGCCTATGGCACCCTCAGCGGTGCCTATCGTGGGCCACGGCCATGTACCACGAACTGATAAATTGGAATACGAAACACCTCGTGTCATAACAAAAGAGGAAATTAAACGTGTTCAAAACCAGTTCGCTATCGCGGCTAAAAATGCCATAGAAGCAGGATTTGACGGGGTTGAAATTCACGGCGCCAATAGCTACCTCATTGATGAATTTCTTCACTGGGATACCAACCGTCGTGAAGATGAATATGGTGGCACAGTCGAAAACATGACTCGCTTTTTATTTGAGATTCTCGATCAAGTCAAAGCAGCGATTCCAGAGGGAAAAATTGGTTTGCGCCTTTCGCCACAGGCTTACATTAACTTAGAACACGATGATCGCGACAAGCAGGTGTTTGATTACTTACTGCCGCTGCTCAATCAATACGATTTAGCATACGTTCATACGGGTATGTTTTTTGATGAGCCCTACGAGCATTTAGGCGGAACAGTGACTCAGTACATTCGTCAACATTATCGCGGCACGCTCATCGCATCCGGCGGTTACAGTGTAAAAAGTGGTGCTGCCGCCATTGAAAATGGGGATGCAGACCTGATTGCAATTGGCCGACCTTTTATTGCCAACCCAGACTTTGTTGAAAAGGTAAAACAGGATAAAACCTTAGTTGAATATAATAACGACATGTTGAATGAGCTTTACTAAGGCATTGTGCCCAATTAAAAGCATCATTTAGAAAAACGATGAAAGGCACCCAACTAGAATTTAGCCGTTTTAGTTTGGGTGTTTTTATGAAATAACTTTAATTTATAGAAGCTGTAAGCATCGCCTAATTAGCCAAGACCGCATAAGAAAAACATAATATAAGCAGATTTAGCACGCATCTATGTTAAGCTCGCCCCAATATAAATTCGATCGAATTACAAACGCACTTTTAAAAGGGTTCCTTAGCACTAAAACAACCCTTTTTAACTTAAATCTAGCGCTGTTTAAATCATCACAAAGGTCAGTTATGAACAAACCCTACTCCCAAGCCTCTGAGAATAATAAAGAACCTATTCGCCAGATACTCGCGCCCTATATCAAAGAAGGTGGCATTCTCTTAGAAATAGGCAGTGGCACAGGGCAACATGGTGAGCACATAACACAGCACTACCCTGATCTTGCGTGGCAAACAAGCGACCAAACCGCTTATCTTGACGGCATTAACCTCTGGGTAGCGGATGCACAACGCGATAACTTCAAAGCACCACTCGAACTTGAAGTTAGCACGGCGAAATGGACCCATGAGAAAGTCGACTTTCTTTATTCTGCCAATACCGCTCACATTATGTCTTGGGAAGAAGTGGAGAAGTTCTTTGAATTTGTGCCTAACGTACTCAAAGAAGGGGGTTATTTCTTCCTTTATGGCCCATTTAACTATCAAGGCCAATTTACCAGTGAGAGTAATGCCCGTTTTAATGACTGGTTAAAAGAACAAGCTCCGCACCGTGCCATTCGAGACTTCGAAACCGTCAATAAATTAGCCTGTGAGCAAGAGTTAGAACTGATTGCAGACAACCCAATGCCAGCCAACAACCGTTTATTAGTTTGGCGAGTGAGTGCGAAGTAGTATTTTATTGGAACGAAAGTAACCAATAAAATAAGGCAGGCACTGTCAGTGACACTATTGAAAACAAAGCAAATTGGGATGCCTGTCCTAATAGGGGTGCCCAACTTAATGGCTTAATTTAATAGCCAAGCTTAATATCCACGCTCTCTAAGAGCTTGTTTTCAGTTCTGTATAAATGAATATTATCAGCCACAATTTTGGCAGCCGTTTTTTTATTTGTCGGCGCTGAGATGTGCGGTAGCACAGTAATTTTGGGGTGAGACCAAACCTCAGACTCAACTGGCAATGGCTCCTGCTCGAACACATCTAATACAGCATGCTCAATTTGCCCTGAGTCCAAACAGGCTAGCAAGTCATCTGTATTAACCACGGCGCCACGAGAGAAATTTATTAACTTAGCGCCTTTAGGAAGCCAAACTAACGTCTCTTTGTTCAACATATGATGAGTATTAGGCGTCAACGGAAGCAGGTTAATTAGAATATCAGTTTGTTCCAACATCGCCTTTAAACCATCCTGTCCATGATAGTGACTAATCCCATCAAGCACTTTAGGAGAGCGAGTCCAGCAGCTCAGGGAATAATTGAGCTGTTGCAACAAATTCAAGGAAGCCAACCCTAGCTTTCCAGCGCCTAACATTGAGATGCGTAAATCTTTTGAATCCTTATGCTGCAACTTACGCCATTGCTTTTGCCCTTGTTGCTGAGCATAACAGGGCATATTGCGTTGCAAATACAGTGTCCACGCCAATACAGACTCAGCCATGCTTTGAGCCAACGTCGGGTCGATGAGCCTGACGAGTTGAAAACTTGTCTTATCTAAACCTGTCTTATTTAAACTTCTCTTATCTAAACCTGTCTTATTTAAACTTCTCTTATCTAAACTTGTCTTATTTAAACTTCTCTTATTTAAACAAGCCTTGTTAAAAACATCACTTTTCAGTGCTTGCACCAAGCCTTCAACTCCAGCCCATAAGCTTTGCACCCAAACAAGATTGGGATAACGCAATAAGTCTTCTGGGTTAGGATTAGAGACAATAGCAATATCAACCAAGGCCTCTTCTCCCTCAGGAATTTGGACAGGGAGCAATACAGTCTGGTTTTTCAGCTGACTATTGAGATGCTCAACCCATAAAAGCTGTGCCTCGTCGGTTAAACGGCTAAGAAAAACAATATGCTTCATGCGTTAAATACCTCCTTCATGTCGGCAAAGCTTTTAAATTCAATAGGATTGCCAAAAGGATCGAAAAAGAAAAAAGTATATTGCTCGCCAGGTTGCCCTTCGAAACGATGAGTAGGAGGCAGCACAAAGTCTATCTTAGCGGCGGTTAGTCGATCGGCGAGTGTTCGCCATAACACCAAGGGCAATACCAAACCAAAGTGCGGCATAGGGACAGCAATGTTATCCACCTTACCTGTGTTCTTAGTGTGTAATGCCTCTCCCAAATGGAGAGAAAGTTGATGCCCGAAAAAATTAAAGTCGACCCAAGTTTCTGTACTTCTCCCCTCTTCTGCACCTAGCAGTTCACCGTAAAAAGCACGGGCTTGGTTTAAGTCAGTCACATTGATGGCTAAATGGAAAATGTTCGATTGCATATCACCTGTCTCTCTGTTTGTTCTCATGACAGAGAGATTAGCAATCATCATTCAAAACAAATACTATATATTTATATGAATGACCATAAGGAATTATTTTGGATATTCGATTTTTATCAAGCTTGCTAGAAGTGGTTAACACAGGTTCTATCGCCGCCGCAGCAAGAAATCAGATGCTTACTTCTGCGGCTGTGAGTCAGAGAATTAAAGCGTTAGAGCAAAGTTTAGGTTGCCCCTTGCTTAACCGTTCTGGGCATTCAGCCAAACCAACAGAAGCCTGCTTAAGACTATTACCTAGATTGAAGCATCTGGTAGCAGAAACCCAAGCACTGCAAAATGATTTAGACCAAACAGGTTTAACTGGCGATTTAAAAGTCGGCGCTGTTTCCACTGCTTTAACAGGCATTATGCCTAGTGTGATTAAACAACTCACTGCTCACCTACCAGATCTCAACCTGCAAATTTCACCTGGAACCTCGGCCAATTTATATCAGCAACTGCTCGATAAAAGCCTTGATGTCATCATTATCGTCAAGCCGCCTTTTGTTTGCCCCAAGTACTTACAGACAAGCACCCTATACACAGAGCAGCTGGGCTTTATTAGCAGTGATACAAACACCTTGAGTATAAAAGAGTCCTTGCTGAACCTGCCTTATATTCAATACGACAGATCCGCTTGGGGCGGCGCGATCGCAGACTCTTACTTGCTAGATTGCGATATAGCAGCCAACACCTTATGTGAGTTGGATGCCCTTGAGAGTATCGTTCTGATGGTAAAACGTAATATGGGGGTTTCATTAGTGCCCATTTGGCAAGGGCTAGAGGAAGTCGCTAACAACATTAAGATCCAACCCATTTCAGGCAAAGAATACCAACGACATATTCAGCTGATTACCCATCGACAAGTGGGCAAAGAGCGATTAATTGAGGCCTTTTCAGATACGGTTATGAAAGCTAGCAAAGAATTGATTAAAGATTAAAAAGGGTCAAAGAATAATTAGAGATTTACGCTTAACTAAAAGAAAGAGCATTACTAGATTCCTCATCCTTGAGTGAATCTAATAAAGCTAGATAGTGATTAGAAGAAGGTTAAATTGGAATGCCTGTCCTGTTAGCACCCCAGCCGACTTTTAAACAGCTAAACAAGGTGGAATTTAAAACACGCAGAATACTGTTAATTATTTATGGATACAAGAGATGACTAAGTGGCAAATGAGCAGACACTCTCTCAATAAAAAAGGTTTTAAGAATTTCTTCGCAAGCGATATTTTTACCTGGACAGCTCTAAATCGGAGCTGCCCAGAATTCTGGGGGTTATTCTATATCAGGAGTTGGAAATATTTCCTTTGTTTTCTTATAGTCTTTACCAATCCAAAAGTTGTCTCCTAAATCAGGATGGGCTGCTAGCACTCTAAAATGACCAGAGAAATCCCTAGTAATACAAATAGCACTTTTGAGTTTCCAATCATCGCCGCTAGAATTAATAATGGATATTTTCTTTATATCCTCAAAGATAATGTTTTCGCTGTTGTTATTAATGGAAGCGGACAAATCAAATATATTGGAACGTCTATCTTTTCGTTTAACAATATCAATATTCTGGGATATAGGAAATTTCTTGTTTTTAAGCTCTATCGTCACACTTACATCATTCGAGTCGGTATGAGAATATTCGTCTTTGTCTGTACTGGTGATTAACCAGAAGCCGTTTAAATCGGTAGAGCCGCTAGTGATTGCTCCATTAGTGATGGTGCTTGAAATGGTGACGGTCTCGACAGAGTCTTTTCCTTCGATACTAAGGTATTTGGTCTGGTCTGTATCGGCGGCAAGAACGTGGAAGTCTTTACCTTCATCTTCACCAATCATAAATAGAATGTCTGGCGCCCATGCATCTTCACCTTTGCAGGTTAAGGTGACGTCTAAATAACGGGAATCAAGCTTTGAGCCAAGACTCTGTATAGCTTCTGAAAAATCATAAACATCTGTACCATTGACCTCTCTACTGTTATAAGCACCGGCTAACATATGATTTTGATCAAGTATAAATTCGTGTGATGCCGCATCTTTTTGCCCATAGTTTTTGCAAGTTATATACACATTTTTAGACGGAGTGTTGGTATCAGGATCCGAGTAACCATCGCCTTCTTTTCTTGTGTGGGCAATAAAATACATAGAACGCAAGTAGCCACCAGTGATCTTGTTTTGGTAGTAACTTTTGAGTTGTGCTTGCCGTTTGTCATTTTTCGCTAGTGTCCATATCGGCACGAGTGCATCATCTAAATTATTGAACCAAGTTAATGTAGGACTGCTAGCAATAGACTTAAGCCATAATTGGAATTCATCACTGCTAGGGCTTTGGCTAGAAATAATGTCAAGGTCGCCACCTTCGGCATAAAATGAATAACTGGAGTTACTTGCAAGTTTTTTTATGGTTTTTTGAATTTCTGTGTTGTTTTCGGTTTCTAGTGCTTTATAAGCTGCTTTAACTTCCAAATTAAACTCAGTTTGTTTTGTATACTGACTTTGCTCACTTGCAGCATCGACCGATAATCTTCCACCAACCTCAAAACTTTTAATGAAATAGATTCCATATTTCGCAAATACATCTACAGGAGAGATATCATTGTCATTAATAAAGTCACGAGCTTTGGCAGAAAGGTAATCTTTAAAGTCACCGTTAAAAGACAGAGTGCCCAATGAGCGGTTTCTTGTTTCAGTTATAAAGTAATTATTATTGTTGTTACTTTCTACTGATTTAAATGTAGAACTGATAGAGCCTTTGAAAATAACTCCGGAATATTGAGTGGAAAATAAGTTTGATATGCTTTTTAGGTAAGAAACCTCACTGCTCCCTTCAATCGTGGTGGTACCGCTGCTGCTGGTACCGGAGTTCCAGTTAAATACATGTGGTAATTGATAGCTTTTATTCCCGATAGTTACTTTGGTAGTGGGCTCTTGAGAAAAGTCGAATAACGCTTCCTTTGCTAATAGAACGCTAGAGCTTGACGCCATTTTTCCATTTTCAATGTCATACGCACGACCGATAAAGTCGGAAAAGTTATTGTTGAGTTTCATGATCATCCTTAAATTTTGAACTATTAAATTTTAGCAGTTAGCTTAGTACCCACTATGTTGGCCGATATGTGAAATTGATCATGCAGATATTGCTAAATCAAGCACATAAACGCTCGTTCCCTTATTAGAGGAAACAATACATCATAGGTATAATTGGAATTAACTCGTCAGACTGAGCCAATTGCAGAAATAAGCGTAGTTTTGAATTTTCCTATTAACAAGTTTGGTTTTGCGGAAATAGCATTTTAAATAAGACACATTTTAAAACATTTTAAATAAGACAGGCATTTTAAAAGAGGTCATATATAGCATCAGAGAAAAACAAATTCATAAGATATTTCTGACACTTTATAGATAGTAAATGAGAAGTCTGCCTTAATTTAGCGACCCATTTTAGGCAGTTAATAGGGTAATTTCACATTTAGGGCGGCAAGATATCTCGAGTTAACGATATTTAGAATTGTGACTAGATGACGAAGCTAAGATCTAAGAAAGTAGCCGTTTACAAGCACTTAAACCTGACCGCCTTTGCAACTCAGTATGCTCACAATAATCAGCTAATAACCTTTCTGAACCCACTGCGCTTTTAAAATACTTTTCAAAACCTGTACTGACTTCAAGCCATTGCTCTGAGGTAAGGTGAATACGTTGCAAAATAGGCGCTAAAGAGACATCAAGACTCCCTCTTTTATCTTCTCGAATGATACGACCCGTAAGGTCAATGAGTTCAAGATAATCCTCAAGCTTAAAAGGCAAGCCTTCGTGCTGGTCTTCTCTTTCATAGCCGATAAAAGAAAAGAGTGTTTTAGGCTGAGTTTGATTGGCTTTGGCAACTTCGATACGAGTTTTGATACTAGTATGTTTTGAGGATTCAGGTGTCTTTTCCATCTTAGCGCGAACTGGATTCAAATCAACGTAGGCCATACAGGCAACAAGCGCCGCCTCATCTAACAGAGCCTGTGACTTAAAACGTCCTTCCCAGAAATGTCCGGTACATTTACCCTCATTGTTAGCCATACGTGCAATAGGTTCATTAAGCTCTTTCATGAACCAGCTAATGTCCATTAAACGCTTGCGGTACTTCTCACAGCTCTCGTACACCGAAGCAAGCTCGTACTCTGCCAATGTTTTGTTTTCTAAATACTTTTCAGTGAATTGAGTACCTTTATGTAGGCTATGCCAGCGCTCAAGCACTTCTCTGATAGACCAGTTATTCGCTTTATCTGCATCAACATGAAGTACCAAATGGGTATGATTGTTCATGACAGCATAGGCACAGATATCAATAGCAAAAACATTAGCTAAGGCCAGCATTTTATCTTCAATCCAGCCTCGCCTGTGCTCATAGCTTTTCCCAGTGGACTCATCTTCTCCACAGAGAAAAGCACGCCTGACGCATCGGGATACACAATGATAATAGGGAGTGTCTTGAAGACTAATTAGAGATTTACGTGGTTTTGGCATTTTAGATTCCTCATCCTTGAGTGAATCTAATAAAGCTAGATAGTGATTAGAAGAAGGTCAAATTGGAATGCCTGTCCTATTAATATTACCAAATTGGAATGCCTGTCCTATTAGTAGTTCATAGGGAGTGTCTTGAAGACTAATTAGAGATTTACGTGGTTTAGGCATTTTAGATTCCTCATCCTTGAGTGAATCTAATAAAGCTAGATAGTGATTAGAAGAAGGTCAAATTGGAATGCCTGTCCATGTAAAATTGTTTCAGATACGGTTATGAAAGCTAGTAAAGAGTTGATGAAGGGTTAAAAATATCAAACACTTGCAACTAAAGTGCAGCGTTTTTAGCTAGCTTCAAATACAATCATGCTTGCTCTGGCAGAGCACTATTGAAGTAAATTAACTGAATGGATTAATGGTATCCGCTGGGATGGCGGAAAAGCATTTTACGAATACAAGGATGTATATGATATTAAATAAACTTAAGTCGAATCCGGCTTTTACTCGGCACCTTGCTGCTACCACACTAACCTCCTTCGCTGATTTCTTTATGTTAATTATGATGCCTTGGATGGCGCTAAGTGTTGATGGCGGTGGGAAGAGTGCTGTTGCGATTGTCTTGGCTATCGAAAGCTTCCCCCGTGGCATTGCCATCTTATATGGCGGTCGCCTTACAGATAAGTTAGGGGCAAAGCATCTGCTTATTGGGGCTCGTATGGCCTTGGTGGTTTTGTTTTCATGCTTTGCCCTTTTGCTTGCAAATGACTGGGTGAATATCTATCTGCTGTGTGTGTTTGCGCTGGGTTTTAGCTTATTCAGTGCAGCCATTGCCCCTGCCACAGAATGCATTGTTCCTTCCATTGTTGAAAAGGACAGCTTGAGTTCGGCCAACAGTATGATCATGAGTACGATCCAATTTTGCCAGATCATTGCGCCCGTTGCAGCTGCTGCTTCTATGGCTTTTTTGGAGACAAGCAAACAGGGAGACAATGTTACCTACCTCTATCCGATGCTTGCTGCAGCCTTAATGCAAGGGCTGGCGATTGGCTTGATTCGAACTTTGCCAATTTCTAATCAAAACTCAACACCAACAAGCAGCGTGCTAGAGAGCGTAAAAACCGTGTGGGCAAATGTTGAAGTACGCAATATCACCCTATTGTTATTCTTTGTCTGCTTATTCGCTGTCGGCCCTTCTAGTGTGGCCTATCCACTTATTGTGGTTGAGCGCTTTGCTGCCGACGTTGAGCATTACGGGCAGATGTTTTCAGTACAAGCCATGGGCGCTATTTTGGGTTACCTATTAATCGCTCGGCTAAAGTTCAAATGGCAAATCGTTAATAAAGTCTGTTTATTTCAATTGATCATAGCCGCATCACTTTTTGCACTCGCGCTCTTTTACCAGAAGTACTTAATTCTCATTGCCGTTGCTCTAATTGGTTTTGCCGATGCCTGTATTCGAGTGACTGTCATCACCCATTTGCAAACCACCACAAAGAGCCACATCTTGGGCATGACAATGTCCATGGTGATGTTATCGGTTGTGGGTGCAATACCGATTTCACGAGCTCTTTCTGCAATCGTCGTTGAATATTATTCGGTGGATAAACTGCTAATGGGCAGTGGTATTTTAACGGCAATAACCATAGTGAGTTTCTATTTTTCGAGTCAACGCAATGCCCTACCGCAAGCACAATAATCTAATGATGAGTTAGGTAGATTTGGAAGCATAGTTCTGATGGTAAAAGCTAGAAGCAAGGTGAAAGAACTAAAAGAAGACACTCAACTAAAACAGAAAGTTTTAGCTGGGTGTCTTCTTTACTCTTAAAGAGAGTCTCCTGTTCCCCCCCCCCCAAAAAAAGACAAATTGTTATGCCTGTCCTGTTAGTATTAGAGATTTACGTGGTTTAGGCATTTTAGATTCCTCATCCTTGAGTGAATCTAATAAAGCTAGATAGTGATTAGAAGAAGGTCAAATTGGAATGCCTGTCCTATTTGAGTCTTTCTCTTAAATTGGAATGCCTGTCCTATTAAATTGGTAAAGAATTGATTAAAGATTAAAAAGGGTCAAAGACACCCAATTGAAACAAGCAGTTTTTGCTTTGGGTGTCTTGTTAGTACGCAGGCATTTTAAAAATGGAGAAAAGCACGTCTGACGCATCGAGATACACAATGATAATAGGAAGTGTCTTGAAAACTAATTAGAGATTTACGCTTAACTGAAAGCGCATTATTAGATTCCTCGTCCTTGAGTGAATATAATAAAGCTAGATAGTGATTAGAAGAAGGTCAAATTGGAATGCCTGTCCTGTTAGTAGTCCTGTTAGTAATTTTTTCAACCGTTTTAAATATTGTAATCATCAAAGAATCGACTTATTGATAATGCTGGAACACGAGGGTCTTTCTCTAAAAAATTATTTAAAGCTTCTCTATTAACCATTAATAGCCTTCGAATATTCGGAATATCTTCAGAAAGCTCAAGGAAATCCAAGAATCGAGCAACTCCAAATACAGCCAACCTATCTGTAACCCCTGAGTTAATTAGCCTTAAATGAATCTGACGATTGACACCATATTGCATATACTGAGGCCAATTCACGACATGATCAGGTACTTCATCTTCGTAAAGTTCAATTGCGAAACGTGTAAGCTGAGATAATATCTGCTGTAACTCAAAGCCTATAGTTGTACAAATATATCTAACAACATCATCTACATCCTGCTCAAGATCTTCAGCCATTTCTACATAAAAACTACCGGATACCCAACCATTTAAAACGTCTATTATAAGATCAGCACTATTCTCATATCCAATATGCTCCAGCACTGGCTTAATTATATGATTAAACCAATTAGGCTCCTGAGGAGCGCTTAGAGATCGCCATATATCTTGGTCAAGTATCTGACTTTCGTTAACATAATTAAGAAAGTTAAGCGAAGAACCTGTATTCCTCATTATGGCTCTCTTAGTAGAGTCTGTCTCATTATATATTCGCTCTGTCCTTAAAGAAAAAACCATTTTTAATAGGTCAGTTAGACCCTCTTCATCGCAAAACTTTGATGCTAAAGTTTCAGATAGCATCTGATCTAAAAATGTATCTAACTCTTCTTCAGGGGTATCTTCTGGTAAAGACTGTAAAAGTGACATATCAATAGATTCAAAGATATAAGAAATATCTTTTGCAACATCGGAATCAAAGAACTCCTGATTCAAGGTTAAATTCATCTCCTCAAGATAGTTTTTAAGATCTTTAATGAGCGAGAACAAAAAGCCATGAGCAGACTCCAGTTGAACATCATTTATAACTTCTAAGGCATAGTCTCTTTCTGATTCATTAGCAAAAATAACCCTGCCGCGAGTTTCCTTTCCTGCTCTTCCTGCTCTTCCAATAATGTTTTTTATATTCCTCTTTTCAATAAAGCCCTTGATTCTTCCATTGAATCGTTTGACCGTATGTAAAACTATCGTTCTGATTGGAAGATTAACACCTTCCGCTAAAGTGGAAGTGCATATTAATATATTTATTTTTTGTTCATTAATTGCTTGCTCCATTTCTCGACGTAATTCTTGAGGGAGGTCCCCGTGATGGCACCCAATTTTTCTCTGAACCAATCTCGTCAATAAATGCCTTTCGCCTAAAAGTGTTGAAATATAATTAACAAGGTCTACGGGGTGATTTTCCTTTTGATACTGCTGCGTAATGAACGCATTTCTCTCCAACATATCCAAACATTTATTCGCCAAACCTCTAACACCAGATTGACCTTTCTCTGTAGTAAATAGAATTACAGAGCCTGATGTAGAAGCCTTGAAAGCTGAAGCACAAGCCAAAGTCAGCAGTGAGTTCCAGCCTGGCAAGAGATTACTATTTCCCGTACCTTGATTAATAAACTTCAATTCGTCTTTTTGAATGAAATCGCTTAAAAAATAACTGTACGGTTGATCCAAATGAGGATTAAAGTCTAAAAACCAATTATAATTAACAGATCTAAGAAAAGAATAATCTGTTACTACAGGCTTGTAATCTGAGTTAATTAAACTACCTTCATCTCCACCTAACCAGTCATTAATATCTGAAACATTTGGTAAAATAGCAGATATAAAAACAATCTTATCTACAGGACTCTCTCGTCTTTTAAATTTGGTCAACAACAATTCATATTGCAGGCCTCGATTACCATCATCAATTAGATGTCCCTCATCGCAAATCAAAACATCAAACCTATCAATGAAATCGGGGATAACTTGACAGAGCGCCTCAAATTTTTCGGGCGTAGAAATAACAACATCAGCATTTTCTACAGTCGTAGACTCTGATCGAGTGGGTATATTACCTCCATAACTAGCTGAAACCTCTATGCCAACGTTACTCAGCCTAGAATACATTCCAGCCTTTATCTCTGCTGCAAGCGCCCTAAAAGGCACAAGAAATAAAACTTTATTACCTCTTACTTTAACTTCATTAAAGATGATAATTTCACATAGTGAAGTCTTTCCTGCAGAGGTAGGCATTTGCATGCTATAAGCTGGTTTCCCACCAGTAAGAATTCCAGATTCAACTGCTTTTACCTGTGAGGGTAATAACTCCCAAATAGGATGACCTCCATTAGACGATAGTAAGTCATTCCATACAGACATATCATCACAGTTAGAATATTTCTCCAGAAGACCCCAAACATTGACAGTTATAAATCTAGCAATACATTCATAAGCAAATTTCGAGCTAACATAAAGTAATGGATCATGTTTAAGCCCAATAGCAACCTGTTCAGATAATTTATCAAGAATAAGATGAAACCTTTGATGCTCCCCTTTATTTACAGCGTCAAAAATCTCAACAGATAACTCATTTTCCTCATCTAAAATACGAGATAAAAATGAATATAAGAGTTTCTCCTGTTCTATTTCAAATATATCTGAATCTATATCTTTTGTAATTAGAAATGACGTTGGTGGTTGGTCTGCAAGATAATAAAGTGCCGCAGAATAAAGAAGGTTTCGATTCTTCTCTACTCCACTTATGTATTTTGATGCTGCACTCTTTGAAAAAACCAGTAATGTCTTAGCACATGATAGAAGATTAGATTTCATATCTTCAGACTCTTCCCTCAATGTACTAAATATATGAGAAAAAGTAGCTATATAAAGATCATCAACTCTATCTTTAACAGTATAATCAGTCCAGCTCTGTTGAGGTATATTGAACTCAGCTGCGGCCTCCCAAGATTCAAACTCAGCTATCATTTTTATCAGTAGTTGACTCATAGATTTGCCTCTTCACATGCACGCCGAAATACCGATTCGTAACGCTCTTTCAGATCATCAATACCTATAACAATGATCTCAAAACTGTGAGTTTTTTCAGGCAAATTAATATCTTTTGTTATCTCGTCATTTAGAAACGCCCTATCAACAATAGCAACAGCTCGATATATCTTCGAATAACGTATATTTAATTCATCCGCAAACCGAGAGGCTAAAGTTAAATCATCTTGATTCCCTTCATCAATGGCTTTCTCTTTAAGCCATACAAGTGTTTTGGCAAGCCTACCAGTTCTATCCGACTCATATCCTGAGATAGCACTTGAAATAGGATCAAATGCACTAGCAGTTGCTTTCTGTTTAGACTCAGCACATATAACAAAATCATCTTCTGAAGGATTATTCAAATCTCCAATATTAAATAAAACAACATCTGAGTGTGGCGCGGCTTTTTTTCTATCCTGCTTATATCTCCACTTCTTAATTAGTTTCAAATCATCTTTATACTGTCTATCTAAAAAATAAAGAGTAAATATTTCCCCGAAATCGCCTGACATTACACTTCCCTTGTCAGGAATTTTGTTAGCGATCAACTCACTATAAGCTAGGCCTGTTTGATTAGCCCTCTCTTCTAGCTTTTCTTGAGATATATAACAACTAGCCAGCTTACCTACAAGATAATCCTCTAGCAGTTTTGCAGAATTATCAGCTAAAATATGACAGGCAACATCTAAGCTACCTTCAGGACGCTCATTCAACTCTTTTATAAAATCCATTATTATTTCTTCTTAAAATTCTCAGTCTACTCAAATATCTCTGTGTTACTCTTTAAACCAACGAAGTGATACCTTATATTTGAAATTACAAAATACCTACCCTCTGACCATTTTGGTCGAAATCGGGCTTACAACCACCATAGAAAATTTAAATAATGCGCACGCTCGATTTGTCGGTTTATATTCCGAATATAAAGCGTCACATTTGATTAATTTCATTAATGAAAAGTAGCTTATCAACTGAAATCATTCCTAGCTATATGTGCTTAAGCGTTATTATCATCACGATGTGTTCTAGACGGCCCGCATATTTTTATTTCTGATTTATTAATAATTGACGCTTTAAATAGACAGCTACAATACAATTTTTAATTTTGAAAGACTGTATTTATAATACTATTTATCATTTCACTTTTAACTTAATAAACTAACTCTTTCTCTAAATCAGTTTCACTAGAACTCTCTAACATAGAAACAGATTCTCTATATTCAGCAGCCTCTGCTTTCATCGTCCAGTGAATATCTTCAACGCCTTCATTAATCACTTTTTGTTTAATTTCACTAAGAGGTAATCTAAAGAATTCTTTTCTTGGGTTTATCTTATTAACTGACTTCTCATGAAAGGCTTTATGTAAGGATTTCTCTAAATTTATAAAGACACCCAAAATAAAAGTTCAAAATTTATAATAAGTGTGCATATTATTCATTACTCACGTTTATATCATATTGACTATTAACTCAACCTTCAACAACCCACCTTTCGTCAGCAACTTAGCACTGAACTTTGGATTCCAAGTTATATGGACAGCCATGATAAAAATTGAGCCCCACCCTTTTAAAAACATTTACCAATCAAAACATCAAGTTAGATAAAAACGCTTCAATTAGTCAATAAACAACTGATTTTACTCGCTTTTACCATCTCCACAATCACCTTTACTCAATCAAGAGGTTGACCCTTACAAACTGAACTTAAATCACTTTAATCAATAAAAATAAACTTTCAAATTTTTTAAAACCTCTCCTTCAAAAACACAAAACACTAATATAGAAAACATTAAATTAGACAATTCTTTAATATAAAAATATCTAATGCGAGACTCACATTTAAATCAAAACCCTAAAAAACAGCTCAGAATATGAGCCCTTTATTTGAAATTTAGTATTGCCAAAGAACTTAATTGGCTAAATAAGCACAAGCTAACATTCATTAAACTCAGCCTGATAAATCAAAGGGATTTTGGCAGGCAGATTTAAAAGATAAAATGAGAGTTAAATCGCTAGATTAAAATTAAAAACCAGCAATAAAACGTTACATTATTATGACTGGCTGAAGGCTATTTTGGACTTAAGGCTATTTTTGGGCTTAAGGCTATTTTTTCGAAAAAAATTTTTGAAGGTCTGTTTATTCAAAGGCAAGTTTATTCAAAGGCACGTTTATTCAAAGGTCTGGTTTTTTAACTGATCAGAAATGCAATAGTGTTAGTGGCTTTGGGGTAGTCTCACATTTCCAGCAAACGCTACAACAGGCTTCTCACACGCTTAACACGGGCAATAAAAAAGCCTCACTAAATGAGGCTCATTATTACAGATGGATATCGCACCTTGTTGTCGGTTTTTCTGCTTGAAAACGAATACCTTAAAACACGGTATTCGCTTTAGGATTAAAACCGTAAGGGTTGGCATCGTCACTGTCTAGAAGGCAGAAGATAAGGATGGCGATCGCGCCTATCACTGGGATGAGTCCGATCAGTAACCACCAGGCTGAGTGGTTAGTATCATGTAAACGCCTTACTAGAATGCTTAAGCTTGGGATAAACATGGCAAGGGAAAATAAAATTGAGATACCGAATATGCCTAACGCTGCTTCGATCACCATTAAGGAGACACTGAATAAGGTGCAAATGAGGGTGAACATCCAATATTCTTTGCGTCTAGCGCGGCCTGAAAAGTCAGCATACTTTTTTAAAGCGAGGGTAAAATATTCCATTTTTAATCATTCCTTTATTTAAACCGCTCCGCTTCTTTATAAAGAGAAGATGAGCTTAGTTTGCAATTACATCCGTGTTTTCATTAACCAAGCCAAATTGCTTAGCGACTTAAGGACAATATAAAGGAGTTTTTAGCATTATGGTAGAGCAAGTTTGCTCCTACTTTTAGGGGAGATAAAGGATAATTACTGTCAGAGAAATGACATAAAAAGCATGCCAAGGTCGAGAAGAAGATCCGATTTAAGATCGATAAAAAAGCACAAACACAGAACTAGCATGTCTTAAAAGCGACTTTCGCTTGCTTTAACCAGCTTAAGTTATGCCTTCTTAAACTATGCCATCTTAAGTTATGCCATCTAGCAGAGTATTCCACCCTTAGGGTTATAGCCGTATTCATTGTCATGGTGACTATCCTGCACTAAAAAATAAAGCAAGATTAGCTGCCCAATAATAGGGATGAAAAGAAGCAACAACCACCAAGCAGAATGGCTTGTATCATGCAGGCGCCTTACTAAAACACTTAAGCTTGGCACAAACATGACAAGGGTATAAAGCGCCGTAAATCCCCCCTGCACCGAGATTGCATCTAACGCGATGACAATAATATAAAAGATGAAGTAGAACAGGTTGAAGTACCAGTATTCGCTGCGTCTGGCACGGCCTGAAAATTCAGCATAATTTGTTAAAGCATTAATAAAATATTCCATATGGTCACCCTTATTTCGATACCGTTTTGAAATAAATTCGCCATTGATACTTTTATTTTAGCAGCTGATTTTTAACAGGATGTTTTATGTGGTTATTTTTATCACCTAGGTGTTACACAATGTCCTTTTTTGTAATGGGCTTTTTAAGAAGAGCTAGCCAAAAGTGTTTTAAGAAAAGCGGCCTCTGACAGCCTGCTCATCAGTTAGGGAGCCTTTTGCTGTAAACGCCCTGCTTTAATCAAGTTTAAATCTAGGGCTAAAGGATTCTCGCTCCAACCATGCAGTTTATCGTGGGCTTGGATATAAAGGGTTTCACCCGTATCAATATACTCAAAAGGGATTTGAATCGCGTTTAACGAGCGGGTAAATGGCTGTTCATTCACATGGGGGTGATACAAGATTCTATCCCCTAACACCTTGCCATTCTTATCCACTAAACGCCATTGGTCAGCATAATGATCCCAACCTGTATCCTCATGTTTTAAGGTGACATTCAAGGACCAGGTATTATTCCCTTGGTGTTTAAGGTCTGCGGCTAAGATGCTCACCTCATTCGCTAAAAGAGAAGGTGAAAAGCTCAGGCTTATCAGACTCATGACACTCATGACAGTTAAGGCGACGGATGTCACTCGCCCCTTATTTAACAAGGATTTAAGATAGCTTATCAAGGGCTTCTGCCCGTTTATAAAACACACTAATGTCATCTTTGCTCCTTGCTTGAATAAGGTGAATGCTAATATCACGCCTTAGCTTATTGAGGAAAGTCTTCAAACTTTGTTGCTTGGCTTAAGTTGGCTTGCCAGCTTGCTTTACTGCGACAAAAAAGATGGCCTGTCGGTTCAATCTCTACCTCAGTATCAAGGGAGCCTGCTGGTACGACTAACAAAGCGCCATCAAATTGTATATTAGGCACAGCGGAGCCACAGTCCTGACAAAAGCTTCGCACATGGCGAGTACCATCTAAGGTAAAGGTTTTTACCTTGTCTTCCCCTTTTAGCCAGTTTAGTTGCGCGGTTCCACTAAAAAGGTTTGATGCGTGGGCACTGCCGGTATCCTTTTTACAATGTTGGCAATGGCATAAAAAGAAATTTTCAAACTCACCGCTTACCTGATAGGTCACCTGTTGGCACAGGCAGCTGCCACTGTGATTTTGCGCTTGCATGGGGGGCTCCTTTATTTAATTTATCCCTAAGTCATTTTTCTATATCACTTTTATTGGTTATTTTAGCCTTAATATCGGTTAATAAAAAGCCAGAATAAAGCGGCTCTTTTTACCTTTGTTTTATTACCTTGCTTTTTTTACCCTGCTTTATCTTCCTCATTTCAAGATTTCAAAGTGCCTGCGTTGAAAACAGGCTAAACCAGAAATTTATTTTCTTCCGTGATTATCACGATTTTTCAGCCTCGCAATTTCATACCCTGCTTATACCCGATTCAGCGGCTTGTTTTAAATCGGGAGGCTAGACGCACAGAACTCACTCAGCGGGCGACACAATGGGCAGACAAGCGCAATTGCATCGCTTCTATCAAGGATAAAACGAGGAAGACACATTATGACGACCTATACCCTAAGTTTTTGCGGCACCGGCTGCTCACGAGATGAAGGCGAGGTAACGCGTAAATGGGAGCGCCGAGATTGGCAATTTTGGATGAATGACGAAAGGCTAAAAAGTGATAAGGCCATCTACTCCCCAAAGACAGGTTATATTCCTGTTCGCCTCCATAAAGAGATTTGCGGTGACCTTAAATCCGTTAAACCCAGCGCCACCATTCGAGGTGTGGGTGAAAATGATTGGTTTAATCAAGGCCATACCAGTGATGAATTGCTGATTGATGGGCCCTTAAACGCCTCGAAAGATTTGATTGGTTATGTCAAAAGCTATCGTAAGGATAATCAGCGTTCAGTCCCCGCTCAAATGACAGGGTGGGCAGCGGCGGCTTTGGCATTACATGGTGCTAATTTGGCCGCTGGCAGTGGTGCTAAAACCCTCAATTTTGTGGGCCATAGTCGTGGTGCTGTAGAAAGCATTATGGCGGCCTGGTTTATCTATGCCTATGGCACAGAAGAAATGAAACAAGTCCCAATCAATATTTTTGCCATAGACCCAGTACCCGGCCCCGGTGAATGGTATGGCATTTTAACTCAGTTGCCCCCCAATGTTGCCAGCTATGTGGGCATCTATTCTTGGGATCATTTAGATAAAGGCTTCTCTGCCCTCGTCCCCAGACCGAATGGCCAGATGACAGGCCAGTTAGCCCCAGGAAAGCTGGGTGGCAGTGGCGTATTAGGCACAAGTTGGAAGACCTTAGCCGATAAATGCCAATTAGAAGACCCTTTATCACCTAGCGTGCGCGCTCAACCCAAAAATTACACGTTATATGCTTGTCGAGGCAAACACAGCACAGTGGCTGGCAGCATCACATCAGATGGCCAATATGATCCAACCAAAGCCAGTGCTCAGGTCGCCCCTGTTCCCGAGCTCATCTACAAGGTCGCCCGTGGCTATTTAACTAAATGGGGCACTGAGTTTATGAGCAAATGCGCGGTGAATGAGAGTGTCACCGAGCTCAGGCGTCAGATTCATTTAGACCATGGCAAGTTTGATGCTATGGGCTGTGGTGAAACTCGCACCAGTCGCTTACCCGCCAGACCTTACGTGAGACAAGTGTCTTCCATTAGCGGACGTAACACTTGGAATACCTATTACCTAGATGATGTGGCCGGTGACCCACCTTACAAATTAGCCTTCCCCGTTACCTTTGAACGCAGCGGAAAAGGTTGGGTTAACTGGGTTTATTTATAGCCACGCCCTTTTAATCGTCACATCCTTTTATATGTTAGGAGAACACATTATGAGCAAGATTAATGAAGTAAAAACGGCTGTAAAAGATTATTTTAGCCACCTTGCGGGTGAGAACTATGTCAGAGTTTTAGATACCCCCAATGTTTGGGGCCTCAATTTTGATGAAGGCATCATGCCAAGGGCCAGAGAACGCCAGCAAGAATTTGAGCGAGCCATTGTCGAGATTATTCAAAAAACCAAATATCGCTGTGATCTATCCTCGTTAAATAGCCCAGATCCAGATTGGACACGGGCGATTCTTGGGGCAATCGATACGGCGTTGAGTGCCAGTAAAAAGGGAGATGACCCTATTCAGTTTCGCTTTTTGTTTGGCCAAACGCCTCTTTATCCTATGACACCGCCCCCAAACTATACGGAATTTCAGGCGGCGCTTATTCGCTTATTTCGTATTCGTTCAAGCTTTTGGGCGGTAAAACCTGAGATCTGGATTGGTCGTTTTTATCGTCTTGAAAAAGGCATACGTTCTAGCATGTTTGCCAAGATCACCTCCCCCAAATTTACCGATGAGACCAAGATGACTTGGAACCACTCTAAAATCATTGCCGTTGATGGTTGTGAGGCCTTAGTGGGCGGACATAACCTGAATATGGATTTGTTTAGAAGCTACCCGCCTGTGCATGATGTTTCTGTTGTGATTCATGGGGAAGCGGCACAAGGTGCTCAAGACTATTTAAATAAGATGTGGCAATGCAAAACGGATCTACTGAGTAAGGAGACGCTGGATAATGATGCGTTAACGTGGAAAAGTGCGGATGATGATAGTGCCAGTGTGCGAAAGCCACTCGATCCATTAGCATCAGGTAAAGGCCAAGACCATATGACGCTGAGCCAAAAAGCCATTGTGAATTTACACAAACAAGGCTTGGTCCCTTTACCCGATCAAAAGCCTGCCCCTATCGAGTTAAAAGCGTCGGCAAAATTGAGCCTGTCAGAATCGATAAAAGCCATTGATCTAGACACCCTTGAAGAATTAAAGCAGGACGTTTTTCAAGAGAGAATTATCTACCGAGATTATGACAAGTTTAGCCAATATAAACTGGCTTCTAATGTCCTTAGTGTCGGTAAGTACTGGACTGGCCCTAAGCGCGACACGGACTATCAAGAAGCCTCAGAGCACATGAAAAAGACCCTCATTATGGGAGCGAAGAAATGCATTCGTTTATCGCAAATGGATTTAATCAGTGCTTGGAAAAAGAACTGGTCCGATCATGTGGTCTGTCATTGGATCATGGATGCCTTGATCCAAAACCCTCATCTCAATGTGCAAATTGTGGTGTCTCCACTGGATGCTGGTGCTGGCGCTGAGGGGGATCAATATTCCTTTGGTTCAGGGGCATGTCGTACTTTTGAGCTGATCCAGCACTATATGTTCACCACACCTGAGGGAACGCCTATCAATGATAGTCAGGGCACGCGACGCAATGCCATGGCACGCTTACACATTGCGCCTTTGTTTTTTACCGATAAAGTACCAAAAGATAAAACCACTGAAGGCAAAACCTATAAATGGCCAAGCCTCAGCCCTGAGGGTTATACCGCAACCCTAAAGCAAGCTTCTTTACGCGAAAAGCCGGTCAAAAAAGGCGGCATTATTGGCAGCGCGGCTAAATCTGTGGCCAAGGCAAGTGGCTCTTTTTATGACAAGGTCGAATCGGCCCCGGGTAACCATGCCAAAATCATGATTATTGATGACGAGGCCTATATCGTCGGATCGGATAACCTTTACCCAGGCTTCTTATCTGAATTTAATTATCTGATTGAGGGTAAAGAAGCCGTAGAGGATTTGATCGAGAACTACTGGAACAAACTCTGGTTATATTCTGCGCCACATTGTACTAACCCTGTGTGCAAAAATAGCAGCAAGCCAAACCATTAATGACTCGCATCAGCAAGGGATAGGCGAAAGCAAATAACAAGGGAAAAAGGAAGCAAGCAATCAAGAAAGAGATAAAAAGGGGAGCTCAGGCTCCCCTTTTTTCCATTCATTAAAATTGTGAAGGGGTAATGCCATACCATTTTCGAAAGGCGCGATTAAAATGGCTTTGATCGTAAAAGCCAACATTGGCCGCCACTTGAGCCAGAGTTTGATCAGGTAAACGCAATAATAAACAGGCTCTCTCTAACCTTAATTGAATCAACCAGTTGTGAGGTGTGAGCCCCATGCTAGTTTCAAAACGCCTTAAAAATTGATAACGACTAAGGTCACATAAAGCGGCAAGGATTTTTAGGCTAATTTTATAGGCCAGGTTTGCTTCAACATAGTCTCTGACTCGTATCAGCTGGCCCACAGATAACCCTCCTTCCGCCACCTGAGGCGTCACTAGCGTTAATGATTGAAACAAAGGATCAAAGCATTTAAGCCAAGCTGATTCCACCGCCAGCGCCTTAAGCCCTTCTGGATTTTGAATGCCTTGATAAAGCTGCTTTAAACGATTCGCTAAGGCTTGGTTTTCTATCATGGCACCCGCAAAAAAAGGGGCGATATCATCACCAACTAAACCAAGCTCTTTACCACTTATTTCAGCAAGATATTCTGTTAATAATGATGAGGAAATACGAAAGGTACACATGCTGTATTCCTTGTCATCATAGCCTGAACCATCATGAATCTCCCCGGGAGGCATGATAGAAATTCGACCGGGGCCAAGTAACACACTCTTGCCTTGAAAACGCTGCTTCTGCACACCCTGAGTGACCATGCCAATGTGATAATCCAGATGGTAATGGGGTTTGAATTCAAATTCGGAAAAGACCCCATCACTTAACATCAAATCAGGAGTATCGGCTACACGGTGATATTGAATTTGATCTTTCACTGGCCCTCCCTATGTCATTAATTTGAAGCAAGATTAACACGGCTTTATTGATCCATAGAAGTAGCACTTAACTGTCTAGCGGATTGAATCAGAGCATCCACTTCTTCCAGGGCGGTTGCAAATGAGGTGACAAGTCGCACGACCCCTTTGCCCCATCTATCATGGTAAAAGCGAAAACCTTGCGCTAACAGACCTTGGATTATTGGCTCTGGTAACTGACAAAAAATAATATTCGCTTGGCTTGGCCCCAGTATTTTGACACCTTGAATATCACTTAAACCTTGAACTAATCGTGCTGCCATGGCATTGGCATGTTGGGCATTATTCAGCCATAAATCATCCTTTAAATACGCCTCCAGTTGGGCGGATAAGAGACGCATTTTAGAGGTTAGATGACCCGCACGCTTACGGCGAAATGCCAGCTCGTCACTTAAACTTGTATCAAATACTATGATGGCTTCTGCTGCCAGCACCCCATTTTTGGTAGCACCAAAAGAGAGGATATCCACCCCAGCCTGCCGGGTCATTTGAGCGGGTGTGCAATCCAAAGCCACCAGCGCATTGGCAAAGCGTGCCCCATCCATATGGTATTTAAGCCCATGATCGCGACAAATCGCCCCTATTTCCTCTATTTCTTCTAAAGAGTAAAGACTGCCACTCTCAGTTATTTGAGTCACACTGACACAGGCTGGCTGCACACTGTGAACATCTCCCACTTTATTTTGAGCTGCGCGACGTAAAGCTGCCGGCGATATCTTGCTATTCTCCCCCGCTACACTAACCAACTTAGCGCCAGCGCTATAAAACTCTGGTGCACCACATTCGTCATTATTAATATGACTATCTTGATGGCATAAAACCGCCCCCCAAGGAGGAGTGAGTGTGGCTAAACTTAAGCCATTTGCAGCCGACCCTGTTGCCACTAAAAATACCTTAAGGTCACACTCAAATATGTCGCGAAGTCGCGCTTCCATCCTTTGAGTAAATTCATCGGCACCATAAGGCTGTGCCGCCCCAACACTTGCCGCGATTAAGGCATCCATAACTTCTTTGGAAGCACCGGCGACATTATCACTACTAAAACCACCTTTTAGACCAGGTAAGTTTGCGACGTCTTGTGGGTAAGCTTGGGTCATACTGAGTTCCTTAGATGCACCATAAATAGGTTTAAAAAATGATGTGTTCAGTATGCCTATTTGCTTTTCAAATGGATTGTAAAATATTGCAGAATGTTTTTCGTAACACACAAAAGATAAGGAAACCTGCGGTGGGATTCAGAATTAGCTAGGCAAAGCCCTGTAAGCCAAAACACTAAGACCAAAACTGACAACAGCCAATCAATAGACATCAAGTAATTGCTAATTACTTGATGTCTAGCTCTCACTTTGATTAAAGCGCTTTGAGTTTGATATAGATTTCCATCTCCACAAAGCCATCCACTCTGGCATCATTAAGATAATGCTCTATTACGGGGAAGTGATCTGGCTCATAGCCACTTTGCGGCAACCAATGGGAGTAAAAGTGCAAATGGGCTTGTATCGCCTCGGCTCCCGGCCCTTTGTAATAATGCACCGCATACTGACCGGCTGGAATGCTGGCAATAAAATAAGGCGCATTGACTCTCGTACTTTGCGCCGCTTCCGGCATAATAATTGCGGCTTCATAACGGCATTTATTTAAAGGCGTTAACACCGGATTATCATAACAAAATGCAAACCTTTGCTGGTTAGACTCTTCTATCCCTCTTGTTTGTGCAAAGTCGATCAGTTGCCCCCAAGTTTGATAGATAGCAGATTCTTCATAACCACCAACACTCGCTAATTTTATTACTTTTTGTTCTGATAAGTTTTTTACTTTCACGTCCATTTTTTCACCCTTTTGTAACGATTTTATCTCTAGTTCAGCAGCGTCTTGCTGCTGTTCGCTGTCATTCTTGATGACTTGAGTAGGATATAAATCGCTGGGTAAAAACACTTTTCCATACTTGCTTTGTATTTTTCCTATCTTGCTGTTTTTTGTTTTATCGGATTGATTCGACAGCTTACTTGGATCTCTTAACTCAGAGGGACTAAAGCCAAAATAAAGCTTAACGGCTTTAGCAAAGTTGGCACTGGAGGAAAAACCACTTTCCAGAGCGATGTGAGTGATCGAATGCTCTGGGTAACACATCAGTTTATTAACCGCTCTTTCCATTCGTCTACGACCTATGTAGTCATTTAAGGTTTCATCCATCACCCCTTTAAAAATGCGATGAAAGTGAAATTCAGAAAAGTGACTGGCTTTAGCCACGTCACTTAAAGATAAATGCGTATTTAGGTTGGTCTCTATATATTCAAGGGCTTGCTGGATTCTAGCGAGATAAACTGAGTTCATAATTTACAACTGGGTGTCTTAATCGTAAAAAGATAACTATTAAAGTAGTTAATAGGAGTAGTTAATGAGAGTAGCTAATAGAATAGTGACAGGAAAATCAGCGGATAGATTATCAGATTGATACTAAAGCGACTTTTCCATTCTTGCGCTTTACACCAAGACGCTCATTAAACTGACCTTGGTGCAAACATAATAATGCCCATGCCAATAAGTGCCACACTCGCCCCTATCATATCCCAATGGGTTGGTTTAATGCCGTCCACCAGCCATAACCATAGAATGGCAACAAAAATATAAACACCACCATAAGCAGCATACACACGGCCGGACGCCTCTGGATGTAAGGATAATAACCAGGCAAACAAGGCTAAACAAAAGGCAGCGGGTATCAAGAGTAAAATACTTTTATCTTGTTTAAGCCACAAATAAGGTAAGTAGCAGCCTAGAATTTCGGCCAAGGCGGTGACTATAAAAAGACCCAGGGTTTTCAATTCAAACATTAATGCGTTACTCGTTTTCGGCTCTAACATGAATCTCCAGCTCTCCATTTCCTTGCATTGAAATATTGAAACTAATGGGACGACAGCAGACTTGGCAATCTTCTATGTATTCTTGATCGGTATCTTCGGGGTCAATAAGAACCTCGATCACCTCCCCACAATAGGGACAAGAGATGCTTTTTTCTTCGAGTTGATGCATGGTTAACCTGCTTAGCAAGATAAATGAATAAGAGGCACTTATTCTAACTCAAGGTCTTTTTAGCTGCTTGCGAATTATGTCGATTTCTTCTCGCACACAACAACCGTGCTCATGGTCATTAATAAACCCCATGGACTGTAAAAAGGCAAACATGGTGGTGGGGCCAACAAATTTCCAGCCTTTCTTTTTAAGCGCTTTAGAGAGAGCAATGGATTCTGTTGAAGTAGTTTGAGTTTGAGGCTCAGCAGGTATTTTAGCCTCATAACGCCAAAAGAAGGCTGCTAATGAGCCTTCTTCTTGTTGCATCTCAATGGCTTTTTGTGCGTTATTAATAACCGCTTCTATTTTTCGACGATTGCGAATGATGCCTTCATTTTGCAGTAATTTCTCTACATAAGCTTCTTGATAAAGGGCAACTTTATGAAAATCAAATTGATCAAAAGCGGCGCGAAAAGCCGCTCGTTTATTTAAGATGGTGCGCCAACTCAAGCCAGATTGAAAACTCTCTAGACACACCTTCTCAAACAATCTTTGATCATCAATAACAGGGAATCCCCATTCTTTGTCATGATAGGCAAGAAACTCAGGGGCAGTGCCAGCCCAAGCGCATCGTGCTTTACCATCAGGGCCAATAAATGGGTCTGTCATTCAATTTTCCTGTTGCTTTAAACCTGCTTTTCAATTTTGGGCAGGCATTAAAAAAGCTAGCCTATCATCTAACTGGTTTGGGGTAACTTCATAAATCTCAGCTTGTACAACTTTATGGATGACAAAAGGATCTTGATTCACTTTCTCGACTAAAGCGTCGTAACTCAGATTAAAAGCCATGATGAAGCCCCCTGCTTTTGGGTTATCATCAGAAGGTTTAATGCTCCCAACCATGAGAAATACACCTTCTTCAACGCCTTGTTTGATCCAGTCCTTATGACCTTGCATAAATTCAGCTGCCAACGCTTTATTTTCTGCAAAGGTTAAATAAACATTGAACATAATATTATCTCCTCATTTCCATTGATTCGTTCTAAAGTTCACTTGCATAGTAGCTCATAATTTCTGCCTCAGTCATTGAGGCAGTGTCTTGGGCAAAACAATAATAATCAGGCTTTTTATCGATATAGAATTGCATTGCCATAGCAAGACCTTCTAGGTTTTCGAAGATACCGACTGGCATATTGTAAGCTTCTGCTTTTTTGAAATAAAAATAAAGATGCGTACCGCATGATTGGCAAAACCCTCGCTTCGCCCACGCTGAAGAATCGTACTCTTTAATATGTTCTTGCCCTTCAAATTGGACCTTGGTACCGCACTGAACCGCAAGAAATGGCCCGCCTCCCCAACCTCGACAAGATTGACAGTGACAGGCACTCACATCGGGCTTTACCTCTTCGGCCGTAATTTTGACTTGTCCGCATAAACAGCTTGCGTTTGGCATGGGTGATTTCCTTATTAATAATTGTATGAGTATTAGCGAGCGCTCAATTTAAAGTGGAGAGAATTCCATTATCCAATTGGTTTCCCAGGTTGTGCCATCGTCGGTGGAGAATGCTTGTTCCCACCTTGGGCTTTTTGCAGAGGATATCCATTTAAACCGAACTTTAATGTTTTGTCCGTGCAGTACATCATTGGCATAAAACAAACCGATACCTTGTGTAAAACGCCCTGTAACTGGCGTCTCAAGGGCATCAGGAAAACGTGCATCTAACCACCAGATCGACCATGTTTGTGTCATTTCATTAAAAGAGCGTAGCGCTAAAGCACGATAACTTTCTTCTGGATAAGCTTCGGACAAGTTAAGTAAGTTATCTTCTAAATTACCAAAACCGCCCAGAGTTTTAATGGTTGAAGAAGTACCGTCAAATTCATACCACTCCTGACAATTTTCTAAACGCTTTTTAAGCCGCCTATGCTTTACCTGCCAATGACCTATCATAAAATCAAAGTCTTTCGGTGCTTTAAGACCTGCTTCTACCTCCAAACTTTGTTCTGAGCTCTCACTTTCAAAGGGGTTTAACGTTTGCGCTAACATACTGGCTCCTTCTCTGACTGTTGCTTATCTGATATTTGCTTCTCTGACTGTTGCTTTTTTGACTGCTGCTTTTTTGATAGTCGCTTCACTTGATTTGATATTGCGGGTGTTAGCCTCATCTTTGATGAGAGAGCTTCAAGCAGAAAGGGTTTTACCTTTTGAGTAAAAACATAAGGATTGTCTTGGTATGCCTCATGACCCGCCGTGGCAATTGAAGCAGTTTGAGACCCTTTGATAAGAGAATTGAGGCGACTCATTTCCATCTCAGAAAATAAGTGGTCTTCTTCTCCTCTTACCAATAAACAAGGGGCTTTTATCTGCTTAACCGCTTTATCTGGGTAATAGCTGGTTTTGCCTGATGTCCATAAGTTAACGGCTTGCTCCACTAGGTGATCAAAATCTGGTTCTGGATTGATCCTGTCATAATAAGCAGTCGGTACGGGAAATTTAGCGCGCCATTTTGGCCCTGTCATATTGGCTAAAAAAGGAAAGCTGAAATCGTTTTTGTGAATCTGTTGATGAGCTGCAATGGCAACAAGTGCTTTCACTTGGCTGGCTTTTTCTGAGGTTTTATGGGAAGCGATACGATAAGCGGTAATCCCACCATCACTAAAGCCTATGATGGCAAAGTGTGAGAGATTGAGGTGATCAAGCAGTGCTTCGACATCTTCTTGATAGGTTTTATAGCTCAGCGCTTTAGTGCCAAGACTGGATTTTCCATGGCCTCTAAAGTCTAACCCTATCAATTTAAAGTCATCGACCAAAGCGCTTAAAATGGCATTAAAGTCGGTTAAATTGCCCATGCCACCATGAAGTAAGATAAGTGGAAAGCCTGCTGGGTTTCCTATCACCTCATAATAAAGTTTGGCATCTTCCCTTGTTAAGTAGTTGCCAGAATTATGGGTAAATAGTGCCATTGCTATCTGCTCCTTGATTAACTATTTGATCTCGAAGCCGACAGTATAATGACACCCTACTGACACCATTTGTCAGTAGTAAATTAAATATGATAAAAAGAATAACAGATAAAAAATTGGCAGGAATTTAACGCTATGAAAAAGGGAAAAAATGCCTTCCTTGGCACAATGCACTTACCTAAACGTCCATTTTAAAAACCTGACTGACACCTTGGCGGCGAACGCAGCCATTGAAATACGACTTACTTCAGACCTACATCTGGTTAAATTCTTTTAAAATTGTCTCATAGGTGCCATTCGTTTGAATTTGCACAAAGCCTTTGTTGAAAGCATCTCGGATTTCGATGGCATTAGGAATGTTTTTAGAAATCATAATATGTAGGTCATTATCTTCTAAGGGCGGCTGTATCATTTCTATCTTATCCGCTTGCATGCCCATATCCGCTGCAACTTGTTTGGCAACCGCATAACTCTCAACATACAGATCAATCTCACCTTGATCTAAGGCTTTTAAGCCTAAGCTGACTTGCTCGTAGCCTTTTAGATGTTTAAACGGATAGGCATCGAAGCTTTTCGCGACAACCGTGCCATCAAGCTTGCCTAATTTATATTGGTCTAGGGTGTCTAAAGAGGTATAGAAATCTAACTCATGACCCGCTTTTTTAAATACGCCCGTTAAAACAGAGTAAATAGGCAATGAATAGTGATAATGCTGCGCCCTGTCTTCGGAGAAATAAGCACCCACTACGACGTCTTTCTTGCCTTCTTTTACTTGCTCTAGCGCATCTGTCCAACTGGTGAATTTTATAGCCGTGTCATAACCCGCCGCTTTAAATGAAGCATCAACTATGGCGGTGACAAAGCCCCCTTGATCAAGAGATTCAGCATAAAAAGGCGCCCAGTTAGTGGTTGTCATAGAGACATTTTGTGCCTGCACACGATTGGGTAAAGTGATGAAAATAAAGGCGTATATTAAGGTAATCAGAGGTATTTTAGCGGCTATTTTCTGCAAACCTGGTGACAGTGGTCTGATTTTAAACATGTTAATAAGCATAGTTTTAAACCTTTTCATTGGGGTGATGAATAAGGTTAACGAGTTCGAACGAGGGCGGGAGTGAATTTTAACGCCATTAATAAAGGAATAAATCGTAATCAGGTCTTTATATAAAGCCTTAGAAGGATATCTATTTATTCATTCATTTTGAATTCTGAATAAAGGATTCATAGCGATTGACCTGATAGCCATCACCCATATCAGAGCCCACTTTTTTAAACCCTAATTTGAGCAGTATTTTATTTGAGGCGATATTCTCATCGACGGCTTCGGCAATGATCTTATCTAAACAAAGAACGTCCCTTGCATATTTTAATGCGCTAATGACGGCCTCTGTTGCTAATCCCTGCCCCCAATACTTGGGCAATATACGATAACCAAGGTCAGGCGCATTAGCATGAATATCAAATTTTACGCCGCAAAAACCAATGACTTTATTATCTTCTTTATGGATAAGTGCATATCGCCCGTAACCAACTCTTTCATACTCAGCCATCCAAATATCGCTGATAACCATGGCAGCATCATCAAGGTTTTTCACCCTACCAGCATCACCTGTGTATCGCGTGACTTTTTCACAGCTAGCAAAATCAAGAACAGCTTCTTTATCGGCAAGGGTAAACTCGCGCATTTGTAGTCTTGGAGTATCAATTAAAATCATAGAACACCTCCTTGTGAGCTTTGAAGTAATGTTTATTAAAGCGTTTTAATGCTTATGCGAGATAGGTATCGCCAAGCTTTGAATTTTCTAACCAGGTCATAAACTCACTCACACCTAGTTCCCCTTCTTTTGGCGCCCAAACCGCGAAATCAGACTCTGTAGCAGGCGTAAAAGGACCCGGTTTTAACTCTAGAATAATGACGTCTTCTGTTTCTGGATAAATACTGTGCCAAGTGTTTTCAGGAAATTCTGTCCCCATAATAGGCTGATTAGGGCTTAAGCTTAGCTTCTCAATCACTTTTCACGTTTGATCGAAAATAACTAATGCCAATCTTCCTTTTAACACGAGCAGCATTTCCCATTTATTCGTTTGAGAATGAAAATGGGGTCTTACATAAGTGCCTTTTTTTAAACCTATACACATGCGCTGAACGGGATCTGAGTGTTCTGTATGAAAACAATGATGTGAGCGTTTACGATCGCTTTGCTCCGCTTTTTCAATTAATGCTTGGAATAGCACATCATCCAGCTTTTTCATTTTTCTTCCTGTTCGCAGTGTCAATATTTTTTTGTGAAGGGTAATCTCTCTTACGGCTGCCATCTTAATCATTAGGCAAAAAAAATCCCAGCACTTGGCTGGGATTTTTTAATATTGATAAGTATTCACATACCAGTATTACAAGCGAACACTTTCAATAACACGCTCTACTATCTCTTCAACTTTTGTTTCCAAGATTTCAGAATCCGCATGACCCTCATCATTCGTTAACAAGGTTACCCCTGTTGCACGAACAAGATCCGCTTCTGCTTGGCTTACGTCAGCTTTTGCAAGAGCAACAATACCTTGGCGAAGCAAAGCACGCTCAAGGGCTTTCGCTTGACCAAAACCTTGTGCAGATAACGCAATCACGGCGGGTTTTTGACCTAAACGAGCGGCTCTATCTTCAGCTGTTACATCTGAATCTTCATCAATATCAGCAACCTTCTCTTCTACCATGCCAGCACCCACTGTCACGTTAGATAGGCGGTCGATGATGATCAAGGCGCCTGTTAGACGACTATCTTGATACTGATCGAAAGCAACGGGGGCATCAAATTGAATGACACAGTCACCAATGCCGTTTAGTTCTAGTGATTCGATGTCACTGTGCTCAAGCGTATTGACATCTACTCTGTGGTTAAAGTGATGCACTTTACCCGGTACTGTTTGAGTACCTAGTTTAAAGTCATACAACTTGCCTGGCACCAGCGGGTGATCCGCCATCCATACAATAGACGCTCTTAAGGTGCTTGCCATTAGCGGTTCACAACCCACATGCGCAAGCATGTCACCACGACTGATATCGATTTCATCTTCTAGTGTGATAGTCACGGCTTCGCCAGCACGTGCTTCATCTAGATTACCGTCATAAGTAACAATCGCATCAACTTTACTGGTTTTGCCTGATGGCAAAGCGATAATGTCATCACCTGGTTTCACAGAACCTGCTGCAATGGTGCCGGCAAAACCACGAAAATCTAGGTTAGGACGGTTTACATATTGCACAGGCAAACGGAAGTGATTGCTCTTAACATCACGATCAATCTGAACACTCTCAAGAATGTTCATTAAAGCGCCGCCTGTATACCAAGGTGTGCTGCTCGATTCATTTACAACGTTATCACCACGAAGTGCTGATAAAGGTACAAAACGAATATCTTCGCTGGCACGGTTACCTAGTTGCTCAGTAAAGGCTAGGTATTCTGCTTTAATTTCGTTGAATCTGTCTTCAGAGAAGTCAACCAAGTCCATCTTGTTAACAGCAACTACTAGGTGTTTAATCCCTAGCAAAGCGGCAATATAACTGTGACGACGAGTCTGAGTTTGTACGCCGTAACGGGCATCAATCAAGATAATCGCTAGATCACAGGTAGACGCGCCTGTTGCCATGTTACGTGTATATTGTTCATGCCCTGGTGTGTCAGCAATGATGAACTTACGTTTCTCTGTTGAGAAATAACGATAAGCAACATCAATAGTAATACCTTGCTCACGCTCAGCTTGTAAGCCATCTACCAAAAGCGCTAAATCAACTTCTTCACCTTGAGTACCTGACTTTTTACTGTCACGTTTTACGGCTTCTAGGTGATCTTCAAAAATAAGTTTTGAGTCATGCAATAGACGTCCGATTAGGGTACTTTTACCATCATCAACGTTACCGCAAGTTAACAAACGCAACATGTCTTTTTCTTCATGCTGCTTTAAGTAACCAAGAATATCTTGGCTGATCAATTCTGACTGGTGCGACATTCTCTAACTCCTAGAAATAACCTTGTTTTTTCTTCTCTTCCATTGACCCTGCTGAGTCATGGTCGATCACTCGCCCTTGGCGCTCTGAACTTTTTGTCAGTAGCATTTCCTGAATAATTTCAGGCAAGGTCGCCGCTTCAGAATCCACTGCACCGGTCAATGGGTAGCAACCCAAGGTACGGAAACGGACAGATTTCATTTCAGGTACTTCACCCTCTTTTAATGGCATACGCTCATCATCAACCATGATCATGGTGCCATCACGCTCGACCACTGGACGTGGTTTAGCGAAATAAAGAGGAACAATTGGAATACTTTCTAGGTAGATATATTGCCAGATGTCCAACTCGGTCCAGTTAGATAGAGGGAAAACGCGAATGCTTTCGCCTTTATTCACTTTACCGTTATAGATGTTCCATAATTCAGGACGTTGGTTTTTAGGATCCCAACGGTGCTGTTTATCACGGAACGAATAAACACGTTCTTTTGCTCGTGATTTCTCTTCATCACGACGCGCACCACCAAATGCAGCATCAAAGCCGTATTTGTCTAATGCTTGCTTCAAACCTTGGGTTTTCATCACGTCGGTGTGCTTAGCACTACCGTGTGTAAAGGGGCCGACACCCTGATCAATACCTTCTTGGTTTTGGTGAACCAAAAGCTCAAGACCTAATTTCGCCACCATTTCATCACGGAAGCTAATCATTTCTTTAAACTTCCAACCTGTATCCACATGCATAAGTGGAAAAGGTGGTTTACCAGGGTGAAAGGCTTTCATAGCCAAATGCAGCATCACAGCAGAGTCTTTACCTACTGAATACAACATTACAGGGTTATCAAATTCAGCAGCCACTTCACGAATGATATGGATACTTTCAGCCTCAAGCTGTTTTAGATGAGTGAGTCTCGCCTCGTTCATAATTTCCTATCTCAGTTGTGTCCGACTTTTAATCCCTTCAAATTTTTAACAATTCAAAGTCGTTAAAAGTGAATGGATTCGGCATTTGATAGATACTATACAGGCAAGCTATTTTCAAAAAAAGTTATAAGCAGGTGTTTTGATAGAACATTTATACATATAGATATTTAAAATGAACTAAATAAGAAGAACCTATGAAGTTCACTTTAAATACAATACTTTCAAATAAGAAATAGGCTATAGACTATGGCGCTTAATTGGGTAGATTACGCATGACTAAACCGTATTCGATATCAGCCGGTTCACTTTCACAAGGGATGCTCACCACATGACCAGAACCAGACGCAACACTCACGCGCTCGCCTTTTTTATTCAGCATGGCATTAATGAGGATGGTTCTTGAGCCTTTTGGTGTAATGAGTTCGACACTATCGCCCACTTTAAAGCGGTTTTTAACATCCAAGGTTAACATGCCCTTGTGCCAACCTTTCATCTCAGCCACGAATTGCTGCTTGGTGGATTGAGAATTACCATGTTGATAGTTCTGATACTTATCATGTACATGACGACGGTAAAAACCTTCTGTATACCCTCTATTTGCTAAGCCTTCTAATCTATCCATGAGACTCATATCAAACGCACGACCATGGGTGGCATCATCAATGGCTTGGCGATAAAGTTGAGCGGTTCGTGCTGCATAAAAATGAGATTTGGTACGGCCTTCAATTTTTAATGAATGCACACCCATTTCAATCAATTTTTCCACATGCTGAATGGCTCTAAGGTCACGTGAATTCATAATGTAGGTGCCATGCTCATCTTCAAACGCTGGCATGTATTCACCTTCACGGCCCTGCTCACGTAATAACACCACATCCTCATAAGGCTTTCCTTCACCTAAGGTGGTTTTAAAATCGTCATTTTCACCAAAAGTTAATTGATCAAAGCCTCTCATGTCAGCGCTAGTAGGATCGAACATTTGCGCTTCTTTTTTCGCTTGTTCATACAAATGGCTACCATCAGCCGGCACGATATCACCAGATAGTTCCTCTTTGGCATCTTTCACATCATATTGCCAACGACATGAGTTAGTACAAGAACCTTGGTTTGGATCACGTCGGTTAAAGTAGCCTGATAGTAGACAACGACCCGAATACGCAATACACAAAGAGCCGTGAACAAAAGTTTCGATTTCCATTTCAGGCACTTTAGCTCGTATCTCTGCGATCTCATCGAGAGATAATTCACGGGATAAAATGACACGTTTAAGGCCGTAGTCATGCCAAAACTTAACCGTCGCCCAATTCACCGCATTGGCTTGAACAGAAAGATGTAACTCTTGATCTGGCCACTTTTCTTTAATCAGCATCATCATGCCAGGGTCTGACATAATAAGGGCGTCAGGGCCCATTTCGATAACAGGCTCAATATCACGTAAATAGGTTTTAATCTTAGAATTGTGTGGCGCAATATTACTGGCAACATACAGCTTTTTGCCTTGAGCATGGGCTTCTTCTATACCGGTGGCGAGATTGGCCATATCAAAGTCGTTATTTCTCACCCTTAGGCTATATCTAGGCTGGCCTGCGTATACGGCATCGGCCCCATAAGCGAAAGCGTAACGCATATTTTTTAGGGTACCCGCTGGCGAAAGTAATTCTGTCATAAGTCATTCACGTCAATTTTAAAATGGGCGCATTTTAATCGAGTGACTTAAGGGGAAAAGCAAAAACCAAAAAAAGGCCGACTTAGTCGACCTTTTTATGATTTGAATCAAATTTTTAAAATTATTAATTCCACATAGTGAGATAAATTGAGCTTATCAGTTTTGGCCTATTATGGCTCTGCACTCAATTGTTGCTCCAACATAATTTGATTAACTTGGGTATCGATTCGATTCAGTTTGCCATTCACTTGGATTCTAAAGGCATCAATGGCATTGATTGCTTCTTGATGATCCTTAAGCTGTGCTTGTAAGTTGGAAGGAATAGCCGGTTGATCATTACCTAAGGTATCAATTTTCTGATTTATTTGAGCAATGCTTTCTTCAATCGTAGCAAGCGTTGAGGTTAAATCCGTTACCTGCTTACTCACACTCTGATTATTGGATTGCATAGTTTTAATCGTATTGAGAAGGTTATCAATTTGACTATTTTGTTGTGAAACCTTACCAATCAAGCTCGCTGTATCATCACCCATATTAGATAAGGCTTGCCCTGTTGCGTCTTGCTCTTCACGCATGGCATCTACTTCAAAGGCACGGGTTTGAGCGTCTTGCTCTAATCGATTCAAGTTACCTAATAAAGTATGGTAGTTAGCTTCAATATCATTGACAGCCTCACCTTGCACTGCCACCAGCTTGCCTTGTGTTGCAAGGGATTCACGCAGGTCAGATTGTTTTTTATCTATGCTAGCCACTTTTGTGGTATTGGCTTTAATGGCTTTGCGATTAGTATCATATGACACCCCCCAAAGCTTACGAATTTCACTGTTGTGATTCTTTAACGTCTCTTCAACCGTCACATCTTGTTCATTTGCAGACACATCGGCCGCTAATAGTTGATGATCTAAGTTAGTTAGCTGAGTATTAGTCGCAGCCAGTTCCGCTTTTAATCTTTGATTATCTTGCCATACTAAAAAGGCAGCCACACTGGCAGCTGTGATAAACACAAACAAAAGAAGGTAAACGCCAAATAAATTCGGCTTTTTATATTGCACTTGGGGCTGTGCAATGGCCTCTTTAATTGGTTTGGCTTTACTTGAAGCAGGAGCCAATCGTCGTTTAGTCGTTTGACTATTTGATTGACGGTCACTGACTTCATCTTGGTCCAAGGTAAGGCTTGGAATTTCTACATCATCATCTTGTCTTGGCATTGAATTCTAACTGAGCCCTTGTTTTAAATGAAAAAAAGGATAACCACACAAATTGAAGGAATATTATCTTCAATTCTTCGGTGCTATTATATATGCACCATTAACTGCTTGATAACAAGCATTTTTCAATATGAAATCGCAGGAGAAATGAAATGGCGTTTGAATTACCAGCTCTACCATATGCAAAAGACGCTCTAGAGCCACACATGTCAGCGGAAACTTTGGACTTCCACCATGGCAAACACCATAACACTTATGTTGTTAAATTAAATGGTCTTGTACCTGGTTCTGAATTCGAAGGCAAAAGCCTAGAAGACATTATTGCTTCAGCTCCAGCTGGTCCTGTATTTAACAATGCAGCACAAATCTGGAACCACACTTTCTTCTGGAACAGCCTAAGCCCACAAGGTGGCGGTCAACCAGCAGGCGCACTAGCTGACGCAATCAATGCTAAATGGGGTTCTTTCGAAGACTTCCAAGCGGCATTTAATGACAAAGCCGTTAATAACTTCGGTTCTAGCTGGACTTGGTTAGTTAAAACAGCAGCAGGCGAACTTGAGATTGTTAACACTAGCAATGCCGGTACGCCTTCTACTGATGGTTACACAGCACTATTGACTGTTGACCTTTGGGAACACGCTTACTACATCGACTACCGTAACGTTCGTCCTGATTACCTAAAAGGTTTCTGGGCGCTAGCTAACTGGGATTTTGCTGCTGCTAACTTTGCTGCATAAAATCAGTTAGTTTTGTTTTAAGTCTTGGCTTAAGGGTTTGTGGAAACGCTTAAGCCAATTTAAGGCAAATAAAAACGCGATTCAAACCCAGTCTGAATAGCGTTTTTTTATGTCTGAAAATCTTACCTTAGGCTTTATTCAGCGTCTTTCGCAGCTTTAGCAGCTAATTTAGATTGAATAAAAACAGAATGGGGAACATAGAGAAGCTCACAGATACGTCTGATACGATAATCTTCGTATTCATCTAACACACCGTCGGCATAGGCAACCCGCCATAAGGCAGCAACAAGCGCCTCTTTTTCATCCTTGCCCGCATGATCATTAATGGCATTGGTAAATTGAAACATATCATTAGCGGATTCGACCGATTGTTTCATGTCTAGATAAAGTTGCTCAACCTGTAAAAGCCCAGTTTCTTTCTCAATTAACGTTAAAACTTGCTGCTTTTCAGTTTCTTCAATTTTCTCATCCGCTAACATGACTTCAATAAGCAGTGCCGCAACCGCTTGCTGGTAAGAAACAGGCTCGACTGTTTCTTCTGGATCTTGAAATTGCTCAATGATTTTTTTAAATGCAGCTAACATGCTTTCTCCATTTATTTATTTTCTAAGACTTGATTCAAATAGGCTAAATTCAAATCAATCAATTTATTTGGAAATTGTCGATAATCAGGATAAGGGCAAAAAATCAGGTTTTGATCAACTTTTATTAAGCCTTTTTCATCAAGTTGAATAAAGTCTCTAGTCTCTTTAACTAAAGATTGCATTTGACCACCGCAAACATAATAACGTTTATCCTGATCTAAATATTCCGGCATTTGAAATAAAACGCACTCACTTTCTTGTATCAAGCGAGTGTCACGGTATTCACGCCAATCCATTTTGCCCGCCGTAAGCTTCGCCATAATGGTGAGAATTTTACGCCAATGGTTTCCATCCTGAGCAATAATGTCTGCCACACAAGGTTGGTTTAAATGCCCATTTGGATCAACTAAATACTCCCCTTTAGGTGGCGTTGGTAATATAAATACCGTTTTTGCATGCCTGTAGGCACAACCTAAACTAAACACTGCTTGTCCTTTCTCCTCTAAACATCATACTGCAAAAAAGCCATGATTTAAGATATGCCTATAATAGCATTTTGATTTACACAAAAGTTCCTTGATTGATACAACAAAATATTTGGGTCCAGCTTGACAGTGAAGACGTTTCATAAAACAATATAGCAATAAATTATAAGCTTATACCGGATTAGAATATGCATTTTATAAACTCAGGCGTTATTGGTGGTGTTTTAATTGGCTTAGCCGCACTGCTCTACTTACTTTTATATGGTCGCGTATTAGGTGTTAGCGGCTTAATTAATCAAGCTGTTTTTAATAGAAAAAAAGATCAAGGCGTTAACACGTTATCTATCGCTATGATTCTGGCTGGCACTTTAATAGGCGGCACTAGCTACGGGGTATTTTTTGAACCGCAATTTGTGATGCCAAGTGATCGCTCCCCTTTCTTACTCATCATTGCCGGCCTTATCGTTGGCATTGGCACCCGCATGGGCAATGGCTGCACCAGTGGCCATGGTGTGTGTGGTATTTCAAGAGGTTCATTACGTTCAATCGTGGCAACCGTAACCTTTATGATTAGCGCCATCATTACGGTTTATGTGACTAGCCGACTTTTTCAATTAGGAGCCTAACATGAGTAGCAATATAAAGAGTCATATGACACCTAATCAAGACACGTCTTACCCTATTTTTCACCTTTTCATGCACTTGATAATAGGCGTTTTGTTTGGTGCTGGCCTTGCCATATCCGAGATGGCAAACCCAAATGCGGTGTTAAGCTTTCTTGATGTTAGTGCTATTTTTACCCAAGACAGCCCTTTTAGTAAGAATGCGAATTGGAACCCAGATCTTATTTTTGTCATGGTATCGGCCATTTCGATTGGCGTTTTAGCTTATGGCATTAAGCGCAAACTGCCTCAACCCAAGTTCTCATCAATTTGGCGACTACCAAGCAAGCTTACCTTAGACAAACCTTTAATATTCGGTGCTATTTTGTTTGGAATTGGCTGGGGCCTAGCGGGTTATTGCCCAGGACCTGCATTAACCGCCCTAGTCAATAACCCAATGGAAGGGGTTTATTTTATCTCATCCATGTTAGTGGGAAGCTTTCTCTTTCAAACACTGGCAAAACTAAGATAAAGCCTAGCCCCAATAGATTATTTTTCTTACCATGGATGTCTGCTTTA
This sequence comes from Marinomonas sp. MED121, assembly GCF_000153025.1. GTDB lineage: Bacteria > Pseudomonadota > Gammaproteobacteria > Pseudomonadales > Marinomonadaceae > Marinomonas. The sequence continues at coordinate 118,728 of NZ_CH672434.1, forward strand.
GCTGCAGCCTTAGTTGCCGCCTTAGTTTGGATTCAATCCCTAAGCTGAATAAAATTAGTGGATTGTGATCACTAAGGCCTTCTCATTTTTATTTAATGGAACTTAATAAATGAAACTCGATTCAATTCATATCTACCCAGTTAAATCTATTGCCGGCATTTCCCTTGAAACGAGCCAAGTA
>NZ_CH672434.1:119002-264905 GCF_000153025.1 Marinomonas sp. MED121
AGGTGCTGGCTTTGACTGTTTATTGTGGCAGTTGCACAGCAAATATAAACAGATTAACTTTATCGAGATAGACCACCCAACCACCAGTCAATATAAGCAATCAGCATTAGTAAATACGGTTGATTCAGATAACTTTCATTTTCTGGAAGTGGATTTTAGCCATCAGAATTTGCAAACGGAGCTGAACCAATACTCAGGCTTTAACCCTAAGCTCAATACACTCTTCATTGCCGAAGGGGTTCTCATGTATCTAAGTGAAAATGACATACGTGTGTTGTTTGAGTCTATGGCAAAATTAACGCAGCAAGCGTGCTTGTTTTGTTTTACCAGTCTGGAGCCACCTCAATCAGATAAAAATAATATGCGACGCCTGCTTTCGTTTTATTTAAAAGCAGTAGGGGAGCCACTTAATTTTACCCTTGGAAGCCAGGACATGAGCTCTTTTCTTGCATCGGTAAATGCTGAATTAATTTCTATTTCAGATACGAACAAGATGGTTGACGAATTTATAAAACAGCCACTTAATCAACTGCTACATCATGGTGAGTATGTGGTTTTATCAAAACTAAAGGACTGAGTTTGGCTTGTTATTAAGTATTGTTGCATTACTGATGTTTCATTAATAAAGTTTCATTAATGTTTGGACACTAAAGAGAAGAATGAAGTCACTTTGGCCTTTTAATCATTTATTTTGTTCTTCTTATCATCACTTTGTATTGAGCTCACTCATGAGTGAGTTAGCTTACTTTTTTTGTAATGAGAAACCTCTTTTAACTCTTCAAATTTTGTCTAAATAATACGCTTCCTTTGCTGTGCTTCTATATACTTTTCATATTTTGACGAAGTGAGCCTTATTCAGGAGATGTTGCGCTAAATTTCTTTTAGAATGGCCGTCCAAAATATTCTTCAAAGAAATATTAATACCTCAAGGAGAGAAGTAATGATGAAGAAACCCTTGGTTTTATCGTTTGCTGTATTAGCATTAACAGGTTGTGGAACCATGAATAATGCATTGGTTGAAAAAACTAAAACGATAGAATATTACCGTATTTTTGACATTAAAACGCAGGCAGACAGATATACTATTGCTGAATCAGCTAGTAATGGCCTTGGCCGTAATGTTCATGATGCAACCGAAGCTAGGCCGATACCAACATCATCTGAGCTGCCAGTTAAAGCAGATCGGTTTGCTTTGGTAAATCCTTTTGAGGGCTCTAAACTTGGCGCGCTTATGTCAGGTGGCGGTGGACAGCTCGGCTTCAAAATTGCGACCTGTGATAAAGCGTCTTGGACTGCTAATGCAACTCGATCTATTTCTGGTCAATCTGAATTAAAACTTACAGCCTGCCTCTTTCCATATCAAGAGGGTTACCATTTAGATTTGTATGCCACTTTTACCAAAAAAGAGGGTGGTTTTATGGAGTTAAGTCGTATGGCTTCTAGTGCTATGGTTGGCACACCGGAAGAGTGGACAGAAAAAACTTTTCTAGACATTGTTCGTCAAATAAAAAATGATACTGGCGCTCAAGTTTCATTTATTGAAGGGTACCCTAAGTTAGAAGGCACGCCTTGGTTGGATGGTGGTGATGCTGTCTCTGCTTTAAATTAATATGCGTCTTGTTGCTCATATGTGTGAAAGTTTTCACCGCTTTGATACAGCTTAAAGACATAACTTACCTTTAAATAGGGCATTGTTTGGTGCCCTAGTTCCTTTTATAAAGTTATTCTTCAAACCACTTATAAAATAAACTTAATAAGTGATTTGGCCTTTATTAGTAAATCTTTTTGTCATTACTAACCTGTAAGCAGGGTCTTACTAAACAGTTTGTCTTTAGGTAAAATAATTTAGTCGAGAGTGCGAAATAGAGTAATATCTTGATTTGAATGCGAGATGCACTATTCAATCTCTTTCTTGATAAATCTGTTATGTAATAAAAATTGTAAAAAGGTAGTATGTATGAGAAGTGGCTTTATCGGTGTTTTATTTTTTTTAGTGAGCTCAGTTTTGAGTGCTGGTGAAACTCAGCAAGGTATTATTGATAAAATGATGGTCTCAACTAGTCATGGAAATATGGTATTTGTAAGAGTGCTTGGCAATGAAGTTAATCATCCTACATGTTCAGATAATCTGACCTGGCAATTTGTAATGCCACAATCTGAAGAGATACAAAAAGGAGTGATGACGTCATTTTTATTAAGTGCATATATGTCTGGTAAAAAAGTACGCATCATAGGTAGTGGTGATTGTCTTACTTATCATGGAATAGAGACATTAACTAGAATTGAGCTTGAATCACAATAGATTTAATTATGAACTATGTCACTATTTAATATTAAAACCTGAACATTCAAAACTAGTAAATATTTTATGAATGGTCTGGTTTTTGGAATATGAGATTTTTATTGAGAAGTAATTGATTTTGATTATGGATTTTAAAGAGAACGAATTTTTAATCATAAACTATTTATGAAAGATTTATCTGATTATCAATTTATTAAACGAGTGAGGGTGAAATTGAAATATTTAGGGATACTAGCATTCTTAGTTTCAGGGGCAGCATTTTCGGCGAGTTATTCTGAAGTTTCAATCGTTAAAGGAGTATCTATTGGTGAAAACTTCGTTAGAGTTAAATTGCAAAATATGAAATCTTTAGAAAATTGCCCGCATCAAAGCTGGTATGTTCTAGATACGACTGCAGACAGCAGTAAATTACTTTATTCTGGAATTCTTAGCGCAAATGCGGCAAAAACAAAGCTATCCTTACAAATTACAGACAGTCATTCCGTAGGATCTAAAACATATCCAAAAATAACTCATGTATACCTCTGTGATACAGCATTTTGCAGTTAGTCTTAATTTTTTAGCAGATATTTTTCAATCATAACACTCTAAAAAATGAAAGTGATGGATCTTATGTAATCTAATACTAGCTTCGATTTCTTTTATAGTGTTTTTTTACATGCAGTTTATTAATTATAAGGAGGAAGCTATTTCGCTCTCCAAATTGAGATAGGATTTTTATGAAGTTTATAAGTACTAAACAGATTGCTTTAGTTATGATTTTAACTTTACCTCTATCCAGTGTAGCAGGGGAATGGCTTGGAGAAGGTAAAATATCCTCTATTCAATCTGAAATTTTCAGGGAAACTGATGAAGGTGGAAAGCCTACTATTGTAGTTACCAATATTACGTCTAGTAACTGTGGTGGAAAAACATGGATATTACGTTCGAATATAGATGGAGCAGAAGAAATTTATAGTGCTTTATTAACCGCATATACTACATATAAAGACGTATCCTTATATGAATGGAGTTGTATAAAGCTTGGTAATCAATATTACCCCAGAATTGGTGGGATAAAAATTCATTAAGATAATAAACACCTTGAGATAAAAGTTTATAGTGATGATGTTATATCTTTCAAATTAAAAGTAAGGCTATTACACCTTTTATTATTGTTAGCTGAGCCGCTTTAGTTTAGATTGAAGGCTATTTATAATTGCAGATTCATATGCTATCTGATTGAATAACGCTATTTATATCACTTTAATTATATAGGATATAAGCCTGCTACTCGTAATCTGGACATGTTTAGAAAGTTAAAATCTTACAAAAATGGCTGGCTTATCAAAGGAATCGATTCATGAAAGGTTATAGAATCAGCAGCGAATATACTGAAATGGACTTATCCGTTATTCATGAATATATTGCAAACTCCTATTGGGCTAAAATATCCCTTTTGAAACGATGAAAAAGGCAGTACAAAACTCCCTGTGTTTTGGTGTGTTTACTGAGTCAGGGGATCAAATCGGCTTTGCTAGGATGGTGACGGATTCTGCTACTTTTGCCTATTTGGCGGACGTATGTATTTTAGATGAGCATCGAGGTAAGGGCTTGGGTAAGCGCTTAATAAAACAGATTTTAGCGCATCCTCAGCTACAAGGCTTACGTCGTATGGCTTTAGCAACGCGTGATGCCCATGGTTTGTATGAACATTTGGTTTTAAAGCATTAGCATCGCCAGATACCTTTATGGAGTTACATCAGCCTGAGGTGTATGAGTGAACTAGTATGTTCCTAATACACAGTGTTACTGGATTAACTGATTCAGTAACACTTTTTAGAGCAAGGCAACTTATAACAAGGTTTATTGCAAATGAAACTATAGAGTCTTTCGAGAATAAACCTGATTTTATTGATCAATATATCCTTGTTTTCTACTCTGCAAACCACTTATAAAATAAACTTAATAAGTGGTTGGCCTTTATTATTAAATCTTTTTTGTCATTACTAACCTGTAAGCAGAGTCTTACTAAACAGTTTGTCTTTAGATGAGATAGCTACAAAGAAATAGCTGCAATGAGAGAGCGAATATGGATAGAATCATCGCATTGCTCAAGCAAGGTTCTGTCAGGATAAACGCCTTAGCTTGTGTCTATCAGCTAGGTTTACCCCAATGTTACATCACCGCGGATTGGTAAAGAGGCCATCATTAAGAAGGGCTCCATAGTGAAGAGTGCTAATAGGTAAAATTTACAAGGAAAACTATGCGTAAGTTTCTAATAACAATGTTTTTAATCAGTAATATTTCTCATGCTGTGTCTTTATCTGATGATTCTTTTGGCGGGGTAAATATTGGAATGCCGGTTGCTGAGGCTATTCATACGCTTAAGGACTATGAGTCTAATAAAATCGGATACCAACTAGAATTTGAAACTGAAGACATTGACTGTTATTACCTATACCCGACGCAAAATGCTGACCTTCCTCAATTTATGATTTTATTTGAGGTTGTTGTCAGAATTGAGGTTCGATCAAATTTAGTGCTTACACAAAGAGGTGTTACCGTCGGGTCATCTAAAAAAGACATATTGTCCGCTTATAAAAATCCAAAGATTAGTGCTCATCCTTATGACTTTGAAAGAGGTGAATATATTGAGGTGAGTTTATCTAATGGAAATGGGATCATTTTTGAAACCTTAGATGACGTCGTTACATCTTTTAGATTAGGGACTGATTCAGCAATAAAATACATTGAAGGTTGTGTGTGATTGTTAATTAATCCCTCATTAATAATATTACAGAATAACGAGTTTTTTATTTCTTTCATGCCCAGTTTGAACCATTTAATAATGAATGTAGAGTAGCGCTATTATTAGAATCTCAATTTGAATGAAGGAAGCAGGTTGTGGAAGGTTATAGAATCAGCAGCGAATATACAGATATGGACTTATCCGTTATTCATACATATATTGCAAACTCCTATTGGGCTAAAAACATTCCTTTAGAAACGATGAAAAAGGCAGTGCAAAATTCACTGTGTTTTGGTGTGTTTACTGAGTCTGGGGATCAAATCGGCTTTGCTAGAATGGTGACGGATTCCGCTACTTTTGCCTATTTGGCGGACGTGTTTATTTTAGATGAGCATCGAGGTAAGGGCTTGAGTAAGCGCTTAATGCAGCAGATTTTAGCGCATCCTCAACTACAAGGCTTACGCCGTATGGCCTTAGCCACACGTGATGCCCATGGTTTGTATGAACAATTTGGTTTTAAAGCATTAGCATCGCCAGATACCTTTATGGAGTTACATCAGCCTAAAGTGTATGAGTCGGCCTGACTCTTTGTTCAAGCGGTGTGACCCGCATAATGACTATGAATGATACTGACGCCTTATGTGAGCAATAAGTATCCATTTTTCTAAAAGCATATCCTGTATTAGTGTGAGAATAAATGAAGATAGATTTGATCCTATCGCCTTCTGATAAGGAGATTTCTGATATTTATAACGGCTTATCAGCATTCAACGAACCTTATTTTCCTGATCTTGATGAAACCTCGTTAGGTTACTTTTATCGAAATGAGGATGGAGGTGTATTAGGAGGTGCAGTTGGTAAGCTTATTTTTACTGCTTTTCATCTAAATTATTTTTGGTTACCTGAATCTCTACGTGGTTTAGGCTATGGCACACATGTGCTTAAGTTGATGGAGCAAGAAGCGATAAAGCGAGGTGCGATTAATATGTTTTTAGACACCTATACGTTTCAAGCGCCTGAGTTTTATGAATCGGCTGGATATCAAGAAGTTGGTCGATTTACAGATTACCCCAAAGCGGGCATCGATAAGATATTCTACCAAAAACATTTATAAGAAATATTTCTGAACACTTTTTCGCTGCTTATTCCATCTTAATAGGGGATGGCTGACAGAAAGAAAATAAACGCACAAAACTAAAAATTGATACCAATAACAAGGTAATATACTTGCTATAAAACTTTATTATCTTAAACGTTAGGTTCCCTAGTATAAAAGCCTTGGTATCAACACTATGACAAACCGACAGCCTCAAACACACTCTTCAGCTAACACAGCAGCTGATTCAAAACTTGCTTCCTCTACACCTATTTCAACCCTTGGGGACCTTGCCAAGTTAGCAGATTATTCCCTGATGGATTCACTTAATTGTGACCCAGAAGCAACTGAAACAGGGGATGATCATTATCCGCGCCAAGTCTTTTCAGGGCATTATGTGCCGGTAAAACCGACACCCATTCAAGACCCAGAATACATAGGGCACAGTAAGCAGTTTTTCTCAGAACTTGGTTTTGCCGATAATTTAGCCCATGACCCAGGCTTTATTGCTATGTTTTCTGGCGATATGTCTCAGGTGCCTGAACCGATGAAAAAGTTCGGTTGGGCGACTGGCTATGCGCTTTCTATTTATGGCACTGAATACACTCAGCAGTGCCCGTTTCGTACTGGTAATGGCTATGGTGATGGCAGAGCAGTATCTGTACTTGAAGGCGTGATTAATGGCAAGCGTTGGGAAATGCAGTTAAAGGGTGGTGGCCCGACACCCTATTGTCGTGGGGCAGATGGGCGAGCGGTTTTACGTTCTAGTGTGCGTGAGTTTTTAGCGCAAGAAAACATGCATGCTTTGGGTGTGCCGACATCACGCTCTTTAAGCTTTTATGTCTCTAAATCAGAAACGGTTGATAGGCCTTGGTATTCAGAAGGTTCTCGCTCAGAAGACCCAGATAGACTTGTCTCTGAAGCGGTTGCGATTTCAACTCGCGTTGCACCTTCATTTTTACGTGTGGGTCAATTAGAGCTCTTCGCTCGCCGTGTTCGTGCCAACGAGCATTCCCAAGCGTTTGAAGAGCTTGAAAAAATTGTATTACATTTGATTGACCGTGAGTACGCGGATGTTATTGACGAGCAAGTCTCAACCCCTGAAAAAGTAGTCATACTTGCCCGTGAGTTTCGTTCACGTCTAATGTCTTTGATCGCAAATTGGATTCGTGTTGGCTTTTGTCAGGGTAATTTTAACAGCGATAATTGCGCTGCGGGTGGATTTACCCTTGATTATGGTCCTTTTGGTTTTTGTGATGTGTTTCATCCTTATTACCAACCTTGGACTGGGGGCGGCCAGCACTTTTCATTTATGAATCAAACTAATGCAGCTCAAAAAAACTTTGGCTCTTTTTGCTCGGCATTAAGCCCCTTGCTTGAATCACATCCTGAATTTTTGCAATCCCTTAATGAGATTGAGGCTAGCTTTCCAAAAGCAATACAAAGCCAGATGGAAAGAATGTGGGCGACTAAACTGGGTCTTGGGTCTCTTTCGATAGAGCTCAAAGAAGAAGCTAATGATGAGTTTAAAGAAGAGCTTAAAAAAGAGTTTAGAGACGTGCTTAACGAGGTGCAGATTCTTATGATGCAAACGCCGGTTGATTACACTCTTTTCTTCCGCGAGCTTTCATCTATCCCAGAGGATATTGGCCCACTTAAGAAGAGCTTTTACACTGGCGCTACGCAAGATAAAGAAAGCATAGAGATGGATCAGCGTTGGAGCGCATGGCTAGCTAAATGGAAAGCGCTGCTTAATAACACTCTTGAGGCTAATACTGGGCAATCGGATTCTCTTGAAGCCATCTCTGTGCAAATGAAGTTGGTTAACCCTAAATACATTTTGAGAGAGTGGCTAGTTGTGCCTGCTTATCAGCAAGCTGCAAAAGGGGATTACACTCTGATTCAAGAGTTACAGGAAGTCATGACGCAACCTTATGCAGAGCAATCGCAAGAAATAGAGGATAAATACTATCGATTGAAACCTCGTGAGTTTTTTGCGATGGGCGGTGTATCTCATCTAAGTTGTTCGTCTTAATTGCGATTTTGTTAATAATCTATTGTAGATTATTTGTAAAAACGAGTTAGAACAAACATATATAAATAGTTATAACTAATAATAACGTCAATCTTGATAAATTGTATTGTATCTTAGAGTCGAATATTATCTGGGATTATTTGTACTTTAAGACACGTTTTAAAAGAGGTTTTACATGGTGCTTTTTTGGCCAATCCAGCAAGAGCTTGATTGTATTAATGCCAGTGGAGACATTCTTGGCAAGATAAAATTTGATGCCTCAACAGATAAGCATTTTTTTTGTCCCCTTGATGAATCAGTTTCTTTATCCAGTGAAGAAGAGATGAGTATTGCACAAAGGTTAGCAGGTCTTGATTCTGGTCAGCATGTCATTGCCATGCAAGACGATGATTGATAGCCAAAACAAATGAATACCTGTCAAAAATCTAAGGGCTTTTAAGAGGCTATATGTTTGACCATCTTGTCATCAGTGCGAGTAATTATGAAGCAAGTAAAGGCTTCTTTCTCAAGGTATTAGAGCCTATTGGGTTAGAGTATATTTCTGAAGGGCCGCTGGGTATTGAAATCAGTACAGATGGTAAGTCTTCATTATGTATTCGCCTAGCAGAAGAGGTACCTTCGCACTTACACTTGGCGTTTGTCGCTGTGAACCGAAATCAAGTTGATGAGTTTCATCGTTTAGCATTAGAAGCGGGTGCTCAAGATAATGGCGCGCCTGGTCTACGGCCTAACTATAGCGGTCAGTATTATGCGGCTTTTGTGATTGGTCCTGATGGACACAATATTGAAATGGTGTGTCATGAAGATGAGGTCGAGTAGGATCTTATGCAAACAATAGGTATATGAATAGGCTTTCTCTTTAATGAAAAAACGTCTAATGCAAAAACGCCAAATTGAAAAACATTTTAATATCAAAGATTTTATCCTTATCACAATAATCGTGAGTGTCTGGGTGAATGCCTCGGAAGTCTTTAGATACTTTGTACTGGTAAGGCCGGAGATGCATGATTATTTATCTCTTGTGCCTAATGTGGCGGACATGAACTGGGCAATATTTGCTATTTGGGGGGTATGGGATACCTTGCTCACCGCTTTATACGTCTTTCTCTTTTGGCTGTGCGCTAACGCCTTTGGAAATAATACCAGGTCCATTTTAATCAGTGGTTTTATGTCTTGGTGTTTTTTCTTTTTACTCTTTTGGGTTGGTTTAGCAAATATGAATCTTTCAAGCTGGAGTTATCTACTTGTTGTGTTACCACTGGCGTTAGTTGAAACCATGGTCGCAGCATTTATTACCGCTAAGTTATATTTAAGAAGGGCTTAATAGAGAAGGGCATCATAGAGAGTGATTAAGCCCAATCGACCAATAGAGATTTGAAATAATTACCTTTAAAAATAAGTCGCTATACCCATTTAAATAGTAAGGAAACAGAATGATAACAATAGAAAGGCTAAATGAATCGCACCTTGAAGATGTCAGACAGGTGAGCTTGGCGGATGAGCAAGTAAAATTTGCCGGTACGGCAGAAGAGTTTCTTGAAGATGGCAGTGACTTCATTCATTTACATGTCATTAAACATGATGGTGTGCTTGTTGGCTTTTTTAAAATAGATACAGCTTATTCTGATAGTTACACCTTTTGCCAACAAAATGCATTGGGTCTAAGAGCTTTTGTTATCGATGTGAACCAGCAAGGGAAGGGGATAGGTACTGGCGCTGTAAAAGCATTATTTACTTATTTAAAACAACGCTATTCAGGTTTTGACCTCATATATCTCACTGTAAATTGTAAGAACCCTGGTGCAAAGATGTGCTATCTAAAAGGGGGCTTTGAAGATACAGGGGAACAATATTTAGGCGGTGAAGCAGGGCCTCAGTATATTATGGTGGGGAAACTCAACCAATAACATTATCAGTGTTATTCTTGCGGTTAATTAAGCTTGTCTCTATGTCAAAAATGCAGAATAAGTGCCCTAACATTGAGGCACTTATTCTCGGTGTTAATTACCAATGTGATTAGCGCTTTTTCTTACTTGTCCCTTGTACTGCCTTAAATCTAGGATTTGATTTACATATTACAAATGTACGGCCACGACGTTTAACGACTTGGCAGTCTGGATGGCGTTTCTTTGCACTCTTTAAAGAGCTTAATACTTTCATGATCTACCTCTGATATTACCAAAGCGGCTTTTGAACCTAGAGATTCGACCATCTTTTTGTGAAGTGCGTTGTTCACCGGTATAAAAAGGGTGAGAAACGCTGGAAACATCTATCGTGACATAAGGGTATGTGCTGCCTTGATATTCAATGGTTCGTTCAGTTTTTATGGTTGAGCCAATGACAAAATAGGTATCTGCAACTGTGTCATGAAAAACGACTTTTTGATATTTAGGATGGATATTCGGCTTCATCTTTATCTCTCAATGTTATGTTATAACATCATGTTCCCATTTTTGTCTCAAAGGTGCAAATGATAATTGTTTCTATTTAGGTTTTTGCTGAATTGCATACTAATAGGTTAATAAGAAATGAATTGCTCAAGGCTTGATCGGATAATTGATTATGATAATTCGTCATCATATGAAGCAGACGTAAAACCAGTGCTATGCTAGCAAGAAAAAAGGTAAAGGAGAGTATTTTGGAGTCAATCATCAGTCACATTACATTGGGTACGAATGATTATGACAGAGCCATTGTATTTTATGATGCAGCTCTAAGCCCCTTAGGTTTCAGTCGTGTTCCTAAACCAGCGGGTAAACCGCCTCTTTATAGCGTTAATGGGGCAATGCCACACTTATATTTGTACAAGCCTTATGATGGTCAACCGGCTACTTGGGGTAATGGAACTCATGTGGCATTTCAAGCTGCCTCAAAAGACGCTGTTGATGCTTTTTATCATGCCGCTTTAGCCAACGGTGGTTGTGATGAGGGTGCCCCAGGCATAAGAGAGGCGTACGGCCCTGACTATTATGCGGCTTATGTTCGAGACCCTGATGGCAATAAACTACAGGCGGTGTGCTATTTAAATAAATAGTAATAAAGACTGGTAATGGATTACGCTCGAAGTGAGCCATGTTCAGGAGATGTTCTACTTAAAATCTTTTAATATGTGTTCCCCGAGTTCTTGCACTCAAGATGAGTGGAAAGAATACTATTTACATAAGGATCATGTGGAAATGCAAACAATCTCAAATCAAGTATCTCGACCAACTCCAGCTTATCTTTCAGCCACTTGGGCGGCTCTTGCAATAGGAGTGTGTGGCTACCTTCTTGGTTTATGGAATGCAGACATAATGTTGAATGAAAAAGGTTATTACTTTGCCATTTTTATTTTAGCTTTGTTCTCGTCTGTTACCTTGCAAAAGACAGTGAGAGATAAACAAGAAGGGCTTCCAGCGACTAAAGTTTTTGTTGGCATGTGCTGGGCTGCTTTCTTTAGCTCAATTGCTTTATTAGGTATCGGTCTTTTTAATGCTGAAATGGCGCTAAGTGAAAAAGGTTTTTATGTAATGGCTTTTATCCTCAGCTTATTCTCTATTGTGACTGTTCAAAAAAATGTACGAGATTTAGGTAATAAAGTTGAAATCTCTTCTGGTATTAATCAAGTCACCAATACGCCTATAGAAGCAAATGAAGTTCTTGCTGACTAGGTAAGAAGGCAACACAGAATAGATACAATCTCCGTCCTTTAATTAAATACTATATAGCCTCCTTTAAGAGGCTTTGGTGTAAATAATGAAACTAGATCAAAAATTGGTTGATGCGGCAATCAATCAAGCCTTAGCTCGTTTTCCTACTGGTTATGCTGGGGCTGGGGCTGTTTATACTGAAGATGGCCAAATATTAACAAGTGTCTGTTTTGACACACATAATGAAATCGCCAATTTATGCCACGAAGCAGGGGCTTATTGTGAGGCTAATCGTCTTAACCTTAAGGTGACTGCTTCTGTTTGCGTGTCACGCTCAACACCTGAAGATGAATTCATCATTTTAACTCCGTGTGGTATTTGCCAAGAGCGACTTGCCATTTGGGGCCGCTTCGTTGAAGTCGCAGTACCTGACCCGAGCAACCCTAATCTCTGGCAGGTTAAAACCCTAGATCAAGTGCAACCTTATTATTGGGGGAATATTATTGAGGAGTTCAATACTTAAATGGAAATTAAAACTAAAAAAATAAGGAATCAAGGACGATGCGAAATACCGTTATAAAGAATATTGAATCGCGTTTTGAGTCAATGTTAGACATAGTTAAAACGATGGAGCCTGTCTTGCTTACTCAGCAGTTAGACATTGCTAAAAGCAAATCAGTTGGCGAGCATATGTGGTGTATTGTCGGGGCGAGAGAAAGCTATTCTCGTGCTTTGATAAAAGGTGAGTGGGATGGTTTTTCTTGTTCTTTAGGTAGTGATGATAATCTAGAAGAGATTATTAATGCATTAAATGCCTCTAAGATGCAATTCGAGCAAGCTGTAAAAAGCCTTGATAATTGGACACAGTCCAGAGATGAGCTTTTAGTAAGCTTACTTGAACATGAAACTATGCATGAAGGTCAGCTAATTCGCCATATTTATGGGCTTGGACACAGCTTACCTGATTCAGCTAAATGGGCTTAGAGAGATTGCAAAATGACGTTTGATTAACACATGCCAAAGGACAGTTAAATTGACGTAAGTGCATTTTCAGCAATCAAAGATTAGGGGGGTTTTGGTTTAAGCTCTTTCCAATTTCGCAGGGGTTCCCATAGCCCAGCCAAAGAAATCAGCGTAATGCCAAGTATTTCGCGAAGTCCGAATGGCTCATTAGCCCAAAGTGCTGTACTTAAAGAGCCGGTGCTGATTTCAGTCATAAACAAAATGCCCAGTAACCCTGGGCTCAACACTTTGGCTCCCCATAATACGGCCATTGCTGGTGGAATAATTAATAAAATGATCACGGGGATCAACCAAGGTAAGGTTTTATAAAGCTGCGCAAATGTGGGCAGCTTTTGCACGGCTATAATAGGGAGTTGAGCCATGATGAATGCGAAAAGGCTGCCCCATAAAAAGTAGCATAGGGTAACATCCATAGTATTCTGCTCTTGCCCCTTTTTCATATAAACAGCAGCAAAAGCCCAGACTATGCCTGAGGCAAACCCCATCCAGTCTCCTATGTGTTTTGGTAATGGTAATCCTGCGTCTATTTTAAATATGACCAACATACCTACAAAGGCTAACAGCATGCTAATCCAGCGATCAAAAAATATTCTTTCCCCTAATATGTATCTTGCAAGTAGGGTGCTCCAAAGAGGGGTTAGATAATATAAAAGCATTGCGTTTATGACTTGAGTATAAAGCAAAGCGCCGGCATAAAGCACTAGCCCAAGTCCTGCTAAGAGGCAGGGTAGGTGAAGAGAAATCCCGCCTTTAATAATGACTCGCCAACGTAAAAGATAAAAAGGGGTTAGCATCATCATGGGCAAAGTATAAAAGGTTACCACTGTCCATAATCCATTAATGCCAGCATCATCTAGTGCTCGTAAGGGGATCCAAAGAAGGCCCCATACAAGCCCTGAAATGGCGACAAGTGTGGCTGCTAAATTGTGATTATGAAATGTATGCATCAAAATTACCTAGAATTTGTTTGGATTAAATCCTAAATGGATTTAGCCAGAACTTCTGGCGGTTTTCGGACCTTTAAATAGAACAAGCATGGACATAGAAATAGTCAATCAGTAAGCTATTCAAATGCTAGATTTTGATATTTGTGATAAGGCTAGACTTGATAGAGACCCACTATATGATGGTTCATTTTTTGTCGCCGTTATCACCTCGAAAATATATTGTCGAACCATTTGCCCTGTTCGTCAGCCTCTGCGTAAAAATGTGACCTATTATCCCACTGCCTCTGCTGCAGAGGCCGATGGGTATCGGCCTTGTTTGAGATGTCGTCCAGAAGCCGCCCCTGATTCTCATGCTTGGAATGGCACCTTAACCACGGTAAAAAGAGCACTGCGCTTAATAGATGAGGGTGCACTTGATAGCGGAAATATCCAAGCATTGGCAGAGCGTTTGGGTATAGGTAGTCGGCATCTATCGCGTTTATTTAATAAACACATTGGTGCCAGCCCTATACAAGTTGCCAGAACAAAGCGCTTGCAAAAGGCGAAGCGCTTGCTGGATAACAGTGAGCTAAAAATGTCAAATATAGCTTTCAAAGCAGGTTATGGCAGTATTCGACAATTTAACGATTCCTTTCTTGAAAAGTATCGCCAGTCACCTTCACAGTACCGTAAAAAGTATGGCAATAATAATCAAAAAAAAGCATAGCTAGGGAGTAATTGATTTAACGAAGAGAGCGGTGTTTAGGCGATATTGCAATAATACGTTTTTACAATGACTGTCTTTAAATATTCTTGCTTTGATTATTTTTACATTGATAAAGTAGAATTCGAAAGTAATAAAAATTTAGTATTATTAAAGGCCTAATCATTTAAAAGGACAGTATGGAAACTCTTTTCGAGCAATCTATTAAGTTACGTCAGCAGGGAAGGTATGACGAGTCACGCTCTTTACTTCATAAACTAGTTAATGACAAAAAATTAGCGGCAAAAGCGCATTTGCAAATAGCTTGGTCATATGACAATGAAGGTAAGGAAAGTGATGCCATAGAACATTATAAGTTGGCATTAATGGGTCCTATTTCTGCTGATGAACGTTTTGATGCCTTGTTTGGTTTGGCCTCTACTTATCGTAGTTTGGGGGAGTATGACACTGCCCTTAGTTATTTTGATCAAACCCTCGCTGAGTACCCTCAATCTATAGAAGCCAAACCTTTTTATGCCATGTGTCTTTATAATATTGGACGTCATAAAGAGGCTGTTTCATTATTACTTGAGCTTTTAGTCAATACGACAAACGAAGATTCAATCAAAGATTACCAAAAGGCTATTTTGCTCTATGCAAAAGACTTGGATAAAACCTGGTAGCTTATTAAATAATGAATTGCGTTTAAACGGATGGTATAAGCTCTGTTGACAAGACGTTTCTAATATATAAGTATCTAGTTATGACATTACATCTTGATATGCCACAGGTACGAATTATTACCATTCCTTAGGAATGGTGGACACTTGATGCATATAACTTATCAAACCCACCTCATGAGGTGGGTTTTTTGTTTCTACCTCATGGGATTAATCTCTTTTGTAGGAATTAACATGAAAAAAATAGCCGTGTTTGGAAAACCAGGGAGTGGTAAATCCCGTTTAAGCAAATCTTTGGCCTTAGTAACGGGCATCCCTTTGTATCAACTAGATTCAATCCTCTACCAAAAAAACGGTGACATGATTGCCCGTGAAGTCTTTGATCAAACCCATGAGGAGATACTCTCAGCTAAAACTTGGATAATAGATGGCTTTGGCCCTATGGGTGCATTTAATCAGCGTTTAGATGCGGCAGATACCTTGGTCTATATCGATCTCCCTTATTTTTTGAGTTACTGGTTTGTGACCAAGCGCATGATCAAAGGTGTTGTGGTGAAACCTGAAGGTTGGCCCGAGGGTAGCTCAGTCATAAAGGGCTCAATACAGAGCTATAAGACATTACGCTTGTGTCCAAAATTTTGGAATAATGATTTGTTAGAGGCGCTTAAGGCAAGGTCTAGTCATCAAACCGTGTATGTCATCAAAACCGTATCTGAGCTGAATACTTTTATTGAAGAGAATGTAACTTAATTGAGCTTCAGCCCATTTTGAATTAATTTCTAATCAGAACATCAGGATGATTTATTGATAGGTTTCCCTCATAAATAAAGTGCCTTGGCTGCTTCGATATGGGGTCGATAAACTCAAGCTCTTTTGCAAGAAGTTGCAATGGGGCTTGATAGTTATCGGCCGTTTGAGGTGCTAATTCTGGGTAGTATTTGTCATTGAGGATAGGCAAGCCTAATGACTGCATGTGAAGGCGTAATTGATGGGTTTTACCTGTGACGGGCTTTAATTCGAATAAAGCCAGTTCATCAACTTGTTGAGTACAACGAATAATAGAAAGGCTATTAGCCTGTATGCTGTTATCACTAGCTTCTAAAATTTGCATGCGAAAGCTAGGTTTGCCTTTCGCAATTCGGTTTTTTACCTGCCATTCTTGGTCTATGAGGTTTTCATTTTCAGCTACTTTAGCAATGGCTTGATAGGTCTTATCTATCTGCCTTGTTTCGAATAACTCATGATAACACTGGCTCGTTTCAGGGTTAACCGAGAAAATAACTAACCCTGCGGTGACTCTGTCTAAGCGGTGCAAGGCTTGTAAACTCTCAATACCAGTGCTGCGCCTTAGTCGAGTTTGCAAACACTCATTCACATAAATCCCTCCAGGTGTCACAGGTAAAAAGTGGGGTTTATAAGCCACTAAAATATCTTGGTCTTGAAACAAGATTATTTCATTGAAGGGAATGACAGGTTCGTTTTCGACTTCTCGGTAATAATATACTCGCTGTTGCGGTAGGAACTTAGACTGCGCCGTTATGAGTGAACCATCGTGCCAATGTACCTTTCCATCGGCCATGCGTTGTTGCCACACTACGGCATCTATAAAGGGGAATTTAATAATCAGATAGTCTAAAACAGTCGTCACACCAGGGTTAACCTGCGGTAAGCTGAGTTTTGAAGGCTGTTTAGATATTGACATTGAGTAATCCATCTTTAAATATGTTTAAGCTGATTAGTGTATTTTAAACAAATAATAGGTTTGGTGTTATTGTTACTTTTCTTATAAGAGTCAAATACTTATCTTTCTCATCTAGTCACTTGCTTCATGTATTTGCTATTGAATATGATAGCAATATTAATTGAGCAGAAACCTCTGCCTAGCATCAATAAGGGAAGTGAAATGTCTAATGTCATTGTTAATTTTGAATTTGAAAAAGAAACCAAAAATAGTGTCCGTTACAAAGAAGTACCTGAAGAAGGTAAGGCACCCATTGTGGGTTCTATTTATGTACAAAAGTGGTTTGCAGGCTCGAGTAAAAATATTGCTATTAGCATAGATAAGAAAGATTAATCACAGGTTCCCTAGGCTCGATGTGAGATGCGTCAAAAAGGCTTTAACCTTCTGAAGAGGGTATTTTCGCCCTGAGTAAAAAGCGTGTAACACCAAGTCTTCTGGTTCTTGATCAAGCTTGAGCTCGATTAAATCCCCGCTGGCTATTTCTGCTTGGCAAGCATGCAATGGCAATATAGCAAAACCTAAACCTTTCAGCGCTGCTGCCTTGGCAAGGTTGCCGCTATTCACTTTATAGCTGGATTGTACTTGCAGTTTTTCTTGGTTCTTAAAGCGCCAAGGTGTGCCCTGTAAAACAGATAAGCTCGTGATACAGGGTACTTTGCTAAGCTCATCTAAAGTGGTTGGGCTTGAGTGTTTTTCGAATTGTTCTGGCGCTGCAACCACACAACTTGGCCAGCGTAGTATTTCTTTTGCTACCCAGCCAGAATCGTCTAGTGGCCCACGACCAAAGCTTAATATCAAATCAAAACCATCCATCAAGCCTTCATTTGGGTTTAATTGAGTGTCACAACTTAATTGGATCTGAGGGTGTTGTAGGCAAAAGTCCGCTATGACTTCTCCCATGAAGGGGAGGTCTGGCGTGATCATTTTAAGGTGTCCAGACACTGATTCTCCATGTAACGAGACTTCCTCTAATGCATCATCCATCGCTTGCATTAAGGGGATAAGTGAGTGATAAAGTTTTGTTCCTGCGGCCGTTGCCTGCATTTTTCGGGTTGTTCGCTCCAATAAACGCGAATTTAGCGACTTTTCTAAGAGAGACACATGACGGCTCACATTAGAGCTCGGTATTTGAAGTTGCTCTGCCGCTAATTTAAAACTTAATTGCTCATAGACACTCTTAAAACTGAGTAGCCATTGGGTTTCTATTTTTTCAATCATTTATTTTCTCAATGATTAATTCTCTCATTTAATGGGATTAACTATTTCATTTCTGCTAATTTATCCTAATTAATGAGTTTGTCACACTTTATTTTGCGTTTAATCTTGAGATAAAGAAGTGGTAATCAATATGAAGATAAAATCAGTACAGCACATCGCCATTATTGGTGCTGGTGTCGCGGGTTTAGCCCTAGCTATTCTGGCGATTAAAAAAGGATATCGAGTAAGCGTGTATGAAGCTAATGCAGGTATTTCAACCATGGGTGCTGGCATTACCTTATGGCCAAATGCCATGTTTGTATTGAAGGAATTAGGCCTTGATAAAGCCGTCCTGAAAAAGGGCGGTTTACCTGCTTTTATGCAGCAATACGATAACGAAGGGCAGCTAAAAGCAGAGCTTGATATCAAAGAGCTTAATACACTTTGTGGGTACAGCTCGGTCAGTATTTTGCGTCGTGACTTGATGGCTATCTTAGAAAATCAGCTGGTGGCATTAGGCGGGAAAATACAGTTTTCATCAATGATCAAAGCGCAAGATATTGAAGCAATAGCGAAAGATGTTGATTTAGTTGTTGGTGCGGATGGTCGTATGAGGTCAGTGGTGAGAGAGTATTTGTTTGACGACGCTGTAAGTCCTAGATACCAAGGCTTTGTGAATATCATAGGTACAGCTCAGTTAGAGGGTAATGCGTTAGCAAACGTGATTCAGGATTATCGTGGTGATGCAGCGCGCTTTGGCATCGTTTCTGTAAAAGGAGGGCATTGCTATTGGGCTGCCGCTTGGACGACTCAGCTTGATAAAGAAAGGCCAGTGACGAGCTGGTATGAAGAGATGCATGAGCGCTTTAAAGCTTGGCCAGAGAGAGTTAAAGCCATATTGAATCATTATGAGCCAGCGTCACTTAATCGTATTCTTGTTCACGATTTAGCGCCTTTACCTTATTGGCATAAAGATAATGTGATTATTGTTGGCGATGCAGCCCATGCGCCTTTACCCACGTCTGGTCAAGGTGCCTGTCAGGCTTTAGAAGATGTTTGGTATTTAGTGAATCTTCTCAATGAGCATAACTCACCAGAGAGTGAGCAAGCAGGTAAGACTAATAATTTGCAAGAGGTCTTAAATCGGTTTTATCAAAAGCGTATAGATAAAACGACTGCCGCTCAAAATGTCGGACGTCAGCTTGCTCGCAGTATTTTTGCAGCATCAGGTGACACAAGTGCTAGCTCAAAACCTGAGCCATCTCAGTTAGGGGCAAGAGTCTCTGCAAAACAGTTAAGAGAGTTTTGGATGCAAGGCCTACCAAGCTAGTCAGCCCATAAACTCTCCCGTCGCTTTTTTTTAAGTTATTCCGTGCTTTCGAGGAAAGTGTTTTCGTCCTTTGAAGTCTGGAATAGCTTGAGTGCAAAGGTGAGAATACTTGCAAATGCGGTAGCAAAAATGAGTATTTCGAGTACTGAGAACCAATGACCCAGGCTAAAGACAATGAAGCCTGATAAGGGTTTGCTGACATTGTTCACTATCATTAATAAGCCCATAACCTTGCTGTAATCTTTTCGAGCGATGATCTCCATTCTGCGAGTTCGTATGTAGACATTAAACATGCCATCAAAACCAAGTACGAGCATGGCGCCAATGACAAAGAGTTCAAAGCTGTTAGCAAAGCCTGAGATAAAACCACCTAAACTGACACAGATAAAGGCAATAATGCCAAGCTGGGTAGGTGTCGCACGATCCGATAGCTTGACAATCATGACGAGCACTAGGATAGAGGCAAGGGCTCCAGCGGTTTGTAAGCTGGCAAAGCTTGCTGCATCTTTTTCAAAATAGCCAATGACTGCAGGTGCACCAATGGCCAATAAGGTGCCATAGATAAGGTTTAATAAGAAGGTGGACAGTACAATGCGCTGTAAGGGCTTAGAGTGGAATAGATAACTCTTGCCTATGCTAAAGTTGGCAGCAAGGCGATGCTTTAATGAGAGTAAGCGATCTGAAGGTTCATCAACTAGCGTTTGTTTTGTGCCTTTTAATAAGCTGATGTTAGCGATAATAAAAATCAAAACCAGGCTGGTTAAGACCCAATGAAATTCGGCAACACTTAATGCAGCGGCAAATAGAATGGGGGCAGTTACCAAGGCGGTTTGCTCTAAACTTTGCACCTGAGCTTGTACCTTAGCAAAATATTTCGCTTCTATTAATTGGGTTAATAAGGTCTCCTGCGCCATAAAGTTGATGGCAAAACCTAAGCCATTAAACACAGATAAGAGTACAACAAGGGCAAAAATTATCTGGTTATTTTGCCCATCAAGTAAGAATAATCCTGTCGCGACTAAAATACTCACCAATGCTCTTATGATATTAACTAGGCTCATTAGTTTGATTAATGGATATCTATCGATTAATAGACTGGCTACAGGGCTAAAAAATACCTTAACCAAGTACTCAATGGTAAATGCTAGACCGGCTAACTGGGCGCTTTGTGTGGTTTGAAAAACAAATAAGGGGATCAAAAACATCAGGCCATAGTCTGCTAAAGCCGTCATAAAACGATTAAGGTACAAATAGATATTCACTCGCTAATCCTTGCTATAAATAAGGTTGGCAAGTCTATTTGATAACTTAAAATAGTGTAATACACTCAATATCTAATTCACTATTAGCTTTAAGGAACTAATAAAGGCATATGTCACGACATGGAGATAAGTTTCAGCGGATGCGAATATTCGTTACCTTGGTTAAAGCAGGCTCTTTTGCGAAGGCGGCTGAGCGTTTGCAAATAAAAAGTCCGACGGTGAGTAAAGCGATACAATTGTTAGAAAAGGAATTACATACTCAGCTGGTTGTAAGAAGTACGCGTACCATGTCTTTGACAGAAACAGGGCAAAAATATTACGAAAAAGCCGACTTTATTTTAAATGAACTGGATGAATTAGAAAACGACACTAAACAAGCACAAGGGACGCCTAAAGGGAAACTCATGGTAACCTCACCTGTCTCGTTAGGGCAGCATTTGCTTGCGCCTTTGATGCCTAAGTTTATGAAACGTTACCCTGAACTCGAAGTGGAGATAGATCTCTCAAACCATTGGCGAGATTTAAAACGGGATGGCTATGATGTGGCCATACGATCTAAAAAACCAGGGGCTGACTTGGGTTTGTATTGCCTTCCAATTAAACCTTTACTCCCCATTTTAGTTGCAAGTCCAGACTATCTTGCAGAACATGGTACACCGGCTCACCCGAATGAATTAAAGGCACACATTGCCATTCTTCACAAAGGAGGAGATCGCTTGTTTAATCAATGGAAATTCTTTCATTCAAAAAAGGGAGAATTTGCCTTTGAAGCGAGTAGCCGTTATATCAGCAATCATATCCCTGTTTCTATCGAAGCGGCTTTGCAAGGCTTGGGGATTCTCAATACCTACTCGATTTATGTGGAAGAGGCCTTGAAAGAAGGGCGCTTAATTCAGCTTTTACCCAATTATCGACAGCCGGATATTGATCGATTTGCGTTTTATCATCAAAAGCGAGCTCTTTCGCCGAAATTAGATGCTTTTTTAAGTTTTCTTGAAGACGAAATTGGTTTGGAAATTAAACAATAATATCACTTTACCTCAACTTGGCTTGAGGTTTTATACTGCTCCCAAATTAAATGAAGGAGCAGAAAATTGGCACGTATTGCAGTCGTATATTTTTCCCAAACGGGGATGACCAACCAGTTAGCAAAAGCCGTTATTTCAGGCATTAATGACAATAAAAATGTGTCTGTTTTAGAGTATCAAATTGTTGGCAAAGACATTAAAGAAGGGCGTTTTGTCAATCCCACTTTGTTTGACGCTTTACAGACTTGTGATGCCATTATTATGGGGTCTCCAACCTATATGGGAAGCGTTTCAGCCCAGTTCAAAGCGTTTGCTGATGCCACAAGTGAACTCTGGAGTAAGCAACAATGGGCGGATAAGGTGGCAGCAGGTTTTACATCAGGTAGTGGATTAAACGGTGATCAATCAACGACCTTACAATACCTTATTACTTTGGCCTGTCAGCATGGTATGTATTGGGTAGGGTTAGATGCTGCACATGGTTTTAAAGATCATGGTGTGAACCGTTTAGGTTGTCAATTAGGCGTAGTGGCTCAAGCTGATGGTACAGTGGCAAACGAAATGGATATAGCCTCTGCTCGTTATTTAGGGGGAAGAGTGTCTAAACTTGTGATGCGCCTATCAAAATGAAGTCGTTTAAGGATTAGCAAACTTTAGCTTCCTTAAATAGAGAGCTTTACTTTTTGCTATCAAAAGGTCACTTTCTCTTAAATTAGGTGTTTTTATACGCAATTATCTATTTGATTAATAGAAGGTAAACAAGGGGAGAGAATATGTCATTAAGAGCTGAGTTGCTGACCCATGAATTAACACGTATCGATGGGGTTGAGATCACGAAAGAGGAAGCTAAATATCAGAAAATGGCTTTATCTCCTTTTGTTTTCTACCGTGGCTCTGCTCAGCTTTTTTATGCGGATATTGCCTCTGGCACGATAGCCATCCCTGAAGCACTAAAAGAGTTGCCTTTAACCTGTGTGATGGGGGATTGTCATGTATCAAATTTTGGATTCTTAACCGAAGAAGGTTCCTATGGCGACAATGTGATCTTTTCGCCAAATGATTTTGATGATGCCTGTATTGGTCGTCCTGAATGGGACTTATTGAGATTTTGTACAAGCCTAGCGTTGTGTGCAGACCATTGCCGGTTAGAGGCTGAAACGACTGATGAGGTGGTAACACAATCTCAAGTAGAGCAAGCAATTGAATCCTTTCTAAATGGATATTTATCCCTATGTGAGCAAGGCTTGAAAGACCAGAATCATTTACAAAAAGCCATGGATGGAGTTGCTCTTGAAGATTTTTCTATCTTGAAAAAGCCTTTGAAAAAGGCTCAGCGTAGGGCGGTTGGTGGAGAGCAATTTTATCAAAAAAGCACTTTGGCAAAAGCGATCGATTTTGAAAATGTTTCTTTATCTTTTAAGAACTTACCTGAAAAATTTCAACCTTTAGAGCCACAGCTTTATCAGGCGTTAGACGTGACATTTGGCCCTTATATGGATGACTATGTTTGGGATATAGTTGCCCGCAAAAATGCGGGTACAGGCTCGGTCAATATGTCGCGCTATTATTTCTTGGTTGGACCCGGAGATTATAAAGGTGCAGAAGATTTAGCCCTATGTCATCTGGTAGAGGTTAAGAAGCAAAGAGAAGCTGCGCCAATCCACTTTTTTCCTGAGATGAGTCCGAATAATCGATTGAATCCAGCCCATTTAACCCTTATGTGTCAACGCAAAATGCAGCGCTTTCCTGATTTAGTGTTAGACGAAGTTGAATGGAATGAAGAGCATTGGCTAGTACGTTCTCGTCATCATGCTAAAGTCGGTTTGGACCCTGAAGATATTGCCTTAGGTAAAAAAGCCGCACTAAAAGGGGGTTTTGTTGATTATGCCGTTGCTTGTGGCAAGACTTTAGCGTTGGCTCATAGCCGTGGTGATAGACGCACCTTTGCTTTTGAGAAGAGTGTTTCACGCATTTTACCCGGTTGTATTGCTGATATAAAAGCATCTAGTCTCGCTTATGCAAAACAAGTTTCAGATGATTGGAAGTGGCTTAAAACTAAGATTTAAGTCTTCTAAGGCAAGGGCAGAGTTGACATTTATTGCTTAGTGGTGAGGGCTTAATCAGCCCTTTATATCGCGCTGAGTATGATAAGTACTTGATTTAAAAGTTGATCAAAACCTAAACATTGAGGGAACAATGCAAGACAAAAGAGCCAGTGATGCTTATAACACCTATTTTCGTTTTAATAACAAACGTACCTTATCCACCATGCTGCCAAGCGAACTATCAATTATCGAGTCACTCAATTTAAAGGCATACATAGATAAAACTCGTCGTTATGATAATCAAATTTTAATTCACCATCATTGTGATTTAGCCTATCTCGATAGTGTGTATGGACTCTTTGATTTAGATGCACTCCCCGAGATTGCAATTGAATCTGGCTTAGAGACGCCAGAGTTAAAGCATTGGCTTAATGAAAGGGGCTATCAGCCTAGTCATCAGCACGAATTTTTAAGCTTGAACCGCTTTGGGCTTGACTTGAGCCATGTATCGCAAAGTAATGTGCATGTTGAGCGTTGGACTGAAGCCAGAGCGGATGATTTTCTAGCGCTGTTAAAAACGTCAGGGTTAACTTGTTCTGACCAGGTTTGGAAAAGCAAAAAATCTTTCTATTGTACTGAGTCATTTAGGGTTTATGTTGCTTATCTTGATGGCATCCCCTGCGCTTGGGCGACATCGTACTTGGAAAATAATCTTGCCATTTTAGGGAATGCTTTTACCCAAGAGCATGTTAGAGGTAAGGGGGGTCAAACGGAACTTCTGACAACTCGGGTGCAAGATGCCATAGATTTAGGGGCTGAAAGAGTTTTAACTGATGTGTTATCAGGCAGTGTGAGTCAGAAAAATTGCCGACGAATTGGTTTTCAACCTGATGTTGTTAGGCAAGTTTGGCTGAGACGTTAGCGCCTTTTAGTTTGCCTTCTCACCGATTAATCATAGTATCTTGTCAATTTAAACGCGGAAACCTATATGGAAATACGAAGCATAAAGTGGCAAGACACCCTGACCATCAGGCATAAGGTTTTATGGCCAGATAAACCAATGAGTTTTTGTCATGTGGATGGGGACGCTCAAGCTCAACACTTTGGGGTGTTTTTAGACAAAAGGTTAGTCTGTGTTGCTTCTATCTATAAAGATAATCGTGAGGCAAGGCTTAGAAAGTTTGCCACATTGGCTTGCTATCAAGGACAGGGGATCGGCACAAAGCTAATTAAGCATATTATTGAACAGCTTAAAAGTGATGGCATCAAACGCTTTTGGTGTGATGCTAGGGTCAGTGCACAAGGTTTTTATGAAGCATTGGGCTTAGAAAAGTACAATGATGAATTTAATAAATCGGGCATAGCTTACTGCAAAATGCAGATACGTTTTTAAGGTGTTTTATCTATTCAATGTATTTCTTATTAATTCTAATTAGTTTCAACATGATAGTTAAGGAAACTGCGAATAAGTCCTCCCGCCTCAGCGTGTGGATAAAAGTCCCTAGATTTATGGCAAGAGCCGCAACTTAATCATAGGTTTCTTAAGCCTTTACAAATCGTAAAAAATTAACACCTTTGTCGTATTTGCAGTTATAGTAGCCCGCGCTAAAGTGGCTGACCTTTTTTAGACTTTTATTTTTGGAGGATGATTCCCGT
Organism: Marinomonas sp. MED121; assembly: GCF_000153025.1. GTDB lineage: Bacteria > Pseudomonadota > Gammaproteobacteria > Pseudomonadales > Marinomonadaceae > Marinomonas. Next base: position 144,387 of record NZ_CH672434.1, read on the forward strand.
ATTGATTAGAGAAAAAATAAAATTCTAGATCAAAATTATAAAACTCAAGTCTTTGTAGGAGAACAAACAAGGTAGGTTTAAACCTATACCTTTGTCTGACTTGTTCATCATATACATCATTAATTTCTAGCAGGGATCGCTGTAACCATGATTAATCGTTAGATTGGACTCAAATGAAAAATAATTCTAAAGCAACAAAACATACCGGCATTTTTAAACACAAAGAAGATCGCTGGCCCGTTACTATCATCCTCATGCTTACCCTTTTAGATTTTGTTTTATACTTCACCCTTGAAAATACGACTTTGCTTATCGGCTACTACTTATTAATGATTATTCCTAAAGGCGTTATTTGCGCTTGGAACCATCATCATCAACATTTGTTTACCTTTCGCTCTGACGCGTTAAACCGTGGACTAGAGTTCTTTTATGCCTTGCATACTGGGGTAACGACTAACTTGTGGCGTTTGCACCATGTATTAGGGCACCATGTTAACTTTCTAGATCAAGAAAAGGATGAGAGCCGTTGGCAGCGTAAAGATGGTTCAAAAATGGGCGTGATTGGCTATACATTAGAGGTGGCTGTCACAGCTTATCCTAGAGGTTACTCAGTCGGTAAACGCTTTCCAAAACAACTTAAGCCATTTATGACCTACTTAGCACCTACATTCTTGATTGTTGCGCTGCTTGTTTGGTTTAACCCTGTTGCAGGCTTTTTCCTATTTGCCCTGCCTATGATTACCAGTTTACTTTTCACCGCTTATGTAACCTATGATCATCATTCTGGTCTTAGTACTGAGAATGAGTTTGAAGCCTCTTATAATAACTTGAATCGTGTATTCAACTTTTTAACCGGTAACTTGGGCTATCATACTGCTCACCATCACCGTCAAGGGGTGCATTGGTCTAAGTTGCCTGCGCTGCATGCAACCATTGCAGACAAGATTCCTGAACATCTTTACATGAGATCCTTATTTTCCCATCGATAATGAATAGCTTAAGCTTTGCGTGCTAAGTACTTCTAAAGTATCTATTTGATGATAAGAGTTTGATATAATTACAATTTAAACTCTTATCATCTTTACTTCTTTAATTGCTCTCCTTTAATTTGATACTCACATACAGTCTCTGGGTTTATGTGCTTTCCTTGCTTTAATTTAGACTACTCCCTTTGAACCTTTGAACCTTTGAACCTTTGAACCTTTGAACCTTTGAACCTTTGAACCTTTGAACCTTTGAAGCATACCTAGATAGCATTTCAGAAAAAGTAACACCCAGCGTTGTCCCTTCTCGAAAGGTGTCTAAACTAACTTTCTATTAAACAAGCGCAAAGTGACGTCTTGTTTGACGCTTTTTTGCCATTTACCTTTAAAAGCAGATTGAGAATAGGTGACTTAATCGCAGGTTCCCTGATTGAACTTAAGCCTATGAAATGAGTGAGTTTCTTTTAATGAAACGATGAGTAATCTTTAACGTTTATATAAAAAAACCTAATCCAGAAAAATTGGATTAGGTTTGTGAGAAAAGGTCATTTAATTGGCTTTATCAAAATTCTAATAATTAAACCTTAGGTTTGAATCAGATGACAGGCACTTGATTGGGTCTCGTTAATGGCTATTAACTCAGGTGCTCTGGTTTTACACAGGTCAGTGGCAAACTCGCACCTTGGGTGAAAACTACAACCTGAAGGCGGGTCGATCGGGTTGGGGTAACTGGTGCCCAATTTGATTTCTGGTACGGCTTCACCGGATTTTGGGGTTAATACCGACGCGAGTAAGGCCTTGGTATAAGGGTGTTTTGGATCACTGAAGAGGGTTCTGGCATCGGCCATTTCCACCACTTTACCCAGATACATGACCACCACTCGGGTCGCTATGTGTTCAACCACTGCCATATCATGGGTAATTAAGAGATAAGTGAGTCTGAGTTCTTGGCGTAACTCCAATAAGAGGTTAAGAATCTGCGCCTGTACCGACACATCTAAGGCCGAAGTGGGCTCATCACAGATAATCAACTCTGGCCTTAAGATTAAAGCTCTGGCAATGGCCACCCTTTGTCTTTGTCCCCCCGATAATTGGTTGGGGTAGTTGAAGTAAAGCCTTTTTGGAATACCGACTTTTTCCATGATGTTTTCTACCATGGTTTTTTGCTCTGTGCTGTTCTCCCCAATACCGTGCAGTTCAAGAGGTCGACGTATGATTTCTCCTATGGTGCGTCTTGGATTCAATGAGGAGTAGGGGTCTTGGAAGATGGATTGCACCTGTTGTGAACGCACTTCGTTAGACATGTCCATGATATCTTTGCCATTGAGTACCACTTGCCCAGCCGTTGGCTTTTGTAAGCCTAATAGCATGCGTGCCAGGGTGCTTTTACCACAACCAGATTCACCAACGATGGCAACGACTTCTCCTTTTCGCAGCTCTAGTGACACATTATTTACCGCTCTTAATGGTTTGGCGGCCCCAAAAAGACTGGTCTTAATCTTAAACTCACACTCGGCGTGGGTAACGCGCATCAAGGGTTTAGATAAGGGATCAACACCGGCACCATAAGCGCGCTTAGCGTTAAGAAGCGTGTCAGTCTCGAGCGGGGGAGCGGATACCTTTAAGGCTTCATTAGGACTTAAAATACAGCGCGACTCTCGGCCGCCCCCTTGGGGCGTTAAAGCAATGCTGCCGTTTTCACAGCCATGCTTACGACGATGACAACGGTTAGCAAAACGACAGCCTTTAAAACGGGTTTTAAGCGAAGGCACTAAGCCTGGAATCGAGCCCAGCTTTTCCCCCGGTACAATTTGGCCTGAGACGGGAATACTCTCTAATAAACCTTGGGTATAAGGGTGGATTGGACGCTCAAACACCTCATCCACCTTGCCACGCTCGACAATTTGGCCGGCGTACATGACCGCCACATGATCTGACACGCTAGAGACCACCCCTAAGTCATGGGTGATGATGATCATGGCCATATTCAGCTCTTTTTGCAGACCGCGTAACAGGTGCAAGATTTGCGCTTGTATGGTCACATCTAAGGCAGTAGTTGGCTCATCGGCAATGATCAAATCAGGTTCACACATGAGCATCATGGCGATCATGACACGTTGGCGAAGCCCCCCTGATAGCTGGTGGGGGTATTGGGTTAAACGGCTTTTCGCCGCGGTAATCCCCACTTTTTCCAATAAGGCGATGGCCCTGTCATTGGCTTCAGCCTTGCTTACTTTTTTATGCAAGATCATCAGCTCTGTCATCTGATGGCCTATGGTGTACACAGGGTTTAATGAGGTCATGGGCTCTTGGAAGATCATGGCAATCTTGTTGCCCCTAAGATCCGCCATTTGACCTTCATCCAAAGCCAATAAATCTTGCCCATCAAAGCGTAATGTGTTGGCTTCACGTATCGTGCCTTTCGGCAATAACCCCATAATGGCCATGGAGGAAATCGATTTACCTGAGCCTGATTCACCTACTATGCCTAAGGTTTCACCGCGTTTTATGTTAAAGGAAATGTCGCTGACCGCGGTTAAATTACCCTCAGGTAACGGCAAGGTAACACTCAACCCTTCTACTTCTAATAATTCTGACATGTCTTGTCTCCACATGATAAAAGGCTCGTTAAAACACCTAAGATTAAGGTCGGCTAAAGTAAACTAAGCTAGTTGCGACCTTCCGGTGCCGTGACATCACGAATACCGTCACCCAATAAATTGACGGCGAGCACTAATAAAAATAAGGCGGTACCTGGAATCACCACCAGATAAGGGCTGAAGTACATGGCGGCTTTGCCTTCCGCTATCATCAAGCCCCAAGACGCGGTTGGAGGCTGCACACCCACGCCTAAAAAGGACATGGAGGCTTCTGCAATAATGACCACCGCCACTTCGAGGGAGAAAACCACAATCACTTGATTGACCAGGTTGGGTAAGATTTCATAAAACAGGATCTGACGGTTGCTACTCCCAATGGTTTTGGCGGCCATGACATATTCAAGGGCACGGATTTGCTTGGTCATGGTGCGAGTTACCACCATGTAATAACTCCAATGCAAACAGCCTAAAACCAAGACTAAGGTGATCACGGACGCACCGATGAAAAACACCAAGGCCATGGCTAATAACAAAGACGGAATCGCCAACTGGCAATTGAGCATGAAGCTTGCCACTTGATCCACACGTCCACCGAAATAGCCCGCACTTAAACCCACTAATACACCGATAAAACAACCTAACCCTGCGGCACCAAACCCCACCGCTAAGGAGACTTGCCCTCCATAGATAAGGCGACTTAAATAGTCACGGCCTAAATTGTCCGTGCCTAGAATATGGTTCCAACTGCCTTGATCCGACCACACAGGTGGCACGAGGCGCTGCGTCAGGTCTTGAAGATAAGGATCATGGGGCGCAAGTAATGGGGCGAAAATGGCCATCAACACCATGAACCCCACCACGAAAACACCAAATTGCAAACCACGATGGGCCTTCATTTTTAGGATCAATCGTTCTTTTGGGGTCAGATCGATAATCTCTGTTTGAGAGGCGTCCTGTGCCTGATTGTCTAATCCGTTGCCATCTAATGGGGCGTTATCAACTTGCTTACTTAATTGAGAATGAGACATGGGCTACTCCACTCGAATTCGTGGGTCTAACCATGCATTAAGGATTTCCCCTAAGATGGTCATAAGAATAAAAATAATGGCGAACAAGAAAACCAGCATTTGCACCGTGGGAATATCGGCTCCCAAGATGGATTGATAGGCCAAGCGACCAATCCCATTTAAGGCAAAGACAGATTCGGTAATCACTGAGCCCGCGAACTTATAGCCAAACTGAATCGCAATCACACTGACCACAGGTAAAAGCGCATTACGCAACGCATGTTTGAGTAAAATGTCAGGGGACCGAAAGCCCTTGGCCCGAGCGGTTCGAATATAATCAGAAGCAAGCACATCTATCATACCGGCGCGGGTTAAACGTAAAATCTGAGGCACAGAGCTCATCCCCAACACGATAGAAGGCATGACAAAATGCTTCCAGGTGGTATCACCAGAAACCGGAAAGATAGGGAACATAACCCCAAAGAAAATAATAAACATCAAACCTAGCCAAAAGTTAGGCACCGCTTGGGCGGCGGTCCCAAAACTTAAGGCAAACCGGTCGAGCCATCCATTGGGTTTAAGGGCGGCCAGCACCCCTAAAATCAACCCCACAACAATGGCAATGAAAAGGGCAGAGAAACCTAAGGTTAAGGTGACAGGGGCCCGCTCAATAAAGAGATCGAGTACGGGCTTTTTCCAGTAGTAACTGTTACCAAAATCACCTTGCACCACACCACCAATCCACACACCGTAGCGTATGTATAAGGGCCTATCTAATTGATACTGAGCACGTAACTCTTCAATGGTCTGACGATCCGCATCCTCTCCTGCAATCATGGCGGCAGGGTCGGCCGAGAGGTTGAGCAATAAAAAAGCGGCAATGGAAACGGTAATGGCGACGCAAGCGCCCATTAATAACCGTTTAAGAATAAATATAAACACGGATCAACTCCTCGTTGCTGACAACAAAATCCAGGTTAAAAAGGAAGCATAAGGCCGTAACCTTATGCTCCAAGCCTTGCTCTAGGGAGGCAAGACGCTTAACTTTTATTTCCAGCTGATGTTGTAAAGACGAGGCAAGCCATCAACGGGGGCTTCAAAGTTGACCTCTTTAGAGGCCGCATAATTCACACTATATTGATACAGAGGCACCCAATATGCTTGATCAGCAATAATAGTTTGCGCCTCTTGATAAGCGGCTAAGCGCTCGTTCGCATCAACGGTTTCGAGTGCCGTCTTAAACAAGCCCTCGACCTTAGGGTCTTTATTCAAGTTACGGTTGCTGCCTGAGACAAAGTGGTTTGAGATCGCGCCGATATCTAAGGTACCGTAGTAACCCCAAGTGCCGTGGTAGGCCATCATTTCTTCCGCACTACGGGCTTTTGAGAAGGCCGACAGTTTGACGTATTTAACATTGGCTTTAATACCGATTCTGGCTAAGTCCGCTGCCACCGCTTCGGTAATGGCCTTTTCACGATAAGCCCAAAGATCAAATTCAAACCCATTTGGGTAACCCGCTTCAGCCAGTAAAGCCTTAGCTTTTTTAGGGTCATAGTCATATGTGGTTACAGAGTCAGAGCAAGCAAACATACCGGGGAAACAAGGGCCAGAAATAATTCTTGACGTGCCTTTTACTAAGAAATCTACAATCAGCTGATTATTGATGGCATGGTTAAGCGCTTGGCGTACTTTTAACTTAGTGAAAGGGTTATCTTGACCATTAACTTGGGTCGAAACCCCAGCGGCATCCAAGGTGAGATAAGCAATCCGAGTAGACGGTCCTTCAATACGATCAACAAGTGGCGTGCGGCTTAGGTTTTCAGCAATTTCATCTGGCACGTTATAGGTCCAATCGACGCCATTAGACATCATCTCAGCTATGACGGTACTCCAGTCAGGAATGGAACGAAGCGTCATATGTTTAATCTGAGCTTTGCCTTTTGGGCTATTGGCATAATAGTCTTCAAAACGCTCTAATTTAACGCCACTGCCTGAGTCAAAGCTCACTATCTTATAAGGACCTGTGCCTATTAGGCTTTCTGTTTGAGCATTAGGGTTTGCACTGCCATTAGCATGGTAGGTTTGATTTTTGCGGGTGAGAACGAACATGGCAATATCGCGTAACATCAACGGATAAGGCTTTTTCGCTTCAATCACTAGGGTATTAGGCCCTGTTTTTCTAACCTCTTCTAACCAACGGCGAATAAAGCTACCCCGTTTAGTTTTTGCTTCATTCGCTGCAACCCAGTTTACGGAATAAATAATATCTTCGACTGTGACAGCAGAGCCATCATGGAACTTAATATCATCTCTTAAGGTAAATTCGATGGATTTTTCATCTAGGTATTTGAAGCTCTTGGCTAAGGCAGGTAAGTATTCTTTAGTGGCTGGGTCAATCGAAACCAGTTGGTCAGAGGTGAGTTCATTTAAAATAATATTCTCGCGAGATGTTGAATACAGTGCATCTAATGTTTGAATTTCTTTATTAAATGATACCACTAAAGTGTCATTCGCCTTATCTGCATAGGCTGGATTGATAGAAAAAGAAGCAAGGCTTACGAACAGACTGCTTACTAATAAGGACCGGATTTTCATGGTGCTTTCCTCTTATGATTTCATGTTTTATTTTTTTAATAGCGTCATATTAGGCTCAGATATGATGAGTCCGATGTATCAAAACTAGTTGCATCCTTGCGTTTTATCATCTGCCAATTTGAGGTGGATCTATGTTTATTGGGTTTACTTTCAATGCATAGTTATTCCTTATTGAAATCTGATTCTTTTGCCGAATCGCTCCAAGCTGACATGATTTCAGTGGCGCCAGCATTGTTTTGCTTGAGCCTTGAAACTCCTGAAGGACAGGCAAAGTTATAGGGATAAACGGTTCTGGGGGCTGGGATACAGCCCATTTCATTGTCTAGCTCGGATAAAATATGTTGTGGAAGGCTTTCATCTGCGATGACAGGCTGATTACCACCACTGACATCAATCCTAGGTGTATGAAAGGCTTGATCTAGATTTAAGTTAAAATCCATCATAAATGAAGACAGTTGTAAGACGGCGGGTAGTATTTTTCGGCCACCTGAGGCCCCTAATGCAAATTGAAAACCATCATTGCGTTTACCCATGATAGGGCACATGTTTGAAAGGCAGCGTTTATTAGGGCCTAGTGAATTTGGTTTACCTGGTTCAGGGTCGAACCACATAATGCCGTTGTTCATCAAGATACCTGAGTTAGGTAACATTAATCGCGACCCAAAAATTGACAGTAGCGTCTGAGTGACGACAACCATATTGCCTGCTTCATCGACAACGGCAAAGTTAGTGGTGCAAGACGCACCTTTAGCTGACTCTTCATCACCTAATTTATTGAGCCTATCTTGGTAGGCATGACGTAATGTTTTAGCGTAGCTTAAGTAGCTTTTTTCAATTGAGCTTTCTAGACCATAGGCGCTTTTTAACAGTTCTCTAGCATGCTTAAAGGTTGGGCCTGCAGTAAGTTTTGGTGTAACAAAAAATTGACCATTTTCATGCTCAACCATATCAGCGTCGTAAATGCTTGCCTTATAGTTAGCGAGGTCTTCCATAGCGATTACGCCGCCTTCTGCTTGGATATCCTTAACAATACTTGCTGCCGTTTCTCCTTCATAAAAATCACGTGGTCCAGCCAGTGCTAAACGTTTGAGAGTGTTAGCAAGACTTGTCATATCACAATACTTATTGGAGAGTGCGGTCCATGAAGACGATTTAGGCAGGCCTTCTTCTAAAAAAGTATCTTTGGATTTATCAAAGCGAGCCAGATCTTTTGCAGCGGAAGCTAAAATCATTTGAGCATACCAGTCGACATGAAGGCCTTTTTTAGCATGCTCATACGCTGGTTGGATTAATTCTTGCCAATCTTTTGTCGCAAAATGCTCATGGGCTAATCGCATACCATCCACATAACCTGGAATAGCAATCGAGAGAGGACCTGAAATGTTTCGGTCGTCTAACACTGTTGGCCAAGGAAAAAGATCAGATGCTGTCCCTCTAGTGAGTGGATAATCTTTAGGGTTTAGGTTAATTGAAGAGCGCATACCAAAATCAATGACTTTAGGACACGTCTCCCCAGCCATCAGAATCATCATATAGCCACCACCACCCATACCACTCATCCAAGGTTCAACTGCGCCAAGGGTGAAAGACGTGGCAATTGCTGCATCCACTGCATTACCACCATTTGCAAGTACTTGAGCACCAACTTCTGACGCTGCGCGGTTTTGTGAGGAAATAATACCTTTAGTACAAGTGGCAGCGGGCTTTTTAATGACTTGTGACTTATTCAAATATTTAGACATTTAGCTATTCGCTTTTTAGTAGTGTTCACATTGACGACTGATGACAAATAACGACATTTCAACATAAAATTTAAATATTTTATCGCTATGCGATACTTGTTTATCGATTTATAATTAAAATTAATCGTAAAGCGGTATTTCGTCAAGTTATATGCGTTAAAATTATTGTTTTATATTTTGGGTATAATAGGTAATACGTGCTAAGTTATGATTCTATAAAGAGAAATTAGAAAAGGCTGTTTGCTAAAATAATGAAAGAAAATTCTCGGCAAGACCCACTATTTATTAATTCACTAGAAAAAGGCTTGATTGTATTAAAGGCCTTTACAGAAAGTAGTCCGGAAATGACGCTAGGTGAGTTATCTCAAGAAACGGGTATCACCAAAAGCTCTGCACAACGCTTTTGTCATACATTAACGACTCTCGGTTTGCTGAAAAAAAATGAGAAAACTAAACGCTATAGTCCAACCTTAAAATACCTAGATTTTGCTAGCTGTTATCTAAGTTCAGACAATCTTGTGAGGCTTGCGAACTCTAAGTTAATTGAGCTATCGAGAAGGTTTAATATTACGGTTAATCTTGCGCAGTTAGATGGAAACGATATCGTTTACTCTATCAGGGTACCTAATAGTAAGGCACCTCATGCAACCACGCTATTAGGTTCGCGACGGCCTGCCATATTAACCACGGGTGGACGTATTATTTTATCCTATAAAACAGATGATGAAATTAACCAAATAATTGATGAATGGGACGGCGTTAACCCCATGTTCCTATCGCAAAATGTGATTTCAGATCGCTCGGAAATTTTGGAAGAAATTCGAAAAGCAAGACGACAAGGATACTGTTTTTCAGAACAGCGAGGGGGAAACCATAGCCTGATTAATGTATCTGTTCCAATACTAGATGGTCGAGGGCAGCCAATTGCTGCTGTTCACTCATCCTTACTTACGTCAGAATGGAATCAAGAAAAAGCGATAAAAGAGCTACTACCTCATTTAATTGAAACAGCAAACTCAATCTAAAATTAAATAATGAGGGCAATAATCTTTAACTTGATTGTTATGATATTAAAAAGTAAGACAAGTGAGTTAGTAAGACTAAATTACTTTGAATGATCTGGATGTATCGTCTTAAGGACTAAAATGGACGCTTTATTTGATTTTTTAATGGAAGTAGATCAACTCAAATCAGTATATCGGCGTGCTTATGTTCATGATGGTTTAGATAAGGGCTTTCGACATGAGAACTCTGCTGAACATAGCTGGCATTTGGCCATTGCTATATTGACATTAAAAGATGAAATGCACTTAGAGTTTGATTTATTGAAAGTGATCAAAATGACACTTGTACATGATATCTGTGAAATTGGTGCTGGTGATAAATCTATATTCGATGTTGATAGAGCAAAGCAAACAGAGAAAGAAGCCGCTTATCTCTCTGAGCTTAATAGGTATAAAATCAAGTTTGCAACTGAAACCCTTGATTTATGGCAAGAGTATGAAGCGCAAGAAACTAGAGAGAGTCAATGGGTGAAGGTTGTTGATCGATTATTACCCTTTATGATGAATATTAATACTCAGGGGAAAACATGGATGGAACAAGGTGTTTCTAAAACTCAGGTGTTAGAGATTAATCAAATGGTTGCCTATAGATCCCCTGAAATTTATAAATGGATGTTGAAAAAAGTTGAGTTTGCCGTAAATAAGGGCTGGCTTGTAGATGATTGAAATTACTAGCGCTAGGCTAACAAGCCGTTAAGAATCAAGGCTTTTTAGCTTGCCTTGATTCAGTGAAACGCCATGTTTAATATAAGTTTCAGTTTTAAACTATCAATTCAAAATGAGTTTAGATAAGGTGTTTTGAGGTGGTAATTTTTCGCCAATTAACTCACCAGTTTCGGCATGATAAGCTAAGCCTGTCATTACTTTCTTAAATACGCCTTTCATCATAGGGCGCATTAAAAGGCTTCCCATTAGTAAGCCAAGCGGCCCACCTTTTACAACGAAATCTGCCGACATAAAAATCTCACAGGAGTTAGCTTAGATAGCCTTAACGCTCATTTTAGCTTGCATGCTTTTAAGGGGGAGTGAGTGATCAGATAGTCGCATGGTATAACCTTGGCCTTCTTGATATTCGATGATCTCTTCTACTAGGCTAGAGCCGTCTTTAAAAGTGCAGCGACGTTTGGCACCTAATCCTCGATGAATATCATTGATGATAGGGGAGGAGGTAATAGTGGTCGCAAATTTCTCAACACTGGCATAGTCATCAAGTATGTTCAAAATCTGTTTTGCGGGTAGGTTAACTTTTATTGTGCTTTCTGCATGATGTGCCATGGTTATTTACCTTTCTATAAGTGAGTTTAATTTTTAATAAGTACATTATTTCGTTAAAACATGAGGTTTTTATTAGGTTTGCTCTGCTTTTATGCCATTAATAATGACAATAGAGCGTATGAGGTTACGCTCGAAATCAGGCTTTAACATTTGAAATTCTTCTATGGCATAGACCTGATTAAGCGCATCGTTTTGCCTGCTACCTGCCCAATAGTTGGCGGTTGCTGCATAACTTAATGTGAGAAATTGAAATGCATTCTCACCTTCAAGAGCGGGGTAAATTCTGCTAATTTCAAGCGCTAATTGATATAAAAGTCCTTTAGATTTTCGTTTAAACTCAATTAACTCTTCATAGGATGAATTTGCTTCCAGTGCAATAAATATAAGGGGAGTCAGATCTAAAAACTCTGGGTGTTTTAATAAGATCTCAACCCAGGCTTGTGCAAACTTGAGACTATCTTCTTCTTGATCAAAATCCTTTAACTGGTTAATACAATTGTTAAACCAGTTTTCAAATAAATCCCCAAACACGTTTAAAAAGACTTCTTCTTTAGAGGTGAAATAACGGTACATTTTGGACTTGGTAAAGCCTGATTGAGCTGCAATGCCGTTAAAACTTACACCCTCATAACCTTTTTCTTTAAAAAGTGTGAAAGCAGCCTGATAGGTGGCCTCTTTCCTTTCACTTTTTTTGTCGTCTGTTCTCGCTCTTTGCCAATTCATAAGGTGTTTATCCTGACTTGAAATATTTAATCCAAAATTTATGATTTTTATTATGGGGGGTGTCGGTTTCTTCGTCTTACAGGCTTTGTTTCAGGCTGTTTTAGGTAAGATTAGCCTTGTAATCTTGGTATCATGTTTCTAAGAGCGTCTATGGAAAGGCAGAGAGTGAAATGAAAGCAGAAATGGTAAATCAATTAGTGAGGGTTTTCTCCGAAAGAGTAAACTTGACGCAAGATGACTGGGATAAGTTGTTAGCGGAAATGACTTTTGAGGTTTACCAGCCAAAAGATTTTATATTTTCTTTCAATGATAAACCGAACAAAATTTATTTTGTGATTGAGGGGATTGGACGATATTTTTATATTGATCAAGAAGGAAAAGAACGGAATAAATCTTTAGTAAGGACTGGTGGAGCGTTCGCCAGTATTAGTACCTTAGTAGAAAACAGCTCAAGTCCTTTTTATACCCAAGCTATAACCCCATGTCGGGTTGCGGCAATAGATTATGCTTCTCTCGTAAAACTTGCACAAGTACACCCAAATATAATGGCTTTTCTACTACAGCTTTTTGAACGCCTTGTGTTAAAGAAAGAGAAGAGAGAAGCCAGTTTTTTACTTCTGTCGGCAAGAGAGCGTTATCAAATATTTTTAAAGGAATTTGAAGATGAAAGCCATTTGATCCCCTTAAGGCATGTGGCTATGTACCTTGGTATTACAGATGTGAGCTTATCTCGGATTAGAAAAGAGATGGACTTAACATAGGTAAAGGTGAAGCCAAATGTTTCCCAGTAAAGTAACTGAAAACTTTATTGGAGAACGGAAATGAAAAAACTATTGCCACCTATATTATTTTTATTTTTTATTGTTTTGATATTAGCTAGCTGCTGGTTATTAGGTTCGCGTCATAATTTAGCTTTCCCCTACAGTTTGCTAGGCATACCTTGGATCTTGATTGGCTACTTGATGGCGATAAAAGGAAAAAAACTATTTAAAAAACTAGATACCAACATCATGACATTTGAGCAGCCAGATAAGCTGGTGACAGAAGGGCTTTATCGTTTTAGTCGAAATCCTATGTACCTTGGTTTTGTAATCGCCTTGATTGGTGTTGCACTAGTAAGTGGTGCTGCCTTTAGCTCGTTCTTATGGGTAGTCTTATTCGTTATTATTACCAATGCGTGGTACATCGCGTTTGAAGAGAAGGTGATGGTAGAGACCTTCGGTCAGGAATATGAAGATTACTGTAAAAGGGTAAGGCGCTGGATATAAAAGAGTTTTATTCGAATTTTTACTTATACAAAATGGAATTAATGGAGAGAATATGGATATTTCATTGCTTGCGGACCATCAACAAGATGCACCCCTTATTGCTAAATGGTATTTAACAGAATGGGGGCATAGCATGCCAGAAACAGTTAAAACGACGTTAACTGAGAAGGTTTTACTAGGTGTTAATAAAGACGCTTTCCCTATGACTATTCTGGCACATATTGATCAAGCGTTAGTCGGTGTTGCTGAGCTTAAATATCGCGAATTAGAACAATACCCTAATTGGCATCATTGGTTAGATGGCGTGTATGTACCGAGTGAACAGAGAGGTAAAGGCGTTTCTAGCAAATTGATTCTTGAGGCCATTGCAAAAGCAAAACACTTAAAGGTTCAATCGTTATATTTGCGGTGTGAAGACCATAATATCGCACTGTATGAAAAGTATGGATTTGTCTCTGTTAAGACAGAAATGGATAGGGTTGGGAATAACGATGTTAGAAAAACTGTGATGGTGTTAACGGTCAGCGAGAAAGCTTCAGCAGCAAATATCGTTGCAGCTAACTTATGAGTATTTCACTGGGCCAAGCTTCTTTAAGTCATGTTGCGATTAGTTGCACCGATTTAGAAAGATCGATTAGGTTTTATACACAGGTGTTAGGCCTTGAGGTGAATGAATCTCTTGGTCGTCATAAAGGAAATATAAAAATCGCGATAGGTGCTGGCACCTATATTGAGTTATTCCCTTTTGAAATGTATCAGGCGCGCAACCAAGGTGCTTGAGTGCACTTTGCCCTGAATGTCAGATGTTTGAAGACTGCTATGGTGTTTCTTGAATCTAAAGGCGCTCCCATTCTTAGGGGGCCTTTTGATATTAAGGGGCAAGATGGGCAAACAATTGCAAGACGTGTTGTTTTTATTCAAGGACCGGATGGAGAAGAAATCGAATTAGTGCACAATATTTAGCTTATTAAGCATGATTCATAATTAGCTAAAATAAGCTTTTAGTCTGATTTTCATTTGAGTTAATAAAAAATAGATTTTTAATATCAGTACCGCCTTATATAATGCGCGCATCACAACTTATGCTTTATATTTTGAATGCCTCATTTTTGGGTTTTTATATGGATGTATTATGCCCCGTTTTCTCTTAATTTTAGTCTTAATGCCATGTTTGAATAGCCATGCAGATGAGAGCTTCTCTGAAGTAGGTTCTGCGACCGACACAAGGTTTGATGTACTTTTAGGGCCTTCATTCAGTGATAGAAGTATCACTATCACTGATAAAGATAGCTCTGAGGAAGCGGCTAAATTCACAACGGATGGTATTGAGCTCGTACCCAGTATTTCACTTCGTACCAAACCTCAATATATCTGGGACGATAAGAATTGGTCCTATACTTTTTCCGCGAACTTTGTCTCGTCAAAACTCGACAAACAAGTACAAACAGAGGGTTCAGCGTCTTCAAATTTAAATAATTTAGGTACAGAAATAGAAGGATTATCCATCTATTTAACGCCCATCCTCTATTACCAGTTTGCTCGTGAAACACCCGATACTTGGCAATATAGGGCGGGTGTAGGCATGGGAATAGGTTACCAGGATCATGAAGGCAGTTTTGTTGTCTCTAATTCTGATCATACTAATTTTGGACAGACAGAAAAGGTGAACTACTCTGGCGTCAGTTTATCCGCAGGTATCTATTTAGAAGCCAGTTATAAACGTCATCATATTATGTTTAATGGTGATCTTATCGCAACATCGCCTTCAAACTCTGAGTATCAATACTTAGAAAACAATATCTCGTTAAAATATCAGTATCGAGTGCATTCCTTTATGCTTGGCTATTAATTAGAGATTAGCTTCTCATCAAGGCCTTACTTTCTAATTAAAGATTACTCTGCTTATAGCCAGTATGATGGTTATAAGCGCTTTGATTTGAGTATTAATAAATTTTTAGGATAAACCGACAGGAAAACAGTCAATATGTCTCTACTTTTTAAAGAAATTGATAGCCAAGCATCACCTATCGGTGAAATCTCATTGCGCAGGCGACGTATTCCTGCGCTTGGAGAACGGGATATTTATGAGGTGAAGCTTGGTGAAGAGTTTTTAATGTCGAGTATGTTTGTGGACGCCGAAGAGGCGTTATCAGAACTTGGGCTTGCAGCAGTACAAGGCGATGATTTAAGTGTCGTTGTGGGTGGATTAGGGCTCGGTTATACCGCCGTCACCGCGCTTAAAGATTCACGTATTAGGGAACAGCTCGTTGTTGATTTTCTTGATACTGTGATTGGTTGGCACAAAGATGAATTAGTCCCTCTTGGTAAAATATTAAATGCAGATCCACGCAATCGTTATATTCATGGCAGTTTCTTTGATTTAGCAATTGATCCTGACAACGGCTTTGACCCTGAAGCGCCAGGTAAAAAGTTTGATGCTATCTTGTTAGATATCGACCATTCGCCAACTGAGTTCCTTGCCGCCACTAATGCCTCATTTTATTGTACTGAGAAACTAGCATTGATGGCAGAGCAACTTAAACCACAAGGTGTGTTTGCCATGTGGTCACAAAACCTGCCTGAAGAAAGCTTTGAAACCTTGTTAAAAACGGTGTTTGATAAGGTTGAATCACATGTTGTGAAATTTGATAATCCGTTCCAAGGTGGCGTAGCGACAAACTCTGTTTATGTTTGCGTGAAGGGCTTATAAATATGCATGCTAGTGTAAATCTTCATTTTTATAATATTTGAGAGAAAAATTTAAACGATGAAAATACGTTTTGAAAATGCAGCTGATTATAAAGCGATTGAAGCTATTACTTATCAAGCGTTTGAAAATCACCCACATCACGAACCTGGTGCCAAACCGAGCGAACACCTTATTGTTAATGGTTTAAGGAATAGCGGTGCTTTGACGCTTTCATTGGTGGCTGAAAATGAACGCGGCATAATAGGGCATATTGCATTCTCACCTGTAAAAATTGCAGGTGAAGCGAGTTCATGGTTTGGATTAGGACCCGTATCTGTTAAGCCTGAGTATCAAGGTAAAGGGGTTGGTAGCCAGTTAATCTTAAATGGTTTAAATGAGTTAGCCTCTCAGGGAGCACAAGGCGTTGTTTTATTAGGAGAGCCAGAATATTACGCGCGTTTTGGCTTCAAGGCAGAAAGTGAGCTGACTTTAGCTGGTGTACCTGCTCAATACTTTCTCGTTAAGGCGTTAACCTCATCACCTTTACCAATGGGTGAAGTAAGTTATCATCAAGCATTCAATGTTTAATCTAATTTGATTATCTTGACTACTGTTTATATAAACAGTATTTTTTACTCGTCTGTATTTTATGAGTAACTAAGATGATTGAAATTAAATCTTCCAAAGATATAACGCGACTTCGTCGTTTAGCTTTATCTGCTCAAGGTTTATTACAAGCCCAACCATTTGGAAGTGGTAAGTTAGGCGCTTGTAATGCCATCAATCATCTTGGTTACGTGCAAATTGACACTATTTCTGTGGTGGAAAGAGCACATCACCACGTTTTGCATTCTCGGGTACCCAAGTTCAAAGCAGAAATGACAAATGAACTAATGCTTAATGGTGACATTTTTGAGTATTGGTCCCATGCTGCTGCTTTCTTACCTATGTCTGATTTTCGTTATTCATTACCTTATAAAGAAGCAATTAAATCAGGCCAGATCCACTGGTATAAAGACCCTGATACCGCTTATATGGCAGAACTCTTAGCACGTGTTCGCTCTGATGGGCCGCTACGTTCTCGTGATATTGAGACACAAACTAAGAAACAAGCAGGCTGGTGGGATTGGAAGCCGGCAAAAAAGGCTTTAGAGCAGCTTTATATGCAAGGCGATTTGATGGTGAGTAGCCGTGAAGGATTCCAGAAAACCTACGACTTAACTGAACGTGTTTTACCTGACTATGTAAATACGAGCTTTCCTAGTCTTGAAGAGTTTGCTGAGCATTTATTGTCACAGCAATTAAGGTGTCATGGTTTTGTGTCTCTTAAAGGGCTCACTTATTTAAGACGCAATACTGGTTTGCGTAAAGCAATGAAAGTCTTGTTATCCGTAAGATTAGATCAAGGCCTTTTAGAGCAAATACAATTGCTTGATGGTGAGATTTATGTGATCGAAAAGGGGGCTTTAGAAAGTAAGCTTCCAAGATTACCAAAACGATTTAAAATATTATCGCCTTTCGATAATAGCCTTATACAAAGAGAGAGGCTGAAAAGTATTTTTGGTTTTCAATATCAAATCGAATGCTATGTGCCAGAAGCAAAGCGTCAATATGGCTATTTTAGTTTACCTCTTTTGTATCAAGATGAATTTGTCGGTCGAATAGACTGTAAAGCACATCGTAAAGATAAACATTTTGAGATTAAGTTTTTACACTTTGAAGACTCTTTTATGGATAAAGTGTCAAAACAAAAAAAAGGTTATGAAGCTGAATTCGTGGTCTCTAGTTTCGCAGAAGCGATTCAAGCATTTAGCCATATTCAAAAGTGTGATAGTGCTTCTCTTACTAAAATGCAGCCAGTGCACCTGCATAATGATTTTGTTAAGGCGCTAGAAATGCTTAATGGGAATCATGAAGTCTGTAAATAACAGTATTCATTAAAATAAGTCAAAAGGACTAGCTGAAATGCGAGATACATTTAGGGATAAAATTATCCAAGTATGTAATCAAAAAATAGAGAGTAAAGGCGACAATGTTGGCTTATCGTTTTATGCCTTTTTCAAGAATAAAAATGATGATTCTGATTTGCTAATGGAAGCGGCTACATGGTGGATTCAAACCCATAAACTAGACCATTTCGAGAAGGCGACTAAAATAAAAAGCATGGTCGAAAAAGGTGATTAGCTTCTATTAAATAGGCCTTGAACGAAATTGGCTTAGAAAGAAATCAAGTTGGAACGAAATGAATAAAGTGAATGCTAAAAAGCTACGCCATACTAAATGGACTGCGATTCAGCCACAAAATAAAGAAAAACACTTTCTTGTATCAGATGTTGAGTTTGACGAAGAGGGCAATGTAATTAGATGCCAGCTTGAAGCGATTATGACAAAGCGTTTGTTTGACATTAATTGGCAAGACTTAAGAGATAGTCAGGTTTGGCAGCAGGGCTGGTGTTAGAAGTCCTTTACCTTATATCAATTAAATACAGCTAGATTAAAACTAGATACAGGCAGCTTAAGCCGCCTGTATTTAGCTTATTTAAAGAGAAGTCTTAAGAGTCTTCTTTGTGTAAATGGACATCCATTTGTGGGTAAGGAATGCCAATGCTATTTTTATCAAAAGCGTATTTAACGGTTTCAAGCAGATCTGCTCTTACATTCCAATAATCTTCTGATTTAACCCAAGGTCTTAGGTTAAAGTTTACTGAGTTATCAGCAAGCTCAGCGACAGCAATAATGCACTCAGGATCTTTTAAAATACGCTCATCAGCAGCAACAATTTCTTCCATAATCTGTTTTGCTTGACGAATATCTGCGTCATAGCTAATCCCTACAACAAGGTCTAGACGACGTGTCTTTTCACGGGAGTAGTTGATAATAGAACCATTCATCATGGAAGCATTAGGTATGATAACAACGCGATTATCGGGTGTTTTAAGGTAGGTATGGAATAGCTCGATTTTATCCACTGAACCTGACTCACCACCACCTTCAATATAATCGCCGCTTTTAAATGGTCGTAATAAGATAATAAGTACACCAGAGGCAAAGTTAGATAAGGAGCCTTGTAAAGCCAAACCAATGGCTAAGCCAGCCGCACCTAAAATAGCGATAAAGGAGGTCGTTTCAACACCAACTTGATCTAACGCCATTAAAATAACGGCAGCAAATAGAAGTGCATAGATAATACTGGTAGAAAAGCCTACTACTGCTTTATCAACGGAAGATTTTAGCATGAGGTGCTCGCACCATTTTGCTAATTTTGCTGCAACAAATTTACCTATAAAGAAGATGACAAGGCCAATGACTAAATTAGTTGCCCATTCTGTGATGAGTGGCATCCACTGAGCGCTTTGATCAAATAAGTCCTCTATGTCCTTCATACTTTTAAACCTCAATTCCTAGAATTAATAATGATTGGTGAATTGGTTTGAATAGTAAGGCTTATACGTGAAATAGTCTTCACTAAGTTTGTTAGCAAACAATCAATTATTGTTATCTTTAAGTTAACTAAAGCCGATAAAACTTTAAATTAAGCCGTTCGAAAAATAAGGTGGGTGAAAAACACTCATTTAAATGATTTGTTAGTCAGGATATTGAAAAGACATTTAAAATTAGCTTTTTTGAATTAGATAAGTGGTTTAATACTCGTTAGATTCGATTCGTTTTCTCAATGAAGGCCTAAATTCGGGGAAAGCATAAAGGTAACATGGAATGTTAATCTAAGTTATTAATTTACAAGCAGGGATGCAAATGATTAGAAAAGCCAATAAAGATGATATAAAAGCCATTTGTTTTTTATCAAATGAAATAAATGCCGAGCACCATGAAGCTATGCCAAACACCTTTTCTGCATTAGGTGAAATAGTACGTGATGCTGATTTTTGGCTCGCTCATATGGCAAGAGAAGAAAGCGATATTCTAATCATTGAAAGGCGCGATGAAATAGTTGGAATGGCCGCTGTGTCGATTCCAACAAGTCTCAAACCCTCTTTTCTGAAAGATAAGAAAACCTGTCATTTGACGACTATTGTTGTTGCTTCTTTTGCAAGGCGTCAAGGTTTAGGTAAAAAGCTGATTCGTGCGGTGGAGGAGCATGCTCACGAGAACGGCGCGTCTGAAGAGCTGTTAGAAGTGATGCAATTTAATCAATCTGCCATAAATTTTTATTTGTCTTTGGGTTATGGTGACTTCTCAACGAAATTGGTGAAACCTTTGAAATAGAAATTATCTTGATTTGAAAGGGTGTAAAGATTAAATGAATACAAACACGGAAGTTTGGGAGCAGTTCTATAAAAAAACCTTGGAACGTAAACATCATCCTCGAACTGAAAAGGCAATTTCAATAGATAATACTGCCCTTAAAAGGGCTGTCGATTGTGGTTGTGGGGCGGGTGCTGATATGGTTTTTTTAGCAGAAAAGGGTTATCAGGTATTTGGCTTTGATCAGAGTAATGACGCTTTTGATATCTGTCACAAACGCTTTGAAGATATATCTGCTGTAGAGGTAACTCAGGCAAGTTTTGAAAACTTTCAATTTCCAGAATCGAGTTTGATTCTTGCTAATGCGAGTCTTTTCTTTGCAAAACCAGAAAGTTTTGATGAAATTTGGACAAACCTTGAAGGAAGTCTGGTCTCTGGTGGTGTTTTTGCAGGTGATTTTATGGGGATAAAAGATGATTGGGCTATCTCTCATACCATTCCAATTACCTCTCTAACTAAAGCTAGTGTGATGGCCTTATTTGAAGGGTTTGATCTTATTGCTTTTCATGAACGGGATGAGCTTGGGCAAACTCAAATCGGTAAAAGTAAGCATTGGCATACTTATTCTGTTATTGCGAAAAAAAGATAAGAGCTTAGCGCTACTCCAAATCTAATTTTAAAAAGCAAATAATGTCGACCTAATAAGAAATAAAATACAGAAATAACATTAAAAACCAAAGTGGAAACAAAAAGTGAACTGGATCATTAGACCTGCAACCTCTGACGATGCTCAAGGGGTGATTAATATACTTAACCCTATTATTGAAGAGGCTAAATATACCATCTTAGACATCCCTTTTTCTTTGGAAGAGGAGGTGGCATTTATCGAAAACTTCCCTGTAAATGGCATTTTTAATTTAGCGATCCATCCAGAAACTCAGAAGGTAGTGGGTTTTCAAGTGATAGAACCCTTTGCAACCTACACCCATGCCTTTGATCATGTAGGAGTCATTGGTAGTTTTGTTGATTCTGGATTTATGCGACAAGGTATTGCATCAAGTTTATTTCTAGCAAGTTTCGAAATAGCGAAAACAATGGGTTATGAAAAATTATTTGCTTATGTCAGACAAGACAATAAAAGGGCACTTGCGACTTATTTAAAACAAGGCTTTGAGCAAATAGGGCTTGCTAAAAAGCACGCAAAAATACGTGGCGAGTACATTGATGAAATCTTAATTGAGAAGTTTTTGTAATTGATTTTGAAATGTGTAATAGGTCCAAAGCAAGTGACTGGTGATAGTGTTTATTTTGATAAAAAGCTGATTGTTTCTGCAACAGTAGGTTTAGCCTAAGGATAAAAAATGGTGCGTCACTTTTTGATAATCAACTTTCTCCTTTTTCTGTCATTAAGTCTAAATGCCGAAGAAAGAATAGTATTTGAGCATCAGGAAGCCTCATTGGCTGGTGTTTATTTACCCCAATTAAATCATGATGAAGCAAAAGCAGTGATTTTGTTTGTTCATGGTGATGGCCCTCTTGCATATGATGCTGAGGGTTATTATGAGTTTGTTTGGCAATCCTTAAGACAATTAGGGTATGCAATATTTAGTTGGGATAAAGCTGGTGTCGGCAGCTCTTCTGGTAATTGGCTTAATCAATCTATGCTAGATAGGCAATCAGAAGTGAATACCGCAATTCAATTTATCCAAAGTAAATATGGTTATACCAAGGAAACTACAGGGCTGTTGGGTTTTAGCCAGGCTGGGTGGGTTCTACCTGCAATTGCTGCACAGTCCAATGACATTGGATTTATGATAGGGATAGGTTTTGCTACTAACTGGAAACAGCAAGGTCGGTATTATTCAAAAGTTAAACACACACTTGCGAATAAGACATCTACAGAAATTGAATCGGAATTAGCTAATTATGAACAAGACTTTAGCTTTTTAAAGACTCAGCCTAGCTATGATGAATATGTTAAAGGCGATGACAAGCAGACTATGTCTCCTGAAAGATATCAATTTGTCTTAAAAAACATGAACGCTGATGCATCAAAGGAATACAGTAAAGTCTCTATCCCTAGCTTATTCATGTGGGGGGAGGATGATTTAAATGTTGATGCTAAGCATGAATTTGAGCTCTTAGGGGATGTAGAAAACACATGGTTAACCTTGAGCCTTATTCCAAACGCAAGTCATGGCATGTTAGATTCGACAGTTTTTAATACTCAAACCTTTGGGTTAACCCAGTGGTTGAAAATGATGTGGTATGAAGAAGACTCCCTCGCTCATGATTTTTTACCAGAACTAGTTCAATGGTTAGAAGTAGGCAGATTTAAATTAGATAGATTAGAAGTTGATAAACAAAACGTTAATCATAAGGCCGAACATTAATCTGTTTGGCCTTATTCATTTATTAACTAGTGATTATCAAGTTAAAAAGGACTGTAAATAGTCTCTTGTTTTTTTAGACAAACTCGCTTTTTCATCTTCACTGATAAAACTGGCTTCAATAGCATTAAGGGTAAATTGCGTGACTTCTTCTTTACTTATTGGATGGGCGTTGGCCACCGCAAGAAAATTATCTGTCATATAGCCACCGAAGTAGGCTGGATCATCAGAGTTAATGGTGACACATAAACCTTTACGCATAAGCTCTATGATGTTGTGGTCTTGCATTTTTTCAAACACTTTGAGTTTTGTATTTGATAAAGGGCAGACGGTAAGAGGGATTCGTGCTTTGGCTAAGGTTTTCACCAATTCCTCATCATCGGTACAGCGAACGCCATGATCTATGCGGGTGATCTTAAGTAAATCCAACGCGTTTGTGATCCAATTTGATGGACCTTCTTCACCTGCATGGGCAACTGTCAGGAAACCTTCTGCAATCGCTTGATTAAATACTCTTTCAAACTTCTCTGGTGGGTTGCCTAGTTCAGATGAATCCAGACCGACACCAATGATTTTGTCTTTATGAATGAGTGCCGAGCTGAGTGTTTCAAAGGCAGAGGCTTCATCAAGATGGCGTATAAAACACATTATGAGTTTACTGCTGATACCAAGATGAGTTTTACCTTTTTCTAATGCTCTATGTATGCCATTAACCACGACATCAAAATGAACTCCTCTTTGAGTGTGTGTTTGAGGATCAAAGAAAATTTCAGTATGAATAACATTATCTTCTTTACAGCGCAGTAGGTATGCCCAAGTGAGGTCAAAAAAATCTTCTTCTTGGATGAGTACATTCGCTCCTTGATAATAAATATCTAAAAAAGACTGTAGATTATGAAATTGGTAGGCGTCTTTAACCTCTTCAATACTCTTAAATGGGAGGCTAACTTTGTTACGTGTTGCAAGTTGAAACATGAGGTCAGGCTCTAATGTGCCTTCTATGTGCAGATGAAGTTCAACCTTAGGTAGATTTTCAATGAAATTTTTCATGACAGAATCCTTAATAAATTAATTTATTAAGCACTTATCTTCTTAGTAAATTGAGACTTTATGGTTACAAAGAGAAAAGCGCATAACGCAATACTCTTCGTAATCAGAAATTATCGGTTCCTGGTAGAGACCCCCAAACCATATTAGTGGGGTTATACGAGAGGGCTTAAGCGGTAACTTAAGCCTTTTAACTATCCCTTGATTCAGTTGAACAGTCAATATCCTCAGGTTTAATTCGTATTGCTATAGATGTTTCTACTTTTATTGGTATTCTGATAAAGATAATAAATGACAAGGACTCATGATGACAAACGAGATGTTTAATCATTTTTGCCAAAAGCTTTCAGGAACAAGCCATGTTGTGCAATGGGGAAATGCTGATGTGTGGAAAGTCGGAGGAAAAGTATTCGCCGTTGGTTGGAATAAAGAGAATAAAATGGCCATTACTTTTAAAACGTCTGATGTTAATTTTGATTTTCTAGGTCAGCACCCTGATTATCAGCCCGCGCCTTATTTTGCAAACCGTGGTATGAAGTGGATTCAAATCATCAATAGCACAACAGATAATGATGATGACTTAAGTTATTACTTATCAGAGTCTTACCGCTTAGTGTCTTTGAAGTTAACTAAAGCAAAACAAAAAGAGTTAGGTCTGAATCAGAATCTGGAATAGTATCTTTAATAGCTTATGTTTTATTTAATTAGTGGTAGCTAAAGGATTAATAATGAAAATAGCAGTTTTTTGTGGCTCAAGTAATGGTAATAATCCTGAATATGTTAAAGCGGCACAAGCGCTAGGACGCTACTTTGTAGAACAAGATATAGATTTGGTTTATGGGGGAGGGAAGGTTGGCTTAATGGGTGCTATTGCAGACTCAGTGTTAGCTCATGGTGGTAGAGTCTACGGCGTCATACCAGAGCATCTGAAACAACGTGAAATCGCTCATAAAGGGCTAACTGAGCTAAGAGTGGTTGCTGATATGCATGAAAGAAAAGCCATGATGGCAGATATGGCCGATGCGTTTGTTGCGCTTCCCGGTGGTGCTGGTACCTTAGAAGAAATTTTTGAGGCTTGGACCTGGGCTCAATTAGGCCATCACACTAAACCGTGTGCTTTTTATAACGTAAATGGTTTTTATGATCTTTTGAAAGAAATGATTAATAAGATGAGTGCTTCAGGCTTTGTTAAGCCTCATTATGCTGACATGCTAATACACTGTTCTGATGCCGAAACATTGGTTAATTCGATTAAGACTTATCAAGCACCACAAAAAAAGTGGCATTAACGATTTATATGGTTTTGCTCTAAGTCAAATTTTACCTAATAAGCCTTTAAAGTAAATATTGACTTCTGTACTTTGAGGATCTTGAAAAAAGCACGCTGCAAGCTAAACCAAAGACTATTCCTAAGCAATAAATATTCTTATCGTGCTCTACAAACTGATAAATGCTGTAAAACATAATGCTAAAAACGACCATAAGCACAAAATAGTGAATTATTGGGAAGTTTTTAGAAAAAACAGCATAATTTTTGTACATGATTTTATCTCTTGAAGTGTTTTATATAAAACGAGAAATTTAAATTTATTTAATTAATATAGGTAATTCTAATATAAAAACAAAAAAACTTTTATTATTAAAGGTTTTTTTAGCAATTTATTACATAGTAACCACCTAAGAATAATAAAATTTGTTATCAGACTGACTTTGTGTATCTTAATGTAACTCTAAGGTTTTTTTATTGAGATTATGATGAGGATATCATGAGGTTTACTTGGTTTTATCTTTGAAATGTTGAGTTTTTGTGAAGTTTTCACAAGATAATTTCAATATTGACGTGAATCAGTGTTCGGTTTTGTGATTTTTATATGTATTTTTTTGTGTTTTCTGCTCAATGCTTTGAATTGTCTTTTTATTCGCATTAATTTTGAAGTGTCTATTGAGGGGCACACCAGCTCTCTAGCTTCTCAACTCACCTTCCTTTAGAATAATCTGACTTATTTAAAATTTTCTAACTAACTGATTCTAGAGCTAAAAATTATGCCAAAAGCCAGTGAGATCAAAAAAAATACAGCAGTTGAATATAACGGTGAAGTTTATATTGTAAGAGATATTGAACGCTCTGTACCTCAGGGACGTGCCGGCGGAAGCATTTATCGTATGCGTATGTACAATGTGGTTAACAACCACAAAATCGATGAGTCTTTTAAAGATTCAGATATGATCAATTTAGCCGATTTAGTAAGACGAGCTTCTGCTTTCTCATACTCTGATGGTAATGAGTATGTCTTCATGGATAACGAAGATTACTCTTCATACAGCTTAGATAAAGATGCAATCGAAGATGAATTATTGTTTATCACAGAAGAGACAGCTGGCATTCAAGTCATTATGGTAAATGATTCGCCTGTTGGCCTTGAGTTACCTATTAATGTTGAGCTAACGATTGAGCAGACTGACCCATCTATAAAAGGTGGCTCAGCAACAGCGAGAACAAAACCTGCTGAATTAACCACAGGCCTTATTGTTCAAGTGCCTGAGCATATTTCGACAGGCGATAGAATAAAAATTAATGTGGAAGAGCGTAAATTTGTTGGTCGTGTAGACGCCAAATAATTTTATTATTCACATATTAAAGAGCAGTTTGTAATAAAACTGCTCTTTATCTTAGCGTTATTATCCCCCATCTCGTATCCTATCCTCAAAAAACTGAATAAATACCTGACTTGCTTTAGAAAGGTAATGGCTTTTTTTCCAAGCTAATCCGAGCTTAAAACTCATTTTTGGGATGAAAGGCATTGCTTTTATCTCATGTTCATTAACTAGCGTTCTTGCTAAGCAAGTTGTGATGCCGACATCATTTTTAACTAAGTTTTTTTGTAATTCGATTAAGTTCGTCTCCATACGAATATCTAACTTAATTTGATTTTGCTTAGAGAAGTGGCTGACAGACTCTCGAAGAAAGTAACCTTCGTGGAATAAGACAAGAGGGTAACGACAAAACTCAGCTAAATGCGTATGAGTGTTTTGAGCAAGAGGGTGACTGATTGCCATTGCGGCAACGACTTCTTCTTCCATTCTTGCTGTATAACGTAATTGATCATTTTCGTGGTCACATCTAACCAGTGCTAAATCGAGCTCGCCATTGATTAGCATGGTTTCAAGCGCTGCTGTACCTTGATCAATAAGGCGTATCTTTATATCTGGATATCTCTTTTTAAATAGCGTCAGTAGCTCAGGAAAGAAGTAAGAACCCATCATGGCGGATACGCCAAGCGATACCTCGCCTTTCATGCCACCTTTAAGTTCTTCTAGCGCCAAACTCATCTGTTGAGATTGGTCTAATAGGGCGCTTGCATATTGATAAAACACCTTGCCATCCGCCGTAAGAAGGGCATTTTTTTCAGCTCGATTTATGAGTTTTAAGCCGACTTCTTGCTCTAGTTTTTGCATAGCAATGCTTAACGCGGGCTGGGCTATGCCTATTTTTTTGGCTGTGCGAGTGAAGTTACCCAATTGAGCCAGCTGGCAGAAGTAATCAAGACGCTTTAAGTTCATGAATAGGGCCTAAGTAGATTAAATTTCAATATAATAAATTTATTAAATATATATAAACTATATATTATATTTATTTTTTGTAAGTCGGTAGACTCAAACTAAATAAAGATAACATGTCTAATTCAGGAATTAATTATGAGCAAATCACTGACACCTTTTAACTGGCAAGACCCCATGATGCTAGAGGCACAACTGACAGAAGAAGAGAGAATGATTCGAGATAGTGCTCATGATTATTGCCAAGAAAAACTCTTGCCAAGAGTGCTAGAGGCAAATCGGAACGAACGCTTTGATCGTGAAATCATGAATGAGCTAGGTGAGTTAGGTTTATTAGGCGCAACATTACCAGAAGAGTATGGAGGCAGCGGCATTAACTATGTTAGTTATGGTTTGATCGCAAGAGAAGTTGAACGAGTTGATAGCGGCTACCGTAGTGCGATGAGCGTGCAATCTTCTTTAGTCATGCATCCTATTTATAGCTATGGTAGCGAAGTGCAGCGACAAAAGTACTTACCTAAGCTAGCAAGCGGAGAATGGGTGGGTTGCTTTGGTCTAACTGAGCCAGACTCTGGTAGTGATCCTGCTTCTATGAGTACAAGAGCTATTCAAGTGGAAGGTGGTTATCGTCTAACAGGTAATAAAATGTGGATTACTAACTCACCCATTGCAGATGTCTTTGTCGTTTGGGCCAAACTTGAGGGCGTGATTCGTGGCTTTATTCTTGATAAAGGTATGTCTGGTTTATCTGCGCCAAAGATAGAGGGTAAATTTTCTCTACGAGCTTCAATTACCGGTGAAATTGTGATGGATGATGTGTTTGTACCGCAAGAAAATATCTTTCCTGATATTAAAGGTTTAGCAGGACCCTTTGGATGTTTGAATAAGGCAAGGTTTGGTATTGCTTGGGGAGCGATGGGCGCGGCTGAATTTTGCTTTGACGCAGCGCGCACTTATACCCTTGATCGTAAACAATTTAACAGGCCACTTGCAGCCAACCAATTAATACAGAAAAAGCTCGCAGATATGCAAACTGATATTAGTTTGGGGCTACAAGGGTGTTTACAGATGGGGCGTTTGATGGATCAGGAGCAATGCCCCGTAGAGCTCATTTCCCTCATGAAGCGAAATAATTGCGGTAAAGCACTAGATATAGCACGTGTGTCCCGTGATATGCATGGCGGCAACGGTATCAGTGATGAGTTTGGTGTCATCCGTCATGTGATGAACTTAGAGGCGGTCAATACCTATGAAGGGACACATGATGTGCATGCATTAATTCTAGGGCGTGCGATCACAGGCTTACAGGCATTTTGCTAATGAAAACGCCATTAGAACATATTCGAGTTTTGGATTTGAGCCGAGTATTGGCAGGCCCTTGGGCGTCACAATTGCTAGCTGATATGGGGGCGCATGTTATTAAAGTTGAGCGACCTAAAAAGGGTGATGATACTCGCTTTTGGGGACCTCCCTTTATTAAAGAGGCAAGTGCTGATCAGCCGCCACAAGCGGCGTACTTTCATTGTGCAAATCGTAATAAAGAGTCGATCGCCATTGATATCCGTACTAAACAAGGTCAAGACGTTATTAAGTCTTTGATTGCCTGTTCTGATGTTCTGATTGAAAATTTTAAAGTCGGTGGGCTGGCTCAATATGGGTTAGATTATGAGACTGTTCATCAGCTCAATCCTAGACTGGTTTATTGCTCTATCACTGGGTTTGGCCAAAGTGGCCCCAGTGCTCATAAAGCAGGTTACGATGCCATGATACAAGGAGAGGGTGGTTTAATGAGTCTGACAGGTGAACCAAATGGTGAACCAATGAAAGTTGGCGTTGCTCTAGTGGATGTGATGACGGGCCTCTACGCTTCAAATGGAATACTCGCAGCGCTAATGGCGCGTCATACTACCCAATTGGGCCAGCATTTAGATATTGCTTTGTTAGATGTACAAATGGCGACATTAGCGAATCAAGGCATGAACTATCTTGCTAGTGGCGAAAACCCTAAACGACAGGGTAATGGTCACCCTAATATTGTTCCTTATCAAACCTTTGCAACACAGGATGGTAATGTGATTTTAGCCATAGGCAATGATGAACAATTTGCCAAGTTTTGCACTCAAGCTAAGCTAGGTTCTCTACTCGACAATGATAGGTTTAAAACCAATGAACAAAGGGTAATGCACAGGGATAAACTCATTCCTATTATTGCTGCCAGATTAGCTGAAGAAACAATGTCTTTCTGGATTGAATCCTTAGAGCAGGTTGCTGTGCCCTGTGGTGCGGTGAATACCCTTGATAAGGTCTTTGATCACCCTCAGTTAAAACATCGAAAAATGGTCAGAGAACTTCCTGATAAAAAAGGGGAAAAGTTTGCCAGTATCGTATCGCCTATTAATCTGTCATCAACGCCCCTTAGTTATAAAAGTGCACCGCCAGATTTAGGGCAAGATAGTAAGAAAATTTTGCAACACACTTTGGGTTTAGAGCAGGATGAGGTTCAAGCTCTGTTTGAATCTGGCGCAGTGAGTTAATTCAAAAAACATCTGGCTAGCCTTTAAGGTGTGAGTTTAAAAGCTAGTCATAGCCCAAAACTAGCTTAACCAAGGGCTAACGATATTTATGCTTTTAGTATCGAAGTCTATTTCGACCTGAGTGCCTATTGGCATGATTAACATAGGGTGAGTATGACAAGCATCAAAGTCATAAAGAATCGGTAAAGGCTTATCTCCTAAGACTTCTAAAAGGTGATCAATAGGTTGTTTTTTGCTGCCCTTATCATCAAAAAGTTCATGTTTGCCTAAAATAATTGCTTTCACCTTATCGAATACGCCACACAGTTTTAAATGGTTAAATGACCTTTCTATTTGTGGGCTAGACAATAATGCATCTTCAATGAGAAGAATATCCCCTTGCTTTATCTCTGGCATTTAAGGGCTGCCCCAAATGCCCGATAACGTATTAAGGTTACCGCCAATTAGCCTACCTCTATATTTGCCTTTACCAAGAAAGTACCAATTATTTAAATTGAGCGCCTTTGCTTTGGTTTGAGACTCCCAGTCAATAAAGCTATCTGTCCATCTAGTCGGCATCTTATAGTGATAAGGTAATTTCGGTGGCTGACATAATATTTCATCAAATGAATTAAAGGTTTCATCGACTAAGGGTGGGAACTCACCAAAGGATGCGACCAAAGCGGGCCCATAAAACGTCACCAAACCGGTTTTTTCATAAATGCCTAATAAGAGTGCCGTAACGTCAGAATACCCCATTATTATTTTAGGGTTCTTAATCAGTGCTGAGTAATCAATAAAGGGCAATATCGCATTGGCGTTGTAGCCCCCAATCGTGGAAATTATAGCCTTTACTTCTGGGTTACGAATTAACTCATTTAACTCTTCCGCTCTTGCTAGAGCATTTGCTGAACGGTAATAATCGCTTTTATTTGTTAGCTTTCCTGGTATGAGTGTAAAACCTTTGTTCTCAATGAACTTCTTTGCTCGCTCGAAGCGTTTTGGCGCAAAAACGGTGGCAGGTGAAGAAGGAGAGAAGAACGCGATTTTATCACCTAACTTTAATTTTTCAGCTTTTAATGTTTTATTTTCTACTTTGCCTAACATTCATCTTCCTTGTTGAAATCAGTTATCTATGAGAATTGAATTAAAACCTAATTTGTTTGTCTTTATAAGCGTTATAGAAGGACTATTTCTAATTAACTTTTTAACCAGAGTAAATAATAAAACACAGGAAAGGACATCCAATGCAAAAAAGACTGATATTTCTATGTTTAATAAAAAGTGTGTTTTTAAGCCAATTAACTTTTGCAGGTAAACTTGAAAATACCGCTTATACACTTGATCGTGATGATGGATCTAGCATCACCTTTTATCTGAAAAAACTACCTAAACCAACTGAAAACTTACTCCTACTCATTCAAGGATCCGACTGTAATAGTGTTTATCACAACAACACTATTAATAACGTTTTCTCTGCGAGTTTGAAGGATAAAGATGTATTAACCATAGAAAAATATGGCATTGATAAAAGCCTTAGTTGGAATACTGACAGCGAGCGTAACGACTGTCCACAAAACTACATAGATCAAGACTCTCCATCTCAAAGAGTAAAGGATATTCAGCAGGTTTTAGAGCATGTTATGGCCGCTAAGCAGTATAAAAACTTGGTTGTTTTAGGTGGAAGTGAAGGGGCCTTGGTGGCGAATATGTTATCAGCTCAATTTGAGAAAGTGACTCATACTATTGCCATTAATGGTGGCGGAAGATGGTTTCTAGATGATGTTCTTTATAATATTGAACACACTTCGATGGATGGAAGTGATGAGTCACAGAAACAGGGTTTTATAGGTTTTACTCAACATATTTTAAATAGCCCTAAATTTGATCTAACTATGAGTGGTCATGGCTATCGCTGGTGGCGTGAAATGCTTGAAATAGATCAAACTGAGGCGATTAGGCAGATAGATAATCCTATATTAATTATTCAAACTGAAGATGACCAAAATGTGTCTCCAAAACTTGCCTTGCAACAAGCGCAAATTTTAATGGCAACCAAGGATAATATCTTATATAAAGCCTATCCAAATTTAGATCATGGTTTTAAACGAGCAAGCGGTGTTTCAGAAGCCCATCGTGTCGTTGGTGATATACAATCTTGGCTTAATCAAACTCTTGATTGAATAAAAGCAGTTGTAAACAAATTTAAGGATGAAGGAAGTGAAAGAAGGTAAGGCGTTTTTAGAGTCTAAAAGACTGAAACTAAGGCAATGGCAAGAAAGTGATTTAGTCGCTTTTGCCAAACTCAATAGCGACCCTAAAGTCATGGAATTCTTTCCAAACCCATTAGACAGAGCGCAAAGTGATAAGCTGGCAGAAGGTTTAAAGGCAAATATTAGCGAAAATGGCTATGGCTTTTGGGCACTTGAATTAATAGAGAGTCATACCTTTATCGGCTTTGTTGGATTAAATAAAGTAGAAATTGGAACAGGTATTCCTCGTGCTCCTATGGTTGAGATAGGTTGGCGTTTAGATGCAAATCATTGGGGCAAAGGCTATGCACCAGAAGCGGCGAAATTAGCACTAGCATATGCTTTTAGAGAGCTAAAACTAGATGAGGTATATTCCTTTACCAGTCTATTAAATGAACCCTCTCAAAGAGTGATGCAAAAGATAGGTATGCAAAATACGAATCAAGATTTTGACCATGAAAAGTTAGAAGAAGGCCACAGGTTAAGACGCCATTGCCTATATAAAATAACGGCTGAAGATTGGCAAAAATAATGGTTATTCTTCTTAGTGTTATAGGTAGCGTATTTGAAATAGGGAAAAATTAGTAAATTAAAACAGCAACTTGCCATCCTTGTGCTAGCCTTAGTTGAATCGATTGCTAGGGGATGTTGATGAAGTACCTATCTTTAGTTTTTATGCTCTTTTTTTCTTGGCCACTTTTTGCTCAAACTCATGACATATTAGACTTAACACAATCCTGGGTTGGATATACCGCTCTTGGGATATTTGCTTGTGCTTATGTTTTTGTCATTTTTGAGGAGCAATTAGGCTTACGAAAATCGAAACCTGTGTTAATTGCAGCAGGTTTAATTTGGATACTATTGGCTTATGTGTACAAGGTATCGGGTAAATCCGATCATATTGAAGATGCCATTCGGCATAATTTCTTAGAATACACTGAGCTATTTTTCTTTTTATTGGTGGCAATGACTTATATAAACGCCATGTTAGAAAGAGGTGTCTTTGCTCAACTTCGTAATTGGCTTATAAATAAAGGTTATTCTTATCGTTCTTTATTTTGGGTCACGGGTATTCTCTCGTTTTTTATATCTCCAGTCGCGGATAACCTAACTACGGCTTTAATAATGTGTGCTGTGGTGATGGCGGTCGGAGAAGGCCACAGTAAATTTATTGGCGTAGCTTGCGTTAAT
Source organism: Marinomonas sp. MED121 (assembly GCF_000153025.1). Classification (GTDB taxonomy): domain Bacteria; phylum Pseudomonadota; class Gammaproteobacteria; order Pseudomonadales; family Marinomonadaceae; genus Marinomonas. Next base: position 177,487 of record NZ_CH672434.1, read on the forward strand.
ATTGTGGTTGCTGCAAATGCTGGTGGAGCCTTTAGTCCATTTGGCGACATAACGACACTTATGGTGTGGCAAAAAGGCGTGATTGCCTTCACTGGTTTTTTTGATCTCTTTATCCCGTCACTTGTTAACTACCTAGTGCCCGCCTTTATTATGCAATTTGCAATTGCTAAAGGCTGTCCTATGTCTTCCGTTACCAGTGAAAAGGTGATGAAGTTTGGAGGTGGTACAACGGTATTATTATTCCTTCTGACCATCTTAACGGCCATTTGCTTACATAGTTACCTTCATATTCCGCCCGTATTTGGCATGATGTTAGGCCTTGGTTATTTAAAACTATTCAGTTTTTACTTAATGCGTAAATCGAGTCAATGGACCCAGCAAACTGATAACCCACCTGGCTCAGAAAATGATCCCTATAACTTTGATGTATTTGATAAAATTGCCCAATCAGAGTGGGACACGCTATTCTTTTTTTACGGCATTATTCTCGCTGTCGGTGGTTTAGGATTAATCGGCTATTTAAGTCTTACTTCGACCTTTTTATATGGTGAACTGGGCGCAACTCAGGCCAATATCTTAGTCGGGATACTGTCGGCGATTGTCGATAATATTCCTGTCATGTTTGCTGTGTTAACCATGGCGCCAGAGATGTCATACAGCCAATGGCAGTTAGTCACTTTGACCGCTGGGGTAGGTGGTAGTTTATTATCCATAGGGTCCGCAGCTGGGGTGGCTTTAATGGGGCAGGCGAGAGGTCAATATACCTTTTACTCTCATTTAAAATGGACACCTGTCATTGCCCTAGGCTATGGGGCCAGTATTTATTGCCATTTAATGATAAATGGATAAAACCCAAATAGTGGGGCTTTATCCAAAGGTTTAAGTATTTTTAGACTTTAAAACGCATGACAAGCTTGTTTAATTCATTGGATAGTCCCGTTAATTCCTGGCTACTATCGGAAAGACCATTTGCCATATCAAGGCTAGCATCAACAGAGCTTTGAATCTCGGTTGCATTGCGGCTAATTTCATTCACCGCAATAAGTTGTTGTTCAGTCGCAACAGCAACTTGATGATTGGTTTCGTTCATTGACACAATTTGTTCGGCTATTTTGTTAAGCGAAGCGGTTGATTGCTGAACAGACTCAGCACCTTCAACGGCTTTAGTTCGGCCATTTTGAGAGGCTTTCAAGGCTTTACTAGCCTCAGATTGTAATTGGTTAATCATATCTTGGATTTCATCCGTTGATTGCGCTGTTCTTTGTGCAAGTGCACGCACTTCGTCAGCCACAACGGCAAAGCCTCGACCTTGTTCTCCAGCGCGCGCTGATTCAATGGCGGCATTTAATGCAAGTAGGTTCGTTTGTTCTGAGATGTTTCGGATGACTTCTAAGATACTGCCAATTTGATCTGTCTTTTTCGCTAACTCTGAGACAGTTTGGTTAATTTGATCACTTTCATCGGCTAAATTTTCAATAATGTTTTTAGCTTCAGAAGCAAGCTTTAACCCTTCGTTGACTTCAGTGTTAACCTGGCTGGCCGCTTCTGCTGCTTGAGAGGCATTGTTTGATACTTCGCGTACCGTTGCTTCCATTTCTGTAATTGCTGAGACGACTTGAAGAGTGCGATCACTTTGTAACTTAGCGTCTTTACGGACTCTATCAGATGTTGCAGAAATGCCTTGTGACGCTTGATTTAACTTATCACTGTCTTGCATGACCTGTTTAACAAGGTATTGAATCATTTGTACAAAGTTATTAAAACCTTTACCTATATTGGCAATCTCTAAAGCGCCATTAGTATTCAGCCTATGGCTAAGGTCGCCATCACCTTCTCCTATCTCTTTAAGATTATCTGCAACTGTGCCTAATTGGAAAACCAGCTTAGCAGCAATGATTGAAGCGACAAGGGCACTAATGACACTTAAAATAATGCCTAACACCAATAAAATTTGTCCCATATTTGTGACGGGACCATAAATAGAATCGTTAGGGATTTCAGCAATGAGATACCAGCCCATTGATGGTAAGTAATGACTAGCAATAACGCTATGGCCATTATCTAGGATGTTAAGTTGTGACCCTTGCTGCAGCAAAGCGGTGCTCGTTTGAGTATCGTAAAGCGTATTAAGCTTAGCTGTCTCGAGTAGCTGCTTGTTTTTATGCACTTTAACTTTGCCGTTCTCATCAACGAGGTAAACAAAACCTGTGTTACCAATTTTAAAGTTTTCTAGGTAGTTCGTCATATGATCGAGTTTCATACCAAAGCCAGCTAAACCTCGACCATTTAAATTTTGGTAGTTGGTAAATAAGATAACACTATTGCCATCTTCACTCGTGCTGATATTCATGTTTGACTCTTTACCTGATTGGGTAAAGTTAAAGAACCAATCATCTTTGCCTGGTTTTAAGGTCCTTAAAAAACCGTTTTGATCCCAGTACTTACCTGTTTCTCGATCGGCCCAAGAAGCCACTTCTAAACCAAACTGCTGTTTTATATCTTGAAGAAGATTTACGAGATGTTGTTCTTCTTGTTTTGGATAATCCTTTTTAACCCAATTTAGAATAAAACGATTGTTTGCTAATGTTTTTGCAGTGGCTTTTAAAAGCTCAATTTCACCATCGATTTCACTTTTTATTTGGGCCACCTGAGCAGGAATTTCTGACGTCATTACCCTGTTTAGTAACACACTTTTTGCTTGATAAAAGCTAAGCAGCCCCATGGTTGTTGTTGTGATAATTACAGCAATCACAAAAGCTAAAATGAGCCTAAGTTTTAACGTCATAATGTACTCCTAGCAATAAAGAGGCCGACCATATTTATTAACATAAGGAATCAGGTTTTGATTTAGGTCATTGAAAATTATGGTGGGTGAGAAATAAAAGCTTAGCGAGTATGAAGAATTAAAACAATCTGACCGAGTGGTCATATATATTGCTGGCCTCTTGTTTCTTTCAGCGAAAATCATAACTTAGTTAGTAATATCAATTGCTTAGTTTGTTTATTAGGAAAAAGTAATGAAATGTAAAAGAATTGATAAAGAAAACTAGTTAAAGAATTCTTTTTTCATTTCTGTGCTAAAAAACGTTAATCGTGCCAGTTGCTGTTGGCTAGATTAGGTTTGCTAGATAGTAATTATTTTAGAAATTAACTTATTAAGATGAATATACGGACTAAAAATTTTGTTAATGCATAACCAGTTTATGAGCTTTTTACCTTCGAAATTGAACATTTATTGAGCTTATTAACTAGTGAATCTGATTCAGTAGTAATTAAAAAAAGTGTCTTTTAGAGTAAATGTCAGCTTTTTTTGATGACTTTGTCAGTTTGTTGTGATTTGGATGTTGCAATTAATTAACCCTTTAAGGGTATAAATGGAGATTGATTGAGTGATCAGAAAAGCTAACTAAGCGAATGTTTCTTATTGCTTCAGGGCTCAAAAAGTCATGAAAACAATAGGAATCAATTATTCAAACCAGATGGATAGGTAGTATCAAATGACACTTAATAAAATAACAGCTGCGATATGTACTTTACTGGCATGCAATCTCTATGCAGAAGAGAAACAGTCTTGGATTGTGACTGATGGAAGCAATGAGAAAACAGTGACTCAAATGAAAATAATGGGCTCTGCTGCAAATATAGAAAATATATCGAGTACGAAAGGTGTAAACATTTATAAAATGAATAGCTCAGATGCAGCGACTTTTTCTAAAATGTTACATGTGAATAATCATAGATGTGGTGGTTATACTAGCCATAATAGTCTTGAAGAAGCACAAGCAGCACTGGCTCAAGTGCAAGCCTCTGAAGCGGATACTTTAATTGCAACAAGTTATAGCATTAATAATTCAGCAAACGTTACTCCTATGGTTAATGCGGTAAATGCATCAAACATTGCAATGACAATTGAGCATCTATCTACTTCATATACTAACCGTTTTTATACAACAAGTTCAGGGTTAGAGTCAGCACAATGGATTCATGATAATTGGGCGTCTATAGCATCAAGTCGTAGCGATATCTCTGTTGAATATTTCGAACATTCAGGCTGGGGTCAGCCTTCTATTATTCTGACAATTAATGGTACTGACGACACTGATGAAGTGGTTGTACTAGGTGCTCACATTGATTCGACTGTAGGTAGTTCAACCGGTGAAGGTACCTATGCGCCAGGTGCCGATGATGATGCTTCTGGTGTTGCTGTTTTAACAGAGGCCTTAACGGTTCTTGTCGATCAAGATTATCATCCGCAAAAAACCATTAAAATTATGGGTTATGCCGCCGAAGAGGTTGGCCTATTAGGTTCTGATGCCATTGCCAAGGATTTTAAGAATCGTGATGTTAATGTCATCGGTGTTATGCAATTGGATATGACAAACTTCCATGGTTCATTTGAAGATATTACTATTTTCACGGATTACACTAACAGTGCTCAAAATAGCTTTGTGGTTGACTTAATTGACACTTACCAAAATATTGAAGTGGGGTATTCAAGCTGTGGTTATGGTTGTTCTGACCATGCTTCTTGGTATCAGCAAGGTTATGCTGCATCCATGCCATTTGAAAGTAGCATGAGTGATATTAACCCTAATATTCATACAACACGGGATACCTTGGCGAATAGTGATGCCAATGCCACAACCTCTGTGCCTTTTACAAAGTTGGCTCTATCTTATATGGGAGAGCTCGCAAAAGGGAGTATCGGTGATAATCCAAACCCTGAAGAGCCTAGTGTAGAAACAATGAGCTTCTCTGGCAGTGTAAGCCGTAATGAAGATGATCAGTTAGGTTCTATTCCTGCTAAGGCCGGTACCAATGTCACTATTGAAATGACAGGGTCAAATGATGCTGATCTATATGTGGCATTAGGTAGTCAGCCTTCAACCAGTAATTGGGATTGCCGCCCTTATGAAAGTGGCAGCGCTGAGTCTTGCTCTATTACGGTACCTGCTAATGGTACTGATCCTTATTTGATGGTGAGAGGCTATAGTGTGAGATCATCTAGTTATGATGTTACCGCTACTTATACGCCAGAATAACTTGACCTATTCGCATTGAGAGTTAGTTTTTTAAAGCAATAAAAGACTCCTATAAGCGAAAGTAAAACAAAAGAGCACCTTACTTTGTAAGGTGCTCTTTTGTTTAAGTTAAAAATACTTAGCAAAACCTGATAGTAAGTTCGGCAGAAAAGTGAATCGACTGATGTTTTGCTGAAGCAGGATAATTGAATTAGCTTGACCGAAGATGCAATTGCATGGAGACTTTCTGCAACAATATTTCACAATAGGAGCTTGCTTGGTGCATAAAGAAACCATAAATTGGGATGATGTTAAATTCTTTTTAGCTTTAAGTCGTTCAGGTAGTGCGAGGTCGGTGGCAGAAGAGTTTGGGATGAGCCATTCAACGATTTCTCGTCGTATTGATCAGCTAGAAAAAAGTCTAGGAAGTAAGCTTTTTAATCGAAATGTGTCTGGCTATCAGATGACAGAAGATGGTTTGGCCTTATCTCACTACGCTAAAGAAGCAGAAGAGGCGATGAAAGGTGCAGAACAAGTTCTAATGGGAAAGGATGCAAAACTAGTTGGGAATCTGCATTTAACTACGCCTGATGTAATAGCCAATAAACTTCTTATGCCTGAGCTTGCAAGTTTTAGCCAAGAGTTCCCTCAAATTAACTTAAATATCACCGTTTCTAGCAATCGCTTTAATCTATCTCGTTATGAAGCTGATATTGCGATCCGTTTTATTGAAAGAGGTGGTGTGCCTCCAGAAAACTTAATTGGACGTAAATTATCAGATGTAGCAACGTGTTTATATGCAACGCCAGCCTATTTAGCTGAACATACTTTGCAAGGTGAATCTATTACTGCACGTTGGCTAGGTTGGACCGCTGAAAAGCAGCCTGATTGGGTGTTAAAATCACCTTATCCTGATGTGCCTTGTATTCATACATTAAACCAAGGCTTACTTCATCTAGAAGCCGTTAAAGCTGGAATGGGGATGGGGATGTTTCCTTGTTTTTTAGCTGATAAATGTGATGAATTAATACGTATTCCTGGCGCTAAACCACAACTTACTTATGAAATTTGGCTATTGTCTCATCCTGATTATCGTGAAGTTGCAAGATTAAGACGTTTTAAGCAGTTTATCTTGGAAGTTTTTGCTAATAAACAAAACACCTTGATTAATTACAATTAATAAATAAGTATCTTGTCTTGAATCCTATAACCTGTAATTTGTAGGAGAAGCATAATGACAATTGATCGTGTGCTTTAGAGACTAACTCTAAGCAAATGCTATTTAGCTCATAAGATTAACTTAGAGTGATAGCAAGTTTTCTAAAGGGAAGTCGGTTGGAAAAATGCAATGCTATTACATATATTGATGTAAGGTTTGTGTCGTTAGCTAATTAAATTAGATAGAACTAATTCATGGTAACTGCACATTATTGATATATGCTTCAAAAATAAGGTTTTTGGTGATACAAAGCCTTTTTTTTTGCCACTGATAAACTCATAATTCTGGGGAGCCAATTATGCCAACAACAGGAACAAGTATGAAGTTAACCCCTTTGTACGGCGCTATATTGGAAGTGTTTGCTAGTAGTAAGCTTGTTTGTGATGAAAGAACGCCAAAAGAAAAAGTACAAGAAGAACTCTTTCCGCTAGCATGTGATTTTGGTGGGAAGGTAAACGATTTATATGATGGTATTAGTAATCTTGCAACAGGCAAAGACGGTTATTTGACCCAGGGTGTTGACCTTGTTTCTGCAACAATCGCTAAAATGAAAGAAAAGATTGTAGCTTATATAGATTTTTTAAAAATAGGGGAAACCTGTAGCGCTTTTTTAGATCGAATTTGCCAAGAAATATTTAATTTAATTCCTGAAGCGGTTAAAAAAATCATTGGTGAAATTGCACCGGGTTTAGGGGATATTAAAGAAGCCTCAACTCAGGTGATTAATGCGCTTAATAAGGTGTTTATTCGCATTAAAACAGAGCGCCTATCAGACCTTGCCAAGTACCCTGTTGCCAGTGATGTTATAGAGCGTATTCGTTCAGAAATTGCCAGTGTAGCCATTGAGTCAGGTGGTAGAGCATTATTTAGTACTGTTAAAGGTGCTGCTGCGATTGCGACAGCGGGTGGCTCTGCTGCCATTTCGGCTGTTGTAACCGCAGTTATAGAACTTTTCTTATTCTTTAAAGGCATCATAGATAAAGAAAAAATGCGTGAAAAGTTCAGAATGTTTGTGGTTGATTGCAATAAGATGAAAAATAAGCCTCTGACAGATCAAACTTTCAGAGTTTGGTTTAGAAAATCGATTACAGATATGCCTGTGCTGGCATCCTATGTCGTATGCATGCCTTCATTTGGTTCACCTTATAACTTCATTAATTTAATTGAAGCGAAAAAGGCTAAACCAACCAAAGCAATGAAAATGGGCTATTCCATTAAGAAGGCTAAAGCCTGGATCAGACGTAAAAAAGTGGGAGATTTTAGAGAGTATTGTCAGAAGTCCACTTATACCGCTTATCGTGATTTACAGTCAGAAGCTAAATCATTTATTTCAGAAGGCATTCAAATCACCAGTTCTAAACCGGGTGCTATGCAAGCGCTGAATGCTGCAAGAGGTGAAACTAACTTTATTCCTGGTACAGATCAGGAAGCCTTCGAGGCTGCCGTTAAAAAAATCAATCGCGATAATTTGAAAAATGGTACCACAGTCAAAAACTTTTTTGGTAGTCAAGTAAAGGGCATACCAGGCAAAGTTGCCGGTGCTGTTTCTGAAGGCGTAGGGGAGCTTCTTATTCCTGAGTAAGACCGATTAAAGCAAGATGAAAAGCCTGATGATATCAGGCTTTTTTTATGCTTATAAAACATCAATAAGGAAAGTTTGAAATTAGCTTGTCTCACTTAGAATAACAAAATTAAGGGGAATTGATTTTTATGAGCCGACTTACAAATGACTACTTTAAGCGGATTATACTAGCTAGTAACTTAAGCTAAGTTAATGTTATCTTTAGATATAATTTTGGCTAATGCCATTCAGTTTGAGACATCCACAGCTTAAGGAGTCAATGTCTTGCGACATAGAGCCTTGTTCATAATTTTTATTTTGACTGCGATATCTTCATTATCTCAAGCAGAGGTGTTGCGTATAGTGACGCCAGAATACCCACCTTATGAGTATACCGAGAATGGTAAACTAAAAGGTCTGGCTGTAAATATCATTAAGCGTAATTTTCAAGAAATGAATCAGCCCATCAGCATTGAGGTTTTACCTTGGGCAAGAGCGATGCGCTTTATCAAAGAGGGGAGTCGGGATGCCGTCTTTACTGCATTTAAGACGCCTGAAAGAGTGCGTTTCGCCGATTTTTCAAAGCAAGTTTTGATACAGCAATCTGTTTCTCTTTTTGTACGTAAAGATTCTGATATTCATTATGAAGGCGATTTGAGATCGTTAAGTGATTATAGCCTAGGGGTAGTGCGAAAAATTAGTTATGGATTAAGGCTTGATAGCGCGATTATGCGTAATAACTTTATTCGGGTTGAAGAAACAAATGAAGGAACCCAAAATTTTGGTCTTCTTTTAAGTGGCAGAGTAGATATGGTCGCTAGTACTCAATACGGTGGCTATCATATCTTAAAAAAGCTTGGTCGTTTAAATGAGGTCAAAGAGTTGCCTGTTATCGTGCAAGAGATTCCAAGTTTTATTGCTTTTTCTAAAATACGTAAATTAACCGATATGCGTGACCGGTTTGATTTAGCGATAGCGAAGCTAAAAGCGAATGGTGAATATCAAAAGATTATTGATGATTATTTTAAGCAATGAGCGTTAGAATGATTAAAATATATGGGAGCCAGCAATATCTCCTCTTAAAAGCAATTATTAATAGCGTGAAGCAATAAGAGCCTTCTATAGGTAAAGGTATGATAGATAAAGAAAATACAGGTTTAATGATTATTGATATTCAAGGCAAGCTTGCGGATATCATGTATGAAAAAGACAGTCTAATTGACCATATTTGCCTTTTGATTGAAGGGGCAAAGTTGCTTGGAATGCCAATTATCTGGGTTGAACAGTTACCTGATAAATTGGGCAAAACACATGCGAAAGTCGCTCAACATTTATCCGGTGTTGCCTATGCTAAATCAAGCTTTAGTGCACTAGGATCTGCTGACATCGAGCAGGCGATTGAGAATGCGGATAAAACAGATTGGATTGTTGCAGGTATCGAAGCCCATATCTGTGTTTATCAAACAGCGCGTGACTTGTTAGCAAAGAACTACAAGGTTCATGTTGCTACTGATGCGGTTAGCTCGAGAACAAAAGAGAATAAAGCATTGGGGATCAAGGCGATGCAGAGTGCGGGTGCGAAATTAACCGGTGCTGAAATGGCATTATTTGAGTTGCAGCAAAAAGCAGAAGGAGATGTATTTAAGCAGCTGATAAAACTTGTTAAATAAAACAAGAGTTTAGATGGGTAAATATCTAGTTAATATTTGCTTGTTTCATACTTGCTTAATGAGTGAGTATGAAACCTGCTTAATGGTGCTTATGGTGCTTATGGTGCTTATGGTGCTTATGGTGCTTATGCTGCTTATGCTGCTTGAGGAAGAATCTATAAATCTAGCTTTATCTGTAAATCAGTATCTTAAAAAATATGCTTTAGATTATCATCCACTGCCAACGTGCTTTAATCTTAATGTTTTTATGTTTTTATGTTTGATTGTTTTTATGCTTGATTGTTTTTATAGATTTCAATGTGAATTGGTCAATGACTTAATTTAAAACACACTTATTGTTGTATTAATAAATTCTAATAAAAAACACGATAAAAATAATGCATTAACTGAAAAGTCCATTAACTAGCATTTAAAAAAAGTGAGCTTTTAATACTAGTTAATGATTAATGTTTAATTCCGAAACGTTTAAAAGTTAAACCTTGCATTAACATACATGATTTCAAAGTCTGAATAGCCATCTCTTTCCCAAAACTCGATACCGCCACCAAATGCCATTTGAGGGTTTACATAAAAGCGGGCAGCTGTCGTATATCCAGTATATGGATCTTCATCAAACTTTAAACGCATCAATTTGCCATGGAATTCTAAGCTTTTTGACAGGGCAATGCGGACACCTAAATCAATTTGATTACCAACATCTTCTGAGCTATTAACTTCTGCTTCAACCACTTGAAAAGTACCATATAAGTCTGCAGCAGAACCCATTGGGGTGTGCATGCCTACGCCAAACTTTAAATAGTCAGTTTCGCTACTTGAGCTGTCATATTCTGTATTAGAAATTTCTAGGGTTGCATATACTTTACCTTCAATCTCATAACCACCTGAGAAACTGGTGTAATCTCCCTCTGTATCGCTGTCATCAACTTCGATATTACCAACTTGAAGGTCTATGTAGTTATAACTAAAATTAGACGCAGAAAGCTGTGCTGATCCCATTAAGGACGCAATTATTACTAATTGTTTAAATTTACTCATTGTATCAACTCCTACTCTTATTAAGGATATTATGCCTATTAGGCTGTTTTGATAAAAACAACTTAATAATAAAGAATACTAATTGCATTAAATGTGGAGAGATAAATGACGATAAGTTTAAAATGTCATAATATTGGGTTTTGTTAATATTACTAGGAGTTGTTTTTTGCTTTTTTGTTATGCCTTTTATGTTGTTTTTTTACATTTTTAGCACATAACCTGAAGATAAGTTGCCTCGATTATAAATAGAAATAAATTTTAGTTATGGTTTTTTTATATATTATTTATACGAAAAAAATAAAAAAATAAATTATTTAATCCTCTAAAAATTCACTCTTACTCCATTTTATACTGATAAGCGCTGTGGTTTTTGATTTACAGAGGTGCTTTGTTCATCATCAACTAAAATTAATAGGGGGTAATGATAGTATTTTTATGAATTGTATTCGTATCGTCATTTCGATTAGGTATGCTGTGAGTACGTTTTGCGAATAGGGACATGCTATGCAAGGATTAAAGTCATTACCTTTTACTCTTTTTCTCTTATTTTGCCCCTTACTTTTCGCCGATACTCTTAAGGTCATTGGCATTCCAGGAGCACCTTATCGTTTTTATGATAAGGACAATAAGCTCACGGGGTTTGATATTGAAATTCTTGATGAAATAATGAAAACACTCAATCTTGAGTATCAAGTAGAACTCATTCACTCTTCAACCAGATTGACTCAGATGTGGCACGATTCTGATGTTGATATGGTATTTACCTTATCTAAAAAACCACAGCGTTTTGATTTATTAACTTATGCTGAAGAATCCCATATCCATTTGAATTGGAATTTTTTTATTCTTAAGGAAAATATCGGAAAGATACATTACAACTCATACGCGGATTTAACTGGGTTAAGAGTCGGAGCAACAAACGGTTTTGCTTATACGCCAGATTTTTGGCAGGCAGCCAAGGAAGGGGTATTCACTTTAGATACGGTCGTGAATAATAACCTCAATCTTAAAAAACTTGTTCATGGTCGTTTTGATACGTATGCCAGTAATACAGTAGAAACCTTGTATAACGCAAAATTAGAAGGTTATGCTGATGATATTGTCTATCTAGAAAAGCCATTAAAGCAAAAGCCTTATTACAACACCTTTGTAAAAGCGTCAGATTATAAAAACTTAGAGGGTGTTATGAAGGGCTATAATCGTGAGCTAAAGGCGATGAAACAGGACGGTCGTTATCAAGCTATTTACCAATCATATTTTGGTCAAATAAGTGGCCGACAATGAACCATGCGCTATACAAACATTTTTATGGATGTAGAAATAAACTGATAGTATCTCTACATCCATACTTGATTAAATGACTAAGCGCTTTGAGTCTCAGCACTAATTTGCTCTAGTGCTTGTTTAAAGGTTTCCACTGCTTGACCACCATTGATGGCATATTTCTCATTGATGATGAAGGTGGGTACAGATGAAACACCCATTTGCTGTGCTTGTTCTTGTTCTGTTCTGACTTCATCGACATAAGCATTTGAAGACAAAATTCCTTTTGCCTCCGCGACTTGTAGGCCCACCTGAGAGACGACTTTTAATAAGGCTTCTTCATCATTTAAATAGATTTTATCGCTGAAGTGAGCTTTGAATAAGGCTAATTTTAACGCTGTTTGCTTCTGGTAGTTCTTAGACCAAGAGAGCAGGCGGTGACAATCAAAACTATTTATCATGATGCTATTTTGATCAAAGTTAAATTCAAACCCTGCTTGCTTTCCTATTTCTGTTAAGCGAGTGCGATTTTCCTCACTTTGTTGTTCCGTTTGACCATATTTTTGCATGATATGTTCTGATAAGTTTTGACCTTCAGTTGGCATGCTTGGATTCAGCTCAAAGGCGTGCCAACTAATCTCTGCGTTTAAATTTGGTGATAATTCTGATAAGGCTTTTTCTAAATTTTTATAGCCCACAACACACCATGGACACATCACATCGGACACAATTTCAATTTTTAATTGAGACATTATTCTAGCTCCAAAATTTGGTTTTATTCATCTAATACCCGTTATTCTAACGCCAGAAAATGTTGAAGAATTAGATTTAAATATGAATTCTTGTGTTACAAGCTGCATTTATATAGGCTTTTTAAAAATTTAACGGAGCAAATTATGGCAACCCCAGCAAGACGAGATATCCCAATTGGCGCACAAGTTAATATCGTTCAAAAGCAAGATCAGGGAAGTGGTCAACTAACCCAAGGAAAGGTGCAAAACTTACTTACCAAATCTCCTAGTCACCCCCATGGTATTAAGGTGCGTTTGGAAACAGGTGAAGTTGGCAGAGTACAGTCGCTTGCTTAAAGCCTTAATCTTGTATGGTTTGATAAAGTAAATTGAAGAAAATGAAACCCAATCCTAAGTTTGATTTATGATTGCCAACTTTTGTTCAAAATGTTAATTTAGCCGCGAAATTGCTTCGTATAATCCCAATGATATGGTTTGGGAGTTTCTACCAAGAACCTTAAATTCTTGATTATGAAGTCTGTAACTTTATGGCCAATACCTTGTTGATTGCTTAAGGCGTTGTGCGTTTGTATTAAAGATAGAGACTCATATGAATTATTTAGACCTGCCAAAAATTGATCTTCACTGTCACCTAGACGGTAGCGTTCGTCCCAGTACCATTATTGATCTTGCTAACAAACAAGGTATTAGCCTACCTAGCCAAGATATTGAGCAGATCAATAGACTTATGATAGCGCCAGAAACGTGCCCTAATTTACCTGAATACCTTAAACGTTTTGAGTTGCCACTTTCTGTTATGCAAACAAGTGACGCGTTAGAACGCATCTCTTATGAGCTATTTGAAGATGCCGCAAAAGAAAATGTTACTTATATGGAAGTGAGATTTGGCCCTCAGCTACACCAAGAAGCGGGTTTGAGCTTTGATGACATAATGCAAAGTGTTGTTGCTGGAATGAAGCGTGCCGAGTCAGATTACGCTATCAAAGGCAATTATATTCTCTCCATACTAAGGACCTTCCCTAAAGATAATATCAAAGCGGTGTTAGATGCAGGGGCAACTTATTTAAATAATGGCATAGTGGCCTTTGATTTAGCGGGAGCAGAGCTAGAAGGTTTTTGTCATGAGTTTGTTGAATATGCCGATTATGCTAAATCGCTTGGGTATCATATTACGATTCATGCCGGTGAGCAGGGGGTAGGCCAAAACGTTGAAGATGCGATACATTTATTAGGCGCAGAACGCATTGGTCATGGTATTGATATAAAAGATCATGACGTCGCTTATCAAAGTGTTAAACAAGGTGATATTGCCTTAGAAACTTGCCCCAGTAGTAATATCCAGACTAAAGCCGTAAAGAGTCTAGAAGAGCACCCTGTTCGTGATTTTTATTTAGATAAGTTGGCGGTAACTATCAATACGGATAACCGTACCGTGTCTAATACCACTATGACCCAAGAGGTGCAGAAGGTAATGGAGACATTTAATTTAACCTTAGGGGATTATTTAGGTATTTATCAGATAAGTGTCAATAAAAGCTTTGCTAGTCATGAGGTGAAGCGCCATTTATTAACGCACTTGTTGCCTTAAAAGATATCCCCACTTTTCAATACAGCGTGGAAAATGCCGCCACGCTGTATTGAATTAGCGATTTGCTAACTTTTATTGAATTTCAAAGCTCCGACTTTTGCCTGAATAGCTATTAATTGACCCTGACCACCCACTTTTCCAATGGCCTTGGTGGCGAATGCGATAGGTACCTGATGGCATATCATCAGCTATGGTCCACTCTAACTTAGCATAAGAGCATGCAAGACAATCTGCATCCGTATCTCGTATCCAAACGAACAAGGTGTCAGCATCATTTTCAGTTAAAACGGTTTGCCAGTTATTATTGACCTTTTGTTGCACCTCAAAGAAGGCTTCCATGGTTTTGAAGTTATTTTGAGGATGGCCTGATCTAAATTTCACGCTAACAGTCTCCCCAGTTTGATATTGAGAGTTAGCATCCTTTTCTGTATCACCAAAAGACTCCCATAGACGCTTATCATCATAAACAACGCCTATGGAATAAATAACTTGCTCATTCTCGCGATTTACTGGCGTTGGTCCATGGCTAACCGCCTCATCATTAACAAGTGCATTGGCTAAGCCTGAGTAAATTTGTCGATACGCAGCAAGGGAATCAGGTCCATATATAGTGTGCCCACCTTCGTAATATTGCTTATCATATTCTTCATTTGTCGTGATATAGCCTGAATAAGCATTGGCAAGGCCTGCCATAACCACATGCTCAATACCTTTTGGCGCGAGAATCGTCTCAAGGTCATTACGTAGGCGGCGAGCGGCCATGGTGGTCATTTCACCTGGAACACCAACGAGGGCGAGCTTGCCTAGTTGGAATAACTGGAAAGGTAGGGTGTCTGAATATAAATGGAAGGATTCATTTAAATCAGTGTTTACAAAAGTCGGTTTAGGATACTGACATTCATGGTGCTCATCGGAGCCTGCGGTAATGTTTGAGAAGGCATCGAGTAAACCTAATAGAGGGTAGCCTGCTAGCACATTTCCGATAAGGGTATCATTTTCATTCCAATAGCTGCCTTCATTATCTTGGGTCATTCCTTCAGAGACACCATCCATATTGGTGGGGCCATCCCAAGTTGCACCCGCAACAAAGGACCAGCCAACTGTGCCTTCACATACTGTTTTGTCTCCTTCGCCTGTGTATTGTCCTCTAACGGAAAGTCCTGGAAGTTTGACATACTGAAAACGATAATCCAAAGCGCCTGTTAAAGACTCACTGGCATTATCATAGAGGTTGAGTGCCTTATCAAACTGTTTAGTGGCAGACAGGAGCACATTTTCTTTAGTGGTTTGCTTGCAACCATCTTGGGCGCCACACACATTAGGGGATACATCACCTTCTTCACTGTTAGCGAAAGCCGCAACAAACCCCGTATTGTAGGGAGGTTGGGAGCCTTTTAAACTCTCAAAGAGTTGGCTTGCCATGCCTTTATTATCACCACTGATATAGCGATAAGTCTGAGGCGCAGAGACATTATGAACCGCAAACCAATCTATCATACCAATTTCAGTGCCATTATCCGCGACCAGTTTGAGCAAGGTCATGGTGTCATTAACATTGGTATCATAATTGTTCGCATCAGGGTTAGCGGCATAAATACTAGGATTTCGGTTAATACTGGCATCCGTTAATTTGCCCTGTGCAAATTCAATACTTCCTTGGGTACGTGAGTTAAACGCCAAAACAATTGACCGATAAATACCGTCGATAATGGTTTCGTAGTTGTCCTCATCATAGCCAAGCGCACTGAGGTTAAGCATAATATTATGATCATAACCGCCAGGCCCCACATGAGTATGGGTTGCTGTTAGCATAATATTTTTTTCATTTAAATAGAGTGAAAGTACGGGGTCTGCTGCAATTTTGGCCATTACCCCTTGATGCACACTTTGGGTGATGCTTTGAAGATCGGCACTGACAAAAATAACAAACTTGTCATCAGCAGCGCTGCCCAATGTAAATGCCCGTGACCACAGGCGGGTAAAAATACCTTGTGTTGTCTGGCCTGTGTCACCATAGCCAACCATGCCTCTGTCTGCTGCAGGGCCAGTGATGTCATAAATGCCACTGCCAATCATCCAATCACCTGCATAGGCATTCTGAGACGGTATTAGGCTGGCAGTTGCTATCATACAACTTAAGCTAAGAGGGGTAATTAACGAAGAGATTCGATTCATAGGATTTCCAAAGGCATTAGCCATTTATTGTTATTAGGTATGGAGAGGGTTTAATTAACCCTTATCTATGTTGCTTCCTTATTTCCTGCTTAAGTGCTTAATAAATAGATAAAATAAAGGAGCATTTGGCAAATTACGGGACAAAATTTGGGTTTGATATTACTCTGTATTACAAAATGTAAATAACTATGGGTAATTTCTATATAAGTTGGTGATAAATATGCGTAATTTCTTTTCTGAGGTATAGGCTCATTATTTTTTTTATTGGCATGAAAAAACTTGAGTATTAAAGCAACTAAATTTAGCTTTAATACTCAAAGTTTTAGATATAGAAAATATCTATTAGATAAATTTATTGGTTTATTTAAAATTAATAGCTCACAGATATCAAAGGATGGTTATGTTTAACTCAATTTCAATCTCTCGTTCACTGCAAATTACCTTCTTGGTGTTATTTGTATCTGTTGTGGCTTTAGGTGCTTATTCCTCAGGAGCAATAAAACAGGTTAAAAACCAATTTACCTATGTGGTTGAGCGAAATATAACCCTCTTATCAACCGTTTCTGATTTACGTTATTACACAGTAACCTACCGTCGTTTTGCATTGGACTATGGCTTAACTGAGTCAAAAACTGAGCATATGAAAATTCTGCAAACAATTGCGGAAAACGAAGAGGCGGTTGATAACGCTTTACAAGACATGATGGGCCTCGCGAAGGACCCTTATGTGCACGAATATGTTGAAGAATACCGTGACCTTTTAACCAATTATAAAAAACAGCAAGAGAACTACATACGATTAATGGATGAAGGTTCGGTCATGCAAGCAAGAGAATCCATGCTGGGACCTATGTTAGCGCCCTTTAATGAGATCGTGGATTTATTAAGTGATATGCAGCTTTATATCGCTGATGATGCGTTTGAAATACAGCAAGAAGAAAGTCATAACTTAACTATGGCGACGAATGTCATTTTAATTGTATCCGGTATCGTTTTGTTGCTGGTTTTGGTATTGGCAAGAAGTATCATACGTAAGATTACCCAGCCATTAAATGTGCTAAACAAGCAAATGAAACAAGTTGAGAAAGGCGACTTGAGCCAAGAACTAGATCTCGCCATCTTTAAATCGGATGAACTTGGCCATGCTGCACAAGCGTTTGTTTCCATGCAAAATGGCTTGATTAAACTGGTAGAGAGTTTGTGTATTAGTGTTGAGCAATCTAAGCAAACCTCTGTTGAATTAACCGGGCAAGTGCAAACAACCTTAGCGGGAGTCAAACAACAAGATAATGAAATATCGACTGTCGTGGTTTCCGTTGAGCAGATTAGAAACAGTGTGGTTGAGGTCGAAGAAAATATTTCTCATGCTGCGAATAGAGCAAAAGAATCTCGTGGTATTGCAACCCTTAGCCAATCAACAGTGTTAGAAAGCGTGGAAGAATCCAATACTATGGCAACGTCTATTGCTAATGCAGCAGATGTTATCGAAGCACTGAGAGCGGATACTGAAAATATCACTAAGATTTCTGAAGTGATTATGTCAATCGCTGATCAAACTAATTTATTAGCTTTGAATGCGGCGATTGAAGCGGCGAGGGCCGGTGAAGCGGGTAGAGGTTTTGCTGTGGTCGCAGATGAAGTTCGTCAACTTGCTCAAAAAACCCAAGCCTCTATTGATGAAATTAATACTACCATTTCCTCTTTGCAAACCCGATCGTTAGATGCGGTTAATATTATGACTCAAAGCCGTGATCAGGTGACTAAAGGGGTTGATAAAATAAATACCGTTGCTTCTTCAATTAACGACATTATGCTTGCCTGTGCCGAAATTTCTGATATGAATGGCACTATCTTAGGGGCTACGCAGCAGCAAAATCAGGCGATAGGTAACCTGTTTAATTCTTTTACAGGTATCAAAGACGCCTCGCAGGAAATTTCAGATAATGCACATGCAATGGAAGATAGTTCAAAAAATCTAGATCAGAATAATGCTGAGCTAGGTGGGGTGATGGCTTTTTTCAAACGCCCTGTTAAGAAAATTGAAATAGAATCAGACTAAACTCTATAAAAGTAGGTGTGATAAGGCTCGATATATCTTATATATCGAGCCTTTTTTATTTGATCATTTAATGAGGGTCGAACATGAAATACCTTATATTAACGGATATTTTTGGACTATCAGTGTGGACCGATGCGTTAAAGCTAACGTTAGAAGACGCGGGTCATCATGTGATGATGTTTGACCCATATAAAGGTAAATATCTAGAGCTGCAAGATGAAAGTAGCGCTTATGATGCTTTTTGCCAGCATTCTACTCATGATAACTACTATCTTGATGCCTTAGGTGAGGTCAAACGCTTTGCACCTGACACCTTAATTGGCTTTAGTGCAGGAGCAAGCGCCGCTTGGCGTATTGCGAACGTAAAGGGGCTAAGCCTGAGCCAAATCCACTGCTTTTATCCTTCACAAATTCGTTACTTTCATGACCTTAGCCCTAAATATTCTTGTCAGCTTATTCTACCGAGTTTTGAATCTAGTTTTGATGTTGCTGCAATGGGCGAGTATTTAAAGGGGCGCGCTAAGCTTGAGATTGTTATGAGTGAATACGGGCACGGTTTTATGAACCCACTCTCTGCAGGCTATGAGAAACAAGCTGAGACATATTGGCTAGCTTACTTGTTAGATAAGCCCGAATAGGTTTGGTCTAGATAAAATGCCTGAGATTTGATTAAAAGGAATAGCCACTTTGATAGCCATCCCTTCTATCCCATCGATTATTAGGGATCCCGCGAATAAGTCACTTTTTCAGCAAGACCCGTCGGGATTGGTCTAAAACCCTATCTTTTGGTTGAGGCGCTTATCAATAGCATCACTCTTAAGTTGCGCCTCTTGCCATAAATTGAGTTGCTTTATTCGCACGCTCAGCGAGAGGGGGTATTCGCCGCTTCCCGCGTCATGAGACTACAGTTTTACAATCAGTTTGCCTTTATTCTCACCGGTAAAGAAAAGGTTTAATCCATCAATTGACGACTCTAAACCTTCGAGCACGTGTGCTCGATATTTAATTTTGCCTGAAGTGACATAAGGGGTTAATTTTGCCAATAGGGCAGGTACTTCCGCAAAGTGGTCAGGCATGGTAAACCCTTGAATGGTTAAGCGGCGTTTTACGACATTTATCCAATTGGGACCAGGGCTAGGTTCTGCTTTACTATAATCGGCAATCATACCGCACACGATTACCCGGCCATGGGCATTCATACGATCAATAATCAAGTTTTGAATTGGACCCCCTGTATTTTCAAAATATAAATCAAACCCTTGTGGCGCAATCTCTTCAAGCTGAGCTGCCAGATTGTCAGATTTGTAGTTTATGGCAGCATCAAAGCCTAATTCATTGACGATCCAATCTGCTTTTTCATCTGTTCCCACGACACCTATAACGGTTAGGCCGTCCGCTTTGGCTAATTGACCAACGAGTGAACCAACCGATCCCGCCGCGCCTGTGATGATAATAGTTTCACCTGCCTTAGGTTTGCCTATATTAAATAGCCCTTGGGTTGCTGTAATGCCTGGTAAGGCGAAAATAGATAATATCGCTTCATCAGGTAAGGGGGCTTCTACTTTGTTCATCCCCTGACCATCGGTTAAATAGTATTCCTGCCAGCCCATAAGACCTGTGACTCTATCACCCACTTTAAAGTCAGGATGTTTAGATTCTACTACTTCACCTATGCCAGAGCTGCGCATAACGTCGCCAAGGGCAACGGGAGGAATATAGCTATTAGTATCAGGGCTCATCCAACCAAACATAGC
The DNA here is from genome assembly GCF_000153025.1 of Marinomonas sp. MED121. GTDB lineage: Bacteria > Pseudomonadota > Gammaproteobacteria > Pseudomonadales > Marinomonadaceae > Marinomonas. The sequence goes on from NZ_CH672434.1 coordinate 197,584, forward strand.
AGGGTCAAGAGAAAGGTGGTTCTGTTTTACTAAAAACTCCCCTTGGCTTAGTTTAGGTATTTCTTTGCTTACAACTTCAAATAAGTCGTTAGTAATTGGGCCACCGCTTGGGCGTTTAACTAGGTTAATTGCTTTGAAATAAGACATTATATTTCCTTCATCGTGTTTTATGTATATTGAGTTGCTTTAAACCGTGTTGGCTTGAGCAAATTTGCTATTACTTATTATTAATTAAATAAAACAGCGGATAAATGGCATAATATGCGTTACTTTATTGTCATAAAGACAATAGTTGTAAGTTTCAATTAAACAATAGGAAGTAGAGATGGATGAATTTAAAGCCATTAAATATTTTATTAAGGTGGTTGAGCTAGGGAGCTTTACCCAAGCTGCGCAGCACTTTCAGGTTCCTGCCTCATCATTGTCTCGTCGTGTTTCTGATCTGGAAAAACAATTAGGTGCCAGCTTGTTAAAGCGCTCCACGAGAGTGGTAAAGCTGACAGAGATTGGCTCTCAGTATTATCAAGATGTCAGTTTATTGCTGAGCCAATTTGAAAAAACCAATGACGCGGTACGTAGCTATCAAGCAAAGCCAATGGGCATGCTCAAAGTGAGTGCCATGACAGGGTTTGGTCAAAGAGTGTTATTACCCTTACTCGATGAACTCGTTCAACTTTATCCTGACATTATATTAGATGTGCATTTAACGGATGAACTGTCTTCTTTAAGCCATGATGAAGTGGATATTGCCTTTCGAGGAGGCTATGTACCCAATGAGCGAATCAATGCAGTGAAATTAATGGATAACCATTTTATACCGGTTGCGTCGACTGCTTATTTTGAACGTTATGGTAAACCTTCTCATGTGTCGGAATTAAAAAATCATAGGGGACTTTATTATCGCACACCCAAAGGACATACTCCTTGGTTAAGTGAACTAGAGGGCCAATGGCAAGATGTGTCAGCCAAAATACAGGTGTGCTCAAATGAAGGAAGCTGGTTAATAGAAAAAGCCATACAAGGGGAGGGGATTTTAATGCTGCCAAAGTGGGTTTTAATGGAATACATATCAAAGGGAGAGCTTATTGAACTAAAATTTGAAAATGAGGTGACAGTGTCGCCCAATCCGGATTTTGGCATTTTCTTACTCTATCAAAAGCAAAGATATCATGTACCAAAAGTGAAAGTTGCCGTAGATTTCATTCGAGAAAGACTCACTCAACAAGCCTAAACGTTTAGGATAAGGCACTCGCTATAACCTAATGTCGACTTCAATAAATGCTTATAAATTCATGAGATAGAAAAAAGATGATCCTATTTTAGCTCATTCAAATACACTAAATTCTGTCAAACCGACAGATGACAAAGTAAGTAACTTTCCTCCATTTAATCATTATAAATAAGCCTGAGTTCAGTGTTTTTCTGTTAAGCCTTGAGCAACGTCTATGGTCATATTAGCGCCATGAAATATGACAGTTTCTGTGGATTTGTCTCCAAATTAGGTACAAATTTTAAAAATAGCATTAGTATTGGGTTGTTTACATATGTTTACATATGTTTACTTAATGTTAGTTAGAGTTTGATCGTGAGGCATGATATGAAGATTTTAAGGGGTGTAATTAGATTAAAACGAACTTTATGTAACTGCACTGTAAGTATTTGCTTCTTGCTGTTAGGCCTTTATGGGAGCAATCTTGCTGCTAATCATCTTATAGAAAACCCCGTGCAAACTGTTTATGGCCTCTGGCAAGTGTCAGATAAAAAATACTGTGTTTATGATTGTGATACCTATAATCGGGATTATGATCCAGGTATTGGGCGAATTTTAAGCTTTTCATCAACTCAAGCGGATAATGGGGAAGATAATTGTACGAATGTAAATTATCTCGTACGTTATATCGACAGAGATGCTTGGAAAATAGAAGAAATCTTTGGTGGAAAGCAAGTTGAGATTGCAGAAAAACATATTCCTACTGTGACGCTGTTTTGTGGTGTAAAGAGTGAAAGGTGGGATAAATTTGGCACTTGGATTACGTTTTTAAATCCGGATACCATTCTTATCAGCTTTAGAGGCTATGCCATTCAAGCTAAGCGTATTTAAACATCAATATTAAATAAGGCACTGTCTGTATGACAATGAAGAAGACACTCGTTTCTAGCATAACGTTTATGACATTAATGCTAAGCCAGTTGGCATTTGCTCAAGCTGAAGATGAATTAAAGGTTGAGGTTTTAGCTAAAACAACAAAGAGCTGGAATGGAGACACCTTACCTGCTTATAAGCCAGGTCAACCGCAAGTAACTATACTACGTATTGTGATTCCTGCAGGCATGCAACTGCCTTTGCATAAGCACCCTGTCATTAATGCAGGTGTATTATTAAAAGGTGAGCTTACAGTTGTCACTGAAGGCAAAGACAGATTCCATATGAAAGCGGGTGATTCGATTGTCGAGCTGGTAAATAAATGGCATTACGGTAAAAACGAGGGGACTGAAGCGGCTGAAATCATAGTCTTTTACGCCGGTAACCAAGAGCAAGCTATCACCTTAAAAAAATAAAGCGTGCTGTCGTTGTCACACTCTTATCACTTAAAATACTGTTTGAAAGCCCTTTCCAACACCTAAGTTCTATCTAAGCCTTATCTAAGCTTAAGAGTGCCTGCCCCTCTTAATAACCTTATGTAAAAAGTATTATACAGATGTCACTCTGCACTTGATTAGTAGATAGTCATTGTAGGTACCTTGTGAAAAGGGATAACGCAGGAGTCACTTTTTCTCAAAAGCGAAGAGAGCGCTCTAAAAGCCCAATCTTTACGTTAAATGCCTTATTAATAGAATCACCATTAAGTTGCGACGCTTGCCATAAATCAAGGCGTTATTATCCACATGCTGAGGCGGAAGGACTTATTTGCAGCTTCTCTAGGCTATTTAAAGCACTTGATACTCATATTTATGCCCCCATAAACTGAACTAGATTTATTCAATCCTCAGGGATTTAAACGACCAATTTAAAGTTATTTAATATGAGCAAATTAGACTTTTCTGTTGTTAATAAAGAAACAAGCCAATCTTTTCACAAACAAAAAGCCATGATAAAAAAAGTATTGGCAGGAAAAACGGTTAGTTGTGACACCTGCTTGCAGCCGCTTTTTTTAGTCCCTAAAAATAAAGACGGCCAAGCCTATATTCAGTGTAAGAAGGCGTGTACGCATATTGAACTTGAAGTCGAAAATTAATCTTATTTAATAAATAAAAGGAGTCTTGTTTATGTCTTATGAAATACTGGTCGGCTTAAAGGTAACGGATGATTTAACCTATCAAGCCTATCGTGATGCGATAGCGCCTATTTTAGTTAAATATGAAGGGCGATTTTGCTATGACTTTAGTGTCGATAAAGTCCTTCGTTCAGAAAATTCAGAAGATATTAATCGAGTTTTCACGCTAAATTTCCCTTCTCAAGCGCGACAAAAAAGCTTTTTTAGTGATGATGCTTATTTAGCGGTTAAAGCGAAATACTTTGAAGCGTCCGTCGCTGAGGCTCACATTCTAGCGGCATTTAATAACGACGATTGAAATGACCTTTAGGTGATTGAATGTATATAGGTGAAGCATCAAAACTAACCGGGTTAAGCATAAAAGCGATTCGTTTATACGAAGAAAAAGGCCTGATTAGAGTGCCTGCTCGTTCAGGCCGCTATCGTATTTACTCTAAAGCTGATATTGAAATCCTAAAATTGATTGCCGAATCAAAACGCTTGGGGGTGACCTTAGCCAGTTTAAAAGAAGTGATTGTTTATACTGATCATGGTGTAGACTGGCAGCGTATCAAGCATTTTTTATTAGAGGTGAAAGCTAAGCTGCATGCAGAAAGAGCATCACTTGATGAACGTCTTCGCCTAGTGAATCTATGTATCAGTGAAATTTAGATCTTTATATCCGCTTTTAATCGGATGCATCCCTTTAATTTTATACTTGGTTTAGTTTGAAATGGGTAAATTTCCTTATGCCCAATGGATCCTAAATTGAGTTTTAAACGCCGTAATTAAACCAGATTTCTACAAGTTGTATTCGCTCAATCCTCATACATTAAATGTTTAATTCTATGTATGAGAGAGCTATGAAAACACATAATTTAGTTGCTATAAATATTTTGGCATTAGCAATATTACTTGCTGTGATTTGGTTTAATACTCGACCCGTTGGCCCACCTTCAGATGTGACTTATGGCTTTGATGTGTCCCATTATCAAGGGACCATTCAATGGGACAGTATTGATACAAGCACGTATGACTTTTCGATAGCAAAAGCGACTGGAGGCACAGACTATATTGACCCAGACTTTAGTGTGAATTGGAATGGCATGAAAGAGCGGGGGCTAATTAGAGGGGCTTATCATTATTTTTATCCCAATGAGAGTGCAACACAACAAGCCCAAAACTATTTAAATACAGTTAAAGGGCTACAAGAAAGTGACTTACCGCCAATTATTGATATCGAAGTTTCGAATGGACTTGATGCAAAAACAATTGTTCAAGGTTTGCTGACTTGGTTAGTTGAGGTTGAAAAAGCCACTCAACGTCGTCCTATGATTTATTCTGATTTGAATTTTGCACAAACCTATCTCACTGATGAAAGTTTAAGTGCTTATCCCCTTTGGATTGCAGACTATAACGATACAGTCGGGGATTTACCTAAACCATGGCAAGCTTCAGGCTGGCGCTTATGGCAATATTCTGACTCTGGTGCATTAGATGGTATTGAAGGGGCAGTCGATCAGGATAAATTTCAGGGGGATAAGAAAGCCCTAAAGGCATTTATTAAGAGCACAGTAGTGTCAAAGTAAAAGGTCAGAAGAGAAAGCCAGAAGTTAAAAGTGTTCGTTTTATTGTGATCTTTAAGGCAAAAATAAAGGAGATAAAGCTAAGCTTTATCTCCTTTATTTTATGGCACTGGGGTTTCACTCAAAGTGTGAGAGTCACTATTTATTTAATTTGAATGTTGAAATAACCTCTTTTGCTTTATCTGCAAAACTGACTAAATCTTCACAATGTTGCATGTTAGATTGGTTTTGCGAGGCTGCTGATTGTGATAAAGATGCAACCTCATCATTCATATCACTTAAAGACTCTATTGATTGGCTTTGTGATGATACAGACGTAGAAATTAAATCACCCGCTTTTGAAATCTCATCAACAGAGGTGATAATGCTATAAAGTGCTTCGGCAGTGGATGAAATCTCATCCGCTGCTAACTTAAACTTCTCATGGCCAGAGGTAATACGTGATTCAGCTTCACTTGCGCCTTGTTGAAGTTTATTGATCATGGCTTGAATTTCTTCCGTGGAAGATTGAGTCCGACTTGCAAGGCCCCGTACCTCATCCGCTACTACAGCAAACCCTCGACCATGCTCACCTGCTCGGGCGGCTTCAATGGCGGCATTTAGTGCTAATAGGTTGGTTTGTTCTGCTATTCCGCTGATAACATCTAATACTGCACCAATGTTTTGTGATTCACTTTCAAGCTGTACAACAGACTTCACACTGACTTCTAGTTCATCTGATAATTGTTTAGTCGATTTCATTGTGCTTTCAATGGAAGTGCGGCTCTCTTGTGCCTTACCTTTAGCATCATTAGCCAGAGATAAAGACGCCGATGTATGATTTTTTACATCCGTTTCTGTCTCTTTAATTTGATTAATCATGTGGCTAATTTCTTGAAAGACTTTGGCTCTTTCTTCAGCCACTTGTAACGCCGTTTGGGCACTTTGTTTCAGGTCACAACTTTTGTCATCGACTTTAACGAAGAGGCTGGTGGCATGACTTAAGGTCTCAGATAAACGCTGGGTGAAGCGGTTATAGGCTCTTGCGATAGAGGTGATTTGGTCATTGCCATCTTCAGGAAGGCTGATAGTTAAATCACCGTCGCCATCAGCGATACCTATCATGGTATTTTCAATTTGAGTTAACGGTTCAACAATGGATTTTAATATGAAGTAAGAGAGAATGAGAGTGCCGATAAGGAGTACCAAACACACCATCACAAAGAACTTAGCTGCATCATAAAATTGAGCATCCAGGTCATCTAAATAAACACCTGACCCAACAATCCAGCCCCAACTATCAAAGCCTTTTACATAAGCAACTTTAGGGACGGCTGCTTCACTGCCAGGTTTTGGCCAGACATATTCAATGAAACCTTCCCCTTGTGTTTTCACTATTTGGCCAATATCGAAAAAGATGCGTTTGCCGCTGGCATCCGTTGTTTCAGATAAATTCTTACCAATTAAGTCGGGTACGATAGGGTGCATAATGATGGAGACAGAGTAATCTTGCATGAAGAAATACTCAACCTCACTGTAGCGCATATCACGAATGGTGCTCTTCGCCAGTTTTTGAGCGGTTTCTGTTGAGAGCTCACCAGACTCGGCGAGGCTATGAAAGTGTTTAATCACATCATGTGCTACTTCAACAACATTTTGAGTTTTTAAAAATCTCTCATGTTGCATTCCTTCCTTGTTGGATTTCAATGCTAAAAATAGGATTAATAGAATGCTTAAAAATACGCAAGTAAGCAGTCCAATTAAGCGAGCTTTGATTGAAATTAATCGAAGGCTTTTGAGGTTCATACTGTGTTCCTAGAGGTCTTCTTGGTCGGTTTGATTGTTTTTAGTTAGATTTATCTAAATAAGCACAATCTAATGTTTCATGGATAATAAAATCTACAGATTTTGATTCAAGATGAAATATGTAACCATCGTTAACTTATATTAATTTTGGTTTTTTTAATTGAATGATAAAAACGAGTGCATTTTTAATTCAAGCTGTTGATATTGATAGTTATTTTTGACTTATAAAATTTACTTATCTTTGTTTTTTTGCCAGTGAAAAGTTTATTCGTATCGGTGAAAACTCCACACTTTGTTATCTGCAGAGATAAACTAAGAAGGGATGAATGATGAATTATCGTGAGGGGTTTTGAATAAAACGAAAGATAATTAAAAAACTTATCTCAAAAGAAATAAGCTTTTTAATCAATGATATATCTAATTTTTGTTAAGCGACTTTTTTGGCATTTTTCTTGGCATTTTCTAATTCTTTGTTCGCCATATATTCGTCAAAGGTACCATGAAAATTAATGAGCTTTTGATCTTGAACATCGATAATGCGCGTTGCAAGAGAAGAGACAAATTCTCTATCATGGCTAACGAAGATGAGCGTACCTTGGTAGTCTTTAAGTGCATTGTTTAATGCATCAATGGCTTCAATGTCCATATGGTTTGTGGGCTCATCCATGATCATGACATTGATATCCATCATCATTAGCTTACCAAACAATAGTCGATTCTTTTCACCACCTGAGCAGTTACGCGCTTTTTTGTTGATGTCGTCATCAGTAAATAATAAACGGCCTAACAAACCACGTACCATAAGGTCGTTGTGTTTGATTGTGCGCCATTGTGACATCCAGTCAAACAGGTTTAAGTCGTTGTCAAAATCTGCTGTGCTATCTTGGGGACAGTAACCAATTGAGGCGTTTTCAGACCATTTTATCACCCCTTCATTATGCTCAAGCTCATTCACTAAGCAACGAAGTAGGGTTGACTTACCGACACCATTTTCACCTATGACAGCTAGTTTAGCACCCGCTTCCAAGATGAGTTCACCGCCTTTAAATAAGGTTTCACCCTCAAAACCATGAGCTAACTCTTCTAAAATTAAAGCCTGGCGGTGCATTTTTTTCCCTTCCTCAAAACTTAGTGAAGGGGTCATTCGGCTAGAAGACTTAACATCATCGAGTTTTATTTTATCAAGCTTTTTCGCACGAGAACTGGCTTGTTTGGCTTTTGATGCATTGGCACCAAATCGATTAACAAAGCCTTGTAATTCATCAATTTCAGCACTTTTTTTCGCATTACCAGCCAATAATTGCTCTTGTATTAGTGCGGAGGCTTCAAGATAGTATTCATAATTACCCGGATAAATACGCAGCTCGCCATAATCTATGTCAGCCATATGGGTACAGACGGTATTCAAGAAGTGTCTATCATGGGAAATGATAATCATGGTGCATTTACGTTTATTAAGTTCTTTGCCTAACCAGTTAATGGTGTGTATATCCAAGTTGTTGGTTGGCTCATCTAATAATAAAACATCTGGATTAGAGAAGAGGGCTTGTGCAAGCAATACCCTTAGCTTTCGACCCGGAGCAACTTGCTGCATTAAACCAAAGTGAAACGCTTCTTCGATTCCCGCTTCAATTAAGATCTCACCCGCGCGGCTTTCTGCCGTATAACCATCAAGCTCAGCAAACTCACTTTCTAATTCACCCACCTTCATGCCGTCTTCTTCACTCATTTCAGGGAGTGAATAAATGCGATCCCTTTCCTGCTTAATTTGCCAAAGTTTGGCATCACCCATAATCACGGTATCGATAACACTGTATTGCTCAAATGCAAACTGATCTTGACTCAAAGTACCGAGTTTTTGACCCGGTGTAATAGAGACATTGCCTGATGTTGGAATTAATTCGCCACTTAATATTTTCATAAAGGTGGACTTACCACAGCCATTCGCACCAATTAAACCATAGCGATTACCATTACCAAATTTGGCTGAAATATTTTCAAAGAGAGGCTCAGGGCCAAATTGCATTGTGATGTTTGCGGTAGAGATCAAGGGAAAGTTCCAGTTGTATGGACCACCAGACTGATTTTCTGACTCATTCAGGAAAATTAGGCGACAGTATAATTTTAGGCCGCGAATTATACAGGGTTTCATAAAGGAATGTCGGGCTAATTTGTTTACTTTAAATCTCTTTGCATAACCATGTTAATGTGAAATCTGCTCACAATTTAGTCTTCTAATTCACCCCCAGTTCACCCCGTAGCATGTATAACATGGATCACGATAAGGAGGGGTTATGCTTAATCAATTAATTTGTACTAAAGAAACACTGCTATTCTGTTTTTTTGTTCTTGCCTCTATGTGCTTGATTCTGGCTTCACAATTTTATTGGCTGGCGTGTAATAATCCATTCTACTTTATGGATAAGCCTGTTTTATGGCTTTTTTTGTGCTTTGATTAAGGTGTAAAAGGGCTTTTATTAATGTCTTACGAAGACGATTTTTAGGTGTCTATGTCAACTCAAAACCATTCAAAATATACCGACTCTCATTTGACGATAGATGTTCTGTTAGTTGAGGATGACAGGGATTTGGCCCTATCTGTGGCAGAATATTTGATGTATGAAGGTATCCAATGTGACCATGCTTTTAATGGTGAAGTTGGGTTTAATCTCGCAAATAATCATGTTTACGATGTTATTTTGTTAGATGTGAATCTGCCTAAGTTAAATGGTTTGGGGGTATGTCACAAGCTCAGACAAAAAGGTAAAGATACGCCCATATTGATGCTTACGGCAAAAGATACCTTAGAGGATAAAGAGGCTGGCTTTATTGCGGGTACTGATGATTATCTAGTGAAACCTTTTGCTATGAGAGAACTCGCGCTTCGAATAAAGTCGCTCGCTAAAAGAAAAAGTAGCCAAGCGAAAGTCTTATATAGGGGTGATCTATGTTTTGACCTAGCATCTGGTGTTGTAACGCGTTCAGGTGTTGAGATAAAGCTGACCCGTATTAATCTTAAATTACTTGAGTTTTTATTACGTAAAAGCCCTGAAATTGTCAGTAGAAGAGACATTGAGGAATCCTTGTGGCCAGATGAGCCCCCCGAAAGTAATAACCTTAAAGTACAGCTGTATCAATTAAGGCAAAAGATAGATAAACCCTTCCCAGATAAATTAATCGAAACCGTAGCGGGCCATGGCTTTAGAATTAAAGGCAACAAATGAAAATAAGCAAAAGCTCTCCACTAAAAAACAGAATCAGTTACTTCTTCCTCAGTATTATCTTCATTAGCGTCATCGCCTTTGCGTGGTTTATGGATGAGTCATTTGGATCTGGCCTTGAAAAGTCAGCCAAGTTAAGGCTGATATCCGAATATAATGGCTATGCGCGCGAGTATGAAAAAGACACAAATACACCTTTTAAAAATAGCTATGTCATAAATTTTTATTTTGACGAATTACCTGATGTTTGGGTGGAAAACATTCAAGTATTTGATGGTTTTAAATTAAACGATGGTGAGTTTGAAGCGGTATTTGTCAATGAGCTCTTGTTAGAAAGTGATGACTATGAACCAATTTATGTGGTTTACACCAACAAACTACATGATGGACGGCAGCTTTACGTAGTTGCTATTTATGACTTTGCATTAGTGGGAGATGACTTTGATGCGCTTCAAGTGAGCCAGATAAGCTTTGTGTTGAGCGTTGTTTTCTCCTATTTAATTCTGACGATTTTAGCCTTATGGTACTACAGCAATATTATCGGTAAAAAAACCTCTCACCTTGTGTCATGGGCAGAAGAGACGTCGAATAACTTTGTCGAAAAAGACATACCTAATTTTAAGTTTAATGAATTTAATCGAATCGCTGCGTGTTTAATGAGTTCACTGAGTAAGAATGCGACATTAGTAGAAAAAGAGCAGCGCTTTTTATCCCATGCGAGCCATGAGTTAAGAACGCCAATTGCTATCATTAAAGCGAATTTAGAAATTTTCGAAAAAATTGAAGTCAGCGATCCAGCTAAAAGGCCCCTAATGCGTTTAGAAAGGGCGAGTGCGAACATGCAGCTGATTACAGAAACCTTGCTTTGGTTAGCAAGGCAAAGTGAGTGTAAACCAACAGAATCATGGGTCGATTTCCCTCACTTGCTTACTCAGCTTATTGATGAGCAGAAATATTTGATTCAAGGTGAAGATGTTGAGGTAATTACCGAGTTTGACGTAGTAGGTAGTCAGCTTGTGCCTTTATCTCCCTTGATGATAGTGCTCAATAATTTGATTAGAAATGCCTTCCAATATACTCACAATGGCTGGATAAAAATTAGCTTTAAAGATAATCGTATTCTCATTGAAAACTATGATACGGATAAAGTTGATGAGCCATCGATAGATGGTTTTGGCTTGGGTTTAGAGCTTACCCAGCGAATTTGTAAAAAACTTGATTGGAAACTTGGTATTCATTTCCAAGAGAAAGGTGTGTTAGCAACACTTTATTTGCCTTAGATCTTTTATCACCTTAAAAATAGTAAGAGGGTGTGAGGAAAGCACCCTCTACTAACTTCAATCTCAGTAAGGTGTTTGATAAGTAACCGGATTAAAACGCGTAACTTGTACCAACACCTATCATGTAACCACTTTCATTATAGAAATCGATATTCGAATCCACTTCATCATAGCTAAGCATGACTCTGAGTTCTAAATTCTGGTAACCCATCAAGTTTTCTTTGCTATAGCCAAGGCTAATGCTAGAACTGGTATCTTCTTGGGTTTGATTAAAAATAGGGTTAGTTTTGTCATACTCAGCACTAGAGTAGTCGTACCCTAAAGACACCGCATGTTCACCAAACTTATTCATTAGCATTAAGCCAACCCCGTATGCGGTATAAGACATGGCATCACCGTCTGCCGAAAACTGATCAAGATGGATAGACGGCATGAGAAAGGTGGTTTGGCTAATAGGTAGGCCGGTTGAAAGGCTGGCATAAATACCATCGCCATCACGCTTTAACAAAGACTGTGTGTTAGCAGAATAAGTGGAAGCAGATAGCTCGTTATCAACATCAGTATCATAGTAGACAAGGTCTGCATCTAGGCCAATGTTAAGCATGTTTAGGTATTGCAGACGGTAGCCATTGGTTGCGACATCTGTTTCAGTTCTTGCTGTGTTTACCAAATAAGGGTCTGCCCAAGCTTCACCATCGATAACGGGTAATAAATAAGAAAACATTAATGCAGATTGATCTGCTAGTTGAAAGCCGTAGCCAAGCTCGAGTGAAGCACCAACCGCATCAGACTCGCCTATAGCTAAGAATACTTTTTGTTTACCAAAGGTGTAGTTTATATCGCCTAATGGTAAAGCCATCACATCAGATTCTGAGCTGCCTTCGGTATTTAAACTGCCTGTCTTGGTTTTAGTTTCTGTATCAAGATTGCTTTTGCCACTGCTAAATCCAGCAAAAAGGCTAATTGAGCCACTAAAGCCTTGCTCTTCAAATGGATCATCTCCTGGACCTGCATAAGCCAAATTAGTGAGAGGGAGACATACTAGGGGGATAAGATAGTTTTTCATATTTCACCTTATGGTTAATGTTAAAGCCGAGTGTGAGCTCTTAAAGGTGAACCAGGGGTGAATTAGAGTGTGAATCTCTGACGGTTTTAAGGAGAGAATCAGTTTAAAGGTTTTATAAAATGACTGTTTTTTCAGATGCTTATAAATAATTAAGTTATTGCCAGATCAAGCAAAGGATACTTGTTACAATAGCCAAATAACTAAGACGAATGCCTCTATTTTAAGCAAGGCTTTACTTAAGCAAGACTTTACTTAAGCAAGACTTTACTTAAGAAAGACTTTACTTAAGAAAGACTCAATTGTCTTAATAACATTTTTGTTAATTGGAACACACATGATTGAAGATCAAAAAAACAACCCACTACACGGCCTTAAGCTAAAAACCATGATTACCGAGCTGGTGGATTTTTATGGCTGGGATGTTTTAGATGCCGCTTTACGTCTGGATTGTTTTTACCATAATCCGAGTATCGAATCTTGCCATAAGTTCTTAAAAAAAACGGAGTGGGCCAGCGAAAAAGTAGAAAACTTTTATCTCTATAAGTTTAAACGTATGCCCAAAGCGAGCGCGTATCAATACGAGCTAAAGCCCAGAGAACGTGGTTTTGCTGATGGGGTACTGCCAAAAGAGCCTATCCCCCTTACCGTAGAATTGGTTGAAGAAATGCGAGCCACTGCTGCTGCTAATTATGAGGCTAAGAAAAAACGCGGTCGCGTTCAGGACTATAAACGCAGTAAGGGCTAGCTAGTTTCCTGGTTAATTGCCGGTGTGTATTAACTTTGTACTAAGTTTTTAGGTTGTTTCGTATTGATGATAAGATGCGCCCGCATTTTCCCCCTGTTTACTTATACATCTCTATTAGGAATTAGATTAGTTGGACTCTTTCGAACGTCATATCAAAGTCGATCATTCAGAATCGAGCATTCTTTCTTTGCTCAGTGATAGTTGCGATTTATCGGCTGCTGAAATTAAAAACGCCATTGCTAAAGGGGCTTTATGGATAGGGCGTGGTAAAAAGGTGCAGCGTTTAAGACGGGTTAAGAAAGCATTAAAAGTCGGCGAAGAATTACACTTTTACTATAACCCTAAAGTGTTAGATCAAATCGTGCCTGAAGCTAAGTTGGTGGCTGATTTAGTAAGCTATAGTGTTTGGTACAAGCCCTATGGCATGTTATCCCAAGGCTCAAAATGGAGTGATCACACCACCATTAGTCGCTGGGCTCAAACGCACTTAACGCCAGAAAGACCTGTTTTTATCGTGCATAGGCTTGATAGGGCGGCGACAGGTTTAATTATTATCGCCCATACAAAAGCGGCAGCTCGCGCATTATCTGGCATGTTTGAGCAGCACGCGTTAGAAAAACATTATCAAATTATTGTTCACGGTAATCACAGTGAGCATGATCAACCAGAAGTTATTACACAAGAAATTGATGGGAAAAGTGCTCAAAGTACCTTTAATTGTTTAGAACATGCTCCAAGTTCAAATCTTTCTCTTATCGATGTGAAAATTGATTCAGGTAGAAAGCATCAGATTAGATTACATGCAGCTGGCATTGGTTTACCTGTTGTGGCTGATAGGCTTCATGGCGATAAAAGTCAGCAATATGCTGATGACCTGAACCTACAACTGTGTGCAGTGACGCTAGATTTCACTTGCCCATTAACGGGCGAGGAGCGCTCCTTCAAACTTGATGACGCTTTACGACCTAATCTAAAGTCTGTTGCGGCTAAACTCGTATAGCGCTTCTTACTTCTTAATAGCACTTTGAATAGCACTCTCTAAATAGCACTTTAAATAGAACTTTACATAGAATTCGGCCATCGAGCTCTTTTTTAGATTTTCAAATACTCTCTTGTAACCCTTGACTCTCCCCTTAGGGGAAGACTTTACACTCTTATTTTTCATTCAATAAGAGACGCTAACTATGTCAAATGTTCTGATTTTAAATGGCAATCCAAAATCCTCAGAAAAGCAAAAAAGTTTAAGTCACTCGTTTGCCGATACCTATGAAATTGAAGCGAGGGAAACTGCTCAGGTACGTCGTTTCAACTTAGCGGACATGGTATTTAATCCAAGTCTAGAGCAAGGATATGATGAAATTCAGCCATTAGAGCCTTGTTTAGTTGAGTTTCAAGAGTCACTTATGTGGGCTGACCATATTGTCATTGTGTCTTCCACTTGGTGGGGTGGACTTCCCGCGAAAATGAAAGGCCTTATCGATAGAGTATTTATCCCAGGTGTGACTTTTAAATTTGAAGGGGATGACCCACATCCTGTGCAACTCATGAAGGGCAAAACGGCCCGTATTCTATTAACCATGGATATGCCTGAGGAGTTTGTAGAAGATCAAGCCGCGCCTGTTTTAGGGCAATTAAGCACATTTACACTGGAGTTTTGTGGTGTATCACCAGTGAGAACGAGTTTATTTGGTTCTGTCATCATGTCGGATGATTCTCAGAAAGCGCAATGGCTAGAACAAGTTAGCGTTCTAGGAAAGAAACTTACCTAAACTCATTTCTTTAAAGTCGTAGCTTAACTTAAGAGCTAACCTACGACTTTATCTTTCTTTTTTCTATTTCATCCAGCCTTATTTAAGCATTATTTTTCAAGCTAACTTAATGATGTTTATACAAATTATTAATTGATAAAATTTATATTCAACCTTTTGGTTGAATATAAATTAATTAGGCTTATACTTCTTCTAACGCTGCTACACGTTTTGAGCAATCAATCTAAAGCAAAACGCAGCAACAAACTATTAAATGAGATAAACCCTTTGCCAAATTTGAAAAGTGACCCGTTAGATTTAGTTTTTATGGCACTTGCCGATGTCAGTCGACGCAAGATAGTGCATTTGCTGACATCGGGTGAAATGCCGGTTTCAGACATAGCCGCAGAATTTGATGTCTCTCTTCAAGCCGTCTCTAAACACATCAAGATGCTAGAGAAGGCCAAGATAGTTCAAAGGCGTGTGGTAGGGCGAACGCATTATCTGTCTTTAGTACCTGAGCAACTAGCCGGCGCCTTGGATTGGATCAGTATCTATCGAAACTTTTGGCATAACCGCATGGACAAACTTGCCAACTTAATTGAAACCCCAGAGGAGTAAACAATGTATAGCTTAACAATCTCACAGGAATTTAATGCCTCAGTTGAAACCTTGTTTAATGCATGGACAACACCAGAGGTAATCAGCCAATGGTTTGCACCGGGTAACATGACGGTGCCAGAAGCGAGTGTGGACTTTAAAGTCGGTGGCGCGTATCGGTTTGTGATGCAAAACCAAGATGGGGAGCAATTTATTGTAGGAGGTGAATATAGGGAAATTGCTAAACCAGAAAAATTGGTATTCAGTTGGCAATGGGAATCAAGCCCTCATACCACAACCGTGACCGTGTTATTCACAGCGCTTACTGATAATAAGTCTAAACTTGAATTGATTCATACGGAGTTTCAAGAGCAAGAATTCTGCGATAAGCATAATGAAGGTTGGTTGGGCTGCTTGGCGAACTTACCTCGCGCTTTGGCATAAAAATGAAACTGTGTGCTTCTATATGACACAGTTGAAGTCGCATAACATTTAGGAGAATATCATGGGAGAGTTAACTCAAGGGGTAAACTGGTTAGCTGTAGTAATTGGCTTCTTCCTATCCTTCTTATTGGGCTGGCTCTGGTATAGCCCCAAGCTTTTTGGCAAAAAATGGGCGCTTGGAGTGGGTGTCGAAATGAATGAAGACACTAAGCCTGCGCCTTTAAGTATGGTACTTCAAGCCAGCGGAACCTTTATGCTGGCATGGTTAGTTGGCATAACGGCTGTGTCTAATGCCTTATTCACTATTTTGCTCATTATGTTCGCCTTTATTTGCTTGCAAGCCGCTAGCGGTTTGTTCTGCCAAAAAAGCAAATATGCCATCTTGGTAGAAGCAGGCTATATCTTCACTATGACCCTCATCATGATAGTGTGCCAAGGTGTTTTCTGAGTAACCTTTTTGAGTAACCGGTTTCTGAATAATAGAGTCTAACAATAACCAGCTGCTTATTAATCTAGGCAGCTGGTTTTTTTATTAAAAGTGTTTAAAGCCTGTAGATCCTGAGCAAAGCTATCTATTATTTTTGGGTTGAAGTTTCTAGCACCTCTATTTCTTTTTTTATCATTTCGGCTTCATTTGTGAGGCTAGCAAAGGCTCTCATATCGCCTTTTCTTTGAGCAAAAAGTGCCTGCTCCAACTTATGATCATACGCTTGGTTTAACTTCTTTAGAGGGTCGCGCTTAAAGAGTGAGAACATATTAATAACCTTATATGTGATTTAATCTTGTTCCTTTAATACGTTAGCCAGCCTGTTTTGGTTCTCTTTTTGATCAAATAAAGAGTGTTAGGCTCTAAACAAGGGTGATATGACCTTAGCTGTAGCGCTCGCAGCGCCTTAAAAACTTGATATTGCTATCGAGAGGGCTTCTGTCGCCTCAATAATGAAAATCTTCGAAGAGCGCCTTAAAGTGAGTCATTAATCTTTAGAAATTTTCCTGTTTTGTTGCCATAAAGCATTCATAAGAACTAAGTGAGTTGTGTTCAGGTGATGTTAGGTTTGATCTCTTTTAGATTGGCTGTTTTGTTAAGTAGGAGAAATGTTCTTTTAGAATGACTGTCAGGAGAAATGAAGTCAGAAACTACAGCACATGTGATCCAATAGAACCACATGTGCTGAAAGGCATTATTTACGATCGTGTATCATGGTCTTGGCAAGTGATATGCACATAAGTACCATAACTAAAGTAAAAGGTAATGCACCTATAATCATCGCACTCTTGATCGCTTCTAAGCCACCGCCGCCTGCGATTAATAAGGTTCCAATAACTAATGTGAGTAAGATACCCCAGATGATTCTGTGAAGAATTCCTGTTTCTTGTGAGCCTCCAGACATAATGGTATTCATTACCAGAATTCCTGAGTCAGCTGACGTTACTAGAAAGGTCATGATTAACACTACACACATAATGGATATGCCTGATAAGAAACCTCCTGAAATCATATGTTCTAATGTAACGAACAATTTAGCTGTTAAGGAGGCCGCTACAATAGAGCCTTCTGCTGTACCGTTAACCTCTAAATTAATGGCTGTTCCACCTAAAAGTGTCATCCATAAGAAGCATACTAACGATGGTGCAATAACAGCTCCAAGAATAAATTCTCGAACAGAACGTCCTTTAGAAATACGCGCTAAAAACAGTCCGACAAAAGGGGAGAAAGCAATCCACCAAGCCCAGTAGAAAGTCGTCCAACCGGACTGCCAGCCGAATAAGCGACCGTCTGTACCTGCCTCATAAACGGAGGATAATGTTGCAGCATCAAGAACGGCTACTTCAGGTGATAAAGCGCTTTTGAAAGCGTCGAAAGAACCCCACGCATTTGTTGCACCGCTGTAAAGCTCTGACGCAAAAGGTGCCGCTTCAGCAGGAAGGTTTGCTGCAAACTCCGCTTCATTTTGAGGACTGTAAGCATTAAATCCTAAGGACAAGAAATGCATTATATAATCAACGAACGCTGTGGCATAGGTTGTCATGGCAAATAGAAAGGAGCCAAAAATAATAAACGTCAGCAATAAAATAATAGAAAGACCTAAATTAAGGTTCGATAAGTATTTTACCCCACGACCAACGCCTGAGACGGCAGAAAGAATGGACATCGACATAATCAGAATAAGCGCAGAGATCATTCCCACAGTAGAAGGAGCGGGGGCTTTTGTATCGCCGTTCATTAACCATTCCATGCCCGAAATAGCATAGACACCCTCAACAAATTGGCTGATACCGAATCCGATTGTAACTGACACACCCAAAATGGTTGCAATAACACCTAAAACATCAATGAGGTGTCCAAGCATGCCATTCGCAAAACGACCAAGAAGCGGTGTTAGAGCAGAGCGTATCGTCAATGGCATATCTCTAGTGTAGGAGTAATAGGCTAAGCTTAAGCCTGTTACAACATAGACTGCCCATGCGTGAAATCCATAATGTAGGAAAGTAAAGCGAAAAGCGGATTCAATGGTTTCAGGGGCGCTACCAATCACTGTTTGTGCGACTATTTCAGGGTTTGATCCCCATAAGCTGAGAGGCTCTGCAGTGGCGTACACCATTAGGCCGACACCTAAACCTGCACCAAACATCATGGAAAACCATGAAAAATTAGAGAATTCGGGCTTCTCTCCTACCGGACCTAATATTCTTTTTCCTGTACTAGGCAATATGGCAACGATGAATAAAAAAATCGCGAAAGTACCAACGGCAATAATGTAAAAAGAATTGAAATTGACTAATACGGACCACTTCCAAGAACCTAATTGGTTGTCAGCTGAGGCTGGCCAAATCAGAGCCCATAATACCAAAAGTGTGATGAATACTTTACTTATTAAAGCGATGGGTAAGCTATACCCCTTGTAGAAACCTGACTTTTCAACGGGTATGTCAAGGTCCGTAAATGGTTCATATGCAGACATTTTTTTTCCTCTACTTTTATTTAAAACCATGGAAAAACAAAAACGCTAAAGATGTTTTTTTGTTTTTCCACGTTAAACATTTTTCAATCTAGTTATTTTTTTGATGATTAATATGCATGACATTTTAGTGAAAACCAATGACTTAGAATTTTCAAAACTCTTTGTTGAAACCTAATTAAGATATAGCTAATAAAGCGAATAAAAATACTCGTATAAAACTTTATTGATTTAAGTTGTTGTTATTTAGAGGTAAAATTTTCTTTATAAGTTGACTTTTAATCTGGTTTATATTTTTCATCTAATGGATTGATAACCTGACGTTATACTTATAACC
This sequence comes from Marinomonas sp. MED121, assembly GCF_000153025.1. Lineage (GTDB taxonomy): Bacteria > Pseudomonadota > Gammaproteobacteria > Pseudomonadales > Marinomonadaceae > Marinomonas. The sequence goes on from NZ_CH672434.1 coordinate 216,610, forward strand.
TTAAAAAGGTTGAGTATGGATAGCTCTTGGGGATCGATATTTTTATAAAATTCGGATAGAAGAGTTTATTAAATAAGACACATTTAACAATTTGATCACATTCCATTCAAAATCTAGTTTTATGGAATACAATCAAAAATGAAGAACCTAATACGTTTTCTTTTTGCTAACTGTAAATTTCTTTTAAGTCTTCAAAATACAGGCTTCTACCATTGCGTTTCAAGCTATGTGGGATGTGCTTTTCTCTGTAGCCAAGATAAGCTCACAGGCCAAAGTTACGAACACAGGCGAGGCTGGATAGAAGATAAAATCCTCTCTCTTGCTGCTATTTTTGCTATTGATGTGTGCGCTTATGCGGTGATGCTATTTTTTAGGGAAGCACACCCACTTAGTCCTTCATGTTAACGCTGAGAAAGCCAATAACTGGTCTATCAGAGTAGTATTAGAACGTTGGTATTTGCAGCATAAAGTGACGCAGATCACAGAAAAATACTTAGAAAACAAAGCAATGGCTGCTTTAATTGAAAGGGATTTGCGAGCTTGCATCTGTGTATAAGAGCTGTGAAAAATACCGTGAACGCCTTTGTGACATCAGCTGGTTTATGCGAGAACTCAATGAACCTATTGCAGGAATGGCAAATAATGAAGATAAGTGTACAGGGCGATTCCAACTACCAACTACTAACTATACTAACGGGACAGGCATGCAACTATACTAACGGGACAGGCATGCCAATTTGACCTTCTTTTAATCTCCATCTAGTTTTATTAGATTCACTCAAGGATGAGGAATCTAATATGCCTAAACCACGTAAATCCCTTATAAGTCTTCAAGACACTACTTATTATCACTGTGTATCTCGGTGCGTCAGGAGAGCCTTTCTGTGTGGCCAGGATGAGCTAACAGGCCAAAGTTACGAGCACAGACGAGAATGGATTGAAGACAAGATGCTGTCTTCAGCAGCTATTTTTGCCATCGATATTTGTGCCTATGCAGTCATGAGCAATCACACTCATTTAGTTCTTCATGTGAATGAAAATGAAGCGCTAAATTGGGATGTGAAACAAGTGCTTGAACGTTGGCATCGCCTGCATAAAGGCACCCAGTTCACGCAAAAGTATTTAGAAAATAAAACATTAGAAGAGTTTGAACTTGCTTCTGTGTATGAAAGCTGTGAAAAGTACCGTAAACGCCTTTGTGACATAAGTTGGTTTATGAAAGAACTCAACGAGCCTATTGCACGAATGGCAAACAATGAGGATAAATGTACGGGTCATTTCTGGGAGGGCAGGTTTAAGTCTCAGGCATTGTTAGACGAGTCTGCTCTTGTAGCTTGTATGGCATACGTCGACTTGAATCCAGTAAGAGCCAAGATGGAAAAGACACCAGAGAACTCAAAACATACAAGCATCAAAACTCGCATCGAAGTGGCAAAAGCGAACCAGACTCAACCTAAAACCTTATTCCCATTTATCGGTTATGAGAGAGAAGATCAGCCAGAAGGCTTGCCTTTCAAACTCACTGATTACCTTGAGTTAATTGACCTCACGGGCAGAGTATTAAGGGAAGACAAGCTGGGTAATATTGATATGAGTCTAGCACCCATTCTACAGCGAATTAACCTCACATCAGAGCAATGGCTAGAAGTCTCGACAGGGTTCGAAAAGCACTTTAAATCAGCGGTTGGCTCAGAATTACTGCTTGCAGAGTATTGTGAGCATACTGAACTGCAACGACGAACAGGCTTAGCAGCGTGTAAACGACTTCTTACTTAGTTTTTAGCTTATTAAGCCCCGTTCAACTGTAAAAGATTCAATATCGTTAACGCGAGGGTTACTAATACCTTCAATATGAGATTCTTCAACTAACCCTCAGAAATTAGCCTTCGATTAAGAGTATTTTCTTATCTCTTAGTAATAAAAGACCTAAAAGGTACGAAGTGAATGTTATTCAGCTGATGTTATGTTTGATCTCTTTTAGAATGCCTGTCTTAATATATTTTGCTTGGGCAATATCCAGTATTCGATATAGAAAATGGTATTGAAGTTCGAGGCTACGAAATTTAATGCATAACAAAGCAAGGCAAGGCACAATCGCACAGCAAGCTGTGCTGAACTCGCTCATTCTTCGCTCGCCTGTACTTGCGGGCGTTAGCTTTCCGAAGGAGTTTTATGGAAGTCTTAGAAAACATACAAAAAAACATTGACGACTTTAAAACGGATGTTTTGAAGTTAGATGACTTCTTGACGGGGACTCGGGTTTCTTACAGCTTTTTTCAGCACAAATTCCCAGAAGTTGAGCAGGAGTTTTGTTCCCAAGAAAGGAATGAGACTGAAGTAGAAGGAATGCAGATATTCAAAAACTTAAATAACTCAGTTTCTACTTACAATGTTGAAGTGCTCAAGTATTGCTTTATTAACTTAATTGCAAGAACGGATGTATTCCTTAATAACGTGGCTAGCTCCACCTATTTGTGGAAAAAATCGACTAAAGATGTGAAGAAAAAAGACAAAGATCTCCTTGAATTTTCACGTTCATCATTTAAGAACAAACTAAAACACTTAAAGAGAGAGTTCTCATTAGTGTTCCCAGAGCTCGAAGAAAAAGAGCAAACAATTGTTGAGATATTTAGCACGCGTAATTTGATTCTTCATAATAATGGATTGGTTAATGATATATATTTGAAGCTAAATAAAAATACCGATTACGTTATAGGTGACGAAAGGGTTATTACTGAGGACTACTTCAAGCACACAGTAGTCATAGCTATAATAATTTCAAAATCAATTGAGCAACGTATTCAACAGGATGTAAACAGTGCGAATAATTAAAGCTAACAAGGCAATTAACTTTGCGTCTTCGGTGCCGGACGCTCTTACTTCGCGCAGGTTAGCGTTAAGGAGACACCCACCCCAATTGAACCTCGTTCCATTAAGTCCTTTTTAACCCGCTTGCTGGCCTAATAACGACTCTTCGACCAAAAACAAATATGCAATGATTCTATTGCTGAAAGTCAGTGTGATTTATTGCTAACCAAATCGAATCAATATGAGGAACTATATGGAAATCACTCGTGCTAAATCCTTTAAGGCAGAGCGTGCTTGGGGAGCAAAAGACATTGCTAACATGAATGGCATTACGACACGTTTGCATTGGACAGATCAGCCTTATAAGTGGCATATCAATGATGGGGAGGAGGTGTTTGTGGTGTTAGATGGCCAAGTCACCATGTTTTATAAAGAAGAGGGTGTGGAGCAATCTGTGTTATTGGAGGTGGGTGATATCTTTTTTGCCTCGATAGGGACAGAGCATGTTGCACATCCTGTAGGGGAAACGCGGATTTTGGTCATCGAATCTGAAGGCAGTGTTTAAAAGTGCTGTAAAAATAGTTTTAAGATGGATTCGAGATAGTCGACTTTTGTCATCTTACTCAGAAAAAACCAAGATTAAGGCTCGCTTAGATTGGCGCGAGCCATTATCATGCTCGCCAGAATTGTTGTTAACCCATTTTTGAAAAGAAGATTTTATACTATGTCACTTCCTCCTTGCCCTAAATGCCAATCTGAATATGTTTATCAAGATCAAGAATTATTGATTTGCCCCGAATGTGCATATGAGTGGAACCCGACAGCAGAAGCAGAAGAAGATGCATTCACGGTTAAAGATGCAAATGGTACGCCTTTACAAGACGGTGATAAGGTGACACTTGCCAAAGACTTGAAAGTGAAAAGTAGCTCTATGATTATGAAAATCGGCACCAAAGCAGTGGTTAAGCGTGTTTTAGATAAAAAAGATCATGAGCTAGATTGCAAGGTAGATGGCGCGGGTGACATGATGGTGACCGCTAAGTTTGTGAAAAAGGCTTAATCAGCTTTACTCAAGCCCGTCAGTTTTAATGAAAAAGCAGCATAATTGAATTGTGCTGCTTTTTTTATGCCTGGATTTCGAAGAGTGAAAAGCGAGTTAAAGAATCCTAGATTCCATGGGTTGAGTTCGACATTTTTCCTTGTAGAATCAATCTTTATTATTCATTTTTTGAGATCTAATTGATTGAGAGCCTTCCTGTGAAAATAGCCATACTTTCGGATATACATTCTAATATCTTTGCCTTAGAAGCCGTTATCGCTCACTTTAAACGTAAGTCGGTGGATATGGTGGTGAACCTTGGTGACATCTTATATGGCCCGATTGCACCTCAAGCTACTTATGAAAGACTGCGTGCGTTAGAAGATGAATTCAGTGTGGTGACTATTCGAGGTAATCAAGATAGGCAAATTTATGAGGCGGATGAGGCTGAGCTGGAATCAAACCCGACCATGGCGTTTATTCATGAGGATTTAACGTCGGATGTGATGGATTGGATGCGTGCTTTACCTTTTGATCGCCAGCTAACTGATTACCTCTATTTGTGTCATGGCACGCCTGATAATGACCTTATCTACTTGCTGGAAGATGTCAGTTCAGGCAAGCCTATTTTGCGAGAGAATGACGAAGTCGAAGCCTTGTTAGCAGGTAATAAGAGTAAAATTATTCTCTGTGGCCATACTCATACCCCAAGGAATTTTCTTTTAAAAGGCCAAGATGCAAATGATACCTCTGAACATGAAGGCGCTTTTCTAAAAAATACCAATACCATGAGCCAGCGTATTATTAATCCTGGCAGTGTGGGTTTGCAGGCTTACTCTGATGATTTACCTGCACCTCATGCGATGGAAACAGGCTCTCCTGAAGCGAGTTACACCTTATTAGAGTTAGGTAAGAACAAAAACATTTATAAGCTATCCCACGAAAAAGTCTCTTATGACATTGCCAGTGCGGTACAATTGGCAAAATTAAGAAACCGAGATGATTGGGTAAAAGCCCTTGAAACTGGGTTTGCATTAGAAGCTTAAAGCGCGCTTATAAATAAAGCTGAATAAATCGTACAATTGTTTTAAACACAAAGGCCATACAATGAAAAAGTTATTATTAGCGATCGGGATGTCCGCAGCCTTGGTGGGTTGTTCTGATAATGAAGTCGGGGATATTTCCCTAGGTTTGTTTACCTTAAAAGATATTAAGGTGTCATCTATGAAGGATGATAAAGTTGCTGGCGTTACCTGCCATGTTGCTTCGATCGAAGCGAACTTAAGTTTGTCTGACCCAAGTGACTCTTCGATTTCTTGTCGTCAAACCGGTGAAATCACGCCAGAGATGATAGCCAGTTTAGATCAATCAAAATCCGGTGAAGTTGTCTTTAGACAATCAAAAAGTATCTTCTTTAAAACTATGAAGGTACGCCGTATTTATGATGCGGAAAACCAGACTCTCTTGTACCTCTCATACACCACCAAAGAAACAGAAGGCAGCTTTAAACACAGCTTGTCGACTGTTCCATTGTGGGGCACTAAGGCCTACGTTCAATAAATTTATACGCTTAGAGCAGGCTAGTGGGCTTGCTTTAAGCTATTAAATATCTCGTCTAACATGATAACCACGTCGCTAGCATTATCTTGGCTGTTGCCATAACTGCGTAATCCCATGACTTGAATTTGCATCCATTTGGCAAGGCGAGCTGGATTGGATTCTTGTTTAATTAACCCTTTTTCTTGAGCCTCTAAAAACAAAGCTTCAAACCCTGATTCAACGTCTTTAAGGCCATCTTGAGCATATTGCCTTAAATGTGCGTTATTGCCATCAAGTTCAGAAATGCTTTTCACTAAAAAGCAGTTATTTATTTTACCTTCCTCTGCTTTTACCGCCATGTTTTTGATGAAATCGTAGATAGCTTTAATTGGATTTGAGTTAAGTCCAGCGTACTTATCTAACGCTAGCCGACTTTGCTCGGCATAATTTAACAAACAGATTTTGAATAAAGCTTCTTTATTACCAAAGGCGGCATATATGCTGCCCGGCCTCATATCCAACTCTTCTTGTAAGTCGCGCATCTTGGTGGCTTGAAAGCCTAACTTCCAAAATAATTGAGTGGCTTTTTCGATAGCGAGGGCACGGTCATATTTCATGGCATTAATATCTATATAAAAATAATTTGAACATTTGTTCAATTGTAGCTTGAACAAATGTTCAAATCTAGTTATGGTTTACTTATTGAACAAGTGTTCAAGTTATTTTAATAAAGCGACAAGCGCTAAACCCCTTTTAAATTCTCTTAATTCACTAAATTAAAATAGATAGGTAACATGATGTCAGACTTTAAATTACATACATTAGACAGTGCACCAGAAGGTTCAAAACCACTATTGGAAAACTCAGTAAAAAGCTTCGGTATGGTGCCTAACTTGCACGCTGTTATGGCAAGTTCTCCAGAGTTGCTTTTGGGATATCAAACTTTGCATGGTCTGGCTCAGCAAACCAGTTTTGATGCGGATGAGTTAACCGTTGTTTGGCAAACCATTAATGTTGAACATGAGTGTCACTACTGTGTGCCTGCGCATACTATGATTGCTCATTCTATGAAGGTTGGTGCAGATGTTATTGATGCATTACGTGATGAAACACCGCTACCTAGTGCAAAACTAGAAGCGCTTCGTAACATGACATTATCTGTTGTGAGAGACCGTGGTGTTGTGAATGCTGAAAGCCTAGATGCTTTTTATTCAGCGGGATTTGAGCAAAAGAACTTACTTGAAATTATTCTTATCTTGTCGCAAAAAGTGATGAGTAATTATGTGAATCATGTGGCTGAAACACCAACGGATGCACCATTTCAAGAGTTTGCTTGGCAGAAAAAGCAGGCCTAGCTTTATCTAATAAGACGCTTTATCTACTAAAAAGCTTTATCGTTAAGAAAGCCGTCATAAAATTTATGACGGCTTTTGTTTTTTTCTTTTTTAAACCTGCTCTTTATTTAAGCCTGCTAGTTTTTATCGCTTAGGGCTGTTGCTTAGTGGCCGCAATAACTATCTCGCGAATACACACATTTTGGGGTTGAGCGTAGGCAAAGCTAACAGAATTGGCGATATCGTCTGGGCTTAACACACCACCCATATCCTCTTTCCAACTTTCATAACCTGCTTTAATGTCGTCTGAACTTGTGTGAGATAAAAGCTCAGTTTCAACGGCACCAGGGGCAATGGTGATGACTCTGACATTTGAGTCAGCCACTTCTTCACGCACATTTTCTGAAATAGCGTGAACCGCGAATTTAGTACCACAATAAGCCGCATGGCTTGGGAAGGTTTTACGGCCAGCGATTGAGCTAATGTTGATAATGGTGCCTGTATTACGGGCTTTCATGGGCGCTAATACGGTTTGCATGCCGTTTAGTAAGCCAACCACATTGATATCAAACATGCGTTGCCACTCGTTTGGTGCTTGATCTTCCACTTGGCCTAATAACATGACGCCAGCGTTATTCACCAAGCAGTCTGTTGGGCCATAAAGGGCTTCAGCTTTGGCAACGGCTGTTTGAAAACCCTCGTAATCGGTTACATCTAATGGCTCACATAAGGTATTTTTAAGGTTTAAGTCTCTTAGTTTATCGACACGACGGGCGAGTAAAAGCAGCGGGTGACCTTGTTCACTTAGTTGTTTGGCAATGGCTGCGCCGATACCAGAACTTGCTCCTGTGATGACAATCAGTTTTTTTTGTGCGTTTTCCATAATTCCTCTCACTTTATCACTTAGTATTTTAAACGAGCATAAATCGCCTAAAAGTGGCGTATTTGCTGATGTGGTTATAGTAATCTTCTGGTTATTGTTTAAAAATACGCTCACAGTTAATTTATTGTGAACTTATAGTGCGCAATTGAAGGTATAAAACAGGCTTAATTAGCAATTAAGGTGTGACGCTAATAAATAGGATGAGGAATACTTAAGTGAACAAAGAGATCAGCCTGCCAGATATTCAGGCATTTGTGGTGATTGCCAGAGAAGGAAGTTTCACTAAAGCGGCTGAGCTAATGGGTTGCTCGCGATCTTACTTATCTCGACAGTTAAATCAGCTAGAGGCGCAACTTGGGGTGAGTTTGATAATAAGAACCACTCGGGCCCAGAGGTTAACTCAGCAAGGAGAGGCGTTTTATCAGCAATGCCAGCAAAGCTTAAATAAAATCCATGTGGCGGTTAATCAGGCCTTAGAAAGTGCAAGCGAGTTATCAGGGCCTTTGAATATTAACTGTGTTGGCGGCTACATTGGCGAAACCCTAATAATGGACCTGATTAATGGCTTTTCTCGTTTGTATCCAAATATTGAGATTAAATTAGATTTCGATAGCCGCAGGGTTGATCTTATCTCAGGCGAGTTTGATTTTGTGTTTCGTATGGGAAGCCTTGAAGATTCCGCCTTGATTGCTAGAAAGCTGATGGATATCGAGATTGTGACCCTTGCAAGCCCAGAATATTTTAAGAATCATGGAAGACCCATACATCCTAAAGAGTTAAAAGAGCATGCTTGTATTACTGGTTCTATCAAAAATTGGCGTTTTGTTTCTAGTCATGAATTAGCGGCTGATGGGTCTGCATTAGCCGAAGATATACAGGTAAAAGGGCCTTTTAGTTGTAAAAATGGCCATGCCATGGTCAATAATGCAAAAGCAGGCCTTGGCATAGTGCGAGTGCCTGTTATGTATTGTTTGGATGAAATTAAAGAAGGTAAATTGCTTCACCTGTTTGATGATTGGCAAGCAGCGAGTGTGGCCTTTAATTTGATTTATCTACAAGATGCTTATCAAAGTAAAAAATTGAAGGCCTTTAAAGAGTATGTGATCCGTTATTTTGAAAAGCTAAGCTCGGCTAAGTTAAATTAAGTTAAGCTGAGATGAGCAAATACAAATGATCTGGTGATATAAAGCCTGAATAAAGAAAAAGATTGAAGAGTTAAAATTAGTGCAAGAGGAGAGAAGATGGAGATTAGATTAAGGCCCATGCAGGCAGACGAGTATGAGGCTTACCAAACTTATTTTGTACAAGATTATGCGCAAGAGATCATGGACAATTATGGTCACTCTAATCTTGTGGCGATCAAGATGGCAAAGGCCGCTATTGAGGCTTCTTTCCCTGACGGGGTGACAGAAGAGAATGAGGCGTTACTTTGCATTGATTTAGGTGAGCCCGCTCAATTAGTTGGCTATTTGTGGCGTATTATTAATCAAGAAGATAATAGCTGCTTTATCTCTGACTTTTATGTACTGCCTGAGCATCGCTCAAGCGGTTTAGGTAAGCTGGCCTTGAAAGCATTAGAAGACACTTTAAAACCATTAGAAATTGGTCAAATTAAATTAAGAGTTGCCTATCAAAATAAAAGGGCGGCTGATTTATACCTAGCAGCGGGTTATACCATTACTGGCATTAATATGAGCAAGCTCTTAAGTTAGTACAAATTAGCAAGAGATCGCTTACTACCTCTTGCTAATGTCTTAGACTTTAAACCTTATTTTAGCTCTTACTTAAGGCGTTATTTTAAGGGCGACTTTAATGTGTTCTCTCTCAGTTTTGAGACTTGATCAAAGCCGATGCCCCAGTCATCCAGTTTGACTTCATCGATCACAACAAAAGTGACTTGTGGGTCCTTATCCAGCACATCGACCATTATCTGAGTACAACCTTTAATAATGGCTTGTTTCTGTTCTCTGGTGACGTTTTCGTCTGTAATTTTTACGTTGATATAAGGCATTTTGCCTCCTTAAAATAGTGTATAAATTTGCTTTAGGTTTTGCTTCTGGCTGCTAGCCTTTAAGTTTTAAAGCTAAGCCGCTTTATTCTTAAGATAGAGACCAAGCTGATGAATGAGTTCTGAGACAGAGCTAGAACCTTGTAGCAAGTAACTTCCATCCAAAATAAAGGTAGGAATGCTTGTGATGTTAAATGCCATATAGCGCTCGACTTTCATCATCATGGCTTGCTCTATTTGTGGATCCTCAAGTGCAAGTCGCGCTGAGTTTGGATCTAATCCAATATCCATGATTATTTGCAATAGAACCTCTGTTTGGCTGATATCTAAACCCAGTTCAAAATAAGCCTTTATAAGGTATTCATTAAACTCGATTTGCTTATTAAAGCCCTGTACCCAATGCATTAATCTATGGGCTTTATGGGTATTGAAATAGTAACGACGTTTACTAAAGTCGATACACACTCCCGCATTTTTAGCGGTCGCCACTAAGTCGGTTTGATACTGCTGTAACTTGTTATCACTCCAACGAAATTGCTGTTTAAAGTAGTCGCTAATCAATTGGCCATCGTCTGGCATATTGAGGTTAAGCTCGAAAGGTAAAAACCTGAATTCAACCTCGATGTTTAATGCCTTTATGGCCGCTTGAATATTACGAAAACCAATAGGGCACCAGGAACAAACCATGTCGTGCACCATCTCAATTTTTAAGCGATGCTCTTGAGTGTTTTTCATGAGCTGCTCCCATGCCGTGACGCATTCGAATTTGACAGGGTCTCATTCGATTTTGACAGGGACTCATTCACTTTTAAATTAGAGGCAATGTCCGTATACATCTTATTGACGATTCGCCATTGGCCTTCTTCTTTTAATAACCCTATAAAGTCTATGTAATGAAAATCAAAAAGCGGACACTCAAGTTTGACCATGGCTTGATCTTGTACCAGATCAACTGACAGTATTTTAAAGTCATAAGCTTGGCCCAAGTCTTTAGGTGTTTGCCTTTGCCTTACATCTTCTAACCAAGTGTTAAGTGAGCGACGCTTGCCTGGTAATTTTAGCCAGGCATCTTGATGGAATAGGTCTTCCAGCATCTTAGCGTCGCCTAGATACAGACCTTCGCAATATTGGTTGATAATGCTAACGACAAGGTCAAAATCTGTTTCTAGAGAATGACTCATAGCTGCCTCCTTATTAGGCTTGATTAGCCAAAGCGGCTTCTTTCTCAACCACTTTTTGATAATTCGGCATTTGCTGGACGTTTGCTAACATGGCCTGTGCTTTTGGCCCTATGATGATGTCGACAGGGAAGAAAGGCCCCCAAGCTGAATACACGCTTAGCATGATGTCTGCTGCAGAAACTTGCTTACCCCCTAAGAAGTCATCCGATGCTTTTTCTAATTTCCCTTCAACCACTTGCCATAGCTTATTGATTAAAGTCGCCGCATTATTTAAAGCATCCTGCTTTGCGTTCTCATCTTGAATGTATTGGTTAATGAAAAAGAGCCTGCCGTAGGCCGGATGCATAGTGGCGTTAGCAAAGAGAATATCCTGTATGCCTTGTTGTCTTACAGGGCCTTCTGCAGCTAATAGGCTGTTGGCATGTTTATCCAAAAGGTGAAGTATGATGGCCGCGCCTTCTGTTAGAACTATGTCATTTTCTACTAGGGCTGGCACAGCACCCACAGGGTTAATCTCAGTGAAATTTTCTAGGCTACTGACATTGATGAGCTGGTAGTCTTGGCCTAATTCATTGAGTACGACTTGCGTCGCGACTGAGCAGGCACCCTGTGAATAATAAAGTGTGTAATTAGTTTTTGTGTTAGCACTTTGATTTAGCTTATTTTGCGTTTTAGACATAAATTTCTCCAAAGGTGATTTGATTAATTCATTTGCATGTTTAATGTCATTTTTACTCGCTTGGTATGAGAACCAATTTGTATGCGATAGGGAGAGTCTAAGTTGATAGTTTGTTTACATATATGTCGATAATATGCATATACTGTTCTCAATATGGTGACAGTTTGTGTTTGCTGTTCTCAGATAAACTGATTTGGAAAGACATAAAATGGACAAACTCAGAGCCATTAAGCTGTTTGTAAAGCTGGCTAATTTAGGAAGCTTTACCAAGGTAGCAGAGCAAACGAATACATCTAAATCCATGATAAGTAAGGAAATAGGGCGTCTTGAGGATGATCTAGGCGCACGCTTGCTACATAGATCTACCAGAAACCTTCAGCTTACCCATGTGGGAGAAGGCTACCTACAAAGAGCAATAGAAATTCTTGAGAAGCTAGATGATGCTGATAATTTTGTCAGTGACTTGCAACATAACGTGAGAGGCAAACTCAAAATCAACGCACCTATGGCGTTGGGCATTACTGACCTTTCTGTGTTGTTTGCTGATTTTATGCATGAAAACCCAGACATTGAGTTAGATATCCATCTAGGGGATGAGAGTGTCGACCTTGTCGAGCAAGGCTTTGATTTAGGCTTAAGGGCGTCAAGTAGAGCGATCGATTCTAACTATGTGGGAAAGCCCCTGACACGTTTTACTTATAAGGTATGTGCCTCACCAGAGTATCTAGCCAAGCATAAAGCCATTAATTTGCCTCAGGACCTTAGTGAGCATAACTGTTTTGTTTATAGCTACTTTCAGGGGAAGGATGTTTGGCCAATTGAAGATGGTGTCGCGGTAAAAGGGAACCTTAAGGTTAATAGCACCTTGTTTATGATGGATGCCATTAAAAAGGGTTTAGGGCTAGGCTTTATTCCTGATTTTGTTTGTCAAAAAATGATAGATTCTGGTGAGGTGGTAGAAGTGCTAGCCGAGGCAAATAAACCTAGGCTAACCCTGTATGCGCTTTATCCGGCGAGGCACTTTGTGCCGACAAAATTGGTAAAATGCATTCGCTATTTAGAAGACTGGTTCAAAGAAAATAAAAGCCTATGAATGATTTTCAGCGTTTTTTAAAGGAGGTTTAAGTGATTAGAGCAATGACAGAGAAAGATTTTTATGGATTTTGGCCAACATTTAAAGCCATCATTCTGGCAGAGCAAACCTATGCCTTTGATAGCAAGATGAGCTATGAAGAAGCTTTGCAACTATGGCTTAAGTCTCCACTTAGAACCTATGTTTTCGAAGAAGAAGGCGTTATTTTAGGGTCATATTACATCAAGTCGAATGCCATGGGTCCGAGCAGCCATATTAGTAACTGCGGTTATATGGTGAGTGAAACGGCAAGAGGGAAGGGAATTGCACGCAAAATGTGCGAACACTCACAGATGGTTGCGAAAGAGCTTGGCTTTACTGCGATGCAATTTAACTCTGTCGTTTCTACCAATAAGATTGCCATTAAGCTATGGCAAGCACTGGACTTCGATATTATTGGGACGATTCCTAAAGCTTATAAACACAAGGAACTTGGGCTGGTGGATGCTTATATCATGCATAAGCTGTTAGATGATTAAGCCATAATAAAAAATAATCTCAAAAATAAAGCCGCTAGTCTCTCGATTAGCGGCTTTTTATTGAAGAATAAGTTTCGTTAACGACGGGATTATTGAACCAGTTCGTTCTCGCTGAATTCACCTTCAAACAAAGCAGTCGATAAGTAACGCTCGCCTGAGTCAGGTAGAATGACAACGATTTTCTTATTAGCGTTTTCTTCAAGGTTGGCAATCTTCTCTGCGGCTGCCACAGCGGCACCACAAGAAATACCACATAGGATACCTTCTTCACGCATTAGGCGTTTTGCCATCTCGATAGATTCTTCGTTGCTGATTTGTGATACCTGATCAACCATAGACAGATCTAGGTTTTTAGGGATGAAACCCGCACCGATACCTTGGATCTTATGGGGTGATGGGGTTAGGTCTTCACCGGCAATGGCTTGAGTAATCACAGGAGAGGCTGTTGGTTCTACCGCAACACTGGTAATGGCCTTACCTTTTGTGTTTTTAATGTAACGGCTCACACCCGAAATTGTACCGCCTGTACCCACACCCGCGACGAAGAAATCGATGTCACCATTGGTGTCATTCCAGATTTCAGGCCCGGTTGTTTTCTCATGAATCTCAGGGTTAGCTGGGTTATCAAATTGTTGTAGTAAGATGGTGTTTTCATCTTGTGCAATTTCAGCGGCTTTTTCTATCGCGCCTTTCATGCCTTTAGCTGGCTCAGTCAGTACAATCGTTGCGCCCATTGCTTTCATTACTTGGCGACGCTCAAGGCTCATGCTAGCTGGCATAGTAATCGTGATCGGATAACCACGGGCTGCCGCGACAAAACAAAGTGCAATACCTGTGTTACCACTTGATGGCTCCACTAGGGACTTACCTGGCCCTAATAACCCTTTTTTCTCAGCATCCCAAATCATGTTTGCGCCAATACGACACTTAACAGAAAATGCTGGGTTACGAGATTCTAATTTTGCCCAAATATTGCCTTTACCAATGCGGTTAAGGCGAACAAGTGGCGTATTACCAATGGTTAACGAGTTGTCTTCAAATATTTGATTAGACATGAGAATTCCTTGAATGAGGTAATAAATAATAATTATGACTTATGCCGTGAGCACACTATAACCTGTTCAAACTAAATGATGGTAGAATTTCACGCCATAAAGATAGAACCAAATATTTTAGTGTAATATGTTTGCGAAATTGCCTAATAAAAACGCAGTTTTTGCCTCACACCTTTATTTAAAACATATTTCACATCAGACCTGATTAGGAAGTAAATTTGTCCGTTTTTGAAATGCAAGATGTGATGAGCAAGGATAGATATCATATCGAACGTAAAGTTCAGTTGATTGAGCGCCAGCAAAAAAGTAATAGCTTGGATGCTAACTTGGTCGAAGAAGTGAAAGCTATGATTTTAGCGTCACAAGAAAAGGTACGTGAACGTAGCGAATTAGTCCCTGAGATTAAATACGATCAAAGCTTACCGGTTGCGGCAAAAGCGGAATACATTATTGCTTCGATTAAAGCGAATCAAGTGGTGATAGTTGCGGGTGAAACTGGCTCTGGTAAAACCACTCAGCTACCTAAAATGTGCTTACAAGCAGGTTTGGGTGTGGCAGGTATGATTGGACACACTCAGCCAAGGCGATTAGCTGCTCGCAGTGTGGCAGATAGAATCAGTGATGAATTGGGGGTTGAGCTAGGTGATGAAGTCGGCTTTCAAGTTCGATTTAATGACGAGTCTAGTGATAAAACCTTAGTCAAATTGATGACAGACGGTATTTTATTGGCGGAAATTCAGCAAGATAAGTTTCTGCAAAAGTATCAAGCTATCATTATCGATGAAGCCCATGAAAGAAGCTTAAACATCGATTTCTTATTGGGTTATCTTAAGCGTATTTTACCGTCTCGTCCTGATCTAAAAATTATTGTCACTTCGGCAACCATAGATGTAGCGCGATTCTCTAAGCATTTTAACGACGCCCCCGTTTTTGAAGTGTCTGGCCGTACCTTCCCAGTAGAAATTCGTTATCAACCTCTATTGCTCAAGTCTGACTCTGAAGAAGTGGATGCAGACCAAAGTATGGAGCAGGGGATTGTTGATGCGGTTCATACGATTATTCACGAAGAGAAGCTGTCTAGTTTTCGTGGGGCCTCAGATATCTTGGTGTTCTTACCGGGGGAGAGAGAAATTCGTGAGACAGCAGAGCTTTTAAGGCGTGAAGAATTAAGACATACAGAAGTTGTGCCACTTTATGCACGATTGTCATCTAGCGAGCAACAAAAGATTTTTAAATCTCACAGTGGCCGTCGAATTGTGTTATCGACCAATGTGGCTGAAACCTCATTGACTGTACCTGGCATTCGCTATGTCATCGACCCAGGTGTTGCCCGCATTAGTCGCTATAGTGTGCGTTCCAAAGTACAGCAACTTCCCATTGAAAAGATCAGTCAAGCGAGCGCAAATCAAAGAGCGGGTCGTTGTGGTCGTGTGGCAGATGGTATTTGTATTCGTCTTTATGATGAAGCTGATTACCAAGCACGTGCTGAATTTACTGACCCCGAAATTTTTAGAACTAATCTTGCCTCCGTTATTTTGCAAATGGCGAACTTAAGGTTAGGTGCGGTTGAGAAATTCTCCTTTGTCGAAATGCCAGATAAGCGTCTGATCAATGACGGTTATCGTGCTTTGAATGAACTGGGTGCTATCAATAAAGAAAGATTGACGCCGATTGGGCGACAATTGGCTAAATTGCCAATCGACCCAAAACTTGGGCGTATGATTATCGCAGCCGATAAGCTGGGCGTGTTAAATGAAATCGCCATTATTGTCAGTGCCCTGACAATTCAAGACCCAAGGGAAAGGCCGCAAGAAAAGAAAACCCAGTCGGATCAAGCCCACGCTGTTGATAAGGATGCAGATTCAGACTTTGTTGTGCTGTTAAACCTATGGCATCGGTTTGAGGAGCAGCGCCAAGCTTTATCACAAAACCATTTACGTCAGTTTTGTCGTAAGCAGTTTTTAAACTATATGCGTATGCGAGAGTGGCGTGATATTCACCGCCAAATCTTGATTTCTTGTAAACAGTTAGGCTTTAAAGAATCTCAATCTAAGCCACAAGAAAACGAGAATAAAAAACAAGCTATTCAGTCGCAAAAGCACAAAGCGAACCATGTGAGTGCTAAAAGCAATGTAAGTGAAGCGCTAGAAGAGCCTGCTTCTAGTAAGCCTAGTGTTGATTATGAAAGAGTGCATAGGGCGCTTTTAGCAGGTCTCTTCACTCAAATTGCCAACAAATTGGATGAAACCAAAGAGTTTGTTGCCTGTCGCTCTCGTAAGATGCACATCTTCCCAGGCTCTGTATTATTTAAGAAGCCGCCTCAATGGGTGATGTCGGCTGAAATGGTGGAAACCACCAAACTCTATGGTCGCGTGAGCGCCAAGATGGAACCATTGTGGGTTGAAGAGTACGCTAAACCTTTTGTTAAGCGTCAATACTTTGATCCTCATTGGGAGAAGAAACAGGGTCGAGTCATGGCTTATGAGCAGGTGTCTTTGTATGGTTTGATTCTCGTGGCAAAACGCCGTGTGGATTATTCTCGCGTCAATCCTGATGAAGCCCGTGAAGTCTTTATTCGCTCTGCCTTGGTTGAAGGGGAAATGCGAACACGTCATGCTTTCTTCCAACAAAACCAAGATTTAATCAAAACTATAGAAGAAGACGAAGCTAAGTTAAGAACGCGCGATATCTTAGTGGATGATGAGGTGGTTTTTGCGTTTTATCAAAAACAAATTCCCGATGAAATTTGCAATCAGAAAAGCTTAGAGTTTTGGCTTAAGTCTAACCAAGAGGCTTTGACTCTTACCCGTAAGGATCTGGTCAAGCAAGAAGTTGATATCGATAACACGGCTTTCCCGACCAGTTTTGGTTTGAATGGTGTGAACTTACCGATTGAATATCAATTTGAACCGGGTAAAGCGGTGGATGGAGCGACGTTAAAAGTTCCAGTTGGCCTTTTGCGGCAGTTGTCTGCGGACGAGTTGAGTTGGGCGGTACCTGGCTATATCAAAGAAAAATGTGAAGCCTATTTACGAGCGCTACCCAAGGCCTTAAGGCGTCGTTTTGTACCGATTCCTCAATTCGTTGACCGTATTTACCCTAACTTGTCTTCAACTAAAGGCGATCTATTAGAGCAGTTGAGTCTTCAAATTAAGCGTGAAACCTTGATAGATATTCCCTTAACTGAATGGCAGGGTGAAAAACTCGAAGCTTACCTTAACCTCAATATCGAAGTAATTTCAGATCAAGGTAAGATCATTGGCACAGGTAAAGCACTGGATGAGTTACAAACTAAGTTTGCTGCCCAAGTGGATGAGAGCTTTGCCAAGTTTGGCACTAAGGCTCATGAAGAAAAAGGTCTAACAAATTGGCCTGATCAAGATGTACCAGAGCAACAAACATTAAGCCAAGCTGGGATTAAGGTGACGGCCTTTCCTGCTTTGGTTAGTAATGATGAAACCGTTTCGGTGAAGATGTTTGATGATAAAGCCACCGCATTAGAAACCCATCGTAAAGGGGTAATCGCACTATTAAGAATCTCCCTAAGTAAGGATATGAAATACTTAGAAAAGAACTTACCTAAGTTAAGAGAGTCTTTATTAATATTCGCGCCTATTGGTAAGAAAGAACTTTTATTAGATGATCTTTTAAATGCGGTGCTGGATAAGGTGTTTGTGGATGGACAAACCTTACCAAGAACCCGTGAAGAGTTTGACCAAACTTTGCTTAAAAATAAGCCCCAATTGGTGACTCTCGCTAATGAGATGGCATTACAACTGCATCAGGTATTGTCTTCATACCAGAAAGTCGCTAAACAAATGAAAGGTAATATCCCATTACCTTGGACACGAGTGTATGGGGATTTAAAGCAACAGTTAGGGAATTTGATTTACCCAGGTTTTATTGGAGATACCCCGTTATTTTGGCTTGGACAACTACCTCGCTACTTTAAAGGAATTGAAGTGCGTTTAGATAGATTCCAAAACCACTTAAATAAAGAGAATGCCTTAGTGACCCATTGTGAGCAGCTTTGGCAAAGTTATGCCAAGCAAAAGCAAGGACACGATGCTAAGAATGTGTACGACCCAGAGCTATTAAAATATCGCTGGTTAATGGAAGAGTATCGAGTCTCTTTATTTGCTCAAAATGTGGGGACATTAGAACCCGTTTCTGAGAAACGATTACAAAAACAGTGGCAGTTAGTCAAAAAAATTGTCTAAGCAATGAGCGCCTTAAAATTGACTGTCTTGAAATTGATTGTCTTGAAAATGATTGTCTTGAAAATGATTGTCTTGAGATAGACTGTATAGGAACCTCTTTATGAAAAGGAAGTACGTACTAAAACCTTTAATTGCTGGTTTTATTTTTGCTGGTTTAGTGGGCTGTTCGGCTAAGGCGGTTAATCAAGATGCGCCTGTTGGAGCGGATGAAAGCGAGTTTGTTCAACATGATGAAGATCCTTGGGAAAGGTTTAACCGTTCCATGTACGCGTTTAATTCAGGCTTAGATAAAGCGATTTTAAAACCTGTTGCGATTGGCTATAAGGATGTGACCCCGACACCTATCCAAAAGGGTGTGAGTAATTTTTTCTCCAACCTTGGCGAAGTGGGCAACATTTTTAATAACCTGTTACAAGGTAAAGTAGATGCGACCGCTTCATCAAGCTGGCGCTTTATTATCAACTCTACCGCAGGCTGGTTTGGTATTTTTGATGTGGCCTCTGAGATGGGGCTAAAAAAGCAAGAAGAGGATTTCGGTGAAACTTTAGGCTATTGGGGGATCAGTTCTGGGCCTTATTTAGTCTTGCCCCTGTTTGGACCCTCTACATTAAGGGATTCAACCGATGTGCCGGTTGGATTTTATACCCCGGGTGCCAAAGAATTCTTTAATCTTCATTGGGATGATGCACTTGCTGTCGATAGTTTGGACTTAGTAGAAACCAGAGCCTCCTTGCTTTCGATTGAGTCACTTATCATAGGTGATGAGTATGAGTTTGTTCGTGATGTTTACCTGCAAAGCCGAGAAAATGCGGTACATGACGGCAATCCACCAGAGACTGAAGATGATTGGGGTGACGATTGGGGTGATGAAGATGCTTGGGGCGATGACGAAGATGAGTGGTCTGAAAACTAAGTAAAATTTAGTGCTTAATTAAAATAAATTACATTTATCATTAACTTCTCTCTTTTTAATCTATTTCAAAGGTCATTTTCTTATTGAGAAAATGGCCTTTTTTAATAAATACCTGTTAAATCTGATACTTAAAACAGCCAAAACCCTCACAAAAAAACCATAAATAGACACGCTCATTTTTGATACTGATTCATTTTCAACAAAGGTTTTTTTAGGGAAGCTGCGATTAAGTCACCTCTTCTCAGTCTGCTCTTTAAAGGTATATGGGGAAAAGTGTCAAACAAGGCGTCACTTTGCGTTTATTAATAGAAAGTCATTGTAGGTAACTTTGTAGGTACCTTTCGAGAAGGGACAAGGTAGAGTGACATTTTTCTGAAATGCCGTTTAGGTATTCTTCAAAGACCCAAAGGGCGTGGTCTAAAAGCCCTATATTTAGGTTGAGGACCTTATCAATAGAGCAACTATTAAGTTGCGCCCCTCGCCATAAATCTAGTTGCTTTTATCCACACGCTGAGGCGGGAGGACTTATTCGCAGCTTCCCTCGCCTCCATTTCTATTTATTAAGCTTACCTGATCAAGTGAAATACCTAATTTGATATATATTAATTGCTAATCATCATCTATGTTAATTGCTTAACCTAATGAATATAAAAACAAATATAAGCTAGGAAAGCTGTATTTAGGCAAGAAATCATTACATAACAGATTTTAAAATCATGTTTCGATTTTTCTATGCACTAATCAATATTTAAAATGGCAATGCATGCTTGATCTCTAGGGAGTGTCTGGCACTCGCTGATAAAGATTGCGGTTGATCTTGTCATTTTCCAAGGAATAAATAGGAGAAAGATATGTTTGATTTTATACGTAAACAATCGCTTCCAAGGCAATTGAGTGCTGGAACTCTTATCGCCGTGATCGTTTTTATGTCCTTACTTATATTTTCGATTTCTCAGTTCTTCACTAACGAAGTGAATAATGTCGCGACTGAGAATCAAAGGAAGCAGGTTCAACTTGTATCGCAGAACCTTGAGGCAAGATACCTTGCTATGGTGAAGAACAACAAGATAATGACTCAAATGCTTCATGCTCAATTACAAGGAATGAGCATTGAAAAGGGTGATTTAGGCGCCAGTACGCCAGTACTTATGTTGAATGATCAAATCTTAAATCAAAATCATGCCTTGTTAGATGACTTCACGATGAAATCAGAGCATTTTGCCAGCCTGTATGTGAAACATAATAATCGTTTTATAAACATTGCCACTAGCCTTAAAAATCAGGAAGGTGAAAGAGTACAAGGCTTAGATATCAGTTCAGACTTTCCTGCTTATAGTGCCTTACAAAGTGGTTTGTCCTATGAAGGGCAGGTTAAGCATGCAAACTATAATTTATATCAAAATCTTACCCCGATTAAACAAGGTGGCCAAGTTGTGGGTGCTGTTGAAATCAGTACTGATTTGACCAAAGTCGTAGCGAAACTGGGTGAATACGTCAATCAACTAACGTTTGGTAAGTCAGGG
The DNA here is from genome assembly GCF_000153025.1 of Marinomonas sp. MED121. Classification (GTDB taxonomy): domain Bacteria; phylum Pseudomonadota; class Gammaproteobacteria; order Pseudomonadales; family Marinomonadaceae; genus Marinomonas. The sequence continues at coordinate 237,403 of NZ_CH672434.1, forward strand.
TATATCTATGTCATGGCCGCGGGTCAGTATGAAGGTGACCTGGTGATACATAGAACGCTATTCGGGCAGAATGTTTATGATGTACAACTGGGTATGATTGATACTTTTAGCCAAGCCTTTGTTGGTGAAAGTGGGCAGTTTAATTATTCAGTGCCAACTCAAGGTATCGACGAAGAGCCAAGAGAATCAAAGGTCTTATATCAAATGGTTAAAGGGTGGAACTGGGTGGCTCTGCTTAAAACCTATGAAGATGAATATCAAGCTGAGGTTGATGCACAAATTTTTAAAATCGAGCTAATGTGTATCGCAGGCGCCTTATTCTTAATGTTGGTACTGTGGTGGTTAATCACACGTTCATTATTGCCACTTGATGAAATAACCAAAGGTTTAAAATTATTAGGTGAGGGAAACTTAACCTATCAATTTAAATTTAATAAAGAAGTGAATACTAAAAATGAGATGCATTTATTAAAGCGTGATATTGCCGCTATGCGTGATGGTTTGGTGAATGTTATCAAACAGGTTTCAGATTCGAGTAAAGACCTGGTTGATTCTGCTGAATCCATCGGCAATGTGGGAGATGAATTGCAACATCATGCGAAGAAAAGTGAGCAAGAAAGTACTCAGGTTGCCACGGCAATTGATCAAGTGGTTGAGTCAATTGAGGAAGTAGCAAACAGTACTCGTGCCGTTTCAGGAGAAACCTCTGCAGCCAGTCAAATCAGTGAATCTGGCAATGATGCTGTGCAAGAAGTTGAAAAAACGGTTGCCACCTTGTCCCAAGCCTTTAGTACCGCATCCCATCGCATCAAAGATGTTGAGGAAAGTAGTAATAGCATAGGTGAAGTGGTGGATGTGATTAATGCGATTGCTGAACAAACAAACTTGTTAGCACTTAATGCTGCGATTGAGGCCGCTAGGGCAGGAGAACAGGGCAGAGGCTTTGCCGTTGTGGCTGATGAAGTGAGGAACCTTGCTCAAAAAACACAAGATTCAACTCAGCAAATCCGCGATGTGGTGGAAAAACTGCAAGCCAATAGTCAATCTGCTGTTGAAGGAATGGAAAATGGCGCTATGCAGGTTGAATTAAGTGTTAATAAAGCCACTAAGGCAGGGGTATTATTGCATCAAATTAGAGAGTCAATTGTCGCGGTTGAAAAGAGCATGAATGAGGTCTCTAATGCAACAGAAGAGCAAAGGTTAGCGGCGCAACAGATTAGTGCCAGTGCCAAATCCTTAACTCAGACTTCAAGCGAGACGTTTAACCACTCAGAGTTTTCCTCAGGGCAAGGCAAGAATGTAAAAGACCTTTCTATGGCCTTATTAAATAACATCAGTGTGTTTAAAATTTCTGATTAGAGGGGAATTCAAGTCATTTAAAGAAGAGGATTAGGCCTCTTTTTTGTTAATCTAATTTTAAATTCATCCATATCAAGATAGAAGGGAAGGCATGTTAACTGGACTCAATCATATTACTTTAAGTGTGTCTCAACTTGAGCATTCATTGGACTTTTATCAAAATTTATTAGGTTTTAAAGCACATGTTAAATGGGATAATGGAGCCTACCTTTCACTACCTGGGCTTTGGTTGTGTTTGAGCCTAGGCCGGACAGAGAGTGTAAAAGACTATACTCACTTTGCTTTTAGCCTAAGTGAAAGTGATTACGAGCGTTTGGTAATAAAGTTGAAGCAGTATGGTGTGAAGCAATGGCAAGAAAATACCAGTGAAGGCGAATCTTTTTACTTTTTAGATCCTGATGGGCATAAGTTAGAGCTTCACCTAGGTAGCCTTGAGACAAGATTAGCAGAGCTGAAAACGTCTCCTTATCAAGGGCTTGTTTGGCTTTAGATACTAGAAACCATTATTTAAGATTGGGAATATACCACCAGTGAGTATTGACGGGTCTAAAATGCTTATCTCTTTTAAGGTGAATGACATTAAGTTGGTTGGGTTTATGCTCGTCAATTATTTCAGCATGATGGCTTAAAAATAGCGATTTGAACGTGCCATTGTTAAGAATATTATTCATACCAATTTCAATACGTTTAGCTAAGTTTTTATATTTAGGGCTGACATGAAAATAGACTGGGTGGGGGTAGTATAAGGCAAGTGTATCGTTAATTAGCAAGTTGGTACTTGTGCCTTTAAATCTCTCAAGTTCAACATCAATCTCTCTAATGCTTCTGGGTAAGTAATCAAATCTGTTGTAATGTAGCATCGAATATAAACTGATGAAGTTAGACGCAGTTTCAACTCTAAGTTTGTTAAGTTTAAAAATGGAAAAATCAGACCATTGGTTATTAAACCCTGCTTTCAATGCCTGCAACTCTTCTAATGATTGAACTGTTATCAATTCTTTATTGCTATCGATATTCGTTGCTAATAACCTAAACCCTAACATACCTTGATAAATCGGGACCTCAATAGCGATAAGGTTACTATTTACGCTCTGAGATGCTCCAAAACTAGTAATTTGGAATGTTAAACCTTGTTCCAGCATATAGTGTCTTCTGTTAAAACTATGTTGCTTTTTATAAGAGTTAAGTTGATATGAGCCGTGGCTTTGGATTGTGCTATCAAGCGCTAATTTAATGAGTTCATATGGATAATTATCACGGGGACTAACGGCGATAGTCCAAGATGGTGTGTGATTTTGAGCTTGAGTTGAACAGCAAAAATATAATAGTAATAGAGTGACAGCGAACTTCATATATCTTGAACCAGGTAAAGGATTAGGGCTTCATTGTTGTGTCGTTCTTACGAGCCATTTCCTTTAGCTGAACAATGTCGGAAATTATAACTAAAGAACCTGTGATTAATCCACACGCTTAGGCTGGAGAACTTAATCGCAGGTTCCTGAACCATTAAGATAAAGTAATATATTCAATCTAGCTTATTCTAAAACTTTTGCATGAAACCTAAGAGGTAAGCTGTTATAAAATTAAACTATGCTTATAGGCTTAGTGGGAAGGATGATATATGAATAATTATATTAGGCTAATGACAGCCGTTGCATTAGTGTTTGGTACATCAATGACAAGTATTGCTTCAGACTTTCAAGCTGAATATGATGCTTATGTGAAGTCTCAGCAAGAGGGTTTTAAAACTTATGCAAATCAGCATCAGGTGTTTATTGAAGAATTAAAAAAAGAGTGGCAAGCCTATAAAAGTATGCCTGTTCTGGTTCGTGATAAAACGCCAAAATTGCCCAGCGCCCCCGTTCGCCATGATAGCCCTGTAACACCTTCTGAGCCTGTTATTAGTTATGTTCCTCCTGTGATTGAATCTGATCCTATTGAAGAGCCAAAAATAGAAGAGCCTGTCTCACAAGCGCCTGATACTCCAGTTCAACACAACAAAGTCAATTTTAGCTTTTATGGTCAAGATATAAGTTTAGAAAAAATCACCTTGGTTGAACTTACCGGTCAAACGCAATCGAGTTTAAAAAACTATTGGCAGCAAAGTTCAGACATAAATTATGACAGGGTATTGGCTGAACTGAATCAAATTAAAATTGATTTGGCGCTCTCTGATTGGGCCTTTTGGTTATTGATAGATGCATATGTGAGCGAACAAGCGAATCATGAGAATCAACAAATCGCATTAAGTTGGTTCCTATTAAATAATTTAGGCTATGCCGCTCGTATTGCTTTAGGGTCTGACTCCTTTGTACTCATGGTGCCAACCGAACAAAAATTATACGGTGTTTCTCGATATAAAATTGATGGGAAAGCTTTCTATCAAATTGCAGGCAAGGCGAGTCGCGAGGTGAGAACGTATGATGGTAGTTTTGAGCAAGGGAAAGGCTCGTTTGATATGCGTTTTAATAAAACGCTAAAAACGGTTGAAAATATTCATTACCGTTCATTTGAAACTCGTTTAGATGGACAAGAGTTAAGCTTAAACTTACCCTATGATCTAGAAAGGGTTAAGTACTTTAAAACGTATCCTCAGATAGATTTACGTTATTATTTCGAAGCGCCCGTCGGTAAGGTCGCATCAAATGGATTAACCGAGCAAATGAATCATTTTTTAAAAGGGAATGATGACGATCAGCTCACACAACTCTTACATTTAATTCATCAGGCTTTTCCCTATGCCATAGATCAACAGCAATTTGGCGCCGAAAATTATTTATTGGTTGAAGAGTCCTTGCATTACAAAGCGTCTGATTGCGAAGATAGATCTATCTTGTTTGCTTGGCTGGCTAAACATTTGCTTAATCAGCAAGTTGTTGCATTAAATTATCCTGGCCATGTCTCCACAGCAATATATAAAGATAATAAGCTTATCCCAGCAGACCCGACTTATATTGGGGCTAATTTGGGGGATGTGATGCCTGATTATCAAGGTGTGACACCTAAGGTTATTCAGTTCTAACAGCACGACTTTTTCTTAACAATAAGGAATTCACTCATGCAAATAGATTTTCATTATTACGCGACATTCGCGATGGCTCGCTGTGCCGGATTAAACTTAGAAAGTGCACTTGTCATCGCAACATCGGCTCAGTTTGTTGATGATAATGCCAGTCCACATGATATTGAATTTGATGATGGTTCGAGTTTAAGTGTTGAGGCAACGGCCCACCATGTTGCTGACCTTGCAAATAGAGATAAAAAAGATCAGCGTAATGTTTGGGTTCCTTTCCATTTTTTACCCGGTAATGAGGGGATATCCTTTACGGAAAAGCTTATTTGCCGGCAAGACAGTGCGATTGCTAAGCAAATGTTGAGTCATTACTTAGAGCAATCAGATAAACCTTATTTCCTTGAACTTATAGGAATTATGGCCCATGTCTATGGGGATACTTTTTCTCATTATGGGTTTTCCGGTGTGAGTTCAAGGCGTAATCGAGTACAGAGTAGCAGTTTTCGCTTTCGTAATAGCGGAGAAGAGGTCGTACACTCCTTGGAAGAAAAAAGAAAACATTTTATTGCTCGTTACGGTAATCAATTAGTCCGCAATATTAAGTCTAGCTTGGCAGAGGATGTTTCTGGTGCGTTGGGCCATGGGGCCGTTTTGACATATCCAGATGCTCCTTATTTAGAGTGGCGTTTTGATTATGAGGCCTATGAGTATGAAGCGGTTCGAACGTCTGGTTGGAGAGATAATAAAGCGAGTTTCTTGGCTTATTGTCAAAAGATACATGCTTTTTTTAGTGCGTTAGGAAAGTTAACGCCTGACTATTGTGAGCCTCAAATGGCTAGTAATTGGGATGATATTGAAGAGAAGGTCAAAGCAGTGATTGCTTTACAGGCCGACAAAGAGGAACGCATTCAAGCTTGGCAAGATGCTGCGCAAAATGGTCTTTTTAAGAGCCCTCAATTGATTCCAAAATATAATGATTGGAATGGGGACTTTGACCTTATAAAAAGTTGTTATGGTGCCCATGAAGCAATACATTTTTCCTTGTATCGCTTCTATCAAGCCTCGTCATATCATAGATGGTATGTGCTTAGAGATTTGCTACCGCAATATGATCTTGCTGTGAACTAATCTTATACGCTTACTCTATAATGATTTAAAAACATGGCGACGGTTTGCTCCGTTAAATGTTCCTGTTCTAGGTCCGATATTTCAGTTTTAAGCCCCATAACTTGTGGCCAAAAGCAGCTCCCTTTTAATAGGTTATGAAGCTGGGTAACGGCAAAATCAACATCTTGAATTGCTAAGCTCTCCTGAGCCTTAGCGGCTTTTAACCAACGCTTTAAACTCGTTTCCTGTTTAGAAAACTCAATCACTTTTTTCTGTAAATCTTCTGGATGATAAAAATAGTGTCCAAAGGCTACTCTGGTCAGAGCGATATACTCTGCATCACTCATCAGTTTTACTTCTGTTCTAATAAGCTGAGTTAACTGTGCTTCTAGACTCATGGTCTGATCAAATTCAATTGAGTTTTGAACCAAGGCTTTATTCCAGAGGTCTGCAACTAATTGCATGACGAGTTCTTCTTTGTTTTCAAAGTGGTTGTAAATAGTGCGTTTTGACACTTGGGCTAATTCGGCCAGTTTGTCCATGCTGGTGGCTTGTACCCCGAACGTTTGAAATGCACTTTTCGCAGCATCGAGGATGGCTTGATGTTTTATTTGTGATCGTGTGAGTTTTGTGTCTGTCATTTCATCCTACTGACTTAATTAGCTTGCATTATGGGTGTGTGAATATGCATTAAATATTCAAATTTAACGCATTTTACACTTGATGGTTTACTTTTGAAATAAGCATTATTACACTGCCCAGTATAGTTTACTTGGTGTGAAATATATGAAATTTAAAGTTAGATATGCCTTTGGCCTAATAGGAGCGTTATTTATGTCTTCTCAATCAATTGCTTCAGCTCAAGTTGAAGGGAAATTTGTTAATTCAGAAATTAATTATCAAACTGGATTAGGCGCAATGCTTGATATGTCTTTAGCTTACTTAACGGCGAAAAGAGATTCGCCTGAACCGACAACACCAGTTCCCTTAGCCATGATTGATTTAGTTGAACTTGATAAAAGAAAGGACGCTGTGATTTATCGGTTAGGACATTCCACCATGTTCATGAAAATAGATGGCGAGTATATTCTTCTTGATCCAGTGTTTAGTGAAAGGGCATCGCCTTTTACGTTTGTCGGACCAAAACGCTTTCATCAGCCACCCATTAGTATTAACAACTTGCCTAATATCTCAGCAGTCATTATTAGTCACGATCATTATGATCACCTTGATAAGGATGCGGTTTTAAAACTGGATAATAAGGTTGAACGTTTTATAACACCCTTAAAAGTTGGAAAAACGTTAGTTAAGTGGGGCATTAACCCATCAAAAATCACTGAATTGGATTGGTGGCAAGAGACCCAGCTTGGCTCTTTAACATTTACCGCAACCCCTGGCCAACACTTCTCAGGTCGTGGTTTATTTGACAAGGATGAAACCCTTTGGGCGGGATGGGCAATCAAAGGCAATCAAGCAAATGTCTTTTATACGGGCGATACGGGGTACTTTTCGGGCTTTAAAGAAATTGGTGAACGCTTAGGACCATTTGATTTGAGCATGGTTGAAACAGGGGCATATAGTAAACTTTGGAAAGACATACATATGCACCCAAGTGAAAGCATGCAAGCTCATCTTGATTTAAAAGCAAAAGCTATGATGCCAGTTCACAATGGTACCTTTGATTTATCATTGCATGATTGGTACGAACCGTTAGAAAGTATTCGAGCATTAGCACAAGAGCAAGGTGTGCAGTTAGTGACCCCGATTTTTGGTGAAGCGGTTTCTATTAACGCCCCGCAAATGACAAAAGCTTGGTGGCAAGACATGGTTGAACAGGAGACATTGAAGGTGGCGAATCAATTTTAGTTAAAATGGGAGAGCGTTGCTCTCCCATTTTTTAAATTAATTTTCCCATACTAAGCCTTTCTTCAATGTTAAAACCTAATGATTGATAGAAGCGAGTTACTTCTGTGTTATCAGTTCGTATTTGTAGGTTTAGCTTGATACAGCCTAATTGTTTTAATGCTTCAATGCTGGTTTGAATCAACTTAGTGCCTACACCTAAGCGTCGATAGTCTGACGAAGTAGCAACGGCATACAGCCAGCCCCTATGACCGTCATAACCAGCCATGCATGCTCCTATAATATGCTCTTTATATTTAGCGATATAGATTAAATCATCAACCGCTAACTTTTCTTCAAGCATTCTCTTTGGTTCATTGTGAGCGGCTGAATTAATAAAAATAGATTGCCAAAAACTGACTAATTCAAGGCTGTCTTCTTGCGCAAACTTACGCACTAGTATTTCCTCTTGATCCATGTTGTTTACCTGCTTTTTTAATTGCGATAATTGAGGATTTAGACTATTAATCAATATTAGGCGTCAAAAGTCTAGCCTCGTTTTTCAAGTCAAATACAAGGGATGTTTTGAGTGGAAGCTAAACTGAATGAAACAGAAGTCTATCGTGTGTTAGTGGTGGAAGATGACGATATAGACAGGGTAGCAATTAAACGTGCTTTGAGAAATCAAAGTGTTGAATACTGTCTGGTATTTAGCTATCTGATGAGTGAAGTAAAGAACTTAGTAGAAAACCATTCCTTTGATGTCGTTTTAACTGATATGAATTTACCCGATTCAGCCGGCCTTTTAACGATACAAACCATTGTAGAGTTATTTCCTTCTATACCTGTCATTGTCTTATCTGGTACCGACAGTGACGAAATGGCTTTAGAAGCGGTACATTCTGGTGCTCAAGATTACCTTCATAAAAACTACCTAGCAGATGCCAGTTTAATCACACGTACCATTAGGCATGCTATGGAGCGTTTCCAACTTAAGTTAGGAGATGAAAAGAGGCAAGAGAAAGCGCTATTAAGTGCACAATATGACCCTTGTACAAAATTACCCAATAGGGCGCTGTTGTTTGACCGTATGGATCAGATCATTACCAATGCAAAACGTGATAGATCTTCTTTTACAGTGCTCTTTATTGATTTAGATGAGTTTAAAAATGTGAATGATTGCTTTGGTCATGATGCGGGAGATAAAGTGCTCATCTCAGTCGCAACACGTATGCAACACATGTTAAGAGAAAGTGATACTGTTTCTCGTTTTGGAGGGGATGAGTTTGTTGTTATTTTGCCAAATAGCGCTGACTGTTTATCGATTAAAAAAATTAGTCAGGCATTGATCAAAGCAATTAATTTACCTGTCATTATTGATGGTCAATCATGCTCTGTTGGCGCCAGCATAGGGGTCTCTTTTTATCCGGAACATGGTGTTCAACCAAAGCGCCTAATTAAGAATGCGGATCTGGCTATGTATCAAGCTAAAGAGAATGGTCGTAATAAGGTGCAGGTATTTTCGTATGACTTATATTAGATTTGACATCTAATTGAACTAAAACAGCAGGTTTTATTTTGGCAATATAACCAATCGACTGAACTTCTCTACCAATGAGACAACCTCTTTAAATCCATCACCCACATTTGATTTTAGAATGTAACCCGCAATGTTATTTTGATAAGCACTCACTCTGTCTGCATCCACATCTGATGTGGTTAATACAAAAATAATAGCGCCTTTTAATGCTGGATCTTCTCTTACTAGGGTTAGAAACTCTATCCCACCCATAACTGGCATATTAATGTCTAGCAATATGATATAAGGCTTAGTAATCGAAACCTTACTGTTATTCCCTAGCAATATATCAAGCGCCTCCTGCCCATTGCTGGCCCTGACAATAGGGTTAACAAGTTTTAGTTTTTTAAACCCCCTAATAACCGCTTTAGCATCAATGTCATCATCTTCAACGAGCAAAATATTGAGTTCTTGGTGTTCTGACATCATGAATGAATATCCTTATTAAGCGTGGATTTATTTGTTGTGCAGGTTTTTTGGCCAATTAAAGTAGAAGGTACTACCTTGGCCTAAACTCGATTCAACAAATACTTTGCCACCATAACTGTTTACTACTTTTTTGATTAATGCCAAGCCCATACCGCTGCCTTCTACTTTATCCCTTGGCTTTAATGTTTTGAACATCTCAAAGATCTGCTCAAAGTGTTTGGGGTCTATTCCTGGTCCGTTGTCTCTTATAGAAAAAGTGTAGGCGTTATTTTGTTCAGAGCAATCAAACTCGATGTGTAATTCCTCTTTATCCGCATGTTTAACGGCATTTCCTATAAGGTTTCTAATTATCAGTTCAAATTGAGCCGTTACATTTATCTTGTATGGAAAGTTATCTGAAAAACTTAAACTGCATTGTGTTGATGGTGCATTGAGAATAAAAACATCCTTGATCAACTTTTGCACATCTACTTGAGATACTTTTTCTTCGTGACGGCCCACTTTTGAATATTTAAATAAATCGACTAACAACCTTTCTAGGCGAGATATCCTTTGTCTAATTGCGGTTAAATGTTCGGGTATTTCAGTGAGCTCATTTGCTTCAAGGTCTTCTATAACCCAACTTGCTAATTGATCAATCCCCCTTAAAGGTGCTTTTAGATCGTGGGATGCGACATAGGCAAACTCATCAAGTTCTTTATTTGATCTTGCAAGCTCTAAGCTTTTGCTTTCCGCTTGTTCTTTTTGCTGTTTTAGCTCAAGCATTAATTTATTGAGTGCTTCACGACTTTGGGTTAATTGAGTAACATTTTTATTGAGTTCCTCATTTTTAATGGCTAATGATTGTGTCCTCTCATCAACTTTTGCTTCTAAGTTTTGGTTATGACCCTTTATTTTTGAATTGAGCGTCTTGAGCTGACGACTATCTTGAGTAATTCGGGTTAAGGCATAGGCAGAAAGGGCCAACAAGGTACTAATAATAAAGCCACAAAATAGGGCCCAATGATAAAGGGGAGGCGCTAATGTTTTCTGACGCAATTCATCAGACATGGTTAATTCAAGTTGCCATGTTCTTTGTGGGAGCTGCAGATCAAATAAATAGTCTGCTTTATGTCTTTGCCCAAATAAAAGCGGCTGGGTTAAAGCATCTAGATCTAATAACGTCATTAAGAAACCATCATTTAAGGCTTGCTCATTAACTCGATTGATTAAATTGGCAATTTTAAATGACCCTAGAACAAAGCCCTTTAACTCAGCTCTTCTAAGCGCTAAGGAGGTTGGAATCATACCCGTATGATAGATTGGCGCTATCATAAGGAAATTATGTAAAGCGTCTTTTTCATCCAGTAAGTTGATTTGCTCTGTGGTGGTAATTTCAGCTGTATCTCTTGCAAATTCAAGGGTCTCTAATTGAATTCGATCAGCGCTAAGGTCAAGTCCTAACATGTCTTCATTGCCTGCTAAGGGCTGAATGTAATTAATAGGGTAGTAGTTAGTTTTGGCTTCACTTATCTCAAGCCTGTTGTTAGCAGTGGCTTTTTTTATCTGAAATTGATTGAAGGTGTTTGTTTGCTGTATTTCAAAGTCTTTACGATCTTTATGTTCGACTTTGGGTATCCATTCAAGGGTTTTTATATAGTTGATATCATTTAAAAAAAGTTGAGTGAATTGCTTAAATTGTGGATAGCTGATGTCTTTGTGAGAGTTATAAAATGCTTGTAGTGTCAGTATATCAATCACACTACGCTTAATCGCCTCTTGTAAAAAATCTGCTATTTTTTCTGTTTTAGCGATAACCGCATTTTGATTGGTGCTGACAATTTCGTTTTTAAGGTTAGTTGAGAACTCAAGACTAATGGCACTGGATAGGACAAATGACAATAGCCCTAAATAAACAGGCTTATTCTTAGATAGCCAACTGACTGCTTGCATAAGATCCTTCTTTAAACGATAAACCCCATCAGGGTAGATGTAATATGTATGACTCCATTTTTTGAGTTTAGTACATTTTATCTCTTCTCAGACCTGAGTAAGGGGAATTTTTTTAAAGAAGTGTAAAGCAAGAAAGGACTTAATAGGGTTGCGATTAAGTCCTGTAAAATTAATTGATTAGCTGCAGAATTTTATTTTTCATGAAGAAATTTGCTTGCCATATATTGGCTAAGGTTTCACCTTTATGGTTTGTGTGGGCATAAGGGGCAGGACCAAACTCAGGCGTAATAGTAAAGGTGTCTTGGTTAGTGTCAGCTATAGCTAAAACCTTTAACCAAAGCTGGCAGTGATTTTCAACTTGACTTGACCACTGAGGGTCAGCAGGGTCAGTGACTTGAGGACCTTCTTCATAACCAACTCTTGCATGAATATGTTTAACATGCTCAAACAGTTTTTCCAAACGTTCAGCTTGATCGGATAAATCTGATTCATGCACAACCATCCAATGGCTAATATCTAAATTGAGCTTTAGTTCGGGTAAGGCATCAATAATTTGCTCGGTTCCCAATGTACTAAAGGTAGGCCTAAATCTATGGGTTTCATGGGTGATAGCAACACCATATTTTTGTTCTAAAGATAAGGCGTGCTCAAAAATCTTGAGGTTATCTTTAAAACTAAAAATATCTCTACCTGTATGGCTATTGATTAACTTAGGCTTGAATTGAATGGCGTGCTTAATTTGCTCATCCATGGAGCGTATATGTTCTTCCGCATTATTACCTTGAGTGCCTATGCCTGTGATAATGTCTAAATCTTTAGATTCATGTAAGGCCAATGTCTCTTGAGCATCAAGAGGGTAGAAAGGTAAAAAGAGCTCTGAGCCCTGATAGCCTTCAGTTTTGATTTTTACCAGTAATTGGCTTAGATCATCTAAGTTATTGCATTCTGCTTCCCAAAATGATTTATGGAAATTAAGTTTCATTTATCTTTAGTCCTGAAAAAAATTGCTTACTTTTTACGTTAAAAAGCATGGTAAAACAAGATTTAATGTCTATATCGAAGTTTGGTTCTTTAATTAAAAGCCAGTTGAGAATCGGCGTCACTTTGAGGGATATCTGGTATTAGTAATAGGTATAAAACGACTTTAATTATGTTTATTGGTTATGTTTTATTGCTTGTGTATGATAAATGCTAATTAGCCTTTTATAAAATAACAAGAATAGGTCGAAACCATGGATGTTGAAATTATATTAATTGCTTTAAGTCCGATTTTTTTAATCTTTATCGCCTACGAATTTATAAAGCATCGCCAGAATTATGTAATTAAAGATAGTTTGGCGAATACGGCTTTGGCATTAATGCATCAAGGGGCTGATGCAATTGCCTTACTTTTCTTAATGCCTATTTTTTACTGGTTGTATGAGTTTAGAGTACTCGATATTGAACTGAGCTTTCTTAGTCTATTTTTTGCTTTCTTGTTGCAAGACTTTTTGTACTACTGGTTTCATCGAGCATCCCATCATATCCATTGGCTTTGGTCAGCTCATGTGGTGCACCATAGTTCTACAGAAATGAATTTTTCTACAGCCTTTAGACAAAGCATCATGTATCCGATAACAGGTATGTGGCTATTTTGGATGCCAATGATCTTAATAGGCTTTGATCCGAAAATTGTCTTCACCGTTGTGGCGCTTAACTTAGCCTTTCAGTTTTTTGTTCATACCAAGATTATTGGTAAGTTAGGTGTGTTAGAGAAGGTATTCAACACACCGTCGATTCACCGAGTTCATCATGCAGTTAACCCAGGATATTTGGATAAAAATTTTGCTGGTGTGCTGGTAATTTGGGATAGGATGTTTGGCACCTATGCAGAGGAGCAAGATGATAAACCTTGCCGTTATGGCATAGTCGGTCAAATTGGTACTTACAACCCCATTACCATTAGCTTTCATCAATGGTTCTATATGATAAAAACAACCTTGGTGACTAAAGGTATGAAAGCGAAATTAAACGTGTTGTTTGGGTATCCAACAAGCTCTGTTAGTCATGAAAAGCAGCATGATAGAGATGTTGAAGCTAAAGTATTAGAGTAAGTGTTTCCTCTAACTAAAAAACAGCCTGAATGGCTGTTTTTTAGTTAATAATGAATGATATTTCAAATGAGATTAAACCTTGAAGCGGCCCACAACTTGATCTAGTGCTTGGTAAAGGTTATCCACTTCATCCGCTTGTTTACGACTTGCATCAACCACATTCTTCGCGGCATTCGTCTGCTCATTCAAGGATGCCATACTCTGACTAATCATATTGGATACATCCGACTGCTCTTGAGTGGCTTTAGCTGTTTGGGATGACATGTCTTGTACTTTGGCAAATGACTCTTGTAACTCAGAGAAAATACTATTGACTTGATCAATGTGATTAACCGTTTCATCTGCTCTTTCTTTACTACGAATAATAGCCGCTGAGGCGTGACCGACATTGGATTTAAGTTGTTCGATCATGTCTTGTATATCATTAGTACTGTCTTGTGTTCGTGTCGCTAATGTTCTTACCTCGTCAGCGACAACGGCAAAGCCACGACCTTGTTCACCTGCTCGTGCTGCTTCAATGGCAGCATTCAAGGCTAGTAGGTTTGTTTGTTCTGCTATGGTGCGAATGACCTCTAAAACATTGGCGATATTTTCAGAACTTTGCTCAAGTAGTTGAGATTGATTTAAAGCACCATCAATATCTGTTACAAGTTCTTTGATAGCTGTATGGGACGACTTAACTGCATTAATGCCTTGATGAGTCATTTCATCTGATTGTCTGGCCTCTTGTGAGGTATTTTCAGCCATGCTTGCCATTTCTTGGTTTGACGCCTTCATTTCATGACCCGCATTGACGGTTGAGTCAGAAGCGTGACCAAGGGCCTGAGTGATGGATTCTGTTTGTTTAGCACTTTCTATTAGATGACCTGTGACACTGCCTAAGGCGACAGATTGGGTTTGTACCGTGGCAATAAGCTTTTGAAGCTTGTCGACAAAATTATTAAATTCATGGGCTAGATCGCCAATTTCATCATTGGTATTTGCTTCAATACGTGCGGTTAAATCCCCATCACCTTCGGCAATTTCTCGAATGCGTTGGGTTAAACTATTAATGTTTTCGGTAAGTTGCTTAGGCATGGTGTAACTGATGAAAACAACGATTAAGCTCGCAATGCCAAGAATGATAAAGGTGAAATTGCCAAACTCTTCAACATCAGATAGCACTTTTTCTCTTGAGGCTTGAGCTGTTTCAATGGCTTTATCACCGGCTATTTGTAAACGTTTTCTAATATTGTCAAAAAGGCTTTCGGATTTATCTTCAAGTTGTTTGTAATTCGCGTCGTATTTACCGGATTGAATCAGTTTGTTGGTGGCCTCATACCAAGCCATTAACTCACTGTCTAAATCACTAAATTCATCTTGAATTTTAGGGTTAATTGACATGAACTCAATATATTCTTGGATTCTATCGCTTGCTTCTTTGACTTTATCCGCATGAATTTTATGTTGAGTAGGGACATCTCCAATTTGGTTTAGTAAATTGAGCTCAGCCACTTTTGCTTGGTATAAATTACTGTCTGCTTTTAACACACTTGAAATAGCGCTTTGATAACGACCTGACTGTTCTTCTAGCGCCGTTTCCTCCATCACAATTAATCGGTCAAACATAAACAGAGCAAGAATAAAGGTCATTGCAAGGATAAAAACGGGGATTGAGCTTTTTACTCTAATAGACTTTAAAGACATAAGTTAACTATCCAAAGTGGTGGAAAACGAATTTAGTTATGACTCTTAAGGTAAAGGAGAGTTCATCAATCTAAATAGAACTTTTTGCTTAACCTTAAAACGCTATGAAAGCCCAAAAGGTAAGCAAATTGCACGCCATAATATATTGATAATAGGGCATAACTTAACAGAATATAGCACTAATAATAAAAGAGTGTTCATTCTTTAAAAAATTAATTAATGCCATTTTAACTGTCTGATGGAGTTGGCTTTTTGTATTTGCACCAATGAGATAGGCTAAATAGCACTTTTGTTTAAATGATGCTGCTTTTAGGGCAGAAAAGGGGGCATTCTTAACAAGTTAAAATAGCTTCTAGGTCGTTTTGGCATTCAATAAAGTTAAAATCTCAAAACATTTACACAATCTTTAGACTCCATAAAGATGCTTAATTTTATTATGAGCTATTGGGTACCTAAGGCTTTCACGAAAGCTCTCTGAGTTTGTCTTGTTTTCTATGCTAAACACGAATCATATTTGAGTGGTTTAATGTATTTCATCAGATTTTTTATATTTTTAATACTCTCTTACTTGAGCTTATTTTCCACGTTTACTTGGTCTCATTCTCTTGATGAGGTGGGGGCAAGGGTTTATTTACAGGATAATGAGCTTCAATTTACGGCAAATATTGCGACTGACCTCTTTTTGAATGATCAAGGTGTCAATCTATTAGGTCAGCATGATTCTATTTCTTTGGCCGATGTTAATGACAAAACAGAGATAATAGAAAGCTATCTAGATTCCAAGGTCGTTTTTTTGGACGAAGAGTCTCAGCGACTCATTCTAACTAACTTCAATTTTACGCCGCTTTCACAAGATCTAGAACCTGTCTTAAATAGCCAGCAAGAAGTTGCTTTCGTTCAGGTAAATGCGACTTATAACTGGTCAGTAATGCCTACAAATATTTATATAAGATATGGATTGTTACCAAATACAGAGTCTATCCACCTACAGATAATTGATGAATCTAATCTGATACTCAGCACGTTAGATCTTAATCAGGATAACTATTTTATTAACCTGAATCTTACAAATAGTATGACTGAAGTAGAAGGAGTCTCAGGCCAGAAAGTAAGGGATGTGTGGTTAACAGGTGTTTGGCACGTTCTAGAAGGGCTTGATCATATTTTATTTATTTTCTCCTTGGTATTAGTGACTAAGAAGTTAAAGCAAATTATTTTACCTATCACTGTTTTTACCTTATGCCATAGCCTTACTCTAGGCTTGATAGCTCAAGGGGTGACGCATTCTATTCCAAGTTGGATTATTGAAGCCAGTATTGCTGGCAGCATTCTAGTGATATTAAGTTACGAATTGATCAAAGGATCATTTAAACGACTTTGGCTAGTGACTGGCATACTGGGGATCATCCATGGAATGGGGTTTGCTCAAGCATTAACTGACACTTTAGGTGATTTAAACCAATGGGCGAATGCCTTAGTTAAATTAACTATCGCCATAGAGCTAACGCAGGTGATGATTGCTTTAATTGCATTTAGCTTGATTAGCTTAGTGACTTATATCCTTCCAAAGTATCAAAAGTACGGCATTTTAAGCTTTCAGTTTAGTATTGCCGGCTTGGCATTATTTTGGTTCTTTGAGCGAATCACATAATGTTAAGTCGCTATTAATGAGCATTCTAAAAGTATCTGGTTAGTAGCCGCTGGTATCAGTATCTAGTTGGTATAAGTATGGAGAAGGTGTGAATTTGTAAGCTACAGATGGCACACAAATAAGATATCTTTATACTCAAATGATTAATTATTTTATAAAGGCAACTCGCATGAAGCTCAGTATAAAAAGGGTTCTCACAGCCCTCATTCCAAGTTTAATCGCTCTCTCACCGATCACTCATGCACATACCATAGAAGAGAAAATTGCAGACTGTAAATGTGATCAAGCTTGTTATACGGATGAAGTGACTGATCTTAAATGTAGTGGAGGGAATTTCTCATTCAAATCCCATAGTCTACCTGATGAAAGCCATACTTTAATGCTTGGAATAACGGGTAATAACCAACAATTTCCATCTAAACATGATATGGAAATTCGCTTGCCGTTAAATCCTAAAAAAGCGAGCCGAGTCACTCAAACAGAACCTGGTGCGGTGGGAATTGCGGTAAATGGTGTGCCGATTTTTGACCCAAGTACCCAAGGCCCAAAACAATCTTCAGGTAAACCTGTGAGCGCCGCATCAGCGGGCGAATTGGATGAATGTGGTGGCCATGCTGGTCGAGGCGATGATTATCATTACCACATTGCGCCAAAATGTTTAATTGAAGAGTTAGGAAAAGAGGCGATTGATGATAAGAAGCAAGCGGTTGGTTATGCTGCAGACGGTTTCCCTATTTTAGCACTTGGCTGGTTTGATAAAGGTAATGATATCGAAGCGAAACTTGATGAGTGTCGTGGTGCAACGGATGGGGCTGGGCAATACTTTTATAATATTGAATATCAGGGTGAGTATGCCATTCTTGATTGTTTATCTGGCAAAGAGCAGCGGTTTGCAAGGGATAATTGGACCCATAGAAAGAATTCGAAAGGAAAAGAAATTCAAGGTATGCCAGTTAAGTTAGCCGTTTCTCAATATCAGCAAACAGAGGTTGAAGGTAATATATGCTACATAATGTCGGGTGTCCTATCGGATGAGCAACTCGTTAATACCAGTGGTAAAGTGAATAGAATCAAAAAACTTGAAGGCAGTATTTTTTACTGTAGTTCATCATGTTATGGGCAATTTATAGAAACAAAGAAAGCCAGAGCAAGAGGCCGTACAAGCGTGTTTGATAGTCAAACCGCAGGATGCCCTGCTGACTTTATCGCTATTCAAGATAACGACTTTTTGGATTATCGTAATTAGGTATTCTTAACACTACCTAATTAAAGATTCTAATATGGGTTTTTAGCGTAAGCTGAAAGCCCATTTTTTTGCAATGAAAGTGTAATAGTGCATGTCAAGAATGCTTGAAACTCAGACGATACAAAAGAAAGAGTTCTGCTAACAAGGTTTGATAGTCATGAATAGCGGGTTATAAGCCAGTAAGTTAGGGGTGGGAGATTTTTAATGAATGTGAAGGTGTAAAAGAAAAAACGAGCCGTAGCTCGTTTTTTTATCACCAATAAAATTTATTGGCGGATACCTTCAATGTGCAACTCTAGTTCTACGTGAGTAGATTGAGGCCCAAGAATCTCTTTCATACCAAACTCTTTAAGGCCAACACGTGTTGTGCCACTAAAGCCTGCTCGGTATCCACCCCATGGATCTTTACCTTCGCCGATTTTTTCAGCATCAATGGTGATGTTCTTAGTAACACCGTGAAGCGTTAAGTCACCATTTAATTCTAGCTTGTTGTTACCAAGGTCTTTAAAAGAAGTACTGGTAAAGGTAGCTGTTGCAAACTTGCTTACATCTAGAAAGTCATCGCTACGAATATGCTTGTCTCTTTCCGCATGGTTCGAGTTAAAGCTCGTTGTGTCAACTTCTACTGTGATTTTAGAATTGGCGAAATTATTTTCATCATAACTAAAGTCACCTTTAAAGGTGTCAAATCGACCTGTTAACCAGCTGTAACCCAAGTGCTTAATTTTAAAATTGATTGAAGCATGTGCACCTTTTGTGTCAATCACATAGTCGGCAGCATTGGCGATTGGTGCAAGCATTGCACCAGCTAAAGCAGAAGCAAGTAGTAATTTTTTCATGATAATCCTCTATGATTATTTAGTATTGCGAAAACCCAACATACGTTTAAGGGTAATATCTTTATCAATAAAATGATGCTTGAAAGCGCCAAGAGCATGTAACACAACCGCTCCGATGAGCGTGTAGGCTGCATACTCATGTATTAAACCTGCGATATCTTCTTGATCAGCAAATAATTCACCTAAGCTTGGTACTTGAAATAAATTAAACACATCTATTCCTCGTCCATCAGCAGTAGATATCAAATAGCCTGTGAGCATGATGCCAAAGGTTAATACATATAAAAGTTGGTGTACAAGATGGCTGGATACTCGTTCGAACTTGGTGTAATGATCCAGTGGCTTTGGCTGTATTTGAGATAGCTTCCAGACGAGTCTGATTGACATAAGCACAAATAAAATAATGCCAATACTACGATGAAGGTCTGGACCTGTTTTATACCAAGGATCGTAATAGCCCAAATCAACCATCCAGAAACCTAATCCAAAGAGTCCAATGATCATTATAGCCGCAAGCCAATGTGCACCTATCGTAAACCAGCCATAATGATGCTCAGTGTTTCTCATTACTTAATTCCCAAATGATAAAATCTATAACCGTTTTCATAAAAGATGCTACGAATAAGTTTCTCAGTCTATGCGTGTGAATAAAAGCATTTAGATTGATGGCGAGGCGCGCAACTTAATAGTGACTCTATTGATCAGCGCCAAGCATCAAGATAAAACTTTTAGGTCACACCTTAGGGTCTTGCAGAAAAAGTGACACCTTGTTTGACTCTTTTTCTGATTAGAGGTGACTTTTATCACAACTTCCTAAATTAAAGACAAGGATATTTGCATATGGTTCCTGTCTTTAAAGCATAGAGTTAATAATATAGATAAAAAAAATTTGTATTAACTGCTCAATTGAAAATTCATTGTTTCCATATAAGTGCTAATTATTGATAGAGTTTAAAAATCTTTACAAAACTAAGGAAATAATAAGACTAATTGTCACTTAATGCTTGTTTTAAAAGCGAAAACCTAGTTAGCCGGATAAGCCATATTTATCACAAAACGTCATTACTAAACATGACTCTTTCATTGAAACTCATTATTTCTACCAATAGTCTAAATTTTAGCTAATGTATAAGTGAGTAAATGAGATTTACAAATTTAAGCTTGGTATCAAAATAAGCAAAAGGGATTTAATATGTTTGAGCTTTTATATACGAGTGTGTCACCTGAAGGATTGACAGAGAATGGTTTACTAGAAATACAATTAGAAGCACAAAAGCATAATGCTTCGATAGGGGTAACGGGCATGTTAGTCTATTATGATCGAGAAATTATGCAGATATTAGAAGGTGATCAAGAGACTGTCGAAACGTTATACGAAAGTATTTGCCATGATGAGCGCCATACTTTAGTAGAAGTTTTTTATTCTGGTGAAATTAAGCAAAGGGCTTTCAGTGATTGGTCTATGGAAGTTGTGGTGCTTGATGAAGGTAAAGTAAAAAAATATCTCTATAACGACAGGGAACTGGGTATCGAAAACCCGCTTCACAATATTATGAAAACGAACCCTAATCGAGGTAAGAAAACTTTTTTATCTCTTAGAGATACCTATTATTAAGCGGCATTTTTCAAATGCCTGATTAAAAAAAGCAAAAAAAACGACTCACTAGGAGTCGTTTTTTTGTTTAAAGCATACAGTGATGCGCTATAGCATTCTTGATGCTAAGAAATAACTTAGCCAATAGCCAACCGAGTAAGCTACTAATAAATAACCGAACATGGATAAGTAACTGATAAAGTTAAGCTCTTTTACTTTGCTCATAGCAATGATGCCAGCAGCAGAACCAATAACAAGCATTGAACCACCCACTCCCGTTGCATAGGTCATTGATAGCCAAGAGGCCATATTCATATCAACATTCGCTTTTAATACCGCTGCGGTTAATGGCACATTATCAATTAATGCGGATGAAATACCGAGTAAGAAGTTTGCGTACTCAACAGGCATAAAGTCGTACAAACTCGTTAAGTAGTCTAGTAGCTTAATCTCTTTTAAAATGCCGACTATCAATAGAATACCGACGAAGAAAAGTAAGGTGTCAAATTCAATCTCACGGATATAGTTCAGTATGCTTCTATCGGTTTTACGTAAAAGGTATTGAGCCACTAAGAACATACAACTTAAGCCGAACATGAAGGTAAGCACGGGCGGTACTTGGAAAAAGGCATTTAGTAGCAAAGTGGAGAAAATGGTTGCTAAGAAAATAATTGAAATAATGATATCGGTTTTTTCAATGGGTTTGGTTTCAGCCGAAAAGCTGACTCGTCCTCGCATTCGTACTGACATCATAGCAGCCAGTACGATGACACCACATAGTGATGGTCCAACTAATAGTAATAGGTTTGGGATGCTGACCTTACCGGCTAAAAATATCATTAGGGTGGTTACATCACCTGTGATTAATGAGACACCACCACTATTAACAGCAAAAATAATCAAAGTGGCGTATTTAAGGCGTTTTCTCGCTTCGATTTTTAAGCTGGTGATAACCGCTAGGGAAACCAGTGTTGCCGTAACGTTGTCTGCAAACGACGAAAAGATAAAGGCAAAGCAACCTAACAATACCATTAAGCTTCTTTCATGGAGCTCTCCTGGCAGTAGCCTTTGCACCAGACTAGAAATAAACCCCTTACTATTCAAATAGGCAACAAATGTCATCGCAGACATGAGGAAAAGCCAAAGCGTTGCAATTTCTAATAAGTTTTCATTAAGTTGCTCGCTGATTTCACTGGGAGGAACACCATGAATAGGGAATACATAGGCTAAAATCCAACATAAGGTGCCTATAAATAAGGTCGATTTCGCCTTATTGATATGAATAACCTCTTCAAGTACCACCATCAAGAACGCGATAATTGCTAATATACCTATCACTGCAACCATGAAAACTTAATTCCTTATTAAAACTGTGTGTAATTTGCGGGCAGTCTACGCCGATGGCATGGATTGAACAAGATTCAGTCAGGTATATTTCACTAAAATAGTGTTATTAAATTTCAGATTTTGATCATTAGTGAGTAAAAAGTCAGAAATATGTAATTAAAGTACTAATTAGATTGAGCTTAGTGAGCTTTAGCTTTGAGGTTTTTTAAGATGGATTGGCTCTAGCTCAATGAGCGTATCGAGTGGTGAAGAGCGCCTTGAGTCTGTTTATTGTATATATTGATTGACGATAGCTTGGTGTGTACCATCTTCTTTCATATCGACCAGCGCTTGGTTTATTTTTTTAATCAGAGCATTTTTATCAACAAAGGTGTTTGACTCTTTTGAAAGGACTAAAAATGCTTTCTTTTCGCTAATAGGAAGAGGGAGCCGAGTAATTTGATTTAAAAAGCCCATATTCAGTAGGTTATACCCTGTTACTAATTCGTGACCTATAAAGGCTTCAATACGGCCTGCAAGTAAGAGCTCGATATTATTAAGGTTACTAAAAGCATTTAGAATGTTTATTTTTTGCGATTTAACCGCATTGTCAAAGTCTTCAGATACTGAAAAAGCAAGCTGCAAACCAATTTTTCTATTATACAAATCGCTTACATTATTAAAGTCAAACTCATCTCCTTCTTTCACATACAGATAAAATGCGCCACCGTGTATCGGTTCAACATCGGCATAAAGTGCAAACTGCTCTCTTTCTTGAGTCCAAAAGAGGGCGAATGCCGCATCCGTTGCTCCGTACTTTAAGTCTGCTAAAAGCCTTTTCCAGGGGCGATAATTTATTTCAACCTCTATGCCAACCCGTCTGCCAATCTCATACATAACCTCGTTATCAATACCGACCATTTTACCATTTTGTTCAAAACTAAAAGGGGGGTAATTACTCATGCCAAGCACATTTAAAGTCTTGGTGTGTGCGAAGGGAAGGGCGATTAAGCTAGATATTAAGCTTATTAAAATAAGATGAAATGTTTGCTTTAGCATCATATTGGGTCTGTCTATATTCACTTTATGAGGGTAGTAAGAAATTAATGCTTTAAATTTTAATAAGTTAGGCTTAATTAGCGATAAGATTAAATACTAGATTTAAATGAATGAAAAGTGAGTCTCTTTCAGTTTTTAATGATTCTAGTTCAGAAAATGGTGTTTGTTTATAAAAAATTTTACGGCTTTACAAAAAATAAAGTTGATGTTTTGTACAGGCTAATTGATGAATTCAGGGTGAGGATTTGATTGTAAGCGAATGAGCGACTTACTGATTCATTAAGAGGAAAATTTGAAAATAAAAAAGCGAGCTTGTGGCTCGCTTTTTTATCACGTACTTACTAAAGAGGTAGTAAGTACGTTTAGCAAAAGACTGATTAGTCTTCGTAGCTATCTAGCGGAGGGCATTCGCAAATTAAGTTGCGATCTCCATAAACATTGTCAACACGGCCAACAGGAGGCCAGTACTTGCGACTCTTAATCCAAGGAAGAGGGTAAGCCGCTTCTTTGCGAGTGTAAGCATGTTGCCAATCATCACTCAATAAAGTGTCTGCCGTATGAGGCGCGTTCACCAGTGGGTTATCATCAAGTGGCCATTCACCCGCTTGTACCTTAAGCATTTCGCGTCGAATTTGAATCATAGAATCACAGAAGCGATCAATTTCCTCTTGGTTTTCTGATTCAGTCGGCTCTATCATCAAGGTGCCTGCTACAGGGAAAGACATGGTTGGTGCATGGAAACCAAAGTCCATTAAACGCTTAGCAATATCTTCTTCACTGATGCCCGACTCTTCTTTAAGAGGGCGAATGTCAATAATACATTCGTGAGCCACTGTGTCGTTCGCGCCGGTAAATAAAATAGGGTAATGATCACCTAAACGTTTAGCAATGTAGTTAGCGTTTAAGATGGCATTGTACGTTGCATCTTTTAGACCGCGATCACCCATCATCTTGATGTACATCCAAGTGATAACCAAGATGCTTGCACTACCGTAAGGTGCTGCTGATACTGCG
Organism: Marinomonas sp. MED121; assembly: GCF_000153025.1. GTDB lineage: Bacteria > Pseudomonadota > Gammaproteobacteria > Pseudomonadales > Marinomonadaceae > Marinomonas. The sequence continues at coordinate 261,172 of NZ_CH672434.1, forward strand.
CCATTTTGCTGGTCAGTATTAGAGTTAGCGCCTGCAACAGGGCTAACAGCGTGACCTGGTAGGAAAGGTGCTAGGTGAGATTTAACACCAATAGGACCCATACCTGGACCACCACCACCGTGTGGGATACAGAAAGTTTTATGCAAGTTCAAGTGCGATACATCACCACCAAATTGGCCTGGAGGTGCAATACCCAATACAGCATTCAAGTTAGCGCCATCAATGTAAACTTGGCCACCAAATTTATGTACTGTGTCACAAACTTCGCGGATATGTTCTTCAAATACTCCGTGAGTAGAAGGGTAAGTTGCCATGATGCAGCTTAGATTATCTTTATGCAGTTCTGCTTTTTCAGCAAGATCTACTAAATCAATGTTACCTTCATCATCACATTTAACAATAACCACTTTCATACCAGCAAGAGCCGCTGATGCTGGATTTGTGCCATGGGCTGAACTTGGGATCAAACAGATATTTCTATGACCTTCGCCAAGAGACTTATGATACTTCTCAATAGCAATTAGACCTGCGTATTCACCTTGTGCACCTGAGTTAGGTTGCAGTGATACTGTGTCATACCCTGTTGCTTTTGACAGCATGACAATCAATTCGTCAAGTAATTGATTATAACCAGCTACTTGCGCTTGAGGTGCGAATGGGTGGATTCGACCAAATTCGGCCCAAGTAACAGGTAGCATTTCAGACGCTGCATTTAGCTTCATGGTACAAGAACCCAATGGGATCATGCTCTGATTAAGTGCAATATCTTTTACTTCAAGCTGGTGCATATAACGCATCAACTCTGTTTCACTGTGATGACTGTTGAATACAGGGTGAGACAGGATTGCATCAGTACGCAACATGCCTTCGTCAATGCCTAAATCTGTACTTGAGTCAGCTAGGGCATCTTCAGTTACTTCAACGCCAAAACATTCAGCTAATTCGACTAGGTCTGTTAAAGACGTCGTTTCGTTAACAGATAGCGACAAGCTGCTATCAGAAGCACGCCATAAGTTGATAAGCTTGTTTTGAGCGGCAAGAAAAATCGCATCTGTTTTGCTACCGGTTTCGACCACTAAAGTGTCAAAATGTGAGTCGTTGGTTTTATATCCATTATTGCTTAGCGCTTGTGCTAAGGTGTGGGTCAAACTCGCAACGCGTGTGGCAATTTGACGTAATCCAACTGGGCCGTGATAAACCGCATAGAAACTTGCCATCATGGCGAGTAATGCTTGAGCAGTACAGATGTTAGATGTCGCTTTCTCGCGGCGAATGTGTTGTTCGCGAGTCTGCATAGCCATACGCAAAGCTTTGTTACCATGGCTATCAATAGAGACACCGATAACGCGACCAGGCATAGAGCGTTTAAATTTATCTTTAGTTGCAAGGTACGCTGCGTGAGGGCCACCAAAGCCCATAGGAACACCGAAACGTTGTGCGCAACCAATGACGATGTCAGCACCTAGTTCGCCAGGTGATTTAAGCAGTACAAGAGACAATAGGTCTACAGCAACACTGACCAGTGCTTTTTGATCGTGACAAGCTTTGATTAGAGTAGAGATGTCTGATACTTCGCCATCTTTACCTGGGTACTGGAAAATAGCACCGAAGATGTCGTGGTTGGATACGTTTTCTGGTGCATCAACAACGAAGTCGATTTCTAATAAATCGGCACGTGTTTTAATGACATCAATGGTTTGTGGTAATAGATTATCTGCCACGAACAATAAATTTGATTTTTTACGATTTGATCTAAGCATTAAGGTCATGGCTTCTGCTGCTGCAGTTGCTTCATCTAACAAAGATGCGTTAGAGATTTCCATGCCGGTTAAATCAATAATCATTTGTTGGAAGTTAAGTAGCGCTTCCAAACGACCTTGAGAAATTTCAGGCTGATAAGGTGTATATGCTGTATACCAACCTGGGTTTTCAAGTAGGTTACGCAAAATTGGAGCAGGTACAAATGTATCGTGATATCCCATGCCAATAAAAGAACGTGCAATCTTGTTTTGTGACGCGATTGCTTTTAATTCATTGAGGGCATTGGCTTCAGAAACAGGCTGTTGGCTCATATCAAGATTCGATAAACGAATGGCTTGAGGGATGGTTTTTTCGATTAGGTGTTCCAAGCTGTCCATGCCAATGGCGTTTAGCATGTTCTCTTGTTCGACTTGGTCTGGGCCAATATGGCGCGCAATAAACTCGTCATTACCTAATAAATCGCGGATGCACGATGTCATGGCACTGATACCTTTGTAAGTTAATATAGTGGGCGCCCTGCTCAAAAGAGCAGGGTGAATACAACTGAAAAACCGTACAGAAACTGCAGGACGTCAGTTTGGACTAAGCGATAGTTGCTTCGTATCCAGCTGCATCTAGCAAATTAGCTAGTTCAGATGCATCAGATAATTTGATTTTAGCAATCCAAGCGCCGCCAAATGGCTCGTCATTGATTAGCTCAGGTGTGTCATCTAGGTCTTCGTTAACTTCAACGACTTCACCAGAGATTGGAGCGTAGATGTCAGAGGCTGCTTTAACAGATTCGATTAGAGAAAACTGTTCAGTCGCAGTAACTTGTGCGCCAACTTCAGGTAGCTCTACATAAACGACATCACCTAATAGGTCTTGAGCGTGTTCTGTGATACCAACAGTAACGGTGCCGTCACCATTATCAAGAACCCATTCATGTGATTCAGCGTATTTTAAATTAGCTGGAGTGTTACTCATAATTTTGCCTCTTTATATTAGAACCTAGGGTATGGCTACCCTAGGTTTTGATGACCAATTTTATTGGTTAACGATAAAGTGGGAAGCGTTGGCATAGTTCCATTACTTCAGCACGTACACGTGCTTCCACTTCAGGGTTTCCTTCAGGTTTTTCAACTAAACCGTCAAATACATCACTGATTAGATGACCAATCTTAGTGAATTCTTCAGTGCCAAAACCACGTGTGGTTGCAGCTGGTGTACCTAGACGAACACCAGAGGTTACCATTGGCTTCTCTGTGTCGAATGGGATACCGTTTTTGTTACATGTGATGCCGGCACGTTCTAGTGCTTTATCTGCTACATTACCTTTTAAGCCTTTAGGGCGAAGATCAACCAGCATTAGGTGAGTATCAGTACCGCCAGTGACAACATCACAACCACGTTCGATCATAACCGCAGCCAGTGTTTTTGCATTGGCAACAACTTGTTTAATATAGTCGGTAAACTCAGGTTGTAGTGCTTCACCAAATGCAACTGCTTTAGCAGCAATAACGTGCATTAGTGGACCACCTTGGTAGCCTGGGAATACAGCAGAGTTGATTTTCTTACCGATATCTAAATCGTTAGTCAAAATCATGCCGCCACGAGGGCCACGAAGTGTTTTGTGAGTCGTTGTTGTTACTATGTGAGCATGAGGTAGTGGCGATGGGTGAACGCCAGTTGCTACAAGACCCGCAATGTGAGCCATGTCTACCATTAGGTAAGCGCCAACTTTGTCAGCAATTTCACGGAAACGTTTGAAGTTGATTTCGCGTGGAATAGCAGAACCGCCAGCAATGATAAGTTTAGGTTGGCTTTCAACTGCGATCGCTTCAACAGCATCATAGTCGATGTCCAATGTTTCTTCAGATACACCGTATTGAACAGCGTTAAACCATTTGCCTGATTGTGCTGGTGGCGCACCGTGAGTTAGGTGACCGCCGGCAGATAGTGACATACCTAAGATAGTGTCGCCCGGTTGTAGT
>NZ_CH672433.1:0-106978 GCF_000153025.1 Marinomonas sp. MED121
TAACGCTAGGCTTGACCTTCAAAATCTGAACACATGAAAAAATTAAATAACATTGTTTCATTAGTTATGGGTTAAACCTTGAAAATCTGACTCTTTAGCGTCTTAATCAGTATATCTAGCGGAGTATTTTTCATTCAAACGCTATATTTTTATCAATAGGATTAAAAATTTTCATGAATAGACGATTTGGAAGATTGCCACCTTTAAGCGCTTTAGAAGGATTTGAAGCAGCAGCACGACTTAAAAGTTTTTCGCTTGCCGCCGAAGAATTAAACCTAAGCCAATCTGCCGTTTCCCATCAGATCAAGCTGTTAGAGTCCTTTTTCGGTATGGACTTATTCAATCGCGTTGGCCGCTCTATTGAGTTAACCGTTGCTGGCATTGATTTTCTAGATACCACGACCCAGGTACTTAATGAACTGGCAAGAGGCAAGCGCAGGATGGATTTTTACTTTCGCCCAGGCTCTGTCGTTTGGGGAGCAAATACGGGGTTTTCTAGTAAATGGCTGCTTCCTCGCTATAGCAATCTTCTTAATGCTCACCCAGAAATAGAGCCTTGGTTATATTCTGACGATGACTTTTTTGACCTTGAGACCCAAGAAGTAGATCTTGCTATTTGGTATGGGGATGGCAGCTGGGAAGGCGTGAAAAGCTATAAACTTTTCCATGACTACCTAACGCCTCTTTATGCCGAAGACCGCTTTCAAGAAGAAATGAAAATCAAACACTTCGATGATCTAAGTAAACATAGATTACTGCATGACGAACGCTCTGAGGACTGGATGAGCTGGTTTAATCAAATAGAGCACCCCAGCTTGATAAGCTCACATGGTTGTAACTTTAGTGATTCTGGTTTGATGTTAGAAAGTGCAACAAGAGGCCAAGGCGTCACCTTAGGAAGCTTAGTTTTGGCTGATGAACTTATCCAAGAATCTAAATTAGTCCAGCCTTTTGATACCATTATAACCACCCAAGAAGCCTATTATTTGGTCGAACCAGCCCATACCAGAATAAGACCCGCGGTTGCTAAAGCAAAGGATTGGTTATTGGCAGAAGCAAAGAGTTTCAGCGCTAAATTTGAATCTTAGATTTAAACCTTTGAGAAGCCTATCTATCCTCTATCGCTAACAAGTATTAATCAGGAAAGTACTGGGCTTCTATTGCACGATATGTTCCATTTAGTTTAATGGCTTCTAAACTATTTTTTAGCGTTTGAACAAGGACAGGGTCACTTTGAGGGTGCATGGCAACATAGAGTTTTTCCGATAACCCTTCGATTCTAAAGACACGTTCAATCAAGTTTAAGTCAAACCCAGAAGCTTTCACCTGAAAAGGAAGAGAGGCTTCATCATAAGCAATTAGATCCATACGACCATAAATCAGCATGCGAACAACAAATTGATCAGCATTTGCCACCACTAACTTTTCAAAACCTCTATTTTCTAGATAGGTTTTAATCGCATCCTCTTGAGAAACACCAATACGATAAACACGGGCATCGTCTAAGGAATTGATGTTCAAATCCGTATTTTCTTTGAGCTTATAAAAAGACGTGCGATAGGGTGCAATATCCCCTATCCATTCAAACATGGTCTCTCTTTCGGGAATACGAGCAATGGAGTAAATCAAAGCGTTCGGTTTAACTTGTGCTGTTCGATATGCCCTTGGCCAAGGGTAAAAGTCAATATCAGCTTGAATGTTGGCATGGTCTAACATGGCTTTAACGACTTCAGTCGACATACCATGCGCTTTACCCTCTACTTGAAAATTATAAGGTGGGAAATTTTCTGTCACTATTTTTAATTCAAGATGAGGATCTGCCCTACCCACAAGCGCTATTGACATAAAAATTATTGATAACAAGTGTCGATACATAAAATGTAAACCCTATCTAATGGCTTTCAATAATCTCCTAGATATTTAGCCTAGTTGTGTATACCTAATAGTGCTATCTAGGGAACCTGCGATTAAGTTACTTCTTTTCAGTCTGCTCTTTTTAGACATTGGAAAAAGAGAGTCAATCTAGATGCCACCTTGTCCTTGAATAATAGAAAATCAATGTAAGTAACTTTCAAAAAAGGACAACGCAGAATGACATACTTTCAACTATTTTCAGCTAGCAAGTCCCTTGCAATGTTTTACTTAGCGTCCATTAGTATTTGATTTTACAGCTTTTAAAAGGAGAACCTACTAGCAGTAACACTTTTATACACAAGTGATGTCGCTAGGGAACCTGCGATTAAGTCACCTCTTCTCAGTCTTTACAGAAAAAGTATCACACAAGGCGTTACTTTGAAGTAATGTAGGTACCTTTCGAGAAGTGACAACACAGGGTGTTACTTTTTCTGAAAGACCCGAAGGGCGTGGTCTAAAAGCCCTACCTTTACGTTGAGGACCTTATCAATAGAATCACTATTAAGTTGCGCTCCTCGCCATAAATCTAGTTGCTTTTATCCACACGCTGAGGTGGGAGGACTTATTCGCAGGTTCCCTAGCTAAAAATAACAAGCTTTATTCATCAATAGGGTTCAAGCTTCCATTTAGGTAAAAGCCTTTTGAAGCAGCTTATGGGATATCTAAGACAAGGTATTTTATAATTTTATCTTAATTTATATATCGGCTTTAAAGAGGGAATGTATTCAATATGAAAGGATTGCTTTTTATGCCTTCAAGCTTAGTAAAGGCAGTATGTCTAAAATATGAGTCGCACAAAAACGACTCATTTAGATTATAGGTGATGTATATTAGCTGTATTCACCTTAGGTTTAAAAAGCTTGATTGCATGACACTTATCTTCTAGAAGCTTGATCTATTTCTAACTCCAAACTTGCCAGTATGCTTTCTAGTTTCTGGCTCTCCTCTAGCTTGAAAAGCTCTGCACGCTTATCGTGTAGCCATAGTGAAATACTAGACTGGATAAAACCAATGAAGGAGATAATAACGAGCAAGAAGGTCATTAACCCAGAGAGAACGGCCATATTAAAATCCATGAATTGCTTTGAACTATATTGGAAGCGACTCAATAGACTGTCCATTTTCTGCACAAAAAAAGAACCCTGCATCATATTATGATGAAGGAGTTGACTAAGCATATCTGGCACGATAAACACACAGCTTGAGACTATAAATAACCAACCAAATACCTTTCTTTTTTTTCTTAAACTAGATCGCGTTTCTTGCATAATATGCTCTTACCACCTCAAAAATATAATGCATCCGAGCATTGCGTTAATATTACAAAACCATACATAACCTTACGAAGTCGGGGATCATACCTAAAGTCATCTTGATTTTGTACATAAAATGTACATTTTTTTTGTAACCAAGAAGAAAAAGAATCAAGGATTAAAAGATAAGTAAAAAAGCAGGTTTTGGATGGCTTGCCATAACTCCATGTTCTATATGAATTCATTCCTAAAGCTCGCTTTAAAACGCGCCAATCACAGCCCTAATCAAACGAATAATTTTTACTAACATTTCTCATAAAATTTTCTCAAGCTATCCGCTCATATTAGATAAACCGATAAAATAAGGTCACCTCAAAACGAAATCAAAGGGGCTTTCGATGGAGCTTTTCGAAGGAGCTTTTGAAGGAGTGCTCAAAAACTAAAACTAGGACTAAAGACGAGATATAGAGGGCGACACCTTAAGTGGCTATCTATTCCTTGGCTATCATTACCAAAAAAAGAAGTTGCCAAAAAAGAAGTTGCCATAAAAGAAGGATTCTTTATAAGCTCAAAGCAGGTGAATGGACAAAAACTTGCGATCGCCTAGCGATAGCAGATGAAGAGTGGGAACCAGCGCCAGCAAGCTTAGGGTTACATGCGTTCTGGTTAATTACCACCAACTGAGGTTGCAATCCCAATAAGGTGCAGGCCAGTCTACTGAGGCTCCAAGAATTTAAACTCTTCCAACACACTCTCTACTAAGTCAGGGTGCTCTTTCATAAATTTAATAAACTCTTTTTCAACATTTCGTGTTGCTACAATTTTGCCTTGAACAGCGTGAATATATCGTTCCTGCTCTGGGTTTATTGCTTCTATTTTTTCTTTTACCATTAAGACTAAATACTTACCTGCATAACTAATTAAATGCTGGGTAAGCGCACTATAGTCATCTGACAATGACACATCAAAACCCCCCTTAGAAAGCAGCTCGATATGTAATTCAGGAAAGATGTTTTCCACCTCAGACATACTCACTAATAATTGCGCTATCATCTCTTCACTTTCTAAAATATCAACGTGGCTCCGATTAAAACCAAATTGCTTATTAGACTGCTTCTGTACTTCTGTATGTAATTGGCTTGAAAGAGGCACAACACCATCACTATTTTCACCTAATTTCAGCATGCTTTTGTTATTATAAGCATAATAAAGTTGATGGTTTACAGACTCAGGTAAAGGCTTCCTATAAAGCCCTTTAATAAACTGACTACTCGGATTTAGATCGATCCAAGAAGGTAATACGATCAAACCATGTCGTTCACCTGAAGCTGCAGAAGGGTGGCCACCAAATGGGCTTGCGATACTAACAAATAAGTCCACTTTATTTTCTTTCGCACTTCCTTCGTAATGGTTGAATGCTTCACGAACAATAAGCCCTCCCATACTATGAGCCACTACAATCATTGGCATATGACCGATTGGCATAACATCCCCAGACAGATAGACATCATAAAAAAGCTCGGCTAGTTGGTCTAAATCCCCTCCTGATGGGTAATAAAAAAATAAAGCCTGATAACGGTCTTTATCCATAGACTCAATAACTTGTTTAAATGACCTGATATTCCCACCAATACCATGGACAAAAATAACAGGGATTTTATGAGCAACATTTTCTTCCAAGGCATAAAACATAGTAGGTGCAAGTTCGAGAAATGATGCCGGATCGTACATTCCCATGGTTGCAATTTCATCATTGAAAATAGGGTCATCCAAACGGCGAATAGTCCCTGCGGGATAAAACACAGACTCTTCTGTCTCCATTATTCTTGGCATAACAATCGTTTCAGCCCAAGCAATATCAAAACTATCTGTTATTTCTATATTTATATCTTTTACTATTTTTTCAGGGAAATGGTTAGTATCTAGAGTAAGCGTTTTCATGCCTACAATTTCAGCGGGGGTAAATAGCTCGTTCTGATCCAAGTCGGCATAAATCAATAATGTATAATCACCTTCTGGTAAATTTAAACCATAATGTGTGCCAACCCCTTTAAAGAACATAGTATCAACACGTTCATTAGCCTTAAATTTACTAGAATAAGCCACGATAGCCATCGACATACCAGAAAAGTGATTTGAATCGACAATAGGCTTTCCCCAGATAAAGAAGGTTTCTTGATCAATCAGATGCTTCAAATTGACTTGACTCGGATTGGCATTTTGAATTTTGGTGTATTCAGCCTGAATAGAAGAATATTTTAGGTAGGAGCAAGCAGTCAGCATAGAAGCTAACAAAACGATAACAAGGTTACTTATCTTAAACAAATCACTATCCTGTAAATGTTAGAAATGGCCGCGTATTAACATGTTAAAAATCGAATATTGTCGCAAAGAAACTACTCTTCTCGAAAGGCATAAAGCATTTTAAGTGCCATAAAAATAAACATATCTAAAAGAGTTCTGTTTCTATTGCGAAAATAGGGTTCTCCATAGCCAAACTCGAAATAAGAGTAATTTTATTACCAGCACCTTTCACTTCTTCGTTAGTTGATTATCTATTTCATTTTATCTTGGCATACTTTTTTATCGTCTTATTTTCAATAATAACTCGAGCAACCTTTTCTTTCCAAACCAAGTATTCTGCATCAAATCAACACTCTACTAATAGAGTTAAAACTTATTTTAAATCTAACCTTAAAGCGATATAAAACACACTAAGCATTATAAGAATCGACCTTAACTATATATCCAGTAAGGTCGACATTATAGGGTATGCTTTCTGAAAATTTGGCGGCTCTATTTATCCTTTAAACGCCAAAGCGAAGCTTTTCAAAAACTCAATATTTGAGTGGAATTGTGTTTTTATATGGTTTTCTAATTCAGGAATAAGGTACTTTTCTTGATCATATTTAGTATGCCAAATTTGCCCCCACCCCTTCTCTTTCTTATTTTTGCATGCCGTTTGTTTTTCATCATTAAAACATGTCCAGAAATTTGGATTGCTTGTTTGAGAGTAGCCATCAAAGCCTGACTTACCTTTTATCATAAAGTTAGTCGCCTCGATGTGAGCAATAGGCACACCTTCACATGCAAATGGAGCATGATCAGACCAACCACCCGTTTCACCTTCAGGATAACCTTGCGTAGCTGGATGTAAATGATAGGAACTAATATCGGTTAATTTCTTTGATTCAGATAACAAGGAATCACGTAGCCAAGGGCTATATTCATAGTTTGAGCTTTTTGCATCATTACATTTATAGGGTGAAGAATGAGCACTATGGATATACAAATAATCCCCGCCTACAACGGTATCTAAATTAATCATTCCTACAAGGTTATCTTTATCAAAGCTTGAAGAAGTAACATACTTCTTTGATCCTTGAAGACCCACCTCTTCAGCACCAAAAGATACTAAGCGTATCGTATAAAAATGCTCCTGCTCTTTAATCTCTTTTGCTAAAGCGAGTAAAGCAATAGTGCCTGATGCGTTATCTATTAGTCCAGCGGACCCTTTTCGATGCCCTGTTGAGTCATAATGAGCACCTATAATAAGTGTTTTAGGTGACTTTCCTTTAAGAACAACTTCAATATTTCTCGATTGTCTCTTTTTATCTTTATAAAAGTATTTGAAGTTATATTGATTGACTTCAAAGCCAAGATCTTCATATTGATTAATTAGCCACTCGCCAGCATTATATTCACTACGGCTACCTGCCAATCTATCACTGAAGTTCGAAGAAAAAGCTAAAAGTGATTCCCATGATTGAGTTTCAGCACTAGCTTGAAGACTAGATAATGATAGGGTTATAAAGACAAAACTATTTTTAATTATTTTCATTTAAGTATCTTTTTTAAGTTGAATTTCACACACGACTTTAAAAAGGGTCAACATAATGCCTTCTCCTTGGCCGCACTAGGATATCTATCCAAAAGAACACTATCCTAATTATGTATATAAACTCATGATTTTATGACACTTTATCTAGTTTTTAAATCCTTATAACATACCATTTCAAATCGAACTCGCCTGCATCAACACCTTCTTTTCAAACTAGACAAGCCTTGCTTATTCCCACTGAAGGTGACAGTGACGGTCGCCTTTCTCTTTTAGGAAAGCCCCGTTAAAATTGCAGAAAAGCTCCCGTCTAATATCAGCTGGACCACAAGGACTCGCGCCTTGCTTACCTTGTGTTCTTAAGAATTCGTCTTAACTGCTTTGATGGCCTGCTATTGAGTTGAATAAGCTTGCCGCAGCTTTTTAAAAGACAAGACGCACTGCCAGTGCTAATTCTATACTCCTCAGTTGTTTCGCTGTCGACACAGTTAGCTTTGATACCATTTTAAGAAGAACGACTCGATTGCTTAGCAGCAACATTACCTCAGGCCCTCAAGCATATAGCCATATTGACCCTTTATGTGCCTGTATAAATGATCAATATATTTTACAAAGCTGTAACGATTCTGGCTGTACTGACTCAGATATCTTTTCAATAAGAGACTCTTTGATTAATAGTATTGGCTATGTAAAAGATAAATCACAACACATTGCGCCTTGCAAAATTAACATTATTGAGAAAATAAAAAGTTTCAATGCAGTTTAATCAATGAAAATAACTTTCAAGAAATAAAAATAATGTCTTAGTAATTTGGTTAAAAGTTACAAACTTTTTATTTTTACTATCACAATTTATCTACAGAATATAAGCTTGATCGATTATAGAGAAATTTCCACTACAGCCACCATAGTATATCCTTATATGGCTTCCTGACATTTTTGCAGATAAGATTAAGCTAAAAATTTGATCATAGTTGGGGTTATCCCCTAACAATAAAGCGCCATCACTTCTAGCACACCCAGTAAACACACCATCCACTAATGAAATAAATGTGCTTACACCACTCACAGCTCCAGGGTTAATCACACCAACTTTGTTACCTGTATTAAGTGTCCACTGATTTGCAAAAACAGAAGAAGACAAACACATTAAAATTACAATTAAATATTTCATAACATCCTTAATTAATATCATGTACTTAAATTTAATCCATATTACTTATTTATAAACCCTTAAACTCTTTGTAGTACAGTCTATTGAGTGCAGCCTTACTTTTTTGCCTGCCGTCATAGCTGTTAATGCTGCAGAATATAAATATTGTGGTGTTGATGAACCAATTTCATGAGGGTGATAACCAAGATAAACAATATTATGATTGCAGGTACCAACACCAGAGGCATCTTCAACGTTTGATAGATATAAATTAACTCGGCCTTCTTCAGTTACATCCATAAACTCAATGTATGCATCATAATCTGCAAAAGCACTACTTATAGAGCTGATCATTAACACAAAAATGAAAAAAAGCGTTTCAATATTTTCTCCTTATTAAATATTTTTATATATTACTCAAAACCAACACCAATAACCGCGGGATAGTTAATATCACTGCATTTATTGCTGTAAACATAAAATTTAAGTTTTTTATTCAAGGCATGAGCACTTAATAAAACAGATAATGCCATGTTCTTATTATCTCCACTCGTCCCATCTTCTAATACAAATTCATATCTAAAGTTAGATGAGCAAGAATTTGGGTTTTCAGGAACACCACCATCAATTTCAAAAAAAAGTCTATCTGTTACCTCAATTTGAGTAGGGCTACCCACGACAATAACAGTGCCTGCAAATGCATTAATCGATAATATTGATAATGCAAAGAATATGATGCTTTTCAAATTTACGCTTCCTTTATTAAACCATACTTCATGTATATCAATATCCTATCATTAATTTTAATATTATATAAATACAGTTTCATAAAAAAGCTTTAAATAAAGCCTATTACCCTCTCAGCCTTTTCCTAATAAGTGCACATAAGGTGTAGATTCTTCTTTGGTTTATTCATTAGTCAAAATATTTCTAGGGAGCATGTTTTCATCGTTTCTATTTAAACATTAACAAAGTCATGGGGTTGGTTCTACGACATCATCTTGCTAGTCTTCAACTGAAAAGGTATACATATTTTGCTATCTGTAATTGCACCTGCTGAACTACTAAAAACACACGCAAGGTCGCCTACTTTAGCATAAATGACTTAATCTATTTGCTCGATTAAATTGATAAAATGAGTTAAAAATTAATCATGTTAGCAAGGAATATCACCTATGCATGTCCTGAAAGCATTTTAAGAAACAGCTGAATAGCCAGCCAATACTTTTAAAGAAACAATTGATAATAAAGTGAAAAAGTAATTTTTTTCATATTCTAGGTTCTTAAAAACCATTAATTTCAGGCTAAATTAAAGTATTAATATGAAATTTTCATTTTATGCATTCCAAAGGTAACAAATTTTAGAGTCGTAACGAATAAGTGGATATTAAAAGGTTTTAATTTTAGGTTAAAAAAGTACTTACAACTCTTAAAAAAAAAGCCCCTTAGAAGCTAATCTAAGGGGCTTTTCAAATTCTAGCGCTCATAAGCATGAACTATGAATTTGGTAGGGCTAGGCAGATTCGAACTGCCGACCTCATCCATGTCAAGGATGCGCTCTAACCAACTGAGCTATAGTCCTATAAACTTGTGGCTGGAATTATACCTATGCTAATACACTTGGCAAGTCTTAAGCTTAAAATTTATTTAAGCAGTTGATATCCTTAGGCAATTATTGATATTTGTTAAATACCGCAACCATCAACCCATTCATGTACATAGTCAGGTAAGTCCGCTTCAGCAGGCACTGGCGTTGATTTGCCGTCTTCGCCAATTGCGACAAATTTGAATACACCTTCTGTCACTTTTTCTCGGGTACCGATGCGGTTACGTCTCACCCAAGCCTCCACTAATATTTCCATGGAAGATCGACCGACTTTAATAACGCACGTATAGACACCAAGAATATCACCCACTTTTACCGGACGAATAAAACTCATACGGTCAATTTCGACTGTTACCACTCGACTCTGTGCTCTTTGACCTGCACATATACCTGCAGCGATATCCATTTGGGATAATACCCAACCACCAAAAATATCACCGGCAGGGTTAGTATCACCTGGCATAGCAACGGTTCGTGTTGTTAATCGGCCTTTAGTTTCTTCTTTTACACTTGATTCTGACATTATGTGCCTATTTCCACTCGCCTAACTTGGTTAGGTTTTCAGTTGTCATCCTCCTTGATTAAGTATGTCCGTCTATATCATTTTTGAAACATTCGCCTATTTAATATTTGGACTAATAAAAATGACTTATGTTTAGGTTAACTAATTATAGCTCACCCACCTCTTTTAACTTTTTCTGTAATGAACGAATTTGATCTCGATAACCTGCAGCCAATTCAAATTTAAGGTTTTCAGATGCCTCAACCATTTCTTTTTGCAACTTAACGATGGCTTTACGCACATCTGCCACATCATCCATACTTTCAACTTTATAGTCTGCAGATGTCTCGGCCACTTTTTTAGCCTTGCTCTGCTTACCTTTACCAGCACCTGGGTTATAAGACCCTTCCATAATATCTTGCACTGACTTAGAAACCCCTTTGGGTACTATGCCATGCTCTTTATTATGGGCCTCTTGTTTAGCACGACGCCTATCTGTTTCAGCCATAGCACGCTCAATTGAGCCTGTAATCCTATCGGCATACAAAATGGCACGACCATTAATATTACGAGCAGCACGACCTATGGTCTGAATCAAGGATCTTTCTGATCGTAAAAAGCCTTCTTTATCTGCATCTAATATCGCCACCAAACTTACTTCAGGTATATCTAGACCTTCACGAAGTAAGTTAATGCCCACTAACACATCAAATTCACCTAACCTTAGGTCTCGAATGATTTCAACACGCTCAACCGTATCTATATCTGAATGTAAGTAGCGAACACGAATTCCATGCTCGTATAGGTAACTTGTTAGATCTTCTGCCATACGTTTGGTCAGGGTAGTCACTAATATCCGCTCACCTTTAGGCAAACGTTTATTAATCTCAGATAATAAGTCATCAACTTGGGTAGCAACGGGTCGAATTTCAACAGGTGGATCAATCAAACCTGTGGGTCTGACGATTTGCTCGACAACCCAATCTTGGTGCTCAGCTTCATATTTGCCAGGCGTCGCTGACACTAGAATAGTTTGTGGTTTTATTTGCTCCCACTCCTCAAAACGCATTGGCCGATTATCAAGAGCAGAAGGCAAACGAAAGCCGTATTCAACTAGGTTCTCTTTACGAGACCTATCACCCTTATACATGGCACCAATTTGAGGGACAGTTACATGGGATTCATCTATGACCAAAAGCGCATTGGCAGGCAAGTAATCAAATAAGGTCGGCGGTGGTGAGCCCTCTGGACGACCCGATAGATACCTTGAATAGTTTTCAATGCCTGAGCAATAGCCTAGCTCTTGCATCATCTCTAAATCATAACGGGTTCTTTGCTCTAATCTTTGCAACTCAACCAATTTATCTAAGTATTTTAGCTGTTGTAAGCGTTCATCTAACTCCACTTTAATTCGCTCAATGGCATCCATCACTGTCTCACGGGGTGTCACATAGTGGGTTTTTGGATAAATGGTTAAACGGGGTACTTTGCGAATTGTTTTATTTGTTAGCGGGTCAAAAAAGGCAAGGTTATCAATTTCATCATCAAATAGCTCAATACGAACAGCTGTGTCTTCAGAGTCCGCAGGAAACACATCGATGACATCACCACGTACTCTAAAGTTACCCCGTTCAAACACCACATCATTGCGACTATATTGAAGTTCAGCTAAGCGCCTTAATATGTCCCTTTGATCAATGCGATCACCTCTATCTAGATGCAGCATCATTTTTAAATAGGACTGAGGATCACCCAATCCATAAATTGCTGACACAGTCGCGACAATAATAACGTCTTCCCTTTCTAACAGGGCTTTCGTTGCAGAAAGTCGCATTTGCTCTATGTGCTCATTAACGGAAGCATCTTTTTCAATAAAGGTATCAGAGGCGGCAACATAAGCTTCTGGCTGATAATAATCATAATAAGAGACAAAATACTCAACCGCATTGTTAGGAAAGAACTCTTTAAATTCACCATAGAGTTGAGCGGCAAGTGTTTTGTTGTGAGCCATTATAATGGTGGGGCGCTTTGCTTTAGCAACAACGTTTGCAATGGTAAAAGTTTTACCTGAGCCTGTTACGCCTAAAAGTGTTTGATGAGCAAGGCCTGCTTCAATACCTTGGGTCAACTTTTCAATGGCTTTGGGCTGATCCCCTGCAGGCGAAAATTGCGATACGACTTCAAACTCTTTAGACACGGCTCTCTTCCTAACACGGTGGCAATAACTGAATATGTGATTTTATCAAAAATGAAGCAAACTCGCCGCAATCAAAACAAAAGATTTCATTCGACTGTTACGCAAAAAAGATAATTTAGATTATTAGAAACATTTTTATTTTTTTGATATATACTATTTGGAAATAAGCTTATTCCATTTAGAGATAAAAATGAAAACATTATCAATTACGCCCTTTTTCGATCAAGTCACTAATACGGTTTCTTATATAGTGGCAGACACTCATAGCAATACGTGTGCGATTATCGACAGTGTTTTAGATTATGATGCCCCTAGCTCAGAAACAAACACAAGTTCCGCCGATTTGCTAATTAAGCACATTAAAGAAAATAATTGGCAACTTAAGTGGATCCTAGAGACACATGTACATGCAGATCATTTATCTGCAGCACCCTATCTGCAACAAAAGCTAGGGGGTAAAATAGCCATTGGTAAGCATATCACTCAAGTACAAACTATCTTTACTGAGCTATTAAATTTAGCCGATACATGCGCCACAGACGGCTCTCAATTTGACCTACTCCTGGACGAGGGGGATGAGCTAGCCCTAGGTAATTTCAACATTAAAGTATTACATACTCCAGGCCATACGCCTGCCTGTATTAGCTATCATATTGAAGATGCTTGCTTTGTTGGTGATACCTTGTTTATGCCAGATTATGGTACAGCTCGATGTGATTTTCCTGGTGGAGATGCCAACACTCTTTATCATTCTATTCAAAAAATTCTTGCACTTCCTGACGACACCAGGATATTTACTTGCCACGACTATAAAGCAGAAAATCGGGATTATTATGCTTGGCAATCCAGTGTCTTAGAGCAAAAGCAAACCAACCTACACATTAACCAAAATGTGAGTGAACAAACATTTACTCATATGCGAAGCTCGAAAGATGCCACCTTATCTATGCCTAAACTGATATGGCCTTCAGTTCAAATCAATATGAGAGCAGGCAAATTACCTATGCCTGAAAATAATGAAATGTATTATTTGAAAATCCCAATCAGTTCCTCATTAAAAGACTGCTAGGTGACCTAAATGATAGATATAAAAAACTGGATACCTGCAATTGACCAGATAAGCCAATACAAGCGTCAATATCTAGGTGCTGATTTAATTGCAGGCACCATACTCTCTATCATGCTGATTCCACAAAGTTTGGCCTACTCTTTACTAGCGGGTCTGCCGCCAGAAATGGGTCTTTATGCGAGCATACTTCCCCTCATCATATACGCCTTATTTGGTTCCAGTCGTACCATGGCAATAGGACCTGCGGCTCTCATTGCAATCATGTCCGCTTCTTTTAGTAGTCAATTTGCATTGGTCGGCACACCCGAATACAACGCAATTGCCATGATACTTGCGCTAATGTCAGGAGGAATTTTACTGGTCTTAGGCTTTTTGAAGTTAGGTTTTTTAGCAAATTTATTAAGCCACCCTGTGATATCAGGTTTTATTACGGGTTCTGCCATCATTATTGCTGCCAGCCAAATAAAACATTTTTTAGGGATTTCAGTTTCCGGGGGCACTTTACCCAGTATTTTAACTGGATTATATAATCAATTAATGGATTTTAACCTTTACGCACTGATCATAGGTGTTGGTGCATTAACTAGCTTAATTATCATGAAACTGTTTCTTGAGCGTTTTTTGATGAAATTAGGTCTAAATAAGCATAAGGCAAGTATATTTAGTAAAACCTCACCTTTGATAGTTGTTTCAATTACAACCTTTCTTGTAATGCATTTTAACTTAGCGCAAAAGGGGCTACTTTTAGTCGGACAAGTTCCTGAAGGGTCACCTTCTTTTATCGTTCCACACTTTTCTTTTTCTCTTATTAAGGATCTACTTCCAGCTGCAGGCATTCTGGCCATGATAGCCTTTATTGAATCAATTTCCATAAGCCAAGCCTTTGCAACACAAAGTCGTCAAAAAATAAATTCGAATAATGAGCTCGTCGGTCTAGGTAGTGCCAATATTATATCTGGTTTAAGTGGAGGGTTTACAGTTGCGGGTAGTTTTTCAAGATCTGCTATCAATTTTGAAGCAGGTGCTAAATCTCAATTATCCAGTATTTTTGCTGCCTCACTCGTTTTAATGACGCTGTTTTTTCTCACTGACTTATTTTTTTTCATGCCTAATGCCGTACTGGCAGCAACAATCATTATCGCAATTTATTCTCTTATAGATATAAAAGGCTTGACGCAAATTTGGCAATATTCAAAACATGATGGTATCGCCATGCTAGGTACCTTAGTGATTGTCTTAGGTTATGGTATTGAAGCGGGGATTTTAGCGGGTGTTTGTCTGTCTATTTTACTTTTCCTTTGGCATACGAGCCGTCCACACATTGCAATTGTAGGCAATATTGAAGGGACTGAGCATTATCGAAATATTGATCGCTTTGATACTCACATTGAGCCAAGCATATTAAGTCTCAGAATTGATGAAAATTTATTCTTTGCTAATTGCAGGACTCTTGAAGAGAAGGTAACTCAGTTGATTTCAGATAAGCCTGACGTCAAGCACCTTGTTCTCATGTGCAATGCCGTAAATATGATAGATTTAAGTGCGCTTGAAAGCCTAGAAACCATGATGCAAAGATTACAATCAGCAGGGATTAAGTTGCACTTATCAGAAGTAAAGGGGCCTGTTATGGATAAGCTAAAGCACACTCACCTCATATCTAACTTAACTGGACAACTTTTTTTAACTCAGCATCAAGCTATCCAAACATTAAAGCAATAGACAGTTTAAATTTTAAAGCAAAAAAAACCTCAAGCTTCTTGCCTGAAGCTTGAGGTAAAAACCCTAACGAGGAGACTATCTAGATCCTAAATAAACATAGATGACATTTGTCTTTTTATAAAGGAATCTCAGTTAGCTTTTCTCCTTTAAACTCTTCACCAGGTCCAATAGACAGGTAAACACGGTTCTTTTTGAGTAAAGAAGGTCCGATACCTTTAACAAAAATTAGTTCGTCCAAAGCATTAAAAGCACCATTTGTTTCACGATATTCAATAATCGCTTGGGCTTTCTTTTGACCCACTCCTACCATCACGGCAGCCAGTTGCTCTGCTGTTGCAAGATTCACATCAAGTGGTTTTGCAGCCATACTGACATTGGATAAACATAATAATGAGACTAAGACTAAGACAAAGAAAACCTTAAGCAAAGAAGGTAAGGTTTTATTCAAATTGCGAGGATTATTTAAAATAGCAGAATACATAATAGAAAACTCCTTTTTCTATTGATGACCACCTTGGTCGGATTAATATCAACCTATAAAGGTTCATATGACTGATCAACCCCCTGTCAATCAGCCATATAAATATAACCCGTATCTTTACTTTCTCAAGCTTAGGATAAATATCCTATTTTAATGACTTATCAAGCTTTGATTAACACTTGTCAAAACAGCAACAGGGTCTTCTGCTTGAGTAATAGGACGACCCATAACAAGATAATGGCTACCAGCCGCCATTGCCTCTTGGGGTGTCATAATTCGTTTTTGATCCCCTTGATCAGAACCAATAGGACGAATTCCTGGTGTGACTAGGGCAAAGTCTTTACCTAATTCATTTGATAGCATGCTTGATTCTTGTGCCGAACATACAACCCCATCCATACCGGATGATTGTGCAAGTTTCGCAAGGCGAAGCACATGCTGCTCTGGGGTTAAATCAATACCAATTTCAGTAAGATCAGATTGATCCATACTGGTTAGAACCGTCACAGCAATCAGCAGAGTCTTGTCTTTACCTGTCTGGGTTGCAATAGACTCAAGTGCATTCGCAGAGGCTTCCATCATACGGCGGCCACCTGCAGCATGAACATTCACCATCCAAACGCCTGCTCTAGCAGCCACACTAACGGCATTAGCAACAGTATTAGGAATATCATGAAATTTAAGGTCTAGGAAAATATCAAACCCTAGTGCGTGTAGCTCATCTAAAATAACAGGACCCGCGGTAGTAAACAGCTCTTTCCCTACTTTCACTCTGCATTGGCTTGGATCAAGACGTTTAGCCATTTCAATTGATTGCGCCATTGTTGGGTAATCTAGAGCAACGACGATAGGAGATTTGCAGGTCATTTATTGGCCTCTAATTAAGGTTGTGGGGTTAACTTATCTATTCACCTTCTAAGCCATGAATGGGCTTTACTGTTCCCCAACTTTTACAGCTAGGACATTTCCAGTGCAGTTGAAAACCAGAAAAACCGCATTGGCGGCAAAGGTGTTTATGTTTATTTTCGGTTAGCTGGTCTAACAGTTCGTATAAGACCTCTAAATGCTCTTTCGCTTCATCCGTTGCTTCATTTAATTGCATTTGCACCAGCTCACGAAACCCTTTAATGGTGGGGTGTTTTCTGAGTTGATCAATTAAAAATATTTCAGCATATTCTTTATTATCTTTTGATAAACGCTGGGCTAAAGCCAGAATAATCGTTGCCGAAGGCGAAGTTCTATTTTGTTCTTGTAGGAATTTAGTAAAGCCACTATTACCCCATACCTTTTCATAACAATCCCTCAATAAAGGAATAGTGATGGGTACAAAGTCTTTATCTTGGCTAGCAACAAGTTTGAGTTCTTTAATTGCATCTCGGTAACGTTTTTGGGCAATAAAGACATCTGCAGCTCCCATACTTGCTCTGACACATTTTTCATCTATGTCGAGTGCTTTTTGGTAATCCGCTAGGGCTTCTTTTGATTTGCCTTTAGCGTGTTTTTCATCCGCTATTTCACAATAAAAATGAGCTAAACGCTTTGCCAAGGCTTGCTTTTTATTAAGCTGGTAAAGTTGGTGACCAATTTGAATAGCTTGATCCCAGCTCTGTTCAAATTCATAAAGATCAACTAATAAAACCAAAACGGTTGGTTGGAACTCAGTCTGTTTAGCCGCAATATTTAATAAAAGACGTTCAGCCCTATCCAACAAACCAGCAGACATGAAATCACTAGCCAACTCTAGCTGCACTAGGCGCATTTCTCGTGGCGTGATTTCTGGTCTTGCTAATAAATTTTGATGAACATTAATGGCTTTTTCAATTTCACCTTTCTTACGAAATAGGTTACCCAGAGTAAGGTGGATATCAAAAGTTTCAGAGTTAACTTGAAGGGAATCAACAAAAGCATCAATCGCTTCTGAGTGTTGGTTATTTAATAAATGGTTTAAACCACGAAAATAATCAGGAGGAACCGATGATTTATGGCTGTCTAGTCGTGAAGAGGATTTACGACGCCCCATTATCCATCCGGCTAAAAGCGCGACGAACAGAACAATGAAAAGTAAAACCTCTGACAAGCTAGTTACTCCCTACTTATGTCTAGATCTTTGGTCAAAGACGCTTTGCGTAAAGAATCCAATTCTTTTTGCGCGTTAGTACAACGACGACTTAATACACGCACATGATTTTCAGCTCTAAGCAAGACAACACTACTGGCAACTATGGCGACTATGGCACCTAAAGCAAAGGCTAACAAAAGGTATAGAGAGACACTAAATTCAGGCGCTTGCCAGAAAATAAAGTCGAGACTGACTGGTTGTGGGTTGCGGACAGCAAAAAATATCCCCACTAATAAGAAAAAGAGAAGAACAAATGCGAAAACTACTCGCGAAAACCACTTAAGCATACAACACCTACAAGATGAATATTGGCGTCATTATGCCGTGATCTTGAATAGATTTCGAGCTAAAAAATCGAATTAATTCAGTTCATCAGTTTCCACTGATGGTGAATTAACTAATTCGCGTAATTCTTTACCAGGTTTGAAGTGCGGCACATATTTCGCCACGAGATCAACAGATTCACCGGTTTTTGGATTACGTCCGACTCTAGGTGCTCGATAATGTAGAGAAAAACTACCAAAACCGCGGATTTCGATGCGCTCTCCATCTGCTAATACTTCTGACATATGCTCTAGCATAGCCTTTATAGCTTGCTCTACATCTTGAACAGGCAAATGAGATTGCTGATCTATAAGCAGCTCTATAAGCTCTGATTTAGTCATTTCTGTCCTCGCGACTAGATTTTGATCTATCACTAAGACTAGCTAAATTTAGAAAGAAAGCAATAAGTTAAGTCGATTTCTTCACAATTTTTATAAGTTTTCTTGAATAAAAATCCCGATTATTCAAAAACCCTACCATAGTCGTACTAGCATCAGGCAGAACAAGCTTTTATAATTTTGCTCAAGTTTAGACAAGTTGGAAGAAAAACTATGAGCTACTCACAAATCCCTGCTGGTAAAGATGTACCAAGTGATATTTATGTGACCATTGAAATTCCGGCTCAAAGTTCGCCGGTTAAATATGAAATTGACAAGGAAATAGACGCACTAATGGTTGATCGTTTTATGGCGGCTCCCATGTTTTACCCTGCAAATTACGGCTATATCAATAATACTCTCGCCGACGATGGCGATGCAGTAGATGTCTTAGTTGTCACCCCTCATCCAATCGTTCCAGGTTCCGTGATTCGTTGCCGCCCAGTTGCAGTATTAAACATGACTGATGAGGCAGGCACTGACGCTAAGTTGTTAGCAGTCCCCCATGACTCACTGACTAGCCTTTATACTGATATCAAAGATGTGGAAGAAGTCCCTGAGCAATTGCGTAATCAAATAGAACATTTCTTTGAGAACTACAAAGCCCTAGAGAAAAATAAGTGGGTCAAAGTCGAGGGTTGGGCAAACGCAGAAGAAGCTAAGAAGATTATTATTGAAGGTGTAGAAGCATACAATGCGCAATAAGCACTAAATAAAAATCACTCTCATCATAAAAAAAACCAGCACTAGGCTGGTTTTTTTATGTACCAAAATGACTAATAAACGTTAGTCATTATCAAGAAAACGCTCGGCATCAAGGGCAGCCATACAGCCTGTTCCTGCTGATGTGATCGCTTGGCGATAAATATGATCACTAACATCACCGGCGGCGAAAACACCTTCTATGCTTGTCTGAGTCGCATTACCATGGGAACCTGACTCGACTTTTAAGTAACCATCCTTCATTTCAAGTTGGCCAGCAAAAATGTCAGTATTTGGCTTATGGCCAATTGCAACGAATACGCCAGCAAGGTCTATATCCTTCTTCTCGCCCGTTTCATTGTTTAGGATACGCATACCTGTAACACCGGCATCATCACCTAAAACCTCATCAAGCTGAGAATTCCATTCAATGTTAATGTTACCGTTTGCCGCTTTTTCCATAATCTTATCAGACAATATTTTTTCACTACGGAACTTGTCACGACGGTGAACAACCGTTACTGATTTAGCAATGTTTGACAAGTATAGGGCCTCTTCAACAGCCGTGTTACCGCCACCAATAACAGCAACATCTTGGTTACGATAGAAGAAACCGTCACAGGTTGCACAGGCAGAAACACCTTTACCCATAAAAGCGGTTTCACTTTCAAGGCCAAGGTACTGCGCACTCGCACCAGTACAGATAATCAATGCATCACAAGTATAGACGCCATCATCACCCTCAAGACGGAATGGACGATTTTGTAAATCTACTTTACCGATTTGGTCAAAAATGATTTCTGTTTCGAAACGCTCAGCATGCTTGCGCATACGCTCCATTAGCTCAGGACCTTGCACACCTTGATCATCACCAGGCCAGTTATCAACATCAGTGGTTGTCGTTAGCTGACCACCCATTTGCATGCCAGTAATCATGACAGGGTTAAGGTTTGCACGCGCAGCATATACAGCAGCGGTATAGCCCGCTGGACCAGAACCTAAAATCATTAATTTTGCGTGCTTAACGTCACTCATTGATGTGCTCCTTTAAAGCTAAATCTTGTCGTCGGTAAGTTAAAGTCATTAAAACTATTCGGATTTGATATGAAATGCCTAAGTTCTGAGTTCAACCTATTAAATTGGATCGTTAGTCTAACCAAATTCGCCTTCTATTATTAGCGAATTTTAACTATTACTGAGATAGTGTTCTTCTATCGTAATTCAAGTCTGTCATAACAGGTTTTATCTAATAATCGATAGAAAAGCGACTTTAACCGCAAATGACACATTCAGGATCTTGCGTTAAATTGATATCGCGCCAAACACCGTCAAAGCCATCAAACACTCTCAACTTTGCATGCACAACTTGGCCACATTTAGATAAGATCTTGATAGCATCTAGTGATTGCAAAACGCCAATACTGCCAACCACGGGGCTAATAATGCCTGATTGAGAGCAATTTAAATTTGTATCATTGAGTTCAGGGTACAAGCACTGGTAACAAATCGTGTCCTCTTTCGAAAATAAGAAAGACTGCACTTGCCCTTCCCAACGAATGGCAGCACCAGAAACCAGATCTATTTTATATTGGTGGCATAATTTATTAATGATTTGGCGAATTTTGAAATTATCCGTGCAATCTAGTACTAGATCATACCCTTGTATTTTTTCAGTTAACGATGCTTCGTCTAAGCGTTGCAACACTACCTCAACCTCGACCTCATCATTCATTTGCGCTATTTGAGCCTTAGCCGCCAACGCTTTTGGCTGTTGAATGTCATCTTGTCGGTACAAAACCTGTCTTGCAAGGTTACTTAATTCCACCACATCATCATCAACCAAGGTCATATGCCCTATACCTGCTGCAGCAAGATAGCAGGATGCAATATTTCCTAAACCGCCCATGCCAATAACCATTACCCTTGCTTGCATCAACCTTTGTTGGCCTTCAATATCGAAATTGGGTAATAAAATCTGCCGACTATATCTATCTAATTGTAATTCGTTCATTAAATTGCCATTTTTTTAGGGTAAGCCATATTAGCCCGACACTATTTTTTGATAAAATGTTTTTTTTCCTATGTCGGATATTGAACATGAAATTCCCTGGTCGTCGCAAGTTAAAGCATTATTTTCCCGTTTCACAACCTAAACCTGCTTTACCTACGTCAGAAGTACAGCCTAACAAAGACACTTATATTGTGGGTCTTGATGAAACCATTGTTGATGTTATCGCAAATGTGAATGATGATTTTTTAGCCCGTCATAAGGTCACTAAAGGTTTATCCAATCTAGTGGATCATGATACGGCGACCCAAATCTATGCAGAATTAGTTGAACAAGGCTCAATCTCTGATCATTTTGCTGGCGGCACCATAGGCAACACCCTGCATAACTATTCGGTACTTGCTGATGATAAGTCTGTTTTATTAGGTGTCATGTCAGCCAATATTCAGCTAGGCTCACCTGCCTATCATTATATTTGCCATACAAGTAGTAAGGTGGATATGAACCATCTCCAAGGTGTTACAGGTGACATAGGTCGAGGCATTACCCTGATAACAGAAGATGGTGAACGTACTTTTGCTATTGCGCCAGGTGATATGGATGAGCTCAACAAGCAGCATATTCCTGATGAAATCATTTCCCATGCGGCCGCATTTGTTGCCTGCGCTTACCCTATTCGCCATCAAGACAAGCCCATACATGAAGCAATGCTAACGGCTATTAAATCTGCCAATAAGCATAATGTACCCGTTGTTTTGACTTTGGGCACACAGCATTTGGTGGCGGATAATCGCGAACTACTTATGTCTTTAATCGAAGAGTCGGTTGATGTTTTAGCGATGAATGAACTAGAGGCTGAAGCTCTGACAGGGTATGACGACCCATTACAAGCTGCAGATTATATTCTGGATTTTGTTGATATGGTGCTTATCACAGCAGGCCCTCATGGACTCTATCTTTGCGGCCACACCAGTGCAGAGCTTGCACGTGAAACCAGCAATCCCATTAAGTCCGATAGTCTAGAAGACTTTAACCTATACGAATTTAGCCGCCCAATGAAGCGCCGTGATTGCCATGCTCCAATCAAGGTATTTTCTCATATAGACCCTTATATGGGTGGGCCTGAAAACATCAAAAACACCAATGGTGCTGGTGATGGTGCCCTATCAGCACTCTTACATGATATCTCAGCTAACTACTTCCACCGTTCAGCCGTGCCTAACTCAAGTAAGCACAGAGCAGATTTTTTATGCTACTCATCGTTTGCCCAAATCTGCAAATATTCTAACCGAGTGAGTTATGAGATTTTGGCACAAAATGCACCAAGACTTTCACGGGGACTACCCGAGAGAGAAGACAGCTTAGAAGAAAGCTATTGGGAGAGCTAAGCACTTTAATATCAAGCGACCAGAAACAAAAAAACCATGCAATTGCATGGTTTTTTTGCGAAAAGAAAGCCTTAATTAAAGGGCTTCAATTCCTAAAGTATCATTACTTTCAAAGAATCGATCCAATTCAAGTAAGATAACAAGCTCGTCATCTTTTTGATAAACACCTTGAATAAACATGATAGCTTCGTCATTACCGACGCTAGGGCTTTGCTCAATCTCACCTTGATAAAGGTAAAATACTTCCTGTACAGCATCAACCAAAAGACCCACTTGCTCATTATCATGCTCGACAATAATAATACGGGTATCATCAGAAATCGTTGCATCAGGTAAGCCAAAACGAACACGTGAATCAACCACAGTAACAACATTACCGCGAAGGTTCACAATCCCCATCACATAAGAAGGCGCGCCCGGAACAGGAGCAATTTCACTGTATCTTAAAACCTCACGAATTTGCATTACATTAATGCCGTAGGTTTCATCAATTAACTTAAAAGTAAGATATTGTAATAACTCACCTTTGGCATTCTCAGCAACACCTTTTTTAGAGTCATTTAATGTAGCAATCTCAGACATAGTGACTTCCGTTTTTAAACTAAATAATTAACGTATGCCATTAACAATATACGTAATCTTGGTATTTTTGTAATGGCATAGCTCAAATTTTAAGTAACAATTAGTTATCTTGCTGGATACCAACAATGGTCCAATTGCTTGACTGTTGCGACATATTTTTCTCTAAGTGCCAGTACTCAGTACTATCACTTGTGTCTTCACCCTCTTTGATCCAACCTGAGAACTTCAAGGTAATAGAAGAAATAGAGCCTTGGAATTCACCACGAACAAGCTCAACATCTAACGAGATAACCTCTGTTTTCGGTTTATCAGCGCCATAGTTAGCACGCTCGGCTTGTAACATAGCCAATAGTTCAGGTGTCACATAATCAGCAATTTCTGTGAAGTCATTCTCATCCCATGCTTTTTGCAAAGCGGTGTAATGATTTTTAGCTTCAGCAACAAAAGCAGCCTGATTAAAGTCAGGTGGTAATTGCATCGCAGGATCTTGTGCTTTAAAAGGGTTCGCAGAAGCATTAGGTGCTTGTTGAAAAGAATCCGCACCTGGCATCTGACGAAACTGTGCATTATTCGCCGCAGCTTGTTGACGTTTTGGCGCAATAAAAAACTTGTAGATTAAGAAACCAACAAGAGCAAATAGCAAGATATCGCCAAAGGCGAAACCTTCAAAAGCACCGCTACCCATCAAGGCAGCAAAGATACCACCAGCCAATAAGCCGCCCATAAGGCCGCCCATCAAGCCACCACCAAAAAGACCACTTTTCTTTTTAGTCGCTGAACTCGCCGCTGTTGTTGCTTTATTCGCTGAAGTAGATTTAGGCACGGAATAACTCTTACCAAAACTCTTACCACCACCAAACTTTTTCGCTTCGACATGTGCACTGAAACCACCAAAACCAATGGCCAGTACAAACGCCATAAGGAAAGCGTAAACACTCGTTTTCATACTCTATACTCCAAGTTAACTAAACTTCACCAAACCCATTGATTCTCTCAAAGGGTTTACAATTGATTGAGCTCGGATACGAGCTTTCGCTGCACCAGCTTGTAAGATGTCTTCAATTTCATCTGGTGCTGCCATCAAAGCATTATACTTTTCGCGCGCCTCACCTAACTCGTCATTCACTAGGTTAAACAATTCTTTTTTCGCTTCACCCCAAGCAATACCATCTAAAAATTTCTGATGCATTGCTGCGGTTTGTTCTTCATTTGCAAAAGCACGATAGATATCAAATACGGTTGAATCATTTGGATCTTTTGCTTCACCAGGTTCTAGTAAGTTAGTTTTAATCTTGTTAATCGCTTTTTTAAGTTTTTTCTCACCTTCAAAAAGCGGAATAGTATTATTATAACTCTTACTCATTTTACGGCCATCAAGGCCTTTTAATAAGGCGGTTTCTGAATCATCAACCACAGCCTCAGGTAAGACTAACTGATTTCCGTATAAATGATTTAAACGGCCAGCGATATCACGCGCCATTTCAATATGCTGAATTTGATCACGGCCAACAGGCACCTTATTGGCATTAAAGGCTAAAATATCTGCTGACATAAGCACTGGATAACAAAACAGTCCCATGGTGATGCCCAAATCTGCATCTTGCTCCGCATTGACATTCACATCAACCGCACCTTTATAAGCATGAGCACGATTCATTAAGCCTTTTGCAGTCACACAGGTTAATAGCCAATTGAGTTCAGCAATCTCAGGAATATCAGATTGGCGATAAAAACACACCTTCTCTGGATCAAGACCACACGCAAGCCAAGTTGCCGCAATTTCTTTACGTGAGCTTTTTACACGCTCTGGGTCCTGACATTTGATCAAAGCATGGTAGTCAGCTAGGAAGAAATATGATTCATTATTCTCCTGCAAACTTGCTTCAATCGCCGGGCGAACCGCGCCAACATAGTTGCCTAAGTGCGGTGTACCACTGGTGGTAATTCCTGTTAAAACAATCTCTTTAGCCATTATTCCTACTCAGTCACGACAAATGTGCGCCTACCCTAACACAAAACTTGATAATCAAAAATTGCT
This sequence comes from Marinomonas sp. MED121, assembly GCF_000153025.1. Classification (GTDB taxonomy): domain Bacteria; phylum Pseudomonadota; class Gammaproteobacteria; order Pseudomonadales; family Marinomonadaceae; genus Marinomonas. The sequence continues at coordinate 25,271 of NZ_CH672433.1, forward strand.
CAGCTTAGGGTTAGCTATAAATACTGAATATTGGGGTTTTAATCTTATAATCAAGTCCCTATAAGATAACCTTTTTATGACCATCATTGATGACGATTTAATGACACCATAACTTATCAATGAGACCCGAATGCCTAGCAACACGGGTTTGAATGCCAGTTTTAATGACATCTACAGAAGCCCACAAACTAAAATGCGATTTTGCACGGGTAATACCAGTGTAAATTAACTCTTTCGTCATAACAGGGCTTTCATAAGGGGGCAATACAAGCTCGACGTGTTGAAATTCAGAACCTTGAGATTTATGAACAGTCATCACAAAGACGGCTTCATTTTCACTTAGCCGACTGGGTAAATAAGCTTTAAAGCTGCCATCGGGTAATTCAAACCAAACTCTCATACGCTCTTTATCTTGCTCATCAGGTAAACAAATACCAATGTCACCGTTAAAAAGCCCTAAATTCGCATCATTACGGGTAATAATGATGGCTTTCCCCGCATACCAGCCTTGAGGGTTAAGCATTCGACCTCTTTTATAAAAATGCTCTTGTAACTGATGATTAAGCGACTCCACACCATAGTCACCACTTCGAACGGCACATAAGATTTGATAATTTGAAAATAGTTGGAATAAAGACTGAATAGAGGCGCCATCGTGTAAAACGCCTTTAACCCCTAACCAATACTTATCATAGCCCTTAGCTAATGCCGCAATGTCTAACCCCTTCTCAACTTGATCCAATTTTTGCCAAGCCAAGTCTGGGTATTGATCGCCGCTTTGATTGAGAATAGACAAACTTTGCGCAGCGTCACCTAGATTCACAGCACTCGCTAAATGCCCAATGCCACTATTTTGATCAAAGCGATAACTCTTCACCAATAGAGATAAACTTTGTCGTATAGAAACAGCATGGTTTTCATCATGCTGAATTAAATCAGTAAAATCTGTTTGCGTTAACTGACCTAAGCGCTTCGCCCAAGTTTCAGAGAACTGAATAGGCTCTATACCATAAGTCAGATCCGCCAGAACACTGCCGGCTTCAACAGAGGCTAATTGGTCCTTATCACCTAATAAAATTAACCTTGCATTAGGTGGTAAAGCCGCTAACAGCTTAGCCATCATAGGTAAATCAACCATAGAGGCTTCATCCACCAGCAGCACATCAAGGTGTAAAGGGTTTTTAGCATTGTGTTTAAAGCCTGATCGCCCATATTCACTGCCTAAAAGACGATGTAATGTAGAGGCTTGCTCTGGTATTAGATCAAATACCGCATCATTAAAGTCAGTGCTTTTACGTAGCTTATCCTTGGCCTGAATAATAGATTGCGTTAAACGTGCAGCCGCTTTACCAGTCGGTGCAGCCAGCTCGATAGTCAAACCTTGAGACAGCGCTTGCGCTTGCCTTGCCAATAGCACTAATAGTTTTGTAACTGTGGTGGTTTTACCAGTACCCGGGCCGCCACTAATCACAGAAAAGCTTTGTAAAGCAGCATTGGCGACCGCAATTTTTTGCCAATCAAACTCATTTAATGCAGTCTCTCCAGAAGGGAAAAGCTGAGTTAACCAAGCCCCGTCAAAAGCATACGAAGCATGAGACTGGGCTTTTTGAATATACTCAATCACCTGAGTTTCAAAAGCATAATAACGCGCCAAATAAAGACGCTCACCGTCAAGCACAAATGGCTTACTCAAAGTGGTTACATGTTTTGGGATTAGAGGTTTAGATTCAACAAGCTGAACCAAGGGAGATGCCTTTAATGCACACATAAGTTGATCCAAAGAAAAGACATCTAAAGAGTGCAAAGCGCTTTGCCATTGAGATTGAGTCACATTGGCAAACGGCGAATCAAATAAGCGCTTAAGGGGTAAACAAGAATGTCCTTGACCTAAATAAAAACTCGTCACTAAAGCGGCAAGCAACACCTCAGACCTTTGTTCATGACAATGCCCAGCCAATCTCAGGCAGGTATGTAAATCGAGCTGTCGAATGAGACCTAATGAGGGCCAATGAGCAATTTTTTCAAAAAAAGATTGCTTGGCTTCTTGTTCAATCATTAATAAGGGATCGTTAACTATTAAGGGCGCGGCATTAGAAGAGTTCAATTTGCGGAACCTCCTGTCGAGTTTGATTAAACATGTCATCAAGGGCTTGTACATGCTCTTTGCTTAAGCGAGTTTTAAAAACACCGGTTTCATTCATCAGCTTTTGATTAGAAGATTCATCACCCACTTTAGACGGGCGCATTCCCCTTAAAAATAAATAACACACGCCACCCACATGCTCATCATAATCGTAATTTGGTAAACGCTGCTTCAAAAGTCGGTGCAGAGCGAGAGTGTATAGTTGATACTGTAAATCATACCTATGTTCAGCAATGGCCTCAGCCATATGGTGAGCCTGGTAATCGTCATAGCTCATACCGATATGATTAGACTTATAATCCAAGACGAAATATTTACCTTCATGCTCAAATAAGAGATCAATAAAGCCCTTTAACATGCCCTTTAAAGGGCGCTCTTGAATGGCAGGCGCTTTCAAGGAAACCGCATCATATTGTCTGGCGATTTGGTCAAGTTGGCGAGCATTAAAGCCTGCGACAGGCAAAAAGAACTCCATCTCTTTAAAACATTTATCCGAAGTTAACCCTAATAAATTTAAACCCGGGTAAAGGGGCGTTTTTAAAATATCTTCTAACCACGCAAACAATACAGTTTGCCATTCTTCATAGCCTTGATTAATAAAATACTCTGTCATCTTAGCTTGATATTGTGTTTTTAATAAGTCAGCAAAACTGACCTTATCTAACTCACCAAGCAAGGCATTACCTTCAAGTAAATCATGTAAAAAGGTGCCAGGTTTCGCCCCTTTTGGAAAGGTAAAACAACTAGGCTCTTCATTGTCAAGATCCGTTAATACCGCCTCGTCCAGCGCTGAGGCTTGCTCTAATATTTCACTGGATACTGTGACAGATTCATCCAGACCTGGCTCTGAGTGCTCTTTTTCTTGCTCACTGGCTAATTCTGCTTGTTCAACCACCAAAGATGAATAACTACCGACCCACCAATCACGTTCGATATGGCCACTAAAGTGTTGCGCTTTTACCTCATTTTCATCGTCTTCATCAGCCACTGAGAATGCATTTAAGGTGAGTAAACTCTGTTCTGAGGCGAGAAGCGTTAAAGCCATTTGCTCATTATCATAAGCTTGAAGAAAGCCTTTCAATTTGGACTCTAATTCTCCAAGAGCAACCGCTTTACCCTCACAAAGCAAAGAGCCGACGCCACTTAAATGCAAGTTAAGTTCGGCTTCTTTTGTTTTGGTAGCAGCCTTACCCACTTGAGCGCAGCCAATAAAGCACGCCTCTCTAGCGCGGGTAAGGGCCACGTAGGCAAGCCTCACCTCCCCTGCATAGAGCTCTTTTTCATGCTGATTAAGCTGATCTTCATCCGGTACAGGGGCGTAATTCAACTGATGAGTATCATCGTGATACAGAGCATATTTGCCATTAATTCTAAAGGGCGTGAATGCGAAGGGTAAATAAACAAGGGGGTATTCAAGCCCTTTACTCTTGTGAATCGTGATAATACGTACCAATTCATCATCACTTTCTAAGCGTATTTTCTGCTCATCTGAATCACCATTAGGGGTTTGGATAGCAAGCGCCAAATAACGAACAAGACCTTCTTTCGATTCAAACTCTTTGGCTTTTTGTTGTAACTTTTCCCCTAGGTGTAATAAATCGGTTAATCGCCGCTCTCCCTGCATGCCAGCCAAGAGTTTGGGGGCTAACGAAAGGGCTTGAATTAACGCCCTAATCATTGGCAATACACCATCTTTGTGCCAGATATCAAAATAGGTTTTAAAACGCTCTACCCAATCTTCGTATAAAACATCATCTTGATTAAGAGTATCTAATTCATCCACTTGCCAACCCAGTAAATGGGTAGCAAGAGCCGAGCGAATAGCAGATTCTTTACCTTGGCTTAATATAGCGTTCAAAATAAGCAAGAGCTCTCTGGCTTCATTACTGGCAAAAACCGAGCCTCTATCACTCAAATAAACACTGGCAACCCCTCGAGCACTTAGGGCAGCCTTCATCAATTGCGCCTGACGATAGCCAGAAACCAAGACAGCAATATCCCCTGAACGTACCGGATTCGATGAAATTAAAGCCTCGCCTTCTTGTGCTTGAATTAAGGTCTGACAAATATGCTCAGCACTTAATTGCGCCATCTGTATCTGATACTGAGCACTCGACAGCACAGCATCATCACTAAAGCCATCTTCTGCCACCATAAATTGCATCGCCGCTTGCAACTTACCTTTTCGATAAAATTGACCTTGAGTCTGCCTATCTTCCACTTTTACAAAAGGAATTCCTTCCACCAAGAATGGGTTCCCTTGAGTAGAAAATAGTGCATTAACAGACTGAATCATGGCGGCTGATGAACGATAGTTTGTCGCTAAAGAATAGATGGCATCCACTTCCTTTTTAGCCGCCAAATAAGTGTAAATATCGGCCCCACGAAAAGCATAAATGGCTTGCTTTGGGTCACCAATCATAATTAGCCCTAAGCGATTATTTGCTTGGCTAGCAGGCTGATAAATTTGGCTAAAAATACGATACTGCACTGGATCTGTATCTTGAAACTCATCAATCATGGCAAGGGGATAAAGCTGTCTTATACGTTTGGCGAGCGCATTATCGGCAGTTTCATCTTGCGCTTGTATTGCAAGTGCCTGATCTAAGTTCGTTAATAAATCTGTAAAGGTCAGCTTTTGCGTTTGCTGTTTCCAATTAAGTAATCTGACTTGTGTTTGCTGCCAAAGACTTGCCATCAAAGGCGCTTTTATCTTTTCAACACTTGGATATGAATCAATGAGGTTTGCCACTAACTCAAAAAATGAATGATTAGGCTGGGCGCCATTTTTCTTAAGCTGATGAGAATGCTCTCTTGCATTAAACTTTTTGAGTTCAGGCGGCAAGCTGATTGTGTCAGATTGGGCCCAATCTAATATTATGTCAGGAATTCCAGCTTGTCTTTTACCCCAAAAAGTCCCTTTTATTCCGCTATTGGTTAACGCATCTAGGATGTTAGCCGCCTGCTCAAGCCAAACGGATTTTACCTTTTTAATACTTTCTTGGGCCTTGGACATCAAAGCACTTAAATCAAACGCTTCGGTTTTTATCTCGCCACTTATGGCATCTTGAATAATGGCATCTGGTTGGTTTTGCAATAAACTAAGCTCTTTTTGCAAGGCTTCTGGCGTTGGCCAAATAGGCTTTACTAAAGCAGCAATGTCCGATGTCATGGGGTAAATATTCGATCGCCATACATCTTTAATGGCCATAGCAAGCGGGGCTTGTTCATCGGTTTCGATTTCTTGCTGAAATAACATACGGCTTTCAAACGCATTTTGACTCAGCATTCTTTGGCAAAAACCATGAATGGTAAAAATAGCCGCTTCATCCATTTGCTTTTCAGCATAGAGTAAACGCTCAACCCCTAAGGCAATTTCTGCCTCTGTCATTGAAGCTAATAATTGGGATAAAAACGGATCTTTTGTTTGTCCAAGTAATAACGCCTTTCTTGCTTCTCGAATACGATTTCGAATACGCGCTTTCAATTCTGCCGTTGCGGCCTCGGTAAAGGTAACAACCAGTATTTCATCTACTGTTAACGCTCGCTCAAAACCGCTTTTTGAATCAATTGGCAATAATAATCTAAGGTATAAATTGGCAATGGTATAGGTTTTACCTGTGCCAGCACTGGCTTCAATTAAACGCTTACCAAACAAAGGAAAATCTAATGCATCAAGAGCATGAACAGCCTCTAGCAAGTTATTATTGCTCATCGGTTTTCACCTTCAATGATTCGTTTACTGGCAACCAGATCGCCTTAACATACTCAACAAATACCGTTTGATGTAAGGAGAGATCGGCAAAAAACCTTTGCCAATAGGGATCTCGACCATCAGCAAAATCATTGAAGTCATCCTGATAGGTTTTTAGCGCCATTTGCCATGCCGCTTCTTCTTCCTTATCTTGATTTTTATCACTTAAGTAAGCCGAACACCAAGCATCGGCAGTTCGAGCAGGACTCACCAGTGGTTGGCGATCCCCTAACCTAAAGAGAGCCAAATATTCACTCAAATAATCTTTTGCTTTAGCTTGGCTCATACTGTCTAGTACATGGGTGACTAGCTGCTTAGATTTAGCATTTTTAAAACTTAAGATATGGGTTTCAACCGCCTCCCCTTGCGCACAAAGTGCCAAATGAGATAACCATGCGGTCATCTTCTTACCTGCACTTAAGGGGCCTAAATGATACATAAGGTGTAACTGGCTAGCATTCAGCTGTATCCAGGTTTGTAGCCTACCGTCATCAAGCTGAATATCGATATTCGTGGCTGCTAAATTCGTTTTGGGGTAATCCGCTAAACCTGCCGCCATAATCTTGCTTTGACCGACAAGCTCATTGACTTCTATATCGCCAAACGCCCCATAAGGGTATTTACCTGATAGTTTCAATTTGGCAATAAAGGTATCGAGGTTTTGCTCTTGTATCGCAACTAACAAGGCTTCTTTTAATTGATAACGAGTCAAAGCATCCAGATTAAAAGGCTCGTCTTCATTTTCTTCAATATCTTGTAATTTTAAATAGGCCTTTAACCTATGTTGCATAAAGTAGCGGGCCGGATGCAGGAAGAAACGTATCAGATGATCTAGCTCTAATACCTGCTGTTGATCCTGCATAGCCGCCAATAAAGGCAGCTTAATGGTATCCGCTTCTTGTTTAGAGACATTAACCGCATTCACCCAAGAAGCATCATAACTATGTAATAAGGTATTACTCCTTTCATCTCCAAGGTCTCCTTGAACATAATACGCTGGGTGAAAGGCTTGTAATTTATGCTGTTGAACAATATGGGACATCAGCGAGATCTGGCCTTCTTCTACTGTCAATGCCATGTCTTTTTCGAGTACACAACTTTGCCCGATATAATCAATCAATTCGCTAACTAATATAGAAGGATTTAATTCACTGTTATCTTTAACACTTCGACCCACATAACTTATGTATAAATGCTCTCGAGTAGACATTAACGCTTCTAAAAAAAGGTATTTATCATCTTCTCTGCGACTGCGATCACCACTTCGATAGTTGCCTACCATAAGGTCAAACCCCATAGGCACCATGGATCTTGGATACGCGCCTTCATTTAGACCTAATAAACAAATAACTTTAAACGGGACAGAACGCATGGGCATCAAGGTACAAAAATTGACCTTGCCCGCTAGAAAACGCTGACTGCCTTGCGCTTCTTGTAAGCGAGGAATCAACAACAGCTTTAACACATTAACATCAATACTTTGTTCAAATTCGCCATGCAGCCATTCAGTACAAATATCTTCCATGTGCTTACTTAATAAGCTTGGGAAAGCATCATCTTCTTCTAAGCTAAAAAAACGATCACTTAACTGATACAAGAAACTGACCCAATCTTCTGGCGTTTTATCGATTAAGAGTGATGCTTGTGTTTCTCTAACCGCATCTAAGAAAGCCGCTAATTTACCTGCTAATTCAGCCTCTAGCCCCTCAACCTCACCATAACTTAATAATGACTGCCAAATGACATCATTGCCCATGGCATAACCAAGCAACATACGATCTAGGCCATTTTGCCAAGTATTGTGGGATTGAGAAGGCAAATCTAATTCACGTGCTGTGGATTCATCCAATCCCCACCGAATACCAGCATCACTACACCATTGACGAATCCTATCGAGCTGATGAACTTGAATATCAAAGCGATTTAACACTGACGGTACTTCTAGCACACTGACTAATTCTGATAAGGTAAAACGGCTATCCGCCAAACTCAGTAAGGTGACATAAGCATCGACCACGGGGTTTTCCATTCCCGCCGCTTGGTCTATGAGAGAAAAAGGAATAAATTGATGATGCGCTGCTTGTCCAAATACGGCCTGAACAAAAGGGCTATATTGATTGACATCAGGCAGCATGACAATCACATCTTTAGGGGTTAATTCTGGGTTTTGTTCAAACAATGACAATAGCTTGTCATGCAGCACTTCGACCTCCCTTAAAGCACTGTGACACACTTGAATAGAGACACTGTCATCGATTTCAGACAAGGGATATTTGTACTGAGAATTAGTGTGACCGAGACTTCGCTCTTCAAGAGCCCCGTGATTATTCAGTTCTAAAATATCCTGCTGAATTCGATTTAATAAACTCGGGGGGGTAGCTGAATCAGATTGGGCAGTGTCATCTGAAGTAGTACAATAAGGCTCAAACACTTCAATTTGCTGGCTGGCGAAGGCCTGTAGTTCACCAATATAGTCTCGACCAAGTCGTCCCCAAGATGCCAACAGCGGGTTGGCATCAAGATGCAAAGTATCTTGATTTAAACCAGGTTTATTTGCTTGTTTATGCAGCACCCTTCCAAGATAGTTTTTATCAACAATATCCCCCCAATAATACTGACAGGGGTTTTGCAAAAATAAGTGCATTTCTATCCAGCCGCTCTCTGCTAATAAACGCAAAGATTGAAGTGTATTTGGTGGCAGTGCGGACACACCAAAAATATACACTTTTCCTGGTATCCCAGGGGGCCTTTTTCGAGAGCGTGTAGCATCTTCTAAAGCCTCAAGTAAATTAGCTCTGTGATACAAGGATTGTCCATGCAAGGCCACATCAGCAACAAGGTCGCGCCATAAAAGAGACTGCCATGCTTGATCCTGCGCCTTACTTTCTGGTAAGTCACGGGCGAGCTCGCCTGCTTCCCAGGCACTAATCCAATCGGGGCGATAGACTAAATATTGGTCGTAAATATCCGCAATACTAGAACAAAGCTGAAAACGCCTGAGTTGGCTGTCATCTTCAGCGAGATACCAAGCCAATTGCTGAAAAGCCTCATCCTCTAACCTTTGATCTAATAAGCGCATTAAGCGCCATACGAGATAAGGCTTGTTAAATTCACTTTGAGCAGGAATATCATTTAGTGCTTGGCCAAAGCAGCGCCACACAAAGGTTGAGGGCAAAGGAAATTCATAACCTGCTGCAATCCCCTGCTCTTTTGCTAATTGCATCTTTAACCATTGGGCCATGCCTGGGCTTTGCACCAGAATTTGCTCTTGAGCAAAAGGACTATCAGGCACAGATAAAGAAAGAATACGAGCCAAAATGGTCGATAAATCTTCTAAACGATTACCTGTATAAAGGTGAAACATAAATCTGCCCTAACCCAACTTAAAAAACTAAAAAATAGATTAAAAACAAATAATAACAGGGTTAAACAAAGAAAAGGAAATTAGCGTGAAAGAGTATGTTTATCTAAAAAAAAGGTGGCTGAGTCGATAAAAAAAGTGCCAAAGTCTTGGGGATGACTTTGACACTAAAGGCCAAAAGCGAATGCGACTTTTAAAATGGAGATTTAAAACTAAAACTTAAATTGAGAAATAGGAAGACTCAAGAGGTAAGACATTAGTCTTAAGGAACCTGCGAAAAAGTTGCGACTCTCGCCTTAAATCTTAGGCATTTTATCCACACGCTGAGGCAGGAGGACTTATTCGCAGCGTCCTTAATTCAAGAGTAAATGTTGAACTTAATAGGGAATAATGACTCTAGGCCTCATGCCTTTGAATAATAGGCTCAACCTAGGACACTTAATATGAAAGCCTTGTTAATCAGTATGCTGTTATTTACAAGCCAATTAATTTTGGCAAACGAGCCTGTCAGCACCAGCTTTTGGAATAATATCGCAATAGGTGAACACGATAGTTTGGGCTATTACAATGAGGGCTTAGTAGCTAGCGCTCCAACCCCACTTGGCGACAAACAGTTTGTCGTCAATTGGCAAGGTGCCCAGTGGCGTTTTGCTAGCCAAGCCTCTGCAGACAAATTTGCTCAAGATCCTCGCCGATATGCTCCCCGTTATAATGGCCATTGTGCTAATGCATTAAGCCTAGGAGAGGGGCTCATCAATACAGATGGCCGTGTTTGGGAGTTTTTTGGTGACAAATTACATCTCTTTTATGCCGAGCGAGGCAGGCAGCGCTGGTTAAAAGGCGATTGGCAAAGTTACCAATTGGAAGCGGATAAAGCCTGGCAAGTCATTCTAAATAAAATATAAACAGTCATAAAAATAGACACCTAGAATGAGCTCTTAGAGGACATTGAAAACACTAGAAATTAAGTGACTAACGTCCCTATGATTGGAACAAAAAGCGCTCACCTGCTTCTTGTTCCAATTAACAAACACTCTAATCAGCGTTAGCTTGAGTCTGTACCATGATTTTTAATCCAGGATGTGCATTTGCAAGCTGAATATCCCAGTGATGGAAGTTAAAAATCGCTTTAACTTGAGTCAGCCCTAAGCCATGACCCTCACTGCCTCTGTGTCGTTCTAAACGATACATACGACGGAACACCTTGTCATAATCATCAAGCTCGATGCCTTTTCCAGAATCTTGCAATACAACCAGCCCATCACGACAAGACAGCTTTATCGTCGTGTTAGCTTCACTGTATTTAATCGCGTTATCAAACAAGTTAGAAAATGCTTGGAATACTAAATCAGGATTAGCCAGTACATTAAAATCCAATATATCTAATTGCACTGACATCCCTTTCTCTTGCGCTAAGGGCTCATACATTTCAGCCACATCAGTTAAAAGCTGTCCTAAATTAATATTAGTTTTCGGGATATCTAGCGTACTCTTTTCTAATTTCCCTATATTTAACAAAGCGTTAAATAGGTTTAATATTCGGTTTGTATCTTGAATAACCGCTTCTTTGAAGCTTTCCTGTTGGGCCTCATTAGAATCTGTTGAGAATTGCTCTAATCGATTATGTAACCTGGTAAGTGGAGTTCGCATATCATGTGCAATGTTATCTGAAACTTCCTGAACGCCCTGCATTAAACTGGCAATTCTATCTAGCATACTATTAATATTTTTAGCCATATGATCATAATCATCATGACGATCACTCAATGGGATTCGTTCTTCTAACTGCCCTTGAATAATGATGTCACAAGTCTGATTTATGACGCTCAACCGAGTGATAGTTCGTCTCGTTAATATCAAGGTGCCAATTAGCAGTACAATAAAGCTCAATATCAGTCCTATCATCAATGCTTGATAAAGGGCATCATCAACCTCTTTTAAGTAACCAAGATTATAAGATAAGGTCACGTAATTACCGTCATTTAAAGCTAATTGGGCAATACGAAATTCATCTGATTCTTGTATGTCATATTCTTCCCAATCAGAGTCCTCATCCAGCATAAAGTCACCGCTTTCTGAGTCAAAATAAGCATCCTCAATTTCTAACTCTTCTAGCCAATATTCAAATTCGGCCGCACATTCATTGAAATCTTCCACCTCTTCATCCTGGGCTTCAATTTCTGCTATCGATGCCAAGTCTTGGATTGGGTTTAATATTGTTAGTTCAATCTCAACGCCTACTTGATCTCCGATTTCATTCAACTTTTTGCGCAAAGCAGGAAGACTTTCAAAACTATTATCATCCTCAAAAAGCGCCACCACCTGCGCTTCTTGCTGCTCGAATAAGATATCTACATTATCCCAAAGGCTAGTTTTAACAATTTGGTAGAGGGTAAAAAGAATTAAGGAAAAGGTTAGCCATAAAGCCCCCATCACAGTCAAAGAAAAGCGAAAGCTGGAACTTTTAACGAGATTAAAGGCCCGATTTAATAACATAGCCTCTTCCCCTTATTGTGTGGATCAATACCTGAGAAAAAGGTTTATCAATTTTATTTCTAAGTCTTGAAATATGTACATCAATGACATTGGTTTGCGGATCAAAGTGATAGTCCCATACGGATTCAAGTAGCATGGTACGTGTGACAACTCTATCCTGATTTCTTAATAAATATTCTAATAGGCGATATTCACGAGGCTGTAATGATATAAGCGTTTCTGCTCGTTTCGCTTCTTGTGTGAGTAAATTCAAGCTTAGATCAGCACAATGCAAAGACGTTTGCTCACCACTTTCATGAGTATTTCGTCGAAACATAACCTCAAGACGAGCATGTAATTCAGAGAATGCAAAAGGTTTGGTAAGGTAGTCATCCGCACCCGCTTGTAACCCCTCCACCCTGTGACTGACATCCGCCATGGCACTGAGCAAAAGAATAGGAACATTTGACCCTGTTGCCCTTAGTGTTTTAAGCAGATTAAGACCATCGAGGCCTGGCAGCATTCGATCCAAAATAATGGCATCATAGGTTTCTACACTTGCTTGCAATAAGCCCTGCTTACCATCTTCACACCTATCTACGACATAGCCTATTTGCTGCAAACTAGACCCGATAAACTGGGCAACCTCTTTATCATCTTCTACCACTAGTACTTTCACGCGAATCACCCCTTTATAAACTCTGTTACAGGATACCAAGGCCTGTGCTTTTTTATCATTACCAAAAGTTAATTTTCCGGCAAACCTTTGGTAGGACTAATCAACATAAGCTTAATCCCATCGTCCATGATGAATTTATTCAGGGCGAATAAAATCAAGTAAATTGGAGATTAAAATGAGAAAAATCGCACTATTAAGCCTCTGCGGCATTATCACAACACCTTTTGTTTATGCACAAGTTGCCAATCAAACAAATACTCTGACTAGCATCGAAGCGTCTTGTCGAGCAGATGATATGAATGATGCTTATTTCTACGAAGAGATGGATGATTACAGTTTTTATGAAGATAAAAAAGAATTAGAAGATAACAAAAAGGATTGGTTAAGCAGCTTAGCAGAGTTTAATTTAAGCTCTAATCAAGAAACCCTAATTAAAGAGTGGCAAACATACAATACGGCGTTTGAAGAAGAGTGGGTTAAAATGTGCATTGCACACCCAAACAAACATAAAAGCTTAGCTGACCAGCTCAATTGGGACGAGGCAAACTTAAAACTTGATTTAGATTATATCGTTAAAAGCCATGTTTTTATTGCAAAAGTAAATAACAGTTTGAATGATGAACAAAAGCAACAACTTGTTCAATTGGGATTAATGCAACTACTCCCCTAAAATAGCGTCTGCAGAAACAAAAAAACCTCAGACTATTTTGGTCATGAGGCTTTTTTGTTATCTAAGCTAAAACAAAGCCCAAATAATTAAATTTTGGTGGAGCCTAGGAGGATCGAACTCCTGACCTCAACGCTGCCAGCGTTGCGCTCTCCCAGCTGAGCTAAGGCCCCAAAACGCTTTGCATTTTATGTAGGATAAAAAGCAGTGTCAATAAAATTTGTATTAAGAATAATGTTTATTACACAATAAAAACAATTAGTAAGCTAAACTATACTTAGAGGAAGCAAAGCCTTCCACTATCCTTACTAGACAGGTGTTAATCCAACTTGTGAATAGAAGCTGTTTATACTCAATAGTATATTCAATTAAACAAAGACCAAGAAGGAAAGTCGATGGTTGCCCAGCCACACCCTTTAACAAAATTGATGATAGCTCAACAGCCCGTTATCGATGAGGAAGGTAATACTGCGCATATAGAACTTTTTTTCCAACGCAAACGTGGCACACCAAGCATTGAAGGCTCAAAAGATGCAATCAATCAAAGGTTAATCAGTATTTGTCTGGGCGTAAGCGAATTAAAAGAAGAGTTCCAAGCCCCTCTTTCCATCAAGCTTACTAGCGCCATTTTAATGTCAGACATCATTTTTCCAATTGATCCAAAGCTTATTTATATTGAGCTACCAGGCAATACAGCCATCACAAGGTCTTCTGTCAATGCATTAAAAAAGTGGCGGAATAATGGCTATAAATTTATTTTAAGCGGCTATCGTTTTGATATCGATTATCGTCACATCTTACCTTATATCCATATGGTAAAGATGGATGCAACCAAGCTAATTGAAAATAAACAGCGCCTTGATAGATTAAAAGCCAGCAAAATGCCCATCATAGTGCGTAAGATCGATAGTCAAAAAGCCCATGAGATATGTAAGAAGCTTGGTGCAACACATTTTCAAGGAGACTATTTTAAAGCACTTGAACAAATAGAAAAAAAAGGCGCTAGTGCAGAGATGAAAAGCGCCAAGCTTATTCTAGGGGAGCTCAGCTCAGAGTCTGCCAGTCTCGATAAAGTCACCCAATTAATTAGTGATAACCCTTATCTAAGTTACCAACTTTTACGAATTTTAAATAACCCTATTAGCGGTCTGCCTCGTAAAATAACAGACATACGTGAAGCAATTATTATGGTTGGTCTAGAATTAATTAAGCGTTGGGCAAGTCTAATTAGTTTATCTGCAAGCAAAAAACAGCAGAATGAGATTTTTAGTACCATAATTAATCGTTCTCCAAAGGTGCAATCAGAATAGGGTTAAAGGTGTATTATGTCTTCACTTCCAGCGGCTCTAAGTGACCTAATGATGGCCCAACAACCCATCTTTGATACCAATCAAAAGCTCTTTGGTTATGAGTTGCTGTTTCGAAGCAATAACGAAGAGATGGCAAATGTCATCAACGGAGAGGATGCGACAAGCCAAGTATTAGTTAACCTTTGTATCGGTATTACTGAACTTGAAGCGCAAATGCAAAAACCCTATTTTGTTAACATCACCCGTGACCTTCTTCTTTCAGATGCCTTCCTTCCCATTGACCCAAACCTCATTTATATCGAAATTTTAGAAGATCAAAAGATCACTCCTGATTTGGTTGAAGCCGTTGCCCGTTGGCATGAAGCTGGATATCGCTTTGCCTTAGACGATTATCACTTTGATCCAAGCTATGCGCCGCTATTCCCCTATGTCGAAATCATAAAAATTGATGTGCTGATGACAGATCCAATTAAATACAAAACTCACATTCAAGCACTTCGACAACGTAAGATGACACTGATTGCAGAAAAAGTGGAAGACCTCGCCATGTACCAAACCTGTAAAGAGCTGGGCTTTCATCTTTTTCAGGGATACTTTTTACAACGTCCTAATATTATTAAAGGCAAACGTATTTCTTCTGGTGTAGAAGGCGCATTAGAACTCATTAGCGAATTACAAAATGACAGTATCACTACCGACAAAGTGAGTGAGCTGATAAGCAAAAACCCGACTCTTTCCTATCAACTGCTTAGAGTATTAAACAGCCCTATTTGTGGCATGACACGAGAAGTCACCGACCTTAAAGAAGCCGTGGTCTATATAGGACTGAGCCAGATAAAAAAATGGGCCATGCTACTCACAATTACTTCCACATCCTCTCAGCCTAAAGAAATTTTTCGTTTCTTACTTATCCGTGCTAAATGCTGCGAAGCGCTTGCTATTCAAGAAAAGGCTGATAATTCAGACGCTGATTTTATGGCTGGTATGATGTCAGGCATTGACCTAATTCTACAGTTAGAGAAACAGATGGTTTTTGATAAGGTAAAAATCCGCAAAGAGATTGTTGATGCAGTTCAAAGTTTTCAAGGCCCCATAGGAAAGCGCCTTAAAAAAGCCTTTGCCCTAGAAGAAAGCAATTGGGAGTACATAGGGAAACTTAGCAATGAAGAAAAACTCACTTTAAGCCGCTCATATGGTGAAGCCAGCTTATGGGCAGATGGCACCCTCAAAAACATCTGTAGCTGACCCGATTATAAACAAACCCGCCTTAAACTCAGATTCAAGATCAAAAATCACAAACTTATTGGCTAAAGTTAACATAAACCGTTGACATGCATAGCAAAACACATAGAATACGCACACGTTTTCAAGCCAGTGTGGTGGAATTGGTAGACACGACGGATTCAAAATCCGTTGCCGAAAGGCGTGGCGGTTCGAGTCCGCCTACTGGTACCACTTTTGAAAAGTGATAAAGCCGCTGTTAGTCATAGATTAACAGCGGCTTTTTTTCGTATTGAAAATACCATCATTAAAATAGGCAATGTCGATAAAAGCTTAACCGCCAGACATTAAAGAAGCCTACCTGCATTTTCTGTTAAACCTGCATTTTCTGCTAAACCTGGATTTTCTGCTAAACCTGCACTTTTAGCTAAATAGAAAAGCAATTATCCAAGAGAAGACTCTTCTTTAGGCTTCAATTAGTAAGAGATAACTTAGCTATTGATTCAAACTTTTAGTAAAAGAGAGCTTGGAGAGGTTTATACTTAGGAGAATGAGCAGGCAAGATGGCAAACCTTACCTGCTTAAAGGTTTATTTAAATGCTGTCTCTAAACGATTAAATTGTATTAGCTCAGCAATCTCTTGTGAAAACTCATCAGAGCTCAACTGCTCTAACAAAGCGAATGCTGCTTGATAACTTACCGGCCCACCATTTGATGTTAGGACGCCCTCATCAATAACAAAGTTTTTATCAAATTGTACTTTTACCTTTGGATAGTCATCAGCAAAGTCTTCTTCACCACCCGCCCAAGTTGTCGCATTCTTTCCATCTAGCACTCCTGCCTCAGCCAATATCATGGCACCAGAACAGTTACTAGCCATCCAGCTAGCCTGACCATGTTGGTCTTCAACGAACTTGATTAGGGTTTCATTGTTAAGCACAGGGCTCATATTGTATGCACTGGCGACAATAACAACATCTAAAGTCAATGGATCATAAATTGTTTTATCAGCCGTAATGGTTAAGCCTTCTTCGGTTTTAATCGTCTTATTTTTTGTTGCAGACACAACAACCACTTCATAATCAGAGAACCAGGCTTTTTTACTCGCAGCACCAAACACTTCTATTGGCGCGGTCACATCACTGGTCAGCACACCATCAAAAACGATAACACCAATTTTGGCACTGGCGGCTTGGACACTCGTCGTAAATAACACAAAAACACCAACCAGCATTGACTGGCAAATCATGTTACTTATTTTTTGTATATAGCTCTTCATTACACTAACTCCATATTTTAATTAAAACTTTGGGCGAGATTCCATGCTTGGCTATAGGCTTGCTCTTTAGCCTCTATAACCCTAGTTTCTTCAGCAATGGTGGGCGCGAAAGCGACGGTTTCTACCTCACAATTCATATAGGTTTTCAACCAACGCTCGATATAAGTTAAGCCAAAATCATCTTGTTCATTACCCGAGCCAACTCGAAAATCCTGACCACTCGAACTCAATAAAAAGGCTTTTTTTGCGTCTAATAATGATTGATAACCGGTATCTGGACTCCAGCTAAAACAAAGACCCGGCTGGGTAATAACATCGATATAATGCTTAAGCACATAAGGGACACCAAAGTTCCAAATTGGCATCACCAATACAACAACATCAGCGCGGCGAAAACGGTCTAGATGCAGCCTAACTTGAGACCAACCCGCAGCTTGATTTTCTGTCAGTGCTTGCCCTTGAAAAAAGGCATATTTTGCATCAAGTATGTCGCCGTCCATGGCTGGAAGAGTCACATCCCACAAGTTTAATTTATCAATATTCCAGCGCTCACCATTAGCTTGAAGAGCGTTAATAAAGTGCTCTGCTAACGGCATAGTATTAGAGCAATTACCTCTGGGAGTAGATTGAATAAGGAGGAGAGTTTTCATGATTTTTGCACTTCAATTTTGTAAGTGCTGATGATCTTAAATTATAGTAGTCTACCCAAAAAGACCCACTTTCCTCATTTTTTAGGAACCACTTTATGACGGGCAAGCACCTTCGCTTTCAATTTGAATCCATAACTGTCAGCACACAAGACCCTACTGCACTCTTTCGTCAGTTAGAGAATCAAATACGTGAAGCCATTTGGCAGGAGCGCTTAAGAGCGGGTGAGCGACTCCCCTCTACCCGTCATTTAGCAAAACAGCTGGGCATTGCACGCAATACCGTGATCAACGCTTATGAACAACTGGCTTTAGAAGGTTTTATTGTGACCCTGCGTGGTTCAGGAACCCGAGTGACAGATAACTTTCCACCGCCATCAAAAGATTCAACCCAAGAAAGTGATGCGTCCTCAATATCCATAAAACAGGCAGATTTTTCTGAGCGCTATCAAGCCCTTGCGAACCATGAGATTGATATATCACAAGGAGGCCAAGGCACAGCTCGCCCTTTTAGAGCAAATATCCCAAACTATTTTGAGTTTCCTCGGGCTCAATGGGCTCAACTTATGAGCAAAAAACTACGCCAGAAACCAGACAGTTGGATGGAGAGGGTCCACGCTTGCGGATACGAACCTTTAAGGTCAGCCATTTCAAGTTATCTCGGTGTTTCAAGGGGAGTGAGCACAACAGCCGAACAAGTCATTGTGACCGCGGGGGCACAACAAGCAATAGAACTATTGGCAAAGTTGTTAATCAATCCAGGTGATATCGTCTGCTTTGAGGACCCAGGATACACCCATGCAGCCATGGTGTTTGAATTAGCTGGTGCAAAAATAGTCACCATTCCAGTAGATGAAGACGGCTTAGATGTCGATGAATTACAAAAAACAATAAGCGAAGCAAAGCTGCTTTATGTTACTCCCGCTAACCACTTTCCTTTGTGTACGACCTTATCCCAATCCAGACGCCAAGCCTTGTTAAAGTGGGCCAAAGAAACTGACACCATTATTCTTGAAGATGATTATAACGGTGAATATCGTTATCGTGGCCGCCCTCTGCCAACCCTTCATACAATGGCAAGTGATGATCGTGTTATATACATTGGCAGCTTCAGCAAATTACTCTTCCCAGCACTTAGATTGGGATACATGGTTGTCCCTCAACAGCTTATAGAGCCCCTTGGCACCATTCGTTGGCTGCTTGACCGCCACTCTCCCGCTCTAGAGCAAATAGTTTTGACCGACTTTATTAATCACGGCCACTTTTCAAGGCACATTCGACGAATGAGATCACTCTATTCTGAACGTCAAAAGGCCTTAGTTAACGCCGCAAAAGAGCATTTAGCAGATATTCTAGAACTACCACCTTTAGACGGTGGCCTGCATTTAATCGGTTGGTTAAATGCAGGTGTAGAACAAAAGCAACTCATCACAGCCGCCGCCAGTGTCGATATAGAACTACTACCCACCTCGCAATTCAACTTTAAAACACCGCAAAGAGGCGGCGTTATTTTTGGCTACGCACCTTATAACCTTGAGCAAATTGTTAGCTCAGTCAAAAAGCTGCGGACCGCCTATTGGCAAAGCAAGAATGAGTGCTAGTAAAATCAATATCTCAACACTCTAATATTTACACGTCGCCCGCACTCAAAATAGAAACGCAAAAAAACAGAATTAGCATTATTGGAAAAGCTAGAAATGCTTATCCAAACACTACAAATGCCAAAACCCCCAAAGAACAAAGAGCTTTGGAATTCGGCGCAACCAGCTAATTATCTTGGGCTTTCTAAGAATAAGCTTATGTACAGCGTGGCATGTAAGAAGACATTCCCAAAACCACGTAATGTAGGTGACTCACTAAACAGCACAATTTACCGTTGGCTTGCTGGTGAGGTGATGAGTTGGGCTGAGGCCCACAAGATTCAACAAAAATTGTAAATTGCATTAAAAAAGGGGCTTAGGCCCCTTTTTTAATGTTCGATCGAGAAAATACATATGCTATTGATTAATATTTTTCCTGCTCCGAAAGCCACCTTCTACGCCTTTGTTCTATATAATGAATAGGCTCACCTAACTTATCTAGCTGAAATACAATATCACCAGCCCCATCAATATTTTGATAAGATAAGCTTTTTTTAATGACATTTCGCAAACTATGATATTCATTTATAAGGTCGACTATAGAAGAGTGACTTAATCCATTTACCCCATGGGCAGTATCTCTTTTTTCAACAGCATTCTTTATATAAGAAGCAGGTAATAACTCTTCAGGTGTTCTTAATAGCATTTGGTTACTTCTAGATAGCAGCAATATCTCTTCTAGCATTTTTTCCGTTGGACTTTCAGGCCCAACTTGACCTAACTTTTCTATTTTAGAAGTAGGTATTTCTTCTAGTTCCTGCACTAAAGAAGGCCACCAAACATTAAACCCTTTTTCCAGTCTAGACTCTTCAA
Organism: Marinomonas sp. MED121; assembly: GCF_000153025.1. Lineage (GTDB taxonomy): Bacteria > Pseudomonadota > Gammaproteobacteria > Pseudomonadales > Marinomonadaceae > Marinomonas. Next base: position 45,260 of record NZ_CH672433.1, read on the forward strand.
TCTTATCTTGATCGCAAGCATCATTGATTGATTTAAGAAGTTTAAAAAGATCTTCTTTTTCTAATATGGTCGACTGAAATTGTAGAATAGGCCCAGACACTTCACTTCTTTTAATCCGAAATAGAAAAGGGCAAACTCTACTTTTGTCTACGCTCTTTCCTAAAGCCCCTGCTTCAAAGTTTAGCCATGGAGCATTAAGATTATCTTTGGTGACACACAATATTCCAAACGATGATTCATCTAGTTCCCCTGCAATATCTGATGCCCATCGAGTTCCTTTATCAATATCTTCGGATGATACATATGGTGTAATAGACTGAATGACCGATGGTAGCCACTCCCTTAAAGCTAAAGCTACTTTATGGCTCTCTCACCTGACCAACTAATAAATACTTTCAATTTCATTCCTTAAATTTGTTATTCAAAAAAGCCGCTTTTATTCAAAAGCGGCTTCTTAGCGGCAGCAGTTGACCCTTTACTGCCAAGGTGCAATTCAGCATCTCAACAATTAACTCATATTAAACCTGACTCTATGAGGATTCAAGATCCTAAAAGAACTCACTATTATAAATAGAAATCCTATTATAATAAGAAGATAGCTACCTAGATGAGCTTTGTTTTCAATCCAACATCAAAGCCACATCAGCCATATCTGGCGCGTAATAAACTCTCTGCAATATCCGTAAATCTTTATGCCCTGATATCTTGGCTAGGTTAAGCACATCTACCTTAGTGGCTAATCTTGTTAGCGCTTCACGCCTTGAGTCATGAAAGTGCAAATCATCTAATAGGCATTTGTTTCTGATCATTCTAAAATTCACATCGAGACTATCGGACTTAAGCCCAAAGATTTTGCGCTTGCAGTCTTCTACCCCTTGCAGGCCTCTAAGCACTTTTACTGCGGTAGTGGATAGTGGATAGTGGATAGTGGATAGTGGATAGTGGATAGTGGATAGTGGATAGTGGATAGTGGATAGTGGATAGTGGATAGTGGATAGTGGATAGTGGATAGTGGATAGTGGATAGTGGATAGTGGATAGTGGATAGTGGATAGTGGATAGTGGATAGTGGCACGGTACGTGGGTTACCATTTTTTGTTTTAGGCAGGTGAACCGTTCGCCCACTGGTACCATTTTTTCGTGTTGAGAATACCATCATTTAATTATGGCAGAACTTATTGCAACGCTATGCTCCATTTATTAGAAACTCTTCTAACAATCTACAGCCCTTTTTACACAAAGAGCATAACAGCCATATGCAGCAAATCTAGCCATTACAAAATTCACCTCTTTATTAGATAAATAATCTTTAAGATCAGATTCAGCACTTTCAACTAATGACAATTTAGCATCTAAAATTCTTCCACTAGAAGAATAAGCCTTTAGTACAAATTGGTTATTTAAATAAACAGAATCCATAGAAGATTCATCATCAGACGCTAAAGGTAAACAAGAATAATCAACATACTCATCACTTGGGTTTGCAAGCACAAAAACAGGCCCATATTCTCGATAAGGCCCAGGGATATGAAAGGGACAATAACTGGCTAATATAAGCTTTTCACCTTCTTTTGCTCTTCTCAAAACATCTCTACATGGCTCACCACCAGAAGCGGTTATTAGCTCTACAGCTTGGTTTTGATCATCCAGCCCCTTACCTCTCACTTTATCTAAAAACTCAGATCTCATTGGTGTTATTTGATATTTCATATTCATCCTTAATCACGACTTATTTACTTAAATTCAAACTAATAAAGTTAAAATGGAAAAGTTGAATAGCACGAGCAATTTACCTGCTATTGATAAGTGATAATTAGAGCGTCAATAGTCTAAGGAAAACATCCGAATATTGTTTTTCATTTCTAGAATGGCAGATAAAAACACTTAGAAGAAAAGGATAAAACCAAAAAAAACATGCTTAATGTGTAATGTCATAGCTGCATTTTGACCTTTGTAATTGCTTATCCAGCACAGCAAGACAGTATTGGGTAGAAACGCGTTTAAGAGGTAAGTTACAGCAAGCTCATATTCTAAATAGGATAAAAGACTTAGAAGTCATTAATTAGAAATAACCAAAGTGTAAATTATATAAAAATCAGATAAGCCAGAACTGGCAAGGTATTGAGGAAGTTTGAATTTATTACAGGCATAAAAAAAGGCACCAAATGGTGCCCGGGACCGGAATCGAACCGGTACGGTATTACTACCGCAAGATTTTAAGTCTTGTGCGTCTACCAATTTCGCCACCCGGGCACATCTAGCTTTTGCTACATGTTCTGATTATGGAGGCCGGAGTCGGAATCGAACCGGCGTTGACGGAGTTGCAGTCCGCTGCATGACCACTCTGCCATCCGGCCTTAAATCAGATTATCTTCTACTGGAGCGGGAAACGAGGCTCGAACTCGCGACCCCAACCTTGGCAAGGTTGTGCTCTACCACTGAGCTATTCCCGCGTTCAGAAGATGGTGCATATTCTATGTATTTCTCATCCTGCGTCAAGCAATAATTCTAAATAAATCCATTAACTTAGCGTTTTATTTCTATTTAGATCAATAATTGTTCTAAGTGATTATTTTTTATCCGATACTGATGGCGCTAGGTGTGGCCAAGCGGCTTTTAGATAGACATACATAGACCATAAGGTTAATAAAGCAGCCAAAATAAGAACAAATTCACCAATATTGGCCCACTTAGTATTTGGCTCATTGCCTAATAAAATAAAAATAGAGAGCATTTGCAAAGTTGTTTTTAGTTTGCCCACATAAGAAACCGCCACACTGGCTCGCTTACCCATTTCAGCCATCCACTCCCTTAATGCCGATATGACTATTTCTCTACCCACTATAACTGCTGCTGCAACTGTCATCAGAGGGTTAGCGTAACTCTCAACCAGTAATACAAGGGCAATAGATACCATAAGTTTATCGGCGACAGGGTCAAAAAAAGCACCAAAAGCAGAGGTTTGATTCAGTTTTCGCGCTAGATAGCCATCCAACCAATCGGTTGCTGCCGCAACGGCAAAGATAGCCGCACAGGTGACATAACGACCATCCCAAGGCAAATAATATAAGACAACCAAGATGGGTATCATAAAGATTCGAATTGATGTCAGTATATTAGGTATATTCATTTATTATCTGCTTTTCTTATGTTATCGCTGATCTTGCGATTAATTAAATCGATTTATATTTGCGTCATAATACTATTAATTAGCATGATAACATTTATGTTTTATGGAGAAAGGCATAGATATCTTGAGCCATGCCAGCACTGATCCCCTTAACCTTACTGATTTCCTCTTGGCTTGCTGCTTGTAGCTCTTGTATGCCACCAAATGCCGTCAATAAGTTTTTACGTCTTGTAGGTCCAACACCAGGTATCCCTTCTAAACTCGAATGACGACGTTTTTTATCACGTCGTTTTCTGTGGGTAGTAATTGCAAACCTATGAGCCTCATCTCGAATATGTTGAATGAGATGAAGCGCTGCTGAATCAGGAGGTAATACTACCTCATCTTCTTTAGAACCTATATAAAGGGTTTCCAATCCAGGTTTACGAGTTTCACCCTTAGCCACACCTAATAAAAAGATGTCCACTAAGCCAAGCTCTTTAAGCACTTCTTGCGCTTGAGTAAGCTGACCTTTACCCCCATCGACAAGCAATACATCTGGCGCTGTCATTTCGCCAGATTGCACTCTTTTATAACGCCTTGTCAGTGCTTGTTTCATTGCACCATAATCATCACCAGGCTCTACCCCCTCTATATTAAAAGAGCGATAGCGTTTTTTCTCTGGCCCTTCTGGGCCAAATACAACACAAGAGGCAACAGTAGCTTCACCACTAGAATGACTGATATCAAAACATTCCATTTGTTGAGGCGCTTCTTTTAAGCCTAATAATTTCTGCAGGGCGCTGGCTCGGCTAAAATGATGTTTTTTATCTAATAATCGCGTCTGAAGCCCTTGTTCGGCATTGAGCTTGGCCAAGTCTAACCATCTTGCCCTTTGACCTCTGACATTTGCACTTATTTCCACTTTCTTTTTGCTGGTTTCAAATATGGCCGCGCTTAAGATATCCATATCATTAAATTCATGACTTAATATCAATGATTTAGGTAAGTCTTGTGCTCCACCAATATAAGTTTGAGCAATAAAACTGGTCAGTAATTCACCTTCATTCATCTCAAGTGGCATTTTTGGATAGTAGCTTTTACTACCAACGACCTTGCCTCCTCGAATCATCATGACATGAACACAATGGCCACCGGGTTTAATCAAGGCAGCAAGTACATCGGCTTCACCAGATTGTCCATAAACATATTGCTGTTCTTGAATATGTTTTAACTGGGTAATTTGATCTCGGAGCTCTGCAGCACGTTCAAACTCCATTTCTTGCGCTGCAGCACTCATGTTTTGGCTAATTTCCCCCAGAAGCTCTTGATCCTTACCTTCTAGAAACATTCGTGTATGTCGCACATCATTGGCATAGGCTTGATCCGAAATAAGATCAACACATGGGGCGGAACAACGTTTAATTTGATACTGCAGACAAGGTCTTGAGCGATTAGCGTAGTAACTATCTTCACATTGACGCACTTTAAACACTTTTTGCATGGTCGCTAGACTTTCCCTAACGGCGGTACCGCTTGGAAAAGGGCCAAATAGTTTCCCTTCTCCCGCTTTACCTCCACGGCGAAATAATAAGGCGGGATGCTGATGTTCAGACAACAAAATATAGGGATACGACTTATCATCGCGAAGTAGAATATTGTAAGGCGGACGATGTTGCTTTATCAGAGTTTGCTCTAATAAAAGCGCTTCTGTTTCACTCTTAGTTAAAGTGACTTCAATATCATCAATACGATTTACCAAGGCCATGGTTTTCGTCGTTAGGCCCGTATTTCTAAAGTAACTTGAAACTCGATTTTTTAAGTTTTTGGCTTTACCGACATAAAGCAACTCACCTTTACCGTACATACGGTAAACCCCTGGACGGGTTGTAAGGTTACTAATAAAGTGCTTCGCATCAAATTCGATATGAGTCAAATAAACCTCAAAAGCTAAAATTGTCTTCTAGAACACCTAACTTTACGTTAAATGATGAGGGCCATAATGTATCAAAATTTGCGGGGGATGTTGACCCTTATAAAGGGTCTTTTAAAAAGGGCTTTTGAGAGTCATGAAGAGAAAGTAGACAGCTAGTCTACTGTTCCTACACCCAGTAGATTATGCCGCATGGCTAACCTTGCAAGCTCAACGTCACTTCCAATAGAAAGTTTCTCGAATAAGCGGTAGCGATAAGTATTTACTGTCTTAGCACTCAGATTCAGCTTTTCTGCAATATCTTGCACTTTACGACAATCTACTATCATTTGAGCGATTTGTAATTCTCTATCTGAAAGGCTATCTAATGGAGATTCACCTTCCTCTTTTGACATTTGAGACAGGGCCATTTTCTGAGCGACATCAGAACTGATGTATTTTCCACCTTTGGCGACCTTTTCAATTGCACCTATCATTTCGTCTAGGGCAATTCCTTTGGTAATGTAACCAGAGGCGCCCGCTTCAATCAGCTTGGTGGGGTAAGGGTTATCATCCAAAGCAGAAAGAGCAATAACTTTGGTCTTAGGAAGTACGCGTTTTATTTCTTTGGTTGCACCCAGACCGCCAATGCCTGGCATATGGACATCCATCAACACAATATCCGGTAATTTAGCCTTAGTTTGTAAAACCGCATCTTCACCACTTGATGCACAACCGACAACCTGCAAATTAGGCACATCTTGTAACATGCGGCTGATCCCTGTACTCACTATCTCGTGATCATCAACAATTAATACCTTGAGCACCTAGATTTACCTCTTTCTAACCTATGCAAGCTTTCAATATAAGGGATTCGTTTAACTAATTAAAATTGTTTCGTCAAATTAGTTTAAAAAAACACAAATCAACACAATTGCAACTCGGCTCACTTATATGAAATGCTTATTTTTCAAACAGCTAGCCTAAAAATAACGCGATGTAAATCCCTATTCAGGTAGAGATATGTCAAACCCTTTTTGCTCTAAATCCGCCTGACTTTTAGCTCGATATCTGGCTCTAATTTGTGTGCCTTTTGTTTTTTTAAGGTAATAAAGTAAACAAGCAATATCACCTTCTGGCAAACCCGTTTTTTCAATCAATTCAGGGATTAATTTACTTGTTATATCTTCTTGCTGATTTTCTATTAAAGGAACACTGGGCACTTCAAACACTTGCCCTTGAACAATTAAATCAACAACTTCACTATAGTTTTTTTCAAATGCTGGCCAGGTTTTGGCTTCCTCATCTGATTTAAGGCTGTACCAGCCAGTCGTTGCACCAGCATGATAAACAGCAGGGTGTGACCAAGAAAACTCTAATGGATTCACCCGACATTGGCAGGCTTCTAAATACGCACTTCTAGGGTCATTTAACCCGTAAGCGCTGTAAGCTTTTGCTATTAGCTGTAAAAATTCAGCGATGGTTGGAGGCCAAGCGTAGGTTTCTTTAGATCGCTCTACCGCATAAGCAAGTAAGGGCTCCTTAAAGCCTTTAATCGCAATTGCCCACTCCCTTTTAGCAAGCTTCACTTCATCTGGATTAGCATAAGCAGACGCAAATTTATGAGTATAAACAGCCTTGAAACGCGCAAATAACATATTAACTAAAACACGAGTTTGCTGCTGCGCTTCTTCTTTTGCTTGTTGATTTTGCTCGCTATTACCAGTCTGTGTCGTGGATGTTTGTGAGTGCATCGCTAACTTGTTCTTTAGAGGTTCGAGTATTGTATGAGCTGCCTTGGGTGCCTTCATAAGACGATCGATCCGATTGTTTGTATTGCCATTGGCGTTTTACATATTTAAAAAATTCACTGTTCCAAGTACGTACGTTTTTTCTTTGCTCTTTAATACGTAAAAGGAATTCAGGCAGTAGCTGAGCGGCAAACTGTCGCTGTATACCCGCCTGTGAAATTTGCTCTATGGTGCTTTCTTCTGGTTGCCATTGATCTGGCTGACGCGTTCTTTCTTTTTGCTCTAAGTATAAATCAAAGTCAGATACACCACGTCGTTTATCATCTGAGCCTTTTTGCGCAGAAGGCCAAGAGTTATTTGTAACTCTTGGTAAAGATTCATAACTATTCGAGCGAGTAGTTTGCTCTTTTTTATGAGTAAACTGCATATGAGAACTTGCAAGATTTTTTCTTTGTTTAAACTCTGTAGCACCTGTCATTGACTGACTGTCATTCGTTTTGGCCTGACGCTGCAATCGGTCCAACTTATTTACTAGCTCATCACTTCCATTAGAAGTCTGAGCTAAAACGGGCTTTTGTGCCGCTTCAAAATTATGTGTCGCAGTATGATCAGGCTCTTTTACAGCATGTTGCCCGTCTAACAAAATGGTTAGCTGCTCACCATTACGTTCAAAGCTTAATAATTGATTTGCTTGCAAACTAGATAAAATTCTTTGCAACATAGGCCCAGTCCAAAAAGGTAGCTGGGCTGATAAAGTATTTAAATCAAACACTAATGTTCGATTTGAAAGCATAAAAGCATGTTGCTCTAGGAATGAAATTAAAACAGATTCTTCCAAACCAATTTCTTGGGCAGTACGAAATGAAATGGGTAATATAAAATCGTTATTGGGCATTTGAGTGTTCTACTTCAACCGCGTTTTATCAAACTAGCAGTGTAGCAAACTGACTAATTTGAAGCACTAAAAGGATGCTGCTTTTACAAAATTGAGGCTAAACACTTTTTTGTTACAGAGTGATTAAAGCGTATTGACAGGCATTTATCAGAAATCTATGCTGAAACTGTGCCGTATAGTTTTATTTTTAAAAACCTTATTTATCGGTCCAACTTTGCCAAGGAGAAAGTTGTATGTATACAATTAATATTACTGGTCACCACGTCGACGTCACTCCCGCCTTAAAAGAACACATCAATGAGAAAATGGATAAGTTAGGTAGATTAAGCGATCAAATCACCACTATCCAAGTCACACTCATGCAAGATAACAACGAACAAAAAGCAGAGGCCACCATTCATCTTCCAGGTAAGGAGCTATTTGCCGCTGCCATTTCAGAAAATCGCATGTTCCATGCAATCGACGCCATGACAGATAAGCTTGCAAGACAAATTGATAAGCACAAGACCAGACAGAATGCGAACCACCAAAAACCCATGGTCGCATCCTAATAACTAACCAGACTTTTTTAAGTCCAGCTTCTAAAAACACCGCTTAAAGCGGTGTTTTTTTTTACTCAAACCCTAAAATAAGTGAATAGACATAGTTTTTTAACAAAGTATCACAACGAATTACGCTCAAAGACTTGAGTTTTAAGCTTTGCATCTCCATATTAGCTATATAGATTTGACCTTAATGGAGATCAAGATGCGTTACACAGATACAATTAGTACAAATCAAACTCAAGAAGTCGCAAACAAAACCCTAAGAAACACTTATGGGCTTCTTTCAATAACTCTACTTTTTAGTGCTTTAATGGCGGGTTTGAGCATGTCTCTAAACTTGCCACACCCAGGTATTATCATCACCTTAGTTGGTTTTTATGGTTTGTTATTTATGATCAGCAAATTTCAAAACAGTGCTCTTGGTATTGTTTTAGTTTTTGCTTTAACCGGTTTCATGGGCATAACCATTGGCCCAATCTTAAACGCATACTTAAGCCTGCCTAATGGCACATCTTTGGTAATGAGTGCTTTGGCGTTAACGGGTCTCGCTTTCCTTGGGCTTTCTGCTTATGCACTTATCTCAAAACAAGACTTTAGTTTCTTAAGCGGCTTTTTAACTGTTGGGGTATTCGTACTCATATTTGCCATGATATTAGGCTTCTTTGTGCAAATGCCAGCGCTACAAATCTTCATATCAGCCGGTTTTGCTTTATTTTCAGCCGCTATGATTTTATATCAAACAGGTGAAATTGTTCGTGGTGGTGAAACAAACTACATCATGGCAACTGTAACCTTGTTTATCTCTATTTATAATTTATTTATCAGCCTACTAAGCCTTCTTGGCATGGCAAGAGATGATTAATTTTATCTTATAAGATTATTAGATATAAACTTTAACTAAAGGCCGCTTATGTGGCCTTTAGTTTTTCTATTAATAGACATTACTAGGCACTTACATGCTTTACGCTCTTTTTGTCCATGGCTCCCCTTTCCAAACCAAAGCCTGCCACTCAGCTCTCACTTTTGCTAAAGCAATCACTCAAAGCCAAGAACATGAGCTAAAGGGCGTTTTCTTCTATCAGGATGCGGTCTTGCTAGGTAATAGCTTTATCCAAAATCCAAGAGATGAATTTAATTTGCAAGCTGCATGGCAAAACTTAGCAAAAGAAAATGATTTTGATTTATTCCTTTGCATTGCAGCAGCAGTAAGGCGTGGCGTGATTAGCTCTGATGAAGGAAAGCGCTATGAGCTAGAATCATCAAATTTAGCTCATGGATTCCAACTTGAGGGACTTGGCTCCTTAGTCTCTTTGATGAATGATTGTGATAAAACCATTAGCTTTGTGTGAGGGTAAAATGAGCAACATACTGATACACATTACGTCTTCCCCCTACGCTGGGTTCAAAGTGAAAGAAGCACTAGACCTTGCCATGGTATTAGCCACATTTGAGCAAGAGGTTGATTTAGCCTTCTCAGGTGCTGGCGTATCACTCTTACATCAAGACCAACTACCAGATAACGAAAAAGGCAAAGCACTATTTAAGATGTTAGCAAGTTTTGAGTTCTACGATCTTGATAAGCTTTATATTCCTGCTAAGCAAGCTAGCGCTAAAGAGGTAAAAATATCACCTTTAGCCACACAACTTTCAGAACAAGATTGGGGTAAAATGTTAACCCGATATCAACATACATTTAGGTTTTAAGCATGCCTCGACTTCATCAATTAAACCAAGCACAATACATTGAAAACACAGAAAATGAGCTTAAACAAAGTCTAAATCCCCAAGATGCTCTCATTCTCATCGAAGAGGCAGTATTAAGAACCCTTAATAATGACGCTCTTATAAATTACGCTAAAAGCTTAAACGTAAAAGTTTTCGCACTAGAAGAATATATAGAAAGCTATGGCATCAAAACCAATAAAGTAGAAATCATTACGCCAGACCAATGGTTAGTATTAACGGCAGATTTTGAACAACATACAGCCTGGTAAAAACCATATGAATTCATACGAATCACTATTAGATAATGAAGGCTACCTTATAGACCTTAAAAATTGGTCTGAGGAACTTGCTAGCTACCTCGCCGAACAAGAAGAGATGGAATTAACCCAAGCTCATTGGGAGATTATCTTGCTATTAAGAGACTTCTACCAAGAGTATGAAGTCTCACCAGCCATGAGACCCTTAGTAAAAGCAGTAGGTAAAAAACTAGGTGCAGATAAAGGTAAAAGCATGTATCTCATGCAACTTTTCCCAGGAAGTCCAGCGAAACTTATTGCAAAACTTGCAGGTTTACCTAAACCCGCAAATTGCCTTTAAAAAATACCAGAGCATCATTTCGCGTCGGTATTAAACCAAGATAAGCGCTGTTGAAGCTTTACCACATCACCAATAATTAGAAGGCTTGGGGATTTAACGTCATTATCTATAACAAGCTGAGTAATATCAGCAATGGTTGATGTAAATACCCGCTGCGCATCTGTGGTCCCTTTTTCAACCACAGCTACCGGCATAGATTCTTTCATGCCATGTTGAACCAACTTCTCTGCGGTTTCAGCAAGCCCTGTTAATCCCATATAAATAACGAGAGTTTGGGCAGGATAAACAAGTTCGTTCCAAGGAAGGTCTGTTGACCCATCTTTGAGGTGTCCTGTAACAAAGCGCACAGATTGGGCATAATCACGATGTGTTAATGGGATACCAGCATAAGCGGCACAACCCGCGGCTGCAGTGACACCAGGGATTACCTCAAACGCAACACCAGCATCAACTAACTCTTCAATTTCTTCACCGCCACGCCCAAATATAAAGGGGTCTCCACCCTTTAAGCGAACAACGTTTTTACCTTCATTGGCTTTTTCGCATAGCAGCTTATTAATATCTTCTTGTGGAAGGCTGTGCTTAGATTTCGCCTTGCCTACATACAAGGCTTCAGCAGCTTGCGGAATCAATGCAATAATTTGATCCCCTACAAGACGGTCATATAACACCACATCCGCTTGAGTTAAAACCCTATGAGCCTTCATTGTTAATAGCTCAGGATCTCCAGGGCCACCCCCAACTAAATAAACCTTACCAGTCATATCTCTCTCAAATATTTAGTCAAAAAAAACGCCTCTTATTGAAGAGGCGCCTTTCATTCATTAGTCAACATTCACTAACTATTTAGACACCGCACTCAGTTTTGTTTTGCCGCCCATATATGGAATAAGAACGTCAGGTACATTTACAGAGCCATCTTCATTTTGATAATTTTCTAAAACAGCAACCAATGTTCTACCAACAGCTAAGCCTGAACCATTCAATGTATGTGCCAGTTCCGGACGCCCTGTTTCAGGGTTGCGCCAGCGAGCTTGCATACGACGTGCTTGGAAGTCTCCCATATTAGAACAAGAAGAGATTTCACGGTATTTGCCTTGGCCAGGCAACCAAACTTCAATGTCATAGGTTTTATGGGCTGAGAAACCTAAGTCACCACCACATAAAATGACGGTACGATAGGGTAAGTTTAGCTTCTTCAATATTGCTTCGGCATCCGTAATCAGCTCTTCAAGTACTTGCTCAGAACGGTCTGGACGGCAAACATGAACAAGTTCCACCTTCTCAAATTGATGCTGCCTAATCATGCCACGGGTATCACGACCATAACTACCTGCCTCACTTCTAAAACAAGGCGTATGAGCAACATACTTCTTATGCAGTTCTGCATCATTTAAGATCTCATCACGCACCAAGTTGGTTACAGGCACTTCTGCTGTTGGGATTAGATAAAGGTCGTTATTACCACTTTCTTTGTCGACAGGCACTTTAAACAAATCAGCCTCAAATTTAGGCAGCTGCCCCGTGCCTTTCAAAGAGTGCTCATTTACCAAATAAGGCACATAAACTTCAGTATAGCCATGTTGGTCTGCATGAGTATTAATCATAAACTGAGTTAAGGCACGATGTAGTCGAGCTAGGTCTTGCCTCATCACCGCAAAACGAGAACCCGTTATTTTTACCGCTGCTTCAAAATCCAGCTGCTCTAACGTCTCACCAATATCTACATGATCTTTTGGCTCAAATGAAAATTCACGAACATCACCCCAGCGACGAATCTCAATATTATCATCTTCAGTGGCCCCTTCCGGAACAGACTCATGAGGAATATTGGGAATACTGGCTAGAATCAAGTCCATTTCATGCTGAACAAGTGATAATTGCTCCTTAGCATTAGCAAGGTCATCACCAAGACTTGCTGTTTGAGCTTTTAACTCAGCCGCTTTGTCCTTATCACCACTCTTCATTGCCATGCCAATTTCTTTGGACACAGAGTTACGGGACTGTTGCAGATTTTCAGTTTCGACCTGAATGGATTTACGACGCTCTTCTAAGCCAATAAATGTGGCTACGTCTAGTTCAAAACCTTTTTTCTTGAGACGTAGAGCAACCGCTTCTGGGTCCGCTCTTAATGCTTTAATGTCCAACATTTCTGCAACTCTTTCCTCTATATGTCCAACTATTATGGGTAGGTTTACCCACTCTTTATTAGATCAACTATGAATAAATACTTTTAGGGGGAGTATATTACTACGAAAAACTTGAAATTGAGCAAGAAGATTTCTGATATTCACTAATTAAATCAATCTCGCCACAAAAATTCCAATTAAGCTTGCCATAACACCACAAAAACAGCTTAAAAATAAATAACTAAAGGCACTCAACCAGGCTTGCTGGTTAAGTAATACAACGATCTCTAATGAAAATGTTGAAAAAGTGGTAAACGCACCTAAGAAGCCAACAACCAATAATGGCCGATATGCTTCTAGAAAATGCAAACGCTCAGCCATCATGACAAATAAAACGCCGATAAAAAAACAACCAATAATGTTAATGGAAAACGTCGCCCAAGGAAGAGCTCCTTGATTATATTGAGCGAAGTATTTACTGATAGAAAAGCGACCCATTGCACCCAATGCTCCGCCCAAAGCAACCATTAAATATACACTCATATTTATTTTGATACCTTACTAGCTATGTTTCAATATTGGTTGAGCTGTATCACTCTTCAGCATAAGGAGCGAACGTTTAGAGCAAAGGAGCATTCAATGATCATCATATCGCTTCTTAGTACTCGCTTGATTCTGCGCCTCTAACCAAGCCATTTTTTCTGAGATTTTTTTCTCAAGTCCTCTATCAGTAGGCTGATAAAAAGTATGCCCTTCTAATTCAGGGGGTAAATATGATTCACCGGCAGCAAAGGCATTATCTTCATTATGAGCGTATCGGTAATCTTCTCCATGGCCCATTTCTTTTGCCAATTTCGTTGGTGCATTCCTTAAATGGTTAGGAACATCGTAACTTGGCTGATCAGCCACACTGGACATCGCTTGATTAAAGGCTAAATAAACCGCATTACTTTTGGGCGCACAAGCCAAGTAAACTGCCGCTTGAGCAATCGCCCTATTCCCCTCACCAGGACCAACTCGATGAAACACATCCCATGCATTTAAAGCAATTTGAAGGGCTCTCGGGTCTGCATTGCCAACATCTTCTGAAGCGATAGCCAATAAACGCCTAGCAATGTAAAGGGGATCACAACCGCCATCCAACATGCGAGCCATCCAATAAAGAGCGCCATCTGCCGAAGATCCTCGAACAGATTTATGAAAAGCAGAAATTTGATCATAAAAAGCATCCCCCCCTTTATCAAAAGCACGATAAGACTGACCTAGCACATCAATTAACTGTGCTTCGGTCACCTGCTGAAAGTCACCTTCTTGAGAGGACATATCAACCAAGACTTCAAGCAGATTGAGTGAGCGTCTCACATCACCGTCGGCGGCATGGGCAATGGCATCAATAAAACGCGCTTCGATTTGGATATTTTCTTTGCCATAACCATGCTCAGAATCATTTAAGGCACGCTCTAAACCCGTTCGAATAATGTCTTGCGATGGTTTTTTTAAACTATAAACCCTAGCTCTTGAGAGTAAGGCTGAATTTAATTCAAAGGCAGGGTTTTCAGTTGTTGCACCAATAAATAAAAAAGTGCCATCTTCAATAAAAGGTAAAAACGCATCTTGCTGAGACTTATTAAACCTATGCACCTCATCAACAAAAAGCACCGTTTGCCCAGCATTCATCATTTTATGCTGCTTGGCTTGCTCTACCGCTGCTCTAATGTCTTTGACACCAGACATCACCGCCGATAACTCTAAAAAATGAGCCTGTAACTGATGAGATAATAATTTGGCAAACGTTGTTTTACCAACCCCAGGTGCCCCCCAGAGTATAAAGGAATGACAACGCCCCGTTTCTATCATGCGTTTAAGCGGTTTACCTTCACCTACAAGGTGCTCTTGACCAAGATAATCTGAAAGTTGCCTTGGGCGCATACGAGCCGCTAACGGCTCATAAAGATCCCATTGACTCTCAAATAAATCCTGCATTAAGCACCTTCTTTTATTAGGCCAGACTCAACAATCAGATCCACTTCAGCAGGTAAGTCCACTTGAAAATTACCATCAGCAACACCATCGTGTGATTCCACATTTTTAAACTCAATCACAGTCGTCTGCCCTAAGCTATCTTGAATACTCATCGCTTCAATGGCATTTTGTCTAAAGGACAGGGTAAGTGTCGAAAATAAGTCAACCTCTTCCTTTGGTTCAAGTCGAAACCTCTGCTCTCCCAGTTGAGAGATATTGTAATGGGGCAAGACTTCATTAGCAGGCTGACCTAGAAGTGCTGCAGGAGAATTCCCCAAAGCCCCTTCTAAAGGCTTTTGAGTTGCTTGCTCAAGGTCAACATCCCATATTGTAATCCACTCACCATTGGATATGATACGTTGTGGAAACGGGGTAATTGTATCCCAGACAAATCGATTGGGTTCTGCCAATAAAAAAACACCTTCGTTTGCTTGCAGTTGCTCGCCCTGCTCATCATAGGTCACTTGTCTAAATTCACCCTCAATATTACGGTTCGTTTCTAATAATTGAGTTAACAATTCAGTTGCAGCCATACTATTTATTGAAAAAAGGATCGCTAATAACACCACTATTTTTTGCATCATTTAATCTTCTACTTAAACCTATTAAACCTTATTCTGGTATGAGAACTTCTCTTTGCCCATTAGTTCCCATTGAACTTACCAGACCAGCAGCCTCCATTGCTTCAACCAAGTTAGCTGCTCTGTTATAACCTATTTTCAACCGTCGTTGAATCGATGAAATCGACGCTTTACGTGTTTCTATCACTATGGCGACTGCTTCATCATAAAGCGCATCCTTATCTTCAGAACCAGCATCCGACATTAAGTCTTCTGGATTAACCACTACATCAGAAATATATTGAGGTTCTCCGCGCTTTTTCCATTCTTCAACCACAGCATGCACTTCTTCATCCGATACAAAGGCGCCATGCACACGAATTGGTGTTGGCAAACCAGCAGGCAAATAAAGCATATCTCCTTGCCCTAATAACTGATCAGCCCCACCTTGATCCAAAATAGTTCTAGAGTCTATTTTTGAAGACACCTGGAATGCCATACGTGTGGGCACATTCGCCTTAATTAAACCGGTTATCACATCAACCGAAGGCCTTTGTGTTGCTAATATTAAATGAATCCCTGCCGCTCTCGCCTTTTGTGCAATTCGAGCAATTAGCTCTTCCACTTTTTTACCCACTATCATCATCATGTCGGCAAATTCATCCACCACGATGACAATATAAGGTAAAGGCTCTAGCAAAGGTACACTTCGGGCAACCCCTTCTTGCGAGAACATGGCATCATGCTCAGGCTGCCATAATGGGTCCTCAAGAGGTTGGCCAGCATCAATCGCTTCCCTAACTTTTTTGTTAAAGCCAGCTAAGTTTCTTACCCCTAACTTAGACATGAGTTTGTAGCGCCGCTCCATTTCATCGACAGACCACCTAAGCCCATTCGCAGCATCTTTCATATCCGTTATAACAGGTGTAAGTAAATGAGGGATCCCTTCATAAATTGAAAGCTCAAGCATTTTAGGATCAACCATGATCATTCTGACCTGATCGGGCGATGATTTGAGCAACATACTCATAATCATAGAATTAACCCCTACCGACTTACCAGAACCCGTTGTACCAGCGACAAGCAAGTGCGGCATTTTAGCCAAATCAACCACAACAGGCTCGCCAGAAATATCATGTCCCAAAGAGATTGTTAAAGGTGATGTGGCATTATCGTAAATATCACAATTAATCACCTCACTGAAGTAAACGATATCCCTTACATCATTAGGAATTTCTATCCCTATGGTCGATTTACCAGCAATAACCTCAACCACCCTAACACTCATAACACTTAAAGAGCGTGCCAAATCTTTCGCAAGATTAGTGATACGAGATACTTTAACCCCAGGCGCAGGCTGTATTTCAAAGCGAGTTATGACAGGGCCAGGATTAACTTCAACTACCTCAACCTTTACACCAAAATCAGCCAATCGCTGCTCTAAGAGTGCAGATAGTGAAAGCAGCTGCTCTTCAGAATAACCTCCTTTTTTAGGTTGCGGCTGAGTGAGCACACTCCTATCAGGTAATGAGTATTCAACAATTGGCTCTTTATGCTGACTTGTTGGATCCTGACTAGCTAGCTTATCGAGCTGTTTTGCCTCTGATAAGGTCTTTACAGCAGGTTTACTATGATTTAATTCTGAAAGTGAATCCAGAGAACCTTCAACAGGGGATTTACTAAGTGTATTTTTTTGTACAGCAGATAAAAGCTGACTTTCCTGAGACCCTAAATCAAACTTTTCTTGTGCATCAACTTTCTGCACTTCAGCTTCTTTACTATCAGAAAAATCATCACTTAAGGGGCGACTAGGTGAATCAGCCAAAGAGCTAGGTTTAGAGGCCTTATCAACACCCGAATCTGAAGTTAAATTTGGCTCATCCTCAATATATAAGGTGTCACTAAACGCCAAATCAACATTATCAACGGCAATATCATCAAACGAGTCAAAACTAGGCTCTTCTTTTTGTTTATTCGCCGGTGCTTTTATTGCGCCTGTTGAAGCAAGCTCTTGCTTACCTTCACCAGTGGGTTCATTTGCCTGTAACTTTTGAAAAGGCGAAGTCAAAGCCAACTTTAACTTACTAAGTTTTGAAGGTGGGCGCTCTGGCAAATCATCTTGTTCTTCACTTTCATCCAGTGAATGCTTTGATGTCTTAGCTAATGAGGACGTTTCCTGATCAGATTCATTGAAATTAAGTTTGATTTTCTTTTGTTTTCGTTTATAGGCAGGCTCTTCAAACTCATCTTCCTCTTGCAGCTCAAAAACTTCATCAATACTAGCTTTATTTTTAAAATGCTTTGCTTTGCGACTAATTGCATTTAATCGCTTAAGAGTAAAAGCCCCTAGACTTTCAAAAATCACAGGCCAATGTGCTTGGCTAATTAATGTAAAAGACAGTACAAATAAAGCCAAACTCACTAATGTCGTGCCATCATAGCCAATCCAACGAAATAAAAGCCCCCCTAAAGCCTTACCTAAAATGCCACCATGACCATATTGAAGATTGTCATATCCAATAGAATGTAAAAAACAAAGCGCGGCACCAGCACATAAATACAACAACCACCCAACTGTCATCAAAGAAGCATTGGTAATTGCCTGAAAATGGTTTGAATTACGCCACCAAACAAAAGCACTTAGAAGGAAAATAAAAGGAAAAGATACAAAAAGGGAACCAAAAAAAGCTGAAAGCAGATCCGCTAAAGTGGCACCTATTGCTCCCATTGAGTTTTGAACAGGTGCGCCAGTGCCAGAATAAAACCAACCGGCATCATTAGCATCATAAGAAAAAGTAGCAAAACAAAAAAAGGTAAATAGCAACAAGGCGATTATAACAACACCCTGTTTTGTAAAAGCAGTTATAACAGGTGATCGTACCGACTCACTCATACTCGTTATCCATTCTAAAAGATTTTAATTACATAAACCCATTCAAATAATCTCATATTCAGAATGTTATCGGCAGGATTTTAAAAGACTAAACAATGAAATAAAAATTGTAGGTATTTAAGAAAGGACTAGCTTAACATAAAAAAAGCCAACCCGAAGGGTTGGCTTTTTGGATTTCTTTACTAAGAATTACTTATAGTAAGTAGGTCTTAGAAAGAAGCTTTAGCACCTACTGCAGTGCTATCACCCCAGTCTTTACCATAATGCTCGACATAATACTCTAGATCACCAGCAGTATATGAAGCATATACATATAAACCATCTAGCTCTTCATCAACAACACCATCTGTTTCTGACTCGTAAGAAGTGTATTCAATGTTCAAAGTAGTTGCATCTGTAGGTGTCATTTCAACACTTACAGCTACTGCTTCTTCTTCAAGCTCAGCTCCAGTCTCACCTGTACCATAAGTAACAGCAAAAGTAGTGCTACCAACATCCATTGAGTAGCCAACGTTAATTGCATTTGCATCACCTACAGAACCACCTGAAATACCGAATGTTCCAGCACCCAAATCTGCAATGTAAGACAATGTAACACCAACTTCAGAATCTATTGCGTCTGATGCTTCAACTGCAAGTGAAGTGTCAGTTGCTGCTTCTTCATCAGTACCATCTTGACCTTCAGTTGCTTCAATAGCTACTGTAAGTTCATCAGTAATTGAATAACGAATTGCTGTATCATCAGTATCTGTTGTATCAATAATATCGATACCAGAGTTCTCATTTACACCTAGGGCAGCAGCATCAGACAATGTACCGTCAAAACGACCAAACTGAACAGCACCTTGTGTTACATATGCTTTTTCTAAACCGATGTTTACAGTTTCATCAGAATTAGCATCGCCAGCCATTTCAATTTCAATGTAAACTACACCAGTATCGATCGCTAGCTCAAGTTCAGCCGGATCAGTACCACTAGCTGTATCAGCAGCATTTTCATCTTCGTCACCATAAACGGTGTAAGAAACACCAGCTTCACCAGAAAAAACTGGTTCTGCTGCAAAAGTCGTTGTAGAAACAGCAGCTGCAACAGCAGATACTGCAAAGATAGAAGCAAGTTTAATCGCTTTCATTCAAGATTCCCCTTTATATTATATTTTTGGCTTTTAGACCTTTCGAAAGGCTTTAAATAACCTATCGAAGAAACGCTGAAAAATCAACGACTCTGAAATACTAAAACCCGTCAGTGTCATTTTTATGACAGTTAGTTCAAAAAAGTCAACCGTCATCTCGCCAAGGTAAATTCCCTTAACTCGAATTTGACGCCATTTAAGACTGGGTTGATTAAAACCAAGTTTTCCTTTGTAGGTCAAGCATTCATCAACATTTTTTTCTTATTTTTTGCATTTTTTATGTTTTATTCGACTTAAGCTAAAAAATCCTCAAGATTTTCTCTATTTTGCCGATAAAAAATGAATAAATTAAAATTTCAATCAAGAAAACAAAAATTAACAATCAAACAGAAAATAGCCTGATAATGAGCCTAGAAAAGCAGCTTTTAATTTTATCTGAAGACATTTATGAGCTTCCAAATCCTCAACTTGCACTAGATGACCCAGAGGGACTTTCTGCTATTGGAGGTGACTTAACAACTGAGCGCCTAATTCATCTATATCAACATGGATTTTTTCCTTGGTACAGTGATGCTGACCCAATTTTATGGTGGCACCCAGCTCAAAGATGTCAACTACTACCCTATGAATTTCATTTATCCAAATCTTTAAAAAAACACACGAAAAGGTTTTCTGGATCGATAAAAATCAACACGGCCTTTCATGAAACAATCCAATACTGCCGACAACAACGACAGGAAATGGAAGGCACTTGGATCTCTAATGATATTCAGCAAGCCTTTACACTTCTTCACAAACTAGGATTCGCCCACTCAATTGAGGTCTGGAAAGACGAAAGCTTAATTGGAGGCCTATACGGAATTGCCTTGGGTGAGTTCTTTTTTGGTGAATCGATGTTTTCTCTAGAGGCTAATGCGTCCAAGCTTGCCCTTCATAGCCTCTGTCTAAACGCAGATATTCTCGGTATTAAATATATTGACTGCCAAGTAGAATCAGATCACCTAATGTCTTTAGGTGCTAGGTTAATTCCCCGAAATGACTTTATCCAGCAATTAAAACAAGCAATACCTACCAAGTGTAAAAATACAGAGCTCCTAAAAATCGACCAATTAAACTTCAAAGTTGAATAATTCGATTAAAAAATCGGTTTAAATATTTATTTTATTGCTTGTTTTAGAGAAGCGTTTGCCTAATTGGCAATTTTTAGGCAAAATATGCGCGATTTATTTTAGGCGTATTTCCTAGTATTTATTTAAACTAAGCAAATACTGTCGAATTAAACTTCGCCTAAACAGGTGAGACATCAAAAGTTCAGACCTGTAGTCGTTCTGCAAAAGTGCATGATTAATGACTTTAAGCTTGGACGAACTAAAAAACTTATAACACCATAGGACACATATTGTGGCAAAAGAAGAAAGCATAGAAATGGAAGGCACTATCATTGATACACTGCCTAATACCATGTTTCGCGTAGAACTTGAAAACGGACACGTAGTGACAGCTCATATCTCTGGAAAAATGAGAAAGAACTACATTCGTATTCTTACTGGCGATAAAGTAAAAGTAGAACTAACACCTTACGATCTATCTAAAGGTCGTATCGTTTATCGTTCTCGCTAATTTCAAGCCAGCAAGACATAAAAAAACCGAACTTAGTTCGGTTTTTTTATGTCTAAAGAAGCGATCAGACAACCGCTTCTTTTTCTATTTCAAAAGCTAATTCATCAAGCTCTTCATCTAGCTTCACAATAACATTCCCTCCTGTATGAAGATCACCAAAAAGAATCTTATCTGCTAACGGCTTCTTCAGGTGTTCCTGAATCACCCGAGCCATTGGCCTTGCTCCCATTTGTCTATCATAACCTTTACTTGCTAACCATCCCCTAGCTTCGTCTGAAACGTCCATTAGAACACCTTTAGGATCAAGCTGAGCCTGTAATTCAACCAAGAACTTATCAACCACATTAAAAATAACTTTTTCATCTAATTGATTAAACTGAATCACAGCATCAAGACGGTTTCTAAATTCGGGGGTAAAAGTCTTATTAATGACTTCCATACCGTCAGTCGAATTATCTTGATTAGAGAAGCCAATCGAACGCTTGGCTAACACTTCAGCCCCAGCATTTGATGTCATTACTAAAATAACATTTCTAAAATCGGCTTTACGGCCATTATTATCCGTTAAAGTACCATGATCCATAACTTGTAATAGCAGATTAAAGACTTCAGGGTGTGCTTTCTCAATCTCATCAAGTAGCACAACACTGTGAGGCTGTTTAGTCACCGCTTCTGTCAGCAAACCACCCTGATCAAAACCCACATAACCTGGAGGCGCGCCAATCAAGCGAGAAACAGCATGTCTTTCCATGTACTCAGACATATCAAAACGGATCAACTCAACTCCTAGCTGCTTAGCCAGCTGTCTTGTTACCTCTGTTTTACCAACACCGGTTGGTCCTGCCATTAAGAATGAACCAATTGGTTTTTGATCCGCTTTTAACCCCGCACGAGAAAGCTTAATTGCATCAGCAAGAGACTCAATGGCTTGATCTTGACCAAATACAACCATTTTTAAATTGCGCTCTAAGTTCTCAAGTACTTTTCTATCATCAGTATTAACCGACTTCACTGGCACACGTGCAATTTTAGAAACAATATCTTCGATATCTTCTACCGTGATTACATCTTTACGACTGTCATCCTTCTGCAGTCGCTGAAAAGCACCGGCCTCGTCAATCACATCAATCGCCTTATCTGGCATATGACGGTCAGTAATATATTTAGAAGCAAGTTCAGCAGCAGCTAATAAAGCAGGCTCTTCATATTTAATTTCATGATGAGCTTCAAATGCCCCCGAAATCCCTTTTAATATCTGATAGGTATCGTCAATGCTAGGTTCATTTACATCAATTTTTTGAAAACGTCTTGCTAAAGCATGATCTTTTTCAAAAACACCACGAAACTCTTGAAATGTCGTCGAGCCAATACATCTAAGCCCACCCGCACCTAATACAGGTTTTAACAGGTTAGATGCATCCATCACACCACCGGAAGCGGCTCCTGCACCAATTATTGTATGAATTTCATCAATAAATAAAATGGCATTTGGTTGTTTTTTTAACTCACCCAGTAAATGCTTTAATCGTTTTTCAAAGTCACCTCGATATTTAGTACCAGCTAGCAAGGCCCCTAAATCTAAAGAGTAAACCACACCATCTTTAATCACATCAGGCACATCGCCATCAACAATACGTTTAGCGAGCCCTTCTGCTATGGCAGTTTTACCTACACCAGACTCACCCACCAATAGAGGGTTATTTTTACGACGTCGAGATAAAGTTTGTACAACCCTTGACACTTCGTAATCTCGACCAATTAAATTATCTATGTTCCCTGATTTTGCTTCTTCATTTAAGTTAAGGGCATATTTTTGCAAAGGAGCACCGTTGTCATCTCCTTCTTCCTCATGCTCCACCGAATCTTGAGTAGGCTGATCACCTACTTTAGAGATGCCGTGAGCAACATAATTAACCACATCAATACGAGCAACGCCTTGACGCTTCAATAAATAAACAGCCTGACTCTCTTGCTCACTAAAAATAGCAACCAAGACATTCGCGCCCGTTACCTCTCTCTTGCCAGAAGACTGAACATGAAAAACAGCACGTTGTAATACTCGCTGAAAACCTAAAGTTGGCTGCACTTCTCTTTCGGCATCATCTTCAGGAATAAGTGGCGTAGTACTATCAACAAACTCAATTAATTCTTGTCTTAGCATATCTAAATTAACACCGCATGAACTCAGCACAACTGACGCGGCATCATTTTCTGTAAGAGCCAACAACAGATGTTCTACTGTCATAAACTCGTGACGTTTATCTCGTGCTAGTTTAAATGCACTGTTTAGGGTTTGCTCTAATTCTTTATCTAACATAGGTGTACCCTCTCTCTAAAATCAGTCGACTTTTTGCAAATCGCACATCAAGGGGTGTTCATTTTGTTCTACAAACTGCTGAACCATTGCGACTTTTGTTTCTGCAATATCAAATGGGTATACCCCACATACACCCTTACCTTTATTGTGAACTTCAAGCATTACCTTCTGTGCTTTCTCACCATCCATATAAAAGAACTTTTGTAATACGAAAACTACAAAGTCCATTGGTGTGAAATCATCATTCAATAACACCACTTGGTACATTGAAGGTGGTTTTAACTCAGTCTCCTCAGGAGCAAGTACTACACCTATATCTCCTTGCTCGTTATCTAAGGTTAGTCGAATTTGTTGGTTTAGATTCATTCCAGGTCTCTGAATTACAAAAATTAAAATTTAATTAGCTAATTATCTATATGGAGACTTCTTTAATACAAACAAGTTCTCCTAAGAAAAAACAAAGTTTTCCCTTTCATTTTACAAAGCCATTATCTACTTCTACGCTTTTCTTTAACGAAAGTCATGCGCTGAGGAAATAAAACTTTAAATTAAAAAGTAAGCTAATTATAGATGGTATTTAGTCCGCATATAGCGGCATGTTAATAAAGGCCAAGCTTTATAAAGAGAAGGCTGAAAACAAAGATTTTTAAAAGGTTAAAAATTATCTTAAACGGAGTGATGTATGCACCATGGAACAGTAAAGTGGTTCAATAATGCCAAAGGATATGGATTCATCGTTTCAGAAAGCTTTGAAGAAGATCTATTTATTCACTACTCATCCATTTTAATTGATGGATACAAAACCCTTAAAGCAGGACAGTCTGTCAGCTTCAAAACCTCTCCAGGTAAACAAGGGCTTCATGCCGTTGATATCATGCCTGAAATAGATG
Source organism: Marinomonas sp. MED121 (assembly GCF_000153025.1). Taxonomy (GTDB): domain Bacteria; phylum Pseudomonadota; class Gammaproteobacteria; order Pseudomonadales; family Marinomonadaceae; genus Marinomonas. The sequence continues at coordinate 69,357 of NZ_CH672433.1, forward strand.
AAGACAAGACCCTTCATCAACACGTTAACAATGAGGCGACAGCATCTCCCAAAATATCAGTAAATGCCTAATTAATTAACCAATAATGCACGACATATAAAGTAGTTACACTTGAATGAGAAGAAAGACTGTGATTAGTAAGATGGACTGTTAGTGATTAACCTCCTATCTATCCACCTTACTAATCAGACCAATTGATTAGTAAAATTCCTATACAACAACCCCAACATTCAACTTTGACTCTGTGGATTCAATAACATATGGTGGGCTTTTTAAATGAAAGACCATGCCTTCTATTATCGTTTTCAACAAACCATTCCAAGTTTTAAGCCAATTCACCACAGATGAAGAAAAAGCCACTCTTTCCTCCTTTATAGATAAAGCAAACTTTTATCCTGCGGGACGTTTAGATTATGACTCAGAAGGCTTATTACTATTAACCGATCATGGTGCCCTACAACATCTTATCGCTTCACCCCAACATAAAATGCCAAAAACCTACCTTGTCCAAGTTGAGGGTGAGTTAACTAAAGAAGCTGTTGAGCAATTACGAGTTGGAGTTGAGCTAAAAGACGGGTTAACCAAACCAGCCGAAGCAAAAATTGCATCAGACTTTGAACCTTGGCCTAGACATCCTCCCATTCGAGAACGAAAAAACATCCCTACCAGCTGGTTAGAGCTGACAATTACTGAAGGAAAAAACCGTCAAGTAAGGCGTATGACTGCCGCTGTTGGCTTTCCTACATTACGCCTTATTAGAACCCAAATTGGTCCTTACTCCTTAACAGATATTGAGTTAGGGCATTGGTTAGAAAAGCCAATCGATGAAATGCTAGCCATGGAGCTTGAAAAATTTGAAAAAAATAGAGCAAGACAAAAACCGAGGGGCACTTCCTCGAATAACCGTCGCCGCAGTCATTCCGCAAAAAACAAACTATCTAGATCCCCAGTTTCTAATGGTCAAAGAAAAAAAACAGGGCAAGCTGGTACTCAACCAACCCGCAGGACACGTTGAAAATAATGAAAGCCTAATTCAAGCCATTACTCGTGAAGTACTTGAAGAAACAGGTTGGCTGGTAAAGGTTGAACATCTATTAGGTCTTTATAGCTTTACGCCTAGTGTAAATGATGACACTTATCATAGAGCTTGCTTTGTCTGCTCACCGATTAAAAAAGTTAACCAAACCCTAGATGACGATATTGAAGAAGCTGCCTGGTTAAATGAAACAGAAATTTTAAATCATTCACTTCGTAGCCCTTTGGTAAAAAAGTGCCTTGAAGATTACCTTACTGGCACCATATACCCTTTATCTCTCATCTGCGATAGTCACCTTTAAGCGTAATGAGTTACAATTAACCGACATTTATTCACCCAATGAGCGCACTTAGCTAAATGATTACCGAAACGAATACTCCTGAAAACACAATTCATTCCATCAAAAACACCAAGGTCATTGTTGGTATGTCTGGCGGCGTTGATTCTTCTGTCTCTGCCCTGCTTTTGATTCAGCAAGGTTATCAGGTTGAAGGCTTATTCATGAAGAACTGGGATGAAGACGATGGCACTGAGTACTGCACAGCAAAAGACGATCTTGCTGATGCACAAAGTGTGTGTGACAAATTAGGAATCAAATTACATACGGCTAACTTTGCCGCAGAATATTGGGACAATGTCTTCGAACACTTTTTGGAAGAGTACAAAGCAGGTCGAACACCGAACCCAGACATCCTATGTAATAAAGAGATTAAATTTAAAGCCTTTTTAGAGTACGCCAATGCTTTAGGTGCTGACTATATCGCAACCGGTCACTATGTCAGACGCACTCATGATGATAACCAAGCCAAGCTATTGAAGGGCCTTGATAACAATAAAGATCAAAGCTACTTCCTTTATGCTGTCGGTAAAGATGAAATTGCCAAAAGCTTGTTCCCTGTTGGTGAGCTAGAAAAACCAGAGGTTCGTCGTCTAGCACAAGAGCACGACCTTATCACGCACAACAAAAAAGACAGTACCGGGATTTGTTTTATTGGCGAACGTCGCTTTAAGGATTTCTTAGAGCAATATTTACCTGCACAACCTGGCGATATTAAAACCTTAGAAGGTGATACCATAGGTCGCCACTCTGGCCTTATGTACCACACTATAGGCCAACGCCAAGGCTTAGGCATAGGGGGTCTAGCAAACTACTCGGACGAACCTTGGTATGTGGTTGAAAAAGATTTAGATAACAATGTTTTATTAGTGACCCAAAGCAGTGACGATAAGCCTTTATATAAAACCCACTTAAATGCGAGCAACATGGATTGGGTAGCAAGAGTTGCGCCTGAACTGCCACTAACATGCAAAGCAAAATGCCGTTACCGCCAAGCCGATCAAGACTGCACCATTTCAGCAAATCCTGATGGTTCAATCGAAGTAAGTTTTGTTGAAGCACAAAGAGCCATTACACCAGGTCAGTCCGTGGTATTTTACCTTGATGAAGAATGCCTCGGTGGCGGCATAATTAATCGCGCATTTAATAAGTAAAAATCAGGTTATTGAAAGAATGAGCACACAAGTAAACGATCAAGCTATTGCGTTAAGCGCACTATTTCAAGCGGCAGAACTTGTCTCACAATTAGCTAAAAATGGTACCGCACCAGAAGCCTCGTTAAGACCTTTATTAGAGAGTTTGCTTAAAACTAATGTTGATAGCACTGATGAGATTTACGGTGGCAACTGGCAGCTTTTTGATAATTTGCAACTAGGTAATCAAATTTGCCAGAAAACCATTGGCAAAGATAAAACCAGCGTCAACCCAGATACCATTCGTTATGCTTTAAGCATATTGCATTTAGAGTCTAAACTCGCGAAGCAACCTCAAATGCTATCCAATTTAGGCCAAAGAATTGGCCAGCTCGTTCGTCAAAAAGAGCATTATGACGATATGATGCACCCAAATATGATTGCAGCTGTTTCAGGTATTTACCAAGATAACTTAAGCAAGCTCAACTTCCGTATCCAAGTGCATGGTGATAGTCGCTATTTGCAACAAAGCCAAGTTTCAGATCAAGTCAGGGCAAGCCTATTTGCCGGAGTGAGAGCAGCGATGCTATGGCGCCAATTGGGTGGAAGACGCTGGCATCTAGTGTTTAAACGTAAACCTATTTTGACGGCCTTAGATAACTTTAAATAATGGGTTTATTCATCAATTAAATTGCTACAAAACTAACAATATCAGTAAGGCTGAAACCTATATTTCAGCCTTACTCTTTTCTCACGTCACATCCTGAAAAAACACTAAAAAACAGCCTAGATTAGGCCATATTAAAAACCTAGCGATAGCATACCTCTGGGCTTTTGCCTATAATAGCGCTTCCCTGAAAACCACTCAGTAATCCACGGTCGAGGCGTTATTTCAATGCAATTAACTAGCTTAAATGCTATTTCCCCAATAGATGGTCGTTATGGTTCAAAAACCCGTTCACTAGGTCGCTCTGTTAGTGAATATGGTTTATTAAGAATGCGTGTTCTAGTCGAAGTAAGATGGTTACAAGCCCTTGCTGCTCACGAACAAATTCAAGAAGTACCTGCACTTAGTCAAGAAGCAACTCACTTCTTAGATCAACTTGCAGAAAACTTCAGCGAAGAAGATGCGCAAGCGATCAAAGACATTGAAAGAACAACGAACCACGACGTGAAAGCGGTAGAATATTTCATCAAAGATAAGATGAAAGGGCTTGCTGAACTAGATAATGTATCTGAGTTCGTACATTTTGCTTGTACCTCTGAGGACATTAACAATCTGTCTCATGCCCTTATGCTGCGTGAAGCATTGGAAGATGTAATCAAGCCTGAACTAACCAATGTGATCGAAGCGATTCAAGGCCTAGCTCTTGAGCATGCTGAGCAGCCAATGCTGTCTCGTACACATGGTCAAACAGCTTCCCCATCTACCATGGGTAAAGAGATGGCAAACGTGGCAGCTCGTCTTTCTCGCCAGTTCAAACAAATTCAAGCGGTTGAGTTTTTAGGAAAAATTAACGGTGCCGTTGGTAACTACAACGCTCACCTTTCAGCTTATCCAAACATAGATTGGCAAGCACATGCAGAGAAATTTGTAACCTCTTTGGGCCTTAGCTGGAACCCTTACACGACACAAATTGAACCTCACGATTACATTGCAGAGCTTTACGATGCCATCAGTCGTTTCAATACCATTCTATTAGACTTCGACCGCGATGTTTGGGCTTATATTTCTATGGGCTTCTTCAAACAAAAAACCATCGCAGGTGAAATTGGCTCTTCAACCATGCCGCACAAAGTTAACCCAATCGACTTCGAAAACTCTGAAGGTAACTTGGGTATTGCGAATGCGATTATGGGCCACCTAAGTGCCAAGCTTCCAGTTTCTCGCTGGCAACGTGACCTTACCGACTCAACAGTGCTTCGTAACCTAGGTGTTGGTCTCGCTCACAGCTTGATTGCTTACCAAGCGAGCTTAAAAGGTATTAGTAAACTAGAAATCAATAAAGAACGCCTTGAACAAGATTTGGATGCCGCTTGGGAAGTATTAGCTGAGCCAATTCAAACTGTGATGCGCCGTTACGGCATTGAATCTCCATACGAAAAACTAAAAGAGCTAACCCGTGGCCGTGCTATCGACCAAGCGACCATCGAAGCCTTTGTTGATACATTAGAAATGCCAGAAGATGCTAAAACAGAGTTGAAAAAACTGACTCCTGCAACTTATATTGGTAATGCGGTAGCGCAAGCAAAAGCAATAAAAAACTAATTATTAAGGTTAACTCCTTATATAATTAACACTTTGAAAAGCCGAGTAAGTGACTTACTCGGCTTTTTCTCATTCATAACCTTAGCGAAATAACATATTTTTATGACAACACTTGATACTCCCCTTTCCATTCTAGGTGGCATGAGCGCAAATACTTTTTTACGCGATTATTGGCAAAAGAAACCGCTACTGATTCGCGCGGGGTTAGTCGATTATGAACCTCCGCTGGAAGCAGATGAGCTTGCAGGCATGGCGATGGAAAGTGAGGTTGAATCTCGTATTGTGATAGAACAAGGCAAGACACCTTGGCAGACAATAAAAGGGCCCTTTACAGAAGAAACATTTGCACAACTGCCAGAACAGGAATGGACCCTTCTCATTCAAGCTGTTGACCACTGGGTGCCTGAAGTACAAGAACTAAAAGAACGCTTTCGCTTCTTACCAAGTTGGCGTTTAGATGATGTTATGGTGAGTTATGCAACCAAAGGCGGTAGTGTTGGACCTCACTATGATCAATATGATGTCTTTCTTGTACAAGTGAGTGGTAAAAGACGCTGGCAGGTTCTTGCTCCTGACGCTTATCAAGATCAAGCAATTCAAGACATAGACCTACACATTCTCTCTGAATTCAATTCTGATCCAGAGCAAGACTGGGAACTCGAAGCCGGTGACATCCTCTATCTTCCTCCTAATTTTGCTCATAATGGTCGTGCCCTCGATGATGACTGTATGACCTACTCAATTGGTTTTAGAGCACCTAGCATGCAAGAAGTGCTAACAGGCATTCGTGATCAAATCTGTGAGATAGATAATGAGAAGCACAGATTTAGCTCACCTTCTGATCATGAAGAACCTCATCATGCAGAAATACATCACTCTGACATTAGCTATTTACAGCAAGAACTAAAAGCCATGCTTGATCAACCAGAGATGCTTGCAGATTGGCTGGGAACTTACATGAGCGAGGTAAAGTATCCTGAGTTTCATGGAGACCTTAATCAAGAAGACACGCAAACCAGTCTTAAAGATGCCCTTAAAGGTGTGCCTTTCTTTAGACCTGGTGATGCCCGTATTTGCTATCATGCAAATGCAGAAAATAAACTGATACAGCTTTATTGTAACGGCGCTAAAATAGAAATTGCTAAAGAATTAGAGCCGCTAGTTCATGCAATTTGTGATCAAGTTGAATTTGATTTCAGCACCCTTGAAACGGATAAACACAAAGACATTTTACCTATGTTAAGCTTCTTAATCAGCAAACAAGGTGTGGTTCATCTGCCAGCAGAAGAGTAGGGATTTTGGTATGAAAGTTTTAACAACAGACTGGGACAGTAGCAAGGCTCAACTTAGTTTCGTCAGAAAGCAAGTCTTTATCATAGAACAAGGCATTGATGAGAGAGATGAGTGGGATAACTTAGATGAAGACGCTGTGCATTTTGTTTCGTTTGGCACCACAGCTGTTCCAACGGGTGTATGCAGATTAACGCCAGAAGGACAGGTAGGCCGTCTTAGTGTGCTACCGGCTTATCGCAGTCAAGGCTACGCCACCATGCTATTAAGAAAAGCGATTCAGGTTGCAAGAGAAATGGATTTAAAACGTATCTTTTTACATGCTCAAACTGAATCTCAAGTTTTTTACGAAAGACACGGCTTTAAAACAGATGGTAAGATTTTTTTAGAGTCTGGTATTTTGCATGTACTGATGGAAAGAGATATTTAGTGCAAACCGCTTATCTTTAAAATGAGCAGACATAAAAAAAGCGAGCTTAAAGCTCGCTTTTTTTATGTTCAAATTAATTACACAACAGCAATCAATTCAACATCAAATACCAACACAGAGTGAGGCTTGATCATAGCACCAGCGCCTTGAGCACCGTAAGCTAGTTCAGCTGGAATAGTAAGACGGTACTTAGCGCCTTCTTTCATCAACTGAAGTGCTTCAGTCCAACCAGCAATTACGCCAGTTACTGGGAATTCAATTGGCTCGCCACGTGCGATAGAGCTATCAAAAACCTGACCGTCAACTAAACGACCTTCATAGTGAACGCGTACTGTAGACTCAGTAGTAGGAGTCGCGCCAGTACCTTCTTCAATCACGTGGAACTGAAGACCACTTTCAGTAATTTGAACACCTTCTTTTGCTTTGTTTTCTTCTAAGAAAGCAGCGCCTGCAGCAATCGTCTCTTCAGAAGCAGCCAATGTTTTAGCTTCCATTTCTTCTTGTAGGCTAGCAAAAGCAGCTTCTAGGTCTTCACCAGAAACACGCATTTCAGCGCCTTTTAAAGAATCTTCAATCGCAGCAAAAAGGTGAGGTAGAGAAATATCACCTAGGTCACTTCCACCTAGTTGATCACCAATTTGACGGCCGATACCATAGCCAATTTTAGCTTCTTTAGAGTCGAACGATAGTTCAGACATAATTTTTTACTCTCTTCAATAAATAAACAAAGCGGCATCATATCACAGTCATTAATTAGAACCGAAGCGCAAAAATCATCTACTGATTAAAAAAATATTGAATGATATTGATTATCATTTATAATTAATTTATTCACCATGGACGCTTATCATGAAACTTTCAGACTTTGATCAAAACCAAAATAATAACACTCACTTAAAAGAGCCTAATCTTGCTTGGGATCTTATTTTTGTTTGTCTAATTCTATTCATTGCAAGTAGTAGCTTTATTTATGACAGTTACCTTGAATCAAACCTTTACCAGTCCCTAAAGGCGTCACAAATAAATTTAGAATAACGCTAGCTTATGATGTAAGTCAGCGTTTTTAACCTCACGAGGAATAGACTATAGCTAATTCATCAAACGGAGCTTAGCCATGTTACCTCAAGTGAAAACCATTCTTTTTGCCTGTGACCTAGAAGATAAAACACAAGAATCTTTAAGCCTTGTTATGTCACTGGCAGCCAGCCAAAACGCGAATGTTATCTTTATGCATGCTATTGAGCCAATTAACCATCAAGCTCAAAGCATGATCAACAACTACCTACCAATAGAAGAACTACAAGCACTAAGACAAGAAGCGGTTAATAGTGTTAGAGATACAATGGAGACACAAATAGCGCTCTTTTACGACAATCATAAAAATGACAATGAGCTACCAGAAAAGCCTGAATATTTAGTCGTTCAAGAAGATGCCAGCAGTGCCATCAAACATACAATTGAAACTCGTGATATTGATATGATCGTCATGAATAGCCGAACCCATAGTAAGCTTGGACAAATGATTATTGGCTCTACCGCGAATAAAGTCATTCATCAAAGTGAAGTCCCTGTTTTAGTCATTCCACTAAGATAGCCTTCTCACCATACAGATAGAGGTTGCTCTTTACTGATCAACCTCATTTCACGCTTAAACTCTCCCCCTCCTCAACGTCATTGTGCATTCAAATATTATTTATATATTACTCACTATAAACAAACCTTATAGCTAAAAGCACATCGATAAAGATGTCACGAAAAATACCCAACACTGTTATATAAAATACATATTCACAAATTAACCTAGTTACATGCTTTAGCAATTCAACCAAGCCAATTTTAAATGGCAAAATTAGGTTGGAAATCTAATTGATTGGTTAATTTTTGAGTAAGTGACTATGTCGAAGAAAGTAATTTTAATTGTACTAGACGGCCTTGAATACAGTGCAGGCGAACAATGTATGGGCTTTTTACAGGCATTGCGCGAGCAAAATAAAGCCACCCTTTATAAGCTTCAATGTGAATTACCCTCTATGTCACGCCCTTTATACGAAGCTATTTTAACAGGCGTTGCCCCTGTTAATAGTGGCATAGTACATAACGCTGTAACGCGATTATCCAACCAAGAAAGCATTTTTAGTTTAGCCCGTAGTGCCAACCTAACCACTGCCGCAGCGGCTTATCATTGGTTCAGCGAGCTTTATAACCGCACCCCTTTTCAAGCAAAACGTGATCGCTACACCATGGATAGTGAGCTAGCAATTCAATATGGCAGCTTTTATCACCAAGACCACTATCCTGATGATCATTTGTTTGCTGATGCTGAAGCACTTCGCCGTCATCATGATCCAGATTTTTTACTCATACATCCAATGAATATTGACGATGCTGGTCATAAAGCAGGCTGGGATAGCAGTAAATATCGAAATACCACTCGCCATGCTGATATGGCACTTTCTGAATACCTACCTGACTGGTTGGCTGAAGGTTATCAAGTACTGGTGACTGCAGATCACGGCATGAACAATGATTTTAGCCATGGTGGCACCTTAACCGAAGAACGTATGGTGCCGCTTTATGTGCTAGGAGATGGCTTTTCCCATGACCCTGACGCCCAACCACAACAGTTAGACATCTGTGGGGCGGTTTGTCAGTTACTGGGGATTAAAGGTCATAACAAACCTTATCCTAAAGACTTTCTAGAGACACACTTTACGGGAGCACTTTAACTATGGCACTCGCAATTTTTGATCTAGATGAAACCTTAATCGCTGGTGATAGTGCTTCTTTGTTTTGCCGCTTTATGGTTGATCAAGGTCTTGCTGATGAGTCATTTCTCATAGCAGATCACGCTTTTTCAGAGCAATACAGCGCAGGCACCTTAGATATGAGGGCCTATGTCCGTTTTCAGTTACAACCCCTCATCCAATTAAATAAAGAAGACATTAACCGCTTAATGCCCGCTTTTATCGAGCAATATTTAAAACCCAGAATTTACCAAGAAGCCTTGGATCTTTTAACAAAACACAAAAATCAAGGCGAGCGCTTGCTTCTTATTTCTGCCACTGCCGCCTTTATTGTGAAAGCCATTGCTAAAGAGCTAGGCGTTTCAGATGTATTAGCAATCGAGCTGGAAGAAGGTATCAATCCAGCAGATACACAAACCTGCTACAACGGTGAAATTGCCGGGGTAGCCAGTTTCAAGGAAGGCAAAATTATTCGGCTAAAGGCATGGCTGAAGGAGCAAGGAGAGTCTATGGATGGAGCCTACTTTTATAGCGACTCAATGAATGATCTACCACTTCTTGAGTTAGTAGATCATCCTGTCGCAACAAATCCCGATAGATCACTCAGTAAGCTGGCCGTATCTCGCGGTTGGCAACTGATTCGTTGGCCATTACCTGCCTTTGCAGCATCGGCCTAATTTGAATTCATACTAATTTTTTAGCAGGAACTGAATGATGAATAAGTTGTTAATCGCTGGCGCAACGGCGCTAATCTCAAGCAATGTATTGGCGAACTGTCCAGCAATTACTGGCCAAGATGCAGGCGGTAAATACCCTCACATTTTTGAGCGTGCAGAATACGAAGCAAAGCAATCCTGTACACTCACGTTTGCAGAGAACCCAGCCATACAATCCTTGAATGATCGCATTGCGGGTAACCCAGACCTAATGCCATTGGCCAAACGCCTCCCAAGTGAACCGCTCATCCTAGCCCCTTACAACAAGATTGGCATGTATGGCGGCACCCTTAATGGCATCTCTAAAGCCACTGAATCAGGCACATCTGATTTATTATCAGTACGTCACGTTAACCTAGTACGTTTTAGTGACGACCTTGCCACTATCGTTCCTAATGTTGCGAAATCTTGGCAATGGAATGATACATTTACCGTCTTGAAGGTAAATCTACGTAAGGGCCATAAATGGTCTGACGGACAAGACTTTAACGCCCATGATATCGCTTTTTGGTACAACAATTTATTGATGGATACGAATGTCATCAAAAAGCCAAAAGATCGATTCTTATCAGCCGGTAAGCCAGTAAAAGTAGAAGTCTTAAACGATACCACTGTGCAATTCACTATGAATGAATCTACGCCAGGCTTTTTGGATAACTTTGCTCAAGACTATGCGCAGCCCTTCCAGCCTAAGCATTTATTAGCACAATTCCACCCTGAGCTAACGAAAGGTGCAGATAAAAAGGCGCAAGCCCTAGGCTTTGATAATGGTTATGCTCTGATTAACTTTTATTACGGACAATCAGATTGGAAAGATGTCCCTACCCCTTTACTCAAAGATAAAGCGGCAACCGAGCGTTTAGTGAAAGCGGGCTTAACAGCAATCGCCCCTAGCCTTGAATCTTATTTGGTGGTTGAAGAGTCATTGGAAGGTCGTCGTTTGGTGGCTAACCCTTACTTCTTCCAAGTGGACACAGCAGGTAACCAGCTACCCTACATTAATGAAATCAGTGAAGTTTTCATTGGTGATGAAGACATTCAAACCGCTAAACTTATTGCAGGCGAAGTAGATTATAAAGCGCAAGCCGTAAACCTTCCCCAAGCCCCAGTACTATTAGAAAACAAAGAACAGGGCGCTTACGAATTAGCATTACGTCCAACCATTGCACAAACAACCATTGCTTTTAACTTAACAGACAAAAATATTGAGAAGCGTGCTGTCTTTAATAATATCAATTTCCGTCGTGCCATGTCGGTTGCTATGAACCGTGATCAAATTAATGAAATTGCTTATTTTGGTCTAGGTAAACCGACTCAGTACACAGGATTTGATGCGGATACCACACCTTTTATCAGCAATGAGCTGAAAAACAGTTGGATTCAATACGATCCAAAAATGGCAGCTAAATTACTGGATAAAGCAGGTGTTATTGATCAGAACAATGATGGTTTACGTGACCTGTCTTCAGGTAAAAATTTTGAGCTAAACATTCAGTATGCGACTCAGGGAACACCAACTGAGTTAGTTGAAATCATTGCCAACAACTGGACTCAAGTGGGCATTAAAACCACCATTAAAGAAGTCACTTCAGATGAGTACCGCAACTCTCAGACCGCAAATGACCTAAGCGTATTGAGCTGGGTAATGGGTCGTCCATTAGCAACACTTGCTAGTAACGTGGAAACCCTATTACCTCCTTACGGTAGCTTTTTTGATTTGCGTACTGGCATGTTATGGGCGCAACATCGTGATACCAAAGGTACTGAAGGGGTAAAACCACCAGCAACAGTCGCCAAAATGAAAAAGATGACAGACGAGTTTGTTACCTTACAAGCAGGTTCAGATGCATCAAATAAACTAGGCGCTAAGATTGCTCAGCAAGTCGTTGATGATTTATACATTTTAGGCACAGTAAAAGCCGTGTCTCCGGTATACCGTAGTCTTTCATTAGGCAACTTTGAAATACCAAAAACCTCATCTTATGAGTTCTATCGCATGTACCCATACCTAGCCACTCAGTGGTATCTAGGTGCAAACGGCATGTCTCAGAACTAGTTTTCTAAGCATCCATTAGAAACAAACAAAGAGAGACTTTGTCTCTCTTTGTTTGCTTTTCAATCGACTCGTTTCAATGACTTATTTTAACTGAATATAAAAGACCTGCTATCAATGCCTTTTCTGTCTATAGAGAAAAGAAAACGCACTGATAACAGGTTTTGAGGATATGCATGTGATTGCTAATTTTATAGCCGATACCTGGCTACTCTGGATCTTATTAAGTATCGGTGGCCTTCTCTTCTGGAAAGGGATAAGCAGCCAGTATTTTAACTATGTCTTTAACCGTTATGTATTGGCACTTATCACTTTGCTAATCGTTAGCGGCATCGTCTTCTCTTTAATGGAAGTTTTGCCCGGTGATTGTGCTGAAAAATACATCGCTTATAAAAACACCCAAGGCGAGACCATTACTCAAGCAGATATTGCTGCTGAACGTGCGCGCATGGGATTAGATCAACCCTTGGCAGTTCGTTGGGCAAGTTGGGTCACAGACTTAACCTTAAGAGGTGATTTAGGTTTTAGCTGTGCCAAACGACAATCAGTTAATCTCGCTCTGGGTGATCGCTTCTGGTTAAGCTTTATGTTTTGTATGGTCGGTCTTATTTTTGCCTATGTGATTGCCGTACCTTTTGGCATTTTATCGGCTTTTACCATTAATAAGGGCTGGCAAGATAAGAACCCTCAGCACACTAAATCTGAGCGCATTATCAATACATTAGGTTTGAGTTTTAACAAGCTACTGGACTTACAACTTAGGATAATAAGTTACCTAGGCTTAGCCTTGCCTAATTTCTTACTGGCTCTGAGCATTATTCTCTTATACGTCTTTGCAGGAGAACCCACACCAACAGGACTTTTTTCTGAACAATGGAAAAGTGTGCCTTGGTTTGGTGAAACGGGATTTGAATTTGGCAAATTACAAGACTTCCTTGGTCATATCTGGTTGCCTATTTTTGTTATTGGTTGGTCTGCAACAGCCTTACAACTTCAAACCGTACGCGCCCTTGTCGTCGATGAGTCAAATAAGCTGTATGTGGATGCTGCAAGAGCCCGTGGCGTTGACGGTATGGCTTTGTGGGCAGGTTACCCTGTTCGACATTCTATTAGCCCACTTTTTAATAGCGTAGGGTTTGATTTTCAACGTATTTTTAATGACTTACCCATAGTCGCTGTGGTGATAGGCCTGACAGATGCTGCTGCGCTTTTAATAGAAGCGTTAGCACAAACAAATGATCAAGAGCTCGCTGCTGGTATTTTGTTTCTTGTCGCCTTAGTGGTGATTTCGATGAATTTTATCACTGATATTGTACTTGCGGCGATTGACCCGCGAGTGCGAAAAAGCGTACTGGGGAACTAATCATGATAATTACACGTATTTTTTCTAAGTTAAGAGGCAAGTCAGCAAACCTTGAAGGTGATGCCTATTACACCGCAGGACAAATGGCTCTCATTAAAGCTCGCTTTAAACGAAAAACCACAGGTGTCATTGCCGCTTGGATATTAGGCAGCATCATTTTTATGGGCTTTTTCGCAGGTTTTTTCTCACCTGTCGATCCCACTATTTCTGGCGCAGATAAAGACTATCGCCGTGGCGCACCACAAGTTGTGTATTTTTGGGACCAGAACGGTTTTTCGTTCCGCCCCTTTACTTATACCTATCAAAAAGAAAAAGCCAAGATAGACCTGAGTGCCTTAGCAGGCGGCGGATTAGCAGCATTAGATGCCTTAACATCAAGCGGTGCATTAACTTCTTCTAGTCAAAATAAATATTTAATCGATGAAGATAAACGACGTTATCTCACCTTCTTTGTAAAAGGTTGGGAATACAGCTTAATTGATTTAAGCATGGCGGGACTTGATTTAGATCTTCGCTGGGATAGACACTTATTTGGTGTTGAAACAGGCCAAATTCATTTAATGGGCACAGATGAAGATGGCAAAGATGTCTTTAGTCGTACACTACACGCTATTTGGATCACCATCAGCATTGCCATAGTTGCCTTAGTGGTAAAACTCATCACCTCTTTATTTGTTGGAGGGGTCAGTGGTTATTTTGGCGGCCGAGTGGATACCATCATGATGAGTATTACCGAAGCCGTTAGGGTCATTCCTCCCATTCCGATTTACCTCGCTTGTGCAGTTGCCTTATCGCAAATGGATTTAACTTCAATTCAAAGGTACTTTGCCATCGCAGTCGTCATTGGAGCATTAGATTTTGCCACCTTAGGGAGGCGTTTACGTACTCATATTCTTACCGAGCGTAATCAAGATTACGTGCTCGCAGCACAACTTTGTGGGGCCAGCACGTGGCGCATTATATGGCGTCATCTGGTACCCAGTTTTGGCAGCTACATTATTGTTGATACCTTAATTAACTTCCCTTATGTGATTCTTGCCGAGACCAGTTTGAGCTTTCTTGGATTAGGCCTAACTGAGCCTGTTAATAGCCTTGGCGTCTTATTGCAAAAAGCCCAAGACCCAGATATTCAACAAAACATGATTTGGCAATTCTTTCCCGTCGCGGTATTTGTCGCCCTGATTATGGCCTTTGTTTTTGTCGGCGATGCCCTGCGTGATGCTGCGGACCCTTATGCGGAGAAAAAATAATATGAGCATACAACGAACTTGCGACAATTTATTAGAAATTCGAGATCTCAGCATAGACTTTAATACGGATGAAGGACCTGTCAGAGCTGTTGATAATGTGAGTTTAAATATTCGACCTGGCGAGGTAATGGGCCTAGTAGGAGAAAGCGGCTCAGGCAAGTCTGTCACCGCCAAAACCATTATGCGTTTAAACCCAAGTAACGCCATTATCCAGCCAAGCAGTTCGATCCAATTACGCCACCAGGAACAGGATATCAATGTATTAAAGCTACGAGGTAAGGAGATGCGCCTAGTGCGTGGTGATGCCGTCTCCATGATATTTCAAGAACCCATGGCAAGCTTTGCACCAGCAATACGCATCAGTGATCAAATTATTCAAACCATGCAAATCCATTTAGGCATTTCCAAAGAGGAAGCCCGTAAAGCGGGGGTAGAACTGTTTGAACGTGTGGGTATCCTGCAACCGGAAAAACGCTTTGATCAATATGTATTTGAGCTCTCCGGCGGCATGCGCCAAAGGGCCATGATTGCCATGGCGCTATCAACCAAACCTAAACTTTTGATTGCAGATGAGCCCACCACTGCATTAGATGTCACCATTCAAGCCCAAGTACTTGAGCTCATGCTTGAGCTAAGGGAACAATTTGGTATGGGGATGCTTTTTATCACTCATGACTTGGGCGTCATTTCTAAAATTGCCGATCGCATCACCGTCATGAAAAAAGGCAAGGTCGTAGAAGCAGGCACAACGGAGCGCGTTTTATTTTCTCCAGAACACGACTATACCAAGCGCTTACTGGATGCCTTACCTAACCTTGATAATTTGCCTGAAGCTCCCCCTAAAGAACCAAAGTCACTGGTCTCAATAAAAGACTTGTCAGTTACTTATAAACTGGCTGGCTCTGCCCGCAAGCAAGAAAGCTTTACTGCGGTAAAAAATATCTCATTAGAGTTACCTAAAGGTCAGATTATTGGTCTTGTTGGCGAAAGTGGCTCAGGTAAAACCTCGCTAGGCAAGGCTCTCCTAGGTGCCGCCCCTATTAGCAGCGGTACCGTCCATTACAATCGCAAAAAACACCCGGTCGATTTTGGCACAGATAAAGCGGTTAACCGTAAAAAGCTCGCCAAGACAGCACAGCTAGTTTTTCAAGACCCTTATAGTTCACTTAATCCACGCATGACAGTTAGAGATATTATCGCCGAGCCGCTAGAAGCCATGAAGCTCACTAAAAATAGAGACGAAACGGATAAAAAAGTGATCGCCATTGCGAAGCGTTGTCATATTGACGTGGCACACTTACGACGCTTCCCCCATGCTTTTTCAGGTGGGCAAAGACAAAGAATCAGTATTGCTAGGGCCTTAGTCTGTAAACCTAAGTTTATTGTGGCAGACGAATCTGTCGCCGCATTAGATGTTTCAATTCAAGCTGAAATCCTCGCACTATTAAAAGAGCTAAGGGAAGAGTTAGGTATCACCATATTATTCATTTCCCATGACTTAAGTGTGATTGCCAACCTATGTGATTGGGTCTGCGTGATGAAACATGGTGAGTTAATTGAGCAAGGCAATGTGAGGGATATTTTTTTAGATCCCCAAGAAACTTACACTCAGCAATTAATTGCTTCGATTCCTTTACTAGAAAAAAAAAGCAATACAGATATAAAACAAAAGACTAAGCCACTTGCACAAACGCAAGATCAAAGGAATCATGTATGGGAAGCTGGGTAATCAAGATAATGAAAAATGTCGCTTAAAGAGCCTTTAATGGATATAACACTAAATGAAATCCGAACCTTTAATGCTGTTGTTCGTACCGGCAGCTTTACTAAAGCAGCGCAGCTGCTCGGCGTTAGCCAACCTGCGGTGACAGCCCAAATTCGTAAGCTGGAATCCCGTTGTGAATTCCCACTGCTAGAGCGCTTTAGCAAAGAAGTACGACCCACAAGTTTAGGTAAGCAACTTAACCGCCTAAGCTGTCAATATCTGGATTTAGATCTCGCCGTAGCAGCACTATTAAAACCTGAAGTTCGTACTGAAAACTTTAGAATGAAAGTGGCTACGGCTTCCCCCATTATTTTTATGCCATTAATAGCGGCTTTTAAAAAGCAATATCCAAACGCATTAGTACAAGTCATTGCCGGTACCACACATGAATGCAAGCAACTACTGCTAGATAGAGAAGCAGATATAGGCTTATTTCCCATGCCAAATGTTTTGTCAGGCCTATCCCGTTTGGCTTTTCATTGCCATGGATTGGTTGCTATTTTACCTAACGATCATAGCCATGCCGGCGCGCAATCTGTCTCGCCCCATGACCTTATCCAAGATGCATTAATTGCCTTTAAAGATTCTTCCTTTACCCAAGATTATGTCAAAGCTGTTTTTAGTAAAGCGAACTTACAACCAAAATTTGAAATGATGATGAGCATTTCTGAGCACGTCAGCAACGCTGTAGTAGAAGGACTAGGGGTTGGTTTCTCTTTAAGTGATGATATTCGTGCCGATCCGCGCTATACCCTGGTTCCCGTTGCAGGCACTGACATGGATATTACAGAGCATGTTGTCTGGCTAAAAACCCGCAGCCAACAACAAGGTATTAGAGAGTTTGTCGAAATGGCACTGACAAGACGTAATCTAGATCAAACATGCCAATAAATTAGTCTTATCCAATAAAGTAAGCACAGATATTTACTGGCCTTTAAAATTCATCTTAGATAAACTGCTACTGTATAAAAACACAGTAGCGATTTATGATTCTTTATATTGCCGAAAAACCTAGCCTCGCCCGTGCGATTGCCTCAGCCTTTCCTAAGCCTCAGAAAAAAGAAGATGGCTGTATCTGGCTGCCTAATGGGGATTGTGTGAGCTGGTGTATCGGCCACCTACTAGAACAAGCCGAGCCTGATGCTTATAACCCTGCCTATAAAAGCTGGCAACTAGATCATTTACCCATTGTGCCAGACACTTGGCAGTGGCAGGAAAAAAGCAAAACACGTAAACAATTAAGCGTGCTTAAGAAACTCATCAAAAAAGCCAGTCAATTAGTACATGCTGGCGACCCAGATAGAGAAGGACAGCTACTTGTCGACGAAGTAATACATTACAGCAAAGTCTCTAAAGCAAAACAGGACACTATCCAACGTTTACTCATTAATGACCTGACCCCCTCCGCAGTAAAAAAATCACTCAATCAACTTAGATCAAATAAAGAGTTTTCAGCGCTTTCAAGATCAGCCTTAGCCAGATCAAGAGCGGATTGGCTGCATGGTATTAATCTTACCCGAGCCTATACGATTAAAGGGAAGCAAGGGGGTTATCAAGGTGTGCTTTCTATTGGCAGAGTACAAACTCCCATTTTAGGGCTAGTGGTAAAAAGGGATCTAGAAAGAGAGAATTTTATTGCTAAAGATTTCTATCAAGTGCTGGCCAATATCGAAACGCCCAATAACGAGAAATTTAAAGCCAAATGGATTCCGAGTGACGCATGCGCCCCCCATATGGACAGTGAAGGCAGAGTGCAAAATAAAGCCCTTGCAGAAAATGTCATACAGCGCATTAAAGGACAAGATGCCAAAGTAAGCCAAGCCCAATATAAGAAAAAGCGTCAAGCGCCTCCTCTTCCCTATAACCTTTCAAGCTTACAGATTGATGCTGCTAAAGCCTTTTCCATGTCAGCTCAACAAGTCTTAGACACGTGTCAGTCCTTGTATGAAAAACATCAACTGATTACTTATCCAAGATCAGACAGCCGTTACTTACCTAACGAACAATTTAGAGACGCCCCTGCTGTTATTAAAAGTTTAAAAAATAACTTACCTCAATGGCAGGAAAAGCTAAATAAGGCCAATACAAGTCAGCGCTCAAAAGCTTGGAATGATAAAGAAGTACAGGCACACCACGCGATTATTCCAACCAGCAAACAGGCCAATATCGCCAGTTTATCGCAATCTGAGCAAAAGCTTTATGAGCTCATCGCTCGTCAGTATTTAATGCAATTTTATCCTCACTATGAGTATTTAGAATCCTTTATTGAACTCATTATTGCGGGCGGATTATTTCGTAGTAAAGGGCATACTCCTCTTGAATCAGGTTGGAAGTTACTTTTACCTGAGAAAAAGGCAAAACAGGATGATGATGAAAGCCACCCACTCCCCCAAGTATCGATTGGTGATAACTTATTTTGCCACCATGGAGAAATCCTTGCCAAAGTCACAACACCGCCACCAGCCTTTACTGATGCGAGCTTACTTGCTGCCATGACAGGCATAAGTCGATATGTACAACAGCCTGATATCAAAGCCATTTTAAAAGAAACCGATGGCCTAGGCACAGAGGCAACTAGAGCTAGCATTATTGAGTTGCTTTTTAGGCGTAACTTTTTAATCAGACAAGGGAAGAGCATTTTATCTACAAGCACAGGTAAAGCCTTAATCAACAGCTTACCTGAAAGCTTAATTACCCCAGATATGACGGCAAAGTGGGAGGCAGAACTCAATCATATTTGCCAAGGAAGTGGATCGTATGCGGGCTTTATGACTGAGCTTAAAGCAGGTTTAAAGCAATTAATTGAGCAGGCAAAAACAACGGATGTATCACTGTTTTCTGCCTTACCCTCGCCCACTAAAAAACCTTATAAGAAAAAAGGCGCCTACCGCAAAACCAGTACGAAAAATACAAAAAAGCCTAAGACATATTAATTGTCTTAGGCTAATCAATAAAGCTTAATAATGTGGTCTAGCCACTAAAGCCTAACCAAGCACCCACCCCCACCATCAGACTTCCTGAAAAGCGGTTCATTGCTTTAACATTGCTCGATTGAAGTAAAAGCGTTCTTAATGTTCTTCCGCCACTTGCATAGATAAGTAGGCAAATAAATTCTAAGGTCAAAATAACGCAGATAAGCGTCATCAACTGTGCAGTTAAAGGCTGATTTGGGTTTAAAAATGGCGGTAAAAGTGCAACGAAAAATGCCCAACCTTTAGGATTTGCTATTGCTGTTACAAAACCTTGTATAGCCAACTCTCTTCGACTTGCTTGTGATTTTTCTTGGTCAAGTTGAATGGCCATTTTGCCTTTTGAGCGCCACATTTGTATCCCAATATAAGCAAGGTAAAGGCCACCAAGTATTTTAAACGCTAAGAAGAAATTAGGATAATTTAATAATAAAGCAGCAACACCCACAGCCGCTAACGCGGCAACCAAAGCGACACCTGCAAGCTCACCTAGCATCATCCATAAAGCTCGCTTAACCCCAATCGTCATCCCCATCGTCATAGCAAGTGTCATACACATACCAGGAGTCAAAGAGACAAAGAAAAAAGTAGGGATAAAAACAGACAGTAATGCAAATTCCATATTCGCCTCGAGTAAGTAAGTTAGCAGGCTAAGATCTCATGTGATTAATGAGAAATCAATATGGGAGAAATAGATTTAGCAAAAATTACGTGAGGGATTTAGCTAAGTCGCTAGCTTTCCTATTAGCGACTTAAGAAATGGCATATTAAAAGGTCTTTTTCTTAGTGAATTCGTCATTTTCCATAAACTTACTCCACTCATCATCTAACCCGTCTTGATCTTCTTCCTCTTCCTCTTCCATTTCAGCTTCTTGTTGCTGCAGTTTCAAATCACTCTCGATTTCATCTGCCGCTGAGTTATATTTCATGATGGCTTCTTTTGCTTCGGGGGTTTCTTTTATCTCGTCTAACTCTTCAGCAGCATTACGATACATCTCAACAGCTTCTTGAAGCTTTCCAGTTAAGAAGAATTGTCTAGCCTGATAGGCCTTATGATCTGCTTTTAATTTATAACGATAAAAACTGATAAGTTGGCTGTATTTATGACAAGCGTCAGAATCAAGTTTTTTGGCATCTTTAGATTGCTGAATAAAACTAAAAAAGGAGTCCAACAAACGTCGGATATTAATAATGAGTAATTCATCATTAATGGCTTTCGCTTTACGCTTTTGCTTACTTGTTTGAAATTTCTCCATTTCTTCAACAACATGTCGACGTCGTTTCGCAAGCTTTTCATCTGGCGCGAGTTTAATGAGCTCATCATGAATCCCCACTAAACGAGAATACAGCCATAAACGCATATCTTTTGGCTGATACTGTGCAGGTAAATCATCTAAATAATGACGCACCTGACGCGTTTGGTTATTAAGCATTGCAACCTTTCTCAACTTTTCTAACCTAGCCTGCTCCTTCATTTGCAAGGTAACAACAAAAGCAATAAAGCCAATACCAACAACTAATAATCCAATAATAATAAAAGAAGACATTAGTAGCCTCTAACGACTGACAATAAAAACACCATAATCTTATTTTTCACCACTTCTAGTTAACCGATCAAGCTATTTATGAATCTGATCGCGTTGTTTGTTCTTTTTTTTGTGACTTCATCTTAGTATGCAATTTTTGATCCAACTGACTGACCTTATGCTGCAACAGCTCTATTTCATCCTTAGATTGCTCTATCGCCGTAAATTTCTCCAAACCAGCCAACCCATTAAGGTATTTATCCCTTGCTTGACTCAGCCTATCTGCATCTATGTCCTGTTGAGCGACATAAGAAAGTAGATCAGTGGCAGCTAATTGCCTCATAAAACGAATGTGCTCCATTTGACTCTTTGCAATAACCTTATCAAGTTGCCCTTGAGCACTTAAACCTTTTAAAAAAGCAGGTAAAGCCATTAAACTTTCATTCACTTTTTCCAAATGTACTTTAGAGGATACCCTTTCTTTGTTAACTTGGTATGAACCTTCTTTTAAAGCACTTATGATCCCCTTCATTTCATAGAGAGTGGCTTCTTGGCTATCCATCCTATTGATCTTTTGTAGACGTGTTAATCCACTTATCAAAAACTCAACTAAAACCATCTTTGTTTGCGTTGGCATATAGCGGTCTGATACAAGGTGCAGAACGCCAGCAATTCGATCGCAGCGCTTTTGTAACAGAGAATCCGCAATCATTTGCGCCCTTCTTCGCTCATTAATAACCCTTGCCAGTTGACTGGCAATAATGAGAATCGAAATAAATAATATAAAAGTTATTACAATTAACAGGTTATCCATAAATAACTTAACTCAATGACATCTTAAGTTTTTGCGCTTACTTGTAAGTCTAATTTAATTCAGTTTATATCATTCCCATTAGATTCGTCACAAAAAAGGCCAGCATATGCTGGCCTTCTTTTTAACTTTTAGGGCTATTAACCATTTATTTGGTTAAATCCAACTAACATATAAAAGAGTATAGCGGCTAAAAAGCCTGATGCAGGTACGGTAATGATCCAAGCTGCAGCAATCTTAAACAAAGCAGAGCGCTTTACTAGCTCTTGCTTAGTTGCCTTTTTCAAGCCTTTACGCTCTTTCTTAGAGATAGGTGACTCACCGCGAAGTTGCTTAAGTTCGCGTAAAATATCACGTTTACCTTCTACATCAGCGGCTTCAAAGCGTTCAATAAAGATATCTGTTTCAGCTTTATCATGTCCTGCATCTTCTGAATGCTCAATGATTTCTTCTAACTTCTTAGCGTAAGATAGTTTTAGATATTCACGTAAGAAGCCCACACCAAAGATACCACCAACTGCAATGTGCGTTGAGCTAACCGGCAAACCAAGCTGAGAAGCGATAATTACTGTGATAGCAGCGGCCATAGCAATACAAAAGGCACGAGTCTTATCTAACTCAGTGATTTCAGAGCCTACGGTACGTATTAGTTTAGGTCCGTAAAGCGCTAAACCAAATGCGATACCAATACCACCTACAAGCATAATCCATAGAGGAATCGAAGCTTTACTCGAAATATCACCAGAGACAAGGGCATCATTAATAGCAGCCAGAGGCCCAATCGCATTAGCGACATCGTTAGCACCGTGTGCAAAACTGAGTAGTGCAGCAGAAATAATCAGAGGAATAGTAAATAAGCTGTTAACACTGTCTTTATGATTCTTCAGGCTGGCAGACGCTTTCGCCACAATCGGACGAACAAATAAATAAGCAGCTGTTGCAATCGCAAAACCAAGCATTGCAGCAGTAACAATATCTGTTTTCCAGATTTTCTTAAGGCCTTTCATGATTAGGTAAGTCGAGAAAGCCCAAACCATCAAAGCAACCAATAAAGGCACGACCTTACGAGCAGCAGCAATCATATCGTTTTGATATGTAACAGATCGTTTTATATAAATAAGGAATGAAGCGGCAATCAATCCACCTAATACAGGTGAAATAACCCAACTAGCAGCAATCATAGACATTTGCCCCCAGTTAGCGATGTCCCAACCACCAGCAGCAATACCAGCACCTAATACACCACCCACAATAGAGTGAGTTGTAGAAACAGGCGCACCTAGATAAGTTGCTAAGTTAAGCCATGTTGCGCCAGCTAATAACGCCGCCATCATGACCCAAATAAAGGTTGCGCTGTCTGCAATCGCGTTAGGGTTAATAATCCCTTTTTTGATGGTACTCACAACACTACCACCAGCGATCAAAGCACCTGATGCTTCAAAAATAGCGGCAATCAAAATAGCGCCAGTCATGCTTAGAGCTTGTGAGCCTACTGCTGGGCCAACATTGTTAGCAACATCATTAGCGCCGATATTCAATGCCATATAAGCACCAATAGCAGCGGCAATAGCTAGAATAGAGACATTAGAAATACTTTCTCCATTCATACTAGCGTAAAAGCCAGTTGCCACAACAAAGGCAACAGCAATGATTAAACGTACAAGATCACTTCCTAGAAGTGATGGTGTTTTTGTTACAGAATTCGATTTTGCAAGATCCATTCTGGGTCTTCTCTATTTGATTTAATTGGTACCAAAGACTAATGCAACAATATCTGTCGACCGACTAATGAGGTCGCACTCCATGCAATCGATATTGGCTCTCTGGCATTTTTCATTGAACTGAAACAAATTCGTCATGAAAATGTAACCGCGGCAATTCTACACTGAGAAAAAACAGATAAAAAGCTTTAAAATTCCTATATATGACAGTGAATATGACATAAAAAAAGGAGCCTAATTGGCCCCTTTTTTAAATTAGACTATAAAATTATCTTTATAATCAATCATATAGTGTCAGGGACTTTTCAAATGTTTTAAAAGTGTGACTAATATATGAACTTTTTGTTACAGTTTAATGACAAGTCCGAACTCTTGCGTCGCATCTTCGATCCAACGCCAGACATAATCTGCAAAGCTACGTCTAACAACCATCCTGAAGCAATGCTCATCCACACGCGTCATGACAACGCTGGCTTTAGCAAAATGCGTTGTGACAGTCTTACCTTGAGGCAATTCAGCTTCAATATCATAACCGCAGCTTTTCTTCATTAGCGAAATCACATCATCTCCTGAAAGCTCAAATACCGTTTGGCCTCCAGAAACATCCACGACAGAGAAATGACCTGTTAACTTAGCGCGTAAACTCGCTTCTAATTCAGCCTCATCACCTTTCGCACTGATAATTAGCCACTCATTTGGACTGATCCAATGAATAGAAACATCAGCATTGCTCGCTGAACTTAGCGCTTTCACTGGCAGGCTTAAGCCTAAAACGGCTTCAACAGAAGAAACGAATCCAGCATCACCACTATTACCACGTAGCGTCAGGTGGCCATAAAAACCTAATTCTTGAAACTTAACACCGCCTTTTTTGTCTGACTGAAACTGAATATTAGCCAGCGGTGTATCAGGCCTAACCTTTGCGTTTACATTAGACATGTTGTTTCTCCCCTTTGGCATCATAGAAGACATAATCAGTAATTTCAGCTTCAATCGTACGACCATCTGCTAATGGGAAGTAAACAGACTCGCCTTTACGATTGTGCCCATCTTTAATTACAGCCAAAGCAAAACTATGGCCAAGTACCGCACTGTAATAACTTGAAGTCACATGACCCACCATGGTCATTGGGATACTTTCATTCGGATCACGAACCGCCTGCGCACCTTCTGGCAAGATCACATTGGCATCTTTCGGCTTAAGACCAACAAACTGTTTACGATCTGTTCTTGCGGTATCAGGTCGAGTAAAGGAACGCTTACCGATAAAGCTAAACTCTTTATTCTTACCAATACACCAGCTCATATCCATATCTTGTGGCGTTACTGATCCATCAGTGTCTTGACCGACAATGATAAAGCCTTTTTCCGCACGTAATACGTGCATCGTCTCAGTACCATAAGGGGTAATATCAAACTCTTTACCCGCTTCCATAATAGCTTCCCAGACATGCAAACCATGATTTGCTTGTACGTTAATCTCGTAAGAAAGCTCACCAGTGAAACTGATACGAAAGACACGAGATTTAACACCCGCTACGGTACCGCTACGCCAATCCATGAACTTAAAGCTGTCTTTATCAAGATCAATGTCATCACACACTTTCGCCAATACTTTGCGAGAGTTAGGGCCTGAGATTGTCATGGTTGACCAATGGTCTGTCACAGAAGTCATATAAACGTCTAGTTCAGGCCACTCTGTTTGATGCCAAAGCTCTAGCCACTCAAGTACATTAGCTGCACCACCTGTTGTGGTTGTCAGAATGAAATGATCATCGGCAATACAAGAAGTCACACCGTCATCCATGATCATGCCATCTTCTTTTAGCATAAGGCCATAACGACATTTACCAACGGCTAACTTGCTCCAAGCATTGGTATAAACACGGTTTAAGAATTCACGTGCATCTTTACCTTGGATATCAATCTTACCAAGTGTAGAAGCATCCAATATGCCCACACTGTTACGTGTTGCTAAACATTCACGATCCAGTGTTTGTTGCATGGTTTCACCAGGCTTAGGGAAGTACCAAGGACGTTTCCATTGGCCCACATCCTCAAACAAAGCGCCGTTAGCTTCATGCCAAGACTGCATAGCTGTATAACGAATAGGATCAAACAAGCTGTCTGTATCACGTCCTGCAATCGCACCAAAAGTTGTTGGTGTATAAGAAGGACGGAAGATAGTTGTCCCTGTTTCTGCAATTGTCTTATTCAAAGACTGAGCCGCAACAGCCATACCATTAATGTTACCCAACTTACCTTGGTCAGTACCAAAGCCCAATGCGGTATAACGCTTAACATGCTCAATCGACTCGAAGCCTTCACGTGTCGCCAACTCAATACCCGCCGCAGTAACATCGTTTTGCATATCAACAAACTGCTTAGGTGCACGGCTTACTGATTTAGAGTGCGGTACTAAGAAGAGCGCCTGAGCTTGCCCTGTTTTAACAAGATCAACACTCGGTACTTTAATTGAGTTAGAACCATCACCAAACCCAGCCTCACATGCAGCTTGAGCGCCGATAACTAAACCTTGCTCTAAGCTATCAGATAGCTGATGCTGACCCATTAACGAACCAACGCAATGTTGTTTCTGTACTGTTTTACCCGGTAAGAAACCAATAATGTCGTCATTCCATACTGGACGAGAACCTGTGTGGCAACTCAAATGTACAACAGGGCTCCAGCCGCCAGAGGTAGCAATAATGTCGCAATCATAATTCTGACTAGCACCCGTTACTTGCGTACCTTCAGCATTAATAGGTGCCACAGTCGCAGCATAAACACGACGGCTACCTTTTGCTTCAATAACAGCATGTGAGAACCAGATTTTAAGCCCTAATTTTTTCGCTTCTTCAACCAGCTCGCCGCTTGATTGCGCACGACTATCAGCAATACCAATTACTTTACGACCTGCTTTATGCCAATCAATTGCTGCTTGATAACCTGAATCATTGGCAGTTGATACCACCAAAGCATTACCTGGTGCAACAGCATAACGGTTTAGATAAACACTGATAGACGAGGCTAACATCACCCCAGGAATATCATTGTTCGCAAAGATCAAAGGTCGCTCTTGTGCGCCTGGCGCCAAGATAACTTGTTTCGCACGGACACGATGCATACGTTGACGTGCCCCTCTTGGAGAGATCTCACCAAGATGATCAGTACGACGCTCTATGACAGCTAAGAAGTTATGGTCGTAATAGCCCATTACCGTACTGCGTGGCAATACATTCACATTGGAATAATCTTCTAAGGCTTCTATCGTATCTTTTAGCCAAGCACTTGCAGGTGCACCATTAATCATTTGAGTCGTGCTAAGCAGGCTGCCACCCATTTCATTTTGCTCATCTGCTATGATAACTCGCGCACCGGTTTTCGCAGCCGCTAATGCAGCGGAAAGACCAGCAGGGCCAGCTCCGACAATCATGACATCACAGTGATGGTTAACTTTATCGTAAGTATCTGGGTCAGGAGCGGTTGGCGCTTTACCTAAACCTGCCGCTTTACGAATAAAGTGCTCATAGGTCATCCACAATTTTTGTGGGTACATAAAGGTTTTGTAGTAAAAACCTGGTGGCATCATGGCACCCGCTTTTCCAAGCGTAGCCATCAAATCAAAGTTGACACTTGGCCAACCGGCAACAGGATTAGCAACTAAACCCGCGTAAAGTTCTTGCTGTGTCGCTCTCACATTAGGAATAGTAGACGCGCCAGTGCCCAACTGAATCACACCATTTGGCTCTTCGCTACCATGACCTGTAATACCACGAGGTCGAGAATATTTGAAACTACGGGCGATAATATCTACGCCATTAGCAAGTAAAGCTGAAGCGAGAGTATCCCCGTCAAAGCCTTTATAAGATTTGCCGTCAAAACTAAAGTTAATGACTTTTTTACGGTCAATACGACCGCCACTGTCTAAGCGTTTGTTCTGGCTCATGCTAAGTCGTCCTCACTTTTAACTGCAGGCTGCTCACCTATTTTGTAACTTTCATGAATCTTGTAAGTAACCGTGTCACGGGTAACATTAAAAAATTGACGACACCCTGTGGTGTGATACCAAAGTTCGTGATGAATTCCTTTTGGATTTTTTCTGAAAAACAGGTAGCTTCCCCACTCTTCATCCGTTAAGGCTTCTGGATCTTTAGGACGCACAATATGCGCTTGTCCACGATAATGAAATTCATCTTCCTCACGATATTCTTGACAATGAGGACAAAAGATATGCAACATAAGAATACCTCCTAGTGGGCAACGCCGGCAGCGCCGTGTTCGTCAATTAAGAAACCAGAATTAAAGCGATCAATAGTGAAGGCTTTTGCCAATGGATGAGGATCATCATGTGCAATCGTATGGGCAAAAACATTACCTGAACCAGGTGTTGCTTTAAAACCACCGGTGCCCCAACCACAGTTGAAGTACAGACCCGGCACAGATGTTTTACTGATAATTGGGCAAGCATCCGGTGTCGTATCAACAATACCACCCCAAGCTCGGTTCATACGGACACGACGAACATCAGGGAAAAGCTCACAAATGGCTGCTAACGTATGTTCAATACCTTGGAATGATCCACGTTGGCCATAACCGTTGTATGAGTCGATACCCGCACCAATAACCAAGTCACCTTTGTCTGATTGACTCATATAACCATGTACTGCATTCGACATAACAACCGTATCAATAATGGGTTTGATCGGCTCAGATACACAGGCTTGTAGTGGGTGACTTTCTAGAGGAAGCTCTAAACCCACCATACGAGCAAGTTCAGAAGAGTTGCCAGAAGCAACACAGGCTACTTTTTTGGCAGCGATAAAACCATTGTTGGTTTCAACACCACAAACAGCCCCTTCATGACGACGAATACCTGTCACTTCTGTCTGTTGAATGAGATCAACACCTAGCGCATCAGCAGCACGCGCAAATCCCCAAGCAACGGCATCATGACGAGCGACACCGGCTCTTGGTTGCCAAGACGCACCTAACACTGGGTAACGCGCATTGTCTGAGCAATCCAACAAAGGACAAATTTCTTTTACTTGGGCGGCATTGAGCACATTACCGTCAATACCATTTAAACGGTTAGCATTTACGCGACGCTCGATATCACGCATATCTTGTAGATTATGCCCAAGGTTTAATACACCGCGTTGTGAGAACATCACATTATAGTTAAGGTCTTGACTAAGTCCTTCCCATAACTTCATTGCATGTTCATACAGGTTTGCAGCTTCATCCCATAAGTAGTTAGAGCGAACAATGGTGGTATTACGTGCGGTATTACCGCCACCTAGATAGCCCTTCTCGACGACAGCAACATTAGTAATACCATGTTCTTTCGCTAGGTAATAAGCTGTGGCCAAACCATGGCCACCACCACCAACAATGACAACATCATAAACCTGTTTCGGTTTAGGATTACGCCAAACTCTCTGCCAATTTTCATGATGACTTAGAGCATGCTTAAAAAGACTAAACACTGAATAACGTTTCATATCACCACCCTAGAAATTGCTGCCATATTGTTCACTGCCATCAACCACTAAATAACTACTTTATTAGGAATAAAGGAAAGTCGTCGTCAACATTCAATCACGTTAACGGCTAATCCCCCTCGCGAAGTTTCTTTGTACTTATCATTCATATCACGCCCAGTATCTCGCATGGTTTTAATTACCTTATCCAGAGATACATAGTGTGTTCCATCACCACGAAGTGCCATGGACGCTGAGTTAATTGCCTTAACTGAGGCCATTGCATTACGCTCAATACAAGGTACTTGAACCAATCCACCAATAGGATCACAGGTCAGTCCCAAGTTGTGCTCCATACCAATTTCAGCGGCATTTTCAATTTGACCTGGAGAACCACCGGTTGCAGCAGCTAAACCTGCCGCCGCCATCGCACAGGCAGATCCGACTTCACCTTGGCAACCTACTTCGGCACCAGAGATAGAGGCATTCTCTTTAAATAGAAGCCCAATCGCAGCAGCCGTTAAAAAGAAGTCGACAATGCCCTCTTCATTTGAGCGAGGACAAAAATCCCAATAGTAATGAAGTACAGCCGGAATAATGCCAGCAGCTCCATTCGTCGGTGCTGTTACAATACGCCCACCGCCCGCATTTTCTTCATTGACCGCTAAGGCATATAAATTAACCCAGTCCATAGCGCCTAAAGATGGGGTAATCATATCCATCTTATTTTTCTTATTTAAATCTTGATAAAGACTAGCAGCGCGACGCTTTACTTTAAGACCACCTGGCAAAATGCCTTCTGTCTGAATTCCTTTATCAATGCAAGCTTTCATGACATGCCAGATACTTAAAATACCGGCCTTTATCTCATCTTCACTGCGCCATGCTTTTTCGTTTTCCAGCATGATTTGAGCAATACTTAAATCATGTTCAGCACATAGCTCCAGCAAGGCCTCACTACTGTGAAAGTCATAGGCAAGCTGAGTTGAATCTTCGACAAGTTCAACCTCACCTTGATCATTTTCATTGACAATAAAACCGCCACCAACTGAGTAGTAGGTTTTTTCACAAATCAAAGTTTGAGCATCGTCATAAGCACGTAAGGTCATACCATTTGCATGGAAGTCTAAACGATCAATTCTGTGATAAATCAAATCTGTAGCGGGTTCAAAAGCAACACTATGCTTAGTGTTCAAGTTAATTTGATGACTAGATTCAATCGCATCAACCCTAGGATCAACAGTGTCTGGGTCTATAGAATCAGGAAGCTCACCTTCTAGGCCCATCAGTACCGCTTTACCTGTACCGTGACCTTTACCTGTCGCCCCTAGCGAGCCATAAAGTTCACACATTACTCGGGTGACATTAGGTAAAAGTGCTTCATCTTCTAAGAAATGCACAAATTGATTAGCTGCCACCATAGGCCCCACAGTGTGAGAACTGGATGGACCAATGCCAACTTTAAATAAATCGAATAAACTAATTGCCATAACAACGCCTCATGGATAGATACCTACTAGTTCATATAAATGAACCAGTATGTGAAAAGGTTTAAAACTTTCCCTATTAGAACATAAAGTTTCCGATAGGAAACAGAGTTTTTAATTAAACCTCTATTTCGACGTCCGTTTTTGGCTTAGAACAACATGAAAGGATATAACCTTCTGCAACATCATCATCGGTAATACCGCCGTTATGCTCCATTTCAACTTCTCCGGAGACTTTTAGTACACGACAGGTTCCACAAATTCCCATACCACACGCTTTAGGAATACGAATACCAAGTTGAGTAGCGGCAGAATGAACTGTTTCTTCTGCTTTAACCTTAATGCCTTTACCTATGTTGGTAAAAGATACCATGGCACCTTCTGATCTATCTTCTAGCGCTTCTTCTTGCGCTTCTGTCAGAATGTCTAGGTCAGCATCGGCTGGCGGCTCGCCAAAGCTTTCTTCAAAGTAATTTTCCATCGGGAAGTCTGCATCTTTAAGCATCTTCTTCACCGCCGCCATATAAGGGGCAGGTCCACAACAGAAAACAGTACGCTCTTTAAAGTCTGGGGCCATTAGCTGTAGTTTGAATAAATCTAAATAGCCACGATAACCCGCCCAAGTTTCACCAATACCATGAGTTTCACAGATAAAGTTAACTTGTAAATTATTAACGCGTGAATCCATTAACTCCAATTCACGCCTAAAAATAATATCAGTCGGTGTTCGCGCACTATGACAAAACACCATATCCACACCGGTATTAGTATCATAAAGCCAACGTGCCATTGACATAGTTGGTGTGATACCACTACCACCCGATAATAAAAGCACTTTTTCAGCAGGGTAGTCGATACAGTTAAATACCCCCATAGGTCCATGAACAGCGAGTTCATCACCCTCAGTCAGATTGTCATGTAACCAGTTAGACACTTGTCCGCCAGGCACACGTTTGACTGTAATTGAAAAGCTGTAAGGCACAGAAGGTGAGGATGCGATGGTATAGCTCCGCATTACCTGCTCACCTTCAATCATAAGCTCCAAGGTCACAAACTGACCTGGCTTGAAGAAGAACATGATTGGCTGTTCTGCCATAAAGCAAAATGTAGTCACATCAGGTGTTTCCCAAATACGGTTTACACACCTTACTTGGTGACGGCCATTTGCCCATGTTTGAGTATTTACTGTGTTTAAAAAAGTATCATTCATCGACTTTACTCTTCTTATCTTCTTCTTATGCTTTTCTTATTTAGCTAACAATAAATATTAGCTTGAGTCTGAATAAAACGGAGTATGTGTTTAGCTGCTCTCACTCGTTTATTCAAAAACGACATTTTTATACTCCAACTCTCCAAATTAGTTAAAACAGCTTACTGATGTTAAGGCGAATATAGGTTTCTCATCACAATTAAGGCTAATAGAGAATGATTCTCAGGGTAAATGACCTCAATTTCGACTGTTTAGACAGATAAATTGCGACTATGCCTGCTTATTTGAAGTGTCGCATAAAGAATAAACGTTAGATGACAATTGACCTTAGACAACAAATCTATGGTTTTTTTGCTCAAATATGACACTTATACCTTTAAAAATAAGACTTTAAAGAAGTTTTCGTGACAAAAAGCAGAGGTCTTGAAGCAATACATCTAAAAAGAATTTACTAAAAAGCTAGATTTTGCCGCTTTTGAATGCTTTATTGTCGTTATTGGAATACCCGTATTCCTAACCGACATGGCACAGTACGAATTGGGCACTAGAATAACAAAATGGCTGTATATAAGACTGATTTAAAATAACAATACATAAGTTCAGATTCAGGATTACGCTAAATCAAAACTGAAAGTCATTGTCGCTGATAGATCGGCTATAAAGCCCACCCACCCAACATATAGAGGTAGTCGAGATGAGCACGTCAGCACCAACCAAGAAATACCGTTATGGTTTTGTACTTGTAGAAGACTTTTCTATGCTTCCCATGACTTCTGCAATTGAAGTTATGCGCATGGCTAACTATTTATTAGGACATGATGTATATGAGTGGTTTACCATCACTCAAGATGGGCAGCCAGCCAAAGCCAGTGACAATATCATGATTGCTGCGGACCTCGATTTTAGACAGGACTTATCAAACTTTGATGGCATCATAGTGTGTTCAGGAGTAAATGTTGAAAAAAATTGCGACCCTCAATTACTACACTGGCTAAGAGAGCAAGAAAAGAAAGGCACAGCAATGGGTGCCATTTGTACCGGTGCATTTATTCTTGCTGCGGCAGGTTTAATGGATGGTTATCGTTGTACTGTCCATTGGGAGTATATGACAACTTTCTGCGAACGCTTCCCTAATGCTTATACTGACTTAAAACTCTTCTCTTTTGATCGTGACCGCTTTACTTGCGCAGGTGGCACCGCCCCACTAGATATGTTCTTAAACATGGTACGTAAGCACTTTAGTCACGAATTAAGTGCGGCGATTGGTGAGGAATTTATGTCTGAACGCATACGTACCGAAAGTGATTTACAGAGAATCCCATTAAGAACCTACTTAGGTCCTAGCCACTCCAAGCTAATGGAAGTCGTATCATTAATGGAAGCCAACCTTGAGGAACCAATCTCTTTAGATGAATTGGCAAGTTTTGTGAGCATGTCCAGACGTCAGCTTGAACGACAATTTCAGAAACACTTAAATTGCACGCCTTCTCGTTATTATCTAAAACTTCGTCTTGTGCGTGCTAGAAAACTGCTCACTCAAACCAGTATGTCTATAACCGACATTGGTATTGCCTGTGGTTTTGTTTCTACCCCTCACTTTAGTAAATGCTATCGTGAATATTTTGGTATACCGCCTCGCAACGAGCGAATCACCCCCCATACTCAAGTTCCTTTTATGGGTATTCAAGGGGCGGCTTTTAGCGCATAGTAAGCCATCTGTTTTCAAAGAGCCCTCAAGGGCTCTTTTTTGTACCTCACTTCATTCAATTTCGTCCTCCCCCCCTGTTCAACTGAATTATTTCAAACATAATTAAAATTATTCTTTCGCTTTTTATTAAGATGGATACAATAGCCGCACTCAAATTTCAGCAATTATAAAATTGCTAAGAGGTCTCATAAATAACAGTAAAACCTCCCCGAATTAGGTTCAGCGATTCGCAGCTTAAACCAGACTTCAGGGCGCACCAGTATATAGAGGATTGTCCTATGTTCTTTGAAGGTTCAGAGAAAAAAGTTGAGCTTGTCATGTCTCATGATGCTGTCTCATTAAGAAGCCTTGGTATCAACTTTTGGTCCAACATAGTGGCTCAATGTGACGCTGAAATTCTATCAAGCATTTCTAATGATCACTGTGATGCTTACCTCTTATCTGAATCTAGCTTGTTTGTCTGGGATCATCACTTCTTAATGTTGACCTGTGGTACGACAACCCTAGTCAATTCTTTACAGGCATTCCTTGACCACCTTGAAAATCATTTTGAAGGTCAATTAGAATTAATTGAATCCGTCATTTTTCAACGTAAAAATGAGTATCAGTCACACCTACAAATAACATCATTTGAACAAGACATAGCTAGGCTACAAAAAAGACTTAAAGGGGTGGCATTTCAACTTGGTAATCTTGATAGTCATCACAACTATATTTATCACCTTGATAAGCCCTACACGCCGAATCAATCTGATAAGACATTTGAGCTCTTGATGTATCACATAGAAGGTAAAACAGCAGATTACTTAAGGCAAGAGGGGCAGGACGCAAGCACTATTCGCAGCATGTTAAGCCTTGAGACCTTGTTACCTGGCTTTACTATTGATGAATATGTTTTTGAACCTTTTGGCTATTCGATGAATGCCATTCTCGGGGATAAATATGCCACCATGCATATCACACCTCAGGAAAAAAGTTCTTATGTTAGCTTTGAAACAAACCTTGATATAAAACAACACAGTGTGAACATTTTTAACCAGTTAATACATCTACTTCAGCCAAGTTGTTTTGATATTATTAGCTTTAATGATGAAGCAGAAATTCATACTGAACATACCTTGATGAATCAGGTTGAACAAGATTTAAGCTGTGGTTATACCATGCGCTTTAAAGAATATATGAAACAGCAAAAAATCAGTGCGGCCACCCAAATCACCCTATAGAAAATAAACTAACTAAAAAGCCACCAGCAGTAAGTACTGCGGTGGCTTTATTCGTTCTAAATAAATCTATTGTTTTTTAAAGCAAATATTTCCATCATCTAGATCAGCAAGAATATGATCTCCAGCAGCAAAGTTACCTGCCAGCAACTCATTTGCTAAAGGGTTTTCTAACCAATTCTGGATCGCTCTTTTAAGCGGTCTCGCCCCATAAACAGGGTCATAACCAACCTCTGCAAGACGATCCAAGGCTTGTTCTGATAAGGCTAATGTCATACCCATTTCTTGTAATCGTCCATTTAAATGGGTCATTTGAATGCGCGCAATACCATGAATTTGACTCTGCATAAGCGGATGAAATACGACAGTTTCATCAATCCGGTTAATAAACTCAGGCCTAAAGTGATTACCAACAACCGCTAAAACATCATGTTTGATTTCTTCATATTGCTCATTAGAACGATAATTCTGAATCAAATCAGACCCTAGGTTAGATGTCATCACTATCACGGTATTCCTAAAGTCGACTGTACGCCCTTGGCCATCAGTCAAACGACCATCATCCAATACCTGCAGCAGTATATTAAACACATCCGGATGCGCTTTTTCTATCTCGTCCAACAAAAGAACCGAATAAGGTCTGCGTCTAACCGCTTCGGTTAGATAGCCTCCTTCCTCATAACCCACATAACCAGGAGGCGAGCCAATCAAACGAGCGACAGAATGTTTCTCCATAAACTCAGACATGTCGACTCTCACCATAGAGGCTTCGGTATCAAACAAGAAGGTTGCAAGGGATTTACATAACTCAGTTTTACCCACACCTGTTGGCCCAAGGAAAAGAAAGGAGCCATTTGGACGATTCGGGTCAGCAAGCCCAGAACGAGAGCGACGTACGGCATTCGCCACAGCGGTTACCGCTTCTTCTTGACCTATCACTGATGCATGTAACTCATTTTCCATTGTCAGTAACTTTTCTCGCTCGCCTTGCAGCATTTTATCCACCGGTATGCCAGTCCAACGAGACACAACGGTTGCCACCTCTTCCTCTGAAACTCGGTTTCTCAGTAGCTGAGTTTGATCAAGCTCTTCCGCCATACTGGCTTTTTCGATTTCAGCTTCAAGCATAGGTATGACCCCATACTGTAATTCAGACATTTTTGCTAAATTACCGTCACGACGCGCCTCTTCCATCTCTTGACGAACTGACTCTAATTCTTCTTTGAGCTTTTGCGCACCTTGTAATTGTGCTTTCTCAGCGTTCCAGATTTCTTCCAGATCACTAAACTGTTTTTCGGCAATCGCAATATCAGCTTCTAATTTTGAAAGTCGCTGTTTAGATGCCCTATCCTTTTCTTTTTTCAGGGCTTCTTTTTCAATTTTCAATTGAATAAGACGACGCTCAAGCCTATCCATATCCTCGGGCTTAGAATCCATTTCCATACGAATGCGGCTGCCCGCCTCATCAATAAGGTCTATCGCTTTATCAGGTAATTGTCTGTCGGTTATATAGCGTTGCGATAGTTTCGCTGCGGCAATAATCGCCGAATCAGTAATATCTACTCCATGGTGAATTTCATAACGCTCTTTTAAGCCACGAAGAATAGCAATGGTATCAGCAACACTCGGCTCTTCTACTAATACCTTTTGGAAACGTCGCTCTAGGGCTGCATCTTTTTCTATAAATTGACGATATTCATCTAGCGTTGTTGCCCCCACACAATGCAGTTCACCACGTGAAAGCGCAGGTTTAAGCATATTCCCCGCATCCATGGAGCCTTCAGATTTACCTGCACCAACCATGGTATGTATTTCATCAATGAACAAAATGATCTGACCTTCCTGCTTGGAAAGCTCAGTTAATAAGGATTTCAGCCTTTCTTCAAACTCACCTCGATATTTAGCACCGGCAATCAGTGCGGCCATGTCCAGTGATAAAACACGTTTATTCTTTAACCCTTCAGGCACTTCACCATTGACGATTCGTTGGGCTAATCCCTCAGCAATAGCGGTTTTACCTACACCAGGCTCACCAATCAAAACTGGGTTGTTTTTACGACGGCGCTGCAATACCTGAATCGTACGGCGGATTTCATCATCACGGCCGATCACTGGGTCTAGCTGACCTTCAGCGGCACGTGCGGTTAGATCTACGGTGAACTTATCTAATGCTTGACGGCTTTCTTCTGCATTTGGGTCATTCACTCCCTCACCACCACGAACTTGATCAATCACTGCGACAATATCTGCTTTTGTCACACCGGTTTTTTTAAGCGCTTTAGCCAGTTCATCTTTACCATCAAACATGGCTAATAAAATCAGTTCTGATGAAATATATTGGTCTTTACGCTTTTGTGCTTCTTTATCTGCTAGGTTTAATAAGCGCCCTAGCTCAGGTGACATTTGAATATTACCATCGTGATCCTGCATCTCAGGCAGGTTATCAAGAATGCTATTTAGGGTGTCACGAAATTTTGCTACCTGTACACCAGCTTGCTGCAAAATGGGTCTTATGCCGCCACCTTGCTGATCAAACAGGGCGACTAATAAATGCACCGCATCTATGTAAGTATGATCTCTGCCTAACGCAACAGATTGAGCGTCTGATAAGGCGATTTGTAATTTACTGGTTAATCGGTCGATTCTCATATTAAAGTCCTAATTATCCGAAAAATACCTTTGATATTTTCTAGATAGGTCCAGCTTTTTAAATTTCAATTGCTAAGTGTCATTTTTTTGACACCCAATAAAAAAGAGCCTCTCGGCTCTTTATATAAATTTAGCTCTCAATCCAAATCACACTGGCCATACGACCGGTTTGGTGATCTCGTCGATAGGAGAAAAAGTGTGACTCATCCTCATAGGTGCAATATTCACCCCCATAAATATGCCTTACACCTAAAGAAGCTAATCTTTGTCGAGCTAACTGATAAATATCTGCCAACCATTTACCTTCATTATTTGAGGCTTTAAAGGCTTTTTCAGCCTGTTTATCTTGCAAAATAAAAGCCTGTTTAACTTCATCTCCCACTTCAAACGCATTCGCACCTATCGCAGGACCAAGCCAGACCATCACATCATTGGCATCTTCAAATTGAGCA
>NZ_CH672433.1:107455-548860 GCF_000153025.1 Marinomonas sp. MED121
ACGCCTTCGGTTTCTGCAAGGTCCTGACTCAACAATTCAATTAAATGTTTCATGTCATCAGGTAAGTCGACTTCCCACTCCATAAACTCACCAGTAATAGGATGAGAAAGCTCCAAGCGTTTAGCATGCAACGCCTGACGTCTAAAGTTCTGCAGTTCGTCTCTAAGCTCAGGAATACAGGCTTTAGGCATCTTCATTCGACCCGCATATTGAGGGTCACCTAATAAAGGAAATTGAATATGGGACATATGAACGCGAATCTGGTGGGTTCGCCCAGTCTCAAGCTTAAGTCGAATATGTGTGTGGTTTTTGAAGCGTTGCAATAAACGATAATGGGTTACTGCATCCTTTCCATTAAGCGGCTCTACAGCCATTTTTTGACGGTTTTGAGGATGACGACCGATTGGTTCATTAACAGTTCCACCTCCAGTCATGATGCCAATTGCAACGGCTTCATATTCACGCCCCATACTTCTATCTTGAAGCTGAGATACAAGTTCAGTTTGGGCAGCCAATGTTTTGGCAACTACCATCAAACCCGTCGTCTCTTTATCAAGACGATGAACAATGCCCGCACGAGGCACATGAGCAGATTCAGGACAATGAAATAATATGGCATTCATCAAGGTGCCACTTCTATGCCCTACAGCAGGATGAACAACCAAACCTGATGGTTTATTTACAACTAAAATATCCTCATCCTCATAAACAATATCAAGGGGTATATCTTCAGGCTGATGATCGTCAATATCTTCAACTAAGGTCTCTAGGCTAATCACCTCACCTACAAACAGCTTTTCTTTTGCTTTTGACTTTTTACCGTCAACCAATAAAACACCTTCTTTAATCCAAGCTTGGATTCGTGATCTTGAATAATCACTGAAAAGTTCGGTTGCGATTAAATCAAACCTTTGC
This sequence comes from Marinomonas sp. MED121, assembly GCF_000153025.1. GTDB lineage: Bacteria > Pseudomonadota > Gammaproteobacteria > Pseudomonadales > Marinomonadaceae > Marinomonas. Next base: position 108,371 of record NZ_CH672433.1, read on the forward strand.
CCATTTAATTCAAATGGAACTTGGGCTTCTTTTACTATGCGCTCTGCCATACAATGTACTTAAATTCGAGTTGATCTTAATTTGCGTAAATTTTACGTAATATCGATCAAGTTACAAAGAAAAAAGGTGTATCTTGCCGGCGTCGGAAACTTTATAGATTTTTTAGAGTCCATCAAAACGGCACTACATTTAACAATTCAAGGTTTGATTATACATGGGATTACGCAAGTCATTGCTGCAATTATCTGGTTTCGTTGGAATTTCTTTACTACTTGGGGCTTGTTCCAATGCACCAGTTCAAGAACCAGACCTACCTGAAAGCGAATATTATCAAAATGCACAAGAAGCCTTTGACCAAGGCAGACCTTTAGTTGCAGTACAAAATTTAAAAGATCTGGATAGCCGCTACCCGTTTGGTGAGTTTACTCAAAGAGCTGAACTTGAAATTATTTATGCTTATTTTTTAGCCAGTGATTATATTTCAGCCCATGCAAATGCAGAACGCTTTATCAAGAAGTATCCTGAGTTTGAAACCATTGATTATGTCTATTACTACAGAGCCCTTTCAACTTTTAAGGGCGGAGAAACACTCAGCACCCGCTATCTAAATCAGGACCCAAGCCAACGAGATAGCTCTGAATTTATCAAAGCCTTCCGTGAATTTGCAGATTTACTCAAACGCTTTCCTGAAAGTTCTTATGCAAGCGATGCTAAAGCACGCATGATTTATCTTAGAAACACAATTGCGAGGCATGAGTTACAAGTGGCTAAGTATTATTTCAAACGAAATGCGCCGCTTGCTGCCTTACACAGAAGCCAAACTGTGCTCAATAAATATCCGAGTTCTGATTCAGTGGAAGATGCTCTTGCAATAAATATACAAGCCTATATTGAGTTAGAGCAATTTGAGTTAGCAGATCAAAATTTGGCGATACTTACCAATAATTATCCAGCATCAAAACACCTAGATGCTAATGGCCAGCTCATTATACCCCCTTTGCCAAAAGACGCTGATCCTGACTTTTGGTATTGGGTTACCTTAGGATGGATGGACTAAGGGTAAATAGACTAAGCTCAAAAAGCCGACTTTCATGTCGGCTTTTTTATATCTTTATCATGGTCTACTAAGGAAAGAACCTTGGTTCATCACCTTCTTGCCAAGCCGCAAGCTTAACCATCACCTTGCTAAAGCTCTCTCCTTCTAGAATATGCGTGAGCCATTGCTTTAGATTGACATAGTTAGATTGATCAAACCAATCCATATCTACCCCTCTAAACTGCCTTATAAAAGGAAAAACCAGTACATCAGCAATGGTCATTCTATTACCAAGTAGGAAGTCATTTTGACTTAGACGAGATTCTAAGCGACGCAAAAAACGCTCGCCTTGCGATCGATAAAAGGCCTCAGAATTTTCTGGATGTCGATCTGCATATTTATATTTATCCAGCCAAACCTTGAACCTAAAATCAGTTTGAAAAAGCCACGCTTCGATATCTCTTTGCTCTGCAAGTGTATAGTGACTCGATATAATATTATGCTGATTTTGTGACATGGCCCATCGAATAATATCCATACTTTCGGGAAAACGTTTACCATCTGCATCAATCAGCTGAGGCACACTAGAACGGCCACCTAATGCCAACAAGGCCTCAGGTTTGTTTTTTAAAACAACTTCTCTTATTTCAACTTTGATATTAAGAAGCAATAGAGTATATCTAGCTCGAATGGCATAGGGACAACGTCTAAAAGAATATAAAATGGGAAGCACTTGGGCATCTCTAAATCAAATAAAAGCGTATTTAGACGTGATTAAATACAAAATGCAAGCCATAAAAAAACCGCCCTTAAGGCGGTTTTTAATAAAGATCCAACAGGTTAAACGATAGATACGTTTTCTGCTTGAGGACCTTTTTGACCTTGAGTAACTTCGAAAGTTACTTTTTGGCCTTCTTGTAGTGTACGACGACCTGTGCCGTTAATTGCACGGAAGTGAACAAAAACATCTGGACCGCCTTCGCGCTCGATGAAACCAAATCCTTTTTCGTCGTTAAACCACTTAACGATACCGGAAACTAATTGACCTGACATACAAACCTCATCTTTTCTATCGACTGTATTAATACAGTTTAGTATTAGCATTGAGAGAAACTTTCTTTCAATAATATCCATAATTGTTGAGCTACTTATGAGAAGGTGGTCCAAATCAAAATACTCAACTAACTCGATAATAAGACGATAAAAATAAAATAGGAAGGCTCAAATGGCAAAGTTGGTTAAATTATGTAATTAATAATTCAAAAAATGTAAAGTTATGAAAACAGAAAAACTAATATAAAACTAAATCAGCATAATATTAATTAGACTTATCTTTACTAAATATCATTTAATAAAAACAGAAAACCTTTCTCCCCAACAAAGCACTTATGTTTTAGTAACTTAGAGCCATCTTAATAAGTGTTTTTTTATTTAGAGATTTACGAAATTTCTAACGCTAAGCTTACTTTATATAGGCCTTTATATTGAGTCTCATTCAAATTAAGGAATCTGAATTTTAAACTAAATTATTAATTTTCATTCCACAGTTTGAAAAACCAGACGCTTGTTTAAGATTACACTTTTATTAAATGGAAAATTAATCTAGAAAGTGAGCCTGCTAGGTTCACTATAGCTGTTATCATAGATGACTTAAAAATAGGTAATCATTAGGTATATGCACTTTATTCTCTTAACTCACTCTAGAGAGCTGGCAAAGCTCAGTGGAACAGGCCAACTCATCCACCAACTGTATCCTGAACAATGCGATATTATTGAGTGGTCTCGTATTAACCCAGACCAAAGACTCACCAAAACCTTAGACATTAATACAAGCTTATTAATATACCCTGTAGAAAATGCTAATGAGAATGCTTATTTTCATAATGGCTCCCTTTCTCAGTTTTCAACCTTTATTATTATTGATGGCACTTGGCAAGAGGCAAAAAAAATATATAACCGTAGCCCCTATTTACACAAGTTAATGCATTATGAATTAAAGGTAGATTACAGCTCGAAATATCAACTCAGACGAAACCAAAAAGAGATGGGATTATGTACAGCTGAAGTAGCAATAGAACTCATGATGAAAAAAAATCAGCTCCATATGGCTCAAGGATTAAATGAATCTTTCCAAGCACTCAATCAAAGCAAAAGACAAACAAGGAAAGAGTGACCCAATTAGAGAAAAAGGCAGTATTATTAAAATACTAAGATTATTAAGATCATCAGAAATGTCCAAGCTTAATCAAGGCTGTCAGCTCTGTTTTAAAGGTAAAACAATCTAGATTAAAACAAGGTACTCTCAACCAAGCATATTGATTTAAGCTTTTTTCTTTATACTCTAATTCACCCTTAATCACTAACAATTCAACAGCATTATTATTTATCTCTAATTGCTTCAATAAGGTTAAATCACTCGATAAATTTAACCTTATCCAAAAGACTTTTTCATTTTGGTGTTCATGAAGCAAATGGAAGCTCTTCCCACTCTTTAAAAAGTCATTGGTATCAATATTGATTTGCTTCCTGTCTGTCACACTAAACTGGTGTAATTTCACAAAAAGCTCGCACCCGTCTTTACTATGGGGAGCATGGGATGTCCCTGGTGGATTACGAAAATATGATCCTGCGGGATAATCTCCGCTCTCATCGGAAAACACGCCTTTAATCACAAAAATCTCTTCCCCTCCAGGGTGTGGATGTGACCTAAAAAAAGAACCTGCATCATACTTTACAACACTGGTCGCATGCCCTCTTTCTGCTTCTTCACGAGCCAGTGGTTTACGCCAAACTCCTGCCATAGGGCTTGCTTGCCACGGTTCTTTATCCGTCTTGATAAAGACCTCTTGAAGAAAGTCCATATTTAACATTATCACATCTCCGACCTGCGACGACTTTAGCCTATTCACCCATAATGAATTAGAACTTAAGCATCAGCCTCATATTATTTTTAATCTTTATCAGCCGCTTTATGACTTAAATCAACAAAGCCATAAATGCGAATAACAAACGAGCAAAGATAAGGTACTGTTATGTCTACACCAAAAACCCTTGGCTTATAGGGTTCAAATAATCCACCGAAATAGTCCTGCTTAGAAACCATGATAGTCCCCTATAGGTTTTCATACTAAGTCGGGTTGGCCTGTTTGCACCCCATTAACTTTTAACAATAATAAAAGAGTGAAGCATGACGCTACTTCCCCCTTCTCAAATTCCACTGAAGCAAACATTCGCAATGCTTTTTGTCGTCATAAGCTCGATGTCTTGTATCATGGGATACCTTATTATCCGCGAAGGGAATATTAGCGTTGAACAAAGTAATGCATTAATCAACGATTTAATTCATCTTCAAGAACAACAAATCCAAAATGACGGCACCAAAATTGTCGAAAATTTAAACAACACCAGTTTGCAGACAATACCTTATCTTAAACAAGAAGCAAAACATCAAGTCGATAAAGCCCACTCAATCGCGCTTTCTCTATACCAAAGTTTAACCCCCCTGCTAGCTGACAAAGAGATCAAGTCAGCCATTAAAGAAAGCTTAAGGCAGATACGTTTTTTTGAAGGTCGTGGCTACTTATTTATCGACGAATTAGACGGCACATCAGTATTACTGCCACCACAGCCCCACCTAGAAGGCAGCTCCCTTTTCAACCAATTAGATGATCAGGGCAAAGTTCATATCCAAAATATCATTCAAGCTACGCAGAATAAAAGTAAACAAGGTTTCTATCAGTATCGATGGTATGAGCCAAACAACACGCAAGAAATGCAAGATAAAGTTAGCTTTATGCGCCAATTTGAACCTTATAATTGGATCATAGGCACAGGTGATTATATCCAAAGAGTTGAGGGAGATTTTCAACAAAACGCGATCAACCAGCTCTCCTCTTTAAAAATTAATAAAAATAGCTTTTTTATTATTTTCAACCAAGATAATCAGTTTATTTACCAAGCCCAAGGGCTTTCAAATGAATTGATCGAGACACTTAAAGAGCCAAGCTCAGTCAAAAAACTCATCAGCCAAATAAAACTTAGAAACCAAACCCCCAATACGAATAAAACTCTAGAGCAAGCCAGCCACACTTTCTCCTTTGTCAATCAAGTAGATAAATGGGGATGGACAGTGTTGGGTGGCTATAATAATAGCGACATATTATTTGATGCCCAATCTCAATTAAATATGCTCAAGCTCAACCAGCAAAAAAGCATGCAACACCTTTTAATTGAGTTTTCATTATTGTCCTGCTTGTCACTCATTATCACTTTTGGCGTTGCCCTCTGGTTAAGAAAAGCCTTCATGAGTTACCACACCCATAGCCAAAAGCAACATGAGCTTTTATTGCAGAATAAAACCGAGTTAGAACTTTCTGCTCGGGTATTTGACAGCACGTCAGAGGGCATAATGATTACAGATGAATTCAATCAAATCATCACCTGTAACTCCTCTTTTTGTCGCATTACAGGGTATAGCAAAGAAGAGATTATTGGCCTGACGCCAAACACCTTTGCCTCTGGGTTAACTGATCCAGATATTTACAGCGATATGTGGCACGCTTTGACAACGAAAGGGCTCTGGCAAGGTGAAGTGATTAATCAACACAAACAAGGACATCTTTTTCCTGAATGGCTATCCATTAACGTTTATAAGGACAAACAAGGTAAAGCGATAAATTACATTGGCACTATTGTTGATATTAGTAAACGTAAACAAGCAGAAAATACACTGCAGCATCTGGCTGACTATGACTCTTTAACAGACCTGCCTAATCGTAGATTTTTTAAAGAACAAGTTGATCACATTATTGAGATTGATAAACAAAGAAAGCCAACAGAGCCCATTAATAAGTTTGCATTGCTATTTTTAGATCTAGATTACTTCAAATTCATCAACGATAGCTTAGGGCATAGCGCAGGCGATAAGGTACTAAAAATTATTGCATCTCGTTTACTTGAGCATAAAGACAAAAATACCATTATCAGCCGTTTAGGGGGCGATGAGTTTGTCATCGTATTACAAGACATCGCCTCTGAAAAAGCCGTCAAACAATTCTGTTTCGAGCTAATGCAAAATATTGAAAAACCAATGAATATTCTTGGACGCTCTCTTATTGTGACGCCAAGCATTGGAGCGACCCTTTATCCAAAAGATGGAAACCGAACGAATATTCTATTAAAAAATGCAGATGCCGCACTTTATCGCGCTAAAGAGAATGGACGTAACAACGTTCAGTTTTTCACCGCTAACCTCAATCGAGATGCACTAAAAAGACTTTCTCTAGAGAACGATTTAAGACGAGCTTTAAATAGAAATCAATTTGAGATTTACTACCAACCTCAAGTCAACCTAAACACAAAACAAGTCATAGGATGTGAAGCCTTAATCCGCTGGCACCATCCAACTAAAGGCTTTGTCTCACCTATTGAGTTTATTCCTATTGCAGAAGAAACCGGGATAATTAATGAAATTGGTGAATGGATTTTATTTGAAGCATGCCAGCAAGCAGCTAACTGGTGTAATGAGTATGGCCGAGAGATTGATATCGCAATTAATTTATCCGCCAGGCAGTTTGATGACACTCTAGTAAGCACTGTACTTAAAGCGTTAAACCAAAGCCAACTTCCTAGTCATTGCCTCACACTAGAAATTACTGAAAGCATATTAGTACAAGATCCTGAACAGGTCATTCATACGCTGACTCAGCTTCGACAATCAAGCATTAAAGTCGCCTTAGATGACTTTGGAACAGGCTTTTCTAGCCTATCCTATTTAAAACGCTTTCCACTAGATAAACTTAAAATTGATAGAGCTTTCGTCAAAGACTTACCTAACAATACGGATGATGGCGCCATTATCGCTTCAGTTCTTGCCGTCGCAAAACACTTCCAACTAACAACCATTGCAGAAGGGATCGAAAACACAGATCAAGAAGCCTTACTTGAAGCCCTTAATTGTACTCAGGGCCAGGGCTACTTTTACGACAAGCCTCTAACAGCCTATGCTATGGCCCAAAGACTGAGGCATGGCCAACATGGTAAGCCATCATTGATTCATCATTACGATCTTGTATAAGCGCAAACGAATGCTATGCCTATTATTAAGATACAAACATTCTAACTAATTCTTAACCCTAGCTATAGCGATTAGGCCTTAAAATAAAAAAAGCGCCTAAGCCTGACGACTTAGACGCAAATGTTCCATTAAGCCTAAAAGACAAAAAGGAACCTTGAATGATAGGTACTTAGCTTTGTTAGCTAAAGTTATGCTTGGACTCTTGCAAGCAAGAGCCCAATGATAACGTCAGATAATCACGCCGTGTTTATCAAAAGGCTATCAAGTTACACTTAGAAAGCGTAAACAGCACCTAGGGCAGAGAAAGAATCTTCTGCAGTACCTTGCTGACCAGCTTCAACATAAACATATACGTCGCCATCAAGGTCTAGGTTATAAGTTACGCCAACTGCGTATTCGTCATAGTCAGAACCTGATTCTACTTCAACAGCTTGAATAGATCCGTATACTAGGCCATCTGTATAATCAGCGTTGAAGCCAAAACCGATGTTTGTACCTTCATCAGAGTTGTCTTCGTATTTCGCCATTACATTAGCAACACCTAGGTTGTAGGCAGCAGAAAAACCAATTGTTTCTTCAGCATCAAGTTCGTTGTTTAAAGAATCATAACCAGCAGCAATCTCTAGATCACCAGCAGAATATTTAACAACAGCAGTTAATGCAGTGCCTTCTTCTACTGAGTCATCAGCAACTTCATCTTCTGCATCACCTTTTACTTGAGCAGATACTTGTACTTCAAAACCATTCACTTCAGGTGAGAAGTAAGCAATGGTATCGCCTTCATCTGTTGTTGTTAACTCAGTCAAGTCAGCATATTCGAATGAATTTATACCGTCTTGGATAGCGTTGTTATAGATGCTGTCGTAAGTACCGATCTGTACTTTACCAAAATCACCTTTCAAACCAACATAAGCTTGGTCAAGGTTAACATCAACATCATTGGTTTTTTCATCAGCATCGGCTTCTAGCTCATACTTGAAAAAACCTGTAAGACCGTGTTTAAGTTCTTTCTCACCTTTGAAACCAAAAGTAGAGCCATTATCAGTTAGTTCAGCTGTATCTTCTCCGTCAGCGTAAACCAATTGAATGTTACCGTAAGTGTCAACATCTGCAGCTTGTGCAGTAACAGCTGTAAAGGCAGCAGTAGTAACAGCAACTGCAACTAAAGTTTTTTTCATTTCAAGATCCCCGTTTGGATTATTTCAATCATTATTTGCTTTCCCTGTTCTTTCGCGGAAACAGAAAACAAGACCAATTTAACCTCAGAGAGAATTAACTCAACAAGCCAATGCATGGTTTCATTCTTCTTCACAGATACTTGCTAACTAATTGAAATTTAGCACGAAATAAGGATCTTAATATAAGGAAAGGTTTTTATATTTTCTTCAGTAAAAACAAAACATTAAAAAGAAAAAACCAATAAAACCCTTCAAAAACAAGTACTTATTTTTTGCTCATTTGAACCACGATACAATTCCTTAAACATCACTCTTTGTCTTACCTAGAAATTTAGGTCAAAAAAAAGCGGTCTGATTTAGACCGCTTTTATAAGCTTAATCTTTACCACATTAGATCATCTGGTATTTTAAAGTCAGCATAAGGGTCATCCTCATCTAACTCTTCTTCCTTCCTGTCATTGCATACTAAAATAAATGACTCATCCCTTTGCGCTATTTTAGCCGCAACTTGCTCTGGAACAATTTCATAAGCTTGCTCTAACTTAACAATCGCTAATCGCCCTACTGATAAGTCTTTATGTATGTCTTCATTCACATAGATTTTTTTTACTTTCTTCTCATCCTTAAAATTATAAGCCACATCACCCTCTTTATGTGTCAGCCTATTCATTTCAATCATTTGACGAATCTGAGCCTGTACTGCTTTAAGTTGCATGGCATCCTGCTTGGCTTTGTTTAATGCTTTATCTTTTTCAAGCTTCGCTTCACGCTGCTTCTTTAACGCTTCTTGATGAGCACTATCATCTTCAACGACAGCCTTACCCGTTTTTATTTTTTGCTTTTTCTGAAGTTTTTCAGCTTTTAGTTTATTCGCTTTCTTCTTATCAACTAAGCCTGTTTTTAGTAGTTGATCTTGTAGAGATTTTACGGCCATAAATGCTCCTTTATGTTATTCTCACGCCCATCAAAAAAGAATATTGCGGCATAAAATTTATGATAGTTTTCATCTGCCCTAATATATCACCTCTTTCATAAAGGATGAGCTTTAATGGACATTAGCTTTTTTACTGTAAGCCTATTAATAGGGACAGGTTTCATTGCCGGTATTATAAACACTTTGGCAGGTGGTGGCTCTAATTTAACACTCCCAGCTTTAATGGTAATGGGGATGCCTGCAGACATTGCAAATGCGACCAACAGAGTCGGGGTTATCATGCAGTCTATTGTTGGCGTCCTCGGGTTTAAAAAAGCAAAGAAGCTAGAGACCTCAGATATAACACCGGTTTTAATTCCTACCTTGGTAGGTGGACTTGTAGGTAGTTTATTAGCCTCCTACTCCCCTACGGAATACCTTAAACCTTTATTACTCGTTTCTATGATTAGTATGACATTAATCATGCTAATCAAGCCTGGGGTTATCTCTCCACCAGAGGGCACTATTCCACATAAAATAAGGGAAAAGCCAAGTGCTTGGATAGCGCTATTTATTGCCGGTGTTTATGGTGGTTTTGTACAGGCTGGTGTGGGCTTTATTCTTATTGCTGCGCTTGCAGGCACTCTTAGATATGATTTGATCAGAACCAATGCTCTTAAGATGCTATGTACTATTGCTTTTACCATCGTATCTTTAGCTGTCTTTATTTGGAATGATCAGATTCTATGGATACCAGGCTTACTGCTTTCAATTGGCACAATGGTTGGGTCTCACTTAGCCGTTAAGTTTGCCCTAAAAGCTAACCCCAAAACCCTTAAATGGTTTTTATTCGTTATGACAGTCTGCGGCAGTATCGCAGCCTTACTCTCTTAACTCAAAGAAGCTTAAATCTTTATATACAAACCCATTCGAGAAGCACATAAGATAGCTCCTAACGCCTAACAAGACTGATCTTCTGCTCATTCATTTAAGATGCAGCAAGGTCAGTCATACATATAAATCTCTTCCATAAAAAAAGACGACCTAAGTCGTCTTTTTTAAAAGTCTACACTCGAGATAATCTCGAACGTTACTTCCTTTGTCTCAAAAAAGAGATCTTATAAAGGAGTTACGTTTTGTGCTTCTGGACCTTTTTTGCCGTCTGCTACTTGAAACTCAACCTTTTGGCCTTCAGCAAGTGTTTTGAAACCGCTAGAGTTGATTGCAGAGAAATGAACAAAAACGTCTGGACCTTTGTCCTGAGTGATGAAACCGAAACCTTTAGTTTCGTTAAAGAATTTTACTGTACCTGTTACTACTTCAGACATAACGTTATCCTGTATTAAATAAATTAACTCATCCACATATCCAAAATAGATTATGCGTAAATAAGAGATTGCTGAAAAACTCGGAATTACTTATGACGAACAGGACGCGAAATTACTTTGAAGTAACATCGTAACTCTGGACATAAATACATTGCCAACTCTTTTCTAACGCGGTCATTGTATCCCCCTAAAAATCATGGGTCAATGAAATGTCACGCTTATTTTTTATAAACGATTGGTCAAAGTGTAATCGAAAATCAAAGATTTCAGTCTAATTAGCCTAGTTATTCCAAAATTTTGGGGTTTTATTTATCAAATGAGCTTGTAAGTCATAAAAAGCAGAACTTTTAAAAAGCGTTTTTCCTTAAAATTCAATCATTTTCACCATATTTTTAATACTTAGGTCAATAAAACTGAGCCTTTTCATGACTTTTCTTAATTAGAAAAAATAATCTCTGACATATAATTCATACTGCATATTAACCTTTTATAAGCGCGTTATGGTCAGGAGAAGAAAACCTATGAAAATCGCTGTTTTTTCATGCAAGCCTTACGATAAAAGAACACTCAATGAAGCAAATAAAAATTCTCACATCCAGCTTCAGTTCTTTGAAAGCCGATTAAGCGAAGAGACGGTAAGCTTAGCGAAAGGATTCGACGCTGTATCTTGCTTTGTTAATGATCAGATCAACGAAAATGTACTCTCTACGCTCGCCTCTTATCATATCAATTGCATTGCTTTAAGATGCGCAGGCTATAACAACATCGACCTTGATACTGCACAAAAACTCGACATCAAGGTATACCATGTACCCGACTATAGCCCCACATCTGTTGCAGAACATGCAGTAGCTCTCATATTAAGCCTCAATAGAAAAACACATAAAGCGTACCAAAGAGTAAAAGAGGGGAATTTTGCCCTAGAAGGACTATTAGGATTTAACTTAGCAGGCAAAACTGTCGCCTGTATTGGTACTGGGCGTATCGGCTTAGCTTTTATCAAAATCATGCAAGGTTTTGGTTGTCACGTCATTTGCCACGACCCTCACCCAGAGCAATCCCTCATCAAACAAGGGATTCAATATTTACCCCTTGATACTATATATCAAGAGGCCGATATCATTAGCTTACACTGCCCCTTGACAAGTGAAACTCAACACCTGATTAATCACAGCAGTTTGGCAAAAATGAAAGATGGCGTCATGATTATCAACACTAGTAGGGGTGGACTCGTTAACGTTCAAAATGCTGTCGACGCACTTTATCAAGGTAAAATTGGTTATCTAGGCTTAGATGTTTATGAACAAGAAGGCGCACTCTTTTTTGAAGACATGTCAGAGACAATCATTCAGGACAGTGTTTTTCAGTTATTGCTGACTTTCCCAAATGTCATGGTAACGGGCCATCAGGGCTACTTCACCGATATCGCTTTAAGCCATATTGCACAAACAACCATAGAAAACTTAGAAAGCGCGTTAAATGGAGAGACAAATAATCGACAACTCAGGCCTTAAAAGCGTGTAGAATCAAAGCATTCTTCATCTTTTTTAAGGCCACCATGAAAATCACTTTACGCCAATTACAAATTTTTGAAGCCGTTGTTCATACAGGCTCTGTTACGGCGGCAGCGGACTTAGTTGCAATTAGCCAACCTGCAGCGAGCCAGGCATTACGTGAACTCGAAGCATTATTGGGTCGCCCCTTATTTCGTCGCCATGGAAAAAGGTTACAAATCACCCCCCAGGCACGAAACCTATTACCTCAAGCAAGAGCAGTCTTATCTCAAATAGACCAAATTGAAAGCATGGGAAACTCTGATGAGCTAAGCGGCTCACTTCATTTAGCCGCAAGCGTCAGTATTGGAAACTATTTACTGCCTAAACAGATGGCGAGCTTTACTCAGCAACACCCTCAAATACGGTTTAATTTGGATATAGGCAATACCCAAAGTGTTATTCAACAACTATTAACCGGCAAAGCGGAAGTGGGCTTTATAGAAGGGCACTGCCAGCACGCCGAGCTAAGTATTGAGTCATGGATTCAAGATGAGTTGGTTGTTTTTGGATCTGCCAAAGAAGAAAGAAACAATGAACTGAGTTGGGAAGAACTCGCACAATCAAATTGGGTGATGCGTGAAGGAGGATCAGGTACACGAACTATTCTAGAACAAGCTATCTCAGAACAGCTAACACAATTAAAAGTTGCCTTATCTTTAACTCATATGGAAGCGGTTAAGCAGGCAGTCATCCATCAAATGGGCTTAGGCTGCCTATCTAAAATGGCATTATCGCAAGAATTAGAAGCGGGTCATATTCGCCTTTATAAAACCCCATTAAAACTTAATCGGAACCTATTAATAGTGACACCTAAAGGCTCTGCTCTCACCCAAAACGCCCAATGCTTTGTCGATCAGTGTCGCAATCTAAAGGAAACCAAATTGCCTTAACAACTTTGAGCATGTTGGGGAAGGTCATCCAAAATAGGGTCCCAGCCCACTTTAGAATCAACAAAAATATGACATTGAGGCGTTAAGTTAGGTTTGGTATCTAATATTGCTAATGGAATATCTAAATGATTTGGGTGATCTTTATGATAAAAATAAATATTTGTACCACAATCTTTGCAAAAGCCCCTTCTCACTCGTTCTGATGAGGCAAACTTTCTCACCCTTTTCTTACCTGAAAGCCATTCAACTTCTGACTTGAGCGCGACACCATAAGCAGCACTTGCCGCTCCATGGGATTTTTGGCATTGCTGGCAATGACAAATACTTGAACTAATGAAAGCTGTTTTAATTACAAGCTTAACCTGACCACACAAACATGATGCGTACATACTCAGCCTCTGCTAGTGTCGATTTAATCGACTTTATTAAGCGCCAAAAACTTAAAGACGGCATTATGCCAGAGCCTGACATATTGACCAAATCATCTTAATGATATCTGTATAAAACTTTTAGTAAGCCATTTTCCTAAAAGTATGATCTACTTAATAAAATATTTTAACGAAAGCGTGTCTGTCGTTTACAATAGAAGTCGCTTTTAAATAAAAGGCATTATGCGAATAATCACATTAGATGCAAAATAGCGAATTCGCCCTTCATTACATTTTTGGATATCAACTGCATAACGATAATGAATATAAATAAAATTGACCTTAATCTGCTTATTTATCTCGACGTGCTTCTGCGTGAATGCAATGTGACTCGTTCAGCAAACAAGTTAAATATCACCCAACCTGCTATGAGTAATGGCCTTAAAAGATTAAGAGACCTTTTGGGAGATCCTTTACTTGTTAGAACCAGCGAAGGTATGAAGCCAACTGAAAAAGCATTAAGACTTCAACCCATCGTTCGCAAAGTATTATTAGAGTTAGAAGAAGCACTGCAACCAGAAGCTGACTTTAATGAAAAAACCAGTACTCGTGTGTTTAGAATCATGGCAAGCGACTATGCAGCCTCAACCGTCATCCCAGGTTTATTAAACCGTTTAAGAGAAAATGCCCCTGGCATTACCCTTGATATAATGACGCCAAGTGATGTGACCTTCCATGATGTGGAGGCAGGTAAAATCGATATGGCGATTAACCGCTTTGAAGAGTTACCTCAGTCTTTTCATGAAAAAAGTGTGTGGCATGATACCTTTGTCTGCATGATGAGTTCTGACAACCCACTTAAAAATAATTTCAACCTTGATGCCTATCTTGAAGCGCAGCATATCTGGGTAAGTAAAACAGGATTTGGTGTCGGTGTTGGTATGGACCCAAATGATGTACAAAAGCTAGGTTGGGTAGATGAGGCCTTACAGACAATCGGACGAAAACGCAGTATTCGCGTTTTCACACGAAGTTATCATACGGCCATGCACTTAGCGCACGAGCAAGATTTAATCGCAACCTTGCCACGAAAAGTTGCCATGATTAATAAAAACAACCCTGATGTGGTCATTCTAGAACCGCCCTTTACCATTCCACCTATTGAGTTAAAAATGATTTGGAGCCCGTTATTACATCATGACGCAAGTCATAATTGGTTCCGAAAGCAAGTGATTGCATTAGCCAATGAACTTCAGGCTCAATCTAAACGGTAATTATCAATATCTACTGATTACTATTAACTATGACAAGCAATAAAAAAGCCGACTAGATAGTCGGCTTTTTAAAGGCTAGAGCAAGGTCAATTATAGGCCTTCGCTGCTCTCAGCTAGGTAAGATGCAACACCTTCTGGTGTATTTACCATACCCTTGTCACCTTTGTTCCAACCAGCAGGACAAACTTGACCATTCTCTTCGAAGAACTGAAGCGCATCAACAACACGAACGAGTTCATCCATGTTACGGCCAATTGGCTCGTCATTGACGATTTGAGAACGAACAAAACCTTTCTGATCAATAACAAAAGAGGCACGCATAGCAACTCCAGGTGGGTAATAAGAGTCACCGCCTTCAGATTCGATACCATATGCTTGAGCGATAGAGTGATCCATATCAGCTGCAAGTGTGTATTCAACCTGGCCAATACCACCTTCGTTTACAGGTGTATTTCTCCAAGCATTATGAGTGAAGTGTGAATCGATAGAGATACCCACAACTTCTACGCCCATTTTACGAAATTCTTCCATGCGGTTAGACATAGCAATGATTTCTGAAGGACAAACAAAAGTGAAGTCAAGAGGGTAAAAGAATACGACTGCGTATTTACCTTTGATTGTTTCAGCTAGGTTGAAAGAATCTACGATAGAACCATCAGCAAGTACTGCTGGAGTTGTGAAATCAGGTGCTTTTTTACCAACTAAGATAGACATCTTAATATTTCTCCATTTATTAAATTAAGGAAACTTACCTATTTATAAGCACATCAAACAAAGGTGCTCATTATGCTTTGCATTATACTCATTTATCCCTATCACGCTGATAGAAACAATTTATCAGCCCGATTAAAAAAGGCTATTATCAAGTCGCAATAGCTTATTCTGAAGCGTCGTCAGACTCACCCGTTGCAGCCTTAATAATAGGCGCTAACTCGCCTGTATTAGCCATCTCAACAACGATGTCACATCCACCAATCAATTCACCATTTACCCATAGTTGTGGGAAAGTTGGCCAATTAGCATATTTTGGTAATTCAGCACGAATCTCTGGATTCTCTAGGATATTAACGAAAGCAAAACGCTCACCACATGACATCAAAGCTTGCACTGTTTGAGCAGAAAAGCCACATTGAGGCATACGAGGCGTTCCTTTCATATAGAGAAGGACTGTGTTGTTTTCGATTTGTTCTTTAATAGTATCTAACGTGCTCACAATAAAACCTCATTCAAAAATCTAATTTACCTGATTAGCCCTAGCTAAATTTGTTTTTCTAAAATAACAAAATTAAAGGCGATTGATAGCAGATTATGGGGGGCCTTTTTGTGATTACAAGGTTAATTTTTCATTAGTATCAACAAAACCTACTTTACTCGCGGTTTTGACTGTATTACATTCGCCGATCCACTTTTTAAAATCCAAGGAGACTATCGTGTCGCCAAGACATTTTCTTACGCTTACAGACCTTACTTCTGACGAGCTAAAGCAGGTATTAACACGCGCAACTGAGCTAAAAAAATTGCACCGTGATGGAACACAATATCAGCCGCTTAAGAATCGCGTCATGGCAATGATTTTTGAGAAATCATCTACACGAACTCGCGTCTCGTTTGAAGCCGGCATGGCCCAATTTGGTGGTCACGCACTCTTTCTTTCACCAAGAGACACTCAACTTGGCCGTGGAGAACCCATTGAAGATAGCGCTCGCGTCATTTCCAGTATGGTTGATGCGGTGATGATACGTACCTTTGAACATGAGAAAATTGCGCTGTTTGCAAAACATTCTTCTGTGCCTGTTATTAATGCTCTAACGGATGACTTTCACCCATGCCAACTACTGGCCGATATGCAAACCTATCAAGAGCATAGAGGCTCTATTCAAGGCAAAAAAGTAGTTTGGATCGGTGATGGCAATAATATGTGCCATTCCTATATGAATGCAGCCCATCTTTTAGACTTCCAACTAGTTGTTGCTTGTCCTAAAGGCTATGAGCCAAATGCTGAATTAACAGCAAAATATGCCGATCGCATTACTATCACTCAGGATGTTCAAGTAGCGGCAACAGATGCAGACCTCATCGTTACTGATGTGTTCGCTTCTATGGGCCAAGAGGATGAGCAAGATACTCGCCTCAAAGATTTTGATGGCTTCCAAGTCAACGAAGCACTCATGGCACTGGCCAATGAAGACGCTTTATTCATGCATTGCTTACCCGCACACAGGGGCGAAGAAGTCACAGCCGAAGTGATCGATGCGCCAGACTCGGTTGTTTGGGATGAAGCTGAAAACCGCCTACACGCACAAAAAGCGCTACTTGAGTTCTTATTATGTAGCTAACACATGATAAGGGCTGTAACATTAACTCAGCCCTTACCATCACCTTTTGAGCAAGACCTAGTTCAAACATGAGTATCATTGAAGTTCGCCACCTAAAAACCCTAACCGCCTTAAGAGAAACGGGTAGTTTAGTTGAAGCTGCAGAACGAGTTCATTTAACTCAGTCCGCCCTCTCCCACCAATTAAAAGATCTCGAAGAAAAGCTTGGCTGCCCACTTTTCATTCGTAAAACCAAACCGGTTCGTTTTACGAGCTCAGGCTTACGTTTGCTTCAGCTTGCTGACGATGTGTTGCTGTCTTTTCGGGCAGCGCAAAGAGATATTCAGCGTTTCGCAGAAGGAGAAAGTGGACGTCTTCATATCGCGATTGAATGTCACTCCTGCTACGAATGGCTCATGCCCACCATAGATCATTTTCGTGAGCACTGGCCTGATGTTGAGTTGGACCTATCTAATGCCTTTAGTTTTATGCCATTACCAGCATTAGCCCGCGGCGATTTAGATCTAGTCGTCACATCCGACCCTACCGATCTACCTAATATTGATTATATCCCCCTATTTCAATATGAATCTCAGGTGGCCTTATCTCGTCATCACCCGCTTGCCAAAAAAGAGTTTTTTGAGCCAGAAGATTTTATTGATGAGACACTAATAAGTTATCCCGTTGAAACAGAAAGACTGGATGTATTTAAACACTTTTTAGCTCCTGCTGGCCTATCACCTAAAAAAGTACGCCATAGCGAACTGACTCTGATGATGATGCAACTTATCGCCAGCGGCAGAGGCATTTGTTGTTTGCCCAACTGGGCATTAACTGAATATACCAACCGACAATACGTTATTACAAAGTCGCTGGGAGAAGAAGGTGTCTGGTGTAAGCTTTATCTTGCTGTACGAAAGGATCAAAGACATAACGCCTATATGGAAGACCTCATTAATACAGCTCGCAACACCTGCTTCAAAAACCTAAAAGGGATCCTATCAGCAGACCTTTGAGCTATATTTAGCCATAAAAAAACCGCCAGATGGCGGTTTTTTTTATAATCGAAATACACTTATGACACCGTATTTTGATGCTGATTTCGTGACCAGATAAAGCTGAATTTAGCACCACCTAGATTAGACTCATCGACCAGAACAGCCCCTCCGTGCCAAAATGCAATTCTCTGAACAATCGCTAAGCCAAGGCCATAGCCACCAGAAGCTCGGGTTCGACTATTATCTAAACGCTGAAAAGGAATGAAAACTTTATCCCTATCTTCAAGCGGAATACCAGAACCATCATCTTCGATATCTACTTGCCAACGCTCTTCATCCTGATGAAAAATAACACTAATGGTGGTATTAGCGTATTTAGCAGCATTAAGAATTAAGTTTTGTAATGCTCTATGCATATGATGGGCATCTGCTAGAACGACGGAATTCTCCTCGCTAAAATTGAGTTCAACCTTAAGGTGAGACAATAACAATGAGTTATGCTGAAGTATTCCATCCACCAGCTGACGCACATTAGTGGTTTCAAAATGAAGATTTAAAGAACCCTGCTCCAATTTGCCGTAAGTTAACACCTCATCTACGAGTGTATTAAGCTCCTCCACATCACCTTCAAGCGCCTCAATTGTCATTAAGTCATCTTGTTCCATTTCATCCTTAATAACCTCAAGTCCAAAGCGCAGCCTTGCTATTGGCGTTCTAAGCTCATGAGAAATTGCGTTAATCATTTCTCTTTGGACCTTAAGTAAACGCTGAATATGAGATGACATAGAATCAAAAGAGTATGCCAACTCTTTTAAAGCACCACTTCCATCGGGAATTTCATCTGGAATACGGCCATTTCCTTGAGCAATTTTTCGCGTAAAGTTTTCGAAGGTACGCCGACGATTTTCTAAGGAGGAAAACTCTTTCCAAACAAACACCAGCATAATCAACATAGCAATAGTCACTATGGTGATAATAATCGCAGTCTGATAATACCTTTTATAGGCAATTGATACTTTGGAAATCTGGCCATCATCACGCTGCCATAAAAAAGCAAAACCTTCACCTTGAATAAATGCATGAAGAAATTTTGACGGTAAATCTTTCCCTGCATTATCAAATTCAGCAAAAGTGACGCAGCTCATCAAGTTCATTAAGCGTATTTTGTCTTCATCACTTAACCTAGTTGTGGTTAGAAATTGACGAAATAAACTAACGATAGGCAAAATTTTATCGCCTTGTTCACTGACTAACTCTTGGTTATTCGCACTTTCGGGTAAGACTAATCGCGTCACACCTAAGGATGATGTCACTAAGCTTTTATCTTTAAAAATAGAATTTATGTCTGCTTCAGAAAAGGCTTCACTGGTATCTAAGTTAGACCAATCAAATTGGGAATAATGGGCTTTTTCAAGGGGAATAGAATGTAAGTTAAGGGCTAGGCTTAACTCAGCATCTGCACATATATTACTTTGTGATAATAATGCGGTTCTTTGTACACTGGAAAAAATCAAAAAAAGTATACTGGTTAAGATAACCAGTATACTTCCAAAAATAAGATGGCGGTATAAACGCCAAAATTCTGGTCGCATCGCGATTTTAGACTTCTTTTACAAATAGGTAGCCTTTGCTACGTATTGTTTTAATCCTTCTTGGATGAACTGGGTCATCACCAATTTTCGAACGGATACGTGAAATTCTAACATCGACAGATCTATCTTGACCGTCATATTCAATACCACGTAACTCACCGAAAATTTCTTCTCGACTTAAAATTCGACCTGCATTACTTGCGAGTAACCATAACAAGTCAAATTCAGCACTGGTTAACTCAATTTCTTCACCATGAACCCAAGCTTCGCGACGGGTATTATCAATCACCAAAGGACCAAAAGTAAGATTTTGTTCACCTTGATTGCCACCCGTTTGCTTACCCACATCCATGATGCTGCGGCGCAATAAAGATTGAACACGAGCGAGAAGTACGCGAGGTTTCACGGGTTTAGAGACGTAATCATCTGCACCAATCTCTAGACCTAATATTTGATCAACATCGTCACTGCGTGCGGTTAACATCAAAATAGGTGCTTTATATCCTTCGCGAACACTTCTACAAACAGTAAAGCCGTCTGCACCAGGTAGCATTAAATCTAGAATCACTAAGGAAGGCTGGGTTTCAATAATACGAGTGATAGCACGACTACCGTCTGCTTCCACTTCCACTTGATAACCATTTTTCTGTAAATATTCCTTGGTGAGTAACGCTAATCTCTCATCATCTTCTACGATTAGAATTGATTGACTTTCTTCGGCGCTCATTGCCAGCCCTCATCCACTATATTTTAATGACTCAAACCTAAGTTAAGTCCATGTTTAACATACTAAATTACTTTACAAGAGCCGCAGTGATTTGTCTAACTCGGTTTCGATTAACATCAAAGTCCGAATAACCGACACGGGATGCAGAACGAATATGTATCACTTTATCATCTTTAGGTAGATAAAATTCAACATCGTCTACAAAGCCAATTAAATCACTTTTAACTTCCGTATGTAGATAACCCAATTCACTCTTTATAATCCTGTAATTAGCCGTCGAAAGTAAATATTTCTCTAGTGCTAATTGCATTTTAGGGCGACTCATTTTGTAACTAATCGCCTTGATAAAATGTGCTTCATCAGTCACATCAGACTGACTTGATACGCAATTAGGAGATTCAGGGCAAGCCATAAGCTGACCATCAATCAAACCTAAATTATCAGGAGTATCATTATTAATCACGATATAGACAAAAGCTGCACCCAATAAACTAATTAATAATATAAACAACCAACGCATCATAAACTTCCCATTCCATTATCTAAAAGTACGCTTACCTGGCTTTTTAGGTTTAAACTCAGGCTTATCAGAAGACTGCCAATCAAAGCCCTTTGGTTTTCGAGCTCCCATTGACTTACCTTTTTGACGCTTAGCATCAGATTTCTGTTGCTGTGTCTTTGGTGCTGACTTAGCGTGAGTAAGACCCACTAAATCACACAGTCCATTTACTTCAGCTTCATCCATTTCAACACTGCGGCCCATTTTTGCCTTTGAAGGTAAAAATACAGGACCAAATCGAACCCGTTTAAGGCGGTTAACTTTAACCCCTTGTGATTCCCATAACCGTCTTACTTCACGATTACGGCCTTCCATAACACAAACGTAGAACCAGCGGTTAATACCTTCACCACCACCATCGACAATATCAGTAAAGTTGGCCATACCGTCATCAAGAAGGACCCCTTTTTTCAGGGTTTCAATATGGTCATCATTAATTTCGCCCATGACCCGAACTAAATATTCACGATCAATTTCTGTCGATGGATGCATTAATTTATTTGCCAGTTCGCCATCTGTTGTAAACAACAAAAGCCCTGAAGTATTAATATCAAGACGACCAACTGCAATCCAGCGCTCACCTCTTAATTTCGGTAACTTATCAAATACTGTCGGTCTGCCTTCAGGATCTTTACGTGTACACACTTCACCTTCAGGTTTGTTATAAATGATCACACGGCGACTTGCGCCCGCTTCTGTCACTTTAACTTCATAGCCATCAAGTTTAATGGTGTCAGTTACTTTAACTCTATCACCTAGAGTCGCAACGTCCCCATTGACTAAAACGCGTCCTTCACGAATTCTATTTTCCATTTCACGGCGTGAGCCTTGCCCTGCACGTGCTAATACTTTTTGTAACTTCTCGTCCATTACGACCTCTTTTTGGAATGCTTCTCAGCAACCTTAAATACAAATAATTCAATCTCTATATGTCATGCAAAAACATTGCAATTGTGCGCATTATAAGCGGCGTTTACTTTAATACCAAGTGAAGTAACGTAATTAAATAAAAGCCGAAGCATCCCCCGCCCCTTGTCGCAAAATAGCCATGTCATCCAGGTCCATTTTTATCACAGTTGTCGGTTCCATACCGCAATAGCCACCATCAATCACAAGATCTAACTGATGCTGCAATGTGTCGCGAATATCATAGGGGTCCATCATAGGCAGCGTTTCATTAGGTAATATTAATGATGAACTCATTATCGGCTCACCTAACTCATCCAATAGGGCTTGCACAATTTTATTTTCAGGAATTCGAATACCAATAGTTTTACGTTTGGGATGTAATAGTCGTCTAGGCACTTCAGAGGTGGCACCAAAGATAAAGGTATAGGGCCCTGGAGTGTGATGTTTTAATAAGCGATAGAGACGGTTATCAAAGCGAGCATAGGTGGAAATTTCGGATAAGTCTTTACAAACAAGGGTGAAATTATGCTTATCATCAAGCCGTCTAATTTGGCGAATACGATCTAACGCGCTTTTATCCCCAATATGACAGCCAAGTGAATAACCACAATCCGTTGGATATACAATCACTCCGCCATTACGAATAATATCCGTTGCTTGACGAATTAATCTTGCTTGTGGATTCTCAGGGTGAATCTGAAAAAATTGACTCATTATTTAGTCGCTCCCATCTCATTCCTTGAGAAAATATTTTAAACATCAATTAGATACTAGCTTATTAACAGGTAAAATCCGAATTAAATTAGTATTATTAAATTTACAACCATTTGTGCCATATCGGATTTAAACTGGCTTCTTGAATTGGGGTAAATTTTCCAACCTGACACCAAGGTCCATATGGACCATGAAAATCACTGCCAGCCGAAACACCCAGCCCCAAATCTCGGGCAATGGTTTCTAACATCCTCACACTTTGCGGATTCTCATTACCAGAGGAAACTTCCATCGCATTTCCCCCCAATTGAGAGAAGTGTGTCATCAAACGCTTCAACTTAGTTAAGGTTAATGGATATCGTTTGGGATGAGCCATCACTAGATCACAGCCTGTTACAGCAAGATCTGGCACTATGTCTTCAAGATTTGGCCAAACATCTCTTAGCTTGCCTAAACGCTTATTTCCCAAATATTGATCAAAAGCTTTATTATCATCTTTCACCAGCCCTTCTCTCACCATGACTCGCGCAAAATGAGGACGCCCTATTTGACTTGGACCTGCTTCAATGACCGCTTTCTCATAGAGATCTGGCAAACCTTGTTTAACAAGTAGTTGAGCAATACGTTTTGCTCGTTCTAAGCGAGTTTTTTGATTGCTCTCAACAATAGAAGCCAAGACATCATTGCTCTGATCAAAGCCAAGCACCACCATATGCAATGGGATGCCTGCCCATTGAACAGATAGCTCAACCCCAGGCACTAACATGATTCCAAGGGCCTTAGCAGCAATAGCGGCCTCTTCTAAGCCAGTTAAAGTGTCATGATCAGTTAAGGAAAACAGCTCAACTTCTTGCTCTTTTGCTTTAGTTAAAAGCTCAGTCGGTGTTAACATTCCGTCCGAACAATTTGAATGGGTGTGTAAATCAATACGTCGGTGTAATAAAGACTCTTGCATGTCTCGCTTGTTCTTTAGGTCGATAGATAGGTATTATGCTCCCAGCATACATAATTTGGTTTTTATATGAAAATATTATTGGATTTCTTACCCATCATCATCTTCTTCGGCGTATACAAATACACGGGAGATTTGATCATAGCCACCGCAGTACTTATACCTGCAACCATCATACAAGTTGCCTACAACTGGATTAAAAATAAAACAGTTGAGAAAATGCATCTAGTTTCACTTGCCCTTGTTATTTTATTAGGTGGTGCGACTATTTTACTCGGTGATGGCGATTTCATTAAATGGAAGCCCACCATAGTTAACTGGTTATTTGCGGTTGCTTTCTTCGGTAGTCAATTCATCGGACAAAAAAACATCATGCAGCGCATGATGGGCGATAAGGTTCAGCTACCTTTTAAAGTTTGGCGCACGCTTAACCTAGCCTGGGTTGGCTTCTTCATTGTATCTGGTGCTGTAAACTTATATGTCGCCTTTCAGTTCAGCGAAGAAATTTGGGTAAACTTTAAATTATTTGGCTTACTAGGAATGACATTTGTATTCGTTATAGCTCAAGGCATTTATTTATCACAACATATTCAAAATAAGGACTAGGCATGCTTTACGCGATTGTTTGCCAAGATGTTGAAAACAGCTTAGCAGGACGAAAATCAGCTAGACCGGCACATTTAGAGCGCTTACAAGCGTTAAGAAATGAAGGCCGCTTGGTATTAGCTGGGCCAAACCCAGCAATTGACAGCAGCGACCCTGGTGATGCGGGCTTTACAGGCAGCTTAATAGTCGCAGAGTTTGCCTGCTTACAAGATGCACAAGCTTGGGCTGATCAAGACCCTTATATCCCAGCAGGCGTTTATGAGTCTGTAACGATTAAACCATTTAAACAGGTTTTCTAAATTTAAATGGTTTAGTTAAATCGTTTAAAGGGGATCAATTAGAACCTAGCCAGTTTACTGGCTAGGTTTTTTATGTTTATCTAAATGCCCCAGATCTCTTTCTGGATCAATCTGATCCCTCAACCTTTGCTTTAAGGTTTTTGCATCAGGAAAGCCTTCCTCTTGTTTTCGACACCAAATTTCACTGCCATTCGCTCTCACTTTAAATATGCCTCCCTGAACAGGAATCAGTTTAACGCTCTTAATATCCTCATCGAATGTTGATAATAATTCTTGCGCTAACCAAGCCGCTCTTAGCATCCAACGACACAAGGTACAGTATTCAATCTCAACATCCACATCACGCATACATCATTACTTCTTATAAAGTTATTAATATTTAATCCAAATTAAAACCAAGCTCTTGGCTCAAGAGGATGGAATCACTACTATAAAGCAAATTTTATAAGGATGACCCTAACGATGAAACAACTTATTTGCTTAATGCTACTGACACTATCGAGTTTCTCTGCCTTTGCAACTCAGGTAACCATAGAAACGAATCTGGGTGTTATCCAAGTGGAATTAAATGACAAGGCCGCGCCGATTACCGTTAAAAACTTCTTAGGCTATGTTGATCAAGGTTATTACTCAGGCACTATCTTCCATCGTGTTATGCCAGGCTTTATGGTTCAAGGTGGCGGTTTTACCAAAGATTTGGTGCAAAAAAACAGTAAAGCACCTATCGCCTATGAAGGACAAAACGGCCTCTACAATGATAGAGGCACCTTAGCAATGGCAAGAACCTCGAACCCAAACAGTGCAACCTCTCAATTTTTCATCAACCATGTTGATAATCAATTTTTAAATCACAGTTCTCGTGGCTATGGCTATACCGTATTTGGTAAAGTGCTTTCTGGGATGGAAGTCGTTGATAAAATCGCTGCCCAACGAACCGGAAATGTCGGCCCTTACCAGAATGTGCCACAAACACCTGTCATCATCCAAAGCATTACTCGCAACTAACAGACAAAAGGTTAACTCGGCTTGAAAAGCTATAAAATTGAAGCACCTCAACTTTCTTGGGGTGCTGACGGTGTACCTCGCTCCAATCAGTTCGATGATATCTATTTTGATCAAAAATCAGGGCTAGATGAAACCCACTATGTTTTTCTTGAAAATAATCAATTAGAAGATCGGTGGCATACATTAGCCAATGAAAAGAATGAGACCAGTTTTACCATTGCCGAGACGGGCTTTGGTACTGGTTTAAACTTCTTATGTGCTTGGGACCTATGGCAAAAAGTAAACTTAGAAAGCCCCTCTACCCTTGAAAATACTCGCCTTCATTTTATCTCTGTTGAAAAGTACCCGTTAACGAAAGCAATGCTAAAGAATGCATTAGACATCTGGCCCTCTCTTAGCCATCTATCTGATGAACTCATCAGCAATTACCCAACCTTATGCCAAGGTTTACACCGTATAGAACTTGATCAGGGCCGAATACAGTTGACGTTATTTTTTGGTGATGCGAGTGAAGGGTTTGCGGCTTTTAATGCCAATGTGGATGCCTGGTTTTTAGATGGTTTTGCTCCCAGTAAAAACCCAGAAATGTGGAATGACGAATTATTCAAGCAGATTAATAGACTAAGCAAAGCAGGCACTAGTTTTTCTACCTTTACCGCGGCAGGCATTGTGCGTCGAGGTTTACAGTCTGCAGGGTTTGAAGTTAAAAAAATCAAAGGCTTTGGCCATAAACGCGAAATGGCTGTTGGCGTCATGAAGCAACAAAGCCTTAATTATCCACAAAGACAAACACAAGGCCTTGCTTGGTTTAATAATCGTTCAGTAAAGAAGATAAAAGCAGAACGCGTGTTAGTGATAGGTGCGGGGCTGGCAGGTTGTCACACAGCCAGAGCACTTGCTAACAAAGGCTTAAGTGTTGATGTGTGGGATACTAATAGTGATATTGCTGGTGAAGCCTCTGGCAATGCTCAAGGCATGCTTTATCCCAAACTTGCAAGCCAAGATACCGCTATCAACCGTTTTTATTTAAGTGCCTACTTGTATGCTTCAAGACAATTAACTCAGGTTAACGATAATGCTATTTGGCAGCAAACAGGTTTAGAGCAAAGACCGACTAGTGAGAGTGAAGCCGACAAATTTTCAAAACTGCTAAATCAGGGATTATATCCAGAAGAGATAGTAGAAAAAGCAGATAACCAAGCCATCTTCTTACCGCTATCGGGTTGGGCATGCCCTAAAAAATGGTGCCAGTCTCTCATTAAGCACGA
The DNA here is from genome assembly GCF_000153025.1 of Marinomonas sp. MED121. Lineage (GTDB taxonomy): Bacteria > Pseudomonadota > Gammaproteobacteria > Pseudomonadales > Marinomonadaceae > Marinomonas. The sequence continues at coordinate 134,934 of NZ_CH672433.1, forward strand.
GAAGATTCATTTTTACCCAGGCCATAAATTGATCGGACTGGAATACCGTGACACGCAATGGCTAGCTAGTGCGACATTTAACCAAGAACAAGAAAACAAAACCCTGAGTTACAGCCATGTCGTGCTTTGTACCGCGAATCATAAAGAAATCACTGACACCTTTATTCATTTGCCAACGAAAGCGATTCGTGGACAGGTATCCGCTCTTCCCCAAGAAGCACCTTTAGCACTGAATAGAGTCCTATGCCAGACAGGATATGTCTCACCCGCTATCGATGGCGTTTTAAATTTTGGTTCTTCTTATGGCCTTAATGATCTGGATACTCAAGTTCGTATAGAAGACCATCAAAGCAACTTAAAAAAATTAACTGAGCTGATCCCAAATCAAGATTGGCTTAAAAGAGACAAAGAATGCAGTGGAAGAGTTTCATTTCGCTGTACTGTCTCAGATTATGCGCCAATCGTCGGCCCAGTGCCGAAACAAAAGGCGTTCATAGAGGCTTATAGCCAATTAAGTAAAAATGCGAAATGGAAGTGCCAAGAGTTAATTGAGAACCACCCTGGGCTTTATATGAATCTAGGTCATGCCTCTAGGGGCCTTATCTCTACACCTTTATCTGGTGAATATATTGCCAATCTGATTCTTCAAGAGACCTCAGTCTATGAAAGAAGTATTGAGAATTGCATTCACCCAGCAAGATTTCTTGTGCGTAAATTAAAAAAAGGTGATGCGTTAAATTAAATTTTTTTGTTAGCAAAAAAAAGGCTTATCCATAGATAAGCCTTTTTCTATAAAAACATCTTTAGTTAACTTTGCTTTCAAATAACTCACAAGCAAAAGGAATAAGCCTTTCTAGGTTATTCAAGGTTTCCGTTCTAAAAATCATCGTATCTAATTTAGGTAATAGCTTTCTCAGCTTTCCACTTAAATTTAGTACAACAGGGTTAATCGGCTCATAAGGGTATTCATGATCTTGCATACTGAGTTTGTGTAACTCATCAAGTTCGTCTTGCAACATACACTTCATTGCAAAAAACATATCCTTATCATTGATCTCATTTATTTCCCAATAAGCATTAGAAAATTCACTGTTTAATTCATAAAACACATGCAATGCATCTGCAACAGTCTTGATAGTCATATTCTCTCCAGCTTAGGTGAAGCGGCAATCATTGCACTCCCCCTTGTTTTGTTACATTCTACCCATATTAAGCTTTATTCTAGCGTCAAATTCAAATAGGTAGACAGATCTTGAGCCATTCAACAACGTCCTCTGTGACATCAAGCAATTTATGGTCATCTTTACAAGATGAAGCCAAACATTTAGCTCAGGGTGAACCTATCCTAACGAGCTTATTCAACACTACCATACTTCGTCATGATTCATTAAGTTGCGCGTTGAGTTTTTTATTAGCTAGTAAGTTAGACAGTATTTCAGTTCCTGCACTGGTATTGCGTGAAGTCATTCAAGAATCCATGTCAGACCCGAACTCTGGCATAGTAACAGATATTGAAAACGATATATTAGCAATTCGTGAAAGAGACGCCGCATGCGAATCTCTGACAACGCCTTTGCTATTCTTTAAAGGCTTTCATGCGCTACAAACCTATCGTGTTGCCCATTGGCTTTGGAACAACGGCAGAGAAAGTTTAGCACTTTATTTACAGGGGCAAATGTCTATTGCCTTTAGTGTTGATATACACCCGGCAGCTAAAATTGGTTCAGGCATTATGTTAGATCACGCAAGCGGACTGGTCGTTGGTGAAACCTGTGTCATTGAAGACAATGTTTCTATTTTACAATCCGTCACTCTAGGCGGTACCGGCAAGCAACATGGTGATCGCCACCCTAAAATTCGAAGCGGTGTATTAATTGGCGCGGGGGCTAAAATTTTAGGTAATATCGAAGTGGGTGAAGGCGCTAAAATTGGCGCAGGTAGTGTTGTACTTGAAGCCGTTAGAGCCCACACCACGGTGGCAGGTGTGCCGGCTAAAGAAGTGGGACGCAATACCGAAGCTGAACCCGCATTAGGGATGGATCACAACATCAATCACTGTGTCCGCACGCAAAATGGCGACTGCAAATAAATAACGTTAAAGGCAGGAGTTAGTGAGCATTCACAACCCCCTGCCTTCAATCTCTTTCATACTGTGACATTTGATCACGGCTAATTAACTTGATAGTTTCACTTTCCGTATCAAACACTAAAAATGCTTGCTGACTTTTTAGCATCAATTGAGCTTGCTGGCACTTTTGCTCTAAAGACAGATCATAGTTGCCATAATCTGTCCCCTCTCTTGTCACTACTTCAACTAAGATATTATGCAAGGTTTCAGACTCAAGCGAGTCAAATGGTATCAAGGTATCCATTAAGCGACTCCATGCTCTTCTAAAAGGGCTAGCATACCGGCTTCATCAAGAATCTGAATACCTAGGTCTTGAGCTTTTGTTAATTTAGAACCTGCTTTTTCACCTGCAATTAAACAATGGGTTTTAGCTGACACTGAGCCACTCACTTTAGCACCCAAGGAAATAAGCTTATCTTTAACTTCGTCTCTCTTAAGTGCCGTTAAGGTACCTGTGACAACATAAGTAAGCCCTAACAAAGGCTGAGCAGTCTCTCCTGAGGCAGCCTCCTTCTCTTGCCAATAAAGTCCAGCATCGAGCAATGCCATCACCATCTCTTTATTTGAATCTTTAAAGAAGAAACGTCTTAAGTGTTGAGCAACAATGGGACCAACATCATCAACTTTTACTAGGCTTTCAGTATTCGCCTCTATAATTTTATCTAAGGTTTTAAAGTGCCTAGTCAGGGTACGTGCTGTCGCTTCACCCACTTCACGAATACCCAAAGCATAGATAAATCGATGAAACTCTGTCTGCTTTGATGCTTCGATAGAGGTTAACAGTTTCTCTACAGATTTCTCACCCATCCGCTCAAGTTCAAGTAACGCTTGTTTCTTCTTGAAAAGGTGATAAATATCAACGGGCGTTTTAATAAATTCTAGATCAACGAGTTGCTCGACTAATTTATCACCTAACCCATCAATATCCATTGCTTTACGTGAAACAAAATGCTTCAACGCTTCTTTTCTTTGAGCGCCACACACTAAACCACCGCTACAGCGAATCACGGCTTCACCTGTGACTTGTTCGAGCTCAGACTGACAAATAGGACATACTTCAGGGAAAATAACCTCAGCTGAATCTTCACCCCTTTTATCATGAATAACTTTGACCACTTGCGGGATCACATCCCCTGCCCGTCTAATACTCACAAAATCCTTTACTCTAACACCAAGGCGGTTAATCTCGTCTTTGTTATGTAAGGTGGCATTCGATACAGTAACGCCACCAACAAATACAGGATCCAAGCGAGCGACAGGAGTAATAGCCCCAGTACGGCCAACCTGAAAATCAACATCAAGTATTTGAGTAATGGCCTCTTCTGCAGGAAATTTACGTGCAATTGCCCAGCGGGGAGCTCTGGCAATAAAACCAAGCTCTTGCTGTAAAGCCAATGAGTCAACTTTATAAACTATGCCATCGATATCATAGGTAAGGTCAGGACGAAGCTCAGTAAGGCGCTGATAATAGTCAACGCAACCTTTAATGCTAGAAACTTTTTCCATCAATGGGTTCGTTTTAAAGCCCCACTGCGACATTAAAGTTAATGAATCATAATGACTATCTGGTTGAATCCAACCTTCGGTATGGCCAATTGAATATGCACACAAGACTAACGGACGAGAGGCTGTAATACTTGGATCAAGCTGACGCAAACTCCCTGCTGCCGCATTTCTAGGGTTTACAAAAGCCTTCTCTCCCTTCTCTTCTGCCTGTTTATTCAAGGCTTCAAAGCCTGCTTTAGGCATGTAGATTTCACCACGAACTTCTAACACAGGCGGTGGGGTCTGGGTTCTAAGTTTAAGTGGAATAGAGCCGATGGTTTTAATGTTTGACGTTATATCTTCGCCAGCAACACCATCCCCCCTTGTTAAACCTCTCACTAAGATGCCATCTTCATACCTAAGGCTGATAGCCAACCCATCAAGCTTGGGTTCACAACAATAACTCAGAGCTTGAGCACCGATTAACTTGAAAAGTCTTTGCTCAAACTCTTCAAGTTGTTCATCGCTAAAAGCATTATCCAATGACAGCATAGGCACAGTGTGGGCAACCGTTTGAAAGCCGCTATCAGGCTTCTCTCCCACTCTTTGTGTTGGAGAGTCTGCTTGTATCAAATCTGGAGCCTGCTTTTCTAAGGCGATCAGAGTACGATAATCAAGGTCATACTCGGCATCAGACACCTTAGGTTCATCTTTGACATGATATGCATAGCTATAGTCATTTAAGCGGTTTACCAGCTCGCTAATTTGAGCTGTAATTGAATCTGACATCGTGGGTGACTCTTTAGATAAGATAATAAGAGAGTGTTCTGAAAGGTAATTATGGCCCTTAATAAAGGTTAAGGACCATCAATTATACTAGTTACTTTTAACTCGCATTAAGCGGCGACGTTCAAAATCACGAATGCGCTGACGGCAATGTTCAATACTTTGCTCACTCATCAAAGTACGTCTTTCATCACGCAATTCGCCATCGAGATTTCGCACCAAGGTTTGAGCAGTTTCTAACATAAAGTCAAATGCTCTCATGCTATTTTTTGGACCAGGTAACCCCATGAAAAAGCTAACACCAGGAGAAGTATTGTCGCCCATAGTATCTAGATTAAAGGTACCAGGCTCAACCGCATTGGCCATGCTGAATTGCACTTTACCTTGATCAAAGCCATCTTCATGACGATGAAAAATATCCATATCCCCATAGCGCATGCCACAATTAAGCACTAGTTGTAAAAGCTCCATGCCAATAAAAGGTTTATCTTCAGCAGCAAAGACATTAATCACTATCACTTCTTCTATCTCTGCATCAAAATCTTCATCTTCTAAAGACTCTGTCGTGCCATGAGGTGTGACCTGACTCACATCCACATTAGAGTATTCACGTTCAAAGTTCTCTTCTGGATACTCATCATCACTGGCAAATGGATCTGATTCGATCGGCGAATCAGCATAATCTTTTTGGCCATCTGCTTTAGCATCCATATCAAACCGTTCAGGTACAAGGGAAGCTAATTCATCCAGCTGCAAATCATCTGCTTTGTCTATTTCTGGGCCAGCATCCACTTTGTGCGGTAGATCTGTTAATGGCGCATTAACCGTTTTTTTGGCATTTTGAAATGCATTTTTTACAGGGTCAGACGAGCTTCTTGCTCCCCCATTGGGGAGTTCACGCCTTAACATAGCCTCTTTTAGAAGCATATCCTGATCAACATATTCTTCATCGTCTGCTTCATCAAACTTTTGCGATTTTTTATATCGACGAAATCCATCAACCAAAATCACCACTATGATGATAACACCAATTAAGATTAGCCATTCGCGTAAGCTAAATTCCATTATTTATTCCGACTTACATCAATAAAGTTAATGATATTATCAAGCTAAGTCCCATCAGTTGCAATTACAAGTCGATGGAGATATGAAAAACTTTGTTCTGATTAACTAAAACATTCGTTAATTTACCAATCTCAACACCTTTTGTGAGGTCTTGGTCAGTTGAACTTGCTAATTTTATAACCAAATCAACCTTCTTCGCTTGAGCAAGCGTCACACCAGGCATGAGGTTATCAATGTTTGTTAGCTCAATATCAGCCATTAAGTCCTGATGAGTTAGTCGCTTGATAGCAATTGGCATAGGTCTCAATGGTAGCTTTGCGTACACAAGAAAAACGGCATTATCGGTTAATTTTTCAGGATTTGAGATAGCGATATTTAGCTTTACCTTGTGACTAATTAGACTGGCAACTTGATCTACCCCAACAGCACCGATTTCACGAGCCTGTTGAATACCTTGTAACAACCCCTCTCGCTCAGCAATACTCGCACCAGATTGAATGGCTTTTTGCCAAACTATAATCGCTTCTTTATAAGCACCACGGTCAAATTCAATGATCCCCTGTAACCCTAACGCCGTTGAATTGCTTGCATCTATCGCTAGAATTTGATCAACAATGCCTTCTAGCTCAGGCACTACTTGGCGTTCATTCGCGAAAAAAACGCTTTGCGCATACTCGGTCAAAATAACCATAACATCTTGCGGATCTTCTGGTGGATTCACTAATGCTTTTTCAAAAGCAAGTTGTGCCCCCAGATAGTCTTTTTGAGCAATTTTATCTTGACCAACAAAGTACCAATCTTGTGTTCTTTGATTCTTATTCGCTCGATAGACTAGAAACTCACTCATATCTGATTGCGTAATGGCCCCTTGTCTCATTTGATCAGTAAAAAAAACCTCACGAGAAAAACCAAGATGTTGATATAAAGCCACTGAACCCAAAGTTGCCAATACTAAAATCAATGCAAACACTTGACTCGGTAGTTTGGCAGAGGCGTAAACAAAAGAAGCTTTTTTGGTCTTGGGAGATTGTGCAATCTCAACCTCAGTCACTAAATCCGCTTTTAAAACAGTGGCTTCTAAATGACTTATTCGTCCAGATTGATATTCTTCATCAATTTCTGATGCTCTGACATTGGAGAAATTAGTAAGATCAGCCTCCGCATTTTGCGCTAAAGTACGTTTCACATAATAGCCACATAAGTTAAGACAAAACTAAAATTGCCCCATTAAAATCATACTAAGCATTAGCTTTTCGCCCTCTGTTTTCTTCGTTTAGCATTTCTACGAATGACCAAAATAAACCCAATTAAGCCAACCCCTAAAATAACAAAAGGTCCATACCAGAGAATAAAGTTAACGCCCTTTTTTTGCGGACTGTATAAAACAAACTGACCGTATCTTGCCACCATATAAGCCAAAATTTCTGTATCACTGGTGCCATCGTTTACCATGTCATAAACATGAGTTCTCAAATCAATGGCAATTTGCGCATTAGAATCAGCCAGGTTTTGATTTTGGCATTTAGGGCAACGAAGTTCACTTATCAAATCGTGATATCTAATTTCGTCAACAGAGGTTCTAAAGTTCAATACCTTTTCTGTCTCAGCACTCAGTGAAAGACTGAAAAAAGCGAGTAATGCAAAGCTAAAAAAGCGTATCACTATCATTTTAAATACCCCTTCATTGTCTGCCATACTTCTTCATTTACAATACCTTGATGTCGATAGGTAATTACCCCCATTGCATTAACAACAAAGGTCTCAGGGGCACCCGTTACGCCCATATCAACACCAAAGTTACCCAGTTCATCTAACAATACAACCGAATAAGGATCGCCCTTTTCTTGCAACCATTTTATGGCTTCTTGCGTTTCATCCTTATAATCAATACCAACAATATTTATACCATCAGAGGCAAGCTTCATAAGGTAATCATGTTCAAAACTACAGGCAGGACACCAGGTGCCCCAAAAATTAATGAGATAGCCTTCATTACCCAAAGCCTCTTTAGAAACCAACTCATTACTTTTTAAGCTCACCAATGAAAAATCAGGTACAGGCTGTCCGATTAATGCAGACGGCATATATTGAGTATCTTTCCCTAACTGAGAAAAAAACACGCCAGCCAATAAGGCGAAGGTCAAAAAAGGTAAGAAAAGCGCAACTTTTCGCATTTTTTTACTCATATTCTAGCTCCTGCTACTTTTCTATATCGCTTATCCAAAGCAGATAATAATCCACCGAAAGTCATTAAAATACCACCTAGCCAAATCCAACGAACAAATGGCTTAACATGTACTCTTAGCCCCCAAGTATCACCCTCTAATTGTTCGCCTAATGAAATGTATAAATCTCGAAACAGGCCAGCATCGATAGACGCTTCAGTCATCATTTGAGTTCGTGCTTTATATATACGTTTTTCTGGGTAAAGTGTGGCTATTTGACGACCCTCTTCAAATATAGAAATAGTCGCCATATCAGACACATAATTAGGTCCTTGTACCTTAGATACGCCTTTAAATACAAACTCATAGCCAGATAAAGTAACGCTATCATTTTGGCTCATACGCACCATTTCTTCTTGGCTCTGAACACTAACAAACAAAATACCAACCAGGGACACAGCCATACCAAGGTGGGCGATTAACATGCCATAATAATTACGTGGTAACTTGCGTGCTTTTGCCCACCACTCAGAACTCGAACTTCCCAGCTTTGCCATCCAGTCAATCAGAGTTAATAAGAGCACCCAATAAGCAACAAACAAGCTAACCAGCGTAATCCATTCAAATTTCTGCCAAATTAAGGTAATACCAGTCAGTACAGCAGCTAAAACTAAAGGTAATAACAGTTGCTTAATTAAGGTATCCAGCTTAGTACGATTCCATCTTAGCAAAGGCCCAACAGCCATAATTATCATTAACGGCAAACCAATAAGCGAAAATACAAAATTAAAGTATGGTGCTCCAACAGAAATAGTCGCAATATCTAAAGCCTTATAAATCAGAGGTGATAAAGTACCAATTAATACAGTTAAGGCTAATGTAACTAAAACAATATTATTTAATAGCAGCCCAGCTTCCCTACCAGTCACACCAAATGAGACTTCAGACTTCACATCAGCAGCCCGCATGGCATACAAAATCAGACTCCCACCAACAAACAAGAAGAGCAAAGCGAGAATAAATACGCCCCGAGTAGGGTCAGCCGCAAAAGCATGCACTGACGTTAAAACGCCAGACCTAACTAAAAAGGTGCCAAGTAAGCTTAAGCTAAAAGTAAAAATAGCCAGTAATACTGTCCAGCTTTTAAAAACGCCACGCTTTTCTGTCACAGCAAGAGAGTGAATTAACGCTGTTCCTGCAAGCCAGGGCATAAAGGATGCGTTTTCAACCGGGTCCCAGAACCACCAGCCTCCCCAGCCAAGCTCGTAATATGCCCACCAGCTACCAAGCCCAATACCTAAGGTTAAAAAAGCCCAAGAAACAGATGTCCATGGCCTTGCCCATCTCGCCCAAGAAGAGTTTAAGTTGCCTGAAATCAATGCAGCGATAGCAAAAGCAAAAGCCACTGAAAAGCCAACATACCCCATATAAAGCATAGGTGGATGAATAATAAGGCCAATATCTTGCAACAATGGGTTTAAGTCTGCACCTTCAACAGGAGTATCAGGTAATAAACGAATAAAAGGCGAAGAAGTAAAAAGTAAGAAAGATAAAAAGCCGGTTGTGACGAGACCTAAGGTTGCAAGCACTAATGCTCTGATATCCTGAGGTAAGGTTTTTCCTTTATAAGCAACAGAAGACGCCCAGCCACATAAAATAAGCACCCAGAGCAATAAAGAGCCTTCATGCCCACCCCAAACCGCACTAAACTTAAATGGGGTCGGTAATAAACTGTTGGAATGCTGACTCACATAAAGAATCGAAAAGTCATCTGTGACAAAGCTATAAGCAAGGACAATAAAGCTTAATAACACCAATATACTTGTCACATGAGTTAATGGAACGGAATAGGCCATTAAGACCTTATGCTTTTTCACATAGCCTAAAATAGGAACTATGGATAAAGCAGCTGCAAAAAACAGCGACAAAATTAATGAAAAGTGACCAATTTCAGGCAACATGTATGTTTCTACTCACTATAAATTAAAATTCGTTATCAATCAGATCTAACTAATTTGATTCTGTTTTCTGTTTCGCTTTATCTAAAGCCTCAGCAATCTCAGGCGGCATATATTTTTCATCATGCTTTGCTAATACTTCTTGCGCAATTAAGACATTATCTTGATTCAATTTTCCTTGAGCAACGATCCCCTGACCTTCTCTAAAGAGGTCGGGTAAAATGCCTTTATATTGAATGGTGACTTTATGGGCAAAATCAGTCACTTCAAACTGCACAGCAAGCGTCTGAGAGTCACGCTTTACGCTATTTTCAACGACCATACCACCGACGCGCAACATAACATTGTCTGGCGCTTCGCCTTCTGCTATCTGGCTTGGAGAGTAAAATAAATTAATATTCTGCTGTAAGGCATACAACATTAAACCCACTGCTGCGCCGATTATAACTAAGATGGCGCTGATCGTAATAAGGCGCTTTTTTCGAACTGGATGCATTAACTTTTCTGCTCCCTTAAGTATCTTTGTTTAAGTCGTTTAATCTGATCTTTTTTCGCTTTCATGCTGGAGAAGTAACACCCAAAAAGTAAAACCAGAGAAATGCCATATACAGACCACACAAAGGGTCCATGAGTTCCCATAGATAGAAACTCATTTAATGATTCAAATGCCATTATCTAAAACTTCCTTCTTAACCCAATTCGCTCTGTGCTCTCTCACTAAAACCTCAGCTTGCATTCGCCACATAGCCACTCCAGCAATAAAGCCGTACATACCTAATGTAGATAGCAGCAAGGGTAGCCACATTTCCATTGGCATTGCAGGCTTTGCTGTAATCGTAAAGGTGGCTGGCTGGTGAAGTGTATTCCACCACTCAACAGAATATTTGATGATAGGTAAATTAATTAAGCCTACCACACTGATAACTGCAACGGCTTTATCTGCCAATTGCATATCATCTAAGCTATTTTGAATCGCAATAACACCCATATAGAGCAAAAATAAAATTAAAACTGAGGTTAATCTCGCATCCCAAACCCACCAAGCACCCCAGGTTGGTTTCCCCCAAATAGCACCCGATATCAAAGCTATTAATGCCATTACGGCCCCTAAAGGAGCAACCGCCTTAATAAAAACAGGGGCCATTTTCATCCGCCACACAAGTGAGACAATGCCTGCAACGCCTAATCCTAAATAGCAGGATTGGGCCAAGATTGCAGTGGGAACATGAATATAAATAATTCGAAAACTATTTCCTTGTTGGTAATCAGCAGGGGCGAACCCTAATCCCCACACAACCCCAATAGTCAGTAACAAAACACCTATAAAAAAAGCAAATTTGCTCCATTTATTTGCCCATTGAAAAAACCATTTGGGTGATCCCAGCTTATGAAACCATATCCAATTCATTAATTTACACTCGCTTTTATAGAGACGGCCGCCATAATCGGAGACAAGGTCAAAGTTATTAAAGAGATGGCCGCTAAAATGGCTAGTTGTCCATTATAGGGCTGACCAACTTGTGCTGCTGCAATAGCACCCGTTGAGAAAATAATTACTGGCAAATAAAAAGGTAAAATAATCAACAACATTAGAACAGCACCCCGCCTTAAAGAAACCGTTAATGCTGCCCCTATTGTACCTATTAAAAATAATGCCGGACTACCAATCAGCAGCGTTAGTACTAAAACCCACAATATTTCCCAATTTATAAATAACATTTGCGACAGTATTGGGGTTAAAACAAGGAGTGGAATAATGACTGACACCCACTGAACAAGCAGTTTTAGCAAAACTAGAATAGGCAGATATAAGCCACTCACCACTAATTGCTCAAGAGAGCCATCATTAAAGTCCTCTTTAAACATACCTTCAACCGACATCAATACGGCTAATGCAACAGCACACCAAATAATGCCACCAGCAGCAGGTTGAAGAAATTCTTTAGAAGGACTCACCCCTAAAGGAAATAATGTAATCACTAATAAAAAAAATACGAGCGCATTGACGACGTCTTGTTTACGCCTAAAAACAGCTAAGATTTCTGAATAAAAAAATGAGGAATAAGTCATGATGTTAGCTTAATTTCCTTTATATTTAAGCTGTCATCTAAGGATTGATGGGTCGTTAAAATTATCATCCCTCCCTTATCAAGATGCTGCTTTAACCTTTGCTCTAATACCGCAACGCCTTTCACATCAAGCGCAGTAAAAGGTTCGTCTAATAACCAGACCTTTTTATCTGTTAACCATAATCTTGCGAGCGCAATTCGTCTTTGTTGACCGGCTGAAAGTTGATGAGCTGGCGTATCTAGATAACCACCCAACCCAACCTCTGTCAGAGCCTCTTCGATTGCATCTTTGCTTTTTGTTGGGCAGTACCAACTTAAGTTTTCAGCCGCACTAAACACAGCTTTGATACCTGCATGATGCCCTAAATAAAGAAGCTCTTTTTGCAAGATATCTCTGTGATAGCTGATATCTTCTCCAGCAAACATAATTTTGCCTTCGAGAGGTTGCAGTACTCCTGCAATAATTTTAAGCAAGGTACTTTTGCCAGCGCCATTTTCGCCCATAATTCGCGCTATCTCACCAGCTGACACCTGACATGAAAAGTTGTCACACAGAACTCGATCAGCTCGTTCAATAAATAAACCAGAAATGGATAATTCTAGATTTGGATGCAAAGCTTTACCTAAATCAGCCGATATTATAAAAGTGAGACCTAAAGTGTCTTACACTGAGTGATTGAAATGACATTTTTGAACGCTTTAATTCGTCATTCTACAATCCAAAAGCGGCTTATTATAAAAGAAAGCAATGTAAATAACGACTCTATTGGAACATACGAATGGCCAACCTAATTAACTCAATGACAAATGACAAACTATCCCAATTAAATGGCAATTCAGTTTCTACCAAAGATGTAGGAAAAATTGCCAAACTTGTCAGTGAAATAAAATTAATGGAAGGCTTCCAACCTATTAAGCTGACAGCGAGTCGCGATATATTTATTAATGAAAAACCAGCACAATTGCTTGAAGCGAGAACTCAGAATAACAAAGGATTTTCTCTCATTATGGAGAGCAAAGGCATATCGATTGATGCGATGAAACAAACTGGCTTAGAAGTAGACAGTAAAAACAACCAATTCAAATTGAGTTATTCAGAGGCTCCCGCATCCATTTTAAACACAAGCACTCCCACAAAAAACGCCCTCAACACGAGTAACACTGGGCAATATAACCAAACTCAAGCGACTATTAATAAACATTATACCCAGCAGACAAACCCAACATCGACCAATCAGAGTGTAAATGGGATTAACAAGGCTCAACAGAATAGAATAGAAACTCAAGTACAATTAAACTCTAAAGTTGAGAACCTAACTGTCATTGCAAAAATTTCGAATACGCCTCCTACATCGTTAACACCGAACAACCAGACAATAGAGCCCAAACTAAGTGGACCAATCATTCAACAAGAGAGCTCCATTAAAGCAAAGCCTCTCACGAGCAATCTCAATCAAGCCGACTTATCTGCAAAGTCAGAAAGCCGCCCTAATCAAATGATCACCCCACAAATAAATACTGCTGGCAATTCACCTAGTGAAAACGAAATCAATACAAACACCCAAGCGCTAATCAAGAAAAGTCTTTATCAGACCTCCAGTGTTAAAGATGCATCAGATAAAAATCTGCTTAATACAAATACCGATCAAGTAAGGGTTTCTCAGACTAACAATGCCATAGAGCCCAAAGCTATAGCGCAGCAAGCTAATATCACAACCAAACATCAAGATTCACAAGCAAGTTATCAAAACAGGGCCGTGAACACACCTTTAACAGTGCAGACTGCACCTGAAACTCAGTTCAAACAGAACTCAATTGCCGGCGAGTATAAAGTCAGCATAGATACAAGTGAGTTTATTATTAGCGCAAAGCAACCACTTAAGGTCGGAGATAATATACAAGTAATTAGAGACCTAGAAGGAAAGTTGCAATTACTACCAAATCAGCCTCAAACCAAGAGCAATATTTTAAGCCAAGAATTTGCAAAAAGCCTGCCTCAGCAGCTTAGCAAACCAGAACTAGTCAATTTCATTCAAAGCTTAACAAGTCTGCAGAATGTGAATGGGCTAGATAAAGGAACACAGAAGGTTATTCAGCAGTTATTAAACAGTATTCCAGATTTACAGCAGCTAGAAACACCTGCTGCAATCAAGCAAGCCATCATGAATAGCGGTTTATTTTTAGAGAATAAGCTTTCAACCACACCAACAAACCTCAATCAGGACATCAAAGCTAACCTATTAAGCTTTCAAACTAATGCAAACAATCAAATAAATGAAAAAAATCAGTCGACGCCTTCACTAGATTTGATTGAGCAAAATACAAAACAGTCCATTTCACAAGCCATAGAAAGAATCACCTCAACTCAAATTCGAAACTTATTAGAATTAAATAAAATAGAGGGTATGAACTTACCGCTTATCATTGAGGTGCCTATTCAAGACAAAGGTGAAACATCGATATTTCAGCTTGAAATAGATCAGGATCAACATAATCAAGAAACATCGAAAAACAAACGAAAATGGTTAGCTAAGCTTCTCTTTGATTTCCCTCAAACAGGGAAGTTTGAAGCAAGAGTCAGCGTTGAAGAAAGTAAAGTGGCTGTTATCTTTGCAGCAGAAAACAGCGCTACTGAAAATAAAATACGTAAGCACAGCAATGTTTTAGCAAAACAACTAACAGATAAAGGATTAGAGATCACACAGCTTGATAGTTTTTGTAAACCCATCAAAGAAGCCAAGCAGCTATCAAATCAACCAAACCTTATCGATGTGAGAACCTAATGAATAAAAAAGCGATTGCATTAAACTACGATTTTCATGGAGCCCCTACTATCACTGCAAAAGGGTCGGGATTAATTGCAGAGAGGATTATGCAAGTCGCGGAAGAAAACAACATCATTCTACACAAAAGCCCCGAGTTAGTTGAAGTACTGGGACACTTAGAGCTAGGGGATGAAATTCCAGAGGCACTTTATCTTGCGGTTGCAGAAATCATTGCATTTGCACACTCATTAAAACAATAAAAGGGCCATAAGGCCCTTCTTTTATTCATATCTGTGATTAGCGCTTCGCTTTGATTCTTTAAACAAAAGGTCGATCAATTCGGCCTCGGCTCGAATCAAACCACATTTTGCAACCAGATCATCTACTGTAGCTCCCATCTCAAGAAGCTCCATCGCTCTGTTGTAGGAAACACCTCCTTCCTTAGACAGTATCTCGGACTGCCTTTCAACAGCAATATTCAGCTTTTTCTCAATTGCAACTAAACGTCTTCCCATGCCAATCGAACCAGAGGCCAATACTTGCACTTGTTTTTTTTGATTACTCTCACTTTCCACTTGGAAAGCTAAGGCCTGCTTTAATTTTTTAGAGATTACAAATATCCAAACCGATAAAGCGATAACCAAAATAAAAGACAAGACTAACAGCAGATTAAATAGCCATTGTGATTCCATTTAACACTCATACCCAACTTACATGGAAGAAATATCAGACCATTCTTCTTCAGAAAGTAGTCGATCTAGGTCCACTAAAATTAACAAAGTATCATTTTTATTGCAGACACCTTGTATAAATTTAGACGATTCATCATTACCAACATTTGGCGATGCTTCAATTTCAGACTGACGAAGATAAACCACTTCAGAAACCGCATCAACTAAAATACCGATAACATGACCGTCTACTTCTAAAATCATAATACGAGTAGAGTCCGATATTTCACCGGTCTGAATACCAAACCGCTGACAGGTATCGATAACAGTAACCACACTGCCTCTAAGATTAATAATACCCAAGACAAAAGAAGGTGCGCCAGGTACTGGTGCTATTTCTGAGTAACGAAGAACCTCTTTCACTTGCATGACGTTAACGCCATAGATCTCGTCATCTAATCGAAAGGTTACCCATTGTAAAACTGGATCATCCACTTCCTGTACTGCTCTACCTGTCGTCATACTATTTCTCCAAATTGGAAAGTCTGAATTTCTTATTTGTTTACTTCAGATGAGCCTTAAATCCATTAACAGGGTCATCTAACAATTCAATAAAACCTTGAACATCTAAAATTGCACACATATGATTTATCACAGTGCCAGCAAGCCAAGGACGCTTACTTCTATCCGAGCGCCATTTCACCTCTGATGGCTCTAATGAAATCGCCTCAGCAACATCCTCACAAGCTAAGCCCCAATTAGATCTATCTAGCTGAATCACAAATTTAAACGAATCATGCAATTCACCTTTATAATGATTTGGCATAACCCAACGCGCAGTATCAACCGTTCTTATACGTAAATCATTGACACTTGAAACACCAATAAACCACTCTGGCTGACCAAAGATCTTAGTCACCTTTTCATAATCTGCTTTTTGAATCCCTCCTAACTCCACAAGAGGGACAGCCATTTTCAGGCCACCAACGTTAAATAACAAACATTCAAAACGACTTTGAGCCCAAGGTAAGGGTTTGGTTTTATCTAGCTTAGCAACAAGCTCAACGTCTTCAGCCGTATCTTCTTTATTTACTGAGTCCGGCTTAACCAAAACCTCAGGCTGGGCGACTGATGCATCAGTCGTATTTTGACTAACGCCTTCTTCTCTAGACTCTGATTGAATGCTTAAAGCTGATACAGTATCGCTTAACTCGCTATCTAACTCAGCGTCACCTTGTGCTGACATTTCCTCATTCATGTTTTCCTGAGGTATAGCAGAAGATTTCACTTCTAGCTCACTTTCTTCACTAAGCGGCTGTTCTGATTCGTTTTCTAAAGCCGCTACAGCAAATTCAAAAGCAGCAAATATATCTTCTTCGTTCTCAATCTCTTGTGCGACTAGCTCATCTTGCTTTTGATGTTGCACTGCCTCTTCGGTAGGTACTTCAACTTTCGATTCTTGACCAGAATCATCCTCATTCAATAAGGCAACAAGATCTTCCTGAGGCGGTTCGTCCTCAGAATCAGGAATATTATCAACTTGCAAAGTCGCATCTTGGAGTAACTCATCCAAGTAGCGTTGAACAGCAAGCTGAGGTGCAATTAACACCTCTGCTGATGGTTTATCTTCTTTCATTTAACTCATAGGTTCCAGTAAAGTCGTTACAAGGCTAGTATAAGCCTTAACTCCTCGAGCATTATTATCCAAAGCAGACGGAGCAATACCTGCAGTACTTGCATCCCTTAGTTTAGTATCAATTGGAATAACAGAGTGCCAAACAGCCTCATCATAAGCTTCTTTTAAACTACGTAAACTTTTATTAGACGCTTGTGTTCTGCGATCAAACAAAGTGGGTACAATAAGATAAGGAACAGGCCTTTTCCTAGCTCGGTTGATCATGGTTAACGTTCTCACCATTCTCTCCAGCCCCTTGATCGCCAAAAATTCAGTTTGTACCGGAATAATTAATTGCTGACACGCAGCAAGTGCATTAATCATTAATACACCCAATACCGGAGGACTATCAATTAATACATAATCAAAGTCATCCCAAAGAATAGCGAGCGTTTTAGAAATAACTAACCCCATCCCGCCTTGAGCTTGAGCATGCCTTTCAAGGGTTGCTAACGCAGTAGAGGAAGGCAACAAAGATAAGTTTGGATGCCCAGTTTCTAAAATTAATTCTTTTGGTAATGATTCTTGTATCTTGCCATTACCTAAAAATAAATCATAAGCACTATGTTCGATAGAGTCTGGATCAAAACGGAAATAGCTTGTTAAAGAACCATGTGGATCTAGGTCTATCATTAATACACGATGACCAGCGTCGGCAAGTAAACCCGCCAAGGTTACTACGCTCGTTGTTTTACCTACTCCACCTTTTTGGTTAGCTACTGCCCAAATGTGCACCTTTCATCCCCTACCTAATGCCTATACCGTTATTTTAATTACAGTTTCTCTGATTATATTGCTGAAGTATATAACTATTCAAATAAGTAGTTGTATAGCTTTTCTGCTTCTTGCTTACCAATTTTAAGTGTCACTCGCCGATTTCGAGCTCGAGAAAAGTCATTTGAATTTCTCACTTTTGGTTTTTCACTACTTAACCCTAATACTGCAATAAGCTGAGGGTTAATTCCTCCGTTTACTAACTCATCAACAACAGAAGAGGCCCTTGCACTAGAAAGCTGCCAATTTGAAGTATATTTATTACTCGAAACAGGTAAGTTATCAGTATGCCCTTCCACAACAATAGGGTAACTGTAGCGCTTTAATACTTCAGAAATTGACATCAGAACAGCAACCGCTTCGTTCGTTAATTCAAACTCTCCAGACGAAAACAAGAGACCTGCTTTTAATTCTATTTCTATCCAAAGCTCACTTTCGTTAATCGAAATCAAACCATTTTGCTGATATTCACCTAGGTGAGTCAGGATCATTTGATTTAACTCTTGAACGACCTGTAGCTTTTTATCTACTACTGTTTGTATATTCTGTTGCGGACTGGGACTAGGGTCGCTTCCCCTATCTGGCGTTAACTCTTGAAAAGCTTCATCCTCTGCCTTACCCGTTGTCACTTTACCTATATTGATTGGCTGTACAGATAACTGTACCGCTTGCATTACACCTTCTAAGGTTTCGGTTAATAACTTAGAGTCACCCTGATTTTTCAAAGAAATAGAATACAGCGCAACAAAGAAAGCAAATAACAAGGTGATAAAGTCAGCATAAGATAAGATCCAACGCTGTTTGTTTTGGTTCGTATCGTTACGCAACCCTAAACGTCGACGCTTAGAAATACGCCTTAAACTCGCCTTCTCATTGCTCATATCCACTCAGCTCAATATCAAGTCGATGTGGGTTTTTCCCTGTTGCAATACCATAAACGCCATCCACTACAAGCTGATAATAAAGCGTTTCTTTATCAACATAGTTTGTAAGTTTTTTAGCAATTGGGAAAATAATCAGATTAGCAAACCCTTGACCATATAATGTCGAGACAAAAGCGACAGCGATGCCATGACCTAATGCCTCAGGGCTGTCTAAGTTAGCCATAGCCTGAATAAGACCAAGCACAGAGCCCATAATCCCTAAAGTAGGAGCATAGCCACCTATGGATTCTAAAAAATCTACGCTGGCCATTCTCTTATCTCTAAATCTCATTACTTCATCGTGTAATAATTCAGAAAAGCTTTCAGGGTCAGCACCATCAATCGCCATCTGCAACGCTCGCTCTGAAAAGCTATCATTTAACGAATTAAGCTCAGATTCTAGACTTACAACAGAGTGTCTTCTCGCCTGATTTGCTAACTTATAAATTAGCTCTCTAGCATTACTAAATTCAAATACAGGGGGGAATAGGGCCCAACGCAATAAAGATAAAGAACGGGTCGCTTCGAGAATATTACTTTGAACAAGTGCAGCGCCAAGACTACCGAAAATAACAATAATTGCAGAAGGGAGATTGAAAAGTAGTATCATCTCCCCTCCACCGAGTAGGTTTGATAATACTACTGAGGCAAAAGCTAAAAAAAGACCGGCTAATGTTAATAGATCCATTAACCAACCTCTTTTACAATACGCTCGCCTATTTGTTCCAAATGAATCACATCATCAGATAAATTAGCTTTTTCTACTGCCATTGGCATACCGTAGATAACACAGGTTTCTTCACTTTGTGACCAAACGCGCGAGCCTGTATTTTTCAGCATTCTCGCACCTTCTCTACCATCTACTCCCATACCTGTCATAACAACCGATAAAACACGCCCTGGGTAACACTTAGATGCAGAGCCAAAAGTCACATCAACTGATGGCTTATAATTTAAGCGTTCATCACCATCGAGAATTCTGACACAGCCACCATTTCGAGGGTCGACCATCATTTGCTTACCACCTGGAGCGAGCAAAGCCACTCCAGCTTGGAGCTTATCTCCGTCTTTTGCCTCTTTAACCGTTATCTCACATATTTGATTTAACCTTTCAGCAAATGCCCCTGTAAATGCAGCAGGCATATGTTGAATAAGTACTAAAGGGGCAGATAGGCCTTTAGGTAACTTAGTTAAAACTGTTTGTAATGCCATTGGACCACCTGTTGAGGTACCAATAGCAATAAGACTTACATTTTTACGTTTACGAGGAATAATCACTCCCTGCTCTAAAACAATAGGAGCAGGCGCTGCTTTTTTCTCAGCAGGAGCAACAACCTTTGTTTGCCCCATAAAACGTGTTCGAGCAACAGCTAAAACTCGATCAATTAAAGTCTTCTTAACCACAGTAGAATCACGAGAAATATCTTCAAAGTTTTTAGGCATGAAATCAACAGCACCAGCCTCAAGAGCATCTAATGTTACTCTTGCACCCTCATGCGTTAATGAAGAAAACATTAAAACAGGCGTCGGTCTTAGCTTCATAATATTCGCAACAGCAGCAATACCGTCTAAGACAGGCATTTCATAATCCATTGTTACAACATCAGGTTTTAATGACTGAACCTTATCAACGGCTTCTTGCCCATTCGTAGCTGTACCTATTACTTTTAACCGTGAATCTGCATCAAAAATCTCAACTAGACGTCTTCGAAAAAAACCAGAATCGTCTACCACCAGCACTTTTACTGGCATAAAGCGTCTCCTAAAAATCCAGTTAACCTAGCGAGAAGCATAACTTTTAAGCATGCTAGGAACATCTAAAATTAATGCAATTCGTCCATCGCCAGTAATTGTTGCACCAGCCATTCCAGAAGTACCCTGTAGCATTTTACCTAACGGTTTAATCACGACTTCTTCTTGACCGACTAACTGATCTACAACGAATCCAACTTCATTCATTCCAACTTGGACAACAACTACATGTGCTTCTTCAGGATTCAAATCAGCAGATTGACCTTTAACTAACCAATGTTTCAAATGGAAAATAGGTAATGTTTTGCCTCGAATAACCACAACCTGTTGACCATCAACGATATTAGTCTTTTTAAGGTTTAGATGAAAAATCTCATTCACACTCACAAGAGGGAAAGCAAAAGCTTGATCCTCCAGCATCACCATCAAGGTAGGCATAATCGCAAGAGTTAAAGGCACTTTAATAGAAAAACGAGAACCTTTACCTAATACGGATTTAATATCCAATGTACCATTAAGTTGAGATATTTTAGTTTTTACCACATCCATGCCAACACCGCGGCCTGACACATCTGTAATCTCAACCTTAGTAGAAAATCCTGGCGCAAATATTAAGTTAAAAGCTTCATCATCAGATAAGCGCTCTGCAGCATCAGTATCCATCAGACCTTTTTCTACAGCTTTCATTCTTAATTTATCAGCATCCATACCTGCACCATCATCTTCGATGGATAGCAAAATATGATCACCTTCTTGTTCTGCTGATAAAATTACTTTACCACCACGAGGCTTACCATTAGCCTCACGAACATCCGGCGCCTCAACACCATGGTCTACCGAGTTTCGCACCAAGTGGACTAGCGGATCAGCAAGAGCTTCAACTAGGTTTTTATCTAAATCTGTTTCTTCACCTCTAAGCTCTAGGTTAACTTCTTTCTTTAAACTACGAGCCAAGTCTCGTACAACTCGAGGAAAGCGGCCAAATACTTTTTTGATCGGCTGCATTCGAGTCTTCATTACGGCATTTTGAAGATCCCCCGTTACAACATCTAAGTTTGCAACAGCTTTCCCCATTGACTCATCTTCACTTTGTAAACCTAAGCGAACCAAACGATTTCGAACAAGAACAAGCTCTCCAACCATATTCATAATATCGTCTAAACGCTTGGTATCCACACGCACTGTTGTCTCTTGAACAACGGGGGCATTTGGCTTGTCATCTTTAGGTGCCGATTTAGCTGGTTCCTTAGCAACAACCTCTGCTTTCTTAGGTTTAGGCGCAGCTTTAGGCTTAGGTGCCGCCTTAGGCTTAACATCTTCTTTTGGCTTCGAATCAGCTTTAGGTTTAGCTTTTTCTTCTGTAGGTTCAACTTGTTTCTTTTCAGCACTAAGCGTATCTAATAAAGACTCAAATTCATCTTCTGTTATTAAATCTGAATCTGGGGCTGTGACTTCAGGCGTTTCTTTTTTATCAGTCTTCTTACTTGATTCATCTTCTTTAGAAGATTCCCCTGATTCTTGGCCAGGTGCACCGCTGCCATGTAATTGATTTAATAACTTTTCGAATTCATCTTCAGTAATATCATCCGATGCTGGAGCATCAGGTACTGATGCCTTTTCGTCAGAACTTGCTGATTTAGATTCTGTATCTTTAGAAATTCCAGGTGCGCCATCACCATGCAATTGATCTAAAAGCGCATCAAATTCGCTTTCAGTAATATCATCACTTGTAGGAGCATCACTTTCAGCATTTACTGGAGCGGTCTCTTTTACAGGAGTGTCATCATCACCCAAAGCATTCAAAAGAGATTCGAATTCATCATCAGAGATATCTACATTTTGTTCCTCTGGTTCAGAAACACTTTCTATATGATCTTCTACTTCAGGCTCTTCCTCGACTTCACTAGCTTCTTCTACTAATTCTTCTTGGCTTTGCGCTTCGTCTTCAGAAGCAGGACAAGCATACTTACTTAATGCGGTGATTATTTCAGGATCAGCGGGTTCAGGCTCCCCCCCAGAACGAACAACTTCAAACATTTCATTTACAGCATCAAGAGCCTGTAAAACAACATCCATAAGCTCGGCAGTAACTTCACGCTGACCATTTCTTAAAATATCAAACACGTTTTCTGCATAGTGACAGCAGTTAACTAAAGCATTTAACTGTAAAAAACCTGCTCCACCTTTTACGGTGTGGAATCCCCTAAAAATCGCATTAAGTAAAGCAATATCATTAGGGTTTTGTTCTAAATCAACCAGTTGTTCGGATAGCTGTTCAAGGATTTCACCTGCTTCAACTAAAAAATCCTGTAGGATCTCTTCATCAACTTCGAAACTCATCCTCAGCTCCTCTAGAAACCAAGACTGGATAGCAAGTCATCAACTTCGTCTTGGCTATTCAATACTTCAGGGTTGTTATCGCTATTAATGGCGGGGCCATGACCTTTGGTGTCATCAATTTCTGTTTCTTTATTTTCATGCTCCATTCCAGAAATGTCATCGACACGTCCAGCAACAGCAACAAGATGAACAAGTTTTTCTTCGACATCACGTATAAGCTCTGTGACACGGGTAATAACTTGTCCAGTTAGATCCTGATAACCTTGCTCCAAAAGAATTGCATTCAAATTTGAATGAAGAGTTGTTGCACTTTCATCGGCCGTTTGTAAAAAGACATCAATTCGTTTGTATAGTTCTCGAAATTCTGCAGGTGTTAAATCGCGTTGAATTAACCTCCCCCAGTCTTTTCGTAAGTCTCTTGCTTGGTCTTGTAAATGACTTGCAACAGGTACACTAGAATCCACCATATCCATGGTGGTATTTGCAGCACGGTTAGTCATATCAATGACATAATTCAAACGATCTGTAGCATCAGTAATCTTTGAGGCACCATCCACTTGATCTACAATTTGATCAACTGAATCGACTTTAAAGTCGCGAATGGCATCATGCAGGCTACGAGTTAAATAACCAACTTCATTATAAAAGTTGTTATGTCTAGCCTCACTCAGATCTTGAATTATCTTAATCGCTCCAGCGAAATCGCCAGTTTCAATACGATTAATTAAATCTACCGCACCATCTTTCACCTGAGTCTCAAATTCACCAAGCCGCAACTTAGAACTATCAGACATTCTCAGCCCCTATTTTCCGGCATCAATTCGTTCAAAAATCTTTTCGATTTTTTCCTTTAACGCAACTGCTGTAAATGGCTTAACAACATAACCGTTAACGCCAGCTTGAGCAGCAGAAATAATCTGATCTCGCTTAGCTTCAGCCGTTACCATCAAAACAGGTATTGTCTTTAGTTTTTCATCCGCCCTTACAGAACGAAGCAACTCTATCCCTGTCATACCTGGCATATTCCAGTCAGTTACCAAAAAGTCGATGGTTCCTGATTGCAATATAGGTAATGCCGTAGTTCCATCATCAGCTTCAACTGTATTGGTAAATCCCAAATCCCTTAGTAAGTTTTTGATGATACGCCTCATTGTTGAGAAATCATCAACGATTAGGATCTTCATGTTTTTATCCAATGCAACCTCCATACCCCAAAGGTAGTCTATCAAAGCTCATATTTAATCTCGCCAATCACTTAATCTAGCTTTCAGACGCATAGCCGCTTGACTATGTATCTGGCTCACTCGCGACTCACTAACACCTAACACAGAACCAATTTCTTTAAGATTGAGCTCATCATTGTAATACAAGGATAAAACCAACTTTTCACGTTCTGGTAAAGAATCTATTTCTTGCGCCAATTGCGTTTGAAAACCTAAGTCCTCAACAAAAGAGTAAGGCGCACTATCCTCTTCACTATCTGTTTCAATATTTAAGCCTTCTGAGTCTAGTAACTCTTCAAAGCTAAATAATTGAGTAGACATACTCGATTGCAACATCTCGTGATATTCATTCAAACTAATATCCATTGCTTGAGATATTTCTAAATCACTTGCCTCACGACCAAGCTTAGCTTCCAATTCCTTAATTGCACTAGCAATTGCTCGGCCATTACGTCTAACCGATCTTGGAGCCCAATCACTTTTTCGAACTTCATCCATGATAGAACCACGAATTCTGATCCCGGCATAAGTTTCGAAGCTAGCACCTTTGGTTGACTCAAAACGCTTAAACGCTTCAATCAACCCCATCATTCCAGCTTGAATCAAATCATCCAGTTCAACACTGCTTGGTAACCTCGCAAGCAGATGATAGGCAATTTTTTTAACCAAAAAACCGTATTCATCAATAATCTGATCTACTGATGGTGCTGGTTTTTGATTATAGGCATTTAGACCTGTTCTGGACTGCATAATCAAAGATGAACATAACCTTATATTTGTTAAACCAATACTCTTGAAATAACTGTACTATATTGTTCTATAACTTACTGGTTGAAATAACATAAAGTTACTAACTACCGTATTTCAATGAGCTGTATATATGACTGTATTGCTCTGCAGTATAGACTGCACGACTGATAATATTGTGTGCTCTAGCGGGTTGGATATCATCAGGGATTCGCTGGCCATCTGCTATATACACTACAGGTAACCGCTCTTCTATAACGACACTGACCGCCTCACCTAAAGAAGCCGACTCATCAAGTTTACTTAACACACATCCATCAAGTTGCACTTGAGCATACACATCAACAACTGTTTTTAACACTTGTCTTTGGCTTGTGCAGGGTAAAACCAAAAGTTTCTTTAAACTTGAATGAGCTCTTTTCATCATTAATAGCTGACGTTCTAGGTTTCTATCTCTTGGATTCATACCCGCGGTATCAACTAAAACCAAAGAGAAGTTAGAATATTTATCCAGAACTTCATTTAAATCAGAGTATTCATTCACCACAACCACAGGCACATTCAAAATACGGCCAAAGGTCCTCAGCTGTTCATGGGCGGCAATCCTATAAGTATCAGTGGTTACCAGGACAACACTATCAGAACCGTGTTTAAGCACATGTTGAGCAGCTATTTTGCCAATGGTTGTTGTTTTACCGACACCTGTTGGACCCATAAACGCATAACAACCATGCATTTCAGCCCCTTGCTTTTTAACAGGAATATGTTCAGCCAGATGTGACAAAACACGATTCCAGTCATCCTCTCTTCCTTGTAGATCAACATCATCCAAAATACCGGAAACTATACTTGATGATAATCCAAGAGAGGTCAATCTCTCTTTTACTTTAGCTTGTGCAGGGTCAAGATCATTTTTCTTGATATCGCTTAATTTACGCTGTTGTTCAAGAAGCTCTTTAACCTTTTGTAACTCAGCTTCCATTTCTTTTAGCTGAGAATTCTCTTTAATTTGTAAATTTTCGGTAGGTAGAGAGACATCTTCAGGCAGTTTAATAGACAAAGACTCTTCAATAATGGGGTCTTCATCCATAATGGATACATATTTATTAGCGGGAACACGAGACATCTGATCTAGATCAGATTGAGTAGGCTTTACTTGCTCAGGCTGTTTAGCCTGCTCAATTCTCTCTTGATAACTTTGCTGAGGTGCAGTTTTTGCAGCGACAGGTGCTTCAGGCTTAGGTTGCGTTGCATAATTAGAAGGCATACTCCCGTCATAATCTAAAGCGGCAACGATTTCAATCTCACCGTTTGCAAGACGTTGATTTGACAGAATTACGGCATCAGGACCTACAGCGTCGCGTACTTTGCGAATCGCTTGGCGCATATCTGGTGCTCGAAACCGCCTTACTTGCATTAAAGTCCTATCCTTTAAAGTTAATTTCTCTTACAAATCCATAGCTTACCCGAAAGAATTTGATAAATATAGGATGATATTAGGGCAAGTACAGCAATTTTACTGACCAATAACGCCAACAACGGTAATTCGCTTGTGATCTGGCACCTCTTGATAGGATAAAACAGCCATATTAATACCACCATATCGCATAAATCTAGCCAACATTGGTCTAATTGGGGCTGAAACAATCAAAATTGGCGTATTACCATTACTCTCTTGTTGCTCTGAAGATTGACGTAAGGAGTTTTGTAACTGTTCCGCCATGGAAGGCTCTAGAATGAGAGCTTCTTCATTTTTCACACCGGCTTGCTGACTTTGCTGCACTGTT
The DNA here is from genome assembly GCF_000153025.1 of Marinomonas sp. MED121. Classification (GTDB taxonomy): domain Bacteria; phylum Pseudomonadota; class Gammaproteobacteria; order Pseudomonadales; family Marinomonadaceae; genus Marinomonas. The sequence continues at coordinate 161,247 of NZ_CH672433.1, forward strand.
TGCATTAACATTTTCTCAAGTTCTGGGTCTAATGTTAATACAGGAATTTCATCCACACCTTCAGCCAGAGTCTGGACAATTAGACGAGACAAGGAAGCCCTAACTGCTGCGGTTAACACCATTGGGTCTTGAGACTTAGGCACAACCCCCATAACAGCCTCAGCAATTGTCCTCATATCTCTTAAAGGAACACCCTCGACCAATAAGTTTTGCAATACTTTAAGCAAAACACTGACTGGCACTGTATTTGGCACTAATTCTTCAGCCAATTTAGGGTTATGCTGTTTCAATAACTCTAATAGCTGTTGAACCTCATCATGCCCTATCAATTCATGAGCATGTTTATGCATAATCTGGTTAATATGCGTAGCAACCACTGTACTTACGTCTACAACGGTATAACCATATGTTTGTGCTTGATCTCGTTTTTTTGGATCTATCCATACTGCATCTAAACCAAAAGAAGGGTCCTTATCAGGAATTCCATCAAGCTTACCAAACACTTGACCTGGATCTATCGCAAGCTCCTTATCAGAGTGCACCTCAGCATCAGCCAAGCTTACCCCCATTAAAGTAACACGATAAGCATTTGGTAAAAGATCTAGGTTATCTCGAATATGAACACTTGGCACAAGAAAGCCTAAATCCTGTGATAATTTGCGACGTACTCCTTTAATTCTTGCAAGGAGCTCACCGCCTTGAGATTTATCAACCAACGGAATCAAACGATAGCCAACTTCCAACCCTAAAATATCTACAGGCGCAACGTCATCCCAACTGAGATCCTTAGTTTCCGGCGTTTGAGGTGCATCATCAGAGGTCGCTGAACGCGTCTTTGTTTTCGCTTGGCTTTTCTGCTTTTCACGATATTCAAAGAAGTATGCTAAGCCAGCCATCAAAGCAGCAAGAGATAAGAAGGAAAAGTGCGGCATACCAGGCACAATCCCCATGATTCCCATCACAGCTGCTGCAACATACAAGGCCTTTGAGCTAGAGAACATCTGGCGAACAACTTGGCTCCCCATATCACCAGATTCATTAACTCGAGTAACCATTATGGCAGCAGAGGTTGAAAGCATCAGAGATGGTATTTGAGCAACCAAACCATCACCTATCGTTAATAACGAATATTTTGTAATAGCATCATTAAAAGTCAAACCATGCTGTGCCATACCGATTGTAAAGCCACCAATGATATTAATAGCTAAAATCATTAAACCAGCAACAGCATCACCTTTTACAAATTTACTAGCACCATCCATAGAACCATAAAACTCAGCTTCTGAAGCGATTTCTGCTCGTCTAGACTTAGCCTCATCTGGATTAATCATACCGGCATTTAAGTCAGCATCTATCGCCATTTGCTTACCTGGCATAGCGTCTAATGTAAAGCGAGCACTTACTTCAGATATTCGACCAGCACCTTTTGTGATTACAGCAAAGTTAATAATCATTAAGATGGCGAAGACAACAAAACCAACAACATAGTTGCCGCCTACTACGACTTCACCAAATGCTTCGATCACTTTACCAGCGGCGTCCCCCCCTTCATGTCCATATAAAAGAACAACTCGAGTTGAAGCAACATTAAGTGCTAAACGTAATAAAGTAGCAACCAAAAGAACGGTAGGGAAAACAGCAAAATCTAAAGGACGAAGCGAGTAAATAGAAACAAGGAGAACAACAATCGCCAAGGCAATATTAAAGGTAAATAGAACGTCGAGTAAAAAAGCAGGAATTGGCAATATCATCATCGCCAATAGGGATAACAGCAGGAAAGGAACCCCTAGATTTCCACTAGCAATTCCCTTGGCTTGGCCAAATACCTGTTGACGATCAAACTTCAATATAAAATCCTAAAAAAATAATACCTTAAGGTATTTTAGCGACAAAAAATAACAAACAGATTAAAACTCACCATCCCAATGATACTCTTGGGGAATATCAACATCAGGAATTTTATCTGGTGCCTTAGCGCCAAACAAGCGAGACTGCTTTAATTGATACACATAAGCTAAAATTTGCGCCACAGATTGAAATAAACCTGTCGGAATTTCTTCACCTATTTCCGTGTAATGATAAATCGAACGAGCAAGCGCTGGTGATTGTACCACAGGGATATTATGGAAAGTCCCTATTTCACGTATTTTCAAAGCCACGAAATCATTACCCTTTGCTAAAAGCTTTGGCGCACCTTTCACACCTGCCTCATATTTAAGAGCAACAGAAAAGTGGGTCGGGTTAGTAATGATCACATCGGCATTTGGCACATCTTCCATCATACGCCGCATAGATGCTTGGCGCTGAGCTTGTCTTATTCTTGCTTTGATTTGCGGATCACCTTCCGCATTTTTATATTCATCCTTTGTTTCTTGCTTAGTCATTTTCAATTTATCTTTGTGCGACCACGCTTGGTACGGCACATCCACAGCAGCAATAAGCAATACCGCCAAAGAAACATAGATAAATGCCCAAATCACAACATTAATAGCATGCCCTAACGCCAACTCTAATGACTGAAAAGGAACTAATAGCATTTCAGGCAAATATATCTTCAGCACAAAAAAAGCCACAACCAAAACCAAAGACACTTTTGCAATTGACTTAAGCAGCTCAACAAGAGAATTAACGGAGAACATCCGTTTAATACCAGAAATGGGGTTCATTTTACTTAATTTAGGAATAAGAGGTTCCCAAGAAAAGTTAAAACCACCCAACGCAACACTGCCAACAATACCTGCAATAGCAAGCACTATCATCATGACCAACAAGGAATCCATCATAGAGATAGATGAGTCAGATAAATGAATGACCATTTTTGCGGTGTCAAACATATCAGCTCTACTCAAAACAAAGTTGAACTGAAAAACATTAGACATATCTTGTGCCAAGAGCGAGCCGGTTGCATATAAGCTTGCAGCAGCTATCAGAAGGAGCAACGCTGAACTAAGGTCTTTCGATCTAGGTAAATTACCTTTATTTCGGGCCTCGTCCAGCTTCTTACTACTGGCGTCCTCCGTCTTTTCAGCGCCATCTTCGTTCTCAGCCATCTAGCCGCAACCCCCACTTATCTTTCATCCAGTCAGTTAACTCAGTAAAGAAGAGTCGATAAATATCTAAAAAGTCTTCCAGCATTATCCAAAAAAAGAACAAAGAAAAAAGCATTATTACAGGAAAACCAAGCGCAAAAATATTTAATTGTGGCGACGCCTTTGCGACGACCCCAAAGGACAAGTTCATAACAAGCACCGCGATTGCAAGAGGCAAGACCATCAACAATGCCTTCTCAAACATCCAGCCACCTAATAGGACTATGTCATAATAATATTCAGAATTAAATCCTTCCCCTATAGGCCAATAGTCAAAGCTCTCCACAAGATACTCAAACATAACATGATGACCATCAGTTAATAAAAAAGCCAACCCAACCATAGTTAAGTAATATTGCCCCAATGTTGCGACAGAAATACCATTAGCAGGATCATTTGACATTGCAAAGCCTAAACCTGCTTTCATCGCAGCTAACTGGCCAGCCAAAGAAAAAACTTGAAATAAAACACTGACAACAAATCCCAGCACGATTCCTATAATTATCTGCTCAGCAATTAGCAAAACAAAATAAGGTGAAACAGGATCATAGCTAGGAACGGGCACTGATGGGGTGACAATAATCGCAATAACAAATGCAAAAGCAATTCGAATACGCGTACTCACTAGTTGAGTACCAAATAAAGGCAAGGCCAATAAAAAAGCCCCAATCCGAAAAAAAGGCAACAAGAAACTAACGGTTAGCCCTAGAAGCTCATCCGGATAAATTTGTAGCATCAGCCAATAATCAATGGAATATCAATAAGGAGTTGAGTGGTAAAATCCACCAGCTTTTGTAGCAACCAAGGTCCTAAATAGATAATAACGAGAATGGTAACAATTAGGCGAGGAAGAAAGGTTAAAGTTTGTTCGTTAATTTGTGTTGCAGCCTGAAATACACTCACAATAAGACCAACAATAAGACTCGGAACCATGACAGCGCCAACCATAATAACGATCAGTAAAAAAGCTTGTCCAAATAAATCTAATACAACCTGCGGATCCACGTCAGACTCCAAAGCTTGCTGCAAGCGTTCCCATTATCATAGCCCAGCCATCTACCATCACAAATAACATAATTTTAAATGGTAATGAAATAATAATTGGCGAGAGCATCATCATACCCATTGCCATTAAGACACTTGCCACAACCATATCCAAAACTAAAAAAGGGATAAAAATCATAAACCCAATTTGAAAGGCTGTTTTTAGTTCACTTGCAACAAAAGCAGGCATTAAAATGGTAAAAGGCAAGGTTTCTAATGACTCTATTTGCCCCTCTTTTCCAGCCAACTTTACAAACAAGGCAATATCACTCTCTCTTGTTTGTGCCAGCATAAAATCCCTAATTGGAACCGACGCCTTTTCAATCGCTTGAATTGAGGTTATCTCTTCCTCTAAATAAGGCTGTAACGCAACCGCATTAATTTTATCTAAGGTCGGCGTCATAATAAATAAGGTAAGAAACAGGGCCATCCCTACCATAATTTGATTCGATGGTGTTTGCTGCAAACCAATTGCCTGCCTTAAAATTGCAAGCACAACGACTATCCTTGTAAAAGCAGTCATCATAGTTAGAGCAGCAGGCAACAGAGTCAGCGCTGTCATGATGAAAAGGATTTGCAAAGACACACTATAATCTTGCGTACCATCATCATTGGTCGTTACCGTAAGAGCAGGCAAACCGACTTCAGCTGACACTTGACTAGATAGAAATAGAGATAAAAGTACAAACAAGCCAGTTAAAACACTAGTCATTTACTCTTATCCTTAGACTCATCACCTTTAGTGGAATTTTGACTATCCATATAATCGGCAAAATCAACTTGTTTATCAGATAATGTTTTTATTAATGAAATTGATTGCCCAGTCACTCCAAGCAAAAGCTTTTGCTGCTCAACCTCAATAACAACTAACTTTTCTTTTGCCCCAAGGGCCTGAACATTGACGATTTGAATAGGTGTATTACCAAACCTATTTTGCATTTTTTGTATTTTTTTCATCGCCATAAGCGATAAGGGGATTAGCGCAATAACAAAAGCAAGGGAGAGAAGCATCTTCCAAATTGAAGATGCAGACATTAAATCGTCAATACCTGATGCTAAGGCTTGATTCGACAAAACAAACAAGAGAGCCAGAAAAGGCAAAAAAATTTTACTCACTTAATACGCTTAATTCGTTCACTCGGACTCACAACATCCGTCAAACGAATTCCGTATTTATCATTCACAACAACAACCTCACCATGAGCAATCAAAGTACCGTTAACCAACACATCAAGTGGTTCACCAGCATAACGATCCAACTCAACAACAGAACCCTGAGTTAGTTGAAGTAAATTACGAATAGCAATAGAGGTACTACCAAGCTCCATAGATAAAGTCACGGGGATATCCATGATTAAATCCATACCAGCTGGGGCATCTGGCGCACCAAGCGAAGGTGTCAATTCCTCTAACTCTACAGGTTTGGCATCCTGCTCAGACATGGCCGCAGCCCATTCATCCTCAACACCATCATCACCGGTTTCACCGGCCTCTGCCATGGCTTCAGCCCATTCATCGGCTAGCCCTTCATCCATTCCGGCTTGATCTGGAGATTCTTCAGACATCTATCTTATCTCGTTACTTTGGCAATTTATAATTTTCGACAACTTGTACCGAATACTTCTCATTACTTACCCCTAATTTACCTTTTATAGTTGGTAAACCATTGGCTCTTACTGTGATAAATTCCGGAATGTCTACTGGAATAATATCACCCGCTTTAAATTTGAGTACATCTTGAAGCGGCACATCAACGTGGGCAACAGCAGCTGATAACTCAACATTAAGCTCCTTAACATCTTGCTGCAAGGATTTTCCCCAACGATCGTCCTTTTCATCTACATCACTTTGTACACCCGCATCCAACAACTCTCGAACAGGTTCGATCATCGAATAAGGTAAAGTAATATGTAATTCACCGCCACCACCGTCAAGCTCAATATGGAAAGTCGATACCACAACCACTTCACTTGGACTAACAATATTAGCCATTGCAGGGTTTACTTCTGAACCAATGTAATCCAGCTCCACACTTAATACTGGTGCCCATGCCTCAGTCAAATCAACAAACACCTGTTCAAGCATCAATTGAACAATTCTTATCTCAGTAGGTGTAAACTCACGACCCTCAATTTTAGCATGACGGCCATCTCCACCAAAAAAGTTATCTACTAGTTTAAAAACTAGCTTTGCATCTAAAATGAATAAAGCTGTACTTCTTAAAGGGCGAAATTTAACTAAATTCAAACTGGTAGGAACATAAAGCGTATGAACATACTCACCAAACTTCATAATCTGTAAGCCACCAGATGAAACATCTGCAGTACGTCGCAACAAATTAAACAAGCTTATTCTGGTATAACGGGCAAACCTTTCGTTTATCATCTCGAGCGTAGGCATCCGGCCACGGACAATACGCTCCTGACTGGTGATGTCATAGGAGGCAACGCCACCTTCACCAACATCATCGTCCTCTTCTGGCTTTTCATCGGCGCCATGTAAGAGGGCATCAATCTCGTCTTGTGATAATAAATCTTGAGCAGACATATACTTCTACTGCATTACAAAGTTAGTAAATAAAATATCTTCAACACCACCAGCACCTGTTTCTTCACTCAAGATAGTATTGATAGATTCAACTGCTGCAGCCTTTAAAGCCATTTTGCCTTCAGTTGATTGAAGTTCATTAAAAACCTGACTTGAAAAGAGTAAAACCAAACTATTTCTAATCAAAGGCATATGGATTTTAATCGCATCCACTTGCCCTTGATCACGGGACTTTACTGTCAGGTTTAATTGTAAATATCTTTGTTTTCCAGCAACAATAAAATCAACAACAAAAGCAGGGTCCAGTTTTAGATAGATAGCAGGCCCAGTTGTCGCAACGCTTACTTCCTGACTCACCTCTTCTGAGGCTGATGCATCAGCAGTTTCACTATCATCACCGCTTAACAAAAAGAAAGCAGCTCCGCCACCGATAGCTAACACAAGCACTGCAGCAACTATGATAATAATCAGTTTCGACTTACCACCTTTCGCACCTTCTTCAGCGCTTACATCTAAATCATCATCAGCCATGCTTTACCCTTAAAATTTCATCAAAAAATCTTGTATTTTCAATTTGATAGAAAGATAAATACAAGCTTATTAAAACTAACGCCATTCTACTAGGTTTTAACACTAGTACCACAGCTTTTAGTTAATCTTGGCACATCAAGCATAAAAATCGACTTTCGATTGAGATACTCTTCCCTCTTTCGGAAGTGGCTCCATTGCAATATCTTCTAATTCTTCATCTTGCTGAGCAAATTGTCCTTCAGCACCTTCATCAAACTGCTGAGAACCTGAGCCTTGCTGAGAGACATTAACATCAACCTCAGCAAGCTCAACTCCTTGTTGCGCCATCATTTCACGCAACCTCTGCACTTGACCCTCTAGCAAATCCTTTACCTGAGTATTTGCAGCAACAAAACTGACACTCGCCACATCAGAATCAAGCGAAACTTTAACGGTCAAACTCCCCAACTCAGGTGGATCTAAATGAATTTCAGCCTGTTGAAGTCCCTGTCGATTCATCCATATGAGTTTATCACCCATTTCAGACGACCAATTCGGGTGGTTAGGCGGTACCTGCATCGTTAAATTTGTTTGATTGTTATTGGTATTAACAGCAGCACCTAATCTAACATCACTCGCTCCAACTGACTGCACCGACTGCTGCCCAGAAGTTAACTGAGTATCTCCTAACCCTGTTCTAATACCAGTATTTGAATCTAATTGACGCAGCACTTCTAAATCTGGTTTTGTATTCAAAGATGCATTCCCATCTACCTCTAATAAAGAGGCATTTTTTCCGGCCTCATCTGAAGAGGCGAGCAAGCCTGACTCCACACCTAAACCTAATGATAACGGCGCAGTTTGTTTTAGAGTTTGATCTACATTGAGTCCTGCCAAGGGTTGACTCTGAGAGGCACTAAGCTGCGGCTTTACCGTATCCGCTAACAGACTTTTTTCATTGATCGACTTAGTGTCGCCCATCTGCTGCATAATCCAATCAAGGTCTGCACTTTCTTCAACACTTTCCACTAAAGGTGTGACAGCCTGAGCCACCTCTTTATTTAAGTTTTGCACCTCTACCAAAGGTGTCGTGGCTTTACTCTTTGTTTGTAAATTAGTCCCTGCACCTATCATTGCCAAGCCAGCAGTTACAGCTAGCGCATCTGTTTTGTCAGCTGGTGAAGTTAATTCACCATTCGCAGCATGCTTCAAATTTTCAACTAAAGGCTCTGAACCATTACTTAACCCAGAACTAACAACACTAGAATTTTGAGTCGAGGTTGAATTTAAAGGGCTTTGGTTCGTTTTAATTTCAGTGTTAAGTTGAGCTAACTTCTGTTGCGAAATTTGCTGCCCTATAACCTCACCCTCTGCAGCACTAGCTTCATTTGAAGCAACAATAGAAGCTATAGTTGCGCCTGATATAAGCGAAGTATCCAAATAAGAACCTTCATTTTCACTGGCAAGTTTCGCCCCCTCTTCATGCAAAACTTTGCCACTTACACCTGATAAAGCGCCTAGATTTTGACCCGGCTCCGCAGCTTCAAGCGCGGCAGTTTGTCCTTGAGTTCCCCCTTTAGAATCAACAACAGCACCCGCACCCACAACACTAGCCGAAGCAGGCAAGACAGTTTTGTCGAGGTTTGTATCTTCTTCAGCTAAACCACCTTCTTGAGTAAGATTAGACATGCCTTCACTCATCGCAGAGGACGCTAATTTTGCATTTTCATCGATGCCATCCATCTGATTGACAGATAAAGCAGCACCATCAACTTCCTCCCCTTCAGCAATTGAGCCAATCACTTGCAGGTCAAGGCTATTATCTGATGCCTTGTCAGCATTAGCCTCTAGGTTCGCCTTCTCACTAGAAACTTCTCCGACAGCAGTTATAGCTTTATCATCTATCGAGCTATCTTCTATCGAGCTATCATTTAAAGGTACATCAGAAGAAGTTTTTTCATTTTGGGAGGGTTTAGACTCAACAACAAGATCTTCATTTACTTTTTGAAAAACTGCATCGAAAGAACTTTCTTCAGAAGTAGAATCACCTGTCTCTGAGCTGCTAGCAATTTGAGAGCCACTAGAAGAGCCAGACATACTGGCATTTGTCTTGGGTGTAGAAATGGGTAAATTGGCATTCGCTAACATATAGTCCTCCGATTCTACATTGACTAATGCAAATCAAAGGCCAATATAAATATTAGCTACTTATCCCATTGATATTGAATTTCAACACGGTTACCTTTTTCTGAAAAATTAATCGATTTACAAAGCTGCCCAAGCAAAGGTAATCCGCGATTATACATTTCATCAGAATCTTCAAGCTTTAGTTTGACCTGAGAGGTGTCAAAACCATCCCCGCTATCCTCAAGTTGGATACTTAAAATACCTCCAACTTCATTGGAAGATATTGAGATTTTTATTCTAATATATCCCGACTCAAGCGTGCTTAAGCGAGTTTCTCGCTCCATATAATAAAGGACAAATCCGTCATTGGTTTCTTTTAAACTCGAATTAAGACGCAAAACGCCATGCTCTAAAGCATTAGAATACAGTTCAGACAGCATCATAAAGACTTGTCCAGAATAGTGTTTCAAGCCGGACACCGTCATGATGATTTGCAATATATATGGCAATGGATCTGTATTTTTTAATGATTCAGCATTTAACGTATATTCAAAAGAGAAGTCCGAAGGCGTATCAGGCTCTTCAACGGTTAACGTATTAGATTCCTGCTCAGCACCAATTGCGTCACTAAGATCAATCTTCAAGCAAGAAATATCATCATGGGAAGAGTCTAATACCCCTTCCGTCTCTAACTTTCTTCGCAACCAATGCAGCAGATTATCTGAATCAACTCTTCCTTCAACGAGAGGAGTTAATTGATGCTCACAAAACATCATCCCTTTAGAATCAATTGCCTCATAAATACCATCAGACCAAGCAAGAAAAGAATCTCCTTTTTCAAAGCTGACAATCTCAGTCGAATAGGTAAATTCAGATTCAGATACTATACCAAGTGGCAAATTATGAGAGGTTAATGGCTGTGGCTTTTTTTGCCTTTGCGAAAAGAAAAAAGCATCAGGTAAACCACCATTCCACACTTCTAACGTTTTATCTGTAATATTAAGGTCGACAAACAATGCACTACAGAACATATCAGCAGGTAAAATCGCCTTTAGCCTACGATTTAGTTCAGGTACTATCTGCCTCATAAGGAAGCCCTTACGAGTCCATTCAAAAAAGATATCAGCTAATGGTAAAGCGCCAATGGCAGCAGACAAACCATGCCCTGTAAAATCACCTATTAATAAATGCATCCCACCATTTGGCTTGTAGGCAGCCAAGATAACATCACCATTAAAAAGATGATGACCGTAGAAAAAAGTATTTAGGCAAGGATCTGATAAACAGTTGGAGTGAGTAATATTTTCATAAACAACTTTAGCAACTTCTTGCTCATGAATAAGTTGTTCATTATATGAGGAGAGCTTATCTCGCTGGGCCTCAAGCTTTTTCTGCAACGATAATATACGTATAATTGCATCAAGTTTTGCCGCGATTAGAACAAGGTTATATGGCTTGGAAATAAAGTCACTACCGCCTACTTTTAGACAGTTAACAAGAGATGAAGTATCAGACAAGCCAGATAAAAAGACAATGGGGATAAATCGCCCACGGCTCATTTCTTGAATTTTGATAGCTGCCTCTAAGCCATCACAGTCAGGCATAACAACATCAAGGCAAACAAGTTGTGTTATTTCAGGATCAAACTTTTCAATTGCCTCTAACCCATCTTCGGCCACATCAACATTATGGCCAAGGCCACTCAGCATTGCTTTAAGAAGCAACCTATCAGATGGATTATCATCAGCAATTAATATATTAAGCGAAACTAAAGACATGGATTAATGCAGTGAAAACAACCTATCAAAATTAGCAATACGTAAGATCTTTTCTACCGCATCATTACAGTTATTCAAGATTATTTCCCCTTGATCACCACCAGCATAGTCCCTTAAAAGCAGCAGCATACCTAAAGCGGAGCTATCCACATAAGTGACTTTTGTCATATCCAACTCAAATTTACAGTTACTTTCCACCGAGCTATAAGCATCTTTAAATGCTTTATGGCAGCTAAAATCAAACCTTCCTTCAATCTGAATGGTCAACACATGTTTTTTCTCATCGTATTGTGTCTGCATGATCATACTAATCAAATCCTATAAAGTCTTTTCATGGAGCAATGACATAAACAATTTCAATTTTAACCTAGAGAATTTGCCTTCCTTGACGGTGTCGACACTTAAAGCAAATTGGAATTTAGAGAATTGAATAACAAAATTTACCCTGTTACCAGATAAAATCTCTCGCCATTACATTTAAGTACATTTACAAACTAAGGTTTACTATTTTTTATTAGGTCATCCAAAGCATTATCTAAGCTAAATACATCCTGCATCATGCTTTCACACTGGGAGACCAATCCATTCTCCTTTTCATTATGACTATAATTTTCCAGTTTTGCTTTAATTTGCGTAGTGCGATTCTGACAACTTTCAATATCATCATCTAACTTAGCAAGAGAAGCTTTTTCCTGTTGTAAAGACTCACTCAGTAATTGCGCTACCGTATCAATATCATGACTCAAATCAATCGCTACAGATTGCAACTCATCGTTATCACTTGCGGCATCTTCTTTATCAAGAATAGCATTAGCAAGCGCCACCTTTACTTCTGACATGCAACTAGCGCTTTCCTCGATAGCAGATACGCTTGATTCCACCCCTTTATAAACAATAGACAAACTTTGATTCAAATTCTCATAACCTTGCAATAAATTTGTTTCCAGCTCTTGCATGTTTTCTGCTGTTACAAGGTTTGCTTTCGAACTTTCAAAAATACTTGCCTCTACTTTTTCTCTCAGTGTTTTCACAACATCCTGTATTGAGGTGAAATCTAAGGGAGGTAAAATCTCATCTTCTGCCTTTTCAGTTATCAGATTGAACTCGGACTCTTTTGACTCAAGCGTTAATTTTGTATCGTTAAGGGATTCACTTAATAAGATAATTAATTCACTAATATCTTTTAATGATTCAACTTTCTGAGCCTCATCATTGAGTGACATGCCATCAAACAAGTTCAAAAGATTTACAACAGAAAGTCTGATTTTTTCCAGCTGTTTAGCAAGAGAAGCAACTCGTGACTCTTCACGTAAAACTCTAATAGGTGCATTCCAAACATCAGCCGACATCAGAGCAACTATTTTAGTTACTGCTTCATATTCCAACTCATCAGAAACAGGTGTAAATTTCAACAAATACCCCATTAACTGGCCATTATCATGAATAGTCTCTTCATTTAGTGAGTAAGTTAAACCGTTAAATTTAAAGAGACTCGGTAAATTGGGGTTTTCTTCTAGACTGGCAATTTTAATATCGACTAAATCAAGTGACAATTCATCGTTATCACATAAGCTAGATTCAAGCTCAACTTGATATTCAGACCAAACGATTTCAAATAACTTATTACAGAACACATATCGTCGATCTGTATTAAGCGCTAAACAAGGCTCTTGAATATTCTGAAAATAGTGCTCAAGTAATCGCTTATCTCTTTCAATAACAGAGCTGTTAACTAAACTAAATTCTTTTAGTTGTTGCAGATGAAAGAAAATTTCTCGAAACTCATCATTATGAGGCCAATCTGGAATAAACGCATACTGCTTATGGTTGTATTTTCTTACTAGATTTAGAACATTATCCAGCCCAAGAGAGACTCTTTTACGTATTAATAAGAATGTAAAAATAACACCTAAGAGAGTGATTAAGGTTAATGCAATAACCGCTTCTTGAAAACTCTGAAAATTAACTAAATATTCTTGGTTTTTAAGCCACTTAAATTCATGCAGTACATTTCTAGCGATCGCTAATTTTTCTTGAAACACATCAATAATAAGTTCTTTTTCGCTTACATCTTGTAGATTAAGCAATGCATCTATATCAAGTTCAATCGTAGGAAAACCTTCAATGTCTTGATAAATATTAACCATTTCATCCAATTCTGCTGATAACCTAGCCTGTAAAACCTGCTCTTTTTCAGACAGTTCAATAACACTACTCTCGCTATGAGGTACAATGTTTGTCGAATAAATAAAAAGCCCAAGCGCCTCTACCTGAAGCTCATTCAATTGCTCCATCATTAGTTCAACTCTCTGATCCGCAAGTATTTTCTTATCATTCTCTTGAGTAATAAAGAAAAACAAACCAGATACAACCAGACAAATCCATAGGACCAACACAACCAAAACCCGGGTTATAATGGTTATGATATTATTTCGACGCACATTTAAATTAATTTCAGTCATCTAGCATCCTAAAGCAAGGAGTTAAACTTAAAACACCTAATTATACATAATCTGTTATTAAAACTACCTAAAACTCAGATCATCAATTACATATAAACACTCTTCATTAGATGTTGTTAATTCTTTAGCAAAATCACTCATCATCAGCCTTTTTGAATTATCCGTTTTAACACTTGAAATATCTAAACTCTTTTTGTAATAAGTTGAATTCACTGATAAACAGAAGCTCTCATTCTGGTTAGTTAAGAGAATGAAAGATAATGCAGGTGAAGTAGCAAAATTTAAAAAAGGGTAACAGCACTCTTCGATATTAATTAAGCTTACATCAATACACTTTAGCTCAATTGTATCAAACTGGTTTGCTGCTAAATGCTTTGCCACTACATTTGATCGAATAAATACGTGCTTCTCAGCAATTTTTGTTAACCAGCCATCTTCAAGATCAATAGAAACGTCACTCTGCTGCGAACCGTCACTGATAGCTTCACCACTCAAAAGCAGAGGGTTAATTTCTACAGCATAATCTAATTTGTTAGCTCGCCATAACATACCTGCTTTAGAAGGAAGACCAAAGCTTTGAATTTTATAACCTCGACTATCTAGTTTTATATCATCAACTAACAGACCATATGAAGTATCAAAATCATTCACTAAGATAATTCGCTTATTATGGTGCAAGTTCAAATTCTCTTCAGTATCTGTAAAGACACAGATTTGCCCAATCCCATTGATTAAACAGTTTAATTGACCATCAGCTTCCTGCTCAAAACTGTTAACATCACCCCAATGCAATAGTGAATGTAATTTTGAGTGGGGCACACATATTCTCTCTCTCCCAAAAGAAGCAAGTATTAGATTTTGCTCTGCTAAATTTAAGGCTAAAGAGGACTCGAAAAAAGGCTCATAATTTTTAGTTAAGCTAACAGAGCCAATAGGATCATTTGATAAGCCTCTCCCAGCATAAAGATAAATATAAGAGGCTCCAGCAACATCCTGAAGTTGTAAAAATATATTATGAGTATCAGATAGGTTTAAAGATGAAGCAGCCCTTCCAACCTCTTTATAAAAATCATCCAGACCTAACCTATTAACTAGGTGTTTTTCTTGCAAAGGCGAACAAGTAAAAGGAATCGCAAAGCGCCAACCTAAAGTTTGTGATAATTCCTTTAGCGTGATCAACTGAGTTGATTTATATATCGCCTCAAGAGAAGTATTTGCAAGGGCTAAATCACTCCCCTTTTGATAATGCAACTTAGCTTGTGACCTTGCCACTCGAATACTTCTAAAAATAGGTGACAGGTCAACAGCACTATCATAAGTGAAAGTCGTTAGCTCCCAATTAAACTGACCATAATGACGATTCATCCAAGCAAGAGACTGTGAAGTCTTGACGTGTATTTTAAGAACATTTACCAAAGAGCTAGTATGTAAACCAGCGTTTTTCTCTAGACCATCTTCAAATTTAAAACTAAGCCCACCCTCTACAGAGAACTCACCTATCCGAGAAAAGTGCTCAATAAAATCTAATAGCATAAGCAACCATGACTCTTCATCTTGCTCAAGCTTAGCTTCAAAGAGGTTGAGTGAAGAAGAATGAGAGTTTAAAGCGACTTTGCCTTGCTCAACTCTAGCAACAAGCTGATCAATACGCTCTTGCTTAGATACAAGATTTACTGCGGCTAGACCATTAAAACTTTGCTCTAATACCAGCTGACGCATTAGATCAATAAACTCTATTAGAATCTCACGATGACTTGATAAAAAAGGTGAGTGTTGCTGCTGGAGATGAAAGATAACACCAGCGATTTGTCCAAAAAGGTTTAACAGTGATGGAGAGTCTGAAAAATTATTTAGCGCACTCTTTAACCAAACGAGCCCTTCCCTAATATCAATTAGGCTATCAACAGGAAAAGCATCATAAGAAAGACAATGGCTCTCCATTTCATAAAGGCGATAGCTAAGCTTACTCAATAGCACATCCATGATAATTTAGATGAATTAGGTTAACTGCTTGATTTCATATATTTTAGCATAGCAAATTCGTCAAATTGCTTCTGCTCTTGCTTCTCTTCTAAACGCCTTTCTTGCTCAGCATGCTTGCCTTTAACTAGATCCATACTTTTCGTTTTTGCTCTCGCTTGCAGCCATTGAAGTTGTGCCTGATCAGCTTGATGCTCTGACTGAGATATAGCACCTTTTTGCTGTTGCACAGCTTGCTCTAAACGGCTAACAAAATGCTGGTAATTTGTGACTAAATAGGGACTTAATCCAAGTAGATTTCTCTCAGATTCATACTGTGATGCATATTCTTGAAGTTGCTCTAACTTTTGTTTTTCCTGTTCAACTTTTTGTTTTTGTCGAGCTAAGAGACGCGCAACGTTATCTTCCTTTTTTTGAGACAATGCTACTAACTTTTGAATACGTTCAGATCGTTTCATTAAGCTATCCAATTTTAAACTGAAGATACATGATGCCTAATTAATATTCTCTGGTCTAGGTCATCGCCTTTACAAGCGCCTCTAGACTAGCATCAATATTAAACTGTTCACTCAAACCTTGCTGAAGAAATGATTTGATCTCAGGCATCAGCGCAATGGCTTGGTCTGTATCAGGATCTGCACCTTTAACATAAGCTCCAACTGCGATTAGATCTTGATTTTGTTGATATTTAGAATAGAGCTGTTTCACCCTAAGCGCACCTTTTAAATGAGCATCACTCACAATATGGGGCATTGCCCTTGAAATAGAAGCCTCGATATCAATCGCAGGATAATGCCCCTCTTCAGCAAGGCGTCGAGACAATACAAAGTGCCCATCTAAAATGGCCCTAGAAGCATCAGCAATAGGATCTTGCTGATCATCGCCCTCAGTTAGAACAGTATAAAATGCTGTAATAGAGCCGCTGCCTTCTGCACCATTCCCAGCCCTTTCAACTAGCTGTGGAATTTTAGAGAAAACAGAAGGTGGATATCCCTTTGTTGCAGGAGGCTCCCCAACAGATAAAGCGATTTCCCTTTGAGCTTGTGCATAGCGAGTTAGGGAGTCCATCAACAGCAATACATTTTTCCCTTGATCCCGATAATATTCCGCAATTCGAGTAGTCAAAGTTGCCGCTCGCAACCGCATTAAAGCAGAATCATCAGCAGGAGAAGCAATGACGACAGATCGAGCAAGCCCCTCTGAACCAAGAATTTGCTCAATAAACTCTTTTACTTCTCGCCCCCGCTCCCCAATCAAGCCAACAATCGTAATATCAGCTTCAGTAAAGCGAGTCATCATACCTAGTAGCATGCTTTTGCCCACACCACTGCCTGCAAACAACCCTAACCTCTGGCCCTTACCAACTGTTAATAAACTATTGATAGACTTAATGCCAACATCTAAGGTGTCAGTAATAGGCTTGCGCTTTAAAGGGTTAATAATATCCCCTTGCATTCCTATCTTCTCTTTAGCCTTTATTGGTCCTTTGCCATCCAGCGGGTAACCTAAGCCATTAACAACTCGCCCCAATAACTCTGGGCCAACCATCATCATACCTTCACCCATTAATGGCTTAACCCTTGCGCCTGGTGAAATACCATTAATCGCCTCTGTCGGCATCAAATAAGTGAGATTCCCCGTGAAGCCAACCACTTCCGACTCAACCCATTTATTTTTTCTAACTTGGACAGAACATCGATCCCCTAATGCCACTTTGCAGCCAACAGCCTCCATTGTAAGACCGACCATTCGAGTGACCTTACCTTCTAAGACAGGTTGTAAAGGAGATGCTGAGAAATGTTTTAGCTTTTCAAGACGGGAGAGTAAGTCAGACTCCATCTGAATCTTGCTCCGAGTGTGGGGCTAATTTTGCGAGGTCTTTTAAGATCAATTCAATCTTATGCTCAATTGAGGCATCAATAAAAGCCCCTTTAGAATCCAAGACAAAACCACCTGGAAGCAAGGCATCATCTTTTTCAATTTTGATATTAATACGTTCGAAAACAGAAAATGTATTGATTAAGTCTGCGCTTTCAGAATGCAATCTAATTCTAAGAGGCTGTTCTAGTTCTTCCAATTCTCGACTTAAAAATGAAACTTGGGAGGAGAGCAAGGCTTCTGACACCTCAGTCAGTTGTGATGCGGTAATACTATGCACCATGGTTTCAATGCTTTGATATAAGATAGTTTCAACTTGATCTTTACAAGCTTTGATAGGATTTTGTAATTCTTGAGTAAGAAGTGTTAGCAATTTTTCAACTTCTTCAAGCTTCGCATGTGCTTCTTCAACAGATTGAGCAAAGCCTTTTTCAAACCCTTCTTTATAGCCTGTTTCTAAACCTTCTTTCTGACCAGCTTCAAAGCCTTCAGATTGACCTTTATCAAGCCCTACCTGATGACCTTCTTCAAGCCCTTCAACATAGCCTTCATCATAAGCCGCCAGTTGAATTTCATCTAGCTGTGAAGCGGTCAGAGGCTCATAAACTAAAGACTCTTCATCTATTTCTTCAACTTCTACTGGCTCATTACTACGTATTAGTAATGAGTTACCTTTATCCTCTTTGGGCGCTACGTCTTCAAGATGAGGCAGCTCCCAGCGCTCATAAGCGGTGAGCTTACGCTCGTTATTCTTTGCACTATCAGACATAGGTTAAACCATTTGTTCACCGCCACCGCCCAACATAATCTCACCGGCATCGGCAAGACGTCTAGCAATAGCAAGAATTTCTTTTTGTGCAACTTCCACTTCACTAACACGCACAGGGCCTTTGGCTTCAAGATCATCTTTAAGCATATCAGCAGCACGCGAGGACATATTCTTGTAGATTTTTTCTTGCATATCTGGATCTGCGCCCTTTAAGGCTAGAATCAAGGTCTCAGACTCAACTTCACGTAAAATTGCCTGTATCCCTCGATCATCCACATCAATCAGATTATCAAAGACAAACATCATATCCTGAATAGTGTTCGCAAGATCTTCATCTACATCACGAATAGATTCCATCAAGTCAGCTTCAACTGAACTATCAATAAAGTTCATTATATTCGCTGCGGTTCTCACGCCACCAATAGATGTTGACTGTGACCCCTGACTGCCAGAGAACTGGCGTTCGAGTATGGCATTTAATTCTTGTAATGCAGCGGGTTGAACCGTCTCCAAAGACGCTACACGCAATACAATGTCTAAACGAACGCGTTCATCAAAGTTTGCTAAAATATCAGCAGCTTGATCAGAATCTAAATAGGAAATAACAATTGCTTGAATCTGAGGGTGCTCATAACGGATAACATCTGCAACCGCCCTTGGCTCCATCCACTTAAGTGTATCAAGGCCTGTTGTATTGCCACCTAATAAAATACGATCAATTAAGCTACCCGCTTTCTCTTCACCCAGCGCTTCTTTAAGCATATTTCGAATATAGCCATCAGCACCTAAACCAAGACCGGTTTGATCGCCAACAAGCACAAGAAAATCATCTAGCACCTTTTCAACTTGGTGCCTTTGAACATTAGCGAGTTGAGCCATAGACTGACCAATCCGCTGAACCTCTTTAGGGCCCATATGCTTCAATATTTGAGCTGCATCTGACTCACCTAAAGACATAAGTAAAACCGCGGCTTTTTGTAACGAACTTAAATCGTCATTCTGTTCCGTATCACTCATTTAGCCATCCATTACCCACTGCTTAACTACCTGTGCAACTCGTTCTGGCTCTTCCGCTATTAAGCCTCGAATTGCATTAAGCTGTCTTTCAATTTTCTCTGGTGAACCAGGTACCATAATATCTTCAGCACTAACAAGAGAAACCTGATCATCAGATATTTCATCAGTTTCATCCGCAAAGATCGAAGCCTCTGCATCTTCTGCCACGGCAATTTTATTCTGTTCGCCCAAGGTTTTAAGAATAGGTCGTACCACAACCATCAATAGAATAAGGACGAAAAAACCAACCAAGGTAGGCTGAATTAAACTTAGGAACCACTCTTGTTGATAAAATGGAAGTTCTTCTGGGGTAGGGAGAGGCTCAGGCACAGCAAAAGGTGAGTTGATAACACTAACACTATCACCCCGAGCAGAGTCGTATCCCACAGCATCTCTAACCAATAAAGTTAAACGACTTAGCTCATCATCACTCCAAGGTGTTCTAACAAGTTCAGATGTCTCAGGATCAATACTCACCAAATCATCAACAACTACCGCAACCGATAAACGTCGAATGGTACCTTGCTGCCTTCTGGTGTAACTAATACTTCGATCTAGCTCAAAGTTTCTGGTCGTTTCTTGACGAGATTCACCATTAGTGCCCGATGCAGCCCCTGCACTATTGGCCACCTCAGGTGCAGTAATCGCGCCAGGCGGTTGGTTCGTCAATGAACCAGGTATGCCAGAATTCGTTGTGCCATTTCGACTTTCGTTTAAGGTTTGCTCACTACGTAAAGCCAAAAGGTCAGGGTTATACTGTTCATCCGTTTGTTCAACAGAAGTAAAATCAACATCTGTTGAAACTTCCGCTTTAAACCTGTCAGCCCCAACAACTGGCCCTAAAATACTATTTACTCGACTAAGAAGTACATCTTCTACTTTTCGAGTGTAATCAAATTGCTTACCTGCAACCGAAAGCTCAGAGCTTGTTTCTTTTTCGCTTAATAAGGTGCCTCTTTGATCAACGACTGTAACGCTTTTAGCACTCAACTGAGAAATACTAGAAGAAACAAGATTTACAATCGCATCAACTTGGCTTCTATCAAGTCGTCTTCCAGGGTACATCTCAAGAAAAACAGAAGCAGAAGGTTTGCGGGTATCTCTAACAAAAACGGATTCTTTAGGAATGGCTAGATGCACTCTAGCAGATTTGATGCTTTGTAAACTTGAAATAGTACGGCTTAATTCGCCCTCTAAGCCTCTTCGGTATCGCGTTCCCTCAACAAACTGCGAGGTGCCAAGACCTTGCTCTTGGTCCATTATTTCCATGCCAACTATTGTGTCATTAACAATACCTGAACCAGCAAGTTTTAATCGAGCTTGATGGTATTGATCAGCTTCAACTAGCAAAGCGCCAGTATTTTCATCAAGTTTAAAAGGGATATTATTGATGCTTAAAACTTCAACAATTTGATCCGCATTATAATCGGTAATACTACTCAGGACAGGCTTATATTCAGGGCCATCTGTCCATAAGATCGCAGCCAACCCAATTGCTATAGATGCAGCCAAACCGACCATCAAGGCTAACTGTCTAATTACAGTCAGTTTATTGAAGCCAGTTAATAACTCTACATAGAGTTTTTGATCAGATTGCTGTACTGGAACATTATCCATTTAGGATCGCCAAAATTTTATACATCTCACCTAAATCGGCATATTCATAATTTTTTCATATGCATCAACAAGTTTGTTTCTTACCTGAGTCATTGCCTCAAAAGAGACACTAGACTTTTGCAAACCTATCATAACTTGAGGTAAATCAACATTTTCATCACCTCTTTCGTAAGCCTGTGCCAAGCTTTTAGCTTCTTGTTGCAAGCTATTCACATTATCAACAGCATCTTTCAACATCTGAGCAAAGTCAGCACGTTCAATATCGCCACTCTCCTCTACTTTTTGGGCATCAGAAAGTGAAGGTGTATTGACACCTGGCTGTTGAACCTGTGATTTCATATCTCTCATTTGAGATAAGACTTGATTAATATCTGGTCTATTACTGACCATTTTCATCACCTACGAATTCGTTATTCAATCTAGCTTAGCATAATGCTAAGAAAAACAAGATAGATAAATCAATCAACTTCCAAACCGCACTCACGCATTTTGGCAATTTTATAACGTAGCGTTCTTGGACTAATGCCTAATTTTTCAGCCACATCTTTACGCTTTCCATTAGCATCAATTAAAGCTTGCGCAATTATTCTGAACTCATGCTGTTGCACACCTTGCCCTAAAATTGAAGCAGCATTATCGCTCTCTTCCTCTTCTTCATTCGGCTCAACAACTGCAGACATCATATCGAAAGCGATATGAGAATCCTGTATTACACCATTAGGGCTTAATATAAGCGCTCTTTGAATAACATTCTCAAGCTCTCGAATATTACCTGGCCAAGGATGAGATTCTAACTGACTTTGCGCCGAAGGCGTTAATGATGTACCTGTCAAACGCATTTTTTGCGTATATTTTGCCAGCAAACTCTGAGCTATTGGGATAATATCCCCTTTTCGCTCCCTAATAGGTAACCACCTAAGAGGAAAAACATTCAAACGATAATATAAATCTTCTCTAAAACCACCACTTCTCACGTAATCCGCAAGATCTCGGTTAGTCGTAGCAATAATACGAACATCCAAAGCAATAGGCTTTTTACCGCCAAGCCTTTCGACCTCTTGCTCCTGTATCACTCGTAAGAGTTTTGCTTGAAGCCCGACATCCATTTCTGAAATTTCATCAAGCAATAAAGTACCACCATTTGCTTGCTCAAACTTACCCGCTTGAGAAGAAACAGCGCCAGTATAGGCCCCTTTCTCATAACCAAACAAAATCGCTTCCAGCATATTTTCAGGAATAGCAGCACAGTTAATTGCAACAAAAGGAGCCTGGCTTCGCTCCGAATGTTGGTGGATATAAGTCGCTAAAACTTCTTTCCCGGTTCCACTTTCACCACTAATAAGTACAGTTGAGTCTGTGACAGCAACACGTTTAGCTAACTCCAACAACTCCAAGCTAGCTTTATCTTTGACAACAGGCCCTTGGCCTACCTGCTCAGGGTTATGACGAGCATGCTTTGCTATCGTCGTAAGGAGCTCATCAGCTTGGAAAGGTTTTAATAGATAATCAACTGCACCTTCTCGCATCGCTTCAACAGCATGAGCAATATCCCCAAAGGCAGTCATCAACATAATGGGAAGATCTGGATATTTTTCGATAACATGTGACAAAAGACCATAGCCATCCATGCCAGGTAAATTAACATCAGAGACAACCATATCAAATGCTTGTTCTCTCAGTGCTAGCACAGCATCTTCAGCGCTATAAGCTAATACACAATGATAATTTGCAAGCATTAGGGTATCTTCGAGGGCCTCTGCAAGCTCTTTGTCATCTTCTACTATCAATAAACTCACTTCAGACATACTAACCCTTAATTATTGGTATAAGTACTTGTGCTCTAGTACCATAATTTTTCACACTATTTATCTCTAAAAGCCCATGATGAGCTCTCGCTACAGCCTTCACAACCATCAAGCCTAAACCTGTTCCATGCTGCTTAGTGGTAACAAAACCTTCATGCACTTTCTCTAATTCATCATTAGTCATTCCTGGACCAAAATCAACATAGGTAATACTCACATGGTCATTTTCAAGAGCCACCTCTAATTTTATCCTTGGATTCTTATCCTGAGCATCAATACCATTATTTAATAAATTTAATAAAGCACCAATTAATGTGTCTTTATTACATTGAATCAATACATCTTTATCTAATAGGTTTTCTGCTTCAAATTCAGTTATTTTTTGTTCGCATATATCCTGAGACAAACTTGAAAGCTCAATAAAGAAATCCTGAGCGCTCACTTTCTGATCAAGCCTTATATCGCTTTTAGAAAATATAAGCATATCGCGGATTTGACGTTCAATATTTTCCAGACGTCCCATCAATTTATCTGCAAACTTTTGCCTCATAGGCTGAGAAAGGTCTTGATTTTGAAGGTGCCCTGCGTACAAGGTAGCACTTGCTAGAGGCGTTCTAATTTGATGGGCTAGTGCAGCAACCATTTTCCCCATATTAGAGAGCCTTTCATGGTGAGAAAGCTGTTGCTGAAGTTTAAATGTCTCGGTAAGGTCAATTAAAATAATCAGTTGACCTGGCACGTTGCCAAGTGATGAGGTTTCCACCCTTACTCTTCGTCCGGACACCATGGTCACCTCATGACCATCATCTTTTTGCGGCGCAAAACTTTGTGGAACGATTTTTCCCCAAGCATGGCCAACCAGCTCAACATCAAAAAGTTTAATCGCAACTTTATTAGCCATAATGACCAAGCCATTGGAGTTAAGCATTAAGACACCAACAGGCATAGATTGAAACAGTTGCTGAAACTGCGCCAGCAACATCTCATTTTTACGAACTTCGTCTTGCTTTTCTTGTTCTGACTGAGCGAGCTTCTGCGCAAGCTCTGCAACTTGATTTTGTAATTCGTGGTAGGAGTTAGTTAAAATTTGAGACGTTTGCGAAAATTCTTCAAATGCCGCTTTTAACGCTCTAATTTCTTCATCCTTTGTCACTAAAACTCCGATTTATCTATTTTATAACGACGCATTTTTTCTATTAATGTTGTGCGTTGAATCTGTAAACTCGCTGCAGCTTTTGAAACAACACCACGTGAAGAAACGAGAGCTTGTCTAATTAACAAGGATTCTAAATGTCTTACATGCAGATTCAAATCTAATGCATGACGTTTAGGCAACTTTCTTGATTCATTGATTTGTTTCAAGATTTTTTGTAGCTCATCCTGTTTCCAAGGCAAAGGACTATACCAATAAAGACTAGCCTCATATAGGTTAAATGATTGATTTAATGAAATAATTGGAACATCCACCTGATTGGTAAACGGATTGGCTAATTCCCCGACAACAATAAAGACTGGCGTACGTGTAGCAAATTCAGGCTCATCAATCTCAATGCCTAAATAATTTAAAATCGCACTTACTTGTAGCCCCTCTTCAAGGGTTAAGCCATACAACCAACAGTTCAAATCAACTCCTTAGGAAAGCCTATTGCCCCTCTATTACATCGAAAAAATCATCTGCTGGCAAAGGCTTATAAAAGTAATAACCCTGTATAAAGTCAACATTTGATTGATTAATTAAGTTTAGCTGCTCTTCATCTTCAACACCTTCCACCACAACTTCAAGCTTTAAATCATGGGCTAGATTAACAACATGCTTAAAAACACTCCGCGACCTTTCATCATGCACTAAATTATCAACAAACATTTTATCTATTTTTAGCTGATCCAGAGGCAACTCTAATAAATATGAAAGGGAAGAGAAGCCTGTACCAAAGTCATCAAGAGAGATTTTTAACCCAGTTTCCTGCATCGCGTTGAGCACATTTCGAGTGCCAGTTTCATCTTCGACAAGTGCAGACTCAGTTAATTCAACTTTCAGCATAGATGTCTTTAAATTATGCTTTTCTAATAAAGAAGCAATATAACCAACCAATTCAGGCTGGGCAACATGCTGAGCAGAGACATTTACGCTAATAGGAAAGCACCACTCCCCTTCATAACTATTTTGCCAGAGCTCAATTTGATGAGTCGCTTTACGTATAACACTTTTGCCAAGCTCAACAATCATGCCGCTTTCTTCAGCAATTGGAATAAAATGAAAAGGAGAAATCATTCCTTTTTCAGGATGCACCCAGCGTACTAAAGCTTCAGCAGCACATACCTTTCCTGTTTTAGCGTGCACTTGTGGTTGATAATGAAGAATAAGCTCATCATTCAAAATGGCTTTACGCAAATCCGCTTCAAGTTTTAATTTATCAACAACAGACGACGCCATAGCATCATCATAAAAAGATAACGGCATAAACTGATTTGCTTGCAACCTAGCGACATTGACGTGATGCAATGCTGCTGACAAACCCTTATCAAAGCTTTTCTCAATACTGACACCAACTTTAAGCTCTTCAATAACGCTTACACTATTAATCTCCACACCTATTTTTGTGTGATTAATCAGATCCTGTAAACGATTAACTAAAGCATCCAAAGACTCATATTCACAAGCAAGAAATACAAAGCGCCCAGGAGAAATCACATACAATTCACCTAAGTCAGCAAACTCAGCCTGGATACGCTCTAACTGCGTTTTTAAATAAAGATCAGCACTGGCTTTACCCAAACTAGAAGTAAGTACAGAGTATTTCTCAAAAAATATTTCAACTAAACCTAACTCTTTTGAATCTAGTTTAGTTTCGAGTTCATTTTTAAAGCTGTCTTGCAGTAAATACGCTTCGTTAAACAAGCCTGTTGAGGCATCTTTAAACGTCAAAGCGTTAATCTGATCTAAAGAACGAGAACGCTTTTCTAACGCTGATTTCACCCTAGCTTTTAAGATTATTGGGTTAAAAGGCTTAGGTAGATAGTCTTCAGCCCCTAAGGCAATACCTTGAGCAATTTTCTCTAGGTCATCCGCTGCCGAAATCATGATCACAGGTAAATGTCGGAACTCATCCTTTAACTTCATGTGCTCAAGAACCTCAAAACCATCCATAATAGGCATCATGAGATCTAACAAAATCAAGTCATATTGTTTTTTCGACATCATTTCCAGCGCAATTTGGCCATTCTCAGCTTCATCACACTCTTTATAACCGTCTCTCTTTAAACGCCGTTTTAAGGTATATCGGTTATCTTCATAATCATCAACAATAAGAATTTTTACAGACATAAGGCACCTAAATTAAGCTTTCAATTTTTTGAACAAGACGTTTAAGATCAACAGGCTTAGTATCAAAATCATTAGCGCCAGCTGCAACAGCTTCATCCATATACGAATCCATTGCGTGAGCAGAAAGTACAATAATCGGCACTTCCACACCATTCGCACGAATTTGAACTATCGCCTCAAAACCACTTATCCCAGGCAAACTCAAGTCCATAAGAATAAGATCTGGCTTTATCGAAGACGCTTGCTCAACCCCTTCTTCACCCGTGTACGCAATGTGCATTTGATAACCTTTACGCTCTAATCTTCTCTTAAGCATATAAACATTATCTTCATTATCTTCTACATAGAGTATTTGCTGCTCTGACATCCCTAGCTACCTAACAGTCTCTGAATTTTTTTCATGACCACATCTTTTGAAATTTCATCTTTTAGCATTAATTGATCCACTCTTTGATCCAATAGCATTTGCGTATCGTCATCAAGCTCTTGAGAGGTTATTGCTAGCACAAACACATCAGACCATTTTGGCTCTTGCTCTAATTGGCTTAATAACTCAAAAGCATCACTTTGAGGCATCATTAGGTCAATGACAATTAAATCTGGCACATGTGATGCTAAGCCTAATAATGCTTGTTGCGCATCTTCAACCTGTGTCACCTCCCAGCTTTCTTGCTGGAACACATCAACTAAAGAAGCCGTATCCTCATCCTGAGAACTCACCAACATCACACTGGCTACTTTATCTTTAAGGCTTAACTTAAGTTTATCAGCCAATTGAATAAATGCTGACTCATTAATGGGTTTCACTAAATAAGCATCTGCACCTAAAGCAACACCTTTCTTTCTTTCATCATCAACAGAGATCATAACCACTGGAATATGACTCAAACTATCATCAGCTTTTAATGCAGACAATGTATCCCAACCATCCAGTCCCGGCATAAGAATATCAAGAGTAATCAAGTCAGGCTTTAATTCATTGGCCATCTCTAATGCCTCTTTACCATCTTTGGTAAAGGATAATTCAAACCTTTCATCCGATAAGTAACGAGCAAGTAAGGTATGCATATCAGGATCATCATCAACCACTAAAATTTTCGCTTTAACCTCAGAACTCTCTTGCGCCACTTCTAACGTGCCATCATCTTCAATCACTAAGTCTGCAGGCACATCTTCTTGGTTAAGAGGAATAGATAAGGTGAAAGTAGAGCCTTTACCCACCTCACTGGTAACAAAAATATCCCCTCCCATCATTCGAGAGAACTTACGACTTATCGCTAAACCAAGCCCAGTACCTTGATGCTTTCTAACGCTAGATGAATCAACCTGAACAAAGTCTTGGAACAAGCCTGCGCACTGTTCCTCATTCATACCAATCCCTGAATCAGTCACAGCAATATTTAAACGATCATTTTCAGTACGAGCAGATAATGTGACAACCCCTTCATCAGTAAACTTAACAGCATTACTCATCAGGTTTAATAAAATTTGTTTCAATCTTGTTTGATCATTAAAATGATCACCTAACACCTCAAAGTCACCTTCAAGCTTAATCGATTTTTTATCTGATAATGGTTTAATGGATGCAATGACATCTTCAAGCGCCATAATCAAATTGAAATTCTCTCTATGTAGCTCCATCTTGCCAGCTTCGATCTTAGATATATCTAAAATATCATTAATCAGGTTTAGCAAATGCTTACCCGCTCTCAAAACTCGATCTAAAGGCTCTACATAGTCCTCATCATCAAACTCGATTGCATCTTCATGCATCATTTCCGTCAAACCAATAATGGCATTCAATGGGGTTCTTAGCTCATGACTCATTTTGGCCAAGAACTCGGATTTCACTTCATTTGCTTTAACCGCTTCAGCACGGGCATTTTCAGCTTCTTTTCTTTCCAGCTCAGCGTCATCTCGGCTTCTTTCCGCTTCTACCCTATGCACTTCAGCATCATCACGGCTCTGTTCCGCAATTTGCTTAAGCTCTTCTGCTTCAATTTTTTTAAGCTCGGCCTGCTGTCGGTGTTTTTCTGCCTCATCATTCGCAAACAGTAACTTATTTTCACTTTGATTAATTTGGCTTTCAATTCGTCCTAATAAAACATAGAAAAATACAAACAACATCAGTGCAACAACACTGACCATGGCACCTGTCAGTATCAAGGTGAAGGTTAAATCTTGCTTAATTTTAGTTGTATCTTTCGCAATTAAGAGATGTGCAAAAAGCTCACCTTTAGCATTAGAAACTGGGATGATCCCCACATCAAAAAAACGCTTATTGACAGAAACCGCAGTGGTATAAAAAATCTCATTACCCACATCCGCTTCATGATAAGCATCAAGGGTCTTTGCAAAAGCTTGCTGATCTAAAAGCTCATTATTACTACCAACAGACAAGAACCGATTAAATTGATCAAAAACCAAATCCTTTCGATAAACTCTAAACTTATTTTCAACTAAGCTTGGATCCAACCTATCTTTATTAACAAGAATCGACATGAAAATATTTTGTCCAAGCGCCAAGGATTTAGCCAAGCGATCCAAAGGTTTATCCATCACTAAATAACCATTTAACCCAGACTTAAGCAAAACAGGCATCACAGCTCGTAACACTAGCTCGCCATTATCTAGTAACACAAGATCAACTGCCGGCTTCTGCTGAGACACAGCCATATCAACAGCCGAGCTCTCAACCTGCGAAATAATTTGCTCATCCCACACCTCACCCAAAATTTTCAGCTCTGGGGATAGATACATAATACGGCTAATATCAATAGAGTCCTTTGATGTACGAAATAACTCCTGTAGATGCTGGTCAATTTGATGGCTATCGGTTTCACGTAGCTCTTTAAAACGGTCAGTAATCCACAAAAGTTGTTGCAACATCAACTTACCCTGCTGCTGTGAAACCTGATAAGTTTGCTCATCAAAACGTGTTACTGAATTCACAAGGTTGTCTCTTTGGTGTTGATCAGAAAGATTTAAAACAACCATATAAAAAGCAGTACACAAAACACTTAGGGCAA
This sequence comes from Marinomonas sp. MED121, assembly GCF_000153025.1. GTDB lineage: Bacteria > Pseudomonadota > Gammaproteobacteria > Pseudomonadales > Marinomonadaceae > Marinomonas. Next base: position 190,263 of record NZ_CH672433.1, read on the forward strand.
TGGCAAGGGGGACTAGAACGGGGATTTTAACACGCGATAAATTTTTACTTTCTTGAGCAAGCTTTACCGTCATAATTTAACCTTTTAATTAATCTCTTTTATGGTTACAAGCACCTAACTTCGCACAATAAGGATTCATCTAAAAGATATTTAATAAGCGCCAATTAACAAAATAATCATAAAATCATGACGCCATTCTGCATTGCGAAAAGATAGGTATTTTAATCTATACAAGTTAAGACTAAATATTCAGTAAAGTCACTTATATTAGAGTTGAGACAAGATGTTATCAAACTCTTGATGGGAGTCGTCAAGATTCTCATAACGCCCTAATTTAGCAAGTAAAGGTGCAGTAATTATGGAGTTAATCGCAGCGACATTCTCGTCATAATAAGGCATATCTTGGCCCATATTTGCAACCCACCCCACAAGATTTAATCCATCACGGGCAATAGACTCAGCCGTTAATGTTGCATGATTAATACAACCCAACTTCATATTCACCACTAAAATGACAGGATACCCAAGCGATTTCGCCAAGTCAGATAACATTTCGCGAGAATTCAAAGGCACACGCCAGCCACCAGCACCTTCCACTAAAGCAAAGTCATGAGGCGTTAACAAAGAGCCTTTAATCACACCCTCTAAACGGCTCACTGAAAGTGTCACACCTTCTTTTTCAGCTGCAATATGAGGAGCAATAGGCTCTTTTAATAATACCGGATTAATTTGCTCATAAACCAGTTTCACACTCGTTTGAGCCATTAAGGCTAATGCATCCTCATTGCACCATTTACCTTCCACCAATTCAGCACCAGCCGCGACGGGTTTTAGCCCGATTGTTCTTAAATTGGCTCTTTTGGCAGCACCCAGCAAACCTGCCGCAACAAAAGTTTTACCAGCATCTGTGTCAGTACCCGTAATAAAAAAACGCTTTTTAACTGCCATTAGAACTAGCCTTTAGTCTTCTTTAAATGCAAATAAACCAATTGATAGGTAAGAGGAATACCTTTATCAGTTCTCAGTTTTTCATACTCAGTTAAGAATTTTCGCCACATGAGAGGAGTGACAACTTGTCGCTCTTCTGTTTCAACCAAAACACTCGCCCCCACTTTCTTGAGCGAATCTATGGCAGACTTAGGTGAATCAAACCACCTTGTCATAGGCTCACAAACACTCTTTTCTAAGATTAAACCCGCGCTTTGAATATCAAATATTAATTCTTCATAAGAAGGGTAATGATTTATATGAGTATGACCATCTACTTGACGCCAACAATGCGCAATCTCAGGCATAGAATCTTGAGCAAGAGTAGAGACAAGAAAATCACCGTCATGCTTCAAAACCCTTTTCACTTCACTGCCTATTGAAGCTAAATTTTCACACCACTGAATCGATAAGCTCGAAAATATCAAATCAAAAATAGATTGCTGAAAGGGTAAAAGTTCAGCATCACCGCAAACAGAAAAACTTTGTTGAGATTTTTCCCGAGCTTTTCTCAGCATGTTTTCAGATAGGTCTAAATTAATTAATTGAGCCGAAAGGGAGGTCAGAAACTGTGAGGCATTACCAGTACCACAGCCTAAATCTAGGCAAAGTTCTGACTTAATATCAGGAGTCATTCGAATTAAACGAGACAACACACTCGCTTGAAACTGTGAAAAACCATCATAAGTTGAAGCTGCGCGATTAAAAGATTTTGCAACTTCTTGCTTATAACAAGGAATAATAGCGTTATTGGGCATTCAAAAAGTTTTCTATATGAGGGTACAACTGATCTAAATCTTCTATAAAAGGCTGATGCGCACAGTTTTCAAAAACTTTATATTCAATCGGAACACAATTATTAATAATGGCTTTAGGCCAGTTAGAATCAACCAATACATCCTTTTCACCCAGCAGATGTAAACTCGGCATATCTAAAATTTCCAATTCTCTTCTTACATCTAAATTTTTTAATAAATGCAAACCAGCTTCTAAAGCAAGCGGCAAGCATGCATCAGGCTCCACCCAATGACTTAATTGCTTACGCACCTCTGTTGCGGCACGACTTCCTTTACTTTGCAAAGCAATAAAGCGCTTAAGACCAACCACAGGGTCATGTTTAATTAAGTCTTCGAAAGCTTCAAAATCACCCAAAGACATTCCCCATTGCCAACCCTCGCTTCGAACAAATGAAGGGTTAGAAGCAATGGTAATCAAGCCTTTAACACAACTTGCCCTATGAGCTGCCACATAACTTGCAATCATGCCCCCTAAAGACCAGCCAAGCCACCAAGCATCTTTGGGGGCTGCTAATATCAGCTGCTCAGTTAATGCATCAATATCATAGTTAGGCCCAGTCTTAGCCCCTTTAATCAGTTCAACGTCTGTTGATATGCCAGGCAAGTTTACCAAAACAACATAATATTGTTGGCTGAGCTTGTGAGCCAGCTCATAAAAACACTCTTTTGGCATCGCCCAACCAGGTAAAAGAAAAATAGCCTGATTAGCTGGATCACCAAAGCTTACCTGTTCTAATTTATAGCGCATATTCTGTTATTTCCTTGTTGCTAATGCCGTGGCCAAGCTATTAACCAAATATGAAATTTGCTCAAAATCATGCTGAGCAGAAAGTGTAATACGCAGTCGAGCACTGCCTTTTGGTACTGTAGGTGGCCGAATAGCCGTACACCAAATACCTTTTTGCTTTAATCTGTTACTTACATCTAAGGCCAATTGGCTATCACCAATTAATATAGGCTGAATAGCTGTTTCTGAATCACACAAAGTGATTGGCAGCTCACTTACCGCTCGCCTAAAAAAAGCAATATTAGCCCTAAGCTTTTGCCTTAAATGTAGACCTTCCTCACTCTTAATAATGGCTAAACTTGCCCTAGTAGCTCCCACTATCGCAGGGGACATTGCTGTTGTATAGATGTAAGGTCGCGAGAATTGAGTAAGATAGTCTGCGAAGTCATGAGAACAAGCAACAAAGGCGCCTGAAGTACCAAAAGCTTTGCCAAAAGTACCGATTAACAAAGGAACATCTTCGGCCGTTAAGCCTTCTAACTCCATCGAACCTTTACCCGTATCGCCACAACAGGCTAACCCATGGGCATCATCAACCATCAATAGCGCGGCATTCTCTTTACACAAGCTAGCAAGCCCAGCCAAAGGCGCCATATCCCCATCCATACTAAAAATACCATCAGTTGCAAGGATACTTGATTTGCTTTGATTTTGAGTAAAGCGGGTTAACACCTTCTCAGCAGAGTCCAGATCAGAATGAAGATAACGTCGCATTTTAGCACCCGCAAGCTGAGCACCATCAATCAGTGACGCATGATTGAGCTTATCTTGCACAACACCATTATCTTTTCCCGCAAATGCAGCAAGGACACCAAGGTTTGCCATATAACCCGTACTGAAAAGAATAACCCTTTCATAGCCTAACCACTGGGCTAATTCTTCTTCTAAGTTTTGGTGTTCACGGTTATGGCCATTTACAAGGTGGGACGCGCCACTGCCTACCCCATAAGTTTGAGCAGATTCATGCATGGCCTGTATCAATTTAGGGTGATTCGCCAATCCTAGATAATCATTTGAACAAAAGGCTATATAGTCCTTTTTATCAATTTCAATTCCAGGTACTTGGGCACCTTCCATGATCACAGTCTGCCGAAATAAAGAAGCTTGCTTTCGCTCTTCTAAAGCTGCAATCACCCACTCAGGACTTGTCGACATGATCGAATTCTACTTAGCAGCAGCATCATAAAAGACTTTTGATTCCTGATGCGCTTTTACATCAGCCATAATAGCCTCTGATTGTTCTTCATCAGAATGCTCTTCACGGGTTTCTGTATTTATCCCTAACTTGCTAAATAACTGCATATCTTTGTGAGCTTCAGGGTTTGGTGTGGTAAGCAACTTTTCACCGTAGAAGATTGAGTTAGCACCAGCCATAAAGCAAAGCGCCTGCATTTGCTCATTCATACCTTCACGCCCAGCAGATAAACGCACGTGGGATTTAGGCATCATGATACGTGCAATTGCAACGGTACGAATAAATTCAAAGCTATCTAAATCTTCTACATTCTCCATAGGTGTGCCTTCCACCTTAACCAACATATTGATCGGCACGCTTTCTGGGTGTGGCTTCATTTCTGATAGCTGACGCAAAAGGCTAATACGGTCGTTTTGCTCTTCACCCATTCCCATAATACCGCCACAACATAATTTAATACCCGAATCACGCACACGATCCAAAGTATCTAGGCGATCCTGATAAGAACGGGTTGTAATTATGCTGTTATAGAATTCTGCTGAGGTATCTAAGTTATGGTTGTAATAATCAAGACCGACTTCAGACAACATAGCCGCCTGCTTGTCATTCAAAGTTCCCAAAGTCACACAAGACTCAAGTCCTAGGGCTTTAACACCTTTAATCATTTCCAATACATAAGGAAAGTCTTTTTCAGAAGGATGCTTCCAAGCAGCCCCCATACAAAAACGGGTAGCCCCCTTATCCTTCGCTAAATTTGCTTCTTGCAAAACCTTCTCTACTTCCATTAACTTTTCTTTTTCAAGCTCGGTATTGTAATGACCACTTTGTGGACAGTACTTACAATCCTCTGGACACGCACCTGTTTTAATCGACAACAGGGTACTAACCTGAACTTCATTAGGTTTAAAGTTTTGTCTGTGCACAGTTTGCGCTTGAAATAAAAGATCCATAAATGGAAGATCAAACAAAGCTTGGACCTCAGCATGAGTCCAATTATGTTTCGCTTCGAAAAGGTTAGTGGCAGACATGGTTTCCCCATAGAATTAATTGCAAGGATAGCAATATTAATGAACTGGTCTTTTCTGTCAACCCAAAAAATATCACAGGTTTACTATCAAAATTTTTATTCACAATGTTATTTTTGTAAAATCAAACATAACACTTTGATCTGCAACAATTGCCTTAATGGTTTTAGCTTTAACAAAAGCCATTGCGAAAAATGCAAACTTCCTACCGAAACAATCATTCACCTATGCGGTCAATGTCAGCAAAAGCCTCCTCAATACAAACAATTAATCGCCCCATTAATTTATAAAGATTTAGCCAAAGCATTAATTACGAGCTTAAAATTTTCCAACCAACTCCATAGTTGCCACCCCTTATGCTTGATTCTTGCCCAAGAGCTCATAGAAAACTATGGAAACGATGACACAAGCAATTGGCCAGATGTCATCATTCCAGTACCAAGCCATATAGAGCGCATTCGCGAAAGAGGTTTTTGCCATATGAAAAAGTTAAGCAAATGCCTTAGCAATTATCTGCCCATTAACATACCCGTTCAATTTGACCTATTACTAAAAACCCAATACACCTCCCCTCAGCACGAGCTAACGAAAAAACAGCGCAGCAAACTAAAAGCCAACAGTTTTAGTTGCCCATCCACCGTCCCCAAGCACATCGCACTTTTTGATGATGTTGTGACAACAGGCGCCACCCTAGACGCCTGTATAACAAAGCTCCAAGAGGCCGGCGCTATCGAGATAGATGTCTGGAGCCTAACAAGAACCCCTCCTATTAAAACAACAATAGAGAAGCAAGCTTGATGATTCACTACCATTTTCGCTAAGATTGCCCCATATTCAATTATCAAGAAGAAATCAGATGTCCATAACACTCCCTCTGCACACACCTAGCAAACTCAGCCAATCTGAATTAGTTGAGCTAGATAAACAGCTGCTATGGCATCCATATACATCAATGAGTAACCCCATTGCACACTACCTCGTCAAAGGTGCCAAGGGGATGCAAATAGAACTAGCAAATGGTCAAAAGCTTATTGATGGCACAGCCTCTTGGTGGAGCGTCATTCATGGCTACAACCACCCGCACATCAGCCAAGCAATGAAGAATCAAATTGATGACTTTTCTCATGTCATGTTCGGTGGCTTAACACACCAACCCGCAATAGAACTGGGACAGAAACTGATTAAGTTGAGTCCAGCTGGACTTGAACGCGTCTTCTTTAGTGATTCAGGCTCAGTGTCTGTGGAAGTGGCACTTAAAATGGCAATTCAGTACTGGCATACCCAAGGCAAACCTAACAAACAAAAGTTTGCCACACCAAGAAGCGGCTATCATGGTGACACCTTTGCCGCCATGTCTGTGTGCGATCCAGTCAATGGCATGCATGGGCTATTCAATCAAGCATTAGCTTCTCAGTTCTTTGTGAGCCCCCCACCCGCAGGCATTAACAAAGCTATTGATCAGGCTTATTTAGCTGAAGTTCGAGAACTCTTTACCCAATCTAGTGGCGAAATCGCAGGCTTTATTTTGGAACCCGTTGTTCAAAATGCTGGCGGTATGCGTTTTTACAATCCAGCCTATCTAACTGAACTAAAAGCACTGTGTGATGAGTTTGATATCCTTTTTATCCTCGATGAGATAGCGACAGGTTTTGGTCGTACAGGCAAAATGTTTGCCTGCAACCATGCTAACGTTACGCCCGACATCATGTGCGTTGGTAAAGCCCTGACAGGTGGAAATTGCTCACTAGCGGCCACACTAACAAGTGATAAAGTTGCCCTTGGTATCAGCGATAACGACGGCGTATTTATGCATGGACCCACTTTTATGGGCAACCCACTTGCCTGCAGTGCGGCTAACGCTAGCCTTGAGCTCTTAATGAACTACGAGCTAGAAAGCATGATAGGGGAGATTCAAAGCAACCTTGAGACAGCCTTAGCACCATGTCGAAAACTTAACTCAGTAGTAGACGTTCGCTGCCTTGGCGCTATCGGTGTCGTAGAATTAAAAGAAGCGGTTGAGCAAAAAGTCATTCAACCCTTACTAGTAGAAGAAGGCGTATGGGTAAGACCTTTTGGCAAGCTAGTTTATCTTATGCCTCCTTTTATCGCTCAAAAAACAGACCTAGATAAGCTAGGCTTAGCAATCTTTAATGTGCTCACTAAACTCAGCAACTAACTTTCCTATACAAAAAGACCCGAACCAAGATTATTGATTCGGGTCTTTTTACCAATATGGTCTGATATAAAAAGTAAAGTTAGCCTTTAAAACGCTCTGCTAAATTCACTTGTTCGTACACTTCCTCTTCAATCGCTGTGATAGCAACCACTGAGTTTTCAGCACGACCTATACTCTTCTTATTAAGATCGGTCACTTCACCCATTTGCTGATTCAAGTTTTCAGCCACTTGCTCTTGCTGATGTGCTGCTACATTAATCTGCGAGGTCATATCAACAATCTTCATGATTGCATCCTCAATCGAGGTCATATTAAGGGCCACCTGTTCAATACGATCCACCCCCTGCTTCGCCACATCAGTACCCTGATCAATCGTGGTAAGCACAGCCTCTGTATTGCGCTTAAGCTCTTCTGTCATTTGATTGATATTTTGAGTCGCTTGCTGAGTTCGTGTTGCTAACGCACGCACCTCATCTGCCACTACCGCAAAACCACGACCAGCTTCACCTGCACGTGCCGCTTCAATTGCAGCATTTAAAGCAAGTAAGTTGGTTTGCTCGGCGATATCACTAATGGAATTAACCACTTCATTAATGGTGTCACTTTCTTTCGCCAATACATCAACTACTTTCTTGGCATCGTTAATTTCACTATAAACACGCCTGATTGTACTGCCGGTTTCTTCTGCTAATGCCTGACTACTTCTTGTTTCAGCACATACAGACTCAGTCGCCTCAGCCGCTGCATTAACACTTTGCGCAACCTCTTGAATACTAGCGAGCATTTGCGCACCACCAGCTGCGACAGCATCAAATTTACTATTTTGTAAGGCAAAACCTTTAAGGTTAACTGAAACACCATTTTTAACCGTACTGGCACGTACTGTGAGATTCTTTGAGCTTTCCATCAACCTATGACGGAAGGTACTTCTAGCCGCTTCCTGATGCAGCTGAGCAAAACTAATCGCGGCTTTTGCACCGACTTTTTTACAATACAAGTATTGTCCAATCACATTATGAGATTCTACTGGAATAGTGTGTAATGTCGCCTCCAGCCCAGACCTTTGCTGAAACACACCAACCAAGCCAAACAACCCAAAGATAGCCCCTAGCACTTGCGCCCAAATCACACCCGATCCTAAACTCACTAGGGTTAAAGCAAGTAAAGCAAAAGTGGCAGGAAGAAAACTACTTTGGAAGAAGGAAGCCAACCTAACTGAAGCAGGAATTAAAGACTTCCCTTGATTAACCCTATTATACAAAGCTTGTGCATGCACAGCCTCATCTGACGTCGCTTTGCGTCGAACAGATTCATAACCAATTACCTTGCCACCATCAATCAAGGGACTCACATGAGCACTTACCCAATAATGGTCACCATTTTCTGAGCGGTTTTTAACAATACCGAGCCAGCTATTACCTTGCTTTAAGTTTGTCCACATATCAGCAAAAACAGCAGGGGGCACATCTGGGTGTCGAATAAGATTATGAGGCTGACCTAGTAGGTCCTCCCTTGCATAGCCTGCTATTTCACAAAACTCATCATTTACGAAAGTAATTTTTCCCTTAATATCTGTACTAGAAACAAGCACATAATCAGCAGGGAAAGCCGTTTCTTTATTTGTTGCTGACATCTTACGCATAAGTTATCTCGATATTATTTTATTATGACCGCCCAGACTTAAAAGGGCGCTTTACTATTCACATTAAAATAATTCTAAACCATTAACTAAGCTAGATAAATCAATATCGCGTTACTAAAAAAAACGTATATTGCCAATCTATTTCCTTATTCATCGTCAAAGTCTTGATATGCATCGGGAGAAAGATCTTCAAAGCGGGTGAATTTACCCACAAATGACAAGCGACAGGTACCGATCGGACCGTTACGTTGCTTACCAATAATGATCTCAGCCACCCCTTTATAAGGCGTATCTTCGTTATAAACCTCATCTCGGTAAACAAAGGAAATAATATCCGCATCCTGCTCGATCGCTCCAGATTCACGCAAATCTGAGTTTACTGGTCGTTTGTTGGGCCGGTTCTCCAAACTACGGTTTAGCTGTGATAAAGCAATAACAGGGCATTCCATTTCTTTCGCAATGGCCTTCAAAGAACGGGAAATTTCCGAAATCTCGTTGGTTCGACCTTCACTATAACCCGGTATTTGCATCAACTGCAGGTAATCGATCATGATCAAAGCGACTTTGCCGTCACCATGCTCACGCGCTATTCGTCTCACCCTAGAACGCATCTCAGTTGGACTAATACCAGCTGTATCATCGATAAACAACTTCCTGTCTTTCAGCATTTTTACTGCAGACATTAGTTTATCCCAGTCTTCCTGCAGCAACTGACCAGAACGCATTCTAGTTTGATCAATTCGCCCTAACGAAGAAAGCATACGCATCATCAATTGCTCAGAGGGCATCTCCAAGCTAAATACGATAACCGGCATATCGGTAATCATGGCGGCATTTTCAACCAAGTTCATGGCAAAAGTCGTTTTACCCATAGAAGGACGACCTGCCACTATGACCAAATCGGATTTTTGCAATCCTGAAGTCATATCATCAAGGTCAGTAAAGCCGGTACTTAACCCTGTAATGGCACCTTCTTGATGGTATAACTCATCAATCTTATCGACCGTCGCACTCAATATGTCTGAGGCAATTCGCGGACCACCTTTCTTATCCCCACCTTCGGCAATTTGGAAGATTTTACGTTCGGCTTCATCAAGCACTTCTGCCGCAGTTAAACCTTCAGGGTGAAAGGCTCGGGTTGAAATTTCATTTGTTGTGGTTATCAGACGGCGCAAAACAGACCGCTCACGCACAATATCGGCATAACTTGCAATATTGGCAGAACTTGGCGTCGCCTCAGCCATCTCAATGAGGTAGGTCATACCACCCACATCTTCAAGCTCACCACGTTTATCAAGCTTTTCACCAATTGTTACCACATCAATTGGCTCAGACTCATCAGCTAACTTAGCAATAACGGCAAAAATTTGCTTATGCTCTGGCCGATAAAAATCATCCGCCATCACCAATTCAGACACTTTATCCCATGCATTTGGGTCAAGCATTAAGCCACCCACAACAGAACGCTCAGCCTCAACCGAATAAGGCGGCAACTTTATTGCACTCACATCTGAATTTTCCAAATCTACACCATCAAGTAATAATTAGCTTAATCACATAACAACTCACTCATAGTAAAAGCAAATTGCCATTCATATAAAAAACCCATAAAAAAGGGCAACTGACGAAACGCCAGCTGCCCTATTTTGCAGTCTGTTATTCAGAATCTCAACGATTACTGAGCAACAACTTCCAAAGTAACAGTTGCAACTACTTCAGAGTGTAGTTGAACGTTAACTTCAAAAGAACCAGTGTGGCGAATAGCGCCTTCTGGTAGACGTACTTCTGACTTAGATACTTCTGCAGCAGCAGAGATCACGTCAGCAATATCGCGAGTACCGATAGAACCGAATAGTTTACCTTCATCACCAGCGTTAGCTTCGATAGTGAAAGTTTTACCATTCAATTGTTCAGCACGTGCTTGTGCAGCAGCAGTACGCTCTGCAGCTTGAGCTTCAAGCTCAGCACGACGCTCTTCAAAAGTTGCAATGTTAGCTTTCGTTGCCATTACAGCTTTTTTGTTCGGAATCAAAAAGTTACGAGCATAGCCTGGTTTTACGACAACTTGGTCACCGATACCGCCTAGCTTAGTTACTTTGTCGAGTAGAATCACATTCATCTCGATCACCTCTAAATAATCATTAGCTTTAGTCAGAAGTGGGCGCTGCACCTGATATACGACCGCGAATATCAACAAAACTATCAACAATAACTAATACAATCAGTATATTGACGATATAAGGCGTTAATATAAACAATCCCACCAAGTAAAAAGCAATCAGCCCAACTTTCCCAATATTCTTTTTCGCAAACACACCATGAACAAGCGCTAGTCCTACAAGGACAAAAATCGGGATTACTATGTGTGCAAGGAATTGAAATGATTCACCTAAGCTTTCGCCCAAGAAAACCATCACTGCAAATGTTAACGTAACCGGTAAGGTCAACTTTAACTGCAAAAACTCTTTTGCCAAACCACCTGGGTTATACAACTTTGACTGCCAACTCCTCGCAAGGAAGACAGCTGCAATTGATATACACATTTGAGCCACTGACATGGAGACCACAAGCTCTTTATACAAGCGCTCATCATCCATTCCTGTCACTTCCATCTGGGAAAACAGCTCTTTCATCATCTCAAGAAGGATGTCGAGCACACCAGACATCAACAAAGGGAGCGTAAAAACGTTCACAACAGCAATAACAACGGCCGCTATAAACAATGCCCCCCAGGACACGGTAGTTCTTAACACATAACTAAATAAGGCAGCTTGAACCAATATTAAAATGGTTGTCGCATCACCTTGAAAGACCCACAGCAATAAGGCTGTTAGCCCTCCCCACGCAAATACAGATATGCCTTCTGCAACACCTTTTCTAAGTACCACCAACGCTTGAATCGCGCCAGCCAAAAAAACAAGTAAAGGAATGGCACTGAACGCTGCAACACCAATAATGGCGTTCATGCGGCGTGTCATTACCCATTGCGCTAATTTACTCATTTGATACTTAGATCCGCTTCTTAGTTGAAGTGGCTGTCAGTGTATGGCAATAGAGCGATATAACGAGCACGCTTGATAGCGGTCGCTAGCTGACGCTGGTAACGTGCCTTAGTGCCAGTAATACGGCTAGGTACAATTTTACCAGTTTCAGTTACATAACCTTTAAGTGTGTCTAGATCTTTGTAATCGATCTCAACGGTACCTTCTGCAGTGAAACGGCAGAACTTACGACGACGGAAAAAACGAGCCATGAGGATCTCCTAAATTAATTAATTACTCTGCAGATGTTTCTTCAGCAGGTGTTTCAGCAGCTTCTGTACGCTCTTGACGTTCTTCACGTGGAGCGCGACGGTCTTCACGACTTTCAGCAGCTTTAATTGGAGAAACTTCAGTTACCGCACCTTTACGACGGATCACCAAGTTACGGATGATGGCATCGTTGTAGCGGAAAGTGTCGTTTAATTCAGACATAACAGCTTCAGAAGCTTCAATGTTCATAAGAACATAGTGAGCTTTATGAATTTTGTTAATTGGGTAAGCTAATTGGCGGCGACCCCAATCTTCTAGACGGTGTACTTGACCACCATCTTCAGTGATTAGGTTAGTGTAACGCTCAACCATCGCTGGAACTTGTTCGCTTTGATCTGGATGAACCAGAAAGACGATTTCATAATGACGCATTGAAGCTCCTTATGGGTTCTTAGTCTCCGAAGCTCCCCCGTTAAAAGCTGTGAGACAAGGAGTGTATGATTTACGGGGTGGCGCATTATATAACATTGAAAACAAAAAACATAGCCGCAAAACGCGTTAAAACAAGCTTATTCATTAAGCAATAAAATACACACCATCATCAATAAAGCTAAGGAAGCTACGAATAAGTCCTCCCGCCTCAGCGTATGGATAAAAGCCACTAGATTTATGGAGAGAGTCGCAACTTAATAGTGACTCTATTGATCAGACTCTCAACTTATAGTTAAGGCTTTAAGGCCACACCCTTCGGGTCGTTGAAGAATACCTAAACGGCATTTCAGGAAAAAGTGTCATCCTGTGTTGTCCCTTCTTGAAAGGTACCTACAACGCCTTGTTTGTCACTTTTCCCATACACCTTAAAAGAGCAGACTAAGAAGAGTAACTTAATCACAGTTTCCCTAAATCGAGGGATTGCTTATTTTTTGACAAATTCAGCGTATATTATTCATCGCTTTTTTGAGAGTATTCTCTCACCAAATAAGTAACCTATTAAGTGATCTAAATAGATTGGAGAAAAGGACCTTTCATGAACTATCTTTCTAAACTTGCCTTAATCAGCCTAGTTTCATCATCTCCAATCATGGCGCAAACCATCCCGCCTTTGACATTAGGTGCAATTGCCACCACTAAATCCTCTGTCCATTTAGATACAGATGAAGAAACTGAGATATGGCCTCTTGTCGTCTATCAAGGTGAGCATGTGTATTTTCAGGGCATAGAATTAGGTTATCGCCTACTACCATTGCAATCATTTCAAAACATAAGTTTTGGTTTAAGTTTAGAAAATGAAAATTATGACCCTGACGATTCTGACGACACAAATGCCAACGCATTAGACGATAGGGACTTAACCTTAATGACAGTAGCAGCTTACCGCATTGGGCCTGTTACATTTAAAGCGGGTCAAGATGTGTTGGGCGAGCATGATGGTTTCTTTGGTGAAATCACTGCAAAATTAAGGCTCAAGGTCAATGACATTGGTGTTTCACCTGCTATCTCATATCGCTACCTTGATGAGAAGCTAAGCAATCATATTTATGGTGTAAGCCAAACTGAATCTGATAGAACGGGTGGAAGCATCGCTGCATACGATTCAGGGAGCACACAAAAGATCAGCTACTCACTGGCAATGAATTACCCTGTTACACCAACCGTGTTTATTAACTTTAAATACACCCATAGTCGCTACAATGACATTCTTGATAGCCCAATCGTCGAAGATGATAAAAGTAATGCGGTTAGTTTAGGTGCGTTTGCTCGTTTTTAACTGTTTTTTACAACCATTTAGTCGGCTCAATTTTTTCAGCTTATGTCTGTACAAAATAACAACCAAAAGGCCGTAATATACGGCCTAATTTCTGTTTTCTTTTGGTCAACTGTTGCAACGGCCTTTAGCATTTCTTTAAAACACTTAGAGCCAGCGCAACTTCTATTAATTGCGAGCATCACCTCTTTTCTTTTTTTACTGGCATTAGTCATCATTAAAAAGCAAGCAAACCAATTAATTCATGAGGCTAAAAAAAGCTACAAAAGCTCACTTTTCTTTGGCGCAATTAATCCGTTCATTTACTATCTAATCTTACTGGCCGCTTATGATTTACTGCCAGCACAAGAAGCTCAGGCGATTAATTACACCTGGGCAATCATGCTAAGCCTTCTTGCTGTGCCTATCATGAAACAAAGACTCACTCAAAAGGACATTTTAGCCGCGCTTTTCTGTTATTTTGGCGTGCTTTTTATTGCGACTCATGGCCATCCTTTTAGCTTAGAGTTTGGCAATCTAACTGGCGTTATAATGGCGCTTCTTAGTACCGTTATTTGGGCGCTCTATTGGCTATTTAATACCAAAGACAAGCGTCCAAGCTTAATAGGGCTCACCCTCAACTTCGCCTTTGCCATCCCTATGATTTTTATCTACTGTTGGCTAACTGATAATCTAACAAATTGGCCATTAACAGGCTTACTAAGTGCCTTTTATATTGGACTATTTGAAATGGGCATTACCTTTGTACTTTGGAATCAAGCATTGAAGTTGACAGATAAGGCGAGTCGAATCGCGAATTTCATCTTTCTTTCTCCGCTTCTATCTATTTTTTGGCTTTCGCAATTTGCTGGCGAAAGCATTCAAAGCTCAACACTAGTGGGTCTTGCCTGTATTTTAATCGGTTTAACTATTCAGAATTTGCGGCGTTCAAAATCATAAAACCGCTAAATTTTTCACTTATGTCCACTTAAATAAGTGGTTAGAAGCACGCTAGCAAAAATTAGTAGCATACCTGTTATTGCTAATAAATCTGGGATATACCCCCAGATTAACATCCCCCAAAGCCCACTAAACACCACACCTATATAACTCACTGGCGAAACGATACTCGCGGGAGCAAATCCATAGGCCAAAGTATAAAGGTACATAGCGAAATATAAGGTTAATCCCACTACTAATATATGAGGAACAAGGTGAACAGGCACTAATAGAGAAGCTTGACTATATACAGACAAAAACAAAGACAAAACAGCCGAAATGAGAAAGTAAATGGTCATGGTTTCTTTTGCCCTGACGTTTTTAGAGAGCATTCGTGTCGTCACCATAGAAAGCGCTAGGCCAATGGCAGATAAGAATCCAACCAGATGCCAAGGATCAAACTGACTTGGTGCCGGCTTTATTATCAGCGCAACGCCAAAAAATCCTAAAACCAAAGGTAGCCAGCGAGAGCTAGGCACTCTTATTTTATGCACAAGTAAAACCACTAAGGGAACACATAAGGGTGCACAGGCTCTTAGCATTGACGCTTCGACCAAAGGAATATGATTAATCGCTAGATAGAAAAAATAAAAACCCAAAAAACCTGATATGCTGCGCAAAAAGTGCGTTTTCCACACTTTCATATCATGTCGTCGCCAATGCCCCCTTTGTTGAGGTAACAATAAAGCAACGCAGAGTAGGCTTTGCCAAAATACCAATACCGACACAGCGACTTCCGCCTGCACTAGCTTTGCAACAAGGCTAGTCACCGACATAATAAAAGCATAGGCAAGCGTCGCCAAAACCCCTTTAACTAACAGCTTGTCTCTCAAAAGATACTCCGAATAAAAGCTAAAAATCAGATTACGAATACTAGTGGCTTAAATAGCGGCGTAATTCAGGTTTATTGTCGACCTTATTCAAAACACTCACCTCATCATGCAAGACAACGTTCCCCTTCTCTATTAACAGAAGCTTACCACCTACTAAAAGCGCTTCTTCCGGTAAGTGAGATACGATCAAACTGGTAAGTTCTAGTTGCTGAGTAAGATCTGCCACTAACATCAGCATCTGACTTCGCAAGCTAGGATCTAAAGCACTAAAGGGCTCATCAAGCAGTAGAATAGATTTCTTTTTTTCCTCTTGTGCGACAATAGCCCGAGCAACCGCTCTTGCAATAGCCACTCGCTGGGCTTGGCCACCTGATAAAGCTTCAGGAAGCTTAGACTTCATCCCCTCAAGCTGTGTACGTTCAAGCGCCCACATAGTCGCCTCTTTTTCTATAGGGCTTAGCTTTAAGTTGGTAGCTAACCCTATGCCAACATTTTGCCATACGCTTAATTGAGGAAATAGGTTATCACTTTGAAATAAGGTTGTAATTGGCCTTTGTTCGGGCGTTAAAAGAGTGAGGTCTTGCCCTTTATAGTCGATACCACTGCTTGCATCTAAAAATCCACCGATAAGGTGTAGCAAGGTACTTTTCCCTTCTCCACTTCGACCTAACAGGGTCGTTACACCATTAGATAAATTTGCTTGGTAATCTGCATTAAAGTCTTCACCATCTTGATTACGCCATTGATATTGCACATCTAGTTTAAGCATTTTGCCTCCCTCCTATCACACGAGTGCAAAGTGAAAATAAAGCAAAGCATAACAAGACCAAAATCACAGCGATACAAGCCCCCTGATCGATACGATATGAACCGATTAATTGAAAAAGATAAAGCGGTAAAGAAGTGAGTCCCTGTGAGCCAAATAACGCGATGACACTCATATCCCCTAAACTTAAAAGCAACGCATAAGCCGTCGCTTGAGCAACTGATTGCCGCACTATAGGCCACTCCAACTTAAACCTCGCAAGGCCCTTTAGCCCTAAACTTTGGTACAGTTTTCGGTAACGCTTTTCTTGCTGATAAAAGGTCGGCAGCACGACTCTTAGCACAAAAGGCAAAGCCATTACCGCATTTACCCATACCACAACCCAATAAGCATTATCAAACGCAGCAATTCCAAGGTGACGTAATAGTAAAAATAATCCCGTCGCCATTACTAAACTTGGCACAATTAAAATCATACCACCTAAATACTCAAGTTTACTCGGCAGCCAAGACCAACCAACTTTATCCATTGATGCCCTTGCCAATACAACAAAACCCAAAGCTAACCCCAAACTTAAAGCGGCACTTGGGAAAGCAATTTTGATAGACATCCAAACGGCGAACCATGTCGCTTCTTGCAAAAGGGTCGCAATAAATAAAGAAGTAAAAACGGGAGATAAAATTGCAATAAACGGAGGCAATAGAATCAGCAAAGCCAAGGCCAAAAAGCTCAAATCAAAACACTTAGCCTTAATACTATCTTTTACAGGAAAACTTTTTATTTGTTTCAGACTAAAATCTTGTTGGTAAGTACTCGCAAACTTATAAACCAAGACAGCAATTAAGGTGCAAACAAAGACCTGCAATAAAGATAAGACACTTGCCTTAGCTATATCAAATTCAAACTTAAGTGCTTGATAAATCGCGACCTCTAAAGTGCTAGATTTAGGCCCACCACCTAAACTTAAAACAACAGCAAAACTGGTAAAGCAAAGCATAAAAATAAGTAAAAAGGCACCGGGTAAGGCTTTACGTAAATAAGGCCACTCTACCCATCGAAATAAATTCCATCGAGTAAAACCAAGCTGATAGGATAAGCGCCATTGACCCGAAGGAATGAGATTATGTGCTTGAATAAGGATACGCACAGCCAAGGGCATATTAAAAAAAACATGAGCAAGCAAGATACCAAACAACCCATAAAGTGGAAGCTCGACACCGACTAAAGCAGTTATCCAACCGCTACGGCCATAAACAACGACTATCCCTAAAATAGCAACTATGGTGGGAACCACTAAAGAAATAGAGAAAAGTTGTAACAGAAAATCTCGCCCAATAAAGCGCCTATGCATAAGCGCACTTGTTACAGGAATAGCAATAACAAGACTTAATAGACTACTTAATAAAGCCTGCCAAAGGGAGAATTCAAGTAGTCGCCAGATATAGCGACTTGAAAGTGTCTGATGCCAATTTGAAAGATCTTGAAAAGCAAGCAAAGCAGAAAAACTCGCAATACCAAGAATACAGAAAACGCTAACAATTAAGATAGCTGGCAGCAGACTGCTATCAAGTCTACTGCCAAGAGAGACGAGTCTCATTGAGTCACAGAGTCTAACCACTCATTAATCCACTGCTTACGCTTAGCAGCAATTTGCTCAGCAGGCAAAGTTAACACCTTAGTGGGCTGCTCAAGACCCGTAAAAGCTTTTGGTAAACTATCGCCTAGCTCAATAACAGGAAACATCCAATTACCTGTCGCTACTTCACCTTGGAAGCCTTGAGTTAAGATAAACTGCATAAATTGATCTGCTAGCGCTTTATTCGGGGCATTTTTTAATTGAGCGGCGACTTCAACCTGAGGATAAAAGCCTTCAGATGCAGGTACTGCTTTATATTTAGATTCACCCTCAACCACCATATGATAGGCAGGTGATGTGGTGTAACTTAAAACAAGATCCGCCTCACCTTTTAGAAACATGCTATAGCCATCATACCACCCCTTGGTGACGGTTTTAGTATGGCTAGCTAATGTCTGCCAAGCCTTAGCAGCATCATCACCATAAACCGACTTCATCCAAAGCATTAAACCTAAACCAGGCGTGCTGGTTCTTGGATCTTGATAGATGACTGAAAGGTCTTGGTTTTCTACCACGTTTTTCAAGGATGTAGGCACTTCTTTCAAGGTTTCAGTATTATAAATAAAGGCGAAATACCCTTGATCAAAAGGCACAAAGTAATTATCACTCCAGCCACCTGGCGTTGTAACTTGATTGGTATTCACATTATGCTCTGCAAGCAAACCACTGGCTTTAGCAGCGTGCATTAAGTTCAAATCTAAGCCTAATAGAACGTCCGCTTTTGAAGCGCTTCCTTCAAGTTGAACACGAGATAAAATACCAACAGAAGAATCTAAGGTGACGTAATTTAGCGTACAAGCACACTCTTTTTCAAAATTTGCTTTGATTTTTGGACCCGGTCCCCAATCTGAGGCAAATGAATCATAGGTATAAATATTTAAGGTTTTGTTTTCTTCTGCCTGTAAAGCAGAAGAGAAAGACAGGCTGGCTAGTGTTGCTAGCGCTAGAGACGTAATTAAAGGTTTTCGCATTGTGTCGCTCCTAAAAACAAACCAGATAACTGGTTTTGTGAGCGGCGTGGCTTGAAGGCACTCTATTTTGCTTATCAGCAATTAAATAAGAGAATCTCAATCCCTACGCCAGCATAATCTGGATCAGGTTCATTGGGTTAGCTTTTGCCTCTCAGCCCTGCATCAAAAAATAGCAGCGCACCCCATGAGATAAAAAATCGAAGCGGATTGTAACGATATTTTGAACTTTTGGCCAGTTTAAGCCTCTTAGCAGAAACCTAAAAAATTCCATGTAAGGCAGAGTAAAAATAAAAGGAAACGAATTGCTACACTCAACCCCCTCACCCAAAACCCTCAAGACTTACCAAGCTTATTTGTTTGACCTGGATGGTACCTTGGTCAACTCAGAACCATTAAAAGGCAAAGCGCTAGCATTAACTTGCCAAGATTACGGCAGCAAAACAGATTACCACATCTATCAAGATGTCATGGGACAAGATTGGCCAACCGTGACACAGCACTTTTTTAAGGCGGCTAAAATAGCGCCTGATACTGCTGAGTTTAACCACTACTTCAGACAGCATTATCAAATTCTGTTAAAAGAGCAGCTAACTCTAACGCCGAATATCAAACCCTACCTTGAACATCTATCCAGACTAGATTGTAAGATAGCCCTAGTAAGTAGCGCAGCAAGTTGGATGATAGAGCAAGTACTCACTCAACAGAAGCTAGAAAACTTTTTTGACCTTATTATTAGCCAAGAGGATGTTAACCGTCATAAACCTCACCCCGAAGCTTATCTTGCGGCACTGAAAAAACTTAATATCAAGGCAAAAGGCGCCTTAGTATTTGAAGATTCTTTTGCGGGCCTGAGCTCAGCAAATGCAGCAGGTTGTGATGTTATGGGTATTAGGCATGAATTTAATATCAAGAATGATATGAGCATAGCTAAAACCTGTATTTCAGATTTTAATGAGTTATTAGATTAGATGACTTGAGGGGATTTCATTAGGAGAGATAGAGTCGCAACACGATCGCACACCTCTCTCCTTCCCTTTACAGGAAACTAGGTACAAAATTAGTTGTAACAAACGATATAAAATTGAAACAGATTGAAACTGGCTAAAATGACATAAGCCGTATCAAGAGCGAATCGAGTCTAACACTCTCTCAACCGCCCCTTGATTACTTAATGCATACTCGTAGGCAGCAGCACCCGTTTCTGCAACTAAAGCTTTATCTTTTGCAAAGGCAAGCAGTAAGTTCCCGACTAACTCAGCATTCTTACAGCGCAATCCACCGCCAGACAAAACCAAATTTTCAGTAATTTCTTGAAAATTAAAAGTGTGATTACCCACTAAAACAGGTTTAGACAACAGAGCTGGTTCGATGGGATTATGACCGCCTCGCTCAATTAAACTGCCACCTACAAAGGCGAGGTCAGATGCTTGGAAATAATTCATCATTTCCCCCATGCTATCACCTACTAACACGTCGAGCTTATGCCAGTCTTCCATAGGAGCTTCAGAGCGAAGACCAACATTTTCAAACTTAGCGCTGGCTTGCTGATAAACCTGTTCAAACCTTTGTGGATGCCTTGGCACAATAATAAGCACGGCGTTTGGATGTTGAGCCTTTAGTACAAGATGCTCATCCAATAATGGTATATCTTCACCTTCATGGGTGCTTGCTGCAATCCAAACAAATTCATTATTTACAAAATATTGTTGCCAGTTATCGTGAATGACTTGAGGGTTAACCTTTAAATCAAATTTAATATTACCAGTGACTAACACCTCTTTTGCACCTAATGCCTCAAATCGTTTTGCATCAGCATTATGATGAGCATAAATACAGTCTGGCAGAGACATCAATTCTTTAGAAAAGCGGGCAAACTTAGCGTATTTTTTAAATGACCTGTCACTTAATCTGGCATTAACAACATAAAGCGCCATACCTTTTTTTTTCACTTGTTTCAGCAAGTTAGGCCATAACTCTGTTTCAATAATTAAAAGCCTTGGGCAATCTATCCCTTTTAAAAATCGCTTAACAGAGCAACCCCAGTCCACAGGTATGTATCTATGAATAACGGCCTCACCAAAGCTAGCTGTAACTTGCTCTGCCCCTGTCGGCGTCATTGTGGTAATCAACACTTTTGCGCTTGGGTGCCTTTCGCGCCAAGACTTAACTAGAGGCCTAGCAGCAAGCACTTCGCCAACCGACGCACAGTGAATCCAAATATCTGCCTGTACAGGTGCTTGATTAAAGCCTAAAGCCTTTATTACCGAATAATCAGGATACCCACGACCTAATTTAAATAATTTCAGTAAGATAAAAGGGCTAATCAAGCCGATTAAAATACGATAAATCAGCATTGTTTACTCTTTTTCGTCATTAAACTGCTGACCATGAAGTTTGGCGTAAGCCCCTTCTTTAGCAAGTAATTCTTCGTGCGTACCTTGCTCAACAATTTGCCCTTGATCAATCACTGCAATAATATCGGCTTTTTCTATCGTTGAAAGACGGTGAGCAATTGCAATGGTCGTTCTATTTTTCATTAAGGAATTAAGCGCCTGCTGAATCGCTCGTTCAGATTCTGAATCTAGTGCCGAAGTGGCTTCATCCAAAATTAAGATAGAGGCATCTTTCAAAATAGCCCTAGCAATGGCAATGCGCTGCCTTTGGCCACCAGAAAAAAGCGTCCCATCTTCACCTACTTGAGTGTCTAAACCATGCTCTAACTTCTCGATAAACCCCCAAGCATTAGCGGCTTTTGCTGCAGCGATAATATCGTCATCTGAGGCATCAGCAAGATGGCCATAAGCAATATTTTCACGAACACTGCCATTAAAAAGCACTATCTTCTGATTTACTAAAGCCACATTACGACGCAAATTATCTAAGGTATACTCTTTAACATTAAGGCCATCGACCAAAAGTTCTCCTTCATTAATGTCATAAAATCTAGGCACCAAGTTTGCTACGGTAGATTTACCACCGCCTGAGCGCCCCACTAAGGCTAAGGTTTTACCTGCTGGTAGAACCAAATTAATGTTATTTAAAATAGTCTTCTCGGTATTAGAATATGCAAAACTAACCTGCTTGAATTCAAGCTCGCCCTTAAGCTCTCCAACCTGAGTTTTACCCGTATCTTTTTCGCTTTCTTCATCCAAGAACTCAAAAATACTTTGTGCCGCTGCTAAGCCTTTTTGCAAAATCGAATTAATTTCTGTTAATTGGCGAAGGGGCTTACTTAACATACCCGCCGCACCGATAAAGGCAACAAAATGGCCCGCGGTCATGTTTTCACTAATTTCAGGCGCTAATGCTAGCCAAATAATCATGGCTAATGCCACAGCAACAATAAATTGCACTATGGGAACATTTAACGATTTAGTAAATTCCATTTTAAGTTGAGATCGCTTGTTATGAAAAGCAGCCTGATAGAAACGCTCTTTTTCATACTCTTTACCACCAAATATTTTTACGACTTCCTGACCTTTAATCGCTTCTGAGGCAACATCCGTAATTCCCCCCATTGCATTTTGAATACGTTTACTGAGCTTACGGAAACGCTTAGAAGCATAACTGACTATAACGGCGATAAAAGGAATGATCAGAATAAAAAAGAGAGATAAGCGCCAATTGGTATAAAGCATAAAACCAAACAAACCAATAACTGTCAGGCCCTCTCTTAACAGCACCCTTACCGCTTGCGTAACAGAACCTATTACCTGCTCTGTATTAAAGGTCAGTTTTGATAAAATTCGGCCACTAGATTCCCCTTGAAAATAACTTGAGGGTAATTCACTCAATTTATTAAACATATCGACCCTAAGATCAAAAACGAGTTTGGTACCAACAATAGCCATAAAATAACTACCAAAGAAAGTACCAATTCCACGAATAACAAAGATCCCCAAAATAAATAGAGGGATAAATATTCTATCCTCTGTTAAATCAGCTCTAGCTTCTGTTGCCTCGGGGTTACCTAAAGTATCTACAATTAATTGCAACAGGTAAGCTAAAGTCGGCTCCATTGCTCCATATAACAGATACCCCAAAAAACTTAATACAAAATAGGGCCATGAGCTTTTTGTATAATTAAGCAAACGTAAATAGATGGTAACGTCTGATGCTGGTTTGCTGACTTGTGTTTCCAATTAAATTCTTCCGTTTTATATAGATTGCGAGAAAATACTTAAGCTAACCCTTGGGCAGACTAGAAACTACAGATTCGCTTTTTCAATAATTGAGGTGGTTGAATAACCATCGACAAAAGTCAATACTTTTACCTCCCCGCCTTGGTTAAGGACATGATCAGCACCCACTATGGTTTCAATACTATAATCACCACCTTTTACCAGAACATCTGGCGATAGGGCTTCAATAATCTCTTTTGGGGTATCTTCATCAAAGCTAGTTACCCAGTCAATCGCACCAACCCCCTCTAACACAGCCATCCTATGCTCTAAAGGATTAATGGGGCGTTTTTCACCTTTCAAACGCTTCACAGAGGCATCTGTATTCACCGCAACAATGAGCCTGTCGCCCAAAGCTTTAGCTTGTTTCATGTAGGTCACATGGCCTGGATGTAAAATATCAAAACACCCATTGGTGAAAACGATCTTTTCGCCATTCATTTGAGCAAGTTGAATTTGCTCCAATAATTCTGAGGGTGCAAGTACGCCAAAGTTTGTGGTACGGGTTCTGGCAAACATAATGGCATCAAGCTGCTTTGAGGTAATAGACGCTGTGCCTAGTTTACTAATAACATAAGCCGCTGCTTGGTTGGCATATTCAACAGCATCCGTTAAACGTTTACTTGTCACAAAGACTGCCGTTAAGACAGAGACAACCGTATCGCCAGCACCAGTCACATCAAAGACTTCTTTGGCAGCAGTCGCTAAAGAGAAAGCAGGTTGCCCTTCTTCAAATAACACCAGACCATCTTCTCCACGGGTAACCAATAAAGCTTTCCAGCCATATTTCTGTCTTAAAGCTTCGCCGCGCTCTAATACCTCATCATTTGACTCACAGGTGCCAACAATAATTTCAAACTCTAATAAGTTAGGCTTTACTAAGGTTGCACCTTGATAGATTGAAAAATCTTTGCCTTTAGGATCAACAAAAGAAGGCACATTAGCTTGATTAGCAATGCGAATAAGCTCTGGCACACCCGCTAAGGTACCTTTAGCATAATCTGAAAAAATAACCGCATCTTTATTTGTTATTTGCGCTTTCACCACGTCAGCTAAAGCTTGCTGCAACTCTTCAGCAGCAAAACTTTCTTCAAAATCCATACGAATCAACTGCTGGTGACGGCTCATTAAACGTAGCTTGGTAATCGTTGGCGCACTTGCTGTTCGGACAAAATGACAATTCACTCCCGCATTATTCAAGCAAGCCTCTAACGCATCTGCATTCTCATCATCTCCAACGATACCAATTAAAGTGACAGTCATACCCAATTGAGCAAGACCTAGCGCAACATTCGCAGCACCTCCTGGCCTATCTTCATTTTGCGATACCTTAACAACCTGTACAGGTGCCTCAGGAGAGATTCGAGAAGTGCCACCATGCCAGTATCTATCTAGCATGACATCACCAACAACTAGAATATGTTTATCTTGAAAATTTAAATATGAAGAGTCCATGACGTAATAATAATCGATTTTTTGGGACGCCCATCTTATCATATGAAACTCCCAAGTTGGATATCGTCACAAAGATAAGGTTTTATTCCTCAATGACAATGAAAATGACACTCACAATTTCAGAATGTAAGCGAGATTTCCTTACACCTTGTCACTCTTATTTATATGAAAATTTACTAACAAAGTGGTCTCTAAACGGGATTAATCAAGCTGATGGCAAGAGTGCTGAATGCCTTGATCAAGACTGGCAAATTAAACCCATGGGACGTATTCGTTTACTCAGCCAGTGTCGGCAACTCTATACATTTTCCCATGCTTATTTAGAAACAAAAGAGCCAAAGTGGTTCGCCGTTTTAGAGCCTTTATTTAAGTTTATCGTTCAGCATTATTTATTTACTGAAAATAATATTGAACGCTGGCGCTTTTCTTTAGATGACGATCTTAAGCCACTTGATAATACTAGTGATGCCTATGCATTAGCTTTTGTTCTGCTTTCTTTCAGCTTTTATTTTAATGCAACAAAAGATAAAACAGCGTTAGAGCTCATGAAGAAAACCGATAACTTTCTCGTTCAATATATGAGCGCTGACAATGGTGGATTTTATGAGAGCTATCCTATTGATCAAACTCAACAAAGACGTCAAAACCCTCATATGCATTTACTAGAGGGCTATATTGCTGCGTTTAATGCAACAAACGAAACTTGCTACAAAACGCAAATCATCTCCATATTGGAACTGGCTGAAGCACGTTTTTATGATAAAAAAAGCCGAAGTTTATTAGAGTTTTTTGAGTTAGATTGGCAAGCAGACAAAAGCGATGGGCAGATTACTGAACCAGGACATCACTTTGAGTGGGTTTGGCTATTACATCAAGCCTATAAGGTACACCCTAAAGAGTCTTACCTCACCATGGCAACCAATCTTTGGGAGAAAGCCTGCCAATATGGCTTTGATCCTAAAGGCGGTATTTATAATCAAATTACAGCAGAATCAGGCGAGCCTTTAGACTCATCAAAGCGCATCTGGCCTATCACCGAGTTTTTAAAAGCGGCCTGCGTACAAATTGAGTCAAATCAAGAACAAGCGCAAACAATTCATACAGGACTGAACTTTACCTTTAACCATTATCTAAAAGTGGATGGTCGCTGGAACGAATACTTAGATGGTGAAAATAATCCAATCGACGCTAATTTATCAGGAACAACCAGTTATCACATTTTTCTAGGGCTCACTGAAGTGATAAACTGGATGCAAAGAAACCCCATAAAGGGAATAGGATAAAGAGTATGTATATAGTAACAGGCGGCGCTGGCTTCATCGGCAGCAATATTATTAAAGCCTTAAATGATCGTGGTATTAGCGATATTCTTCTGGTAGACGACCTTACAGACGGCAAAAAATGCATTAACTTAGCAGACCTGAACATTGCTGATTACATGGATATGTATGATTTCTTAGAGGCATTAAAAAACAAGACGCTTTCTATAGAAGTCGATGCTATTTTCCATGAGGGTGCTTGTTCAGCAACCACTGAATGGAACGGCAAGTATGTGATGGATGTAAACTATCAATACTCAAAAGCTGTGCTTGATTATTGCCTAGAACACAAAGTCCCATTTTCTTACGCCTCTTCTGCTTCTGTTTATGGCGCAGGTCCTATTTTCAAAGAAGAAAGAAGCCATGAAAAACCATTAAACATGTATGCTTTTTCTAAGTTTCAATTCGATCAATATATTCGTAATGTCCTCCCTAGTGCTGAATCTCAAATTGTAGGCTTTAGATACTTTAATGTGTATGGCCCAAGAGAGCAGCATAAAGGTAGTATGGCAAGCGTCGCTTTCCACCTTCGTAATCAAGTACTTGCAGGTGAGAACCCGAAACTATTCGGAGCTTATGATGGCTATGAAGCAGGCGGGCAAAGCCGTGACTTTATCTATGTTGAAGACTTAGTAAAAACCAAACTTTGGTTCTTAGATAACCCAGAACAATCAGGTATTTATAATCTAGGAACAGGTCAAGCTGAACCTTTTAAAACCATAGCGACAACCGTTATTTCTCACTATGAAAAAGGTGAAATTGAATATATAGATTTCCCCGATCACCTAAAAGGCGCTTACCAAAGTTTTACTCAAGCAGATATCAGTAAACTAAGAAAGGCTGGTTACCAAGGTGACTTTAGAGATTTAGCAACCGGTGTGAAAGACTATATGACATGGTTAGATGCTAATGGCTAAATTTTTAATAGTCGGCCCTTCATGGGTCGGCGACATGGTTATGGCAAATAGCCTCTTTCGTCAGATCAGACAAAATCACCCTGATGCCATTATTGATGTGATAGGTCCAGCTTGGTCTGCACCTATCTTGGCTCGTATGCCGGAAGTACGAAACGCCATCACCTTACCCACTGCTCATGGGGAATGGGGAATCAGTACACGAAAAAAGCTTGGACATTCTTTACGTAGTGAAAATTACGATAAAGCCATCGTTCTTCCTAGGTCTTGGAAGTCTGCTTTAGTTCCTTTTTTTGCCAACATCCCCGAAAGAGTTGGCTTTCATGGAGAGCAAAGGTACTTCACTTTAAATGAGAGAAGAAAGCTTGATAAGGCTAGCTTGGATCAAACAGTAAAACGCTTTACATCGCTCGGGTTAGATAACCTTGAAGCCTACCCACCTACCTCTGAGAACATGCCTAATCCTAAGCTTGAGGTTGACGAGAAAAACCAAGAAAAGCTATTTAAAGATCTTAGTCTGCACCCAAATAGACCTGCGATCGGCCTCATGGCTGGCGCAGAGTTTGGCCCATCAAAGCAATGGCCTATTCCCCACTTTCATGAAACAGCAAAGCACTTTATAGAAAAAGGCTATCAAATTTGGGTTCTTGGCGGTCCTAGAGATAAGGAAGATGGTGATGGAATTGTTGAAGGATTAGGAGAGCATGCTTTCAACTTATGTGGTGAAACTAAACTGGTTGATGCAATCGATTTACTGGCTAAAGCTGAATTTGCTATCAGTAATGATTCTGGATTAATGCATGTAGCCGCCGCTGTTGGCACTTATGTCCATGGTATTTATGGTTCAACTAGTGAGCAATACACACCGCCATTGACAGATAAAAAGACCATTCACAACTTACATCTGGAGTGTTCGCCCTGCTTTAAGCGCCAATGCCCTTTAGGACATACAGATTGTCAAAACAAGCTAACACCTGACCTCGTTATCAAACAGATCAATTATTTAAAGTAGCTATTTTATGAAAATTTCTGGAAATATTATTACTCTTAATGAAGAGGCCAACATAGCAGACTGTATTAAAAGTATTAAAAAAGTTTGTGATGAAGTTATAGTGGTTGATTCTGGTAGCACAGATAGAACCATTGAAATTGCGGAATCTTTAGAAGCAAGAGTCATTCATCAAGCATACCTTGGAGATGGCTTTCAAAAAAACGTCGCCCTTAAAGAAGTAAAAAATGAGTGGGTACTGAGTTTAGATGCAGATGAAAGGTTGACCGATGAAATGGTTAGAGATATTCAATCAATTGACTTCAAAAACAGTAAATTTGACGCATTCGCCTTTCGTCGTAAAAATATGATAGGTTCTCGTTGGATTAAACAATGTGGCTGGTATCCAGATTATTGCACACGTCTATACAACCATAATAAAACAAAGTTTAAAGAAGTTAAGCAACATTCAAGTGTTCCAGCTTCTTCACTAAAAAAATTCAACTCAGATATCATTCACTTTTCATTTAAAAATATTGGAGAGCTTTTTGCTAAGCCAGGTAGGAATTTTAGCGGAAGAGCGGCAAAAATAATGTATGCAAAAGGAAAAAAAGCTAACGCTTTTTCCCCCTTCTTACATGGGTTAAATGCCTTTATACGTAAATATATTTTTCAAAAAGGTTTTTTAGGTGGAGTTGATGGAATGACTGTGGCTCTAAGTTCAGCAGTAAATAGTTACCTAAAGTA
This sequence comes from Marinomonas sp. MED121, assembly GCF_000153025.1. GTDB lineage: Bacteria > Pseudomonadota > Gammaproteobacteria > Pseudomonadales > Marinomonadaceae > Marinomonas. Next base: position 218,676 of record NZ_CH672433.1, read on the forward strand.
TGCTAAGTTATTAGAGTACCAAAGAGATAAAAGTGTTACAGAGCAAAATGACTTTAAGAACATTTGGTAATTTAAATATGAAGAATATTTTTTTGAGAAATAGGTGTAACTTTGGTGCGCAAATTACATGTTTACCTTTTTTATTTACGTTAAAAGATCAAAAAACCTCCAATGAAATTAGAGTTATTTATAAAGAGAACTTAGATTTTTTTTATGGGCAGTTTAGTTGGATAGACCATAAAGTACAATCAGACTCCATTTTAACAGATATTAAATATATTAGAAAAAGCGAACACTGCATTTCTCTTCGCCCAAATAGCTTTGGCTTGCGTTTGTCTTTTTTTATAAAAAGAGCTAGCCCCAAAGATGCCATTATCAAAACCAATAAAAACAACTCTTCCCCTTTACTTAACAAACAAGTTACGTTTTGTGATAGTAAGTATAGAGCGATACATTACCTTGAACTTTCAGATAACCAATTATCAAAAGGTGAGCTATCAAAAAGCCTTAAAGCTCCATTTTTATTTGAATCAAAACACTCCAAATTAAATATTAACAAAAACTATATTAATATTTTCATCATGGTTGGGGGAGGTGCAGGAGAATTTAAAAAATGGGGAGTTAAAAACTTTATTAAAGTTTGTCAAAATATAGAAAACACTCTTAATCAAAGAGTTATTATTCACGCTCTTATTGGACCAGATGAGGATAAAGAAAAAAAATCTCTGTTAAAATCTAAAAAATCAAATGATAGAATTCACATATATGAAAATATAAATATTTCTGATATATCAAGACTCTCAATATTATGCGATTTAACTATCGCGAATGATTGTGGCCCCAGTCATGTTGCACAATGTGTACAAAATGGCTTTTTAGGTATATTTGACAAAGAAAAAAAGGAATGGTTTTATAAAAACTCCCTTTCCACTTGCCTGACACCTTTAAACGGGAATATTTCTGAAATAACGATTCTTAATGTGACAGAAGCAGCCTTAGCAATTCTAAAATTAAAAAGAGAGAAAAATATTGAAAGTATTACACATCAATTTGGCTAAAGGCTTTCGTGGAGGAGAAAGGCAAACAGAAATTCTAATTAGGGCTCTCGCAATAAAACCAGAGGTGAAGCAGTCCTTAGCCTGCCGAAAAGACTCAACTTTAAGACAAAATTTATTAAAAATTGAAAACCTAGACTTTATCGATGCAGATAATCAAATCCTCGGTCATTTCAAAGCAGCTAAATTTGACATCATGCATGCTCACGACGCAAAAGCAGTCCATTGGGCATACTTTCATAATCTTATTACAAACACACCTTATATTATCACTCGAAGAGTTGACCAAATAATTAAAAACAAATGGTTTAATAAAAAAACTTATTCAAGTGCCGCTAGCGTGGTTGCTATATCAAGTTTAATACAAACACTCATTAATCAAAAAAATTGGAATAAGAATGTTCGACTAATTCCTAGTGTAATGGCAGACTTTAAAGTAAACAAAGAAATAACTAAAAACTTTAAGTCAGAATTTGATGGGAAAATCTTAATTGGAAATGCTGGAGCACTTGTAGATAAACATAAAGGTCAAAGGTTATTAATTGAGGTTGCAAGAAGCTTGAAAGACTCTCATCCTCATTTACAATTTATTTTTTTTGGTCGCGGTACTGATGAAGCTATATTAAAAGAAGAGTCTAAAGATTTACACAATATTACATGGGCAGGGTTTAAAGAAAATATTGCAGATTATATTGCTGCACTTGATATTTTTGCCTTCCCATCAAGAAATGAAGGCTTAGGCTCAATCCTTTTAGATGTTATGAATACAGGAGTACCTGTAGTCGCTGCTAACATTGGAGGAATTCCAGATATAGTCATCAATAATAAAACTGGGCTTTTATTTGAAGTTAATAATGCTAAGTCACTGGAAAACACTTTACTGGAAATGATCAATTCTCCAGAAAAGCAAAATGAGTACATACTAAATGCTAAAAGCCAATTAGTTCAATACTCTCCTAATATGATGGCGAATTCATACTTAGATCTCTATGAGCAGCTTATTTACTAAGCTGCTTAGACTGGGAAAAATACTTTTCAGCAACAAGTATCCCTATTACTTCCTCTCTTTTTTTATTTAAGAATTGTTTAGTATAGCCTTGAGCATTTTGAATAATTTCTAGGGCCTTGTCTGTGTTCTTATTATAAAATTCAATCTTTTCTTCTAGATCACTAAAGTCATCTTTAAGTTCAACATAGTGAACTCCTGCTTTTAACCTACCTTCCATATACCAAGTTTCATACCTTGGCTTACGCATAAAACAAACTGAGTTCGATGACATTATCCATTTCAAATTTGTGGCAACATCTTTACCTTCAACACTGACTATATATTTATATTGAAGTTGATCATCAACTGATAAAAAACCTTTATAGCTTTCCGCATAAGGTTTTTTATCATCACAATGCCCAATATCACACAGTTTATTAGCATGAAATCTATCAACCAAAATAATACGATGCTCTTGATGAATATGTCCTCGCCAAACAGCCATCTCCTTTTTATGCTCAAATTTAGTTTTATCGTTAACAAATTGATAGTGTCTAATTGAATTAAGCTTTAATAGGATAGAATTTTGATTCTTACTTGAAATAGGTCTACTTTTTAAAAAGCTTGGAAAATTTGGAACATGAATAACATCACCAAACAAGAAGTCAAACTTAAATTCTTTTGAAAAATAACGAACGACTTTTTTAGTATCTGCATAGTATGCAAAACTTTTCGTTTTTTTAAACTCTGCTATTTTGACTGAGTTTTCAGAAACAAAAAAATCGCTCTGATCTTTGCAATAATAATTAACTCTATCTAAGATACATGCATCTTTTTTAAAGTCAGAATAATCAGATTCATTAAACTTTCTAATAGGTAAATTAATATTAATAGTTTCACTAAAATAATAACGTATCTTATTTAGCCTTTGTTTAAGGTAAGCAATATTTTTCATAAACACTCTTAGATTTAGCTATCAATGCCAAACAGGTCACGAGTATAAACTTTATCAATTACGTCTGAAATATCATCAGTAACACGATTCGCAACGATTACATCACTCATTTTTTTAAAGTCATTTAAATCATTTATGACTTTAGAGTTAAAAAAGCTATCTTCAGGTAGTGCAGGTTCGTAAATAATCACTTCCACCCCTTTCGCTTTAATACGTTTCATTACACCTTGAATCGCTGACGCCCTAAAGTTATCTGAATCAACCTTCATCACAAGTCGATAAATACCCACCACTTTGGGTTGACGTTTTAGAATCGCCTTAGCAATAAAGTCTTTTCTTGTGCTGTTTGCATCAACAATGGCTCCAATAATGTTATTAGGCACCTTTTGATAGTTAGCAAGTAACTGTTTAGTATCTTTTGGCAAACAGTAGCCACCATAACCAAAAGAAGGGTTATTGTAGTGAGAGCCAATTCTTGGATCTAAACCTACACCATCGATAATCTGCTTTGAATCCAATTCATGTGCTTCAGCATAGCTGTCCAGTTCATTAAAGAAAGCAACTCGCATGGCTAAATAGGTATTGGCAAATAGCTTTATCGCTTCTGCTTCGGTGGAGTCAGTAACCAAAATATCGATCTTGTCTTTAATTGCGCCTTCTGCTAAAAGATTTGCAAAAGTCTGTGCCCTTTTAGATTGCTCACCAACTATAATACGAGAAGGATACAAATTATCATGCAAGGCCTTACCCTCCCTTAAAAATTCAGGAGAGAAGATAATATTGTCGGTATTAAATTTTTCTTTCATTGAAGAGGTAAAACCAACTGGAACGGTTGACTTAATTACCATACAAGCGTCTGGGCTTATTTCCAACACATCTTGAATAACTGACTCAACATGTGAGGTATTAAAGTAATTGGTATCAGGGTCGTAATCGGTTGGTGTCGCAATAATGATAAAATCTGCATTTTGAAAGGCTTGCTTTTTATCTAATGTCGCCACAAAGTTCAGTTTTTCTTCTTTCAAAAAGCGCTCAATATCTTGATCTGAGATAGGTGATATCTTGCTGTTTAGCATGTCCACTTTTTCTGGAATAATGTCTAAAGCTACCACCTCATTATTTTGAGCCAGCAATAAAGCATTTGAAATACCAACATAACCTGTGCCTGCAACCGCAATTTTCATTCTGCATCCTTCACACACTTAAATGAAGAAACAATTAAGCGCTAAAATTATTAATTAATGGAGGGATTATAAGCATTCTAAACGCTTCATTCTATCAAATTCTGAAGCAACAGCTTCTTTGATCTAAGTAAACAAAGAATAAGCGTTTCAAAAAAACACAAGCTTAGTTACTAACTTAGGAGTACTCTCAAGTAAGTCTTAAAGGAGATGTATTATGAAATTTGAACTTGTTGATCGCCAAGGTTACATTCCAGATTTAAATTACGGAGACCAGGGAAAGGAGCTATCTTGCTTTATCCCAAATGATTATAAGTGGGAGCAGGTATCTTTCGAAAATGGCGAAGGAGAAGCTAGAATAGAAGGCCATACTTGGCACTTTTTCTTTACCCAAGAAGGTATTGGGATTCAGCTAATAGACGGTATAGTCACAGCTAAAGAAGCGGATTTATTTCTTCACTTGGTAAAAGAACATATCTTTGGTGAAAAGACCCAAGAGGTTCAAATTTTTATCGCTGGAGTGACACCGAAGTAAGCTATATTCGACATAGATATCAAGTTAAATAGTTTTAGCTTTTATCTAATGAATCATAAATAGATGAGAGACGCCTTATTACATCGTTTCTCATCTATTTAATGAGTAAGCTTTTATTCTGTTTGCTCAGACATGAGCCTTAACATACGTTTTGACCATAAACTCCAAGAGCCTACAAAAACTCTTTTATCTTCTAACCCTGCTTCAACACTAGCCAATACATTATGACAAGCCGTGACACCTGAACCGCAATAATGTACTAACTCAATATTTTCTTTTAAAGATTGAAACTCAGAGCTTAATTCCTTAGACGCTAAAAACAATCCATCTTTGTTTAGATTGTTTGCGAAGGGTCTATTTATCGCTCCGGGAATATGACCAGCCAATGGATCCATTGTTTCATTTTGACCTTCGTATCTATCACTTGCCCTAGCATCCACCAGCTGAAAGATTTCAGCTTCCATATTTTCAAGCACGTCTTCTTCACTGACAGCCCATGGAAAGTGTACGTCTATTCTGTTCGCTGTAGCTTGAGGAAAAGCCGCATTAGACTCTAATTCTCCTCCTACTGACAACCAAGCTTGAATACCACCATCAAGCACTCTTGTTTCAATGCCATTTTGGCTTAACATCCACCAAGCTCTAGCGGCAATAGCACCAGCCATATCATCATATACAATGACTTTAGAATCTGAATCAATACCAAGTGACTGTATAAAAGCACTAAAATCAGTGTTTGCAGGCAGTGGGTGTCGCCCACTAAATTCCGTTTCTGGGGAGGCTAAATCGTGATGAAGATCAATAAAAATAGCCCCTGGAATATGGCCTGAATCATACTCCTTTTTCCCTTTAGCTAAATCAGTTAAATAAAATCGACTATCTAATATAATTAAATCTTGATTATCAGATTCTTTAAGCAAGTCTTTTGCAGAAATAAGTGTTTGCATCCTCTCCCCTATTGGCACCATTTTAATTAATTTAGTAGCTCATCTAAGCCTGAAATTTCAACAAAAATACTATCAAGATGACATTCCATTAATTGATGGGTCACCTGAATTTCATTAGCAACTTCATGTGGAAAACCTAGCATAATAGTATCAAAATCACTGCCTTTGAGATTCTCTTCAGCAAGATATCTTGCTAAATTTAAGATATAGGCAAGGCGTGACTCTTCTGCTAAATTTTTAGGATCTTGGTACGCATTGATCGCTTGACTTAATACTTCAGGAAACTGCCATTTTTCAATGAGTTTTGAAGCAAGCTTTCCGCTTGAAAAACCTAAAACATCCAGCTCAGCTTGATATATTTTAAGACCTGCATCAACTTTTTCTTTAATTGAAATGGAAGAAGAAGGTGCACCCATTACAATTAACAAATTCCCTATTGTTGATAATAGGCCTGCGGTAAAGGCGGTATCAGGGTCAGATTCCTCTGTCAAAATGGCTAACTCTTTGGCTATGCCCGCAATATATATGGACTCTTGCCAAAATTTCTTCATATCCATTCCAACAACATGCTGGATACTACTTGTTAACCCAGAGGCCACTACGATATTTTTTAACTTAGCCATTCCAATCATAACAACCGCTTCATCAATTGAAGCGATTTTACGATTCAAACCAAAATGAGCTGAATTAACAATTTTTAAAACTTTTAACGAAATCGCCTGATCTTTGGCGACATCACTTGCCACTGCATTCAAGTCAATATCAGGATCATTCAGCTCCATAATAAGAGTTTGTACAACTTCAGGCACCATAGGCAGCTGTTCTATCTGATCGAATAAATCTGAAATTTGCATAATATGCCTCTTAAACTTCCATATATCCCCTATTTTATGCCTTCAACAATCAGGATGTAAGCCTATGGTTAATTTTACTTATTTGATAAGATCACAGGCTTAATTAATCCACTTAAGTCCATCTAATGATTCGAATTGATCAACTACTTACTCAAAAGCAATTATGTAAATCTCGTGCTCAAGCCCAAGCCTTTATAAAAGGAAATAAGGTCTCGATATTACTTAATGGTCAATGGCAAATCGCTAACAAAGCCAGTTTAAAAGTTGTACAAGATACCGAAGTCAAACTGACGCTTGATGCTTCTGATCGCTATGTTTCAAGAGGAGCCTTAAAATTAGAAGGTGCGCTTAAACATTCGAAACTGGATATTTCGAACTTTAATGTTCTCGATGTTGGTCAATCAACAGGCGGCTTTACCGATTGCGCTTTACAAGCAGGAGCAAAGAAAGTCGTAGGGATAGAAGTTGGCCATGACCAACTTGATTCTAGGTTAAAAGAGAACCCTAATGTCATTTGCATCGAAGGCGTCAACGCTCGTAACTTAAGTAAACAAGATCTAGGTGTTCACTTACCAGATACAGGGTTTGACCTCATTGTTATGGATGTATCTTTTATTTCACAAACCAAAATACTGCAAAACTTTCCAGCCCTGCTAAAACAAGGCGGACACCTTATTACATTAATCAAACCACAATTTGAAGTTGGCAAACAGGCTATTGGCAAAGGCGGTATCGTCAAAGATCTTAAAGCCGTCAGTGAACTAGAAGAAAAAATGACAAAGCTTATTCAAGATCTTGGCTTTACCCTACATTGTTATATTGAAAGCACAATAAAAGGTGGGGATGGCAACCAAGAATACCTTGTATGGGCTAGTTTAGAGGCACACTAAGCGCACCTATTTTGAACTAACCTCTAAGGCAACAATGTAGCGCCTTGCCAAAGTAAAGGCGATACAACCAAATATAATAGAGCCTAAGGCTTGACCAATAAATATTCCTCTAGCGTCAAAAAACCAACCAAAAAATATAATCAAGGGCCAGGTACCTAAAGTGGCCCTAGCAAAGTTAAGCCATGCTGAAGTTTTAGGGCTACCTAAATTATTAAAGGTCGCAATCCCAATAAAAAGTAAACTTTGAAAAAAGAAACTAAAAGAAATATAAGTGGCAAAAAATGAGATTAAGCTAGCTGTTTCTGGACCTGCACTGAAAACATCCACCAACCAAAACTGTAAGGCATATAAAAGCCAACACAAAAGCAAACAATAGCTCAGGCTATAAATCACCGCACTGGTTAAAGTTTGCTGCATGCGGGCAAAATTATTCGCGCCATAGTTTTGCCCTAAGATTGGCCCCACAGCGCCAGATAAGGCAAACAAACCACCAAAGACGACTGGTATAATACGACCTATTATGGAATAAGCAGCCACAGCGTCATCACCAAAAGTCGCCATATGCTCAGTAACAATTGCATTCGCTAAGGGTGAAGACATATTCGTTAGCATGGCAGGAAAGGTAATCCAGACAATCTTTTTTAAATCTTGCCAAAAATAAAGCCAATCAAATCGCGACAAAGTTTGATGCACATGAACTAAGCCATAATAAGCAATCGCCACCATGGAGCAACGTGCAATTAATGACGCAATCGCAGCACCGTCTAACCCCATACCTAATGCAAAAATAAATATTGGATCTAGCACAGCATTAACAAGGCCACTGATTAATGTGGCATACATAGCGCGCTTTGCATCACCTAGCGCTCTCATAATGCCAGAACCAATCATTCCTACCATGATAGCTGGCATGCCTAATATAGAAATTTCTAAATAGCTTGTCGCCAGATCCAAAGTTATTCCGTTCGCCCCTAAGAAATAGAGCAAATGCGGAATACGAGGCATGAGAAAATAAACAATCAGCAAAGACAGCAGCACACCAAACACCAGCACATTCGTCGCTCGACGTTGCGCTTGCTCCCTATCACCACGACCAACAGCTCGAGATACCATCGCGGTTGCAGAAACAGATACAGCAATGCCAATTGAAATGGTGAAAAACATGATGGAACTAGCAAAGCCCACTGCAGCAACGACTTCTTTTTGATCCAACATGGACAAGAACAGGATATCAATCAAGTCCACCATAAACATGGAGATGAGACCTAAAGCTCCCGTTGCAGACATAACAACGACATGGCGTAAGGTTGATCCAGAAGTAAAACTTGCCTCAAGCGGCATTCAGTGTGCTCCGTTGGTATAAAGGTTTGCAGTTAGAAAATGCAGTATTGCTTGAAATACAAGCTATGGAGCGCATTTTAATAAGGATAAAAGGCACTCACAAAAGTCAGTGCCTTTCTAGAAGCGAGATTTTCTCATGAATTGGCAACAAGAAGAAGCCAAGGAGGAGATTTAAGCGCGGTATTAACGAAGCAAATTAGTGAACAGCACTCTTCGCCTTCACAAAAACGACTTTTTCCACATCCGAAAAGCGCTGAGCAAAATGCACTGTCATACCCTCTTTAATTGACTCAGGAAGTTCATCAAAATCGCGCCTATTTGGCTCAGGTAAAATCACCTCAAATATTTTACTTCGCTTAGCCGCAATAATTTTTTCTTTTACACCACCAATGGCCAGCACTTGACCCGTCAGTGTTAGCTCGCCCGTCATAGCTAAGCCTTTTTTAATCGGTTCATTTCTTGCCAAAGACATAAGGGCCGTTGCCATAGTTACACCCGCACTCGGTCCATCTTTAGGTGTAGCACCCTCTGGCACATGCAAATGAATCATACTTTTATCAAAATATTCTGGCTGTAAATTAAAAGTTTTAGTATGTGAAGCGACATAAGAATAAGCAATTTCAGCCGACTCTTTCATAACATCACCTAACTTTCCTGTTAACTTTAAACCACGATTTAATTCATGTACTCGATTTGCCTCTACCGGTAAGGTCGCCCCCCCCATAGAAGTCCAAGCGAGGCCAGTCACGACACCGACACCACGAATTGAAGAATCTGCTTTAAAATAAGGTGCTCCCAATAAGGCTTCAATGTCTTTGATACCCACATTAATACTGTCAACTTTTTCAGTCATCAATTGGACAACACACTTTCTCAATACTTTTTGTAAGAGCTTATCTAGGCCACGGACACCGGCTTCTCGGGCATAATTTTCGATCAATAGCTTTAATGCTGCATCGGTTATATTTAATTGCTTTTTAAGTAATTTATTTTTCTTAAGTAGCTTTGGCCATAGGTGTTGCTTGGCAATAGCAAGCTTTTCTTCTGCTATATAGCCAGATAAGCGAATCACATCCATCCGATCTAACAAAGCACTTGGAATAGTATCAAGTTGATTGGCCGTACAAACAAATAACGCCTTAGACAAATCAATTCGCATATCTAAATAATGATCTAAAAATTCAGCATTTTGCTCTGGATCCAACGCCTCCAACAGGGCTGAGGCTGGATCGCCTTGATGTGACGCCCCTATTTTATCAATTTCATCTAGCATGATGACGGGGTTTTCCACTTTGACATCTTTCAATGCCTGCACAAACTTACCAGGCAAGGCTCCAATATAAGTACGTCTATGACCCTTAATTTCTGCTTCGTCACGCATTCCACCTAAACTAAAGCGATAAAACTCACGATCTAAAGAAGCAGCAATAGATTTGCCAATCGAGGTTTTACCGACGCCAGGCGGCCCAACTAACAACATAATAGAGCCCCCCATCTCACCACGATGAGCACCCAAAGCTAAAAACTCAATAATACGATCTTTTACATCATCCAAACTGGTATGGTGATCTTCTAGCACTTGGCGGGCTTTCACAATATCCATATTATCTTGAGAGCAAATTCCCCAAGGTAAGGCTGTAGCCCAATCAAGATAGTTACGGGTAACACCATATTCAGGGGAACCCGACTCTAGAACGCTAAGCTTTTCAAACTCTTCATCTATTTTTGCCCATTGTTTCTCCGATAAGGTTTTACCTTCTAACCTTTGTCTAAACTTATCAATATCAGAGGTTTTATCATCTTTGGATAGACCCAGTTCCTTTTGTATCACCTTAAGTTGTTCTTTTAAAAAGAATTCCCTTTGATGTTTACTGATTTTGTCATTTACTTCTGCGCTAATTTCATTTTGTAAGCGCGCAATCTCAAGTTCACGCTTTAGCAGCAAAAGAGAAAGGTGCATTCGAGCATGTACGGGTCTAGTTTCTAATACTTGATACAGCTCATCCGCTTCTGCAGAGGTAATTGAAGCAGCAAAATCAGCCAAAAGACCTGGTTGATTAAATGAAAAACGAGCAAGGTATTGTCTTAAATCTTCACTAAAAAGCGGGTTAACTCTGATCAACTCTTTAATAGAGTCAAGAATGGAGATCGAATAGGCTTTTGACTCATCGTCATTCACCTTACTATCTGTTAGATATTTTACTCTAGCGCGGTAAGGCGCTTCTTTATCCAACCATTCAACAATCTCGAAACGCTTTAAACCTTGCGCTAAGAAGGTCATTTTACCTGACTCTGGGGTGGGTTTATGCACTTTCACCACACAGCCAATTTCTTTAAAATCTTGTGTAAGCGGCGCCCCATCAGTAACGCTTTCGGTATAAACCAATCCAACAGTCGATTGTGAGTCTAGAGAGATTCTTTCAAGTGTCTCTTCCCATGGATCAAGATCAACAGCCACAGGCTGAACCTGTGCTGGGAAAAATGGGCGACTAGACAGAGGCAAAATATAAATGGTTTCTGGCAGCACATCTTCAGGTAATGCCAAGGTTTTTGGATCACTTAAAGTGACTTCGTCATTATCTAGTTCATCTAGGCTAACATCTTGCTTTTCTATAATATCAATATCGTCTTGAATCTTATCTTCGTTGCTCATTCTCTTCTCAATCTACTCAATATTGAGACTCTGTAGAAACATGCTAATCATGATTTAATACTAGCGAGTCATCTACTTTTCTCATGATGTTTAAGTTAGTTATCTCTTTATGTAATGCCAAATAAAACAAATACAAGACATACTGGAGAATCAAACCAGATAAGAGATATGATAAGCCAAGACACGAATCAAGAGATTGATCTATCTATTAGGTCAGGATTAATTCATAATCTTGCCGCAAAGCGTTTAGCGCTTTTCCTCTTTACAGCCATACAATTTAGCGCTTGGTTTTATAAGCCTAAATAGCATAAGGACCCCGTTATGAGCAGCCACAAAATTCTAGAAAACTATTCAGATATTCACCTTATTAATCACCCTTTTGTACAGCATAAGCTGACCAGCCTTCGGGACAAAACCACTGGAACACGTGAATTTAGAATGTTAGTGGAAGAGCTCGGCACACTTATTGGTTATGAAGCAACACGCGACCTTGAAACAGAAGAAGTTGAAGTAGAAACACCACTTGAAAAAGCAATGAGCCCTGTTTTGAAAGGCAAAAAGCTTTGTATCGTCACTATCATGCGTGCGGGCAACGGATTAGCCGAAGGAGTGCTGAAACTCTCACCATCTGCTCGTGTTGGTCATATTGGTATGTATCGTGACCCTGAGACGAAACAGCCTGTCGATTATTATTTAAAAATGCCGCACTCTATAGACCAAAGAACCATCATAGTGGTTGACCCAATGTTAGCGACGGGCAATTCAGCTGCAGCCGCGATTCAAAAAATGAAAGACTTAGGGGCAAAAAACATTCGATTCATTTGTCTATTTGCTGCGCCAGAAGGGATTCAAGCCTTTAAAGAAGAGCACCCAGATGTGCCTATGTATATTGGTGTTATCGACAGGTGCTTAGATGACCACGCCTATATTAGACCGGGTGTTGGTGATGCTGGTGACCGTATCTACGGCACTCGATAGAACTCACATGAAAAATAAAAGGCGGTTAAATCAAAAGATTTAGCCGCCTTTTTTAATACAACTAACCCTAACCCCTTAAACCAACATAAAGACCCGCTGAGGCCATAATAGATCCCGCAGTACGGTTAACTATTTTTAAAGATTTTGGTGAGTTTAAGTGTTTTCTTGCTTGAGCTGCCATCAAAGCAATCATGGTTAAACCCAACATTAGTGCAACAAATGTCAGTACACTTGCAATCGCTATATCTTGAGCGCCTAACTGGGTAACATCCATAAAAGTAGGTAAAAATGCGATATAAAATAAAATGACTTTTGGGTTGGAGGCAGAAATCATAAAGCCCTGTACAAAAGAAGATAGATGCGTCTTTTTTTCAACTTTTAAGTTAGGGTCAGCTAACTCTTGTGCTAGAGCTGGCACACTCGTCCACATTTTCCAACCTAGATAAATGAGATAAGCCCCCCCTAACACTCTAATCACCAAGAATACTTCTTCCCATGCATAGGCAAGGCTAGCAAGCCCAAAGCATGCCATGATGAGATAACAAATATCACTGATGCTCATCCCCACTGACAGCCACCAGCAAGATTTAGCGCCTTGAGTCATACTTTTCGCCAAAATAGCAAAAATACCAGGGCCTGGCGTAATACCAAAAATAAATATCGCAATAAAAAATGTAATGCCACTCTCTAGCGTCATATCAAGACCTCACTCCAATCTAAAAATTAATCAGCAATACCACAGCTACTGAGAATCATATTGGTTACAAATACTTTAGCCTGCTCATAATCTTCTTCTTCGAGCTCTGACTTATTCAATACAATTTTAATTTGCGCATCAAAATCTGCATAAGTTTGAGTTAAAGCCCACAAACTAATAAATAGGTGTTCTGCGGAAACTGATTTCATTTTCCCCTGCTTAATCCAGGTTTCTATCGTTTGCTTCTCTCTGGCAAGCTCAGCAACAAAATGCGCATTTAAATAGTCTAAAACAAAAGGCTCCTCCCCTATCAAGGCCATTGCAAAAACTTTAGATGCATTCGTATTAATACGAGACTGATCTATTTTTTCACTGATATAGCGTGTTAGGCAGGCTTTAGGACCATCTTCTAAGACAAAACAACTTACCGATTCAAGCCAAAGCTGCAAGATATTTCCCAGCACAGCCTCTAATAGATCCTTTTTAGAACGGTAATAATAATGAATGTTTGCCTTAGGTAATCCGGCTTCATTGGCAATCATTTGCGTCGTTGTTTTCGCTAGACCTTGCCTTGCAAATACTCGTTCTGCAGTTGATAAAATAAGCTCTTGATTTTGCGCACGGATATGAGCTTTAAGTTGATCTTTTGCGCGTTTTTCTTCCACGAAGCGATGCCCTCTGTCAGATGATACAAGCAATAAACTAAAATTGAATCTTGTTAAAAAAAGATCTTACCATAGGCGGATTATGTAAGGAGAAAAATACTAATAGGAATGGCAGAATTCGTTTTGGAGCATAAAAAAAGGGGAAGCTTGGCTGCTCCCCCTTTTACCCCTACAACAGAATCAAACAATAACTATAGGCATTCGTTAATGAATATTCTGTTGCACCACGTTGGCTCTTTTGTCTCACATGCTTTAAAACATTAAGCATCATGAAATATTCTGTTTGAATAATGTTTATTAATACTGACACCACTTACAAGTGACCACTAGCGAGATCAACACTAAGTTTCAATAAACTGACTAGCGAAACATTATTTTCAATCTTTGGGAGTATATGCTTATATTTCACACAGATCAAGAAAAATGAACCGTATGGTCAAGTTTTATTTTAGACTTTAGAGATTAACCTGATAAGAAATAAATTAGGGGAGACAAATTAAATCAATTTGATTATTCCATCACAACGCAGTTACGTCCTTTCTTCTTAGCCTTATAAAGAAGTTGATCGGCTTGCTTAATCACCTCTTGGGCATCTCGCTCAGAGTTAGATAAAGCAGCACCTATACTAATAGTGACAGAGACATCTTTATAAGCCTCTTTTTTACACTCATACACAGCTACTTTTTCAGCCTCTATGGATTCTCTAACCTGTTCTAATGCAGACAGTACCTCGTCTTTTTTACGATTAGCAAAAACAACCGCAAACTCTTCACCACCATAACGAAAAGCCTTCCCACCACTTGCTACCTTATCCATATTGTAAGCAACACTTTTTAGCACCAAATCTCCCATATCATGCCCATAGGTATCATTAAATTTCTTAAAGTGATCAACATCCAACATGGCAATAACATAATTTTTTGAGAGCCCTAGTAGCCTTTCGTTTAAAGCCCGGCGACCAGGCAATTGGGTAAGCTCATCAACATAAGCCATTTTGTGGCTGTCAATTAATAAATAAATACTCCAAATAAGAAAAATGCCCGTGTGCAATAAGGCTATTTGTTTATTCGTTAGCGCCAAGAAGTGCATTAAACTAAGTAACAGTAAAGAGACTAATATTGCACCGCTAAAAGTATCGGATTTAAACCACCATTTGCAGGCTAAAAAGATAAAACAGGAAACATAAATTAGAGCAAATAATATCAGCGCAAAACTCAATTGATGAAGGCTAACCAGATATAAATTAATGCCAGGAAGATGAATCCATTCTTTAGCTAAAGCAAAGCACCAAAGCAGTTGCATAACCACAAAAACAATACGATTAAAGGCAAATCGATTAAAAAAACCTCTTTCTTGCAACTGACTAACTAGGGTGAGATTAATCGTACTGACTAATAAATAGATTGAAGCATTTCCCCTGTTGCCCAGACTATCGAAGGGCAATAGAGGCAAAATGAGGATTAAGCTGACTAATAGAATTAAGCCCTTATTAAAATGCCAGGCAAGAAGCATAACCACACTAACAAAAATATAAGGTAACCATTCTAATAAAGCCTGCCAAACAGGAGGGATTTTTTCGACATAAACACTCAGATACAAACTCGCTAGAGCCACCATTAATGGGATAAATAGACTAACAAATCGTGATGACATAATTGCTCTTGTAACTAGCTTTCGCTCTGAGAGGCTAAAGCTAACGTCTTAACGGTAAAAATTGATTAAATGAATTTAACCATACACACCAAAGATAAGCACGGACGAAGCAGGCAATTGACTTGTTAAATAAGTTACAAATTGTGAACCCTCTCTTCTTTATTCAGAATAAAAGCCCAGTTTCACCTCCTACAAATACCAAGGTAGTCCTTGGCTATCTAATCCTTAATGACAGAAAAATGAAGTTTTCTCACTTCAAAGAAACAAGTCTGTAAAAATTACCGCTTTTTAGAGATAATAGACTTTCTAAGTTTACAGAATTGACTCATACATCAATTAATTCGTTCAAATTTGCTTAAATAGGTTTTTATCTTTATGGACAGAAAAATTCTTTGGCTGATTTCTTTTGCTGTCATTATCGTGCTTTGGTTTAAACTCGACCCAAAACACCCTGATGAGCAAGAACTTGAACCGACTCAATCTTCTGAGACAGAAACCTTATTAGAAAATCAGCTTAAAATTACTAAAGCAACGCCTTTTCAGCCTATGCCAATCAAGCCGAATTTTGCTGAAATTTCGGATATCAAGCAAAGGAAAGAAACCTTTTTCCAATACTTGGTACCTTTTGCTGCAGAAAAAAATGCCTTACTTATCAGAGATAGAAATGAGCTAACTCGTATTATTGAAAGCTCAGAGCCTCCAACACGAGAACAAAAAAGGTGGCTTGCCGCACTAAGAAAAATCTTTAAATTAAAAAAAGTGGGGGTATATACACCGGATAATCTAGCTGAACTCTACCCACACCTTGATATCATCCCAGAATCTCTCGTACTTGCTCAGGCAGCCAACGAGTCAGCATGGGGAACCTCACGTTTTGCTCTAAAAGGTAACAACTACTTTGGCCAATGGTGCTTTAAAATTGGTTGTGGGTTAGTACCAGAATCCCGCGATGAAGATGCTGACCATGAAGTTCAAAAATTCAAAAGTGCGAGGGAATCTGTTTTTGCTTATATCGATAACTTAAATTCTAACGCGGCGTATAGAGCCTTAAGAAAAGAGCGTGCAAGTCTACGAGAGCAGAAGAAAAACATATCTGGTTTAGATCTAGCTAAAGGACTCCTATCGTATTCACAACGTGGGCAAGCGTATGTTGAAGAAATAAAGTCCCTCATCAGTTACAACAAATTATGGCGCTTTGATCAAGAAATAGTCGTTGCCGGGGCTAGCAAATAACCCCAAAACATAATAGAAAAAAATAAAATGCAGGTAAATTATAAACCATTAAATTCATTAACTTATTTTTGAATTCTAGGTGGCTAAGCATTATCGGCTTTATTACAATGACACCACTTTAATTCATATTTGAATCGAGGAAATTGAATTGGCACGTTTACCTGTAATTGTTGGATTTGGCGGAATTAACCCGGCTGGTCGCACATCTTCACACCAAGCATACCGCCGTATTGTTTTTGATTTATTACCAAAGCCAATTCAGCAAGAGGTATTATTAGATCTCGCAAATTTGACCAATACAGCCTACTTCCATCATGGGCATTGGTATAAAGGCGATACTCAGCTAGCCACACCAGAAGAACTTGTTGAGCAAATCAGCGAAGAGGTTCTGGCTCAAACTCTTATTAGAAGAATCCATCCTTCATTATTTGATGTTGATAATGTGTCAATTAATAAGAGTACATCCTTATTACCCAGCGGCGCAGAAGAAAGCATTCAGTTCACTATCAAAACACGCTCTTTGCCTGACAACCTGCCTGAGCAATGGCAAGTAACTAAACTGTCTGAAACTCTCAGTGAAGTCGTTGTAAAGGGTAACCTTGAGGCATTTGTTAAAGATACCAAATCCCTATCAGTTAAAGCCGCCGGACAGTTACCAACAGGGTTTGATCCAGCAAAGTTATATCAATCTCGTAACCATCCTCGTGGCCTACAAATGACGGTATACGGTGCATCAGATGCACTATCAAGTAGTGGTATTCCTTGGCAAAGCATTAAGGATATTGTTCCCCCTGATCAAGTGGCCGTTTATGCTGCTAACTCAATTGGTCAAATGGATGATTTGGGCTTTGGTGGCATGCTTAAGTCTGCGCTAATGGGTAAACGTACAACCTCTAAGCATCTTCCACTTGGCTACGCTCAAATGCCAGCCGATTTTGTTAATGCTTATGTGCTAGGTAGCGTAGGGTCTATTGGCACCTCAATTGGAGCTTGTGCCACTTATTTCTTCAATCTAGAAAAAGCCGTTGAGGGAATTAAATCAGGTAAAACTCGTGTCGCCGTTGTCGGTGGCAGCGATGCGCCCATTACGCCAGAAATCATTGAAGGCTTTAGAACAATGGGGGCTTTAGCTGAAGACAGCGCCCTTCTCGCACTTGATGCGATTAAAGATCAAAAAGAGCCTGATCATACACAAAGCTGCAGACCATTCGGCAATAATGCAGGTTTTACTATTGGCGAGTCTAGCCAATGGACACTGATTATGGATGATGCATTAGCAATTGAACTAGGCGCACAAATTTTTGGTTCCGTACCTGCCGTATATGCCTATGCCGATGGACACAAAAAATCTATCTCAGCACCAGGTATTGGTAATTATCTAACCATGGGTAAAGCCATGGGATATTTGAAGAAAATCATTGGCGAAGATGGCCTAAAAAACCATACTTTTATCCAAGCCCATGGTACTAGCACCCCACAAAATAGAATTACCGAATCACATGTTCTTAGCCAAGCAGCAACCAGCTTCAATGCAAAGAGCATCCCTGTGACAGCCATGAAGGCCTTTATTGGCCACTCCCAAGGCACAGCAGGTGGTGACCAACTTCACTTGTCTCTAGGTGTTTGGGAACACGGCATTTTACCTGGCTTTACAACCACACAGAGCATTGCAGATGACGTCTACACTGATGGCTTAAAATTCCAGTTAAAACATGAAGTTTACGGTAAAGAGCACTTTAAAGGTGCATTGTTAAACTCAAAAGGGTTTGGCGGTAATAACGGAACTGCGGTTTTATTATCACCAGCTCAAACACTGAAAATGCTAACAAAACGTTATGATGAAGAAACCATGCGTAATTATCATGACAAGCTAGCCAAGACACAAGAAGCGGCAAGGGATTACAACCAAGCAGCTATTCATGGTGAAAGTAAACCGATTTACCATTTTGGTAAGGGCGTTCTGACAGGCTATGATTTGGAAATTGACAGTAATAAGATCAAAATGCCGGGCTACCTTAAAGCGGTTGATCTTGATGTAGATAATGAATTTAGTGACCTTACAGATTAACAGACACAAACTAACGTCTAGCTAAGATTAAAAAAGAGTATAAAAAAACCAGCATATAGCTGGTTTTTTTATACTCTTTTTTTAGCTTTTAAGATTAGCCTTTAAAGATAGATCTAGAGGACCGAGAGAAAGGCAAAATAATTGCATTCGATAAAGAGGCAATCATGCTAAATGCAAGCAAGTAGATTTTTTGATCAAAATTCAAATCAAACAAAAACTGAGTAATTAAAATATTTGGCATAACACAAAACAACCAAAGTGAGATGGCAATGCCACCCATTTGCCATCGTGACGTAGAACGCATCTTACTAATCAGCCAAGCGTAGAAATATGAAAATGAGAGTACACAAAAGAAGGCGATAACCCCCAAACTCACATCAGGCTCATCAGAAATAAAAGGCGTAGGTGCTGCAGTCAACCAAAAAAAGCCAAACGCTAATTGGGTCAAAACACTAATAAATATTACCTTATGATTTATTTTATACACCTTACAAGCCCCATTAAACCTTCTTTATGGATCAGTTTCAGTCTGCCAGATCTAATTCATTTGATAAAGTTCTTTCACTAAGTTCCTTAAACTTGCACGCCAAGGACGCTGTTTTACACCAAAATGGTTAAAAATCTTTCGACAAGACAAAGAATGCTTACGTAAAGAAGCAAGATCGCTTGATTCAGCTTGATACTCATTTATTGGCTGTAAGAAAACCTGCAATTGAGAATTAAACTGAGTAGCATTCACTGATACTGCTTCACCAAACCCAAACCAGCTAATTTCTTCAGCGCAAGAGTAATGATAAACACCCGCATTTTTTGCACCATAATACCTTTGCTTTATCAAAGAGAATGCAACCCTAACTAAATCAGATATAGGCGTCGGGTTACCTATCACATCATCTTGTAAAAGAATTTGTTCTCCCGCCTTAAACGAGGTAAGAATATTGGCGACAAAGTCTTCGTCTTTACCACCAAATAACCAACTGCTTCTTAAAACAATATTTACCTCATCATTTAATACTGCACTTTCAATTTGAGTGAGCTGCCTTCCCTTAGCTGTCTCACTATCAGGTAACTCACTCTCATCATAAGCTGTGCCTTTCAAGCCAGAAAAGACTTCAACATCGCTTAACATAAACATATTAGTATCTAAACCCAACAAAGCTTTGTTACAGGCAAGTATTTGTTCAAGATAGGCTTTCTTTGGCTCCGTATCCAAACTTAACGCATCAAGTACCACATCGAATTGCGATAATTCTAAACTCCAAAAATCATCTTGGTTAAAAGCTTGTTGCGAACAAGGTGTTAGAGAAAATTCTGCGAGATTGCTGGAAAACTGTAAAAACTCCTGACCAATATTTGTATCACTTCCTAGCAATAAGATTTTAATGGGTGCATTGATGTCTTGTTCGTTAGGCAAGATGTTTTCCTCTAATTCCAATTATTAAATAACTTAACAATATTAACAGATGTATAGTCTGCTATTTTACTAATATCTTGCTCTCTGATCTCTGCCACAATCGCTGCGACCTTAGCTAAATGAGCCGGTTCATTTCGTTGGCCCTGAAAACCTGACAAAGGCATGTCAGGCGAATCTGTTTCGAGTACAAAGTCTTTATCAGCAAGATTCTTTAACATCCGTCTTACTTTTTGCGCCCTAGGATAGGTAACACTGCCTCCTATTCCCAGCAAAAAACCTTGCTCTATAAAGCGCTTCGCTTGTACTTCACTGCCCGTAAATGCATGGACAATGCCTTGCACTGAAAACTTCTTTAATATGCCTGCAAGCTCATCATAACTTTTGCGCGCATGGAGAATAACAGGGAGCTTTAAATTTTGCGCTATGTCTAATTGCCTTATTAAAAAGCGCTTTTGAATCTCATAATTCACGCTGCCAGGCCAATAATCCAAGCCAATTTCACCTATGGCCAAAGCCTTATTTAATTCTGAAAATGCCTCCAGCTCATCCAAACTGGCATACTTTTCTTGTGCCAAGAAATAAGGATGAATGCCATACGCTGCTCGCACAGAAGAACGCTCCAGCGCCAGCTGACGAACTTTATCCCAACTTACGTAAGTTGTTGACGGGACAATAAAGGATTGAATTTTTTCAGCATATGCCCTGACAATAACATCATCAAGATCTGAATTAAAATCAACGAAGTCTAAATGGCAATGACTATCAATAAACATCAGTCTAGACTAACCCAAGCTGAGTTTAACAACTAGATGCTTTCGAGGTTTTGATAACGAAAAAAGCCGCAAAAGCGGCTTTTTTCGTTAATCAGATCATTGATTAAATCGATATAGCGTCTTAGCGACTTGGCCCTGCGGCCACAATCGTCTCTGAGACACCTTCAAATTTCTCGAAGTTATCTACAAATTGACCAATAAGATCTTGCGCTTGAGCGTCGTATGCCGCTTTATCTTCCCATGTATTTCTTGGATTTAATAATACAGAATCAACACCTTCAACTTGCTTAGGAACAGCAAGATTCAATTTATCTAGTTGCTCTAATTCAGCATTTTCTAGCGCACCAGTTTGGATTGCAGAAATAACAGCACGTGTTGTTGGAATACTAAAGCGCTTACCGCCTTTACCGTGAGCACCACCAGTCCAACCAGTATTGACTAGGTAAACTTTACTGCCAAACTCTTCAATACGCTTAATCAGTAGCTCCGCATAAACGTGCGCTGCGCGTGGGAAGAAAGGCGCACCAAAACAAGTAGAGAAAGTAGACTTGATACCACTTCCAGCACCCATTTCAGTTGAGCCAACCAAAGCAGTGTAGCCACTTAAGAAATGATACGCCGCAGCTTCTTTTGTGAGTACAGAAACTGGCGGAAGAACACCGGTCAAATCACAAGTTAAGAAAATAATAGCATTTGGCTCACCCGCACGGTTACCCGCTGCACGCTTTTCAATATGCTCACGAGGATAGCCAGCACGGCTATTCTGAGTTAAAGAGGTATCGGCATAATCTGCTACACGTGTTTCTGCATCAAGAACAACATTCTCAACTATGGTACCAAACTTAATAGCCTTCCAAATCAAAGGTTCATTCTTCTCAGACAGGTCAATACATTTTGCATAACAACCGCCCTCAATATTGAATACGGTATCTTTACCCCAACCATGCTCATCATCACCAATCAAAAAACGCTCTGGATCAGCTGATAAGGTTGTTTTACCTGTACCTGACAAACCAAAGAACAAGGTTACATCACCTTCTGTCCCCACGTTAGCAGCACAGTGCATAGGCAATACATCTTTGGCAGGCAACAAGTAGTTCTGTACAGAGAACATGGCCTTCTTCATTTCACCAGCATAACGCATGCCAGCAATCAGTACTTTTTTAGCCGCAAAGTTTAAAATAACGCACGCTTCAGAGTTGGTTCCATCTCGCTCAGGTTCACATACAAATCCAGGCGCATTGATGATTTGCCACTCATCTTTATTGGCTAAGTTATAAGTCTCAGGACGAATAAAAAGATTACGGCCAAACAAATGGTGCCATGCTGTTTCAGTTCGCATAATGACAGGTAAATAATGCTCTTCACCTGCACCAACATGAATGTTGGATTCATAAGAGTTTTTGGCATTTAAATAAGTTTCTACACGTTCCCATAACGGCGCAAATTTCGCTTCAGGGAAAGGACGGTTTACAGGTCCCCAATGAATAGAATCTTTACTAGATGCTTCTTCCACAATAAAGCGATCCATTGGAGAACGTCCAGTACGAGCACCCGTTTCAACGACTAATGCGCCATTGTCTGCTAGTTGCCCTTCACCATTTGCCAAGGCTTGCTCAACAAGCGCCGGCGTATTTATATTTTTGTGAATCTTTGGAAGCTCAGTTGCCGAACTCATTTTTAGTTTTCCTCTATGAACAAATACGAATTGAATTTCGTCTTTTTTATTTGCAAAAGCTAATTTGCATTTATAGTAACAAATCAATATAAAAAAAAATATTGTTATAACGATTTGTTATTTTATTTCAATTTCATTAAAAAAATTGAAACCTATATTCAAGCTTTTGATTTTTAACAAAAAAAATCACTAAATGAAGAATATAGGCACAGTCAATAGATAAATAAATAGATCTTAAACCAATAAAAAGATAAAAATATTTATCATTTTTGTTGTTTTATTACTTTTCTTTGCTATTTCTTTAAAGTTTTACACTTTTGATGTTTTATTACCTTTTATTTGACCTAAAAGTCAGGATTGAGAGGTTAAAATCGCTTAATTTCTTAAAATTTCACTTAAATGAAGTTTTTTTTGTTTCAACACCTGATATATGACGTATATCAGCACATCTTCGTGGTAAAATTTGCACCTGAATCCCCCTCCCTCCACACAAAGTAGATCAAAATTTATGGTTAAGATGATTCAGGACTGCAATATAGGATTTATTGGTTTAGGTGTTATGGGCAAAAATCTTGCCCTCAATTTAGCCGATCATGGCTATCGTGTTGCAGGCTTCGATCTAGACACTAAGAAAGTAAAGGATGTACTTTCTAGTGAAATTGCTGAACGACCAGCAGATGTTGAAAAAGCAAGAATCATTGGCTGCAATTCACTCACTGAGATGCTAGAACATCTAGTAACCCCTAGAGTGATTGTACTTTTAGTACCTGCAGGGCAAGCTGTGGATGACGTATGTCAGAATTTGATTCAAGCAGGACTTGAGCCAGATGATATCGTCGTCGACTGCGGTAATAGCCAATGGACAGATACCATTAGAAGAGAAGCAGAATACAAGCAGCAGCTTAAATTCTTTGGTACCGCTGTCTCTGGTGGTGAAGTGGGTGCACGTTTTGGCCCCTCTCTAATGCCAGGTGGTGACGCTGAGTCTTGGCAGTATTTAAAACCTATGTGGGAAGCAGTTTCAGCCAAAGTAGATGCTAATGGTAACCCAATAGAAACAAGAACACCTGGCAAACCTGTTTTTGAGGGAGAACCCTGTACAGCCTATCTTGGGCCAAATGGAGCAGGGCATTATGTGAAAATGGTTCACAATGGCATCGAATATGCTGATATGCAGCTTATTTGTGAGGCCTACCACCTTCTTCGTTCTATTTTGGGCTATAGCCCTAAACAAATTGGCAAGTTGTTTGAAAAGTGGAATCAAGGCGTTTTAAATAGCTATCTGGTTGAAATTACAGCAGATATACTCCAACAAGACGACATTAAAACCGGTGAACCTCTGGTCGATCTAATATTAGATAGTGCAGGGCAAAAAGGCACTGGCCGCTGGACAGCTATTAGTGCAACTCAGATGGGTGTACCAGCAGGCATCATTAGTGAAGCCGTTTACTCAAGAGCATTAAGCACACTTACCAGCCAAAGGTACCAAGCTGCGAGCACTCTTGTTGGCATCACAGACCTTGCTGATGTCAATGCAGAGCATGTCGAAGCCAGTATTCATGATGCCCTCTATAGTGCAAAGATTTGTGCCTACGCTCAAGGTTTTCAGATTATGCGTGCAGCGCAAGCAGAATATGATTGGAAACTTAACTTTGTCGATATTGCAAAAATTTGGCGCGGTGGCTGTATTATTCGCGCTTCTTTCTTGCAGAAAATTGCAGACGCTTTTACTGAAGAGCCTGAACTAGATAATCTGTTACTGTCTGATTACTTCGCAGATCAGTTAGAAGAAAGACAAGTTGGCTTAAGAAACTCGGTGGTATTAGCAGCACAATCAGGTATTCCAGCACCAACCTTCTTCTCTGCCCTAGCCTATTTTGATGGTTACCGTTCTGAAGTTCTGCCTGCTAATTTACTACAGGCACAAAGAGACTACTTTGGTGCCCATACTTATGAAAGAGCAGATACAACTCGTGGAGAGAAGTTTCACACCCATTGGCAAGAGGCTGGTCGCCCTGAAACCAAAGTAAACTAAACTCTAACTTATTGAAAAAGATAGTAATAAAAAAGGCGCCCTTGGCGCCTTTTTTAATTATTTAATTTTATCATCCAATTTATCAACAGAGGTTAGCATCCCTCGTAACATACCTACTTCCTGTTGATCTAATTGAGCACGCTGGAATAAACGTCTAAAGCGCGTCATGACTTGCCTTGGTGCTTTTGGATCTAAAAATTCCGTTTTTGATAATACTGATTCTAAATGGGTTAGCATATGATCAAGTTGATCTGCAGTGGCGGCTGGCACATCCCATTTTGAGGCAACTATCGGCGCATCTTGTAGAGCAAGGTGACGCATACGAAGTTCATAAGCCAATACTTGCACAGCGGCACCCAGATTGAGAGAACTGAAACTTTCAACAGAGGGAATATGCACATGATAATGGCAACGTTGAAGCTCTTCGTTCGTGAGCCCTCTATCTTCCCTACCAAAAACAAAAGCTGACTCAAGCTGTTCTTCGTGAACCATTTCAGCTGCTTGTCTAGGATCAACTAAAGGCCAAGGGATATGTCGCTCCCTTGCACTTGTACCTACAACAAGTTGGCAATCGGCAATTGCTTCTTCAAGGGTATCAACCACAACCGCGTTTTCTAAAATGTCTGTTGCACCTGAAGCACGACTATCTGCCTCATCACTCGGAAAAACCTTAGGTGCTACTAGGTAGAGTCTAGCTAACCCCATATTCTTCATCGCCCTAGCAGCAGCGCCAATGTTACCTGGATGAGAGGTGTTAACTAATACGATTCGTACCTTATTCATGTTAGGAATATGCTCTTTTCAATAGATAATTATTCACCAATTCTACTTGATGAGATTAAAGGCCGCATAATAACAGATCATCAAACGTCGGGTAAGCGATAGCAAAGTTAAATTAAACCATTAAGCGGTTACTTTTTAATCAAAATAACCTAGTCATTTAAGCCATTATCGGATAGAATCCGCGCCATCATTCAGACTCCATGCTCAGTATATAAATACAGTTAGCAAGTCTGAAACGCTCTTTAACACTTTTCCGATAGCTTATGAGTATCAGTTTACGACTGATGCCTATTTTAATGTAATGGTATTGTATGCAACCTCGAATTAATGTCGCTCTAAAAGCAGCCCGTGCTGCAGTTGATTTTATCCTTCACGTACAAGATAAAATCTTGTTTGATAAAGAACAGGGGCAAAACCCTGAACAAGCATACAAAGATATTTGTATTGGTGCAGAAAAAACAATTGTGCACTCTCTAGCAAAAGCCTACCCAACTGAAACCATTTCAACTCGCCTTCAAGGTGAAGTTCAGAGCGGTGAAAAAGGCGAATGGATAATTGATGCCATTCAAGGCCAGCATCTCTTTTCACGCAACCTTTCAGGTCATGCATTAAGCATAAGCTATGTTGAAAATGGAAAAGTAGAGCATGCACTCGTGATCAATTCATCAACTCGTGATGAGTTTTACGCAAGTAAAGGTCGTGGTGCTTATTTAAATAATTCTCGTATTCGTACATCTTCAGTAAATTCACTCGCAAATAGTACGCTAGGTAGCCAATTTCCTGGGACAGATAAACTTTCTGGTCTAGCCAATAGCCAATTCAATGCACTTAAAGAGGTTGCTGAGAAAGGTGCCCGCGTCATGATGCAGGACTCTCCAGCACTAATGCTAGCAAACGTTGCAGCAGGTAAATTAGATGCGGTTTGGGCGATGAAACTTTACGACTGGGAAACACAAGCACCGCTATTTATTGCAAAAGAGGCAGGTTGTTTATTTGCTGACTTCAATGGCTCACCTGATGTGAGTGATAGTGTAATCTGTGCTAATCCACGTTTGTTCAAAACATTATTGCCCGTATTGAATAAGCACTTCTAAAATAGACGCTAAAGTAAAAAAGCGCTATTTAGACAAAAAAACCAGCTAAATGCTGGTTTTTTTGTGTTAATTTAATCTAAATCAAATTAACCTTTCTTGTAAATATTCTCATAGCAATAGTTAGTTGCTTCAACAAAGCCGTCAACACTGCCACAGTCAAAACGACGACCTTTAAATTTGTAAGCCATCACGCAGCCTTCTTTAGCTTGCTGCATCAAAGCATCTGTGATTTGCACTTCTCCATTTCGTCCAGGGGGTGTTGTTCTTAGTTTTTCGAAAATATCCGGCGTCAAAATATAACGACCAATAATAGCAAGATTGGAAGGCGCTTCATCAACAGCCGGCTTCTCCACCATATCTGTTACCCGATAAAGTCCATCCCCCATACTCTCCCCTGCAATAACGCCATATTTATTTACTTCATCAACAGGCACTTCTTCAATAGCAACAATAGAACAACGGAATTGGTTATAGAGCTTCACCATTTGCTCTAATACACCTTCTTGACCTTCATTTTCCTGAATACAAAGGTCATCAGCTAAAACCACACCAAAGGCTTCATCACCGATTAACGGCTCACCGGTTAAAATGGCATGACCTAAGCCCAGCATTTGATTCTGTCGAATATAAGAAAAGTTAACATTATCAATCAAGTGGCGAATATCGACTAAATATTCTTCTTTACTAGTTCCTGCTATTTGATGCTCTAATTCATAACTTGTATCAAAGTGGTCAGCAATAGCGCGCTTTCCTCGACCTGTTACAAAAGTCACATTATTTAGACCCGCTTCGGCAGCTTCCTCAACTCCATATTGCACTAGTGGTTTATTCACTATCGGCAGCATTTCTTTAGGCATAGATTTAGTTGCAGGTAAAAAGCGTGTGCCATAGCCTGCCACTGGAAATAAGCATTTACGAATCATGGTGAGTCCTTTTAATGTGTTGCAGAAAGTCTAACAAAACTAGAATAAAAATACATATCAAGCCGGTTATTTAAAGTGTCAAAGCCACTAAACATGAATTAGCTTAAATTAAGCTTAGCTTGACGTACTACAGTATCTGTTAATTCAGAAATCAGTGCGGAATCTAAACCACACCAATGCCAGAAAAGAGGCACTTTTAACCTTTTCTTTGGCATTAATTCGACCAAACGCCCTTCTTTAAGTTCTTGTTCAATTTGTATTTTAGGAACCAGACCACACACATTATCACTTAATAGCATTTGTACAAAACCTTGCGATGAAGGTAGCCAATGACAAGCTCTAGCATTGCCCTCTAAGCCTAATATTTGCGTTTGGTAACTGGACCAAAGCTGGTCGTTTTCATCAAAAATTAGTGCGGGAACCTTAGCAATATCTAAAGCAGTAAAGCGACGGCCTAAATAGTTTGCAATAAACTTAGGACTCGCCACCAAAATATAATCCATCGAACCTAAATAGAGAGATTCTCCCCCCGCAATAGATGCACCAGTATCACTGAGCGCAGCCACTACCTCACCTTTTTTTAATAGGTCTCTTGTTAAGCTTTGATCAGCGATTTTACACTGTAAACGTCGGTTCTCATCTTTAGAGAATTTGCTTATGACATGAATAAACCAAGTCGCTAAACTGTCATTATTAATCGCAATAGGGAGGCATTGTAAGCTTTGATCGCCTGAACTTTCACTAACCAGCGCCTGCTCCATCAGTTGAACCTTGATGTAATGCATATTAAGTTTTTTACCAAGAGCGGTGAGACGCAGAGGTTTATCACGTATCAGCAGAACACTATTATAACTTTGCTCTAGACGCTTAATTTTTTGCGAAACCGCAGACTGAGTTAAACCCAATACGTCTCCTGCTTTTTCAAAACCTTGGGATTCAACAACCTGCCTTAAACATTCGATTGCTTTATAGTCCATTATTTCACCAGATAAAAAATTAAAAAAATTACTTTTATATTATTTTCATTAATTATATTTATAAATCTTTCACTGATATTCTGCTACCAGTTTTTCACCTAGATACTTACTAGATACTTTGGAGTTATTAAATGAATGCAGCTTTTATGAGTGGTTTTATCACGGGAGGGGGCTTAATTATTGCCGTTGGCGCTCAAAATGCGTTTCTTTTAGAACAAGCATTAAAAAGGCATTGGGCATTCAGTATTGCTTTGTTATTTATGGTGAGTGATGCTGTTTCTATTGCGCTTGGCGCATTCGGAATAGGCATGCTTATTCAGCAATACCCTATTCTTCTCGAAATAACGCGAATTGCAGGCGTATTATTTTTAACCTATTTTGGCTTATCTCGTATTAAAGCTTCCTTTGCAGATGAGAGTTTATTGCTGACAAAAGCAAAAAGTAAACTCCCCATTAGCCTGCTTTTTGCTAGCGCGATGGCGGTCACCTGGCTCAACCCACATTTTTATTTAGACACTCTCATCCTAATGGGTAGTTTGGCAAACCAATGGCAAGACAATACCTATCATTTTATTTGGGGAGGAATTAGCGCATCGATTATTTGGTTTTTAAGTTTAACTTTAGTTGGCCGTTTACTCGCCCCCTATTTAGAAAAAGCGAGTTTTTGGCGCTGGCTAAATCGCTTTAACGGCAGCTTGGTACTTATTATCGCAATTCAAATTACCTTGATGACGCTACCTAAATAAAGGTTTCAAAGGCTTGCTCACTTTGAATCGACTTAATGTAGTTAACTAGGCTAGCCATAAAAAAAAGCATAAGTTCATTGCTAAACTTATGCTTTTAACTATGTCAAAAGGGAGCTTGCTTTAACTCTCACTGGTTGCAAAGTGCTTACCTAAAAGAGCATGATAAAAATCATGATCTCCTAATACACCGACTACGGCACCATCCTTCTGTAAGACTAATGATTGTTGTGTTTGATATCTTATTTCCACGGCTTCGCGCATATTAATATCAGACGGTGCAAGCACTATGGAATCTAATGCCAACTGCCTAACATCAAGCCCTTCAGACCAATCAACAACTAAATGATCACCTTTTGCACTGCTTATCGCATTAAGGGCTCCCGTGATTGATAACTCTAGGTTAAGCCCTTTTTCTGCTTGATAAAATTCACCCTCCTTCTCAAGCTTGCTTATAGGTGTCATTAAAGAGTCACCTTTAAGCACATTAAGAGGATTCGTGTGGGCAACAAATTTTTCCACATAAGGCGTTGCTGGGTTTAGTACTATTTGCTCTGGGATATCTTCTTGAATAATATTCGCAGATTCCATGATGGCAATTTTAGTCCCTATTTTAAGAGCTTCATCCAAATCATGGCTCACGAATACAATCGTTTTATTCAGGCTTTTTTGCAGTTCAATCAATTCGTCCTGTAATTGAGTTCGAATCAGAGGGTCTAAAGCTGAAAAAGGCTCGTCCATCAAGAGAACATCGGTATCCATGGCAAATGCTCGAGCAAGCCCAACACGCTGACGCATACCACCGGATAATTCATCCGGCTTTTTATCAGCCCATTTATCTAAGCTCACCATTTTTAGTTGCTGCATGGCTTTTTCAAGACGTTCAGCTTTTGGCATACCCTGCATTTCAAGCCCAAAGGCAACATTCTCAAGCACGGTTAGCCAAGGCATAAGTGCAAAACTTTGAAATACCATTGAGACCCTATGTGTACGCATATGACGCATAGTTGTTTCATTACAGGTGGCCATATCAACCATTTCGTCACCGTCTCGCACCAAACACTTGCCACGAGCAACCTTATTAAGGCCATTTAAGGTTCTTAATAAGGTCGATTTCCCTGAGCCAGAAAGACCCATTAACACACAAATTTCGCCTTCGTTAACTTCAATCGTGGCATTTTGAACACCTACCACATCACCGGTTTCGCCTAAAATTTGCTCACGGCTTTTACCCTTGTCCATCAAACTTAAAGTAGCAGCTTGGTTATCACCAAAGACAACATCTAAGTTTTGAATACTGATAACAGCCATGCTTATACCTCTTTACCACTGGATGGAGATTTACAAATTCGATCAAGCATAATTGCCACCAATACGATTGCAATCCCCGCTTCAAAACCTTGCGAAATGTTTACCGTGTTCAAAGCACGAATAACAGGTTTACCTAAGCCATCAGCGCCTACTAAAGCAGCAATTACCACCATAGAAAGAGACAACATAATACATTGAGTAATACCTGCCATGATGTTTGGCATAGCGGCTGGTAATTCAACTTTATAAAGTAGTTTTGATTTTGTACAACCAAAAGCTAAACCCGCTTCAATCAACTCATTCGGCACTTTACTAATACCAAGATAAGTTAAACGAATCGGCGCTGCGACCGCAAAAATAATGGTTGAAATAAGACCAGGCACATAACCTAAACCAAATAGAATAAGGGTTGGAATCAAATAAACAAAAGTCGGTATTGTCTGCATCAAATCGAGTATTGGCCTCATGATGGTATACAACCATGGCCTATGAGCCGCAGCTATCCCTAAAGGCACTCCAATCAAGACACTAATAAAGGTTGCAGAAACCACCAGCACTAAGGTCTGAATCGTCTCGACCCAATACCCCAGATTCAGAATGAGCAGTAAAGCCAAGCTAATGAATACTAATAGGCCAATACTTCTATGTAAAAACCAAGCCCCCACTAATACAACAGCAATGACGGCCAGTGGATGCATCCATTCAATTGCACCAACCAAGGTTAAAATAAGGGTCTCAAGAACCTCAGATAAAAAGTCAAAAAATACACCCGCCACATCGATTAGCCAATCAACAAAGGCTTCCATCCAGCTTCCGAGTGGTAGTTTATTCTCCGTAAGCCAGTTCATATTATTACCTCTGCCCAATTCATTCTCTTACCCTCTAAATAATCAGCCCAACATCAAAAATGAGTTGGGCCTTTTTTATATTATTATTCTAGTTATTAAAGACCTAGGTGGCTTTTAACCGCGCTCAGTCCGTTGCCACCTGATTGAGTATTAACACCTTCAAGCCATGCATCTAATGTACCTGGATTATTTGTTAGCCACTCTTTTGCCGCTAGACTAGGCTTTTTCCCATCATCAAGAATAGCGCCCATCACTTCGTTTTCCATTGCGAGTGAAAACTCTAGGTTGTTTAGGAACTTACCAACATTTGGACATTCTTGAGTGTAAGACTTACGCACATTAGTATGTACATCTGCACCACCGTAGTTAGGTCCAAAATAGTCATCGCCACCGGCTAGATATTCCATCTCAAAGTTGGCATTCATTGGGTGTGGAGCCCAACCAAGAAAAGCAATCCATTTATCACGACGTGTATTACGTGCAACTTGAGAAAGCATGCCAGCTTCACTTGACTCGACTAACTGAAAGTCACTCAATTCGAACGCATTTGAGTTAATCATGTCCTGGATAATACGGTTACCGTCATTACCTGGTTCAATACCATAGATACGGCCATTAAATTTCTTTTTGAACTTAGCAAGATCGGCAAAGGTTTTTACACCTGCATCAAAAGCATTTTTACTAACCGCCAGTGTGTATTTCGCGCCTTTCAAGTTAGCTCTTAAATCTTCAACTGTGCCTGCTTTTAAATAAGGCGCAATATCCGCTTCCATAGTTGGCATCCAGTTACCCAAGAAAACATCAATATCGCCATTGGCAAGAGATGTATAAGTAACAGGAACGGATAAAAGTTGAGTTTTTGTGTTGTAACCTAGACCCTGAAGTACTTCAGAAGTAACAGCAGTGGTTGCTGTGATATCAGTCCAACCTACGTCTGAGAAACGAACAGTTGAACAATTAGCTGCGAGACTTGCACTAGAGACAACCACAGCTGAGGTTACAAGTAGAGACTTACTAACTTTAGATAACATAATTTCCTCTCTTCTTTATATGCCCATTGGGCTTTGATAGCATTTCAGACAAGGCGAGTGCCCTCTAAAAATACAACCGAATTTATTGAGTAGTGTTTATATGTACTTCTAACGTGTTAACGCTTTTCTATTCTGTATTTAACGCTTGAAAACAACTTCTAGATATTCTTCAATCAAACTTTCTGATGAATGCTTTTCATCTCCTGCTAAGCAACTTCTAAGCCACATTCCATCAATTAAAGCCGCTAAAGTGGCTGCAATATGCCTCGCTTCTTCAACATCAAAGGATTGCCTTAAGGTCACAACCAAGATGCTATTTAAACGTCGAGCATATACTTTTTGTAAACGCGCCAAATTTTCTGTATGCATGGCAGAAGCCCAAAAACCTATCCAAGCTTTCATCGCTTGGGCACTGGTCTGTGACTGACTAAAACAAGTATTCGCAATGGCAATAACCTGTTGCTTACAAGACGAAGACTCATTGGCTTTCAATTCGCTATTCAAAATATCAAAGAATTCGCGAATCAAGCTCCTCATAGTCTCTTCTAATAAACCGTTCTTACCACCAAAATAATGGTTAATGATAGCAGGCGAAACGCCCGCTTTTTTACCAATAACACTGACGGTTGCTCCAGCAAAACCTAACTCATCAATGGCTTCAATAGCCGCCTTGATTAACTGCGGTTTTCTAATCTCTGGCATTCCAACTTTAGGCATCAAATTACCTTTTTATTAAATGCGCGTTCAATAATCGCATACTAGGACGTAATGATTAAAAGGGTCAAGCAAGCTGATCCTTAACTAAATATTAAAGAAATAAATTATCTATTTGTTTTTATTAATGATTTTTATAATAACACATTTTTAGGACAAGGATTTTTTGTATTGGTATATGTCGGTTTAGTATAAGTTGTGTAAATTTTCATCAAACTTATATTTACCAATACAGGCAAATACCTCCAATCGCACTTAAGTTTTTTCATGCTAAATGCATTTATAACACTTGCTCCATAACAAACAAGGCAGTAGATTGATGAGCAGACAAAAGTTAACAAAAACAAGGCTTAGTAAATAACTAAAATAGCCAATTAATGACGCTATATCCTATCTAATTTCCCCTTTTGAAAGGAAGCTATTAATGTCAGATTTTGACCTACAAGAAACAACACTGATTAAAGCGAAAGACAGACAAAATACACAAAGTATTAAGTGGGAGAAATTCCCAGGGGACATCATCCCTATGTGGGTTGCAGATATGGACTTTGAATCGCCAAAACCCATTATTCAAGCCCTACAAGAAAGAGTCAGTGATGGCGTGTTTGGTTATACCAAAGCGGATGACTCATTAAATCAAGCCATTATTGATAACGCATATAAACAATACACTTGGCAGATAAAATCAAAAGACATTAATTATCTTCCTGGCTTAGTCTGTGCTTTACATGTGGCCGTCAGAGCCTTTACCAAAGAAGATGAAGGGGTCATTATTCCAGGCCCAGTGTATTTTCATTTAACGAAAGCCGCACAACTTGCGAATCGCACCATTCATGCAATCCCAATGACATTAGAAGAAAATCGTTGGCTACCAGACATGGATGCGTTTGCAAAAGCTTGTGCTGACAGCAAGTCAAAACTTATTTTACTCTGTAACCCCCACAATCCAGGTGGCACCGTCTTTAATAGAGAAGAATTAACGAAAATACATGCCTTAGCAAAGCAACACGATTTAACGGTTGTCTCTGATGAAATTCATTGTGACCTTATCTTAGATGAAGGCTTAAAACACATTCCTTTTGCTAGCCTAAATGAAGATGCAGCCAATCGCACCGTCACCTTAATGGCGCCGAGTAAGACTTATAATGTGGCAGGATTGGGGTTAGCTTATTCTGTAATACAAAACTTAACATTACGTAACATTTTCAATTTAGCCCGTTCTGGCATCATGCCAGATCCAAATTTATTAGCGTTTAATGCGACTAAATCGGCCTATACAGAATGCCAAGATTGGCACCAAGATTTAATTAAATACCTAAGAAAAAACAGAGATTTAATCTATCAAAAATTATCCCATACCCAATGTAAAATCAGCAAAATTGAAGCCACTTATTTGGCTTGGATAGATGTCTCATACCTTAAATTAGAGGATGCTGAAGCATACTTTTTAAAGGCTGGTGTCGCGATTTCGGATGGAAAACAGTTTGGCAATTCTAACTTTATTCGCCTAAACTTTGGTTGTTCCCATCAACAACTCGACCAAGCACTGACAAGACTGCTAAAGGTACTATAAGTTCATTTAAGTGCCTTTCCCAATTAGATAAAAGATCATTAAGCCCTTGTTTCAAAGGGCTTTTTTATCTTTTTTAGTCTCTAAAGTTTTGTGTGTTAATCGAAAGAGAGGTTAGTATGCAAGAGCTCCCACCAAGTGTAATACTGCAAGACTATCTCGATAAGTTACCGATTCAAGTTCAGGATGATTTCCAGGAGATAGTGTCATTAATGAGCCTAATCGCTCCTGATGCCACACTTAGCTTTAAATCTGGTATCCCGTTATTTGAAATTGATCATGAGGGACTTTTTGGTTTAGCCGCAAGGCCTGGCTATATTAGCCTCTATATTCCTGATTCAGAATTATTAACGCATTTTGCAGAACGACTACTTCCTGCGCAAATTGGCAGTGATTGTTTTCATTTTCAAAACCTTGATAAAATGAATCTAAATGTAATCGCCGAGCTGCTAGGACGTGTAAAAAGTGACCTAGTACATAAGATTCAGCATAAAAAAATCCATCTGCATTGATCCTGTAGATAACTAAGTTCACTATCTTAAAAAGGCTTTTAAACCTATTTAAGATACTCGCTTTACCCTTTCTCTAACCCTTTACCAATAGATTCAGTGGAACTTTTTCTGACTTATTGGCACTTAAGAGAAAGGGATCGACTTAGGGCTATATGCAAAATACCATGACAGATTACGATTTAAGAGTACTCATTTTTCTATTGTGCTTCACAAGCTTCTTATCATGGCAAAGTATCAAGCCCAAGGTCATCCCCCTTAAATTAGCCCCCCGTTGGGGCCATAATTTTAGTTTATTTTTTATAGACACCCTTTTGGTGCGCATAGCACAGCCTGTCATTCTTTCTTTCATTGCCATTACGGCACATGACGGCGCTTTTTTACATATCATCGCTCTAGATGCTTTTCCTTTTATTAGCCTTGTTCTGGCGATTCTGTTATTGGATCTGGCGATTTATTGGCAGCACAGGGTTAGTCATATTTCGCCTTTTTTATGGCGTATTCATCAGGTGCACCATACCGACCCTCAAATAGATATTTCAACAGCCGTTCGATTTCATCCAATTGAAATATTTTTATCCTTACTATATAAGGCAGTGGTTATATATGTTTTTTCAATCCCTTATGAGGCGGTTTTGATTTTTGACATTTTACTAAACGCAAGCGCTATGTTTAATCACTCAAATGGACGTCTCCCCAGAGTCATGGACACTTACCTTCGCCTCTTTCTTGTCACACCAGATATGCATCGAATTCACCATTCACAAAATCCAAAGGAGGCTAATTCAAACTACGGCTTTTTCTTAAGCTTGTGGGATCGTCTTTTTAATAGCTATACACATGACGCTAAAGAAGGAGAACAAAACTTAAAAACAGGTCATCCCCAATACGCTAATTTTTTTGAAAAAAAACCTGAAAAACTCACTTTATTGTTTTTAATAAAAATGCCTTTTTCATTTAAAAACAATAAAATAGAGGCTAAAGAACATAATTTATAAGGATGAAGTATGAGCATAGTTTTACTTGATGATATGCAACTTAGAATTCTGGGTAGCCTGATGGAAAAGCAAGTTACCACGCCGGATCAATATCCTTTATCTTTAAATGCTTTAACAAATGCTTGTAATCAAAAGTCTAATCGAGACCCTGTTGTAAACTATGAACAAGGTGAGGTTCAAATTGCAATTGATACTTTAATTAATCAAGCCATGGTGATAGATAGCTCAGACTTCAATAGCCGAAGCGCTAAGCTTCAGCATAGATTTTGTAATACTGAATTTTCAGATAGACAATTTAATAAGCAAGAATTTGCCATCATTTGTCTTTTATTTTTACGTGGGCCACAAACACCCGGTGAATTAAAGTCTCGCAGTGGCCGTTTATGTCAGTTTGAAAACTCTGCTGAAGTTGAATCCTGTTTAAAGAATCTTAGTGATAAAGCAGGTGTCCAATATGTACAACAACTCCCGCGGGAGCCTGGAAAACGTGAGTCACGCTTTAGTCACTGCTTTAGTGAACATGTCTCCCAATCTGTTACAGCAGAGTTTGAAGCTCATCCTCAAGTAATTGAAAGTAATAATAAAGAATTAGAAGAAAAAGTAGGTTACCTTGAAGATAAGGTGATTGATTTAGAAAGTCGTTTAGCAGCATTAGAAGACGCTTTAAACTAGTATAAAAGATAACACTCTAGCGTAATTCTTTAATAAGGATGCGCTTTATCCCTTGAGGAGAAACATATGAAAAATATTCGTTGGGGCATATTAGGCACAGGAAAAATTGCCCATCATTTTGCCAGAGATTTCTCCTTTACCAAGTCTGGAGAGCTAAGAGCAGTAGCATCTCGCAATAAAGATACGGCAGACGCCTTTGCCACAGAGTTTGATATTGAATTAGCCTTGCAGGACTACTACTCACTTATTAATAGTGATGAAGTTGATGCTATTTATATTGCGGTTCCCCATGTCCATCATTATGAATTGAGCAAGGCTTGCATACTGGCAGGTAAAGCTGTCTTATGTGAGAAACCCTTTGCAATGAACGAATATCAAGCCCAAGAGCTATTTGCTCTAGCTAAAAGGCAGAAGGTATTTGTCATGGAAGCCATGTGGACGCGCTTCAACCCTGTGATTGAGCAAGTGATCGACTGGGTGGCTGATGAAGAAATTGGCCAAGTAAACAGCATTCAAGCCAGCCTTAGTTTTGTTGCGCCAACTAATCCAGAACACAGGGTCAACAATCATAAATTAGGCGGCGGCGCTTTACTTGATGTAGGCATTTATCCTATTTTCCTTGCCCAACTGTTCTGGGGTAAACCTGATTTCATACAAAACCAGGCAGTGCTCAGTGAAACTGACGTGGATGTTATTAGTCAGCTTCTCCTAGGTTGGGATCATGGCGGACTTGCCATGTTAGAATCTTCTATTATCTCTCATGGCCCTAATCGAGCCGTCTTGAGTGGTAGCAAAGGCTATATAGAAATAGACACGGACTGGCATAAAGCCAAGTCGTGCCGCCTAATGTCAAATGACAATAAAGAAAGAGCTGTCGCTTTTGATTTTCCTGGCATGGGTTATCAATTTGAAGTTGATGAAGTCAATCGTTGTCTTGAAGAAGAGCTGATTCAAAGCCCTAACTACACCTGGCAACACACCATTGAATTGGTGCAAACCATGGATGAAATCCGCCAAGATATGGGCGTAGTCTATGAACAAGATCCGGACATTCATGAAGATAACATCGAAGAGCATCACCATGAACATCATCACCATAAACACTAGGGTGATGATTAAAAACCAATTCTAACAGCGGCCTCACCTTGTTAAATCGCCCAGCTATGCTGGGCGATTTTGTTTTATGAGATAAAAAGCGTGGGGATGAATAAGCAAAACCCTATGCGATCAAAGCCTTGTGACGATCAAAGCAATCAGAGAGCCGTAGCCAATCACTCATCGAGTTGGAGGCAATACTCAGTCGTTGCTAAATAGCGACCATCAAAGTAATAAGCATTTTGTATTTTTTGCTGAGGCTGGAAGCCCTGTTTTTCTAGCACTCTGGCAGAAGCTGGGTTATTACCCATCACCCAAGCGGTTAAGCTTTTTAAACCAAGTTGCGTTTTCGCAACATGAATCAAACTTTTTAACGCAAAACTAGCGACACCTTGACCAGCGCTAATTTCAGCAACACGATAACCCACCTCTGCGGTAGCACGCTCATCATCAATACTTTTAATATTTGCTCGAGCAAGTACCTTTTCATCTTTTAAAATCAGACAAGAATACTTCTCGCCGATATTGTAGTCGGCAATAAGTTGCTTAATATGCTCAAGAATAGCGGGCTTACGATAAAAATCATCACCTCTAGATTCAATCAAGGTTTCAAAATAAGCACGATTTTCGAGCTCAAAGTCAAACAAATGAGTCAGATGTTTTTCTTCTAATAGAACTAATTTCACTCAGCGTCTCCTTCGAAGATAGACTGATAATGCTCTACCACAGGAAAAGGGTCATAAAAGTGATGTAATAAAGCCTTCCATTCTTGATATTCAGGGGACTGACGAAAGCCCACCTCATGATCTTCAAGAGTCTGCCAATTAACGAATAGAATATAACGGTTCGGGTTTTCGATGCATTGTTGTAACTGATGAGAAAGATAGCCAGTCATACTCACAATGATGGATTGCGCTTTCGCAAAAGCCATTTCAAAATTTTCACTTTGACCTGATTTCACATCTAATACTGCAACTTCTAATATCGGATTTTCTAGTAACATTTTTCCTCCATGAGCTCTGTTAGCTTTATCAAATTAGTTATGGCACTTTGCTTGAGCATTGGCCAAGGCGAGCTTTTGTCCCTGCTTAACCTCTGCCCACGTTTTACCAGACTCTAAACCAGAAATACGCTCTTCATATTTATCGCATGCTCGCGCTAAAACTGAGTCTATGCTGATACCTCTTTCTTGCTCAATTGCTTGCAAGACATTTAGATAGTCCCATAGCACATCAGCTAATTCATCCTGCAAATAACAATCACGCTGCTTAGGCATTTCTTCGATAACTTCATCGACTTCTTTTTTTATTTCCTCTAAATAGGTCGAAGAACCATTTGACCAAGTATTACCCTGATCTAAAGCACTTTTACGTTTCACTATTTTTAACAGTGTTTCTAAATCTTGCATTGTGTCCTTGAGTATTAAAAGTGAGATTTTACTGCTTAAAATTGGGTCGAATTCGCGCCATTAATAATAGGTTTGATAGTTTACCGTCTTTAAACACACTAAAACGTTTTTCCCCTTCAATTTCAAACCCTAGTTTTTGATATAACGTGATAGCCGCTTCATTGTCTTTATGAACTTCTAAATCCAAGCGAACGAGATTGAGCCAGTTATCCGCCTGATTCAGCATCTCAGCCAACAAAGCTTTGCCTATCCCTCTACCATGGGCGTCAGGATGTACAGCAATCATCAAGGTTGCCGCATGCTTCATCCGCATTTTATTTGACGTCATAATAGACACATGACCTAACACTTTAGCGTCATCCACCTCAGCAACAAGGTTGTAGCTGCTCTCACGTTCACATATGACATCAATGAATTCTGGGTTTATATAAGGGGTTTGGGAAGTATTTTCTAGCACGCTAGGATAGCGATATATTTCTCTGATTGCCGGAAGATCTGCTTTGTCTAAATGCCGTATTTTAATATCCAAGTGAGGTCCTTATACTTAGAAAAATAATGAGTTAGTTTAAACTTATAAATACCATAACTTATGGCGTTTGTGTTACAAGCCAATATATATAAAAAGAAACGCTATCAATCAGAGTTACAGGAACAATAAAATATAGAAATACGGTTTTTATGACTATAACAAAATGATGTGGGGGTCTATCTGCTCGTGAAAAACTTGGATCTTTAGGGGCATAATAAACCGTTATCTTTTTTCCCTTTGGGTAGTATTCTGCTAACTTTTTAGGGAAGAAGAAAGAAAAAACAGTACCTGTATAAAGTTGCTCTTTCACTCGGTAGGAATAAGTAATAATCGCATGAACACCCGTATTACCATTACCAAAAAAACTACTTGGTTGAGATCCACTATATTCTGACCAAGTAATACGCCCCTGAGTTGTATACTTTCCTGTTAACGCCCCCCACCTCTTTACATATTTTTCATATGAACAAAGACAAAAGTTAATCAGTATAAAAAAATTTATCACAATACCCGTTGTACTAGTGAAATATTCTATTAATACGCCCATGCAAACCTTAATGATTATTTAGGAAAGCTGCGAATAAGCCCTCCCGCCTCAGCATCTTGATAAAACGCCTGATATTTAAGGCGAGAGTCACAACTTAATCGTAACTCTATTGATCAGGCTCTCAACTTATAGATAAGACTTTTGGGCCACGCCCTTCTGCGTCTTTCAGAAAAAAGTGTCATCCTGTGTTGTCCCTTCTCGAAAGGTACCTAGATTACGTCAAAGTGACGCCTTGTTTGACAATTTTTCTGATAAGAAGTGACTTAATCACAGTTTCCTTAACACTGTATTTAATTTCACAAAAGTATCATAACCCTCTTTATCTATAAAAGTGATCCATTTTTCTATTTCGCTCGTATTAAGCTAAAAGCCCATAAGAGTGTCACTATGTCTATGTCATCATCCAATCTTGCTCATCCCAGTATGCCACTCACAACAATGCCGATTTTTCCTCTGCAAATGTTTATCTTGCCAAATGGCAGACAAAAGCTAAGAATATTTGAAGCAAAGTATCTCACCATGGTCACCCAATCATTAGATGGTTCAGGCTTTGTTATTGCCTTGCCCTACTCATATTTATCAGACGACAAAAACGTTTCGCTTGAAATAGAAAAAAAAGCCGTTAAACAATCTCCTGTTAGCCATTGGGGCACCTTGGTTAAAGTCGTGGATTTTGACCAAGGGGAAGATGGCGTTTTACTTATTGATGTTGAAGGGCAATTTCTTGTCAGCTTACAAAGTTTTTCTTATCAAGAAGACGGATTGCTTCAAGGTGAGTGCCTACCAAGGCAGCATTGGCCCCTTAGCCCTGAGGTCAGCAAAAAACCACCAAAGCCCATTCTTGCAGCCACCTTAAAAGAACTTTTTTATCAATATCAAGATTTAAACCTACTTTACCCCATCCCTCACTTTGAAAGTGCTCAATGGGTCAATGCTAGGCTGTTGGAAATACTCCCTGTTCCGTACAAGGTTAAAGCCAATTTTATTCAACCAGATAGCTTTTCAGCACTGACAACTTTTTTAATGACGTATATTCAAGGAAAAAAAGAATAAAAAAGTGAACCAAATCTTCAATAACAACGTATTGGACTATAAATGATCACTATGGCTGGTTTACTATGCAACTAAGCATAAATAATTTTGGGACAGATAAGGAAAACTCTATCGCTACCCAACCCCAATTAGCTACAGACCTGTGCGTTTGCCTAGACTTGGTCGCCCAGCATAAAGATAAAAAAGCTTTTACTGAGCTTTTTCATTTTTTTGCGCCCAAGATAAAACGCTTTGGTCTGAGCAAATTAAACAGTGATGCCATGGCGAATGAACTGGTACAAGATACCATGACACTCGTTTGGAAAAAGGCACATTTATTTCATTCAAGTAAAGGTGCTGCCACTACTTGGGTCTACACTCTAATGCGAAACACCTGTTTTGATACCCTAAGAAAAATTAAGCATAAAGACGAGATTTCACTGTCGGATGATATTTGGCCGACAGACGCGGAAGAAGCCTTAGCTGATGAAGCTGACTTCAAAGACCACCTGTTAAATGAAAAAGTATTAAGCTATGTCGATAATTTACCCTTAGCCCAACAGTCCATTATCAAAGGGGTTTATTATCAAGAGTTAACCCAAGAGCAACTTGCCAAGCAGTTAGGTATTCCCTTAGGTACAGTTAAATCACGCCTGCGACTCGCCTTGTCAAAACTAAAACAGCAAATGGGAGATAAATACCATGATTAACTACCACCCCACTCTCGCTGTTTTAACTGCCTTCGCCCAAGGGGACCTTGAAGACTCCATTTCTTTAATCGTGGCAAGTCATGTTCAAATGTGCGAACACTGTCAACAAGAGGTCGCAAAACTTACCGAAGCGGCAGCAGAGCAAGTCTTTGAGCAAGATAACTTGGAAGACATAGAACCTTTTAAAGAGACAACAAGTTCAAGCCTTAATATGGCCCTATCCATCGAAATGTTAGATGACATTATGTCACTTGATGTTGATGGCACAGCTGAACAAAGCAATTTCAAAGAAGAGACATTGACGGAAGGATTAAAGCACTTAAATCAGCATAATGATTCCTATGAAGACGCTTTAAATCAGTCAAATATAGTATCTCAGAATGCCAGAATTATCAGTCATAAAGACGGAGAACTCCCTCTACCAAGAGCACTTAACTCATTAAATGCAGCGCCTTGGCAAGGAGTTGGAAAAGTATCCCGTGCACGTTTTCAATTTAATGACGATGAGAGACGTTTAAGCCTACTAAAAATTGATAAGGGGGGGCAGATCCCTCAACACACTCATACTGGTATTGAAATTACCCTCTTATTAGAAGGCAGCTTTGAAGACGATATGGGTCGCTACCAAAAAGGTGACTTTATCTGGTTAGATAAAGATCATACCCACTCCCCCATCACCCAAGAAGGATGTGTGTGTTTAACCCTTGTCAGTGACTCATTGTATTTCACCCAAGGCTTTTCAAAACTGCTCAACCCTCTGGGTAAGTTAATTTACTAGCAATAACAGATGCAAATTTATAAAAATTAACTAATCTTAATTAAAACAATATATTAGAAATAAGTTATAAAATGAGAAGCCTAAAAACTTCTCATTTTTTCGTTATGACTAGACGTGATTCATCTTGCTATCTAGGACGATTAATTAAATGCTCTTCTGCAAAAAATAATACAAATAAAGTGATCTAAATAACCTTTCGTCCCGTATTGGTAATTAGACAATCTAAAACCGCAATAAATAAAAAGGCACTCATAATGGCAAGCACCTTGTGGCTAGATAACTTTATAACAACTTATAGCAAACTCGGCACAAATAACCTGCACTTGCTAAAAGAGGTGTATCACCAAGACATAGAGTTTATCGACCCTATGCACCATTTACAGGGTTTAGATGAGCTTCTTAATTATTTTGACGAACTCTATACCAAAGTGAGTCACTGTCAATTTGTGGTTGAAGAAGTATTGGAGGCAGAAAATGAGGCCGCTATTTATTGGACCATGACCTTTTGCCATCAAAAATTAAATAAGAAAAGACCGATCAAGGTACAAGGACACTCACACATAAAAAGCCAAGACGACAAGGTTATTTTTCATCGAGATTATTTAGACCTTGGTGCCATGTTATACGAGCAAATCCCTCTTTTAGGACGCTTGATTACAAGCATTAAAAATAGAGCGAGCCAAGCATGAAAATTATGATAACAGGCGCAACCTCAGGTATTGGTTACCAACTCGCGATCGCTTATGCAAACCTTGGTCATCAGGTCATCGCTTGTGGCCGAAATCCCTCTAAATTAAAGCAATTAATATCACTAAATCAAAATATCACAAGCCTATGTTTTGACCTTACTCAGTATCAAGATTACCCCGATTTAGACTCACAGATAGACATGCTGATTTTTAATGCAGGCGATTGCGAATACATAGATGACAGTTTGAATTTTGATGCAAAAATGTTTGAGCGAGTTATTAATATCAATCTTATATCGGTCGCACATGGGCTAGAAAAGTGGCTCAAAAAAGTCAATAAAAAGGGGCGCTTAGTGCTCATAAGCTCAAGTGCCGCACTTTTACCTCTGCCAAGAGCCGAAGCCTATGGCACGTCAAAAGCAGGCTTAACCTACTTAGGTAAAACCCTTTCAATCTCACTTAAAGAGCATGATATAGAGGTCACCACGGTTCACCCTGGGTTTGTAGACACCCCTTTAACCCAAAAGAATAATTTTCCTATGCCTATGTTAGTTAATAGCAAACAAGCAGCAGACAAAATTATTCAGGGAATAGCAAAGGGCAAAGCAGAAATTAATTTTCCCTTCTTCTTTGTGTTCCTAATGAAATGCTTAAGCTTTCTCCCTCTTACACTTTGGCAACGAC
This sequence comes from Marinomonas sp. MED121, assembly GCF_000153025.1. Classification (GTDB taxonomy): domain Bacteria; phylum Pseudomonadota; class Gammaproteobacteria; order Pseudomonadales; family Marinomonadaceae; genus Marinomonas. The sequence continues at coordinate 262,914 of NZ_CH672433.1, forward strand.
TTGCAGCAAGGATGGTATAAAAAATGAAGAATATTGCCATTATAGGCTCTGGAATTTCGGGACTTACTTGTGCTCATTTACTCGATTCAGAACACAATGTGACTGTCTATGAGAAAAACCATTATGTTGGTGGGCATACAGCGACCATAGATATCGAGCACAAGGGTGAAAAATTCGCGATTGATACGGGCTTTATTGTTTTCAATAACAGAACCTACCCCAATTTCATCAAGTTACTCACCAAACTTGGAGTCAACAAAAAAGAGACAGAAATGAGTTTTAGTGTCCATAACCCAAAATCAGGGTTTGAATATAATGGACACACAATTAATACCCTATTTGCACAAAGACGTAATCTACTAAAACCTAAATTCTGGAAGCTAATTTTTGAGATTGTGAAGTTTAATCGCCTTTGCAAAAGCGTTTTTCATGCTAATGATTTTAGCCAAGCAAAGACTTTAGGTGAGTTTTTAGCAAAGCACGATTTTTCAGACTTTTTTGCTGAGCATTACATTTTGCCAATGGGCGCTGCCATTTGGTCAACCAGTTTACAAGAAATGGAACAGTTCGAGCTTAAGTTCTTTGTTCAATTTTTCTTTCATCATGGACTTCTAAACATTGTCGACCGTCCTCAATGGTATGTTGTCGAAGGTGGATCACGTAGCTATGTAACCAAAATCATAGGTAAGCTAAAACAGCCAATCCAGTTAAATAGCCAGATTAGTCAAGTTATCCGTGAGACAGATGCAGTGCATATCACCTTTAATAATGGTGAGATGAAAACGTTTGACGAGGTTATCTTTGCTTGCCATTCAGATCAGGCATTAGGGCTACTGGGCGACCCTAGTCAAGACGAACAAGCAATATTGGCAGGTATTCCATATAGTCAAAATCAGGTGACCTTACATACTGATACCAAGCTACTGCCTAAACGAAAACTGGCATGGGCAAGTTGGAATTACAGGCTTGATAAAGCCTCAGATCATCCTGCTTGTGTCACCTATATTATGAATATATTACAAGGCATCAAAAGCGATTCGACTTTCTGCGTCACACTTAATCAAGACGCGGCAATTGATGCAGATAAAGTTATTCAATCCTTCACCTATCACCACCCAGTACTTAACACTCAAAGTGTGAATGCGCAAAACCAAAGACACCTTATATGCGGTCAAAAAAATACCCATTTTGTTGGCGCTTATTGGTACAACGGCTTCCATGAAGATGGCGTAAAAAGTGCAATAGATGTGACAAAGCGCTTTGGAGCATCACTATGACAAGCAGCGAAAAGGCGCCTCTTAACAGTGGTATCTATTCTGGCAGCGTTCGTCATAGACGCTATGCCAAAATCTTTCATCAGTTTAGCTATCGTATTTATATGATGGGATTAGACTTAGATGAATTAGAACAAGCGAATAAAATGAGCCGGTTATTTGGTAAGCATTGGTTTCATGCCATTCGCTTTCAAGAAAAAGATTATATCAAATACGAAAACGGCAGCTTAAAGCAACGCATTGAAACCAAGATTAAAAGCTTAGGCGGTGATTGGTCACAACAACAGCGTGTCATGATGCTGGCACAATGTCGCTGTTTTGGTCTCTATTTTAGTCCAATCAATTTTTACTTTTGCTACAACAAAAAGAATGAGTGCCAATATATGTTGGCTGAAGTCAGTAATACCCCATGGCGTGAAAGGCACTATTATCTCATTCCAATAGGTTCAAAGATGAAGGTAAAAAAAGACTTTCATGTATCACCCTTTATGGAAATGGATATGGACTACCATTGGCAAATTACACCACCTGAAAATAAAGCCATGGTACACATTGAAAATCATCAAACAAGCAAGGTATTTGATGCCACCTTAACCCTAAAAAAACAGGCGTTAGAAGCAAAACAATTACGAGCAACCTTAGTGTCTTTACCCTCAATGACACTCAAAATTCTTGTCAGTATTTATTGGCAAGCGCTCAAGCTTTTTATCAAACGCGTACCTTTTGTTTCACACCCAGATTCAAGCTCTAAGACCTAATTTAATGATTATGATATGAGGCTTTACATGGAAAATATTATTAAACAAAGACAAGAATTTAGTAAAAATTCACCCAGTGTCAATCTAACTGGTAGCAAGCTTTCTCATTATCGAGGAATTGTTTTTGGTCTACTCAAACACCTAGAAGGGGCGCAATTAGAATTGGTTGAAGGGTCCAACAGCCATCTATTTGGAGACACGAATTCAAAGCTGAAAGGCCAAATGATTATTCATGATGCGAGCTTGTATCAAGATATTCTCATTGGAGGCAGTATAGGTGCGGCTGAAGCATTTATCGATGCTAAATGGACTAGCCCCAATCTGACCAAGGTGATTCAGGTGATGGCTAGAAACTCACAAGAATTAGATAAGATAGAAAGCAAAATGAAGTGGCTTTCTAAGTTTAAAAACCTGTTACTAAGACGTAAAAACACTAACTCAGAGCAGGGTTCTAAACGCAATATTTTGGCTCACTATGATATAGGTAATGATTTATACGAGCGCTTCTTAGATGCATCAATGCAATACTCTTCAGCCATCTATAGTGAAGAGGCTCAAACTATCAGCCAAGCCCAAGATAACAAGATGCGAACCATTTGCGAACGCCTTAGCTTAACTGAAAAAGACCATGTAATTGAAGTCGGAACGGGATGGGGTGGCCTTGCCATTTATATGGCACAAAATTACGGCTGCAAAGTCACGACTACGACTATTTCAGATGCCCAGTTTGATTTTGCTCAGAAAAAAGTGAGTGCACTTGGCCTAGAAGATAAGATTACTTTACTTAAAAAAGACTACCGTAAACTCGATGGCCAATACGACAAGCTAGTCTCTATTGAAATGATTGAAGCAGTAGGCCATGAATACCTACCGACTTTCTTTTCCACTTGCTCAAACCTGCTTAAGCCTAACGGTAAGATGTTACTGCAATCTATTACCATTGCTGATACTCGCTATGACCAATATCGCAAAGGCGTGGACTTCATCCAAAAATATATTTTTCCAGGAGGCTGCCTGCCTTCTATTGCTGAAATGTCGCGTCACTTTGAAAAAAGCACCGACATGGTTGTTCACCAAATTAATGATATCGGCTTACATTATGCGCGCACTTTAGATGACTGGAGAAAAGCCTTTGAAGAAGAGTGGAATAATCTAAAAAAACTGGGTTATAACGAAGAGTTTAAACGCCTCTGGTTATTTTATTTTAGTTATTGTGAAGGCGCTTTCCTAGAAAGAGTCATTAGTACTCACCATATCGTCGCGAGAAAACCAAGATATCAGGGCGCTGAAGATGAAGTTGTTTTGGCTTATTAATCTCGTTTTATTTCAAGCAAGTTGGTTGGCAGCCGCTTTTTTCACCCCATATGCTGCCCCCATTATTTTTGCTTTCATTTGCTTGAATTTTTATTTATCACCCAGCCCTAAGGCTGATGCGAGATTACTCATACTGATTGTTATTGGGGTTTGCATTGATAGCCTGCATTTTTATCTTGGCACCTTTAAAGCCAATGGACACTTTTTTCCTCTTTGGCTGATCCTGCTTTGGGGGATGTTTAGCATCAGCTTTAATCACAGCTTTGCTTGGTTTACCAAACAAGCCTATTGGCTGCTAGCCATAATAGGGGCGATTGGAGGCAGCTTAAGTTATTGGGGTGGAATAAAAACAGGGGCGTTAACAAGCGATCTATCAGCAAGCGAAACCTTAACCAGCTTAGCCATTACTTGGAGTATCACTTTTCCGCTGCTTGTCATGACTTATCGGCGCCTTAATAGGTCTGGGGCTTTATCAAACTAGGTGATTTATGAAATATTGGTTATTACTCTTACTCATCAGTACAAAGGCTTATGCCACTCCCATTGAGCATTTAACAAAATTAGGCCAAGGGGAGATGACCTATTTATTTTGGACCTTATATCAAGCTGAGCTCTACGCTACCAATCAGCAAGCAGATTTAAATGACCAAGAGGAAATTGCGCTAAAGCTGATTTATCAAAAAGACATATCAAGTAAAGCCTTAGTCGAAGCGACCAAGGACCAATGGGAGCACCTTGATTACCAAAATGAAGAGATTGCTAAATGGCTTAAGCCCTTAGCCAGCTTATTTCCAGACGTGCAGAAACAAGACAGCTTGATTCTTAAATTAGACTCACAAGGAATAAGTCAGTTTTATTTTAACCTTGAACCGATAGGCGAGATTCAAGACACAACATTTGGCCCAGCCTTTATGGCAATTTGGCTATCCGAAAACACCTCGGAGCCTAAATTAAGACAACAGCTATTGGGAGCATCACAGTAATGACGTTAATTAAAACAGCCTTTTTCCTTTTTCTAAGTCTGACCATCATAGCCTGTAGTTCACCCAGTTTAGATAAGCATATCGGCAGTTCTCCTGAGCTTAAATTAGAAACTTTTTTTCAAGGTGAGCTTGTTGCTTATGGCATGGTATTAGACAGATCAGGGAACTTATTAAGACGCTTTGATGTAAAAATGCTAGCGGATTGGCAAGGTAACAAAGGTGAAATAAAAGAATGGTTTGAGTTTGATGATGGTGAGAAGTCTATCAGAATCTGGCAACTAGAGAAGATTGCTGACAACCAATACACAGGACAAGCTGCTGATGTTATTGGTATCGCTCAAGGTCGCACCCAAGGCTCGGCACTTTATTGGCAATATGACCTTGAGATTGAGGTTGAAGGCGAAAACTATACTGTCACATTGGATGATTGGATGTTTTTACTGGATCAAAACCGTCTTTTCAATAAAACAGATATGACGAAATTTGGATTTAAAGTGGGAGAAATCCTTATTTATATTGAAAAAGTTTAATTCCAGCTATCATTAAAAGCTCGTCCAATGAAAAAGCAGCTACATGATGATCACAATAGTTAAAAGACTGTCTTTGATTTTCTTAATTAACCTTGTATTTAGCTCACATAGCCTAGCAAATTATGCTGATACCATACTCACAAACGGTAAGATATTAACGCTGGATCAAGATTTTTCCAGCGCTAATAGCCTTGCTATTGCTAACGGGAAAATTATCGCTGTTGGTAGTTCTGACTTAATTAATCAATATAAAGGCACCAATACACAGACCATTCAACTCAATGGAAAAACGGTTATTCCTGGCTTGATAGATAATCACTTCCACTTTGTTCGAAGTGTATGGAATTATCAATATGAAGTCAGGCTAGATGGTATTCGTAGTAAACAAGAAGCTTTGGATTTAATTCACAAAAGAAGCCAATCCATCGCCAAAGGCCAATGGATTACGGTAATAGGTGGCTGGACAAATGAACAATTTTTAGATGATAGCAAGGTTTTCACTTTAGCTGAGCTAGACCAAGCAGCACCAAATAACCCCATTTTCTTAATGCAAACCTACTCAACAGCTTATGCCAACACCGCAGCATTAAAAGCAGTCAATATCAGCTCAAGCAGCGCTAGAGTTAAAGGCAGAGACAAGGTCAAAGTCTTCACAAATGAAGTCAGCTGGTACAACAAAAGCTCTAGCCCGAAAGCTATCCTCACTTATATGAAGGTGCTAAACCAAATGGGAATTACCACGGTATATGATGTTGGTAGAGAATCCGATGGCAAGTTAGCCCCAGTTGGAGCACTCGCTCAACAAGGTCTTTTACCTGTTAGGGTATTTCACTCTCTTCGCTATACCGCTAGAAACAGCAAAACGGCTAAAGACGCTATCGCTTTAATTAAATCAAGCCATCACAAGCCATTATCAAATAGCGATCAGTTTGGCTTGATCGGCTTAGGCGAGCACATCTATAACCCTGTTTACGACACCATTAGAACCAAAAAATCGTGGAACAATAGCACTTGGGGGCCCTTTAGCGATATTGCCATAGCAGGCGCTAAATCTGGCTGGCCCATACATGAACATATAAAGAGTAAAACCACCGCTAAGCAGTTTATAGACCTAGTAGAAGATATCGCTGAAGAGACACCCAATGTCACTAATCTTCGTTGGACCATCGCCCATGCAAACGGCATGGATGAAGGCTTGTTAGAAAAAGCCAATAAACTGGGCATTGCCTTAGCCGTTCACTCCCAATCCATGATGTCATCCTCAACACGCAATGCACCGCCTCTTGGCAGTATTCAACGCTCTGGTGTTCTTTGGGGGCTAGGCTCTGATGCCGCTGTCGTAGCGCCTTATAACCCCTTCCTCACTTTAGGTTGGGTAGTCACAGGCCAGAACATAGCAGGCGGCACTGGCTGGAATACAAAACAACGTATTTCACGCAAAGACGCTCTCATTGCCCACACAATAAGCAATGCAAAGCTTCTCTTTATGGAAGACAAGTTAGGCTCTCTCGAAGTCGGCAAACTCGCTGATCTTGTGGTTTTAGACAAGGATATTATGAGCATCCCAGAAACAGAAATTGCCAGCATATCCCCTGTCATGACAATGACCAGCGGTAAGATTGTTTTTGAACGATAAGCAACCCATGTCATCAATCAACGGCTCTGTGATTATCAAGAAATGCTAATCATGGCTATAGATAAGGTTTAGTGGCTGAAGTCATCTTGATAACTGGCTGTATTAGGCATAAAGTATTTATGATCTTTCATGCCTGCTAGGCGATGTTTAAAACTACAAAGAAGACCCCCCTCATTCTCTATAAAAAGCATTGGCGATGTTATGCGTAGCGTGGCTAATAGAGAGCTACTTCTGTAGTGGAATAGGAAGCGGGATTACCTAGATAAGTTCAGTGGTTGAAGTCATCTTGATAACTGGCTGTATTGGGCATAAAGTATTTATGATCTTTCATGCCTGCTAGGCGATGTTTAAAACTACAAAGAAGCCCCCCCTCATTCTCTATAAAAAGCATTGGCGATGTTATGCGTAGCCTGGCTAATAAAGAGCGACTTCTGTAGTTGGAATAGGAAGCGGGGTTACCTAGATTAATTCAGTGGCTGAAGTCATCTTGATAACTAGCTGTATTAGACATAAAGTATTTATTGTCTTTAATGCCAACTAGGGGATGTTGAAGTATACAAAGAGGAACTCCCACACGACCATTGGCGATGCCTCTTTTTACTACTGTATTTGGGTTAGGAAGCGGGATGGGATCATCAATGACTCTGTGGTTATCAAGAAAACTCTCTCATTAATATCCTAGGGGCTTGCCTATACTAAATTTCAAAACCCAATTAAATTAATGAGTTATAAAAAGTGTTTTGATGGTAATCCCCCCATTTTTAATGGAGTTCAGGTGTAGACTTTAAAGTTTGCGTTAAACGCCTTTTTTGTATCGGTGTAATGCGGTAATCCCCCCGAAAAATAATAGAGGTCAGTCGTAGAGTTTTCTAATAAGCTAATTACTAGGAGATCACGATGAAAAATAAAACCTATTCAGACAGTCAAATCATGGGCATCTTAAACCAAGCCGAGGCAGGAGTGCCCGTGGCGGAGCTGTGTCGCGAGCATGGCATTGGTAATTCGACCTTTTATAAGTGGCGAGCCAAGTACGGTGGTATGGATGCCTCTTTAATCACTCGAATGAAAGAACTCGAAGAAGAAAACCGTCGTCTTAAAAAGATGTATGCCGAAGAAAAACTCAAGGCAGAGATCATACAGGAAGCCATGGCAAAAAAGTGGTGAAGGCCGCTGACCGCAAGCCGATGGCCAAACAGGCTGTGGTGACTTATCACCTCAGTATTGCATCTGCCTGTCGGACGTTTAAGATCAGCGAGACCTGCTACCGTTATCAGCCTAAACTTAATGATGAGAATCAGTTGATTGTTGAGCAATTAATCGGGCTGACTCAAAATCAGCGTAACTGGGGCTTTGGGCTATGTTTTCTCTACTTCAGAAATGTCTGTGGTTATCCATGGAACCATAAGCGTGTTTACCGTATTTATCGTGAGCTACAGCTCAACATGCGCATCAAACCTCATAAACGCTTAGTCCGTGAAAAGCCTGAACCCTTAGCGGTGCCAGAACAAATCAATGAATGTTGGTCAATGGATTTTATGCATGATCAACTCTCAGATGGTCGACGTTGCCGTTTGTTTAACGTGATTGATGACTTTAATCGAGAAGGGTTAACTATTGATGCGGACCTATCCTTACCAGCAGAACGTGTTATACGCGCACTCAATCAGATTATTGAGTGGCGAGGTAAACCTAAAGCGATACGGTGTGATAATGGCCCTGAGTATATCAGTGAGAAGCTGGCAAGTTGGGCACAAGAAAACAGCATTGAGCTCAGTTTTATCCAACCTGGCAAACCACAGCAAAACGCTTATATAGAGCGATTTAACCGTACAGTGAGATATGATTGGCTGAGTCATTACTTGTACGAAGATATTAAAGCGCTTCAAGATAAAGCAACGCACTGGTTATGGACTTACAATAACGAGCGACCTAACATGGGCATTGGTGGCATTACACCGATACAAAAAAGGCGTTTAACGCAAACTTTAAAGTCTACACCTGAACTCCATTAAAAATGGGGGGATTACCGATAAATTTTAGGCAAAAAAAAGCCTGATCATAAGATCAGGCTTTTTAGATTTTAATCTTGATAACGACCTACTCTCACATGGGAACTCCCACACTACCATCGGCGATGCGACTTTTCACTTCTGAGTTCGGGATGGGATCAGGTGGTTCAGACGCTCTGTGATTATCAAGAAATTCTGTTTGAGATGTTTGAGTCTTAATGTCTCTTTAGACGGCTCATTCATACTCGAATTTGCTTATGCTTTAACAATAACTCTTTGAATAGTAACGATAACCAAGCCTCAAACCAGCTTGCGATGTCTTACCATCATTCTAAATCGTAATATAACGCTAAACCATTTTGGCGTTATATGGTCAAGCCTCACGAGCAATTAGTACAGGTTAGCTCAATGCCTCACAGCACTTACACACCCTGCCTATCAACGTCGTAGTCTTCAACGGCTCTTTAGGGAACTTAAAGTTCCAGTGAGATCTCATCTTGAGGGAGGCTTCCCGCTTAGATGCTTTCAGCGGTTATCCCGTCCGAACGTAGCTACCCGGCAATGCCACTGGCGTGACAACCGGAACACCAGAGGTTCGTCCACTCCGGTCCTCTCGTACTAGGAGCAGCTCCTCTCAAATCTCAAACGTCCACGGCAGATAGGGACCGAACTGTCTCACGACGTTCTAAACCCAGCTCGCGTACCACTTTAAATGGCGAACAGCCATACCCTTGGGACCGGCTTCAGCCCCAGGATGTGATGAGCCGACATCGAGGTGCCAAACACCGCCGTCGATGTGAACTCTTGGGCGGTATCAGCCTGTTATCCCCGGAGTACCTTTTATCCGTTGAGCGATGGCCCTTCCATACAGAACCACCGGATCACTAAGACCTACTTTCGTACCTGCTCGACGTGTCTGTCTCGCAGTTAAGCGCGCTTTTGCCTTTACACTCTTCGCATGATTTCCGACCATGCTGAGCACACCTTCGTGCTCCTCCGTTACTCTTTGGGAGGAGACCGCCCCAGTCAAACTACCCACCACACAGTGTCCTCGATCCCGATTAGGGACCTGAGTTAGAACCTCAAACATACCAGGGTGGTATTTCAAGAGTGGCTCCACCCGAACTAGCGTCCGGGTTTCAAAGCCTCCCACCTATCCTACACAAGTAGGCTCAAAGTTCACTGTGAAGCTATAGTAAAGGTTCACGGGGTCTTTCCGTCTAGCCGCGGATACACAGCATCTTCACTGCGATTTCAATTTCACTGAGTCTCTGGTGGAGACAGTGTGGCCATCGTTACGCCATTCGTGCAGGTCGGAACTTACCCGACAAGGAATTTCGCTACCTTAGGACCGTTATAGTTACGGCCGCCGTTTACTTGGGCTTCGATCAAGAGCTTCGCCTAAGCTAACCCCATCAATTAACCTTCAAGCACCGGGCAGGCGTCACACCCTATACGTCCACTTTCGTGTTTGCAGAGTGCTGTGTTTTTAATAAACAGTCGCAGCCACCTGGTATCTTCGACCAATCTCAGCTTAAGCAGCAAGTGCCATCACCAAAATCGGCGTACCTTCTCCCGAAGTTACGGTACCATTTTGCCTAGTTCCTTCACCAGAGTTCTCTCAAGCGCCTTGGTATTCTCTACCTGACCACCTGTGTCGGTTTGGGGTACGGTTCCCATATATCTGAAGCTTAGAAGTTTTTCCTGGAAGCATGGCATCAACCACTTCACCCAAAAGAGGGCTCGTCATCAGTTCTCGGCCTTAAAGGCAACCCGGATTTACCTAAGTCACCAGCCTACCGCCTTAAACACAGACAACCATCGCTGTGCTGGCCTAGCCTTCTCCGTCTCTCCATCGCAATATATGCAAGTACAGGAATATTAACCTGTTTCCCATCGACTACGCATTTCTGCCTCGCCTTAGGGGCCGACTCACCCTGCCCTGATTAACATGGGACAGGAAACCTTGGTCTTCCGGCGGGGGAGTTTTTCACTCCCCTTATCGTTACTCATGTCAACATTCGCACTTCTGATACCTCCAGCCTGCCTTACAGCTTGACCTTCAACGGCTTACAGAACGCTCCTCTACCATGCCTAGTAAACTAAGCATCCGTAGCTTCGGTGTACAGTTTAGCCCCGTTATATCTTCCGCGCAGGCCGACTCGACTAGTGAGCTATTACGCTTTCTTTAAAGGATGGCTGCTTCTAAGCCAACCTCCTAGCTGTCTAAGCCTTCCCACATCGTTTCCCACTTAACTGTAACTTTGGGACCTTAGCTGACGGTCTGGGTTGTTTCCCTTTCCACGACGGACGTTAGCACCCGCCGTGTGTCTCCCGTAATTGCACTCATTGGTATTCGGAGTTTGCATGGGGTTGGTAAGTCGGGATGACCCCCTAGCCCAAACAGTGCTCTACCCCCAATGGTGAGATACGAGGCGCTACCTAAATAGCTTTCGAGGAGAACCAGCTATCTCCGAGCTTGATTAGCCTTTCACTCCTATCCACAAGTCATCCCCGCATTTTTCAACATACGTGGGTTCGGTCCTCCAGTTAGTGTTACCCAACCTTCAACCTGCCCATGGATAGATCGCCCGGTTTCGGGTCTATTCCCAGCAACTATACGCCCTATTAAGACTCGGTTTCCCTACGGCTCCTCTATTCGATTAACCTTGCTACTGAAAATAAGTCGTTGACCCATTATACAAAAGGTACGCAGTCACGGAACAAGTCCGCTCCCACTGCTTGTACGTACACGGTTTCAGGATCTATTTCACTCCCCTCACAGGGGTTCTTTTCGCCTTTCCCTCACGGTACTGGTTCACTATCGGTCAGTCAGGAGTATTTAGCCTTGGAGGATGGTCCCCCCATATTCAGACAGGATACCACGTGTCCCGTCCTACTCGTTTTCATTAAAAGGGCATTTTCGTATACGAGGCTTTCACTCTCTACGGCGGCACTTTCCAGAGCCTTCTACTAACACCAATCTAACTTAAGGGCTAATCCCCGTTCGCTCGCCGCTACTTAGGGAATCTCGGTTGATTTCTTTTCCTCCGGGTACTTAGATGTTTCAGTTCCCCGGGTTCGCCTCGTATGGCTATGTATTCACCATACGATACCCGCAAGCGGGTGGGTTTCCCCATTCGGACATCTCGGGATTAACGCTTGTTTATCAACTCCCCCGAGCTTTTCGCAGATTACCACGTCCTTCATCGCCTCTGACTGCCAAGGCATCCACCGTGCACGCTTGGTCACTTGACCATATAACCCAAAAGGGTCTATATACCAACGAGCTTTTGTGTCTCGTTGGATTTACGATTTGAAAATCACTCTAGGTTAAAGAGTGTTTCCACCGGTTTGACGCTTGATTATCGTCTTTGAAATAACAAACTAACGTATATAAATACACGAGAGTGTTGTTATTTCGATCTATTCAAAAAGTTAAATTGTTAAAGAGCAATTAGCGCAAAGCGCTAAGTCAGGCACTGTTATTTCAATCTAATGATTGAACAGCAACTTGCTTAGCGTTTTCTGCTTCGACTTAAAAAAGTCTGTCTTAAAAAAGGTTACATCAGATAATTTGTGTGAACACTCACCAGAGCTTCATATCGTTTAAGGAGGTGATCCAGCCCCAGGTTCCCCTAGGGCTACCTTGTTACGACTTCACCCCAGTCATTGACCACTCCGTGGTAACCGCCCTCCCCGAAGGGTTAAGCTAGCTACTTCTGGAGCAATCAACTCCCATGGTGTGACGGGCGGTGTGTACAAGGCCCGGGAACGTATTCACCGTGACATTCTGATTCACGATTACTAGCGATTCCGACTTCATGGAGTCGAGTTGCAGACTCCAATCCGGACTACGACGCACTTTATGGGATTCGCTTACTCTCGCAAGTTCGCAGCCCTCTGTATGCGCCATTGTAGCACGTGTGTAGCCCTACTCGTAAGGGCCATGATGACTTGACGTCGTCCCCACCTTCCTCCGGTTTGTCACCGGCAGTCTCCTTAAAGTTCCCGACATTACTCGCTGGCAAATAAGGACAAGGGTTGCGCTCGTTACGGGACTTAACCCAACATTTCACAACACGAGCTGACGACAGCCATGCAGCACCTGTCTCATAGTTCCCGAAGGCACTTAAGCATCTCTGCTAAATTCTATGGATGTCAAGAGTAGGTAAGGTTCTTCGCGTTGCTTCGAATTAAACCACATGCTCCACCGCTTGTGCGGGCCCCCGTCAATTCATTTGAGTTTTAACCTTGCGGCCGTACTCCCCAGGCGGTCTACTTATCGCGTTAGCTTCGCCACTAAGTCATTACAACCCAACGGCTAGTAGACATCGTTTACGGCGTGGACTACCAGGGTATCTAATCCTGTTTGCTCCCCACGCTTTCGCACCTCAGTGTCAGTATCAATCCAGAGTGTCGCCTTCGCCACTGATGTTCCTTCCTATATCTACGCATTTCACCGCTACACAGGAAATTCCACACTCCTCTATCGTACTCTAGCCTGCCAGTATCGGGTGCAATTCCAAGGTTGAGCCCTGGGCTTTCACATCCGACTTAACAAACCACCTACGCGCGCTTTACGCCCAGTAATTCCGATTAACGCTTGCACCCTCTGTATTACCGCGGCTGCTGGCACAGAGTTAGCCGGTGCTTCTTCTGAAGGTAACGTCACAGATATTACGTATTAAGCAACACCCTTTCCTCCCTTCTGAAAGTGCTTTACAACCCTAGGGCCTTCTTCACACACGCGGTATGGCTGGATCAGGCTTGCGCCCATTGTCCAATATTCCCCACTGCTGCCTCCCGTAGGAGTCTGGGCCGTGTCTCAGTCCCAGTGTGGCTGATCATCCTCTCAGACCAGCTAGAGATCGTCGCCTTGGTGAGCCTTTACCTCACCAACTAGCTAATCTCACGCAGGCTCATTATAATAGCGAAAGGTCCGAAGATCCCCTCCTTTCCCCCTCAGGGGCTTTTGCGGTATTAGCCTGCGTTTCCACAGGTTGTCCCCCACTACTAGGCAGATTCCTACGCGTTACTCACCCGTCCGCCGCTCGACGCCTGTAGCAAGCTACATCGTTTCCGCTCGACTTGCATGTGTTAAGCCTACCGCCAGCGTTCAATCTGAGCCATGATCAAACTCTTCAGTTTAAAATCATTGCTCACTCAAATCTTTACTGCTGACTTTAAAACTTGATCCAAACTAATGAATCAAACATAAAGCGTTTTAGTATCGACTCTCGTAAGACTTCTAAATTTTTGTAGTCATTCGAACATCAATTACCGTAGCAATTAACAACTCGAGTAACTTGCTGAAGTCTCTAGCGAGTGCCCACACAAATTATCTGATTAACTATTTTAAAGAGCGTCTGACTTACTAAACATTTTCTAAATAAGAGTGAACGTTTGTAGTTAGCTACTTGGTAGCTTGTCGGTGTAGTCTTGTTTGCTACCCCGTGTCAGTGGATGCGTATAATATACATCTCAGTTTTTATGGCAAGCGCTTTTTGACCGTTTAGGCAAATAATTGCATTTATTTTTCTATTTGTTTATTTATTAAACAATAACAGGCAGTTTTTGTGTTAATTCAATCTCTTCAGGAGTGATTCGTGCACGATAAGCGATAACCTCTACCCCTTGCGCCATCACTTCCTTCAATGCTTGAGTGTATTTCTCATCTATATGCGCTGCTGGTGAGACTTTATTGATACCAGTGTGACTCACACAAAAACAAAGTACCGCTCTATGCCCCTGTTTTACCATATTGACTAATTCAAAAAGGTGCTTACGACCACGATCAGTCACTGCATCAGGAAAATAACCATGCCCGCCCTCACCAAGCTCCCCTTCTTCTAATAAAGTGGCATTTTTCACTTCCACATAACAAAGCTCTTTCCCCTCATTATTGGATAGCAACCAATCGATACGGCTAGCCTCACCATATTTCACTTCTGCTTTAATGTTTTGATAACCCTGCAACTCTTCAATCACACCATTATCAATGGCTTCTTTTACTAGCTTATTCGGTAAACCCGTATTAATGCAGGCAAGATGCTGATTATCAATTTCAACCAACTCCCAGGTATGGCGATATTTACGCCTGTCATTCTGACTATCTGAAATCCAGATGCGTGCATTTTCAGGCATACACCGCTTCATTGAACCCGTATTAGGACAATGAACCGTTATCTCACTGCCATCAGGCAAAATAACATCGGTTAAAAAACGCTTATAGCGCTTTATAAGCTTGGCTTCGATTAAAGGATTAGGGAATTTCATAAAACACCTTGTTGTTAATTACTGACTAAAGTCTAAATAAAAACGGCCCCCTTCTATTAGAAGAGGGCCGTTTTATTTATAAATTGGAAAGTCATTTAGACCTTTAGATAGATTTGTCTAATCCAGCTTACATAGATCCATCAGAAAAAAGTAACCCTCTTGAGTACTTAGAAAACCGAGCTGTTGAATGGGAAATGATACTTTCAATATAATCATCTTCACAATCAATCGGCACCTTTACTTCCATTACACACTCATCATCTCTATAGCTAGGTAAAGTCTGAAGCCGACAATCTGTATACTTAATCTGAGAATCAAAAGTTACCCTTAGAGTCCCCAAAGAGTAATATTCTCTCTCATATGAAACTACAATAGCAGGCTTTAAGCTACCATACACTTGATCAAAAAAGGTCATATCATTTAGCTCTGAGAATGACGATAATGAACTTAGTCTCTCAGTATATTTAAAGCGGCCTTCTATCGATGACACTTTGACCTCTTTAGTAAAAGAATTGTTCTTATTATACCACCTAACCCTAATTTTCTTTCTAGGTAATACACCTTCTTCTGATTCTTCATAAAGCCTAAGGTCATGAGTATCAAAATAACAACTACTAATTAACCTCGCTGGATAAAGGGGAGTCATACCATGACCTTTCAATTTTGCCTTTAAAGTCAACATATCACTATATGTTAATCGATACTTTTTCTCTTTTCGAAAACTCATAGTACCTCTCGAAGGATTATTGAATTCGAATCTTGAATATATTCTCCTTCACATTCTAATGACTCTACCAGTAAGCGGGCACCACCAAACTCTTGCTTTTTCTGCATTGCCTCCAAGCACACACCCACTGAGTTAAATATTGCATGATTAATCTTCACTTCAGAAAAATCTTTGGATGAGACTCCTAATACTGCATTATCAAGAACAAGGTTATTAGCATTTAATTGTGATTTCTCACCCACGGAAATGCCTTTATCACCGCAATTCGAGAGTGTTACTTGATTAAGGTTGTAATGACCACCACTAACATCAAAGCAATCATTACCAGCACCGCTCACCTCAACCTTATCAATTTTTACTTCTGAAAAGTCAATATCTATAGCATCAGCATAGGCTCGTGTAATCCTAATTAAATCCAAATTTCCGTTTGAATTCACAATATTAACGCTATCTTCACATGCCCCATCAACTGCACTGACTTTTACACTTTCAAACTTAGTTTGGTAAAAGTTCAAACAACCAGTCATGCCATATCGATTGAACCTTTGAGTTTGTGCTTCATCTGATGGCAGACTCTTGTTAGATCCAGTAAAACTTATACTCCAATTTTTTAGACTAACATGACGAAACAATACCCAATCCTTAGAAGTCTGTTGTTGTATTTGAATTTTCTTAGCAACTTGATCTATTTCAAGGGAAAGGTTTTTAGAATGCAAAATATCTCCACCAAACAATTGCAATCGTGTTACTTCTGAATCTAATTTTTCAACATTTGATATTGTATTAGGAAATAGGGTATATCGAGAGTCCTTAAGCTCATTATCAGAAACAACTAATGCAAGTTCTTCCACTGTGAGCGAATGTTTTTCGCCATTAACGTTTAATACGTTAAAACCTGATTCTGTAATTTCAGACAGTGTGATATTCGTTTGCTTTACACCAAACTCTTTCTGCTTCTTCAAATAACTATCTTGAATAGATACTGAAACTTCAAATTCGCTAGAAAAAACAGCTCTTTTATCAATTTTTTTTTGGTAACTTTCAATACTAATATTTGTTTGAGAAAGTGCTTTATCAAAAAAACGTTTTGCCTCTTCATCACTTATAACGACTCTATTTTTAAACTCATCAAGAGAAGTGTTAGCAAACTTTTTATCAAGAAATGTATTTCGATATGGAAATTTATAACCCACTTTAAAAGCATTTATAATATAAGCCTCAGCTTTTTTAGAGCTTACTTTCTCATGTAAATTTATATTCCCATCATAATAAACAGGCTCAAATAAATTGGTAAAAGAATTGAAATAATAGCGTCTATTATGTGGACGAAGCGCATGCATGCCATTCATAGCAAACAGGGCAAAGAAATAATCATCAAAAACGCTCGACTCTCTATTATTTGGAAAAATAATATGATCTTTTCTGGCCTCAATATTCTGAGAGTAGTCTAAATAAGCTGTTTGTAGAAGAGAGTATGCTGACAATGTTATTTGTTGAGAGCTCCCACCTTTTAGAAACCACTTATCATTACTCACACGAGATAAAGCCAACGATTCGAGCTCGAAATTTTCAAACCCTTCATAAGACCATAGCAGATTTTCATCACCTTCAAATAGGGGCCCTTCTCTTCGGTTGTTGCGTTCAAGAAGCTCTTTACGAAGGTCTTCTTGAAATAACATAAGAGACCTCACTCCATTCACTTCAGTATTTACTTGAAATGTTTCAGGTGAAATAAAACCAAGCTCCCGCATAAAAACTGAACCGAGAACTTCATTAAGGTTATTACGCGTTTCTGGCAATAAAAGTTTAAACTTTACAGCGTTGAGGATATTACCTTCTTTTAATTTTACATTTAAAGAACGAAGTGGTTGGCCGCCATCAATAAAGCTAACATGGTCTTTCCAGTCACCATTTTGCTTGACTTTAGCGTCATAACTACAACTACCAAACTCATACTTAACAGTCACAATAGCTTTAAAATTTTTCTTAAGTTCTGGCGGAATATTCTTAGATTTCGAAATTAGTATTTTGGTAAAGTTCCGTGCAAATTTTGCACTTTTTGGAACCCTCACCTCAATTTTTTCAATCGATTTAGGGTTATTAAGCTCAGACAAAAAATTGGCTGTTGTAAAATTGCAGGCAGCTGTTGCATTAACTGCAAAAACAAGCAGAACAAAGGTGAATATAAGCCTAAGCATTAAATTAAATCCTTACTTGTGCAGTTGGTAATTTTTCAAACTATCTGACCCATTAAGCTTAGATAGCATGCCTTGTAAGTCACTTAGTTTTCTAGCTACAAGAACATAATGAAATTCATCACCTGAAAAACGCTTCACTTTTAAATACTGGCTCTCATCCAAAACATCTAAATCTTCAGACATAGTGAGCTCTAATGTACTTAATGAATTTCCTTCTGAAAATGATGCATTAAAGAAGTTTCTATTAAAAACAAAGCGGCTAATATAGTGAATACAAGTAAGTACTAAAGCAGATACAATTACTGCACCGACTAAAAGGATCAGCCATTTAATATTAACAGATGCTGCTATCCCCATTGTGATAGCACCAAAGTAAACTGATAACTCTAAAGGCGAACGTACTGGATTACGGAATCTAACAATAGAAAGCGCACCAACCATACCAAGAGACAAAGCAATATTGCCTGAAATTACTTTTGTTATAACAAATGTAATAATTGGGAGTAATACTAATGTTGCAGTATGAGCAATTGTGGTTATCCAACGCTGCCCTAAAAGCTCAAGTAAGAATCGAATAAACACAGATACACCAATCAGTATGAAGATACTTGTAATCCGGTCAATTTGTAATGTTACGTCTTCCATTTATAGCCCTTGATTTTATACTTAAGTTATTAACTGTCAAAAATTCGGAAGATTATACCTTTAAATAACAAACCTTCCCACCTCAACACAATAAATCCATTTTTTCTACACACAGAAAAAACGGCCTCCTTTAGATTAGAAGGGGGCCGTTTTTTTAAGCATTTACATCAACCGATTGAAAATTATTCCCATTCGATTGTTGCAGGTGGCTTAGATGAAACATCATAAGTCACACGTGAAATGTGCTCAATCTCATTAATAATACGACCTGACACAGTCTCTAGTAGCTCGTATGGTAAGTGCGCCCAACGCGCAGTCATAAAATCGATGGTTTCAACCGCACGAAGTGCAACAACATACTCATAACGACGACCATCACCCACGACACCTACCGATTTAACAGGCAAGAATACAGCAAATGCTTGGCTTGTTTTATCATACCAACCCGAACGGCGTAATTCTTCAATGAAGATAGCATCTGCGCGACGCAGGATATCAGCATAGTCTTTTTTAACTTCGCCTAAAATGCGAACACCGAGGCCAGGTCCTGGGAAAGGATGACGATAAACCATGTCATAAGGTAGGCCTAAGGCTAAACCCAATTTACGCACTTCGTCTTTAAACAATTCACGTAGTGGCTCAACGAGCTCCATCTTCATATCATCAGGTAATCCACCCACATTGTGGTGAGATTTGATAACATGTGCCTTACCTGTTTTAGACGCAGCAGACTCAATCACATCAGGGTAAATAGTACCTTGCGCTAAGAATTCAATTTCATTGAGTTTTGATGACTCTTCATCAAAAATCTCAATGAAACTATTACCAATAATCTTACGCTTAGCTTCGGGATCTGCTTCACCTTTAAGGCGAGATAAGAAAAGATCTTCTGCATCAACACGGATCACTTTCACACCCATGTTTTCTGCAAACATAGCCATTACTTGATCACCTTCGTTCAAACGCAATAGGCCGTTATCAACGAAAACACAGGTCAGCTGATCGCCAATGGCTTTATGAAGAAGCGCAGCAACAACAGAGGAATCAACACCACCAGATAGCGCAAGCAATACTTGTTTATCACCCACTTGCTCGCGCATGCGTTCAATCGCATCGGTGGCAATATTATCGGGTGTCCAGAGTGTTTCACACTCACAAATATCAACCACAAAACGAGATAATAAAGCGCCACCTTGCTTCGTGTGTGTTACTTCAGGGTGAAACTGTAAACCGTAGAATTTTTTCGCTTCGTTTGCCATACCTGCAATTGGGCAACTTTCTGTTGATGCCATTAAAGCAAAATCAGTCGGCATTTCAGTCACTTTATCACCATGGCTCATCCACACATCAAGAAGATGAACACCATTGTTAGCAACATGATCAACAATGTCAGTTAATAGGCCAGTATCGCCATGTGTGCGAATTTGTGCGTAACCAAATTCACGTAATTCTGAACTTTCAACCTTACCACCTAGTTGTTCTGACATAGTCTGCATGCCATAACAAATACCTAGAACTGGCACACCTAAGGTGAAAACAGATTCTGGTGCACGGGGAGAGCCTGCTTCAGTAACAGATTCTGGACCACCCGCTAGGATAATGCCTTTTGGAGCGAATTCGATAATTTCTTGATCTTCCATGTCAAAAGCACGGACTTCACAATAAACACCAATTTCACGCACACGACGGGCGATCAATTGAGTGTACTGAGAACCAAAATCAAGAATAAGAATTTTATGAGCGTGGATATTTTGCGACATAATTTTTTAACTCTTTAATAGACATTAGGGTCTTTGAGCTAGGTCTTTGAATGAGTTTTTGATAAAAACCTAAGCTTCTTAAAATAAAGATGGGGCGATTAATTCGCCCCATCTCAGTTTAACTTTCTTTCACGCTTAGCCGGCGTGATAGTTCGGCGCTTCTTTAGTAATAGTCACATCATGTACGTGACTTTCACGAATACCTGCACCTGTGATACGAGAGAATTGCGTTTTAGTGCGCATTTCTTCAATATCAGCCGAACCTGTGTAGCCCATTGAAGAGCGCAGTCCGCCCATCATTTGGTGAACAACCGCAACCATAGGACCTTTACAAGGGACACGACCTTCAATACCTTCTGGCACTAATTTCTCAACACCGTCTTTCGCATCTTGGAAGTAACGATCACTTGAACCTTGAGATTGTGCCATAGCGCCCAAAGAGCCCATACCACGGTAAGATTTAAATGAACGACCTTGGTACAGTACAATTTCGCCTGGCGCTTCATCAGTACCTGCAAGTAAACCACCAACCATGATCACACTTGCGCCGGCTGCGATTGCTTTCGCAATATCACCAGAGAAACGTACACCACCATCAGCAATAACAGGCACATCATACTCAGCCATCGCCGCTGCAACATTGGCAACAGCAGAAATTTGAGGTACACCGACACCAGAGATAATACGGGTAGTACAAATAGAGCCAGGGCCTATACCGACTTTAACACCATCCGCGCCCGCTTTTGCCAAGGCAATAGCAGCTTCTGCTGTAGCGATGTTGCCACCAATAACTTGCACTTGAGGGAAGTTTTCTTTCACCCAACGTACGCGATCAATAACACCTTTAGAATGACCGTGAGCGGTATCAACAACAATCACATCAACACCTGCTTCAACCAAAGCCGTCACACGATCAGAAGTATCAGCACCCGTACCAACAGCAGCACCCACACGTAAACGACCTTGGTCATCTTTACATGCATTAGGATAAGCCGTTGCTTTATCGATATCCGTTACTGTGATCATGCCGCGTAGTTCGAACTCAGCATTTACCATCAGTACTTTTTCGATACGGTGTTCGTGTAATAGTTTACGAACCTGACCCGCTGAAGCGCCTTCTTCAACTGTTACCAAACGCTCTTTCGGCGTCATGATATCAGCAACAGATTGTTCGAAATCTTTCACGAAACGTACGTCACGGCTAGTCACTATGCCTACTAGATCATCGCCTTGAACAACAGGTACGCCGGAAATGTTATGGCTGGCAGTTAATTTAACCAACTCACGAACACTGGCTTCAGGGTTAATAGTAACCGGATCACGAACAATTCCGCTTTCGTACTTCTTAACACGACGTACTTCAGCTGCTTGCTCTTCAACAGAAAGGTTTTTATGAACAATCGCAATACCACCTTCTTGCGCTAGCGCGATAGCCATACGGTGTTCTGTAACCGTATCCATCGCCGCAGAAACAAGCGGTAAATTCAATTCAATGTCTTTTGTTATGCGGGTTTTAAGGCTAACATCCTTGGGTAGAACTTCGGAATAGCCTGGTATAAGCAATACGTCGTCAAACGTTAGAGCTTCTTGCGCGATTCGTAACATAATGGGAGGGTTTCCAATGCCAACTGGGGTAGATTTAGATGGCAAGTAATTCTAACGGAGAAAGCCCTCGCGGTAAATCAAAACAATGAGAGATTGATGAATTTTTTTACAGCCGAGAAACAAAATGAGGTCGCCTTCAGTGTCTCTCAATTAAATCGTCAAATACAAAGCCTATTAGAAGCCAGCTTACCTTGGGTTTTAGTCGAAGGGGAAATATCCAACCTAGCCCGCCCAGGCTCTGGTCATTGGTACTTTTCTTTAAAAGATAGCAAGGCGCAAATTCGTTGTGCCATGTTCAAAAACCGTAATAATTCTGTAGGTTTTAAGCCTAAAGATGGTGATTTAGTCAAACTCAGAGCCAAGGTCACTTTTTACGGACCAAGGGGAGATTGTCAATTAACCGTAGAATCCATGGAATCTGGTGGCGAAGGCGCCTTACAACAGGCCTACGAAAGACTAAAAGCACAACTAGAAGCCGAAGGTCTGTTCAAACAAGAGCATAAAAAACCTCTCCCAGTTACACCCGAACGTGTGGCAATTATCACCTCACCTATTGGCGCTGCGGTAAGAGATATGATCAGCGCCTTTAAGCGCCGCTTCCCTTTAACCGAGCTCACCATCATCCCTTCTTTAGTACAAGGTCAAGGCGCAGCGCAAAATCTCACCAAACAATTGATTAGAATGGATGCTAGCGATCATTTTGATGCCATCATTATTGGTCGTGGTGGGGGTTCACTAGAAGATCTTTATAGCTTTAACGATGAAACCTTAGCCAGAACCATTTTTAATGCTAAAACCCCCATTATTTCAGCCGTCGGCCATGAGGTAGATTTCACCATTGCTGATTTTGTTGCCGATGTCCGTGCTGCAACACCCACTGCAGCAGCAGAGCTGTTAAGCCCAGATTCAGATCAGTTGATTAGACAAATTCAATCACGAGAAAATAGCTTAACTTTATCATTTGAACGTCAGTTACAAACACAACAACAAAAGCTCGATCATTTAGTCCAAAGAATGCGTCATCCAAGTGAGCGCATTCAATTACAGCAAGATAAGTTAACTCAGCTAGAAAAACGTATGCAACAAAGCATGCAAGCCCTGCTCAATAAGCATAAGGTAAAACTAACGCACTCAGATACTAGGCTAAGTAATGCAAGCCCAGCACAAACCCTCAAACTTAAAAATCAGCAATTAGAAGATTATCAACGTCGGTTATCGCAAGCACTAAAGCAAAACCTAGAACAAAAAACGCAAACCTTTGCCTCCTTAGTGGAAAAGCTCAACTTGGTTAGCCCGTTACAAATCCTGTCTCGTGGTTATGCGATTGCTAGCAATGAAGAAGGCGTCATTAAAAACATCAGCCAAACGAAAAAAGGCGAGAAATTAAAAGTCAGAGTCGAAAATGGCGAGTTGAATTGCGAAGTTATTAGTAAGAAGAAAAGCAACTAAATAAGAAGCGTTAAAGAGAGATAAGAGCAAAGAAGGTTCTTAAAGCCCCTTCTTTGCTCTCAATACATTTAATCAACACTTCTAGCCCAACTGATACCTTTCAATCTTTTTCAATAAGCCTTGTCTTGAAATACCAAGCTGCCTTGCCGCTTGGCTGCGATTTCCTAGGCTTTCTTGCAAAGCCAATTTGATTAAAGCAATTTCCAGTTGTTTAACCTGTTCATCCAAGCTGGAATCCAAAGAGATCAGAGGGTTAGAAGCAGGCACACTCTCCGTTTGTCCCATAGGAAAAAGCAAAGCTATGTCTTCCATTTTAATTTCAGCACTTTGAGCAATAGAGGCAACGCTTTCTAAAGCATTTTTAAGCTCTCTCACATTGCCAGGCCAAGTCTGGGCTACAAACCAAGCTAGCGCCTGAGCTGATAATAAAGAGCCTGTTTTTAAATCCGCATGAGTCGTTTCTTTTTGAGCGAGAAACGTTTGAATCAAGAGAGGAATATCTTCCCTATGTTGATCCAAAGCCTGAGTCTCAAGCGTGATGCCTTTAATACGATAATAAAGGTCTTCCCTAAACTCGCCCTCTTTCACTTTCTCCATCAAATCAGCATTGGTGGCTGAAATCACTCGCACATCGATGGATTGCTGCACTCTTCCCCCCACAGGAAAGAAAGTCCCTTCTTGCAGCACTCTTAACAATTTAATTTGCATAGGTGCTGGCATTTCACCAATTTCATCCAGAAATAACGTACCGCCATCAGCTAAAGATAAAAGCCCAACTTTATCTTTATCCGCCCCAGTAAAGGCGCCTTTTTGATAACCAAATAACTCACTTTCTAAAAGGTCCGCAGGAATGGCCCCACAATGCACAGAAATAAACGCCTTATCTTTGCGCAAACTCATATCATGGATAGCTTTGGAGACCACTTCTTTACCCGTACCAGAAGGGCCTGTCACTAGAACACGAACTTCAGTAGGGGCAATACGCTCAATCAAAGCGCGAATATTAATCGCCGAAGTCGACACGCCAATATAAGACTCTGCTGCACTTTTCACTGGCCCAGCTAGTTTAAGCTGTTTAAGGCTTCGAACTTCTTTATCCAGCCCATGCTTAGTCAAGGCTCGCTTAACAACAATCGCTAGCATTTCAGGGTCTAGGGGTTTGGCAATAAAATCCCAAGCACCATTTTCGATCGCTTTAAGCGCAAGGTCTCGCTCGGCATTTCCTGTAATCACAATAACAGGGCGTGAAATAAGGTCAGGAATGGCAGCCAAAGTTTGGTGAGGGTCAAAATGAGGTGGCATGGCTAAATCTAGCAAGACAAGGTCCGCATCAAAACTAGCTAAACTGGCTTTAGCTGAAGCAAGATCAGCCGCGGTTTTTACTTGATAACCCGAGCCTTCCAACCAAATTTGTGCCAGCTGACAAAACGCGGGTTCATCATCCACTAATAAAATCTTTGCCCCAGTATCCATTTATTTACCTTTTACTTAATTCTTTCTACTTAATGCTTATTACTGGCAAAACATCTTCTAAAGCCACTATTGATCAGGCATGAAGGATTGATTTGATAGTTGCTTTTGGCTTTTATTTGCATGTAATGGCAGATCTATTTCAAAACTAACAGGCCAATTGAGGTCACTACGACAACGTATCTCCCCCTGATGAGCATCAATAATACGTTTTACTATCGCTAACCCTAAGCCATGTCCACCAGAACGCTTACTTACAAAGGGTTGAAACAAGCTTTGAGCATCCATATTTGCAGCAATTTCAGGCCCATTATTATGCACCCGAATCTGCACTAGATTACTGGCGTCATAGCGTTTTGCTTCTATTCTGAGCTTGGCATCTGGCTGATTACGTAAAAATGCAGCGGCGTTATCCATCAAGTTAATAAACACCTGTTGGATTCTTTGTATATCAACCTCTAAGGTGAGCTCATCTGGCATGTCTAAATTCACTTGAACATTATCAAGCTCAGCCTGATGCTCTAAGCTCAATAACAAGGGTTTTAATAACAAAGGGGAATAGTCCAAATTCAGACTGCCCGAATACAAGAGTAAATCACTGATCAACCTATCCGCTCTTTGCACCTGTGTTTGAATATGCTGCTTGATGGTATCATCTGTGCTCATAGACGCCATGGAAATGATATTTAACGGATTACGTAACTCATGGGCCATTGCCGCTGACAAACCACCAAGCTCTACCAAATGCTGCTCATCTAACCTTTGCCTTTCTGCCTCAGCAAGTTCAAGGCTTTGCTGCAACAAGCCACAACGAGTCGTAAACAAAGAGGCAAATACTTCGCCTGACAAGCGCATCCCCGGACTTACATCTTGCCAAGCAATCAACTCAAACTGCCAACCTTGATACAGGTTTCGCACTAAAAGTTGCATCTTAATTTCATTTGTTTGAGCCTCTTTTTGCAGCGCTGTTTGGTTAGCATTTGAGTTTGTATCAAGCGTAATAATCTGATCTTTATTAATTTCGATTGAGACGTCTACCGACTGCCCAAGCTGTTGCTTCAACAAGGTTTCACCAATTTGAATCAACTGAGGCCAATCCTTCGCGCCTTTAAGGGCTTGGCTCCAAATATCTAAAAGGTCTTCATTCAAACGAGAGCCGGGGTAAATCAAACGCTCCACCAAACGAGAAAGCGGGGGATAAATAAGGGCACTTAATAGAAGAACCGTTAAAGAATATAACCATAACTGCCAAGCAGGCACCTCAGCTAAGGCTTGCATCCCTAAAGGTGCGGCGGTGGCACTGATGAAAGCAATGAGTATCAAGAGACTCAACATCATAGCCAACCAAAGCAAGGCACGGTTGGCGAACGCATTGACCGCTAAGATTTGATAGCGCACCACAGCATAAACAAGCAGCAAAATGTAAGTCGGCAAGAGCATCATGGGATAAGGGAAGGCATCTACACCAACCGATGGGAAAATAAAACTGGTGGCTAATAATAGACCCCAAGCACTCACCATAAAGAGCACAAGGATAGAACGGCGTTTATTGCCCTTATGAATCAGCCAGCCGTAAAGTAAAACCGCATGACCAAGTACGCCCAACAAGACGGTATAAACCAGGTTAAACCAACCATAGTCAGTAAAAACAAAGAGAAATAGCCCTGCTTTTTCTATGACAATGGCACCACTTAGCCACCAGCTAGTCATACAAACAAGAAAGCTAACTAAATAAACCTTATTGAGATTGTTACTTAGTAAGGCTAACCAAGGTTTAAATTTATGACTATATTCACCCTGAATCTGGCTACTAGACACAAAGCGCACACTAAAATCAAGAAAGAAGGTTGGCATCAAAGGGTTAGCTAAAATGAGAAAGATACCAAGAGATTGCATATCGTGGGCAATGGCCAAATGACCAAAACACCAAAGTGCCATCATGATGGCAAAAGCCGATAAAGCCGTTAGGTCTCGCTTACCAGCAGCACGCCAATAAAGCCAACACCCTGCCATCAGACCACAAACACTGGTGAGCAAGATAACCATTTCAAAAATCACATTTAATGTCGGCACACTGTCAACCTGATTAACATATTTCAATTTAAACCTGTAAACCTAGTTTACAGTTATTTTTTCAAAGCGCTCATAAAAACACATTAAACCTTTAAATTCATAGACTTATAGATCTGATAACTTCTTGGCATTGGTATTGCTATAAGTATGGCTAATCAATAGCAAAACTTGATCCAACTCAAACATTTTTTATTTAAATTAATCAAATAAGGCATTAGCTATGAATAATAATCTTTTACTGATCGAAGTCATAACTCTACTATCTATTACTGGGTTAGCCCTAATGCCAAGCCTTTTGAAACAAGCAAGTCAGAAAATAAAGAAAGTTAGTTAACTCTTTACTTGAGGTATTTATGGAACTTGATGTCGCAATACTCTCACGGATTCAATTTGCGTTTACCGTGAGTTTTCACATTATCTTTCCCAGTATCACAATCGGTCTAGCCACCTTGATTGCAATTTGGGAAGGTCTATGGCTTAAAACCCATAATCCCTATTATTTGCAATTAGCTAAATTTTGGATCAAACCTTTCGCTATTACCTTTGGTACAGGTGTCGTGTCTGGCATAGTGCTTTCCTATGAGTTCGGCACTAACTTCTCACGTTTTTCAGATATAGCGGGGCCTGTCATAGGCCCACTAATGGCCTACGAAGTATTAACCGCCTTTTTCCTTGAGGCAGGCTTTTTGGGAGTCATGCTATTTGGTTGGCAAAGGGTGAGCCCTAAGATGCACTTTAGTGCCAGCTTGATCGTTGCGATCGGCACTTGGATCTCAGCTTTTTGGATTATTGCCGCTAACTCTTGGATGCAAACCCCTGCAGGTTACGAAATCGTCGCTGGAAAATTTCATGTCACTAGCTGGTTCGAAGTCATCTTCAATCCGTCTATGCCCTATAGATTGGCCCACATGCTATTGGCAACCATGATCACTGCAAGCTTTTTAGTAGCAGGCATCAGCGCTTATTATTTATTGAAAAAACAGCATATTAACTTCGCTAAAAAAGGCCTATCTATGGCACTTTGGTCAGCGTTGATCTTCACCCCATTGCAAACTTACGTGGGTGATTTACATGGCCTTAATGTCGCTAAACATCAACCCATTAAATTGGCGGCGATGGAAGGTATCTGGCCCGAATGGGAGGCACCGGTTCCATTGCTCCTATTTGCTATGCCAAATATGGAAGAAGAGAGAAACGACTATGAAATTGGGATTCCACACCTAGGTAGTATCATACTTACCCATAGTCTCGATGGCGGTGTGCAAGGCCTTAAGTCTGTTCCCCCTGAAGACAGGCCCTATGTACCGCTTGTCTTCTGGTCATTCAGAGTCATGGTCGCCATTGGTGTTGGTATGCTCTTTATCGCCGTATGTGGCTTATTACTGCGCCATAAAGATAGGCTCTACGAGAACAAAGCCTTTTTATTACTCACCACAGCCTTTACTCCCATGGGCGTCATTGCAGTGCTAGCAGGTTGGTATGTGGCCGAAACGGGGCGTCAGCCTTGGGTAATTCATGGGCTAGTTCGCACCATGGATGTGACGTCCTTATTACCCGCTGAAAAAGTCCTCTTCTCCTTAATCATGTTTGTTGTCATCTATAGTTTGTTATTAGGTGTGTATCTCTACTTTATGGGTAAACTGATCAAGAAAGGGCCGCCAAAAATGGCCGATTTAGAAAGACAGCTCATTGGTATGAAAGCACCTGGCTATGCACTAGCGTGGGTTAAAAACCTTAAACACCAAGAACAAGGAGATAAATAATGGATTACGCACTTTTCTATTTTCTCATCTTGGGCTTTGCCATCTTTATGTACACACTGCTAGATGGCTTTGATCTGGGCATAGGTATTCTCTTTCCTTGGTTTGATAACAATGAAGAAAGAGACCATTTAATGCGCTCTATCTCCCATGTATGGGATGGTAACGAAACTTGGTTAGTCTTTGGGGGTGTCATTTTGTTTGCCGCTTTCCCCAGTGCTTATGCGACGATTACATCGACTTTCTACCTCCCCATCATGCTGATGTTATTTGCCTTAATCTTTCGGGGTGTGGCATTTGAATATCGCTTTAAGTCTGATACCTCTAAAAAGTGGTGGGATATTGCCTTTAGCAGTGGCTCAACCATAGCGGCATTTTGCCAAGGCTTAATCCTAGGTGCGGTTGTAGAAGGCATTCCTGCCAACGCCAGTGAAGCCAATAGTTTAATATGGCTTACCCCTTTTGCCATATTAACAGGCTTTGCGGTAATGGCAGGTTATGCCCTTCTCGCCACCAGCTACCTCTATATGAAAAGCCGTGGCGAGATTCAACTCAGAGTCGCCAAACAAGGACGTTTGCTTCTCATACTCGTTATCCTAGCCATGGGAGCAGTCAGTATCTGGACAATTCTGGACCAAGCTGAAATCCGTGCTCGCTGGTTTGACGGCCTTAATTTCCTTTGGTTAAGCCCACTGCCTCTAGCCTCTGCGGTATTAAGTTATATTGCTTGGAAATGCTTTGCCAGTGACCATAAAGCCAAGCACGAAAGCTGGCCATTTTGGTGTAGCGCAGGGCTTTTCTTATTAGGCTTTGCAGGGTTAGTTGTGGGCTTATTCCCTTATCTAGTGCCAAGACAAATGACACTTTGGGAAGCGGCGGCACCAGATTCAAGCCTAAGCTTTCTTGTGTATGGCATCGTCATTTTTTTGCCTTTGATCTGCGCTTATACCTTATGGGGATACCGTGTTTTTTCCGGCAAGGTAGAAGATTACGAAGAGGGTTATTAATCTTATGAGAAACATTTTGACTGATAGCATAGGGAGCTAAGTATGAAACAACAAAAGCAATGGTTTTGGTTTCTTAGGTTGTATCTTTTAGGCCTGATTACTTTAACCATCATCTCTTTCAGCTTAAAAGGCTTGATCAGCTTTTTATAAACCCATTTCGGTTTAACCTACCTTTCCCATGTTGATCACCCAATGGGAGAGGTAGTTTTTTCTTTCTATATCCTTAAAAATATGTCCTTATTGACCCGCTACCAAGCCCAATCACACCTGATTTAAAGCCCTCATAAAAGCTAAACTCGTCCTTTATTCACAGGGTATGTTTAAAACCATACAGATACGACCATACAGCAGATTCTGTTAGCCCCATGGGTTTTAAAGGCAAAACTCTGTGATAAAGTGAATTTAGTGTCATTTATATTTAAAAGGATCTCCCCATGACCAGCAAAGACATTTTACTAGCCCTCGCCATCATTTTTATTTGGGGTTTTAACTTTGTCGTCATTGCCTGGGGAATTGAAGGTATCCCCCCTCTTTTATTAGGTGGACTAAGATTCTTACTGGTTGCTTTAGTCGGCTCCTTTTTCTTTAAACGCCCTAAAACACCAATCAAGTGGTGGTTTGCTTATGCTTTGCCAATAAGCTTTTTACAGTTTGCGTTTTTATTCACCGCCATGGATAACGGCATGCCAGCTGGCCTTGCTTCCCTTGCCTTACAGTCACAGGCCCTATTTACCTTGGTCTTTGCCATGCTATTTCTTAAAGAAAGTATCAAAGGCTATCAAGTTTTAGCCATCTTCATTGCTGCCCTAGGTCTTATCTTTATCGCCCAAAGCCATGATTCTCAAACCATGACAGTATTAGGTTTTGCCCTTACCTTAGCAGGCGCTGCTAGCTGGGCCATGGGTAACATTGCCAATAAAGCCATTTCACAAAAAGGCCATGCGGCGAATGTAAACCTCATTATCTGGAGCGCTTGGATTCCACCTATTCCCTTCTTTATTGCCAGCTACTTTATTGAAGGTCCAAGCCTGATTATTGACAGCCTAAGTCACTTTGGCCTGCAATCTGCCATTGCCCTGATATACCTATCCGTTCTAGCCACTGTGGTGGGTTATGGTTTGTGGAGCTATCTACTTAAGAAATACCCAGCAGCACAAGTTGCCCCTTTAACCTTAGGCGTACCTGTTGTTGGTTTATCTTCAGCTGCATTAATTTTGAATGAGAGCATTAGCCAAGCCCAGTGGATAGGCATTAGCTTGGTCGTTATAGGCCTGTTGGTGAATACCTTTGGCGCTAAACTTTTAGCCAGCTTATTTAAAACCAAACCTGTTACCTAATAGAGCGACTAAGATGACACCTATTTATATCTTGGTGCTGCCCAATACCCTCTTATTAGATGCGATTGGGCCAGCCGAAGTCTTTCAATATGCCAATCGTATTCATCAAAAACGTGGTGGAGACCCCTTATATCAATTGCATTTTGTCGGACCAGAAAGCGGTGCGAGCAACTCACTAGGTTTACCTCTAAATCTTGCCCCTTTGCCGGATACAATCCAAGCCAATGCTTGGTTGATTATTGCAGGTTTAGTAGGTGATGAAATCCCTCTTGAAACAACCGCAATTCGTTCTGCCTGCCAATGGCTAAAGCAACATAAGTTTGAGCGTTACATCAGTGTTTGTGCGGGCTCTCTTATCATGGCAAAAGCAGGTCTACTTAAAGATAAAAAGTGCACCACACACCATCTTCATCTTGATGATTTAAGAGCACTCGTAACACCTAATCAAGTATTGGAAAATCGTCTATTTGTTGTGGATGATAATACCTATACGAGTGCTGGTGTGACCGCTGGAATAGATCTCGCCCTCTATCTGGTACAAGAAGATAATCAAGCGCAATTAGCAGCGGATATAGCCCAATACATGGTGCTATTTTCAAGACGTGGCAGCCAAGACCCTAGCTTTTCTCCTTGGCTTGAACACAGGAATCATCTCCATCAAAAAGTACACCTAGTACAAAATGCTATTCAATCTAACCCTGCTAAAAATTGGTCATTGCATGAACTGGCTCAAATCGCCCATTGCAGTACCAGACACCTAGCGCGACTTTTTAAAAAAGAAGCCAAGGTCACCACTAAAGAATACACCTATAAACTGAGATTAAATCTGGCTCAGCAATTACTACAAACCTCAGATCTTCCTATCGAAAATATTGCTAGCCAGTGCGGCTTTGAAGATAGCCGTCAGTTCAGACGCCTTTGGTCACGCTACTTTCAACAAGCCCCTTCTATTTTTCGTTTAGAGAATCAATCTCTTTAAGCTAGAAAGCCAAACTCACCTCAATAATAAAATTCGTCATAAATATGTGAAATTGAATAAACTTAAAGACATCTGTTCATTTTCCATTAACTTAACCATGTTAATGATAAGACAATAAACAAATACTGTGCCTAAGGGAGCCTGCGATTAAGTCACCTCTTCTCAGTCTTTTCAGAAAAAGTATCACACAAGGCGTTACTTTGACGTAATGTAGGTACCTTTCGAGAAGTGACAACACAGGGTGTGACTTTTTCTGAAAGACCCGAAGGGCGTGGTCTAAAAGACCTATCTTTATGTTGAAGAGCTTATCAATAGAATCACTATTAAGTTGCGCTCCTCGCTATAAATCTAGGGGCTTTTATCCACACGCTGAGGCGGGAGGGCTTATTCGCAGGCTCCCTAAGCTCAATTGATAATGTTTAAATAATAAGTACTTCATAATAATGATAAAAAAGGAAGAGACTCTGGGCATGTCTGAGACCCTAAAAAAGACAGTATTAGTTGTGGATGATGATGCTGATATCCGCACCTTATTATCTGATGCACTACAGCAAAAAGGTTACCTTGCTTTGCTAGCAGAGAATGGCGAACAAATGTGGCAACAGCTTGAAGCCGAGCCTGTTTCCCTCATCATCATGGACCTTTACCTACAAGATGAAGATGGGCTACAACTGGCTCGTGAAGTCAGAGAAATACATCAAGTCCCCATCATGATGCTAACCGGCATAGGCGATGAAACAGATCGTATTCTCGGACTAGAGCTGGCCGCTGATGATTATATGATGAAGCCCTTTAGCATGCGCGAAGTCATGGCACGTATTCATGCACTGATAAGACGTTCTACTCAGCTAACACCTCCAATTGCCAATCAACTTTCCCATACGTTAGAAGAAGCACATCAATGTTTGAGTTTTGGCCCTTGGTTATTAGATCTCACCGCACGCCAATTACAGGATAATAAAGGCAATTTAGTGGTGCTGACTTTAGGTGAGTTTTCACTGTTAGAAGCCTTAGCGCTTCATCCTGATAGAATCCTTACTCGAGAACAGCTCTTAGATATGAGCCGAGGGTTAGAAACCGAGGTGTTCGATCGCACCATAGATGTTTTGATTTTACGTCTACGTCGAAAAATAGAAGCGAACCCTAAAACCCCAGAATTTATCAAAACTCAAAGAGGGCTAGGCTATTTATTCCAAGGGCCTGTACGAACGAATGAACCCATGACGTCCTAGTTATTTTATCCAATATAGAATTTGTATAACGAAGCACTTTTCAGCTTAAAATTTTTAACTTAGCTCTCTTCAACTTAAAGCAGGGGCAAAAATGCGACTAACCAGTTTACGTCATAAAACCACCATCGCCGTCTTAGCGATCAGTCTGGTGGCCTTTTTTATGGTGGCGATTGGTTGGCAAGCCATGCGTTTAAGTGAAGCCACCTTATCTGAATTTGAAGCACAAACCTTACCCGAGATAAGCACAGCACTCACCTTAGCGGAAGGGGTTGCCCAGCTCGCCGCCATTGCCCCTTACACAGCAGAATCGGGCCGCCCTTTTCAGCTACAAAGTGAAGCAAAGAAAATAGAACAGCGCTTTTATGAGCTAAGCACAGTGGCCCAAACCTTAGCTGACACAGAGTTTAAAGAGGATATTTTTACTCGACTTGAGGTACTTCAAGCTAGCCTAACTGAGCTTATTTCCTTGGTAGAAGAAGAGCTCTTTATTCGAGAAGATAGTCTAGCCCTTCAGTTTCAAATTCGAGCACTGGCTCAATCTCAATTGCCACTTACCATTGAATCAGACGTGGGTCTAAGCTGGCTACTGGATCTTATCGAGCGACCTAAACTCACGCCTTCTTTCATTATTGATGAGCTCGATTTTTTAAATCATCCCTCACCCATAGTGGTCGAAACCGCCCAAAGCTTGCACCAAGCCCATATGAGGCTTGCCGCCATACAGGAAAGAAAAAACTATCTGCTGATTTCTGTCAGAGCCAAATCTGAACAACTTAGCCAGCATGTGAGTCACTTTGTTGGTGGTTTACAGAAGAAAGTGAGTCAGCAAAGACAGTCAGTGGCAGATGTAGTGAGCTATGGCCAAAGTTGGATCTTAGGCATTTCTATCTTTTTGCTTTTAGGCCTAGCGCGTTTGTATTTTTATAGCCGTGGTATCACCCATGATCTTGGGGTTGTTACAGCCGAAATGTCCTTGTTGGCCCAAGGCAGTATCGATTCAAAGCAAGCCAAGATTAAACGTAATGATGAGATAGGCACGCTCGCTGATACCTTTGATGTGTTCCGCCAAGATGCGATACGCCGCCAAGAAATGACCGCCGAGATGTCCAAGCAAAAAGACCTATTAGAAACCATCTTCAATAATATCAATGATGGTCTGAGTGTATTCTCCTCCCAAGGTTTATTAGTGGCATGGAATCCAAGATACGAAAGCTTATTTTCATTTCAGCCAGACCAGCTTTATTTAGGAATGCCGATCACACAAGTACAAGCCTTACTTCATCAACAGAACCCAAGCTCAGATCCAGACTTTCTAGTACAAGACTTAACCCAAGACAGATACCATACAAGCAAGCAGTTTGAGCAGCATTTTAGTTCAGGCAAGGTGATTGAGTTTCGTAGCCAGCCCATGCCAGAAGGCGGTTTCGTGACCCTCTATAGCGATCTCACTGAACGTAAGAATGTCGAACAACAACTACATCAAGCACAAAAAATGGATATGCTTGGTCAACTCACAGGCGGTGTCGCCCATGACTTTAATAACCTTTTAGCGGCAATTATGGGCAACCTTGAAATGCTTTCAGATTCCGGCCCATTTAACCCTAATCAGCAAAAGTATTTAGATAGAGCCCAGTTAGTGTCAGAGAAAAGTCGCAACCTAGTACAAAGGCTTTTAGCCTTTAGTCGCCGCCAACCGCTTTTTCCTGAAGCCACTCAAATAGATGTTTTAATTGAAGGCATGCTAGATCTTATTGACTATAGTGCTGGTCAAAACATCAAGGTGGTACAAAAACTTAACTGCCCAAATGCCCATTGTTTGATCGATGCCTCCCAACTTGAAAATGCGTTATTAAATCTCGCCCTGAACAGTAGCGCCGCCATGCCAAACGGCGGCGAGCTTAGCTTTGAGACCAAATCATGCGAACTCATCAAGACAGATGAAAGCCTAGAGTCAAGCCAGAAGTTTCAAGCAGCTATCATGATAGAGATAAAAGACACAGGCCTTGGGATAAGTCCTGAACTTATCCCCAGAATTATCGAACCCTTCTTTACCACTAAACCCATAGGTAAAGGCAGTGGGTTAGGATTAAGTACCATTTATGGCTTTATTAGACAAAGTGGCGGAGAGCTTGAGATCACATCAGAACCTAATCAGTGGACTAAAGTACGCCTTATTTTGCCCTTGATGAAAGCCGAGCCATTAAATGAGACTTCCTCTCTTAATGACAAAACAATCAGAAATACAGATCTGTTTAATGATAATTATTCAGACCTCACTTCAAAAAAAGCGTCAGAAAAGCTCCTAGAACAACCTTCAAAAAAAGCGTCAGCCCCCCCCCTAGAACAACCTTTAAAAACATCTTTCCCAATGCAAGCAGGGCAAAGAATTTGGCTTGTGGAAGATGACCTTCAAGTCGCCAATGTGCTTGCAGATCAATTACAAAGTTTAGGCTTATCGGTAAGCCATTTTGAAAGCGCAGAAGATGTGTTGGATATGCTGGAGTATGACAGCGCCGACCTTATTTTGTCGGACATCAATTTAGCAGGCGAGATAAACGGCATCAGCCTTGCCCATCAAATAGGCCAACCTATTTTATTAATGTCCGGTTTACCAAAAGTCCAATTAGAGCAAGAGTATCATTTATTAGCGTCAGACCAATTCCTTCAAAAGCCCTTTAATATCAATACTCTAAAGGAAATATTTCAGCTAGGTTAAGCTTATATTTCAATTATTACAAAGAAATTTTCATTCTGAAATTCGCCATTAGTTTTTGTTTTACATAGTGATTAAGCAGCCAAATAAACCGCTGTCACTGGCAACCATTGTCAGTCATAAAACAACAAAAACAATTTTGGAGTCACTATCATGAAATTTTCTTTGCGCAAGCTTGCAGGTGTTATCGCCCTTACCAGTCTATCCACCAGCGTACTCGCTGAAAGCGATATTATTGGTCTTATCACCAAAACCAATACCAACCCTTTCTTTGTCAAAATGAAAGAAGGTGCACAACAAAAAGCCAGTGAGCTTGGAGTTGAATTAAGAACCTTTGCAGGCCGTTATGACGGCGATAATGAATCACAGGTTCAAGCCATTGAAAACCTCATTGCCTCTGGCGCAAAAGGCATTCTCATTACCCCAAGTGACCCAGCAGGTATTGTACCTAGCATCCAAAAAGCCCGTGATGCAGGTCTATTGGTTATTGCCCTAGATACCCCACTAAGTCCAGCCAATGCTGCAGACATGACCTTTGCCACAGATAACTTTAAAGCAGGTGAAATGATTGGCCAATGGGCAAAAGCGCGAATGGGCGAGAAAGCCAAAGATGCCCGTATTGCACTGCTGGATCTTAGCACTAGCCAAATTACTGTGGATGTTGCCCGTGACCAAGGTTTCTTAAAAGGCTTTGGTATCGACATTAAAAATGCAGGCCGTATTGGGGATGAAACCGACCCAAGAATTGTCGGCAATGATGTGACTCAAGGCTCTGAAGAAGGCGGTCGCCGCGCCATGGAAAACCTACTACAAAAAGATCCTGGTATTAATCTGGTTTACACCATCAATGAGCCTGCCGCAGCGGGTGCTTATGAAGCCTTGAAATCCTTTGGGCTTGAGAAAGACGTCACCATAGTTTCTGTCGATGGCGGCTGCCCTGGTGTACGAAACGTACGTGACCATGTAATTGGCGCAACCTCCATGCAGTTCCCATTAGAGATGGCATCACAAGGAGTAACCTCTATTGTTGAGTTCGCTAAAACAGGTACACGCCCTAGTGCTTCTGACGGGTTAGATTTCTTCGATACTGGGGTGCAGCTCGTGACAGACAATCCAACTCAGAATGTTCAATCAATTAACTCAAACACTGGCCTTGCCATGTGCTGGGGTTAACTTTCCTTAGATCAAATAGCATTTTGAATTGAAAGCCATCTCCTTGCCTTTAGTCAGGTAATGCATACCCGACTAAAGGCCTTTTTACTGCTCGGAGTAATCTATGAGTTCTGTTAAACCCAATACCTCAACGCCAGTCCTTGAACACGATCAAGTGGCAGATAACACCGCTGGGTATGTGGCAAATTTTTCGGTGAAAGAAAGCCCTATATTGCGGCTTAAAAAGCTTCTTCACACTTACCCTATTGCGGCTCCCAGCATCGTTTTATTATTAGCGATTTTTGGCTTTAGCCTGTTAATTGGTAACCGCTTTTTACACCCTTTTAACTTGTCGCTTATTCTGCAACAAGTAACCATAATCGGTGTTATTGGGGTCGCTCAAACCCTGATTATTTTAACCGCAGGTATCGACTTATCCGTCGGCGCTATCATGGTGCTCTGCTCTGTGGTGATGGGCCGTATGGCCATAGATTTAGGCCTAGAAGCTTGGTTAGCCCTAGCCCTTGGTATTTCTGTCGGTGCCCTAGCGGGATTTATTAATGGCCTGCTCATTACTCGATTAAAAATCCCCCCCTTCATTGCCACCCTAGGTTCCTGGAATGTCTTTTTCGCCATTAACCTTTGGTATTCCAAGAGTGAAACCATTCGTTCGCAAGACATCTCCTCTATCGCCCCGCTTCTACAATGGACAGGAGAAACCATTAACTTTTTTGGCGCAAGGCTAACCTACGGCTCCTTGCTCATGTTGGGGCTCTTCTTTTTAATCTGGTACGCCCTTAACTGGACCTCTTGGGGCCGACATGTTTATGCCACAGGGGATGACCCAGATGCAGCGCGCTTAGCCGGTATTCAAACCAATCGCATCCTAATGTCAGTCTATGTGCTTGCAGGTATTGTCTGTGCCGTCGGAGCTTGGGTGTTAATTGGCCGTATTGGTTCGATCAGCCCACAAGCTGGTTACACCGCCAATTTAGACAGTATCACTGCTGTGGTGATAGGTGGCTGTAGTCTCTTTGGTGGACGTGGTTCAATCTATGGCACCTTGATTGGCGCCCTAGTAGTCGGTGTATTTAGAAACGGATTAGCCCTTGCTGGTGTCGATGTACTTTGGCAAGAATTTACCGTGGGGATATTAATCATCTTAGCCGTTGGCGTTGACCAATGGATTCGAAGAGGAACGGCATAATGAGCATAGATTATCAACAAACACCCGTGTTAAAAGCCTCAGGTCTAGTGAAACGTTATGGCAGTGTGACCGCCATAGATAATGCAGATTTCGAGCTTTACCCAGGAGAAATTCTTGCTGTTATCGGTGATAACGGTGCGGGTAAATCGTCTTTGATTAAAGCCCTCTCAGGTGCCTTGGTGCCTGATGAAGGCGAGGTCTGGTTAGATGGGCAAAAGGTTGTGCTTAATACCCCTATGGAAGCCCGCGAATTAGGCATAGAAACCGTCTATCAAAATTTGGCCGTCTCTCCTGCCCTAAATATTGCGGATAACCTCTACTTAGGCCGTGAAATTCGCAAGCCCGGTTTTTTAGGTAAGTATCTAAGAATGCTAGATAAAAAAGCCATGGAACATAACGCTAAAGCAAAAATGACCGAACTTGGTCTGTTGACGATTCAGAATATGAGTCAGGCAGTTGAGTCTCTTTCTGGTGGCCAACGCCAAGGGGTCGCCGTCGCTCGCTCTGCCCTCTTTGGTAGTAAGGTGGTTATCATGGACGAACCAACTGCAGCGTTAGGGGTTAAAGAATCTCGTCGCGTCCTAAACTTAATCAAGGAAGTACGTGATAGAGGCTTACCCATTGTGCTTATCAGCCACAATATGCCCCATGTGTTTGAAGTAGCCGATCGTATCCACATCCATCGTCTTGGCAAGTGTGCGGGTATCGTCACGCCACAAAGCCATAGTATGTCAGATGCGGTTGCTATTATGACGGGGGCAATGGAAATTGAAGCCGCCTAGCCACCATAAAAACTGAATAGCAGAAAGCTAAATAACAAAAAAACTAAATAGCAGAAACCTTGGCATAGGCCTTGATTCGTCGTCTAATGAGACAAGATCAGGGCCTAACTTTACTGCAATATAAAACAGGACCTTCGTTTAAATAGTATGAGAAACAAGATGAAACTGGACACACATGCCAAAGACTTAATGCTAAGTTTTGCCAGTAAGATAAAAACAAGACTGACACTTATCAGTAGCTTTCTCCTTGTTTGTTTAATGGCCCTTGGCTTTACCAGTTTTTCCGCAACTGCTTCTAACCCAGCCAAATTACAATCCATCGGCATCAGTGTGGCGGATTTAGGTAACCCTTATTTTGTGCAATTGATTGAGTCTGCGACCAGCCGCGCCGAATCCCTTGTGGGTCAGCCAGTAAAAATGTTGATTCGCTCAGACGCTTATGATCTCAAGCGTCAAATTACCCAGCTTAATTATTTTATCGAGCAAGACGTCGATCTGATTCTGCTTACAGCCGCAGATGAAGAAGGCATAGCCCCCACCATAGCCAAAGCACAAAGAGCCGGTATCAAGGTGATTGCAGTAGACGTTAAAGCACGTGGTGCTGATGCCACTATCACCACAGATAATATTCAAGCGGGCGTTATTGCCTGTGAATATCTCGCCAAGCGTATGAACTACCAAGGTAATATGGTCATTATTAATGGTGTAGCCGTTTCTTCTGTTGTTGAGCGTGTAGCTGGCTGTAAATCAGCGATCCACGCCTATCCAAAGATAGTGCTGTTAAATGATCAGCTAAATGGCACAGGCAGCATAGATGGCGGCATGAAAGCCATGACCTATTTAATGGAAGCTTATCCAAAGATTGACAGTGTATTTAGTATTAATGACCCAACCGCATTAGGCGCTGTGCGTGCTGCTAAACAAGCAGGTCGTGATGACTTTATTCTTGCCTCTGTGGACGGCGCACCTTTTGCCGTTAAACTAATTCAATCGGGCAATAGCAATTGGGCTGCCACAGCCATGCAAAAACCTAGCTTGATGGCCAAAAAAGCCGTCGAAATTGGTTACCAGTTATTACAAGGAAAGAAGGTCGAGCCTAACTATATTCTGATTCCCGCAGAGCTTGCAGCACAAGAGATCGAGAATAGCAGTGATGATTGGTAAGGCTATAAAATTAGCAGGCCTTTAATAAAAAAACCTTTTGCCAAAGACTCATTTATATCACAATAAAGTTCTCTTGATATGAAAAAAACATGATAGTAATTTGTTGTTTTAGTTAAACAAAACAACCAAGAATGGGAAAATGCTTTCAGTATTAATCTAAGCATAAACGGAGCTCTTAGTAATATACGGTGATATTTTTGATTGACAGTTTAGTTTGTGATATTCGATATAAAAATATTTCTTTGTTAAAAGGGTGCCTACCTTAAAAAATAACGTTAATTTAATCAAAAGACTAAAAAATTGATTTTCTTGAAATAAAACCACACAAAAATTTAGTCAGGTAATCGCAATGAAAGTATTTGAAAATCAATTAGAAGAGTTTTTCAATCAACCAAAGAACTCTACTCGTCGAGAGGCGTTATTGCTGAATCGACTTTCATATGACTTTCAGTTAGCTGCTGCTTTTCGAAATTATTACCTCAAAGTCTATATATCCGATGTTGATGATAACGGTTATGACGTAATTATTGATTCAGAAATGACAACAATAAAACTACAAGTCAAGTCTGTAATGGCTCACAGCTCAACTAATTCATGGGATATTTCTAAGGGTTTAATCAAACCATCGATGGAAAATCAAAGAAAGCTAAATACTTGGTCTCATATAGACACGCCAGGTATTGAAGGTGGCATTGTAATTCAGCAGGTACACTTAGAAAATGAAACAGTAAATGTTAAATATTTTTATACAGATATATGGCTATTAACAGCAACTGCTTTTGGACTTATTGGTTCGGATAAACAAAAGAAGTCTGCTATTAAATTCCTAACCTCACTATCAGGGTTCGACTATCACGAAAAAATTAGAATACCTCTATCCCTTTTTTTTGAACCCAAAGATGTTGAGTGCCTTCTAGGAGTCATAGGCTTTAGAACTCGTTACGATTTATCAATACACCGTTATTTAATGTGTGAAAGGCATAACGACAACTTAGCTCCATTGGAGCATATCAATAAACGTATTCGAGAAGAGCTTTCAACATATGGTAAAATACACAGTTAAATAGCTCTCAAGACTGATTCAAAGTACATACCAATTTCTCCTCTCTCAAAATGATAGAGCTCAGCTCCTACATTTATAAAAACCATATCACACCTAATAAAGGGAGGTCTTTATCTTGCCTATTTCACTCAATCACTTAGATCAAGTCATCCAGATTATTAAAGAAAAGTCAGCCGATAAGCGACGCTTTATGATCGCGATATCAGCTTGCCCTGGTGCAGGAAAGTCGACCCTCTCCCAGCAATTATTGTCGCATTTACAAGGGGCTAAAATCGTACAGATGGATGGCTTTCATTTAAGTAATGAGGTGCTTTCTGACCAAGGTTTACTCTCACGAAAAGGCTCCCCTGCTAGCTTTGATCTTTCAGGTTTAAAACACCTGATACAGAGACTAAAACAGGGAAGCTCAGATTCTCAGGAAAGCATTTATGCCCCGCGCTTTGATCGTGAATTAGATGCGTCTATTGGCTCTGCTGTAGCCATTGAAAGCCAAGACAAATATATTCTGATCGAAGGGAATTACCTGCTTTTAGATCAAGAAGGCTGGCGTGACCTTAAAGCAGACTTTGATTTATCTCTCTTTTTAGAAGTGGATGAAAGTACGCTTATTACGCGCTTAACTAGGCGTTGGTTAGATTTAGGCTTAGATGAAAAAACCGCCTTATCTAAGGTACAGAATAATGATGCCTTGAATATTAAGACGGTGAATGATTATTTATTGGCACCTGATATCTTTTTAAACACAGCCAATTCTTAACACGGCTATTTCTAAACACAACTAGCCTTATAAACAACAATTAGTTCGAAGAATGACTAAACGACATCCTCTGTTTTATATATTCAGCAATGGATAAGGCCAAGCTTTCATGCGCTTGAGCACCCCAATGAATACCATCCACATCAGAGCTTTTAATCACTTGGTTAGCATCAAGAAAATCACATTGATACTGCTTTGCTTGAGTAGCAAATTCATGGGCTAATAATTGGGATTTTTGCGCACCTCCAGCATAAACAGAGACATAAGGTGGCACTTCTTTAATTTCTGGCGGCGAAACTAGTAAGATCTTAGTTGCAGATGAATGAGAGATAGCCTCTTGGCTAAAGGCTTGAATCTGTTCAATAAGCGTACCCGCGCCTGCGCCAATGTCTGCTGGAGACAAGTTGAACTTAGCTTTTAAATCATTGGTACCTAGCATGATGATCACAAGTTCAGGCTCATGGATGGCTAACAGAGGTTTGAGGTAAGTAAGCCCTGATTTATCCCCATCAAACGGAGCATTTTTAATCAAGGTGCGATTCGGCTGGCCTGCCTCCATGACAAGGTATTTACTCTCAGTTTCTTGGTTAATAGAGTCAGAAGATGGCATGTTCAAATAAACCCCGAGCAGAAAGCTCCAACGTTCATGGTCATCATAACGCCCACCCTCGGGCTTTGTACCCCAAGTATTTGAATCACCAAAACACAAAATCTTTGTCATCAATACATTAGCCTTTCTTTTACACCGAGTAATTTACCTTAGCCTAATACAAGATTTTACCTCTATCTTACCTAGGACAAGCTGCTTATTAGTTTTAGCATAGCCTCAAAAAGAAACTTGATTGTCTCACTTCAAACACCTAGTGTCGTATTCTGCTTAAATTCAATACATAAGGAAGGTAAAAGCATGTTAATTCGAGTCTGTCTGTTAGTCAGCGTTTTAAGCTTTTTAGTGGGCTGTTCTAGCGCATTAACCCCCTATACTGATAACCCAGATCAAAAACTCTCTTATGCTTACTATTTAATGAATCAAGATAGGGTCTATGCAGCCCAACGTTTGGGTGAAGAAGCGTTAGAAGACTTCACCGCGCTTAATGATAAATTTGGCATGGCTGAATCTCACATTTTTCTGTCTAGCTTATATAAAAAACATGCGAACCCGACTAACCCAAACTTCCACTCGGTAGCTCCAGACTTTGACC
Source organism: Marinomonas sp. MED121 (assembly GCF_000153025.1). Taxonomy (GTDB): domain Bacteria; phylum Pseudomonadota; class Gammaproteobacteria; order Pseudomonadales; family Marinomonadaceae; genus Marinomonas. Next base: position 305,979 of record NZ_CH672433.1, read on the forward strand.
CACAAAAGGGTAAAGCTGTTTTTCACGCTGAGCACTCTATCGAGCTATTTTCTCAGCTTGAGCATTTAACCCAAGTGGCAAAAGCCGAATTTGTATTAGCGAATTTTTATATCTCCACCAGCAAGATCACACAGGGCTGCGAGCTTTATGACAAGAGCCTTATTAACTATGAAAAAGGCCTAGCACTTGAACCAGAATCTGGCTTTGAGATTAACAACCCACATTATGATAACTTTCCAGAAATGGTGAAAGCTTTCAGAGCAGATCATTGCGCTTAAAATAAAACCTTGATTATCCCCTGCTAACAAGACGAGCTGAGAGAAAATGGATTTAACCCGCTTAACCGAACGCTTGATGAGCATGGATGACGAGACATGGAAGCGTCATTCGAATCCTTGGAGTGTTTATACAAGGTTTTCAATTCTTCCGCTTATCTCTATCGCATTTTGGTCTAGAGAGTGGATTGGCTATTACAGCATTATCCCCATATTGCTTTCTTTTATTTGGGTTTGGCTAAACCCAAGGCTATTTAACGCACCAACTAACACCAACAACTGGGCCTCTATGGGCACCTTTGGTGAACGTATCTATCTAGCACGAAACAAGGTGGCGATTCCTCATTATCACCTCACCCCAGCCCTCTTATTACAAGTTTTATCAGGCCTTGGTTTGCCTTTCTTTTTCTATGGTTTATACAGCTTAAATATTTGGGCACTCATGCTAGGAAACCTCTGGATTATGGTTTTCAAAGCTTGGTTTGTGGATCGCATGGTGTGGTTGTATCGGGATATGAAGGAAACCAATCCAAAATATTTGAATTGGTTAAAGCCCTAATAATATTTTGCCACAATAAAAAAAGAGGCCTAATAAGGCCCCAAAACATGTTAACAGGCATGTGGGTGACAGCCTGTTAACATCAAAGCCACATGGCTATTGTGCTTGTGATAACTTAGCTAACTCTTGTGCGACTAGGTCTGTCACATCGATAAGTTGTTTGTGCGTTTTAATGGGAATCAAAGGCAGCTCGGTACAAGCAAGTAGCACTAAATCTGCATCTAAAGAATCCACCAGCTTAGTAAATGAATTAACAATGAAAGGCATGTCACCACCATAGGTTTTCACATCATAAATCAGTTGATGTAAACCTAGCTCAGGGTCTGGCACTTCCACCTCAGCAACCTCTTTAAGCTGTCGATAAGGAGACCAAGCGCCAAGATCAGTCACAGAATCTGCGCCTAATAAAGCGACCTTTTTAATGCCTTCTTGTTCTAGCTTTTGTTTGATGACATCACAAAAAGACACCAACTTTGAGTTCAAGGCTAAAGCTTCTAGTTGCGGTTGATAGTAATTTAAGGTGTTACAAGCAATGGCATAGTAATCCACCTGTTGTGCCACTTCATTTGCCACTTGAGACAAGGTCTTCCATACCTTGTCATCATTTTTTTCAAGTTCCATAGAGAGCCCTAATAAGGGCTCTGAGATAATGTTCACCATAGGCGCATCTAAATCCCCTTTAAATGCCTCTCCCATTAGGTTTTTATTGGCTTTTAATACCTTATTCCACATGTCCAAGCCAGCTTCTGGCCCTGACCCTGTGATAATGCCTAAGCTGGCTCTCTTGCTATTTTTCATCATGCTTAAGCCTTGGCATTCTTTTCAAAGGATTGCTTAGCTAAAGCCGCTTTCTCTTCATTCGCTTGTTTCTCAAGCGCAAGCTCAGTGTCTGATTTCTCATCAGCAAAACGACGCCCCCAACCCGTGATAATAGAGAAAGTCATAACAACTAATAGCACCCAGGCATAGATGATCCATGGTGTCATTTCGATTGGTGTTAATGCAGGGACACCTTCAAAAGATTCTGCGGCTTTAAAAGATAAACCTGAAGCAAATAACAGGGCAGCAGACCAAGGCAATGAGTAAACCAAAGTACAGGCCATACTATCGATAATATTGGCACGACGATAAGGGTGCAGACCGAATTTTTCGCCCACAGGTTTAGCATAAGAAAGGCCAACCGCTAAAATGGCAGGGGCATTAATACTCATCATAGAAGACAAGAAAAGGGATAAACCCGCCGATGATGCCTCGGCCCCACGAGGGCTATTTACCATGCCTTTTAATAAGTTGATTAATCGATCGCTACCACCGCCATCTAACATAAGGCGAATACCACCCGCGAGCAGTAAAACTAAGATAGATAAGTCTGCCATCCAGCCAGCGACACCATTAATTAAAGCACCATCTTTTACGGAGACAAAGGCTTCTAAGGTATTAAGACCAGATAGCACAGCCACCAGCATGCCAAGTAAAATACCTATGGTCGTGGCAAAAATCACATCGCCCTTTTTCATCGCCACATAGATAGCGGCTAAAGCAGGAATCAGCATGATTAAGCCTTTAGGGTCCATATGATCCGCCAGTTGCTCATAAGGCACACCAACAGACGACCCTGTACTTAAGAGGCTAAAAACAACAAGTAAAACTAACGTTATCGCACCCGCGGTTAAGGAGTATCTAAGACGAGAACGAACCACGCCGCCGATATCTGTATTTTGACTGGCTGCAGAAGAAATTGTGGTATCTGAAATAGGCGCAAGGTTATCACCAAAAGCGCCACCACCAACGATAGCACCTGCCATCAAGAAAGGATCAGCACCTAACAAAACACCCGCTGGATACAAGACACCCATACCTGCGGCAATGGTGCCAAACCCCGTTCCGGCTGCGGTAGCAAAAAGCGCACTGGCCATAAAACTCACTGCCACAAAGACAGTGCCTGTTGCGCCAGTGTGATAAGCCGCCCACAAAATGCCATCCACTAGACCCGATGACCTTAAAACAGTGGCAAAGATACCTGCAAAAATCCAAGCGGCGACAGGGGCGATCGCCACCTTACTCGCCATGCCTTTCATAATAGTTTCGCTATACAGGGATTTATCTTTAGCTAATAAGAAGGTCCCTAAAAGCCCGCCTAAGATGCCCACCCACATACCTTGAATAGTCGCTTCTTCCAGCGCAGTAGCAACATAAATTGCGACAATAACAAAGCTTAATATGGGTAAAAATGACGTCCAAGGGCCGCCATAAAAGCTCAGTTTTGGTTGATTTGTCATACTCTTTTCCTCGATCTTTTTCTTATTTAGGAAGTTGGCGCTCATTTCTCTATGCCTTTAAAGGGCAGATAAATCAGCTGCTGAGGTTTAGTAAAACAAATGGATTTCGCTTGAGGTATTTGACACCTTGACCTTAATTGGCGCACTTTGGCGCAACTAGTACACCAAAGTGCGTCTTTATTAGTCGCTCCTTGCCCTGCTATGCTTATTTCACTCCTTGATGTTTGAATTCGCTTAGGTCGGTAAATCATGAATGAAGATTTTGCTCAAAACTTGAGACTGCTCTGTAGTTATTACAAATCCATAAGCGAAGTAACCCAACGTTTAGGAATAAGCCGACCTCAGTTCAATCGATACTTAAGCGGCAAACACAAACCCGCCGCCAACACTTTGCGTCGTATTTGTGAGTTTTTTGATGTGGCCGAACATGAGTTACATTTACCCCATAGCCAGTTCGAAAGGTTAGTACAGGTCAGTCCAAGGCAAGTAACTCATACAGATGAAAGTATCGAATTGGATCACCTTAATCAGCTGCAACAAAAGTCGAGCCCTGAACTAGAAAAATACCTAGGTTATTATTTTGAGTATTACTACTCTATGGGCAATCCAGGCAAAATCCTAAGGTCTCTTGTGTGTCTTGAGAAACAAGGAGAGAAGGTCGTTTTTCAACGCACAGAAAGGTTAATAGAAGGCAAAGAGAAATGGGATAAAGAGGTGTGCCATTGCAAATATCTCGGCATAGCGTATTACCTCTCCGACCGTATTTTTATGATGGATTATGAATCACTCACCTTTAATGAAATTACCCAAACCATCATGTTCCCTACCTTTAAAAATCGCATCAGCTGGCTACATGGTTTGCGCTTAGGCGTATCGGCCAGTGATGAGCGTATGCCTACTAGCTCAAGAGTGTTGATGGAATATTTAGGCACTAATATTAACTTACGCAAAGCGCTCGCCATGTGCCGATTTTACGAGCCACATGACAAGGATATAGACGAAGCTATTCAAGAGATGATCAATAATCAAGGCCCCAATGAGCATTGGAACTTTAGGGCCAAGGCTTAGTTTTAATGAGCAATTAGAACAAAAAAAGAGGGCTTTCGCCCTCTTCTTATTTAACTAATCAAAGCCAGTTAAATACTAGCTTTTATCGCTTTTCTCATTCAATTTGTCATCAAGCTTTTCATTTAACGCGACAATCTGTTGTTGCATTTGCTGCATCTGATTCATCAACTCAGCATGGTTTTGTTCTTGGGCATCATGCTCTTGTTTATTGGTTTCTTGCGTCATGACATCAAGTACCACACCCACCATCATGTTTAAGAATACAAAAGCCGTTAAGAAGATAAAGATGATGTAGTAGATCCAACTAAAAGGATAAACCGCCATGGTTTCGTACATGACATCCGTCCAGTCTTCGAAGGTCGCCACCCTAAATAGCGTCAGCATAGCCGTGGCAATATCTCCCCAAAGCGTCGGATTAACATCTTCAAAGAAGATGGCACCTACCGCAGCAAATAGGTAGAAAATGATAAACATTAACAGGGCGATATAACCCATTTTTGGGATAGCCTTTAATAAGGCATTTATCAGGTAGCGCAGGTCTGGAATGATGGACACCAGACGCAATACTCGAAATACTCTTAACAAGCGTCCAACGAGTACCATGTCACTTTCCGAGATAGGTAAAAGACTACCTATTACGATAATAGAGTCAAAAATATTCCAAGGATCTTTGAAGAAGGCTTTTTTATTATCACAGGCCACAAAGCGCAAAATAATTTCGACTAAGAAAAAGATAGTAATAAAGCTATCAAGATAATTAATGGCTATTTCAACCGCTGGCGGCAGAGCATAGGTTTTTGCACCTACGGTTAACGCAGCAATAATAATGATGCTAATGATAAAGCCTTGGAACCAAGCACTGGACTCCACTAACTTTATTAGGCTAAACCAACTTTTCGAGTCAGTTTTTTGCATTGTCTTGTCTCTCTTAATGTCTAGATTAAAGGTCTGATTTAAAGGCCACATGTGATTTTACTCAAGCCATTCATATCAAAAAGATGCTAGGCATGTGACTCTAAGTTGCGCCATCATAAAAGTCTCGACACAGAAAGAAAAGAGATTATATCGATTATTCTGAGCCAAACTCAGCGACGATCAAAGACCCTGAAACCTAGTTATAAAGAGAGTGAGCTGTTATATTTAAGGTCTAATGAAATGAGGGTGTCTATATGTGGTTTAAGGTATTGAGCTTAATGATATTATGCTTATTATCCTTGAGTGCCCAAGCGTCACCTTTTGGTCATGCTAACGCTCTTAATTCAGAAGATGTTCAGCTTTCTTCTGATCGCACATTTAATCCTTTGTACTCGCAAGCATTTTTAGAAACCGAATGTAGAAAAAGCCAAACCATTTCGGCTAAGCTTGAATGCTGCCATATAGACACCTGTTCAGCCCTGATGTTAGATCTTGAGAAAAACACAGGGTTACCGCTTCTTTCAGATAGTCAGACCATTTTCATACATTGGCCTGACACGCCTTTATCCCGCCTTATACGGCCACCCAAAGTCTCATTTGTTTAATTCATTATGAAATATAAGTTCTAATTTTTTTATTCAAACGAGATAAATACCATGAAAACACTAATTTCTTTAATGCTTGGCTTTAGCATCATATTTGCAAGCAGCAACCTACTTGCCCATGCCAAAATGCTAACCTCTATCCCTGCTGACAATGCCAGCTATGACACACCTCTTACAGCCATTGAATTAAACTTTAAAAAACCTTCCCGCTTAATTAAGTTGTCCCTTAAGTATCAAGGACAAAAGATTCCACTTAGCTTTAAGCCAAGTGCAAAAGCCAATACTTATTTCTCCATTCCGCTTCCCAAATTAGAAGAGGGCCAATACAAACTAGAATGGATTTCCCTAGGAAATGATGGTCATAAAATGAAAAGCAAGATTAGCTTTAACCAAAAATAATAGTCCTTACTAACGCCCAAGGTATGTTTGATACCTTAAAACACACCTTGGACTTAACTAAATTTTAAAGGAGACGATTATGTGGGAAAGCATTAGCTTAATTTTCAGACTTGCCCTATATCTTGCGTTATCTGGCCTTGTAGGATCCGCATTTGGACTCTTATTGAGCCAAACAAGCTCGTTCAAAAAGACCTTATCTACTCATTTTATCAAATGCTTAAAATCTTATTTTTTAATTAGCCTACTCGTTTTGCTGTTTGCTAGCCTGGGCTTCTTTTGGGTGAGGGTTGGCGCCTTTGCAGAAGAAGGTTTAGCAGGATTATTCGACCCCCTGATGATAAGCATCTTGTATGATTCTGGCTTAGGTATGGCGTTAAATTATGGGTTACTAACCTGTTTTTTTGCAGCTTTATATTACCTTTTCATCAACCGAATATTGTTAGTCTGCATGCTAGCCAGCATCAGCTTATCCTTTGCTTTTACAGGCCATATTGCTGAGTTGGGTCTGATTGAAAAAGGTATCTTGAGTTTACATATCCTCATTGCTTTTCTCTGGTTAGGCAGCCTCTACCCTTTATGGTGTTTGGTTAACTTAGAAAAAGCACATTTTGTCGAAGGTCTACTAGAAAGATTTGGCTATTACGCCAGCTTTATCATGCCTTTCTTGCTGCTAGCAGGCGTCACTCTGGTGTATGTCATTACTGGTTTTCAATTGGAATTATTAATCTCTAATTGGGGAGCAGCATTGGCTATCAAACTCGTTTTAGTCTTGGCGATCTTAGCGCTCGCGGCGTGGCATAAATTTAAGCTGGTACCTGATTTTCAGACAAAGCATGGTACAAAGAAGATGGCCTCTTCTTTAAAAATTGAGATTTATCTCGGTTTGGGGATTTTAAGTTTAAGTGCTTTTTTGAGTACCTTAATTAGCCCCTAAAGCGTAGCCCCTAAAGCATTTAGTTATTAATAAAAAAGGAGAGTGAAGTTTTCACTTTACTCTCCTTCTTACTAACTAAGATATTAGAAGCTAGGCTAATGAGAAACTGGCTAATTTAAGTAAAAGTAAGGTTAAGCCACCAGCAATTGGCCACGATACATCTGCATCTGACAATGAAAAGCATATTCTCCCTTCGCTAACGGCGGCAAATCGACCCGTGTCTCTTTGCCCAGCGACAAATCAACACTGATGCCTAGATCCGGTATCACTAGGGTTTGAGAACAAGCAGCCTCATCTTCCCTTAAGAATCTAAGTTGCACGGCCTGATTCGCTTTAAGCATCAATTTAGCCGGAAGATAAACGCCAGAGTTAACCTTAATCACCTGATGCTGGGTATCAAATACTTGTGGTTTTGGCTGATATAACCAGAACCACCAAACAATAAATGCAATGAGTACAAGTCCAATTAAATTCACCAGTATCATGCTATCTCTCCTCTTTGTAAGGTTGTCTGTGAGGTCTTCAGCAAACGTAATCGATTAGCGTTCGTCACCACAGTCACTGACGATAAGGCCATAGCAGCGCCTGCAATCACTGGGCTTAGTAAAATACCAAAAAAGGGATAAAGCACACCTGCAGCCAATGGAATGCCTATTAAGTTATAAATAAAAGCGCCAAATAGATTTTGCTTAATATTTTTCAGTATGGCTTTGCTGATATCAATCGCATCCACCACACTGGTTAGCGCACCACGCATTAGGGTGATATCCGCACTTTCTATTGCCACGTCTGTCCCCGTGCCTATGGCAAAACCAACATTGGCTAACGCCAGTGCAGGAGCATCATTAATACCATCACCCACCATGGCGACAGTTTCACCTTGAGCCTGAAGCTTTTTAATAATGTCAGCCTTATCTGCTGGCAAAACATCGGCAAAGTATTCATCAATACCCACATGTTTAGCGACTGCAGCTGCCGTATGAGTATTATCTCCCGTTAGCATGATGACTCTAAGGCCTTGCCCTTGCAGCGTTTTTATCGCCGAAATCGAATCAGATTTAATGGGGTCAGAGATTGCAATCATGGCCTCTAATTTGCCATCTATCGCAAAATACAAAGGTGTTTTTGCCAAGCTTGCATAAGCCTTAGCTAAGTCTTGCTCTGAGCTGATATCGACCCCTTCCTCTAACAAAAAGCGCTGATTACCTAAGACCAGAGAATGCTGCTCTACTCGACCCACAACCCCTTTACCACTCATAGTATTAAAGCTATCTACACTAGCAAGAGAAATGGATTTCTCTTTGGCTGAATTAACAATTGCCGTGCCTAAAGGATGCTCAGAATTTAACTCTAAACTTGCTGCAAACCTTAAAATCTCTTCTTGGGTGAAGTCGTCAAAACATTCAATATCAGTGACTGCAGGCTTACCTTGGGTAATGGTGCCGGTTTTATCCAATACCACGACAGATAAATCAGAAGCGGTTTGCAAGGCTTCACCATTGCGTATCAAGACACCTGCTTCTGCGGCTTTACCGACACCTACCATGACAGACATGGGCGTCGCTAGACCTAAGGCACAAGGACAGGCAATGATGAGTAAAGTAGAGGCGCTGGCTATAGCGAAGGCCACCACGGGGTCAGGTCCAAAGTTAAGCCAAATAAGCCCAGTGACTACCGCTAATATCATCACACTTGGCACAAAGTAAGCGGAGATAGTATCCGCTAATCGACCAATTGCCGGTTTAGCATTTTGCGCCTGTTTAACCATTTGAATGATTTGCGCTAGGGCCGTGTCTTTACCAATACGCGTGGCTTTAAAAATAAAACTTCCCTTGGTATTGATGGTACCTGCTGCAACCTCATCATCTGGCCCTTTTGCCACAGGCATAGGTTCACCCGTTAGCATAGCCTCATCTAGACTTGAATTACCTTCAAGGATAATGCCGTCTACAGGAATTTTTTCACCGGGTCTGATTTTGATTTTATCGCCTAGTCTAACGTCTTCTAGGCTTATTTTTATCTCTTGATTATCACGAATCACACTAGCCGATTTAGCCTGCAAACCGATTAGACGCTTCACGGCTTCTGAGGTTTTTCCTCTGGCTTTAAGCTCTAATGCTAATCCAAGGTTAATCAGGCCGATAATCATCATACTGGCTTCAAAGTACACATGACGTGCCATTAAAGGCAGAATATCAGGTGCTAGCACCACCACCATAGAATAAAGCCAAGCCGTGCCTGTACCCAAAGCAATCAGAGTATCCATATTGGCATTATGATTTTTAAAAGAGCGATAAGCCCCAAGATAAAAGTGCCTGCCTGAGGTAAGCATTACAGCTAACGTCAGTAAACCAACAAGCAGCCAAGCGATTTGCTCTGTGCTTGATGTGACTGTCATTTCGCCGATAAACAAACCATAAAACATTAATGGCACACCTAGCGATAAGGCGAGGTAGCACTGCTTCATCAACTTTTTATAATAAAGTGCCTCTGCTTGCTCTTTCTCTTCTTGGCTAGCCTGTGCTGTTTGAGCGTTAGAAGCCTTAGCGTGATAGCCCGCATCTTCCACCGCTTTTACAATCAGATCACTTTTTGCATTACCTTTTACTTGCACGCTCCTATCGACAAAGTTCATGGCAACAAAGTCCACATCAGCCACCTTAGCAATGGCCGTTTCTATCTTACCCACACAGCTTGCACACCCTGCACCTTCAATAATAAATTCTTGAATGATTTTTGGGCTTTGACTTAACTTTTCCATCACTCCTCCTCACAATTAAGCTAAAACTCATATCACTATAAAGCTTGGAGTAAGACCCAGGTCAAACCCTGAATTTAATGAATATTTATGTCTTTATTTTATGGTTAATAACAAAACAATCAGTGCTAACACAAAGAAGGGCACCTAAGTAGGTGCCCTTCTTTGTTTGTTTTTATATTTATGATTTTAGTTATTTATCATTCTAGATAAGCGACAACTAATAAAATCAGCTTAAGCCTAATGCACCATGAAATCGAATGTGCCTGTTTTCGCTTCGCCATCATGGCTTTCAGCACTCCAAGCCACTCGATAATTACCTTTGTTAAGCGGCATCATAGGAGCACTAAAAAAAGTTTTATGGCGACCATCACCCACGGCTAACACACTCACATTACCCGCCGCATCAAATAAACGAATTGATTTAAGATTGACCATTTTGGCAAATTTTAGCTGCACCTTATCAGGTGATTGCATAAACATGGCACCATTTTTAGGAAAGCTCTGCTCCAAGGTTACATTGGCCCACAATGGACTTGTCATAAAGATATTGATCACTAGGGCTAATAAGATGTTTTTCATATATTTCTCCAAGGGTTATTAAAATTAAGCTTTTTCAAGTTTTTGAATGCTGTGCTTACGCCATAAAAAGTAGACAACGGGTAAGACTAATAAGGTGAGAATAACGGCGCTGATCATGCCACCAACCATAGGTGCTGCGATGCGGCTCATCACTTCTGAACCAGTACCTGTGCCATACATAATGGGTAGCAGGCCAACAATGATGGTGGCAGCTGTCATCATCACAGGTCGAACTCTGAGACCCGCGCCATCAAGTACAGCTTGACGTAAGGCAAGGACACTTGGGTTCTGCTGTTGCTCTGCATGCTTGGTTAACATGGCTTGATAGGCTTGATTGAGATAGACCAGCATGATGACGCCTATCTCTACCGCGACCCCTGCTAAGGCAATAAAGCCGACTCCCACAGCAACAGAAAAGTTATAACCTTCAAGGTACATCAACCAAAGGCTACCGATAATCGCCATTGGTAAGGTGCCCACTATGATGGCAACCTCCACCATATTTTTAAAATTCAAATAGAGCAGCACGACTATGATCAGCAGGGTTAAAGGCACCACATAAGTCAGCTTGGCTTTCGCCCTTTGCATATACTCATACTGGCCAGACCAACTAATGGAATAGCCAGCAGGTATGCTCAGTTCATCAGCAAGAACGCCTTTAGCCTGCTCCACATAACGGCCAATATCCATGCCTTCAATATCGATAAAGGCCCAGCCATTTAAGCGGGCATTTTCACTCTTTATGCCAGGCGGTCCATCTTGCACATACACATGGGCCAACTCTCCTAAAGCAATACGCTGACCTGATGGGGTAATCACGGGCAACAAAGATAACTGCTCAGGTGAGTCACGATAGTCTTGCGGGTAACGCACATTAATCGGATAACGCTCTAGCCCTTCCACCGTCTGAGAGACATTCATGCCTCCCACAGCGGTTGCAACGACTGCCTGTATATCGGCCACATTCATGCCGTATCTTGCGGCTTCTTCACGGCGAATATCCACCTTGATGTAACGGCCACCCGCAACCCTTTCGGAATAAACCGATGCTGTCCCAGGGACATCTTTTATGATGCGCTCTATTTGCTGGCCTATCTCTTGGATAACCGCGAGCTCTGGCCCTGCTATTTTTATCCCCACAGGGGTTTTAATGCCAGTTGCTAGCATATCGGTACGTGTCTTAATGGGCATGACCCAAGCGTTGGTTAAGCCCGGAAATTGAATCAGACCATCCAGCTCCTTTTTGAGCTTTTGCGTTGTCATACCTTCACGCCACTGCGTCTTTGGCTTGAGCTTAATAAAGGTTTCTATCATGGTCAGCGGCGCTGGATCTGTTGCCGTATCCGCGCGGCCCACCTTGCCAAACACCCTTTCCACTTCTGGCACTGTGCGAATTAACTTATTCGACTGTTGTAAGATTTGCCTAGCTTGGGCAATAGACACACTAGGATAAGTGGTCGGCATATACATAAGATCCCCTTCATCCAAAGGGGGAATAAATTCACTGCCTAACTTATCTAGGGGCCAGATCCCCACAGCAAACACCACAAGACTTAAGGCCAAGGTCGATTTAGGGTAAGCCAACACTGTCTTAAGCACGGGCAAATACAAAAAGGTAAGTAGTCGATTAACCGGGTTCTTATGCTCAGGTAATATCTTGCCGCGAATAAAGTAGCCCATGAGCACAGGAACTAGGGTCACAGCTAATAAGGCCGATGCCGCCATGGCATAGGTTTTGGTATAAGCCAAAGGCGCGAACATCTTGCCTTCTTGCGCCTCTAAGGTGAAAACCGGTACAAAACTCACAGTAATAATGAGCAAACTAAAGAATAGAGCGGGACCCACTTCACTGGCAGATTGTGCCACTATTTGCCAACGATTCTCTTTCGTTAACGGGGTTTTCTCCATGTGTTTGTGCATGTTTTCTATCATGACGATGGCCCCATCTATCATGGCGCCAATGGCAATGGCGATACCGCCAAGAGACATGATATTGGCATTAATGCCTTGCAGGTTCATTATGATAAAAGCCGCTAAAATACCCACGGGCAAACTAAACACAGCCACTAAAGAAGAGCGCACATGAAATAAGAAAATGACGCAAACAATAGCAACTACAGCCAGCTCTTCGGCAAGTTTTTCCCAAAGGTTTTGCACCGCACTTTCGATCAGGCCAGATCTATCATAGACAGTCACGACTTCTACCCCATCAGGGAGACTTGCCTTGAGACTCTCGAGTTTGCTCTTAACGCCTTGGATTGTGGTTTGTGCATTCTCACCAAAGCGCATGACGATGACGCCGCCAACGGTTTCACCTTCACCATCAAGCTCAGCCACACCGCGCCGCATTTGCGGCCCAACCTGAATATCCGCCACGTCACGTAATAAAAGTGGTGTTCCTTGCTTGTTTACGCCTAGCGGCAAAAGCTCTAAATCCTTAACCCCTTGAATATAGCCTGAGGTGCGAACCATATATTCTGCTTCAGCCATTTCAATCACAGAGGCACCAACCTCTTGATTGCCTCGTTTAATCGCTTGCTGAATATGGGCTAAGGGCATATCAAAGGCCCTTAATTTATCTGGATCTACCTTGACCTGATACTGCTTCACCATGCCGCCTACCGTCGCCACTTCTGACACACCAGGGACGGTTTGCAGTTCATACTTTAAGAACCAATCTTGCAGGCTTCTTAATTGGCTAAGATCATGCTGACCTGTTTTATCCACCAAGGCATAAAGATAAATCCAGCCAACACCCGTAGCATCTGGACCTAATTGGGATCTGGCATTCGCAGGTAAAGAGGGGGCAACCTGACTCAAATACTCTAATACCCGGCTTCTAGCCCAATACATGTCCGTATCATCATCAAAAATCACGTACACATAGGAGTCGCCAAAGAAGGAGTAACCCCTGACAGTTTGCGCACCGGGTACAGAAAGCATGGCGGTTGTCAGTGGATAAGTAACTTGGTCTTCCACCACTTGTGGCGCTTGCCCTGCAAAGCTGGTTTTAATAATCACCTGTACATCTGAGGTATCAGGAATCGCATCTACAGGCGTATTTTTTAAGGAGATAAGACCTAACACCAATAATAATAAGGTGGCTAGCAGCACCATAAATCGATTACTGATCGACCAATAGATAATGGACTTGATCATGGTTTATTCCCCTCCTCTGACATATTCATAGGTGAGGTCATTTGCATTTGACTATGATCCATTGAGCCATGATCCATTTCACTCATGTCCATGACAGACGATGAAGGGTAATTAAAGCGTTTAAAGTCTGAGCTTTTACTCGATTCAGAATCCAGTAAGAAGAGCGCTGAGGTGACAACTTCATCCCCTTCAAACAAACCTGAAACGATTTCGATAGAATCCTTATCTGTACGACCTATTTCCACATTAATAGATTTAAAGCGACCTTCACCAAGCGCTAGCACCACACGGTTAGACTGCTCTACTCTGATAACAGCTTCTTTTGGCACCTGTAAGCTTGGTGCAGCCTCATCAATAAGGATGTTAATTTTGGCAAACATATTAGGCTTTAACGCTTGTTCTTGATTATCAAAACGCATGCGTACTCTTAAAGTCCGACTAGCAAGGTCCAGTGTTGGATAAACATAATCCACCACACCTAACCAGCTTTTACCGGGTAGATAATCCAATGACATTTGCACAGCAAGACCTTCTTTAATTAAGCTGGTTTGCTTTTCAAACACCTCAGCTTCGACCCATACCTCATCCAATGAAGCGATTGATAACAGCTCCATGCCAGGCTTAATAAACATGCCATCAACCATATTTAGGTAGTCTGCTACACCATCACTAGGGGCGAAAAAGGTAACGCTTTGCTGTACTTTTAACGTTCGCGTTAATCGTTTAATTTCTGTTGGCGGGAAGTTCAACGCTAGTAGCCTTTCTTTAGCGCCTTTGATTAAGCTTTTATCCTTGCGCCCTAACGCAAAAAGATACTCTTCTTGGGCATTCACTAATGCAGGAGAATAAAGACGATATAAAGGCTGACCCTGAGTGATTTTTTCACCACTGGCTTTGATATAGGCTTCTTCTATCCAGCCTTCGACTCTAGGGTGAAGGTGCTGAATTTTATCTTGATCATATTGTACATAACCAACCGTACTCACATTTAGATTGAGTCGATTAAGACTCGCCACGCCAGTACGTACGCCTAAACTGTTGATAACTTCGGGGGAGATCTGCACTGTCCCAGCACCTGAATCTTGATTGGCCTCATTGGCATAAACAGGTATCAGGTCCATTCCCATCGGCGATTGGCCTGGTTTATCACGACGATAATTTGGGTCCATAGGGGCAACCCAATACAAGGGCTCGTCTATCGCCATTTCAGCTAAAGAACTATCAATAGCGTTAAGGGGTTGAAAATATGTATAAGCGGTTAACGCTGATACGGCCCCAATGGATAAACTCACGCCTATGATTAGGCTATTTTTTAAAAAAGGTTTCATGCTATTTCCTAGTAAGAAGACGTTGAGGCGGCTAAACCTGCACCCAGCCCAAAGTCGTTGGCTGTGGCAAATAAATAATTGAATTCGACTTTTTGTTTTTGCAGAGCAACAGAGATAACAAGGGCTTGAATCTTGGCGTTTAAGCTTTCAATGCGAGCTTTAATCACATCAGAAAATGGCCCTTCATTACTCTTATAAGCGGCTAATAAGATGTCTTCTTGCTGTTTTAATTGAGGTATCAAGGCGGATTGGTACAAGTGATCACGCTGATTTAATTTGGCAACTTTAGACTGAATGACACGGTATTTTGCTAGCATTTGTTTGAGCTCTAACGCTTGTTCAAAGGCAATAGCATTAAGCGCCAGTTGCTTCGACTTCACTCCCGCATCTTGTGCCGTTTTTGAGAAGATAGGCATATCTAAGGTGACACCAAGTGAAAGAAAGTCACTGCGAGACATGCCATTGTCTGCATCATCTCGATAACCATAACTTGCGTTTAGCCCCCATTGTGGCTGATAAGCTTGTTTAGCCAATGACATATTCACTTGAGCAAGCTGAGCTTTCTCATCTAGCGCCACTAGACTTGGATGCTGATTAAGCTGTTTAATCAGAGTTTGATCCGATATTGAGCGATTAAGCGTGTGCTCTTTCTTCTTTAAGTGGCCTTTGTCATCTAAGTGGCCTTTGTTATCTAAGTAAACTGGATCAGCAGGATAAAAGCGCGCTTGTTTGAGATTCACTTGCGGCAAATTTTTCGGCTTTGGCCATGATTCAAGATCACCTAGCCAATGGCTTAATTGCGCATATTTCGCTTGTTTGGTCAGGGCTAAACTCGTTAATCTATCTTCAAGGCGTATTAACTCTAATTCAGCCTTGATGATATCCCCTTGGCTAGTCCGTCCTAATGCTGACGAGTAGCTCGCTTGAGACACCTCCAACAGCTGTTCAAACAAACCACGATTAGCCTCAATCAAGGCAATGCTTTGCTTGGCTTCAAATATGGCCAACCACAATAAGGACACATCCCGCTCTATTTGTGCCGCTCTTTGGTATTGCTGTACCTGAGCAAGGTGACCCTTTTGTTGCCAAGTTTCTTTTTTCAGCGCCAGACTATCGCCCCTTGGTAGCATTTGGCTAATAGAGAACTTTAACTGAGTCATTGCCTCTTGATTAAAGTCCAAGCTATCTAAAGGCATATTGGCTAAACCTAAACTCAATTTAGGGTTAGCTAGTTCACCACTTTTTATGGATTCGGCCTGTAAAGAAGAGACAAATAATTGATTGGCATCCAGCCATTCATCACGACTAATCGCCTCTGTAATTAACTCCGTTAGAAGGTGTTTTTCACTCACTTCCAAACGGTTATTTGATAGGGTCTGCCCTGTTACTTGCTGGGTAAAAGCAGACATTAAAACGAGTAACTGAATACTCAGACGCTTAGCTAAATACATTAACCAGGCTCCTTTCTTAACATTGAAGAACTTGGCGTATTTCATCGAAATAAGGCCAAAAACAATGCGATACATTAGAGCAGTGGGATTTTTGGCAAGCGTCGTCTATCTAAGACAAGCCTGAGGCCAAATCAAATACGCTATTGCATCACAAATAATGATTAAGAAAGTGTGTTAATCGGAGGCCGATAGAGGGAGTTAGCCCTAAAGCTGAAATGCTCTGAATGAGAATAGAAGTTAACACTTTGCATGGCAGAAGACTGCAAAGAGGGCTTGATAAGGGCATCATAAACCAAGCTGGCACACATGATTTCAGCGCAATCTTGTCCCATGATCTGACAATGAATTTCACAGTTTCCTGTCATGTCAGAATGAGGTGAAACAGACATACTCGCCATATTATTATGCTCAAGCATAGGACTGGCAGAGTTAAACTGAATCTCATCAGAAGAAGTTGTGTGTAACGACTGGAAAGTAAGTGACGACATCACTTGAGAATTCGCATCTTCATGCATAGGCAATAACTCAGAAATGGACTGCAGCAAGAATAAAGCAGCAAAAATGCTGAAGATTATTCCTTGTTTCACTGAGTTCATAATTATCACCTAAAAAATTTGTTGCGAATGCTGACATAAATTTGATCATGAAACCAGTCTGAAATTTAACAAAATCCATTCATTTCATTTTGTTTACACAATCAAACTCACTAACATTCGCCCGAAGAAGTATGCTTCATCTTATAGACAATAAAGTAACAAAAAGGTTTTTATCAATTTAATAAAATAAAGTTTGTAAGTACTAACTTCTTTTAATTCTTACGACTCTCATAACTTCTAGGGAAATACCCGCAACATTTTCTGTACTGGGGTAATAGGTAAGGTTAACTCTCGCGCCCTTTAAGTTTTGATATTTTCCCTGGCGCTTAAAACGAAATGGAACCTCGTAACCTTCAATCATAACAGTATGTAAAAACCAATCTTCTTGAGGCCTTTGAACATGAGATGTTACTTTTAGGTCATTAGATTGAATCAATTCTTTGTTCTTCTTCAATAATGCCTTTGGATCAGATTGCACAAGGATCTCCTTGATAGTGTGAGCTAAGGCATTAGTATGACATATAAACTATATTTACTAGATTGATAATTTTTTATCCGATTGAAGTGAGCTGATACTATGGCAAAATCTTAGGTTAAAGCGAACATTCGAAAACGCTAACATATCATCTTGTAAAATGACGTTTTAAAGGCGTATGATTAATTTCAGATTTTTGTCTCTTATTGATCTTTTATATTTTGTATTTTCAGTATGTAGCGTCAAAGGAAAGACTATAAAGTGGCTATTCGTATTAAAGACAGAGCGTCCGTTAAGCATGCACAAACAATTATCATAGCCTCTTTAATTTTGAGCTTGGTATTTGGTGTGCTACAAGCCTTCTTAGACCTCGAAAGTGAAAAGCAACAAATTCATAATCGCTTTAGTAGTATTCTATTGCTTTCACATGATCCGGCAGCCCAGGCAGCTTACCAACTCAATTCGCCTCTAGCTAAGCAAGTAATCAAAGGGCTGCTCTCTCACCCTGATATTATCCAAGCTGAAATTATGGATGACTTTGATAGTCAGCTGGCCAGTGATGTTGATCAGCCTAGTGATGAAAATGAGTTTACTCAATTTCTTGCAAATTATTTATTTAGTAAGCAAGGCCACCTTTCCATCCCCCTTATTTTCTCACCTAAAAATATCAATGTTGGCTCTTTAAGTATCACCCTTGACTCCCAAGCGGTGGCCAAAAGCTTTATCGGTAGAGCGACCAATGTTTTTTTATTAAGTTTGATAAAAAACTTAATTTTATCACTGATATTATTAGCATTTTTCTACAAGGTTCTCACTCATCCTCTAACAAAACTCACCATTTGGATTAGCTCAATTAAGTACAATAACAAGGCGATAGATAACCCGCCGATTAAGATTAAAAAAGATGAGTTCGGATTACTAATAAAACAATTTATGGCACTTTGGAAAGAAAGAGAAAGTGCAGAGGCGCAACTTAGAGAGTATGCCTACTTTGACCTACTCACTGGCTTATCCAATCGCCGACACCTTTCTGATATCCTGCATAACGCCATTATCAAAATTCAGCACCAGCCCACTATCGGGGCGCTTTTTTATATGGATCTCGATAGGTTTAAACACATCAATGATTCACTCGGACACGCCGTTGGTGACGCACTACTAGTCACCATAGGAAAACGTTTAAGTGAATTTAAAAATGACGATACCAGCGTGGCACGTTTAGGCGGAGATGAGTTTGTGATTCTCATTCCAGATATCGCAGATACTGAAGAAAAAGCCCATGAAGCCGCCACTCAATTAGCCAATAAAATACTTACCTCAATAGCCGAACCTCATACTCTCATTGGTCACCTTTTATATACTTCAGCCAGTATTGGTATTTCCATTATTCGTCAGGATTCAAATACGGGACAAGATGTTCTTAGACACGCAGACATCGCCTTATACAAAGCAAAAGCTGAAGGCGGCAATACTTATCATTTTTATGAGAACCAGCTGCATATTCAGGCAGAACAACGTCTTAGCATAGAACAAGGTTTACACAGCGCAATCGAAAATAATGAGTTCTACCTTGCTTATCAAGCCCAATGTAACAAGGATGGAGACATTATAGGAGCGGAATGCCTTGCCCGTTGGAAGCATCCTGTTCTAGGGGAAATATCCCCCGGTGACTTTATTCCAATCAGTGAAGAAACCCGCCAAATATACCAATTAGGGGATTGGGTTTTAAAAACTGCCTTCTTACAAGTCACTAAGTGGCTTCATCAGGGACTGCCTCACAAATTTACACGTCTCGCGATTAATATCAGTCCGATTCAATTTCAAGACCCTAATTTTGTTGAACGCGTTCAAGAGTTACTCGTAGAATGCAAATGTCCTCCTCAATTAATCGAACTTGAAATCACAGAAAGCTGCCTCTTTAAAGATGAGCATCTTGCCAAATTAAAAGTAGAGCAACTAAAGGACATGGGGCTAAGCCTTTCTCTTGATGATTTTGGTACAGGTTATTCATCTCTTCGCCACTTAAGAGAGCTAAAGCTCGATGTTATCAAGATAGATCAATCTTTAATTAGAGATTTACACCTAAATGAAATAGATAAAGACATTACCGACAGCATCCTTTCATTGGCTCAAAAATTAAACATGAAAGTGGTGGCGGAAGGGGTTGAAAACCAAGAAGAAATGAGTGCGCTATTAGAGTTGGGGTGTGAGTTCTATCAAGGCTTTTATTTCTCAAAACCTATTAATGCAGAGGCGTTTGAAAAACTGGTATTTGAAGATCGAAAAAGCGTGCAGCAAATGCTTAATCAATCTTAAGACACTTTCTTAAGTAGAGCTTTGAATCTTATACCTCAAGAATCAAAGCCATAGCAATTAATTCGATAGTAGATAATGCTATAACACGTAAAGCAAGATACTCGGTATGGTAACCAGACTAATCAGGTTACCAATCAGCACCATAGAAGCCACCTTATTTGGCTCCTGCTGAAACAACTCAGACACAATATAATTCAATACCGCTGGCGGTAAGCAGGCAAACACTAAAAGATAGGCAAAATACTCTGCTTTTACCGGCCAAATTTGTTGCCAAATTAAAGCCGCAATCAAACCTGTTAACGGACATAAAACACCAGCCCATAACCCCAAGCGCCAATTGGTTAAATCCACATCCTTCATTCTCACACCCAAAGCAAACAACATTAATGGAATTGAGATTTGTCCTAACATATCAATCGGAACAGATAAGGAGACAGGCATGCTCCAACCTGAGAAGCTAAAGAGTAAACCAAAAATAGTCGCCAGCACCATGGGCATGGTGAGTATGCTTTTCAGCTTAGTTTTAGGGTTGATAAGATACATACCTAAGGTAAAGTGAAGCAGGTTTTCTGTTAAAAAGAGCACCACAGCAATAGGTAAAACAGACTCGCCAAAAGCCAGCACCATTAACGGTATACCTAAGTTACCACTATTATTAAACATCATAGGAGGTAACAGGGTTTTTGTTGAAACCCCCATAAACTTGGCAATGGGCCAAGCTAATAATCCAGAACCGACCACAATAACAGCCGCGCCTAAAATCAGGCCTTTGTACTGCATCACATGAAAACTGCCAGAGGCCATCACTGAAAAAATCAAAGCGGGCACAAACACATCCATATTGATGCGATTGGCAATCGTCATGTCCGTGTCACGCCACCTTGCATATAAAAAACCAACTAGCACCACAAACACCAGAGGAAATACCGTATCAAAAGTTCGTGATAATAATTCGGACTGTTCCATTCTTATCCCTTTAAATTGGCAAATTGTCGATTAGACTCATTTCTTATGCTGATAACGTCACTCTATTAAAAGCATGGGTTTTGCAGATGCGCATGCTAAAGTTAATGAGAAATAACCGCAAGCTAGTTTGATCAAGAGCTAAATAGAGCATATGCAAGAAAAGATAATGGAAGATAAAACCTTTAAGATCACCTTGAGTCAATCCGACCAAAGGATAAGCTATCAAAGCATCCCAGAAGAAAACATTATTGAAAGCTTAGCGAGGCAAGGTCGAGAGGTACGAAAAGCCTGTGACAACGGAGCTTGCGGCGTGTGCTTAACAAGGCTCTATGCAGGTGAGATTGACTATGGTTTACGAGAGCCTTTTGGTTTGAACCAGAAAGAACGAGAGCAAGGCTATATTCTGCCCTGTATCGCACACTGTAAAACCGATATCGAAATTGAAGCGCCACCAGCGCCAAGGCCAAAGCGTAATCGGCCTTAAGACAACTCCAGATACTGAAGCTATTACCCATGCAGTATCTGGATTTTCTAGTTAGATAAAGACCTGCTTTATTTTCCTTTCCATGGGACTAGTTTCCTTTCTAAATATCGCATGAAGAGATCAAATAAATAAGCAATGATTCCAATCACAATAATGCCCATAATAACAACATCGGTTACCAAAAATTCAGCTGCGTTTAGCACCATAAAACCCAGTCCGGCTTGAGCAGCCACCATTTCAGCTGCCACCAAAGTTGTCCAACCAAAGCCAATACCTATACGCATGCCAGTGAGAATTTCAGGTAACGCGTTGATTAAAATAATATGTCGAATCACCTGCCAACGGGTCGCCCCCATCGAATAAGCCGCATGAATTTGCTCGATTGCCACAGACTTTACACCAGCCCGCGCACTTAACGCCATAGGAGCAAAAATCGCTAAGTAAATAAGAACAACTTTAGAAACCTCGCCTATCCCAAGCCAAATAATCACTAAGGGCAAGTAAGCTAACGGAGGTAAAGGGCGATAAAACTC
The DNA here is from genome assembly GCF_000153025.1 of Marinomonas sp. MED121. GTDB lineage: Bacteria > Pseudomonadota > Gammaproteobacteria > Pseudomonadales > Marinomonadaceae > Marinomonas. The sequence continues at coordinate 327,661 of NZ_CH672433.1, forward strand.
GATAATAGGATCGAATAGACCTCTAACAATGCGATTAACGCCCATTAAAATACCAATGGGAACTGCGGTTAAAAAGGCTAAGAAAAAGGCAGAGAAAACCCTCATCATACTCCACCCCGTATGCTCCAATAAGGTCGCATTTGCAAAGCCTTCGGTTGCCACTTCCCAAAACCGCTGCACAACAGCAACCGGAGAAGGCAAAAATAGCGGTTTAACCCATTGCAAGTAAGTGGCAATATGCCAAATAAGAATTAAAAAAGCCGTCGTAAATAGACTAATAGCTAAGCTCTTACCCTGCCCTGGTGCGCCGTAAGATTCTCCCGGTTTAACTGGACCTGCCGCAAATATAGATAAAAACGTTTGCATCAAATTTGATTTGGTTTTGGGTGCTGATTCAGCTTTAGAGACAGGCGCTAAATCTAATGCATGAATGGATTCTTGATTTTTCATTAGTGAGCGCCTCCATTCAACACTTCATCACCATGTATTATGCCTAACACCTTTTCGCGCATAGCAATAAATTCTGGCATAGACTTAACTTGTCGAGCATCTCTTGTTTCTAGAAAGATTTTATTAAAATCAAGCGAGAAGTCGTGAGTGATACGACCGGGCCTTGGCGACATAATAATTAAACGTGACGCCATAAACAGGGCTTCTTCAACACTATGCGTAATAAAAAACATCATTTTTTGCGTCTTACGCCACACGTCTAACAAGAGCTCTTGTAAAACTTCACGCGTTAAAGCATCTAGCGCACCTAAAGGCTCATCTAATAGCAGCATTTGGGGATCATTTGTTAGCCCTCTCGCAATACCAACTCTTTGTTGCATACCGCCAGATAATTGATAAACGGGATGCTTATGAAAGTCCTCTAAACCTACTAGTTTTAAAAAATAGCTTGCTCGCTCTATTCTCTCTTTCTTGCCAACACCTTGTAGCTTTAAACCAAAGGCAGCGTTTTCCAATACATTTAGCCAAGGCAGTAAAGCATGCTTTTGAAACACGACGCCTCTGTCTTTACCTGGCCCTGTTATCTGGTCTTGTAGGTCTAATCCGCAAGCAACACGGGGTAACCCTGAAATATCACTGTCACCCAGAGTAAGGTATCCATTACTGGGTTGGATAAAGCCTGCCATAAGGTTTAATAGGGTGGTTTTGCCACAGCCAGATGCCCCAAGAGCGACGACAAATTCTCCTGGTTCTATTTGAAAGTTAATTTCTGAAAGAGCTGTCACACTTTCGCCACCATTCATACCAGGAAATTGAACGGATACATCATGAATTTGTAATCGGCTCATACCATACTCCAATAAATTAAGTGAGATTTAAATTTAAGGACTCAAGCAGGTCTTAAGATCCGGCTTGCGTTTTATCTCTTGCATAGGGAAAGCCCTCTCTATTAAGAAATAGAGAGGGGAAAGCCGATTAAAGTTTGGAAGCCTCTAACGCAAAACTCGGATTAACAAAGACACTGTAATCATTTGCTAAACTAGACACCTTACCTTCTTTTTTAAGAAATTCTGAAGTGAACTTAAGCGCTTTCGCCGCTCCGCCATCTGCACCACAACCTAACCAAGAACAGCTGGTTTGTTCTGATAAATTAGGGAATTGATAAAGCGCTAATACACCAGGAACAGAGGCGGCAGAGCCCCCCGTCATTTTGGCAATATTTTTAATCATGGTAGAGCTTTCAGATAAAACTGCTTTATTCTGACGGTACTCATTATCCGCATCTGCAATGAGTTTGATCAATTGCGCTACCGCTTGAGGCTGCTCTTCTCCAAATGACTTGTTAATCACCATGCCATCAAATGTTGCCTTGCCCCAGCGACTAAGCTCACCTGAGCTAATCATGACTTGACCTGATTGCTTAATACGACCTAAAGCAGGGTCCCAAATGAAAGCAGCATCAATATCTCCTCGCTCCCATGCAGCAGCAATCGCATTAGGTTGCATATTAATTAGCTTCACATCTTTATCTGTTAAGCCAAATTGCTCCAATGCAAATAACATATGAAAGTGAGTCGTTGAAACAAAAGGAACGCCAATTTTTTTACCTTTAAGATCTTGTGGTGATGAGATACCAGACCCGTTTCTAACAACAAGCGCTTCGGCATCATTAATATTTTCTAAAATCCAAACAAGCTCTATGTCTAAACCTTTATTAACCGCTGCAGCAATTGGGCTTGAACCCGCTGTCGCAATATCGATATCACCCGATGCCATAGCCGTAATAACTTTGGCACCAGAATCAAAACGACGCCATTTGACTGCAAAACCTGTCGCTTTCTCAAATTGCTTCTCTGCAATCACCGACTTCCAAGGATTCATCATCCCCTGATAGCCAATCGTAACTGTCTCAGCACTTGCATATTGAGAGGCAACAAGACCACCAGCAAGCATTGATAAGCCTAAGGTTTTCTTAATCATTCGCTTAATACTTTGTACTTTCATTGTGAATCCTCTTGAAGATGAAATCGATGTGTAGGTTTCAACAGTAAAAGCACAGACCCATAAAGCGATAGATCCAGTTAGTTAAAAGAATTAGTCCAGTTAAGGCCTGTGGACTAAAACTTGCATTAGATTGGAGCAATAGAAACCTAAATTTGGGGATTGGCCTTGCTTAAACACTACTTTCATATCGAGTTTGATACCGAGCGAACACTTCAAGACCAGATCCGAGAATACCTAGTTGATCTTGTGTTAACAGGCAGCTTCCCCGTGGATAAGCCGCTGCCTTCATCACGTAATTTAGCCCATATGTTGGGGGTTTCACGTAACACTATCGTCCTCATTTACGAAAGCCTTGTTGATAGTGGCTATATCGAAGCTAAGTCACGTAAAGGTTTTTTTATCACGGCAAATTACGATAGTCCTGAGACAATCGGCACTAATATTGTGCAAAAAGAAAAAAAGATTTGTCCCAACTGGTCACATAGATTTCAAAAACAACCCAGCAACGAACGCAACATAGTCAAGCCAAATGATTGGCAAGGATTTGAGTATCCCTTTATCTATGGGCAGATTCAGAGAGAGTTTTTTCCTTTGGAGCAATGGCGAGACTCGGTGAGAAAAAGCATGTCAGGCCAGTGGAACAAATACTGGATAAATGACATGGTGGATACTGATGACCCTCTTTTAATCGAACAAATCCGCACCCGCTTACTTCCAAGACGAGGCATCTATGTGGAGCCAAGTGAAATCATCATTACCATTGGCACACAGAACTCCTTATACCTACTAGCCAATCTTTTATGTAGTAACACAACACAAGTCAGTATGGAAAACCCAGGTTTTCGTGATGCGTTAAATATATTTTCATTGTTTGATAGCAAGATACAAAAGCAGGATGTTGATCATGACGGCATAATCGTCGATGACAAGCTAAATACAAGCGACTATCTCTACATCACGCCAAGCACACAAGTTCCTACCGGCGTAGAACTGAGTGAAGATAGACGAAAAGCCCTATTAGAGAAATCGGTAAAACATGATTTTGTGATTATTGAAGATGACTATGACGCTGAAATAAACATGAAAGAAAACCCACAACCCGCGTTAAAAGCTTTGGATCAGAACAATAGAGTTATTTATATAGGCAGCATGTCAAAGTCTATTTCTCCTGGACTAAGAATTGGCTACATGGTTGCCGATGAAGAGCTGATTTCAGAAATAAGAGCATTAAGACGCCTTATGTATCGCCACCCACCGGTTAATATTCAGCGCCAGCTCTCCTTATTCCTTTCTCTTGGGTATTACGATACCTACCTGCGTAAATTACGCGTTATTAACTCGTCTAAACTTAAACGCATGCGAGATGCGGTTACCCACCACCTTCCGCACATGTATACGGTCAAAAACGTCAGCGAAGGCGCCACCTCCCTTTGGTTAGAAGCAGCAACAGAAATTAACACGGAAGAAGTGGCTTGGCTTGCCGCTCGCAACAGTATTTTGATCGAACCTGGCGCGGTGCATTTTATTAATGAAACACCCCCTAAGAATTTCTTTCGACTCGGTTTTTCAGCAATAGAGAATCATAAAATAGAGCCAGGCATCCATGCTTTAAAGACCGTATTTGAACACTTTTAATCCTTGGTACTATATTCCCTCTAAGCTGGCCCTATCAGCATCCTCTCTTTCCCCTATACCGTATTAGCACGTCAGATCAGCTTACTTCTCTGACACCTAATACGGAGATAAGATTTGATGCCTCATTTAGAACTCGCCATCTGCCTGATATTTATAGCCGCCTTCATAAGGGGCTATACAGGTTTTGGATTTGCTGCGATTGCTATTTCAGGTTTAAGTCTCATCTGGCCCATTCAAATCAATGTTCCCGTTATTCTCACTTTAGATTTAATCAGCTCTATCGGCTTAATATCTGGTGCTTGGCACCATGCTCATAAACCTCTACTAAAGCACCTTAGCCTTGGCGCACTGATTGGCATTCCTATTGGATTAATGATTTTAATAAAGGTACCTGATCCTATTTTAAAGTTTGCCTTAAGCCTGACCATTATCATCATGATTGTGGGCTTAATTTACTCATCAAACATCAGCTTACCTTTCTCAAAAGTCTTAACAACAGGTGTTGGCGTATTATCGGGTGGCTTTAGCGCCGCCGCTTCTATCGGCGGTTTACCCGTTGTCTGCTTTTTATTAATGACAGGGATTTCAGCATCGGTACAAAGAGCGACCTTGGTTATTTTCTTAACCGCTTCCGATGTTTTTTCTGTGGGACTCATGGCATTTAATGAGATTTTAACGACCGCTTTAATCTCACCTATTCTTTGGTTATTAGCACCATCCCTTATTGGCGTACAAGTGGGACAGTGGTTCTTCACACGCAAACCACCTCAATCCTTTCGCCCTATCGCTTTACCCATATTAATCACCCTCTCCAGCATTAGCCTCTACTTCAGCAGCATGCATATTTTTAAATAAGGAATTCGTATGAAAAAAACCGCGGTTATTACAGGCGCAACATCAGGCTTTGGACTCGCATCAGCTCGTGTTTTTGCTGCTGCAGGTTGGAACCTTATTCTAATCGGACGACGTAAAGAGCGACTACAAAGCCTTAGTGATGAGCTATCTACTCGCTGTCATTTACTCACAATCACTTTAGATTTGAATGAGACAGATGCTGTCATAAAGGCCATGAATGAGCTTGAGCAGCCTTTTCATAAAATCGATTTGTTGATTAATAATGCCGGCCTTGCATTAGGTACAGATGCAGCTCAGCACTCAGATCTAGACCAATGGCACACCATGATAGATACCAACATTAAAGGACTCACAAGTATCACTCATGCGCTATTACCTAAGCTCATCGAAACAGGAGAAGGCGCATCCATTATTAACCTTGGCTCTATTGCCGGCAGATGGCCTTATCCAGGCGGTAATGTTTACTGCGGCACAAAAGCCTTTGTCGAACAATTCTCGCTTAATTTACGTTGTGATCTTGCTGGCACAGGTGTGCGAGTGACTTGTTTAGCGCCAGGCTTATCCGAAAGTGAATTCACCCTAGTTAGAACAGGTGGAAATCAAGATGCTTATGACTCCCTTTATAAAGGCACTCAAGCAATCCAACCGGAAGATGTTGCAAAAACCTTGTTATGGATTGCCCAGCAACCTGCCCATTTGAATATTAATAGCCTTGAGCTGATGCCTGTCAGTCAAAGCTGGTCACCTTTCGCAATTAGCCGCCAAGACACTAACCCAATAAAATAGGAGATACTCCATGTCACAGTTGAATGAATATACTAATGAAGAAATTCAAACTTTTGACAAGCAAAAGGTTTGGCACCATTTAGCACCAGACGCAGCAGTGCAAAATGGCCTCCCTATGTTTGTAAAAGGCCAAGGCTTGGACCTTTGGGATATTGACGGTAACCAGTACCTTGATGCATCAGCAGGGGGAGTTTGGGTGACTAATACAGGTTATGGTCGTGAAGAAATTGTGGCAGCTATGAGTAAGCAATTACTGAATCTCAATTTCTTTGCCAGTGCTATGGCAAACAAGCCTGCGGCAATTTTCGCGAGCCATTTATTAGAAAAAATGCCTGGTATGCAGCGCGTTTTTTACTCAAGCTCAGGCTCAGAAGCAAACGAAAAAGCCTTTAAAATGGTACGCCAACTTTCCGCAAAAAAATATGGCGGCAAGAAATATAAAATTCTCTATAGAGAGCGTGATTATCATGGCACAACACTCGCAGCCCTGAGTGCCACAGGCCAATCACAACGTCGTGATCAGTATGGTCCCTTTGTTCCAGGTTTTATTGAATTCCCCCATTGTTTTGAATATCGCAGTCAATTTGAAAACAATCAAGACTATGGCATAAAAGCGGCGAAATTAATGGAAGAGGTCATTCTTCGTGAGGGCCCAGACACAGTTGGCGCTGTCATTATCGAACCCATCACCGCAGGCGGCGGTATCATTCCCCCCCCTGAAGGCTATCTAAAAGCCGTTGAACAAATTTGTAAAAAACACGATATTTTATTGATTTTAGATGAAGTGGTTTGCGGCCTAGGTAGAACAGGTAAATGGTTTGGCTACCAACACTATGATATCCAACCAGATATCGTCACCATGGCAAAAGGCGTTGCGTCTGGTTATGCCGCTATTTCTTGCACTGTCACCACAGAAGCTCTTTACCAAAGCCTGCAAGAAAATTCTAGCCAAGACAAGCTCGGTTACTTCAGAGATATTTCAACTTATGGCGGTTGCTTAGCTGGCCCTGCCGCTGCCATTGCCAACATGAAAATCATTGAAGATGAAAACTTAATCGAAAATAGCTCCATGTTAGGAGACCTTTTATTAACAGGTTTAGAAAATTTGAAAGCCAAATACGAGATCATTGGCGATGTAAGAGGAAAAGGACTTTTATGTGGTATTGAGTTGGTCACTGACCCTATTACAAAAGCCCCTGTTGATGAGTCAGTTGCCATTAATATTTTTGCGGAGTGTAAGAAGGCAGGACTTTTAATAGGAAGAACTAACCGAAGCTTTGACACTCACAACAATATTCTAAATTTTAGCCCTGCCTTGTGTATCTCAAGAGATCAAATCATGCAGATATTAGCAATACTTGATCAGGTCTTTGCAAAAGTCACTCAAGCATAAGCCTTAATCATAGGTAAAATGATACTTGATACAGACAAGGAGCGCCCCCTAGAGCTCCTTGTCTGTTTTACTCTTCACAACAAGAATCACTCTTGCCTATCCTATTAATTCCACCTCAGCTTTCTTTTAGGGCTAGGGCGAATCAGTTAACATAGCCCTATCTTAGTTATATTTAACAATCTGTATGTCATTTGATTTTACTGCTCTAGATCTGCCAATCACTCAAATTATTGAGCCTTTACGTCAACAGCTTAACCATCATGATGAAGCCATTTTAGAAGCGGAACCTGGGGCAGGTAAAACCACTTGTGTGCCTTTAGCCCTATTAGATCAACCTTGGTTAAAGCAGCAGAAAATACTCGTACTTGAACCAAGAAGATTAGCAGCAAAACATGCCGCAGCTCGCATGGCAGAATTACTTAAAGAACCCTTAGGTAAAACTGTGGGTTATCGTATTCGCCACGAGCAGAAAGTCAGTCAAGAAACACGAATTGAAGTGATTACCGAAGGAATCTTAGTTCGATTATTGCAAGATGACCCTAGCCTTGAGGGTGTAGGTTTAATCATCTTTGATGAGTTTCATGAACGTAATCTAGATTCAGACTTAGCTTTAGCTTTGTGCCTTGAAAGTCGTGATTTTCTTCGTGAAGAAGAGCCGCTTAAACTGCTCGTCATGTCGGCGACTTTGGAGCAAGCCTCTTTAGAAAAAGCCTTAGGTTGTCGTCGTTTATTTTGCCCTGGCAGAAGCTTTCCTGTGACGGTCAATTATCAAAACTTAAGTCTAAAACAAGATGAAATACTGCCTCACCTTAGTCGTACTGTGTGTCATGCACTGGGCCATGATGAAGGGGATATTCTTGTTTTCTTACCCGGTCAAAGTGAAATCAACCGACTGGAATCAAGCCTGCAAGATCAACTGGCGGATCATTGTGAGGTGCTTCCTCTCTATGGCAAATTAGACTTTAAAGCTCAGCAAGCAGTATTAGCACTTAACAAGCACTCAGATGATTCCTCAAATAAAGCGAATAAGAGACGAGTCATACTTGCCACAGCCATAGCGCAAACCAGTTTAACCATTCCCAGCGTGAAGGTTGTGATCGATTCGGGCTTAAGTCGAGAAGCAAGATTTGATGCCAATACAGGCCTGACTCGTCTTCATACCAGAAAGGTAAGCCAAGCTGAAAGCATTCAAAGAACTGGCCGTGCCGGCCGTACCTCAGAAGGTGTCTGTTATCGATGGTGGAGCGAAGATGCACAAAACCGCTTCATGGAACAAGCTCAGCCTCAAATCATCACAGCAGACCTTAGTAATCTCGCCTTAGAGCTTGCCAAATGGGGAGCCAGCCACCACCAAGATTTGACCTGGTTAACCCCAGTTCCAGAAGGTCATTGGCAACAAGCGGTTGGGCTTCTACAAGAACTAGGTGCTTTAGAGAAACAAGACGCTTTAAAGCTAACCGCGCTAGGTGATGCCATGTCTCAATTCTCCGCTTCAGCCCGTATTGGTCGATTAATCCTTGCAGGGATCGCGATTAAAGAAAACACATTAAGCACACTTTTAGGTGCGCTTATTATGGAAGGCAATAGCGGCCAAACTCAGCAAATAGATTTGAGTGAACAAGCCCTAGGTTTTCACACTAAAACAAACCAAAAGGTCGCTAAAACCCAGCAGCAACTGTTACAACAAATGAATAAATTGGCGCAAAGCCTAGTGAATAAGATTGAGCAAACCTCAAGCCATCTTGCCGCATCTGATCTAGCAAACTTTACACAAGAAGACAAAATAAGCTACCTGCTTGCCTGTGCTTATCCAGATCGCATTGCCAAACAACAAGGGTTAGATAACAGCAGCCAGTGGCAAGATTATAAGTTAGCCAATGGTCGATTAGCGCAACTACATAAAAGCCAAGCCGTTGCGAAAGCAGGTTTTATCATTGCCTTAGAAACTGGTGGTAACAGCAAGTTTAATAAGGATCAGGTTTTCCTAGCAAGTCCTTTGAATCCTCACCTATTTAAAGATGCACTTCATGAGCTCACCAGCGTCGTTGAAAAGGTTAGCTGGCCTAAAAATAGTGAGCGGTTACTTTCTAGTCAAGACACTATGGTTGGTGGATTATGCATTGTTTCTAAAACACTTTCTCAGATTTCTGAAGAGGCTCAAACACATGCTGTTTGTCAACATATAAGAAGCTTAGGGTTACACCTTTTAAACTGGGATAAAGCCGCCCTGAGAATAAGACATAGACTTGCCTTTATTCACCAAATGGCTGAATCAGATCAGCCCAACTTACCTGCTCAGATTACTCAGTTCCAATGGCCCAAAGTGGATGATACTAGCCTGCTGGATACCCTAGAAATTTGGTTAGCACCTTATCTGGCTAGTGTCAGCACTCATGCTAAATTAAGCCAGCTTCCCCTTGCGGATATTTTGCTAAACCAATTGGATTGGAACCAGCAACAAGCCTTAGCAAACCTTGCGCCAGAGAGTTTAAAAGTCGCTTCAGGAAACCAGATTCGATTAGATTATCAAGCCTTTCCCCCTAGCTTAAAAGTCAAACTACAAGAGATGTTTGGCACATTGAAAACCCCTGAAATTGCAGGCACCAAGGTGAAAATTGAGCTGTTATCCCCAGCTCAAAAACCTCTGGCTATCACTCAGGACCTAGAGCACTTTTGGCAAAATGCCTACCATGAGGTGAAAAAAGAAATGCGAGGCCGTTATCCAAAACACCCTTGGCCAGATAATCCTTTAGAGGCTATTGCTTCTGCCAAAACCAAAAAGGCGCTAAATCGAGATACTTAGAAATTAAGTACCTTTAAAATGGTTTAGTGGGAAGAGCAAGCTTTAAAGCTTGCTTAAAGCACTGGCAGTTAATGCGCGACTAAAACCTGTGTTTTTCTTATGAGTAGGAGACCAGCCTTCCAAGAAACGCTGAAAATCAGCCCAAGCCAACTCAAAAGCAAAACGCCATTCGGTTTCTAATTCATCAACTGGAATACTTGAGTTTAATGAAGCAAGTGTCTCTTTCAAGCGAAAGAAATAAAGGTCTAACAAGGTTTGCCAATTTTGTTCACATTCTGTTTCGGTTAAGCAGCTACCCAAAAAATAAATAACATCTTTCATACCGCAGCCCATACCAAGATATTGAAAGTCCAAAGCAGCAACCTTGTATGCTTCTCCTTGTTGAGGATTAGAAAAGCAAAAGTTAGCCACTTTTGCATCCCCATGAATTAAGGTTTGAAACCTCAGCTCATTCAAGGTTTTATCCAATAACCCAGCCTGTTCTTTTAATTTTGAATTAGGCATTGCTTGCCATTCATCTGGGCGCGTTGCTAAATGCCAATAACTGCCAATGGGCCAAGAGCCATATGGTTCATATAAACCCTGTGCAAAAGTCAGTGACTTATCCAAGGTCAAAAAGTTATCAAGATGAAATGGGGTATTTTTGCCTTTTTCACGATCAATTAGAAAATAACCATGAAGGTCTGCCAACCACTGAATACACCCATGAGTCATGGGCACAGGTAAACGATCAAAACGTTGGCTAAAACCGGATTGATTCAAATCTTCTAACACCAACAATTGTTGCTGACTCCCATTATCAATAGAAGCATGGTAGCAATACGGCATTCTTAACCCTGTTGGCCAGTTTTCTAAAACTTGCGTTTGGTTAAACAAGGCATAAGCATTTTTTTCCACTTGATAAGAGGTTATTTTGCGTTGATGAGCTAAATTACTTTGCCAACCTCGGGGGTGATTTACCTCTAAAGGTGGCTTAACCCATTTGGCAACAACAGATAAAAGTGAATCATATTCATTTATATTTACTAATAAGTCGAATTGAACAAGATCACCATAGCCAGACCATAAAGGCTGTAATTGCCTCCCCTGACTCACAGAACTCAGATTAAAAGCAAGTTTAAGCCACTCACGAATACTCTCTTGAGTGAAATCTTTTAGTTTAAGTACTTCACAATCTGGTTTTAAGCCAGTATTTACGCCTTTCAAAGAGCTCAACTTTTTTCCTTAACATAAAAAAGTATCAGATGAAGCAATGATAGATTAATCATTGATAATCAAAGAATTAATTTTACCATAGCAGCATTTTTATCGACTTAATTGCAACTTTTCTTACTTACACTCTGTAACCAAATGTGGGTTTACCAGCTTTTTCGTTCACATTTGCTGACATTTGTTGAAGTTAATCTAATAATTAGCCTTAGATTTGCTTTAAAAAGAATATTTTTTCATCAAGTCCTAAGCAAAAACAAACTATTTGTTAAACATTGTAACTAAAGCTTAGGGTGTTAGAGATAAGGTAAGGGGGCTACTATGCATTCACTAAAAGTGCTTATTGCCGATGAGTTTCAAAATTCACGACAGTCTATTAAAAAGATACTTGCTTCATTAAACATTAATAAAGTGAGTGTGACATCTAATGGTAAAGGTGTCATCGATGCATGTCGTAATACGGCTTTTGATCTCATTCTATGTAACTATAACCTAGGAAAGGGTAAAAATGGGCAGCAGGTATTAGAAGAAATACGCAAGCTCGGTTACCTAAAAGCCACCTCCTCTTTTATCTTTATTTCCGCTGAAACAAGCCGTGATGTCATTATGAGCTTGATGGAATCTAAGCCAGATGAGTTTTTAACTAAACCATTTAATCAGTCAGAGTTAATCAAGCGTATTAAGCATTTGTTTAATAAAAACACTGAGCTTCTTGATATTAAAAATGCGATAGAACAAAACGATCACGATAAGGTCATCGCCCTTTGTAATGAGCAAATCGAGCAAAACACCCATTATAAATCTTGGTGTCAAAAACAATTAGCTGATGCCTTATTTGAATCTTGTCGTTATAAAGAAGTATTGGATTATTGCTTTAGCTTACAAGAAACTAGAAACCTCGATTGGGCAATGTTAATTGAAGCCAAAGCACTCTATGAAGAAGGCTCTACCGAGTCAGCCATTAATCATTTAAATAAAATGGTATCTATCTTTCATAATAATACCGCGGCTTATGATTTATTAGCTGTGTATTACAAGCAGATGGGGCTCACTCAACTAGCTCAAAATAGCTTAGAGTCTGCCATTAAAATCTCGCCCTATGTGATAACTAGGCAGCAGTCGCTCGTTGACCTTAGCTTATCTAATGGTGATTTGAGTACGGCACTAAAGTCAGGTCAACACACCTTAAAATTAAGCAAAAACTCTATTTATGCTTCTGAAAGTCAGCACTTACAGCTCGCTCAGATTGTGGCTGAATCCATCATTGATGATAATTCACCTGAGGCACGAAAAAGAGCGCAAGAAGCCTTCGTGATTTTAAGCCAAATTAATAAGCGTTTTCCTGATAAAGATGAGACAAATCTTCAACGACGCTTGGTGGAATGTCAGGTATTTAATAGTCAAGGTAGACGCGATCAAGCTAAAGATGCATTACAAAAAGCACAGGACTTGATTGAAAAGCAACCTGAATTACTAAGCCCTAAAATCGAATTTGAATTAGCAAAAACCCTTTACATAACAGGCCGCCAAGACGAAGCAAAAAACTTGTTTAATAAAATCATCGAGGAAAACGCTAACAACCGAATCCTAGTGGCAAAGGTTAATGCCTTTATCGATGAACCGATTGGCATTAAAGCGCGCTTACGTGCCAAAGAAGAAAACCAAAAAGGCTTAGACTTTTTTGAAAAAGGAATGTTCTCTGAGGCCATTGACTGCTTGATACAAGCTCAAAAGTTTTCACCCAGTCACCCAGGTTTGAACATGAACATCATTCAAACGGCCTTAAAAGTAATGAAAGATAAAGGTCCAACACATTATATGGTGGATATCTCATTCGATGCATTACATAGAATTGGCCACATTACCGAAACACACAGCCAATTTAAACGTTATAGAAGTTTAAAGCGTTACCTAGAAAAAAATTATTTAAACTAAGGTTTGTCTTTCGCCAAAGACTATTAAAAACAAACCTAATTGTAAAACCTGCCACTAAAAAGCACTCGAAAGAGTGCTTTTTAGTGGCATATTAAAAGTAATATTCTGCCATCAAGGTCACCCCTTGAATGACATTATCTTCAAATTCAGTTCCCATTTCATCGACCACATCTTTTGCCATTGCATACTCATAGGCAGCAATGAGATTAATATCATTCACTAAAAATGAGCTAGCAAGGAAAATGCCTCGATAGCCATCATTAGGCGCTAAAGGATTTACGTCATCTTCAAGGCGCTCTTCATGAACATATTGAATGTAAGCTGCCACCTCATCATTAAACTGCCTAGCGATACCTAATTTATAGGTCATAGCATCCTTATCATAACTTGCCAACTCACCCGCGACAGAGGTGCTAATCACTTGATCACTCCATTCACGCCACTGGGCACTGAAAGTCAGCAAGGTACCTTCTGCAATACCCGTTTGAAAATCAAATATAATGGCCTGAGGTAAACTAAAATCACTGCCACTTTTAGCCGTGTCTGTTGCTCCTCCCGTATTCGATAAAATAATGTCACTTGTCTCTGTTACATCAAAACTGTGATCCACCTTACTTTGATAAACAAGGCTTGCTCGTAAAGCAATATCGGGGATTTCCAAAGCGGCACCAGCCAGATAACCTAGCGCGGTATCCGAGCCAAAATCAGCTTCGATACTGGGTACACTGCCAGGGGTTTGGTTAGCGGAGACTGAAGCAATATTACTATTTATCGTCATATTGCCTGATGTTTTATTAATGGTAGGGCCGGCGATCAGGGAGTAACTTTCATTAAGTTGATATTTAAAAGTAAGTGCCAAACTTTGAGTTTCTATTAAAGCCTTGGTGCCGTCATAAAAGCCCTCTTGGTGAGAAACATTTAAATTATAGGGATCGTAAACTTGTGCACTGATATCCAACTTGTCGGTAAGCTGCTTATGCAAGCCTAAAGTGTACACATTCGTATCAGCAAAAGATTCACCTGTCTGCCCGCCTCCTAAGCTAGCGCTATAATCACCATTAAAGTTATAGCGATAGCTTGAATAGGCAAGGCTTACCTTATCTTTATTACTGTAAACCAAGCTTAAATCATAAGGTGTGAATTCATAGACAGCAGCACTTGCAGCGAAAGGTGCTAATAATGCTAAGCACACCAACAGCTTGTTGAATTTATTCATGGATAGTCCCTAATTTTTTATTATTGTTTTGACTACTTTTAAGCCTTTCTAGTGAAAAATATGGCTAATCAAGCCCTTTGAGACAGATTCATAAAAGTCGCCTCAAGTGTCGAATTTCAAACTAAATGTGGTTAAAAGCATTGATTTTCAGACTATCATGATCTTTTTGAAGAGAAGAATAACCAGCTCGGCCATATCCTGACAAAATCGGACTAATTCAATTCTGAGTTAGAACTTGAGTAAATAGCGTTACTGCGATAACTGGAAGGCGCTTTACCTGTCCATTTTTTAAAAGAACGATAAAAGCTAGTGCTATCACTAAAGCCAACAAGTTGCGCAATATCTTCCATTGCGAGATTCGAATCCTGTAAGTAGCGTAAGGCAAGCTCTTGGCGGACTGTATTGAAGATCTCTTTGTAAGAGGTGTTGAGCTCAGTCAGCCGTCGTCTCAGACTACGTTCACTCATTGCTAATTGTTCGGCCACTTCTTGAATAGAGGGGTATTTTTCGGGTGTTCTTAATAATGCTAAATGCACCTTGCCAACAAGGCTGCGATTAGAGTCTTGCTGCAATAACATCTCATCACAAAGTTTAATCGCTAGACTCTCGGTAACTGGGTTATAGGACTGATTCGTTCGCTCTAAATCTGTTTGTTGAATCAGAACCTGACTCACTGGTGCATCAAAAACTAAAGGGCAGCGAAAAAAATCTTGGTATAGACTCAAATTATCAGGTTCTGGATAGGCAAAATGTACGGCAAGTGGCGCATAAGACTCATCTAGAAAATCACGGGTTAATTTCACATGGCCTGATAAATCTTCATCCACTAAAAACCTAAAAAGATGCTCAGAGACTTGATGGGTAGGACGAGAATAACGCCTGCATTCATTTTCCCCAAAATTCATTTGCACATGAGTCAGGTTAGTGGTGGTTTGAAAATAGCTTTCTGCAATACGTAATGCATCCCATCCATTCTTACAGCTGGCAATGGCATAACCTAACATACCTAAATCACTCAAACTTTCTTGACGACCGATCGCTAAACCAAGCGCAGAATCACCACTGAGCGTTAGCGCATTATCAATAATCACCATGCTTTGATCGAATGAAATTAAGGTGCCTTCATGGGTCAACTCTTCTTCTTTAATACCAGCATCTAGCGTCAATGCCACCGTATTTAAACCCCTTTGATAAAAAAGGCTGGTGATTAAATGAAATAAATAAGTGGGTATCGCGCAATCTTGTCGAGCAAAGGGCGCCAAAGGCGAACGCAAAGTCTGAGTCATAGGTCTTATCGTTATTTTTATTTTTCTACAATTGGCCGAGATTGTCAGGGTCTGGCCTCATATGTGGTTTTTCTTGCCGTTAAAACTACCTAACATTTAAATCCGATATTCAGTAATTGACAACAAAAATAGAAATTAATTACTCAAGCGCATATTACTTACCCAGACATTCTGCCTTTTAGTCAGTAGTTTTTTTCTAATTAGCAACTTGAAAAAGGTTAAAAAGCCATGCTTAAACCCTACTTTTTATTTCTATTAACCTGCCTTAGCTCACTTTTCATAACAGGCTGTGAGCAGGTGCAAGATGATGCAATCAGGCTTGAACAAGCAAGATCTCTCGCACCTTCAAATAAAGATCTAAATGATATTTATCAACGCAGTTGCGTGACCTGCCATGCCAACCCAGACACACAAGCCCCTCTTACAGGCGACCTCATTGCTTGGCAACCAAGAATCGATAAAGGCATGGAAACCCTACTGACTCATGTGGTCAATGGTTTTGGTGGAATGCCGCCATTTGGTATGTGCATGGATTGCAGCGCTGAAGAGTTTGAGCAACTCATTGAATTTATGGCGCAAAGTAAATAGCAGTTAAATCACGACCAAACGAGTTTTCACATGCTTTTCTAAAAGTGTGACTAAGAGCAAGAGTAAGAACAAAAAAGGACGCAAAATATGATTAGTCGACGTAACTTATTAGGCTCATTAATTGGTACAGCAGTCGGTGCTAGCTTAAGCCCTAATATCAGCATAGCAGAAGAAACCAACACAATTACATCTGGGGAAAATTTAGAGAAAGCCACCAGAAAAAGTCTTCCTTGGCGCAATTGGTCAGGCTCTCAAGAGTGCTTCCCTCAATCGCGCATTGCCCCAAAAAACCTTACTGAGTTACAGCAAATTATTACTCAAACCAAAGGCCATATTCGCCCCGTTGGCGCAGGTCACTCCTTTAGCCCCCTTGTCCCCACTCAAGATACCATACTGTCTCTTAGCCGTATGACAGGGGTTATCTCACATGATGAAAGCACTAATCAAGCCGTTATTATGGCTGGCACACGTTTAGGAGACATAGGTAAACCATTAGCTGAGCGAGGCCAAGCCATGATAAATATGCCAGATATAGATGAGCAAACACTGGCAGGCGCACTCGGCACTGCGACCCATGGCACAGGGGCGAGTTTAGGTTGCTTATCTGACTTTGTTGAAGGCTTAGAGTTAATGACAGCCAATGGTGAGGTTTTGTCTTGCGATAGACAGACAAACTCAGACATTTTCCAAGCTGCCAGAGTCAACCTTGGCGCGTTAGGCATAGTCACTCAAATTCGTTTACAAAATATGCCCAAGTATCGTCTTAGACGTGAAACAACTTGCTTACCTATTGATGAGATTCTCGATAATGCCGAGCAAATTGCTCAGGCGAATCGAAACTTCGAATTTTTCTATATCCCTTTTTCTGGCTATGGCTTACTGGATACCCATAACATCACAGACGAAGCGATCTCTGTCACAGATAAAATAGACCAAAATGATGGCACTGAAACCCTAAAACAACTAAGAGATTGGTTAGCTTGGTCACCCAGAATTAGAGAGTATATTTTAAGTCATGAAATGCAAAAAATTGAGAAGGAAGTCACCATAGCCAACTCATGGCAAAACTATGCGCAAGAACGCAATGTTCGCTTTAACGAAATGGAATATCACTTACCAAGAGAATTCGCAGTTCAAGCTTTCAGAGAAATTAGAGACATGGTCGAAAAGCATTTTGATGAAGTTTTCTTCCCGTTCGAGTTTCGATTCGTCAAAAGTGATTATATTTGGTTAAGCCCTTTTAATGGTCGTGAAACCTGCTCTATCGCTGTCCATCGATTTTATAACGAAGACTATCAAGCCATGTTCAAAGCGGTAGAACCTATTTTTAAGAAATATCGCGGGCGTCCACACTGGGGCAAACTCAACAGCATGCAAAGCCAGGAATTTGCCGCCCATTACGCTAACTGGCAAAACTTTAAAGACATCAGGCAATCATTGGATCCAGAAGGTAAATTTTTGAACCCTTATTTAAAAAGCCTGTTTGATATTGCATAGGAGCGCATCATGTCTGATCAAGTTAAATCATCACGTCGTCGCTTTATCCTTGGAGGGTTAGGCCTAGCCACTTTGACCGGCCTTGGCTTTCTCAAACCAAACGATATGGGAGAGAACCATAGCCAATATTTTAAAAAAATGAGTCTTGCCCTAGATAAGGCCCAACAATCCAAGCCCAGTTTAGTGATAGATAAAAGCCTCTTACTTGAAAATATAAAAGTATTAAAACAGCATATTTCTGGACGCTTTGATTATCGTATAGTGGCCAAGTCTCTGCCTTCAATTCCACTACTCAAATTGATAATGGAAACAGCAAATACTCAAAAGCTCATGGTTTTCCACCAGCCATTTTTAAATCAAGTTGCCACAGAGCTCCCCCATTCAGATGTGCTTTTAGGAAAACCCCTGCCGGTAAATGCCGCGGCAAAGTTTTATCAAGTATTTGAACGCCAACCCAAGAAGAATACTCAGGAGCAATTTCAACCAGAACGACAATTACAGTGGCTAATCGATTCCCCCCATAGGCTTAACCAATATCAGAATTTGGCTCATTCTTTAAAAATAAACATGCTCATTAATATTGAGCTTGATATCGGCTTTCATCGTGGTGGTGTCGCCGATGATATTATCTTTGAGAAAATGCTGAAGCAAATTGACGCCGATCCAGCACTCAGTTTTTCAGGGCTGATGGGATACGAACCCCATGTAGCGAAAGTGCCTGGGAGCAAGCTAGCACTAAGAGATGCTGCCATGCAAAGCTATCGAGATAAGCTTGCCATAGCGCTCAAAATTTCAGGCAAGCATACAGATGAACTCACACTAAACTCAGCAGGTAGCCCTACCTATCGCTATTATGATGAAGGAGATTACCCACATAATGAAGTCGCAGCAGGCTCTTGCTTAGTGAAACCCAGTGATTTTGATTTAGATACTCTGTCTGACCATGAAGCCGCCGCCTTTATCGCCACACCTGTACTCAAAGTGATGCAAGATACTCAAATTCCTGGCGTTGATGGCTTAGGTCGATTGATGACAATTTGGAACCCTAATCGCAGTAAAACTTTTTATACCTATGGCGGTAACTGGAAAGCCCATCCTATCTCACCAAAAGGACTTAGCATTAATCCCGTTTGGGGACACTCAACAAATCAAGAAATGCTCAATGGTTCTGAGCATATTCAGCTTAATACAGATGATTGGATTTTTTTAAGGCCAACACAAAGCGAATTTGTCTTTTTGCAATTTGGTAATCTAATCATTTACGACCAAGAGGGAATTATTGATTCTTGGTCTGTATTAAAAGAAGAAACAGCTTAGAAAAGCAAATCATAATTAGGCAAGAACAAAACAAGACCAGCTCAAGTAAAGGCTTTACTCTGCCTGATTCTCTTTGGTAAAACGGCCTAAAATATTAGCTAGGTCATGAGGTTAGTCAGTCTATTATTTAGCAGAAACAAGGCCCTAGATTTTGACAAGCAGCATTATGAGTTGTAGCTTAATAAGATGTGCGAACAGCCGATTTTCGTGTAGGACTTCATTTCAAATTTAAGTCATCAGGCAGCATGATCGCACTTTCACCTCAAAACGAGAGTGAGATCAAATCAAGAAAGTAACCTAGAGGTTAGATTATAGGTACGACAAAGCCAGGTGATTGCTTAGACAAATGGGCAATGAACCTCACTTAAGCGCGTTACTCACCAACAAGGAGCCAATCATGGCAACAGACGTTGAAATCGCACAAGAGTTCACCCCTAAACCCATTACCCAAATCAGTGACCATTTAGGTATTGAAGCTGACCACTTACTACCTTATGGACGAGACATCGCCAAGGTAGACCTTGCCGCACTCAATAAAGTGTCCAACAAACAAGGCAGACTCATTCTCGTCTCAGCCACAACCCCCACACCATCCGGCGAAGGCAAAACCACCACCACAATCGGCTTAGGCCAAGCTTTTACTCAATTAAATGAATCTGTGTGTTTAGCCTTAAGAGAACCTTCTTTAGGGCCATGTTTAGGCATGAAAGGCGGTGCAACTGGGGGCGGTTATAGTCAGATCATGCCGGGAGACAGGATTAATCTGCATTTCACCGGTGATTTTCATGCCATAACCAGTGCCAATAACCTACTTTCAGCCGCAATCGATAATCACATCTACCAAGGAAATTTGCTGAACATAGACCCTAGGCAAATTGTCTGGCGTCGAGTCATGGACATGAACGACAGAAGCCTGAGAAATATTGTACTTGGCTTAGGCGGTAAAATGCAGGGCATCCCTCGCGAAGGGGGCTTTGATATTACGGCTGCATCTGAGGTAATGGCCATGCTCTGCTTAGCAACGGATGCAAGCGATTTAAAAAAACGCCTTGATCGTACCTTAATTGGTTACACCTTTGAAGGTCTGCCAGTACAAGCAAAACAGCTAGAAATCACTGGCGCTATGATGGCGTTATTAAGAGATGCACTGCAGCCTAATTTGGTACAGAGCTTTGAAGGGACGCCAGCTTTTGTCCATGGTGGTCCTTTTGCCAACATTGCCCATGGTTGTAATAGTATTATTGCCACGCGCATGGCCATGCATCACGCAGATTGGGCCATTACCGAAGCAGGTTTTGGCTTTGATCTAGGAGCTGAGAAGTTCTTCGATATAAAATGTCGTATTGCAGAGCTTGACCCTGATGCCGTGGTATTGGTGACCACGGTCAGAGCACTGAAAATGCATGGAGGAAAGGCTAAAGATGACTTAGCCAAACAGGATTTAGAAGCGGTTAAAAAGGGCTTAGAGAACCTTGATAAACATATTGAAAGCGTTGAGTTATTTAATAAGCATCCAGTAGTTGCACTGAATCGTTTCGCCACCGATACAGATGAAGAAATTGCCTTAATTCGGGCCAGATGCGCACAACATAATGTGTCTTTTGCAGAAACCACACACCATGCCAATGGCGGTAAAGGTGCGATTGAGTTAGCGAAAGTTGTGATGGCGTCGGTCAGTAAGAATCGTCCTTTCCAACCCCTCTATCAATTAGATTTACCTGTGATTGAAAAGGTGAAAGCGGTTTGCAAAGCCATGTATGGGGCATTTGATGTCGCCTTTTCTAAAGAAGCCGAAAAAGACCTAAAGCATGTGGAACAACTCGAACTCACACACTTGCCTGTTTGCATTGCCAAAGCACCTAGCTCTTTATCTGATGACCCAACTCTTCATGGTAGACCCAGAGACTTTGAAGTCACAGTAAGGGCTATTCAGATCAATGCTGGAGCCGGTTTTTTAGTGGTACTAACTGGCAATATAATGCGTATGCCAGGCTTACCCAAAAAGCCTGCGGCTAATAATATTGAATTACTCGATAGCGGCATCATTAAAGGATTAGAATAAGTTTTCATCTTTATGGAAGCAAAAAGTAACGCTTCTATTGATCACATCAAGAGGGGTCATTGATCTCTCGTGATGCGATCAATCAGCAGGTTCCCTTAGAAGTCATTAACTTTTATTTAAACCCTATTCACCTTTTTATAATCTGTATTGAATTCTTTACAGAATAGAATTTTATTCAATTTAAAATTCCCTATTTAATGATTGTAATTAAATGCAAATACGGCAGAATAAAAGACGATTTTTAACTTGTCTCAATATTCTAAAACTCCCTTGAGACAAGCTTTTCCAGCCCTCTAAAAAATAGGACTCAAGCACCATGTTTAAGCACTTAAAAGCGGTTCCAGGCGATCCTTTATTAGCTCTCATCATAGCTCACCGTAATGATCCAAATCCTAAAAAGATTGATTTGGGTGTGGGTGTTTATAAAGATAATTCTGGCCATACACCGATTTTAAATAGTGTTAAAAAAGCCGAAGCAATTTTATTAGAGCAAGAAGACTCTAAAAGCTATATTGGCATTAATGGCGCTCCTGAATTTGCACCTGTTGTACAAACACTACTTTTAGGTGAAAACAGCAAGATAATTGCTGACAAGCGTATTTTCTCTGCACAAACACCAGGCGGCACTGGTGCACTAAAAGTCGCGGCAGATTTTATTGGGGCTAACCTAGCCAATCCTAAAATTTGGGTAAGTGATCCGACCTGGGGCAACCATCTACCTATTTTTAAAAGCTCTGGCATAGAGATAGCCGCATATCCTTATTATGATGCACAAACGAATGGCCTTCGTTTTGACGATATGATGGCAACGCTTAAAGCAGAAGTAAAAGCAGGTGATACCATTTTGCTTCACGCTTGCTGCCATAACCCAACGGGTATCGATCTGAAAATCGAACACTGGCATGCTCTTACAGATCTCGTACTTGAGAAAGGTTTGCTTCCGTTAGTTGACGCTGCTTACCAAGGCTTTGGTGATGGTCTTGATGAAGATATGGCAGGCCTAAGATACATGGCGGAGCGTGTGCCTAGCATGCTAATTGCTAATTCCTTCTCTAAGAACTTTGGCATATATCGCGAACGTTGCGGTGGTATGAGCATCATTGCTGAAACTACTGAAGAAGCAAGCAATGCATTTTCTATTGTGGGTATGGCGATTCGTGCCAACTATTCTATGCCACCCGCTCACGGTGCCTCTGTGGTTTATACCATAATGCAAGACAAAGCATTGCATGCTGAGTGGGAAGCGGAAGTAGCGACTATGCGTGATCGTATTAACGACCTACGCCATAAGTTAGTAGAAAGCCTAGCAAAATCATCATGCACAAAAGACTTTAGCTTTATTAAAGATCAAAGAGGCATGTTCTCGTATTCTGGTCTAACGCTTGAGCAAGTACTTAGATTACGTAATGAGTTCTCCATCTATATTGCAGATACGGGCCGTATGAATATCGCCGGTATCACAGACGATAACCTTGAGTACCTTGCGGAGTCTATCGCAACTGTTGTGGGCTAATTGCTTTTACAGCGTTTAAAGACACTAAAAAGGGAAGCGACTGGCTTCCCTTTTTTATACGCTGAATTTAAGGATTTCTAATGCAATACAGGCGGATTCTTGGATTCAGCCAAACTAATCTCAGGATGATTAAACTGAGCAAGACGCATAATGGATGGCTCAATTAATTCTTGCCAGAAAGAAATTTCTTCACGACTCATATTATCTAACTTAGTCCAACCTGCCTCAGTACCAAATAAGCGGACCGATGCCAGCACTTCATCCAAGAAAGCTTTATCGCCTTTTCTAGTTAGACCTGTTAAACGTGCCCCTCGCATAAAGCCAACGCACCACTCATCAATCACGATTTCTTGATCACCGTCCACTTCTACTTGTAAGTAAACAGGATGTAATTCGCCTTTGACAAGGCAGTCCATGGTGTTGACATACATAAGCAACACGAGACTTAAAAACTCTTCTTCTTCTTCAGGTGATGCCCAGTTAGGCTGATCTTCATCAACCCCCCAAATGCCCGATATCCAAGCATCGGGCTCTAAGCTTTCCTTAGTACAACCCAAAGCGGTGAAATAACCATCCAGCTCAGATACGCACATAAGAGAACGCTCACAGCCATAGCTAGAAAGATAATGATCAAGACGATTATAAAGAGCGTCTTCATCAATCACATCTTGATTTTGCTCTTCTGTCATAATGATTCCTTAGTAGGATACAACAACTTACTTCCTACATTTTATAATGCACTTATTTATCTATTTTAACGCTAAATCACTATTCTTGCTGCAAGTTAATTTCTTATCTTTTTCTTTTTTGAGATACTGGGATATATGATACTTTGCTTACATTAGTATAAGCAGCTAAAAGATTTTTTCTCATTTGTTGGAAAGTCATTATATGAAATTTTTAAGTATATTTGTTTTACTTTTTATCAGTGCATGTTCTGGAGAAAAGGAAATAAATAAAGCTATAACTGAAGCAAAGATTAACAAAGACTTTCGACTCTTAAGTCTCGGTGGTCGTGTTCCTAATTTTCCAGGCGTTGAACCAAAAGAACTGGAGATGTTACTTAACATTTGCGGGAAACGTATCATTGAAAATACAAGTGATTTCATCCAGCAAGGAGAAAATTTAGATTCTCGAAAAGCGGCCTTTCAATTTGCAAGCGAATACAATCAGCAAATTAAAGCCTTATGCATTAAACATTATAATTAATTATTTCAAGCCTAAAGAGCAAAGGATTTATGCGTCCCTCATATTTTTTACTATTCATCATCAGTATTTTTTCACTTCCGTTACAGGCTCAGAACTTTTGGACAATGAGCACACAAGAAACCAGCATTCTTTCAGCAAAGTCGGCAACAACGCTAAAGCAAACTTTCTCAGCAAATAGTCAGCAAGAAGTGGATGTAGATTTTGACGGTATCAGTCAAGCCCTCCTAAATATAGATGAAAGTCTAGGCTATATTGATTTGCAAATTCCATTACCAAATGGTGAATTCAGCACTTACCGATTTACTGAGTCCAGCATTATGCAGTCAGGCATCGCAGCTAATTACCCTGAAATCAAAACGTTTAAAGGTGTTGATACTAGCGATGTAAATAACAATGGACGCTTTGATGTTAATGAACTAGGTTTTCACGGAATGTTTAGGCACAAGGGAGAGCTAATTTATATTGACCCTGAATATATAGGTAACACGTCTGATTACGCCAGTTATTATGCAAAAGATGCGACTCCACTTAATAAAAACAATGCTGATACCCTTTTAGAAACAATTAACAATAACACTGAAGGCGCCTCAAGTATTACCCCTTCTGCTAAAGCAAGCTCTTCAGGTAATGAAGTGACATTTGAGTTACTTATAAGCGCGTCAGGTTTATATACAGAATATTTTGGATCAAAAACAGCCGCTCTTGCCGCAATTGTCACCATGGTTAATAGAGTTAATGAGGTTTATCAGTCAGATTTAGGCATTACTTTAGAGCTCATTGATGAAACTGAAGATTACATATTTACTGATTCAGATACAGACCCCTACCCAGACGATGGTTGGTTACAAGACCTTCAAGCAAATGCAGATACCACTGCAGGGGATTCTAGTAAGTTTGATATTGGACACCTAGTTTCGACCACGAGTGGTGGTGTAGCTTACGCAGGCGTATGTAATAGCACATACAAAGCGCAGGGCTTAACAGGTTCTAGCTCTCCAACAGGTGATAGTTTTTACATTGATTATGTAGCGCATGAAATTGGCCATCAATTCAATGCAAATCATACCTTTAATGGCACAACAAGTAGCTGTGGAGGTGGAAATAGATCATCAACCACCGCTTATGAACCAGGCAGTGGATCTAGCATCATGGCTTATGCAGGTATTTGTGGAGATGAAAGCTTACAAGATAATAGCGATGCGTATTTTCACGCAGCTTCAATTGATGAAATAACCACATATATTACAACAGGTTATGGTGCAACATGCAGTTCATCAACAACTTCAAGTAATACTCCACCCACAGCTGATGCTGGGTCCGACTTCACAATACCTTCTCGTGTTCCTTTTATTCTTCAAGGTTCTGCAAGTGATGATGATGGAGATTCTATTCTGTATACATGGGAGCAAATGGATTTAGGAGATTCATCTTCAAGTCAAGCTACAATGGAAGATGATGGCTCTAGACCTATCTTCAGAACATGGGAAGGAACAACTTCTTCAATTAGATATCTTCCACGTTTGGAAGATGTCATTGAAAATACGACTTCTATCGGGGAAGCGTACCCTGCAAGTGATAGGGATTTAAACTTTAGGTTAACAGTGAGAGATCAAAATAATGGAACAGCTTATGATGATCTTGTTATCACAGTAGTCACAACTGATAATATTTTCGAATTCACTTCACCCTCTAGCCTATCCTCCTGGTCCATTGGCGAAAGCCAATCTATCAGCTGGGAAGTAGCAAACACAGACATTTCACCAATATCATGCTCAAGTGTTGATATTTTATTATCGCCATCGAATGACGGAGATTTCAGCGTGGTGCTTGCAGACAGTATAGTAAACGACGGTTCTGCAACCGTTATCGTTCCATCCTCATTTACATCTGATAGCAACTTAATGTTACGTTGCGACGACTTAAGATTTTTTAATGTACTTAATAATAAGGTAAGCATTAGTAACATAAGCGCTTCAAGCTCTTCAAGTGACGGATCAGGGAGCTTTGGATGGTGGATAATTATGGTATTTTCAAGCTTATGCGTTTTAAGGTTTGTTGAAAGATCTCGTTATTTGTAAAAAAAAGTCAAATTATCGTCTTTTTTAATGTAATATTGTGTAAGTGTTTATGGTACTTACCATGGGCTATTGAGTGATCAATGACACAATATTATGCAGACATCTGAATCTATAAAAACTAACGTATCTAATCGCTTGGGCACACCTTTAAAAGCTTTGTACTCAAGCTTATTTCTACTCATGTTATTTTTTGCACCTTATAGTGAGTCATGGACAGCACTATGGCTCACGACTTGCGACTGGAATCAAGATCTCTGGCGGTATGTAAGTGCTCACTTTACACATTGGAATCTAAGCCATTTAACAATGAATATGGCGGGTTTAATGATCTATATTTGGCTTTTTATGGATGATATGAATCATAAATCAGCCTTCAAAGAACAGTCAGTTAGCATTCTTTTCATTTTAGTGATTAGTGATAGTTACTTACTCACCTGCTATAAATTAGCAACTTATGCGGGCTTCTCTGGTATTTTATACGGCTTATTCGCATTTGGTTCGATTCGTTATTGGAAGTCGAATCCGCTTATCTGCAACCTAATTATTTTAGTACTTGTTCTCCAGCTACAACCTTGGCTTGAAACCACCAGCTTTATTGCTGAACAAGGCATAGTGATTGCAAAAAATGTTCATCTCGTTGCCGTATTAAGTGCCATTCCAGTCGCTGTTCTCTTTCTATTTAAAGAGAAAAAATCTCGTCTTCTTATTTAACGATAAACAGCATTAAAGCAGGTGCTGTTCAATTGTTTCATGGCTTAAGCCTGTTATCACGTTATCTAGTTGTCGTGCAATAAGCCCATTATCTAAACTAGGTTCTAACTCTTTGGCGCTGGCCATCACCCCCAGCTGATTAAGTTGAATCTCATCATTGTCTTTAGCAAGCTCAAAGCTGCCAGCACACTTGGGACAATGTAAGTGATCTCCTGCTTTATGCTCACTTTGCACGACAATCGTTGGCCCGCAAGTAGGGCAAGATTGCAGCGGAATGCCCTCATCACTGTGGCCGATAATATGAGCTAACTTTCCTTCTTCACCCAAAGCAATTAAAGCGTCTGCAAAAACACAATCAAACTGTGTGCCTTTATTATTAGCAATAATTGATAACGCTTTTTCTTGAGGCATGCCAGCACGATAAGGACGAGAGCTAGTCATCGCATCAAAAGCATCACACAAGCCAACTATTTTCGCCATATCGCTAATTTCATCGGCTTTTAACCCTTGCGGGTACCCAAGGCCATCGGGCCTCTCATGGTGTAATAACACCGCATCTTTCACCAGCTCAGCTAAAGGGTGGCCTGATAACATACGAAAGCCAATGTTAGGGTGAGTTTTAATCACATCATATTCTTCATCCGTTAACCTGTCTGCTTTTCGTAATATTGCATCAGGAATCCCTACCTTGCCTAAATCATGTAGAAAACCACCCAAACTAATTCTGGCTGCATCATCTTTTGAGAGACCTGCCTTTAAGGCAACTAATTCGGAGAACTTCGCCACACGCCATAAATGCCCCCCTGTATAGGGATCTCTAGCTTCTACAAACCATGCCATGGTCATCAAGCTAGATAATAAATGGGTTACATGAGTATTATTTAAGCCATTCACTTGAGACTTTTCCGGTGCACCCGAAACCCATTGATTAACCTTACTCAGTAAGCTCATAAAACTACCTATGATATGTCAGCGAAGATGGCATTATTACCACGAATAAAATATAGCTATTAGGACAAAATGAAGGGCACTAGGTTCACCCAAATCTAAATAAAAAATGGGTGAACCAATTGGAAAGGAGTTATTAATCTATGGTTGCGAGATTACCGTAGGTTTCTAACCAAATTTTACGATCACCAGCCCGCTTTTTAGATAGTAATCTATCTAAGGCTTCACCTGTTGTATCTGCATCTTCCATGGTTAGCTGAATCAAACGCCTAGTATCCGGTGCCATAGTCGTTTCTCGTAATTGAGATGGATTCATCTCACCCAAACCTTTAAAGCGCTGTACGTTTGGCGTCGAGCGTTTATGTTCAGCCGCTAGCTTATGTAAGATAATATCTTTCTCTTCATCATCAAGGGCATAATGCACCTCTTTTGCCACATCGATCCGATACAAGGGGGGCATGGCGACAAAAATATGACCCGCTTTAACCAATGCTGGGAAATGACGAACAAATAAAGCACACAATAAAGTCGCAATATGCAGCCCATCAGAGTCAGCATCCGCTAAGATACAGAGTTTCCCATATCTAAGTTGAGACAAATCTTCGTCAGCAGGATCAACACCTAAAGCAACAGAAATATCATGAATTTCTTGAGAAGCAAGCACTTCAGAAGAATCCACTTCCCAAGAGTTTAAGATTTTACCTCTTAGTGGCATGATAGCTTGAAACTCTTTATCTCTGGCTTGTTTAGCAGATCCACCCGCAGAATCACCCTCCACCAGAAAAAGTTCGCTTCGCACGGTATCTTGCCCAGCACAGTCTGCCAATTTTCCAGGTAAAGCAGGACCTTGCGTAATTTTTTTACGCACCACTTTCTTACTTGCTCGCATACGCTTTTGCGCACTAGAGATGACGATATCAGCAATTTTTTGCCCGTCTTCAACATGTTTATTTAACCAAAGGCTAAAGGCATCTTTTACAGTGGCAGAAATAAAGGCAACAATTTGACGCGAGGACAAACGCTCTTTCGTTTGACCTGAGAACTGTGGTTCTTGCAACTTCGCGGATAAGACATAGCTACACCTTTCCCAAACATCTTCAGCAGTCAGCTTTACACCACGTGGTAATAGATTTCGGAAATCACAAAACTCTCTAATCGCTTCTAGCAACCCTGTTCTTAAGCCGTTCACATGGGTACCGCCTTGTGCGGTTGGGATCAAGTTGACATAACTCTCTGTCACTAATTCCCCTCCTTCTGGCAACCACTGTACTGCCCAATCAACCCCTTGCGTTACTTCCGTCATACCGCCTACAAAAGGCGATTCAGGTAAGAGTTCAAAGCCAGCATTAGCCTGAGCTAAATAATCTTTTAAACCATCTTGAAAGAACCATTCTTCTTTGACTGTTTCAGCACCGGATTCATCAATGAAAATCATATGTAAGCCAGAACAAAGTACCGCCTTGGCTTTTAATAAATGTTTTAATCTGGTGACAGAGATTTTTGCTGAATCAAAGTATTTTGGATCAGCTTTAAAGCTAACTTTGGTGCCAGTATTTTTTTTACCACAGGTGCCGATTTCCGTTAGATCTTGTGTTTTTAAACCATCGGCAAAGGCAATATGAAATTGTTTTCCGTCACGCTTCACCCACACATCTAACTGGGTTGACAAGGCATTAACAACTGACACACCCACACCGTGCAAACCACCTGAGAACTGGTAGTTATCTCCAGAGAATTTACCACCCGCATGTAGCTTGGTTAAAATTAGTTCAACGCCTGATATGCCTTCTTCAGGATGAATATCAACCGGCATGCCTCGACCGTTATCTTCGACACTTAAAGATCCATCCTTATGTAAGGTTACTTCAACCTTATCAGCATGCTTAGCTAGCGCTTCGTCTACTGAGTTATCAATAACTTCTTGTGCTAAGTGGTTTGGCCGACTGGTGTCTGTATACATACCAGGACGTTTTTGAACTGGCTCTAAGCCACTTAGGACTTCAATGGAATCCGCATTATATTGATTGGCAGACATTCTTCATTCCAACTTCTAAAGGGTTCTTCTTATTCATCTTAATACACACCAGGTTAACGTTATAAAAACAAGCATATATGAATAAGGTTTAAAATATTGGGCATCAGTCTAACACTGCCATGTGATAGATTACAGTCGAGAAAGGTACAAGTAAGAAGAAAGGAATATAAGGCTGAATACTTTAATTTGATTCAAGCTTAGCAAAGCATATTAGCTGATCAAGATAGCGCTCAAAGCCCTCAAAACTATGATTCCCCCCCTCCTCTAAAAGCGTATTAACCCCCAGATAATAATCAAGAGCGTGTTGGTAATCTAAAGTTTCATCTCCTTTTTGCAGCATTAACCAAAATAAATCTGGCCGAGTTAATGCGACATCATAGGCGGTTAATTGATGAATATGCTGCTCAGTGAGATGGTACTCTTCACCTGTATGATAATTTTTTTGTACACCTAGATGCTTTTCAAGTAATACAGGCGCGCCAACCGCCGGGTTAAGCACCACACTCTTCACTTGATACTTATGCGCTAAATAAGTGGCATAAAATCCCCCTAAGGAGCTGCCAAAAAGTGTCACTCCCAAGGACAGTTTTGACTCAATGATAGCTTCGAGTTGTTGAATAGCCTTTTCTGGCTGCCAATTAAGTCTTGGAATAATTAATGATTCCCCCAAGCCTAAGGCATCACAGCGTTGCTTAAGTAAACTGGCTTTATGGGCATTCTCAGAACTATTAAAACCATGGAGGTAAATAAGATAAGGCATGGTATTTGGCTCGGTTAGAAACGTTTTGAATTTAACAGAATAGGAAGGATAGAAATGGTTTAAGCAAAAGCCACTAGGTCATCTTGATTGAGACGATATCCATGTTTTAAACACAGCTCTAATAAATCTGCTAACTGCTGATTTAAGCGAAACTTTTCATCTCGGTGCAACATGGCATCATTAGGATAAGGGTAAACCCCCTGGTATTGGCGATGACCATCTGTAATTTCCGCTATTTTAACGTCATGATATAAGCGTACTGTCATTTCAACACCATGATCAAACAATAAATCTGACTTTTTTTGTTGACCAAAATTTAATTGCAGCTGGCTAGTGTATTGACTTTCCTCGGTCAGCACTAAGCTTAAGCGACTTTCTTGCCCACCTATGGTGTGAACTGAAAAGTGCCATTGTGCATCTGCTTCTTTGCCACGTGTAATACGTACAATTCGGCGATAGTTTAATTCGCCTAGCATTTGCAAGCTGCTTAAATCGGGAACATATGCATCTTTTATCATACTTTAGTTACTTTTAATCACGGCTTGTTTTGGCACTTTAGCGTCTTGTTCCAGTGCCTCTTTATAATGACCAATACGCTTATCCTTAGCAGCCCAATATTGATTAAAACAATCATTAAACTCTGGTCTATTTATCCCTGCAGGCTCAAAATTTGGTGAGTTTAAAACATCCTGTGGTAATGGGATCTCCCTAACCACCACTTTAGCAGATTGTAAACGTCCGCAGAGCAAATCCCAAAATGAAATATTTTCTTGTGGATAAATAACACTCATATCCACAACTGAACTAAATTTATTTGGCATGGCTTGCAAGACAAATGCAATACCACCAGATTTAGGCTTTAACAGGTGCTGGTATGGTGATCCTTGTTTTAAGTGCTTTGCCTTGCTCCAGCGCGTTCCTTCCACAAAGCTTAGCACTGTATTCGGTGCTTGCATAAATCGCTTACACGAACGACGTGTAGTTTCTATATCCTTACCTGCAAGATGAGGATACCTGGCTAAAAAGGCTTTGCTATAACGTCGCATAAAAGGAAACCCCATTATATAGGTTGCACTTCCAATCAAGGGAAACCATATAAGTGAATGTTTCATAAAGACTTTTGGCAAAGGCATTCGCCCTTGTATTTGGGCAAAAACGACAAAAACATCAACCCAAGTTTGATGGTTAGCAATGACTAAATTCCAGCTTTTAGCTTGGCTTACTTGCTCCTCATCAAGTTCCCAATGCACATTTAAGACATGCTTTAACCAAAAATTAATACACGCAAACCAGGCTTCATAAAGTTGATGTAAGGCATCTTCATTCGATTTATTTATCAGTCCGTTAGAACACCAATAATACAAAGCAAAAAGATGTAATAATCCAGCGAGGACTAATGTAACCACACATAGATATAAAAGAGAGATCAGCCCCAATAGTGGTCTAAAGGGGGCGATAAAAGGTACAAATATTTTAAACATGGAAATAATTACCCATTCATGAAGCAAGTCAGCTAATTTATGGGGTTTTGAAGCGCTTTATATTATATTTTTTATGTCCACTTCTGGCGTAATAGGTCTTTATTTAAAGCTAGCCATTGGAGTCCCATAATGGTACTTGCATTGTCTATATCTGAATCTAATAAATCAATGGCATTTTCAGCCAACATTAGATGTAAACGTATGTCTTCTCCTTCTTCTTCAAGCCCAAAACTCTGGCTTAAATCGACCTGACTTGCATCAAACTCCCCCGCATACATGCGTAAATACTCAACTAAGCCTCCAGGAGAAGGAACAAACTTAAACATATACTCTAATCGTTTTATTTCAACACCAGCTTCTTCTAATGCTTCTCGTCTTGCCACGTCTTCATCTTTTTCACCGGGCTCCACCATGCCTGCAACTAACTCAAGCAACCAAGGGCTTTCATGTTTAACAGCACAAGGTCTAAACTGTTCAATTAATAACACCTGATCTGATCGTGGGTCATATAGCAAAACACATACAGCATCGTCTCTCACCATCATTTCACGTTCAATGGATGCACTCCAGCCCCCTTGGAAAAGACGATGTTTTAGCCTGACCTTTTTCATTTTAAAGAAACCATCATAAAGCGTTTCTTCTTTTTCAATGAGTACATCATTCTGTGTAAATTTAGTCATGCTTTTTATTGTCCTTTTCAATCAAGTCTTGCTCTTTTTTATCTTTATCAAGCGCCTCATTTTGCCAACCTGCTGGCGGGCGATATTTATCTAGATCCAAGTTTTCTTGTGTCCTTTCATTTTTTTTCTTTTCATCCTCTTGATGCCTATCGTTTTGCATCTCTTGTGCATCTAAGTCCAATGCTTTTGGTGTATTTTTAAAGGTTACTTCATGCCCTACTTCTGGCCTTCTAAAATAACGCTCATCATTAAAAGCATACATCCAATGGGGGTGTAAAATACTGAACCCTGAGATAAACATGCCATTAACAACCGCTTCAGGAAATATAAAAAGCGGTAAAAAACTAATATAATCAAGCAAATCTAGAGCAAACAGAAACTCACCACCCATATACAACATAATGCCAGCAAACATGGCTACTAAGACACTCGATACCAAGCAACTCATAAAGCCAGCCCCCATAATAAAAACAAAGGGGTTTTGCGGTTTTAAAGACTCTATCCACACATGAACTCGCCAAGTGAAAAGAATTGGAAAAACAGCATTAATAAAGTAATTAAGCCCAAAACTCTCCAATTGCCCCGCACCTGTAAATAAAAACCCAAATTGTGCGATGAACCCTGCAAGTAAAGCGAGTTGCCAGCCAAACATTAGACACAAGGTAGTAATGCCCAAAAAGTGGATGGTGACATCAAGATTAAGGCTGATATTTACCTGCCAAATCAAAAGCAGCAGTAGACACACCGCAAAAAACCGGTGCTGCAACCCCTTATCATTAACCAATGCATGCCAATCAAGTTTTTTTAGCAATAAATAGATGAGGGGGAATAGCAGTAAATTAAAGAACCACATTTGCCCTAAAGTTAATAAGCTAGCGGATATATTCATAAGCAATATCTGTAAACATATAAAATAGATAACCCTATCATAGGCGAACAAGTTGAATTTCACTCAAGACAAAAGTAAGGCAGAATATAGGCCTACTTTATTACTTGGGTTGTTATTATGTCACTTTTGCGTTGCTCTTGGTGCTTGTCTTCTGATCTATATATTGAATATCACGATCAAGACTGGGGTAAGCCCATTTATGACGACCAAAAACTATTTGAATACTTAACCTTAGAAAGTGCCCAATCAGGACTTAGCTGGATCACCATACTCAATAAGCGTGAGGGTTTTCGCAAAGCCTTTTATCAATTTGATATTGATAAAGTCGCCAATATGAGCGATGAAGAAGCAGCCAAATTACTGACCAACCCAGACATCATACGCCACCAAGGAAAAATACAAGCCACCATTAATAATGCGCAACAAATTCAAAAACTTATAAAAGAATTTGGCAGCTTTAGCCAATATTTTTGGGGATTTAGCAATCATAAAGTCATAGATAATAACCCCGCATCTATCAGTCAGGTTCCCAGTAGCACAGAACTATCTAAAGCTATTTCAAAAGACATGAAAAAGAGATGCTTTAAGTTTTTTGGACCAACAACCTGTTATGCATTTATGCAAGCAACTGGCATGGTAAATGACCATATTAAAGAATGTAGTGCTAGACACAGTGAGTCAGAATAAAAAACGGCAAGATTTTGATTTAGTTAATGTTCTTAAAAAAATTGCCGATATAACTATTATATAAATTTGTTTTCTGTAATTTTTTTAGCCTTGGTAAAACACATGTTTGATAATAAAAGTATTTTAATCACTGGTGGTACTGGTTCGTTTGGCAAACAGTATGTAAAAACCTTATTAGCAAACTATCAACCCAAAAGGCTAATCATTTTTTCTCGAGATGAACTCAAGCAATATGAAATGCAACTTGAGTACAATGCAGATTGCATGCGTTACTTCATCGGTGATGTGAGAGATAAAGATAGACTCATGCAAGCGATGCAAGATGTAGATTTTGTCATACACGCCGCCGCATTAAAGCAAGTGCCTGCTGCAGAGTACAATCCAATGGAATGTATTAAAACCAATATACATGGCGCTGAAAATGTCATTGCAGCAGCGATAGCCAATGATGTTGAAAAAGTCATTGCTCTTTCGACAGATAAAGCCGCTGCGCCAATTAATTTATATGGCGCAACTAAGCTTGCATCAGACAAGCTTTTTGTCGCTGCTAACAATATGGTAGGTAAAGGCCAAACACGATTTGCGGTTGTACGATATGGTAACGTAGTGGGTTCTCGCGGCTCTGTTGTGCCTTTCTTCGAAAAACTTGTGGCAGACAAAGCTGAACATATTCCTGTGACTCACACAGAAATGACACGCTTTTGGATCACATTACAAATGGGTGTCGACTTCGTTCTAAAAAACTTTCAACGCATGCATGGGGGTGAGATTTTCATTCCAAAAATACCTTCTGTTCGAATTATTGACTTGGCAAAAGCCTACGCACCGAATACACCAATTAAAGAAGTTGGAATACGACCAGGTGAAAAGTTGCATGAGATAATGTGCCCTACTGACGACTCTTATCACACCTTTGAATACCATGATCATTATGTCATCGCTCCAAGCATTAAGTTTTATCATGATGATATTGGCTTTAACAAAAACAAGCTCGAAGAAAAAGGTGCGTTAGTAGAAACAGGTTTCGAATATCACTCTGGTACTAACCCACACTTTTTAAGTATTGATGAAATTAAGCACTTCAATAACGGGTGAACTATGACATTAAATAAAGCCACAGAAGCGTCATTTATCCCCTATGGTAAACAAAGTATTGATAGTGCTGATATTGATGCCGTAGTCGAGGTATTAAAGTCTGACTTTTTAACTCAAGGCCCTGTAATACCCGCTTTTGAAAAAGCATTTTGTGATTATACTGGCGCTCACAGCGCAATCGCCGTAGCGAATGCGACTGCCGCTTTACATATCGCTTGTTTGGCACTTGAAATTGGGGAAAATGACCTTGTTTGGACCTCCCCAAACTCATTTCTGTCATCGGCAAATTGTGCACTTTTTTGTAATGCGAAAATAGATTTTGTCGATATCGATCCACATACCTATAACTTATGTGCAAAAAAATTGGCAGAAAAGTTAGCCTTTGCAGAAAGAGAAGGAAAGCTACCCAAAGTCGTTATTCCCGTTCATTTTGCTGGCCAACCGTGTGACATGCAAGAAATTCACGCCCTGTCCCTCAGGTATAATTTTTCAATTATTGAAGACGCATCACATGCCGTTGGTGCCTCATACCGAGACAAAAAGATAGGTGCTTGCGAGTATTCTGATATTTGTGTTTTTAGCTTCCATCCAGTCAAAATAATTACGACAGCGGAAGGAGGGTTAGCCCTTACAAACAAACCTGCGCTGGCCCACAAAATGCGTAAATTTGCATGTCATGGGACCGTTCGCGAAGAAAATCAGCTGTCTGATAGAGGCCAAGGTAGCTGGTATTATGAGCAGCAGTCTCTTGGCTACAATTATAGAATGACTGAGATGCAAGCAGCCTTAGGTTTATCCCAGTTAGCTAAGTTAGACCACTTTATTGCCTTAAGGCATCAGCTATTTGAGAACTATTCAAGACTACTTGCTGACCTAGATATCCACTTGCCAAAGCTTAAAGAAGGCCTGCATTCTGCACTTCATTTGTACCCAATTTGTCTCAGTACAAAACTTACACACCATAGAAAGGCAATTTTTCAATCTTTAAGATCTCAAGGTATAGGCGTACAAATACATTACATTCCCATTCACACTCAACCCTATTATCAAAATCTGGGCTTTAGAAGGGGAGATTTTCCAAATGCTGAAAACTACTACGAATGCTGTTTATCACTTCCTCTATATTCAAGCCTAAGCTTTGAGCAACAAGAAAGTGTAAAACAAACCTTGGGTCAAACTTTATCTCATTTTACCGACTTGGATTAGCCCATGATTAATGTTGCGATTATTCCAGCTAGAGGTGGATCACAAAGAATTCCAAGAAAGAATATCTTAGAGTTGGAGGGCAAACCTATTATTGCCTATTCAATTGCAACAGCGAAAGAATCAGGGTTATTTGATCGTATTATTGTCTCAACAGATGACGAAGAAATTGCCCAAGTTGCGAGGGATTATGGCGCTGAAACACCTTTCATCAGACCAGCATCCTTAGCGGACCACTACACGGGAACCACGGACGTATTTCAACATGCGGTAACATGGCTAGAAGATAATGGCGAAAATATAGACAGAGCCTGCTTAATTTACGCAACCTGTCCATTGTTAAAAAGCCAATTTCTTATTGAAGGTTTTCACAAATTATCTCAGGCTAAATTTAGCTTTTCGGCAACCAGTTTCGCATTTCCTGTCCAAAGAGCACTTAAAATAACCCAGACTGGAAAAGTCACACCTATGTACCCTGAACATATAAAATCAAGGTCTCAAGACTTAGAGGAGGCGATTCATGATGCTGGCCAATTTTATTGGGCCAGAGCAAAAGACTTAAAAGACTCACCAGTCTTTTTTGGCCCAGAATCTAAACCTGTAATGTTACCTAGACACCTAGTTCAAGACTTAGACACACCTGAAGATTTAGCCGTGTTAAAACAGCTAATAAAGCTAACTTAAACTGGTTTAAAGGATGCAGATAAATGATCGCCAATCTGCTTAGCTTTGGCTCCAACTGACATATGCGACAAGATAAGCCCAGCTTTTTGTAAATAATCTAAATCATACCAATCAATTAATAATTGCTGACATGTTTGTAGAATCACTAACTGCCTTTGATTATCAGAGCATAGGTTAATAGCATTTACTCTGCACCAACCCTGCTGTTCATGCTCTTTTAATAACTCGGTTTGATTATCTGCCACCTGGAAAAAGCTACTTGGCACACCAATAGCTGCCAATTCAAATAAGGTACTGCCTCCAGCAGAAAGAGCCATTTTTGCACGTCGCATCAAACTAGCAACATCTTTTACACCCTGATGATATTCAATATTCTGCTGCTGACAATAACGAATAACCTGATCAGCGTGCTTTGCATTTTGACCCAGCATAACCAGCATATCTACAGAACGAAAACCTATTGAATTTAAACTTTTAAGAATGGGTAAAGTTAACGCTAGTGGGTCTGTACCCCCTAAAGTAATAAGCAACTTGTCGAGTGAGGCGTTGTCATTTTGTCTAAACTGAGGCCTTAGCAAAGCGTAATCTAAACCCAAAAACAGATTCGGTGTTTCTTGATAGTCGTTAATTAAATTCGCCAAATTGGCGCTATAGTCTAGAGAAATAGGATTAAGCAACCAACGACAATATAAAGCCCCTCTATCATTCATATCATCGATCAGAAAAAGCCTTGGCTGGGTGTTATATAGAGCTTCAATCATCTTGGAATCATATTGATAATGATCCAATATCACTAAATTCGCTTCTAAAGCCAGCGTAAGGAACTCACTCTCATTAGCAATAATACGATCACCTTCAGCACTCATTTCTTGGCAACTGATATGGCACACAAACTGAACCTGCCAACCCTGGCTTAAAAGTAAATCAGCTAATATTTGACATCTCACCCTATGCCCCATACCAATGCTAGGAGATGCATCGGCACGAATTAATGCTAAAGGATTAGCCATTTTGGTTTTGAATCATAGACCAGGTTAAAGCTTCACCTTTTTTAACATCTTGCACTAATGTTTGACCAAGAACATCAGACCAATGTTTAGGTGCTAAACCCAAAGAAGGGCGAATGATTTGTATATTTGAACTATCGAGTTGATCACCCGCTTTACAATCTTGCGCGATATAAATCGAACGTCGATATTTTTTAAAATCTTGCTCTGCAGCTGTTCCACCATAGGTAACAGCGCCTAAAGATGAAGATGCCTGACGACAAGTTTCGACTAATAAAGACATTTCATCCGGCTCCATTGAAAAAGCAGCATCAACCCCACCAGCGCTTCGATCCAATACAAAATGTTTCTCTATGACACTTGCCCCTAATGCGGTCGCTGTCACAGCAGCAGCAATACCTTGCGTATGATCTGACAAGCCAACTTTGCAGTGAAAACTGCTAGCTAGATCAGACAAGGTAATTAAGTTTGAATCCTCTATTTTAGCTGGATAAGTGCTGGTGCATTTAAGTAGGGTAATTTCATTATCACCGATTAACCTTACTAGGCTTACTGCTTCTTCGATTTCAGACTTTGTCGCCATGCCGGTTGACATAATCATAGGCTTGCCTGTTCTTGCAACAGCTTCAATCAATGGCAAGTCTGTTAACTCAAAAGAAGCAATTTTATAAATAGGTACATCTAATGACTCTAAAAAATTAACCGCATTAATATCAAAAGGAGAACTAAAAGCAACTAGTCCTAATGACTTTGCATAATCAAATAAAGGTTG
The DNA here is from genome assembly GCF_000153025.1 of Marinomonas sp. MED121. GTDB lineage: Bacteria > Pseudomonadota > Gammaproteobacteria > Pseudomonadales > Marinomonadaceae > Marinomonas. The sequence goes on from NZ_CH672433.1 coordinate 366,449, forward strand.
ATGCCACTCGTAGGGCGTGGAGGCTTTTGCATAAAGATCATACAGATTATCTCCTTCCCATAAGCTGCCTTGAGCAGATACCATAAACTCTTCGTTTCTGACATTTAGCGTCATAGAATCAGCGGTATAAGTTTGCAGCTTAATCGCATCCACACCAGTTTTAGCCGCCGCCTCTATCATGGCTTTAGCTAAAGCAAAGTCCTGATTATGGTTACCCGATAATTCGGCAATAATAAAAGGCGATTTAGACATATTTTGATTTTTCATTAGCAGGAATTAACCGTTATATAACAAGCGCATATTGTCAGATCCACCATCGACAAATTGGCTTACATCATCTGCCATTTCTGGCATTTCTTGTAAAAATTCACACCAAATATCAAAAATGGCCTTACTGTGAAGGACTGCTTCGGTTTCTTCTTGATAGGTATAAATCGATTTAATGATGGCAAAAGCAGAATAGGTAAAAGACCCTACAAAAATATCATACAGATGATTATGAATAGTTGTTTTTAACAGAAACAAGGTTCGATACTGTGTCCAAAATAACCTACAAACATCTTCACGAGTACGAATACTTTCATCCCAACCTTGCTGTAAAAACGCAACAACTTCGTTAAAAGCATCTTTAGAAATCAGGCTATTAGTGTCTGTACTTGTAATCTGTTCAGGGGCTTTATCAAAAAAAGTCGTGTATAAAACATCTAACACTTTTTCTTTATTAATATCTGGATCCAATATCATAGCGTCTTCAGGCTGAACAGGAATGCTCCCTTCAATCTTGGCGCCATCAGAAAGGTTATAGCAGGTAAAACCTTTTTCTCTATGAAGCTGTTTAAGCATTAACTCCAACTGCACTCGAGAAGCATCCATAATATTAGTCGTATGAACTTCTCCACCAAAGTTGCCAGGTCTAGCGACTAACTTTTCTTCCATAAAAGTTTGAAAACCCGTCTCTTTACCGTCTTTACCGTAGTAGCCACTATGTTTAGAGTGATGCACTGTTTTGTCTTTAAAGCCATTATCCACCCCAGCGAAGTAGACATTTTTAAAGCCAAATAAGTTAACAAAGGATAATGCAAGGTTTGCAACAATGGGACCTGAGTGATTCATTTGGACGTATTCGCTAGTATCACCACTTGCCCTTGCTTTGGATAAAATCAAAGAGGTAATGGCTTCGCCAGGCTTTAACCCCATCCCACTTCGTTTAAAATATTTAAAGAAGTCAGGATGCATTACATCCACACTTAAAGCCAAAATATCTTCAAGATAGTCCGCCTCAAGAAATTCGAACTTTTGCGCAGTATGTATCATACGTTCAACATCAACATGCATGTCTGGTTTAATGCCCAAACGACTCAAAGTATTGATGGTCGTACCACAACAAATGAATAAGGCTTTGTCTTTGACTTCACGAATCAGTTCAATCGAATTATCTAAAGACGGGCCATTACCTAAAATAAAAACAGGGATATCTTTCATCCAGTTTGGTAAAGCTTTCGCTGTACCTGATTCATCTCGGGTAATGCGTGCTAACTTAGATTTGGGCAAAGATTTTAAACCATGGGCAAGCCCCATCAAGGCATCATCGAAAAAGCCCCAACCCATTATTTGAGTAGAGTAATGCTTAACAAAGTAGTCTAAAGCGGCTTGGATCTCAGGGCTGATATAGGCAACATGAAGGTAGGTCATACCTGCCATAAAGTGGCCATTTTCAGTTAATTGCTGGGCGTACTTTTGGCTAAGTTCTTTTGGACTCAAACCAATAATAATATGAATAGTTTTGCCGTCTTGATTAAACTTATCAAGAATACCACGCCAATCTATCGCAAAAAGAGAGTAATAAAAAAGATCCGCATCCGCTTCGTAAAGATATAAGTGCTTTACCTCTTTAAGGCTTAAAAAAGCCTCCAGCTGATAACCTAATTCAATACCAAAGAAAAATACTGAACCTGCAAAATCAGGGATCTCAGTAAGAGGCGTCAAACCCTCAATCCCTTTATCCAACTCATCCTGAATCAAATTATTATAAAACACATGCCTAGCAGGATGATCTTTACTGCGAGTAATATCCAATACAGTTTTGTTGGGTTCTGCAATTACCTGTTTTATCTTAGCGAGTGCTTTAGCCTTCACATCGCCTTGGTAAAGAGGCTTCTCAGGAGCTAAATCAATATTCAAGTCACCATTTTGGTCAAGAAACAGCTCTTGATTCTTTGGCGTATAAGCCTGAAAGCTCTCATATATATGCGGCATTATTTCAGCAAGTGCCTGCATATTCTGCTGAAAACGTTGGGTGAAAAAATCATCTTTCTGCCTCAACGCAGCCAGTCGTTCTTCTTTTAAGCGTAATCTTGCTTCGATTGAGGCGATTGATTCATTTAGTTCATCAGACATTAGATGAAACTCCCTTGTACTGTTTAATGCTTTTTCTCGCATGCTTAGATTTACTAAGAGCGGCTTTAAGTTTGTCACGAGCATCTGTAATCAAAACTTGAGCGTCATCATGACTTTTTTGAAATCTTTTTAGGGCAGGGAGATCTTTTTTTTGCGAGGGTTCATTTTCTTTTATGAGTGCCACACCTTGTTGGCATAATGAAAGCACTAGAGTGATATCCACTTGCTCAATGGCACGGTCAATATCGTTAGAAATAGCCTCTAATGCTTGGTGATATTCCATATATTAGCCGTTTCCTAATCGTTCATTCTCTTTTTCTAGGTAGGCTTCTTGCTTATCAAGCTCTGAAATCTGATCCCAAGCGCCTTTAATCTGAAGCATTAACCCCATAACTTCATCAATAATAGAGTTATCTAGTTTTGAACTGGCTTCAGTAATTCTAAAAGTCATATAGTCATACAGAGCATCAAGGTTATCCGCAAGCTCTGGATTATAAGATCGATCAAGAGAGTCTTTTAGGGCATTTATAATTTCAATAGCACGAGTTAATACGTTTGCTTTTCCTTCAAGGTCACGTCTTTCTATACAACCTTTAGCAAGCGCTAATCTTTCAAGCGCACCTTGCATCAAAAGTTGAATGATACGGTGAGGATCTGCACCGGCAAGGTCAGACTTTAACGAATCTTTTTTATAAGCCTGAATACCCTTGTTTACGTACATACATTAACTCCAATTCTTCTAGTCTATTCTAATGCAGATAACTGACTACGTAAGTAGGCACCACTGGCATTCATTTCAGCAATGGAACTATCAAGTGAAGAATATTGTTTACGCAATGTTTTTTCATATTGTTCCATTCTTAAATCAAATGCTTCTCGTGACTCATCATTAGAAGTAATTTGAGACTGAATGGAATCTTCTGTACTGCGAAATAGTCCACTTGCGCCCATATAGGGTTGCATCAACTCATCAAAAGCTTTTGCAACACCGCGCTCTCCAGTAAACATATCGGCAAAATTTTTAAAACCTGAACTAATTGCGTTATCTAATTTATAACTATCGACTTTTATCAAGCCACTTCTTTCTACTTCTATCCCTAAATCGAACATGGTTCTAAATTCACCACCACCTTCGAAGGTTCTACCTAAGGTACTGACAAGGGATGATTCTAAGTTTCTTAACAAACTATTCCCCTGTAACGTGCCACCCATTTGAGTTAAATCATTAAAGGTAGACACCATTTTATTATAGGAGTCAGTTAGGGTCTTAATAGACTCTTTAATTGTTTCTGAGTCCGTAGAAATAGAGGCGGCAACTTGTCCTTCAGTTTTATTCAAAGCTTCAATTTCTAAACCTTGAACCGCTTTATCAAAGGTATTGTTGTCTCCCTCAATCTCAACACCATCTACATTAATGATGCCATTTTGAGCAAACTGAGTTGAAATAAGATTATCTGGAATCATGCTTAAGTTATTTTTTGTCGATTTAAGCAGATCAGTATATTTTTGAGGAAGCGATGCGAAATCATAGCGGGTGTCTGTGCCCATGATATCGACGAGTGTTCTTTCATTAACCGAGATATTGAGATCGTTCCCATCACCGGTTTTATCAGATTCAATAATAAGGCGAACATCGCCTTCACCAGTATCGATAATACTGGCTGAGATACCAAAGTTTTTTTCAGCTTGAGCTATGATGCCTGATAATTCAGCTAAGGTGGTACCACCATCAAGATTAATGGTAAAAGATTCATTGCCTGCGGCAAATGTCATGGTGCCGCCTAATGCAGTTAAAACATCATCAGGGGATTCAAACACATTGGGTAATAGTTCCATCCTGCTACCAGATGCAACTTGATCAACGCCTAAGCTATATTGCCCGTTTCTAGCGCTGCCACTTGCTTCAACAGCTAAAGCATCACCCGTATCGGGTTGCTCAATATCTGCAATCCGACTATTAAACAAACGAGGGTCATTTACTTTTTTAACGGCCTCATGAAAAGAAAAGGCAACTGACTCAGCTGAGCCAACAGCTGAAAGCTCAACAGATAAGTCAGATATTTTCTGCTCATAAGCAGCGATTTTAGAGTCTCTTTGAGAACTAACTAGTCCAGAAACAAGAGACTCTAAATCCATACCCGAACCTGTACCTAAGGCTCCCACACTCATACAATGCCCCTACATTTCACATTAAATTGCTATACTTCTCTATTAACTAATGCACCCTTAATGTCACCTAACTCACTCAATAAAGCTTGAATTCGTTCTGACATCTCAACAAACTCTTCAGTAGGTATTTGCCTGACTAATTCACCTGTTTCCTGATCAAGTACTTTAACAACATTATCTTTGCTTGCGCCTGAAACATCAAAGGAAAGCTTAATATTTAGTTGTGCCATACTCTTAGTTGAGTCCATTAATTGCTGAAAGTCTACTTTTTCTCTTTTGTCCCTCACTTCCCTTTGTTTGTTTCTAGCGTCCGCTTGAACATTTTGACTTTCATTAAGAGGAGTGACTGTTTTCGTTTCCCGCGTTTTTTCTTGCGCAAAGCTCTCGGTTCTAGCATGTTGAAGCTGCTGCCCAACACCCAGATCTATGGAGTTTTTAAATAAATCACTCGAACCTATTGCCATAACTACACCCTCCAAAACCCAAAAAGCTGAGGTGGCCCCCAGCTTTTATCACGCACTGAATTAGCCTAATAGCGATAATGCAGTTTGCGGTCTTTGGTTTGCCTGAGACAAGATAGTGGTACTTGCTTGTTGCAAGATTTGGTTACTTGTCAAAGTAGCTGTTTCTTGTGCGAAGTCAGCATCACTGATACGAGATTTCGCGCCTTCAACATTCTCTTTAATGTTACCAAGGTTACTAATGGTTGAACTGAAACGGTTTTGAACCGCACCCAATTCAGCACGCTTAGTATCAACCGCGGCAATCATACTACCTAGCATTTCAATCATACTTTGCGCATTGGCAACGGATGAGATAGATGCAGTAGTAGAAGTAACAACGGTAGTACCCGCAGCAGAAGAAAGGCCTTGGACATTAAATCCACCTAATCCTGATACATCAACACTGTTGTTTACACCAGCAGAAGCCAAAGAGAAACTGATAGTTTGCTGAGCATCAGCACCGACTTGGAACACACCAGAAGAATATGAACCGTCAAGTAGATTCTGTCCACCAAAGGTAGTATCAGAAGCAACACGGTCAATCTCTGTGGTTAAAGCCTTGATTTCTTGTTGTAGCGCTAATCGGTCTTCATCGGTGTTTGAACCGTTTGCAGACTGAATTGCCAAAGTACGCATACGTTGCAACATGTTTGTTGTTTCGTCCATCGCACCTTCAGCAGTTTGCGCCAAAGAAATACCATCGTTTGCATTTCGAATAGATTGGTTTAAGCCGTTTGTTTGAGAAGTCAAACGGTTAGATATTTGCAAACCAGCTGCATCATCTGCAGCACTGTTAATACGTTTACCCGATGCCAAACGTTCAAAAGATGTATCCAAGTTATTACCTGAACTGGATAACTGACGTTGTGCATACAAAGACGTTGTATTTGTATTTACATATACAGACATTATAGCCTCCTAGTTTCGCCTAATTGTTTACCTGCCAGGTAAACGCTTTTTTCCGATATTGACCACGTGTCGCCAAACACGATTCCAATAATCGTAAAACCTCTTAAAATTGTTTTCGGCGTAAAAAGAGAAAGCTTTAGAAAAAAAGAGACTTTTTTTTCCTAAACCGGAAATAAAGCGCCTCAAGAAAGGCAAAAAAACACCTCTTACCTATATTAATCAATAAGTTAAAAGGTTTTTTTATTTTAGAAAGAAAACGAAAAAAGACTAAAACAATCACTTGTTCTAGCTTTTTATTATCTGTTTTTATTGAGCAAACAATTACGAAAACCTTTGTTATTTTGGCATAGTGATTGCTTATAAATATATGTGGGACTGCCAATCTCACAAAAAAAAGCCAAACACTTCGAATGTTTGGCTGAAATCACTTCTAGGAGAGAGAAGCGATATTTTCAAGTGCCATCGCCAAACCTCTTGCCTCCGGCATTTGAAAGTCCTTCGTAGAGCGGCCTGATCAGCCGCTTTTTTTACGCCATTAACAAATCAATGGCTTGCCAATCACTTCTTAAAAAGAAGCCTTTAGTAAACCCTCTTAGCCTTTGCCAAAAAGCCAAAAGTGACTTTGCTTACTTATCAACCTTCACCAATAAACCTCTAGCTGATAAGCCCTTCGCAGAGCAGCCTAACTAAACTTTAAAATTGGTTAACCTTATATCTAAGGCTTATTAGCCCCCTAGTAGGGACATCGCAGATTGTGGTCTTTGGTTTGCTTGTGACAAGATAGTTGTACTTGCTTGCTGGAGAATCTGATTACTTGTCATTGTCGCTGTTTCTTCAGCAAAATCTGCATCACGAATACGTGAACGGGCACCTTCCACATTTTCTTTGATATTACCCAGGTTACTAATGGTAGAAGAGAATCGATTCTGTACCGCACCAAGCTCAGCACGCTTGGTATCTACAGCAGCAATCATGCTACCCAACATTTCAATCATACTTTGCGCATTGGCAACAGAAGAAACGGATGCGGTAAGGGAAGTAATAATTGTTGTGCCAGCTGCAGTTGATAGGCCTTGTACGTTAAAGCCACCGGCCGCTGAAATATCAACACTATTATTAGTACCACCACTTGCCAAAGAAAAGCTGATTGTTTGACTCGCATCAGCACCTACCTGGAAACTACCGGTAGCATAAGTACCATCAAGTAAGTTTTGTCCACCAAATGTAGTGGTATCAGCAACACGATCTATCTCAGTTGCTAACTGCGCAATCTCTTGTTGAATCGCTAAACGGTCTTCATCAGTGTTCGAGCCGTTAGCAGACTGAATTGCCAAGGTACGCATACGTTGCAACATATTTGTAGTTTCATCCATCGCACCTTCAGCCGTTTGCGCTAGGGAGATACCATCATTTGCATTTCGCATCGCTTGGTTTAGACCGTTTGTCTGAGATGTTAAACGGTTAGATATTTGAAGACCGGCCGCATCATCTGCGGCACTGTTAATTCGCTTACCAGACGCCAAACGTTCAAAAGATTTATCTAGTATATCACCTGATGTACCCAATTGACGCTGAGCGTATAATGACGTTGTATTTGTATTTACATAAAGTGCCATTGCTTTCTCTCCTAAAACAAGATATTCACCCAACAACCTTTGGTATTATTTAATTATTTGGTTGTTTGCTTGATATATTAGTTATCGTCTTTATTAGATTTTACTTTAGTTTTTTTTATTATTTTTTTAATAAGTTTTTAAACTCAATCATTATATAAATTAAGAGGGATAGTACTTATCGTTCAATATCAAAAAAGCTTTAGAGTTATTTTTAAATAAATTTAAAAATAAAATTAAAACCATTAAAAACAACAACTTAAAAAATAAAGACAAGCAAAGGGATAAAGGGATAAAGGGATAAAGGGATAAAGGGATAAAGGGATAAAGGGAATAGTAACTTATAAAAGAAACCCTCCCTATATAAACAAATAGTCTTTCATTTTTAATTTGATATTTTGTGCAGCAATGATTTTTTTAATAGATACATCACCAGCTGTAACTTCTAGGTCAATATCTTGAGGCACCATAGCAGTTTGCTGCTTAGATAAATAAACCTGCCTAATAAGTTTTGGCATTAACGCTTTATTTAAAGTAATAACAAATCCGACACGCCCATTGGAAAGCTCCACACAGGTTCCGATAGGAATACGCCCGATACACTGAATAAACTGCTTCACGAGACTCTTATCAAATGCTAGATCAGACTCACTGGCAATTTTCCTACAAGCCTGAGCTGGACTCATTGGCTTTTTATGGGACTGAGAAGATGTCATTGCATCATAAGCATCAACAATGGCGGCAACCTTGCCGTAAATCGAAATTTCCTCTCCAGCTTTCCCATTAGGGTAACCTGTGCCATCAATTTTCTCATGATGATCATCTACCATTTGATAGACTATTTTAACTAACCAATCTGATGCTTTAATGGCTCTCATACTAAAGTTAATATGCTTTTTAAACATCTCAAATTCAGAATCAGTCAACTTACCCGCCTTATTAATCATAGGTGTCGGCAATTTAAAGCGGCCAAAGTCAAATAATAGCCCACCTATTGCAATTGCCTTAATATAGGCATCAGACATATTTAACGTCGTTGCAAAGTGTATAGATAACACACAACAACCAACGAGGTGCTGCACTAGATAAGTCTCTGGTGAACGTACGAAACGCAAGCACAAGAGTGCACTAGGATTTCGTTTATAAGACGCAATTAAACGATTCACCAAGTCAGTGATCACAGACTCTTCAAAAGGCCTACCTTGCTTAAACATTACAACTTGTGATTCTACTATGGCGATCGCATCCTCATATAAAGGTAATGCATCTTTGATTTCATCATTAATAGTGACAACACTGGCTTTTTTTTCAGCACGTGCCATTAAAGATCTTTGACGTAAGGACAAGCCAGTTCTTGGTTGGTTTGCATTAGGTGAAGCACTTTCTGATGTGTCACTGGAATCGCTAGAGTCGGTATCAGACTGAGGCTTTATTTGCTCACCATGCTCGTTTAATTTACCTTCTTTAAAATCAAGAATGTAATCACGAGTATAGTCATTAAGGATATTTCGAAAGTGCTTAAAAGCACTTTGACCTTTTTCATAACGGGTTCTGACATCCCGAGAATCATAGCGACCATCAAGCTTTCGAAGGCTTTTGACAGATTTTCCCACAGCGACAGATAAACAAACCTCTAACAGGCGTTCTTGCGCATCATATAAACGGTCTTTGGTATTGGCTATGACATTTTTATCATAAAAGTAAGGATCATAGGGAAGAAGGTTAGAGGCTAAAGCAGGTTTCACGCAGTCCAATAGCATTTGACGCTTAACAATAGAAACAATTCTGTGCCTATCCCCATGCAGTTTTGTAAGACGCTTTATTTTTGATGTAGAGGTTATTTCGGACTCAAGTTGAAGCACTTGAATAATCTTATCAATTTCAAAGTAACTAAAATTAATATCTATTCCAAAACAACGCTCAACATCAAACTTTTTCATAAACCTCTACTTACTACATAGAATCAAAAAGAGACAAATTAGACAAACGATTAAACAGCTTCTGTGAAGAGCTAATGGCAGCTTCTTCTTGCGCTAACTCTGATGCAGCTTCTGCAATATCAAGTCCAGCAATCTCATCCTGAGCAACTCTATTAGAAATAGATTTCATTTCTCCATATGACCCCACCTGAGCAATGGTATTAAGGTTCGCTCCCACCTCGGATCTTGCAGTATCAACCGAATTCATCGTGTTTCGCACACTCACACTGGCATCACGCAAAGCGGCTTTTCGCTCATAAAAACCGGTTTCAGGATTTAACAATACTTTAAGCGTTTTATTCATTTCATTTAGTACGTTATCACGTTCAGGTTTATCGAATGAAATGACACCTGTTGTTCCCGCAGCCCCCTCTATTGTGAGGCGCATGCCAAACATATCAATAGGTTTACCGGCTTCAAATGGACCGCTTGCGACAACCTCTCCTGCCGAGTTTGTCAAAGCAAAAGTATCACCTAGGCCAGCCCCAGCAACTGTCGTAAACGCAAACACATTCTGGGTAGAATCAATCGCACTGTAATTCTTTTGCAAGAAGTCATCATACACGTCTTGATCTGCAACTTCAGTTCTGACATCAGCCTCACCTACCAAAGGCAAATAACTAAAATTATTACGCGTCCAAACATCTTCAAAAACAGTTTTACCAGAGTCCGCACCAGATACTGTCACATTATCAGATATCTGTAATTTTTTACGGCCTTCATCACCTGCAAATTCATAGCGGCCGTCCGGTTTCAGTTCAAATGCCGTACGTGTTGACTCATGCCCTGAAAAAATATGATTCCCACTAGAGTCTGTTGAGTTCATCAAATCAGCAGCGGCCAAAGTTAGCATTTGCAATTCTTCCGCAATCGCCCCTAGGTCATCATCACCATAGGCACCATTTTCTGCTTGAATTAAAAGAATATTGGCGCGATTAAAGATGTCAGTTATACCATCAAGCACAACCTCTTCATATTCAAGGCTATTTTTAGCCATCACCGCATTCTCAGAATACTGATCAAGCAAAAGGTTAACAGCCTCATAACGCATGACTTGAGCAGCACCAACAGGGTCATCACTGGCTTTCATGATATCCGTATTCTCAGCAATACGTCTTTGCGTATGCAAATACCTTTCATTTGATTTAGTCAAATCGGTTAACGATTGGTCATAGATAAAATTATTAGAGACTCTCATATCATTTACCTAAGCGAATTTAATAGTGTTTGAAAGCTTTTCTCAGCAGCAGAGATTACTTGAGACGATGCGGCGTAGGAGTTTTGATAACGAATTAAGTTTACCGCCTCCTCATCTAAGCTCACCGCTGAGACTTCATCTCTTCGCGCAATACTTTGCTCCATCATCACCTCACTCGACTCCATATTAGTTTTTGCGGTATTTGTTAGATTACCAATACGTGCCACTGTTGAAGTATAGGCATCTGCAAAGCTCTGACTGCCTGCGACTAAAGATTTGTTTTGTAAATCAGCTAGCGCACGACCATTATAATTATCATGTCGACCAGACTCATTAAAAGAAATAGTAAAAGTATCACCTGCAGCTGGACGGCTCGATAAAGATACATCATAACCTGATTCGTCTAACCCAGCCTGAGCCAGTAAATCCACATAGGTCTCAGCACCAGCAACCTTAGCCAATATCAAACCATCTTGGTCCAACACATCAAAGCTATCTTCACTAGTAAAGCGAATAGCTTGAGGAGCAAACTGATATAAACCACCCTCAGGGTCAAATGCAGAAAAACCTGCATCAGTATTTGATACAGATGAAATTGATATTTTCGCATCCGATAAATTGTCTGAGCTATTCCCAACTTGAATAGGCGCATTCATAGCTAAATCATCTCCACTGGTTGAAATAAGCGTGATATTCGCTGCAGCAAGACTTGTTGGAGAAAATTGAAAGGTATCCCCAGGGCGAAAGCCGATTTTTTCATCGGCCTGTAAATTAAATTCGAGACCAATTCCAGGAATAGAAAAATAGCCATCAGGCGTTCTTTCCACCTGATTCATATCATAAAATTGCGCAGGTGCTGTTGAAGAACCATCAACATCATAACTTCTTAGCTCAAAAGAAGTTGACGACGTCATAATAATTTCATAAGTATCAGTCGAAATTTCAGAAGCCTTACCTTCTTCCACTCTGACATCAACCTGATGAATCAAACTTGAGTTTTTTTGACTTTGACTCACTTTAATTTCAGCAAGGTCAAAAAGGCTTTTACCATAATTTCCATTTACATCTAAACCTAAACGGTTTTGTTGGTTCACACTATCCGAGATAACGATCGCCTGCTGCCCTAAATTCCTATCTAACTCTTCTAAAAAGTTTGCCCGGTAGTCCATCAAACCACCAATAGATCCACCCAAGTCAGTCGTATCGATACCCAACTCATATTCTTCAAAATCCAACACTAAATCATAAGTGGTTGAATCATATTCACTTGGAGACAGACTGAGTTTATTGACGCTATTTTGTAAGACTAATGGTTGACCATTACCCAGCTGCAGTTCCATCAGATCGTTATCATCATAACTAATTTTAACGTCCAAATACTCACTAATTTGACGCGCTATCTCTTCCTGACTGTCTCTTAGCTCATTCGCTTTAGAACCACCGACGGTCTCTTGAACAAGTACCTTTCCGTTCAAATCAGCAATTTGAGAAGCATATTCGTTAATAATATCAACATTGGATGTTAGCTGTTCATTCACTAAATTCGTTTGATCTTGAGAGAAACTAGCTAACTCATTAAAGTGACTAACTAGGTTTTTTAAATCGGTATGCGCTATTTTTCGTGTACCTATATCCGTTGGGTCACTATTCACCGACTGCAAAGAATCAAAAGTATTATTTAGGTAGGTATTTAAAGAGGTCGCTTTATCTGAAAAAATTTCATCAGCAATCGTACCTTGCTGATAGTAGCTTTCGAAGTAATTAAAATTAGAGGTGTCCGCTCGCATTTGAGTATTAACAAACTCATCAACAACTCTTTTGGTCGAGCCAACCTGCACACCACCATTTTGTAAAGTAGACAGATTAGTTGACTGACGATTATAACCTTCAGTATTAACATTAGCGGTATTTTGACCGGTTGTTACGATCTGGGCAGAGCTTGCCAACACGCCAGATAAGCCAATCGAATAAAGATCGCCAGCCATTTTTTTACACCTCTAAGTCAGAACTAAACTATGACTAAATAATATTCCTATTTAGTTTATATCGACTTATGATGCAAAAACTTGACCAAAAATTGAGAGCATTAGCATTTTTTATTAAAGTGACTTAAACCAATCACTTTCAGCAATCCCTTTTATTTTTTCACTATATTTAGGGTCAGTCGCATAACCTCCTTGCTGCAGGTTAGCGGCAAATGTTGACACATCATCACCCGCACGTAAGGCATCTTTATACCTATCACTTGAACTTAAAAAGTCAGCATAATCATTAAAGCTGTCAGAAAAAGAATCATAAGCGCGAAAGGGAGCCACTTGCTTTTTCGCAATACCATCCTCGTATTCTAACGTTGTGACTAGCGCCCTCTCTCCCTGCCACCTAGCATCTGCTTTAATACCAAATAAGTTATAACTTGCTGTGCCATCATTTTTTGCAATGGGATACTTTCCCCAGCCCGTCTCAAGCGCAGCCTGAGCCAAAATAGCTTTTGGATTCACACCTAATTTTTCAGCAGTAGCTTGCGCATAAGGCCAAAGAGACTGGATAAATTCACTGGGTGATGCAAAGGCAACCTCTTGAGCAGAGACAGGAGCTTGATCCGAGTTTAAATCTAACTGAAGATTCTCAATAATTTTTGATAAGTCGATATCTTCATTTTTCGAGGCAACTTGAGCTTGGGAAATTAAATCATTAGAAGCATGCTTGGCGAGCATTTGAATACGAGCAAGATCTTGAGTTGCAACCTGATTTAAAAAAGCGGTTTCTGAACCTGGCCTTGCCGTATTAACAGAACCTTGTCCCTGAAATTGCCTGATAAGTGCATCCGCAATCCCCATTCCACCCGCTTTAGATAAGGACTGTGACATCTGAGAGTCGAGCATCTCTTGGTATTGTTTTGACTCATTACTGGAAAATAAGTCCGATCCAATCGCCTCATTTGATTGACGCATATTCTTTAACATCATATTGATAAAGATGGATTCAAATTCTTGTGCAACTTTTTTTAAGGCTGCCTCAGGGTCCTTCTTAGCACTGGTTTTTAATTTAGCTAAGGCCGTAAAGTCAGCATAGAACTCATTTGAACCAACTTTATTCATATCAACATCCAGCCATTTTATATAGTGAAGAGCCTATACTAATCAAAAAGAATCAATTAGATAACCACCAAATCTGCGTTAATTGCTCCTGCCTGCTTAAGGCCTTCCAAAATAGCCATCACATCTCCAGGCGCTGCCCCAACCTGATTGACTGCACGAACAATATCATTCAAAGAAGCACCAGGGCCAAACAAAAACATATGACCACTATCTTCATTAACGACTATTTCTTCTCTAGGAGCATAAATCGTTTCTCCACCAGTCAATGCCGCTTCGACTGCTGCCTGATTCAAGGGAGGATTTTTAATGGTCACAGTCAAGCTACCATGTGTCACAGCAGCAGGAGAAACCTTTACATGCTGACCGATAATGATGGTGCCCGTACGAGAATTAATGACAATTTTTGCCCTCTCTTGTCCTAACTCAACTTCAAGATTTTCCAGTATTGATAAAAAGGTTACCCTTTGGCTAGGATCTCTTGGTGCAGAGACACGAATAGAGGTTGCATCCATCGTCTTAGCAACACCTGGCCCCAATAAAGCATTAATGCTATCAGACACCTGCTTTGCCGTTGTAAAATCTGGGCGATTCAAATTAAAGGTTAAAGTATCACCTCGATTAAAACTATTAGGAACGGTTCTTTCTACACTAGCGCCATTAGGAATACGCCCTACAGTGGGTATGCTCAATGAGGTTTTAGAACCATCATTACCTTGCGTCCCTAAACCACCAACCACAAGATTTCCTTGTGCAATTGCATAGACTTGGCCATCAGCACCTTTCAAGGTAGATAACAACAAAGTACCACCTTGCAAGCTACTAGCACTACCAATAGAAGAAGCGGTAATATCAATTTTTTGCCCAGGCTTTGAAAAAGGAGGTAAGGTCGCCGTTAGTGAAACCGCCGCAACATTTTGAGAGTTGGCATTCACACCTTCAGGTAGCACAATGCCAAATTGAGCCAACATACCGGTAAAACTCTGATCCGTAAAATTACTGTTATCACCTGTACCATTAAGACCAATCACCAAACCATAACCAAACAATTGGTTATCACGCACACCTTCAACAGATGAAATATCCTTTAGCCTATCGGCATTAACAAGCCCTGATAGCAAACACACACACACCAATAGCCAATATTTCATTGTTTTTAATCCAAAGCTCATAAAACAGAATTAATTCGGTACAACGCCACGATTCAAGAGACGTGTTACCCAACCTTGTTCACTACCTGAGGCGATTTCACCTGATCCAGAGTAAGTAATCCTAGCATCAGCAACGCGAGAGGAGTCGATCGTATTATTCGGCTTAATATCCCGTTTTCTAATAATGCCCGTCAATCGGATATACTCATCACCACGGTTCAGTGTTACCCACTTTTCACCACGAATTGCGAGAACACCATTTGGATAAACATCATAAACCGTCACAGTAATAGTACCATTTAAGCTATTACTCTGATTGGCACCCGCGCTACCGGCAAAGTTTGTTCCCCCATCGGGCAAGACAGAGTCTATATTTACCTCAGTCCCAACAACTCTTGGGTTCTGCACCTCTGCAGATGAAGACTTAGAAAGTGTTGCATCATTAGACTTACTTGAGCTCGTTGTCTCACTTAAGTTAATGGTTAGTATATCCCCTACCCTACTTGCGGTTTGGCTACCAAAAAACACATCACCCATACCCACTTTATAAATCCCACCTGTCACATTTTGAGCAGGTTGAGCCTCATACTTGATAACAGGCGCATAATAAGGATCATCGGATCTTGGGCCATAGTTCATATCTGGCGCATTAAAAGGGTCGCTTTCTTCTGGTACATAAGCATGCTCAGGAGCAGGTTCAAATACTTTTTCAGGCTCTTCTTCCTCAATCACTTCTTCGGTTGGAGCGTCTTCTTCTACGACCTCTTCAACAACGGGCTCCTCAACAGCCTCTTCTGCTGTTTCTTCTGGCTCCCAAGAAGCACAACCCGTTAAAAAGAGAACAAATAAAAGCGCAAATCGAACCATAGCCATATGAATTAAACCTAAAGCTGCTGAATAACAAAACTCATCATGCCATCTGCTGCTGAGACAACTTTTGAGTTCATTTCATAACCACGCTGAGCAGTAATCAAGCTAACCAACTCCTCAACAGAATTGACATTTGAAGTCTCCACCATATTCTGCCTAACATTGCCCAATGCAGATGTACCAGGCACATCAATAATGGGCGCCCCACTGGCTGAAGTTTCAACAAATAAATTTTGACCTATGGATGACAAACCTTCAGGGTTAATAAAGCCTGCTAAAGAGAGCTGACCAACCCCTTCACTTTCGGACGCACCCTGCCTCACAATTGACACTGTGCCATCATCACCTATGGTGACAGACATAGCATCTTGTGGAATCGTAACTTGAGGCTCAACCAAAAAACCAGAAGAGGTCACAAGGTCTCCCTCAGAGTTCAACTGAAACTGTCCATCACGGGTATAACCCATATTGCCATCAGGCATTAGAATCTGGAAAAAGCCCTGCCCCTGTATAGCAACATCAAGATCACGGTCAGTAACATTATAATCGCCTTCTGAGAAGTCCTTTTGCGTAGCAGATACCCTTACACCCGCTCCCATTTGAAGACCAGAAGGTAATTGCGTGTTTTGAGACTGTAATCCGCCTGGTTGCTGCACTGTGTGATAAAGCAAGTCTTCAAAAACGGCTCTGTCTTTTTTAAAACCTGTTGTTGAGACATTTGCTAAGTTGTTGGAAATAACAGACAGCTGTTTATCCATCGCAGATAAACCTGTTTTACTGACCCATAATGCTGGATGCATATTACACTCTCTTCTAAAATCTGTTTCTTAATATAAAACTAGGATTAAGCATTTCTCTGCAAAATACGGGCCGACGCATTACCATTATTTCGCACCGTATCCATCACTTTAATATTCATTTCAAATTGACGAGATAAACTCATTATTTTAGTAAGCTCTTCAACCGCACTCACATTACTACTTTCTAAAAAGCCAGACTTAAGCGCTGCGGTGAAATCCTGCTCAAAAGGAGTACCCGCCTTTGCCCTAAGCAAACCGTCTGTCCCTTTTTCAATCAATTGAGTATCTGGATTAACCAATTTAATCTGACCAATTGTGGCCACTTCTGCTGCAGAGCCCCCCTCAGGGACAATGGAAATAGTGCCATCCTCTCCGATTGAAATTTTATCGATAGGAGGCAAAAAAATAGGCCCTCTAGCGCCCATAATAGGCAAACCACTGCCATTCACTAATTGGCCATTAGCCGTAATTTGTAAATCACCAGAACGGGTATAAGCTTCTGCACCTTGGTGATCTAATACAGCAATAAAACCATCCCCTTGCATAGCAATATCCAAAGGACGATCGGTTTGTATCAAGGCACCTGATTCATAACGTGTAGCAGGATTTTCAGTCATAGAATAGACACGACTAGCGTAGTGCTCACCATAAACGGGCATGGCCCTAGCTTGCTCAAAATCAGCCCTAAAACCAGTAGTATTTACATTCGCAAGGTTATTTGCACGAACGGTTTGGGCATGCATTATCTGCTTACCACCACTCATTGCTAGATACAGGGCTCTATCCATTCTCTGCTCTCCAAATAAAAAGACTACACTTAGCATTCAAACATCATGCCAAGTGTAGCCCGCCCCTTTTATTCGGATAAAAGCCTAGTAGAAGATACTAGGCTTAATCACTATTACCTGAGGTTGATAATAGTTTGTGTTACTGTATTTTCTGTTTCCAATGTTTTCGAGTTTGCCTGATAGTTTCGCTGAGCCTCTATCAAAGCAACCAGCTCAGAAGTTAAATCAACGTTAGATTCTTCAAGTGCAGCACCCTGCACACTTCCTAAGGTTCCGGTATTAGGCTTACCAACATTCGCTTGCCCTGAGTCTGAACTTGCCACCCAAGACGTATCACCCGAAGGTGTTAACCCATCTGTATTATCAAACGTTG
The DNA here is from genome assembly GCF_000153025.1 of Marinomonas sp. MED121. Classification (GTDB taxonomy): domain Bacteria; phylum Pseudomonadota; class Gammaproteobacteria; order Pseudomonadales; family Marinomonadaceae; genus Marinomonas. The sequence goes on from NZ_CH672433.1 coordinate 384,294, forward strand.
CCAATGCAATTTGCCCCAACACAGAAGTCTGCTGGTTAGTATAAGTCGCAATCAGAAATCCATCTTCATCAAACATTACACCTTGTAATTCACCTGCTGTGAAACCGTCTTGCATAAATACGTCACTACTGCTTAGTGCGAACTGGGTTGAGCCATTCATATCAATAGGGATAACCGCTTCTCGGTTAGTCGGATCAAACCCTTTAATCTCTAATGTAATAGGCTGTGTAACGGCAAAAGGCGGAAAGCCCTGTGCAACACTAGAGATATTACCTGCCGTATCAAAGGTAACCACGACATCATCTGGAATATAAGAGGTCATTTCACCCGTAATAGGATCTTCATATTCGGTTTTACCATCTACCGTTACCACCATTTCGAAGGTGTTATTCTCACCTTGCTTGATAAAGTAGTAACCCAGCGTATGCTCTTCACCTAAGGCATCATATAGTGTTTTGGTATTACCATAGGTATAAGTAGCAGGATCAGATGGGTCAAACGCTTCTCGTGCAACACTAATAGGCGAAACAACATTTGCTCCTTGCATAGTGTCAGTAATCGCAACTCCATTTAATGTTCCTGTAACCGCAATCGGCGTCTGAACTAGACCTGTTACACCCGCTGTTGTAGGCTTAGCAGCCCCCATATACAACAATTGAAAAGGATCTTCAGGTATACCATCCAAGTTAAAATCTTTACCTTCTTCAGGACCATTAAAGGTTACATATTGCTCAGGAATCCAAGCAGCCCCGGTATCATCAGTGGCCGCACCATCAACACTGGCATGAACTTGATAGGTATTTGGTAGATCTGATTTAGCATAGTAGTAGGTAACAATATGATTATTACCGGCAGCATCAGCAACAGCCTGAGTCTGGGTAAAGTCATACGTTTCTGGATCGTTTGGATCAAAGTCTTCCTCAATAAAAGGAGGAACATCATTCGACTCTGAATCTAAGTTTATCTGGAGTTGAATATCAGATGTCGCCTGCGGGGCAATCCTATCAGTAGGAACCTGAAGGTTTTCAAGGTTACCACCAACAATACCGTCTACAGCATTATAGCCCTCAACATTTGCGCCATCATTAGTCACCAAAAAGCCATCAGCATCTAGCTTAAAATCACCTGCTCGAGTATAAGCCTGAGTACCACCTAAATTTAAAACAAAAAAGCCTGTACCATCTACAGCAAGGTCTAAGTTGTTATCTGTATAGGCAATATTACCCGCCGAAAAAGCCTGGGCGATATTATTAACACTCACACCAGAACCAATTGTATTGTTACTACCTGCACCAACAACACTTGTATTGTACAAGTCACCAAATTCAATTCGTGACTGCTTAAAACCCGTTGTATCCGAGTTAGCAATGTTGTCACCGGTAACGCTTAGCGCATCGGCAGATGCCTTAATACCAGATAATGCTGTATTGAAACCCATAACCCTCTCACTTAGCCAACTATATCAAGCTCTTCAGTTAAACCAATTTTACCCACGCCAGAGACATTCAACTCTGTACCGTTCGGACCACTAATCGTTACACCTTCAATTTTCGCTGGCAGCATTGTCATCAAAGATGTTTTAACACCCTCACCATCAATCGAAAGCGCTTTAAAATTATATTCACCGGCAGCTAGCGCATTACCGTCATTATCTTTTCCATCCCAAACAAACGACTCTTCATTTACACCCATTTCACGCACCAGCTCACCATCCGCATTCCTAATTTCTAATGTGGTTGACAAAGAAACTTCAGGAATCGTCATTTTAATCGGCACAGTTCCGCCCTCATCCAATGATGCTGTATTCGTATTTGCCATAATTTTCTGACCCACTAAGGTGGATGCTGAAATTGCTTGGCTCGACGTCAAAGCACTTGTCATTGACTCTAACTGAGTGGAAATCGTTGAAAGCTCTTCCAAAGAGCTCATTTCTGCTATCTGGGATACCATCTTATTAGTATCTTGTGGATCCGTTGGATCCTGAGCCTTTAACTGCTCAATATAAAGCGTCATAAAGACATCGGTATCTGTTAAGGCCTTCGAATCTTCTTTAGCCTCAACATCAACACCAGCCTTAACCTTGGCATTATCTGTACCATATTGAGAAATAAGACCACTTAAGCCAGCATCAAAATCTGCCATAATCTACCTCTACGCCTGACCAAGAGTAAGCATTTTTTGCATCATACTCTTAGCAGAATTCATCACTTCAACGTTAGTTTGAAATGACCTAGATGCAGACATCATATCAGCCATTTCTTCTACAGGATTCACATTAGAATAGTAGACATAGCCGCTTTCATTCGCCATTGGGTGATCAGGTTCATACCTTGGTTGCAATGGTGCATCAGACTCAACAATCCCCTTAACTTCAACACCCACACCCGCCCCAAACTCATCATTTGAAACATCATTCCAACCATAACCTCGCATAGATTCTTGCATCATGGTTGAAAACACAGGTTTTCTTGCTCTATAAGTCTGGTCTTCTGAACTTGCAACTGAGTCAGCATTAGCAATATTACTTGCCACTGTATTTAAGCGAATTGTTTGAGCACTCATCGCCGACCCAGAAATAGCAAAAATGTTATTTAAAGACATGCTTATCGGCCTCCATTAAGGGCTTTTTTCATTGAACTTATTTTCCGGTCAAGAAACATAAAACTGGTATCAAATTTAAGAGAGTTTTGCGCAAATTCAGCTTGCTCTCTTTGTAAATCGACCGTATTCCCATCAAGGGAAGGCTGTGAAGCAACTCGATAAAAAAGACTTTCCTCTTCTTTAATTGATTTTGTTGCCCGTTCAAAATGTTTTGTGTTAGTGGAACGCATTTTTAAAGCATCATTTTGAGCTTTTGACATAGCAGAAGAAAAGCTAATATCCCGCGCCTTATAGTTTGGCGTATCAGCATTCGCTATATTGTTTGCAAGAACAGCAGAACGATCACTTCGAAATTTTAAAAATTTATCATGACCGGCAAAAGCAGATTCAAACGATATAGCCATGTACGCGCCCCAGACTTCTTACAATTAAAAGGATTCTTAGTAAAAGCAATTATGATGCCAACTAAAAAAAACACATCAAACACACTAAATAGGGGGCTTGTATTAACAGCAGGCGAACGAAACGGCAAAAAGCGGCAACAAAAAGAAACAGCAGACACGGCAAAGGAAAGAAGCAACAAAAAAAGGCCAGCTATTTCTAGCTGGCCTTTTCAGTAAAGACTAAAGTCTATTTAACACGATAAACAATACCAGGATGGCACTGTACTATCTCAAACATATCAGACAAACCACTAAGCGCCTCTGAGCCACCTAGAAACAAATAACCACCTGGATTCAAGGCTTTATGCATTCGAGTCAAAATATCTAGTTTTAATTCAGCCGAAAAATAGATAAGAACATTACGACAAAAAATAACGTCAAATTTACCCAAAGCATTGTAGCTTTCAATCAAGTTCAAATACCTAAAGTCTACACGACTACTGATGCTTGACTTAATTTTCCAAGACCCATTCTCAAGCTTATCAAAATACTTATTCTGTCTATCAACTGCCAAGCCTCTAGCAATAGCAAGGTGATCATATTCAGCCTGCTTAGCATGGGCCAAAATATTAGTACAAATATCTGTCGCTATAATTTTCTCCCCAGCTCTTAAAGAGCCAGGATTTACAGCTTTATACTCATCAATAATCATACTGATCGAGTAGGCTTCTTGCCCTGTTGATGCTGCAGCGGACCAAATCCTTAATGCCGTTTTATTCTTTTCAGGTAATATCTTTTCTTTAAGAATCTTAAATGGATGAGCATCTCGAAACCATAGGGTTTCGTTCGTGGTCATCGCATTAATTACTTCTTCTTTTAGTTTCGCATTGCTAAATTTTTTAAGCGCTTCAACCAGTTGCTCTAACTTGGTGAACCCCTCTCTCTCTAACAACTTACCTAAACGACTCGCCACGAGGTATTGCTTATTATCACTAAGCAAAATGCCACAGGCTTTTTCTAGGTAATTGCGAAAATGTTCATACCCCTGAGGAGTAATAGCATTTGTACTACTTAGCATCTAGCCCCCGACACCATATCCTTCCAATTCAGTTAACAGTGCAAAGGTTATGCCCTTACACTTCAACTGGCTTCAACTTGCTTTTCAATTGCCTCAATCGCAATTTTAGCTAATTCATCAGGTTGGAATTTTGCCAAAAAGCCATCCGCGCCAACTTTTTTCACCATTGCTTCGTTAAATACACCACTTAACGACGTATGCAAGAGGATAAATAATTCTTGTAAACGAGAGTCATTTCGAATTTCTGTTGTGAGGGTATAACCATCCATTTCAGGCATCTCTATATCAGAAATAATCATAGAGAACTCTTTGGTTACATCTCCGCCGTCATCCGCCATGTTTCTTAAGAAGTCAATTGCCTCTCGACCATCACACAAAACTGTCGTTGCAAAGCCTACATCTTCCATACAGCGCTTAATTTGTTTACGCGCCACACTGGAATCATCAACGATCAAAATGTGATGTTTAACAGCAACAGATTGGAAGTCGTCAGATACAATACCGGATGAAATATTTTGTTTAGTTGGTGCAACTTCAGAAAGAATTTGCTCTACATCAATAATTTCAACCATTTCCTTTTCAACCTGACAAACCGCTGTTAAATAGTTGTCATTTGACAAACCTTTAGGCGGTGGCTGAATGTCACTCCAATTCATATTAACAATACGTTCAACACCTTTTACCAAAAAACCTTGAATACGTCGGTTATACTCGGTAATTATGACAAAGCATTGATCAATATTTTCAATTGGACTCGCACCCGTCGCCAAACCTAGGTCAAGAATGGGTATTGTTCCACCCCGAATATGAGCAACACCACGAACAACAGGGCTACTATGCGGCATGCTTGTCAATTTAGGGCATTGCAAGACTTCCTTTACTTTAAAAACATTAATTCCATACACTTGCTTTCCATTCAAGCGAAATAGCAATAACTCAAGGCGGTTCTCCCCAACTAGTTGGGTACGCTGATTAACGCTTTCGAGAACTCCGGCCATAAATGCCTCCTACTTGTGATGTCTCAATCTAAGTTTAAAGTCTTAACTAGAATATATCGTCCAATGATAGAGTGAATTCTGTTATTTTACTAATCCCTTATGGTGCCACTTTTAAATTTTTATGGAAATAACAGTACTATGAAGCGATACAAATTACTTTCTATCATATTCGCTTTGGTAAATTGCAATGTTTTTGCTGCATCGACCGAGGAACAAATTAATTTTTACATTAAAAACGTTGAGCTGCCAAGGCTAGCATCAAGCTACCCCAATGCAGAAATAATAATCAATTTAGAAAACAAAAGCGGTCTCAATTATCTGCCCAAGTGCGAACATGACATAACAGTCAAAAACCAAAGATTAAATTCTAAAAAAAGAACAACTTACGCGATATCCTGTGATCAACCAGTATGGCAATCATTTCTGCCTGTGTCGCAAAAAATCTTAGTTTCTGCGGTTAAAGCAATTACACCCATCAGACGAAAACAAACAATCAATGAGAGCAATACCGTCATAGCTAAAGTAGATTTAACTCAAGTAAGAGGTCAGATTTATTCTCCCAATCAAGCCCCTTATGGACTCATTGCAAAACGTAACATAAATATAAATACCTTTATAACCAAACAATTAACAGAGCTACCAATTATCGTTAAAAGGGGTCAAAACATCCTTATTTCAGCCCAGAGTGGGCAAATTAATGTAAGAATGAACGGCATTGCCGCCGAAGACGGTACATTAGGACAACAAATTAAAGTAAAAAACATAAGCTCTGGTCGTTTTGTGTACGGTAAAGTTGTCTCTGAGGGTGAGATTCGAGTAAACTATTAGTAAATCAGGTTAGGCTTTAAAATTACTTTGTATTTATTTATTAAATACCTAAAGTTATAGGGAAGTGTGCCGATTAAAATGTTAGGCAGGTAAAAAGTTTTAGGCAAAACTTAGAGGCGAACAAAATGGCATTTAATATCAATGGGTATGGCAATCAACCCAGTGTGACAAAAAACGACAGGCTACAAAAAGCTGACGACGAACAAAAGTCGAGTACTTCTATAACCGCTGAAAAAAGCGGAACACTTGCTGACGACACAGTAAAGTTAAGTGGTGCAGCACAATCAATGCAGACTCATCAAAGCAAAATTCAAAATATGCCAGATATGGATATGGAAAAAGTGGAGCAAATTAAGCAAGCCATTGCTGCTGGCCAATACAAGGTCGACTCTGAGAAACTAGCAAGTAATATGGTTGCTATGGACTCAATGTTTTAGCCTAATATAATAAGCCTGCCATGCTGCCTCTTATCCCTGTTCTTAAGCGTAATAAAGAGTTGCTTGAACTTCTTCTTGAATTACTCACGCAAGAAAGAGTGGCGTTTGGTTCACTCAACACTCAAAAAATCCAAGAAATATCAGATGCAAAACAATCTGCAATTGATGAACTAGATCAACTTGGTGAAAAACAACACAAAATCCTTTGTAAGTTTGGGGTGATAAACCCAAGAAAGCCAGTTCCTGGCGCATTTAAAACCTGGCTATCAGAACAAGCAAGTGACGATGACACACGACTTCTTGTCGAAGAATGCGAAGCCCTGTTAGTTGAATGTAAAGGCAAGAATTTTGCTAATGAAAAAATTCTTAACTCGGTACGCCGCCGCAACCAAGCCATGCTAGAAATACTTAAAGGCCAGAATAAAAAACACCGCGTTTATACTGCCTCTGGAGACAGTCGTCCAATAAGCAGTAAGCATATTATAGGTAGCGCCTAATTTAAGTGTTTGTAATCAATGACTAATGATTGAACTTAGATTTGATTTAAGGTATAAAATCGCAATCATTTGTCCTCATAGGTAAACAGGATATACCTGCCGCCTCCTAAGCGGCTATTCCAGGTTCGAGTCCTGGTGAGGACACCATCCCTTCAGCTCACAGAGCAATAAATCTTTCACTTTCTTTACACTTCACTGAACTTTTTATATACCACAATGTCCTAATTGAAGTTATTTAATTTATGCGGACAACTTAATGATAGAAATGCTCATTAACTGGACTCAAAACCCAGCATTACTCTTTATTGGCATTATTCTCATGTCATACATTTTAGAAGATGCCGCTATTATCAGCGCTGCACTTTTAGGTGTTGAAGGAAGCCTCTCTTATTCTGCAGGCCTTCTTTCTATTTTTATTGGTATTGCCAGTGGCGACCTTATTCTTTATTACTTAGGGAAGTCGAGTCATAAAATACAATGGGCTAAGAAAAGACTCGATTCAAAAACAGGAATAGAAATTAGTCGTCGCCTTCAAAAAACCGCTTTTTGGTCAATTTTTATTATTCGCTTTATTCCTGGTCTAAGAAGTATCAGTTATCTAGCTTGTGGGGCATTAAGAATTGATTTGAAAGTCTTTTTCCTTTCCGTAATGAGCGCAACAGCTCTATGGTGTATTTTTATCTATAGTGCCATTTTCTTTATTGGTGACGCCCTTTGGCTTACCGAATCCGCTTGGCGCTGGGCTCTTGCACCGGTTTTACTTATGATTCTTTATTTTGCAAATAAACGCGTTAGCCAGGCTATGTCTAAGGAGCCTTCAGTTTGAAAACACACAGCATTCCACTACCAAAAGGTATTAATGAAGGCATGCCTCCTTTAGAGGTGAGCGACAACATCACCTCTTTTTTTGAGTTCTGGCCTGCTTGGGCTATGTACACTCCTGTTATTATTCAATGGTTATTATTAAGTGCTAGATATAGAAGCTTAAGCCTTCCGCTTATTGCCAATCCCAGCATTCCCCTATCAGGTATGGTTGGTGAGTCTAAAGCTGACATATTAGATTTAGCATCAGAAGCATCAGCTAAATCTATTTGCTCCTATATTACTCATATACGAACTGAGACAGCGTCAATAGAAGAAGATGCCAATGCCGCGTTAAGCAAATATTATCAAAAAGGCCTTTCACTCCCTTTAGTCGCTAAGCCCGATTTAGGCTGTCGCGGTGCCGGTGTACGTCTTATAAACAATGAAGATCAGCTAACAGACTATCTCTCCCTTTTCCCTATGGGAGCAAAATTTTTATTACAAGAAAGGTCTCAATATCAAGCTGAAGCTGGCATTTTCTATATTCGATACCCAGGTCATAAAAAAGGAAAAATCATTTCTATCACCCTAAAGTACACCCCTTGGGTAATAGGTGATGGCGTCAGTAATTTAAAACAACTCATCATGGCTGATAAACGGGCAGGTAAACTGTCCCACATTTACCTTGATCGACATGAGGACAAGTTAAATACCATACTCGCTGAAGGTGAAGCCTTTAGATTAGCCTTTGCCGGCAGTCATAGCCGGGGCAGCATATTCAGAAACGGAAATGAATATATTACCGATGCTCTCACCCAATCATTAGATGAATTTTATGATGGTGTTCCTGGTTACCACTTTGGCCGTTTAGATTTAAAATTTAAAAACATTGATGACCTGATGGAAGGTAAAAATTATCAAATTCTAGAAATGAATGGCGCAAGTAGTGAGGCAACTCATATTTGGGACAGCAGAACCAGTTTATTTGAAGCGTTCAAAACTTTATTAGAACAATATCAAATTCTTTTTAAAATTGGCTATCTACAACGTAAAGAAGGTCATAAACCGCCGTCATTATTAGCATTATATAAAGCATGGCAAGAAGAAAAACGCTGGGTTAAAGACTACCCTTCTACTGACTAACTTTTATTTATCTAGTCACCGTTTGGCTAGGGCTAAAAACTTGATTTGAGACGTTTTTATGACAACAACTAATGACATGATTACCAATAGGCAGAGTAGTCCTTTTTTGCTACCAAGATCACGAACCTTAAAGTGGTTCGCACCCGCTATTGAAAGTGTAACTGGGCTAAAAAACCTACATAAGCATTATTTAGATAGACCCACTAATGCCTCTACTGAAACGTTTTTAACTCATACATTAGATGCGCTCGGCATTCGTTATAAAACCCATAAACTTAGCCAAGACAATATTCCAGAATCAGGCCCTTTATTGATTGTTGCAAACCACCCATTAGGTGGAGTGGAAGGCGTCATACTCGCTAAAATTCTTTTAGAATACCGCTCTGATTTATTGGTAATGGCAAATCACTTTTTAAAACGCATTCCAGAGTTATCCTCCCTCTTTATTGGCGTTGATGTGTTCGAAGGTCAGGAAGCCATTAAAGCTAACCTAAAAGCAATCAAACAAGCACATAAACACCTAGAGAACCAAGGTGCATTATTAATATTTCCAGCGGGAGAAGTTTCAGTTTATGACAAGGAGACAAATCAGCTACAAGATAAAGAATGGAATCGGTTAGTCGGAAAGCTAGCTCAAAAACATAAGGCAAATTGCTTACCCATTTTCATTGGTGGTAAAAACTCAAAATCTTTTTATCTAGCGGGCAAACTTCATCCTCGTTTTAGAACACTTTTATTAGGTAGAGAGTTATTAAATAAAAAAGGCAAAGAGATTCCTATTACAGGTGGCAATCTCATCCCTAGTGCAGAGTTTGCCAAGCTAAGTAATGCCGATGACATCACAAACTATTTACGTCTTAACACTTATTTAATTGAGCAAAGCACTAAAACAGAAGATGTGCCGCTTAATGTGCTTGATAACCCATTAGCAATAGAAGCTGATATTAACTCACAGATATTAAAGCAAGCGATTGAAGCGCTACCAAAAGACAGCCTATTGGTTGAGCAAAAACAATTTAGTGTCTTTATTAGTGATGCCGACAATATGGGACCTATACTGCAACAAATTGGTATCATGAGAGAACGTAACTTTCGTGTCGTGGGAGAAGGCACAGGCAAATCGGTTGATTTAGACGGTTTCGATCAAGACTACATGCACCTCTTTATTTGGGATAAAGAAGAAGAAGCCATCGCAGGCGCCTACCGCTTAGGTCTTGTTGACAAGATATTAGAAAAGAAATCGATCGAAGGCCTTTACAGCCGCACTCTCTTCGATTTTGATAACAATTTTCTTAAACTACAAGGAAAGTCGATCGAAATGGGTCGCTCTGTCATAGATGCACCCTACCAACGCAGTCTTTCAGCACTATTACTTTTATGGAAAGGCATAGGTACTTTCGTTGCTCGTAACCCAAGCTACCAAACGCTATTTGGCCCTGTCAGCATCAGTGGTGAGTATCAAATTCTAACCCACCAGCTTATCGTTCAATGCTTAACGACCCACTATTATGATATTGAATCGGCCAAGCTTGTAAAAGCAACAAATCCGCTTACTTCAAGTAAAAAACCTTTTTGGTCATTAAGTTTATTAAGTGGTCTAGGTGATCTGCAACTCCTGTCTAACCTAGTAGCACGCCTTGAAAAAGGAAAAGGCTTACCCGTTTTAATTCGTCAATATCTCGCCTTAAAAGGAAGATTTGTTAGTTTTAATGTTGATCCAGACTTCAATCAAACGGTTGATGGTCTAATTCTAGTAAATTTACCGGATGTGCCACATCGTATGCTTGGTAAATACATGGGCAGTGAGCAAGCAAAAAGTTATTTATCCCATTATGAGAAAAGCGAGTAAGTCAGATGTTACCTATCATTAAAGGAAATCTAGAAAGCCTAAAACAGGCAAAAGAAGTGGTAGAACGCTTATCTGATGCGGCTTATACACATGTACATCAACCTTATATGCAAAGCAGTATCGGCCAACATTTAAGACACATCATAGATAATTACTTTGCTTTAATTCAAGGGTTAGAAAAGGGTCATATTGATTATAACTGGCGTCGTAGAGGTGCTCCTGTTGAGCACTCAAGAAACACAGCACTTGCAGAAATAGATGAGCTGTACCAATGGCTTATCAACCTAAATGAATCAGATATTGAGCAAAAACTGAGCCTTGTTTCTGAAGTTTGCTTAGCAGAAACACAATCAGATTTTGCAACATCAAATTTACACAGAGAACTCATTTTTGTGGCAAGTCATAGCATTCATCATATTGCCATTATTAGCATGAATATGCGCTTACAAGATATCGAAGTGCCAGCTCATTTTGGTCTTGCACCTGCCACTGCTACCTTTTTACGTCAACAAGATAATTAACTCAGGAAATCATCAATGTGCACCCTAAGCTGGCTTAAAACAAACACAGGATTTGAAGTGTTTTTTAATCGTGATGAACAAAGAACACGATTAATTGCCTCATTGCCTGAATGTTATAAAACCACCTCAGGAAACCAGTATATTATGCCAACGGACCTTAACTCCGGTGGCAGTTGGATAGGTGTGACAGACTCTGGCGTCGGTATCTGCCTATTAAATTTCTATCAAGGTATCACCCCTAGCACAGAACTAATCAGCCGTGGATTGCTTGTAAAAGATCTTCTTGGTCTTAGCAAGGCAGACAAGGTACTCGATCATATAAAGCATTTAAACTGCCAACATTATGCGCCTTTTACCTTGGTGATATTTAACCCTGAACAACACCACCCAATCAGTTTTTGCTGGGATGGCGTTCAATTAACCGATTTGATTATTGAATCTCCTTATACCTCATCCGGTGTGGAGTTTCCTCAAGTATCCCAAGCAAGGCAAGAAACCTTTAGGCAATATTTTCAAGATAAACAAGCCTGTATTGAACAATTGAAAGCTTACCATTCATCCCACTACCCAGAGAAATCCAAATGGTCGGTGTGCATGCATAGAGAAGATGCCTGCACAGTGAGCTTTAGCCATATGTCTATTCAAGAATTTAGCAGCAGCTTTCACTATATTGACGGCTCACCTTGTCAGAAGAGTGCCAAAACCGCTTCTATTAGCTTGAGTAGAAACAGTCTAATGTCAGAAACGGCATAAACAAAACGAGTCTGAGAGCATAAATAAAAGACACAAAAAAAGGCCTAATGGCCTTTTTTATTAGCTAGTAAGCCTGGGAATAAAGCGACTCAATTAAGCCTCTTTAATCTCAAAGCTATGAACTATTTTCACACCACCTCTTTCAAGCATAAGAGAAGCAGAGCAATATTGTTCAGCAGATAATTTCACCGCTTTGGCTACAGCGGACTCTTTTAAGCCTCGACCTGTCACGATAAATTTAACGCGAATCTCAGTAAACACAGAAGGGACTTCATCAGCCCTGTCAGCATCAATTTCAGCCACGCAAGAGATCACATCTTGGCGTGTTTTTTTAAGGATATTAACAACATCATAAGAGGTACAGCCACCCAGCCCCGCAAGCAATAGCTCCATTGGCCTTGAGCCTTTCTCTTGGCTGCCATCCATTTCAATCGTAAAACCCGAACCCGTTTTAGCGGTAAAATGTACGTCTTGATTCCACTCAACACTTGTTTTCATTTTCTATCCTTCAAATAATTCTGCGAGTTTTGCACCTGGCTCATTTGCCTTCATAAAAGCTTCACCCACTAAAAAGGCATGAACATCTTTTTCTCTCATTACTTCAACGTCTTCACGGCTATGAATACCGCTTTCCGTCACAATAAAGCGATCCGCCGGAATATTAGGTAATAAAGCAAACGTATTCTCTAAACTCAATTCAAAGGTATGTAAGTTACGATTATTAATACCTAATAACTCGGTCTTAGTGAACTCAAGCGCTAAATCTAACTCGGCCTGGTTGTGTACTTCAACTAGTACATCCATACCTAATTCACGAGCCAATTGGTCAAGCTCTCTTAACTTTTCACCCGATAAACACGCAGCAATCAATAGAATGCAGTCCGCACCAATTGCTCTGGCCTCATACACTTGATATTCATCAACAATAAAATCTTTACGAATAACAGGTAGTGAACACGCATTTCTAGCTTCTTCTAAAAAGTCCTCATGACCTTGAAAAAAATCTCTATCAGTTAAAACAGATAAACACGCTGCGCCACCTTTCTCATAAGACTTCGCAATTTCAGCAGGGGTAAAAATCTCTCTTAATACCCCTTTGCTTGGCGACGCCTTTTTAATTTCAGCAATAACAGCCGCATCACCTTGCGCCACTTTTGCTTTTAAAGCAGCAGCAAAGCCTCTTGCGCGGTTATGAGAATTAGCCGCCGATACAGCTACCTTTAATTTATCCAAAGGCGTATGATTTTTACGCTCTTCAATCTCTTCATACTTTCTAGCAACAATTTTCTTTAATATTGTCGGCGTTTCAATTTGCATATTAACCACAATTCCTAAAATTTAGTTATCTAGATAGCATTGCGTAAATGCAGCTAGTTCAGTTAGTTTTACACGCGCTAAGCCACCACCAATCACATCTTCTGCAATAGCGACACCTTCAACCAGATCATCCGCGATACCTGCAACATAAATGGCTGCACCCGCATTTAACGCTACAATATCTCGAGCAGGGTTAACCACCCCTTTCCCTTCTAATGCATTCGTCACTAATTCAAGACTTTGCTCAACATTCTCAGCCTGTAAAGGCGCAATAGACTGGGTCTCAATGTTAAAGTCTTCAGGCTGGATACTGTATTCACGAATTTCATTATTCTTAAGTTCAGCTACATAAGTCGGTGCCGCTAAACTGATTTCATCCAGACCATCTTCAGAATGAACAACCATCACATGCACACTGCCTAGACGCTGAAGTACTTCCGCCATAGGTCGTACCCATTTTTTATCAAACACGCCCATGACTTGGCGTTTGGTGCCCGCTGGGTTTGTTAATGGTCCAAGTAAGTTGAAAATAGTACGCACAGCCATTTCTTTACGCGGCACAATCGCATGCTTCATTGCAGAATGATGGTTAGGCGCAAACATAAAGCCTAAACCCACTTCTTCCACACAGGTTTTAACTTGATCGGATGAAAGCGCTAAATTAACACCCGCTTTTTCAAGTAAATCAGCACTGCCTGATTTTGATGAAACCGAGCGGTTACCGTGTTTTGCCACCTTGCCACCAGCAGCAGCAACCACAAATGAGGATGCCGTCGAGACATTAAACAACTTGCCGCCGTCGCCACCCGTTCCACAGGTATCGATAATATTATCAACATTTGATAATTCAACTTTAGAAGACAATTCACGCATAACACTGGCAGCGGCAGCAATCTCGGCAACCGTTTCACCTTTCATGCGCAGACCAACCAAAAAGCCACCAATTTGAGAAGGTGTCGCTTCTCCAGTCATAATTGCATGCATGACTTCATGCATTTCTTCTGCACTTAAATGCTGCTGCTCGATGACAGTGGCAATGGCGCTTTGAATATCCATTATGTCTCCTATCGCTTTAAAAAGTTAGCAAGCAGGTCATGACCTGCTTCCGTTAATATTGATTCTGGGTGAAACTGCACCCCTTCGATCGGAAGGGTTTTATGTCTAAGTCCCATAATTTCATCTAACGCCCCCTCGCTATCTTGAGTCCAAGCGGTCACTTCTAAACACGCCGGTAAAGATGCTTGCTCCACGACTAAAGAGTGGTAACGCGTAACGAGCTGAGGGTTGGGTAATGATTGAAACAGTGATGCATCTGTGTGATGAACAGAAGATGTTTTACCATGCATTACTTGTTTGGCACGGACTACTTTACCACCAAACACCTGGCCAATGCTCTGATGTCCTAAACAAATCCCTAAAATGGGAATTTTACCAGCAAAATATTCAATTGCAGCTAAGGAAACACCGGCTTCATTAGGCGTACAAGGCCCAGGAGAAATCACTAAATGGCTCGGCTTTAATGCCTCAATCTCATTCAAAGTAATTTCATCATTACGATAGACTTCTACCTTCGCACCAAGCTCCCTAAAATACTGAACAAGGTTATACGTAAAGGAATCATAGTTATCGATCATTAATAGCATAGATAGATCAAGTCCTTGAAACAAAGGCGTTACTAAAATAAAACGTTTGAGTTACCCCAATTATTACCCTTTCAAACACTTGAACACAGATAATTAACGACGTACTGGCGCGGATTTTATCTTATTTAACGAGCGAACTCTAACACTAGATTTGTATTTCAATATAGCTGCTAAGACTAAAATTCACGCCTTCTTTTAAAACGACATTCATTTATCAAAAATTCCAGAAAGCCTGTATAGCTTGTCTGTCTGTAACTTAAGTTCTGCTAAAGCCCTTTCTCAAAGTTTGGAGCTGCAAGCACTCCATTTTAAAGGACATCCCTCTGTAAATTCATATCTAAGAAAGCTCAAAAAGTGGACGCTAAAGAAATAATGATTAAAGCCACTAAATTATTCGATAACCCCCATCTATTTTTTCCGTTTTACAGCCCCTCTTACTCCGAGGATATTGAACAGAGTTCATTCATTTTGGAGCAGTTTAATGTCTGGTTGGACACTTTTAATAATCGGTATTGCTTTTGAGGTTGCAGGCTCATTATGTCTAAAGTTATCTCATGGCTTTCAAAACTTTGTGCCTACCATATTTTGTTTTTTCTTTTTTGCACTTGCCTTGAGCATGATAAACCTGAGCGTTAAAACCCTAGAGATTAGCATTGCCTATGCCGTCTGGTCGGGCGCTGGCATCGTTATCATTACGTTTATTGGCACTATTTGGTTTGCAGAGCAGTTCTCATTGGCAAAGTTTGCCTTCATTTCATTGATATTAATTGGGGTGTTTGGCCTTCACCAAGTTAGCACCAAGACAGTTAAAGCGGAGTCGGATCATGTCCATTCTATTAAATAATCATGGTTATGATGACTCTTCATGGTTTCAAGAGTTATCTAGACACTTTCCTAAAAAGCTCATTCATATCTACAAAAAAACCAAAGATATAGATTTGATTCGAGATGACATTAAATATGCTGTGATTTGGAACCATCCCGTAGAGGACCTTTTAAATTACAAAAACCTAAAAGGAATACTGCTTTTAGGCGCTGGCACTGAACACATTGACGCAGCCAGTATCGTTCCGGATGTACCGATTATCCGCTTAGTCGATCCAGAAGTTTTAAAAGATATGGGACGCTACACCCTTTATTGGGTTATGAATCAACATCGTCAATATGATACTTATCGTCAGCAACAATTAGAGCAACATTGGCAACGCCATAACTCTCCTCAACCAACGGACTTTAATATTACGATACTTGGGTTAGGGGCAGTAGGAGAAGAAGTTGCAAATCGATTACATATCAATGGTTTTAATGTCAGTGGTTGGGATATTTTCCCAAAAAAAATAACAGGCATTTCATGTTTTTTTGAACACAGACAATTGAAAACAGCGTTAAAAAAAGCAGATATTTTAGTAAATTGTTTACCACTTAATACATCAACACATAAGTTTATTAATAAAGAACTTATCAATTTACTACCTCACGGCACAATGCTCATCAATATCAGTCGTGGCGACATTATTGATGATAACGCCTTAATTGAAGCGCTTGATTCTGAGCACCTTAGCCATGCTGTATTAGACACATTTAGCGTGGAGCCGTTACCTAAAGATTCACCCTATTGGCACCACCATAAAGTCACAATTACGCCCCATATATCCGGTGCAACTTACGCTCGCTCAGCCGCAAAACTTATCGCAAGCAACATTCAGCGCATTGAAAATGGCGAACACGCTTTTCCTTTGCACCAGCATCCTTCTCGAACTCACCAATTAACCGGGTAGGTTCTAGATCATATAGTCACAATGGCAGGAGACAACCATGACAATCACAGCCCAAGAACTCTCACTTGAGAAACAGCAAGAGCAAGTTCGTATTGACCTAGCAGCCATGTTTCGCCTTACCAATATGTTTGGTTGGGACGACACCATTTGGAATCATATAACAGCCAGAGTTCCAGGTTCGGATCATCACTTTTATATGCATAGATTTGGCCTTAATTACGAAGAAGTAGCAGCATCGAACCTAATCAAAGTAGACGAAGAAGGCCGCGTCTTAGAAGGGCCAAGTGATGTAAATACGGCAGGTTTTATCATTCATGGAGCAATTCATCTGAGTGATAGCCACCGCAATAACAAGTTTGTATTTCACGCTCATCCAAAGTCCTGTACAGCAGCCACCGCTTTTAAAGAGCTGCCATTTTTAGTTCAAGACTCATCAATGCTTTACGGGAAGGTAGGATTCCACGATTGGGAAGGCTTATCTGTTGATCCTGATGAACGTCATCGTATTGCAGAAAATATGGGAGATAACAGCTGCCTAATTATGCGAAACCATGGTTTCTTGACCGTTGGTGAAACAGCAGGCGAATGCTTTATGAACATGTACTACTTGATTCGTACCTGTGAAGTTGCCTTACAAGCAACAGCCTCTGGATACGAACTTGAACATGGTGACCCTGAACTATGGAAACTAGCATCCAAGCAATACGAAGCCTTTTCACCCGGTCTATATGAGTGGCCAGGTCTATTACGTAAGTGTGATCGGCTTGATCCTTCTTACAAATTCTAACCCTAGTGATAGGAGACAGACTCATGAAAATTGGTTTTATTGGTCTAGGTAATATGGGATCAGGCATGGCTGCAAACCTGCTTGAGTACTGTAAGGCAAATCATAACGAGTTACTTGTATTAGACCTTAATCAAGAAGTGGTTAGCCAATTTGTTGATAAAGGGGCTAGAAAAGCAGACTCAGTTAAACATGTCGCGCAAGAATGTGACGTTATTTTCACTTCATTGCCTAGCTCTGTTCAGGTAAACCATATTGCATTTGGTGAAGAAGGTATCTTAGAAAACGCCCAAGCTGGAGCCACTTGGTTCGAAACCAGTACTAACGAGCTATCTGAATGGGAGAAAGTCAAAGCCATTGCGCCTTCACATTTGTCTTTAATTGATGCCCCCGTCACAGGCGGCGCTGAAGGAGCGGCAGCAGGGACTCTCACCATGCTATTAGGTATTGATGAGCAAATACTCACTAAATTTACCTCCATGCTAAATGCATTCACAAAAAATGCGATACGTATGGGGCCTTCTGGCGCGGGTTACGTGACCAAGCTTGCTCAGCTTCACCTGAATTACTTGGTTGCCCAAGGCATAGGTGAAGCCTTAATGATGGGAGCAAAGGCTGAATTGAACCTTGATGTACTACACAAGATTTTGCAAAACAGCTGCGCTCAAAGCTACGTCGTAGATAGTTATATTCCTAAAGTACTAGATGGCAGTTATGACCAATCTTTTGCATTAGGCTTAGCAACAAAAGACATGCGCTTGATTACTGAACTGGGCAGCCACTTAGGCATAGATATGCAACTAGGCAATCAGGTCTATCACACCTATCAAGAGGCCACTGAAAAATACGGTCCAGAAGTACCCCATTTAAGTGTGCTTAAACTCATAGAAGAACAAACAGGCCAATTACTCCGTAGTTAGTTTGTATTCACTTACTCGCAAGAATAAAAACTATGCCATGCATGGCAGGCATAGCGAAACCTTAATACTAAAAAACAATAACACGATCGAGGGTTCTTATAATGAAAAATTCAGGCAGTAACACTGCCCCAAATAATGTGGGGGCAAATTCGGCCCCTTTATCATCTAGCACAAGCTATAAGGTAGGGCAGGATAATATCCAACCATTTGGTATGGATATTCATAACTTGGTTTTCCCCGTTTCAGCATTGAGTATTATTATATTTGTTGCTTTCACGCTCATTTTTTCTGAAGAAGCTGGGACACTATTTAATGAACTAAGACCTTGGCTTACCTCTCAATTAGACTGGTTTTTTGTCATCAGCGTAAACTTCTTTGTACTCTTTTGCCTCTTTCTTGCTGGCTCTAAAATGGGCAGAGTAAGAATTGGCGGCGCCGATGCTAAACCCGAGTTTAGTTTCCCTGGCTGGCTGGCTATGCTTTTCTCTGCTGGAATAGGCATTGGTTTGATGTTCTTTGGCGTATTAGAGCCCGTCTCTCATATGCTAAGTCCTCCTCTTAGCGTCGTCGCTGAAAGTGAAGAAGCTGCCAGACTTGGTATTGCTGCCGCAGCATTCCACTGGGGGCTAAGTGCATGGGCTGTGTATGCCGTCGTTGGCCTTTCTTTGGCATACTTTAGTTTTAACCATGGTTTACCCTTAACCTTACGCTCGGCGTTTTACCCTCTATTAGGTGACCGAGTTTGGGGAGTATCTGGCCATATCATTGATATTCTTGCCGTATTTGCAACCGTATTTGGCCTTGCTACCTCTTTAGGTTATGGCGCAGAACAAGTTGCAGCAGGTCTAAATGAACTCTTTAATATTGAACCAACGGCAATTGTAAAAGTGGTTCTTATTCTAATCATCACAGCTATTGCTATCTGTTCAGTTGTCGCAGGGCTTGATAAAGGGGTTAAGCGTCTTAGTGAAATTAATATGATTATGGCAGTACTGCTATTACTGTTCGTATTATTCGCTGGCCCTACGCTAGATACTTTAAGTAAATTCGTGATCGGTCTTGGCGATTATCTCTACTACAGTGTGCCTCTGTCTAACCCTGTTGGCCGTGAAGATACTGGCTTCTACCATGGTTGGACAACCTTTTACTGGGCTTGGTGGATAGCTTGGTCTCCATTTGTTGGTATGTTCATTGCGCGTATCAGTAAAGGACGTACCGTTCGAGAGTTCATTCTTTGTGTTCTCATCGCACCAACACTTTTCTGCTTATTATGGATGGTCGTATTTGGTGGCACCGCCATCGAACAAATGGCATCTGGTTATGATGGCGTAAGAGACGTAGTGAACAACTGGACACCTGAACTTGCACTATATCGCCTATTAGATGGTTTACCTATGAGCTTCATAGTGTCATTTATTTCTCTCATTCTGATTGTCATCTTCTTTGTGACTTCGTCAGATAGCGGTTCATTAGTCATTGATACCATCACAGCAGGTGGAGTACTTAATCCGCCAGTACCACAACGTGTTTTCTGGTGTACTTTTGAAGGACTTGTGGCGATCGCGCTTCTATTAGGCGGTGGTCTCGGCTCACTTCAAGCCGCCACTGTCTCGACAGGTTTCCCCTTTGCTATCGTCTTATTATTTATGTGCTTTAGCCTCTATAAAGGGCTATCCAAAGAAGAGGTTTAATTTCTAAACTAAAACAAAGCACCTAGTTTAAACGCTAGGTGCTTTCGATAACATTTGATATATGATTTATTATTCAACAGATTAGAATCGCAATAATTACTGATGCCTATAATATGAATATCGAAAATCTACGTGCATTCCTAGAAGTAACCGCCACAGGTAGCTTTCAAAAAGCCTCTGAAAGCCTACATATAACTCAATCCTCAGTCAGCGCCCGTATAAAAGCATTAGAAGACAGACTCAATAGAGAGCTTTTTACTCGAAAACGAGATGGCGTTGCCTTAACGAATGGCGGCAAAGCTTTCTACCCTTACGCCCTATCGGTTGTAAAAACGTGGCAACAAGCACAGCAGGAAGTTTCCCTTCCGCCCGATATAGATAATATCGTCAGCTTAGGCATACCGGTTCATTATTGGAATAAACTCTATTCGGATTGGCTTAATTGGATGAATGAAAATGCGCCAGGAACAGCCACCCGAATTCAATCTGATTATTCAATTTTTTTACTGCATGAACTAAGAGAAGGCTTATTGGACCTAGCTTTAGTTTTCTACCCAGAACTTACACCAGGCCTTCATTTCGAACCGCTATTTTCAGAACAACTCCTCATGGTGTCAAATGAAGCCAGACATGTGAATGATGGCCATACACAAGGTTATATCTATATTGATTGGGGACATCAGTTTCAAGAACAACATAATAGAGAGTACCCAAATGTTCCCCATCATCGTATTACACTCGCTTTAGAGTCGCAGGCACTCGTGCAAATTATTGAACGTGGGGGCTCTGCCTATCTTGCGTCTTCAACAGCAGAACCTTTTATCAAGGATGGAAAGTTATTTCGTGTAGAAGGTGCAAAAGAATTTGCCATCACAATTCATTTGGCCGTCTTAGATAATAAGAAACAAGACCCAGCCATTATTGCGGCCATTGAGGGTTTGAAAGCCACCAGCTTTATTCAAGATCACACACTTAAAAGCCTTTCTTAAAAGCTTCCCTCTTAAGATAGCGTTATTTAGCAGCAGATTTAAAGTAGAAGCAGGTTTAATAGACAATAACTAAATCAGACTTCAGTGATTAACGCACTGAAGCCCTTTTCACCTATCTGCTTTTTAGACTAAATTAGATTCTGATCGATAAAGTCATAGTCAAAATTAAAACCAATCCCAGCACCCATTGGCATATCAATAAAACCATCATTAATCACTATTTTTTCCTGATAAAGCGGTGCAAACCAATCAACATGCTCAACTGAAATACAGTTATCAGCAGACCCAGCGATACTCAAACTTTGCTCCGTAAAAATGTGGCTTGATACAGGGATATGATAAGCCGATGCTAGCGCGGCAGCCTTGCGAAATTCACTTAGCCCCCCAATACGTTGTAAGTCAGGCATTAAAATATCCACGGCCTTATGATCCAACATATCTTTCATACCAAAACGTGTGTAATCGGTTTCACCACTTGCCACAGGTATATTTATGGCTTCTAACACTCGATTATGGCCGGCTAGATCATGAGCAGGAACAGGCTCTTCTAACCAAGCGATATTTAAGTCTTCTAATTGACGGCCCAGCGCAATCGCCTGCCTTGGCGTTAAAGACTGATTCGCATCGGTTAAGATTTCAATATCATCACCAACAGACGCCCTTAGCGCACGCGCACGCTCTACATCTTCTTTTAAGTCGGGCTTACCTAACCTCAGCTTCATAGATCTAAAACCCTGATCAATAAAGCCATGGGCCTCTTCGATTAATTCATCTATGTTTGAAGAAAGCCAAAGGCCGCTGCTTGCATAGGTTTTTACTTTGTCACGACAGGCACCAAATACTTGATAAAGTGGCATATTTGCCTGCTTACCAATGAGATCCCAAAGCGCGGTATCTATGGCAGAGATAGCTGAAATGGCAATCCCTTTTTGTCCAACAGGGTTACAGTCTTGCCACATTTGTTGCCAAATTTTCTCAACATAAACAGGATTATTACCGATCAAAAATTGTGTGAGGCTTTTGATCATGGCATCAAATACATCTAACCTATCTTTATTTAACGCAAACACATAATTCTCACCCACCAGCCCTGTATCCGTTTCTATTTTAACGATCACAACACCCACAGAGTCTGTTTTATGAATGGCTGTAATTAAAGGTTTCTTTAGAGGGACGAGCACTTTTTGAGTCTGTACATTTGTTATTTTCATTTTGGTTTATCTCAATATTAGGAGCAGAACATAAACCAATTTTAGAGGGCGTTACATTTAAAAAATATTTTATAATTTTTAACAGATCATTAAATTATTTTTATGCCAGTAAACCGTCATATTACAACTAACAAAGACATTTCATATTATCGTGACGGGCGCTTTTCATACTTGTATTAAATTATTCAATGGATGACATTAAACAATCGATTTGTTGCCATCTCATCAGCCACCTATGATGCAAAATAAACATAGGAGCCTTACGTGATTGATATTATTCCGCCCCTTCATTTGAGTGATGAATCACTGAATAAACTCTTCAGTTATAGGCTTAGCCGTATTCGCGAAGTCATGCGCCTTAAGCAAGTGTCTGTCTTAATTCTGACCAGTCCTGTTAGCTTACGCTATGCGGTGAATTTTGATGAATATCAGCTTTTTCAATCACATATACCGACTTGTTATTTATTTTTATCACTCGAAGGTCCGATTCAATTACACGGAGCGACAGGGAGAAAATTCCCCAATGTTACTCACTATCAAGGCTCAGATTTTCTCACCCCTTTTGATGGCGGGTTAGACTTATCGACGAATACACAGCACTTAATCAGTAACCTACAGGCATTTTCCCAGCAACTTAATGAACCCCTTGAGTCTGTGGGGTTAGAACGTATGTCTCCTCAAGTTAGCCAACGCTTAACAGATAAAGCTATCCAAGTTTATGATGCAGAACCCATTATTGAACAAGCCAAGCTCATCAAATGTGAGTTAGAAATAGATTGTTTAAAACATAGCATTCAAGTTGCTCAATACGGAATGCAGTTAATGTACCAAGCCTTACGACCAGGTATCACAGAGAACCAACTTTGGTCGATTATGCATCAGGTCAATGCCGCACATGGAGGAGACTGGATTGAAGGGAATATGCTGGCATCAGGGCCAAGAACAAATCCTTGGCTACAAGAAGCGAGCCATCGCATTATTGAAAAAGGCGACATGGTCGCTTTTGATACGGATATGATAGGGCCATTAGGCTATATTGCCGATATCTCTCGTTCTTGGATATGCGGAGGCGGCAAGGGCAATCAGGCTCAACGAGATGCTTATCGCCATGCCTATGACGAAGTACATCACAATATGCAACTGATTAAACCCGGAATCAGTTTTAGAGAGTTAAGTGAGCAGGCTTTTATTCGTAAAGCAGAATATAGAGACAATCGTTATGTTTGCTCCTTTCATGGGGCCGGTCTCAGTGACGAATATCCTAAAATCTATTATCAAGAAGATTGGGCACGAAGTGGCTATGATGGCCTAGTCCAAGAGAACATGGTGCTATGTGTTGAAAGCTACTCAGGTATTAAAGGAGGCTCAGTCGGCGTTAAGCTTGAAGAGATGGTTCGTGTCACATCAAAGGGCATTACTCCCTTAACAGACTTCCCATTTGAAGATGAGCTACTCAAGGATTCTTACCCCTAACCTAAAGCCCTAGAGCACAGACTGCAAAGTCTCTCTCGCCATAGATACCAGCTCAGGATTAATAGGGTCCTTAGAATAAGACAAAAAAACAGGGCGCTTAAACTTGGGCGCATCCTCAACATAAAATAGGCGCTGGCTGGCAATTAACTCATTCACCATACGCTCAGGGAAATAGCCTGCGCCGCCATAATTAAGGATATAGTCTAAACCAACCATACCTAAGCCTACAGAAAGTCTGGGCGCTTGAGCATCAGGGTAGGCCAATGTATGAGCCTCACGAAATTCATCACCCCAGTCAACAAACACATAATTTTTTACCCAATCTGTTCGAACCTTGCGCTGCTCAGATGCGACTAAAACCAATATATCTTCCATCAGTAATTCAGTTCGTAACTCAGCATTCTGCCTATTTACATAGGTCAGAACCAGATCTAATTCCCCTTCTACTAATTGGCTTAAAAGGCTATCCGAATAGTCCATCACAACACGTGTGCCTACCTCTGGTGAGCTGTTCTGCATTTGTTCAATCCAAGCCGGGGTAATCTGTTGCCAAAGGTTTAACTGCACACCTAAAGCCACCATACCTTCCATATCTTGGGGTAAGGCGATTTCCTGTTTCGCTTGCTCCCATGCTTTGACTACCTTGGTTGCATAGCGAATAAAATTACGGCCCGCTGGCGTGAGCTCTGAGCCGTCACGTTTACGGTTAAAAAGCCGTGTATTGAGCTGATCTTCGAGCACTTTAATGCGAGCACTCACAGTTGATTGAGTAATAAAAAGGTTTTCAGCGGCTAATTGAAAGCTGCCATTACGTGCAACTTCTAAAAAAGCTCTCATGTGATTGATATTCATATCATTCAGCCATTGGTTATTTTTCTATTAAAGTTAGTTATATTCGATTTTTTGATCAACAACTTAAACCTAGGTCGTCGTTTCTAGATATGTTTTTTTGCAGCAAAAAAAAAAAGGTGCTCTCAAATTGAGAACACCCTAAAGTGAAGCACAACACTATCTTTTATAGATTAGTCCAGTAGGTCATCGGGACGATTGGCTTCACGCTGAAAGTGAATAGGTAAAGCACGACCATAAAATTGGCGAGCATGCTCTGGGCGATTAACCGTATCCGGGTCACGCATGTAAGTTGGCAAAGCAATATAACGAGACTGGCCTCCCTCCACTCGAGTCACACGATGCATAGAAAAACGCCCTTTAAATATTTGCATATCACCAGGCCTTAGCACCAAAGAATGCACTTTAGATAAATCGCCTCCTAATACCTTAGAAACCTCTTCAAGATTCTCTTCTTCAGGAGAGCGTAGATCTGGGTAATATTGGAACTCACCTCCTTTTATTGGTTCTTGCACCAAGATACTGACGGTAAATTCGTTACCATCAAAGTGCCAAGGAAAGTAATCACCTTCATCCATAACACTGTAGGGATTTCTTCCTAAAGGATCAGCCCAACGGTAAATAGGCCCGACTCCCAAGCAATCTGAAACGAATTGAACAACCACATCATGATCATAAATAGCTCTTAGATCAGAGCTTTCTTCAAGGATATCTGAGTTAACAAAACCGCTAGATCGTTTCTCAAAGAATCTAGCTGGATGAGCCTCTGGTAAAGCCGTATTTTCTTTCGTCATATAAGGGTTATGACTGTTTTGAGAACGATAGATTTGATCCCGTAAACGCTCTACTTCCTGACGCATACGTTCAATTGATTCTGGACGAATCATATCTGGAATATGGCAACAGCCTAACCTGTCTAATTCCTCTTTACACCTCTCAACTAAAGCGTGTCGCTTAGGAGAGGTTAGATCATGAATTGGGTACTGTTCCAGATCGATAAAGGCTTCTAAAGAGGGCTTGTTTGAGGGTTTGCCTGATGGTGCGAAAGATGCCTCCACACTCATGGTTTCTTTGCTAACAGCGGCTTGATCAATAACAACTTTAGACATATTCGCACCTAATATTAAACATATTTTTAAGACTTGGCCTAAGGCCATGTCAGACAATTTAGTCAATTTATAGGCAGTTGAATAACGAATTATTCAGATGGTGAATATCGATTTTTTCGATACGTGAAGTTTTAATAAATACATTCAAAATTACGATAGTTAACTGCAAGATTCTTTGTTTGCTGCGATCCCTTTCACATGCCTAAGATGCACTCAGAAAAAAATAAAACCTATGAGGCAGAAAAAGATGACCCAAGCGAATACGACACAACAAACCTATGATCAGCAGCTTACAAAGTTAGCTAACATAGTAGATTTAGAAACCTACCCTATCCACGATTTAGAACACCCAGCCACAAAAGCACTGATAGCACGCTGTAAAGTGCAATTGGATGATATTGGCTGCAGTGTTATTGCAGATTTTGTCCTTCCAGAAGCACAAGAAAGAATGCGACAAGAGGCAAGAAAACTATTGCCCTGCATTTTTCGCTCAGAGCAAAAACATAATCCATATATGACGAAGGAAGACAAAGCATTAGCAGAACAACACCCAAATCGTTATTTGCAGCATCGCACCGCTGGTTTTATTAATACTGACATAATCCCTAAAGAATCAGATATGTTGGCTATGTATGATAATGACATCATGACTCGCTTTATTGGTGAATGCTTAGGAATTTGGCCCATATACCCTTGGGCAGATCCTTTAGCACGTTGCCCTTATGGTGTACTTGAAGATGGCGATTACTTTCCTTGGCACTTTGATGGCAACGAGTTTACTGTCAGCGTCTCAGTTGAGCAGCCTGATGAAGGAGGCACCTTTGAATATGCGCCCAATATTCGTTCTATCGAGAACGAGAACATTGAAGGTGTAAAAAGAGTGATAAATGGAGATAAAACAGATGTCTATGAATTGGAATGGAAACCTGGATACTTACAATTATTCAAAGGACGCTACTCTCTACATAGAGTCCAACAAGTAAAAGGGCCTCGTGCTTGGATCACGGCTCTACCTACTTATATGACAGATCCAGATACGGTTAATCGTCCTGAACATTCAAAGCAATTCTATGGACGCGCCTTACCTATTCATTTTGAACGTGAAGGTAACCGCCCAGATAATCTGTCTGATTAAATATAATCACGTAAAACAGCCATTCAAATAGATGGCTGTTTAGCTTTTTATAGCGATATTACTGATACTCTCAACTAATACCTGAGAGAAGCAACGAATGGCATCATCAATTTCTCCAGGCCGTGTATGTAGTGCAATTTCCACTTCGCCCAAATCTGGTAAATTCGAAGCGGGTTTAATTATACTCCACTCATCTTTTACCAAAGATTCCGCTAAGGCAGAAATAGCTAACCCGTTTGATATTGCAATATCAAACCCCGTTACCCCTTGGCATTCAAACGAGACAAACCAATCTAACTCCACATGATTGAGCGCATCAATAATTCCTTTGCGGTATGAGCAACCTTGCTCATACAAGGCAAGCGGTAAAGGTTTGTTCATATCCAGCGTTAAATCTTTGGCTTTTACCCAACAGATTTTTTCTCGTCGAATCAAGTCACCACCTGATGCTAATGGATCATGAGTGACGAGAATCAAGTCTAGTTCGCCGGCATGTAAACTCTTATAAAGGTTATGGCTGTTATCGTTTTTGATTTGGATTTTCACTTTAGGAAAGCGATCAATAAACTGACGTAATGGACGCTGAATAAAGGCCCGAGCATAGCCATCTGGAATACCAAAGCGGACGACGCCTTCTAGATCATCATCATTAATTAAATTAAGTGCTTCTTCGGATAAGCTTAGAATCTTACGAGCATAGGAGAGCAATACTTCCCCTTCACGAGTTAAGGTAAATTGGTTATACCCACGATTTAACAGTGACTTGCCGGCCACTTCTTCTAATTTCTTTAATTGAATACTCACTGCCGCTTGAGTGCGATGCAAGGCAATAGCAGCCTTAGTAATATTACCGGCATCGACTATCGTGACAAAGGTGGCTAACTGGTTAATATCAAGCCTTTTCATAAGGTGAGCACTCTTTAGGATCTGACTTTCTGCAATGTAGCATTAGGAAGCGCACTTTGTCATAAGAACTAAAGCGAAATAAGTTCGCTTTAGTTCCAACTGTATCTACTCACCTTACTTTAGCAGCGGAGCCAGTTTACCTGCTTGCTCACTGGCTTGAGTACTTGCTTGGCTATAACTTGAGGATTGCATTGGTGGCGAGGTAGTACCGGCACCACCTGGATCACTCCATGAATACGAATGGTTATGAGAGCTTGCCACGTTGGCAAGGTCAGCGACGGTATTCATTAGATCATGCAAAAGGCTATAGATATTGGTCGACTCATCACCCACATGGTGCTTGGCGGCAATAATTTCACGCAGTTTGCCGATTTGCTCGGTTAAATCTTCCTCTATCGTAAGCTTGCTATTTTTCCCTTTCGCCTCCCATTCATTATCTTGGTTGACTTGAATATAAGCCTGCTCAGACTGCTGCCACCTTTGATCTGTCTCCGCCATATTTGGCAACTTCAAACCATGGGGGAAAACAGAACGCACAAAAGGGTGCGCCGGCGAGCCATACATAAAAGCAATTTCAACCAAGGTACCAATACTAGGTTTTGACCAGAAACCTCTTTGTTCACCACCCGCATTCACTGGCAAAAGTACCTCTTCAAGAATCGGCAAGTCAGTATCTTCCTCACCATTTACATCCAAAAGCTGTACAGAAACAGAATAAACTGGGGTTTCTTCTGTCACTACCTCACTAGCCAAAGGGGATAATATATCCGTCACTTTCGCCCACATTGGCAAATGCCAACCTGAAGCAAGCTCTGGATATTTTTTTTGCATTAATCGCGTTAAGGCTTTTTCCATGACACCACCATTTTTGCTTCTTGCAATCTCACACTATAAAGACGATGACCATTTAAAAGATAACCCGGCCTTAAACCTGGGATGGCCATTAGCTCAGCACTTTGAGTAGAAAGCTGCTTATCCAATACCGCCGTTGGTACTTCAACAGGCACATCAATCCAATGGCTATCAGACCAAGCGCCGATATAAATAAGGCCATCTCGCTTTTGCTGCCAGGTAAAATCCTCTATCACAAATACTTGGGCGATTTTATTTATCAAATGAAAACCAGAACCTGTATTGACAAAATAAGGCACAGGTGTCGAAGCATAACTAGATTGCGGCAAACTAAAACCACAGCCGGTAATCGCTTTTACCTCTGTCAGTAAATCCTTAAGCGTTTTATTACGCAAAGCCAATGGCACTCGCATACTGAGCACATTCGATTTTTCTCGACAAAATAAGGTTTGAGACTGATTCGAGGCTGGCGTTGAGCGCTCGATATAGCCATAAAAATGGCCGTGTTCCTGTCCATTATTAATGCCAAAACTAAAATAAACTGCGCCACTTAACGCTACCTCTGACTGCACCACAAAAGATGCGCGGCCAGCGGCCATGGCATCCAATGCAACATCATGGGAAACGAGATTAACTCGCTCCCCATTTACCATAAGCACAAAGTCATATTTCATTTGATGCCCCTTCATCCCCAAGGGCAGAATCCAAATACTTGAGCACATTATCGAGCCAATTACTGGTTTCACTGCTTTGAGCTTCCGAGGCAACACTTGTATCCGCCGTAGCTACCTTAGGTTCAGTTTGTGCAAGCTTCCTTGCTTCAATTTTTTCTGGGATAGAAAGGTGCTCAACCAAAACAAAAGACACAGACCAGGCCTGATCATCGTCCAGCTCCTGTGCTGCAACCTTGTCACTAAAGCGCACTTGGCGAACAGCAAAGGCTTTGGCAGTCTGATTTTCAATGTTGTAAACCAAACGAGTGCCCTTATCTTCATCTGTCGCCGTGCTTAACAGCACAATATTGGCAAGCTCGGCAGCGTCTTCATACCTTACCTTCATGGCAACCCGTAAACGCTTAGGTTTAAAGCCCATCTCAGCCGTGGCAGAAGAAGAGCTCTGGCCAGAGAGATCCTCCTCTGGCAAAGCTAATTCACACGTCACCTTCACCCCATAACCTGAGATTTTAGTATCGTTGAGAATAAGGGTAATCATGGGGTTTCATCCATACTAACGACGGCTTCGGCTTCATCCGGCAAAACTTCTGGCCAAGGGTTTTCAGCTTGAATACTCGCTCGCTCAACCACTGCAAGATCCATTAAACGGGCATATTCATCACTTTCGCCAAGATGTGCTTTTATTTCGGCTTCTTCAAGTAGCGGGCGCACTCTCGCGGTATAAGCCGCTTGCCTCGCATCATCAACCGCCTGATAAGCATCTTGGTAATCATCATTAGCATTTTTAACACGCCAAACATCATTATCTTTAACTAACACATCATTGAAATGGCAAGACATAACTTGATCTGCTGCATTTTGGCGAGAAGCATGCTTAGCACCCACAGAGTCCACATAAAACTCAGTTAGATCTTTTGAAAAGTATTCACCTGTATGAGAAGCAAAAACACCTTTAAACATTTTCATCTTAGATACTCCACTGTGATATTTGCAGAAACGATATTGGTATAATTCAAACTCATACCATGGGTTTGCCAAATAGGCAGGCATACTCCTCTTTCCGATCTTAATAAGAACTCATGTGTATGTGAATCATGCAATTCAGTAAACCATTGATTGGTTTGAAACCTTTGTAGACGCGGAGAAAATGCAATCGTATTTTCACAAACACTTGTGTCATTCCCATTATTATTTGTATCTAGAGCAATAGCTGTTGCGTCAGTCCAGTAGCTATCATATGTATTATTTGAGCTATTGGTTTTGAAAAAACCTTGTCCAGAATTTTCTACAGAAGCAGGAATTCTTAATGCTTGGGACTCACTTCCCGTTGGTTCAAGGTTGCTAAATAATAAACGCATACTTCTTAACCTTGGGCAAACAGGTACTAGCAAACTACCGTCGCCACTAAATAAAGCTGTCTTTGATAGTTGATGGGTATGAATACATCTCATTAATAGCCCGTTATAAACGAGCGCCAAGTTCATATCATCGTAGTTGGTATCAAAAGTGGCATCTGATTCATCCAATGAATCAGGGTTATATTCAACATCTGACACATCTTTAAGATAAAAACCATCTGTTAAATTAAACCTCAAGTGGTAGGTTTTCGTTTCTGCTATAGGAAAAGATTTAACAGCATAATCGGACGTATTAACCTCTAACCAGCCGTATAACCTGATTATTTGGTCATCTTCAATGATCAAATGACCATTCTCTAGCATCATATTTAGCCTGTTATCGTCCGACATGACTTCAGGGTAAATAGGCAGTTTTTTAACTTGCTCAAACCTATCGGTTTTGACATATTGGCTGTGAGCATTATCTTCTGTTAAGTGATCCGATATGGCTTGCTCAGCATCCTGTCGCACCGCTTCAAACGATTCTTTTGCGACTGTCATATCCGCAGTGGCATCGCCTAATGCACTAATGGCATCAAGTATTTCACTCATAATAATTCATCCTTGAATTAACCTAGGCTCAAATTAGCCTAGGTGTGTTTAATAGCAACTTATAACGTTTTATAAGCGGGTTTTACCGTAATAAGCGATATTTCGAGGACGTGTTTCATAATAAACTTCTGAAGAGTTTCCTCGAGGTGCAGTATGCAAGTCATTTCCGTTAGCTGAAGTCGATGTTCCGCTAAGATCATATGACCCATCACCATTACCAAAGTTGCTTACTCTCAAAATGACTCCATTTGGTATTTTAGTTAAGTCACTTTGATAATCAGCAAAACCACGACCCGCGTCGACACCACGGCCATCATCGAACATGCGGATAAATTCACCGCCCACTATGGGTAAAGTAAAGGTGGTGACTCCATTACCTTCTCCCCAGTAACCACCGTAAGTAATCGGATCAGCATCCTTGGTGGCTTGATCAATGAGGTTTGAGGTGTTTTTGATTTTAGCCCAGGCAATCGCGAATTCAGTTCGATTAAGCTCTGCACCATTTAATGCCACCTCCCCGATACTAAGCAGATCCGTGGTATCGGTAACTAGCTTGCCAATGTCTGCCACAGCATTACCTGTCTTAGGGTTAATCTGTTCAATCACATAAAAAGCCGTGCCGTCATAGCGTACCTTAACTAAAGCTCCCGCAAAAAGCTGATTAGCAGCGGTCACATTAACAATACTTTTTGCCCCTTGTGCATTCACATCAAGTGATACCAAGGCCTCATCATTTGTATTTGATATGATGAGACTTATTTCATCACCCACAGCTAAATCAGAGACAATGGCCTCAGCAGTCACGCTCAAGGTATTTTTACCCACCGCTTGTGCATAACGCTCCAAATTACGAAGGGTTTGTATCGACTCATCTAAGGCACCTTGATAGCCCTCATAGATGGATTCAAATACCTCTTTTGCTTGCACTAGCTCTTCTGTTGCATCCTTCATCGCCACTAAAGAGTCTGTAAAATCACTCATGTTAAAATTCCTTTTTTACTATCAAGCCATTACAGCTGATCAAACTTAAAACACTCAATAAAGTGCTTATCCTTATTTCTTAAATATTGAGTTAAAAGGCTAACTCAACCTATCAAACCAAACCTATCCACTCATACCTATCAATCTAAACCTATCCACTTATGCCTATTAACCTATGCCCATTAATCTAAGATCGATTTTCCATAATTAAAATGGGCATAAGTTATGGCAACTCAGGCCAATACGTATTATCAGTGACATCAATGGTTAAAATATCAACACGATCCACTAACGCGGCTCTAGCATTACGATTTGAGGCAATCCAGCTTTTACACGCTTCCACATTTTCATCAGAATACACCCCAAGAGCGGCATTTAGCTGTCCAACTTGATTCCAATAAAGCTCAATACGACGAGTACATTCAGCATTTGCTTCAACAAGTTTTAACGCCATTAATTCAGTGTCTGTAAACTCAGGAATAAGGGTATTTCCTGCGTCTAGCCAAGCCTGAACTTTCCGGCAAATAGTATTTTCGCTAACATTAGGGACAACAATTTTTTCATTAACTAAGTAACTATTACCGACTGTTTTTACTGTTTCTATCTTCATTTTTTAAAGCCTCGCATCTGCGGTATAACCCAATATAGGGCTAGCACTATCACCTGAGTTCATATGAAATTTTGTTTCTGTATCATTTTCGTAAGGCCATTGTGCAACATTAAAACTGCCTCCAAAAAACACAGGTATAATTGAAGGTAAAGTACGCATAGGCACTAGATAATACACATCTGCGTTATAATTCCCGCCGGAGTAATAGCGTGTAAAATGAGAATCTTTTGAGATGTAAAAAAAGCGGCAACATTTCAAAAATTCATCGGCATAATTTGTAAACTCAAATGCCGTATTTGATGCGCCAATTTCTAATTGAGCATTATAAAGCCCCATTTGTGAGTTAATTGGCTGTCCATTAGCAGGTAAAATAGCGACTCTTAGCCCGAGTGCATCACTTGGCACAGTAAAGGTCAGAGCTTCAACCCCGACTTCACTTTTAGTTGGAGTAAACCTTTTAGAGGTTAGTGAGTTTGTTACCTCTGCTTCAGAATCTCCCGCATTGGAATAAAAAATCTCTAGTACTAAGTCACCATCAAATTCACTATTTATTGCAAATTCAACTGAAAATGTAAGTTGCTTATCCCTTAGCTGCTTAACGACAGCCGTTTCAATTAATTGATGAAGCTGACCAAAACCTTGATCTTGATTAATTGCAAACATAATTCCTTTTTCTGGGTTAGGATCTCTTGTACAAACAGCCCCTGACAAATTTGCAAACCATTGGTCGGCGCAATAACCCGTCTCAGTAAATGTTTCACCCGCTTGCCAGACTTGCGGTTTACCATTGATTAATAGGTTTCGACGTCCATGGGTGCTAAATACGTCAGAGTGTGTTTGTACTTCTGCCTTGGTAGAGACCATCTCCTGCTGTACTTGATCAATCGCAGCATCCGCATCTTGCCTAACTAATTCAAACGATTCTTTCGCGCCTTTCATTTCACTTGCAGCCAATGTCAAAGCTGCTGTGGCAGTGCTTAATTCACTCATAGTTTCCCTTCCAAAGTTAATAATCTTTCATGATTTTTAATGGCACTCGATAAGGCGGAAATGGTCGCCGCACTGTTTTGCATTATGCTAGTTTGCATAGCAAGCATTTCTGCTTCGTAATCAAACTGCCAAGATGCTAGAGGTAAATCGGCCCCTGTGAGTTGTTTGGCATTACTAAAAGGCACCACTAAATTGCGGTTAATAACCTGACCTATTCCAACCCGTTTTTTATTGAGCGGGATATTGGAGTAAGCTAAAAGCTCCCCCGTATCAGTGACTAAACCGTAATAGTTAAAATCATAATCGCCTACGCTACTATCCAATACCAATGAGTAAGTCACCGCATTGTCATCGTTATAATGGGGGTCTTGCACCAGGATGTTGCCACCCACTAAATAGCTTTCATCTGGAATGCCCGCCGTTGCATCGGCTGGGGTAGTTTCATCCACACCAGGAATATTTGCCAGAATAAAATGAGTAACTACTACTGGCTCCAAACTGGCTGCTTTTTGGGCGATATAACGCGCCCCAGCATCTGTTACTGTTCCATTTACTATGTCTGTCATAATTCGTCCTTAAATTACTGTTATCCTATCTTCACTTCGTTCAATAAAATGCTGCGCTAGGCTCACTTGAGCTGCCCCAGCCTTATCCATAAACACATAATCCGCCGCTAGGTTTAACTGCTCGATACTCTTATCAAGTCCAAAACTCAGCCCTTCTATGCTGACGTCATCTAACCTATCCAGCATCAAAAATTCATAACGCCGACACGTTCGGCCATATTGTCGAATAATGTGATGAGCCAGCTCTGGATTTTGAGTCATGCTAGAGTCAGCTAACCAAAGGGTAATTACATCCCAATCGGTTTCAGACGCTCGCTCAATCTGGCCATATAAAGGCACATCAAACCGTGCGAGAACCTCTTTAAAGCCTCCCTTACTGCCGGCATCTATGGCATTTTTCACCCCATGTTTGACTCGCTTTCGAAAAAGCTCATCAGGCTCATTAGCAAATCGATCAATATCGTTTTGATAAGCCAGCAGCTTTAGCACATAGACATGGCAAGTCTCGGCATCCAGTTGATTAAGTGGTGTTTTAATCCAGGCTTCAGTCTTGTCCCAAAAAGAGCCAAAAGCATCAGCTAACTTAGTAACCTCCTTTCCCTCTCGAATCCAAACAGGCAATTCAAATTTAGCCACCATACTTAGCCCTCCTGCACGTTAAGGGAGTTCAAGCGTGGTACTTCAAGCTCAGTGACAATGTCCCCTTGATCAAACTCAATACTCTCTATTTCTGGAAAGTTTTGATAAACCTCACTGGCTAATCGGGTAAAGGAAAAGCGTGAATAAGGCTGTGTTTGTGTCATCACATAAGCTGAGTTTGATCGAAAAGCCGCCTCAATAGCCTGTTCAACACCGGTTAAAATAACCATCCTTTCACTATCAAGTAGAGCGGTAGGTAAATAAACCGTGACACTCAGATCCACATACAATTCGGGCAACTTAAACACCTGTAAATCATCCCCGTGACCGTGATAGCCCTCGTCATTTATCATGCGATTGATAATTTCGATATAGCTGTCTGCTGGGGCATCAAGCTCAAACAAAACATAGGCATCCGCAGCACCTGGAATAACCGTATCGCCTCCTCGTGTGACCTCGTGTTCAAACCAGATCATATCGGTAGAAACACCAGCAAACTGGGCAATGAGATAACGATAAACACCGTCTGTGTGATAATGACTTAGGGAGTTAAAGGCATTACGAATACGTAGGCGATAATCTTCAATGTCTTCATAGTCATCCCCGACCACATCAATCCAACTATCTGGGTTAGTGACTGTGATACCTTCGATATCACACTTCACATAATGGCCTGTTTCTAGGTTATAGTCCTTGCCCTCTGCCAAGGCCTGAACAGCAACACTGATAGACGTCTGGTCTGCTTCAAGCACCGCTGCAGACGTGGTTTCTAGCCCATAGACCATGTCATTTAAAAGCTCTGTTTGAATCACTGTGCCCAGTGGAATGTCAACATCCCCTTGGGCATCTGCCCGAGTAAATAAAATTCGTCCTTCTAGCTTTTGTGCTTGCTTACGCTCCACGCCATAATTATTGCCCCACAGGTCGATAAAACCCTCTCCGACCGTTTTTAAGAAAAACTGTGGCATCACATTTTGTACCAAAGCATTAACCAGCCAAGTTACTGGCTGCACCGCAATCGCCGAAATTAATCGCCAAAAAGGGCTATAGGCTGAATCGTTACTGATTTTAGAGCCCGAATCAGTGACAGTTTGTTTAAAAACATCGCTGATTTCAGTTTCTGTTATAGGGACGCCTTCATCCTTGAGTAGGTTCTCAAAATCCTTCATAGGGTTACCTCTATCGCCTCGTTATTTAACGTACGCGCACTACAGTTAAGTGCTTCTCCCACTAACGCCACCTTGGCCGTCCCTGGATAAATACGTATGTCGTTTTCCATTTCAATTTCTACTTGAGTGGTAAGGGTTGCCAACTTAACCTGACTCCTTTCACCTATCATGCTAAAGGCATAACCCTTTTCTCTGAGCATGTGCCTTAGATCCTGTGCAATACAGTCTGCTTCTGCCCTTAACTCAGGTTCACCCAGTTGGTTTAATACCAAGTCATCATCTATGATGCTTAAATCTATGCTGTCCATTAGCCCACCTGCATTTCCATTTCATGGGCCAATTCATCCCCGCGTACCCCTTGGCCATAATTATTTACTTCAATTTTTTCCACATGGTTTTGCTTACTGCTATTCGCAAATAAATTACTGATAGTCTGAAATAAGCCACCCTGCTCACCTGCTTGTCCTGGGTCTGAGCCTGGCAAAGTTAACGCCGCATCTTGTGCGATACCTTGCTCTGCCACCTTTTGCGACAAACCTTGGGTCGTTTGAACCTCTGCACTTGCTCCCATACCAGGTAGCCAGCTGAATTTGTTTTTAAGCCAATCGGCGGATTCACCAACAAAAGCAAAAGGATTCAAATTGGCTAACCAGGTTTTCAGTTCACTCCAAGCGCCTTTTATGGTTTCAATCAAGGTAAAATCAAAGCTCATGTCAGGCATCAAAGACAACTCACCCAACCAGACTTGAAACTCGCCCCACCATTGGGGAATTTTTTCAAATACCCCAATTAAGAGATCAATCGTTTCAATCACAGCGTAAAGGGGAAAGAAGGCCATTTTGAGCCATTCATTGTCAGCAAACAGCCCTTTAATAAAGCTAAAACCCTGACTTAAAGCGGAGAATACCCAGTCAGTAAATCGCCCAATGGCAGCACTCACTTCATCCCAATACACCACCATAGCGACCAAAGCACCGATCAAAGCCGCAATCCCTATCACAATCCAAGTAATCGGGTTCGCCAATAAAGCAGCGGTAAAACTCCAAATAGCCGGTAGGGTGGTAAGCACACCCGCTTTTAGCGTGGTAAATAGCCCCAATAATAAAGGCCCACTCGCCACCATGGCTTTCATTGCACCATTCAAGATCCAAACCCCAGCGGCTTGTAATTTCAGTAGAGGCGTAATGATCAGGTTTTTAACCAGCCAATTTTGCGACAAGCTAATCGCGTGGCTTTTGGCCAAGTTCAGCATTTCCTGCGCGACCCCTACCATCTTGATCACTTCCATCATGGAGCCTAATGCTTGCTCAGCGGTATTAACGCCTTGCGCGAGGTTTGGGTATTTATCTGCCCAACCGTCAAGGCTATTTCCCATGGCTTTTACCTCATCAATATAAGGTTCAAAGCTAGGTGATAGCTCCGCCATTAAATTATTTGAGAGTGCCTGGACTTTCGTATCCAATGCTGGCCAAAGGGCCAGCTGCTCATTCAAGCCTTGCTTCAATGTGGAAAAGGAGTCCGTGTAAGCTGAGATATTAGATTCACCAAATACACGGCCCATAACATTGTCACCACTTAAGGTTTTAAGGCTGGCAACTTGCCCTTTAATCTGACCTAGACTG
The DNA here is from genome assembly GCF_000153025.1 of Marinomonas sp. MED121. Lineage (GTDB taxonomy): Bacteria > Pseudomonadota > Gammaproteobacteria > Pseudomonadales > Marinomonadaceae > Marinomonas. Next base: position 422,043 of record NZ_CH672433.1, read on the forward strand.
TCATGCAAAATTTGCAATTTAGAGGCTGGCTCGCCCGCAATTTCGACAGAGGCAACAAGTGAACTTGTTGCAGAATCACGGGGAATACTTGAATTGCCGACAACACTTGTTGTCGGGCCAGCCACACCTATGCCTGCTATCAGATTCTGCACTTCTAGCGTTAAGTCTTCTAAACCTGTGGTTAAACTTAAAACCGCTTGATAAGGTGCTTCAAAGACAGTTTGCATTTGATTCACTAACGCTTGAATCCCGTTTTGAACTCCCCCAAGAGAGCTCGAAAACTGGTTTAGCTTGCCAAGGCTTAGCTGTAATTTTTCGAGAGCTTCCATGTTTTACCTCTAGCTACTTCCCTATTTGCCTGCAAAGGCCTTGGCAATACCATTAGCAATGGCTGCCGTTTCCCTATTCATTTCTCGCTCTTCTAACCAAAGCGCCCGTCCTAGGCTTTCCGGTTCATCATCTTCATGAGGAAGCCAACGCATTCTCAGGGTTACGAGTTGCTCGAAGCCGTTTCTGTCGATGCTGTCCCGGAACGCCTGCGCAGCTTTACCACCGTAGGCAGGTCACTGGAAAATTCATCGGTTAGAATGCCCATCACATCCATTACTAATTTGGCTTTAGGCTGAGAGTCTTCATTCACCATCAAAGCTTTTAGCTTTGAGTGCTGCTCACTTTTTACGGTTGACGATAAAAGGTTATAGGCTGGCAGAACGGTTTGACCTTTGGCCATCGCATCCACAAACTTGTTATATTCTTTATCTGTCACCTTAAATTCAAAATCCGTATCACCTATGGTGATTTCAATTAGCTGTGCCACTATTACTCTCCTTGTACTTGTTTCTGAGCCAGTTTTAAGTGCTCTCGTTTAAACCAAAAATTGGTTAAAAATGTTGCGATACCAATGATCAAGCCACCCATGGCAACCCATTCATTCATTGAAAAACCTGCAAGCGTCGTGGTTATTGACGCCCCATAAGCGGTGGCTACTGTGGACTTCTCCATGTTTGCCTCCCTATTTCCTTAACAATCCCATGCCCTTAATACTGACCGCCGCCAGTACGACTATTTTTAATAATTCACCTAACTCCACGCCTAAGGACTTAAGACTTTCTAGCCCTAAATTTACTGAGTCCAGATAACGCATATCCCCGCTATAGCCACTGGCCATAGCCGCAACAAAAAGGAGTACAAAAGGTGAGGTGATAATCAGGGTCACGTATTCATCCTTCCAAGAAGCAGGCTCTTGTTGCTTGGCCAATGCTTCCCATTCAGCTTCTTTCAAATTCAAATCAAAACGCTTTTCTTGACCGGCTAACTTGAGCTTTGCTTGAGCAGACTCGGCTGCCATTTTTCTGGTCTGTTTTGCCTGGTATGCCTTGGAAATGGGTGCCACTAAGGCACCCAAAAGGCTTTGAAATCCCGAGATTAATCCCATTCCACTACCGCCTTTATCTGATCACTTAATCCAACCCTTTTCGTTCAACGTCTAACCACCAGGTTTTAACATCAAAATTGGGGCAGGTTTTAGCAGGATTAAGATCCCTATGACCGACGACACTTGCCTTTGGATAATCTAATTTCAGCGACAACAAAAGGCCTTCTAATGCCCGCATTTGGGCACAATTAAAATCATCTCGTCCAATCAAACAAATGCCTAGTGACGCCTGATTAAAAGGGTCTGCATGGGCTCCTTGCCAATACCTTGGGCGCCCCCATTGCACCTCGCCTTTTAACGTAATCACTGCGTGATAACCTATGCCGTCCCAGCCCTGTTCTAAATGCCATCTATGGATGTCTTGGGCGTGAGTTTCTCGGCCATTAGGCGTATCTGAGCAATGCACCACTAGGTAGTCGATATGCGTCATTAACCTAGAGTCTCAATAAAGCTTTGATCTAGATAAGGCACGCCATTAATTTCGATAAAGCGACTATCCGTCACATCATAAGCAATGGTATGTTCCAACTTGTCACCACCTTCGCCGCTGGCATCCAGAATTTTGCTTAGGCGCAGCTTGCAACCATAGGCAGCTGTTTTGAATTCTTGGTCTAGGGTTTTACCCAAGCCAACAATGTCGAACACGCCAAGTTGCTGCCATGAACCTGCGGTTTTAGCCGCTTCCACCAGCTTGTTATAACTTTGAGTATCTAGAGTGATTTCACCACTTGCCGATACCACACCACGTACAAAACCATCTGGAACACCACGTGTTGTGGTTGGTTTGATGCCATCTTCCACATTAAGTGTGTATTGCTTAACGTTAACAATCTGAGTACCAATGGAAATATTGATATCTGATCCTGAAATATGTTGCATACTAAACCTCGCTTGTTAGATTAAGAGCGATATAAGCTTGAATCGCTTTAGGGCAGTTATAAGGTCGAACCAAGAGTGCAATTTGCACTTTCGTACGGGACGCCCAACTAATGGTGATATCGCCATCTACAGGTGGTTTTACTTCACCAGGCTTATAAATACCGTTCGAGGTTATGCTCTTACTCATGTCGATAACGGGGCGCATAAAGTAAGTTTCATGGGCGGCAATAGACAAAGGTGTGCTGTTTAGCTCACGGTTACCGACTTTTTTGATCGCCAAAATACGTACTTGGCGTTTCACTTTATTCACTACTCTTAGGTTCTCAATCACAGCATAATCACTGGCCTCAGGCGCAAGCGTCATACCATCACTGCAATAAATACCATCATAATCAGGGTAAACCTGTGGCACTGTGCCTCTGGCATCATTCAGTGCTTTCGCATGAGCCATATTGAAAACCGTACCATCCACATCCGAAGGCAAGGTAGAAAGACCCACAATGGCACCGGTTTGTGTGCGCATTGGCGTATCCGCAATGGTCACAGCTTCATTACAAAGGCGACCACAAACGGTTCCCATCCAACCTGCAAATACTTCTGGAATCAGCATAATGTCAGCTGACGCTACGCCATCCTGTAACGCTTCAAATGCGCTAATAAAAGCATCCCATTTATCTGCGGCATCTGGTGCTTCATTTGCCACCACAAAAAAGAGTGAGCGACCAAATGTGTTTTCTGTTGCAGCAATCGCAGTCGCCATTACATCTAATTCACTTTGAGCAGCGATTGCATCTGTTACCACTACGGCTTCACAAACAATGTTCTGCGCCATGGCAATATCAAATGCCGTTTGCCACTCACCTTCATTAGTGCGAGGCATAACAACTGCGGTCCAATTTGCCGAAGCATTTGCTTTGGCAGCAGCCAAAGTGGTTTTTAAAGCACTTGCTGGGGCACCTAAAAGCACATCCAAGTCAGAGCTTTGATCCAGATATAAAACACTATCTAGGTTCGCTTCTGCCTTACCAATAAATAAGAATTGACGCTCTGGTGAGGAAAAATCTCCTTGTCCAGAATCGACGTCACTTACGCTTACTTGTCCTAAAGCCATTTTAACTTCCTGTTTTATTTCACTTATTAGTCATAACGTTAGGGCTATCCCAGCCCTAACGCTGACACCTTAGAAATGTCAGATCACCATCCTCGGACCTATCCATTTCTCCTTTCAACTCACGTTTAAACTTCTTCTTATCCTTAAAAAGAAGGCAACTTATTAGCGACAACATGTGGTTAGAGAGCTTGGCTAATGAGTCTTCCTGACCCTTTAAGCGATTCCCTTAATCTGCCAAACTCACCAAACTTGCTGCCACCTCTGCACTTAAAGCTAAATCCATTTCAGCAGTGCTCAATGACCAATTTTGACCGCCATATTCAAGCTCACCATCAGCGCTTGAAGTGATATACACCCACTCCTCAAAGGCTAAACTCAGCCCTAGATTGGCAGTTTGTGTATCCTGTAAATCTAGTGAGATAGCTGGGTAAGCATCATCTAATGCCTCTCTATCATCATGATCTGCAAGCCAGGTCATCAGATGGGCATTAAAGCGAGCAATCTCTTCAGCTTGATATGGAAAACCAATTAGATTTAATGTCGCCTGATAACAAAGGCTGTGTAATAACACCTGATTGCCTTCATCACGTCCTTTTGGCTTTAGCACCATGCTTGTTACTTGGGCACTAATGGCTTCTGCAGACAAATCCATTTTGTCTGTGATATAGAGTGTTAGTGCTTCAAGCTTTTGCATAACTCTGCTTCCCTTCCTTTTTACTAATTAAAAAATTGAGCCATTTGGCTAATTGCTTTGTGAGCGATCGACGAAAAGTTTATTACTCCCCTGGGCCATCCTGTTGGCCCCTTAAGACGTCCTTGCCTTGTCGATAGGTGCAGAATAAGCCAGTCAGAGATAGGGTTCCAGCGGCTAAAATCCGCTAAATTGCGATTTTTAATCCATCACAAAAGCCTGTCCTAAAAAGCATTATTTAAGTGTTTTTTGAGAGGTAACATGCGCTTATCAGAGAGAAAACTGATAGAGAGATTAAACAGACAATTTAAAAATCACGGATAGATAAAAGGAAAAAGACATGAGTCTTAATTTTAATAAGGATATTTTTAACGCCTTTGGCCAAGGCGGTAGCTTTGAAAGTAGTACCACTGCAATCAGCGCCAAGGTTAAAGAAAAAGCAGCACAAGTAGACGCTAAAATACAAACTACTTTAGCGAAAATATCAGACGAACTTACCCCAAATTTGAGTGCCAGTTATGCCGGCGACTTATTAATAGCCCAAGCAAGTTTATTAGGCTATCAAGATGGCGTACTCAATTTACAACTGCATATTGAATCTCGTATCAGTGGTTTTTTAGAGGATATGCAAGTGGCTTCAGCGATTAAAGAAGTGGATAGTTACCTTGCAGAACTGCCCGCATCTTGTACCAATATTAATAGTATTTCAGGCACCTTAGCTGGCGTTGCAGACTCAAATCTAAATGCCACTTATGACCTTATGTTGAGTTTTGAACAAAGCCTAGATTTTTTAGAGCAGAACCTAGCGGCACTTGAATCTGAGCTAACCCATCTTGAAGAGGGTATTAATGGGGAAGTTAATGAGCTTAAAAGCAGCCTTGAAAGCTTAGAAACAGAGCTTACACAGCTTGAAACAAACATTAATGAGGCAGAAGCCAAACTAGACAAGATTAAAACGGATTTAACCCAATTCGAACAAACAGCAGAAGAAAGTTTAGCGGCCTATCACGAAGCTCAAGCAGTCAGCCTTGCGAATTACCAAGCGCAGATCACTCAAAGTAAGAATGAATATCTTGAAAACCTAGACAGTCGTTTAGATAGCAGTTTAGAAAGTTACCAAGATGAAGTTAACGACTATGAAGCCAGCATTGCCGCTAGCACAGCCAAATATGAAGAAGAGCTGAATTTAAGTCTTGCAAGCTATAAAGCGAGTCTGGATGAGTATCAAGCAAACCTTATGGAAAACATAAGCAGTACAGAAACTCAGCTACTAGCCTATCAAACGAGCCTGACAACTAAGCTTAATGACTATGAAATTAAGCTTACTGAAATTAAAAACCTTATCTTGCTTCCCATTACGGATGATCTCACACAGTTTGCCAATGGCTTTAGTAGCCAATTAAAAAGTTTAGAAAGCGTATTAGATGAACAAGTGGTTTATCTTGCAAACACAGTCAGTACCGAAGTAAACAATTTAAGCCAAATGTATTTAGCCCATAAGCAGATGGCAAATGCTTTTAGCTTACAAAGCTTAATCAAAGACGAATGTGTGGGTTCGCTTATCAGTCAATTTGCTGATGACAAACTTAAATTTGCCATCGAGCGCAATGTCGAAAACTTATTGGGAGATGACCTTGTTCAAGCACTTGAGGAAGACCTTGATGCAGACGATTTAATTGATGATTATGAGGCAGCAAAAGAAGAGGTAGAAACAGAGCTTAACGAGACAATTGAAGAAATAGAGTCAAACATAGACGACTTTATTTCTGAATATGATGATCTAGTCGATCAAGTAAAGAATCAGGCGACAGCCTTCTCAAGCCAATTTGAAACCGCGGTTAATGACCTGGGTAATGAACTAGAGGAGCAAGCAGATACCCTATCAAACACACTTGATAGCTTATTAAAAAGTTTATCAAATGATTTAGCCAATAAGCTGGCACTGGTGGCTAATATTGAAAATGCCGCGGTTAATTTCAAGCAAGAGGCTATGCTCGCTCTTACTGAACTTGAGGAAGAAACAAATTCAGCTATCACAGAACTTAGCCAGGCGATGGAAGCGTTAGCCCAAGCAATTGAAGCTAATACTCAAACGTTAGAAGCAAATCTAGAAGAAGCGGTTAATACGCTAGATAATTAGGTAGAAAGATAATCAGAAGCCATAGGATTAGTCTTAATACAGACTAATCCTAACTTAATTAGGGTTTGTTTGGCCCGAAACCTAATAGAGGCTGAGCTTGTTTAAAACTCGTATCAAATTCAGCATCCCAAGGAAAATAACCCTCTCGGTCAGGCCACACCATTTGCAAGACAGGGTAAGGTTTTGGTAAGTCACCATAATACCAGTTTGCATAACCTAGATAGTTCCGATAGAAATCTAACTCAACAGGAATAAAAGCCACAGCAAGGCCTTCAGTAAAGTCATCATATTTTTTATAGGGCTCAAGCCTTTCTTTTGCACCGACGATTTTGACGACAGCAATATTTAATAGCTGATTTGCGACTTCGGCAGGCAAGCCAACTAGAATTAACTCAGGGTGATTATGTTGTTGAAAATGACCAATGCTAAATGAGAAAGCAGCTTGATTATCCTCTTGCCCTATATGCAGGTTGTACCAACCCACTTTATTAATTTGCTCTAATATCAGACTATCTTGCTGTGTTTCTGCAGGTGGAACAACAAAGCCTGTTGGCATGCTCTCCATGAATATGGCTGCTTTCAAGTCACTTTCCTTTGACACCTTTTCCTGAGACATAGCTTCTTTCCCTTGTATTTGTAGCGAAGTACAAAGCAGCAAAATAGATAAAACCAACTTCAAAATATCAACATCCTTTTTGCAATCCATCTTCAAAAAACACTGAGTGAATAACTTAGGATCAAACCAACAAAGTGAATATTTTCTCCATTAAGGTATTCTCTTTATGACTTAATAAGCGCGACACTGTGTAGTGATTTTTACCCTCTAAAAACAAACAGTCCAAACTACAATTCTCTTTTTTTAGCTTCTCACTATAAACCTGGGTTTGTCGAATGAACTCGTTCGTTTCATCATTTCCCACTGCCATAATGATGTGAGGAACAAAGTTAAATACACCTGTTTCCAAGATAGGGCTTAATTCAGCTACCTCCTGATCACTCAGGTTTAACACTTTATTTAAAAAGGACTGCTGCATTTGTTTAAGGTCATAAAGCCCACTTAACATAACAGCCCCCTTGATGCTCTGTTTTATTTCTTGAGGCCAATCATGAGCAAGGATTTTAGCGGTTAAAAAACCACCCACAGAATGACCACCAACAACAAGGTGTTCAGGGTTTCCTTGCCACTTATGTATATTCTTATGCACCCAAGCAAAGGCTTTTACGTTTTGATCAACTATTTCTTTAACCGTCACTTTTGGCGCTAAGTCATAATTAACCAGTACCAAGGTACAACCCGCTTTCACAAAAGCTTGTGCCAAATAACTATATTGAGCTTTGTCTAACGCCCTAAAGTAACCGCCGTGAATAAAAATAAACACAGGGGCATTCGCCTTGGCCGCAGGAAAGATATCCAGTTTTTCACCAGGGCTTGGTCCATAGCTCACATCTAAGCTTGCACGATAACTTAACCGAGTAAGTCTGCTTTGCACTTCGTTAGCAACCAAATGCAACATGCCAGTTGGATGCCGCCTTCGTAAATTAAACGCTTTATCAAAGTTTGCCATTAAATCTAGTTCTCATGCTTATTCAATAAACTTAACCGATTCACATCAAATTAAATGAGAGTTTAACACCTCCCTTCTTCCAGCTTAAGTTGCTGCTCTTTCTCTAAGATCGCCTTAGCCATAGCCACAATATCTTGTTGCGGTGGGTTCAGGTAATGGGAAAATGAGGCCGAGACCACAAAGGTACAACCACAGGTTTCTATATTCAAACAGCGGCAATACAGCTCTTTCATAAAGACCTGGTCAATATCTTTAGCGATATTATTACTGTTAGAAATGACGGCCTTAGATTGGCAATTAGGACATTCAATACGAAATGCCATGTAACTCTCCTTACTTTACTTAAATTGGTTTGTTTAATTAAAAGGTTATATTTAGATAAAATTTAAAATGCATGATTAGTCATGTGAGCATGCTTGCGTAATTGGGTTGGCGTACAGTTATTGACACTAGTCCAAGTAAGTTCAGAGACAGTTTCTTCGATAGCCTCCAACTGCTTACGCTGTACTCGCCATTCATAAAGACGAGTAATGACAACCTCAATACCTTTTGCCACACCTTTAATACTTCTTACCATTTCTCCATATTGGTTTTCTTCTGGCTCACTGTAATGAGTGACTAAGGTTTGTTTTCGCCCAGCAAAAACGCCCCCCATAAGCTTGATAAAAGAAGCATAATCAGCACGGTTTGCCGCATGATAAATCGCCGCAAATGCACTAGGTGCAGCCGCAAGGTTCAAACGCCTTAATTCCCGCCATACGGTGACAGAGACACCGCCAATAAATTGAAATTGTTTGATTCGGTTTAGCCTTGCCCAAGCCACGATACGCTTAGCTGCATCAGCACCCGCTCGCCCTGTCTCATGGTCTGTATCAAGGTGTTTACCATGGATGTTTTTAGCAATATATTTTGTAATGTAAGCTGTAGCCGTACCTTTTTCAGGCACAATTTTTACCGCTTTAAATCGATATTTTTCTGCTCCTGCCTCTTCACCATCTTCCGCTAAAGCATAACGTTTGAATGCGGCTAGAAAGGGCTCTGATTGCCATTTCTCTAAGTACACAATTAGGTGCCAATGAGGTGTGCCATCATGATGGGGTTCAACCGTTCTAAAGCCATAAAAAGCAATGCCATGACGGTGACACCAAGCTCGAAAGCATTGCCAAACATGATTTAAATAAGCATGCGCGACTTGCACAGAAGGACTCTTAGCCAATCGATACTTTTGATTGCGTCTTCCCTGACTAATAGGATGGTATTTTGAGGGACAAGTAAGGGTAATAAACCAGGCGTCATGATTTTGCTCTAGGGCGATTTCCTCTAAACCTCTGCTTCGAACCATTAATTCGGCAAAACGATTATCAGGATTAGCCACTCCTTTTTCAGCTAACTGAGCCAAAGTAAAGGCTTGGCCTTGATCATTGACGGCTTCCCAGCCTTCTAAAAAAGCGGCTTGATTAGCTTGTTTTTGCTCCTCTTTTCGTAAAGTCCAATGGGATACATAAGGTGAGGCATATTTGTGTACCTGACCACACTCTCTAAGCACTTGCTCGACCATGACCCATTGCCGCCTTACCTGCCTTACCCACCACTTAGCTGTAATCATGCGCGCAGCCAGTCCTGCGACCTTGTCATTATCTTGCCAATCATTAAAACGTCCACCCGCTTGTAGCAGATGAATATTTATAAAGGCTTTCACCGCTTGGGCGTTTGACTGTGTACCCAATTTTATCAGTGCCACTTCAAAATCATGGCTTTTTTTCCAAGCCCAAGCCGCTAACGTATCGCCACTCAATTCAGTAATTAATGAACCACAATACTCTAGGCGCTCAACCACACTTTTCAGCCATGTATAGGCCAACGTTTCATTTTCAATGCTAGCTAATCGATTCACCTCTTTTGCCACTTGAGGCCTTAACACAGAAAGTTTTGCCAGTAATTGATAACGCCCTATCACCTGTCTCAGCCATGTATTGGCGGCAAAATAACCCAGGCTTTGATCTTTTTCAGCCAACCTGAGATTAAGCAATTTTGCATCGTCTGGATGAAGACCTTTTAATAACGATTGACGCCATATCTGACATTCATTTGTTGCTATCGCACGGGGGTTAAGATCAGGTGTCAGCTTAGACATATTCGACCCCGACTAACTTTTCAACTTCTAAGCAGCTAGAGTGATAAGCGCTATGGCCATAAAACAAACCAGCAACCTGATCCAGTAAATCTAATTTATGCGACAAGGCAATAGTGACCTGACTATTCATCCAAGACCAAGTTAAGCGCCTTCCCACAACATCAGCCATCGAACCTTTATCTATTAACAAGAATCGATTTAATCGACATTCCACGGCCGCCTTAACCATTTCGCACAGCATTTGGATTTCAAAGACACACAAAGGAATATCTCTTTGTTTACCAATATCAAATTCGTAACCGCCTTTTCTTATGGAATCAGTTTTAAAACAGGGCTGTTTTCTGAGTTTTTCAAGACTTACTAAAGGGTCCCAAACAGTAAGAAAATGCAGCCCCACTAAATTGCCACGATCCACTTCATGGCAGGCATACATTTTCATCCAGTGACCTGCTATTTCTTTCAATAGATTTCTTTCACTTACTGTAAAAGAAAATAAGAGTGTTTTCGGATAAGCAACTTGAGCCGTCTGAGTTGTCATCTATCTTCCCCTAGCAGCCTGCAACTGCCATATCTAAAATGTAATTGATCAAGGTATATGAACTAAAGACAACCTATTAATTCATAATCCCAATTAAGTACATTTAAAAGATCATTTATGTACTTTAAGTACATAGTACATATGAACTGAAAGTTCTGCAAGAATAAATCATAATTGAACTCTTGGTTCATAAATTGAAGGTAATCGCTTTGTCTTTTTCAGATCGGCTTCTCATAGCACTGCAAAAAGCCGGCATACAGCGTCATGGCGCTGGCGCTTGGCTAGCAAAACAAACAGGCACAACTGTTAAAGCTGCAAATAAGTGGCTTAATGGTGAATCACAACCTCGTCGTGAAAAAGTACACACCATCTCAATTGCGACAGGCGTCAGAACTGAGTGGCTCGAATACGGCATGGGGGAAATGCAGACAACTCAAGAAGAAAACAAACAAGATAATCATCTTAACCTTGGACACATCGATGCTTGGGACAGTGATACCCCTTTAAACCCAAACGAAGTCGAAATACCTTTTTTCAGTGAAATTGAGTTGTCAGCAGGAAACGGATTTAACAACGTGCTAGATATTGCTACCCAGAAACTTAGATTTAATGTCTCAACCCTTAATAAAGCTGGTGTTTCAAGTGATACGGTTGCCTGCTGTAAAGTAAATGGCGACAGCATGGAGCCTATACTGCCAAATGGCTCAACGGTTGGACTAGATATTAGTCAAACTAAGATTCAAGATGGCAAGATGTATGCGATAGAACACGGTGGCATGCTAAGAGTAAAATATCTTTATCGCTTACCTTTTAATGGTTTAAGAATTCGTTCTGCTAATCCGGATCACCATGATGAAGAACTAAGTGGGGAAAGCGCTTTAGATGTTAGGGTAATTGGACGAGTATTCTGGTATTCAGTACTACTCTAAGCACTCCGTTTTACAAAAAGTGTCTCGTTAAAATAGCGAATATAAACTAATAGTACTTTTTCGCGGAAGAAAAGTGAGTTCATTTTAAAAAGTTACTCACTTTCAATAAAAAAGGGTCATGACGAATTAAGCCATGACCCCTAATAACAATTTGGGCTAATACGCTATAAAGTAAATATCATTCTACTTTATAGCCAACACCATAAATGGAATGAATAATTTCTTCACTTGGATCCGCTGCTGCAAGCTTCTTACGTAAATTCTTCACATGGCTATCGATTGTTCTATCACTAACAATACGATCATCCTTGTAACATTTTTGCATCAAACTCTCGCGAGAGAAAACGCGTTTAGGACGAGATACCATGATTTGCAGCAAGCGATACTCAACCGGTGTTAACTCCACATATTGACCATTGGCGTGACATTTAAAACATTCAAGATCCAATGTAATAGAGCGGTAAACCAATTCGCTTGATTTCTCCTCTTCATCATCAATACGGTTAACACGACGCAAAATAGCATTAACACGCGCAACCACTTCTCTTGGCAAGAAAGGTTTGCAAACATAATCATCTGCACCCACTTTCAAACCAACCAAGCGGTCCATTTCATCAATACGTGCTGTTAGCATCATGATAGGTACATTAGAGTGCTCTCTTAGCTCCTTACATATGTTGATACCGCTTTTACCTGGTAGCATCACATCAAGTATAACAAGATCTGGTTTGCTCTCTAAAATACGCTCAACCGCTTCATCACCACGATACAGAACCTTCACGTCGTAATTATCTTTAACCAGATAATCGACTAGGATCTGTGCAATTTTAATTTCATCTTCAACAATATAAATTAGCCCGGAGCTCATCTTTTATATCCATTCATAATAGGGAACGTAATTGTTATTTTTAGCCCTCCAAGTTTAGAAGGAGACGCTACAATGGTGCCACGATGGGCTTCCACAATATTTCGACTTATTGCTAATCCTAAACCGGAACCATCACGGCGTCGAGTTCTCGACTCATCTTGCCTGTGTAATGGGTTAAACAGACGCTCACAGTCATCTGGTTTTACACCCGGTGCACTATCTTCAAAAATAATAGTGACGGCTTCATCCTGCTCCAACATCTTAATTTCAATTAAGCCTGGACTATCAGTATAAGCTAAGGAATTAGAAAGCATATTCTTAAAAAGTTGAGCTAAACGGGCAGAGTCGCCACTAAAAACTTGAGCAAAAGAAGAGACATCAAATTTGATATCATTTGCCAAGGCCCTGTTTTTATAACTCGCACACGTTGTTGTCAGCACATTGCCTAGATCAATCTTTTTAAATTCGTAATTTAAACCGCCAATATCAGATACTGACAATTCATATAAATCGTCGGTTAACTTGCGCATAAAATTGATTTCCTGTTCTAAAGAACAAATCTGCGCATAATCAAATTCTCTAATTCCATCCTTTAGAGACTGAATCTCCCCCGTCAAGATAGTAAGAGGGGTTCTTAATTCATGGGAAATATCCGCTAACCAGCGCCTACGAGAATCTCGGTTTTCTTCTAAGGTTTTAGCAAGATAGTTAATATCTTCCATTAATAATCCGACTTCATCACGTCCGACTAAAAGCTTTTTAGGAGAATAATCACCACGTGTTAGAGATTTAATTGCTTTTAAGACATAGCGATGTCGATTTAAAAACAGAGTCGCAAGCATCCAAGAGAGCAAGCCGGCAGAAATTAAAGCAACTGAACCAATAACGATACTTCGCATTAATTGCTGCTTAGAAAATTCCGTTTCTAAAGGGCTTTGGAAAAAGCGTGGTGGAATACTATGCAGCTCACCAATTTGCTTACCTAGTGCAATAATTGGAATCGCAATACTTAGATTTTCCGTTTCATCCATCCAGTCCCCTGCAACAAAACGGTGATTTTCATCGTAAAGCGCTGTGGTTGGCGAAGTTTCTGGTCTGCCAGACCCTTGCGCTTGATTGGCCCCTTTAGGCTTAGGTGGCTTAGTTTGGCCGATATGATGGGACGAATCAGTTAAAGAAGGCTTATTCGTTAAATAGTCTTTATCCTCTATTTTGGCAGAGCCAAACTCACTAGAAAAAAGGCCTTCTTCATTATCTAACTTCGCTTTATCATCGTCTCTTGTTTCCTTAGCATTATCCTTCCTAGAAGGGGGAAGCGGTCTCCCATTTTCACGCTTAGGTAAAAGGTGCAAATTTGCTTCAAGGACTTCAGTGGGAATTTTATTCCAATCACCTCCCGCCTCAAAATAGAGTTCTGTTAACTTACCTGATACAACCTCAAGGCGAGTTTGTTCCAATGCGTTAGCATAGTCTAAAAAGCCTCTTTCGAAGCTCCATCTTGCTAATCCCAAAGTTGCAATTAATATCACAACAGTGAGCCCTAATAGGGTTAGCATTAATTTTTGAAATACTGTTAAAGCCATCCATACATTATATGTTTTCAAAAATTATGCCTCCAGCCGTTGCCCAATAAATTGATTAAAATTCACTACATCTCCACAATATATGTAAGTACTCACTTACAGTTAAAGTAAATACATAAAAACAGCTTAAACAATTGAATTAAGTTGCTTAAATAAAAACACTTCCAGTTTACGCTCAAATAAATATGAGCGAATAAGCACTTGCTGATGCTCGAAAAAAGCACGCTGATTAGACTCATTCAAGCTTAAAACTGTGCCCGACTTTAACAAGTCTAAAATCAGAAAATAGGCATACCAATCCACCTTAGTCATATACATTTCAGGTAAATAGGGCTCAGGTAAAATAAATGCAGGGGTATAAGATTTAAAACGTTTTGAACTGTAATTGTGATTAATCCAACCCGCACTTGCAAGATCAATAAGGTGTGACTCATTCTCCATAACAATAATATTGCTAGGTTTAATATCGTTATGAACTATCCCCTGCTCGTGCAGCTGATTAAGTTTATTACACAATGAAGACATAATAGATCGCATATCTAGCTGTCGATTACCTTTTAGAAAGTCAGACAGGCTCTCACCATCAAGATAATCCATCACTAGTAGATGAAAGTCAGAATTGGTTTGCGACAAATAACACTTTACCGACTGACTTTGAGCACTGCGTCTTAGCCATAAGGCTTCTTGTGATAAAAGGTATTTATCGCTTTCATCAAACGCAATTTTTAGCTTGTGCCAGTTCGCACTTTTTATTTCTTGGATTAAAAATACATTCTTTCCCAAGACTATTACTTGCTGGCCATAAGCAGTTTGATGCTTTAGCCAGTCAGTAATTTCAAACACTATAAGCTAACTGGGATACGAGTCCCTGCAAAAAAGTTTGCGACAAAAGGATTGATATCGCTATCGACTCTTAGGATAAAGCGCACCTGATTATCTTTGTCTTCATAAAGCAGGGAAACATCTTGCGTGCCAGTAATCGCTGAGCCATCTAATGAATCAGCTAATCTAAACCAATTCCAGAAGCCTTCAAAACGCTTACGATTAACAATACCATCTGCATTTTTCATCTGCAGATCAAGATTGAAAGATTGATTATCTAGCATAGGCCAAGTTAAGTTTTGCCATAAGGTTGGTCCATTTCGATAAGAAAATAACAAACCATCATCACGGATAGTAAATTCAGTTAAGGTCGGCGTCATTGACTGGGCTTTCACTGAGAACGGAATTTGTACTGCATTATCTTGGAAAAACAAATCTCTGACTTTCGTCACTTTATCAACAGAATCAGCATAACCTGAGTTTAAAATGAGATGTCTGCTTGATAGAAAGCTTGGCATCATCGTTCGGCCATCACTGCCTTTCTTAAAGTACTGGGCATAATTATTTACAAAATTAGCCATAGTGCCTTGTGGGCCATAAAACTCTTGAAAGTCCTTAAGGCTAACATCAGCAGTCGCTGCTTTCTTATAAGGGTATTTATTGACCAGTTTTGTTTTATAGAAGTTACTCACAACTGCCCAATCCGTGTTAATAAGCGAGCGTATATCAATTAACGCTAATTGATTAAATACGGTTGCAATACCTCTTAACATAGCGGGCAAAATTGGATCTGAGTAACTGTGGCTCAAGGTATCCATTTGCGCAATTGGGCTAATAGTATCTATCTTGGCAACTTGATCTAAGAAGAAGCGCTCTCTTGATTGGCTCTCATCAGACTGTAAAACCCAGTTCAAGGTGTTTGTCATTTGCGTTAAAGCAATATCCAAACGACTTTGACCCGCATCATCTAATTCGATCAGCTTTTGATAACTCACAAAAGGCAATTCAATTGCGTTAGCAATATTAGTGACCATTTCATTTGGCTTAGCATCATCTGCTGGTGCTTCTTCACCTTCTTTACTTGCCGCTTTAGGTGCCAATACAGTACTCACATTTGTATTGCTCGCAATCAGGCCATACAACCTAACTAAAGGTGAGAAGATAGGATCTGATGCCAATGCCAATTGCTGTTTAGAATCTGCCCAAGATTTGGTATCCACCCATTCAATATTTGAAACAAAGTTTTGCCAAAAATTAATATAATCATCAATATAACGTTGGCGAAGCTGACGATTAATACGGTTGAGTTCAGCTTCACCCACACGTCCCATCACCCCTTCATAACCCTTAATGGCATCATCAGCGAGTTGAAAACCTGTAGTTGCCATCAATTCTTGGAAACCATCTCGGGTAAAGATGAAAGGTACAACATATTGATTAAAACCAGACTTAAAGTTAAACACTTTTGTATAAGACTGACCTAACTTTTCTCGCAAATCGATACGTTGGGCTAGACTCTCTTCTTGCAAGATATGTTGATATAAGAGTTCACTCACATCTTCCGTAGAAAGAGATGTTTTAACCAAATCCACTAACTCTTGATTGTCCTGAAGCGGGACCGCTGAAGTTGCCAGTAAATCATGAGCAAGCTCTCTAAAACGAGAAAGAATGACGGTATCCCCTTCTCCTTCCTCTTTTAATGCGCTGACATAATAATCCACCAGCACTTCACTATTATCACGAATAGGGCTATAGAGAATCTGCTGTAAATTAAAGAGTTCAAGCGTCTTTACCTTGTCCCCTAAC
This sequence comes from Marinomonas sp. MED121, assembly GCF_000153025.1. Classification (GTDB taxonomy): domain Bacteria; phylum Pseudomonadota; class Gammaproteobacteria; order Pseudomonadales; family Marinomonadaceae; genus Marinomonas. Next base: position 438,544 of record NZ_CH672433.1, read on the forward strand.
TTATTATAAACAAACAAGTCTTTCAGCAGATAATCCCTCATCCGCACTAATAAAACATCTTCTAGCTCTTTAAAATAAGCTTTATCTACCTCAACTTGAATACTAGAGTCAGGCAGCCAAGAGAATAAGAACCAAGGCTTTTCAACTCGGTATAAGAGGTAAATATCCCTAATTTCAGACAAGCTAAAAATAGGTGAAGATAAATCATCAGGCATAGGGCCATTAGATTCTAAATTCTCTTCATATCTATCCAGCTGAACGATGGCTTTTTGATCAATTTCCTGCTGAAAATCAAAGCTAGATTTAAGTATCCAAAGCACGCCACCAAAGATAACAAGAAGTCCACCCGTTACAAAAACACGAGTAATACGATAGGTAAACTCACGTCTTGATTGCACCCCTACAATCGCGGCTTCTTTCACTAAAATAGAACGCATTAAACGCTTACCAAACAAACTTAGGTTTTTCTTCACCAACTCTTGTTTAGCTAATTGCTCATAACCTAGATCAGAGGCTTGCATCATGGTAAGAGGGTCAATAGGTCTGGCCTCTCCACCCGCATTAGCAAAGAAGTACCCCCTAAAATATAGCGCCTTACCTTCAAACTGATGGTCAATAAACAAACTATTAAAATAATTTTCTAGGGTCGATTTTAAAATTGAAAATTGAAAGGTACCCGCAACAATCGCATCACGGTAGTCTGTATTCAGCTGGCTCTTTAGGGCATTACTTAAACAGTCAGATATGCTTTTTTGTAGGCTTTCAAAGGATTCATCAAACCACTTTTTATCAAATTCTAATTGGCTAACATTGGGTACCAAAGCACCAAAAGCTTGGTCTCTTTGTCTTTCATCTAAAGTAGAAAAAATCTCACAAAAGTCCCGTAGTTCTGCCATATGAGTAAAAATAGAATAAATAGGTAAATTTAACCCAAACGCTTGGTTAAAGTGCCTAATTAAGTTTCTATCTTTCTTACCTTTGTTTGAAACGCCACCACTATCACTGGCTAGCAAATCCCTGATGCTCACACCAAGAATGACTCCATTTACAGCCTGCCTAGGGCGTTTTTTTAACAAATGTTTTATTAATAAGTCTGTAGCTTGTTGAAGCTTTTCAGTAGGACTTGTTTGATGAACACAAACAAGTACGCTGGTTTCATTTAACCAAAAGCTAATAGGAGCATTTTCATTATTGTACTTTTCTTCTAACTCAATAGGCTCATAGCCCATTTGTTGAATTAACTCTCTATCATCATCATAGTTTTCATTTAAGTAAAGATACCAAGGAGTATGATAAGGGTTAGCAGAGGTTTTAGCTTGGATACGCCAAAGTGCATCAAAACTTTTTTTGAAATAAGCGCGATAAAAGTTTGCCTGAAATTTCAACTCTTCTTTTTTTGGGTCTTTGACTTTAAACAGACTTTTAACGACCAAATAACTAGACACAATCGTAGTGAAAAGAATCGTTATCACAGCCAGTGCACCTTGCCACCAAGGCGTCATCGCCAAAAGGCCAAATCCCCACGCAAATGATGCCTGTAACGTACCGAATAAAAATAATAGTCCAATAAAAGACCAAATAGCTTTTTTATTCTTTATCATTTCTACAACCTACCTTATGGCCTGATACTGACTTATTTAAGAGTGACAATGAAGGCATCAGGAATGCCATTTTTACGTACTTTGTCCAATGCACTAAATGCATCACTTCTATCATTAAAATTAATCACAACTCTAAATTTTGAACGCCATTCGACTATCTCAGCAGAGCTGCTGTATAAGGTTAATTCGTTGATAAAAGTTTGGGCAGCCGCCTTATTAGATAAGGTTCCAAGCTGTAAACGCCATGTCGTTTTTGCTTTTTCTTGACCAGCAGACTCAGGGGTTATAACGGGCACTGAAGATGAGGTATTAGGTTTGTTACTCGCTAACATTTCCTCACTAGTACTGGTATAAACATATTCAATATCTTGCCCATTATTTTCATTAAAATAGGCTTGTGTAAAATCACCTAACTGAATAAAATTTCGCGCTTTTTGTGGCAGAGTTGTTTGATACCAATAAGAAATACCGCCAAATACCAAAGCAATAGAGACAGCACATAAGACGCCTTGACGCCAAAATTTTGCTGGACGCTGAGGCTTTTTAGCACGATGAAAAAAGGCTTTATTCGTTTCATCAGAGGCTTTAAACAAGTCTAACTCTGGTTTTTCTCTATGTTCAAAAATACTTTTTTCTAAACGCTTTAGAAGTTCTTCTAATTTATCGCTACCATGTACTCGATATTGTCCACGAAAGCCTATTTTTAAAAAAATATAAATAAGCTCTAACAAATCAATCAACATAGCAGGTTGAGATAAAGCCCTTTCGGCAACAATATAAAATTGTTCACCACCATTTCTCATACCAAACAATTCACTGACTAAGGTTTGGTTTTCCCAACTAGACTCTTCACCCCATGCGCTGTGTAGAATTTGTTCATCAATCACAATGCAAAATAAAAAACAGGTCTTATCTGCGACAGAAGGCGGGTAATCTAAAGCTGCTATTTTATGCTTTAAATCAGAAATAATTCGCTTGATACCCTTTTTAAACAGAAACAAATCATCAGGTTTCTGCATACGTGCAACCGTCACAGCTAAAGCTAAAAGCTCAGAACTAGCACTTAAAATAGCATTATCAAAGTGTGCATAGTTTTGCAGTTCAACAGCATCCTGCGCTTGATTCTTAAGCGCATTTGAGCTTTCTAAAAAGACAGCATCTTTGAAGTTTGAATTACTAGCGGTTGCTGACGTAGATGCAACGGCAACCGTTGCTTCATCAAGATAATTATTCATAAAAATCAACCAAGAACATAAAGTTGCAAGTGTAAATCAGGAATACGACTATCAACATGAATCGCTAGCGCTTCACGTTTTTCCTTAATTTCTTGCCAATATATATGTCGCGTATCTATTTCGACATAACAAATATCAGCCCTGGGTTTTAACTCATTAGGCGCTACAGGCAGTACATTCAAACTAATACCTGACAAGCCATTACGAACTAATTCTGCAACTTGTCCTAAACCGCATAAGGTACAGGCGGTTGGAAATATCTGCGCTAATGCAGACGTGCCAATACTAGACTCCACCGCCAATACAAAGCGACGATTGTCCATTAGGTGAATGTCTTTGACCGAAGTTCTCAATAAGCGTCGACGTTCAAATAACTTAGTATCCCAAGCAAACTCAACCACATTATCACTTTGAACCATAGAGAGCTGATCACGTAAGCGAGTAAAGAGTTTACCTAGCACCAATTGCAGGTCATCTCGAATTAACGGATCTGGAGCATCAGCAACACTTGGTTTAAAACTAGCAAGCTCAGAAGAGAATCTAACTAAGCCCTCATAAAACTCATCAAGACTTAGCTCAGGGTTATTTGCCGTTAAATGCAACCAAGGTAACCAGCGATCAGTGTTTGCAACCACAAGTATTCACGCATCAAGCTTTGTTCGCTTTTACGGTTTTGGCCCGCTCCAATACGTTGAACAACAGAGTTAGCACGAGTTTGTGTCAACACTAGTAGCTCTTTAACCCTTTCTTTCAATAAAGAGGATGCACCATATTGAATACAAGCAGGTATATAGCTTTGATCAAGAACTAGCTGACCACTCTCTCTGCTTTCTAAAATCTTTGCCACCGGAATGAGAGTCATACCTGCCGTTTCATCACCTTCTAACAGCAGTCTAACATTTGGCTCAGCGACCGTTGTTTCAACTGAATTTTGTCCCGAATCACTGGCATCAAATAAGTTAACGCTTTCTTTTAAGTAACGCTTATTTTCTTCTCTTTGGCCGTATTCGTTTTCACCTTCTATCGTCATTGGCAACGCAAGGTAAACGCACTTCTCTAATGCACCTTGCTTAACATCTAATAACAACTCTCTAGTACTCTCAAAATAAGTACCATCAGGAAAAAGTCCGCGACATTGAGTAACAGCAATTTTACCAATTTGTAATCTATGCTGATCAATTTCGAGTGTCGCTAAACCATATTTATGACCACCTTGTGTTAAAGATACATATTGCTCTAGGTGGTGATGGTTATAACGCTCTTGTTGCTGGAAGTGTTGAGGGGCAATAAACATCCCTTCACTCCAAACTACCTTGCGATGACGTCTCAAATTAGACTCCTCAAAATACTTTCCACCATGCTTCATCAACAGGTTGTGAAATTGCAATTTTTTTACCACTGACACGAATATAAACAGGGTATTTTTCTGGGGTTTCGACTAAGGCAACATAGGCTTTTACTTCTGCATTAGCATAATCTGCAAACTCACCTAACACAGCGATAAAGCGAGATTTTTGTTGTACATCTAAAGTAAGCTGCTGCACTTTGCCTGGTAACATTGGTGCTAGCGAAGTGACATCAATAAGGGTTTCAGCGAGAGACTCTCTATCCTTTGAAAACAAATCAAGAAATTCAGTATTTTCAAAAACACCCGATTCACTTAACTGATAAATTCGAATAACTATGGGTCGCGCCTGTTGATCTCCGTAGGCATTAATATCATCCAATGTCTCTATATTGAACTCAATCTGATTCGGCGCGACAAATGCATTTGCATTAGCACTCGAAGCACTATTGCTACTACAACCACTGATTAATATAGATAATGCGATACCGATTAGGACGATAGGAAATTTCAAAAGTGTCACTTATTGCCTCTTAATTCTTCTAAAAATAATGCAGAAAAGGCACGGTGAAATTCACGTCTTTCTTGCTTTCGGATAAAGTTTTTCCGGTATAAATTCCAATATTTTTTATCTCGATTACCCCAGCCCGTTAGGTAGTCATTAAAAACATCTTCTAAGTGATCAGGTTCGAGCTCTTCTAAAAAGCGATCAACGGTTTTATCCAAACATTCCATCAAACGTTCATGTGCAACAGCACTAGAAAGGCTCAACTTTTGTTGCTCAACCATTTGGCTTAAAGCCATGATGCTGTCATTCAACACTTGATGTTCGTTTAGAAGATTTGAATTTTGATTAGATTCTAAGCTGACGCCAGTTTCTTCAATCATTACGATATGTTCATCTTCATCGACTAGTTTTTCTGGCTTTTCTTCATTAAGTTCGAACTCAGAATCTGAAGCAGTATCTTCAAATGGATCAAAGCCAAACTCATCATCGGCTAAGACATTCTTCTTGGAAAACAGATTTGCCTCCTCTGAAGGGTCGTTTTCAGTTTGCTCAAAGTAATCACCCACACCATGGGCTGACGACGTTTGCTTACTCTCTTTGCCTATATCCAGGCTATCAACAGAAAAGCTTTGCTCATCCACCTCAGAATACACATTATCCAAAATAGGAGGCTCTTCTTCCTCGGAAAATAAAGACTCCATATCGCTAATTAATAGGGTATAGGCTCCCATTACAATAGTATCGCCATCAGCTAAGAAGTGGCGAGATCCTTTGCCCAATAGTTGGCTATTGACATAAACCCCATTCACACTGCGATCGATAATCTGATACGCACCCTTAGGGTGTTTTACTATCTCAGCATGCACCCGGGATAAAGTACGATTAAAATCAGGGAGCTGAATCGTACAGTCGAAAGATCGCCCGATGGTCCCACCATTATCAGGAAGAGACATTTGTCGGCTATTAACTTGCTCATTTTCGGGCAGCTCTACGAGCTGTAAACTTATTGACATAAATTTGCTCTTTTACATGTCTGCTATCAAAGACACTGTTTTAAGGCTTTATTAAAGTTACCTAAAAAAACAGGGTTTTTACGTAAAAAATCTTTAGAGAAATGCACCATCAAATCTTGTGTGCCATAAGCAACACGTCGAAAGTAATCTAATGGAATATCTTTTTGCTGCATAGAATGTTCAAACACTAAACGATACTCTAAAGCAACATCAATATCTCCTTGCCACAACATTTGTAACAAAGAATCAGAGTCACGGGGCTTTTTAATAACGTTGTAGCCCTGCTCTTTCAAATTAAGCCATTTATTTGTATTAAACTTGGCACTAAAACGTGCCTTATACTTCGCACTTTCATCATCGAGATCTAGTGTCACATTGGGTGAAACAAACCAAGATAACTCTTCTGATATAACAGGATCTGACGCATCCGCGTAAAGCTCTCTTGATGGGCTTCGTGATCCAGAAAAATAACCATGCATCTTGTTAGCTTCAACTAACAACTGAGCTTTATCCCAACGCATCATTCTTATTTCGTAAGGTTGCCCCATACGACGCAATGTACATTGTACTCGCTCAACCGCAACGCCCCCTATCTCACCTTTTTCTACGGTTTGATAAGGAGGCCAATCTTGTGTTGCCAAATACAAACGGTCCAGCGCAAGCGCCGAACCAGTTGTAAGAGTCATGACAAAACTGAGAAACAACTTGGTAATAGAATACCTTGTTTTAACAATCTGCACAGTTACCTCTTTACTTAGTCTATGGTTAGCGCAAGTTCACCGCTACCCTCTGTAACACTCACTTTAACATCGCTAATTTCTAAGCCTTCACTTAGACGCTGAATACATTCTTCAGCAAGCCTTGGCATCAGTGAGCGATTAATGATTTGCTCAATCGCACGACCACCTGTCGTTGGATCAATATTACGCGAAACAACAAAATCAATAAAACTCTGATCCCATTCAAATGTCGCTTTATATTGCTCATCCAGTTTATTTTGGATACGTCTAAGGCTAATTTCGGCAATCTTAGTCAACTCTTCCGTATTCAAAGGATAATAAGGCACAATTGTCGCCCTACCTAAGAAAGCAGGTTTAAAGAATCCCTGTAAATCTGGACGTATTTGTTCAACCAAATCTGTCGTCGATGGGCGTTCTTCTTGCTCATCACAAATATCACAGATTGCTTGGTCAGCCGCATTTGAGGTCATGATGATAATGGTATTTTTAAAGTCGACATTGCGACCTTCACTATCCTTTATATGCCCCTTATCAAATATTTGATAGAAAAGATCATGCACACCAGGATGCGCTTTTTCCATTTCATCCAACAAAAGCACAGAATAAGGGTTGCGTCGAATAGCTTCTGTTAATACACCACCTTCACCAAAACCAACATAACCTGCTGGTGAGCCTAACAGCATAGAGATTTTATGCTCTTCTTTAAACTCAGTCATGTTAATAACAGTAAGGTTATCACCACCGCCAAATACTTGATCCGCAAGGGCCATCGCAGTTTCTGTTTTACCAACACCACTTGGTCCACACATCAAGAACACACCCACAGGCTTACGATTATCGGTTAACCCAGCACGTGAAATTCGAATGCTTTTAGCTAACTCACCAATCGCAGCATCTTGACCAATGACTCTGTCATGCAGTGCGTTCTCTAAGTTCAACAACTTGGCAACTTCATCTTTAACCATGCTGCCTGCTGGTATGCCAGTCCAACTCGAGATAACTTCTGCAATGACACCAGAATCTACCATAGAGAAAACTAATGGCTCTTCACCTTGCACCTCCTCTAGCTGATTTAGCAGCTCTTGCAATGCCTCTTGCTCTTTCTCATCAATCTCATCATCTTTAAATTGAGTTTGAATCGTGTCACTTAGGCCTGTAATTTGATTGACCAAATCCAGCTCTTTATTCCATTTATCATTAAGACTAGCTAGCTCAGCCTCCATCTCAACGACCTGATCAGACAAGGCTTGTCTATCTTCAGCTGCTTCAGTAAAGACAGCATCTTCAACATTCAAGGCAGACAACTCGCTATTAAAATAACGAATTTTTTGCTCTAAACTTTCAATTTTTTCAGGTTTAGCACCCTGCGTTAATGCAATTCGTGCACACGCGGTATCCAATAAACTAATTGCTTTATCAGGAAGTTGACGAGCAGGAAGGTAACGAATAGATAGATTAACAGCAGCATCTAGCGCATCTTCTTTTATAAAGACACCATGGTGAGATTTTAACGACTTAGCCACACCACGTAACATTTGCAAAGCATCAACTGCATTAGGCTCTTCTACTTTTACAACCTGGAATCGACGAGTCAAAGCAGGGTCTTTTTCAAAGTATTTTTTATACTCAGCCCAAGTTGTCGCTGCAAGTGATCTAAATTCACCACGAGCAAGAGCAGGTTTTAGCAAGTTTGCCGCATCATTTTGTCCAGCTGCACCGCCAGCGCCAATCAAAGTATGCGCTTCATCAATGAAAACAATAATAGGCGTTTCTGAGTTTTTAACTTCGTTTATAACGTCTTTAAGGCGGTTTTCAAATTCACCTTTAATACTCGCACCCGCCTGAAGCAAGCCTAGATCCAGTGTATGAAGCTCAACACCTTGAATCACAGGAGGAACTTCACCGCTCACTATTCTTAATGCCAAACCTTCAACAACAGCTGTTTTACCGACACCAGGCTCACCAACTAAGATAGGGTTGTTTTGACGCTTACGACAAAGAATATCGATAGCAAGACGGACTTCTGCATTACGGCCTGAAATAGGATCAATTTTCCCATCACGCGCCTGTTGAGTTAAGTTGATAGTATATTTATCAAGTGCACCACCTTCACCACCGCCTTGCGCTGCAGCACCTGCTTCACCCGCTGCAGTCGTACTTAAACCAGTAACATGCTGAAGTCGACTAATTTTGGTTTGCAGACTTTCAACGGAAACAGTTTGTAAGCTTGGCAAGTTGACCTTTTTCATCCCAAAAGCGTCGGCTTGTACCAAGACTAATAAAATATGGAGAGCATTAACTTGACCATGACCAAAGTTAACAGATGCCTGCATCCAAGCGGCTTCGATAAGCTCACTCAATCCAGCACTGACTGTTGGTTGGCCTTCAGCACCTTTTGGAATGCGATCAAGGCGCGAGGTTAACTCACTTAACAAAGCACTTGAATCAACATTTTGAACTTTTAAGAAGGTTTCAAAAGCTTGATCTCTTACGGCAAGCACTTGTACTAACCAATGCTCAACCTCGATGGCTGCAACTTTTTGTTTCATTGCTACACCAGCAGCTTGCTCCAAAGCACTTCTTAATTCTGGCTCTAGCTTACCAACTAAATTTCCTAGTTTGACGTGGGACATAATTTATCTCTCTGGTTGTAGAAGGATTTTTCGATATTCTTCTGGTGCATACTTAGGTAATAAACAATTCGCCTCACCCAGCCGAATACCACCATTTATGGCAGATAGTTTAGGTTCATTTATATAAGCTCGCTTTACGTATAAATAGACCTTTACATCTGTTAGTTCTCGTAAATAAACAGACACCAGCTCCCTAAGGCTTCGAGCAAAATGCCAGTTAGCATGTAATCCAAGAAACTCTTGGTGGCTTCTAGGCCTCACTAATATTTCTAAAGATTGAAAATGTTGAGCGCCTTGCTTGCCTAGCAAGAAACCACGACCAAGTCGTTGATTTTGTCCATCAAACTGCCCTAATTTAGTTAGGCAATTTGCAGGAATTCTATAAATATTTTCTTCCGTTACTTTGGCTTGAATATCTAAATCAAAGTAAGCACTCAGTAACTGTTTCAGTGTTTTTAAGTTACGCGCTTTCAAGCCAATCAATACACTGAAGCGCAATAAACTTGTTGTCGATTTATCAGTCAGACTTTGTGGCAAAGCAGACAATTGAGCCAAAGCATCTTTTTGCTTAAGACCGGTAACATTTGCTGGCTGAACGATTTCCTGCTCTTCTTTTAACAGCAGACTATTAGTCATTGCATTGGCAAAAAGCTGGTAATATCTATGATTAAACACATCTAAAAATACTTGTAATGAGTACTCTTCTTGATGCAATGCATTCAACAACTCTTGATAAAGGTAGTCTGGTATAAAACCTCGACAACCTGATAACGCCGCTAACCCTAAGGTTACCTGACAAGTAGAAACACCTAATTCAATTGCAATAACATCTTCACTATCCCCTTCAGGCATAGGTTCGGGGATAAAACGCAATTGTTTTTCTTTCGCTATTTGACGCAAAAGACGTATGACCTGAATAAAGTCATAGCGTCTTGGTTGGGCTAGCATTGCCGTGGCTACAGACACAGCTGACTCCCATGCACCTTGTCAAACTCAATGCTTGATTGACTATTACCAAAGCGTTTAATTTTTAACTGAATAAAACGGTCAAAGCTACAAAACTGCTGATAAAACTGATTAAGAACATTAGCAAACACCGCGACCTGATTAGGAATTAATTCATCATCAAGCGTAATAGTCACTTCTGTACCAGAAGCAAAAATCGTCTGTTTCATGACTGTCATAGGTGAAACAAGGTGCTGATATTCAACATTTTTAATTGAATCCGCTTGCGGACAAAGTGTTTGAGGACAGCAAAGCCTTAATGCATGCTGCAAGGCTTTAATTGGGTCATCTGCTTGCAAGAGTGAAGAAAAGTTTGAATTTAATAGCGCAATAAATCGCCAGTTCATTCTGTTATCTAAGTCTGGATAATGGGGGGCGGTTGGTGCAGTCAAGGTTTTAAGCACACCAGGCAAATCGATTGCAGCTAAAGACTCCGCTTGTGTTCCTGCGGGAATTAAACATGGCATTCTGCCATTACATACCTTAAGCATCATAGATAACACGATAGAGTCGCTTGGCTGGCTATAAGGGTAGCTAATAGATAAATCTATATGTCGTTTGCCTTGCTCATCCCAGTACTGTTTAGCCTGCCATTGGGGTGATTTATCATCATGCCAATAACCCGATTCATAAACAGGGCTTAAATTAATTTCCCCCGTTGGCAGCACTTCACTCACGGTTTCAACCGTAACTATTTCTAAATTATTACCAGCATTTACATCAGCAACAACTGGCAGAGCCAGTTTAGAAAAATCGTAATTAAGAGGCTCTCCGCGAGTTTCAAATAAATTAATGCTAGGGACAGCATTTAATGCAAAAACACTCTTATCAAATAGCCTTAAAAATTCTGCAGGTAACTGTTTCACAAAAAAGTTAACAGTTACCTTATCGGTGGCAAAATCAGATAATTCACGCCCGAGACTTTTAAGTCTAAAAAATGATGATTTATCAGGATAGGTAAAATAATCTCTTAGTAAATCATAACCTTTAAAGTGACTTGAATACTTAGGCAACCATTGAAAATCTTCATCGGCAATGCGTGATTCTAGACGCTCTGTTTCAATCACTTTTTGTTGATCGCCACTAGAAATACTGATTACTTCCGTTTGCAGTAGTAACAATTCAATCACGCTAGCGGCGTTATTTTCAAAACCACGCACATAGAAATCAAAGTGATTCATCGTAATTTGGCTAAATAAGCACTCTAAAGATGAAAGTTCTATTTGGATGACAGAATCAGAATGCTTTAATTGAGCGGGAGTAATAAAATTAAAGGGGGCGGCCTGAGCTTTAACCTTTGTAATGTCCAGAGGCAAAATTTGTAAGTCACTCACGGAAGTAAACTCACATTCATCACCCGCCTTAACAGGTAATAATAAGGTGCTCCCTTTCGGTAATGACACGATATCAGTCAATTTTTCAAGATCTGCTTCTAATTCTAAAACTGTATAGCTAGGTGAAATCTGCAAGTAGCCTGGATAAAGAAGCGAGAAGATACCTTGCACAACTTCAGGAAACTGCTCATCAATACGTTTTTCAGTTTTAGCGGTAAGCAATGCCATAGCATCAATTAGACGGCTAATATTTGGATCTTCATTAGCACTTTGATTAAGCCTCAAACTTGACGCTTGATCAGGAAATTGACTAACAAACTCGTCAAGGGATTTACGTACGTAAGCAAGCTCACGCTCATAATAACGCATTAATTGATCAGACAACTTCTTGACCCTCTAAGCTAACAGTTTGATTAGCAAGACAAATATTAGAATCAAATACAAGCGAATGGTTGCCTGTCTCCGTACTTACTCGCGCCATTAATGAAAAACTAATAATATTTTTGTGGGTCTCAGCTTCTTCTATTTCTACATGAACATCAGTCAATCTTGGTTCAAAATCTCGAATCCACCCTTCCATAGAGCGTGAGAATTGATCATTGTCCATTTGGCTACTAATGCTGTAAATACTGTCTAAGCCAAATCTAACTGTCGATTTTTCAACCTGCTTTAGATTTTTTGGTAGGCTTAACATAGGTGCTTCTGAATTAAGTAAAACACCTAATTGATAGCGAATTGCTTCCAAAGTTTCATCATGATAAGGAACCCCCTCTTCTTGCAAAAATGTTTTCCAAAAAATCATGACAAACCTCCTCTAGCCGTTAAGTCCTCTGGGCCAATATCAGTCGATAACAAAACTTCTCCACAAACGTGGTCAAATTGATATTGAGGCTGAACAAGTACATCACATACATAACGCCCCTGCTGACCATTTAGCTCTCGAACAGTAACGCTCCCTTTACTTAAAGGAAATTTTGCTAACGTTTTTTCATCTGCATTAAATAAATTACTCGAATACCTATCGAGCCAATTATTAAGATAGACCTCACACTCTTGTGCGGTTTGAAAGTTACCAATCATGCCTCGAATTTGAACTTTCAAATAATGAGAAATACGACAAACCATTAAGGTTGTTTGTAACTGCCCCATCACTTTATCGGTTTCGTTACCCCCAGAATCCCAAATAGAGTTATTTCCTCTCAAATAATATTTGTCAGTCATCAAACTATGACAGATTGGCACGAAACCTTGATCCGCATAAAAAGCCCCCATACCAGTAATAAAATTCACTTGGGTTATGGGTGTTTTTGTACTGTATGATCCAATCCCCGCTGGCGGCACATTAACAAGAGCGCCATAGTATTGGTCTTGCCAACGGGACTTCATAAAACCAAACCAACTAATACGGTGAAACTCTCTCATTGCAACAGTGGCAAAAAGATAAGCTGCACTCCCCCAGAGCCCATTATCCTTATGGTATGTTTCATTAAAAACAAAATTGGAATAGTAGTTTTGATAGCTATCTCGAAGCTTAACTTTAGGCATAGCTAAACCTAAAAAACGAGACGCTGGCAGCTTTCTCAATCGTTGCCAAGCCTGAAACTCAGGCCCATTTAAGATTTTTTCAACTCTATCAGTATCAGATAACCAATCTGCATCCCCGCCTCCAAAAAAGTTATTAGAAGGAGAGAGTACAAAAGGGCAAAGACAAGCCTCACCTAAGCTGGCTAATAACTCTAGGGTGTAAACATCATCATAATCTTGGTCAAAATCAATGGAAACGAAATGGTCCACGACTATCATGCCAAATGGCTGACCACCTGATGTGTTTAACTCTTTATTTCCTAGCAAGTTATAAAGGTGACTACGTTTTAAAGAAACTGATGAATTTACATCATGGGATAATTCATCCCACGAAATATCAATTAGTCTTACTTTTACTTTTTGTTTGTTAATAGGTAATCGGACACTTGAGTCAACACTGCGCCATGAAGACTCTAATCGCTTAAAGTCTTCATGGTGCAAAATCACAGAAAGTTGCTCAGAAAGTTTTTTATCAATCTCAGTAATCAGATACTGAATTGAAGCCCTTAATACACGAGGGTTAGATAAAATATGCTCATCAAATTGAACAAGTAAAGCCAAAGCTTTCCTTAAAAAATCATCGTCCTTAGTATCAAGTCGATTCAACCCTTCCTGAAAACCGTTCTGCAACATTATCGACTACCACTTATAAAGCTTAACCAGGTATTTTAGTTACCATTCGAACAGAAGTTGTAAGCTCTTCTAGTTGTAACCAAGGACGCAAATGCGCAACCGCAGAGTAGGAACCAGGACGACCAGGCTGCTCTACAACTTGAATACGCGACTCACAAAGTGGTGTTTTAGATCTTTCTGCGTTACCAACAGCACCTGAGTTTGTATATTGGTCTATCCAAGTTTGTAAGTCTTTTTGAATATCAGCAGACTCTAAGTTAGAACCAAGCATATCGCGACCCATTACTTTTAGGTAATGCGCAATACGGCTACTCGCCATGATGTAAGGAAGACGCGCTGAAATTGCAGCGTTACCAGTCGCATCGGGATCAACATAAACCTTAGGTTTTTGCGTTGTCTGACCACCAATAAAGACACCAAAGTTAGTGTTTTTATAATGCACTAATGGTAAGAAACCAAGATCACTCAGCTCTTTCTCACGCTCATCAGTCAGGTTAACTTCAATTGGACATTGCTGTTGAATATCACCACCATCAGACAGGTAGGTCAAGTTAGGTAGATTTTCAACTTTACCGCCATTCTCTAAACCACGAATAGCTGTACACCAACCAAAGGCAGTATGAGATTGACTCATCTTCAAACCTAACTCAAAGGCAGCATTAGACCAAACCAATTGATCATTGCTTTCTGGAAGCGGATTACCCTCAGCATCTGTGCCTAGCTCTTCATAGCTAAATGAATCAGTACCTAGACCTTTTTCACCGTATGGTAGACGCGCCAAAGTTTGAGGCAAAGTTAAGCTTACATAGCGCGCATCATCACTCTCTCTAAATGCATTCCAAGCAGCATAAGTAGGAGAGTCAAAACCTGCAGCGACAGGCTTACCTTCATCAAATGTTGTAAAGGAATCAATTTCAAACATTTCAGGGTTAGCTGCTGCAATAAATGGAGCATGACTTGCCGCTGCAGTTTCACCCATGTAACGCAACAAAGAAACATCTTCATCTTTATGAGAGAAGTTAAAATCACCAAGCAATAAACCGTAAGGTTCACCACCAGCTGTACCAAATTCTTTTTGGTATAGCGCATCAAACAGTGGACTACGATCTACTGCTGGCGCATCTTCAAACTGCTCAAGCAACTCATCTTTTTGGAAATCAACTAATTTGATTTTTAGGCTTTGACCTGTTTCGCTTTCACGAACAAGTTTACCCAAACCACGCCAAGACCCTTCAAGTCGCTGGAAGTCATCCTGCTGCATGATCTCAGAAAGCTGACGAGACATTTGCTTATCAATTTCAGCAATTGCATTTTCAATAGTTTTTGTCAGGTTCTTGTCCCAAACAACAGTACCACCTAATGCTTGCTCAGCAAGAACAGAGAACAGCTCTTTGGTTGTATCTTCTGGAGTCTGCGTAGTGGCAGCAATTGCACGATCTAGAAAACTAAGAGAACCTTCTTCGCCTTCTGCACCAGCTTGATTTTCTAATTCAGTACTCATTCTTCTCCTCCATCAGACTCAAGTCCAAGTTCACTTGATAAAGCATTAATAGTGTCTGCACTTTGCAGCACTTCTTTAAGTAATTTTTCTAAATCTCTTGAGCGATCAGCTTTAGATAACAAGGTCTTAAGCTGCTGTCTTGTTTCAGCAAGTTTGCTCAGGGGCTCAACCTGCTCAATTAAAGAGTCAGGCTCAAAGTCTTTCATTGAGTTAAACTTCAATTCAGCTTCAAATTGGCTATCATCATCAGCAAGAGTGTTGTCTACTTTTAGCTTAAGCTCAGGCCCAACACGCTTCATAACTGTGTCGAAATTATCTTTATCAATTTGATAGAAAGTACGATCTTCTAGATCTTCTCTATCATCGTTATGAGCCGAGAAGTCACCGATAACACCGATCACAAAAGGCAATTCTTTATTTTCTACCGCGCCATTTGTCTCAACATCATAAGTAATGCTGACACGGTTTTTACTGACCCGTTTATGCTGTGAGTTTAAAGCCATAATTTTTCTCCGTTATTGGTACGCTAGTAATAAGCATTACTAAGTTCATTATTACTATTTTATTAGCTGGGAAGGTCATTTAAAAAACCTTTCCTAATAACAAACAAAACTGATATTAAGTAAAAGCAAATTAAGCCTGCAAAGAAAATCTCTATACAAGCTTAATCATAACCCCCAAGAGAGGCCTAAGAATTATAAAGCTGCTTTAGAAGCCAATGTTGCAGTAGGAACATCATATTTAATAACGTCACCTTTCTGGATTTTACCTGCATCATCTTCATAGTAGTAAGTTAAGCTCATAGTTGCATAAGCAAGAGAGAATGACTCACTTGGTAAAGAACCGTCACCACAACCTACGTTGTAGCTAGCGATACGAGATTTTTCAACAGTAATTACTAGATAAGGATCAGCACCGTTACCTTCACGAGATGGCTTAGTAATCATGATTTCACATGTTTTACCTTCAGCACCTGGTGAGAACAAGAAAGTCGTTAGTAGTGGGCTTGCGCCATCAGAACTACGAGAAACACTTAGCTCACCTAAACCAACCATACCTTGGTCAGCATTATTAGCATTACCCACGTCAACAGTTACACCACGAACCGCACCCCAAGAAAGAGAATCAATTGCGAAGAATCCTTTCTTACCACCTACTTCACCAATTGTTGCTGCACCGTTAATTGTGTCAACACCGTCAATACGCATGTAAATAGTAGCCATCTTTTATTTCCTCTATTTGAAATTATTTTTCAATTTTTTTGAATTAATCATCGAGTCTATTGCCAGTTTATCTCTTACAGGCTAACCCTGTTACAAGGAGAGTTAACAATAGTCTTATCTGATAACATTTCAACGAAAGTCTTTAGTTAACTAACAAGTATTTCATTGATACTAATATTATTTATCTAATTTTCTCGTCTTCTTTGCTTTGTTGGTAAACAGATTACTTCTATATTGATTGACTGTAAATTTAACCAACCAAAGATCCACCACTTCTTCATATTTCAATTTTTTCTAATACTAGGATTTATAGCCCAAAAAATGATGCAACACGATAAACCATAGGCAAACGCTTATTACCATTCAAATGAAGACAAATTGCCTGAGCTCTCGCCATCATTTGAGCTAGGCTCACTTTTTGGCTCACCCTGTGAAGCAACAGGGGCTTCTGGTGCATGTGGTTTTGGGACCGAAACAGGCGGTGCATTATAGCTCACTGGAGCGGCCTGCTGTTTATGCCTAAGCTCTGAAGCTGAAATTGTCGGATCTGGAATAATGGTTTTGTCCACACTTTCTAAACCCGCTAACTGATACATCCTTCCCATCATCTTGTCATCTTCGCCTACCATTTCATTCAATAGATCAGGTAAAGACATATAACCCCAACGAATAGCTCGCTCTAAAAGCATATATACAGGACTGTGAGGTTCGGTACGGCTAAAATATTCAGAAATTTGTCGTAATTGTTGAAAAGCCTGATCACGGGTATAAATTTCCCCTCCCGATTGCAAGGCTACAACATCATTTGTAACTGTATTAACATTCGGCATACTTATTTCTCCAGCACCTTGAGCCTGAGTCACATCATTCACCGCATCAGCAGCTGCATCTACGTCTGCCTCAGTGGCACTCTCAACTTTAGCATCCAGAGGCCAAGGCACTATGAGATTTCCAACGAGATAATGGGTAGCATTAATCAAGCGATCTACTGTTTGATTAATAAACCTGAAACTGACGGGTTGAGCACCAACTGCACGACATTTTTCAGCCATCGTCGATTCAATCAGAACGAGTTGCCGTTTAATTTCACCCAATAACAAGATAGTTGCGGTTACTTGGCTCTTCTCCGATGCAATCACCTGAGCAGCTTCAGATTTCAAACTATCCAGTTGACCATCACGCTCAGCGGCATAATAACGACTATAGTCTATCGCCCCTATCAAGCCGATACTTTGTAATGGCATTGAAAGCAAGCCAGTACCATCCCTTTCACCAACCAACTGCAGAAACGGCTTAACCCTAAATTCAGCCCATTCTTTCGCCTGACCCGCTTCATCTTCTGACTTGAGTTTTTTCAATGGTGGCTTAGGGTGGAGGTCATCCCAGTATTGAACCAGTAAATCAGCAAAACTAGCCAAAACATTCGATAAGTTCTCAAGCGGCTGCCCGGAAAAAGGCTGTGCTGATGCAAACCAACACATTACTTCAACATCTTTAGAGACAGTCGCAATGGTTTTCTCACATTCAGCAGATAATTGGCTCCAGTTTGATGCATTTTGTGTTAACAGCTCTTCATCATTTAAGGCATCTGGAGATTCCATTAATTGTCGATAAGAGGATTGCGCCTGATTAAAAAAGTTTCTCAAACCACGGTACAAAGTACGATTATCTTTTAAATATTCACCGCAAGGAGCTTCTTCTGAAATCGCTTCCAATAATTGGGTCATAAAATATCATCTCAATTATATTTAATTTTTATTCACTAGTGAGCCAAACAATGGCGCGCACTAGCCACCAATCATGACAGTTGGACATCCCAATACGATAGAACCACCATGAGAGGTTGTATCACCCATACGAGCAGCGGGAACACTTCCAATTAATACGGTTGCACTTCCCATTACAATAGTGTCTGGCGGACCAACACAAATAGCCATGTCACCCAAGCACACCGCAGGCAGGCTACCAATAAGAACAGTTGCTTGGCCAGGACCAGAAATAATCCCCCCGACATGAGGCACGACACCTGTTACCATAGGGCACACATGAGTATCAGTTAATCTTGCAGCCAACCCCATACTAACCTCCTAGTTTATAATGCCTTTGCCACCTTGCGCGATATCAAACGCACTGGCAAACGCCTGTTTATAGAATTTATCTCGACCTTTCCATTCAGGCAAAACGGCTGCCGTATTGATAGCGCCAGCAATGGCTTTGGAATATAAAAATTCTGCTGGCATTACAACAGGCAAACTAATTTCTGCAATACTACCACTACCATTCCAAACAACGCCTTGAGCCAACCAACGAACAAAGCTTTCATTCTTAAGTTGCTGCATTTGTTTTTCTATATAACGTCTCTTAGGCTCTTGAGGCTCTCTCACCCAGTCCTTACAAACATCAAATAAAGAGAGCTCAGCTTTGGTAAGGACATCTTGCCTTAACTCTATTGAGCACACACACCACCAAATTGTTTCTCTCATTGGCAATGCATGACAATAAAAGTGCACCAAATCTTGATATAGCCCAGCCTCGAGTAAACTGTTAATAATGACACTTGGCTCAGAGCTTAAATCAACAATCTCATTTGCTTCATCAGAGGATTTAAATCTTTCCCATATCTTTTCACATGAAGTTAGCGGTATCTTTTTTAACATCTAATTCACCATCACTATACCGCCTTTAACGGTTGTCATACCATCTGCTGAAATTTCAGCTGTTGCAGCACCTGTTACCGTTGCACCAACATCACCTTGAAGGGTTGCATTCAATCCTTGCGCAGTAAGAGTGGCGGTTGCTTTAGCAGTTAGACTTGCTCCAGCGCTTAAATCCATAGAGGCATCTGAATCAATAGAAACAGAAGTACCTGATTGAGATAGACTTCCACCCTCAATCGAGATACTTGAGCTGCCAGAAATAGTGACACTACCACTACTAATATCTATTGAAGAACTCGACATAACAATTTCACTGTCACCAACCACCAACTTAAGTGTGTCTGAGGCCGTTAAAGTGATTTCTTTACTGTCTTCAGAAATAGAGTCCGTAGCGGTGAGGGTATAAGCTTTATCTGCAGCAAGTGCGATATTTTCTTTCGCAGTAACAGAGAAATCCACGTCTGCTGTTTGAGTAATACTCTGAGTAACAGCCACTGACTTTTCATTACCGACAATTTCAAAAGAGTCATTTACCACTTCATTGGTGTAGTCTTTTGCTGCATGGGTATAGAAAGTTTCCGAGTCAGCCTTATCATCGAACCGAATCTCATTTGACTCACCTTTTTGCTGAGTTTTAATACCTGATTCAGTCGTATTTAAAGTAGGATAAGGAGGCTTGTGAGTACTATTATAAACACTTGAAACAACCACAGGCTGATCCGGGTCGCCATTAATAAAACTCACTAGAACCTCATGGCCGGCTCTAGGCAAAAACTGAAAACCATACCCGTTACCAGCCATAGGCTGGGCAACACGCACCCAACAACTGGTCTTATCACCTGTTTCAGTATCCCAAGGAAACTTAATACGAACTCGCCCAGACTCATCAGCTGCAGGCTCATCATCTGTTGCTCCAGCCACTACAGCAGTTTGCAACCCATGAATAACTGGCTTTTCCTTAATGCTTGGATAATGCAAATGATCTTCGGGCACACAAATAAACTCAGCCTCTTTATCAAACGCAGAAGATCCATTTGCATCAAATTGATAACGAACGCGTGTCGCCAAGTAACTTCCTTCTTGGTCGCTATTTGGATGAGAATTCATATCGACATAACGGCCAGCAGCAATCGAAATAGTATCGGTTCGAGCTTTCACCATAGTGTAATTCGAATCTAATTGGGCACGCTCCGTTGTCGCCAATGGACTAGAAAAATCATCCATCAAACCTGTAATACTTGAAGCAGGAAAGCGATATTGCGTTAGCTTAGTATTACCCGACAAACTGTATTTGGATGACTGCGCTTTACTCGTAACCAGCTTTGATTGGTTATAATCATAAGCAGCAAGCTCAATGCTGGCACTATGTATTTGATTTTGCAGCTCCCACAAAGATGCCAGATCATTATCACCACTTGGCTTAGCAATATGATCGAGTGTTGCTTTATCATCTTTAGAAAAAGGCTTTGAGGCATCTTGCAGAATCATTTGTCCAGAGCTTGCATCAGCATCAAAGTAGTAATGCACACCTTCCTCAGCAAGTAATCGCGTCACAAAAGCAAGGTCCGATTCATTATATTGTAAACAGTAAGCACGAGTTGAAGACGGCATACTATTAACCGTGTAACAGCCACTGAAACCTAACTCATCAAAAATTGAGGTAACAATATCCTGAGTCGATACTTCCTGGAATACACGACAATTACTACTGTATTCTAATAGCGCAAGCCAAGGCTTGATGGTCAATCGCATCCCTCGACTTCGGGACTGCATAGATTGAGTCAAACCATTAACAGCAACAACATAACCAGAGTATTCTCGTTCAGAGCTTCGACTATCTCCAGGGGCAGAATAAAGAGAGCAAGTCACCTGATCTCCCACCCAGTCTTCCGGAGAAACATCCTGACAGAGCACTTCAACCTCTATCACAGATAGCTCAGACAAACCTTCGGTTACTGTCATGCTAGTTACGACAAATTCATCACCACTACTATTGGCGACAACCAAATTACTGCTTTGCGGTTCTAGTAATTCATCCATAGTCTAATCTTCATTATGTGAATCTGGATTAATCAATTCAGCAAATCTTAATAGCTGAATAGGAGGGTATAACGATAAACTTCGAGCAACATCCATATTGATAAACATAGAAAAACGACTCAATTCAGCAATAGGCAAGGTACCTGGACTGGCGTTTTCAAATAACACTTTATTTGCCTGATTGGCTGCCAAGCGCCCAACATTATAATATTTATTAGCCACAGCAATTAAACCGTCTGAATCAGAAACCATAACGTCATAAGCACTGGCGACTGGCAATCTATACCTTACAGCTGCTTGAGTAAAAGCATCTCTGTTTTCAAGGTTATATGAGCTAGAGCCTACATAGACAACATCAACTTTTTCTTTCGCCATTTCAGCCATAACACCATCAAACTGATCCGGTAAAGGGACTTTATTGTCATCAAGCTCATACGTCCTAACAACCAGCTCAAACCCCATCTCAGTTGATAAGTTACGAAGTTTCTCTGTATTCAATTCAGAATTAAGTTCACTTTTGGAGTAAACAACACCCATTTTAAGGAGTGGAAAGTACTCACGTATCGCTCTTATCTGAACATCTTCAGAGACCCTATTACGTATACCTGTTACCGTTTCTCGACCACTCGCCTGATAAGAAGAAACAATTCCCGCACCTAAAGGGTCAGCCACTATCATGAACATAACAGGGATATCACCCAATTTTGTTTGAGAACCATATTCACCCATGGTACCTATAATGCCTTTTGATACTGTCGTACCCCAAGTCACCACGAGATCCGGCTTCAACTGCTTAGCTTCATTAAGGTATTGAGCAATACGACCTTTATCCCTAGCCACATCCCTAATAATTAAATTCACAGGCAAATCATTATTTTCAATATAGTTTTTAAATCCTCGACAGGCATCTTCGCAGCCCCTCCATACCACCATATAGATAGTGGCAGGATTACTGGCATTAAAGCTTTGAGCGGCAGAGGCAAAAAGAGACCAGCTAGTTAAAAAAGCAATAAATAATAGCTTCATTATTCCGTCTCCAAGTTAGGTTTAACATCAGGCACTCTTAAGAAAATAAACATCATCAAGGCAGAAACTAATACTCCCATGCCGACAAAAGCCATAGCCTCACCAAAGTCGTAAATGGTTAATAATGTTGCAACTAACACAGGCCCTAAAACACTACCAATACGTTCCGAGGTTCTAAGAATACCTAACACCTTAGTTCTACCAACTTCAGGGGTAGCTTCTGCAGCCTCTAAAGCGGACGCGATCAAAGGCGCTTTTAAAATGGAGTGCGCAACACCCATTAAAGCAACTGCCAACAAGACCTTATAGAAAGACTCTTCTCCATAAAGTGATATCAAGACACCACCCGACAGAATTGTTCCTAATAAAACCAACTCCTTCATCTTGCCTGTTTTATCCGCTATACCAGAAGCTAAAGGACTTAAAGGAATAATAATTAGAGAGTAAACCATCATTACACGACCAATCTCAGACTGGCTTGCATCAAGAGAAACGAGATACAAAGGCACCATGAAATACAAAAAGCCCGTCAAAATAATTTTGGTTGGAATGGCGCAAAAAATGATAATACAAACAAACTTAGTATTACGAGCAAGCAACATTAACCCACCTTTAGCCGCTTTATTTGCTGCGGAAGATGCTGCACTAACTTTGCCTGAGAACATTCTCCAAGCAAGCACACCAGCAAAACTAGATAGGATAGCGGACAAAAGAAATACTGGTTGATATCCCACTCGATCCGCGATAATCGCACCTAATGCTGTACCACACATGGTCGCCGTCATTAACACTCCGACGAATATTGCCATACCTTTAGCGCGGTTCTCTGAAGACACAACAGCCGCTATATAACTTTGACAACTAATAGTAATCACAGCGTAACCAAGAGCAGTCATACCCCTTGCAATTACGATATCCATAGCATCTTGTGCAAAGTAACATCCAAGATATCCTAAAATAGCCGGAATAAGACCAATTAAAAACAGAGGTTTCTGTCCCCACCTATCTACCCAACTGGCAGCAAAAGGCGTTGCCAACGCTATAACTAACATAAACACAGATATTGGTAGACCCAACATCACATCCCTAGAAATCCATGAGTCATTGTCATAAAGCTCAGAGACAAACAAAGGCATGAATGATTTTTGCAATTCCTCCGCTAGCGAGAAAACAAACAAAGGAATACGCGCATCAACAATATCGCCTTTTTTCACATTCAGGATATTCTGTAACTGAAATTTTTCCGCAACCTTTTGCAATCTCGATTTAGCAGAAACTTCCTCCTCTATTTTTTGCACGTTTTCACGTTCAACAATTTGCACTGCTGATTGAAACTGAGCTTGCAGATCTTTAGAGTCTTGGTTCAATTTACCAATGAAATTGCCAAACACCCCCTTAGTCACTACTTTTTCATTAACAGAGAAGTCACCCTCTGCTTGCCTTTGCAAAAGGCTTTCTGATTCTTTCAATGGCTCCGAGACATAGAACATAACGACAACCATGACCACTTCAAAGCACACAAGTAAAACGGCAACAAGGACGATCACCACATCAAAAAAGACATCGGTCAACTGCGACTGTATAAAACCAGAATCTAAGCCCACCACCACATAACCAAGGGCCTCTTGTTCTAAGGTCATATCTAATTTAAATAAATTACGACTATGATCATGTTCTGATGTTGCTTGACTAAAGAAGATATCAAAAAGCTCTTTCCCCCCTTGTGTTAGTCTTTCTACCAGACTTTCATTCAGAAAACTTGAACCTTCAACATTAAATGATTCAGCTTTTATACGACTTAAGTTTGGTGTATTACCTGCGTTATAAAGTAATCTTCCTTCTTCTGAAACAATCGCAACAAAAGTCAGTTCAGGATATTTATAAAGCGTATCTGAGAGGTAAGAATCCATCCCTTCAATTTGATCAAAAGGTATACCAACACTGGTCGCCAACTGAACATCATCATGTATGACTTCAGCGACTGCGTTTGCCTTTTTCAAAAGCTCAGGCTCTAAAGCAAAATCAAATTCTATTAGGGTATATAAGGTACTCAAAACAGAAGCGAATAATGCACTTAAAACCGTTACCAAAATTAGGCGGCTATTAATAAAGCCTGACATACTTTTAACTTCATTCATTTAGGTAAACCCTCTGCATCTTGTTTACCCTTAAGGGCTTGAATAGCATCTAGTTCATTAGCAACCTGAGCCTTCATTTGCTCGCCTTGTTTCATTTGTTCAGCCAATTTAAAAGCAAGCGTACCTTCTGGGGCGTCGAATTCTTTTACACGCTTCTCCCCTCCTGTATATTGCTCAATCAAATGAATCACACCACTAATGTCACCAAAACATAAACGAATAACTAGAAACACGATAAGAGAGAAGATTAAGAATATTCCGACAGTCATTTCCAACAAATGTAAACGCACCTGAGCATAGGTGCCTGAGAATGATGACTTGTCATATTGAATCACGACACTACCAATTAACTCGTCAAAACCATTCGTTAATTGCAAACCGCTATAAAGGTCTTTATCTGTGGCCAAAAGCCAATTAGCTTCAGCTGAACGAAGCGCTCTCTTGGATATGTTTTCGTCTACTAGCTCTCCTACCCGTTGCGAGTCAGTCGAGAAAATTATTTCACCATTATTCCCAATAATATGAATAAGCTTCACATTCACATCACGAGATTTAGCCCTATCCATCAAATCGGGAAGATTATTAGCGGACTTTAAATGAATGCCTAAGCGCTCAGCCTTTATAATGGAGGTCTCAAGTGAAGACGATATCACCTCTAATTTCGATGACACGACATTTGACATCAAACTATCAAACTTCATGTAATTGATCAGGTAAAGTAGGCTTAGAACAGCCATAAGAATCAGCCAGACCGTTGCCACAAACCTGAGATGAATCTCAATAAAAATTTTCATTATTCAACTATCTCCATGCATAAACGATGAAAAACTCGCTAGCAATTCCGTATTCCAAAAAAGATAGATCTATCTATCGAGCACACATAAAATTTAAAATACTAGTATAGAAACCAATCAGTTATATAAACAGTTTCTGAATTAGATACTTTTTATCTTATTGAACCATTGTGTAGAAAGCGTGTAATTCACAATTTTTTTTCATAAAAACGCCATTTAATCACAATTCCTCAAAAAAACGTGACATTTGACATCCTTATTTAACATAATATTAAAAAATTGACGGTATCCATAAATAATGGACCTTACTAAAAGGCCCTTTCTATTCAAAGCACAACTCATGATAAGCAAAGTTTTTATATATTGATCGGGTTTTAAACATCAAATTGATTAAAGAAGTAAGTTAAAATGTACTGGGAAATATTTATCGACTACACAGGCCTTGGACAATCCAAAATGCACTGGCTTGTAAAAATAATCGGCATACTCGCCATCACTTTTTTCGCAAATTTTCTCATATCAAAATTACTCTCACGTATTCAGCTTAAGTTACAATCAACAAGAAACCCATGGGACAAAGCACTATTACTCGCAGCAAGACAGCCCATTAAATATTTTATTTGGGGCCTAGGAATACTTATCGTTTCTCAGTCTTCAAGCAATGAAATTGGTTTTTTCTCAAATACCAATATCGAATCGCTCAAAAAAGTAGGGTTAATTGCGCTTTTGACATGGTTTATTTTTAGACTATCCAAACGTAGCGAGCAAATTCTTACTTCTCCCACCAAAATGAAACACCCAATGGACATCACAACAGTGTCAGCCATTGGCAAGCTAATAAAAGCTAGCTTATTTATTATTTCTACTTTAGTTGTCTTACAAACGATTGGGGTAAGTATTTCAGGAATATTAGCCTTTGGTGGTATTGGCGGTATTGCCGTCGGCTTTGCAGCAAAAGACCTACTGGCTAACTTTTTTGGCGGCTTGATGATTTATCTAGACCGTCCCTTCTCTGTGGGAGACTGGGTTCGCTCACCCGATAAGGAAATAGAAGGGACTGTCGAACATATCGGCTGGCGTCAAACGAGAATAAGAACCTTTGATAAGCGCCCACTATATGTACCCAATGCTACTTTCTCTTTAATTTCTGTAGAAAACCCTTCACGCATGTCGCACCGAAGAATTTACGAAAAAATAGGCATTAGATACGATGATGTGGATGCACTTCCCAGCATAATGGCCGAAGTAAAAAGCATGCTTAAAGCTCACCAAGATATAGACGGAAATCAAACCATGATAGTCAACTTTAATCAGTTTGGACCTTCATCTCTTGAATTCTTTGTATATACATTTACAAAGACAACAAACTGGATTCGCTTTCATGAAGTTAAACAAGATGTCCTACTAAAAATAATGGACATTATTACCCATCATAAAGCAGAGCTCGCTTTTCCGACGCAAACACTAAAGGTTCAGACGGAAACACAGATACAGCCAGAAGGTTAAAGAAGAATCAGAAACATCAAGAAAATTGCCGTCAGAATCATTTTGACGGCAATTAACCTAAGTTTCAGCTAAAGAAGCAGCTCCACAAGATCATCAATTAATAGGTCAGCCTCTAATGAATTAAGATCAACTCCTTGATGATAACCATATGTCACCAATACATTTTTAAAGCCTGCAGCATTTGCTGCTCGACTGTCCGTTTGCGAGTCCCCAATCATGACACATTGGCCCGCCTCAGCTTCAATAGCTTCAGCGCAGTAAATCAAAGGCATGGGCGAAGGTTTTTTTTCTTCTAGCGTATCCGCCCCTAAAATCCAGGAAAAGTAATCACTTAACTCAAAGTGATCAAGAATAGGTCGCACGAAAGCACTCGGCTTATTAGTAATCAGAGCCATAGGTACGTGATTCAGTTTTAGCGCTTTAAGTAAATCTAATACATTTGCGTAAAGCTGTGTTTTTTCTGTCAACGCCCCCTTATAGGTTACAAGAAACGTTTTATAACAAGCCTGATAGTGCATTTCATCAATCGAAGCCCAGTTCATAGCTCTTTGCACTAAACTGGCTGCACCATTACCAACCCATTCACGAACGTTACCCTCACCTGCAGCTTGCTTTCCATGCTCTAGCAAAAAGGCATCTACCGCATTAGTCAAATCAGGGACGCTATCGACTAAGGTGCCATCTAAATCAAAGCAGACAAGTTGCGGCCAAGCATCAAACCACTTTTTGAAATGTTTAGGCGTTCTCATCAACGCACCACATTAGCAAGTTCTGAACGCATAGAATCAATAGCGACTTTATAATCTGGTTTACCAAAAATAGCGGATCCAGCGACAAAGGTATCTGCACCAGCAACAGCAATCTCAGCAATATTCTTTTCACTCACGCCACCATCAACTTCTAAGCGAATATTGTATCCACTTGAGTCTATAAGTGCCCTCGCTTCTCTTAACTTATCAAGGGTTGCGGGAATAAACTTCTGGCCACCAAAGCCTGGGTTGACTGACATCAGCATTATCATATCCAACTTATCCATTACATGCTTCATATGATGCAAAGGAGTAGCAGGATTAAAAACAAGACCCGCTTTACAGCCTGCATCCTTAATCATTTGTAAAGAACGATCAATATGCTCTGTTGCCTCAGGATGGAAGGTAATATAACTCGCCCCTGCTTTTAAAAACTCTTCAATCATGCCATCAACAGGCTTAACCATAAGGTGCACATCAATTTCAGCCGTAACGCCATAATCACGTAATGCTTTACATACCATTGGCCCTATCGTTAGATTAGGGACATAATGATTATCCATAACATCAAAATGTATGATATCGGCCCCGGCATTAAGAACAGAATCGACTTCTTCACCTAATCGTGCGAAGTCGGCAGCAAGTATGGATGGCGCTATTACAAAATCATTCATGTCACTAATTCCAGATTAAAATTTGGCTTATTCTAACAAGGCTTTAAAGATAAGTATTTATGAGACCTAAAAATATCACTCACGGACTTCTTATTATTTTATTTATCCTTCCTGCCATAGCGTTTTCTGCTGATGAAGCAGAAGAAGAAAGCCCCCAAACATCTGACTTAACAACAGAAGATGCCGCTCAAACTGACAACACAGAAGCAGTTCAGGAAAAAAAGACAACAACGCCAAGAGAAGTCATCCCTAGAAGCTTTACGCCGTCACAACAAATTAGAATACAAACCCTGACAGAGCAAATAAGTCAAAGAACCCCAAATGAAATTGAAACATTAGAAAGTCAAGGAGAAACGTTTCTTGCCTTATATCGAGAAGCGCAAGGCAATGACACGCAGGGCTGCATCATCCTCATCCACGGTAATAATGAGCACCCTGATTGGCCAAGAGTGATAAAACCCATTCGAATGAGTATGACCCAAAATAGCTGGTGCACCTTATCAATAGAGGTACCTGACAATATGACAAAGGAAGCCATAACAGTTCCAACAGAGCCAGCAAGCGAAGAGACAACAGAAGGAGAAATCAAACTCCCTAATGAGGAGAGTGTTTTTGCTCGCATAGAAGCCAGTATTGCCTTTACGAGCGATAAGGGAGTACCCAATGTAAGTTTATTGGGTTATGGCACAGGGGCAAGTTATGCAATTAAGTACAGTATAAATAACAACCTATCATCAGGTGCGCTTCTTTTAGTTTCGGCCAGCATGCCCAATAAGATGAGCCCTTTTCCCATTGCCCAATTACTAAAAAACAGCCAACAAGCTGTTTTAGATTATTACATTCGACCAAATAAGTTTGATAAGCAATTTGCCGACGCTAGATATTTAGCCATGTCCCAAAGAGAAAACCAAGTGCCTCTTTACACTCAAATCAAAGCTAGCAGCAACACTCAATACGACATTAACAGTAATCAATTAATTCAAAGAGTAAGAGGTTTTCTCAAACAAAACACTCAACAAAGGGAGCAACGTAAGCAACTCCCATCAACCCAAAAAGCTCTATTTTACAACTCCCCAATAGAATCAGGAAACTGATTTACGCGTTTTTTTGATAAGATCATATGCTGCTTGAATTTCCTGCGTACGCTCTTTCGCAATCAGAATCATTTCATCTGGCAAGCCTTTTGCTGTCATTTTATCAGGATGATTTTGGCTCATTAGTTTACGGTAAGCCTTTTTGATCTCAGCATCACTCATACTTGCTTCTACCCCAATAGCGTCATATGCAGCTTGCAACATTTCTTTATCATTTAAATGGTTAGCCGCACCACCATTTTGACGGAACTGGGCCTGCTGTTTAATCTGGAGGTGTAGCTGTTCAAATTCTGCAACACTAATCCCTAAATGTGCGCACACCTGAGAAACAAGCGATTTTTCCTGTAAGCTAAAGTCGCCATCGGCATAAGCAGACACCAACAATATTTCGATTAAAGTCCGAGTAAGCACACTTTTTTCGCCCACCACCTGCTGAAAACTAGACAGCACGTCAACCAGATCGAACGAAGCTTCTTTACCTTGATTAAATAATTCAATGGCTTGCTTTTTTGCTTCACCAACAAGCCCCATTCTATCCATCACATCAGAGGCTAATTTAATTTCTTCGGTTGAAACCACACCATCCGCTTTTGCAACTCGCCCCATTAATAAAAATAAAGTTTGGAAAAAAGCAGCTTGCTGTTGACGCACTGATCCTCGTTTAATATTCAGATTTGCGATACTGGATTTACCACTATCAACAAAGTGCCCGACCACTAAACCTAACAATATTCCCAGTGGCCCCATCCATAAATACCCCAAAACAGCCGCAATCAGCTTCCACATGTCAACTTTTCTCCAGAATCAGTAGCCCCAATAGCACAGGTTAGATTATCATCTAGCTCAACTTATTACCCCTAAAGGGATTTTTACCTTGCTATGCACAATTTGTTTGAAGCAACCAGTATACATCGCATGACTAAAAAGATTTGTACCCAGTTCATTTTTTTACACAGTATTTTCTTTATTTCCTCTGTTTCTGCAACCGAATTAGACTGGTTTCCGAGAGAAGCACTTACCCAAAAGCAACAAGCCTCAGTAAACCAATACTGTCAAGGTGCCTACATTGATCAATGGCAAGCAAGTGATACAAGCAATACAAAAGTTTTCGCTGACCTGATTATCAGAACAAACGACGGTAAAATGCGCCTTCAAGGTGGCGCAGAAATTTTACAGCCAGAGCAATCGCTAAAAGCAGATCAAATAGATGGTGAGCTAAATAAACATTATCAACTATCAGGTAATGTTGTAAGCCGTGGAAAAGACCAATTGATTTTAGCGTCAAACGCAGAAATGAGTGATTCCGTCTCAGGCAGCGAAGTGGAATTTGAAGATGCCACCTTTCTTTTTCACAAAAGCAAAATCAGAGGTGAAGCTAATAACATTCAAAAAACTAAAAATGGTGTCATTTTCATCAAAGAAGGCTTCTATACAACATGCGAACCAGGCTCTATAAGTTGGCAAATGTTTGGTAGCTCCATTGAACTGGATTCGAATACAGGTTTTGGTACTGCTAAACATGTACAAATACGCATCAGCGGTGTACCTGTTTTTTACTTCCCATGGATGAGATTCCCATTAGATAGCAGAAGACAAACAGGTTTTCTATTTCCTACTTTTGGCTATTCAAGTGATGATGGGGTAAACCTTTCCACTCCTATATACCTAAACATTGCCCCTCAGCTAGATGCCACGCTAACACCGCATTTCATCGAACATCAAGGTGAAGGCTTTGATCTGGAAATGAGATATTTAAATGAGAGAGGACTAACAACTTATGAAGAATCAACCTTCATTCAAGATGAAGAAAACCAGCAAACTTTAAGAAAGCTTGAATCTACCCAAACTTTTGGCACATCACTGAGCGCTTACTTGCTATTTGAAGACAATCCAACTGAAAACAAAATCCCTGAAGTCAGCACAATTAGTTTAGGTGAAGAAGATAACTATGAGCGCAGCGCAAAACTGAGTTATCAAAAAAATAGTTTCGCTACGTCTATTGCGATTAAGCGCTATCAAACCCCTTTAAGTAGCAATAACAAACCTTTCGAATGGGCACCTAGAATTGAGTCTTCATATAATTACGATAATGACTGGCTAAGTTATAAACCGAAATTTCAATTCACTGATTATGAAGACCCAGATGGCAGTGATGTTGATGGCCAAAGAAGTGTTATCAACCAAGATATAAATTTTGAAAAGAGCAATCAATGGGGCTTTATAACACCAGGTGTATTACACCAATATAGGTCCTATGATTTACATAGCTATTCTAGCGATTCAGACTACACAGCAAGTGTTAACCATTTAACTTATTACTTGGACTCAGGCATTAGCTTTGAACGCACTTTAGATATCAACTCACAAAGGTGGCGTCAAACTCTTGAACCCAAATTTAGCTATTTAAATGCCCCTTTTAAAGATCAGAGTGATATCCCTGACTTTGATACCAGCGAAAAGTCTCTCACTTACTCCCAAGCGTTTAGCCATACCCGCTTTAGCGGCAATGATTGGATAGGTGACACAGAACAAATTACCCTTGGTGTTGAAAGCCGTGTTTATGATCAAAATAATAACGAGCGCTGGGCCTTTAAATTAGGACAAATTTATTACCTTGCAGATAGAAGAATTGATATAGACGATGGGAGTGATAACGATGATGATGACAGCACTTATTATTCTAATGTCGACACATCTAGCGAAAGCCCCATCCTCACTGAATTAAATTATCAACATAATGAACTTTTTAATGCTTCTTTGTCTCTTAACTACGATATAAAAGAAGATGATCTAGAGTTAGGAAAAGTATCGACAAGTTACTCACCTTCAAATGGCGTCAGATTCAATGCCAGTTATTTATACAAAATAGATGATGACACACGCGCAATTGATACTAAGCAAACCTCGTTCTCGACCATTGTTCCTATCGACCAAAACTGGACCCTTATGTATCAAGAGGATTACGATTTAGTTGATGATGTACGAAGCAAAAAAGTCGCTGGCATTGGGTTTGAAAACTGCTGTGTCAAAGCACAATTTAATTATCAACACTGGCGTGATGACGACGAAAACTTTCAAAAAGGCTTATATCTAAAATTTATCTTACGCAGCTTAAGCACCATTGGCAAAGACAATGAAACAAGCAGCATAAGTGATACTTACTGGAACTCAGGAAAAATTGGATACGAATAATGAATAAAATTGCCACCTTACTTTGCTCAAGCCTTTTAATAGCGAGCAGTTTCAGTGTCGCAGCAACAAAAGTTGATGGTATCTCTGCCATTATTGACTCTAAAGCGATCCTAGACAGTGACATCAACACTCGCTTTAGCATTATCAAGGACAGAGTGCCTGGTGGAAAAATCAACGATAATGTTCGCCGCCAGATTCTTAATCAAATGATTAATGAAACCCTGCAAACAAACTATGCAAACCGCTTAGGCATAAGAATTAGTGAGCAAGAAGCGAACCAAGCCGTCTTAAATGTGGCTGCAAAAATGAAATTGGATTTAGCAGGTCTAAAAGTAGCACTCGCTCAACAAGGTATTGATTACTCGATCTACCGCAATCAAATCAAAAACGAAATCCTATTAGGTAAGGTTAAAGGCCAAGTTGTTAGACAAAGAATCATCATCAGTGACCAAGAGATCGAGGACTTCCTTAACTCAGATGAAGCTCTGGCAAAAAACAATGATCAAGTCCATCTTAGGCATATTTTAATCAGAGATAATGCAAGCAGCCAAAGTGCAGATCAAATCCTCACGATTAAAGAAAAAATCACAAACGAGCAAGACTTTATTGATCAAGCCATTGCCTATTCAAGTGGACAAGCTGCACTTGAAGGAGGCGATTTAGGCTGGCGCCCTCTAAATCAGTTGCCTTTGTTATTTATTAAATCTCTCAACGCAAACAATGGTCCACTATATGGACCCATTGAAAGCAGTGCTGGACAACACCTTCTTTGGCTAAAAGAGAAAAAAACGGCTAGCAACGCGCTACAAGAGCAAACAAAATCTCGCCATATTCTATTATCCGCAAATGAGATCAGAAATCAGACTCAAACAAAAGCGGCTTTGGAAGCAATTTATCAGCGCCTCATGAAGGGTCAAGACTTTGCGACTCTTGCCAAGGAGTTTAGTGAAGATAAAGGCTCGGCATTAAAAGGTGGAGATTTGGATTGGACGGCAAAAGGCACCATGGTTCCCGAATTTGAAGCCGTTATGAAAGCAACATCCGTTGGAGAAATAAGCAAACCTTTTAGGTCTCAATATGGCTGGCACATCCTAAAAGTGGAAGGCCGTCGAAGCCAAGACATTAGCGATAAAATAAAACAGGTCAATGCAAAGAATACTTTAATAGCAAGAAAACAAGATCTAGTTTTAAGCCAATGGCTGGATGAACTAAAAAGCACTGCCTTTATTGATATAAAGAGCCAGCCTTAGTTACACTCTACAAATTAGATTCATAACAAGTGCCTACTCAAAAGTAG
Organism: Marinomonas sp. MED121; assembly: GCF_000153025.1. GTDB lineage: Bacteria > Pseudomonadota > Gammaproteobacteria > Pseudomonadales > Marinomonadaceae > Marinomonas. Next base: position 472,066 of record NZ_CH672433.1, read on the forward strand.
GCACTTCTTTTTAGGGAGCCAAAAAGTGAGCTCAAATTTACCGACTATCTGTATTACTGGTGGAGAACCTACAGGCATAGCGCCAGACATTATCTTAAAGGCTTTACAACAAAACTTTAACGCTCACATTGTTGTACTCAGTTCAAAAAAAGTATTAGAAGAAAGAGCTAAAGCCCTAAATATAAAGACAAATATTATCCAGCATAGTGCTGAAGATGCACGCTCTCCCCATAAGGCAGGAGAGATTCATTTACTAGCACTTGAGCATGAGCATGCAGTCATTCCAGGCAAACTTGATAAGCAACACTCTCCCTATGTGCTAAAAACGCTAGAGCTTGCAGCCGAGGGCTGTTTAACAGGACAATTTGATGCCATCGTCACCCCCCCTGTACATAAAGGGGTCTTATGCGAAACCGGCATCCACTTTAGTGGACACACAGAGTTTTTTCAGCAAAAGTGCAACTCAGAACAAGTTGTAATGATGCTGGCGACAGAAGGACTAAAGGTGGCATTAGCCACCACTCACCTACCTTTAAAAGACGTCAGCAGCGCCATTACCAAAGAGTCGCTCACCCAAGTTATTGAGGCGCTTAATAAAGATTTAAAAACGCGATTTGGCCACCAACGCCCAAGAATACTTGTATGTGGTTTAAATCCACACGCAGGAGAAGATGGCCATCTTGGCATGGAAGAAATAGAGACAATCATTCCTGTTTTAGACACATTAAAAAAACAAGGTATGGATCTAGTAGGCCCACTCCCTGCCGACACACTTTTCTCGCCTAAAAACCTAGAAAACTGTGACTGTGTACTGGCGATGTATCACGATCAAGGCTTACCTGTGTTAAAATACAAAGGTTTTGGCAACGCCGTCAATATCACACTTGGGTTACCTATCATCAGGACCTCAGTTGACCATGGCACAGCACTTGAGCTTGCTGGTACTGGCGATGCCAACGAGGGCAGTTTAATTATTGCGATCAACCACGCCATAGAAATGGCAAATAATGCGAAAAAGTTTCCTAAATGAGCAAGACACAACCCCACAAGGCGAGAAAACGCTTTGGACAAAACTTCCTTCATGACCACGGTGTTATCAGAAATATCGTGGCATGTATTGCCCCTAAAAAAGGTCAGCGCATTGTTGAAATTGGCCCAGGTAAAGGCGCACTGACGCAAGGTATTATTGCGGCAACAGAATCCATGGACGTGGTCGAACTGGATAGAGATTTAATTCCAATCTTAAAAGTGAATCTATTTCGCTATCCTGAACTACGAATTCATGAAGCTGATGCAATGAAGTTTGATTTTTCTCAGCTCGCAACCGAAGGCAATATTCGCGTCGTAGGTAATCTACCCTACAATATTTCTACACCGCTTATTTTCCATCTTTTAAGCCAAGCTAACATCATTGATAACATGCATTTCATGCTACAAAAAGAAGTTGTCGACAGGTTAGCTGCAAGGCCAGGAGACAACCTATATGGTCGCCTTAGTGTCATGGCCCAATATTATTGCCAAGTTGAGTCTTTATTTGTTGTAGGCCCAGAATCCTTTGATCCTGCACCTAAAGTAGACTCAGCCATTGTTCGCATGACGCCCTATCAAGAAAAACCTTATTTAGCAGATAGTCTAGAAACCTTAGAGCGTGCAGTTAGGCTCGGCTTTCAACAAAGACGAAAAACCTTGAGAAATAATTATAAAGGCATTCTGAACAATGATGACTTTGATGCACTAGATATCGACCCAGGCCTTAGACCTGAGAGATTAGATGTGCCAGACTTTGTTAAAATTGCCAATTACCTTGATAACAAGGAAGCCAGCAGTGTCAAAGCATAGTGTTAAAATAGAGGTTCAAACCGAATACCTCCCAGAACAATCAACGCCTGAAGATGAACGCTACGTATTTGCTTATCACGTCAGTATTCACAATGAAGGCAGTAACAAGGTACAACTTATTTCGCGCCATTGGATAATTACCGATGGCAACGATAAAGTACAAGAGGTAAAAGGCTCTGGAGTTATCGGCCTGCAACCGCAACTGGAAAGCGGAGAAAGCTTCCAATATTCAAGCGGTGCTGTAATAGATTCTCAAGTTGGTGTTATGCAAGGTAGCTATCAAATGCTAGATGAGAATGGTCAACACTTTGAAGCTGAAATACCCGCTTTCAAACTTGCCATTCCCAACATTATTCATTAGGAAACCCTATGGCTACCTATGCTATTGGTGATATTCAAGGCTGCCTTCAACCTTTACTTAGCTTGTTAAAGCAGATTTCATTTGATCAAAGAAATGACACTCTTTGGATTGCGGGCGATTTAATCAATCGGGGCCCTGAAAGCCTCGAAACGCTTCGTTTCTTATACTCAATTAGAGATAATCTTAAAGTTGTCCTTGGCAATCATGACTTACACCTTCTCGCTATAGCTCGCGGGCACTCTAACTTGAAGCGCCATGATACCTTAGCAGACATTTTAAATGCACCTGATAGGGATGTGCTTTTAGATTGGTTACAGGCTCAGCCACTTTGCCATCATGATCCGGAACGTAAAGTAGTCATGACCCACGCCGGTATTCCTCCTTGCTGGGATTTAGAACAAACCTTGTCTTATGCAGATGAAGTCAACCAGTTATTGACCTCAGGATACGCCAACGATTTTTTCAAAGTTATGTATGGAAACAAGCCAAATAAATGGCAAGCAGACTTAATTGGGTTTGATCGTATTCGTACCATTGTTAATTACTTAACACGTATGCGATTTTGCGATAAGAATGGAAAACTGGATTTAAAATCAAAAGAAGCAGAAAATAAATCAGGCAATAAAGACTATAAAAAATGGTTCAAATTCCCTTCCAAGCTACCCAAAGATTATCAAATTGTATTCGGACATTGGGCAGCATTAGAAGGCAACGTAAAAAAGAAACGCATTCACGCACTTGATACAGGCTGTGTTTGGGGTGGAAGCCTAACCGCTTTATGCCTAGATAATTGGCAAACCTACAGCACACAATGTCCCATTAATAGGCCCCTAATATGACGTACACCTGCATAGACATTCACGACGCACTTCCACTTATTGATAAACAAGCAAACATTGTTGATATTCGAGATGCTATGAGCTTCCAAAATAGTCATATGCAAAACGCCGTTCATCTAAGTAATGACAACCTTGAAAGCTATATCAAAGAACACGACAGCGATACACCCCTTATTGTTTGTTGCTATCATGGAAACAGCAGTAAAGGCGCAGCCGAATACTTAGCAACGCAAGGCTTCAAAGAAGTATATTCATTAAATGGCGGCTTCACCCAATGGCAAGCCTTGCATCCTGAACGCTGCCAATCTGAAAACTAAATGACAAAGCAAACACTTCCTTTTACTCACTATTTAGTGGGTGGTGCCGTGAGAGATGAGCTTTTAAAGCTCCCCATCAAAGACAGAGATTGGGTCGTTACTGGCGCCACTCCAAATGACCTCCTGTCGTATAATTTTCAGCAAGTTGGCAAGCTATTCCCTGTGTTTTTACACCCTAAAACAAAGGAAGAGTATGCACTGGCTCGCACAGAAGTAAAAAAAGGACAAGGCTACACAGGCTTTATTTGTGACTTCTCGCCAAACATTAGCTTAGAAGAAGATTTAGCAAGGCGAGACCTAACTATCAACGCTATCGCTAAAGACAATGACGGCAATCTAATCGATCCATATCAAGGTCAGCAAGACCTAAAAAATCGTATTTTCCGTCATGTTTCTGACGCCTTTATTGAAGACCCCCTAAGAGTGATACGAGTAGCGCGTTTTAGTGCCCGCTTTACACAATTTGGATTCAAAATCGCCCCAGAAACCTTAGCGTTAATGACAAAAATCAGCCAGTCAGGAGAACTTGAAAGTCTCAACCAAGAACGAATTTGGCGGGAACTTGAAAAGTCACTTAGCTACCCTAACCCTGAAAGCTTTTTTAACGTATTAGAAAGTTGCCAAGCACTTGATCATATTTTGGCTGATTTTGAATGGCCTGCTGTCGCTGCGCGATTAAAGCAAGCAAATCAAGATTTATTGCCCACTCTTGATAACAAGTATTTAGTTTGGGCTTATATTTGCCACCAAACGCCTCCTAATAAGCTTGCATCTGCACTTGATCAATTAACCTGTCCCAATCAATTTAAACACTATGCAAACCTTGTCAGTGAGTTTATGCATAACACAAGATTGCCGATGACTGCTGAAGCATGGGATCAGTGGCTAACATCCTTGACCGCAATCAAAAAACCTCAAGTCTTTAATGAGTTCGTCAAGCTTTTAAGCCTACTAACAGACACCTGCTCAAATGACTGGCATGATCTTAGGTCTCATATTGCAAGTGTTAGCGCTAAAGATATGATGAAACAAGGTCATAAAGGGGCAGAGTTAGGGCAAGCAATCAAACAGACCCGAATAGCAAAACTGGAAAGCAGCCTTAACCCTTTGGTAAAAGTAGAAGAGACAAACTAATACAAAAAAAATGCCCAAGTAAGACTTGGGCATTTTTAGATTACTTATAAATAAAAGCTAACTAAGACGTCGCCTAATTTTTACACCAACCGCGCTTGCTGCGGGTACTGCCCCGGGTTTTCTCAAGGTTAATTCAACCTCAGTTAACGAGAATTTCGCCATCAAAGACTCAAGCAAACGCTCAGCCAAGGTCTCAATTAGCTCAAACACATGCTCTTGACAATAAGCAGTTATATAATTTGAAATGGCTTCATAATCTAACGTCTTTTCTAGATCATCGGTCGCAGCGGGCAAACGATTATCATGATTCATCACCAAGTCAAACACGAGGGTTTGTTTGATTTTCTTTTCCCAGTCATAAACCCCAATAACGGCTTGTGTCTGTAAACCTTCAATAAATACTGCATCCATCATGGTTATAGATTCTTTTTTGAGATTGATGTGAGATCTGATAACGGCCATCTGGCCCTAATATCCAAGGCTAAATCAGAGGTTTGTCCAACTAACAATCGCTGAGCTCCTGCGTAGGCAATCATAGCGCCGTTATCTGTACAAAACTCAGGCCTTGCATTAAACACACTCGCTTTAATTTTACCCAGCTTAGTTTGAAGATTTGCCTGTAGTCTTTTGTTAGCACTTACACCACCTGCAATAACTAACTGCTTCAACCCTTCCTGTTCTAAAGCTCGCTTACACTTAATCACTAGTGTATCAACAACAGCCTCTTCAAAAGCCAAAGCAACATCTGCTTTAAATTCATCGTTCATCTCCCCATCATCCATAGCGTTATGTACGGCCGTTAAAAAAGCCGTTTTCAAACCACTAAAACTAAAATCTAAGCCAGGTCTATCAGTCATGGGACGAGGAAACTTCAACCCTTCACGCGCTTTCCCTTTAGCAGCTAATGCGGCTATTTGAGGACCACCAGGATAAGGTAAAGCAATCATTTTTGCGGCTTTATCAAAAGCCTCTCCAGCCGCATCATCAAGAGATTGGCCGAGTAATTTATATTCACCAATCTCATCAACACGAACTAACTGTGTGTGCCCTCCAGATACAAGCAAGGCAACAAAAGGCATTTCAGGCTGCTTCTCTTCCAACATTGGTGCGAGTAGATGCCCTTCCATATGATGAACACCAATAGTAGGTACATTGAGTGAGAAACCTAATGCACGACCAATTGTTGCTCCCGCCATTAAAGCCCCAGCAAGGCCCGGCCCTGAGGTAAAAGCAATACCGTCTAATTGCTGCTTATTAAGGCCTGCTTCTGCTAAGACCTCTTCAATTAATGGGATGGTTTTTCTAACATGGTCACGGGAAGCAAGTTCAGGTACAACACCACCATACTCTGCATGTTGCGCAATTTGAGAATAGATTTTATGAGCTAATAAGCCATTCTCAGTATCGTAAATTGCAATACCAGTTTCATCACAAGAGGTTTCAAGACCTAACACTTTCATTACGGCTTTTTCTCTTTTACATTCAATAATCAGTTGTCTCGCATTGTACCTTATCTCATACAGGTATGAATCCTTAGACGCTTTAAAAATCTCACTTTTGTCGTTATTAAGCTTTAACCAACTAGTATTAAACTGGACTTTGACTCTTAATGGGCATAAAATGCGCACCGTTTTAAATAGATTAAATTAAAAGGCAGGTGATTTTTCTTCGCTTTGGCAAAGCCCAAGCACTCTTTATTAGGTCAAATATTATATATAAGCGCTAAAAATTAGTGCTATACCTTAACAGGTAGATAAAAGAGATGAAGTTAGGTCAATCTATAAATTAGAGACCAATCATTATGTCTTCACAGAACGCTTTTCATGAGTTTTTGCTCTTTTAAAGATTTCGCATTCTTCTTTTGAAAGCTTGCACAAATGAGAGTATTATCTTCGCGTTTTTTGTGAACAAAATTTAAAACATTTTTAAAATAGGTAAATACATGCCAGCTGTAAAAGTAAAAGATAACGAACCATTTGACATCGCTCTACGTCGCTTCAAGCGTTCTTGTGAAAAAGCAGGTGTTCTTGCTGAAGTTCGTCGTCGTGAATGCTACGAAAAACCAACAACTCTTCGCAAACGTGCTGCTGCTGCTGCAGTTAAACGTCACGCGAAAAAAGTTTCTCGTGAGCAGAAAAAATTCCAACGTTTGTACTAGGCCTTTGCTTGCGTTTTATGCAATGCATAGAGCAACAAATGTTGATCTGTAAATGACTCAGTTATTTACAGTTAAAAAAACGGCTAGTTCTTACTAGCCGTTTTTTTTTCAATTTTATTTACAATCCCTTTGGAGCTAAACCATGTCAGCACTAAAATTAGAGATCTCAACTCAACTTAAAGTCGCAATGCGTGCCAAAGAAAAGGCTCGTGTCACTTTAATTCGCACCATGCTAGCTGAATGCAAAAAAATTGAAGTGGATGAGCGCATCGAATTAGATGATACGAGAGTTCTCGCTATCTTAGATAAAATGGTTAAACAACGTAAGGACTCTGTAAAGCAATTTATTGAAGGTGGACGCCAAGATCTTGCCGATGTTGAAACAGCTGAAATCAGCATAATTCAAGAGTTTCTGCCACAACCACTTACAGAAGACGAAATCAAAGACATTATTGAGAAAGCCGTTGCCGAAACAGGCGCAAGCTCAATGCAAGGAATGGGAAGCGTCATGGCCATCGTTAAACCTCAAGTTCAAGGTCGTGGCGACATGGGCCAAGCCAGCAAACTAGTTAAATCCATTTTAGGATAACCCCCCATTAAGTCTTCCCCCCAAACTAGTTTGATTCATGCTATTTTGGGGTCAGCAACCTAAAGTGAGCTTTGTTTTATGGCAGGACGTATTCCAGATCAGTTTATTGATGAGCTACTCGCACGTGTCGATATCACAGACATCATTTCATCGCGCCTCACTTTAAGAAAAACAGGTCAAAATTACAGTGCCTTATGCCCTTTTCACAACGAAAAGAGCCCATCATTTAGTGTCAATCCAGCGAAACAATTCTACTATTGCTTTGGTTGCGGTGCTGGTGGTAATGCTATCTCCTTTGTCATGGAGAATGACCATCTAGACTTTGTCGAAGCCATAGAGCTATTAGCAAAAGATGCTGGTATGGAAGTCCCTAGAGAGCAGGGTGCCCCTGATAGATACGAACAAAATGCAGACCTGCTTAATCAATTAACCCAAAGCGCTAGCTTCTTTCAAAAACAACTCATTGAAAATGAACAAAAGACCAAGGCAACAGATTACTTAGCAAAAGAGCGAGGTCTTTCAGGACAAATTGCGAAAGTTTTCGGCCTGGGTTTTGCACCACCTGGTTGGGACAATTTATTACAAACACTGGGTAAAAGTGGCGATCAAAAAGAACAACTTTTATTAGCTGGAATGCTAATTGAAAAGAAGGATCAAGCAGGACACTTTTACGACCGGTTTCGTGATCGCATTATGTTCCCTATCCGTGACTCTAGAGGGCGAGTTATTGCTTTTGGAGGCCGTGCGTTTGGCGATGAAAAACCAAAATACTTAAACTCTCCTGAAACCCCTGTCTTTCAGAAAAGCCAAGAGCTGTATGGCCTTTATGAAGCAAAACAAAATACACAACAGTTGGATCATATTCTTATTGTTGAAGGGTATATGGATGTCATTGTTTTAGCGCAGCATGGCATCACCAATGCCGTTGCAACCCTTGGCACATCTGTCAACAGTAATCACATTAAAAAGCTCTTTAAACTGGTCAGTAAGGTTACGCTTTGTTTCGATGGTGACAAAGCAGGGCGCGCCGCAGCGATTAGAGGTCTAGAAGCAACACTGCCAGTGATGCAAGACGGCAAGCAAGTACGCTTCTTATTCTTACCTGAAGGCGAAGACCCTGATTCCTTAGTAAGAGATATAGGTAAGGATGCGTTTACAGAGAAACTTGAAGATTCAAGCTCACTTTCCCATGTTCTTTTCGAGCATGCACGCAACCAAGTAACATTGGCAGATGAAGAAGGCGAAGCGCAATTTGCCCAAAACGTCATGTCACAAATTCAAGCGTTACCAGAGATCACCTATAAATCCGTTCTTCTTAAGCAATTAGAAGAACAAGCAGGCATAGATACCAGCAAACTCTCAGCACAAAAGCCCAAATATCAAAGAACAGCAGAACCAGCCCAACAACAGCATTATGATGAAGCCCAGTATACAGATTACGATGATATTCCATTACCAGAGCATCTAGCATACGATCATGACGAGCCTCATTACGACTACTCAAGCACACCTGCAGAGACAGGTTATCAAACTAAGAAAAAAAACAGCAAAAAATCTTTTGGTAAAGGAAAATGGCAAGACCAGGAGGAACTTCCTCCCCCCATGGCCATAGCACTAACCCAAACAGAACACGCTATTTTATGCCTCTTACTACACCCTAATGTTGCAGCCGATATTGAAGTGAGCGAACCACTACTAAGACAACCTGATTTAGACATGCAGATCTTTAGTAAAGTTTGGCGCTTTTTTAACAAACATAGCGACAAGAACTTAGGACACTTACTTGGAAATTGGCAAAACCAAGAACAAACAGAAAAAATTTATTACCTTTTAAACCACCAAGACGCTCACACAAAATCTAAATTAATCAATGCAAAACAAGAGGTTAAAGACATGATTGCGAGCAAAGAAGAAAGCCTAGGTTTAAATAACGCAATTTCACGCTTGAAAAGTAAGGGTAATGAAACCATAAAGGATAATAACAGCCGCGAAGAACTAAGAAGGCTTATTGAGCAAATGCGCAAGAAGAAGTAAAACTTGCGATTTTTTGCTCAGTAAACACTCTATAAATCTAGATAAATCTCATTGATTTTGCTATAATTTACGGCTAATTCTTTCTAACGCATTCTAACATAGGTCGTCTAATGTCAGACAATCAACAATCACGCCTCAAAGAGCTGATCGCAAAAGGTAAAGAGCAAGGTTATTTGACCTTTGCCGAAGTTAACGACCACCTCCCTGATGACCTTTCAGATCCAGAACAGGTTGAACAAATTATCGCCATGATTAATGACATGGGGATAGTGGTTGGTGAATATGCTCCAGATAAAGAAAACCTTCTTATGGAAGAAGGCGACTCTACTGATGAAGCTGCAGCAGAAGAAGCTGCCGCCGCACTTGCCGCTGTTGAAGGCGATGTCGCTCGTACTACAGACCCAGTTCGTATGTATATGCGCGAGATGGGCACAGTCGAGCTACTAACTCGTGCCGGCGAAATCGCAATCGCAAAGCGTATTGAAGAAGGCACACGTGAAGTAATGGCGGCTGTGTCCTACTATCCAGGTGCAGTACAAACCCTACTTGACGCTTATGAGAAATCCAAAGAAGAGGAAGGTCGTTTAAGCGATATCTTTAGTGGATTTATCGATGGTGATGGCGAAGAACCTGTTTTTGAAGATGCACCACTTGTAGAAGAAGTTTCTGAAGAAGAACTAGATAAGTCTACTGAAGAAAGTGAAGATGGTGATGATGACGAAGACGAAGAAGAAACTGATAACGGCCCTGATCCAGAAGAAACAGCACGTCGTTTTGGTGAGATCGAACGTAATCACACAGAACTTCTAGCACTGCTTGAAAATCACTCACGCCAAGATTCTATTGTTAAAGAAAAGCAAGAAGAGCTAAGCATCTGCTTTGCTCCTATCAAACTTGTTCCAAAAATCTTTGACGATCTGGTTGATCGTGTTCGTAGCCGCATGGATAAAGTACGCGAACAAGAACGCATCATAATGCAAGTATGTGTTCGTAAAGCAGGCATGCCTCGTACAGAATTCTTAAAACGCTTCCCAAATAATGAAACCAATATCCAATGGTTCCCTGATCAAATTGCATCAGGTGCAGGCTATGCTGCTGCATTACAGGAAAACGAAGCTGAGTTCATGCGTAGCCAACGTAAACTTCGTAACATTTCGAAAGATACAGGCCTCACTATTGTTGAACTCAAAGAGATCAACCGACGCATTTCAATTGGCGAAACCCGCGCTCGTCGTGCCAAGAAAGAAATGGTTGAAGCAAACTTGCGTCTTGTAATCTCTATAGCGAAAAAATACACAAACCGCGGCCTACAATTCTTGGACCTTATCCAAGAAGGTAATATTGGCTTAATGAAAGCGGTTGATAAATTTGAATACCGTCGCGGTTATAAGTTCTCTACTTATGCTACTTGGTGGATCAGACAGGCAATCACTCGCTCCATTGCAGACCAAGCAAGAACAATACGTATTCCAGTTCATATGATTGAAACAATCAACAAACTGAATCGTATCTCTCGCCAAATGCTGCAAGAAATGGGACGCGAAGCAACACCTGAAGAACTAGCCGTTCGCATGGACATGCCTGAAGATAAAATTCGCAAGGTCCTCAAAATTGCCAAAGAGCCTATCTCAATGGAAACCCCTATTGGTGATGATGAAGACTCTCACCTAGGCGACTTCATTGAGGATGATGGTGCTGAGTCTCCAATTGACACAGCCACAATTGAAGGCCTTAGAGAAGCAACAACCAGTGTTTTATCTGGCCTAACAGCACGTGAAGCGAAAGTTTTACGCATGCGTTTTGGTATCGACATGAACACTGACCACACGCTTGAAGAAGTAGGTAAGCAGTTTGACGTAACACGTGAACGTATTCGTCAGATTGAAGCCAAAGCCCTTAGAAAACTGCGTCACCCAAGCCGCTCAGAACATTTGCGCAGCTTCCTTGATGAGTAATCTGTAAAGGCATTCAAAAAACCGCAGCTTGTCTGCGGTTTTTTTATATCTGATTTTTAATAGATAAAGCTAGGCATTTGTCACAAATTTGTCTTAAACTTAAAACATAATAAAACAAGATTAGTCGTTAAGTTGAGTTATATAAAAAGTGAATTAATCTTTAATATCAAAGATCTATACACTTTAATAATTTCACAAATGACTAGTTGATCAATCAATTTTAATTTTCAAGGATAAACTAAACACATCGATACATTTAAATAATGATTCAATAGGAGTCATGCATATGGAAAAAGTATTTGTATTAGACACTAACGTTCTACTTCATGATCCACTTGCCATATACGCCTTTGCTGAACATAAAGTCGTAATCCCAATGACAGTTCTGGAAGAACTGGACATCATCAAAGATAGACGTGATAAAGACGTCAGTCGAGAAGCCAGACTTGCCATAAACACCATAGATAAAATTGTCGGTGACGCCAGTCCCAAAGAGTTACAAGCAGGCGTTTCCATTCAAACCACTTCCGCCAACGAATCAAAATTCTCAGGCTGCCTCGCCATTTATCCTGATCAGCAAATCAAGCAAAATGACAATATTCCTTTTTTAAACGGCAATCACGATCACGCAAACGACAATCGCATCATCAATGTCGCCTTAAGCTTACAAGCAACAAACCCTAGGGACTCGGTATGCCTTGTCACTAAAGATATCAATATGCGCATCAAAGCCAAAGGCTCTGGACTTGAAAAAGTTGAGGATTACAAAAAAGATAAAGTGCTCGATGATGTCGACTTACTTAGCAAAGGCTATGTCCACTATGAAGGTCAATTTTGGGACACTATAGAAAAAGTAAAAACTGAAAACCATGGCAGACACACCATTCACCTTCTACCAAGGGATGCCATCGAACAAGTCTTTACCAATATGTTCATTATTGATGACTCAGAGTTTGTTGGATTCATATGCAACCTTGACGAGAAATACATCTACTTACTCGACCTTAATCGTGCATCACTTATGCATCAAAGCTTTTGGGGCATCAACCCTCGCAACCTAGAGCAAGCCATGGCCTTCTATTTACTTCGCCATGAAAACTCAGACTTAATGATAATGACAGGACCCGCAGGGTCAGGTAAGACACTACTAGCACTTGCCTATGCCTTGCAGGTTAGCATGGAAGAAAAGCGCTTTAGCAAGATCATTGTCGCTCGCTCAACCCCTCCAATGGCAGAAGATATAGGTTTCTTACCAGGTACGGAAGAAGAGAAGATGGCACCTTGGTTAGCGGCATTTGATGATAATTTAGAAATTTTACATGGGGCAGATGAACACTCAATTAGCAGCATTGACTATGTAAAACAAAAAGCCAATATTCAATTTAAATCACTTAACTTTATGAGGGGCCGATCTTTTAATAATGCGCTCATCATAGTAGATGAAGCTCAAGGATTAACTCAGTTCCAATTAAAATCTATCGTCACTAGAATAGGCAGTAACTCTCGTATTATTGTCCTTGGCAACTTAGCTCAAATTGACAACAAATACATAACACCACTCACATCAGGACTAACCTACCTAGTGGAGAAGTGTAAACACTTTAATTACGCCAGCGTCATGCATGTTAATGGTATTGAAAGGAGTCGATTAGCTGAATTTGCGGAAGAAAATCTATAACCAATATAACGGGTAAACCATAAAAAAGGGAAGCCATTTGGCCTCCCTTTTTTAGTAAAAAAAATAATACTAAAGCTGTTTAGCCAAAGCCGTTATTTCATCCCACTTACCTGCTTCAATAAGGTCTTTTGGCACTATCCATGATCCGCCCACACACAGAACATTCGGCAAGGCCAAATACTCTTTATAATTAGCAGGGCTAATACCACCAGTAGGGCAAAAGCTAATATCAGAAAGAGGACCAGCAAATGCCTTCAACGCTTTCACACCACCATTAATTTCAGCTGGGAAAAACTTAAAGTGATCATAGCCATATTCAATCCCTAAAAGGATATCTGAAATAGTCGCAACCGCAGGCAAATAAGGCACATCGTATTCCTTACCAACAGCCAATAGATCAGGCGTCATTCCAGGGCTAATAATAAACTGAGAGCCAGCTTCAACCGCTTTAACGTATTGTTCACGAGTACAAACCGTACCAGCACCTACAATTGCTTCTGGTACCAGCTCTCTCAAAGCTGCAATCGCATCCAACGCAGCCTCGGTTCTAAGAGTCACCTCTAATACAGGCACGCCACCTGCCACTAAGGCCTTACCCAAATTAATGGCTTGCTCTACATTCTCAACCACAATCACAGGTACAACTGGAGTAGAAGTCATTACTTCTCTAGGTGTTAATTGACTCGCCATTATCTCTATCCTATATAAAATTGTTTGTTAAATATCAAAGCCATTATTTACAACAAGGACTAATAATCATGCCAATTACGACCATCTCGAATTGGCAATGCCATAGAGGCTGCCGGCCCCCAAGAGCCTGACGCATATTCTTTAGGTCGCTCGCTAGTTTGGCTCCAAGCTTCCATAATGCCATCCACCCATTTCCAAGCAGCTTCCACCTCGTCATAACGCATAAAGAGTGTTGCATCGTTACGCATAACATCAAGCAATAAACGCTCATAAGCTTCAGGGCTACGTTTATTATGAAAAGCCTCAGTCAAACTTAAGTTAAGATCAACTGGCTGCAGATTCATACCTTCGCTTGCTCCAGGCACTTTATTCATCACAGTTAAAGAGATTTTTTCTTCCGGTTGTAAGCGAATAATTAACTGATTTCGTTGCATCTGGCGATTACTTTCATCACTAAAAATACTATGAGGAACCGCTTTATATTGAATAACAATCTCAGAATAACGCTCACCAAGACGCTTACCTGTTCGCAAGTAAAAAGGAACACCAGCCCAACGCCAGTTATCGATATCAGCCCTTAGGGAGACAAAAGTTTCCGTTCTTGAATTAGGGTTGCTTCCTTCCTCATCAAAGTAACCCTGTACAGAATTACCATTAACCACACCTTTTGCATACTGACCACGCACCGTCTTAGTATAAGCATTGGCGCCAGTAATTGGTCGCAGCGCCTTGAGCACTTTAATTTTTTCATCACGTACAGAGCTTGCATCCATTCTGCCTGGAGGCTCCATTGCGACAAGACATAAAAGCTGAACTAGATGGTTTTGCACCATATCACGTAGCGCACCCGCCTTATCGTAATAACCCCAACGCCCTTCAACTCCTACGGTTTCAGACACAGTGATTTGTACATTATCAATATGGGCACTATTCCAAAGCGGTTCAAACAAGGTGTTACCAAAACGAATAGCCAACAGGTTCTGAACGGTTTCTTTACCTAGATAATGATCTATCCTGAAAACTTGGCTTTCGGTGAAATTCAACTTCACTTCAGTATTAATTGCTCGTGAAGAAACCAAGTCTCTACCTAATGGCTTTTCAAGCACGACACGCATACGATCTTCATTTAAGCCAACACTCGCAAGCGACGAGCAAATTGGTCCAAATAGATCTGGGGATGTTGCCAGATAAAACACCACATCTTTTTTATTTTCGCCAACACCATGTTCATTAAATCGAGAAAAATCAGAGGTTTCTTGTGCATTTACAGAAACATAACTTAAACGCTCCTTAAATCTAGGCCAAGTCTCATTATCATCAATACTTGAAGGCACAAATTCATCAAGTGCCTCTCTGACTTTTGCTTGATAATCCTGCGCAGTCATATCACGACGAGAAGCACCAATAATACGTGTTGTTGGTGTTAATAGACCATCCATATCTAGGTGATAGAGTGCAGGCAGTAATTTACGCATGGCAAGGTCACCACCTCCACCAAAAATTACCACATCACAATCTTTCAAACGGGAATTACTCATTACTTTCTCCATTATTTGGTGCTTTTCACTAGATATGAAGCGTATTTTGCACAACCAATTAAGCCAGGGTGCTCAGCTGTCACGACGAATGTCGGAATGGCACTCACTAGATGGCGCATACGCCCTTTTTCTTCTAATGCTTGACGAAACCCACTTTCTATAAAAGCGTTAATATATCGAGGGATAATACCACCGGCGATGTATACCCCTCCGCGTGATTCCACACTTAAAATCAAATCACCAATGACACGACCCAAGTAAACGAAAAACTGCTCCATGCAAGCAACCGCTAAAGGTTCTTTTGCGTTAAACGCCTCGCCAATTTGCGGGGCAGATAAACGCTCTTCTTTACCGGCTTTATGCGCTAACGCAGCATAGATATTTTCCATCCCCATACCGGATAGAACACGTTCTGCAGACACCCTATGATGGCGCTCACGCAAATAAGATAAGATATAGTCTTCTTGTTCGTTACAGCTAGTTAAATCAACGTGACCACCCTCCCCTGGCAATACATAGCTAATATCTGCTTGAGGAACAACGCAGGCTACACCAAGTCCGGTACCTGCCCCCACCACCCAAGCAGGCTGCTGAGTATCCACAACGCCTTCACCAACAGCCACTAAATCATCTTGCTTTAATACATCTAATGAATGACCTATTGCATCAAAATCATTTAACAGAGCCAGTTTTTTCTCTGGGCCAAAGTAAGCAACCAGATCATCACGAGTGAACTGCCAATTATTATTTGAAAAACGAATAACGGGCTGATTAACTGGGCCTGCAATCGCAAGCACAATAGCGGATAGTGACTCGATTGAAACACTGACTTTGGAGAGGTATTTATCTAACGCTAAGAATAAAGTGTCAAACTCTTTACAGGGCAACACTTGAATCTCTTGTACTAAGGTGTCACCAATAGGAGATAATGCAAAACGCGCATTCGTTCCACCTAAATCAGCAATAAGTGCATAAGACATAACTTGACTCGATCTAAATTTAATGAAATTTTACTACACAATTTCATTAAAAAACATACAAAAAAAGGAATATTGACAAGAATAATGTAATAAAATTACATTTATTTAAGACGATTTAAAAACTTGAAAACTTTCGTCGGCACCGAACGCTTACGGTTGTTTTTATAATCATATAAGCGCTCATCAGCAAGTTTCAAAAGCTGCTTATAGTTACTCACTTTATCTGAATGCACACTCGCACCACCAAAGCTTATGGTGATTGGCACTAGATTCGATTTATAGTGCAAAGGATTTGATTGCAGATATTCGTGCAGAGACTCAGCTATTTGCAAACCATGATCCAATGCTTTTCCTGGCAAAACAAATACAAACTCATCGCCAGCAAATCGAAAAGCTAAGCCTTGCTTATGCACATGTTTAAGCAAACGCTTCGCGATATATTCTAACACTTCATCACCACAGTTATGACCAAGAGTGTCATTAATAGATTTAAACGCATCACAATCAAGGAAAACAACAGTAAGGTCGCGTGACTCTTGCCTTGCCCGCTGAAACTCTCGATCTAACATAAGCTCCAATTGTCGACGGTTAAGCAAACCGGTCAAAGAGTCTCGAGTTGCTAGATATTCCAGCTTCTCTCTCGCTGTCACATTACTTAAGCAGATTGATATTTTTATAGCGAGTTGATCTAGCAAAAAAGTATCTTTAAGCAGAGGGTCATATCTTTCTTTAGTGGCGTCAGCCTGACAAAACAACCCAACCAAAGCACCATCTATGGTAAGTGGAGAAATAGCTAAGGAGTGCACTATGTCACGATAGATAGGTGGAATGATCGCCTGACAAACACTAATATCGTCATTCACCAGAATGGTTTTAGCGGAGGATTTAATCACATCAATCATATGTACTCGGCGTGAGAACATAACACGATCGCGCAAGTTTGGAGTGCGTTCAAGACTTTCCATCAAATGTGATAAGGGCGCTTCATTAATTAAGTTCACCCACACATAAGGCACATTAAATTGCTTTTGCACCTCCTTTGTTAAAGTAGAAACAAACTGATCACAACGTCCAATCGATAAAATGCAGCGCTCTATTTCAAAGAACTTACGAGCGATTAACTCGTTCTCTCTAACATTTTCAATCAATTGGTTGATATCTTGCATTTATGCTTCCAGCTATAAACCTCTACAAAAGGCACTATAAAAGATTGCTATGAACAATTCATTAAACTAACAAGCTTTCAAATCAATCAGATATTGCTAGCAGTTTAAACTATTAAAAAGCGACTACTCTCATACCCCTAGTATATCTCTAGCCTTAAATTAATAAACTTACTTTCTGCAAATACTTGTCTTTAAAACAAATAAACACAATTAGTAAGGGTTATTTTATAGATTAGGCTAAAGCTTTCTGAGAATTGCTCGATAGATAAGGAAAGAAAATATGAGTGTTTGAATGAATATAATTAATATTGTTGAAAGCCAAATTACGCAAAGAACACAGCCAGGAAACTCTGTGTCTCATAATGCGCAATTTGCACTTTTAATGAGTCTATTCACTCAACCAGGCCCTTCGCTTTACAATGAAGAAGACACCTTAAATCAGCACAGTTATCATGCCGTTAATCGACCAATTAGCTTCAATCAGCCCATTAATGATAATCCTCAAGCCAATATTGCCCTATTAAAAGCACTAGGGTCTGAACCTTTGATGGAAGCGGGCTCAAGTCCGTATGATGCAGTTGAAAGCGTCAACAACCTCATTGCCAGCGCTTAGCTAAAAGAGCTGACACGCCCTCAACAATCGATTCCATTGAGCGGCATGTCGTTTTGCGCTTACCTGATAAAGAGACCATATTTGACTCTCATCCTCCAAAGAAAATTGATTCAAAAAAGCCGTTAATTCAGTACTCGCTTTTGCCGAACTTAATCGAATTACAGCAAGACTTGCCAACACCTCATAAGCGGTACGATTAACTCGTGCCATATAGGGTTGAATCAGTTCAATATAATGACGTTTAAACTGCTGCTTTAAAAACACCATAGGCCCACGACAAAAGCCTGGATCCGTTGTTAAAGACGTTAGATTATCCGCAACAACATTAAGGTAGTCAGTTAAGATAATAAGACTTAACAATAACTTACCTGCATATTCACTATCATTTATAGCCTTAAAATGACTTTCAAAATCAACAAGAATGCCCGAGTTTAAAATAAAAGCCGCACTTTTCTCTGAATTTATCACTCTCCCTAACTGCGCAATGACATCCAATGAAATACGTAAAGACTGATAACCAGATTGATTCTCTGAAAGAGGCAAATAACCATTTGATACACTAAAAAACACATCGGCTTCTTGAGAGTTATACACAGCATTTGCATATGCCTTAGCCAGCTCACGTCGCTTTATAGCAGAAACACTAGATAGTTTTTGCTTAAGCTCTGATGACTCAGGCTCACATTCATTTAAAGCCTTAATCACACTTATTTCATATAACAAGCGCTGACTATCAGACATAACCTTACCCAAAACACTATTTTTCTTACCAACTAGAAGCCCGAGATCACATTGCTGCAAAGACAAAAATTCGATTAACCCAATATCAAACTGAGTGAGCACTTGTTGCTTCATACTATGAGAAGGGAGTAAAACCTGAGGAAAGCGTTTTTCAGGAGCAGAAATAGACAAGATTTCTAGCCGATTTAAATCTTTAAGATAATCATCTAATCTGGTTGAAAGGTCTGTCGTGCCGCCACACCCCACTAGCAATGAGATTATAAAAACGCATAAGACTCGACTATAAATAAAGCTTTTCTTAACTTTTAGTTTCAACGCTTTTTTAAGCACTTTCAACAACCTAGTTTAATTAATTACCTAATCATTAGCTTAGTTGCCTTCAGCCATTCTAACCAAATAACAGGTAACTCATTTGCTTTAGCCATAAAAAAGGCGAACCCTTAGGTCCGCCTTTTTGTAGCAAGGCAATATTATTGACGAGATTTAGCGATTTCTTCCGCTAATTCATCAAAGCTTTTACCCGCTTTAAACTGCTGATATAAAGCTTGATCATTATTCATGGATGTTTTCAGCAAGTCTTTAGTCACTTGTTCAACACCAGCTGGATCTAGAGCGACCAAAACAACAATGCCACCTGTTGGTGTCGGCATTTGGCGAATGATTTTAGAACCAACGAGGGTTTGATCTGTAATCTGTTTTGTCACAGAAGTATTTACACGATCAACGGTTTCAGCATCACCAGCACCGGTTGTTTCAGCATACTGCTTAATCATATTCTGAATATCTAGACTAAGTACTTGAGCCAACTCAACACGAGCAGCGGTTGCAGCCATCTGCTTCATAAAGTTAGGACCAGCGCCTGACTTATCACTATAACCAACAGCAGATAAATCATAACCAGGCATAGGTGCACCACAAACCCAATCAGGGGCTGCGCCACCAGAACCGTCGGCAAACAAGCAGGAAGCAACGGGAGCCGCAACAGCTTGAGTTTCTGTCTTTTCAGGTGATGAACCACAAGCAACAAGAAATGCCGAAGCCATCAAGGTACCAATTAAGCGATATTTCATAAGATCTCCCTATTAATAAGCGTCAGTACTGACCTTATTTACATTTTATTGCTCAAATAATTAATTAAGTCTTAGCGAATATTAAAAGTAATACAAGCATCAGGCAAGAACAAAAAAGGGAGGACATCAAGCCCTCCCTTTTTTATAACACAAGCTGAGTGCTTACTTATTCAGTAAAAGCAGCTTTCTCTTCTTCTGATACATCTTTCATAGAAAGCTTGATACGACCACGTGCATCAACATCTAGAACTTTAACCAAAACTTCTTGGCCTTCTTCTAGGAAGTCAGATACTGCACGGATACGCTCTTCAGCAATCTGAGAAATGTGAACTAGACCGTCTTTACCAGGCAAGATAGTCACAAATGCACCAAACTCAGCTAGACGAGCGACAGTACCTTTATAGATCTTATCTACTTCAGCTTCTGCTGTGATTTCGTAAATACGAACCAAAGCAGCATCAGATGACGCCTTATCAGCAGCGTAAATACGTACAGTACCATCATCATCAAGGTCGATAGACGCACCTGTTAATTCTGTAATAGAGCGGATTGTTGCACCACCTTTACCGATAACGTCACGAATTTTCTCTGGATCGATTTTGATAGAAGCCATAGAAGGTGCATTTGGTGATACTTCAGGACGAGCATAACCAATCACTTTAGACATTTCACGTAGAATATGAGTACGAGCTTCAAGCGCTTGGCTCAAGGCGATATCCATGATCTCTTCGTTGATACCTTCAATTTTGATGTCCATTTGAAGTGCAGTAATACCTTCTTCGGTACCCGCTACTTTAAAGTCCATATCACCTAGATGATCTTCATCACCCAAGATATCAGTAAGAACAGCAAAACCGTCGTCTTCTTTTACAAGACCCATTGCAATACCCGCAACAGGCGCTTTAAGAGGAACACCAGCATCCATCATAGACAAGCTAGCGCCACATACAGAAGCCATTGAGCTTGAACCGTTAGATTCAGTGATCTCAGATACGATACGGATTGTGTATGGGAATTCCTCTTCTGAAGGCAATACCGCTTGAACACCACGACGTGCTAGACGACCATGACCAATCTCACGACGACCAACACCACCCATACGACCACATTCACCTACAGAGTATGGAGGGAAGTTATAGTGCAGCATGAAGCTATCTTTGTTTTCACCAGCAAGGCCATCGCTCATTTGTGCATCACGACTCGTACCTAGCGTACAAGTTGCAATTGCTTGAGTTTCACCACGAGTGAACAAAGAAGAACCGTGAGTTTTGCTCAGTAGGCCAACTTCAACTTCGATAGGACGAACTGTTTTGTTGTCACGACCATCAATACGAGGCTTGCTTTCGATGACACGACGACGAACTGTATTTTTCTCAAGTTTCGCGAATGCTTTGGTTACATCAGCTTCTTCAACGCCCGCTTCTTCAGAAACTAACGCTTCAACTGCAGCTGTACGAACTTCGTCTAGCTTGCTGTAACGTGCCATTTTTTCACTGATACCGTAAGCTGCTTCAACTTGATCAGCAAAACCTTCAGTGATAGCCGCTTTAAGTGTTTCGTTTTCTGGCTCTGCAGACCATTCCCAACGAGGCTTGCCAGCTTCTGCAGCAAACTCAGTAATAGCACTAACAGCAGCTTGCAATTCTTTATGTGCAAACAATACTGCACCAAGCATTTCATCTTCAGTCAACTCTTGTGCTTCAGACTCAACCATTAGAACAGCATCTTTAGTACCAGCTACAACCATGTCCAACAAAGAACCATCTAATTCTGAGTAAGAAGGGTTAAGTACATAACCGTCGTCATCATTAAAGCCAACACGAGCAGCACCGATAGGACCATTAAATGGAATACCAGAAACAGAAAGCGCTGCAGACGTCGCTAGCATGCCCGCAATATCAGCATCAGTGTCTGTGTTAGTCGACATAACAGTGATTACAACCTGCACTTCGTTCATGAACCCTTTAGGGAACAAAGGACGAATAGGACGGTCGATTAGACGAGAAGTTAATGTCTCTTTTTCTGAAGGACGACCTTCACGCTTAAGGAAGCCACCAGGGATTTTACCAACAGCGTAAGCACGTTCTTGGTAATGAACTGAAAGTGGGAAGAAGCTTTGACCAGCTTGTGCGCTTTTAGCACCAACAACGGTAGCAAGCACTTGCACATCACCAATTGTACAAAGTACGGAACCTGTTGCTTGACGTGCAACACGGCCTGTTTCTAGTGTTACGGTATCTTTACCGAACTGAAAAGTTTTAGTCGTAATACTCACAAGTATTCCTTATTAAATTTAAAAACTGTTTTCACCCAAAGACATTCTTTTAGAGCCAGTACTCAGATTATTTCTCAATCAAATCTAGGGTTAAATTTAATTTTTGCAAAAAATAATTTGAAGTACAGGCTGTCCCTTGGGGATGAAACTTTCTAAGTTAGGCTAAAAAAAAGGCCATAGTAAACTATGGCCTTTCTTCAGTCTTAGCGACGTAGACCTAGCTTTTTGATCAAGCCAGTGTAACGTGCTGCGTCTTTACGCTTAAGGTAGTCCAACAACTTACGACGTTGGTTTACCATGCGAATAAGACCGCGACGAGAATGATGGTCATGGATATGAGCTTTAAAGTGACCTTGTAGACCTTCGATGTTCTTAGTCAACAAAGCAACTTGAACTTCAGGTGAACCTGTATCGCCTTCAGCTACTTGAAACTCTTTTACCAATGCTGCTTTTGATTCTGCAGTTAATGCCATTATCTTATCTCCGATATAATATGCTATTAAAAATATAGGGTGGCCGAGCATATTTTCAGGCACCCTAGATACAGTAAAAAACGGGGTTAAACCTGCTGTTCACTCGTATTTATTAATCTGTGAGGTTTAATAAATTCACCTCTAATTTGGCCTAAGCCAAAGAATCTTTGATCCGCCTGAGCAAACAAACGTACCAAACTTTCTTCTTCAAACTCAGTGCCATTAGCTAATGCACGACCAAAAAGAATGTCCCTTGCATCAGCCTCGGACAATTCTACCCTATTAAGATGCATAACGGCAGAGTCCATAGGCAATAAATGTTTATCCAATTCAGGATAACCACCCTCAGCAATCGCCTCAAACTCTTCCAATGTCAACATATCTTGCGGATCATAACCTGCCGACGAAACGCGATGCAGTGCAGATAAATGCGCACCACAACCCAACGCTTCTCCAACATCCTCACCAATAGTGCGAATATAGGTTCCTTTCGAGCAAGAAATATCTAGGGTTAAACTATTCTCTGTTCTTTCAATGATAGTCAGATCAGAGATAGTGACCGCTCTACGTTTCCGCTCAATGACAATACCTTGTCGAGCATATTCATAAAGCGGTTTACCTTCGTGCTTCAACGCCGAATACATGGGAGGAATCTGCTCTATATCACCACGAAAGCGATCAAGTATGGATTCCAATGCTTCATCCGTTAAGTCAGGCACAGACTCTGTTGTCAAAACATCACCTTCAGCATCACCCGTGGTCGTTCTCACGCCAAGGGCCACTTTAGTGATATAGCGCTTATCCGCATCTAATAAGAACTGAGAAAACTTGGTTGCTTCACCAAAACACAATGGCAACATACCTGTTGCCAAAGGATCAAGTGCACCTGTGTGCCCCGCTTTCTCAGCTTGAAATAGACGTCGAACTTTTTGCAAAGCCTGATTAGAACTCAAGCCTAAAGGTTTATTTAGTAAGACAACCCCATGAACTGGGCGCCATGTGCGTTTTGTCATTTTACTTTTAACCTAAATCTTAAGCAGTTTATTCACTGTCATTTTCTGGATTGTGCTTAGCATCTGCTTTAATTGCTTCATCAATCAAAGCTGACATTTTTGCACCATTTACCACACTATCATCATAATGAAAGCGCAGTAATGGCATCACACGAAGTTTAATTTCCTGTGATGCACGACGGCGTAAAAAATTACTAGCACTGTCTAATGCAGTTTGGTTCTCAGCCAGTTTTTCCGGCTTGTCATCCATACCTAACACAGTGTAATAAACATCAGCGTAGCCAAGATCTTTGGCCACCCTGACTTCATTGATAGTGACAATCCCTAAACGAGGATCCTTCACTTCAAACTGTATGATAGAAGCCAGCTCTTTTTGAAGCTGGTCTCCTATTCGACTAGTACGACTAAATTCGCTTGCCATTATAGCCTCTTACAAAGAACGGGCGACTTCAACAGTCTCGAAGACTTCGATCTTATCGCCAACTTTAACATCGGTATAGTTCTTCACACCGATACCACATTCCATGCCTTTGCTAACTTCATTAATTGCATCTTTGAAGCGACGTAGTGACTCAAGTTCGCCTTCATAAATAACAACATCATCACGCAATACACGAATCTGTTTGTTACGGTAAACCGTCCCTTCAACCACCATACAACCTGCAATAAGGCCGAACTTAGGTGAACGGAAGATCTCACGCACTTCAGCTGTACCTTTAATATCTTCACGAAGATCAGGAGACAACATACCAGAAAGCGCCTGCTTAACATCATCAATGATGTTATAGATCACGCTGTAGTATCTTAGGTCTACAGACTCACGCTCAATGAAGATCTTAGCGGAAGCATCAGCACGTACATTGAAACCAAAGATTACCGCATCAGAAGCCAAAGCTAGCGTTGCGTCAGTTTCAGTAATACCACCCACACCACTTGAAATGATGTTGACACGAACTTCATCAGTGTTCAGGTCAAGCAGCGATTTATTCAATGCTTCTAGAGAGCCGCGAACATCTGCTTTTAAGACAACGTTCAAAGTACGAACTTCATCTTTGCCCATTTCAGAGAATAGGTTTTCTAGCTTAGCTGAATATTGACGTGCAAAGCGTACTTCACGGTATTTACCTTGACGGAAGTTAGCCACTTCACGGGCTTTACGCTCGTCAGATACTACCAAGAACTCTTCACCCGCATCAGGCGTACCATCAAGACCCAAGATCTCAACCGGAATAGCTGGACCAGCACTTTCAATTGGCTTGCCGTTTTCATCAAGAAGGGCACGTACACGACCCATTTGCAGACCAGCCAATACAATGTCACCTTTCTTCAAGGTACCGTTTTGTACAAGCAAGGTTGCAACCGAACCACGACCACGATCTAGGCGTGCTTCAACCACAACACCTTTACCTGGCGCACTTGGCACAGCCGTTAACTCTAGTACTTCAGACTGAAGCAATAGGGCTTCAAGAAGTTCTTCAATACCTTCACCAGATTTAGCCGAAACACCAACAAATTGAACGTCACCGCCCCATTCTTCTGGCACGACTTCTTGTGCAACAAGCTCGTTTTTAACACGATCAATGTCAGCACCATCTTTATCTATCTTAGTGATAGCAACAACCATAGGCACTTCAGCAGCACGAGCATGCTGAATCGCTTCGATAGTCTGAGGCATAACACCGTCATCCGCCGCACATACCAAGATAACAATATCGGTTGCTTTAGCACCACGTGCACGCATAGAAGTAAAGGCTGCGTGTCCAGGTGTATCAAGGAAACTGATCATGCCATGTGGTGTTTCTACATGGTAAGCACCAATATGCTGGGTAATACCACCAGACTCACCCGCAGCAACACGTGTTGTACGAATATAGTCAAGTAGCGATGTTTTACCGTGGTCAACGTGACCCATTACAGTCACAACTGGCGCACGTTTAATTTCTTCACCCTTGTAGTCGATCGCTTCAATGATGTCATTCTCCACTGCGTTCTCATCAAGGAACTTAACAGTATGACCCATTTCTTCAACCACCAAGGTTGCCGTATCACGATCAATCACTTCATTAATAGTCGCCATTGCGCCCATTTTGAACATAATCTTTATAACAGCAGCCGCTTTTACTGACATTTTTTCAGCAAGCTCAGCAACCGTAATACTTTCCGGCAAAGCAACTTCATGCACAATCGGTGCAGTCGGTTTCTGGAAGCCGTGTTCTTGCGGTGCAGCTTTACGGTTTTTCTTACCTAATTTATTGCGACGACCGAACTCATCATCACCCATGATATTTTTATTGCCACGCTTCTTATCAGCACCAAAACGGTTTTTAGGCTTACCATCTTGTTTTTGTGGTGCTGCTTTTTTACCTTTTGATGGTTCTTTATCGGCAGTCATGTGATGATTTTTCTTCGGTGCTGGTTTAGCTTGTTTTACAGGTTCCAAGGACTCTTTCGCTCCTACGTTGGAATTCTTACCTTCCGATGAACTCTTTTCAGCAGGTTGAACGTCTTGCTTTGCTTTTTGCTCTGCAAGCTCTGCAGCCGCTTTTTCTTCGGCCAATTTTCTTTCCGCTTCTTGGCGAGCTTGTTCTTCAGCCGCTAATTTGGCTTTTTCTTCGGCAACCAATTTAGCTTGCTCTTCAGCTTGGCGCTGAGCTTGCAATTCTTGCTGCTTAGCGGCCTCATCTTCGGCATCATTACGTTTCACATAGGTACGCTTTTTACGTACTTCTACATTCACGGTTTTATTGTCACCACCTTTAAGAGTGGAGGTTTTTTTACGCTGTAGAGTGATACGTTGAGATGATTTCTCACCTGACTCTTCACCACCATGCGCACGTTGAAGGTGTTTCAATAACACTTGCTTTTCGGCATCTGAAACTTCTTGGCTCTCACTTGATTGTGGTAGCCCTGCTTCCTTCATCTGAGTCAGCAGCTTCTCTACTGGTGTATTTACCAGTTCGGATAGTGTTTTTACGGTTTGAACTGTCATTAAGTTCCCCCTTTATTCTACTCAGATTTATTCAGATTCAGCGAACCAAGGTGCACGAGCGGTCATTATCAGTGACGCCGCACGTTCTTCATTGATTTCTTCAATATCAATCAAATCATCAACAGATTGTTCAGCCAAATCTTCCATTGTACAGATGCCCTTTGAAGCAAGAACCAATGCAAGATGGTTGTCCATACCTTCCATTGTTAACAAATCTTCAGCAGGTGTTGCTTCTTCTAGCTGTTCTTCAGCTTGCAACGCCAAATTCAACAATGCTTCTTTTGCTCTAGAGCGCAATTCATTGACAAGATCTTCATCAAAATCATCAATATCTAGCATTTCTTCCATAGGTACATAAGCAATCTCTTCAAGAGTTGCAAAACCTTCATCCGCTAACTGACCGGCTAAGTCATCATCGATATCAAGGCTATTTACGAACAGATTAATAAGCTTATCGGATTCTTCTTGCTGTTTTGCGACAGCATCTTCGCTTGTCATCACGTTTAGCTGCCAACCGGTTAGGTTAGATGCCAAGCGAACATTTTGACCGTTACGGCCAATCGCTTGAGCTAAATTATCGGCATTCACAGCTACTTGCATAGAGTGAGTATCTTCATCGATGACGATAGAGTCCACTTCTGCAGGTGACATAGCATTGATAACAAGTTGTGCCGGGTTATCATCCCAAAGCACAATATCAACACGCTCACCGTTCAATTCGTTTGATACAGCTTGAACTCGAGCGCCACGCATACCAACGCAAGCACCGATAGGATCGATACGACGGTCGTTAGTTTTAACAGCGATTTTAGCTCGTAGACCTGGGTCACGTGCAGCACCACGAATCTCAATCATTTCTTCAGCAATTTCTGGCACTTCAAGGCGGAAAAGTTCAACCATGAAAGCAGGATCATTACGTGAAAGAATTAATTGAGCACCACGGCTGTCATCACGAATTTCAAGCAACAAAGCACGAATTCTATCGTTCATACGGAAAGTTTCACGCGCAATCAATTGATCTTTAGGCAATACCGCTTCTGCGTTTTCACCTAGATCAACAATCAAACTATCACGAGTCACTTTCTTAACTTGTCCATGAACAGGTTTACCCACTTTTTCGCTATAACGGGCAACCACTTTAGCACGCTCAGCTTCACGTACTTTTTGAACAATTACTTGTTTTGCAGTTTGCGCTGCAATACGACCAAATGCTTCAGACTCGACTTCTTCTTCGAAGATCTCACCGATAGCTAAACCTAAGTTTTGCTCTACCGAGTCATCAATAGTAAGTTCATGGGCAGGTTGAGCATAATCTTCGTCAGCAACGATATCCCATTGGCGATAGGTAGTGTAATCACCTGTTCGCTGGTCAATCGATACTCGAATCTTTGCCTCTTCTTCAAAGCGACGCTTAGCGGCACTTGCCAAAGCGATTTCAACCGCTTCAAAAATAACTTGTTTTGGTACGTCTTTTTCGTTGGAAACTGCTTCCACTACCAAAAGAATATCTTTGCTCATCCTTTTAGCCTCTCTTTAAAGGGTAAATTAAAATACTGGAACAACGTTGGCTTTATCAATTAGATCAATTGGTAACAAGTACTCTTCTTGATCTACACGCAATACAACGTCTTCCCCTTCAACGGCTGTCAACTGACCTTTGAACTTACGTCTTCCATCAAATGGCACACGTAAACGCAGCGACACTATCGCTCCGATGTATTCCTCAAACTGAGCTAACTCGAATAATGGACGATCAAGACCTGGCGAAGAAACCTCAAGGTTATATTCACCTGTAATAGGGTCTTCAACATCCAATATTGAACTCACTTGTCGACTGACCTTGGCACAATCCTCGATATCAGTGCCATTTTCGGAGTCGCTCTCTATAAATACTCTTAATACCGAATCTTTACCTTGAGAGATATATTCCAATCCCCAAAAACGGTAGCCAAGCCCTTCTACTACAGGACGGATATGGCCCTCTAATATGGTATCTTTGCTAGACAATCACTTTCTCCGATTTAACTAATGCTAAAGTTCAGAAACAAAAAACGGGCACTAGGCCCATTTTATTATATCCAGATAACAAAAAACCCCATAAAGGGGTTCTCGAAATGAATCAGATATAAATCTAACTCATTGCCTTAATTAGTATTTTCATACTAACTAAGTTGGAATTCCTATGTGTAAATAGACCCCTTTAGAAAGATCAATACACAATGGTTGCGGGGGCAGGATTCGAACCTACGGCCTTCGGGTTATGAGCCCGACGAGCTACCAAACTGCTCCACCCCGCGTCAAAGTGTGCACATCATACACACATAACCACTACAAATCAACATTGGTGCCGATGGCCGGACTCGAACCGGCACAGCCTTAGGCCACCACCCCCTCAAGATGGCGTGTCTACCAATTCCACCACATCGGCATACCAAAAACCCAATCCGTTAAGATTGAATTATTCTACTACAGGAACATCAGATTCAGAGGCTTGAGGCTCAACTAAATCAGGAACAGTTACTGTATCTTGAATTTCTTCCACTGCAGGCACATAGTCTAATTGACCAGAAACCTGTTTCGCTTGCTGACTTGCCACATAAGCAAGCGCAAAACTTGTTAAGAAAAATACTAATGCAAAAAGCGCAGTCAGTTTACCAAAGAAGCTACCGCCCCCCTGACTACCAAATACTGTTTGTGAGGCACCACCACCGAAAGACGCTCCGGCATCTGCACCTTTACCTTGTTGCAGTAACACCAAACCAATAATCGCAATAGCGGCTAACACGTGTACAACTAAAACCAAAGCTTCCATCATTTAACCTGCAGATTTCACAATACCAATAAATTCTTCAACTTTTAAAGATGCGCCCCCAACAAGGGCTCCATCTATATCCGGCATAGTGAAAAGCTCTGAGCTTGAACTCGCCTTAACACTACCACCGTAAATAATTCTTACCTTCTCACTCACCACTTCGTCAGATTTAGCAATATGCTCACGAATTGCTTTATGCACTTCTTGAGCCTGCTCCGCTGAAGCAGAAAGTCCTGTACCTATTGCCCAAACTGGCTCATATGCAATGACAACTTGTTCAAACGCATTAACACCAACAAGGTTTAGTACCGCATCAATTTGAGAAAAACACACATCTAAAGTGATATTCTTCTCACGTTGCTCAAGGCTCTCTCCAATACAAAGAACCGGTGTTATTTCAGATGCCAAAAGCGCTTTCGTTTTTTCAGCTATAACCTGATCTGTTTCACCGTAAACCGAACGACGCTCAGAGTGCCCAACCAAAACATAATCTACCGCAAAGTCTTGTAACATTGAGATACTAACTTCACCTGTAAACGCACCAGAACCTTGTTCAGATACGTTTTGAGCAGCCATTTTGATAGGGCTTTTTTCTAGCAAGTTATCCACTTGCGCTAAATAAGGGAAAGATGGGGCAACCACAACTTCCACAGGAGCATTATCTATTGCGGCGTTCAAGCCAACAACAAGCTGATCAATCGATTCCGAAGAACCATTCATCTTCCAATTTCCTGCAACAATTTTCTGGCGAGCCATTCTTGCACCTCTTATTTTGAGGCGGCAATTCTAATGAAATGCCGCCTTGTTTTCAAGTATTTGTTTAATATGATTTATTTCGTACTCATTTCGAGAGACAAAACAAGCATTAAAGGGATTGAGAGTACTCTTCAACTTGTGTTGCTAGAGAAGTCACTAATTCGTCAACTAGATCAGAATTATCTCCCTCCACCATCACTCGAATCAAGGGTTCAGTGCCCGAAGCCCTTAATAAAACACGGCCAGAACCATTCAATTTTTCGTTTGCATGCGCAATCGCCTGCTGTAATTGAGGAACTTCCGTTGGAGAAAAACGCGACTTAACCCTGATATTTTTAAGTCTTTGAGGGAATTTAGTAAAACCTTCAAGCAATTCAAGTAAGGTTTTTTCACCTTCAACCATCGCCTGCAATACTTGTAATGCAGCCACAACCCCGTCACCAGTCGTCGTAATTGAACGACAGACTATATGGCCAGAAGGCTCACCACCCAGCACCCAGCCAAGCTGAGTCAACTTTTCGTTAACAAACCTATCACCAACAGAAGCTCGACCAAAGCCAATACCTTGCTCTGAAAAAGCCAACTCTAAGCCAAAATTACTCATTAAGGTGCCGACCACACCCCCACTAAACTTACCTGTCTGCCTCATATGATTGGCAATCACATAAAGCACGTCATCACCATCACGAACACCACCCTCGGCATCCACCATGATAAGACGATCGCCATCACCATCCAACGCGATACCAATGTCTGCCTTTTCTGCTAACACTGTCTCACGCAATAGCTCTGGCTTAGTCGCACCACTATTTTCATTAATGTTAAGCCCATCAGGCTTATCACCAATAATCACAACCTCTGCACCGAGTTCAGAAAAAACTCTTGGAGCAACATGATAAGTCGCACCATCGGCACAATCGACCACTATCTTCAGACCATTTAATTGCATACCGATGGGGAAAGTACCTTTGCAGTACTCAATGTAACGCCCCGCAGCATCATCAATACGCTTTGCTCGCCCAATATTATCTGAAGGCACGACAACTAAAGGTTGATCAAGATAGTGCTCTATCTTCTCTTCCATCTCGTCACACAACTTTGCGCCTGCTGCAGAGAAAAACTTAATGCCGTTATCCGTATAAGGATTATGAGACGCACTAATAACAATACCCGCACTAGCGCGGAAAGTACGGGTCAAATATGCAATTGCTGGCGTGGGCATAGGCCCAACTAAACGCACATCAACACCTGCTGCAACTAAGCCTGCCTCTAACGCAGACTCAAACATATAGCCAGAGATACGCGTATCTTTACCAATAACCACTTTATTGCCATTTTCTTTGAACACTTGGCCCGCAGCCCATCCAAGTTTAAGCATAAATTCTGGAGTAATAGCTCCTTCACCTACACGACCACGAATTCCATCTGTTCCAAAATATTTACGCATTTATTTTTCTCTCTTAATTCGATACATAAGCTCAAGCATCTCATAATGCGGTTTCACATCATGCACTCTAAAAATGCTTGCTCCCTTTGAATATGCTGCTGCATGGGCACCCAAGGTGCCATATAACCTTTCTTGAACATCTAGATTCAAAGCCTGACCTATCATGCTTTTACGAGATGCACCAATTAGCACCTCAAAACCATGACTCGCAATTTGGTCAATGTTATTAATCAGTTCTAAGTTGTGCTCTAGGTTTTTTCCAAAACCAATCCCTGGATCAAGGAAGATTTTATTTGCGTCATAACCCAATCCCTGACAGATGCTTGCACGCTCTAACAAAAAGCTAATGACTTCATTATAAACAGCTGAATAATCAGGGTTCTGTTGCATGGTTTGTGGACTACCTTGCATATGCATTAAACAAATAGGGAGCCCCGTCCCGATTGCTGCATCCAAAGCATTAGCCCTTGTCAGAGCCCTTACATCATTAATTAGGCCAGCACCTTGTGTGGCGCCTTCAATCATCACTTGAGCAGAGCTTGTATCTAGCGACACCACCACATCAAAGCGAGACTTAATCGCACTGACAACCGGAATAACACGGTCTATCTCTTCTTGTAATGAAACGGGCAAGGCACCAGGGCGAGTTGACTCTCCCCCCACATCAATAATTGAAGCACCTTCAGACAACATTTTTTGAGTCTGAAAAAGGGCATCATCTAAATTAGAGAAAGAACCACCGTCAGAAAAAGAATCAGGGGTAACATTTAAGATACCCATGATCTGAGGGCGGGATAAGTCGAGCGACTTATCCCCAAAAGCAGTCACTGTCATCGGTTTCCTATTCGCCTTAAAAAGTCGATTAATAGAAAAGAGAAGAGAGCCTAGCTCTCTCCACTGGTTTTCGGGTTTGCCGCATCCGGCGCATCAGAAAAACCACCTTCATCTTTAATTTCACCCGTATTAATATCAACGGTTTCTTTTACAGCAGAATCTCCACCTGGTGTTGGCTCATCACCACTCGGGTCAGACCAACCATCTGGAGCAGATGGTGTTTTACCATCCATAATTTCTTTAATTTGTTTAGCATCAATCGTTTCGTACTGCATCAAGGCATCAGCCATTACATCCAGTTTAGAGCGATTATCGACCAATATTTGAGTCGCTTTCTGATAGCAAGTATTAATAATGTCTTTTACTTCAGCGTCAATACGCATACCTGTTTCAGGTGAGAAGTAGTTTGCCTTGCTGCCAGTCGAAGTCGCGATAAAACCACCGTTATTATCATCTTCTTCGTAAGCAAACGGCCCCAATGCAGCAGACAAGCCCCATTTAGTAACCATATTACGAGCAATACTTGTTGCACGCTCAATATCATTAGAGGCACCTGTTGATACACCGTCAAAACCGTGAATCATCTCTTCCGCAATTCGACCACCGTACAAGCTACAGATTTGCGATTCTAGACCACGCTTACTGATACTGTATTTATCTTCTTCAGGAAGATACATGGTCACACCCAGGGCGCGACCACGAGGAATAATGGTCACTTTATAGACAGGATCATGCTCAGGCATCAAATAACCAATGATAGCGTGACCAGCTTCATGATAAGCCGTATTTAGCTTCTCATCTTCTTTCATCACCATGGTCTTACGCTCAGCACCCATGAGGATTTTATCTTTAGCTAGCTCTAGCTGCTCCATATTTACCAAGCGACGATTAGATCGTGCAGCAAACAATGCCGCTTCGTTAACTAAGTTAGCAAGGTCAGCACCAGAGAAACCAGGTGTACCACGAGCGATATTTTTTGGATTCACATCTTCATCACAAGGCACTTTGCGCAAATGCACTTTTAGAATTTGCTCACGGCCACGAATGTCTGGCAAGCCTACTTGTACTTGACGGTCAAAACGACCAGGACGCAATAGCGCAGGATCCAATACATCCGGACGGTTAGTCGCGGCGATAACGATAATACCTTCGTTACCTTCAAAACCATCCATTTCAACCAATAGTTGGTTCAATGTTTGTTCACGCTCATCATTACCACCACCCATGCCTGAGCCACGGTTACGACCAACGGCGTCGATCTCATCAATAAAGATAATGCAAGGTGCATGTTTTTTAGCTTGTTCGAACATATCACGAACACGGGACGCACCCACACCGACAAACATTTCAACAAAGTCAGAACCAGAAATAGTAAAGAAAGGCACTTTCGCTTCACCCGCAATAGCTTTCGCCAATAGGGTTTTACCTGTACCTGGTGGTCCACACATCAAAATACCACGAGGAATTTTACCGCCTAAACGTTGAAACTTGCTCGGCTCACGTAAGAAGTCCACTAACTCTTTAGTATCTTCTTTCGCCTCATCACAACCTGCAACATCTGCAAAGGTCGTTTTGATTTGATCTTCTGGCAGCAGTCTGGCTTTAGACTTACCAAATGCCATTGGACCGCCTTTACCACCGCCACCGCCTTGCATCTGGCGCATAAAGAACATAAAAATGGCCAAAATAAGAAGGATAGGGAAGCTTGCCACTAACAGTTGAGTCCAAATGCTTTGTTGTTCAGGCATACGACCTTCAACAACCACATTATTGCTCAACAGATCATCCATGATTTTTGGATCAGCTGCGGCAGGGCGCACAGTTTCAAATGGCACACCGTTTTTGTCGGAACCACTGATGGTATAACCATCAATCACAACACGGGCAATATTGCCGTCTTGTACTGAGCTAACAAACGAAGAATATGTCATTCTGCTTGTTTCAGTAGTGGTATTAAAATTTTTGAATACAGTTAATAAAACGGCTGCGATAACTAACCACAACAGAATATTTTTAAGCATATCGTTCAAGAGCACACCTCTTAACGTTTAAATAAATGACCTTGCGCTAGTATATACTAGCTCTAAGCCCTTCCCTAATTAACCTTTAAATTGTCTACCTAACAAATAAACTTCACGACTTCTCGCTCGAGAGGACTCAGGTTTACGTGTTACAACACTAGTAAACATACCGCGCATCGTCTTTAAATACTCATCAAAGCCTTCACCTTGGAAAACTTTAACGAGAAAATTTCCACCGGGTCGTAAAACTTGAGAAGCCATATCCAAAGCCAACTCTACTAAATACATAGATTGCGGCTGATCAACAGCGCTATTACCACTCATATTGGGGGCCATATCTGAAATTACAAGATCTGCGTGCTCATCTCCTATCGCTTTTAGGATTTCTTGATACACATCGTCCTCTGTAAAGTCACCCTGAACAAAGGTAACGCCAGGCAAAGGCGCCATTTCCAAAATATCAGAGGCGACTACACGGCCCTTGTCACCTATCAATCTTCCGGCAATTTGTGACCAGCCTCCAGGGGCTGCACCTAAATCCACCACCTTCATGCCAGATTTTAGCAATTTATCTTTATCATTTATCTCAATAAGCTTATAACTAGCCCGTGAACGATACCCATCTTGTTGAGAACGTTTAACATAAACGTCATCAAAGTGCTCTTTCATCCAGCTTTCGCTACTTTTTGATCTTGCCACGGTTTCTTCATACCTAAATTCAACAATATTCCGTTATAATATCTCGTAACCTCTAAAGCCTCCATCAAAGAGGAGCAACTAAACATGAGAAAATTTAAATATGAGCCTATCAAACGTTCAAAAAAAGCAATATAGACTAATTGGTCACGCATTAAACCCTGTTGTTATGATTGCAGGTAATGGTTTAACAGAAGCTGTATTAACTGAAATCGACCGCGCCTTAGAAGATCACGAACTTATTAAAGTCCGTTTTAGCATCATGGACCGTGAAGTACGCAGTGATCTTATTGCTGAAACTAGCAAGATCATGAAATGTGAAATTGTTCAGACTATCGGTAAAGTAGCCCTTTTTTACCGCAAAGCATTAGAACCAAATCCTAAGCTTTCAAACCTTCTACGCTAGCGTATTCAAGGCTGGTGAAACTTATTCATCAGCCTTCTCCTCTCAAAAGCCATTTCTGATTAAACTTTAACCACAAAGTGCCGATAAATACATTATCCATTAGTGTTATTAGGATTAATGTCGTGATATTTATTCAAGCACTTGAAAAGCCTCATACGAAAACAAGTAATAAGGTTAAAATCAGAAGCCGATCCTCTGTGCAGATTAATAAACCTGATAATGACAGTGTTTTTTTAAGTGACGCTGCCAATCACGCCACTGAAATCGACATTACCAGTGACACCTACACCAAGCTCGATGCCAACATGAGTATCGAAGCCAGCTTATTACAAGCCGCGGTTCAATATTTAACACAAGCTATATTCCCCATTTTTTCATTAGATGAGCTTCAACTCACCTCTAATAAATGGCACCTAGCGTTACAACAACCCCCTCACACCAGCCCTCGTCATAAAAATCAATACGGCCTTGGCATAAAGCAAAGCCCAACAGACATCATTAATTATCGATTCATCATGCCGGTCACAAGCACAGCCGGAAAAACGTTTGAATTTAGATTAGAACTGCGTGCTGCGCGCTTTACGCAAAGGGCAAATAATTGGAACTTTCCAGATATAGAGCCTGTAACCATAGAAGCCATCAGCAGCCCTTATAGCGGTCAGTTTCTTGAAAGCCTTGAAACAACACTTTTTTATTTCTTCGATCAAGACGGAGATGAAAATCAAACAACCCCTATTTTAGACGCTATGCAAAATCAAACTCTCTTAAATAAGGACAATGAAAATAGCTTTTATAGCGGTTTAAGAGTATGGCGAAATGAAAGAGACAGGTTAAAAATTATTTTAATTGGCGAGCCTAGTCTTGGCGCAGTTTACGTTGCGAACCTTAAAACCTAACCCATTAAGGCCACTAACCTACTCAACGTCTGTGACTGTTTGGACACTTAGCAGCAAGGCTTCACCTCGCCCCTGATTAATAAAACGATGGGCAAAATGAGACTCAAAATAAAAACTATCTCCAGCAACAAGAGGGTGAACTTCACCTTGTATTTCTAGGGTCATTTCACCTTTTATCACATACCCTGCTTTTTCACTGATTTGACTCGTCGCCTTAACCTCAGCCCGTGAGGCCACAGGATAAGTTTGAAGCGTGAGCCCCATACTTCTTTCTTTTAAAAAATGTTTACCCACTAACTTGGTGGTCACTTCATCTAAGCTCACGTCCAGCAGCTCATCACTACGATACACCACCTGATAGTCCAATTTATCTTTCTGCTTTATAGAAAAAAACTCTGTAAGGGACATTCCCATACCCGCCAAGATTTTTTCTAACGAGCTAACACTAGGGCTCACCCTATTAGTCTCTATCATGGAGATGGCGCTATTGGTAACACCTGCACGTTTCGCCAAATCTCGTTGTGACAAACCCTTGTTGCGTCGAATCGTCAACAATCTTTCGCCAATATCCACAACACCTCCAAAAACAATTCAATAAAAACAAAAAAAGCCGACATAATAGACGGCTTTTCATATAAATCAGGTTTAGTGCGTTAGATGCTAAAAGATGAACCACAACCACAAGTGGAACTTGCATTTGGGTTTTTCACCGTAAAGCGAGACCCCTCTAAACCTTCTTGATAGTCAACTTCAGAGCCAACAAGGTATTGAAAACTCAAAGGATCCACCACCATTTTTACGCCTTCACGTTCAACGGTAGTATCATCTTCTTGAAACTCTTCATCAAAGGTAAAACCATACTGAAAACCAGAACACCCCCCACCTGTCACGTAAACACGTAACATCAAGCGATTATTCTCTTCTTCTTCAATCAGGTTTTTAAGCTTTGCCGCCGCAGCGAAAGTAAACTCAAAAGGTTCTACAGATTGTACTGTCATTACTACTCCAGTGAAGCCATTCAATTAGCCAGCATGTATATCAAGCAGGCCAATCACTTCAATTAATGTTCACGTGTCGATCTAAAGCGTACTTCTGGCCATTTCTCTTCAGCCATCATAAGATTTACTCTTGTAGGAGCAATATAAGTCAAATGTCCGCCACCATCAATGGCCAAGTTAGCTGAGTTCTTACGTTTAAACTCTTCAAACTTTTTCTCATCTTCACTATCAACCCAACGCGCTGTTGCTACGTTAACTGGTTCATAGATACACTCAACTTTATACTCGTCTTTTAAACGATAAGCGACCACTTCATATTGCAACTGACCCACGGCCCCCACAATCAAATCATTGTTGATTTGCGGCATAAAGAGCTGGGTTGACCCCTCTTCAGACAACTGCTGCAAACCTTTTTGCAAAGCCTTCATCTTAAGGGGATCTTTCAAACGCACTCGACGAAACAGCTCAGGTGCAAAGTGAGGAATACCGGTAAACTTAAGCTCTTCACCTGCGGTAAAGGTATCACCTATCTGAATCGTGCCATGGTTATGTAAACCAATAATATCGCCCGAGAAAGCTTCTTCTACCCCTTCCCTATCACCTGCCGTAAAGGATACTGCGTCAGTGACTTTGACATCTTTCCCTAAACGACAGTGTTTCATCTTCATACCGCGATTATAGGTACCCGAACAGATACGCATAAAGGCAACACGGTCTCTGTGTTTCGGGTCCATATTGGCTTGAATTTTAAACACGAAGCCAGAGAACTTCTCTTCACGGGCGTCAACATCACGTGTTTTAGCAGCACGATAACTAGGGGCTGGCGCCCATTTAACAAAACCATCCAGCATTTCACGCACACCAAAGTTAGACAAGGCAGTACCAAAGAAAACCGGTGTGATACGACCCGCTAGGTATTCATCATGATCAAATTCATGGCTAGCACCACGAACCAATTCAATCTCCTCTAAGAAGTCATCATACAAGTCACCTAGATGCGCTTTAGCTTCCTCAGATTCGATTCCCTGAATTTGCACATCATCTGTTAATTTGTGGCCACGACCGCCTTCATAAACATGAATCGTATCTGTGTAAAGGTTATAAACCCCCTTAAAGAAGGTGCTCATACCAATTGGCCAAGTAACAGGGGCTGCCTTAATTTTTAACACTTCCTCCACTTCATCCAACAATTCAATCGGATCACGAATATCTCGGTCCATTTTGTTGATAAAAGTAAGAATAGGTGTGTCACGTAAACGACAGACTTCCATTAACTTGATGGTTCGATCCTCGACACCTTTCGCGCCGTCAATCACCATCAATACCGAGTCAACCGCCGTGAGAGTACGATAAGTATCTTCCGAGAAATCTTCGTGCCCGGGGGTATCCAAAAGGTTAACCATGCGATCACGATACGGGAACTGCATCACAGAAGAGGTAATGGAAATACCACGCTGCTGCTCCATTGTCATCCAGTCTGAGGTTGCATGCTTATCGCCCTTACGGCCTTTCACACTACCCGCTGTTTGAATCAACTGACCCAATAACAACAGCTTTTCAGTAATGGTGGTTTTACCCGCATCGGGGTGGGATATGATAGCAAAGGTACGTCTTTGATCGACTTCCTTAATAAACTCGGCATTTGACATGAATAAGTATCTTCTTTGGTTTCAAGAGGGCTGTATGAAGAAGGCCATCTGAGCATTAAATTTGAATGGGCGCTATTTTCGCTGATCTTGAGCAGATACACAATCCAAGTAAGCATTAAAAACAAAAGTGCCGGGCACCCCAGAGGCAGAATAGAGGGATGCCCGACAAAACTAAAGCATCAGCGTCTTGTCTCAATCAGTTGCCACCAAGCAGAAAGTGTCGGGACACTTACCAAATCGATGAAGCTAACGCTTAAGCCCGCATTACGCCAATAGGTGCTGAGGTTCATTATTTGCAGGGAGCGCATACCGTAATAAACAAGGCTTTCTTCTTCATCAATATCGTTTTCATTAAAGCCCTGATTATTAGCATCTTTTAGCACTGTCACTAAACAGGACTTAAGTGCTAATTTATCTTCTGGTATCGACACGGGTAAGTCAGCCATTCATCTCTTCTTAAATGCAAGATTAAATAATTCACAAAAATAAATTATAACAAATATAAATGATAATCACTATCATTTAAAGATTCTAATTTGCTAATAATTTTCATCCAAGATAATGAGTTTACATGGCGCTAGTTCCCTACATAGGTTAAGCTGCGCGCTTTCTAACATAAGCGTTAGTAATTCATAATCATTGATACGAGTAAGCACTATGAGTTTTGCCGAACTAGGCCTTTCTAAACCCATTCTCACTGCCATTAAAGAGTCAGGGTATAGCAAGCCGTCTCCTATTCAGCAGCAAGCAATTCCTGCCATTCTAGAAAGTAATGACATTATGGCAGCTGCACAAACAGGGACAGGTAAAACAGCTGGCTTCACTCTACCCTTGTTGGAGATTTTGAGTCGTGGCGCAAAAGCCAACGCAAACCAAGTGAGAGCCTTAGTATTAACGCCAACACGAGAACTTGCTGCACAAGTGGCTGACAGTGTAGCAACCTATGGTCAGCACCTTAATTTGCGCTCTGATGTGGTCTTTGGTGGGGTAAAAATCAACCCACAAATGATGCGCCTACGCAAAGGCACTGATATCTTGGTGGCTACACCAGGTCGCCTGTTAGACCTTTATAATCAAAAAGCTATTCGCTTTGATCAATTAGAAGTATTAGTGCTTGATGAAGCTGACCGTATGTTAGACATGGGCTTTATCCACGACATCAAAAAAGTGTTGGCCCTACTTCCTAAGCGCCGACAAAACCTGCTGTTCTCAGCAACATTTTCGGATGATATTCGACAGCTTGCCAAAGGCTTGATGAACAACCCTGTTGAAGTCTCTGTGTCTCCTGCTAATGCGGCAACGCCAACGGTTAAGCATCTACTGCACCCAGTGGACAAAAAAGAGAAGACAGCCTTACTGATTCACCTCATTGTGACCCAAGACTGGCAACAGGCACTGGTGTTTAGTCGTACCAAACATGGTGCTAATAAAATCGTACAAAAATTAAATGATGCTGGTATTAGTGCTGCTGCAATCCATGGTAATAAAAGCCAAGGAGCAAGAACCAAGGCCTTAGCTGACTTTAAAAACAGTGATATTAGAATTCTCGTTGCGACAGATATCGCAGCCCGTGGTATTGATATCGAACAACTCCCACAAGTAGTTAACTTTGATTTACCTAATGTGGCGGAAGATTATGTACACCGTATTGGCCGTACCGGTCGTGCTGGCGCTACCGGTAAAGCCGTTTCTTTGGTAAGTGCTGATGAAGTAGATCAGTTAAAAGACATTGAACGCCTTATTAAAAAGTTGATTCCTAGGGAAACCTTAGTGGGGTTTGATCCCAACCATGTGGTGCCCGAAACCAGCTTAGACACGCGACCAATTAAAACGAAGAAACCTAAAAAGCCTAAAAAGGATTTACCCGCTCACAATGATGAGTCAGGTAAAAAGTCCAGCGCTAAAAGCAAAAAGCCAATCTTACTTGAGCCAGGCCTTAGAACTCAGCCGTTAGCACCTAAGCGTAAACCACGTCGTCGCAGGCCAACTAAACCTGCCTCCGATAGCTAATAGATAGCTAGCAAATAGCCAAGCAATAAAGTTAAGCCTCACTATAAAAAAACAGACCTTGCGTCTGTTTTTTTAATGCCAAAAATAAAAGCCAAGCAATTAATCAAAAAGACGCCCTTTAATACAAAAAAATAAATAACAAGAATACCCAACCCCAGCCACCAGCTGAACACTCCAAAGCAATATCAAAGTGTCCATCCCCAAATAAATCAAGATAG
This sequence comes from Marinomonas sp. MED121, assembly GCF_000153025.1. GTDB lineage: Bacteria > Pseudomonadota > Gammaproteobacteria > Pseudomonadales > Marinomonadaceae > Marinomonas. The sequence continues at coordinate 513,261 of NZ_CH672433.1, forward strand.
CCATCAAAGGCAGTAGGATGAGCCAATGATAAACAGCTGTATATTTCAACACCGTTTTATGCAACCCCATACCAAACAAGGTTTGGGTAAATAACGACATAAACACAGCTAGCGGTGCTTCTAACAGTACCAAAACCAAGAGCTCACTTAAGCTGATAATCATGCTGATATCATTGATAAATAAAGCGGAAATTGAATTTAAAAACGGCATTAAAGCCAAACCTAATAGCAGATAAGTCATCACACCTGTGGCTAATGCTGTATATAAAATACGACGTACATTCATTTTATTCCCTGCTCCCACAGCTTCACCGGTAACTGCCCCTGTCACACTGCCCAAACCTCTAATAGGAATCACATAAATACGGGAAATACGCATGACCAAACTGGCCACTAATAAGGCTGTAGCAGAGACATTGGCAAGCATGGCGAGTAGGACCACACTGTAACCAATAAATAAGAACTGGCTTAACCCCACAGTGACCGCTTTCATCAGCATGGGAGTGACACCTTCTAGCTGAATTTTCTCTAATCGAATAAAACGTGACACGGAATAAAGTGCAAAAATCACATTGCCCAAGATATGACTTAAAGCGGTTGCAAAACCAGCACCGGCAACACCATAGCCTTGATCTACGGCCCAAAATGTTGTGACTAGATTAAACACATTAATACTAATGTTACGGTACATGTTAACCGTAGAAAGCCCGCAAGAGACTAAATACCCAGATAAACAAAGACCCAAAGCCATAAAGGGTAAACCCCAAATACGTGATACCAAGTAATCCTCTGCAAAATCAGACTGACCACTTTCGACAACATAGCCTTGGGCAATAAAACTTGCCATGCTCAACAATAAGGTCATTAAAACCAAACTAATACAGGTACAGGTAAGAACAGAAGTAGAAAAGCAGATATGGGCTTGCTTAAGGTTTTTAGCCCCCATTGCATGGGAGCACTCGGTCCTCACCACAATAAAAAAGCCAATAAAAATTGATTGCAGCAATAAAAAGACAAAACTCATACTCGAAGCAGCGCTGAGCGCTTGCTCGCCAAGGGAGCTAATAATTAACAAGTCAACCAAGGTTAAGCTTTGTAGGCCAATGGAAGATACTGCGTTAGGTAGCCAGCGCCGCAGAATTTTTTTAAAAGCAGGGAAGTCGAATAAGTGAAGATCAATAATTCGCAGTAGAATCGCATTCATAAGCAAAAATCCACGATAAATCTCAGCTTAGAGCGATTCCCTTGCATACAGTGATCCTATTAAGTTTTCAGCATTAATAGCTGAACTTCTGTATAAATTTTATACAACTCCTTAAATATGATGCATGATTAAGAAAACTGAAAGGTGTTCACTTTATTTTTTTCACTTTTTTAACATGAGTGTCTCCTAATTAAATAACCCTTATTTTTGTTCAGCCATAAAAAAAACCAACCCTAAGGTTGGCTTTGTATTCAAGATGCTTTCGCTCTTCTTCACACGAAAGTGAAGATTGCTTTGATTAACAGTAGGTTAACCAATGCTCATATTGGCTATTACGACCTTTTACGATATCAAAATACAAGCTTTGAAGTTTTTCAGTAATAGGGCCACGGGCACCACTGCCAATTTGACGATTATCAAGCTCTCTAATTGGCATAACTTCTGCTGCGGTGCCAGTGAAGAAAGCTTCATCAGCGACATAGACTTCATCACGTGTTAGACGCTTTTCTTTGACTGTATAACCCAGCTCTTCAGCCAACTGCATAATAGTGCGACGAGTAATACCATCTAAGCAAGATGTCAGTTCTGGGGTGTAAATAATACCGTCACGAATAACGAAAATATTTTCACCTGAACCTTCAGCCACATAGCCTTCGTTATCCAGCAACAAGGCTTCTTCACAACCCGATTGTAAGGCTTCTTGTAATGCCAACATGGAGTTCATGTAGTTACCATTGGCCTTGGCTTTACACATGGTAATGTTGACATGGTGACGAGTATAAGAAGAGGTACGAATTCGAATCCCTTTAGCCAGGTTCTCTTCGCCCATATAAGAAGGCCATTCCCACGCAGCAACCATGGTATGAGTTTGCAAGTTATCCGCACGCAAGCCCATGCCTTCAGAGCCATAAAAACACATAGGACGAATATAAGCTGACGCAAGCTTATTCTCTTGAATAGACTTAATGTGCGCCTGATTCACTTCTTCTTTAGTACAAGGCATTGGCATATTCAGAATATGAGCCGAACGGAATAAACGGTCAGTATGCTCTTCTAATCGAAAAATCGCTGGGCCTTTTGGGGTTTCGTATGCGCGAACACCTTCAAAAACACCCATGCCGTAATGCAAGGTGTGAGTTAATACATGTATTTTTGCATCACGCCAATCTACCATTTCACCGTCTAACCAGATGAAACCATCTCTATCTGCCATGGTTGGCATTGCCATACTCTTTCTCCTATCTCATACATTTGCAAAGGCTGCCAGTTAGCAGCCTTATTATTGTTTTATATTGATTAGCGTCCTAATAAGAGAGGTTAACTCTCTTTTAAGACAAATGCTTGCCACAGATTATTAACTTCTTCTTGGTTGGCTTGCAACTGCTCTTTAGGGATTACACGGGTTTGTTTTTGCAAGGTCAGCCTATGGGTCTGAGCACGGTATAATTTATAAGCCTCAGTCATCACATTAGCATCATCCGCCGTTAAAATACCGGCAGCAACACTGGCTTCGATTTGCCTAATATTATCTGAATAGCGCATTAACTCTGGGTAACGATGAGACCAAGCAAGCACCATAAACTGCACCATAAACTCAATATCAATAATGCCACCAGCCCCTTGTTTTAGATCAAAACTGGTATTGGTTTTGCCTGTATCTAGGTGCTTACGCATTTTTTCACGCATTTTAATCACCTCTCCTTTTAACACAGATTGGTCTCTTTCTTTTGCCAAAATTTGCTGACGACTTTGCTCAAATTTTAGAGCCAAGGCCTGATTACCTGAGACAACACGAGCGCGTGTCAGGGCTTGATGTTCCCAAATCCAAGCTTCTTTATTCTGATAATCATTAAACGCCTCTAAGCTTGTTACTAAGAGCCCTGAGTTCCCAGATGGTCGAAGTCGCATATCGACTTCATATAAGCGCCCACAAGATGTAAAGCTCGTGAGCATATGAATAATACGTTGGCCTAAACGGGTGTAAAAGGTGAGGTTATCAATACTACGATCACCATTGGTATAAGCGCTTCTATCACTGTTATGGATAAACACCAAATCAAGATCAGAGTCATAACCTAGCTCTAACCCTCCAGACTTTCCATAGCCAACCACAACCAATTCAGGGCTTAACACAGCCTCGACTTTTGCTTGGTCATTTTTATAAGTTGGATAACCATGGCGATGGATAAGGTAATACCAAGCTTTTTGTAACACTTGCTCGACTATCACCTCTGCTAACCAAGTCAGGTGGTCGCTGACTTTCATCAAAGGTAATACCTCGGTGATATCACAAGCAGCAATTCTTAAGATGATAGAACGGCGAAAACGACGTAAAGCATCCATATGAGCTTCTTCATCATCCTCAGGCAAACGCAATAGAATTTGCCTTAACTCATCTTCCATCATGGCTTTATCTGGCGGTGAAAACAGAGTGTTGCCATCTAATAATTCATCTAACAACATAGGGCTGTTAGAGATAGACTCACTAAACCAAGCACTGTCTCTACTTAATCGAATCAAATGTGAAATGGCCGTTGGGTTTTCAATCAACAAAACGAGGTAGGAGGTCCGCCTTAGAATGGCTTCTAGAATAGGGAAAACCCGCTCTAGTATGACATCAGGGTGAGCTTCGTCTTTTAATGCATAGGTAAAATCCGCAAAAAAAGTTGCCAACCTTTCTTGGCCAATAGGTTGCATGAAAGCCACCGCTTTAGAGGTTAAAAAGCGACTTATCTGAGCAACAACCTTAGTTTGATCATCCCAATCTACCTCCGCAATAAGATCCACAACATGTTCTTGATTAAGCGGCTGGCTAGCAGCACTGCTGCTCGTTTTATCCGTTTTAAACTCAGTATTCTTAAGGGGAGCTAAGGTTTGGCTCAGACCACTTCTAAATAATAAACGCCAAGCATCTCGGTCTGAGGTCTCACTCGCATCTTGGTTATCGTCTTCAATCAGATCAACAAAAGCCTCATGCACTTTAGTTCTCGCCAGGCTTAATGCCTGATGTAAAGCAGCCCATTCGGTGTAACCCAGCATGATGGCAATACGTAACCTTTGCTCAGCATCTTCAGGAAGCAATTGCGTTTGTTCATCTTTAACCGCTTGCAGGGCATGCTCTGTTCGGCGTAACAACTGATAAGCTGACCATAAAACATCAACCTGCTCAGACTCTAAATAACCTTGTTTCGCTAAATAAGGTAAGACTTGATAAAGAGATTGCGTTTGCAACCCCGTGTCACGACCACCATGCAGTATTTGCAGCGCTTGAACAATAAACTCAATTTCACGAATGCCACCTTGGCCGAGTTTAATATTGTGCTCAATACCTTTGCGCTGGACTTCTTTAGCTATCATTTTTTTCAAATCACGCAGGGCAGTAATAGCAGAGAAATCTAAATATTTACGATAAACAAAAGGACGCCTTAACTGCTCAAACGCAAGGGCATCTGCTTCATCACCCGCCATCACGCGAGATTTGATCATGGCATACCTTTCCCAGTCTCGCCCTTGGTCTTGGTAATAGTTCTCCAACGAATCTAAGTTGAGCACCAAGGCACCACTTTGCCCATAAGGACGAAGTCGCATATCCACTCTAAACACAAAACCATCTAAGGTAATTTGGTCTAAATGCTGAATCAGCTTTTGCCCTATTTTGGTAAAATACTCTTGGTGAGAGATGGATTTTTTACCATTTTGCGTCTCCCCGTGCTCACGAAAAGCAAAGATCAGGTCAATATCAGAAGAAAGGTTTAGCTCACCTCCCCCGAGCTTTCCCATACCAATGACTATCATGGAAACCAGCTCACCTTCACTATCAAGGGCATCACCATAAAGATTTTGATAGTGATTCTTTAACCAACGCAGACTGGTTTGCACACACACATCAGCCAGCTCGCTTAAAATTTTAGTGAGGTCTTTTAAGTCAATCTGCTGCAATAGATCTAGATAAATCAGTCGGCACATCCATTGATGGCGAAATAAGCGTAACTGAGACATCAAGCTTTTCTCATCAAGGGTATATAAGGTGTCATCTAGAATGGGGGGCTCTTGCTTAGGTGATACTTGTAGCAGGCTCTCAGCATCCAAATTAGCCCAGCCATCAACCCACTCAGGAAAACGTCCAGCCTGCTGAAAAACATAATCACTTAAACTTAAAACAGCCTCTAGCGCCTCTTTTTGAGGGAAACTAGAGAGTTCAGGTCTTAGCTCAATCAATTGAGCTAAACGTGATTCTTGACTCGGCAATGTTAATGTCTGGTAAAACGAGTTCAAACTTGGATTATTCTGGGGCAACAAACTTGGCATTCTCACCTCGACCTCTAAAACAACTTCAGGCGTTACTATTTTTAATGGATGGCTGCTTTTAAATAAATAAGCAAAATCAAGTTAAACCATCCAACGGATATCTAGTGATTATTCTGCTGATTTAACCAACGAGCAATGGCGAGCATAATCTGCCCCGTTTCTAAAATACTCGTTAGGTTAGCAATCACAACCTCTTCTGTATTACTGATGGCTTTCATTTTATTAACCAAGTCACTGAGTTCTTGTGCAAGGGCTGGGCTAATAAAGGCCTCTAGTTTATCCATGGCTTCATATATTGGCTTAAGATAAGCAAGATCATCATAAAAGCACATGGCTTCCCAATAAACTAACCAGGTTTCATACCAATAAGCGCCCTGATCTACTAGGTTGGCACCATCAGTAAGAGGGTCTGGCAGCTCAATCTGTTTATTTTTAAGTCGCACACCCTTTTGGGCCTTACTCACTGTGCTCACTTGCACCGGCACACTTTTGGCCAAACGGCTTGCAAAATCATACAGGGTAACTTCATCACCCTGCTTTAACTCAAGTTCTAATTCGCTAATTTGATCCTTACCATAAGGCGACGTCACTTCCCCTTGATCACATACTACTTCCATCAGGGTATCCGCTTCTTTAATCAACCAAATTTGACGTTCAAAATCCGTTCGGAAAACTTGTAAAAGACCCTTAACCCAAGCCCTGTCATGTAAGTTTTGTGGCAGCATCTCATCCGTAAGTCGCTCAAGCTCAAGCACATCTGCTTTAATATCCCATTCCCACTCACCACGGGCATGCATACCAATTCGATTAGAACCGCGTGTTTTGAGGGTTTGAATATAACGTTCATTAATGGCTCGGATACGTAAAGCAATGCCAGATTGCATCAAGATATTATCCTGCGTATCAAAATAACCATTCATCAGCTGTAAACTTGGCTCGGCACTACAATCTACTTGGTTGCCACACACAGCATTTAAAAATTCGTATGCTAAATTGAGGTGTTCTTTTTGAATCATCAATTTGAGTTCAAGTTCAGTTGCCACGGTAAAGCCTCGTTAAGTGCCAAATTTTCTTATTGAAGCAGACGGATTTGAGCCCAATAAGAAAGAAATATAAAAAAAGTTTTGGCAGTTTATCAGAATCAGTAGCTTTCACCCTTGGTTCAGGCAAAATAATTATCTTCAAGGAGAAACTTATGTCATTGCCAACACTAATCGATATGATGGGCCAGCTAATCAAAGCACCATCAATTAGCAGTAGTCAAAACCATTGGGATATGTCCAATAAAGCCGTCATCGAATTACTCGAAGGCTGGCTCAGTCATTTAGGTTTTAAATGTGAGGTGATCAAGCTCGCCGGCCCTTTGGAAAAATACAACCTGATCGCCACACTCGGTGAAGGCGAAGGTGGCCTCGTACTTTCTGGTCACACAGATACGGTTCCCTATGATGAAGGTCGTTGGCAATCTGACCCTTTCACCTTAACTGAGCGCGAACAAAAGCTTTTTGGCCTTGGCACCTGTGATATGAAAGGATTTTTCGCCATTGTGCTGGATGCCATCAAAGACATGTGTGATAGCCCTATCAAGCAGCCGCTGATTGTGCTCGCTACCGCCGATGAAGAAAGCTCAATGAATGGCGCCCGCGCCCTAGTTCAAAGCGACAAATTAAAGGCTAAATATGCCTTAATTGGCGAGCCGACCTCGCTCACACCTATTTATGCCCACAAGGGAATTATGATGGAACGCATCCGAGTTACGGGTAAAAGCGGCCATTCATCTAACCCCAACTTAGGCACAAACGCGATGGATGCTATGCATGCGGTTATGTCAGAGTTGATGGCTTTTCGCCAAGAGTTAAAACAAAAATATAGCAATGGGGACTTTGCCATAGATTACCCCACTCTCAATTTGGGCTGTATTCATGGGGGCGATAGCCCAAACCGCATTTGTGCCGGTTGTGATATCGATTTTGACCTACGTGCTTTACCCGGCATGAGTAATCAAGCCCTAGTGGCAGAGATCCAACAAAGGCTACCCGCTATTGCAGAGAAAACCGGAACCAAAATACAATTGGAGCATTTATTTCCAGATGTGCCTTCATTTGCCACTAGCTTAGAGTCAGACATAGTCAAAGCCTGTGAAAAGCTGACTAATAAAAAAGCCGATACCGTTGCCTTTGCGACTGAAGGACCTTTTTTAAACCAAATGGGAATGGAAACCTTGGTATTAGGGCCGGGCTCTATTGATCAGGCCCATCAACCCAATGAGTTTTTAGCCTTAGATCAAATTAATCCTATGCAGGATTTAATTCGATCCTTAGTCCGACGATACTGTCTAGAGGCATAATTTATGAATCAAAAGAGTTACACTTAGCACCGCTTTATTTAATACTTCCAGACCTAGAGGTTTAACGTGTCTGACGATCTGAACTTTGACTTGAGTTACGTTGATTGGTTTCGCCATTCATCGCCTTATATAAATGCTCACAGGGATAAAACTTTCGTTATTTTTATTCCCGGTGAAGCGGCTGAATCAGCCCAATTTTCCAATATCATTAGTGACCTTGCACTAATGGATTCACTTGGCATTCGCCTCGTCATAGTTCACGGTGCCCGATCACAGATAAACCGAATATTTGAAAGAGAACAACTTGAAAGCAAGCTACATAATGCTTGTCGCATTACGCCTCAAGAGCAACTATTGCCGATTATTCAAGCATCTGCTGGGGTAAGGGTTCAAATTGAAGCCCAGCTATCCATGGCACTTGCAAACACGCCCATGGCCGGCGCCCGTTTAAAAATATGCAGTGGCAATCATGTGATCGCCAGACCTCTTGGCGTGGTTGATGGCATAGATTATGGCCATTCAGGTGAGGTGAGACGAATTGATGTGGATGCCATTAACCGTCTTCTCAATGATGATAATATGGTGCTCCTTTCCCATCTAGGTTATTCACCAACAGGTGAAGTGTTCAACCTTAAAGGTGAAGACGTTGCCACTCAGGCTGCAATCCAACTAAAGGCTGACAAGCTCATCATGCTAAATGGTGAAGAAGGTATTTTCTCTGATAAAGGGGAATTAGTTTCTGAACTTTTAGCCAAAGATGCAGAAAGGTTAATTGATAAGTTAGCCTCTAATAATGGCAGTAAGTTAGCGCTTCAAGCCTGCATTCAAGCGGTTCGCAACTCAGTGCCTAGAGCACACCTTATCTCATTTAATGAAAATGGCGGCCTCATTCGGGAGTTGTTTACCCGAGAAGGGGCTGGCACCATGATAGACGAAGACAGCTATGAGCAATTAAGACAAGCCACCATAGACGATGTGGGTGGCATGATGGCACTGCTGGCACCACTTGAAGACAATGGCACCTTAGTCAGACGTTCTAGAGAATTACTTGAGAACGAAATTGACCGCTTTATCTTGATTGAAAGAGACAATGCGATTGTCGCCTGTGCCGCTTTATATGCCTTTGAAGATGAAAGTTTAGGAGAGCTTGCTTGTGTGGCAGTTGACCCTAGCTATCGTGGTGGTCGTCGCGGAGATCGCCTGTTAAAAGGCATAGAGAGAACGGCGCGAAAACAAGGCTTAACTAAGCTCTTCTTGCTAACCACTCGTACTGCCCATTGGTTTATTGAGCGAGGCTTTAAAGCGGACAGTTTAACGGCTATCCCCAATGCCAAGCAGAGCCTTTATAACTATCAAAGAAACTCTAAGATTTTTATCAAAAAACTTTAGCGAGCGAGTATTAGATAGTAGCTAGCAACTAAAAAAGACATTAAAAAACCTAAGCAGACTACTCTGCTTAGGTTTTTTTTAGATCTATTTAATCGCTCTGTATTTTATTCCACAATTTTAAAGGGAATAAACATAGGGAAACCATCACGAATAACACGCATTGGCACAGAGTGATTAGCTTGAATATCGCTCACACTGCTCATAAATGTCTCCACAGAGTCAATGCTAGTGCCATTAAGCATAGTAATCACATCCCCTTGTTGCAGGCCGTTACGGGCAGCGGAACCACCAAGAACTTGTTCAACAACAACACCATTCTTAATTTTAAATCGACGTAACATGTCCTCTGGAATCTCACCAACAACCATACCTAAACGATTTTCTTGTTGCTGAGTTTGTGTCAATTGATCGGGATCACTTGGGTAATTTTCCAAGGTAAAACTTAAATCCATTTTTTTACCATTTCGATAAATCACAGATTCCGCAAGATCACCTGCTTTAAGGGCACCTACACGATAAGGTAATTCAGAAGATTGTTCGATCAATTCACCATTAAACTCAAGGATAATATCACCATCCATTAAGCCTGCAGCTTGGGCGGGAGAGTCAGGAATAACACGACTAACAAGAGCGCCACTTGGACGATCTAACCCGAAAGATTCCGCTAAATCATTGCTCACATCCTGAATAATCACACCTAACCAAGCACGGGTAACACGCCCTTCACTCTTAAGTTGGTCTACCACTGACATCACCAAGTTAGACGGAATCGCAAATGACACCCCCATAAAACCACCTGAACGAGTGTAGATTTGAGAGTTAATTCCAATCACTTCACCGTCTAAGTTAAACAAGGGGCCACCCGAGTTTCCTGGATTAATCGCCACATCAGTTTGAATAAAAGGGACATAATTATCAGAAGGCAGATTGCGGCCTAATGCACTGACGATGCCAGCCGTTACTGTGTAATCAAAACCGAAAGGAGAGCCAATTGCCAATACCCATTGACCCGGCTTCATATCATCTGAGTCACCAATTTTGACAGTAGGAAGGTCATCCGCTTCAATTTTTAATAAGGCTAAGTCAGTTCTTTTATCAGTCCCTACTAACTCAGCTTGATATTCACGTCTGTCATTTAAACGAACATGAATAATATCGGCCCCATCAATGACATGATTATTCGTTAATACATAACCATCTTGAGAAATAATAAAACCTGATCCGAGCGAATTACGTTGTTTTCGCTGAGGTTGCTTATCTAATGGCTGTTGACCAAAAAAGTGACGAAAGAATTCATTTAATTCTTTTGCATTTGGGTTTAACTGCCCCTGGCCCTGCCCTGTTGCAGGAAGCTGTTCGGTACTAATATTAACAACGGCAGGGGATGAATCTTCCACCAGCTCAGTAAAATCTGGTAACTGTACTGCTTTGGCTCCCATACTTATTAAAGCAAGTAACCCCAGCAATCCAATAGAAAAAGGGTGTAAACGTTTTATCATTAGCTAGTCTCCTTTATAACCTCAAAGCAGTTCAACTATTTATTAAATATTAAAAAAGAGTAAAGCACTTTTTTATTAAGTGAAAATTAAATTTTTAAGAATAGCAATTATCAATGGATGGCAAGTTTCAACCATAAAAACAATTGCTTATAGTTGTACGACATCAATATTTTGAAATGGTTTAGCTTTTAAGGACAAAATTTTAGGTTGAAAATCTGGATCATTAACGTGTTTAAGAGAAGCTTGTCTCGCAAAATACAAACCCGCTCCTAACCCTAATATCGACCCCACTGCTGACACGCTAGAATGGGCGTCAAATACACTGGGGATAACGGCACCTAGAATCAAGCCAACGAGTGGCACAAAGTACATCCAAATAGAGGCTTTTAACAAAGTATCTTCGGGTATTCCTACAACGACTTCCTGGCCGACTTCACTGGCAAAAGAGTCCTGCACCATCATACGCATCCGGTTTGAGGACGAAACCTTAGCTATCGCATGATGTCCGCAGGCTGATTTTGCTTGGCAAGCAGTACAACTACTCGTACGAACTGTTTCTACTTCAGCAAAACCCTCGCTCACAGAAAGCACTATGCCACTTTCTTCAACCATTATTTCTGCCTCGGCATAATCACACTCAGCAATTTACGAATAGTAGCGTCCGGCACTTCACCCACAGCGGTTAACAAAAATGGCTTGCCGTTCATCATGCTGGTTTTTTCACCCGCAATGGTAGAGCCCATGCTCATTACCGTTAATGGTTTACTTTCCTTTGTTGACTCAATAAAAATAGAAACGGAAGTCATACCATCAGATAAAAGCATCATAGAAGCATTATCATTGATTTGCCTAGCGCCACGCCAAACAGGTGCAAAGCCTGCAGGTAACCAATCAAAAACCCAGTGACTTGGAATTGACTTAGGGGTGACTTCAATCACATGCTCTGCATAGGTTCCCATGCGTGGCACAAAGTCATTTTTACTTAAATTTGGCGATACATTTAAAGAGGTAAATTGCACTCGATCAAGTATCTTACCGCTGCTTTTTAAAGTGTCATGTTTTAACAAAAAGCCCGTTTCGATATCTAACCAGAACTCATGCCCATAACGGTATTGATCTCTTGGTCTTAACTCTAACTTTTGAGCACGACGACCTGCCACTAAGCCTTGCTTTGTCACCACAAAGTTATAACCCTTGAGCAGCCTTTCACCATTAAACTCTTCAAATCGTTTAAATGGGGTCGTAATAGGATCAGCATTATTGGCAAATGACATATTGGGATAAACACAAATCACGCTGTCATCTATGCGTATCACTTCAATCTTTTCACCATCAAGATCTAACAGGCTTTCGTATTCAACCCCATCAATCACACTATGACGTACTTGCATACTATTCATATGAGAGTCATGGGAGCGCACAAACACCCCTTCATAGCTTAGTGTTGAAAACGCCTCAACCATACGGTTCATTAGCACTAAGCCTGGATTTTCTTGGGCCTTAACACTGGTTACCAATAAGCTAACAAGGGTGATTGTTACTAAACTAATGCGTCTTAAAAGCATATAAAACGCACCTTACTTCTGCTCTACCGGATAACTAACAACACGTGCCATAGGCAACATACCTTGGCCCGCTGCCATGGTTGATTGCTCTGCATGTTGGCGTAAATAACTTTGCAAGCGTTTATTGTCAGAATTCAATTCCACATTAACTTGTTGCAAAGGTTTAACATCAATAGGTAAGGCCAGATTAGGAGCTTGTGCAAATGCCGGCGCCGCTTCTTGAGGCTCACCCTCAAGTAAATAAGAGCCGCCACCTATCACAACAAAGGCCACACTAGCAGCCATTGCCAGGCCAGTAACCGCTTGCTTAAGAAAATGTACCTTAGGTTCATTGGCAGCATTATTTTGTGTTGCTATTTGTGGCTGCTCAGGTACCTGAAACTTATCTAAAGCAACAACATTCTCACCCAGACTTGCGTCGTCATTGTCTAGTTTATTTATGCCGTCTCTTACTCTAGACACCAAATCCATTTCGGCAAAATCTTGATGATTATCTGAGTGTAAAACCGAGCTAGTTAATGCATAGGATTGCATTTTCATTTGCCACTCTTTTGCGTCTTGTTCTAGGATCTCATCGATCTCAGACGCATCACAGTGATCATCAAATAAGCTTGATAAGCTTTCAGCTAAACGATCATTCTGCTCTTGCTTGCTCACCATTTTAATCTCCCCCGCCCATAAAAGGACGAATGCGTTTTTCTATCGCATCACGTGCTCTAAATATACGTGACCGTACTGTTCCAACTGGACATTCCATAATTTGGGCAATGTCCTCATAACTCAAACCATCAAACTCTCTTAATCGAATCGCTGTTTTTAGCTCTTCAGGCAATTGTTCAATGGTTTCATAAATGGCTGCTTCAAGACGATCCTTGTTCAGGGTCGCATCCGGCGTATCAACATCAGCCAAGGCATCGAAAGCGGTATATTCCTCTTCGTCATCTAAGGCCACATCAGAACTGGGGGGACGACGATTGCGCCCAACCAAATAATTCTTCGCTGTATTAACAGCAATACGATACAACCAGGTATAAAAAGCACTGTCTCCACGAAAGTTACCTATGGCACGATAAGCTTTAATAAAGCTTTCTTGGGCCACATCCATCACTTCGTGTTTATCAGAAACATATCGTCCAATAAGGCCCATCACCTTGTATTGATACTTTAAAACCAATAAATCAAAGGCTCTTTTATCACCATTTTGAACTCTTTCAACCAACTCTTGGTCGGAAGATGAACTGTGCTGCATAGGCACCTCATTCAAAACCATTATTTTCCAGCGCCCTTAACAACCTCATTGTTATAGGTTGACCACTGGAATCATAACTAGTTCATATAAATTTTGACTTAAACTGTCTAGCCAGTCACTTTAAAGAAAATTGCAGATAAAGTAATCCTTAGAGATAAGGGCGTACGTCCAATTATCAATCTAAGGCAGTCATTTTTAACCCTATTGACTCCCAAGTTACGCAAAAAAAAGCGAACTAGTCGTTTTCAAAACACACAAGTATTCCCATAGCGAGGTTAACAATAGTACCATTAATCTTTTACTGTTGAATTAGAACAAATAATGAGTCGTGAATATCAAACTGACATTTTAATCGTAGGTGCTGGCGCAGCTGGACTCACCCTAGCATTAGAGCTTGCCGATCATCATCAAGTTGCCATTTTAACCAAAGGCGATATTCATGAAGGCGCAACCCTTTATGCTCAAGGTGGCGTCGCGGCTGTTTTATCCGATAAGGATACGGTTGATTCTCATATTAAAGATACCATGATAGCCGGTGCCGATCTTGGCGACTCAGATGCGATACGTTTTACCGTTGAGCATTCAAAACAAAGTATTGACTGGCTGATAGAGCAAGGGGTTCCCTTTACCCGCTTTGAGGACACAGAAAATTATCACCTGACAAAAGAAGGGGGCCATAGTCATAGGCGTATCATTCACAGTGCAGATGCCACAGGCCAAGCGATTTCGAACACCCTGATTAAAAATGCCTGTCAGCATCCGAATATTCGTTTTTACCCTGACCGAGTCGCCATTGACCTTATTACTAAAGAAAAAGTAAATAGCAATAACCAAACAAAAAATGAATGTATAGGTCTTTATAGCCTGAACCATAAAACCGGTGAAGTCGATGTATTTAAGGCCGCAAAAGTCGCACTAGCAACAGGCGGCGCTAGTAAAGTTTACCTCTACACAAGTAACCCAGACACAGCATCGGGTGATGGTATTGCGATGGCATGGCGAGCGGGCTGTCGTGTTGCAAATATGGAGTTCAATCAATTCCATCCAACTTGCTTATATGATTCAAAAGCCAAAACCTTTTTAATCTCCGAAGCCGTTCGTGGAGAAGGTGGTCGACTATTGCTACCTGATGGCGAGCCTTTTATGTCTCGTTTTGATGATCGAAAAGAACTAGCACCCAGGGATGTGGTCGCCAGAGCAATAGATCACGAAATCAAACGTTTGGGGGTAAATCATGTCTTACTTGATATATCTCACAAGGGGCCAGAGTTTGTTAAATCCCACTTCCCTACTATTTATGAGCGTTGCCTAAGCTATGGCTATGATATGACTAAAGAGCCGATCCCTGTGGTTCCGGCCGCTCACTATACCTGTGGTGGTGTGTTAGTTAATCAGTCAGGAAAAACCGATTTACGTAACCTTTATGCAGTTGGAGAAACCTCGTATACAGGCCTACATGGAGCCAACCGATTAGCCAGTAACTCATTATTAGAATGTATTGTGTATGCAAGGTCAGCAGCAAAAGATATTCTAGCTCAAGGCGAGCTGACTTCCTGCCAAGATAAGATTCCAGCTTGGGATGAAACTCAAGTCACTAATTCTGATGAAGATGTGGTGATTGCCCACAACTGGCACGAACTACGCCGTTTCATGTGGGACTATGTGGGTATTGTAAGAACGGATAAACGTTTATTACGAGCAAAACACAGGGTTGACCTGCTGCTGTCTGAAATTGATGAGTTTTACAGTAATTACAGAGTCAGTAACGATTTATTAGAACTTCGAAATCTTGCTGTGGTTGCGCAACTTATCATTAAATCAGCGATGACACGTAAAGAGAGTCGTGGCTTGCATTACACTTTGGATCACCCAGACTTAGCACAAGAGTCAAGTCCTACGATTCTTTCTCCCCATGACTAAACAACACAGTAAGTGAACACTTACAATCGCTAGAGCCTTCTAATAAAAAGAGTAGAAAACCATTACTTCTTTTTAGCCTTGGGCCCCTCGTACTTTTGCTTAAGCTTACTCATTTGACATTGGTAAGCGGCAAAAGAGCGTAAATATGCATAGTCTTCTGATGCTAAACTCGTGTGGTAGATACTGAGGAAGGAAGGTGAGGTAAAAACCTGCTTTACCTTCTTTAGAACAGAATGCAGAGTAACAGTACGCCAACTAGATGCTGCCATACCGGTATCTGCATCTAATGAAACTCTTGCTAATAAGCGCCAACCATTAAAACCTTCAAACTCTACCTGATAGCAAGCGTTTGCGGTTTCAAAACGAGCTTGATTATTGACTATGCTTATCCGACCTTTTTCAGAAGCATAATATCGCCTAAACAAGGTAAAAAGACTGGCTAAAATAGCGAGGGCTAAACTTAATTCGTTATAAAGTTCAGGCACAAGTTTGATATGAGCTGTCAGTACCAAACCCCAACAAAAGCAGAGCCAAGGTACTGAGTCATAAAGAGAGGTGCTAAGCCTTGTAGTTTTCAGGCTGTACACGGTCAAGAATGATCTTAACAATGCGGGCTAAATCAGGGTCACTTGGTACTTCTCTTTGCATAAACCAAACAAACATTTCCTGATCTTCGACTTGAATCAGCTTATAAAAGCGACGCTTATCTTCTTCATCAAGTTTTTCAAACTCTTCTTCTAAAAAAGGTTCAAGCAAGACATCTAGCTCTAACATGCCACGACGACAATGCCATTTAAGACGCTTAAAACCGATAGACTGTTCTGTTTCACTCATTGCTGCACCTCATGCTTAGTTATTAGCATTATAACGTTTGAGCTAACTTAGGAAAACAAAAGAGCCTGCGTAATATCATTAAAGCAAGCAAGAGCACGCTCTTTAGTTCACCGATAAGCTTAGCCTATTTAAAAGTTCGCTAAATCACCACTAAACACAGATTTTCGAATGCTCTTTTTACAACCAGCTTCTAATTCGATCGTACCGCCAAGGCCGTCATCCATTAAAAAACGTAATGGTTTTTTATCTCCTTTACTGGCGCTTGCCTCGCTTTCGACTATCGCGGCATGAAAAGTATCGGCAATTAAATCGACATCATCGTACCTAAGTGGGAAGGCAACATCTGAATTAAACTCGTACATCTGCCCACCACGCTCAAAGCGAATACAATTGAAGCTGTAGATTTCCTTACTTGATGCATCTGGCTCTATTTTTGAGCTCTCTCCTTTTGCATCTAGGTAAGAGACAGGCTCATTTGTCATATTTTTTACATCAATATAAAAAGTCCCACTGCAACCAGCGAGCAGAAAAGCGCTTGTCAGCAAGAATCCCGCTTTATGAAAAAGCATTTGTTTGTCCTTCTAATCTAGATGGCAGATCGCCATGGTAAAGCAGATATTTGAATTTGTAGGCCATGATAAAAAAAAGACACCAGTTTAGCGAGCCCAGCACAGATTTTATTTAAATCTAAAACCCTAGTCGGTCGATTCAGCCTAAGTTTTAGGTGA
The DNA here is from genome assembly GCF_000153025.1 of Marinomonas sp. MED121. Classification (GTDB taxonomy): domain Bacteria; phylum Pseudomonadota; class Gammaproteobacteria; order Pseudomonadales; family Marinomonadaceae; genus Marinomonas. The sequence continues at coordinate 530,304 of NZ_CH672433.1, forward strand.
ATGCCGACAAAATGAGAAATCTCATCAAATTTTAAAGAATATCCTTAAATCCCGACTTATGTTTAACGTTTAACCTCACTCATGTGCCGTAATATTTACCCTATCAATTACGGTTTAGGTATTTAGTCTTATGATAAAACTACAGGGTACGCTTACACATTTTGCCAATCCATTGGCCCATAAAGATAATCGCTATAGTGCAGCACAAAAAAGCATCTTAAGTGTGGCTAACTCTGTATCAGCCATAGCCGATATTAAAACTTGGCCCGCTTATAATGAGACACCGCTTCTTTCTCTTGATGAGCTAGCTCAAGCTCAGGGACTTAAGTCCATTTTTTATAAGGATGAATCTCAACGATTTGGCCTAAAAAGCTTTAAAGCGTTGGGGGGGGCTTATGCTGTTGCTCGTCAACTTCAACAAACAATGGCGACAAAACTCGGTACGGAACCGAGCATAGACGCCTTATTAAACGGCAGTTTAAAAGAAGAACTAGCGACGATTACCATTAGTTGTGCGACCGACGGAAACCATGGCCGCTCTGTTGCTTGGGGAGCACAAATGTTTGGTTGTGGCTGCGTCATTTATATTCATAAAGATGTTTCAGAAGGCCGAAAGCAGGCGATGCAGGCCTTTGGAGCAGAAGTAGTACGAATCTCAGGTAACTATGATGAGTCGGTTCGTTTAGCCGACAGTGAAGCCAAGGCACAAGGTCGTATTATCGTTTCAGACACAAGTTATGAAGGTTATATGGAAATCCCTAAAGATGTCGCTTTGGGCTATACCGTCATGCTGTCAGAAATTGTCGAACAACTAGACAATGCCATTCCGAGCCATATTTTCATTCAAGGTGGTGTGGGTGGCCTCGCTTCTGCCGTAACCGGTTATTTCTGGGATTTATGGGGAAGCAAGCGTCCTCGCATTATTATCGTCGAACCAGAACAAGCTAACTGCTTACAACTTAGCGCAAAGGCTGGCAAACCGATTGTAGTCGATGGGGACTTGGAAACCTTGATGGCGGGTCTGGCTTGTGGAGAGGTATCCGCTCTCGCCTGGGAAATTCTCAATAATGGTGCCGATGACTTTTTAACCTTAAGCGAAAATACCATCGCGCCAATGATGCAGTTCTTAGCAAAGGGCAGTGCTGATTTAGCCCCCATTGAAGCCGGTGAATCTGCGGTACCAGGATTAGCCGCAGCCATACTAGCAAACCAAGATACCTCTCTAGCATTGTCCCTAGGACTTAATAAAGATAGCCAAGTGTTGGTCATAGGAACAGAGGGGGCAACTGACCCAGAACTCTATCAGCAACTCGTTCAAGGTTAATCTAAGATATTTGCAAAGAGAATAAAGCTATCGAATCACTTTATTCTCTTTGTTGATAACAGGTACGGACAAACCAGACTTCACCGAATCCATCACCACATTGGTTTCAAAACCACGTACATTGTCATTACTGAAAAATGCTTGTCGTGTAAATTCTTCATACTCTTCCATATCCGCAGCACACACTAATAAAATGAAATCTGCGCTACCCGTCACATAATAACATTGCTGTACCGAAGGATGATCTGCCATGCTCTTTTTAAAGCTATCTAACAGATCCATGCGTTCACGCTCTAAACTCACCTGTACAATTAAACTAATCTGTTTACCAACGGCTTTTGGATCAACAATTGAAACATCTGCACGAATGATACCCTGCTCACGCATTCTTTTAATCCGACGCTGAACCGCTGCTGGCGAAAGCCCAACTTGCTCTGCAATATGATCTGATGTGGTGCGGTTAGACTGCTGCATAATGTCTAAAATATGACGATCAAAGTTATCGACATCTTGCCCAGACTGATGGCCCATAAAAGCTTCTACCTCAAGCGATTCAAATAAACATTAAAATAGCATAGCCTTGAGTCTGAAAGATAACGATTCATTAAGCCTGAATCGGGCTTAGCAACGCAAAAAACACATATAAATATCGATATTTCATTGAAATATATTTGATTATTGATTTTATCTTGGCTTTGTTTAGTATTAATAATTCTTATTCAACCACATGGGCCGTTTTATGAAACCTTTAACCTTAAGCAGGCTTTCAACCCCTTTATTAAGCTTTTTTCTATTAATGCAAACACAGTCATTAATTGCTGAAAGCTTGCCCATAATAGATACCCATATACATTACAGCCACGATACTTGGGATATGCTACCGCCAGAAAAAGCAGTACAAGTACTAAAAGATGCAGGCTTAAAAAAAGCCTTTGTCTCTAGTTCGAGCGATAAAGGAACTCAATTACTCTATCAAGCAGCGCCTGATTTAATTGTGCCAGTCTTAAGGCCTTATCGAAAACGAGGAGAACTCAGTACCTGGTTTAAAGATGAAACGGTAATTGATTTGCTAGAACAAAAATTGGCTCAAAATACCTATGCTGGGATTGGTGAATTTCATATCTTTGGTGATGATGCGAACTTACCTGTCATGCGAGCACTAGTACGACTCGCTGCCCAATATAAAATATTTCTACATGCTCATTCTGATGCTGAAGCGGTAAGAAATTTATTCGCCCAAGACCCTAATGCTCGGATTTTATGGGCCCATTCTGGCTTTGAAAGACCTGAGGTTATTGATGAAATGCTTGCCTCATATCCCAATCTATCAACTGACTTAGCCTTTCGATATGAACACGCCTCTAACGGGACGGTTGAACAAGACTGGTTGAACTTATTTAATAAATATCCACTACGCTTTATGATAGGCACAGATACCTATGCACCTGAACGTTGGTATTATGTGATCGATCATGCTGATTGGTCTAGAGATTGGCTAAATTCACTCCCAGAGACACTGAGAACGAATATTGCCTATAAAAATGCTCATGCTTTAGCTAGCTGGGCTCTAAAAAATAAAGACTATTAGCAAAACAAGCAGTGTGAGACTCAGATGCATTTTCGCTTTTTATTATTCAGTATTAGCTTGATAAGCTCCCATTGCGTTGTTGCAGCAGAGACTTGTGAGCCCATTGATAATGCGTGGATATTACTGACATCTGGCTCCTTTGAGTTAAGCGCTAGAAGTCAGCCTAAAGAGATCAATACCAGTAAGCCCTTTGATCTAATCGTCAATATTTGTCATAACAAACAAGCCTATATTGGTAGTCTAAAATTTGATGCCCAAATGCCAATGCATAAGCACGGCATGAACTATCAAGCGAGCATTACCAACCAAAACAATGGCCAATACTTAATACAAGGCAGTCTATTGCATATGCCAGGTTTATGGCGTTTTAGCTTTACTTTAGATTCTCTTAAACAACCTATTTTTTATCATTATGCCCTACCTTAAACATCACGGTTTCAGTGAGGAACGGCCTCTTATCCAAACCTTACTTTTCTTGACCTTATTAGTGCTAATTTACCCAAGCAATGCCGTTAGTAATGAAAGTACTCACTTAAGTCATAGTGAAATAAATACCATTAGTCGCTTTGGCCCTTGGCCCCTTACCTCTGACAAAGATAAAACCAACAAATATTCTGAAAATGCTTTAGCTCAAACCCTTGGTAAGACTTTGTTTTTTGATTCAAACCTTTCTGCCAAAAAAGGGGTGTCTTGTGCAAGCTGCCACCAGCCTAATCATGCTTTTACAGATCAAATCCCAGTAGCAATAGGTCTCAAGTTAGGTTCGCGTAATACACCTAGTTTATTAAATGTCAGATTCAAACATTGGTATGGCTGGGGAGGCGATATCGACACCCTTTGGGGGGCAAGCATTAGAGCGATTATTAATCCAAAAGAGATGGGGGCTAACACCAAAGATCTGGTCACTTACCTAGAAAAATCCCCTTCTTATCAATCACTCACTGAGTTAGCAGATTGGAAAAACACCTCGTCTGAACAAGGAAAATTGGTTTTAGTGGGCAAAATGCTAGCCGCTTATCAAGAACAGCTTATTTCCCCTCCCAGTGCATTCGATCAATTTAGACAAGCCCTACTTAATAAAAACACCACACAAATGGCGAAGTATGGCCAAGCAGAAAGGCGTGGATTAAAGCTATTTATTGGGAAAGGAAACTGCCACTTTTGTCATATGGGGCCAAACTTTAGTAATGGTGAATTCGGAGATATTGGTATGCCCTACTTTGATCATCAAGGAAAAATAGACAAAGGCAGATATGCAGGCATTAAAAACATTAAATCATCACCCTTCTCTAGCCTAGGCCGCTACAACGATGACAACACAGGTGAAAGTAAGGTATTGGCTCAACATTTGGTACTTAAACATAGAAATTTTGGAGAGTTCATGGTGCCATCCCTTAGAAACATAAAAGCGACAGCTCCTTACATGCATCAAGGCAGCTTGCGCAATTTAGCTCAAGTAATAGAACATTATTCAGAACTAGATGAAGAAAGATTGCATTCTGATGGTGTGGCGATAGTTAAGCCGTTAAAGCTTTCATCAAAAGAGAAGTCTGACTTAAAAGCTTTTTTAGAAAGCTTATAATACCTTAGGTATTTCAAGCTCCATCTCAGCTAAAGCACTCTAACTTAAGTTCTCTAACTAAAGCACTCTAACTAAATCCCTATCAAAACCATTTCCTAACTAAATAAAGCTGGGCTTTAACCACCTACTCTCATTCTCCAGCTCCTTCAAGACGATAAATTTAATCCTAATTTTCCTAGCTATACACAATTTAAGCTTCATATAAGGTTCGATCTCTATTCTGCTCAGCAAGTTAACCTGTAAGGGATTATAAGCCATGAGCAAGCACACCATATTGAACCAAAATAGCCAAGCTAATACTGATCAATGGACTATGTCATTAGCGATGACAAACAGAGCGCCAAAACTTATCAATAAGCTAGGCAGGATAAATAACGATACTCAACCTAATAGAAGCCTAGTGGTTTTACCTAATGATAAACACCGCTCCCAAGTTGAAGATTTTATTAGATGCAATTTCAAAAAACATCATGGGGCTGAACTAAAAACCTTCGCGCCTTTTTTGTTAGCAAATTTCAATCAAGAAAATGAGATAGATGCAGCACTTGGCTACCGACTAGCAGGTGATTCGCCCCTTTTTATAGAAACGTACCTAGAGCAAAATATTGAATCCCTTGTTTCTCATTATCTTGGCCAGAGCGTCTCGCGTAATGCCATCGCTGAAACAGGTAATCTCGCCTCAACCGATGCCTCTAGTTGCAAAGCCCTCTTTGCTGAAGTCACAGAACACCTTCACCAACAAAACCTTGAATGGCTTGTTTCATCCAGTACCAAGGTCGTTCGGGTTTTATATCGACGCTTAGGCATCAAAGCTCACGTTATCCATGATGTCGATAAAACACGTTTAGGTAAAGATCAGCATAGTTGGGGAAGCTACTATGAAAACCAACCCAAAATCACTCTGATTAATATCGAGCAAGCCAAACAATGCTTTCAAGCTTTAAACAGCAAAAACCATGCTGACTATCCACATTAATCTATCAATTTTAAGGTAATCATATGAATTTTTTATTTGAGAAATTACAACAAGCTGCGCGCTCAAACCCTACTGAAACGGCCCTAATTTCTGGCTCTGAGACAGTATCAAATCAACAACTTTTAGAAGCAGTTGATAACCTTTCACAGGCGTTAAAAACTTTTCACTTTAAATGCATTGCGCTTTATATGGATAACTCAATTAATTGGATAATCGCAGATCTTGCCGCGATGAAATTAGGCATTACGCTTATTCCTATCCCTTTATTTTTTAGCCAAGGACAGATACAGCATTTAGTTCAAGATGCAGGTATTGAAGCAGTATTATCTCAGACGAGCCAGCCTCATGCATTTGATATAAAAAACACACTTGAGTTTAAAGGCATCTCACTCTCTTTTTTAAACAATCCAAATAAACCAGATCATAAGCAACTCAAACATGTTGCCAAGATCACCTATACATCAGGTTCAACAGGACAACCTAAAGGGGTTTGCTTATCCTCTCAAAATATTGAAAACATATGCCTCGCATTAGCTGATACATTGTCAAATTTGGGTATCAAGCATCACCTTTGTGTGATGCCTCTAGCTACATTATTAGAAAACATTACAGGGGTCTATTTACCCCTATTTATGGGTAATAGTATACAAGTTGAGCCCTTATCAGAATTAGGCTTTAAACAAAGCTCTCAGTTCAACTCAGAACAATTCGCAGCCTGTATTGAACGCACACAATCTGACAGTTTAATCCTTCTGCCTCAGTTACTTAAGAGCCTAATTCAATTGAAAAAATCCAATCCTGATTGCTTTAATAGCCTTAAATACGTGGCTGTAGGTGGGGGGAAAAGTGCTCAATCTGCTTTAGAGCAAGCTCACTCTTTAGGACTGCCTGTTTATGAAGGCTATGGCTTATCAGAATGTGCCTCATGTGTCAGCCTCAATACCCCAAAATACAATAAGCTAGGTAGTGTTGGTAAAGTGCTATCTCATACCCAAATACGTATTGATAATACAGGTGAGATCATCGTCTCAGGCCAAGCCATGTTAGGTTATTTACACCAAAAAGATTTAAGCCAAGGTCAGCAAAATAATGACATTTATACAGGCGACTTAGGCTATATAGATGAGGAAGGTTACTTATATATTTCTGGCCGCCGAAAAAATCTTTTAGTGAGTAGCTTTGGCCGTAATATAGCGCCAGAGTGGATTGAATCAGAGTTGGTGCACTCAAATGAAATTACTCAGGTTGCGGTCTTTGGCGATGCAAAGCCATTCCTTTCTGCTGTGATTACTCCCGCGTTAAATACGAATGCGTTAGCAGTGCAATCTAGACTAGACCAAATTAATGCAAGCCTGCCTGACTATGCGCAAATCAAAGCCTGGGTAAGCTCTAATGAAGCCTTTTCTACTAAAAATCAATTATTAACAGACAATGGAAGAGTACGCAGAGACTTTATTTTTAATCAATATAAAGAGCAACTTGCTAACTTATATTCTTCATAAGTGATCACCTAATACCCTACCCCTTTCAAACTAGGACTAAAAAGCGCAATAACATCAAGCGAATACTCGTGAGCAGACGACTGAACCTAAGCGCCTAAGCGGTGGATAGCAGTGCCTAGATTTATGGCAAGGGCTTTATCAATCGAGATGTTATTGATAAGGCCCTCAACTTAAAGGAAGGAATTTTAGCGCACGCTAACAGTTTCATTCACAAATTTAAGCTTTGCTTAAGTTAACGTCTTCATACTTGCTGACATCCCATACACAAACAATATAAAGGATTCACAATGCAAGCAGATAGCCTTTTTCAAATGCAAAATAACACTAAAACCCTTACCTCTGACAACCCCTATTTTCTATTGTCTACTGAACAAAATCGGACCATAGAAGCACATCACATGGCTCAAGCCCAACTTGGTTTAGAGGAACAAGGCTGGGCACTTTTTCGTGGTTTTGAACATAATCTAGACATTTTCAACCAGGTGGTTTCAAACTTTTGTCATAAGCTGACGTTTGACCCTGCCAGAAAATTCAGCAGTAATATGAGCCAAAAAGTCGATGCTGGAACCTTGGCAATAGGGCTTCATACAGAAAACGGTAATACACCATTTCCGCCCCATATTGTTGCCTTTTATAGTCAAAAAAGTGCCTTAACAGGATCACAAACCACCCTTTGCGATGGTGTCTCTTTTTATCACTCACTACCTGAGCCTCTGCAAAAACGCTTTAGTTACCCTATCAGCGTGACTCGAACTTTACCGAAGGAGTTATGGCAAACCTATGTGGCAAATGAGCATCCTGAGTTAGCACCAGGCCAAGAGATTAACTTTCATCATCTTCAAGATGTTTTGAATATGGTCCCAGGTCAAAGTGGCAAGCTAAACGCACAGGGCGAACTTGAATACAGTCTAGTTGTGTCTCCGCTACAAATTAAAAACGGGAAAATAGCATTTGCTAATGCGCTTCTAGGCCCTTCTTTTAATTATGAAAAACCCAGCTATCAATTCGCCGACGGCAGCTATGTCAGCCAATCCGAGCTTGATTTATTAGCGGCTTATGCAGAAGAGCACACCTATGAACTTCAATGGCAAGATGGCGACATTATTCTCATTGATAACACACGAATAATGCATGGTAGAAGAGCAATTGAAGGTGACCCTAAGCAACGCAAATTAGTTATCGCTATGGGCAGAAATTAATAAAAAGTTAGCATTAAAGAAGCGTCAAATATAAATGAATTTAATCTGCTTTATAGCGTTTCCTTAAGCTTGGTTTAAGAATCAATTTGCATACTGAACTTAGATTAACAATCAATTTTATAAATAGGTACTCATATGAAAATCGAACATACACATGCCATTATTACTGGTGCCACAGGCGGTATTGGTCAGCGCTTTGCTCAACACCTAGTTGAAAATGGGGCCAGTGTTTTATTAGTAGCAAGGGATACACAAGCGCTAATAGTGCTTAAGCAGCAATTAGTTAACCAATCAGACATCAATGAGGAGCAAGTAAACTTTTTTAGTTGTGATTTAATCGATTCAGAGCAAAGAGCCAGATTAATTACTTATATTGAAAAAATGTCGACTCCTGTTAATACTCTCATCAATGCAGCGGGAGATAATCAGTTTTCTTTTTTAGAGGACATACCTGAACGTAAAATCGAGCAGATTATTAAGCTCAATACCCTCACACCAATTTTACTTAGCAAAGCCTTGTTACCTCATTTAGAAAAACAGCCCCAGGCTCAAATCGTTAATATCGGCTCCACCTTTGGTAGCATAGGCTATCCAGGCTTTAGTAGTTATTGTGCTAGTAAATATGCCCTGAGAGGATTCTCTGAAGCATTAGGTCGAGAGCTATCTCAGACAAATATAAAAGTGAAATACCTGTCACCAAGAGCAACAAATACTCAGTTAAACACAGATAACATTGTTGCCATGAATAAAGAGCTAAATGTAGCGATGGATTCACCTGATGACGTGGCCCAACAATTGTTACACCTACTTAGCAGTGATAAAAGTGAGCTTGCTATCGGCTTACCTGAAAAGATTTTTAGCAAACTTAATCAAGTTATGCCAAGCCTGGTTAGCAAAGCTATTATTAAGCAACTACCTACTATTAGACGCTATGCAGGCCTAGTCTAAAAGCACAAACCTGAGCTTGATAAAGTATTATGTGGTCAAGACTAGCCGTTAGCCTAAAAACCACTTAGCATAACCAAAAACCAATAAAGATTAGGGACTTAGTATGAGAGTTTTACTGGTAGAAGATGATGAGCTTTTAGGGAAAGGGATTAAAAAGTCCCTTACCCGAGAAGGCTATCAAGTAGATTGGTTAATGGATGGAAAACAAGGTTTAGCAGCCCTTAATACAGAGCAGTTTGATTTATTATTGCTAGACCTCAATTTACCTGGAATGGGGGGATTAGACATACTGAGCGCCATTCGCAAGCAGCAGTTAAATACACCTGTCTTAATTCTCACAGCCAATGATAGCTTAGATGACAAAATACAAGGCCTTGATCTTGGGGCAGATGATTACTTACCCAAACCATTTGAAATTGCAGAATTAAAAGCCCGTATGCGTGCCTTAAGTCGACGTCATCATGGTCATAGTGAACCGACTATACAGTTTGGGCGTTTGCACATTAACCCAGCTAGTATGCAAGTCACCTTGGATGGCAAGGACCTAACATTAGGCCGCCGAGAGTTCACTCTTTTGATGGAATTTGTTAATCATCCAGGTCAGATACTCTCCAGAGCAAAACTTGAAGATGTTGTATACGGATGGGATGGAGATGTTGAGTCAAACAGCATAGAGGTGCATATTCATCACTTACGTAAAAAAGTTTACCCTGAATTTATTAAAACTGTTAGAGGAATGGGATACAAGGCAGAAAAACCAGCATGAGAATTTTAGGGTTTAGCCCCGGTAAAAAACAGTACTCAATTCGCCGCTACCTCACACTAAATTTAACTTTCTGGGCGCTGGTAATGACCAGCATTCCGGCCCTCGTTGTATATTATGAAGCGGCCCATGAAATAGAAGAGATTTTTGATGCAAACTTAGCCCAATCAAGCCGAGTACTACATGGTGTCATCACTCGAGAAACCATAGATAACAAACAAAATATTCTCGCGAGCTTAGATCTAAAGAATGTAAAAGGTTCTAGGGACTCCCATGAGTATGAACGTAAACTAGCCTTTCAAATATGGCAAAATGACAAGCTTATATTTAATTCACCTTATGCACCTAACACTCCCCTTTCTGCCCTTAGCGAAGGTTTCAGTACCACACAGATTGAAGGTGAACAATGGCGCACTTATACCCTTTACTCTAGCCAAGACAAATGGTGGTTAGTTGGCGCAGAAGAAACAGAAGTTCGCCAAGAATTAGTTAAAGAAATAGCCCAAAGCAATATTATACCTATCGTTATTTTCGTTCCTATTCTCATTGTTTTTGTTTGGTTCATTACTAAACGAGGCCTAATGCCATTAAACACCTTAAGCGAAACGGTCAAAAAACGAAATTATCGTAATTTAGAAAAACTTGAAGATGATAAAGCGCCAATAGAAGTCAATGAGCTCTTATTAGAGCTAAATAGTCTGTTTGACCGTTTAGATGAGGCTCACCATAGGGAAAGGCGTTTTGTGGGTGATGCTGCCCATGAATTAAGAACACCCCTTGCCTCTTTGCTCATCCATGCTGAAAACGCCATTGATGAAAGTATTTTCGATGACAGTCTAAATATTGATCAACAAAAACACGCTCAAGCAGAGCTCCAGACTAGCCTTTATAGCATGAAGAAAGGCATTTCCAGAATGACTCACCTTGTGAATCAACTTCTGGCTTTAAGTCGAACAGAAGGTCAACTAGACAAGAGTCAATTTGAAACAACGGATATCACTCAACTTTGCTATCAAGCAGCCAAGTTAGAAGAGCTAAAATTGGATCAAAAGCAACAGCAGCTTACCCTAGATATCAGTGAGCAGGTGATCAACTTAAAAATCAACTCACCTCTTATGCAAAGCCTGCTACGAAATATTATTGATAATGCTATCCGCTACACACCTCAGGCAGGAAAAATAAAACTTAGTTGCCAAGCAGATCACATTAATCAAAAAGCCATTATGAGTATTGCTGATTCTGGCCCTGGAGTTGAGCCCGAACTTAGAAGTCGTATTAAAGAACGTTTTTATCGAGTGGTTGGTTCTGGCCAACAGGGTTCTGGATTAGGTCTGTCCATTGTTGATAAAATCGTACAAATTCACGATGCTAATTGGCACTTAGATGAATCCGAGTGGGGCGGCCTTCTCATTCAGTTTGAATTCCCTCTCACTAAAACAAGATAAGGCTTTATTCAAACATGAGAGATGCAGTGGTTTTATGTTTTATTAGACTAAAGCCACTGCCAAACAATGGCATTTAATGATTTAGCTTAATAGGAAGGCTTTTGCTTTTTGGTACTTTTCACACCGCTTAAGGTCCTTTTCGGTGACCGTATCAAGACGAGACAAATCCATATTATCCTCAAGATCCGCTAACTTCACTTTACGCGCTAAAGAGTTAGCTTTAACTTTTATCAAGTAATCTTGATAACTCATAGTGTTGCCCTTTGCATCAGCTTCTTTCGTTAACGCCTGTACAGCATCAACAACCTCTGAGCTGATACCTTCATCAAGCAGATTTTTTGCAGTATAAGCCGAGTCCTCAAGCACATCATGTAAGATGGCAACAACACGCTCTCTATCATTTAGCATTTTTCCCATAATACGAAGTGGGTGCAGAATATAAGTAACACCCGCTTTATCTAACTGGCCTTTATGAGCCTTTAAGGCAATCGCTAACGCCGTTTCAATTTGAGACATGAATTAACCTAATTCTTTAGAGACCAATAATTAATTGGATTGATTATGTGCTAATCAGATAGAAGCTAAACACTAATCTGGAGAAAACTGAGATGCTTTTTTCATTTGAGTATAAGTATACGGTAAATACTGACTATAAATTTTATCCAAACTACCGTCATGAATCATTTCTATCAAGGTATTATCAAAAGCATCCGCGAGTTTTGCATTATTCGGACTAAAGCCTAAGTAATACTGTTCAGATGTCACCATAGGGTTGAGAGGCCTTACGTTTGCACCGACGCTTGCCGCCATACTTAACGCTGTCGAAGTATCTGAAAGCGCATAGTCAAAGCGCTTATTTTTTAACATGGTAAACATATTTTCTTCATTGTCTGTTTCTTCCACTTCCCAGTCACGCTCCTGAGCAATTTTAGCGTAGCTAGTATACCCCCTAGGTATTCCGATCAATTTCCCTTTTAGCTTTTGGGCAGAGTAAAGCTCCAACTCAAAGTCATCACGAACATAAATCGCTAATTGGTTAAAACTAATAGGCAGCTTACCTGTAACAATGGGCTTATTATAAATACTCGTATCTATAACAGCATCGAAATCATTCGTCTTAACCAGCCATAAACAGCGTTTCCAAGGCAGTACTTCAAGATGATATTCAAGACCTAAGCGTTTAAATGACTCGATAATAAGTTCAACAGAGTAACCACTTACTAACTTAGAGTCTTCTACTATAGTTGAAGGTGGAAAACTTGAACCACATATTTTAAGCGGTTTAGCATTAACTAATTGAGGTAAGATAAAAAGCCATAACAGAAAAACGTACTTCACTCATGCCGCCCATTAATGAATTGAGATTCATTCTTTATAGAATGACTCAAGCAACAAAGCTACCATTAAGGACAATTGAGCAAATAAAGTTACCCTAAAAACCAACAAGTCACCTGCTAATTTCGAGGGAAATGTTACCCATCCTAGGGTAATTAGCTTATTAGAAAACGCTACGACTGAACGCTATTATTTTTCGGGGATTGGCTTCTTTTTCAGGCAAAAGTAGCGTCTATTTATAATTATTATGAGCGTCTAACGCCTCAAACACCGGTTTGGTGAAGATGGCGGTTTTTTTGCGCACGCAAAAAAGATGACAACTTTACCAAATCCGCGTGCTTTGGTAATCCCCCCATTTTTAATGGAGTTCAGGTGTAGACTTTAAAGTTTGCGTTAAACGCCTTTTTTGTATCGGTGTAATGCCACCAATGCCCATGTTAGGTCGCTCGTTATTGTAAGTCCATAACCAGTGCGTTGCTTTATCTTGAAGCGCTTTAATATCTTCGTACAAGTAATGACTCAGCCAATCATATCTCACTGTACGGTTAAATCGCTCTATGTAAGCGTTTTGCTGTGGTTTGCCCGGTTGGATAAAACTGAGCTCAATGCTGTTTTCTTGTGCCCAACTTGCCAATTTATCACTGATATACTCAGGGCCATTATCACACCGTATCGCTTTAGGTTTACCTCGCCACTCAATAATCTGATTGAGTGAGCGTATGACACGTTCTGCCGGTAAGGATAGGTCGGCATCAATCGTTAGCCCTTCTCGATTAAAGTCATCAATCACGTTAAACAAACGGCAACGTCGACCATCTGAAAGTTGATCATGCATAAAATCCATTGACCAACATTCATTGATTTGTTCTGGTACCGCTAAGGGCTCAGGCTTTTCACGAACTAAGCGTTTATGAGGTTTGATGCGCATGTTGAGCTGTAGCTCACGATAAATACGGTAAACACGCTTATGGTTCCATGGATAACCACAGACATTTCTGAAGTAGAGAAAACATAGCCCAAAGCCCCAGTTACGCTGATTTTGGGTCAGCCCGATTAATTGCTCAGCAATCAACTGATTCTCATCATTAAGTTTAGGCTGATAACGGTAGCAGGTCTCGCTGATCTTAAACGTCCGACAGGCAGATGCAATACTGAGGTGATAAGTCACCACAGCCTGTTTGGCCATCGGCTTACGGTCAGCAGCCTTCACCACTTTTTTGCCATGGCTTCCTGTATGATCTCTGCCTTGAGTTTTTCTTCGGCATACATCTTTTTAAGACGACGGTTTTCTTCTTCGAGTTCTTTCATTCGAGTGATTAAAGAGGCATCCATACCACCGTACTTGGCTCGCCATTTATAAAAGGTCGAATTACCAATGCCATGCTCGCGACACAGCTCCGCCACCGGCACACCTGCCTCGGCTTGGTTTAAGATGCCCATGATTTGACTGTCTGAATAGGTTTTATTTTTCATCGTGATCTCCTAGTAATTAGCTTATTAGAAAACTCTACGACTGACCTCTATTATTTTTCGGGGGGATTACCCTCCCACACTGCCATTGGCGATGCCTCTTTTTACTACTGTATTTGGGTTAGGAAGCGGGATGGGATCATCAATGACGTTATGATTATCAAGAAAACTCTCTCATTAATATCCTAGGGGCTTGCCTATACTAAATTTCAAAACCGAATTAAATTAATGAGTTATAAAAAATGTTTTGATAAATTTTAGGCAAAAAAAAGCCTGATCATAGATCAGGCTTTTCGTATTTTAATCTTGATAACGACCTACTCTCACATGGGAACTCCCACACTACCATCGGCGATGCCACTTTTCACTGCTGAGTTCGGGATGGGATCAGGTGGTTCAATGACTCTATGATTATCAAGAAATTCTGTTTGAGATGTTTGAGTCTTAGTGTCTCTTTAGACGGCTCATTCATACTCGAATTTGCTTATGCTTTAACAATACTTTTTGAATAGTCTTCTCTTTATTAGAGAAGTTAACGATAACCAAGCCTCAAACCAGCTTGCGATGTCTTACCATCTTCTTAAATCGTAATATAACGCTAAACCATTTTGGCGTTATATGGTCAAGCCTCACGAGCAATTAGTACAGGTTAGCTCAATGCCTCACAGCACTTACACACCCTGCCTATCAACGTCGTAGTCTTCAACGGCTCTTTAGGGAACTTAAAGTTCCAGTGAGATCTCATCTTGAGGGAGGCTTCCCGCTTAGATGCTTTCAGCGGTTATCCCGTCCGAACGTAGCTACCCGGCAATGCCACTGGCGTGACAACCGGAACACCAGAGGTTCGTCCACTCCGGTCCTCTCGTACTAGGAGCAGCTCCTCTCAAATCTCAAACGTCCACGGCAGATAGGGACCGAACTGTCTCACGACGTTCTAAACCCAGCTCGCGTACCACTTTAAATGGCGAACAGCCATACCCTTGGGACCGGCTTCAGCCCCAGGATGTGATGAGCCGACATCGAGGTGCCAAACACCGCCGTCGATGTGAACTCTTGGGCGGTATCAGCCTGTTATCCCCGGAGTACCTTTTATCCGTTGAGCGATGGCCCTTCCATACAGAACCACCGGATCACTAAGACCTACTTTCGTACCTGCTCGACGTGTCTGTCTCGCAGTTAAGCGCGCTTTTGCCTTTACACTCTTCGCATGATTTCCGACCATGCTGAGCACACCTTCGTGCTCCTCCGTTACTCTTTGGGAGGAGACCGCCCCAGTCAAACTACCCACCACACAGTGTCCTCGATCCCGATTAGGGACCTGAGTTAGAACCTCAAACATACCAGGGTGGTATTTCAAGAGTGGCTCCACCCGAACTAGCGTCCGGGTTTCAAAGCCTCCCACCTATCCTACACAAGTAGGCTCAAAGTTCACTGTGAAGCTATAGTAAAGGTTCACGGGGTCTTTCCGTCTAGCCGCGGATACACAGCATCTTCACTGCGATTTCAATTTCACTGAGTCTCTGGTGGAGACAGTGTGGCCATCGTTACGCCATTCGTGCAGGTCGGAACTTACCCGACAAGGAATTTCGCTACCTTAGGACCGTTATAGTTACGGCCGCCGTTTACTTGGGCTTCGATCAAGAGCTTCGCCTAAGCTAACCCCATCAATTAACCTTCAAGCACCGGGCAGGCGTCACACCCTATACGTCCACTTTCGTGTTTGCAGAGTGCTGTGTTTTTAATAAACAGTCGCAGCCACCTGGTATCTTCGACCAATCTCAGCTTAAGCAGCAAGTGCCATCACCAAAATCGGCGTACCTTCTCCCGAAGTTACGGTACCATTTTGCCTAGTTCCTTCACCAGAGTTCTCTCAAGCGCCTTGGTATTCTCTACCTGACCACCTGTGTCGGTTTGGGGTACGGTTCCCATATATCTGAAGCTTAGAAGTTTTTCCTGGAAGCATGGCATCAACCACTTCACCCAAAAGAGGGCTCGTCATCAGTTCTCGGCCTTAAAGGCAACCCGGATTTACCTAAGTCACCAGCCTACCGCCTTAAACACAGACAACCATCGCTGTGCTGGCCTAGCCTTCTCCGTCTCTCCATCGCAATATATGCAAGTACAGGAATATTAACCTGTTTCCCATCGACTACGCATTTCTGCCTCGCCTTAGGGGCCGACTCACCCTGCCCTGATTAACATGGGACAGGAAACCTTGGTCTTCCGGCGGGGGAGTTTTTCACTCCCCTTATCGTTACTCATGTCAACATTCGCACTTCTGATACCTCCAGCCTGCCTTACAGCTTGACCTTCAACGGCTTACAGAACGCTCCTCTACCATGCCTAGTAAACTAAGCATCCGTAGCTTCGGTGTACAGTTTAGCCCCGTTATATCTTCCGCGCAGGCCGACTCGACTAGTGAGCTATTACGCTTTCTTTAAAGGATGGCTGCTTCTAAGCCAACCTCCTAGCTGTCTAAGCCTTCCCACATCGTTTCCCACTTAACTGTAACTTTGGGACCTTAGCTGACGGTCTGGGTTGTTTCCCTTTCCACGACGGACGTTAGCACCCGCCGTGTGTCTCCCGTAATTGCACTCATTGGTATTCGGAGTTTGCATGGGGTTGGTAAGTCGGGATGACCCCCTAGCCCAAACAGTGCTCTACCCCCAATGGTGAGATACGAGGCGCTACCTAAATAGCTTTCGAGGAGAACCAGCTATCTCCGAGCTTGATTAGCCTTTCACTCCTATCCACAAGTCATCCCCGCATTTTTCAACATACGTGGGTTCGGTCCTCCAGTTAGTGTTACCCAACCTTCAACCTGCCCATGGATAGATCGCCCGGTTTCGGGTCTATTCCCAGCAACTATACGCCCTATTAAGACTCGGTTTCCCTACGGCTCCTCTATTCGATTAACCTTGCTACTGAAAATAAGTCGTTGACCCATTATACAAAAGGTACGCAGTCACGGAACAAGTCCGCTCCCACTGCTTGTACGTACACGGTTTCAGGATCTATTTCACTCCCCTCACAGGGGTTCTTTTCGCCTTTCCCTCACGGTACTGGTTCACTATCGGTCAGTCAGGAGTATTTAGCCTTGGAGGATGGTCCCCCCATATTCAGACAGGATACCACGTGTCCCGTCCTACTCGTTTTCATTAAAAGGGCATTTTCGTATACGAGGCTTTCACTCTCTACGGCGGCACTTTCCAGAGCCTTCTACTAACACCAATCTAACTTAAGGGCTAATCCCCGTTCGCTCGCCGCTACTTAGGGAATCTCGGTTGATTTCTTTTCCTCCGGGTACTTAGATGTTTCAGTTCCCCGGGTTCGCCTCGTATGGCTATGTATTCACCATACGATACCCGCAAGCGGGTGGGTTTCCCCATTCGGACATCTCGGGATTAACGCTTGTTTATCAACTCCCCCGAGCTTTTCGCAGATTACCACGTCCTTCATCGCCTCTGACTGCCAAGGCATCCACCGTGCACGCTTGGTCACTTGACCATATAACCCAAAAGGGTCTATATACCAACGAGCTTTTGTCTCTCGCTGGATTTACGATTTGAAAATCACTCTAGGTTAAAGAGTGTTTCCACCGGTTTGACGCTTGATTATCGTCTTTGAAACACAAAAATAAGATCATATAAATACAATCAGATTCTGTGTTTCGATCTATTCAAAAAGTTAAATTGTTAAAGAGCAATTAGCGCAAAGCGCTAAGTCAGACACTGTTTTATCAATTAATAGTTAATTGAACAGTAACTTGCTTAGCGTTTTCTGCTTCGACTTTAAAAAGCCTGTCTTAAAAAGAGTTACCAGATAATTTGTGTGAACACTCACCAGAGCTTCATATCGTTTAAGGAGGTGATCCAGCCCCAGGTTCCCCTAGGGCTACCTTGTTACGACTTCACCCCAGTCATTGACCACTCCGTGGTAACCGCCCTCCCCGAAGGGTTAAGCTAGCTACTTCTGGAGCAATCAACTCCCATGGTGTGACGGGCGGTGTGTACAAGGCCCGGGAACGTATTCACCGTGACATTCTGATTCACGATTACTAGCGATTCCGACTTCATGGAGTCGAGTTGCAGACTCCAATCCGGACTACGACGCACTTTATGGGATTCGCTTACTCTCGCAAGTTCGCAGCCCTCTGTATGCGCCATTGTAGCACGTGTGTAGCCCTACTCGTAAGGGCCATGATGACTTGACGTCGTCCCCACCTTCCTCCGGTTTGTCACCGGCAGTCTCCTTAAAGTTCCCGACATTACTCGCTGGCAAATAAGGACAAGGGTTGCGCTCGTTACGGGACTTAACCCAACATTTCACAACACGAGCTGACGACAGCCATGCAGCACCTGTCTCATAGTTCCCGAAGGCACTAAGGCATCTCTGCCAAATTCTATGGATGTCAAGAGTAGGTAA
>NZ_CH672432.1:0-38179 GCF_000153025.1 Marinomonas sp. MED121
AAGAGGTTGAGTGGATTGGTCTAGGAGCGCGTGACTCTTTGCGTTTAGAGGCTGGATTGTGTCTTTATGGTCATGACATAAATACAAGGACAACCCCATCAGAAGCGGCTTTAACATGGGCGGTTCAAAAAGTTCGCCGTGAAGGCGGTGAGCGTGAAGGTGGGTTTGCAGGTGATAGTGTCATCTTACCTCAATTGCCACAAGCCACGAATAAAGTGGAGGTTAGCCGTAAGCGTCTTGGTTTTATCGCACAAGGTAAAGCACCAGTTCGTGAAGGAGTTGAAATTGTTGATCTAGAGGGTAAGGTTGTTGGTGAAGTGACAAGTGGTGGCTTTGCGCCAAGTTTGTCTGTGCCTATTTTAATGGCTTATGTTGCAACGGATGCGGATCCAGAAAATGTGTTTGCGTTAGTTCGTGGTAAGCAAATCCCCCTTAAAAAATCACCTATGCCTTTTGTGCCTGCTCGATATTATCGAGGATAAGATGCCTTAGTGTCTCTTTTGCTCTTTTTAAACACCCGCTTTTGCGGGTGTTTTTGTTTTTATCTAGGGAACCTGAGATTATCTTGTGGTGAATGCTTACGCTGACGGTCATTTCCAGATAAAATTCAGCGCCAATATTTGACCCTTATTTATTTTTTTAAAAGCTGGCCCTTGTGGAGTTCTTCTTGCTACAGCCTAGGTTAAAAGATCACGTTAAATTAGATGCTATCCAGTTAATCTCACTCTTTAATCAAACCTTTATTGAGATGTTTGATACTGAGTTAATCGGCGGCGCGGATGAGCCGCTTTATCGTCCTATGACAAAAACAGAGAGTGCAAAAGTTATTTTTCGAGAGGATTATATCTCAAGTGCTTTTCATGAGATTAGTCATTGGGTAATCGCTGGTAACGCTCGCCGTTTATTAGAGGATTATGGCTATTGGTATGAAGCAGATGGTCGTGATACAAATCAGCAAAAAGCGTTTGAGGATGTTGAAATAAAGCCGCAAGCGATTGAGTTATTGTTTCATTTTGCTGCCAATATACCTTTTAGAGTGAGTGTGGATAATTTAGCTTTGCCTGAATATGATGCGACACCCTTTAAAATAAAGGTCGAAAAGCAAGTTTTGAACTTTTTGTCCTCTCATTCGTCAGATCAATTGCCGCCAAGAGCGCTAAGCTTTATTCGTGCTTTAGCACAAAATAGAGGGCTAAGTTTTAATACTCAAGCCCAATTATATGAATGGCTTAGTGAGTCCGTTAGCCATTAAGTAAATCCCTTTTTATAGTGTTTGTAATTAAAGAGAATAGACTTGAAAATCGTTGTTGATGAAAATATGCCTAAAGTGGCTGAATTGTTCATGGATATTGCAGATGTAAGTTACGTTAATGGTCGTACTGTTAATGCCTGTGATTTAAAGGGGGCGGATGCGCTTCTTGTGCGTTCTGTAACTAAAGTGAATTCGACCTTGCTTGATGGAACCGATATTAAATTTGTCGGTACTGCGACAATTGGGGTTGATCATATTGATCAAGATTACCTTGCTGAAAACAAAATTGGCTTTGCTAGTGCGCCTGGTTGTAATGCCAATGCCGTTGCAGATTATGTTTTAAGTGCGTTGAGTTACTTGTATTTACACAAAGGTGTGTCTTGGTTAAAGGCAAAAATTGGCATTATTGGCTTTGGTAATGTAGGTAAAAGAGTCTATGCAAGATTAAAGGCGCTAGGGTGTGATTTGGTTGTTTATGATCCATTTCAATCTCAGCTAGCTAACTTAGATGGTGTTCCTTTCAATAATCTTGAAAGTGTGATGGTTTGTGATGTGATATGTTTGCATGCACCACTTACACAGGCGGGTGAATTTCCAACTAAGGGCATGATTGATGAGTCTTTATTAGCTCTGTTAAAACCAGGCGCTAGCATAGTATCAGCAGGTAGAGGGGGGGTCCTTCACGAAAAGTCCTTATTGAAGCGATACAATGAACTTAATTGTGATCTTAACCTTGTATTAGATGTATGGGCAGGTGAGCCTAATATTGATAAAGAGTTAATGGCACTTGCTGATATCGCGACACCACATATTGCTGGTTATAGCTTACAAGGGCGTGAGAAAGGAACCTTGATGGTGTATCAAGCATTTTGTCAGCATTTTGGTCTTGATGCAGCGTTTAATGAACACAATGGTTTGAGTAGAGGGGCTTTGGCGAGTATTGAATTTTCTCCCCAGTATGATAGGCACCTGTTAATCGCTCATGCCTGCCATGCTATTTATAATTTAGCCGCAGACGACTCAAAAATGCGCCAATTAATGAGTCGATCACACGTGGGTGGGGAGTTTGACTATCTCAGGAAGCATTATGTAGAACGAGATGAGTTTTCAACCTGTCAAGTTGCTAAAGAGTATGTGGATTTATTGGCGCTAGGTTTTAGTGAAAAAGTTTGAGTAAGAATAGAATAATAAGAGGTAATAATGGCTGAAGTAGAACAAGTGGGCTTGGATGATTTAGAGATATCCTTAGGAGCGAACTTGCAACTTGAGTTTATTCCATCGTCTGCAAGACATACGGTTAAAATAATTGGGCATGTGCCACGTCGCTCTTTGATTGTGAGTTGTCCCATGGTCAATGGCAAAAATATTTTAGTACGTGACAATCAAATTGTGATGGCTAGATTGATGCTTGATACGGCTGTGTGCGCATTTTCAACCAAAGTAGCGAAAAGCTACCTTGAGCCTTTGCCTCATCTTCACCTTAGTTACCCTGAATTTGTTGAAACCTCCGTGGTAAGGCAATCGGTAAGAGTCGAAACAAGGCTGATTTCAGCGGTTGAGCCTTTAAATGATCCAGAATCGATTGAATCAATTGACTCGGGCTTCTTGGTGGATTTAAGTTTGGGTGGCTGCAGGCTAATATCAAAAAATGATTTTGGGCACGAAGGGAATGTGCTTAACCTAGCGTTGAACCTTAATGTTGCTGGATTTAACCAGGTGCTGAAAATCAGGTGTGAGATACGAACTCAAGAAGTTCAAATGCGTGAGCAGGTTGAGTCCTCGCTGCAAGATAATGCCTTTATTTCTAAAATGGAATCTGACTTTTTATATGTGTATGGCTTTAAATTTACAGATATTACTAAAGAAAAGAAAATTCTACTGACTGCTTATATTTTGGAAAAACGCTTAATGCAAAAGCATTAAGCGAGCTTTGCTCTAAGGTGATGGTGAATAAGTTCTGATGCATCAGTGCCTTTAAATTGTATTAATTAAGACCGGCTTAGCAGATCTGGAAAACCGCTACTCAGTCTTGTCCTTTCTGAAATAGACGTTTTTTTAGGCTAGCAGTATTTTTATGATTCTTATTTAACGCTTGGTCTGGTCATCCACATAACAACTAGCTTGATGTTTGCTCTCCTAGGTTCCTAAGCCTTCCCGTACCGCATTTTTTATTGTTTGCTTTAGTATTTTTTTATTGTCTTGCTATCACAGTGTGATGACTAGTTGCATAAAGCTGCGAATAGGTTTGCTTCTTTTGATTTTTTTCCTGATTTTCATTGTTTAGAATTTACTAAAGAAAGTGCTAAAACGGGCGATATCTATTATTAGCTTAGTCTATGAAAATGCTATTAATTTTTTCTAAATTAATCCAAAATGACTAGGTGTTTTAACTTTTTCTAATTAAGGAAAGGGTTAATTCTTTGTGAGCTGCTATTGTTTTAAATAGATGTTTTTATGCTGTTTGGAAGAGGATTTCATGGCTGAAGTTTTAAAAGTAAGCATGGATGAAATTGGTGTGCCTTTTGGTTTAAGCCTGCAGATTGAGTTAATTGCGACGAAAGAGCGTTACTCAGTAAAAGTAGTGGGCTGTTTGCCAAATAAAACTCTGATAGTGACTGCGCCAAGGATTGATGGCAAAAGTGTTTGGTTAAGGGAAACCTCTATTATAAAAGCTCGCTTTATGATGGGGACAAAAGTATGTGCTTTTTCCAGTAAAATTGAAAAAAGCTGTCGTGAACCTGTTGCCTATCTTCATCTTGTTTATCCTGAGGTGGTTGAGTCATCTGTTGTTAGAAATGCGGCCCGTTTGGATACCAGCTTAATTACCTCGGTTGAGCCTTTTAATGATGACTCTTCGCTTAAGAAAAAGGTGGCGGCTAAGCTGATTAATTTAAGCGTTGGGGGAGGTCGTTTTACCTCAAAACACGATTTGGGTGATGTTGGTGAGTTTTGTCGTGCCGCTTTGCATTTAAATGTGGAAGGGTTTGATGAAGTTTTTAAGGTGTGTTGTGAGTTGTGTTACCGCGAAGAGAATACGATTGAAGTGCCTGTGTTTAACGAGGAGGGAGAAGATGAAGAGCTCACTAAGCTCGTTACCATGTATACCTTTGGTGTTAAGTTTGTCGATTTGACTAAAGAGCAAGTGCTACTTATTACGGCTTATATCTATCGATCTTTGTATGAGCAGGGTAAGTTAATCTGACCTAAAAAGGATTCTATATCTCGTGTTTTAACCGACTCAATTAAAAAGCCGCATAAGTATGCGGCTTTTTTGTGGTAGTTGTCTCGTCCCGAAATAGTCTTAACGGCGTATTTTATCTAAGAAGCGGGCAAATCGCTCCATTGCAGGGATAAGCTCTTCAATATGTGGTAAGAATACAATTCTCACATGATCATGTGTCGGCCAATTGAAGCCTGTCCCATGTACAAGTAATACTTTTTCTTGTTGTAAGAAGTCCATGACTAAATCGACATCATTTTTAATATCATAGTATTTAGGGTCTAGTTGTGGGAATAGATATAAAGCCCCTTTGGGTTTAAAGCAGTGAACCCCCTTTATGCTATCCAGTATTTCCCATGCGACTTTTCGCTGTTCATAGAGCCGTCCTCCAGGGCAAGTTAATTCATTGATGCTTTGATAGCCACCTAGTGCTGTTTGAACGGCGTGTTGAGCGGGTACATTAGCGCAAAGTCGCATGGAGGCCAACATGTCTAGGCCTTCAATGTAATCTTTAGCATGGCTCTTGGGGCCGGTTAGAAGCATCCAGCCAGAACGGAAGCCAGCGGTGCGATAAACTTTTGAAAGACCACCAAAGGTTATGCAGAGTGCGTCATCTTTGGTGAGTGTGGCGGTAGGGATGTGTTTGGCGTCGTCATATAAAATGCCATCATAAATCTCGTCAGAAAAAATAATAAGATTATGCTCTTTGGCAATGGCAACTAGAGACTCGAGTGTCGTCTTGTCATACACAGCGCCAGTGGGATTATTGGGGTTGATAATCACTAAAGCTTTAGTTTTGTTGGATATTTTGGACTTTATATCCTTTATGTCCGGTTGCCATTCATTTTCAGGGTCGCAACGATAATGCTTTACATAGCCACCAGATAGCGTAGCGGCAGCAGTCCAAAGTGGGTAGTCAGGGGCTGGAATGAGAATCTCATCACCATCATTTAAAAGTGCTTGCATGCACATGACAATAAGCTCGCTGACACCGTTCCCCATCCAGATATCATTAACGTCAAGGGAGCGTATTCCCATGGCCTGATATTTCTGCATGACAGCTTTTCGTGCTGAGTAAAGGCCTTTTGATTCACAGTAACCTTGCGCCGTAGGTAGGTTGTGAATGACATCGACTAAAATCTCGTCAGGGGCTTCAAAACCAAAAGGGGCCGGGTTGCCTATGTTGAGTTTTAAAATTCTTTGGCCTTCATCTTCCATTCTCATGGCTTCTTTGAGCACGGGTCCTCGTATTTCATAGCAGATGTTAGCAAGTTTATTTGATTTACGAATTTGCACTTCTGATCCTTTGATTAGTCAGCCTTCATTCAGTTGTGAAGGCGTTAGCTTAAGTTAGGGTTAATCTCAACCTGTACTGGGAAGTATTCTCACTCTTGCAGTAGTAAGCGAATATTGGAATCGTTAAGCAGTCGAGTCACGGTTTTACCTGCTACCTCATTAAGACGCTTTTCAATCTCAGTTTGACTGGGTAGGGTGGCGAACTCGTCAACAATTTCAGAGCTGTAACTGGCTTTGTAATTCTTGTTGGCGGTCTTTAGGTTTGCTTTTAAGGTGAAGTTCATTGTTGCAACTGTTTTAAGGCCCTTTGTTTCTGTTTGATAAACCAGTTGTGTAATGGATACGCCTAAATGAGAGGCCGGTGTCTTGCCTTGCTGTAGATTAAAGCCAAGTGATTCTAATCCTTGAATGACCTTAATGTTGACACTTTCTTCTAGCTGGTTGCTGATAACTATATCGGCATGCTCGTTTATTGCAGTGTCAATGCTGCCAATTTTTTGTGCGACCAGGCTATCCGTTGTTACATTAATTTGATGGGTGTTAGTAAGGAGGGCGGTTTGCAATGTAAGGCTAGGTTCTATGGCAACATTATGGGTAGTATTGGCGCAGCCACTGATAAAACCTGCTAACGCAATAATGATAAGGGGTTTAAGCGACATCATGGACTCCATTTTGATCGATCTATTTGATTAAATTAGCCTTTTCAGAAAATACTTTAACAGAAATTATAAAAAACTGTTGATTTTCAGGCTGGTAACAGTAATATACGCCCCCGCTGACACGGCAACACAAACAGTATGTCCCATTCGTCTAGAGGTCTAGGACACCGCCCTTTCACGGCGGTAACAGGGGTTCGAACCCCCTATGGGACGCCATTAAATGGCAGTTTTGTGTTAATCGTAAAGCAAGTTGATTGCGGGAATAGCTCAGTGGTAGAGCACAACCTTGCCAAGGTTGGGGTCGCGAGTTCGAGCCTCGTTTCCCGCTCCACTAACTATCTTTGTTTGCGGGTTAAAAATCAACAGTGTTGTCCCATTCGTCTAGAGGTCTAGGACACCGCCCTTTCACGGCGGTAACAGGGGTTCGAACCCCCTATGGGACGCCATTAAATGGCAGTTTTGTGTTAATCGTAAAGCAAGTTGATTGCGGGAATAGCTCAGTGGTAGAGCACAACCTTGCCAAGGTTGGGGTCGCGAGTTCGAGCCTCGTTTCCCGCTCCACTAACTATCTTTGTTTGCGGGTTAAAAATCAACAGTGTTGTCCCATTCGTCTAGAGGTCTAGGACACCGCCCTTTCACGGCGGTAACAGGGGTTCGAACCCCCTATGGGACGCCAAGAATTTGAAGATGTAGGCCGAGCTCTGCATTTGATTTATAAGAGTTAGTTCGTACTTTGTTTGATAATAGGGTAGAGCAGAAAGAATTGTCCCATTCGTCTAGAGGTCTAGGACACCGCCCTTTCACGGCGGTAACAGGGGTTCGAACCCCCTATGGGACGCCAATTTACTTAACTTAAAAGTTAGTAAGAGTAGTTTATGGAATGCGGGAATAGCTCAGTGGTAGAGCACAACCTTGCCAAGGTTGGGGTCGCGAGTTCGAGCCTCGTTTCCCGCTCCATAAACAGCTGAATGAAAGTTTCAGTAGGGCAGAGATGTCCAGTGCACTATGTGTCCCATTCGTCTAGAGGTCTAGGACACCGCCCTTTCACGGCGGTAACAGGGGTTCGAACCCCCTATGGGACGCCATTTAATAAGCTTGCTTATTGAATGATTAAAAAATGCGGGAATAGCTCAGTGGTAGAGCACAACCTTGCCAAGGTTGGGGTCGCGAGTTCGAGCCTCGTTTCCCGCTCCATTTAAGTGTATAAAGATTTGTTGTGTCCCATTCGTCTAGAGGTCTAGGACACCGCCCTTTCACGGCGGTAACAGGGGTTCGAACCCCCTATGGGACGCCATTTAATAAGCTTGCTTGTTAAATGATTAAAAATGCGGGAATAGCTCAGTGGTAGAGCACAACCTTGCCAAGGTTGGGGTCGCGAGTTCGAGCCTCGTTTCCCGCTCCATTTAAGTGACAAAGAAATGAAATAGGGTATAATGCCCGAGAAAATTATGTGTCCCATTCGTCTAGAGGTCTAGGACACCGCCCTTTCACGGCGGTAACAGGGGTTCGAACCCCCTATGGGACGCCATTAGCTTTTACGGTATTTAAGTTGATGGTACACACATAATGTTTAATGCCGATTGCTGTCCCATTCGTCTAGAGGTCTAGGACACCGCCCTTTCACGGCGGTAACAGGGGTTCGAACCCCCTATGGGACGCCACTTTATAAGTGTGTTACTTATTAGTATTTTTTGCGGGAATAGCTCAGTGGTAGAGCACAACCTTGCCAAGGTTGGGGTCGCGAGTTCGAGCCTCGTTTCCCGCTCCATTATTCGTAAGAATAAATTACGTCCCATTCGTCTAGAGGTCTAGGACACCGCCCTTTCACGGCGGTAACAGGGGTTCGAACCCCCTATGGGACGCCATTCTTTGTTTGCATCTTCTTGCACATTTCTATGTAATACCAAGCTCATTAAATTTATCTTCTGTTAGGAAGTGATTTGTTTATAAGCGGGATCGTATGACGTGGTTTATCAATTATCTTGAAACGAATGAAGTCGCTGTTACTGATAGGGGATTCGCCTATGGCGATGGTGTATTTGAAACCTTATTATTAGATCAAGATAAGATACTCTTAGCTGACTTTCATAAAGCGCGTCTCACGCGAGCGTGCCATAGACTTTGTATTCCTTTTACTCAAGATGAGTTAGATAAAGCCTTCTCTTTCGTTCAACAGCAATCCCAAGGTCGTCAATGCGCTAAAATCATTGTCACTCGTGGCTCTGGTGGTCGTGGTTATCTCCCCCCAAATGATCCAAATGTCACCTTGGTTATTGGCTTTATGGACGCTCCTAGCTATCAATCCCTTGCTGACCTAGGTGTGCGTTTATCTGTGTCACCTATTAATGCCTCCATTAATGCCTCTGTAGCTGGGCTTAAGCATCTAAATCGTTTAGAGAATGTTTTGGCAAAGCAAGCACAGGATAAAGTGAACCAAGTGACTAGTGAGGCTGATTTTTTTGAAAGTATTTTACTGGATGATGATGGTGTCGTAATTGAATGTATTCAAAGCAATCTCTTTTGGTTTAAAAATGATACTTTATACACGCCTTTGTTAAATCGAAGTGGGGTGCAAGGGACTTTGCGCGCCAATATATTAGCGTCATCATCTACCACTATTAATGTGGGGCGTTTTACTTTAAAGGATGTGTTGGGAGCGGACGAAGTCTTTATTTGTAATAGTTTGATGTCAGTGGTTCCGGTTACCTGCATTCAATCACATTTTCAACATGATTTTGTGATTGGAAAGAATACTAAGCGACTACAGTCGCTGATGAAATTGAATTAAAGTCCAAAGGATTTATTGCTAGATGTTTACCTGGTTATGGCGTTGCATTTTATTGTTGGTTAGTTTGTCTGCTATTTCAGCAGCAGGTATTTATTTTCACCTTACTAAGCCCATTTTACTCGAAGAGTCGACAAGCTTTAAGTTAGATGCGGGGGCTACCAGTGCAACCATAGGTGCGCATTTAACGGATAATGGCTGGATCATTAATCCTATTCTTGTAAAGATTGCGTTTAAGCTCAACCCTCAATGGGTTCCTAAAGTTGGCAAGTATCACATTGAACCTGATATGAGCTTGCTATCTGTGTTGGCCTTATTTGATTCTGGCAAGGCTATTCAGTACCAAGTGACTTTAATAGAGGGCAAAACAACACAAGATTATTTAAAGGCAATGGCAGATAAAGGCAATATCAAGATGACCTTATTGGGTGAGTCTAATCGTGATATAGCCACTAAGCTTGCATTGGGCGTTAAGCATGCTGAGGGGCAATTCTTTGCCAATACTTATACCTATGCTGAAGGAGATACCGATCGTTCAATCTTACTGCAAGCAAATAAAAAACTAGCACAGGTGCTTGATCGTTACTGGCAAGAACACGATAAAAAATTACCCTATAAAAACGTTCAAGAGTCTTTAATAATGGCTTCTATCGTTGAAAAAGAAACAGGGGCTCAGGTAGAGAGGCCACTAATTGCAGGTGTTTTTATAAACCGGCTTAATCTCAATATGAGGTTGCAAACAGACCCAACGGTTATTTATGGTTTGGGTTCAAGTTATGATGGAAATATTCGTCGAAAGCACCTTAAGCAAAATACGCCCTACAATACTTATCGTATCTATGGTTTACCACCCACGCCAATTGCTAATGTGGGTGAGGCTGCCATTGAAGCGGCGCTCAACCCGCAAAAAACCAAGGCACTTTATTTTGTTGCCCGTGGTGACGGAACCCATGTTTTTTCAAATACACTCAAGCAGCACAATGCTGCTGTCGCTAAATATCAGCGCTTTCAACGACGTAAAGATTATCAATCGAAACCAAGTCAATAAAAATGAGAGCCTAGTTATAGTTTATAAGAAGGTGAAATGATAAAAGGTAAATTTATTACGCTTGAAGGCGGAGAGGGGAGTGGAAAATCCACCTGTATTAAGTATATAAAGGCTTGGTTGGAGTCTCAAAATATAGAATATATTATTACCCGAGAGCCTGGTGGCACGCCACTCGCTGAAGAAATTCGTAACATGATATTGTCCCATCGTGAAGAAAAAATTCACGATGAAACTGAGCTTTTGCTCATGTTTGCAGCGCGTACTCAGCATATTAAAGAAAAAATCAAACCTGCAATTGATGCCGGTAAGTGGGTTATTTCTGATCGTTTTGTTGACTCCTCTTATGTTTATCAAGGTGCGGCAAGAGGGGGGGATCTTAAAAAAATAGATCAGTTAGCTGAGTGGGTTTTACAGGGGTGCAAGCCGGATAAAACCTTATTATTTGATGTGCCTGTTGATATCGGTTTGAGCCGAGTAGAAAAACGCGCTCAGTCGGATAGGTTGGATGATGAGCCTGTGGTATTCCATCAAATGGTTAGGGATGCATTTTTAGCGAGAGAAAAGACAAGCAATCATTATTGTTTGATTGATGCGAGCCAGCCTATTGAAAATGTTAACTTAGCGGTTAAACAAGAGCTTGAGAAGCTAAAGGGTCTATCGTGAATGATACGGCCTTGACTAAGTTGCCAAGTTGGCTTGAAGCAAGTCAAAGTGAGGTGGGTGAATTAAAAGCAAATCAAGCCCTATCGCATGCTCTCTTGCTAATGGGTAAAGATGGTGGTGGGCAGCACTTGCTCGCCACTCAGATAGCCTATGATATTTTATGTGATCAGAAACAGCTCAATAGTGCTTGCGGCGAGTGTCATTCTTGCCGTTTAAACCACGCAGGCACTCACCCTGATTATCACCTATTGGATGGGCAAGAAGGCACAATCAAGGTTGATCAGATAAGGCAAATTATCACTAAGGTTGCGACAAGTCCGCAAGTGAGTCATGCCAAAGTGGTTATATTGGCACAAGCTGCCAGTATGAATATCAATGCTGCCAATGCTGTTTTAAAAGCCTTAGAAGAGCCCCCGTCTGGCACTTACTTTATCTTAACTGCTGATGCCTCTAGTCAGCTTATTGCAACCGTAAGATCCCGTTGTTTATTGATTAATCTGCCAGAACCAAGTTCAGCTCAAATAGAAGAATGGTTTAGCGGTCTCGATCTTGAAGATGATGTGGCAGATATTCAATGGGTCACAAAGCAACCTTTTACTCTTTATCAGTTGGCAAAAAGTGGGCGAAGTTTGTTATATAAAGACGTACCAGAAAATATTGATAAGTATTTGCAGGGTGAGATGAGTGCAGATCTGGTATTGAGTAAGCTTGATAGTAAAAACAGTGCTGATTTTTTGTTTGCCTATTCCGCTTTGTTTCATCAATGTATCTGTTATTCAACAGGGGCTTATGTTCCCAATCTGTCTCAGATACAGTCAACCTTAGACAGACTTTTAAATCGCTTAGGTATTCACAAGGTAATGGATTGCTTTAACAGGTTGCAGTCCCTTAACGATAAAACCCGTAAAACAAATTTAAACCTTCAGATTCAACTTAAGTCTGAACTTATTTATTGGCTTTCTTAATTATGTTAATCGATACACATTGTCATCTAGATAAATTAGACCTTACTCCCTATAACAATGATCTTCAGTTGTTATTAGATGCTGCTGCTGAGGTGGGGGTTAAGCAAATTATGAGTATTTGCGTTGATTTAAGTGAAGTTGAAAAGGTGATGTCTTATACCCAAAGAGCTGGGGTTTATGCCAGTGTGGGTGTGCATCCCTTACATAAAGATGGGTTGATGCTTGAACTAGATGACTTGTTGCCCTTGCTTGAGGATGGCAAGGTTGCCGCGGTTGGTGAGACTGGTCTGGACTTCTTCTATGAGAAATCGACTGAGTTGCATCAACAGCAGATTCAAAGCTTCATTGTTCATCTTGAGGCCGCTAAGCGAACTCAATTGCCTTTGGTAATCCATACCCGTGAGGCAAGAGAAGAGACCATGAAGTTAATTCGAGCCCATGGCAATATCGATGTTGGTGGGATTTTGCATTGCTTTACTGAATCTTACGAGATGGCAGCGGCTGCATTAGATGAAAATTACCTTATTTCTATTTCAGGTATTGCCACCTTTAAGACGGCAAATGAATTGAGGGACGTGATTAAAAAAATACCTTTGACTTCCTTGTTGGTTGAAACCGATGCGCCTTATCTTGCACCAGTACCGCATAGGGGTAAGAAAAATGAACCTAAGTTTGTAGCAGAAGTGGCTCAACTGGTTGCGGATGTGAAAGGTGTTCGATTTGAGGCTGTGTTGGAGCAAACAGCTGAAAATTTCCATCAGAAATTTACTCGAATTGATGCCAGAAATCAGTTATCCCTTCGCTTTTAGGGTGTTAATTTTTCAACTTTATATATTTTTAATTATGTCTGTATTAGTCTCTTACTTATCCCGCGTTTTATGTGGAATTAATTGATTTAAAAACAAAAAATACAAATTCAAATGGACTTTTCGCTCGCTGTTTTTAAAAAGAATGATAATCTTTAGGTATAACACTAGTGCATGAAAATACTAGTGAGCGATATGTTTGTTGTTATTAGGAAGGTGTTTCATGTCCAAAATAGTCAGTCCACTACCTCTGTCATCATTAAGTGCGAAAGTACCTGATGAACATTTATCTTTCTCAAGTTTAAAGGAGCTGGATGCGTTAAGTGGTATTTTGGGTCAAGAGCGGGCCATAGAAGCAATTCAATTTGGTGTGGCCATGCGTAGACCAGGTTACAACGTATATGCAATGGGGGAATCTGGCACAGGGCGTTCCTCCTATGTTTCTAATTACCTTAAAAGTGAAGCAAAAAGACAACCTGCCCCTAAAGAATGGACCTATGTCAATAATTTCTCAGACAATCGTTCTGCTAAGGCACTCAGTTTTGAGCCAGGTGAAGCTAAGGTTTTTGAACAGGCAATTAGGCATTTTATTGATGGCCTAATGGCGACATTTCCAGCTGCATTCGAACACCCTAATTATCAGCAGCAAAAAAGTGCGATTGATAGAGACTTTAATGAGCTTTATGAGGCGGCGATTACCAAGGTAGAGCGTGCGGCGTTAAGAATGGGGGTGGCCATGTTTAGGGATGCAAACTCAGTGAGTTTTGCACCTATGCGAGATGGTAAAGCCCTTGAGGATGCTGAGTTTGCCTCTTTGAGCGATGAAGAAAGAGATGCTTTCCAGGATGGTGTATCTGAGCTTGAGAAGTTGCTAAACGATGAGTTACTTAGTCTTCCTCAGTGGAAGCGAACAACCTATGAAAATATCAGGCAGCTTAATTTAGCAACGGTCGAAGAATCTGTAGAAACCCTGATACAGCCACTGTTTGAAAGCTATCAAGAAAATGAAGCAGTCACTGCATTCCTAAAGGCTATGCGTGAGGACCTTGATAAAACACTGATTGATCAAATGGTGGATGATAAAGCCACAGAAAACCGTGATGAGGTAAGTCGTCGTCAGGTTTATGAAGAGTTGTATTTACCAAATATTGTTGTGACTCATACCTTGGACGGAGGCACGCCTGTTGTTTATGAGGCGCATCCAACTTACCGTAATCTGTTCGGCCAGGTTGAATACAGTAGTGAGCAGGGCTTACTGATTACGAGTTATAGACTCATTCGCTCTGGTAGTTTGCATGCTGCTAATGGCGGTTATTTGATTTTAGATGCTGATAAATTAATGGCTGACCACTATTTGTGGGAGGCATTGAAGCGAGCACTTAAAACAAAAACGTTAAAAATTGAACAACCTTATGCTGATATGGGGTTAATGAATACTACGACCTTGGTGCCAGAAGAGGTGCCTTTACAGGTTAAGGTTATTCTTATTGGTTCACGTGAAATATATTACTTGTTGCAAGATCTGGATCCAGATTTTCAGGATATGTTTAGGGTCTTGGTGGATTTCGATGATAGCTTGAAACGTAATGCGGACACTGAATATGCATTTGCTCGTCTGTTAAAAGATAGAATCGCGAAAGAAGGGTATGCCGATGTGAGTCGTGATGGTGTGGCAAGCCTGATTGAGTATTCTAGTCGGCTGGCTGAACATCAAAAAGAAATGGTTGCCAAAATAGGGGATGTATTTGAGCTATTAGGTGAAGCTGACTTTGTTCGTGAAATGGCAAGAGATGAAATAACCACCTCTGAGCACATTAAGCGGGCATTAAAGGCAAAAATGCATCGTACCGGCCGAGTGAGTGAAAAGATTATTGAAGAAATTCTTGAGGGTACGGTTTTGCTAGATAGTGAAGGTACCGCTATTGGTAAAATTAATGCGCTGACTGTCATGCAAATTGGTGATAGCAGCTTTGGTGCGCCAGCAAGAATATCGACCACGGTATACCCAGGTGGTAAAGGTATTGTCGATATTGAAAGAGAGTCAAATCTTGGGCAAAACATTCACTCTAAAGGGGTGTTGATCTTATCTGGTTATTTGGGGAGCAAATATGCTCAAAAATACCCATTAGATATTTCTGCTTCGATTGCCATGGAGCAAAGCTATGGTTATGTCGATGGTGACAGTGCTTCAACCGCAGAGTTGTGTTGTTTATTGTCTGCGATGGTGCAATTACCTTTGAGGCAAGATCTTGCCATTACCGGCTCTCTTAACCAATATGGTGAAGTTCAAGCCATCGGTGGGGTAAATGAAAAAATTGAAGGCTTCTTTAATGTCTGTCATGCCAGAGGTTTGACGGGAACTCAAGGGGTGATTATACCTAAGTCGAATGTTAATAACCTGATGTTAAATGATGAAGTGCGAGATGCGGTTACTCAAGGTAAGTTCTCAGTGTATGCCATCGACACGGCTGATGAAGCATTGCATATTTTAACGGGAGTGGAGCCAGGTGTTGCAGATGCTGAAGGTGTTTACCCTGAAGGCAGTATCAATGCAATGGTAATTGATAAGTTAGAAGCCTTGTCTAAGCTGGGTGACGATGATGAGGAAGAAGAGAGCGAAGATTCTGATAAGAATAGCTCAGATAAAAAAAGCTCAGATAATAAAAGTTCAGATAATAAAAGTTCAGATAATAAAAGTTCAGATAATAAAAGTTCAGATAAAGATAGCTGAGCTAATGAAGGTGTCTTAAAAACACCTTAATTCTTGATTATAAAAGCAAAGCCATTGGGTAGGTTTCTATCCAATGGTTTTTTATTTTCGTGGGTGTGTGCGTTTAATGATGCTTGCGTTGCAATCGATATCTACTAAACCAAAAAACGTGTAATAATTTTCACCATCTTTAATATAGCTAGCGGTTTCCTTGCGCTTACTAGGAAGGTGTCGTTTTAATACTTTACCTTGATCAAAGAGTTCAGCCCTGACAAAGAATTTTAAGGCTAATTCATCAGCCGCTGTTACTGCATCAAGGTCGCGACATTCAGCATGCAAATAACTCGATTGGACAAGATTAAACATAATGAAACTAACAAAGGCTAGTTGTTTATATCGGTTGACTTGTATCATAGCGCTTCCAGCGATAGTCTAAGGCTTTAATTTTATTGAATTACCCTTGTTCAATCTAGATGTATTTTAAAAGTATTGAGTGTTTGGTAAGTTAAATTGGCTATTTGCCATTCTATGAATAAGTGATAGGAAGAGTATCAGTGAGAATGAAACGTTTTTTTGCTACTTGTGTTTGTCTGATCTCGACAACAGCGTTTGCTCAAGGCAGCTGTGAAGAGACAAATCTTTATCAATATATGGAAGATTTAAAAACCGAATTAAAATCCTTTTCATTTGAAGTGAAAAAGGGTGACTTAGCGCAAGCAGGTACACGAATTGATTTGATGAAAAGCCTGTTGAGCCAGTCTCGTGATGAGGAACCTTTTTTGTTTAGAGAAAAAGGGTTGGAAGGGGAAGAATTAACGTTAAGACAGTCACAATACCAAAAAGGCATTGATAGGCTGATAGGACAATTTGAAAAAATTGAGAGCGCCATTGAAAAGAATGATGCGGCGCAAGTGAAAGCACTGCTTTCTGATGTCGGTAAAAGCCGTAAAAAAGGTCACCGTGCTTTTAACGGAGATTGTTAAGATTTAGCCAGATTGGTGACCTTACCGGTTAAGACTGATACAATCGCGCTGGTAATAAGTGAGGACATCATGGCACGTACTAAAAAATCCCGCACTATGCGCGGAAAACTGGGAAAAACAGGCTCCAAAGAACAGATGAAAGAGCAAAAGAAAGCTCATAAATCTAAAGAAGTCAGTAAATTTCACAGTAAGAAAAACAAATTGCGAAAAGAGCAGGCTCAAAAGAAGCTTGTTCGACTAGGTTTGGCTCCTGACGTTGAAGAGACTGCTGTTGCACCTCGTCCACGACGATTTACCTTTGTACCTAAGCAAACTGAAGCAGACATTATTCCACAGGAAAAAACAGTTGAACAAAGCAATGAGCTTTCAGTAAACGATTTGATGGATGCGTTTACAGAGCTAGATTAATTGCTCAATACTTCCTTAAAGGGCTGCCACGGTAGCCCTTTTTTTATGTAAAATAGTTGCCAATAAATGGAAGATACAAAAATAAAGAGTGTGTTATATGAATGAAAAGGCAAGTGTTCCAATTACTAGCGTGCGTTATCTGCTTCAGGCTGCCCAAGAGCAAGGGGTTGAGACCGATAATATATTGGAATCTTTAGGGGTGAGTGCTGCAGACGTTGCGCAAATGGAAACTTTTCCTGCCTATAAATACGGCATGCTGTATCAGAATATGATGTGGCTGATGCAAGATGAGTCTTTTGGTATGTTAGCTGGAGGAAAGATCCCTAATGGAACTTTCAGAATGATGTGTTATTGCATCATTCACGCTCGAAGTTTAGCCCATGCTTTGTATCGAATAGGTGACTTCTATGAGATTTGTCGGGGTGCAACCGTTAAGCCGACGCTTGTTAAAAAAGGGCGCTATGCCAAGGTCACGCTAGGGCAAGTTGCTTCGTCAGAAATGCCAATTGATAGTTTGGTACAAACTCAATCAAGTGAAACCATTCGTACGACTTTGTCCATGTGGCATCATTTTATTAGTTGGTTGATAGGTCGACGTTTATCGTTAAAGGCCGCTTATTTCACCACCCCAAGGCCGCAGGATGTTGAATATTATAAAACGCTATTTCAATCAGAAGTAAAATTTGACCAGCATGCCAATGCCATTATTTTTCCTGCTAGCTATTTAGAAATGCCGATAGTGCAAACTGACGATAGTTTGAGGGGTTTTTTGAAAACCGCACCTTATCAACTTTTAGTGATGGTTGATAATGATAACAGCTTGAAATCTCAAGTTATGGCCATGTTAGGTAAAGATTTTTCCCGTGAAATGCCAAGCGCCGAAGAGGTAGCGAGTGTGTTGAATATGAGTGTTTCAACTATGCGAAGGCGCTTAACTGAAGAAAATACCTCTTATCAAAAAATTAAAGACGAGTGCCGAAAAGAAGCGGCTATTACCTATATGAATGCACCGCAATTGAGCATTAATGATATTGCCGGTTTAATGGGGTTTGATGAGCCTTCAGCATTTTTTAGATCGTTTAAAAAATGGACAGGAATGACGCCTGGTGAATATAGAAAAAGCGAAGAGTATATGAAATTTGATAGATCGGTTTCCTCGAATTAATTGCATATAAATCAATGCTTTAAATATCTGTTTTCGAGTGTTTTGTGTTTTATTTGAACTATTATGTTAGGAATATAGGGAAATAATGTTATTGAGGGATTGTGTTTTTTTGACCATTCTATAAAACATATAAATTAGTTAACAAATGGCTTTTGACTCGGAGAAAATAATAATGAGCGAGTACCGTTACCCTTTAAATGACATTTTATTCAGTTTAAATGAAATTGCTGGATTGGCACGATTGAACGCGCATCGTGAGGAAGAAGTTGATCAGGATTTAGTTGAAGCTATTTTATCTGAAGCTGGAAAGCTGAGTGAGCAGTGTATTGCACCACTTAACCATACTGGCGATCAGGAAGGTTCTCGTGTCGTTAACGGTGATGTTCAAGAAGCAAAAGGCTTTAAAGAAGCATTTAAAGAATATGTAGAAGGGGGCTGGTCTTCTCTTGCAGGTTCTGAAGAGTTTGGTGGCCAAGGCTTACCTTTTTCTCTTGCTGCTGCTGTGAATGAAGGTGTTATGTCTGCCAACCTGGCATTTTCACTCTGTCCTTTACTTAGTCAGGGGTCAATCGAAGCGATTGAAACCCATGGCTCTCAAGCATTAAAAGATAAATTCCTACCTAATATGGTTTCGGGTGAATGGACAGGAACCATGAATCTGACCGAACCTAATGCGGGTTCAGATCTCGCTGCTATTGCTGCTAAAGCCACGCCAAATGGTGATCATTTCTTAGTATCAGGTCAAAAAATATTTATTACTTGGGGTGATCATCAAATGACGGATAATGTCATTCATTTGGTGTTGGCTCGTCTACCTGATGCCCCAGCGGGTGTGAAAGGTATTTCACTGTTTTTAGTTCCTAAATATCTAGTAAAGGATGATGGTTCTTTAGGTGAACGTAATGATGTCACTGTTGTCTCGGTGGAGAAAAAGTTAGGTATTCACGCCTCTCCAACCTGTGTGATGAGTTTTGGTGAAAACCAAGGTGCCATTGGTTATCTGGTTGGTCAAGAGCATCAAGGTATCATGGCCATGTTCACCATGATGAACAATGCAAGACAAGGGGTCGGCTTACAAGGCTTAGCCATTGCCGAGCGTGCTTACCAGCAAGCACTAGACTATGCCAAAGACCGTGTTCAAGGTATGAGCGCTGATCGAAGTAAACGAGCACCTATCATAGAGCATCCTGATGTCTTACGCATGTTGATGACTATGAAATCTCAAATTGATGCCATGCGCTCTTTGGTGTTAAGTGCGGCGGTAGAAATTGACTTGGCAAATGCAACCCAAGGGCCTGAGCAACGCAGCCATAAAGAACGAGTCAATATGTATACCCCAATCGTAAAAGGTTGGATTACAGAGCAAGCACAAGAGATTACCTCTTTGGCGATTCAGGTGCATGGTGGTGTTGGCTTTATTGAAGAAACGGGTGTGGCTCAACATGCCCGTGATGCCAGAATTTTGCCTATTTATGAAGGCACGAATGGTATTCAGGCGCTCGATTTAATTGGCAGAAAAATGTACTCTGACAAGGGGTTAGGTTTTAGTAATTGGGTTGAGGATTTAACTGCAGAAGTGCAAGTCGCGAAAAGTTTGGGGATTAAAGGGACTGATTTAGTACTTAATGCTTTATCTGATCTAACCCTTTCAAAACAGGCATGTTTAGCACAAATGAATGATGATGCAGTGCTAGGTACTGGATCAGCATATGCGCTGATGATGCAAACAGGATACGTTGTAGGGGCCTGTTTACAGATTAAAGCCTTAGCTAAATTGCCTGACTCAAATTTATCTGATGAGCAAAAAGCCTCTTGGCATCAGTCTGTTGAGTTTTATATTCAACAAATATTGCCCAGAGCGACAGCCCAACATCAGACAATTATGACAGGTTTAGCGAGTGTGTCGACTTTATCAGCAGCCAGTTTTGAGCGATAAGTTTATCTAGGCTTTT
The DNA here is from genome assembly GCF_000153025.1 of Marinomonas sp. MED121. GTDB lineage: Bacteria > Pseudomonadota > Gammaproteobacteria > Pseudomonadales > Marinomonadaceae > Marinomonas. The sequence goes on from NZ_CH672432.1 coordinate 19,913, forward strand.
CGTTGGGCAGTAACGAAAAGTCTAAATTTAAGCAATGAGTTGTATTTATATAATAAAAAAGGTTTTCGCCTGAGTTTGGAGAGAAAATGATAGAACGTGATGAGATGGAGTTTGATGTAGTCATTGTTGGTGGTGGCCCTGCTGGGTTATCAACAGCGTGTCGAATCATGCAATTGGCTAAACAAGCAGAAAAAGAAATCAGCGTTTGTTTGGTTGAAAAAGGTTCTGAAATCGGTGCCCATATATTTTCTGGTGCCGTCATTGATCCCAAAGCCTTAAATGAGCTTTTCCCTGAATGGAAAGAGCAAGGTGCTCCCTTGCATGCCAAGGTAAATGTTGATGAATTACATTGGCTTAAAGATGAGAAAAAAGGGATTAAATTTGCTAATTGGATGATTCCAAAAACCCTACATAACGATGGAAATTATGCCATTAGCTTAGGTAACTTATGTCGTTGGTTGGCTGAGCAGGCCGAAGAAATGGGGGTGGAGATTTTCCCAGGATTCAGTGCGGCTGAATTAGTGCTTGATGATAAAGGCCAAGTTGAAGGTATTATCACAGGTGACATGGGTGTTGCTGAAGATGGCAGTGAAAAAGATGGTTTTATGCCGGGTATGATACTGAAGGCAAAATATACTGTTTTCTCTGAAGGTTGCCGAGGCCATTTAGGTAAAGAGCTTGTTGCTCATTTTAATCTCGATAAAGATGTATCACCACAGCACTACGGCCTTGGTATCAAGGAGTTATGGGATGTGCCAGCAGAAGAGAGTAAGCCGGGTACGGTTATTCACACTGCAGGATGGCCCTTAGATGGCGATGCTGGTGGCGGTGGTTTTTTATATCATTTAGAAAATAATCAAATTGCAGTTGGTCTCATTGTTGATCTAAATTATGCGAATCCTTATATCAGTCCTTACGATGAGTTTCAGCGCTATAAACACCACCCTGTAATAGCTAAGCATTTAGAAAAAGGTAAGCGTGTTTCTTATGGTGCAAGAGCCATTGCAAAAGGGGGCTTACAGTCATTGCCGGAAATGATTTTTCCAGGTGGTGTGCTAATAGGCTGTGATGCGGGCACATTAAATCCAGGTAAAATTAAAGGTACTCACACTGCGATGAAGTCAGGTATGCTGGCGGCAGAATCGATTGTTGAGGCGCTTGCACTGGATGAGCAGCCTAAAAAACTTGATAATTATCTGGTTAAGTTTAATGCCTCATGGGTCTATGAAGAATTGAACCAAACCAAAAACTTTGTTCCTGTTCTTCATACCTTAGGTACCTTTCTTGGTGGGACCTATAACTGGTTTGATCAAAACATTTTTGCTGGAAAGCTTCCTTTTACTTTTAAAGACGAAGTGCCTGATTTTGCAACCCTTGAAGATGCAAGTAAGCATACTGAGATTCAATATCCAAAGCCTGATGGAAAATTAAGCTTTGATAAACTGTCGTCTGTATTCTTATCTAGTACAAATCATGAAGAAGATCAGCCGTGTCATTTGAAATTGAAAGATGAGAGTATCCCATTAGCGCAAAATCTCCCTCGTTTTGCTGAGCCTGCACAAAGATATTGCCCAGCTGGTGTGTATGAGATTCTAGAGCAAGAGGGTGAGACGTCATTTCAAATAAACTCTCAGAACTGTTTGCACTGTAAAACCTGTGATATCAAGGACCCTGCTCAGAACATTACTTGGGTAACTCCTGAGGGTGCTGGTGGGCCGAACTATCCGAACATGTAATTTAGTTTCTCCTTAAGAAATGCATAATAGGCAGCTTTCGAGCTGCCTTTTTTTATGTTAATGCTTCTTGATAATGTGTTTTTACTGTGGATTTTGCCTTGTTTTTTAATCATTTTAATGATTTCGATGAAGTTCGGTGTTAAAAATTAATCATAGTCAATTATCAATGCGGAGAAAAAATTATGAGTGACATGAATGTAAATGCCGGAATGGATGATGAAATGCTCAAGATTTTAAATGAGTTCATTGTTCAATTAGATAAGAAAGATGAAGAGGAAGCTAAGGAAGAGGCTCTTATTAAAAAGCGTAAAGCCGCTGTAATGGCAAAGATAAACCAGGAAGGTAAACTGACTCAAGGCTTTCGTCTGGTTAAAAATGACAGCCTCAAGCCAAAGCTAGCTGCCTTAAGAAATAAAATAGAAACCTATGATTATCAAAATGCGGCGAATAAAAATCAGGATCAAGTGATTCTGGATATTATGACTAAAAAAGATTCATTATCTAATTACATGGATGCAGCAACCAATGCCAAGATAAAAAGTGGCAATATTGATAATGCTGCTAGGCATCAGATTGCAAATACTCAATTAAAGCGTAAACAATTGTTTTTGATGTTTGATGAAATTGCTACTGCGCAAATGGAGTTGATTGAGTTCTCGAAAAACATTCAAAGTGTAGTGGGCTCTAAAGATGCCGTTTTAAAGCAGCCGCCTGGTGCTTACGGTGGCTTAAAAGATTTCCATGGTGCATTAGATAAAGTGACAAATCGTAAGCGTAAATACGATATGGGTGACTTAAAAGATGCAGCTCGTATGACGATTGTCTTCACTAATATGAATGATATGATTGTTGCAAAAAAACTCATCATTTTATCGCAAGAATTTAATTGTATAAAAGACAAACAGTCTGTTTTAAAGGATAGGTATGGTACCAGTAAAAATGCTGAGCATAATTGTGGTGCAACAGCCGCTGGTTATAAGGATATTAAGTTCTTTTTGAAAATGAGTAATGGTCATATTGCGGAACTTCAGTTGAATACTGAAAATATGATGCAAGCGAAGAAAAAGGGCCACATTATTTATGATATCTTGCGCGACGGTGGTAATTTAGATAAACCTTTTACCATTGTTAACCAAGAAGTTATTAAGAAAGTTCTTAAGAATATGAATGAGAAATGGTTCACTTTTATTGCCAACCGTGTACCTAAAGCAAAAGATGATATTCCTTATATGCAAGGCATAGTGAAACGTATTTCAAATGGTGAAATGTCATTGAAAATCTCTTTGGAAGATATCAAGGTGTTGTCTCGTGTAAGCTTGTTAGTGTATGAACAAGGTGATAATGGCCGCGCTTTAATGTAATTCATTATCGGTCTCATCATTTTTGGGGTAACCAAGGCTTGGTTACTCCAAGGTGATTTAGTTAGCTTTTAGCCTGATATTGTTCTTGTCTCTCGATAAATTTATCTAGTCTCATTTTTGCTGTCGATTTTACCTTGTTTTTAAATACAGCACTCCAGCCCAATAATAAACCGCTCATTCCAAGTGCTTGCCTGCTCCAGCGCCAAAAATCGAATGAATCTTTATGATTAATTATCTTGCCATCTTTAAATTTAAAGCTTGCCGTTATGATATTTTCAACCGAACGTCCTGTCTGACTAAAGGTATAGTTAGCTTGCCAAGTGACTATAGGTTGTGAGCCATTTTGTGAAATAACATAGGTTAATTTAAAGTCTTTTGCCTTTTCACAAAGCATATGCCACATGGCGTGAATCTCTTTATTCTGAAGATCAAAAACCTCATCCCCGAATTCAGCGTCCTTGTGGTAGCAGCTTGCCATGGTTTTATAGTCTAGTTTTTGAAATGCTTGATAAAAGGTGTTGAGAGTGGCTTCTTCGCTGCTCATGAAAACTCCTAGTTTAAGTGGTGTTTAGGGTAAGTCTAGTCGATGATGAAGTGTGAATTAAGAGGCTTTAATGCTAACTTAGGGTGGTGATTAGGACATAAGGAATATTAAATGAAATGCACTATTTTGGTCAGTCAAGGTTCACCTCTTTCGACTGTGATAGGTCCTTACGAAATGTTTCAACTTGCAAATAGTCTAGTCGAGAAAGAGAGGCGAATTGAAATAAATGTTGTTGGTACCCAGTGTTGGTTAAAAGAAGCAAAAAACTTCGAATTCAAACTGGTGAAGACATTTAATGAAGTTGAGCGAAGTGACTATATTGTTATTGCACCACTGGGACGAATAACACCAAACTCCTTAGTGTTTGAGCAAGCTTTGCTTGATTGGTTGCAAGGGCAGTATCAAGAAGGCAGCCGACTTATTAGTTTATGTACAGGTGCATTTTTGTTGGCGGCAACTGGGTTGTTAGATGGCAAATCGGCCACAACCCATTGGCAATATGATAATGAGTTTCAGCAAGCTTACCCCAAAGTTTTATTAAAGAGTCATGAAGTGATTTGTCAGCAAGGCCGCTTGCTAACAAGTGGTGGTGCAAATGCTTATCAGGATCTTATCTTGCACATTATAGGAGAGCAATTTGGTCAGGCTGTTAAAAGGCAATGTGCTAAATTACTTATGTTGGATTTCTCTCGCAAAAGTCTTCAGGTCTTTCGGACTCCAGACAAGATGAGAAGGCATCTAGATGAAGATATTCATATATTACAAGACTGGTTGCAAGAGACGCTTGCACAGCCTTTTAAGCTTGACCAGCTGGCCCAAAAAATTAACTTAAGTGACAGGCAGGTTAAACGTAAATTTGTGAAAGCAACGGGTATGCCGCCTTTGATCTATGTGCAATATATGAGGGTTGAGTTGGCGAAAGAATATCTGCTTGAGACTATCTGGAATGTTGAAAAAATAAGTGATGCGGTTGGGTACCAAGATGTTCGCTTTTTTAGGGGATTATTTAAGCGTCATGTCGGAATCAGCCCTAGCCAATATCGACAAAATTTTACCTGATATTTTTATAGTGTTTAACACGGCTAAACTTTAAAAGAATAATAAAAAGAGGTAGGTATGAGGTGGTTTAAAATTTGGCTGATTTTCTTGATATGCTTGCCTGTTTTTGTGTCAGCACATAGCTTCAAAATTGTCGGTATTCAAGGTGCGCCACTGAGGTTTTACGATGAAAACCAGCAGTTAGTCGGTATCGATGTTGATGTGATAGATACCATAATGAAAAAGCTAGAGGTTTCATACGAGATCGAGATTGTTGCTTCATCTACAAGGCTAAAGCACCTATGGCAAGATCCAAATGTTGATATGATTTTGACCTATTCCTATAAAACTGAGAGAGCGCAATATTTAGACTATCCAGAACAGTCACATGTTACTTTAAGTTGGAATTTCTTTCTTCTAAAAGAGAATCTAGGCAAGTTTGATTTTGATACATTCGATGACTTTAAGGGGTTAAAAATAGGTGCAACACAGGGTTTTTCTTACACAAAGGCATTTTGGGAGGCCGCTGACTCGGGTGTCTTTACGTTAGATATGGTTGTCAAAAATGAGTTGAATATGAATAAGCTTTTGCACGGTCGTTTTGATACTTATGCAAATAGTCGTATAGATACGCTTTTTCAAGCAAGGCAAGGGGGTTATCTGGATAAAATCACCTTTCTTCAGAAGCCACTTAAAGAAAAGCAATATTTTAATACTTTTGTCAAAGTGTCTGATTATCCCTATATCGAAAGTATCAAGCGTCGTTATGATATTGAACTTCAAAAAATGCGAAAGGAAGGAGTCCTGCAAGTAATTTATGATAAATACCTAGGTAACCAAGAATCCTATAAGTAACGCATGTTTAAAGTAATTTGAAGGTGATTATGGAAAGTGATATTACATAAAAATGAATTTAAAACCTACAGAGTCGGATGTGGCTTCGGTTTTTAATGGACTATGTGATTACAACGATGGTTTTTTTCCGGATGTGAAAGAATCGACGCTTGTCTTAAGTTTAGATAATAATGTGGGGAATATTGTAACTGGCATGGTAGCAATAATTGTAGGGAGCGTTTTACATATTGATTATTTTGGATTCCAAATAAAATACGACGCCAACATTTAGGATGTCGTTTAATGAATCAAATAGGGAGCTTTGCTTTGTCTCATCAATTAACCTCGATTTGTTTAGATACCTATACTTTTCAAGCGCCATTATTTTATCAGCGTCTTGGCTTTATTGAAGTTGGGCGTTTTGTAAATTTTCCTGTTGCTGGTGTCGATAAAGGTTTTTTTCAAAAATCTTGCTTGATTAGAATTTATGGCAAGTCTGTGTTTGCTTGTTTCTTATGCAAATAATTGAATATTAATAAGTTTCAACACTTTCGTGCGCTAAAGTGTTGGCCCATGTGTCTGACTACCGTACAATGAGGATCCGCGTAAAAAAGCTAGCATGGATCATGAGTTATCAAGTATTAGCACGAAAATGGCGTCCTCAAAATTTTATTGAACTTGCAGGTCAAGATCATGTATTACAGGCTTTAGTGAATGCTTTAAAACAGCAGCGACTTCATCATGCCTATTTATTTACAGGTACGCGTGGTGTGGGTAAAACCACCATAGCGAGAATTTTTGCTAAATGCTTGAATTGTGAGACTAATGGTATTTCTCCTGAGCCTTGTGGAACCTGTGGCAGTTGTGTTGAGATTGCAGAAGGTCGTTTTGTTGACCTTATTGAAGTCGATGCAGCATCTCGTACAAAGGTAGAGGATACCCGCGAACTACTAGAAAATGTGCAATATACCCCAACGCGTGGTCGCTTTAAGGTGTACTTAATAGATGAGGTGCATATGTTGTCCACTCACTCTTTTAATGCCTTATTAAAAACCTTAGAAGAGCCGCCAGCCCATGTAAAATTTTTGCTTGCTACCACTGATCCGCAAAAATTGCCTGTTACGATACTTTCAAGGTGTCTTCAATTTAATTTAAAAAATATGTCGCCTGGCAGGGTGGTTAATTACCTTGAGAAAGTATTGACGACAGAGCAGCTAAGCTATGATGAAGCAGGATTGTGGCAAATTGGTCAGGCAGCTAATGGCAGTATGCGTGATGCTTTGAGTTTAACAGATCAAGCTATTGCTTTTGGTAATGGGCATATCAGCGAAACAGATGTCACTTCTATGCTGGGTTTGGTTAATCAGGCACAAGTGGTTGGGTTATTAGACGCTATCGTTCAAAGTGATGCGGCAAACCTGCTTAAATTAGTGAATGATTTAGCGGATTATCAACCGGATTTTGTGGCAATATGTGCCTCATTATTAGACTTGTTGCATCGTATTGCGATTGAACAGCAGGTGCCTGGTGCACTTGAAGATCAATTAGGCGATTTGGCTAAGGTTAAACTCATCGCTCAGCAAGTGCCGAGTGAAGTAATTCAGCTCTTTTATCAAACCATGCTAATTGGCAAGCGAGACTTACCGCTAGCTCATTCTCCTAAAGCAGGTTTTGAAATGCTGTTGTTGCGTTTGATTGCATTTCGCCCCGCTCAAGCGACCAGTGTCTCTACCTCTCCTGTCGCACTTGTTACTCACACGCCCGAAAGTACATCTTCTGCTTCTGACGCGTCTGAGCCCCTAATTCAAAATGAAATTGACTCTTCTGTACAAGAGATAACAGCAAAATACCCTGATGTTAAGCATGAAATTGATCAGGCAATCTCTGTCGCTACTGACGTTGAAAAGAATTTAGAACCGCTTAAGCCTTTAACTAATGAACCTTCAACTAATAAACCTTTAATTAATAAAACTTTAAAGGGCGAAGGTGATAAGGCGACTATTGATCAGCAAGGTGAGCAAAAAGACGAGACCCTCAATGTCACTGCAGAGAAACATTCGCCAGTAAATTCTGCCTCAGCTTCTGTATCATCTCAAACAACTGAAATGGATACTAAACCGCCATTTGAAGCAGACGAAAAGCCTAAGGTATTGGATCAAGCTGCTGCCAAAGAAAAAATGGCAGATTTAAATAAAATAATGCAAGACCAAGGCGAAACAAAGCCTGATAGTGCAGAAACACTTGCTTCAGTTACAGAGACAAAACTAGCGGCTAAAGAGCTTGATTCATTACCTGAGCAAGACGTTGAAGCGAGTTTAAATGAGGATGATGCTGCAGCTCAACAGCGCCAGACACCTGCTTCAACTGGACTATCTCAACAAACTCAAACGGATCAAGCGTTGAATAATGATGCGTCAGAGGATAGTGGCTTAGAGGTTGATGGCTCAGAGGATGGTGACTTAGAAGATAGTGACTCAGAGGATGACATTGAGTTAATTGATGATCATGCAATGGATCGCTCCGCAGAGTTGGTGGCAGTGATGCAATCTCAAACTATTGAAGTTGAAGAGATTGCACCCATAACAGAGACAGAGGCCCTTGTTGAAAAAGCAATAGCAACTAACCTAGAAGATGTGAGTTACACTAAGGCCCAAATTATTGTTCAGCCTGCTTTAGGTGAAAAAGTAGAGCCTATTGATCACTTTTCTAAGATGACAATGCAAATGTGGTGGTTGATTGCGCCACGATTGCCTTTAACCGGGTTAGTACAAAATATTTTAATGAACTCTTGCATGTTAGAAGCAGGAGAACAAGGTATTAAACTTGAGGTCCCGTTAGAATACGGGCATATGCTAAACCAAGTTAGATACGAACAAATACAAGGGGCGATTAGCCATTATTTTGATGCAGTCGTCCCTCTTATAATTAATACAGTAGAAGATGTTTCTGGTGTAACCGCAGAAGAGTTTGCTGCCAGCAAAAGGGCACAAGCAATGCAAGAAGCCATTGAACATCTAAATGCTCACCCAATCGTGCAAGCTTTATCAAGCACCATGGGTGGTCAACTTATTTATGACAGTGTCAAAATCAAAGCGTAACGGAGAATAAAATGTTTAAAGGTGGTATGGGCAATATCATGCGCCAAGCGCAAAAAATGCAAGAGAACGTACAAAAAGTACAAGACGAAATTGCCAATATGGAAGTTGAAGGTCAATCTGGTGCAGGCCTGGTAAAAATTACCATGACAGGTCGTCATGATGTTAAGCGTGTTCAAATTGACGACAGTCTCTTTGAAGATGATAAAGAAATTTTAGAAGACCTTATAGCAGCAGCGGTTAATGATGCTGTTCGCAATATTGAAACAACACAAAAATCAAAAATGGACGCAGCAACAGAAGGTATGCCTCTACCTCCTGGTTTTAAAATGCCATTCTAAATTCATCAAAATATATGAAAAGGTATTAGAAAGTGGTATTTAGCCCATTAATTGCTGAGTTAATCGAATCCCTTCGATGTTTACCTGGAGTGGGCCCTAAATCTGCTCAGAAAATGGCCTTGTACTTATTAGAGCGAGATCATCAAGGGGCTGATCGACTAGCCGAATCATTACGTACTGCTTTAGATAAAGTAGGGCGTTGTTCGAGTTGTCGAAACCTGACAGAAGATTTGGAATGTCAGATTTGCAGTGCGACGGATAGGGATAGTAAAACAATCTGTATTGTTGAAACCCCCGCCGATGTTGCTGCCATGGAGGCTTCAGGTCGATTTAATGGGCGCTACTTTGTGCTTTTAGGTCATCTATCGCCAATTGATGGTATTGGACCTGATGAGCTAGGTTTGGATCGATTGGAAAATATTGTTGAAACCAACAAGGTTGAAGAAGTCATTATTGCAACCAATTCAACCCTTGAAGGGGAAGCGACGAGTCATTATATCGCCGAAATGCTCAAGTCGAGTGACATTGAAATTACCCGTATTGCTCATGGTGTGCCTATGGGCGGTGAATTAGAATATGTCGATGGCAATACACTTGCCTTGGCGCTGGATGGTCGGAAAAAGTTATAACATGAGCTTAAACAATAAAGATGTACCAATAGTCTGGGTTGAGAAAGATGATGATCTGGTAAAATGGTGTGATCATTTCGCTGCTCTTCCTGTGATTGCAGTTGATACAGAGTTTATTCGCCGAACGACTTTTTACCCCATTACGGGCCTTATACAAATCAGTGAAGGTGAGCATGCGGTATTAGTTGATCCACTTGCCATTAGTAATTGGCAGCCTCTTATTGACTTGATGACAAATCAATCCGTGGTAAAAGTGTTTCATGCGTGTTCGGAAGATTTGGAAGTATTTGATCGTTTGTTAGGTGTGGTTCCTAGCCCTTTTTATGATACTCAGGTTGCAGAAGCTTATGTGAGTGGGCAATGGTCGCTCAGTTATGTGAAGTTGATTCTGGCCTATAAAAATATCGAAATAGCTAAAGACGAGACGCGATCGGACTGGCTTAAGCGCCCGTTAACCGAAGCGCAAAAACGCTACGCTGCTTTGGATGTTATCCACTTGATCGATGTTTATCACACTCAGATGGACGCCTTGGATAAGAAAAATATGCTTGCTTGGGCGCTTGAAGATGGAGCCGCCATTATTCATCAATACCGACTAAACAGTGACCCTGAACAGAATTGGTTTAATGTGAAGTCTGCCTGGCGTTTAAATCCAAAAAGCCTCACACTTTTACGATTGTTATTTGTGTGGCGTGATAAAACGGCAAGGGCAGAAGATGTACCAAAAGGTCAGGTGATAAAAGACCGTACCTTGTGGGCAATTGCAAAGTTTTTCCCTGATAACCATAATGCGTTATCAAGAACAGAGGAAATGACAGGTCGTCAGCATCGTCTTTATGGTGAACATATTTTAGAAACCGTGGCCTTAGTAAAAGAGTTGAGTCAGGACGAGTATCAGCTAGCACTTGATATGCCATTGCCTTCTCAAGCGGGCGAATTATCCAAAGCAATTAAGGCGTTTGTGGTAGAAAAGGCAAAAGGTTTGGGCATTGCGCCTGAGGCTGCGCTTAAAAAGAAACAATTAGACCCTATTGTAAGGCATCTATTTTTAGGCGAAGCCTTAACGCTAATACCACCTACTATGACAGGCTGGCGAAAAGCTGAAATCATTGAGCCGATATTAGAACGATTTGCTAAAGCTTAATTTAGTAAAACCTATGAACTAACTTTGAAACGATTAAGATCATGGCATTAGAAAGAAAAATAGTACAAGTTTTCCGTTCCACCAAACAGGACGAAATGTACATCTATGTAACAAAAGAAGATGGCTTAGGGGTTGTGCCTGAAGCCCTAATGGAAAGGTTTGGGCGTGGTACACCAGCGATGGTGTTATTACTTGATGAAAACAAAAAGCTCGCGCGTACTGATGCAAAAACAGTGTTGACATCGATTCGAGATCAAGGTTTTTATTTGCAATTACCCCCGACAAAAGAAGAGTCATTGCTGGACCTTTATAAAACTCCGACTAAGGCAGTTTATTAAATGATAGCAAAGCGTTATCAGCCTTATTGGGAAACTAAAACCCTGTCACAAATGGAAGAGGCTGAGTGGGAGAGTATCTGTGATGGTTGTGGCAAATGTTGCCTGCAAAAATTACAAGATGATGAAACCAATGAAATCTACTATACCGACCTTGCTTGTCAGCAGCTAAATATCAAGAGTTGTCAATGTAAGGTATACGAAAATAGATTTGATCATGTGGATTCTTGCGTTGATTTAACGCCAAAACATTTGGATGATTTTGTTTGGTTGCCTGATACCTGTAGTTATAAAGTGCTACATGAAACAGGTAAGTTGCCTGATTGGCATCCTCTTCTAATAGGGGATCATTCAAAGATGTTAGCGCAAGGGCTAACTGTAAAAGACTATGCCATAAATGAGAATAAAGTGCCTGAAGAAGATTGGGAAACCCATGTCATTAGATGGGTTCATGGTATGCCGGAGCATCTAGACTTAGATTAATCAGTCTATTTGCTATTAGGTTAACCTCTTTAAGGGAAAGCGATCAAATAAGCAAATGTATTTTGACTAAGGAATAATCTATGTTGTTACGCCTTCTGGTGGCTATGTGTTTGTTTTCAATTACCGCTTTGGGTCATGCCAATACCCAGTTTAGAGTCATTGTAGATGCTTCTGGTAGCATGAACATCAGTGATCCAGACCGCTTAACATCCGAATCCATGAGGTTAATTGCCGACTTAGCACCTGAACAAGAGTCGAGTTTAGGGGTATGGCTATTTGGCGAACAACCTAGGGTGTTATTACCTGAAGCTCCTATCTCGACAGATCTAAAGTCCAGTTTAAAAAATAATCTAGGCGGTTATGTTACGGAAGATGTGCAGACCGATTTAGAGTCAGTTCTAAAGCTCATGCTAAATACACCTCCTGCCCCTGGCATACCTAATGATGCGGAGCAACACTGGATTTTAGTCACTGATGGTATGGTTGATATCAGCTTAGACCAAGAAGTTAACGATTTATCCCGTAAAGCAATTCTGACACCTATTTTAGATGAGCTTATTGAAAGGGGGATTCATTTACACACAGTGTCAATGACAGGCTATACGGATGCTGAATTATTAAAAACCTTATCAATTAAAACTGACGCAAGTTATACCGAAGTTGCGGTGCCAGAAGATCTTCTGAGTACGTTTAACCGTATTTTTACCTCGGCAAATAAAACAGATGAAATCCCCTTTGAAGACAATACATTTTTCATTGATGAAAGCATCGATGAGTTTACGCTGTTAGTTTTTCATGATTTTGGTAAAAAACCAAAAGTCATTGCGCCCAAGGGAGATGTACTAACCCTTGAGGATGATCAAAAGGTAAATGTGGCCAATGGCTTTCGTTATACCTTAGTCACCGTTGAGAAACCTACCTTAGGTACTTGGCAGGTTGAAAATGTCAATATTGAAAAATCCAGTATCCGCATTGTCACGAATTTAAAAGTAGAAGCAAGCAATCTTGCGTCAGTTCTTTTTATTAACGAACCACTTTTCTCCAGTATCGGTTTGTATGAAAACGGTGAGCTAATCAAAGATCCGATTTTGCTGGAAGTCTTAACTGCAAACCAGTCTTTGATTCGTCATATGGGTGAATTATCTGAGGTGGTTGACGAGAAAGAGTTAGAGCAAAGCAGCTTTCAATTCAAAAATAAAATTGACTCATTGATGACAGAGGGAGATTACGAACTCCGCAGTTTCTTAGATGGGCAGTCTTTTGCACGTAAACTGAGTCAATTCTTTACCTTAACGCCTGCGATTAATCTTAGTGTTGATGTTGATTATGGTTTAACGGGTTTTAGTATCAAACCCAGTAACCTTCGTCTAAACCTGTTTAGAAGTCAGGTGTTTTTAGAGGTTGAATACAGTGACGGAACGCGCTTCGAGGGTGAGCTGCCCTTAATTGGAGCGGGATTTTGGCAGAAAATGGTGCCTGCAAAAAATCTTGATTTTATTGCTCGTGCTCGCTTAAAGGGTGTCACACAAACGGGTATAAGGTTTAATTATGTAACACCGACATTTCGCCATGTTTATAGCAAGCCAGTATTTTCAGATCTACTGACAGATGAAGACCCTGGTGCTGCTGTGACTGATTTTATTGCGGAAAGTCGAGAAGGTTTTGCAGGTGTTGAAAACGAAGTAAAGCAAAGCTTAGAAGATAGATTGAAGTTTGAAATTGATGCACAAGAGCTTATGGCTGATGTCAAAACGAGTATTGATGAATTTGGTGATTCAAGCAAAGAGGCTGTGGAGGAGGTCATTCCTGAGGAAGAATTAAACATTTCTTCCAATGAAATCATCCTTTATGGTGTATTGAATGCTCTTGGTTTCGCTTTAATTGGTGCTGGTATCTGGTGGTTTAGAAAACGCAAAAAGTCACAACAAGTGTCGGAAGAGACTGACCTTGCTTAATAGGATAATGAATTTATATGTGTGAATTACTTGGCATGAGTGCAAATGTGCCAACCGATATTTGTTTTAGTTTTGCAGGTTTAAGAGCGAGAGGGGGGAAAACAGGACCTCATAAAGATGGCTGGGGTGTTGCTATGTACCGTGAAGGGCAAGTCTGGTGTATTCATGACCCAAGACCTAGCGCAGATTCAGACATGGCGGATGTCATTAGTAAAACCTCGTTAAAGTGCGATGTTGTTATCAGTCATATACGACAAGCAAATGTAGGTGAGGTGTGTTTACCCAATACGCACCCTTTTTATCGACAGATGTGGGGTAAAACTTGGAGCTATGCTCATAATGGGCAGCTAGAGAATTCTGAATCTTTGTGCTCTGGACATCATCAAGTATTAGGTAGTACTGACTCAGAAAAAGCTTTTTGTTGGTTGTTAGCAAGGTTGCAAGAGGCGTTCCCTCATTCTGAGCCAAGCGTAGATCTGTTAGCCAATACATTGCATAAACTTGCTGACACCCTGAGAAAAATGGGTGTGTTTAATATGATGTTGTCTGATGGGGAAAAACTCATTTGTTATTGCACTACAAAACTTCACTGGATCACCAGGAGAGCGCCTTTTAAGCAGGCGACTTTATCGGATGATGATGTGAGTGTTGATTTTAAAGAGGTGACGACGGATAAGGATGTTGTCACAGTGATTGCGACTCAACCTCTAACGACCGATGAAACCTGGCATGAAATGCTAACAGGGGAGTTATGTGTGTTTTCTCAAGGTGAACTTGTCGAGCAAAGAAAATTGATTAATTAAACTAGATCTTACAAGGATGCTTAATGCCACATTGTATTGTAGAGTTCTCAAACACCCTTAGGGCTCATTTAGAACCAAATGAGTTAATGGATAAAGTCACACAAGGTGCGGCTGAGTCGGGTTTATTTGAATTGAAAGATATCAAAACACGCGCGATGGGCTTTGATTACTTTCAGAGCGCAGGTCAATCCGAGAATGCTAACTTTATACATGTCGAAATTAAACTCTTAGCGGGACGTGAATTATCACAACGCCAGCATTTGTCTGCTTCTGTACTGGACTCTCTGTTAAAACTTAATCTTAATCATATTTCTATTTCAGTTGAAATAAATGATCTAGACACACCTTGTTATGCAAAAAAAGTAATCGATTAACCTTCATTCAATTATTTGGCCACCTTAATTTTAGGGTGGCTATTATAATCTCTTCTCTTAGTATTATTAGATTCTTCTAATCTAGCTATAACTGCAAAAAATGTATTTGAATGCTTAGGTCACCTAAAGGGAACTGGCTTGATGCCTGTCAGTAATCTCTTAATAGTTATTTAGAAGTCTAGTCTTGTTAGGTTTCTAAAAACCTGTTTCACAATATAAAAATATCATATTAAGACTTTAATCATCAGTAGTTTAATTAATAGTGTTTTCCATTACTTAATATCACTATTTCACTTTCTAGTGTAATAACTGATATTACTATAAGGAAATCTTCTTGTTGAATCTATACATGATTCCTTCAAAAAAATGATCATTGTTGCGCGTAAAGATTGCATGAATATTAAACAATAAGATTTTATATAAATAATGAATATTTTTTTTGTAAGGCTGTTCGAAAGGTCAGGATTGTGTCATATTGCTGAAAGTATTAGGAAATGACAGTTATTTACTGTCTTTTTTTATGCTCATTCTATAGATATAAAAAAATAAACGCTTGAATTTGATAATTTGAAGGATCGAATTAATTTAATTTGCTAAAGGAATTAGCACCCAGTTCTTGCTTAAAAAAATGAATGGAGACTAAGAGTGAAAAGCTTACCTTTAAAGACGGTATTAGCGGCATCAATAGCTAGTACGCTTGCATCAACGGCCTCGGCTGATTTAATTATTAGCCAATATGTTGAAGGCAGTAGTTATAACAAAGCAATAGAAGTATACAACACAAGTTCTAGTTCAATTAATTTAGCTGATTATAAGTTGGTTAAATATTCTAATGGCAACGCCGATTCACCTAATGACATTGCTTTTAATGAGATTACGTTAGCGGCGGGTGACGTTTTAGTTATTGCCAGCTCATCTGCAAGTGATTCTATTTTAAATGTTGCTAACCAAACTTCCTCATCAATAAACTTCAATGGTGATGATCCTGTTGCTATTGTGCGTGTGAGTGATGGTGCAACCTTGGACTTCTTTGGTCAGTACGGTGATACGGATTTTGCAAAAGATGCGACTTATGATCGAATTGAAAATACTCCAATTGCCGACGGTTCATGGAATGCAGCGGCTTGGAATGTTTTAGCTAAAGATAATTATGATGGGTTGGGTGCAGCGCCAGGTGGCGATGTCGTTATCGAAGATCCCTTTACATGTACTGATCAAACTTTGACGCCAACATATGCGATTCAAGGGAGTGGTGATTCGAGCCCATTAGTGCCTGAAGGTAGTTTTTCTGGGGAGACAGTGTATACCTCAGGGATAGTAACAGATATCACTACGAGTCTGTACTCAGGTTTCTTTATCCAAGACGCTAATGGCGATGGTGATTCTTCTACGTCAGATGGTTTATTTGTGTTTTCAAATACGACCCCATCAGGTTTAGCTATTGGTGATGAGGTGTGTGTTCAAGGCCAGGTTTCAGAATACTATTCCTCTACACAGATTTCGATGAACTCAGGGTCATATGAAATTTTAAGTACAGGTAACACCTTGAGTCCAACGCAATTGGATCTTGATGACGAGCAGTTATTGCATGCGCAATTAGAACCTTATGAAGGCATGTATGTTACTACAACAAACTCCGATCTAATTGTTTCTCGTAACTTTAGTTTCGACTATGACTCTTATCGCAATAATATGGTGTTAAGTCATCAAGAGCCTATTTACAAGTCTACTCATTTGTATGTTGCAGGTTCTGATGAAGAAGTTGCATTGGCTGAGAATAATGCAAAAAGCACCTTGTATGTTGATACAGATGCGAAGCCTGCTAATGGCGTTATCCCTTACTTTCCAGACTTTAACCCAGAAGATGGTTACATTCGTGTTGGTGATGAAGTCAGTAATTTAACGGGTGTGGTAGCTTATAGTTATAGCCAATATCGTTTAATTGCAAATGATGATGTTGTACTAGTAAAATCTGATTTTAGTCGTGATTTAGACTCAGATAGAACTTCTTACGGTCCTATTCTATCAGCGGATGGAAATTTAAGGGTTGCCAGTTTTAATGTATTAAACTTGTTTAACTCACCCTTTGGTGGTGATGCGAATGCCCATGGTGATAATCGTGGTGCAGAAGAAAGTACTGAGTATCAGCTGCAACTGACTAAGATTGCTAATGCCATTAGTATGATAGATGCTGATATTGTTGGATTAATGGAAATCGAGAATAATGGCTTTGGTGAAGCAAGTGCGATTGCGGCATTAGTTGATCAAATTAATACCACACAAGCTGCTAGTGCATTGCCTTATTCTTACGTATCAGCTGGTGATGATGTGGGAACAGATGCTATTGCTGTTGGTCTTATTTATCGTGCTGATGTGGTTTCTTTAGTGGATGATGCTGTAAAAATTGATATGCCAGAACAGCATGGTACGGATGCAGAAGGCACCAATTTTGATAAATATATGCGTGTGTCTTTATTGCAAAAATTCCAGCATATTGAATCTAAACGTAAGCTAAGTATTGTTGTTAATCATCTTAAATCTAAAGGTTCTGCTTGTATTGAAGACACAGCAAATCCTGAAGATGCTCAAGGTAGCTGTAATGCCTTTAGAGTCTCTGCTGCAGTTACGCTAGGCGATTACATTGCAACTAACGTACAGGGTGATGTACTTGTTATGGGTGATCTAAATGCCTATGGTAAAGAAGATCCAGTACGAGTGTTAACTGACTACGATCCGCTAACAGCAGAGCGTAAAATCGTGACTGCAGAGCAAGCTACATTAAATGGCGAAGACCTTAATGGTGGTGCTTCAGTTGAAGTTAGCCAGTCTTACGGTCTGACGAACTTGGTTGAGCACTTCCAAGGTGCGAAAGGCTATTCGTACACTTATAGTGGTGAGCTAGGTAGCTTAGATCATGCTTTGGCAAATGCATCTTTGATGAAAAGTATCGTAGCGACGGATGATTGGCATATTAACTCAGCTGAATCAAACTTGTTTGAATACTCTTCACAATATACTGGCGATTTAGTGAAGTCTGATAATGCTTATTCATCTTCAGATCATGACCCTGTAATTATTGAAATTGACTACGAAAAGCGTGGTGGTGGAAATGGTGAAGGCCCAAGACATGATTCGCCTTTAGAGTTTTTGTTTAACCTGTTTAAACGAATTTTCTCTTTCTTTTGGCGTTAATTTGTTAGCTTATCGGTGATGAATAAAGCTGCCACTTTGGTTAAAGTGGCAGCTTTTTTATGTGTCTTGCATGTTGTTTTACTTTGTTTCTATTTAAAGGTTTTTACTGCACTCTAAGCTTGATATAGTTTTGTTTAAATAGGTTAAATGGAATTTATCAAAACATGGTTAAATCATTTCTCTCCCTAGTTAGTCTTTGTTTTTGCTGCGCTTCTTCTTCCGTTTTTGCAAATGAGATAAATGAGTCCGACTTAGTTCAAGATGAAAGTCTTCTAGACGAAACTTCCCATGGTTTTTTTATTGCACCAGGTTTTGTTTACTCAAATTTGGATATTGATAGTAATTATGCCAATGAGTCAGTTGATACTGATGCCTTTGGCTTAGACGTTTCTTTAGGGTATGA
>NZ_CH672432.1:38257-136825 GCF_000153025.1 Marinomonas sp. MED121
ATACTGCTTGGTTATCGATTTGCTTGGGAATCCGTTTCTTTAATTCCATATTATGGAAAGGCTTATTGGGATTTAACCTCTAAAGAAGGGCAGCTATTTAACCCGGGCGCAGAAGAGGTAAAAGCACTTGATGGTGATAATCGTATTGTCGGCTTAGGGTTAATCGGGCATGTTAGTGACTCTGCTGACCTCAATATAAGCTATAAGGATATTGATGCCGATTTTGGCCACTATGCTGTATTAAGCATGGGGATGAGGTTTGATTTTTAGTTCTAAACCTAAGGAATTTGCGAATAAGTCCTCCCGTCTCAGCGTGTGGATAAAAGCGCCTAGATTTATAGCAAGAGCCGCAACTTAATAGCCACTCTATTAATAAGGCACTTAACGTAAAGATGGTGCTTTTAGAGCACGCCCTTCGGGCCTTTGAAGAATACCTAAACGGCATTTCACGAAAAATAATGCTCTGCGTTGTCGCTTCTTAAAAGGTACCTAGATTACATCAAAGTGATGTCTTGATAGATACTTTTTCTGAAAAAACTGAGAAGAGGTGACTTAATCACAGGTTCCTAAGTCTATAGGTAGCTCATTCATTTCGTTTCCTTTCTTTACTAAACTTTACTTTATTTGCCAATTGGCCATGAAACCTCTAAGCTGAACCTGTATTAATTGAAACCATGTCTTATTCGTTTTAGGGAATATAAAGGCTTTTTAGAAATAAATATCGAATTAACAAAGGGTGATTGTTTATTCAAAATAATAATTAGTAACTAGTTGATTCGCTTATGATAATTTTTAACTATCTGTTCACTTCATTACACAATTCTTTAACAAGACTGGTTCTGTTTTCTTTGTTAATTTCCGCACCTGTTTTGGCTAACACCACAGATCATAAAAATGTTAATGCTAAGTCATATAAAGTGGCAATTTTATACCCTAGAGAAGCCCCTTTCTGGCAAACCTTTATCAACTTAATGCAGGCTGCAGCTGACGATTTAAACATTGAACTGGTTACATTCTGTGCTAAAGGAAATCGCTTCTTAATGAAGCAACAGCTGCTGTCCGTGATACAAGGCAGTAACAAGGTCGATGCAGTTGTATTTAATAATTATAAAGATTCGGGTTCTCAATTCATCAAATTAGCCAATGAGGCTGAAGTCTTCTCCTTTCTTGTTAATAGCGCTATGCCTGAGGCTAAAGCCCAAGAAATGGGCGCCCCTAGGGAACATTATCCATTTTGGTTAGGGCAAATGCATCCAGATGAAAGGGGGGCTAACAAGCGTATTATTGAAAGGTTAATCAGTGATGCTAAGAGTCATAAGCCTAATAGCTTAATCAATGTGGTCGGAGTCAATGGGCCTATCTCTTCAGGTGCGGCTATTATGCGATCCAATGCGTTAACTAACACATTGAAAAATATTGAAAATGTAAAATTAAAACAAATTGTTAATGCCGAAAGTTGGGATGAAGATGAGGCCAGCTTAAAATTTCAAGCCTTGATGAAGCGATATCGCGATATACATGTGGTATGGGCTGGCAGTGCCAGATTAGTGGATGGCATTTTAGAAGGTGAGAAAAGTTTAGGTGTTAAGGCGGGTCAAGACTACTTCACAGGTGGTGTTGGCTTTAAAAAGTCCATGCTTGAAGCGATTGAGTCGAATAGGGTCAGTGCCAGTGCCGGTGGACATTATATCGAAGGGGTTTGGGTGCTTGTACTTTTGCATGACTATTTTAAGGGGATTGATTTTGTTGATCATGGTGTTCAAACCAAAACTAACATGGGCATAGTGACAAAAGAAAATGTAAACCTATACCTTGAAATATTGAGTGATGATAGGTGGAGTGAAGAAAATTTGAGCAAAATTGATTTTAAACAATATTCAAAGTTTTATAACCCGTCACTGGATAAATACAAGTTTGATTTTGACTCGATTTTACTTCAGCTTTATTAAAAAATCGCTTCGATTTAACGGCAAGTTAGGGAATGTAAAAGCGAAGGATTTGATCTTTTTATTATAAGAGTAAGAAAGCATGAACTTAAGATACAAAATATCTTTATCATTGATTTTTACCACTCTGGTACCTGTGTCCCTTATTATCTTCTTTGTGCTTTGGCATGTAACGGATGATGCTGAAAAAAACGCAAAGCAAACCCTGCAAAACTATGTGCAACTCACTGCAAGCAAACTTGCCGATGAGTTTAATGCCAGTATTCGTGAGATTGAGCTTTATGCACAAACTCAGGAAGTGAAAAGCATGGACCCCAATCTCTTTTTACCTTTTTTCTCCCGTGAACTAGAACGTCAATCTGGACGCTATGAAAAACTCTATATTAGTGACAAAGCAGGGCATTTTTATTTACCTTTTTGTGGCAACCCTGCTTTAAATTTTAAATGTACTTTTGATGATACAGACCCTAAATCATTACCAAAGCATCTGAAAGCTAGGGAGTATTGGCAAAAATTAGTCGGTAATAATAAACATGAAAAGGCCATGAGTTACCTTTCGGACCCGGTTATTTCTTATACGACTGAAGTGAAACAACTCATTGTGGCATCCACTGTCTTCGGTTTTGATCAAAAGCTAAAAGGCATGGTGGGGGCCTCTATCGAATGGTCAAGAATTGAGTCATTTCTTGCTAACCTCCAAGCGAATATCTTTGCTCAATACTCTTGGCAAGCCAAAATGATGCTCATAAGTAGGAGTGGTACCTATTGGTATCACTGGGATCCTGAGAAATTAGTGCATTTAAAGCGCGATGAAAATGGGATTATTATAAAAGATGCTGAAGATTTGCCAATATCGGTTTCAACCAACATCTATCAAGCCCCAGAGGCTGAATTACATCAAGCTCATAAGGCCATGTTAGCTAAACAGTCTGGTTACATCGAGTTTAATGCGTCTGATACTAATGAGGACAGTTACTTATTTTACGCACCTATCTCCTCTAGCCAATATTCAATTGCCTTACAGGTATCTGAAAGAGATGTTAATGAAGCCTCATATGAATTGAAACGTTTGTATTTGATGGTGTTTATATTAGCTTTATGTGTCTTTATGATTGCCGCGGTGTTAATTGCAAAGGCGATTACCGACCCTATCAGTCGCCTTGTAGGACAAGCTAATCGGTTAAAACAAGGAAACTATACCTTAGATAAAACCAAAGCCGGCAGTGAGAGTGATGAACTTGGAGAGCTGTCCGAAACCTTTATTCAAATGGCAACTGTCATAGTCGATCGGCAGAAGAGGCTAGAGCAGAGTGAAGAGCGTTTTGAGCTTGCAATGAAAGGGGCCAATGATGGTCTTTGGGATTGGCATTTAGCGGATAACAGCGTGTATTACTCACCTAGATGGAAAAAAATGTTGGGTTATGGTACTGATGAATTAGATTCTCACCCAAGCACTTACTTTAATCTTCTTGATCCGAAGGATCATAAATTCATTCAAAAAGAAATCCAAAAAATACGCTTTTCAGATAAGGATAGTTTTAAGCATAAATTAAGAATGCGTCATAAATCCGGTGGGTATATTCATATTTTAACCCGTGGCATTGTTGTACGTAATGATAAAGGAGAAGCGACTCGCCTTGTTGGTACTCACTTGGATATCAGTGAGCAAACCCATACAGAAGAAAAGATTAAAAAACTCAATGAAGACCTTGAAAAAACGGTAAAAGAAAGGACCTTAAAATTGGAGGTCGCTAATCGACATTTAAATGAGCTGGCGATGAGGGACATGCTTCTAAACATCGGCAATCGAAGGGCTCTGGAAAAGGATTTAAATAAAATTCATCAAGCCTATTTAACCCATAAGACACTTTACTCCATTGTCTTATTTGATGTGGATTACTTTAAGAAATTCAATGATTTTTATGGTCATCAAGCAGGTGATGAGGCTTTGATTCAGGTGGTTGATTGTATCGGAGAGCATTTAAAAAAGGCGGATAAAATCTATCGATATGGTGGTGAAGAGTTTGTTTGCGTATTACCTAATGTGACGCAAGATGAGGCTTTAACTATGGCTAAAAACTTGATTGAAAAAGTGGCTGCACTGACTATTGAGCATCAAGCCAGTCATTATCAACTTGTTACTGTGAGCGCAGGTTGTGCTGAGGTCATGGCACAAGATAAGACGTGGGAACAAGTGGTCAGTCGTAGTGACAAAGCCTTATATAGTGCTAAAGATGCTGGCCGCAATCGAGCGTCTTTGATAATTGAGTAGCCTAGTAGGTGGACAGTTAATTACTTTGATTTCTAATGAAGTAAATTGGGATTGTATTTAACAAAGAGGCTTTGTAATATTTTTGATTTAGGCAGGGATTCGCCATGATAGATGCAAATTTATCCATACTAGAGCAAGACATACAAACTCGAATTACCAAGTTTAAAGGTGTAAGCCAAGTTAATAAGCAAAAAACTCATTTTTTTGTGATGAGTACGGCAATACTCTCCTCTTTAACGACGGTTATGATTGCGTTATCTCAATACGCGAGCACCTATACCATTTACCTGTCTGCGACAGCGCTGCTTATTAGCGCATCTTTAAGCATTTTA
Organism: Marinomonas sp. MED121; assembly: GCF_000153025.1. GTDB lineage: Bacteria > Pseudomonadota > Gammaproteobacteria > Pseudomonadales > Marinomonadaceae > Marinomonas. The sequence goes on from NZ_CH672432.1 coordinate 42,808, forward strand.
ACGGCTTGGGATGGGTTATATAACCACAAAAAACTGTGGACCTCTTATGTTACCGCGCTAACTCAGCTCAATGAATTGCAAGCGGATATTCAGCATTTAAAAGCCAATGGTGAAATCGAGCAAGCTATCATCAATTTACTTTACGCGCGTTATAAAGCCATTATTGGTGAAGTCAATGAAAACTGGTTAAAGCTAAGGTCAGAAAGTGAAATGGGAACATAACCTATATGGATATTGAAGCTTTATACTTTGGTCTAAGGTCTTGCTTGTTTGTGTTGAATTTATTGCCTTATGTCAGCAAATAGGGCGTCTATCTTGCTTTGATGCCAGCCTATAGCTTCACGTTAGACTAACGTCGAGTTGTCGAAAATCTGATTAATAACCATGATAACTTTATTGTGATTTGCCCTGTGGCTTATCAATTTATGACATGTTCAAAATTATAATAAAGGAACAGGTATCATGAGTTATGAGAAAGAGTATCAAAAGTCCATTCAAACCCCTGAACTTTTTTGGCAAGAAAAAGCAGATCAACTGGATTGGTTTGAGCCCCCTAGCCGTATACTCGGGTCAGATGAAAATGGCATAGACAGATGGTTTATGGATGGCGTGATGAATACTTGCCACATGGCACTTGATTATCATGTAGAACAAGGTCGCGGTGATCAAATCGCAATTCACTACGATTCTCCTGTTACTGAAACAAAAGAATCTATTTGCTATAAAGATTTACGAGATCAAGTGGCACTGTTTGCGGGTGTGTTAAGAAAGCAAGGGGTAAAAAAAGGCGATAGAGTGCTTATCTATATGCCTATGATTCCACAAGCCTGTATTGCTATGTTGGCTTGTGCACGGCTAGGCGCCGTTCATTCTGTGGTATTTGGCGGTTTTGCTGCCCACGAGTTAGCCATTCGTATTGAAGATGCCACACCAGATGTCATTGTCTCAGCAAGTTGTGGTATCGAAGTGAATCGTGTAATTGATTATAAGGCATTGCTTGATAAAGCCGTTGAGCTTGCGAGTCATAAAATCAAACATGCGATTATTTGGCAACGACCAGAGTCATTGGCAAACCTAATAGAAGGCAGAGATATCGATTGGCAATTAGCTTTGCAAACCGCACAAGCAGCCGATTGTGTTCCGGTATTATCAACAGACCCGCTTTATATTCTTTATACCTCAGGTACGACAGGCCGTCCAAAAGGGGTTGTTAGAGACAATGGATCCCATGCTGTTGCAATGAAATATTCCATGAAAGCCATTTATAATATGGATCCAGGTGACGTCTTTTGGGCGGCTTCTGATGTAGGTTGGGTCGTTGGACATTCTTATATTGTTTATGCTCCCTTGTTACAGGGGTTAACGACCGTCCTTTATGAAGGTAAACCAATCGGCACCCCAGATGCGGGTGCATTTTGGCGGGTATGTGAAGAGTATGGTGTAAAAGCGCTATTTTCTGCTCCGACTGCTTTTAGAGCCATCAAGAAAGCGGACCCTGAATCTGTTTGTTTAAAACCTTATAGGCTGAATAAGCTTGAAACTGTCTTTATGGCGGGTGAAAGGCTGGATCCGGCTACCTATCATTGGGTGAAAGACCTATTAAATGTACCCGTTATTGACCATTGGTGGCAGACGGAAACCGGTTGGGCGATTTGCGGTAATTTGATGGGGATTGAAGCAAAAGAACCAAAGCCTGGCTCTTCAACCTTACCAAGCCCTGGTTTTAATGTGAAAATCCTAGATGATGAAGGCAATGAAGTAGGGCCAAATGTACAGGGAAATGTGGCATTGAAGTTACCTTTACCGCCGAGTTGTTTAGCAACCATTTGGGGAAATCATGACAGATTCAAAGACGGGTACCTAAAGACATTCGAAGGTTATTATACCAGTGGAGATGGTGGGTATATTGATGAAGAAGGCTATGTCTTTATCATGGGGCGTACAGATGACATTATTAATGTTGCAGGGCATAGACTAAGCACAGGTGAAATGGAAGAGGTGATTGCCTCTCACCCTGATGTCGCTGAATGTGCTGTCATTGGTGTTAAGTGTGATATTAAAGGGCAAAAACCACTGGGTTTAGTTTTGCTTAAAGATGGCGTAAATAAAAATGAAAGCCAGTTAGAATCAGAGATAATCTCAAATATTCGTAGTGAAATTGGTGCGGTTGCGAGTTTTAAAGAAGCCAAAGTCGTACAAAGATTACCTAAAACACGAAGTGGTAAGATTCTAAGAAAACTCATTAGGCAAATAGCGGATGGTGAAGAGTACAATGTTCCATCAACGATAGATGATCCTGCAAGTTTATCTGAAATTGAAAGTGTACTTTGTGCTCGATAGAGGCTTAGGTTAAATCAAAATGCTTATAGTAAAGCGCTATAAGCATTTTTTTTGCGCCTGATTTATCGTCTAGCATTCATTAAAGGGATCTTTTATATTGAATGCCAAATGTTAGAAAGATGTCAGCCAACCTCACAATGTAAAATACAGGGATTTAAATGATTGATTTACGCTCAGATACAGTAACCAAACCAACTCAAGCCATGTTAGATACTATGTTTAGCGCTCAAGTTGGTGATGATGTCTATGGTGATGATCCAAGTGTTAACGAATTAGAGTCTTGGGCTGCAAAACGTCATGGCTTTGAAAACGCTATTTTTTGTAGCTCAGGTACTCAGGCGAATTTACTGGCTTTAATGGCACATTGTGAGAGAGGGGATGAGTATCTTTGTGGTCAGCAAGCCCATAATTATAAATTTGAAGGGGGCGGTGCTGCTGTTTTAGGTTCAATTCAACCCCAACCCATCGAAAATGAGTTAGATGGCACCCTTTGTTTTAAGAAATTGAAAGCGGCAATTAAGCCTGATGATTCTCATTTTGCGAGAACTCGCTTATTAAGCTTAGAAAATACCATTAATGGTAAAGTGATTCCGCTAACTTATATTCAACAAGCACGTCAATTTGCCAATGAAAACGCATTAGCACTTCACCTTGATGGTGCAAGGGTCTATAACGCAAGCACGGCGTTAGACATAGATATCAAAGAGATAACCCAATGTTTTGATTCAGTTTCTATTTGTTTATCTAAAGGCTTAGGTGCACCGATTGGCTCCTTGTTATTAGGCAATAAGCGGCTTATTAATAAAGCGAGGCGTTGGCGTAAAGTGCTTGGAGGAGGGATGCGCCAGGCTGGGTTCCTAGCTTCGGCAGGCTTGTACGCCCTTCAATACAATGTCACTAGATTAAAAGAGGATCATGATAATGCCTGTTATCTCGCTGAATCTCTCAATCATTTAGCCGCTTTCAAACTTAACCCTGATTTTGTGGAAACCAACATAGTGTTCGCTAAGTTAGACGATGATGTTGATCAGGAAAAGCTTGTGGCGTACTTGAAACAAAATGGCATTCTTGTGAGCAAAGGTCAGCCAATGCGTTTTGTGACACATAATGGCATTAGTCGACAAGATATCACTCGTTTGATTGATCAATTAAAGCAATACTTTACATAATTCAAACCACCTTATAAAAGGGGAATCTGCTTAGGTTTCCCTTTCACTTCTGGTTCGACCATTAGATTCAAATAGTTCAAATATTGCTCATTCTGAAATTTGATTCATATTACAAAAACGGCTTGCTATGAACATATGTTCAATGAAGTTGGTCCATTCTGCAGCACAATTTTTTCATGTTAATAAATTTGAGAACTAATTATTAAGAATCAATTTTTTTTTGTGAAATTAGCTTTAACCTGCTGATTTAATTGACTTAAATTTAGGTTTTAAATATCGACCTTAATACAAGAGACATCATTGAACTGATGTTATAGCAACCTTGATAAAGTTTAATTAAGCCAATTAAATGTGCAAGAAATTAGTAAATATCTACCACCTTATGAAAAAATAATCACGAAAAACCTTATTGTGAAATTTATTTTGCTTATGGGGCTATGATGTGTCAGTTTGACAATGTATCCTGATCTCATTGTTTCAATATTATGAAAAATGAAATTTAGTTGTTAGTTATGTTTTCTTTGAATATTAAAAGCCTAACTGGATAACGCACTATTTCTAATCGTAATTGAGAAGTGAAGAACCAAACTCCTTGTCTGAATCCTTTTGAACCTTGAGTTTGAAGCATATATGAGGCTGCTACGCACCTTAATAAAAATAAAATGATTAACCTAGCTACCAGATTGGTTTAATTGGATATCAAGCACGTCAGAGGCTGAATCCATGCCAAATATGTTCATTTAAGAGGACTGTTCGTTATGATCAGCAGCAATTCCGAAGCCAATTCAATTCCTTCAAATTTTTTGGAGCGTATCTTTAAACTCAAACAACATGGCTCTAATGTTAAAAATGAAATGATTGGTGGCATCACCACATTTGCAACTATGGCCTACATTATTTTCGTCAATCCAAGCATTATGGCTGCTTCAGGCATGGATCATGGTGCTGTATTTGTTGCCACATGTATCGGTGCTGCGATTGGTTGTTTATTAATGGGGTTGTTTGCTAATTGGCCTGTTGGTTTAGCGCCTGGTATGGGATTAAATGCTTTTTTTGCTTTTACCGTTGTTGGTGAGATGGGTTATAGCTGGGAGGTGGCTTTAGGCGCAGTGTTTCTCTCAGGTGTCATTTTTGTGGCGATGAGCTTTTATAGGGTAAGGGAATGGATTATTGAAAGTATTCCTCAAAGCTTGCGTTATGCCATGACCGCTGGGGTTGGCTTGTTTTTAGGCTTGATTGGTCTTAAAGGGGCAGGCATTGTTGTTGATAACCCTGCAACCTTAATTTCAATGGGTGACTTTACCCAACCCAGTGCATTATTAGCGGGTGTTTGCTTTCTTATCATAGCCGCTTTGAGCGAACGTAAGGTATTTGGTGCAGTATTAATTGGTATCATTAGTGTCACATTAGTTGGTCTTGGTTTAGGGATTGTTGAATATCAAGGTATCTTTTCTGCACCACCAAGTATTGCCCCCACGTTTATGGCTATGGATATTATGGGCGCATTAAATATTTCCATGGTAAGCGTTATTTTAGCCTTCTTATTTGTCAATATGTTTGATACAGCAGGCACCTTAATGGGAGTGGCTGATAGAGCAAATTTGATTGACCCGAAAACAAATAAAATTGAAGGTTTGAGTAAAGCCCTTAAAGCAGATAGTGTCGCCAGTGTTGCTGGTGCATGTGTCGGATGTCCGCCTGTGACGAGTTATCTAGAAAGTGCTGCTGGTGTTGCGGCTGGTGGACGTACAGGGCTTTCAGCGATAGTGATTGGTGCTTTATTTGTTTTGGCCATCTTCTTATCACCCCTTGCTGCTATGATTCCTGCTTATGCGACAGCAGGCGCTCTGATTTATGTTGCCTTTGTTATGATCAGCAGTTTACAGCATGTAAATTGGCGTGATTTTACTGACTCTGCTCCAGCGGCAATTACGGCATTTATGATGCCGTTTACCTTCTCAATTGCTAATGGTATCGCTTTAGGCTTTATTACTTTTACCGTCCTTAAAATTGCAACGGGTAAATCTAAAGAGGTGTCCCTATGCATGTATACCTTAACGTTAATATTTGTGGCTAAGCTGATGTTTCTTTAATAAATAGGGTAATCCAAATTAATGAAAAGCCCCTTTAACTAAGTTAAAGGGGCTTTTTTCTATTAATTCTCAAGTAAATGGGTAAAAAGCGCTTATTTAAACAAGTGTTAGATTGTTTCGCTTCTTCATATCCTGAATAATAACCTTAATATTTTAAAGGGTTAGATATGAAAATATGGGTAGACGCGGACGCTTGTCCTAATGTAATAAAAAACATCCTTTTTAAAGCATCAGAACGTACAAAGGTTGTGTGTATTCTGGTGGCTAATCAAAAAATTAATACACCTCCTTCTGCTTTTATCTCAAGTCGTCAAGTGAGCCAAGGTTTTGATGTGGCTGATGATTACATAGTGCAAAATATTGAAGCTGGAGATCTTGCGATTACGGCAGATATTCCTTTAGCGGCAGAGATTATTGATAAGCAGGCAATTGCTATCAATCCTCGGGGAGAAATTTACACTAAAGAGAACATTAAGCAGAGATTAGCCATGCGTGATTTTATGGAGTCCATGAGGAGCTCAGGTATTCAATCCGGGGGCCCATCTGCATTTAATCAGCAAGATAGGATGGCATTTGCTAATTCTCTTGATAAGTTATTGGCCAATAAAGTTAAATAAATATCATGGATGGTCTTAAAATGGTTATGATCATCCGCTATATCAAGATAGCAACAAGAAAATTCAGCTAATGGCTTTTAGAAGCTAATTCAAAATAAAAAGTCATTTGCTGAATTTTATTGAGGATGAGTTATGAAACGTATTTTAGTGGTCGGCGGGGGCGCCGGAGGACTTGAGCTAGTTACCAAGCTAGGTCATAAGTTTGGCAAAGCCAAGCAAGCAGAGATTGTGCTGGTTGATCGAAGTCGTACTCATATTTGGAAACCTTTATTACATGAGGTTGCGACAGGGTCTTTAAATATTGATACAGATGGCATCAGTTATCGAGCACATTCCGCTAAACACTATTATCAATTCCAACTAGGTTGCATGAATGGAATGAATGCAGCTGAGAAGTATATCGAGCTCGATGCGCTGTTAGATGAAGATGGCCAAGAACTGCTACCTCAAAGAAAGCTTCAATATGATATTTTAGTCTTAGCGGTGGGCAGTGTGAGTAATGACTTTGGTACGCAAGGGGTTGCTGAAAACTGCTTTTTCTTAGACTCACACCGTCAAGCTGAACGCTTTCAACAAGCCCTATTAAATCAATTCCTACGTATTCAACAAGGTGATGGACAAGATAACTTAAAACTTTCCATTGTGGGTGGTGGTGCGACTGGGGTCGAACTATCGGCTGAGTTATATCATGTTGCTGATTTGCTTAAAGCTTATGGCATGCCTTCTGTCTCTGCTAAACGTCTTGAGGTTGAATTAATCGAAGCGGGGAGCCGTATTTTACCTGCATTGCCTGACCGTATCGCCAATAGTGCTAGATCTGAACTATCACGTTTAGGGGTGAAAGTATCTGAATCCAAACGTGTTATACGGGCCGAGAAGCAGGGTTTTATTTCTGCTGATGACAATCTTATTGAGGCGGATATGATGATCTGGGCAGCTGGGGTAAAAGCGCCAGACTTTATTTCTAAAATAGAAGGTTTTGAAACGAATCGAAATAATCAGATTGTGGTCTTACCCAGTTTACAGACTAAATCAAATGACAATGTTTATGTCATTGGTGATTGTTGTGCCTGCATTCAACCTGATGGTAGCTTTGTGCCACCAAGGGCTCAATCAGCTCACCAGATGGCAAGTTTAGTCTTTAAAAATATTCAAGCCAGCTTTCGTGGCGAACCTTTGTCTGAGTACTTGTATAAAGATCATGGCTCTTTAGTCAATTTGAGTCGTTATAGTACAGTAGGAAGCTTGATGGGAAACCTAACGGCAGGTTCTATGTTTGTTGAAGGACGTATTGCCCGATTAGTGTATGTTTCTCTCTATCGCTTACACCTAATTGCTATTCATGGTTGGCTAAAGGCGATGGTCATTATGGCCGCCCAAAAGATCGGCAAAGTGGTTAAGCCAAAAATGAAATTGCATTAACATAAAAAGCATACTAAAAAGCCAGCCTAACGAGAATGAGTTGGACTGGCTTTTATGCTTATAGAAACTTCCTGCAGATTTTGTTTACTCTCATCCTTTTATCAAATCACATTTATACAGGTTACTCCTAGTTAGTTGCTCATAGTTAAATAGAGGAGACAGTTAAATAGAGGCGACTTCTTTCAATATTTTATCTTCACTTTCTGTGCTGTTACTGCAATTGATTTTAATACACTCTTTTTGGCGGTTGTATCGGTTTGATTGAGCATGATCATTATTTACCTTTGCAATGACAATACTGTAAGGGGGCAATGTAATTACACCACCGTGTGCATTGACGGACGTTTTAAAACTGCCTGTGATGAGTGATTTTGCTGTGGCAAGCGGCGTAATATCAAAGTTGATAGCAAATTCAGATTCGTCAGCAGAGGTATTAAGGGAAATTAAGGATTCTTGATTAGGTAAATTACGTATAAAGACAAGATGCTGATTATCGCTGTATATAAATTGAATTGAGCCGGAAATAAGTTCAGCATGCTCTTTTCTTAAATGCAGAAATGCCTGATAGGCTTTAAGGGTAGAGTTTTCATTGTTAGTTTGTTCAGCCACATTTTGTGATAGATGGTCTAAAGCAACAGGTAGCCAAGGTGCTGCCTTAGAAAATCCTGCATTTAATGTATTCTCCCAAGGCATAGGCGTTCGACAGCCATCACGACCTTTAAATTCAGGCCAAAAAGCAATGCCGAATGGGTCAACTAATTGATCGAAGGTTAATTCTGCTTCTCTCAAGCCCAACTCTTCTCCTTGGTAAAGGCAAATGCTTCCTCTTAAGCACAATAGCATCACCATAAACACTTTAGCTTGTTCATGATTACTCTTTTCTTGACCCCAACGACTGGCAACACGTTCTACATCATGATTACCGATTGACCAGCAAGGCCAGCCATCTCCTAGGGCATCTTCAATGGTGTCGATTGTTTTTCTAACATGTTCCATCGAATTATCTTTGGTTAAGAGGTCAAAGGAGTAACACATATGTAGCTTGTCATCACCTTGAGTGTATTGAGCCATGGTTTTTAGGGAAAAATCGCAGCCCACTTCACCTACTGTCGTTGTGCCTGGGTATTGGTCAAGTAACGATCGTAACTTTTGTAAAAATGAGATATTAATCTCTTGGGATTTATCGTACAGGTGTAACTGATATGCATAAGGGTTGTCTGGCCGTATGCCAATTCCTCCTTCTTCAATATCTTCCCTAGGGGGATTATTCCTAAGTGCTAAATCGTGATAGTAAAAATTAGCTGTGTCTAATCTAAAGCCGTCCACGCCACGTTTAAGCCAGAATTCAACAGTATCCAGAAGTGCATCAACAACATCAGGGTTATGGAAGTTCAAATCTGGCTGACTGTCTAAGAAGTTGTGTAAGTAATATTGCTTACGACGGCTATCCCAATGCCAAGCAGGACCACCAAAAACAGACAGCCAATTGTTTGGCACGCTACCATCAGGTTTAGGGTCTTGCCATACATACCAATCATGCTTGTTATTGGTTTTATTTTGACGAGATTCTTTAAACCATAAGTGCTCATCTGAGCTGTGATTAAGCACCTGATCTATGATGATTTTAAGTCCTAAGCTATGCGCTTTTTGAATAAGGGTATCAAAATCAGAAAGGCTGCCAAACATAGGGTCAACATCACAATAATCACTGACGTCGTAGCCGAAATCCTTCATGGGTGAGGTAAAAAATGGCGATAGCCAAATGGCGTCAACGCCTAATGACGCGATATAGTCGAGCTTTTGAGTAACTCCTGGCAAGTCTCCAATGCCATCATTGTTTGAATCGTAAAAACTGCGAGGATAAACCTGATAGATAACACATCCACGCCACCATTCATTGTTAAGTGTGTCCATGTTTGACTCCCTGAAGAATGATTCTGTTTAATCTATGATGAGGCTGAGAAAAGACGACTTAATTACAGCTTCTCAAACCTAATGCTTTATTAATTTTTACTTAAAGGGACTTTCTGTACATTAAATTATCACTATTAGGCATTATTACTATGATTAGATTAGTTGTCATCAATAGTATGGGGTAAAATAGGTGATTCGATCACCTTGTACCTGTATCAAGCATTATCAAACTGATGCTCGATTGCCTCTCTGTTTGGAAGTAGATTATGTTTTCTGTGCGTTCTCGTCATATTGCTTGGCCCTTATTTAATTTCTATTTCTTTTTTTGCGCCATGATAGGGGTGTTCATGCCCTATATGTCTGTTTACTTTAAATCCATTGGGTTTAATGGGACTCAAACAGGGCAATTATTAGCTTTAGTGACCTTATCTACCATAGTGGCACCTCATTTTTGGGGATGGCTAACGAACCGAATGGGCTTGCCTAAACGCGCTTTACAGATCGCCGTGATTGGTGCGTGTTTAATGGCATTGATGATGAATTTTGTAAGCAGCTACTCAGGCTTTTGGTGGGTGATGTTGTTTTATGCCATTTTCTTTTCTGCCTTGACCCCCTTAAGCGACACCTTAACCCTGCGAAGTATTCGAAATTTAAATGTTCCCTACACTCGTATTCGCGTCGGTGGATCCATTGGCTTTATTTTTGCGGTTACCTTAGCAGGGTATTTGATTGAGTCTTATGGCCCCAAAGTGATATTGCCAAGCGTGACGGCTTTCTTGGCTATTGCGGTACTCACCAGTTTCTATATTTTTGAGCAGCCTATTGATACGAGTGTGAAGAAAGGCAAAGGGGATTTTCTTAACCTCATTAAAGATCGTGAAGTAATATTTTTCTTACTGCTCGCATTCCTTTCCTTTATGGCTCATGCACCTTTTAATGTCTTTTTTGCGGTTCACTTAACGAATGCGGGATTTAGTGGTGATCAAGTTGGATTATTGATCGCTTTTGGTGTGCTGGTTGAGATCTTTGTCTTTCTCTTTTTAGGTAATCTTTTTACTCGCTTTAATGTGGTTTACCTCATCGCATTTTGTTTTCTATGCGGTGTTGCGCGCTGGTCTTTAATTGCATGGTATGCAGACAGTGTTTGGATCGCACTTTTTACTCAGTTATTGCATTGTATTACCTTTGCAACATTTCATATGGTATCTATCGCCCAAATTAACCGTCTTTTCCCTGAGCAATTTGCTGCCCAAGGACAGGCTATGTACAGTGGCTTTGCTATTGGTTTAGGTGGGGGTGTTGGTATGGTAGGGGCCGGCTATCTTTGGGACTGGTTTGGTGGTCAATGGACCTTTACCGCCGCATCCATTGTCAGTGTTCTTGCTTTAGTGATTTTGATCTTAAGTCAAAAAAGTCGTTAGTGATAATATTTAAGCTAATAAGCTGACGTTTTACTAGGGCAGTAATATCCGCTCAAGTTAGAATTTCAGCTTTTAGTAAACTTATCATAGCCTCTGCACTTCGGCTTAAAGTACGTTGTTTGTGATAAATGATGCCTAAACGCCTTTCAAGAATTAAGTCCTGTGCCGCTAAAACCTTATGATTCTGATTAACCAATGTTGAGGGTAATAGGGACCAACCCCAGCCTATGGAAACTAACATAGTGAGCGTATCAAAATTATTGGTACTCATGCGGACATTTGGCTTTAAGCCTTGACTGCCAAGTACTTTATCAACCATTTGCCGGGTAAAGGTATTTTTATCTGGCAGTACGCAGGGCAAAGTGGCCAGCGCCTTAATATCAACTTCTTGCGTGTTGGCTGATGCTGTTATTGCCAGCTCATGTTCCTCTCCAACTACTAGCATCAGTGGGTCTGACCAGATTGGAATGGATTCGATCATGGGATTCTCTTCATTAGAAAGGGTAATCACCGCAACTTCTGCCTCACCTTTTAATACTTGTTGATAAGCATCTTCTGATTGAGTGAAATCAATTTCAATTAATACATTTGGAAAGTCACTTTGATATTGCTTCAGGGCTTTTGGCAAACGGTGTAAACCTATGTGATGACTGGTGGCCATTTTAAGCTCACCTGATAGCTCTTCATCTTGGGTGGTTAAGCTACGTTTTATATCTTTGATCTCGGTTGTGATTTGTTTTGCTTTTGGTAATAATTGATGGCCTGCTTCTGTTAGTTGTATTTGTCTTCCAATACGATCAAAAAGTTTTAGTTCCAAACTTGATTCTAGGGCCGCTATGCGTTTACTCACTGCTGGCTGAGTCACAAAAAGTTGTTCGGCCGCATCTGAGAATGAAGCCGTTTCAGCGACCTTAATAAAGGTGAGCAACTCTGATATTTCCATTGTGGTTTTACTCCTTAGTTGCCAGTGTTGGCTTTCTACTGTCCAATAAAAACAGCTCGTATAGACTCATTTTGTTGAATAAATAATCAAAGTTTCATCTATTCCAAAAAATAATGCAATTTATGAAAAATATGAATTTGAGTAATTTATACATAAGCAGTAGGATTACGCAATCAGTTATGCAGGAGAGAATAATATGTCAGCGAAAACCTTATATGACAAGTTGTGGGATCAGCATCTTGTTAAACAAAGAGATGATGGTAGTGCCTTAATTTATATTGATTTACAACTTCTTCATGAAGTGACTTCCCCGCAGGCATTTGAAGGTTTACGTTTGGCAAACCGCCAGCCATGGAGAATCAGTGGTAACTTAGCAACACCAGATCATAATGTGCCTACGACTTCAAAAGAGAGACGTGATGGTGTTAATGGTATTGCCGACCCTGTTTCTAAAATCCAAGTTGTTACCTTGGATGAAAACTGTGATGAGTTTGGCATTACTGAATTTAACATGATGGATGAACGCCAAGGTATTGTGCATGTTGTTGGGCCAGAACAAGGTGCAACTTTACCTGGAATGACAGTGGTATGTGGTGATTCTCATACTTCAACCCATGGTGCATTTGGTGCATTAGCCCATGGTATTGGTACCTCTGAAGTTGAACACGTTTTAGCAACTCAGTGTCTCGTTCAGAAAAAGAACAAAAACATGTTAGTTCGAGTGGATGGCGAACTATCACCGTATGTTTCTGCTAAAGATGTTGTACTTGCCATTATTGGTGAGATTGGTACCGCTGGTGGTACAGGCTATGCTATCGAGTTTGGTGGTACAGGCATTCAAAGTCTTTCTATGGAAGGGCGTATGACAGTGTGTAATATGGCAATCGAAGCCGGTGCACGTGTTGGTTTGATAGCTGTTGACCAAACAACAATCGACTATGTTGAAGGTCGTCCCTATGCACCAAAAGGTGAGCAGTGGGATCAAGCTGTCAATGCATGGCAAGATCTTGTCTCTGATGAGGGAGCACATTTTGATAATGTTGTTGTTCTTAATGCTGAAGATATTAAACCTCAAGTGACTTGGGGGACTTCTCCAGAGATGGTTATTGCTATCGATCAGGCCATTCCGCGCTCTGAAGATCAAACAGATCCAGTGTTAAAAGAAGGTTATGCACGTGCTTGGAAATATATGGGCCTAGAAGGTAAGTCTGTATTGGCAGACATTACTTTGGATCGAGTATTTATTGGTTCTTGTACTAATTCACGTATCGAAGACCTGCGTATTGCTGCCGAGGTTGTTAAAGGCCGTAAAGTGGCTGAAAGCTTGAAACAGGCCATTGTTGTGCCTGGGTCAGGATTAGTTAAAGCACAAGCTGAAGCGGAAGGCTTACACAGTATCTTCACGGAAGCCGGTCTTGAATGGCGCGAGCCAGGTTGCTCTATGTGTCTTGCTATGAACGCCGATAAGTTAGGTAACGGCGAACATTGCGCTTCGACCTCTAACCGTAACTTTGAAGGTCGTCAAGGTTTTGGTGGACGCACGCATTTGGTAAGCCCAGCGATGGCAGCAGCTGCCGCCATTGCCGGTCATTTTGTGGACGTTAATGAATTAGTAAAACACTAGGAGACAAATATGCGCGCTTTTACACAACATCAAGGCATAGTTGCCCCTTTAGATTTGGCCAATGTCGATACTGACATGATTATTCCAAAGCAGTTCCTCAAATCGATTAAGAGAACGGGGTTTGGTAAAAACTTATTTGACGAATTGCGTTACCAAGATGAAGGTCAGCCAGATCAAGATTGCACAGGTCGTCCATTGCGTGAAGATTTTGTATTGAATTTACCTCAGTTTGCAAACGCGAGTGTTTTATTGGCCCGCCGTAATTTTGGTTGTGGTTCCTCACGTGAGCATGCGCCATGGGCACTGGATGATTATGGTTTTAGAGTCGTCATTGCCCCTAGCTTTGCTGATATCTTTTTTAATAACTGCTTTAAAAATGGATTGTTACCCATTCAACTGAGCGAAGAGCAAGTTGAGCAGTTGTTTCAAGAAGTAAATCAAGCATCAGGCTATTCATTATCGATTGATTTAGAAGAGCAAGTTGTTGTTACTCCGTCAGGTTCACGTTTTAGTTTTGACGTAGATGCTTTTAGAAAGCATTGCTTATTAAATGGATTAGACGATATTGGTTTAACACTACAAGACCAAGATGCGATTAAATCTTATGAAGCAGAGCGTCAGCAATCAGCGCCATGGTTGTTTGCAAACAAAGGTTAATTTAATTAATTTAAAGCGCTCAATGAGCGCTTTTAGGGAAAGATTATGTCTAAAAATGTTCTAATTCTGCCGGGTGATGGCATAGGTCCAGAGATTGTAGCGCAAGCGGTTCGTGTACTTGATCATGTAAATGACGCTTTTTCACTAAACCTGACCCATGAATCTGCGTTAGTGGGTGGATCTGCTTATGATGAAACAGGCTCTCCATTACCGCAAGAAACCTTAGATAAAGCGAAAGCCGCTGATGCCATTTTACTAGGTGCAGTGGGTGGGCCTAAGTGGGATGGCCTTGATATGTCAGTGCGCCCAGAAAAAGGCCTTTTAGGTCTACGTTCTAACTTAGAGTTATTTGCAAACTATCGTCCTGCCATCTTGTACCCTCAATTGGCTGAAGCCTCTAGCTTGAAACCTGAAATCGTAGCTGGCTTAGATATTTTGATAGTACGTGAATTAACCGGTGGTATTTACTTTGGTCAGCCACGTGGTATTCGCACTCTAGAAAATGGTGAAAGACAGGGTTATAACACTTACGTTTATTCAGAATCTGAAATTCGTCGCATTGCGCATTCTGCTTTTGAAGCCGCGCGTCAACGTGGTAAGCGTGTATGTTCTATCGATAAATCCAACGTACTTGAAGTGACTGTACTTTGGAAAGAAATCATGGAAGAGGTTGCTAAAGAGTACCCAGATGTCGAATTAAGCCATATGCTAGTAGATAATGCTGCTATGCAGCTAGTTAAGGCGCCAAAACAGTTTGATGTAATGGTCACGGGTAACATGTTTGGTGATATCCTATCTGATGCCGCTGCTATGTTAACCGGTTCTATCGGTATGCTACCGTCAGCATCATTAAATGCAAAAGGCCAAGGTATGTATGAGCCTTGTCATGGTTCTGCGCCAGATATCGCAGGTCAAGGTGTTGCTAATCCATTAGCAACGATTTTATCTGTTGCTATGATGCTACGTTATTCACTGAATGAAAAACCGGCGGCTGATGCGATTGAAGCAGCAGTAAGCAATGTATTAGATCAAGGCCTTCGTACAGGTGATATAGCCTCAGAAGGTTGCACAACAGTTGGTACACAAGCAATGGGTGACGCAGTACTTGCGGCACTATCCGCCTAGGGATTTAAAAACAGTCGTTTTTAATAATGGTAAAAAGACCATTTGGGTATTGTTAAGCAATACCCACTATAGGCATAAACGGGTTAATACTGCTCTTGGTATGAGTGGGCCCATCACAAAAAGGTAATGAAAATGTCAAAACTTACAGTAGGTTTAGTTGGTTGGCGCGGAATGGTTGGTTCTGTGTTGATGCAAAGAATGCAAGAAGAAAGAGACTTTGATCTTATTGATCCTGTTTTTTTCACCACCTCACAAAAAGGTCAAGCGGGTCCTGATATTGGCAAAGAGATTCCATTATTGCAGGATGCGATGAGTATTGACGACCTTAAAAAAATGGACGTTATTATTTCATGCCAGGGTGGTGATTATACAACCGCTGTTTTCGGACCTTTGCGCGAAGCTGGCTGGAAAGGGTACTGGATTGATGCGGCTTCTTCTTTGCGTATGAAGGACGATGCCATCATCGTACTTGATCCTGTCAATAAAGATGTTATTCAAAACGGTCTAAAAGACGGGGTTAATACTTTTGTTGGTGGTAACTGTACTGTAAGTTTAATGATGCTTGCATTAGGTGGTTTGTTTGAGAAAGGTCATATTGAATGGATGACATCCATGACTTATCAAGCAGCTTCTGGTGGCGGTGCACGCCATATGCGTGAATTAATTAATCAGATGGGTGAACTGAAAGGCAGTGTGGCCGATAAGTTAGCTGATCCTGCAAGTGCCATTCTTGATATTGACCGTGAAGTAACCGCAAAAATGCGTTCAAAAGATATGCCAACAGACCAATTTGGTGTGCCGCTAGCGGGTAGTTTGATCCCTTGGATTGATAGCCAGCTTGAAAATGGCCAAAGTCGTGAAGAGTGGAAAGCACAAGCTGAGACTAACAAGATTTTAGGTAACTTTGGTGCGCCAATTCCTGTCGATGGTTTATGTGTTCGTATCGGTGCGATGCGCTCTCATAGTCAAGCGTTCACGATTAAGTTGAACCAAGATATTCCTGTTTCAGATATCGAAGGTATGCTAGCTCAGCATAATGATTGGGTAAAAGTAGTGCCTAATGATAAAGAGCTGACCATGGCTCAATTAACACCAACAGCAGCGACTGGCACATTGGATATTCCAGTGGGTCGTATTCGTAAGCTTAATATGGGACCTGAGTATATCAGTGCCTTTTCTGTCGGTGACCAACTGCTTTGGGGCGCTGCAGAGCCATTAAGAAGAATGCTTCGCATTGTTCTAGAGCGTTAGTTCAATCACGCTAACATTAAAGCCAATTAGTTTATTCTAGTTGGCTTTTTTATTGAATAATTTTTAAGGATGAAAATGTTAAATCTAACCTATAAAAAAATGCTGTTTTTAATGCTTTTAAACAGCTTTCTTGTTAAATGGGCTTATGCACTTGACTCAGAGGCAAGTACAGAAGCACAAAGCAGTATAAATGAATCTTCTCATTACCAAATTAAATTTGGTGGTTGGTCTAAGCATTACCGTACCAGTGGAGCTGCAAACTATGACTTTAATGAAAGCCATGATGGAATTGGTTTTGCCTATTCAAGCTATGACAAAACTGGTTCTTCTAGTCATTTTTTTGATGGCTATAATTATGAAGTTTGGTATATGAAGGACTCATTCAATAAAGATAATGTACAAGTGAGTTACGGTGTATTTCATAGGCAAAATATAGAGAAATTTGGTATTGAAAATATTGATTACGGTCTAAACTTGGTCGCAATCAGTCGTAGTTATGCGGAAATTGATAGCGAAACCGCTCAATTGGCTAATGAAAAAAGAATTCATGCCATATTTCCCTTCCCATCATTAAGTCTTTACACCTCAGCAAATGTTCATTTTGATTTTGTTTTTTTGCCAGCAATTAGTGATGTGTCAGATTACCATGTTTTCTTTTTTAGAGCCGGAATCGCACTCTAGATTAACTTCCTTATTTGCTAAATAGTTTAACAAAGACATAAACTTATACTAAACGTATACTTACCAAAGACGAGCAAGCTTTCGTAGCTAGTCTGTCAGCATATCTAAATTTATTTTCTATTGCCTTTAGGAAAGATTCATTGAATGAACTTAAGCTCTTTCTCGTTATCTCTTAAGTCATAAGTATTCTTTTTAGCAGGGATTATTTTTCTTTTTTAACTAACTGGTTAGCAGTCAATATTCCTTTGTATATTGGCGCTAGTGTCGATCTTTTAGTTGAAATCCAAGCCCAATCAATATGATTTGCTCGTCACCAATATCTATTACGTTATCAGCTTTGCAATTTTAATGGTTATTAGCAGAACTGTGTCTAGGATGTTGTTTTTTAACCCTGGTCGTTTAGTTGAAAAATCAATTAAAAACGACGCATTTAAAAAGTTAACGCATTTACAACAAGACTTTTATCAGAAAAATCCTGTTGGTGGTCTTATCTCAATTGTAAATAACGACATTAATGGTATCCGTGCTATGGCTGGTGTCGGCATGATGAATATATTTAATATCATGTTTACTTTATCTATGACGCCGCTAAAAATGTGGCAAATCTCTCCCACACTTACTTTATACTGCATCACGCCAATCATTATTTCATTTTTGATTGTTAATCATGCTATCAATTTAATGCGTAAATTACTCAAGCAAAGGATGCTCAATTTACAGTCCCTATCGAGCCAAACTGTCAATTTCTTAAATGGTGTGGAGGTCATTAAGTCCCATCAAATTCAACCTTGGGTAGTCAATCAATTTGAGCAAGATAATCAAGCGGTATTAGCACTCTCAGTTAAGCAGCTACGTATCCGAAGCTTCTTTATGCCTTTACTTGAGTATACAGATGCCGGTGTCAAGATTTTAATCTTATCTTTGGGTGGGTTAATGCTCATACGTTCAGAGCTTACTTTAGGCCAGATAACGGCTTTTCTAACCTATGCTGCTTTATTTGCGATGCCAATGATGTCATTAGGTCGATTAATCGCAACCATCCAAATGGGCATGGTAAGTCTTAAAAGTATGTCGAAAATTTTATTTGAGAAAAATCAGAAAGAGTCAGATTTAGAACATTCGATAGAATTTAATCGTGTTATTCGTGTGAATGCGCTGAGTTATCATTACCCAGATTTTAGTATTCCAGCTAAAGATAAAAACAATATTAAGACTGAGGATGTACTTAAAAAAATCAGTTTTGAAATCAATAAAGGTGAAAAGGTTGCTGTACTTGGACGCGTTGGAAGCGGTAAAACGACCTTAGTAAATTGCTTGAATCGATTTAATGAGATTGAGCCAGGTAGCATTTATATTGATGATCAAGACATTACCCAGGTCTCCAAAAGAACCCTTAGAGAACTGGTTAGAACCGTCACTCAAGATCCTTTTTTATTTTCAGATAGCTTACAAAAAAATATCGAATTTGGTGCAAGCCCGAGTGCTAAACATCAAAGTTTAGAGCAGGTGTTAAAGCACAGTGCAATGGACCAAGAAGTTGAAAACTTTAATGATGGTTTAGAAACCATAGTCGGTGAAAAAGGCATTTTATTATCAGGTGGTCAAAAACAACGTATTAGCCTTGCTAGAGGTATTTATACACCCAGTCAGTTATTGATCTTAGACAATGTTCTTTCCGCTGTAGATAATGAAACTGAACGGTATTTATTAGATTACCTGCTTGATTCAAATAATGACTTTACCTGTTTGTTTGTTTCGCATCGACAGGCTGTGTTGGAGCGCGTTGATAAAATTTTAGTATTAGATGAAGGGGAGTTAATTGCAGTAGGTAGCCATCAAGAGTTGATTCAAACATCCAAATCCTATCGTGAAACCTGGCAGGCCCTACAAACCCAAGAGGAGGAGCCGGTAAATGTTTAAAGCTTCTTTTTTTAAAAAATATCGTCATTTTCTCCCTTATTTAAGCGCCTATAAAAAAGACTATATTTTAGGCATGTTACCTATCCCCATTGCTGTTTTCTGCAATGTTGCATTTCCTTGGTTAATTATTCAGATTATTGATCAACAGTTAGTACCAAAAGAGTGGGAAGGAATGAGTCACTGGATTGGCTTAATTGTTTTAGTGCTCATTTTTAACTACTTATCGAGTTCTTGTTATAGCTACTTTGTACAAAAAGCCGCATTGCAAACTATCACAGATATTAGAAAAGACTTATTTAATCGTGTTTTACACTTCCCTAAAACTTACTTTGATATTACCCCAATGGGTAGTGTGTTAACACGCATCACGAGTGACCTTGAGGCTATCAATGAGTCCTTAGCGTCTGGTGTGTTGGCCATGATTAAAGATGTATTAGTGACGGTTGCTTTGTTTATATTTTTGGCCAGTATCAGTTGGAAGTTAACCTTAGTTACTCTGGTCATCGCTCCTCCCATGTACTGGATAACAAACCGCTTACGTCGCAGTTTACAAAAGTCCCAATTAGCTTCAAGACGAATTCTGTCAAAAAGTACAGGTTATCTGCAAGAGAGCCTTCAGGGAATCAAAACAGTACAGCTTTATAATGCCGAATCACAAAGTCAAAAAAAGTTTTCAGGCTTTAGTGATGTGTTTTTTAAGCATCAATCAAAATCTAACTTAATCGATGCCAGCTTATTTTCGATCATCGAAGGGATTACTACGATTAGCATGGGGTTAATAATTTGGTACGGTGCGAATGAAATCCTGACTGCTACTTTGTCTGTTGGTATCTTGATTGGCTTTATTCAGACATTAGACAAAATCTTTGTCCCAATTCGCGATTTCACATCCCAGATAGCCTCTATTCAAAGGGCGGTTGCCGCTTTAAAAAATATCGAAGGTATATTTTTGCAGGAGACAGAGGACTCTGTTAAATCGAAAAATTTCAAGACAAGCGGTTTTGATGCCAAAACATTTGAGAGCGTTGAGTTTGATGAAGTTTATTTTCGCTATAAAAAAGACTCTCCCTATGTGTTAAATGGGGTGTCTTTTCGTTTGCGTAAAGGTGAAAAAATTGCACTGGTGGGCAGTACAGGTTCTGGTAAATCCACCATTATTAGGCTTTTAACCAAGACCTATACAGGCTATCAAGGCAGTATAAAGTTAAATGGATATGAGCTGAGGGATATTGAAAAACGTCATTTATCTGATTTCTATTCCCTAATGCAGCAGGAAGTGTACCTTTTCAACGAGTCAATCGCGTTTAATATTTCATTATCTCGCCATGGGATTGATCAGGAGAAGGTCGTTAAAGCGGCAAAATATGTATTTGCTGATCAATTTATTCAAAAGCTACCTGAAAAATATCAATTTAGAGTATCAGATAACGGTGCAAACCTTTCAGCAGGTCAAGGTCAGCTCATTGCATTTGCTAGGGCAATGGCAACCCAAAGTCAGTTTGTATTACTTGATGAGGCAACAAGTTCAATCGACTCGGTCACAGAGCGTTTGATTCAAAAGGCAATTGAACATGTGTTTAAAGATAAAACCCTAATTGCCATAGCACATAGGCTAAGCACGATTAAAAATTCAGATCAAATTCTCGTATTAGAAAGGGGAAAGATTATTGAGTCTGGGACTCATGATGAGCTTATTAAGATAAAAGGTTCGTACCATCAATTGGTTGATGCAGAGAAACATTGAAGATTGAGTGTCGGGTATCAATCATTAAAAGGAGGGTTGCTAACTTCTAACTTGAAAAGCTAGATATCAAGCTATTTTGTTCTATATTTCTAATGAATGCGATGCTATTGAAGATGGTTTTGATAGCGATTACATCTTTAGATAAATGGATTTAAATATGCGTAAATTAAAGAAAAGGCTTTTTAATCTAGTGCTAGTGTCCAGCGTTGCTCTATTTTTTACGCTTATCTATCTACATTATAGAGATGCAAATAAACATAATTCACTTGCAATAAGTGATAATCAACTGATTGATTTTGTATACTCATATTTTGCAAACTACCCTGCAATTAGTAGCTTATTGATTGCGTCACTCGGCTTTTTTCTCATTTCCCATCTACTTTTCGTGCTTTTCGATAAAAATGTTTTCTTAATCTCGGGTTATAAAAGTGAAATCAAAGACCTAGAAGATAAAAGCTATGCAAACACTCAGCAATTTAAGGTGGTTGAACAAGGGGCGGAAAATATCGTCAGCACCAGTTTGCCCATTTTGAATGCCGTTGTTACCAGTGAACTCAGCCGGCTTGAAGAAGAAATTGATAGATTGAAGGATAATGCGGTATCCATTGCTCAAACTAATGTGGTTATAAATAGTCTGATGGTTCGAATTGACGGCATTATTTTAGACACAAAAGCGAATATTAGTAACTTTCACACAGACCTACCTGCATCAAAAATATTGCTTAAAGAGTTAACGCAATTAGCTCATCATGGACGTTTACTAGCGATAGATATTGCCTCAATAATTGATGCCTTGTTGTTAAATACCCAACAAAAGACAGACCAAGTTAAACTAACGTTAAATGGCTCCTTTTTGCCTAGTATGCCTGAGAAGGATTTGCAGATGAGAGATTATTTTAATGAATTTGATAAGGCCAATAAATTAAGTAACGAATTAGCGTTAGAGCAGGCTGAACTTGCACAAGCAATAAAAGTAAAACTGAATGATTTGAGTGATATTGCCAAAGAAACCAATATTAAATCCCAATGTATTGTGAATTCAATGCGCGATATTAGCACTACCCAGCAAGGTGAATCGTTAGATTTTGCAAAACACCATGACTAAGTCAGTGAATAAAAGCTAAATAGGTTTCATAGACAAGGGCTTATCTGTAAAATAAACGCTTTTCTATATATATGAATAGGGCAGAATAATGGGTAGAGCCTACCAGAACCGTAAAGAGTCCATGGCAAAAACATCGGATGCCAAGGCAAAAGTCTATAGTAAATACGGCCGTGAAATATATGTTTGCGCAAAAGCCGGTGGTATCGATCCAAATGGTAACCTATCTCTTCGCGGCTTAATTGAACGCGCTAAAAAAGATCAAGTACCTACACACGTTATAGATAAAGCCATAGACAAAGCGAAGGGAGGCGGTGGCGAAGATTTCGATACTGCTCGCTACGAAGGTTTTGGACCAGGTGGCTGCATGGTGATTATTGACTGCCTAACAGATAATCCAAACCGTACTTTTGGTGATGTCAGAACTTGTTTTAACAAGGTGAAATGTAAAATTGGTACTCAAGGCAGTGCCAGCCATATGTTTGACCACAGTGCCATTTTCTCATTTAACAATGATGATGAAGAAGCAGTACTTGATGCCTTAATGATGGCAGATGTTGATGTTGCTGATATTGAAAATGAAGACGGTAAAATTACAGTTTTCGCGCCTAACACTGATTACTTCAAAGCAAAAACAGCCTTGATTGAAACCTTTGGTGAAATTGAGTTTGATGTCGATGAGATTCAGTTCTTACCTCAAACTGTGGCGCCAATAGCAGAAGAGGCAATGGAAAACTTTGAACGTTTTCTTGATATGTTAAATGACTTAGATGATGTGCAAAATATATATCACAATGTTGAGCTTTAATGTGTTCGCTTAATTGTTAACTGAGCCATAAAAAAAACCAGCCTAGGCTGGTTTTTTTGTTTATGTCATTATCCTCTACGCCAGTTATGGAAACGTTTTAACCACTTCATTATTTTTTCAGGAATATGAGCTCGTTTCCATTCGCCTGCAGCATATTTATTAGCTTCAGCCATGGTTGGGTATATATGTATTGTTCCAAGTACCTTATTGAGTCCTAAGCCGTACTTCATTGCCTGAACGTATTCAGCAATCAGATCCCCCGCCTGATTACCAACGATAGTCACCCCAAGAATCTTATCTTTTCCAGGCACAGTTAATACTTTTACAAAGCCATCGGTGTGACGGTCCGCTATTGCTCTGTCAAGTTCTTCTAAATCAAATTTAACAAGTTCGTAGGGAATAGAGTTAGCATTTGCTTCATCTTCGCTTACACCTACTCTAGCGACTTCTGGGTCGGTAAAAGTCGCCCAAGGAATAACACGGTAATCCACTGCAAACTTTTTTAGACTTCCAAATAATGCATTGACGGCGGCAAACCACGCCTGATGTGCGGCTGTATGAGTAAATTGATAGGCACCAATGACATCACCAACACCGTAAATATTTGGGATATTCGTTCGCAAAAAGTCATCAACAACAAGCGCGCCATTTGCTTGAGTTTCAATACCTAGTTTTTCAAGGCCAAGTCCTGATGTATTAGGAGTGCGTCCCACTGCAATTAACAGATTATCAAAAACAACTTTAATTGTGTTATCACCAGTCTGACAGATTAAAATTTGCTCACCATTTTCAATAATGACCTCGACAGCCTCGTGATTGGTCAGTAAATTAACCCCTTCATGCAAGAATTTATTGCTTACCCAAAGGGAGGCATCTTCATCTTCCCTTGGTAGAATTCGAGGTCCACGTTCTATTTGAGTTACCTTGGCCCCAAGTCTATTAAAAGATTGCGTTAACTCGCTACCAATTGGGCCGCCACCAAGGACAATTAAACGACCTGGGTTTTCTCTTATTGACCAAATGGTGTCACTGGTATGGTAGTTAATCTTGTCTAAGCCTTTTATATTTGGAATAAATGGCCTTGCGCCAGTGGCTATGACAATGTTCTTGGTCGTTATGATCTTGCCATCTACTTCAATTTCATAGGGCGAAAGAAGGGTCGCAGCCCCTGAAATACATTCCACTCCCAGTCCTTCATACCTTTCAACAGAATCGTGCGGTTCAACTTGTTTAATGACGTTATCGATTCCTTCAAACACCTTGTTAAAGTCGACTTCAAGGCCTTGGGTGCTTATACCTAAAGTATCTGCATCTTTTACTTCTTGTGCCGCATGAGCTGATCTGATCAAGGCTTTACTTGGGACACAGCCAGTGTTCAAGCAATCGCCTCCCATTTTATGTTTTTCAATTAAAGCTACTTTGGCTTTAACTGCAGCGCCTATATAGGTGCTGACAAGACCGCCTGCTCCAGCACCAATTGCTACAAGGTTGTAATCATAATGCTTAGGTTTTTTGAAATGAGAAAAAGCGTTACGCGCTTTTATTGCCTCAATGGTCTTCTTCGCAGCAATAGGTAAAACACCTAATAGGGCGAAAGATAGGAATAGATCAAAAGACAAAATACCAGATAAGCTGTCAATTTTAGCAAGCTGAGTACCCGCATTAACAAATACGGCGGTACCTGCCAGCATACCGATTTGGCTGACTAAGTAGTAGGTTTTAGTCTTTATGGGAGTAAGTCCCATTAATAAGTTAATCACAAAAAAAGGAAAGGCAGGGACTAAGCGAAGTGTAAATAAGTAAAAAGCACCATCTTTTTCTATGCCTTTATTGAAGGCCTTTAATTGATTAGAAAATTTAGCTTGAACGGCTTCTTTGAATAAATACCTTGAGGCTAGAAAGGCTAATGTTGCGCCAATACTGCTTGCAAAAGAGGCAATGAGTAATCCTTGATATAGGCCAAAGATAGCACCTGCCGCTAGGGTTAGAATGGCAGCACCTGGTAAAGATAATGCCGTAATTAATATATAACCAATGAAAAAGCTCAGTGTGATGAGAAATGCATTTTCATGCTTAAGCTCAGAGAAGTAATCTTGCTGTGATTTTAATGCGGCTAAATTTAAATATTCTTGAACATCAAAAATTACAAATGCACTTAGCAAAGTAATAAAAAGAAGAAGAATGATAAGTTTGCTTTTTTTCATGTATGTTCCTGAAATTAATCAATAAGATATCGATAAAGTGCTGAATACAATTTTACACTTTTTTTACATTAAATTTATGACTCTAGGCTAACGAACTAGTTCAAATATTGTTTTTTTAATGTGCCTATAGCGATCTTAAGGGCATTAAATATTTAAGTATGATGACAGAATGAAAATAATTTTATAGAAATGGGTTGAATTTCTTACTCATAAACCATAGGTTATTAATAACGGCAACGAATAGGAGTAGTGAGTAAGGTAATTTACGCTTAGTTAAATAGAAGAAGGATAAAGACTCTATGTATACACTTAATATCAGCGGCCACCATGTAACATCAGGCCAAGAAGTCCAAGCATTAGTTAAAGACAAAATGGACAACTTAAGTCGCATCAATCAACAAATTACAACGATTAAAGTCATTCTAAATTCCGAAAAACATGAAACCAACAAACTTATTGTTGAAGCCAGCGTCCATATACCTGGCCATGATCTATTTGCCACAGTAAAAACAGACAAACAAATTAGCCCAGCTCTCGACATGTTGGTTTCTAAACTTGAAAAGCAGTTAATTAAATATAAAGCCAGACACAGTGTTGGTAAGGTGCATAAAGATAATGCCAATGACCATGAGTCTAATTTTGAACGTGAGTTTCAAGCCGAATACAACGAATTAGTTGAAAGGGAAGTGCTCCAATAAACAATTAATTTATCTTGAAAGGCCCCTAATATGGGGCCTTTTTTATGGCTGAAACTTATGTGTAGCAAGCTTTAATGTCTTATTGTTCCGTTTTTAGATGAAAAAAAAAGCCTCCGAAGAGGCCTTTCTATTAATTAACTTAAGTTAATTATTGTGCTGCATCTGTTGCGATAACAGAAGATGCTTTCTTCACATATTCACCCATTTGATCAAAGTTCAAATAAGTATAGATTTCAGAAGACATGCTGTTAATTTTCTCAGCATAAGTCAGGTACTCTTCTGGCGTTGGTAATTTACCAAGAAGAGAAGCGACTGAAGCCAATTCAGCTGATGCTAAGAATACATCTGCACCTGTACCTAAGCGGTTAGGGAAGTTACGAGTTGAAGTCGAAACAACGGTTGCCTTATCCGCTACACGTGCTTGGTTACCCATACATAGAGAGCAACCCGGCATTTCCATACGAGCACCTGCTTTACCGAAGATGCTGTAGTAGCCTTCTGCAGTCAGTTGCTCAGCATCCATTTTAGTTGGAGGTGAAACCCATAAACGTGTTGGAACAACGGTACCAGCTGCTTCAAGTAATTTACCAGCTGCACGGAAGTGACCAATGTTTGTCATACAAGAACCAATGAAAACTTCATCAATTTTCTGACCAACACAAGATGAAAGTAAACGAGCGTCATCAGGATCGTTAGGAGCACAAACGATTGGCTCTTTAATATCGTTTAGATCAATTTCAATGATAGTGTGGTATTCAGCATCAGCATCAGCACGCATCAATTGAGGGTTCGTTAACCATTCTTCCATCGCATTAGCACGACGCTCTAGCGTTCGCGGATCACCGTAACCTTCAGACATCATCCAACGTAACATAACAATGTTTGATTTAAGGTAGTTGGCAACAGACTCTTCAGAAAGGTTGATGCTACAACCAGCAGCAGAACGTTCAGCAGATGCATCAGATAATTCAAATGCTTGTTCAGCAGTTAAATCTTCTAAGCCTTCGATTTCGAGAATGCGACCAGAGAAAACGTTTTTCTTACCTTTCTTCTCAACTGTTAGGTGACCTTCTTGGATCGCTTGATAAGGGATGGCATGAACTAGGTCTCGTAGTGTGATGCCTGGTTGCATTTCACCTTTAAAGCGAACCAATACAGATTCAGGCATATCCAATGGCATAACACCTGTCGCTGCTGCAAAGGCAACTAGACCAGAACCAGCAGGGAAAGAAATACCTAGAGGGAAACGAGTATGAGAGTCACCACCAGTACCCACTGTATCAGGTAGCAACATACGGTTTAACCAAGAGTGGATAATACCGTCGCCTGGACGAAGAGAAACACCACCACGTGTCATGATGAAATCAGGAAGAGAGTGGTGAGTTTTAACATCAACAGGTTTTGGATAAGCCGCTGTGTGACAGAAAGACTGCATAACAAGATCAGAAGAGAAACCTAGGCAAGCAAGATCTTTCAGTTCGTCACGTGTCATTGGGCCTGTTGTGTCTTGAGAGCCAACCGTTGTCATTTTTGGTTCGCAGTAAACACCGGCACGAATACCTTCAACGCCACAAGCTTTACCCACCATTTTTTGCGCTAGTGTAAAGCCTTTGCCTGAATCTTCTTTAGCAATAGGCGTTTTGAATAAATCAGTTGCACCTAGGCCAAGAGATTCACGTGCTTTTGTTGTTAATCCACGACCAATGATTAGCGGAATACGACCACCAGCACGAACTTCGTCTAAAATGACGTTTGTTTTAAGTTCAAACTGAGTAATAACAACATCAGAACCTGCTTTTTTGATCACACCTTCGTAAGGGTAGACATCAATGACATCGCCCATATTTAGATCTTCAACATTGGCTTCAATAGGTAGGGCGCCAGCATCTTCCATAGTGTTAAAGAAGATAGGGGCTATTTTACTACCGATACATATGCCGCCAGCACGCTTATTTGGGATGAATGGAATATCATCACCCATGTGCCAAAGTACAGAGTTGGTTGCAGATTTACGGCTTGAGCCTGTCCCTACAACATCACCAACATAAGCTAAAGGAATCTGGTCTTCTTTCAGGGCATTAATTTGTTTGATTGGGCCAATTGTGCCATCGTCATCTGGGTTAATGCCTTCACGTTCCATTTTTAACATCGCATTAGCGTGTAATGGAATGTCTGGACGAGACCAAGCATCTGGTGCTGGAGATAGGTCATCAGTATTGGTTTCGCCGGTGACTTTAAATACTTTGACAGTGAACTTTTCAGCAGGAGCTGGCTTAGATGTGAACCATTCACCAGCAGCCCAAGATTCTAGAATCTGTGTTGCAAAAGTATTGCCTGATTTGGATAGTTCTTCTACATCATGAAATGCATCAAACATTAATAATGTATGAGATAGCGCTTCAACTGCGATCGGAGCAAGCTTGTCATTGCTTAAGCAAGCAATAAGAGGCTGAATATTGTAACCACCTAACATGGTGCCAAGTAGCTTAGTCGCAAGCTCTGCTGAAATAAGAGGAGAGCTAACTTCACCCGTAGTAACTGCGGATAAAAATCCTGCTTTAACATAAGCAGCTTGGTCTACACCCGCAGGGATACGGTTAGTAATAAGGTCAAGAATAAAGTCTTCTTCACCTTTAGGTGGATTTTTCAATAATTCTACTAGTGCAGCAGTTTGCTCTGCGTCTAGTGCAAGTGGTGGAATGCCTTCCAACGCACGTTCTTCAACGTGTTTACGATATGCTTCTAACAAAATAAATCCCCTTAATTATCGACATCTACGACAAGGACAAGTGTAGATGAGTAAAGTTGATGTTAAATAAGTTGCTACCTAGATTAAGCGTCTAAGTATTGGATATATAAAATCAACAACTTCGGTTTACCTATTTTCTGGCGTTATACTATAGGAATATGTGACAGAAAACTGCCGTATAGCCATAACAATTCAGAATGAGTGGTATTTCCAATGCTTATTTATAAACCATTATCTATATATTATCGCGAATTACCCTAACGACCCTAAAGCCCCAATTACTGGCTTTAAGGCTTGGCTCGGCACGATATCTAGTGGAGCTTCTTCCTACTCTGGCTATATCAAACCATGATCCACCTCGAATCACCTTACTTGGGCAATCACTGGATAACCAAGCGCGATTATTACCTGGCGCGCCGTCATAACTTTCGTGATAACAGTCTTCTACCCATTCAGCCACATTGCCATGCATATCAAATAAACCAAATGGGTTACTGATTTGGCTACCAACCGGAGCGGTTGATCGTCCATCCCATTGACTACCACATTCATCACACACACTATAGCCAGTTTGAACCTTATCGCCATACCAGAAGGAAAGGTCAGAACCTGCTCTAACAGAGTATTCCCACTCAATTTCAGTGGGTAATCGGTACTCTTGGCCAGTTTGTTCTGTCAACCAACTCGTGTAGGCTTTTGCCTCATACCAACTGACATTGACAACCGGTCGTTTACCTCGGCCCCAACCATTATCAGGCGGCAGCTCTCTATTTGTTTCTGTAGCAAATTGATCATACTGGTCAAAAGTGACTTCATAACGACTAAGATAAAACCCCGTTGGAATATTGACTTCATGGGTTGGTTTTTCATTATCATCGCCAATTCCTTGACTGTCTCCCATGGTAAAAACGGCTGGTGAAAGTTTTATTACCTGAGGCGCTGTTCCACTTACTTTTAATGGTTCTTCTAAAATAGCGGGTAACTCTTCAAAAGTCGGTGTGATAACTTCTTCGGGGACCACGTCAACTTTTTCTATAATGGGTTCGGGTGTTTGCCCAAATGGGTTCCAACCACTTAATGAATAAACCGCGATTACACCAACTAGAAACGTTGTAATAATGGCTTTGCGTTTGTTGCTGGCGGCGTTGTCTTTTGGTTTTACCGCCTTTGTTTTTGTATTGGTGTACATGTCTGCTCTTAGGACACGCACCACCTCAACCAGTGATTTTGGGCGATGGCGCTGACTGGGTCGTGACCATCTTTTAATCTTTTTCCATGTTTCGGGTGAAAGTTGATCTATGTTTTCGGGCAAGGCGTTAACTTTAAGTTCTTTATCTAATTTCGATTCACCAAGTAGTGCTGCAATTATTAAGCGCATAAAGGCGAATTTATCAGCGTTTGGCGTAAAGTCATGCTTTGCTTTTGCGTATTCAGGAGGAGCAAACCTTAAATCCATCTCAGTATCACTGATATTGGTCATCCAGTTATAACTGCCAAAACCAATCATTACCCCTAGGCCATTGACGACTTGAATCGAGTCTAGATCCAAGTGACCATGGCAAAGGTCATTTTCATGCACTTTATCAAGGCCTTTTGCAATTAAATCGAATATACTGACTACCACATTAAGAGGCGCGCCATCTGGATATTTACCTAAATAGCTAAAAAGCTTTTCGCCACCACATACCGAAGAAATAGAATACACCCATAAAGAGGACGTAAAAGGCGGATAATTTGGCGTGATTGAAGGGTGCTTTATGCCCGCATATTTTCGGGCATTTAAAAGAAAGTGGTCTAATTGGCCGCGCTTCTCTTGATAAAACCGTAAAACAAAGGGTCTTCCGCCTTGATCAGCTATCCAAGTTGCTTGTCCTTTGCCAACAGGGTGGTTTAAGACATAAGGGTCGAGTTCGATACCAACACGTAGACCAACTTTTAGTTGTGCCGGATCAATAATTTTGTTCATGGTAAAATAGCATCCAAATCAAGACGTTGCTGCGTTTAGTAACTGATATAGAGTATAATCTCGTTTTTTTGAAAGAAAAGGTAGGGCAATGTTATCCGCATATCCAGAATTATCAAATTTTTTACCTTGTGAGTCGCCTAAAGCCTGGGTTGAGTGGGCAATTGAAAATCAGGAACTGATGCTTGTTGACCATGCTCATTGTGAAAAAAAGGCCGCATCGACTGCAATGAACTTAATGTATCGTTATGTAGACCGCGATAATTTATTGCACAAAATGTCGCGTTTAGCTCGCGAAGAATTACTGCACTTTGAACAAGTTCATAAAATCATGAAGGGTAGAGGTGTTGATTATGTCCACCTAAGTGCGTCTCGTTATGCTGATGGTTTACGAAAGCATATTAGAACTCATGAACCAGCAAGACTGGTTGATATTCTTATTATCGGTGCGTTTGTTGAAGCGAGATCCTGTGAAAGGTTTGCAGTGTTAGCGCCTCATTTAGATGAAGAGTTAAGTAAGTTCTATTTATCTTTACTTAAATCAGAAGCGAGACATTTTGAAGACTATTTAGCTTTGGCTCAAGAATACTCAAAGGAAGACATCACCCAAAGAGTTCAATTTTTCAGAGAATTAGAGCAGGACCTGATTCAAGCGCCTGATATAGAATTTCGTATTCATAGTGGTCCGCCAAGCGAGTAGATCGCTAAAATCGTCTTTAAAATCAATTCATAAAAAACTTCTATATGGGATTAAATGGCTGCTACACTGAGTTTAGAGACCATAGTTGGAGAGAGTTTTATGAAAGACCAATTAGCGGATGTAACTTACTGGCTAGCTCTTCAAATTTCCAAAACTGATCCGCCAGTAAATCTAGATGAAATTTATCAAGGGTCAGTTGAGTTAGATTATTTGTATCAAACCTTAACAAACAAGGCTCAACACTATTGGTGGACAGAAAATGGTGTAGAACTATCACCAATGTTGGTCAATAATGCTTTTTTTAGAGCCGTTGCTTCTTTATATGAAAGAAATCTTGAATACTCACGCTCTAGAGATTGTAAGGAAACGGATTGGGTTAAGGGGCTTTTGCACTTATAAGATTTTTTTCAGACAACCCTATGACAATCATAGGGTTCATCTTCTTCCACTCATCGCCTTTAAAAACGGATACTTTAGAGGGTTGCAGCATCTAATACTTACATCATCTAATATAGCTATTCGCTAAATTTTTAAAACATGCATTCTTTTTGAAACCGCTAAAAGACTGTCCAAGTCATTCTTTTCTTCACTTAATTCATTTACATCAAATTTATATTGAGATAACCCTGTTTCATCCAAAATAGATAACCAGGCAAACTTATCCCAATCGCCCAAAACCAAACGACTGCCATTACTTAGTTTATGTAAATCTGGTCTATGGGTATGGCCATGAATCATAACCTTGGCATTATGCAGGGTCATTAAGCGCTTAATCTCATCACCATGAACATCCATGATATCTAGCATTTTTTCACTGTTTGAAGATTTGCTGTCTTCTCGAAGTTTTGAGGCGAGGGCAATTCTATTTTCTAGTGGCATGCTGAGTACTTGTTTCTGCCAGGCACCTTGTCGAACCATGCTTCTAAATGCTTGGTATTCAACATCGTCTAAACAGGCTTCGTCCCCATGACTAATAAGAATAGTTTGAGCATTATGTGATAAACAAAAGCTGCCCTCTATTAGCTCTGCTTGGACGCGATTTGCCCAAAGTTGTCCTAATAAAAAGTCTCTATTGCCATGAAATACGCGCAATTTCACGCCTGCATGAGAGAGTTTTATTAAAGCGGCTTCAATGTCATCATTCCATGAAGAAGTAAAATCATCACCAATCCAAGCTTCATAAAAATCGCCAACAACTGAAAGCTTAATATTGCCTTCTTGATGTTGTTTTAGGCATATTAGGTCTGAAAGAGAAGTAAACGCCCGAATTAAATCCGGGCGTTTATCACTTAGATGTAAATCAGAAATAAAATAATGAGTCATCTAAGTCTAATATTATAGGATTTCAGCAGATTCAATGATGACATCTTCTGCAGGTACATCTTGGTGTCCTGCTTTTGATGTGGTTTGTACTTCTTTAATTTTGTTAACAACATCCATGCCAGCACTTACTTTACCGAATACAGCATATCCCCACCCTTGGGCATTTTTACCTGTGTGATTCAAGAAAGTGTTGTCAGCAACGTTAATGAAGAACTGTGCTGAAGCCGAATGCGGATCCATAGTACGAGCCATTGCTAGTGTGCCTATGTCATTGCTAAGACCATTATCAGCTTCGTTTTCAATCGATGCATTAGTTTCTTTTGACTTCATGCCTGGTTCAAAACCTCCTCCTTGAACCATGAAGTTATTGATGACACGGTGGAAGATAACACCATCGTAAAAACCATCTTTTACATACTGTTCAAAGTTCTTAGCGGTAATAGGCGCTTTCTCATGGTTTAGTTCAACTGTGATATCGCCAAAATTAGTATGAAGTACGATCATGGTCTTTCCTTATTTATTTGTTAGTAAGCGAGATTAATATCGTTTAAATCTTTATAGGTCTTTAAATTCTTAATTCAAGCAAAATGCTTTAAATAACTAATCAATCTCTAAAATTTTATGAGTTTGTAGGCTAAGGCGCCATTTAGGATTAGCCAAGCAGTAATTTAGGGTCTGTTTAAGTGTGCTTTCTGGGGATATACGATCTTTAGGTAGATGACTTTGATCCATTGGTTGTAGGTAAAAGGTGTCAAAATCTAGATGAGTATACTTGTTGGGGTTTAAGTGAGACTGGGGATAGACTAATTTTAATTCATGGCCTTGTTGAATGACTAATTCATCCGCTGTTTTCGGGCTGACACAGATCCAATCTATGCCATCAGGTAAAGGTTTGGTGCCATTGGTTTCAATGCCGATAACATACCCCATTTCCTTCATCGCTAAAATTAATGCGGCATCCAACTGAAGTGCAGGCTCCCCGCCTGTGAAAACCACATATTTATCGGATTGATCATTTGGCCATAGCGCATCTAGATGTAACGCAAGTGTTTTGGCTTGTTTAAATTTACCGCCATTTTGACCGTCTACACCGATAAAATCAGTATCGCAGAATTGGCAGAGTGAATCGAATCTGTGGGTTTCTTTACCATTCCATAAATTACAGCCACTAAAACGGCAAAAGATAGATGGGCGGCCAGCTTGGGCACCTTCACCCTGTAGCGAGTAAAAGGCTTCTTTAATTGAGTACATGGTTACACCTGGTTAGCATCTCGAAAACAGTCGAGGCTCGGGTTAGTAACTTTAGTGCTATGCCAGGCAATCTGTGTAACAGAAACTGGCGAACTAAAATCGTGTATGTTTTAAATTTCGTATTTAATTGGGTCGATCAAATTGTGTTGCTTAAATGACGCCAAACGTTCCAGGCAAGAGCCACATTTACCGCATGCTTTCTCTCTACCGTTGTAGCAGGTCCAGGTTTTTGAATAGTCTAGGTTCATTGCTAACCCAGACGCTAAAATTTCAGCCTTACTGCTTTTTAAGAATGGAGCGATAATTTCAACCGCCTGATAATTGGCAATTAATGATACGGCATTCATGGCTTCAACAAATTCTGGACGGCAATCAGGGTAGATGTCGTGGTCGCCTGAGTGAGCGCCATAATAAACCTTGCTCGCTTCAAGTGAGACGGCATAGGCTATCGCCATTGATATGAGTACCATGTTTCTATTAGGAACCACGGTGGATTTCATATTGGCATCTTCATAATCGCCTTCAGGTATCGCTTCATCACTGTCTAGGGTGAGTGAAGAGCCAGCCATTAAGCTATTAATAGCAGTAATGTCCACCACCTTGTGAGGAATGTTTAATTCTTGGCAAACTTGGGCGGCAATAATAAGTTCTTTGTTGTGTTTTTGACCGTAATTAAATGAAATTGCGTAGATTTCATCATTTTCAGACAAGGCTTTATGTAAAACCGTATAGGAGTCCATGCCACCGGAATAGACTACGACTGCTTTGTTTGCCATTTTGACCTCGATAGTATTGATTTTTCAAACGCGCGATTATAGCGATTCATACCCAACAATCCTATTTAAAATTAACTTTATTGCAGATCAGCTTGTAAAAGAAATAAAAAGTTTTTATATTGCGTAACTAGTTACGTAGTTGGTTTCGAGGATGTATGGATCATTTTGGCGTTATGGCGTTTGGAAGTCGCTTAAAAAGGTTAAGTGATTATCTTTTTACTGAAGTTGAGTCGATTTATAAGCAACATGAGATAGGTTTTTCGCCCACGCATTTTCCTATCTTAAGGCAGCTTCAACAGGTGCCTGCATTAACTGTGGTCGAGCTGTCAGCAAAACTTGGTTTGAGTCACCCTGCAATCAGTAAGCAGATTAATAAACTGGTTAAGGATGAATGGGTCAGTAAACGAATAGATGAAGATGATAATCGGCGGCTTTTCATTGTGTTGACTGAAAAAGGTCAAAAAGAAATGGAGAAGGTCGAGCCAATTTTAAATGCCATTAAACTAGTCATGGAGCGAGAGGCAAATAATATTGATGCTAGATTGCTCTACTCATTTAATGCATATGAGAAACACCTATTAAAGTATGGGCTTCAAACCTGGGTAGAAGAAGAGGTCTATAAAAATGTTGAAGATGTTGAGATAACGTCTTGGTGTCCCGCGCTCAAAGCCCCGTTTAAAACGCTCAACATGGAGTGGCTAAATGCTTATTTTGAACATCAAATTGAAAAGGAAGATTTAATCATACTGGATAACCCTCAATCCGAAGTTTTGGCAAAAGGGGGGTATATTTGGGGG
The DNA here is from genome assembly GCF_000153025.1 of Marinomonas sp. MED121. Lineage (GTDB taxonomy): Bacteria > Pseudomonadota > Gammaproteobacteria > Pseudomonadales > Marinomonadaceae > Marinomonas. The sequence continues at coordinate 78,100 of NZ_CH672432.1, forward strand.
GCTAAGATCAATCAAGAATGTGTGGGGATATGTGCTTTGATGCCAGATACTCAGCACTCATTTAAAGTCATTAAGCTGGCAGTAGACGAGCGATTTCAACAACAAGGAATCGGGCTTAGCCTGATGCTCAAGTGCATAGCTAAGGCAAGAAGTAAGGGCGCACAATATTTATCCTTGGAAACAGCCAGTAAGTTAGAGCCTGCTATGAAGCTTTATCAAAGGTTGGGGTTCGAAATTAAAACGCCAGTTCATGGATATTCAGTTGATCGTAGTGATGTTTATATGGAATTAGCTTTTCCAAAAGGGTAAAAAATGAAGCAATTAGAATTAATGAAAAAAGGCATGACCTCCAGTATCCCCATGATAGTCGGAGGGGTGCCATTTGGTATTTTGTTTGGCTCGCTGGCAATGAGTAATGGACTTAGTTCTTGGTTTGCAATTGCTATGTCAAGTCTTGTATTTGCAGGTTCTGCTCAGTTTGTTGCATTAGGTTTGATTTTGATTGATGCGCCTTTATGGGTAATCATATCAACCACATTTATTGTTAACCTAAGACATCTGTTATATGCAGCAGATATGGTTAAATTTATTAAACATCTGCCAATCAAATGGCGACTTTTGATTGGTTTTGGCTTGATCGATGAAAGTTATGCTGCGGTGCGGCCTTTGTATAACGATAAGCAGATTACGACAGACAATGGTCACTTTGCTTTTCTAGGCTCGTTTTTGTCTTTTTATCTTATGTGGCAGTTATCGACTATTGTTGGGGTGGTTGCTGGTGAGCTGATTCCAGGGATGAGTGCATGGGGCTTAGAATTTGCCATGGTGGCTACCTTTATCGGTATTATCACACCTTACTTGCAGGCTAAACGTGTTGGTTTTGTCACACCTTATTGGGCGGCTCTCATTAGTGCATCTATCGTCTCATTAATTTTGCATGATTTGCCAAATAATTTAGGGCTACTTTGTGCCGCATTAGTAGGGGTTATGGTGGGGTATTTAGTGACATTAAAAGTAGGCAAAAATGTGCCTAATAAAGAGACAAAAGCATTAATAAAGGAGGGCACTTAGATGGCTGACTTTTATTTTGTACTAATCATAATTGGCATGTTTGCAGTGACTTTTGGTATACGGTTTTGTCTTTTTGCAAAAGCGAATAAAGTTGTGATGCCTGTGTGGGTTGAAGGTGCTTTGGGTTTTGTGCCCATTTCTGTTTTATCGGCCATCATAGTCCCTATGATATTTATGCCAAATGGTAATCTGACGCTTAGTTTACAAAACCCTTGGCTGATTGGGGCTGGCGTCGCTTTTATTGTTGGTTTGATAAAGCAAAATCAACTTTTAACCATACTTGTTGGTGTGATTGCTTTTTATTTAAGCAAGTTGATCGTTTAATACTGAAGTATGTGGGATATATGCAGGTTAAGTGACTTTTTTAATTCACCTCAGTGTTAAATCAGATATACTCCTCGCATAATTTTTTTTTACCTTTTTAAAACTCTAAATCGGGACCCAAGGTTAACATGTCAGATACGTCTAAACCTGGTAATTTTATTACCCAAATCATTGATAAAGATAACGAAACAGGAAAGCATGGCGGTAAAGTCATCACCCGTTTTCCACCTGAGCCAAATGGATACCTACACATAGGCCATGCTAAGTCTATTTGTTTAAATTTCGGCTTAGCCCAGCGTTATCAAGGTCAATGTAATTTAAGGTTTGATGATACTAACCCTGAGAAAGAAAGTGTTGAGTATATTAACGCCATTAAAAAAGATGTTTCTTGGTTAGGCTTTAGTTGGCAGGATGAAGTGAAGTTCTCTTCGGACTATTTTGATGCGTTATTTGATTTTGCAGTAGAACTAATTAAATTAGATAAAGCCTATGTATGCCAGTTAAACGCAGAAGAAATGCGACTTTACCGTGGCACCTTGAAAGAGCCTGGTAAAAATAGTCCATATAGAGATCGAAACATAGATGAAAACTTAGCCCTCTTCATGGAAATGAAAGAAGGCAAGTATAAAGATGGCGAAATGGTATTGCGTGCCAAAATTGATATGGCAAGTCCAAATATTAATATGCGTGATCCTATTATTTATCGTGTGCGCCATATTGAACACCATCAAACAGGCAATAAGTGGTGTGTCTACCCTATGTATGATTTCACTCACTGCTTGTCTGATGCAATTGAAAACATTACCCACTCTGTTTGTACCTTAGAGTTTCAAGATCACAGGCCTTTGTATGATTGGGTGCTAGAAAGTTTAGAGACAGTTCACCCTCAGCAAATTGAATTTGCACGTCTTAATGTCAATTATACCGTGACAAGTAAGCGTAAACTTAAGCAGCTTGTTGACGAGGGTCATGTTGAAGGTTGGGATGACCCACGTATGTCGACTATTTCTGGTCTACGTCGTCGTGGTTATACCCCTTTATCTATTCGAAATTTCTGCGAACGAATTGGGGTAACTAAGTCGGACTCAGTTGTTGATGTGGGTATGTTAGAGCACGCTATTCGAGAAGATCTTGATGCCAATGCAAATCGTGCCATGGCGGTGTTGAATCCTATTAAGGTGACATTAACCAACTACCCTAGTGATAAAGAAGAAATTTTTAGTGTGGCCAATCACCCTAAAAATGAAGCCGCAGGCAAGCGAAATGTACCTTTTTCGAAAGACCTATATATTGATGCGGCTGATTTTGCTGAGGTACCTCCTAAAAAGTGGAAGCGTTTAACCTTAGATTCTGCCGTAAGATTGCGTGGCGGTTATGTTATTACCTGTGACGAAGCCATTAAAAATGATGCAGGTGAGGTGATAGAGCTTCTGTGTCGTTATGATGAAAATACACTTGGTGTAAACCCAGAAGGTTATAAACCTAAAGGGGTTATCCATTGGGTAAGCGCGAAACATGCATTAACCGCTGAAGTACGCCTATATGATAGGTTATTTAATGAAGAGGCTCCTGACGCTAATCATGAGGGCAAAACTTTCTTAGATTTCATTAACCCTGAATCACTTTCTGTTTTGTCAAATGCAAAACTTGAACCTTCGTTAGCCTTAAGCGAAAAAGGCCAAGGCTATCAGTTTGAAAGGGAAGGCTATTTCTGTCGTGATATCGAACGTGACACATTAGTATTTAACCGTACTGTTACTTTACGAGATTCATGGGCGAAAATAGAAGCTAAGGGAAAATAAGAAATGTTAAAAGTTTATAATACCCTAAGTGGTAAGAAAGAAGAGTTTGTCCCTTTAGTACCTGGCAAAGTGGGTATGTATGTATGTGGTAATACCGTTTACGATTATTGCCATATTGGCCATGCCAGAGCCATGATTTCGTTTGATATTATTGCTCGCCATATACGTTTTAGTGGCTTTGACTTGAACTATGTTAGAAATATCACGGATGTTGATGACAAGATTATAAAGCGCGCTGCAGAAAATGATGAAACACCTGAATCACTTACTCTTAGAATGATTGAGGCGCAAACACAGGATGAGCTTAAACTAGGTAATAAGTTACCCGATAGGGAGCCTAAGGCAACAGAATTTATGCAAGAAATCATTGATATGATTTCTGTACTTGTTGACAAAGGGTTTGCGTATCAAGGGTCGACAGGGGATGTGTATTTTCGTACTGAAAAGCATGAAGCTTACGGTAAATTAAATAATCGTAAACTTGAAGACATGCTTGCTGGTGCTCGTATTGATGTAGAAAGTGCCAAAGAAAACCCGGCTGACTTTGTATTATGGAAGTCAGCAAAAGAGGGTGAAGTTCATTGGCAGTCTCCATGGGGGATAGGTCGTCCTGGATGGCATATTGAGTGTTCTGCTATGTCGACTAACTGCTTAGGGCCTCATTTTGATATTCATGGAGGGGGACCTGATCTTAAATTCCCGCATCATGAAAATGAAATTGCCCAATCTGAGTGCGCTAACGGCACTGACTATGTCAACTATTGGATGCACTGTGGCGCGGTTAGGGTAAATAATGAAAAAATGTCTAAATCCTTAGGTAATTTTTTCACTGTTCGTGACGTGCTTGAAAAATATAATCCTGAAGTCATTCGCTTCTTGATGGTATCAAGCCAGTATCGAAGTCCGATTGATTATTCAGAGCAAAGTTTGCTGGAAGCCAAGGTTGGGCTTGAGCGTATGTATACCAGTTTGCAAGGCCAGGCTTTGACAGACGATTATATTGCATCTAGTTATACTGAGCGCTACCAGCAAGCCATGGATGACGACTTTAATACACCGGTTGCGATTTCAGTCTTGTTTGATCTTGTAAGAGAATTAAATAAAGCTAAGGCTTCTGCTGCTGATAATGCACCAATTTTGGCAAAAGAGTTAAGTGTACTGGCTGAATTGCTTGGTTTGTTGGGTCAAGATCCTGAGTACTTTCTAAAAAATAGTGTGCTCAATAATGGCATCTCTGAAGCTGAAATTGAGACATTAATTGCAGAGCGTATTCAGGCTAGAAAAGATAAGAACTTTGCTAGAAGTGATGAAATAAGGGATGAACTTTCAGAGCAAGGGATTACCTTGTTAGATTCTAGAGAGGGCACTAGCTGGACGCGTCGCTAAGTAATCTAATCTCGTATAAAGGCCAGCTAGTGCTGGCCTTTATTTGTGCTTAATTTTTCACTCTGACGGCGAGAACATCGCAAGGGGCACCGTGCAAAACCCCATTGGCGGTAGAGCCGAGTAGAAGAGCAAGACCATGTCGCCCATGGCTACCGACAACAATGAGATTGGTGTCATTCTCTTCAGCCACTCTGTGTATTTCACTTTCAATACCACCTTGAGAAATGATGGCTTTTTCGATGGGACAATTTATTTGTTCACACAAAGCGTCAAGCTTCTCTTGTGCACTTGTTTGCAGTTGATGTTGAATGTCGGTGATATCAATGGGCACATCGCCGCCATAGGCGTAGTTGAGTGACTCAATCACATGAAGTATAACGAGCTTTGCATCATAGGTTGCGCATAAGCGTACCGCTTTTTCGACAACTTGAAGGTTTTCTTCTGTAAGGTCTGCTGCTAATAAAATTCTTTGGTATGGCATATAAACCTCCGAAAGGGTTTGTATATTCTTATATTAGTTCAAACATGAGTAAATTTTATGACTATTTTAATTGTGGTTGCGATTGTTGCCTCAATGCTAGGTTCTATTTTATGGCTAATGCCAAGTAAGCGCGATCAGGATAGAATGAAATTACGTCTTCTTGCCCGAAAAAGTCAATTAGGTGTACAACTTACACATATAGAGTTACCCGATAAATGGGATAAGTCAACGACAAAAGTGAAAGTGACTGCTTATCATAAGTTTCGAATTAACAAACTAAAAGCGTTAGATCATGAGATTGGTATCTACCCCTACGAGGTCTGGAAGCATGAAAAGGTGACAGATAACTGGTATTCAGCGATGCCCATTCCCTTGTCTGACAAGAGCGCTGCACTACTGGAAAACAAGATGGATGCTTTCAAGGCTATTCAGATTACAAAAGACGCTGTGTCCTTGTATTGGGATGAAAGAGGGGATGAAAGTGATATCGTCGCCATCCAATCACTTCTAAATGAGTTAGAAGCAATTGAAGGGTTATATTGATAAATTAAACGTCGTCATCAAAAGCTGAAATATCTACAGGCTTAGAGAGCTCTTCAACCAAGGCTTGAGCTTCTTCTGGTGTTTCAGCATTTTCTATTGCTTTAAGCTCAGGCTCATAAATTTCTTTTATTTTTTCATCCACATAGGTTTCCAGTGCTTTCTTTTCAGGGCGCTGGATAGGGTCGGCCTTAATGTGAGACAAAATTACACCAAATAACGTTCTGGCAACGCGGGGATCACCTGTTGCCATATTGGTATTAGCTTGTACTAACTGACGATTGATTTGTAAGTCTAAATTGAGCCACTTTAAATAGTCATAGCAGGCTTGGTAGTGTGAATGGCTTATACGTCCTTTTCTGCGCATAAAAAGGAGCAGCTTAGCCAGTTTTGTTAAGCGCTCTTTATAATTCGCCTTCTCTTGAAAACTAAATAAAGTAGGAGAAGTATTGTATTCAATTAGGTCCTGATTACGTTCTTCCTCAGCTTTAGCGATTCGTTGTTCAATTGAATCTATGTCATCACTGTAATTAATGAGATCGCGTAAGGTGTCGATATAAAAGTCATACAGAACATCAGTAACAATAGGATCAGTATTAATTTGCGTTATGCCGTTGATCTGACTATATGTTCTGTCGGCACGATTCAATAGTTTCACTTGGGTAAGACGACGTTCAGTTTCTTCCTTTTCTTTCTGGTGTGCTCGGCTGCCAATGATCACAGAAAGAACAACTATGATGAATAAAAAAATAATGGTAACAATTTGCAATGTCACTATGTATTGTCCTCTGACGATGAATTCAGTATGTTAAATATAGATTTTTTCAAAGAATTAGAAAATTATCTCGCAAACAATACAGTGATAGCTTGTTATATAAAAGGGGTTTGCTTAATATCACGACCCCGACGATGTTAACTGCACAATTTTGCAGAATCGGAGATGTACTTTACATAAGGCCTATATTAGAAAATGGGAAAATCACTGGTAATAGTGGAATCGCCAGCCAAGGCGAAGACAATTAATAAATATTTAGGTAGTGGCTATGTTGTAAAGTCCAGTGTTGGACATATACGCGATCTACCGACTGGCACCACTTCAACCTCTACGCCTCAAGAGCGAGCTAAACAAGCAGCGCTCACGCGTAAGATGTCGGCAGAAGAGAAAGTTGTTTATAAAAGCCGTAAGGCTCGTCAACAGCTGATCAATCGTATGGGTGTAGACCCAGAAAATAACTGGGAAGCCAAATACGAGGTTTTGCCTGGTAAAGAAAAAGTGGTTGATGAGCTTAAACGACTTGCTAAGAATGCTGACACCATCTATCTCGCAACCGATTTGGATAGAGAGGGAGAGGCGATTGCATGGCATCTTCGTGAGGCCATTGGTGGTGACGATAGTCGATACAAGCGTGTTGTTTTTAACGAAATCACTGAAAAAGCAATCACAGAAGCCTTTGATGTGCCTTCAGAGCTTGATATAAACCGAGTTAACGCACAACAGGCGAGACGCTTTTTAGATCGTGTTGTTGGCTTTATGGTTTCTCCATTGCTTTGGGCTAAAGTGGCACGCGGCTTATCAGCTGGGCGTGTACAGTCAGTGGCGGTGCGCTTAATTGTTGAGCGTGAGCAAAGTATTCGAGCATTTAATCCAGATGAGTTCTGGGAAATGGATGCTATCTTACAAACGCCAAAGCAAGCAAAGATCAAGTTTGAAGTTGCTAAATATCAAGACAAAGAATACAGACCAACCAGTGAGTCTGACTCTAATTTGCATTTGGCGCGTTTACAAAATGCGTCTTATAGCGTGGCTAAACGTGAAGATAAACCAACGAGCAGTAAGCCAAGTGCGCCATTTATCACCTCAACGCTTCAGCAGGCGGCCAGTACCCGTTTAAGCTTTGGCGTTAAGAAAACCATGATGTTGGCTCAACGTCTTTATGAAGCGGGTTATATTACCTACATGCGAACTGACTCGACCAATTTGAGTCAAGAGGCTGTGGCTGCGCTTAGGGACTATGTTGAGTCTAATTTTGGCAGTGAATATTTGCCTGAGAAAGCCATTAGTTACTCAAGTAAAGAAGGTGCTCAAGAAGCTCATGAGGCAATTCGTCCTTCTGATGTCACCTTGTTACCCGAGTTCTTAAAAGGCATGGAAAAAGATGCCCATCGACTTTATGAGTTGATTCGTAATCAGTTTATGGCATGTCAAATGACACCTGCACGTTATACCTCAACCACTGTTACCTTGGTTGTCGATGAGTACGAGCTTAAAGCAAAGGGTAGAATCTTACGTTTTGACGGTTATACCCGTGTCTTGACACCTCTTGGTAAGAAGAGTGAAGACAATATTTTGCCAGATATTGGTCAAGGTGAAAGTTTACAACTTGAACAACTTATCCCTGAGCAGCACTTTACTAAACCGCCAGCAAGATACAGTGAAGCTAGCTTGGTAAAAGAGCTTGAAAAACGTGGCATTGGCCGACCTTCTACGTATGCATCTATCATATCTACAATCCAAGATCGTGGTTATGTGAGAACAGAAGGGCGTCGTTTTTATGCTGAGAAAATGGGTGATATCGTCACTGACCGTTTAGTAAATAGCTTCCAAACCTTAATGGGTTATGATTTTACTGCGCAAATGGAAGAAAGGCTTGATGATATTGCTGAAGGTCGTGATGACTGGATTCAAACCTTAAATGCCTTTTACCGTGACTTTAGCAAAACCCTGAATGTTGCTGAGCACCCTGAAACGGGTATGACGCAAAATGCGCCGACACCAACAGATATTGAATGTCCAACCTGTTCAAGACCTATGCAGATACGTACTGCGAGTACTGGTGTCTTCTTGTCTTGTTCTGGTTATGCCTTGCCACCCAAAGAGCGTTGTAAAGCGACAATTAACCTTGTCAGTGGTGACGAAGTTGTCGCTATTTATGATGATGAGGCGGAATCTAAGGCATTAATTAATAAGCGTCGCTGCAAAATTTGTGACTCAGCAATGGATAGTTACCTTATTGATGAGCAGCGCAAACTGCATGTATGTGGTAATAACCCAAGCTGCAGTGGCTTTGAAGTAGAAGAGGGTTCATTCAAAATTAAAGGCTATGATGGCCCTGTGCTTGAATGTGATAAATGTTCTTCTGAAATGCAGCTGAAAACGGGCCGTTTTGGCAAATACTTTGGTTGTACAAATGAAGAGTGTAAAAATACCCGTAAATTGCTGAAGAATGGTGAAGCTGCGCCACCAAAAATGGACCCTGTGCCTATGCCTGATTTGGCATGTCTAAAAGTTGAAGATCATTATGTTCTTCGTGATGGTGCAACGGGCTTATTCTTAGCGGCTAGCCAATTTCCAAGAAAGCGTGAAACACGAGCGCCTCTGGTTGCTGAACTGATACCTTACATGGATCAAATTGATCCTAAGTATCATTTTTTCAAAGATGCGCCTTTGGCTGACTCAGAAGGTCGACCTGCCATTATCCGTTATAGCCGTAAGACAAAAGAGCAATATGTTATGTCTGAGGAAGAGGGTAAGCCAACAGGCTGGAAGGCTTACTTTGTTGATTCAAAATGGGTCATTGAAGAAGCAAAGAAAAAGGCTAAAAAATAAATGAGTTCTGCAGCAAGTATGACTAACCAAAGGTTAGATATCGCTAGAAAATTCTTGTCTATGCCGAGCTCAGAACAAAAATGGATGGAGCCAGCATTTGAAAATGCGGCTCTTTTTCATTTGCAAAGTGCGCTTATGGGGCTTTTGCAAGAAGTAAAACAAGCGTATCATCTTAGCTCGGAAATTGATTTGCTAAAACTTAGCCAAGATGCAAAGTCGAAACAGATAAGTATTCCTGTAATTAACGAACTCATGGAGTTGCAGGCAAACCAATCATCTTGGTTTAGCCAATTACAGCATGCTTTTGAGGCTAGCTTAAAATGCCATCCCAATTTCTATAATGCTAAACAAAGTAATTTAATTGTTAGTGCGGTTGATGATAGATCTGCCAGCATGACATATTTAAACGCTCTAACCGAATTGACACTTAGGTTTAGAGAAGAATCCTCAGAGTACTAATAATATGAATGAGTCGTATCTAGAGATAGTTGAACTAGAAAATGGCGAAATTGTTTTGCGCCCAGCAAGTGACGAGGGTGTTGAAACAGAACCTTTAGCGGTGCTGAAAATTTCTGATACTACTAAAGCTTATCTTCAAGATAGATATTTTGAACTTGCTAAAAGAATGTTTCATGCGGGGATTGATTTTGTTTATTCAGAAGATTTTCCTGAATCTGAAGTGCATGAAACGATGGATGAAGCGCTTGCATCAGATGCAAAAGTAATACATTAAAAAATTAACCCATAAAGAAAGTAATTTATTTATGGGTTAATTTAATTATTTAGATTGATTGTCTTATGACACCAACAGACAAGCCTTCTATAGCAAATTCTTCACTTTCAAGATCGACCAGAATGTCATTGAATTCTTCATTTTCGGCAATCAGGCGAATTGTATTTCCCTTTTTCTCAAAACGTTTTACGGTAACTTCATCGCCAATTCGTGCAACCACTATTTGGCCGTTTCTTACTGTTGATGTTTTATGAACGGCTAGTAAGTCACCTTCCATGATGCCGACGTCTTTCATGCTCATACCATTGACAGAGAGAAGGTAGTCGGCTTGTGGAGAGAACATACTTGCCGGCACTTGAACATGAGAAGCAACATTCTCTTGGGCTAGGATGGGGTAACCAGCAGCAACCTTACCTATTATGGGTAGGCCTAATTCAGTGTTGGCATCATTGCTTGCTTCGTCGATAATACGCAAGCCACGAGAGGCTCCTGGCAAGATTTCGATTGCGCCTTTTTTACAAAGGGCCTTTAAATGTTCTTCGGCGGCGTTAGGGGACTTGAAACCTAATTTATTCGCAATTTCAGCACGTGTTGGTGGAAAACCCGTTTCAGCAATAAAGTCACGGATAGTATCCATTACATCGGATTGTCTTTTTGTAAGTTTAATCATAAGGCATCTGGTTGTTTGTACAGTAACTGTTATTATATACAGCTTTTAAAGGGATACTCAATTAAATAAATGCTTTCAGATGAATTAAAGTCAAAAATCCAAGCTGCTTACCGTTCTAGCTTAAAGGCAAAAGGCCATAATGCACGATCGGGACAAAGACAAATGATAGCGTCAATTGCCAGAACCTTAGGCAATGTTTCACCTGATAGTGAAGGCAATCGTTTGGGTGAAAAACATGTTGCGGTGATCGAAGCGGGTACAGGTACAGGTAAAACCTTGTCCTATTGTCTGGCTGCCATTCCCATTGCCAAAGCAAGAGGCAAAACCTTAGTCATCTCAACGGCAACGGTTGCTTTGCAAGAACAAATTTTACATAAAGAGTTGCCCGACCTACTAAAGCACACGGACTATCAATTTAAATACACCTTAGCCAAAGGGCGGGGGCGCTATTTATGTCTTAATCATCTTGAGAGTCATTTAGATGACGAGGCACAAGCTACCGATGATATGTTCGCAGGTTTGTTCGAACAGCACTTGCAGCCAGGAGATATCAATACCGCCCTATATAAAGAGATGGACGATGCTATAAAGGCCGGCACTTGGGATGGCGATAAGGATAATTGGTCTGGAATTGTTAGGGAGCAAGATTGGGGGCGTTTGAAGACAGACCACCAACAATGTACCAACCGAAATTGCGCTAACTTTAGTGCTTGCCCTTTTTACAAAGCCAGAGCTGAAATTGAAGTGGCTGATGTCATTGTCGCTAACCATGATCTTGTGTTGGCCGATTTATCCTTGGGTGGAGGTGCTATACTGACTGCGCCCAATGACACCATCTATGTCTTTGATGAGGGACATCATTTACCAGATAAGGCAATCAATCATTTTCGTCATGAATTAAGACTGCAGCAAAGTATTTTATGGTTAAGGCAATTAGAAAAAAATCTACTAAACCTCAAGCAAGAGCTCACTGATGATGTCAGTGTGACCGGGCAATTGCTTTTTAAAATTCCCCAAATGATTCAAACAATTGTAAATTTTATCCAGTATGCTCAACAAGGCTTAGCGCCTTTTATTAATAACTTAACGGATTTAGAAAATAACGAATTACACCGGTTTGAATTTGGCATTATCCCAGAAGAACTAAGACAACTTTCCTATAGCCTTCAAACCTCGTATCAAAAGCTTTACGCTGCTATTGAATCTATTCACGATGAGTGTAAAAAAGTAAAACAGAATGAGGGGATGGGAGTCAACAGCGAAACAGCCGAAGTTTGGTTGCCAATTTTAGGGGTAGTGCTTGGCCGCTTAGAGCAAGCGAAATCATTATGGTTGTTATATTCAAGTGCTGATGACCAAAATTTCCCACCTAATGCACGATGGTTGACTTTAACTGGTCAAGGCATGGAACAGGATATTGAATTAGGTGGTTCACCTATTCTGGCGGCTCATACCTTGAGAATGCAGTTATGGGATAAATGTTACGGGGCCATTGTTACTTCAGCGACATTGACTGCCTTGAATCAATTTCATCGCTTTAATATGCGCAGTGGTGTACCAAAAGACTCTGAATATTTAAGAGTGATTAGCCCCTTTGATTTTCGTGAAAATGCGGTTTTAACCGTTCCCAAATTAGCTCATGAACCTAATAATGCAGATATGCATACGCAAGAAATTGTTAAATACTTAAATGATGAAGTTGACCTTGAAGGCGCCAGTTTAGTGCTTTTCTCTTCTAGAAAGCAGATGGAAGCGGTAGCAGAGGCGGTTGATAGTAAACTTAAAGACATTATGCTTATTCAAGGTGAACAATCTAAACGCATCATTCTAGAAAGCCATAAAGAAAGTATTGATAAGGACAAAGGCAGTTTGTTATTGGGCCTAGCCAGTTTTGCAGAAGGTGTGGACTTACCAGGAAAATATTTAACGCATGTGGTGATTGCCAAAATCCCTTTTTCTGTTCCCGATGATCCGGTTGACGCAACTTTGGCAGAATGGATACAAAAAAGAGGGGGGAACCCTTTTATGGAGATTTCAATCCCTGATGCCTCTTTAAAGTTAGTCCAGGCAACAGGACGACTGCTTAGGAGCGAAAAAGACACGGGTAAAATATGCATTTTAGATAAACGCTTAATTACTAAACGCTACGGCAAGAACCTGATTGACAGTTTACCGCCGTATTCCTTGGCACTAGAACCGCATTAGTCAAAAATGACTATTTAAAATAACTGTATAATTGGGTGGCATTTCTGTAAACTCCACCCAAATCAATTTTAGTGATACATCATTATTCAAACGCTTTTACGGCATTTGGATCCACAAGACATATAACAGAAGAACATAGATTCCAATATGGATAATCAAAGCGCGCCACAAAAACCTAAAACAAAGAAACCTCGAAAGTCTTATCGCAAGCCAAAACGTCAAGAAGGCGAATCAAATGTAAACCTTGATTCAAGCAAGGTTTGGTCAATTGAAGATTTTCAAGTACCTGAAGTCGAAGGTAAAGTGCGTTTTCATGATCTAAACCTTCCAGATCGACTATTAAAGTCGATTGCAGAAATGTCTTTTGAATATTGCAGTGAAATTCAAGCCGCATCTTTGCCAGAAACCCTTCAAGGCTATGACCTGATTGGACAAGCTCAAACAGGTACCGGTAAGACGGCGGCCTTTTTGATTGCTATGATCAGTGATTTTATTGATTACCCCATTGAAGAAGAGCGTGATAGCCGCTTGGCTCGTGGTTTAATCATTGCACCTACTCGTGAACTGGCGCTTCAAATTGCTGAAGATGCTGTCAAATTGACTGTAAACAGTGACATTAACATTGTCTCCTTAGTGGGTGGCTTAAGCTATGAGAAGCAAAAACAAATTCTAGAAAATGAACGTGTTGATATTGTTGTTGCCACACCGGGTCGTTTGATGGACTTTGCACGTAATAAGAAAGTGTTACTGAATAAAGTTGAAGCACTTGTCCTAGATGAAGCGGATCGCATGCTTTCAATGGGCTTTATTCCTGATGTAAAAAGCATCATCCGCATGACACCGCATAAAGAAAAACGTCAAACCATGTTGTTTAGTGCGACTTTCCCTAAAGATATTCAAAACCTTGCACGCCAATGGACTTACTTCCCTAAAGAAGTATCAGTTGTGCCAGAAGAAACCACGAATAAAAACATTGAACAAGTTATTTACAGCGTTGAAGCTGATCAAAAGTGGCCTGTACTAGAAAGTCTAATCAAAGAGAAAGATAACCAAAGAACTATCGTTTTTGCTAATCGTCGTGATGAAACACGCGATTTATACGAGCGTTTGAAAGATGCTGGTGTTAACTGTGCCATGCTGTCTGGTGAAGTCGCTCAAGATAAGCGAGTTAAAACACTCGCAAATTTTAAAAACGGTAAGATTCAAGTTCTAGTTGCTACTGATGTCGCTGGTCGCGGTATTCATGTTGATGGTATTGAGCTTGTTGTTAATTACTCCTTACCAGAAGACCCTGAAGATTATGTTCACCGTATAGGTCGAACTGGACGCGGTGGTGAAACAGGTAAATCAGTCAGCTTTGCCAGTGAAGATGACGCATTTATGGTGCCAGAAATTGAAAAAGTAGTGGGTGAAAAAATTCGCTGCGAATATGTAAGTAATCATTAAAATGATAGCCAGCACCATGCTTTAATGGTGCTGGTAATGGCTTATAGAGCTGGCTTTTAAATCAGATTAGGTAGGGGGATTATGCTGCAATTAGAGCACCACTACTCCCAATTAAGTTCACCATTTTTCTCCTACGGTCAAATCAAACCTCTTAAGGGCCTACGCCTTTCTTTTACAAATCATGCCTTAGCATCTCAGCTTGGTATTGATTTTACTCATACAGAAACACTCGATATATTTTTGGGTAAAACGCCTTTAAAAAACGCATAAAGCATGGTTTATGCTGGTCATCAGTTTGGTGGTTTCAGTCCACAATTGGGGGATGGGCGAGGCCTTCTTTTAGGTGAGGTAAAAGATAACAAGAATAACTTGATAGATTTGCACATGAAAGGTGTCGGTCCAACACCCTATGCAAGACAAGGCGACGGACGTGCTGTCTTGCGCTCAAGTATTCGAGAGTATCTTGCCAGCGAAGCCATGTATCATTTGGGAGTGGCCAGTACACGTGCATTAGCCTTGTTTGACAGTGAGGAAATCATATATCGAGAAGGGGCTGAACCTGCTGCGATGCTATTAAGAGGTGCCTGCACACATATCCGCTTTGGTCATTTCGAATACTTTTTTTATCAAAAGAAAACCAAAGAACTTGATGAGTTAATTGATTATTGTATCAAACGACATTTTAGATCTATGGCATCACGTACACAAAGTATTATTAAGATGCTTGAAAAGATAGTTGAGAGCACGGCTAAGATGGTTGCCCATTGGCAAGCGGTCGGCTTTCAGCACGGTGTTATGAATACAGATAATATGTCTATTTTAGGAGAGACTTTGGACTATGGGCCTTATGGTTTTATGGAAGCCTATGATCAAAAATGGGTTGCTAATGAATCAGATTACAATGCTAGATATGCCTTTGAAAAGCAGCCAGCCGTCGCATTATGGAACTTAAATCATTTATTTGTCTGTTTTTCAAAGCACCTTAGCAAAACCCAATTAATTGAAATTCTATCGCGTTTTGAGCCTTGTTTAATCAATCACTTCCAAGCACTAATTAGCGCTAAGTTAGGTTTAAAAGAAAAACATAAAGATGATCTAACACTCTTTTCTAACTTATTGGTATTATTAGAAAAAGAAAAAATCGACTATACTAATTTTTGGCGTAATCTAAGCCAAATGCAAGATGCTGATGATAAAGCGCATTTAATCTTAATGTTTGCCAATCGGCTAGATTTTGAGGCTTGGTTAGCCTCTTATATCAAAAGGCGTTCGTTAGAAGACAGTATTTGGTCGCAAGTCCGACTTGAAATGTTGCAAACTAATCCTAAATATATATTACGTAATTATTTAGCACAGAGAGTTATCGAAGCAGCAGAAAATAAAGATTATCGCGCTTTCGAAGCGTTAATTAAAGTGCTTGAAGCGCCGTTTGAGGAGCATGAAGATTGCGCCCATTTAGCGATTCCAACTAATACTGAGCAAAAATCATTTTGTGTGAGCTGCTCATCTTAAGTCTAGCTTGCACACAGAATTATAAATTTACCTTAAAGCGGTAAGTTGGAGGTTAATAATGACAAAGGAAACCGTTTGCGTGCTAGGGGGAGGGAGCTTCGGTACAGCACTAGCAAATATTATGGCAAACAATGGACATCTTGTTAGCCAATGGATGCGTAATGAAGAGCAAGTGGAAGAAATTAACTTAACCGGCTTTAATAGCCGTTACTTGCCAAAAGCACAATTAAGCGAAGAGCTAGTTGCTACGACAGATTTGGAAGCGGCAATTGCAGAAAGTGATGCCATCTTCGTCTCTATTCCATCTAAATCATTTGAACAGGTTGTAGAGCGTATCACGCCTTTGCTAACCCCTGATAAGATGCTCATTAGCACGACAAAAGGTTTTAACCCAAACCGCTTTGAACTGATGAGCGATATTTTATTTAGACAAAATGTCAGTGATCAAATCGGCGTGTTAAGTGGCCCTAATCTCGCGAAAGAAATTGCAGCAGGCCAATTAACAGGTTCTGTTATTGCCAGTCCTAATGATTCCGTTCGCTCCCATGTTGTTGAACTACTTAAATCGCCGACTTTCAGAGTCTATGAGAATGCTGATATTAAAGGCGTTGAACTTGCTGGTGCGCTCAAAAATATTTATGCCATTGTCTGTGGTTTAGCGAAAGCCCTTAATGTGGGTGAAAATACCATGGCAATGATTATGACCCGGAGTTTGGCTGAAATGAGTCGTTTTGCGGTTCATTTTGGTGCTAATCCCATGACATTTTTGGGACTTGCGGGCGTAGGAGATTTAATTGCAACCTGCTCATCACCATTAAGTCGGAATTACCAGGTGGGCTTTGCGCTTGGTTCAGGCAAAACATTAGAGCAAGCCGTCGAGCAACTAGGGCAAGTCGCCGAAGGTGTGAATACTTTACGTATGGTCATTCGTGAAGCAGAAAAGAATGACCTCTATATGCCACTCGCTTTAGGTTTATCTAAGCTTGTGTTTGATGGATATAAACTAGAAACGTTAGTGCAAACTATGATGACCGGCGAATTAAGGTGGGATGTTGAGTTTGCAACTTATGAGGAGAATAAAAATGGCTAAGCCAGGTTATGCAGATCAAGCTTTTTGGGTACGTTTAGTCTTTATGGTGATTTATTGGGCAGTACTTAATATTTCATTATCAATATTTGGTATTTTGTTGATTATTTTGACAGTCATACGCTTTGGTTCTCAATTTGAGCCGGTCCCACTTGCTCATTTTATTTCAGGTTTATCAAACTTTATCAGTCAAACATTATCGTTTGTCTGTTTTCAAACAGAGGAAAAGCCTTATCCGTTCCAGGCTTGGCCAAGTGAAGATAAAGGGAATTAATCATGGCCATTAAACGCTTGTATGTATTGCGCCACGGTAATGCTGAAGCTCCAACCTTTGGGGATGATGCGGGGCGTAATTTAACGCCTTTAGGCGTGGAAGAAGTGTTATCTAGTGCGATGAAGTTTAAGCAGAAAGGTGAAACGCTTGATCAAGTGTTTGTTAGCCCCTACGTTAGAGCTCAACAAACTGCACAACACTTTTTAAAGGCGATTAATTATAATGGGGTAAGCCAAACAACGGATAAAATTACGCCAAGTGGTAAAGCAATTGATGTTGCACTTTGGCTTTCAAATATGCAGGCTGATTCGGTTTTGCTTGTAACACATGAACCATTTGCTAGCCAAGTTGTCGATCTTTTAGCTGATATGCCTTTTCCCCATGACTTTATGATGCAAACAGCCACCCTGGCTGCAGTTGAAGGCGAAATATTAGCTACTGCTTGTTGCAAGCTGCGTTGGGTCATTAATGCTAACGACTAAGTTAGCCATTTATAAGATTAGAAAATAGATTAAACCTATGATGGATCATAAAAAGCATGTTTCTTTAAATCATACCAAGTTGTCTCTTATCGAGTCTCATTCTAATCATCCAGATACAAGTTGCTCAACTAAAATAGTGGCTTTACATGGGTGGTTAGATAATGCCGCTAGCTTTAAGCTATGCATGGACTTTATGCCAGATTTACATTGGTTTAGTTTAGATTGCGCCGGTCATGGTGAGTCTTTACACCGAGCAGAAGGGAGCTTTTATCATCTTTGGGATTATGTGTTAGATACGGTTCAATTTATTGAAGGACTAAATGCAAAGGTGTGGCTTGTGGGCCATAGCATGGGGGCATCTGTAGCCATGTTAGTCGCTTCTGTCATTCCTGATAAGGTACATGGATTAGTTATGTTAGATAACCTTGGTCCTTTAACTTCTTCACCTTCCCAGAGAGTCTCACAGTTACAACATGCCATAAAAAAAATGGGGCATGAGAGACCTGAGTCTCGAGGCTATGATAACCAAGAGGCTATGATAAAAGCGAGAATGAATGGCTTTACTAAATTGGGTTATAACGCTGCTAAAGCTCTTATCTTAAGAGGTAGTCAGCTCTCTGCAGATGGCAGATATCGTTGGCGTCATGATCCTAAGCTCACTTTTCCTTCTCCATTTAGAATGGATAGGCAAAGCGTTGAAGCATTTATGAAGTCAGTCTCTTGTCCAGCGCTGACGCTCCTTGCAAATCAGGGGCTTTTTGCAAATTCAATGAAAGACGCTGAGCTTATCTGTAACAAGTTTCCTAATGGAGAGCTTGATTGGTGTGAAGGAGGGCATCATTTTCACCTTGAAGATGATACGCACCTAGCGGTTGCAAAAAAGATTTATGCATTTATAACAAGACATTAGATAAATATTTTTATTGGATTACACTTTATAATGGGTCACATGAAAGAGGCTGATATTATTAAAATCGATCTTAGAAAATCATTCAAAAAAGCGTTAAGGCTCAGCTCAGCTGTCGTTTTAACCTGTGCTTCAAGTGTATATGCGGCAGAAAGTTTTGATCAATATCAAGGTGCTTCCTTATTAAAATTTGATCAATCCAATCAGACTGATTATTCGTTGCCACTTGCGAATTTGAAGAAATCCGCACGAGCTTGGATACCGATTAAGTCGAAGCGAGTTCAAGGCGACTTGTCATCGAGTTTATACAAATTTGGTCGGGATGAGGCTTTAGAAAACATTTATCAATTTTATAGAAACCAGTTAATTGATAATGCAAATATCCTCTACGAATGCCAAGGTAGAACCTGTGGTAGTAGTAATGCTTGGGCAAATAATTTCTTTAATGATTATCGCCTTAACGGTGCTGATGCAAACCAATCTTTATTAGTCGTTGAGAATTTATCCTCAAGCCAAAAGCAATACCATCTTCTATACCTGAACCGTCGCGGTGCTGGTGATGTTGTACTAAGACTGGATAGCCTTGATGAAAGTCAGAATGAAACAAAGAATGACATTCTGTTTCAAACGGGTATCAACAAAAAACTTGCTGTTAAAGATTATTTAGCACGCTCATATGATGGTAGCAATTTCTTTATTTTAGTGTCTACAAGCAAAGGACAAAGCCAAGCCAGTGCTTATCGTGAAGGCGAGACAGAAATAGAAAGCTTAAAACGTTTTTTAGGTGCTAGATTAGTAGAGAAGGTCACTTTCATTAACTTAGGTAATAAAGCCCTTCCTGATTATGGTGAAAATTCCATTAGCATTCTCCTTAATCAATAACCTTACCTTCCAACTATGGAGGTGCGAAAAAGTCCTTAAGCCTTGGCGCGTGGAAACAAAAAAATTCATGGCGAGGGGCGCAACTTAATTATTGTTAAGATAGGGCTTTTAGAGCACGTCCTCTTAAGCAACCCTTATTGGATAATAAGATAAAACCTTTATACTAATTATCAAATTATTAGTTTGGATATATTATGGCGCGTAAAGCAAATATAAGTCGTGATGAAATTATCATGGCATGCTGGAATTTGTTAGAACAAAACTATTTTCCTAATATTCCAAGAGTTGCGGATTACTTTTTAAAACTAGATGGCAGGAAGTGTTCTAATACTACGTTTTTAAAAGCCATAACCGAATGGGAAGAGTTGTATAAAGAGCGACAAGACGCTAGCTTTCAGGATTTGTTTGATGTCTTTACACCTAGTTTTAAGAAGTTTGAAAGGGACATAGGTCGTGATATACAGCAATTGTTAGAAGAGAAACTACATCATAGTGAAAATGACCAAGCTCTAAAAAAAGATGCTACAAATGGTCAATATTTATCCCTATCCGATTTCGTTGTGCAGCAAAGTCAGGAATTGGAGAGCCAAGCAAAAACCTTGGTTGAGTTAACTGAGTCCAACCAAGATGCACTGCAAAAATGTGAACATTTAACTGGTCGTTATCAAGACACCTTATCAAATCTAAAAGTACATCAGTCAAAACTGGAGCAACAGGATAAGGAAATAAAAACCTTAAACCTTAATCTTTCACAAAAGGAGGTTGAGCTTGCAAGTTATGAGTTACAACTTAACCTCATAAAAGATGAAAGAGAGACTTTGTTAGACCAAATCCGATCGCAACAGTGTCAAATTGAGAATCTTTCAAAACAAAATAATCATAAAGAGATCGAGGATTTAACAGAGCAGGTTAAAAACTTGATTAAACTTCAAACAGAGAATGGCAATCAGAAAACGAGATAAAGGGTTATTTTGGGCTTAATCATTTCTTTTTGAAATTTCCGCCATGAATTTGCGCTAAGGCTTGATAAATAGCATAAAAAACATCTGAAAATCCTGATAACAAGGTATAATGCATTTCTTTTATGTATATGAAGACAGGTTAAATGAGCAGTAGACAGTCCGCGCTTCGCGATCTATGTAGTATTAAAGATTTTATTCGTTATAGTTATAGCCGTTTTGTGAAAGCGGATCTTTTCTACGGACACGGCACTGATAATCCTTGGGATGAAGCGGTACACCTTGTTTTAGGGGCGCTAAGATTGCCTTTAGATTTTGATAAAGATTTACTGGATTGTCGTCTCACAATTGATGAGAAAAAAAGTATTTTAACCATGTTAAATGAGCGTATTTCAAAACGTACGCCTTTACCTTATTTGCTAGGTGAAGCTTGGTTTATGGGCCTCCCCTTTAAAGTGACGAAAGATACTTTGATACCAAGGTCTCCTATCATGGCGTTACTTAAAGACGAGTTTCAGCCTTGGTTAAAACAATATCCATTAAATATATTGGATATGTGTACTGGAAGCGGCTGCTTGGGTATTACGGCGGCATTAATATTTGAAGATGCAAAAGTAGATATTAGTGATATTAGCCAGGCTGCACTTGATGTTGCACGTCAAAATATAGAAATACATCAAGTGGAAGAATCGGTTGAAGCTATTCAATCAGATATGTTCGAAAAGCTTTTGCAGCGTCAATATGACTTAATTATTTGTAATCCACCTTATGTGGATGCTGACGACTATCAAAGTGCACCGCTTGAGTTTCATAGGGAGCCTGAACTTGCACTAACTTCTGGATTTGATGGTCTTGATTTTACACGCAAATTTTTGAATCAAGCCGCCGAACATTTACATGATGATGGCATCATAGTGTATGAAGTAGGGAATAGTGAAATTGCTTTGCAAGATGCCTTTCCCGACGTTCCTTTCATGTGGGTAGAATTGGAACAAGGGGGTAATGGCGTTTTCATTATCTCTAAAAAAGAACTTTTAGCACATTCATTTTAATTATTAGAAGAGCAAACAGAGTCTATGTCTGGTAATACTTTTGGAACCTTATTTAAAGTCACCACCTTTGGTGAAAGTCACGGTATCGCATTAGGGGCGATAGTGGATGGATGTCCTCCTGGAATTGAAATAAGTGAAGAGGATTTACAGAAGGAATTAGACCTTCGTAAACCTGGTACATCAAAGTACACGACCCAAAGGCGTGAACCTGATCAAGTGAAAATCTTATCCGGTGTATTCGAAGGTAAAACAACTGGCACCTCAATTGGCCTTTTGATTGAAAATACCGATCAAAGATCAAAAGATTATGGCAATATTCAAGACACTTTTAGACCTGCCCATGCTGATTACACCTATGATCAAAAATATGGTTTTAGAGATTACCGAGGTGGTGGTCGTTCTTCTGCGCGTGAAACAGCAATGCGAGTCGCAGCAGGTGCAATAGCAAAAAAATACCTTAAGACACGTTTTAACATTGAGGTGAATGGTTACTTATCCCAATTGGGACCTATCAAACTTGATGCTAAAGACCTCACCCAAGTTTACGATAATCCATTCTTTTGCCCTGATCCTGAAGCCATACCTCAGCTTGAAAAGTATATGACAGAGCTAAGACGTGAAGGGGATTCAATTGGAGCCAAAATCACAGTTGTTGCTCGTAATCTTATGCCGGGGTTAGGTGAACCAGTTTTTGACCGTTTGGATGCGGATATTGCTAAGGCAATGATGGGAATAAACGCAGTCAAAGGCGTTGAAATTGGTGATGGCTTTGAAGTTATTGAGCAAAAAGGTAGTGAGCATAGGGATGAGTTGACACCATCAGGCTTTAGTTCAAATCATGCCGGTGGTGTGCTTGGTGGTATTTCATCTGGACAAGATATTGTTGTGAACATAGCGCTAAAACCTACGTCAAGCATAACTGTTCCAGGTAAAACTATTGATAGAGAAGGGAATGTTGCGGATGTCATCACAAAAGGCCGTCATGACCCTTGTGTCGGTATTAGAGCAACACCGATCGCAGAAGCTATGTTAGCCATTACATTACTGGATCATTTGTTACGCCATCGTGGACAAAATGCTGATGTGCAATGTGCTACACCAATCATTACTAAATAAAATTATCAGACATAAAAAAACTCGCGCAGGCGAGTTTTTTTATGTCTTGAATTTAGATCTAAATATACTATGCGTCTTCACCTTGGATTATTGATAAATAATCTTGAATCTTTCCTTCAAGTTTCATCGGGTCCACACTAGGGGCAAAGCGCTCAATGTGTGAAGCATCTGAATTAACAATAAATTTTGTGAAATTCCATTTTATCGACTCAGTACCCAAAATCCCTTTAGCTTGCGATTTTAAATATTGATAAAGCTTGGATGATTCAGCACCGTTTACTTTAATCTTCTTATGCAGTTCAAAGCTTACGCCGTAATTGAGCTGACAGAAGCTTTCGATTTTATCATCTGTGTCTGGTTCTTGGTGGGCAAATTGATTACAAGGAAAAGCGAGAATCGTTAAGCCTTTGGCTGCGTATTTTTGATGAAGCTTTTCTAACGCTTGATATTGGGGGGTAAATCGACATTGACTTGCAGTATTTACAATCAACAGCACTCTTCCTTTAAGGTTTGAAAGTGGGTAACTAGTGCCATTACTTTGGGTAACCTCTATATCGTAAATACTCATCTATATAATCCTAAAAGATAGTTTGTCCGAATAGTATTACATTAAGTAATTAAGCTGTCATTTATCTTTCTTTTAACGAATACAGAAATGATAATTGAAAGCGGCTTACTGGTTTACTTTCATCGTCAGCTTAAAGCTGCTTAGCAAAGCGATGAGGGTACATAGACTACCTAGTAGCAAAAAAGTGAGCTCATAATTAAAAAATTCAGTCATAAAACCAAACAAAAGTCCGCCAATGGCTGCTCCTCCTAGGTTGATCGCCCCCCATAAACTCATCACTCGCCCACGAAATTCGCTTTTCACAGAAATTTGAATCAGTGCCTGAGTGCACACGCCACAAACTGTCGCACAAAAACTCAAGCAGGCAACCAGTACTAAGCCTTGAGTTAGGCTCTCAAAAAAGTTTAAGCTTAAAATGAGCACTCCAGAGGAACAAATAGCAAGTTTAAGCGCTAATAACAGCTGATTATTTGAACACTTAGTAAGCATTAGACCCGCTAAAATTGCTCCTATTCCTGCGACTGAATTTAACCAAGCAAGAGCGTCAACGCCTCCTTGATATAACATGTCTGCAGCTGCAGGCAATATTTCTAGTAACCCACGTCCTAGCACAGCTGAAATACTCATAAGTATTAATAACCTTGAAATGAGTCTTGAGCTTAGAGCGAAATTAATACCTGACTTTATATCCTCGATAAAAGTAAAAGACGCTTTCTTAGTTTGCATATGTCCAAAGCGTAATTTCAGCAACACCAAGATTAAGGGTAAGTAAAAGCACGCAACCAGATATAGAGAAAGGGCATTGCCATAGTGCTTGATAAGATAGCCTGCAATCATAGGCCCAATAAAGCGCGAACTGTTATAAATAACGGCATTGATAGCGACCACTTTTGACATGTTTTCTTGGCTAGCAAGTTCAGGAACGAAAGCCAGTCGCAATGATTGGTACGCGCTATTGGTTATGCCTAATAGGAGAGATAATACAAGCAAGTTAATTTCATTAATAAGCTTATATTGTGTCATTAATGCCAAGGTTAATGATAGCAAGGCTAATATTAATACCACCTGCAAAGCGGCTTTACGTTTATCAAAACGATCAACTAAAACGCCAAATAATGGACCTAAAATAATCGAAGGTACAAACAATAAAAATGCGAGCAAACCTAACAAGCTTTCTGAGTAGGATGCTTGCCAGAGAATCCAACCAAGAGTCATACGTTGAATCCAAAGGCCTTGGGTCGAGAAAATACTGCCTGATAAATAGGTAAAATATTGCTTCTCTGACCAAATACTGCGCTTCATTTTAATTCATTCTATTTTTTGAGAGCGCATATTACCTTAATTGCCTTATTTCGATGAGCAATAAAACTTATCTTGTAATAAAAACAACTCATCAACGCCTTGGCGTTGTATGTTGTAAAGTAGCCACTTTGATTGGGAACGGGTGTATTAATTTCCATGTCTATTATGCATACAAAAATGATTACAGCTAAGGGTAAAGAGGCGATGCTAACTAAGACCAGAGAAACAGCGGATAAAATTGAAGCTCATTTTGACACCATAGAAAATGAAATTTTTAATGGTGACGCTTTTTTAAAATGGCGTGGGTCTTTTGATATGAAAAAAGTGATCATTAAAAAAGAAGGGGCAGACGTTAAAATTGATTATGATATTCGTTTGCTCAATTGGCCAGACGGACTATCAATCAAAGTTTATAAGCATAAAGCTCTTGGGGTTTTTGCTTATTTAAAAGATGAAGAAGAATGTCAGAAATATCTTAATGAAAAGCCTGTTGCCTGCAGGTATTGGCGAGAGTCATTTTACTTTTCTCATAGGGAAAACTTAGACAGCGAGCGTTATGTCTTATTAGAAGGTAATGAAATGCAGGATAATGACACCCATCAATGTCTAGAAAAAATAAAATGCCACCTAGAAGAAATTACTAATATCTTATCCAAATGCCAATAAAGCTGCGAATAAAAGCCTCTAGATTTATGGTGCGGGGCTAATCTGTGCTGTCCCTTCTCGAAAGGTACCTAGAATAACTTTCTATTAATCAAGTACAAATCGATGTCTGTTTGACATTTTTTCAATATACCTTGAAAGACTAGACTGAGAAGAGGTGAGTTAATCGCAACGTTTCTAAATACAAAAATTTAGATACAACAGATGCTTATATAGATAAAAGCCGAATAAGGTTCAACCTTATTCGGCTTAATTGAGCATTATGGATTAACAATGCTCAGTTGAATGGCTGCTTAAGCAAAGATAGCTTAAGCAGCAAGCATTAGCCGTCACTTCTTTGCGGTATCGGCTCTTCTTCATTAACGATACCTGTACTAATTTTAATTGAATTAGCAATCGTTTTTACATCACCTGATAAGGGACGGATTTGTCCTTCATCATTATAAAAGCCGATATCTTTTAAAGAGTGGGCATCGAGATGTCTTAATGCTCGTTGAGCATGAAGTTTTTCGAAGTAGTTCTTTGCAGCATTTAATAAAGCGATAAAAGTCATAGTATTCTCCAGTTTTAAATAAACCGAGATCATATGCATTAATATAAATGACATTGCCGCATAGGATCTGCGGCTAAATATTGATTACTTAGTACGCAGCTTTGGTTGTTTTTTGATTACCAGAATTGGTGCAAACGATATTTAATTTAATGAAATTCATGTTTACCTCCAAACTGTGCGTGTTAAGTGAATGAAATGGTGATGCTTAATATGAATTAAGCAGGAGTATTAAAGTTTAATATTTAATCTATGTCAACAAGCTATATAGAAATAACCAAATTAACTTTAACAATTAGCCATAGCACTTCCGTTTTTGCTAAAACGACCTAATTTTATAGCGAAGGATGTTCACAATGTGTGTTATCACCTATACCTGCTTTATAAGCACACCTCTTTTGTATTTGATAAGGCTATTAAAATTAATCGGTTAAGGTACAATGCCACGCATAAGTGATTAAGCTTCCCCAAATGCTTAATTTAATTAATATATTTTTAAAAGTAGTCAAAATGGCGATTAAATCTACGGTTTTCAAAGCAAGCATTCAAGTTTCGGATATGGATAGGTCTCATTATCAGGGATATGATCTTACCCTTGCACTTCATCCATCAGAGACCGAAGAAAGAATGATGGTCAGGCTTATCACCTTTGCCTTACTTGCTGATGAAAAAACGGATGATGAGCAGCTGGCGTTTTGCAAAGGCATTAGTACCGATGAAGAGCCTGACTTATGGCAAAAGACCCTTTCAGATGACATTATTTTATGGATTGATTTAGGTCAACCAGATGAAAAGCGTTTAAGAAAAGCCTGTGGTCGAGGAAAGGATGTCATCATTGTGAATTACAATGACAAATCTGATATCTGGTGGCAACAAAATCAAGGTAAATTATCTCGTTTCACTAATCTAAAAGTGCTTAGGTTTGCAGAAGAAGAGGTTGTTGCTTTAGAAAAGTTATGTCAGCGATCAATGCAATTAAATGTCACTATTCAAGATGGTGAGATGTGGGTTTCTTCTGATTTAGGTTCTTGCACCTTGGTTCCAACTTATCGTTAATACGTCAATTGGCCAGGGTTAGATACCTCATCTAACCCTGGCTGAAGATGCTTATTATTGAGTAACAGACTAACTTATTACCTTAGGCTTCTATAAAAAAAACTGCTTGCTAGACGATAGCACTCATGAGCTACTTCGGCATCATACCTATCGCCTTCATCGCGCATAAAGGCGTGTTGAGCGTTAAACTCATGCCAGCTAAATTTTCGCTCAGATTGCATTAGATTTTGATAGATTTTTTGCCTTCCCTCAGGACTTACGTGGGGGTCCTGTCTACCCCAAACCATGCAAAATTCAGCATTCATATCGGCTGTTCTTGAAAGACTGTCATTCGATTCAGTACATGGAAGTGTATTAGAATGTATATCAGTCGCATAGAGGCAAAAACTGGATTTTACTTTTTCGTTTAATGCAGCACGATAAGCTAGATGTCCACCAATACATACGCCCATGCTACCAATTTCTTGAGTAGTAAAGCTCTGCTCCAATAGAAAGTTAACCATGGCGTCAGTATCTGAATCATGGGCTTCTAAAGTTTTTGTGAATTTATCCTGATTGCCTTTATCTTTACCTGCATCATCATAAGCCAGCACTGTGCCAATTGGATTAAGTTCATGAAACACTTCAGGCACTAATACAATAAAACCATGGCTTGCCATGATACGAGCCGTTCTTTCTATCGGAGCCGTAATCTGAAATATCTCAGAGTAGAATATGATGCTGGCAAACTTACCTTCATCCACAGGGCGAAATAAGGAACAACGCATAAGTCCGGTTGCTGTACTAATTTCAATAGTTTGAGATTGGGTAATCATATTAAGCCTTAACGAGTTGAACCAAAATAAAACAAGATTATAAGTAAATTAAGCCAACTTTTCAGTAATTTACATTAATATAAATGATGAGGATATAAACACTTAATTTACATCATGCTAGCAATTCATTGAGATTAAAACGGCTATTATTAGAGAATCTAAATTCGAATCATTTTATGTATAAAATCATTTTATCTGGCTTTATTTTATTTATCAGTATGGCATCACATGCACATATTGGTGCTCATTCTTCTGATGTTGCGATTAAAGTACTCAGTGCTGATCTAGTGCAAAATCATGCCAATATCGCTTTAACTTTCACTAATGAAGGTCAGGATACTATTTATATAGAAGCTATTACGAGCAATGTCGGTGAGGTGGTGTTTGCTTTGAATTACCCAATAGCGATTGATGCTCAATCTCAGTTTAATTTCACTGATTCTTTAGCACTATTGGTGTCTGGTAATGAAGAAATACCGCATATATTCACTCTAATTTTCAATCTTGGTGAAGCGGGCGATGGTCCTGTTACCATTATTGCGTCATCTTTTATGGAGTAACACATGTCTCATAAAACACTCATTATATCTTCGATCACGGGAGTTGCTTTAATACTTGCAGGTTGTGCTAGCACCGGTAGTAGTGATACTGGACCTTCTGCATCAAAGCGAATGGCCAAAGGGAAAAAAGGGATGCGCATGGCTGGCGGCCCTCCATCGAGAAGTCATACAGAAATTACCCGTGGTGATATTGTTTTGCTCCCAGCTAATAAAGCCTTGAGTATCGATAATTTAATGCAAGAAAGTGTTTCAGGCACAACAAGAACTATTATTTCAAACGGTATTCCAGAACATGACGTGGGCGCCTTTCCCAATAGGAATAACCCAAACACAATAAAGGCTCGCAATTATGAATTCAAAATGACAACCGTACCAGGTCAAGCAGGCAGAATTACCTTATCAGATCGATGGTATTGGGGTGTTGCTATGAATGGTGTGCCATTTGAAGCTCAAACCGCTGAGTTTTGGCAAGGTGAACGAGGCGGTTGGAATTATGATGCTTTAGGTGGCGCATTACCTTTAGGGTTAGATGCTAATAACGCCCATGTTCAACCGACAGGGGCGTATCATTACCATGGATTACCAATTGGGCTCATGCAAGCGCTCAATTGGAAAGCAAACAAACACTCTCCTCAAATTGGCTGGGCAGCGGATGGTTATCCTGTTTATGCATTAACTGGTGACTTAGGAGATGGGGTTAAAATGCTAGTATCATCTTACCAGTTAAAGGCGGGCGAACGTCCAGGCGGTAGCAATAACCCAGCAGGTAAATACGATGGTACTTTCAATCAAGACTGGGAATATGTAGCAAATTCTGGTGATCTGGATGAGTGTAATGGCACTGTGACTTTTTCAACAGAATTTCCAAACGGAACCTATGCTTACTTTTTAACAAAAGATCATCCATTTTTATCACGTTGTTGGACAGGTACACCAAATCGATCTTTCTTTAGTAACCATTAATCTGTTTAAGGAAGCGATGATTAAGTCACTCTTTTACAGTCTACTCTATTAGCCTGACTATTAACGTGATTTTTTCTGAAATGCCACCTTGGTATTATTCATCGCTTCCTTAATGGCGTGCCGGTAAATCATCTGCATGCCAGACATTTCATATCAGTAGATATCACCTAAAAACTCAACCTGAGTAAGATACACTCTAGCGTCAAATTCGAGCTGATGGTAATTGCTTAGCATATATTGGCAAAGTTGATAAAAGGCTTTGTTATGTTCCTTTTCTTTGATATGTGCCAGCTCATGAACGCAAATCATATTTAACAATTCAAGTGGTGCGGTTTTAAAAAGAGTACTAATTCGGAGTTCATTTTTGCTTTTTAACTTATTGCCTTGCACTCTTGAGACATAGGAATGCATGCCAAGTGCATTATTAACCAGATGAATTTTATTATCATATTGGATCTTACTTAGGGCTCCAGATTTTTTCATATAGGTTTTTTTAATCTGGTTAACATAATCCCTCAAGGCTTTATCATTGTTTATTTTATGGGGTTCAGGAAAGCGTTTTAATAAATAGTGCGACAGCTGATCTTTATCCATCAGTGTTTTAATCTGCTGTTGTAAATGATCTGGGTAGGCACTGATATATTTTAATCTGTTCATCTATTTATGATTTAAATGATTGAGTTGTATTAATTTACTTCCCATAGCCGCGACATCGTCTTCATCATGTGTCACCAGTAAGGTTGGGATATTGGCTTTTTTCACTTGCTCTAGTGTAAAGCGCCTGACACTTTGTCTTAATTCAGGGTCGAGTTTACTAAAAGGCTCATCAAGCAATAAGTATTTAGGGCTAGATAGTAAGGTTCTCAGTAAAGCAATACGAGCTTTTTGCCCACCAGACAGTGAAGTCGGTAAGTTATTCGCTTTCACCTCTAGACCTAATTCCGCTAATTTAGACATAGCAAGTTCTTTGCATTGCACCTTATTTAACCCTTGGCCTTTGCTATCAATGGCAAAGAGAAGGTTTTCTAAGTTAGTCATATGAGGAAATAACAAAGGTGTCTGATAAAGAATGCCTACCTGTCTTTCTTGAGTACTCAAGTTATCGATACGTGTTTGATTAAGGGTAATTTCACCTTCTGCAACTAACCCTGTTTCTAAGGTGCCTGACAAATAATTTAACAGGCTTGATTTTCCACAACCACTTGGCCCCATTAAGGTTAAAACTTCACCATTATCAATAGTAAAACTCAAATTCTTAATAAGAGGGTTATCTTGCAGGGTAAGATTAAAGTTTGAGATTCGTAACACTATCTTCTCTATTCTATAAGTAATTGATTAAAGTTTAACGAAAAATAGACTGAAAATTCAGCCTATAGTTAGTCCAAACTCTAGGAAGCCACTGGGCAAGCATAAATATGACGAGTGGAAATAAGGCCTGCAACATGGCCATATTACCTACTTTTTTTCTTTCACCAGAAGCGGCTAAAGCAACGGCTTCAGTTGTTAATGTGTTGATACGCCCCTCACCAGCAGTCAAGGTTGGTAAGTATTGCGCGAAACTAACCGCAATCCCAAGTGCAAAGGCGCTGAACAACGCAGGCTTTAACATGGCTAGTTTTATTTTGAAAAAAGAAGCGGTTGGGTGCTTATTTAAACAAATAGCTTGTACGTAAAAGTCTTGATTATAAGCAAGATAAGGCCCTGATAATGTGAGGTAGACATAAGGTAAAACATACAGTAAATGCAGGCCTATGACGGCCAAGAGAGAACCACTGTTGTTACTCCAAATAAGAAATACCTGAATGCCAAATAAGAACCCCACTTGCGGTAAAATCATAGGTAAATAAATAAAGCGATCAAACCATTTGGTATTTGCTGGCTTTAATCGTTTTTGCTCTAACATCAAGATACTGATGGCTAGGGCTAACAAGGTGCTAATAAAAGCGATCACTAAACTGACACAAGCAAGGTCAAATAATAGCGGGCTCAACTGCTCAATCTTTTTGAAGGACCAACTTGAAGGCAGCACATCCGGAAATCGCCATCTTTGCGTAAATGCCCATATCGGCAATACAAACAAAGAGAGCAGGGCCAGTACCACACAGATGATATAACTAAATGCAGCCCCTTTGAGTAAGGGGGCGAATAGGGTATGGCGTTTACCGTTTGACCAACGATAGCGATCGAAGCGGGTAATGACTTGATAGCAAGACTCCCAAAACAATGCAGAGACAAGAATAATTAACATAAGTAATACCGCTCCAGCAGAAGCGGTAAAGCGTTTATCCAGATTAGTATCGTTATACCAATGAAACAAAGTCACAGCAAAGGTTGATGGGGTGTTTGGGCCTATCACGAGTGATAAATCCACCACAGTTAAACTAAAGGCTAAGATAACTAACAAAGGCAAGCGAATGAGAGGATAAAGCAGCGGGAAAATAACCTTTCGCCAAACGCTCAAGCGTGAGTATCCCATACTGGTTCCGACCTTAATTAATTCACAGGTCTTGATTTGGTCTAAGCTGGCTAGGATTACAAACAAAAGATAGGGGGTTTCTTTGACAATCAAAGCGAGAACCAGTGAAAGAGCATAAGGGTCTTGCACACTGACCCAGATAGGCGGCCTTTCATATTGCGTAAGCCAGGGGCTGAATAATCGAACAAGCCAACCACTTGGGCTTAATACAAAGACTAAACCAATCGCGATCGCGGCATGGGGAATCGCTAGAATGGGAGCAAGGGTATGTCTGATACTTATTAGCCAGCGACTTTCATAAAAAACAGCAATGGTTGAAAAGGCGATAATAAAAGACAGAAATGTCGCAAGAAGACCGCTGATTAATGTGAGTTTTAAACTGCCGTAGACTTCAGGTGATTGAAAAAGGTTGTGCCAGGGTTTTAAGCTAAATGTATAGTGAGATAAAGCCGGTAAATAGTCAAAAGCAGGTAAAACGGTACCCGCTAAGCCCAATATAATGGGAGAGATTAGGCCAATAGTAATCAAAATGGACAGGAGTCTTAAGCAGGTCAATTTTGCAAAATAATGAAAAAAAGATTGCTTAATCAATGAGGTAAACCCTTATTTTAAATTTTTCCAAAAAGACAGATATCACACTAATTAGCCAGCATTGAATGAAAGTAAATGGGCTTGCTCATACAAAACAAGCCCAATGTATTAACGTGAATAGCGTTTACGCCATTCATTTTCTAGCGCTTCAACCCAAGAAACATGAGGTTCAGGCAAACTGGTTCCTAGCTCTTCCAAAGTTAAAGTCGCAATACCTCTTGGTAGGGCATTAAATTTTGCTTGATCTTGAGGGTTGAGATTTTGATAACTTAAAACGCTTAAATCTCCCCAAGTAGTGGGGTTTTGCTTTTTAATTTGCGCTTTTGGTGACAACAAAAAATTGGCTACGACTTGAGCGCCTGCGGTAGAGGCTGAATTATAAGGTATGGCAACAAAGTGTGTATTACCTATGGTACCTCTTTCAAAAACATATGATCTTACCGTGTCGCTTAGATTTCCTTGATCAATTTGGACTGAAGCGGCAGAAACATCAAAGCTTAAAGCAAGGTCAATTTCTTGATCATCTAATAATCGAATCATTTGTTCTGAGTTTGACGGGAAGGAAGAGCCCGCGCGCCATGCATTAGGATGTAGTTCATCTAAAAATGACCATAATGGACGTGTGACTTGATCAAAATCAACTTGAGTAACAGGTTTTGATAAGGCATTTGGATAATGGGTTGTTTCAATAAGTGCTTGCTTTAAAAAAGTGGTGCCTAAAAACTGAGGGGGTTCAGGGTAGGTAATTCGACCCGGATTATTTTTTGCATAAGCCAACAATTGATGCATGGTTTTAGGCGGTTGTTCAATCATGTCGGTGTCGTACATGAAAATAACCTGGGCGGCTCCCCAAGGTGATTCCATACCTTCTACCTTGGTACCAAAATCCAGGGTTAAACTCGTTTTGCTTGATTCATCAATATAGGCGTAATTTGGTAGATCATGACTAAAAGGGCCGTACAATAAATTGTTTTGTTT
Organism: Marinomonas sp. MED121; assembly: GCF_000153025.1. Taxonomy (GTDB): domain Bacteria; phylum Pseudomonadota; class Gammaproteobacteria; order Pseudomonadales; family Marinomonadaceae; genus Marinomonas. Next base: position 111,158 of record NZ_CH672432.1, read on the forward strand.
TAACGTTCGAAAGTTTTCACCATTAATCCAGATAAGGTCAATTGAACCTTTATTGTTATTACCTGCCGCTTTTTCTGCCAAGACCCTTGAGACAGCATCGGCCGTATCTGCCAGCTTAACGTGCTTTAAATTAACTTGATATTGGTCTTTGACATTCATTTTTATCCAATCAATATAATCATTGATGTTGTCAGAACCCCCCCAAGCATTCCAATAAACCGTTTGGCCTTTGGCTTCTTCTAGTGTGTCTTCCCATGATTGTGCATGAAGTGATTGCAGGGTAAGCGATGAGAGAATACTTGCAGCAAGGAAAGTATGTTTTAACATGAATGATCCTATTGATAATGGGTCAATGATATAAAAGTTAATTCTAATGTATAGGATTTAAAAATTGTATTTTAGTTCAATCCTTTAGGCATCTTTTATCGTATTATATGGGGCTTATTTTCAGCTTATTTGATTAAGGCCTTTTTATGTCCCACCAAATACTTTCTCATATTTTGCCTTCTGCAACGCCTGGTAGTGCTCGCATGATTAAGGCCCATCATTTCGGTGAGGTGGGTGCACGACCGAAAATATATCTTCAGGCCGGTTTACATGCTGATGAATGGCCAGGTTTTTTAGTCTTGAATAAGTTAATTAAAGCCCTAACTAGCGCTGATGAAGCCGGGCTTATTAAAGGTGAAATCACCATTGTTCCTGTGGCAAATCCAATTGGTTTAGCGCAGAACTTTCATGGCTATATTCCTGGTCGTTTTGCTTTCTCCGATGGCGGCGGTAATTTTAACCGTAATTGGCCTCAATTAGGTGAGAAAATTGAACATCAAATCAAAGGTCAGATTAGCTCAGACACGGATGTGAATGCGAGTCTTATTCGAAATGCGATTACCCATGAACTTAAAAACTTACCCGAAACAACAGAATTACAAGGCTTAAGAAAAACCTTATTAGCCATGTCGATGGATGCTGATGAAATATTGGACTTACATTGCTCTGGTGAAGCCTGTATGCATGCTTATGTGGCGCAGGAGTTTGAATCACACTTTGCTCCTTTACTAGCAAGACTCGGGGCAAATGTTGCTTTGTCTGAACTTGAAACCGGCGCACATTCTTTTGATGAAACGAATGTGAGCGTATGGCGCCATCTCAAAAATCATTATGCCCATTTAGTTCCTTGGGGTGCGAGATCGTTAACCTTGGAATTAAGAGGTGAAAATGACATTAGTAAAGCTCAAGCCACAGAAGATGCTAATGCAATTTTTGATTACTTATGTGAGCGTAATGTGATTGATAAACCTGTGTCAGAGGTCGATACAAGCCAGTTAGAATACTTTCCGTTAGACGCGATGGATTTAGTAAAAGCGCCTTGTGCTGGCATTGTATGTTACAACAAAAAAATTGGCGATAAGGTAGAAGCGGGTGAGAAGATTGGTGAGGTCGTTGATTTAATGGCAGACGATGTTAATCAGTCTGAGCATGCGCTAATTGCCCGAACCAATGGTATCTTTTTTGCGAGGCTGCAAAGACGTTTAGTTATTTGTGGCGAGGCAATTGGTAAAATCGCAGGCAAAGAGCACCTTGCTTATCGAGAAATCGGACACTTATTTGAAGATAAATAGGCTCAAGTAAACGAGTTCGAAGGTAAAGACTCATCCTAAATATTCGTAACACTGTATGCCACTTTGGCGCTTAGTAAATAGATTTAATTCATGACTCAATATACCCAAGAACAGCTCGCGGTTATTCAAGCAAACACCAATATTAATGCAAAAATTATTGCTGTCGCAGGCGCCGGTAAAACCACGACCTTAATTGCCAGAATCAATCATTTGATTGAACAAGGTGTTCAGCCTGATCGAATTGCGGTGTTTATGTTCAATAAAAGTGCGCAAGAAGAATTTAGCCAAAGGCTATTACAGGCGATGACGCATCAAAGTACCGCCTTAAAACCTGAGGTAATGACCTTTCATAGTTTTGGTATGAAGTTAGCAAGGCGAATGGAACAGAGAGGGTTAATTGAACGTTCTGAATTAATCACTGATGATTTCTCTTTGGTTAAGCTGATGCGTGAAGCAATGCAGCAGCTGGTGAGAATGCAGGTAAATATTGAGTTACATGATGAAAAAGATTGGCTGGAAGATGCCATGTTATTTGTTGATCAAGTTAAAGCCTCAACGCAATCGGCTAAAGCTGTTTTTCTCGAGGCTAAATGGTCAAAGGATAGGGCGTTTTTCCCCGCACTTTATAAGCAATTAGAGATTATTCGAAAACGTAAGAAAATTCGATTCTTTTCAGATCTTATCAGTGACCCCCTAAGTTTTATCGAAGATGCGAATGAAGAACAAAAAGCCCTTTACCTAGGCTTAGTCCCTAAATATACCCATTTGTTAATTGATGAGTTTCAGGACATCAATGATAGTCAGTACAGCTTACTGAAACACTTATACCAATCCCATTCCTATTGGATGATGGTTGGTGATGTGCAGCAATGTATTTATGAGTGGCGTGGGGCCAAACCAGACATTATGGCCAAACAAATTGATCACGATTTTAAGCCAATCCATCGATTTGATCTAAGTACAAGTTTTCGCTTTGGTCATCAGATTGGCTTGATGGCCAGTAATCTGTTAGCTCATAACAAGCAACTTGATAACGAAACGCCAGAGGAGGAGAGTGCTTGTGTGATTGGTAAAGGTGAACAAACTGAGTTTTCTTTTGCCCAATACGATAAAACAGGTAAAGCGCTGTTAAATGAATTAAAAACTTGGGGAAACCAAGTGGGTAACTTGTCAAATTGTGCCGTATTAGTGCGCTTATACAGTGATATGGTGCCAATTCAGCTTGCACTCATGCATCGAAAAGTCCCTTATCAACTGCATGGGGATTCACCTTTATTTGAAAATAGACAAATTCGTATGCTGATGGCCTATATTGGTGTCATGGCTGGTGGATTAGATGACGCGAGTCTTTTTTACCATAAAGAGGATATTAGCTATTTAATGACAGTACCGAGTCTGGGCATTCCTCCCAATCAGAGAAAAACCATCAATCAAAGGGCCATAGCCTCACCCCATTTAATTCCTCAAATGTTGGAAAGTATGGCGGATGAAACGAATGGATGGCGTGCTAAAAAACTATTAGAAAGAGCAGACTGGCTGAGAAGTTTGACCTTATATAGCAAGCAACCAGATAAAGGTATTATCAACACCTTAGATAAACTCGGCATTTATCGATACTTTGAAAACACCAGTAGTAAAGAAATTCAATATAATGAAAAAGTGGCAACATGTGAGTCTTTTATTGCTTATGTTGCAGGTGTAAAACTGGATGCTAAAGCCTTATTAGACGAATTAAAACAACTCGCTTCATTGGATCAAAGTCGGGAAAATAGCAAGAATCAGGATAGTCTTCACCTTATGAGTCTTCATAAGGCTAAAGGATTAGAGTTTGACCTAGTGATTATGGCGGGCCTAAAAGAGGGGCTGTTTCCTTATTATGAAGCGAATAAACTTGATGCGACTCAGTTAGCAGCAGAGCGTCGTTTGTTTTATGTGGGAATCACAAGAGCCAAGAAAAAGCTGGTGTTACTGACTAAGCCAGATAAAGCGGAAGCAAAACGGTTAGAGGTAGCTGAGAAAGCCATTAATACCAAAAAAGTGTCAGATATCTCTCGCTTTATTTACGAATCACAACCGCTTCTTTGCCAAAAAATATTGCAAAGACAAGATGATCATCAAGCTTCAAACATAGAAGTAAAAGACACAGCAAAAATTAAAGCTTACTTTGCCCAAGCCGGCATGACCCTTAATAATCCATTACAGCAATCCCAGCATGAGTTTAGTGGTAAGTTAAAGCCAGGTGAAAAAGTACGACATGACCAATTTGGACAAGGGGTCGTTATTCGCCAAGAAAAGGGTGGTAATGAAATGATCTATGTCGAATTTGAAGAGGTTGGCTTTAAGCGGTTTAATCCAAGACATACCAAGTTAGTTAAATTGGTGAATCAATAAAACCCCTTTTATAGCGATTGGGTTTCAATGATTAAGGGAAAAGACAGTTTAACTCTGTCTTCTTCTGCAAACAGTTTTAACTGTGGCAATATTAATAAAAACTAATTTAAGGTATTGTTTTATAAGAGAATTAATGAAAGATTGTTGGTTGCTTTATTTATATAACTGCAAGGTTTTTTTGTTGTTGTAATGTAAGGAATTGGCAGGATTTTTAATTTTAATATTTTTTTATGTAATCTTTAATGAACATAACTGAAACAAATAAAACAGCAATGTTTTGATTTGTAGGAATAGAAAATTCAAATTCTGTTCACCTTTTATATCTGTTATAAAAAATGAAAATAGAGCAGTAGATATCAAAGGTAATTCTAATAAGTTCATGATTATTCAAACAATTACTTGGCAGCAGACCTTGCCAGTTCGACAGGCAGTCATATGGCCAAATAAACCGGAAATTTTTTGTCAGGTAGAAGAGGATAGAGAAAGCACCCATTATGGTGCTTTTTTTGACAATAGAATTGTCACTGTTGCATCTTTATACGCTAAAACTATTAACGGGATTTGTCGCGTTAGGCTTAGATATTTCGCATCATTAGCTGAATATCAAAAAATTGGAATAGGTAATAAATTAATACAACATATCATTACTGACCTTAAGGCCCAAGAGGTTGATTATCTTTGGTGTGATAGCCCTAAATTTGCATTATTATTTTATAAAAAGCTTGGTTTTAAGGTGTATGGAGAAGAGTTTTTAAAACAAGGAGAGCCTTTTTTAACAGTTTACCTAAAACTGAATCGGATTCAGTCTTTTTTTAACTTGTAATTGTACGTAATTCAATTTTTAGTCCATGCTTACTATGATTGAGAATGATTACGGTTAAGTAAGGTTATTGTAATCGTGTTTGTAATCAAATCGGTAACGACAGATGATTAAGGATGAACACATGACTATACAAGCTGAAAATAAACAGGGATTGTTTAGAGCATCTTATTACATAACTCAAAAAATCGGAGGCCAAGAAAAACTTGGATGCGCCACATTAAGACTTGATTTGATTATTAATGGCCCAGAAAAGTCTGTAAATGGTATTTCCAATCTGTATCAAGCATCAAATCCCCCCGTCAATGTCATTTCTCACCTCAATGGTGATTGGTCATATATCTCACACAATAACCAGATAAATACCTTAATCGTCGTAGATGGCTTCGACTTATGTGATATTCAGTTTGGTGGCAATCCAATGGCCCATAAAAATGTGAGCCTTAGATTAGTCATGTCAGAAGATTGGTTATCCGGTACCGCTAGTTTTAATTATTTGTATGAAGGTGAATGGTATGAGGTGGAATACGCTAACGTTTCTTTGCTCGAAGGCGAAAAGCAAATAAACCTAGATGCCTTGTCTAGCTTTATCCATGCAAATCAACCGACTCTTTAAACTTTTAAGCCCCTGTATTTAATCTGATACAAGGGCTTTGTTTCCTTATGAAAAATAGGTCTTATTAATAAAGGCTTCAAATTATTTACATAATGCCTCATCACCTAGATGATTATCAGCAATACTCAAGTCACCATCCACTATTTTAATTTTAGCGTTGAGTGGCTTCTTCTCACTGCGTTCACGTGTCTTTAATGATGAGATTTCAGCTTTCGCTTCTTGCCAAGCTTTGTCACTAGAAAGGTTACAGTGTGTAGCAAGATAAGCAGGGTTGAATTCTTCACCCGTTAAGTTTTGGATGGTTTGCCTGTGGGTTAGGCTATTGCCTGGTTTCCAATAATGTTCCGCTAGAAGTGGCCCTATCGCAGGATTATCTGTCAAGTAACCAAACTGTTTTTTGAAGTAATCACGGGTTTGATAAACTGCCATATGTGCCAATAGATAACCTTGATATGAACAGGCGGCTTCTTGAGAGAGCAGATGTGGGATAGCAAGTAATGGCCTTGGACTTGTTTTAAGACCCAGTACACTGGCCTCAGTCTCTCTTGCGAGGTTCGTAAGAAACGAGGGGCTTAGCTTGTCTTCATCAGCGCTATAAAGAGCCCATTCAAAATAGGGGACTACCAGTATGCTTCTTTCTTCAAAGGCCTTAAATGGCTGATTAGCATTAATAAGAGATTGAATAAGTGAATCCGGTATTGGCTCACCCTCATCATTAATCGCATATTGTTTTAACCAATCAGCATCATTCAATAAGCTATCACAGAACATTGACTGAGTTTCGGCATAAGCCATTGAGGTAGGCGAAAACTCATGAGAGAAGCAAGGTGAGTTCTGTTTCACATTTGCAAAATGAGCAGCATGGCCTCCTTCATGAAATAAGGTATTAATACCATTAAAACCACTGCCTATCTGGTCAGGCTTAGCGTTGCTCGTAAAATTGACTTTTGCTGCCTGCCATTTTTCTTGATTATAAAATGAAGGGATAGGGCCATGGCAGAAGCCATTTTGAAACTTCCCTTCACGATCAAGCAAGTCCAAGGTTAAATTAGCCCCTGAATAATCAATGTTTAAACGACCAAAGGATTCAATCCAACGCCTTAAGGACTTAGTGAAAGGCACATATGCATCAAGCTCTCTAGAGGCATCACCTTGAAACATATATCTAAAATTGTGCCCCAAAGCGGCTGCATCCCCTTTTTCTTGAACTAGCTGTTCAATGCTTTGTTTATTTCTCTCTCGAGTTTGTTGTTCAAAGTCTTCAAATATCTCAAACAAGCTTTCCGGTGTCATTTGCTCAGTTTTATTAAGCTTATAGTCAAAAAAGTTGCGATAACCTTGGTCGCGAGCAAACTCATTTCGTTGCTTAACCAGTTCAATATAACCATTATTGAGGACCCATTGCTCAAGGTCTAACAAGGCTTGGTGAGAGGTTTGCCTGACTATTTCATGCTCACTATTACTAATATTGGCTGACAGCACAGTTAACGAAGCGGGCAGGGTTTCACCTGTTTCGTTGGTAAAATATATGATGTGCTTTTGTCGCTTAGCAAAGAGGTTCGCTTCCGCTTTAATCAAGGCAGCCATTTTTGCTCTACCTGAATCACTTTCGATGGTGTTAGCTTCAAAATAAGCTAACCATCCTTGTAATCCTTTTAATGTATCTCGCTCATTAACATCTAACTGGCTGATCATATTTCTTGTTTGCTTAACCTTATCAGGAGAAGAAATAAACGCATTTAACTTAGATTCAGCTAAGGCAAAAGCATCATGTTCATTACTTGTTCCCATATAGGTTTGCCAGAATAGATCTTCTTTGCAGCGATGTAGTGATAGGTACTCATTATTGAGACGTAAAAAAAAGTCTCTTGGGGTTTCTTGATCCATTGGGTTAGTCAACGTTCTTCCTTGTTATTATGTCAATAATTGAATATCGGACAGCAAGCTTACTTAAAGTTTCAGAGAAATGACACTCACTAACTTTAACAAATCTTAAGGTTAAAATTTTAAGATGTTTCATAGTGGATCTGAGATTAATCTTTTGATCTTGCCACCATCTAGATAAGACATTTATCAAAACCTTCACGTTGAAAAAAACCTAAGACTTGATCTTTTTAAGTCGTTATGGAACCCTGAAATAGATAGCGTTAAGACATATTTAAGTAACAAATCATTATTCTAGAACAATAAAAAAGTGAGAATAACTTATGAGACAAACCTTTTCTAATAGCGATAACGATTTTGGTTTAGCCCTAGAGTGCCCCCATTGTGGCTCTCATTATTTACATCAAAAGAAAGTGGAGGTGTTTCAACGTAACGAGGATGATAGAAGTGGTCTACATGTTAGTGTTGATGAAAAGGTAACAACCGATACCAATATTGCGGACAATCCAAGTCCAAGAAGACAAGGGTTAACACTTCATTTTAGCTGTGAAGGTTGCCCCACCATTTCTTCTTTTTCTATCTATCAGCATCATGGTTCCACCTACATGAAATTTACCTCCTAAGAATTTATTTTTAAGCCACATATATTAAAGTGTGGCTTTTTCCTTGTAAGGCTCCGCATTTGTTTATTTCCTCTGTATCTTTCACCGAATGAGTGACTGTCACTATTTAAAATCCCAATAGTTCGCTTTTATAGAGACTGCATCTTGTTTAAAGAAGGAGTAATTAATGAAAACAATTGGGTTAATTGGGGGTATGAGTTGGGAGTCAAGTGCCACTTATTACCGAGAAATAAATCAAACTGTGAAACAAGAATTAGGTGGTTTACACAGTGCCAAAATTTGTCTCATGAGTGTCGATTTTGCTGAGATTGCACTCTGCCAAGAAAAAGGGGATTGGGATAAAGCCGCCAAAATATTAACCAATGCCGCTAAGAGTTTAGAAAAAGCAGGCGTCGATTTTATCCTGATTGGCACCAATACCATGCATAAAGTGGCGAATCAGATAAAGGCCAATATTAATGTGCCCTTATTACATATTGCCCATGCGACAGGTGAAAGACTTATAGCAGATAAGATTGAAAAGGTCGCTTTATTAGGCACGGCGTTTACTATGGAACAAGCGTTTTATAAAGATACCCTTAGTAAGGCATTTGGATTAGAAGTGCTTGTACCTCAAGCAGGGGATGCCCAAATAATACACAATATTATTTATCAAGAACTTTGTTTGGGGAAGTGTTTAGAAGAATCCAAAAAAGCCTACCTTGATATTATTAGTCGCTTGGTAGAAGAGGGAGCACAAGGTGTTATCTTAGGCTGTACCGAAATTGGTCTTTTGATTCAGCAGTCTGATCTTAACATACCTGTTTATGATACCTGCCTTATTCATGCCAAGGCTGCGGTGACGTTAGCGCTTGAGTAGAAGGGTGAACCCAACTGGGTCTATAAATAAAAAAGCACCCTATGCTTTTTTCTGGATGGCATAGGGCGCTTTTACAAAGCAATCAAGAATAGCTTGGTATGCCTGTTATAGCATAGCCGCCAGTTTCTCTTCTAGCTTGTTTTGGTCGATAGCAAAGTTACGAATGCCTTCAGATAACTTTTCTGTCGCCATGGCATCTTGATTCATTTCCCAACGAAACTCAGCTTCAGTAATGGCTTCTGGAGCTGCTTCGATGTCAGCAACTGGCACAAGTTTACGCTCTAAAGTGCCCGTATCTTTTTCAAGCTCACCGAGTAAAGCCGGTGCGATTGTCAGACGGTCACAACCTGCTAGTTGTTCAATTTCACCAATGTTTCTAAAACTTGCACCCATCACAACTGTTTTGTAATCATGTTGCTTGTAGTAGTTATATATTTCAGTCACAGAAACCACACCTGGATCAGTTTCTGCTGTGTAGTCTTCGCCAGTCGATTTTTTATACCAATCTAGGATACGACCTACAAAGGGAGAAATAAGATAAACACCTGCTTCTGCGCACGCTTTTGCTTGAGCGAAAGAAAAAAGCAATGTTAGGTTGCAATTAATGCCTTCTTTTTCTAACTCTTCAGCCGCTTTAATGCCTTCCCATGTAGACGCTGCTTTGATTAATACTCTGTCTTTAGAAACACCCGCTTCTTCGTACAGTTTGATCAGTTTACGAGCTTTCGCCAAGGTAGCGTCTTTATCAAAAGACAAACGTGCATCCACTTCAGTTGAGATACGACCAGGTACGGTCTTGAGGATTTCAGCACCAACAATAACGGCCAACTTATCTGAAGCGTCTATGATTTGTTGGTTAAGGTCATCACTTTGTGATTTAGCCCAAGTAATGGCTTGATCAATAAATGGAGCATACTCAGGAATTTGAGCTGCTTTAAGCATTAATGAAGGGTTAGTTGTTGCATCTTCTGGCATATACTCTTTAATCGCCGCGATATCACCCGTATCAGCAACGATAGTTGTAAACTCTTTAAGTTGAGAAAGCTTATTGCTCATTATTAATTTCCTTCGCTCTAGTTAACTGTTCTGTGACCAAATCAATGGCCTGTTTTAATACATCAATCGATGCATCTTTTTTATGTCCTTGCTCTGATAGATAGCGTCTAAATTGCTTACCACCAGGCTGTCCTAAGAATATTCCCATAATGTGACGAGTTAAGTGCGATAGGCGCTCGCCATTATTCAATCTGTGCTCAACAAAAGGCACAAAATTTCTCAGTGCTTGTATTCTGTCTTGAACTTGGTCTTCTTTATCAAATAAACGTGAATCAACCTGACTCAAAATCCAAGGGTTATTATAGGCTTCACGTCCTACCATAACGCCATCTAGATGCTTTAAATGATGCTCACATTCATCTAATGTTTTGATGCCGCCATTGATAATAATTTCTAAATCAGGAAAATCTTTTTTCAATTGATAAACAAAATCATATTTTAATGGTGGGATTTCACGATTTTGTTTAGGGCTTAAGCCCGCTAATATGGCATTCCTTGCATGTACGATAAAAGTCTGTGTGCCTGTCGTGGCGACGTCACCAATAAAGTCTCTTACGATGCTATAATCTTGCTGGTCGTCTAAGCCAATTCTGTGCTTTAAGGTCACAGGGATAGAGCAAGCATCTTGCATCGCCTTCATGGCATCTTTTACTTTCTCTGGATGCGCCATGAGAATGGCGCCGATTAAGCTATGTTGCACCTTATAGCTAGGGCAGCCAGCATTTAAATTGACTTCATCATAGCCAAATTTCTCTGCTAACTTAGCACACTGAGCTAATGCATTTGCATCAGAACCACCTAGCTGTAAGGCAATAGGGTGCTCAATATCTTCAAATCTCAAAAAACGCTCAGGGTTATCTCCTTTCAAAAGGGCGCCGGTTGTCACCATTTCAGTATAAAGGAGTGTTTCAGTGGTCAAGGCGCGCGCAAATACACGGTAATCAGATGTTGTCCAATCTAGCATGGGTGCAATGCTAAAGCGGCGATTCACCTTATTTTTAACTGGCTTACCTGTCTTTAATGAGTTGGTTTCTGGCATAAAATATATTATATAAAACTGTATTGGTTGAGAGTCTGTATCAGAGATAAATTAAGTTATTCTAAAAAAGAAATTCCATTAATTTAGGGGCGGAATTATGCCATAAAATCCCCATTATTGATTGCATGAAATTTCATTAATTGGTAATTAATTTTCACTCTATGCCTCAAAAAAGCGATTTGGAATGATTAATTTGACTCATTGTGTCATAAAATTACAAAGAAATAAATTTTACCAAAAGTAAAAATACATCCTCATACGCTTTAATCAGTACGCGACTTCTTAGACAAATGCGGGAAGGTCACTCTAAGAAAGCCAATTTTTTAATAAGACACCTAAATTTAAATAATAAGTTATCAAACCAAAAAAGGGTGTGGTAATGAAGAAAGCTTAGAACCTTATCAATAAAGCGACTATCAAGTTACGATTTTCGCCTTAACTCTCAAACAATTTATCCACACGCTGATGCGGCAGGACTTATTAGAAGCTTCCTTAACTATATTCTAATGACTCTTTTGATAAGCCTAAGAAAAGCAAACATACTTAATAAATCCCAAGACCAATATGGTAAAACTTGTTAAAACAAGGTGATATGCTTTTATTGAACTAGCTATGTGCTTATAATCTAATCACAAATGACAGTTATGGGCTTGAGTTGATGTTAAAACCTTTAAAAAACCTCCTTATCGTTACTTCACTTGCTTGTGTGGGTGGATTACAGGCACAGATTGCCCCATTAACGAGCTCGAGTGCCAATACCCCAACCATTTTCGAGCTGCCTGATCAAATTTATGGCAGCCATGAATTGCAAACCCTTGATATTTACCTCCCATCATTTCCTATCAATACCAAAAAAAGACCGGCAATTTTAATGGTTCATGGGGGCGCCTGGACTTCAGGTGATAAAACGGATGCCATTAGTATTTCAAATAAGATGGTACGCTGGGTACCAAACGGTATGGTGTTTGCTTCAACTAATTACAGAAGCTTATTTGATGCAAAACCAAATAGGCAGGCGAGGGATGTTGCCAAAGCAATCGCTTTATTACAAAGAAAGATGGAAGCTTGGGGCGGTGATGCCAGCAATGTTATTTTGATGGGGCATTCATCAGGGGCCTATTTGGCATCTTTGTTAGCTGCAAATCCGAGTATGGCATTTGAAGAAGGGGTGAAGCCTTGGTTAGGTACTATTGTGATCAATCCCATCGCCCTTGATACCATTGACTTGATGGAAAACGATGCTAATTATGCCCAAAGAGACGCGTTTGGGGATGACCCAAGTTATTGGTCAAGTGTTTCACCACTACATCAGTTAACGCCTTCAGCCATTCCTATGATGATGGTTTGTTCCACTTTGGAAGAACCTGATAACTGTGCAAGCTCTGAAGCATTTAATTTAAAAGCACAAGAAATGTCGAGAGAAACAAAGGTTGTCAAAATCAATCTTGATGAGAAAGAAATCATCGACTCACTGGGGCTCTCCAGTCAATACACGGATATTATCGAAGCCTATATTTACGAGATTTTTCAGAAAAACCCTGATAATCAGAAATAATTTTAAATTTCTGTATAAAAAAACGCCACCTTGGCGTTTTTTTTGCTTTATTGATAGAGATGACAAAAGTTAAAACTAGGTTAGCCTTCTGATTAAAGCTGTTTTAGTCAGCCATTATCTTACATGGTTCTCTCGTCAGTACAGGCTTGACCATTCTTAATATTGGAGTGGAATAAATCATGTTTGTTAAAGCTGAGAGACTATCACACCTGTCACTTTTCAAGTTGTTACTGACGGCTTTAAGCAGTAGCTTATTCGTACTGCTTCTCCTTATTGCTATCTTGATCTCTGTGGTTACTTATCTTTCTGATAATAGCTTTTTAGGCAAGCCCTATCATTTTTTAGATATTTTTACCCTTTTTATTGTGAGTTGGCCGCTTTTGAGCCTCTTTCTGACAAGTTTACTTTGGTTGTTAAGTGCTTCGGGTTTATGGTTATTTTCACAGGTATTTAGTATTAAACTAGAGTTTGAAGATGTGATTGAAACATCTTTAAAACAATGACTTATATGGTTTTTAGTAAAGCAGTCATTTTAGCCTATAGGGCATACTTATTATTATCAATGAGTCGCACCCTTGTCGTTTTAGCATTGATTTCAACGGGGTGACCTGATTGATAAAACCGAGTTTCTGATTCATCCTGGCTGTGCCATCTGGCGTCTGAATCAAAGAGATTCGCTATCTTTATCATTCTTACTCTCAAAGAGCATGTCATGCCTTGCAACTAAAGATAGAAATAGAGATAGAGGGTAAAGATACTGTTTAAAAGCTAAGGCAGAGCTAAGACTCTATTGATAAGGCGCTATTTAAATGTCACTAAGTAAAAAAAATAGTAAATAAAAAGCCGTAAAACACAAGTCAAAACAACACTCTGCTAAATGCATCATGCTTAAAGGCATAGTGAGTTCTATCAAAAAAGGTGGCAATAAGACGGCATAAAGTGGCAACTGACTTTCTAAAAACTTCTAATTACTTTCTAAAAACCTTCTTAGTGCCCCATTCTTTTAACAGCTATTTAGCTGCTTATTAATGGTAATTAATAAGCAGCTACGCAATGGCTATAAGGTTTTTGTTTGAGCCGTAAGTCTAATTGTCTCATCAACCGCATTAGCAAGCTCAGTGCCTTTTACAACGAAGTGACGACTAAAATAGTCTTTATGCTCAGCATGCTCATGAAAATTATGAGGAGTGAGTACAGCCGTTAATACAGGTACTTCAGTTTCTAATTGAACCTGCATTAAACCAGTACAAATCGCTTGAGCAACAAAGTCATGACGATAAATACCACCGTCTACCACGAGGCCAGAGCCTGCAATGGCTGCATACTTTCCTGTTTTAGCTAAGATTTTAGCCTGAAGCGGTATTTCATAGGCGCCAGGTACTGGGAAGACATCAATGAGGTCTGTGTTATATCCACGCTTTTCTAATTCTGCTTTAAAGCCATCAAGGCAATTTAAAACAATATCAGAATGCCAAGAACCGTATAAGAATGCGATACGTTGGTTATTTGCGTTAAAAGTAGAGTTATTCGTTAAGCTCTGATTCATAAGTAAATCCTATATAAAATATTGAATCAGGGCGAACGGACAGGCAAAGAGTGATTAGTATTTAACGAATAAATACCAAACAGCCCTGCACAATTAGCGAGCTAATAGGCGAGTAAAATTCTTGTCTGACACGCTCTCTATCATCCGGACTATGACCGTCGGCTCTGGAATCACACCAGATCTGCTGACTCTAATCTATACGATTAGACGCTCGCGGGCTTAAACCTAAGTTCTTACCGCCGGTGGGGAATTTCACCCCGCCCCGAGAACGAAACTGGTCTAAAACCAGCACGCAAAATGTATTGTTTTATCTAGTGTATGTCAAAGGAGAAAGTGAACTTAATCGCACTTTTTTTGATGATTTCATCATATAGTCATTATTTGTTCTTATTTCGACAATTTTAACAGCATAACCTGAACAAATATTAAACAGCTGGTTTTTTTTAACATTAAATATACTTTGTTTTAAAACAAAAAAAGAGGCCCGAAGGCCTCATAAAAATGGAGTAAGAGCAATAGGATTAATTGAGGTCAGCAGCGTAGGCTTGCTCAATTTCCTTTTCAGCTTCAGCAGCAGATTTAGCTAACAGGTCAAACCATTTCTCGCCATCTTTGATATTGCCTTTGAACCAGTCATAAACAGGTTCTGCTGATTTTTTAAAGTCGGCTTTTTGCTCAGGTGTTGGTACATAAAGTTCACCACCTGCTTTAGCAAAGTCTTGATATGCTTGAATTGACTTTCGTTTTGGTGATGCAAATGTTGCTTGTTGCAAGGCGCTGAAGCCATCAACGACCACTTTACGAAGGTCTTCAGGCATATCCATGAAAGATTCGTTGCTCATGTACCAAAGCGCAGACATATAAGCATGACCATCTAGAGTGACATGCTTAAGACCCGCTTCGGTGAACTTCATCCCCATAATATCCGTGATACCGTTTTTAGAACCTTCAACCACACCGGTTTGGAATGAAGTAAATAGTTCAGGCCAAGGGATGGGAGTAGGGCTAGCACCTAGAGAACGAACAAGTTCTTGTGGCAAGTCAGATACCACGGTTCTGATTTTCAACCCATCTAAATCTCCCGGTGTTTTTACTGTACGTTTAGTATTAGCAAAGTTACGCCAGCCACCGGTATTACCAATTGTCATCAGACGTACTGTATCGCCTGAATCCGCAAGAATTTGCTTACGTAATTCACGGGTAAAGTCACCCTCAAGAACGGTTTCTGCCACTCTGTCATCACGTAGCAAATAAGGTAGGTCTAACACTTGAACGTAAGGATACATAGCAGATGCACCACCTGAGGTAGAGATATAAATATCAACTGACCCATATTCTAGTGCTTCAAGACATTCCACCCCATTACCACAAAGTTGTGTGCCTATGTACAAATCGACGTTAATACGACCGTTTGAATGGGATTCTACAAAGTCTTTGAATACGACTAAACCATCATAATCTTCATCATTTTCATTTGAGTTCGCTACCGCGCGAAGGTTGAAGTCAGCAGCTTGCGCCTGCGCACCTAATAATACGCCGGCTGCTAAGATAGCTGTACCAAACACACTAGAGATTTTAGTTTTTAGAAACATTAAGTCGTCCTCGTTTTTTTATTATTTAATTGGTTTACTAAATGTTTATCCTGACACCAGACCTAAGAGTCTTGGCATTGTCATGGATAAGGATGGGAAAAAGGTAATAAGAAATATCACAGCAACTTCTACCGCTAAAAAAGGGAGAATTGCCTTTGAAATGGCTTCGATGCGTTCACCAGAGACACTGGATGCCACAAAGAGAACTAATCCCATGGGCGGCGTTGCCAAGCCAACGGTTAAGTTCACACTCATAATGATGGCAAAATGCACTGGATCTATACCCAGATTAATAAAGATCGGGCCTAAGATAGGACCAAGGATAATAATGGCAGGGCCTGCATCTAAAAACATGCCGACAACAAATAACAGAATGTTAATTAAGAAAAGTAACATTAGTGGGTTATCACTAATCGCAAGTACCCATTCAGCAAGGATTTCAGCACTGTGTGAGAGGCTTACCACCGTTTTAAAAGCAATGGCAGATCCAACCAATAAAAGCACAACAGCAGAAGCTTGAGCGCCCTTAATAAAAATATCAGGCAGATCAGACAGTTTAACGGTTTTCATTACCCAAACACTGATGATTAAGGCGTAAAAGGTTGCAACCGCAGAGGCTTCTGTAGGGGTAAAAATACCACCAATAATGCCACCCAAAATAATGACAGGGGCAAATAATGGTAAAATAGCCCCTTTGGTTGCTTGACCTCTCTCTTTCCAAGTTGATTTTGGCCCTGCAATTGGAAAGTCATATTTCTTTGCCATTAAGGCAACCATTATCATTAAGGACACACCAACTAAAATACCTGGCACTATCCCTGCTGCAAACAAGGCTGCGACAGAAACTTCCATGGTATAAGCATAGATAATCATGATGCCAGAAGGAGGGATAATAGGACCGATGACGGAAGAGGCGGCTGTGATGGCTGCGGCAAACTTACGTTTATAGCCATTCTTTTCCATTGCTGGAATCATCATAGAACCAATGGCGGATGTGTCAGCGACCGCTGAGCCAGAAAGTCCTGCAAACAGCATACTGGATAAGATATTTACATGGGCAAGACCACCGCGAACATGACCAATAAAAGATTGGGAAAATTGAACCAAATTTAAGGTGATGCCACCACGGTTCATTATTTCACCAGCAAGCATGAAAAACGGAATCGCCATTAAAGGAAAGGAATCTATGCCGTTGTATATATTACGAAAAAGTAACGAGACATCGCGCTCCATGCCGGTAGCATAAAGCATAATTCCAGGCGCAGTTAACATGGCAAAAAATACTGGCATGCCAATCAACAAAAAAACTAAAAACAGGGGTAAAAATAGCGCTAACATTGGTTTTTCTCTCGTTTTTATTATTTTTTGAAAGTAATTTAAATTAAGTTTCTTTTATATCTAAAGCATAGAGATCTGCTCTGCCCATCAAACAGCCAATTTCACGTAGAACGAGCTCTATGTTAGATAACAGCATGGTAAAAAAGCAGACAGGCATCGCCAGGTAAATCCAAGCTCTTGAAATATGAATTGATGCGGCTCTTGAACGAAAACCTCGTTCAAAAAAATCAATTCCTAAGGTAAATAATTTAAATAGCACTAACCCAGCCAAGAGGTAGAGAGCCAGCTTTAGTACACTGGCTAACTTTGTTGGTAGGGCAAGAATCAACATGTCTATAGCAACAAACCCACCTTTACGGTAAGCCTCACCAGCAACCACAGCCATCATCCAAATCATCAGTGCTCTGGCGGCTTCTTCTGGCCATGGCAGGGCGCTATTTAAAACATAACGAAAGAACACCTGAAGCAGAATAACGCTTATCATCAAGGCAACAAGTACCCAAGCAATATTGCGTCCAACCTTATGCAGCATAAGGTTAAATCGACTCAGGTATTTAACTAACGGCATTAATATGACCATTTGCTTCTCCCAGTAATCATCTTAAACTCGTTTGCTTATGGCACTTCCTGTCCTTCAGCAGCAGTCCAAAGTTCAAACCAAGTTTCTCGATCAATTTCAACATTTAAGGCATCTGATAAATGCTTAATACGTTCAGGGTTATTGGTGCCTACAACAGGTAAAATGTTAGCAGGATGAGCTAATAACCAAGCTAGAGCGATATGATCAATACTGGTATTTTGAGCATCACAGATACGTTTAAAGATAGGTGCTAAACGCTCTGTTGCAGCAGAATTTTTAAATAATTCGCCACCGGCTAGTGGTGACCAAGCCATTGGCGTAATATCATCCGTTTGCATTGCCGATAAGGAGCCATCAACAAAGCCTTGACGATTAAGCAGGCTCATTTCAATTTGATTTGTCAGTAGCGGATGTTTCATGTGCTTTTGGATCAACTTCCAATCCCAAGGTGTAAAATTAGAAACACCAACGCCGCGCACTTTGCCGCTATCAATGAGAGAATCGAGGGTAGAGGCGGTTTCTTTCGCATCCATAAAGGGATCAGGGCGGTGAATTAGCAGTAGATCCAGGTAGTCAGTTGCCAAATTAGTTAGGCTTTGCTCGACACTTGTTTGTATATAGTGTGCGCTGGTATCGTAAAACTTCACTCTACGTTGTGGGAATTTTTCAGATAATAGAGCAATATCGCATTTTGATATTAGCTGAATCTTCTCTCTTAAAGCCGTATCATTTTTTATAGCATTACCAAAAATCGCTTCGCAGCGATAATCCCCATAGATATCAGCATGGTCAAAACTGGTAATCCCTTGCGCTAAACACAGATCAATTTTTTCTCTAACATGTGCGCTTGAGGTATCTTCTGCATCATCTAAACGCCATGCACCGTATACCAAACGGCTTAATTCAATCTCTGACTGACCCATTGTTATTTTTTTCATTGTCTAACTCACCCTAAAACACTTTGCTCAAACAAAACGGTTAATGATTCTGTTACTTAAACTGGTGCTCTGACCACTAGAAGAAAACTGAATCAAGATAACTTGTATATTTACACTATCAGTGTATTCTAATGATGTAAATCAATAGTAAATGAATTTTATATCTTTTTAGCTTTTTTAAGATAACTCTAATATAGAGTCACTATATTTAGCTTTTAATACAGTTACTTTTTAAATGTGCCTAAGCTTTCTTAAGCCGCATGAGTCTGTAAAATAGAGGTGAAATCACTTCCTTATGGAGCGAATGCGTGAAAGATAAAAAAACAAAAAAGAAACTGCCTCTATATATTCAAATTGGAGAGCTATTACATAGGGAAATTGCAGCGGGTCATTGGCAAGCAGGTGAACGTTTACCTGTTGAAGCAGAGCTTGCGGTTAAGCTAGGTGTTGCGGTGGGTACTTTACGAAAATCCCTTGCCAAGCTTGAAGCTGATGGATTACTTGAAAGACGACAAGGTTCGGGGACTTATGTAAAGCGTGCTCCAGGTGGACGTGCGATTTATCAATTTTTTCATTTAGAGCTTTTAGAAGGTGGTGGTGCACCCAGCGCCGACACTCTGAGTCTTGAGCTTGATGTCAATAATAGCGTTAATTCACAGCTTAGAATCGAGCAAGTCAATGCATCAACTTGGTGTATTAAGCGCTTACGTTATTTAAATCGTGAATTAGTTGCTGCAGAGCAAATCTGGTTTAGTCAAAAACATGCCAACAGTCTTTCCTTAGACGATTTACACGAATCACTTTATTTACATTATCGAGAGAATTTTTCTTTCTGGATAAGTCGTGTTGAAGATGAAATTGATTGCGCACCTATCCCTGATTGGGTTGCAGATAGCCTTCAACTGAACAAAGATCAGATCTTGCCAAGGGTGCAAAGAAGAGGCTGGTCAAACGAGGATAATATAGAGGAATATTCCTTAACCTGGTTTGACCCGAGTAAATGCCGCTACTTTGCCCGTTGGCGTTAATACAACTAAAAATAAGAGGTAAAGAAAATGAGCAAAAGCGTACGTTATGGCATGTTAGGTTGCGGAATGATGGGTCAAGAGCACCTTAATAACATTGCTTTAATTGAGGGGGCAGAAGTCGTCGCAATTATCGAGCCTGACCTTGAAATGAGAGCAAGATGTACGCAAATCACCCCTAATGCTGCCTTTTATGACTCGCTTGAAGAGATGCTCGCAGCGGATTTAAACTTGGGTGCTATAGTCGTTGCTACGCCTAACTATCAGCATGCTGATCAGCTTCTTTATCTATTTGAACACACGCAACTACCAATTCTGATCGAAAAACCCATTATTACCCAGATTGACCAAATTGAAGCGATTCAGCTAGCTGCACAAAAACATCCAGCCCCTGTTTGGGTGGCAATGGAATATCGTTACATGCCGCCTGTTGCGCAACTAAGAAAACAATTGGATGCTGATGATATCGGTGATATGAAAATGCTCAGTATCAGAGAGCATCGATTCCCATTTTTAGAAAAAGTACAAGATTGGAATCGTTTTAATCACAAAACAGGTGGCACATTGGTTGAAAAGTGCTGTCATTTTTTTGACCTTATGCGCTTACTAACTCAGTCAGAAGTGACCCGTGTTTATGCTTCTACTGGACAAGATGTGAATCACCTTACAGAAACGTATGAGGGTCAACAGCCTGATATTATCGATAATGCCTTTGTGGTCTTGGATTTTAAAAATGGTAAACGAGCGAACCTTGACTTAAATATGTTTGCAGAAGGTTCTCGTTATCAAGAAGAAATTTGCGCAATAGGTGAAAAGGCAAAAATTGAATGTTTTGTTCCTGGACCTGGCCGATTCTGGCCCGTTGAGACCTTAGGTGATGCACCTATCCCTAAAGTGGTTTTGAGCCCAAGACATCCTAAAGGTCCCATTGAAGCAGATATTCCTGTCGACGATACCTTATTAGCCGCTGGCGATCATAATGGCTCAACCTTTTATCAGCACTTAGGCTTCTATAAAGCCATCACACAAGGTGAAAAAGTTGAGGTGAGTATTGAAGACGGCCTTAAAGCGGTTGTGATTGGCCTCGCTGCTCAGCATTCTGCCAACACAGGTCAAGCCGTTAAAATCACCGATGATGGCTATTCTTTCGTAAAATAATTTTGTAATTAATTTAATTTAAATCAATTAGTTGAATGAATTAAGGGGAAATTTTAAGTTTAATTCATTCACCATTGATTTACTTTTTATTCTTTTCGGATTAGAGTTTTAATAAATGATCTACTATTGATTTATATATTAAATATAAGAAATCTAATAATTGGGAGTTAAGATGAGTGTGGTGATAGGTAAACTAGCAGAACAAAAACAAGTAGACGGTTTAGACTTTCCACTGTTGGTCATACCCAATGAAGAGCTGAAAAATGCATCTAAAGCTGCCTTCTTAAATTGGATTAGCGAAAATAAAGCAGAACTGCATCAGCGATTAATTGATCATGGCGCTATTTTGTTACGAGGCTTTCCTCTAGAGAGTGCCGCTGAATTTGAGCAAATGTTAGATAATACGGATTATATCAATATGCCGTATGTAGGCGGAGCAGCACCAAGAGAGCAAGTGACAGCCTCAAGAATTGTGACGGCAAATGAATCTCCGGCAACTGAAAAAATCCCATTCCACCATGAGATGGCGCAAGTTCCTACGCCACCAGGTTATATTTTCTTTTATTGTGAAACAGCATCACCAAAAGGCGGAGCCACCTCAATTCTTCACTCTGGCGAAATCTGTAAATCCTTGTTTGATCTAAACCCAAACTTTGCTAAGAAAATTGAACAAGATGGTGTTCGATACGTTAGGGTAATGCCAGCAGTAACAGATAACACGTCTGCCATTGGCCGCTCTTGGAAAGATACTTTTCAAGTCAGTACTAAAGAAGAGGCGGAAGCAAAAATGCAGGAAGCGGGTATGAGTTGGGAATGGCTAGAAAATGGGGATGTAAGGACTCAAACCAAAACACTTTCTGCGATTCGTTTTGATGAAGAAACCGAGCAAAAAGTCTTTTTCAATTCAGTTGTTGCGGTTTATACGGGCTGGAATGATAGTCGTAATAGCGGCAAAACGGCAGTTGAAACAGGCCTAGGTGAGTTGATGGATGATGCAACAATTCAAGCTTTAGTCGCGCAAATGGATGATAAGTGCGTAAACTTTAAATGGCAAAATGGTGATGTTCTTTGGGTCAATAATCATACGGTTTTGCATGCTAGACAACCTTTTGAAGGGGATCGTCGTATCCTTGCTTCTATCTCATTTAAATAAGCTTATCTAGCGCCGCCCTTAATTTAGGGTGGCGTTTAAGCCTGTTATCTTCAATGTGTGTGCTTGTCAGCTGACACAATGCTTTAATTTCAATTCTTTGTTTGCCGCTTACTTCCAACCCCATTTCGATTCCTTGTCTTGCTAGAATTGAGAGCCTTTTCGCTTGAAGGGAAATTGAAACAACCTCACAAACTGTGCAATAAAACTTAAGGTGCCAAAGGCAAAAACATAAGGTGTGTTTTTATTTGGTTTAGTTAAAGACTTTTTCCATATTTTCCTAACAGTAGGGTAAGACAAGTCTCCCATGACATGCAAAGGGGAGCGCCAACACTGGGCTACTGTAATACCAAATTCACTGTCCATTGTTTCTATTCCATGCCACCAGAAAGGAGGGATGTAAAGCGCATCTCCTGGGGTAACTTCTGCAATGATGGGCTTTAGTTTATCTTTGGCAGAAGCGGTAAAAACATTCTTATTGGCTAAATAAGCATCCGTTGTAAAGATATCGTGCACTAGCTGGTCAGTGATTTTATCCGGCGGTAAAAGACCCACCTTTTTACTGCCTTTGACTTGGCACATGAGTGTTTCGTCAACAAAATGATAATGCCATCCTGTACCGGCTTTCTTATAAAAAAATGCACGACTAGAAGGATAAGCGATTGGCTTAGGTGGGTTTGGCATGAAGTGAAATCCTTGCATATCATCCCTTAAGACATCATAGGGAGGGCGCTCAAGTAGCAAAGAGGGAGCACTAATAATGTCAGGCGATTTATCAAGGAGCAAATCAAGGATATGGCTAAAAGGCTGTTTCGTTTCGTCTTTAACCATGTTCTTTTCATCGTCATAATTCATGTGAGGATAAAAATTTGACAGATTATCACCGCATTGCTCTTTTAAGTAGGCTTCATTTTGCCATTTCTTTATTGCTGGCCAATGAGATACCGCATTCTTGATTAAGCAAGGTTTGTTGATGGAGACAAAATTACTATAAAAAGAGGATTTAGTGAGCACTTCAGCATCCACACACATCACTTTTTCAGCGGCATCCATACCTGGAATATTGCTAAGTATTTGTTCTTCCATGATTGTTTTACCTTTGGCTCAGCCAGTAATTTGATATCCAATGAATCACATTTTTGTTATAAGTTAATAATCTTTATATCATTAATGGTTTTTGAAAAAATTATTTTTTTGTAATCAAAAAGAAATAAAACATAAGGTTTATGGATGAATCGAATTCAGTTTAGCCATTATTATGGACTTCTATTAGGCTTGTTCTTTCTCGGTCAGTTCTTAGTGCTTCCTATTCTAACCCCCTTATTTATTGCAATGGGGGTCAGCATTAAAGAAATAGGCATCATTATGGCGGTGATGGGAGTGACCGTTATTATCCTTGAAATGCCAACCGGTGGATTAGCGGATCAAATTGGTCGAAAAAAACTCTTTATCATTTCACTTGCTTTAAATGCCGCTTCATTACTTATTTTGTGTCTCCTGCCCAGTGTTATCGGTGCCATTGTCAGCATGATATTTTGGGGAGCGGGTATTTCAATGAGTTCAGGGACGATTACCGCTTGGTTTGTTGAAACCTTCAATGCCAAAAAAGATCAAATCGACCTTCAACAAGGCTTTGCCATCATTGCTTTTCGTACCAATCTTATGGGGGCAACAGGTGCTTTATTATGCTCCCTTGTTGTATTTTTAGGCATAACATTTGAATTTGAAGAGATAGATGTGTATCGCATTATTCTTTTAGGGGGAGCCCTGTGTTATGCATTGGTGATTGCCATTTCAATTGTTTGGGTACAGGAAGAGAAACGCTTTGATGCGGTTTTTAAGCAGAGCTTCACCGAGTTACCAAAACAAATCAAAACAGGTGTCCTAGCCATTTGTCATCCCATTCTTTGGCGCATTCTAATGACAGGGTTATTGGCGATTCCTCTTGCCAGTGCCATCGAAAAATTCTGGCAAGTTGAATTTACTCATTTAACGCAAGCCGACCCATTGCCTTGGTTTTTTGGTCTTGTATTTGCTATCACCTTGTTCCTTGGCAGCATAGCAGCAAAAGTGACTAATCACTTATGTCGCCTGCTCAAACAGCAAATGGGGAAAGTACTTTTTATTGGCCTTGTTTGTCAGTTAGTGTCCGTCATCGCCTTGACTATGTCTGATTCAATTACCTACTTTATTTTGTTTTTTATCGCATTTGATTTCTCTTTGGAATTAGGTGTATCAGCCAGAAATCACCTGATTGCCAATGCGACCCAAGACAAGGTGAGATCGACAGTAGACTCGATTATGTCGTTTATTTCTCGATTAGGGGGTGTTTTTGGCACTTTGCTATGTGCCTTAGGGGCATCTTATTTAGGCTTAACCAACACATGGTTAGTGGGCGCTGCTATCGCAGGCTTTGCCGGTTTGATCTTTTTAAGTCAGGCCTTAAATCACACTGATGATGCAAGTCTTATCAAGCTAGCTGATTAATTTAGACGTCGTCTTATAACGCCAACAGCCGCATTTTTGCTCGCGTTAATGACACCCTCGCCAGATAATGATTGCCTGACAGTGCCGCCGCCAAACACACCATTAACATTAAAAACACCCAGTACACAGGGTTTATCAGATTCAATAAAGTGCCCTTGTGCTGTCATAGCAATGAGATTTACCTTTGTTGAGATAACTCTTTTTTGAAGAATAAAAAGCGTGTCTTTTGTTTCTAAGCAGGTTTTAACCTGCTCTTGCCAGTGTGTATTACTCATTTCCCATTGGCAGACTACACCTTGACCGCCGTATCCAATTGCAGGCTTTAAAACCCAATCGTTTGCGTTAAGCTTTTGCTGATATTGTTGAGCTTCTTTATTCTCTTTTAAAAACACACTGTCAGGGATGAGTTCATTGATGACCTTAACTTGATATGGCTCAAGCTGAGTAAGTGTGGCTTCTTGCTTGAGTAAGGCTAGGATAGCTTTACTCATAAAAAGCTCGCTCAATAGATCAATGATGGGATAAATACGCTTTGTTTCTACCCCATTAAGATAGGTTTGATAGGATTCCTTAGCGCGAACAAGGTCTATCGCACCAAACACTTCAAAGCAAAGAATGTCTCCGGTGTGCTCATCTAACACTGTTTTTAATTGCGTGTGCGTAATGGCATTAACATCCCGTTTTAGCGTCTTGGATAGGGTTAGGGCGACACTGTTGGCAATTAAAGGGCTGTCTTTATAAATTGACTCATCATCTACCACTAACAAAAGAGGATTATTAAGCTTGGCTAGCTTGTTTTGGATAAAGAGGCTGATTTCAGTAAAAGGATTATCCCAAGTTTCGATTACATTAAGACTGGGTTCTTTAGTATTTTCCTTATCTAGGGTTTCGTCATAAATTTTTTGTACTTCTTCATAAGCAAAACCACCTAACGCACCGCCTGTGTTTAATTCTAAAATTTTCAATCCATCTTGAGTATTTATTAAATCCCAACGACAAGGGGTGATTGTGTCTAAATTAAGGCGTGCGTAATCGGCAAAAAACGATTGAAGTGTTTCGTCGTAAAAACCAACCTTGTGAGAAAACTGCTTAAAATCACCTTTGAATAACAATTCAGGGAGGTTTTTAATTATTTCTAACAATTGATTAAAGCTTTTATTGTAATCATTAACATCCTTATCCATGAACTCATAAGGCGTTAAAACTAAACTCCAATCCGGCCGGGTAAATCTATTGATTGCGCCAATGTTTCTTATATCATCAGCAACATCATCAGAATCAGGGTTTTCATCAAAAAAAGTGAACCAAAAATGCTCTTTTAAATTTTTCACTCACACTTTCCTTAATGCACAAGAATAAAATATCAAAGGGATTAATTACTAACAATAACTT
>NZ_CH672432.1:137185-264081 GCF_000153025.1 Marinomonas sp. MED121
CTAGTTTGATTAAAAGAAATCAATTACACCTTATTACGCCGCTTTATGATAATGCTGAAATAATATTAAGTCATAAAGGAAATTTGTCTAATCTTGCTTATGTTATTTATACCTCTGGGACAACAGGTAAACCCAAGGGCGTAATGATTGAGCAAAGGGGATTATTAAACCTAATTAATAGCCAAACTAAAGCTTATGACTTTAACCAAAGTGATATTGTTATCTGGCTTTCTAATCATATATTTGATGCATCAGTAGAGAATTTATTTTTACCCATATTAAATGGCGCCACTTTGTTGATTCCATCAGAGGATGATATTAAAGACCCAAATCTAATCAAAACCCTGCTTATTAATCATAAGGTAACCCATATACATGGCACACCTAGCTATCTTGCCGCCTTGGGCAAGGTGGATGCTCACAATGAGATAAAGCGAGTCGTGACAGGTGGCGATAAATGTCCTCCTTTGTTGCAACAAATATGGGGTGATAAGTTAATCAATTCATATGGCCCAACCGAAACAAGCATCACGGCATCCTTGGACCTTACCCACAATCAAAACCGATCTCCTAATAACATTGGTAAACCAATAGACAATGTTAACTTTTTTGTTATGGACACTGAACTAAGGGAAGTTAATCAAGGTTACGTGGGTGAGCTTTATATTAGCGGCATTGCACTTGCTAGGGGATACCTTAATTTACCCGAATTAACCCAAGCCAATTTTATCACTAACCCTAGTGCTGATCGTGAGACTGGACATGATTTGCTATATAAAACAGGCGATCTGGTTAAACAATTAACTGACGGGAGTTATGAGTATTTAGGGCGTAATGATAGACAGCTAAAAGTGCGTGGTTTTCGCATCGAACCAGATGAAATTGAAGTTCAACTTTGTCAAATACCCGGTATTGAGCAAGCTCTTGTTAGGCTCAACCCCTATAAAGAAAGCACCTCTTTAGTGGCGTACTTATTAACCCCTGAGAAGGACACCTCGAGTAAACATTTTGACTGCGAGCAAGTCAAAATACATCTGGGTAAGACGTTACCTGAATATATGATACCCAGTGATTTTGTCATCATATCTGCTTGGCCACTGACTTTGACAGGTAAAATTGACCTAGAAAACCTGCCAAAACCCGTTAGCCCAAAACGACTCAATCGCTACCAAGCCCCCATAACAGAAGATGAAAAAAAGCTGGTTAGTATTTGGCAAGGCATTTTTGATATGAATGGCCTTGGCGTCAGTGACGATTTTTTTGCCTTAGGAGGAGACTCAATTACCGCAATACGCTTTATGAGCCTTTTGCGCAAATCCATGAATCGCCATTTGACCATGAAAGATTTTCGCCTTAATCCAACAATTGAAGGCGTGCTGGTGCACAGTACCTTTGAAAATCTAACGGGCTTAGGTAATCAAGCCGTGGCAGCACATCAAACAGAATTTCCTTTGTCTAATCAGCAAATGGTTGCTTGGTATATGCATAAAAGCCAGCCTGAGAGCAAAGCCTACCTTGCTGAAGCCGCGACACACTTTAAAGGTCAATTTTCAAAAGACGCGCTATTAAATGCCATTAATCAAATTGTAAAAGATCATGATATTTATCGGACAAGCTTTCATGAGGGGGAGCAGGGCGTCATACAAAAGGTGGCACCTCATTATCAAACCCAGTTGAGAGAGATTCATGCCCATGATGTAAATGACACTGATAAAGAAGCCTTTCTAGAACATACCTTTAAAACAGAATTAGCCAGTATTGCAGATTTAAGCCAGCTTCCCTTGGCAGAGTTTATTCTCGTGTCTTTTGATGATGAGCATCACGTGTTACTGCATCAAGAACATCACATCATTCATGATGGTTGGAGTGCCAATGAATTTACCCAAATTCTCATTAATCAGTATCATGCTTTTATCAACAAGAACTACCTAATAAGTACAGATACTCCGTCGCAATATTCTCACTTTGTTCTTTCTCAAAAAGCCTGGTTAGCCTCTGATTTTGCCTCATCACAAAAAAGCTATTGGACTAAGCAACTTGAAAATGCCCCACAAGGTGTTGCCTTATTCGGGAATAAGTCTCACACCCTAGGGTTTGCTGGCTCTCATGAAAAAATGGTGTTTAGTCAAGCCCAATGGCAAGCCATGGAAAGTCTATGTAGTGACAATGGTATTACGCCCTTTAGCTATACCTCATCCATCTTATATCTGTGTCTATGGGCGTATTCAGGTGAAACGGACTTAACTTTTGGCTCTGCATTCGCTAATCGCAATTGGGCTGATTCCCATTCGACTCTCGGAATGTTTGTTAATACAGTGGTTCTAAGACAGCAAATTGAGTCAGAAACCAGTCTAAAAACCTTCTTACTAAAAACACAATCTTTGGTCGATGATGCCCAAGCTAATGAAGAACTGCCATTTCCCCTTGTCGTCGAGGCGCTAAACCCTGATAGAAACACAGGGTCGAATCCGTTTTTTAATGTCTTATTAGGCTTTCATGACACACCAATCCATACGGATGAAATAGAAGGATTAACTTGGTATAAAGACGAAACCGTAATCTCAGATACATCAAAATTTGATATTGATTGTCTTGTAGTACCAAGAGGAAAAACCTTTAACGAAAGTGAGGAGGTGCATTTTCTGTGGGAATACAGAGAAGATATTTATTCAAAAGATGAAATTCAGCGCTTCCTTACCAGTTTTAAAAAGATATTCTTAAATACCCTTGAGCATTTTTCCCACATACAAGATGCCCCCATTAGCGATATTGCGCCATTATCCAGTGAAGATACGCAATGTTTGCTTGAAGAGTGGGGTCAAGGCGGGGAAATTTCAGCCCAAACAAAAGCCCAGTTTACTAAGTCAAATCTGGTAAAAGCCCTTGATGATAATGCCTTTTACTCCCCCAATATGGTTGCCATAACCAGCAGCGAAGAAGAGATAACCTATGAAAAGCTGGTGAAAAAAGCGGACATATTAGCTTTTAACCTACAAGAAGAAGGCGTCAAGAAAGGCGATAAAGTTGCCATTGCCTGTCAAAGAAATGCCATCAACATCATCTCTATGCTAGCGGTATTTAAGCTTGGCGCTTGTGCTGTGTTGATAGGGGCAGATCTGCCAGAACAGCGCATTCAATATATTTTAAAAGATAGCCAAACATCATGCTTAATAAGTGATGGCTCACTTTACCAAGATGACTATCAATTACCTTTTATTGAACTAAGCCCATATTGGCTCAATAAACTGGATGTTGAACGGACACAAACTCGATTTGTTGCACCAGAAGATGCCAGCAGTGCATATATAATCTACACCTCAGGCTCTACAGGGCAGCCCAAAGGCATCGAAATTTCACATAAGGCCCTACTGAATATGAGTTTATGGCACATTGATGAGTTTAAACTTAACTCTTCAAGTGTCGGGACCTGTTTAGCCTATGTCGGTTTTGATGCTTATATGGCCGAAGTATGGCCTATCTTACTGGCCGCTGGCACTGTCTTGATCATAAAAGATAATGAGCGAGATGATATTAATTATCTGATGCCTTATTTACAGCAACAAGGCATCACCCATGCGTGTTTACCAACCGGTCTTTTAACCCATGCGTGTGCGCATAATATTGAATGGCCAGACACATTAAACACCTTGCTAACTGGAGGGGATGTTTTAGGTGATCTGTCTTTTCCTAAAGGCTTTTCCGCTGATTTTTATAACATGTATGGCCCAACGGAAACCTGTGTTGATGCCTGTTATTTCAAAGCTGATCCACACCATTTAAGCTCAACACCGATTGGTCGTCCTATCGCGAACACGGTTGCAAGAGTTGTATTAGAAGGTAAATTGGCACCCATTGGCGTACCTGGTGAACTTTATATTGGCGGCGCTGGTTTAGCCTTGGGTTACATTAACAATGAAACGCTAAATTCTAAGCACTTTATAGAGGCGCCATCCCTCTCATCTGCAACACAGACTGACCACAAATACTATCGAACCGGTGACCTTGTTAAGTGGCGACATGATGGCCAACTTGAATATATCGCCAGACTCAATGATGAAATCAAAATTCGAGGTTATCGTGTTGCTCTGGGCGAGATTAACAATCAGATCGAGCTAGATGACAGTGTTAGCCAAGCATATTCACTGGTAAAAGAGGATGCAATTTATGCCTATGTGGTGTTATCAGAAGATGAAAGAGCGAGGCAAGCATCAGGAGAAAGTAATGAACCAAAAGTAACACGTCAACTTCGTCAATTATTGAAGAAATCCCTTCCTGATTATATGAGACCAAACGCTATCCTACTGCTTGATAGCCTGCCCATGACAGCCCAAGGGAAAATTGATAAGTCTCAATTACCTTCGCCGGTAAGCCTAACAACACAATACGAAGTCGCCGCCACTCAAACAGAGAAGCAATTGGCTGAGATCTGGCAGAACACCTTATCTAAAAAACAAATGAGTATTAAAGACAACTTTTTTGCAATGGGAGGGCATTCTTTGTTGGCAATGAATATTATTTCCCAAATTCGTCAGCAACTGCATGTCCAACTTAATATTAGTGATTTCTTCCAACACCCCAGCATCAAATCTCAAGCACAGCTTATTGATAATTTCATTATGACCATGGCACCTAATGATAAGGATGTTAATTCCCATGCCATGGAAGAAGGTGAAATCTAATGCCACAGTCTCTTATTCAAAAAGCGAAAGCATTAGGTGTCTTTCTATACCTAGAAAATGGCGCCCTTAAGTATCGATCAAGCAAGGGCAAGTTACCTGCTGAATTGGCCCAAGAGTTAAAGCAAGATAAAACAGAAATAATGGCATTTTTAAGCCAGTACCAAGGGAGGAAAGCAGAACAAATAACCCCTGTTCCCCAAAGCATCGCCCCGTTAACCTTTACTCAAAATCGGGTGTTTTATCTCGAAAAAATGACACAAGGTGACACCTTGTACCATATGACAGCGGCTTTTGATGTGAAGAGAAAGCTGGATCCTGATTTACTTGAAGCTGCCATTATTCATCTATTAAATCGACACAATATTCTCACGACCTGCTTCTTAATGAATGAGGAGGGGGCGTATCAAAAGGTGGTTAACCTTGATGAGTCGCCATTTAGACTCGAAC
Source organism: Marinomonas sp. MED121 (assembly GCF_000153025.1). Classification (GTDB taxonomy): domain Bacteria; phylum Pseudomonadota; class Gammaproteobacteria; order Pseudomonadales; family Marinomonadaceae; genus Marinomonas. The sequence continues at coordinate 142,312 of NZ_CH672432.1, forward strand.
ATGAGGTCAAAAGAGTTCACGATAAAGACGCTTGGCTCTGTGAGAAAGCCAATCAAGGCTTTGATTTATCACACTCGCCATTAATGCGTGTGCATTATCTAGATGCCTCAAAGCAACCCAATGACACCTGTCTTGAAGATGAAAGCTGCATATTATTCGTTTTTCACCATTTAATATTTGATGGTTATTCTTATACGTGTTTCTTTAACGAACTTAATCACATCTACCAAGCAAAATTGGCAAATGAGCCCATAAAACTTGCCCAATTAGACTTTCAATATGGGGATTATGCCCATTGGCAAGCCTCGCATAAGTCCTATGTATCACAGGAAACGATGGACTTTTGGCGAGCAAAAATGACGAGGGTAAGAGACCTAAATACTTTACCGACAGATTTTATACGTACTGCCAATGCTTTATCAGAAGGAAGCTTGATAGAAGATAAATTATCCCTTAAGCAAACGGCCAAAATCAAAGCCTTTGCTCAGTCCCAAGGGGTCAGCTTATTCACCTTGCTTTGCAGTGTTTATTCTATTTTGATCAGTCGATGGACAAATGACCCTGATGTGTTAATTGGCACACCAGTGAGTGGTCGAGATCAAGATGGCCTTGAAAACCTCATTGGATTTTTTGCTAACACCTTATTAATTAGAAGTGATGTCGTACTTGATAAAAACTTTCACCAAGTATTAGAAGAATCAAAGCAGAATCTGGCAGACAGTTTTCGACATCAAAACATGCCTTTTGAAAAAATTGTAGAACAGGCAGGACATACAAGAAGCCAACTTAATGCACCAATATTGCAGATATTATTCGTTTTAAACCAAGCCGATAAAACGAGTCTTGAGTTAGAGGGCTGTAATATTCAAAAACGCTTGGTCAATCGTAATAAGATTAACTTTGAGCTTGAATTACATGTCACTGACCAGGGGCAAACGCTTGATTTACACTGGGTATACGCCCATAAACTATTCCATCAAGACAGCATTAATGGCTTTAAAGACAGTTTTTTAACCCTATTAGATGCCATTATCGCATCACCTGACAAACCCATTAAGCAATTGCCTCTAGTATCCCAAAAAGGGAAAGCACAAATTGATTTGTGGAATAAAACCGATAAGTTATTCCCTCAGCAAGGGCGTTTTATCGATCGCTTTGAGGCACGTGTCTCAAACCAAGGCGATAAAATTGCCTGCACTTGGCACTGTCAAAACGCGGGCGTCATGTCACTTACTTATCAAGAACTCAATGAGAAAGCCAACCAAGTTGCCCACTATTTATTAACTCAAAAAGTCACGCCTAATACCTGTGTCGCTATGGGGTATTCATGGTCAATTAATGGGATTATCAGCATACTCGGCATCCTTAAATCTGGGGCGGCATATGTACCATTGGATACGCAGCAACCTAAGCAAAGATTGATGCAAATACTTGATGCTGCAGATATCAAGTTATTATTAGGCCCTCAATCCCTCATTGATGCGCTTAATGAAAAACAAAGCCTGTCTGATGTGACCTGTCTGGATCTTAATCGAGCACACAAAATACTCGCGCCTTTTTCTGTATCAAATCCAATTTTAACTGAGCTTGATGATTCGCAGCTTGCCTATGTGATTTTTACATCGGGCTCAACCGGGCAGCCTAAAGGGGTCATGCTTGAGCATAAAAATCTCAATAATCTGCTCGATAGCATGCAAGAAAGAGTCAATTATCATGAGCATGATGTTGTTGCTGCCATGACAGCCAGTTTTTTTGATATTCATATCGCAGAAACACTTATGTCTCTGTCTCAAGGGGCTAGCATAAGCATTTTAAACCATGAAGCGTCTCGTTCTGCCAATGCCATTCAAAAGCGCGTCATAAAGGACAAGATAAGCATTATTCAGGCCACGCCATCCGTTTGGCAATGGCTTGTGGATAATGACTTTAGGCCAAACGAGGGAACGAAAATAATCACAGGAGGTGACCATTTAAGCCTGCCACTTAGAAATGCCTTATTAAAAACGTCTCATCAGGTCACCTTATTCAACCTTTATGCGCCTTCAGAAGCCACGGTATATTGTTCAGGCGGTGAGGTTTTAGCTAGCCAGTCCAAAATTCACATTGGCAAGCCTTTCTCAAATAATCGCTACTACATACTGGATGAAAGTTTAAATCATCTACCGATTGGCGGCATTGGTGAGCTCTATATCGCAGGCGCTAATATCGCCAGAGGCTATCTAGGTAACCCAAGGTTAACGGATGCGTTTTTCACCCCAGATCCATTCTCTGACCAGCCTTACGAGCGCATGTATCAAACAGGCGACTTGGCCAAACGTCTTGAAGATGGCAGTGTTGAACTTGTTGGCAGAAAAGACTTTCAATTAAAGCTAAATGGCATTCGCATTGAAGCAAGTGATATTGAGTTCCATCTTTGCCAAATTGAGGGGATTGATAAAGCCTTAGTGACAAGTAAAGACGTGGCTCAAACTAAGTGTCTAGTGGCTTATTTAATATTAAAAGATGGTTTTAAGCTAAACCTTGATCAAGTTCGTGACAATCTAAGTTTGTCGGTGGCACACAGTGTTATGCCTCAATACTTTATTGAACTAGATGCTTTTCCGTTAACCAATAATCTAAAAATCGATCGAAATGCGCTTCCAACACCAGCGGAACAGACCAAAACCCATGCAATGCTAACTGACAAGAGGTTAGCCAACACACCCACGCAGAGATGGTTAGCCTCGCTCTGGGAAACCTTGTTAGCACAAAAAAATATTGATATTCATAGCAACTTTTTTAGCCTAGGTGGTCATTCATTACTGGCAATTAAACTGACAAGTCAAATTAGTCATAAACTGGGTCAGGAGTTTTCTTTAAAACGTCTTTTACAAGCTGGTAATATTTATAACATTGCACGATTGATGGATGACGAAAAGCAGCTAGAGGACACCTTAGCACTCGATAAAACGCCCAATTCATCCATAGAAAATAAAGCCAACATAAAGCAAACCGGTTTAACCCAAGGGGAGCTATCCTATTCTCAATTAAGGCTCTGGAGCTTAGACACTCTTCAAACTAAGGGGTTACATTATTCTGTGCCGCTAAAGTTTGCCTTAAAAGGTGAGTTGAATATTGATGCATTAGAGCAAAGTTTGGACGCTATCAGAGATAAACATCACATATTGCGGACGGCTTATGTAGTGTGTGATGAGCAAGCTAAACAAAGGGTTTTAGCCAACACTGAATTACCTAAGGTATTAAGTTACTTAAATTGTCGCTCATCTGAGAAAAGGGATACTCTATCAAAGTCCTATCAAGACAACGCCCGGCTAGCTAGGAGAGAACAGAAAGAACAGAAAAAAAAGTTAACCAAGTTAGAAAAGATAAAAGAGTTAGCTCATTTTGAAAAAACACTCTTGGAAGCCCCCTTTAATTTAGACAAGGGTGAAGTATTTAGAGCCGGATTGGCGAAACTGACTCATGATGAATTTCAGCTATTTATTGGCATACATCACATTGCGATCGATGGTGTGTCTTGCGATATTCTTATTAAAGAGATCAATCAATTTTATCAGCATTTCGATCAACAAAAGAATGAAGCTTGGCTACAGCATGATCACCTAAACCAAGTGTTACCTATTCAATATATTGATTATGCCCTGTGGCAAAAGCAATATTTCCACTCTGACTTAGAGCAAAAAAACTTAGAAAAAGAAAGCCAGCAAAACCTAGTCGCCTATTGGCGCAACAGATTAACAGGCATCAAATCCAAACATAGCGCACAAGATTATCTACCACTGGATTACACTCGCCCTGATAATTCGAGTTATCGAGGCAAAGACCTTTCAACCGAGATAGACACAGAATATCTAAACAAGCTGTTCAATTTAGCCAAAACATTAGAAGTGACGCCTTTTAGTGTTATTTATTCCGCCTTCGTTTTGCTTTTAAGTCGGTATTCCGGAGATAAAGACATTGTCATTGGCACACCTTCCGCTAACCGGTCACAACCAGACGTTGAAAAGCTAATTGGTTTTTTTGTTAATAACCTGGCGCTTAGGTCTGAATTAGCCGACAAGGTGAGTTTTAATGAATTAATTCTTCAGTCGCATCAAAACCTCATGTCAGACTTCGATCATGAATCCCTGCCTTTTGAGCAAGTGATTCAAACACTCAACCCTAAGAGAAGTTTGAAACGACATCCGATTTTTCAGATGATGTTGGTCTTGGAGCAAGCAAAAACAAGCACCTTATCATTAGGCAATTCAGACATGATTCAATTGCGACCGAATCATACGGAAGCCAGGTTTGATATCACACTTGGGGCTAAACTTGATAAAAACGCATTAAGGTTCAACTGGAACTATTCATTAGATTTATTTAAAGATGAGACCATAAAAGAGGTTGCTAACAACTTTAATCAGTTGCTAACAGCTTGCTTGGATAACCCAAGCCAGAACGCGTTTAGTTTACCCATGGTTCCAGAGGTAGAGCGTTCAGAGGTAGAGCGTTCAGAGGTAAAGTGTTCAGAAGAAGGCATTACTCACAAGACAAATTCAATTGAGCAAGCTCACCTAGAATCGTCCTCGACATTAGTGAATCTGTTTAGCAAACAAGTTGAGCGCCACCCCAATGCAATTGCCTTATGTTTTAAAGGGCAAAACTTAAGTTATCAAGCCCTTGATCATCAATCGAATCAATTTGCTCATTACTTAATTTCTAAAGGGGCCAAAAAAGGCAGCATTATTGCCATCGCTCTAAACCGTTCAAACAATATGCTGCTTGCCATGTTAGCTGTACTTAAAGCAGGTGCGGCTTATCTTCCCATAGATATCAAGACGCCAGCAAAGCGCGTCAAGTATATGCTTGAGGGTAGTCAGGCTTCATTTTTAATGACGGATCAAAGTTGGCAGTTTAACACCTTAAACTACCAAGAAATTAGGCTAAATGATGTTCACAGTGCTGAATTTGAAAAGCAATCATCCAAGCCTGTAATCTTAGCTGAACCATCCCATTCACATGATCTTGCTTACCTCATTTACACGTCAGGCTCTACAGGCAATCCTAAAGGCGTATTGATAGAACATAAGGGCGTGGTTAATTATGTAAAAGCCCAGTCAGAGTATCTTGAGTTAAATCATCAGGATATAGATAAGGATGCAGGCTTTCTGTATTTGAGTAATTTTGCTTTTGATACCTCAGTTGCCAGTATTTGGGGCGCGTTATTAAACGCAAGACGGGTAGATATCATTGCTGAAGAAGATAGATTTGATCTGGATAAGATTAATCAATATTTAACGCAACCTGAGCGTTTTGCTGTGGCTTATATCCCGCCTATTTTATTGGCCAATTTAACCCCTGATCCTAAGGCAAACATCATTCCGCGAATCGTTATTTCGGGTGAAGCGGTAGCTCAAGACTTAGTAGATAACTACTTAGAAAAAACCTGCTTAATAAATGAATATGGCCCAACAGAAAACAGTGTTTGCTCTAGTTACCATATTTATCAAAAAGGTGATGATGCCAACCTTATTGGGCAGGCTATACCAGGTGTTATGACCCTAGTGCTCGATGAATATCTTAACCCAGTGCCATCTGGCGTGATAGGCCAACTTTATTTAGCCGGAGTTGGGCTTGCTCGTGGCTATTTAAATCAAGCTGAATTAACAAATAATGTGTTTATAGAACCTAGTGAAAAACACCCATTTAGACTCTATAAAACCGGGGATTTAGTAAAAGAGAATCGGGCAGGGCAGCTAAGTTTTGAAGGTCGAATTGACGATCAGGTCAAACTAAGAGGCTTTAGAATTGAATTAGGTGAAATTGAAAAAACGCTCGAAACTCATCCTCATGTAATAAGTGCTAAAGTCCTAGTAACCCAAGCCCTTAACAAGCAAAAACAACTGACGGCTTACCTAATTCACACGGCTGATTATCAAGCCCTATTGACAGAGTTATCTCATCAGTTATCGAGTAAACTACCGGATTATATGGTGCCACAGGCTTGGGCGGCATTAGACGCTTGGCCACTGACGGCTAATGGTAAGCTTGCTAGGGCTGAATTACCTATTGCTTATCCCATCGCTGCTGGGGCTCAAGTACAAGATAGACTCCCGAAAACGCCTCTTGAAAAGGCCATGCTAGACCTTTACAAGAGCTTATTGAAGCAAGAGAATTTAAATCTGAATGATAATTTTTTTGCGTTAGGGGGCGATTCTATTATTGCCATGCAATTGGTTGCAAAAGCATCTCGCCAGGGGCTCTTTTTTAGCGTTAAAGACTTATTTGAATACCCTAGCATTGCGGCCTTAATGCCTCATATTAAAGAACAAAAACGGGATGAAATCTCCCAAGATGCGACTGATGGCAAGCAGGCCTTACTGCCCATTCAGCATGAATTTTTTCATTATTCATCAGCGGATAAACTAAACCGTTTTAACCAATGTGTCTTTCTCACCTTGCCTAAAGACCTTGACTTTACATGTCTTAAGCATGTTATTAAGGCGTTAATAACACGACACGATGCCCTAAGGCTTAAATTCTCATTCAATGAAAAAGTGCTTACCTATCAAGAAAGCATGGCCATAGATAGCCTATGTGACAATGTCTCCCTGCCATCGTTAGACCCGAGCACGCTAAAATCGGCTGCAGACAGTTACCATGATCAATTTCATCTTCAGCAAACGCCGTTAATGAAGGCTGTTAGGTTTTATAGCCAAAATGATGCGGTATTGTTTATCAATATCCATCACTTGATTATTGATGCTGTGTCTTGGCAGATTTTAATCGAGGACTTAAAACATGCCTTTCTTAGCTATAAGAAAACCAAAGCGTCAATTGATCAAACTAATGCTCCCGTCTTAGGCCCTAAAACCCAGTCTTATCAAACATGGAGTCAATGGATTAATGCCAAACCTTGCCTTACCTATTTTATTGAGAATGAGGCTGAGTATTGGCAAAAGGTAGTGACTACGTCAAATCTGAATCCGTCTCATTTTGACCATGACGTATCTTGTCAGATAAACAATGGGCACAGAAATAACACTCAAATAACGCTTTCTAAGACCCTAACTCAAGCGCTGCTGAAAACGGCCAATAAGGCCTATCAAACCGAAACATTAGAACTGCTTTTAACCAGTGTTTATCTTGGTATAAGCAAGCTAACCCAATCCCATCACCTCAGTTTTTGTATTGAAACCCATGGTCGTGATGGATTAACCTCATTCAATAATAAGCTTGATAAACCAGTATCACTGGATATTAGTCAAACATTAGGTTGGTTTACTTCAACTTTTCCTTTTGTCGTCAACCTTGAGAGCAAGAGTATTGAATCCATACTCTGCCATATTAAAGAAACCTTTCGTCATGTACCTAACAATGGCCTTGGTTTTGGGGTTTTAAGCTGGTTACAAGATAGCCCTTGCGACTATGAGCATAAGGCTGACATTTTGTTTAATTACTTTGGACAAACTGATCAAGCCCAATCAAGAGAAGAGTCTCAAGACTTTAACCTGATCCATATAGACACCCAAGATGGGGCATTTCAACATATGAAGCCTCATCCAATCGCTATGAATGCAAGGATTAGCCAAGATCAATTGTGCATTGATCTTAGTTACCTTACAGCGCTTTTTTCAGATGCTCAGATAAAGGGCGTAAAAGCGTCTATTGAAAGCGCTTTAAACACAGTAATTAGCCACTGTGTTGAGCAAGACAAGGTAAAACATACCCCTTCAGATTTCTCACTTGCCAAGATTAAGCAAGATGACATTGATCGCTGGCAAGCCCAATTGCTTGTGTCTGGTTTCACGATTGACAATATTTACCCTGCTACAGGCATGCAAGAAGGCCTGCTTTATCATAGCCAATTACAAGCCGATGCCTACCTTACCCAACTTTGTTTGACCTATTACGCACTTGATTTAGTCAGTCTTAAAAATGCTTGGCGCACTTTAGTTCAACGTCACGATATCTTTCGTACCGCCTTTATGACAAGTGATGAAGGGGATCAATACCAGCTTGTGTCAAATAAAGCTGAGTTAGATTGGCGTTACATTGATTACACAGGCCAAGATAAAACGATCTTAAACCAAGATGCTGATGATAAGTGTATTGTCTCTGATTCAGAGCTTGAGTGTATTGAAACGATCAAAAGACAAGATAAAGCCGCTGGGTTTGATCTTAGTAAGCCATGCCTTATGCGCTTTAGCTTGATAAAAAAATCTGAAAATCAATTTAACCTGATTTGGACAAATCACCATGCCCTCATTGATGGCTGGTGCTTACCTTTGATTCTTGCTGAATTAAAGGATATCTATACTGCGCTTGTTCACTCAAAACCATTATTACTTAATGACGCGCCATCCTATGTTAATTATATTCAATGGCTTGAACATCAAGATAAAAGCATTGCGACACGCTATTGGCATAACACACTGTCACACCTTGAAACCCCTACAAAAATGCCATTTTATGCGTCTCAAACCTCACATAATACGAGCGACAAAGGCGCTAAAACAAATCAAACAATCCCCAACAAAATTGAAGAAAACATTCGACTTAACGCGGCCGACACCAAAGCGTTAAAGGCATTAGCGCATCAGAGTCAATCGACACTAAATAGCATATTTCAGGGCGCATGGGGCGTGTTACTCGCAAACTACACAGACACGAAACAGGTGGTGTTTGGCACGACAGTTTCAGGAAGAACACCAGAGGTTTATGATGTAGAGAATATGATAGGTCTCTTTATCAATACCTTACCTGTCTGTATTAGCCTTGATAATAATGATGCAATCTCAACTTGGTTAAAAAGGATACGTGAAAGTCACCTAGAGGCCGAAGCACATGGTTATTTAGCGCTGCAAGATATTCAAAAAGCCTCACCCATTCGACAGCAAAACCTGTTTGATTCAATTCTTGTTTTTGAAAACTACCCCATAGGAGAAGCTCAAACATCAAACCAGGATACTGAGTTAACACTTGTAAGCCTAGAAAGTGATGAGGAGACCAATTATCCCTTAACCATTTTAGTGGTTGAGCAGGGTGAGATAGAGATAAAACTGCTGAGCAATGAAGACTATCTTGAACCCTGGCAGGCTAAGCAAGTCCTTAAGCATTTTAAACAATTAATGCTTGAGATGATTCACCCTGAAAATAAATTGCTAGCTGATTTATCCATATTGGATGAAAAAGAAGTTAAGCATCAGCTTGATGGTTTGAACCCAACACCTTGTCATTATTTAGATCAAAGTATTAGTGAATGTTTTGCCAAAGAGGTAGCGCGTAACCCAGATAAAATTGCTTTGATTTATCAAGATACAAAACTTACCTATCAAGCACTTAATGTTAAAGCGAATCAGCTTGCTCACTATTTAATCAAGCAAGGTATTGGCAAACGTTGCAACGTAGGAATTTATTCGCAGCGATCCATTGAGATGGTGACCAGTATGTTGGCAATCATCAAAACAGGGGCCTGCTATGTGCCGCTTGACGCGAATTATCCACAGGCTAGATTGCAGCATATGGTCGATACAGCCAATATTGGAATCATTTTGTGTGATGACACTATGACAACATCATCACCTCAATTAAATGCGCGATATATAACGCTAACCAATTTACCCCCAGAGTTATCCCACGAAAATGTGGACTCATTTAGTGCTCTAGATTTTGAGACGTCATTTCCTAACCTGTCAATGAATGATCTCACAGCGAAAGAAAAATCTCAGTTACCGGCTTATGTCATGTTCACTTCTGGCTCAACAGGGTTACCAAAAGGCGCGGTTGTTCCTCATCAGGCAGTCATCCGCTTAGTTAAAGAGACAAACTATGTTGATTTAAACCAAGATAAAACCATGGCTCAAATTAATAACTTTTCTTTTGATGCCTCCACCTTCGAAATTTGGGGTGCGCTTTTAAATGGCGCTACTTTGGTGATTTTGCCTAATGAAGAAGTACAAAATCCGTCAAGGTTTTCACAGCAAATTAAAACTCAAGGTATTGATGTAGTACTTATGACAACGGCCTTGATGAACCAATTGGCAGCGTTGAATGATAAAATCTTTAGCCCACTTGATACCTTGTTATTTGGTGGTGAGAAAGTCGATAAAAAAACCATTGATAGCATTTTGCGAAAAGGTAAGCCTAGTCACTTATTGCACATTTATGGCCCAACCGAAAATGCAACGTTTAGTACCTGCTATGAGATCAATGGGGTGAGTGACAATTACCCCATTGGTAGTGCGATCAAGCACAGTACGACCTATATCTTATCGTCACAAAGAAGGCTTATGCCATTTGGTCAAGTGGGGGAGCTTTATGTTGGCGGAATCGGTTTAGCGAAAGGGTATTTAGGACAAAGTGAGCTGACAAAAGAAAGCTTTATCCAATCTCCCTTTGATAAAAAGCAGATTTTGTATGCAACGGGTGATCTTGTGCGCTATTTAGCGGACGGTTCAATTGAATATATGGGCCGAGTGGATGATCAGTTTAAGTTAAGGGGCTATCGAATTGAACGCTTAGAAATCTTAAACCAAATTTTGTGTTTTGAAGCAATCGCCCAAGCCAGTGTGGAACTGATATCTAGAGAGAATCAGGCCCACTTATCTGTTGCTATGACACTGCATTCAAACCTTACCACACAAGCGGATAAAGATAGTGTGATAGGTTCACTGACAACCCATCTTTCAAGTCGTTTAGCGTCCTTTATGATGCCTAAAGAGTTTCATATTTATGATGAGTTGCCCATGACACAAAACGGCAAACTGGATCGTAAAAAAATCCAATCCCTATTAACACTCGAGACAGGCACCAAACAAGTTAATACAGCAAGTCCCAGGGACGAAATTGAGATGGATCTTTATAAGATTTGGCTAGGTATTCTGCTGAATAAAGATATCAGTATTAAAGATAATTTCTTTGATATCGGTGGCTCATCTATCTCAGCCATTAAGGTGATTCACCAAATTGAAAAGAAATGGGCTGTTTCAGTCTCAATTGCAGACATGTTAAAGGCGCCTACCATTGAAGACTTGGGTGGCATCGTACGTGAAGCCCAAGAAAAGGGAAGCCCTAATGAATATAGTGAACTGATTCAATTTAGAAAAGGCGAGGGGAAGCTTAATGTGATTTGCCCCCATCTAGGAGGCGGAACAGCATATGGATACCTTTCTTTAGCCAAGGTATTGCCAGATGAATATGGCGTTTATGGTATTCAAGCCAAAGGTGTCGATACGGATGATGATTTCTTGCCCGATGTCCAAGCCATGGCGTCTTATTACCTTAGCTTAATTGACCCCATGCTTGATACGCCACATGTGTTCTTAGGTTGCTCCTATGGCGGTTATGTCGCCTTTGAGATGGCACGCATTGTTCAAGAAGCTGGCTATCAATCTTGTGCGATTTTATTAGACAGTGATGGCACCAATGATCAAACGGTGCTGGATCAGATATCCCCAGTGAGTTTGGCTGTATTTCGTCAAAAACTCATAACCTATAACGGCATGTATCCAAACATAGATGACGCCCAAATTGATCGTTACTTCAGAGTATATAACCACCACCTGATGACACTTAAAACCATGCAACTTGCTAACTCTCAAGCTAAAACTATTTTGGTATTGGCGACGGGGGATAAGCCAGAAAAGTATATGGCATCTTTAACAGAGTATTGGTCACAAAAATCTGATGCTGAGTTTGTGTTAGAAAAGGTAGATGGAGATCACTCTACCATGTTGCAAGCCCCCACTATCGAGAAGGTTGCTGACATCATAAAAACACAACTTGCCAACCGCTAAAGAGGCTTACTAATAGCACTTATAGTTCGTTTTTTAATGGCGTTAGATGAGTGCATGAGTGTGAATTTAATTGATTAAAAAGACAGCCTTCGATGCAGGTTGTTAGAGAGAACCATCATGGATACGACGCAGAATAAAATGGACAGACTTTTTGCTAATCAAATGTCAGTGATCAAGCTATTTAAAAGCAGGGCAAAGGATTACTCAGATACGATCGCGATTGAAGAAAATGACGTTAAAATCAGTTACGCAGAGCTTGATTATCTCTCTGAGGTTATGGCTTCAAACCTTCAAGATCAAGGTGTATCTAATTCATCAAAACTAGCTATCTGTTTAGAACGCTCTAAGGACTTGATAGTCTCTTTATTAGCCATTATTAAATGTGGCGCTATCTATATTCCTCTGGACCCCGCGGCCCCTTTGGCCAGACAAAAGAAAATACTAGCTCAATCTGGCGCACGCTTTGGGTTGGGTGATGTGCCTGAAACAGAGCATATTACGCCTCTTTGCGTTGAAACGCTGATGAAGGGAAACCTCAATGATATATCAAATCTAGGGGCCGGAGCGGCACTTTGTGAAAAAGGGCAAAACCCTGCTATTTGTATCTTTTTTACATCTGGTTCTACGGGAACGCCCAAAGGGGTGCTAATTCGTGAAAAGGCCATTATCAATCTTGTGATAGAGCCTGCTTATGTTTCGATCAAGCCTGATAATAGAATGGCAAACTGGTCAAATCCAACCTTTGACGCTCAGTTATTTGAAATTTGGGGGGCGTTACTTAATGGCGCCACCTTGGTGGTATTTAGTCAAAAAGAATTATTTGAACCCAGTGTTTTTGCTGAGAAAGTTCACAAGGCTAAAATTGATTATGCATTTCTAACCTCGACCTTGTTTAACTTTATGGTCGAAAACCATGTTGCTGCAATCACTCAAATTAAACACTTATTAGTGGGTGGTGAAGCGCTTTCTGCTCATGCTAGTAAACGCTTTTTTGAAGCTCAAGGCGCGTCAATTAAAAGCCAACTTTATAATGCTTATGGACCAACTGAGTGTACAACCTTTAGTTTATGCCACGCCTTAGAAGCCACAAGGTTGAGTGAATATCAGCAAAAAGGGCGAGTGCCAATCGGCGTAGCCATAGGCCAGACTTCAATTCTCATTATTAAGGAGAATAATAAGATTGCCCTTAAGGGTGAAAAAGGAGAGCTTTATTTATCAGGCCCCTCATTAGCTGAAGGTTACCTTAATGATGCGGTTCAAACTGAGAAACGCTTTACCTTTAGAGCAGACCTTGGCGCAAACAGCCAAAACTTATGGTACAAGACTGGCGATCTGGTGGTGCTCAATGATAATAATGAGGTTGACTACCTTGGGCGTTTAGACGATCAGGTAAAAATTCGAGGACATCGTGTTGAAGTGGGAGAAATTGATCATTATCTTTTAACACATCCCTATATCAAAGAAGCAGCGACATTTGGCGTGTCTCAGTCCTTAGGAGAAAAAGATTTATACTCTTACCTCGTTTTAAACCAAGAAAATAATAACGCGCTCTCTAAGCAAGATGTAAAAGAGTACCTTAAACACTCTTTGCCTAGTTATATGCTGCCACATCGCATTTTTATAACAGATAAAATGCCCTTAACCGCTAACCAAAAATTGGATAAAAAGCGCTTACTGAGCAGTGATTTGCCAGAATTAACCGAACTAACAACCGAACTAACAAAGTTAAAGACAAATTCGACGCACAGCCTATTAGCAAACAAAGAAGAACAGGGGATTCAACCGGTTTCATTTAATGAAAAAATGGGGTTAGAGGGGCTTTTCGATACTCTTCTTCTAGGCGCTTACACGACATCTCAAACTTTTATTGAAGCAGGCGGTGATTCATTAAAAGCCATGAGTTTGGTTGCTAAACTCAAGCAAGAGTATTTCATAGAGCTTAAAGTGAGTGAGCTCTTAAGCCAGACCACCATAGATGATCTGATCATAAAAATGTCAGCAAGGTTAAAGATTGCAAAGCTAGGTAAGGTAGCCCTTGAAAAAGGAAATACTGAAAAAGGAAATACTACTGATACAAAGCAAAATGCTACACACTATTTGGCCTCTTTAGAACAAACTCGTTTGTATTTTTTACAAGCATTAAAACCTGAATCAAACGCCTATTATGCCCCTTATCATTTTTATCTAGACCAAGTTCTTGTTAAACCTCAATTAGAACAAGCTTGGCACATGCTATTAACACGCCATCAAGTATTAAGAAGCCAGTTTTTATTAAAAAATGGGGAACTGAATGTTCAGATCAAGTCAGATTTAGCAATAGAGATAAATTATAAAAACATAGACGAAAGCGAATTAGCTCAAAGACTAAAAGCCTTTAATCAGGCGGCTTTTGATCTTACTAATGGCCCTCTAGTTAAGGTTAACCTTTTTGAAATTAGACAAGATACAAATGAAATAGGCACATCTCACGCTAAGCAAGTACTCAGTTTCAATTTTCACCACCTCATCATTGATGGATGGAGTCTTAATACTCTCTTTAAAGAACTTAGCCTTATTTATAACGGTCTTAGCACCGATAAGGCCGTTGAACTCAACCCTTTAGCCGCAAGCTATGCTGATTTTAGCGAAAGTCAACGAATCGAAACGTCTCAATTAACCTATGAAAAGAACAAAGGCTTTTGGTTAACTAGGTTAAAAAGCGCTCAACAAACCCCCAGGTTATTTAATCAATCTATACATGCTTCAGAGCAAGGCTCACAGATTAAGCTAGGGCTTGATAATGAGGCTTGGAAGCAAATCGTTAACAAAGTGAATGAGGAGGGCGTTACCCTTTTTAGCTTTATCCTTAGCGCCTATCAGGTAGCACTAAGCGCTATCTTAGGGCAGGCTTCTATTCCTATCGGCTCGCCTATTGCCAATCGAAACCACCCAGATTACGAAAAGCTAGTTGGCATGTTTGCTAATACCAGTGTTTTTATTATTCAAGATGAATCGAATGTCACAAGCTCTTACCTTCAGTCTGTCCATCAAGACGTCATCCAAACCTTGTCACATCAAGACCTTGATTATCAAACCTTAAACAGCCTTAACCAGAGTATTGATCAAAGGGCCTTGTTTGAATGCCTCTTAGTACTTGAAAATACGGACCTTAGTCACTTGAACTTTGCCAATACACATCAAGAAAGTGAAACAGGCTTTGCTGGGGATGCTAAGTTTCCTGTGTCCTTGTATGTTAGTCAGCATCAGGAAGGCGCGGAATTATGTTTAGAATATCAGCATGCATGTCTAGATGCTGTTGCGGCGCAAACATTATTAAACGCAATATCAGACTCTTTAACACTATTAGTAAAAGAGCCAGATCAATCAATCACTCATCTTAAATACGCTCTTACAGAGCAATTGGCAGTTAGAGAGAGCACAGCAAGCAATAAAGCGTTTCAACATCAAATAGAAGACCTTGATGCTAATAAGAGTTTTATCGAGCTATTTGAAGAGCAAGTCATTAAAACGCCAAACAAAATTGCTCATACCTGGTATGAAGAACACACCCAAATTAAGCATGAAATAAGCTATCAATCACTCAATGAAATCACCAATCAGCTCGCCCATTATTTAATAGAGAAAAACCTTGGGGCAGGCGATATTATTGGTCTTGCTAGTGCTTGGAGTCACTATACAAGTATTTGCATTCTTGCTATTGCCAAAATTGGCGCTGCCTACCTGCCACTGGATCCCAGAAACCCAAAAGCAAGATCTATGAGCATGTTCAATGATGCTGGAGTGAAGTTTGTTATTGGAGAGGAGGCGAACCTTAAAGCATTTGCAAAGACGACTTTCACCTTGGCGTTAGATTTAGCTTCTACACAAGCATTACTAGCGCAAAAAAATCATCAGAATCTCATTAGAACAAACCAGATAACAAGACCCATAACAATAGAAAACCAGCTTGCTTTTGTCATCTATACATCTGGCTCTACGGGATCTCCAAAAGGCGTTATGGTTAGCCAAGCTAACATTATAAATTTACTTTTTTCTTTAAAAAGGATACTTGAACTTAGCCCTGATGAAACTTTCCTTTCGATCACGGCACCCAGTTTTGATATTCATGTTACAGAGCTTTATCTGCCACTGGTAACCGGCTCTAAAATCGCCTTTATTGCTTGGGAGGAGATTCATACACCCGCTAAATTAAGCAAGATGCAACAAAACCATAATGTCACTGTTATGCAGGCAACCCCAGCGACTTGGCAGCTTTTGATTGATACTGATTGGCAGCCAGACAGGCAACTAAAAATGATTACAGGGGGGGATCATTTAAGCATGCCTTTGAAGGACGCATTATTAGCCCGCGATGCTCGTTTGTTTAATTTATATGGCCCCTCTGAAGCCGCAGTCTATTGCGCTGGGGCAGAAATGCATATTCAAGAGAAGAGCATTCATATTGGATACCCCATTCCTAACAATCGACTTTATGTATTAGATGAGGCAAAAAAACCGGTTAAATTAGGAGAAATAGGTGAACTTTATGTTGCAGGGGCAAATGTAGGTCTGGGTTATCTTAATAACCCAGCATTAACCCAGCTAAAATTCACCCAAGATCCTTTTGTTGATCATCAAAATGTTAAAAAGCGCATGTATCAAACAGGAGATCTGGCTATTCAGCGTGATGATGGTGCAATCGAACTAGCAGGACGCGCTGATTTTCAAATTAAAATTAATGGATTTCGTATTGAAGCAGGGGAGATAGAGCATTGTATTTTATCCCATCAAGGAATCACTCAAGCGCTAGTTGTTCAGCAACAAGATGAAAGTGCAGGTGACCTCATCATTGCTTATATCATCCCTAATAAAGCGAGCCTCTCTCAGACAGAAAGCCTTATCAAGAATATAAAAGCGCGTTTGGCAACCAGCCTGCCAACTTATATGCAGCCTTCTTTGATTATGCCGCTTGAGACATTTCCACTAACCCAAAACGGCAAGATTGATCGGAGTCGTTTACCTAAAGCTGATTGGCAGAGTCTTGAGAAGCTTCCTTACTCGGTTAAAGCAAAACCTTACCCTATAAAGCATTCAGTAGATAATTATGAACAAGTTGTAAAGCAGATACTGTCAACAGCCAAAGCAATAACGGACTTTGAGTTACAAGCTAATCATGCGTTTTTTGAAGCCGGCCTAAACTCTATTTTATTAATGAAATTACATCATAAGCTGATCAATAACGAGCTTATTCAACTAAGCCTGAAGGAGAATAAAGCCTTAGACAGCTTAAGCTTGATGGCCATGTTTGATGCAGCAAACGCTCAAGAATTAGCTCATCACATTATTGGTAAAGACAAGCCGAGCAGACAACAAGATCAAGCCTTTGACCAAAAAGCACTTAAGAAAAGGTCAAACAAGGTCGCCATTATTGGTATGGCAGTCAATTTGCCAAACGCATCTAACCTAACAGAATTTTGGCAAGTAATAAGTCAAGCTCAAAGCACTATTAAAAGCACAGGTAAATCAAATCTTGATTTACCTAATTGGGTCAATGCGGTGTCAAGCTTGAAAGGCGCCACTGACTTTGATCCTACTTACTTTGGTATCTCAGAGAAAGACGCTCAATTATTAGACCCACAGCAAAGGCACGCCTTAATGACAGCGGTTCATGCCCTAGAAGACGCGAATATTAAAGCAAATGATAAGCTTAATATGGGGGTAATGGTAAGTTCCGGTGAAAGCCATTATCAAGATAGAATCCTTGCAGGCCTTAAAGCTGACACCCAATTAGACAAGTATCATCTTTCTCTGCTTAATGAAAAAGATTTTTTGGCAACCCGTATTGCTTACCATTTAAACCTTAAAGGGCCAGCTGTATCGGTTCAAACCGCTTGTTCGAGTTCATTGGTTGCAATCCATCAAGCCTGTCAAATGCTCATAAGTGGAGAAACACACTTATGTTTAGCCGGTGGCGTTAACATAGATTTAAACTTACTTGATGGCTACCCCTATCGTGAAGGCATGATTTTATCTAAGCAGGGTGTGTGTAAACCTTTTGCTGAAACTGCTGATGGCACTGTTCCTGCAAATGGTGTGGCAATGTTGGTTTTAAAACCCTTTGAGGCTGCGCTTTCTGATAATGATCGAATTTATGCCACCATAGATGGCAGTGCATTGAATAATGATGGCAAAGACAAGGTCAGTTTCTTTGCGCCTTCCATCTCAGGTCAAACTGATGTCATTAACAAAGCTTTAAAGCAAGCCAGTATTTCAGCCAGTGAACTTGGTTATATTGAAGCCCATGGGACAGGCACAATACTCGGTGATCCTATTGAAATTGAAGCCTTAACGAATGTGCTAAACACACAATCAAAGCCGTTTGATGACCAAGTTGCAGACAGTAAAGAGCAGACGCTCTGCTACCTTGGGTCCCTCAAGAGCCAAATGGGGCATTTAGGCGCTGCCGCAGGCGTTGCTGGTGTTATCCGCAACGCTTTGTGTTTATATTATAAAAAAATCCCACCAAGCCTTGGGGCGCACAAAACCAATCACAACATAAACCTTGCCAAAGCGGGCCTTAAAATAGCCCCTGTTACGCTGGATTGGGCCTCTGATAAACGATATGCAGGTATTAGTAGCTTTGGAATAGGGGGAACGAATGCGCATCTAATTATGGGAGAATCCCCTGATACTTCAAAAATACGAAATAAGCCCTTGGTTACTTTGACCCAATTTAAGTTAAAATCTTACCTTTCTGATTTTTATATAAAAAATCCCCCTATTAGTTCTGCTGGGAACCCGACAGGTACCAAGCAAGAGCCCTTTAAAGAGTCAGTCAATTTTCAAATTGATAAGAACCAAGAAGAAAAGAGTAATAGCACAGAAGTTAATAAAATCGTCCAGCAAGCTGAATCCCAATGGATAATGAAAGAAAGTTGGCAACGTGAAAAGCGTCTATCAGCCAATAAATATTTATCTCAAAATGAGAATTCAGCTGCTAATTACATCATCATTGATGATCTTGCGGATAATGGTACTTTATTAGCAGAAAGCCTTATAAAACAAGCTCAATCACATATTCAACAACAAACTCAACTACAGACTCAGCAAGAGACAAGCCAAGCTAATCTGAGTACGCCGCTTATTTATCCGAGTCTGGATAAGATTAATTATGAGGAAATCAGTCAACGCCTTGCGATTAATGCTGATAAGCGGGTTCCATTTGTCATCATTCAATTTAATCAAGCACCACATTCATACCATGATACAACTCCAGTCAATTTAGATGACTATTCTCATAGTTATTCAGATAGCTACTATTTGTCTTGGTGTAAGCTGATCCGTTTTTTCAAAACATGGTCTTCTAACGCTTTAAACACATCACTTGAATTTATTAATTTAGTACAAGGTAGTGCTGAAGTTTTAGGAGATGAAGACATAAGACCTGAAGTAGGTTTATTGCTTAGCTTTAGCCAAACATTAGACATTGAGTTTGATCATTTAAGGTATCGTGTTCTAGATCTTGAGCCTTCCTATCAATGTGATAATTTAAGCCAAGCGATACCAGTACTAGCAAATTCAGATCAAGCTCATTACGCCTTAAGAGGCCAATATATTTGGCGTAAAACCTATCAAACTTGCCATGATTTCAACCAAGAAACCCTGCCGATATTTACAGCAGCGAATAACACCAGGGTAAATAAGACTGAGCAAACCGTTATTTATCTTGTAACCGGTGGCACAGGAGGGGTAGCAACTGCGATCACAGAAACTTTATTGTCTCAAGCCAATACAAGGGTGATCAGTATCAGTCGATCCAAGGGGATGAATGCGCTAGATCCGACGCAGGTATTAAATCATATAAAATGCGATGTCACTGACATTATGGCGATGGAATGGCTAAGCACTCTCATTAAAGAGACTTTTGGTAAGATCACGGGGGTTATTCATACTGCAGGTGCACCAGGTACAGGCTTAATCAGACTGTTAGATGAAGATCAAGCCACCCAGAATATGGCAGCCAAAATACAAGGTGCCATTAACATTGAAAAAACCTTCGTCAAACTCAAACCACAAATTGTCATGTATTGCTCATCCATGTCAGTCATTGATGCGATAGCAGGGCAAACAGACTATTGTGCGGCTAACCACTTCTTAGATTTAATCGCAAAGAAACAAAACCAGACCTATAACAGCACTCAGTTTGTCAGTATTAATTGGCCAACGTGGAATAAAACCGGCATGGCAAAAGATATCGAGCCGACAGCTTTTGCGATCAATCAACGTCAAGGTCAGAGCTTGTTTAAGAAACTTATATCGGCACAAGACAATCAATACCTTATTTCCCCTCTAGATAGAGATAATCGATCAAGGTTATTTAGTCAGATTAATCGAAAACAAAATGAGCTAAATGTAGATGCTATCCACAAGACAGAAGCAAATAATACAGCTTCAATAAGGACATATTTGGACTCACTGTTTAAAACAAGTTTAGGGCTTGAAGAGATTGACCATAACAGGTGTTTTTACGATTTAGGTGGTGACTCACTGTCGATACTGGACATATTTGATGCTCTGCAAAAACGCTTTTTGAGCAAGGTCACTCTGGCTGACTTGAGCCATGAAGTTAGTATAAATCGACTATTATCCTTGTTAGAAACAAGCTCACATAACTTAAACAAAACGATGATCAGGCTAAATAAAGATGAATATCCTTCTTTATTTGAATTAAAAGCCGGTGAGGGCGAAGTGACGCTTATCATTCACCCTATAGGCGGTGAATTAGGGGGCTATCGTCACTTGATTAATGAGATAAAGTCATCTTATTCATCAGCTAATGTCTTTGGCCTTAAGGACCCCATTTATCATGATAATAAAGACAAGTTAGATAATATCGAAGACTTTGCGAATCGCTACCTCAATCTCATTAATACCTTAAAGCCCCAACGTATTATTGGTTGGTCTTTTGGGGCGCTAATTACTTGGGAGCTCATACGTTTGTTAGAAGAGCAAAAGCTTAATAATGGGGCGATTAACCCAAAGCACATGGAGTTTGTATTAATCGACCCGCCGTTATTAAGCGCGCATGATCAATTAGACTCGAATCAAAATCCTTTTATTTCAGAACTGATGCAACAATACCCAGATTTAAAAAGCAGAGTAAGCGGCGATATGTCCGCAGACGAGTTAGCTAACATCATCTTAGACACAAGCTCAATTCAGGAACCATTAGTAAAATATAACAATACTGAGATAACACATTTTTTCGAAACCATCATGCAGACCTGTGAAAAGAATCAATTGGCAATCGCTCGCTATAAGCCTAACGAACAACTAAGCGCCCAAGCAAAGCTATTGATTGCAAAATCACATTCAGCAACTCACATTAAAGCGATGCAAGTTTATTGGGACACGATATTGCCAAACAACGAAATGCAACTCATTGAGGGTGACCATTATTCAATCTTAGCCAAAGAGCATGTCGCCAGCTTGCTTGAGAAAATTATTGAAGATTAAAGCAGGCTTCAAATGTTAGCTAGAGCCTTTAACTCAAGTAAGCAAAGTGAAGCAAAAGGAAAAAGGAAAAAGGAAAAGGAAAAGGAAAAGGAAAAGGAAAAGGAAATCAGCAACAAGGTTAAAACTTATTTCGATATTTCCAAATAATTTATTCATAACTAACGAAAATACAAAGCAGGTCTCATTTAAAAATCTTAAACAAGACCTGATCAGTTTGGTTTGAACAAGCCACAGGCCTTTAAGAATCTATATTCAGCTTAAGCCAGATAAAATTTTCGGGTCCACTAAACTTGGTACAAAACTCTTAATTTTAATTCTCTGACAAGCAATACCTTAACTTCAATACATACTTAAATTAAGATGATTAGTTAATTTGTCGAATAGCGTTTGAATCGCCTATCTTTCCTAAACACCCTTTAATTGAATCTTATTAAAGTATTTTTTAGGCTTTGTAAGTCAAGCGCCCCTGATAGTACTAAATCTTGATTAACTACTAATGATGGCGTTGAATGTATTCCATACTCGTTAGCAATTGCTCTATCATCTTTAATCTCTTCGATGCGTTGAGGGTCACTATAATCATTTAAGAATTTGTTGATATCTAAGCCTGTTTCTTTGGCTATATTAGTAAGTACATCTAAATCGCCAATATTTCGATGTTGACTCATATGTGCATGTGTTACAGCATCAAAATAGTTCCAATACATTTTGTTCCCACCCTGTAATTTTGCAGCTTTACACGCAATTAACCCAGGCATAGAAAAGGGGTATTCAAAACTTTCACTACGCATACCTTCAACATTAATACGGTTAAAGTCATCAGCTAGCAAACATTGCTCCCAATGTTTAAGAATAGTGCGTTTTGCTTGTGCCATCGACCCTCCAAACTTGGCAATCATTTCTTCTCTTGAGGAGGATAATGCAAAAGCATGATGATGAATCTCTAAATTGAATTCTAAATCTAATTGTCGAATCCTAGGTGATAATACATAGCACCAACCGCAAATTACATCATGAAAAAAATCGATGCGAATAAGTTTATTCATATTTTACTCCTTAAGGTATTGTTACCAAGTGACGCTAGGACCAGCTGGGATTATGGAGAAAGGGTTAATGTGCTTATGAGAATAGTAATAATGAAGCTTCATGTGATTGATATCGATTGTTTCTCTAATACATTTTTTTTGGACTAAATCACGTAAATATCGGTAAAGGTTCTGGTACTCTTTCAATTGTTTTTTATTCGCTTTGAAGTGAACTTCATATACTGCTTCGAATCTTACTAACGACGGTAGAAGGAAAAAGTCTGAAAGGGTAATTACATCACCATGTAAATATTTAGATTGTCCTAGTTTAAGGTCTAAGCGATCTAAGGCGTTAAATAGTTCATTACTCTCTTTATCATAATCATGTTGGTTTGTTGCAAAACCAACATGATAGACCTTACGGTTAACATTATTATGGATCCAAGTATTTAGTTGTATTATTTTTTCAGATAAACCTATAGGGACAAGATGGTGTTTATTTTTAGCTAACGAAAACCAATGTTGTGCAAGATTTAGGGCAATATTTGAAGAATTGTTATCAACAATTCTATTTTCTTTTTTGTCCCAAAGAATAGGTACTGTGACTCGCCCTGAATAATCCGGTTTTGTTTTTAAATGAAGTTCAATCAAATTCTGAGAGTGAGTGATAGGATCAGTATTTACCGTATCAAATAACCAACCATTTTGGTCTCGTTTTGCTGCAACTGATGATATTGATATTACATCTTCAAGCCCTAAATATTTGATGACAAGTAATGGACGATGAGCAAAAGGGCAAGCTAGAGACATGTATAGATGATAACGGTTCTTTTCCAGCGTAAGATTTGAGTTAAATGTATCTTCGTAGGGCAATTGCTCTGCGTCTATGTTTGGATGCCAAATACCGTGTTGTAAAACAGCCATAAAAACTCCTAAAACTTAAATTTACCTAGTGAATAATATTCAATCTTGATACAAATCCATAATAATTGGTTACGATAAGTAGATAAACTTGATATAAGTAACAATATAATTCACATATAGTAAACAATTGTGTTAAATGGTGTATAAAATGAACAAAATTAGGGCACTGACTGTTTTTAGAAGAGTAGTAGAGCTTGGTAGCTTTAAAGGGGCTGCTGAAGACCTCAATTTATCGAAAGCTGCTGTCAGTAAAAATATCAATGAATTAGAAGAAGAGTTGCAGAGTCCATTAATAAATCGCACCACACGTAAGCTTCATATTACTGAAAGTGGGCGGTTGTACTATCAACAAGTTTGTCACGTCTTAGACTGCTTGAAGAATGCTGATCAATCTATTATTGAGTCTCTAAATACATTAAAAGGTACTTTAAAAATAAGCGTACCCATGTCTTTAGGAATCATAGAGATAAACCCAATTATCTTTGATTTTATGGCTGAGCATCCTGACCTCCATGTTGAGGTTGTGATGAATGATAAATATGTTGACCTTATTGAACAAGAAATTGATATATCGATTCGAGGTGGAGGCGTCTTAAATGATTCTAGTTTACGTTCACGCAAACTTACTGATATGAAACGGGTGTTATGTGCGTCGCCAGATTATTTAGCACAAGCCTCAAAGTTAAATAGCCCTGATGACCTTGTTGATCATAATTGTCTAATTTATAGCTTTTCTTTGTCCGCTAGAAGGTGGCTCTTTAAATATAATGATCAAGTGAAAGAAGTTGAGTTAACACAAGGCTCTTTTATTGCAAATAATGGTTTAGTTTTGAAACAGGCTGCATGTTTAGGACACGGAATAGTTTTATTACCTGACCTGTTTGTTAACAATGAAATTGAGCAAGGGCAACTAGTCGAGGTTTTACCTCAATGGTCTGCTGATAAACATTCTTTGTATTTGGTATATCCTTTTCATAAAGAGAAATCTCATAAAATTAGAGCTTTTATCGATTTTTTTACTAATCATTATTTAAAATAAATAGTTATTCATAAGTCTAATTTGTTTTCAGATCAGATGAGGAGTTATCCATTTTTTTGCTAAAAATCTGTAATAAAAAAGTACATATTATGGATAATACGATACCAGGATAAACCTCAACTAAAATAAGTTTACCTTCGAATATCAACATGATAAATGCTACAAATACAGGACTTAAATAAATATATGCCATGACTTTAACCGGTCCCAATTTTACGGTCACTTTATGAATAATAATGGTTGATAACAAGGTTGAAAAAAGAGCGAGGTATAGCATATGAAATGCCATATTAAATGATACATTGTGCCAACCCAAAGGGAGCTGGAGAATAAGAAGAGCTAATGTCATCCAAATAATTCCTCCCAACATAATACAAAAGACGGTAATTAAAGAGTCTTCACCATGATGCAACGCCTTCATTGATATTGAAAAACCAACCATAGATAAACAACCTAGTAAAAAAATATAATCTCCTTGATTGAAGTTTAAGGCATATAAAGCCGAAATATCGCCTTTTAAAACAACCCAAGAAGTACCAATAGCAGCCAATAAATATATGAACAACAGGCTTAAAGAGAAATGTTGCCTAAAAACAATAATGCTAGCAAGAGCCGTCATAAAAGGAACTAAAGTGTAAATGGTTCCTGTATTTAATGGTGTTGTTGTTTTTAACGCTTCAAACATACAAATAAAGAAACTAGAAAAAAATAAACTCATGAGAAGCGTTTTAATAAAAATACTTTTTACTACTTTAGCTTTTTGTGGAGACAATAAAATAAAAGGGGAAAGGGTGAGGGTTGCTATAAAGAACCTTAATAAGGTCAATGAAAGTGAATTCATTGTGCCAGCTAATTGGCCAGTCGATATAAATGAGCCTGCGACAATAGCTGTCACAAAAATTGATAAAAAATGATATTTAATGTCTTTCATTACTTGATACTCCTACTTAAAAATAAAATTATTTTGAGTAGAGAATACTGCTTTAAAGGGACTAATAAAGATCTACTTAGTGATCTAACTGTTTACTAAATGGAAACCTAATTTGAAAATTAGTTTTTATATAAATATAACTAAAGATTGTTACTTAAAAGTGTTTAATCAGTTTACTAGATAGCTGTTTATCAAAAACCATTAAATTTTTAAGCTTGTTTTGAAAGGACAAAAAATTATCAAGTTTGGAGATTTAAATATGAAAAAATTACTGAATCTAATTCTAGTTGGTTTAGTTGTAACTTTTCCTGTCGCGCATAGTGCGGTTACTAAAGAGGCCAGTGAAGGGGTGCTAACCCTATCTTACAGTGATGGAAGTAGCAAAACAGTCGGAGTAGCGGAAGTAAATAAAATACTTAGAAAAGTTGGTGTTAGAGTGAGTCAAGTTCCTATCCCTGAGGAGGCTAAAGCAATCTTAGAAGTTTCAAAAAAAAGAGCCATCAGTAAAGATGAATCAGAGCAATTGATTTCATTATTTTCATTACATCGTGGTGAACTACTTGAGCAAATTAAAAAAGCTGGCCGTACTCCAGAGGCTCATAGAGGTGGATTTTTATCGACTTCAGAGGCGGGAGTTTCCCCTTATCCAAAAGTTTACGATATGAATGCAATGTCACCTCAAATTGAGCAATATCTTCAAGAAAAGTTTGGAAAACTACATGTTAATAGTTCTGAGAATGGACAGGGTATTGATGAAGTTATGACAATTGTTTCTGGTGGTGACTGGACCTGGTTTTTTACATTACCTAATGATGTCGTAGGTAAACTAACCTTAGGTTATGTATCTTCAGAAGGTGATGCTTGGCGAATAAGCTACCCGGGTCTTGTGCCACATGGTGGCTATTTAGATGCTCCTTATGGTTTAGTTGTTGCCTACGCTCATGGACCAGAGAATTTTGTAATGAGATACGAAGAACCGAGCATTCAAGGAACTAATACACTTGGAGGAAACCCTTGGATAGATCTAACTGGAGATATCCCTAAGTTATTAGACTAACTTTTAGTAATAATAAATGTCCTAACCAATTAAGGTTTGGACATTTATTACCTAGATATAATGAGGCTCTTGGCTGCTTAACTTAAATAATATTTAGAATTGGAATGTTGTATAAAATAGTGAGAAGCAACATAAGCCGTCTGATCATTACTATTTAAAAAAGAGTTTGTTTTTACTAAGCCCATGTAGGGTAAGTTTTACTTTCGAACGCTAATACTTTAGCTCCAAAATAAGTGGATTTAAATAGAGGCTAATTTGAGGGCTATCAATATTCATACTATTTCCGATAAATGTTATTATCGGAAATAGTATAAATGCTAGAGATACACTCTAACTAGCCATTTTCATCACATTGTCTGTGTTCTGTGTTCTGTGTTCTGTGTTCTGTGTTCTGTGTTCTGTGTTCTGTGTTCTGTGGTTATTTTGATATTTAAAATAAATTAATTTCTTTATTTATCTTATTGATGATTTTCTACTGACTTGTGACTTGTGACTTGTGACTTGTGATCATCTATCTAAAGTTCTCTAATTCGCTATAATCCCACGCAACACTATTTAATTTTATCGCTGTGTAATTTATGACTGAATTAGAAAAAATGCGTCAAGGCTTAGCCTTCAATACACTTGACTTAGAATTACGCCAATTACGTGAAATCGCACGTGCTGCTTGTGCAAAATTTAACGCCCATCCCAGTAAAGGCAATATGAAACATATCACTCGTTTATTTGCATCACTTGGTTCTGTAATGATAGAACCCGGTTTTCAATGTGATTATGGAGTTAACCTTCATATGGGCGAAAATGTTTATATTAACTTTCAATGTGTCTTTTTAGATGCAGCACCGATTATTATCGGAAATAACGTTTTGATCGGCCCAGGCGCTCATCTCTATACGGTTGATCATCCAAGGGATATTGAACTAAGACGTTCTGGTCAATGCTCGGCAAGAAGTATAGAAATTGCAGATGATGTTTGGATTGGTGGTGGTGCGAAAATACTGCCTGGCGTTAAAATTGGAAAAGGCGCCATTATTGGCGCCAATGCAGTGGTGACAAAAGATGTATTAGAGAATACTCACTACTACTAAACCAGAAGGTAAATCCAGACCTTTGAGTGAGAAAAAGCATTGAAGCCCCCTATTTTTCCATGCTTTTTTCAACCCACCACTCATCAGATGAGTAGCTAAAACTTGATTGCCAGTTTAAAAACTCATCTGATTTCAGAGGTTTAGAGAAATAGTAACCCTGTATCGTTTCGCAGCCATAGTCTTCTAATATTGAGAGTCCACCAATATTCTCCATACCTTCAGCGGTTACTGAAAAACCAAAACTATGTGATAACTGAATTGTGGTATTTACAATTAGCGCATTTGATTCGTTGGTATCAATATCATGTACAAATGATCGATCAATTTTTACCTCATCAACCGGTAAATCCCTTAAATAAGCAAGAGATGATTGACCAGTACCAAAATCATCAATTGATAACTTAAAGCCCATTTTCTTTAAGGCATTTAAGACATGTATAACGGTTTTTGTGTCTTCCATCACGGAACTTTCAGTCACTTCAAAAGCCAATTGAGAGGCATTAATCGCATATTTCTCTAGCATGCTTTTTATGAAAGTCGGTAGACTCAAATCGATAAGATCTAATGCTGATAAGTTAATGGCAACTTGGATCTGCATATCTTCACGCAGCCAATTAGACTGCTGTTTGCAAACCTCTTCAATCACCCATTTAGTCACAAGCTGAATGTTACCCGAACGTTCTAGTAATGGAATGAATTCAGCCGGCGAAATAAAACCAAGACTTGGGTGAATCCAACGAATTAATGCTTCTGCAGCATGACAGCGACGATCTTGTATGTTGACTTTAGGTTGATAAACAATAAAGAGTTGATGACTTGCAAGGGATTCAGGTAAGTCACGAATGATGGATAAGGTTCGTCTGTGGCTTTCATCTTGGCCTTGTTCATAGATTGCAATGCCGTTTTCACTTTGTTTGGCTTCATCCGCTGAAATATCGACCCTTCGCATGATGCCATTTACTGTCATATCATCCTGATTTGCAAAGAATAATGCCCCCATACAGACTTGGAGGCACACTTTTGAACCTGAGATATCAAACTCTCCCTGCAAACTTTGATGTATATTAGCCAAGGTGATTTCATTAAATTGGCTTTTAAATACGATTAAGAATTCATCACCGGCTAATCGTGCGACTTCATCTTGATTCGTAATGAGTTTGCTTATTCTTTGTGCGAATTCACACAGTAAAATGTCGCCGTTCTCAAAGCCCATCATATTGTTGATATCTTTAAAGTGGCGAATATTGATCAGTAACACGCCCCCTTCTTTTGCTTTAAGGTTTAGAGACAGAAAGTTCTCAACGGCATTTCGGTTTTTGAGACCGGTCAAATTATCGTGCGAAGCTTGAAAAGATAACTCTTCCTCCCTTTTTGAAATTCTTTTTTGCATGCCAGAAAGGGTGCGAGATAAAACCCCAAACTCACCTGCCTGTGCCTCTATTTCAACTTGCTCACCTCGACCAATTTTTTTAGCTTTAGAAACCAGAGTTTGAATTGGCTTTAACAACCTTTTTGCGCTAATCCAGCTGAGAATAATGGATAGGGTTAGGATAATAGAAAATATTATGATCAAACGATTAGTGACTTCATTAATATTTTGTATCCATGAGTTATAAGGTAGGTGTAACAAGGCCCAATGATTATCGAGATCCAATTGAACTGCTGATGTTAAATATCGCTCATCATCAGAGAACAGAGTGAGATCAGCATTAACTCCCTGCTTGATAAAATTATCTAAAATAGGGCCAAGATTCATGCTTTCTAATGTCGTAGCATAATTCCCTACTGATTGCTCATTCGCGGCTTGCTGTTTGATCGATGAAAAGCTGATATCTAATCCCGTAATACCTTTTATTTCCTGGGCTAAATCACTGCCCATTTGAAAGGCCATGCCAACCCAAGCGACTAAATTTGGCGATCTTACTGGAACCAAAACAAGCTGATAGGCCTTTTGATCTACTTCGATAAAGCCATTAATGTTACGACGGCGACTTTTATTTTGAAGTAAGTGGGTAAAATCACTGCTGTGAACCATTTCGTAGGTTGACTGGAGACTTTCGCCATTGGGTGAAAGGAGAATGCCAAAATCCGCACCGACACGAAGTGCGTTATTTTCTAGGGATGAACGTATAGTTGCGCCGTCTTTTGTGGCGACCGCTGTTTTGAAGCCAAAATCAGATGCCAATAAGCTGACACCAACACTCAGATTTTTAGAACGATTATCCAAGGTAAGTTGAAATACCTTTTTTGTTACATCAATGCGTTTTACGGCTTGTTCTAAGCTATCACGCTTAATGGTATCAAGAATGGCGGTTCCTGATATTAATTGAATCATAGCTAGGAAAAAAACTAGCATCGCAATCAATTGTGATCTGAAACTTTTAAACATATTAGGCCTTAATAATCCGAGTTTATGCCTTCATTTGTTGGATATTCTTCTTCATAAACATCCATGCTTTGTTGAATACTTATCGTGTCACCCGTTACCCTTATAACGCGGCTTGGCTCAGCACTCTCCTGCCATGGATGCCAAAAAGATATTTGATATTCACCTTCTGGTACATCTTGGAAGCGAATTACCCCTTCAAGGTTTGAGTTTTGTGCAAAATCACTGGACGCAACATAGACATATGACTCCATAAAGTCATGTATGTTGCATCCGAGTGCGACAATTCCCGCTTTATCAAACACTATAGGTGATTCAGGTTTCCCTATATATAACTGTAATTGAAAGGTTTTAGCTTCAGAGAAGGAGTAAACATGATGGCGTGTCTTATCCAGGTTAGGAAAATCAATGGGGGTTCCAACAGGTACAACACTAACAAAGGGAATAAAGGTGTTATCTTTTTGACTGATAGAAATAAGTGATTTTTTAGCATTGATAAGGGATGCTTCGCTGTTAAGGTTAGTCGGTGTCAGCTCTACCACCGCATCACGTAATAAAGAGCCTTGTTTGCTTGTCATCACGATAGCAATATCAGTAGCCATTAGATTTAGGCTAGACGACAAGAATAAACCCGCAAGCAGTAGCTTACTTCCCTTCTGTGCTAGATTTAACATGGATAAAGTGTTCCTTTATGCAAAAATGAACCAAGTAAGAATTGTAAGTAATCAGTATATTTTGTCAGAAAAAAAGCTAATATACAGCTAATAATCTTGTCTTTTAGTATCTATAATTTAATGGGGATAAAGTTAAATTAATAATGCAAAAACAAATAGTTGCAATAAAAATTGCTCTGGCTAAAAAACAATCACTTTACTCGGCCTTTTTAGGCTTATTAGTGAGTATAGATCATGTGAGTGCCCAGCAATTATCTCCCTATATCAATCTTGATATTAAAACGGGTGGCTTAGTGGCCGCTTCAGATACCCAAGACGATGCTTGGTATGATCAAGGTACAAGCCAAATTGACTCTTTATCAGGCATATCATTAACTGACAGCGTATTTAGCCTCAATGCTGCAACTGATTCTAATCTAAGTTATGAACTAAAGGGCCAAGTTTCTCAAAATACAGAAAACTTTGCCGGTATCACTGAGCTTTGGGCAAATTATAGACCCCTAACAGCCTCTAAATATCGTCGAAAATTTCGTTTGGGTAGTTTTTATCCGCCTATGTCCCTAGAAAATACTGATACAGCTTGGACCAGCCCTTACAGTCAAAGTTTCTCAGCAATTAATTCTTGGTTTGCTGAAGAGTTAAAAGTAACCGGCGCAGAAATGAGTTTCACACGACCTGGTCGTGCATTTAGATCCAAATATACTATGACAGGTGTCGGTGGCCTATTTATGGGGAATGATTCGATTGGTAGCATTCTTTCATGGCGAGGTTTTTCTGTGCATTCAGCCCAGACTCACCTAGGTGATAGAGTGTATTTTGCAGACTATCCGAGCTTGCAAACTAGCGCGCTAGAAAAGCAACCAAATTGGGTTAATCCAAATTTAGAGTTAGATAACCGAATTGGGCATTATTATGGTGGGCATTTGACACACCGTAATGGCTTTCAAGCAAGACTTTATCGCTATGATAACAATGGTGACCCGTTAGTGCTTAAACATCAACAATACGCTTGGGATACACGCTTCAACTCACTTGCCCTTTTCTACCCTATTAACAAAAATACCCAATTGTTAGGACAATGGTTAGATGGCAATACGATTATGGGTGATAACGCGGTTAATGTGGATTTTCAAGCTTGGTTCGCTTTAATTAGCCATGATTTAGAGGCTTATAAAATCAGTGTGCGTTACGACAATTTTGAAACTAAGGATAAAGATGAGCTTGAAGGGGATGATAATAATGGCCATGGTGAGTCTATTACTCTGGCTTTGGCAAAGCGATTAAACCCAAGCTTTACGATCA
This sequence comes from Marinomonas sp. MED121, assembly GCF_000153025.1. GTDB lineage: Bacteria > Pseudomonadota > Gammaproteobacteria > Pseudomonadales > Marinomonadaceae > Marinomonas. The sequence goes on from NZ_CH672432.1 coordinate 174,013, forward strand.
AGACTGAACTTACAGGAATGAATAGTTATCGTGCGAACCGCTCAGACCTAAATCAGGATAATTATACAAAAGACGCTCACATTAAAATTTCAGGTCAATATCTGTGGTGATCATGCCTTAAGGCGCCTACAAATAAGCCCCCTAGACTGAACGGATGGATAAAAGACTTAACATTTTAGGTTAAAGGTGTCGCTTAATCGCAGTTTCCTTAGACTAATTAGTAAATCTGCTGGTTGCATTAAAGTAGTGTAACTTACCTTTTTCACTTAAAAACTCTTCGGGTTGAATTGAATCAATTTGCTTCTCATCTAAATACTTCACGGCATATTCTTTATAAACACCGTTTTCAACAAATAAATCAAAGAGCTCAGAATCAATGTGCTGTTTATCTCGCATTTTGGACATGATAGATAAGGATTGAGACAAGGTATTGGGCTTTTTGTATGGCCTATCATCAGAGGTTAATGCCTCAAAAATATCGGCAATTGCCATCATTTTCGCTAACGGGGACATCTGCTCTGACGTTAAACCTTTAGGGTATCCTGTACCATCCATTTTTTCATGGTGACCACATGCAATCTCAGGGACGTTCTTTAGATGTTTAGGAAAACAAAGTTGCTCCATCATTAAGCTTGATTGCACGATATGTTCATTGATTTTATACCTCTCTTCCTCATTTAAGGTGCCTTTTTTAACCAGCAAAGAATAAATTTCACCACGGTTGTACATAAGTTCAGGTTGCTTTAAGTTAAAGCCAAGCTTTTTGTGTTGCTCATGCTCCTTATTATTTTCCCTTAAGATCTTATGCTCTTCTTTATCCGCTAATAAATACTCTTCTGTTGGCAGTTTTGGTGTTGTACCAGATCGTAATTTGCGAGCTAATTCCACTTGAGATACACCGACACGATCACTTAAAGTGCGGGTCCATTTACGTTTGGAGATTTTTTCAATTTGCTCACAAGTCCAGTTATCCATGACGGTGTCACCTTGATTGCACGCGGCAATTAACAAAAACTCTTCATCTATGATTCTTATCTCTTTATCGAACTCATAAGCAAGCTGTTGTGGGTCTTCACCAGCCAATTGACGCTTATACATATCAAGCTCAACATCTTTTTTAACCAGTTCGAAGCGCATTCGAATTTCATGGATGCGATCATAAATTGTTTCAAGCTTAGTGGCTTTATCAATGACATATTCTGGTGTCGTTATTTTTCCGCAATCATGCAACCAGGCTGCCACATGAATGGCTTGCTGGGTATTTTTCGTTAATTTAAAGTCGGCATAGGGGCCATGACGAGAAACATCTGCCGCTTTAGCAAGCAATTTCATAATTTCAGGGACACGTTTGCAATGCTCAGCGGTATAACTACTTTTACCGTCTATTGCGCTAGCAAGTAGCATAATAAACGAATCAAAAAGTGCATCTTGAGATTGAATTAATTGCCTGGTTTCAATAGACAAAGCCGCTTTTCTTGAAATGGCTTTGATAAAGGCTTGGTGGTGTTCATCCAATGAATGATCCATTAACAGAATAAGGCAGCCAACTAAATTGGTTTTACGATTGAATAAAGGCACGATTACCAAATTTTGCCAACTGGTATCAAGTTTACCGGATAGAGAATCAATGCCCGTGGTAAAGGTGAAATGTCGATGGGCATCCTTGTTTTGAGTCAGCTGGATAATTGATTGCTCATTGATCGCTTGCTGAATCGCATCAGGTAAGTTATTACGTTTTAGTGGTACTAATTTGTGATCACGTATTTGTTGCTGCCCTATGGTAATAATTTGCGGTACTAAAGCTTCCTCAATATCTTGATCTTCTATTAAATAAAGGGCCCCGGCTTTAGCATCACAAATTTGAAGTATTTTCCCCAATAAGGCCTCCTGCAGGTTTGAAAAGTCCTCTTCTTCTGCCAATAGTTTATTCATTTCCATAAAATGCCTAATGGTGGCATTCATTTTATTCATTGCATCGCTTAATAAATTTACCTCCTTAACGCTTGATTTATGATTAAAGTCTTTATTGAAATTGAAGGTGCGAATTTGATCTGTTTTTTGAACTAAAGCATAAATTGGCTTGGCGAGTTTTGATGCTAGTTTATTTGTGAAAACTAAAACGAATGCCAACAAGCCTACCATCCAACTAATACTCTTAATTAAAACAAGGGTGGCATCTGATAAAAGCTCATTGGTTGGGATGGCGATTACCAAGGTGTATTGACTATTATTCGGAAGACGGATATTCCTCACCATGGAGAACCAGTTTTTATGATTAGAGGTCAATTGATACAAGCTATTTTTAGTTTGTTTTGATTGGCTAGACATTAACGCGTCTTCAAGCACCTCGTCTTTTAATAAAGGTAAGCGGATCGCTGTATTAGGCGTTAAGTTTGTTAAATGCGTACTAATCGTATTATCCACCGAGGCAATAACACCGTTTCCTCTTGTTAACAAAGCAACCTTTGCGTTTTCAGTGGTTTTAAAGTCAACTAAGAAGTCGCTTAACTGAGTTAAACTGATGTCTGCGGCTATCACAGCCCTAGTAGAAGATGATTTTTGAGCAATGGTAGTCCCTATTTCTTTAGTGGTAAAAAACACATAAGGATCAGCAGTAATTGCTTGATTCTGTGACATGGCATCTTGATACCAATGACGTGTTCTAGGGTCAAATAATCCATACCTATGCTCAGATTTAACACTGATAAAATTCAGTTTGTTATCGTAATATCGGTACTCCCCCATTGTTTTGCCATTATCTTTTTCTGATATTTGAATAACATAGCGGGTATTTTCTGGGGCATCATGAAAAGAGGTTCGTTTGCTTTTACTGGGTAGTCGTCTTACAAGGTAAAAATCACCATCATCGTAAGCGATATAAATTGAGCTAATATTGTTGGATTTGGCGAAGCTGTTAAGTAAAAACTTAAAATGGGGTCGTCTATCTTGGGCATTTAACACGTTGGTAATATCATGACTTGCTACCACATCAACTAAAGATTCAGCACTTTCAAATAAATGCGTCGTCTTGTAAGCCGTATCCTCAACAGTAAAGCCAAATGCCTTACTCGTAAGATCCGTGATGATTTCTTTTGACTGATAATAAAAAAGTGTTGAAAAAACGCTGCCAAGTATCAAAACCAAAAGCGTGAAAGCAAGCGAGATATAAAAGCGATAGCTGTATCCTAACAATGGCATATGGATGTCCTTTCCAAACCTTATAAAGCATGTTTATTAGTACGTTTTTTAATTGTCATGGGCGTAATCATGCCCAAATTTGACGTTAGTATAGATAGAAAACACTAAAAACGGGGAAGTAAATAATGTTAGTTTATGTCGAACAAAACTAGGGAAGCGGCGAATAATGCCTCTCGCCTCAGCAGGTGGATAAAAACACTCTTGCAAGTTTATGCAAATGAAAGTGTATTTAGCATTATTCATCACCTCTTCTTTAAGCTAAAATATTAGCTAAAATCTTGTTTAATATGAATATTTAGCATTATGAATTCGACAGCCTTAATCGATAATTTAGAACACTTACCTAACCCTTTCATGCAATTTGAAAGTGTTAAAGCCATGTTGATTAATGACTGGCCGCAACTTGCTAAAGTAGATTATCAAAGAGATTTACAACTGGCTTTGTGTTTCATTTATAGCTATAACGGCTCGCAAGCCACCTTTAACTCCTATCGAAGAGAAGTTGAACGCCTACTTTTATGGGCTTGGCTCATTAAAAAAAGCCCTTGTACACACTTAAGACGAGATGAAATTGAAGAGTTCATACATTTTTGTATAAAACCGCCCAGAGAATGGATCGGCATTAAAAATGTTGCTCGCTTTAAAAACAAACAAGGTGGACGTGTTGCCAATAAAGAGTGGCGCCCTTTTGTCGCCCATGTGAGCAAATTGAAATTTAAAGAAGGCGAAGCCCCTGAGCATAAATCTCACAACCTCTCTCAAGCCGCGATTCGTGCAACCTTCTCAATCCTTTCATCCTATTATGGTTTTTTAATCCAAGAAGATGCCGTTCAACAAAACCCTGTGGCACTCATTAGGCAAAAAAGTAAATTTGTCAAAAAAGAAGTAACACGGCGCCAGGTACGTAGAATTTCAAATTTACAATGGGATTATGTGATTGAAACAGCAGAAATATTGGCAGAAGAAGATGCCAATATGCACGAAAGAACCTTATTTATCATGAATGCCTTACTTGGCATGTATCTTCGAATTTCAGAGTTAGTGGCTGACGAACGATCTGCTCCTATTATGGGAGACTTTATTAAAGATAATGATGATAACTGGTGGTTAAAAGTCTTGTCTAAAGGGAACAAGGAACGTCTAGTGGCGGTTTCTGATGAAATGCTTAGCGCTTTAAAACGTTATCGCGAGTTTAGACAGCTACCTTCTTTACCTACTATTGCAGAGCAAACAGCCCTTATCCCTAAAAATCGTGGGCAAGGTGCGATGACAAGTACAAGGCAAATTCGAAATATTGTGCAATTCTGTTTTGATTCGGCTTATCAGAGGATGGTAGAAGATGGCATGAAAACGGATGCTGAAGATTTACGTGTGGCGACAGTCCATTGGCTTAGGCACACGGGGATTTCTGAAGATGTTAAGTTTCGACCCAAAGAACATGTGCGTGAAGATGCAGGACATGCCAGTATGGCCACAACAGATAGGTATATCGATACTGAATACCGAGAACGCCATGCTAGCGGTAAGAAAAAAGCCCTTCGACCAAAATAATCAAAGGGCTTTAATCCAACATTTAGTGTCTTGAAGCGAGTTTATGACCAGCGTTCTAAGCTTTGCTCATCACTTTCTTTAGCACAAACCCATTCGCCTTTACCTGACTGAATTTCCTTTTTCCAAAAAGCCGCCCTGCTTTTGAGGTAATCCATCACAAAATCACAGGCAAGAAATGCCTCTGCCCGATGAGAGCTGCTTACCCCCACAAAAACGATTTGATCTAGTACTTTTATCTGGCCCACTCTATGCACGACCTGAACATCATGTAGGTCCCATCTTTTGTGGGCTTCATCAACAATTTGCTGAAGATTGTGCTCTGTCATACCAGGGTAATGTTCTAGTTCAAACAGTGCCTCATCTGTATTTTGAGCGTCATTTTCGTTGAAATCTCTGACTCTGCCAACAAACATGGCAACCGCACCCGTTTGATTATTATCACATAATGCTTGATATAACTGGTCAACTGAGAAATCATCTTGCTGAACTTTAATCATCTTACCCCCCAGTCACCGGCGGGAAAAAGGCAACCTCTTTTACTAGTGCAGCATCAACCTTACTGCTAGGCCTAGCAAAGTTAAAATCAATAGATGCTTGGATACCCTCTGCAAATAATGGGTCAGGATTACTTATTTTTTTGCCGATCAACTGCTTAATTTCTTCAATTGTCATGACTTTATCAAGGGTTAAGGTTAAACCATCAATTCCCACAGCTTCTCTTAAAGAGGCAAAAAATACGACCTTTAATTCATGCATCACTTTTACTCCAGTCACCACTCTTACCGCCTGTTTTTTCTAGCAGGCCAATTTCTTTTACAAGAATCCCTTTGTCTACCGCTTTACACATATCATATAAAGTCAATGCAGTAACTGAAGCACCTGTTAAGGCTTCCATTTCAACTCCAGTTTTGCCACTTAATTTACACGTACATAAAACCCTTAATTGAGTCTTTGAAATGACATCGATCTCAACACTCACTTTTGTCAGCATTAAAGGATGGCACAAAGGAATAAGATCGGCTGTTTTTTTACAGGCCTGAATCCCGGCGATACGAGCAGTAGCGATTACATCACCTTTTGGTAAACCACCTTCGATTACTTTGCTTAAAGTGCTAGGTAACATTTCAATAATGGCCTGTGCGGTTGCACTACGGTGAGAAATATTTTTATCAGAAACATCAACCATATGCGCATGGCCAGCATGGTCTAGATGAGTCAGCTTATCAGTCATTAAGCTTTCCTTTGTACATTAAGGTAAATCAGGCATAATATTGTTTGTTTTCAAATAGAAGACAAACTCAAGAATTTGGAAAAGCGTAGGATGCCATTGCTACGCTCCTGTGAACAGCTTTTTGGAAAACTTTTAATTTCAAAATGAGTTTATTAGACGATTATCACTTATTAGAACTAGATCCTAATGCCACAGAGCAAGATGCGAAAGCCGCTTATCGCAGACTAGCACGTCTTTATCATCCTGATAAAAACCCGACTACTGATACCACAGAGCATTTTCAGCGCCTCCAAGATGCTTATCAAAGCGTACTTTCCTCCATGAGACAAGGTGCAATTGTCCAAGATTGGCACAAATACGAATTTGCCAATGACAAAGTTAGCCCGAACAACCAAGACAATGATGAGATACAAAGGGCTTATATTAAAGAAAGTCAGCGGGCTTATGATGATATGAGGCGTAAGAATGCATCTCATGAAAGAGCAAAAGAAGCGGCCCTTAGAAGCGCCCGCAGTAAATACAAAGAAAAGAACGCTAAAAAAATTTATGAAGATGCATTAAAAGCAAGCCAAAACAATTTTTCCGAGTCCATATTGGATTCAGACATAGAAGCAAGCAACCAGGCAAATGAACCTGTTATTGATCCCAGTCTATTCCGCTCCTTTGAGAAAAATTTCAACGAATCCAACCCAGATTTAGCCCCCAATCACGTCTCTCAATCTGAATCGTCGGTTTTCAAACGTGTTTTCCTATCGGTGAGTTATATAGTGGTATTTGCCATGGGGGTATATAGCACACTTTATTGGCAAGACATTGAATCAGATCAGGCTCAAGCGGATACGTTTAAGGAGAGTATTCCTTTTATTGCGGGCCTTTACCCCCAGTTTAGAAATGGTGTTAATTACAGTTTTAAAAACACCCCTCTCTTTACAACACCAGATACCCAAGCCAGTGAAATAGCCATGATTCCAGCTTTAACGGATGTCGTGGTAACCAATAATTCTAAGCCAAATTGGCTCGCTATTCATTATCAGGATCAAGCCGGCTGGGTGAGAGAAGAACACCTCGGTTTTGGCAGCATTGCAGCCGCAAACACCAGCAAGTGTTTAGGGAATCCTGGCCTAGCGCCCGAAAACGGCAGCCTGTTAGGCGGTTTCGAGCCTAAAGGAACGAGCCGCTTAAGGCTATTAAATAAGCTGAATAGTCATGGACTTCTGAGCTTTGAATCATACGATGGGTTAGCCCCTTTTACCCTCTATTTAAAAGCTGGACAATCATTTGCGGCAAACTTCATTCCTAAAGGCCGTTATCGCTTGGTATTACATACAGGATCCTTGTATCATGGCGCCTGCCAACAATTCTTGTTTAATCAATCCAGCACCATAGTCATGGATCAGGTTGATTTTGCCAGCACAGAGCTTTCGCTTACCTTGGCACTTTGACAAAGTTTTTAATTTTAAAGATAAAGAAGACAGATAATTTCTATGCTAAGTAACATTCGTATCGTTCTAATAAACACTTTCCATCCGGGTAATGTTGGCGCAATTGCAAGAGCCATGAAAAACATGGGGTTATCAAACTTATACCTAGTAGACCCAAATGATTACCCTTCTGAGGAAGCAACCAGCCGAGCTGCCGGTGCTGTCGATTTATTAGAAAATGCGACTATTGTAGAAACCTTTGAAGAAGCCATAGCAGATTGTAGTCTTGTTGTTGGTACCAGTGCTCGTCATAGAACCTTTCAACTTCCTATCATGAATGCAAGAGAGTGTGCCGAATCAGCGGTTATTGAGGCAACAAATCAACCCATTGCGATTGTTTTTGGCCGAGAGAAAACCGGCTTGTTAAACGATGAGATAGCCCAGTGTCATCGTCAGGTCTATATCGATGCCAATGACGAATACCCTGTATTGAATATCTCTCAAGCAGTGCAGATTGTTGCCTATGAAATTTGGATGGCTAGTCAAAATAAATCGGCTAACACAGATGTTGAAGTTGCAGAATACCCTCGTAAAGGCGACATGGATTTATTTCATACCCATCTTGAAGAAACCCTATATGACATTAACTTTGTGATTAAAAATCACCCTGGCAAAGTTTTAGAAAAACTACAGCGTTTCTTTAATCGCTCAAGACCTGAAAAAAGTGAATTGGGTATTTTAAGAGGTGTTCTTGCAGCAGTACAAAGAGAGACTGAAAAAGCACGATCACCTAAACAAGATGACTAGTCAGAGTTAACATAAAAAAGGCCTAACCATTGTTAGGCCTTTTTTTATCTTCAAACTAAGTGTGTTGCTCTATTTATTTCATACCAGGCCCATTTACAACCTGATAAATAGGATATAGAACATCTGCTCCCAATATTTTTGACCTTTCAGGAGACCAACCCACTTCAGGATCAGGTAAAAGCTCATTATCTTTAAATGGCATTTCTAGCGTTAGGGATAAACATTTATAGGTTTCCCCTACCCATTTAGCAGCGACTTTTAACGTGTCATCACCAAAGTGTGCCGCTTCATAACCCTGTTTGGTTTGAAAATCAGGGCTAACGGCTAATAAGGTGCCGCAAAAAAGTGATTCCATATCAGCCATGCGTTGATCAAATGAAGGGATTTGGCTACAGCCATCGATAAAGTTAACAGGTAGCTCTTCATCGCCATGGATGTCTAAGAAAAGATCCACACCGACTTCGGCCATTTTGTTTTGCACAGCTAAAACTTCGGGGCTCATCTCTTCACTGGGCGACAACCACTCGCGGTTCAAATTAACCCCTTTAGAATTCACCCTTAAATTACCATGTACACCGCCGTCTGGGTTCATATTAGGCACCACATAAAAACGGCAGTTATTTAACAAAGCGCGCGAAATAGGATGCGATTCATCAAATAGACGCTCTAAAAGCCCTTCAATAAACCATTGAGCCATGGTTTCACCTGGATGTTGACGCCCAATTATCCAGATGTTTTTAGCACTAGCTTGATTACGGCCAATTTCTAATAAGCTAATGTCACGACCTTCGGCGGTTGTTCCTAAATCATGATTAATACAGTAATCATTAGAACTGGACCACGCCAACATATCGAGATGACGTTCATAGGAATAAGGCGCAAAATAGGCATAATATAAACTGTCTTTTTCAGGGGTATGCTGAATAATTAATTTGCCATCTTTATATTCAGTGGGCACTCTAAACCAATATTCTCTGTCATAAGAAGCGACCGCTTGATAATCATACCAGCCGTCTTTATAGGCAGCGTCACTGGCATTTTCAAATGTAATTGTACAATTTTCGCCCATCACGCCTTGTAAACGAAAATAAAACCATTGCAGGAAATTAGAGTTTGTATCTTTTGGTATATTTACTCTAATATTGTCCGGTTCGTTGGCTTCAATCAGACTAATGTTTCCGCCATCGAAGGCACTGCTGATTTTTATTCGGCTGCTCATCCTAACCACTCTCTAAATTTTGGTATGTAATTCATTGATATGACAAGTTTACCTATATTCCTGACCTGTGTCGCTAATTCTGCTGACGAAGCTGAATTTCCTTTATTATTTACCTGGTCTACACCGGATTTGCAGATTAAAGAAGTACTGATAATCCCAGATGATGATTGGTTGCATAATGCCAGTATTGAATCCAACCTATGTGATATTGATGAAAACCAACTGTATGAATTTGGCTATGAAGCCAGTGACATACTGGCTGAGTGGACAGCAGAGTTCGATACAGATTTTGTGTTGGCTCTTGATCCTGATTTAGTCGGTTCCATGGTAGAAGCCACCTTTGATGCTAAAGGCATGGACCCTAGTTTCGAAGTCGTTTCAGCCCATCGTTGGTTTAGTGATAGGGATGTTGATTTAAATTATGAGTTGTCCCTTCTCGATTTGTCTCAAGCCGTTGAGTTATTACCACCGGATGAACAGATCGCAACCCTATTGGGGATCGCCCATGCAAAATCTTTAATTGAAATGCCGATCTTAGATCAAGATGATGATCATGAAGTAGAAACTGATATTTAATTAAAAAATATCGAGCATTAATTGAGACGACTAGTAGAGATTTATCAGGCTGTTATTGTTAACTAATTCTCATTATTAATGATAACGCTTTCACTATTAAGGACTTAACATGCTCGATTTATTACCAGATTTGACCGATCAATACCCTGATCACTTGCTTATTGCCGACCCTATTTTCAATTCATATGGTAAGAAAAATATTTTTTACGGTGAAGTTGTTAGCGTGAAATGTTTTGAAGATAACTCTCGTGTCAAAGAGCTAGTGGCAACCCCAGGTAAAGGAAAAGTCATGGTGGTAGACGGTGGTGGTAGCAAGCGGGTGGCATTACTGGGCGATATGCTAGCCGAGCAAGCGGCATCTAATGGCTGGGAAGGTATCATCATTTACGGTGCAGTACGTGATGTAGCGACGCAGTCGACCATTGATTTAGGCGTTAAAGCCTTAGCGGCGACCCCCTTAAGATCAATGAGAAAAGGCATGGGAGAGGTGGGCGAAAATATCGCCTTTGCTGGCCTTAGAATTGAAAATGGCGATTATATTTATGCCGATCTCAACGGTATTGCATTGGCTAAACAGCCCCTAGCACTAGATTTTCTTTAGCCATATCTCACTTTAAAGCTCACCTTAAAGCTCATCATAAAAAAACGGCCAATAGAGATTGGCCTTTTTTGATTAGCGCAGCGCTTAAACACAATAAATAACTAGTCGATTAAACTTAAGCCAATAGGCAATGAGTCACCGATAAATTGGTTCAAAGCATCTTTATTCAGTTGGCCTTCCTCTAAACGTAATGCCCAATGGGCTGGGCACTTATCTTTCTTGAGTTTTTTAATGATTTTTTGCTTTAACTGCTCAAGCTCTTTGTCTTGCGCTGGATTTGTTTGCGTCATCAACACCGCTGCCAATCCGGCTTGTTTACGTTTTTTCCAGTCTTCTTTTAAACTTGACTCCACCAGAGGCTTAACCTTATTAAGAGGTAAAGCATCAATCGATTCAGACAAAACAAGTTGCTGACTGGCTAAGCGGCCAATGGTCCACCAAGCCGTGTCTGGTTCAGACGATTTTGCTAGGCGTTTGGATAGCCACTCGATACTGGTCAACTTTGTTTCAAAAGGCAATCTTTCTAAAGCACCAATCAGGCGAATCAAATCATCACCAGAACGGCTGGTCAGCTGCTTTACTTTTTCTCTTGAACGTTGGCCCGTAGGCGAATAATAATCGGCAAACTTTTTATGAAGCGTTAATTGCTCATTTTCATTCAAGCCCGCTGCAATACGACGCCACAAGGTCCAATATTGGCCCCACACCATCGCATCATCATGGTTTGGCGCTTGATGAGAAAGGGAAAATAACTGCCCCACTCTTTCTTCATCATGATCAGCGCCATAGCCAGGCCTCATACAAAAGCCCGTTAATTGATACCACTGTCTCTCATGACTTGCGCTTTTTAGCCTACCAGAACGTAAACTCCATAATTTATCAACCAGACGTCGGCTGGTGGCCAAATTCCACTCATCTCTATCCCCCAAAAGTTTATCAATATCTACTTTTAGAGATTTGATGGCATTGGGGTTTTGCTTTTGACCCATCTTAGAAAAGCACTGAGTTAATAACTCCTCTGCAAGACCGAGGTTTTTATGCATTAATGCTTCCGTTTTGGCTGCACTTTGCTGACCAGATTGATTTAATTGAGTAGAAAAGTTTAGCGACCACTTATGAGTTGAATTAACCTGGAGAAGCTCAACCGCAAGCACACCAATTTCGGTCAATTGCGCTCTGACTTTGACACTAACCTGCTGCTCTTGATCTGATTCAAGATGAGAGATAAGGTCGGATATAAATACAACGCCTTCCTCTTGTTCAACCAAATCGCCTGCATCATGTAACACGCTGTCATCACTACGATACAAAGGGAAAACAACATCTTGTCCTAAGGTGACTTGAAACTCTTGATCAAGGGCAACCCATTGATTCTTAGCCAAGCCTTTTGGTAACAGTGTTAAATATTTCCCTCCATTTAAAGCAAGATAAAGGCTATGAGCCACACCACTTTCGATACGAGTTAGGGATTCTGATGCTGAATTTTGATTTGCTAAACCCGAGACATAAATGCAAGCGCCTTTAGCCACAGCATGATCAGGCTCTATGCCAACACATTCAAATACATCCTTGCCAGCCCAATGGGATAATTGTGTTAATAGACGCTGCTTCAATCGATCACTATTAAATAAACCGCCATTAAATAGTACCGCATCCGGTACGCTTTCCCCTTCTCCACAGGCCTCAGCGATTGCCTTTTGATGCAAGTTTAAAAAAGCGGCTAAATGACGTGTCATGGCCGCATCTTTTTCATAGGGTAAACCAAGTGTGTGAACCCCATAACTGGATTTATTAACCGCTTGATCAGCATCAACCAGAGGGAAAAAACCTTGATCGACTTGCTCTATTAATGTGTCGCGATTAACCTCAAATTTTTGTGATCCGCCGATTAAACGAGAGCCGCCACCTAACACGGTTAAACTCAGGCTTTGTGGTGCATCATCGCTTAAAAAAGACTCTTTAGCTTGGCGAGTTTGCTGCACCAAGGCCGCTAATCGTGAGGCAGATAACGCCGAAATTTTTTGAGGGTCCAGTTGATATGCCAAAGCTTGATCAAGATTATCTCCCCCTAATAATAAATGATTGCCAACAGCCACCCTGTGCAAAGAAACCTTATGATTAAAGTTTTGAACTTTAACCAAACTGAAATCCGTGGTTCCACCGCCAATATCAACCACAAGTAACATTTTCTTTTGAGCGAGCTGATCAAGGTTACTAGGATGACTGATCCAGTGATAACAAGCCGCTTGAGGTTCTTCAATTAAATAAAGCTGGTCTAATCCAATACTTTTAGCGGCTTCTAATGTGAATGCACGGGCTTCTTCATCAAAAGACGCAGGCAGAGTTAAAGCTAAATGCTGCTCATTAAGTGGCGCCTCTTTAAATCTGTGATCCCATGCATTTTTAAGGTGCTGCAGTATTAGTGCAGATGCTTCTAACGGTGAAAGTTTAATGTCACTATCACTGCCCCAAGGTAATATCTTTTCTCTTCGATTTACCTGACGGTGGCTTAGCCAACTTTTTGTACTTTGTACTAGTTGATTCGCCCTTTTTTTACCAAGCTCCAATGCCCCCATACCGATTAGGTTAGCGTCAGAATCACTTGTATCACTCCATGGCAGTAAAGGCTTGAAGTGTGACCTTTCATCTTTAGCAATCAGATAAATGGCACTGGGTAAGTGGGTAAACTCCCTCACACTTGCATCAGACATACACTGGGGGATTGACAGTAAATGACTAATGCTAGCGGCTTCATTTACTTCACGATAAGACACCACTGAATTTGTCGTGCCAAGGTCAATACCAACAAAGTACTTAGGCTTAGACATTAAACGTCCCTTACTTGATATTCCAAGCTCCAACTCAAATCTGATTGAGTGTCATGAGCCTCTAATAAAAGTAAGCCAAGATCTGTTACTTTAGATGAAAGCAGTACCCTAACCATATCGCCTTCTTGATAATGCCCAGCATCGAGTCTTACTTGTATTTTTCCTAACTCATTTAGGCTCGCAAGCGAAAAAGCATTCACCGTTTGTCCCATTTCAGCAACTTCAGATGTTTTTGACTGGAAAAATCTAAAATCAACATCTTGGCCGACGATCAAAGCAAACTCACTGCTTAGCATTTGTTCGTCACTGCCTTCATCTAAACCAAAGGGAGCGATACAAACAGCATCCACTGGCGGTGCCATACCTGGAATCGCAGGCATTGGGCTTTCAACCCCAACATAGTAGTTTGCCGCTAAACCGCTTTTAACTTTAATACCGCCATCAGACTGAACCAGAGCATAATAAGACGCACCTTTAGCGACCGCATTATCAAGGCTATTTTCCTCGTGAGTTGCAAGTAACTCGATTTGATTATTTTCATCATCAGATAAGAGCGTTTGCAAAATAGCTTGGATACGCTGTTTCACTTTAGGGGCTTTAAATACACCACCATTTAATAAAACTTTTTGCGGCTTAGCCTGATTATTAGCCAAAAACTCACTAATATGTCGGCTAATAGCAGGATCAGATTCAAACTCTAAATTAAGTTTGATAATACCCACCCTGGCATTAGAATGAGCCTGCTCACCATAGCTCACTAAGGGAAAAAAGCCTTCAATCAAGCTGGCTAAAGCCGTTTCTTGGCTGATGCTCGTCTGTAATTTGTTGGCAAACAAACTACGGCCACGACTTGGCACCACAAGATTGACCTCATCAATGACCTCATCACTTAACAATCGCTCTTTCGCCTGTCTTGCCGCTTGGGTTAATGCACTGATCTGCCAAGGTTCAAGCTGAGTCCCTGTTGCCGCTATTTGACCAGCAGCAACATAGGTCAATGCCATGTCCATATTGTCACCACCCAACAAGATATGACGACCCACAGCGATTCTTTCAAGACGCATTTCACCCTCATCATCGATCGCTTGAATCAAGGATAAGTCTGTCGTACCACCGCCGACATCAATAATAAGAACCTGGTCATTTAACTGGATTTTATCTTGCCATTTTCCAGCACTTGATAGCCAAGCATAAAAAGCTGCAAGAGGTTCTTCGATCAGCCTAGCCTTGATACCGCAGGCATTAGCCGCCGCTTCAGTGCTGGCTCTTGCACTTGGGTCAAATGACGCAGGCACAGTTATGACAACTTCCTGCTCAGATAATAAAGCAGATGGGAACGCATGATTCCAACTTGCAACCAAATGCTCAAGCAAGGACTGTGTCACTTTAGCAGGTGATAAGGTGTTTATTTCTTCAACAGCATCAATAGGCAAGACAGATTCATCAGAGCCGACTGTTTTATGGCATAACCAGCTTTTTGCACTCTGGATGAGACGGCCAGAAGATTTAGCGCCCATTTCACGTGCCAGTTCGCCAATAACATAGTCACTTGCCCCCCATGGGAGCTGTAAATCACTGGCAAGCATTTCGCTAGAATGAGGTTGGTAAATAAATGATGGTAATAAATTACGATCAGCCACTTGCCCTGGTGCAATTAACTGTGGGATTTTAAATTGAATGAGTTGCGTCTCATCAGTCCCTTTTTTCGCGTAAAAAATAGCAGAATGGGTTGTTCCTAAATCGATACCCACAAAATATTGAGCATTAGACATTTATATTTCAACCTCTGCTGGTGCTAAAATATTCATATCTTTGGTATCAGAAACCTTAGGTAGATTATGTTTTACCACCTTCCAGCCAGGATGAATTAAGGTGCCATTAAATGGCCCCTCACCTTCTACTCGTCCTTCTAGTTTATATTCCTTGCTGTTATAACCATCTGCTAAGCTAATACGGCTACTTTCTTCTTGTTTCGAAACAGTGTCTATCTCAAAGTTTTGGCTCAAAACTTTAGCGCAACCAGAGTGAATAATACGGCTTGCAGCGCCAACTTCAGCATCAGAAAAGGCTTGAATATCTTCTTTAATAAAATCAATTAAACGTGCTTCTTGCTGCATTAGCTGAAGCAACTGATAAGCACCGTCTACCGACACGGTTTCTAAACGTGGTGCTTCTATTTCACGCACTTCGGTAACAGTTTCGATAACAACTTCTTTTACAACTTTTTCAGGCACTTCAAAAGCAAACTTTTCGTTTTGATTAATCAACTGAGATCGACCAGCATAATCTGAAGAAGATAGGTATTTAAAAAAATGTCCAAATGCGCCAAAAAATCTTGGTACGAAGGAGATTGGAGTTACTTTTTTAGTCATAATTTATCCGTTTTGCATTTCTTCTAATTCAACCCATCTATCCATCTGCTGTTCTAGCTGGGTTTCAATTTCTGTCATTTTTGCTAAGCCAGCCTGAACCGTATCTTGATCTTGGCTATAAAAATCATCCGCCCCCGTGATGGCCATTATTTTTTCAAGCTCTGCCTCAATCGCCGCTATCGTATCTGGCATTTGATCTAATTCACGCTGCATTTTATAACTTAGTTTGCTTTTGGCCTTAGGTTTTTTCACCTCAGCTTTAGGCTTAGCTTTCTCCGTTTGAGTTGATGTGTCTTTGATGCCATCAGGCGTTTCTGGCTCTACCACAAAGCGACCACCTTGACGAAGCCAGTCTTGATAACCTCCCACATACTCTTTCACCACACCGTCACCTTCAAAGGCAATGACACTGGTGACGACATTATCCAAGAAGGCACGGTCATGGGAGACCAAAAGCAAGGTGCCTTGATAGTTCATTAACAGCTCTTCAAGTAACTCAAGTGTTTCCACATCAAGGTCATTGGTTGGCTCATCCATGATGAGTAAGTTGGCAGGTTTAGTAAAAAGTTTGGCCAGCAATACCCTGTTTCGTTCTCCACCGGATAAGGCTTTGACCGGAGTACGAGCACGCTCAGGGGGAAATAGAAAGTCACCCAAATAACCTATGATGTGTTTATCACGGCCATTGATTTCGACGGTATCTTTACCTTCACCCACGTTTTCAGCAACGGTTTTTTCAGGATCTAACTGTTCTCTTAATTGATCAAAGTAAGCAACGTTTAACTTTGTACCTTGCCTTACGACACCTTGATTTGGTTCAATTTGACCGAGTAGGATCTTTAAGAAAGTACTCTTACCACACCCATTGGGGCCAATAAGGCCAATCCTGTCACCACGTGTGACCATCAAATCCATAGGTTGAAGAATGACTTTATCTTCAAAACGGTGAGCCACTTGGGTAAATTCAGCCACTAATTTGCCTGATTTATCCGTGCTTTCGATTTTCATATTTGCATTACCCTGACGGTTAATGCGTTCAGACCTTTCTACTCTTAACGCTTTTAATGCGCGGACACGACCTTCATTACGTGTACGACGCGCTTTTATCCCTTGTCTAATCCACACTTCCTCTTCCGCAAGGCGTTTATCAAACAAAGCATTGGCTCTTTCTTCTTCTTCAAGCATTTTAGCTTTAAATTCTAAAAAGCCTGAAAGGTTACCGCTGAACGAAATAAGATTGCCACGATCAAGTTCTATAATGCGATTGGCAAGCTGTTCCAGAAAGCGTCTATCGTGAGTAATAAATAAGATTAAACCGCGAAATTGCTGTAACTGTTTCTCCATCCATTCGATGGTTGGTACATCCAAATGGTTAGTCGGCTCATCCAATAACAAGATGTCAGGCTCTGATAAAAGTGCTTGGGCTAAAATAACTCGTCGACGCCAACCACCAGAAAGTTCAGCCATTTTTTTATCGCCAGGCAATTGTAGCTTTTGAATCATCTGGCTAACTTTTTGTTCGAGATCCCAGCCTTGAATATCATCCAGTTTATGCTGGATATTGCTTAATTCATCACTGTGGTCATTATCAAGGTCTTCAAGCAGTTGGTAATAGCGCTTTAACAAGGTATTTGCTTCAGCTCTTCCTTCACTGACGACTTCTTTAACTAGCTTATCATCTGCTCTTGGTAGCTCTTGGGGAAGCTGTGCAATTTTAATCCCTCCCTCAATACGAACAACCCCTTCGTCCGGAATAATGTCCCCAGCGACGACCTTTAAAAAGGTGGATTTACCCGCACCATTGCGACCAATAATTGCGATACGTTCGCCCGCTTCAGCCGACACACTAATGGAAGACAAGAGTGGGTTATGGCCAAATGCAACGCTCACCTGTTCAAGAGATAATAAGCTCATATGTTTATTCACTAAAATATAAAAAGATAATGGCGCGCATTCTACCAGCTAAGGTGCAAAACGTTTAGCGAATCGAACTCATTTTATGGCTAGGAATTAAAATAAATCATTGTGTTTTATCGTTTTTTTCTATCATTGAGTAGTTTATGAGCAATTTAGTGACAGAAAAATGTCTTGCTAGCGTTAAATGTCCACATTTTTTGCACATTTGTATGATTTTTTGTGAAGTATGTCAGTACATTCCCTGTCACAATATATTTTATGTATGAATATTGAATCTCGGTTCGATTGAAAATTTTAGTATATTTATGGAGTCCCTGATGGATCTTAAAAGTAAAGCTGGACCAATCACTGCTGTCACTATTTTAGGTGCTGCGGTAGCTTGGATGGCTGTAGGTGGAAACGGAATCACACAAGCGCAGGCACAAAACACAGCATCAGAAACTCAGTCCCCTACCCTTGAGCAAAACGTCACTGTTGAGAATACTTTAAAGAAAAAGGTTCAAGCTGAAATCGTTCATGCCCAAATTATGCAGGATAAAATCACCCTATCAGGGACCACTCAGCCAACGAAGGAAATTCAGTTAACCACAGGAGCGGCAGGTAAGATTCGTAACATACTCTTTAATAAAGGCGAATACATACCTAAAGGGAAAGCAATCTTATCTATAGATACAAGAAGCTTAAATGCAAATATTGCCCAAGCAAAAGCGCTTATCGCACAAAGACAGCTTGAGTTGGATGGTGCGGTTAAGCTTAAACAGCAAAAATATTCGTCTGCTGTCAATGTAGCAACAGCAAAAGCGGATCTAGCATCAGCTAAAGCGACGTTAAGAAGTCTTGAAATTGATCTTGAAAATGCCGTGTTAGTGGCACCCTTTTCAGGTGTGTTGAACACCCTAGATGTAGAAGTTGGTCAACTGGTACAAAACAATGTGGCAATTGGTGACTTTGTTTCCATTAACCCTTTGACGATTGAAATTAATGTGCCACAAAAGAAGGTGAGCAGAATTAAGCAAGGGCTTCAGGCTAATGTCGCCCTAAGCACAGGTGACAAGGTAGCAGGTACTGTTAGCTATGTCAGTTCCGTTGCTGATAGCGAAACACGTTCAATTGCGATCGAGATAAAAGTGCCTAATGTGGACAACAAAATACCCGCAGGAATCACAGCCCATGTGGATCTTGCCCTACCAGAACGCAGTGCACATGCTTTCTCATCTGCATTATTAACCTTGGATGACGACGGTAACACAGCCGTTAAAACCTTGAATATTGATAATGAAGTGGTTATTTCCCCAGTAGAAATCCTCAAATCCGAACGAGACCAAGTTTGGGTAAGTGGGTTACCAAGCAATATCAACCTGATTACGGTTGGACAAGGTTTCACCAAGGCTGGTGATGTTGTCGACGCATATTATAAAAATCAATAGGAAGTCACATGGTTAGTATAATAAATGCGGCACTGTCTCGCTCAAGAACAGTGCTTATGTTCTTTGTATTGCTATTAGTAATGGGGATTTCATCCTATATCAATATAGCCAAAGAAGAAAACCCTGATATCACGATACCAACTATTTACGTCTCTATTTCTTTAGATGGTATTTCACCAGAAGACTCAGATAGCCTTTTAGTTCACCCTATGGAGAAAGAGCTAAAAAGCATTGAAGGCTTAGATAAAATTTCATCTACCGCCTCAGAAGGACATGCCTCAATTACGCTGGAATTTGACAGTAATACAGATATTGATCAGGCATTGGTTGATGTGAAAGATAAGGTGGATACTGCTAAAGCGGATTTACCTGATGATGCGGATGAGCCAACCGTTAACGAAATTAACTTATCTACCTTCCCTGTATTGCAAGTCACACTGCATGGTGATGTTGAGTTTGCGACCCTAAGCCGTATTGCCAACAATCTTCAAGATGATATTGAAGCGGTTCAAGGTGTTTTAGAGGCTGAAATTAGCGGCGATAGAGAAGATCTCGCTGAGATTATTATTAGCCCAGACGCCCTAGAGTCTTACAATCTAGATCTAACAGATGTTGTTAATACCTTTAACAATAGCAACCAATTAGTTGCAGCTGGGACGCTAGACACAGGCTCTGGCCGTTTCTCTTTAAAAGTGCCAGGTTTACTTAAAACAGAAGAAGACATTTTCAACCTGCCGATGAAGGTTGAAGGTGACAAGGCCGTATTACTTAAAGATATTGCAACGGGTCATATGACTTTCAAAGATGCAACAAGCTATGCGCGTCTTGATGGCAAAAGTAGTATTACTTTAGGTGTTTCCAAACGTGTGGGTGGCAATACCATCAACATGATTACCGCCGTTAAAGAAGTCATTGAAGTTGAAAGTACAAAGTGGCCTGAAGGCGTTAAATATAGCTTATCTCAAGATGAATCAGTGAGTATTTTACAATCACTGAATGACTTGTTTAACAATGTTATTTTCGCCACAGTATTAGTGATGGTGGTCATTGTTGCCTTCTTAGGATTAAGAACCTCCTTCTTAGTTGGGATTGCAATTCCAGGCGCTTTTTTGATGGGTATTTTAATCTTGCACATGCAAGGTTTTACCATGAACATGGTCGTACTTTTTGGTTTGATTCTAAGTGTGGGCATGCTGGTTGATGGCGCTATTGTCGTGACTGAGTATGCTGATAGAAAATTAGCCGAAGGTGCCTCAAAACAACAGGCATACTCAGAAGCGGCACAACGAATGGCTTGGCCTATTACGGCATCAACAGCAACCACGCTAGCGGTCTTCATGCCTTTGCTTTATTGGCCTGATATTGTGGGTGAGTTTATGCGCTATATGCCTATCACAGTGATTGCCACACTCACCTCTTCACTGGTCATGGCATTAATCATTATTCCTACTATAGGCTCAATCATAGGTAAAAAAGGGGTATATACACCTGCTACCGAACGAACCTTAAAGCTTACCGAGTCAGGTGATTTAAGCCAGCTGAAAGGCTTTACAGGTTTATATTCAAAACTCCTGTCTCTCTTTGTTAAGGGACCTTGGTTTGTTCTGGCATTTTGCATCATGCTATTGGTCACTGTTTTTATGTCTTATGGCCAATTTGGTAAAGGGGTTGAGTTTTTCCCTGATAGTGAGCCAGATATCGCTAACCTAGAAATACGAGCGCGTGGCGATTTATCACTCAATGAAAAAGATGACATTGTTCGCCAGGTAGAGCAGATTGTAATCGGCCACCCAGATCTTAAAAGTGTTATTACAACCAGTACAGCTTCGCCTGGTAATCAATCATCTCCTGACAGTATAGGTACACTTTCTCTGGAGTTTATCGATTGGTATGCGCGACAACCTGCAGAAGTCATCTTATCAAACATTCGTAAAGAAACGGATAAGATACCAGGCATTATTGTCGAAGCTGAAGTGAAGCAAGATGGCCCGCAATCAGGAACCGATATAGAACTTGAGCTGTCTTCCGATTTCAGTGAGCTGTTAAATATTACCGCAGACCGACTCGTTGAAGAGTTAGGCCAGCGCAGCGAGATTGTCACCGTTAATGATGATAGATCCTTACCAGGCATTGAGTGGCAAATTGACATCGATCGCGCCCAAGCACAACGCTTCGACGTTAGTGTTGCAACACTAGGTAACGCGATTAAATTAGTGACAAACGGCATTACCCTCTCTGATTTTTTACCAGAAGGCGCGGATGATGAAATTGATATTGTTTTACGCTACCCCGTTAATCAGCGTAGCTTAGAACAACTTGATAACATTATGATTCCTTCCAATGTTGGCCCTATTCCAGTTAGCAATTTCATTGTGAGAAAGGCGGCCCCCAAACAAGGTAAGATTAACCGTGTTGAGGGTAAAAAAGTGGTTAATATTAGCGCAGATGTGAAAGAAGGCTTAGTCGTTGATCAGGTCATCAAAGCCATTGCAGCCGAAATGGAAGCGTCAAATATGCCTGCTGAAGTTGACTATCAATTTAGGGGGAATACTGAAGATCAACAAAAATCTCAAGCATTCTTAATGAATGCCTTTGGTATCGCCTTCTTTATGATGGCTATCATTTTGGTGACTCAGTTTAATAATTTCTTCCAATGTTTATTAATATTAAGCGCCGTTATTTTCTCAACCATGGGTGTACTTGTTGGCCTTATGGCTAAGGGCGAACCTTTTGGTATTGTAATGAGTGGCGTTGGTGTCATTGCGCTTGCGGGGATAGTCGTCAATAACAATATTGTCCTAATAGACACCTTTAATAGTCTAAGGGCTCAAGGGATGTTGGTTGTTGAGGCAGCCGTCAGAACCGGAGCACAAAGATTACGTCCTGTGTTATTGACCACAGTCACCACCATATTGGGACTTATCCCTATGGTATTTCAGTTAAATGTGGACTTGATGAACCAGAGCATTAGCATTGGTGCCCCATCATCACAAATGTGGACTCAGCTTTCGACTGCGATTGCCGGCGGTTTACTGTTTGCGACACCATTAACCCTTTTCTTAACCCCTTGCTTATTAGTACTGGGTTATAGACGTAAAGAGCGTAAAATGCTTAAAGCCTTGCAAGTTGAAACCAACAAGCAAGAACAAGAAACACTATCAGCACAAGTGTAACTGGCTGATTTAAAATAAAAAAGGCATCTTAGGATGCCTTTTTTTATGGGGTTAACTAAATTTTTACAAATAGGTTAATCTGCCAAGTTAACTAAATATGGCTTTATTGTATGGGTACCAAGCTGGTAGATTTTATTTGGGCGACCACTTTCATGCCCATTTTTAATTTCATTTCTCGCCATGCCCAATTACTGATTTTAGCCATAAAAATCACACCATTAGTATCTGCCATATTAACCAGTAGAGACTGCTCTCGACCCACTTCTTGACAAGAGACAATACGACAAACAATACGGTTGCGGATACTGGATAAGGATGAGTTTTCTAATGAAATTGACACATCTTGTGCATCAATTAACAATCTAAATTTATTCGAGGTGTCCACTTGTTTTTTAAGAACCGTTTTTTTCAGATCACCTGAGGTTTGGTGCTGCCCCATACCCTGTGCTTTCATCCATAAAAATGAGCCAGTAAGTCGTCCGCTTTTTTCATGTACGAATTCCACTTGAGACATAGCATAGTCAAGATGGTCAAACTTATGCACGGCACTATAGGCCATACTATGAATTTGATTATCAATGTTTCCACCTTGGCTTCTTTTATTCCAGACTGATTCAAGCGGCCCATAATCCAACACTTTCCCCGCCTCTAATAAAACCAAATTATCGGCCAAGGTCATGGCTTCACTTTCATCATGACTTACCATAAGGATGGGAATATTTAATTGTTTTACAACCTGTTTAAAATAGCCTAAAAGCTCTTTTTTCTTTTCAGTATCTAAGGATGCTAACGGCTCATCTAACAATAAAAGTTTAGGTTTTGAGAGTAGCGCTCGCCCTATTGCCACTCTTTGTCTTTCTCCTCCTGACAGTGTATTTGGCATACGCTTTAACAAGGTAGCAAGGCCTAAAAGCTTTATCAGTCGATTAGATTCATCATTAGCTGTGGCCTTTGAAGCATAAAAAAGATTCTGTTTGACATTTAAATGCGGAAATAACCTCGCATCTTGAAAAACATAGCCAATTTCTCGTTTATACGTCTTAACATTTATGCCTTTATGACTATCAAAAAGCACAGTATCAGCAAACTTAATTTTCCCCATATCAGGGGTCATTAAGCCAGATATCATATTGATGAGGCTGGTTTTACCCGCACCTGAAGGGCCATAAATCATGGTGACGCCCGATTTAGGCAACTCTAAATTAAATGCTAATGAGTGGTTACCCATGCGTTTTCGTATTTTAATATTTAAATAGGACATCTGATTACTTCACCCCTGCCAATTTGTTTTTCATTTTTCGGGTTAGCAACTCAGATAAGACCAAAGCAATAATCGCGATGATAATGGCAATAATGCATAGCCTTGCCGCCATTAGCTCAGCTCCAGGTGTTTGAATAAAACGATACATAGCAAGAGGTAAGGTTTGGGTTTGACCAGGAATATTAGCCGCAAAGGTAATGGTTGCACCAAACTCACCTAACCCCCTTGCAAGCCCTAAGATAGCACCAGAAATAATACCAGGCAGCGCAAGTGGCAAACTAATCGTCAAAAATACCCTTAAAGGTGATGCGCCTAATGTTAATGCAGCCTGCTCGATTTTAAGATCAATTAAGTCAAATGCTAAACGAATACTTCTTACCATTAAGGGTAATGCTACAACAGCAACCGCTAGCGCAGCTCCTTGCCATTTAAACGCGAATTGAAAACCGAAATTATCTAATAAGAATCGACCTAAAATTGACTGAGTTGAAAAGCTCATCAGTAAAAGATAACCAATAACAACGGGGGGTAGGACTAAAGGTAAATAGACTATAGCTTCAAATAACGACTTTCCCCAAAATGATGTTCTGGATAATAAATAGCCAATAAAAATGGCCAATGGGAGCACACATAAGCTGGCCACACCAGAAACCTTTAAGCTTAATATCAGCGCGGTTATTTCAAACTCTGATAGCTGAAAACCTTGTATAAACTCTAACATTTACGGGTTTAATCCTTATCTCTAATTTTCTAAAAATCCATGACTTACAAATATGGCCTTCACCTCATCACTGGTTAAGTAACGACTAAAGCGGGCGATTAATTCTGTTTTAGATTGGCTGATATTTTGTGTATTTTGCACCTTGGCAAAATAATAGTTTATTGGATCATGAAAATCGCTAGGAATTATGCAGATGATATCAATGCTCTTTGAATTAATCGCATCTGAATAGTACAAGAAACCATAATCGACCTGCTTTTGTTCAATAAAAGCCAAGGTAGAACGCGCATTCGCACTGGGTATTAGCTTAGTTAACATCTTGTCATAGAAACCACTTTTGATCAGTGTTTGTTTGGTGTAAATACCCAAAGGCACATGACTCATTTCAGCAACAACTACTAAATCATCGATTCCGGCTAAAAAGCTTAGGTAGTTTTGTGTTGTACTTTGGTCATAACAGGATTGAGACAAATGATTAGCACCAGTGTCTCGGCTTTTGACTAACACCAACTGATTGGAAACAA
Source organism: Marinomonas sp. MED121 (assembly GCF_000153025.1). Classification (GTDB taxonomy): domain Bacteria; phylum Pseudomonadota; class Gammaproteobacteria; order Pseudomonadales; family Marinomonadaceae; genus Marinomonas. The sequence continues at coordinate 198,840 of NZ_CH672432.1, forward strand.
GGTGATTAAAACCATCGTCTGATAATTTGTTTGCTGCGTCTAAATACTCAATCCATTTTTTATTGGCAGAAATAAACAAATCGGCCGGAGCACCATATTGAATCTGGCGGGCTAACACTGATGAAGCCCCATAATTGACCTGAAGTGTATCTTGTGGATTGAGGGTACGAAATTTTTGAGAAATCCTTTCAAAGCTTGGCGCGAGAGATGCGGCAACAGAAATAGACAAGTTTTCAGCCTGAGCAAAATTTATCATTCCCCATAAAAGTAAGCCATAGGCTAGTTTGAAAGTATTAAACAAGCGTTCCCCCAATGATTAGAAACAATAAAATAGTACGCATCATAGCAAATTCAGATCATTGGAAATAGAAAAGATAAAAGCAGATTGTGTGGATAATCGAAAGTGTCATTAAAAATTAGCTTCCTTAATGACACTCTTGATTAGTTTTACTGGAGCTGGGAGTTGAAACTTTCAGTACTTAAATTGTATTTAGTAAAAGATTTGTGAAGTGAGTTCATGCCAAATTCAATGTCTGCTACGCCACCATTTGATTCAATTGCTTTTCTGGCCACCGTGTTTGATTTATCGACCTTGATACTAATACTCTCAATGTTAAGTTGCTTTAGCTTCTCTTTAGCCTGAATCAGAGCTTGCTTGGTAATGCCTTGCTTTCTAAATCTAGGTGACACATCAAGTTCAATATTCCCTCTCTCAAGTGTTAATTGAGGCTTGTCAATATGATGTCGAATTCTCAATACGGCTGTCACTTCATCAAATTCATTAATCAGCCAATAGTGATGACAGCAAATATCGCCAGAGTGACGACCTAAGGCACTGGCATCATCCCGAAGTTGTTTAACGTAGGATTTGAACCCTTCACGTGAAGGAGCATATATTGCAGATAATTTTGGGTCTGTTAACTCAAAATCCTTATAAAAGCGTAAAAATGAAGTCTCAAATAGACCAGTGGGGGATATAAATTCCATTTCATTCTCCTTGACGATATCGCTTTTTAATCAGAACCAGAAAATTAATATAGACCTAAAAATAGAATTTGGCAGCGTTTTAATGAATTTTGCAAAAAGAATCACTATCTATAAAAAACCTCTAAATTATTAAGATTTAAAGGCTTCTTCTTTAGTTATAAAGTTGCTTCTCGTTATTCCTTGAGTACCATATCAATACACATAACCGCAGCCAGAATCAGTTTTCTAACATCGTGATCCGCTTCAATTTCTTCTGCAATTTCAAGTATGTAGTTATCAGCACTTGAGAAAAGTTCTTGCCCTATCCCCGCCCATTTTTTAGAAACATGGGCAAACTCTTGATCACCCCGCTTAAAATAAAAGTCCCAGCCAGTCCATTTTCCGGATAAGGTACAAATTGACTCATCATTTTTATCAAGTACATCAAACCTGCCCCCGATTGATAAAAATTTCTGTTTGAAACCTCCAATCAAGTCATTGTTTTCATCACGCACCTCAACCTTTGATAAAAAGAATGATATGCCACGTGAGATACGCACTATTCTTTGTCCATCAGGCGTTTTAATTTGTATATCAAAAGGCGTCATTCTTTTGTAATCGGTAAATCGCAATAGCTTGGTAATCCAACCTAAATTTGGCTCACGGCACTCTAAGATTAATTCGCCATTTTCAGGATCATAAATATCAAAGTTATTTGCCGCTTTAAATAAGCCAATATGTTCCTTTACTAAAAAGAGGTTTTTGTTGATTACCTGACTCACAATGTCATCCTATTAAGATATAAAACACTAATTTATCATATTCATTAAGAGATTGATCTGGAATCTATTTCTAAGTTTTTTATCTTACTAACAGGCGCTTTTTTTAAGATAAACACTCGATCCAAACTTAAGAAAACTACGCAAACCATAATGCTGTATATAAACACAGTATATTGTGATTTTCATCTATGACTCAAAATTGAATTAAAGCGAGGAAAAGATACCAATCAGTATGATTTTTGAGCAAAACCTTTGATTTAAATAGGTTTTGGTTAAGTTTTTACGGAGATCAAAATAATACTGTATGTTTATACAGCATTATTAAAAAAGTCACCCCGCTCTAAAAAGCCACCTTGCCCTAAAAAGTCACCTTGCCAACGGAGCAACAAGCTTGAAGCCTAAGTTTAGACAAACTATGAATAAGCCCTCCCGCCCCAGCGTCTGGCTAACACGCCAGAGAATTAAGGCGAGAGTCGCAATTTCCTTAGTGAGTAGACACCATATCCTTAGCCACTAGGGTTAATATGTCATAGCTAGCCACCAGCACATCTTCTTGATCGGTTACTTGAACATCCCAAACAACCACCCCTTGTGGTTTACCATCTTTAGATTCCTTACCTTGGTCTATTTTACGCTTACAAGTAAGTCTTGCTCGTATTGTGGTACCAATAGGAACAGGTTCAATAAAGCGTAAATTATCTAAACCATAGTTAGCTAAAACAGGACCAACACCTGGATCAACAAATAAGCCTGCAGCCGCTGACAAAACAAAATATCCATGGGCAATACGCTCACCAAACTGAGATTCTTTTGCCGCAATATCATCAAAGTGCATATAAAAATGATCCCCCGACAAAGAACCAAAATTAACAATATCAGCTTCTGTAACCGTTCGCCTATGGGTCAACAGGGATTCACCAATTCGTACCGATTCAAAACTACGTTTGAAAGGGTGAATATCTGTTTCAATCACTTTTGCTCCTCTTACATACTCCCCTGTCACGGCGGATAGCATGGTTGGAGAGCCTTGAATAGCAGCCTTTTGCATATAATGGTGAACAGCGCTGATACCAGCAAGTTCTTCTCCTCCACCAGCACGACCAGGGCCACCATGCTTTAAAAAGGGTAAAGGCGAACCATGGCCTGTAGACTCAAGTGCCGCTTGTGCATCCAAAATATGCAGCCTACCGTGTAAAGCGGCCAAGCTTGGAATCATTTTTGCCGCAATCATGGGGTCTTTAGTGCACAAGGTGGTAACTAAACTGCCTTTACCTAAAGCGGCAATGGCCAATGCTTCTTCAATAGAATCATAAGGCATCATGGTGGCAACTGGGCCAAATGCTTCAACATCATGGGCAGCACAATGAGTAAGAGGTTGATGATTAACAAATAAATGAGGGGCAATAAAGGCCCCTTTTTCACAACCAATCCCTTTCGCGTTTGTCGCTTGAGAGTAAACAAGCTCACAGTTTTGACTTAATTCAGCAATTTTTGCTTTGACGTCTTCAAGCTGGTCGATAGATGCTAGCGCCCCCATTCTGACCTCTTTTGCATCTGGATCGCCATAGGTTACCTTGGCAAGCTTTTGACTCAACTTATCTATAAGCTGTGGCATGATATCTCTAGGCACTATGATACGCCTGATTGCCGTACACTTTTGGCCAACTTTAGTGGTCATTTCTTTAAATACTTCACGTACAAAAAGATCAATTTCAGCATCATCTAAACTGACATCAGGCGCTAAAATAGCCGCATTAAGAGAATCCGCTTCTGCATTAAAGGGAATCGATCGATTAACCAGGTTTTCATGGTTTTTCAATAAACGCGCAGTGTGTGCTGAGCCTGTAAAGGTCACAACGTCCTGCTCAATAAGATGATCAAGCAAGTCCCCTGTACTACCGATAATCAGTTGTAAGCTACCTTCTGGCAACAAACCTGATTCATGCATTAATCTCACCGTTGCTTCGGTAAGATAACTTGTCGCGCTAGCCGGTTTAACCATGCATGGCATGCCCGCTAAGAAACAAGGTGCAAATTTTTCTAACATGCCCCATATAGGGAAATTAAAGGCATTAATATGGACTGCTACCCCTCCTTTAGGCACCAGTATATGGGTACCAGCAAAGTCATTATTTTTGCCTAAAGGCATCGCACTGTCTGCGTGAATTAAATTCCCCGACGGCAGTTGATTTCGCCCCATACTGGCATAGGCAAATAAAGTTCCAAAGCCCCCTTCTATATCTATCCAGCTATCATTTCTGGTCGCGCCTGTTTCACGGGAAAGGCTATATAGTGACTCTTTATGTTCAAGCAAGTATTTGGCGAGATTTCTAAGACAAGTTGCCCTTTGTTGGAAATCCATTTGCATTAAAGCTTGTTGTCCCTGCTTTCTTGCATACTGTGCTGCTTTATTAAAGTCTGGCACTTCCGCATGTGTCGCTCCGATCAAGTCACCATTGATAGCACTTTTTAACAATGTGTTTTGTGTTTCGCCTATCCATTGGCCCGTTAAAAAACTTTGGATTATCTTCATGAAAACCTCTGTGTCATTATTCTTCTGTTTATTCTTTAATTGTTTTTTGCGTATAACTAAAACAAGATTTATCTCGTTACTCATGGTGAGATTAAGATGTGCTAATGATCGTAACTAAGTACCACTTTGCTGCTAATTGGATAACATTGACATGAGAGTACATACCCAGCTTCAACTTCGTAATCTTCAAGAGCAAAATTCACATCCATTTCCACTTCCCCCTCTAAGACCTTAGCCTTACAGGTAGAGCAGACGCCCGCCGTACAGGAATAAGGTAAGTCAGCACCTATATCATTCCCCGCGTCTAATATCGTCTTATCGTTATGAGCCAATTCAAAGTCCATCTGCCTGCCATCATGGATAACCGTGATTTCACTCATTTCAGTGGCTAAAGCAGATTGATTCGCCCTGTTAGCTTGTCGCATATCTTTTGCTTCTGACTCGGTGTGAAACAATTCAAAATGTATCTTTTGATTATCAAGACCTAGCTCTTCAAGACTTTCGGCAACTTGCTCAGTCATGGATTGAGGCCCACAAATAAAAGCACCAGCAAGTTCATCTACTTTCATGAGTCGCTGTAAAAGCACTTGGCATTTATCCGCATCAATACGTCCGTTATAGAGGTTGATATCTTGTGTTTCACGGCTAAAAATGAAAACCAGATTAAACCTATCCATATAAGCATTCTTTAAGTCTTCTAGCTCATTACGAAACATAGCGCTGGCAGTCGAGCGATTACCGTACATAAGGGTGATGTGTGAGTTTTCATCTTTTTCTAAAGCGGTTTTAATAATCGACAAGATAGGTGTAATTCCACTCCCTGCAGCCACTGCAAGAAAATGTTTGGTCTTGGCTCTCTCTTGCTCTAGTGCTAAATCCAGACCTAAACCAAATCGCCCTTGCGGCGGCATTACCTCCAAACTATCACCCACTTTTAACCCATGGTTTGCATAACTAGAAAACAGGCCTTCAGGAACCTGTTTTATACCGATTCTTAATTGTTCATCATTCACACTTGAGCAAATAGAATAGGAGCGCCTAACATCTTGACCATGAATCTCTTTTTTAAAAACCAAATACTGTCCTTGTTGGTACTTAAATTTATGCTCTAATTCGTTTGGCACAGAAAAAGTGATGGACACAGCCTCCCGTGTCTCTCTTTGTATCTTGTTGATGGTTAGCGGGTAAAATTTGTTCATAAGATTCAATACTCATCCAGTGTTAAATACACTTAAAATAATCAAAGGCTTCACGACAATCATTACATTGGTACAGGGCTTTACAGGCTGTTGAGCCAAATTCACTTAATAGTCTCGTATCTTGACTCTCACAGTGAGGACAAGGGATATCGCGATCAATGAGACTCGCTTTACTTACCATGCCTTTAGGTGGCGCTATACCCACTGCTTTTAATTTTTCACGACCCTCTTGGGTGATAAAGTCACTACTCCATGCAGGTGAAAGCGCCTGTTTGATGTTCACATTTTGATAACCCGCGCCCTCCATGGCCTCCATGATCAAATCATTGATAAGATCGGTGGCGGGACAACCAGAATAGGTTGGTGAAACAGCTAAGGTTATTTGCCTCATGTGTACGCTGATATGACGTACTATGCCTAAATCAAGAATACTGACACTTGGTATTTCAGGGTCTTGAACCTGACTTAACACCTGCCAGATTGCCTCTTTCTCATAGCTTGCTTGATACTTAAGATCACCCTGCAAATCTGTCACCAAAAGTTGGCCCGTCAAGTCCTCTTGATTAAAGCGACTTGGCGCCAAAGGTTTAGGACTAGGTTTACCAAACTTTCGCATCCGGATAAGCCCTCTGTAAATATTGCATTTCAGTCAAAATAAAACCCAAACACTCAGTGTGCTCTCCTTGCTTGCCACCCATATACATCCAAGCTGCATAGTCAGGTCTATCTAGGGTGGCTTGAGTCAAGATTGTCTCAATAGAATGCTTCCAAAGTTGGCTAGTTTTACTGGCATCAGGTATTAATCCGTCCGTTTCAAGCATGTCATCAACCTCATCCTTGGATAGCAGCTCACCGGTAAAACGCCATGCGTTATTTATGGCTGTTTGCATTTTTTCATGGCTAACGTCTGTCCCATCACCTAAACGAATGACCCATTGGCTGGAACGCCTTAAGTGATAAGAAACTTCCTTGACCGCTTTATCCGCAATCGACCTGATTCGCTCATCATTTGAATCCTGTAAAGATTCCAATGTCGCCAAATGCCAAGCATCAAAGAAAAATTGCCTAGTAATGGTGTCTGCAAAGTTGCCATTTTTTTGTTCAACCAAGAGAAAGTTATAAAATTCATGTGCATCTCGGCGAAACGCTAAATGATCAGGATTACGTTTTAAAGGGTCTAACTCACTGGCATATTCATACCAATTTCTTGCTTGCCCTATTAGGTCAAGTGCCACATTACTTATTGCTAACTCTTCTTCTAATGAAGGGGCATCGCCACATAGCTCACATAAGCGTTGAGATAAAATCAAATTAGAATCAGCAAGTCTCAGTAAATAATGAAACAGAGCGGTGGTTTGAGTGGTGTTAGAATTCATTATGCATCCTCTACATATGACCGACTTCGTCGGGTAGCTCATAAAAAGAAGCGTGGCGATATATTTTATCTTGAGAAGGATCAAATAAAGCCTCTTTATCATCCAAAGCAGATGCCGTAATCATTTTAGACGGCACGACCCAAATGCTGACACCCTCACAACGTCTGGTATAAAGCTCCCTAGCATTTTCCATTGCCATAGCATCATCAATGGCGTGAACACTGCCCACATGTTTATGATTAAGACCATGCTTACTTCGAACAAAGACTTCATATAATGGATATTCTGACATCTTAAGCTCCTGTTAAATCGCTTCAATTTTGTGTTTATTGGCATAGGCAACGGCGGCTTCTCGCACCCAAGCACCTTGATCAATGGCATTCTTTCGTTTCGCTAATCGCTCTTGATTACAGGGCCCATTTCCCTTCAACACGGCATAAAACTCGTCCCAGTCAATATTGCCAAAATCATAATGACCCGTTTCTTCATTCCACTTTAGATCTGGATCAGGGACTGTACAGCCAAGGAACTCTAGTTGTGGGATAGTCTGATCAATGAACATTTGACGTAGTTCATCATTTGATTTGCGTTTGATCTTCCAGGCCAAGGATTGCTTTGAGTTGGGGGAATCATCATCTGTTGGGCCAAACATCATAAGAGAAGGCCACCACAATCGATTAATTGAATCCTGCACCATGGCTTTTTGCGCTTTGGTACCATGGCGCATTATGGTTAATAAAATCTCGTAGCCTTGGCGCTGGTGAAAGCTTTCTTCCTTGCAAATACGTACCATAGCGCGGGAGTATGGCCCATATGAAGTTCGCTGTAATACCACCTGATTAACAATTGCGGCCCCATCAACTAACCAGCCAATGGCCCCCATATCAGTCCAATTTAGAGTGGGATAATTAAAAATACTGGAGTATTTAGCTTTACCTGAATGAAGCTTTTCTATTTCAGTATCTCGATCCGCGCCCAATGTTTCCATCGCACTGTACAAATAAAGACCGTGGCCAGCCTCATCTTGTATTTTTGCTAATAGCTGCAATTTACGCTTTAAAGTTGGCGCACGTGTTAGCCAATTCCCTTCGGGTAACATACCGACAATTTCAGAATGAGCGTGTTGAGAAATTTGTCGAATTAGGGTTTTTCTATAAGCATCTGGCATCCAGTTCTTAGCTTCAATTTTAATCTCAGCATCTATTTTGGCCTGAAACTCACTCTCGTCCTTATTCATTTCATCGATACTTTTGACCTTTTTCACACCGGTCTCAACAAGCTGAGCGTACATAACTACTCCTGTATACAATTATCAAAACTTTTCCAAGTACCTAGTTAGAAGTACCTATTAGTTAGCTACTAAAAAGTTAACGACTAAAAAGTTACCGACAAAAACTTGTCTACTAAAAAGCTGTCTTCTATGCCTTCTAAAAAGTCACCTAAGATGAAGCAACTGATTTAAATTTAGTTAATACAAAGATAATATGACACAACATACACATAAAACAACACAATAACGTATCATAAAACCTTCACTTCATATGAAAGCAAGATTTTTTATTGCTTAATCATTGTTTTAATTAAAATTATTTAGAACACATAAAAATTAAATTATTTTATCTTTATGTGTCACTTATCGCTTTTATGTGTACTGATATATTTTTACATGGCCAAAATTAAACGATTTGAACCGTCAATAGTGGCCAGAGATTTTGATTAAAGGCAGGAGATACTAGGTGCTAACTAGCTGACATCAAGTCAGGAATAATTTACAAAAGTAGAGTCAAACAAGATTTGAGAAATAGCGACTTGTTCAAACGACTAGAAATAGCGACTTTGAATTGCTCTAAGGTCATTAAGGGATAAGGGCGCTAAAGGATAATTAGCTTTTCCGCCCTAACATAGAAAGAAGATTGGTTTAATAAAGAAAAATACTATTTGCCAGCATCTGGCCAAATCCAATGAGGCTCATCAAGCATCCCTTGACCAAGCACACATGTTTCACCTAAACGTTTTTCAAGGCAAACACTATTGCACTCATCATGTCTTTCAAGTGCTGAAATCAGTCGTGAGGCGTGAGACACCACCCAGACCTGTGTTCGTTCTGAGGCGTTGATAATAAGCCTTGATAAAGCGGGCAATAAATCAGGGTGTAAGCTCGTTTCTGGCTCATTTAGTACCATTAAAGGAGGGGGTCTTGGCGTTAACAGTGCAGCAACCCATAAAAGATAGCGTAAAGTACCATCAGATAGCTCCTGTCCTGAAAGTGGCCTTAACAATCCATGCTGATAAAATTCAATCGCAAAACGCCCATCCTCTCTAATGGCAACGCCTAATTGTGCTCCTGGAAAAGCATCACTAATGGCATCAGCAAGAGCATTCGAATCCCCAATTTCGATGATGGTTTGTAATGCTGCAGCAAGATCCCTCCCGTCATGATGCAGTACTGGCGTTCTTGTGCCTAATTGAGCTTGTCGTGCTGGCGCGTCGACATCACTTCGAAAGTGATCATAAAAACGCCAATTTCTAATATTGTCTCTTAAGGCAACAACCTCAGGGGTTCTATCTGGATCTGATATTTGACTAAAAATACTATCAAAGCTTGCAATGCCTTGACTCATGACTTGCCATTCACGCCCTTCTCTCACTTTAACTAAACTTGAATCACGATCTATTAAGCTTGCTGCTGGACGATAAGCATTAGAATCACCATAAGAGCCCCAAATACACTCTCTTTTAATTTCAGGGTCTAATGAGAAAGCTGAATCGCTTGGTTTAGGTAAACCTAAGGAGATAGAGTAGGAAAAATTATCACTACTAAAGCCTAGCCTTAACCTTTTCACTTTTTGCCTAGGCCCGCCTTGTATTGGCACTTCTGCACGTTTCATACTATTGGATAATGTCTCTGGCCCAGCCCAGAAGGTAGATTCTAATCCGCCTTCTTTAGCAAGGGCGTTTACCACCCCACCTTGTGCTGTTTCAGCAAGTAACCTTAAAGCCTTATACAAGTTTGATTTACCGCTGGCATTAGCACCGGTAATCAAGTTAAGTTTTCCTAGGGGGATAACAAGCTTCAATAAAGAGCGATAATTGGAAACTGAGAGACAATTTATCATGTGAAATATTCCTTTATTAATTAGTCTTTAATCTCTAGTTTTAAATGTTGTTAAATAGTTTATCTTCTTACTGAGCGCGCTCAATCTGTTTCTTTAACTTTTTATACTGTTTAGGCGTTAAATTCATAAAGAACTTAAACTCTCTTATAAAGTGAGCTTGATCATAATAGCCATTATCGATTGCTAACTGAGTTAAGCTTTCATAATCCCCACTTGATAACCTGTCTTTAACCTTATTTAGCTTCATGAGTCTTTGATAAACTTTTGGACTGATACCAACGTACTGTTTAAATTTTCTTTGAATTTCTCTAGCCGAGATGCCAGACATATCCGCCAATAACACTAATGGCATATCCTGTTCGCGCTTAAAAAGCGTAATGAGAGATTCTAATTTATCCTGAACTTGTAAATGATAATGAGACAAGTTATTGATTAAACTCTCTTCTACTTTTCTCAGTAAACTTTCTCCATTTCCTGTTTGAATTTCATTTTCAAACTTGATGTACATATGATGAGCAGTTACAAAATGCGCCTCATTAGAAATCTCTATTCTATCAATTAACTGCTCTATTCCATTCTCTAAGAAAGCAGAACCCGTACCAGGGTGAAAATTAATACCGAGTGTGCAAATTTGATTATTAAAACCAATCTCAAAAAGCGCTTTACTTGGCCCTACTACCACGGCCTGCTTTGAAACCCTGTGCGATTGATTATTTCTTGATAATCTAATCTCATCGCCATAGTTAAACAAAATGCAAGAACCACAATCGCTTAACAAGCTAAAGGCTAATACCTCTTTGTTCTTATCATGTTGTGCCAACCATATGGCTTGTACATAATCACCCAAAGGTGGCTCAGGAGAAATTTTAAGATAATTAATATCATCAAGTGTTGGCATTAAGTCGTTTTTATCCAATTTTTAATAAAGCGTTAAGTCTAATCTTGCTTCATACAATTAATCCATTAAGGAGCAATACCATGTCACAAAGACTTAACCATTTTCAAGCATCCCCTGGCGCAATCAACACTTTAATTGACGCTGAAAAGTATATTTCTAGCTGTTACAAGATCAAAAATACCTTGGATAAAACCCTATCAGAATTAGTGAAAATACGTGTATCACAGATTAATGGCTGCGCTTACTGTCTTGATATGCACTCTAAAGATGCAAGAGCATTAGGAGAAACAGAGCAAAGGTTGCATAGCTTAATAGCATGGAGAGAAACAAACTTTTTTAGTGAAAAAGAGCGTGCAGCGTTAGCTTGGGCCGAAGCAAATACATTAATTCATCAAAATGAAATTGATGACCACCTATACAAGTCAACGATAGAGCATTTCACAGAAGAACAACTTGTAGACTTGACCTTGGTTATTACCACGATAAATAGCTGGAACCGTATTGCGATAAGTTTCAAACCTGAAGTGGGCAGCTATCAAGTTGGCGACTTTGACCTTTGACCACCCTAGATTGTTTATTAAATTGATTGTTTTTTAAAATAATAGCAATTTACGTAGAACAAATACGTAAGTACAAAATGGGTCATCTATTATCTATCTTGAGAATAGATGACCAAACTGTCAATAAATGCTTTTGGTAGGGAAAGTGTCGCACTTCGGACTTGAATTCGGGGACGCTTAGCAACTATTTAAGAAATACCTTAATGAATAAGTTGTCGACAGAAATAATAATGAAAAAGAGACTATTAAGGTTGAGTGAAGAAATTCATATAAGAAGCATAATATTTTGCTTCTTATATGAATGCCTTTAAAGGTCAGAACGTATCATTAAAGGCATTATTTTAATCACCTAAGGTTTATCAGCAGAAAAGTCACTTACACTCGCTCAATCACCATGGCGATACCTTGACCCACACCAATACACATGGTGCAAAGTGCATATTGAGACCTTTCACCTCGCTCTGCTTTCAACTCAAGCTCATTAAGGGCTGTGGTAATTAATCTAGCCCCGCTCATACCTAGCGGATGCCCTAAGGCAATCGCGCCACCATTGGGATTAATGCGTTTGTCATCATCAGATAAGTCTAGTGAGCGAATCACAGCTAGAGCTTGAGAGGCGAACGCTTCATTAAGCTCAATCACGTCCATGTCATCCAAACTTAGCCCCAACTGAGTCAAGACTTTTTGGGTTGCGGGTACTGGGCCTATGCCCATGTATTTTGGCTCAACACCAGCGGTTGCCATGCCAAGAATCTTACCTCTTGGTTTTAATTGATGGGCAACAAGTGCTTCATCACTGGCTAATAACAGTGCGCAAGATCCATCATTAACGCCAGATGCATTACCCGCGGTCACTGAGCCTTCTTTTTTAAACGGGGTTTTTAGTTGAGATAATTGCTCTAAGCTACTCAATCTCGGGTGCTCATCAATAGAAAAAATCGTATCTTCTTTTTTTCTATGCTTTATTGCCACCCCTACTATTTCTCTATTAAACCGACCATTTTTTTGAGCATTAGCCGTTTTTTGCTGACTGTTAAAGGCAAACTTGTCTTGATCTAAACGGCTAATTTGATGCTTACTGGCAAGATTTTCGGCGGTTTCGGGCATTGAATCAGTGCCGTACTCTTCTGCTAATGCCGCATTAATAAAGCGCCAACCTATTGTAGTGTCATATATCTGTGCCTGACGACTAAAAGCCTGTTCTGCTTTTGCCATTACCATAGGCGCTCTGGACATAGACTCAACACCACCAGCTATCATCAAACCTGTTTCTTTAGATTTTAGGGCTCTTGCAGCATACCCAATAGCATCCATCCCCGATCCACATAATCTATTGATCGTTGTACCAGGCACTTTTGTTGAAAAGCCCGCTAGCAATGTACTCATTCTAGCGATATCGCGGTTATCTTCTCCCGCTTGATTGGCACAACCTAAAATTACATCATCGAGCAAGCTAAAATCTAATTTTGGGTTTCTGTTTTCAAGTGCGTTTAAAACAAGTGCACCAAGATCATCTGGCCTAATACTTGATAAACCACCAGCATAGCGACCAATTGGCGTTCTGATTGCATCGATAATATAAGCGTTTGTTAATTGCTTCATGTTTATGCTCCATTGCTTTAGTGAGCAAGCTCAATATATTTGATAGTGTGATTGTTTTATTCCGTTCTAGAAATCAAAACATTAAATAAAACTAATAGAATGTTTCACCCGTTAAACTAAGACGTTTAATAAGAGATGAGGCTCGATATCTTTCTTCGCCATAATGAGCCTGTAAGTGACTAAGCACTTGAAAAACATAGTCAACACCTACCCTTTGCCCCCAAGCCAAAGGGCCTTGCGGGTAATTCACTCCATAACACATAGCAATATCTATATCCTTCGCACTGGCAATACCCTGCATACAGGTTTGTGCTGCCTCATTAGTTAGCATGGCCAAGGTCCTCATAACAATAAGACCTGGGATATCTTCAAGCGCGATTAAATCAATCTCTATTAATTTAAACAGTGTCATAGCATCTTGTATGGCTTGATTTGAACTAAAGGCTGAAACACTCATTCCCAAACTTGTTACCTGTTCAAAATCAAATGCCATATCGATTAAAATCAGATTATCTATTGCCTCTAAGGCACTTCGCTCTGTGGCTGTTCGACCATCCGTTAAGGCCACAACCGCTTCACCGTATTTTAGATAGGTAAAAGGTATCTCGTTTTGCAATTGACTCTCACTGATCAAACCAATTTTGTTAAAACGCGTTATTAGTCGCTTTAAGGGATGAGCTGGCTGATTTTTAACATTAGGTTGCGAATGCCCCCCTCGATTTGAAACAGGCAATAATTCAACCTGTGATGATGTCTTATAAGAGTCAGAAGCATTTAGAACACATAACTTTTCGTTTCCAAGCTCACTAAAATTTGAAGCGGTATTTAATTTTTGACCACTGTCATCATAAGTATAAAAGCCTCTTGCTGCTTTTTTACCTAGAAAGCCAGCTTCGACTAACGACTTTTGCGTTAATGAAGGCTTAAACTTAGGATCTTGATAATAGGCATTAAAAACAGACAGGGTCACCGCGTAGTTAACATCGTGACCAATAAGGTCCATTAGCTCAAACGGGCCCATTCTAAATTGCCCCGCCGTTTTCATAAGACGATCAATTTGTTGGATACCAGCCCCTTGCTCTTCATATATTCTTAACGCTTCAGCATAAAAAGGTCGCGCAACACGATTCACTATAAACCCTGGTGTGCTTTTAGTCTTAACAGGCGTTTTTCCCCACAAAAGGCAGGTGTCATACAGTTGTTTTGCAATAAGTTGATCACTTGCCAAACCACTAATCACTTCTACAAGCGGCATAACAGGAGCAGGGTTAAAAAAATGTAAGCCTAAAAAACGCTCTGGATATTTAAGGCAGGAGGCAATTGCCGTTATAGAAATTGAAGAGGTATTTGAGGCTAATATACATTCAGGTTTACAGATTAATTCTAAGGCTCTAAATAAGGATTGTTTAATTTCTAGCGTTTCTACAATGGCTTCAATAATAAGATCAGCAGACTTGAGTTCGTCTAGGGAATGCAGCGGAATAATATTGGCAATACAAGTATCATAGTGTTCGCGCGTTATCGTGCCTTTTGCTACTTTTTTATTCAGTAATAATGAAATTGATTCCTTAGCCCTAAAACTGGCTTCCTCATTTTGGTCATATAAAAAAACTTTGTGTCCAGCTTGAGAAGCCACTTGTGCAATTCCTGCCCCCATTGCTCCAGCCCCCACAACACCTATGTGCGCGTCAGGCTTTAAACTTGCCCTATTTTCAACTTGATGTTTCATTTCACAACCTATTATTTACCCGTAAAATTTGCTGGACGCTTTTCAATAAATGCAGCAACCCCTTCTTGGTAATCTGAGGATCTACCCGCTAGTCGCTGTAAGTCGCGTTCCAAATCAAGTTGTTCGTCAAAACTTGTCTCTTCACTTGCGTGCAGCGCGCGTTTAATTAAAGCGAGCCCTTTAGTCGGTTGAGTTGAGAAGTGATGAGCCATTTGCATTACCTCATCCATAAAACTTTCATTATCAATAGCACGCCAAATCATGCCCCAAGCTTCCGCCTGCTCAGCTGACACCTTATCGCCTAATAAAGCTAACCCTTTAGCTCTTGCCATGCCTAAAGTCTTAGGCAAACTCCAGGTCCCACCTGAATCAGGAATAAGGCCAAGCTTACAAAAAGCTTGAATAAAACTGGCAGATTTTGCGGCTAAAACAATGTCACAGGCCAAAGCAATATTTGCCCCTGCTCCAGCAGCAACGCCATTTACTGCACAAATAACAGGCATAGGTAGGGCTTTAATTTTACGAACCATGGGGTTATAACGTTTTTCTAATGAATCACCTAAATCGGGAGTATGAGCCCCAGGTGCAACATTACGGTCTGAAAGATCTTGACCTGCACAAAAACCACGTCCAGCACCAGTAATAACGAGCACACGCACGCTCATATCTTTTTCGACCTGCTTCAAAGCACTTCGCATCTCATCATGCATTTGACTATTAAAACTGTTTAATTGATCAGGACGATTTAGTGTAATCAGAGCAATTCCCTTGTTTATGCTAAACAATATAGTCTCAAACCCTTTAGTATCATGACTCATGCCGACTTCCTTTATGCTTCTCTTTAAATGGTCGTATTTCAAAAATCAATTTATCTACCTTTAAACTCCGGTTGACGCTTTTCTTTAAAAGCCGTTAAACCTTCTTTTCTGTCTTCTGTTGCCGCCAGCAAGCAAAAGGATTGGCGCTCAAAAGCCAAACCTGTGTTTAAGTCGGTATCTTGTGCTGTTTGTATGCTTTTTTTAATCATGGCAACCGCTAGTTGGGCTTGTTGTGCAATTGTATTCGCTAAGGTTAAACCTCTTTCCAAGCTTAATTCAGGTAAGCAGATTTCGCTTATAAGGCCTGATTTCAATGCCTGTTTTGCATCTATCGCCTCCCCTGTTAATGCCATTTGCATGGCCATAGATTTACCAACCGCATGTAATAATCTTTGGGTGCCACCAGCTCCTGGCATAACGCCTAGCTTTATTTCTGGCTGTGCAAATTTTGCATTATCACCCGCAATTATTATGTCTGCATGCATGGCTAGCTCACATCCACCACCAAAAGCATAACCATTTACCACAGCAATAATCGGCTTCTTACTGGCAGCAATTTGCTGCCAGTAAGAAACCCTTTTATCCAACAAAACTCCTTGCATATCGAGTGCTGACATTTCATTGATATCAGCACCGGCAGCAAACGTTTTTTCATTACCCGTTATTAAAATGACGGCAACATCTTCATCCTCATTCGCTAAAGACACATGATTTGAAATTGCACTAAGCAACGCATTGTTCAGAGCATTTAAATGATCTGGTCGGTTGAGCGTTAACACACATACGCCATTGCTAAGCTTATTAATAAGTAAAACAGGTTCTGACTTTATTGAGGACATAAGCAATTCACTGCATCATTTTTTAAACATTCATAAATAAGACTTAACTGGATTATAATTAATTTATGATACAGGTCAATTTGTATTTATTTCTATTTATGTGTCATATTAACCTTATTAAACAGCTCATCAATTAATCAAGATTGTAAGGATCTTATATGCCCTGTTATAAGTTAGATGGAATTTGTCCCATTGTTCATCCAACAGCCTTTGTACACCCAACCGCAGTACTCATTGGTGATGTACAAATAAAACAAGACTGTTATGTCGGACCAAATGCCTCCTTACGTGGGGATTTTGGCAGAATCATCATGGAGCAAGGCTCAAACGTACAAGACAATTGCGTTGTGCACGGATTTCCAAAATCAGACACCTTAATTGAAGAAAACGGTCACGTTGGACATGGCGCGATTTTGCATGGTTGTATCGTCGGTAAGGATAGCTTGATAGGTATGAATGCCGTCATTTTAGATAATGCCATGATTGCCCCTCGCTGCTTAGTGGGTGCAGGCGCAATTGTGAAGGCTAACTTTGAATGCGAACAAGAAACTCTTATTCTCGGTTCACCTGCAAAAGTGATACGTAAACTTTCAAAAAAAGAAATATTATGGAAGTATGATGGTACCCAAGAATATCAAAACCTCAGTCGTCGCTGTCATGCCAGTCTAGAAGAATGTTCACCATTAAGAGAGGCAGAACCCAATCGAAAGCGTATGGATGATTTTATTTCGAACAAAACATTAAGCCCCAAAAACGATACTTAATTGCAGGCTAAGCATATGTTTTAATTAGCTAAAATGAATGACTAAGCGATATAATCAACTAACATTAAAATACCCAATTAAATAGCCTGGAACTGTCGACTATGTCAGCAAAGAGTGAGTTAAATATTCTAATAGAAAACTTTAAGGAACAGCGACCTTTAAGGGCGGGCTCCTTAATCATCAGTCTATTTGGAGATGCAATTACTCATAGGGCAGACAATGTTTGGCTAGGCAGTTTATTTAAATTAGTAGAACCCTTTGGGATTAATGAAAGGTTAGTACGTACCTCAGTCTATCGTCTTGTTAATGAGAATTGGCTTCAAGCAGATAAACAAGGCAGACGAAGCTATTACGGCTTAACACAGTCAGGTGCTAAGCGTTTTCATGCTGCTTTTGAGCATGTTTACCAAATGACGACACCCTATTGGCAAGGTAGCTGGTGTCTGGTTTTTTTAAATCAACTTGATGCTGAAAAGAAAAAACAGGTTAAAGAGGAGCTACATTGGCTAAGTTTTGGCTCTCTTGGTAACGATGTCATGCTTCACCCTAGAATTAAACGCTTAGACCTTTTACCTTTACTCAAAGATTGGCACTGTCATCAAGACATCATTGTTTTACAAACAGAATCATTATCTGAAAAAAGCCCACAAGCCCTTTACCAACAGGTTAAAGAAAGCTGGAACCTAGATCAACTTGGTGCTAAATACCATGATTTCATCCAAGCATTTGAACCCCTATATTTAGCAAGCAAGCATTTGATGGATTTATCCGATGAAGAATGCCATTTAGCGCGTACTCTATTGATTCATGAATATCGCAAAATTGTTTTAAAGGACCCACAGTTACCAGACCCGTTACTACCTGAAGAATGGGAAGGATATCAAGCAAAGCATTTGTGCCGTAGTTTGTATCAAGCCTTATTCTCAAATGCAGATCTTTGGCTGAACCAGCATCTAGAAAATGAAAATGGCAAACTCCCTCCAATAGGTGACTCATTTTATTCAAGATTTGGGGGCTTAGCCCAATTTTGATCTTAACAATAACCCTGTTACACTGACTTAAAATTACATTTTGCTACATTGTGTTAATGAGACCTTTTTTATTCCCATAGGAAATAAGAATTTAGCGAAAAATCACGAGTTTCGTACTCTTTTATTAACGCTTGGTGTATTTTTAAAAAACATAGGTTAAATTATTAACGTTTTGATTTTATTAAGGTAACGCGGCAGATGGATTTCACTTCACTTATTGGCATTATTTCCGGCTTTGGCTTAATCATATATGCAATTATGCTTGGAAGTAGTGACTTTACAATATTCCTCAATGTGCCCGGAATCATGATTGTAATAGGTGGCACATTAGCCGCCACCTTAGTGACCTTTCAAATTCGAGACACATTAGCCGCCTTTAAAGCCGGGTTTATTATTTTTGCGCAAGATAAACAAAACCCACAGGTGATGATAGCCACCATGCTTCAAATCACTAAACTGGCTCGCCGAGAAGGTTTAATCGCCCTTAGTCGCGTTGAAGCCGACTCTCCCTTTCTAAAGCGTGCGCTCAATATGGCAGCGGATGCCAATGATGAAGATTACATTCGTAAAACATTACAAGCGGATATTGATTCACTGAAAATGCGTCACTATGTGGTACAAGATGTATTTAAAAAAATGGGATCCTATGCCCCTGCCTTTGGTATGCTGGGTACCTTAGTAGGTTTGATTCAAATGCTATCCAAGCTTGATGACCCTGAAGCCATTGGCCCTGCCATGGCGGTTGCTCTATTAACGACCTTTTATGGTTCCTTAATGGCGACCGTTATCTTTTTACCTATTGCAGGTAAACTCAAAGCAAGGACTATACTTGAAATTCAGACCCTTGAAATTATTCGTGATGGTACCGTGAGCCTGATGGGGAGTAATAACTATTTAGCCGTGTATGAGAGGTTATCCTCTTATATTCCAGCTAAACAAAGAAAACTTCCAACAGCAAGTGATAAGGGTGACGAAAAGCCAGCAGGTAGACGCTGATGAATGATGATCCGTTATTTGAAAACGATGAACCTGTCGATTGGATATTCACCTATGCCGATCTTATGTCACTTTTGTTGGTCTTTTTTATTCTGCTTTTTAGCATGTCTAAAGTTTCAAAATCCACTTTAGAATCCGCCCTTTCATCCATTCAAATTGCCATGAGCAGTAAAGGCGCCAACGTCTCACAACAGCCAGATAAATATTCAGATGGTGGTGAAAAAGTCATCATGCCTGAAAGACAAGAAGTGGGTATTGATAAAGATTTATTAGTACCAACAACTGATACTGCCAGTGCGGCTGAAGCGCTTGAAGCGGAGAAGCTCGAAGAAATAAAAGCCATGGCTGAGGTTGTTAGTGAACAAATAGAAATAACGCAATTAAGCAACGTTGTAACAGTACTACAAAACGGTGATCAGCTTATCATTACAGTAGATGGGCAAACCTTATTTGAATCGGGTGAATCGGAATTGTCTTGGCAGTCTGATTATATTTTTGAAGAACTGATAAAAATGTTTAAGTTTTATTTTGAGTTCTCCATCAACATAAAAGGTCATACGGATAATATTCCCATTCGAACGGTTAAGTTCCCAAGTAACTGGGAGTTATCAGCGATTCGTGCAACCACTGTACTAAGATACTTTTTAGAAGAAGGGATAGGTGCACAACGAATGACAGCAACAGGCTATGCTGACAGTGTGCCTATTGCACCTAATAATAACGAAAATAATCGAGCGTTAAATAGACGCGTTGAATTTGTACTAGAGAAAAATTAAGCGACTAAACCAATGGAAAATGTTGAAGAAATTGGATTTACTTACGAGTCCTCAAATAAGCGTAATGCCGTTAGGGTCGACACTCACGGATACCCACTTGTGTTCCACATAGACAGTGAAACACGGTTTAATTGTACCGATCTAAGCTTTACAGGCTGCTCTCTCGCGGATACACCTCAATATGAGCTGGATACCTTGGTAAAATTTGTCGTCACTTACAAGGGCAAAAAAGTTGGCGCCTTGATAGGTAAAATGGTTTATGCAAGACCAGAATCAACCAGCTGGCAATTCACCAAAACCCAAGAAAAAGTGCAGGAATTTATTGAGAAATTTGTGCTTCAAGTTCAAAAAATAGAACTTAAAAAAGAAGCCGAAAAAAGGCGAGCAGAAAAAGAAGCCGAGTTTCTCGCTCAAGATGACGATGATCTTGAACCGAAATAGTCTAATTTAAAGTCATAGGCGATATATAAGACATAAAAAAACGACCCAATGGTCGTTTTTTTATACCTCAATACCAAGTTATAACGTATCAAGACCTGTTTTCAAATCATTGATAATATCTTCAATATCTTCAAGACCAACAGAAACCCTTACTAAGCCCTCAGCAATACCGGCCTTTTCCTTTTGCTCAGCCGATAACCTACCATGAGTCGTCGTAGCAGGATGAGTTACCAAGGTTTTTGTATCACCTAGATTACCTGTGATGGACATCAATTTAGTACCATTAATCACTTTCCATGCAGCTTCCCTCCCCCCTTCAACAACAAAAGAGAGTAAGCCTCCAAAATCTTTCTGCTGACGTTTAGCTAGCTCATGATATTTATGACTTTTTAAACCACCATAATTCACTTTAGCCACCTTAGGATGTGACTCTAACCACTGAGCTAATTTCATCGCATTAGCTGAATGAGCCTGCATGCGCAAAGCAAGCGTTTCTAAAGAGTTCACAAGATTCCAAGCATTAAATGGACTCATTGCAGGTCCTGCACTTCTCATAAAGCCTGTAAACTCGTCAATGAGCGCTTGATTAGCAATCAAGGCACCGCCTAAACAGCGCCCCTGCCCATCAATAAATTTAGTTGCTGATTGCATCACAATATCAGCACCTTGTGTCAGTGGGTTTTGTAAAGCAGGTGTTGCAACAACGGTATCAACACAAAGTAGTGCACTCTTAGCATGACAAATATCTGCTACCCTTTGCACATCAACAACCTCATACAAAGGATTAGAGGGCGTTTCAAAATAACAAAGGCGAGTTTTATCATCGACTAAAGACTCCCATCCCGCATAATCTGTGGCATCTACATAGACAACGTCAATACCAAATTTTGTGGTATAGGTATCAAAAAACTTAATAGACGAACCAAAGATGTTACGTGAGCAAACGACTCTATCACCTGATTTTAATAAGGTGTAAGCAAGCGTCATTAACGCAGCCATTCCTGAACTAGTGGCAATCGCTGCCTCGCCTTTCTCAAGCGCCGCTAACCTTTTTTCAAACAATGCCACTGTCGGGTTAGTAAATCGGGAATATACATTGCCATCCATTTCACCACCAAACATTGCCGCCGCTTCTTCAGCACTTGAATAAGCAAAACTCGACGTCATAAAAATGGCTTCGCTATTTTCCTGCTCATTAGTTTGTTGGATACCTGCATGAATTGCTTGGGTAGCGTCTTTATATTCCGACATAATATTTTCCTAACACGAATCAGAGACTTTCATCTCTATACAATCATAAAAAACGAGGTAAATAAGAGGGTTAACGAACAGCCCTCTTATCATTAGAGGTTACTAGAATGGGCGCATCATGTCATTTGATTGTGGCTGAGAATCTTGCTTTTGCGTATCTTTTCTTGAGGCTTCAAGCCCGTTTAAATAGCTCTCATCTATATTGCCAGTAATATAATTACCATCAAATACTGAGGTATCAAATTCACGCACATCAGAGTGCTTTTCATCAATACAAGCATCGATAAGGTCGCTTAAATCTTGAAAGATAAGACCGTCAGCGCCAATCAATTTACAAATTTCAGCAACATCACGGTTATGGGCAATTAACTCTTCAGCCGCAGGCATATCAATACCATAAACATTTGGATAACGAACCTCTGGCGCTGCAGACGCGATATAAACCTTCTTTGCACCAGCGTCACGGGCCATTTCAATAATTTCTTTACTGGTCGTGCCTCGTACAATAGAGTCATCCACCAATAATACTGCTTTATCTTTAAACTCAAATGGCACTGGGTTAAGTTTTTGACGAACAGATTTTCGTCTCACTTCTTGGCCTGGCATGATGAAAGTTCGACCAATATAGCGATTTTTAACTAACCCTTCTCGAAAAGGAACCCCAATTTCTTGTGCTATTTGAAGTGCGGCAGTACGACTGGTATCAGGGATGGGAATAACCACATCAATATCTAAATCTGCCCATTCAACTGCAATCTTTTTCGCCAGTTTTTCACCCATATTAATACGCGCTTTATAGACAGAAATATTGTCTATCACGGTATCTGGACGAGCAAAATACACATATTCAAACAAACATGGTCGCGAAACTTTTTCAGGGGTGCACTGCCTAAAATGCACTTGCTGCTTAAGGTCCATGAAGATGGCTTCGCCAGGCTTAATATCGCGCTCGATTTTAAAGCCTGCCGCATCTAAAGCAACACTTTCGGATGCAATCATGTACTCAGTATCACCAGCTTCTGTAATACGCGAACCATAAATCAATGGGCGAATACCATCCGGATCACGAAAAGCTAATATGCCATACCCTGTAATTAAGGCAACAACGGCATAACCACCTTCAATACGGCTGTAAACACGTTCAACCGCATTAAAGATATCATCAGGATTCGGTATTAATTGACCTTCTTGATGAAGCTCATGGGCCAAAACATTCAATAGCACTTCAGAATCTGATGACGTATTGATATGACGAAGGTCTGATTCAAATACTTCTTGTCCCAATTGCTTGGTGTTAGTCAAATTGCCATTATGAGCAACTGAAATACCATAAGGAGAGTTTACATAGAAAGGCTGAGCTTCAGCTGAACTTGAAGTACCCGCAGTAGGATAACGTGCGTGCCCGATACCAATATTACCTAATAGCTTTTTCATGTGGCGAGTTCTAAAAACTTCGCTAACAGAACCATTATCTTTGCGTAAGCAAAGTTTACCATTGTGGCTTGTTACCATGCCCGCAGCATCTTGACCACGATGCTGTAGTAAGGTTAACGCATCATAAATTGCCTGGTTAACCAGTGAAGTGCCCACGATACCAACTATACCGCACATGCTTATTTCCTCGTGTTTGGGGTGGTGATAATCACCAAAAACTCAAGAAACTGTTTTTAATGCTAATCTGATTGGATTCAATAAATCACAATCAGTCTGTCATCTATTGAACAAGTTTCTCTAACTGCCTAGAGCGCGATCTATGAGAGAAGGATCAATTAAATCCGAACTCTTGCCTAACACATCACGCGCCCAATCTTTAAGTACGACCAACTTAGGTACTAACTTAGATTCTTTCCAAAAGCCCGTTTCTGTTACAACTGGGCTTAAACTTAACAAAGAAACAAAGGCCACTAGAATAAGTGTACCTCTTGCAAAACCAAATAACATACCTAGCACTCTGTCCGTACTGGATAGGCCAGTTATTTTTATTAAAGAGCCAAGTAAAAAATTGACTAAGGCGCCAATACACAAACTGGCAACAAAAAGAGAAGCAAAAGCCACGATATAGCGTATTTGATCATTTTGGACCTGATCAACAATAAGGCTTTGCATAGGGGAAGAGAATTTAACGGCAATAACAAAGGCTAATACCCAAGTAATTAAAGACAGAACTTCTTTAATAAATCCGCGTTTTAAGCTTAATAAGGTAGATAGAGTAATGACTGCGAAAACAACCCAATCTAAGGTTGCGATAGAACTAATTTGATCCATATTTGCCTCATCTAATTCGCAGTGAAGTTTACCAGAAGCCGTTTAAATGCCAAGGTAAAAAGCGATAAATGAAACTAATTTGCCGAATATTTTACAACAAAACCTTCAAGAGAAAACTTCTTCTTAATCTCTTGTTTCAAAGACTCAGATCTTGCACGCTTTATTTCAGGCCCTACAAAAACCTTAAATAAGCTTTTGGTCGTGACGGTATAAGCGGGATAGTTAGCCGCTTGCAATTTTTTAACCAGATTATTGGCATTTTCACGGCTTTTAAAGCTGGCTATTTGCAGTGTCCAACGTGTTTTTGAACTCGTTTTTTCTAGCTTTTTAACAACGACAGGCTTTTTGACTTCGTCTTTTACAACAGCTATTTTTTTGACAACTGGTTTAGACTCAGCCTTAGCTGGTGCAACCACTTTTGCATCTTGGGCAGCGGTTATATTAGTTTCATTTTGCTTGTTATATTCCACTTGTTTTTCAACAATGGGTAAAGGCTCAACAGATTTAATCACGACTTCAGGTATAACCGGTGCTTTAGACACCTTAATATCCACATCTAACTCTGGCGGTCTTTCACCATCCAAAATAACAGGTAATAGTGCTGCAGCTACCACTAGCATAATGCCAGCACCAATGAGTCTGTGTGTTGAAGTCTTATCAAGCATTTAAAAAACCTGCATTATCATTATGCGAATAAACTCAGTAATTTTGTTGATGATGACTAATACAATCAGCAACGGTCACAAAAGAGCCAAATACAATAACCAAAGCGCCCTCATCTTTAGCCCTGCTAACAGCAGCATCAAAGGCACTTGTGACATTTTCAAACAAGTTAACCTCGTCTAGGTGTGCCGATAACGATAAAGCGCTTGCACCGCGTGGACCAGGTAGGTCAGCAAGATACCAGCCTTGAAACTCATTTTTAAGAATGGTTAAAACGCTTTCAATGTCTTTATCATGCAACATACCACAAACAGCAATAGCGCTTTGACCTGACTCTGCTAATTTGCGTTTTAGTTCCAACGCAGCTTCAGGGTTATGAGCCACATCTAGTACCACCTTAGGTGAAGTCATCAATGTTTGATAGCGCCCTGTCAAACTTGCATTTTGCATAAGCAAATTAATGGTATTAAAGTCTAATTCGAAACCACTATAGCTTAACAACGCCAAGACAGTAGCCGCATTTTCTATCGGCAAACTTGGCACGCTTAAACCTGAAAGCGATTGACCATTGCCTTGCCAAGACCAAGTATCATCCACTTGCGTAAAACTAAAATCTTCTCCCTTTTGCTTCAGCAGAGCGCCGATACGAGATGAGGTAGCTCTAAGGCTTGCAGGTGGATTATTGACTCCACTAATGAGAAGTTTCCCAGATCGGGCGATACCTGCTTTTTCCTGTGCAATGATGTCAAGGGAGTCGCCAAGCCAATCAACATGATCAAGTGAGATTGATGTTACAGCAGCTACATCGGCATCAATCATATTGACAGAATCTAAACGCCCACCAAGACCCACTTCTAATACCCAATAGTGTAACTCTGCATTGGAGAAGATATGAATCGCAGCCAAGGTATTGAACTCAAAGTAAGTCAGCTCAATATCGCCACGAATCGCTTCAATATGCTCAAATGCTTGACAAATAATCTCATCAGAAACGGGTTCACCGTTAATCGCTATACGCTCGTTAAAACGAACAAAATGCGGCGAAGTAAAGGTACCTACTGAGTACTTTTTCTGGCCCAAAAAATGCGTCAAAAAAGCACAGGTTGAACCTTTGCCATTAGTGCCAGAAATCGTGAAGATTTTTTCACTTGGGCGTTGATAATCGAGCTTTGCCAAAACAGCAGAGCAACGATCTAAACCAAGTTCAATATTGTTTGGGTGTTGGCTTTCTATATAAGAAAGCCAATCAGGAAGGGTTTTAGCGGGCATTAAATTAAGCAGCCTTATTCGTGAGAATAGACAAGATGTTATACAAACGATCGCGTAAATCATGACGTTTGATAATCATATCCAACGCACCTTTATCTAACAAAAACTCACTACGCTGAAAACCTTCAGGCAGTTTTTCACGTACTGTTTGTTCGATAACACGAGGGCCAGCAAAACCAATCAAAGCATTTGGCTCTGCCACATTTAAATCACCCAACATGGCAAGAGAAGCAGAAACACCACCAAATACAGGATCAGTCATAGCAGAAATATAAGGAATACCTTGTTGCTTCATGCGCTCAAGGCCAGCACTTGTTTTTGCCATTTGCATAAGCGAAATTAGCGCTTCTTGCATACGGGCGCCACCACTGGCAGAAAAGCAAATTAAAGGGATACGCTTTTCAAGACAAACATTAACCGCTTGAATAAAACGCTCTCCTACAATTGACCCCATTGAACCACCAAGGAAGCTAAATTCAAAGGCAACCGCCACAACAGGCATACCATTTAAGGTACCTTCCATTGCAACAAGCGAATCTTTTTCACCCGTATTTTTTTGAGCAGCAACCAAACGATCTTTATAACGCTTTGAGTCCTTAAACTTAAGCTTATCTTCTGGCTCTAGTTGAGCAGCAATTTCAAAGCGGCCCTCTTGATCTAAAAACAGGTCGAGACGACGACGAGCACTGACTCGCATATGATGATCACACTTAGGGCAAACATCTAAATTCTTTTCAAGCTCTGGACGGTACAAAACATTTTCACATTTTGGACATTTTTTCCAAAGACCTTCAGGCACTGAACTACGAGATTTTGCTTCACTTCTAAAGTTTGAAGGAACAAATTTATCTAGCCAACTACTCATTTAAACTCCAATTCTGTCTTTTGATACTGACTTATATTTTGTCCATGCTTTGACGCATAGGCGCTAAGATATCAGCAAGTGCCTTTACCACAACTTCGTTAGTTTGTGTTTGATTATCTGCAATTGCATTCACCAAGACACTCCCTACGATAACACCGTCAGCACATTGGCTAACGGCTTTTGCTGTTTGGGCATCACGAATACCAAAACCGACACCAATAGGTAAGTCAGTAATTTCTCTTAAACTATCAACATGTGAGCGAACACTGTCTACATCTAGCGCTGCAGAACCAGTAACCCCCTTCACTGACACGTAATACACATAGCCCGACGCTTGTTCGCAGATTTTTTTAGCTCTGCTTTTTGTTGTTGTCGGTGCCAATAAATAAATTAAATCAATATTATTCTGCGAGAAGCATTCTACTACATCTGTCGCCTCTTCTGGAGTCAGATCGACCAATAAAATGCCGTCAACACCTGCTTCTTGTGCTGCTTTTGCAAATTTTTCGTAGCCAAAGAACTCAATCGGGTTTAAATAGCCCATTAAAACAACAGGTGTTGAATTATCTTTGCTTCTAAATTCGGCCACTATGTCTAATACTTTAGGCACGCTAATGCCTGCAGCAAGTGCTCGCTCACAGGCTAATTGAATAACGGGACCGTCAGCCATGGGGTCAGAAAAAGCCATTCCTAACTCTATGATGCTAGCGCCTGACTCAACCAAACCATGCATAATATCAACCGTATGGTTTGGGCTTGGGTCACCCGCTTCAACGAATGGAATTAAGGCTTTTTTATTGGCCGCTTTAAGTTCGGCAAAACATGTTTTAATACGACTCATTTTACACCTCAACCCCATCAAGCTCAGCAACAGTTAAAATATCTTTATCACCACGACCTGATAAATTCACCACAACAATTTGATCTTTATCCATTGTTGCCGCTAATTTCATTCCATATGCCACTGCATGACTTGATTCTAATGCTGGCATAATTCCTTCTAGACGCGTTAGATCACGGAAACCATCCATCGCTTCGTCATCATTGATCGCCACATAATTTGCACGACCTATGTCTTTTAACCAAGCATGCTCAGGCCCAACACCAGGATAATCCAAGCCCGCTGAAATAGAATGAGTGCCACTTATTTGGCCATCTTCATCTGCCATTATATAAGTACGGTTACCGTGAAGCACACCAGGACGCCCTGCTGTCAATGGTGCAGCATGCTCCCCTGTTTCAACACCATTACCGCCTGCCTCAACACCATACATAGCTACTGATTTATCTTGAATAAAGGGATGGAACATACCAATTGCGTTTGACCCACCACCAACACAAGCAACAACAGCATCAGGCAATCGACCTTCTTGTGCCATACATTGCTCTTTCGTTTCACGTCCAATCACGGCTTGAAAATCCCTCACCAATTTAGGGTATGGGTGCGGACCTGCGGCAGTACCAATAATGTAGAAGGTATCATCAACATGACTAACCCAATGACGCATAGCTTCGTTTAAGGCATCTTTTAATGTTTGTGTACCTGAATCAACAGGAACCACTTCAGCACCGAGTAGCTTCATACGATAAACATTCAAAGATTGTCGCTTGATATCTTCTGCGCCCATGAATACTTTGCAATTTAAGCCCAATCGCGCAGCAACAGTTGCTGAGGCCACACCATGTTGACCGGCACCTGTTTCAGCAATGATATTTGGCTTACCCATATGTTTTGCCAATAACGCCTGACCTATGGTGTTATTAATTTTATGGGCACCTGTATGGTTTAGGTCTTCTCGCTTTAAATAAATTTTTGCACCGCCTGCTTTTTCAGTCAGCCTTTGTGCAAAATACAGTGGCGATGGACGACCCACATAATGCGCTAAATCTTTATCAAATGCGGCTTGAAAATCAGCATCTTTAGACATGGTCTCATAAAGCGCAGTTAAGTCTTCTAATGCCGCCATGAGAGTTTCAGATACAAAAACACCACCATACTGGCCAAAACGGCCATTTTGATCTGGTAGGTTATCCGGTATTTTATTGTCCACGTTTAGCTCCACTTATAAATTGTTGTACTTTATTATGATCCTTAATGCCTTTTGATAACTCAACGCCCCCACTGACGTCGACAGCATAAGGTTGTACTTGTTCTACTGCTTCACGGATATTACTCACCGTTAATCCGCCAGCTAAAATAATGGGCTTGCTTGCCTTAGTTGGCACCAAATCCCAGTTAAAACGCTCTCCCGTACCACCAGGCACGCCAGCTTTATAAGCATCAAGTAAGATGGCACTAGCATCAGGAAATTTTGTTATCTCTTGTTCAATATTGGCATCAGGCTTAACCCTTAGCGCCTTAAGGAAACTACGCTGATATTGTCGACAAGTTTCATTGCTTTCATCCCCATGAAACTGAATAAGCCAACGCGGACTATGATTAATCACAGAGGATACAAGGCTCTGATCAGCATTGACGAATAAAGCAACAGGGGTAACAAATGGTGGCAAGCAGTTCACTATCTCATTTGCTTTTTCAGGTGAGATATAACGGGGAGATTTATCATAAAAGACAAAACCCAAGGCATCAGCACCTTGCTCACATGCATGCAAGGCATCTTCTAAATTTGTAATTCCACAGATTTTAACGCGGCAATTCATAGCTTGGCTCTTCAAAATGAGGTAAAAAATGTGGTCCTAACGCCACTTTTGGCACTTTAAACTCTGGCGGATATTCTGCATCAACAAAATAAAGCCCTTCTGGAGGACCTGTTATTCCACCTTTAGTTCTATCCTTAGCCGCCAAAACTTTACTGGCCCATGATACCTCTTCTTCCCCTGCACCAATAGTCATTAAAACACCGGCAAAGTTACGTATCATATGATGTAAGAAAGCATTGGCTCTGATATCTAGCACGATATATTGACCAGACTGGTAAATTTCAAAGTTCAAAATGGTTCTTACAGGTGTGTGAGCTTGACAGCCAACCGCTCTAAATGAACTAAAATCGTGCTTACCAACAAAGACTTTCGCTGCTTGCTGCATTTTTAGAATATCGAGCTTTTTATGTGTCCAAGTCACTTCTTTGGACATAATAGCAGGACGCAAAGGATGAGAATAAATCACATAACGATAACGTCGACTAACGGCACTAAAACGGGCATGAAAACTGGGATGCATATTCGCCGCTGCAACAACGGCAATGTCTTTAGGTAGGTTTGAGTTTACCCCCAGCGTC
This sequence comes from Marinomonas sp. MED121, assembly GCF_000153025.1. Lineage (GTDB taxonomy): Bacteria > Pseudomonadota > Gammaproteobacteria > Pseudomonadales > Marinomonadaceae > Marinomonas. The sequence goes on from NZ_CH672432.1 coordinate 228,818, forward strand.
CAAGCTCTTTCGCTACGCTCAACATCCGTCTCGAAATGAACCACCTGAGCACTGGCATGAACACTGGCGTCGGTTCTACCTGCACATACCACTTTTATGGTATGTGCAGCGATTTTTGATAACGCCTCTTCTAAACACTTTTGTACAGTTGGGACATCATATTTCTGTGCTTGCCATCCCTTGTATTCTGATCCTTTATATTCAACAACTAACGCGACTTTCTTTTTACTCACTTGGTGACATCCGATCAATCATACTCTGTGCTTCTGAAACCTGAGTTTCGTTTCCTGACGTTAATACGTCTTCAAGGATAACTCTTGCACCTTCTTCGTCACCCATATCCATATAAGCTCTGGCTAAATCTAATTTCGTTGCCATTTCATCACCACTGGCATCAAAGAAGTCGAACTCTTCTTCTTCGTCACTGGCTTCATCATCTTCAATGGCATCTTCTTCAGTGAATGAAGGAACCTCTAAATCATCCTCTTCTGCTTGTGCTTCTGTTAACGACTCTTCGATACTATTTGCCAAACTTTCATTTGGATCTTCATCAAAAATCGCAGTCTCATCAACATCATCTTGATCTTCAGTATCGTTTAATAAATTATTAACAAAGTCGGCTTCTTCAGAGTCCTCATCATCTAATTCATCTAGAATATCATCCGCAGCATCAGAGACAGGCTCATCAAGTGACTCTTCAAATTCATCCTCAATCTCTGGCTCAGGTTCGATCGTAGGAATTTCATCTTCATCAACCACTTCAAGATCATCAGCATCATCTAGGTCAAAACCAAAGTCTTCTTCTGTCACACCTTCTTCTGCATCATCAAGATCTAACTCTAAATCATCAGCAAAGGCATCATCACCAAAGGCTTGATCTTCAAGGTTTGTCTCTTCAATATCATCACCAAAGGCTTGATCTTCAATGTCATTATCATCAAGGTCATCAGCAAATGGGTCATCTGAAATATCGGTATCAAGATCAGTATCTATCTCATCTTCAACTGTGTCTTCACCAACCGCCCCATCAAAATCAAAAGAGAAGGGATCATCGTCATCCTCTTCTTTTTCCTGAGTAAGCTCACTTTCGGCTTTAGCATCTGCAGCAACAGCTACAGCGGCGACGGGTGCAATAGATTCACTGGCTAAATCAAATTCACTTAACTCGTCGCCTTCATCCTTCTTTTTGCTAGATCGCTTAATCAAGAAGCCAACCAAGACACCAATTAGGAGTAAGAAGACTGAGGCAATTGAGACAAAAATGGGATTACCAAAGAATTGATTAATAAAAGACTGCTCTTCAATCATCTCTTTTTCACGACGTAGTTGATCCGCTTCTAACAATTGATCAACCGTATTTTTCTGTTCTTGTAATGCATTTTGAGCAGACATAAATTGTTGCTGCAACTCGGCTAATTGAGCGTCTTTAAGGCTAATCAACTCTTCAAGGGTTGCCAGCTGAGAATTTAAGTCATCTAATTTTTGACCTAACTCTGCTTTCTCACGGGTTTCTTTGTCTAAATTTTCTTTAGTGGCAGACAGCTCTTGCTCTAATTGAGCCACTTTTTGAGAGTTACCCTCATTTGAGCTTGATGCGTTTTCTGGTAATACGCTCGCACCGGTAATCAAGGATAGTGTATCTTCAGAGATTGCACGCACTTTACTGGCAGGTTTAGAATCGGCTTGCGTATTTAATTGAGCAGACTCAATCTCTTTAGCAATACGACCATTGCGCTTTAAGTCCATCCAAGCTTGATTTTGTTTATCAAATTCCTGCTTAGACATGGCTTTATTAAATAAAGCGATTTGTTCTTTGGTTGGCAACCTTAGAATGGCACCTTCTTTCATTAAGTTGATGTTATTTGCGTAAAAAGCATCTTCGTTCAATGCTTGGATCGCCATCATGGTTTGATAAACCGTTAATTGGGCGCTTTGGTTTGTTTTATCAGCTAAAGACCAAAGAGTATTACCTTGAGAGGTACGATAAGTGCCGCTAGTTGGCATGGATTCAAGTAAGCTTCTAGCATCAACAAAGGTCGTTCTATTGACAGTATTATTGGCCGCATTTGCCACCTTACTTGATTGAACAACCTCATTGCCTGCGCTTTCAACTAAAACAGATTCTTTCAGTGGCACTTTATAACCGCGAACCACTTTGCCACTTGGCCATCTTGCAGATAGCACAAAGTCTAAATTATCAACTTCTAATTTACTTTGACTAACAACATCAACAATTAGCTTGCCATTACTGGGTTGTCTAACTTGAAATCTAAGGCGGGATAATATGCGATTAGGTACGATTTCAGCTTGGCGAAATTCACTTTCACTGCCTAAGCGAATTCTGACATCACCTGGCGTCAGGTTATCTACATCTAATAATTGAATCTCAGCTTTAAAAGGCTCATTTGCCTTAGAAATGGCGGTTAATTCACCAAGTTCAAGAGCATGTGCGGACGTAATGGATAGTGTGCTTGCAACAGCGATACTAACGAGCGTCTTTTTGAGCATAAGCTTCCCTTATTTCACCAAACTACTAATCAAAAGTACCCCAAGTATCTTACAGGGATAGGGATTTATCAATAGCTTTAGAATCAATGGTTTGGCTAATCTTTGCGTTTAAGCAAAAGCAAGCCTCATTCACATTATATTTTTGCGTTTTTGATCGTTTTTTAGTCAGGGGCGCTGAATAAATTCAGATTTGTATAAATAGCCTTGAACATAGTCGACCCCAAGCTCTTTTGCAAAAACAAGGTCTTGCTCACTTTCCACCCCTTCCAACACGATTTTCTTACCTGTCTCTTTACCAAACTCAATCATCTTTCTGGTAAAGCGCATAAAGTGATCATCACTGGCTTTTTTAACCACATGCTTATCAAGCTTAATCACATCCACTAGTTGCATCACAGAAACAGAAATCATGGATTTAGGATTACACAAGTCATCGATTGCAGTACCTATATTATAAGCAGCCAAGGTTTCAATCATGGATAAACTCATTAATGCATCATTGAGTTCGGAGTTTTCAATCAGTTCCACCATGATTTCATTCTTTTTATGAGATCGGATAAGCTGAACAAAAGGGTTTTCAATCCCTGTGACACCACTGGCAAAAAATGCATCTTGGTCCAAATTGACAAAGATCTTTATGTTATCTGGCGCATTCTCTAGTTGGATTTTTTTCTGTTCATATTCGACTTGATACAAACTTAACAAATTGTGATGTAATGAAGCATATACAAGGTCTGGTCGAATTGATTCGCCACTGGCAGTATAAAATCGAGAAAGGGCCTCATAAGCAAATACATCGCCACTTGAGACACAAACTATTGGCTGATACTCAACCCCGTAACGTTTATTTTCTAGCAGATCAATTACTAGCTGATTACTTAGTGACTCCATTAAACTAATCCAAATAAATCAATAATATACAGTTTCAATCATAGCAAACCATTAATTTAATGACACTCATTTACAACAAAAGCCTGCTATTCATCTCACATTATTTTAACCCTATTAAATCAAACTTAACTTACATCAAAAGCGTCGACTAAATACTGCCTCCGACTTATGCCACTAAACAGCCAATCTTCCCATCATTTGGACAATTTGATTTAAGACATCAGACACTAAAAAGAAAGATTTAACTCAAATTTTGAAAAACCTAAAACAAATATGAACATGTCCTTTGAAAAACAATATATGAGCAAAAATCATCAATCTATGAAATAAAATCGATATTTTTCATTATTTAAAGGATTTATAAATGTCATTCAGCCTTTAGCAATTGAGAGTTAGATACCAGATGAACACCAACAGCGACTTCACCTTTGATATAAAAACAATTTGTTTAGATGAAAATTATCACCCTGGTGACAACACCCGCCTTTCAACTAACTTTGCCAATTTAGCCAGAGGAGAAAATCGACAACAAAATTTACGTAGCGCCTTACGCATGATCAACAATCGGTTTAATGCCTTGGCCTATTGGGACAACCCAAAGGGCAACCGCTACGCCATCGAACTTGAAATCATTTCCGTTGATATGAATATCGATGGCGGTGACAAGGTTTTTCCAACCATTGAGTTCTTAAAAACAAACATTCTTGACCACCAAACTAAGGCACGTATAGAAGGCATTGTTGGCAACAATTTTTCTTCCTATGTTAGAGATTATGACTTTAGTGTCCTCTTACTTGAGCATAATAAAGCGCGACAAAACTTTAGCGTGCCAAAGGGTTTTGGTGATTTACACGGCAAACTTTTTCAGCATTTTTTACGCTCAAACACGTATAAAGAGCACTTTAAAAAACCACCTGTCATTTGCTTAAGTGTCTCAGAAAATAAAACCTACCACAGATCAGAAAACCAACACCCGCTACTAGGCTATGAATATCATCCCAACCAAACCTCTCTAACCGAACAGTATTTTAAAAAAATGGGATTAGGAGTTCGCTACTTTATGCCGCCCCATAGTGTTGCTCCTCTGGCATTCTATTTTATTGGAGATTTGCTAAACGACTACTCCAACCTTGAACTGATCAGCACCATCAGCACTATGGAGACATTTCAGAAAATTTATCGCCCTGAAATTTATAATGCCAACGCCGTGGCAGGACATTGCTATCAACCAAACTTAAACACTCAAGATCATTCTTACACCCAAATTCGCTATGACAGAGAAGAGCGAGGCGAGTTGGCCTTGATACAAGGTAAGTTTGCAGAAGAAAATTTGATTAAACCGTTTCAATCAAAGCTTGAAAACTGGTCTAACAATTATTCCTTATAACCGATTTTAAAATACAGCAGCATTAATTATGAAAACAAACACAACACCACTTCTCCCCACCTCAACAGCAGGTAGTTTACCTAAACCCGCCTGGCTAACACAGCCAGAGACCCTTTGGTCACCTTGGCTACTAGAAGGCACAAGGTTGATTGAAGGCAAACAAGATGCACTAAGTATTTCATTAGGCGAACAGCACCAAGCAGGCATGGATATTGTTAGTGATGGCGAACAAACTCGCCAACATTTTGTCACCACCTTTATCGAGCATTTATCAGGGGTTGATTTTAACCAACGCAAAACAGTTAAAATCCGTGACCGCTATGACGCCAGTGTTCCATCTGTCATTGGCGCTGTTTCAAGGCCAACTTCCGTTTTCGTTGAAGATGCAAAGCTTTTACGCAAGCAAACCCAAAAACCTATTAAATGGGCGTTACCTGGGCCCATGACAATGATAGATACCCTGTATGATGATCATTATCATAGCCGTGAAAAACTTGCTTGGGAGTTTGCAAAGATCCTCAATCAAGAAGCGAAAGAGTTAGAAGCGGCTGGCGTGGATATCATTCAATTTGATGAGCCTGCATTTAATGTCTTTTTTGATGAGGTTAATGATTGGGGAATTGCTTGTTTAGAGAAAGCAATTGAAGGACTTAAATGTGAGACCGCTGTACATATTTGCTATGGCTACGGCATCAAAGCCAACACGGATTGGAAAAAAACACTGGGAACAGAGTGGCGACAATATGAAGCAGTATTTCCTAAACTTCAGCGATCTGCAATTGATATCATTTCATTAGAATGTCACAACTCACGTGTCCCGCTTGAACTACTTGAACTGATCCGCGGTAAAAAAGTCATGGTCGGCGTCATTGATGTAGCAACCAATGTTATAGAAACACCTGAAGAAGTCGCCAACACACTTAGAACAGCACTTAACTATGTTGATGCTGACAAGCTCTACCCTTCTACAAATTGCGGCATGGCACCTTTATCCCGACAAGTTGCTAGAGATAAATTAAATGCACTAAGAGCAGGTACAGACATAATTAGAAAAGAGATTCTATCTAGAGACTAATAAAGATACTCTTAAGGGCTCGGCTTTAAAAAATTAAGCCGTCCTTTTCATAGAGTCGATTTATCTTGAAAGAACACACTGACAGTCAACTCTTAATAGAGGCCATCTCAAAATATTCCACTTCAAAGAACGCTTCACATTTGTGCCTCCTATTACACTCTCGACTCAAAGAAGTAAAAGCACTAATAGATGAATAGAAATGATAGTATTTTAGAATCAATGAGTTTTACTCATATAAATGATAAATTGGAGCCTACAAGTGCTGGAAAGAATCCACCTAGAAATACTAACCGCAATAAAAGAGCATGGCACGCTCACAAAAGCAGCGGATTCATTACATTTATCCCAATCAGCATTGAGCCACAGTATTAAAAAGCTAGAAGGCCAAATAGGCACCTCCATTTGGAAAAAAGATGGCCGCAACCTTCGCCTAACAACCGCTGGTGAAAGAGTCCAAACCCTAGCCAATAGAGTCTTACCTCAATTTTCGCATACAGAGTTACTACTCAATCAAATTGCCAAGGGAGAAGCTGGCGCCCTTCGCATTGGCATGGAGTGCCACCCTTGTTATCAATGGCTATTAAGAGTAATACAGCCCTATCTAGAAGAGTGGCCAGACATAGACATGGATGTGAAACAAGCATTTCAATTTGGTGCGTTAGGTGCATTATTAAGTTACGAAATCGATGTACTTATTACACCAGACCCACTTTATAAACCCACAATAGAATACATCCCCGTCTTTGACTATGAGCACAGGCTTGTCGTGTGTGAGTCTCACACACTTTCCACTCAAGCATTTGTCACCCCTAACCAACTCGCCCAAGAAGTCTTGTTTAGCTATCCGGTTGAACCAGAAAGGCTCGATGTTTTCAGTCAGTTTCTTAGCCCTGCAAAGTGCACAGTGAAAAAACACAAGTACATTGAGACAACTGAAATAATGTTACAAATGGTGGCAGCAGGCCGTGGTGTTTGCGCCCTTCCAGGCTGGTTAGTGGATGAATACGCTAAATCCATGCCTATCAAGAGCATTCGCTTTGGGCAAGATGGGATCAAGAAACAGATATTTGTCGGCATTCGAAAAGATGAGCAACAGATTAGCTACTTACAAGATTTTATTGCGCAGGCCAGTAAGACAAGATAGTGCTTTATAGGGCTATTTTTTAAGATGAAAGATTCACTAGGCCTTAATAAATTACCACGCCATCTCAAACCACCTCATCAACGCAACATGATTTAATAACCTTTATTAAGGCTTAGAGTGACAAAGTAAGAGTATTAGCTCTTACATCATGCCGCCCACATCTATAATGATTAGTTAAAAAACAAAACATACAAAGTAGATAAACTACATTATACCACGATCGAACAATGAGCTTAATTAGGTAGTTGAAAAAAATCGTAGTTCACCACTATTACAGATTCATTGCCTGCATAGATACCAATATAGACATACATTAGATACAAAAAGCTATCTCGAAGGACGGCTTTTAGCCAATTGTTGATATTAACTTTTGAGTTACTTAGGGCCTATAACGGACATTAACCTCTTCATATTTTGAATCGAAAATATTGAAGCTAACGTTCACCAGCGACGGAAATTGTGAGTAGGATATTATTGAGAAGCTCCAGAAGTCACTCAATTAAAATAAGTCATGAAACATAATTTCTTCTTTACTAAATAAACTAAATTTAAAACCGCTCAATAAGGCACTTCTTAATATAATTCCCTATAGATCATCAAAGTCTTTGGATGGTTGCATTATGAAACCAATTCCAATATAGTTTCATAATGAAACCAAATTGGAAGTAACTATGAGTGTTAATAAAAAAAAATCTCCCCCTAGCGCAGCAAATAATATCACTGACACGGTCATTTTGAGCAATGTCCGAAAGAATATGAACAATGCTGTTGTCAATATTCGGTCAGATATTATTGACGCTCATGCTTACTTTTTAACGAAGTTGAAGATGCCTGGAACCTGGTGGAATGCAAAGCAGAGAATTGTGATTGCTCAAGCTGCGAGGAATGCAGAATCGTGTGAATTTTGCAGCAAGAGGGCCACTGCGTTGAGTATCCACTCTGTGACTGGCTCACATCTAGGAATAGAACAAGCACAAGAAGTTAATTTACATCCGGTCATACTTGACCTTGTCCACAGAATCATTCGTGATGTGGGCCGTATAACTCAGACTGATATAGATAAAGTAGAGCAAGCTGGTTTGGATATCGGCCATTTTGTGGAGGCTTTCGGAATTGCCGTATGTATCAAGAGCATGGATACTGCCAATCGCGGGTTTGGCATACCTAAGCATTCATTAGATATAGAACCAGAAGATGGCAAACCAACAAAGTTGGTACCTGTAGATGTGACTTTAAGTGAAGCCTTTGTTCCTATGATAAACAAAGATCAGCCTGCATCACCTAACGATGACTTGTGGGACGCTCAACCAGGCAATGTGTCTCGTGCATTAAGCTACGTACCGGAAATGTTGCGTGAAAGTCGAATATTAACTGCCGCACATTTTATCCCTTTGAAAAGCTTAATGAACTTCAAAGAAGGTCGTACCTTAACTCGTGTTCAACTAGAATATGTGGCCGCAAGAGTTGGTATTTTAAATGAGTGCTTTTATTGTACCAATGCGCACACCATGTTGTTAAAGCTAAGTGCACAGGCTACCAGCCTAGGTAATGTCAATATCACGAGTCTCAAAAGCGGTGTTGAAGCTCAAGACAGCAAAGTCCCCGCTGGTGCTGAATTACTTGCCTACACCGATGCGTTAAAAGGCAAAGATGATGAGGCTTTAAAGTTTGCTAGACGTGAATTGATTGACGCAGTCGGTCCTGAGGGGTTTGTTGATGCTACAGGCACTATTGCAAATTTTGAACAGCTAAATAGAACAGCAGACGCTAGTGGTGTTCCTGCCGATGCAAAAATGGTAACAATGATGGAACCCTATTGGGATGAGATGGCTATTAGTGATTTTATTGGAGCAGATAGAGTTAAACGTCTTTCGGGTTTTAAAAAGTTTATACCCGTCACAATCAGGCGATTTATCGTAGACAGTTTGATTAGTTTGATAGGCAAGAAACAAAGAACCTAGCTTATTAAAGTTAGCGTTTTGAATGGGCCACTTTGCTATTGTGGCCTATAAAATTTCACTTAACTTTTTGGCTGTATAGGTACACAAAAAATAAGAGACATTGATAGTTTTACCTAATTAAATTGCTTTACTTAGGTAAGCTCAAAATATCGTCGTATTGAAGAGGCTTCCAGCTCTTATCAAAGACTTCAACGACTGATATTGGTTGCATAGAGAATGAATCATAAATCTTAAATTGACTTCGATGTTCTTCTGGTACCCATTTCTCTGACCATTGGTAGATAGCAACCATCATTGGAAATAGATCTTTACCACTTGACGTTAATTTGTATTCAAACCGACTACCATGGATACCCACCTGCATTTTTTCGAATATGCCGGAGCTTACTAGCTTATTAAGTCTGTTTCTTAGGATATTTTTAGCAACCCCTAGACTTTTCTCAAACTCTGAATAGCGTGATAATCCAGACATTGCATCTCTGACTATTAGGAAAGACCATATATCTCCAACAGCAGAAAGACATTGGGCGAAAGAGCATGGTTTTTCTGAAAAATTAATCCTAGTCATGGCTAAATGTTACCTGTATGGTTTCATATTGCAACTCAAATTTAAATGAAGCAGACATTACGTTTAGAGATATTTCTTTTACGCTCAGGCAAAAAACATTAAGAAGTTTTTCAGATTAGCGGAAGTGGCCAGTAACCTTTTAACATGTTGATTAAGTTGGTTGAATATCTAAAAGGAAGATGCAAAAACGTCTTTAGGACTGGGTACAAAAAGTGATATTAGCCGAACAACCGACCATTCCTAGGAAATAACAGGGATTCAAAAAGCCAGATTCACTCAATAGAAGTAATTAATCACTCATGACAAATCAATGAGTGTTAACACACATTGATTTGTCAAAAGCACTTGCGAGAATTGCTATATATTACTCTCAATCACGCCGATGACCTGTACTACGTGGCTCTATCTCTTTTTTGAGCTTAAAGTTCTCATCAAATTCATGGGTGTAGTGGAAATCCAAAGGTTTCTCACTTTCTAGGCTCTTCAACCTATCAGAGTAGTAATCAAGGTATTGAACACATTGTTCCTGACTATAATAGGTTGGAGAGTAAGCGACATAAGGGGGCAACACTTCGCACCCTGTATAATGAAATATACCGTTGTGGATATGCCAAAGGGCGACATTCAAATCCCCCAATAATCCATCTGCCTTAAACATACTTTCGTAGCCTCCGCAGCTAGTTACGACCATGGCCTTTTTGCCTTTTAGACCACCTTTTTCATAACGCTTACCGGCACCATAGATAACGGAGCTCACAAAGGCACGGTCTACCCATCCTTTCATGATGGTCGGTATCGAAAACAAATATAGTGGAAACTGAAAAATAAGGACGTCACGCCATGCCAGCTTTTCCAATTCTTCGCAATATCTGGGGCCACTTGATCTTTTTGCACCGCGAACTTTTGCTCGCGGTCATACTGTATACGCTCAGGGAAACGACGTTCAGTAAAACCCTCTCCAGAAGCCACTGGATTAAAGTTCATCTGATATAGATCAGATACTTTGACTTCGTATCATTCTGATTCCAACGCCTCAATGGAGCGTCGTATCATAGCTGCGTTGAAAGAGTGATTAGGCTCTGGATGAGCTAAAACAATAAAGATATTCATAGAAAACCTCTTCAATAATGTGGGAAATAGTTATTTTTAAAGCTATTCATAAGAGTATTTGAAATTAAGTCCCTTTTTTATAGTTCTTTCCCACACAGTACAATAAAACCTTACTTAAATAAGATTGTTTTTTAGCGACCCTATAGCCAATAGCCAATAGCTGCAATTTTCGGTAAATCGACATCAGCTTTTTTTCTTGGCGAGACTCTCATAGTAATGTCGACATGAAATGCCTCTACTCCGTTAGTATCATATACACCAACTGGCATGATTACGCCCTGAGTTTCTTTCCAATCAAAGTGTTCTATTTTACCAATGGCTGTTAAGTCTGTTCTTGCCATTTTTAAGTATTGCACTGCCATTCCAACAGGGATCCAGTGAAAACCTGCGATTAACGAAACATCTAAGCAAGTTCCACCTGCAAGCTCTGCGGCATTGCACATCGCAATAGCATGAACGGTGCTGATATGATTTAACACGGCTTTACTGATTAACTAACGACTAATATTTGAATTTTCTGCAGCTTTCTATAACTTTAATAATGGATTTCTTGATGGTTTACAATTCATTCAAACTTTCATTTTATTGATTATTGTTTGTTGATGGTGGCCAAGGGCGATGTACTTCTGAGTCTATCCAGTCTTGTACCCATAATGGTGTTGTTGGCGCTTCGTGTTGTAGACCGGTCGTTTTTAGTACATTTTTAGGTGATTGAAGCCCGTCTTTACTGGTTATTCCTCCTCTAATAAGTACTGAAGAGCAAGCAGTCTCTCCAACCCACATAGACTGTTCGAAATAGAACCACTTATCGTCATAAGCCACTAACTGTGAACGCATGACGATTTTGTCAAATAACTTGATTCGTTTGCGGTATCTCACTGAACTGCCTGCTACAGCAAGCCCCCACTTTTCTTTTCGAACAGTGGGCATTAAGTTGACTCTTATCGCTAAATCCATGCGGCCCAAATCGAATAATGTGAGGGCACGTCCGTTATTCATTTCACCAAACATATCTATGTCCCAAGGGTGACAGCGAAATTTAATCGTGCTTTTTTCTAAAAAACTAAGTTTGCTTCTATGTTTTGCTTGGAATAGGGTTTTAAATAAACGTAGGACTGGATACATTACTTCTCTTTCTCCGTATTGTGAGCTAGCTTGTTCGGCTCAGTATTTATCAAATTTGTGCTTGTAATGGCGAGTAAAAGTGAAGCACATATAGCGGTTAACAAACTATTTGAAAAATTAAAAATGAGCGGTTTATTTGACATTGAAAGGCACATGCCTGAATGCAACCGTTGGTCGACAATGCTATCTACCAATATAAAAATGACTAATGAAAATATATAGGTGCGCCTGAAAATAGTATTACACCTTGTACGAGCAGGAACATTACTTCGGCGAATAACGCAGCATTTATAGCCAGTACAATAATTTGGTTAAATATTTTCTCGTCTAAAGCTGGTTTGTTTTGAGCATGTTCCATTATATTTTCCTTCTTTACTTGCCAGTATATTTTTGTTGTTTATAAGTGATTAATAATTGTTAAATTCGGTTAATGAGATTCGTTTGATTTTATGCATATGAGATGGCATAAATGTATTGCTGCGTTACCATTATTAAAAATACTCCCCCTTAATAAATCACCGATGAAAGCCTATTGACCTATAACAACTACTAATGAGCTATCGTGTGAGTTGCGATTTGAGTGATATCATCTTCAATACCAATAAATGCTTTTAACGACTGCTTTTTATTAACTAGGATATCTGGAGTTAAGGCTGGGTATGTAACATTTTGACCCTAGCTGTGACGCATTTTTTGCCATCAAGTTTGTCGGGCATAACTGATCATTTTTCCCCGACTCAAATAGCTTAAGATCGCCAGAGCCACCAATAATTGTGGTACCGTATTTACGCTGAAAGTATCCAGTGTCGGTAATACGCTTTCGAAAACTATAATTGTGTCTACTTGTGCGTCATTTAGTTGATGACACAACTCAGTAGCTATGTACATAGAGGTAACAATGACCTCAAGTATTCACATGGCAACGGGAAAGTTCAGTAAATTAGGCCACATAAGGACCACTCTGCAATTCGTTTTAACCTTATAAGGCTTACTGTGAATAAGCCGCTAAGTTTTTAGATAGTGTATTCACCTAAATAAAAGTGAGTAATTACGAATCTTGTGTATAAGCTATTTTTTCACCATAACATTGGAAAAATTTGTTCAAAAAACTTTAATAATTAACTTACTCCCGAATTCAAGTCCGAAGTGCGACACTTTTTATTTCAAGCAGCCAAACATAGTTCTTTAAAAACCACAGCGGGCTGCTTGAACCCTAAACACTTTCTCGGTCGATAGTTTATTCGATCCATAGCGAAGTTAATTCTTTCTTCCGTCACACATCTTAAGTCAATGCCTTTAGGAACATATTGCCTTAGAAGGCCGTTACTATTTTCATTAGCTCCACGTTCCCAAGAACTGTATAGATGAGCAAAATACACCTTCGCATCTAATGCTTTGGCTATCTCTGCATGATACGCAAACTCTCAACCATTATCTTCAGTGATGGTATGGACGTGATCTTTATAAGGTTCCAATAATTCTATTGTGGCTTGAGTCACATCTTTGGCTGACTTTGAGTCCACTTTCTTTATCAGGTAAAAACGTGTATTTCTCTCTAGTAAGGTAACAATAGAGCCCGTACCGTGTTTGCCTAAAACCGTGTCTATCTCCCAACCCCCAAAACGCTTCTTTGTCTCTACAATTGCTGGGCGTTCATCTATGGTGACTGCATTTTTGATCGCTTACGCTTTTCTTCGTTTCCCTTTACGATAACGTTTTCTACCTTGCCTTAAATGACGGAAGAGCATCCCTTTGTTTATTTTATTTTCATGATTATATTGATAAATCCACTCATGACTGACTGAGACACCACACCTTTTTAAAACATTCGACACTTGCTCAGGGCTCCAGTCGAGCTTAATTAAAATAGGAATATACTCAATCACCTTTGATGTAATTCGATACTTAGTTGAGTATTTTCTTCTTATCAAACATGCTTTATGCGCTTTGTCAGGGCAATACCATTTTGCCTTTGTGTTTCGTTTTAATTCACGATAAATCGTGGCTCTGTGGCATTTAATGATGTCAGCTATTTCAGAGACGGATATTTTTCGTTCTAAAAGCACTGAAATCTGATATCTTTTGCCTTCGGTCAACTGCTAATAATTCATGTTAGTACTGCTTTGTTCTGTGGTAAGAAGAAGTGTACCAACGTCAGCAGTTGGCTTCTTCTACACCTGATTTGCAGTGTCGCACTTATTATCTGAATTTAGGCGTCATTAATGTATTCGTTGGCGTTTTCTCGGGTTAATTTGTTATTGAAGTAAGTAAATGACATCGTAAACTCCCTATTATTAAAATTATATTTTTTACGTCGCTATTAGCCCCCCCCCCTGATACTTGCGACGCTCAAATTCTAGTATTTAATGGGCTAATTCTTGGTTCCACTCTTCGCTTTTACTTTCATAAATTTTTTCGTCAATCCATGAAGCGAGCGAGTCAGGTAGAACTGAAAAAATGAATTCTACGGTCGGGTTAAACAACAATCTATGCATGACCTTAAAATTCATGAAAGTACCAATCAGTAAGGCTGATTCATGCTTTACTGGAAATTGTTCTTTCATTTTTTCTATCACTTGTTCTGCACTATTGCTTTGTGCTATCACTTGGTCGTAAGCGGTGATGTAATTAATACTATGGCTAAGTGCACCATGTGCAGTTAGATTGGGGACAGATGTTTTAGGCATATGGCCTGGAACAACAAGGCTATAATCGTCTTTTATCCACTTATGTAATTGGTTAATCCATACCTTTCTAGATTCAACGGTTGACCCGCCCATCATCATATGAGCATCAAAATAAACAATATCACTTGGAATAAGTGTATGAGCAGAAGGTACATACAGCACAGTATGCTCTTCATCTGCCTCACCTAAAGCCGCATCCCCAATAAAGCCATGCTTTATTTCAACGGTTTCACCATCAATAAGTATTATATTTTTGCTGTAAGGTGTGGCGGGAATCGAAGGCACTGCGGCATTATCGCCATATCGTGAACGAGCCAAGTCATCACTTAACTCAATTCTAGCTTCAATCATATTAGCCACTTTGGGTGTAGCAATAAATTCAGCATTTGGAAAGCGTTTGAGTAATATGACAGCTCCTTGAAAGTGATCTAAATGAGCATGTGTCACAAAGATGTATTTCAATGTTAATCCCGTTTCTTCAATGGTGTCGGCCAAACGATTTGCCGCAGAAATATTTGGCTGAGCTGATACAACCATCATTTCCGCTTTTCCTTTGATAATCGCTGAAGTCGTATTGATTTCCGCTGGTTCAGAAACAAAAATATCGACTTCTAACGCTTGCACAGGCAGCGCGAATAAAGTGGTGACTGCAATTAAATGGCTTAAAAATTTCATTCTATCTAGGCTCAGTTGATACCGCTATTTGCTAAAAAAATCCATAAGCGGATGTGTTAATTTAAAACCATTAGACAACTTATGGTTTTATTATGCAACCTAAATAGTTAAATTTAGTACAAAAAATCAACCGGAGAAGATATGTTCAAATCAATAAATTCGTACATAGAACTATTTATTTTGGCCTTTACTATAATTATTAGTAGCTTGCAGCAAAGTTTTGCTCAGGCACAGCAGCGTATTCTGAGTTAGTTCTACCGGTTGATGCTAGACAGCAAAAAATAACTATTTGGAGTGATGGCAGAGCATTAGATGGTGACATTTATCTACCTAAGGGGTTAACCAAAGAATACTTACGACCAGCAATTTTCACCAGCCATGGTTAGGGTGATGACTAAATCTCCGCTGCAAGCTATGCTGCAAAGTTTGCTGAAAATAGCTTATTGTAATTACGTTCTCACATAGTAGTTGGGGAAATATTGTTAAACAAACTACTGATGGTAAGACGCACCTCAAAAAGGTAAATCCCTGATTAGACCCTGTTGATTGGGTTCAAAACGTTCGTTCGACAGTTGACTGCCTAGTAGGAGAACCTAACGCTGATGTTAATAATATTGGTTTTGGCGCTGGTGTTGTTGTCAGTAACGCGACAAATGACAGTCGAATAAAAACGATAGTAACTCAAGTAGCAGCATTTCCCGCTGCTAAAGGAAAAATGGCTGCATTAGCCAATATTCGAACATCCGTAATAGCATTAGGCAAAATTGACTCTATCCATAAAGGTTTAGATAAGCTTCCCAATTTAAACGGCAGCATGAAATCAGCTGATTTTTTTACAATACAAACCAATGACTCAGCTTAAAAGAATAAAAGTACCAAGCTTGTTTATAGCTGCTGAAAATGGACATATGCTTAATAAACAAGAAAATAGTTTTGCAGCTCATAACATATTAAAACAAAGAGGGATATTGACGGTGTACCATGTAATACCAGAGATTGATCATTACAGAATCTACTTTGGTGACTATGAAAAAAGTAGTAAATTAACACTAAACTGCCTTGTAAACCACTTGAAGTAATTCTGATTAAATATTTGTCTAGGCATCTAAATTAGGATGCTATAAACTCACCCAATGAAAAGAAAATCTTTAGAACATTTTAATTGTAGTTGGGCACAAGCTGCTGAAGCTGTAGGAGATAAGTGGTCAATAATGATCATTCGAGATGCTTTTTATGGTGTGAAAACTTTTTCAGCCTTCGTTAAAAGTATTGGTATTGCTAAGAATATTTTAACTCAGCGACTTGAACACCTACAAAAACATGAAATTATCGAAAAGCGACCAGTTGGCCTTGGCTCTAGTCGTTTTGAATACTGCTTGACTGAAAAAGGCTTTGCTTTATTTCCAGCAATTATTGCACTTGGGCAATGGGGTGATAAATGGATTTTTGGTGAAGGAAAAGAGCCGTTAATCGTTGTGGATATGGAAAGTAAACAACCACTTGAGCAGGTTTCTGTTAAGGCAAGTGATGGGCGAAAGCTTTCGTTGCGAGATATCACTTTTGTAGCTGGTGAAGGAGCTAGTGAAAACACTCAGAAAACAGCAGACGAAATTAGTAAGTTTTGGTGATTATTTAATCAAATCAAATAATGAGACGTCAAACTTAAACTCAAAAGCATTAAAAGTAGAGCCATTTGCTTATATGTACTTAAAATTATTTGCTGAAAACTACCCCCGACTAATATAAGTGCTGCGTATTTATTAAGCTGTTATAAACGATGGAATTAATATGAAGAATTGGATTAGTAAGTGGATTATTTTTGTAGCAGTTGGTCATACTGCTGTTGCAATGATGCTTTATAGTGAAACATACAGAGTGATAATTCAAAGCGGGATGTTTAATGCTGTCAGCGCTGAAAAATCAGGCTTAGCTGTTTGGTTTTTATTTTTTGGTTTTCTTTTATTCACTCTCGCTATCCTAATAGCCGTAATTGAAAAAAATGATTCATTAGTAATACCTAAATCATTTGGAATTGCCTTGTTATTGTTAACAACTTTAGGTGTGCTTTTAATGCCTGCTTCAGGTTTTTGGTTAGTATTTCCTCCGGCAATTGCTGTTACATTAAAAAAACAAACCGGCCTTGATACAATCAAAACATAGTAGAACTGTTATAGGGTTACTGAATATCCATGATTATATGGCTATCTAATCTTTCAAGAAAACTCTTATAAAGATACACCTTGAAGTCAATTTATATACTAAGGTAAAATTAGCTTTATCTAATATTAGAACTATAAACTGCTAGAAAAATTATTATCATTACATCCAGTTTGCCTGATCACTTGTCGCTAGATGCACTAAGACTAA
Organism: Marinomonas sp. MED121; assembly: GCF_000153025.1. GTDB lineage: Bacteria > Pseudomonadota > Gammaproteobacteria > Pseudomonadales > Marinomonadaceae > Marinomonas. Next base: position 246,316 of record NZ_CH672432.1, read on the forward strand.
TGTCTGCTATTGTATCATAGAAGGTATTAGCTTAGCAGAAAAGTAGCTTTACTTGTCCACAATTAAAACATAACGAAAGTACTATTAGATATTGATAAACAGCCAATAAATAATCTGAATATCACTATTCAGGCTTTCGTTTAAATGGGTAGAGTTATAGTTTTAAAATCTATGTTATTGTTGCCCCCCTCCCCTAAGAACTGTACATGCGAGTTTCCCTGCATATAGCTCAAGCCTTTATTAGCCAATATATTTGGCCGGTAACTAATAAGTCGTACTAATTTATAATATCACAATAAAACTAGTTAATAATCGAAACTATATTGGCAACAACTCCAGTTATATACTCGAAAATAAACAACAAAATTACACAACAAATAGCCATAAATCCCCAAAACTTCATAATAAACTTCTGAAATTTGATATGGACTTTCTGACTGTGTTGGAAAGACATAATCTCTTCATTTCACTTAGTAGTTAAAACTGGAAATTGATAGGTTTTCAATCCAGTAGCGACTGGAGAATAAGAGTTAGAATGCACTAAATCATTCTCAAAAGCGAACTCGAAAGCAAACATATCAATATTTGAGCCATTAACTAATTTCTTAAGATTCTTATCATTAAAATAGATTAATATCTCATGCAATCTTTTCGAATCAAACATGAGCTACCCACTATAAACTTTAAAAACAATAGTTTTTTACTATAAAAACACGATTATAGTTTTAAATCCCCCCCTACAGACCTAATAGCCAATTACTATTAATATTCTATGACAATTTGGGAGCAAGAACACAGTTATCCATTTTGTCCCTTGCGCCTTTGTAACGCTTTACAACATGATTGATATTCAACTCTTTTTTCTTCGTCATAAGCTGATTGCAGCATGGGTAAGGGCCATGCTGTCGCTTGGATAACCTATAAGCATCACCTACTCCCACACATAACTGACGGAACAAGCACTTATCACAAAAAAAGGCCCCGCAACTAATTGCGAGGCCTTTCTCAGATAGCTAACTGGGAGGATGAATTACATCATGCCGCCCATACCACCCATGCCGCCCATGCCGCCCATATCAGGCATAGCAGCAGCTTCTTCTTTCGGGATATCAGCAATCATAGCTTCAGTCGTGATCATAAGACCCGCAACAGAAGATGCAGCTTGAAGTGCTGAACGGGTTACTTTCGCTGGATCTAGAATACCCATTTCAAGCATATCGCCGTAGCTACCTGTTGCAGCGTTGTAACCATAGTTACCTTCACCTTGTTTAACTTTATCAACAACAACAGAGGCTTCATCACCTGCGTTTGTTGCGATTTGACGCATAGGTGCTTCCATTGCGCGAAGTGCAAGTTGAACACCCACGTCTTGGTCTTCGTTGTCAGTTTCGATAGCAGCCACTGTTGAAAGTGCGCGAACTAGGGCAACACCACCACCGGCAACAACACCTTCTTCAACCGCAGCGCGTGTTGCGTGAAGCGCATCATCAACACGTGCTTTTTTCTCTTTCATTGCAATTTCAGTCGCAGCACCAATCTTGATAACAGCAACGCCACCAGCAAGTTTAGCAACACGCTCTTGAAGTTTCTCTTTATCATATTCAGAAGAAGAACCTTCAATTTCAGCACGGATCTGAGCAACACGACCTTGAATCGTCGCTTCATCACCAGCACCATCAACGATTGTTGTGCTTTCTTTAGTCAAAGTAACACGCTTAGCGGTACCTAGTTGCTCTAGAGTCGCAGTTTCTAAGCTCATGCCTACTTCTTCAGAAATCACTTCACCACCGGTTAGGATAGCGATGTCTTGTAGCATTGCTTTACGACGATCACCAAAGCCAGGTGCTTTAACTGCAGCCACTTTAACGATACCGCGCATGCTGTTTACAACAAGTGTTGCTAGCGCTTCGCCTTCAACATCTTCTGCAACGATCAATAGAGGACGAGATGCTTTAGCAACGCCTTCTAAGATAGGCAATAGATCACGAATGTTTGTGATTTTCTTATCAACCATAAGGATGAATGGGTTTTCCAAATCAGCACTCATAGTTTCTTGGTTGTTAATGAAGTAAGGAGACAGGTAACCACGGTCGAACTGCATACCTTCTACAACATCTAGCTCATCATCAAAGCCAGAGCCTTCTTCTACAGTGATAACGCCTTCTTTACCAACGCGCTCCATTGCTTCTGCAATGATTTTACCCACACTTGAATCAGAGTTAGCAGAGATAGTACCAACCTGCTCTACTGCTGTAGTATCAGCACATGGTTGAGATTGTGACGCGATTTGCGCTACAACAGCTTGAGTTGCTTTATCGATACCACGCTTAAGATCCATTGGGTTACGACCCGCAGCAACAGACTTAAGACCTTCAGTTACTAGCGCTTGAGCTAGCACAGTTGCTGTTGTTGTTCCGTCACCTGCAACATCGTTAGCTTGTGAAGCCACTTCTTTAACCATTTGAGCACCCATGTTCTCAAAGCGGTTTTCTAATTCGATTTCTTTCGCGACAGATACACCGTCTTTAGTTACTAGAGGCGCACCGAAAGATTTTTCAATTACGACGTTACGACCTTTTGGTCCAAGGGTAACTTTTACCGCATCAGCCAATACATTGACGCCTTTAAGCATTTGTTGGCGAGCGCTATCACTAAACTTAACTTCTTTAGCAGACATTTTAATTTCCTAAAATTCGTTTATTTTTTTATTGACGTAAAGGGCTTAAAAAATTAGCCGATAATGCCGTAGATTTCTTCTTCTTTCATGATCAAAAGCTCTTCACCATCTAGCTTGATGGTTTGACCTGAGTACTGACCAAATACAACTGTTTCACCAACGCTAACAGCCAATGCAGCAACTTCACCATTTGCCTGAATACGGCCAGTACCCACTGCAACAATTTCACCTTGTGTTGGTTTTTCAGTTGCAGAACCTGGTAATACGATACCTGACGCTGTTGTTGTTTCTTCTTCTTTACGGCGGACAACAACACGATCGTGTAACGGACGAATATTCATTGATCTTTATCTCCAATATTAAATCAAATCAATACCAAGTAACCTTGGCTTGTTTAACCTGCCTAGAGACAGGAATTTTTCACTATTGTGTTAATGAGGCTGGCGATATACTTTTCAACCCCTTTTTTTAAATTATTTTTTATCTAATAGGTCTTTGTCTTCACTAGTAAATTCACCCTCGAAGGTTTCACCCTCTTGATTAAAAGCCGAACCGTTACGGTTCCATGCTGCATGCATATTGACACGACTACTAATAAATTTAACCAAAAATATGGCTGCAATACTTTTCCTGAACATGGGTAATAAAAGCAAGCCACCGATCGCATCTGAGACAAAACCTGGTACTAATAAACAAACGCCAGCAAAACCTAGCATCAAACCTTCCAACATTTCATTTGCAGGCAAGGCACCTTGTCTGATTTTATTTTGTGCTCTAAGCATGGTTTGAGCACCTTGTTTTCTGATAAGGTTAACCCCAAGAATTGCGGTCAAGAAAACCAAAGCAATTGTGGTTAGGGTACCAATTTGACTTCCCACCTCAATCAGCAACATCATCTCAATGATGGGAAACAAGATAAAAACAATCAGAGCAATTCGCATATATACCTTCTTTTAAATAATCTTTAGTTCTATGTAGGGTCTAACCATGAGTAATCAAGCTATGGAGCAGTTTAAATTGGTTCTTTTCACCCAATTGCACCATATACCAAAAGGAGAACTAATTACCTATGGTGGTCTAGCAAAACGATCTGGGCAAGCTAATTATGCAAGACAAGTGGGAAGAATCTTAAAGATGCTACCCAAAGATACCGAGCTTCCTTGGTTTAGAGTGGTTAAATCTAATTATGAAATTGCATTTGAGCAAGATTCTGACGCCTATATCCGCCAAAAAACCTTACTTGAAGCAGAAGGTTGGTTGATAAAAGGTCAAAAAATTAAAAAAGCCTAACCTAACCAAGCTATTTTCTGATAAACCCTGATCGATAGCGCCCTAATTAAGTCCTAATATAAAAACCCTGGCATAAAAATTAAAAATCTAGGTATAAAAAAACGCCCCAGTTGGGGCGTTTTTTTATACCTTTAGAAATATCTAGTCCCTAAAGTTAGTAAACTGCACAGGCACTTCTAAATCGGCCCCTTTTAGTAAGGCCATAACCTGTTGCAGATCATCACGTTTTTTACCTGTTACACGCAATTGCTCACCTTGGATTTGAGCTTGAACTTTAATCTTTGCGTCTTTGATCATTTTAACCATTTTTTTGGCTGCAGGGGCATCTATGCCCTCTTTAACCGTAATTGGCTGAGAGACACGCATATTGCCTAATGTCGCATCACCTCTTTCAAGGGTTTTAAGGTCAATGCCACGCTTAACCATTTTTTGGAAAAGCATCTCAAACATTTGTTGAAGCTGTGGTTCAAATTGCGCTTCCATTACAATGGATTTGTCTTTGACAACAAATTTCGCATCAACCCCTTTAAAGTCATAACGTGTGCCAAGTTCACGGTTAGCTTGGTCAACGGCATTTGACACTTCGTGCCAATCCAACTCATTTACTACATCAAAAGAAGGCATTTTTCACTCCTGTCATTTTAAATCTTATTAATTGCGGCGATAATACCAGTAAAGTATTTAAAATACAGTGATTTATATAGGATTATTAGGATTGACGACTAGCCCAACAAATAACAAAGAGAGCTGGCTTATTATCGGTGCTGGTGCCATAGGTTTACTTTGGTATGCTAAATTGACTGATCTTAAGCTCAATGTGTGCCTTTTACACAGACGCCCAACGCCTTTAAAACATCTCACTGTTGAAGAAGATAATCAGGCAGCAAAAGGTTACCCGCTTTGTGAGCTTGCTCAATATCAAGAGGCTGATAGCAATAACAATGTTAAAAAGCAATTTGATCACATTGTGTTTTGCACAAAATCCTTTGATTTAATCAATGCTTATCAAACCCATAAACACAGGTTTAGTGACACGGCTAACCTCATTACCCTATGCAATGGCATGGGAGCGCAACAAAGCCTTAATCGCATAAAACACGCAAGCCAATCCTTGTTTGTTGGCACAACCAGTGAAGGCGCATTAAAGCTGACTGATAATAAAATTAAAAAGACAGGCCCAGGACAAATCTATATCGGTAGTTTTGACTCATCACGTCTACCACCTGCCCCACTAGACCACTTCTTTGATAAAACGATAGCAGAGAAGCTATTAACAAAACTTGCCATTAACGCGGTAATTAATCCTTTAACGGCCTGTTTAAAAGTCACTAATGGCACACTACTTAACCATGATTTAGCAAACCTCTATCAGGCATGTCGCGATGAAGTCACTCACTATTTTGCAACGTATGACTTTGATGAAAAAGCCTTAGCGTTGAACATAGATCTTGTCGCAAAAAATACCGCCAACAATCGCTCTTCAATGCTGCAAGATGTGACGGGGAATAAACAAACCGAAATTGATTATATTTCTGGTTACCTTATTAGAGATGCTGCAAAAAAAGCAATCAAGCTGCCAATCCAAACACTTTTAATGGATCTGATCATTAAAAATGCCGATGCCAGTACCAGCCAAACAGCACTGTTAAATTTGCTCACTAACCTTAACCAGAACAATTAGATACTTTTTGTGTTGGCGATAATTTAATAGATCACGATATGAATCATTTGTTTTAATATTCATATAATGAAACAATTAGACCGAAAGTTGCGCTTATTTCATTGATATATCGCACAGGTAAATTTAGAGTAATCGAATGGTTTTTTAAGCCTTTTAACAGCGCTTTAAGCCATAAATTACCCAACATAATGAATAAAAACAGGTTGAAAATACTATGGCTGACGTAAAAATTGGGTGGCGTGATCGCATTTTAATGAACATTAGTTTAGAAACTAAATTCTTACTTCCAACAGTATGTGCTCTGCTATTAACCTTGTTCCAACTCTATCAACACCATGCTTTATATACCGTGCTTGAAGAAAACCAAATTTCGTATGATGGGCTTTCTAGCATCAGCCTGGTACTGATCTCTGGAGCAAGCCTAGTCTTTATCTTTTTATTGGCTATCTCGATTGCTCAAAATATTATGCCATTGCTCAAACACATTATTCGTGTGATGCAATTAATTGAGGCCGGTGACCTTAAACAACGCATTGGTTTTTCAGGTAGTGATGCGTTTGGCCTCATTGGCGCCGCAGTGGATAGCACGATAACCAAATTAGTTAAGCTGATTGAATCTGTTTCCATTGCATCCAAACAAGTAACCAATCAAACCATGGAAATTGACCGCTTATCAAACTCCTCCCAGAAGCACCTAGCAGGTCAACACGAAGAATTAGTTCGTTGTAGTGACGCCGTTTTAGAATCGACACAAAAAGCGAACAATGCAGCACAGTACTCTGAAAAAGCGGATGAAGTTGCCCAAGACCTTAATGCCAATATGCAACAAGTGAATAGTCAATCAAGCGAACTGATTAGCCTTATGTCATCCCTTAGTATTGAGATGGAAAGCTCCTCTAAAGCCAGTAATGAATTAAGAGCCACCTCCCACGAAGTCAAATCAGTTTTAGATGTTATTAATGGTATTTCTGAGCAAACTAATTTACTTGCTTTAAATGCCGCCATTGAAGCGGCACGTGCAGGCGAAGCGGGGCGTGGCTTTGCAGTCGTCGCTGATGAGGTTCGCGGTTTATCCGTAAGAACACAAGAAGCAACTGTTGAAATTCAAAGCATGATAGACAACCTTGAAAAAACGTCAGTAAAACTCGTTGAGAAGGTAGAAAACGGTGCCAAAGAAGTCAATCATATTTCTGACAACGTTAATAACTCAAAAGACAAACTCACTCAAATGACGTCCTTAATTCAAGATCTTGCAGAGCTGAATAGTGATAGCGCCCACTCTGCCCTTGCCCAGCGAGAGTCATCAGACAGAATGTATGAAGACATTAAACAGATTCAAGATAAATCAGAATCTTGCCTACAAAATATGAATGACATAATTCAATCAAAGGCGGTATTAGTGGATACGGCGAGTAATCTTGAGCTGGCACTTGATGAGTATAATCACAAAAGCTAGTTGAAAACCTATTTCAGGACGGAACACTGCTAATAAAAAAGGCTATGTCATCACAACATAGCCTTTTTTATTTGTTTAAAACGGTGTTAAAGCTTAGTTACCTTTTCTTTAGTCAGTGATATTTTCTTATCCTTATAAAGTGCACCTAATGCCTTTTTAAAAGTCGCTTTACTAACCTTAAACACAGCATAAATCGCTTCAGGGCTGCTTTTATCGGTAATGGGCATCTCACCATTGTGATCATCTAGGTATTGAAGAATGTCACCTAAAATGCCCGTCACCTTCTTATAGCCAACTTCTTGTAGGCTGATATCAATTTTACCATCGTCTCGAACACGCTTGATAAAAGCTGTTACCTTCTCACCTTTACGCAATTGACGAAAAGCGTCTTCAAAAAATAACACGCCCCAAAAACGGTTATCAATAACACATTTGAAGCCAATGTTTGTTTTATCGCCAATAATCGCCTGAACCTTTTCACCCGCTCGATAAGGAGGTTCTTCACGATTAAGTAAGGCATCCACTCGAGTCGTACCAACCAAACGATTAGTATTCTGATCTAGATAGATAAACATAAGGTGAGTTTCACCCTCTTCTATCGTGTTTTTTTGCTGGCTAAAAGGTACCAATAAATCTTTTGGCAAGCCCCAGTCAAAAAAGGCACCCACTCGATTATTAGCAACACAAGTTAATGCGGCAAATTCGCCCACCTGTGCTTTAGGCTCTAATGTTGTAGCAATAAGCTCGTCTTCAGAATCAAGGTAAATAAATACCTCAAGTTCATCACCTACTTTCGTGCCAGCAGGTACATAACGCTTTGGCAGTAAAACATCACCAAATTGGTGTGCATCTAAATACATACCAAAATCTTTTTCTCTTATTACGGTCAATCTTTGTTGACGACCAATTGTTGCAGCCATGAATACTCCGGCAATAATGTTATTAAATAGAATTCTGCAAGTTATTCTTGGTGCTCAATATTGATGCAGGATTGTAAAATTTTCTCGACTTTCGCCAGACCCATGTCTTCCATTAATTGAATATTGTCATCAGGGATAGTGCTGGTATCGCCATAAAACGCGATGGCCTTTTCAACACTGTCCTCACGTAACAAATGAATCATAGGGTAAGGCGATCGATTGGTGTAATTAGACACATCATCTTGTTCCACCCCGTCAAAGCAATAGTCTGGGTGGAAGCTTGCCACTTGGTACACACCTTCACACCCTTGTTCAAACATAAGGTCTTCAAGCATAGCGACAAGGTCTAAATAACTATGAAAATCACTAAACATAGTGGGAAACACAACAAGACTGGTTTCTGTCTCTGGATTGTCATCTAGCCATGCGATCTCTGTCATTAACTCTTCAAGGGCGACATTGACTTTTTTAGAACGCACAATGGACAGTCTAATAGACTCCCTTTCCATTTCTCTTTTCGCAAAGGGACACACATTAAGCGCCACGATAAAAGATTTCACCCATTCTAGTGTTTGCTTAGATACCAACTCATCAGAGTGTTGCATTTCATTACCTCGATTAATTATGAGGGCATTTTAGTGGATTTAACCCACAAGGGTCTAACATTCTTTCGAGTAAAATTCGGGTTTTATAAAATTAACCCTCTCTGAGCTGGCATTTGCCTCTCATTTACTTCAGACATGCTGATTTAGCGAAAGAAACAGGGTATTATCCGCAGCCATATTTACACAGTTAACCAGTATAGAGACCGTTAATGTCCTTTTCAGAATTAGAATTAGATCCAACCATTGAACAAGCCATTATTCAACTTGGCTTTAAAGAGCCGACAGAAATCCAAACCCAAGGAATTCCTGTGCTAATGGATGGGGAAGATTTACTAGCAAGCGCACCAACAGGCACAGGTAAAACCCTGTCTTTTTGCGCACCTGCAGTACAACATATTCTGGATAGAGACGAGGCTTCCACTAACGCACCTAAAGCCCTCATTTTGGCACCAACACGTGAGTTAGCGCGTCAAATTTTTAATCTTGTCAAAGAGTTATTAATCCATACCCGCATCCAGCCACAGCTGATTGTTGGGGGAACGCCTTATGGTATGCAACAGCAACAACTGAGTGAAGATTGTGACATTTTAGTCGCAACCCCTGGACGTTTAAAAGAGTTAGACGATAAGCAATGGCTAGATTTATCCGATGTCAGCTACTTTGTCATTGATGAAGCCGATCGCATGTTAGACATGGGGTTTGCTGATACCATCACAGCCTTAGTGAAAGAGCTACCAAAAGAGCGTCAAACTGCCATGTTATCTGCAACCTTGGATGGCGATAAACTAGGTCAGTTAGCCGATAAAATTTTTAAACAAACTCCTGAAGCTATTCAGATTAATGATTCAACCCGCACTATCCCTTCTCAAATCAAACAAATCGCTTATCGCGTTGATGATGACGCCCATAAAGAAGCCATTGTTAAGCACCTGTTAAAACAAGAAGGCGTTCAACAAGCACTGCTTTTTGTTTCAAATCGCGACCATGTGGATGTTTGGGTGAATAAAATCCGCGCATTACACATCATGTGCAGTGGTTTACATGGTGTGATGAAACAAGGCGATCGTAGCGAGCATATGAAACAAATGCAAAAAGGCCGCTTACAAGTCTTAGTTGCAACGGATGTCGCGGCTCGAGGAATAGATCTACCAGAAATCAATACTGTGATTAACCTGCGTTTACCTCAAAAATCTGATTCTTATGTTCACCGTGCTGGCCGTGCCTCTCGTGATGGCAATGAAGGCACCTGCATCTCTCTTATCGACAGCACAGATCTTGCCATGATGGAGAAGATTCAACGTTATATGCAATCTCCTATCAAGTTTGGTCGCATTGAGGGCCTAGAAGCTAAAACCAAAGTACGCTCTCCCGCGACTAAGAGTAAAAAGAAAAAAGCCCCTAAATTAGATAAAAAAGCGCTCAAAGCAGCGGCTACAGCAGAAGAAAAAAAGCAGCGTAAGATTCAGCGCAAGATCAACCTTCAAAAAATGAAGAAAGCCCTAAAAGATTAATGTTTAAAGATGTTAAGGGGGAGTAGTTTCTTCTCCTTAACTCGGTAGAATCATAGTCATGAAGCATTCTATTTTTGTCACTATCTTTACCTTGAGCAGCACCAGTTTCAGTTTTGCTGAAACCACTAAGATACGTTTAATCAGTTCTCAATTTGAGCCACTACAATACCAAGGTGAAAAACCTAAAGGCTATGTGGTGGATTTATTCAATAAACTCAGACCCATACTTAAATCCAAACACAAAATAGAATTGAGCCAAGTTGAATTTTTTCCCTGGAAAAGGGCCGTTCAAATTGCGTCTTATGAGAAAAATGCCCTCTTCTTCTCATTATCAAGAACAGATAAGCGTGAAAATAAATTTAAATGGCTAGCGCAGGTTTCTCCCTATGAGCAAGCTATCTTTTCTTTATCTGATAGCCTAGGTAATAACAAAAATAACGCTTTGCAAAATTGGCAAGACTTAATCAAGGCCAACAAAGTACTCGCCGTACAGTCTGGCAGTAATCTTGAGAACCATGTGTTTAATGAGCTTTTATTCCCTAAAAAGCTGGTTTCTTCTGTGCCGCACTACCTTATTAGTATCAAGATGTTGTTTGCCGGTAGAGTGGATTATATTCCACTGACGGCCTTCTTAGCAGAAGGTACACTGTGTAGAAATGGCTATCGAAATAACGCTCTGACTTACAATTTTTCAGTTGAAAAATTTGCCAGCCCGCTTTGGGCTGCTTTTAACCCAGACACAGATGATTCAATAGTGACTAAAGTACGCACAGAGCTAAACAGCTTGAGCAATTCAACTTGGTACAATCAACATCAAAAAAACACCATTCAAAAATGGAATCAATTACAGTGCTATCAACTCACAGGGCAACCTGGCTAACGAGAAACATACAGCAATCTAATAGAGCTTGATTGCTGGACCTTGTTTACTAGGCCTTGTTTGAGAGACGCTGTTTGAAAGAAATGAAGCGGTAAAAGCTTAGACACAAAAAAGGAGACTAGTTGTCTCCTTTTTTCACTGGGCTTAAATTTATTTTTTAAGCTTTTCTGAATCCAAAGTATGATTCATCTTTAATGCTTTAGTCTCTAGATATTGACGATTATGATCATTTACATGGACACCTGTTGGCAATATTTCTACCACATCAATGCCGTTTTCACCCATTTGTTTTGCCTTATCCGGGTTATTCGTAAGTAGTCGAACCTTGTGTACACCAAGGGCTTTTAGCATATTTGCAGCGACAGCAAAATCCCGATCATCTTGCGGCAAATGCAGCATTTCATTGGCCTGATAAGTATCATAACCTTGATCCTGTAAATCATAGGCATCTAGTTTGGCATATAAACCAATACCACGACCTTCTTGACGTAGGTAAAGAATGTAGCCCGCTTCGATATCGATTTTATCAATCGCCTCATCAAGTTGCTCACCACAGTCACAGCGGCCCGATCCAAATACATCTCCTGTCAAACATTCAGAGTGTATTCTCACCAAAGGGATATCATCTTTTTTTTGTTTACCGTCAAAGTGGATAGCAATGTGCTCTTTTCCTGTTTCATCACCTGAAAAGGAAATAAACTCAGCCATGACCTTACCTGCTCGAACAGGAATAACGACACGGCGTCTTTCTTTCAACTCACTCATATACTTGTCTCTACCTATATTGCCCTGACATGCAATTAATCTAATCAAGGAATAATGGGGTTCAATTTTATTTTTTAAAGTGTGATATCAACATTTTACTTGGCTTAATCGCTTTAAATATTGTTTTTTTATTTAACCACCTAATGCGCTTTAATTTGTTGTTGCAAATGCTCAAGCGGCAAACTGGTTCTATCGATTATTTTTTGCATCAAGAAACTGGAATGCACATCCGTCACCCCTGGAATCCGCAACAGACGCACTAGCAAGAACTCCTGATATTTATCCATATCCTCAACCACCACTTCAACCAGATAATCAGCAGAATGCCCGGTTACTAAACTTAAGGATTTTACTTCTGGATAAGAGGTTAAGCTGGACTCAAATAACTCAAACCTATCTGGTGTGTGCCTGTCCATGCTGACTTGAATAAAGGCGGTCAGCTTAAGCCCCAGCATCCTTTGATCTAACAAGGTGACTGATTTTATAATAATACCTGACTCTTCAAGGGCTTTAACACGTCTCAAACAAGGTGATGGCGAGAGTCCTACAATGTCTGCTAGCTCCTGATTGGTTAAGCTAGAATCTTGCTGAAGGACTTCAAGTATTCGTATATCTATTGTATCCAACATAACTTAACCCTATAAAATTTCAACAAACATAAATATACCGCAATATAATTGCCAAATTAATCTAAATTTTTATAAAAACGCAATTTTTTACCGTCAAAAAAAGAGTAAACTAACTCACACAACATAAGCACATGAGTTTAAAGAGATTATCCATCTCAAGAACAACTATCAAAGGGATAAAGGAAACACCATGAGTAACTTCGACCACAGCAAATACCGTCCATTTACCCCAGTCAGCTTGCCTGATCGTACTTGGCCAGATAAAACCATTACCAAAGCACCTATTTGGACCAGTGTTGATCTGCGTGATGGTAACCAGGCGCTGGTTGAACCTATGACGGTTGAGCAGAAAAAAGAGCTCTTTAAATTGCTAGTAGATGTGGGTTTCAAAGAAATTGAAATTGGCTTCCCTGCGGCATCTCAATTAGATTTTGACTTCTGCCGCTGGTTGATCGAAGAAGATCAAGTGCCTGCCGATGTAACTTTACAGGTACTAACACAAGCACGCCCTGAATTAATCGAACGCACTTACGAGTCCTTAATTGGTGCTCGTCGTGCCATAGTACATGTTTATAATTCCACTTCGACCACTCAGCGTGAACAAGTGTTCCGCATGGACAAAGAAGGGGTAAAAAACATCGCAGTAAATGGCGCAAAATGTGTCAAAGAATTTGCAGCAAAATACCCTGATACCGAGTGGGTCTTCCAATATTCACCAGAAAGCTTTACTGGCACAGAAATGGATTATGCGGTTGAAGTTGTGGATGCAGTGACTGATGTTTGGCGACCTACCCCAGACAACAAGATTATTATCAACCTGCCTGCGACTGTTGAGGTCTCAACACCTAACCGTTATGCCGACCAAATTGAATGGTTCTGTCGTAATGTAGCTAAACGTGACTGCATGTATGTCAGCCTTCATACTCACAACGATAGAGGTTGTGGTGTCGCAGCCGCAGAACTTGGCATGATGGCTGGCGCGGATCGAATTGAAGGCACCTTGTTAGGTAATGGTGAGCGTACCGGTAATATGGATGTCGTCACCATGGCAATGAATATGTATAGCCAAGGCGTTGATCCAGAGTTACAGCTTGGCGATATGGACCGTATTGTCAGCGTGGTTAAAGCCGTAACAAACCTACCGGTTCACCCAAGACATGCTTACGCTGGTGAATTAGTCTTTACTGCATTCTCAGGCTCTCACCAAGATGCAATCAATAAGTGTTTGGCAAATCAAACCGCAGACAAACCTTGGGATGTGGCTTACTTGCCAATCGACCCAAGAGATTTAGGCCGCACTTATCAAGAAGTGATTCGTGTTAACAGTCAGTCAGGTAAAGGTGGCGTCGCTTATACTTTAGAGCAAGAGCACGGCCTTGCCCTACCACGTTGGTTACAAGTTGAGTTTAGTCCTGTTGTACAGGTCTTTGCTGAACAAGATGGTGGCGTAGTGAATGGCGATACCATGAAACAATTATTTGAAGACACCTATTTAACGGGTAATGCGCCTTATAAATTAGGTAAATACGAATTGCAAAAAGATGGTCTAGACACAGTACGTGCTGATTTAACCATTGATGGCGATGTCATCAGCATTCATGGTCAAGGCAATGGTGCGCTTTCTGCCTTTAGCCAAGCATTAAGCACACACTTCAATCTTAAGTTGGATGTAGTGCAATACCAAGAACATGCTTTAACCGGCAGCACAGATTCTCAAGCCATTACCTATGTTCAAACGAACATTAATGGCAAACGTTATAACGGTGTCGCAATCGATGAAGATATTGTATCTGCATCTATGCAAGCTTTGATCGCCACCATCAATCAATATGCCCTTGCTAACACAGCACAAGATGTGGCTTAAAATACGGCATATAAAAACTTAAAAGCTATTTGTTATTTGAATTAAGTTGTTTGACTTAAAAGGTTAAACAACTTCACAAGAATGCTTGGTAGCATAGGGTTTTTAAGTTTAAACAGGACGTTAAAAACTTCATAAAAAAGTCGCTCACAAGGCGACTTTTTTATGCCTAAAACCTCTTCACATCACCTCGTACTCACTAAACGATTGCTCGTTAACATGCCTAGGCTTAATTTTTCACGCTATTTATATTCAAAATTAATCATTAGATAAAACATCACAGCGATGCCAAAAAATGAAACCAGCATGAATAAATAGCTTAGAAATAGATACACTTTATAAATGATAGCGTGATCAGCAACGTGTTTAATTGAAGCATGTAATCGATTCACACCAAAAACGGAAGCAAAGCCCCAAAATAAAATTAGAAAGAAGACGCCATAATCACTACCAACCACAAATCGCAAAAGCAAATACACACTCAAGTGCATTAGAATAAAAAAGGTAAAAACCAGCCCTGGGGTTACAATCAATCTCATTGTTTAATCCTTTAAATATGAGACGCTACTTTAAGGAAGGCTTAAAAATCTTCTGAACCCATTTCAAATTTTTTTAGACCTTATAAAGCAGACTTATTTAAACGTCTCATTCTATGACAACAATAAGTCCAGCGATAACCGCTCTTAGTACTTGTCATAAACCCTTCTTATATTTGTCATATATTATTCATATTGTCTTTTTAATATACAGTTAACAGCAGTAAAGAGGACAGGCCATGAATATTATCAGTCGTACCGATACCCACCTTTTTTATTGGCTATTCAAAAAAACCACAGCAAAGAATTGCTCATGGGTGAGAGCTATCTCCCATACCGGAGATGGACATTATTATTTAGTACTAGGGGTTGTGCTTTGGCTATTTGAACCTTTAGATGGTGCCATTTTTCTCTATACCGCCCTTCTGGCTTATGCTCTAGAACTACCTTTATATCTGGTGCTGAAGAAGTTAATCAAACGAGACAGGCCCTGTCATAGTTTCTCAGATCTCAGAGCTTATATCTCCCCTTCTGACAAATTTAGCCTGCCTTCTGGTCATACGGCAGCAGCATTTTTAATGGCTTATTTATTGGCTCATTATTATCCGTCTGTGACCTATTTGGTGTATACCTGGGCTAGCCTTATTGGCTTATCTCGCGTCTTGTTAGGCGTGCATTATCCAAGTGATATCTTAGCAGGCGCTCTACTTGGCCTCGCTATGTCAGCTGTTGGTCTCAACCTTTTTGTTATGCTTAATTAACCCTTTTGTCATGTTTAATTACGGAGCTTTATGAAAATCTTTTATGGCGTACAAGGTACAGGCAACGGTCATATAAGCCGTGCACGTGTTATGGCAAAGGCCTTTGCAAAGCGTGATGATATTCAAGTAGATTTTTTATTTTCAGGACGAGATCCAGATAACTATTTTGATATGCAGGTCTTTGGTGACTATCAAACCCGCCAAGGACTAAGCTTTGCAACGAAAAATGGCAAGATCTCAAAATTAAGCACCTTAAAAACCTTCAAACCGGTTCAATTTATAAAAGATATTCGTCAATTAGACCTTTCAAGTTACGATTTAGTATTAAATGACTTTGAACCCATTAGTGCTTGGGCCGCAAAGCGCCAAGGCATTCCCTCCATTGCCATTAGTCACCAAGCAGCCTTTTTAAAACCCATTCCACAAGACGGCAGCACCTTTTATAGCCAACTACTGCTAAAGCATTTTGCGCCATGTGAAGTCCAGCTAGGCGTGCACTATTACCATTTTGGCCATGACATTATGCCTCCCTTCATTGAAAATGAATTAACGACAAGCTCGATTAATAAGGAAATTTTGGTTTACCTTCCGTTTGAAAGTTTAGATGAGATAGGTGCTTTATTAGAATCCCTTGAAGGCTATCAATTCCATTGTTTCCACCCCGAATTAAAAGAAGATTATGATGAAAGCCATATCCATTGGCGTAAAACCAGCAAAGAAGGGTTTCATCAAAAATTAGAAACATGCGGTGGTGCCATTGCTAACGGAGGGTTTGAATTATCCAGTGAGTGCTTAAAGCTTGGTAAAAAACTACTCATAAAGCCCCTGCACGGTCAGTTTGAGCAATACTCCAACATAGTGTCATTACAAAAAATGGGGCTATGCCATAGTATGCCAAACCTAGATAAGACTCAGGTAGAGACATGGTTAGCCCAAAGTAAACCTGAGGCGATCGACTTCCCTGGCGACCCAAGTGTATTAATCGACTGGATTGCAAAAAAGGACTGGCACAATACCAAAGAGATTTGTCAGCAATTATGGCAGCAGGTTCGATTCCCAGATGTGGTCAATGAAAAACTTGGCATTAAAAATCCCCATACAATTTAATAATTAGGGCGGGCTTTTCAATCACGTTAGCCCTATCGGCCAAGATTTTCTAAACAGGATGAGTGACAATGAGTTAAGAGGCTTCTTTCATTTCTAATTGCCTCATGGGCATAGCATCAATTTGTTCAAATATGGCTTCGATCAAAAGATGATCACCAGTGCGTTTAACGCCGCCATCCTTACCGATTAAATAATAATGAGCTGTGTGCCTAGGAAACTGTGACGCTAGCGATTTAATAAACTGAGTACTTAATTTACCTTTAAAATTTGTGATTATCTCAGCTTGATTAAGGGAGAAAATAACCATATCCCTATCATCAATCTCATGTAAAAAAGGGTTAAGGGCAGCATAGGTTTTACTTGGCTCATCTGACCAAATAATTAATATACGATTTTGCCACCTAAGCTCAGAGACATTATCTAACTGTGCATCAGATGCATTTTGAGATACGCATTCAAACGACGCAAAAAGAACTAGGATAGGCAAAATAAATATCCTAATGAAAGATGGCATTTGAGTAACCTCCCTAAGTAGCAAGCAACAACTAACAAGCAGCACAAACTTAAAAATCAGCCTAAAGCTTAGCGATAAAGTGATTCAGCCGCTCAACTATTCCCCTTGGTTTAACCAAACATCAGCCGCCGCCGCTTTTTTCTTACGTTTTTTCTTACCCGTCCCCTCAGGTTTGGCCATGGGCTTATCCACCTTAGGGAGGTTTGTCGTATCGACTTCAAAGCCTTCGATCTCTTCTCTTTCAAGACGAATTTTGTTTTTCTTTTCTATAATGCCAAAGTGATGATAATCCTCATGATCGATTAAAGATAATGCCAAACCGACCTCCCCTGCCCGCCCACTTCGGCCAATACGATGCATATAATCAGCGGGGCTTCTAGGTAAATCAAAGTTAATAACAACAGGCAGCTTTTCAATATCAAGACCACGCGCGGCAATATCAGTCGCAATTAACACATCAATCTCGCCGGCTTTAAAAGCATCAAGCACACGATTACGCGCACCTTGCCCTTTATCGCCATGAAAAACATCCACATAAATATCACGTTTTGAAAGTTTATCTGCAAGATGCTC
>NZ_CH672432.1:264239-291079 GCF_000153025.1 Marinomonas sp. MED121
TGATTACGTCTGCTTGCGCACCTAGCTCTTCACGGCTTACCGCTTCAAAAGGTAGGCCCAGTTCAACACATACTTTCTCAAGATTAGGCAGCATGTCAGGGTGGAAATTCCAAGCCACGACTTTTTCAAAATCACGTTGCTCAACTGCTGCACGTAATTGGAATGTTGATTGATGGCCTGCCCCCACCATACCTAACACTTTAGAATCTTTACGGGCAAGGTGCGCAATAGATACAGCAGAAGAGGCTGCTGTACGAACCGCTGTTAAATAATTACCACCCACAAGAGATTTAATTTTACCTGTGTCTGGATCAAATAAGATGACAGTCGACTGGTGATTCGTAAGGCCTTGTTGTGCATTGCCAGGCCAATAACCGCCAGCTTTAACGCCAAGCACCATGCCGTCACGGTCGAAACCAGATTTAAAGCCATATAATGCATCAGCATGACCGATAGCTTCACGCACCACAGGGAAATTGTAAGCTGAATTTTTTGCCATGGCAGCAAATACATTCTCGACAGCAGTAAATGCTTCAGGGCGGCCGACAACTGCTTGGCATGTTTCTTCTGAAACGATAGATACACCTTTATTTTCAGTGCTCATAGTGATTCTCCAAGTAATTTATAACACTCGCTGACAGGTAGGATGTCAGCGAGTAAGACCTAGCTTTTAGTAAGCTTTACCACGTGCTGATACAGGCCATAGTGTTTCAACTTTGCCGTTACGAATACCAACATAGTAATCGTGAACGTTACAGGTTGGATCACAATGTCCAGGAACAAGTTTCAGTTTCTCATTCACTTTTAGGGCATTGTTTGGATCAGAAATGACACCATGCTCATCAGAGCATTTGATGTATTCAACATCGTCACGACCAAAAATGTAAGGAAGGCCACTATCAACAGATTGTGCTTTAAGACCTGCATCACAGATAGCCTTATCTGTTTTAGTGTGGCTCATTACAGAGGTTAGGATGAAAAGTGAGTTTTCGAATTCAGAAATACGCTCGCCGTTTTCATCGTGGATACGCTGATAGTCTGCATCCATGAATGCATAAGAACCACATTGTAGTTCGTTAAATACACCAGAGTTACCTTCAAAGTAGTAAGAACCTGTACCACCACCACCAACGATATCGCACTCTAAACCTTCGGCTTTCAGCATTTCGATTGAACGAGCTACCATTTCAACAGCGATGTCGATTTTCTCTTTACGGTCAGCATAGCTTTCCATGTGCTGCATAGCGCCTTGGTATGCTTGAATACCAGAGAACTTAAGACCCGGTGTGGCTGCAATGGCTTTAGCGATATCTACAACAGGCTGACCTGCTTGAACACCGCAACGGCCCGCACCACAATCGATTTCAACAAGACATTCGATTTGTGTGTCGTGTTTAGCAACGGCAGCAGCAAGTTCTGCAACGTTTTCAATATCATCAACACAACAAATAGTACGTGCACCAAGTTTAGGCATACGTGCTAGACGATCGATTTTAGCTGGGTCACGTACTTGGTTTGACACCAATACATCTTTAATGCCGCCACGAGCAAAAACTTCTGCTTCAGAGACTTTTTGACAGCAAACACCACAACTATCACCTAGCTGTTCTTGAAGTAGGGCGATATCAACTGATTTGTGCATTTTGCCGTGAACACGGTGACGAACCCCCATGTCTTTGGCATATTGCCCCATGGTTTTAATGTTTTTCTCTAGTGCGTCAAGGTCAACCACTAGGCAAGGTGTTTGAATATCTGCAACGTCCATGCCTGGTAATGCAGGAACATCAAAACCAACTTCTAAATTATCTAATGTCGTCATTTTATTCCCCTATAGGAGTTAATTAATGGTTTAACCCAGGCTTAAGCTGATGAGCGGAAAGCGCCTAGGTTAAAACAATTTTTTAATTGAATTGAATTAGTTTTTAAGCCAAGGAAGTTTGTCTAAATCTACGTTACCACCTGTGATGATGACGCCAACTCGCTTGCCTTTAAAGATTTCTGGGTTTTTCAAAATAGTGGCTAATGGCACGGCACTGCTTGGTTCGATAACGATTTTCATTGTTTTCCAAACCAGCTTCATGGCATCAACAATTTCTTCTTCAGTGGCCGTTAAGATGTCAGTGACATGATTACTTACAAAGTGCCAAGTTAAATCTTTTAATGGTACTTTTAAGCCATCAGCAACCGTATTGGGTGCATCGTCTGCGATAATATGACCTGCTCTAAAAGAACGGGCTGCATCATCAGCGTTTAGAGGTTCAGCGGCATAAATTTTGACATTAGGTGCCATGTTCGAAATGGTTAGGCATGTGCCTGAGATCATGCCACCGCCACCGATAGGTGCAATAACAGCATCAAGGTTTTCAACCTGGCTTAGCATCTCTTTTGAACAAGTGGCTTGGCCTGCAATAACTCGAGGGTCATTGTAAGGGTGAACAAAGTCAGCGCCTGATTTTGCAACCACTTCAGCAAAGGTTGCTTCACGTGAACTCGTTGAAGGCTCACACTCTACTATGGTGCCGCCATAGCCAATTACCGCATCTTTTTTAGCCTGAGGCGCTGTTCTAGGCATAACCACTGTTACTGGAATGCCGCGTTGTCCTGCAGCATAAGACAAAGACAGTGCGTGGTTGCCAGAAGAGTGTGTCGCAACACCAATTTTTGCTTCTTCATCAGTTAAACCAAATACAGCGTTAGAAGCACCACGTACTTTAAATGCCGCTGCTTTTTGTAGGTTTTCACATTTAAAGAATAGTTCTGCACCTGTTTGCTCGTTCAAGCGTTGAGATGTCAGAATCGGCGTTTCATGGATATAAGGCTTGATTCTTTCATGAGCGGCAATCACGTCGTCATAAGTTGGAATCACTAAATTTTCTTCAGAACTCATGCTTAACCTCGCAAGTCATCGGATTAAAGACCAACGCGATTAGGCGTTGGCTTTTTTAGCTGTTTTACGAAAATACTCTTGTGCTGCAGCAACACCGGCACCTAACTGGATCGGGTAATCAAGATCAGCCATTGCCATTTCGATGGTTGCCAAGCCAGAAAGCACCATTACATCTGTTAAAGAACCTAGGTGACCGATACGGAAAGCTTTACCGTTCATTTCGCCAAGACCGATACCAAAAGATACGCCGTACTTATCAAATGCATGTGCAGTTAATTCGTTACTGTCAAAGCCTTCTGGTACATAAATGGCACTGACACTGTCAGACGCAAGTTCTGGTGTGTTTGCACACAACTTAAGGCCCCAAGCTGCAACCGCTTGACGAACGCCTTCTGCTAAACGGAAATGACGTGCATAAACGTTTTCAAGACCTTCATCAAACAACATGTCTAAGCTTTCTTTCATGCCGAAGATTAACTGTAGTGGTGGTGTGTAAGGGAAACCGCCATTCGCATTCGCACCCATCATGTCTCTAAAATCAAAGAAGGTACGTGGTAAGTTTGCTGTTTCCATTGCAGCCAATGCTTTTTGACTTACACCTAAAATCGCCATACCAGTGGTCAGCATGAAACCTTTTTGCGAACCAGAAATGGCGATATCAACTTCCCATGCATCCATTTCAAATGGCATTGATGCTAAAGAGCTTACGCAGTCAACAAATAGCATGGCAGGGTGGTTTACATTGTTCATGGCTTTACGAACACCGGCGATATCACTACGTACACCCGTTGCTGTTTCGTTATGGGTTACTAGTACTGCTTTAATGTCATGATTGTTATCAGCGTTTAATGCTTCTTCAAAAAGGTCCGCTGGCGCCCCATCACCCCAAGGGCATTCGATTACAACAACTTCTAAACCATGGCGTTGGCAAAGATCGATCCAACGGTGTGAGAACATGCCGTAACGAGCGATAAGTACTTTGTCACCAGCAGATAATGTATTGCTGATGGCTGCTTCCCAACCGCCAGTACCTGTTGAAGGAAATGTAATGACTTCGCCCGTTGTTGTGCCAAATACTTTTTTGCAACCTTCAAGTACTGGAGTCAGTGTTTCCACAAAGTTTGGTGATCTGTGGTCCTGAGTCTGAATGTGCATCGCATTCAATAAGCGATTTGGAATGTTTGTAGGACCAGGAATGAAAACTGG
This sequence comes from Marinomonas sp. MED121, assembly GCF_000153025.1. GTDB lineage: Bacteria > Pseudomonadota > Gammaproteobacteria > Pseudomonadales > Marinomonadaceae > Marinomonas. The sequence continues at coordinate 268,333 of NZ_CH672432.1, forward strand.
ATTCTGTTCGGACATAGGAAACTACTCCATAGGGTTCAAGTAAAATTTAAAACACGCTTATTAAGTGCGGTGTTTCTTGGTATGCATTTACCTTATAAAGTTAATTTAATAACCGCAATGTGATGAGGTTTCATATTGTGAAAACGAGCATAAATATAAAATAATTTTTATAAGATGTTGTTTTTAATGGGTTTAAATTGTTAAAAAGTGCAATTTAGGGTTTTCATAATGTGAAAATGCAAATAATTCATTCGTTATATGGTTTTTATTTTTTTTTAGCCTTATATTCTTTAGCAATGTTCAGTTTTAAAGAAGGGCAAGTTTTATGAATAAAGTAAAGCCAGAGTCGCGTATACAGGTAATTGATAGAGCGGCATTGTTGCTTGATGCGATTTCTCGTTACACCAAACCTGTTAAGTTAAAAGTACTGAGTGCAGATACAAATTTGCATCCTTCAACCGCTTATCGAATTCTCCATTCACTGATTGATAATAAGTTTGTCGATCGTGATGCGGGTGGAGAATACCGTTTAGGGCAGAGGCTGTTACAACTAAGTAATCGACAACATTCAGAGGTAGATCTTCGCGCGGTTGCTATGCCTTATATGGAAAAACTCAGAGATAAAGTAGGCGAAACTATCAACCTGACTATTCGAGAGGGTGACGTGGTTATCTATCTCGAAAAAGTGACACCTAATCGCATGATGCATGTGCAGCAGGTCGTTGGCTCACGAGCGCCGTTGCATGTAACTGGGGTAGGTAAGCTTATGCTTGGCATGAGTGGAGAAGAGGGGATTCGCAGTTACGAACAAAGAACGAACTTACCCGCTTATACCCGAAACACTTTTTCTTCCTATGATGCGCTATATCAAGAGTGCATGGCTTGTGTTGAGCGTGGGTATGCTTTTGATAATGAAGAAGCTGAGATTGATGTGGGCTGTATTGGTGTTTTGTTATATGACAGATCTGGCGGTATCACAGCGGGTTTATCATTATCTGCTCCAATAGAGCGAAGAAAAGATGAATGGATTGCAGATCTTGTCGAAGCGGGTAAAGCCATTTCTGCAGAGCTGGGATACATCACTGAAAAAAACTACTAACTTAAACAACGGTTTGCAACAGGTATGACATAAATCAGTGACATATGCATGTGAACCGTTTGTCTGCTTCTAACTGTAATACTTGGTTATTTTTATATTCTACAAAACACGTACCCTTTTTTTTATTTTTTGTATTAAGGAGTAGAAGCCATGTTATCTATTAATAGACTAAGCCAATCAGATGCCAATGTACTGATTGCAGGAGCGGTGAAAAAAGCCGAAGAGATTGGTGTGCCTATGTGCATTGCTGTCACGGATGAATCGGGCAATTTAATTGCTTTTGAACGAATGGACGGTGGAAAAATTCACAGCATTACCTTAGCGCAAGATAAAGCTTTTACCGCAGCGTCAGCGCGAAAGGGCACGCACGAATACAATCAAGCTTGTATTCCAGGTGCAGATAATCACTTATTTGGGATTCATACCGCTTTAGGTGGGCGCTTATGTATTGTCGGTGGCGGCTTGCCTGTCAGTGTTAATGGTGAGGTGATTGGGGGAATCGGCGTGAGCTCTGGTGCACCGAGTCAGGACTTAAGTTGTGCGCAAGCCGGTTTGGAGAGCTTTGCCAAAAACTGTATCTAATGTGTAGGTATTAAAGAAAAAGCGAGCTTAATAGGGCTCGTTTTTTTTTACGTAAATTTATGTTTTAAAAACACAATATTGTAATAACGCTCAGTTTCGTTGAATCATGCATTAAAGTTGCGTTATTTTACTGTTTTATAACGGTAAATTTCATGAAATCACCTTGTAATATCCGGTAATATTCTTTGTAATCTCATGGATGTAGTCTCGGATTTATCGATTTTGTAAGCAAAATCTAATAAACAAAAGGACTGCTTATGTGCACGCGCGTATTCAATAATGCTACGAATGATTTCTTAACCACAGCTAGAAATATGGATTGGCAGACGCCTCTTGCCACCAGTCTATTTTGCTTTAATAAAGGGCTCAATAAAACGGGCTGTGAAAAAATAACGAATAAAACCCTTGAGTGGAAATCAGAGTATTCATCCATTGTGACTATGTTAGGTGAAGGCCATGACTTAGCGGCCAGTGAAGGCGTTAATAGTGAGGGCTTGGTTGCAAATGCACTCTTTAATACGGATGCAAGCTATCAATCTAACTTTGCCTCATTTGATAAGCAACTCGATGTGACGCGTTGGGTTCAGTATGTATTAGATACCTGTAAATACGTCAGTGAAGTCGTGGATAAATTCGCAGATGATAGTCCTTTAAAAATTCAACTCATTAATAAAAAGATGCCAACCACAGACATAGATTTATTAATGCATTTAGCCGTGTCTGATATTTATGGTGATTCAGCCATTATTGAAGTTTGTAATGGCATTTTTAATGTCTATCACAGTGATAATTTTAAAGTGATGACAAATAAACCCGAATATGAAACGCAAATATTATTAAATGTGTCCGCTAGATATCATTGGGGACATGATAATCCAATGCCTTCTCAAATGGTGCCTGGTGGTCCGCAAGCGGTTGAGCGATTACAAAGAGCAACTTACTACTTAGGTAAAACCGAAGAAACCTATTCTGCACAAGAATCAATTGCTCAAACCCGCGCAATCATTGCAAATACAGCGGTTCCTATTGGCTTTAGACTATCAAGTGTTAATCAAGATGAAATTGATGAAACTCAGTGGTCAAGTGTGAGTGACCATAATAATCATACTTATTACTTTTATAACAGTAGAACGCAAGATGTTTGTTATTGTGCTTTAAATGACGTTAATTTTATTGATGATGTTTTAACACTCGACCTGATTGAAAGAAAAGGACAGATGTATGTGCAAAACATGCATGCTGGGTTAATAAATCACAAATTTAAAGCGGCAGAAGATCCCTTTAAAACCTTAGATGATATGGTCGTTGAAAAGATTATTGCTTAAGGATAAATTTAAAAATTAACCGCCATGTCCCATTTTCAATCAACTTGAATAGAGAGAATATAGCTTATCTATTTTATTCAAGTTGAAGCAGTTTTCCTTTCATAACTAAGCTGTTAGTCTCATGTGATTGCAATTTTTGTTTTTCATCAACATCTAATCATTCAATGAGGCACAAATGAAACTGGAATCTCTTGCGCTACATCATGGGTATGAATCAGAAGCAACAACCAAATCTGCCGCTGTCCCTATTTATCAAACGACCTCTTACACTTTCGATGATACCCAGCATGGCGCTGATCTTTTTGATTTAGCTGTTCCGGGTAATATTTACACTCGTATTATGAACCCAACGACCTCAGTCTTGGAGCAGCGTCTTGCTGCTATGGAAGGGGGAATAGGGGCATTGGCGGTTGCCTCCGGTATGGCGGCAATCACCTATGCTATTCAGTGTATTTGCGAGGTTGGCTCTAACATAGTAAGCACCAGCCAGCTTTACGGCGGTACTTATAATCTATTTGCCCATACTTTTCCAAGGCAAGGCATAGATGTTCGTATGGTCAATGCTGATGATTACGCGGCTTTTGAAGAGGCAATCGATGAAAATACAAAAGCCATTTTTTGCGAGTCAATCGGTAATCCGGCGGGTAATATTGTTGATATAAAACGTTTGGCGGATATTGCGCATAAACAGGGTGTCCCTCTCATTGTTGATAATACAGTCGCTACGCCTGTTTTGTGTCGTCCCTTTGAATTAGGTGCTGACATTGTGGTGCATTCTTTGACTAAATATATCGGCGGCCATGGCACCTCAATTGGTGGCGTAATCATTGATTCTGGAAAATTTGATTGGGCTGCGAATAAAGTGCGTTTTGCAGTGATGAACGAGCCTGATCCATCCTACCACGGTGTTGTTTATACCGAGGCATTTGCTGAAGCCGCTTATATAGGAAGATGTCGCGTTGTCCCTTTACGTAATACAGGGGCTGCCATTTCGCCAATGAATACATTTCAAATACTGCAAGGATTAGAAACCTTGTGTTTAAGAATGGAGCGACACTGTGAAAATGCAGAGCAGCTTGCTCAATATTTATTATCTCACCCTAAAGTTGAGTGGGTTAATTATGCCGCCCTCTCTACTAGCCCTTATTATCAGAGCTGCCAGGAAATTTGTGCTGGTAAAGCCTCCGGCATTTTAAGTTTTGGAATTAAAGGGGGGATTGCGTCGGGTACAAAATTTATTGATGCACTACAAATGATTTTAAGGCTGGTGAATATTGGTGATGCGAAATCCTTAGCTTGCCATCCCGCTTCAACGACCCATAGACAGCTTAATTCAGAAGAACTTGCAAAAGCAGGTGTGAGCGAAGACCTTGTGAGAATATCTGTGGGTATTGAAAATATTCAGGATATTATAGCGGATGTTGAGCAAGCCTTAAGCAAATGCTAGCGTTTAAAGCTTGCGCTGATCTAGATTAATTGAAGACTGTCTAGGTGAGAATTGTTAGCTAGACAGTTGTAACTTTTTATGAAAACTCGGCATTTCTGCCGAGTTTTTTTATGGTTATATTGTTCATAAACGCACATTATTAGAACTATTATGCGCTATTTGTGAGCATTATTTGTTGGTTTGCTATGTTAAGTGAAATAACTTTGATGTATAAAAGGTTCTAATCATATTTCTAATATAAATTTCATACAGTCTTTGATTTTGATCTTTTACCAATAAATGCTGGTATTTACACCCTAAGGTGCATGTGATTAAAGGCTTGTTTAAGGATAAATACAGAGGTTTTATATGCTAGCAAACATGAGCTTTAAGCTTAAATTAGTCACATTATTTATATCTGCAATATTAGGCTTCTCTATATTAACCTTAGTCGCGCTTAATGGCTTCGCTGTATTAAGCGACGCCAGTATTAAGCAGAAGTCATTTTCTGAGCTACAACTTAATGCTGAACAAAAGTACGTAGAAATGATTAGGCTGTCTGATCAACTACAAATGCTAACTGAAAGCTCAGCCAATGAGTTTTTAAGCTTAGTAGACACAAAGATTAATGAGTTAGAGCAAGAAGATATTAATCAATACAGGGGTTTGTATAATGTTGCCATTCTCAATATTTTGAAGGAAAGAAATCAGCAAAGCTTGGCCTTTTTTAAAACCCTACAAGAGTACGTCGCTGCTAAACAAGAATTGGGATTTGACCAAGCATCAGGGTATCGCGCGAATGTTGCGTTATTAACTGAGCAAATTCATACCCAAATTAAATCGGTCAGTTTTGTATTGGCTAAATTTGAAGTCATGAAAAAGCATGCGAACACATATCAACTGGATTCTTCAGCGGATAATTTTGACGCTTTTACGCAAGCATATGATGATTACTTTGCTCGCTTAAAAAACTTTGGTTTAGTGAAAAAGTTTGGTGAAGCACCGCCCGTTTACTTTGCAGCCGTTAAAGCATTTGGTGAAGCCAATATTAAGGTAACATCTCTTTTAAATACTTTTAGTCAAATTAAAAGTGAGCTTAACCAGCAAAGAGATCAAGCCTCTTTATTATTGAAGCAGGAAGTTGCATTAGCAGAAATGTTAGCTCAAAAGGAGTCTGATAAAGCTAAGGTTAGTTTGATTATAGCGAGCCTATTCATTGCCATCTTTGCCTCTCTCATACTCTTCACCATAGTGAAAAGTGTGAAAGCCAATATTAATAACTTAAGTTCTGACCTAGCTAAAGTACAGGCAGGTGACTTAACCGCTAAAGCAGGAGTGAATCGTCGACGTAACGATGAATTTGATGCGTTAGCCTTATCATTGAATGGTATGACGGATGGATTAGGTAATGTGATATCCAATGTGGTTACAACTAGCCAAGATGTGAATGATATGGTGAAAGAGCTTGATAAAGCCGTTTTACATATCAGCGAAAGTAACGGTTCTATTAGTCAGCAAACCAGCACGTTAGCGACGGCAACTGAAGAGATTTCTCAAAGTGTTGCGGGTGTCTTTGATGCAACACAGGATATGAAAGAACAGGTCAAACAAACCTATGAATCGGCTCAAGAGGGTTCGAAAACCATCAAAGCAGTATTAGGCAATTTAGGCGAGACAGTATCGATTGTTGGTGAAACCAGTGCTCAACTGGATGAGTTAGGTAAGCTCTCAGCGGATATTGACGGTGTTATCGGCATGATTAATGAGTTAGCTGGGCAAACTAACCTTTTAGCACTAAATGCAGCGATTGAAGCAGCTAGGGCGGGTGATGCTGGACGAGGTTTTTCTGTTGTTGCCGATGAAGTAAGATCCTTAGCCAGTAAGACTGTTGATGCAACTTCAGAGATCTCAACAATTGTCAGTAGTATTCAATCGGCGACTAAAGCTGCGATAGATAAGATGGCGAGCAGTAAAGAAAACTTAGATGCGATAGAGCAATTTAGCGGAAAAGCAGAGTTTGCTATGCATGAAATTGAAACCAGTGCACAAAAAGGTTCTGATGCGAGTATCGAGATGGCAGCGTCTATTGAGCAAGTTGCTCAAACGACAACGAGTATGAGCCAGGATATGGAACAAATTGCCTCAAGGCTTAGAAATGATACAAGTGCCATTGATCGTATTGAAATGAACGCTAAAAATATAGGTGGTAAGGTGAATTATCTAGCAGATCAAGCTGAAGTTTTTACTGTGTAATTTTAAAATCTTATTAAATCAAATAAACCCATTTTGTAATGCCCAGTAATATTATTTGATAAAGGATTTCGATAATATTTTTCTTGTACTAACTCTTCAAAGGGTTTTTACAGTCATACATTTTAAAGCTTATGTCTACTCTAGGGATAGTAAACTGAGCAAGGAATTAAAATGTATGATACATGCAGTGGAGTTAATTAGGCTTTATAAGTCTAGTTAGGTTTAAATTGTTTATATGTTGATTTGGTTGATTTACTTTTTAGGCACCTCGTTAGGTGCCTTTTTTTATGCTTTTTTATTTTGGTTAGGCGTAAGATATTATTTTTTTGCGATTAAGTTTCAATTATCAATCAAAACGTTTTAACAGGTTACCTAGATAGATGAAACAAGATCAAACTCAGTGTAGCCATAATCTTCACCATTAATTCTGACAGAAATAGCGTGTTCTCCAGGGTAATATTTACGTGTTGTAATGAGTTTAAAGGAATGCTTTTTTTCAATTCGAATTGTTTGGCTGGCATCTATATCTATACTTTTCCATTTAAATATTTTTGGTATTAAGGTGCCATTCGCTTTTTTATGATGAAGTATGTAATCAATAATCAGAGATTGTTTTACATTAGAGGTTGAGCCTAGGGTAAGTTCAAAGTATAAATCCTTACCTAGCTCAACCTTGTTATCTAATACCTTGAGAGATTCGAGTGCTATTTTTGCAGGTTTTATACCAAAGGCATTAAGTGTCTGTGTATGGCCCTGTTTTATCAAGGTGCGACAGGCATGTTTGACCAACTTGAATCGATTAATGCGTTTGGTTTTATCTGCCTCAATCCCCTTATCATTTAACCATTCGTGCGCGATGCTAGCGACTAACTCAGGGTGATCCTTAGCGATATCATTTAGGTGATTCGCCACTGAACGTCTGACATATTCTTCATTATCATCCCTAAGCATGGTTAATAAAGGCACCATTGGACTTGGGTCTTGTATGAGTGCTGGTATCTTCATCGCCCAAGGTAATCTAGGGCGCGTGCCTTCACTGACTAATCGACGTACATGATAATCTTTTTCATTGACCCAGGAGCTGATGATAGAGAGAGCTTTATTTTGATCTTTAATAATAAAAGGCCGAATATCAAACTCACACGAAAAATAGGCTGTCATATCTTTTAATAAACAAAGGCTTTTATCAAAGTCACTAAGACCGTACTTTGCAACAATAGGGCCTAAGCACATCATGGCCCAGCCGCATAAGCCATTTTCATCACTTTGTTGAGAGACTTTCTGATTGGCGTGTGTTCGAGTATGCAGCATGCCTCTGATCACTTGATACCTTAATGTTAGATCCTTAGGTAAGGCCTGATAGATTTCATCTGCAATAAACTCAGCTCTTTGTTTTAATTCAAGCGTTTCAAGTTGATCTGATATTTTGCTGCAAAATGCATCTTGATCTAAAGGCAAGATAGGGCTTGAATGAGCGTTTTTTGCTTGTGCACTGATTAAAGCATCAAGCTGTTTGGCTAGATGAAATGAAATAATTCTAACCAGCGTCATAGAAAGCTTATTTTTAAGTAGTTCCATCGAATTCTCTCTATTTATTTTACCTGCTAATAGGTTAATGTGGAGCAGCTTATCTGCTCCACATCCATTGTTTCTTAAGAGGCGCTAAGCGGTATGGGTCGTCAGAGATTGATAGATAGGTAGAGGAGACGCTAACTCTTCTTCAGAAAATGACATTAAAGCAAAAAAAGCCTGACATACAGGGTGATTTTGTTCCTTCTCCATTATTTGATAAACACTTTGTTCATCGCTAAATTGTACGATATCAAGGTATTCAGTATCACTTTTTTTAACGAGTTCTCTTCTCAAAATACAGGCTTCATGATCGACAAACTCTTTTTGAAAGGTGTCGGATGCGACTAATAACTCTGCTTCGGTTACCCCTTGAGCAAGTTTAATCGGTGCGAGTATGGTGACTGGATTTGACATGGTAATTTCCTTTTTAAAATAAGTTGAGGTGTCTTCTTATCCGGAATTAAAAGAACAAATGCAGTTTATCGACAAATATGACATTTAGTGTCATATTTGTTTTATGAAAAGATCAAACACCTTAGAACGTCTGCAACGGCTTGATATTCTTAAAGCGAGAATTAAATCCGGTGATGCCATGACGGTTGCCTTAATTGCTGAAGAGTTCAATGTCAGTCCAAGAACCATTAGTCGTGATATTCAAATATTACGAGATCAAGGTTTACCTATCGATGCTGATAGAGGGCGTGGAGGGGGCGTACGATTACAGCAAAATTGGGCCGTGGGTCGAATTAATCTTACCTATTCAGAAGCTGTCGATTTAATGATTAGCCTTGCAATAGCAGAGCAAATGCAATCACCCATTTTTATGGCAGGACTGACCAGTGTCAGACAAAAATTAATGGCGTCTTTTTCTGCCAATATGAAACTTAAGGTGATAGGGCTAAAGGATAGAATTAGAATCGGGCAGGGAGTTTCATCTATGGTACTCGCCAGCGTTAACAAGAATAAAAGAGAATTAGTTGAGCTTCTACATCAAGCTTTTTTAATGCAATTAGCCTGTGAAATTCAGTATCAAGACCAGGCAGGACAGTGTACAAGTCGTATTATTAAACCACATTATTTATTGTTAAATTTCCCTGTATGGTATGTGTTGGTTTGGGATGAATTAAGACAGGATGTACGCACTTTTAGATGTGATCGAATACAAAGCCTTAAAATATTGAGTGAAGAGTTTAAGCTGCTGCCAATCGAAGCATTTGCCGCCTGTCTGGACGGTGTGGATGCTATTTAACCCTTAATTAATAACTATTTCTAGTATTATTAAACTAGTTATTAATCAGGAATAGCGCCATTTTCTAATATATAAGCGGTTAATAAAATGAGCTTAGCTTTACTTAAATTCTCAAATTTCAAATTGTAAACATAAAGATAATCAGTATAGAGAGAAGAGATGTCTGTATTATATTTCAATGAGTTTTTAACCTCATCATAGGCCCGTATCTCTTGCACTTTAATTTGACACTGCATATTAATAACTTGACTAAAATCAGCTATCGATAATTTAACGACTAAATTTAGCATGTTATTTTCATAGCCAAAGTCATTTTTTGAAACCAACTTCGCCCCACCTAAACTCAGATCAACTAATATACCTGAGTCCACAGATTCGATTGACTTTTGGTGCTCTAAAGGCTTAACGATAGAAATTAAATTTGTCTCAAGTCTGACCTTATCTCGGATCACAGAGGACTCTATGTGTTCAGGGTAGCTAATGTGGAAATACACCTCAGGTTCTCTGGTCACTTTTGTTATTTTACTCATAAAAGCGCAAACTCTTGTTCCCATCATAAAGCGGGCTTTAAGGATAGTGGTTGCTTTTAATAAAATACTTTTACCATTTTCAGTCGGAGCGTTAACAATAAGGGTATTATTAGGCATACAACCCACTACTTTAAGAATATAGCGAGCTTTATTAGCGACTATTTCTATATGTAAGTTTTTTCCGAAAGGAATACCAATATCATGCATGCTAACTTTTACTGACTGAGACATTTCTACTCCGAATAAAGCAAGTTTTCTTTTATAAGTTAAATCTAATGAGTCTTACTGAGGTTATTATTTTTAATAAAAACGTTAATAAAGATATTTAATAAATAAGCTTGTGCTAAATAAATAAAATCTAAATTGAAATGTTTTTAATAAATAATAAAAACCCTATTTTGACTTATTTTAAAAATCATACAGATAGAATAAGGATTTATTATGGATCTTATGCATGTGAATCAAAAAAAATAATTCTCTAACTAGTTGATTTGTAGTGTTTATATATTAGCTATTGCAAATTAACACTTAAATCATGGATAAAACTTAAATCCTAGAATCCTGCTCAAGCCCTGCATGTCAATATATTAGTATTATCAAAAGGCTTGGGAGCTACAGGGTAAAACAATGTCTTTATTAGTATTTTTAGCGCTATCTTTATCTCTATCGCAACTGGCTTATTCATAAAACAGATTTGACTCGCGATTTTCTTTCCCGCATTTTATCTAGCACTACCAAATGGAATAGGAAGGATAGCAATGGGAAATCATTTACCTAGCCCCCCGCGTTTTGAAGCCAAAAAACCTCGTTTACAACACATGGTCATCGTAGGAGATACGGGTCCAGATTTTGCCAAAATATGGGTCAAAGTACCTGTCGAAGGTAAATGGGGGTTAGTCATATCCAAACACAAATTCAATGGTGACTTGGATGACATGGATGGCAAAGAATTAGATAACTGGTTTCAAAACTATCCTGATCTTAACGTGCATTCTTATGCGTTTCTAAGAGATGAGGGGCTATGTCATACCTTCAAACTCGACGGTTTAGACCCTAACACACGGTATTATTACCTCGTTAGTGCTGACGTGAGCACCAAAATTCAAGAAGCAGGACGAACTATCATAGGCGATACGGCTGAGGCTTATTTTGACACTGCTAAAACTGATTACCATGATATTCGTTTTGCCTCCTTTAGTTGCCATGACCCCTATAGCTGGACACATCCAAAAGAGGGGGCTTTACCTGAGCTTTGTGATGTTGCTGAGCGAGAGCAGCTTGATTTGTTAATTGCCGCGGGTGATCAAGTTTACCTAGACACTAATGACGGACGCATGACTGATTTATGGAAATGGCTAGCGCGCTATAAAAATGAGTTAGAGCAAAAATCAGATTTGGACATTAAACAGTACCTGGTAGGCTTAATTCGTGAATATTACAAAATTTATTGGAATTTTGAAGCTCTAAGCGATGTGTTTGGCCGTTACCCAAGTTATATGATTTGGGATGATCATGAAATTATGGATGGTTGGGGTTCTAGGACAAAAGAAGAGCGACGAAAATTATTACGTCATTTTTTTCAATTTGATGATGATAGTTTTAATGTCAAAGTCGTGGATTTAGCGTGGCAAGCTGCAGCACAAGTCTATTTTGAATACCAGCATGATCATAACCCTGGACGACAGCAAAGAGGCGACTTAATCGCCCTAGAAGAGATGCAGTGGGATTACAGCTTTAATCGTGGTTCGTTTCATTATTACGTACTTGATGTTCGTGGTCATCATGATTGTGAACGAGAAACCTATCGTTTATTGGGTAAAGCCCAGTTTGAAAGAGTGAAAGCTTGGCTTAATCGCTTATCGGATGCCGAGGCTGCCTTTATTGTTTCGCCCGTGCCGGTTGTGCATTGGAGCTGTCTTGTGGATATTGCCGATTTTTCTTTGAGTGGAATGAAAGATGATCTGATGGACGAGTGGTCTCATCATACTAACCATGCAGAAAGGGATGAGCTATTGACCGAGGTGTTACAAGTGTCACATAGCTTTGCTGTCCCCATTAGCTTTATTAGTGGTGATGTTCATTGTGCTAGTGCGTATCAGCTAATTGATATAAGCCGCTTTCCTAATGCTCAAGTATCCCAAATTACCAGTAGTCCCATTTCTCGCAAGCCCAACCCTGCAATTGCAAATCTGGTGGTGGCTAAATCAGGTTATATGCAAAAAGAGATAACTCGGCTTAATGAAGAGACTGGCAAAATGGAGAATACAGAAAAGAAAGAAGCAACAAGTGTGTATCAAAAGCGCCTTTTCGCTAAATCAGGTATCAATAATTTTGCCATTATAAGAGCAGTCTCTGGCAGTCGGTCTATTGCAACAGACTTTTATTGGCCGGGTGAAGAAGATGAAGAAATTGTTCGAAAGAACATTAAGTTAACATCAAAAGACTAATTTAGGCGCTAAACTTATACTGAGTGTTAATCCCTAATAAGGTAACAAGGATGATATAAGATGACGATGATTTTAAAACAGAGCACTTTCATTATTTGCTTAACCCTGGTTACTCAGGGCGTGTTGGCAAATAATGAATCTGAGGATGTCTTAGTCGTTAATCGTGGTCACATACTATATGTGCCCCAAACACCTCATATCAGGGCCTTTATCGAGCCTGGTACCTTGTTAAAAAGAGTCGATGTCAGTTATCAAGAGAGATATCGGGGCCGCTCCCGTGTCATTACTCAAGGTGGCATTATGGGGGAAATGAAAAGTCGAGATTTAACCCTGTATGAGAAGATGAGTAAGCCTCTCGCTTATCTAAGACGCCCCTTACAATTGGGAGACCAAGGCTTTGGCCCCAGAGATGTATTTAAAGTTGAGGTGGTTGAGAATCCGAGAACGTATGAAGAAGAGTATAAAATTATTTATCCTTCCTCCTATTATAGCTTTAGGGATAATGCTTATTATGTGGCTCATGGGGATCAAACTTTTTCAGAAAAAGTCTTTCATTATAATTTCAATTTAATTAAAGCCTTGGAGGATAAGCCTTTGTTTCCTTTTTGGCCTGAAAGGGCTAATGAGTCTATTCAATGGGGCTGTGAGGATTCAGAAGAAAATAAAACCCGTATTCATCTTGGTGCTGGTGCGAAAATAAGCACAGGCTTTTCACTATTTAAGATTTTTAGCACTGAAGCAAATGCAGAGGCGAGTACGGATAAAGAAAGCATTCGCACTAGGCTCTTAATGGATCAAGATTTTTATCACAAGGTGTCAAGGTGGGTGCTATATGCCTCCTTTGAGAAGCGCATTCCTATTTTAGAAATTGCCTTAGAAAAAACTTGGCCTTGTGGCAACAGTGGCTCCCATGAATACAATTACACCTTGCACTTTCAAGAAGATAAAGACATTAACCCCATTGTGATTAATCGTGTCTGGTCTAGTAAAAAGGGGATCAGTGATGGAGGAGCCTCGCCGGTTGGTTTACATACATTAGAAGATTACCGTAAATTTGAGGAAGCACTAAAGGACTTTAAATTTCATCATTATATTCATGGTTATGACATGTCATATATTTTAAAGCACTTTCTAATGCGCTTTACGGTTAACCTGTCTGTTGATTAACTATGTCTAAATAGCTATGTCTGATTAATTAGGTCTGATTAAAAAGGTTAAGGCTTATTATCCTGATAAGTGCTAGCAATACGAACAAACTCGTTTTCAACCGCTAAAAAGGCTTTGACAACTTCTGGATCAAAGTGAGAGCCATCACCTTCTAAAATAATTTGCTTTGCCTTGTCGTGACTAAAGGCTGGCTTATAAACACGCTTTGAAATGAGTGCATCATAAACATCAGCCAGTGCCATTAAACGACCAGATAAAGGGATGTCTTCTCCAGCGAGTTGATTTGGATAACCTCTACCATTCCATTTTTCGTGATGGGTTAAAGAGATTTCTTTAGCAACCCGTAAAAATGAGCTAGTACCAAGTTGCTTCTCTGCAGTTGAAAGTGCATCAGCGCCAATTTGAGGGTGAGTTTTCATGATTTCAAATTCATCATCAGTTAACTTATCAGGCTTTAATAAGACATTATCAGGAATCCCCACCTTGCCAACATCATGAAGTGGAGCCGATTTATAAAGCAGTTCAATGTAATTTGGGGTGAGTGAATCTGAATACTTTGATTCAAGGCTGAGATGCTCCGCTAAGACCTTGACATATTCTTGCGTTCTAATGATGTGAGCGCCTGTTTCGTTATCCCGAGACTCTGCTAATGCGGATAAGCTGACAATCGCCACGTCCCGTGTGGTTTTTACTTCTGATTGGGCTTTTTGTAGGCTATCGAGCATATTATTTGTTAAAGATGCCATAGAGCCCAATTCATCATAAGCAAAGATAGGCAAACGAATATTAATATTGCCTTGTGTTACTTGTTCTAGAGAACTCTCTTGGCTAATTAAAATGCCTTTAATTAACTTACTCCAAAGCACCATAATGCTAATGGCATAACCCGCCAAGACGGCGGATAAAAAGATAAACTCTTTGATAATGCTAACCTTGCCACTGCCATCAATAAATCTGGCAGGATTATGCTCTAACCAAAATGCATCCTTGACAGCAACCATGGTTAACATAAACGACAGAGTAACCAGCAAGAGTACGACTATCCAGATCATTTGGCTGACCAAAGAACTCCTTTGACCTGCTAGTTTAAAATCAAATTCACCTGTTTTATTCATCATTTTCATTTGGGCTAGCTTACAAGTAAGTTGCAAAATTGTGCCTGTAAAAAAACCAAATAAAGTCATGCCGAACAAAACCTTTAAATTACTGTCCAAAGGGAAGCTATAACTTAGGTTGTAATAAAAAGCGACGGGTATGCTTGCAGCGAAGAATAGCCCGCTATCGAGTTTTGCAAGTCGTCCTTCTCTGACTAAGGTGTGATTAGCTAACAGGAAATGACGAATTAAAAATACGCCTGAAAAAATGAGGCTCACTTGAGTGAAAATTTCTAGGCTTGAGAGTGATTCTAAAAAGGGACAAACGCGACTGGCATAGGCACCAAAAATGACACCCGCAAGGATATAGAGTTTCAGCGTCAAGGACACATTATAGTTTGCATTTTGTAATGATGAGCTCATATCAGTGTCCATCTGTGGTTGAAAGTATTGCTCTAAATTTTTAACACTCTTTAAAGCGCTTGACCAATATAGCCAGTGGTCAAATTGAAGAGAGTATAAACTAAAGACCTCGAATTCTATCGCTAGGTTCCAATGAGTGACAGAAAAAAGAAAACTAACACCAATTTTTAGGTGAGTAAGGCAGTTCAACGGATCTAAATAAGTGACTTTTTTGTTTTTTAGGAGAGAAAGTATGAGAACTAAAGTGGAATTTCAAAGCCAAGGCCAAACACTGGCAGGCTTACTAGAATCACCAGATCAAGCTGTCAGGGCCTATGTTTTATTTGCTCACTGTTTTACCTGCGGCAAGGACATCGCAGCGGCATCTCGAATAAGCCGTTATTTAGTACAACATGGTTTTGCGGTATTTCGTTTTGATTTTACCGGCCTTGGGAGCAGCGATGGGGATTTTGCAAATACGAATTTTTCATCGAACACACAAGACCTTTTAGCCGCAGCACACTTCCTTGAAGAGCGGTATCAAGCACCTGCATTATTAATAGGCCATAGTCTTGGCGGTGCTGCCGTATTGGCCATGGGGGCAAAACTTCCTCAAGTGAAGGCAATTGTTACCATTGGTGCTCCCCATGAAGCTGCTCATGTTATCCATAATTTTGATGCTCATATAGAATCCATAGAAAGTGATGGGCAAGCGAAAGTGAGCTTAGGTATGCGTGAATTCACGATTAAAAAGCAATTTTTGGATGATCTAAGAGCGCAAACAAGTGAACATATTCAGCATTTAAATAAAGCCCTGTTGATTTTACATTCACCCCTTGATTTAACCGTAGATATTACGGATGCCGAAAAAATTTATAAAGCGGCTAAACACCCAAAAAGCTTTATTAGCTTGGATAGTGCAGACCATTTATTATCAAAACCTGCTGACAGTGAATATGTTGCACAGACCATTTCAGGTTGGGCCAGTCGTTACATTCCTTTGCTTCACTCAGATCGACCCCATGTAACAAATGGTCATATAAGAGTGGCCGAGTTGGATCATAAATTTCAGCAACAGATATTTAGTGATCATCATCAATGGTTTGCAGATGAGCCAACAAAAGTCGGTGGACAAAATACCGGACCAGACCCATATGAGCATCTGTTAGCAGCGTTAGGTGCCTGTACTGCTATGACTATCCGAATGTACGCGAATCATAAAAAACTAGCACTTGAGCATGTTGAAGTCAGCTTATCCCATGAAAGGAACTATGTGAAAGATGCCAATCATGCTGACGAAAATAATACTCAGATAGAAGCGTTAGTGCGCAAAGTCCAACTCATTGGGGACTTGTCAGATGCAGAGAAGGCTAGGCTTATGGAAATTGCAGATCGCTGTCCTGTACACAGGACCCTTCATAATAAACCTAAGGTAATAACGCATTTAATAAGCGAAGACGATTAATATAATCATTGGTGAGTTACATCAATTAGAGTTGGCGTGACATTTCATCTCATACAGGTCTTGCTGGTTTAGGAGTACCTAGGTAAAAACAAGTTTAAATTCTCGGGCATTTCGCTGACTAAGTGTTAGAGCGCCATGCCCAAAAGCTAGCCCCAGGTTATGACTTTGTGCCAACCGCTTGCCTACCTTACTCAGAAGCAAAGTCTCTCATCCCAATCTCAACCCCAATCCGAATCCCAACCCCAACCCCTTTCGCACGCACATCCCCCCCTTAAAGCTAAATGCTATTAGTTAATCGCAGTGAAAGTAATTCGTTCTGGTTTATGACCGCTATCTGCTTTACAAGCTCGGATATGTAGTGCAATCAATAAAATCCATAGTCAAGCCTACCAAGGCGGTGGATGCCACTGGGCTGGAAGCTGGCGAAGGGTTGGTGGCAAAGGGCATTGATTTTAGCTGGAGGGTATTAAGCGATTAGCTTGAATAATGAAGATGATTACAGGAGTTTTATTTGGGGTTCGAGTTAGAGTTATCAGGACAGTAGCGTTAAAAGAACATGGCTCAATAACCCCCAAATCGAGTGTTATTGAGCCATAAAGTGATAATGAGATAGTCCGAATAAAATCCACCGTCCATTTTTTGGAGGGGCTGGGAGTTATCGGTAATTGCTCCTGCATTACCCTAATAAGTACCATCCATGGTGAGATAGGCAGCTGAAAAAAGCCTATAACAAGCGATAAAATCTAATTTAAGAGGTTTGAGATATGTATGCACAACTAGAGAAACCAAAAGAGAATAAAAGTAGAGCGGTTGCTTATTCTGTTGCTCAGAAGAAAAGTAATGGGAAGCAAGGTACTTTCCTTTCTGATAAGAAACAAACGCCTCCTATTTATGATAGGCGACTTCATGAGAAAGTTCTTCAACGTGTGGATAATAGTAAAGATGCTATGAAAAAAATGAATAAAGACCTAAACGAAGAGCAAGAAGAGTTGGTTTACTTACCACCACAAGTTAAACCAAAAATTGATAAACTTGTTCAATTTGGCATGGACAAAGAAGAGTACGAAAAAATTGAATCGGCAATAAGGGATTATGATACAGGTGATGAAACTGCAAATGAAAATGAGATCATTGAACGTACGACAGCCTTCACAAAAATAGTAGATATTTTAAATGATAAGGATTCTAAGCTCTATTATGTGAAAAATGCATTAATATGCCCTAAAAATGCTACGGAATGGAAACCTAAGGACAAGTCATTTAATTGGATGATGGAAGAATTGGCAAAAGGTAATATTTGCAATAATGAAGGAAGTGATTGCTTGTTAGCAACTTTGCAAACGATGAAAATGTATAAGATTTAATAATAGATTCAGTTCTTGATTTCACACCTAAAACAAGCCCATAACAAAACCTAAAAGCCATTAAAACGTTTTTTATCCCAATTGTTATAGGCAATAAAGGAAGCCTATAACAATGACTAAAGTCCAATTTAAAAAGGTTTGAGATATGTATGAACAAGTAGAAAGACGAAAAGAGAATAAAAGTCGAACGATTACTCAAAGAAACAAGTGTCCAAAACAGAGCTTCGGTATCGTGAATCGGAGGCATGGATCTTCAGCTCTAGGAGGAGTAAGAAACCGTATGAATCAGAAGGTAGGGGCAGGATTAGGTATATCAACCGTAGTTCAAAGGCAAATAGGACAAAATGGCGACGTTGGCCAGGAGGTTATGTATAACGGTAAAAAAAATTGGAAAATAGTTAACAAAGAGCTAGTGGATGGGAAAAACGCTACACTATTAGTAAAAAATTCTTTGGCGACGTCGCACTTGCAGAAGACAGCCCTGCCGGAGAATTGGTGCAAGTAGAAATGACACCAGAAATGGAAGGGACAAGCTTGAATGGAGACAACGAGTTAACTGTGAAAAAACCGACATTATGGTCAGCTGGCGCGGCGGATTATGACATCGTTGCATGTGTCACGAAAGAAAATAAAATACAAATGGCGCACTGTACTAGAACGGGTATACAGCCAGAATTTCATTTAGACACAGACCTTTCATAATCACTTTCCGCTGTGTTTAGAGCTTTAGAGAGGATGTATAATCTAATCTCCTTCTTACCTCTGTTTGCAAAGACAGATCTTGCAACTTTCTACAATAATGTTAACTATCTGCTATTAAATTAGAACTAACTTAACTAAATAACATCCAAGGTTAAATCTCAGCTTTTTAGTGCATTCTAAATTGCGATTGAATGAGGTTAAAAACAAACAAAAGGATGTTAGATCTATGCTTAAATACATTTCAGCGAGCATTTTGGCTCTCTCACTTTCTTCTGCGCTTATTGCGGACGATAATGGGACAGGCTTAGTGAGTATTAAAAGCCAGCATACGGTGAACCAAACAGCAGACCGTTTTGAATCTATTTTAAAGAAGAAGGGGATTAATGTATTTGCTAGGGTAGATCATGAGCAAAATGCTGAGAAGGTGGCGCTTAAGTTGGCACCAACTCAAGTAATTATTTTCGGTAACCCTAAAATTGGTACCCCCCTAATGCAATGTTCTAAAACCGTTGCAATAGATTTGCCGCAAAAAGCCTTGTTTTGGCAAGATGATAAAGGCCAAGCTTGGGTAACTTATAATGCACCTGCTTATCTCAAAGAGAGACATGCGATTAAGGGTTGTGATCAAGTAATTACTAAAATTTCTAATGTATTAGCAAATCTTACCCGTGCGGCAGCTAATTAGTAGCTATCAGTATTTAAAAAGGCTTAACCAAAAACGCCTGTTCATGTGAGCAGGCGTTTTTAGTTTCAGGATAGCAAGGCTTATCGTTAGCTTTTAGGCTCGTCTTTTTTGTCTGAAAGTGCTTCTTTAGAGTCACTGTTTGAATCTAATGACACATCATTTGACGTATCAGAAGTTGATTCTTTATTTGATCCTTTAGCCGCTTCTGTAACCATTTCATCAGAGTCTTCATGAGGCTCTACTTTTCGTTCTTCATTTGGCTCTTTATCAGACTGTTTAGTAGTAAATGCTTCAGATTCATCGCTTTCTTCTTGATCGAGAGACGCTTCTTCGGATTCAGCCGGCTGGTTATCGTCTGAGTCAAGGTCATCACTTACTTCAACAAAAGGGTCAATATCAGGAATAACCGCTTCTACATCTTCAGCATGCTCAGGCGCTTTCTCTGTGATCATTTCAACCATATCTGTAATGGTCTGCTCTACATCACCATCATCGGCAAGACGATCTGCATAACGCATTTCTTCAAGGTTAGTCGCCGCACTCGTTGCATAGGCTTCTGCGATCTCAACAACCACTTCTGGGTTATCTTCGATAACAGCCTCTGTTGCCGCTTCGATAATTTCCAAACTGTGTTCAGGGTCAGCTTCTGTCATCACAGTGGCTAGTTCTGCAATATCTTCAGACTCCGCTTCTTCAAAGACCATATTAACTAGGTCAGTGGTTGAATCTGGTGTTGCTGTGATAATGGTTTGAATCAACTCTTGTTGATGATCAGGATCTTCTTTATTCACCCTTTGATAAAGCTCGGTTACATCAACCCCTTCAACACCAGCTACCGCTCTGGCGATATCTAGGATATGGTCTGGATCCGCTTTGGCTAAGATACTTACCATTTTTAAGGCAAGCTTTGGATCTATCATGGCGATATCGACAGCAGTTTGAGCCTCTGGGCTCAAAGTAACGGTATCGACATATTCAGTACGAGGGTCCAGCTCGGTACTGACCCAACCGGTTGCGCCACCTTGTGCGACGAAAGCCTCTTGTTGTTCGGTTGGAATCGAACGTCGAACTCGACTTCGGTAAACAATGAAGAAAGCAAAAACTAGCTGCATTATTGCTAAAGACGTAAAGAAGTAATCAACGCCAATATGTTGCATGACCAAACCGACGGCATAAGGCCCTATGATACCGCCACTGGCATAAATAATAATCATGGCGCCAATGGCACTGCCCATTTCATTTTGTTGCAAACGGTCGAAGGTTTCGGCAATACCTAGCGGGTACAAACTTGAAACAATGCCACTGCTTAAACTAATTAACACCAAAGACACTATGAATAAATCAAAATCTAAAATGTAAGGTGTTATTAAGGTACAAACCATGGAGAAAAGCACGATATTAAGCATGACTTTACGACGCTCAAATCGATCGGCTAAATAGCCTATCGGAAGCTGTAAAACCACACCGCCAATGATCGCTGCACCTACAAGCAAAGATAGGTTAAACCCTGCAATACCTTTAGACCCCGCATAGACAGGTAACATGCTTAATAATGAGCCTAAAACAAAGCCACAAATAAGCACAGCTGTAACACCAACTGGTGACGTTTTAATTAACTTTATTATCGGCATAGGTGCTGTATCTTCGACTTCTGGTGCTGTGGCTTTACCCATAGCAATAGGAACGACGCCACCACAAAGTAAAAGACCGGCAATGATATACAAAGTGGCATCACTGATATCTGCCAAGTTGATCATGAAAGAGCCAAGAAACATGGCTAATAATACAACGATTTGGTTAGTTGCCAAAATACGTGCGCGGGTTTCACTGGTGGCTCTTTCACTTAACCAACCATCAGATACTATGTTAGTTGAAGCAATACAAAACCCCATGAGAATGCGCATGATGGCCCATACCCACTCATTTAGCCATAGGTAGCATATCAAGATGCTAATAGCAGCAAGTGCAGCACAGGCGCTGTAAACTCGAATGTGACCGACACGAATAATCAAACGTCGGGTATAAATACCACCCAGCAATAAGCCCACAGAAAACATGGACATAATCATACCGATACTTCCGGCGCTGGCGTTTTCAATACTCAATCTTAATGGCAATAGGATATTGATTAATCCATGGCTCAAAAAGATAACAAACCCACTGGTAAATAGGGCGAGTAATGAAAGGAGTGTTGCTGTCATGGGCTAGGGTCTCACAAGGTTAGGGGCCGATGATTTTTTGATCATATGTTGAAATTTTCGCAAATGTACGCCTTTAGGAATCTCCGAGTCAATCATTAAATTAAACATCTGCAAAGAATGGCCTTAAAGCAATGAAAATAGTGGTATTGAGACGAAAAGATAGGCGAATAAAACGAAAATTCTCAAGTGAACCTCAGCTTATCAAGACGCGATCTTATCGCGTGGCTGGTTGGTCTATTTTCATCCATGCTTAATGGGCATGAATTCAGCTTGAATTTAGAAAGGTTGCATTACTTTAAAAATAGTCAGCATTAAATACATTGGTTAACGGGGCCTTAGTGTTTTCGAATAAAACTTTCTGCCTAAGCGCTAGGATAAAAGGAGATTTAAAAAGAGTGTCATCCTGTGTTGTCTGTTGTCTCTGATCAAAAGTACTTAGAATAACTTTCTATTAATCACGGGCAAAGTAACGCCTTTTTGACATTTTTGCTGATACGACTGAGATGAGGTGAGTTAATCGCAGCTTCCCTCGTGTAAATAAGCTAGAATGCGCGGCAATTATTTTAGCTTTGAGCCCTTTATCTTAATGAACACAACAGTCGCCACTAAGTTTACCGATCTAAACCTTATTCAACTTTTGCTTGATAGACTGATCGTCCTTGATTATCAGCAACCTACACCGATACAGGCGCAAGCAATTCCTCATGTTTTAGCAGGGCAAGACTTAATCGCTGGGGCTAACACAGGCTCAGGAAAAACCGCTGCTTTTGCTTTACCCCTGTTGCAGCAAATCTATCAACAAAAATCCCTATCCACACACTCTAATGCGGGTAATTTTGTGACGGGATTGATATTGGTGCCAACCCGTGAGCTTGCTAAGCAAGTGGCTGACAGTATTAAGTCGTATTCGGTACACTTTAACGGCGACATTAAAACGCTGGCTTTGTTTGGTGGGGTCTCGGTAAATAAGCAAATGCAATCCTTACGTGGTGGCAGTGATATTATCGTGGCAACACCTGGTAGATTGTTAGATTTAATATCAAGTAATGCGGTTAAACTAGATAAGGTTAAAACCTTGGTTCTGGATGAAGCGGATCGCATGTTAAGCCTAGGTTTTACCGATGAGATAAATGAATTATTGGCTCTTTTGCCTACATCAAAACAAACCTTACTTTTTTCGGCAA
>NZ_CH672432.1:291126-627086 GCF_000153025.1 Marinomonas sp. MED121
CCGATACTAAAGGTAAGCAGGAAGTTGATGCTGACTTATTAGCGTCTGCCACAGTCTTTACTGATGAAGTTGCTCAATCAATTTCATTGGGCGAAGCACAACATGCAGTTGCATCAGGCTTAATTAAAGTAGAAGAGATTACCCCTATTGGTGAAGTCATTAATGGCACTCACCTAGGCCGTACTTCTGAAGATGAAATCACTCTATTTGATGGCACAGGTGTTGGCCTTCAAGATTTAGCTGTTGCCTCGGCTGCTGCAGAGTTAGCAGAAGCACAAGGTAAAGCTAACTTTATTGATTTATAACGCGTTATAAATCATTCGGTGAGCTCCATTGGGCATAAATTTCTGCCTAGCCTCACCTAAAACTGTTTATTCAGTTTTATTTCCCTTGGCTACTTTGCGTCGAATTTTGTAGCAATCTCCGCCCACTGATTAGGTGGGCGTTTTTTAAAAAACCAATATTAAGATAAATTATTTATTAAATTTATCCTTTTGATTTAAATTCATATCCTCTTACCTCTAATACCCTATCTTTCTTGCTTCTTGCTTTCTTTAGTAGAAAAGTAAATTAAGTTAGCCACAGCTCACATTTATACAAAACCATCAAGACAAACAAATATCTATTAAATTTATTTTAGGAAGAATTGACGTTTTTAAGACACAAAAAAATGGCTTTAAGCATTCACTTAAAGCCATTTCTAAAGCGGAAAATTTAGCTTAGTTTAAGAATACATTTTTGTTTTTGTATTCGTCCTTTTCACGTAATTTCATGCCGCCAATGATCTGAATATCTGTTGAATAAAAGCGTATTTCACCCGTGCGTCTTTCTATCACTTGAGGCATTTGTTCTGGCAATGGATAGGCTTCTAAAAATTGCTTTCTAAAACGATAAATCTGAATATTAATATGATTTTCATTTTGACCAAGCATTTTGCATAAAAGATCTTTATCCAACCAGCCACACTCAGAAAGGCTCATACCGTAAGCCTGATCTTCTTGAAACTTTCTAGCCAACATAAGAACCAGGTAATGATGATTTCTCAGCCCAAGATCAACTTCCCTATCATCAAGCATTAGCTTAATAGATACATGCTCTTCGTTTTGACTAACATCAAAATTAAAGGCAACCTTCTTAGGTGCTAGTGCAATATTATCGGCCATAAAGCTGGTTTCAATACTGGTTTCACCGTCGACAAACTTCCACTGTTTATCGTAGCTACCCACCTTGTCACCCATTTTCAGCTCATAGGGACCTGTGTCATTTTCACACATCCAAAGCCCTCTGGCATTTTGATAAATTGCAACCTCTGGATTATCTTCTGATGGCAACACTGTAATACCATTAAGATAAATAATAGGCAGCCCTTTAGTCACAGGCAAAAGCATACTTGCTGGCGGCGTTAAGTCATTCACATACCATGATGTGACTTCTAAACCACCAAATTGAATCTCATCCTTAAGGTTAATACGAGTCTTTTCACCTCGCACTAACTTAGTTCCATTAATAAAAGTACCGTTAGTACTGATATCTTGTAACATCCAACCCTCACCATCCCAAATTGCAACGGCATGAGTACGAGACGCCTCTGGGTGATCCAATTCTGTTTCAGTCGTTGGGTGACGACCAAAAATATGTTGCGGCTGTATGATTACTTTTTCACCAGTACTGCCGTTAATTAGAATTGCCATACCTTTCCCCTCATCCTTAAGATTTTGCACTGTAACAATGCCCAAGTATCGACACAATTACAGATAATTACAGTTTTATGTAAGCCCTATTAATATATTTTATATATATAGTGGCTGCTGATTAATAGATTGCTCCGTATTAGCAATCCCACTATAGCCCATAGCATAAGGAGCCTGATAAAGTCGCTCATTCGCTAATTGAGGCCAAATGTGACACAAACCTGGAACAAAAATCTTTGCTGTAAATAAGGGAATATGAGCGCGACTATAGTTTAGCGCCAACACTTCCATATTTTTGGTTTTTAATTGTGCCACGATGGACAAAATATCTTCTTTAATATCCTGACTTGGCTTAATAGCATAGGTATTACTTTCGCCAAGCAGACTACCAAAAAGGTATTCACCCTCTTCAATTTCATCAAAATCAAACGGGGCAGCATTTTGATCTCGTATAGGGATTAGCTGACAAAGCTCAGTTAATGCCCTTTGCGCAGCCATTTCAGGAATAAGATGGCAACCAAAACCCATTACCAAGCCTCCTGATTTCTTATCTTTCCCAATCGCCCCCATAACAGGCACCCCCAGATCAGACGTTAAATCTAACACCCAATACTCATGCCCTAAATCTGGCGATGGACTTAAACTCTGATCTAGTTTTGAAAGGTTTTCAGGATTTAAACCAGTCAAATCAAACTTGGGACAAACTAGTTTGTTGTACCACCAGATAGCCGTTGCATCCCTTTCTATCAACTCAAAAAGGGCTTGTAAGATCGCCTCTTCCAGCGTGTTCCCAGCCGCACAACCATTTGAGTGCCAACGACCAAACTCATCATCTGAAAAAGGAATATTACTAAAGCATTGAGAAAGTGGTACATACACCTGCTCCTCTTGGGTCAATGACCAAGTCGGTAACCAATGAATAGTCTCATCTTTATAGGGTTTGGCAGCCTGCTTTAACGCAGCGTCAGGATGATTGCTGGTATTAAATTTATGGTATTGGTTCGCACTGTATGGCACTAAACTTTGAAAATCATAAAGCTGTTTGCCAGACGCTAACATATTTGATTTTGAACTTTGCAATAAGCTGACATCAAATTGATACAAGGCAGCGTAACGCTCAATACTTTCGGATAAGGCACTCGCTTTTGATTGAGCATGACTTACCCCTTTACCTAGGCAGATTTGAACAAAACTATTTCTATCAAACTCAAATTCAGTTGACTTATTATTCGTCTTAAAAAAGCCTGTACGGTAAATTTTGATCGGCGACTCAGGTGTCTCACCAATCACTTCTAAATGATTGATCACACCAGTAATCGGACTAACTAACGGCATGAGTTTCTTAACGGTTTCACTCGCTGAAATGCTTCTGGATCCACCGTCAATGTTAAATTGACTGATACAAGCATTTAGCCTTATCGGGGAATTAATCTGGTCCGAGAAAACAAGATCATTATCTAACGCTAAATTAATACTATGAGTCTCAAAACTGGCATTTGATTTACGGTAAATAGAGAGCTTTTTATCCGTTAAATCAGAAGATAATTGCGCTGTTAACATGCGATAAATGGCAGACAACTCTTCATGAGTAAGCACTTGGGCTAGCTTAAATGGATAAGCATGATTAGCATCTGGAAAAGCGCGTTGGAGCATTTTACGTACCGGCTGATTTTCCAAAAGTTGAGACTGCAAACAAGTTAGTAATTTGAATTCTGAAGACCTAAAAACCGAGCTAATACTAATAGCATCACCCGTCAGCTTTACCAGAATGATATTTACCTCACTTTCTTCAAGCACACTCGCATCAGTAAAATCGTCAACTAAAGCAAAAGTAATCGGCAAATTATTTTGCAATAAAGCATGAACATCAGCATTTACTTCTAGCCAAGTAGTAAAGCTTTTTATCAAACCTTCTGAGCACTCACTGTATACCTTTATGAGTATGGGACGAGATAAAGTTGAAGGCTTTAATAAGTATTGCTTTGGCGTATTTATTAAACTTGGTTGATGATAGTCACACTCATCATCACTATGACTAATAAGTGCCAACTCTTGCAGCTTATTTAATTGATATAAAAATAAAGATGATTTTTCATCAAGTTGACCCTTTTTGGCCAAAATATCTTCTACTGCTAGCGCTCCATTAATTTCATCCACAAAAGGAAATTGGGCCTGAGGCAATAAAAGCTGCTGTCCGGGGGACAGCAGCAAGACATCTTTGTTTTTCAATACATAGACATTAAACTGACCATGCCAATGATAAACGCGAGACATAACTTCCATGTATTTACTCAACCTCCTCTAAAAGTGATTTTTTATCTAAATTACTTTTATTATCAGAAGGCTCGAAACCATAGAAGTCTATTGCATTTTGCTCTAATACTGCACGAAGCTCAGTTTCATTAAGTTCACTTAATTGCTGAGCAATATCGTCCGTTGTAAAGTGCAAATGATCTGGGTGAGGGAAATCACTTCCATACAAAAGTTTATCGTGACCAATAACATCAATCACTTCTCTTAAGCAGGGTTCACCCAATTCAATTCCAACCCAACATTGGCGCTTAAAGTATTCAGATGGCAACATCTTAATATTTTCTTCAACCAACATTGGAAACTCTGGATAACAAATATTATCCAAACGCCACAACCAATGAGGCACCCAAGATGCGCCCGCCTCCAAAAAGGCAAACTTCAACCTTGGATGTCGCTCTAAGACCCCCGCCTCTAATAAAGAGACAAAGGCCATTTGAGCTTCCATTGGATGCGAGCAGGCATGCATAGCAAACCGAGAAGTAAACCTATCCGTTCCCGCTGTGGGAGCATGAAGATTAGTGCCACCATGGAAAGCGATTGCGATATTGTGCTTTTCACACGCAGCCCAAAAGTCGTTGTAATCTTCGTGCCCCAACACTCGAGCAGCAATTACTTCAGGTCTTAAAGTAATTGAAGTCCAGCCATACTCAACAACCTTCTCAAGCTGCTCAACCATATTCTTAGGATCATGACGACTTATGACACCCACACCTTTAAGGCGATCAGCATCATAGTCACAATAATCCTTAAGCCAGCGATTGTAGGCATCTGCATAAGCAAGAGAAGCATCTGCTGGTAGTTCAGAATGATTAACAATAAATCCAGCAAAGGTAGAGAATATAGCTGCTTGTTTGATATAACTAGAATCCATAGATTCAAGCTGAGTATCAGGAGCCATTGCAGCAATTCTTTCAGCTTTTGTACTCTCACTTCTCAAGGCTGTAGCAATTTGTATTTTAGGCCCCCAATTATTCAATATGGGAGAGTTACCAACAAAATATATTTGCGGCAATTTATATAAAGAGGGCCTATTTTTTAGCGCCCCCTCAAAATCACTGAAGTTTTCTACTTTAGTTTCTACTTTGAAGTTCTGGTATATGGCAGGTTCTAAATAATCTTTCCATAATGATACCGGCTCCATCACATGTCTATCTGAGTCTATAATTTTATGCATAACACCCATCATCTTGATAAATAATTGGACAATATTTTAAATTATCTAATATCTTGAGATATCCATAATCACTAAAGTCACTATTTATACTTAAATTATCAGTCATTAAACCTATCGCTAAAGCAAATCTGGATGAGCAAGAAGCATTAATATCACTATAATGTAATAATTTATTATGGTGAAAACTGACGCCACCTAATTTCAAATTAACAGGGATATCATCATATTCATTATATAAAAGGTAGTTTTCCAAATGCTTTTTTTGGCTGGTTAAATTGGTATCACTAGCCTTACAATTATAATTCTCATTTAGATGGGAAGACCTAAGATACCTTAGCGTGCCATTAATCGAGTTCATATCAGTCAGTGGTAACCAAGCTGTTAATACTCCTTCTCTAAAGAAGGGCATTTCACTATATTCAGAATGAATACCAACATTTGCATTTTTAAAGCAGCCGCTTGGCTTTATATATAATTGACTTCCCCAAACTTTTATTTTTTTAGATGACGTAATTTCAGCAGCTATACGCCCAATATCAGAATTTATAATAAGATTTAAAATCTGACTAATAGTATGTAATTGAGTTACCCTTTGCAGCTTTGTATTATCACCATAATTTGAAAAACAAAGGTATGGGAAACCGGCTTTAGATTTTTCAAGAATACTTGGTAAAGATGCACTAATATTAATTAGCACATCCTTATTCAATCCAACTTCAGGAATAACCAAAAAACCATCTTTTTCATAACTGTTTTTTAATTCTTCCATAATGACATCTATTAACAACAAGAGAAAGGCAGAGCAGCACCTTCTTTGTTATAATCAGCTAATGCAATAGGTTCAATTTCCTTGTGACTAGAACTTTTAGTTATCACATCAGGGACTTGTGGGTATGAAAGCAAAATTTTATTTTTAGGATATGTTTCAGCAGCCTGCTTCCCATCAGACAGATCAAAACCTTCATCATACTGAAAAACTATATTCATATTCCAAGGGTTTTTATATTCAAAATGCTTAGATAATATTGGTGACTTATCCCGTGGCACAGTTTTATCTAAGATATTAAAAGATTCATTTTTAGGTGTAATTTCATCTCTAAAACTTTCATTGTTCCAATACTTAGCTATGACTTGCAGTATAACAGCAGTAAAATCTTCTAAATGATCGCTTACCTGTGCGGCAGAATGACCAGTAATGTAAGTTGATAGCATATCAAATGAAGTTGTAACAATGTTTTCAAACCTATGAGGAAAATCGACTTTAAGTTCTGCTAGTATTTCTTTTTCAGTTTTAAGGCCACCATAAAATGTCGGAAAAATATTAAAGTACTTTGCTAACAATTCAGCATTAGAGAGCTCAGAATCCCCTTCTGGTATTTTTGGAATAGTAATTAACACACCACTATTATCACCTGTCCAGCCATTTTCCTCAACAGGCTTCCACACTAAATCTGGATATGCAAAAACTATTTCAACACTTTTCCAAGGGTTGATAAAAACGCAATTATCAACAACTGAATGCTCTTTCTCTTCGTTTTCAATTGTTTTATATTGAAGAAAACCCAATAAATCTTTACCACTTTCAACAAATTCTTTTCTAAAGTTTTCATTATTCCATGAGTCAGCGATCGCTGCTACAAATGTAGATCTAAAGTTAATTAAACTATTCATTATATACCTCTATTTATATTCCATTATTTCATCTCGTTTAATATTTGACGAGATTCTTTTTCAAAAAAAACAGCGCCCTGCTTTTTAGAAATCTTAGCCGACAAAAACAAAAGATTATCAATATGATTAGTTTTAACACCTTTCTTTTTATATAAAGAATAAGCAAGGGTATTCAAGATAATTGGAAGAGTAGCCACTTCAGATGTATTTTCTGATTTTGCAAGCGATAGCTCCATGATCTCTACAGCTTCATCAAATTTCTTTTCTTCAATCATTTTTTTAGCTAAAAAGTGAGTATACCATCCAATTGAAAAGTAGTTACTTGAATTATAAAGATCTAAAATAATCTTACGCGCCTCAGAAAGATCACCCTTTGCTATAAAATATAGTATTTCTAAAAAAACGATATGATAT
This sequence comes from Marinomonas sp. MED121, assembly GCF_000153025.1. Classification (GTDB taxonomy): domain Bacteria; phylum Pseudomonadota; class Gammaproteobacteria; order Pseudomonadales; family Marinomonadaceae; genus Marinomonas. The sequence goes on from NZ_CH672432.1 coordinate 298,390, forward strand.
ACACGATTATCAGGGCAATAAAAATTTTCATAATAACTTTCACAAATAGATATAACCCTTTCTTCATCACCATTAAAAAAATAGGATAGCGCACTAAAAATATGAGAAACTACACATGAAATATGATACTGCCCTTTTTTAGATAGTAAAACTGATTCATCTGCTAATTTTATTGCTTTCTCAATAGTATCATTATGTATATAAGAAAGTGACATCATTGCTTTACAATACGGTAAGAAATCAGAATCAGATTCTATAAATATATTTCGATGAATTTTAGGGTCATAATTATCTAATAGCATATCAAATGATTTTATTGCTTTATCAAACTCACCTTCTAATTGATATATTTGAGATAAAAAACAATTAACTAGTAGGTTTTTATTATCATCTCCATTCTCTCCGTACTCTTCTATTAATCTAAGACCAAGCTCCTTTGCCTCATCAAACTTTGAAGAATAATATAAGTTGAGGAACTCAAGTACTTTAATATTATCAGACATCTCTGATGATAACTGTAAATCAAGTTCTTCAGTATTATTTAATATTTCTCTTATCCTAACAGACCACAACGAAGCTTTTTTTGAAGAGTAGCTATTCATCATTAACTCTGAGGACAGTAATATTTTATATAATTGCAACTCACTTTCTTGATCATTAAAAATCTTAAACCAATCTAAGACTTTAGTTCCAAAACTTAAGAGCTCACTACTTAAAGCCAACTTTTCCATTTTATATATAGACGCAGTTGCATAACTTATCCCTTCTGAATATCTCTTGGCGATAACTAAATGCGATGAAATATCTTTGAGATCTATATACGAGTTTTTATCACATCGACTGATTAAAACATCTGAAATTTTATCACTTATTTTGACCCTTAAATTCTTCTCTAAATTTTCATATATAGCATCCCTTACTAAGGCATGCTTAAAGATATATACATCACCATCAATTCTTCTTTGCTTATAAATCAACTCTTTTTGAACTAGCTCAAACAAGTCAGAATGAACATCTTGAACCCCCTTTGTAGATGAGGAGATTAGAATATTCAAATCAAACTCTCGACCTATTGCAGAAGCAATTTGAACAGTTTCTTTTGAAGATTTCAGCCCATCAATTTTATACTGTAAAAACTCCATTAAAGTTTCTGGGATTTCTTTAACCGCCTCTTCGCTAACAAAGTCTATTATTCCATTTAAATGCTGAACAATGCCTTTACTAACAGCCATACTTACAAGCTCTTCAATAAAAAGAGGTATACCGTCAGTTTTAAGCAATATTTCATTAACTACTTTGTCACTAATATTTTCTTTTCCAAAAAGGCTTTTAATAAATAATGAACTATTATTTTTACTAAACCCCAACAACTCTAAATAAAGGTTGTTTTTTGCTTCAATTTTATTTGGAATATCAACTCTTGAGGTTAATATAACAATTGATTTTGATACCTTATATAACTCACTTTCGAATAGAAACAATAAAAAATCAATGGATGTAGGATCTGACCAATGAGCATCTTCAAAAACAAACAATTTCTGTATTTCAACATTACCACTTCTATCTGACAAAAGAAGAATTGCCACAGATTCGAAAAGTATGTTTTTTTGAACATCTGGCTCTAAAACATTATGAGTGAACTCTTCAGGTATAGCTAAATTCAACCAAGTTAAAACAAGTGGAAATGAAACATTGATATCGACGTTAGGAGATTTTTCTAAGGTTGATCGAATATTTAGCTTAAACTCTTCAGCTAACTCATCATTCCCTTCATCATGAAAATTATATTTATTCTTTATGATATTAAAAATTGGGTGAAGTCCACTATGACGATGCTCTGGTAAAAACTGACACATATAGTGTTGAAAACCACGTGCTAAACTTCTAACCTCATATATCAAACGAGATTTTCCAATTCCAGCCTCGCCTTTAATATGTATAAAAGATATGTCATTTTGATTTATATTTTGAAAAGCATCCTCTAATAGCTGTAGCTCTTTTTCACGGCCTATGAACGATCGTGAGACTCTAGTTCCTCTTAAGAAACCAAAAGCCTCATTCAATCTCTCTCCAACAATTTGATAAATAATTTCATCAACACTTTTAGCCCCAAGAAAGCTGTTAAAACAGCCTTTAAATTCAATATACCCTTCCAATAAGCTCTTACTTGATTGTGAGCACAGCACTTGCTTAGGTCTAGAAAGTCGCGCTAATTCCATGGCAACATTTATTGCGACACCTTCTGGCATGGCATCCGCATAATGACTTACCATGCCAGTATGCATTCCCATTCTAGCTTCAACTTTAAGCTGGCCTTGAGATCTTAGTAAAGCATTAGTCTGATTAATATTACTTGTAATATCTAATGCTGTTCGTGCACAAAGTCGACTATCGTTATCACTTACTGATGGATAACCAAAATAAAACAGTATGGTGTCGCCAAGGGTGCCTGCGTGGAAAGCACCGTACCTGATCGCGATATCTATACACTGAGATTTAGCATCTCTATGAAGGACATCAAGATACTCAAGATCAAGCTCTACTTCATTTGAACTCGTTAAAGATTTTAAAGAAAGTGTCACACATAATATTGATATTTGCTTCCTTTCAATCATGCCTGCATTTGAAATCAAACCCGTATTTATCTGGGTTTCTAGTAGCCCTGCGGATACCTCATCAAGTTTTGTATCACCCGATATCTCACGTTCAGTTGTTATTAAACTCTCTGAATTAGATACAAGTAGTGATTCTTGGCTATTGTTATCACCGACATTAATCTTGGAACCTTTTGGTTGTCTTAAACTAAGATCTCCAACCAATGAGTTAATATTTATTTGTTTTAGGTCATGATAAATAAGGGCAGCATCCCCTGCTCTTTCATTCACCTTTTTGTTCAACACTCGTCTTAATAAGTTGGCAACAGGGTGACCGGCAACAGCCGTTGGAATAGGCACATTAGATAAGCTTAATTGTTTATGAAATATTGAAGCTAGGCTATTACCTGTGATTGCAGGTTCACCCGTTAAGCACTCAATAAATACTAACCCCCAAACATAAATATCACTTTTTATTGAGGGAGACTCTCCCCTTAGCTGCTCTGGGGCACTATAAGAAGGCGTCCCCAAAGTTTCATGCGTTAAAGTAATCGATTTATAATCATGCTGTCTTACTTCATTACTTAGGGTGCCTATACCAAAGTCTAGGATTTTGATGTGTTCTTTAGTACCCAGCTTACTAAGCATGATGTTGGCGGGTTTTAAATCACGGTGTATGACACCTTGATCATGGGCATGAGCTAGAGCATCTAACACTTGTCCCATTAGGTTTGCTGTTTCAGCTGGCAGCAGCGCGCCTTTTTCAGATAAATGTTGCTTTAATGACTTGCCGCTTACATATTCAAAAACAGCATAAACAAGATCATCATCACAAACGCCCTTATCTAATAAACGTACAATGTTTGGATGTTGTAGACGACTACTTAAGGAAGTCTCTCTCTGAAATCGCTCTAAATAACGCTCTCGCTTTTTCTCATCAAATTCAGAGGATATTGAAAGGAATTTGATCGCAACCACTTGATCAGTGCTTATCTGTTTCGCTTTATACACTACGCCAAAACCACCTTGACCAATCATCTCAATTAGCTGGTAGTTATCAGAGTGAAAACGATTTTTGATAGACAAATCTAATGTCACTTGATCTTCCTTAATCTCGCACAATCGATTTGCATAGGATTAGCTCCAAACAAACTTTTGTGCATTTACTTTAATACAATTTATTTACCCCCTATGAAACTCGAAATGTGCAAGAAAAGTCAACCTATTTGCATTTTTTTGCACAAAAACGCCATTCGAATCATTAGATTAAAAACTTTACAGCAAAAATCGCCGTTTCAAATGAACCAAAGTACATAAATAAGACATAAGACATATAAAATAAAAACGATTAGATGTGAGATAACGACAAAAGCCAAGAGAAGTAGAGAGAAGCAAAGCAAAAACAAGGAGAAGCCAAGCCCAAAAACATTCATCACAATGAAGCGATAATGCAAGGATAATGTAAGGATAATGATAAGTTAAAAAAATTGTTACGATGAGCTTAAGTCAAAATTTTGAATTAGCGTTCAAGTTCAACTGCTTTTTTGAAACCATTACATAGCTCAGAGAGTTGTGAAAACAGATTAGCTTTTGCTTCACCTCGTCAGATTAGCCCTATGCCATTGAGCCAAAAAAACCACCTTTCTAATATAGAGAGATGGTTTTTAAAACTATCACGAACTTTTTAAGCTAAAACCTATAAAAGACTGTCGTGATCTGGGCTTTCGCTAAATATATAGCGTGTTACATCATCAAAATTGCCTGAAAAAGATTCAAAAAAAGTCAACGCTTTCTTAGTTTCCATCAGGTAAATCACTATTGGCATCAAAGTATAAAAATAAGCTAAAGACTTAGATACAAGTGAAAACATATAAATGATTAACGTTAAGAGTGCGTACAAAGCTAATCGAAAATAATAATTCTCAACGATATAAAAAGCTGATTTCTTTTCTTTTAATTGAGCATATAGCTTTATCGCCGCATCCTTGTAACCTTTTTTAAGGGGCTTAGCAACATATTGAAAAGACACAACACGTGAATTCTCATAGATTGGTGTCACATTTTCCTCGACCCAGAAAAAACCGCCATCCCGACACACTTTTTTAGCAGCACCACGCCAAGTTCTTTTTTGCTTTAGTTTTTTTGAAAGATTCACCCTTGCTACTTTAGGCATATCTTCATGCTCAAGTACTGATACAAGCTCTCCAACTAACTCATCCATTTGATAGCCAGTAAGATTTAACAATGCATCGTTTGCATATGTAATTACACCATCAAGGTCGGTAACTGAGATCAATTCATCAGCCACCTCAAGCTCCATCTGCTCTTGAATAGCTAAACCCATCCAATCATCCCACTTTAAGTATCTTTAATTTTAGAGGGCGTATTTTATTTGAGTATGATTTAAGGTGATGCTGTCAAATGTCACGAATTAATAAATTAAATAACACCAAGTTCGATGGCTTTTATCACGGCGCGTGTTCTGTCCCTTACTTGCAGCTTGGCTAATATAAAAGAAACTTTATTTCGAATCGTTCCTGCGGATTTGAACATAATCTCCGAGATTTCATTATTTGAATAACCTGCAGCAATAAGTCTTAGGACCTGAATTTCATTAGACGATAATCCATCTTGCTTATTTTCATTTTGAGCCGTTTTTTCTTCCGATATTTGACTTGTAACAACGGGCTGAACAAACACTTCTCCAGCATAGACTTTTTCAACAGCAGTCAGTAAAAGCTCTAAACTGACATCTTTTCTAATATAACCTTTTGCACCTAACCTAATAGACTCCAATACAAGGTGATGCTCTTCAAACGCGGTCAGCATAATAGTCGGCAGGGATATATTCTTTTCATTCATTAATGCCAATACTTCAATACCGCTCATTTTTGGCATTTTAATATCTAACAGCATGACATCAGGTTTAAACCTTTTAATTGACTCAATAACATTTAAACCATTGTCGAGTTGCGCCACAACCTCAACTTTTCCAGTCAGCCCTAAAAGGCTAGCAATGCCCATTCTGATTAGGTTTTGATCATCTACCAGTAGTAATTTAATATCCATAATTAATGCTCCAAACACTCCCTTTAGCTCATTCCATTAAGCCAATCTCAAATATAACTGCCTCTATTGATATCAATTAGAAAACAACAAAAATGCCTTCACCTAAAATACTCGTACAGCTACTTACTAACTAATTGATTTATTTCTTTTATTGACCTTGCAAGAATCAAACCTTAGAATAATTAACTTTGATTAAAGTCATGTCACACACATCCTTTTTGAACCTTTCAGAATCAAAAAGTGACACTTTACAAAAATCTACATTCTTTAAATGCAATAATCAAGCTTTATAATTAAAACGAATTGCATTACTTAGAGTAATCATAAGAGAAGCTAGATTTTTCTTACTTTTGATCAATACTTAATCAATTATATTTTCATCCACTTGCTGCTAGTAGGTGCCAAATAATATTTTCGTACCCAGCGTTTTAGATATCATAATAAAGGTAAAGGTCTTTGAATAATTTAAATATCATTCATCTTTTTGAAAGCGTATTACGCATTCATTCCTATGAGTCTACTGTCACACATTTATCAAAATCCATTGATAATTATGCTAATTACACACTTTTCATAAAGCTACTTGATAAAGCGGGAAGAAAATCTAAAGTTGCGAACTCTTATTCTGATCCCCACTTAAAAACACAACCTTTAAGACTGATTGCTCAAACTGTACTTTTTGATGTGAGCAAGTTATCAAGAGAAGATCAAAACAAACTCATCACATTCATCGCCGAACATTACACTCAAGCTGCGATTGATAAACTTAAGTCAATCTTTCTTGAATCCGTCCACTTAATAAATTCTAAAAGAGATAAAGCCAAGGAAATAGTGGCTTTGATGAAGTCTCATAAACTTGATTTTACCGATATAAGAGAACACACAAACAAGTGAGGTTTTCAGTTTATTTGAAATGAGCAAGTCTAGTTAAGGCTAATTTATATACAATCAAAAAGCCTGATCAATAATACTTAATCAGGCTTTTGTAAAAGCGATAAACGGGTTTAAGCTACTTTCTGAATTTAAACAGCGATTAGCTTAGTTTCTTTAGCGCTAATTAAACTCTGCACTTGCATCCGCAATCGCATCCCATAAGTGTTGAGTGCCTGCTATATCAGATAGAACTAAATAGCCTTCTTCACCAGAAATAACTTGCTTAGCGATAATAGCATTCACTCTGGCGACAGAGGTTTGAGCGATACTTGCACACTCAAATGCCTTTTCACTCAAATCAACGCCACACACTTTGGCAAACATATTCGATGTATTTTCACCTCTCACTAGAAAACATCCGTGACTATGCTGACAATATAAACGATAAACATTAGCAACACCCTTTGACGCAAGTTCTAACGCTTCAATAAACTCATGTTGCGACTTATCAGTATCAATAACCCAAAACTCTGTGTGGCTGAGGCGCAATACAAGCACGCCAGCCGCAGTTACAACTGATTGATTAGGAACAGCAGGTACATTGAGACCTTGCTCTCTTAGAAAGGACTCTACGCCCCTCCCTCTAAATCCCACTCTCGAGAATAAGGTATGATCATGCATACTGATGTTTGAGTTTATTAATTCAGGTGAGCCAACGACCAATTGACTACGACGAAGCTCTACAGCCGAACTTAGGTTATAGAAATTCATTACAGCACCTCCTGACGGGCATTATCAACATCATAAAAAGGTAAAGGCACAACCTCAGCCATAACAAGCTCGCCATTATCAACACGTATCGGAAACTTAGAACCAACCTCTTGCTGATTAATGCCAACAAATGCCATGCCGATATTCGCATTTATAGTCGTTGAAAATTCTGATGAAGTGACATTGCCTGTAATTGCGCAATCAAGTTGTGAATTTGATGCCAAAACAATGTGGCCTTCTTTCGGGCGACTTGATTTAGCATCTAATTTAAAGCCAACCAATTTACGAGTTTGCTCTCGTGCCATAACGATATCGACAGAACGGTTACCTATAAAGAATGGTTTTTTACGACTAATCGCCCAATCAAGTGATAACTCGCCTGGATGAGACATACCATCTGTATCTTGGCTAACGATAATATGACCTTTTTCCAACCTCAAAAGGCGCTGAGTCTCAACCCCAAAAGGCTTCATATCAAACTCTTTACCTGCTTCCATTAGGAGATCCCAAAGTGTTTCACCAAATAAACTAGGCATATGAATCTCATAGCCAAGCTCACCCACAAAACCAACTCTTAATAGTCTAACTGGCACACCCTGAATCGTACCTTCACGATAACCAAGATAAGGGAATGCTTCGTTTGAAAGATCAACATCTGAACAGACTTTTTCAAGTACTTTCCTAGACAATGGACCGGCCACGTTCACAGCAGAGAATGCAGAAGTCACATTTGCGATATCAACATCTAGGCGCCATTGAGCATTCCATTTTGTCATTTCGCGATAAACGGCATCAACGCCACTCGTTGTCGCAGTAATATAATAATGATCATCTTCTATACGACAGGCAACACCATCATCAATCACAACACCTTGCTCATTAGTTAAGACAGCATAACGTGTCTTACCTACAGGCTGTTTCAAGAAGGCAAAAGTATAGATTCTGTTTACAAACTCAGCCGCATCAGGACCCCTAACCTCTAAGCCCCCTAAGGTACTCACATCTATCATGCCAACAGCATTACGCACCATCACTGATTCGCGCTGAATTACATCATCACGTTCAGCAGGAGACCCATAGTAAGCAGGTCTGCGCCACACACCAGCAGGTATCATATGAGCACCAAGCTCTAGGTGGCGCTTATGCATAGGCGTATATTTATGTGGGTTGAAAATTCGACCAGCAATATTCGCCAACTTTTCAGGCACAAATGGCGGCCTTGCAGTTGTAACACCTGTTTCGGTAACGGTTCTATTCGTTGCATCAGCAACCAAACGTGCTGTTGGTAGTGCTGAGTGTCTACCTTGAGATGGCCCCATACCAACGGTTGAAAAACGCTTAACTAACTGAATATCTCTGTAGCCTAATCGTGTCGCGTTGACAATATCCTTGGCCTGAAGGTCTTCGTCAAAATCAACAAAGTCTTTACCCTTTGGGTGTTTGAAAATTGGCCATTCGAAATTTGTTTTAACCTTGCAGCAAATCGGTTGTGGCTCTATTGTTTCTAAACCTAACGACAACAAACTATAATGAGCTGCAAGCTCACCATCCCTAACTACCGCATCAAGATCATGTACACCATTTACAGATCCAGCAATTTGGCAGTTATCTGGTAAGTTTGTTAACGAGAATAACGCTGAATCATCGTTATAGCTTAGCTTGGCACCAGCTTGGCATAAAAGTTGGTAAACAGGCATATAGCCAGACGACATACACAATAAGTCACAGTCTACTTTTACGCCTTTTTTGGATACGCTACCTTTACCATTAATGTCATGAACCATCACACCAGATAAATGCTTTTTATCTGAGCTAGGAAGTGCTTCATAAACAGTCGAATTTAGACGTACTTGTAGACCAATACTTGCAACAGCACTTTTTAATTCTGGTGAAGCACCTTCTTTTCGCATATCAAGAATGAGCGCGACCTCTACACCATTCTTAGCAAGCTCTAGAGCACAATAGTAGCCATCATCATTACCTGTTAACACAACGGCTTTATTACCAGGTTTAACAGCATATTGAGACATCAATCTCATTGCTGCGCTAGACATCACAACACCAGGTACATCATTATTTCTGAATACGACATGCTGTTCAAATGCGCCAGAAGCAATCACACATTGCTTAGCTCGCACTTTATACATGCGATTGCCTTGAATAACGGGCAAGTAATTGTCAGCAAACCAAGCATTACACGTTGCACTCGTTAGCGTTTGAATATTGATATGGTTAAGCACTTTTTCTGTTAGCTCTTCTCTTAGGCTTTGCGCTTTTTTACCCGCTATATCAAATCTGTGATAAGTCAGCGCACCACCAATAATAGGGTTCTCATCAATAAGTAATACATTTGCACCAGCATCAGCCGCTTTTAATGCCGCAGCTAATCCAGCAGGGCCAGCGCCAATAACTGCAAGATCACAAAACAGATACGCTTTATCATGATAAGTAGGCGTAAAACTTAAATCAGCATAGCCTAAACCCGCTTTTTTACGGATAAAGGGTTCCCATTTATCCCAAACACCTTTTGGCTTATAAAAAGCACGGTAATAGAAACCCACAGGCATAAAGCGCCCTGCGTATCCTAATTTGTCATCCTTATCATGCTCTAGGGAGCCATTATAGTTCTGCCCCATAACATTCATATCATCAACAATACTCGATCTATCAGCTAGTACATTTGGCTCATTTTCCAACTGAACGAGTGTATTGGCATCTTGGCCCGCCATGGTTAATGGCCCACGAGGTCGATGATATTTAAATGAACGAGACATGAGCCATTGGTCATTAGCGATCAAAGCGCTGGCTATTGTGTCACCTTCTACGCCTTGATAATTTTTACCTTCAAAGGTGAAGTTGACAGGCTTAGCAGGGTTAATAAATAGGCCCGCTGAATTTGGTAATCTATTATAACCTCTCATGATACAACCTCCTGAGCTGGCTTAGCCTTTACCTCGAAATCAATTCTCTCTTTAAAGATTTCAGAAGGATCATAAGTTTTTAATATCTCATCACTTGCAGTGTGCCTTTCCGCAATAAACCAATACCCAGAGGGTGAATGAAACCACCACTCTTGTACGATGCGTATTGTATTGTCGTAATAAAAAACGTACTCGGCCCACTCTTTATCTGAACAGTTCACCATGTCAGGCATGGGTTTAACCTCTCCACCATAAACAAACTCACTAATGTTTCGTGGTCCGTTTAGTGGGCAATTCATAATTTTCATAATAACCCCTTAATGGCTAGCAGCCGTTGCACCCATTTCATTTACTTGACGGAACACATCAAACCTATCCATAGAAAACGGCGCAATCAAATCAGGCACTTTGCCGCCGCTAGCGACTAGTTCTGCCATTGTCTTGCCGCAAATAGGTGTCGACTTGAAGCCCCAAGTCCCCCAACCCGCATCTAGATAGTAATTATCAACGGGACTTAACCCCATAATAGGGCTGTAGTCTGATGTCATATCTGTGATACCTGCCCATTGGCGCATAAGTTTCAGATTTGCCATGAAGGGAAACATTTCAATAGCACTAGCCAGCAAGCTTTCTTTCAAATCTAAGGTAGAGCGAGTGTTATAAAGTGGATAAGGGTCAGAACCTCCCCCAAAAACAATTTCACCTCGACCCGTTTGCTGAACATAGCAATGCAATGCAGAAGAACTAACGAGAGGATCAAGAAATGGTTTAACAGGTTGAGTGACCATAGCTTGCAATGGGTAAGTGGTAATTGGCATTTTAATGCCCGCCATTGCAGCAACAATTGAGCTATGCCCTGCTACGGCCTGTACAACGCAACCACATTTCACTGTACCGCGATTAGTTTTAACGCCAGTAACCTTGTTATTCTCAGTAATAACATCAACGACTTCAGTGAGTTGGTGTAATTCCACGCCTCTTTGTGTGGCACCTTTTGCGTAACCCCAAGCAACAGCATCATGGCGAGCCGTGGCTCCATCGATATGCCACAAGCCTGCTAAGACGGGCATATCTGCTGGATTCATATTCAGAGTAGGTACAAGTTCTTTGATTTGCTGCGGATCAATCAGTTCAGTTTTACCACCGAAATGTGTATTCACTTCAGTACGCTGCCTAAAAGATCTTACTGCAGCATCGGTATGAGCAAGTGTTAGCTGGCCACGAGATGAGTACATGATGTTAAAATCAAACTCATTCGATAGCTGCTTAAATAGATCAACTGACTCGGTATAAAACTTAACCCCTTCAGAGGTTAGGTAATTAGATCGAATAACCGCCGTGTTTCGCGCTGTATTACCGCCTCCTAAATATCCTTTTTCTAGAATCGCGATATTAGTAATACCGTGGTACTTAGCAAGATAATAAGCGGTTGCAACACCATGACCACCACCACCAATAATGACAACGTCATAGTGCTTTTTTAGATCTGTTGGTGTAGGTAAATCCACATCATTTTCAAATGGATAATCGTTTTTTAAACCATATTTCAGCAAGGAAAAAGGCATGAAAAAATCCTCATTAAAGAAAAAATCGAATTAACATCAGTCTTTTTAAACACCTAATTGGTGCTGAGCTGCGGTTAACGTATTTTGCATCAGACAGGCAATCGTCATTGGTCCGACACCACCGGGCACTGGTGTAATCGCTCCCGCTATGCTTGAGACTTGATCGTAATCAACATCCCCTAACAAACGCCTCTTACCCTCTACCTCAACGGAGTTTATCCCTACATCAATTATCACAGCGCCAGGCTTAACCCATTCTTTTTTAACAAGAAGCGCTTGGCCCACTGCGGCAACTAGAATGTCAGCATTTCGACAAATTGATTCAATACCTTGAGTTTTAGAGTGGACTGTCGTCACGGTACAATTAGCTTGTAAAAGCAAACTTGCCATAGGCTTACCGACAATGTTTGAACGACCAATTACCACCGCATTTTTACCTGATAAATCATCTATCTCGCGGTTTAGCATGATCATGCAACCCAAAGGTGTACAGGGAATAAGCGACTTTTGACCTGTCACTAGGTTACCAACATTTTGCGGATGGAAGCCGTCTACATCTTTAGCTGGTGAAATTGCTTCAATGACATGGCTTTCATCTAGATGCTTTGGTAAAGGCAGCTGCACTAAAATGCCATGCACACTGTCATCCTGATTAAGCTGGCTAATTAGCTTATCCAGTTCTTCTTGACTGGTATCCTTTGCCAAATAATGTTCTGTTGAATTCAAGCCAGCCTGATTGGCTCTCTTTACTTTATTTCTTACATACACAGCGCTTGCAGGATCTTCACCCACCAGCACAACAGCCAATCCTGGCGTGACCTTCTGGTCTCGTTTAAAAGCAGCAACATCGAGGGCTACTTTTTCAACAATGTCATCGGCCAGGGCTTTACCATCAATTCGAACAGTCATAACACCTACTCCACACGCCTATTTGAAAACAATAGATTTATTGCCATACATGAAAACACGATGCTCAAGATGCATTCTTACCGCATTAGCTAGTGCAACCGTTTCTGTATCACGACCCACAGCCACAAGACGCTCTGGTGAATAAGTATGATCAACTGGCTGGACAGACTGTTCGATGATTGGGCCTTCATCTAGATCTGATGTGACATAGTGTGCCGTCGCACCAATAAGCTTAACGCCACGCTCATGTGCTTGGTGATAAGGTTTAGCACCTTTAAAGCCAGGTAAGAAAGAATGGTGGATATTGATCGCTTTACCATTAAGTTCTTTACAAAGAGAATCTGACAAAATCTGCATGTATCGAGCGAGCACAACTAGGTCAGTCTCTGTTTCAGAAATAATGTCTAATAAAGCCGCTTCTTGCTTCGCCTTATTCTCTTTATTAACAGGTAAATGAACAAATCGAATACCCTCACGCTCAGCCATAGGTCTCAAGTCTTTATGGTTTGATACTATCGCCGTAATTTCCATTGGCAGCTCGCCTTTACGGTGGCGATATAAAAGATCGTCCAAGCAGTGGTCAAATTTACTCACCATGATCAGTACTTTTACTGGCTCATCATTACCGACAATCTCCCAATCCATATTGAATCGAGAAACCCGCTCATTAAAACCATCTCGGATTGATGCAATCGTGTTGTCCTCACCTTCAATTCGACAAACAGCGCGCATATAAAAATGCTGACTATCTTCATCGTCAAACTGATGCATTTCAGCAATGTAACAACCTTGATCTGCTAAGTAAGTTGAAACCGCAGCGACAATCCCGCTAGCGGCATCACAAGATGCTTTTAATACGAACTCTTTAGCCACAACAATATCCCCACATATAAATCATTTATTCAAATATGAATTTAAAAACACATAAATCATGCTTTTCAACGCTATTGAATTCAAATATATTTAAATAAATCATTTTTGAAAGTAAAAACATTAAAAATGGCATAAAATGCACAAAGTAATTTATATATGAAAACTTTGATCAAATATGGAATTAACTATGAGTAATAGCCCTGAATATCACGTACCAGCATTATCTCGAGGACTACAGATCATTGAGATGTTTAATAGAGAGAAAAGAGTATTAAATACACAAGATTTTGCTGAGCACCTTGGTGTTAGTGCTTCCTCAACCTATCGTATAGTGCAAACACTGTTAGATATGGGCTATTTAAAGAAAGTAACAAGAAATGCCTATGAACTAGGACCACAAGTTGTCTCCCGTGGCTTTGCGTTTTTAGCAGGTAGAGACTTAGTTGATATCGCATCACCTTATATCAACGAACTGAGAGACAATGCCTCCATTTCTTGCCACCTAGGTATTCGTGATGGTTTAGAAACTATATATATTTATCGTGCTCAGGCGTCCCAGCGCTTATCGGTTAATATTCCTCTTGGCTCAAGATTACCTTGTCATACCAATGCAATGGGACGTGTTTTATTGCAACAGCTTAGTGATATTGAACTAAATGCTATGTATCAAACACTTCAGCTTGATATTTACCCAGGGCCGCATCCACAATCCCTACCAGAGCTTAAAAAGCTTTTAAAAGAAGAATGGGGGCGAGGCTTCTCAAGCAACCGCTCTGATAATGCCACAGCCATTGCAGCACCTATTACCAATTACCTCGGTCAAACAATAGCGGCAATTAACATCTCAGGTGCTGATCAAATCATGAACAACCAAGAACAATTTGAAAATGCCAAAGAACAATTACTCGCAACAGCTAGCGCCATTTCAAGGTTAGCGTCTTAGCGCTTTCCTTATCAGCCATTTTCCATGCATTCTTAAAACAAAAAATCCCAGTGCATAACACTGGGATTAATAAATCACGTAAAAGCGATATTAGATTACTTAAAAAGAGATGTTAAGTCGTTTGAAAGCGCTATTTAGATGCTAAATCAAGTACGGTATCCCAAAGCACTTTGCTAATAGCGACTTCAGAAACGACCTCTTTGTTAGAGCCTGGCAATCTGGCATTTGGCTGGCTACTTACCGCTTCTTCTAGTGTTTCTAGTCTATCCCAGAACGCATCACCTGAATAAACAGTAGGGTCTAATAAAAAGTAAAATTGGCCAAGATCATGTGGACCACCCTCAGCAGCTTTAAGCGGCGGCGTATTCACACTATTGTTTGATCCAGTTACAGCCGCGGCAAAAATCTCTGCCATCAAACCAAAGCCATATCCTTTGTAGCCACCCGCTGAAACAAGCGAACCTTCAAGGCCTGCTACCGGATCATCCGTTGGCTCGCCATTTTTATCGACAGCCCAACCAAAAGGTATTTTCTCACCAGCAGCTGCAGCGATACGTATTTTACCAATCGCTATCGCACTGGTCGATTGATCAAATTTAAAGGATATACCGCCATCTTTTGCTGGAACGGCCATTGAGATAGGGTTAGTGCCTAATACTGCTTTTGAACCGCCTGGTGGCGACACACATGCTGGCGCATTCGTCATACCAACCGCGATTAAACCCGCATTAGCAATTTGCTCAGTAAAATAACCCATTGATGTGCATGTGTGTGAATGTCTGATGGCTAATGAAGCGATGCCATTTTCTTTCGCCACTGAAATAGCTTTTTCAAAACCTTTTGCGAATGCCGCTTGCGCAAAGCCAAGTTGTGCATCTACTTCAATCGCAGAAGATTTTGGTTGACTGACAATCGGGTCTACATCCCCTTTCACTCTACCTGTTTTAAGTTGAGTGCAATAACTCTCTAAATAGAAAAGACCGCAAATCATGTTACCCACAGACTCTGCTTGTCTTACTGCTTTAGCCACTTCAACGGCAACCCAGTTTGCTGCACCATGGGCGATTAAAGCTTGCGCTGTTTTCTGCTCAATTTCGTCTAGCGGTATAATTATTTTTTCTTCAGCCATCTGTGCCTCGATTTTAAATAGTGTTCTAAAAAGTCTTTGCTAAGCAAAAAATTAGCGAGTTTAATCAATCGATTTAATAGGAAAGCTTGCAGTCTTATCAAATAAGAAAGTTTTATAGCGTCATAAGTATCTCTAGAAAGTAAATTCGTTTTCTCACTTCTTCATTTATAAGTTGGTTATCAACCCCTTACTAAAGGGCCATGGGCTCAAATGCGTGAGTTAAACAGGCAAGTAAAACCTAATGATGTGAAAAATTAAAACGGCAACGAATATTTAGATACAAAGATTCATTTTATATATAAATATTGTACGCCTTCTATACGACTCTCATTTTTGTTTGAACCAGTTTAAAACACCGCTTAAACCTGAAAGATTGTCTACTAAAACACCAATGAAAAATCTGACCTAAAGGTCAGTAATATCAAGACTTTCGTAAACTTATAAGCTAACTCATTAATTCTATAAATAAGTTAAATAAAATTTTAAATTTTCTTCAAAATGACTCTATCGCATGAGGCTAACAAGTATTAGAATCTGCGCAAATCCCCTATCCCTAACAAAGGATCTCTCATGACTTTGTCGACAAACCAGTCATCTAATGTCGTAGTAGTAAGTAACTCTTCTGATAACCCTTTTGCTATTGATGTCGCCTACGCTATGGGCCAACATGATGACATCGCTGATATCATCAGCATGAAACAATTCATGAACTCAGAGTTTTGCCCACGCTTCATTTCGGATGAATCAGATTTTGAAAATATAGGTCGTAAGTTAAAAGGCAAAGCGGTTGTTATTGTCAGTACAGGTAGCCTTGTTAAAAGCCGTCAAGAATTAGCAATGACCAACTTAATCATTGCAAGAGCGGCAAAAGAAAATGGCGCTGAGCGCGTTATTTTGGTTGAGCCAGATTTATTTTATAGCGCACAGGATCGTGGTGCATCGAAAGACTTAGGGGAAACAAGCTTCGATCGTGATATTAACGATGTTAAAAAGTTTGATGGTCAGCCTTTCACTGCCAAACTATATGCTCAAATGCTAAAACTTTCTGGTGTGGATACCGTGATGACGATCCATAACCACTCAGACTCAGTTCAGAAGATCTTCACTGAAGTCTTTGATGGTGATTTTCACAACTTAATTCCTTACGAAATTTATTCTCACTACCTACTTAATTCCAACATTTTGGATTATGGGGAAGATGGTGAAGGACTCGTACTTTGTGCTCCAGATAAAGGCGCTCGCAGCTTCGTACAAAAAATGTTCAACACATTAGGCCTTAGCAAAGCGAAGTTTATTATGCTTGATAAAGAGCGTACTGCTGAGCGTAAAGTTGAAATCACGCTTCATAAAGAAAGTGAACACACATTTGATGGCTTAGATGGCGCTAGCATTATCTTGTTTGATGACATGGTACGTACAGGTTCTACCGTTGTTAAATCTTGCCAGTTCTTACAAAAAATCAATCCAGAACGTATGGTATTTGCGGTTTCTCACTTCTATGCAAGTGACGAAGGTCGTCAAAAAATGGCTCACCCTGCACTCGGTGAAATCCTAACCCTTAATACATTACCTACTATTCTTAACCGTGATGTTCAAGGACGTCTACGTAAGAAGATGGTCGTACTTAAAGTAGAAAAATGGTTAGCGCAAGAACTATGTAACATTCTTGATTTACCACAAAGCCACGAGCAAAACCCTTACAAGATTGATATGTCTTCTAAGAACCCTCGCTTTAAACGCAAAATTTGGTTTAGTGAAGAACTTCACGAATTAAAGAAAAAATAAGATGAGTGCTGAGTCTTCATAGACTTAGCGCCTCAACAAAATAGTGCCTCAAAATAGCGCCTCAAATAAAAAAGCCCCATCAAAGCTAACTTGATGGGGCTTTTTTCAAAGCACTAGATACACTCTTTACTCGTTCAGAGCTAGCCAAGGGCCGCCGCTTTTATATAAGCCGGACGTGTTTGAACCTTATCAAGGTAAGATTTTGTATGAGTAAAACCATCAAGCAAACCTAAGCTCGCTGAAATTTCTAACATAATCGTCATCATGATATCTGCGCCGGTGAATTCATGGCCCGCGAAATAATCTCGTTCAGCCAATACTGACTCAATATAACCAAAATCTAACGCAATCTCTTTGGCAATATAACCATCCATAGCTTGATTACCTGCTCTTTCCTCTAGCCCCATAAATAACTTGCACATAACAGGTAAGGCTAATGAGCCTTCAGCAAAATGAGACCACTCTAAATACTGATAATATGCCTTAGTGTCTTTGTTAGGCCTTAATCGCCCTTCACTATCTTGATCAAGAATGTATTCAAATACAGTGCTCGATTCACATAAGGTAATTTCACCATCCTGAACGATAGGTGCTTTTGCCAAAGGGTGAATGGCTTTTAAGCTAGCTGGCGCCAAACGCGTGACAGGATCTCGTTCATGATCAATGCGTTCATATGGCATACCTAGCTCTTCAAGTAGCCAAAGAACACGCTTAGAGCGAGACTGGTTTAAATGGTGCACAACTAACATATTAGGTCCTTTTAAATGACTTTTTAATTGAATTTCAAATACAGATAATCAGGGCAGTTCAGCTTAATTCAATCCTTGAAAAGTATCTTTAACCTTAGACTGGGAGGATGGAACACATCATTGAACGTTATGATATAAATAAATGAGAAAACTGAGAAAACTTAGCTTAGAAAGTTTTTAAATGCGCTTTAAGCCAGAAAAGACATCAAATATGAATTAATCATCAAGCCCGTATTTTTGCTGTAACCCTAAGTATTCAGATGTTGATTTAAAGGCTTTCATGGCATCCGAAAAAGTTTTAGCCAAGGCGCCATGACTTTTAGCCTTACCAAATACAAGATAGTGCTCTCGCCCCTCGGTAAGATAGGGTTTTAAAAACACCACTTCATCTTCAACACCAATACGTTTCGCATGATAGCCAATATCACCAACATGGCCGATTGCCATATCCATGCGCCCTGCTAACAGCATCTTTAAAAGATTTTCTTCATTTTCGGCAATACTCACTTTATTAAGTGATGTCATTTCATCAAACCTTTCTTGATAAGAGAATCCCAGCACAGTGCCAATCGAATAAGGCATTAATGAACTGAGCTCACCCGAAAAATGAATATCATCGATATACTTTTTCTCTATAATAAATCCAACTGTGGCTTTTGAAAGAACGTTTCCTTCATAAAAATAGCCAAATGCTTCACGCTCACTCGTCTTCCCCATATAGGTAATAGCATCGGCGTCACCTTTTTTAATCATTTCAATGGCTCGATTCCAAGGAAGGCTTTCAAAGGTCACTTTAAGGGGGATGGCGTCGGCTACTTTTTGTATTAGCTCGATATGAAAACCTGTCAGCTCACCCTCTACAAACATTTCATGGGGAGGCCAAGAGCCATCAGGCCTAACGATTAAAAGCTCTTCTGCTGTCTCCTTAGCAAACCCCGTTTGAGCTAAGCAAATCATTAAAATCAGACAGAGTTTTTGAAGGTAGCGAGTTGCCATTTATCTTTCCATTGTATTACGCGTTTAATTCAGTTTATTGCAATCCGCTCAGAGTAATTCAACACATATATAAAGTTGAGTAAGGCAGAGACACCCTATTCGATTAGATTGCTTTTTATTTTAGTTTAGCGGATTGAACAAGTATCGGCATCATCCTTAGCTTAAAACGAACATATCTTCACTTTTCTTCAAGTTAACGCTTAATTATTAATATTTTGTTAAAAGTGTTTAACCATTATCAAGAATAATAAAAATTATATGAATAATTTAGTATTTCAATACACACCTGATAAGCCTTTTATCAATAAGTGTGATTAGCCCAAATACGATTATCTGGAGAATTGATTATGAAATATGAAGGTTTTCAAACTTTCACAACTGAGCAGAATGAAGGCATTTTGACAGTCACATTTAACTTCGGTTCAGTGAATGTACAAGGTCAAGAAATGCTTGCTGATCTTAATAGCCTTGCCATGCGATTAGAGCGAGATCGCAACACGAAAGTTGTCGTGTTTCAGTCGGCTAACCCAGAGATTTGGGTTTGTCATTACGACACAGAGCTACTTAAGGACATGTCTGAAGAAGCCGTGTCTCGAGACGAGGCACAACTATTAGATCTACAAGCAATTTGTGAACGAATCAGTAAGGTGCCACAAGCAACCATAGCTAAACTGGAAGGTTTTGCTCGTGGTGGTGGTCATGAGCTTGCCTTAGCGCTAGACATGAGATTTGCTGCCCGCGGTAAATATAAACTTATGCAGATGGAAGTCGGTATGGGGATTCTACCTTGTGGTGGCGGCACATCTCGTATGGCAAGGCAAGCGGGTTTAGGCAGAGCCCTTGAAATTATCCTAAGCGCTCGTGACTTTGATGCGAACGAAGCGGAAGCTTACGGCACAATCAACAAAGCCTTTGACGCAGATGAAATCGGTCCATACGTAGATAGCCTCGCCAAGCGTATCTCACAATTTCCAGCAGAATCAATCAATGCCTGTAAACAAGCGGTTTATGAATCCATTGATAAGCCGATTGATGAAGCACTTAAAGCCGAAGCTTATTGGCTGTATCAAGCAACAAGTAAAACAGCCGCGATTAAGCGCTTCACCATTGCAGACGAGCAAGGTCTAGAACACGATATTGAAAACCAACGTAACTGGAATGAGCTTGTCATGAAGGTTCAAGAAATTAACTAGTTAACGCTCTAGATTGAGCTTTCATATAGATTTTAATCCAGTGAACAAATGTAAGAAGCTCAATCTTTATGCATTAAATTCTTAAGTTTCTATGAGGCATAGAGAGCAGTTTTTCTATGTCTCTTTTTTCTATTCTAAAAAGTGCGCTAGGAAGAAAATTTAAAGCCCTTAATAGTACAGACTCAGTTTAATGGACAGAAACTGACCTTGTTGTGTAACTGAATTAGGCGAACAATTTGATGAAAAAGGTACTGATAAATTTTTCTCATCCAGCAAAGTCTCGCTCAAAAGTAAATAAAGCGCTACGTAAAGCGGTTACAGGGCTTGAGGGCGTTACGGTAAATGATTTATATGCCAACTACCCAGACTTTATGATTGATATAGAGCATGAAAAACAACTATGTGAAGCACACGATATTATTATTTTCCAACATCCGTTTTACTGGTACTCCTCCCCAGCTATCGTGAAAGAGTGGATGGATTTAGTACTAGAGCACGGCTGGGCTTATGGCTCTAATGGTAAGGCCTTAAGCGGTAAAATCATTTTTCAAGCACTCTCAACAGGTGGTGATGCGTCATCATACCAAACAGATGGATACAACCAATTTACCCTGAAAGAATTGAGTGCACCATTACAAGCAACAGCTAAATTATGCGGACTTATCTGGTTGCCACCCTTTGCTGTAACGGGTGTTCATAGAGGACTTAGTACAGAGAAAACACTCGAGTTCGCACAAGATTATAAACGCATAATAACGGCACTTAGAGACTCACTAATCGATATAGAAGAAGCCAAACAATTAGAGCAGCTAAATACACACCTCAACCAGCTAATTAAGGAGCATTAAGATGGAAGCCTTTCTCCTGCAATTTTTCATCTTTTTAACCGCTGCCGCCATCTCAGTACCTATCGCTAAAAAACTGGGGCTTGGCTCGGTATTAGGCTATTTGATAGCCGGTATTATCATAGGCCCATTTGGTGCATCTTTAATTCATGACATCGAAGAGATCATGCACTTTACCGAGTTTGGTGTTGTCATGATGCTATTTCTTGTGGGTTTAGAGTTAAAACCCTCATTATTATGGCAATTAAAAACACCCATTTTAGGCTTTGGTGGCTCCCAAGTACTCATAACAAGTGCCATTATCACCGCCATTGGGGCGATTTTCTTACCTTGGCAACAAGCTGTGGCTATTGGCCTTATCTTAGCGCTGTCTTCAACTGCCATTGTTTTACAAACCTTGCAAGAAAAGGGCAAGATGAAAACAGAGGCAGGTCAGTCTGTCTTTGCTGTTTTACTCTTTCAAGACTTAGCTGTCATTCCCATGCTAGCCATTATCCCTTTACTAGCCACACTGCCTGTTTTAGGCAGTGATCATCACGCATCCGTACTAATCGATATCAGTATTCTACCTAATTATTTACAAGTCATTATTACATTTGCAGCGATTTTGTTGGTACTCGCCTTAGGTAAATATGCGAGTCATCCTATGTTTCGCGTCATCGCGAAAACTGGGGTGAGAGAAATCTTTGTGGCAGCGGCCTTATCGCTTGTCATAGGTACGTCTTTATTAATGATGGCGGTTGGCCTTTCACCGGCTTTAGGGGCTTTTTTAGCAGGCGTTGTACTTGCCGACAGTGAATTCCGTCATGAATTAGAAAGTGATATTGAACCTTTTAAAGGCTTGCTCTTAGGCATATTTTTCATATCAATTGGAGCCAGTCTAAACTTCACACTAATCAGCAACAATATTGTCTTAATTCTGGGTATGACAGTCGGTTTAATCGCCATTAAATGGCTTGTATTAGTGCTAATCGGCAGAGTCTTTCGCATTAGTCTATTCAGAACCACAATATAACTAGGAAGGAATCAAGATAAAGGGCATTTGATTAGGGATTATCAGTGCATATGAGGGCATAGGCGGACATAGTTTAGGAACGAGTGTTCCGATTATTTATCAAGTAGACATTTGATGACAAATGCCTACTTACTATGAGCTATGTGAATGTCTTATTAGCTAGCACGAAGCCTAACCTGATCAGAGTTAAAAGTTTCCAATTCGTATTTTATTTATGGTATTGGAGTTGGAGCGACGATATGAAACCTCATTGTTATATGAAGAGGAAGAAAAATAAGTCCCGCCAGCGAACCGCATTACCCAGCCTTTCATTAACTCTTTGTCTCCGGAAACAGACAAGACACCAACTCTTGCGTGGTTTGCGACATGAAGCATCCCACTCCATTCCATTTGATCGTTCTCTCCCTCATAACCGAGGTTTTTAATCAGCGCTGTTTCAGCCGAAAAAGACAAATTTGAAAACAAAAGACAGAACTTTATTTTGAACTCATGACCATTAAGATTGAACAGGCAATCGTTGTAGCTTATTGCTTGCCAGATACCGCGACTAGTTTTGTGAGTAAATCCAGACTCTTGCTTAAAATATTTGACCTCTATGCCGAAAGGTTCGTCAATAAAGCCTTCTTCAATAAGGTGTGGCCTTGGGTATAAAACAAAATCAATTCGTACATTGACCCCTTCTGCTAAATGTATACCCGAAACTTCTTCATATATATAGAAGTCACGATTAAATTTGCCAATGAACCAAGACTTCAATTCTTTTTCATCACTGAAACGTTTTGTTGTATTTTGACGTTCAATATATTTGCGTTTTTTGCGGCTTACTGTTTGCTTAATAAGGCAGTCAATCACTTTTCCCTCACCAAACTCCTTTTCAAACTCTGTCAGTAACTCACTAAGACGATCGTTAGCTTCTTTTAATTGTTTCTGTTCTTGTGTAAAACTATACTGAACATTTTCAAAAGACCAGCCATGGATGAGAGCTGTAATTCGCCTTTCTTCTGCATGTGCATTGTTCCAGCTCTTTGATAAATAACTTCGATGTTCTTCACGCTCAATAGTAATTGAGTCGTCATATAATGGAGGCTCAACACCGGCATTAAGTTTAAGCGCTTCTTTACGGCTTAAAGAAGTACCCCTCTGTTCACCACATTGCTGGCATTGGTTAACAAAGTGTTTACCACCGCCAAATTCCCTTGTACGAAGAACTAAATGATCACAACACTCATGCCTCCCTTGATCTAAGAGACTTTGAAGCTCTTCCTTTTTGGTTCGAAGCTCGACAAGTTGCTCATACAGCTCGTTATCTGAGGATTCTAATTTCATGGTAACCTATCCATTGATACAAAATTGAAACTTGAAATTGGCCTAATTTTTAGCCACGCTTTCAGATTAATGGCTAAATCTAATATGAGTCAGTACATCTAAATTGGCCTTATAAAGTTCAGTATGAATAATCCGATTCCAATCCCTCCGAAAGCATAGAGATAAGGGTCGAAGCTCTGAACCCCAAAGTAATTGCAAACGAAGATTGTTAATACGCCTACCCCAATGAAAGTCCCGCCTGCCTTCCTCATAAAAAGCCTTTCTTTGTTTATAGCGGCTTTTCTCTCTTCTATATGCAAGGTATCAAAATAGTTTTTAACTTCAAAATCACAGTTACGGCAAAAGGCAGAAAATCGGCCTGTTATCCTACCGCATTGGGGGCATGAAACCTTGTGGGGGTTACCTTCATCAAACTCAGGCTCTGGAGAAGCATGATTGTTAATATCGCGCCCAGCTATTTGATGTCTCTCACCACTCACAGACTGATTCACATCTTTTTCTTCCATATATCAGAGCTCACCTTTCAATTTTTATGTCGTTTCCGGCTATTGTATGGTTTGTACCAGCTATTGTTTGTGTGATTTTCTTTTTTCCAGTTGATAGCTTGTCCAACTGCTTCTGAAGGCTTTCAGATTTTTCTTTTTCAGCTAGATATTTATCAAACATCGCTTGCTCAGCAGTCTTTGCCTCGGGCAATAACGGCGTTAGTTTTGCAGAATGTTGGGCTATAGGAACCACTAACTCCATTTCTTCGATAATTGGAGTTTCCAGTTCATCTAAATATTGAATTAACTGCTCTAAAGATTCAGAAAAAATATGCCCTTCTGGAAGTATTGATGTGAATTCTTCAATTATTCTTAACAGGTCTCCTTGACCCGCTCCTACAATGAAAGCACCACCTTTAGAAAATGAAAAACCTTTTGCCCAGCCTACTGATTTAAGGCTTAGAGTGGGAAGTGAATTATAAGCTTCCTCACCTGCAAGCATATCTTCTGCTGTGATCTCTAGCGCTGAGAAGATAGACATCATTTTCCCAAAAACTTCTAAAGAGGGAGATAATTCTCCTCTTTCATAGCGACTCAAAGTATCTCGAGATATCCCCAGTTGAGCTGCTAAAACTTCTTGATTCCAGCCTCCTAGTTTTCTTATCTCTTTTAACTTTACGCCAAAACTAGACTTAAACGCCGCTTTTTTTGTTGACATTGTAGGTTATCCGCCTATTATTAATAAATAAATCATCTCAATAGCCTAATCCAATAATAGAGGTAAAGATAGTGGATATAAATACAGCAATTGTATCAATTCAACAGTTCAACCGGATCAAGGGGGAATTCGTTGCCCAAGGAACAACATTAACTGAATGGTGCAAGAAGAACTCTGTGTCAACTCAGAATGTAAGATCTGCCCTGCTCGGATCTTGGAATGGCCCAAAAGCCTTAGATTTAAGGTTAAGAATCATTTCAGCTTCCGGCATGACACTAGAGGAATTAAAGGCACTTAAAGGCCCTGCAAACGACATAAATCAGGAAAATTTAACTGCTACTACACCTGAGATAGGAGAATAAAATGGCGAAGCTTTATTTGGAAGATGGACTGGCGGTTAGCCTTATTGAGGCTATTTTAGCGGCTTACAGTAAACCTGATCAAAAAATCATCTTTGATAAGGTTGGTAATGATCTGATTGAAGGCTTCAGTCCAAATGGCTCTACTAAACGCCGTTTATCTAAGTTGAAACATGACCCTGAGATGTTGGCTTATATTATTACTTTACCACTTGAGACAATGACTCAGCGTGAAGTGCTGGAAATTTCTATTAATAAGTTTGGCAAGGAGCGAGCCCCCTCAAAAACTAGTTTTAATCGTTCGTGGTCTTGGCTTATTCAACAACGAAACCAATCGTTTCATGATGATGTGGAAAGTCAATCGGTCAAAAACATTCCTCCAAAAAATGAGCTTTATAACAAAGTAAAAGCTGGTTTTATATTACAAGGAAGCTCTTTAGCTCGCTGGTGTTTGGATAATGATGTTGCACGGCAAAATGCAGCTCAGGCGTTAAAAGGCATTTGGGCTGGCCCCAAATCCTCTGAGCTTAAGCAGAGAATACTCGATTCTGCTGGCTTGACGATGGAGGACTTAGCTAATGACTGAC
This sequence comes from Marinomonas sp. MED121, assembly GCF_000153025.1. Classification (GTDB taxonomy): domain Bacteria; phylum Pseudomonadota; class Gammaproteobacteria; order Pseudomonadales; family Marinomonadaceae; genus Marinomonas. The sequence continues at coordinate 324,095 of NZ_CH672432.1, forward strand.
TCAATTAACACTTCAACACTCAGTATTCTCAAAACTTTTGACGTTTTATTAGAAGAACCGCTTGAGGGCTATAGCCTTATAGAGCTGATTCCTCGCACATCTGGCTCAAAAACAGGTGTGAACCGTGCGTTGTACACATTAGAAGCGGCTGGCTGGGTTGAATCCTACAAGATCAAGGGCACGAAAGCTCAAAAATGGAAAGTTGCCGCCAAATTTCTAAAGTCAGCACATGACTATCGCACAGCTGTTCTTGAGCACATAGAGGCCACCAAGACGGCGTATCAAAGCATAACGGGTAAGGAGCTATAAGATGACAAATATCACTCATGAGTTAGCGAAAGCAGAGAATGCTCTAGAACAGGCTGAAGAGATGAATGCTGTTGAAGCCTTGAATGATGCAAGTAGTCAAGGAGACAACGCCAATATAGACGTGGGGCTTATCTTAGGTCGCCTTCAAATGTCACAGACAATGGCAAAATTCGCCGACGCTGTCTCTTTATCAGTTTTGAAGCAGGTAAAAGAAGGCAAGAGTTACCGTGCTTTGAAGGGGAAAGTAATCACAGTTACAGACAGCGCTGGCGAAAAGCAAATTACATTACTGGGAACTTGGGATGAGTTTTGCAATTTATGTCATACCTCCAAATCATCTGTTGATGACCGTTTAAGAAACCTTGAAATGTTTGGCGAAAGCGCGCTTGCCTCAATGCAATCACTTGGTATGACGACACGAGATCTAAAAAAACTTCGTAAATTACCAGAAGAAGAGCTTAAAGTAATCGTCGATGAGGGTGAAATCAAGGTATCAGACCGAGAAGAAGCGTTAGACCTCATTGAGGAAATGGCTCACAAGCATCGAATCGAAAAAGCAGACATGCAACAAAATATTGCCAAACTTGAGCAAGATTGCCAATCAAGCGAGCGTCTTCTTTCTGATAAAGATAAGAAAATTAACTCGCTAACCAAGCAACTAGAAGCAAAGCTTACTCCTGTGGAACGTCGTAAAAAAGAAGAAGAACTTCATGCTCGTTTACGTTCAGAGCTGTCTGTTTCTGAAATTGATATAGATAAAGGAATTGCGCGGCTAGGTGATGCTATTCAAACCACTCAAGAAACGTCTAGTTGCCCAACCGATTTAAATGAAGCTTGTGGTGATGCCGTTTACCATGCTTTGAGCCGCCTTCTTGATATGGCGCTAGACCTTGGCATGGCAGAGCCTGCACTAAGACAGCTTGAGTCTTTTAAAGACAATGCCGAATTAATGAACTTGGCGTGAGGCTTTATGAATCCATTGGAACTAGAGCAAGCTCAATACATAAAGAGCATTATCAATGAGCTAGATGCCGCTGGACGTGGTGATCGTAGTGCTGTTTTACAAAGAGCCTGTGACCATCTTTGTTGGTCTAAAGACAAACTATATCGCCGTATGAAGGCGCTAGGACGCGATAGTAACCGTAAGGCACGTACTGATAAGGGTGAAAGCCTAATTACACGTGAAGAAGCGGAGGCTATCGCTGGGCTTATTCGTTCAAGTGAACGCGATAACGGTAAGCGGTTGATGACGATTAAAACGGCTATAGATTTAGCTCAGGCAAACGGTTTGCTGAATAGCTATGTGTCTCCAAGTACCGTGTTACGTGCATTTGAACGTTACAAATTACACCCAGATCACATGAACAGTGCAGAAACAACGCGAACGATGCGCTCATTGCATCCTAACCATGTGCACCAGTTTGATGTGTCTATTTGTGTATTGTATTACCTCAAAAATGACAAAGGTTTACGGGCTATGCCTGAGAGCGAGTTCTACAAGAACAAGCCCGATAACCTAGAGAAAATTAAGAATAATCGTGTTTTAAGGTATTTGATTACCGATCACTACACGGGGGCGTTTTTTGTTCGCTACTACATGGCTCCAGGTGAAAACACGGAAACGATTACACAATTTTTGTTTGAAGCCTTTTGCGAGCGCGATACAGGTGAGCTGTTATTCGGTGTGCCCAAGATTATGATTTGGGACGCAGGCTCGGCCAACATCGCACACCAAACAAGGCACTTACTGGACACGCTTCAAGTAAAGCATATTGCCCATACACCCGGTAAGCCATGGGCTAAGGGACAAGTGGAGACCACTCATAACTTAGTGGAAAGACAGTTTGAGAGCCGTTTGTCATTTATGACTGTGAACAGTGTTGAAGAGTTGAATGCCGCGGTGATTAAGTGGTCTATCGGCTTTCAATCTAGGATCAAGCACAGCCGCCATAAAAGTACGCGTTTTGGACTTTGGCAAACCATCAGACAGGAGCAGTTAAGGCTCATTCCTGATGTGGCATTGGTGAAAAGCTTAATCCAACAGACGAAGCCTGAAACCCGCATTGTTAAAGCGAACAACTTGAGCATTAGCTTTGCTCCTAAAGGCTACGGTGCGCAGGAATACAGCCTTGAGCACATCCCGCACATTGTGGCTGGCGAAGAAGTCAAAGTATATGTAAATCCGTATTCGGCTCCAGATATTCGAGTATTAAGCGTTGATATTGACGGTCTTGAGCATACTCATGAGGCCAAGGCGATAGAAAAAGATTTGGTTGGTTTTCCTCTTAGTTCGCCAGTTATTGGTGAACAGTTTTCGGCCATGCGTGAGACCCATAGTGATCGCAATCGTAAGGCGCTTGATGCGGCGGCATGGGGAACGGATAGCGGTAGAGAAATCAAAAAGGCTCGCAGCAAAGGTAAAGCTGTTGCTTATGATCATAACGTGGATCCATTGGCAGATATTAACCAACAAACCGCGCCACTGTTCATGAAACGTAAAGGCACAGAAATGAGCATTAAGGGGCCTATGATCACGGAAAAACCTATGTCGCTTATTAAACTTTTAACCCGTGTTAAAGCGCATTTAAACCCAAGTAAAAGTGAGTTTGAAGTGATGCGTAACGTCTTGAAACTTCGCTTTCCTGATGGGGCCACTGAATCTGAAATGAATGTTTTTATTGGACAATGGGGGGACGACCATGGCGGTTACGCTCAAGCAAATGTTAAGCGATAGAAACGTATCCATTACCACGCTTGCGACAGCAATCGGATTATCTTACCCAACGGTGCATAAGGCCGTGAGTACAAATATTCCGCCAAAGCGTACCGCAAGGCGTTTTATTGAGAGCGTTCAAGGGTATTTAAAAACAATAGGTATCGAAGAAGAGATGGCTTGGTCAACGGTCGCACCCGCTGACCAAGCCCCAGCACCGCAGCTAAATCAACAGCCAGAAGACATGGCACTGGAGAATCAAATGTTAACACAAGAAGCAATGAAGCACTTTAAATTGTTCCGTAACCCATTCATCAATGATATCCGCGACAGTCGTGATGTGTACTTGAATGAAGATGCTCGCTACGTTCTCGCGGCCATGAAAGACGTTGCCCGTAATCAAGGGATCCTCGCTGTAGTTGGAGACTCTGGTGCAGGCAAGAGCGTACTTCGTCGTATGCTCCTTGATGATTTACACAAGGATGGTGATGTGACGATCATTCAACCTAAGATTATTGATAAATCACGCGCCACAGCAGCGGGGATTTGTGATGCCATTATTGATGATATTAGCAGTGAGACGCCTAAGCGCAGCATGGAAGCAAAAGCTCGCCAAGTGGAACGCTTATTGATGGGGGCTTTTAAAGGCGGACAGCGTCACGTTTTGATCATTGAAGAAGCCCATGATTTAACCGTTCCTGTCATGAAATACCTTAAACGCTTTTGGGAACTTGAAGACGGCTTTTCAAAGCTGCTTGGTATTTTATTGATTGGTCAAACTGAGTTATCTGATCGCTTAGATGAGCGCCGCCATTACGAACTTCGTGAGTTTATTCGTCGTTGTATGGTGGTCGTCATGTCCCCAATGGATCATGATTTGGATAAGTATTTGACTCACAAATTTGAGCATAACGGTGCTGATATAACGAAGATTATGACTCCTGAAGCCATCCTTGAAATGAACCAGCGTTTAAGAACGCGCCGTTCCGTCTCTGGCAGTATGGTTTATCCTCAGGTCATTAATAACCTAACTACCCGTGCAATGAATCTAGCCGCTTCATTGGGCGAAGACGTGGTTAGTGTTGATATTATTAGGGAGCTTTAAGATGCAAACAAATAACGATTTAACCTGGCTACAATTGCATGATTACTCTTCCATGTTATTACTGGAATCGCCAGAACAAATACTATCAGATGGGCTGAGCTTACTTGAGCTATTGCAAGAACTTGGTCAAGGCCGAGATAAGAACGGAGCGATATTGATAGGGCTTCAGGGTGTTAACGATCAGTTTTTAAATGCACTACGAATTTCAGAAGGTTTGATCCGTATGGGTGTTGAAATGAACAACAAAGAGGATGCGTCATCATGTTAGTACCTGGCAATTTTATCAATATGAATTCAGGTGTGGTGTCGTTGTCGGATACATCCATATTCATCAACCAAGAAGAAGTGCTTTCAAATGGCCTGATTCTATTGCGGATGATCAGTGACTTACTGGGTGATCTTTCTGCGAATGACAGCATTAACACGGAAGATTTAAGTGCGGCCATCCGGCTTGCTGAGGAGCTGATACAAATCGGAGTTAAAAAGAAATGAAATCTAAGGTCGCAGATGCGGCCTTTATTTTTTGATTAGTCCCATCCAGAGCCATTCTAAGCCGCTTTAACCTCTTATCTTTACACTTAACGGCAAAACACCTTAAAACAACTTTAAGCTGCTTTAAACACAATTCTTTTCATAATTCATACCTTACTAATTCTTTCCTTTATAAAAACATATCTTAGCGATAGATAAACAGACGTTAATTATTTAAATAATTCACACCCGTTAACCTATAAAGCATGAACGGAAAGGTTGGGTAACGGTAACCGTTCATACAGTAGCATTTGTCTTCCTCTCAAATGCTAGTTTGCTCATGCGGCACCTTTCTCTGTTGGCATGGCGGAGGTGTCGTATGGGGCAACGCTTTATATATGAGGCAGATAGCGAGGTTTTGATCATGAAAAGAGACGATAAAATACAGATAGCAGTTCAAGCGCTAAAAGAAAACCCTGAGTTATTGAATTTCAATGACGTAAGAGACAGCTGGCCAAAATTGCTCAGGGAGATTCAGACTTTAATTTCTACAATACTTGAAAAAGAGTCTGTTGTTGATAGCAGTGCCTTATCTTCTCGCTTAACACTAGAGTTAACTTCATATATTGGAGGAATGTACGTGTATCTCCCCCAAGGGGATAAGGTCTGTGAACGAATTGCTCGTCAGCTCATGAAAAAAGAGTTTAATGGCCGGAATTACTTTGAAATATCAAGAAAATATAAAATTTCAGAACAATCAGTAAGGGCAATAATTCATGACCGATGCTAACCGAACTCTAATTATATCCAGCAAGAAACCTGATGAGCAGCTAGTTGCATCATTATCCGCTAAAGGGCAGGTATTTCTTAAAATTATCACAGAAGTCTTAGATGAAAAGTCACGAAATCAGCAGGCAATTAGTGCAGTAGATATTTTACTCGGTATTACTCGCGAGTTTGGTGGAGCTCAAGTTTATGTACCACAAGAAAGAAGTGTTCGTTCTTTTCTGCTACATAAAGAAATCATCATGCACTTTAAACAAGGTGTGGGCGTGGCTGACTTAGCTAAAAATTACAAAATCAGTAATCAGAGCGTATACAGAATTATTGATCAAAATAAATCTAAAGGGAGTAAATCATGTCATTAAGTGCACTACAAACCGCTATTCAAAATGCGCAGATTGCATATCAAGAAAAAGAGAAAGAAATCCAAAGTTATCAAGATGAAAAGATAACTCAATCAATTCGCTTAAAAAAACTAGGTACTCAAGTAACTTATAAAGAAAAAGAGCTGAAAGGGGCTTTAACTCAACCTGCCGCTGAAACGTTAACTGCAGAATGTAATGCCTTAAAAGAGCAATATCAAGCCTGTGAAACGCTTATATCTAATATTGAAAATTATCTTAAAAACAAAGCTAATAATGACAAAGTAGCTGCAAGTGAAGTGGTGAAAAGAGCAGAGCAAGATTTATTGAAATTTGTACACAAGGGAATTAAATCTCAACTATCTACCCTTGCAGCAGAACAAGAAATGTTGATGAGAGACTATGTCGTTATTTCTGAAATGATTTCAGGCTCATTTCCTCCTGGAACTCGTAGGTCTCGATATTTAGGTTTAGTTTTTGATGATTTATATGGTTCTCTGGCAGGCGCTAGCTTTAAAGAGCATCAAGAAAAAATGATGACTAAATATCTAACACCAATGACTTAAAAGTAAAATTATTGAGGAGTCAGAAATGCTAATCGAGTCACAGATTATAGAAAACTTTATTTGTTTTGATGTCTGATACTTATACCCAAGGACTAAATTTTTCTACCCCGAAATTGGTAAAAGTGGCAACGCAAACCCCATCAATAAGGGCTGTAAACTATTATGGTTGGCTACGATAATCGTGCAGTTACCAAAGGGTTATTTGAAAAAGTATTAGTTGCTGGCGGCGATTCAAATATTTACTACAAAGATGTTGAAATTGTAATTGCACCATTTATTACTCAATAAAAACGAACAAGCATAGCTGTAAGTATGGCGAAATAAGAAGAGCCTTACTTAAAAGCTAGATAACTAAATTCTTATTTTCCATTTAATATGTAGAGGTAAGCACATCATGGCTCAAAAACTTGAAACCGACATAGTTATTAATTTAGCAGGTAACCTCGCAGCAAAAGCTAGAAGTTATGGCGGCTCTATGAGCGAGTTTGCACGTAAAAATAAACGAGCAATGAGTATGATTAATACTTCAGCCAAGGCTGCTAGTCGAGGTATTGATAGGCTAGGTAATCGCTATGTTGGCCTTGCATCAACCGTTGTTACAGGGGCAACTGTTCGCGGTGTTGGCAACTTTGAAGAGCAAATGACACGTATCGGTACTAATGCCCAACTATCAGATGATCAAGTAAAAGCCCTTACTCAATCGGTTCAAGAAATATCTAACCAAAAGGATATAAGAATAGATACAACTGAACTTGCAAATGGTGTAAATGAATTTTTAGGAAGAACTGGTGATATGGAATATCTCACAGAAAACCTTCAAAACATGGGGTTGTTCATGCAGGCCTTTGGTGTTGATGCAGAAACTACAGGCACTATTTTTGCTCAATTTCGCGAAAAAGAAGTGACTGATGCAAAGAGTGTAATGAATGTCATGGACCAGCTTTATGGTCAGTTTGCTATTGGTAGCGTGAGCGTAAAAAATTTGGCAGAAATTAGTTCTCAATTGTTTTCCGTATATCAAGGAAAAGGTGCTGATGCGATTCTACAAATGGGTGCGCTTGCTCAATTATTTGCTAAATCTAAAGGCAACGCTAATGAGGCGTTAACGTCAATTCAAGCAGTTCTACAAACATTTTCAGATAAGAAGAAAGTAGAGTTTTTAGATCGACAAGGGATTGATGTTTTTAAAAAAGGTACAACCGAACTACGCCAACCAGTGGAGTTGTTACTGGAAGTTTTGGATAGGGCCAAAAATGACCCTTTAAAATTAGGTGATGTTTTTGATGGGACAGGGATACAAGGACTAGCATCTCTATATAGCGAGGACAATAAACAGCTTATTAAAAAGATGATCGACGGAAGCGCTGAGTTAGGTGCTACTCAAGAAGCAGCAGCAAAAAATGCAGCTACGTTCAATAGCGCTATGACCTCGCTTAATAATTCGTTTTCTGAATTTGCATATCAAGAACTTGCAGAACCAATAAAAGATATCGCTGACGCTATTAATGGCGTAGATCAAGAATCTATTCAAAGTTGGCTAAAATGGGGGGAAGCATCTGTTTATGCCATTGGTACAGTGATTGCTGCTAAGAAAGCATTGGATGCAGGTATGTGGGCTAAGAAGACATTTGGTGCTGGCGGTATTTTGGGTGATAAGGGTAAAGGTGGTTTAAATAGCCTTGGTGCAACCCCTGTTTATGTCGTTAACCTGGGGCCAAGAGGTATGGGTGCTGGCACAGATTTGGTTGATAATAAAAACGGTGGTTCTAAATCATCAAAAGGATTAACAGCCGTTCTTGGTCGTGGTGCAACTATTTTTTCATCCACTGTTTATTCATCTTCCCTTAATGAAGGCGAAGATGAAGAAGTTGCTAAATGGAGAGAATCGGGTTACCCGCAGCCCTTCGTACAATCTCAAGAATCTTTAAAAGATGCCAAGCAATATCGAAAGTCTATTTCTGAACTTGTTAAACCTATCCTATCAGAAGAGCTCGCTGCCCAAGTGTTTCAGAATATTAATAAACCTCTAAGCCAAGTCCCATCTTCATTTGAGGGGAATATCGGTTTAGATCTTAATGTTTATGATCACCGCATTGAAAGTAAGGTCAGAAGCAAGTCACCCTTTCTTACTATTAATTCAGACCCTGACGCAGGTCCAAATTAAAATCTATTCAGAATGCATTTACTTAATCTTGAAGAGAGGTTCCAGTATGTGGGCAAACTAACCTACATACTGAATTTTCTAAAACAATAAATATTGCGGATTTTTAAGAGAAATATTGCGGCGCGGCACATTAGTCAAAAGAAAGACTACTGTTTTCAATCGCATTGGCTCAAGGTGGTGAATTTGCCTTTGTTCTCTTTCAACTCACCAAAAACAGCGGTGTACTTCCAATAGATATTATTGAACCCCTTATATCTGCTGTTGCTATTTCTATGTTCTTAGCGCCAATTTTGTTTGTTTTACACGACAAAATGAACAAAGACGATTTAGATACACAAAATGATATTGAAGAAGATGTCATCGATAAAAGCGATCAGAAAGTAATTCTTGCTGGATTTGGACAATTAGGTACAGATGTTGGTCGCTTTCTTTTATCTGCCGGTATCAAGCCCACCATTCTGGATTATAACGCCAGCAATGTTGAAGTCCTAAGAAAGTTAGGTTTTGAAGTCTATTACGGTGATGCCACAAGATTAGATTTATTAGAATCGGCAGGTGCAGCAAATGCAGAAGTTTTAATCATTAGTTTTAACGATATTATGCTAGTTAAACATCTCGTTGAATTAACAAAGAAACACTACCCTCACCTTAAAATCATACTTAATACTAAAGATAGAGAGTCCACCTTTGAGCTCATGGATTTAGGGGTAACTGAAATTTATTCAGAAACCTTTGGCACTGCTCTCAACATGGGAGAAGCTGCCATGAATCAGTTGGGCATTGATCCCTATGAAGTACATAGATTGAAAAACATCTTTCGTAAAAAAGATATTGAGATGCTCCCTGAACTCTATAAAAAGCGCTGCGAAGAAGATAGCTATATTTCGCTTTATAAAAAGCACCACGCTCAGTTAGAAGAAGTGATGAAACTGGATAACAATGAAAACCTAGCGGCGCTTGATAAAGCATGGACAGCTAAAAATCCAGAGCTTTAATCTAGTTAAATTAATAGCGATTCAGTGATGTGATTATCTAAACATAATCACATCATTATCAACTATTTCCCCGAATGAAACGTCAAACGACTCTTCAGAATCTAACCCTCTTTAAGATCTATCTAACATCTGGGGAAACTAGTTTCTAACCCATACCCTATTTAAGTTTTTAATAAGCTTAAATCTAGCCTTCTACATCGAGTTAACACAATATTGTACGGATAAATGAGTGTGCGTTTTGATCTCATTGCTTTAAAGAAAGCATTTTTAAAAACAAAAAAGCAGCTTTATGGTTATAAAGCTGCTTTTTAAATTAACACTTTGAACTGAGCTAACTAGAACGGAGCATAGCTATCTTTTTTCTCAGTGGGTGTTGTCCAACGTTTAGCAGCGTCAACGACATGGGTCTTTGCAGTGAAGTGTGGGAGCTGCATGCCATTTCCATACAACCAAAGCACCATATTAGAACGCTCACCGCTTGTAATAGGTAATGCGGCATGTGCCACATTGCCACGGTGGATCATGGCGGTTCCTGGCTCAAACGATAGACGATTCAATTTACCTGTACTTGGGTCATGAAAATCCACCTCAGAACCTGTAAAGGCTTCACCTTCTAAGTTCATATTAATATTCATCGTCACAGCTGACGCATCAGTGTGTAACCGAAGCGATGTGTCCATACCTGCTTGCCACTTTATTGAAAAACCAAAAGTTTGACTGTCATACCCCATCACTTCTGGAAACAATAAACGTGCGACAGGTCTCATGTATTTATCAAGTAACTGATCATAAAAGGCTTGAAATTCTGGTGCCGCTAAATAGCCATCTGAACGTGGGTCAAGCATAGCGCCATAGCGGTTAAGCGAGATGCCATAGGGTGGCCTTAATGGGATATCTGCATTTGCAATCTCTTCTAAAAACCCTCTTAAGATAGCAACATTTTTCTTATCAAAAAACTGAGCCAGATAAACTCCTGGTGCCACTTCTTCCCATAAGTCGCTGACATTTGATTCAGTCGTCGGGTCTGCCCAAGCTTGGTTAACCGCATTACGTAATTTTTCATCAATGACTGAATCATCAAGCACGGGCAGTTTATCTTTATTTAATCGCTCCCACTCTTTCCATGCTTCACTGAGCAGGTTTCGATTTTGATTCCAAAAACGTTCAACCAAGGGTGATCGACTGAGCATTTCTTGGCGTGATGGCCTAGCTAATTCTCGTGCTTCCACTAGCCGGCTAGATGTCTCATTTAAGTTAAAAGTAGCGGTTTTACTCATCTCATTCTCTCCAAATACAAAGTGAGCTAACTTAGCTAGCTCTTATAGGAGATAAATTCATTACATTGAGTATTGTTGATAAATAACACAAATGACGAGACAGTATTCACTTTATATTGATAATAAAACCTGATTTATATTATCAACCGAAAGATTAACAACTGAACACATCAAGGCTTACCTTTCCCAATAAGGAAGATCACCATAATAATCGACAAAAAAATCAATAAAGGCCCTTACTTTAGGAGCCAATAGCCTAGAGCTTGGATAGACGGCCCAGATTGCGGTATCCGACGCCAGTGGATAATCCTTTAACACTTGCACTAGCTTACCTTCCTCTAGTGCTTGATAAGCACACCATACAGATGAGATTGTGATTCCCATTCCATCGATACAGGTGTCTCTTGTGGATTCCCCATTATCACTTCTCATTGAACCTTTTGGTTTGATCCTCACATTGCCTTGTGGTGTTTTAAAGTCCCAATAATCAATCCCAATTAAATTAATGCAATTATGCGCTAGCAATGCTTCTGGCGTTTTAGGCTCGCCATATTCATGAATATATTCAGGTGATGCACATATAATGCGTCGATCGGCTGCCAGCTTTCTAGCAACAAGACTCGAATCATTTAAGGATGCGTTTCTGATAGCGACATCGAAGCCCCCTTCAACCATGTCCACTATGCTATCGCTTTGCCTAAGGTCAACCTTAAGTTGTGGATTTAACGCTAAAAAGGCTTTTAAAGCAGGCACCACATGCATCCGACCAAATGACGAAGCAACTGTGACTCGAATAGTGCCCTGTGGCGTAAAACTACCTGCACCAACAGAGGCTTTGGCGCTATTTACCGCATTAATTACATCTTCTGCATGGGGTAAAAACTCACGCCCCTCCTCCGTCAATGACACCTTGCGTGTCGTACGGTGAATTAACTTGACCCCCAAAGACTCTTCTAGCTTATTAATATGCATACTTGCGACAGGCGGCGATAAACCAAGCTCGCTACCCGCCAAACTGATATTGTTTGTCGCAGCGACACGGATAAAGAGCTTAAGGTGTTCATTGTTCATTTTGAGTGCCAATTATTAATATAAGTTAAAGAATTGATTACATTTATAACGTTTTATGAAATAAATTGAAATATTCCATCCGGTTCAACATTCATGAAACTAGAAAGCCCAAGAAAGAAAAAGCCCCGCATAATAGCGGGGCCTTGAAATAAAAAAATAGCTGAATAGTACTAAAATGATTAACTTAAAAATGTTCTGGTCCAAGTAACAAAGCCTTCTTTTCAGCCTCTTTAATCAGCTCGTTTAATTTACCTGAGGCTTGAAGCGCTCTAATTTCATTTGATACTTTGTGGCGTATTTCCGCTCTATTTTCATTGATATAATTAAAGAGTTCAAACCGTTTAAACACACCACATCTTTTTATAAATGAACGATATTGATCTTTTTGTAAAAGTCTTCTGCCGTTGATTTCAGTATCAATTACCACATCAGCCCGTTTAAATTTTAAAAATTGAAATAACTGCATGGCCGAATCTAACTTATACACCTTTTTTAAGTTTGCTGTAGCAGCATCTGAGTGAGCAACACCACGAATGCTGGCCACACTCAAACCTTTGAGGTCTTCAGCCTTTGTTATCTCAAACGTTGAGTCTTTCAAACAATACGCAGCGGTTTCTAGATAGTAATAGCTAGGCTCAATTCTAATAAGACTCGGCTTATCATTTCCGTAAGGTGTGATTCTAGCTATTTCTCCATCAATCCTTCTTTTCAAGTTTGCCTTCTTAGCCCTAGAAGGAGGAAGCGGCACAACTTGCAACTTAAGACCGATGGAATCATATATATTTTCAATAACATATTGAGCAACATATTGTTCCACCAGCTTTTCATTTGAACCAAAGACAATGGTTTCTGACTCAGAAGAAGAGGCCCCTAAAGAAAATAAAGAAATAAAAGTAACCAACACAAGGTTTTTAACGCAAATTGCACAAAGTTGTATAGCATGTGAGATTTGATTTATAAGTAGTCTCATCAATAATTCATTCTCTTAATGAATAAGTCATAGATAGATAAAAAGACGCTAAAATGAACTTAATTCAGTATAGGCAATGCATATTAATAGTAAATGTTTCGTAAGTAACATAGATGACAGTTAGTGTAACTGACCTAAGCAATAGCACAGGCTAGCCTTACAAAAAAACAAGTTTATTACCCCCGAATTTAGGCCTATTGAAACCTCAGGGCCTTAAACCTCATGCACCTAATACCTTTATGCTTTTTACTCATGAAAAAATAGTTATTAGCTCTCTATACAATTTGGCATGACTTCCATAAAAAAAGCCTTGTCGTTTTAACAACAAGGCCTTTAAAAAGAAATCGCAACTTAGTGACTATATTTACTCTTCTTCAGCAAATGATTCACTATCATCCAGCTCACCGTCTTCTTGAGTATGCACCACTCACTCGGCAGGTACGGCTAAAATTTCTAAATAAAAAGAAGTCCAAGCTTGGCTTTCTGCATAACTAATACTTTCATTAATTTTAGCAGTACGTATGACTTCAGCAGTTTCTTCAGTTTGACCAAATCGGCAATCAAAACCCCAATAATCAGCCCAATCAGGCAATGTTTTATTACGCTCGCGTTTTAAGTATTTTTTAACATCCCCTTTGGCGGCTTCGATCAAACGTGGATAAGCAATTTTGGTGTGAGATAGTACAAAGGTTTTTTTCATAAGGATCCTAGAAAAATAAGGGCTGTAATTTGTTATAAACCAAGACATTGTTATAAGAATTGAATAGGCCGAACTCAGACAATTTAACAATAAAATGCGTCAGATCTCCCCAGAGAATATAAGGACTATCATTTTGATAATGGAATCAACTAGGTCAACGGCTATTTTGCACGCCATAAACTAACAATTAGATGTTAGCAGTACATAAACATACTGTTTTATAGCATATATGAGTTTAAATAGTTGGTAATAACAAGAAAGGCATGACGTATAGATATTGGAGGCACTTCCACCAGCCGCATCTCGGCACACAACTCCATCGCTGTGGCTGCTTCCTTCCGGACCTGACCAGATTAACGACTTCATGTTGCGAGAGGACCAGCAGAAGTACCATTGAGGAGGTCTCTGCTAAACCTTGGAGCGAATTATACCTAGCTAATTCAATTTGGCAACTGTCTTTTATACTATTTTTCAAATACTTAAAGCTTGTTTATATTTTAATCACTTTCCTTTTAAAACAATAAGTTGCCCTTTTTGTTCAGCAGACTATTAGCAATGACGATAACCAAACCCTATCTAGCATGAGCAGCTGACAGGATTTTAAGCGCTTTATAGACACACATTAGATTGGATATAAAAATATACGGATATTTTCTAACCGTACCTACAGTAAGTATTAGATATAGCGGCTTATATTGCGTAAAATAGCGCCTTTAAATTCATCTCATTTATATGTTCGGCCTAGCCAACTTCCTATTAGGAGTTACCTTTGAAGCTTTTCGTTAAAAACCTAACCCACGTAGACTTTTCTCTATTTGATACTGGCCGTGGCCTATTAGGTGAAAGCTGGCATACGGATGTGGTGCTTGAAGGTAATCTCAATGACGAGAGTATGGTGTGTGATTTTAGCATTGTTAAAAAGCTGATTAAAAAATGGCTAGACGAGAATATAGACCATTGCTTGGCCATTCCTCACCAAAATGCATCAGTAAGTATGGATACTAAGGACGATGCTAAGCACGTGTTTGAGTTTGATAAAGGGGGTGAAAATCATTTTTATTGCGCTGCGCCAAAGCAAGCTTTTTGTATTCTGCCCCTTGAAGAAGTCACACCAGAAGCGGTTGCCTCTTGGTGCGAAGATCAAATCATGGCCATCTTGCCTGCTGACCTTGCCCAAGTAAGCATCACTTTTACACCTGAAGCTATACAAGGTGCACAATATCAGTACAGTCATGGCCTTAAAAAACATGATGGTAACTGCCAGCGCATTGCTCATGGACATAGATCAACCATAGATATCTTTAAAGACGGGGTAAAATCCCTTGAGCTTGAGCAAGATTGGGCCAAACGCTGGCATGATATTTATATTGGCACTGAAGAAGACTTGATCGGCATTATTAGTGAAAAAGGACATCACTTTCATCACTTTGCTTATGAAAGCCAACAGGGCCATTTTGAGTTAATTATTAGCAGCAAACAAACCTACATGATACATACGGATACAACGGTTGAATCCTTGTCGAGCCATATCACAGATACATTAGCCAACGAGAATCCAGGTCGTAATATTGAAGTCCATGCCTATGAAGGCATAGGTAAAGGCGCCATTTCAAATAAGGTTGTAAGTTTATGAGTTTGAAGACGTTTGAAACCCTTCCTCAAGGTACTGAGTTAGGGCTAAAAGAAATATTAAGTCATTTGAAAAAAGATGATGCCGGCTTAATAGCTGCCATTGCACAACAACATGATACTGGCGAAGTACTCATGCTGGCTTATATGAATGAGAAATCTATCCTGGAAACCTTAGAAACGGGTCAAGTTTGTTATTGGTCTCGTTCACGCCAAACTTATTGGCGCAAGGGAGAAAGCTCAGGTCATAGGCAATCACTTGTTTCTATGTCTTTTGATTGTGATGGCGACTGCATACTATTAAAGGTCGATCAAAAAGGGCCTGCTTGTCATACCAATCGACGCAATTGCTTTTTCTTCGAAGTGAATCAAGACAAGGTCATCATCAATTCTAAACCCATGAGCTAGAGGCTTTCATCTAGCTAAAGACTTCTCACTTCGTTATTAAGTGTTAAAGCTGTTTACATTATTCAGTTTTAACACTTCATTTACCTCCCTATTTTCCACCTAGCTTTTTCCCCTACTAGCAATCACCACCTTATCATTACCAAGTGCGGCAAGTATCTTGCTAGTGTTTATTGATGTTAATTCATAAAGCGAGATACTAAACTGACTTTTAGGTCAGGTATTTACTGAGGTTAGACTCACTTTGAATCTGAACTAAACTTAAATTAATGAATAAGAATTAATTATCATTAAGTGAAATATTTATGCACTTTTAACCATAAATTGCCTTTTCTTTTTGCTAATTAACTGTAAACTTCAAATTAACCAGTGTAATTGATTGTAATTATAGTACCGTACAGCAGGATGCTCTGGGCTAGAATTCCACTAAAAAGCATGGATGAATAATTAAATGTTTGGGTACTCACTACTATGCTCGATTTATCAGTAAAAACGAAAACCTTGTCTCTCGTCGCACTCTTCTCAGTGCTTATTATTGCCCTAAGCATCAATTCAGCCTACTCAAGCAAAAAAGTCGCACAAGAACTCAACACCCTATCCACCCATAGCCTTGCGCTTATAAAAAATCTCGAAAAGAGCCGACAATTATTACTAAAGCAATCAGTTGAATTTGAGCGCGGTTACTTTCAGGTCTCTATCGCAAAATCTTTAAGTGGTTATGGGGTTGAACAAATCACTGAGTCTGAAGAGGCATTTAAAGGCTTTACCAGTGAACTTGAACAAAGCTTGGTAGATGTGACAGACACATTAAATGTAATGCCCAAGAATGTAGAGCTCGATGAACTTTTTATCCTTATTGAATCATTAAAGGAAGATCAAGTAGCCTTTTTAGACGCCAGTAGTACGACCTATGGCTGGTGGACAAAACTTAAAACCATGCAAGCCAATAAGGCACGTAAAGCCGCAAAAGTCAGCCTTGATGACATTAATGCTGATATGGAAGAAATCATTGCTAAGATAGATGCCTATGTGGCCAAGGTAAATACAAGTCAAAATCAAAACCTTGAACAGAACGTAATCACATCCTCTATCGTGGCACTTGTTGCTATTAGTATTGGCATCATCATTAGTCTATTAATGGTAGGCAATATTTCAAACGCCCTTCAAGGGGCAGTAAATCGTGCTAAAGAAATTGCAGCCGGCAATTTAACACAAGCCAGTTCAAGCAAACGTTCAGAAGCCAAACGTGATGAAATTGGTCAACTTGAAGTTGCCATGGACACCCTAGTAACGCAACTAAGCAGTATATTAAATGATGTATCTGTTTCAAGCCATTTGCTAACAGAAGCCGCTGACAACCTAAACGAAGAAACACGTAACTCGTCAAAAATGGTTGAAGAGCAACAATCTGAAACAGGCCTTATCTCTCAAGCAATCAATGAGATTCAATCAACCGCTATGCATGTGTCGGAATCCACATCGGATGCCAGTGCAGCAGCTCAGGACGCTGCAGTGGCAGCGGATGAAGGCCATAAAATCGTATTGGGCACCATTAACTCAATTGAAAACTTAGCGACTGAAATTAATGGCGCTGCGCAAACGATTAATAAGTTAGAAGAAGACACAAATAATATCACTCAAATTTTGAATGTCATTTTAGGCATAGCAGAACAAACCAACCTACTCGCCCTTAATGCTGCAATTGAAGCAGCGAGAGCCGGTGAACAAGGACGAGGTTTTGCGGTTGTTGCTGACGAAGTGAGAACCTTGGCGCAAAATACGCAAGATGCAACACAGCAAATTGAGCAGATGATTAGCAAGCTACAATCCGGTACCAATTTGGCGGTACAAGCGATGAAGTCTAGCCACTCTATTTCGACCGATGTGGTTGAAATAGTAAAAGAAGAAGAAGCATCATTGCAGAGTATCAACGGCTCAGTGTCTAAAATTCGTGATATGAATGATCGAATTTCAGCGACCGCTGAAGAACAGGCAAACGTAACCTCTGAAGTCAATCAAAACGTGAGTAATATTGCTGACATTGCGTTGAAATCAACTGAGTCAATTCACACTATTAATGATGATGCGGCTAAAGTGGCAAAACTTGCTAAGCAACTATGTGATAAGATCGAATACTTCAAGATTTAATATCTGCTCCAGCTAAATCCAATATGGCTCTTGCCCAAAGAGCCATTTCCTCTCACACCTCATAGAACGGAGATATCTTAATGTGCCGATGGGTTGCCTATAAAGGGCAGGAAATATATCTAGAATCCTTGCTATTTGACTCTGAACACTCCCTCATAGATCAAAGCTTAAGTGCTCGTAAATCTCAAGTCACCGTGAATGCAGATGGCTTTGGTCTTGGTTGGTATGATGAGCGCAGCGAACCCGGCCTATATCACGAGATCATGCCAGCTTGGAGTGACTGCAACCTTAAAAGCTTGAGCGCTCACATAAAGAGCAAACTCTTTTTTGCCCATGTAAGAGCGTCCACAGGAACCGCCACAAACCGCTCCAACTGCCACCCTTTTGCCTATAAGAACTGGCTTTTTATGCATAATGGTCAAATTGGGGATTATGAAGCTATACGCTGGCATTTAGACCGTTTGATACCAGAGCACCTATACAGCCATCGCAAAGGCGCCACTGATTCTGAATTGATCTTCTTATTATTGATTGCCAACGGATTGGAACACGATTTAGAGAAATCAGTTAAAACCACCATTAAACAAATTGAAGCCATTATGCGAGACAAAGGCATCACAGAAGCCTTTCGTTTAACTGCGGTTATCTCTGACGGTGAAGAACTGACAGCCATCCGCTATTCAAATGATGACCAACCTGCAAGCCTATATTATAAGCTGTTTGATGGCCATCTAGTGCTTGCCTCCGAACCTTCTGAGCACAGCACGAAAGGCTGGCAACATGTCTGTCCAAATCATATTGGCAGCATTGACCAAAACGGCTTATCCAGCAGACCATTATTTGATTAAGCCTTATAAAGTTAAAACCCGTGCACAAAAAAGGACGCGATGGCGTCCTTTTTTGTGCACTAGCCTCTTTAAACCATTAAAAATTAAGAGACAGTACGTTGGTTTTACTCACCCTATGACGATATATTTCACGTAAATATTTAATCGATTTTTTCACGTTTTCAACATCGAGACGAATATCATTGATAGAGACAAACTTCTCTTGATCGTCGATTAATTCACGATATTTTTTCTCGTACATAGGCTTAATCGCGTACCAATTCGTATCCAAAATTTTCGCAGGATTCTCATGGGTATTAAAGTAACGATCCACTTCTTCTTCATTAAACTCTTCAGTCGTAATAAAGTTTAAAATCGCTTTATCCACTTCATCACTAAAGCGATACTCGTCACGGGCAAAGCATCGTTTAACATAGGCAACCATCAAGGTTAAAAAGTCATCACTCAAGCAAGGACTCTTAGCAACCAGAGTTGTTAATGATAAGTTGGCAGATGCACCAATCACTAGCGCATAACGCTTCAATGTTGTATTCGGGAATAAACTATTAAGATGTAATTTCAAACGATTCAATGCAGTAAAAGACAGTTTATAATCCTTTGGCAAAGAAATAATCGAAACAACTGAAGAACAGTTTTTGAAGAAATGTAAGTGATTTAAACTGTTAGTATCATAGCCAGATTCACGATAATTTTTCAGCGCTTCACTATAGCTAGATGACTCAATCGGTAAAATACTGATCCCTTCGATCGCAGATGTATCTTGATTAAAGTGGGGTAAATCAATCGATCGACAGAATAAATCATCGATGTCGATATTTTCTTTAGTACTACTTGTGACCACACTTTCAGCGTAAGCAATTGCAACGGGGCCCGCCAAACTCATAAACAAATCATTGGCATCAAGGCGTATGGTTTCAGCAATATCCACACCCGCACGACGGAAGTAATCTTCATCATAATCTGTGGTGACAGCTTGAGCGGTCAAGATATTAAAGATTTGCTGAGAGATATACTGGTTCGCATATTTCTCCATGGTATTTACATCAATGTCTGATTCAGCCCCATCGTTCTCTTCTGCATATCGCATAATGTCATTAGAAATTAACATCATGGAGTTCCAAGGACGTATACGCTGCATCACATTGCTAGGGTGATCATGATCTTCCCTTTCTACGTTATATGAGAAATCCCACTCTTCCGATAAGTATTTACAAAGCAAACGACCCGCATTGATATGGAGTGCTTCGGAGACTTCGATCTTGTCACCTGAAATATTTGGCAAGATACAAATACCAGAGGTAAAAATAGGCTCAAACACAAAGCTATGACGTTTATCTAAAACCTTACTTTGCGCTGAGTGATAGTCGAAGGTTTTACTCATATAAGAGTACTGCTGGGCCAATCCAAACTCGGAAGCCATACCAGACCCTGTCCCCCCACCAGCACTGAAAATATAAAAGTACAAGCGTGATTGATTGGCTTTAATACCACACGAATCAACCAAATAAGAGTGCATATGACGCCAAGCCGAATTATTAAAACTGTTGGTGTCTTTATTAAGAATAATTTTAGCCAGATATTGACCTAGGATGGGGGCATTACCCGCACCCCCTGCATGCACTTCAGATAAGTCCATGATTTGCAGTTTTTTGTATTCATCTAGGAAATTACTACGACCATTTTGCGAAGAAAAACGAATACGCCCTTCGATGTCTTTATCAAGGTCACCTAGCATCACCACAGGTTCAATGAGGAAAACCGGCCTAGGCTCGCCCTTGATCTCAATCGGCAGATGTTTTTGGATCCAGCGCATAGGCCTGAACTCACCTTCGGAGCTTGCCTTGTCTTGCAACTCCAAATCAGCCATGTAGTTACTACGAGCATTATAAACAAGCGTCGCCACATCCAGTGCGATATTTGAGCCACAACGCCCCAATCCGATCAAACAAACAGAGGGAAAATTTTGGTCGTTTATTTCGCTTTCAGGGTCTAGATTAGGGAATATTTGTCGACGAACAATGTCGAGGTTTTCAAGGATATTGTCTAGATTCTCTTCTGTATAATAGAGATGCTCATTTAATGCTACATCCTTACTCATCATAATGCCCTTATATGAATAGTTAACACAGATAACACCTCATTCAAAAGTAGGATAATGACATCACTACTTCATCATTTAATATAAATTGTCACATTTTTCTAAATTTAAAAATGCTAACTCGTTATAAATAAGATGTTTTTAATTGTTAACTAAGTAAGATATCAGATGAGTAGCACAAAAGATATATTGACAGATAGACATTGATTTACATATACCTTCATAAAAACAATAAGTTACATTTTTATTAATCTAATGAATTCCATTAAAATTAGGGCCAACATCCTTATTAGCCTTAATTTAAAACGAGAATTATTTAGCCACACTGACCTGAGTAAAACTCAGCCACCCATTCAGGATGATCAATCAAAGGGTTTCGATTGCCTTGCCACTCTTGAATACGATCATTACGCCTCATTTCATTTGCATCAACAGCATCTTCTTGGTGCCAGGTATATAAGGTACAGATCACACCAAAGAAAGAATCACCTGTTTCTGAACTGGTGTTATTCACAAGGTATAAATCACTCATGTTACCGTCAGACCCATCGTATCTCACATCCATATAAAAGATCATACGGGCAACATCTCCTTTGATATCATCCATAGGTTCAAAACTTTCACTGGTAGCATAAGTATCAGCAGCCTCTCCTTGTGCACTTCCGCCCTCATCATAGTCTTTGTTCGAACGCGAGCTATTGACGGTTTTATCCGCCGGTCTTATATGGTGAATATCCGTATAGCCATATTGTGAAGTAGACGCAAAACCAAGAGATTTTGGCCACACATGCTCTCTATTCCAGCTTTGATTATCAAATCCAGTTTGACCATCCCTATCACTCTTATCATGGCTTCTTCTTGTATAAAGTAAAATCACATTACTGGTGTTATCTGGATCTTCATCTGTATATTGCAAGGCATCCCATACTTCGCTATAGCTAAGTTTAGTATGATTGACCTCCAGCAAATCTTGTAAGGCGGCCTTTAGGCTTGCACCAGAAAGGTTAGTAACTGAATCATAATAATCACCACTATAAGAAACACCTTCACCAGAACCATTATTACCACTACAATCTTGACTCAAATTACCAGTAGATGGAGTATCTATTGAACTTGTTGCCCAATCGGACTCACTCGTACTAGAGGAAATATTAGTACGATATAAAGAGACATATTTTGCTGATAAATCCCAGCCTGAGACCTTTCCTTCCCAAGCAACTAAGTCGACCAGGGTGTTGGCATTATATAGCTCAAGATAATCACCAGAATTACCAAGAGAGAGAGTTAAGTCAGATGCATCTGGAGCAAAGCCATACAAGGCTTCAAAACCAGATGAGCTTCTTGCAAGGGTTAAATAGGTATTTGCCGCTAATGTTCCTGACAAACTATAAGTAGAGCCATTATCTTTTAATTGATAGCTAGAAAGGTCTACCACATCACAACCTGGATTAAATATTTCAACCCACTCTTCTGATGAATCAGTGCCAGGAGTATCGTAAAGAACTTCAGATATTTGTAACTCAGCAAAACCAAAACTACTACCAAAAAGTAACAGACTTGTCATAGGTGCTTTCATACATCTTTCCTTATAAGTTAATTAGTTAGCATCACAATTGGTGAATAATTAACCTACAAGGCTTGTGCCAAAGCATTATGACAAGGCATATATTTTTAATAGAGGTTCAGATTGTAGAACCAAAAGTTCACTATATGACCTTTTGGTCAGAATTGAAGCAATATAAACAGGATTTATTGAAAAACCAACGAACGAGTAATCCAAAGAACAAACTGAGTATGATTCAGCCGAAAATACCCAAATTTCAAAGAAAGGGAACTAACTGGGTATTTTTTACACAGTTAGTTCAAAGAAGAGATTTGGCAATTTTTAGCGCGTTGCTGCTAACCAGGCTTGAACTTGCCGCTCAGGATTTTGGTTCAAAGTAATGTCAGTCACTGCCGCAACACTGTCTGCTTTGGCTTCAAATGCCCCCTTAGATCTTTCAATCGTCATGCCACCAATAGCGATAAGGGGAATTTGTCCGATTTGCGCTTTCCAAAGCGTTAACTTCTCAACCCCTTGTTGGTGCCATTTCATTTTCTTTAATATGGTTGGATACACTGGCCCTAACGCAATGTAATCAGGGTTTAACGCTAAAGCACGCTCCAGCTCCTCTTCACAATGGGTGCTTATGCCGAGTTTAATGCCCGCAGATTTAATCGCCTCAATATCAGCCACATCAAGATCTTCTTGTCCCAAATGCACATAGTCGCAACCTAATTCTATCGCCAGTTGCCAGTAGTCATTGATAACCAGCTGGCAGTCATATTGATAGCATAATGCTTTCGCTTCCACTATTTGTGCCTTAATACGCTCTTGGCTTTCATCTTTAATTCTAAGCTGTACTAGTTTAATTCCCAGTGGCACTAGCCTTTCGAGCCAATCATAAGAATCAAAGATGGGATAAAATCTGTCTAACTGTGTCATTGCGCTACTCATTCTATTTTTCATCTTATTTGTGCAATCAAGAGACCAGTCTAATAACCCCCTAATTAATTTATAAACTAAGCGAATTAGCTTAAAAAAGCCTTCCCCATCATAGGCGTTGAAGGCTCTGCCATGTCTCTAGCATCAATTGGATCAGCCTCAAATGCGAGCAAACCAGCTTCTATCGCCAAATTAAAAGCCTTAGCCATAGCAACTGGATCTCCCGCCCCTGCCACCGCTGTATTAAGAAGAACAGCATCAAACCCCATCTCCATAGCTTGAGACGCGTGGGAAGGAACGCCAATACCAGCATCAACAATTAAAGGCGTATCAGGAAAATGCGAACGCATTGTCTTTAACGCATAGGGGTTATTTAACCCTCGACCAGAGCCAATTGGCGCCCCCCAAGGCATTAAGACTTCACAACCTGCTTGCAATAACTTCTCAGCGACAATCAAATCATCAGTGGTATAAGGAAAGACTTTAAAGCCATCCTCCACCAAGATTCTGGCCGCTTCGACCAACTCAAACACATTTGGCTGTAAGGTATCTTCTTCACCAATGACCTCTAACTTCACCCAATCCGTATTAAAAACTTCTCGGGCCATGTGCGCCGTGGTGACGGCTTCTTTTACTGTGTAACATCCGGCCGTATTGGGTAAGACCTTAAGCTTTAAGTCTTGGATAATTTGCCAAAAGGCTTGCCCAGCAAGGTCACCACCACTTTCACGCCTTAGTGAGACAGTGACAATTTGACTCTGACTCTGTTTGATTGACTCAGAAAGAATGGCTGGTGATGGGTATTGAGCACTGCCTAAAAGTAATCGATTGCTAAATTTTTCACCGTAAACGTCTAACATGCTATCCACCTTGCATCGGCGCTAATACTTCAAGTTTATCGCCTTCATTAATCTGTGTATGTTTGCGCTGTGATAAGGGAACGAAATCACCATTAATTGCGGTTGCTATCGTTACATCTTGATAACCTAATTGAACCAGAACAGCCTCAAGCTCAGTATGATCAACTTGGGTTTGCATCCCATTTAAAAATATCTTCATGCCCTATCTTCCTTCAATTTGAAATCGGCGAGTTTTTCAATTTCATCTTTATCATTAATAATGGAATCAGCTGCGAGTTTCGCCATGTAAGGTGCTAACAGATAACCGTGGCGATACAGGCCGTTAATACGCCAAATTTGGTTCTTTCTTTCTACTCTTGGTAAGTTGTCGATGAATGCAGGTCTTAGATCAACGCCCATTTCAATTATTTCAGCTTCAGCGAAACTTGGGTGCAAGGCATAAGCAGAGCCAAGTAGTTCTAACATTGAGCGCACACTGAATTGATTACCATGACCATTTTCAATCATGGTGGCACCTATCATGAAATTTTGATTATCACGGGGGACAACATACAGAGGAATTCTTGGATGAAGCAGTCTAACAGGGCGAGAAAGCGATATTTCATTCGTCTTTACTAATAACATCTCACCTTTCACTGGCCTTAGGCCTTCTAAAGCCTTAGCCCCATTAAAACCTCGACAATCCACCACCTTTTCTGGCAAGAGGTCTTCTGGTTCAATCTCTTGCTCAAAGTGAATCTTAACCCCTAACTTCTGAACAACCTCTGATAATCTAATTAAGGCTTTTCTAGGGTCTAAATGCGCTTCATTTTTAAAAAAAAGTGCTTCTTGATATTGAGACGCTAGGTCAGGCTCAAGTGAGGCAATAACATCGTGACCCACCACTTCATAGCCGTGTGTGCGTCTTGCAAAACGCTTAAGTTCTTTTTTATCTCTTTGCTGTGCAAAGACCAAAGTGCCTTTCGCATCAACAAAATCTTCTCCTAAGGCATTTTGCCACCAAACTAATGACGCTTTACCATATTCGAGCACAACAGGTTCGGCATTTTCGGCCTCACACCAAGGCGCCAACATACCACCAGCAAACCAAGAGCAGGCTTTTTCACCCACCTTTGATCCTCGCTCGAACATCTCTACCTCAATACCTTGTTGCGCTAGCTGCCAAGCAAGGGACAAACCAGCAACACCCGCACCGACAATATTAACCTTCATTGACATCTAAACCTTGCTGCCAAAATGCAGCTTCCATCCTGGTGGCTGTGGCAAAAATACGACTTAACTTAGCCCAGCGCGATGAATCTGCTGAAATACTTTGTAATAAGCTTTCCAAATGTGTCATTTGCGCCAAGGCTGATTCAATAAACTCACTTGATGCGTAGGTCTCAATCCATTCTAAATAAGGATTACCTTGTTTTAAGGTTTTAATATCTTGATCTAGACTAAAACCAATTTGCGCATAACCTAGTGCACAAGGTGCCAGTGCAACGAGCAAGTCAGTTAGATCACCCGCTTGCCCTGCATCTAAGACAAAACGCGTATAAGCGACAGTCGCGACACCTTCGTCTAATTCGTCGATCGCTTGCTCTTCAAGACCCCATTCTTTGCAGCAACCAATATGCAGCTGAATTTCATTTTCTATCAAGCCAGTTAAACATGCGAGGTTAGGAAGCATGTCTTCTATCGAATCGCTTTTATAAATAGCCAATGCATAGGCTCTGGCGTACTGTTTAAGGAATAAATAATCTTGCTGTAAATAATGCTGAAAAGCAGGTTTTGACAAACACCCTGCTGCTAGCTGATTGACAAAATCATGCTGCGTATACGCCAACCAATCTGCTTCATTTGGCTTAACTAGCATTTCATTGAGACGATTAAACCCTTTAAGGGACATCAAGTTTTCGCTCATCATGTTTTCATCTGACATAAAAATCACTCCAAAGGGCTTTAACACTCAAATAAAAGCTAAAATCAGCACTAAAACCCGGAACTTAAAATAGGTTAAATACCCATTAAAAAAGGTAGTCGTTAGTATTTGGCAGTTTTGAAATGATGCCAGCTGATTGTAAGAACTCAGCATATGACTGATAACGGTTTGCATCATAAGCGGCTGGGCGAAGCGCTAATCGCGTCAGGGTATCTTTCCAAGCCAGTTGATTAAGTTTGGTATCAAGGTCTTTCTTGTAGGATTTAAATAATTCCCACGCATCATTTGGGTGATTAACGATATATTGGGTTGCCAGCTCTAATGCGCGATTAAACTTAGCCACTTGCGCTTTATTCACTGACGTAGAATTAGCCACAACAACTAACTCATCATAAGGAGGAACCCCTTCTTCTTCTACGAAAAAGGCCTTACCTTCATAACCTTCCATCGCCAGCTGATGCATTTCAAAGTTACGATAACCACCATAGATAGCATCGACTTTCTTAGAAGCTAATGAGCTTGATAAAGCCCAACCAACATTGATGACTGACACATCCTTTAAACTTAGACCTGAGTTTTCAAGCATCACACCGATTGTTGCTTCGCTCACGCCGCCAGAAATTGCTGTGCCGATTGACTTACCTTTAAGGTCAGCCAAAGAGTTAATATCACCATTTTTCAATACCATTAGCGTATTAAGGGGTGTTGCTATCAAAGTTGAAATACGTGTAAGAGGCAATCCATGTGCGACATTTTGAATCAGCTCTGGTTGGTAAGTCACTGCGAAATCAACCTTGCCCGCAGCAACCAATTTAGGCGGCATGCTAGGGTCTGCTGGCTCTTGCAAGTTGACACTTAACCCTTGCTCTTTAAACAGACCTTTTTGCTCTGCGATAATCAAGGCAGCATGGTCTGGGTTAACAAACCAATCTAGCATCACATCAATGCTCTCTTGCGCTTGAATACTCAAACTTAGTAATGAGCCCGCTATTAATGCATTTAACTTTTTCAACATGGACATTATTTTTCTCTTATTTAAGGGTGATAACTATTAACTATTAACTATTATCTTGCTGCCAAAAGATCAGTTTCTTGAGACATTGATCGGCAAGATAATAGAGTGAGATCGAAAGCAGGCAGAGAAGAAATAGCGCAGCAAACATGTCTGCCACTTGCATACGTGCATTGGCATAAAGCATGAAGTAACCAAGGCCTTGGGAAGACCCAACCCATTCACCTATGATGGCACCAATAGGAGCAACCACCATTGCCATACGAAACCCTGATGCCATAACAGGCAGTGCTGCTGGCAACTGAATTCTAAAGAGGATACTTAAGCGGTTAGCCCGCATTGACTGAGCAAGCTCAAGGTAATCTTTTGATGATTGTCTGAGCCCATCAAAAGAGGTCATTAGAATGGGAAAGAAGATAATGACAGCCGCCATAATGACTTTAGAGGCGATTCCATAACCAAACCACAAGACAAGAATTGGCGCTATCGCAAAGACAGGAATGGCTTGACTGAAAAGCAATACAGGTAATAACCAGAGACGAACAGGCTTAAAATAAACCATTAGAATGGCAAAAATTAAACCTGCACTTACACCAAGTACAACACCAAATATGATCTCAATCAAAGTCACTAAAAAATGTGGATACAAGACATCCGTTAACTGCCAAAGCCTACTGAACACCTTCTCTGGTGATGGCAAGATAAAGCTTGGCACCTGAGTGATTGCAACCAGTGCCCACCATAGAAGGATGATGGCAAAGCTGACAATTAAAACCCGAAAAAGGCTCTCATTCATGCCTAATTTCATTGTCTGGCCTGCATGATCTGCATCAACTGACTGTGATAGCCAGAAACTTCATACCCAATATTTCTAGGCGGCACGCTACTCGGCAGCGGCATAGGCGCCAATCTATTAAAAAGCGTTTCGTTTTTTGTATGTCTTGAAAAATGTAAAACCTGGTGCCCCATAATTAATGCTTCCAGTGGATCATGGGTCACGAGAAGCACAGTCTTATCTTTAAATAAATGACAACTTAGCTGCTGCAATTTATCACGGGTAATGGCATCAACAGATGAAAACGGCTCGTCCATCAAAATAATGGATTTATCTTGAATTAAGGTTCTGGCTAAAGCGACCCTTTGCCTCATCCCACCAGATAAAGTGGAGACCTGATTATCGGCTTTATCAGCTAAACCCACTTGCTCTAAAATGGATAAGGCTCGATTTTTTAACGTCGGGTCGAATTGATTTTTCTTGGTAAACATTGGCCGCTTTAGATCATAAGCAAGCAGCACATTATCAATAACAGATAACCAGGGCAGCAATAGATCCTGTTGCGCCATATAAGCTAGCGACTCTTGAAAGCTTTTTATTTCCAAGTTTGCTTGATCACTTTTTTGTATGGCCAGCTCATTCAAGAAGACACTTTTATGAAGCCCAACCAAATGTTTTAGCAAACTAGACTTACCACAACCACTTTGCCCTAATAAACATGTTACTTGATTAAAAGGCAGGCGCAGCTCGACATCTTGATAGACGTAATCAAGGTGCTGCTCATATTTAAGGCTTGCCGTTATCAGATACTCATCTTGTGTATCTGAATAAGAAGCTAACTGATTAGACTGAATCATTTATCAGGCCTGATTAAGCATAAAGAAATGATCGACCGGCCCACTTCCCTGACCTAACTGGTAGTCTTTAGCGGCAACCAAGGCTTGAGAAATATATTCCTTAGCTTTCCTAATTGATTCAGACATAGAAAAACCTTGAGCGAGATAACTCGTTATTGCTGATGACAAGGTACACCCTGTGCCATGTGTATTGTTTGTCGACACCCTTTTTTTAGAGAAGTAGTCAACTTGGTTTTCAGTCACCCAAATATCTGTGCTGTCTTGGGCGTCCATATGTCCACCTTTTAATAAAACACCTTGAGAACCCAGCGCTAAAAGCCCTTGTGCGGTGTTTTTTAATTCTGCGTTTGATTTTGGAAAAGCATTAAGGTCACGTCCTAATAAGACTTGAGCTTCATATAGATTTGGCGTAATTAAATCCGCTAAGGGGATTAAGTGATTCACGAGACTGGAAATTGCTTTAGACTCTAATAAAACATCGCCGCTTGTTGCGACCATAACTGGATCTAGAATAATAACCTTAGGTTGATGCTTTTTAAGCATCTGAGCAATCATATAAATGGTATCCGCGTCTGAAAGCATGCCAATTTTAACCGCATCAACTTTCATATCACAGAAAATGCTTTCTAATTGGGCTTTAACAAACGCTTGCGGGACCGGATGAATGTCAGTCACACCTTGTGTATTTTGCGCCGTAAGCGCAGTTATCACAGAGCATGCATATGAGCCGGTAGCCGACATGGCTTTAATATCTGCCTGAATACCAGCGCCACCACCGCTATCTGAGCCTGCAATGGTTAAAGAGATGTGAGGTTGATTATGTGTGTACATATATGGCTCCTAATAAAACTGGAGCCTAAATAAGACAGACTGATTGAGATTGTCTATATAGAAATGAGGCTTGCCAGTTCCCTACGCCAGTATTAACTGGGTCAGGTTCAACGGGTCTAGAGGCAAGCCTCAGTCTCAGCTCAAAAGAGCACCCCGACTAACTAAATCTGTATTGCTGTTAAGCAAATTTTGCGTGGATAGTGCCTCGTGAATCTATCCATGTCAACCGCTTAATAAACTGCTTTAACTTATTACAGCCAAGTTTCTCATATCAATTTACTCTATTTTTCTTATGTAATTCAACAAGATAAAATAAATTCACTTGTAGCATTTAAATGAACAAGCTTCACTGATAGATTTTCTCAAGAGTGGCCAATCGCTTCTTTTCACTATCGGAAAAGTTTAATGCGATTAAGTTTTCAATCTCTTGTTGTTGAAGGTCAAGAGAAAGACTTGAGCTTTGAATTGCCTTTTTTTGATCCATAAAAGCTAACACCTTGGTTTTTAATACCTGCCTAGAGCCTCTAACATTAGCAAGCCTTTGCGCAGCTTCGATCCCAAATGCTTGGGATTGAAGGACAAATAAATCTTCACCATTCTCTTCGCTTTGCAACTCCAATCGTGAGATAACTTGGGTTAACTTATCGCCATCATTTGAATCGGTTTGCGTGTTTGAACCTTGTAAACTTGCAATTAATGCTTGTTCACTCGCGATCTCATCCGCAAAAAATGCCTGCCTATAGTCTTGTTCAAAATATTCATACCTCAATAGATCTATGGCTTGATAAAGGGAAATTTGCCTTTCTACAATGGCCATTCTATCTGTCAGGGCCACATGAACTTGTGAGAACTCATCATCTAATGTTTTAAGGGCGTATTTATAGGCTTGATATTGCTCAAGTAAAGCTAAGGCTTCACTTTGTGCTGGATCAACTAGAGATTGGCGAATATCTTCTTTGATTAAGTCAATCAGTTGCCCATAGGAAAGCTCACCTAATAATGTCATAAAGTAATCAAATCGCTGCTTGATACTAATATGTGCAACCAAGCGCCCTTCTGCATCTACTGGGTAAGCTCCGCCCACTTGCGTACCACGCAGGGAGGAAGATTCCGCCAACCATCTCACTTTATTCTGGTAGTCACTAAAAGCAGGGTTATCTTTTAGGTTAAGTTCTTTCTCTATATTAGCGACGACAGTTTCTTTTAAAACATGTGTTTTTGGATCTATCAGATGAGCACTATCGCTATTTTTCTCAACCTTTAATTTATCTTGATTAGACGTCATTTGAACAGGTGCCGCGATATACGCGACACCGACCCAATTCGCCAAACCAAGAAAGGCCGCACCCGCAAATGCAATGAGACCTAGCTTCTTAATAAGGGAATGCTTCATAAACTCACTGCCCCCTCTTTAAAGGCCAGCGTTTTTCAAACGATTTGCATGTGTGCGATAGACAGTCAGTGGATCTGTCGCAAATAAATGATGGATACCAAAAAATTGGTTCACTTCATCTAGGTGGTTCATGCTGTAATCATTTCGAACAACCATGCCCAAATTACTATCACAGCTTTCGATCAAACCATCATTCTTACTATCGTCAATTAACACAGACGTTAAACCCAGTAGGTAATCACTTGGATCCAGTGCATTGGTAAACGCACTGGCACCACTCCAAGAGTAATAATTCACCCCGTTAACACTGTAGTCGCCTTCCCCACAGGCTGTGGTAGGCACACCTTGAGGGTGATCTTCATTAAAGGCCAATGACCCTTCTGTTGTGAGCGAGGTAAGCATGGATAAAACATCCTGCTCATAACCACCTGCTGAAAGGTAATCAATCACAGTCGCTAATGCCGTTGTTAAACCAGCTAAAACCGCCTCAGCAGCAGAATCCTCAGGAACCGCATTGCGGACAAAGTCGGCCACATCTGAGCCTTTATTTACGCCACCAACTGAGGTGACTGAAGCAATCAAATCGGGTCTGACAGAAGCAACATATCTCACGGTTGGCCCACCATGACTATGGCCAATTAAATTCACTTTATCTGCGCCAGTGGCGGCAATAATATCTTCCACTTCCGCTAAAAGCTGCTCACCGCGTACTTCGACAGACTGACTGTTAGCCACTTGAGTGGTATACACTTCAGCGCCTTCAGAGGATAAGGTTTGTGGGATTTTATACCAGTAATCGACCCCAAGCATTTCATCAAAACCTAAAATGCCGTGAGTTAAAAGAATGGGATATTTGGTTTGGGTATAATCATCATTTGAAGATGAAAACCACCCAGCTTGAGAGCTGACAGACCAAAGAGATGATGACACAAGACAAGCCACTGCTATTGATTTCTTTAACATATTGTTTTCCTTTTCGAGGCTCGCGCCATAATGACAGTTTATTAAAGAAACTATCTTATGGCTGCGTAATGCCGCTTTTTATTTTTATGGAAAATCGAGAATATGAAAGATTCGTGCACAAAACAAACAATTACAGATATGATTTTTTGTTATTTCTCCACTATGTGAAATTTGATATTTAGTTATATCTCAATTCACTTTTTTTCTTTTTAATCCAGTAAAAATAATGTTCATCTTCTTCTTTCTGCTGAATCAACTCATGCCCTAAAAATTGGCAGAATTTGACAATATCACGGGTAGTAGAAGGGTCAGTCGCCTCTACTTTAAGTATCTGATCTGCTTTAATTTTTCGCATTTCAACATGCAACAACATCACAGGCTCTGGACAATAAAGTCCAACTGCATCTAAAAAACTATGATGCTCAATAGTATCCATCAAAACTCCTTTACAATTAAAACCTTGGTACTGCACTATAAATTAAACGGATAATTGTGCAGCAAGCCATTTAGAAATAATGAGATTAATGTCACTCATTATTTGATCTTGATCTTTGCCTGTGGATTTTAACACAGAGAAATCATGATCCGCCCCATCAAACCAATGCACCTTAATATTCTTATGCAATGTATGTTGCTCTACCCAAGCAGGTTTTCCAAACGCATCACGTGTACCTTGAATAATAAGACAAGGTTTTTGCATATGTTCCAAAAAACTTAACCTATGCTTGTCCGGCTTACCTTGCTGATGAAAAGGAAAGCCCAAACACACAATCGCAGCAACCCTTGGATCGGATGACAGCTGAGTCGCCACCCTTCCCCCCATGGATTTACCCGCCACTATTATTGATCCGTCTTTTGCATCTGGATTCAGAAATGACGCAAACTCTTCGACTAATTGCGCAAATTTTGGCGGTGGTCTACGCTTATCTGTTGCCTCTATTTGTTTCATGTAGTCAAAAGTAAGTGGGATGTAGTTGATTTTATGAGTGCGACAAAATGTCACAGCAAATCTGTTCAAAAATCCACCACCATGGCCAAGGCCTGCACCATGGGCCATATAAAAAGAAAAATAACTCATAAAAATATTGCCATATGACAAAGAAAAGCCATTAAAAACAACTTACTTCAATAGAAAAATGATCAAAAACGCTTATAATAGCGCGGCTAGTTTACTCACCGCTTCAGTATGACTTACAAATCATTAACAACTTTTTTAGTGATGCTTTAAAAGTTTGCCGTGAGATGTAACTTAATACGGGCATTTCATTTAATTACAAGGTCAATCACTCTTCGTGGATTGTGGAAGAAACTATGAGCACAGCTTTTGATCATCCAACCTACAACTATAGTGTGGTGCGTGCATTCACCATCATGACAGTCGTTTGGGGTGTCGTTGGCATGGGGTTAGGCGTTTTAATTGCGTCGCAACTCGTATGGCCAGACATTTTCGCAGGTATCGAATACCTTCACTTTGGTCGTTTACGACCGTTACACACTAACGCAGTAATCTTCGGATTCGGCGGTTGCGCACTTTTCGCGACATCTTATTTCGTCGTGCAAAGAACAACTCAAGCACGTATTTGGTCTGATACATTAGCAAGCTTCACATTCTGGGGCTGGCAAACTGTGATCGTTGCTGCTGCAATTACTCTTCCTCTAGGCTTTACTCAAGTTAAAGAATACGCAGAGCTAGAATGGCCAATTGATATTCTTATCACGCTTGTTTGGGTCGTTTATGCCATTGTTTTCTTTGGCACTATCATGAAGCGTAAGATGAAGCACATTTATGTTGCTAACTGGTTCTTTGGTGCCTTCATTGTCACTGTAGCAGTACTTCATATTTTTAATAGCTTATCTGTTACAGCAGGCTTATTTAAATCTTACTCTATTTACTCTGGCGCAATCGATGCCATGGTTCAATGGTGGTATGGTCACAATGCTGTAGGTTTCTTCTTAACCGCTGGCTTCCTAGGCATTATGTACTACTTCGTACCTAAGCAAACGGGTCGCCCTGTATTCTCCTACCGCTTATCAATTGTTCACTTCTGGGCTTTGATTTCGCTTTACATTTGGGCTGGACCTCACCACTTACACTACACAGCACTGCCTGAGTGGACACAAAGTGTTGGCATGGTTATGTCTTTGATCCTACTTGCACCTTCTTGGGGTGGTATGATCAATGGTGTAATGACACTATCTGGCGCTTGGCACAAACTTCGTACTGACCCTATCCTACGTTTCCTCGTTGTTTCATTGTCTTTCTATGGCATGTCTACCTTCGAAGGCCCGATGATGGCAATCAAAACGGTTAACGCATTATCTCATTATACTGACTGGACTATCGGTCACGTACATGCGGGTGCATTAGGCTGGGTTGCTATGGTAAGTATTGGTGCGGTTTATCACATGATGCCAGTAGTATTCGGCCGTAAAGCGGGCGAAATGCACTCAATCACACTGATTAACGTTCACTTCTGGTTAGCAACAATTGGTACTGTACTTTACATCGCATCTATGTGGGTAAACGGCATTATGCAAGGTCTAATGTGGCGTGCATTCAACCAAGACGGATCACTTGTATACAGCTTTGTTGAAGCCGTTGATGCAAGTAAGCCAGGTTGGACAGTACGTGTTATTGGTGGCGTCCTGTTCCTAACAGGTATGCTATTAATGGCAGTTAACACCTACCTTACTGTACGTGCTTGCAAGCAAGAACAAGAACTTGCTCATTCAACAAATACACAAGCAGCATAAGGGGCTTTTAAATGCGTCATGAAATAATCGAAAAGAACATAGGCCTTATGATTGCCCTAATCATCGTTGCGATCAGCTTCGGTGCTATGGTTGAAATCGTTCCTTTATTCTTTATGCAAAAGACAACACAACCTGTTGAGAATCTAAAGCCGTTAACAGCATTAGAGCTTGAAGGTCGTGACATTTACATTCGTGAAGGCTGTGTTGGTTGTCACACTCAAATGATTCGTCCATTTAGAGCTGAAACTGAACGCTACGGCCCTTATAGTGTTGCTGGTGAGTCTGTTTATGATCACCCACATTTATGGGGCTCAAAACGAACTGGTCCAGATTTAGCTCGAGTGGGTCAACGTTACAGTGACGAATGGCATCGTGCTCATTTGTACAATCCTCGTGATGTGGTACCTGAGTCAAATATGCCCGCCTTCCCTTGGTTGTTTAACAGCACCCTTGACGGCAATACTACGGCTGACAAAATGCTAGCTTTACGTTCTGTTGGCGTACCTTTTACTGACGAACAAATTACTACAGCGAAAGAAGACGTTCGTGGCAAACGTGAGATTGATGCGCTCGTTGCTTACTTGCAACAACTTGGCACAGTAATCAAACGCTAGGACTCAATTATGGACATTAATACGCTTAGAAGTATCGCAACAGTATTAGCCTTTATCGCTTTTATCGCTGTTACGTTATGGGCTTTCAGCAAAAGAAAAACAGGTGACTTCAACGAAGCCGCTAACCTTCCTTTTGATGAGGATGAAGATATGCCAAATAAGCAATCCGTGGAGAATAAACAAAAATGAATGAATTAACGCCCTTTTGGAGCGGCTGGATCATTGCCATTACGCTTGGCTCTATCTTTGGCTGCTACTGGTTGTTAGCAAGTGTTCGAAGCAACAAGAAACATGCAAACGGTGAAGTGCCAACCACTGGCCACGTTTACGATGGCATCGAAGAGCTTGACAATCCACTACCACGTTGGTGGTACTGGAAATTTGTAATCACTGTTGTGTTTGCTTTGGTATACCTAGCACTCTATCCAGGCCTTGGTAACTTTAAAGGCCTACTTGGTTGGACTCAGATCAACCAATATGAGCGCGAAGTCGCTAAAGCTGAGCAAGAATTTGGCCCTATGTTTGCTAAATACCAAAGCACAGATTTAGAAGAACTAAGCCAAGACGATAAGGCAATGCGCCTAGGTCAACGCCTTTTCTCAAATAACTGTGCAATTTGTCACGGCTCAGCAGCAACAGGTAGTTATGGTTTCCCTAACCTAACAGACAATGACTGGCTATATGGCGGCGCTACTGCTGACATCAAGCACTCTGTTATGAATGGCCGTATCGCAGCGATGCCAGCTTGGGGCGCAACCCTAGGCGAACAAGGCATTAATGAAACCGCTCAGTATGTTCTTAGCCTTTCTGGAAAAGAAACCAACCCTGAAGCAGCAGCTAAAGGTAAGGAAATCTTTGCCACTAACTGTGTCGCTTGTCACGGTCAAGATGGGGCAGGTAATAAGCTATTTGGCGCACCAAATCTAACCGATGATATTTGGTTATATGGCGGTTCTGAACAGCAAGTCATGCAAACATTACGTAATGGTCGCGCAGGTAAAATGCCAGCATGGAAAGATATTCTAGGCGAAGACAAAGCACACATTGTCTCTGCTTACGTTTATAGCCTTTCTCACCAAGAGTAATATCTAAGCGAGTGTGACACCATGTCACACTCGCTTTTCTCTCCTTTTCTGTATTATCCCCTCTATCGCACTATTCTATTAATCTGTTAACAGGATGAATGGCTATGAGTCAGCAGATCCCATTAAAAAACCTCGATGATGATGTGGTTGAATATGACCTCTATCAAAAACGCACAAAAATCTATACCCGCCGCATTCAAGGCTTCTTTCAATCTATAAGGACTAAGATTCTTTGGGTTTTGATGGCTGGTTATTTTTTGACACCTTGGATAAACCTCGGCGATAGACAAGCCGTCTTTTTTGACCTACCAAGCCGTCAATTTCACATCTTTAATGTTACTTATTGGCCACAAGATTTTGTTTTACTGGCTTGGCTCTTGATCATAGCGGCCTTCGCCCTCTTTCTTATGACAACACTCTTCGGCCGAGTTTGGTGTGGCTATACCTGCCCACAAACGGTTTGGACCTTAGTCTTTATGTGGATTGAAGAGAAAACGGAAGGTAACCGCAATCAACGCATAGCGCTTGATAAGCAACCTATGTCGCGCTCTAAATTCATCAAGAAGCTTAATAAGCACGGTCTCTGGGTTCTTTTTGCCGCCCTAACAGGCTTTAGCTTTGTGGGTTATTTCACCCCGGTTAGAGAACTCAGCATTGAAATGTTCACCTTAGAAGCTCACCCTTGGGCTTACTTTTGGATTGCTTTCTTTACTGGCGCCACTTACCTATTTGCAGGCTGGATGAGAGAACAAGTATGCTCATTCATGTGCCCTTACGCACGCTTTCAATCTGTCATGTTTGACACTAATACTTTAGTTATTTCATACGACGAAGTACGTGGCGAAAATCGTGGCAAGCGTAAACGTCGAGCCGATTTAGAAGCACTCAACCTAGGCGATTGCATCGATTGCAATCAATGTGTTCATGTCTGCCCTGCTGGAATTGATATTCGAGATGGCTTGCAAATACAATGTATTGGCTGCGCTTTATGCATTGATGCTTGCGATTCTGTTATGGAAAAAATGGATTACCCTAAAGGGTTAATCAGCTATACCACAGAAAACAGCTTAGAAGGCAAGAAAACAAAAGTTTGGCGACCAAAATCAATTGGTTATGCAATCGCACTCTTTATTATGGTTGCTAGCTTCGGATATATTGCAACAGATAGAGAAGCACTTGGATTAGATGTTTTAAAGGATAGAAATCGTCTATATAATACGACTCCAAGCGGCATGATTGAAAATATTTATACCATTAAAGTCATGAACATGGATCAATCAGATCACACCTTTAGATTAAAGGTTGAAGGATTAGATGGTCTTAAAGTGATTGGTCGCAAAAAGATTTATGTAACATCAGGCGAAGTTCGTTCAATTCCTCTTTCAATCCAGGTGCCACCACATGTATTGAAAGTACAAAAGAACAAGATCAGCTTCACAATCAGCTCAATAGATGAAGGGTTCGATGTGAGTAAAACCACAGAAAGCCGTTTTCTTGGGCCAGTAAATTAACGATATAAACACAAGGCACTCATTCATTGGGTGCCTTTAATAAGAGGTATATTTTACGTGACTCCCACTCCTTGGTACAAACAATTCTGGCCCTGGTTCGTTATCGCTATTCCGGTAAGCTCAATGCTGGTTGCTGTAGTACAAGTCTCTTATGCCTTAAACTCCCCTAACGACATGGTAGTGGACAATTATTATAAAGAAGGCCTTGGTATCAATACCGTGCTTGATAAGCGAACACTTGCGGGAGAGCTAAACATAAGCGGCTCTATTGTTATTGATAACACGACAGGCGAAGTCATCTTATCCAGCGAGAACGCACAGGCCGAAACACTTTCCCTTAATTTTTATAACTCAGCCATTTCAGATAAAGATTTTACCATTGAGTTAATTCGTATTGCCGAAAACCGTTATAGAGGCAACTTAACGAAATCTATTTCCGGTATTTGGAATCTGTATTTAGAATCAGAAGCCGGCTGGCAAGTTGGCGCTAGACTTAATCTATCCAAGTCTGATACCACTCAATTCACACCATGATCCTAAAGCCTTGCTATCATTGTGGTGAAGATGTTCCCCAAGATTTAAATATACAAAGCGAAATCGACAATAACACTGTCGATTTTTGCTGCTATGGCTGCCAAGCTATCGCCGAATTCATTAAAGGCGCTGACCTGAGCAGCTATTACCAGCACAGAACAGAAAAAGCTGAGAGCGCATTAGAGCATGATAAACTTGATAACAAGTTCTCGCTTATCAAAGACCCCGATCTCTACCCCCTTTATGTTTATATAGACAATGATACTCATCATATTCAGATGAGTTTAAAAGGCATGACCTGTGCTGCCTGCGCCTGGCTTATTGAGACCCGACTCAAACAACTTGAGGGCGTTTCAAGCATTCACATTAATCTCAGCACGTCACTTGCAACACTCGAATGGCAACCTGACACTCTTGATATCATTGAAATCACACAAGAAGTACAAAAACTGGGTTATCAAGCAACCCCCTATCGAGCTGATCAATCTGATTTAGATATAAAACAATCAAAAAAAACATCCATCATACGCTTAGGTATTGCCGGCGTGGGTATGATGCAAGTCATGATGAGCGCCATTGCCATCTATGCGGGCGACATGCAAGGCATGCATGATAACTTCAAACAATTATTGGGATGGGCTAGTTTTATTTTTGCCACACCGGTCGTACTCTACTCGGCTTTCCCTTTTTTTAAAGCCGCACTAAGAGACTTGAAAACGCGCCATTTCACTATGGATCTGCCCGTTTCTCTCGGTATTGGCCTTGCCTACATTTCAAGCGTTTATTCGATGATCACAGGGACAGGCCATGTTTATTTTGATTCTGTCACCATGTTCACCTTTTTCCTTTTACTTGGGCGTTTTTTAGAAGAAGCCGCCAGACATAAATCTCACTCCAATAATCGCAATCAACAAGAACTCTCCAGCGCATGGCTTATTCAAGATGGGCAAGCAACCGAAGTACCATTAAGCAAAATTTCAATTAATGATATTATCGCGATCAAATCTGGAGAGAATATTCCAGTTGATGGCGTTATTACCAAAGGTAACACAAGCGTTGACGAGTCTAGCCTTACAGGTGAATACCTTCCAACCAATAAAACCTTAGGACAAAGCGTTGTCGCGCAAACTATTAATGTCGAACAAAACATAGAAATTAGAGTAACAGCCATTGGCAAGCAAACAAGGGCTGCAGCAATTGAGCGCCTGACAGATAGAGCATTAGGCGAAAAGCCTAAAATAGCCAAGATTGCAGATAATGTCGCCCATTACTTTGTAATTTTGGTGCTTTTGTGCGCCAGTGCAACCTTTATCGGTTGGACACTCGCAGGTTCAGATGAAGCTTATTGGATCATGATTAGCGTTCTTGTTGTTACCTGCCCTTGCGCCCTTTCATTAGCCACTCCCGTTGCGCTAACCTCTGCCACTAACAAATTAAAAGATATTGGTTTATTAGTGACCCGAGGGCATGTGATTGAATCTCTTGCCCGTTGCAAACACATTGTTTTTGACAAAACCGGCACACTGACACATGGCCAATTTGAAATACACCAAGTAGTTTCAACTGATAAAGATGAAAGCCTTGCCATTGCCAGCGCCCTTGAGCTTGGCTCTATTCACCCCATTGCAAAAGCCTTTAACAAACACACTAAACATAAAGCCAAAGACATTCGAAATGTGACAGGCTTAGGTGTTGAAGGCATGATAGACAAGGCGAGATATCGACTTGGGAATGCAAACTTCATGTCTGACTGGGGCTACCAAGTAGATGAAAGTCATTTTGCAGGTCTTACTATCTATCTTGCAAAACAAGACGAAGGGATTATTGCCACCATACTATTACAAGATAGACTTAGGCCTAATTGCCAAACATCCATTCGTGACTTAAGGCAAGACAGCATCACCGTCAGCCTATTAACGGGCGACACACAAGACTCAGCAAATGCGGTACTGGATGAAAAAGAGTTTGATCATTTCAAATACCAAATGTCACCTGAAGATAAATGGCATTGGCTAAACTCACAAAGCAATAAATCCAATATACTAATGGTAGGTGATGGGCTTAATGATGTACCATCACTAGCCGGTGCAAACACTTCAATTGCTATGGCCTCAAGCTCAGACCTTGCCAAAATACATGCCGACGCCATTCTCATCAACAGCCAGATTAACACCATAAATCGCGCTATAAGATTGGCAAAAAAATGCCAGCGCATTATCAAACAAAATCTATTTTGGGCCGCAAGTTATAACACCATCATGCTTCCAGCAGCCATAATGGGTTATGTACCGGCTTGGGCAGCCGCAATTGGTATGGCATTAAGCTCACTACTTGTTGCGTTAAACGCCAGCCGTCTCTCAAAATAACGATCGGAGCCAATCATGGAAAGCTTATATTTACTCATCCCCATTGCTGCCTTATTCGTATTTATTGCAGTCGGTATTTTTACCTGGGCAGTTAAAAAAGATCAATTTGATGATTTAGACCGAGAAGGCCAACGCATTCTATTCGAAGAAGACGACAACGATAAAAAATGATTGACGCTTTTGATTTCATTACCGCATTTTTGATTGGACTTGCTGGCGCTGGACATTGCTTTGGTATGTGTGGCGGCATTATTAGTGCACTTTCATTTAATACAGAAAAGTCACAACACTTAAAAATTCAACTAACCTATAACGCTGGCCGCATAACAAGCTACACCTTCCTCACCTTGTTTTTTAGTTTCTTTTTTCAAACCTTTAGCAATTACTATGAAGATGCTGGCTATTATCTAAGAACACTGGCTGCCATCATTTTATTCTTAATGGGTCTATACCTCTTAAAAAAATCTCAGTTAATCATTAAGATTGAAAAAGTTGGCACGCTAATATGGCGCTTATTGTCACCTATTGCCAAAAGCCTACTACCAATAAAGAGTACAAAACATGCTTTCTTAGCGGGTTTTATTTGGGGCTGGCTACCTTGCGGCCTAGTGTACTCAAGCCTTATTTGGATTTCAGCAAGGGCCACACCTATTGAAGCCACTGTTTTGATGATTGGGTTTGGGCTAGGCACATTACCCGCTATGCTAGCGACAGGCATATTTAGCAACGGTCTAAAAGAAAATTGGAAGAAACTGCATCTCGACAAAATCAGTGGCAGTTTTATGCTTATTTATGCTTTATGGACCCTGCCTTATACTCAAAACTTGATACAGCTCAGCCTCACACTTTTTTAAGCATTTATTAGACCTGTCACAACAAAAAGCCTGACATATATCAATTTTCATTATTCCCAAGCAGTTAAAATACTATAAGAATTTTTAATAGGACACTTAAATGCTCTGGAATACACAACTAATCCAAAAATATAATATTTCTGGTCCTAGATACACCTCATACCCTACAGCCCCACAATTTGATGCAAATATCAGCAAACTTTCACTCATTGAAAAAATGCTAATGCCGTCAAATAAACCCCTGAGTCTTTATTTTCACATCCCCTATTGCGCCAAGCTTTGTTACTACTGCGCATGTAACAAAGTCATTTCGTCTAACTATAAAAAAGGGGATGAATACCTAGAGCTCTTAATTGAAGAAATACGCTTGAAGTCACTCATGATCAGTGAAGACAGGGAAGTTCGCCAACTTCACTTTGGTGGAGGCACTCCAACATTTTTATCTCTTAGCGCCTTTAGCAAACTGATGAATTATTTAAAGCAAAACTTTAACATGCTTGATAATGATGAAGGCGAATACTCTATTGAAGTAGACCCAAGAGAAATTGACCAAGATAAACTTGAAGGTTTAAGAGAATTAGGATTCAACCGTCTAAGCTTTGGCATCCAAGACTTCAATAAGCGCGTTCAAACCACGATTAATCGCGTACAAAGCTATGAGCTTATCAAAAGCCTAATGATAAAAAGTCGTGAGCTGCGCTATCAATCTATTAATTTTGACCTTATCTATGGCTTGCCTTACCAAACCCAAGAGGGCTTCACAAAGACACTTAATCAGGTTATTGAGCTTAGTCCAGATCGTATATCTGTCTTCAACTATGCTCATTTACCAAAGCGTTTCGCCTCTCAAAGACTCATTCCAGAGGCACAATTACCGGATAGCCACACGAAACTTGGCATTTTGAAGTTATGCATTGAAATGCTGACCAATGCAGGTTATCAGTATATTGGCATGGATCATTTTGCAAAACCAAATGACTCATTAGCCAAAGCTCAAAATCAAGGAGAACTTAAACGAAACTTTCAAGGATACACCACGCATTCAAATTGTGACCTCATTGCTTTTGGCACATCAGCAATTAGCCAAATTGGTCACACATATGTACAAAACCATACAGCTACGAAAGATTACCGCAAAAGCATAGAAAATGGTCAATTAGCGATTATGAAGGGATACGTAAGTAATCGTGATGACCAAATAAGACATAGAGTTATTATGTCTTTAATTTGCAACTTCGAATTAGACACAAGCGAAATAGAGAGTGAGTTTGGTATCGTATTTAAAACATACTTTAAAAATGAGCTCATTGCGCTTCAAAAACTCGAAAAAGACGGCATCCTAACCCTTGATGGTGAGTCTAGACTTATGATCAAGGTAACAGATCCCGGCAAACTTTTAATTCGATGCATTTGCATGACTTTTGATAGATATTTAAACAACGTCATTTCATACTCTAAAGTAATTTAGAAACATAGATCAAGTTCAGGGAGATCAATATGTCTTTAGCTCTTAATAACGCTCGCTTCAACAGTAAGCTCACATCACAATGCCAAAATTGCAGTTTAAGCGCTTTATGCTTACCAATTTCACTCGCGGATGATGATGTGAACCGCTTAGATCAGATCATTGAACGCAAAAAACCCCTAAAAAAAGGCGACATTTTATTCCGCCAAGGGGACGAATTTGAATCGGTTTACGCCGTTCGAACAGGCACCCTTAAAACCTTTAACATTACCAATTCAGGTGAAGAACAAATTACAGGTTTTTACTGCCCAAGTGAACTATTAGGCCTTAGCGGTATTGATAAAAATGTTTACCCAGTTTCTGCAAAAGCCTTAGAAACAACGACAGTATGCGAAATACCATTCTCTAACTTAGAACAGCTTTCTGAGCAAATCCCAACATTAAAACATCAATTATTCAAAGTGATGAGCCGCAAAATTTGTGACGACCAACAAATGATGGTTCTTCTGGGTAAGAAAAATGCTGACGAGAAAGTAGCTTCACTTCTACTGAATTTGAGCGCAAGATTTAAAAAGCGAGGCTATTCAGCCACCTCATTTAGACTGGCCATGTCTCGTGGTGAAATTGGCAATTATCTAGGACTAGCAGTAGAAACAGTTAGCCGTGTTATTACTCGTTTCCAGAAGAATGGCATGATCCAAGTAGACGGAAAAGAAATCAGCATCATAGACCTAGATCAGATGCAAAAATTAATCGGCATGTCTGAAGATTGTGATAAAATCGAAAGCATTTGACAAATAACACAAGGCGATACAATGCTTTACGACGATTTTTACATAAAATCTTTAATCCAAACCGTTGAAGACTGGCCTAAAAAAGGCATCAGCTTTAGGGATATTACCCCTATCTTCTCAGACCCAAAGGGTTTGAGAATGGTAGTAGATGCCTATATTCACAGATACATTGACAAAGAAATCAGCCATATTGCCTGCATAGATGCTCGTGGCTTTTTAATTGCCTCAGTACTGGCTTATGAGCTACAAAAACCGCTAATTTTGGTTCGTAAAAAGGGTAAATTGCCAGGCGCAACGATTTCTCAAAAGTATGCCCTTGAATATGGGGAAGCTGAACTTGAGATTCAAGAAGGTGCCGTCAAGGAAGGTGATCAAGTATTGTTATTTGATGATCTTATTGCGACCGGCGGTACATTATGCGCAGCAATAAGCTTATTACAATCACAGGGCGCGAGCATTATGGAAGTTTCTGCCATTATTGA
Organism: Marinomonas sp. MED121; assembly: GCF_000153025.1. Lineage (GTDB taxonomy): Bacteria > Pseudomonadota > Gammaproteobacteria > Pseudomonadales > Marinomonadaceae > Marinomonas. The sequence continues at coordinate 368,268 of NZ_CH672432.1, forward strand.
TCTACCGGATCTAAAGGGCAGTCAGATCATTAGCGACCTGCAAATCCCTGTATATAGTCTATGTGCCTTCGAAGGCGAATAACGAAGATTCAAGCGTTGACTTGAGCATAAAAAAAACCGCGATAAAATCGCGGTTTTTTTTATCTAGAGCAATCAAGCCAATACATTGCCGTTAAAGCAATTCAACTTCTGCCACTATTTTTGCCCCTAGAAGTAAGCAGACACCCCAAAATTGATACCTTCATCAAGAGTATATTTATCTCTGTAATCTGCAAATTCAGTTTTCACAATGCTATAGCTCACATAAACTCTTGCATTGCGCGTCGCTGAATACTCTGCCCTGAAATCTGCTTCATGCTGTCTCTTTATATCGCCATATGAAAACAAGCTTGGGTAGTAATAACCAGAACCATATAAGCTCACACGATTTGCTTGAGGCAGAATATAACGATAGTAGCCACCAAAACCTAATGCATAGCCTGAATCACCAGCACCAAGGTCGCCTTCTACCGCTCTTGCACGAATACCAACACCTACTTCAATTGGGTCCGCTTTATCGACTATCATTGCACCAACATAACCAGATTTACCACCATCTGAAAGATATAAGGCACCAGCCTCAATTTCAAAAGGCTCAATACTTAAAGATGCATTAAACTTAGCCGTCGTATCAGACATGGTACCAGACACACTAGATGCATTTGCACCTAGGCTTAATAAACCAAGCGTTAAACCAATTGCATACTTATTAAAGCTCATCAATATATCCTATAGTGAAATTATATTTAATTTATCTAATGCATCAGGGCTTATAGATAAATCTTTAAAATCAAATAAATTTGTATCAGCCATGTGTGATGGTACAACATTCTGCATACTAGTAAAGAGGGTATCAGTTCGACCAGGGTATTCTTTATCCCATTGTTGCAACATACCTTTTACGACCTGTCGCTGCAAATTCTCTTGAGAGCCACACAAATTACACGGAATGATGGGGTACTCTTTCATGACAGAAAAGGCTTCAATGTCCTTTTCTTTACAATAAGCCAGAGGCCTAATCACCATATGGCGGCCATCATCACTCAATAACTTAGGTGGCATTGACTTAATTTTTCCGCCAAAAAACATATTTAAAAACAAGGTTTCCAATATGTCATCCCTATGGTGCCCTAAAGCAATTTTTGTCGCACCAATTTCATCAGCAAAACCATATAAAGAGCCTCGTCTTAAACGAGAACAAAGACCACATGTTGTCTTACCTTCAGGAACAAGCTCCTTAACAATACTATAAGTATCACGCTCTAGAATATGATAATCCACACCAATTGAAGAGAGATACTCAGGCAATATATGCTCAGGAAATCCAGGCTGCTTCTGATCTAAATTAACGGCAACAATACTAAAATCGATAGGTGCACTGGCTTGCAAATTCCTCAGAATTTCAAGCATGGTATAGGAGTCTTTACCACCCGATAAACAAACCATAACTTTATCGCCCTCTTCAATCATATTGAAGTCAGCAATTGCTTGTCCTGTCAGTCTACGTAGTCTTTTTTGCAGTTTATTTAATTCTGTTTTGTCTTTGGGTCGCGTTGATAAATCCATTGCCATTTTCACATAATTTTAAATAGCTGCATTCTACAACAGTACTCAATGCGTCGCATCTAAATATTGCATTTGAATCGTTTTTCTGAGGGTTTATAAATAGTAGCGTTATGAATTTAAAAGACGAGGAAGTGATGAGAGGGCAATGAATATTACCCCCTTTTAATACTAGGCTTGCTTATTAATCCCTAAAGAATCAATGATGACGGCAGCAGCAATAACAGCCAGCATAGCAGGGACTATCATAGGCGCTATATGTGCCATAACTGCAGTTGCTAAACCCATAGCAAAACCTGCAAAAAGCTTAAGTGTGTTGTTCATATCATCTCCAATCCAACATAGCGATAAAATTTTCAAAGATGATACCTTAATATTGATTCATATCAAATTATTATCTTGGAATTTTGATTGAGTTATTTTTGTTTTAAGACGCTAAGACAGTTTCGGCATTGATATTTCATTCCCTTTAATACTTTATTGTGTCGACGTATGGTTAAGCTATGTTCAGAGCAGTCACACAGATATAAGAATTCTTTCCCACTCCTGACCACATCAAAATTATGTGTGCGCTCTGCTTTCACGCCAAACACATATTCCATGACAAACTTCCACTCCTTACCATGTGGTTTTACCCCTTTACCATAATGTTGGTAAACAAAAATATGGGCAACTTCATGGGGAACAACAGTTCGAATAAAACCTTGGGGATCTTGCTCATACATAGCCTGATTAAACCTGACCTCATGACGCTGTAAATAAGCAGTCCCCGCTGCACTTCCTCTCTGATTTAAAGCAATTTTTGGCGGTTTAATACTAGATTTAAAGTAACGGTTTGCCATTAAAGTACAAGCATTCACCTTTTCTTTAATAGCACTAGCAAAATCTTCCATTCTTTAAACCTATTAACTTAACCAAACCAACTAATCTAGGGATGCAACATAAACAGGCGGCTCAAACTTTTTGATCAGGTGAATGGCGATACCGGTTAACCTACTCATAGCGGCAAAGGACTTAGGCTGATGTCTAACAATCAGATCGAGTTGCTTAGATGAGAAACTGATGCCTTCACATTCAAGGTGCCAGGAAAAAAGCTGCTTTTTATAGTCTTCAAACGGGGCAACATCATGGTTGGGAACATAGGTATCTTCTTGCAAAATCACCTGGGTTTTAGAGGTCAATAACGCTTTCGCTTTTTCTAACATCAACAACTGAAAAGGCATAAATTGATAAATCGCAATATACTGATGGGAAATCAGATACCTAACCAAACTTTTCCACATTACTTCATTTATCTCTTGGCCTTTTGCAAAAAGCTTCATTTCCTGCCCTCTCACCTCTTTCACGGCCTTAGTCGTTTTACCAAGCAGAATTTGAATCATGACACTTATTGTTAAAGTGCCTTTTGTCTTATGCAACAGCGATAAAAACTTTTGCGCGGCAATTGTTAAGTTATGCTCTTTTTTCTTAGCTAAGCAGCGATCGCAATTACCACAATCTTCTATTTTTTCGCCGAAGTAATTGAGCATAAGACGTCTTCTACACCCTCTTCCTTCAAGGATACGAATGAAATCATATGTTCTTGCCTGATCATCTACAGAAGCAAGATTCACTTCCATTTCAAACTGCAACAAGGTCAATACATCTTGCAAACCGTACAGGAGCAGCGCTTTCGCTTTTAAGCCATCACGGCCCGCTCGACCTATTTCTTGATAATAACTCTCAAGACTATTAGGTAAATCCATATGCACGACATAACGTACTGCATTAAAATCAAGCCCCATGCCAAACGCAGACGTGGCCACCATAACGACACCACTTTGCTCAGTAAACACCTTCATATTTGCAGCTTTATCTTGCTCTGAAATATTGGCATGAAAGAAAAGGCTTTTAATACCTTGGCTATTTAACCAAGCACTTAAGGTTTCTACTTTTTTTCTAGAGCGACAATAAACAATGCCGGACTCACCATAACACTGGGATAAAATGAAATTTAGCAGTTGCTTCTTGGCTAATTTTTTTTGAGAAATATTAATTTCTATATTTTCACGATTAAAACTGTGCTGCAGTACTTTAGGTTCATGCAAAGAGAGCGAATTAATTATTTGTTTTTGTGTTTTTGCATCAGCACTGCCACTCATAGCAACAATTGGCACCGCACCAAACTCTTCTCTTATCTTTCCCAAACTACCGTATTCTGGTCTAAAGCCTTCCCCCCATTGGGCAATACAATGGGCTTCATCTATCGCAACAAAAGCCACTGCAGAATGCTGTAATATCCCCATTACCGAAGGTTGCAATAACTTCTCAGGCGACAAAAACAATAAATCGATGGATTTTCGCCTCAGCCCCATTGCCAAATCATCCTGCTCACCAGGATTTAAGGTAGAGTTCAAAAACTCAGCTCTTACCCCCATACTTTTGAGCTTCTCTACTTGCTGTGACATCAAGGCTAACAATGGACAAACAATCACAGCCACCCCCTCTAACCTTAATGCAGATAACTGATAGACGAGTGACTTCCCCCCTCCAGTTGGTGAGATTAAAAGTAGATCTTGCCCATTAACTAGGGTTTCTATTGCCTCCTGTTGAAGCGGAAGAAAGTCTTGATGACCAAATTGAGACAGTAATTCTTTAATGCGTTCCATAGACAAAGGATTATCTAACAAAGTCACCCATTACGCATCGATTTTCAAACTTCTTTTCTATAAAATGTTGCACAAGATTTTTTTAGGAATTAAACATGTCACATCAACCTCTTGATGATTTTGAACTTGAAACATTAGAAGACTTTCTTGAGTCAGAACAAGTTCATGAAGAATGCCAAAATTTTATAATGGCCCATGGCTTTTTGACAGCGCTAAGCATTTGCCCAGCTGACAACTTACCCGCCAATTGGAAAGACATTATTTTTGAACAAGAACCTAATTTTCAAGATAAGAAACAAGCGACTAAGATCACAGGTCTACTTGACCGTTTACTGTTAGATATTCAAAAAGAACTTGAATCTGAAGATGAATTTCTCGTTCCTTGCGAATTAGTACTTGCAGAAAGTCAAGACGAATTAAGTGAGTTACAAGAATGGGCTTCTGGCTTCATGGAAGGAGTGTTTCTAACAGAAAGATACTGGTTTGAAACAGATAAAGAAGATGTGATTGCAGAGTTATTACTGCCATTTATGGTAGCTTCAGACCTATTTGAAGATGAGGAAGTTAGCCAAATTAAAAGCAATCAAAAACTTACTCAGTCATGCATAGAGCAAATACCTGAAGTAGTGACCGATCTATATTTAACCTTGCGAACAGAACCTGAGAAAAAGCAGCATAAGCCAGCAAGCAAACACAAAGGCAATAAAAACAAGAAGAAATCTACAAACAGCAAAGCTAAAAAGAAATAATACTGGGTGGCTAACTAACCATTAGCCACCTAACTAAGCTTTTACAGACAAGAGAGTAATATCATCTAATTGCTCTGCATCACCCTGAAAAGTAACAAGTTGATCGACAATATTTGCTTGAAACACACCAATTTCTGCATGATCACTTTGCTGAGACAACATATTGATAAATTTCTCATCACCCAACATATTACCATCATCATTATTCATTTCTAATACACCATCAGAAGCCACAACGACTTTTGCACCCGCTTTTAATTTCACCTGAGTGACTGTGTCCTCAAACTCCTCTCGGTCAAGAATACCAAGGGGCATATGCTTTGAACGAATACTCTGCATGTCAATTTCACCTTCACGAACAATAAAGGCGTGAGGCATGCCACCACCCCAATATTCCAACATACCGTCTGTATTCAACAGAATAATATAGGCAGCACAAAACATATAATCAGGTAAAATATCAATTAATATACTATTAAAGTGATGGGCTATTTCGGCAACACTTGAATTTTCGCTAGCCGCTTTAAAAAAGGCCTGAGTGAGAGGTAACGCACCGATAGAAGCGGGTAATCCATGTCCTGTAAAGTCGCCGATAAACAAGAGCAGTCCATTATCAGCTCGGCGCTTAATCAGAGCAATATCGCCATTAAAACTTGTTGCTGCTAAACGTGTAACAGCAACCTTTTCATCTTCATCTTCACTTCTATCCATAGCATGAGCCAACACCTGATGTGCCATTCTATGTTCACGCTCTATCATGCTTTGAAAGTAAATGAGATCGCGATTTTTTTGGAAGGTTTCCTTACTGAATAAGACATTTCTTAAATGGGTACTTAATCGAGTATTAAACAAAATATCATTAAAAGGCTTGGCTAAAAAGTCATCTGCACCCGCTTGAATACACGCATTCATGGTTGCATCATCTGACTTAAAAGTAATAACCATAATAGGAATAATCCTATCATTGGCTGCCTCTTTGAGTTGTCTAATCAATTTAATACCATCGCCATTGGATGATAATACCTCGAGTGAAACTAGGTCAGGCTGCCATTCATTAAAAATATTGAAGGCCTCATCCATTGAGGCTGCCGTTCTAGTCTGAAGACCTCGTGCGGACGCACAAGTTGAAATGATATCTCTATATATCTCTTCATTATCAACAACCAGTAGCTTCATGCTATTTGAATCCATTAGGTTATTATGAACCTTTTATCAAAACGGGAAATCATTAAAATATTGCGAATAAAGGCATTGGAGTTTGCTATGACTATGTCTGTTTCACTCGACACAGAATTACGCATACTTAACAGCATCCCTAAAGCAGCACTATCTAAGTATTCAACAGCCTGCATATCAACTATTAACTCTTGATATCCTGTTAGGTAATCTGAGTAAGCGGCTCGAAAATCGTTAAACAACGAAAAATCAAAACTCCCAACCACTCTGATACCCACTCTGTGTGAGTTTTGTTCAACTGTTACAGTTATGCTCATATCTTTAACAAACGACTAATTGTCTATTCGCCTCCATGGCATTTAGGTGATAGTGGCGCACTGCTCTGGCGAGACTGCCACTCTTCTACGGTATAAAGATGTAAAGCAAGCGCATGGATTAAATCCATTTGCTTAGCCAACAGCTTATAAATCATCTGGTGCCTTTGCACTAACCTTTTACCAGCAAAATCATCACTCACAAGCGTAAGCTTAAAATGCGACTCACTGCCTTCAGGCACATTATGCATATAACTTTCATTCTTAACATTAAGAAAATCTATATTAAACTCTTCTGTAACACTTTGTAAGATTTGTTGCTCAATAATCATGAAAATACTCAAAATATCGTAACATTTATTAACTTAAGGCTAAGTTTTCTGTTTGTCCTGTCAATAATTGGCGCCCCTTAGACTTTGGGTACGAAACATCTAAAGAAACAGCGCCGCCCTCTCGCCACACACTGATAATGGTATCCATGTTTGCCGCCATCACAGCGCGTTTATCATCTGGCGCTGCGGCAATAACCTGTAAACCGATATCTTTCATAAAGCCCATACAGGTTGATGTTTTTGCCATATCAATTTTGTTAAAGGCTTCATCAAACATGGCTAAGGAAAAACCACCTACGATTTCACCTTCAGTGGTTTCATGTAAACGGTATGTTGTAGACAGCGCTGCAGCAATGGCTAAGTAGAAAGGTATTTGGTGCTCACCACCTGACCCGGTTTGGATTCGCTGGCTTAAGGTTGTTTTCTTATTACCTTCTTGATCTAATATATCAACTTCAAAGTTATAGAACTTACGATAATCAGCCAAGTCCTGTTGCTTATCCTCATTACTGATTAGATCATGAATGGATTCAATGGCTTTTGCGTGCTCAGAATTCTCTGCACTGGCAGGATCAAATAAACCACCCACATTTGCCTGATCTTGGCTACTAAAACGCTCAACCAAATCAAGAATATCCTTCATGTCACCATTTGCGTAGTAACGGAACTGATAGACTTCAGCATTGAATGGACGTCGCTTCAAACTATGGTTAAGTTCACGAATGATATGCGCAACCTGATCCAATGAATCCTTAAGTTTGGAGACATAATCACTTCTAAAGGTTTCTTCCGCTTCTTTACGGGCCAATTCTGCACGTTTTGCATAACGCGCTAATTCGGTTTCAGAAAGCACTTTTACTTGATGGTGGATATAGTTTTCAAACTCTTCAAAGCGAGACTCAAGGTAATCAAGTTGAATATCAGAATCGATATCAGCATTATGGTATTTAGCATAATGATCGGCGACTTCTTTACGAACTTTTTGATCAAAGTTTCGCGCTTTTTCTTGCGCTTTCTCAGCTCGGCTCATGGCCTCTTTATAAATGGCCGCACCATTAACCATACTGGATTCAAGTAATTCGTAGCGCTCACTGGCAAATTCAGCCTGATAGAACGCATGATTTTTTAGACGTGTTCTATCTTCATCTAGATTAGATAAAGCAGCACTCAATTGCGCCTTTTGAGTATTCAAACTACCGTACTGTTCTGCAATTTGCTGCCTTTCACGATCAAGCTTCTTCTGCTCAAGTTCTACCTGAGCAATTCGCGCCTTCAAGCTTTCAATTTTATCTTGTAGCTCAGTATCATCTTTTTGTTGTAACAAATGGATTTCAGCATCAATTTCGGCAATATCATGGGATTGTTTATTTAGCGCATTACTATGGGCTGTTAGTTTATCCACATCAATTTGATGATTAGCAGCGACACGACTTAATAGGGTGTCTGCTTTCTCAAGTCGCTGGTCTGTTTGTAACAGGTCCATCAATTCAGCGCTTAATGTTTGCAGTTGAGTTTCTCGTGATTGGCGCATTCCATCGGTATTAATACCCACCATCATGTGAGGTGTAAAACGAATCGTAGAGATGGTACCTGACAGTTTCAACATACCATCATAAGTCATTGCACTGTCTTCGCGCAGCAATTGACGCTCGGTATCGACTGGCTTTATCCCGCCAAGACGACGATTTAGATAAGCTTGAGCATGATCATTATTACAACGAATATATTGCAACAATGAACTTCTGTCGCCTCTATTCAACCAAAGGCGAGTTTGTGTTGTATCAATAACACGACAACCCATTAACTGCTTACGGTGAGCTCGAAAGACTCGAATCGCCTCTTCCGCATCTTCTGGATTAACAATCAAAGCTTCTCTTTGTTGCCCCAAATACCCTTCAATCGCATCTTGCCATTTGTGATCAGTAACTTCAGCTAAATGACTTAACGGCGTTGCCTCAATACCTGTTTGCTTCAACAAAGAAATAAGCTTTTTGGTATTACCTGATAAAGGACTGGTTCCGCCCTTTAACGAAGAAACATCGGATTCGAGTTGCTTGCAATCGTCCTTGAGATTCAAAATCGTACGATTAAGCTCAGAACGTTGCCTGAATAGTTCTGTTTTCTCTCTATCCAGTAAATTAGACAAATCAGCAAGTACTTTATCAAAATGATGAGATTCTGTGTCTAACTGCCCTTCTTCACTGATTTTTTTATGCAAGTCACCCGCTCTTGCTGACAAGGCCAGTAACTCATTAGACAAAAGATCCTCGTAGTCATAAAGAGACGCTAGAATAATCAGCATCTGTTTACACTGAAGTAAGCTTTTTTTATCTTGTTGTCCTTGTAGATCTAACAGTTTGCGGCTTTGCTCTAATTGCTGGAGTTTTAAACCCACATCAGAATGCTCATATTGTTGCTCAAGCCTAACTAGCTGACCCTGTAACTGCTTGGCTAATTCATTATGAGTATCCAGCTCTAAGTTAATCTCATCATCACGCTCTTGATGAGTTTCATATTTATCTTGGATCTCATCTTGCTTACTACCAAGTTCATCAAAACGTGCTTCAGTGGCTACCCACTGATAATTGATGTTCGCTTTTTCTTGTTGGCGTTTCTTATCACAATCGAGTGCAATTAAATTAAGGTCATCAATGCGCTTAGCAACTTCTTGGGTTTTGTTCTCAAGCTGTCGATATTCATTTAAAGATTTTTGATAAGCACTGACCTGTAACGGTTGCTCAGCTAATACAAAATCTTGAACAAATCGTGTTGGTGAAGCGATGGGGACAAACTTTAACGCATTTTTAAAGTTTTTAAGAAAGCCATCCAGCGTAATCAGTTGATCAGCACTTGGGCTTAACTCTTCCAAATAACGATTAATATATTGTGTTGCTGATGCACTACCAGATTTGATAAAAGGATCTAAACACACCTTCTTCATGGCTTCACGCACATCAAGCCAAGGTTTCGCTTTAAAGCTTCGTCCTTCTAACTCCTCAATAAAGTCACCTTTTACCACCCCATAATTGGATAGCACAAAACGACCCAATACATCTTCTTCAGGTGAGGCTAAAGACGCAGAAAGACTCAAACCTATGGTAGATTCTTTACCCGTATTTGTATCAGTAAATACCAGCCCTAAGTAACTGACGGCATCTTGCCTAGGCCCTGTCCCAAAGACTTTTGCATTCTGCTGGCCCGAATCAATCATACCCAAAATGTAAGAACGAATACTACGGCCACTCGCCTTCCCATCATTGGCACTGGCGTTGTAGTTTAAGTGGCGTTTACTTGCCCCTGTTAAGACGGTTTGTATTGCATCAAGTAAGGAGGATTTACCTGAGCCTGTTGGCCCAATAATCGCGGTATTTCCACGAATTTCTATCTCTTCTGCACCAAGTAGATACCAATTAACCAATACAATTCTGCTAAGTTTTTTCATTTTTGGTCCTACTCTTCGCTGGCAGTATCTAGTTGAATCGCGTCGTCTTGATCTTCATCTTGTTCAGCATCAGAACCATTAAATGATTCTAGTTGCCTTAAATAGGCTTCTGTCACAACAAGACGCACAACTGGCGTAATATGGATAGCAAGATTCTTGCTGTCCTCATCGTATGCCTTTCCTTTGATCAGCACACCATGACGACTTAAAAGGGTTAATATGTCTTTAAAACGTGTTTCAGTCGGAATTTCACGCTTCACTAACTGGACAAAGCGCTCTAAAACAGCATGAGTATTAGAAGCAACAAAACCATTATCCACTTCAAAGTTTTCAATTTTCTCTTCGTATATCTGCCTTAACACTAACAGAAATAAGGTTTCATCTGTTTTTAGCCTCACAAACGCCTCTCTTTCGACAGGCAAAAGTCCAAGTAATCTCTCGTTCTCATTCACATAAAGCTTCATGCCTAAGGCATCAAACACAACAGAAAAATAATGCTGATAGGTTTCTATCAGAAGAAAGTACTTACGCTGTCCATGCTTATACGCACTGACAAATTGATGTGACAATAAATAGTTCGCAGCTTGCTGAAACTCCTGTACATCCTTCCCAGATTCTTCAACAACTCTTTTTAATTCTTTTAACATCTCTATCTCCTGCGAACCACAACAAATTCACGACATTCTACAAACTGATGAACATCGAGATAGCGGTCACTAAATTTCACTTCAAAGTCTTTTTCTATGATCTTCGCATTCACACCTAAAGAGCCGACATAACGCAAATGGTCAAAACACACAAAATCTTCTACCGAATCAATACTAAAACTTTTAATATGCTTCTCAGACTCATTGTTCATTTGCCGCTGTAAGTAGCTTTGCAATTTCGCCACAGTTACCTGCCTTGCCTCATGAAAACGTCTTTGTGCATCTCGAATTTGAATCGCTTGCTCGGAAACGCTGGCCGGCGTTACCACTCTAGGGGCAGGCGGCTCACGACGTCGACTCGGCGTCGCAGCTGATTCCATCCCTAAGACTTTGACCCCGACAACTTGTTTAAGCACTGGTAAATTGTCAAAACGTGCAACATTGGTAATAACATTCGCAATTTTGCTTGCCATACCAGGCCTAGAGCTATCCATATAACGCGCTGTGTCGGCAGCACGCTTCTCCAGACGGTAACGGTATTCGTCAATACGCTCTAGCCTTTGTTCAATATTGTTAAAGGTTTGCAGTATGGCTCGACAGTCTTGTTCTACCAAGGCTTGCGCTTTTTCAATTGGGATCAGTTGTTGCTCACTATAACATTGTGAAATAGCGTATAAAGCATCATCATTCGCGAGAAAGTTTTGGACCAGTTCTAAAATCTGTCGTCTAAAACGAAAGGGATTGTTGCTGGTTTTAAGGGTTTTATAATCCGCAATTAAAATCCCTTCTACAAAGAGCTCAAAAAAGCCAGAAACAATTGCTTTTGGATCTCGGCTGGCAAACAAGTCCCTTTGAAGAGATCGAATACCTAGCAAAATCTGATTCAAATGAGCAGAAAAGTCTCGTGCTGCTGCCGCGGCTTGGTTCAAAGTCACGCCACGCTCTAGTGGTGCCAGCGCAACTGATTCCAAATTACTTAATATACTGAGTACTGTGGCACCATAGTTACGCTTACCATGACGACTAATTTCCACTAACGACTTTAACAACATGGAAATTTGCGGTGTCATCAAAACACTCACTCTATATAACTCTTGTTCTTCCACAAGCCAGCCTGTATTCACCAGTCTATGGTAAATACGAAGAGCATAATCATGGATAGTTTTCGGCGATTCAAATGATTCTTTTTGATCCTCTTGCCAAGACAAGATATCCACTTTATGAAGACTATCTTCAATCGCTTCTATAATGGTCGATTTGTCTTTGATAGGGTCTTCAGCATAATCATAAAACACATCAGAAAGGTCAAACAGCACCGCCTCAACTAGCTGCTTATTTGAGCCACTAAGGGCTTGAAAAATCTCATCGGGTAGATGCTTGAATAGCATATATTAAGATACCTGCTTTAAAACGTGGATGTCATTAAGATAAATGGCTGGCATCTAGGTCTCATCCAACTGATTGGCAATTATTTCCAGCATTGCATTTTGTAATATGGGGCTATCTCCAACAGGCTTAAGTAATTCTATGCTAAGAGAGTCTGTTGCTAATGCCTTGATCTGCTTTGGAACATCCACCCTTAAATGTCGCCCTACCGCTAAAAAAATAGGTAAGACAGCAATACGGCCAACTTGCGGTAAGCTTAGAACCACTTCTTCTAAAGTCGGTTGAGTCAGCTCCATAAAAGCCAAACTGGTTTTACCTTTGCCACACTTTTCTTCAACACTTGCCTGCAAAGCTTCAAATGGCTGCTTCCATACTTTATCTGGACTACCGTGGGCAAGCAAAATCACATGGTCAAATTTCGTTAAATTCATCGAACTACCTATTAAATCAAGGTGACATTCTAGCCATCATTAATTAGAAAAAGAAGATTGAAATAAAAAAAGCTTTAGATATGAGGTGATCACTTGCAAAGTTGCGCATTAAATCAACAGTTTTAAAGACTTCACTTCCTCAAAACAGGCTTACCCTCATGATCGTTTAAAGTATGGCGACAATCTGGAAATTTAACGCACCCCCAAAAATGCCCCTTCGGGCCTTTTTTTCTCACTAAATAGTGGCCACATTTTCGACAAGGGAATTTTTTTTGAGGTATTGGTACCCCTGAATCATCTTCTACAGTGACTTTGCAATCTGGGTAGTTCGTACAGCCCCAGAAAGTATTTTCCTTATGCACATGTTTTTTTAAGGGAGATTGGCATTCTGGGCACAAATAACGCTTGGCTCGAACAGGCTTCCCGTCTTTATCATTGGCACTATAGTCACATTTAGGAAATTGACTACACCCCCAAAACGCCCCATTTTTCCCTTGACGCTGTTGTAAAAAAGACTGGCATTTGGGACAACGATACCTGACGTTAGATTTCTCAACATAGGTATCTTCTTGCGCGACAAATTCCTTGACCCAAGGGTCTGAATCTTTATTCGCCATTTATCCCTCATACTCTTTAAATGGAGTCATTTATATTTTCATCTTGAGTATTTGCGTTTTCTTTTGTGCAACTTGAGTCAGAAAGATCACAAGCAAAGTCTTTAAGCTTTTCAGAGCCCTCTTCTGCCAGCTGTTTGGATGCAGAGCCAATCTCCTTCATTTTATCCCAAAAGATTTCGCCGGACGCTTGTGCTTTTTCATTGGCTTGATCACCTAACTCAGAACCTTTTTCCAATAAGTTCTGGCCAATTTCACTACTCTTTTCTTTCGCTATTTCAAATAGCTCTAACGCACCTTCTTTGGTTTTATCAAGCGCTTTATCAACATCCGTATCATTAGCCTGCGTTATCGGAGAAAAAAGGCAGCCAATTAAGAGTCCATAATTTAGCAATTTAATCATATGATATCGCCTTGGTTTTATTCAGATTGGCGTCACTGTATTTTGAGTTAGCCAGGGCAGTAATTGTGCAATAGTATCAAATGTTTCGATTTCTCCATAAGGCAATAATTCAACCTCTGATACCTCTTCATGTGCCCAGGTACTATGGTAGGGAACATGAATCGCTTTTACACCAATATCTAATAAAGGCAACACATCTGAGCGCATTGAGTTACCCAGCATCAGAAAGGTTTCTTTAGGAATTTGATATTGATCTAAAATAGCCTGATACACTGCCGGTTTTTTTTCTGACACAATTTCTATGTAATCAAAAAGATCTGCAATACCCGAACGAGCCAATTTACCTTCTTGATCCAGCAAATCCCCTTTGGTAATTACCATAAGTTGGTAATGACCTTTCAATTTTTTAATCGTTTCTACAACATTTGGCAATAAGTGTATCGGCGCGGCAACCATATCCTTTGCCAAAGTAATAATGTCATGTATTTCATGACCCTGAATTCGCCCTTCGGTTAACTCAATCGCCGTTTCAATCATAGATAAGGTAAAACCTTTAATACCGTATCCAAAAACAGCCAAATTTCTCACCTGAATCTCGGCCAAGTGAGATGAGATATACTCTTTATCATGATATTGAGTCAGCATGTTTATAAAGGTTTCTTGAGCCTTCATAAAAATTTCTTCGTTTTGCCACAAGGTATCATCTGCATCAAAAGCGATGGTAGAAATTGGACGCTTACCTTCCATTCTTGTCACTCAGCTAAACTCCATTGTTTAGAATTTTCATTAATTAGTGATTCATACAAAGCCACTTGATCGTCACTATCGTTTAAGGCGGGGATGTAATCATAAGCTTTGCCGCCTGCCTCTTCAAAAACCTCTTTTAGCTCAAAGCAAATCTCTTCGAGGGTTTCCAAACAGTCCACGGCAAAAGCGGGGCTAATCACATTAAGGTCTTTTATTCCCTTTTTTGCTAACAAGGCTAGCGTTTCATCCGCATAGGGTTTTAGCCATTCTTCTCTGCCAAATCGAGATTGATAAGAATGTGTCCACTCCCCTTCTTTTAATCCAAGCTCTTGTGCAACAAGTTCGCTTGTTTTATGACAACGACTCGCATAAGGGTCGCCATTATCAACATAGCGCTTTGGTATTCCATGATATGAGAAGAGCAAATGTCGTTTTTCACCTTGTTTATCCCACTGAGCCCGTACACTGTTGGCAAGTGCCTTGATATAAAGAGGGTGGTCAGCATAATCACGAATAAAATGCATTGCTGGCCAATCAGATGATTTTGATAAGGATTTAAAGACGGCATCATAAACTGCAGCAGAGGTAGTACCAGAAAATTGAGGGTACATAGGGATAATCAGCACTTTTTTTACCCCTCTATTTTTTAATTCAGCTAATCCATTTTGAATACTAGGACTGCCGTAGGTCATCGCCTTAACCAGATCGATGTTTTTACCCTTTTCGGTAAAACGGGTTGCTAGCTTATTTTTCAGTCGATTACCTAAAACAAATAAAGGGGAGCCTTCTTCCATCCATACTTTTTTATAAAGTTCAGCAACCTTGCTAGGGCGAATATTTAAGATCACAAGGTTTAATATGGGCTGCCATATCAAGGGATTCAAATCGACAACACGTGTATCAGAAAGAAACTCTCTCAAATACCTTCTAACAGCCTTTTTTTCTGGCGCATCAGGTGTCCCTAAATTAACTAGTAAAACACCGTAATCTGATGAAGTTTCGTTCATTTATTATCCACTTTTAAACATTATGATGAGCGAGGTAAAACCTAAAAACCACTCTAAAAATATGTATATAAACACAGTTAAATATTATCATGCGCCAACGAGCAGAAACAAGCCAAGCAACTAAATGAAAACGTCTAGGGAAGCTGTGATTAAATCACCTCTTCTCAGTCTTATCGGAAAAAGTGTCAAGCAAGGCGTATCTTAGGGAACCTGCGATTAAGTAACCTCTTCTCAGTCTTTTCAGAAAAAGCGTCAAGCAAGGCGTCACTTTGATGTAATGTAGGCACCTTTCGAGAAGGGGCAACACAGAATGACGCTTTTTCTGAAAGACCCGAAGGGCGTGGTCTAAAAGACCTATCTTTAAGTTGAGGGCCTTATCAATAGAATAACTATTAAGTTTCGCCCCTCGCCATAAATCTAGAGACTTTTATCCACACGCTGAGACGGGTGGACTTATTCGCAGATTCCTTAGCTAATCTAGGTCCCTTTCAAAAAATCACACCGCAGGGTGACACTTTTCTAGATGACGCTTTCTAAATGATTCTTTTCTAAATGATTCTTTTCTAAATGACACTTTTCTAAATTAAACATAAGGCGTGACCTAAAAGCCTTATCTCCAAGTTGAAAGCTTGATCAAGGATTATGTTGCCCCTATCCCCTTAAATTTTAGGTCTTTTATACAAATACTGAGCACAGAGACTTCATTCGTAGACTGTCTAGGAGAACAGGTATCTTAAAATACAAGCTAACAGATATAAGACAAGGATGTATTTAAGCCAAACATGATCGCCTTCACTCCCATGACGCCTTACAAAGAGATGCCCCATAAAAGCAAAAACAAAGAGAAATAAAGATAGGGGCCAGCAAATATAACCCAGCATCCATACAGATAAGTCTGGCGCCAACTCTAAAATAGAAAGAGGAATCCCTGGAAACATAAACCCAAAGCTTGCAGGTAAAGCTATAAACAAACTTAAAAAAGCAACGCCTGTTGCACCATTCGCCCTTGTTAAAGCACTGGATTTAACTTCTATCCACTCTCTCCCATCTCCACCAAAAATAACAGACAACACATTCAATCCATAAGGGTATGACTTAAACGACCCCA
This sequence comes from Marinomonas sp. MED121, assembly GCF_000153025.1. Taxonomy (GTDB): domain Bacteria; phylum Pseudomonadota; class Gammaproteobacteria; order Pseudomonadales; family Marinomonadaceae; genus Marinomonas. The sequence continues at coordinate 384,874 of NZ_CH672432.1, forward strand.
AAACCCTTTCTCCTTGCGCTTGATGATTAAACACCTTATGGGGTCGAACCATTTGATATAAAGAGACCAGAATAAAAGCAGCCAAAATCGAATAGTAAAGCGGCAAAATAAAAGTTGACGGAATAATAGTGAGCACTTGTGCAATCAATAAGGCACTAATTGCATACCAAGTAGCACATTTAGTCAGTCGAGTCATGTCCTCAGAGTCAGATAATCTCGCCTGAGTAACAAAACCAATAAGACTAAATGGCAAAACAGAAACTATACTTGAGGCAATTAAAATCAAAATAATTTGAGATAAGTCATACGCTAAATAAGAATGAAACCCTAACACCCCAGGAATAATAACGATCGAGATACTGATAGATTGCAATCTCGAAAAAACACCAGAGACAAAAGCTAATGCCCCAATAGAAGCCAGAATAAAAATACTGTCCAACAATTTTCTCCCGTCAAAAAATAAGGCAGCGAAAGCTGCCTTATTTTCAAACAATTTTATATAAAGATTTAATCTCGACTCACTACATCACGAATACGGTCTTGCACTATGGTAGCCAGCTTATCAGGCTGGAATTTTGACAAGTAATCATCACAGCCCACTTTTTGAACCATTGCTTTATTAAAACTACCACTTAAAGATGTGTGTAGAACAATATAAAGGTCTTTGAGCCTAGGATCATCCCGCACTTCTTTTGTAAGTCGATAGCCATCCATTTCAGGCATTTCAGCATCTGTAATCATCATTAACAATTTGTTAGGGACATCTTCATTATTAGCAGCCCACTTTTTGAGCATTTCAAGGCCTTTTTTACCATCTGTTGCTGTGTGCACCTTAATACCAAGTGAGTCTAAGGTCGTTTGACACTGGTGCAGGCCGACCGAAGAGTCATCAACAACCAAGACTTCCAAACCTTTAGCCAAAGACAATAAGTCCTGATCAATAACTTCATCACTAATACGGCTGTTATAGGGAGAAATTTCAGCCAGAACTTTTTCAACATCAATAATTTCAACAATCCGCTCATTTACCTTAGTGATCGCTGTTAAGTAGTTTTGACGGCCCACTCCATCAGGTGGAGGCAAAATTTCATTCCAGTTCATATTAATAATGCGGTCTACTTCCCCCACCATAAACCCTTGAATAGAGTTGTTGTATTCAGACACGATTAAGTTACAGGTTTGTTCGCCTGAAAGCGGGCGCAAGCCAATTGCTTGGGATAAATCAATAACCGGAATGGTTTTACCACGAAAATGGGTCACCCCACCCACAGATGGATGACGTTGTGGCATGAGGTTTAATTTTGGTAATTGAACAACTTCTTGCACTTTAAACACGTTGATTGCAAAAAGTTGCATTCCGTTGAGGCGAAACATCAATAACTCGAGTCTATTTTCCCCTACCAGTTGCGTCCTCTGATCTACGGCTTCTAACATTCCCGCCATGCGTTACTCCAAAGTTATTAAATCTAGCATTGTGTTTATTATAAACATGATATTGAATTGCGTAAGCTGTTACAGTATTAATTTAGTTAATGACCACTTTTTTTGAGATTTTTTCATGCCAGAATCAACCGTGCTACTTGCACGACAAGCAATTTTAAATAGACAAGGGCATATTGAGGCCTATTCGATACTGTATCCTGACAATAAGCATTCTGACATAGAAAGCAGCAACAGCTTATTACACTCCTTAATCACGGATCTTGATCTTGACATTGTAACGAATAATACCAAAGCATTCATTGACATTAGCATTGACGTTTTACTAAAACCACCCGCATTTTCGCTGGACAATTATGTGCTATTTTTTAAGGCCCCGTCACCTTTTCCTGACAGTTTAATCGAACATATCTCTCTTATGCACGAAGACGGTTATAAATTAGGCCTAATTAATGCAAAACCAGACTCAGTCCCCTTAGAAATAATGCCCTTTATTAGCTACATAAAATTTAATCTTAAAGAAATGGGCATACGTAACACGATTAAATTACTTGAAGATCCATTTTATAAAGATGCCTGCTTGTTGGCGAGCCAAATAAACCTGAGCCAACACAATGATGCTGCCCAGCAAATCCCTAAAATTTCACTTTTCTCAGGCAATTTTCATACGGCAAAAGAAGATGTGCATGGTAAAAAAGCACACCTATATAAAGCACTCGTCATTGAGTTTCTTGCCAAAATAAATGAAAGCAACAGCAACATTTTTGAGCTGGCAAGCATCATTGAAAAAGACGCTACGCTTGCTTATAAAGTCATCAAACTAACCAAAAGAGCTCCTAGCTACCAAAACTTTCAGGTTTCAAGTGTTCAGAGGGCCCTTGAGGTAATTGGCCTTAGGGACGTGATGAAGTGGTTCAGCATGGCGATTTTCAATTCCATCGATGGAAAACCCGACTGCCTATGTCAAATGGCATTAACCCGGGCGATCTTTTGTCAACAGCTAGCAAAGACACTCTACCCAAACGAGCCCCATGCCTTTATTGTTGGTTTGTTCTCATATTTGCCTTCCTTCTTTGGAGAACCTATTGAGAAGCTATTAAACGACATCCCACTTAACGACAATTTAGTACAAGCCTTAAGCAAATTTAAAGGCCCTCTAGGGAATACATTAAAAGTCGTACAGCAGTACGAGAGAGGTCAATGGGATGACCTGCCTCTTCAAGCACTTTCAAAAGTGAATTTAGATAAAGCCCGCATGCGGGACATGTACATAGAGAGCATAAAACAAGCTAAAGAGTTGCAGTATATATGATTGATATTGGCGTAAATTTAACTCATCCGTCACTTTTAAAAGAACTAGAGTCAAACCAATTTCAGTGGCAAGAGAATGGTGTAGAAAACATAATTGCCATCGCTTCTGACCTTGAAGAGAGCATTCAAATCACTCAGCTTTCAAACCAATATAAAGGCATTTATCACACGCTAGGTTGCCACCCTCATCATGCAGATTCTTGGCAAGCAGACTCTGCCACTAAGATAAAGACCCTATTCCAACAATCCAATAAAGTGGTAGCGATTGGTGAGACAGGGCTCGACTTCAATCGCAACTACTCCACGCAAGTCAATCAAATAAAGGCTTTTCATGATCAAATTGCGCTATCAAAAACGCTTTCCTCGCCCCTGTATTTACATGAAAGAGACGCAGAAGATTCACTATTAGGCATATTAAACGAGCACTTTGATAAAAACGTACCTGGTGTTCTACACTGCTTCACAGCCAGTAAGGAAACGCTTAAACGCTACTTAGACATTGGTCTTTATATTGGCATCACTGGTTGGATATGTGACGAAAGAAGGGGGCAAGAGCTTCAAGAAGCGATCAAATACATTCCAAAAGATCGCATTTTAATGGAAACAGATGCCCCTTATCTTTTACCAAGAGATATCCGACCTAGACCAAAAAAAAATCACCCTAAGTTTTTACCTCATATCATAAAACAAGCGGCTTTTTTTGCAGAGATAGAAGAAAGCGAGCTAATTCAATTAAGCATTGAGAACACACAACGCCTTTTTGCAATAAAAGGCATTGGCACTCATTAAACCATAAAGAAGGCAAATCACTTTAGCGTAAATAGCGTCGTTTTGATGCTTTCTGTCGCCAAACTCGCTGAATATCTTGCCTTTCAAATGGCCAATTAAGCTCAACATCGCCCATTTTCATCACAGGTATTCTAGTTGCCATACTGCTAAGAAGTGTTTCATCTTCAACAATATCAACTTTATTAATAATCACACCACTAGGAAGAGACGACTTTCCCAATATCATGGCTTCATCACATAAATGGCACCCTAAAGTGCCATATAAAAAAACGTCAGGTTTGTCTTCATGCATAATCGTTTTTAGTTTGATTGAGCGATAGCACAGAGACTGGCAAAGTATAAAGTGGTGTACAAGGACATACTCTTTGGGCCGCTTCTTTTGCTATCGTTGGTGGTACACCCACCAATCTTAATACAAGTTCAGAACAGCTTACAGCAATCTCTTGACCTTGCTCTTGATTTTCTAATGCCTGCCTTAACAAGCCAAACATACCTTTTTCAACAAAGTTAACGACTACCTCGTCAACATCAATAGAAAACAGGCCTTTTGCTTTGCCTGCTTGCATTATGGGGGATAATAACTGGTCAACCCCAGGTTCAAGACGATCAGAAAACTCAGTTCCGCCTAAAATATATTGAGCCCAAACCGCCTTTGAGTTCGCCAACTCAAAGAAATACTTAATCAGCAGCGTTAGTTGAGAAACCGGATCCATCTCAACTTTTAAGAGCGCTTCTAAATCATGGTAAAGTACGTCACTCAACACCTTTTTAAGATCGTCTAACGCAGCATCTTTACTATCAAAATAGTTGTAAAAAGTACCTATACTGACGTTTGCTAATTTTGCTATGTCCTGTACACCAACCTCGCTCCAGTTAGATTGCAAGATCATAGTTTGCGCAGACATACGTAATCTATCTAGGGTTAATTCACGTTTCATAGGTGATTTCATGTTTTGTTCCAATAATATTCCGTTTATTGTCATATCCTTTGTACCACAATCTAAAGTCTGTCTCTGACATTGGTTTTGCGAAATAAAACCCCTGACATAATTGGCAACCATAACCTGCAAGTTGTTTCGCCATTTCCAAGCTTTCAACCCCTTCAGCAATGACTTCCATATTCAAAGTCTTACCCAGCAATACCGCCGCCTCAACTAGACTTGCATTGTGTTGAGCCTTGTCATCCTTAACTAAAAATCCTTTATCGATCTTCAATTCAGTAAAAGGCAATTCTTTAAGATACACTAAAGATGAATAACCCGTTCCAAAGTCATCCAGCGCCATTTTAACTCCCAAATCCAACAAGTCTTCAAGAGCATTACGGCTTTTTTCTATATCACCAATTATAGCAGTTTCAGTAACTTCGAACGTTACTAACCTTGGTGGAACTTGATATTCTTCAATAATACGAGAGACTTCTTGTATCAAAAATTCATCTGACAGATTTCTTGCAGATAAATTTATCGATATCGGTAACTCCTGCCCTGTATTTTTGTAATTCCTCTGATAAAAAGCACAAGACTCACGTACCACAAATGCGGTTAATGCGGTTATCAAACGACACTGTTCAGCAATAGGGACAAACAAATCTGGCGGTATCCAGCCTAACTCCTCATCATGCCACCTAACAAGTGCCTCCACCCCAAACAACTCCCCTGTGTGGGTATTGATTTGTGGCTGAAAGGCAAGCTCTAAACTGTCATCATCTAACGCCATCTTTAACTTGGACATAATAATGCCTGTTAATTCAGGATCTTGGCCTAATTTATTATGGTAATGTAACACTTTAAGACGTCTTTGTGATGCTTCTTTGGAAGCAACTTGCGCACGCCTTATTACACGGTCAACTTTTTCGAGGTCGTGCAGTTTACTTACCCCAATTGTTAAGTCTATATCTAAGAATAAGCTCTCATATTTAAACGGCCCACTCAGGCTCGTATGCAGCCAATTTAGCTCATCACTAATATCGTAATCATTTGGTGTAATGAGAATAAGACATAAGTCCAATGAATCTAATACAACCGCCCTGTCCTGACTCCATTGATAATCCAACTTAAGATACTGAGACTTATTCCCTAACAAGCGCCTTATTCTGTCATGCAGTTCATGCACCATGGATTCAGCAACTTGCTGTCCAAATGAAAGCACTTGAGCGTAATAGCCCTCAAAATGAATTAAAACAGCACTTGTACAATAATCAGCAGGAATGTCTGCACTTAATTTTGGCCAATTCGTTAGTAGAACATCCTTTTTCGGTAAGTGAGAGACAGGATCATGAGTCGCTTGAAACAGCATATGCTTTTCAACGTGCACTCTTTGCTCAGCCTCCTTATGACTTTTTAATGTCGCCAAAATTCGCGCTTGACGCTCACTTTCAAAACGACAAATCATTGCCGTCGATAAAAAGAATATCTCCAACACAGAAGCAATCATATTGGCATTATTTACTAAGGGCGTAGAAGGAAGCACACCATAGACACCAAGCACAACCACACTGACACCTAAAGCCATTACCAGCCAAGCTAATGCAAAATACATTTCTCCTTTTAGCTGGCTTTTGTTATTAAACCAATAACCCACGGCGAGATAAAAACAAAAGAAGTTGGCAAAAAGAATAAAAACGCCACTAATCTTGCTTAATGGCATATACCACTGTGGGATAAGTGAAATCATCAAACCTACCATGGCCGCCATTTTTAGAACATCAGAGGCAATTTTCACATAACCATTTTCAAGCTTGATATAGCTACACACAAACACGAGCTGAAAGTAAATCAAGGTATAGGAAAACAAATTGGTAGAGACTTGATTCCACTCTGGGGCTGAGGGCCAAATCCAGCGAAATAACAAACCATGCAGATTTAACGTTAGCCCTAAATTGGCGAGGATATAGATGCCATAAAGCAGATAGTTCTTATCAGAATTAATCGCAACAATAATCAGGCTCATCAGGATCATAAGCCCCATATAACCTGAAAAAGCGCCCGTATATAAGGTTTCAGCGGCCTCGTCTTCAATCAAGTCTTCATATTGTTCAAAATACAGCGGTACTTTAAGGGTGCCGCTACTTTTAATTCTTAAATAAATATTTGACTCATCTACATCATCAGCTAATGCAAATGCAAAGTTGGAAACCTTTACCCGCCGATTATCAAATGGCCGTGCATCGCCTGTTTTCTCATGGCGAACAACCTGATTAGCGGCAACTTGATAAAAATCTATTTCATCTAACAGCGGGTAATTGATAACAAGAAATTGGCCAGGCTTTATACGTCCGAATAAAGGTAATTTAATCCAGTAACTGGATCGTGAATAGCCAAAAGAAAGGGCGTCTGAGCTTTGTGTGGGAGAATGCCAATCATTGACAGGAAGAGCAATGATATCATTAAGACTTAAATCATCATCTGAAATATACACTTGATAATCAATGGCATAGTCAATATTAGATTTATTAATTCTATGCTCATTTAGAGACCATACAAAAAAAAGTACAGCAAATAAGATACCAGCTAAAATCGCAACCCTTACGTTAGCAAATGTCATTCCATTGTCACCAAGCAATTACCTGCAATGCAATCTATCTTAAATTTAAAGGCTTAATCAATCTTTTTATCTGATTTTGACGTAAAACCCCTCTCACATCTTGCATCAACACGTTTCTTTGTTTGTTTTCTAAGCACTTATAACAAGCCTAACTGCTTTGACGTAATCTGAGTTAAGTTAGTACCAAATAGATTAAGCACACTGTCAGCAATGGGTTCTATTTGCTTTTCTAAATAATGATCGTAATCAAGGTTATTTAAATCTTTACTATCCGTGTAGGGCTCAACCCCTTGAGTTGAGTAGAAATATTGAACACTTTGCCTGCCCTGATCAAATTCAGGCTTAACACCCAACGCCATTCGCCTTTGATCGGCGATGCGTGCCGCTCTTACATGGGGGGGAGTGACTTTAGTGTATTCACTTAGCGGTCGAGAAAGTCGCTTTTGATAAACCAGCTGCTCGTTAAACTTACCTTGATATAAGGCTTCTACTATTTCTTTGATAAAAGCCTCAGGTGATTCATCATTGAATAGCTTTTCAAATAAGGCTTTTTGAAAATGTCTTGCAAAAGGGGTCCAATCACTTCTCACCGCCTCCAAACCCTTAAAGATCAGCTCTCCTTCTGCTAAACCCGCATAACGTTTTTTGCTTCCTTCTGCCTGCCCTCTAATAGTTGGCATAAAAAAGCGATTGTACATACGCTCAAATTCCAACTCTAAATAACAATCAACTTGATAGGTTTGCAAACACCAAGTTTTCCACTTTTGGTTAATTTCAGAGCATAGCTGCTTGCCTTTATCTCTTATTTTAGCGTCACTTAGTCCTGGGTCTTCAAACACAACAAACAGAGAATCCGTATCACCATAGATGACCTCTGCTTGCGCCTCTTCAAACCAGGCTTTCGTCAAATTTAGAATTTGATGACCGCGCATTGTAATGGAACTAGCCAGTTCAGGATGATAAAAGCGGCATAGGTTTGAGCCTAAAACACCATAAAATGAGTTCATGATAATTTTAATGGCGTAACTTAATATCTGATTATCTTCTTGCTTAGCCTGCTCCCTTGCCTGGGCTAATTCACTGATTAAATCGGGCAAGATCCCTGAATCTTTATCATAACTCGCGCCTAAAAAGCCCTCGACTCGCCGATCAGACGGCTTAACCCTAGCGAATGGATCAATTAAAAATGTACGAATAATACTGGGATACAGACTTTTAAAATCAAACACCAAGACATTTTTATAAAGTCCTGGTTTTGAGGACATTACAAAGCCGCCAGGGCTTGCTATAAAATCATCTTTAGAATAATTGGGGGCTGCGATATTTAGTTTATGCAATAAAGGTAAGTATTGATTTTCAAACGCTTGTACTGAGCCCCCCGTCTGGGACAAAGGTATACCCGTTAAATCGACCCTTGTTTGCTGTAGTTCAATCAGTTTGAGCTTTTTAAAAATACGCCATACCAGCCAACAATCTTGCAAATTATATTCAACAAAGGCTAACGGCTCTTGTTCATATAACCTTTCTATTTCTTGCCAACGCTGACTGCCATGCAGTAATTTTCCATCTGCCAGTATTTCACGACTCACATTTTCAAGACTATAAGATTCAAAATGATAGCCAGCTACTTTAAGGAGATCAATTCCATCTAGCACCGCCCTACCTGGGATACTGATAAAGCGCTTAGCAGAACCATCCCTCCCTCGTACATTCCAGCTTGCCCCATTGATACCAAAGGCTGGCTTTAAACCAAATGCTTGACACCTTTGATCAATAAAATTTAAATCAAACCCAATCACATTCCAACCAATAATGATGTCAGGTGAGGCTTGTTTAGTGAATTTCATAAACGCAAGTAAGAGGCTTTTTTCATCATCAAAACACGTCACTCTTACATCATTAAGTGGCTTTTTAGACACCATAAAACACATTTCAAGCGCTTCGCTAACCACGGCAATAGATAAAATAGTGTTTCTAGACACTGAGGTTTCAATATCAAGAGACCAAACATGCCAACTTGGTGAGAAGTCCGTTGGCATCATACGAGCTTGTTCTAATGTTTTTTTATCTTCAGACAATTGACCTTGTACTTTTACTGCGCCACGTATCCCTCGTTCCATGATGTACCTGTCTTCGGGTCTAACATCATGCTCGTAATAAACAAAACCATGACGCTCTAACAAACGTGTCACTTGAGATTGAACCTGAAGACTATCACAACTAAGCAGTACTAAGGACTCATCGTAAAATGAATGATACTGGTGTTGAATCACTTGGATACAAGGAAGATCTTGTAAAAGCGACATAGCTGTGTGGTCAACAAAAAAGATACATTGCTGCTTTGCAGGAACCACTTTTAAACAAGTCGTATTGGTTTTGACCCAATAAGCGGTTTCAATTTTATAGGCTATATCCTTACTCTGTCGGGTAAGAATATAGCCATCTAACTCAATTAGATCAGGCATACTTTATAAAGCTTGCAACATCCTCATAGGGGCGACTTTTAGCACTGAACGTCCAGCAAATAAACCAATGCTAGTAACAATAACAAAGCCTAAAACAGGGCCTAATAACCATAACATAGGATGGAAGCTTGCACTTAGTTCGAATAAGTAAACCTGCAAGCCAAATAAACACGCCTCAGCAGCAAGCGCGGCAATAAAGCCTGCAAAAACACCTAAAAAGCCAAATTCAACCAGCATAGCCTGCTGTATTAAACTTTTACTGGCACCCAGTGTTCTTAATAGCGCACCTTCTTCAAGTCTTTCATCTAAGCTAGCCCTAATGCTTGCCACTAATACCAAAGCACCCGAAGCGACAATAAAACCAAGCAAGAGTTGAATTGCCTGAGACACTTGAGCAATGATCAATTGTATCTGCCCAATTAAATCTCCAACATTTAATAAAGACACGGTCGGATAGTCAGACATCCCCTGATAAAAAGCCTGTTTATGCTCATTAGCAACATGCACGCTGGTAATATAATTTGTTGGAAAATCTGACAAGATAGTTTTAGGTAAAATGAGGTAGAAATTTGGCCTCATCGAACTCCAATCCACCCGCCTAATTGACGTCACTTTTTGAGTATATTCACGGCCACCAATAAGCAGGGTGATCTCATCACCCAACTCAACATTCGCTTCTTCTGCCGCCTTTGATTCAATCGAAAAGCCATTTTCTAAGGGGTTAAACACCCCTTCAAGGATTTCATTATCAACCCCTAATGTGTCAGTCCAAGTTAAATTCAACTCCCTCGACATCATTTCTGGTTTTTCTTTCCCCTTACCAAAAAGCTCATCGGCTCCTTTTTGATTTATTTGAGTGACTCGACCAAGCACCATGGGATACCAGTCAGACTCTTCTATTTCAAGTGTAGACATCATGCCTTGTAGCCGAGCAACATCCTCTTGTTGAATATTGAATAAATAATGATTAGCAGCCCCTTCAGGCAACTGAGACTGCCAATCTGAAATCAAATTACTTCGTACACCAGTTAGAATCAGCACCAACATAATGATGAGGGTAAACACCAAAAGCTGGAATAAATTAGATTGCAAACGACGATGCAGGGCTGCCAAGCCAATTTGCCAGCCACTTGTCGCCCCTGAAGTAAACTGTCGGCCTAACTTAAATAAAACAAAGCCAATGCCCGCCACTAAGACGGAGACAATTAAGATACTCAGCACCATCAATATCGGCAACAAAAATCCTTTTGTATAAATCACCATCAAGGCAAACATGCCAATAAAGCCAAAGACATAAAGTAATAAGGTTTTTCCTTCAAGACGACCCATAGGTTGCAATACGCTTAAAGGAGAAACCGTCAGAAGCCTCGTCATCAGCGGTAAACAAAACGCCACTAAAGATGTAAACCCTGTTAGCACACCCAGCCAAATTTTGCCTAATCCAGGCTCTGGTAATGCGGTAGATAATAACGCCTCTAGTGAGTAAGCAATAAATGCTTGCACACTCCAACCCAATAACAGGCCGACTAAAGAACCAAAAATAAAAATCGACACTAATTGCCAAGTTAAAATTGACGCGATTTTTTTAGGTGTTGCCCCTAAGGTTTTCATCACAGCCACTTGGGCAAGATGCCTTTTAACATATCGATTTGACGCTAGGGCCATAGCCACGCCAGCCATTACAACGGCTAAGGTGCCGGCTAACAATAAGAAAGATTCTGCTCTGTTGATCGTTGCGCCAATGCCTCTTCCACCCGCTCTTGGACTACGCCACTGTTGATTTTCATTTAATTTTGGCGTGACCCATTCTTGCATCTCCTGCAATAGATCCGCATCACCTGCCATCAACAAGGCATACCTGACCCGACTACCAGGCTGAATGACCTGTGTTTTATCAAGGTCTTGCCAATTAATTACCGCCCTTGGTGCAATCGCAAACGCACTTGCACTTGAACCTGGGTCTCGAACTAGATAAGAAGTAACACGAAAATCAGCCTCACCTATTTGAATATCATCGCCAATCTCAACCTCAAGCAAACTTGCCAATCGAGACGAAACCCAAACCTCTCCTGCTGCCGGCCCTCTATCAGAAACAAAGCCTGTTCCAAATAGCTGCGTATCGATAAGGTATTCGCCACGCAATGGATAGGCTTTGGTGACCGCGCTGACTTGCGATAATTGTAAACCTGCCTCGGTAAAAACCATGGTAGAAAACCAAGCTCTGTTAGCCGTGTTTAAACCACTTTCATCCGCCTTCAGTTGCCACTCATTTGGCAATTTTTTTGAGCTACGCACTACCCCATCAGCCGCTAATAAGGTAGCCGATTGCAATTCAAAAGACGCTTGCAGTCGATCAATAAACAGGCTAATACCGGTCACAGTGGCAACAGATAACACCATGGCCAAAGCCAGAGTCATGACATCGCCATTGCGTAACTCTCTGAATAAGAGTTTTAGAGCAAGTTTCATTCTGCCTCACTTAAGCGACCTGCGCTCATAATGAGTTGACGTTCGCATCGTTTTGCTAAGGTTGCATCGTGAGTCACCATCACCAAGGTTGTACCTAAAGAACGGTTCAGATCAAAAATTAAATCACTGATTACGTTACCCGTCTCTGCGTCTAAGTTCCCCGTTGGCTCATCAGCGAATAAGATCTTAGGCGCGGATGCAAAGGCTCTTGCAATGGCGACCCTTTGCTGTTCGCCCCCTGAAAGTTGCCTCGGGTAATGTCCCACCCTATGGGACAAACCGACTTGTTTTAAAAAACCTTCTGCTTTTTCTCTGGCTTTTAGATCACCACTTAACTCTGCCGGCAACATGACATTCTCTAGCGCACTTAAACTTGGCAGCAAATGAAAAGATTGAAATACAAACCCTACATATTGCCCCCTTAACTTGGCTCTTTGCTCTTCATCTAAGCGAGATAAAGCGGCATCATAAATATAAGCTTCACCTTGAGAACACACATCCAAACCAGCAATCAAGCCAAGCAACGTCGATTTACCAGAACCGGATGCACCGACAATTGCAACTGACTCACCCTCCTTGATTTCCATATCAATTCCTTTCAATATAGAAAGATCACCCGCACTTGTGTTGACGGTGTGAACCAAATTTTCTGTTCGAATTGCAATTGCCTTTGAATCACTCATAAATCAACTTTACTCTTAAAAATTGGCGAAAATAATGTCTAGCTTAATACGATTGTGCCTTACACTTTTCTGTTCTTTTTTTCTATCAAACAGCCAAGCCACCACCATTTTAGTCATGGGTGATAGCTTAAGCGCTGCTTATCAACTTCCCATCGAGAAAGGCTGGGTACACTTGCTCGAGTCACATATAAAACAACAAGATACTAATATTAATATCATAAATGCCAGCATTAGTGGCGAAACGACCCAAGGTGGCGTCTCTCGATTAGCCCCTTTACTAAAAGAAGCCCCAAACATTGTCATTTTAGAATTAGGTGCAAATGATGCCCTTCGTGGCTACCCGCTAAAGACCACTAAAAACAACCTAATTAAAATGATCACTGACAGCAAACAAGCTGGTGCCAAAGTCTTGCTGATTGGCAATCAGATTCCACCTAATTATGGCCGTCGATATGCCAATGCTTTTTTCACACTGTTTCAAGATATTGCAGAGCAAGAAGAGATTCCACTTGTTCCTTTTATGCTTGATAATGTTGCGCTTAATCAAGACCTTATGCTCAATGACGGTTTACATCCAAATGCCCAAGGCCAAACCCAAGTATTAAAAAACATTATGCCTAAAGTCTTGTCACTTCTTAACTAAATTAAGGAAATAGTATGAAAGCTGTATTTTTGGACCGAGCTAGCTTCCCAGATAGCATTAGTTTTAATTATCCAAGTGATATTACTGTCACCGAATATGACAATACTTTAGCGGAGCAAGTCGAAGATAGAATACAAAATGCTGATGTAATTTTAGTGAATAAAGTGCAGTTAACTCAAACGAGCCTATCAAAATGTCACACATTAAGTTTGATATTGGTCACTGCCACAGGCACCAACAATGTCGATTTAGATTACTGTAAAGCACATAATATTACCGTTAAAAATGTATCTGGTTACTCTATAAATAGCGTGCCAGAGCATACTTTTAGCCTTTTACTAGCGCTAAAGCGAAACCTTATTTCTTATCAGCAAGCGGTTCAAAAAGGAGATTGGGGACAATCAGCGCATTTTTGCTTTCATGATTACCCCATTACTGACCTTGCTGGGTCAAATTTGGTTATTTTTGGCAAAGGAGCCTTGGGTAAACAAGTCGCAAAAATTGCAACCGCATTTGGTATGCAATGTTATTTTAGTGAACGAAAAGGCGCGAGCCAGATAAGAGAGGGATATATTGCCTTTGATAAAGCCCTAAAGCTTGCTGATGTCATCAGTTTCCACTGCCCTTTAACCCCTGAAAACCAGCACATGATTGATGCCGCAGCGTTTACTAAAATGAAACCGAATTGCGTCTTAATTAATACAGGACGTGGCGGTTTAGTAGAAGAAAATGCTCTGGCAAACGCAATTCGAACCAAGCAAATAGCAGGCGCAGGCTTTGATGTTGCTAGCATAGAACCCATGCCTAACAACCACCTTTTACAATCACTTAGCCAAGAGCCTAACTTTATTTTAACCCCGCATATTGCTTGGGCGAGCCACAATTCAATGCAAACCCTCGCTAATACCTGCATCCAACAACTTAATGACTTTGTGAATAAGGTTAAATAACCCTACCCATTTATGAGCGACTCTTTATTAGAAATTCTTTATCAAGATGATTACCTTGTCGTAATCAATAAGCCTTCAGGCTTACTGGTTCACAGGACACAACTTGCTAGCCAAGAAACGGATGCGGTTGTACAAAGGCTAAATGCGCAATTAAATAAATGGGTATATCCTGTACATAGACTCGATAGAGGCACTTCAGGCGCGTTAGTTTTAGCCTTTGATGCCAATACAGCGAAGCTTTTAGCCGAGCAATTCAGTCAATCTCAGGTAGAAAAGTATTATCTTTGTTTAGTGAGAGGTCATACTGAGTCAAGGGGTACGATAGATTACCCTTTAGCTAAGCTCAATGAGAACAAAGGTAAGTCTCGCTTTAAAATTGAAGGAACAGAGAAAGAGGCGGTGACACATTATAAAAAAATCGAGGGCTTTGTTCTTAATCAAGCAGTAAGTAAATATGATACAACCCGCTGTTGTTTAGTTGAGGTCAAAACAGAACAAGGTCGAAAACATCAAATCCGAAGACACTTCAAACACATAAGGTTTCCTTTAATTGGCGACACCCGCTATGGTTGTCGCCATCATAATAAGCTATTTAGACGTTTGGGATTAGAACAAAGGCTAATGCTGCACGCTAAAACGCTGGCCTTTAAGCATCCGGTGACAGGGCATCAACTAGATTGTAAAGCAAGTTTACCTGATGGCTTTAAGCAGACGCTAGACTACCTTAAAAGTCACACTAGACCCTAAGGAGAACAGCAATAAGCCCTCATATTTCAATGTGCTTAAGTTAAGGTTTCATAGACCTCATTCTAGAGGTCTTTCTCCCCTCATTTATTGATTCAACTAACGAAAAATTTAGCTATCAATAGACCAAACATATTCAATCGCTTCCTTACTTACTCCGCGAATTAAAATGGGCTGACTAATTTCTTTGCTTAAATGAAATCCGGCGCTGATAAGCAATCTATTACTGGCCAGGTTAGATTTTAGGGTTGTTGCAAAAACCTGCTCAACACCTGAGGATGCCCAATAAGCAACAAGTCGCTTTAATATATAACTCGCAATCCCCTTCCCAACCCATTTACGATCAATACGATACATAACCTCAACATGCTTACGCTCATCATCTAAAAAATACAGATTAAAGCGGCCTATCAACAAACCAGAATGCGTGTAAATTAAATAATGCTTTTTTTGCTTTTGATGACTTATCTGATTTCGAATAAATTCTAAGCTCATTTTGTCTAAGTAGCTTTGTGGCAAATAATTCAGAAACCACTCTTTATTCTCTTGCTCAAAGGTTAAGATATTTTCAACATCACTGGGTATTGCCACGCGCGTATAAAAAAGAGACTTCATAATATGGACCGATTGTGATCATCTGGTTTTATAAACAGATTTTACGAAGGCCTCCTTGCCTTTTTTAATTCAATTGTAAACTTGTTGTCACTAAGTTTAGGCACTTTGTAAATACTTATCGAATTAAACCTAAAAATTTCGATGCAATTAACTAAAGTCCATAAAGACAATGTTACAATACTCCCGAAAATCAGGACCAGCAAAGGAAGTTATGAAAAAACGTAATCTCGTTTACTCAACAGATAAAGCACAAATGTGCGAAAAATGTGAACAGCATGAAGATAACTGTATTTGTAAAGATATGAATGCTATTGTAGGCGACGGTAAAGTTAGAGTCATGTTAGATACAAAAGGCAGAAAGGGTAAAGGCGTCTCCGTCATTACTGGTTTAGCGGTCACCGAGAAAGAACTTAAAGCCATGGCAAAAGAGCTAAAAGCCTTATGTGGTACGGGTGGCGCAGTCAAAAACGCTTGTATAGAAATTCAAGGTGATCATAGAGATAAATTGATTCAAGCCCTAGCCAAAAAAGGGATTCAAGCTAAAAAGTCTGGCGGTTAAGTGTTACTAAACCAAAGGATAAAGTTACTATAAATTACTAAAGTTTTTACGCCTAAAGTCGATACACTAGCCGTGTAATCAATAAGAACAAGTTATCTTCAATCAATCAGTTATATTGTTCTTTGTAAAAACCAACCGCTTATGAACATAATTCATTTTTATATTCGATTTCATCAGGATGGAAAGTCGATACACGTATACCCAAGAGGAAACGCTTAAATGCATCAAGACAATCCAATACAAGCGTCACGTTTGCTGCGGAAAGCTGTACCCTTGATGGTTAAACTGAATATTCCTCCAACGCCATACAACTATGGTGTTTGGTACCATTATGTTTCCAACCGCGATACTCAATTAAACACCCTTGTTGACCAAACAATTCGAAAACTGGGTGGCATACCACATTTTTTAGCAAAAGAATTTTTCCATGAATTTGTTGCAGATGATGACAAGAAATTTGATGACGATAAAAAAACTCAAATTGAAAAAATCATTTCTACCGTTGGCACAAGCTCGCAAGAAATGGAAAAAAGCATCAAAGACCTTAATCATGTTTTAAAAAACAGTCAAAAAGTTCTTAAATCCAGTAAAGGCGATAAACAACTTGAAAAAGTGGTGTCATATCTTGAAAAAGGCACAGAAAAAGCGAGCCAAGAATCTGAAAAGTTTTTAGCTAAACTTAACGAGGCTCAAGCTGAAATGGCCGAGTTAAAGAAAGCCTTAGAAGATGCTAAAAGTGATGTTGAACTCGACCCAGTGACAAAACTGCATAATCAAAAGGGGTTAGAACGTCATATCTTTTCATGGCTACCAGGTGCTGAAGATGATCTCTCACTTTTTCTACTTGATATAGACCACCTAGATAAAATCAACAAGGATCACGGCAAACAAGTGGGTAATCAACTCATACGCTTTCTTGCCAATTTTTTAAAAGGCAAAAAATTTGAGAACACCCTCATTGCCAGAGTCAATGGTGGCACCTTTGCTATTTTAATGAACGAGGCAACGCTTGGCTTTAGCAGTCAATTTGCAGAAAAACTGAGATCACACATCGAAGGACAAACCTTAAGGCATAAGGAAACGAAGAAAGTCCTTTGTCGCTTTACAGTTTCAATTGGTGTGGCGACGAGTCTTGGGGATGAAAGTGCGGACAGTCTTCTTGCAAGAGCCAAAAAACACCTTAAAGAAGCCAAGAAAATGGGCCGTAACAGCACGGTCTCACATTAACTTACGCCCAATTCGGATCAGGATCAGAAGGATTTTTATATGAGAGAATCTCATATCACTCAATTTGACGTTAGAGATTATGAGTGCGATTTACAAGGCATAGTCAACAACGCGGTTTATCAAAATTATATTGAGCACGCTCGCCATCAGTTTTTACTGGCTAACAATGTTGATTTTGCCAAACTAACCAAAGAAGGTATTCATTTAGTTGTTATTCGTGCTGAGCTTGATTTTAAACGCTCTCTTAAAAGTGGTGATAGGTTTTATGTCACCACACGCATCTCTAGACAATCTCGCTTTAAATTTGATTTTTTCCAAGAAGTGTTTCGCGCCGATGATGATAGCCTGATGCTGAAAGCGAAAATAGTAGGCGCCTCTATCAGTGAGACTGGCAAGCCTATTATCTACAATGGTTTAGACCATGCGTTTGAAAGCTAATTTTCATTTAAAGTGCGACTGAATCAGGTTTATTTTTTACTTTATGAGACAAACAAGCACTCATTTCATCAGTCGTTTTTTAGTAATAACCTAGGATTAATTTTTTATAAAAATACTAAAAGCGCCCTATTTCTTCTAATAAACACCCTATCCCTGTAAAAAAACTTTATAAAGCTTAATCAGTTGCGCCTATTAGGGTCTATATTTAAACCTAGTAATACTGCAACACTCTTTTACACATTCTTCTTGGTTCAGATCTTTACACGACTAGTGTTTCGGTATTAAAGTCACGGGGTAGAGAATTTGGCGATCCCAACACTCTACCCATGCTACCGACACAATCGTTAGTCATACAATAAAAACAAGAAGGTCAACTATGAGTGATAATCGCAAAACGGATGCGCAGATCGTGCATTGCCCTGAATTTTCTGATAACTCATCTTTGAATATACCAACCCTACGTATACTTCAAGATGATGGTACCCTCTACCCAGATGCACAAATGCCCGAAATTGATCAGACATTAGCGCTAAAAATCTACGATACCTTTCTATTTGTTCGTGCTCTAGACGAACGCATGTTGGCTTCTCAACGCCAAGGTCGCATCAGCTTTTACATGACTGAAACAGGTGAAGAAGCGGCTGATATTGGCAGCGCTGCCGCCTTACATGATGAAGACATGATCATGGCCCAATATCGCGAACAAGGCGCTCTCGCCTTTCGTGGCTTTGAGCCAGATGAATTCATGAACCAAATTTTCTCCAATGAAAAGGACTATGGCAAAGGACGCCAAATGCCCATTCATTATGGCTCTAACAAGTTACACTATATGACAGTGTCATCACCTTTAGCGACGCAACTGCCACAAGCGACAGGCTATGCTTATGCTCTAAAAGCACAGAACAAAGCCAATTGTGTCATTTGTTATTTTGGTGATGGTGCCGCCTCCGAGGGTGATTTTCACGCCGCGTTAAATATGGCTGGCGTACTTAAAACCCCATCTATCTTCTTTTGCCGAAATAACGGCTATGCTATTTCGACACCTGCCCACGAGCAATTTGCAGGGGATGGTATTGCACCTCGTGGTGTAGCCTTAGGCCTTAAAACAATTCGAGTAGATGGTAATGATGTTCTTGCGGTTTTAAAAGCGACCCAAGAAGCGCGTAAGCTTGCCGTTGAGCAAAACCAGCCAGTACTGATTGAAGCCATGACCTATCGTTTGGGTGCACATTCTAGTTCCGATGATCCAAGTGGTTACCGCAATAAGTCAGAAGAAGATACTTGGCGTGCTAAATGCCCAGTTCTGCGTTTCAAACAATGGCTAATCAAACAAGCATGGTGGGATGAAGAGCAAGAAGCGGCTCGTCAAGAGGTCCATCGTACGAGTGTGGTTAAGGCGATGAAAAAAGGCGAAAAGGTCCCAGCACCGGCTCTCGACGAATTATTCAATGATGTATACGACACGCTTCCTTGGCATTTAGAAGAACAGCATAAGGAACTTGAGCAACATATCCGTAAATATCCGGATGCGTATAAAACCACATCTTGGAGATTTAACGATGAGTAATATGAACCTGTTACAAGCCATTAATAATGCACTTGATACCGCCATGACAGCGGACGACAAAGCCCTATGTTTTGGCGAAGACGTTGGCCACTTTGGTGGTGTTTTTCGAGCCACCAGCCAATTGCAAGAAAAACACGGGAAATCTCGCTGCTTCAACACCCCTCTCACAGAGCAAGGCATCATAGGCTTTGCCAATGGCGTTGCGTCTCAAGGCATGACAGCAATCGCTGAAATTCAATTTGCAGACTATATCTTCCCTGCCTTTGACCAGATCGTGAATGAAGCCGCAAAATTTAGATACCGCTCAGGTAATGAGTTTAATGTTGGCAGTCTTACCATAAGAACACCTTATGGCGGTGGCATTCATGGCGGCCTCTATCACTCACAATCTCCAGAGGCTTACTTCACCCACACACCGGGCCTAAAAGTCGTGGTACCTCGAAACCCAGAACAAGCGAAAGGCTTATTACTTGCGTCAATAAGAGATAAAAATCCGGTTATTTTCTTTGAGCCTAAAAAGCTTTATCGCGCTTCAACGGGTGAAGTGCCAGATCATGACTATGAAATTCCATTAGGCAAAGGAGAGATTGTTAAACAAGGAAGCGATGTCACCTTGCTTGCTTGGGGAGCACAAGTGGAAACAATAGAAAAAGCCGCCGAAATGGCAGAGAAAGAAGGCATTTCTTGCGAAATAATTGATCTGAGAAGTTTGCTCCCTTGGGACAGAGAGTTAGTTGCTCAATCTGTGACTAAAACAGGCAGGCTTATTATCAACCATGAGGCCCCTAAAACAAGTGGTTTTGGTGCTGAAATTGCCGCTGCAATACAAGAGGAATGTTTCCTTTATCTAGAAAGCCCCATTGTAAGAGTGACAGGGCTAGATACCCCCTTCCCACTGGCGCTAGAAAAAGAATACATGCCAGATCACCTTAAAACCTACGAAGCGATCAAAAGCAGCGTTAACTTCTAACACTATTATCAGGAGAACCTTATGAAAATTGATTTTATTCTACCGGATATCGGTGAAGGCATTGTTGAGTGTGAGCTTGTTGATTGGCACGTCAGTGAGGGTATGGCGGTAACTGAAGACCAATCTGTTGCAGATGTGATGACGGATAAAGCCCTTGTTGAAATTACCTCAATGCATACCGGCACGATTAGTAAACTTTATTATAAAAAGGGTGAGATTGCTAAAGTGCATCATCCCCTTTTTGAAATTGAAGTTGCAGATGAAAACCAAGCGATACAGGACGTCACCCAAAACCAGGAAGAGAATAAGCTTGTAGCAAACTCTGATATGAGCATTACACCTGAAAACTTAACTACTGAAGCCCCTAGCATCAGTGCTTTAGCACCAGGTAAAGCCATCGCTAGCCCAGCGGTAAGGCGTCTTGCAAGAGAGAATAATGTCGAGCTAAGCCAAGTAAAAGGCTCTGGTAAGAATGGTCGCGTAATGAAACAAGACCTTGATAACTTTGCTCAAAATATCGCATCCGAGAACCATCAACAAACGCTTTCTATTGTCCCTGATAAACGTACTGATAAAGTAGAAGCTATAAAAGGGGTTCGTGCAGTAATGGCAAAACAAATGATGGAATCGGTCTCAAGCATTCCACATTTTACTTATGCAGAAGAAATTGATGTCACCAAGCTTGACGCCCTTCGCCAAGAACTAAAAACGAGTTTTGCAGACCAAGGAGCAAAACTCAGTATGATGCCATTTTTAATGAAAGCTTTGGCTTTAACCATTCCTCATTTCCCTGAGCTTAATAGTCGGGTGAATCATGATTGTACTGAAATCACTTATTTAAGTGACATTAACATTGGTATGGCAGCAGATACGCCATTAGGTTTGCTTGTCCCTAATGTTAAAAATGTACAATCTCTCTCACTATTTGAAGTTTGCCAAGAAGTGAACCGTTTAGCTGATATGGCACGCCAGGGTAAGCTTAAAAACCATGAAATGAAAGAAGGGACGATCACTATTTCTAATATTGGCGTCATTGGCGGCACGGTTGCTACACCCATTATTAGCAAACCTGAAGTCGCTATCGTGGCGCTAGGAAGAGTACAAACCCTACCTAGGTTTGATGATAAAGGAAATGTTGAAGCGCGTAAGGTGATGCAAATTAGTTGGTCAGGAGACCATAGGGTGATTGATGGAGCAACCATGGCGCGCTTCTGCAATCACTGGAAGGCCTATTTAGAAAACCCTGTAACCATGCTTTCTCACCTGAGATAGCACACGATAGGATACAAAAGCGACGCCATGACGCGCCCTTTATTACAGCAATTTTATATTAACGAAGAACAATCTATTTATTTAATGAGCCATGAAGACGCTCAGAAAATAAAAGATTGGGTTCAATTATGTATTGATCAGCTCACCTTGTTGGGCTTCTCTGGTATCGAATTTATAGGTAAAGGGGCGTATGGCTTTGTCTTTGGCGCACAAGCTGATGACAAAACAGATTACGTATTTAAGTTTTCACGCATTAACCTCCCCCAGCATGTCCAAGATAGATTAGAGGATGAAGCTTGGATGCAATCCCAAGTCATTCACCCCTTGATTCCTGCAGTCAGCGAATACACAAAAATTTCACGCCAATCGGTGCTCATGATGGAAAGAGCCACAGGCATGGATCTTGAAGCCTACTCGGTAAAATACGGTCGTCTTTCCCCTAGACTCATTATTAAAATCGCGGCTCAGTTAATTGATATTTTAAAATCCCTACGATCAGCCAAACAAGAAGATCTAGAAGCGCCCATTGTCCATGGGGATATCAAGCCTTCTAATATAGTGTTTGATGATGAAAACGAAGAGATTAAATTAATTGATTGGGGCTCCAGTGTATTTGCCCAATTAGACGTTGATGGTCAAGCAGTTGGACATCAACAATTCAGCTTTTTAAGTGAGGACTTACAGCAAACTAATGCCAAACTCGGAGATGTCTATTTTATAGGTGAAGAGCAATTAAACGGCGGTTTAAGCTCTCCTAGATTTGACGAACAAGGGGCGGCTGGTACCTTATACGCCCTCGCCTCCGGTCAAAGTTGTCGTTATGGCTATGATGCCATTCCAGTGACTTCGTTAGGCTTGCCTAAAGAGTTCGCCATTTGCTTACAGACGCTTTTATCAGGCGACCTTAAACAAAGACAAACCGCAGGTGATTATTTATTTAAGCAAATAGATAACATGAAGCGCCTAGTCATGCCCGAGTTACCTTGTGAAGAAGAAAAACCTTTGATCCCTATTTGGAGTTTTAATGAAGCTACCGATATGGAGACCGTGGTATATAGCTCGCGCAAAAGCTTTTTAAAAGAAGGTAACCTAGATCATTATCTCTTGGCAGAAGTCGATGACGTTGAACTTGAAAAGTATTACAAGAACTTTATGCATGGTATGGGTCACACGGAACGCGCTTTTCTTGGGGCAATCAGTCGTTTAGGCAAATACCCTGTTGTTGGCGGCTTAGCCATTCGCTGGGATGAAAAGCACCTTTATATCGATTCAAGTTTACACCTTAAAGATGAGTCATTACGTCAGCCATTTATTACCGCCGTCAATAACATTGTGGCACTGGCTCAAACCATACACAGAGATGGTGTTTTTAAATGCTGTATGTTTAATGCAAAGAACACACAACATATTAATCGTGACAGCGAAGCGCAGCCTTTTCGCCCTGACAAACAGATGAAGATACCCTTTGATGTGACACACACCCCTCTTAAGGAAGATCAAAGCCGTAACCACTCTTACTTTGAAGATGGACAAGACCCAGATGAATTACTTAATCTACCAGAGTCTATCATGCGTGAAATTGCCTTCTTAAATACCATAAGACATACAGGTCTGATTATTTTTGAAGCCTTACCCACACACTTAAAAGTGCACAGTTACTATGTGCTATTGGAACCCGAGCAAGAAGCCGCTTTTGCGAATGCCTTAGATAGAATTGTTAAAGCTATTCCAGAAATCAGTGGTCTTGGTGTATCCGGTTTTATGAAGATGCCTTACAAGAACACACGTGAATTTAGCTTAAATGAGTGCGCTGAAGAAAAGTTTTACCCCAAAAACCCAAAGCAGTATTTACCCTCCTAACCCCCTTATTCAGCAATCCATCAGACTTCAAAAACCGCTAACCAATACTCATTTGATCAGTGTAATGATCAACACATTGCGGACACTATTTAAAGCCGATTTTCAAATAGGATTAATAAGCTGTCACAATCCTAAAAAGACTAATATTTGTGGGCCAAATAACCGGGATAAAAGCCATGAGATAAATAGACATAAACTGAAGGCAAACAAGGCAAAAAGGACTAAACTCATCCAGATTTCAAAACGGCTTACCCCTAAGCACTCTAAAATCCCCAATGACTTATGCTTAGCATTAAGTATCAGGTTAATCGCTAATAGGTAGATAGCAGCACTAATCAAACTAAGAATGAAAAAGAAACCGTATTTAAACAAGGTCACTTTATCAAACACCAGACTGGCTTCTTGGGAGAGCTTTTTAGGGTTGATCAACTGATAATCGCTAGCAACCCCTTGCCTCAAGAGCCTATCTGCAACCGACTCAATGAGACTAATATAAAGATTATCAATACCGTTAAATTCGATTTGATTATAGGCAAGCGGTTTTTTCGTTAGGAATTGCAACATTTTTGTTGTCATCATCACAATTGGCTTACTACCCAAAAAACCAAAATCCAACACTAGACTCTCATCAATATTCAAGGTTTGCTTGGTGTTAGGATTAAATATTCGCATAACCTTATTATCACTTGAACCTAACTGGTGATAAGCCACAGAACTTAAAATTAATCTATGTTCTGTTAAAACCTGCCCAGTGACAAAGGATGCACTCGCATCAATTACCTGTAACTTTGATGCTAAATAATTGGCTTCATAGGCGATGACATCGACCCCTTTAAGCACTTGTCGAGTGTCACCCTCAAATAAAAGAACCATTTTGTTGGCAATACGAAAAGAGAAATTCAAATGACTAAGTTCAGGTGCCTGGTGTAAAGCTGCTAAAAATTCAGGGTTAGAAGCCAGCTGTAAATTACCAAACACACCAAAATAGCTTTGCTGCATATATTTTTCAAAGTGCTTCATCACATTATGAGACGTAAAAAAGCCAAAAAAAACAAACACTAAAATCAGTGGCAAAACTAACAATGCCATCTTAATCAGCCTTGATTGGCCACGCATTAAGAGTTTAAAAAGAAGCTGAGTATTTCCTAACAAAGTCTTGATACCTTAATCTAATTAAAAGCTATCTACTTTTTGTCCTAAGGTACTTGTAAATATTTTCTTTAAAACCGTGCCTGTTGCTGCGGCAATAAAATAAGGGTTTCTATCCCATCTAAAGGTAGGAATTTCACGGGTTGCGACGCGCACTGTGCCATGTTCAGCTTCGTTTACCATTAAAATGATGTACATTCTCATAACATGTAAAACACCTTTACGATCAGGCATAAAGGAAGTGGCAAAAATTGAGTGTAATGGATAAGGTTTTATCAAACCTTGTCTTTGATAAGGCACAAACACATGCTTAAGAGACATCCCCTTCCCCAGTTGAATTTTCTCTGTTTTATCTCCGGCATACCAGGTAACTTCTTTGCCAGCGAACTGAGGTACATATTGTAATGCAATATCTATATAGGCTTGTTTAGCCACATCATCTAAATTTAGCCTTTGATTATCTATCTCAATCGATTCGTCTGAAATTTCAATTAAATTATCATCCAGATCGATATCTGAACCAATATCGTCCTCATCAAATGCGTCTTCAATCGGTAAGCTTTCACTTAGTTGAGGCGCCTCTTGATTCGAGACAAGCTGATTACTCGCATCAATACGTGTTTTAATAATACTGGTTAAGGAGACGACCACTGTATCCAGTGTTTTACCCACTTCTTGCTCTTGAAATGCAAATTGTGGGAGCTGTTTAGGGTTCGCTGCACGAATATTAGCGACCAGATCCAGCCCTGATAGTAGAATATTCATATTACGAATTTCGTTGTTATAGCCTTTTTTAATCATTTTACGTGTTTTTTTAAGGCGTTTTGAACCGGGTACAAACTCCTTTGCCACCAGCATATTAAAAGAGCCCCGAATATTATTCACAAATTCAGCAATAGCAACATTGTTGGCGGCTTGAGCACTTTGCGACAAAAATATTAATGCGCAGGTACTCAAACTGATTAAATAATGACGCATATCTTCAGCTCCTTTATAGCGATATCACTTCTGCTTGCAGCCATTTTCTTCTAACAAGCTTTATTGTTTAAAACAGCGAAAAGTCATATTTCGAGAACTATAACTATTAGACACTATGGTGTATCGCTCAGTATTCCAATTAAAAGCAAGAAACGTATTCGCCATATCATCATCTTCTAATTCAAGCCGATCTTCTTCCCGGTAAAAGGGCTCATCAATATCTTCATAGTCTAGCGCAGCAATAATTTCTTCATACGCATTACCAGCCGGTCGATTAACTTTTTGATCCCTTCGAGCAAATTCAAAAACATAAGGAGAGGACAACCTCATATCATTTTCATAACAATAATTACTCGCCTGCTCTAAGCTCACATCCGTGACAGCAATGCTTGTTGAGCCAGAACCAAACATTTCATTATTACTCACTGGATAACGCATAAGTTGAAATTCTCGACTGCCTGAACTTTCACTGAAGGGCACTTTAACAAAAGAAAAACGATTCAATTGATTGCCATGGCCAGCTATTAACAGGTCGGATTTAGACACACCTAACACTCTTCCCGCTTTGCTCAAGGCGCTGATTTTAATCTCTAATACATCACTTTTCTCTTCAGCAAGAATGTATAAGACCAAATCAGAAGCAACTGCCGACTCATCAAATCCAGTATCAGAGGCAGCAAAAAATGGATCCAATTCCTGCTTTAGAATTTTGCCTAATACCTGATCTACTTCAGCTTCTTGCGCCCTAAGGTTTAATAAGGGATTAGAGACTATATATTGTTCAGCTGAGGTAATAAGGTCATTACGATAACTGCCACCGCCACTGACTTCTAAAACCACTTCAAGTTCGCCATATAGATTATTCATGCGCGATGCAGCTTGATTAAAGGTTTGCTCGATTAGGTTACCTAATAAGGTATCTAATTGACTAAACGAGCTATTTTGCTCTAAAAAGCGCTGCCCTTTTGAGTCATAAAAATAAGCTTCGTAATCGACCTCCTCTTCATCATCGTCAAATAAATCTAGATAAAGGTCTTGTTCAAAGCTCTGCTCTAAAGCTGCACTCTCTTCTTGTTCTAGCTCCTGACTCGCACAAGCGATAAGCATAAAGGACATAACACCTGGGTAAATTATTTTTTTCATAATAAAACTATCTTATTTGTCCGCATGTGATTCTTAACTTTTGCCTTGTTTGACTTTGTCGTTTCTGTATCTTTGTTAATTAGAATGAGTGTTTGTTTAGAAGGGGCAAAATACAACTGGGTAACAAAACCACCCTCATCAAGTTTAAATTGATACAGCGTATTTCCTGCTTTAGAAATAACAACCTCACCAGCTGTGGTTAAAGTGGCCGTTAATGAAATGGGTTCTGTACCATTAATTAAAAACACCT
Organism: Marinomonas sp. MED121; assembly: GCF_000153025.1. Taxonomy (GTDB): domain Bacteria; phylum Pseudomonadota; class Gammaproteobacteria; order Pseudomonadales; family Marinomonadaceae; genus Marinomonas. The sequence continues at coordinate 411,939 of NZ_CH672432.1, forward strand.
TTTTTTGGTTGATTCCATTAAGACTCATCCAGCTTGCCAAATACCAAAGGCCTTCATACCCGTAATAATCTTCTTTTGATACAAAAATAGTTTCATCACCTAATTTGATAATGCCATTACGAATATCCTGATCCCAACCTATGTCTTTTTTGCCATTAATGGTTTGAACCTTTTTCAATTCAACTAACCTTTTTCCCTTGGCTACAGCAAGCACACCAATATGCTTCTCAAGTGCACTTGAGCTTTGCTTTGGGTCAAACACACTGGATTGGGCACTTGCTTTTACTTGTATCAGATTTTTACGTTTTCCTGTTTCCTTATAAGCAAACTCTAAGGTTTTACGTTCATTTTGATTAGCCCATAAATATTGAGTGATTAAAGACTCTCCTTTAAATTCCAATTTTTTAGGCTGCAAAACCGTTGCAGAAAGCATTTTTTCAAAACGAGTGAGGTGTGAGTCCTCTAAACGAGTTAGGCTAACAAGGTTATCCTCATACTCAATTTTTAATAGGGTATCTTGATAAGACACCAAGGTTAGAATGGAAGTATCAAACGCTTCTAAGCGTTCAGGGGATGACACATTAATTCCGGTTTCTAAATAATAATTAGTGGCAATGGCACTGATATTTTGACCACTTATTGCATCTTGGTAACTGACCCGTGACTGCTGAGGGTCAACAAAATAAAGATAATTATTATCCATTAAAAAGAAAGGATTTTTAGGTCGTTTATTGATGACCTCTGCAAAATTAAGGACTGCAAGAGATGATAATCGCTGCTGGCGACGTTCAATGGCGCTAATTGCATTTTCAATTTTATTTTTTTCCTGCCTAAGGTCAGCCAGATCAGAATGTATTGCCTTTAACTTTTGAGGGTCTTGCGAGGCCTTTCCCTTAGCCTCTAATAAAATGAGCTTATCATTCAAAGAAGATAATTCTTGACGGAAATCTAGCTCATCTTCAGCATCCTTTTCATCGACAAATGAAGCTTTAAGGGCGTTATAATTTAACGCCTTTAACTTGACGTCAAATAGAGGAAGTAAAGCTTTCAATCCCGCCTGAAAAACGAGTTGGTTTTCCTGTTCAACAAGGACCAAAGCAGGTTCTTTTGAAGGCAGTAGACTATAAGTTAACTTACGTTTGCTCTTGCCGGTCTTTAAATAATTTATGCTCGAGTAGTTTGAGACATTTTGACTTAAACCCTGCGCTAATAAGTTCTCTTCATTCGCCTTCAATACTGAACTAAACGCAATGCTTATAAGAATAATGCTAAAGAAGCCGACCTTTAATCGACTCGATAAACCTATCATCTTGCTCTCCTTAAAATCAGTAGAAATCATCACGTACACTATTTAATACAGCGAAACCCAACATTCTGATTATGTATATCTTCTTGATTAAATGCCGCGCGATAATAAGGATGCATCAACCAAGCTGATTCAGCTAAGTCAAAAGCGCCCCCCTTTACTATTTGCTGCATATTATTAGAGCCCCACTTATCTGCCGTCATTTCCCATACATTGCCATACAGTCCTTGCACGCCAAAAGGTCCTGATATGGCCTCATTTACAGGGACTTTATAAGCCGCGAAGTTATCCTTTACCGCCTTATTAGCTCCTTTCAAAATACCATGATCTTGCAGCCAACCTTTAGAGGCATGGCTTGCAGCCCATACCCATTGTGCTTCTGTGGGAAGCCTTGCTTTAAATGATTGGCAATATTGCTTAGCTTCATTAAAACTCACGCCTGTGACCGCCTCATTCATATCAAATTCACATAACGCATTCAGGGTTTGTTTTCTTAAACTTGATAGCACACCCGAATGAAGCATTTGATAACAGCTGACCTCATATTTCATCATAGTAAAGGGATGAGGAATCACAGCCTTAAAAGGGTCAAATATAAACCTATCGCCTAAGCTTAAGAGCGGCATATCCAGCTGTGGCCACTGCTCTTTCGCTGAGATGATATCGACCCAAGTGGGCGCCTGAATTTGCCTTAAATCAGTTTCCACTACATCTGCTTCCTCTAACTCTTTATCAAGACTATCACTGGCATAAAGCGCCATAGCCCATAGCGAAAACATGGCTAACGCACTGTTTTTTATTAGCAGCATTATCACCTTATCAATCCCTCAACTTAAATAGATCCCATGCTTTGAGATTTCTTTAAACTAATAAGATAAATCCCCATTTTTAGCCTTTGTTTTTAATTTTTTAACCGCTGACTCAAGCAAAGAGTCAAGATAAAAATCAGTACGTGCTTCGTCATAAAGATTGCTAAACCTGATCTTGAATAAAAATTGACGTTTACCTTTTACCAAACTCATTGCATTAAGTTCTGCTACAAACATTTCAGCATCAAACTTTTTTGAATAGGCTTTTTTATGGTTAATGAGCATTTGAATGTCCGCGCCATGATTCAAAAACTCAAAACCCTGCACTGTTAACTTTGAGCGAAGGGAAGCATTATAATTTGCTATCTGTTTTTGATTTATCTTCAAATCATACGTGTTTATTAAAAAGCGTGGACTTGATTGACTAATGGGTAACTCATACTCAGACACTTGGCAGTCTTGGTTCAGCTTGCACGAGGCTATAAACGCATTATATGCCCCTTTATCATTCACTAAATAACGATTAAATGCGGATTTGGCGAACCCTGTTAGCATGCGTTTTTTTGAGGCGATGACGTAAAGTTTTGGTACCGCACCATCATCCAAAACAGGCATTTTATAGAGGTTGTTTTTTTGCCTTTGCTGATGACTGGGTAGCATTAAAATGTCATCTTTTTTTATTAAATTGAAGGCATAAGCGGGTGACGGTAAAAGCATATTGATAAGACGACCATCATCAACAAAAAGATAAAGAAAAAGGTTCTGATTGGCCTGTAATTGCATCCCTAAAATATCATTAACATGATAAGTCGACTGCTCAAATGCGAGATTGACATTAATGATGCCCTTAGATGCATTATCTAATACTTGCTCTAATTCATGCACAAGCTCAACGGATACATTCTTTTTAGCTTTTAGTAGCGCCAAACTAATCCTAGCCTGAGAAAGTTCTTGCTGCTGTAACTGACTTGCTATTTTTGCAACGAGTGTTCGAATTTCTTTTTTTTCTGTTTCAATATTTTGTCTAATGTTAGCAACTTGATTTGGGGTTAAACGATAGAGGCAATAGGATTGAATATATTCACCTCCTTGCACTAACTCTGAGTAGGAATCGCTAACCCCAACACCTTGTAGCTGTATTCGGCTTATCTTATCGGTATTCACCTGAAACTGACCTTGAAATTCATCGTCAACAACTACTTGAGAGGAGGTACTCTTTGACGCAATTTCAACACTAAAAAATTCAGATACCTTACCTAAACCGTTGGTACAAGCTTCGGCTATCGATTTTGATTCCGCTTGCACAACACCTGCGACCCAAAGCTGAGAAAGCCCAATAAAATCTAAACCAGAATCTGCATGATAATTATTTTTTGCCCAATCTGGTTTTTGTCCATTCAATTCATTGCTAACCCCATAACCTGATCCTAGGGCGATCATACTCGATAGGCATATCGCGTTTATCACTCGCTTGAAAATCGGCTTTGTCTTAATAAACATTGTCTAATCCAAATAATGCATATTTGCCCATGTTGATGACTGACGCCTCTTGATTAGTCATAAGATATAAATCATGTGCATCAAAGCTGCTAAAAACCTGCTTTATCTGATTTTGGTTGGTGAGATTAATATCATTAATATGCTCATTAGAAGACACATGAAAAACAGATATTCGATCTGGATAAATGGCGTAGACCACTTGGCCATTTACCCCTAATTCAACGGCTAATGGCTCATCTGATAACGCTACTTTCCCTAAGGTATTACCACTTGCTAAGTTTTTAACCCAAATGAGTTGGTTTTGGGTATAGGCAAGTAAGTTCGCAGCCACATCATAATCAGAAACTGAGTGGCTACTCGTTTTAAAAGACTTTATCTGCTCTGCAGTATCAGGGTTCCATATTCGTATGCTGGCATCGTCACTTGAAGAAATAATGATATTCAAAGAGTCATCATATCGAGCAAATTGAATACTATCCGTATGTCCAAGCATTTCTGCTTGCACACGATTACTATTTTTAATGTCCCACAACTTTACAGTCTGATCAGTACCCGTTGAGATTAATAGATCATCACTCATAAAGGCCAAATCCAACACATTTCCGGCATAACCTTTAAGCTCTGTTTCTAAACGTATCCAAGAATCCTCATTCATGGGATTAAGGTTTAAACGCCATATTTTAATTAGGCCATCTTTACCCGCTGTGGCTAATAATTGGTTGTTTGATGATAAGGCGGTTGTGGTCACTTGAGTATCATGAACAGAAAACGTTTCTTTAAACCGACCTGTGTCACTGAGAGATTCGAAAATAATCTCACCATTGGTCAAACTGGTTACTAAATACTCACCATTTGACGCAATTGTCATACTAACAATATCAGACGTTAATTGAGCATTATCCAGCTCTTTGTAGACCTTAGGCTCAAACCCTTGGCTGCCTAAATATAAAGAATCGACCTTAAAGCCTAAATGCTCCCAGTTAGGAATAGACGTTGTATAGAGGTTATCCGGCTCCAAACTACCTTGCTTGACTAACATAATATTACCATCTTCAAAAACAGAAACGCCGCCACTTAAGGCATTAAATAAACTAGGCTTATTAGCCACAAGTAAAGGGTCTGCTTGCTCTTCATTTAGAAAGGTTAGATACGCTTGGGTTTGTACACTGGTCTCTAATTTATTTGAAAAAAGTGCCTGATATAGATTCATATCTGATTTAGGAATAGGTTCGGCAAATACCGCTTGATGGATAGAAGATTTATCTAACCAAGACCTTGCACTATTAATCTTGCCTAAACGTTTTTGATAATCTAATCGAATTTCTGACTCTGTTGTACTGGGCCTGATTTTAAGATTCTCTTTGCCACCATAGATAAATTCATTATTGCTTAAGTACTGAATAATAAAACCTGAATTTAACGTATCATAAGCATCATAGGTGCCTGGCATAAGCGTAATTTCTGTAAAGTCAGTACCATCAAACTGCCTAATTTCACCCGTTTTTGTCATCAGCATGAATTTATTTTCATTTAATGCGCAAGTCCCTGTAACAATATCGCCAGAAAAAGGAGAGCTGGCTTTAACTGCTAGACTTTGCTGTGCATTTTTGTCAAAAACATATGCCTGACTGCCTTGCCAGTACAAGAGGTTATCGCTATCACCGCAAGCTTGCATGCCAGACACTGACATCCCTGACTTGATAGGGCTTAGACGTTGATTTTTTATATCAAAGAAGGACAGCATCCCACTTGTTGAGATGACATACATATTCGCACTTTTTGGGTTTAAGCTAAGTTTGTCTATTTGCCCAAAAGCCGTTAATGGTTTCAGCTTTGCGCTATTCAAATCTAGCGCATACGCGATTGTTCCATCGATAAAGTAGGCTTGATTTTTAGATTCCACTAATTGTACAGAATGAATCGCATCAGCTTGGCGTTCTAGCAAAACCTTACCCTGCTTTTTTAACATTAAACGTTTGTCAGTTAATATTAATTGGCTATTAATATTGGGTAAGTAAAAAGCCTGCTTGGCAAATTCATCCCACTGCTTACTTTCCCACATTAGGGTATTTTGATTGGTGTTTTTTAAAGATAATAGGGATACCTTACTTTCATAGTCTTGCAAGGTATTAACCATCAGATACGACTGACTTTGATCTAAATGAATACTCCTAGCATAGGCGGTTTTATTAAGTATCCGTTCTTTATCTAACGCATTAATTTTTGCTTCAATCTCATTATCTATCAGTTTGACCCTATCTTGATAAACAAATGCATGGGTATCACCATTTCCTCTTTCAACCACATAATCTTTATCATTAAATTGCATGACAGCATCACGATTTATACTGGCAAATTCCCTAATATCTGAGCCCAGTGCGTATAAACTCATTCTTAATAAGGCATCAATTTTTGCTTTGTTATCTTGATCTTTAAGCTCTAGTCGATAAGTAAACCAAGTAGAGTTTCTATCCTTGCCTTTACGTTTTATGGTTTTATAACCTTGTAAATGTATGCGTCCTTGTTGCCAAGCTTGCGCGTCAATATAAAACCCTATTTCAGCATCGTTTCCTCTTCCTTGAACAAGATCAAATACCGAATTTAAAGCCGTTTCATCACCATACCCCACATTAAAAATGGCTGGCACATAACTAAATTCATCATTACCCAGCACAAACTCTTTTGCTGTTATTGTCGAAAACTGTCCACTAATAGAACGTTTCGCTAATAAATCCAGCTTTTTGGGATTATCTTGGATATAACTTATAACCTTAGTTAAGGCCTTATTGGCAGCAGACCTTTTCTCTAATCCAGTTTGATAGATAGGCCCAACTAAAGAAAGCGAGGCACCTTTGGCATTAGCCCAATTTGTACTGGTTTCTTTTGCTCCTTGCGCAATAATGACTTTTTGTTCCAGCTCATCAAAAACGTTTACCGTTTTACTGGGCTTTTCTTGTGTGGCATTACACGCCATCAGAGCCAAGGCACTCAATATCATGGTAAGTGTTTTAAAATTGAATCTGCTCATTTAAACCCCAGCCTACCTTGTATTCCCATGAAGTTAATAACATTTACAAGTATTAATACAAACAAACAAATTACCCAAGATACGCTTTGCTGCCATATAAAATCATTAGCAAAAAAGTGTTTTGCTAATGGCGTTATCCAAATAGAAACACCAAGGTATGCCGTCAAAACGCCCATCGAACTGGCAAACACGCTCAAAACCACCAGAGGTATAGTCAGTAAATACCCCGTCATATAAAGGATGTTTAATGATGGGAGTCGCTTTATAAACACATTGGTTTGATTCAACGTCAGCACCATACATAACATTAAGGTTAATAAAATAATTAACCCATATCCCATCAATTTAAGTGTCAGTAAAATACTTCTTTGCTTACTTTTTTGATCTAACCAGCTACTTAGCAGCCCAACTTGACCACTTTCATTAATGATTTTTTGAATGCTTTCCTTACTCGTTTCAAATTCATGGGTATTTTTGAGTCGTATATACAGGCCCTTTTCTTGAATATCCTGATCATTCAACCAATGATGAATTTCATCTATTCCCATATAAAGAATGGATTCATCGGCATAATCATTCACATAGGCCTTTATTTGCCCTTGATAGTCAAAACCATCTTGTTTCACACTCACCTGTTGGCTAATAGGCGCATAAAAGCTCTCATCTAAAACAGCATTAGGTAAAATGAGATTAGGGTTTAATAACCACTGGGCAGCATACTCCAAGTTTGTGATTTTAAATTTATAGCTACCAGCATCATAATAATGTAATTGATCTAACGGAATCACTGCGGGCAACACCCGTTGTAAACCGATTAAAGTGACCTGTCCGTTGCTAAACTTATCAAAACTATTAGGTGCTTCAATGCCACTGAGTTGACTCGTTGCAGCTGTCAGCCTTAACCATTTTGTTGACTTAACAAATTCACTAACCGACAGCACACTCGTTTCATCTAGCAAAGCCTGTTTTAACTGGCTTAATGCAAATCTTTCCTGTGCCTTCAAACTTTCATCTAACAGCAAGGTAAAGTGGGCTTGTTTGCTAGCAAAACGTTTTGCTATTTGCTGTTCGTAACTATCAATTAATAACAACAAGCTGAAAATACAACCTGATACAAAGGTAAATAGCACAAAATAGCTCACTAAAGAGCTTAAAAAAAATCGCAGGGCTAAGCCCAGTTGCTCCTTGACCTTCACTCATTTACACCGAATCAATGATGACTTCACATCATCCTGAGAGGCGACTGCTAACTGATAATAAGCATCTGCAAACTCAATAAAATCAGTATTATGACTGACGATAATCACGGCACTGCCTATTTCTTTAGCAATGCGTAATAACTCACTTTTAATAAAATCTGTATTTGAATCGTCTAAGTTACCTGTCGGTTCATCTGCTATAACAATGTCTGGTTCATGAATCAGGGCTCGGATAATCGCGACTCTTTGCTGCTCGCCACCTGAGAGTTCATGAGGGTATTTTTCAGGTCTAATATCAGGCATGTAAGTATGAATTAATGCCAAAGCTTTATTTTGAGCAGACCTCTTAGTATCTCCCTTCATTAGCAGTGGCAAAGTACAATTTTCAAGCACATTAAACTCTTCGATTAACGCAAAAGACTGAAAAATAAACCCTAGAGAGCGTGCTCTTAGTTTTGCTTTGGCTCTCTGCCCAAGCGACTCAACTGACTGACCATAATATTCAATACGCCCTTTATCAGATTGATCTAGCAAGGCTATTTGCCTTAAAAATGACGTTTTACCGCTTCCAGAGGCCCCCATTATGAGGGTAACCTCCCCAGCTTTAGCGTCAAAATTCACGTCCTGATAAATAATTGGATTAGCAGTACCTTTGTATTTCTTGGTTAGTCCTATTACCTTGATAACGCTCTCATTATGGTTTGCATTCATTTGCTATCCACCTGAGTTAACAAAACTCACACTGCCACTTGAACCATATGAACCAGACGAACCATTCGAGCCAGAGCGTCCTGATGAACCCGAGCGTCCGTATGAGCCAGCACTCCCCTGATACCCTCCTGGTTTACTAATCGGGTTACAACTGGAATAGCCGGTACTATAATCTATGGTGCAATTGCTATCATAATAAGGGTTTCCACCCGGTCCACCGGGCCCTGCGGCACCACGACTACCAGCTGAACCGCCTGATCCTGCTTGCCCAGCATTACCACCTGAACCGCCACTCACTTTGGCACTAAAACTATTACGGGCAATAGCCCTAAAACTTGTTGGACCAGACAGGCTTACCTGTACAAATCCGCCTCGTCCACCTTGACCACCATCACCACCATTACCTCCACGAGCACCATCACCGCCGTCACCGCCATTACCGCCAGAACCACCGCTCCCGGCACTACTGTAAGCACTGGCATTCGATCCTTTTCGACCTGCAGATCCCGCTTCGCCATTACCGCCATTACCGCCATTACCGCCATTACCACCACTACCGCCTCGACCGCCAATAGCCGTAATATAGAGTTTTTGATCCTGTTCGAATAAATAGCGGCCAGAACCCTGATTGGATTGGTATCGATAGCTTTTAAGTGGCTCTTTATAGAAAGGTGAGCTCAAAGGTAGGAGCGTAACCTTAATGGTCCCGACGTCTTTCGCATTTCTTCCATCTCCCCCATCGCCACCACGGCGGCCATCACCACCATTATTGCCATCACGGCCACTACCACCAGCAAATGCGCCAGCAACACTGGATAAAACACTGCTACTGTAACTAGAGCCGCCTCGACCATTGCTACCGTGACTACCATTCTTTGCATTTGATGTAGATAAGGTAACCGTATGAGTACCATTTAAACGAAAGGAAGGTGCGACCACAAAGCTATCAGAGACTTTATTATTTAACGAGATTGAAATGATGTAGCCTTTTTCTGCTGCACTAAAAGGGTCACTTTTACGATAATTTAAACTGCCATCTGCCTGCATTGTGCCGGCAAGACTTTTCAATTTATATTGCAACTTTGAACGATTAAAATGGATATTTGTATCCGATTTATCCCCATATTGAGCGGTAAAATATACTTGGTCAGACTTATCCTGTAATACCACCCTATTTAATACGCGTTTTTGTCCTTCATAATAGACAGGGACACGCTCATTTTTCACCGGAAATGCATAGAGCGAATTGATTTTGCTAAGATTAGGCTGTTTTAGGTATTGGCTTTTCCAAGCCATAGATTTACTGGGAGTGAAAGCAATAGAGGTTTGTTTATTTGATTCAATGGCTTGATTAACACTGACATTAGCCGCAAAACTCTCACGTCGATCAAACATCACCTCTTGGCTATTAGTTGAAACATCAAATTGTGGTAGCAAAGGTAAATCTGTAGCGTACTGTTGCACTGTAAAATCTGATTTATAAGCGAAGTTTACACTGCTATTGAGCGCCTCATTAGCATAAACAAATGCACTATTTAAACAAAGGCAAGCAAGCGCTAAAAAATAGTTAACTTTCATATTTAACCCCTAATTAAAACTCAATCTGATTAAAACGACGTTTAATGGCAGATTTTATTGCTTGCAAATCTGTCTCTTGTGTTAAAGATGCCATCCCTTGCTGTCCAGCATATAAAGAGGCATCTTCATTTTTAGCTTGGCTCACACCTTGACTGAAAATACTGGCGTATCGAGCCGAATAGTTTGGCGTTAATGTGTCTTTATATTTGCCTAAATAATTCCCCAAATACAGGTAGTCACTTGGAATGCTTGTCACACTCTTCTTAAAGGCGTATTGCTCAAACATATTGCTGGTTTCTGATAAGGGTAAAGCCATTAAACTGCCGAACAATTTTTTAGAGTCAGCACGCTTTCTTAAAGCAATTATTTGGCCAGCAGGTGTTAGATAGGCCTGTCTAGCTGAGACGTCTTGCTTTTCAAGGGCCGCAATATAGTAATTGACAAGATGAGAAATACCCGCTTGTTTAATAATATTTTTATGACTTTGATTTAATGAGACAAGTAATGGTTTTGCCTGTAATTCAACAAACACAGGCATAACCTTATCTGTGTAAGCTTTAAAATCACCTGCTGAGTAAGCCAAGGTACGGGTCAGTTGTTTACGACTAATTTTAGTTAACAGTGCCTTTTTATTTTTGTCAGTCACTTCTTTATCTGTGGTTAGGCGTAATCCATAGTAATCCTGCAATTGATCCAACGACGCTTTTCGATAAGCCACATCGGCAGCACTAATCAAATAAGAGGCAAAGTCATTGGGGTAGTTAAGGTATAAAAACGAATAGATAAAATCGATGTAAGTATAAGGGCGCATTTCAACCCTATCCTTTAAACTTTCAAACACCCGTTCTTTAGCTTTTAACTTGGTTGCAGCAAACACACCGGGGTTCATTACCTGATGATGATTAAAAAAAGCTTGGCGATCATCTCCTAGGGCAACTAAACGGCCCTTTGCCTGACTCGCATAATTATCATAACGATTTAGGTATTCTAGACTGGCCATTAATTGACCCAAACTAAAGTCACTTAATGGCGCATTTTCATACATGCTGTAGTAATAAAGTCCCGGTACATATTGAAGCAATAGTCGCTGGGCCCTTTGTTGAGTACTAGAAAAGTTAGGAAGTACGCCATCTAACTGGGCTTGCTTGGGTAATACTAAAGCACTGAGTAAACGCGAATTTTTGATTAATTCCGTTTTCTGTATGCTGCCAGGGTTTGCTAAATGATGAATAAATAACCCTTCATTCACATCTAAAATGTAATTTAAATTACGGGAAGAGAGTTGATACACCTCTTTTTTAGCCAGCACACGATTAATCACTTCAAGATTAACCAGCTGATTTTCAATTTGATAAACCAATAAACTCAGTGGCGTATCTTCAACTAAATTATTCACATGTACGCTTGATAACGCCGTCACAGCCTGTGCTTGAATTTCGAGGTTGAGTTTGTAGCTTTCAAGTCGGTCCAACATAGATTTGATCACGACCGTTTGCACCCCAGGCGAATCAACCTTCCTTAAAATCACCAGTAATTGAGACGAAATTGTATCGCCATCAAGTCGACCCAGATTATAGGCAGCAGCAGCCCGAAGATAATCTTTAGTTACGGCAATAGGAAAGCCATCTTCAATCCATTCTTCTTCATCAGAGGTATAAACCCCCTCTTTTGCGATATTGACTAGGCTGTCCGTCAAAGCGCTGTATAAGCTTGGATTAACCTCTAATAAATCAATCACATTGGCCTGTTTCACGGCTACTGGCATGAGCCTAGCCAATAAATCTGGGCTATCCTCATCGTCTTCATTCAGGCGATTTACACTCCACTCTAAATAGTCCTGAATTTTTATTGGATCGGTTTCTGCTGCAAACATCTCCACTTTTTTATCTTCAAAAATAAACCCCATCAGGGTCGCACAGCCAGTAAGCCCTAATGAAAGCAGCACTAAAAAAGTAATTTGATATTGCTTTTGCATCATCCTATCCCGTTATTATTTTTCTAAATCAAGATATTTACTTAGTTAAACCTAGTGTGGAGTCGCCAGTTAAACAAACCTTTACACATGCTAATCACATATTTTTGATTAAAAATCATCCATCAAGTGTGCAAGCTTAATCAATAATTCGATTAATTTACAACCAAAAACTGACAAATAAGTCATTAACCTGACAATCATTATTAGCTAACATGCAAATTAAAGCAGAATTAAATGCCCATAAAATTCATCGACAAAACGCTCTAATAGCATTTAGGTTTGTTAAGTTTAAGAAGAGTAAAGCCACAGAATTAAAAGACGATTCAGATACTCGAGAAAGATAGAAAGGCAGAAAAACAAGCCGCTGCTATTAAAATGATTTAGGAAGTTAACAAGGTGGCTACACGGGATTGTAAAACGGGTAAAATATCCGCTTCGAACCAAGTGTTTTTTGCAAGCCAGATATTATTTCTTGGACTTGGGTGCGGTAAAGGCAAGTAATGGGGCCAATGCTTTTCCCATTCGGCCACACACGCAGTGACCGTTACGTTATTGTCTAAATAATAGTCCTGAGCATACTGTCCGATCACCAGAACGAGTTCGACTTGAGTCAGTAATGCAAGAACATTTTGATGCCAAGTATTGGCGCATTCTGGGCGAGGTGGTAAATCACCCGATTTACCTTTGCCTTTATAGGAACCGGGATAGCAAAACCCCATAGGTAATATAGCAATCTTAGAGTCATCGTAAAATGTGTCTTTATCTATCCCCATCCAAGCACGCAATCTATCACCACTGGCGTCATCGAAAGGAATACCTGAAGTGTGTACTTTACGTCCTGGAGCTTGGCCGGCTATCAGTATTTTGGCTGTTTTATTAAGTTGAACAACAGGCCTTACTCCATGCTCTAAATGAGCCTCACACAGCTTGCACGCCTTGATATCCTCAATTAATCTGATCAATTCTGCCATATTAACCCGCCTTAGCTGATGTCATAAAATGCTCAGATAAAAAATCAAAAACAAGTCTAACTCTGGGGTTAGTATGTAACTCTCCATGACAGACTAACCAAACATCCAACTCAAGTGGCACCAAACTGGAGACAAAAGCAGGTACTAAATTCGGGTCTTTAGCAGCGATATGATCAGGTAACAACCCCAAAGCATAACCTTGTCTAATCAATTGCCATTGAACCAATTGATTATCACAAAGAAAGCTAATTTGATCTGATGAAACCTTTAACCCTAAACTCTCAAGTAACTTTTGTAACTGATCTGTCTGTTCAAAGCCTATAATTCTTAGGGTTGAATCAAATTCAGGTATCGTTTCATTCAAACTTGCTACATATTCTTTATGACCATAGAGATAAACCTTCTCTACACCCAGTTTTTTAATAATTAAATCAGCCTCTTCAGGTCGTTTATAACGAATAGCCAAATCAGACTGGCGTCGTTTCAAATCACTGATATGGTTGGAAACATCAAGCTCAAGACGTATTTTCGGCGCAATTTCGTGTAATTTAGGCAATAAATCTGGAAAGATAAAAAAAGCATCTAACTGACTTAAAGATAAACCCACATCCCCTTCAATATCACTACTTTGCCCCTTTGCAACTAAAGCAAATTGATTCGCTGCATCCGACATTTGTTTAACATGCTCATACAACTTCGCCCCACTTTGCGTTAACACTAACCTTTTACCAACTCGCTCAAAAAGAGTGAGGTTGAGCTCAGATTCGAAACGACTAATTTGTCTCCCTAAGGTCGGTTGGCTCATTCCCATTAAACGCCCTGCCCCCGACAAAGACCCCTCATCGGCAACCAGCATAAATACCCTTGCATGATTCCAGTCAAATTGGGGTTGATAATCACTCATTAGTTGTCCCTTTTTAATGCAAATAACACGCATAACAATCGACTTACATTTGATAATAATTCTTAAAAATAATCACAGGTTCAGAACTTGACCCTTAACAAAATCACTCACATAATAGTTTGCGTTTTAAAGCCAAAACAATTAGTTAACTGAATAACCTAACCCTTGTTATTTTTATTGATTAATTTGTTCTTAAGAGCGCTCAGCCATCTTATTGGCATATAAAAGAGCTCCCTAGCCCCCTTTATCAACCGCTATTATTAACAAGGTAGTCATTAATTGCATGAGTAATCTTAACGCATCCCTAGATAACGATATTAAAAACCTCTATAAACACAGTCGTTTTCTACGCAAAATTGCTTGGGTTGTCGAACTAATTGTTGTTTTTATTGGCCTTTGCATTTCAGTATCACTGGTGATTGGTGGTGACAACTGGGTCAGTAAACTCACCCTATCAGCACCTTTTGTCATGATTTCACTTGTTGAACTGACAAAAATCCCCTTTGTCATTGGTCTCTGGAATGCCAAAAAGTCCTTTTTGATGTATCTACTCATCATTAGCTTCCTTTGTATCATCACCTTTGAAACACTATTAAATGGTTTCGAACGTGCCTTTTCATCCATTAACAATCAAATTAATTTGAATGAAATTTCGATTAGTGAAATAGAAAATAAAATTCAAGCAAACGATGAAAACATCTTACTGGCCTTGGAAGATTATCAAGCAAAAACGAAAAGCATTAACTTAAACAAAGACGTGATTGTGAGATCCTTTGACGAAAAATTTGCCACAGCGATTCAAACTAATGAAAGGCTGTCTAAAGATGCCACTGAACTTAGAGCCAGATTAGATATCGCCAGGGGTGAATTGATTCAATTAAAAGTAGAGAAATCCGACCTACTCAAAGAACTTTCTGAGAAAAAAGAAGAGCGATATCAGACGGTTCTATCACGGTCACAAGATTCGGTGAATCTAGCCCAGCAAGAGAGAAACAGACTCATAGACAAGATAGAGTCCCTCAAAGTAGAAAAAGAGGCCGCGGTAGAGCAAAGTAATTTCTTTACTTCAAACCAGGTAAAACGTGACTATGATGAAAAAATTCGTTTCGCCGAAGAACAGCTTGCCAACATAAATGATAAAACCATTACCGGCGAAGAAAAAACGTTAGACGTTAAATCAGTCGAGTTTTTAGATAACTATTATGCTGACTTACTCAACCTTAAAGAAGATTTAATCACCCAGAAACAAGATAACATTGATTATATTAATGACAGGTATACAAAAGCCCAGTCTGTCAGTGATACTAGCCTTTCAGCACATAAGGCTCGACTAGAGAAAGAAAAAAACAGTGCCCTTAATTACCTTAATCAACAACTAAAAAAGATTAACCAAGATTTTGCAGAACAAAAACGCTATATCACTCAACTAAAAAAAGAGAACAATCAGTTTCGCTTTGATATTCGAGTGATTGAAAGTGAAACCAATACGTTAGCACTTTCAAATCAAATTTATCGTATGGCTTCCTATGTGGATAATGCCACCCATTATAAAGAGATTAA
Source organism: Marinomonas sp. MED121 (assembly GCF_000153025.1). Lineage (GTDB taxonomy): Bacteria > Pseudomonadota > Gammaproteobacteria > Pseudomonadales > Marinomonadaceae > Marinomonas. The sequence continues at coordinate 427,480 of NZ_CH672432.1, forward strand.
TAACGACACCCTGACGCTAGTTGGTTTAATCTGGTTTGGGTCTTTAGCCTTAATAGGCTCAATCACAGGCATTGCACTTACCTTATCAGGACTTCACCTCAATAGACTTGCCAGTAAAAAAGAAAAAGCAAGAGCCAAATCACTCGCTAGTTCCACTGCCACATAAACAGAATTCTGTGATAAAAAGCTACATTGGTTGGCTTTTTTTCTATTGGCCTAATGGCAAAAATTTATTTTAAATCTACGGCCAAATGGAAATAGGACACTTATCAATCCATACATATATGCATAGTTTCAATGCCTTTTCACCTATTTTTTAACTTTATCTAAGCATTTATAATCACCTAAACACATGATAGATAGGAATATAGGGTGACAGTATTAGTGCTTGGGGCGACGGGTAAAACAGGGCAATTAGTGATAAACAACCTCTTAGACAATGGCCAAAAGATCATTGCGCTAGTTAGGAAAACAACTTTAAAGACGCACCCCTTATTGCAACAAATTAAAGGGACAGCATTGACCCTTGACGAAAGCTCATTGATACATCTAATTAGAGAAGCGGATTTTGTTATCTCTTGTCTCGGCCATAAACTGACATTTCAAGGTATTTATGGCGCCCCTAGAATGCTAGTAAGAGATAGCTTGAAGCACATATGTCAATTAAACCATTTAATAAACAAAGACACCGCAACCCCAAACATCCTAAAAATCATACTGCTAAATACAACAGGGAATAGAAACCTAGACCTTAATGAAAGAATATCCTTTGCACAGCACCTAGTGCTCTCCTTGATTCGATTTTTGATACCGCCACACCTTGATAATGAAAATGCAGCAAACTATTTACGCCTTGAATGTAAGCAAAACAAACAAATTCAATGGATAGTCGTAAGGCCAGACACGCTGATTGATTTCAAACAGGTAACCGCTTACACATTGCATGAATCTCCAACGCGAAGCGCCCTATTTGATGCGGGGGAAACAAGCCGTATAAACCTCGCTCATTTTATGGCGAGGCTGACCCGAGAGGCCTTATTATTTGAACATTGGAAAGGGAAAATGCCTGTTATTTATAATCAATAAACAAATACTTTCAATAAGAAAAGTGGTGAGATAAAGGGTGAAATGAAGTGTTACCCTTTGACTAATACTGCACAGTTTAAAATGACTAGTCCCTATCAAACTAAGAGTAAAACTTACCCTTTAAACAAGATCTTGAAACTCAGCCGCTTTAAGGCTCGCTTATTCATCACTCAAGTTGGCTCACCAAAAGCTTAGTCATTTCTTTGGCTGAAATATCTAAACACCCCGAGGTATTTTGTCCACTCCATAAAGGGGAAAAACCATCTAGTCCTTGCTTTTCTGCATACTGTCGTAATTGGGTTATTTCAATCGCGGCATGGGGAAAACTCGGCGCCAAAGCACTCATACAGCCAAGCTCATTCATAATACGGTTTACTATGCCTCTGGCAGGTTTGCCAGAAAACAGATTGGTTAAAGCCGTATGAGAGGCTTTCTCGCTCTTTAATGCCAACCTATGCAGCGCAGAAGTATTGGCTTCATCACACAATAAATATGCAGTACCAATTTGCACCGCACCTGCTCCCATCAAAAGAGAGGCTTTCACACCTTGAGCATCGGCGATACCACCCGCGGCTATGATAGGGATATCAACCTTTTTTACGATTTGAGAAATCAGTGCCATTGAACCAACTTGGGTTGTAATATCATCAGTTAAAAACATGCCCCTATGGCCACCCGCTTCAATACCTTGGGCAATAATAGCATCGACCCCCTTTGCCTCTAACCAAAGTGCCTCTTCTAACGTGGTCGCACTAGATACGACTTTTGTTCCCCAGCTTTTTATTCGATCGAATAACTTCTGCTCAGGTAAGCCAAAATGAAAACTGATAAATTCTGGTTTAAAAGCTTCAATCGCATCTGCGATATCATGATTGAAAGGCATTCGATTAGCACTATTAGGTCCATTTTCACAGGAAATACCTAGCTCAATAAAATACTTAGCTAAAGTGTTTTGCCAGACATCATGCTGCGCCTGGTTATAGTCAGGCATCTGATGACAAAAAAAGTTTAAATTATAAGGCTCTGTCGTAGCCGCTTTTACCTTTATAATGTCAGAGACAATTGCCTCAATACCTAACATGCCACATGGAATCGAGCCTAACCCACCAGCCTTGCTAACGGCTATCGCCAGGTTAGCATCTTGCACACCCGCCATAGGTGCTTGAATGATGGGTAGCTCAGTACCCAATAAGGCTTTTACTTTTGCGGTAAACATGAAAACTCCCTTTTAATTCAGCGAACAAGTTAAATCTAGGGAAGCTGCGAATCAGTCATCCCGCCTCAGCGTGTTGATCAAACGCCTGAGATTTAAGGCGAGAGTCGCAACTTAATAGTGACTCTATTGATCAGACTCTCAACTTATAGATAAGGCTTTAAGGACACGCCCTTCGGGTCTTTGAAGAATACCTAAACGGCATTTCAGAAAAAAGTGTCATCCTGTGTTGTCCCTTCTCGAAAGGTACCTACAATGACTTTCTATTAATAAACGCAAAGTGACGCCTTGTGTGATGACGTTATTTTTCATTGCACTGGTTAAAAAATCAATCAAAGCCTTTAGCATCAACGAAATAGTGATAATTTCTTCAAACTATATTGAACTTAGCTCCGCTTCATTAAAAAGCTGAGACAGTATATGCAGAGATATAAACAAAGATGACTTGAACGACCCCTTAAATAAACGCTTTCACATCAGGGAAACAGACACTTATAATCCAGACCCATGACCCCTTTTGCTTAAGATTAAGAGTATTGAATGCGTTTATTAGCCTCAACAATCCATCCTGACATTCCTACAAGCAATATTAAAGATACCTCTATTAAGCGTATCTTACGCCGAGCAACAAGAGGCATCATTATACGTAATGAAGAAATACTCCTGCTCTATACAAAACGCTATCACGACTATAGTTTACCCGGCGGTGGCATCGATGAAGGAGAAGATAATATTCAGGGACTGATACGTGAACTAAGAGAAGAAACAGGGGCAAAAAATGTTCGTAATATTCAAGCGTTTGGTTGCTATGAAGAGTTTAGACCTTGGTACAAAGAAGATATCGACATCATGCAGATGCAATCCTTCTGTTATGTCTGCGAGATTGATCAAGAACTCGATACTCCTGCCCTAGAGCATCATGAAATTCAAAATGGCATGTATCCGGTTTGGATGAATATTCAACAAGCCATTGCTCATAACGAAGAAACCATGGCTTCGAGTCCAAAAAAAGGCCTCTCAATTGAAAGAGAGACCTTCTTATTAAAACGCATTCTTGCTGAGCTTATCTAAACAGCCTTTAGACTGTCGTGAATACCCGCGTTTTACTATCCAGGTGATCCACCAAAGAGTGAATTTGGTTGGTATTATCCGCAATGGTTGTTATTGAATCAGTATCCTTTTGCAACTGCTGAGCAATAGCATCCATTTCTTCACTCATATGCAAAGATGTTTTAGACACCTCTTGAATAGAAAGCGCCATATGATGGGCTGAATCCGCACCCGTTTGTGCATTCAACTCAATTTCTCGCATGGCTTGCGCCGCTTTTTCACCCGATGTTTCGATCGCTTTAAGGTTCGCTTGACCATCATTCATAGTGCTAATAGCAGTATTCGTAGACACTTGAATCACCCCAACTATTTCAGTGATGCTAGAGGTTGCTTGTACTGTTTTTTCAGCCAAGGAACGCACTTCATCCGCGACAACAGAGAATCCACGACCAGCCTCCCCCGCTCTAGCGGCTTCTATCGCTGCATTTAACGCCAATAAGTTAGTTTGGTTGGCTAAATCATTAATCATAGAAATAACCCCATCTATGTTTGATGAAAGCTTACCGAGTTCATTTAGTTGATCACTGGTTTTATTCACAAAGCCAACAGTTTTAGATAAATTATCCAGCGCATCGCGGATTGTTTCTGAACCATTTTTAGCCGATTCAAAGGTCTCTTTTGATTGAGAGCTTAAGGTATTCGTCGTATCGGCAATATTGGAAATAGTCGCTGAAATTTCTTCTGTGGCAGCCGCTAAGGAGTTTGTTTGGCTATTAACAGATTGGTTACTATCAGCAATATCAGTGACTGCGAGATTTAACTGACCAACCATGCCATTGACTTCATCAGTCGTTTGAACAACATCCCCTATGACAGAGCCTAATCCATTTGTCATGGCATTAACCGAACCACATAAAGCATCAAACTCATCATTGCGTTTAGCATTTATCGCTAATCTCGCACTTAGATCCCCCTCCTGAACTTTGGTCAGGTCCTTGATGATTTGATTTAAGGAGTAATTTACATTTTTACCAATAAATGCCATTAAAATACCCGCAAACACTGTCACTAAAACACTGACAGAAATAAGCGTAATACTCGCTTGTCTAGAACTCTTATGAGCAAAAGCAGTCGCTTCTTGTGTCATGCTCGCTAAATACTCAGAAGCATTGCCCCTTTTAATATCAAAATCAGCTCTTTGTGCTTTAAAATCCAGCTCTGCGCCAATGGCTTTTTCTGTTTCCTTAGTCAAGCTTTCAACGGCTTTAAGGTAAGCATTGATAGAGTCACCAAATCTATCTAATAAACCAAAATTTTCTACTCGCTTATGAAATTCATTAAAGGTTTGCATAAAGGCATCAAGGTTAGCTTGATTGGTTTCAAACACATAATTCTTCTCAGCTTCACGTACGGGTAAAAAAGAACGCTTTACTAGACTTAAAGAACCAATATCTGACAGTACCGCATCCCCTAATGACGCTATCTCACCTTTAAGACCTGAATTACCACTGAAACCTAAACGCTGCCTTTTTAATACCACATAGCCCAAAGCATCAGAAAAATTCGTCAGGCTACCCATGGTTTCTTCTAAATGGGCCTGACCTTCTAATGAATCAATAATAAGAATATCTTCTTCCAAACCTAATAGCAGATCAATTTTATCCATATTGATCTGATCCACATACGCTTGAAAGTTGTCATCATTGACATCAAACATGGCCTCATATTCTTTCATCATGGCAATTTCTAACGCATCAAGATTACTTTCAATGCCGGATAAAGTTTGTAAACGCTGTGATGAGGCTTCTTGTGTGTTCAATCCATTCAACGCAACCATAGTAACTATGATAAAACCACTTATTGCAGAAATAAGCAGAAGGCTAAGCTTCGCTTTAAAACTAAGATTTACAAACATATTAAAATCACCAAATTAGGAAGATTAATCTTGATAAGAAATAAAACTTGCCGTAATTCAGATTAAATAATCCATTACACTAAATTACGTAAATTCGAAATTCCTTTATTTTTGTGACAATCTTACTACTTTCGTAACAATGAGTTAAGGCAATCTACTCAGTTTTACCTCCTATTTAGACGACTTTAATAAAAAGCATTCGTCAAGTAAGTAAACCCATGAGATCTTTTGAGAATCTGTTAGTAAAATTAATTTTAACCATTAGCTCTACTAATTAAAAATGAAGGGAATTCACTTAATAGCACTTGCGCGCTAATAAGGTGTGAGTGTGATGGTGTGTGACTCCATCCTTTACATCCTTTACATCCTTTATTAAATTAACCTCTTCGTGCCACTCTAGAATGTCAAAAAATGAAAACAAACGCTGAATTTCCTGTTCACCTAAGAGTAAAGCTTGGTCTGAATGAAGGTTCGCATACGTATCATTTCGCCCTAAAAATCGGCCACAAAAAAGACCTTCTGCACGAATAGACACAATAAGGTTATGCCAGTTAAGTTCAAACCTATGAGGTGATGAATAAAACAAACTTGAAAAGGCTAAAACAAGCTCATTTGGAGGAAAGATATAGTGATCAATATCACTTAAACAGATTGCAAAGTTGGCATGCTGTTGAAATCGCATTCGGCTAAGGTTAACCATATTCACATCTTGATCGAAGGCATGTACATCTAACCCTTTGTCGACAAGATACTGACTATTTCGACCATCCCCACACCCAGTATCAATGACTGATAATGGCGCATTTGAACCAGGTAGCAAGCTCACTGCTCTTGCAACAATATCTTGATGTCGAATGTCTTTAATTTTTGCTAAGTATTCTTGCCAAGTCGTATCGTTACACTCTTCCATGCTTTTTCCTGCACTCCTTAAAAGACAGGTAAGTATGGCAAATATTTCATAGCTTACAGGGAAATAAATAACTTTCTTTCAAACAAGTCGTCACTTTACGCTTCCTTAACACAAAGCCAATGTAGACACCTTTCCTTCGAGAAGGGACAACACAGGATGAAGCTTTTTACATTAGCATCTCATGAATTAGCCGTTTTCCCTGCGATATCGCATCAATATATCAATATAACTAAAAAGAATATCTCACAAAATAGCTGACATTCTATTTTCGAAATTCTGACATTTAGATGAAATAACTAACAAAAATAAACACTTAGCCGAGAGTATTGTAAATTTTATATAACCAAACTTCGTTATACTGCTCGACAATCATCACTCTTAATCAGGATTGGACTGACGGTATGCACCCTATAACAACAAAAATAATATATATTCCATGTCACACTATCAGTGGTAATTCTTACTAATGGGCCTGATATTTAAACTGACACTAACCTGCCTTCTCTTCATACCGAGCCTCTTATGGGCTGACCCAATTAATATTCATCTAAAATGGTTTCATAAATTTCAGTTTGCAGGCTATTACGCAGCCCTTGAACAAGGCTACTTTGCCGAAGAAGGGTTAGACGTTAACTTAATTGAGGGTGATCCTAACAATAATCAAATTCACCAACTTTTAAATAAGCAATCACACTATGCGGTACTCGGCAGCGAGGTTATTCATTCGCTTTCCCTTGGTTCCCCCCTCATTATTGTCACCTCAATTTTCCAACACGCTCCTGAAGTATTAATCACCCGAGCAGAAGACAATGTACAAAATTTAGCTGAATTAAATGGCAAGCAATTGATGCTTTCTAATGAGTCTATCTCTGGCCAGATTAATGCGATGTTATTTAAAGCAGGTGTTGATACATCGTCCTATATCAAGCACCCCTATGATGGGGATATAAACAAGCTCATTAGTAAAAAAGTATTCGCAATGAATGCTTACATCAGTAATGAGCCTTATCAACTAATGCAACTGAAACAAGCCTTTACCGTATTTTCACCTTTAGATTACGGCATAGATTTTTATGGCGATAGTTTAGTCACCACCCAATCAGAACTGAGCAAACACCCTCAACGCGTCGCCTCAATAAGGCGAGCAGTTATTCGAGGTTGGAATTATGCGATCAAGCATCCTGATGAAATGATTCAATCCATACTTGCTTATAAAACACTCAATCCGTCTCCTTATGGCTATTGTATAGGGACTACTTAAATGATCATTAGGGATTAACCGGATATGTTAAGGAATAAACGGGATTGAAATCGATGAAAGCTACTAAGTTAGCGGGGCTTGGGTCTGTTTGGACGCTGGCCCCGTTTTCATTTAAGCAACTTAGTAGAGTTTAACTAGTTTGAGCAGTGAGTTTAAAATTAGCATTTTAAGTCTTGTTAATTGATCAGTATAGCTAGATGTATAAAACTTGTTTAAAGACCGTTTAAACATTTAAATTAGTCACCGATGTCTTTGGCAATATGAACTACCTGTCCTATCACTTCAAACTGATGCTGTTCTTCTTTCTTGATATCTAAGGGTGTATACATATGATTGTCACTAATCAAGCGCCATGTACCTACGACACTTTGATAACGCTTTACAAACAATTCATCCTCACATCTAAATATATAAATGTGTCCATCTTTTGGACGCTTACGACCAACATGAACAACCAGTGTGTCATTATTATTTATCGTCGGCTCCATACTATCTCCTTTGGCCCACACAATAACTAAATCCTTTTCGTTAAAGCCACGGTAGTTCAGCCATTTTTTCCTAAAGGCTAGATATCGTGAGGGCTCCAGTTGATCCATGTTTAAAGTACCATTACCTGCTGACACTTGGATGGAGTAACCTGGAATGAATGCAAATTCAGATAACAGCTCTGCATTGATAGAATTATTTGAATGCTTCTTCTGAGGCTCTGGGATTGTCTCGCCATCTAATAAGCTTTCTTGTGTCTCTTTAGGTAACAGGCTCACATGATATTCAAACGCTTTAGTTCCTCTCCTCTTTCTAACTAAATGAGGTTTGTTCGATGCCAGCTCTTTTAAATGGTTTCTTGTCCACCTATCTGACGTTGGAAATCCATCTCTTCCAGACACTTCGGACGCAACGACCCACTCCATCCGTTTCCCTTTGCTAGAAAGGGATGATTCATCCGTATCTTCATTTGAATTCTTTTTCATATCTATTTCTTTGTTTTTGTTGGGCATTTTTAAGTTTCACCTATCCTGATCTGATTTAACAAAAGGATGATTCGGAAATTATTTCGTCCGTTTGTGCTGATAAAGACATCCCTTTAGTCCATTATTGTCTTACTAAGTAAAGCGACATAAAGGAGTTACTAAGATGAGTAAGAGCGAAGTTTGTCAGAAAACGGATGTAAACGGAAGTGATTGGCATCGCGCAGATATCATCGCGGCCTTAAAGAAACGTAAATTGTCTGTAAGAGAGCTATCACGCAGGTCGGGTCTAAAAGAAAACACACTAGCTAATGCATTACGCTCTCCTTGGCCGAAAGGTGAAAAAATCATAGCCGATGCAATTGATACTACGCCACAAGAAATTTGGCCTAGCCGTTACTCAGAATTACAAGCAGTAGGCTAAGGAGAATCGTTATGTGGTTAACGGCTAGTGAAATTGTTGGTTCAGCAGGAATGCCAACTACTGAACGAAATATACGTGAAAATTTAAAACAGCTTGCGACTCCAATTCCAGAACTTGCTCGCAAACGCGAGGGCACTAAAGCCTTTGAATACCATATCAGTATTTTACCTGCTGCTACTCAAGCCGCAATTTATAAACGTGCAGGCCAAGTCAAAGTGGGTGAAAAGGTTTTCAATATTCCTTCACCAAAGGCAGAACGATATTGCCGAGAAGCATTATGGGCTCGTTGGAATAACGCAGGAAATAGCGCTCAAGAAAAAGCAAAAGAGAAACTCACTTATATCACAGCTCTTAATGGCTTGATTAATAGCGGCATTGGAAAGATGGCAGCTTATCAAGCTATCTGTGATGAGTACGGTGTTTCTTTTGCAAACGTTCGTCGCGACTGGACAAAGGTTGCTCGTTTCGACGAACAAGACTGGTTACCAATATTACTACCAAAGCACAAAGAATCTGCTGCCACGATCCGTAAATCACGTTTCGCGTATATCACACCTGAAGCGTGGGACTTCATTAAGTCCGACTATCTTCGTCAAGAAGAGCCTACCTTCTCAGTATGCTATGAACGCTTAAAAGACACCGCCAAATTAAATGACTGGAAAGTTCCAAGTAAGAAAAGCTTAGAACGTCGTATGCAATTTGAAGTGCCACAGGAGCAACGCACGCTGCTTCGTAAAGGTGAGCACGCTTTAATGATGATGTATCCACCACAAGAGCGAACCGTCGAAGATCTGCACGCACTTGAATGGATCAACGGCGATGGTTATCAGCATAACGTTTTTGTTAAGTGGTTTAACGGTGAAACCCTTCGTCCTAAAACATGGTTTTGGCAAGACATCTACAGCCGCAAAATTATTGGCTGGCGCTGTGATGTTAGCGAGAACACAGATTCTATTCGCTTGAGCATGATGGATGTATGCGAGCAATACGGCATACCAAAAGAAGTGACCATAGATAACACACGCGCAGCAGCTAACAAGTGGATGACAGGCGGTGTGCCTAATCGTTATCGCTTCAAAGTTAAAGACGACGATCCACTGGGCATCATCCCTATGCTCGGTATCAAACTGCATTGGTCTAGTGTGATTCTGGGCAAAGGTCACGGTCAAGCAAAACCCATTGAACGGGCATTTGGTGTTGGTGGTTTAGAAGAATATATCGATAAACACCCAAGCCTAGCAGGGGCTTATACAGGCCCTAATCCAATGGCCAAACCAGATAACTACGGATCAAAAGCAATTGAAGCAGAAGTCTTTCTAGCCGCAATCGCTAAAGGTGTTGAAATGTTTAATGCCAAACAAGGCCGGAATACAGAAATGGCCCAAGGCTTTATGAGTTTTAACGATGTCTTTAATCAAAGCTATCAAAGTGCACCTATTCGTAAAGCGACCAGCTCACAACTACAAATGATGATGCTACAAGCCGAAGCCATCAAAGTTGGCAGGCACGGCACAATCACACTTGAAGCTGGCGGCAGCATCAAAGGTCAAAAGAACCGTTATTACCATCAAGCCATGATGGACATGGTAGGTAAAAAACTCGTAGCCCGATTCGATCCTTTACGCCTTCACGATGCGATTGAAGTTTACACCTTAGATGGTGTGCATATCTGCCAAGCGGAATGCCTTCAAAAAAGTGGTTTTGGTGACACTCAATCCGCACGAGAAACGGGCCGTCATCGCACCCAGTTCGCTAAGGCAACCAAAGTCGCAGCGCAAGCACAAAAGACAATGGACGCACTCGAAGTGGCGGCTCAAATGGCTCCCCTTGAAGAAGACATTATTCCTGATGCAAAAGTGGTTATGCCGTTTAGACCTGCAATGACGTATGGAAATGCCGCCGTCGCACAGCAACCCGAATATGAAGAAGAAACAGAATACGAACGTAACTTTGCGGCTTCGATTGCTGAATACCGCGAACAACAAAAGAAAAACACACTGTAAAAAGGAAGTCTCATTATGTCCAACGTATCGCCATTTGTTAATGCTAACGCCATCGATCAAACCAGTGTTCTTATGCAGGTCAAAGCCAAGCTAGAAGCAAAGGAAGTCACCAGTGCTCAGCTTGCCCGTGAGATCAGCGCTTCAGCAGCGACAGTGAGTCAGATCCTAAATGGAAAGTATCAAGCTGATCCGTCTCAAATAATCAGCAAGCTTGTTAAATGGCTGGATCGATTAGAGCAGAAAAAAGCAAACCCTGTGATTAATCCAGGCTTTGTAATGACCACTACAGCAAAGCAAGTCATGGAAGACATGACCTATGCCCAAATTAGTGAATCAATCGTTGTCATCTTCGGTGCGTCAGGTGTGGGTAAGTCAGAAGCCCTACGTGAATACAAGCGTCAAAACAATAATGTTTGGCATGTTACCGCAAGCCCTAGTCGAAGCAGCTTAACAGAGTGCTTATATGAGTTGGCAATGGAGCTTGATATGGAACAAGCCCCTCGCCGTAAAGGGCCATTATCACGTGTCATTCGAAAACGTATTACAGGCACGGAAGGCTTAATCGTAATTGATGAAGCGGATCACCTTGATTACCCAACCCTAGAAGAGCTTCGCATCCTACAAGAAGAAACAGGTGTCGGCATGGTGCTTGTTGGCAACAATCGTGTTTATACCCAACTTACAGGGGGCCGCAGAAATGAAGACTTTGCGCGCCTATTTTCACGTATAGCTAAAAAGCGTGGCATCCATAAAACCAAGGTTGCAGATGTTCGCGCTATTGCAGATGCATGGCGAGTTATTGGTGATAAGGAACGCGCCTTAATGCAACAAATTAGCGAACGCCCAGGTGGTCTTCGTTTACTGACTAAAACCCTGAAATTAGCCGCCATGTTCTGTAAAGGAGAGCTCATCCATGAGAAGGCATTGCGTGCTGCTTTTAATGAATTAGAAAACAACGACTGAGGTGATTTATGAAAACCAATCGTTATCAGGGCTGGCATATAAAGCCTAATCAACAGAATAGCCACATGATGAAAAGTCTTATCGATCTGAGTAAGACAATGCACCAACTTATCAAGATGGGGATTACCGTCACAGGTACGGAGACAGGGACAAGGCAACCCACTATCCAAGTACTTGCAACCAACGAAACTAAAAAACTAAAAGGTGCGGTCATTAAAACCCGCAACAAAAGCGGTCAACGCTCTAGTGTGTATACCGCTCAACTCAACAATTGCACCATCGAATGGGAGAGCAACTATGTCTACTAATACAAATATCATTCCTGTGCCAGACGGCATGCGTGTTAATGCCGATGGATATTTTGTCCCAGAAGCTAGCATCCGTGAGCAAGATCTACTTCGCGATCAGGTTGTTATGGCATTAGTACCTAATGCACTTCGCCTTAGTAAAGAGCTAACAGAGTTTAAGGCAAAAGCCTTGGGCGACATTTCAGATCTCATTGAAATTGCAGCAGAGCGATACAGTGCAAAGCTAGGTGGCAAGAAAGGCAATATCAGCATTGTGAGCTTTGATGGTCGCTACAAACTACAGCGTGCATACCGTGAAGTGGTTGCGTTTACCGAAGAGATAGAGGCCGCTAAAACACTCATAGACTCTTGCCTTACCCGTTGGAGTGAAGGCGCAAATGACAATATTCAAGCCGTCGTTTCTCAAGCCTTTCGCAAGAATCGAAATGGAGAAATTAGTATCGGTAAGGTGCTGGAACTTATGCGAATGGACATTCAGGACGAAGAATGGAATCTCGCCATGGAAGCACTGAAAGATGCGCTGAAATCAAATGGCACAGCCGTATATCTGCGAGTCTACGAACGTATTGAAAATACGGATCAATACCGTCCAATCTCTCTCGATATTGCAGCCCTATAAGGAGGAAATAATGGCCCACTTTCACGAAGATGCCATGTTAGAAAGCGCAGTAAAAAACGTAATGGATCAGCCTATTCAAGTTGGCCAATACGAAGAGTACTTAATGCGACTTATTTCACAAGCTAGCCACCGATTAGGTGAACTGAGATCAACAGACTATGCCACAGCTTATTTAAATGGCATTGGTTTCGCCATGGTTAATAACAAGCTAAATCAATCAGCAATACAAGGAATTAAACAATGATAACAAAGGAGCAATGGGAAGAAATTGAACGTTTATTAAGAGGCCCATTTGGTCGAGTTAAGTTCAAGCTTAATGAGCAAGAGATTGTCCTTGAAAAGCGATTCATAAAAGAAAATGTACTTATCATTTGCGTCTTTATTGATGGCGAAATGAAGCAGTCAATGGGTTGGCCAGGTGAAGATTATGACCCGACTATTGAGCCGATTTGGAATAAGCGATCTCGTTCTGTTTATTCAACCAAGTCAAAGGAGCGCTTAACAAAGCTATATGGAAAGCGACGTGTGAAAAAAGAGATCAAAGACTTGGACAAAAAAATCGACTGGTATGAACCCTTTTTTAAAACCTTTGCATCTATGCAACGTAAGTACAAAAAAATTGAAGGTTTGGAGTTTATAGACACGGTGATGTGAGCCATCAATAAAAATGCGAAACGCGGCATGAGTCGCGTCTACCTAGCGTAGTGGTTAGGTACTGATGAGCAGCTAAGGAGAATGACATGTTAGAAAGAAAAATACTTGAATGGATGGCAAGCGAAAACACAGGAATAAGCTCTACAGCAATGGCCTTTTGTTGCATTGATGTAGAGCCATCACGTAAAGCAACCCCAAGAGATCCAAGTGACTTTATACGCTGTTTAATGCTTGTTCGAAAAGTGCCTGAAGTGCGTGAACACTTTTCAAAAATAGCGCAGATGTCACCTGAGTGGCGAGCGTTTATAGAGAACTGGGATCGCCTAGAAAAACTGTTAATTAACGAGACGGGGGTTAATTTTGACAAACGTTCTAGTGCGCCGATTACCTTTCAATTAATGAAAGACCTTAGAGCAAAACACTAGGAGATCAAGGGAGGCTTTATGTTTGGAGAATACACACCATTGATGAAGCCAGGGCTAATGGAACGCCGACTCGCAAATGGTAAAGCCTATTTAGATAGCGAATTAGGTTTACAAAAGTGGTGTTCTCACTGTGAAGAATACTGGCCACAAGACACTCTTTTTTGGTCAGTATCCAGCCACAAACAAGATGGCCTTCAATGTTGGTGCAAAGCTTGCCAGTTAGAACATAAACGTAACAAACGCCAAGCCGCGTAGGAGATGATTATGTCAATCAAGAAGTATCAAACGACTCATAAGTATATGGACAATGCTTTTAAGATGATTGTCAAAATTGATGAGCAAAAACTGAATGAAATATTACCTGAGTTGTTTAGCTTTTGGGGAGTCTCTGAAGAAGACGATAAAGATAACTTATATAAATTATTACAGACCTTATCTTGTTCTGTTTTCTCTATGGGTATTCAAGGAAAAAGCTTAGAAAGTGTTTTACATGATTTTGGCGTAGGTGAAGAAGGTTGGCCACAAATGGATGGCTCATGGGGGATAGAAATTACAAGCATTGAAGCGTTTATGTCGGATACAGATGACTTTCATGTTGAAGCGGTTTAAGCATGCATGAACTTATGACTCAAGTCGCTGGTGTAATAAAGCTCATTGAGTTTTTTGAACTAGAAGTGATCGCAGTTAGAGCAAATGCGAGTGGTGCTCAAGTTCAGATTAACGCGGCTTTACCTGACTATTTACAAGAGAGCGTCATAGAAGAAACCAGTGCAGGGCAAAACTTATTTGGAGTATGGGTAATATGGAAAACAGAGCAGTGAGAAATAAACAAATAGCCGCTATTAATATTGGTAAGAAAGCCCTTGGTATGGATGACGATGTGTATCGTCAAATGCTTACCAATGTCACAGGGAAAAACAGTCTTAAAACGCTGAATGATAGCCAACTCAGCCAAGTATTGGATCACATGAAAAAGACATTAGGCTTTAAACCTCAAGCAAAAACACAAAAGACTAAAGCTCGACCACGCGCTCTAGCAGTGAATAAGATCCGTGCTATTTGGATTACCATGTATAAGCAAGACTTTATAGAAAATGGTAGTGATGACGCTCTTGATGCATATGCTCGTCGCATGACCAAAACAAGCAATATTGAAGGAGTGGCATCTATCAACTGGGTAGATAACAAACAGGCAAGTCAAATTTTAGAGTCTATCAAGCGTTGGCATTATAGGGTACAAAAAGAGTTTCTTGAGAAGCATGGCAATTGTACAGATTTAAACTTAAGCTATGAACGCCTCTCGGAAAAATATAAAAAAGAGGCTGTTAAATAGTTTCAGGTAGATAGTTTCTCTTAAACCTCAAAAGTGATTGGTTTATGCTTGAACCATAAGGCTATAACATGCATATTCAGTTGTAATAGAAAGAGGTCAATTCTTATATCTTTCAATGCATGAAAACTACTTAAGTAAGGAGAAAGTAATTGTTTGGAGATAACCCAGCAGCAAGATTATTAGAAATTTTAGAAGAAGGAAAAGATTTTTCAGATCATATAGAGAGTAAAACTGTATGGAGAAAAATTCTAAATTTAAAGGATGAATCTGATACTATTTTGTTATCGAGATTGGGGAAAATTATGCAGCTTCCCGAACAAATTAAATCAATTTTATTGCAAGACTTTCCTAACCAAACCTCGAGTACCCAACATTGGGAAGAAAGAGTGCTTAGTGCTTTTTTAAATCAAGATATAAATCAAAACTGGAAAGGATTTTATAAGTATATTGATGACCATACAATTGCTTATTTACGTTTGAATGCAGACTTACTTCAAACGAAATCACCAACAAAAAAGATAGATAGTTCTAAAATTATTGAGCTTAAGAAAAAGGTATCTGAAATTCTAGAAGAACTTATTGATACTGAGATTGACCCTGAATTTAAAATATATATGATCAGATGTTTAAATAAACTCATTTTAACGATTGATGAATATCGAATCTCAGGTGCTTCTCCCATTTTAGATACTGTAGAAAGTGTTTATGGACATGCATTTGTTGATGAAAATTATAGAAAGGTTTTATCAGAGTCAGAAATTGGAAGTAAAATTATTACTGTTATGTCATTTGTTGCTGATAGCATGACTACTGCTATTGGAGTACCTCAATTATCTGGATCAATTTCCTCACTTCTAGAGCTCTATAATGGCTAGCTCTAAGAGTAAATGACTCACCACAGCTACCCCTTGGCTTTACACTACAGATTCCTCGCAATGCGGGGAATTTTTTTATCCAGGGAGAGAGCCATGAAAACACATACAGCAAGAGACGAAAGCACCATAGACTGCTTTGGATTCGATAACGTTTCCATTGAGAATATCGAGAAATTAGACGATGAAGCCCATCGCTGGCCAGAAGCCATGCGCCAAATATATGACATCCTTAAACATGAGTTAGATAATGTTGGCCAAGACAGCGCTGTAGCCCTACGCCAGCTAAGTGCTATATGTGATGCCTTTGGAGGGATGCAGTTTTATTTGCCTCGTGGACACAGACTAGAAAAAGAGCTGAAGCATTTAAAAGTGTGGCAAGAGTTCAATGGTAACAATGTACAAGAGCTGTCTCAAAAATATAAATTAAGCATGCAACAAATTTATCGTATCATTGCGGTAATGCGTAAACATGACACGAACAAACGACAAGCCCAACTTTTTTAAAGGAATAAAATATGAAACGCCTAGCCCTAGTTTTTATAGCAGCACTATCATTTACATCACTAAGCCAAGCAAAAACGTTGAATTTCACGATCCATCCAAACGACGCAAAGCATATGGAAACCATTAAAGATGCAGCGTCTATCCTAGCGGATGTCTGCCCAGCCGTGATGGAAAACCACGTAGAAAGTGTTAATGCAGCATATGAACCAGACACGATAACTCGCTATGAGTTAAAAGACCCGAATGCAGCATGGGGTGAGCAAGAAGATGACTTAACCAAACCTTATCAAGTTAATGGTCAGCTCGGTTATAGATCAGAGAAATATAATTGGACATACGACGTACAGTTCAAAGTAAAAGAAAACCAATCAGGTCATACTCATTATCTGTACCTTGGTGGCGTAGATAACAAGGTGAATGCTTTAGTTGTGCTTGGCAAGCAAGAAAGTTTAGACTTCTGTGAGATACAAGCAAAAATGGTTGATCATTATTATGTACCACTTCAAATTAACTAGGCAAAGTAAATAAAAAGGGATTTATGATGTTCGAAAAAATTGAAAAACTGTGTAACTCTTTTTATCTCGTTATGAGTCAAATCTTCGGTATGTGTATATTCATTTTGAAATACATCAAAGAACATCTTGACCTACTACCAACTATCATTCTGTTTGTTTTTTTGCTTTTCATACTGTCATTATTTAGAGAAATAACAATGGAGTTTTTGTTTCTTGGTATAATTCTACCTGTCACCTTCCTTGTCTTTTTAGTGAATGCTATTAAGCGACAAATTAGAAACAACAAACAAGGTTAATCTGCTCTCACTCTCCCTAAAAAGCATAATCGAATAAATTCTATTATTCGGGTGTGCTTTTTTTATGTTAACAACATTTCCATTTTCAACCACCGCTTACTCGCCTCAGTTTTGTCATGCCGTGACTTTCGAGCTGAAAAAAGAAGGTGCTTTAAATTCTGATGGTACACCAAAGCCAGATTTAGGCTTTGTTGATGATCCAACAGATACAGGCGGTCAAACAAAGGGTGGCATTAGTCAACGTGCCTTTCCTCATCTTGATATTGCCTCTCTTAGCCTAGATCAAATTGTTCGTTTTTATCATGCCCGTTATTGGCGTACAGCACATTGTGCCAGTTGGCCGCCTGCTGTGGCGTTATGTCTTTTTGATGCTGCAATACAGCACGGTTCAATCACGGCAATCAAGCTTTTACAAGAAGTAAGTGGCTGTAAAGCAGATGGTAAAGTCGGGCCTAAGACTCGCTTGGCAGTAACCTCTATTGATCAAGAATATCTTCTTTCTAAATTCTTTCTTCGTCGAGCGCGTTTTTACGCTCGCATCATTAAAAAGAACACCTCACAAGTACGTTTCATCGAAGGCTGGCATAACCGCCTAGCCGATCTACTCAATGTCGTATGGGAAATTAAGGAATAAATTATGTTGCCAGTATTAACAGGACTTGCCTCTCTTGCTGTCGAACTTGGCCCCGCAGCTATTCGTGGCGTGGCGCATTTATTTGGCGGTAGTGATACCGCCGAAAAAGTCGCCAGTGCAGTCGAAAAAACAGATGCGGTTTTAGGGATGAGTTTAGGACAACAAGAAACTGTTGTTGCCCGTGAACTAAGAAATTTACCGCCAGAATCTTTAGTGGAGTTAGAGCAATTAAAGGTTGAACTTGAAAAAGAAAAAACCAAACGCGAAGAGCTTTATTTACAAGATCAACAAGCCGAACATCATGAAACACAAACCACCATTCGTGCAGGTGATATCGCACATGATGAATATGTGCGAAGAACCCGTCCATTAGGTTGTCGGATTAGTCTCTATTTTGCACTGGGTTACATCTTCTTATTTGAGGGTTTAGCCGCAATAGATAAAGGCACAGGTGCCAATTGGGAGTTAGCCTCAATGATGATTGCACCCTTTATGACATACCTTGGTTGGCGTGCATTGGATAAAAAAGGCGCAACAAAAGGTACGGGGTCTATGGTGGGTGATACCACTGCAACGTTGGGCAGTCTTGTAAAAGGTCGTCATTAATATGGATGAATTTGATCACGCCCAACAACAAGAGCAAGCCTTTAGAGATAAGGCTATTGCACACCAGCTTAAGCAACCAAGTGAGACCCCTTATGAAGATGAAGACGGATATCGCTACTGCCTTGATTGTGGCCAAGATATCCCTTTAAAACGCATCAAAGCCTTACCACATGTTGTGCGCTGTGTGTCATGCCAGGATAAAAAGGAACGTTCTTATGGATGAGTTTTCAATTTGGATGAAAACTTGGTGGCCTATATTTTGGGCGGCATTACTAAGTGCAGTACAGATCGGACAGGTACTACTCACTAAGACGTATGCCAAGAAAGAAGATGTACAAGGCATTTCAGAAAAGGTGAATCAACTCGAAGCCAAAATAGAAGTCATGCCGACTCAAGGCCAAGTAACGGATTTATTAATAGAGCTAGAAAGTGCTCGTGGAGAAATGAAAGAGCTAAGAGCTCAAATTCAGCCCATTCAGCACTTATCTCGCCTCTTACTCGAACAACGTCTTAAAGATGATAAATAACAAAATGACAAGCAGGAGTTTACATGTCGTTTAAAACGCTTTTAAAGGAAGATCAACGCCTCGTTATTTTACGTGTGCTAGATGAAATGGATGGCTATGAAGCTAATGAATCCATATTGGATGCGTGTCTAGAAAGCTACTCTCACCATATTAGCCGTGATGAAGTACGTACTCATTTAGCCTGGTTAGAAGAGCAAGACTTGATCACCCTTAGAACCATGGCAGATTGCCAAATTGCACGCTTAACAGGTCGTGGTCAAGATGTTGCAACAAGCAAAGCAAGTGTACCAGGTGTAAAGCGCCCACGGGCTTAAGGGATTGTATATGTTGCCACGAGCAAAGAACCGTAAGTCAAAGATTGACCTATTACCTGAAGAGATTCGTGCTCAGTTAGGCATGCTGATCCGTTCGGGTGACATGATGCAAAAAGACATTCTTGCTGCCGTCAATGAAATGATTGATGAAGCTGGGCTGGGTGAAGATGCCAAGATCAGTCGCACGGGCTTTAATCGCTATGCCCAGCGAATGGAAAATAGAGGCGCACGTATGCGTGAAGCACGCGAAGTGGCAGAGGTTTGGACAACTAAGCTTGGTGATGCGCCTGTGTCTGAAGTTGGCAAACTGCTTCAGGAGTTTGTTCGTACCATGGCGTTTGAAACCTCTATGCACATGATGGATCAAGCAGGCGAAGAAGGTGCCGATCCAATAACGCCAAAAGCCCTTGGTCAACTTGCCCTTGTTGTGCAACGTATCGAACAAGCGTCAATGCTAAGTACAAAAGTAGAAAAAGAAATTCGAAAAGCGTTCGCTGAAGAAGTGGCGAGTAAAACAGAGCAAATGGTTAAAAAGGCAGGCATCTCTGCTGAAACCGCGTCTGATATTCGTCGCCATATTTTAGGACTAAGTTAAATGCTTGCCATCGAACAAAAGCAATTCACCCACCAATCCACCGCCGCTATCTTAGGCGGTGTTTTTGATCCTGATGAGGTTTTATTAGGCTATCAAAAACGCTGGATTGCAGACACAAGCCAATTAAAGATTGCTGAAAAATCCCGCCGTACTGGTTTGACTTGGGCAGAAGCCGCAGACAGTGCTTTAACCGCTGCCAGTGCCATAGATGCAGGTGGTGAAGATGTCTTTTATATTGGTTCAAATAAAGATATGGCACGCGAATTTATCGACGCGGTGGCTATGTGGGCTAAGGCTTACCATTGCGCTTGTGATGATATCGCAGAAGAAGTGTTTGAAGATGAAGACAAAGATATTCTCACCTACGTAGTGTATTTCTCATCTGGGCTTAAAGTTAAAGCCTTATCTTCAAACCCTAAAAACATGCGAGGTATGCAAGGTAAAGTCATCATAGATGAAGCATCCTTCCATGAACGCTTGGCTGAAGTGTTGAAAGCCGCCCTAGCTTTAACCATGTGGGGATCTCGCGTTTGTTTAATCTCAACCCATAACGGCATTGAGAATTTATTTAATACGTTAATCAATGACAGCAGGGCAGGAAAAAAACGTTATTCCATTCATACCATCACATTAGACGATGCCTGCAATGATGGTTTATATAAGCGCATTTGTCAGGTAAAAAAACAAATCTGGTCTCAAGATGCAGAAGACGACTGGAAAGCCAACTTAATCAAAGACACGGCGACTGAAGAAGACGCTTTAGAAGAATATTACTGTGTTCCCAAAAATGGCGGTGGTGCTTACATTTCTCGTGGTTTACGTGATCGTGCCGCACGATTAGATGCACCTGTTTTACGCTTCACGGGATCAGCTGATTTTAATGCCGCCAGTGAGCATTCACGTTTTGGAGAAATGAAAGAGTGGTTAGATAAGCGCGTCTTACCAGAACTGAAGAAACTGCCTAAAAACCTACGTCATTCATTAGGTGAAGACTTTGCACGTAATGGTGATTTAACCGTCTTTGCACCTATTAGTGTCGAAACCAATACGAAACGCAGCGTGCCTTTTTTAGTTGAGTTAGGCAATGTGCCTTTTAAGCAGCAGGAACAAGCGCTTTATTATATTTGTGACCAACTCCCCAATCGAGATGGCATCTTTTTAGATGCCCGTGGTAATGGTCAGTATCTCGCCGAACAAGCCCAGTATAAATATGGTGATGAAGTGGTTCAGGTCATGCTTTCAGTGGGCTTCTATCGTGAAAATATGCCGATTTTTAAAGCCATGTTTGAAGATGATGAGATCCTATTACCTAAGCATGAAGATGTGATAACCGACTTAGGCCAGATCCAAATCATTCGAGGTGCACCTGGTATCGATGACAGTCGAACAAAAGGCAGTAATGGTGTTAAACGACATGGAGACAGTGCGATTGCGATCTTCTTAGGTTGCCTTGCTTCAAAGGCAGACTTAACCCGCTACGAACTCCACACCATCACACCGCATAGTGATGAAAAAACACGTTCGTTTCATGGCAGTGCAGAAGACAACGCACGCTTTGAAGATATGCACGGCCAGCAATTAGGCCGCAAAGGAATCAGACTATGAGTAAAATACTAGATCAAAACGGCCAACCCTTAATAGTTGAAAAAAACGTATTAAGTGAACATGTCAGCCAAGCTTATACAACGGGTGTTCGTAATCCTCGACCTGCCAGTGTTGCATCAACACTGACCCCATCACGGCTTGCAGGACTATTGCGGTCTGTTATCGATGGCAACGATCCTGAACAGTACATGACCCTTGCAGAAGAAATGGAAGAGCGTGACTTACATTATGCGGCTCAATTACGAACACGTAAGCTGGTTGTGGCAGCGATACAGCCAACCGTTGAAGCAGCCAGTGAAGAAGAAACAGATACTCTGATGGCAGATCGAGTTCGTGAGATTCTGCATCAGGATGCAATGCCCGAATTGTTTTTTGATTTACTCGATGGCCTAGGTAAAGGTATTAGTGTGACTGAAATATTATGGAACACACATCAAACACCATGGACACCACAGGCGTATAAATGGGTAGATCCTCGTTACTTACGCCCTGATCAAGAAACTTTGCAACGAATCTTACTGATCAGTGATGATGCACCAATGGGTAAGCCTCTGGAGCCTTATAAGTTTATTGTGCATACCCCTCGCTCTAAAAGCGGCAGTGTGTGGCGCAATGGGTTAGCACGCCTTGTGGCGGTGATGTACATGCTTAAATCTTATACCTTAAGAGATTGGTGGTCATTTGCTGAAGTGTTTGGTATTCCGATTCGTGTTGGTAAATATGGCCCTAATGCTACCAAAGATGATATCGCGACCTTGGTTAATGCCATCGGTAAAATCGCCAGTGATGCAGGTGCTGCAATACCTGACTCAATGAAACTAGAACTCATTGAGTCAGGTGCATCAAAAGGCGGTGATACGCTTTTTGAAAATATGGCCCGTTGGTGTGATGAACAAATCAGTAAAGCCGTACTTGGCCAGACAATGACAAGTGACAATGGTAGTTCTCGCTCTCAAGCTGAAGTGCATGATGGTGTCAGAACAGACATTGCAAAATGGGATGCAAGGCAACTTGAAGCCACAATCAATGATCAACTTATCAAGCCTTACATCATTCTGAATTGGGGCGAGCAAGCAAGTTACCCGCGTGTGCGTATTAAGATTGATGAGCCCGAAGATTTAAAAATGCTGGTTGAATCCATCACACCTTTAATTGATCGAGGTATGAAAGTCTCAGCACAACAAATGCTTGAGAAATTTGGATTAAAAGCGCCCGATGAAGATGACGAATTATTGTCACCTGAAGGCAGTTTAACGCCTGTTTATCCAAACTCAGATACAAGTGTAGCGATGAATCGGTTAGCTATGAATAGAACACAGCCACAGCTTGATGCTGATATTGATGTGATGCTAGATGACACATTGAATGAATGGGAAGAAGTTGGTGGTCACGACTTTATGGAGCCTATTCTTAGCTTGGCTCAATCCGTAAATAGCTTTGAAGACTTTCAGAAACAGCTACCCGCATTGCAAGCCCACCTTGGCTCTGATGTTTTTGTGGAACAGCTTGCCAAATTAACCTTTGCAGCTCGTAGCTTAGGGGATGCATACGATGCCTAATGACACTATCCCCCATGAAATACTGGCTTGGTTTGATGCTAAAAAACTTAAACCAGGCTTTGATTATCGCGATGTTTGGAAAGCGGAACATGCGAATGCATTTACTGTGGCTAAAATGTTAAATGCAGACTTGTTGATGGATGTACAAGCTATGGTGCATGCAGCCATTGAAGAGGGTCAAACATTTAAGCAGTTTCGCGATGCGTTAAAACCCCTGCTTGTAAAAGAAGGATGGTGGGGCGTACAAACCATGGTTGATCCTCTCACCAAAGAGTCAGCCCCTGTTCAACTGGGAAGCACAAAACGCATTAAAACAATCTATCGAACCAATATGCGAACTGCTCGTGCCGCAGGCCAATGGGACAGAGCGCAACGTACCAAACGAGCCTTACCTTATCTTATCTATGAGCTAGGCCCATCTAAAGAACATAGACACGAGCATGAGGTGTGGGCAGGCACATGCTTACCAGTTGATCATCCATGGTGGCAAACACACATGACGCCCAATGGTTGGGGCTGTGCTTGTCGCGTTCGTCAAATTTCAGAGCGTGAATATCAATCTCTGGTTGAGAGTGGCAAAGTAAATACCACTGCTCCAGATGATGGTACAAAAGAATGGGTTAACAAACGTACGGGAGAAGTTGAAACAATTCCTAAAGGCATTGATCCTGGTTGGAATTATAACCCTGGCATAAAACGAGATCAGTTCCTTAAAGACCAGCGTGCAGCAAAAGAAAAGGCTCTCTTTAAAGCATAACCTCTAACGCCTTAGAAACGCTCTAAGGCGTTTAAACCCTCATAAGCTGTAACGGCTTACAAAAAAATGTTTAAACGTTTCTGAGCAAATTTAAACGGTGTTTAAATGTGGTTTGATCTTGTTATCTCTCTCATCGTTATCATTCAAGATTTAATCCTCATAAAAATACAGCAAATCACGTTAATCTAGTTCACCCGCCTACCTGCCATAAACTGACTCCATCAAATACATACATGGAGTTAGCACAATGCCACAAACCGTCTTTACCGCCTTATGTTTCCAAATGCCTGCGCTTGCATCGTCTGACGATTCGCAAGTGGCTGATGAGCTTTGGTTACCTATGATTCCAGCAGGGACGTTTACAGGTAAAGATGGCCGCACTTGGGTAAACAATAAACCCGATGTCGTTGTTGCTGCATTGACTCAAAAAATCCCATTCGACATTGAGCACGCCACTCACATACACGGTCCAGCGGGTAACCCCGCGCCTGCATCTGGTTGGATTGTTGCGCTTAAAAATGACAACGGCCAAATCTTAGGTCGTGTCGAATTCAACGACAAAGGTAAGGCGCTCATACAAGGTAAAGAATATGCCTTTTATTCACCTGCCTTTTCGTTTGACCAACATGGTCATGTGCTCGCCATGCGCAGTGCAGGACTGACTAATGAACCAAACCTTGACCTTCCATCATTAAATAGAAAAGAGGATAACAAAATGCCAATCCCTAAAATTTTGGCGGCTGCACTTTCACTCGATGAGTCAGCCTCAGAAGACGATGCCGTTGCCGCGGTTCAGACATTAAAGTCATCTGAACAAACGGCTTTGAACCGTGCTAAGCAACCTGATTTAACTCAATTTATTCCCATTGCCACCCACAATGTTGCACTCAATCGTGCCACCACTGCTGAAGCTGCTTTGAAGGTTATTCAAGACAAAGAAGTCGAAGGTATTGTGGATGCCGCAATTGCGGATGGAAAAGTTGCACCAGCAAATAAAGACATGTTTGTTGCCATGTGTCGTGCAGAAAGTGGCCGTGAACAGTTTACACAGTTTGTGGAAAGTGCCCCGAAAATTGTGAGCACAACACCCACGAAAACACCCCTATCTCAACAAGGCCAGCAACTTGAAGAACATGAAATTGCCATGTGCCGAAAATTACATATTTCAGAAGAAGACTTTCTGAAAAGTAAAACTGCTTTAAATAAAGGAGCATAAAAATGTCAGCGACTGAAGCCCAAATTTTAACCGCACTATTTGTTTCTATGTCAGCGGCCTACACACAAGGCCATGGTGCAGCAAAACCTCAATGGCAAAAATTGCAACTGAGGTTCCCTCAACAGGTGCTGCCAACTATTACGGCTGGTTAAAAGATTTACCTGGTATTGCTGAATGGGTGGGTGAACGCCAACTTGCTGACATTGGTAAGCATGGTTATTCAATTGAAAACAAAACCTATGAAAGCTCTATTTCAATTAGCCGTGAAAGCGTCGACGATGATCAGATGGGCGTGTATTCGGTAGTTGCTAAAAACTACGGTGAGCAAGTTGCCTTATTTCCTGACACGCTTTCTTACCCTCTTTTGTCTGCTGGCTTTAATACCTTGTGTTTCGATGGTCAAAACTATTTCGACACGGATCACCCATTAGGTGATGAAGGTAATAGCGTTTACAGCAATGTGGTGGGAGATCCTTCTACTGATACGGGTGAACCTTGGTTCTTGTTCGATGACAGCAAGGTGCTCAAGCCTATTGTTTATCAAAACCGCCGCGCTTTTGTGTTTAAGAATATGAATCCGAGTGAAGAGTTCACTTGGTTCAATAACAAAATGGCAGCAGGCGTTGATGGTCGTTGTAGCGTGGGATTCTCCTTTCCTCAATTGGCTGTTGGTTCTAAAGCACCTTTGACCAAAGCCAACTATGAAGCAGCGGTTAAGTTACTCAGCAAAATGAAAAAAGCCGATGGCTCACCAATTGGAACTAAAGCAACCACGCTTGCCGTTGGCCCAGACAATCGAGCAGCAGCTAAAAGCTTGATTGAAAGCATGCTCATTGATGGTGGTGAATCCAACATTTACTACAAAGATGTAGACGTTGTTGTTAGTTCGTATATCGCTTAATTAAACCCGAAAAATAAGGAAATGTCCGTGAGTGAAAATTCTAAAAAAGCAGACTCAAAATCCACTGATAAAAGCTCAGGTAGTACTGCTGACTCAGTGGTTGAAAATTCCGCACTCGAAACGTCGAAAACCAAACAGGACAAAGCTGTAAAGCAATCGCCAGAAAACACAACCGATCAGGTCACAGAAGGAAATGAAGACGATGCAACACCCGATCAAGCAAGTGGTACTGCTAATAATGATGCCGTTAGTGATGGGGCTAGCGTTACTGGAAGTCCCATTACCACAGGTTCAACTGATGATGTGGCTGATATGGGCACTGTTAGTGATCGAGATCCCAGAAGAAAAACAGAAATGGATACGTCGCACATTAAGGGCGCATTGGAAGTGGTGGCCAATTCGGACGTGGGGTTCTGGCGCTGTGGCGTTAAGTTTGAGCGCTTGGAAAAAACCTTGGTGCTGGCTGTGGAAGCAGACCAAGAGACGTCTAGTACTTTGGCGTTCATGGGTTACGAACCAGATCGCATTGTTTACGTGTCACCCAAGGCGGCTCAAAAGATTTTCAATGAGATCCATTTAAGCGTTACCCCTGTGGATCTTGACAATCTCATCGTGAAAGAAAGCGAGTAAGGACATCTCATGGCAACTTACGCAACAAAGCAAGACTTACTAGATCGTGGCGAGTCTATGGTTTGGAATCTTGCGATAGATAGAAGTACGGAAGTATTAAGTGACACCGCAATTGATGAGGCATTAAGCCAAGCCGATGATGAAATCAATTCTTATCTAGCACGTCGATATGTTTTGCCATTACCTGAAGTACCTAGTCTGTTGCGTAAGCAAGCCGTGACAATTGCGTTTTACTGGCTAGCAGATCGTGATCAACAAGCAACTAATCTCATGATGGAGCGTTATGAAAAAGCCCTGGCATCGTTAAAAGAAATTGCCAAAGGCAGTCGTGAACTTGGCTTACCTACCTTATCTGCACCAACAGAAGGAGCCGTGGGTAAAGTTGAGTTAGTTCAAGACAACGAGCGCTTATTCACTCGCAAAGGATTGGGAGGGGTTTTGTAATGGGTATCTCTGTTCAAGTACGACACCTCGAAGAGTTAAAGCGATATGAGAGCCTCATCGAATCATTAGGTAACCCTAATCATAAACGTGAACTCTTAGAGAGTATTGGCAGCATAGCGGAGAGCCAAACACGCAGACGTATCAGTGATGAGAAAACAGCACCTGATGGCACACCTTGGCAAGACTGGTCAGCAGGTTATGAAAAAACGCGCCACAGTAATCAATCTCTATTGCAAGGTGATGGTGACTTGCTGGATTCCATTCAGTTTTATGTTAGCGGCAGTAAAGTGCATGTGGGTTCTTCCCTTATTTATGCACCTGCGCATCAAGATGGCTTTACTGGCACGGTCAATATCCCTGCACACACGAGACGTATCACACAGGCTTTTGGCAAAGTGTTGTCCTTTCCTGTGTATCAAAATGTGAGTGCTTTTACCCGTGCAATGGATATTCCGCAACGTCAGTTTTTAGGCTTAAGCGGTGATAACAAAATTGAGCTGCTTGAAGTAATTGGTGATTTTTGGAATGAGGTATTAAGTCATGCGGCCTAGTTTTTTAATTAATGGTTCAACGGTTTACGCAGTCAATGAAACAGCGAAATTCTTAACACCACTTTTAACGGGTGATACACAAGCCATCGATAAGGTCGCAGAAGTGATTCGTCATGTTGGCCGCTTTGATAAGCCCTCTGAAATCAAGCGCTGGTTAACGCAAAAAACAGGTGGCATTCGTATCTCTGCAATGCGTGTTCGTAACCTGGTTCAGCTCGGTGGACAACTAACAGGTGATGTTGAGTTTGTCGCTTATGTTTTTTGTACAGAGCAATTCGGTTACACACGTGATCAACGTGCAGAAGTCATTGCTGGAAGACTTGCTAAAGCGTTGCTTGCGAATAAAGGCGTACCTACTGCTAATAAAAAAGCCACCAATCTGAACATGGACAATCTATACAGTGGCCAAGTTGATGAGCTAGGGCTGGCAATTTGGTCAGTCACATGGGTGCAAAACTGGGTGCTGGATATTCCGATTGATTCAGCAGATTTAGATAACTTTGTTTCATTTCACCATGAAGCAGATATCAAGGATGGTGCGCCGATCATGAGCAGTACCTTCGAATTAGAACAGCCAACCGAACAGGATTAACACAATGAGTGCAACTGAAGTAATTGAAATAAAACCCGCAAAGGTCGGTGTTAGCGTGCCTAAACCTGATGGTACTCGCCTTAAAGCAGAGGGTGAAATAGTAAAACGTTCAGCGTTTTGGGTGCGTCGATTAAATGACGGTGATGTGGTTTTACTAAAAGCAAAAGCCTCTTCTAAAGCCGTTGCAGATACAACGAAAACGGAAGGAGAATAACAATGTCTCTTGGCAATATTCCAAACGATATTTATGTGCCGCTTGTCTATATCGATATTGATAATAGTGGCGCGATCACAGGCACACCGACACTCGTGAATAAAGTGTTGGTAATTGGACAGCAGCTAGCAAGTGGCACTGCGACACCTTTAAGTGCAAGGCGCATTGGCTCCAGTGAAGGAGATATGGATGCGGCATATGGTAAGGGTTCAATGCTAACTCAAATGCTAAAGAGTTTTCGTGAGAATAACGCATCCACAGATCTTTATGCACTTGGGGTGGCAGATCTCACAGGATCAGTCGCGAGCGCAACTCTTACGGCTGCTGTTACGACTGCGAATGCTGGTGTGATTGCTTTATTGATTGATGGTGTCAGTGTGCAAGTTGCGGTAAATGATAACGATACCGTGTCAACAATCGCAGCCGCTATGATGACAGCGATTAATGCCAAAGACCTTCCTGTAACGGCAAGTGTAAATAGCGATGTGGTGACAGTGACTTGTAACTGGAAAGGCACGACAGGTAACGATATTGATATTCGTTATAACTACTACGATGGTGAAGTATTGCCAACAGGTGTATCGCTAACTGTTACATCTATGGCAGGTGGTGCTGGTACACCCGATATCAGCACAATTGTCGCCGCTATTCCTGATGAGTGGTACAACCACATTGTTATGCCTTACAGCGATACGCAGTCTTTGAATGGCTTACGTGATGAGTTAGTAGATCGATATGGGCCACTAAAAATGATGGAAGGTATTGCTTACACTGCTATGCGTGGCACCTTCTCTGAAACCTCAACATGGGGTGATGCGCGTAATGATTATCTCATTACCTGTATGGGGACAAACAAAACGCCAAGCTCGCCTTGGGCATTTGCAGCCGCTTATGGTGCACGTGCAAGTTATTCATTAGCGATTGACCCTGCAAGACCGCTTCAGACCCTAGTGCTAACAGGTATTCTCCCACCTTCTAAAACTGATCGCTGGGATTGGACAGAGCGTAATTTGTTACTCCAAAGTGGCGTGGCAAGTTATATGGTCACAGCAGGCGATGAAGTTGCCATCGAGCGTGAAGTTTCTACTTATAAAGTGAATAGTTATGGTGATCCAGATCCTAGCTACTTAGATATCACAACGCCTGCCACATTGGGTTATCTACGTTATTCACTAAAGACCATGGTCACAAATCGCTTTCCTCGCCATAAGCTGGCAGGCGATGACGTGCTGGATTTTATTGCACCAGGACAACCTATTGTCACCCCTAAGATTATGCGTAAAGCCATGATTGAACTGGCCCGTATTGATTGGGTGCCTAAGGGCTTAATGGAAGATATCGAAGGCTTTAAAAGCACCCTCAGTGTGTATCGTGATACGTCAAATCAGAACCGTCTAAATTGTGTTTGGAAGCCTGATATTGTCAATCAATTACGTGTATTCGCAGCACTGACTCAATTCAAATTATAAGGAATAAAACATGCCAATTTTAGGATCTGCTGTCATTCGTGCAAACAGTAAACAATTAAAAACCAAGCCTGGTGCCGTTTTTAATCCTGGTGGCCATACCTCAAAAGAACATCCTGGACCAGGGCGTATTTGGGGATTCTCTAAAACCTACCAGAAGCCAACGGTGCAAGTCACTATCGTAGCGGATGAAGACGTTGATGTGATTGAAATTAACGAAATGACGAATGTCACTTTGTCTTGGGAAGGTGACAACGGTGTTGATTATATGGTGACAGGTTGCGAACCCATGGAGCCTTTTGCCTTGAATGAAGAATCGGGTGAGATCAGCGGCACCTTCCACGGTATTAAAGCGGAGAAAGTGTAATGGCACTTATAACATTTGACTTAACACACGGCCTTAAAAGCGACAAAACCACTCACAAAGAAGTGGGCCTTCGTAAGCTAGAAACAGGTGATTATATTGATGCGCAACTGGCAGCAGAAAAGGTCATTGTACAAGACGGTAAAGCGCTTAGTTATACCTCAGATATTTTGATGGGCCTTGAAATGCTCGCACGTCAGGTTGAGTACATTGGTGATATTAAAGGGCCATTTACCGTCAGGCAGCTACGTAAGCTAGAGGATGAAGATTTTCAGCTTATTCAGAGCCAAACAGCCGTTTTAGACAATCAGCTTGCAGAGGCATTAGCCGAGCGGGGGCGAGCTAAAGGTACTGGCGGAAGTTAGCGAAGAAATAACATGGGCGCTTTGCGCCCGTATTCCGATCAGTGCCACTCGTAAAATGACCTTTGACCGCCTAATCAAAGCGGTGGACTTTTTTAAACCTTCTCAACAATAAGCGAGCGTCTCATGGGGCAAAAACTCGAAACAGATATTGTCATTAACTTGGCAGGTAACCTAGCCGCAAAAGCGAAAAGCTATGGTGGTTCTATGAGCGAGTTTGCGCGTAATAATAAACGCGCAATGAATATGATTCGCTCATCTGCCAATGCTGCTGGTCGTGGTATTGATAGTTTAGGTAATCGCTATGTGGGTTTAGCTGCTGCAACGACTAGTGGTTTTGCCTTAAACAAATACCGCAATCTTGACAGAGAGCTTTCTAGGCTTGCTATTTCAGCTGATATTACTCGTGAAAAATCTTTGCAGCTATGGGAAGAAATACAAGAAAGCTCTTCAGAATTTAAGGTTGACCCACGCCAATCATTAACGGCCATACAAGAGATCATGACTAAAATTGGTGATCTTGATTATGCGATGAAAAACAAACGAAATATTCCTCTTGTAATTCAGGCAACAGGAGCGACTGGTGATGCTGTTGGAGGGATTTTTACTGAATTTAAAAAACTAAATATTGATACTCAAGAAAAGGCAATGGCCGCTATTGATACTATTAATGTTCAAGGTAAATCAGGGGCTTTTCCTTTGGCAGGGATGGCTCAGTTTGGGCCTGAAATATTTGCAGCCTATGCAGCTACAGGGCGTCAAGGCGTTGATGCTGTGCGTGAAATAGGAGCTGCACTTCAGGTTATACGTGAAGGTGTTGGTACGGATTCAGAAGCCGTCACGTCTTATACAGCTTTATTGCGTGACATTACTCGTCCGCAAACTACCAAAACTCTGAAAGGTGTAGGGATTGATGTTTTTGATCCTAAATACCTTAAAGAAGGTAAAGAAGTGATGCGCTCCCTTCCTCAGATAATGGAAGAAATAATTGTTAAGTCATCTGGTCTATCTGAAAATCTAGCAATGTTGAACTTATCTGATGAAGGTAAAAAATCTTTAAACACTTTAATTACCGAATTAAAAAACACAGGAGATGTTCAAGGTTTTGATAAGTTTTTAAAAATCACTGGAGACGGTTCACAAACAATGAAAGATGCAAGTGTAGCTGCAAGTGATTTTGATGCGTCGTTACAATCTATTAGTAATGGCGTTAGTCGATTTGCTAATGATGAACTTGCTGGCCCACTTCAAGACATTGCCGATGCCATTAACGGCGTAGACCAGGAAACTATTCAAAACTGGCTTAAATGGGGAGAAGCCTCTGTTTATGCTATAGGCACTGTGGTTGCAGCTAAAAAAGCACTCGATGCTGGCATGTGGGCCAAGAAGACATTTGGTGCTGGCGGTGTGTTGGGAAATAAGGGTAAAGGCGGTTTAAATAGCCTTGGTGCAACCCCTGTTTATGTCGTTAACATGGGCCAAGGTGGTATGGGTGGCGCAGATCTGCCAGATAAAACAAATGGTGGTTCTAGATCATCAAAAGGAAAAGGAATAACTGGCGCGCTTGGCCGTAGTGCAACCATCTTTTCATCCACTGTTTATTCGTCTTCTCTAAATGAAGGTGAAGATGAAGAAGTCGCTAAATGGAGAGAGTCAGGTTACCCACAGCCCTTCGTGCAGTCTAGTGAGTCTTTAAAAGATGCTAAGCAATATCAAAAGTCTATTTCTGAATTAATCGAACCGATTATTTCACAAGATTATGCTGCTCAAATTTTCCAAAATATTAATAAACCCCTTAGCCAAGCACCGTCTGCCTTTGAAGGAAATATCGGCTTAGACCTTAATGTTTATGATCATCGTATTGAAAGCAAAGTAAGAAGTAAGTCCCCCTTTCTTACCATTAATTCTGATCCTGATGCTGGCCCAAATTAAAGGAGCTTTATATGCCGTTTGAAGATCGTTTAATGGCAAAGTTTCGAGGGGTTGAGTTCCCGCTTGATACTGCCAGTGGTACGAGTGGCCGTCGTGCCATTTCTCATTCATACCCTAAAAGGGATTCAGGTTATTCAGAAGATAATGGTGCTGTTTTTAAACAAGAAAAAATTGAAGGCCGCTTTGTTGGGAGTGATTACGTCTCTCGTTTGCAAACCTTATTAAATGCCTTGAATCAATCTGGCCCAGGAGAATTAGTTCATCCTTGGTTTGGTGTGATGCAGGTGCAAGTGGGCAACGTTAATCATAAATTGATATTAGCGGAAGACGGTTTAGCGACCTTTAGCTTCGATGTTTTTAATGCGGGTGAAAGCCTGTTTCCTAATGCATCCATCGATACCTCAGAATCAGTCAAACGAGCGGCTGCTGAAGCACGCAGTGCAGCACAAGCGGCTTATGTTCGCTCTATCCTTAGTTATGAAAAAGCCCTTACTGAAGAGGCAGGATTAGGTGATTTATTTGATCAGGCGTTTGATGACCTAGATGAATTTACTCGATCTATTCCTAGCTTACCTAGTTCGCTTAAAGACTGGACAAATCGTTTGGAACGAGCCAAGTCATCGATAGGAAACTTACTAGCCGTACCAGGTGAATTAGCGCGTGATGCTATGGGGTTAATCGAAGATGTTAAAAGTGTTGTGACAGATCCTATTCAAGCATTATCTGTATATGACAATGTGCGTAATCGCTGGGATGGTTTACGTGCAGAATTAACCGTTCGTGGTGGTCTTGGGCGTTCAATTAATATCTCTGATGATAGCACAGCCAGCAGTGTTCAAAGAGCGTCTGATACTGAGACGCTAAACGCTCAAGATAATAATATTAATGCTTTCAATACCCTGTTACAGGATAGTGCATTGGTTGAAAAAGCTGATGCCATGGCTAACTCAAACTTAAACACTGAATCAGAGCAAAATACGATTGATAGTTTAACAGGTGTTGGTCGAGATGCTGTTATTACGAGTAGTCAATTGACGGCTATTGGAAACGCTATTGCAAGTAATTTGGCGATGGCAGCAGAAGATGCTGTTGAGCGCGGAGACAGTGATGTGTGGCGTACTTTTAGGGCATTGCGGTTAGCCGTTTTGGAAGATACTCGTATTCGTGCTCAGCAGTTCCCTTCTTTAGTAACCGCTCGACCAAGTGTCACCATGCCTGTTGCCCTTTTAGCCTGGCAACAAACAGGCAATGCAGATAATAGAGCCAGTATAGTGCGTCGAAATGGGGTAGCAAATCCTTCATTTATTGCCGTCAACGAGAGTATTGAGGTGATCAATGGATAAGGTCACATTACGAACAGGTGGGAACGTATACGAAGGCTGGCAGAAAGTCAGAATTAGCCGCTCATTAACCGCAATGTCAGGCACTTTTGAACTTGAGTTAACTTGGCAGCATCAAGGTAGCACAGGAGCATATGATGCTTTTATTGAAGGTCTCTTGAATGATGAAGAATGCCTGATTGAAATTGGTGGTGAGCGCTTAATTACAGGCTATCTAGATGATCTCATTCCTAGCTATGATGACTCAACGATCACAATCAACGTCACTGGTCGAGATAAAATATCTGATTTGATTGATTGCTGTGTGGTTCAACAAAGTGGTCAGTTTAAAAGCCAGACATTAGGGCAAATTGCTAAAACAGTCTGTGCACCTTTTGGGATTAGTGTTGAGATTGATACGGGTATTGGTGCTGTATTTGAGCGTGTACAAGTAGAGCAAGGTGAAACCGCTTATGAGTTTCTATCACGCTTAGCTAAGCCACGAGGCGTGCTTTTAACGACTAATGGTTATGGTGCGCTTGTCATCACACGCGCTAGTTCAGAGCGCGGGGAAGTGGCGCTCAAGTTAGGTGTTAATGTTAAAGCGGCTCGTGGTCGCTTTAGCCGTAAACAAAGGTTCAGTGAGTATATCGTTAAAGCCAATGGTATTAGTTGGAAAAATACGTCAGAGCAGCCTATTGAAGGCGTGGGTGGCATTAGTGCCACAGTAAATGATGATGACATAAAGCGCTATCGCCCAATGATTTTTGTGAATGATGAAATAGAAACGGCTGAAGGGGCAAGCCTTCGCGGTAAATGGGAAAGACAGCGTGCAATTAGTCGAAGTAATAGCGCGGAATACACTCTAACAGGTTGGCGCAACCCGAATACCAACAATCTCTTAAGTATGAATAAAATTGTACCTGTGACTGACGCCATTATGAAGATAGATGGCGATATGCTGATTAGCGGTTTGATGTTTTCAGAAGATGATGAATCAGGTCGTATTGCGGTTATCTCAGTTGTCCATCCTGATGCTTTAACTATTCCAACACAAGCGAATATTTCAACATCATTACATACAGGATGGAAAGAATGAGCCTTGTTGAAAGAGCTATTGAAAAAGCGTTAGCGCCAGTTAATCGCAAGATTAGACAGATGTTAACTCGCTCACTGGTAACAGGTGTTGTTGAAGATCTTCAGCGACAAACTCTTCAGGTAAAAATGAGTTCAGCCGATAGCGCTGACGACATTGAACGTTTTCAAAACTACGGTTGCAGCAGTCACCCCCCGCTAGGATCAGAGGCGATTCTTGCTGCATTGGGCGGTAGCTTAGGTCAATTAGTTGCTGTTGCGGTGGAAGATAAGCGTTATCGACCACAGGGTGAAATGGGGGATGTTTTCTTGTATCACCTAGAGGGGCATAGAGTGCAACTCACGGCAAATGGTGAAATTAATATCACAGCAAACAAGGTTAATCTCACTGCATCCGAGTCATTTAATATTGTATCTCCTGAAACAAATATTATTTCTCCAAAAACATTTATTCAGGGTGAGTTACATGTAACCAAAGACATTAAAACCGATGCCAACCTTGCCACAACAGGCACCATTAACGCCAATGCTGCTATCACATCATTAGGCGTTGTTTCAGGTTCTAATTTGATGGCAGGTGGTATTAGCTATTTAGGACACAAACACCACTATGACACAGATAAAATAACATTAGGCCCAGTTGCATGAGTATTCTTTTTGACCAGCTAAGTAAACAATTAAACATCATTATTGATGGAGATATCTTTGATAATAGTGTGGCTGAGTTAGTGCTTATTTCTTTGTTTACTGATGCTCGTGCATCTGATTTTGATGAATTGCCTGATGGTTCTAGTGATTTGCGTGGTTGGCCAGGTGATACTTATTCTGACTTAACATGGGGTGGTAAGCTTTGGTTGCTTAAGCGTGAAAAGCTAACGACTGAAGTGCGTAATAAGGCAGTATCTTATGCTGAAAACGCATTAGCTTGGATGCTTGAAGATGATGGTAATGGCCCTATAGCGAAGTCAATTACAGTGACATCTTCCATCCCTCGCATTAATACACTAGCACTTACTGTTGTGATTACTAAGCCTAACGGTTTAAGTATGAGCCTATCTGTGTCTCAGCGTTGGGAAGCTCATTATGCCGTATAGTGTGCCAACGCTTAAAAGCCTCATTGAACAGGGTTTAATTGATGTTCAAAGCTCGTTAGATACGGTGCTTGCTAAGTTTGGTGTTGAGCAAGCATTAAATACCGCTGTTAGTGGCTCTATTCGCGATTTATATGATTATCAGACATGGATAGTTCGACAAATTATCCCAACCTCTGAATCCGATGATCAGACAATTATCGATACTGCACAAAGTGAAGGGATAGTTAGAAAGTTAGCAAGTCACGCAGAAGGCGTCGTGACCTTTTCTGGTTCATCAACTATTCCAACAGATGCAAAAATGACTCACGCTGATGGTCGTGTTTATCTGGTAACGACATCCTCTTTATCTGGCTCAAGTATCATTGCAAATGTTCAGTCTGAAGAGACTGGTGCAACAGAAAATGTTGCTCTTGGTGATACGTTAACACTCGTTAATACTGTTTCAGGTGTATCTCCTCAAGGGAGTGTGACATCTGATATTTCAGGCGGTGCAAATATTGAGAGTATTAGTGAAGTACTGGAGAGATTGTTATTTAGAAAGCGTAATCCCCCAATGGGTGGTGCGGTGGCTGATTATGTTGCTTGGTGTCGTGAAGTTTCTGGTGTTAGCCGTGCTTGGGCTTACGACGCTTATCAAGGTGGCTCGACAGTGGGCTATGCTTTTGTGTTTGATGCTAGAGAAAATATCATTCCAACTTCAACAGATGTATCAGATATGTCTGCTTATATCTTTCGTCACGCTGACCCTGCGACAGGTACTTTTGTTGGTCGTCCTGCTGGTATCGAGCCCATCTATATCAACTTGGCTCTAAAAGCGCTCGATACCTCTTTAAATATTACACCTGACACAACTGAATTACGTGATGCTATAACCCTTGCTATGACCAATTACCTGACAACGCTTGGCCCTAGTGAAACTCTTTTACTAAGTAATTTAAGAACAGCGATTGGTGCAGTAAATGGCCTCACTGATTACACACTGTCTCTTACTCAAAATGTCGCAGCAAG
Organism: Marinomonas sp. MED121; assembly: GCF_000153025.1. Classification (GTDB taxonomy): domain Bacteria; phylum Pseudomonadota; class Gammaproteobacteria; order Pseudomonadales; family Marinomonadaceae; genus Marinomonas. The sequence continues at coordinate 464,587 of NZ_CH672432.1, forward strand.
CACTAATGAACTACACAGTCTTGGTGTAATTTCCTGGGGGGCGGCTTAATGGCTCACAGTAAAGAACAATGGACAAATGCCATTATGATGCAAATGCCCCAAGGGGATATTTGGTCAAGAGATAAGACGGGGGCTTTACATGCTTATGTTGCAGGTTACGCCCCTCGTTTACAGCAAGCAGAAGATAGTGCAGATCAGCTCTTATCTGAAATGCGTCCAAAAAGCACGCAACAGCTTTTAGTGGAATGGGAAGCCTATTTGGGGCTTCCTGAATGTAACCTTACAGATCAAACAGTAGAGCAACGTCGTAATGCAGTCATTGAAAAATATTACCGTAAAGGAGGCTTGCAGGCTTGGTCTTTAGAAGCACTTGCAGCATTACTTGGCTTTAGTATTGAGGTGCAAGAGATCTTTCCTCACCACTGTTTACGTGGCTGCACATACCCACTTAATGAAGAAAAATATCGTCATGTAATGCGCGTTATTGTAAAAGGCATTCCTAATGCGTATGCAGTGTGCCTTGACGACTGTTTAACGCCGCTTACTTCCAATTCTGCACTCGCTTTAACGTGTGTATTAGAGAAATTTAAGATGGCTGGAAAATATTATGAATACATTTATGAGGACGCAATAAATGCATAAACTTAAAAATGGCTCACAGGTCGCTGAAAGACCTGCAAGGAAAGAGACAGCAGGTACAGCAGGTTACTTCTCAGAGAGCAATGATGCAGGCTCACCAAGCTATCCAGGGCAAGATTTTTTTAATGATCAGATTGATGAATATTTAGCGTTTATTAGTGCAGGCGATTTAACGCCTGACTCTGAAGATTTAACACAAATGTCTCAATCTGTTTCAAACCAAATTCGTTCAAGAAATCTACTTGATGTATCAGGCACTGCTGATGCAATAGTGCTTTCATCAAAAACGAATAAACCAGCTGTTAAAACACTATTAGATTATGACGAATTTCAGTTCATCGTATCAGCAACCAACACTTCTACAGTGACACTGAAAATAGATGAGCTTAATGTAATTCCCATTTCAAATATCTCTGCGGCTAACCAGCTATTTGAAACTGCTTTAGCAACAGTGATGTATAGGGGTGACGCGTTTTATTTAATAGATCAGATTAACCCAAAAACGGGGAACTCTGTTTTAGATATCGCAAAGCTTTATACAGACACCGTAGATATTGTGAGACCAGGCGAATACTCGCTGGATGGAGCAGCTTTGAGCCGTGCGGCTCACCCAATTGCTTTTGCAATCGCTAGCGCATCAAGCAACTACATAGACCAAGCAACTAAAGATGCTGACCCGATTGCATACGGGGGCTTTTATGGTGACGGTGATGGTTCTAGTACCTTTACTTTGCCGATTGTCGGTGGTGAGTTTATTCGCATGTTTGATGATGGGCGTGGTGTTGATGATGGCCGTGTATTCGGTTCATTTCAAGAAGATGCTTTCCAGGGTCACTGGCATGCTACTGCGGAAGGTGGAGATACGCTTGCCGGAAATGGTTACCTTGCAAATAGCCCTAGTTATTCGTCGATGGACAATAATGCTCGGGACGCGGTGACAGACGGCCAAAATGGTGTGCCGAGGATGGCAAATGAAACACGGTCACGTAGCATTGCGTACTACGGCAAAACAAGACTTTAAAAGGAGCTGGTTATGAAATTATTTGCATTTAAGCTGGGCGCTGAATACCAAACGTTTACACGAGAAATAGAAGCAAAAATAGATCTTGTTTCTGGTAAATATATGATTCCAGCGTTTGCTACTAACATTGAGCTGATTGAACAAAAAGAAGGCTTTCAGCGTTATTTTAAAGAAGGTGATTGGCACTATATTGAAGACAATATCGGCACCGAATATTTTGATAGCAACGGTAACCAAACAAAAATAAATAGGCTTGGAGAAGTTCCCCCAACAGATGCTTTATTTGAACGGCCAATTATTACTCCATCGAATGAAGAGTTAGAAAGTTCGGCTCGTGCTTCACGTAATACTCTAATTAATAAAGTAAGTATTGAAATAGAAAGATTAACAGATAATAAAAAAGAAACAGAAAATTGGAGGACATACCGTCAATTTTTAAGAGATATCCCATCTCAAAAGGGTTTTCCTCAAAGCATAGATTGGGGAATAGCGCCTGCTGAGTACTCAGGAAATTAATAGAGGTAAAATCAGTTTTCCCTATCTTTAATGACTAAAGCCTACAAATTTGAGCATATATAATAATGCGCAAATCTTTAGGCTTTATTGTTCACACCTAGCGGCGCGCTACAGCTATGACCATCAGGTTTATGAAGCCAAAAAAACCATCGAACTTATTGCCCCACAGAGCATCCCTATTGGCTATACCAGTCCAGACAGATGGGCAAGTATGTTCGACACCTTTAATGAAACAAGTCACTCTAGGGTACTGTTTTCTAAAAAAATGATTTATGACGAGTTTTATCAAGATAACACTTGGATTAAACGCACAGCATTTGGAGCCTGCTTAGCCATTATCCTTATGACCATGATGTATGTTTGGAATCGCACCTTAAAAAGCAAGCTCGACGCGGCCATGCAAAAACTTGAAAAAGAAGCCTTTGAGGACACATTAACTGGCATGAAAAACCGTGCTGCCATGATGCTTTTTTTTGAAGAGTGCCGCGCCAAACAAGATAATCATTACTACTTAGCCATTATCGATATTGCAAGATTACAAAAACTCAATAAAAGCCAAGGTTTTCAAGTGGCTGATAACCTCATTCGACAGGTATCCCAGATCATTTATCAGCATGCTGATAAAGAAAGCCCTTGCTATAGCCTTTATGCAGGCAAATTTGCCTTTATCACTCGGGCGAGTGATCAGGAAAGCTTCAAACACAACATTGAGGGCTTAATTAGTAAAATCCAACTTGATAACGATAATGTAAGCTTACATTTAGGTGGCATAAAACTAGATTTTTCGTTAGACAATTCAGCCCTAGCAACACGTTTCGAGCAGTCGTTACAACATGCCAAGGGCTTAAAGAGCAATACACTGGTGTTCTTTTCTAACACAATTGTTGAAGCAATCGAAGCAAGGGAAAGTTTACTCAGCCTAGTTTATATGGGCATCCAAAATGATGAATTTATTCCTTATTATCAACCTAAAATTTGTACTCAAACTGGCAAAATAAAAGGCCTTGAGGCCTTAATAAGGTGGCAACACCCACAAAGAGGAATATTAAGGCCCGGCGATTTTTTACCTATTGTAGAGACATCAAAAAACTTGATGCTTAAATTGGAAAAGCATATTTTCAATAAGGTGATCAGCGAAGTGCCTCAGCTTATTAATCGTTTTTACTCAACGCCAGGCTTTAGAGTCTCTATCAACCTTTCTTCCATTCAATTTAACCGCGATTTTTTAGTGAGAGAACTCTTGGATATTTGTAACCATTATCAGGTTGATACCAAATATATTGAGTTTGAATTAACCGAAAGTAGCATGTTAGAAGATTTAGACTGCGCGATTCTAATCAGCAATCAATTACAAGCGGCAGGGTTTCACGTAGCGCTTGATGACTTTGGTACAGGTTATTCTTCTTTAGCCTATTTACAAAACCTCCCTGTCAACGTGATTAAACTAGATTATTCTTTCGTCAAAAAAATTCCCCATGATATACGCTCTGGCCATGTGGTTGAGCACATTATTTTATTGGCACAAAAGCTTGGTCTATTGATTGTTGCTGAAGGTGTTGAGCATGAAGAACAGCTTAACTACCTCACCGACCTGAAAGTAGAGCTGGTACAAGGCTTCTATTTTCATAAACCCGTCCCCTTAGAAAAGGTCATACTGCTAAATGACAAACAGCTAGGGAGGGTCATTAGTTAACCTCAAGGGACTCAAGCAAGACAATTAATTTCTTTAAACAAGTGAGACAAAGACACTGCTTTGTTTTTGCCAATGCCTCTAAGTCCATTAAAGGCGTTTTGGCATCAGAAAATAATGACTGAATGATTACCTCGTCCTTCAACTCGACCATTACTTCGACAGAGGGTGTCTTTGAATCATCATCTTATTGATAAAGCCTGCAATGTAAAGATAGGCATTTTAGACTAGGCCCTGCGGCCTTTGAAAATAACCTCTAGAGCATTTCATCGAAAAGACGACTGATCGCTATGTCCTTAACCCTGTTTGATCAATCAAATGGCATATTGCGAATATCCTCATCAGTTTCATCACTCACTTTCTGGTGACAAGAGCACTTGCTAATGCAATTGATTTAAGCAGTTAAACAAGCCACTATGCTCAAACGTCTATTTTTAAGGATAAAGATGCTATGCGTAAACTGGTTAATGAATCAGGTGACATTGAGTTTGGTTATGCAAAAATTGACACTGTCAATTATTTAGATTTCGACCTCAGAAATAGCATGGATAAGCCTCTTCCAAAATGGCGTAAAAAATTTAAGTTCAACCAATTTCAATTTATCAGCATAAGTTGTGACACCTTCATATTAGGGTTAGCAATTGTCGATTTAAAATATGCCAGCAACTGTTTTGTCTACCTCTATAACATCCAAGAAAAAAGCTACGATGAGTTTGAGTTCACCCAAGCCTTATCCTTAAATACCCGTATGAGCAGTCAGCCAAACTCGGGACTTTCACGCTTTAAAAAAGGCAATACGCTTGTTGAAATCTTAGCCAAAAACAATCAAAGATTTATCACTCTTAAACTCGGTAATGGTAATAGGATCAAAGCTTATATTAGCGAGCCTAAAGAGCAAAACCCGCTTTGTGTTTGCTCCCGGGCAGGTTATAACGACTGGGTTTACACCCAGAAAAATACAACACTTAAGATTGAAGGTGAAATTAACTGGCAAGGTAAAGTCTTTAACCTAGCTAAGCTTAATGCTCTAGCCAGTGTCGATTGGAGCGCTGGCTTTATGCGCAGAGAAACCAGCTGGAATTGGGCCAATTTATCGACCCAATTAGCGGATGGGCGTAAGCTAGGTTTTAACTTCGCGTCAGGAATAAACGAAACTGGCGTGAGTGAAAACGCGATCTGGCTTGAAGGTGAGCTCATTAAGGTCGATCTAATTCATTTCAAGTTTGATCGTTATCGTCAAGAGGAAAGCTGGCTTATACAGTCAAGCGATAAACGAATATCACTGAGTTTTCATCCAAAAGGTAAACGTGACAAAAAACTCAATCTCTATTTTATTGCCTCAAATTTCAGACAGTTTTTTGGTTACTTTGATGGCACCTTACAAGTTAAAAACGAAACAATTAGGCTAAATCAAACCTGGGGATTAATAGAAGATCATTATGCAAAATGGTAAGCCAATTCAGACATAATATGAAAAAACTATTTAATATTATGCTGCTTTAGCTTAAGGGCCACCTTATTGTGAGAAACCCCCAAACGCTTCGCTAATTTACGGGTGCTTGGGTATAAGGGGTAAAGGTGATTCAGTAAACTAGCCTCAAAATTAGCCTGAGCACCAGCCCAGCTAACCAAGTTTTCATTCTCTATGACATCATCAAACACTTTATCTAAAGGCACTTCTGGCGTTACAGACAAATTCGCATCAGGTTGATGATCTTGTTTTGAAGCACTGGCAAATGTCAGGTTAAGACTCTCATTAATTTCCTTATCACTGAGCCACTCACCACGATTTAAAGCAACAATTCTAAATAAAAGGTTTTGCAACTGACGGATATTACCAGGCCAAGAATAGGCTTTAAGACGAGCAAGCGCTGATTCACTGATTTTGGGTGTTGGCATATCAACTTGTCTAGCAGCACTATGAATAAAATGTTTTACCAATAATAAGATGTCATCCCCTCTCTGCCTTAAAGGCGGTAAAACAAGGTTTAAAACATTGATACGATAATAGAGATCCGCACGAAAACGTCCCGTTTCGATCAATTGTTGCAAGTCTTGATGAGTGGCACTAATGATTCGAACGTTGACGCTGATTTCATGGCTCCCCCCTACTCGTCTAAAGCGAAAATCTTGTAAAAACCTAAGCAATTTGGCCTGTAGATAGATAGACATTTCAGCCACTTCATCTAAAAATAAAGTACCGCCATCAGCAAGTTCCAGTAAACCTGGCTTCCCCCCTTTTTTTGCACCAGTAAAAGCGCCAGAGGCATAACCAAACAACTCACTTTCTAGGAGATGTTCTGGGAGAGACGCACAATTTAATGCAAGAAAAGCCGACTCTCTTTGCTCACTTTCTTGGTGTAGGCCCCTTGCAATCAGCTCTTTGCCCGTACCTGTTTCACCTTGTATTAGCACGGGTAGCTGTAATTGAGCGAATCGACGGGTTTGCTGTTTTAATAACTGAACAGTTTCTGACTCACCAATAATTTGCTCCAATCCCTGCTCTTTTTGTGATTGCATGAGTGACATTTGTCGTCCAAGACTGTTCATATTGCGTAACATTAACAGCGCGCCTCTCACCTTGCCCTCCATTAGCACTGGGCTAATTTCAGCCATATAGGCCTTTTGCTTAAATAAAATACTTTGACTAGACAAGTTAGCACCTAACCCTTGTAACAAATTCTGATCAGTAAAGGTATTAATAGACAGGCCCTCTAATGTTTCATCAGGTCTATCAAGCAATGCAATCGCGGCATGATTAAGGGCAAGGATACAAGCATTTTCATCAAGGTCTATGATGGGGTCAGGAATACGATTTAATAATGCAGTAAGGTGATTCTCACGCCTTTCGGCTGGCATTAGCGCCACCTCCTGACAGCTAAGCACACCCTGAACTAAATAAAGCTGTTCAATAATCTTGGCTGAATCTTGATAGCTTTCATTGACATGCACATAGGTAACCCCAGTGACAACTTCCATCGCTCGAATATCACAAGCCGATTTAGAAAAAATATGCAGTATTTCTTGGCTAATACCAATACGATCATTGGAACGAATTTCTAAACGCATAACGAATACCTAAATGAATCTATAGCTAACTTTAAGTGTACATAAAATGTGACATGTAATAAAAAAATTACAATCTTAATATTGTTAATTTTTTAAACTAAAAATCAGTTAAACGCTTCTATTTTCTTAAAAAAACTATTTTTTTAAAAATATCTTTTATCAATGCTTAGCCAATTTTTGATAACTTCAAAGCCTATGTCACATAATTATGACAAAAATTGCACTATCAGATAGTAAAAAACACTTAAAGCATTGATTTATAAGGTTTTTTACAACATGGCAAGGGACTTGCTTTGATAGTAAAACCGAATACAGAAAAAATAAAAATGCTTAATAAATCATGACAGCAGTTTTACCTGCAGTTTAAGGATATGAATCATGGCTAATAATAACAAAATCGAAACCCAAGCAATCCATGCTGGACGCATTAATGACGAACAATTTGGCTCCCTTGCGACCCCTCTTTATCAAACCTCAACCTTTATATTTGATAATGCTCAACAAGGCGCAGACCGTTTTGCAGGTGAAGAAGAAGGGTTTATTTACAGCCGTTTGGGGAATCCGACAACACGCCAGCTCGAAATGCGTGTTGCAGCAATGGAACACATGGAAGATGCAGCCGCAACTGCCACAGGCATGGGTGCTGTATCCGGTGCGCTACTGACAAACCTTAAAGCCGGTGATCATATGATTGCATCCAAAGCAATCTACGGATGCTCTTATGCCTTGATAAGCCATATGTTAACGCGCTTTGGCATTGAAGTAAGTTTTGTTGATATGACAGACATGACTGAGTTTAAAAGTGCCATCAAGCACAATACAAAGCTAGTGTTTCTTGAAACACCGATCAACCCTAACATGGTTGTACTAGACCTTAGGGCGATCGCTAACATTGCCAAACAGCATCAGCTCATTTCCATTGTCGATAACACTTTTTTGACGCCTGTTTTACAACAACCAGGACAATTTGGTATCGACCTTGTCGTGCACAGTGCCACTAAATATCTAAATGGACATGGCGATGTGGTTGCAGGCGTTATTTGCGGCAGCACGGAGATGATAAATGAAATTAAAATGACCGTTCTAAAAGACATTGGCGCGACAATCAGCCCTCATGATGCTTGGCTAATCCTTCGAGGCATCAAAACCCTGCCAATACGAATGGAAAGACACTGTCAAAATGCACAGCAAGTGGCTGAATTTTTAGAAAACAATAAGCACGTAAGCAAAGTTCACTACCCCGGCCTTAAAAGTCATTCTGGTTATGGCTTTATTGGCAATCAAATGAAAGCCGCAGGCGGTGTGATTGCATTTGAACTTGATACAGATTTGCAAGGTGGGGCCGCCTTTATTGACAGCATGAAGCTTTTTTCCATAGCGGTCAGTTTAGGTGATGCAGAATCTCTTATCCAACATCCAGCCTCCATGACTCACTCACCTTACACTCAAGAAGAACGTTTAGATGCTGGTATCAGCGATGGTTTAATTCGAATTTCAGTTGGCCTTGAGCATATAGATGACTTAATCAAAGACCTTAAACAGGCACTAGATCAAATCGACACAAGGTTAAACCTTGTTCTTAAGGAAACCAGCCAAAACGTCGCCTAATCAAGTAGCATGAGCCCTTTATGATGTCATACCATAAAGGGCTTTAGTGTTTAAAGAGGTTTTTAATTGGCTTAATTGCAGTCTAAAGACTCAAAATTTATGACCTGAGTTGCATAATGATATGAGTAATCATCAGCGATTGCTTGAGTGCCGTTATCACCTGCATTCTTACCAATAATATAGGTTTGTTCCTTAGGGAGACCAGCATCGGCATAGGCGGCAATATCCGTACTTGCATTACCATAGGCTCTGACAATATTGATGGATTTATCTTGTATGATTCGATTTAAATACTCAGTTTTATAGGCTTGAGTATCCTCAGGGATAGGGCCCTCACCATAAGGATTGGTGTGAAGCTGACCTTGGGGCATCGCCATATAATCAAACCATTCACGACTATCTTTAGCCACCCAATAAGGTCGACCCGTTAAATAAATGATCTGATAGCCTTTATTCTTATATTCCAACACAGTTTCTTTGGCATAATAATGCGCATCAGCCTTATCAACGCCTAAGTAGTCCCCAACTGACTCAAAATCATTCAAGGTAAGGGTGCCATCAATATCAAATAAAATTGCTTTTCTTTGTTCGCTTACCACTGACAAATAGCCATCAGCATGGGATAAATCACCCTCAACCACCATACGTATCTGGTATTCACCCTCACCTTTTGATACTGGCACAAAAATCTTACCATCTGAGTCCGTTGTGTAGCGACCAAGGTATTGCCATTGACTCATACCTGTTCCAAAGATGAATGCATGTACCTTTTCATCTTCGAGATCTTTATGAAACCATCGGCTGTAATCAAACTTAGCCTCTAAAGTTACAGTTTCATTAGCTAAGGCTATTTGGTCATGAACCAGATGATACGGTGTATATAAGCCAGAAAACCAAGCATTCGAGCTATGTTCAAAATCGACTTGAGCAGGCGTAGTAAATGCGGGTAGCTGCTCCAGCACCTCATAATCAGGGCAGGTTTCTGCCAGTGTCACACTGGTTGCTACACACGCTGCAAAACATAATCCATTTTGTATTTTAAGCATCACAATCTTCCTTTTGATTATTTTATTTACAGAAAACAAGCAAACCTTAATATACTTTTGAAGCACTTTTCTATTCACCCCGTGTAAAACACCAGATCATTTTGAAAGGCTCAAATACTCTACCTTTAGGCTCAATAAAACCAAAAGCTCAAACCAAGTAAAAAGTGAAGCCGACTTAAAATCGTAATCTAGCTGACACAAAACCGTCACAATAAGTTTGTATCTTTTAGGCATTATTTAAATAGGAAGACAAAAATGAAACGAGCTCTTATTACCCTTTCTTGTGTACTTGGCACTAGCTTATTGTTAACTGCTTGTGGAACAAACTCTGTTGATCAAACAGTTGCAGCACACACTCAAACAGAAGCAGTAGAAAACAATAATGACCTGTATCAGGTAGATCACGAAGGTAGAATTTATTTCTTCGATGATTTTGCAACTTATCAATCTTACCTACAAGTGGGTGAAACCTCTTATAGAAAAGTACGCATAGGTGAAGGCCCAAGGGGTGAAACGATTGTTTTTGGTTTAACAAACGAAGACAAGAAAAAGACTCAAGGCATTGCTTCTATTGATATGTATGACGGTAAGCTTGATGGTGCGAGTGACTTTTATGGTGAGACGCGCACCGAAGAAGGTAGAATCTATGTTTTCTCTTCTTTAGAAGAAATGAATACCGCTCGCGTCGTTGGTGAAGTGCCATTACGATTTACTGAAATTGGTAGTGGTCCAAATGGCGAAACGGTTGTTTACGCACTAAATAGCCAGAACAAAAAAGTAAAACCTGTCGAACTTATTGAAGCATTTAAAGCAAAATATAACCTTTAAAGCTTGATTATTATTTAAGGCGCTTAATGATTAGCGCCTTAAATAACAAGATTGGCCAACAAGTGTCGCTCTATCATTTTTCGATAAAGCGAAGAAAACAATTTTAGAAAATACTATTCAGTACTTTTTCTAATTTCGCCACACTTGCATCAACATCTTTTAATTTATCCAAGCCAAACAACCCAAGCCTGAACGTTTTAAAGTCACTGCCCTCATCACACATTAAAGGAACACCTGCAGCTGCTTGCATACCATGTTCCGCAAATTTAGATGTATTTTGCACCGCCGAATCTTGCGTATAACTTACCACGACACCTGGTGCCTGATAACCTTCAGCTGCCACGGAAGCGATCCCTTTTGATTCGAGAAGTTGACGCACTTTAGAGCCCAGCGCAATTTGCTCAGACTTTAATTTATCAAAGCCATATTCTTTGCTTTCTAGCATGGCATTGCAGAATTTTGTTAAAGCGTCTGTTGGCATAGTGGCGTGATAAGCATGGCCTCCATTCACATAGGCCTGCATAATCTGATGCCACTTTTTAAGATCACAAGAAAAACTATTACTCGTGGTTTGATCAAGGCGCTCAAGAGCATCATTATTTAACATGACTAATGCAGCACAAGGAGAGGCACTCCAACCCTTTTGAGGCGCACTGATTAATACATCAATGCCAACGGCTTTCATATCAACCCAAACGGCACCTGAGGCAATGGAATCTAAAACAAATAAACCACCCACTGAATGCACAGCATCAGCAACAGTTTTTAAATAATCATCAGGCAGAATCATACCTGAGGCAGTTTCAACATGTGGAGCAAACACTAACTCAGGTTTTTCCGACTTGATAGTCGCCACTACCTCATCAATAGGGGCAGGCTCAAATGGTGCCTGTATACCGGCATTAAGCCTTCGCGCCATCATGACAATGGACGATGATGGGATATTGCCCGTTTCAAAAATCTGACTCCAACGGTAGCTAAAAAAACCATTACGAATCACCAAGCATTTTTGGTTCTGAGCAAACTGCCTTGCTACCGCTTCCATACCATAGGTACCGCCACCTGGCACAACGACAACAGCATCAGACTGATAAACCTCTTTAAGGGTGTCTGAAATATTATTCATCACGCCTTGAAACGACTTTGACATATGATTCAAGGATCTATCGGTAAAAACAACGGAATACTCTAATAAACCATCAGGGTCTACATCAGGTAACAAACCAGGCACAAAACACTCCTTACATTCGAATAAAGTACATTTGTCTCTTATTGGAAACAAATGAAAATTAAATTTCTATCTAAGGGATAACTTTATAAGATTTAGGGATGAGATACTACTACGAAGAATTACAGGAGGAGATAAAAACACTTTACAGATAGAGTAAGATAGTTATGCCATTAAAGACTATAACTATCTTTAGCGAATTAAAAGTTTCTAGATAAAGTAGCTAAATAAACAAGGCACCTAACAAAGCCAAATCAAGCTCAATTAGCTTCAACAGATCCCGAAACCATAGAGTTATTTACGGTAACAATTGATGCTTTATTTACCAATGAATAATACGCAATAAAGCAAGTAATGAAGGCATAAAACATATAACTTTCTTCAATGATATAAATTTCACCTATTATACCTATCCCAGCAAATAAGATTGAGATGCCACATATAATCATCAAAGTATGACTAGGCTTAAACCCTAGCCTTTGAATGATATGATGCAAATGCTCTCTATCAGGTTTGAATGGTGAATTTCCACTTTTAATACGACGAATCATAATCGTTGCCATATCCATAAGCGGCAATGCGATTAACCAGAGTGCTGTTACAGGCCTTAAAGGTGCATCATGTCCATTTTGTGAAGATAAAAGTAAGAACCAAATGACCGTAAAGCCAATAAACATGCTCCCTGCATCCCCCATAAAAACTTTACGCTTTCGCCCCAAAAATCCTAGATTCATCAAGACGTAAGGCAGTAAAATGACAATTAAAACAAGGCACAAATACGCTATATTATTCTGTCCATCCAAACTGAGAATCAGACCTAATGCAGCAAAAGTTACAATGGAAACACCTCCTAGTAAGCCATCAATACCATCAATCATATTAAAGGTATTAATTGCTGCGATTACGGCAATAACAGTAACTAGATAACCTAATATACCCAGATTAATCTCACCAAAACCAAAAATATCACCTATGGTATGTAACTGAATATCTGCAATTATCATCATGACAAATGACAACATGGTTTGAACAGCAAATCTTAGTTCATAGGCGACATCAAATTTATCGTCCAACACACCGACAAACACCAAGATAAACATAGAAAGCAGATAAGCTTTTGACTCTGCGAGATAGAAGGGATTTAGAAAAAGGAACGACGAAAACGTTAAGAAGATCGCTATTCCGCCAACTAAGGGAATAGAGCCACTGTGCACTTTTCTAACATTTGGAGCGTCAACCAAACCAAATTTTTTAGCTATCTTTCGTAACAGAAATAGAACCGTAAAAGCGATTATAAATAAAAAAACCAATTCGTTAATCATAAAAATCCATTTTACCCCATTACAACTCATTACATCCTTGTTAAGAGGGCGATTATATCAAATAAAAATTCTTATTTTAACCTTATATAACAATTAATTATGCTTGATTTTATTCATAGCCATTTGGGTTCATTGTTTGCCAACGCCAAGTGTCATTAGTCATATCACTAATACTTAAATTTGCCTTCCAACCTAACTCTTCTTCTGCTAGATCTGTAGCGGCATAACATTCAGCAATATCACCCATACGACGCTCAACAATTCGATAAGGAATCGTTTTATTAGCAGCCTTTTCAAAAGCTTTAATCATTTCTAGAACACTATAACCGCACCCAGTTCCTAAGTTATACGTAACCCTACCTGGATTTGATTTCAGTTTATCTAACGCCTTCAAATGCCCTAACGCTAAATCAACCACATGAATATAATCGCGAACACCAGTGCCATCATGTGTATTATAATCGTTACCATAAACACTCAGTAATTCACGCTTACCGACTGCTACTTGTGAAATAAAAGGCATCAAGTTATTTGGTATACCGTTAGGGTCCTCTCCAATCAAACCGCTTTTATGCGCACCAACAGGATTAAAATACCTCAAGCACGCTATATTCCAGCTATTGTCAGATTCGTAAAGATCAGCGAGAACTTCCTCAATCATTAACTTTGATCGGCCATAAGGGTTAGTAGCCGAAGTAGGAAAGCTTTCATTAATGGGAACGGAAGCTGGGTCACCATAAACAGTCGCAGAAGAGCTAAATACAAAACTCTTTACATTGTGAGTAGCCATGATTTCTAAAACACTAATAGTAGCTGCAATATTATTACGATAATAAGTTAAGGGAATCTCATTCGACTCACCTACCGCCTTTAAACCTGCAAAGTGAATAACAGAGTCAATATCATGTTTAACAAAAATATTATCAACTAAGCCCTTATCAAGAAGGTCTCCACGGTAAAAATGAATTTTTTTACCCGTTATGGAACTTACTCGCTTTAAAGACTCTTCATTTGAATTGCTAAGGTTATCAATAACAACAACCTCTTGATTAGCTGACAACAGCTCTAATACTGTATGACTGCCAATATATCCAGCACCACCCGTCACTAAAATAGTCATTTACTCTCCTTCATCCACAAACACACCACTATAAAAACTATAAAAACTATTTTTATAGTTTTTAATAATATCCACTAAAATAATAGTATTAACTCATTTGAATCAAGAGCTAAAAAGCGCTTAAACAGATATAGTATTGAAGTAATTAGCATTTTCTTCACGATCTTACAATAATTAGGTTATGCTATTTCCCTTGCTCGAATAAGCTAAGTCTTTATCGAAAACAGTTGTGAAATTTAATATTTTAATTGTCTCAAGCTCAAAATTTCAGTGTTGAGGATTAGAGTAAAATTATCGTAATGTAATCTAATCTAATTAATCGATAAAAAATTACATAGCAAATTTGATAATGACAATTTTCACTCTTACTCAAAAATTATTTCTTCAAGATGCCAATAACAGAGTTATTTTCTTGAACGATCAATGAGGTTATACACTTACTCTCCATTACTTCATAAGCCTCCTCTATACTAACTTCAGGAAATATTGAGGCAGGGTGAATTGATGCTATATCTTTTGCAACCAAATCAAAAGCGTTTCGGCCTTTAGCTTCCATAGCTCTTCGCAAATCGCCATCAGTTATAATAGCTAAAGAGTCATCATTAAAGTTGACTAATGTTAATCCTAAATGACTTGACGATATTTTATGAATAATAGAAGTAAAGTCAGCATCCGAAGAAACGCTGGGAAGGTTATCAGAAAACATCTCATCTCGAACTTTTGACAATAATCGACGACCTAAATTTCCCCCAGGATGAAAACGAGCAAAGTTTTCTGGTTTAAAACCACGTACATCCATTAGCGCGACTGCTAAAGCATCACCCATAACAAGCGTTGCAGTAGTTGAAGATGTTGGAGCTAACTGTAAAGGACACGCTTCTTTAGGAACAGCAATATCTAAATGACAGTGCGAATTTGAAGCAAGTGTAGAATTTTCTTTACCAGTGATTGCAATAACGAAATTATCATTATCACGCAAGAAAGGTAACAGCTTTAGCACTTCATCTGTTTCCCCTGAATTCGATATGGCAATAAATATATCTTCAGGTTTCACCATTCCAAGGTCACCATGAAAAGCCTCTCCGGGATGCATAAAAAAACTTGGTGTACCGGTACTCGCAAAAGATGCTGCTATTTTTTTTCCAATAATCCCAGATTTCCCCATCCCACAAATGATTGTTCGACCCTTTGTGTTAATAATGGCATTAATAGCCATTTCAAATTCAGATCCTAGCCTTTTTGCCATGTAATCCAACCCGTCTATTTCGGTTTGAATTACCTCTCTTGCAATATCAATTGAACTAGCCATTTAAAGATTCTTCCTTTCCATTGTTTTTTTAATAGCTTCGTAATCGTCATTAGTATCAATACCATGAGGGACAACACCGTCAAATGTTATAGCACCTATACTCATACCATGACTGAGGGCTCGCAACTGCTCAAGCTTTTCATAACTTTCAAGCATATCTCCCGAATATGAACAAAATTGTTGTAACCCTGAAGCTCGATAAGCATAAATACCAATATGCCTTCTAGCCAAAGACAAGTCATCGGAGCTATCACGGTTCATTGGTGATGCTGAGCGAGTGAAATAAAGCGCTCTACCATTTTGGCCAACAATAGCTTTAACAACATTAGGATTAACAAAATCATCGAGGGTATCTATAGAAACAACAACTGTTGTTATATCGTATGAGGAATTTAATTGGGCAAAAGATACAATTTGTTGGATTAGTTTCGGTGGAATCATAGGTTCATCACCTTGAACATTCACTATAATAGTATCCTCTCTCCAACATTTAATTAGAGATACCTCATTAATGCGATCAGTACCAGATTGATGCTCTGATGAGGTCAAAACAACTTGAACATCTTCGCCTTTTAACGCATCAATTATGCGCTTATCGTCAGTCGCGACAAAAATATCAGTTTGCTCGATCCCCGCCTCTTTGCAACGCTCAATCACATGCCAAATAACAGGTTTATCAAGTAAAGTTAATAAAGGTTTTCCAGGCAATCTCGTTGAGCCATAACGTGCAGGAATGACGACTTTTACACTCATGTTTTATAGCTCCAATTTTACTATATCATCTAAGCGAATTTTATTAAGTAAAGGTTGATAAACCTGTGATGACGTTCTTTTAATTTGAGTTTTAAATAGCATATCCACAAATTCTCTTACAATTCTTCTCCGCGCATCCAGCTTGAAACCCAATCAGCGCAATCAAGAGCTAAACTTTGAGCATTGACTGTCGCAACATATAATTCTGATTTTTCTAAGATAGGGACATCTAGAACATCATCACTCAAAAATACTATTTGTCTGCTAATATTATATATTTAGACCAAATTTCAATTAAAGCGGAGTGGTTATTTAAACCTGTAATGATTTCATCAAAACCAGTTGTTAGTATAGAGTTACTAAAACAGAGCTCTCTTTACCCTAATAACACAGGATTTGATTCCATATCCCCTTAGAACTAAAGAGCAAAAAATCTTGATATTATTACAAACCTTTATACCTAACAAAATTAGACAAATTTAGATTCAATAAAAGTACGTCGATGAACGACTTCATCGATCTCCAGTAGCGTTTCTAATAACTCTTCCATATGTTTTAGAGGCAACATATTTGGCCCATCACATAATGCTTTGTCTGGGTCAGGATGAGTTTCCATAAACAAGCCATCAATACCGACAGCAACTGCAGCTCTTGCAATAGAAGGGACATAGTAACAATTACCGCCAGTAGAACCATTCAAAGTACCAGGCATTTGAACACTGTGCGTTGCATCCATTACAACTTTGCACCCTGTTTCTTTCATGATAGTTAAACCCGGCATATAGTTAACGAGTTGACCAAATCCAAAGCTAGTACCACGATCACAAAGCCATATGTCATCATTACCCACTGCACGGCACTTTTCGACTACTGGAGCCATCTCTGATGGGTGCATCCATTGACCTTTTTTAATATTTACCGGTTTGCCCATTGAAGCTACCCTCTGAATAAAACCAGTTTGACGAACAAGAAAAGCTGGAGTTTGTAAAACATCAACAACTGATGCGACTTCTTCTAATGGAGTATCATCATGAACATCAGTAATAATTTTTACACCTAACTGGTTTTTAGCTTTTTGTAAAATACGTAATCCCTCATCAATACCTGGTCCAGTAAATGCGGATGCTGATGAACGATTCGCCTTAGTAAAAGAAGACTTAGCAATATATTCAATACCAAGTTTATTTGTAATTTCTTGCAAATATGCAAAAGTATCTAGAACTAAACCCTCTGATTCAATTACACACGGTCCGGCAATTAGAAAAATAAATAAACCTTATTTTTTGTGTTTAAATATTCCATTAAAACAGTAAGTAAACAAATAAAACATGGAGAAAGTACGATTAATACCTGCAATAAACCTTAACACATACCATTGTTTAGGAATTTCTTTAATTTTTGAAGAAGATAATGAAGTTGATTGCTTTCTATAGCGAGCTAAAACTCCTATATAACTAAAAGATGACACATCACTATTTTTCGTCAATTTTAACCAAAAAGCATAATCCTCTTTGGGACAATAAGGGAAAAATATATCGTCGAATTTTGTTTTATCAAACATCACAGACAAGCAACCAATATCGCATTTACGAAGTAGATCTTTGAAAGAAATTTTATGAGGTGCGGAAATTATTTTTGTGAACCCACTTTCATCGAACATTTCATATGAGCCATGAGTAAGTGCATAACCATTAGATTTCATAAACTCATGTTGAACTTTAAGCTTATCTGGTAGCCATATATCATCTGAATCTAAAAAGGCAATATATCTACCAGATGATTCAAATATACAGCTATTCCTAGCTCCAGCAGCTCCATTAGCATATAAATTACTAACTAATCTTACTCTTTTATCTTTTGCAAGATATTCATTTATAAGCTGCCGAGTTTTATCTGTAGAAGAGTCATCACAGATTACTAGCTCAAAATTAGTAAAAGTTTGAGCTAGTACAGAATCAATAGACTCAGATATAGTTTTCTCAGCATTAAATGCTGGCATAATTATACTTACTTCAAACATAGTTACTCATATATAAAATATCAAACCATCAATGCAATAGTAAATTCTAATATTTTTTATTTTAAAAATAAATCGTAAAAATTCAACATATATCCTTGTGCTTAATAACTAATGTATAGATTCGAGTGAATCACTTGATATTTAAAACAAAAGATACGCTATTAAAATAGAACTCTCTAATCATGTACAACTAGAGCTATACTTATAAAAACAAAAAAACATAAGAAACAAAAACAAAGAGACAAGAGCTTTAACAAAAAAAACCTCATCATCAAACAATAGAATAATAAAAACAAATATAATAAAAACAATATCTTTTTTTAAAAAGAAACGCATCTTTGATGATAACCATAGACCAAAGAAGCTAACATTACAGCAAAGAAGAAACATTAATGACGTATCATTAATGTTAGGTTTAATGATATAAAACAAAAACAGGTAAAAAACACAAGAAAAAATCAGAGGCAATACTAATTTATTAGTTTTTTTTCTAAAACTCAAGAAGTTAATAATAGAACTAGATAAAGTATCAATCCAAAAAGAAAATGCTAATATAGGTAGAATAGTTTTAGCCCCACTATAACTCTCTCCATTTGGCAAAAAATAAATTATTTCAAACGAAAATAAACTTATTAAAGCGACAGGAATAAAAACCATCAACCTAATTAAAAAAAGGTTATTTAAAGCAGCTTTGATATCAACTTTATATAACTGCATCAAAACTGGAGTAAAAGCAGAAAATAAAGAAACAGAAAAAACTTTAATAAAAAAAGCAATACTAAAAGCTATTCCATACAAGCCCATATCTATATCTGACAAGAAACTTTTAACATATATCTTATCGACCTGATAAATAACAGTAGATAGCATTGTAGATAACCAAAGAAACAATGAATATTCTTTAAAATAAAAAAAACAACGTTTAAGGTTATTCCAGCTCAACTTAAAGGTTATAATCTCTAGATATCGACTTACATCAAAAAAAATAAAAAGAGCCAAAGCTGAGAAAACAAATACCTGAGAATAAATAATATTCATTTCACCACTAAAAAAATCGCCATAAAGAAAAAGGTATGATGTAGTGAATATCATTAAAGATTCAAAAAGTTGTCTAACAAGTATTTTCCGACTTTCTCCCCTAGGTTGATAGATATGAAAGTAAGTAGTATTGACTACTTTCATAAATGATAGAAATAAAACAAGAAAAATATAAAAACCATTCTCAAAAGAATAATAAATATTAACCACGTATAAAAAAACACAAATCAACAAAGTGAAAAGCAGTTGAAAACATACATTTGACACAAAAAAATCATTAAATTCTTGTTCTCTCTCCGACTCGTAATAGTAACGAGAAATAGATGAGTAAATAAAACCAGAAACAACTATTGTTGAAATTGAAATTAAAGAGTTGAAGTAAGATAACTCTCCAAACTCTTCAACAGAAAGAAAGCTTAGGTATATTGGAATGGATAAAAAGCCTATAGCTTTAGTTAACACATTCCCAAACAAATAATTAATTATATTTTTTAAAACAATCATGTATATATACGTTTTAAAATTTGAATTACGTTTTCAGGTAGAATCTTTCGTAATAAAAACTTTATTCTTCCTTTATAAATCCTAGGCTTTGCTACAAAGTAATACCAAATTTTAAATTTCATCTCATACAAAAAATAAATATAATTACTTTTTAATGTTTTGTTATTTTCTTTCCATCTATCAATAAGTCTTACATCTTGAATATCTTTATCTCTACATTGATTCTTTTTTCGTTGCAAAACATAATCAATATCTATAAATTTGAACCCTCGAAAAAAATAATGATACTTTGATTTTTTAATTATTAAGTCATCTGTTATATTAGTATTAGCCAATCTTAAGTAGCCTTTACTAGCCAAATCAATATTGTCAGACAGAACATTAACTTTATTATCAAACATTTTTTCTCTTATAGTGCTTAACAAAATAAAATCTATATCAGTTGATTTTCTTATACCTAAAATATCCATCGATGAGCTACCAACAATACAAATATCATTTCTATTAATTTTTTTATTTTCACAATATTTATATAACTCTGACAGCCACTCAATTAGTTCTATTGAAGGATAAGTAGTGTTTTTAAGTGGCATCTTATATCTATTGAAATTTAGCAAATAATCTAATAAGTAATTGCTATGCTCTACATCATCAGAGCTGTGAACAGACAAAAATAAATTATCATTTACAACAGGTGAATATAATTTCCTTACTTTTTCTTTAACTTTTATGATATGTGATTTTTCATAATTTCGAGTAACTATTAATTTAAAAGTAGTTTCTTTATATTTAGATAGTTGAAATGCTTTTGAAATAATAATTTCACTTACTTTAGGGCCTAATTCATAAGAATATATGCCAGACACACATTCCATCAATTTTTCTTTCGAAGATATTTTAATGTCAAATGATTTTATAACCTCACATTCCAAACTAATATTTTTTTCAATTTCACTTCCGTATTTAAAAAGAGAATTCCAAATTATAAATGATGATGTACCCATTGATTTAAGTGTTTTTAATTCAAGCTCTTTAATTAAAGCATCACTAAAATTATTTGAAGAAAACCAATTTGAGCACCAAGTTAATCCAGGTTTAGAATCATAAATTACTGGTATTACTTTCAAATTAAAATACAGAGCGCATGCTAGTCTATGCGCACCTGATAAATTAATATGATTAACAGATGATATATGGATAGGAAATTCATCATCAAAGCCATTTTCATTTATTGATTGAATAAGTAAATTAAATGAATCTATAAAATCATTAGCACATTCCTTATCATCTTCAAGATTTGAAGTTCTAAGCTCAATATGCTTTTTATAAAGATTTAAATACTCACTGCCAGTTTCATTAAGATATTCATCAATATAAAGAATTTTCAATGCAATATCTAAACGTTTTATATCTAAAAGTTTTTTTGGTGAAATATATTTAATCATGAAACGTTAACTTTCTAATATTTTCATAGTGTTTAATAACAAGACCAGTATCTATAGGTATATCTGAAAAGTATTCAACTTTAAATAAGAAACTATTTATATAAGTATCAATATTATTTTTATTGAACTTCTCATAAAATGATTCGCCTAGGAAAGTAACATTCTTATCAAACAAAAGAGCTTCCAAACCAACAGTTGAGTTAATTGTAAAAACCTCAACTGAATTTGAAATCAATTCTGTAGTATTATTTATAGCCAAATAAAATCCAAGTTTATTTTTTAATTTTAAAACTTCATTAATTGAATCAATACTCTTTTCTGCTGGATGTATTTTAACATATAGTTTCAGGTTATTATTTCCTGCATATTCTTGAACAATTCTTATTGCATCAAAATTATTAACTTTACTGTTAATTAAGATTTGACTATCATTCGATACTTGCAACGGTAAAAAAACATATTTTTCGTTAAGATCTAGGTATTTTCCTAAAAGCTTTTTATTTGCTAAATATCTTTTAATTAAATCTAAAGTTTTTATAAGTATTGATTTACTTTGAATTTTAAACGAGTTTTTAAATGCAAAAATATAGTCTATAACAAATGAATAGTTAATGCGTGATGCTATCTTGGCTTGTGGTGGAGTAAATGAAGATGATTTAAATTTTATATATTCTTTTTTATATGCAATAAAATCTTCAGTAGTATTATTTGATAAACAACTTATCTTATTTATATCAGTAAGTTTCATTAATGATGAGGCTGCATTAACACCTAAGTGATCAATAAATAATCTATTAGGAAGATTAGAGATCTCAAAAAAAACTTTTTTTATATTCATACAATCACAAAATTTTGCGATAGTAGTTTCAGCTGTATCTGAACCATTCCACAAAAAGAAATATTCTACATTATTATCTTTTTCAAATTCTTTAGATATAAAGAGATATAATTTCTCACTGAATACTATCGCATCTTTGATATTCAAATGAGCAGCTAACACATCTCTGCAATATAATATATCATCTTTAAGGTCAACGGTAATTTCATTTTCCACGCCTACATAAGATAATATGTTTATATTTATTCCTTCTTTAATACCTTGAAGGTATATCGAATACCTTGAAGTAAAAAATTTAAAATCAGATATGTTAGTGAAGCGCGAAAAAAAATAAAGTCTTTCAAAGTGATCAATATACACATAAATCATATTTTAATACCATAAAAATCCGTTAAGTCTTTTTATTTTTTTATAGAAGGTTGATGTAAATGGCTTTCTATGATAAATAAAATCATTATATGACTCTTTAGCGACTTTGATTACATCACTTATACTTTTATTTTTTAATAAAAAATAAATAGTTCTAACTAAAAAGCATGATACTAGATATCTTAATTTGAGATGTTTAGCTGCAATTTTCATTCTATTTCTGTAAGCCAGAAAATTTACTTTTTTGTTTTCAAACCTTCCGTCAGGAGATTTTCTATGTTCAATTTTACAGCCGGGCAAATAAATTATATTATATCCATTGTTTAATAGCTTAAAAGAAAGATAAACCTCTTCAAAACCATATAAATCAAAATCTGTTGGATAGCTAAACACTGACTTTGATTTTTCTATGTCAAT
Source organism: Marinomonas sp. MED121 (assembly GCF_000153025.1). Taxonomy (GTDB): domain Bacteria; phylum Pseudomonadota; class Gammaproteobacteria; order Pseudomonadales; family Marinomonadaceae; genus Marinomonas. The sequence continues at coordinate 487,367 of NZ_CH672432.1, forward strand.
TGCATGACCAGCGCCTATCATTAGATAAGTAGGCTGTTTTTTGTTTTGATCAAAGAGTTTATTCTTATGAGGAATTTCATAACGATTTCTTCTATTTTTCCCATACTCCACAATATTAAAAGCAATACCACCTAAAAGTAAATCTTGCTCAAATTCTGTATTTACAAAACAAATCATTTCATTAGGGTTTTCTACATAAATATCGTCATCTAATAGAATCATGACTTCTGCGCTAGTATTATCAACAAGCATTTTTCTACCTGTTGAAACCCCATAATTTTTTCCATGCCAAATATACTTTAACCTTATATTAGCAGGGAGAGAATTTTCTATTTTGTTTTTAATTCCATTTTCATTTTCATTATTATTTAAAACTATAATTTCAATTTTATGCTTTATTTTTAGCAAACAATTTATTGTATCGAAAAAATATTCATCGCGTCCATACGTTAATATCCCGATAGAAATATTCATTACTGTCCTCTTTTATTATAAAAACTAAATACCATTCCAACTATCATATAAAAAATAAAACCTGAACGAACCTGATCATTAAGAGCTGATGATGCATAAGAAAATGGTAAGCTAATCATATAAAATGCTATAGACATAAAAATACTATTAAAAACAGTATCATTTTTATATGTTTTTGCTACTAACAAACACTTAATAAAACAAATGCATATTATTGAAAAGTGAATAAAAATCCCTATAAAACCGACACGATATAAGTACATTGCATATAGAGATTCTGGATTAAGTTGTGACTTTCCAATATTAACACCAACTAAAGGTATAATATCTATATTATCTATGACAAATACAATTTGTTCATACCGGTTACTAATTGATGGTGTCGAATAAATAAATCTTTCAAAATTAAAATCAATAACATTCAAATATAATAAGTTTAAGCCTTGAAATATATATTTAAAATTTGTTTCTATTACACTAACAATTATAGGCAAGAAAATAAACGACAAAAAAACAATAAATACTATAAACAGCGATACTCTTTTATTACCTACATATGCTTTAGAGAAATTAGTAACAAAAGGTATAATAAACAATGTTATTACTAGAGAAATTAATACGGTTCTACTTTGGGTTAATAAAATTAAAAGTAGAAAAAAAAGCATTCCTAAAAAACTAAACAACTTAAAGTTAGTAGCAAAAGTCATACAGAAAAAATAAAAAAACGGGATCATTAAAATTGAAGCAAACACATATGGACTAATAAAACTCGCAACAGCTTTAAATTGCACACCACCTCTCATATCTTTATATATAGTATGACCAATAGTATTACCAATATTGCTTACACTTTCAAATATGCCAAAGAAACCTAAAATAAAGAAACAAATTATAATAAATGAAAAATATTTTTTTATTTTATTTATATCCCAATTTATTGAGTATGATAGAGCAAATGTGAGACCAAGATAAAAAGGTTTTGACAATTCAAAAATATCATTCATTTGAAAGTTTTCATCAAGGCCTCTAATTAGTGAAATAGTAATCAATACTAAAAAAGAAAAAAAAATTAATACATGTATCAACCTTATTCTCAATGGATAAAGTGTAATAAAAAAAACTATAGACGTAACTATAACTATAACTGCTAATAGTTGCTCTAATATAAGCCCAATAAAAGATTGAAACTGCGGAAAAAAAAGAACAAAGACAGTTAATATATATATAGGAATTAAATATTTTTTTATGTTTTTATTTTGAGGGTTCATCTAACTCTCATGCACTCCAGGCGATATCACTATTAAAGTTAGATAATAACTTTATTGATTTTAATTTATAAAAATAGCTTTTTTAACACTTGAAATCATTTTTTAATCCTATTTTTATGAATTAAAGAAAATATCACAAATATCTATTATAAATATTTTCATTAAAGCTAAAAATCAGGTTATAGATTAGATGATTTAAATCTAAAATATCAAGAATACTCAGAACATATAAAAACACTTCATTCTATTTATGTTACGAACTATCTAAATATAGCGTATATTATTAGGTCTCAATAAATACTAAATTTTATCACTCTCATAACTATAATTATAATAACCATATCCATAAGAAGCACTTGGCTTCTTCTCAACAGCATTTAATATAAACCCTTTCACATCTATACCAGCCATATCAAATCTCTGCCTTGCTACATCAATTTCTTTAACTGTATTTTTTCCAAAGCGCCCTACCATTAATGTAGTACCAGCAAACGCTCCAACTATACTAGGATCTGTCACAGCCAAAATTGGTGGAGTATCAATTAACACTATGTCATATTCACTTGATGCCCATTCAATAAATTCTGAAAACCTATTATTCATTAACAACTCTGATGGATTAGGTGGTATTTGACCTCGAGTAATAACATCTAAATTTATTACCCCTGAAGGTTTAATAACCTTCCCCACACTTAATTTTCCTGATAGCAATTCAGATAAACCATTATGCCAATCAAGATTAAAATGCTTTTGCAAATAACCTTTTCTCATATCACCATCTATAAGTAATACTTTTTGACCCGCTTTAGCAATAACAGACGCAAAATTAGCTGATACAAAAGATTTACCAACACCAGGCGCTGGGCCAGAAATCATAACTAGATTATTTTTTGCTTCCATCATAGCAAAATGCATACTTGTTCTTAGGCTACGAAAAGCTTCTATTGTTAAATCTGCTGGGTTTGCTTCCGCTAATAAAGTTTCATAAAGTTTTAGTTTTTTTGTTGGTTTTCTATTCTTTGATTTTTGTTTAAGTTTTACATCCATTTTTATTTGATGTTCTGACATTGGGATATTTGCATATACAGGAAGCCCTAAAGCCTCAACATCATCAGGATTTTCAACACCTTTATGTAACGCTGCCCTTAACAACACAAAAACCACAGCCAACATACCACCTAATAACGTTGCTAAAACCACTATTAAAGGTTTTTTGGGTTTAACTGCTCTAGTATAAGACTGTGCACTATCAATAATACGAACATTCCCGACTGTGCCTGCTTTTAATATATTTAACTCTTGAGTTTTATTAAGTAATTGAATATATATTTGCTGATTCACTTCAACATCGCGTGTCATACGCAACACTTCACGCTGAGTTTTTGGCAGCTTCTGTACCTGTTTATTTAACCTATCTCTTTCTCCTAATAAGACCTTACGCTTATCCAATAAAGATTTATAGGCAGGGTGATCTTTTGTAAAACGTTTACTAATTTCACTTTCTTTAAAAGTAAGTTCGTTAAGCTGCGCTTCTAATTCAACCATTACTTTTAGCGTTGATTGAGCCTCTAATCCTAAATCAATCGACTCACTTTTTTGGCGAAAACGATTTAATACATCTTCAGCCGCTGTTAATTCAGTTTTAATATTAGGTAAGTGCCCTTCTAAAAAATTTAAGCTTTTTTCCGCTTCTGCAGAATTTCTATCAACATTTTGCAAAAAGTAATTTTGACTAATATCATTCAATATATCTTCAATAAGATTTTTATTTTCACCTTCAAACGATATTTGTAGAATCCCCGTTTGCTTTCCACGCTCATTAACTGATAAGCCTTTATTTAGCCATTGAATGGCGTCTAGCTTAGAACGTTTAAGGATTTGAAATTCATCACCCTCTTTACCGATTAACTTTTGGATAAAGATATTATAGTTATTATCACTTACCAATAGATTAACTGTTCCACTTAAAACTTTATTACCCATGTCATCATAAAGTGAATACAAGCCTTTTTCAGAATCATTAATAATTAACTTATAGTTAAAAGATGTATTTCTAGGAACGTCAAAACGACTAATAACAATTTTCTTATTATCATCTTGAATACGCGCTAAACCCTTCCCTATTACTGGTATATAACTTGGCGAAGCCAATGTCGTTAAATTTAATTTATCTACTGTTTGCCCTAATATCATCCGTGATGTCAGTATTTCAATTTCCGTCGTGGCAGATGATTCACTTGAGAATATATCCCCCATATCTCCAACTAGTGCAGACATGCCACTTGATTTTTGTTCGACTTGAATTAGTGCATCAGCTTTATAAATAGGCGTTGCTAATAATGCATATAATATTCCTAAAACAGAAAATAAAGTTGTAATTAGAATAATTAACCACTTTGAATCTAATAAAATACCAAATAACTTTGCTAGATCAATTTCATCAGCGCTATTTTCAACTGACAATTTCTGCCTGCCTGTTTGATTGAGGGAACGACTACTCATAGATAAATTTAGATTCCAGTTGTTATTTTTTTGCCAGCATATCTTTTGACTTTCACTAACCTATAACTTTTTCGACCAAGCTTTTACCGAGCGCTCAATTAAGTCATAAGCATAATCAAACGCTTCTTTACTTTGCCTATATGGGTCTGGGATATCTTGTTTATCTAACCATTGGCTTAATAACATGGTTTTCCCGCGAGCTTCAGGTGCAATATTAGTCACAGCATTGATGTGTCCCTGCTCCATCACCAAGATTAAATCAAACTCTCGACATAACTCTGACGTTAACTGCTGAGCTGTGTGCTCAGTCATATCAACACCATGCTCAATTGCCACCGAAAATGCCATTTTATCAGCAGGCTTGCCAACCAAGGCACCAACACCAGCTGATGCAATTTCTTTATCAGACAACAAAGACTTTAATAGATATTCAGCAGTGGGTGACCTACAAATATTCCCAACACAAACAACCAAGATTTTATTAAACATTACCAGCCTCTCACATCATTTATGCCGTCAGTTATATTATTAAAACCAGCTGAAGTCGGTATAATTTGACTAATCACTCTATTCCACTGAACCACAGGGGCGGCAGTGACATAGACAATATCTTTTGGCATCAACTCAAACTCTGTACCAATTACTAGGGCAATTGAATTTGAAATATCTAATTGAAAAACATTGGCTAGTTTTGAACTTCCCTCATGCCTTTCTTTATTTGATCGAATAACAAAAACGCCAGTGGCATCTGCTGATAACTGGTTAATGCCACCAACACTGCTTAATGCTTCAGTTAAGCTCATACCAGCGCGATCAATTTTTAATAACTGAGGATTATTGACTTCCCCCATCACAAACACTTTTTGATTATCGTTACGAGGAACATGCACAATATCACCATCTTTAAGAAGACGGTTGTGAGTTAAATCTCCTTTTTGAATCAGGGCATATAATGACAAAATCTCTTCTGACCCAAGCCTTGTTACACTTACATTGCGCCAATCCGCATCTTCACTTAAGCCACCCGCTGAATTAATCGCATCAAGTAAGGTTAAAGGCACATTGGAAATAAACTGCTGACCAGGCATATTTATTGCCCCTGTCACATAAACTTTTTTGGACTGAAATTTCGCCACACTGACATCAACTTGAGGACTCTCAATAAACTTTGATAACTTTACTGACATAAGCTCTCTTATTTGAGAGGTACTTTTACCCGCAACTTCAACAAAGCCGATGTAAGGGTAAAAAATATGGCCATTAGCATGAACCCAATTTCCGGATTCTGTAGCACTTCGATATGAACCAGCAGGTATGGTTAACTCAGGGTGATCCCATACGGTAATATTTAAAATATCACCACTACCCACTAAATATTCATAGCTAGATAACTCTTTATCTAACAAAGCATTTTTTTGCGCAGTAATGATTGGAGGATTAAACTGACCCACTTGATTTGCCGTCAGTTGATAAATATTAACTTTATCTAGAATGGAAGAGGAACTTGTTTCTTCATTTTGAGGTTCATCATCTTGATTAATTGTTAGATAAGAACCTGGAGCAGCGCAACCAAATAAAACAAGAGAAAAGGCTAACACTGTAATTTTTTTAAAACTTAGTTTCATATTGATATTATTAAACTCTAATCTTCCATGAACGATATAAATAATCGCGCCTATAATTACAGAAAAAAGAGTAAAAAAAAAGAACAAAACCTTTAAAAAATCAAAGATTTACAACAAAATGAACTAAAATATAAAAGCCTTATCAAGCACTACAAAGAACAAGTGTCATTAGTCACTATTATCAAAAAATAAACCCTCAAATTGCGAGCAAAATGAGGGTTTAGTTTAAGCGCCTTAAATGGAGGATTAGATTATTTTACCCTCTAACTCAGGCACTAAATCAAACAAATCACCAACTAGACCATAGTCAGCCACTTGAAAGATTGGCGCTTCTTCATCTTTGTTTATAGCCACAATCACTTTAGAGTCTTTCATGCCTGCTAAATGCTGAATCGCACCTGAGATACCAACCGCAATATATAGCTCTGGTGCCACCATCTTGCCTGTTTGCCCAACCTGCATATCATTTGGCACAAAGCCCGCATCAACAGCCGCACGAGATGCCCCCACAGCAGCGCCCAGCTTATCCGCTAAGCTATAGAGCATATTAAAGTTTTCACCATTGCCAAGGCCACGCCCGCCAGAGATTACAGTTGTCGCTGCCGTTAATTCAGGCCTTTCTGATACAGCCAATGACTCTTCAACAAACTCAATGTCAGCGGATAAATGTACATTGGATAACGACTCAATTAGCGCAGCGCCACCTTCAGCGTTAATCGCATCAAAGGCAGTGCCACGAATTGTCATCACCTTTACAGCATCACTTGATTCTACTGTCGCGATAGCATTACCTGCATATATAGCACGCTTAAAACGGCTTTCAGATTCAATCGCCATCACATCAGACAATTGATTAACACCCAATAATGCTGCAACTCTTGGCAAAATATTTTTACCTGTTGTTGTAGATGCCGCCAGCACATAACTAAATCGTGCAGCGTCAGCCCCTTTATTATCAGGATCAATTTGCTCTAAGAGAAGTTTACTAACATTTTCAGCAAGCTGATGCTCATATGCCGCATTATCAGCTAACAAAACCAAATCAACGCCTGCAATCTTGGCGACTTGATCTGCCACATTCGCACAGTCAGAACCAACTACAAGAGCAGTAATAGGTTTGCCAATTTGCTTAGCCGCATTTAAAACATTCAAGCTAACCGGTGAAAGCGTTTTATTATCATGCTCAATTAAGACTAATGTACTCATGCGATCACCTTTGCTTCATTGCGTAACTTTTCAACCAGTTCATCCACTGAAGAGACTTTAATGCCAGCTTGCCTTTGAGCAGGCTCTTCAACACTGATAAGCTTTATATTTGATGACACACTAACACCAAGTTCATCAGCAGACTTAACCTCAAGCGGTTTACGTTTAGCTTTCATAATATTAGGAAGGGAAGCAAACCTTGGCTCATTCAACCTAAGATCTGTCGTCACAACAGCCGGCAAAGTCAGCTTAAGCGTCTGTAAACCACCATCAATTTCACGAGTAACAGAAGCTTTACCCTCTTCTATTTTAATTTCAGAGGCAAAAGTCGCTTGCGGTCTATCTAACAAAGCCGCCAGCATTTGACCCGTTTGGTTATTATCCGAATCGATCGCCTGCTTACCTAGCAGTATCAAGCCTGGCGTTTCTGCTTCTGCGACCTTGGCAAGAATGCGCGCAACTGATAATGAATCTGGACCGTCTTCAGCTTCAACTTGAATTGCCCTATCACACCCTAATGCCAATGCATTTCTAAGCTGCTCTTGGCATGATTTAGAGCCAATTGACACCACAACTACTTCCGTTGCGACACCCTGCTCTTTTAATCGAACCGCTTCTTCAACCGCAATTTCACAAAAAGGGTTTAATGCCATTTTGACATTATTAAGGTCAACATTTGATTGATCCGCCTTTACTCTCACTTTCACGTTGTAATCAATAACGCGCTTTACCGCTACCAAAATTTTCATTGGCAAATTCCCATCTCTGTCTAATTTTATGGCTTTTGGCCTTTTATAATCAGCCAAGGCTTATGACCCTGACTAAAAGTATAGCTTTAGAGGTATTGATTCCTCATAACTATTTGTTTTTATTAATTAATCAGGATAACACAATCAGTTATACGCGAAGTCCGCCATCCATTTCAATGACACGACCCGTAAAATAATCATTTTCCAATATGTATTGCATTGTATGGGCAATTTCATCCACTTCCCCCATACGCCTAAGGGGAACAGCTTTAAGCATTCGCTCAATCGCTTCGGGTTTCATTTGCGCCGTCATATCTGTTGCTATCATGCCAGGCGCAATACCTGCCACTCGAATATTGTGTCTAGCCAACTCTTTTGCCCAGCTTACCACCATGGTAGCAACACCAGATTTAGTCGCACTGTAATTGGTTTGACCCGCATTACCCGCGCGTGAAACAGAGGAGATATTAATAATCACGCCAGCATCTGCTTGCTCAGCCATAATACCAGCCGCCTCCCTACCGCATAAAAACGAACCCGTTAGATTCACATCAACCACTGACTGCCATTGTTTGAGCGACATTTTGTCAGTTAGCTTGCCATCTTTCACTTTAATCAGCATACCATCACGCATTAGACCCGCATTATTGATCAAGCCATTTAACTGGCCAAAGTCTTGCCTTATTTGCGAAAAGGTATTTTCGACCTGTAACTCATCAGCGATATCACAAGCATAACCTTTAATTGTTAGGTTCTTATCCGCTTGATGTGCTTGCTCCAATAAAGTCTTCGCCATCACCTCTACTGCAGCCTTATCAAGGTCAATAATGGCAAGATGTGCACCTAGCTCAACTAAATGAGACGCCATACCAGCACCCAAACCTCTTGCACCGCCAGTAATTGCAAATACCTTTTGATCAAGTTTCATACATCTTCCTTTATATAAAGCTTAAGACTGAAATAACTTACAAAAATTAAGTTATACACAGGTTCAAGCTTAAATCATGATTATCTTTAAATAGTGAGATTTACTTTTCCTGATAAAGCTTAATCAGGCTTGAAAAGTCTAAGCTGCCGTTACCTTGTTCTTTATGAAGGTTAAACAACCCTCTAGCAGCACTCCCCATCGGGGTTGGAGACGAACTAAGCTGGCTCAGATTCATGGCAAGACCAAGATCCTTAAACATCAGGTCCACCATAAAGCCCCCTTGATACTGATTTGAAGAAGGCACATTCTCCATCACACCAGGAACAGGGTTATAGACTTGTAATGCCCAGTTATTACCTGAGCTCTGCTGCATAATGTCAGAGAGCACCTTGGGGTCTAAACCATTTTTCATCCCCATATTTAATGTTTCACAAGTCCCCGCCATTAAAATTGCTAACATCATGTTATTACACGCTTTTGCAATTTGGCCTGCCCCATGATCTCCCGCATGGAAGATGTTTTTACCCATACACTCCAAAATAGGTAACGCTTTATCAAACTGTGATTTCTCAGCACCCACCATAAAGGCCAAGGTACCGGCTTGCGCACCACCTACACCACCAGAAACAGGTGCATCTATAAACTCAATCCCTTTCTCTTTCGCTATGTGTGCAACTGATCGAGCGACATCCGCCTCTATGGTAGAGCTATCAATCACCAAAGTACCTGAAGAGATATGATCAAATAAAGGAGCCTCTGAGGAGACATACAAACCATGCACATGCTTACCCGCAGGTAGCATGCTAATAATAAATTCAGCCCCTTGAATTGCCTCCAGTGCACTATTCACTTTCATACAACCAGCTTGCACAGCTTTATCCAACGCTTCTGTTGATAAGTCGAATGCTTTTACTTTATGCCCAGCTTTGGCTAAATTGGCAGCCATTGGCCCACCCATGTTGCCAAGCCCTATAAATCCGATATTTGCCATGACGTTTATCCTTTAAATCATTATTCTTGTTTTAGTAATTTGATCTGCCACTTTCTGCTGGTTAATGCTCAACCTAACCAGTCAGCCAACTTGCTCAATAAGCCTCACCACCCTAGAGGTACCTAAGTGGGTGATCTGCTTTATCCCAGGGAGAGCTTAATAAGTCTTCGATATAAGTATCTTCTACCGCAGCCACAGAGTCATAACGCCACTTTGGCGCTTTATCCTTATCAATTAATAAGGCACGCACACCTTCTGCGAGCTCTTCATGTCTTGTACATTGCACTGAGACCTCAAGCTCTTGCTGAAACACCTCTTTTAGCGTCAGGTCAACACTGCGCTCTAACTGAGTTTTAATCAAAACCAAGGATACTGGGCTACCATTTGCAACGGTATTTTGAGCTTTCATCAACCACTTTTCTTCAGTCTCAATGTTTGCAAGGTCTGTGAGCATGTCGCTTAAAGAATCGTTAGACATTAAGTCTTCAATTAACCCTTGATGAGACATAATTGGGCTAGGCAAAACATCAAATACAGCGTGTGATTCAACACTCAAACTCGATAGCGTTTTATTAACTGCCTCATGGTGATTAGCTTGCCAATCAGCCAGAAGGAGCCTCTCTAAAAGTTCAGCTCTTTGGTTTGAATCCAAGGCATAATCCGCCATACCCAACGCCATCGCATCTTTTGCATTAATGCCTGCTGCCGTCAACCCCAAAAACAAACCGATATTGCCGGGCAGCTTATTAAGGAAATAACTCGCCCCAACATCTGGATAAAGGCCAATACTCACTTCGGGCATAGCAAGATAACTTGTTTGTGTGACAACCCTATGGCTGGCACCGGCAAACAGCCCCATACCGCCGCCCATCACAAAACCACTTCCCCAACAAATAATCGGCTTAGGGTAAGTATGAATTTGGTAATCTAACTGATACTCGCGGGTAAAAAAGTCGGTTGGAAAGGGGCTAATTTCATCTCGCATCATGGCTTCATGTAGCTTGATAATATCGCCGCCCGCACAAAAAGCCTTCTCACCCTCACTGTCTAATAAAATAGCAACTAGGTTTTTCTTAGACTGCCATGCGTCTAATTTGGCAGAAATGAGATCAATCATCTTTAAGGTTAATGCATTCAGTTTTTTTTCTGCGTTCAACCTAATTTCGCCAACAATTTCACCCGAAGCAGTAATATGTTCATGAAAGATTACGCTTGCCATAAATACATCCTTAGCTTGTTATTTGTTTTGCCAATTAGGCGCTCTCTTCTCTAAAAAGGCGTTGACCCCTTCCGCTTGATCTTCTGTATCAAATAAATCAACAAATAGCTCTCGCTCTAGGATCAAGCCTTGCTGCAATGGCGCTGTTCGCGCATTTTGAATAAGAGATTTACATGCAGCAACAGATGAAGGACTCTGCTGACCCACTTGCTCAGCAAGCGCAATGGCTTTTTCTAAAGCATCGCCTCTTTCAACAACCTCTTCGACCAAGCCTATTTCGAGCGCTTTATCCGCTTTAACTTGCTCACCGCATAAGATCATACGTTTAGCCCAACCTTCACCCACTAACCAAGTCAGGTTTTGTGTCCCACCAGCACAAGGCAGCAAACCCACTTTTGCTTCTGGTAACGCTAATACCGCTTGCTCTTCAGCAATACGCAAGTCACAAGCTAAAGCAACTTCCAGCCCGCCCCCCATGCTATAGCCATTAATGGCAGCGATAGAGACGCCTCTAAAGTGGCTTAAAGTTTCAAAAGCCAAACCAAATAAGCGCGCCATCTCACGAGCAGTTTCTTTATTTCCATCAGCAAAGAGCTTCAAGTCCGCGCCAGCTGAAAAAAACTTATCGCCAGCCCCCGTTAAAACCAAGCTCCAAATTGATTTATCTTGATTCAGCTCTTCAACAATTAACTTAAGTGCTTTTAGACTGTCAGCAGTCCAAGTATTTGCAGGCAGGTTATTCATGGTGAGGATGGCCACATGGCCTTTTTTCTCAACCAAGACCAAATCTGTATTTACCTGTGTCATTCTTTACTCCTTCGTCTTGAAACTCTGTCTCTCATAAGCATTTCATCTATCATGATCTAACGACAGAGCCCAAGAATGTTTAATTTATGTTGAGGTTAAAATTCAGAATCCGTATCTGCCAATAAACGACGACCAATAATGACACGCATAATCTCGTTTGTGCCCTCAAGTATTCTGTGCACTCTTGTATCTCTCACATAACGCTCCATAGGATATTCCTTGATATAGCCATATCCACCAAAGATTTGAAGCGCTTCGTCACAGACTTTAAAACCCACATCGGTCGCAAAGCGTTTTGCCATAGCACAATAAGTCGTGGCATCTTTATGGCCAAGATCTAGTTTACTCGCGGCCAAACGCACTAGCTGCCTAGCAGCTAAAAGCTCAGTCGCCATATCTGCCAAACGAAACTGCAGCCCTTGAAAGTCACCAATTTGTTTACCAAACTGCTTTCTTTCTTGCATATAATCACGCGCTTGATTTAACGCTTGTTGCGCCGTGCCTAAAGAACAAGAAGCAATATTAATACGGCCGCCATCCAGTCCTTTCATCGCCAGTACAAACCCCTCACCCTCTTCGCTTAATAAGTTTTCAACGGGCACTTTGACATTATCAAAGCTGATCATACGAGTTGGCTGACTATTCCAACCCATCTTGTCTTCTTTTCGGCCATAGCTAATGCCGTCACTGTGAGCATCTACCACAATCGCAGAGACACCGCGCGCACCAGGGCCACCTGTTCTTGCCATCACCACCAAGACATCCGTACTACCGGCACCAGAAATAAACACCTTACTGCCGTTTAAGATGTAATGATCACCCTCTTTTTTAGCCGTTGTTTTTAAAGAAGCCGCATCTGACCCTGCATTTGGTTCAGTCAAACAATAAGAGCCCAGTGCTTGCGCACTAATCAAAGATTCCGCATATTTTTCAAGCACACTGGGTTTAGCAAAGCTGGTGACCATCCAAGTCACCATATTGTGAATGGTTAAATAAGCTGTTGTAGACGTACAACCCATAGAAAGACGCTCAAAGATAATACTTGAATCGAGGCGACTTAAACCCAGACCACCAACAGACTCAGGTGAATAGAGAGAGGCAAAACCCATTTCACCTGCTTTGCGAATGACGTCCACTGGGAAGAATGATTCCTCATCCCATTTTGCGGCATTAGGCTCAAGTTCACTGCGAGCAAATGCAGTTGCCATATCCGAGAACGCTACCTGATCTTCGTTTAATTCAAAATCCATTAAAGCCTCCAAAATAAGCTCAGCACTTTCATCATGCTAAGCCCTTACATCTATTAGGTTGTTATTGAGGTGAGCTAGTCCCTATCTAGAAAGCCACCCCAAACTTTTCATTATTTAAGTTGAATTGTCATGTTAGGGCCATGTGCAATATCATCTTCAAACCAACGCGCCGTGATGGTTTTAGTTTCCGTATAAAAACGTACCGCCTGTTTACCATAAGCATGTTGATCGCCGTAAAACGACTTACGCCAGCCAGTGAATGAGAAGAAAGGCAGTGGCACAGGCACAGGCACATTAACACCCACTTGACCGACTTTGATTTCATGCTGGAATTTACGCGCAGCCGCGCCTGAGGCGGTAAAGATAGAGGTACCATTGCCATAGGGGTTTTCGTTAATAATTTGAATGGCTTCTTCTAAAGTGTCTGCCTCAATCACTAACAATACAGGTCCAAAAATTTCTTCCTGATAAATAGACATGTCACGGCTGACATTAGTAAAGAGTGTCGGCCCTACCCAGTTACCATGTGGAAAACCTTCTACTTTATAATCGCGGCCATCCAATAGACACTCAGCACCCGCTTCTATTCCTTCACTGATCAGGCGACACACACGCTCTTTGGCTGCGGGATTAATTAAAGGGCCATATCCTGCACCTTCATCATCCCAAGCTCCGGGTCTTACTTGAGATAGCGCATCTCTCAACTCAGGTACCCACTGGCGAGACTCACCAACAAAGACAGCAACAGAAATGGCCATGCAACGTTGACCACCAGCACCCACTGAAGCACCTAATAAGTTATTAATAACCTGCTGCTTTTGTGCATCTGGCATGATCACCATATGATTTTTAGCTCCGGCAAAGGCTTGCACACGCTTCATATGATCGGTGCCCGTTTTGTAGATATGCTCAGCAACAGGCACGGAGCCTACAAACGAAATAGCATGTACCTCAGGGTGAACTAATAACTGATTCACCACCTCTTTAGTACCGTGTACGATTTGTAATAGACCTTCAGGCGCACCCGCTTCGATAAAGAGTTCTGCTAAACGCATTGGCGTTAATGGATCTTGCTCGGAAGGTTTTAAAACAAAGGCGTTACCGCAGGCAATGGCCATAGGGAACATCCAAAGCGGAATCATGGCAGGGAAGTTAAACGGGGTAATACCTAAACAGACACCAAGAGGCTGGGTGTAACTGTAACAATCAATTTTACGGGCAACATTTTCAACCGTTTCACCCATACTTAGTGCGGCAATATTGCATGCTTGCTCAACCACTTCAATACCACGCCAAACATCACCTTTTGCATCTTCAAAGGTTTTACCGGTTTCTTTACTTAAAATAGTGGCAAGTTCATCGTGATGATCTTTTAACAAAGCCTGGTAACGCAACATAAGACGTGCCCTATCTGATACCGGCACCTCTTTCCATGTTTCAAATGCTAATTGCGCACTCGCAACGGCCTGCTCGACTTCCTGCTCGGTGGCGCAAGGAACACTGGCAATGACATTTTGAGTCGCGGGATCCGTTACATCAATCCAGTTTTGAGAGGCGCTTTGCACCATTTCACCATTAATTAGCATAGGAACTTTATGTGTCATAACCATTTCTCCTTGGGTTTAGAGATTACGTTAATGAGACAATTTGCCTTGTAAGCAAATCATTACCTTTACGTTAACGTTAATCTCATATTTATTATTTTTCAACAGAAATATGTTTTACCACGTAAACATCTATTTCAGGATTGATAAAGTTGCTTTATTAATGGACTATATTGCTGCCCTTAATATTGCTTTACCTTAAGGTTAACTTTATAAATTATTGTTCGAGAATCCTTAGATGAGTCGCACTTCAAACTGGCCAATCCCTAATGACAGTGTTCGTTTCCTATTACCAAGGCCCGTAATTAATAGCCTTAAAGAAAACCCTATTGGAAAAACCTTACACCCAGTTGCAATGGGGTTTTACAAAAAAGCACAGGGTCATACCATGTCTAGGCTAGATCATGATGATTATTTATTAATATATTGCGTTGCGGGCGAAGGTTTATTAAAACTTAATAAGAAAAGCATTAGCATCAAGGCGGGGGACTTCTTAATACTGCCCAAAACACTTTCACATGAGTATAGCGCCAAGAAAAAATCGCCTTGGAGCATTTACTGGGTTCACTGTGATGGCACACTCGCTAGGGAATACCTTGACGAAATTATCACTCAATCCCAAAGCAATATATTATCCATAGGTCTACATTCACGACTAATTACCGATTTCGAAGCACTTTTAGACACAAGACTTAACAGCTCACTGTTTGAAAGTTTTCTGCATAGTTGCAGCTTATTAAGCCAAATAATCACCCATATCGCCCTCCTCAATAAACAGGTGCAATCTCAATTTGATAAAAGCTTAGATTTAGAGTTGATAAGAAGCTTGATGCTGACGCACATCCACCAGCAACTTGATGTAGGGACACTTGCTAATGAAGCCAACTTATCAAAGTTTCACTTTATCAAGCGCTATAAAACACTCACAGGCCGTACACCTATTAATGACTTTATCCAGATGAAGATTGAAAGAGCCTGTCACTTATTAGATATCAGTGACAAGGGCATTGCAGAGGTAGGCTGGGAACTTGGCTATGAAGATGCCTATTACTTTTCACGGGTATTTAACAAGGTAATGGGTATTTCCCCAAGCCAATACCGAACACTTAGATTAGGTCACACTTAGCAACTAAAAGTTAGGGTTAGCGATCGTTCGAGCAAAGCTTTTTATAACATGTTATTTAAGCATGTGACTTATGGGTTGTTAACTTAATGCTGGTTTCACTTAAAGACACACTATCCAACAGCCTAATGGCTTTAATTGTATGATCAAAACTTTCAAGACTCTCAGTCCCTATTTCGACAATAAAGTCCCAACGTCCGTTAGTTGAATGTACGGCTAGCACTTCAGGCATCGCTCTTAACCTAACAATCAAGCTATTTGAAGGTTTACCCTCAATTTCAAGCATCATCACAGCCCGAACCGCATGAGGACTTAATGCCGATTTTAGTTGCACACTAAAACCTGTAATCTCCCCTTCTGCGACTAGACGGTCCAACCTTGTTTTTACAGTTGCCCTAGACACCTTTAAGGCATTAGCAAGATCTGCAATCGACATACGTCCATCCAACTGCAACAAGGCCAACATCTTACGGTTTAATTCATCCACTCTTTAATCCTTAAATAACCCCATTACTTAGCAAAATGCACGCCTTCATTAATCTATATGCTAAATCGACTATAAGATTTGTTAAATTATACATCTAATATCTAACACTTTTTAGCTTTAAACTTATTATCTCAATTCAGAAATAACTAAAAACAAGAAACTCAAGGCTATCTATGAAAACCATTTATTCTGATAAACATACATTAAGACAAGTTAAAGCCGAAATTCATAATGGGGAATTAGTCCCGCCATTTGAGTGTAAAGAACGCATTGACTATATATTGAGTGAGTTAGATAAAAGAGGGTTTGATAAGCCCATTTCCGAGCAAGCTTTTAACCTTGATACCGTTCATAAGGTACACAGCAAAGATTACGTCAGCTTTTTACAAAGCGTTTGGCAAAAGTGGCAAGCAGCCGGACATACCTGCGATGCGATCCCGAACATTTGGCCTTCACGCTCCATGCCATCTAAAGTCATTCCGAGTAATATTGAAGCACAATTAGGCCATTATGCATTAGCGGCAGAAACCGCTATCTCAGCTGGTACATGGCAAGCAGTGAATGCAGCCAAAGATGTCGCTCTAACAGCCGCCGAGCATATTATTCAAGGAGAAAAGAGTGCCTTTGCCTTATGCCGACCACCTGGTCATCATGCCGCCCATGATCAATTTGGCGGATATTGTTTCTTAAATAATGCCGCGATTGCAGCCCAATACCTTCGTGATAATGGATATGCCAAAGTCAGCATTTTAGATGTGGATTATCACCACGGTAATGGTACGCAACAAATTTTCTATCAGCGAAATGACGTACAAACACTGTCCATTCATGGGGATCCTGATTTCGCTTTCCCTTACTTTTTAGGCTATGCCAATGAAACCGGTGAAAACGAAGGTGAAGGATGTTGCTTTAACTACCCACTTGCTGCTGGCAGCGATTACACAACATGGGGAAATGCTCTTGAGAAAAGCTTTGAGCAAATCAAACAATTTAATGCTGAAGTCCTTGTCGTATCATTAGGTGTCGATACTTTTGAAAATGATCCTATCAGTGCTTTTAAGCTCAAATCCGATGATTTTTATGATTATGGAAAACGCATAGCAAGCCTTGGCCTACCCACTTTATTTGTGATGGAAGGTGGTTATGCCGTTGAAGAAATTGGCATAAATACCGTTAATGTCTTAGAGGGCTTTAATTCACAAAGACATGCTGTATAGGCAAAAAGAGTCGCCACTAAAAAGCAAAGTAGCCTCATGTCTAAAACTCGGTTAGTATGCGCGGCATACGGATTAAGCCAACTTAATCCGTTTCTAACGAGCAACTTGAGTCAGAATACATGAATATTACACCCGTTATCTTATGCGGTGGGTTTGGCAGTCGCCTTTGGCCCTCTTCGCGCTTAACTTACCCTAAACCCTGTCTTACATTGACAGAAAATGACTTAAGCCTATTACAACAAACGTTAGTAAGAATCGCGCACCTTAACTTAAATGCCCCTATTATAGTCTGCAACCAAATACACAGGTTTGTCATTGCACAACAATTAGAGTCTCTAAAAAGCACCCATGCTTATCTAACCAATACCCGCATATTATTAGAACCAGAAGCGCGAAATACAGCCCCAGCAATTACGCTTGCCGCCTTAGAGTCATTACAAGAAACGCCTGAAGAGACTTTGTTAGTTTTGCCTGCTGATCATAGTATCCTATGGGATGAGAGCTACGATCAAAGCATTGTTAAAGCCCACCAATTAGCGCAACAAAACAAGTTAGTCACTTTTGGAATCAAACCAACCCAAGCTGAAACAGGGTATGGTTACATAAAAGCAGGATTAGACAATAATGTGCTCGCCTTTATTGAGAAACCTTCTCTAGCAAAAGCCAATGAATACATACAAAAAGATGACTACCTTTGGAATTCTGGCATGTTTGCATTCAAAGCAAACACCTTCCTTAATGAGCTAAAAACATATGAAAAGCGTATTTATCAAGCCTGTGCATCTGCTTTTAATGAACGAAAACAGGATGATGATTTTATCCGCATAGGTAGCCAAGCATTTAAGTCGTGCCCTTCAAATTCAATTGACTATGCACTGATGGAACAAACAAAAGTGGCTAAAGTCGTGCCCTTTTATTGTGACTGGCAAGATTTAGGAAATTGGTCAGCCGTATACGATCAAACAGCGAAAGACAAAAAAGCAAACTGCTTAATTGGCGATATCATTAGTCATGACACGAAAAGTTGCTTAGTGAAATCTGAATCAAGGCTAGTCGCGACCCTAGGCATTGAAAATTTAGTCATTATTGAAACTGCCGATGCTGTACTTGTGATGAACAAGGATAAAAGTCAGGACATGAGCAAGTTAATTACACAATTAAAACAAACAAATCGAAGTGAGTATTTAATTAAGCAAGCAACTGCAAAGGATTAACCAAATTAAGGCATTTTTTGGGAAAGAAAGTTAGCAATTTAAAGACACCATCATTGCTCGCCAATTGTTAGCAAGCAATGATAGAAAACTAAATCGCTTGTCTTTAGTCTTTAATCCTTAGTCTTTGGAGAGCTTGCCCGAAAGAAAGACGACAAAAGGCACACAATACGTCAGTAGCGCCGAAGCGAACCTAAGCTGAGCATCACCAAATAAGGCATCGTATTGGTTGATAACCAACAAGACAGTTCCCACCACACTTGCCACTTTCATGGCTTTAAACACAAGATTTTTTGTTAACTTCTTTGTCATTTTTTTATCCTAAGGGCAAAATTTAATGGTGCGGTACAAGTGACACATTAAGGTTCGAGGCCAAATCTCTGAATGCCGTTCTCACCCCTTCTTCGATAACAGGATGGTAAAAAGGCATCTCTAGAATGTCAGCCACTGTCAGCTTTTGCTGTATCGCCCAAGATAATAAATGCGCCACATGCTCAGCGGCTGGGCCAAACATCTCCGCCCCTAAAAACTCACCAGAATGCTTATCGCCATAGACTTTAAGCATGCCTTGGTTTTTAGCCATGACTCGGCTTCGACCTTGCCCTTCAAAGCTCACCTCACCCACTGCAAAATTATCGCCATAAGCGAGTTCAATTTGCGCAAGCGTTAAACCCATGCTGGCAATTTGAGGATCAGTAAAAGCAACCGCAATCCCAGCTCGTCTTAAGCCTGCTTGCACATCAGGGTATCGCCCAGCATTAGCACCTGCCGTTTTGCCCTCATCAGCGGCTTCATGCAAAAGCGGTATAAATGCATTTGCATCTCCCGCGATAAAGATATGGTCACAGCTAGTCTGCAAAGTTTTCTCATCAAAAATCGGCGTACCACTATCATCTAACACTAAACTTGTGAGTGATAAGTTCAAATTATCAAGGTTGGCTTTGCGACCCGTTGCGGCCAAGATGTATTCAAAGCTTTCAGTCACACTCAAACCCTGCTCATTGATATATTCAACTTCAACACCATCATCAAGCTTGCTAATACGTTTAAGCTCTGTGTCCAAATCCAATAAAAACTCTTTGTTAAAGGTCGCTTTCGCATAGTTTTTAATCTCTGGATCTTGGAATCCTGCTAACGATCCACTGCGACCAAATACCTTTACTTCAACACCTAATCGGCTCAATGCCTGACCCAGCTCAAGTCCAATCACACCTGGGCCGAATACCGCAAGGGATTTTGGCAAGGCGTCTAGTTCAAACACATCATCATTGATCAGCAGCCTTTCACCAGCGTTATAAAAAAGATCTGCAAAATGCGGCCTTGAGCCTGTCGCTATGACAATTCGCTTCGCTTTTATTTGAGTGTGATCATCAATTAAAAGCGTGTTGTCATCAACAAATCTGGCATAGCCTTTCACCTTATGATCGGCATCAAAGCCCTCAACCGCTTCAATGACAAAACCAACAAATCGGTCTCGCTCACTTCTGACTCTTTCTAGCACTTTTGCCCCATCTACCTTAATACCAGAGACATCAATACCAAAGGTATTCGCCTGACGGGCATGGTGTGTAGCTTCTGCAGCGGCGATAAGTAGTTTACTTGGCATGCAACCAACACGCGCACAGGTAGTGCCATATTCACCCGCTTCGATCAAAGCGATCTTATTAGTAAACGCTTTCGCTGCGCGATAAGCCGCCATGCCGGCGGTGCCAGTTCCAATAATGGCAACATCAACGTCTTTAACATTCATTTTTGCTACCCCTACGCAATTAAATCAGTTTGCTGTGAATAGTGAACAAGAAAGCTCACGATATCTTGTGATTCATAAAGCCACTTCACTTGGCCATCTTCACGCTCAATCCTTAAACAAGGCACTTGTTTGCTACCACCACCCGCAATTAAATCCCTTCTGTGTTGGGCACTTTTTTGAATATCCCTGCGCTCGACATTCAACTTCAATTTATCAAGTGCTTGGCGTGTATAAGCACAAAATGGACAAGCATGATAATGATATAAAGCGAGCTTTGGGGCTGTGATTGATTGACTCATAGGGTATCTCCAAAATCTTCATGTTTTCAATACATGCCATTATCCTTATATAATGGCGTCAAAATATGAGGAAATAGCCATATAAATTGTCATTTTGTCCAAAATGCTTGGATAAATGACAATCACGACCCTAACTCACTTTGGATCTCTATTTTGGATGCATTAACTGATGTACTAAAAACCCTACGCTTAAACACTCAAACTTATTTTTGCAGTGATTTTCACGCGCCATGGGGAATTGTGATGGATGAAGCCAGTGAAGGTATGTTCCATGTGGTAATTGAAGGAAGCTGCTTTTTAAACATTGAGCAAAGTCAAACTATCATCGCTTTGAATCAAGGTGATATCGTTGCCTTTCCAAGCGGTGGCGCCCATTGGATTAGCGATCACCAAGACAGCCCTAAAATGCCAAGTCACTTTGTTGTTGATAAAATACGCTCAGGCGAAAGCCCCTTTAAAGAAAGAGCCAAGCACTTAAATAAAGAAATTAAAAACACCCTTATGTGCGGCTCATTCAGTTATGACACCAAGATGAAACACCCTTTTATTCGAGACCTGCCTTGCTTCATACACATAAAGTCAGAACAAAATAACGAACAAAGATGGATGAGTGAGCTCGTTGCGACGCTTTCAAGGGAGTCAAGAACGCCTTCGCCAGGGTCTAGCCTGATGCTAGATAGATTAACGGAAGTCTTATTTATCCAGATCATTCGCTACTTTTTAGCATCCCAGCCAAATAAACATAATTACCTCGCTGCCTTAAATGACCAGCAAATTGGCACCACACTCAATCTAATACACGCCGAAGAATCAGCCCATTGGACGATCGAGAAGCTAGGGGAAGAAGTGGCTATGTCTCGCAGTGCCTTTACCGATAAGTTTTCTAAGCTTGTTGGACAAGCGCCAAAAACTTACCTTCTTAACTGGCGTATGCAAAAAGCTAAAACACGATTAGAAAGTACAGATGATTCCATGTATCAAATTGCCGAAGATGCGGGCTACTCTTCCGAAGCGGCTTTTAGTAAGGCATTTAAAGCCTTTTTTGCTGAAACACCTGGATTTGTTAGGCGAGCGAGCAAGTATTAATTTCAACTCTTAGATATTGCATATAGAAAAGCCTTGATTAGATTCACTCCAATCAAGGCTTTTTCTTTCACAGCAATAGCACTAAAAACTTAACGATCAAATCTTAGCGCTAAAAAGAACTGCAACCGACGCAATGTTAGATTTGTTTAAGCAGGCTCACCATTTCATAAGCACATAACGCGGACTCTTCACCCTTGTTACCGGCTTTTGTACCAGCACGCTCAATGGCTTGTTCTATGGTATCGACCGTTAGAATGCCGAAAGAAATCGGCACATTAGTGTCTAAAGAGATTTTACCCAGGCCACTTACTGCTTCGCCTGCAACATAATCAAAATGCGGCGTAGAACCACGAATAACCGCACCTAACGCAATAACAGCATCATACTTACCGCTTTCTGCTAATTTTTTAACCACAAGGGGCACTTCAAATGCACCAGGACAGCTCACCAAAGTAATATCATCTTCACTGATACCGTGTCGTGTTAAACCACGCACAGCACCCTCGACCAATTTATCCACGACAAATTCATTCCAAGTGGTATTCACAATGACAAATTTAGCATCTAGCGGCGTAAAGTTACCTTCAATCTTTTTCATTTTTTTCCCTTACTTATCTGTATCACTAATATTGTTAGTTAATGCTTTAAAGCTTAATTCTGCAATTAAACTGGCTAGTTTTGGTATTCGAGATAGTCCACCACTTCTAATTCAAAGCCAGAGATACCGGTAAATTTCATTGGACTACTTAGCAGTTTCATTTTACTCACCCCAAGATCCCTTAAAATTTGAGAGCCAGTCCCTATAGTGACATAAGAACCTGAACTGTCGATATTGCCATTCGGTTGGGGCTTTTGACGGCCAAAAAAAGTTTCCACCGAACTCACTAAATCTTCTCTCTCACCCACATTTAATAAGACCAATACCCCAGCATCGGATTCTGCAATAACCTTAAGAGCCTCAGCCATAGGCCAGCTGTTTGAATCTGGACTACTAACGCCCAACATATCCCTAAGAGTTTCCTCAGATTGAACGCGTACTAAAGGTGTTTTGGCAGCCTTAATATCACCATGAGTTAATGCCATATGGGTTTCATTATTAATGGTATCTTTATAGAGGTGCAGGTCAAATTCACCAAAGCCAGTAGTGAGCTTATCTTGGCTCAGTTTTTCAATAGTATGTTCATTGGCCATGCGATATTTAATTAAGTCGGCAATGGTTCCAACTTTTAAATCATGTTCTTTGGCAAAGACTTCAAGCTCTGGACGTCTTGCCATGGTGCCATCTTCGTTCATGATTTCGACAATACAACTAGACGGCTGAAGACCGGCAAGAGCCGCTAAGTCACAACCCGCTTCAGTATGGCCAGCACGTAATAACACACCCGCCGCTTGTGCTCTTAAAGGAAAAATATGACCGGGCTGGACAATATCATCTGGCTTGCCCATAGGGTTAACGGCAGCTAATACTGTTTTCGCTCTATCGGCGGCACTAATACCTGTCGTAACGCCTTCTGCCGCCTCAATCGATACGGTAAAAGGCGTACTAAATTTAGAGCCATTGCCTGCCACCATAGATGGTAACCCTAGGTAATCACAGCGCTCTGGTGTTAATGTGAGGCAAATCAGCCCTCTGGCTTTACTGGCCATAAAGTTAATGATTTCAGGCGTGACTTTCTCAGCGGCAACAATGATATCACCTTCATTTTCCCTGTCTTCATCATCCATCAAAATCACCATTTTACCGGCTTTGATATCTGCAATGATCTCTTCAATACTATTAAGTGCCATTAGATACTCTCTATTTATTCTGTAACGCTTAATGGAGAGAAGCGAGCTGATAACCTCACCCAAGCTCCATTAAAAACATGGTTGATTTCATGTAAACAAGGATATAAAGGTTTATATCAGTCTATACCCAGATTAATACGTTATACGATGCTGCCCTCATTAGAGTGGGGGCAATAAACTCTTTTTCAATAAATATCACTTATACAAAATTGCGCTTATCTTGACATAGTGAACTTGAGTTTAATTTGATAGAGATCATTTTAGCAAGTTAAAAACCAAGGGATAAGCTATTGAAACTTAATCAAAATACAGTGAATTCAAAAGATAAAAAAGAGAGCCAAGAAAGAATTGAGTCGGTTTCCTAGATGAACAGTGACTCTATTCATGAGAAGTGACTCGACAAGCATAAAAAAAGCCACGTCATTAGACGTGGCAAAAACGCTTTGAGGAGTAGTAAGTATTAAAAGTTAAAAGCCTTGGCCTGGCACCCAATTCGTTCCCGCTAAAGGCACACGTGCCATTGCCGCGGACTCGACAGTCAAAGCAACAAGGTCTTCAGGTTCTAAATTACGCAAATCATTTTTACCACAAGCACGAGCCAAGGTTTGCGCTTCAAGCGTTAGTACCCTTAGATAATTAGCCAGTCGATTACCTGCTGCAACAGGATCAAGTCGTTTCATTAAGTCTGGGTCTTGAGTCGAAATACCAGCTGGGTCCTTACCTTCTTGGTAATCATCATAAAAACCTGCTGCTGAGCCAATCTTTTTGAAATCGTCGTCCCATTTAGGGTCATTACAGCCCAATGCAACAAGCGCAGCTGTCCCTATGGCAACAGCATCTGCACCCAGCGCCATACATTTGGCCACATCAGCACCATTACGTATGCCACCTGATACGATAAGCTGCACTTTACGATGCATCCCCATTTCCTGTAGCGCTTGCACTGCCTGTGGAATTGCGGCCAAAGTCGGAATGCCAACATGTTCAATAAAGACCTCTTGTGTCGCGGCAGTTCCCCCTTGCATACCGTCAACCACGATGACATCCGCCCCTGCTTTTACCGCTAATTTCACATCATAATAAGTACGGGTTGCCCCAACTTTGATATAAATAGGCACTTGCCAGTCAGTAATTTCCCTTATCTCTTGAATCTTAATTGCTAAATCATCAGGTCCTGTCCAATCAGGGTGACGACATGCTGAACGCTGATCAATACCTTTTGGCAAATTACGCATTTGAGCGACACGATCTGTTATTTTTTGACCCAATAACATACCGCCCCCACCCGGTTTCGCCCCCTGTCCAAGTACAATTTCAATGGCATCAGCTTTACGTAAGTCATCCGGGTTCATACCATAGCGAGAGGGTAAATATTGATACACTAACTTACTGGATTGGCCTCTTTCTTCTGGCGTCATACCACCATCCCCAGTGGTTGTCGAAGTACCCGCAATTGTCGCGCCTCGACCTAAGGCTTCTTTTGCATTTGCAGAAAGCGCACCAAAGCTCATACCTGCAATCGTCACTGGGGTATCAATTATGATCGGTTTTTTAGCAAAACGTGAACCTAAGGTCACACGGGTATTACAAGTTTCACGATAGCCCTCTAGTGGGTAACGAGAGACACTTGCCCCTAAAAACAATAAATCATCAAAGTGAGGAAGTTTACGCTTAGCCCCAAATCCTCGAATATCATAAATGCCAGTATCAGCCGCACGACGAATTTCAGCCATAGTGGTACGGTCAAAGGTAGCTGACTCTCTTAGGTTCTCATTATTTTCCTGACTCATTAGGCAGTCCTCCTCAAGAATTTAATAGGCTGATGCATTATCAACTTTGAATGTATAAAGCTCGCGTGCGGAACCATAACGTGTAAACGCGGTTACATCTTCTTCAATACCTGCGCTATCCAGCAAGGCTTGAAGCTCTTTTACATGCTCATCTCGCATGTCTTTTTTAATGCAATCCGCGCCTAATGATTTCACCTTACCTTTGACGTAAATGTGAACTTCATACAAGGAATCACCCAATGCCTCACCAGCATCACCACATACAACAAGCGATCCAGACTGCCCCATAAAACAACTCATATGGCCCACATCACCTTTCACGACAATATCAACCCCTTTCATTGAGATGCCACAACGAGCGCCCGCATTGCCTTCTATTACAAGCAAACCACCATGGGCCGTTGCGCCAGCAGCTTGAGAAGCATCGCCCTTAACTCGGACCACACCAGACATCATGTTTTCTGCCACCCCTTGGCCAGCATTACCATGGACCGTAATCTTGGCGGTTTTATTCATACCTGCACAGAAATAGCCAGCATGCCCGTGGATATCAACCTTGATATCCGCATCAAGACCGACGGCGATATTATGTCCACCTTTAGTATTTTCAACACGCCATTCTCTATGGGTTTCAATATTATTTTCTGTATGTAGTGACTGATTCAATTCACGTACCGTTTTTTGGGCTAAATCAACAGTAATCATTCATGCTCTCCTATACCTATTTACGTTCCCAAATGTAGAAAGTGGCTGGTTCAGGTTCCCACACTTTGGCTTGTTCTATACCTGGTAAGCTGGCGAGAGCCTGATATTCTGATGCCATGGCCACATAATCTTCAGTTTCAGCCAGTACCGCTGGTTTGCAGGCTATTGGGTCACGCATTACAGCAAAACCGTCTTTTGTCCCTATCGTGAAAGTAAAAAAACCATCAAGGTCATTTAGCGCATTTTCAAGAGCTTCTTTTAAAGAGTCGCCTTGTTTTAAACGCCAAGTGAGGTATCCAGCCGCCACTTCTGAGTCATTCTCAGTCTCAAAGCTAATACCGTCACGTTTTAACTTATCGCGTAAGCGATTGTGGTTTGAAAGTGAGCCATTATGGACAAGGCACAGATCTGAACCTGTAGAAAAAGGGTGGCTGCCTTCCATGGTGACCGCTGATTCGGTCGCCATGCGAGTATGACCTATAATGTGGCTTCCCTTCATTGCACTTAGGTTAAACTTAGAAGCAATGACTTCAGGTAACCCCACCTCTTTTAAGATTTCAATTGATTTACCCGCGCTCAACACCTGAATGCTAGGGTAATGTTGTGACAGCCAAGTACGTACTGTGTCTTCCTGTGATTGCGCCTTTAACACGGCCACATTCACGTTCACTGTACACTGTACGTCACATCCTAATTCACTTGAAATTTGCTGCTCTAACTCAGCCCATGTATGGGTATTATCTGCATCTTTCAACGTCAACTTAACCCAATTATCTGGAACATCATCACCATAAATAGCAAACCCTGCACTATCAGGGCCACGATCTGTCATTGTGATTAACATAGGCTCAAACAAAGCACCTAAGTCATTTTCAAATCGATCGTTTTTTAAATACAAGCCAACAATTCCGCACACAATAGATACTCCTATTTGATATAAATCTTATTACCCTATCGCCTTAGAAAAACTCTGCGTATTTAGCCACTTCCCAGGTTGAGACATGTCTTGAATACTCAAGCCATTCAGCCCGTTTGATTTTTAAAAACTCACTCACAATTTCCTGACCCATCAAATCAATGAAGTGCGTATTTTTTTCAAGTTCATCAAGGGCATCATTTAAAGTTTGAGGCAGGATTGAAATATTTCGCTCAGCAATTTCAGCAAGGGAAAGGTCATATAAATTGATGTTGGTTGGCTCGCCCGGATCAAGTTTTCGATCAATACCATCAAGGCCTGCTGCGATGAGTGCAGCATGAACAAGGTAAGGATTACAACCAGAGTCAGGTAAACGAAATTCTAAACGACCATATGGAATTCGAACCAATGCAGAGCGATTATTATCACCATAACATTCATAGGCGGGCGCCCAAGTCGCACCGGAATCACTTCCTCCTACAACTAAACGTTTATAAGAATTCACCGTCGGTGCAGCAAAGGCACAAATGGCTTTTGCATGGGCTAAAATACCCGCGGTGAAATGGTAAGCCATTTTTGAAAGGCCCATATTGTGCTTGTCAGAATCGTCATTAAACAGATTCTTACCTGACTCATCCGTAATGGATAAATGAAAGTGCATACCATTACCTGTTTTATCTTGAGCAGGTTTAGGCATAAAGGAACAAATAATGTCCATGTCATTGGCAATTTCACCAGCCGCCATTCGAACGAAGGTAAATCGATCCGCTGATTCAAGTGCATCTCCATAGGTATAATTTATTTCAAATTGACCATTCGCATCTTCATGGTCAATTTGATATACATCAAAATCTACAGCTTGAAGTGATTCAACCAATCGCTCCAAAAATTCACGAGAACGAGACAGGCCTTTATAGTCATAACAAGGCTTATCTAGAGTGTCGGATTTATCGACCGGTATTAGTTCCCCCTTTTCCCCCTTATTGAATAAATAAAACTCAGGTTCTAGCCCTGTATTTAAGGTCCATCCTTTCTCCTCTAGCTTGCTAAGCTGTTTTTTTAATACTGCACGGGAGCAATAAGGATGCAGCTCATCATTAACATAGCCATCACATGCCATACGAGCATATCCCGGCTGCCAAGGGACGATACTGAGTGTTGAAAGATCCCCTCTGGCTAAAAAATCTGGTCCATGGGGCTCCATCGCTAAACCACTCACTGCAAACCCTGCGAACCCAGCTCCTTTTTCGACCACATCAAATATATTCTTAGCAGGTACCGATTTGGTTTTCGCGACACCATGAATATCGACAAATTGTGCTAGCACATATTTGATTTTATTTTTTTCAAGGAAGTCTTCCACAACATGTTTCTGCATTGCCTATCTCCTACTTTTTATGAATAAACCTTGTCTAGCTTACTGCTTCCATCGGCCTTGCTAATGCATAACAAACCAACTAGAAGCACTTCACTTTTCGAACAAACCACCAATAAAACAGAGCTAAAACGTACACCAAAAACTTAAATAAATTTCCTGTCAGGAATTTTTATTTCCTGAGAGGATAGAATATGATATTTATAAATACAACCCATTTAGTGGCTTCTTAGAAAAAGTTTTTACTCATCTTGCAGACAAATAGCAGCAAGCTTGGGTGTATATACCTAGGGACTTTGATCCACGTTAAGGTAGGAACTTATTCCTAGTTTCCTTAGAGATAATGCCTTTAATAAAAATAAATTAACGGTATTCAGAAGCCTCTTAGCACTGTATAAATAAAGGCTTTTCGCTTTTTATGATTTAAATATCATTATTTTTAATAGGTAGGATTAATTTAATGGATAACGATGCATCATCACGTCACGCGAAAGCACTTAATAGTGGCGAAATCAGCCACAGGCACGGCACATCTACCAAACTTAGATTAGAAGATTACATCGCGATGCAAATCAGAAATAAACGGGTTTCACAAAATTTGAAAATTTCTGAAGTCGCTCGTATTTCCAAAATAAGCCAAGGCATGATAAGTAAGATTGAGAATGCACAAGTATCAACCAGCTTAGATACCCTAGGTAAATTATGTGATTCAATCGGGCTTTCTATCTCACAACTGTTTGCTGACTATGACAGACCTGAAGGAGGCGCTCAGCTCACTAAAGCTGGAAAAGGAATGGAAGTGGTACGAAGAGGCACAGACAAAGGCCATACTTACCAGTTGCTCAGTTACAATCGTGGGCAAGAACAGACCTATGAACCTTTTTTGATTACCATGGATGATGCTAGCGAAGTCTTCCCTACCTTTTCACATCCAGGACAAGAGTTTGTCTATTTACTTGAAGGGAAATTAGAATATCGTCACGGTAACCATCTCTATAAAATGGAACCTGGCGATTCCATTTCATTTGACGCTGACATCCCTCATGGCCCTGAGGTATTACATCAAGTACCCATAAAAATATTATCATTCATTATGCATAAGTCTTAGGAAACCGACGAATAAACCCTCCCGCCTCAGCGTCTGCATAAAATCACTTTGATTTATGGCGATGGGCGCAACTTAATCGTGATTCTATTAATCAGATCCTCAATTTAAAGAGAGGTTTTTAGGCTATAAAGAGTGGCTTTATCATCTTTTTTGATCAAGCCATGGGGCTTCCCTATAGACACTAAACAATGCAATTTAGAGGCATTTTACTCAGTAAGTCATCTTAACTAATGTTTCTTTTATCAATACCTCAAAATACATTTTGTCTTTATCACATTTATCTTGATTATCCCTAAAATCATCGCGGCACCTTGGGTTACAAAAACCCACAGTATGACCAAGATATAAGGTTAATGAGTCCATCGAGACCGCTTTACCAGAACGTGGACAGTATTGATTCAGTATTTTGCTAACTTGCGGCATGTTTAACCTCTTTTAAGGGTGATAGACAAGGTTTTATTCTAACTAAGCTATGGCTAAACGAAAGTCATAAAGTGACACCTATGGGTAATAAAAGGACATAAAAAAAGCGCCATTAAATACATAATGGCGCTTATAACTATAAAGTTTCATTTAATCATGAAGCTTTATTCAACAACAGGATCATCAATAATTGTGACATTTTCTAGCACATATTGATCTAGCACCCACTCATAGCTTTTATATATTTCATATCTATCTGGGTAGGTTTTACCAATCTCATCCCAACGCTTAATGCCATTTGAGTAATCAGACCCTGAAATGACACCTTTAAATTCGAATTCTTCATTATTATGAGGATTTCTGACTGTTGTAGTATAAGGCACTTCAACTTCACTATTTTCAACTTGCATGCGAGCCAACATCAATCCATAAGCAGGCACGTTAGCTGGCATCGCTTCTTTAATCGTGGTTTGTGTACTATTTGTCACATTTTCACCTACGGTTGTAGAAGCACTAAAGGTCTCTGAAAAACTAAAAGTAATAGAACCACTTTGTTCCACGGTGGCAGGTACGCCCACTTTATAACTTTCTGTTAAACTCACGCCAGCAGTAGCAGAAACGCCTAAGGTTTCAGTCCAAGTGTCCGTTTCACTTTTGCCGTCTATATACCAAACTTCTGCACTATCCCCTTGCTGAAGACTCGAGGAGTTTTGTAATAAGCGTTCACCAAAATAAGTTTGGGTGCCTGAATGTTCACTAATTTGATCCCAATGAATATCAACACCAATTTCTTCTAACTCAAGCCTATCACCAATACATGGATAAATACTCCAGATCTTACTATCACTGGCTGTCCCCGCGAACCCCACCACAGAGCGCGTCGAAACGGCGAGGTCATAAGATTGCCATTTATCCCAGCCATTATTCGAACCAAAATATAATTCACGTGTGGAACCGTCATGCATATCTTCAACATATAATCTAATACGCGAAATATTATCCGCATTTTTCTTATACATACGCCAGCCTTGAATATACTCAGTGCCGCCTAAAAGCTTTTGAGTCCCGCTGCCTGTGGTTTTGCCTACTAATTCATCATCAGCGTATAAGTATTCAATCTTCAACCCTTTAATACGCTCATCACCGCTATATGCAGTAATCGCGGTGATTTTATCTCCAGGCATCCGTGTATTCATGTAGCTATCACACATATCAAAGTCGCTACCTTTACTTGATTTACCAAAGCTCACGCTTTCGAAGTAAGTAATGGTCCCGCCATTTTCTGGTGTATTAAAGTACTCATCTAACAAGTTATCCGCAACCACCACTTGTGAGCTTGCTAAAATCGATGCTATCACAGTTATTTTTTTCATTATTATCATCCGTATATGAATATTGAATTTGCAAAAGTAGGAAGTATTTCGGTTCATAAAATTATTTTTCACCCACACTCTCTTAAAAACAACTTAACAAAATATCAACCTCAATTTGCAAAATGAGTATCTATTCACGACACCGATTCAGACAATAAAAAATAAAGACAACCAACTAAAAAATATGGACAAAATAAAACAGGTTCACTTTTTGAACAATTTAGTATCATATTTTAATTACGAAAGAGTTTTCATTAGATTAGATATTGTTAATATAAATCCTTTCGGTTTACTTACGAAAATAAAACCGATATAAATAATAAAGAGACAAAAATTTTAAAAAAACTTTTTCGATGAGATAAGATTTGAAACATTTATCCTTCAACTTAATGTCAATATATTCACTTCATATCGCTTATAAGTTTTATCTTAAATATGATTTGAACCTTAAAGAGCTATATCATACTTGTAATATCTCTTATCAGGACTTGCAAGATGAACATAATCAAATAACAGTAGAAACCTTCTTAAAATCCATTCAACTCATTAAAAATCATATGCCAGAGGACCTAAGCTTGGCACATGAGCTAGAAAAGCATCTCAGTTTCTCTGACTTTGGCAGCTTTGGTTTCGCGTTACTGGCTGCACCGAGTTTAGCTGATGGTTTAGATTTATTAATTCGAGGCTTTGCTGTTATGGAGCCTAATTTTGAATTTAAATGCACGGATGTTGACAACCAATTCATTCAATTTAGTGTTGAAAACCTTGGGAGCTTTAAAGAGTTTAATGAAGATATTTTAGATTTAAGCATTTTGATGTTAAAAAAATATATCCGATGTTTCTTTACAAATGAAAATGAGAAAGACTTCAATAAAACCTACATAAAAGATTATCAAGCAGATTGTAATAATCGAAGAATACACATTGACAGAGTATTATTATCAAAACCTTCAATCATGAGCCACCCAACATTTTTCAAGAACAACAAATATAAGATATTAAAAAAATCAAAACACCACAAAAGAATATTGGGCTGCGTTCTCAGTGTTAACAAACTCATTCGATATAATCTAAGAAAGGGGCACAAACCAAGCTTAAATGAGGTTTCCGCTCAACTAGGAACAACCAGTAAAACCCTATCAAGATTATTAAAATCACATAACACAAGTTTTCAAATATGTTTAGATCAAGTTATTTGTGATGAGGCAATTAACTTAATTAAAGCTGAGTTTAATACAAAAGAAATTGCCTATACTTTGGGCTTTCAATCCATTGCCGGACTTAATTATCTATTTATAAAAAAATACGGATTAACCTTGAATCAATTAAAAGGGTCATTAGGTTTCTCTTAGCAGCATGCTGCCCGCCGCGCCTAACATAGTCGTTGCAGCACCTCGATGTAATAAGGTTTGTGCTTTTTTACTCGACAACGCTTGTCTGACCGCCATAGCTGCCAAAATAAAAACAGCGCCAATTACACCTAACACAAGCATGGTACTGGGTACTAATACCAATGCCCAAGTCTTCATATTTACCAATTCTAAATCAATTACGACCGGAAGAAGCGCCATATAAAATGCAATCGTTTTAGGGTTACCTAAGGTGATGGTATAGCCAGAAATAGCGGCACTAATGTAATCTTTTCTCTTAGGCTGTATTTGACTATCTAGGTTTTGATGCTCTGCTGTCCAAAAGCAATAGGCTAAATAACACAAATAACAAAGCGCGCCCCATTTCACCAAAACAAACAACAAACTAAAACTAGCAGCCAGTATTGCCAATCCAAAGACAGCAAAGGATAAATAGGTTAAATCCCCCAAGATTAAACCCAATAACATCACAAAGCCTGCACCCGTTCCGGTATTCACACTCCTTGCTACAAGTGCTGTCATACCTGGCCCGGGAATAACCGCTGCGATTGCTAGTGCCGTCATGTATGCCAATATTTGTGTTAATTCCAAGCTCATTACTCCTCATTAGCTATTCAGTTTTTAAATGCTAAAATACGGCATAAATTAGCGAGTTTCTTGAATGTTATTGCTTATTTATCCATATTAAACATCTTAAAACGCATCTGAAAATTGCAACCTTGACCTTTGCCACCTGACTCAACACTGATGACACCGCCTTGTAGTTCAACCAAGGCTTTAGTAATGGATAAGCCAAGCCCCATATGGCCACTTTCATTACTTCGACTATCGCTGATACGATAAAATCGATCGAATATAAAAGGCAGGTGCTCTGCTTGGATACCTGCCCCCTGATCCCTTACTTCTAAGACTAAATATGCACTTTCTTGCGATACTTTTAGTAAAATCTCACCACCATCTTTGCTGTACCTTAAAGCATTGCTGACAAGGTTGCTGAGCACTTGAATCATGCGCTCTTCGTCCAACAAAGCAGTGTCTTTTTCAAGTTCGACGCAAGTTGAAAGTGTCACATCCGCCTTTTCACATTGCGCCTGATAAGCCCTCTCAATACGAGTAAATAAGCCAGTTAGGCTTATATCCACACAAATAACACTTAAGGTTTGTTTATCAGCATCAGACAGGATGGTTAAATCACTTAATAACCGTTTAATGTGCCCTATTTCAGTTGATATAATCGCCAATTTGGACGGATCTAAAGGGCTATTTAAATCCTGAGCCATTTCAATATAACCAGAAATCACCTGCAAGGGTGTACCCAAATCATGAGCAATATCAGCGGTCATTTGACGCCTTTTTGTATCTGCTAGGGTTAATTCAGCACTCATTTTATTAAAACTATCTGCTAATTCACCGAGTTCATCATGGGACGTTTTCACAACTGATTGTTGCAAATCCCCTTTTGCCATGGCCTGACTTGCTTTAGTTAACGCCTCGATTGGCCTTAGCAAGTATTTTGCTAATATTCCCCCTAAGATCGCCGCCACAAATAACGCCGTGGCCACGGCGATGAGAAGGACTTGATTGGTATGTTCAAAAAAGATTTTTTTCTCTGATTTAAGACTAATACCTTTGCCATCTTTCGGTACAAACCAAGCGATGAGCTTACCTTCAAACTCTATGGGTATTATCTTGGTGAGATAAACATCAGGTGGAACGTCTCCTGGGGAGAAAGTTAAAAATTGCTTTAGGACACGTTTATCAGCATCTAAAATACCATGTTGATTAATGCGTACTTTGGCCGATTTAGGAGGTGTTTTTTTGCCCTTTCGCTCAGTTAATTTAGAAGCATTAGGCTTTTTGGGGTGTAGGTTGGCATAGTATTCTTCAAATCCTTGCCAAGACCTTTCAATCTGGTACCAACTAAGTACCTCAGCAATAATTTCGGCTTGTTGCTCTTGATTTACCAAACTTTTTAATCTTTGATCTGAGGTTAAATAAATCAGCAAAAAAATCAGAATGCCGGTAAAACTTGTTAAGGCAAAGTAGCTTAAAATAAGTTTTGCTCTTAGTGATATTTTCATTAGTTGATAGCACTAAGTCGATAGCCAACGCCAAACACACTGTCAATTTCAAATGCCTTGTTCGTATTTTGCTTTAGCTTAATGCGTAAATTTCGAATATGTATTTTGAGAGTGGATTCAAGCCCTGTATTGCCATTTTCGATTAGATAACGGCATAACTCAGCTTTATTAACCGTTTGCTCAGCATACTGTAACAATAGGCTTAACAAACAAAATTCACTGCTGGTTAAAGGAATCAGCTGCCCTTTATAAATCGCATCATGGCGATGTTTATCCAGCTCTAACTCCGCAAAAGAAAGATGCGTTGTCAGCGTCTCATGTTTTATACAACGCCTCAGTACGGCCTTTATCCTAACGAGCAATTCACTTAGCTTAAACGGTTTGATTAAATAATCATCAGCGCCTAATTCAAAGCCCTTAATCAAATCACCTTCATGCTGCTTTGCCGTGACCATAATAACCGGAAGATCATGGGTTTGACGCATAGTATGAATAAAACCATAGCCGTCCATTTCAGGCATCATAATGTCTAATAAAATAAGATCAGGAACCCTTTCTTCTAATGCTAAAAGGGCTGCTTTACCATTTGATGCCAATCTAACCTGATACCCATGGCCGGTTAAAAATTCACTCAGCAGCTGTTGTACATTGCTTTTATCATCCACAACTAAGATGGTTTCGCTCATTTCACTTCCAGTTAAAACGAAAAAGGCTTCTTGGATGAAGCCTTTCATGTTTAGGTTATTTGACTTGATATCTTAATAATACTTGGTTATCCAGCACGACATTCGTTGACCAAATAAATTCAGCGCCAGCGCCTGCGAATTTTTCTCTAAAATTCATATAAGCATTTTTATTATCGACACCAATGACTGACTCAGTATAAGTCGTCGCTGCTGGCCAGTTGCTTGAATCAAAAGATTCTGCTTGCCAATTATTTGGGGTTTTCCAATGGATAGCATAGGCACTTAAACCGTTATCTTGGCCTTTAGTTGTACAAGCGCTTGACTGTCGAACTTGTCCTGATTCCTTCAAACAGGCCAAATCATATACGGGTGCGGTATAATAGGTTTGCGCCTGCCAATCAGCATTCGTTATTGTGCCATCACTAAAACTTGCGATAAAACCCCCATCTCCTGGGTGATAATCACTGCCTCGATTACTTTCTGTTCCAAGGCCTAGGTTTTCTTCCCAATCAATCACTCTAACAGCAATGCTATAAGGCTTTTTCACCTTAAATTTCACCACACTCGAATTAAACTGAGTAAAAGGAACAGAATCCACCCCTACCATTACGCCATTGATATAAAGCTCAAAATAATTATCCGCAAAGATGTAACCCGTAATGACATCCCCGTCAGCATCCACTTCAACAACCGGAACCGCGCCTAAATTAACTTGAGATAAGTTATCAGGACGAAAGCCAGTACATTCATTGTGTAAGTCGGTACTTATGGGTGCCGATTCAAAGTGGTTTACACTAGGGACAGTCCAGGTATTTCCTTTAACATCGTCGACCTCACCAACGCCTGCAATTCGCGCTCTCCCTCGTTCACATTCATATAAACTTTTGACGATGGTTTTGGCTGGCCCCTGGCTGATAAAGCCAGAACCTTGATAATCAGAGAGTGAGCTTGATGTAACCGGTAAATTGCTTTTAGAACAGCCAGCTATGGCTAACATAGTAAGACTGATGGCAAGTAGTTTCATGGGCTTATTCCTTGTTAATACGTTCATAAAATACCGTTATTAAAGACCTTACAAGTTAGTTAAGGAAGGATAGGATCAAATCCTAACAAAGCGTCAAGGCCTAATGGTTTAGATTTAGTTTAGACTGGCATTTTTATTCTTCTTTCAATAGTGATTCATCAGGCTATTCATCATATCGAGGTAAATTGCCCTTTATGCCAAGTTGAATACACACCGACTCGGGTTGAGATTTTGTGTAAACATCAATGGATGAAAAGCATACTTGGCAGTGATCACCTGCTTGACCTAAAGATAAATCATAACTAAATCGCTTACCCTCTGCTTTACTACCTTTATTTATTCATTTTGGACCATTGCATTAACGCATCTATAAATTTAATTAACTTAGCAGGTTGCCCCACTCTGGATGGGTAAATCAGATAAAGAGATGTTGGTGGAATCACAATATCCTTAATAATTTCCACCAATTCCCCTTGGGCTAATTCCTCTTTAACCATATTTTTGGGCACCATACCAAACCCTAAGCCAAGCTTTATAGAGGCAATCACAGTCCGCATATTATCAACAGCGAAACGATGCCTAAAATTGAGTTTTTGATCTTGCCAAATTAAGTGAGGATCATAGGTTTTATTTGTAGAGGCATTCTTTAAACCGATACTAGGTTGTGATAGTAAATGCTCTGGCGTCTCTGGATAACCAAACTCATCAAGCTGTTTAGGACTGATGACAAATACCCATTGGCTTTCAAATAAAGGCCTGCATATTAAGCTGGTATCTTTTATTTCCCCCCTGTGATTACGAATCGCCAAATCATAATTGCCACTTAGAAACCCCTCATCCCCATTCACTTGATGAATTTCAAGGTTCACCTTTGGATAACACGTTAAAAAGGGCTCTATGACAGAACTTAAAATAAAATCGATTAAATTATGCGGTGCACAAAAACGAATGGTGCCTGACGGCTCGCCACTTAAAGAATGAATATAATCATCACCTTGTTGCAAGGTATTCAAGGCTTGCTCACAATAAGCCAGATAGTCTCGACCCGCTTCCGTTAATCTAACAGATCGAGTTGTCCTTTCTAACAAACGTATGCCTAAACTCGCCTCAAGCTGGCTCACTTTCGCACTCACCGTTGACTTTTCGATACCAAGCACCTCAGCGGCCTTTGTAAAACTCGCCAATTGAGCAACATGGGTAAAAATGCGGATTTGGTTAAGGTCATTGTTCGACATAAAAAACAATCTTTTCATAATTAGACTAATTATCAATATTCCAATAACAGTCATAATAAATCAACTATTCAATTTAAACCTATATTGGAGCCTATTATGCAAACTAATACTTTGCCAAAATCAGACCAAATCGCAACCACAAGACACCCGCTTAAACAAAATAAAGTTGATCGCTACGATAGGGTTTATAAGCTACTGCATTGGTTGGTCGCCGGCCTTATTCTACTTATGTTATTAGCAAAGTTTGGCTTTGCTAGCGCCATTAGCCAAGAAGATAAAATAACTATGTTAATTGGTCATTCAAGCATAGGGTCAATTCTCACCCTCTTTATTATGATGAGGTTAATAAAGCGCTTTATTATTCGCAGCGAAAGACCCACTCATAACATGCCAAGCTGGCAGAAAAAGGTATCTAGCTTGGTTCACGGTGCGCTTTACCTTTGCCTGGTTATGATCCCATTAACAGGCTATTTAACCGCCACTATGCACCAACTTCCTGTGATGCCTTTTACCTTGATAGATTTAAGCATGGTTTCAACTTCTGGCTATAACCAGGCTGACTTTGCATTGATTAGAGGCCTTCATGAAAGTTTTATTAACTTACTTATGGCGTTATTAGTGCTTCATATTGGTGGCGCCTTATTTCATAAATTCATTCGTAAAGATGGTGTTATGTCGAGCATGACGCCTGGCAAATAAATCAAATGATTGTTTTATCAATTAAAATGACGAGTTTCCCCTGCAAATTCAATTGAGTTCGCAGCAAGGTGTGTGTCAACTTAGTGTCAAAAATATGAATCTGATTCTAATGGTGATTCTTAGGCTTGAAATAAGACGTTAAGACCCTATGATAAGCACAACGGGCGTAGTCGCCATGATTAATTTTTGGAGCAATTGTAATGCGTATTTTATTATTTCTAGCCACTAACATCGCTGTGATGATAGTCGCTAGCATAGTATTGAGTGTCTTAGGCGTAGATAGATATATTTCCAGTGATGGCCTTAACCTTGGCTCACTGCTCGCATTTTGTGCTGTGTTTGGTTTTACCGGCAGTATTATTTCTCTCCTGCTTTCTAAAAAAATGGCAAAGATGAGTGCCAGAGCACAGGTAATAGGCACACCATCCAACCACAAGGAAAAGTGGCTATTAGACACTGTCGCACAACTCGCCCATAAAGCTGGCATTAAAACACCAGAAGTGGCCATTTTCCCAAGCCATGATGCGAATGCCTTTGCAACCGGTTGGAATAAAAACGACGCACTGGTTGCTGTCTCTCAAGGTATGATGGATAGATTTCCGCCTAATGAAATTGAAGCGGTATTAGGACATGAGATTGGCCATGTTGCTAATGGCGACATGGTGACTCTGACCCTATTACAAGGTGTGGTAAATACCTTTGTCATGTTCTTTGCTCGAATTGCAGGTTATGCCGTTGATCAGTTCTTGCGTAAAGATGATGAAGGGGAAGGTGGTGTCGGCTGGGGATATTATATTGCCACTATTATCTTCGAAATCCTATTCGGTATTTTGGCTTCTATGATAGTGATGTGGTTCTCTCGCTACCGTGAATACAAGGCAGATA
The DNA here is from genome assembly GCF_000153025.1 of Marinomonas sp. MED121. Classification (GTDB taxonomy): domain Bacteria; phylum Pseudomonadota; class Gammaproteobacteria; order Pseudomonadales; family Marinomonadaceae; genus Marinomonas. The sequence goes on from NZ_CH672432.1 coordinate 526,621, forward strand.
TCGCAGGTGCCCAACTCGTCAGCAAGTCTGACATGATGGCGGCACTGATTCGTATCAAAAAAGAGAGTGAAGTATCTCATATGCCTGAAACCATGATGGCATTTGGTATCAATGCAGGTAAACGCCCTACTCTTGGTGAATTACTTGCAAGCCACCCACCTTTAGATGACAGGATCAAAGCGTTAGCCAATCGTTAAGCCTAAATCAGCAAATAAATAACAAACTAAAACGTCCCTCTTTGAGTGGACGTTTTTTTTATATGTCTATGAATGTGTCTATGATTTAGATTATATTCACATTAATTCGATACTGGCGGAGTTAATCGTTGGATATAAGCACCTAAATGACGCCTATCTTGTTCATTTAACAGGCGGCTTATTATTTGCATTTGGTTATCATATAAGGCATCCGTTGTGCGTTTGCCTTTTGCATAACCTTCTAAAGTCATCCTAATATAACGAGCATGCTGTCCGGTAATTTTAGGTGTTTTATCTAACCCAATAATTCGTCCTTCACCATATACACCATGACAATTTTGACAGGCTTCAATCCCTCTCTTTTCGTCTCCCTCTAAATAGAGCACAGCACCTAACTTTGCCCAAGCATCATCCTCTTCTTGACTATGTCGTAAAGGATCGAGACTAACATCAATATCGTTATGCCTAGCAATGGATTGCCCAGCATAGTAATGAGCAATTAACTGTAACTCATTATCCGTGTACAAATTCATTAAGCCTTTCTTTTCCGTTGCCATTCGATACCCAAGCTTAAAATTAATCAACTGGTCATAAAGATAGCTCATGTCCTGTCCTGCTAAGTTAGGTACTTGATTGAGACTGGTTTCAGAAATATCAGGATGGCCTGATAAACCATGGCATTGCACACAAGTAAGGCCATTAGCATCTTTGCGATTAATCAAAGACGATACCTGCTTGTTAGTAATACCAGTCGCCTTTATTGATGCTGAAGTTTGATTGGCGCTAACATGGTTAATGATTAATATGTTTAATAGCAAAAGCATTAGCGCTGATCCGCTTAAGCACTTGTAATGCTTGAACAGTATGACCATCTGATTATCCTCATGCTGAATAAAACCTAAAATTAGCCTAATAAGGCACCCTAAACAAGGCTTTAGCTTGATCATAGGGCTGTATCAGCCATCAATTTATACAAGCCTTTTCACTAATACAAAGTTTTAATTAACCAAGCCGTTAGTAGACGAACCTAGATCAATTTCTTTAAAAATTGATCCCTTATAAAAGTACAACCAAGAGGCCCCATGATAAGAGATTCATTGACTATAATAAGTTTAGGTCTAAACCCAAATTATCATTTTTAAAATTTTAAGGAGGATAGGATGTCTATAAAGTCACTTGCCCAAAAGACGGCTGTCAATCTAATGGAAGAGTTTGAAAAGGATATTAGTCAGGCACAGTTAACCAAGCAAATTGAGCACTTATTAGTTGAAGTTGTCGCCATAACTAAAACTGAATGGGAAGAGTCTCTAAAGCCTTGTTGTCAGTCTGATCAGGATATCGCCCATAAAATGGCGTATGAAGACAGGCACAAAGAAGATATCGTCATGGCAAACTTGATGGGCTTAAGGTAAAAAGCTTAGGAAATCTGCCAATAAGTTACCTCTTCTCAGTCTACTTTTTTGTATTATTAGAAAAAGTATCAAGCAAGGTGCCACTTTGACCTAATCTAGGTACCTTGCGAGAAGGGGCAACGCAGTGTGTTAGTTTTTCTGACATGCCTACTCGGCATTATTAACAAGTTCGAAATATCGGTTTTACCTTCTAAAGTTGAAACAAGACTAAGGGTGCGAATTAGTAAAACCGTTTTAACTGCTTTTTCGCATCTTTAATGCTAATAAAGCCATCTTTGTCACTATCAGCCTTGTTGAAATACTTTTCTTTTCCACCCGCTTTTTTAAATTCATACAGGTTAATTTGATTATCTCCATCAAGGTCCAACTCTTTTGCTTTTTCTAGCCCTTTTTTAGCCGTTTTTAAATCAAGCTCAAAGCCTGTGACAGCACTTGTTGTTACTAGTAAACACATAGAAATAAGGCCAATACGAAACATGTTTTAAATCTCTCTATTTAGAAAAGTGAAGTATAAAAGGATATAGATGAAAACCAAGGTTAAAGGTTTTAAATGAGGCTGTGATAATACGGCATAGCACCTATATTAACCATTGCTAATTAAACTGGATCAACTCGATTTAAATCGCGACACGTTAAACAATAGATTAAGATTGATAGGCTTTTTTAACATTACTCACACAACCAAGCCACGTCTTGATTAATGCCCTCTTTGCTTTATCATTACGCCTCTTTTGAAGGAAGCATGCTGATTCCCCCCTCTACACTTACTAAAAACGACGTATGAGCCATATCACACGTCTCTTTATTGACATTAAATTAGCTCAATGCGATTTTTATATTAAATGATCATTTAATTAAAAACCAATTCAATAAAAAAACAACTAAAATTCAATCAGTTGCTTAGAATGAAATCGTTTCTATCTTGATTAATGTAAGCGCTGAGTAACCAAGTTTCTTAACTGCTAGGAGTGTTTATGAACACCTTATTGAGTGCAGGGATAATCTTTACTCTGCTCGCAATCGTCTTTTGCCTCTATCGTTGGGGTAATTTAAAATGTGTTGGGGTTACCCCAGTCAAAACCTTTACCTTTATCGCTATCCTGTTCACATCAGGTCTTGATGTTGGACTTATCATGTTCCCCCTGACTGAATTCGCAGGCTATGCAGATCATACCGCCAGCCCTGAGTATGCTTTTAGTAACCCTTTAGCGATCGAGTTCGCCTATTGGGGATTCCTCATTTGGGGGTTTTATTTCTTAACCAGCTTCTATTTTTGTGTCATCGAGCCTAAGGTTAAATTTTTTGAAATTCCATTAATAAAGTGGATCAATAATGTGGTGATTATTGGCACCTGCGCTTTCACAGCTTACCTACTTCTTACCAACCTACCTTGGTATTTACCTGAGTTAAGCGAAGAAGGCAGTATAGTGACCACTTTTTACGTCATTGTTTTCGCTGTAATCATTGCTGCCGTCTTTTCCAGCACAGACATCAAATATGTACGCATACTGAGTCTCGCCTCAACCTGGTTATTTTTAGCCTTGATTGCTGTCATGTGGTTCCTTGCAGCAATGGGGCCAAGCGAAATGCTTGATGCAGCAAACCTCATCGGCAATTATTTCGTTAATATCCATAAATTCGTACTCCCCCTCAATGACTACCATGAGTTTTACCTTTTCTGGTGGTTTGCTTGGAGTATCATGATTGGGCAATTCACCTCACGCTTTGTTGGTGGGCTAAGGACATGGCAAGTACTAGCAGCCTTATTAATTTTCCCATCTATTCCTTTAGGAGTTTGGTTCAGCGTGCTGTTTTTCTATCATGAAAATGGATTAGATAGCTCAGGTTTTGTAGGAATATCTATGGTTGTCGTGGGCATTACTTTCGTTATTAACTCACTAGACTCCTTGATACGCTTATACAGTGATAATATGAAGCTAACACCCAAGCGTCTGGGTAAAGCAACATATATCTTAGGAAACCTAATTGCCTTGAGCGCTTTAACCATGCTCTTCAAATTAGACTTCTTGCAGATTCAGTGGGTTGGTGCTTTGGTTATCATTTTATACTTCTGCTGCTTTACTTATATCATTTTGAAAAAGCGTAAAGAAGTATTGTCAATTCCTCACTCATAAGAAGAAAAAAGTTAAACTTTAATCAATCTAAATCAGTATAAAGTAGCTATTTTCTGATTTCGTTAGCCATGGCCAAAAAGGGTCATGGCTTCTTAATTCTTCCCTATCTAATATTCTGCATTTCAATAATGGTTAAGGTCGTTAGAAAAAATACTGCCACCGCAAATCCTCCCGAACAAACTATCTGCTAAAATTTAATCTTATTAACAAATTATGGATATAAGTTCATATTTTATGACTTACCCTGTAATCATTGATTAAATACTTAAGAAGAATAATCGCTTGCTCAAATAAAGACATTAAATATAGTTCAGGTTAGGGATTAACAGACACAACAGGCCCTATGTGCTCTAGGTTGGAATCGAATGAATGATGACACAAAAACCAAACCTCAATTAATTGCAGAAATAACCCAACTACGCCATGAATTAGCTCATGTTAATTTAACTAAAGAAGAACAATCAATTGAGCTCCTCAAAAGTGAAGAGCGATTTACACTTGCAATGCGCGGTGCCAGTGATGGCTTATGGGATTGGGATTTAAGCACAGACAAAGTCTATTATTCGCCTCGCTGGAAAAGCATGTTGGGCTATGAAGAGCATGAGCTTGATCGTTCGCTAAATACTTGGGCTTCAATGGTTCATACTAAAGATAAAGACTTTGTACTAACCCGTGTGCAAGATTACCTATCAAATAAAGCAGATGCATTTGAAGTCGAAATGCGCATGCGCCATAAAAATGGCTCCTACCTTTATATTCGCTCCCGTGCCTTTAAAGTCCTAGACGAAACCGAAAATACTCCCATTAGGCTTATTGGCACCCATGTTGATATCACCAAACGCAAAAAAACCGAACTTTTCAGTGCTAGAAACACAAAAATTTTAGCCATGATAGCTAAAGGTCACCCGGCGTCAAAAATATACGATGAAATTGCCTATATGTATGAAGAAAGGCACCCTGGCATGCGCTGCTGTATGCTGATCCTTGAAGGAGACACGCTTTTGTATGGCGGCGCACCTAGCCTTCCCAAAGCTTATTGCGAGGCAATTCATGGGGCTACTATTGGTCCTAATGTCGGCTCCTGTGGTTCAGCAAGCTATACCGGAGAAAGAGTCCTAACCGAAGATATAGACACAGACCCTAAATGGGCCAGCGTTAAGCACCTAGCACTTCCACATGGCATGAGGTCTTGTTGGTCTGAACCTGTTAAAAATGCTGCCGGAAAAGTTTTAGGGGCCTTTGGTATGTATTATGACTATCCAGGCTTACCAAATGAGGAAGAGCTCAATGATTTAGTGTCTGCCGTTAGATTGGTCAGTATTATCATGGATAGAGAACAAAATTTAAAGCGCATTAAAGAGCTTGCCTATACCGATGAATTAACTGGCCTATCAAGCCGTGCTCAATTATATCTCAGCTTAGAAAAGCGTATTAAGTCAGCAAAAGAGAGTAATGAGCACTTTACTCTCATCTATTTAGACCTTGATAATTTTAAAAATATTAACGACAGCCTAGGACATGATGCAGGTGATACGCTCTTACAAATGATAGCAACTCGCCTTATTAATATTACCAGTCATACCCACACAATTGCTCGCCTTGGGGGAGATGAGTTCTGCATTATTTTAGACACTCAAGAGCAAGCAAAAGCAGGAATAATAAAGTTTGCCCACGCTTGTTTAGAAGGCATTTCTCAGCCTGTCTTTTTAAGTAGTCGAAGATTTATTCCCACCTGCAGTTTAGGCATTGCAAAATATCCAACGGATGGCGAAGACTTACCCAGCCTGCTTAAAGCCGCTGACACAGCCTTATATGCGGCAAAGGATAGAGGTAAAAATGTCTATGCTTTTTATCAAGTTGAATACACCCAACAAGCTGAATACTCTTTCAAAGTGGAGCAAGCATTAAGAGAGGCCATAGAAACGGAAACATTAAGCCTTGAATATCAAGCCCAAACCTCGGTTGAGACGGGTAAAATACTCGGCGTTGAAGCCCTTGCTCGCTGGTTCCACCCTCAACTCGGTCATGTCCCTCCCACAGAGTTTATTCCTATTGCCGAAAGAATTGGCATGATCAGACCCTTAACCCAATGGGTCCTTAAAACGGCTTGTCAGCAGGCGGTCGATTGGCGTCGATCTGGCGTACAAGACTTACGCATGGCAGTTAACATTTCTCCTAGTCACTTTTTAGAAAGCGATTTTGATCAAGTTATCATTGAGACCATAAAGTCCACGGGAATTGATGTAAGTAAGCTTACGTTAGAGGTCACAGAAAGTGCAGTACAAACAAATAAAGCTAACCTCTCCATGTTTAAAAAGCTAAAAGCGTTAGGCGTAATGATAGCCATAGATGACTTTGGTACCGGCTATTCCTCTTTTGCTTCTTTAAAACACCTTTCTATTGATGTGCTAAAAATCGATAAATATTTTGTGGATGATATGGTAAATGATGAGAAATCAACTCGCCTGATTAAAGCCATGATAGAAATGGGCCAAAAACTAGGGTATGAAATCGTTTTAGAAGGGGTGGAAAATGACGCTCAGTTTGCCATGTTAAAACAATTTGGGGTAAATATTATTCAGGGGTTTCTATTTAGCAAACCTGCGAGTGCAAAAGAGATTGATGCTCTTTTGCCCCGAAAAGTCGCCCTTTAGTAGTATCTCTTCTTCCAATTCCTTGGGGCATTGCGATTAAGTCACCTCTTCTCAGTCTGCTCTTAAAGGTATATGAGGAAAAGGTGTCAAATAAGGCGCCGCTTTGCGCTTGTTTAGTAGAAAGCCATTTAGCTAAAATGCATCCTGGGGCACCCGCACCCAACCTTCCATTAAAACTCTAGCACTTCGACTCATAATCGCACGATCTACCGACCACTCACCCTCTGTCTCACTGGCTTTGGCTCCGACACGCAATGTGCCTGAAGGATGCCCAAAGGTCACTGATTCCCTTTCAGTGCCACCAGCAGCCAGATTCACTAAGGTGCCTGGAATGGCAGCAGCGGTTCCAATTGCAACGGCCGCTGTGCCCATCATGGCATGGTGTAATTTCCCCATAGATAAGGCCCTGACACAGACATCAATATCATTTGCACTCACATGTGAACCGCTTGAAGCCTGATAATCTTTAGCCGGTGCAACAAAAGCAACCTTAGGAGTGTGTTGGCGTTGTTCTGCTTGATCAAGGGATTGAATCAATCCCATTTTTAGCGCCCCATGAGCACGGATAGATTCAAACTTAGCTAATGCTTTTGCATCACCATTGATTGCATCTTGAAGCTCAGTGCCTGTATAACCAAGCTCATCTGCGTTTAAGAAAATGGTCGGAATACCCGCATTGATCAAAGTTGCCTGAAAAGAACCATACTCGGCCACATCAAGCTGATCTACCAAGTTGCCAGTTGGGAACATGGCGCCCTCACCGTCGGCAGGGTCTACAAATTCCACTTCGACTTCAGCCGCAGGAAAAGTCACGCCATCAAGTTCAAAATCACCGGTTTCTTGCACTTCGCCATTAGTCATAGGAACATGTGCAATAATGGTTTTTTCGATATTCGCTTGCCAGATATTAATGGTCGCTAAGCCATTTTCAGGTAATTTATCCGCATCAACCAAGCCACTAGAAATGGCAAAAGCCCCAACAGCAGCGGTTAAATTGCCACAGTTACCACTCCAATCAACAAAGGCTTTATCAATCGCTACCTGACCAAATAAATAGTTCACATCATGATCAGCTTTGTCAGATTTAGAAATGATGACGGTCTTACTGGTACTTGAGGTTGCACCACCCATACCATCTGTTTGCTTACCATAAGGATCAGGGCTACCTATCACACGAAGCAATAAATCATCTCTTACCTTTCCAGGGACTCGCGCCGCTTCGGGTAAATCTTGTAGACTAAAAAATACACCTTTACTGGTGCCACCGCGCATATAAGTCGCAGGAATTTTAACTTGTGGTAAATGTGCCATACCAAGTTACCTCTATTAGGCATGCTTTAATCAAAGCAATAAAAAGGGCGAGTGGGACCCGCAAGAAAATAGGCAGAAAAGCTGCGAGCCCACTCATAAACTTAAACTTAAACTTAAACTTAAACAAAAGTGCAATTAAGCGTTATTGGCTAAAAAGTCTTGAGCAAAGCGCTGTAATACACCACCAGCTTCATATACAGACACTTCTTCTGCAGTATCAAGACGACAAGTCACAGGCACTTCAACACGTTCGCCATTTTTACGTTCAATAATCAGGGTTAATGTCGCACCTGGCGTTCTATCACCAATAACATCATAGGTTTCTGTGCCATCAATTTGATAAGTATGACGATTCTCACCTGCTTTAAACTCAAGCGGTAATACACCCATACCAACTAGGTTTGTTCTATGAATACGCTCAAAGCCTTCCGCCACAATCACTTCAACACCAGCCAGACGCACACCTTTGGCCGCCCAGTCGCGAGATGAACCTTGCCCGTAATCTGCGCCAGCAACAATAATCAAAGGTTGTTTGCGATCCATATAGGTTTCAATCGCTTCCCACATGCGACTTTCTTGGCCTTCTGGCTCAATACGTGCGAGTGATCCTTGTTTGATGTCGCCCAGCTCATCACGGCACATTTCATTAAGCAGTTTAGGATTAGCAAAAGTCGCTCTTTGCGCCGTTAAGTGATCACCACGGTGTGTCGCATAAGAGTTAAAGTCTTCTTCTGGCAGACCCATTTTATCTAAATAAGCACCCGCAGCACTGTTAAGCATAATGGCATTAGAAGGGGATAAATGGTCAGTGGTGATATTGTCACCCAATACTGCCAGCGGACGCATACCTTTCATGGTACGCTCACCGGCAAGCGCCCCTTCCCAATAAGGAGGACGGCGAATATAAGTACTTTGTGCTCGCCAGTCATAAAGAGGGCTTGGCGCTTTTTTAATGGTGCCAAGATCAAACATAGGAATATAAATTTGCTTGAATTGCTCAGGTTTAACCGCTTTAGCAACGATTGCATCTATCTCTTCATCACTTGGCCAAATATCTTTCAGGCTAATATCATTGCCATCTTGATCCTGTCCTAGAATGTCTTTTTCAATATCAAAACGCATTGTTCCTGCAATAGCATAAGCCACAACCAAAGGCGGAGAAGCAAGGAAAGCTTGCTTAGCATAAGGGTGAATACGGCCATCAAAGTTACGATTACCTGATAACACAGCTGTTGCGTATAAATCTCTGTCGATCACTTCTTTCTGTATTTTAGGATCAAGTGCACCACTCATACCATTACAAGTCGTACAGGCATACGCCACGATACCAAAACCTAATTTTTCAAGTTCAGGCAATAAGCCTGCTTCTTCTAAATAGAGTTTGGCAACTTTAGAGCCGGGTGCAAACGAGGTTTTCACCCAAGGCTTACGCACTAAACCCAGCTCATTGGCTTTTTTAGCCACAAGCGCCGCAGCAACAACGTTTCTAGGATTTGAAGTGTTAGTACAAGAGGTAATTGCCGCGATAATCACAGCCCCATCAGGCATCTGCCCATCCGCTTCTTGTGCTTTAGCAGCATCAAGCCCTACTGCAATGCCACGTGATTCTAGTTCTGTGGTGGGTAAACGACGGTGAGGGTTAGAAGGGCCCGCCATATTGCGGCACACACTAGATAGATCAAATTCAAGTACTCTTTCATATTGAGCGTCAACAAGATCATCTGCCCAAAGGCCTGTTTGTTTTGCATAGGCTTCTACTAGTGCTACTTGCTCTGGTTCACGGCCTGTTAGTTTAAGGTAATCTATCGTTTGCTCATCGATATAGAACATACCGGCAGACGCACCAAACTCAGGTGTCATATTAGAAATAGTGGCACGGTCACCTATGGTCAGCTTGCTGGCACCGTCACCAAAGAACTCTAAGTAAGAAGACACTACTTTCTGGTTTCTCAAAAACTCAGTAATGGCCAAAACAATGTCGGTTGCCGTAATACCAGGCTGGCGCTTACCGGTTAACTTCACCCCAATGATATTAGGTAGACGCATCATAGAAGGACGACCTAACATCACGGTTTCGGCTTCTAAGCCGCCCACACCGATTGCAATCACACCCAATGCGTCAACATGGGGGGTGTGACTGTCTGTCCCCACACAGGTATCCGGGAAGGCAACCCCTTCTCTTGCTTGAATCACTGGCGACATTTTTTCTAAGTTGATCTGGTGCATGATGCCATTACCCGCAGGAATCACATCGACATTTTCAAAGGCTGTTTTTGTCCATTCTATAAAGTGGAATCTGTCTTCATTACGTCTGTCTTCAATCGCTCTATTCTTCTCAAACGCATCTTTATCAAAGCCCGGTGCTTCTACAGCCAAAGAGTGGTCAACGATTAACTGAGTTGGTACCACTGGGTTTACTTTCGCAGGGTCACCACCTTGGTCAGCAATGGCATCACGAAGGCCCGCTAAATCAACTAATGCAGTTTGTCCAAGAATATCGTGACAAACAACACGTGCTGGGAACCAAGGAAAATCTAAATCTCGCTTACGTTCGATAATTTGCGTTAAAGCCGCTGTTAGCTCTTCTGGCGCACAACGGCGAACCAAGTTTTCCGCTAATACTTTTGAGGTGTAAGGTAAGGAGGCATATGAGCCTGGTTTAATGGCTTCCACCGCAGCGCGAGTGTCGTAAAAATCTAGGCCAGTGTTCGCCAAAGGTTTGCGATATAAAGTATTCATAATAGCTATCCAGCAGTATCAAGAGACAAGCAGTGAATAAACAAGCCTGTCTAAATAAAGGTTTAAGCGTTATTTCAGGCAACAAAACACTCTAAAAAAAGCTTTACTAAGCGCTTTTTAGACATGTTTTATAGCGTATTCATTGAATTGATAATTATGATGAGGCCAAGTCTTTTGACTCAACCTCATCCGGCTTTTTAGCGTTCGCTAATCGGCTTAACAGTACGAGGTTCAGAGCCTGTATAGTCAGCACTTGGGCGAATAATACGGTTATTCGCTCTTTGCTCCATTACATGGGCAGCCCAGCCAGTTAGACGTGAACACACAAAGATTGGCGTAAAGAGTTTTGTCGGAATGCCCATAAAGTGATAAGCCGATGCATGGAAGAAATCAGCATTACAAAATAGCTTTTTGGTATCCCACATAAACTCTTCACAAGCCACTGAAATGTCATATAAAGAAGTATCACCATTCTCATGAGCCAATTTCTCAGACCATTTTTTGATGATGACATTACGTGGATCTGAGGTGCTATAGATAGCATGACCAAAGCCCATGATTTTCTCTTTACGCTCAAGCATGCCTGCCATTTGTACTTTGGCATCTTCTGGCGAACTGAACTTCTCAATCATGTCCATCGCCGCTTCATTGGCACCACCATGCAAAGGACCACGCAATGAACCAATCGCACCTGTGACACAAGAGTACATATCTGACAAGGTAGAGGCACAAACACGAGCGGTGAAAGTAGACGCATTAAACTCATGCTCAGCATAAAGAATTAAAGACACATCCATTACACGGCGATGCTGATCAGAAGGGGTTTTGCCGCTCATGAGTTTCAGTAAATGACCACCAATAGAATCTTCATCTGTATTACAGTCAATCTCGACACCCTCATGAGAGAAACGGTACCAGTAACACATGATCGCAGGGAAAGCGCCAAGAAGGCGATTGGCCGCTTTGTCTTGGTCATTAAAATCTACTTCTGGCTCAAGGTTACCCAAGAAAGAAGCACCGGTACGCATCACATCCATTGGATGCGCATCAGCAGGAATACGTTGTAAGACTTCTTTTAACGCCTGGGGTAAATTACGCATTCCCCTTAACTGAGTTTTATAGGCATCAAGCTGAGCTTGATTAGGTAATTCACCGTTAAAAAGCAAATAGGCGACTTCTTCAAAGCTAGCGTTATCCGCAAGATCTGACACATCATAACCACAATAAGTTAAGCCACTGCCCGATTTACCAACGGTACAAAGCGCTGTTTCGCCCGCACTTTGTCCACGAAGTCCTGCACCTGTTAATTTTTTAGCTGTCATAATTACACCTTTTCCTATAGCAAAGCCTTTTGAAACAATCCTTTATAAGTCATCTCGATAAAGACAGACTTACCAAAAAGCAATGCTGATAATTTGATTTACGTTTTTGTTATTTTTTAACCATCAAGTTATTTGTTCTTACCTTGAGAAAATAGCTGATCAAGCTTTTGCTCATAATCGTGGTAACCAAGATAATCATACAGCTCCATGCGGGTTTGCATATTATCAATCGCCGCTTTTTGATCACCGTCAGCTAATAGGGTTTGATACACATTTTCAGCCGCTTTATTCATGGCTCTAAAAGCAGAAAGAGGATAAAGCACCATAGCAGCCCCCCAGTCACCGAGTTCTTTCTTGTTCCATAGTTCAGTCTGACCAAACTCAGTAATGTTAGCCAAAATCGGCACGTCCAAGGCTTCAGAGAATGCTCGGTAATGCTCTTCTGTTTTAACCGCTTCAGCGAAAATGCCATCAGCGCCAGCAGCAACGTAAGCTTTTGCTCTAGCAATTGCCGCTTCCAATCCTTCTTGAGCGAAAGAGTCAGTACGCGCCATAATAAAGAAATCAGGATCAATACGTGCGTCAACAGCCGCTTTGATTCTGTCAGTCATTTCTTCAACAGAAACAATTTCTTTATTCGGTCTGTGGCCACAACGTTTTTGCGCCACCTGATCTTCAATATGAACCGCAGCAGCGCCTGCTTTTTCCATATCACGAATGGTTTTAGCGATGTTGAAGGCTCCACCCCAACCTGTATCAATATCCACTAATAAAGGTAGACTTGAAGCAGACGTAATACGCTGAACATCAACGATCACATCGTTAAGTGATGTCATGCCCAAATCAGGCAAACCATAAGAGGCATTCGCCACACCACCACCAGACAAGTAAATTGCTTGATGGCCTAACTGTTCTGCCATCATGGCGCAGTACGCATTGATAGTGCCGACAATCTGTAATGGCGCGTTATTTTTAAGGGCTAATCGAAACTTAGCACCAGGTGATAACCTTGTTTGTGACGAATCTTGTGACATGATATGTGTCCCCTTACCTATTGATTATTGGTTGAGCTTATTTTGCTCAGCGATTTTGTTTTCGATATTTTTGCGAGAAGCCGCAATGTGACGACGCATAAGAAGCTCAGCAAGCTCGCCGTCTCTATCACTTATGGCTTCGATAATTCTGGCGTGTTCAGAGAAAGCACGACTCGCCCTTGGGCTATTCATACCAAACTGACAACGGTACATACGGACAAGGTGATACAACTGTCCGCAGATAAGATTAATAAGTTGAGCATTGTGGCTACCTAGAATCACTTTATAGTGAAAATCTAAATCACCCTTTTCTTGGTAGTAAGCCACACCATCTTGTAAATCTTGTGCCGTTGAATGTTGTGACAACATGGCCTTCATGTCGACAATCTCTTCACCCGTCATATTTTCAGCCGCTTGACGACAGGCCATACCTTCTAAAGCCTCACGAGTAATATAAAGCTCTAACAAACCTTTAATACTACATTCTACAACACGAGAGCCTACATTTGGCTTACGCTCAATAAGGTGGCATTTTTCTAGGCGATTCAAGGCTTCACGCAAAGTAGAGCGACTTACTTGATATTGTTTAGCTAACTCAGGCTCACTGATTTTACTACCAGCTAAAATGTCGCCCTCAACAATAGCATGCTGAATCTGTTCAAAGACTTTGTCTGCAGTGGTCACTGCTAAGGTTTTTGTTGGATTATCAAGAGGCATAATATTGTCTACAATTTGTTTGATTTATGAGCATACTAAAGAATATTGAGAATAAGTCAATCCTACTAACGCATAATTGTCGACAATTATAGTTCAATAATTGCCCATTAGAGACAATAAACCTTATTAAACGCCAAATTGTCAGACACTTTTACTAGCATTCCCCTAAAAGCAGTCACTTTTTTAGACATTTGTATGACATCTTTAAATCCCAGTTAAACAAGGCAGAGTGATTCATGGGTAAGTTGGTTTAAACAATAAAATTCAGATAGAATCCACTCAAATGTTGTAAATCGAAAACAAAACAAACAACAACGAAAATTTAAGGTGGGATATGACAGCTTTATTAAAGCGTTTTGAATTTGCTCAGTGGCCAAAAATTCACTATGGCGAGGGCATTACTCAAAACTTAAAAGCAGAGTTAAGCGACCTAGACACTGTGTTATGGGTAACAGGTGGTAAAAGTGGCTACTACTCCTCTTATTTTAAACTTTTCATCAAACTCTCTGGCATTGAAATACAAGCGGATCATATTGTTCAAATTGGCGCAGAGCCTAGCCCTTGTGATATCGATGCCATCACTCGCCGCTTCCAAAATACCCAACATCAAACTCACATTACTAAAGTCATTGCGATAGGTGGCGGTTCAGTACTCGATGCGGGAAAAGCCCTAGCTGCCATGCTCATGACAGAACACAGTTTATTGGATTATTTAGAAGGGGTTGGTAAGGGTTTACCTCTGCCAGATCAGATTCTTCCTTTCATTGCGATTCCAACAACATCAGGTACAGGCAGTGAAATGACGTCTAATGCCGTGTTTAGCCAGGTGGGAGACAAAGGCTTTAAAAAATCGATTCGACATGACAAGTTAATCCCAACAGAGATTTGGCTTGATTCACGCCTAACTATGTCCTGTCCGCCTCTTCAAACAGCATGCTGTGGATTAGATGCCTTTACCCAATTACTTGAGTCTTACCTTTCTACTAAAAGCAGCCTTATTACAGATACACTCGCTGAAAAAGGGCTTGAGCTAATTATTAAAAACCTCATCCCAGCCTGCACGAATAAAGCTGATGACCCTGATGTAAGGGGTGAGCTTGCCATAGCAGCCATGCTATCTGGTAGCTGTTTGGCCAATGCAGGCCTTGGTATAGTGCATGGAATTGCAGGCCCTATGGGCGGCTTTTATGAGATTCCCCATGGGGTTGCCTGTGCTGGCCTTATTGCTGAAGCCAACCAAGCAACACTCAATGCTTTAAGTAAAGAAGATGATTCAAAACACAACCCTGAAGACTTGTCACAAAAAAGGACGAATGCCATTTATAAGATGGCAAAAATTGGTCGTCTTTGTGCGCAAGAAAGAGCCCTATCAGTCAACACCCTTTCAGAATTAGATTATTGTCAAATACTGGTTGATACCCTCTTTGCTTGGCAAAAAGCGCTTAACATCCCTAAGTTCTACCAATATGGTTTAAGGGCGGATGAACTAGATGCCCTAGTTAAAGCATCTAGCAATCGAAATAATCCTGTTGAATTGTCTCACGCTCAGATCAAAGAGGTGATTCTCAAATGTCTTTAAATTTAGTGTTTTTCTGAGTGATCAAAATAGTAGCTAACTCTTGCTCTAGGATTTAAATACTTAAACATTTCTTCCGTTAATTGAGCAGGATGAAGCGCCTTAACTATTTTAAGCTCAGGATTTTCATTTAGATCCAAGATAACAGCCTGCTCCTTAGGGATACTTGAGTCATAAATCAACACATTCGGGGCTAATAATTTATTGATATTTACTGAGATAACCAAGGCAAACTGCCCAGTATCAAGCTGTACGACAGTACCTGGCGGATAAATACCCAATAACTTAACCAGCAATCCCATTGAGCTATCATCATACTTCGCCTTATCCGTTTTAAACTGATGAGCAAGTGCCGCGTAAGGGGTTTTAGCCTGTTTAATATTCATCGGGTGACATAAACTATCATAGTTATTCACCACAGAAAGTATGTGAGACAAAGGATCGAGATCCTTTCCTTTTAAGCCTAAAGGATGGCCACTGCCATCAACGAATTCATGGTGCTCTTCTATCAGCTTGAGCGCTCTATCATTAAAATCAGTAGAGGAAGCCAGTAATTCAACACTGTATTTTGGGTGTAGCTTTAGAAAGTTTTGCTCTGCTGCATTTAAAGCCTCGGTTTTTCTAACAATCTGAGAAGGAATTTTAATTTTCCCCACATCATGAAATAAACCCGCTAAGCCAAGAATTGTGAGCTCATCTTTTTTAAGCCCTTTCTTTTTGCCTAATAACATCGCCAGAATTGCAACATTTAACGCATGATAGTAAAGACTTTCGTCCTCTTTACTTTCATTCATCAAATGCAGAACCGCATCGCCCTTATTAAGCAATTGATCGGTAATCTCATCAATCAGTGCATTCGCTTGGTCAATTGCCTGAATCGGCTTATTACGCATGTCCTTCATAATATTTCGAACATGGGTCATGGAGTTTTGAAAGCACTTTTCGGTACGACCTAAATCCGTTTTAAAGGACTTAAGTTTTTGCATGCGTGCTTCTTTGATCAAAGCCATTTCATCTTTTAGCTCTTCAACTTCATCATCCTGATCTTGAGCAGCTAATTCGGATAAAGGAATAGGTCGAGCATCACTCTTGCCAGGAACAGCAATAACATGCCTAACGCCGAGACTTTTAATGACTTTTATTTGATCCAGTGTCTTAATTTTAAAGCGATTGAGCACAAAAGGATGTTGATACCACTTTAAGGGTAATTGCACATATATGCCTGGTTGTAATTGCTCAACAGCAACCTTTATTCCCTTCATAAAATAATGTCACACCTTAGAACAGAGTTTAAACAAGGTTAACTAATTATAATCGACGTCATGTTATGCGTTATAGACATTATTAGTATAAGCACCAGCATCTGATTTCTATAGAATAGTTCAGATTTGTGTAAAGTTTATCATTGTAAACCCTGAAAAAGCTAAAGACTTTTATCCCTTGAAGCAAAAATTAAATATTTTTAACAATGCATTTAAACCTTGAATTTATCTTATTTTTCATACACTAACCCTAACTGAGACTTATTAGTATCTCGCCACTTATTAACAAATATCAGCGTCTATGCCAGACACACTCGACTTTTCTTCATTAAGCTTTATGTAAAGGCTCAATAAAAATAGAATATCGCTCACAAAAGCCACATAAATTTACATTCTTCACTCTAGCACTAGTAAATTTTTACATTCTTAAGCTAAACTTTAGTCACTTCATTAAACTTAAATTTAACCTTGTTAGTTTGGTTAAGGTAAATCCCCTATGTTGACAATTTATAAAGTAAAACAAGGCTGTATTATGTTATTTAGACATTTTTTTCAGTTAACATTGTCAATGAGTTTGCTAGTACCAAACCTGCTTATGGCACAAAACTTAACAAACAGCTCAAAGCTCAACACCTTCCAACTTAGTCAGATCCCTGCCCTCGACAATAAAAAACCTATCAGTATTGTGGCAGAACAAGGTTTTCTATCTGAGCATTTAAGAACAAGTCTATTACCTCGTTTTAGTGAACATACCGGCGTTAAGGTCAACCTAATGCCAATGCCACTTGATGATATGTATGACAAACAAAATAAAGCCCTGATCAATGGTGAAGGGAAATTCGACCTGTTATCAATGGAGGCTGGTTGGTCTAAAGAATGGGCCAGTAATGGCTTTACCCTGCCATTAAATAGCCTAGCAAAGCAATATGATTACCAAGGGGAGCAAGGGATGAAAATGCATCTCGCTCCTTTTTATAAGAACTTATTACATATTCTCTCCTATCAAGGACAATATCACTCTATTCCCTACAATAATTACACTATGGGTAACCATTACCGTTTGGACCTATTTGAGCATTCAGAAGAGAAAATCGCCTTTCAAAACCAATATGGTTATAGCTTAGCCCCGCCCAACAGTATCAAAAGTCTGATTGATGTTTCTCGCTTCTTCACACGAAAAAAAGGTGAATTTCTTGCGGGTAAACGCTTAACAAGGGACTTTTATGGGTTAACCCTAATGTCAGGCAATCGACCTCATATTAATGATGAGTTTTCTTCATTGCTTTGGGGTGTTGGCGGAGCCTGGCTAAGGCCCATTTATAATGAGACTGGGGACATAGCCCTTTTTAATGTGGAAGCAAATTCGAAAGAAGCCCTTTACGTGGCGAGAAGTTATTTACAGCTATTAGAGTTTGCTGTTCCAGCCACTAAGCATCATGCCTTTTTAGAATCGGCAAATGCTATCGCTAATAGCCAAGCGGCGATGTATCCGTTTGCTTATAACAACCTTTGGGCTGTCTCAGCTCAAGTTGAAAAGAATTTTCCAGGCGCCAAACTGGGCATTAGCACCACCCCTTTAGGCAAACCTTATACCGGCGCCTACGCCCTAGCCGTCGCTTATGATAGTAAAAACCCAGAAGCAGCCTATTGGCTACTTAAATACATTACCTCCTTTGAAGGGCAAAGGGCCTACGCAAAAGGTGGCGGCAACCCGAGTCGGGCTGATGTTGCCTTGCTAGATGAATTTAATACGAAAAGCGCCTTTGCTGTGAGTGGCTCTTTTCAGCAAAATCATCTTGATAATTTGGCATGGGGTGACCAAGTCTTAAAACTGGGGCATTTTACCAGTACGGCAATGGGAAAGATCTATCCTGAATTAATGCGCACAAGCTACCTTATCAGGTCACGACAAGCGTCACCCGAAGATGCGCTTGATCAGCTTCAACAAAAAATATTTGAACTGCAAAACTATCATGGCGAGGCTGCTGCCTTTAACAAAACGAAGGAAGCCCATGAATAGGCTCAAACGATTAACCTTAAGAGCAAAGTTGATTATAGCCTTCTGCACTATTGCGAGTTTCACTTTAGTTTCATCGGGTACCGCTATTTATTTATTTCAGCTTTATCAATCTAAACTCGCTTTTTTATCTAAAACTCAAGGTGAACCCCTCATCATAGCGGCTCATGTCATTGAAGATCTGCAAGTGATCCGAATAGACCTTGAACGCATCAGGGGTACCAATGACCTTAGTTTGGCGTTAATTTCAATCGATGAAATTAATACTCAATGGCACCACATTAAAAAGGATTTAAATACCATAAAGTCCCTAAACCCAAGTTTAATGAAACTGTATGCTGATCAACCTGATGCAATAGACCTGCTACTTGCAAGCCTGCCAACCTTTACCACCATCACTAGCTTGCTTAATAAGCACACCAGACAAAGTGATATTATCCATGATGATATTTTTAAGGAGCAGCAAAACTTACTTGATAGGTATAGTGCTGAAATCGATAAGATACGTATTATTCAACATGTAGAAAGTAATCAGCTTGTATCAGAAGAGTTAAACCGTTTAACGGACTTAGAACGCAGAATTAACCAGATCAATGCTTTCTTACTAGAAGCACTCAATACGAAAAGCAACCAAGAACTCTCATTGCTAGCACGTAAATCGCTCAAAAAATTGAGAGAGATCGAACAACTTAACCTAGAAACAAATCAATATATCCAAGAGCACACCTTAAATTGGATTAATCACATAAGACCTTATGTGGCCAGCTCAATATCTATTTTTCAACAAGGCAAACAAAAAATCAGATTAAAAAGAATTCTCAATACACATATAGAAGAACACATCAGCACAATTGATGACCTCAACACTTCCAGTAACCAAAACGCAATTTTTTTAAAAAACGCGATTATTCAAAGTTCTCACCAATTAACTCAAGATGTGGCTTTTGCCAACAAGCTACTCATCGCCTTAACCATTATTTGTATTATTTGCGTCTTTTTAATTATTTGGCTGTTTGTGAGTCAAAGAATTATCCGTCCCTTTATTGAAACCAGTCAATCTATGCAGCTATTAGCACAAGGGGAAACCCGAATTCCTTTACCGACCAGTGACGACAAAGAAGTTAAAAAGATGCTGCAATCCCTAAAGGTGTTACAACAATACGTGATAAAAGTGAATAATATGGCGGATAGAGACAGCCTAACAGACCTCTATAATCGCCGTTATTTCGATAAATTACTGACGCAAACAATCAAAGAAAAAAGTGAGATTCAGCATATTAGTTTATTAATGTGCGATCTGGATCATTTCAAACCTTATAACGACTATTATGGCCACCAACAAGGGGATGATTGTCTTAAGTTTTTCGCCAAAATTTTAAAAAGGTTAAGCGACAAAACATCCGATCATGTTTGTCGCTATGGTGGTGAAGAGTTTGCCATCATTATCTTAGATAAATCCGCTCATTATGCAGAATCTCTGGCCCAGTTGATTTGCAATGAAACTAGCAAGGCTTTAATACCCCATATAAACTCAGATTGTGCTGATGTGGTAACTGTGAGCGTCGGGGCGGCTAACGTTAACATTGACGCATTAGAAGATGCGAATCAGCTTATTAACCTCGCCGACCAAGCCTTATACCAGGCTAAAAATAATGGGCGAAATTGTGTGCTCATTAATTAACGCGTTAACGTTAATGACACACAAGCTCACCCAATTCAGCTTTGACTCTCAAGTATTTAGCTATTAAGCATTTAACGATAGTGCTTTAAACAATGCTGACTTTCGTCCCTCGGCTGACTTCACTCTCAATATTAAGCTCTCCCATATGGGCATCAACAATCAGCTGACACAAATAAAGACCTAAACCAAAACCACCGGTTTTACGCTGTCTTGCATCATCGATACGATAAAAGGCTTGAGTAAGGTGCGGAATGTGCTCTTGCAAAATCCCCTCTCCTTTATCGAGGACTTCAATCAATACCTCATCATCTTGTTGCGCCAACCTAACCTCTACGGGTGTTTTAGAATGCTGCAACGCATTCACAATCAAGTTCCTCATTAGAAGGCGCATTCTCGCCAGATCAAGTAACATAGGTTTTAAAGGACTTAGGTCAAAATAAACACGCTGATCAAAGTTAGGATTAAGCTCATTCACGACCCCTTGTATTAAATCGCCTAAATCTAAGCTTTCGAAGTTCAATACCTTATGATTCGAATTCAGCCTTTCAGACTCTAAAATCTCATTAATCAGATTTTCCATTTCAAGGATATCTCGACGTAATGAAGATTGCTCAGAGGTTGTATCAAGTAATTCGGTGGCCAATTTAAGCCGTGTTAACGGTGTCCTTAACTCATGACTGATAGCCAATAACATTTGCCTTTTGGCTTGCAGCATTTTATCAATTTGCCTCGCCATATCATTCATCACACGCGTTAAAGAACCAAGCTCATCGTCACGTTTAATCTCTACCTGATGGGATAAATTACCTTTTGCATACTCAAGGCTCGCCGCCTGTAATGTTTTAATCGGCGCAAACATTCTTTTCGTGATTCGATAGCTAATATAAAGAACCAAAGGCATGAGTAAGAAAATAAATAAGGCGCTAGCGGGTATTTTAAAGTCAATAAAGTCACGCCGTTTACTGATATAAAATACGTACTTTTCTTGCTTTTCTTCGACTAGAACTCGAACGTAATAATTACCCCTTGTCTTAGCAAAACTGGCATTTTGAATACTGCTTTCGTCATATTCCAGCGCAATCAACCTATCCATATCATGCTTTCGACTATATGGTTGGCTGTGCCAATTTTCTGTTGGGCCATCCACACTAATATTTAACATAAATTCGTTGGCCAGTGCTTGCGCTTTCTCATAATCTGGTGGACTACCAATACGGCTTGATAACACCTTGCCATAATCAGCAAAGAGGTTTTCAAAACCATCCAAGTTATCGCGATTATTGTCGGCAATACAATGTATACCAGACACTAAAATCATCACCAAAATAAGACACGTACTAAGAAAAATGCCTAATAGTCGTAACATTAAAGGCATGCTATTTAAACGGGCTAACCATTTCATATATGCTCACCCACAAAGCAATAGCCTGCACCCCAAACGGTTTTAATAAAGTCCACGCTGACATGATGATCATCTGGTGTTGCCGCTTTAAACTTTTGCCTTAAGCGACTAATCGCAATATCGACCGAGCGCGAGAAGAGCTCAATTTCAACCCCTTTTAAATGATTTAAAATATCATCCCGAGAAAATACTG
This sequence comes from Marinomonas sp. MED121, assembly GCF_000153025.1. Classification (GTDB taxonomy): domain Bacteria; phylum Pseudomonadota; class Gammaproteobacteria; order Pseudomonadales; family Marinomonadaceae; genus Marinomonas. The sequence continues at coordinate 548,273 of NZ_CH672432.1, forward strand.
TTTGAGGTGATTTTGCCATGAGTAATAACAATCGATACTCAGTGGTGGTGAGATCTAATCTTTGATCAAATAATTTAACTTGCTGTCTTTCAGTATTTATCCCCATTCCTTTAAAGGTAAGGATATGCTCTGCAGATGATGCGTCTGTTTGATTTTCTTTTTGGCTTTGCTTTTCAAGGCGCCTTAATATGGTTTGCAACCTAGCAACCAGCTCCCTTGGCTCAAATGGCTTACCTAAATAATCATCTGCGCCAATCTCAAGCCCGATCACCCTGTCCATCACATCACCACGGGCAGTCAACATAATAATAGGAATATCACTCTTCCTACGGACATGTTTACACACCTCAAAGCCATCTTCTTCTGGCAACATGACATCTAAAATAATGGCTTGAGGCTGTTCTTTTTCTAATAACTGATATCCCAAAGACGGACAATTAGCGCTAACCAACTGCATATCATATCGAGCAAGATATTGTTTAAGTAAATCGGCCAAGGATTCATCGTCATCAATTAATAATATTTTCACATCCAATTACCTTCACACTTTTATATTTATGAGCCTATCGGAATCGCTCAAGATACGATATGACCTCAATGGGTTTTGTTACAGATTGATACAAGTGGAAACCCGCCTGAAAAGTCTTTAACACCTCACCCAGTATCATTGAGACATATTCAATGATGACTTAGGAGTCGAGGATGAAGCATTTCACCGTTAAAGCAATTAAAAAGCTGATGTTAATCACACTTGCCATGTCTATGTTAGTTGGCCTAAGTGGTTGTGACCGCACACCAGAAGAAAGAGCAGACAAATTTGCCGCCCGCATCAGCAGTAAATTAGACCTTAATGAATCACAAGAAGCCCTGTTAAACACCTTAAAAGAAACAGCCCTTAAAGCCAGCATTGATTTACAAGGCAGTAAGGATGTGATGCATAAAGATTTTATTAATTTAATGAGTTTGAATAGCATAGAGCAAACAGAGCTTGAAGAATTAACAGGTCAAAACATCACGCTTCTTCATCAAAACATCAAGCGTATTATGCCAAGTTTTATTGCCTTTCACGCAAGCTTAGATGAAGAACAAAAAGAGAAAGTGATTGCCTTCATCTCAAAGCACAGAAGGGATGGACACTAAACTTAATATGCCTTTAATTCGCCAATAAAGGTCTTTATTAACCGATTAGTTAGCGCCTTTTAATCTAAGCTAAAACCTACAAAGCCCAAGATATGCCTATCTTGGGCTTTGTATTTAGCACAGCACTATACAAATAGCCTGTTCTAACCCTTGCCCTTGTTAGAAAGGTAATGGCACTTGTGTATCGTTCACTTTAAAAACCTTGTCTTTAAAACTTAACGCTGTTTGATAGCCTGTGTCATCACCGACAATCAACCCCTGCTGTACAAAGGTTTGTAATAGCAGAGGCACTTGTGATGCCGCAATTTGTTCCAATTGCGCCTTACCCATGCCCTGTGTTTGAGGATTGGTTTGTAATTGCATCACCATAAACATTTTAGCGGCTAGCTCTACAACCTCTTTATCGCCCCTAATTTGACCATCCATTAACAAATGCGATAGCCAAAAAGCCACATCATCTATAGGCTGTGGCAAGCTTGTAACACCAACCAGACTGGTGTTTAAATGAGACTCAAACGAGCCTTCAGGAATAGTCCCGCCCAACTGGGTAATATTAAATTCTGGATTCGCAGAGACTAAAGGTAAAAGAAACTCGCTTAAGCTCGCCATCCTATCTTCCAAAGATGCATTTTCATCAAAGGTTGAAGAGTTTTCTAATAGTGCTTTGTACTGATCAAAAAAGACCTTACTTAAATGATTTAATTGAATCCCCAGAGCAAAGTCAGAGCCTTCAAATTCATTCATAGAAACAGAATCAACCCCGTAAACCACATCAAACGCGATATTTTGAGATCCATCATCAATGTCAGATGAAGCGGTGATATAGGTATTTTTAATATCCAGAACTTCATCGGTAAAGTGCGATTGATAGCTAATATCAGCTAACGAAAATTTTGAGTCTGAATCATAAAATCCGCTACTGAAAACCTGCTCAATCGTGCCTTTAATATCCATCTTTAATAACAGATTATTTGACTTAAACACGCCCTCTGTATTTTCTGCGGTAAAGCTGTCAGCACTACCCTGATAGCTAAATAATTCGCCAGTATAAGAGCCCACACCTTGATAACCTGAAAACTCAAACTGAGTATTTGATACTTTAGGTGAGCTAAATTGTGTGATTGCATCTTGATAATGTCCATTCAAAAAGAAATCACTGGTGCCCGTAACGTGATAAAACGCCACATCTTTTGGCCATACCAAAGCCTCTCTCAACTCATCTGCAAGCACACTTAGTTGCCAACCGACTAAACCAAGAGATGTGCTCTCACCCATTAAAACAGGGCCATAAACAGCATCAAAATTCGCTTTCGTCTCAATCACTTCACCAGCAAGCCCAGCAGCACCCATAGCCGTATCAAAAGAGAACGCCAGTTTCGAACTTGAAGAAAACCAACCAAGGTCTTGTTCAATCACTTCAACCTTGTAACCTGGCATGGCATTAAGCGCAGCGATCGATTCGTTTAACTTAGCCTCAACCTGAGTACCCACAATTTTAGGCGTAATCAAGGCACCAAGGATAACCACAGAGGCAGAAATAGGAACAAGTTTATTCATGTCATAAGTCCATATATTGATTGTTGCTGTACTTTACTTTAAACAACATTATTTATCAGTAACTTGCGAATAAAAGAGGCGAAAGAGAGCTAAAGTAGATAAAAGAAAGTTAAATGAGAGTTAGATGGAATAAAGTTAAATGAGAGTTAGATGGAATAAAGTTAAATGAAAGTTAGATGAAAGAAGGCTAGATGACAATTAAAAGCAAAGAAGAATGCTAATGTGAAAACAAAAGCATTCATTTTTAAGTGTCTATTTCGCCTTTAACAAGGCTTGCTCTATTTTCGCTTGATGATTGTCACGCCATTTAGCCAAGCCCATTTGCGCTTCTTTATCTGCTTTTGCAAACGCCTTCTCATAGATGGCGTTTAAATTATCTTGAGGTAAAACAGCAATGCCTTCCATATCCGCGACTATCATGTCCCCCGTTTTCACCTTCACACCACCACAAACAATCGGCTGAGCAGGCTCAAAATAGACAGATTTAGCGCCCGGCACAGGGAAAACACCTTTGGCATAAACAGGAAATTGCAGTTGGATAATCTCACCCAAATCACGAATAACGCCGTCAATAATAAAGCCTTTAATGCCACGCTCTTTGGCAACCGCGCACACATTACCACCCGCCACTGCAGCAAGATCATCAACCCCATCCACCACTATAATGCTTCCCTTCGGCGCGTCATATATCGCAGCATGTAGCATCAAATTATCGCCAGAAGCTAGCTGCACCGTATAAGCAGGCCCATAAATCGCCGGCATATTTGGCCAAAGGGGTTTAATTTTATAATCCATAAAATGCTCACGCCCCAACACACTGCCATAGTCAGTCACGGCTAATTGATTAAAGTTGATCTCCATATACACCTCTTTTGAATTGGCTGGCTTTTGTTAGAAAATTTAGAGAGTAAAGGATAAAAGATATGATACATGAAAGCCAAACTAGCGGCTTCATAAGGTAAAAGTTCAAGATAAAGCTGGAGATAAATTATCTAAATTTGATTTCGCACAAATCGCACGATTTAATTAAATTGAACATTTTTTATGAAGACTTATATCATACTGATAACCGAGGTTTGGAGACTAGAGATGAATACTTTAACCGCAAATGACGCTAAACGTAATTTTGGTGAATTGCTTCTAAGCGCTCAACGAGAGCCCGTAAAAATAAGCAAAAACAACAAAGATGCTGTGGTTGTGATGTCCATTAAGGATTATGAAGAGCTTGAGGCGATGAAAGCTGATTACATTAAATATTGCTTTGCATCCGCACAAAAAGATCTAGAAGAAGACAAGCTAATTGATGGTAAAACCTTCTTAAATAGTTTGTAGCCTTTAAAAATGCAGAAAAAGTATGTCAAAGAGCAAATATAAACCAAGTGCCTTTAAACTAAGTTCAATGGCACAAGACCATTTGCGAAAAATCAAAAACTACAGGGTTTCGAACTTTTCAGAGCAGCAATGGAACAATTACAGAGACAAACTCCTTATCGCTTTTCAAATGCTTGCAGACAACCCTGCGGTAGGAAGTGGCTGTGATGAGCTGCACCAAAATGCTTTTTACTTCCCTATTGGTAAGCATACCGCCTACTTCACCAAAGAAGATGACTTTATCCTGATTGTCGCCATTCTCAGTCAATCACAATTACCCCAGAATCATTTGAAGTAATATTTATACTCTAAAGTCCTCCCTCCTCAGCGTGTGGATAAAAGTGCCTAGATTTATGGCAAGGAACGCAACTTAATAGTTATTCTATTGATAAGGTCCTTAACGTAAAGATAGGGCTTTTAAAGCACGCCCTTCGGGCCTTTCAGAAAAAATAACACCCTGCGTTGTCACTTCTCGAAAGGTACCTACATTACTTCAAAGCGACGCCTTGCTTGTTACTTTTTCTGATAAGACTGAGAATAGGAGACTTAATCGCAGTTTCCCTAGCTTTGAAGGTGATAAGTCGAACTCATACATAAAACAAAGCGAGTGACTTAACTTTAAAGTTTTAAATGTTTCTCATGATAAAGTGTTTATTTAAACAATGTGGGGTTTTCACCATCTAGCCATACTGTCCTTGGCAACTTGTTATCGATTAGGCATATCTTATTTCCTACCTCAGTATCAAACGGAAACACAATACAGCTATCTTCAATTGATATTGCCCATTCTTTAATATCATACATACCTAACATTTGATGGTGTCTATTCAGAATGATTAGCCTAATACTCGCTCGCTTAGCTTGCCCCAAAATTGAAGTATAGTTATAGATAATATACTTATTTTTAAGCACTCCCAGCTTTTCAATTTCAACCTGTTCGCCAAACTTTAGATATTCTGAGATACCTTATGCATTCTTAACGTCTTCAAAATTACCGGCACTAGATAGCAAGGTAAAAAGTATAAAAGCCAAGAGTAAGAATTTCATATGAATCCTATAGAATTAGCGCCAAGCCCAACACGTAATAAAGACTATCTTTATTGATTTTTTAGTGATTCCAACAATTTATAGATATCATTTCTACCAACAATTTCTATCATGTCATTGGTTACTGCTGTTGGCTTTGCACCTTTAGCCAGTAAATAAGTAACAACCTCATAACTACTGCCTGTTATGGCGTAATCAAGCGCACTCCCTCTATATTGCATTTTATTTGGGCTGGCCCCTTGCTGGATCGACTTCTTGATTGTTTCAAAATCATTATTGTGAGCAGCCAACCACAATGTTTCTTGCGGGGTTAAACCTGAGTAATCAATTTTATCAATCTGCTCAGCTTGGTCATGCTTACTTGGGGTTTTGAGCCCTAATTCTATCTTTGTAGAATCAATCACTTTGTAAGGTGGGATGTGAAGATTAAAAGTATCTGATTTACTGTAGCCAATATTCTTTAACACTCTCCCTGACGAATCATATTCTGTTCTCTTACATACATCATAAAAAATAGCATGTTTATGTGTAGGTTTTGGCGTTGCATAAATAGCACAACTAGAAAAAGGAGAATGCCCCAAAACTATCATGTAGTCTTTCAACAGAGACCTATCATGCTTCAATTCATATTGTTCTTGTGTATCCGAAAGCACTTTTTTCCAAACAGAGTCTAAGGTTGATGGACGGTAATCTACTGCTTTCTTCCAATTTTTATTAAGTGGGTCAACAACATCGTCACCATAATGGTTAGAAAGGTATCTTAAATCCTTGGCTGTTCGTCTATATATAAGAACACTTCTTCCTAATGCGTTTACCTCTAATGTCTCACCCGGTTTAATATCCTTTAAATCTATAGTGACGGTTTGATTGATATTTTTTAGCTCTTTCTCAAAATAAGATTCGGGGAAATTATCCGCTTTGACAAGAGATGTGGTTAAACATAAAAATATGGAAATTTTTTGGACAAGCTTCAATTATGACTCCATTACATTTATAAGGCGTAGTTTGTTAGGTGCTTTCAACGAAGTGAAGCGATTAGTTTTCTGCATAACTTAGTATAATTAGAAGTTTCACCCTCTTAACTAAGCGCACTTTACGCTAGCAGATAAAACCTCTTTCCAAGCAGAGCCTGAATCAAAATGTTCAATCAGACCATCAGTCTTTCCTTGATCCGTAAATGCTCTAATACCATGTTGAACCATATAATTTGGATAATAGACAGGTGCCCCCAAATTTATAAGGCTTCTGCAAATTTCAGTATTTTCAGATGTGATCTTAGTAAGCTCTGTTTGCAGCTTTTCCATAACATCCTGTGATTGAGATGAAAACACGTTCATACGTAAAACTATGATTGCTTGGTGCGCAGTGTTATCTGAAACACGCTTAGCATCAAAAAGACCATAAGACATACCTGCAAAATATAACTCTGCAGCATTCTTGTAATCATGATTGATCAAGCAAGTATTTAAACCTGTAAATATATCAACTGGATTTTGCTCATTAGTTAGCTCACTTACACTAATGCATCCAGCAGGCTTTGGAGATTCTAGATTGCCTTCAGTTTCATAATTCGTAACATTAGCTAGGGTCGACGTGCTGCATAGCGTTAGCAGTATAAAAACCACTACACCTGATATTATTTTGCTTTCCATATTTAATAGGAACTCTTTTAAAATTAGCGTTTTATATAAAATAGCACCGCTATTTTATACATTAACTTTTGAAAGCTTGGTAATTTCGACAGACTCTAGCATCTCACCAATCACAGAAAAGCATTCTTTGATATGGGCTGATTCAAGGTGATTGTTTAAATCTTGTTCTGATTCCCAATTTTCATGAAACATGAAAACATTTCCATTCTCGTTGTCTGTATGTAAATCGTAATTAATACAACCTTGCTCTTTTAAAGTAGGTAATACAATTTTAGTTAACTCAGAAAATACGATATTTCTATGGGCTTCTTTCGCAGTAATTTTGGCGATACACGTCAGTGTGTTCATATTAATTCCCTTTATAAAAAGTGAGGTATGATTGGTTGGATTAAACAACTAATATTTGATAAAAACGAATGTTCAATTGATCCATGTGTATCGAAACACAGTATTCGCTTTGTATCTTTGCAAGGTAAATATAAGAACCTCATCTATAACAAAGCATTCAAATTAAATACCATACGCGTCATCTCAACGTCTATTAACACCGATTAGACATTATTTTGTGCAGCTGTGTGTTGCTGAGATAACCAGCTGATTTTACATACTTTTAGGCTTCACACAATGACAAAACACAGCAAATTCTAAGCTAACTACAGCCAAAGACAGTCGAAATTGAAGTGGATGTCCTGATAAATTAATGATGCCGCCTTAGATGAAGTTGAGTTTGACGAAAGTGAGAATCTCATTGGGCCTTATGAAAAGCTCAATTGGGACGGGGTAAATATCCGTTCCACCAGCATAGTATTAAGAGGTGATGATAATCAGCAAATCGGCATGCTCTGTATCAATATGAATATTGCCAGCTTTGAAGCGGCGAAAACCCTATTGGATACTTTTTTGTCTGGCGCTCAATTAGTGCCTCAGCCAGATAAGCTTTTTCACGATGATTGGCAAGAAAGAATCAATTCCTTTATCTATCACTGGTTAAACGAGAATAGATTAAGTATGAATAGTCTGAGCCATAAGCATAAGCGGGGTTTAGTGGAAGCCTTGTATGAAGAAGGCGCATTCGAAGGGAAAAGTACACAAAACTATGTTGCCAGTGTACTCAATATGGGACGTGCGACTGTGTTTAAATACCTAAGAGAGATTAAACAGAACAAGTAACTTACAGTGAGTCATCATTCCCCTGATAACATTGATCAGGGGATACTAAAACCAAAACAACTAGACTAGAAACACATCGGCATCCGCCCAAACATAGACCCAAGCCCTGTTGCCTGAAATCACATCTTCACGTACACGGATACAATCGTCCACAACGGAATAGTCATCGGCCTTACACAGCTCAGAAGGAGATACTTCAAACAAGGTTCCCTCCACGACATCCGTCTCTTGTCCTGTATATTTAAGACTGGCTTGCTGTAAGCTCGCACTATTATCTGTCGTGAGCAACCAACCCACCAACTTATCTTTCGTTCCGACTAATTCCCTACCGAAAGTGGCAATTTGTACTGAATCCATTTGTAACGTGCCATATGAAAATATTTTTTCCATGACTAAACCTATTTCTGTAATTTTTCTGAGGTAACTTTAACATAAAGATACAAAGCCTTTTTGCCCTCAAGATCAAAATCCACCGAAAATGCATGATTGCTACACCTTTAAGTCAAGTATTTTACGCTTATTGTCACGTTAAAACTCAGCACTAAATCGCATAAATACCTTTGATTTAAGGTTTTTATTCATATAAATGAATGACTAAGCAAGTGGTATGAATTAATGGTTAACGCAGACACATGGGAAGCATAAGTAAAACAGCAAACTAGAATCCACCTGTTATCAAAATTGCAACGATTAGTTCTATTTAGCCTTATATATCTAAATTTAATCAACAACTATAGTCATTAAAGCAAATGAAGATTAGCTAGCTAATCCGAATTAGAAGGCAAGTTAAAATGGGAGTACCAAGATGCAAATTTTAAAATACGATGATTTACCACAAGGTGGGTTTGCAGGTTTATTAGAACGCCAATTTGTTACCGACCAAAGAGTCTTTGGAACACACAAGCACCCTGTCGCGTTTAATGGCTTAGAAAATTTTGTCTACCTTGCTGATGCTAATTTTCAGCCTAAGGGCGCCACGGGTATGCATGGTCATAAGGAAGTCGATGTTATCTCTGTTATGGTTGAAGGCAATATTAGCCACGCAGGTTCTCTAGAGCACGGGCAAAGCCTAACACCAGGTATGTCTCAGATCCAAAGAGCCGGAGGAGAAGGCTTTCGTCATAACGAAATTAACCCTGACTCAACTCAAAACCATATGATTCAACTTTGGGTGTTACCTGATAAGGCGGGCGAACCTGCAGGTTATCAAGTATTTGAACCCGCGATTGGAAAAAGAGTACAGATATATGGTGGGGATAAATCACAAAAAGACAGGTTTTATAGTCGGACCGCGATAGATGTCGCCAATCTAGACGCCGGTCAAAGTTTGGAACACACAGGAGATGCCATGCTTTTTCTGAGTAAAGGGGAAGGCATCATTAATGGCAAAACCATACAAGCAAGAACCTTGGTGAGGGATGAAACAATTAACTTTAAGGCAAATACTCATGTACAGGTGATAATTATTTACTCAGCCTAAGCTGAGTAAATAGGCTAACTTTTATCTACTGAATTAGGCACTAACCTTTTCACTCGAGGTTTTCACCATGCGGCCGACTAGCCTGTCTGAACTTTTTTGGTAAAAATCACACACCTGACACTTCGCTAATGATGAGTAATCCCCAATGGACGTTTGATGACGCATTTTGGCATAAGTATCACTCATTAATAGGTCTCCTATTTTGCTCTCTAACAGTGAGCCATGCATCCAAGTGCCTGCCCCTTCTTCCATATGGTGAACATTACAACACATCTTCAAATTCCCTTTGTAATCAATGGATAAGGTCCGCCTTGGTAAGGAGCAAATACCTTGTCTGATTTGCTGCTTATCTGTCACGATGATGCCGCCTCGATTACTTAATTTTTGGGTTGATAAAAACAGCACCCTAACGAGCACCTCTTGTCCTTGAAACTGACGATAATGGGAAAACTCCGTACGTTTTTTAATGTTATTTTGATATAAATTAAAGGCGCTTTTCGCTATCCCTAAACGTTCAAATACCTTCGATTTTTCTGGGTTCGCATCATAAATTGAAATACGAATATGTCGAATGCCTACTCCAAACAATTGCTCAAGAGCGTAAAACCCTTTCTTGGTTTGATGAATTAAATCACCATTGGTAAACAGAGTCAGTTCAGCCTTTGGAAAAGCTCGCCCTGCCATCAAGTATTTATTGAGAATATCCTTGTCTTTTAAAGGTTCGTTATATTCATGCAAACTCAGTGAAAAGCGTTTGTCGGCAAAAGCAGACAGGTTAGTAAGGATTTTATTAAAGTGCGTCTCACTCACACTTGTCGCGGTTAACTTATCAGCAATCTCACTTGTCCCAACAGGACAAGAAACACACTTACGATTACAGACATTTGTAGTGCCTATTTCAATACAATCCACATCATTTAATACAGAAGCCAAGTGAGCTTGATCGCCCGCCTCCTGATGAATAATGTCTTGTTGAACAGCATCCTGTTTGTCTTTGATTTGAGTTTTGACTAGATTCTCTGCAAGCGGGGCCATAGATTACATCCTTGAAAAGTTTTAATTAATCTTCCGTTAAAACGCTTTATGCAGGACTTAAATTTGGATCTAAGCACAAGATAAAGCGCTTACATCTCATAACAATTGAGTGCATTTATAGTATAGAGGAAGAAGCAAGGATTGAGTCTTATTGTTATAAAATAAAAGGAATGAATCTCATTCCCAATAAAAATTAATTGACTCGAACAAACAAAGAGAGAAGAAACGATATAAATAACAGTGCATTAGCCACTTAACAATGAAATTTCATTTACTATGCGGTGATATGCGAATACTTATCTCCTGATAAATATTCGCTCTTATTCTTTGATCGCCCCATTAATTAAATTATGAAAGAGTATCACTTTTAATTGAAATTCAGCTTTTTATACTTTGTTAAAAAGCTGAACCGCTAGGGGAATGAGAACGTTCAGGTTCTTGAAAGTAGCGACTCAGTCGCTTTTGAACGTCGCATAAACTTCACGAGGGCCGCGCGTTTGGGTCTCGATCGTTTTGAAATGAGACATGCCAATCTTTTTAAGTACTGCCACAGAGGCTAAATTTTTAGGGGCAACAAAGGCGAGCATACGTTCATAACCAAGAGAGTGAAGCCCATAAGCAATTTGCGCCTTACCAATCTCAGTCGCATAGCCTTTACCCCAAGAATCTTTAGCAAATACAAAACCTATTTCGTAGTCTTCTTCGCCAAACACAGCACTTGCAATCAATCCACCGAAACCAATTGTGGCCCCTGTACTTTTTTCGACGATTACCCCTGCTTTTTTACCCGATGCTTCTAAATCAAAATCTTTTAAGAAGAAAGCCATAGCCTCCTCACGGCTCAGGACCTTAGCTTCAAAAGCATGTTGCATGGCATCAGGGTCGGAAAAAGCCATTTGATAGAGAGGTTCAAAATCTGACTCGTTAACGGATCTTAAAATTAAACGCTCTGTCGTGATCATATTTGTCGTCATAAACACCTATAAAGAGGATTAGCTAAGTTAAACTTTCGATTAAGTTCGTTAACTATATAAGCTTTCCTAATAAGCTTTCCTACACCCTTGATACTCAACCTTATACAGATGCAAATACTCGCACATAATAGTCAGCGATACGGCTAATACCCGCCTTTTCTTGTGGAAAGGAGAGAAACAAAAAAGCCAATGCATCGGCAAGAGTCACCTGATGCAAGTTATGACATTGTTTAAAAACCAGATGCTTAAGACTTAGCTCAAAAATCTCTTGGCTTTCGCTACTAAGGCTCATAGCAAAGAGTCCTTTATCTAATTCGTCTTCTGGGTCATCTAACGGGTTAGTTGCTTGCTGATAAAGGTTTTTGGTCACCCCCTCCAGCTGAGCCCCATTAAACTCTGCTTTAGATCGCATTATCCAAGACAGTGTTATCAAATTATGGCCAAAAAAGCTGGGCTGTTGTAAACATACCTTCAATAAAGCCTTAAAATCATATGTTTGGCTTACTTGATGCGTCTCGTTCATGGCAAGAGAAACTTGCCTTTTACCAGCAAAGCTTGATGTTACAAATTCGGTAAAACGCTCTAAAAAAGGCATAACTTGCCTTGCATCAAGTTGCGGATAAAGTCGGTTAAATGCCAGTAAAATGGTCACATTATGGGACAAGTACTCATTATTGCTTGTAGCAATGCCTAGATAATGAGCAAAAATATCCGCAAAGCCTTTATGCTGATACCACTGATACATTGCCTGATAAGTCGCAGGATAAATAGCAAGATCCAGTACTTTTTTAATACGAAATTCAGAAAAATCTGATGCTAACACCTTTGGGGTCATTAACCCCTCCACCTGTATTTCGCTTTTTCCTATTAAGTCAGAGGTGTGCTGCCAAATATTTGAATCCTGCAACGTTTGCTGAGAGAGCAACCTTTGCTCAACTTCAGATAAAGCCATCTCATCAAAATAAACTGCCAAGCTTTGAGCAGCTAAAAATGCTTTTAACCCGTGGGGTTGATGAATACTGGCACTGGCATATAAGGCCCTATTTAATAGGCCCTGTTCTGATTTGTGTTCAGCCAGATTTTTACCCGCTTTTGAATCAAGATGTGTGGCGCGAGCTTCTTCAAACGATTTAGCATTAATGATGGTCATAAGGTCTAACTTTCCTTGTGATTAAATTTCTTCCCTGGGTGACGCTCTTATCGCACTTTAAAGAGTCAAACGATTAGGTTAAAGAGACAAACGATTAGGTTAAAGCAGCGCAACCGCTGGTGTATATAAATAAGACCTAGATTCTGCAATAAATTCAAATCCCTGTTTAGCGACAATTGGTTGGCTCATTTTAGAGGCATGAATACAAAGATATTTAAGCCCTTTCGCTTTAGCGTCTTGTATACGTTTCAATAACAACGCTGAGTAAAAGCCACGTCCACGATAGTCAGCCAAGGTATTACCCGCCCAGATACTGCCAAAAGGACTATTTGGATGACACATTAACCAGGCGGATGAAACAGGCTGGTTATCCTGATAAATCACATAAATATGAATCTGCTCGGGTGACTCTTCTTTTAATCGAATTAAATGGGCTTCTTGCGCTAAACAATCGCCACCCCATACTTTCTTTTGGACAGAAATGGCATCTTTAATCCCCTGTTTATCTGAAACTGAAATACAGATACTTGTATCAATCAGCTTTGTATCTTCAGATTGCACAGAGTTAAGATCAAGCACCATCAAGGCCGCCGGCTCTTCAGCTTTAAAACCATGCACTAGCAGGCTTTCACCCAAGTTATTAGGGGTATCCGTGCTTAAGGTATGCCATTTAAATGAGAGTTTAAGCTGCTTAAAATACTCAATTTCTGCCTTTATTTTTTCATCCAGCACATCCGCTCGAATGTCAGAATACACAACACAACTACCAACCTCTGTCTTGGAGACAAACTTCACTAAGTCAGGGCTAGCAACTTTTTGACACCCCGCTTGAGTCAAGCCAATTCTTTCAAACTGGTTATACGCCTTTAAAAGGTATTCAGAGTTCAATCAATTGTCCTTGTAGGAAGAGAGTTTAGAGTTTTGAGAATTAACCGAGAGGTGCTGAATTTTCATGGCATAGTCATCCTTGTACTCCTAAAAACCCTTTGAGAATAACAAATTAAGAAAAATGCGCCTATTAAAATTCAGTGTCCTTGAATGATCTTATCAAGCTGCACCAGTATCGCCCTCATCTGCTGATTCATTGGTGTATTCGTCGAGAGACACAAACAAAGCTTTTCACTTAAGCGCTTTTCTTTTAATGGATGAAAGCAAAGTTCATTATTAATAAGCTCTTTTGCCACATCAAACTGAGTGAGAAAGGTCACCCCTCGCCCTGCTATCACCCACTGTTTGAGCACATTGACCGAGTTACTCGTAGCACACAAGGTATGGGCTTTTTTCTGGCGCATGATTTCGGCGTAAATTCTAGGCTGAAAAGACAGCTCATCATCCGCTAAACACAATGGCCATTGTAGACAATCGGCTAAAGGAACCGGAGTGTTTGCAGTTAATTCTGATTCAGTGAGGTTTAAACTTGCAGTGAGGTTTAAATTTGGCGAGTAAATCAGGCCAATGGGGCAGTCAATGTGACTAAAAAGACGAACTTGGCGGTTATCTTGTACATTAAAGGCAATAATCACATCTAGCTCACCTGACTCTAATTGAGACAATAAGGCATGGGTATTGCCGACTTTAATATCCAATCGATATTGCCCTAGGATATGCGCCAAACCTTGCTCAATTTGCTGAGGTAAGGTTTGACTTAAACATTCCATAATCCCAAGTTTCAATACGACTAGGCTTTCTTTATTGATTCGTTGCATTTCAAGCCGTAAATGCTTGTCTTGCTTACGCCAAAACTCAGCTTTATTCAGCAACTCGCGACCAGACTCAGTCACCTCAATCCCCCGAGGCAAACGTATGATTAGTTTAGAGCCATAGTCTTCCTCTAGAATGCGCATTTGTCGGCTTAGCGCAGACGCTGAAATATTCAACTTATTGGCAGCCCTTCTTACTGATCCTTCGTTCGCTATCTCGATGAAAGAAATCAGCTCTTTTGAAAATGCTGTAATAATTATCTCCTTTAAAAAGCTTTAGCGTGCTAATTTTTAGAACACATTTTAACAATCATTATAGTTCTTATTAGGCATTGCATAAAATAGAATGTCGCCATTCCTCAAATCGCTTCTCCTACGCTTAACCGCATGACTTAAAGCGATATGGCTTAACAGATAAGATCGAACAGAGAATGCAAAACTCACACATTAATGAAGGCACTAAGATGAAACAAGCAGAGCAAGATAACCATTGGCTTAAGCAAACACTAAATCTCTCTCAAGCTGCGGTCGATGCTGGCAACCATCCTTTTGGCGCTTTATTGGTAATTGATAACAGGTTAGCGTTAGAAGCTGAGAACACAGTTAATACCTACAATGATGCGACCCGCCATGCTGAGATGAACTTGGTTAGTCAAGCTTGTCAAAACCTTAGCGAAAGCCAACGCAAAGAAGCGGTTCTTTATACCTCAACAGAACCCTGCGCCATGTGTGCCGGAGCCATTTATTGGTCTGGCATCAAGCAAGTGGTCTATGCCTGTAGCGGCAGTGAATTAAACGAGATAGCTGGCAAAAGCTTAATTTGTCATAGTGAAGAGGTGTTTTTGGGAGCAGTTAATCCACCGAGTGTCAGATCCACTCAATCACAATCCCTTATTGAGCAAGCTTGTGAGCAACATAAAAAATATTGGATTGAAGATTGGTCATGCCTTTAGGTTAAGGGATTCAAAGACTAAGGCGATTCAAAGACTAAGCACTCAAAAAACAACGTATTCGAAAACGCTTTATAAAGGTTTCAAAACTGTTACACATTTGCGAACTAGTTACACAAAAATCAGATGGGTCAGACTTGATCACCAACCTGTTATTTGAGGATAATGATTTGAAGATAATGTATTCACCTTAAAAACTTGATTCATTAGGGCTAAGCAAGCCTAACGCTAGCCCTAACTATTAATAGCAAATACCCATTATGAGTCGAAAAAACATCTCTGCCTTAAGCATGATAGCTACCATTTCAATCGCGTTAATGGCGTGCTCTACTCAGCCCCAAGACCCGGCATTTCAAGCGGCTAAAACGCTTCCTAAGTATGATCAAACCACTTTTTCTGCCTATGTCGCTGAGACTAAGCAATGGTTAGAAACGAACCGCGTGTTTATGACGCAAGATAAAGAGTCTGAATTACTCGACGTTTTACCCAGAGAATACAAGCCGCAACACCCTAATGGTCAAGGTGTACTGCTTGTGCATGGTTTGGGTGACACCCCCTACTCTTTTATTAACGTTGCAGAGCATTTAGCAGATAAAGGCTATTTGGTACGCACTGTTTTACTGTCTGGTCATGCCAGTAAAGTGGGTGATTTGCAGCTTCCTTCGCTGGAAGATTGGCAAGGCATCGTTGATCATCACACTAAGCTATTAAAAACGAATGTAGCGTCTATCTGGGTTGGCGGCTACTCTACGGGGGCAAACCTAGTCACAGATCTTGCCATCCAAGACGAGTCTATTAATGGAATACTCCTTTTTTCCCCTGCCTTTCAACCAAATTCCTCTTCGGTCAAATATGCAGGGCTTGCCAGCTACTTTATGACCTGGGCCGATCAAGACCCAGAGGATAACCCGCTTAGGTATAACTCTCTGCCCATGAGTGCAGCGGCTGTTTATTATGAAACCTCTGTCGAAGTCAGAGGCCAGCTAGAAGACATCCAATATGATAAGCCGGTTTTCATGTTAATGAGTGAAGGCGATAAAGTCATAGACACTCAATTTGCGATTAATGTATTCACGCAACAGTTTAATCACCCCAATAACCGCTTAATCTGGCAAGGAGAAAAGGCATTAGCAGAGCCAAGGTCCACCACTCTATCGATGAGATTACCTGAACAGCGTATTTCCAACGGCTCGCACATGGGCTTACTTTTTGCCCCTAATAACCCAAATTATGGGGTAAAAGGAACAAGCCGTATTTGCAGCAATGGTCAAACACAAGATCAAGAAGTCGCCTGTATGAAGGGTGATGATGTGTGGTTTTCCGCTTGGGGCTATAGAGAAGCAAACAAAAACCACGCTCGCCTCACCTATAACCCTTATTTCAAAGAATCCATGGCCTTGTTAGATCAAGTGATGGGAAATGAGACAGCATTAGCTAATTAACTAGAAAGCATCAGCCCGTATTGGAATAACTTTATCAGAGCCTATCAGCGGGATGATTCACCCCATCATAGGTTGGAATATCAGGAATTTTTAACGGATTAATCCCTTCCAAACAGGCGACATTAAAACCATATTGAGTGGGGTTTGATCGACGTTGATGGTGAGTATAAATACCACAGTTAGCACAGAAAAAGTGTTTAGCTGTCTTGGTATTAAACTGATACAAGGTTAAAAATTCTTGCCCTTTAATGATATGAATTCCAGATAAAGGAACCGATGCCGCAATCGCCCCACGTCGTCGACACAAAGAACAATCACAACGCCTAACATCAAGAAGACCATCGGGTAAATCAAGTTCAAACTCGACAGAGCCACAATGACATGAGCCTTTATGCCTTTCTTGAACAACAACACCATCAACGCTTTTTAGATTAATAGCCACACTTAACGCCTTTTATGGGCATGCAGATTAAATACTAGCTGTAGGAGAGAACCTGATAAACACTTCAATCCAAATGGCATTTCCATTTTCTATATTAGTATCAAACCTCTGATCAATTCTGCTACTTAATCTAATAGCAATAACCTAACTTGTTCAAAGCAACTCTAACTGACAACTATACGCCTTAGTTTTTTATTCTGTTATCCAAGATCTTTACCTACTAAGCGTTAAGGTCATGCTATCATCCTCGCCCGAGCTCTCATTATCTAATATTGTCTAATTAGTTTAAATTGATAACTTATGCCCTTCTCCATGTTTAAGAATAAAACCGTACATTTTTCAGCACGCAAGAAAGGCGTATTGGCATCGATAATCGCGTCTTGTTTATTTGCTATGCTCCCCCTGTATGTACAGTTTCAACCAAGTTTATCAGAACTAAATGCTTCGGAAGCGGGCCATTGGTTAACGGGCCAAAGAGTGTTGTGGAGCTCTGTCATTATGTTATTGGGATTAGCCATCCTTGGACGAATATCAGCATTGTGGGAACAATTAAAACAATGGCGGTTATGGCCTAGCTTTTTTCTTTCTGCCTGTTTGATTGCACCACAATTTTGGATTTTTGTCTGGGCGCCATTACAAGGTGAAATACTTTCTGTGGCGTTAGGCTATTTTGCACTGCCTCTCACCTTGGTTGCCGTTGGCTATTTTGTGTATGGCGAGCAATTAACTCGCGCACAATGGCTGGCATGCATGATTGCAGCTTCTGGTGTCATTTATGCCTATGTGATTGCTGATGGTATCTCGTGGATTGTATTAGTCATTGCCCTAGGCTATCCACTGTACTTTATGAATCGCCGACGTTTCTCAATCGCTAGCGACATAGTATTTACCTTAGACAACCTTTTTATATTGCCAATGGCACTGCTTGCCATGGTCTATTTACACCCTTTTCATGAATGGCCACACATTGAGCTTTGGTCTTGGGCTTATTTCCTAGGGTTAGGGCTAATAGGCACTTTACCCATGCTTTTATTTTTATTCGCCTCACAAAAACTTCCACTCAGCCTGTTCGGATTACTCACTTATATAGAACCCACATTGGTTTTTTGTCTTGGTCTAATACTGGGTGAACGTATCGAGCTAATCCAATGGCCAATCTATGGCGCGATTATGCTTGCCTTGTTATTAATTGCTATCGATAGAGATAAGCGAAATCGTTAGTGGGCATGATGAGGGAGCGGCTAGATGAGTGTTATGGGTGGTAATTCGTAAACTGTTATAGGTTGCTGCTACATAATCAGAAAAGAAATAAAAAAACAGTCTTATTAAAGTTTTATTAGTCGTGTTTAACTTTTTAATAGAAATCTAAGTAGATCACGTTCTTGGCGCATAACATGAAGAATATAAACTTTGTCACTATCCACTTTATAGAATATACGACAAGGATTAAAAGTGACTTCACGGTAATTTAAGTTCGCTAGTTCCAGTGGTTTTTTACTTGATTCTGGATGATTTTCTAATCTAGATATTTTATCAAATATTTTTTGAGTTAACTTCCTCGCAGCAGGAAAATTACTTAAAGCAATGTATTCAGCTATCTCATTTAAGTCATCAAGGGCTGGTGATGTCCATATTACTTCAGCCATTTACTCATTTTCTCTTTTGCTTCTTGATTTGAAAAGGTGTCACCATTTTTAATTGCTTGCTCACCTCGTGCAACACCTTCAAGAATTGCCATTCTTTGTTGCATAAACTCATAATCCTCCACATCAACTAAGTAAGCAGATGGTTGGCCATGCTCAGTAATTAATACAGGTTCTTTTGATGTATGTAAGTCAGCTAGAATTTTAGTCGCTTGCCGTTTGAGTGTTGTAACAAGTTCAACTTTCATAATAAAGCCTATATAAACCTTAAATAATGTATCACTATAGTATCACATTCGTTCAAGCTTACAACGAAACTGCTGAAGCCTCTGTAAGAAGCTTAAAAAATTGCTTTAAATAAGACATATATGAACGTCCATATACGTCCTATTAAAACAAACGAGCCTAACCCTGTCTGATGTAACCAACAGGTCTTTTCATTTGATATACGCTTTTTCTACACTTAATTTGGTGAGTGTAGACCCATTTTATTACCCTCTGAATCAAGGAAAATAGCGAAATACCCCATATCATCCGCATGGGCTGTTTTGGGAATGAGAATTTTACCGCCATTCTTTTCAACTCTATCAAGAATGATTTGAAGGTTTTCGCCACCATTGAGATATATTGTCACACCATCTGTTGAAGGTCGTAAACCTTCTTCCTTCAAGATGACGCCAGTAACCGCTTGCTCTTCATAGGGGAGTATGCCCATTTCTATTCCTGGCATTTCCACTTTCTCAATATTCATGTCTAAGATGGCTTGATAGAACTCAATTGCTCGTGAAATATCTGTTGCTGGAATTTCGAAAATTGAAATATAACTATTCATATCTGCTCCACTTTTATTAATGTTTGTTCCGCTCTTTTGCCTTTCCATTTCAGCATCATCTGCACTAAAAGCAGAATAGCTAAATATACACATTGCTAAGGTCAGGCTAAGTCTAGGGAAACTACGATTAAGTCACCTCTTCTCAGTCTGCTCTTCTAAGGTATATGGGAAAAAGTATCACACAAGGCGTTACTTTGACGTAATGTAGGTACCTTTCGAGAAGTAACAACACAGGGTGTTACTTTTTCTGAAGGACCCGAAGGGCGTGGTTTAAAAGCCCTATCTCTATGTTGAGGACCTTATCAATAGAATAACTATTAAGTTACGCTCCTCGCCATAAATCTAGCGGCTTTTATCCACACGCTGAGGCGGGAGGACTTATTCGCAGCTTCCCTAATAATTACATTTATCATGAGGCCTCACATGGACTAATTAAAATGTATAAACAAAACTAAACTTATGGAGGGAAACAGAATTGTAAAAATGCGACAGATTTAAATTACTTGTAAAAAGCGGAAGAGAGAGCCATATTTTCATTTCCTAAAAAGTCTTTTGGCGCGACACCGGTGAAGGCCTTAAAGTCTTTGATGAAATGCGCTTGGTCGTAGGGTAATCCCCCCATTTTTAATGGAGTTCAGGTGTAGACTTTAAAGTTTGCGTTAAACGCCTTTTTTGTATCGGTGTAATGCCACCAATGCCCATGTTAGGTCGCTCGTTATTGTAAGTCCATAACCAGTGCGTTGCTTTATCTTGAAGCGCTTTAATATCTTCGTACAAGTAATGACTCAGCCAATCATATCTCACTGTACGGTTAAATCGCTCTATATAAGCGTTTTGCTGTGGTTTGCCAGGTTGGATAAAACTGAGCTCAATGCTGTTTTCTTGTGCCCAACTTGCCAGCTTCTCACTGATATACTCAGGGCCATTATCACACCGTATCGCTTTAGGTTTACCTCGCCACTCAATAATCTGATTGAGTGCGCGTATAACACGTTCTGCTGGTAAGGATAGGTCCGCATCAATAGTTAACCCTTCTCGATTAAAGTCATCAATCACGTTAAACAAACGGCAACGTCGACCATCTGAGAGTTGATCATGCATAAAATCCATTGACCAACATTCATTGATTTGTTCTGGCACCGCTAAGGGTTCAGGCTTTTCACGGACTAAGCGTTTATGAGGTTTGATGCGCATGTTGAGCTGTAGCTCACGATAAATACGGTAAACACGCTTATGGTTCCATGGATAACCACAGACATTTCTGAAGTAGAGAAAACATAGCCCAAAGCCCCAGTTACGCTGATTTTGAGTCAGCCCGATTAATTGCTCAACAATCAACTGATTCTCATCATTAAGTTTAGGCTGATAACGGTAGCAGGTCTCGCTGATCTTAAACGTCCGACAGGCAGATGCAATACTGAGGTGATAAGTCACCACAGCCTGTTTGGCCATCGGCTTGCGGTCAGCGGCCTTCACCACTTTTTTGCCATGGCTTCCTGTATGATCTCTGCCTTGAGTTTTTCTTCGGCATACATCTTTTTAAGACGACGGTTTTCTTCTTCGAGTTCTTTCATTCGAGTGATTAAAGAGGCATCCATACCACCGTACTTGGCTCGCCACTTATAAAAGGTCGAATTACCAATGCCATGCTCGCGACACAGCTCCGCCACGGGCACTCCTGCCTCGGCTTGGTTTAAGATGCCCATGATTTGACTGTCTGAATAGGTTTTATTTTTCATCGTGATCTCCTAGTAATTAGCTTATTAGAAAACTCTACGACTGACCTCTATTATTTTTCGGGGGGATTACCGTAGTAGTCATGTTGATAGGCAATATGAGTAAGACTCTCCCCTTCTTCGTTAAGCAGCATCTTTAAAGCACTTTGTAAGCGAATCAATTTGCCTAATTGCTTCGGGCTAGCACCAATTTGCTTTACGAACATTCTCTCAAGCTGTCTTCTTTTAGATAAATCTTCTTTAAGAATCTCACTAATAGTAGTAGATCCCTTGGTTGCTAAAAGCGTTTCTACGGTTGTTTTAACGATACTGTTAACCCTCACCTGATCACTGAGTTTCTTCAGAAAAAATGATTCGATTATCTCGATCCGCTGCTTTGTACCAGTGGCTTGGATGATGTCCTGCTCTAGTTGATCTGCGCTTTCTTCTTCAAATAAGGTATTTATTGGCGTCTCTTTGTTAGCCAAGTTTCTAATAGGCGCAGTGACAAAGTTAGCAAAACCATAAGGGTAAAAACGAATGGCAAAGGTATTAACGTAACCTGTAGGTTCTATATAAAAAGGGTCAATCGTTTGGCCCAACACCATAGCGCGAGGCTGAATAATGAAATCATCTTCTGATGTATAGCGTTTTATATCATCGCCAAGTATAAACGCCATTTCAATTGTGCCATCAGGAATGATTCGCTGTCGTTGCGTCTCTTTCGTTTTAGGGACTTCCAAAGTCCAATAACAACTGATTAACGATGCTAAATCTGGATGGGGCTGAAAAGTCTGATAATCCATAGTCTGATTGTTGTTCCTAAGAGATACATTTCAGGTTTAAATTTAAAACTACTATATAAGGTTTTATTGCTGATTACATTCCCGTATAAAATTGGGGTGGGTGTCTGTATTAATTTTCTTATCTATTAAAGGAATAAAGGGAAATAAGGTTTTGGATTGAGTTTGATTCGCTTTGGCCATTTCAATACGAGTCTTGATACTTGTATGTTGTGGGGGTTCTAAATTGGAATGCCTGTCCCGATAAAACCTTAGAACGAATGGGGGGAGTAAGCATTATTTGAATTGCTACCATAGACTAGGATCATTTAATGCCTCAACACATCGAGTAGAGCCAGCCATAGCCTGAATTTCTTTGCCTTCAAGTGATTGCGCGAGCCAACCAATTGGCTGACTTAGAGGACATGGCGCTTTTACAATGCCTTCATTGATCTGCTCGAAGCCAGTTTTGGCGTAATAACTTGGGTCACCGTATGTGAATGCCAAACTAACATTTAAACGCCTAAGATAATCTAGACCATATTGAATTAACTTTTGACCAATCCCAGTGCCTTGAACATCTGTTGCAACCGCAACCGGCGATAAAATGAATGCTTCTTGGCCACTAGGTACTCTGAAGCGGCTGAAGAAGATACACCCAACAATGATACCTTTTTCAAATGCAACGCAGCCAATTAGGTCTTGTGAATTGGTTGTAGAAATTAGATCTTCAACAAAACCAGCAATTACTTGCCCTTCTATTTCGTTCTCAGATGCAGAGAAAACATTTTTGAAAAGATCAATGACCTCTTGAGACTGAGATTCACTGAATAGTGAAAGCTTCATATTAATACATCCTAGTGTTCTTCAAGGTAGTTAGCACTTTCTCTGACATGCACATAAAATCGCTGAACACCTCGTTTTTGCAAGAAAAAAGAGTTGAACAGATAGGCATTTAAAATAGTGATTAAAAAAGATCAAATTGGAGTGCCTGTCCCGATAAAACCCCTTTATGTTTCGTAACGACTAACGCTACCATAAGTGCTCAATAAGAGTTTACCAAAATGTGAAGCAGAGCTGGCTAAACTATTACGCGTCAGACTTAATAGTTTTATTAGGCACATTTTGATTCAGGCTGTAAGCAAAATATATGAACCATGAATATATCATTAAGTCTAGGGAACGTTGGTAAACACCTACAAGGGGGGAATTAGGGTCTAAATTTAAGAATGCGTAAATACAAGTCCCTCCAACGGTAAAGCTAACAAACTTAAAAACGTTAAGCTGTCCAGAGGGCGATGAGCCAGATGACAAAATAAATATTGATATTACCCCGCATAAATAACCAGGAAAAGCAGACAACATATGAATATTGTGGGAAATCGTAGGTTCAACAGGCCTACATTCAAAGTCACATGGATATAATGCAGAAATACCAAGAGTGACAGCATAAACAACAATAAAGCTAAATCCTATTAAGTTTTTCTTTGTTTTAGGAGCGACTAAAAAACAAGTAAATACAAATGCAAGAATAAAGATCTCTGTAGGAATAAAGCCTAAAAAATTAACATATCCGCCATGAGGAGAACCGGTTGCTCCTAGTTCACTGATAAACTGAGTGATATGGCTATATCCAGGATAATATAAGCCTGCAATAATTATTGTTCCAGCAAACCAAACTAGGCTCAATATTGGAAAAGCTAAAAGTAAATTTTGTCGATTCAACATACAAACCTCAGATAGGTTGCCTAACACTTTAAGGAAATTACGATTAAGTCACCTCTTCTCAGTCTTATCAGAAAAAGTATCACACCATTTTAATAAGACATCCATTTTAAAAGAGATCAGAAACAACTTCAGCTGAATGAAACTCACTTTCCCATTTTTTTGTATTTTATTTATCTGAAGGAAGAAAAATATGTAAATCGAAGCTCAACCACAAAGGATTAACAATGAGTTTCATACTGAAGCCACGAGCAACCCTCGCGTTAACGATATTAAGGTTTAATTAAAATAGAACTGAATTTAGTGAGCAAAACCTAAGAAAGAAGCCGCTTACAAGCAGCTAACCCCGATCGTCGTTGCAAATGCGTATGTTCACAATACTCAGCTAAATAAGCTTCTGAGCCAACTGCGGCTTTAAAATGCTTTTCAAAGCTGGTTGTTACTTCTATCCATTGCTCTGACGTGAGGTTAATTCGTTGAAGAATAGGCGCTAGAGAGACATCAATACTCCCCCTTTTGTCCTCTCTCATGATCCTGCCTGTGAGATCGATTAATTCAAGGTAATCTATGAGTTTAAAAGGTAACCCTTCTGGTTGATCTTCTCTTTCATAGCCAATAAAGGGAAATAAAGTTTTTGGTTGAGTTTGATTCGCTTTGGCAACT
Source organism: Marinomonas sp. MED121 (assembly GCF_000153025.1). Classification (GTDB taxonomy): domain Bacteria; phylum Pseudomonadota; class Gammaproteobacteria; order Pseudomonadales; family Marinomonadaceae; genus Marinomonas. The sequence continues at coordinate 572,743 of NZ_CH672432.1, forward strand.
TCGATTCGAGTTTTGATACTCGTATGCTTTGAGATTTCTGGTGCTTTTTCCATGTTGGCGCGAACAGGGTTTAAGTCGACGTATGCCATGCATGACACAAGTGCTGCCTCGTCTAATAACGCTTGTGACTTAAACCTGCCCTCCCAAAATCGGCCTGTACATTTGTCTTCATTGTTGGCCATACGAGCAATTGGCTCATTCAGCTCTCTCATAAACCAGCTGATGTCACAAAGGCGTTCACGGTATTTTTCACAGCTTTCATAAACAGAGGCTAATTCGAACTCAGCCAAACCCTTGTTTTCTAAATATTTTTCGGTGAATTGCGTGCCTTTATGCAAACGATGCCAACGCTCAAGTACCTGCCTGATAGACCAGTTATTCGCTTTCTCAGTATTGACATGAAGGACTAAATGGGTGTGATTGCTCATAACGGCATAGGCACAGATATCTATCGCAAAAATAGCAGCAAGAGAGAGGATTTTATCTTCTATCCAGCCTCGCCTGTGCTCATAACTTTGACCAGTTACCTCATCGGTACCACACAGTAAAGCACGTCTCACGCAGCGGGAAACACAGTGATAATAAGTGGTGTCTTGCAAACTTATTAGAGTCTTACGTGGTTTAGGCATATTAGATTCCTCATCCTTGAGTGAATCCAATAAAGCTAGATCATGTTTAAATAACAATCAAATTATAGTGGGTGTCTGTTTTAAATTTGTTCTTGAAACCAATTTGACATGCGTAATCCTTATAATGCCTAACGCCAACAGCAAGCGCGCCGCTTTTGGCGTCGCATTGACTGTTTTTGTTAGGCTCCCCACTGTAAGTTAGGAAGACTAAAATTTGATAGATATGGAGCTGAATTAAGCCATTACCCTTCAATGTTTGCCGTTGCTCCCTGCAGCATCATAAACAAAAACAACAGATTGCCATCAGGGGTATCTGAAAATATCCATTTCGACTGTGGGTTGTTTTTACGATGCTGTTCATTACTAAATCCCATTGGGACATTATCGTAATACATAAGACCTTTACCCAAAACGAAGACTGCATCAATCGCATTAGCAGGAGTTGAAATTCTTTTATTGTCGTCTGCTGGAATAGTTGTTTGTGAAATTCCAAGCTTTTGATATTCAGTTGCAACCCAACCATGCACGGTTTTAATATTAGCGGGCCCTTTATATGCAACGATATAATTGAGAATTGACGGTGGAATATATCCTGTATGAAAACTTGATACTGTATTAGCTTTCAGTTGTTTGCAGTTATACGCTGACTTTACAGCCGTGCTAAATTCACCTTGGTTTAATGTTGATTTAACTTCAATAGTGGCGATAACAGATTCAACTAAAAAGCCTGATATACCTCCACCAAAATCAAGCTTTGGATAGGATCTTTTATATATAACAATATCATACTGGTTTCTTTGCTGCCCTGGCTTTGAATTTGCGTCAATAATCTCACCAGTTCCAATAGCAACATTAGTCGGTAAATGTGCCTCAAGATACTCTTTTATAAAGGCTTCTCTCGGCGTTCCTTTATGAAGCGAATGCCCTGAGTTCGCAGGAATCTGACTTATCGCAATCAATGATTTCTCTATTGCGTCCATATGGCTCTTTAACATGCATGCTCCGAATTCATTTATGGCCTAACGCCGCATTAAGGTGTGAGCAACGCTACCACAAAACTAAACCATACCACCGTAAACACGAAACCCAACGATGGAATGAAAAATGCCATGCGTTGGGAATCACTCTTAAATGCTTTGTTATAAATTTATTTTACGAAGCTCATTTACAATTTTAGGTATACACTCAGGATCATCATAATTTAAATACAAATAGTCTTGTAACAATGGCGGCATCTCGTCATGCTCTAAATCAATATTTACGACTATAAAGTTTTTTTCATTTTGCCTCATGCGTTTCTGGAAAAAGTAGTTAGCTTCATTCATCGTCCAACCGGACTTTCCACTAAGAAAACTTTTTGAAAGAAACAGAAGACCGACCTTACTTTTATCTAAACCATCGTTTATTCGGTCGGTTATGCTATCTCCAGGAGATATTTCGTACCTATCAAACCAAGACTCCACTTCTGATTTTTGCAGTTCGTTAAAAAACGTATCTACTAGTTCTTTGTCGACACTAGAGTGAGATAGAAATACTGAGTAGTTTGTCATTTCTTTTAATACCGGTGGAAATGTTGCATCATAAGTGGGACGATCTGGGTGAAGAAATATCTCGTTTGTTCCTGACGGCATTTGATATTCGAGCATCTCACTATCCAATAGCCCCATACCATTGCAACTACGGTTACCGATTGCCTTCATCAAATCATGAGAAAACAAATTATAAATTCTATGCTTATCTGGATAATTGATATTTAACCACTCTTCAAAAACTTCAGAATCCTTTTCAAAATTGACAAATAAATGGCAAGATAATGCATAAATATTATTGTTTACATATAACATCGCGCCAACAAGGGTATCTTTATCAAACTTATCCAGTACATCCCCTACAAACTTTTTTTCCTTTGCGCGATTACCATAATCTAGAGCAATTAAGTATGACTTATGTTTCATTTATGACTCCCTCCAAAAATTTATAACATTTTAATAATGCGCACGCTCGGTTTGCTAGATTTATCCACCGCAATCAAAACGCTACATATGATTAATTCTTAAAAGGAAAGGCCACTTATTCACTGAAAACCTTCCTGGCTAAACGCGCATGCGCGTTATTTCGATTCCTATTTTTGCATGTAGGGCACGGTTATTTCCGTGCCCTTCTCATAACTTATTGATTCTACATATTTTAAAAATGGGCACAATGATAAAGCGCGCCATATCATTGATATTTATAATGCTAAAGCGTGCCAATTTTCACTAAAACCATGCAAAACACAAAATAAACTGTATATTTATACAGTTTATTAATTTTTGGGTTACCCTTATGAGCTCAAGCCCTTTTTTTAATTATCTTAGATCTGAAATGCGCGTCAGAGGCTACAGTCTGAAAACAGAAAAGGCCCTTCTCGTTCAATGAAGACATTTGATTAAACGCTTTATATACTTGAATGAATGCTACTAACCTTCCTCCCCAACAAACGCTTCCAACAAATCTTTCAGCTCATTATGCATTCGATAAGCCGCATAGGCTTTCATATGGATGATGGGTGCCTCGTCGACTTTGTATAACGTCCCTGCTTTTAAATGTTCTTGTACCAAGGTGTCGGGTAAGTAGGCTGCGCCGCCGTTGGCAAGTATGAGTTTTAGGGCGATTCGGCCGCTGTTGGCGCGTACATTGGCAAGTTGTCGCTGAGGGAAAGCGAGCTCGTGTTGAGTATTAAATGGCGCGCCCCACTCGACTCTCACATAGGCAAAACCGAGTGCCTCTTCTAATGTTTGTTTAGGCTGACTTGTGACTAAGCTCATGGGGATGCTAGCGACTTCTTTAACAATTAAGCCTTTAATATTAGGTTGTTCGTAGACAAAGCCGATATCTACCAAACCTTGGTCCAGCTTTTCGACGACGCGAAGCGGTGTACTCTCCTCTAGCCTTAAAATAAGATCAGGCTGAGTCTGATAAAGCCGGTTCACCTTGTCTTGTAAAAAGCTATCCCAAAGTCCAGGTACACCTGCAATCACAAGGCGCTTTTTCTCTGTTTCTCCAAGAGCAGTATCTTCGTAGGCTTGCTCCCAAGCATTGAGAATAAAGCGTGCGTGGCGCTCCATGCGCTCACCTGCCGGTGTTAAACACACTTCATGGTGCTTACGCTCAAATAAGGCAACACCTAACAGGCTTTCAAGCTGTTTGATTCTAGCGCTTGTGGTCGAGGTGGAAATACAGAGCTTGTCTGACGCTTTAGCAAAGTTACGCGTGTGGGTCACTTCAATAAAGGTTTCTAATAATATGGTGTCCAAAAGTAGATCCTGTTTTTTTAGAGCTTAAGGCCAATATATATCGTTTTATCAAACCTTCAAAAGCTTTTATCATGCTTCCACTTTAAATTTCACCCTCAATACCTTTAAAGACGAACCATTAATATGAGTCAAAAAAGCCAAAAACATCAGGCCTTTATTAATCGCTATTTACCTTTTTTGATTTGGGGAAAGGGTCTAAATAAGCAGTCTTTAATGGCTGATTTCATGGCAGGTCTAACAGGTGCCGTTGTTGTACTCCCTCAAGGGATAGCTTACGCCTTAATTGCAGGTTTACCGTCAGAATATGGCCTTTATACGGCAATTATTACGCCTATTATCGCGGCCCTTTTTGGCTCCTCTTTTCACCTTATTTCTGGCCCTACGGCAGCGATTTCTATCGTGGTCTTCAGTGTGGCAAACAATATCGCTAACAATACGGCAATTGAGTCCGGTGATTTTATCGGCATTGTCCTCACTCTTACTCTGCTCACGGGCATCATTCAGTATCTCTTTGGTTTGATGCGTTTGGGCAGTTTAGTGAACTTTATTTCTCATACTGTGATAGTGGGCTTTACCACAGGCGCCGCATTACTAATCGCCACCAGCCAATTTAAGTATGTATTAGGGGTTGAGCTTGCATCAGACACTCATTTTTTTGCCTCTTGGTGGCAGCTCATTCAGCACCTTCCTGAAACCAGTTTTTATACCTTAAGCATTGCTCTCGTCACACTCGTTAGCATCCAGCTAATTAAACGCTTTAACCCTAAATTACCTGCCATGTTATTGGGCATGGTAGTGGGCAGCCTGTTTACTTGGTTGATTAATGGCAAAGAGCATAGGGTGCCTTTGGTGGGCGAATTACCCAATATGATCCCTCAAATGAGTCTGCCTCCTCTTTCCTTTGATTTGATGACAAGCCTCTTGCCAGGGGCTATGGCAGTTGCCATATTGGGCTTAGTAGAAGCCTTGGCCATTGCCCGCGCTATCGGTGTTCGCTCAGGCCAACGTATTGAAGGCGATAAAGAGTTTATGGGCCAAGGTTTGTCGAATATTGTCGGTAGCTTCTTCGCGTGTTATGCAGGTTCTGGCTCGTTCACACGCTCTGGTGTCAATTACGACTCAGGGGCAAAAACCCCCATGGCAGCAATTTTCGCAGCCCTTTTGCTCATCCTTATTTTGTTAACCATTCCTCAAATTACTGAGTATTTGCCTTTGCCTGTAATGGCTGCCGCCATTTTATTGATCGCTTTTAACTTGGTGGATATCACCAGTATTCGTCATATTCTCTCTGATAAAGAAGAAAGCGCCATCTTACTAGTGACCTTTATTTCTACCCTAACTATCGCTTTAGAGTTCGCCATTTATTTTGGTGTTATTCTCTCTTTGATTTTGTATTTACGCCGTACCAGTAAACCAAAAATCATAGAGCTTGCGCCGCTTTCGATTGAAGATAATCACAACTTTCGTAATGTTGAGCGCTTCAACCTTAAGACCTGCCCTCAGATCAAAACCATACGATTAGATGGCTCCATCTACTTTGCATCTGTCGACCATATACAAGACACAATAAGTGCATTAAAGCCTGAGAAAGGGGCTCACACACATTTTGTTTTAGTTTGCTCTGGGGTGAATTTTATCGATTTCGCAGGCAAGGAGATGTTGGTGAAAGAGATAGAACGTATTCAGAGCTTGGGTGGGAGATTAGTCTTTTGCGGCTTTAAAAACACCTTGATGGATGATCTTAACGCGTCTGGGTATTTGGATTTAATGACGAGAGAGAATATCTATTTAGATACAAGCCAAGCGGTTGCCAACTTGATGACAGAGCTTGAACATAATAGATGCGAGACGTGTGTGAATCGCATCTATTCCACTTGCCCTAAATAATAGGGCAATACTGATTAACGGCCTCTATTTTTAGGGGCTTTACCTGTGCCGCCCTTACCTTGACCGCCTTGTTTGCCAGAACTTGGCTTTCCAGAGCTCGGCTTGCGACCCGCGGGTGCTGGACGACCTTTATTAGCGCCGTTGCCTTTTGGAGAACCGCCTTTACCGCCCTCCCCAGAACGGGAGCGATTTAAAGGGGCTTTACCTCGGCCTCCTTCATTCTTACCTCTGCCGCTTTCATTTTTACCTTCTCCTGGACGAGAACGGCCATCACTCTTACCTTTAGATGCAGGTTTACTCGATTGAGACTTTTCTTTGCGGCTTTCAGCAGCTTGGGCTTTGCTTTTACTAAAGCTTTTTGAGTTAGATCGGCCTTTGCTTTTGGCTTTAGCTGGCGCTGGTTTTTGCTTGCTTGTATCTTCAGAAGACGAATGCTCAATCATTTTCGAGAGTTCGGTCATTTCTTTTTCAGTCAGATCACGCCAATCACCAACAGGCAGGCCTTTTAAGCTGATGTTCATAATGCGAACACGTTCTAACTCGGTCACCTGATAACCACAGAACTCACACATACGGCGGATTTGGCGGTTTAAACCTTGTACTAAGAAAATACGGAACACATTGGGTGCTTCTTGTACTACCTTACATTTTTTGGTTTTCGTCCCCAACATAGGGACACCACTTGCCATGGTATTGATTGCGTCTTCCGTTAAAGGCTTATCAACGGTCACCACGTATTCTTTTTCGTGATTATTGCCAGCACGTAATATCTTATTTACCAAATCACCATTACTGGTCAAAAAGATAAGACCTTGTGAGTCTTTATCTAAACGGCCAATGGGAAAGATGCGCGATGAGTGATTCACAAAGCTCACCATGTTATCTGGCTCTTCCATCTCTGTGGTCGAGACAATGCCAACCGGCTTATTTAACGCGATAAAGACAAGATCTTCCGCTTCTGGCGGCTCAATTTTAGCGCCATTAACACGCACCACATCACCCGGATTTACTTGGTCGCCCACTTCAGCTCGTTTTTTATTGATAAACACATTACCTTGTTCAATAAAACGGTCTGCCTCACGGCGCGAGCACATACCACTTTCACTGATGTATTTATTTAAACGAGTTGAGGTTTTGAAATCCATGTTGGTCCTATCAAAGTGTTGGCGAATCGATCATTAAGATTAGGCTCGCTTTTATATGACTCACTAATAATAAATCACTACAAATGAGATGCCTAAACTAATGGCGCACACTTTATAAGAATGAGCATAAGGTTGCCAGCCAGCAAGAAAGGAAAACGGCAAATAGCGTGATTATTTTTGGTAACGAGCAAACAAAGCGGGCCTTTGTTCTTGTCGAATCTGTTTTATCTTATCCCAAATCTTTTGAGCCAGTTTAGGATTTTGGTTAACAAAGTACTTTGACAGCATGAGGTAATAGGGTTTTGATATTAAATTAGGCGTTAGTTTTTCTATTTTGGCGTACTCAGCATTATCCTTCTTTGTCTTAAGCAAGCTGTCTGCCGTGACAGATTGCAAGGCCACCAACTTCAAACGGTGTGTTAATAACATGCGTAAGTTGCTTTGCGAACTGTGAAACTCTTCTACCCTGACCCCCTTTTTTTTCAGGTCAGTCACAATAGAGAAGCCTAAGGGCGCGCCCACTAACTCTTCTTTCAACACACTCCAGTCACCGTGCCAATCTAAAGGTGAAGACGCAAGTTTATATAAAGAGTATGAGATTTGAGTGATACGTCGACTCGTATCAATAGGACCATAAGGCTTGCGATTAACGGTGGGATACCAGCCATACTCTAGCCTTTCAGTCAAAAAAGCGGCATTAAAGATGCCATCAATACGATTAGATTTCAACGAATAGAGTGCCCTTTTCCAAGGCATTCGAACAAATTTAATCTCTACCTCATCAAGTTGGCTATCCATAATTTGCAGCATTTCTACTGCGACACCAGGGTTGAGTTGTGGCACATCGCCAGTATCCCCAAGATAGTAAGGTGGCTGGGCTTTATCTTCGTAGGCAAACGTTAGCGTGATGGCATAAATAGGTGTGCAAAACAGACTAAAAAAGCTAATAAACAAATAACGCATTTGAAGGCTCAAAATCCTGCGACCTCACCAGCAAGCTTAAACAAATTAAGCTAAAACCAGCGGACCATAAAATGGAATATTCGCGCTAGGCTACTGATATTATTATAAATCATCAAGTTTAACGTCTAAGAATTTTGTCAGGCTAACTATTCGAAATCACTGGTATCGGATTTTGTTCTGTTAGTAAGAAAATTAGGCCTTAAATTAGCAGTAGAATGTAAGTAGCCGTTAAATGGAAGCGCTAGCCATTAAACTAAAGCGCTAGCCAGTTTTATCTAAACGATAGGTGATTACTTGGTTTCTCCCCCCCTCTTTGGCTTTATAAAGAGCAAGGTCCGCTTGCTGAAACAGTTCTTTTTTACACAGCTGCGCGCCTTTTAAAGTCGCGATGCCGACACTGACTGTCACACAAGGCAGCACACTAGAATGAATATGCTCTAGATTTTCAGCTTCAATATTGATCCGTACTCTTTCTGCCACCAGAAAGGCCCCTTTTTCATCCGTTGCAGGCAAGATAGCGACAAATTCCTCTCCCCCGTAACGGGCCACAAAATCTGTGGTTCTTGTGATTGAATTAGTTAAGATTTTAGCCACTTCTTGCAAGATAACATCGCCATTATCATGACCATAATTGTCGTTGTATTTTTTAAAATCATCGATATCAAACACTAATAATGACAGAGGCTCTGAGGTTCGCTTTGCCATGGCAATTTCTTTAATGAGGGTACGGTTATATAAACGTCGGTTTGCAATACGCGTCAGAGGGTCTAGCTCGCTCAATACTTTCAATTTGTAATTAGCTTGCTCTAATTGTTCTGTCCTATCTTGAACTTTTTTCTCCAAGTTCTTTTGATGTTTTTTAAGGGTATCCCTTTCTCTTTCCTTGAACCACAAAGGCAAAAATGCCAGCCCCATGATGAGCAAGATAATCACGGCAAGGACACACAGAAAAACAAAGCGGGTCACATAAAAAGACTCTAATGCCTCATCCTTATCAATCTCAGTGGCTAAACCAATACCGAGCGCCTCACTCCATAACCAGGCCCCAAAGACAGGAACCCCTCTATAATCTCGATAAGCGTCGTAATAAGGCGATTCATCATGTTTTAAAGCACGACTGGCCATAAGAGTTAAGGGTCGGCTTGCTTGATCTAGCTTGGGTGTCAATCCTTCAACTAGGTTAACCCCAGGGTCAGTAATGCGAATGGATAACATGGCCATATCCTTTTCACCCAGCATTCCCAGCAATTTTAAATTTTGCGTAAAGCGACTTTTAGTCACTAATAAGCCAGATTTATTAAACCCATAAGTCTCCCCAGTTCGGCCAATACGTCCAAGTTCGGTAATACGGGTAAAATGTATGAGAGGGTTAAAGCCCATTATTAAGGCCGCCACCACCTTTGCATCATGATTATATATAGGCGCGCCGACAAACACGGTTGGCACAAACATCCTCTCATCAAGGTGAGCACTCTGATCAGAATGCTGATCATCCATGGGGTAGTTAACAGGTGGAATAAATAAGGTGTGACCCGCAAATATTTTGCTAAATTCCTCATTATGATGTTGATAAACTGGGTTTACCTTGCCTAAGTCAGAATTGTATTTACTGGCAAGATTCACGCCCTTTGGTGAAATAACTAAAAAGGTCTGATCAGCATAGCGTCGCACTTTTTGCGACATAAAGCGCTTAAAATCATGATTAATAAGTAACTGTTGGTTGATGCTATCACTGTCATACATTTTATTAGTAAAACTTAAAACCGCTTGATCATCGGCAATATCAACCAAGTCTTGCAAATGGTTATCTGCCCAGCGCGCTAGGGCTTCCTGTGTGATCTGAAGGACAGTAAAAAGGGATTTATGGATGGATTGTTTAGCATGTTTTTCAACATAGGTAATCGCCGTCATGATAGCGAAGCTAATCAGAAGGATAAAAATACAGGGTAAAACAAATGATGAAACTTTCGAAGATCTAAAAAAAGCCATGTCACTTTTCGCACCTAATAGTAAAGGGCCATACCAACAAGTAGACCCTTTATTATCCTAGTGAAGGATGACCGAAAAGCTAATTTTCTTCTGTAAAATTAAGCAACTAAGCCATTAATCTAGTTTAAAACTCCCTACTCTTTCATCAAGATTACGCGCTAAGGACAATAGCTTCTCACTGGTCTCTTTACTCGTATGCGCATCACCAAGGGATTTATCAGCATTGTCACGAATGGTTTCAACACTTTGATTAATTTCTTCAGCGGCAAGGTTCTGTTGTTCGGTAGCATCAGCGATTTGTACATTTAGACTATTAATCTCTTTCATTTGCGCTGAAATATCCTTGAGTGACATGGCAACCTCTTGCACCTGCAGTGCTCTTTGATCAGCCTCTTCACAGGATGCGCTCATGGCAACCACCGTATCTTTTGCCTCTTGTTGCAGCTTATCTATTGTGCGCTTAATTTCATCAGTGGAATCATGGGTTCTGGTAGCAAGGGTGCGCACTTCATCAGCCACAACAGCAAAACCACGACCGGTTTCACCAGCTCTAGCCGCTTCAATCGCCGCATTTAAGGCTAACAAATTGGTTTGTTCTGCAATACTACTGATCACCTCCAATACGTTACCCACTTCTAAGGTTTGATTTTGCAACTCTTCCACTTGATTAGCCGCGCCTCTGACATCATTAGCCAGCTGATTAATACTGACTTCAGTTTGCGCTGCGATTGCCATACTGGCTTCTGCCATTTGATTACTGGCATCTGATTTTTGTGACGCCACATGGGATGTGTTTTTCACTTCTGATGAGGACTCTTCAAACTTACTCACCGCATCCGCCACAGATTCTGTACTTTGCTTTTGGGCTTGAATCGATTTCTCTGTGGTATTAGAAGCCTGATGAATCTGCTCTGCTGATTGAATTAAAATATGGGAGGTTTCAGAGACATTGGTAATGTTACTTTTGAAACTGGACATCATGATATTGAAGTTATTGGCTAAACGCCCTAATTCATCATTGGTTTTATCACTGATGGTTAAACTTAAATCATTATTCTGGGCAACAAGACGCATGGTCTTACCCAGTACTTTTAAGCGCTTAATAAAAAGACGTCGAAAGAGAAAACCTAAACCCACAAAGGCAACCAAGAAAATGGCGCTGAGCATAGCAACGCTAAACACCGCATTATTGCTAATGGCTTGGTCAACTTCATCCAGCGAATAACTCACCTTAACGGCTCCTAAAATATCACCACTTTGTGCCTGATGACAGCCAAGGCAGTTGGTGCCTTTGTAATTATCACTGGCAACAATAGGGTTAATATAAGTCAGTACCCTTTTATTATCTTTGGTTTCAATAAAAAGACTTTGAATGCCTTTCATGGCGGCAATTTCAGCCGGTGTACTGGCTTTTTCATTCACATTGCCAGGGCCATAGAGTTTACTCACTTGCTCACCACGGAAAATTTGCGCCGCTTCGATATTCTTTTGGCTACGAATTTTATCCGTCAGAATCTCTCGGTTAGACATGGTACCTGTGATCATCAGCGTATTGATCGAATCAAAATAATTATCAGCTAACAATTTGATATTGGTTTCGATTGTCTGCTCAGCGAGTTTCTGCTGTTGGTTTGAGCCGTTGATAATACTGGCGATGAGCACCAAAATACCGGTAATGGCCAGAAGCAAATATATTTTGTGCTGAATAGATAGTGAACGCATTTCATTTTCTCCAAAAAACGATCCTCAATACTAACTATAAAAAATATTTATTAGATTGATCTCGATTAAGGAAACTGCGATTAAGTCACCTCTTCTCAGTCTGCTCTTTTGAGGTATTGGGGGAGGAGATATTCGCAGCTCCCCTAATGAAGGGTGCGTTATTTTTTGAAAAATAACGAAAAAATACACTAATACACGAAATGGAAATTGATAATCACACGCAAGGTTTGTAATTTAGCGTAATTGACTTTCCAGCCTCACTTTTTCCACTAAAATTAGATGCTTTTATCCTCACGCTGAGGCGGGAGGAGCTATTCGTAGTTTCCCAAGACACATAAAGTAATTAAGGCTCTATTGCTAAATTATTGCTAAATACAAGAATCGCAGCTTTTATAAAAGCTAAGCTTGAACTAAAACCTATTGCCAAAATTATTATTTCTATGCCCAACCTTGACTCAGATTTAGCGCCTTCTCCAATTTGGCCCGCTCTTATGCTTGCCCTATTTGGTTTTAGTTTCTCAATCGGACTATTTTTTTATTACAAAAACAATGAGGAAAGTCGAGCTCACGATAACTTAGAGCAGGTAATGCATGTCCAAAACCTGCGTATTCAAGCAAAAATTAATCAATCTAAAGCTGTATTGCATTCCTATTTCGCCCTTCTGAGTAAAAGCGATCAAGTCAGTCGAGAAGAATATGCCCGTTTTTCTGATGTCATTCTATTAAACCACCCTGAGATTTTTGCTGTACATTGGGCCCCTAGGGTAAAACATCAAGATAGACCGGCCCTAGAAAAACACTTGAAAGGACTTGATTTAGCACCATTAGGCATTGCCGATGCGAGCCCTGATGCTGGCTCAATAGACACAGCCACCATTCGAAGTGAGTATTTTCCGATTTTTTATGCTGAGCCTATTCATAAAAACAAAAAAGCCATTGGTTTAGACCCACTGGCAAGACCTTATAACAGTCAAACCATAAGAAATGCGGCTCGTAATGGTTCACTGGACACCACCCAACCCTTTAAGATAGTTCAAGACCCTGATGGCCCCTTATCGGTTGCCATCTACCAGCCCATTTATCACAAATGGATGAAAGCTCAGACACCCGAACAACGCTGGCAAGCCCTGAGGGGTTATATCATTTTGATGCTAAGACCTGGCATCTTACTCGAACAATATAAAAGTGAATTTATTCACAAAGGGATTGCCGTTCGCCTTTATGATGTATCAGAAGAAGACCCCATTAGAATTTACCCTAAGCCTGTGGCTGACAAAGAAGATCCTTATTTAGGGTCACATTTTAACATTCAATATTCTTGGCAAGTACCGGGGCGCACTTGGATGCTAGAGTTCTACTCTACGGCCGATGAAGAAGGGATGCATGGGTCTTATTTATCCCACCTGTTATTGGCTACCATGCTTCTCTTTACCTTGGTCTTAGCTGTCTTTATGTTTAACGCCACCAAACAGTCAGCACGTTTAAAACGCGCCAACCTAAACCTCATAGAAAGGCAAAAAGAATTAGATGAGCTGGCCTATTATGATCAGCTGACGCACTTACCGAATCGCGCCCTACTCAATGAGCATTTAAAGCGTATTTTAAGCTTGGAAGAAAGGGAGGAAAGCTTTTCGGCGATTTGTGTCATGGATCTAGATGGCTTTAAAGAAATTAATGACATTTATGGTCATGATATGGGTGACTTTGTGCTTCAAGAGGTGGCCAATCGATTATTAGATAAACTTAGGGATAGTGATGTTGCAGCAAGAATAGGGGGTGATGAATTCGTCTTCATCTTAACGGGTTTACATTTATTAGAGCCCATTGACGAGATTATCAGTCGCATCATAGAGGCCATTAGCCAACCCATTCACCTAACCGATTACGATGCTTCTATTTATGTCAGTGTTAGTGCCAGTGTGGGAATCGCTTTATCTAAATCTAACATTCACCAGCAAACAAAACCGAGCTTGCACTCTCCTCATGGCCCAAAACACACTACAGCGGGACTAAATAAAGCGGAATCCGATTTACTAAAACGTAAAACCTTAATCAAAAATGCCGATATGGCCATGTATCAAGCCAAAAAACAAGGGACAGGCAAACATGTTCTGTTTCAATCACTAAACTGATCTTGCCATCATTTGAGCGCCATTTTACTCCTGTTTTTAAAAAAACCGAGAAGTAAGCCATCCCCTCTTAGGGTGCGCATATAAAGCACCTAGACAGATGGCAAGAGACACTAATTAACTATTGATGAGCTATAGATGAGCTATATATTAGCCATAGATTAACTAGTTAAGCTCTCCTTTTAACCAAGCAATAGCATCTTGATGGCGTTTAAAATTAACCACCTGATAACCTTGCGTAAAAGCAACCGCCTCAACCACAATATTGCCATCATGATTTAGCCCTGTTACAGAAGCGACTTTGGCTTTTTGTAAGGCTGGCGTATTGGCAAGATACAAACCAAAGGCTTCTTGTTCTTGCAGTGACATCAGGTCAATAAAATCACTCAAATCAACTAATAATCGAATCTTCTCACAATCAAGAACTTGCTTTACAACCTGATCTACTGCTGTTTTTCTTTGGTTAAAATCAACCTCTTCAAAAAAGGTCACATGAATAATGTCGTCACTATCAGCAAATAGTGAAAAAGCCATAAGATGCTCCTTGATACCATTAAATCCCTGATGCGCTAATCTGTCTTCATCCTCTATTAAGCTTTCATAAAAAAGCCCTATAACAATAGTGTATAGGGCTCGTGTTTCACTTTTTATTGCTTGTTTTCACTTCTTGTTTATTGCTTCTTGTTTATTACTTGAAGCTTTATTAAGCCAACTGAATGTGAGTCATTGTGATTAAACCAACTCAATAGCCACTGCCGCAGCTTCACCACCCCCAATACACAAAGAAGCCACACCACGTTTTTTGTTTTCTTGTTGCAGTGAATACATCAAGGTCACCAAAATACGTGAACCACTTGACCCAACAGGGTGACCTAGCGCACAAGCCCCCCCTTTAATATTGACCTTAGCAGGATCAAGCTCCAGCTTTTGCTGAGCAAGCATGGTGACTACTGCAAAGGCTTCGTTAATTTCGTATAAATCCACCTCATCTTTTGACCATTGGGCTTTATCTAACACTTTTTGAATCGCTGAAATGGGTGCGATAGTAAATTCAGCGGGCATTTGTGCGTGAGTAGAATGGGCCACAATCCGCGCGAGAGGTTTAAGACCTTTAGCAATGGCTTCACTCTCTTTCATCAAGATGATGGCTGAGGCACCATCAGAAATTGAGCTAGAGTTAGCCGCTGTTACTGTGCCCTCTTTGGCAAACGCCGGTCTTAGCTTACGAATTTTTTCTGGGCGAGCATTACCTGGCTGCTCATCGACTTCAATTAAGGTATCACCATGACGACCTTTGACGGTGACAGGTGTAATCTCATCAGCAAAAGTGCCATTGTTAATCGCTGCATTCGCTTTTTCTAAAGAAGCTAATGCAAAGTCATCCATGGCTTCACGGGTAAGTTCGTACTTGTCTGCCGTTTTCTGAGCAAAGTTACCCATCAAACCGCCTTCATAGGCATCTTCAAGACCATCAACAAACATATGATCTAGCACCTTACCATGACCCATACGTAAACCTTCGCGAACTTTAGGTAAGATATAAGGTGACTGACTCATGTTTTCCATACCACCCGCCACCATGATATTGGCGCTACCAGCAAGAATCTGATCATGGGCGAACATCACAGCTTTCATACCCGAACCACACATCTTGTTCACCGTGGTACAGCCTGTTGCCAATGGCAGACCTGCATTTAAAGAGGCTTGTCGTGCTGGTGCTTGACCAAGGCCAGCTGGAAGGACACAACCCATGAGTACCTCATCAATTTGCTCTGGCTTAAGGCCAGAACGTTCTAGGGCAGCTTTGATTGCAATCCCCCCTAACTCAGGCGCTTTAACACTGCTTAACTCTCCTTGTAATCCACCCATTGGGGTTCTAGCAGCCCCGACTAGCACAACATGATCAGTCATCTTCTTTCTCCATTAATCGGTCTGTAAACCGGCATTAAGTATTGGTTATTACACTTTCTATTATTAGATAAATAGCACGACTTTACGTTAACGTAAAGTTGGTTTCATTTTTTCTGTGCGATATCAGATATCCAGCCATTTAAGCCAAAATATTTCCTATCTATCTGCTGATTTTTGCTGACATTATTTTTGGTTAAAATATTTGCTTTACGTTAACGTCAACTTCATTTAGTCTTTAGAGATATTAGAGAAATCCATTATGAGCAAACATTATGACCACACAGAAAAAGAGCTTCTCAATTAGCGAACTTGCCGCTGAGTTTGGTGTAACCACCCGCAGCATTCGTTTTTATGAAGATCAAGGTCTCATGAAACCTGAACGTAAAGGACAAACTCGCATTTATTACAGCCACGACAAGGTAAGGCTAAAACTGATTTTGCGCGGCAAACGTCTTGGCTTTTCCCTAGCCGAATCCCGTGAACTATTCGATTTATGGGATGAAACCCCAAGCGGCAGCGAAAGACAGCTCAATAAGATGTTAGAAACATTAAGTGCAAAACAGGCTCAGCTTGAGCAACAAATGCAAGATATACAGATGGCCAAACAAGAATTGGACAATGCTGAAATGCGCTGCCGCTCTGCACTCAAAGAGCTAATGCAAGGTAAAGAAACTGGGCAAGGATCAGCACACAATACCGCTGACATGTTGATATCTTCAAAAGAGATTTAAACAAATTAGGCCTAAAAACAAGAATCACCCTACAAAGGTAAACTGACATGATCTCTCAATACTCTGAACTGAATTTTGGACTTGGCGAAACCCTAGATATGTTACGCCAACAAGTGAATGCCTTTGCGGCAGCACAAATTGCACCTCGTGCTGAGCAAATTGACCAAGATAACCTCTTCCCCAATGATCTTTGGAAAAAGTTTGGTGAAATGGGCCTATTAGGTATCACAGTCAGTGAAGAATTTGGGGGAGCAGAAATGGGCTACCTTGCCCATGTGATTGCGATGGAAGAAATCAGCCGCGCATCGGCTTCTGTTGGCTTATCTTATGGCGCTCATTCAAACCTGTGTGTTAATCAGATTTATCGTAATGGTACCCAAAAACAAAAAGAAACTTACCTTCCTAAATTAGTTTCTGGTGAGCACATAGGCGCGCTAGCCATGTCTGAACCAAACGCAGGCTCTGATGTTGTTTCATTAAAATTGCACGCCCGCGATGAAGGCGACCACTATGTTCTTAATGGCAACAAGATGTGGATCACTAACGGTCCTGATGCCAATGTTTATGTAATTTACGCTAAAACTGACTTACACGCGGGCTCTAAAGGGATTACCGCTTTCATTGTTGAACGAGATAGCGAAGGTTTCACTCAAGCTCAAAAGCTCGACAAGCTAGGTATGCGCGGTTCAAACACCTGTGAATTGGTTTTCCAAGATTGCAAAGTACCAAAAGAGAATATCTTAGGTGAGCTAAACGGTGGTGTTAAAGTACTAATGGGTGGCCTTGATTACGAGCGCCTTGTATTAGCAGGTGGGCCACTTGGCATAATGCAAGCGGCAATGGATGTGGCTGTACCTTATATCCGTGATCGTCAGCAATTTGGTAAAGCCATTGGCGAATTCGAGCTAGTACAGGGCAAAATTGCTGACATGTACACTCGCATGAATGCCGCTAAATCTTATGTTTACATGGTTGCCATGTCAGCAGACAGAGGCGAGACGACCCGTAAAGATGCCGCTGGCGTCATCCTTTATGCCGCTGAAATGGCAACCCAAATAGCATTAGACGCAATTCAACTACTTGGCGGCAATGGCTATATCAACGAATACCCTACTGGCCGTTTATTGCGTGATGCCAAGCTTTATGAAATTGGTGCAGGCACCTCAGAAATTCGCCGCATGCTCATTGGCCGCGAACTTTTCATGAACAAATAACTTAGACCTATCATTCATTCCTATTACTCACTCTCATTAGTTCAGGCTCTTTATTTAAGGGCCTGCTTATTTAAAAAAGAGTTGATAGGACAAAAAGATTAAGGAGAGCTATATGCCGATATTGCAGTCTAAAGTTAACCCTCGTTCTGAAGAATTTTTAGCCAAAGCCGATGCAATGGAAACCGCGGTATTAGATTTAAAATCTAAAATCGAACATATTTATCAAGGTGGTGGTAAGTCTTATCAAGAACGCCACCTTGCAAGAGGTAAGTTACTAGTACGTCAACGTATCGATACGCTTATCGATGAAGACAGCGCTTTTCTAGAGCTAGGCCAATTAGCCGCTTATGGGGTTTATGAAGACGATATTCCAGCAGCAGGTGTTGTTGCAGGTGTCGGCCAAGTATCAGGCATCGAATGCATGATCATCGCCAATGATGCCACTGTAAAAGGCGGCACCTACTTCCCGCTTACGGTAAAAAAACACTTAAGAGCACAAGAGATTGCTGAGCAGAACCACCTACCTTGTATTTACTTAGTCGACTCAGGGGGTGCTAACCTTCCTCAACAAGACGAGGTTTTCCCAGATCGTGACCACTTTGGTCGTATCTTCTACAACCAAGCGCGCATGTCTGCCAAAGGCATTGCACAGATTGCGGTGGTAATGGGTCTTTGTACTGCTGGCGGTGCTTATGTTCCTGCCATGGCAGACGAATCCATTATTGTACGTAACCAAGGCACCATCTTTTTAGCGGGCCCGCCTCTGGTGAAAGCGGCAACAGGCGAAGAAGTCAGCGCAGAAGATTTAGGTGGCGCGGATGTGCATTGTCGTACTTCTGGTGTCGCTGATCATTATGCTGAAAATGACGAACACGCTCTACAAATTGCACGTCGTTGTATTTCTCATCTTAATCACAAAAAACAACCTCATTTAGATGTACGTGAACCACAAGCACCTAAATACGATGCCAAAGAAATCTACGGCATTGTTGGTACTGATCTGCGTAAGCCATTTGATGTAAGAGATGTGATTGCGCGCACGGTTGATAACTCAGAATTTGATGAGTTTAAACAACTTTATGGCACCACCTTAGTGACAGGCTTTGCTCATATTCATGGTTATCCTGTAGGTATCATTGCAAACAATGGCATTCTTTTTTCAGACTCAGCGCAAAAAGGCGCTCACTTTATTGAGCTTTGCTGTCAGCGCAATATTCCTTTGGTGTTTTTGCAAAATATCACCGGCTTTATGGTGGGTCAGAAATACGAAGCAGAAGGCATCGCTAAACACGGGGCAAAAATGGTCATGGCAGTTGCCTGTGCCAATGTCCCTAAAATCACCATCTTAATCGGTGGTAGCTTTGGCGCAGGAAACTATGGCATGTGTGGCCGTGCTTATAACCCAGACTTTTTATGGATGTGGCCTAACGCCAGAATTTCCGTCATGGGCGGCGAACAAGCAGCAGGTGTGATGGCAACCGTGACCAAAGACAAACTTACCCGTTCAGGTAAAAGCTGGAGTGAAGAGGAAGAAGCGCAATTCAAGCAGCCAATCATTGATACTTACGAGCATCAAGGACATCCCTACTATGCCAGCGCTCGCCTTTGGGATGATGGGGTGATTGATCCAGCGCAAACACGTGATGTGATTGCCCTAAGTTTATCTGCCACCTTGAATCGACCAAAAGAAGAGACAAAATTCGGTGTCTTCAGAATGTAAGGGGTTGGGCCACCCAGTTTAGCCCATTTGGCCCAACCAAGGCTTTACCGACATATTTGAGTAAAGCCATCCCTATTAAGTGATCATGAGAGAGCAATGTCATGAACAATATACCCACACAAAGCAGTCTTTTTGATAACACAGAAGAAAAAACCTCTTCTGCACACAGCGATTTAGAGGCAAAAGTAATCTTGCATTACCCTCACCCTGGCGTCGGGGAGTTAATCTTAAATTATGCTGAGAAATACAATGCATTTGATGATCAAATCATAGGTTTGATGTTAGAAAAACTGGCGCAAGCGGAGCAAAACCCTGAGCTAGATATGCTCATTCTGCGCTCAAAAGGCAAACACTTTTCCTCAGGTGCCGATTTAAATTGGATGAAGCGAATGGCAAGCAACTCCCATCAAGAAAACCTTGATGATGCCAATCAACTTGCCCGTTTAATGCAAACACTTAACGACTTTAGCAAGCCCACTCTCGCCCTTGTACAAGGCGCCGCGTTTGGTGGTGCCGTCGGGCTCGCTGCCTGTTGCGATATTGTGATTGCGACACAAAAGACACGCTTTTGTTTAAGTGAAGTCAAAATAGGTTTAGTACCTGCGGTCATTAGCCCTTATGTTGTGCGTGCTATCGGAGAGCGTCAAGCCAGACGATACTTCTTAACGGCAGAAATTATTAGTGCGACCCAAGCCTTAAACTTTGGCTTGGTACATGAATTGGTGGAGGATGATAGTCAACTCGACATTGCCGCCAAGCTCTTTATTCAGCAGTTAAATCAAAACAGCCCTCAAGCCATGTCCGTGGCAAAAGCACTTATTGCCGGTGTTGCCAACAAACCTATTGATGACAAGCTGATTGATTATACCAGCCATTGCATTGCTGATATTCGTATTAGTAACGAAGGCCAAGAAGGCCTAGATGCCTTCCTCAACAAGCGTCAGGCCAGCTGGATCAAGCCTGTTCAAGATAACGACAAGGAGCAAAAAGATGTTTAATAAAATACTAATCGCTAACCGTGGCGAAATTGCCTGTCGAATTATCGAAACCGCTCACAAAATGGGCGTTCGCTGTGTTGCTGTTTATTCAGAAGCCGATGTAAACGCGCGCCATGTAGCTATGGCGGATGAAGCCTTTTTACTCGGGCCAGCACCAAGTAATCAAAGCTATTTGCGTCATGAAAAGATCATCGAGATTGCGCTTACAAGTGGCGCCCAAGCCATTCACCCAGGCTATGGCTTTTTATCTGAAAATACTGATTTTGCTAAGGCCTGTGCGGATAATGGCTTGACCTTTATTGGGCCACCAGCCAATGCCATTGCGGCGATGGGGTCTAAATCTGCCGCTAAAGCCATTATGGAAAAAGCCCAGGTGCCTTTAGTGCCTGGCTATCACGGTGATGATCAAAACCCAGAGCTATTAAAAGAAGAAGCGATACGTTGCGGCTTCCCTGTCTTACTCAAAGCAATCGCAGGTGGCGGTGGTAAAGGCATGCGAGTGGTAAACGAGCTGGCTGAATTTGATGAGGCCCTAGCAGCTGCTCAACGAGAGTCTAGCAATGCCTTTGGTAACCCAGACATGCTAATAGAGCGCTACCTAACCCAACCTCGCCACGTAGAAATCCAAGTCTTTTGTGATTCACATGGTAATGGTGTTTATTTAGCGGAACGAGATTGCTCAGTACAAAGGCGTCACCAAAAAGTGATTGAAGAAGCCCCTGCTCCAGGCCTTAGCGATGCCACACGCAAAGCCATGGGTGAAGCAGCAGTAAAAGCGGCTCAGGCTATTGATTATGTGGGCGCAGGTACAGTTGAGTTTCTTTATGATGTGGATACTTCCTTTTTCTTCATGGAGATGAATACCCGTTTGCAAGTTGAGCACCCAGTGACGGAAATGATCACAGGACAAGACTTGGTCGAATGGCAGTTACGCATCGCCAATGGTGAGCCTCTCCCTTTAAGCCAAGATCAAATCCAAATCACAGGCCATGCCCTTGAAGCCCGTATTTATGCAGAAGACCCTGATAATGATTTTTTACCTGCAACAGGCAAGCTGCATTATTTAAAAACACCTGCCACCAGCTCACATGTCAGAGTGGATACAGGTGTGCTCGAAGGCGATGAAGTCAGCATTCATTACGACCCTATGATCGCCAAGCTAATCGTTTGGGATCAGGACAGAAGCAAGGCGATCAATCGCATGGTGCAGGCGCTAGAGCAATATCGCATTAGCGGTGTCACCAGTAACATTCGCTTTTTGCATGCCCTAGTCGATGCAAAACCTTTTCGAGATGCAAAGCTTGATACAGGTTTTATCGAAAAACACGAAAATCTTTTATTTAATACAAGCGGCCTTGAACTAGATAAAGCCCTTGTTCTGGCTGCTGGCTTTTATCTACAACAAGCCAAAGTGATCAAGAAGAGCAATCAAGATAAGCACTCACCTTTTAGCCAATTTAAAAACTGGCGCATGAATAAGCCATACCAAAAGCCGCTTATTCTGGTGGTGGACGACATCAAACATACGTTAGAAATTCAACATTTTGATGAGTATGATGCAGTCCGAGTTGATGGTCGCTCATATAAACTGCAATCACACCTTAGTCATGACAAGCTAGATGCCATTATTGATGGCCACTGCTTAAGTGTTCGCGGAGCATTAAAAGAAGGCGTGTTAGATCTTTTCTATCAAGGTGAGAAGTTTAACTGTCATCAGTACAGCGCTGAATTTGAACAAGGCGATCATGGTTCTGATAATAGCTTAAGTGCGCCAATGAATGGCTCTATGGTGAGCGTAATGGTTTCTCAAGGGGATAAGGTTAGCGAAGGCCAAACCCTAGTAATTATGGAAGCCATGAAGATGGAACACGCTATTAAAGCGCCCCATGATGGCATTATTGATGCGATTTATTTTAATGAAGGCGAACTCGTCAGCGACGGCGCTGAACTGCTTGCTATGAGTGTTATTGAAACATCGCAGGAAAGTGTCTCATGAGCTTAGATAAACGTACTTTTATCCAATCCCCCCATACTTATCCAAAAAAGGTACGTCTGGTGGAAATGAGCCCTAGGGATGGATTGCAAAACGAAACCGGTGGCTTTGTCCCTACTCAAACCAAGATAGAGCTAATTAACCGTTTAAGCGACACTGGCTTGATTCATATTGAAGCCGCCAGTTTTGTCTCCCCTAAATGGGTGCCACAAATGAAAGATGCCAGTGAGGTGATGGCGGGCATCCAGCGTAAAGACGGCATTACCTACAGTGTACTAACCCCTAATATGCGTGGTTTTGAAGGGGCACTTGCAGCCAATGCTCAAGAAGTATCGGTATTTAGCGCCGCGTCTGAAAATTTTACCCAAAAGAACATTAATTGCTCGATCGAAGAAAGTCTTGAACGCTTTATTCCTGTGATTGAAGCGGCTAAGGCCCAAGGCATTCCTGTTCGCGGTTATGTCTCCACTGTGATGGGCTGCCCTTATGAAGGTGAGATAGCACCCGATAAAGTCGCTAAAGTGGCAAAAGCCCTTTATGAGATGGGCTGTTATGAAATTTCCTTAGGTGACACTATCGGCACAGGCACACCACTCAAAGCCAAGCGCATGTTAGAAGCGGTAAACAAAGAGGTTCCAATGCACTTACTCGCCGCACATTTTCACGACACCTATGGCCAAGCCATTGGTAATTTGAATGCGGTGTTAGAAGAAGGTCTCGCAATTATCGACAGTTCGGTGGCAGGTCTTGGCGGTTGTCCTTATGCCAAAGGCGCCTCGGGTAACGTGGCCACAGAAGATGTGCTCTATTTGCTTGAGGGTCTTGGTATTGAAACCGGTATAAACCTTCAGGCTATGGTGGATACCGGCTTTTGGATTTGTGAGCAGATTAATCGTCACAATGGTTCCAAAGTGGCCTTAGCGAAAGGCATGAGTCAGGTTTAAGCCTGACTCATTCTTGCTACACGCACTGATAACGCTATACCTCTTACTTTCCTGAAACTTCTGAAACTTCTGAAACTTCTGAAACTTCTGAAACCTCTTCAGCGCCTCTATGTCGCTTGCTCGAAAGCTCAAACATAAGCAACATCAAAAAACCGATGAGAATGGCCACAAAGCTCAATAACAATGCCTCTTTATACCCAAAGTATTGGGCAACAATGCCCATTAAAGAGGCGCCTACCATACTGCCTAATGCCATCATATTGGCATAAAATGCCGTGGCCTTACCAATCGCATTAGGCGCTTCATTCTGCAACAAGCTAATACCAATGCCAATAAAAATGCCAAAAAACAAACCATTGAAAAGTTGAATTAAAAGAAACGTTTCAATCGACACCATCAACTGGCATAAAACATAAAAGACCATAGCGACCACAAAACTAAACATCAGCAATCTCACCGAACCAAATCGGTTAGCCCATTTCGCCGCTATTAACATGATGGGCATTTCACACGCCGCGGTTAGACCGAGCAGTAAGCCTGGATAAGACAAGGGCATATTGAGTTCAACGGTTAAATAGAGAGGCATTGCCGTTATATAATTAGCGTTAGCCACGTTGCCAAAAAACAAGGTAATGCCTAAATAAATTACGGTTTTAGGTAGTACA
This sequence comes from Marinomonas sp. MED121, assembly GCF_000153025.1. Lineage (GTDB taxonomy): Bacteria > Pseudomonadota > Gammaproteobacteria > Pseudomonadales > Marinomonadaceae > Marinomonas. The sequence goes on from NZ_CH672432.1 coordinate 596,679, forward strand.
GTCACAACCCTAGACTGAGCCTTTTGCTGGCTGAGTGCGGCATCGGCTTTGGGCAGCTTTCGCCAAGCATACAAAGCCACCAATAGGGTTAATGTGGTCGCCAGTAAAAAATTAATTTGAAAGCCTAACTGTTCAACGGACAAGAAAGCCAAAGGCGGCCCGACAATCCAAATTAAAGAAACAGAAGACCTAGTTTGCGCATTCACCTTAATGGCGTTCAGGCCATATGTATCAGCAAAGTGGCGTATCATGGTAAGAATCATGGGGACCGAGGCTCTAGCAAGCCCCATAAAGATCGTCCCAGCGAGCAATATTTGCCAAAACTGGGTGAGAAAAGCATAGCTTAACGCGGCCATTGCCATGCCAATCAAAGAAATAATAAACAGCTTTTTACTGTCAACACCCCTATCCGCCATGGCACCAAATTTTTGGCTCACCACAATACCAGCTAAAGCATAAGAAACCGTGTAGATGCCGATATAAATAGGCTCAAAGCCCAAACCCTCAATGAGAAATAAGCTTAAAATTGGGATGATGAGGGAAAATGATAAGGCGGTGAATCCGTTAATGACAAAAAAATTGCCTGCCTCACTCTTAAAGTAATGATAAATGCGTTTGATGTCCCTTTCTCCTTGTTATGACGTCCTGTCAAAAATTTTGTGAAAAAAAAAGTCTATTTAATGCGTTATTTCCGCTTTTATGGCTGCTTTACGCTTAATAATCGGTGTGACGATAGGATTACCCTCTTGGCTAAAAAAAGCAGAAGGTCGATGAAAGCCCTTGAGTTTCCAACTGAGAACCTTGCCAATACTCCTTAAAACGGTTTGGATAGCAGCCCCTTTTAATGCTGCTGGAATTTGCGTTTTAACCCCCTTAGTTTGCACATAAGCACGATTTTGACCGATTTCATCAACCCGACTTTTTTCATGTCGCATAAAATTATGCACGACACCGACAAAAGGCATCTTAGGGCCTAAGGTGTTGCCGATGGGCGTATGACAACATTGGCTATACCAACGATACAAGCCTTTCGCGCTTAAACGCATACAAGCCAATTGCTCAATGCCTTGATCGATAGTTAATTTGGATACAGGCATTTGAAAAATATCAGTACCAGAATACTGATCTAAAATGGCGGGATGATTCCCCCGTCCTAAATTCATGAGATAGTGAGCAAAGGCTTGGCAATCGGAACAGCAGCAAGTGAGACGATTTCCCTTTTGCGCATTCATATCATGGGCAACACCCTGAACTTTACCGCAATCACAGGCTAACGTTATCTCTGTCATTTATATTACCTCTAACATGATAAAAAAGGGTTAAAAAGAAAAGAGTCAAATCAACTCAATTTATGGCTTAACAAGATGCATCAAAAGCTCATCATAAGAGACACCCGCGACCCGGATGGCATCTTTCTCTAACCCATATTCTTTAAAACCAAATGTTTTATAAAGTGCAATTGCTTGGGTATTATTCGCCGTCACAGTGAGCTGCAAACTGGATATACCTTTTAAGGCCTCAAACTCCTTGATGACAGCTTTCATCAGCCCAGACCCTATCCCAAACCTTCTCGCATTAGGTAAGACATAAATCCCCCAAAGATAAGATTTATGCTGAGTCTTAAGTTTATGTCCTTGACTAAAGCCTGCGATAGCAACCAACTCATTTCTTTCTACGAAGGCCCCCAAACAAAAGGAAGCATCAGTCGATTCTAAACGCTCTCGCCATAAAGCCTCATCAAAACGAGACTCTTCTAATACACTAGACTCGAAGGCCTGAGGCACTTCATCAAGACTTTTAAGACGTATATTTTTATACAGCTGCCAATCTTCTGGCGTGAGTTTTCGAAATAACACAAGTGCGCCCCACTCTTTGTGAATTCATAGGCATACTTTAAGGCATATGAGGTGAACTTAATAGATGTTGAGATAAGATCTCATTTAGAATGCAGGTTTAACAAGAGGCCCAATAACACGAAAGCCATTGAGCCACTGATTTAAACCTTGGGTTTAAAGCGGTTTATTGATGAGTGCTCGAAAGATTCACACCCGCATAATCTTTATAGGCATACAAACCGATATGATAAACCCCAGACTTAACCGAACTAAACTCACAGCTTTCATTATTGCCTGATTCAAAAGGTCGGCAATCATAACTAGAAACGGTTGGACGATCCCCATAATTCACATACAAATCAGCATCACCTGAACCACCACTCATACTAATAGAAAGTGATGTCGCACAATCTGGAAGAGTTAAATCATAGTAAGTCCAGCTGTCTTGAACCCCTGAGACATTCGTTAACGCTAAATCAGACACGTCACAACTGGCACTATTTTCACTGGGTAAAGAGGTTAAGCGAACAGTCGTCACAGAGCCATCTTGATTAAATATTAATTGATAAAGCCTATCGTATTCACTCTCATCAATGGCAGAACCCGCTTCGCCACCCAATAAGCCCACCAGCTCTGGTGTGGTATTAGAGTGACCGACCACCATGGTATTACCATTTAGGGTTTTCAAACTTGCTGCAAAACCAGTTAAATCAAACGGGTCATAAGCTTGCACACCCACAGAGATCAGTTCACTTAAGGGTGCAGCGGTTTCTAAAGTGCGATTATAAGAGGTACTGTAAATCGTGTTAATTTTCGCATTTTTCAGCATGCTGGCGATATTTTCGGCCCTTAATTTACCCGCATCTGATAAGGATGGATTTGAACCTGAGTCGAGCTTTTCCGCATGACGTGTTAGATAAATGATATTCGCATCCGCTGCCATTAATGAAGAAGCATATAGGCCAGATAACGCCATACTCATACCGATAACAGAAACAGTTAAAGCCTTCTTAATCATGATAATTCCTTTTTATAACACATTGTTTTAGTTTATTTTTAATCTAACTTTCCACAAAGTTAGATCAACATACTAACAATGCTTTTGCCGCAACTGAGCAAAAGTTAAAAAGGCTAATATAACTAGATCAAAGGTCTCAGATTAGACTGGATTAGATTTGGGAGCCTGAGCTAAATCAATCCATGATCCCTTAAACCATTCTTTAAGTTAAGCCAACCATTCCTCTAATCTAGCAAGCATGCCCTTTACACGTTTTGGCAATACATGCTCTCGGCTAGTACAAAGGTAGATAGTTTCATTTACTGGGTTTAGAAGTGTATGCCGTTTAATCTTGTCCTGATAAGCAAAGGCATCCACCGCAAAAGCAGGTAAAACCGTAAAACCCAACCCTAAACTCACAGGTTCTAAAATAGCGCCAATTTGATTTGAAAAACCACTTTTTCGGATATCATCAATGTGGCTAAACTCAGGAAAATTTGTCCCTAACAGCAATGCCGCTTGATAAGCGCTGTCTGGATGCTGAATAAAACCTAAATCCGTCAGTTGCTGCCAGCTAATGGTTGAATTTATCGAAGGGAGAGTATTAATGAAATTTGCAGGCGTCACCAACACTAGCGCATCTTGAGCGACAGCCCGGCTTTTAATTTTCGGGTTGGTCGATAGTTTACTCATTAAGCCAATATCTAACTCACCTTGGCTCAATTGGGATTCGATCGAATCATTGGGGGCAAAGCGATAATCCATACTTAACCTAGGATAGCGCTGCTGCAAGGCCAAAACTTCTGGATAAAGCCTTAAACCCACACTGCCTGGTGACATTATGCTCACTTCCCCTTCAAATTCAGGGTCATCTTGCAAGCGGGTTTCTAGCGCTTCCATGGCCGCCAATATTTGCTTTCCTTGTTGATACACCTGATTACCCGCTGGGGTCAGGCTAAACTTTTTACCCTCACGTATTAACAAAACCTGCCCTAGAGACACTTCTAATTTACGTATGTGCTGACTGACACCTGACTGGGTCATATTTAGTTTGTCTGCTGTACGGGTAAAATGACCAAGCTCAACCAGAGTGCAAAAGCTTGTTAAAAGGATGGGATTTATCATTACAAAAAATACTCATTTTCATTATTAATGATAATTTAACATTATAAAATTCCCGATGTAACCTTATCAAAATGCTGATTAAACACAGATGATTTAACTTAGCCTAAATAAGGAATTGTTATGACCTACCCAAGAGCCTTTAACCATATAGGTTTATCCGTACCCGATGTAGACGCTGCTTTTAAGTGGTATACCCAGGTTTTAGGGCTATACCCTATTATGGAACCCACTGAAATTGCACGAGATGACAGTGCCATTGGCATCATGTGTGATGACGTATTTGGTGAGAGCTGGAGCAAGTTTAAAATCTGCCACCTAGCCACAGCAGATCGTATTGGCATCGAGCTGTTTGAATTTCCAGACAATGAAACACCAGACAACAATTTAGAGTATAAAAAAACAGGGATTTTTCATTTTTGTATCACAGACCCAGATGTTGAAGGTCTTGCAGAAAAGATAGTCGCAACGGGCGGTAAGCAACGTATGCCTGTTCGCAGCTATTATCCAGGAGAAAAGCCTTATCGAATGGTTTATTGTGAAGATCCATGGGGCAACATTATCGAGATCTACTCTCATTCCTATGAGTTAACCTACTCAGCAGGGGCGTATCAGAGTTAGCATAAATCAGAAAAATATAAGGCTGGCTGAAAAAAAAGAGTTAGGGAACCTGCGAATAAGTTCTCCCGCCTCAGCGTGTGGATAAAAGCAACTAGATTTATGGCGAGGGGCGCAACTTAATAGTTATTCTATTGATAAGATCCTCAACCTAAATATAGGGCTTTTAGACCACGCCCTTTGGGTCTTTGAAGAATACCTACGGCATTTCAGAAAAAATATCACTCTACGTTGTCCCTTCTTGAAAGGTACCTACAGTGACTTTCTATTAATAAATGTAAAGTGACGCCTGGTTTGACGCTTTTTCCTCACATACCTTAAAAGAGCAGACTGAGAAGAGGTTACTTAATCGCAGGCTCCCTAGTCTTATATTTGGAAGGCGTGCTAATAACCTAAATTCGATTCATAAGGATCTTCTGTTCTCTTTGCCTCATATTCCTCATAAGACATACTCGACCTCTGCATACACTCATCATATTGAGAAGCCGCCACGTTATTACAAGCAAACTGATTATTCGCCTGAATATTTTCATACAAATCTTTTTTGCTACAAGCTGAAATCAAGCATAGCAAAACACCAAACACGACCCCTTTTATCATCAAGATCTTTCCTTTTTTCATGAGCGCTTTATTAGGTAAAAACCGTCTTGATAATAGCACAATAAAAACAGTAAAAATCGACTAGAAATAAATGCTTAGTATGCACAAACGCATACTAAGCTCAGGCTTCGCCCATACATTATGCTTTACGATTTGTTAGCCAAATACTTTGATAAGGTTCAAGGCTAATCATCTGGTTCAAATCATGAATTTCCAGATCAGATAAGAGGTCAGACCAACGTTCTGTCAAAGATAAGTTCAATTCACTGATGGCAAGCTCAACGCTTTGATCAGAAATATTACTAATACAAAAGATACTCTGATGACGGTTCTGACTTTGGCGCCAAAAACCAAACAAGCTATGGCCTAAATGTAAGGTGAACTGAATAGCATTAGGATGAAATGCCGCTTGAGCTCGTCTGATATCAATCAAAGCCAACATCTGTTGAAACACCCTTGCATGATCACTGCCTTCATCAGCCAGTTGTGCTTCAAGGGCCTGATAATCCCAACGATGGCGATTAATTGCCCTATTGTGATGGGTATTCTCTAGCTTTTTATAGTCATTACGTGTGCCTAACAAGCTATGAATATAAAATGCTGGCATGCCTTCAAGGCCCATCATAATGACATGAGCACACAAGAAGCGCGCCATCCCCATGTCATCTTCACCCTTTGTCGTGCCCTTTAAAGCATCATACAGGGCAATATTCATTTCATAGGCTTTTTGTGTCCCATCTTCACTCATGCGCCAAGAGATTTTGCCACCAAAAGCCGTCATGGTATCCACCAGCTCAGTGACCTCTTGATCATTTAAAAGGCCTTCAACGGGTCTTAAACCAATGCCATCATGGGAGGCTAAAAAGTTAAAGTAGCAGGTGCCGTTTTGCGCAGCAGGCATACTCATCAACCAACGTTTTAAGTAAAGGCAATTACCCGTTATTAAGGTGTTAATTAACAAAGGCGGTAAGGAAAAATTGTAAATACAATGGGCTTCGTTGGCATTACCAAAATAGGTTAGGTTTTGCGTATTCGGAATATTGGTTTCTGTGATGATAATAGCATCAGGCTGGGCATGCTCAATCAAGCTACGTAACAATCTCACCACTTCATGGGTTTGCACAAGGTTAATGCAGTCTCTGTCCTGCTCTTTCCATAAAAATGCCACCGCATCCAATCTAAATATTCGCACCCCATAATCTAGATATAAGCGAATAATTCGCACAAACTCGATCAATACCTCTGGATTTCTAAAATCAAAATCGACCTGATCATGACTAAAAGTACACCAAACGTGCTGCTCACCAGAGGCTGTCATCACAGGTTTTAATAAAGGTGAGGTTCTGGGTCTGACCACTAAGGAATAATCCTGAGTGGGATCGCCAGTATAAAAGAAGTCACTGCCTTTGCCGCTGCCCTTGATAAAGTTATCAAACCAAATACTGCGACTAGAACAATGATTAATCACCAAGTCTGACATCAGACGCTTTTTGGAGGCAATAGCTTGAATATCTTGCCAATTCCCCAAGCCTTCATTGACCAAGGAATAATCTATTACGGAAAACCCATCATCCGAGCTATAAGGGAAAAAGGGTAAAATGTGCACACTATTAATGCTGTCTTTAACATGATCAGTGATAAAGTGCTGTAAGGTTTTCAGGGGTTTAACCCCTTCTTCTATCACACTGTCCCCATAGGTAATCATCACCACATCTTGCTCACTCCAGTGGTTGGCAAAAGGCTGGGGGAAATGGCATTTATCCGTTAACTTCATACACTCAATTAACGTGTCAGCTAAGGTCTTAAACTCCTCATTAAGAGGAATCCCCTGATAGATAAAAGCCAGTTGATGCTCTAATTTTTTGCCTAAATCACTGAGAACTTGATTCATCTTAGCTACCTTAATCTTTACCTATAAAATGGACATACGCTTATATTAGCGAAACTCTTCATTATCTAGCTCTACTGCTTCTTTTAGCTCTTCTAATACATTTGGCATGGCACTAATCACCCTATTCCAAGCGGGAATAAAGGGGGTTTCCATGGGGTTATCTAAAAAGTGTTGTCCGGCTTTCATGATATTTTTAGCAAACATCTCCACCGCTTTCTCTTCATTATGCACATCAAAATTCAAGCCATTCATCAAGGCATCGTGACGATAAATTTCCACATAATCTAATGCAATTCGATAATAGGTTGCCTTAAGCGTTCTAAAGGTTTCTGGGGTGAATGTTTCCCCTTGCGTCGCCAGCTTTCGTAAAAATGCCTTAGTGATATCAATCGACATTTTCGACAAACCACCTTGATCATTATTTAAGGATAAGTCTTGATGCTTATGATCATAGGTTTCTGCAATATCCACTTGGCAAACACGGTTATGAGCATAGTTTCGATGCATTTCACTAAGTACCCCTATCTCTAATCCCCAATCACTTGGAATACGTAAATCCGTTAGCACATCTCGTCTAAAAGAGAATTCACCTGCCAAGGGGTAGCGAAAACTATCCATAAAATCCAGATAATCATTGGCGCCTGCGACCTGCTTTAACGCCTTAATGATGGGAGTCACCAAGAGTCGAGAGACGCGACCGTTAATCTTGCCATCTGCCACTCTGGCATAAAGTCCTTTACTAAACTCATAGTTAAATTGAGGGTGTGCCACTGGATAAAGTAATCTTGCCAACAAATCCTTCTCATAGGTCAAAATATCACAATCATGTAGCGCCACAGATTCGGTTCTGTTGGAGGCAAGGATATAGCCCATGCAATACCACACATTACGGCCCTTACCACTTTCAACTGGCGCTAAACCTAAGGCCTGCAATTTAGCATCAAGTGCCTTAAGCCTTGGGCCATCATTCCACAGAATTCTATGTTGCTGTGGCAAACAAGAGAAAAACTCAATCGCGTCCCGATACTCAGCTTCATCAGCCCTATCCAAGCCAATCACTATCTCAGTTAAATAAGGTACTTCGGCGATTTTATTAATGATATTGGGTAAGGCTTTTCCGCCTAATTCAGAATAAAGCGACGGTAAAATCAAACCCAAAGGTCTGGTTTTATTAAAGTGAGTCAGCTCTGCTTCAAGATCCTGATATTCCCGTTGACCTAAATTATGCAAGGTCGTTACTATGCCGTTTTGGTAAAAATCAGCCATAAAGTTACCCTCAATAAAGTATTGTTTTTAAAATTTGATCTAGGCTTTGAGACCAACCTAAAGGCCCGTATTCTTGGGTTTGAATTTTTAACCCTTGCGCCGTTAAAGTAGGAAAATCGTGGCTTGGTGATTTCACTTGTACTGCAATATCAACCACTTCTAACATATCCAGATCATTACCACTGTCGCCCAACGCAATGGTTTGAAAAGAGGTATGGGGGGCATTTGCTTGATAAGCCTCTAACAGCCAACTCAGCGCCCGCCCTTTATTAGAATCCCCAACCACATGTAAAAAACGCCCGCCAATCAACACATTGGCGCCTAATGCTTTTATTTCCTGAATAAAATCTGCTTGCAGGGCTTTGCTGCCAAGCCACAACACAGGCTCCCCATAACATCTTTTAGCCGCTAACCTGGCCTGGTCATGGGTCAAACCTGTTAACTCACTAATATCTTTAACCGTTAATTCTGCGAAGGTTTTAAACTGCCCGGTATAATCAGTCGCGCTATTAGCTTTTAATGTTGCAATCATGCCCTGATAAACCTGCCTTTCCTTGGAAAAGCATTTCACCCAAAAGCCAGATTCAAGCTGAGTATTTAAGGGAGGGGTTTTAAAGTAATCTTGCGGGATATAAAGTGCAGCGCCGTTTTCAACAATAAATGGACTGGTTAAATTTAATGAATTTCTTATTTGGACCATTTCTGCAAAGGTTTTGCTACTGGTCAAAATGATAGGTATATGCTGTTCCTTTAACCTCCTTATCATGGGGATTGCTAACTCAGGACTATAAGTATCATGATCCAGCAAGGTGCCGTCTAGATCAGTGAATATAAGGGGTTGAGCTTGCATTAAGTTCCTCTCCTAGCTGGATACACGTAGCGCAAAAACCTGATGACCCGATATCAAACTCATTCTGACAAAGGGTTCATCTTGGTGCTGATGCTTTTGCTTTCATGTCTTTTCTTTTTACAACATCTATGCCAACCCAAAGAAATCTAATTAAGCGACTGATTTAAATGATAAAAATTTAAATCAGCTAGCATAAAACTAAAGAGTCAAATGATTATAAAACCCATAAGTCACGCATTAGGGCACCTATTAATAAGGCCGCACCATTAAATCGCACCAACATGGCGCACAAATACAGCGCACAAACACAGCACACATATAAGCCCCCCCAGTATCCCGTACCAATCAATCCAACTCACACTGAATCACTATTTGAAAATAAATAAAAAAATGGCTCGGATAAAAACAAACAGGGTCGCTTACCTGCATCTAGCTCGGTAAATTGCAGATAAAAGAACTTATTAAAGTATGTTTTGCAGCGTAAAAAAGGCATTTAAGCACTAAAATAACTAAGCATAGGAACAAGACGCCTAATTTAATGAACTAGCAATGCGTCTAATAAAAGACACTCGCAATACGGCTAATTAAAGGAGAGAGAAATGAAGTTAACCCTATATTCAGGCACACGAAATGCCTCTAGTTGGGCCATGAGAGCCTGGCTAAGCCTGAAGGAAACAAACATCGAATTTGAAGAAATTATTGTGGATATAAAACGTCCTCAGAGATGGCGAAACATCGCTGAAATTAGCACCTTTTCTCCTGCATCTCGTGTGCCTGTACTTGTCATTGAGCAGCAAACACCCGATCAAAAGAAGACAATAATCTATGACTCGATCGCCATCATGGAGTTTGTGAATGAGCTATCCAATAACCAGTTACTGCCAGATGATAGCTTGGTAAGAGCCGAAGCTAGATCCATGCTCGCTTGGCAACATGCAGATATGGGTAAGATCTGCCCTAGCCTGTCTTTTGAAAGCAGCTTTTATCCCGATAAGAAAATATTATCCGCAGATAATGTCAAAAGCGCTGAAGGCTTGTATCAAGTATGGGAAAACCTTCTTACTAAGTACCAAGGTCCTTACCTATTTGGTGATCTGTCCCTTGCGGACCTTACCTTAGTTCCTAGCGTTTTAAGGCTCACCTCTCACCTTGAACCATCATCACACTTTCCATTAACAAAAGCTTGGGCAGAAGGTTTATTAAACCGGCCCCATGTCAAAGCTTGGTTAGATGACGCCTATGGGTTAGAACCCATTTATTATGATTCTTACCTTCATTGATAAGGGTTGAGAGAGTCTAAGCTAACAGACTCTCTCAATTTTTAGTCAGCGTAAAAGTTAAACAGCCATTAATCCCTATTATCTGGATCAGACATATCTACTGCTTTATGAGAGGCTTTTAGCAAAGCATCATAAATAGCGGTTTCCACCTGTTTGGCTTTCAACTCATTCACCCCTTGCTCTGTGGTGCCATTTGGTGTCATCACATCTTGAGCAAGCTGGGCGGGCATTTTATCGGACATTTGTAGCATTTTACCGCTACCTTCTAAGGTTTTACCCACTAAACGCTTTGATTCTTCATAGCTAAAGCCTAATGTTTGAGAGGCTTTAATCATGGCATCAGCCATTAGCATTACATAAGCTGGGCCTCCGCCACTGATGCCCGTTGCGCCATCTATATCGCTTTCTTTCTCGACAAAAAAGAGTTCCCCCATAAACTGAGCCGCTTCAAGAAAAGCAGAATAATGCGCACTAAAAGTACCGCTAGAATTACCACTAAAATAGATAGGTGTGATGCCGACACCAAACTCACACGGTGTATTTGGCATGCATCTTACTACTTGGGAGTGAGGAAAATAGTGCTGAATTTCCGCACAAGATACGCCCGCCAGCATAGAGACAATTAAAGCAGGGTCATTAGCACCTAAGTCTCGGTTTTGCATGGCCAGATTAGGTAAGTCTTGAGGCCGAATACCTAAGAAGAGAATCTGTGTATTTTCGGGAAGCGCATCCCTCACCTCAATGTCACCAAGTCTTTGCGCCAGCCTTAGCCTTTCTTCACTTTTGTCGATAACACTCACTTGCCAAGTATTTAAAAAGTAAGGAAGTGTCGCCTTAAATACCGGAAAGCCCATATTCCCGACTCCCAGATAAACACAGTGACGATTATTCATTTAGATCAACTCCTTAATCCTATCCATTTTCGTTTTATATTCGAAAACTTGATGGTACGAATAGAGTTCAAACTTGCAAGACATCAATGCAAAAATAAAAACCAACAAATAAACTCAACACAAAAATGAGTAGTAACGAACACATACAAAATTTAGAAGCCGATACAAGAAGAGGAATATTATGAATAAGGTGGATTACCTCCATCCTTGGAGATATAAAAAATAAGACATGAGAAGAGAGTTTATCGAGCGATAATATCTAGCACTTCTTCAATGGTGTGAGTTAAAAGCTCGGCATTATCATAGGCCGCTTTTAAAGCCTCATCCTGGCTTTCTGCCACCTTAGTTGGCTGTTCGATAAACAGGCCTTTGGGTTGGTAATATTGATCAAGCACAACCACTAAAGGGATTTTAACCTCAGTAATATCTAGCTTATCGAGTAGCTTCTCTTGAGCAAAATCACGGCTAACAATTGAGATGGATATCTTAGGTTGAAGCTCGGCCATTGCACTAATCGCGGTGACATTTAACTGACAATCTGGACACCAAGTTTCACCCGCTATGAGTATATTAGCGTCCTGCTCCAAACTGGCAATGCTCATTGCCAGCGGTTGGGTTAGTTGACTTGTTAAAGCATCAGCCGCTTTAATCACAGCAAGCGCCTCTTCTTCAGTGCCTTGAGCTAAAAAGGTTTTAAAATCTATCCCTTGCTCAAAAAAGTTTTTAAATGCCATGCGCTAACCATCACCTTTACTTGTTATTAATCTCGAGCACTATCTTACCAGTCGCCAGCCACAAATAAATTAAAATCATTTTCACCTTATTAAGACGCGAGCAAGGGATAAATAAAAAGGTGAGATGGGCATGCCTACATTGAACTCGAGCTAAGATTAAACCCTCATCACAACTTTGCCTGTTGCATGCCCTGATGATAAGCGGTCATGCGCTTTAGCTACCTGCCAAATACTATAATCAGACTCATCTATCAGGGGCTTAATTGCGCCTGAGTCCACTAATGTCGCTATTTTCTCCAATATTTCACCATGTTTTTTTCGATTAATTCCCTCAACCAAAGGAATCAACATAAGCACACTATGAAAACTCAAGCTTTTTAACGCGACAGACAAAACATTCTCAACAGGCAAGGTAGTCACTACAGATCCATTAATTTTTACAGCGTCAAAACTTCGTTGAATATTCTCACCTGCGATGGTATCAAAAACTGCATCAAACCCTTTACCATTGGCATAGTTTGCGACATAGTCAGCGACCGATTCTTTTTTTACATTAATTAAATTATCTTGGTTAAATTGAGCGGCAGCCTCCATATTTCTAGGGGTACTCGTAGCGCTCACTTTAGCGCCAAAAAACTTTGCTAACTGTATCGCAATATGGCCAACACCACCTGCTGCCCCATGTATCAATATATGTTCTCTGGGTTGAATATTAAGTTTCTCCCTTAATGCTTCCCATGCAGTGATTGAAACTAACGGCAGCGCCGCAGACTCTCTCATAGACAATGTTTTAGGTTTAAGTGCGATTAAATCAGCATCAACTAACATGAATTCCGCTAAGGCTCCATCTATGCCAGCAATGCCTCCGGCACATCCATATATCTCATCACCTAGTTTAAAGCGGTTCACATCATCGGCTATTTCAACGACAGTTCCTGCAACATCTCCATGCAAGATATCAGGGAGATTTTCAGACCAAGGCGTATCTGAAGAGCGCAACATAGTATCTAAAGGGTTAACACTACTTGCTGCAACTTGGACCAGAACATGGCCTGGTTTTATACTTGGCTTACTCTTTTGCTCTAGTTTGAAGACATCACTCTGGCCTTTTTCTTTAACGACCATAGCCTTCATTCCCATTTGACTGAGGGTTGTCATAGTTTTTCCTTATCTGCACTCATTTCACTAATCAATATTTTCTTGGCGTCTCATACCAAGTGTTTAAATTAATCGAGATAAACACCTCACTAATTCATTGATACTTAGTTTAATCCTTGCCTAAAAAACCGTTAACACCACAAAAGGCAACTGACTTTTGCCTTTAAAGCAAACAACTTGTTAAAATTCACCTTTACTCTCACCGTGAGTAAGATTTTAAAGCAGGAATTAAAAGGTTAAGAAATGAGCCAAATCACCCGTTTACATTACTTTAATGCTGTCGTTGAATTAGGCAGTATTTCAGCGGCTAGCCAGCTTTATAATGTTCAGCCTTCTTCTATTTCTAGACAGATCATTGCACTAGAAAAAGAGCTATCAGTTCGTCTTCTAAGTAGAACAACACGTAATATAGGGTTAACTGAAGCTGGCAGAAAGTACTACGAGTATAGCCAGCGTATTGTGGCTGAATTAGATGAAGCAAAGCGTGTCGTAAATGATCTCCAAGAAAGCCCAAAAGGGCTGCTTAGATTAAACCTTACAGTGGGGTTTGGTGAAAGTGTGGTTTTACCGCTTATTCCGCTTTTCCTAGAGCAGTATCCAGCAATTAAAGTAGAATTAGACCTAACTGAAAAAGTGGTCGACCTTGTTGAAGACAATATCGATATTGCAATTCGAAGTGGGAAACTGGAGGACTCCAGCTTAATTGCAACCAAGCTAATGGACAACAATTTTATACCTTGTGCCAGCCCACACTATTTAAGCAAACATCCAGAAATAGTGTCTCCAGATGACCTGATTAAACATCAATGTATTCATTATGGTTACTCAGGTTGGCAGTCTTGGTATTTACTCGCCAATAAGAAACAAAGCTTAAACTTAGAGAAAACAATTAGTGTTAACTCAGTAAATGGTCAAAAGCAGTTAATATTAAATCACGCTGGTATCGCACTTATTCCTCAATGGGCAGTAAAAAGTGAGTTGGAAGAAAAATCATTATTGCAGCTTCTCCCGCAATACACCTTTAGCCCTAATGAACACCTTACATCTACCTATGGAATTTATCTGAACCGTCAATTTATTGCACCCAAAATCAGAGTGTTTTTAGACTTTATCAAGAAAACTATCATTGAAAATAGTCATTGAAAATAATCACAACTAAATCAAAGTATTAGAATAGGGAAACTGCGATTAAGTCACCTCTTCTCAGTCTTATCAGAAAAAGTGTCAAACAAGGCGTCACTTTGACGTAATGTAGGTACCTTTCGAGAAGGGACAACACAGGATGACACTTTTTTCTGAAAGACCCGAAGGGCGTGGCCTTAAAGCCTTATCTATAAGTTGAGAGCCTTATCAATAGAGTCACTATTAAGTTGCGACTCTCGCCTTAAATCTCAGGCGTTTTATCCACACGCTGAGGCGGGAGGACTTATTCGCAGCTTCCCTAGTAAACAACCCAAGGCCTCATTCTTTCACTAGACTCACATACGCCTCACCAAGCGCTGGCCTTTTCATGAGAGGCTTTATGCTAAAGCGCTTCTTGTCAAAGATTTAACAATCCACCCCACCAAGGGAGTAATCATAAAAGTAACAGGCAGGGCGACAGCAAATGAGATCCCCCAAGCAATGAACCAATTCGACAGCAAACGGATTAAGTCTTCTGCTCCAAGTTGTATAAGTGTCATGGCAAATGACATGGCACCAGACATTAATAACGCCATAAAGAATCCAAACAAAAAACTAGAATATTTAACATGAAACATTACCTTAACCTCCAATCAATTTAGTTACTCTTGTTTAACGCTAAGTTTAATTCTGGGTTTAATTAATTTGCTGGCGAACAAGGCTAATATGCAGGCGCTCGCTGGTTACTGTAAGGTCCATCTTTTCCCCTCTTATTAAGTCGCCATCTTTGACCAATTCACCATTAAGCAAACCTTCTCCTTGGCTGATATAAGCTAAAAACTCACCTTCTAGCTCAATATGTTTGCCTTGTTTCAACAAGCCAATATCAATCAAGGTGTGGCTATCAAAAGTCTCTGCTTGCAACTTACTCCCCCCATAAATACGGGTTAACTCATTCTCTTTTGGCTCATAAAGTTTATAAGCAGCAGGTTCGCCCAAGGTTTCGGGCAAGGCCCAAAGCTGAAGTATGCGATTCCCCGTAGCATCTGGATTAATTTCATTGTGCTCAAACCCTTCAGCACCGGCTCTTTGTGCTTGAACTTGATAACCAGAAAGAGACTGCCCGTGCTCTAACGAGCCTTCATGCTGTAAGTTGCCTTCTAGCATGACAGTAATCACATCCACCTCATGGTGAGGGTGCATTCTGGTTTCTCCATAAGGTAAATACCTTGCATCGGCTAAGAAAATAAACTGGCCTAAACCGTTCCAAGTTGAATCATCTCCCCCTACTTTTTTATCATGAATAAGGCGTGTTTCTTTAAGACCAGCAAAACCACCACGTTTAAGAGAATCTCTGTGTAAAATCGTCATAATCATTTCCTTTTAAATTTATTTGTTTGTTTTTTTGAAGCTAAAAACATTGTAAATAAAGAATTAAAATTAAATAATCAGAATAAATTCACTAATTTGTTCGAAAAAACTGAACACTTTAATTTAAGCCGTTTGAGGTAAGGATACAAAAATGAAGCTCACATTAGATGCACTTGAAGTACTCGATGCGATAGATAAAAAAGGCAGCTTTGCCGCGGCCGCCAATGCTCTCTTTCGTGTCCCTTCCACCCTGACCTATACAGTGCAAAAGCTCGAAGAAGACTTAGGCTTTGTGATTTTCAGAAAGGAAGGCAGGCGCTCTGTCCTCACACCAGCCGGTCGGGTTTTATTAGAGGAAGGCAGACATCTTCTACTGGCTACCCAAGCCATGATAGATAAAGCCCATCAAGTCGACTCTGGGTGGGAGGTTAGCCTTAATATTGCACTGGATACGGTTTGGGACATAGAACAACTCTTGCCCATTCTCGCTGAGTTTCAGCAACTCAATACGGGTGTTGAGATCAATCTGTTAGAAGAGGTCATGGGGGGCAGTTTAGAGGCTTTGATAGAAGACAGAGCCGATATTGTGTTAGGTGGACCACCGCCAAGCGCCACCATACAAGGCTTACAATTTAAAGAAATGATGCAAAGCCAATGGTGCCTTGTTACCGCCAAAGATCACCCGCTTACAAAGACAAGTCTTCCATTAACAAACGAGATGATGACAGCTTACACATCCATCGTCATCAAAGACTCATCCAGACAGTCTCCTATTCAGTCCCATCGAATCATGGCTAAGCAAAAACAAATCAAAGTCGCTTCTATGGCACAGAAAATCAGCCTCATAGAAGCAGGCATCGGCATTGGATTTTTACCCAGACACAAGATTCAAGGCAAGTTAGATGAAGGTACTTTAGTCACATTAGAAACCGCAGAGCCTACCCAGAGTACCCCTCAGTATTGTTCTTGGAAGCGCAATAACAAAGGCAAAGCAGCCCGTTGGTTTATTGATAGAATTTTGTCAGACAAAGTTTAATCATTTCTTTAAAGTGATAAGAACACACATAAATTATTAATAAATGAATCTTTATAAAAAGGTGTTTTATATATAAACCACTGATTAACAAAGAGATAAATGATTAATAAATGAATTGATCAGAAACCTTGTGAATTTAAAACATTAGATATAGCCAATTCAAATATCTTCATCACAAAGAAATAACAAAAAATCATATCTGTAATTGTTTGTTTTATGCACAATATTTTCATATTCTCGATTTTCAATAAAAATAAAACGCATGAAAATTCACTTTAAGGATATTTAATTAAACAAATCATCCATTAGGTGCATTTTCTCAATTAAGGGAAAAAATATGTTTGAAAATTCGACACGACTTAGCAAACCAGTTAAAAGCTTTTTGTGCCTTTCATCTATCTCCATGTCTATCTCAATGTCAGGCTTAACCTATGCTGCGCAAGACTATCTCGACTATGGCTTACATTGGGCCAAAATGGTGGGCGGTAATGAAAGCCAAGTAAAAGCCGTTAATCATGACGGTTCTCTTATCTCCCAAAATAGTAGCTACTATGATGACAGCAAACCAACAGTGATCTACTTCCATGGTTGGCAAAATGGATCAGCTGAAGAAGGATATCGCCGAGAAAACTTTGAATTTGCTGATATTAATGAAAACACCATGAAAACATGGAAAGAGCAAGGTTGGAATGTCGGTATTTTCCATTGGAATCAGTTTGCAGACGAAGGCGAAGTGAAAGATGCCGAAGCAAAAATGTGGAGCGCTAATGGCAATAAAGGCATGCGTTATCGCTTAAGCGATGGCAGCTATAGTACAACCCAATCACCAAGTATATCTGTTGGTGAAATTGCTTTTCAGCAAATTAGTACTGTGTTAGCAGATAATACATCAGGCAACATTCGCTTTGCAGGACATTCTTTAGGTAATCAACTCGCCGTGTTTGTCGCACAGCAAATCAATGATGGGATAAATAGTGGTTCACTAGCTAACAACCTCATGCCTGAACGTATTGCTTTATTAGATCCTTTTTGGTCTCAAGATGGAAAAAGTTATTTAGGTGACAAAAATGGTGATGGCCAAAATGACTGGACAGGTGAACGAGTTCGCTGGGCCATCAATGAGATGATTGCCGATCAAGACATTGCCGTAGAATGGTATAAAACATCTCTCATTTTTGATGTTTGGATTGGCGATCAAAATACCGCTTTAGAAAGTAATGTTGCTCTCATCAACAACCGTTTTTGGTATCTCAATGCTTGGGACATTACGTCAAAACACAACCATGCGCGCAGGTGGTATTTTCAATCCATGGATTCTGCTGCCCCAGAAGAAGTTAGCATTAATTGGTGGGGGACACGCAGCGAAACAGGCTATGATGCAGCCAGTGCTTCCACATCAGATAATCGCATAAAATTTATGATGGGAAATAGCTATGAATGGGATCAAGTTGAAGGTCGATATACTGCTGACCCTGCAGATGATCAATTTGAAGTTAAAGACTATTAAAGTCATGCTTTAACACTGTTAATACATGATAAAAAGGAATAATTGAGTGGGTAAACCTTAAACAAAGACTCACTCAGTTATTTTTACTTCACTAGTTTGGTTTTTACTATTCACTTAAACTTAAAAAAGCGAGATAAATAAATCGAGCACAAAACATCATTCAACATCAGCGTTTTGAAGGTACTTTCCTTCCTTAAGATCCTTTAAATATTGATGATACAGGCCGCTTTCTTTTAGCTTTTTAAGACCTTTATTAAATGACGCCATGAGCTGCTGATTCTTCTCGTCATGCTTCGATAATAAGAGATGAAGTGTCCTTTCATGTTCTGGTGTCATGCTTTTAGCATGATAGGTAAATAAGCCCGCTTGATTTTGCGTATATTGGGTCTGTAATAGGAAATAGCCAACTTCTTTTGTGATCGGGAAAATATCAATTCTGTTACGAAGTAGCATGGAGAAATTTAACTCATCATTCGATATACGTTGAATATTATACTCTTTTGATGCTTCCGCTTTTCGGTAATCCTCATTATAGGTATAGCCAATCGTTCCACCTATTCGCAGCCCTTTAAGGTCAGTAAACTCATTCCAGGCAAAGGGAAAGGATTTTAAATGGAAGAAGACCGTCTCGCTGGTGAAGACAGGGTCGCTATAATAGAATTTTTCTTGGATATCTGACTGATATCGCCAAACAGCCGTACCATTTAACTCACCATATTCAGCCATCTTCATGCCCCGCTTCCAAGGTACAAAATGATAGTGAACCTTGATCCCTTCTAGGGCAAACGCCTCTTCAATAATATGTGAGGCGACACCATGATGTTTAAGGTTTATTGAATGGTATGGCGGCCACTCACCATTTGCTAGTTTTACAATTACCTCAGACCAAGCCGTTGGCGATAATTGGAAAATAAAGAGCATTAAGAATATTTTTTTCACCGAACGCGCCTACATTTGAAACATCCCATCATACTAACGCATCATAACGAAAACACTTAACACTTAACACTTAACCCTTTACCAGAGATCTCGTGAATCCAGTGTGTGGCTAACCAAGCAGGCTGTTAACAGAGCAGTCCGCTTTTAAACTAAGCGCTAGCTGAACAAAATAACTAAACAAGATAACTAAAGAGCCCCTTGGGTAACTGGTTTTGAGCTAATCCACTGCTTGGGTGATTGTCCGTACATGCGCTTGAATTCTCTGCTGAATTGAGACGAGCTAACATAGCCCACTTCCATCGCAGCTGAATTAACACTCATACCGCCAGCTATCTT
This sequence comes from Marinomonas sp. MED121, assembly GCF_000153025.1. Lineage (GTDB taxonomy): Bacteria > Pseudomonadota > Gammaproteobacteria > Pseudomonadales > Marinomonadaceae > Marinomonas. The sequence goes on from NZ_CH672432.1 coordinate 616,234, forward strand.
GATTGCCGCGGTATTGAGCCGCATGGATTTTACAAATTGAATCGGTGACATCATGGTAGCTTGCTTGAATTTACGATGTAAAACGGCCCGACTCATACCAAGTTGAGAGGCCATCACCTCGATATTTATTGGCTTAGCTAGGTTGTTTGATAAATACGCTATGCTTCTAGCAATGTCATTGCCCACTCCAAATGCCCCCCTTGCAGATGCCCCCGCTGCTCCTTTTAACACAGCGTAATACAACTCTCGTAACCGCCCTTCTCCTAAAATCGAAATATCAGCAGGGTTCTTTAGTAAGTTAAGCAAGCGTAAAAGCGCATCAGTAAAGGCATCATCCCAATCAGAAAACGTAAAGCTTGGCGACAAACCGCTTGCTTGAGACTGGCGAATAGCACCTTGAGCCGTATCCATTTCTAGTGCGAGTTCTGTCATGACTTTTGTATCCAATGAAATATAAACACCTAACAAAGGGTTTTCAGAGGAAGCCTCTGGCGTGCCAGCCTCCACCGGCATAGAGATAGGGCAACACATATATTGACGACTGTCGTAAACATACCTTTGGCCATTGATGATCGCTTCTTTCGACCCACTCAAAATCACAACAAGAGTCGGTTCATAAATAGCAGGGGCGCAGCGAACTGGACGAGTGACGCGAAAAAGCTGTACCCCCTTCACACCGGTTTCCACCATACCATCATCATGAATATTCGTTTCAACAAGTTGTTTGATTAATGCTTTACTCATACACGCCACGTATATCAATTCTTCTTAAATGACAGTTAGATATTTTTCAAAGACTTTTCAATATCGATTAAAAAAACAGGTCAATTAGGCATAAATAAAACGCCGATTAAAGACAGATTCAAATTAGCACCAGAGATTCAACAACTCAATACAGCGATACAAATAGGCATGTTTTAGAGACTATTTCGCCTATTTACCCTCAAACCTGAGAGTTATATTTATCTGCAATGAAAAACACAAATGTACTGACCTTTAAACACAGACAAATTTTGGATTATAAACAATGACGCAAACAAACACATTTGACCCCCAAGGCTGGACACCAGAACGACTTGGCTCTCTTATGGGCAAAACCTATCTTATCACTGGCGCAAATAGTGGCGCAGGCTTCCAAGCAACCCGCACTCTGCTGAGCAAAGGTGCAAAAGTCATCATGCTTAATCGCAACACTCAAAAGTCCATCCTTGCCATCACAAATTTAAAGCAGGAATTTGGCGATAAAGCAGAAGTCAGTTTTATCAGCATGGATCTCGCCATTCTTGATTCAGTAAGAGAAGCGGCGACACAAGTATTAGACACAACAAAGCAAATAGATGCCCTCATCTGCAACGGCGCCATTGCCCAAGTTGCTAAGCAAGAAATCACCCAAGATGGCTTTGAAAGCCAACTCGGCGTGAATCACTTTGGTCACTTTCTCCTATGTGGCATGCTTTTCGATCGAATAGAAACGTCCCAAGGACGTATCGTTGTTGTAGGCAGTAATGCTTACAAAATGGGTTTAAAGAAAATTCAATTTAACGACCTTAATTTTGATCAAAAATACACGGCATGGGATTCCTACGCTCAAAGTAAGCTAGCTCAAATGATGTTTGCCTACCAGCTACAAGATCGTATCAAGGCAGCAGGCAAAAACACCAAGGTGTTTGTATGTCACCCGGGCGCATCCAGAACCAACTTGCTCATGGATACAGCCAGCACTTTTAACAAAGTGCTTTGGTCACTTCTTTCACGAATCATTGCGCAATCTGCACAAAAAGGCGCTTGGCCAGAGGTTATGTGTGCTACTCAAGATGGGCTCGCCCAAAAGCGCCTATATGGTCCAACGAAAAGAGCCGACACGGTTGGCCCAGTTGGAGAGTGCTCATTAGATAATGTCGCCTTAAACCAAGATATGGCCAATCAACTTTGGGCCTTATCAGAAGAAAAAACCGCCCTGACTTGGTCATTCTAAAATGAAGATTAAGCTCATCACTTTCTTGATGCTAATACTCACAGGCTGTGCGCAAAATAATAACTACCCACAATTGGAGCTAGTTAAAGCGTCTGAACTCGACGATCAGTTTATAGAAAAGCAAACGGGTGATAAAAAACAAATTGGCATAGCCTTTGGCGGCGGTGGTATCCGTGGCTATATGCACCTTGGCGTGATCAAAGCCTTAGAAGAAGCCCAAATAAAAGCAGATATAGTCACAGGGTCTTCGGCGGGTTCCATTGCCGCCACCCTTTATGCATCAGGCAAACCTTATGTTGAGTTGGAAAGCATCATCAGTAATTTTAATGAAACAGATATCATGGATATGGTTTTATCACGCAAAGGGATAATGAATGGGCAAAGCCTAGCCCAATGGATCAATGATTCAGTACCACAGCAAAAACTCTCAGACATGCCCATCCCTATTGGGATTACGGCAACCGACATGACAAGCCTAGAGTCTGTTCTAATTAGAGATGGAAGCCCTGGCGAAGCGGTGCAAACCTCTTCCACAATTCCTGGTGCTTTCATTCCTGTTGAGCATGAAGATCATCTGCTAGTTGATGGAGGAGTATTGAATGTCGTACCAGTAGAGTATGCCAAAGCGATGGGGGCAGATTTAGTCATTGCAGTGGACATATATTGTGGCAACCAAAAACCAGCTAAAAACACCTCTTTAAGCATGCAGCTATCAACCTTTAGGTTACTTGCCTGCAAACTCAGTGAAGCAGAAATCAATCGTGCAGACATAGTTATCAGACCTGATTATGAACCAGATGAGAATCGAAATTTTAACTCGAAAAAAGATGCGATCAATGCAGGTTACAAAGCCATGATGGCGCAAATGCCTAAGCTGGAAAAATTGCTAAAAGAGCTTTAACACAGAAAGGTACTAAGAAAAGCAGATGCTAATCAGTCTGGTTAAGTTCTATCAACGTAAAGAAAGGCTGTAAATAGCTAATTTACTTGAGAAGCTATCTACAGCTGCGACATAATCAGCCCACCTTAATACTGACTCGCTAATAAAGAATGAAAAAACATCTAGGATTTGCCCTTAACATTATCGCTATTGGCCTCTTCATCCCTGGGATAATGTTGCCCATGCTGTCTTTATCCATGGAGATGGGCATCAATGTAATGGGCTCTAACTTCACACCCAATTTGATCGATAAAGAGTTATCCATTATCGCCACAGTTGAAGAGCTATGGCTAGATCAACGCTTTATTGTGGCAGTACTGATTTTTTTATTTTCCGTTTGTATTCCCTTACTAAAAACTTCATTGGTTAGCTTTTCATACTTCATTAAAAATGCCGATAAAGAAGCCAAAATCTTAAAGTTTGTCGCTAGTATCGGAAAGTGGTCCATGGCAGATGTTTTCACTGTCGCGATTTTTTTGGCTATCTTATCGACTAACCACAGTGAAACCGTAAATAGAGAAGCCATCTCAGCCTTTGGTTTAAACATTGATTTACTCATCAGTAGCCAAACCCTATCTGCAGCGGGAGCAGGCTTTTACTATTTTACGGGCTATTGCTTATTGTCTTTGTTAGGTACACACCTAAGCCAAAGCAGCCATAAAGCAAAGGCAAAAATAGTAGTTGAGCAAAGTTAATAAAAACCAGTTACACCAAGCCACCACCTCTCGTTCCCAGAACTGACTTCTCTGGGAACGAGGTGAATTTTTTATCATACCAACTTACTCCCCCACTCTTTTATAAAAGCTTCTCTCTCAACCTGACCAAGAAACCTATTACTTCCTGCAAATACTACATAGTTAAAGCCGAATACTTCATTGAATAGCCAGAGGTTAATTTAATGAAATGGGTAATATTAGATAAACGAAATGGTTATGTGATAACTCATCTTTAAAGCCTATGGGGTTAGGAAGTAATTGAAATAATTTATTGAGGGCTGAAACATGTATAAAAAAATGGAAAAAGTAAAACCGTTTAAGAAAACTCTTGAAGAAAACAGAGTTATCCAAAAAATCACAACAATGAATCAAATGTCATGTCACGCTTGGGCTTTAAATGGCAACAGGATAACAGCTCAGCAAACTAACATTGATTACACCGAATTATGTAGTGATATAGGAAATCAATACGATAATGGATCTAATTTACACGGAAGACCACTTTCTACAATAAGAAGTGAAACGATGCAAACAATTGCACTTCTTAGCCGACCTAGGACAGTCGATACAGATGATGACATTTGGCTATGTGGTGCTTTCAATGGAAATGATGTTACACCATCACATCTTTGGCTAGAAAACAGAACAACAAATTGGACTTACGACACTATGCCAGGACGAGGAATAATAAGTGTTGATAGAGTTGGTATAAACGGTCACGCATTTCAACCCGGATGTGAAGCCTTCCAAATAGCGGCTAATAATATAGCCCGTGTACGAGTGGATGGTTTCACACGAGATCAATATAACTCAATTTAAGCGGTTTAACGAAATTAAGCCCCCTTTCATTAATTTTCTAAGTTGAAGTCACCAATACGAGGCAGAATATGTTTGCACTGAAACAGAACTCATATTTGAAGAAAAATAGAATAAAGCGAGGGTCATTTAGCCCTTCATCAAGAAGCCCACTTTCATTGATACAGCTGGCTGGAGAACAAGATGCTGTAAATGAAATAAGTCCATTTAAACGAGGAAATGTTCTCAGAGATATAATTGATACTAATGGAATGAGCTATGCAACTTTACAATGGGCTAGGCAAAACGAATCAAAACTTTTAGAAGAGATCTATGATCAACTTAACAACCTAGAAACGAACGGGTCTGAGATAGAAAAGAAAGCTGCCGTTTTAGCTAAATCAGATATTAATCGCATAAGTGCTCAAATATTTAAAACACTTAAAGTTGGTAATTGCGGTGAGTTTGCAAATATGACGTCGTATACTTTAAGAAAAAACACAGTAGATCAATACATATATACAGTGTCTATGGAGGGGGCTATTTTTGATGAAGCAAATTCAAAATGGACTGATCATGCATTTAATATAGTGCAGCCCATTGAAGTGCTTGATAAACCCGTTTTAAACCCAAAAGGATTTAAAGACGATGCAATGATAGCTGACTCATGGGGAGATCAGAATCCGGTAAAACTCAAAGATTTCTTAGCCCGCGACAACCCTTATGGAAAGAGAATGAACCGCTCTGAAATGAAAATACGTAAAACGATTAAAGCAGATGGTCAAGAAACTTTAAATGATCCGTCAGTAATTAAAATAATTACCGACGTAATAAATAATTCATACAAAGCAGATAGGTTATTGATAGAAGCAACAGCTGATCAAAAAATGCAAAGTATTAATAATGGAGAAAACGACCCACATTTATTTTAAGCAAGGTTTTATAAATACAGTCACTCTAATTTTATAGGGTGGCTGTTACCTTAAAAACCAGCTCCATCTTAAAATCCCCCCTACTTCAACCTAACATGTAACAAGATCCCTTTATGGTCTGTTACCGCAACTGCACCATTACTTACTATATTACTTAGCTGATGATGAGTGCGTCCTTCATAGGTTGCGTCGTCATCGTCACTGTCTGAGCCATCATCTCCGTCATCATTTACGCCGTGGTAAACAAACTGATTGGTATACTCTATCCAAGGAAGGTGAACGGTGTTTTCGTTATATAAAGCAATATCGTAGAACTTCTCTCCTGTAGAGTTAGTACCATAGAGGTTACCGAATGAATTTTTTAAGGTTGAATCTGTTACGACTTTTGTTGCTAGTTTATAGCTATTACCACCAGAACTCATGGCATTTAGAATATTTACCACGGTAGAAATACCGTTTTGATTCGTGTCGCCCATGATGATATCGGGTATTTTTTTAATTAAGCTAGAGGCGTTAATTTTGTCTTTTAAGCCAGTGAAAAAGCTCTGCATTCCAGTGCTTGAAGAAGCATGGCTATTAGGCACATGTAAAAAGACGATCAATAAATTGTTTTTAATGAATACAACAAAGCCGGTGTCACTTAGAAAGTGTGTATTTAAACTTAAGTTGGTATCTAAAATTGGTGTGAACAAACTGAAATTCTGACAATGCTTCTTTGCAGAAGCCACTCTGACGCTTTTCCCTAGATCCCTAAAGGTACTGATATCATCCGAAGTAATCTGAGCGTTTAACTCCCCGACACAAGTAATATCTACATACTGTTTAATACTTCGGCGCATTTGCCTTTGACCATTCAAGATCAAACGCCTTATGTATCGCCTTCTAAGCATTCTGTCCTTATCCCTGCTTACTAGCGGCTTATACTCTCTCACTTTTACATCTAGTTTGAGCCTTTTCGGCTTTGCTTTTTTAGCTATTTTCTTTGAGGTAATAGCTTTGGGGGCTCTAAGCAGCTTTTCACGAAATCTAATCGTACCGCTGCTTACAGCACGCTTAGCAGTAGTTCGGGTATGCATGCACTCTTTCCAAGAATACGAACTTGTCGGGTCAGAGCTATTTGTTTCTATGGATTGATAATAGATGCTAGTACTCGTAGTCATAAAAATCCTTGTAAAGGCTACCTATATCTGAATTTAGGAACAGAAAAATTGAATTCAGTTAAAAATCATATATTAAATGGCAAGAGATACAAAGCAGGTTTATAGATGAGGATTCGGTGTTAGAGGCTTTTTTAGACAATAAAAAGCCATGATAAACTATGAGATTTTATCATGGCTGTTTTGTTTAATTAGCAACTTTTTTTACAGCACTTGAAAGTTGATATTCCTTCCTTTCCAATAATTTAATTTGCTTTACTGATCGTTTATATTTTAAAAATTTATATATAAAATACCTTGAAACATGGTCTTCGTGAGTTGAAAGTATAATTTGCCTATCAGAGAACTCATTTCTTAAAAGTTCAACTAGCGAAATCATATTGATTTCATCCATCGTTTGCACAGGGTCATCAATCAGCAAAGTGCCAAAACCTCTGGCATACACTTTATTTAGTGCTAGATAAAGTGTAATAACTACTGCTGCTATTTGCCCAGAACTCATAGTATTAATGACGTCATGATCACTTTTCCAGTTGGAAACAAATCGAATATTTTTCAGCTCATTTCCACCTGTTTTATCTTTAATGAATATTCCATTTCCAATACCAGACTGATGAGCCTGAAGCACTTTTCCTGAATAAATATAGAATGGAATTTCAATATCTTTAATGAGAAGTTTTTGATAACGGCTTATTGCTGATTTTAAATTTCTCCGCAATTTGTAAATAGAACTTTTCTTGGTATTTAATATATTAATTTCCTGCTTAACAGATTGATATTTTTTTATATCACTTGTAATCATCTCGGAAAATAATTGCTGAATATACTTAGACTTTAGTTTTATGTCTTCTATATGCAGTAAGTTCAAATACTTTGAATTAGAATCAAAGTAAATTTTAAATACATTATCAAAATTTATTTCATCATTTGATTCATCATAACCTTCAGGGCTATATTTAATCTTCTCTAAAATTCTATCTCTAATAAGTGATAAATTTTTTTCAATTTCAGATTCCGTATTATTTTCAGGCTTATAATTCAACAACAAATCTGAGTAAGCTATTTTTTCTTGATTCAGCCATAGCTTTAGATTAGCGAAGCGCTCGCCCATTTCTTTTGCTTTCTCCAGTTCAGAAATATGCTCTTCAGAAGGAGCCACTGTATTAGATAAAAATTTACTTGTCTTCCCAAAAAATATTGGCAATGTATGTTTCAAAAAATCACTTTGCAACTTATCTAAACGCTTCTCATCGTCTGTCAAAATTGATTTTAAAGCTAATTCCTTTTTTTCGATCGATTGGATCAACTCTGTGTGTTCATTAAAACCAGTACCACAAAGAAAACATTCCTTTTCTAACTTCTCGTTAATTAAAAAAGCTTTTAAATAATTTCTATTACCAAGTAGCTCAAGTAAAAACTTTGAGCTTTCTTGATTACGTTCATTTCCTTCAACGATCTGTTTTAAAAATTTAAGAAAATCATCCCCAGATTCATAACCAACTAAAGAAAAAACTTCAACTAAATCATTTGAGGAAAGCAATTTTTTAAAACTTTCGAAATTTAGCAACGATGTAATCTTTGTAACTAAATCAACCTGCCTAGACTGCTCCTTAAGTTGATCTATTTTATTAACATACTTAGAATATGCTATAAATAGTTTCAAAACATCATGTTGGTTTGTAGCTAGGATATGTTTCCTACGACTTAAGTAAAATTCACGATATTTTACTAATCTACCAATATTATGCAGCTCTGATAAAATACCATCTCTTTTTTCAGATGAAAGAGCCTCAATGTTCTCTCTATCCCATTCAAAGTGTATATCTTTCCACTCTAACAGAGACTTAAAACATAATATTGATTCTTGTCCACCTTCAGAAGTCTCCAAGTTCCCTCTGTTTTCAAGATTTTTTTTCTCTCTATCTTTTTCCCTTAGAATTTCATCAAGACGTTTTTCTATCTGTTCGACTTTAAAAACTTTATCTTGCATTTCAATAGTGTCACCAAAAAGAACTGACAAAGCTTCTGCACGCTCTTTCTCTTTTTTATGCTTTAGAAAGTGAGCGGTATCTTCCTGTTCAACATAGTGAAACAAAGTAAAGTCACGCCCTAAATTAGGGCTACCTATTAATTCATTTAAATCAAACTCAGTAATAATTTTTCGCTCATTATTCTTGAGTAAGATAAGATCCCAAAGGCTTCTGAAGTTGCTAATTTTCTTTGCACTATTAGGCAAATCCTTCTTTAATCGCCTCTCAATTAATATACAATCTTCATCATTCCTTAACTCCAATCTTACAAAGCAATCTGCGCTATTTTTATACGCAACAACAACATCTTTAGGGTTTTGCTGATTTTCAGTTGAATTAAAACGCCTTATCCCTCCTGTGAGAGCTAGTTCAATAGCATCATATACAGTTGTTTTTCCATGTCCGTTTGGACCATCAAATACAACAAGCTCATTACCGCTAAAATTTATAGTGAATTCTTCACCAAATAACTTAAAATTATTGAATGTAAGCTTTTCCAGTCGATATAAGTTACTCATACCTCCCCCCAAGCTGATGTAACTTTTGCATCAATAAGATCGGAGCTAAAATTTTCATCACCATCACAAATAAAATCAAGTAATTCTAAATCAGATTGATCTAACTCACTTCTAACAAAACTACTCAAATCATCTAGTTGATTTGGTTGAGGTAAATAATGTACAAAAGGGAGCTTTGTAATTACTCTGATAAGTAATGGATAATAATTCCCATCTTCAAGCTTCTGTGTTTTAAAAGAATCAAATAAGCCTCCCTCATCACTCATTAGCAATTTATTTAAGTGTTCATTACTAAATTGGTTATTTAGTTTTTCTTTTAGAGATACCAGTTCACTTTTAGAGTAAGTAATAACATTCTTTTTAAAGAAGTATGGATTTTCTTCAAAATTTAATAATAGCTTCTCGGTAATATGACCGGCTTCACAACATAAGATTAGCGTACTATTTTTTCTAAAACTTTCGTCCGTACAGTCCAACTTTTCTAAAACATCCATGAACTTCTCAGCATACTCATTAATCAGCTTTTTAATAAGAGCATCATCCGCGGCCTCGCATTCAAGAATAAGATAATACTCCTGATTAACGTTTTCTTTACTAGGCACCCCAATTTTTGAATTGACACCTTCAATATCTATCTCAACCTCATGCATAACAAGACTGTTTGATTCACAAAGTCCATGTAAAATATCAAGCATTGCTTATTTCCTCTATTGCAGTACTTACCTTTATAAGACGAATATCGTGAGAAATCTGTGTAATCCTTTCTCTGCTTTCAGGGGGCTCATCGACATAAAAATCATTCAAAGTTACTTCCGAAAGTCTGCAATATTCTTCGGCAAAGCACTCAATCTCAGTTGCATGTTCACACCCTGTTACCATAGCAGTCACTTCAAATAATGATGAAATAGCCTGGCTGTTGTTCATTATTTTAATAACTAATTGTTTCTTAGTTTGCGCCCCAATTGTTGTTGGTAAATAAATTTTATTTCCATTTTTATATAGAATTAACTGTTCATTCTGCTTGTGGATAAATTTTGTACGACACATTTCACTAAAGATTGAAAATAAGTATTGCTTTAAATTATCAACATTTGTAAGAAGAGCTTTTTCAATGGTTTTTCCTGTATCCAAAGCTACATGAGGATTAAGTTTTTTAAAGTAATGCCATAACTCATTTGCGGATAAGTCTATTAAGATGTCCATAACTACATTTAAATTAGAATCATCATTTAAATATGCTTCAGCAATATCAGGCTGGCATAAGTCTTGATCATCAAGAAACTCTTCAAAGGTTTTTATGAATAGCAGTTTAAATTTTGATGCTAGGTAAGCATCATCACTATCTCTAATTCGATCATTGGTAAAAAGGTCTATAATTTCTTTAAAAGTAATCGGTGTTTCATTTTCACAATTAAGGTTAGTATGCTTTAAAATAACATTTTCATCTAGTTTTGCTAATAGAGCACAAAACAGCTTATCTAACGCTTCATCATTTGAGTTAATATTCAGGGCAAGATTAAGATCAGAGATAGCATTTTTTACTTTTTCATCAATATCATTAATATCGCATGCAAAAGTATCACCATACCTATATTGTTCAACCCTATTTATAACTCCTGCATCAGCCGTTGATAAATAAGCCTCATTAAGAACCGTTTGAATGCTATCTTCGTTAATTAAGCGATCATCTTCTTCCTTTGCTTGCCTAAGAATTTTTACCTTTTTTTCTGTAACATTGTCTTCAGTAAAAGCCTTATGAATAAAAGAATCATTAGGATCTTCAATATGAT
>NZ_CH672432.1:627126-668614 GCF_000153025.1 Marinomonas sp. MED121
TTCAATATGATTATTGATAACTTTACTTAATATCCCTCTAAGCTTCTCATCAAAACTATCATCACCATTCCAGTTTAAAGGCTTCCAAGTATGTAAGTAGCCAATAACTGATGAATGATTTGGAGAATCAAGCTGTAAAAGCATAGCAAAAAGTGCATTTTCATATGTGCTAAAAGCAGTCTGGTTAATTGCTTTTACTTGGTGAAAAGATTGAAAACCATCAGGCCCTTTAATATCGAAGTCTTCATGATTCTCTAATATCAGCTCAAAACCTAAGAAATCGAAATTTCCATTTTCCTGCAGCTGTTTTGTTATTAATGTTAACGTGTGGTAAAGAGCAACTTTACCTTGATAGTTAAACCCGCTCCAAGTTGCAGATGCATCATGCGACATATAAAACCTTAATAAATAAATGTATTTAAAATACCATCAATTTTAAATACCAATTAGGCGCTTCATCGATATAACCAATAAAAACTTTGATCTTGTTTGCACTTACAATGTGCTTATCTCTATGGCAACCTTCTTTAAGAATTAACCAACCATTGCCTGAACATCGCCTAGATTTTCACTCACTTCTCTTCACAATTCAATTTATTTCGTAACCATATAAAAAGACCTCTAATAAAAAAAACACTAAACATAACATTAACTTATATTAGAAAAACTCAATTAGAAAGAGACTCACTTTTATAGCAACCAGCCTTTATACACCTGCTCAAAACCCAGCTGTATTACAATCTATTTCACTTCCCTTTATGCGCTTCCTCGCTGTTACCTCACTTTCCAGAATGAAATTGACACTTTCTCGCTCAGCTTTTTTGGATACAGCATTTACTCACTTCCCTACCTCCAACAAATAAGCATCCACTTGTGCTTGCCCCTTTAACTCAACCACCTTCACTCCGGATTTAGCCTGCTCATTCAAAACTTTCTCATAAGAATTTCGCTTTTTATGGAAGGTTTTAATCACCCACCAGATAATAGAGTCACGGCTAAAAAAGGTTTGTCTGAAGCTTTCCACATTGCCTGCGAATAAGGCCTTTTTAGTCAATATCCTGTGTATAGAGCGGGTTATGGAGCGATAAAGAACCAGCGAGAAACTATGGTTGAGCCAGATGATGTGAGTCGCTTGTGGCCATGTGATATCTCGGGTAACAGAATAGTTACCATCGATAATCCAAGCATTTTCTTCTAAAGCAGCAGGGTCTATGGCTTGCTGTACCAATTCACGAAACTGGGCATCTGGGCGCTCTACCCAGTTGGGTAGCCAGTGCAGTTCATCAAGTTCGATATGTTTGATTTTCTTTTTTGTAGCCAGAGCGCTTGCAAAACTCGATTTACCACTGCAACTTGAGCCAATCACGATAATACGATCCATCTTCTTATCTCTCTTCGTCCTATTTCAAAACTTCAACACATAGTTAAAGTACTTATATAAGAGTTTGATACTCGTTTTTTTGGGTCGAAGATTATAGGTAAACTAGTCTAATAAAAACAACAAGATAAAGTTAATTATTAATGAGATAAAGTTAATGAGATAAAGACGTTATCGTGATTAACACATCATCATTTAAAGCAATATCTAAGCGCTTACCTCCATAAGAAGTGAGAGCTTTATGGAGGTAAGGGCTTTATTTAATCTTCTATCTATTTTAACAGCCATATTTTAACGGCTATATTTTTGCCGGGGGATAATGAATGGGTAGGCACCAATCAGAGTTTTTGTGCTTTTCCCAATATGCAGATTTTAACAATTGGAAGATAGGTCCGGTTGTGCCACTTCCAATCACATTATGGTCGATTTTGGTAATGGGCATAATGCCACCCGCCGTTGACGTAATGAATACTTCGTCAGCATTCCTTAAATCGGTAGGCGTTACCTCAGTTGCACAGCAGCTTATGTGTAATTCGTCACAAAGATCAAAGACGGTTCGGCGAGTTATGCCTGGCAAAACCCCTTTTTCTGGTGTTGTAATTATCTTTCCCTTAACACAAAAAACATTAAAGCCAGGGCCTTCGGCGATATTACCCTCTGAATCCAACAGGATGGCGGTCTCACCACCTTTTTCATAGGCATCGTATAACCCGGTTACCAAATCAAGCCAATGGTAATTTTTGACCTTTGAATCAACCGAGTTTGGCGGAATACGGACAATAGAGCTAATAATGGCATGCAGTCCATTTTTCATTTGATCTTGATTTGCGACCGAGCCAAAGGGAACGGCGAAAGCCATAAAACGATTGATTGAGTCTCTTGGGTCCCGGCTGAAATCCGGCGAATTCCCTCTTGTGCATATCATTTCGACATAGGCGTTTTTATGACCCGATAAGGCCACGCAATTATGCAAAATTTCAGCGACCTCTTCTTTGGAGTAAGGCATTGTCATATGAATTTTCTCTAACCCTGAGAAAAAACGTTCAAGGTACAAATCCAACCTGAAAAATGCACCTTGCCAGACATGGACAACATCATAGGTTGCGTCAGAATGCAAAAAGCCATAATCAAGAATGGATAGTTTTGCTTTTGACATATCTAAATATTGACCATCCATGTAGGCGACGCCTTTTGGATAATTATGTGGGTCCTTATATTCATTGGACAATTGCAGTAAAGCCATATCAAGATCCTATTATCATATTATTTTTCAACCCTGATATTCTTGCAGGAAATGCCTTGGCAAAGTGCCCAAAATTTCCTGTAATATGGGTAAAAAAATTGAAACGGGCTTTTTTATGGGCAAGCACCCTATTGAACTGGATAGAATCGATCGTAAACTTTTAAATATCATGCAAAAAGACACGCGACTCTCTGCTGACTTTCTTGCCCATGAAGTATCAACTTCACGCTCTTCTGTACAAAGAAGGTTAAAGCGGTTACGGGATTCAGGCTTAATTGAAGCAGAGGTTGCAGTCATCTCTTCTGAACTCTACGAACATAAAATCCTATCAATCGTAGAAGTTAAATTAAAAAATGTGCGAAGTGATTTATTAATAGCGTTTAAACAACTCATCAATTCTCATGACCAAGTTCAGCAATGCTACTATATAAATGGTGATACAGATTTTATCGTTATCATTTCAGCAGATGATTTGAAATCTTACGAACAATTCTCAAGAAACCTGTTTGCGGATCATCACAATGTTGAAAGTTATTCCTCAAAAATTGTAGCTGACCGATACAAGGTTGGATTGCAAATTCCGATACACACTTAGGGTAAAGCAACACCCACCTTAGCGTGTGGATAAAAGCCAAATAGAGCGAGTAATTGCTTTCTACTCGCTCCACATTATTTTAGCTTAATAGAGGTTAAGTAAAATCAGTCAATTTTAAAACAGTGGCGTAGCGATCAGCTAATGAAGCCATTGCAGCTTTGTGAATCATGACACCATCAATCACTTCTCCTTCGTTTTCAGACAAGCTTCTTGATGCACATGCATCTTCGCAAATAATAACGTTATATCCTAACTCTACTGCTCTGATACTAGTTGCATTTACACACATATGGCTCATAAAGCCTGCGATAATAAGCTGTTTACGGCCTGTTAATTGCAATAACTCTTCAAGATTTGTATTGAAGAAAGAGTTTGGCATTGTTTTATGAACTACCTGCTCATCTTCTGTTGGTTCAAGATGGCTAACAACATCAGATAAATGTGATTCACAGTTAAATACAGGTGACGTAGCACTAGATTTATGCAGCACATGAAAAACAGGAATTTTTTGATTCCTAGCAACATCTAGTAATTTTTTTGCTTTATCTAAAGCAGCTGTGCCATTAGGCCCTAATTTCAACACTCCTTCACAATATTCGTTTTGAAAATCAATATAAACAAGAACAGCATCATCCCAATCTACATTAGCATCTTGTAATCCAGCAATTGATCGTAGTGTATTAATTTTAGTCATATATTATTACTCCTTTTTTAAATTCGAGCCCATTCTAATTTACCCTCAAAAAAAGTTAATTTGTTTTTGTGCATACTTCATGTGCAAAATTTCTTGTCCTTGATATTTCCAACATAAAATTTACTTATTTATATGACGCACAAATCATGTGCAAAATTTCTTATAGTAAAAAAACAAATATTCTCTTAAAGTCTCGAGCAAAATCAAAGGGAGATTATATAGTGGAAAAGTTAAGGTTACCTATATACGAGTCATTAAGAAGTATTAGTAAAAAATTAAAAGGAAGTTTTCATGCCTTACCCATACAAAATATAAAAAATTCTAGAGATGTTATTTTAAGTCCTGGATTTGTAAAAGCATTAGAGCAAACTAAAAATTTAGAACTTTCAATTACTGGTCCATTTTTTGACAGCTTAACCGACCCATCAAGTTTTATTGATGAGTCATGCAGCCTTTTAAAAAACATTTACTCATCAGATTCATCTTTATTAGTCTCTTGTGGGTCGAGTATCGCAAATAAAATTGCTATTGAAGCATTATGCAATACTCATGATAAAGTTATATGTCAAAACGGCGTTCACCAATCAATTTACTTTTCACTAAAGTCATCCAATATTAATGTAAATTATATTGATGATATTGCCTGCAAAAGTGATATTGGTGTCACGGGCGCAGATGCTAATAGTATTATTGAAAACTTAAAACAAGCTGAAGAAAGCGGTACGCCATACAGCGTATTAATTGTTAACAGTCAAACCTATGATGGAATATGCTTTGACTTTAAATTATTTCTAGAAGCTGTTTGCCAGATAGCACCAAACCTAGAAAAAATCATCCTTGATGAAGCTTGGGGGGCATGGTCTGCTTTTGACCCATTAATGAAAGAAACTAGCGCAATTCATAATGCTCGTATCTTTTCTGATGCCTATAACAAAAACATTGTTGTCATACATTCTCTTCATAAAACGCTCTTCACTTTTAGACAAGCAAGTTTAATTAACTTTTATGGAAATTCAGAATATGCAGATCGTCTAATCGGCTCACACTTTAGAAATCACACAACATCTCCAAGCTACCCCATTCTTTGTAGCTCAGAACTAGCTATTTTTCATGCTAATGAGTTCGGAAAAGAATATTCAGAAAGGAGCCGAAAACTAGTTGATAAGGTAAGAAATTTTATTAATGAAAATTTATCTGGTTTTGAAATCGAAGAAAACAAAACCAATAGTAAATATCTAACAACAGACCCTACAAAACTATGGATTACATGTAAGTCCCATCTTTTTAATGGTGAAAAAATACGGGAACACTTATTTAATAACTATGGAATTTACATTAGTCGATATTTTAAAAACTCTTTCCTATTAAATTTTCACTATGGTGTAAATGATGAAATCGTAGAACATTTAATAAATAGTCTACTTTTAATGGATAGGAGAATACATACAAAAAATGAAAAGCTCGACCTTTCAATAGGTGATGTCTCAGAATCATTTTTTATTTTATACCCACCAGGAATACCCGTTTTAAAACCAGGACAAAGAGTGTGTGAGAATGCGTTAAGTAAAATCAATCAGTCTTTATTTGATAATACGTCTTTATTAGTTGTAGATGGAAACTAACATGATACCTTTAGGAAAAATTAAAGAAATTGCTTCTGCAAGAGGTGATAAAAACGCCCTTATATTCGATGGAATGAAAATTTCTTGGAATGAATATTATAAAGTGGTAAAAAATGTCACCATAAATTTAGCAAGTAAAATTGACTATAGCTCAGAAATTTCTATGTGCTATATTTCACCAAACTGCCTAGAACTCATTTACTTGATGTCTGCTGCATCATCGCTAAAAATACCTTGTACAGGTATTGATTATACACAAAACCCTAGCAAACTTGAGCCAATGTTAAAGTCTGCAGGCTGTAAAGTGTTAATCATTTCATCTTCATATTGCATTCAAAACAATGTCAATTTACAGGAACTATCCTCAAATTTAATCATTATAGATATTGATAATATTGCAAAAAATGGCATTTTATTTAAGGATCTAACAACACCAACAGAAAAAAACTTTGAAAGCTTAACGATTCAGCACCGAGCATTTAAAAGTATCTCTTTCACCTCAGGAACATCGGGCATTCCCAAATCTGTTGTTCGAAACAAATCCTTTGATGCTCGACGCTTTGCCTTTTTTACAGCAAGATATGGTTTTTCTTCAGATGATCAACATCTATTAGCTATGCCTCTATATCATGCTGCGGGAAGTGGATGGTCTAGGTTGTTCATGCAATTAGGAGCAACCCTTATCATTGCTAAACCCCATGACACCAAAGATATGGCAAATTTAATAAAAAGCGAATGGATTACCACTAGTGCAATGACGCCACCACTTCTTAATGATGTTGTAAAACATTATCAAGATGAAGGCTATTCACCAAAAGATAATAACCTCAAGTTTATTATTGTCGGTGGTAAGCATTTTCACCCCCAAGCTAAACTACAAGCAATCAATACATTAGGCCCTGTCATTCATGAATACTATGGAACAACAGAAACAGGTGTTAATGCCTTAGCAGAACCAAAAGACTTAATATCTAACCCTACTAGTGTTGGTAGAGCCTACGATGGAAACAACATTCTAGTCTTAGATAAAGAAGGAAAAACCTTACCCCCTAACCAAGTCGGTCGTATTGCAATCGCAAGTTATATGAATATGGATAGCTATGGCAATCAAGACTCTGAATCAGTTTTAATAGAAGGAGAGCAATACCTAGTTACAGCTGAAACTGGCGAAATGGATGCTAACGGGAATATTTATCTGAGAAACCGCGCCCAAGGTGAAAGTGTTTTAAATGTTTATGAGTTAGAAAACGAAGTAAGACACTTACCGGGTATCAAAGATGTGGCTATGATTCCAGCATCAAAAAACTCTGTGTATTGTGGATTTGTCACCAGTGACGACTTTATCGTTGCAGATAATGAGTTAATCCGAAACATAAAATACATTTGCAAAAAGTTGAAAGTAAAAGTTGCAGGTATAGGGCATGTAGACACTATCCCTTATTCGCCGTCTGGCAAAATTAGAAACGATCAACTTAAAGATATGATCTTACACAAAGGCCAGCCTAATCAAGCTACTGAAAAAGACAGCTCTGATAAAAAAGGCATTAGTTTTACCCAATATATTATTGGAATTTGCTGCCTATTAGGTACAGCCATGGCCTGGGGAGGCATGTTTCCAGTCGCAAAAAATGCACTGCAATCGATGGATGCCGTTCATATAAGTTTGATTCGTTATGGTTTTGCTTCTTTAATCTTTATGGCAATGCTAGCCACAAAAGAAGGCATACTTTCTTTATTACCAGGAAAGCATATTTTTAAACTATGGATGTTTGGCTCTTTTGGTTTTGCAGGGTTTAGCATACTCGCTTTTGCCGGTCTTGCTTATACCAAGCCACAGCATGGCGCAATCATTATGGCGCTGATGCCTTTAATTTCCGCCATTATGATGTGGGTTCTAAAAAATATTAAACCCGCTAAATTTACCTTGATGTCAATTGCACTCGCCTTATTAGGTGTGGTACTTGTAATTACTAAAGGAGATATCAATGCGTTTTCTGGTGGCAGTATTTTACCAACTCTCGTCATTCTTTCTGGTGCATTTTGCTGGGTAACCTATACCATTGGAGCAAGCTATGTAAGTGACTTCTCAGTGCTGAGATATACTGCACTTTCATGTTTCTTAGGCGCGCTTACAATTTTATTTATCGCTTTCGTTACAAATGCCACAGGTATTACTCAAGCACCAGATTTACAACAAATATTTGCTGTAAAATGGGAGCTTCTCTACCTCATAACGTTTGCTGGTGTAATTGCCGTTTTCTCCTGGAATTATGGTATCAATACTCTAGGACCAATTAACGGCATTTTATTTATAAACTTGGTTCCAATTACCGCTTTTACAATTGGTTCATTAAAAGGAGACCTGATTACTCAGCCTGAAATACTCGGAGCTACCATCACTATTTCTGTGTTAATTATGAATAATATTTACACAAGATGGTCCACAACCAGTAAACCAGCCATGGCACCTCAAGCATTCAAGCTCCAAATGTCACGGTAGCAGAATTGAAAATCAAATAATTAGAATGGCAAACTAACTCAGTTTGCCATTTTTTATTGAGTTAATTTATTATGAAAGATTTTAATTAGCTCATCCATAACAAGTTTTTTAGGCGTAGAGTGCGCTGTTTTTTTTGAGGTTAGCATCCAAATTTCTCGGGTAACGGCGTCATCCGGCTCATAGAAAGAACATTGATCAGGCTGTATCGCAATCTTAGGGATAAATGAGATACCAAAACCCGACTCAGAAGCTTTTTTTTGGGCAGAAACCGTATCAGTTTGAAGCTTAATCGACTTTGTACCAAACCTTTCAACAAGATATTTACACTCAGGTAAGTCGTTAAAAGCTGTTGAATAAGTGATAACGTTCACCTTTTCATTATTTTTAAGACGGTTTATCCAGTAGTCAGTTCCATATAAAACATACGTTATCTCACCAAGCTTTTTACAAATTGACTCACCCCTTTCAGGTAACTCCATTCTAAGGGCGATATCAGCTTCTAACTTAGAAATATTGACATTTCTACTTGATGTATCAATTTCAAATCTCAATTCTGGAAACCTGTAATGCAAGGGAGCAAGATTTTCAATTACAAAATGTTCAGCTAAAAAAGGGACCAAAGAAATCTTAGTATTTTGATTAAAAACTGTTCCAGGTGATAAGTCCTCTCCTAGAGCCTCTATTTTCTCTCGCATTTCTAACGCTTTGTCATATAAAAAACGACCTTCGATAGTAGATACAAAACCATCCTGAGTCCTATCAAA
This sequence comes from Marinomonas sp. MED121, assembly GCF_000153025.1. Classification (GTDB taxonomy): domain Bacteria; phylum Pseudomonadota; class Gammaproteobacteria; order Pseudomonadales; family Marinomonadaceae; genus Marinomonas. Next base: position 635,923 of record NZ_CH672432.1, read on the forward strand.
TAGCTTTAATTTAAGTGAGTCTTCTAGTCTCATTATCCGCCTAGATACCGTAGCATAATTAACATTAAGCCTTTCTGCGGCCTTACTTACAGTATTTGTTTCAAATAAAGCTAAAAAAAACTTTATATCATCCCAATTTAAGTTCTTCATGTAGTCCCTTAGTCAATTTCTAATTATAAATCCATGGCAAAGAGGGATATTACTTCCCAAGCCAAAAAGCGAATATATTAATAAAACCTTATATATGAGTGTGATTTTTATAAATAGAGCCTAGATATCAGCAATTAGTGACGCACATTTATTTAACAATATTTCAATAGGAGTGAGGTAACTTAGCGACTTTCTGGGCCTCAAATTTATTAGCATTTGTGTGACTACAATATCCTGCTCTGTGGGCTGTTCCATAACGAACCCTTTTGGATAAAGCGCCTCAGTAGACCTTTTGTATTTCTGTTTAGACCGTTTTCCCATAAGTGATGGGACTTAGCAAAGTCAATTTTACATGTCAGCGCTTTGGCAATACTTTGATGAACTGCGAATTCACCGCCGTTATCAAACGTGATGGTTTTAAAAAAATTCCTTAAATGGGTTTAACAGACTTTTAATGGCTTTAGAGAGTAATCTTTTAGTCTTTCTAATAACTAGATCAATCAAAGCTTTGTTACTTCCTTGCTTAATATCACTAAGTAACTATCTTGACTATGAACCGTATCAATTTCCCTATGACCTATTTCTTATTTGTCATTAAGTTGCTTATATCAATCTGGCGATTAAGCCAGCGCCTTACACCATGTCCTTACCTAGTTTATAAATTCAGATCATAGAGGTATGAGTGTGAGCCTTCTCTGCACAATATTTGTTATGGGGCATCACTGAAGTTCCCGCATAATCTTTTTATTATGATTTTCATTTTGATTGCGATAGCTCATGCTGAAAAATCAAGCTCATTTAACCCTTGAAACTGATATCGTTCTTTTTGTACCAGTTGCTTATAATGATTGCTCATTATTAGAAGAGCTTGTTGGATTGTGTGAGCACTCGAAGCCTATAGCCAGCCGCCTCTATTATCAATAAAAGGCATGTCTGTTATTACCTCAATCTAAAGCTTCTTTAGTTATTCAATTTAGCTGTGATCCCACTTACTGGCCCTAACCTGTATAGTGAAATTAATAGTTCACTTCATTGAAACACAAACTATAACAACAACTTATCTCTCGTATAATTCTTAAGTTAAGCTCAGTTTTATGGCCCACATTTATACTTTAGGTATGATTTGGAGGATATTACATAGAATTACAACAAACATTATCATCTGCTTGCTGTACTGCTTTAGAGGCTTTTACCTGCCTCTTATTTTTGAGGATTAAAATTTGGAGTTTGCTCAATGCGAATCAAAGCCTGCAATAAGAATCCAATCATTAGGCCATTCAGTAAATGCCAAAGAAAATGGCTACCTAAAGCAAAGCTGGAGCACAAAGCGAGGTCATAGGTTCTTGCTACAAGGGATAAGATAAAGTCAAGCGCTGCACTCATTACCCAAGGCCATACAAGGCGCTTTTTATTAAGCTAATAACGACAAACATCCAAATGTAAATCAGAGCTGGTTTTTTAGAGCAAGAATGGGAGCGAGATAAAGCTAAAAAAAGAATGAAGGAAGTTTACTTATTTAGCAGGTATTAAAACGCTTAGTAAGTAAGATTTTAATACCTGCTGTTGAGGCTAGATGATTAAGCCTATGATGTGACGATTACTTTCCTGCTGTTTAGAGCTTGTTCGTATTCTTGTGTTCCTTCATATACACAAGGTAATCAATAGCATTGTCGATATCTTGATCTGATAAATTTGGCAACCCTGCCATTCTACTTCTGGCTCTAAAGCTATTTGGGTTACGGATAAACTGCTTCATATACTCTTTTGTGCGGTATTCGGTAATATTTTGCGGAATATTCAGTTCAGGGCCAATCACGCCACCGACTAAATTGACTGAGTGACAGGCCAAACAAGCCCCTTTAAATAACTTGTACCCTTCGTGGACAGAAGCGGAAGCTGATTGCTCAGGTTTAATCATCTGATAGCTGTCTTTGGCAGATATTTCTAAAGCAACCACCTGATGGGGCCATGGGAAAACACCGAATGTTTCTTTTTGAGGCCACACCATATAAAAAGGTGCCGGATCGGCGGTTTTCTTTCCTTCTCGCATTGGCTCAAAATCACCAGCAACCCCTTCACCGTTTTGATCCAATTGACGATAGCTGATCAGGGCATCTGGGTATTTGCGCAGAATATCGCCATCAAGTACCGCTTTATAGCCATCAGCACACACAACCGTCACTTCTGCAATGTCGTCTAATGAATAATGATTGTGCTCTAGCATGGCTTTTAGCGAAATGCCTTCATAGGTTTTATCTTCATGATAAGACACGTCGTAGACGGTAAAGGATTGCACTTTGAATGTGTCTATCATGTCAGACAGAGTCATCACTGACTCATATTGTTCAGATTGAATTCTGAACGTCTGAGACTCGTCATAGGCCATTGCCGACATAGAAACACCCGCTGTTAAGAGGCAACTCAACAAAATCCGTTTCATCAATAATCATCCTTATATTCAAGTTCCATAAAATCGAGCGGGATACTGCATGAAACAGAAGATGAGATCAAAAGGTTTGTATCAATTATTAAAAAGTCTAACAAATGAGTGATTTAGGACTAGATTAGTGCAATTAAAACAATAAGATAATAGAGGAATTAATTAATACTCAAACAATCCATTTAAGCACTCGATTTAAGCAAAAAATCTAGACTAAATAGCGATCAAAACGTTTCCTAAGTAGCGCTTTAATCTGCTCTGTTGGGGCGGCATCGATTGCTTTTTGCATTTCAAGCTTTGCAGCTTGAGACTTCCCAATCTGAAAAAGTAGATCCGCTTTGACGGCATTCCAGTGGTAAGAGCATGCAAGCCAGTTGGGCGGTGTGAGGCTGGCTAAATAAGCAAGTGCCGCTTCTGGGCCATCAAGATGAGAAACGACTATGGCGCGGTTTAACCCTAATAAAGCCGAAGGGCTAATTTGTTGTAGTTTATCGTATGCCGATAGGATATTTTGCCAATTGGTCTGTTCAAAGCTAGGGGCTAGACAATGCTCTGCGGCAATACTGGCTTCAAGATGATAGCGAGATAAATGCTCACCTTTTGCTGAGGCAAGCAGATAACTCATGCCGGTTTCAATATGCTTGTCATGCCAGAGCGACCTGTCTTGATCCGAGAATAATATCAGTTCACCACTGCCCTCTTGTCGGCTATTTATTCTCGCGAGATGAAAGAAGATTAAGGCCAATAGCGCGAAGGTTTCTGGCTTATTACCAATAGGATGTTCCGACAAAACACTGGCAAGATGGATTGCTTCTTGGCACAGATCGAGCCGAATAGCCTTGTCTGGATGGGATGATAAATACCCTTCGGTAAAAATAAGATAAATCACATTCAATACATTTGAAAAACGACGATTAAGTTCAAATAAACTGAGGTTAGCAATATCTAGCTCACTCGTTTGCAGAGACGACCTAGCTCGATTAAAGCGTTTATAAACATTGGCTTGTGTGATGAAAAGACGTTTCGCTATCTCCTTAGTACTAAAGCCGCACACGCTTTTTAGGGTAAAAACGAGTTGTGATTGCGCCGGCAAGGAGGAATCGCAACAGATAAACATAAGGGACAGCATGTCATCACTCATCTCTTTAGATAAGGGGATTTGCAAGCCTGTATCTTGTTTACTTTCTTGTTCATCCGTTTGGATTAATGCCTGCTGAATGAGCAAGGTTTGTTTGCGTTTATCAGAACGAAACTCAGACATCAGCGTGCGATAAGCCACTTGGTAAAGCCATGCACTCGGTTGCTTTGGTTCACCACTCACAGGCCAAGCATCTAAGGCGGTTAGCATGGCGTCTTGCACGGCATCTTCCACTAGACCCAGGTGCGCTATGCCTACTCGCTTACTTAAGCTCGCGACAAGTTGACCATAATGATGTCGAAACACATGATCAACTTGGTGCGGTTTCTCTTCTTGATAACTAGTACCATTTGAATTCATGAGGCTATTTCATGGGGCTATTCTGGTGTCCAGATTTCTCTGATTTCGATACTCACATTGGGGCTTTCTATCATAGGGCTTTGATTAATCACAGCGACGGCCTCTTCCATATCTGCTGCACTTATCATCATATAACCGCCAACGATTTCTTTTAGCTCGATAAAAGGACCATCCTCAACACTAGATTGGCGTACAACGCTGGCACTGCCGCTCAATTTACCGCCCATGTCTTTAATATTATCGGTAAACTTATCTTGCCATGCTTGGTACTTGGCATACATGGCTTCCATCTCTGTGGGAGAAGGTGAGGATGCGTTATCACAGCCTTGCTCTGATTCACTGCGTAAAATGCACATATAGGTTTTGTTAGACGTTTTTTTATCTGACATTGTTTTATCTGACATTGTTTTATCTGACATTGTTTTATCTGACATAGTTGCTCCAAAAATTTGATCTAAGATCAGGACTTAATTGCCTCTGATACCCTATAAACGTATGAGCTCGTGAGATTTGGACACTTTTTTTAAATTTCTTGTCTCTTTAGAAAGATTTTCTCTTTAATAAAGTCTTCTCTTTAGTAAGGCTTCTCTTTAGAAAAGCATCTATTTAGAAAAGGCCTCGATTTTCTGGTTAGCATCAATACCTAACTCGCTTAACACTTGCACTAATTGTGTTTCGTCTTCTTCTACTTGCTGCACTAACCAATCTTGGTATTTTGCCATGGCCCCTTTGCTGGGTTGTTTAGAGATTAAAAGATAGTCCAACCCTAATAAAATCGGCATATTAAAAGGAATGACGAGGCGTTTTTCGGCTAAGGCTTTGATGGCATAAAACACATCGCACACCACTAGCCCTATACCATTTTCTGCGGCTGACAGGGCCATATCTAGGGTTTCAAACTCATAGCCTTGGCTTACATCAAGCGCTTCTTTTTCTAACTCTCTACCTTCTAGCTCTTTTTCCTCGAGGGATTGCCCTCCTAGTAATTCATTCCAAGCTTGCCAATGTATGTGTCCATCTAAGCGGGTGTGTATCAGGGTTTGTCCGATCAGATCCTTAGCTGAGTTTATTGGGCCACTTTTCTCAAGGTAAGCGGGAGAGGCTAATATGCATAGCCACTCTTGCCTTAGTTTTACTATTGAGGCGTCTTCATCTGTGTAATTTAGACAAGCATGTAAGGCGAGTTCGTCTCCTTTTAGGTTGACGCTATCTGTGATCTTCCTCATCCAGGTGGTTTCAATATGCAAATCTAACTCAGGCTTGGACTGCTTAAGCTCACCCATTTTAGGGATAAGCCACCTCGCCGCAAAAGTAGGCGGTACTTGTAGCCTTAATAAAGGTTGGCTGCCTTGTATTTCATCCACTGCAAGTTGCAGTAAATCGAGGGCTTGGCTGGCCCTTTGTTGCAGTATCTTGCCTGATTCTGTGAGCGCGAGTTGATGCCCTTCTCTTACAAAAAGTGCTGAGCCTAAAAAAGCTTCTAACCCTTTAATTTGTTTACTCACGCCACTTTGAGTGAGAGCAAGTTCGTCACCTGCTTTGGTAAAGTTTAAATGCCTAGCTGCGGCTTCAAATACGCGAATAGATTGCTGTGCAGGCAGCCTTGGGTAACGCTTATTACCATGAATTTCAGTCATACCATAAGAACCAGAACTCGTTTGTTGATGACATGTTAAGTCTCTAAGCTATTGATCAGTTATCCCCTATTAGTGGCTCTATATTCGCTCTATATTCGCTCACTATTCAACATATTCCTTATATTGAGGACAATTTTGGAGAAGTTTATGTCAGATAATAAGTCATTACCTGCATTTTACAATGGCGACTTCATGACTCTGAGTCAGGTTAACATTTCCCCCATGGATAGAGGTTTCTTATTTGGCGACAGTGTTTATGAGGTGATTCCAGCGTTTCATGGCAGGCTTTTAGGCGAGGTAGAACACTACCAAAGATTAATGAATAGCTTGGCGAGCATTGGCCTTAGCCTGCCCTACTCGATTGATGATTTGATCAGTATTAGCCAGGCTTTGTTAGCTCAAAAACCTGCCTTTGCTTTTATTTATGTGCAAATCACTCGCGGTGTAGAAGCAACACGAAAGCATCGTTTCCCTGTGATCGCTGAACCCACTATCTTGATCTACTCTCAAGTTGTTGAAGCCGCTTTTGGTCTTGACTATCAAGGTTGTCACGGCCACTTCCATGAGGACATGAGATGGCAGAAGTGTGATATTAAATCCACCAGCTTGATGGGCAACATTTTGGCTTATCAGCAACTTTATCAGCAAGGTCATGAGAATGATGAAGCCTTGTTAGTGAGAAATGGGTTAGTTGTCGAAGCGCCAAGCAGCAACCTCTTCATGGCGAAAGATCAGGTTATTTATACACCACCACTTAATAACATTTTAGCCGGCGTTACCCGTGATTTGGTGATCAAGCTGATTCATGAAGCTGGCTTTGAGTTTATCGAAAATGCACCCACTAAAGCGATGCTATTGGATGCTGATGAGGTTTGGCTAACTAACTCCTATGAGGAGCTAAAGCCGATTATCACCATTGAAGGTAAAAACATAGGCACAGGAGCACCCGGCCCGATTTGGCAGCAGCTTTTTAGTGCCTATCAAGAGTTAAAGAGTCAGAAATTAAAAAGCCAAGAGTTAAAGAGCCAGAATTGAAGCGCTAGGTAATGAAGAGCCAATATTAAAAATTTAGGCAATAAAGAGCCGAACAGTAAGAACAGATATCGAAAACGAAAGAAAAGAAGATAAAGCAATTTTATCCAAGTCTTACCTAAGAAGCTTGTATACTCTAATCACTCTTATTAAATTGAGTTGCGTTACTTCTTAGGTGAGACCCATGTCGGTAGAGAATCATTTTCAATTTGCTAAAAACGATAGCCATCAGGATATCATTTTATTGGAAGCCTCCATGCGAGACTTTGCCTTTTGCAAACATGCCCATGAAGAATTCTCTTTCGGTATTACTTTGGCTGGTAGGCAGGATTTTTTCTCTCTCGGCAAGCATCACAAAAGCCATGCGGGCAATGTGATTGCGATTAATCCAGATGATGCTCACGATGGTCATGTGGGTACCAGTGATACTCTGCGTTATAAGATGCTTTATGTTCACCCTGATCAGCTTAACCCTATGCTAAAGCAAGCAGGCATTCAAAAACCAGAAAGCTTTCGCATTAAAGAAACAGTGCAAGACAATCCAGCGATGCAGCAGCATATCTTGCGCTTGTTTGCTCTCGTCGAAAATCCAAATACGCCGACTATTGCCTATTCTTCTGCTCTTTATGAATTTGCTGTTTTACTGGCAAGACAAGAAGGCATACACCAAGGGCAAGTATATCGTCTCAAAGACTCGGCCTTAGAAAGAGCGAGAGAGTACTTGCACGCCCACCTTAACCAAGAAGTGTCCCTTGATGCGTTAAGTGCTGAGGTGCATATGTCTAAATTTCACTTTTTACGACGCTTTAAAGACTATTTTGGCATGACGCCACACCAATACTGGCTTAACTATCGTATCAACCGTGCGAAAGAGGCCTTAGAAGCAGGCACGCCTTTGGCGGATATTGTTTTCGATTATGGTTTTAATGATTTAAGCCATTTTAACCGACGCTTTAAACCTGCCTATGGCAAGACCCCTTATCAGTTCCAGCGGGACTTCTTACAAGCACGCTAAGCACTGATAAAAGCTTAAAACCCATACCAATTACACACACCTAATTTTTATCAAATTCAATTTGAGGGATCACTATGCTCGAAATTCTTATCTTTGCCTTTGGCATCATGTACAGCCCAGGGCCGATGAACATGCTTGCCCTCTTTGCTGGGGTCAATAATCAAGGTAAACAAGCCTTGTTGTTTTGTGTTGGGGTGGGTTTTGCCATGCTTATTCTATTTTTGCTGGTCGGCTATTTGGGCAGCAATATCATACCGCCTAGTTATCAAGCAGGTATCGCCATCTTAGGCGCCCTCTATATTAGTTACTTGGGCTTTAAGATTATGAAGTCGAGCTTTGCTAGCCAATCTTTGCAAACAGATAATACTCAGCTTTTCTTTAAAACAGGCTTTGTGCTGCAAATCTGTAACCCGAAAGCCTTGGTCGCCATTATTCCCATCGTATCGATTCAGTTTCCAAGAGCTGCGATCGAAGGCAACCAGATTGCCCTGTGGTCCTTTATACTTGGCATGATGGCCTGCGGCGCGCCTAGCCTGTATTTGCTAGCAGGACACAAACTTAAAACCTTTGCGTTAAACCCTAAGGTTATGGCTTGGATAAACCGTGTGATGGCGCTGCTACTTTGGTTTGTGGCTTATCAGTTTGTTGCTGTTTTATAGCTAGGGAACCTACGAATAAGTCCTCCCGCCTCAGCGTGTGGATAAAAGCCTCTAGATTTATGGCGAGGAGCGCAACTTAATAGTTATTCTATTGATAAGGGCCTCAACATAAAGATAGGGCTTTTAGACCACGCCCTTCGGGTCTTTCAGAAAAAGTAACACCCTGTGTTGTCACTTCTCGAAAGGTACCTACATTACTTCAAAGTGACGCCTTGTGTGATACTTTTTCAGATAAGACTGAGAAGAGGTGACTTAATCGCAGGTTCCCTAGTTTAACTAAATACATATGGCTAAAAACATAGCTGATAACATAACTAAGAAACTAATCAAAAAGCCCTTTTAGCGCTTCAAACAACCACTCCTGAGCTGGGCCTCTGGAGTGGTTTTTTTCTGTTACCAAATCAATCGGTGGACTCCAGATTTTATAATCGAAAGTTAAATCTAATTTGCAAAGTTGACCTGCCACTATCTCTTGCTCCACAAGGTGAGCAGGTAAATATGACCAACCTAAACCCTCTATGACCATGGCTTTAATATTAAGGAAGTCATTCGCCCACCATATGTTTGCCGATAATAGCGGCGTACTTTGATTGGTTTCGACCCTATCTTCTTTTAACGCGATTTGTTTATGGGGCGTCAAATCCCCCACGTTAATTTTAGACATGCTAGCAAGTGGGTACTGAGCGTGACACACCGCATAAAAAGGTAAGTGGCCGATAAAGCACAAATCCACCAGTTTATTAAAACTTGGGTTGGCCAACATAATGCCAATATCAGCACGACCCAAGCGCACTTCACTCGCCACTTGTAGACTAGAAATGGTATTTACTTCTAAGGAGGTATTGGGAAACTTCTGATCAAACTCGGCCAAAATTTTAGTAAGAGCAGGCATTAATAAGGCATTATCAAAGGTGATGCGCACCAGCGCCTCCTCCTCTTTGTTGATGGAATCCACCACAGCTTGAAACTCATTGACCTGATGCAAGATAGCCTCAGCATAGGGCTTTAACCTTTCTCCTTCTGGTGTGAGGCTGGGCTTTCTTGTGCTTCGATCAAAGAGCTGCACATCTAGGTCTATTTCTAGATTAGCAATACCTTGGCTCACGGCAGACTGCACCTTACCTAGCTTTTTCGCGCTGGCAGAAAACGATCCTAACTCGATCGTTTCGATAAACATCCTTAACTGTTCAACATTATTCATATCACTAAAACTGATAGTTATTAACTTTATTCAATCACTATAAATAATAGAATAGCCATTAACAAGCCAAAGGTAAGGATTAGGAATTAACCATGAAAACCAAAGAACGCATTTTCCATGCAGCACTTTTTGAAGCCATCGCCCTTATTTTATTAATAAGCCTTGCTTCCCTATTACCTGGTCAAGATACTGCTGCGATGACAGGGCTGGCCATTGCACTATCCTTGATTGCCATGTCATGGAACTATGTATACAACCTGATTTTTGATCGGTTTTTTAAAGGTGATCGCATTAAACGAAGCTTTAAATTACGTCTTGGTCATGGCTTAGGGTTTGAAGCAGGTATGATTTTGGCCTCTTTCCCAGTGATTATGTGGGTCACCAAAATGAGCTTTTGGACTGTGTTCATACTTGATATTGGCGCGGTCGTTTTCTTCATCATTTACGCCATTATTTATAACTGGGCTTACGATGTCATCAAGCATAAATACTGGCCTAAGCAGCCGTTAGCACCTCAAAGTGATGCTTAGAAAAGTCGAATAAACTAGCCAGTTTAAAGCGTGACAATTCAAATTTGGGATTGTCATAATTTTCCTTTTGGGGCACAACGATTACCTTCATATCGGCAGCAACGCCAGCCGCTAGCCCAGATGGGGAATCTTCAAATACCATGCATTGCTTAGGCTCTACATTGAGTCTTTGTGCGGTTTTAAGATAAACATCTGGCGCGGGTTTCCCCTTCTCGACCTGTTCTGATGACGTAATCACATCAAAATAATGCCTCACCTCTAGGGCATCTAAAATCACTGGGATTAATTGATAGGGCGAATTAGTTGCCAACGCTATTTTTAAGCCTTGTTCCTTACAGAAATTGAGAATCTTTTTTACACCAGGTTTGGCTTCGCCTTTTTGCTTGATAAGCAATTCGACTTGATCAATTACCGCTTGCTCGACAGACACTAAAGAATCACCTTGCCAAGGGTGTTGCTGATACCAAAATTCAGTAACTTCTTTTGTTGTCATCGCCGCTGTGATGGCGCTTAACTCAGGGGTTACTTTAACCCCAAGACGACTAAACACCTGATACTCTGCTTCTTGCCACAAGGGTTCTGAATCAAACAATAAACCATCCATATCAAAAATTGCGGCAGTGATCATAGTCTCTTCTCTTTTGCTAAAGCGGTAATAGGTAAACTTGAGGGGTTAAAGAACCTCATTTTAGAGAGTGAACTTTATCTTTAAAACTGTCTCTGAAAAAGAGCCTCTTAAAAACAATCTTTTAAAAACAGCCTCTTAAAAACAGTCTCTTAGAAAGTGCCTCTTAAAAAGCACCTCTTCGCGTTAATATAAGATTTTGAATAAAGCATTATCGATAAAAGGAAAACACCGAATGCAAATCGAACGATTAACACCGAATATTGGCGCCATGGTGCATGGGGTTAACCTCGCAATATGCAGTGACGCTGAGTTCGAGGCAGTTTATCAAGCTTGGTATCAAAACGGGGTTATTTTCTTGCCGGATCAGAAGATGACGCCTGAAGAGCACCTCAAAATCGCCAGCCGTTTTGGTGAGCTTGCGCCAGTTCATCCTTTCTTCCCGAATGTAAAAGAGGCGCCACAAGTGAGTGTTATCGAAACAGTCAGAGGCAAAGCACCGCTAGAAAGCTTTTGGCATACGGATTTAACCTGGCAAAAGCGCCCTTCTAAAGCCTCACTGTTACATGCTCAGCATTTGCCAGAGGTGGGTGGTGATACTATTTGGTGCTCTATGAGAGCTGTGTTTAATGCGTTATCTGAAGAGGATAAAAGCAGCATTCGACAGCTTAAGACGATGCACTCACTGCATGCGTTTGAAAATATAAAAACAGACGAGATAAATGCCGACTGGCATAAAGATGTGATTAAAACAGCGGCGGCGAATCCACCTGTTGAGCACCCTATGGTCACTAAACTACCTGAAACAGGTGAAGAAATTCTCTTTATCAACGAGCAGTTTACCCGCTTTGTCATTAGCTTGAACAACACCAAAAGCCGAGCACTACTTGATCGGCTATTTGCTTTAGCAAGGCAAGCTGAGTATCAGGTACGTTTTAAATGGCAGCCAAATACACTCGCCATTTGGGATAATCGTAGCACGCAACATTATGCTGTGATTGATTATGGTGATGAGCCGAGAAAACTACACAGGGTGACGGTTTATTAATAACTTGAGCGACACTTTAAGTTTGATTTAAGTGACGCCTTAAGCTTTTTTTAGAGACACTTTAGGCTTTTTTTTAGTGACGCCTTAAGCTTTGATAGCAGACAGGTATTGTTCGAGATCTTCTGGGTAATCGATATCAAAAAGCGCATTGTCCATCACTTGCAGACTTAGATTATCTTTCGCTGCCATCAAGATAGGCTTTGCCCCTTGTTTGCCCTTAAGGCCTTTTAACTCAGTAAATTGACTGGCTGGAAAAATCGCAGGCACACCGGGTTTATTAGCATAGTAAGCGGTTCGAATTGTCTGCCCATCGTAACCTTTGATGAGATTTTCAAGGTCTTCAAGGTTGACCTTTACTTGATCGGATAAGGTAAAAAGCACCCCATCATAACCCCCTATGCTTTGAATAACCTCACTTGCTTTAGCGATAGACGCACCTAAGCCGAGGGACCAATCTGGATTATAAATCACCTCGGCCTTATCCATTATGATGGGATTGATCTGCTCATAATAAGCACCTAATACAACAAAGGGCTTGGTTTGAGTCATTTCTGTTAAAGTCGCTAAGCGAGTTAAGGTCTCAAGGCTATGACGTATCATGGCCTTATCATGCACTTCTGCCAACTGTTTGCAGCTGCCAAAGCGACTCCCATTGCCAGCCGCTAATAGCACGTAAGCCATTTTCATTAGCTGGCTATCCTCGTCTCTTCATTCTGCTCACTCTGCTCACTTTGGGACACATTGCTATGATGCAGCACGCTATTATGTAAAACGCTATGACACTGAGCCAGAATAGACAGAGCAATACTCTCAGGCAGCTGGCCGCCAATATCAAACCCTGCTGGCGAAGCGACTTTTGATACCAGTTGAGAGAGCCTGAGTTTCGCGATACCCAGTACTTCTTGAAACCTATGTTTAGGTCCTAACATGGCCACGTAATCAATGGCTTTTACCTGTGCACTTTTTAATGCTTTAGCGTCAATCTCCATACTGTGAGACATGATCACCATGGCATCTACACCATGATTGAGCAGATACTCAGACAAAGGCTCGCCCACATCATCCAATATCACATCGGCATTAGGGAAGTTCTTTGCTCTGGCATGACTGGCTCTTGGATCAGCAAGTGTGATTTTCCAGCCCATTTCTTTGGCCATATTAACCAAAGGTTTAGCATCCACACCGCCACCCACAATCATTAAATGTGGCTCTGGCACAATCGGTTGCACTAACCAATCCTCATTATTGCGATGTTGAATGGCCGCCTTTTGAAAAGACTTTTCAGCTAGCGGCTCAAAATAGCCTTCATTCCCATTAATCTTTTGGTGATACAGGCCTGACTGACGATTTTCTAATGCCGTCAGCATAGCACCAAGACCTAGGTCGTTTTCCTGAGTGATAGCTTGCAACATGATATACACCTTTCCGCCACAGCCTATGCCTAGCTGATAAGACCAATCGTCCTCATCGGTTGCATCATAACTGAGTAATAAGGGTTTACCCCATTGCAGTACTTTTCTGGCATTGCGGACAATATCAGCTTCTAAGCAACCACCACTTAACAAACCGTATTGCTCTCCTCGACTGTTTATAAGGGTCAAGGCCCCTGCCTTTCGATAGCAGGAACCTTGTGTTTTATAAACCGTCCCCAGCACCCAATCAGCCTCATCTTGGCCTTTTTGCCATGCTTGTAGCATAGCAGTCAGTTGGTTGCTCATAGGTTGGTTGCTCATAGGAAGATACCTCAGCTAAATGTGAAACCTGCTTTTGTCATAGGAAGATCCGTAATTCGCACACCCGTGACAGCATAAATTGCGTTAGCAATCGCTGGCCCTGTTGGTGGCACGGCGGGTTCTCCTACACCGGTTGGCGCTTCGTTCGAGCGAACAATCTCAACCTCTATTTCAGGCATATCGCCAAGACGAGTCGGTTGATATTGTGGGAAGTTAGCTTCAATCACTTCGCCTTTATCCAGTGTCACCTCATTACGCGCAATGGCACCTAGCGCATAGCCTGCGCCCCCTTCCATTTGAGCCTTGATGACATCTGGGTTAATGGCAACACCACAATCGACGGCGATGTAAAGCTTATCAACATGCACTTGCTTAGCTTTTACACTGACATCAGCCACGACTGCCACATAGGTATTAAAGGAGAAGTGAGACGCAAAACCACGTTTGTCGCCCTCTTTCCAATTCGCCATGTCACGCGCTGCTTTAATGGTATTCGCCATTCGTTGGCCTTTCGCATCCGCTTGATCAAGCAAACTTAATCTAAGCGCGACAGGGTCACGCTTAGCTTTTGCTGCTGCCATATCCATCAAGCTTTCCATGACAAACGCCGTATGAGAATGACCAACTGAACGCCACCAAAGTACAGGAATCACAGACTTAAAGTCACTTACACCCATAGACATGTTAGGCACTTGGTACAAGGTGTCTGATAGACCTTCGACACTGGTATGGTCGATGCCGTTATGTACCACCATGGCTTCAAACGGTGTGCCTTTCATAATAGGTTGAGCGGCAACGTGATGATCCCAGCCTAGTAGTTGACCCTTTGCATCCAGACCGATTTTCGCTCTGTGCAGTGACATAGGACGGTAATAACCACCACGGATATCGTCTTCACGGCTCCAAACAAGTTTGACCGGTGTTTGACCGCCATAAGCTTGGAAAGCCAAAGCAGCTTCCACATGATAATCCGCATTTACATTGGCACGACGGCCAAATGAGCCACCTGCGTAGTATGTCTTCACCTCAACTTGAGCTTGTTCTAACCCTAACACATAGGCGACCACGCCCTGCACTAAACTTGGACCTTGGCAGCCGTCATGGAATCTCACCCCATTAGGTGTTTTTTCGATGACACAGTTTAAAGGCTCCATGGGGGCATGGGATAAGAAAGGAAATTGGAAGTCCGCTTCAACCAAATGCTCGGCATCTTGCATGGCAATATTGGCGGCTTCTTTGGTTGTTGGTAAACCATTAAACATGGCAGGTTCGTCGACAAGTCGTGTGTACTCAGCGCGCATTTCTTCTGTGCCACGGGTTTCTGCACCAGAGAAGTCCCAGCTTACTTTTAATGCGTCTCTTGCTTTGAAAGCCTCCCAGGTGTTTTTCGCATAAACAGCTACACCTGCTTTGTTAGCCAGTGGTTTCGCATCGACAAAACCACCTATCTTTTTAGCGTCATCTAGATTAAGTGAACTTACCTTGCCACCAAATTTAGGTGAACGATGAATCGCCACATACAGCATGCCTGGTAATTTCACATCCATTGAAAACATGGCTTGACCAGTGGTTTTTGCTTGAGAATCTTTACGTGGCAGTTTGAGCTTACCTATCAGATTAAACTGATCTGGTGTTTTAGTGATAGGTTTATCAATTGGCTTAAGCGCCATAGCTTCTTTCACAAACTCGCCAAAGTGAGCCGTTTTATTGCCTGCACTGATCACACCATTGCGAATTTGGATTTGATTTGGACTCACACCCCAAGCGGCACTGGCAGATCTTACTAATAGGTCTCTTGCCATAGCGCCGGCTTCACGGTATTGCATGTAAGAGTTAGCAATGGCAGTGGAACCACCGGTTAACTGGGCACCAAAGAAAAGGTTTTTATAACGAATGCCATCGGCTGGTGCGAAGTCTATCTTCATTTTTTGCCAATCGGCATCTAGTTCTTCTGCGACCAAGGTGGTTAAACCTGTTGTTGTCCCTTGGCCCATTTCAAAGTGTTTGATGACAACTGTGATTTCACCCTCTTGGTTAATGCTGACAAATGGATTGACCACCACATCGCCAGAACCAACCGCTAATAAACCACCAGCATTTAGACCCACCATCATGACAGCAGACCCAGCTGCCGCTGACTTTAAAAAACCTCGTCTTGAAATAGTCTGACTCATCTTATGCCTCCAAGTTTTTAGCTGCGGTTTTAATGGCGTCTTTAATACGCACATAAGTGGCACAACGGCACACATTCCCTTGCATCGCCGCTTCTATTTCGGCATCTGATGGTGATGGGTTTTGTTTAAGTAAACCCACCGCAGACATGATTTGACCCGACTGGCAGTAACCACATTGCACAACGTCTTTTTCGTTCCAAGCGGCTTGCACAACCTTGGCGGTTTTATCTTCTAGGCCTTCGATTGTGGTGATTTCATTGTCGCCAACCGCATCAATTGGGAAAGAACAAGAACGAATTGGCGCACCCTGAAAGTGCACAGTACAGGCACCACATGCGGCAACACCACAACCAAATTTTGTACCCGTTAGATCTAATTCATCACGAATCACCCATAACAAAGGTGTCCCTGGCTCTGCTTCCACTTCTTGCGCTTTTCCATTAACTTTTAATTTGTATAACATACTGTCTCCTATGCCTAATGAGGGAAAGCGGCATGATGCTCACCATTAATCTCAAGCTTTTATCAATGTCCTGAGGCGGTAGAACTCACTTATCGCTTCCTTAACTAAACGCCACCCAAACCTGCCCGTTCTCTATGTTGGTGACGCTCAACTCGTATCTGTTATGTAAAATACTCACTCCCTATAAAGAGCGCCATTACAACTTAGTTCATACTAGAGACTTTAGCGGAAGAGAACTTATCAAATACTCTAAAACACCTGCCTAATTCTCCAGAGAGATTCCATCAGATGTGCTTTATGACAAAATTTTCAATATACTTTTTAGCTCCTAACCCAGATGACACAGGGACAAAATGACATTAGCCGAGCTGTTAGCATTAGCGACACACTATATCGAATCTCAAACAATGGATGATGATGAGCTGTCATCGCCTATTCCTGATTTTTTTGTGCATCAGTCAAAAAAGCCAACCCAATTAAATGCCTGTATTTATCACCCTATTGCCTGCATCATTCTGCAAGGGAGCAAGGAGGCGATTGTTGGAGGAGAGAAAATATCTTATCGGGCCGGCATGTCATTGATCGCCAGCCATAGTGTCCCTGCATTTTCGAGCATTGTTGAAGCAAGCGAGGAAGCACCTTATATAGGCCTCGCCATCTGCTTAGATTTAGGCATACTGCGTAGTTTACAACGTGAAATTGGTGAGCTGGATATACTCAATAAAACCTTCAAGCCATTATGTGCAGCCCAATCAAGCGATGCCCTAATTGATGCCATGGGCCGTTATTTTGCTTTAGCGGGCAAGCCCTTAGAAATGAAGGTGATGGGGCCTTTAATTTTAAAAGAAATTCACTTTTTATTATTAAAGTCATCCAATGGCGATATGTTGCGTCACCTGACAGAACAAGACAGCCACGTGAGTAAAGTCACGCAAGCGATAGATGTTATCCGACAAAACTTTAAAACAGCGCTGTCTATGCCGGATATTGCCAAAAACATTGGCATGAGCACCTCTTCTTTTTATGAGCACTTCAAACAAGTCACAAAATCAACGCCGTTACAGTATCAAAAAGAGTTAAGGCTAATAGAAGCGCAGAGACTGATTCGTGAAGAAAATACCTCAGTTTCAGCCGCCGCGTTTGAAGTGGGCTATGAAAGCCCGACTCAGTTTAGTCGAGAGTATTCCCGTAAGTTTGGTAATACCCCAAGACAAGAATTAGCCGTGCTTAGCTAAAGAGCAAGCGAAAAAACTAGCTAAGCACGCTCTCATCAAGCATATTTTTTGCTACTAATTGGCTTAGTAAAGCGCGGCTCTTTTCCCTTAACCTATCCCTTAATAGCCTAACAGCGGGTGAAATGGATTGTTTACTTGGGCAAATGAGCCAAAGCTCAGTGGGCGTTGGATGATACTCAGGCATGATATTCACCACTCTTTGTGCCAATAAATCCGCCGCCATATCCAAGCTCGACTTCACTGCGATCCCCTTACCCGCCACACACCAGCGCCTAACGAGGTCGCCATCATTAGAAATTCGATTGCCTTTGACCTTTATTTTAATGTCGTTATTGTCATGCCTAAAGTTCCAGACATCATAAACCACATCCTGTAGCTGATAGTTCAAACTATTATGCTCAGAGAGCTCATGGGGGTGTTTTGGTGTGCCATGTTGAGCAAGGTACTCGTGAGTCGCACAGGTGAGTCTTGGCACATTGCAGATTTTAAAGCCGTAAAGATTAGAGTCATCAGGGAAGCCGTAACGTAAGGCAATATCAACAGAATCTCGATAGAAATCGATATTAGAATCACTGATATTGGTGCGTAAACTTAAGTCTGGATAATCATCCATAAACTCATCAAGCCAAGGAATCACAAGGTTACGACCCAAATCTGATGAAACAGCCAACCTTAGCTCACCTTCAACAATATCTTGCCCGTCTTTCATATTCTGCTTGGCTTGGGACAAAATCTGTAAGGCTTGCTGACATTGGGGAATGTACTTTTCACCCGCACTTGAGATTCTAAGCTGCCTCGTTGTTCGCACAAACAAAGACACACCAAGCTCAGCCTCTACTCGCTTTAATGCCGCACTTGCAGTGCCTGTGCGCATATCTAGGCTGGTTGCGGCTGCCGTAATACTACGAAATTCCGCCACTTTCAGGACCACATGTAAATCTTCTAAAAGCATATTATCCAAAATTATTAGAAAAAGATTCAATTATTATCCTGTTTATCTATCAAGATGCAATCCCTATCATGTGTCCATCAGTTTGGTAAACGAACTCAAAATTTAAAGGAGGCACACCATGAAAGCCATCGGCTATAAAGCGTCTTTACCTATTTCAGATGCAAACTCTTTGGTTGATATTGAAGTCGCACAACCTAAGGCTAGAGGTCGTGATTTATTAGTTAAGATTGATGCGATTGCAGTGAACCCTGTGGATTGCAAGATACGTCAGAATGTTGCACCAGAAGGTGATGAGCATAAAATTATTGGTTGGGATGCTGTCGGTGAAGTGGTTGCAACAGGCGAGGCGACTAGTCGATTCAAACCCGGTGATAAAGTCTTTTACGCTGGCGATCTCACTCGCTCAGGCAGCAATGCTGAGTTTCAATTAGTAGATGAACGCATTGTTGGCCACAAGCCAAAGAGCTTAAGCAATGCTGAAGCGGCCGCTTTGCCATTAACCGCTATTACCGCCTATGAATTACTCTTTGAGCGTCTTGGTATCAAGGTTCAAGCGCCTGGCACAAACTCAACATCAGACGAAGTGATTCTAGTGGTTGGAGCTGCAGGCGGTGTGGGTTCTATCTTGATTCAACTGGCTAAAGCGATTTCTGGTGCCACCATTATCGGTACCGCATCACGTGAATCCTCTAACGCTTGGGTGAAAGAGTTAGGCGCGGATTATGTGATTGACCATACGAAAGACCTAGCAGAGCAAATCAATGCCCTTGCAATTGGCCCAGTTACCCATGTTGCTAGCTTAAATAGCACGGATAGCTACTTTGAAACCTATACCGAGATCTTAAAGCCTTTTGGCAAGATTGCGCTCATAGATGATCCTGCCACTTTGGATGTTTCTAAGATGAAGCGCAAAAGCTTGTCACTCCATTGGGAGTTTATGTACACCCACTCTATGTTCCAAACAGAGGACATGAACAAGCAAAACCTACTGCTTAATAAAGTGGCTGACTTAGTTGATCAAGGTTTTATTAAAACCACAGTGAATAAGCAATTAAGCCCAATTAATGCTGCAAACCTAAGAGCGGCCCACGAAGCAATTGAATCAGGCCAATCTATTGGCAAGATTGTTTTGGAAGGCTTTTAAACAAATTTGATCAAAACGAGATACACGTTTAAAAAATTAAATGAAGAGGAAATAACAATGACTAAGTTAACGATTGTTGCCAACATCAAAGCAAATGAAGACAAAATTGAATTAGTAAAAGCGGAGCTTTTAAAGCTGATTGACATTACACGTGCTGAAGAAGGCTGTATTAACTATGACCTTCACCAAGATAACGAGAACCCAGCGCATTTCATGTTTTATGAAAACTGGGAAACACGTGAACTTTGGCAAACACATATGGGCAACCAACACTTACAAGATTATATGGCGGCGACTGAAGGTGCTGTTGCAGAGTTTACCCTGAATGAGATGAACCACATCGCTTAAATCTTATCGGCTTCTTTAATAGAGATCCCGATAAAAGCCTGATTAACCAATTGTTGTTAATCAGGCTTTTTGTGTGTTTCAGTATGGCTCATGCAATGCACTCAATCATCTAATTGAGCGAGTTGGTAAGCATTTCGACCACCCTCTTTCACTTGGTATAAGGCGATGTCTGCCGCCCTAAATAAGGATTCGACATTCTCGCCATGTAGAGGGTATATCGCACCGCCAATGCTTGTTCCTACTTTCAACAATAGGTTCTCAAACAATATGGGGTGCTGAAATTCTTTCAATATATTCTGAGCACAGGCATTGAGCTTTTGCACATCGCCCGCACTTTTCAGCATGATAATAAACTCATCACCTCCCACTCTGGCAACCAAGTCTCCCTGTTGGGTTTGAGCCTTCAGACGTTTCGCGACGTCTTGTAAAACCGCATCACCTGCTAAATGGCCATGGTTATCATTAATTTGCTTAAAGTAATCCAAGTCGACCCACAAGATAGCAAAGGGATGATGAGACGCTTGCCCTGGCTGTAAAAGGCATTCCAACTCCTGATTAAGTTTCATCCTATTTGGCAACTGGGTCAGAGGGTCATGATAGGCTTGATGGATAATGCGCAATTCAATTTCTTTTTGCTCAGTAATATCCTGATTTGTCCCCAGCAATCGTATGCTATTCCCAAGCTCGTCAGTTTTAATACCAACATGTGCAGAAATATAGCGTTCTTTGCCATTAGGCAGGATGATTCTAAACTCAAAATTAAAATCAACTCCCGATTTAATACCTGCCTGGGTCGCTGCCAGGGTTTGTGCTAAATCGTCTGGGTGAATCAAGTTTTCAAACAATGCTCGGCTAGGTTCTATGCCTGAATCTATGCCAAAAATACGGTAGGTTTCATTTGACCAAACTTGCTTGCCTGTTTTCAGGTCCCAATCCCAGCAGCCCAGATTGACCAGTGATTGTGCCGCTTTTAAACGCTCTTCACTCTCTCTAAGTGCCTGCTCAGCTCTTTTTTGATCAGTGATATCTTGGTTTGTCCCGAGCACTCTAACTTTTTTGCCTTGCTCATCTTTCTCGAATGTTAGATGAGAGTAAATATAGCGTTCTTCTCCATTAGGTCTGATGATACGAAAACCATAAGTAATATCATCTTCTTGGCTAATACCTTGCTCTAGCTTTTCTCTAACATAGTCAAGGTCATCTGGGTGCAACAAGGATTCAAATAACTCTCGGGTCACGACAACGTTGGAATCCACCCCCAAAATCTCATAGGTTTTATCAGACCAAGCTTGTTCATTGGTTATAAGGTCCCAATCCCAAGTGCCTAAAGCGACTAATTTATAGGCTGCAATTAATCTCTGTTCACTTCTTTTTAATTTTTTTAGAAGTGCTTCCTCTTCCCGGTTTAGCATAACTCTACCAATAGATGAATAGCATATGAATGACAGACGTTCTAACACAATCATCCATGATTAAGCTTTCTTTTCTATTAATGAGAAAATAAAAGGCTATTAATGAGTGTAGTTCAGCATCAATGCTTAAGACGTGATTAGACAGCGTTCAATTTAATCCGCATTTTACACCAATTCACTAAAATGATTTAGTGCTTATAAATCATCCACTAAATTAAATATTGGGTAATGTCGCTTTTAACATTGTCAGACGTTACTTTGGCTAGGGCACCATTGATTAAGGTTAAGTTTGGCGGCACATGACCTATGTCCATATCGATTAACACAGGAATACCAAGATCTGCTAAATGCCTTTGCAGCACCTCGTGATAAGTTAAATCTTCTTTGTTATTCGACGCAGGGTATGCAGAGCGCCCCAAGAGTAAGGCTGTAATATGAGTAAAAACACCTCTAAACTTCATACTAAGAATACTTCTTGTGAGGTCAGCGGGTGCCATTTCCACATTCTCTAGGTATAAAATAATGCCTTCATCAAATTGCTCAGCATAACGCTTTAAATCTAAGTAAGGGGTATCAAAAAGGTGTATTAGGGTATCCCAGCATCCCCCTATTAACCGCCCCTCTATCCTTGATCCGTTTCTTGGGGCCACCAGCCAACACCAGTTTGTCTTCAAATATGGCGCTAACACAGCAGCAGGGTGGCGAGTGCCGTCAGGCCATTTATCCGTATGTTGCAAAGATGCACATTGAGAAAAACGCCCCCCTGTGTCGGTTGCCATATTCTTCAAGAAATTGGCTGTTAAGGCTTCTGTTTCACTCGCAGCTAAATCCATTAAATTCGGGCTATGGGCACTGGCCCAGTTTAATCTCGAACTAATCACCACGGTTAGGGTACTAACGTCTGAAAAACCAAAGAGCCATTTAGGCTTGGCTTTCTTGAGTAAATCAAAATCTAACAGTGGCAATATCTCCATCGCAAGTTCACCACCCCAAGGAGCAGCAATGGCATCAATGCGATCATCCAACAGAAATGACATTAACTCTGTTGCTCTTTGTCTTGCTGGCGCACTGACATGCTGGCTATTACCGATAAGGCAATCACCTTCAATAATGACATAACCTTGGTTTTTAAGGCCTGTGATAACATGCTGATATCTGGCTTTCTTGCCTTCACTGATGCCAGAGGAAAACGCGGTAATAGCAATAACACTTCCTTGTCTAAGAGGTGCGGGATAAATCATAAATCGTCCTTAATTCTTTATTTTTCAGCATCAAAAATGCGACCACTAGTTTAATGCATCTATCCATTTCACTGCCAACCCTTTAGCATTCATTCATTAAATCTCTATGTGTTTAGCTAAAGGAAGTAGCATGTTAGTCCTTCATCAAAAAAATCAGATTCTTGCCTTACTCATCTTAATTGGCGCGTTAGCCCCATTAGCGGCTGATGCCTATTTGCCAGCCCTATCTCTCATGTCAGATTATTTTGAAACCTCTGATAGCATGTTGAAATTCAGTGTTACGGCCTATTTTATCGGCTTTGCCTTGGCACAAATTGTATTTGGCCCTTTATCTGATGCAAAAGGTCGAAGAAAAGTTATTTTACTGGGCTTATTGATTGGCATATTGGGGGCGTTGATCTGCTTTGTATCCCAATCCATTTGGCAGTTTTTAATAGGACGATGCATTTTAGGCATAGGTATGGCATCGGGAATCCCCGTTGCCAGAGCCGTATTAAAAGACCTATTCAATGGAGTAGAGTTATCGAAAGCGGCTTCCAGTATTAATATGGTGCTGGCCCTGATGCCTCTTATCGCTCCCCTTTTTGGCGCCTACCTTGCTAGTTATTACCAATGGCAACAAATCTTCCAGCTGGTATTTGCTCTAAGCTTGGTGGTATTGGTGTTAACTTATTACCTTTTGCCAGAAACCAACCCCAAAATAGACCCTAACATCTTGCAAGTTAAGCCCCTTTTACAGACATTTATAAGAGTGTTAAAAGATAGGGCTGTCTTTACCTATAGCATGACAACGCTATGTGCTTTTGGCTGTGCCGTGGCCTATATGGTGTCAGCCCCCTTTGTCTTTTTAGATGTGTTTGGCTTTAGCATGATTGAGTTTGGCTGGTTAGCAGGCTTAATCACCTTGTCCTATATATTGGGCGGCTTTCTTAACAATTACCTATTAAAGAAACTTAGCCCTGATCACATCATATTCGCAGCACTGATTGGCCTTCTGGTTACAGGGCTTAATATCTATCTCAGTATTATCTTGTTTGGACCCAACCTAATCATAATTACCTTGAACGTGTTTCTACTGACGTTAAGTTCCAGAATGGTTTTTCCAAACGCCTTGGCGGGGGCTTTTTCAAGTCCGATAAAAGAAGTGGGGGTCATTAGTTCGGTATACGGGATTTATCATACCTTAGGCGCAATTATTGCGAGTGGCATTATGAGTCTACTCAACATTAACCCAATCAGTGCCATGGCGAGCACCATGATTGGCTTTGCTTGTTTTGGTATCGGGGTGTTTTATTTGAATAAAATCAATATTAAATCACGAATATAAATGCCATCTTTCCTAAAAATACTGAAAGATGACATTAGACCCGTCTTTAGCTTATGGAGCTCTTTTATAAAAAGAGTTATTTGGCTCACCTTTAAAACACTTCATTAACCATGGGTAAGAGTCGGTGACATAATAGCCATATTGTCCGTCTGTCGTCATACCGTTACATTCATCAAGATCACCAGCTCTGGTCCAACGCCAGTCTTGAATATAAAAGCCATCATAACGTCCACCTGGGCCGCTTGGTCTTACCCCTCTCTTCAACCTATAACCTGAGACAGCCTTACGCACTTCACCGGTATCATCATCAAGAAAATAAGAACCATAAATCGGATAACCATCTGCGGCAAAACCAATAATGGGAGAGCCATTAGGACCAGGATTATCATCAAACATTGCATTCGGATTGCCATGATAATGGTAAGTGCCGTCCCCTTGAGAATGGGCATTGTGAGTGTCTTCATCAAAAAAGCCACTGCCCACAGGATCAATTAGCCAATCAGCGGTATCCGAGCAACCTATCGCGACATTGTCACCTCGAACATCATCCCAGCAGCCTGCTGATAAGATATCAATTACAACGCCATTAAGCATGATGCCATTAATCAAAGACTGGGATACATAAGTCACCTCAGAGGCAAAAGTATCTGGCATTCGCTCAAGGATAAAATTCTTTTCCACCTCAGCAACCTGATTAGCAAATGGCCGTTCGGCATCATTAAAATCATGATTTGGAATATTATTACTTTCAATCACACAGGTATCTGTCGCGGCAATCACACGCGTCATACCTTCAAAGCTCCTCGCGTAATTCACATCCAGTACTTGTGATGAATAAGTCTCATCAAACGCAGCACAATCCGGATTGCGATTACTAAAAATTTGATTGGTTATATCAATTTGCAAGGTTTGAGTTTGACTGATGACATCATGGGAATGGCTTGATCCTTGGTGAGTATGCGTTGCATTGGCCTCATCCGCTAAAAGATTGATATTCGCCATACTTAATAATGCCGCGACTATAGTCAAATTTGTGAATTTAGTTGATATTTTATTTCTCTGCATGAGAACACTCCTGCCATTTAAATTGCTTCAACGAATAATGAGAACACATCCTGTACTAGCTCCAACGCTATCACAGCCCTTTCATCGCGATGATAAGAATCGTGGCAGAATCTTATGAAGCTCATATCCTTTCTCTTCTAACCGTTAAACATGCAACTATTAGGCTAAAGAGCTAAAGAGCTAAAGCCATATAAACATCCAACACAGCAATCTATAAATAAAAGCCATTTAACCTATGCGTTAAGTTCTGAATGAGTGAGATGGAATTTAAGAAAAGATAAGCAACTTGCTATTAAGGAAAAAGACATTAGCTACTGAGTAAACAGGCTAGCGCGATAGAGGGTATTTGAAGCCATTTATAAAAGACGAAAAAAAACCGTATCTGAAAAGATACGGTTTTTTAGAATAATGGCGGTGAGCAAGAGATTCGAACTCTTGATGCCTTTCGACATACACACTTTCCAGGCGTGCTCCTTCGGCCACTCGGACAGCTCACCACAGGCCACTTTGCAGGCGTCGCCTATCAAAGAGTGGGCGTATATTAATGTCGAAGTGATTGAAACGCAAGCCCTTTTTCACGAGAAATTAAACGCCTGGTCAGGCTTGACTAAAGATCACTCAAACCATTCTATATGACCTGTTAAATCCACCTCTTTGACTCTTTTATCTAGTGCTTTAGCCGTTCCAACATAAACAAATCCAATCACTTGATGATGGTCCTCTATCCCCAAAATTGATTTGGTTAATTGACTATGGGCAACAGGCCCTGTCCGCCAAATCGCGCCATACCCTAGTGCCTCAAGACCTAATAAAACTTGCTGTGTCGCTGCCGCAACAGCCATGGTTTGCTCTATCTTAGGCACCTTAGCCTCTTCTACCAAAGCCGCTGTAACTAATAGTACAGCAGGTGCCCTATGGGCTTTTTGAATAAAGTTATCTTTTTTGCTGATTGGCATTTCAGGTGTCGAAGCAAGAGCATGTTGCCAATAGCATTCCCCCAGCAAATCCAAACTTTTACCGCTATAGATGCGATATCGCCAAGGCTTGATAGCACCATGATCTGCGGCCCGACTGGCTGCCTCTAACACGGACTGCCACTCTTCTTTTAAAGGGGCAGGAGACAAGAGCGCATTTTGCGAGCTTCTTTCGCGCATAAATTGGATAAATTCTTTCATATTAACGTTTACCTGAGCCATACTGGAATGAGTAACTCATTGAGTTACTTTAAATTTAATACTATTTTCAATGTTAGCATGAAGCGGTCATAAGACTCAGTCTGCTAATTGAAATATTGCGACTAATTAATTTAAACTTAAGGTCACTTTCAGCATTTAGTCTGACTCTTTACCTTATATTGTCATACAGGCAGGCACTTCGTTAGATGAAATTATTAGTATGGACACTCATCGAAATCACAACCCTATTTATTTTTTTAGGGGGGATTTTTATTTGGTTAAAACTCAAGCTCAAAAAAGATGAGGCAGAGGATAAGGATGAAGCAAGTTCTGACCAAGAAGACAGTCAAGATACCTCTGATAAAAGTGCTAACAATAAAGAGTATGAAGAGCCTAGCCTTCTGCTAAAAACCATTATTCAAGGCCAACTAAAGCAAGCTGCACAACAACTCACTAAAACCAAAGTCAAAGAACAAAAAGATAAGGTTTTTTTAATCAAGCTTTGGGGAACCTTGTTAAAGGCCGAGAACAAGGTACTTGACCACCCCACAAAAAAAGATACAAATGAAATCATTCAGCAAGAACT
Source organism: Marinomonas sp. MED121 (assembly GCF_000153025.1). Lineage (GTDB taxonomy): Bacteria > Pseudomonadota > Gammaproteobacteria > Pseudomonadales > Marinomonadaceae > Marinomonas. The sequence continues at coordinate 662,613 of NZ_CH672432.1, forward strand.
TTCATCTGTGCTCAACAATATTTTTAACGCTAAGAAAGATAACTCAAGCTTAAAAGACCTTGAAGAGAAATTAAGCAAGCTAACCCAGAGTGCGGATAAATCAAATGAAGTACTGAAACTGAAAAACGACCTTGAGACAGCACAAAGCGCCATAAAAGAAGAGCTCACTAATCAAATTGAAAACTTACAAGAAGCCGCTAAACGCATTGAAAGTAAACAAAGAGAGAAAATCAATTTAGAGCAAAAACTCTCTCAAGCAATGACCAATTTAAAACAGCTAAAAGATTCACTTGTTCATTTAGAAGATGACAATGATATCTCTCATCTGATTACAGGCGCTGAAAACGAATCTATAGATGAAATGAGACAAGACCTAGGCCAGCACAAGGCCAACAAACAAATTAAATCCCTTAACCAGGTGGCAAATCGTCAGCAAGCTGTCATTGACATGTTGCGAGAGAAGTTACGCGATACCAATCAAGCCGACAGTGACAATGATACAGATAATTCACAGGCGATTGCTATTGGCCGAATTGAACAAATGATTAAAGAATCTGACACCCTTATACTGCAATTAGAGAATGAGTTAGGCACGACTAATTTAACAATTGAAAACTTAAAATCAGACATTAAACAAAAAAGTAACAAACTATTAGAAACCGAAGAAACCCTTATTTTGGCTCAAAAAACGGCACTCACCTCTTTCAAGGAAACCACCAAAAATCAGCAATCTAAGGTAGATGACATGAAAACACACATGTCAAACGTGCCGGAAAATGAAAGCTTGAAAGCCATGATCGAAGAGCAACAAAAAGAGTCTGATACACTTGAAAGATTGCTTAAAGAATCTGAGACCTGTGTCACCCTATTAGAACAAGAACTCGCCACAGCGAAAAAGAATAACGAAGAATTACAGCATACCATTGAAACGGTTAATACAAACTTTACCGAAGGTTCAAGCACCAGCACAAATAATGAATTTCAACAATTAGAAATTAAAAACAAAGAGCTATTATCAGAGCACAGTAAAGTAAAACAGAAGCTATTAGCCAGTATTGCAAATGACGTTGAAACCGAGTTAAGAGATGAGTATAACCAAAAAAATCTTGAAGTTGATCGGCTTCAATTAGCCATTATTGATCTTGAGAAAAAACAAATTGAAAGTATGTCTGCTCCCAGTAAAGATTAAATATAAGCAGATAGACAAAGCAAAAAAAACCAGCAAATGCTGGTTTTTTTTATAACTGAGATTTACTGTCGACTTAATCTTTCATTGCCCAGAAGCAAAGGCTCAGAAGCTCGGTAAGGGTTGATATCTAACCCACCACGGCGAACATACCTTGCATTCACCACTAAGTATTCAGGCTGGCATTGCTGCATGATATCAATGAAAATACGCTCAACACATTGCTCATGAAAATCAGTATGTTCTCTAAATGAAATCACATATTTCAGCAAACTCTCATGACATATTTTAGCGCCACGATATTCAATAAACACAGACCCCCAATCAGGCTGGTTAGTCACTGGGCAGTTTGATTTCAACAAGTGGCTAACCACTTTTTCTTCAACCTGCTCAGCCTCTTTATCAAGCGCTAATAAGCTCGCGTCAGGATGATAGATACTCGCTTCCACATCGAGTGTATCAATGCAAAAATCAGGTGTTTGAATCACCAAGGTTTGCATGGCTTCAAGGTCACGAATAACCACCCCCACCTCTGCCCCCGCAGCTTGACTTAAATCACGCTCTAAAATTTCTTGCACCTGATGCTCTGATTCATAACGCATCTGATTAAGAGAGTTTAAGTAAAGTTTGAAAGACTTAGACTCAATAATATTGGGAGAGTCATGGGGCAACCTAAACTCAACAATGGCAACAATTGGCTTACCTTTTGTATTTAGCCAAGAGACTTCATAAGCATTCCAAATATCTTCCCCATAAAAAGGAAGACGCTCTGATTCAATCCCCATCTCTTGCCACTTATCAACTCTGGCAATTGGAAATAATAGCTCAGCAGAATACTCAGAAATGTATTCAGTTTTTTGACCTAACGGCAATACGCCCATAACGCTCTCACTTAACACTTAAACAATTCACACTTACTTTAGGGCTGAATACAGACATAAATAAAGACTAACTACGTATACCATGACCACGATTTAACAAACGCAAAGCATACACAAACAAGACCAAAATAAAGGCAAGGATAATCACGATAGCATAACCCACATTAATATCCGACACCCCCAAAACACCGTACCTAAAAGCATTAACCATGTATAAAACAGGATTTAATAAGGTCATGTTTTGCCAAAAGCTTGGTAGCAAATCAATAGAGTAAAAAACACCACCGAGATAGGTTAATGGTACCAACACAAAAGTAGGGATAATTGAAATATCATCAAAACTTTTGGCATACACCGCATTAACAAAACCACCTAAGGAAAATAAAACCGCCGTTAGGAAGACCACAATGACTGTGATAAAAATATTTTCAAGATTCATCTTAGTAAAAAACAAAGACAATAAGGTCACAATAAAACCAACAAACAAACCACGAGTAACGCCACCGACAACATAACCCATTAGAATAATCCAGTTAGGCGTGGGTGAAACTAACAACTCTTGCACATTATGTTGAAACTTGGCCGAGTAAAAAGAGGCTGAGACATTGGCATAGGAGTTGGTGATGATAGACATCATGATTAAGCCTGGAACTATGTATTCCATGTAGCTAAAACCACCCATTTCACCAATTCTGGAACCTATCAGGTTTCCAAAAATAGCAAAATACAAGGTCATTGTAATCGCTGGGGGCAACAAGGTTTGTGGCCAAATACGCATAAAGCGACGTATTTCTCGTCTGACAATGGTTAAAAAAGCCACCATAATTTGTATATTTGTCATGTTTACCTACCCCTTAGTTAGCTTCACAAACAGCTCTTCTAAGCGGTTTGATTTATTACGCATACTTTGTACTTGCAGACCCTGTTCATTTAGAGCCACAAAAATATCATTGATGGATTGACCTTTACTGATTTCCACTTCAATCGAGTGCCCATCTGCTAAGCGCGCCACTTTATAACCTTCAATGACAATATCACCCGCAATATTCGTCGCCAAATCCAAAATAAAGGTTTCTTGATTAAGTGTTTTTAGCAGGGATTTCACACTGGTGTTTTCGACAATTTCACCCTTATTAATAATGGCGATATTGCGACACAATTGCTCAGCTTCTTCTAAATAGTGGGTAGTTAAAATAATGGTTGTGCCATTATCATTTAACTCCTTGATGAACTCCCACATAGAACGACGCAGTTCAATATCAACCCCAGCGGTTGGTTCATCCAGAATCAAAACTTGAGGCTCATGAATCAAGGCTCTGGCAATCATTAAACGTCGCTTCATGCCGCCTGAAAGCTGCATTGAAGGATTATTACGCTTTTCCCATAAACCCAACTGTTTCAGGTATTTTTCTGCCCTAGGCGCAGCAATATCATAAGGAATGCCGTAGAAACCAGCTTGGGTCACTATGATATTAAATGGCGTTTCAAATACGTTAAAATTAAATTCTTGAGGTACCACACCTAAAAACTGCTTCGCCCCAGCAAAATTTTTGTCTATATCAACCCCAAAAATTGAGACTTTTCCCTCGCTTTTATTCACCAAAGAACACAGGATTCCTATGGTGGTGGATTTACCTGCACCATTGGGCCCAAGTAGCGCAAAAAAATCGCCCTTTTCAACTTTAAGGTCAACGCCTTTTAAGGCTTCAAAACCATTATCATAACGTTTTTTTAAGTCACTAATTTCTATTGCATATGTCATAATTACTCATCTTTCCAGCATTGGGCTGGCATGAACTCTTAACAGTAAAAGGCTATTACGTGGATTCTCGTAACGATTTCATATTGAACGCATTCAAAGATCTTAAAAGCAGAATGACTGAGCATTTTCCTTTTGATCAAACCCCTTTAAACGAAGAAGAATCCGATCTGGTTGATAAGCTGGATCAGTTATTCAACGACATCACTCATCAGGCGGCGGATTATAGTTTCGACGCCCAAGAAATCTTGTCTCGTTTTATTCGTTGTTACGCAAACTTAGTACCCTTGGTACGACGTGAGCTACTTTGGTTTATCGGCGGTGAGTGCTTACACTTTCTTGGGGATGAAGAGCTCAGCTTCTATCAAGAGCTAGAAGATCGTTTATACCAATTAGAACGCCAAGGCATTAATGTGGACATAAACGAGCAAATCAAGTCTTTGCGTCAAGAATTAGATACAAATAATTCAAACACCACACATTAAGCCAGCTTTAACTGAACCCATCAGCTAAGGCTTAGGACATAAAAATAGGAGCACAAGCTCCTATTTTTATACTGAACACGCTCTATATCTTACTAAAAACCAATGATCCGTTCGTTCCACCAAAACCAAACGAGTTATTTAATACAACGTCTATTTTGCGTTTTTGTGGTGTAAGCGGCACATAGTTCAAATCACAACCTTCACCTGGGTTCTCCAAGTTAATAGTGGGTGGCGCTAATTGATCGCGAATCGCTAACACAGAAAAAATAGATTCAACTGCACCTGAGGCACCAAGCAAATGCCCAACCATAGACTTGGTCGAACTGATTGCCACATCTGAGGCTGCCAGCCCCATCAAAGACTTAACCGCATTGGTTTCAGCCAAATCCCCTGCTGGAGTGGACGTACCATGGGCATTAATATAATCCACGTCTGCCGCTTCAATATTGGCATCTTTTAACGCAGCAGACATGGCAGATAATGCACCAACACCAGACTCTGGTGGCGCTGTCATATGATGCGCATCATCACTCATACCAAAACCAGCTAGCTCAGCATAAATTTTTGCACCACGGGCTTTCGCATGCTCGTATTCTTCTAATACCAAAATACCCGCACCGTCTCCCATAACAAAACCATCTCTATCTTTATCCCAAGGACGACTCGCTGTTTTAGGGTCGTCATTACGGGTTGATAAAGCTCTTGCCGCGCCGAAACCACCAATGCCTAGTGGGGTAATCGCCATTTCAGCACCGCCGGCTATCATAACGTCTGCATCACCATAGGAGATCATACGCCCTGCCATACCAATATTATGTGTTCCGGTTGTGCAAGCCGTTACGATTGATATGTTTGGTCCTTTAAAGCCAAACTTGATAGCCACATGCCCAGAGATCATATTAATGATTGCCCCTGGCACAAAAAAAGGAGAAATTCTTTTTGGGCCTGACTTATCCAGCAACTCCACATTTTTTTCAATCATGGGAAGTCCACCTATGCCAGAACCTATTGCACAGCCAACTCGGTTATAATTTAACCCTTCATTCAATAACGCGGCATCATCTAATGCTTGTATAGAGGCTGCCATACCATATTGGATAAAGAGATCCATTTTGCGCGCTTCTTTTGGTGTCATATATTGCGACACATCAAAGTCTTTTACCTGAGCGGCAAAACGGGTAGAAAATTGTGTCGCATCAAATGCTTCAATATCTGATACACCACTCTTTCCTTCTAATACGTTATCCCACGTATCTTTCACATTGCTGCCCAAAGGGGTAACCATTCCCATACCAGTGACAACAACACGACGACGAGACATATCCTTCCTCCAAAATACGCCCGACCCACTAAGGGTTTTTATCAAAAAGGGCTATAGAAAAGAAAAGCCGCTATGTACAAAGACAAGCGGCTTCTCAAAAACTCAGTTTACCAAATTACAGGTTTGCGTTGATGTAATCATTCGCAGCCTGAACTGTGGTAATTTTCTCAGCTTCTTCATCAGGAATTTCAGTATCAAATTCCTCTTCCAAAGCCATTACTAGCTCAACTGTGTCAAGAGAGTCTGCACCTAGGTCATCAACAAAAGAAGCAGTTGAAACTACTTCCTCTTCTTTAACACCAAGTTGTTCACAAACAATTTTTTTAACGCGTTCTTCAATGCTACTCATTAGAAGTTCCTACTCTACTCA
>NZ_CH672431.1:0-18736 GCF_000153025.1 Marinomonas sp. MED121
TCGGCATCGGCATCGGCATCGGCATCGGCATCGGCATCGGCATCGGCATCGGCATCGGCATCGGCAAAAATGTCGTTGAAAATGGGGGTGCTGTTTAAGTCAAAACTCAGTTGCTCTTCATTTTCTTGGGGGTTTTTGGGTTTGGGGGCTTCAGATAGGTCTAGTGAGTCTGCGATATAGAGCTGTAGCTGATCAGCTGCTGCTAAACCTTCCATGCTGCTTAGTAGCGGGTCTGGCTCAATCTGGGTAGGCTGAGTGTCAGTTAAGTTGATTTGTGAGCGTAAATCGCAGATTTCTTGCTTTGCTGACTTGAGTTCAGAGGTAAGTGTGTTGATTTTTTGCTCAAGTAGCGCGATTAGTTGATCCATACATAGATGCCTGATTATTGCAGTGGGGGCAGGGGCGTTACTTTCGCTCCCGATAGGCCATACATCTGCTTTAGCTGCTCTGGTGTTGGTTCAACAATTTCTATGTCTGATGACATCTGCATTTGCAAATAGAAATAAATCCCCAGGCAGCTAAAAGCCAGAAAGAATAGCTTTTTCATTAGAAGCTTAACGCCAGGCCAAAGGTGACGTGGTCGCCATAAGTGTCACTTGAGCCAGTGTAGGCCCTTAGGTAAACATCTAAGCGAGTATTGTCAGATGGAAGAAGTCTGACGCCCACTTCAGGGTAAAGGCTGGTGCCGCCAAGAAGCATAATACCTGCGCCAGCATAGGCATAAACAGGTGCGCCATCAAACATCACAACAGCGCCTTGACTATAAGCGCGAGCGCCAGCGTTTAGTGATAGGTCAAAACTATCTCGCATGACTAAACTTAAGCCACCGTAAAAAGAGAAGCTGCTAGGCGTAACCATTTCTTGAGCAATGTTAATAATGATGTTGGTATCTGAGTCGCTAGGCCCTGTGATTCTAGATTCATAAGAGACTAGATTGGAGATGGTACTCTCTTGGCCAAAGCCACCTTCTCCACCAAAACCACCGTCGCTGCCAAATGCTGCTGGATCTTGCTGAACAAAGGTGCCTTGATCAATAGGTTGGGCATAAGGTTGGCCCTGTATTGGTTGGTTAGGTGTCATCAAGCTTGGGTTTGTATCAACAATAGGGTCACTAATGTTTGGCGCGGTGACTTCTTCTTGAAGTACCTCATCACCCGTAAAAACGATTCCTTCAGCTTGTGCTGATAATGCTGCAAATGTTAATGCGCCAGTCACTAGGTATTTGATCATTCTGCGTCGTCCAATTGGTTGAGGTTGGTAAGCATCTTATTGAGTGATGTTTCCCAATTGTTTTGCTGTTCTTGATGGTTATAAATCTTTTGTTCTAGTTCGCTGTTTTCGTCATTTAATTGAGTATTTTCGCTTTCTAATTGCGCTATTTTTTGGCGTAACACACTGATTTCATCTACCGCTTGATTAATGCGTTGTTCCAGATGATGTAATAATTCGTTGTTCATGTATTTTCCCTTGCGACTTTTTAGTTGTTTGACTGATTGTATTGATTTACCAAGCAATGACAACGTCTTGCTGCTGAACATTTAATATTCGAGCATCAATATTGAGCTCACCAATGGAAAAGTTTGGTTGAACTTGCTTTATGGTGATCTTGATGTTGGCATTATTTAGTTGAGTGAGAGGATTCTGCAATTGGTTAAATACCTGATAGCGTCGATAAACTCCAAAAGTATCATCCAGTTTTATGCCTGCGATTGAGCCGGCGTTGATGTGTACCCTGTTCCCTTCGGTACGAAAGATGTTTGCCATAAATGGCTGGCAGCGTAAACGAGAGCTAGTATCGAGTGCTGCTTGCCATAGAACCTGTTTCGCTATTTTGCCAAAATGTGTATTTTTAAATCTTGGGCTGCCATATCCTGTGCGAATGGATTTATCTAAGTTCCATTCACCGCTTTCAAAATAGCTTTGCTCGAATAAAAGTGCGCCACTAAAGCCATCGTATAGATAAATGTCGATAGCAAAATTACGTGGGCCACTGGTTTTATTTTCTTCGTGTTTAAAGTTTTTAAAGACATTGGCTTTATTGGGTTCAAGCTCATTGACTGGCCCTATGTCTCTAATGACACCAGAAACCACATACTGAACACCCAAATCTTCTCCAATTCTTGCTACATCGGTTAAAGAGCCATCCGGGTTGTTGGAGGTAGGGGCATTTATTAGATCTGGATATATCTGAATATTGGTAGCGGCTAAAGCGCGTAAAAAGCCTTGTTTGTTAATTTCGTCAACTAGGTCTCTTGGTACAAGCCTGGGGGCATTATGAATAGAGCCTAGATTTGCTTGTTGAGGTGTTTGTAAGGCGAAGCTGGTGACGCCGATAAGTTTGCGATATAGGTTGGTGGCGCCATTGCTGCAAATATGCTCTGGAGTCACTTCAGCGGCAACAACGACAGTTAAGATGTCGTTTATGCGCTCTTCTTTTAAGATATTTGTGCTGTGTGTCATGCCTGCACCACGCACTGTGCTGGCAGATTCGATTTCACCGTTGCTAAATGTTTCTTGGCTAATTACTCTGGCATTTGCCTGAAGCACAGCTTGTTTAAGTGCTTGCTCTGTTGCTCGATATCTCGCGTCTGCAATATCTTCGTTATAGATAATTGCCTGTCCCTGCGCTTCAATCATTTGAGCTGAGGCGCTGGAACCATAGATAATCAGTGCTATAGCAAAAAACTTTTTAATCATGGAAATGACTACTCAACAGAATAAAAGTTTGTCGTCGTAGACCTTACTTGTGGGCTGGTTTTGCTTTGATATTGGCTCACACCGTTGTTGATATTGCTATAACCCATTTGACATGCTGGATTGGTTGCAATTGATGCTGGATCTTGCACGCATTGTTGGAAGTTTCCTTGTAGAGCCATTTCGACAATGGTTTCGAAACTGCCATCTTCAAGCTCTCTTTGGGAAACGACTTTTGCACCCATCAAATAAGCATCAACAAAAGTTTGTAGCTCATCATGTGCAGCCATCATGTTTCTCAATGAAGTTGAGCCTCTTAATTTAAGGCCATAAACACGCTCAGATAAGTTTCTGTAAGCATCAACTTTTGAGCCCCTTAAGGTTAATAGTCTGATTTGAGGGCGAGATAGCTTTTTGCTTACCATAGGTGCGGCATAGCCTGTTGCGCTGACAACGATGGGTTGCGGCGCTTGTTGAACAACCAGTTGCTGCTGCATTGCTGGAGCTGTGTAGTTATTTGTTCCATAACTAGGTTGAGCAAAGTTTGTCGGTGTGGTTGAGGTTGCACTTGCAGAGTCACAAGGTGCGATGCCTGAACAGGAGCCAGCACTTGATACTCGACAGCCTGCTAGAATAATGCAAGTTCCGATTAATGCTGCATAGAGCAAACTAGATCTCATTCTCTTCTCCTAGATGGTTCTTTAAGCCTGCCATAGAGTTCTTTATATGCTGAGGCTGAATAAAAAATATTTTTACCTTGAATGCATGAATTATGCCTAATTATTTTAAATTGGTGAACTATTGTTCTAATCGGTCTGATTGTGATTGCGATTTATCATAAAAATTAAGTGATGGGGTTAGCTTAATAACCAACTAAAAGAGATTGAATTATCGGCTAGTCTCTCTCATAATGCTGTTTATATATACAGTATTTTGTGATGGTTTATGCGTAAAATCATACATATAGACGCAGATTGCTTTTTTGCAGCAGTAGAAATGCGTGATAACCCAGATTTTAATGATGTGCCCTTAGCGATTGGCGGGCCAGCCAGTTCTAGAGGGGTTATAGCGACTGCCAATTATGCGGCTAGAGAGTATGGTGTGAGATCCGCTATGTCATCTGCTAAAGCGGTAATCCTATGCCCTCATTTGACTTTGATAAGAGGCAATATGGAAAAATATCGCCTCGCCTCGCGGCAGATGCATGCCATATTTCAGGAATACACCTTAAAAATAGAGCCACTATCCTTGGATGAGGCTTATCTGGATGTGACTGATTGCACCCAGTGTCATGGCAGTGCCACGCTGATTGCTGAAGAGATTAGACAGCGAATTTATCAAACAGTGGGTATTACTGTTTCGGCTGGTATTGCTGTAAATAAATTTTTGGCCAAGGTCGCAAGTGATTGGAATAAACCCAATGGTCAGTTTGTGGTTGAGCCAGCCAAACAGGAGGCATTTATTCGTTCTATTCCTGTTAAGTGTATTCATGGTGTCGGTAAGGTGGCTCAAGAAAAGTTGAGTAGACTTAATGTAAAAACGTGTTTTGACTTGCAAAAAGTAGATTACTTAGTGCTATCGCAATACTTTGGAAGTTGGGCCTATAGGCTGCAGCAGCTATCAAATGGGATTGATAATAGGCCAGTACAAAGCTGCTCAGAGCGCAAAAGTATTTCTGTTGAAACGACCTATGCGACTGATCTAGAAAGTCTCACTGAATGTGAGGCTAAACTGCCGAGTTTACTGCTTGAGCTTAAGAGACGTATTAAAAATAAAGGGACTGCTTTACATCTAGGTAAATATTATTTGAAGCTAAAATTCTCAGACTTTCAGCAAACGACGATTGAAACGGCTTATGTTGCAGGAGATGAGCTTTCTTTTTTTACTGATTTGTTAGGTCAGGCGTATGCGAGAAGACAAATGCCAGTCAGGCTGATTGGTGTTGGCTACAGGTTAAAAGCAATTTCTGAGTATCAACTTAGTTTATTCTAACTTACTCAAATGGGCTGTTTAAATGAAATTGAATCAGCATCAAAAAACTAGGAAATAGGCGAATAAGGGCTATAGTTTGTTATTGATGATGCGATAAAGTCCTCCATTTAAGAATGCTAATAGTGTGTTGCTGATTTAATTTAAATATTGGTTTTATTTATGTGTTTTTAGGTCATACATTTTTGTGTATCAGTAAATCGGTAAAGTCTTTCATCTATATCGTTTTTTCTTTTAGGTGATTTAAAGTACTTTAGAGAGTCTGGCTTTCTGGTTGGGTTGGTAGTGGGTTTAAGCATCTTCTTTATTTTTTTAGAGGTGGTTAATGATGAATATACAAGCTTTAACTTGGACTCAATTGCAGAAAAGTGTTTTTACGACTGATCAGTCCTCTCTCATTCAAAGGTTGAGATTTGATATCGAGCAAACATTGAAATCCTTATATGCGGATGTTGCTCTTAGTGAAAATTTGGAAGACCTTTATTTACCTTTTGCACACTGGATTGATCAGTTAGCGCAGCCAAGGTCTCATCCTTTAGTAGTTGGTATGGGGGGCGCACAAGGTTGCGGAAAAACAGTATTTACCACTGTGTTAAGCCATGTTTTGTACAAGGCTTATGACAAAAAATGCATAGTTTTAAGTATTGATGATTTTTATAAAACTCGTATGGATAGAGAGCGCATGGCACGTGATGTCCATCCTATGTTTATGACTCGCGGTGTGCCAGGTACTCATGATCTTGCCTTGATAAATAATATATTAGATAGGTTGGCAGACCTTAAGGCTGGTGAGGTCATGCGTTTGCCTTGTTTTGATAAATCTACGGATGAAAGACGCCATGTGAAAGACTGGCAAGAGGTTGAAGGTCCGGTTGACGTTATTTTGTTTGAAGGTTGGTGTGTTGGTATGCCTGAGCAAAAGCAATCGATCGCAGCTCCTATTAATCCACTAGAAGAGGAAATGGATGCACAAGGTGTTTGGCGTGAACAGGTTAACCAGTATTTAACAGACGACTATCAACAGCTGTTTGCTCGTATTGAGTTAATGTTGTGGATGCAGGCGCCGAATTATGAGGTGGTTTTTGACTGGCGAAACAAGCAAGAAAGGTTGTTAGAAGAGCATTTGCTCGACATTCATGGCGATGGGTTAAATAAAATAGATCTGACAGTCATGTCGAACGAAGAGCTAAAACGGTTTATGCAATTCTATGAAAGGCTGACTAAGCATATGATGTCAGTAATGCCTGATAAGGTAGACGTTTTACTTAAGCTTGATGAGAAACAGGTCGTGACTAAAGTGCAATTTCCAACCCATCATTAAAACATCCTTTTTGGTGGATAAATTTTAATGTCTTTTATGCTAGGCTATCGAGCTTTGTTCGATAGCCTTTTTTATGTTTTAAATGGAGTATTACCTTGTCGCAAGCACTTGAATATTTAACCTTAGAAACTAGTTCACAAGCTGATTCAGCCGTTATTTGGTTACATGGCTTGGGCGCTGATGGTAATGATTTTAAGGCGATTGTTCCTTCTTTGAATTTACCTCAAAATGCTGCTATTCGTTTTATTTTTCCTCATGCTCCTGTCAGGCCAGTTACTATTAATGGTGGTATGCCAATGCGAGCTTGGTATGACATTTTAGAAATGTCATTGGAGCGTAAAGTAGATATGGCAAATATTGATGAATCAGTTGAACAGATCACACATATTATTGAGCAGCAAATTGAAGCGGGTATTGCTATTGATCGCATCTTGATTGCTGGTTTTTCTCAAGGTGGTGTAATTGCTTATCAGGTTGGTTTGTTAGGTAAGTATAAACTTGCTGGTATCATGGCTTTGTCGACCTATCTTGCTGATGCGAGTTTGATTCCTGCAGCGAAGGGCTCAATCAATGAAAATACGCCAGTTTTAATTCATCATGGCACCCAAGATCCAGTGGTTCCTTATGAGTTAGCGACTCGAGCTCAAAGTGAGTTAGAGGCGAAAGGCTATCAAGTTGAAGTTGCCTCTTATCCTATGCCGCATTCTGTTTGCCCTGAGCAGGTGGTAGATATCTCTCGCTGGTTGCAGCGAAGCTTAGATATTCACTAAGAAGTCTGCTAATAAGTTCTCCTGCCTTGGCGTGTGGATAAAAGTACTGAGATTTATGTTAATGGCCTTATCTATTGGTAAGGCTAGGGAGAGTTTGTTTCATTGCAGCTTCCTAAGATTTTTTCTGATCTGAATCAATAAAAAATCAAGCAGATTTCTGCTGACCAAAAACCTTGATATATGTCACTGACTGCTTGAGGAATAGGCACATAATTGCTCTTAATTATTAAGGAGAACAGTTATGTTTTTAGACTCTATTGTTGTTTCTGGTTTGATCATTGTTGGATTAATGGTCGCGTTTTTTGTTGGCTTTGGTTATGTGGGCTACAAAAAATATAAAAAGGAAGTTAAGTGATCAAATTTAACTTCATATAAAAATTAGAGTTCAGTTGTGTGCCCCTAATTTTATTATTAATGGCACGCTTGAATTCTAATTTTATTATTAATGGCACGCTTGAATTCTAATTTTCTTCTAATAAGTGGGCGCCGTCTTACTTAGCAAACCCGCAGTTATCTTTCTTTTCTTGATTGTCGAATGCATGTGATTGCCTCATAATATTAGCTAGTTTCAAGATTGCATTTATGCATCTATTTCATCTTCTTTTTTTCGGAAAAAATATGTCAACTAGCAGTTTAATATTCGCCATTGTGGCAGGTGTTCTCATCATCTCTGTGCTTGTTTGGGTTATTGTGCGTCAGCTCAAGCAAGATGGTAATCGTAAAAAAGACATGAAAGACGCTGAAGCAACTCTGCTAGAAGGGCGAAAAAAACGTATTGAGAGTATTCATGTGCTGCTCAAAGTGGTTGGGTCTGAGGATTTAGGTTGGATGGAAGCCAGTATCAGGGTGAAAACCTTGTTGGATCAGCTAAGTCTTGATTTGTCAGAGCATGAAACAATAGGCGTCTTTTATAAGGTGTATGCACAAACGGAGCATATTCCAACCCATGAAGGTTGGAATAATTTACCTAAAGATGCCCGCAGAAAATTCAGAATAGAAATGATGAAGTGTGAGGCCCAGTATCAGGATGAATTAGAGCAAGCCAGAGTGGCTTTGCTTGAATATCCTTTAAAGTAAATTTTAGAGGATAAGAAGAGTAAATGCTGGCCTTCGTTGGACTCGTTTTAATTATCTTTAGTTTGTTTGCGTTGGTTTTTTGCTTCTTTTATAAGTTTAGATCCAGTATGCCCTATTATCGGGTTGATCAAAGTTATTGCTGCTTTTTGCTGCAGCATGCTATTGCTGGAGACCTCCCTTGTACAGATTGGTACTTATTTATTGGTGCGGTCAACCTTACATCTGAAGATTTGGAGACGCTTCGTTTGGCTTGTGTTGAAATCGATGAGGAATTTTCCAAGGAAAGTGTGATGGTTAATGGTAAGTTTTGTATGAATTTTAACCAACAAGGTAAGGCTGAATTGGCACTTTTACTGACGCAGCTTAAAGGCGTTTAGGTTCTTTTTGTTCTTCAATTAACCAATCAATGACAGGGCCAATGGTGGCGGTTGATTTGTAGTTTGAGCAAATATGGTAGCCTCTTTTAGGTGAAATTAAAGCAGGTTTTAGTGCGATAAGGGTTCCTTCTTCGAGTTGTTTATCTAATAAGCCTTTCCAACCTAGACAAATTCCTTGCCCTGCAATAGCTGCTTCTATTGTGAGTGGGTAGTTCTGATAGCAAAATGAAACAGGGTCAGCAGGGATATTGACCCCTAATATATTTGACCAATTTTGCCAATTGATCCAACGAGCATCATTCTGATCCTTATGTAAAAGAGGAAGCTCGCTTAAGTTTGTTAAGGTTTGCTTTTCACTCAATTTTAGTTTGTTTGCTAAGGCAGGTGAGCAAACTGGAAACACTTCTTCTTCAATAAATAGCTCTTCAAAACGATACTCTCCAAGCTCATTACAAAAGTGAAATGAAATGTCTGAGTTGAATGACATCATGTCGCTTTTGCTGTTTGTGGGGCGAACCTCAAATAAATAATTGGGAAAGTGAGCTTGTAACTTGTTTAATCTGGGTAGAAGCCAATAGAAAGCAAAGCCAAAGTAAGCACTGATTGACACCTTGATCTTGTTGTCATTAAAGCTGGTTTTAGTTTTTTCCAAAGATGTGAGTAAGGGTGACAAATAAACCTTGAGCTCTTGATAGAACTTGCGTCCAGCAAGGGTGGTTTTAATTGGTTTGTGGGTCCTATCTAACAATACTCCTCCCATATAATCTTCTAGAGAGCGTATACGTTGAGATACTAAAGGTTGAGTTATACCAAGCTCTTTAGCTGCGGCTGTCATTGAGCCTTTTCTGACGGTGGTTTCAAACGCGATTAAAACCGATAAAGGAGGATAGTCTGATTCTTTAATCATTAGCTTTTTGCATGTTAGTTATAAGGTAATGCACCTGTTTTATTAGTGGGTGCTTATGGATACTTATTGCTCAACATATAGGAGAGGTTGGCATGCAACAAGTGAAATTTGAGGTAGATGAAGATAAAGCCCTTGTGCTCGCTAATATTAATGGCGCCTTACTGGAGTTGCCTGCACTTTGGTTAAGGGAACGTTGTCAGGATGATAAACACCTAGATCAAATTACCAAGCAAAGGCTTTATGACTCTCATCAATTAAATGAAGAAATCGCCCTTAGTGGAGTAAAGGCTACAGAGGATGGGCTGCTTTCTCTTTCATTTAGTGATGGCTATGTTGGGAGCTATGATACTCAAGTGTTTAATGATGATTTTGACTACAGTGATGGGCTACCAGATGTTAAGTCTTGGAAGGCTGATACTGATAAGGCTCAATTCAAAATTAGTCATGATTTGCTTTCGACACCAAGTGGCATGTTACAGGCTTTAGAGTGCTTTCTTACCTATGGCGTCCTAATTATAGATGGGGTGGATCAGAGAGAAGGTGCCGTGCTAGAGGTTGCTGAGCGCTTTGGTTATGTCAGAGAGACGAATTTTGGTAAGAGTTTTAGTGTATATACTCGACCAAACTCAGATGACCTGGCCTATCGCTCGGTAGCGCTGGGGCCTCATACTGATAACCCTTATCGCAATCCTATTCCTGGTATTCAATTACTTCACTGTATTCAAAACGAAACGCAAGGAGGATTATCAACTTTGGTAGATAGTTTGTCTGTGGTAAGTCAGCTAAAGCAAGAAGATCCAGAGGGCTTTGATTTATTATCCCGTGTTCCTGTTAGGTATCGACATCTGGATAAAAGCATCTGTTTAAGTGAGCGTAGAACCATGATTCAGTTAGATATAAATGGTCAAGTGGAGGGAGTCGCTTATAGCCCTCGGCTCGACTTTTTGCCCTTACTTAAGCAAGATGACCTGATTGTTTTTCATCGTGCTCGCAAGCGGTTAGGACAATTATTATCTGATCCAAAGTTCGAATGGCGCTTTAAATTGGCGCCAGGCCAGTTGCAAATGTTTCATAACTCAAGGGTGTTGCATGGGCGTACTGAGTTTGATCCAAATGAAGGTTTAAGGTATTTGCAAGGGGCATATATAGATCTGGATGGGCCAAAAGGGCGTTATAAAGCGCAAAAGAAACGTCAGTTAAGTGAAGGCTAATCCCTTATAGTGGGAAGTTAAGTATTAAGGTACAGGTTAGGAGGGGGTTATTATGAAGACGGTAAACTTTCGACAAATGAGAGACGGCACGAAAGAGGAGTACCTTTTTTTAGAGCAACATGAGAAGGCATATGCAAAAGGGCTGGCAGATAGAATCTTAAATACCTTAAGGGCGTTAGAAACAAGTTTATCTGGCTATTTGGTGACACGTCTTGAACACTCATTGCAAACTGCGACTAGGGCCGAGGCGGATGGTGCCGATGAAGAAATGGTATTGGCGGCATTAATTCATGATATTGGAGATGATTTATGTCCTTATAATCATTCTCAGTATGCTGCTAGCATTATACGTCCTTATGTTAGGCCAGAAGTAACTTGGATTATTAACCAGCATGGTTTGTTTCAAAACTACTATTATATTCATTTTTTTGGTGGCGATCCGAATGAACGGGATTACCTAAAAGGTCATAAGTGGTATCAGGCCTGTGTCGATTTTTGCGAGAAATGGGATCAGACATCATTTGATCCAGATTACCCTACGAAGCCGTTGGAATATTTTGAACCCTTGGTTCGTAAAATTTTTGCACGCTCACCTTTTGATCCTCAATTTGTTGGAGAGCAAACTATGGGTAAAAGTGAGGTTGATATTGCTTTATCTGGCATTGCTTAAGCGCTTTTGCTTCAGTGATACTTATCGGTATCGCTGAACTTTAAGTCCAAAATAAGATGATAGCTTAGACATTGAAGGGCGAAAGTTTTAGCATGGCTTAGGTTTATTGTTTTGATTTTTACTTGGAAGTTTTCATGTCTCGTTATCGCCCACCTATGCCACCTAAATCTGCTTATATCACTAAGGAAGGAGCGCAAAAACTGACGACAGAGCTCAAGTATCTGTGGAAAGAAAAACGGCCTCAAGTAACAGAAAGCGTACGTGAAGCTGCAGCTCAAGGGGATAGATCGGAAAATGCTGAATATATTTACGGAAAAAAACAGCTTAGGGAAATTGATAGGCGTGTGCGCTATTTAGAGAAGCGCCTTGAGGCTTTTACTGTGGTTGACCGTCTGCCAGAGGATCAATTAAGCATTTATTTTGGTGCTTGGGTGACCTTGGAAGATGATGACGAAAATACCAAGTACTTTCGTATTGTTGGTCCTGATGAATTGGATCATGATTCCCGCTATATCAGTATTGACTCTCCTATGGCAAAAGCGCTGCTTAAAAAGCAGGAAGGGGATGAAATTGAACTAAAGCTGGTAACGGGAATCGTCAATTATATCATTGATAAAGTTGAGTATAAGGCAATCCTCTAATGCAGCTACGCTTTGGTATGGCACAATGGCAGCATCCTGCTTGGGTGGCGTGGTTGTACACGCAGCAAGGGGCAAGCAATCGACGTTTGAGCGAGTATGCGAAGTTCTTTGATACGGTAGAGGTAGGGAGTAGTTTTTATGCTGACTTGACCCAAGAGCAGCTGCAATCATGGTTCGATCAAGTGCCTGATAACTTTCGCTTTGCTTTTAAGTTGCCACAATCAATTACCCATCGACTTGGTGTTTCTGATGAGGCTCAAGTTATTGACGCTCTCACTCGATTTTGTGAATTGTTAAGACCATTTTCCGCCAAATTGGGTCCTTGTATGATGCAATTTCCCGAAGAGGTGTCTCCTCTACACGTTGCCAAAATTGAAGCCTTATGTCAGGCTTGGGTCTTGCCAACACCTTTGTCTGTTGAGGTGCGAAATCAAGCTTTTTTCAATAAAGCAGAGGAAGAGGCGGAGCTTCTAAGGTTGCTTGCGAATAATCGACAAAACCGCGTTATCATGGACTCTCGTCCTGTCTTCTCGACACCCGCTTATTGTGACAGTTTGTTGGATGCCCAAAAGAAAAAGCCAAGAGTGCCATGTCATCCTCTTGCAACAGGGCAGAATCCCGTTGTGAGATTTATTGGGCACCCGGACCTCCCTCTAAATGATGTTTATCTAGATCAATGGGTGAAAAAATTAGTGCAGTGGTTACAAGAAGGGCGTGAGCCTTATGTATTTGTGCACTCATCTGATAATGTGGCGGCTCCTTTATTGGCAGAAGCCCTTGAGCAAAAAATAGCGGCATTGTTGCCTGTTTATGTGCCAAAACTGAAATTACCCAATAAGCCAGAGCAGTCTTTATTGCTTTGACTGAATGTATGAATTAATGACGCTAGGAAAATGGCCTATGTATTCACTTGTCTTTTATGTACCTGAATCTCATCTTGAAGACGTTAAAGAGGCTTTGTTTAAGGTGGGAGCGGGCGCAATAGGAGACTATGAAGCCTGTTGTTGGCAAGTGAAGGGGCAAGGTCAGTTTCGACCTAATGCCGATGCGAACCCTTTTATTGGTAAAAGGGGAGAGCTAGAAACCTTGTCAGAGTATCGAGTGGAAATGGTTTTGAAATCATCGCTTAAAGAGCCTGCTATTCAAGTGTTAAAAGCAGCTCACCCCTTTGAAGAAGTGGCCTACCATCTGATTCACGTTGAATCTTAAAATGTTTTAAGTGGCGGTAAAAAGTCTATCATGAGGGTTTCCTCGTGAAAGCCAAAGCTGCCTTTTTTTACGTCTTCAAGGTAAAGCTTTAGTGTGCGAGTAATGCTGTTGAAGGCGAGCTCTTTCCAAGGAATGTCATCAAGTTCGAATAATTCGACCTCTGAACTTTCTTCTGTGGTGTGAAAATCAGCTTTTGGTAAATCGGCTAGATAGAAAAGATGTACTTGATCTATTTGGGGGATGCTAATCATGCTAAAGGCTTGTCGACAAATAGCCTGCGATCCGCACTCTTCTAATGTTTCCCTAAGGGCGCCTGTGCTGGTGGATTCTTGGTTTTCCATGAATCCTGCAGGCAGTGTCCAATAGCCGCGTCTTGGCTCTATGTCACGACGACAAAGCAGTACTTTGCCTTGGTAGATGGGGATAGTGCCAGTAATTAATCTAGGATTATCATAATCAATGTGATGGCAATTTGGGCAAACTGCACGGGGTCTATTGTCGCCTGCAGGGATAGAGAAGTTAACTTGGCTGCCACATTTTGGGCAAAAACGCTTTTCTTGTGTCATCGTATTAAGCTTCTCTAGGTGTTTGCCTGAGGGTTAAAGGTGTTTGAGTAGTCGTGCGTACTTAACAACCTTATCTTCTATTTCTTGTATCTCAATTATATAGTTATCAACTTTCAAGCTCATTTGATTTTCTGGAATAAATTCCAGAGTCTCAATAATGAGCCCGTTGAGGGTTTTTGGACCATCGGTTGGTAGTGACCAGTCTAATGTTTTGTTGATTTCACGTATATGGATTGAGCCGTCAATTCTAAAAGAGCCGTCGTCTTGGGTGACGATTTCATCTTCTTCATCTTGTGTTGGTTGAGTAAATTCACCCACAATTTCTTCGAGCACATCTTCTAATGCAGCAATACCTTGTACATCACCATATTCATCCACGACTAGTCCCATCTGCTGGTGCTGCTTTTGAAAGTTTAATAGTACGGTATTTAAAGAGGTGCTTTCTGGAATGAAGTAAGGCTCTACAGTTGCCTTTAGAAGGGCTGCTTTGGATGGGTTTGGATCACGTAAGAACATAGCGGCATGCCTTGCATGAAGGATGCCGATGACCTTGTTAATTTCGCCATTATAGACAGGCATACGCGTATGACGTGTGCTACATATTTGAGCAATAATCTCGTCGATAGAGTCTTCAATATCAATCCCGACTACTTCATTACGCGGTACCATGATGTCTTCTACTGATACCTTTTCAAGATCTAGGATAGAGATGAGCATATCTTGGTGGGCTGGGGGAATAAGCCCATTAGCTTCATTTACTATGGTTCTTAGCTCTTCGGTACTGAGTTTATCGTTGGTATTGTGGTTAGCATTAACGCCCATTAGGCGAAGCAAGCCGTTAGAAATAAAGTTAACTAGCACTACCAGTGGATAAAGTAGTTTTAATAAAACCGTAAGCGCCCAAGATGCCGGAAAAGCAATTTTCTCAGGGTGGATGGTGGCCATGGTTTTAGGGGTGACTTCTGCGAAAATAAGAATGACGAGAGTCAAAGCAGCAGTGGCGATAGCGACACCGGCATCTCCCCAAATACGGACAGCAATGACGGTTGCAATCGCTGACGCTAAAATGTTAACAAAGTTATTACCTATTAATATAACGCCAATAAGGCGATCTGGACGCTCAAGAAGTGCGCTGACTTTGCGAGCGGATCTATGCTTGTTTTTAACCAGGTTTTTTAAACGGTATTTGTTTATCGAAAGCATGCCAGTTTCGGAACTTGAGAAAAAGGCAGAAAACAAAATAAGAAAGAAGAGTACTCCGAAAAGAATACTTAAGGGTATGTCGTTCAAAAAGGGTGGACCTCAGTTAATTTGATAAGTGGATTATTAGTTGTTCAATTGTCTCTGTCAAACACCTAAACAACTAATTTTACTTAGTGAGAATAAATTGCAGCACTATGCTACTTCCAAAGTAACCTAGCATAAGTAAAATAAAGCCACTGATTGTGAGTTTTACTGATAGTTGTCCTCGCCATCCAGCCCAGTGTCTGCCGACTAATAGACCCAAAAAGACTAACCAAGAAGCGATTGTGAAAAAGGTTTTATGCACTAGCTTTTGCGCAAAGATATCATCGATAAAATAAAAGCCCGTTATTATCGTAATTGTCAGCAGAATAAAGGCAGTCCAAATAAACTCAAACATCAGCCTTTCTAGGACTTGTAAAGGCGGCACTCTTAATAGTTGGCGTAGTTTATGGTGTTTGAGTTGATACTCTTGTAATGCTAATAAAATGCCGACACCGCACGCTGCGGTAAAGAGGCTATAAGCCACTGCGGCAATAAGAATATGTGCTGAGGTGCCTAGTGAATGAATATGGAAAGCTTGTAGGTGCCAAGGTTGTAGCGCATTTAACGCAATGACTAGTGCCGCTAAAGGGTAAGCTACGCATAAAAGGAGTGATAAATCTTTGTTGCGATTACTAAACCACAAAAGAGTATTGCCAATCAACGCAATCAGCATGCCTATCAATAAAAAGTCAAAGCCATCTTTATGTAAAAACAAAATAGATAAGGCATAGACGTGTGCTGCAATCGAGGCTGCACCTAATAGTTGTGATTTTTTGCTTTCTGGGCGTTTGTAATACATTGCCCCAGCGGCAAAAGTTGAAAATGTAGCGAGCCAAAGTGTTAGCTGAATCATGAATCTCTTATGTCCAAAGAGTAAAGGTATAGGGTGTAACTCATTTATCCGTTATAATAGGGGCAATTTCATCTTGGATAAACCTTATACTTGGTTTTTTCCTCACAGAGCAACATTTTGAGGCTAACATGTTCGACAATTTATCGAATCGATTGACCTCCTCGCTAGATCGTATCCGAGGACGGGCTAAGTTAACAGAAGATAATATCAAGGAAGTATTGCGCGAAGTGCGTATGGCGCTATTAGAAGCCGACGTTGCTTTACCTGTCGTAAAAGCTTTTATTGATAGTGTTAAAGAAAGAGCGGTTGGAACAGAGGTTTCTAAGAGCCTAAGTCCTGGTCAAGTTTTCCTGAAAATTGTTAAGCAGGAACTTGAGAAGGTAATGGGTGAAGCGAATGATGAGCTTAACCTAAAAGCTAAGCCCCCAGCTGTTATTTTATTAGCGGGTTTGCAAGGTGCGGGTAAAACCACCTCTGCTGCAAAATTAGCGCGTTACTTAAAAGAACGACATAAAAAGTCTGTTGCTGTGGTGAGTGCTGACGTATATCGCCCAGCGGCGATCAAACAGTTACAAACCTTAGCCAATGAAATTGGTGTGGACTTCATCGAGAGTGAAGCAAGTCAAAAGCCAATCGATATTGCAAATAATGCTATTGATGTAGCACGTAAATCCCACAAAGATGTCTTGATTTTAGATACTGCGGGCCGCTTAGCCATTGATGACGATATGATGGCAGAGATTAAAGCCCTTCATACGGCAATTGATCCGGTTGAAACCCTGTTTGTTGTAGATGCAATGACAGGTCAGGATGCGGCCAATACAGCTAAAGCTTTTGGTGATGTGCTGCCTTTAACCGGTGTTGTATTGACAAAAACAGATGGTGATGCACGTGGTGGTGCTGCTTTATCTGTACGTCATATTACCGGTAAACCAATTAAATTTTTAGGTGTGGGTGAAAAAACAGAAGCCCTTGAACCTTTCCACCCAGATCGCTTAGCGTCTCGTATCCTAGGTATGGGTGACATGCTTTCCTTAATTGAGGAAGCAGAGCAAAAGATTGATAAAACCAAGGCTGAAAAGCTAGCGGGTAAATTGCAAAAAGGTAAAGGCTTCGATTTAGAAGACTTTAAAGAGCAATTGCAGCAAATGAAAAACATGGGCGGTATGGGTGCCATGTTAGACAAGTTACCTGGCATGGGTGGTCAAATGGCCAATATCCAAGATAAGGTTAACGATAAAATGTTTGTGCAGATGGAAGCTTTAATTAACTCCATGACAGCACAAGAGCGTCGTAATCCAGATGTGATTAATGGCTCACGTAAAAAACGTATTTCGGCGGGAGCTGGGCTGCAGATTCAAGATTTGAACCGTCTGTTGAAGCAGCATAAGCAAATGCAAAAAATGATGAAGAAATTCAGCTCTAAATCCGGCATGAAGAAAATGATGCGCGGAATGGGAAGTATGATGCCAGGTGGATTCCCTGGTATGCCAAAAATGTAGTTGTGCAGGCTTTAAAACCTGTATCTGCAAGGTGTTTAAAAACGGTTGCTTAATTTAAGCGACCGTTTTTTTATGCAAATGGATTGCTTGTTAGAGTGATCTTGATTGGAATGCCTCTAGTCACAGGTTAGGTTGTGAAAATAATAAGCATCAAATGAAGATGCCTCTTTTGTTTTTACGCCGAATCGACTAGAATATGCCGCCTTCTTGAATTCCGACCTAATTTTAGGTGAATCAAGGAGCGTTTTTGTTAAGCAATAAGGAACCGATTATGGTAACTATTCGTCTTTCTCGTGGAGGCTCTAAGAAGCGTCCTTTCTATCACTTGAACGTGGCTGATAGCCGTCGTGCACGTGATGGTCGTTACATCGAGCGTCTTGGTTTCTTTAACCCTGTTGCTCGCGGTCAAGAAGAACGCCTACGCATCGATTTAGATCGCGTTGACCATTGGGTTGGTCTTGGTGCTCAGCTTTCTGATCGTGTTGCTCAGTTAGTTAAAGATGCTAAAAAAGCCGCTTAATTATTGAGGTAACTATGTCTGCGATTAAACAAGCAGCCGCTCCAGAGCAACCGCTTGCTGTCGGACGCATTACTTCGGTATACGGTGTAAAAGGGTGGGTGAAGATTTATTCACACACTGACCCCATTGAGGGCATTTTTAAATATTCTCATTGGTGGCTTAAAACCCGAACAGGGTGGCAAGCAATAGAGTTAAATCAAGGGCGGCTTCAGGGTCGTGGTTTGGTTGCTGCGGTAAAAGGATATACAGATCGTGATCTTGTAAAAGAGATTTGTGGCATGGATATCTATATCGAAGCACAAGATCTTCCTGATCTTGATGAAGGTGATTATTACTGGAGTCAGTTAGAAGGTCTTAAAGTGATCACCGAAGAGGGTGTCCTCTTAGGTAAGGTTGCTCAGATGATGGAAACAGGTGCTAATGATGTGCTTGTTGTTCGTGCTTGTGAAGGTAGTCTAGATCGTGAAGAGCGATTGATTCCTTATGTACCAGATATGTATGTTTTAAATGTAGATTTAAAACAAGGGCAGATGCTGGTGAATTGGGATCCTGAGTTTTAAGCGCAGACTCGAGGTATTAAGTGCAGATTAGTGTTATTTCTTTATTTCCTGAGATGTTTCAGGCCATTACCCAGCATGGTGTAACAGGCAGAGCAGTTAAATCGGGTTTGATAGATATAAATTTCTTTAATCCGCGTGATTTTACCCATGACAAGCATAAGACTGTCGATGACAGGCCTTATGGTGGTGGTCCAGGGATGCTGATGAAAGTTCAGCCTCTCAAAGATGCGATTGCGGCGGCACGAAGTGTCAGACCAAACGCAAAAGTAATTTTTCTATCCCCTCAAGGGCGTACGCTGACACAGGAAGGCGTGCAATACCTAGCTAAACAAGCAGAACTTGTTCTGGTAGCTGGGCGTTATGAAGGCGTTGACGAGCGTTTGATTCAATCTGAGATTGATGAAGAATGGTCTGTCGGTGACTTTGTTCTAAGCGGTGGTGAGTTGCCAGCAATGGTGTTAATGGATTCTGTGTTTCGCATGGTTCCAGGTGTATTGGGTAAAATGGCATCAGCTGAAGAAGATTCTTTTTCAGATGGTTTGTTGGATTGTCCACACTATACTCGTCCCGAGGTACTAAATG
>NZ_CH672431.1:18836-92155 GCF_000153025.1 Marinomonas sp. MED121
TGAGCTATCGAGGAACTAATAATTTATCTTTGCTTTCACAACATTTTATCTCTAAGAGATAAATGGCGGAGGAGGAGAGATTCGAACTCTCGGTAGGCTATTAACCTACGCCAGTTTTCAAGACTGGTGCATTAAACCGCTCTGCCACCCCTCCGTTGTGGAGCGAGGTGTATATTACGGATTTCAAACGCTCGTGCAACTGTTTTTTTAAAAAAAAGTGAAATATTTAGTTTAAATAGGCCTGTTTTGCCTTTGCACGTATCCAAACGTTAGAAAACCAATGATATTGACCACTTTTTGCACTTGGCATGGTGCAATTAATACGACCTCGACCATATTTAAACGCTTGTTCTGCAACAACCTTTACTTTTGTCTTTGATTCCCAATCAAGTTTTGCCTGACCTTGCCCAGAAACATAACAAGCCAACTCTTTAAGGCGGTATTTTCCCGCTTTAAATTCTAAATCTAAGCTTACAGCTTGGTCATAGGCAAAATCACCGCCATTTTCAAAAGAGACAAGCGGCATAGGCAAAGATGCCAATTTCGTTTTTAACGCCCCTAATTTGGCATAGGCGCCTGACGCTGGAAATCTTGGCAAGTTAGAAAAGTCAGAATCAATATTTACCACACCGGATTGCTGACCAAAGCCAATCATTTTAGTTTCTTTTAACTTCTCTCTTAACCAAGCATTCGACTCACCATAAGGATAAGCCAACATATTTGGACTCTCACCTAGTTCGGCAATTAGTCGACTTTCTACATAATCAATTTCTTTTAGCATCCTTTTTTGCCAAGCCTCAGGGGTTTCTTTTTTCACTAGACGCAACATATAAGGATGACTGTCAGTATGATTAGCAAAGCTGCCACCAAACTTTTGCATTTCTCTCATATTATCCCAGCTTAAGAAGTTTTTATTCTTTTGCCTCACAGGCTGAGTATTAATAAAAATAGTAAAAGGAAAGCCCTTCTCTTTTAAAATAGGAAAGCCAGATTGATAGATATTCAAATAAGCGTCATCAAAACTAATGGCAACCGACTTTTCAGGCAGAGCAACGCCTTGCTGAATATCCGTCAAAGCGGATGCTAAATCTACGACTTGAAAGCCTGCGTTCTCCAGATAATCCATATGCTCTTGAAACTGGGCCGGTGTTACCGATGTTGAGAAAGGTGTTTTTTCACCCACATGATGATATTGCAAAATAGGTAAGTGATCTTGCGCCATCAATTCACTTGCCATCACAGCCGCTGCGGACAGAACAAAAGCCATAGATTTTTTCATATTAGGAACACCTTCAAATAACATGGGCCACATACTACGTAACTGGACAGACTTTCACCAGCCCTGAGCCCATGCAGTTAATGCAAAGTCATTGAGTTACTTTATAAAGTGCGAAACTGTTATGCCCATATTGCTATGTCACTGCATCTGTTTGCAGCTAAAAAACCAGCTTACACTGATTCCATATTTTCAATACACGAGGAGACACAAGATGAAAAAACAGGACTTTTTCTCAAACTTAGCCAATCAACTTGAGCAACTTAAAGAGCAAGGACTCTATAAAGAAGAGCGAATGTTGATGTCTCCTCAATCCAGCCAGATCACAGGGCAAGATCAGCAACCCCTAATTAACTTGTGTGCCAATAATTATCTCGGCCTTGCCAGTGATGATCGCGTTATTCAACAGGCGCACAAAGCACTCGACGAGCATGGTTATGGCATGGCATCAGTGCGCTTCATTTGCGGCACTCAAGATATTCACAAAGCACTGGAGAATAAACTCAGTAATTTTCTAGGCATGGAAGACACCATACTTTATTCATCTTGCTTTGATGCTAACGGTGGCTTATTTGAAACCCTATTAACCGCTGAAGATGCCGTCATCAGCGATGCCCTCAATCATGCCAGCATTATTGATGGTGTTCGTCTTTGTAAGGCACAGCGCTATCGCTACAAAAACAATGATATGGCGAATTTAGAAGAACAGTTAATTGCAGCAGATCAAGCAGGCGCTAAAACCAAGTTCATTGTGACAGATGGTGTTTTCTCCATGGACGGCATTATCGCTAACTTAAAAGCCGTTTGTGATTTAGCAGACAAATACGAAGCCTTAGTCATGGTTGATGATTCCCATGCGGTTGGCTTTTTAGGTGAAAACGGCAAAGGCAGCCACGAATATTGTGATGTTATGGGCCGTGTTGACATTATCACACGCACCTTAGGCAAAGCCTTAGGTGGGGCCTCTGGTGGTTACACCAGCGCATCAAAAGAATTGTTGCCTGGTTACGTCAACGTTCACGCCCTTATTTATTTTCAAACTCTCTCGCTCCTGTCATTGTCGCAACCAGCTTGGACATATTAGAGACAATTGAGAAAAGCAATCAAGCTCGTATTCAACTAGCAGCCAACAGTCAGCACTTCCGTAAACGTATGACTGAGATTGGCTTTACTCTAACACCTGGTGATCATCCTATTATTCCTATCATGCTTGGCGATGCCAGATTAGCCCAAGATATGGCTGCCAAGATGTTTAAACGTGGCGTTTATGTCACCGGCTTCTCTTACCCTGTTGTGCCCATGGGTCAAGCCAGAATTCGTACTCAGATGTCTGCTAAAATGACAATAGCAGAGCTAGACACTGCCATAGATGCTTTTGAGCAAGTTGGCCACGAACTCAAAATTTTAGGATAACAAGACAAATGAAAACCTTAGCCAAAACACAAAATACCCCAGGCATTTGGATGACCGAATCCGAACGACCTCAATGTGGACATAATGACGTTCTCATCAAAATTAAAAAAACAGCCATCTGTGGAACAGATATGCACATCTACCACTGGGATGAATGGGCCCAGGGAACAATTCCTGTTCCTATGACAGTCGGCCATGAATTTGTTGGCGAAATTGCTGAAGTCGGCCCTGAAGTATCTGGCTTTACTATTGGTGATAGAGTATCTGGCGAAGGCCACATCACCTGTGGACATTGTCGAAATTGTCGCGCTGGCCGTCGACATCTATGTAGAGAAACAATTGGTGTCGGGGTGAATAGAAGTGGCGCTTTTGCAGAGTACCTTGTTATCCCTGCTAGCAATGCCTTTAAAATACCAGATGGGGTATCGGACGATATGGCCTCTATCCTAGATCCTTTTGGTAATGCCGTACATACTGCCTTGTCGTTTGACCTCGTTGGCGAAGATGTACTAATAACAGGCGCAGGTCCAATTGGTGCTATGGCTGCGGCCATTTGCCGTCATGTGGGCGCTCGTAATGTCGTCATTACCGACGTTAATGACTATCGTCTTTCATTGGCAAAAGAACTAGGCGCGACGCGTACAGTCAATGTCACGAAAGAAACTCTTAGTGAGGTTATGTTAGATCTTGGCATGACAGAAGGCTTTGATGTGGGTCTTGAGATGTCAGGTAATGGCCAAGCCCTTAATGGCATGTTGGAAGTCCTTAATCATGGCGGTAATATCGCCATGCTGGGTATTCCAAGTAAGGACACAGTGATCGATTGGAATCAGGTGATTTTTAAAGGGCTTAATATTAAAGGTATTTATGGTCGTGAAATGTTTGAGACTTGGTACAAGATGGTTGCCATGCTGCAGTCCGGCCTAGATATTAGCCCCATCATCACCCATCACTTCAAGATTAACGATTTTCAAGCTGGCTTTGATGCAATGGCATCTGGAAAGTCAGGAAAAATCATCTTAGACTGGCAATAAATATAACCACAAGCGGTTGTAGCCACCTCGCTGCAGCCGCTTCGGATTATTCATTCTAAGGAAGAGTTTATGTTAGAGATTGGTACTCAATCCCACCCTAACCCGCACCCTGATGCTATTTT
The DNA here is from genome assembly GCF_000153025.1 of Marinomonas sp. MED121. GTDB lineage: Bacteria > Pseudomonadota > Gammaproteobacteria > Pseudomonadales > Marinomonadaceae > Marinomonas. The sequence goes on from NZ_CH672431.1 coordinate 22,682, forward strand.
TTTACTCCTCTATAAGGGCAATGTTTTAATCAGCCAAAACGAGCAGACACCTGGTAAAGAGACATTCCAACACAGTCTTTATGACTTTCAACCTGAGCCTGGGACAAACGCTGTTTTTTGTGGTCAATGGCAAGAACAAGATCTTTTTGTTTGTATCTTAAATAAGGTTCCCAAAGGGTTCGCAGAAATCGAGTTACGTGAGCTGCTATTTAATCAAGACGAAGCTAATTACCTGTTAATTAGTCGCGCCAGACAATTAGCTACTTGGGATAAAGACCACCAATTCTGCTCACGTTGCAGCACTCCCCTAAAAAACAAACACGATAAAGAACATACGAAAATCTGCCCTAAGTGCCATCATAGAAGCTATCCAAGAATCTCTCCTTGCATCATAGTCTCCATTCGTAAAGGTGACAGTATATTACTCGCTAGAGGAACCCTATCACCCCCCGGCAGGTTTTCTAATATTGCAGGCTTTGTTGAGGCAGGAGAAACCCTAGAACAAGCCGTTGCCAGAGAAGTGGAAGAAGAAGTCGGCATAAAAGTAAAAAATGTGAGATACCATTCTAGCCAACCTTGGTCTTTCCCTCATCAGCTTATGACAGGCTTTCTAGCTGAATATGATTCTGGCGAAATCACTCCCGCTCCAGGCGAGATAGAAGAAGCGGATTGGTACCCTATCAATGACCTTCCACAAATCCCTTCTGCGGCGACAATATCAGGTCAAATCATACTGGATCACCTAGATCTGATTAAATCAGAGCGTGAGATAGCAGAATAAGCATTTTCCTATTTAAACACCTCCTTTATAATGCTGGCGCACTTCGACAGCATTATAGAGATAAGGTATGGATCAGATATTAAAAGACATTCAATCGCTTGCTTTACCCCTTATTGGACAGGGTAAGGTTGCTGATTATATTCCTGCCCTCGCCGAAATATCAGCACAGCAGTTTGGTATCGCTATTTATAGTAATAAGGGCGAACTATTTACCATTGGGGATGCCAGCACTAACTTCTCCATTCAAAGTATCTCTAAAGTATTCAGCCTTACCCTTGCCATGAAGCATTATGGGGAAGGCATGTGGAAAAAGGTTGGTCGAGAGCCTTCAGGCCAGCCTTTCAACTCCTTAGTGCAATTAGAATATGAAGCAGGTGTGCCTAGAAATCCCTTTATTAACGCTGGTGCCCTAGTAGTGAGTGATATGAACCAGTCTCGCTTTGTATCGCCCCATTATGCAATGAAAACCTTTGTCAGACGTATTTCTGGTAACCCAGAGGTTCAATCAGATCATAAGGTGGCAGACTCAGAATATGAATTTAGAGCAAGAAACGCCTCAATGGCGTATTTGATGAAATCATTCGATAACTTTGATAACGATGTTGAAGAAGTACTAAAAAGCTATTTTAGTAATTGCGCAATCCGTATGAGTTGCATTGATTTAGCCAAAGCATTTAGCTTTTTAGCCAACAAAGGCTATTGTCGTCACAGTGGTGAACAAGTACTGACCGAGCAAGAAACAAAACAAGTCAATGCATTAATGGCAACTAGCGGCTTATATGATGAAGCAGGTAATTTTGCCTATCGTGTCGGCTTGCCCGGCAAAAGTGGCGTGGGTGGTGGCATAGTGGCCATAGTACCTGATCAGTTTTCTGTATGCGTATGGTCTCCAGAGCTCAACAAAGCAGGCAATTCACTGGCGGGTATGGCTGCCCTTGAGTCTCTTTCTCAAAAAATTGGCTGGTCTGTGTTTTAAGTCTTTTTCTTTTGTCATAAAAAAGCCCCTAATAAGAAATCTTGTTAGGGGCTTTTGCTTTTCAAGGCTAACTATTCGGTAATGACTTTATAACAAGGAACATACTTAGTACCTGGCAACTTCATCCGCTGCTGCTCTACAAACGCCTTAAGCAAGGCGTCTAGCTTGGCCAATAAAGCTTTATCACCATGTATTTCAAAAGGTCCATGAGCCTTAATATAAGCGACCCCTTGTGCTTTTACATTACCTGCCACAATGGACGAGAATGCACGACGTAAATTCGCAGCAAGATCATGTAACGCTTGATCAAAGTGCAAGTTAAGAGCTGCCACTTTTTCATGGGTCGGCTCAAAAGGGTGCTGAAAAGTTTCTGGAATAAAGAGCTTCCAATTATAATAAAACGCATCATGATGTTGCTTACGAAAACTTCTTACTTCCTCCATTTGTTCCTTCATCGTACGCGCAACAGCAACAGGATCATCAATAATGATTTGGTATTTATCCTGTGCTTCCTTCCCTAATACTGTGCCGATAAATTCATCTATCTGTTCAAAGTAAGCCGCACTTTCTTTTGGTCCCGTAAAGACTAATGGGAAAGGCACATTCTTATTATTTGGATGCAATAAAATCCCTAATAAGTATAAAATTTCCTCCGCTGTGCCCGCTCCACCAGGAAACACAATAATCCCATGCCCTGCACGGACGAAAGCTTCTAGGCGTTTCTCAATATCAGGCAAAATAACCAATTGATTGACAATAGGGTTAGGCGATTCTGCCGCAATAATACCAGGCTCAGTTAAACCTAAATAAACACCATCACTTAGCCTTTGCTTAGTGTGAGCTATAGCCGCTCCCTTCATAGGCCCTTTCATGGCACCAGGACCACAACCGGTACAAATATTGAGCTCTCTTAAGCCCAATTCGTGCCCAACCACCTTGGTATAATCATATTCATGACGTGCAATGGAATGACCGCCCCAACACACAATTAAATTCGGTTCAGGTGAGCGTCTAAAAACATTCGCATTGCGTAATAAGTTAAAAACAGTATTGGTAATCTTATCAGAGGAAGCATTTTCCAGCGCTTTCTCAAGGTCATATTCATGGTGTGTAAAAATAATGTCTCTGAGTACGCAAAACAGCATTTCACGCACGCTTTGTATCATCTTGCCGTCAACGAACGCACTACTTGGTGCGTTTTCTAACTGTAATTTAACGCCACGCTCTTGTTGAACAATTGAAATTTGGAAATCATGGAACTCCTCAAGCACAGCCTGAGGATCATCAGAATCACTACCACAGTTAAGAATCGCTAAAGAGCAACGTCGAAATAGTTCATGAAGCTCACTTGAGTCTTCTGATATACGTGCAATCTCGTCTTGAGATAACATTTCCAATGCGCCTTTTGGGGCAACTAGCGCATCAACACGATCTTCATACTGCATGATCGTCCTCCTTACTCTTCCTAAGTTATTGTCTTCGCATAATTAATACTGGTTCCCTTTTAGCTTTTTTTCAAGCTAAGCGCACTATTCTTAACATAAAAAAAGGGCTTCAATTAAATTGAAGCCCTTTTCTTCAGAACACTTGATCACTTAATTTAACGCAAAATCAAACATCATCTGGTAGCTTAACTGGATTAGGCCCCAAGTAACGATTCTGGCGTTTTTCAACCTGCTTAAAAATAGCAATGACGACCATACTAATCACAAGATAAATGGCACCAGCCGCTAAAAATATTTCAATCGGGGTATAGGTTCTTGCAATAATAGTTCGCGCCATACCCGTCAAATCAAGAATGGTAATGGTACTTGCTAAAGCACTACCTTTAAGCATGAGAATGATTTCATTACCATAAGCAGGTAAAACAATACCAAAAGCTCTAGGAAGTAAAATACGACGGTACATTTGTACCTTAGTCATACCCACAACCTTACAGGCTTCCACTTCTCCCACAGGAATGGCCTGAATCGCACCACGAAAAATCTCTGCGGTATAAGCCGAGGTATTCAAGGTAAAAGCAATAATGGCACACCAAAATGGCTCTCTTAAAATAGGCCATAAGAAACTCTCACGAACCACCTCAAACTGAGACGCACCGTAATACACCAGGAATATTTGCACTAATAGAGGCGTACCCCTAAAAAAGAAAATATACGCAAAGGGCAAACCACTGATTAGTGGATTTTTTGAGATCCTTGCCAAGGCAATAGGTAGAGCAAAAATCCCCCCTAATACCACAGACAAGAAAATCAACTGCAAGCTAACCCAGGTTCCCTGCATTAATCTTGGAAAGTACTCAACAATTACTGAGAAATCCATATTAAGCCCTCTTAATACCGCGGTTTGCGCGTTTTTCTAAGAAATAAACAACACCCATAGAAATGATGGTGAGGCCTAAATAAAGTACGGCTGCGGCCGAGTAGAAAAGAAACGGCTCCTTGGTACTACTTACTGCAATATTTGCTTTACGCATAATATCATCAAGGCCTACCACAGATACCAAGGCGGTATCTTTAAGCAAAACCAGGAATAAGTTACCTAGACCGGGTAAAGCCATGCGCCAAACTTGAGGTAAGATAATGCGATAAAAAGTACGCACTCGCCCCATTCCTAAAGCAACAGCAGCTTCATTTTGCCCCTTAGGAATAGACTGAAGAGCACCTCGAAAAACCTCAGTAGCATAAGCACCAAATGTTAAGCCTAAAGCGGTTACACCTGCCGCAAAAGGACCAATTTCAATATAGTCTTCGTAGCCAAATAAGCCTGCTACCGCCATTAGGACAGTGGTTGCACCAAAATAAATAATAAGGACAGTTAACAGCTCAGGTATGCCACGAATGATGGTTGTATAGCCATTAGCAATCCACTGTAAAGTCTTAACTGAAGACAGCTTTGCAGACGCGCCAAGTAGCCCCAATACAAGCCCAACCGCTAAAGAGGCAAGCGCCAATTCAACCGTTACTGCAGCACCGAGCAATAGCTGGTTTCCGAATCCGGATAGATCAATCATATTTTGTTCTCAGGTCGATCTCTGAATATTTGAGATGTACAAGGAAGAGAAGGCTCAAACTCATTGGTTTGAGCCTTCTAACACCATCTTATTTATACACAGTTAAAGGTATAAATTAGTAGATAGAGAACGGGAAGTATTTAGCATTGATCTTCTGGTAAGTACCGTCTGCTAAAATTTCATCCAAAGCTTTGTTAAGCTTGTCTTTCAGTTTGTCACCTTTACGCACAGCGATCGCAATATTGTCTTCTTTCAAGAATGCATCACCCTTAAATTCGAACTTATCGCCGTTACCAGATGTTTTCAACCAATCAAAAGTAGGAAGCTCATCAGACAGAACAACATCTAGACGACCAGCGACTAGATCAAGATAAACATTGTCTTGATTATCATAGAACTTCAATGTCGCTAGATCAGCAAAGTTATCTTCTAGGTACTGTGCACCCAATGTTGCACGCTGTGCACCAATTACCTTACCTTTAAGGTCTGCAATATTAAACGCTTCCCCTTTAAGACCTAGGAAACGAAGACCACCAGAGTAGTATTTGTTTGTAAAATCAACAACCTTCAGGCGCTCTTCTGTGATAGACATAGAAGCGATGATAGCATCGAATTTACGTACTTTAAGACCAGGAATAAGACCATCCCAATCCTGTGTTACCACTTCACAATCTGCTTTCATTTTGGCACAAAGCGCCCAAGCAACATCAACATCAAAACCTTGTGGTTTACCAGCTGAATCAATGAAGTTAAATGGAGCCCACGCGCCTTCTGTCGCTAGACGAACTTTATCAGCAGCAATACCTGATACAGACGTTAATGCAGCACCTAGAACAAGTGCTGAACCTAGAGCAAGTTTTTTAAGTTTCATGATTTAACCCTTTTAATGATTTTTAATTATTTTATTCTATCAAACTCTAAAGAAATAACTTCTTCAATTTTTTGTCAGTTAAAGTTTAGAAAGTACTCGAAATAAACGCTTTACAACGTTCTGATTCTGGCGCTTCAAATACTTTTTGTGGCGTCCCTTTTTCTTCAACTAGACCTTGGTGTAAAAACACCACTTCACTAGATACCTCTTTCGCAAAGTTCATTTCGTGCGTCACAATTAACATGGTACGGCCCTCTTCGGCCAAACCACGCATAACACCCAAAACCTCTCCCACTAACTCAGGGTCGAGCGCTGATGTAGGTTCATCAAAAAGGATGACCTGCGGATCCATCGCCAAAGTACGAGCAATCGCAACACGCTGTTGCTGCCCACCTGATAGCTGGCTTGGATACATATGCTTTTTATCAGCAATGCCGACCTTGTTTAGTAAATGCTCGCAATACTCAACCACTTCATGTTTAGGGCGCTTTAGTACATTAAGCGGACCTTCCATCACATTTTCTAAAATGGTCATATGAGGCCATAAGTTAAAGCTTTGAAATACAAAGCCAACTTGCTGTCTCATACGAGTGAGCTGGCGCATATCAGTTGGGTACAAATCCGGCCCTTTGCCGTGTTCTAAGCCCAACTTTTCGCCATTAAAAAGAATTTCACCCTTAGTCGGATTTTCTAACAAGTTGATACAACGCAAAAAAGTACTTTTGCCGGATCCACTAGAGCCCAAAATTGAAATAACGTCGCCATCATAGGCCTTTAAAGAAATACCTTTTAAAACTTCGGCATCACCAAAGGTTTTATGAATATCGTTCAGCTCTAGCGCTGGGACTTTTGACATGTGTTATACCCTTTCTCGAATGAGTTATTATTCTTAAGAGACTCGTATCAAGTTTCTTGTGCTTTATAGTTTTAGTTATATATTTTTTTCATAATGAAATAATTGCCGCAATGATCATCTATTCAGCCCAAATTTCAAAACTTTTTTTGCCATAATTGGCGTTTTTTCCTATCTGCAGTGTCATTAACCCGCTCTATTGGCACGGATTGCTTACGCTCTTCCCTAGGCGTAAGGTCAAAAAAACCCTTGTATGTGGTACTAAAATGGGGCGCAGAAGAAAATCCGCACTCAGTGCCAACTTGCACAATGGGCTTATCTGTTTGGGTCAACAGTTGTTTAGCGTGATTCAATCTCAGTTCCAAATAATACCGAGATGGCACATTATTTAAATTATTTTTAAACAGCCGTTCTAAGTGTCGTCTAGAAACACCAACATGAAACGCAATATCATCGGGCGATAGAGGCTCTTGAATATTCGCTTCCATCAATTGTACCGCCTCAACCAATTTAGGCTGACTCGTACCCAATCGAATTTGTAAAGGGATACGCTGAGGATCTTCATTGGTGCGAATACGCTCACATACAAACTGCTCTGAAATATTCCCTGCGAGTTTCATGCCATGTTGTTTACCAATCAGAAATAACATCATGTCCATCGACGCAGTACCGCCACTGCAGGTAAACCTATCTCGATCAACTTCAAATAAGTGATTGGAAACTATGGTATTTGGAAAGGCATCTCTTAGATTACTGATACTCCACCAATGAATAGTAGCGCGATAGCCATCAAGCAAACCCGCCTGCGCTAACAGGTAACTACCAGTACAAATGCCACCCAATGCCATTTTTCGCTTTGATAGACGTTTAAGCCAAGCCTCTAGCATTAAATTTTCTTCAGGAATGGCAGGTGATGCACCACAAATAAACACAGCATCAAGATCAGAAGGGGCATCGGATAAGACAAAATCAGCTACAGTGACAGCACCAACACTAGAAACCACTTCACGCCCTTTAACATCGGCTATAGTTTGTCCTGTGGTTTTATCTCGTGATGACCCTTGATCAGTGCTAATAGTACAAAAGCGGTAAAGGTCTTTACCACTGATCCAATTGGCCATATGAAGGGTCTCAATAGCAGACGAAAAGGCGAGCATTGAAAAGTGTGGAAGTAATAAAAAACCATACTTTTGAGGCTTGCCACTTGCCTGCATGAGTTCTCTTGATGCAAAACCGCGCTCGTACAAATTATTATCCTGTGATAAGTGCGTTTATTAGTGTTTTATTTCCGATAGAATGGATAACAAAGGGTTTTTGAATAGGGTTCAAGCTTTATTTACTACCCTTGTCCCAATTCAAGAACAAAATGTCGCTAATCTGAAATTTAACACCTTTCGAAGGAGGAAACTTTTATTAATAATCGATAATAGTCCTGAAACAACGCTTTTTCATTCTTATAACTACAATTAGCATTAAAAGAACACCACTCTCGAGGATGAGTTCCAAATGACGCATAACCACAAGACAGAGTTAATAAATCGAGTCAAGCTAGAACTAACAGAAAATTACTCAGCCAAAGAAGCTGATAATCTAGTTCACCTTGCTCAATTATACTTTCAGGATTCACTTACTGAAGATATGGTCAGTGAGCCAATTGAAAATTTATACGGTACCATTCTTTGCCTTTGGGATTTTATAAAACAACGTAAGTCCGGCACACCTAAGATTCGTGTCTACAACCCAAATTATGAAGAACATAGCTGGCACTCTACTCATACGGTTATTGAAATTCTAACCGATGATATGCCCTTTCTAGTTTCCTCTTTGAATATGGCCATTGCGCGTCTAGGCCACACGATTCACAAAACCTCTCACCCTTTGTTAAACATTAAACGCAACAAACAAGGTGAAGTAACAGAGCTACTTGATAAAACAGGTGACCAAGGCAATGAATCACTTATGCGTTTTGAAATTGACCGTCAGTCAGATTCAAGCACATTTGAAGCAACCGCTGAAGCCTTGCTTAATACCCTTGCAGATGTAAAGAACACAGTAGATGACTGGCCGTCAATGCAGCAACAAATGACTGAAATCATCGAAGAATCTGCAAAAGTTAAACATTTGAAAAACGACCCAGAACATAAGGAAAATATTGATTTTCTTCGCTGGATCGCCAATAACCATTTCACCTTCATTGGCTTTCGTGCATACGATCTTGCCGTTAAAGGTGATGCTGCACACTTAAGCTTGGTAAAAGATTCAGGCTTAGGCACTTTCCGCGAGAACAAAAAAGAAAAAGCGAAAAAGAATATTTTATTAAACGACAAGCTAACCAAGCTTGCGTTAGATAATAAAAATCTGCTTGTACTTACCAAATCAACTGCGATTTCAACAGTACACCGCCCAGCTCATTTAGATTACCTTGGCATAAAACGTTTTAACGCCAAAGGCGAAGTCATTGGTGAATGGCGCTTCTTTGGTCTTTACTCGTCTGCTGCTTATGTTGCTCGCTTGCAAGATATTCCTCTACTCAGCAAAAAGCTTGAGAAGATTGTACAAAGTACAGAGCTTCACCCAGATAGCCACAAGGGCAAAAATCTTAAGCACATTCTTAACAGCTATCCTCGTGATGAGATGTTGCAAGCGTCTGCTGAAGAGCTTAAAGAAACCATAATTGATATTTTGGCGATTCAAGAACGTCGCCAATTACGTTTGTTCCTGCGTAAAGATTTATATGGCCGCTTTATCAATGCCATTGTTTACGTGCCTCGTGATAGGTACAACACTGAGTTGAGATACAAGTTACAAGAGATTCTAATGGAATCTTGTGATGGCACGAGCGCAGAGTTCAACGTTCAGTTCTCTCAAATGGTATTGGCTCGCGTTAACTTCACGATTCAAACTGAACGTGACAACGATCTTGACCTTGTGATTGAAAATGACATTCAACGCAAAATGCAAGATGCGATGAGTTCATGGGAAGATAAACTACTGGATGCCCTTCACACAAATCATGGTGAAGAGACAGGTAACCAGTTATTCCATAAGTATGCTCCTCATCTACCAGCGGCTTACCGTGAAGACTTCTCTCATAATACCGCTGTCTTAGATATCGAACGTCTTGATACTTTAACTGAGGAAGGAGCCATTGCGACTCACTTGTACCGTCAAGTTGGGCAAAGCAAAGGCGCTCATTTCTTTAAAGTATATGGTACGGGTACTTCTCTCGTACTATCTGATGTACTGCCTATTTTGGAGTGCATGGGTTTACGTGTTCTTGAAGCAAGACCGTACGAGCTTGATCAGCTAGAAACCAATACTTGGGTAGTTGAGTTTGCTATTTCGGTTGATGAAAACATTAACTTAGAGCAAAAAGCACAACGTGAAGCTTTCCAAGATGCTTTCAACCAAATCATTAAACGCCGTGTTGAAAACGACAGATTTAATGCTCTTGTACTGGAAGCTTCGCTAACTTGGCGCCAAGTTACCATGTTACGAGCAATCACTAAGTACTTGATTCAATTGCAAGTGCCTTTCTCTTTGCCTTACATGCAGCAAACACTTGAGAAAAATGCCGGCATAGCGCGTCTTCTTGTTCAATTATTTGAACAGAAGTTTAACCCTGTGTTAGACCAAGGCCGCAACGACAAGTGTGAAAAACTACAACATCAGATCGAAGCCGCATTAGATCAGGTTGCGAACCTTGATGAAGACAGAATTTTGAAGCATTTCTTATCTGTTATTCATGCCATGTTACGCACCAACTTCTACCAAGCTGATGAAAATGGTGCGATTAAAGATTATGTGTCATTCAAACTAGACCCTAATCAAATTCCAGCCGTTCCATTACCTAGACCTAAATTTGAAATCTTTGTCTACGCGCCTTGGGTTGAAGGTGTGCATATGCGTGGCGGTAAAGTTGCTCGTGGTGGTCTACGTTGGTCTGACCGTATGGAAGACTTCCGTACTGAAGTACTCGGTCTTGTAAAAGCTCAAATGGTTAAAAATGCTGTCATTGTACCTGCTGGTGCAAAAGGTGGCTTTGTTGCCAAACAGCTTAAAAAGTATGCATCACGTGATCAAGTTCAAGCAGAAGTTGTTCGCTGTTACACCACTTTCATTAGTGGCTTGCTAGATATCACAGATAATTTGGTTCAAAACCAAGTTGTTCCACCTAAATCAGTACAACGTTTTGATGAAGACGACCCATACTTGGTTGTCGCTGCTGATAAAGGAACGGCGACTTTCTCTGATTTAGCAAACAGCATTTCTGAGAAATACGGATTCTGGCTAGGTGATGCATTCGCATCAGGTGGCTCAAATGGTTACGACCATAAGAAAATGGGTATTACTGCACGTGGCGCTTGGGAATCAGTTAAACGTCAGTTCCAAGAAACTGGCCTAGATTGCCAAAACACAGACTTCACTGTGGTGGGTATCGGCGACATGGCCGGTGACGTATTTGGTAATGGTATGTTGCTCTCTAAGCATATTCGCCTTGTAGCAGCCTTTAACCACATGCATATCTTCATTGACCCAACGCCAGATTCTGCGACGTCTTTCGTAGAGCGTCAGCGCATGTTTAATCTGCCTCGCTCTTCTTGGGAAGATTACAACAAGGAATTAATTTCTAAAGGCGGTGGTATCTTCAACCGTTCAGCGAAATCTATTCCGCTAAATGCAGATATTCGTAAAGCCCTAAGCATTGAAGGCAATGTTAAGGCGATGGCACCAATGGATCTAATCTCAGCCATTCTGAAATCTAAAGTAGATCTACTTTGGAACGGTGGTATCGGTACTTATGTTAAGTCTGAGAATGAGACCCACGCTGAAGTCGGTGATAGTGGTAACAACGCCTTACGTGTAAACGGTAACGAGCTACGCTGTCGTGTTGTAGGTGAAGGCGGTAACTTAGGCCTGACTCAACTTGGTCGTATCGAATTTGCACAAAGCGGTGGTCTAATGAGCACTGACGCTATCGATAACTCAGCCGGGGTTGATAGCTCTGACCACGAAGTAAACATTAAGATCTTGCTTAACCGTATTGTCGAAGATGGCGATATGACAGAGAAGCAACGTAATAAGCTACTGGCCGAAATGACAGATGAAGTGGGCGCACTTGTATTGCACCATAACCAAGGTCAAAGTCATGTGCTTTCGCTGGCTAATTCTCAAGCATCAGAAAGAGTCGCAGACCACCAGCGCCTAATGATGTCATTGGTACGTGAAGGTCGTCTAAACAGAGAAATTGAGTTCTTACCAAGTGTTTCTAAAATCAAGAAACGCATGAACCAAGGTAACGGCTTAACTCGTCCAGAAATTTCAGTATTGCTGGCTTACTCTAAGATCAAACTATCTGAACAATTGGTAGAAGATGGCATTGGTAAAGATGCGGATTTGGTAAAAGAAATTCATGCCTATTTCCCGAAACCTCTGACAGAACGCTTTGGCGAGCACATGGCAAGTCACCCACTGGCACAAGAAATTGTAGCGGGTCATGTGACTAACAATGTGGGTAACCGCATGGGCCCAACATTCAGCACTTATGTGCAAGAAGAAACCAGTGCTTCCGCGTTAAACCTTGTACGTGCTTATATGGCTGCAGAGAAAATCTTCTCCATCCCAGCCCTATGGGATGCCGTTAACGAATTAGACTTTAAAGTAGATAATGCTTTGCAGTCTAAATTATTAATCAGCATTCAAGCCTTACTTGAAAAAGCGACGTTATGGCTATTGAGAAACACTCGCGAAGAGCTATCTATTCAGAAATTGACAGATACTTATCGCCCTGGTGTTGAAGTGATCCGTAAGCAAATTGATTCAATTCTGACTCAAACCAGCCAGGATCATTTGCAAAGCCTGGTTAATGATTTAACCAAACAAGGTATTCCTACAGCACTTGCAGAACAAGTCGCTGGCTTGCAATACCACTTCTATGGTTTAGACATCATTCGTGTTGCTTCTAATACCAACAAAGAAGTGCTTGATGTAGCACAAACCTATTTTGCCCTAGAAATGAATTTAGACCTGCATTGGCTACGAAACAGTGTTCATAACTTGAAGACTGACGACGTATGGCAACGCAAAGCTAAATCAGGTTTAGGTGATGAAATCGATAATAGCTTAAGAACCCTAACTCAAGAAGTTATCCAGTCTAGTACTGATATTAATGGCCTCAGCGCTCGCCTAGATCATTGGCATGAGCTTAACGGTGATAATATCAAACACTATCAGGTTACTTTCAATGAAATTAAAGCGGAAACTGAACTGACACTTGCAATGGTATCAGTGGCAATCCGGGAGTTAAGAAACTTAATCTAAAACTGACTAGGCCACCGGACTTCCGGTGGCCAATTTTACGAGGTAAATATAGTGACTGAACAAGTAACGAGAGCAACATTTGACGAAGTAATGGTACCAAACTATGCACCTTCCGCTGTGATCCCTGTGCGTGGTGAGGGCTCTCGAGTATGGGACACCGAAAACAATGAATACATTGATTTTGCAGGCGGCATTGCAGTAACAGCTTTGGGCCATTCACATCCGAAACTGGTTGATGTTATGCGTCAACAAGCGGGTCAAATTTGGCACCTAGCTAACGTAATGACTAACGAACCAGCACTACGTTTAGCAAAAAAACTGACTGAAAAAACATTCGCAGATAAAGTTTTCTTCTGTAACAGTGGTGGTGAAGCAAATGAAGCGGCTTTCAAACTAGTACGCCGTTATGCTTTTGATCACTATGGTCCACAAAAGCATGAAATCATTGCTTTTAATAAGTCTTTTCACGGCCGTACACTTTTCACCGTTTCTGTTGGTGGCCAAGCGAAATATAAAGAAGGCTTCGAACCAACACCAGGTGGCATTAGCCACTGTGATTACAACAACATTGAACAGCTAAAAGCGCTTATCTCTGATCGCACTTGTGCGGTTGTAATGGAACCTATTCAAGGCGAAGGCGGTATCATCCCAGCTGACGTTGAATTCGCAAAACAAGTACGTGAACTATGTGATGAGCACAATGCACTACTTGTATTTGATGAAGTTCAATCAGGCGTTGGTCGTACCGGTACTTTCTTCGCATACGAGCAACTAGGTGTTAAACCAGACGTTTTAACATCAGCAAAAGCACTAGGTAACGGTTTCCCTGTTGGCGCTATGTTAGCCACTGAAAAAGCGGCTAAAAGTTTAGCTTTTGGTACTCACGGTAGTACTTATGGTGGTAACCCTATGGCTTGCGCAATTGCAGAAGCGGTTATCGATATCATAGACACTCCAGAAGTGCTTGAAGGTGTTGCTAAGCGTCGTCAGATTTTTGTTGAAGGGCTTAATGCTATCAATGAAAAACACAACATCTTTAAAGAAGTTCGTGGCATGGGTCTATTGATTGGTGCTGAAGTAGTGGATGCCTTTGCAGGTAAAGCCGCGCTATTCATCAAAGCCGCAGCGAAAGAAGGTTTATTTATTCTTGTTGCTGGTCCTAATGTTGTGCGTTTTGCGCCATCTCTTATTATCCCTGAAGGTGATATTCAAGCTGGTCTAGAGCGCTTCGAAAAAGCCATTGCTGCTGTGATTGCTGAAAACGCTTAATTTTTCGATCTGAATTAAAAAACCCAATCTGCTTTGCAGGTTGGGTTTTTTATTAAGCGAAATTTATTCTACTGACTTCTTATTGCCGCTTGGAAACTCCTTGTATGACAATAAAATATGTTAGGCTTAAATTATCATTATTTACCTTATCAATAAGAGAGACTCATGGGCATACTTTCTGGCATCAAAAGTTTATTTAGCGCATCGGGCGAAAGCGAAGCAAAAGCAGAAGAAGCAGTTGAATATAATGGTTTTAATATCATTCCAGCCCCTATGTCTGAAGGTGGCCAATTTAGAGTAGCAGCAACTATTAGTAAGCAAATCAGTGAAGAAGAAGTAAAAACACACAACTTCATTCGTTCCGACTTAATTCCAAATCGTGACGAATGCATTAGCATTACTCTTCGTAAAGCCAAAATGATGATAGACCAACAGGGTGATCGCATTTTTAGCTAACCATCAAATAAGGTACAAAACATATTCTGTCTATAAGTGAGCAATTTATGGATGTAGATCTAAGACAAGCCAATCTCATTGTCAGTGAAGAAGATGATATTTTGGGCTCAGACTTTAAGGCCATTACCCTGAAGCCAGCTGAGCAGCAAATTTGTACCTTGATCCATTATCAGGCTTCAACAGATATAGAGCCTACTGGGATTGCCCTACTTTATGTTCACGGTTATACGGATTACTTCTATCAAGCAGGGCTAGCTGATTTTTTCGCAGGGCTTGGTTGTGACTTTTATGCAGTGGATCTGCATGGTTATGGCAGATCTATCCGTCCTTTCCAAGCCGACCACAATAGAAACCAGTTTTCGAACTATTATCACGACCTAGATGCCTGCCTTAATACAATGGCAATAAAAGGCGTAAAGCGTTGTATTATTCTTGGTCATTCCACTGGTGGACTGATTGTTAGCCGTTATCTATCAAACGAATATTCATCAAGATCAGATTCAATCGACATAATAGGCCTTATACTTAATAGCCCATTTTTCAGCTTGCCCATGCCATTAAATGAAGAGGGCTGGCGTCTCCCCTTATACCGTTTAATCAGCAAGGCATTATCGCCATTTAGTTTAGCAAGCAAGCAAGCAAGCCTGTATGCCCAAAGCATTCATAAAAGCCTAGCGGGAGAGTGGGAGTACCGATTAGATTGGAAGCCTAGCCAAGGTTCACCATTATCCTTTAACTGGCTTCAACAGATTATGAAGGAGCAGAAAAAAGGATTAGAAAGCAGTAATTCAATTCCCACCTTACTTTGTCGCTCTTCATTAAGCACCTATAGAGAGAAAACTCTCGCTCAAATACAAAAAGGTGATGCTGTACTCGATGTTGACAATATGACTGTAAAAACAAAACAAATGTTCACCCAACTCGACATCGCTATCATAGATAATGGTTACCATGATTTATTATTATCTCCGATGAAAGCTCGACAAGAATACTTAACTGAAATTCGACTTTGGCTAACTGAAAATTATCTGAAAGATTGAAAATCTGAACATTAACAATAATATAATTCTCCACACACTTTTCCAGTCACGCCGATTTTAATAAATCCTATCTATTTGTTTTACATTGTGAATTTCAATTTCATCCAAAAGCAGCCAAAGACTAAAATAGAAGTAGGCGTATTATTGTTATGGGAGCCTATCATGCACTTTTTTAAATACTTTTTGCTTAGCAGTTTTATTTTGCTAGGCCAGCAGAGCATTGCAAGTGAACACGAGTTCTGGCTTGTTGATGAGTTTTTAGCACAACATCCTGAGCAAGAAGGCATCAGCCAAGCTTTTGCTGATATCGTGCGCCAACCCGCCACGCCTTTACACATACCACCCCTTAAGCCAGTCAAGATTGCAGTGGTTTACCCTGCCAACCAAATTTCAGACTATTGGGTAAGAAGTATTAAATCATTTGAAGCAAGACTAAAAGAACTCAATATCCCCTACGAAATTGAGTCATTTTTAACTCAATCCACCCATAATGAGTCACTTAGAGATCAAGCTAAAGAGATTCTAACAGCGGTCAATTCTGAGGCGGATTATCTGATCCTAACACTCTATAAAAAGCAGCATAAAGCAATTATCGAGCGCCTTATCTCTAATCAGAAAACCAAAGTTATTTTACAAAACATCACTACCCCTATTAAAGCCTGGGGCAATCTACAACCTTTTATGTATGTTGGTTTTGATCACGTTAAAGGAACACAGCTCATAGCGGACTGGTATATTAAGCAAGAGATCCGCCACAAGCGCTATGGACTACTACACTTTCCAAAAGGTTATATTAGCCAAGTGAGAGGAGATAGCTTTATCGAATACACAAACGCACACTCAGAGCTTAATTTAGTCTCCAGTTATTACACAAATTCGACTCGTCAAAACGCCTATCAAAATGCAATCAATATGTTAAATGAAAATCGTCATTTAGGTTTTATTTACGCCAGCTCTACCGATATAGCATTAGGTGTCAGCGACGCAATTGCCGAACAAAAACGGCAAAATAAAGTCCTAGTAAACGGTTGGGGCGGCGGCAGTGCTGAATTGGACGCGATAGCCCAAGGCAAGCTAGATGTTACCGTCATGCGCATGAACAATGATAACGGGGTTGCGATGGCTGAAGCGATTAAGCTTGATTTAACCGGCAACAAAACACAGGTTCCTGTGATCTATAGTGGTGATTATGAGCTTGTTACAAAAGACTTAAGTCCTGCTAAGCTTCTAAGACTTAAACAACACGCTTTTCGATATTCCGGCATGACTGATAAATAGAGCAAAAGAAAAGGAATCCTATGAACAAGGCTCGTCCCCTTTATAAGGTGCCATTATTTGTCGCCATCGCAAGCATAATGTTACTCCTCTTTATGGCGTCGGCGGCGATCCAAGTTCATTCTGTTGCTCGTATTACCGATGATATTATTGAACAAGAAGTGTCCAGTTTTACGCGACAGACGCATACTAGCCTTCAACTCTTCTTTGACAATGTTTTACATCGTAATCAACTTCTCCTGCAAAGTTCTGCAGCTAACTTCCAATTATTAAAATCACTGGAAGACAAATCACACCTTGCCGTCATGCAGAGCCTCAACAAAATTTATAATTCTGACCCTAATCTAGAGATGGAGTTACTTTTCATTATTAGCCCAACTAATGA
This sequence comes from Marinomonas sp. MED121, assembly GCF_000153025.1. Classification (GTDB taxonomy): domain Bacteria; phylum Pseudomonadota; class Gammaproteobacteria; order Pseudomonadales; family Marinomonadaceae; genus Marinomonas. Next base: position 39,922 of record NZ_CH672431.1, read on the forward strand.
GTTAGTATATGATGCCAGCTCTCCTTTCTTCAGTGATGAACAAAGTCTTCAAAAATTAAGTCAAACACCGGCAGATGTTTATCATTGGCAACTTGTTTCAATGAATATGGCCAGTAAGAATCAGATCGTATTATTTAAAAAAGAAGCACTCATCTCACCGACAAATGGCAAAATTTTAGGTTACCTTGCTGGGGGGGTTGTACTAAGTGGCCGCATAGCTATGCTCAATCAAGCCAGAAATTATGTAGACATAGACAGTGTAGCCCTGAGATACGACAACAAAATTTTGGCAGAAAGCACCAAGGGTAGTTTAATCATTCGTGACCAGGTGAATGCTCTATTACCGCCCTCCCCAGTGAAGAAGCAAAACCTTAGTCAGACTCAAGCTGAAATAAGCAAATTCGATGATCACTTTGTTGGCCGTTATCAAGTCGTCATTGGCAACATTGAAACAGAACTTGAATTTATCACCCTAAGATCTAGCGCTTCTTTTGATACCCTTAATACTGAATATACTTATCAAGCCAGCTTGTTACTCTTGGCTCTCTTTGCCTTTGCCATTGTTGCATCATTAATCATTATTGCGATTGCCATAAGACCCCTCATGCGTATCATTGCGGCAGCGCGTTTAGCGATAGACAAAAATGACGTTATGGTTAATCAAAATAGCATGATCAAAGAGTATGCTGAGCTTGATAATACGTTAAGTGAGTTAATTGAATCCGCAAGCATTCAAAAACATGAGCTAAGACACCTTAATGGGCAGCTCACTCAAAATATCAAAGACTTGGAACAATCAAACAAGGAATTAGACAATATTACCTATATTGCCTCGCATGACCTTAAGTCTCCATTAAGAGGAATTAGCTTATTAAGCCAGTGGCTGGGCCATGAATTAGGCAATAAATTACGGCCTGAAGTCGGGGAAAAAATTCAACTACTCAACAGTAGAGTGAATAGCATGGAGTCCATTTTAGACCGCATGCTAAGCTATTCCAAAGTCGGACAAAAAGGCCATGAACTGGCCTCGGTAGACAGTAAAAAATTATGCCAATCTATTTTTTCAGCTGCTAAGCACGATCAGGATAACCTATTAATATTAAAGGGTATTTTTCCTATATTCACCACTTATAAAACACCTTTTGAGCAAGTTATTCGTCATTTAATAGAAAACGCCCTTAAGCACAACCCCACCAACAAGGCACAAGTAAATATTGAAGTGGAAGAACAAGATGGATATTACCACTTCAAAATATCAGACAATGGACCTGGGATTTCAGAGCAACTCCAAGCTGAGTTTCAAACTACCGAATCCTTAAATGACAGCCCGTCACTTTTAAATATAGGGATAGGCCTTAGTATGGTGAAAAAAATCACTAAACTTTATGAAGGCAAACTCACCATTATATTAAGCAATGAAAGAGGCACTTCTATTCTCTTCACTTGGCCATCAAGGCCAGCTGTACTTATTCATAATTGAGCTTAATTCCCTCCTTTAATAAGCAGGGGATCTAACCAAGAAAAAGGTAAAATTCGCTTTAAAAATGCCATTAGATAGGTTGGAAAGGTCACATAATATCTGAGCTTGGGCCGCTTAGCCTCCAACGCATGAATCAGCTTTTTCACCACAGCATCAGCAGGAAGCGTAAAACGAGTATTAGACTCTGATGCACTTAAACGCTCAATAGCCGCATCATAACCTTGCTGATGTCGACTCGCTTTAATATCAACATGCTTCTTCAATGCAACTAAAGCATTCGCTCGAAACCTTGATTCTATTGGACCAGGTTCAATCAGAGAAACCGTTACAGAACTCCCTTTAAGCTCAAGCCTTAAGGTATCTGTTAACCCTTCTAAGGCAAATTTAGATGCGTTATAAGCGCCTCTAAATGGCATTGCCACTAAGCCTAGAACCGAACTATTTTGCACAATCCGCCCATTACCTTGCTGTAACATCTGCTTAACAGCTAATCGAGTTAAAGCATGCGTGCCAAATACATTGCTTTCAAACTGTAAGCGCAACGCTTTAGTGGTTAAATCTTCCACTGCACCAGGCTGTCCATAAGCGCCATTATTAAACAGCGCATCTAGCTTTCCATTTGCTATCTCTAATGCTTGATTAAAACCCGATTCAATTGAAATCTCATCATTAAGATCTAATTCAATCACATGCTTTAACCCTTGTGACTCAAGCGCTTCGACATCCTTTTTCTGTCGACATGAGGCAATGACTAACCAACCTCTCGCTTGCAAGGTTTTAGCAGCGCACAAACCTATGCCAGTTGAACAACCCGTAATTAAAATTGATGACTGCATAACAAGCCTTATTAGTAAATTTGGCAATAGCTTACCCGAATAGCGCCTTTAAATGCCAAAACAAAAAAGCCCCATCAGAATCTGATAGGGCCTTTAGGTCAGTAGTTATTTAAACTAGCCTAACGCTTTAGCATGATACTCAAGGTGGTCATCAATAAAGCTCGCAATGAAAAAATAACTATGGTCATAGCCAACTTGATGGCGCATCGTCAGTGGATGATTATTGACATCACACGCTAACTCTAAAGCATCTGGTTTTAATTGCTCAGCAAGAAAGTCATCGGCATCACCTTGGTCAACCAAGATAGGTAATCTCTCTTTAGCCTGACTAATGAGTAGGCAAGCATCCCACTCTTCCCAAGATTTTTCATCATGCCCCAAATAACCTGCAAACGCTTTTTTACCCCAAGGGCATTGGGTTGGGTTACTAATAGGCGCAAATGCAGAGACAGATTGATAAGCACCTGGATTTTTCAAGGCACAAATTAGCGCACCATGGCCCCCCATAGAATGACCACTGATAGACTTTTTATCCGTTACCGGAAAGTTAGCCTGAATCACTTCTGGCAGTTCACTAACCACATAATCATACATATGGTACGTCTGATCATAAGGCGCTTGAGTTGCATTGAGATAGAAACCCGCCGCACTCCCAAAATCGTAACTTTCATGCTCGCCAGGGTAATCACTGCCTCTTGGGCTAGTATCAGGGCATACGATCGCGATACCCAATTGAGCAGCAAGACGCTGAGCACCCGATTTTTGCATGAAGTTTTCATCATTACAGGTAAGGCCAGATAACCAATAAAGTACTGGCACCTTGCTCTTTTCTGCCTGAGGTGGGAGATAAATGGCAAAAATCATTTCACCTTTTACTGCTTCACTTTGATGGCGATAGCGTTTAATCCATCCGCCATATGACTTTGTACTAGAGAGTAATTCTGGTTGAGTCATGGTATTTTCCTTTTAGCAAAACCAATCTGCATACAATAAAGCCCCGTTACCAAAACGGAGCTTAAATGCTATTTATCAAATAAAATAACAGATCGGATACTCTTACCTTCATGCATTAGATCAAAGGCATGGTTAATATCTTCCAGCCCCATAGTATGGGTAATGAATGGGTCAATTTCTATTTCACCTTTCATATATTGCTCAACATAACCTGGTAATTGGCTACGTCCTTTTACCCCACCAAAAGCAGACCCTTTCCAGACTCGCCCTGTTACTAACTGAAAAGGACGCGTCGCAATTTCTTCACCGGCACCGGCAACACCGATAACAATCGATTCACCCCAACCTTTATGGCAGCACTCTAGCGCCTGGCGCATAACTTGAACATTACCGATACACTCAAATGAGTAATCCACACCACCGTCAGTCATATCAACAATGACTTGCTGAATCGGATCAGAGAAGTCTTTTGGATTCACAAAATCTGTGGCGCCAAATTGCTTGGCCATTTCAAATTTTGACTCATTTGTATCAATCGCTATGATACGAGCCGCATTCGCCATACGTGCACCTTGGATAACAGATAAACCAATACCACCAAGACCAAATACAGCAACCGTTGAGCCCGGCTCTACTTTTGCAGTGTTTAACACTGCACCTATACCTGTTGTGATACCGCAACCTAACAAGCACACTTTTTCTAGCGGTGCATCCACATGAATTTTCGCCAAAGAAATTTCTGGTACAACACTGTATTCAGAGAAGGTAGATGTTCCCATATAATGGTAAAGGGTTTTGCCACCTATGCTAAAACGACTGGTACCATCAGGCATGAGACCTTGACCCTGGGTGGCACGTACAGCCTGACATAAGTTCGTTTTGCCAGACAAGCAGAACTTACACTTTCCACACTCAGCAGTATAAAGAGGAATAACATGGTCACCGGGCTTTAACGTAGTGACACCTGCACCCACTTCTTCTACCACACCTGCACCCTCATGACCCAGAATGCTCGGGAAGATACCTTCTGGGTCAGCACCCGATAAAGTGAACGCATCCGTATGGCAAACACCTGTCGCAACCATACGAACCAGTACTTCACCGGCTTTAGGCCCTTGAACGTCAACTTCATCAATAACAAGTGGTTGGCCTGCTTGCCATGCAATTGCTGCGCGAGACTTCATGTAAACTCCAAAACGTTTTTTAGTTAAATAGGATCAATAACAAAACAAGCATGAATAAGCTGTTCCATCATTTCTTAATAGAGAGTGTAGACCGAATTAATTAATAAGATAATGGAACAAGAAGTAAGTTATTATTGCTATACAGCAATAATCAAAGAGATCAATTTATGAAGCACTGGGATGGAATAGAAGCCTTTGTCGAAGTCGTACGCCAGGGCAGTTTTTCAGCGGCAGCCGAAAAACTGCATGTCTCAGCTTCTCATATCAGCCGTCTAGTCTCTCAGTTAGAGAAACGTCTTGATGCCACATTATTATTTCGCACCACGAGAAGTATTCGCTTAAGTGAAGCCGGCTCTCTTTATTATCAGCAATGCAGCCAATTACTTGACTCAATCGATAGTGCTGAAGAGATGGTTACCAGCCTTAACCAATCACCTGTCGGACATTTGCGTATTAGCTGTGCCACTACCTTTGGCGAACGTTTTATTGCCCCAAGGGTAAATGACTTCTTAATCAATCACCCAAAAATCCAGTTAGACTTACACCTAACCAATCGAGAAGTTGACCTGATTGACGAAGGCTATGATCTAGCAATCCGTTTAGGCACTCTTAAAAGTTCTAGCCTATTAGCCAGACGCCTTTGTGATAGGGTCGAATATGTCTGTGCTTCCGCCCATTATATTGCTCGTTTTGGTATGCCTCACACCTTATCTGAACTCAGTAAACATAAATGTTTACAAGGTTCCAAAGATGTTTGGACTTTTATGCAAGATAAGCAAAAAAGAGAAGTGAAAATACATGGTAATTGGCGCAGTAACTCAGGGCCAGCGCTATTAGATGCCACCCTCAAAGGCTTGGGAATAGCGCAATTACCTGACTATTATGTCGCCCCTTATATTGCTAGCGGTGAACTCATTCCCATATTGAGTCAGTACCAATACCCTTATACTGGTGTTTGGCTGGTTTACCCTAAAGCCCGACAGCAATCTCCTAAATTAAAATTGCTGTGTGATCATTTGATTGGTTCTTTTCGAAGTGAACACAGCGTCATCACATCAAATTAACAAACATCAATACCCGCTCTTTAACAGAAGGCGTATGGCTGGTCTACCCTAAAGCCCGACAGCAATCTCCTAAATTAAAATTGCTGTGTGATCATTTAATTGATTCTTTTCGAAGTGAACACGGCGTTATCACATCAAATTAACAAACATCAACACCCGCTCTTTAACAGAAGGCGTATAGCTGGTTTACCCTAAAGCCCGACAGCAATCTCCTAAATTAAAGTTACTGTGTGATCATTTGATAGATTCTTTTCGAAGTGAACACGGCGTCATCACATCAGATTAACAAACATCAATACTCGCTCTTTAACAGAAGGCGTTTGGCTGGTTTACCCTAAAGCCCAACAGCAATCTCCTAAATTAAAGTTACTGTGTGATCATTTGATTGATTCTTTTCGAAGTGAAGACATCGTCATCACATCAAATTAACAAACATCAACACCCGCTCTTTAACAGAAGGTGTTTGGCTGGTTTACCCCAAAGCCCGACAGCAATCTCCTAAATTAAAATTGCTGTGTGATCATTTGATTGATTCTTTTCGAAGTGAATACGGCGCCATCACATCAAATTAACAAACATCAACACCCGCTCTTTAACAGAAGGTGTATGGCTGGTTTACCCTAAAGCCCGACAGCAATCTCCTAAATTAAAATTACTGTGTGATCATTTGATAGCGTCATTTCGAAATGAGTCAGACGTGGTTATACCTGACTAACAAGCTTAGTAATCACCCTTATTCACATAATAGTCATTAGCTGGTTTATTCCACAGCCCAACAGCAATGACTAAAATGAAAACCAATCGACAAGAATAATGGATGTCGCTTTACTTCATCTGATAGAATCCTGTCGCATCAAACCAAGCAGAGTAGCAAAAGGTAGCCTTAACAATGATTGCAGAAACAGATTTGATACGTATCGCACGCGAAACCATGCCTTTTGGTAAGTATCAAGGTAAGCTAATTATTGATGTGCCAGAAGAATATCTGATTTGGCTGAAAAATAAGGGATGGCCAGAAGGTAAATTAGGTGATTGGCTGGAGCTTGCATTAGAAGTAAAAGTTAACGGCCTTGAGTCTCTCGTTGAACCACTCAGAGAAAAGCCTAAAGCGCCTAAGAAAAAGCCACCAGCTCAGTTCAAGTTTGACTAAGGAACATTATTGTACTGTGGTATTACTGCGACCTTGATATGTGATCTTGTTATCTATCGGCCCTAAATTTTCAGTTTGATTTAAATCATCTGCCTCAGCAAATTCCACATACCTTTGTTCAATAAAGTCTTTTTCAACAATAGTTTGCTTTAGTCTTTGCTCTAATACTTTGGCTTTTGCTTCCAAACGTACCTTATGATTTTTCAACTCAGAAACCATTTTCTGTTCCTGTGCATGCTGCTTTGAAACATCATTTAATGGCGTCTTGATACTTTTTGCCAATTCCGGTGATTGTTTTATCACTGATTGTAGCTGCTTAAGGATGATAGCGTTTTGTGAATTCACCTTTTTCAGCTTTTCTTGCAAACGATTAATTTCTTGATCCTGATGCTTCATTTTTTGCATCATGACCTTAGTTTGCCCACGGTATTTAGCAAAAGACTCTTCAATAGCCGCTAAGTTATCACTGCTTTTATTACCAAGGTCAACTGAGTCTTGAAGGTATTCGATTTCTTTACCATGGTCTTCAATATTTACATCAAGTATTTTATTGGTTGCCCTAAGCCCATTGATAACATACAGACAATAAAGCACTAAGCCACTGGTAATCATGACAGCGGCTTCAAGGATAAGAATTAATAATGTGTTTGTCATAATCCCCTCCTTATTGTTATTAAAATGGGTTACAAACAGTGACAAATTGATAACACAATACTTTTTGTAAGTGAACACCTACACTCAATGAAATGATAAAGTACAATCATTCAAGCGTAAAGAGTACAATTCTCATATGTATTATGCTTAATATAAGGAGTAAGAAGCAAATAAATTCTGCATTCTGAAAATATATGCCAATTCACTTTATAAATGGCTTAGGTAACTATATTGAAAGTTTTAATCATTGACGATAGTCATGCTGTACAACTTATTATCAAAAGAGCACTCGAAAAAGGCCAGCTGAACAATTTAGAAACTAAGCTTGCAAGCTCTGGGATCCAAGCCCTAAAAATTTTAGAAACTTGGCTACCTGATTTAGTTTTATCAGACCTTCACATGCCTAAAATGTCAGGACTAGAGTTTCTATCTGAAGTTAACAAGCAGATGTTTAAGCTCAATGTAGGCCTCATCACGACAGAGACTGACTCTAATAGACTTAATCTAGCTAAAAAGTCTGGCGTCAAATTTATCGTTAATAAACCCTTTCAGGATGCTGAAATTATTCAGCATGCAAAGTCCTATCAGCCTTTCAAAGACAGCAAAAAAGCCCAAATAGCTAAACCAGTTAAAGTTGAACCAGAAGAACAAAAAAACAATTTAGCCTTTCCTAATGAGTCCACACTTGAAGATGCCCTAGCGGAAGCATTTTTTAGAGACGTGAAGGTCAAAATTAAACCTTACGAAAAGTATGAGGAGCATCATTACCCTTATCTATTAGGCATGATGACAGAAAAAGAAAAGGAACAAATTAACGCTATTTGCATTCTAAAACAACCTGCTATAAAACAAGTTAGTAAAGCCTTTTCTAGCCTTCACCCGGGCGCAATGAATACGTCGCAAGATAGGGCAAATATGTGTAATCATTTCTTTAAACTATTAGAAAGCCACATAAAGTCAGTAGATACAAACGAATCTATCTTGTTTAAAAAGTCTAATTTGATAAATAAACCCTTTCCTCGTATTAGTGAGTTTTATGAAGTTCGTGGGGATAAAAAGGTGGATTTCTTTATCGAAATTAAAGGGTTTGATGCCTTTGTTATTACCCTTGTTGCGGCTTAACATTCCCTCCTTTCATTAAACTCGTTTCTTGGGCATTTTTAAAAACTTCTCCACATACCAACAGCTCGCTACAATTTTAAAGTTTTCTTGTTTAGCCCATGCAAGCCCAGTTCTGACCATTTGTTCAGCAATACCTTTACCTCTTAACGCTTGAGGTACAAAAGTGCTTTTAAAATCAATAACCTGCTCAGCATTTTCAGAATCTAAGTAAATTTCATATTTAAGATAAGCGATTTCACCATCTTGCTCTATTTGAAAACATTTAGCACTTTCATCATGAGTCATAAAAACCACCTGATTAGTTAACTGTGAGTAAGTAGACACTTTATCCACATCCCCCACCATCATTGAATTGAGTCTCGACTGACATAAAAAAAGCCTCAAATAAGAGGCTTAATTTAGTCATTAAGAAGCACACGCAACTTAATGGTGATGACCACCCACACCATGGGCATGACCATGAGCGATTTCATCTTCAGTTGCATCACGTACATCAACAATTTCAACCGCGAAAGTCAGGTCTTTACCCGCTAATGGGTGGTTTAAATCAACAGTCGCATGCTTAAGACCAGCCTTCACCACAGTCACTTGGCGTTGGCCCTTATCTGTTTGAACAACCGCAGTCATACCTGCTTTCCAACGCTTAGCACCCTGAAGGTGCTTGATTGGCACCTGCTGTTGGTGATCTTCTTTACGCTCGCCATAAGCATCAGCCGCAGCCACTGTTACTTCAAACTCATCACCAGCAGCTTTACCTTCCATTGCAGCCTGTAAACCAGGAATGATGTTGCTGTGCCCATGTAGGTAAGCTAACGGATCATTACCTGCAGATGTTTCAATTAGTGCATCGCCTTCACGTAGTGTGTAGTGAAATTGCACTACTGTATTGTCCTTGATAGACATTGTTTTTCCTCAATCATATTCTGTTGCACTATTATCGTTACTTTTCTCTAGGGAAGCTACGGTTAAGAGACTCTCTTTTATCGGAATATCATAAGCAACAGGCTTTATTTTCAATTTCAGCTAGACAAAACAAAAAATGATACTGTATATTTATACAGTATTATTTTCTCTGAGGTGAATCATGCCTGTAATTATTAAATATGTTGTAGAACGTGATGGAATAGAAAAAATGACTTTTGCATCCAAAGCCGAAGCTGACGCTTACGATAAACTGTTAGATACTGCAGATGATATCTCTCAACTTTTATCCAGCAGTCACTTACTAACAGATGAAACACAAGTCGATGCACTGTCTATGTACCTTGCTCAAAATAAAGAGACGTTGTTACAAGCCCTGGGCAGTAAGCGTAAAAGTAAACCGACCGCAAAATCATCAAGCACTCAAGATCAACAAATGTCATTAGAGGCATCTAATAATCATCAAGACCTTGAAGACCTTGTGATTGAAAAAGATGATGAGCAGGTGAATGATTTAGCATTAGACATGGATCAAGATGAAGACATTGATACCTTAATTGATGCCGCTTAACGCTTCAAAGCGAAAATAACAGGTCGATTCAATTATATTAATCGGCCTGTTATTTTCCTTAATATGTATTCTAGATTTAGCTAAATGGGTAACTGCCATAGCCATAACAACCAGATGAAGCTCACACTTAAAATAAGCAGAAAACGAACCCCTTGTTTAGGAGCTGACCCACTTGAGTCAGACTTAAATAAATAGGCATCTTCTATCTTACCTACCGAGCTCTGTTTCTTGCCTGTCACCATGGCTTTTAGTAAACGCTCTTTCAAAGCAAATTCATGCACCATCACAGCCAGGATATGACAACTAATTAAGCCTAATAAGATATCCGGGGAAAGCTTATGCCACCATGCCATATTAGTTTGTAAGTCATCACTTACCCATTCATACAAAGGGCCAAACCAAAACACATCATCAGAGCTAACCAAGCCAGTCATAACTTGAGCTAAGAGCAATATCAGCAAGACTATTACCATCACCCCACCTAAAGGGTTATGTCCAAGATAAATAGGTTTTCTTCCAGAAATAAGTTGTTTTGCATATTGGAATAAGCCAACAGGCCCTTTTATGAAGTGCTTAAATTGAGCAACACTTATTCCCCAAAAACCATATAAAACCCGAGCAATGAGTAAGGCCGATAGCAAATAGCCCATATAAAAGTGCCATTGCATATAATCTTCTTCCGCCTTACCCGTAATAATTAAGCCTGAAAAAAGTAGCACCATAAGCCAATGACTTAAACGGATATAAAGGTTCCAAACACTGACGTCTTTTATTGTCTGATTCATGTCTTACTATCTAGGTTAAGTTGATTTTCACATTCCCTTGAGGAATCCGATCTATTCTATTTATTCCTTTTACTTTTATATCCAATCTCATTAAGTTAGCTCCCTAACAAGACCTATTGGAGCATGGGCCCCAATTTCAATTCAAGCCTCAAGCTTGATTCGATATAAAGGAAAAACAAAATGTGGATAGGCTTTACCCTACTTGCTGCCTGGTTTCAGTCCATGCGAACTGCTTACCAAAACACCTTATCAAAACAAGAAGGTACTTTACATGCGACCTTGGCTCGCTCTTTGTTTGGTTTACCCTTTGTCATTTTATATGGTCTTGTTTGTTATTTCGTCATTGGCCCTCTAACCCTTGAGCCAACTAGTGCTTTTTACCTTATTGCAGGAATAGGCGCCCTTGCTCAAATTCTAGCAACCTACTTGATGCTTTATTTATTTAAACAAGCAAGCTTTACCAGTGGTACCTTGTTTGCAAAAACAGAAGCCCTAATAGCCGCTTTGTTAGCAGCAGGCCTTTTGGGTGATATTTTATCTTGGGGAGCATGGCTAGCGATTGCCATTGGGGTACTAGGTATCGGCGTTTTAAGCTTTAAACATTCCCATAAAAAATTACGTCTTATGGATAAAGCCAGTTTATTAGGGCTTGCTTCCGGCTTTTGTTTCGCCCTTACTTCCGTAAGCGCAGGTTATGCAAGCAGCGAATTAGAAGGTCCAGTGTTTACCCGCGCCGCATTCACTTTAACCTATGTATTGGCGCTACAATCTATTGTGTTATGGTCAATTCAAGCGTATCACTCTAAAAGCCTCACCTTACCTTTTAGAAAAGCCTTGGTTTTAAGCAGCCAAGTGGGTTGCTTAAGCGCGCTAGGTTCCATTGGTTGGTTCACCGCCTTTTCATTAATCAACCCAGCACTTGTCAAAACCTTGGGGCAAATCGAAGTCATTGGCACCCTTTATTATTCAAAATACCGTTTTAAAGAAGCCTTATCTAAACAAGAATGGCTTGGCGGTAGCCTGATAATTTTAAGCGTGATTATCGTTGCTCTTCTAGGTTAGGAAGCGACAAATAAACCCATCTAATTCTATGGATGGGCTTTTACAAGCCTTTTAATGCTTTTTCAATACAGCCTTAAAACTTAACAAAGACAGAATTTAAGCATTCGCCTTCTTCATTAAAAAAGAGTAACGTTAAAAGCTCGTTATTAAAGGAGACTCTGTTCTGTTTCACTACAAAAAGCTCATACAGACGAGTAACAACCACCCTTGGTAACGCTTCGAAACAAATTGTCCACATCCAACAACACGAAAAGAAGGCGTCTTAGACTAAACTTTTTTAAACAAGCTAGAAGATAACAAGTGTCCCCAAACAAAGGTTAAGAATTAACTTAACAATGAGAGGAAACAGGCATGTTACTACTTTGGATAATAGGTTTTGTTATTTCCCTTACCCTCATCTATTTGGTGACGCTTAAAGGTCATTACCAAGTAGATAGATCCATTTTGATTAATGCTCCGATTAATAAGGTCTATGATCGTATTCGTAGTGTTAAAAGCTGGCCCCAATGGAGCCCTTGGCTTCATCATGATGAAGATCCAAATCTCAAATACCAAGGTAAAATCGGTGACGTCGGTTCTAGCCTAGAATGGCATGGACCTTATATTGGCTCTGGTAAGCTAAACCTTATTTCTCAAGTATCTCCCTACTCTCTTATTTTCGAACTAAAACAAAAGCATTATTTAACCTCTGTTACCAATATTGAGTTTCAATTAGAAGAAACATCAACAGGAACACGATTAAACTGGTCTATGAACACCAGCCTCCCCTTCATTTTTTGTCTGTTTTTAGGGAAACGACAACATCAATTAAATAAAGACTATGATATAGCGCTTGCTCGATTAGCGGGCCAATTAAGCCACTCTAACGAACCCAAGTTCGAATTTTTAGGAATACAACCCTTACCGCCAATCGAGGCGGTTACACGCCCTTTTTCTGGCTCAACACCTGAAATATTCGCCCAAATGGAAATTGGCTATAGTGAGCTTCACTCTCAATTAGGTCCAAACAACTGCCCTAATGGCGCCATTTTTGCTCAGTATGACCAAGCAGAACCAGAGCATAATTATTTTTGCGGCAAGATTGGTATACCGATCCAAAATCTAGATATCTGTGAATGTCATGCAGAATTAGTCAGAAATCATGGTGACTTCTTCTCTTTACGTTTTACCGGCTCTTATGAACAACTTTCCTATGCTTGGCATGTGGCGATAAAGCACAGCCGCCTTCACCATTACAAGTGGGATAAAAGCCGTCCTCACTTTGAAATTTTCCAAGCAGGGCCCCACAACAACTCTGATCCAAGCCACTTCATCACTGAGCTTTATTTACCAATAAAATAAAAAAGAGGTCGCGAATAGATAAAGACCAAAAGAATTATTTTCCATCCCTTCGTTTGTGGCATCAAACAAGGTACATTGACCTCTCATTGACAAATGAGTCTGTTCAAGGCAATAGCAAAACTATTGCCATAATCAGTTATGTAGGGAAATTCCATGCCTAAGCTTTATTCTCAACACCTAGAGGTACTTGTCACTCGTTATCGTAAAGTCATGCAAAACTTCGACCTTGACTCCATCATTATCAGCAGTGGTCACAAAACATACTATTTTCAAGATGATTATAGTCATACCTTTCATCCCTTCTCAGGGGCACAACAATGGTTACCATTTAGTTTGTGCAGTGATGTTTACATCCTTATAAACAAACAAGATAAGCCGTTATTATTTTGGCCAAAAAGGGATGATTTTTGGCATTCTGATAACAGTTTGCCTGAGGGTGACTGGTCCGATCTATGGGAGACCATAGAAGCTAGAGTGGATTACGACATTCTGGCACACCTTGGCAAAAAACACGCTTGGGTTGGTCCTAAACCAGACCATATAAAAGTAGACTTCAAGCAACAAACTGAGCTTGAAGCGGCGATCAACTATCAAAAAGCCTATAAAACAGACTATGAGATAGAGGCTATTTTTCAGGCAAACCTAACCGCAGCTGCGGGCCACAAGGCCGCTGAAAAAGCCTTCTCTGACGGTAAAAGTGAACTCGCTATTTATCACGACTATTTAAATGCCAGTCAACAAGGCTCAGTTAACGAACCTTACCCAGGTATTATTGCCCTTAATCAAAATGCCGCTATCTTGCATTATGATGTGAAGTCTCATCAAAGTGTTGAAAACAGCAACACCTTATTGATCGATGCGGGTGCAAACCAATCAGGTTATGCCAGTGATATCACTCGTACTTTCACCCAAGACACAGGTCTTTTCAAAGCCATGTTAGCTAGCATGGAAAGCTTACAGCTAAGCTTGTGTGAGCACGCCATTGCGGGAGTAGACTTTAATGATCTGCACCAAGAATGTGTGACAGGGATTGCAAAGATTTTACATCAACATCAGCTATGCCATCTAAGTGTGGAAGAGCAGCTAGAAAAACGCATTCCTCAAGTCTTTTTCCCCCATGGTTTAGGCCATTTACTGGGGTTACAAGTGCATGACTTAGGCGGCCATCAAATTGATGAGACAGGGACGATTCAAGCACCAAGCAAAAAAGCGCCTTTCTTACGCCTTACACGTGTACTCGAAGAAAATATGGTGATTACCATAGAACCAGGTCTCTATTTCATCCCTATGCTACTGAATAAAATGGTCGCTGACGTTGCAGATCATGGTTGTGACTTGGAGCTGATTGAAAGCCTCAAGCCTTTTGGCGGTATTCGCATAGAAGACAACCTAGTAATTGGTAAAACCGCGACTCGAAATCTAACTCGTGAAGCCTTCGCGTCACTAAGCTAATTACGTTAGCTTATCTCATAACACCTCATGTACCTATGCTAAACATGAGGTGTTTTTATCACCCCTAAATCATCTAGCCCTCAGGATAAAACTGAGTCTGGGACTCTTCCAAAATCCATTGGCTAAATAACTCTGCACTTGGATGTAAATATTGATGAATAGAAGACGTCAGAAAGAAAGCTTCTGACGTTTCGATTCGCTCTTCAAAAGGAGCAACCAATTTACCACTGGCAATCATATCAGCCACGAGAGAGGTTCTACCTAGCGCAATACCTTGACCTAATACCGCCATTTCTAAGGCAGAAATTAAAGTATCAAACTGAATGCCGTCACTTGGGTCACTATAATAAGCACCGGTTTGATTTAGCCAATAGCCCCAACCTTCTTCATAGCCTATTACATGTAACAGGGTATTCTCTGCTAACAGGTCGATTGAAAGGGGTTCTTCACTTGCTTCTAATAATTCTGGGCTACATACAGGAAATAGTTCGTCCCAAGTCAGCCGATCGGACTTGAGCCCAGGCCATACACCGTGACCATAACGTATATCTAGATCGGTATCTTTATTCTTTTCATCCAGCCAAATATTACTGGTAAATCGAATTTTGATATCTGGGTATTGTTCATAAAAACGAGACAACCTTGGTGCTAACCAGGTTGTAAAAAAGACGAGATTCACTCGCACAGTTAACTGGCGACTTTGACCTTTACCAAACAGTTCGTCCGTTGCCGCAGCCAAACGGCCAATCGCTTCATGTACTGCAGGCATGTAAGCAAGACCGGCATCGGTTAATGCTAACCCTCTCGGCAAGCGTTTAAATAAACTGGTACCGAGCTGAGATTCTAGCCCTTTTACTTGCTGACTAATGGCAGCTTGGGTCAGGTTTAACTCATGGGCAGCTTGAGTAAAATTTAGATGCCGTGCAGATGCTTCGAATGAACGTAGCCAATTAAGTGGCGGTAATCTTTTTTTCATGTTTTTAAACTCAACATAGTTACCAGTAACACATTGAAAAATCCGACAAACATCCTTTTATGTCTCAAGCCCGTCTGTCAAAATCTCCCTATCATATTGATACTAGTATATTTTAATTTTTATTGTCGATAATATTTTGTCATAAAAACAAAAGCCACAACCCTAGTTTTAAGAGTCATGGCTTTATAAAGCTAATTAGCAAAATTAGCTTCAATACTTAACTAAAAGCCTATTTCATTGTTGGCATAGAGAACTCAACACCTTCTCGAATACCTGCTGAAGGCCAACGCTGTGTCACTGTTTTACGCTTAGTGTAAAAACGGACAGCATCTGGACCATAAGCGTGTAAATCGCCAAACAAAGAACGCTTCCAACCACCAAAGCTATGGTAAGCAACAGGTACAGGTAGTGGTACGTTAATGCCAACCATGCCTACTTGAATGTTATCTGAGAAATAACGTGCCGCTTCACCGTCACGGGTAAAGATACAAGTACCGTTGCCGTATTCATGAGCATCAATTAAGTCCATCGCTGCTTGCATGCTATCCACACGCACAACTTGTAATACAGGGCCAAAAATCTCTTCTTGGTAACTTTGCATGTCAGGAGTGACATTGTCGATTAAAGTACCACCCACAAAGAAGCCATTTTCATAACCAGATACTTGAGGGTCACGACCATCAACCACTAGCTTAGCGCCTTGCTCTTGCGCACTATTGATATAACCCACCACCTTCTCTTTATGTGCTTGAGTGATCACAGGACCAAAGTCATTGTTGGCATCTGAGAAAGCCCCAACTTTTAGGCCTTTCATCGCGGCTTGCATCTTCTCAACCAAAGCATCTGCAGCGGCATCACCCACGGCAACAGCAACAGAAAGCGCCATACAACGCTCGCCAGAAGAACCAAACGCAGCGCCAACAAGCTGGTTAACCGCATTATCCATGTCAGCATCAGGCATCACGATGGCATGGTTTTTAGCCCCGCCCAAAGCCTGACAACGCTTACCGTTAGCATTGGCAGTTGCATAAATGTATTCAGCAATTGGAGTAGAACCAACAAAACTCACCGCTTTAATCCGATCATCATGCAATAAAGTATCAACCGCTTCTTTATCACCATTGACCACATTCATCACACCATCTGGCAAGCCTGCTTCTTGTAATAGTTGAGCAATAAATAGGGTTGAACTTGGATCACGCTCTGAAGGCTTAAGAATAAAGCAGTTACCGCACACTAACGCCATAGGGAACATCCATAATGGCACCATGGCAGGGAAGTTAAATGGCGTGATACCCGCAACAACACCTAGGGGTTGGAATTCACTCCAAGAATCAATGTTAGGTCCAACATTTTTGCTGTGCTCGCCCTTTAGTAATTCTGGTGCACCACAAGCGTATTCAACGTTTTCTATACCACGCTGTAATTCACCGGCTGCGTCATGGCTAATCTTGCCATGCTCTTCACCTATCATTTTACAGATAGTCTCAGCATGCTCTTCCAATAACGCCTTGAACTTAAACATGATACGAGCACGTTTAATGGGTGGTGTATTACGCCAAGCTGGAAAAGCAGCTTCTGCTGTCGCAATGGCGTCTTCTACGGTTGCTTTAGAAGCAAGATCCACCTGTTTACTGATTTCCCCCGTTGAAGGGTTATATACGGCTTGCTGGCGGGTGCCTTCAACTATGATTTCACCATTAATTAGCTGTCCAACTGTGTTCATTTTTCTTTCCTCAAACCAAAATGTCGGTGTGATTTTTATTTTCACACCTTGTTAGAATAAAAAAGTGCCTTATGCCCCGAGGGTTTAGAAACATAAAGCGAAAGCATTAAAACCCTTATCAAAACGCTAAATTAAACTCGCACTACCACCAAAGCTGTTTATAAAGCTTAATAAGATCGTCTGCACTGGGCACCCTTGGATTATTATTTGGCGAACCAGAAGCAAGAGCTTGCTCAGCCATGGTATCTAGAAGACCCATATACGCCTCCCTTTCAATCCCGAACTGCTCTGGGGTAGGCACTTTAAGCTCATCATTTAATGCTCTTAGTTCTGCCAACAACTTTTTGTTTGCGCTTGCATTATCGTCTTGTTCGGTTGCAACCCCCATAGCACGGGCGCAATCAGCATAACGCTCAACCGCAGCTGGGATAGAATATTCAGTCACTGTCGGTAACAGCATGGCATTAGATAATCCGTGGGGAACATGAAAAGCCGCACCAATAGGTCGACTCATACCATGCACTAGGGCAACCGATGCATTAGAGAAAGCCACACCCGCCAGAGTAGAACCTAACATCATTTCTTCACGGGCCTTTTTATCACTGCCATCATGATAAACTCGACGTAAATTAGGCGCGATCAAACGCATGGCTTCTAATGCCTGAGAGTCACTGTACAAGCTGGCTTTTTTACTCACATAAGCTTCCATCGCGTGAGTTAGTGCATCAATCCCGGTATCTGCTGTGATACGAGCAGGTAGAGATAAGGTAAGCGTGTAATCAACCAAGGCTGCAACAGGCATAAAACCTATGCCCATACAGAGCATTTTTTCATCTGTTTTCTCATCGGTAATGATAGTCACCTTAGTCACTTCAGAGCCCGTACCCGCAGTCGTTGGAATAGCAATAATAGGAAGTCCAGCTTCGGTGACAACACGGGGAAATTTATAGTCACGCATTTCGCCACCAAATTTACCCAAGATACTCATGGCTTTGGCACTATCAATTGGGCTGCCGCCACCTAGGGCAATAATGCTGTCGTAGTCGCCTTCTTGAATACGCTTAACACCCGCTTGAATAGAAGCCACGGTTGGCTCTGGGACAGTGTCATCAAAAATGTCGGCAGGCATATCTTGCTCAGCAAGTACTGCCTGAATTTTTTCGGCGTATCCTAATTGAACCATCATTTTATCTGTGATGATTAAAGGGTGACGACAACCTAAACTCGCCAAAATATTTGGCGTCGCATGACTCGCGTTTTCACCAACTTGTAACATGCGCGGAAGAATAATTTGAGTAGACATATCGCCTCCTTGAAATTAAAAAAATTTGATCTGTTATTGGGCTAGCCAGTTAAACTTGTCCGTTCACCTACTGGCTTGGGCTATTTCCCAAGCCAGAATTTTACTTTCTTTAAACTATTCCACTCCCGTGGCACGAGGCACGTGTTTAAGTGTTTTGGCAGGTAATGCCTCTGCTCTTAATGACTTAATCAAACCGTAAGTTGCCAAGATCACAATAAAAGAGAAAGGTAAGGCCGCCACGATAGAAGCAGTTTGTAAGGCTTTTAGGCCACCAGCATAAAGAAGAACAGCAGCAACAGCGCCTATAGCAAAGCCCCAGAACACACGGTATTTAACGGGTGGTTGCTCATCGCCCATTGAAATCAGGGTACAAATAACCAAGGTGGCGGAGTCTGCTGAAGTAACAAAGTAGGTAATCAGCATCAAGGTACAGATCGCTGAAATGACAAGGGTAATCACACTACCTGCCCCCATAGCTTCAATGGTCGTAAATAGAGCCATAGTCGTATCGGCATTTACGGCCTCAGTAATGCCACCAGCACCAAAGAGCTCAACAAACATTGCGGTATTACCAAAGATAGTGATCCAGAATGCCGCTAGAATCGTTGGCGCCACTAACACACCCAATACAAACTCACGGATAGTACGGCCTTTAGAGATACGTGCGATAAAGACACCACAGAAAGGCGCCCAAGCAATCCACCATCCCCAATAGAAGATAGTCCACCAACCTTGCCATTGACCTTCTGGGTTTGGATCTACCCAAAGACCCAGTTCAACGGCATGAAATAAGTAGTCACCAATGTTGGTAAAGAAAGCCCCCAACACATACGCAGTTGGACCAAAAATAATGAAAAGCACTAGGATCAAAATTGTCAGGTGCATATTCAATTCACTTAAGATTCGAATTCCTTTATTTAAGCCGGTTAAAACAGACGCTGTCGCAATAATAGATAAAACCGCGATCAAGATAATTTGATTAGAGGTAGAAATCTCAACCCCGGTCAAATAAGACAGGCCCGCATTCATTTGCTGAGCACCTAAACCTAACGAGGTCGCAATACCAAACACGGTACCAAAGACAGCAAGCAAGTCTGCTGCGTGGCCAATGGGTCCATAAATACGATCACCAAAAATAGGGTACAAACTTGAACGAATAGAAAGCGGTAAGCCTTTGCGATAAGAGAAGTAAGCTAAGATCAAACCAATAACAGCAAACAACCCCCAGCCGTGTAGCCCCCAGTGGAAAATCGAGATACGCATGGCGACCTGAGCGGCTTCAACCGTTTGCTGCTGAGCTTCACTAATTAGTGGGTTACTTTGGAAGTGATAAATGGGCTCAGCAATACTCCAAAATAGAATACCGATACCGATACCAGCCCCAAATAACATAGAGAACCAAGCGAAATTACTAAATTCAGGCCGATCAGAGTCTTTACCTAGACGTATATCCCCATAACGGCTAAAGGCTAGCCAGACAGCAAAAAATAGGAAGAAACTGATTAAGCCAATGTAATACCAAGCTAATTCAGCGGCGATAAACCCCTTGGCTGCACTATAAATGGAACTGGCATAGGCAGGATCAATGACAGTGAAAAGGACAAATGCCATCACCAACACTGCCGAGCCCACCGCTATGATAGGATGCGCCCCCGCAAACAAGCCCGCCTTAGGTAACACATAAGATTTGTTATTCATTTGCCGCTCCCATTTTATCAACCACTAGACTAAAACCATTGTCTAAGGTGACCTTGAGAGGCAAGGTGAAGACGAGAGTATCTCTGCTTTTTTGGTTCATAATTCAATTCTCACTTTTTGTTCTTATTATGATTTTTGTCATGCCGCTTCACCCCAGCCTAGGCCAGTTTTTAATTTGGTGAAGACAAGCTGCAAATTGATTCGAAAGCCATTGTTAAGAATCCGAATCAAACTGAGAAGCAATAAAAAAACGTGCTAAGACCCCAAAAAATTTATGGCTCTTTTTTTTATCAGTAACTTACACCCTCTATTAGTAGATAAATTCGTCTAGCCATAAAAAAAATGACATCTCAGGTCATTTTTTTATTGCTGGTTCGTCAATTAATTCACTCCTAACATGCTTTTCATCGATGCTCTGGGCACGCCCATCACTGCAATTGGCATCGTAAAACCTAAATACGACCGGCATCACCGGTATAACAAAAACAAATGATTCCGGCCCCTACACACAAACTTGGTCGTGCTGGAACTAGGTTAATTAGGAAAGCGTAATATGAACAAAAAAAATCAATTGCCTTTGGCGGGTGTTCGAGTTGCTGACTTCGGACAACAAATTGCTGGGCCTGCTGTCGCCATGGTATTAGCCGATTTAGGTGCGACTGTTGTGCGCATCGATCCTCCTCAAGGACCAAGCTGGCAACATCCTGCCAATGCTATCTTGAATCGAAATAAATCTTGTTTAAAACTCGATTTAAAAACGCAAGCTGGATTAGATCAAGCACTGGAAATCATAGAAAATGTTGATGTCATCATTGAAAGTTTTCGTCCTGGTGTGATGCAAAGATTGGGTATAGATTTCAGTGCCTTACGCCAGCAAAGACCTGACCTGATTACCCTTTCTATCCCAGGTTTTGCCAGTAATGACGAGTTACGTCGCGACTGGAAAGCCACAGAAGCCGTTGTCGCAGCCACTTCAGGCGCTTACACAGATATGGGATTTAACCGAGTATTAATGGGGGTTAATCCTAGCTTTTCGCCCCTACCTTTAGGTTCATCCTATGCCACCTCTTTAGCAGCGAGTTCAGTGGTTTTAGCCTTATTCGAACGTGAAAAAACAGGCCGAGGCGATCAAATAGAAGTGCCGGTTACTGCGGCATTGATGGAAGGTTTATCCTACAACTCTTATGTCATCGACCAATTACCAGAACGCTATAAAACCATGCGTGAATTGGAAATAGAGCACCGTAAAGCAAACAATATCGAAATGGATCTAACCTACCAAGACTTACAAGAATATCTTGATCCTTTCTACCGCACTTATGTGTGCGCAGATGGCCGCATGTTCTACTGCGTTTGTCCCTCACACCGTAATCACGCGAAACGAGCGCTACAGGCATTAGGTATTTATGAAGAACTCATGGCAGAAGGCCTACCAGATGTGAAAGACCTGCATATGCCATCAGCAGAATGGGAAGGTGAAACCTCAATTGGTGTTTACCCACTACCTAAAAAATGGGCTGATATTATTTCTGCCAAAATGAAAAAAGCCTTCTTACAAAAAACCTCTGACGAATGGGGTGTCATCTTTGGGGAAGGCCAAATTCCAGGTGCACCTCACCGCACAACGCAAGAATGGGTAAATAACGAATATTCTAATGAGTCTGGCCTCATCGTTGAAGTCAATGACCCTGAGTTTGGTACCATGAAACAACCTGGCCCCATTGCTTGGTTAGAAAATGAAGCGGAAGCCATGTTAACACCCGCACCTCGAAAAGAAGTTAGCTTTACCGCTGCGCTAGACGAACTTCATCAAGCACTTGAAGCAGACACTTCAACTCGTCCAAAAGGAGATGCGATTCATGCTGCGACAGGAGAGGCTTGGCTAAAAGATTTACGTATTCTTGATTTAACAAATGTCATCGCAGGCCCTCACTCAACCGCGTTTATGGCGCGCTTTGGTGCCAAGGTCACCAAGCTTGACCCTGTTACACCTTTATATGATCCATTGATTGGCACCCTTTTCACCTTCCAAACCGGGGTTGGCAAGCAAAGCGCATTAGTGGATATCACGACAGAAGAAGGCCGTGAAGTATTTAATAAGCTGGTTAAGAATGTCGACATGGTGGTGATAAATGCCCCCGACCGCCAAATGCTTCCTTTGGGTCTAGACCAAGATTCACTGCTCGCCATTAATCCTGATGTTCTCTTCTGTCGCCTTGATTGCTTCGGCGCACCACGCAATGGCAGTAAGAAAAACTACATAGGTTATGATGACATTATTCAAGCAAACAGCGGTATCATGAGCCGTTTTGGCCGTCCAGAAACACCGGAAGAACACGCTCACCTAGGTACTTTAGATGTTAACTGTGGCTTTGCCGCCGGCTTAGGCATGGCAGTGTCGCTTTTCCATCAGCAAAAAACGGGTAAAGTCAGCCGCTCTAGAACCTCTCTTTCGGCAGTGACCAACCTAGCACAACTACCATTTGCCTTTGATTATGAAGGTAGGGCGCCTTTTGATGAGCCATCTGGCCGCGAAGCCTTAGGAAACAATGCCCTTTCACACTTCTACCCCACTAGCGATGGCTGGATTTTCCTCGACTCAAACTTGGGTGAAATTGATCAACTTGAACAAATTGAAGGTTTACAGGAGATTAAAGCCGCTCAAGATAAAGCCAGCTTTATCAGTCAGAGCTTACAAAAGGCGCCTACATCCTACTGGGTTGATGTATTTATTGCAGCAGATATTGCAGCAGCTAAACCCATGGCGATTGAGGACTTAAGAGAAGAGAATAGTCGTATCGCAGATAAGACAGTTGGCATCAACAGGGGCAGTTTTGCTTTCTCTATTTACCCGGACCACCCAAGTGGACACTGTATCACCCAAATCGATCAATACGCCATTAGACCGACTGAATCCAAAGTAATCGCAGTGACACCGACAGAAGCCTTTGGTCATTCAACAAAACAGGTTTTGGCAGAGCTGGGTTATAGCGAAAAAGAGATTGAATCCATGCTAACGAGAAAAATAGCCGGCTTAGGCTGGGGAAAAGAGTTTTTACCTAGCTAGGGAACCTGCGAATAAGTCCTCCCGCCTCAGCGTGTGGATAAAAGTGCCTAGATTTAAGACGAGGTGCGCAACTTAATAGTCATTCTATTGATTAGTGCCTCAATATAAAGATAGGGCTTTTAGGCCACGCCCTTCGGGTCTTACAGAAAAAGTGTCACCCCGTGTTGTGACTTTTTGAAAGGTACCTACATTACGTCAAAGTCACGCCTTGCTTGACACTTTTTCTGATAAGACTGAGAACAGGTGACTTAATCGCAGGCTCCCTAGGGAACCTGCGAATAAGCCCTCCCGCCTCAGCGTGTGGATAACCCCCCTGAGAAGAGGTCGCTTAATCGAAGGCTCCTTAGTACTCGATTTAAATAAATGACTAAAAAAGGTTAGACGCTGTTTTGTAGGTCTAACCTTTTTTTGTTTTACACAAATACACTAATTGATTTTTTTGACTAAACTTGAGCCGTGGCAAGAATATTATAGCCGTATAAAACTAAAGTTTAATTACACTTGAGCATTTTTAATTAGAAATTACTGAATAAAGCTCAAATCCAATAAAAACGAGGGATAACAATGATTAACCCGATATTTTTAATTACTAAAACACGTATATTTTAAACAATTAGTTACCTAATTAAGATATGTTTTGAAATGGTTTACTAATATAGTCAATTTCAATTCATTTCCTTTAAAAACCTTACAATATTTTTCTTATTCTGGAGATTCAATGACTATTAAAACGCGTTTTTTAATTGCCCTCATTGCCAGTGTTTTATTACCTGTTACCATTATTTCTGCGCTTGTAATTAATAATGTTAGAGATAATGCACTCGAAAGCTTTCAAAACAACAGTCAAGCCGAAATAGCCCACATAGATACTGCCTTTACCCTCTATTTAAATGGGTTAGCCGAAGATGCTAGCTATTTAGCACAAAGCCAAACCATCAGGAACCTGGATAAGAGTGTCACTACCTACATGGGTAAACCGGCAGCCATGATGACGCCAGATCAAAACTCTGAGGTTGAGCAAGCGGCTTATCAACTGATGAAAGAATTTGGTGAGTCACACCCAGATCTTGCTTATGTCTATTTAGGCATGGGCCATGGCGGTTATATTCAATGGCCAAAAGGCAATAATAGTAAAGACTACGACCCTAGAGTACGCCCTTGGTATCAAGTATCAGTTAACTCAACCACACCTGTTCGTGTTCCTGCCTATGCAGACCTACAATCCAACACACCGCTGCAGGATTACCTAGTCCGCTTTGAAGGCCAAGACGGCGCTTTTGGTGCCATAGGTGTTGACGTCACGCTGGCCAAACTAACCGATATGGTTAAATCAGTGAAATTTGGCCAAGAAGGCTACGTGATGCTGATTGAAGATACAGGCAAGGTACTTGCTGACCCTTCAAACCCAGAAAACAACTTTAAAGAATTAACTGAAGTGAGCCCTTCACATGCAGAGCTTGCCAACAATGCATTTGGACTTTCTCGCGTAGACCTTGATGGCGAAACCTGGTTTGCCAATAAGTATGAATCTCCCGCTTTAGGCTGGAAGTTTATTGGTCTAGTACCAGCTAGCGAAGTCTATGAAAGTGCCAATAGTCTTACCCAATACATCATTATTATTGCTGTTATCATGGCGATTATCTTCACCTTTATTGGTTATGCCATTGTTGCTGTGGTTTCTAAACCTATGGCAATTATTACCAATGGCCTTGAAGATATCGCATCCGGCGGGGGTGACCTAACCCGCCGTCTTGATATTGAAAGCAAAGATGAATCCGGTCATATGGCAAATGCCTTTAACCGCTTTGTTGAGTCTATTAGTATCTTGGTTGGCAAGATCAAAAACTCAAGCCAAGGGGTTAAAGATATTGCGCAACAGTCACGGGACCTTTCAACCCAATTACATGATGTGGTTACTCATCAGGTCAGTGCAACAGACATGGTTTCAACCGCCTTTAACGAAATGGTGGCAACCGCTAATGAAGTGGCAACCAATTGTACCCAAGCAGCCTCAGCGGCTGATACGAGTCAAAAGCACGTACAAGAAGGTAATCAGCTAATTCTTAAAACCGTCGACTCAGTGGGACATTTAGAAACAGCACTAAACGAATCTAATGCCGCGATGACAGTTTTATCTGAAGAGTCTCAGAATATCACCACTATTTTGGATACCATCCGAGGTATCGCTGAACAAACTAACCTACTTGCTTTAAACGCAGCTATTGAGGCCGCACGTGCCGGTGAACAAGGTCGTGGGTTTGCGGTAGTTGCCGATGAAGTAAGGACCTTGGCTGGTAGAACAGCAGAATCAACGGAAGAAATTGATCGCTTATTAAGTCGCCTAAGAGGCCAGACAGAAAATGTAGCAGGTAAGTTAACTGCCAGTATCAGCCATGCATCTGAAACAGTTGAATCCACTCAGAAAACAAACACGGTTTTTGAAGCTATCATGGAGTCCGTTGTTACCATACGCGATATGACAACTCAAATTGCAGCCTCAGCGGAAGAACAACACCTAGTGGGTGAAGAGATCAATCGTAATATTATTGACATCCACGACGGCGCAACAAACGCCAAAGGCTTATCTGAAAATGTGGAAGAGACAGCCGAGCAGCTAACCATACTAGCGACGGACTTAGAAAAACTGGTATGTGAGTTTAAGTCTAACCATTAAAGACTCTTATTGTATAAGCAAAATCAAAGCCCTTTAGAACTCAATTCTAAGGGGCTTTTTTTATTCGCTAAAACAGCAATTTTTCATATAATTTACAGATTAGATTCAACCTGTTCCCAAACAGTAACAGGGCATATTTTGAGCTAAGGCCGTATGCTATTTTTGCCTAGTAGCCAAAAATAAAGTATTGTAACCCGCGGCGAAAGCCCAGCCATTTATCAAGTCTTGCCTGTTATTTATGAGAGTATTATTTTGCATCGATTGAGTAGATATTTTACAGTTTGCTTATTACTCTTCATTAGCTTGGCATCCCAAGCAAACCCGCAAGCCAAAAATATTCTGATACTACTTTCTTACTCGGCTGATTTCCCATCCTATCCGGCCATCACACGCGCATTTAACGAATCATTAACCGATCACAACCTAGACTTTGTTTACCTCAATAGTAAAAACAATTGGTCAGACGATTATCAAGCAATCACGCGTAATTTTTTAGAGCAGAGACAAGCTCTCTCGAAAGATAAAATAGACCTTATTATTACCTCTGATGATAATGCTTTAAGCTTTGTCAGAGATAATTACGATACCCTGTATCAAGACATTCCGATTGTCTTCATGGGCGTCAATGACGTGAACAAATTAAACTGGGCAAGAAAACAGCCTAATTTCACTGGATTTTATGAGGCCCCCTCTTTTACTGAGAACTTGCTGTTCGCACAAAATTTATTCCCAGATGCAGATACCATACATATCATTAATGATGCCTCGACTAGCACCAGAGCCAATACTAAACAGTTAATACGAGCAGCGAAATCACTCAATTTAAGCAACCATTTAAACTTCATTTCTTTAGTCGATTCAAATTGGAATCAGTTTGCTCAGCAGCTAAAAACAGTACCTAAAAGTGAGCCAATAATTCTCTTATCCGCTTTCATAGATAAAGAAGGACAACGTAAAACCTTCGATCAAGGCTTAAACTTAATCAAGGATAATAGCGACTCAGCCATCATCACTTTTTGGTCTCATGGCTTAGGAAAAGGGATTCTTGGCGGTCATATTATTAATGCCTATAAGCATGCTCAAGCGGCATCAGATTATGCCAAAGCGATTTTAAAAGGCTCTAGTATTAGCCTTTTACCTATCATATATACCAGCCCAAATAGTAATGAATTTGATTATGGTGTGATTACTAAACACCAGCTCAATGCAGACCTTCTTCCGCTTGATACCAGCTTTCTTAATCCAGCTAAAAACATCATGCAAAATCTTTGGTTCATCATCATGCTGGTCAGCATTATTTTGCTATTTTTGCTGTTGGCGATTACCTATTTGACCTTACAAATACGTCGTAGAACTCGGGCTGAATCTGCCCTACTTAGAGAAAAAGCCCTATTGGCAGGCATCATCAATACCATACCCGATCATATTGTTTACAAAAACACCAAGTTCCAATATCAAGTTTCTAATTCAGCCTTTGAAAGCTTTGTTAACTTATCGAAAAGTAAATTAATTGGTAATGCAGATAAGGACTTATTCCAAAACAAGATTATTTCTCTTTTCCATCCTATGGACAGTAAAGTTGTTCAAACAGGGAAAGAAGTGCGCTGTACCGAATTTATTGACCTTGACCAAGGTGAAAGTGCTATCTTGGATATTATCAAAACCCCCTTTTATGATAATAAAGGTGTGCTCACCGGCATCATTAGTATTGCCCGCGATATCTCTCAATCCTATAAACAGCAAGAAGAAAATAGACTGTTAGCAACCTTCTTTAAACAATCATCTGAAGGCATGGTCATAGTCAGCAAACGGGGGCGAATTTTAACGGTCAATCCGGCATTGGTTAGTATGACAGGCTTTAGTCCAGAGCAGCTTATTGGTAGCAGCTTTCGCAAGGTGTTATCCAACGCGTCTTATCAAGCGTATCGCAGTATGAGCGTCGACCTTAAAAACGTGGGTAAATGGCAAGGGGAAATGGAATATATCACCTTATCTCAGCAGTCTCAGCCTGGCTGGGTAATTGCAACCAGTGTGTTAGACGAAAATGGTCAGATAAGTCATTTTGTCGCTTCATTTTCAGATATTAGTAAGCTCAAACGCTCACAACATAAACTTCAACATCTCGCACATCACGATGCCTTAACCGGCCTGCCAAACCGTACTTTTTTGACCCAAAAACTGTCAGGCATGATAAGTAATGCGAGAAAACAAGATAAACAACTTGCCGTCGCCTTCTTAGACCTAGATAGATTTAAGAATATTAATGACACCTTAGGTCACCTTTTTGGTGACAAGCTACTGCGTGTTATTGCACAGCGCATGTACAACCAACTTAAGGAAAATGAAGTCGTCGCGCGTATTGGCGGTGATGAGTTTATCCTAATATTAGATCCAAGTGATGGCCTAGAAGCACTTTCAGCTAGGCTCGAAGCGCTTAACCAGAAAATTCAAGAAATGGTGTATATCGACGGTAAAGAAATCATGACTTGCGCCAGTATTGGGGTCAGCCTTTATCCAGAAGATGGCACCAGTTCAGAGCTCTTATTCCAACATGCAGATACAGCCCTTTATAGTGCGAAAGAAGCGGGCCGAGCCATGCACAAGTTATATGCCAGCTCACTTTCCATTCAGGCAAAAGAACGATTAGATATCGAAAGCCATCTAGCTAAAGCGCTCGAATACAAAGAAATGTCTTTAGTTTACCAGCCAATTTATGACTTCAAACAACAAAAGTTTGTCAAAGTCGAAGCCTTATTACGTTGGAATACGCCTAAGCTTGGACAAGTCCCTCCCGATAAGTTTATCCCTATTGCAGAAGAAACAGGTGGGATTTTAACCATAGGTAACTGGGTGTTAGAAACAGCTTGTCGTACTATGGCGCAATGGCAACAAGCAAGCTGCCAGATCCAAAGAATTGCCGTTAATGTTTCTCGCATTCAGATTGCCAGACAAAATATTTTTGAAACCGTTAAAGAGATTCTCATACTGACCCAATGCAAACCCCAATGGATTGAAATAGAAGTCACTGAGAGTGCCATCATGAATTTATCAAAAGAGGGTCTTAAACAGTTAACCCAGCTAAAAGAGTTTGGCGTGTCTATTTCGATAGATGATTTTGGCACAGGACAGTCTTCTTTATCCTCATTAAAAACCTTACCTGTCAGTACCTTAAAAATTGATAAATCCTTTGTACAGGACATGCCAGAGAATGAAAACGATGTGGAGATTGCGCGTCTGATTCTTCAAATGTCCAAGGTATTAAACGTCAGATCGGTCGCCGAAGGGGTGGAAACCACAGAACAAGCACAGGTGCTGAAAAGTATGGGCTGTGACCTATGCCAAGGTTACCTATTCAGTAAGCCTTTATCAGAAGAAGCCTTAGCTAGCTTTATTAACCACCCAACTTGGCTGCAGGACAAAGCAATTCAAGCTATCTCAGATGGCATAGACTACTCTATCTAACAAGTCTTTCATCCGCGCTGATCTTAATGAATACACCCGCACCTTTATGCAACTGATAGTCGCTTTTTTCATCCATAATCAAAAAGCTATCCTTGGGCATAATTAGCTCTTTCGCTCCTTGATCCACTGAGATGTTAGACACCTGATTCGCATAATAATAGGCTTGTTGGCCAGCTTGATTCAACACATCACTAGAAGCATAAACGGCCTGCACAAGGGCTTTAGTATCGTCTCGCCTCACCATAATATTCAAGTCTTCAATGGCACCATCTAGCAACTCTGATGTCGTCATGTCACCACCATAAAAAGTGGCGATATCCAACTCATGCAATAGATCATCATGGGTCACATGCCCTTGTTCTGACTGATGAACTAAACGCATACCTTTACCCGCTATCAAAACCAAATGTCGTTCTAACCCTGAGAAGTCTGAAAAAACACCTGACTCAGACACCGCTGCCTGACTAATACGAAATTTCACGCCTTTATCATCTTCAAGCTTAAGCAGCTCTAATGTTTCACCCTTGCCATTTTTCCATGGCATACGACGAAATTGCGCCTGAGTAATCAATGTTTCTTGTGTCATAAATGAGTTCCTATTTAACGCCTAAATATTTAGTTAAAAAGTCGTTTTAACAAGGCGGTAAATTCAAGATTAGATTGGGTTTCAGCCTGATGTTTAAAGTCGTTGATGACCTGATTACCCGCCACATACACATGGCGAATCAAGTTTTCATTAGTGGCGAATAACCAGCGATTAAGCAGGTCTTCATTCTTACTGGCGGCAATAAAAGGATGGCGATTATCCAGCACCATAAAGTCCGCTCTATTACCCAATTCTAGCCCTAAAGCCACCTGACAAGCTTGGTTGCCCCCTTGTCTCGCTGCCTGAAATAGATAATCACCCACATGATGCTCACCTTCTGTATAGAGACGATTACGCTGCTCGTCCCTAAAGCGCTGGCTATATTCCAATGTTCTCAACTCTTCTACTAATGAAAGGCTCACATGACTATCTGAACCTATACCCCAACGACCACCTTGAGCGATATAATCCACTCCGGGGAAAATGCCATCACCCAAATTCGCTTCGGTTGTTGGACATAAGCCCGCCACAGCACCCGATTTGGCAATGGCTGTGACTTCATTTTGATCAAGATGAGTGGCATGTACTAAACACCAACGCTCATCCAAACCTATCTCATTTGCAAGCCACTGCACAGGGCGTTGACCACTAAAACTAATGCTGTCTCGCACTTCTTTTTGCTGCTCAGCAATGTGGATATGGATAGGCATTGTCTTATTAGACGCCTTATTAGATGTCTTATCTAATGCCCCCATGACATCTTGAATTTGCCCTTGAGTCACGGCACGAAGAGAGTGAAAGCAACCCCCCATCTTATGCAGTTTATGGCCAGCTAAAGAAGCTTGGCTTGCTTGGTGCAAAGCCAAATATTGCTCAGTGCTATTGATAAAACGAGCTTGGCCTTCATTTGGTGTTTGGCCACCAAAACCAGAATGGCTATAAAGCACAGGCAATAGAGTGACACCAAGCCCTGCTTGATCACCAGCTTGAGCGAGTTGTAGACCCATTTCATTTAGCTGATTATAGGCCCGCCCTTTTGGGTCATGGTGAAGATAATTAAACTCTGCCACCTGAGTGTAACCCGCCTTCAACATATCAATATAAAGCTGAGTCGCAATAATGCGTACATCATCAGGGGTGAGCTTATGTACCATCTTATACATAAGGTCACGCCAGCTCCAAAAGCTATCATTAGGGTTTAAACTCACTTCCGCCATGCCCGCCATAGCGCGCTGAAAAGCATGGGAATGCAGGTTGACTAGGCTAGGTAAAGTGGGGCCAGAAAGCAAAGTTGCGCCTTCAGCACTCGCGTCGCTACTTAGGCCCTTAATCAGGCCATTTTCTACTTCAATTCGGACATTCGTTTTCCAACCTTGGGGAAATAAAGCCTGTTCGGCAAAGTAGACTTGGCGTGTCATCAGGGTCTCCGGCATTAAATTATGAGTCGTTTTCAGTGTAGCGGAAACAAACTTGTCTATACAAGTATAATTTTATCCTATACCAGTTTTTAAATATCTGGGTATAATTCAAGCTAACATATTCATTCGTACAGCTTTTACGCAATTACTAAGGTTTTAACATGGTCGATACCGCCACCAGCATGATGGACAGCTTATCTAAGACAATCGAAGATTCGCCCGCCCCTATTTATGCCAGAGTTAAGCAGGCTATCTGCCATAAGATTAACAGCGGAGAATGGCAGGCTGACCAAAGGGTTCCCTCTGAATCAGAAATGGTAAAAGCACTGAGTGTTAGCCGCATGACAGTGAACCGTGCTCTGCGTGAATTAACTGACGAAGGCGTACTGGTGAGACAGCAAGGTGTTGGCACCTTTGTAGCCCAGAAAAAGGCCCATTCAGCCCTGTTTGAAGTGCATAACATTGCCGATGAAATCGCTGCCCGCGGTCACACTCATAAGGCGCAACTCATTGAGATAACACGCGCTAAAGCCAATATGGAAGAGGCGATGAACCTAGGAGTGCGCACTAATCACAGTATTTTTCGCGCTACGATTTTGCACTTTGAGAACGAACTTCCTATCCAGATAGAAGAAAGAGTCGTTAATGCCAGTTTAGCGCCAGACTATGATAAACAAGACTTCCAGCTGAATACGGCTTACGACTACCTAATGAAAGTAGCCCCAATGACAGAGGGTGAGCACCTAGTTGAAGCCGTTATTGCCAGCCCTAAAGAATGTGAACTACTTGCTATCAATGCCAGTGAACCTTGTCTGCAAATCAAACGTCGCACCTGGTCAAAAGACAAACTTGTCACCACGGCCAGACTGTTATCCCCTGGCTCTCGTTTCCAATTATTCGGTCATTTTGGTCGCTAAGCGTATTTTAAGCAGTTAAATTTCTCTTACTAATCAGATAGTTGAAACCTATAAATTAAAGCGCAAAAGAGGAGTAAAGCTGTTTGGCTTTACTTTTTTTTTCGCTTTTTTTAAGAGAGGGTATTGCGCTCTCTAGGCTTTGCTCTTATTGTTCATAACAACTTGTATAGACATGTATGTAGGTGAGATAAGAATGACTGAACAAAATCGCTTTCGTGCTGGCACTGTTAAAGCAGCAACAGGAACAGAACTAACCGCCAAATCTTGGCTAACTGAAGCGCCTATGCGCATGCTAATGAACAACCTAGATCCTGAGGTTGCTGAAAACCCAGAAGAATTGGTTGTTTATGGCGGCATTGGCCGCGCAGCTCGTAACTGGGAGTGCTATGACAAGATTGTTGAGTCACTCACCGATCTAGAAGAAGATCAAACCTTACTTGTACAATCCGGTAAGCCTGTCGGCGTTTTCCAAACACACAAAAATGCTCCTAGAGTACTCATTGCAAACTCAAACCTAGTACCACACTGGGCGAACTGGGAGCATTTTAACGAACTAGATGCCAAAGGTTTGGCTATGTATGGCCAAATGACAGCGGGCTCTTGGATCTATATTGGTAGCCAAGGCATAGTGCAAGGCACATACGAGACCTTTGTTGAAGCGGGCCGTCAACACTACAATGGCGAACTTGCAGGCCGTTGGGTTCTGACCGCAGGTCTTGGTGGCATGGGTGGTGCTCAGCCATTGGCCGCAACCCTAGCAGGCGCTTGCTCACTAAACATTGAATGCCAACAAAGCCGTATCGACTTCCGTCTAAACACCCGCTACCTAGACGAGCAAGCAACCGATCTAGATGACGCACTTGCTCGCATCAAGAAATACACAGACTTAGGTGAAGCTCGCTCTATTGGTTTATGCGCCAATGCAGCTGATGTACTGCCTGAACTTGTTCGTCGTGGTGTTCGCCCTGATATGGTAACAGACCAAACCTCAGCCCATGACCCGTTAAACGGTTACCTACCACAGAACATGAGCTGGGAAACTTACCGTGAACAAGCGATTAGCGCACCAGAAGCAACCGTAAAAGCGGCGAAAGTATCGATGGCAGAACACGTTAAAGCCATGCTCGCTTTCCAAGAAATGGGCATTCCGACTTTTGACTATGGTAACAACATTCGCCAAATGGCTTTGGAAGAAGGGGTAGATAATGCCTTTGATTTTCCTGGTTTCGTGCCGGCTTATATTCGCCCTCTTTTTTGTCGTGGCGTTGGACCATTTCGTTGGGCAGCACTGTCTGGTAACCCAGAAGATATTTATAAGACAGATGCTAAAGTGAAAGAATTAATCGCCGATGATGCTCACCTACACAACTGGTTAGACATGGCCCGCGAGCGTATTCAGTTCCAAGGTTTGCCAGCACGTATTTGTTGGGTAGGTCTTGGTCAAAGAGCAAAACTCGGGCTAGCCTTTAATGAAATGGTACGCTCGGGTGAATTATCAGCACCGGTTGTTATCGGTCGTGACCACCTAGATTCCGGCTCAGTTGCCAGCCCTAACCGTGAAACAGAAGCCATGCAGGATGGTTCAGATGCCGTATCTGATTGGCCATTATTGAATGCCCTATTAAACACAGCATCAGGTGCCACTTGGGTTTCTTTACACCATGGCGGTGGCGTTGGCATGGGCTTCTCGCAACACTCAGGCATGGTAATCGTGGCAGATGGTAGTGATGATGCAGCAGAACGTATTGCTCGCGTACTCACCAATGATCCAGGTACAGGTGTGATGCGCCACGCAGATGCAGGCTATGATATCGCCATCAACTGCGCCAAAGAACAAGGCTTAAACCTGCCTATGGTTGAAGCAACACAAACAAATAAAACAAAATAAGAAACCTTGCGGAGAAGCAAATTCATGTTTGAATTTACCCTAATTCCAGGAAAGATCACCCTGGCAGACCTACGCCAGATCAGCCGTCGCCACGTCAAGATTACCCTTGATCAAAGCGCTGTTGCAGACATTCACGCCAGTACCCAGGTGGTGAATGATGTAATCGCTGAAGACCGCACTGTTTATGGCATTAACACAGGATTTGGCTTGTTAGCTAATACCCGTATTGCCGCCGAAGATTTAGAAGAGCTACAACGCAGCATTGTCCTTTCCCATGCCGCTGGCATTGGCGAACTAATGGACGATGCTACGGTTAAAATGATCATGGCGCTTAAGGTGAATAGCCTAGCGCGTGGTTTCTCTGGTATTCGTTTATCTGTAATTGAA
This sequence comes from Marinomonas sp. MED121, assembly GCF_000153025.1. Classification (GTDB taxonomy): domain Bacteria; phylum Pseudomonadota; class Gammaproteobacteria; order Pseudomonadales; family Marinomonadaceae; genus Marinomonas. The sequence continues at coordinate 74,600 of NZ_CH672431.1, forward strand.
GCCCTTATCACACTGATCAACAAAGAAGTTTACCCATGCATTCCACAAAAAGGTTCTGTGGGCGCATCTGGCGATTTAGCACCTTTAGCTCATATGAGCGCAGTGCTATTGGGTGAAGGTCAAGCTCGCTATAAAGGTGAAGTCTTGTCTGGCCAAGCCGCCCTTGCTATTGCAGGTCTAGAGCCAATTACCTTGGCACCAAAAGAAGGTTTAGCCCTACTTAATGGTACTCAAGCCTCAACAGCCTTTGCATTAGAAGGCTTGTTCCATGCAGAAGACCTATACGCTTCTGCCATTGTTTGTGGCTCCCTTTCTGTAGAAGCCGCTCTAGGAAGCCGTCGTCCATTCGATGACAGAATCCATCAAGTACGTGGTCACCAAACACAAATTGATGCCGCTGCCGCTTATCGTCATCTATTAACTGATCGCAGTGATTTGGGTGAGTCTCATGTGGGTTGTGAGAAAGTCCAAGATCCTTATTCACTTCGTTGCCAACCACAAGTGATGGGTGCTTGCTTAGACCAGATCCGTAATTCAGCGAACACACTTTTGGTTGAAGCCAACTCTGTCTCTGATAACCCACTTGTATTCGCGGCCGAAGGCGACATCATTTCTGGTGGTAACTTCCACGCAGAACCTGTGGCATTTGCAGCGGATAATCTGGCTCTAGCGATTGCTGAAATCGGCAGTTTGTCAGAGCGTCGTATGGCACTTTTAATCGATAGCAGTCTAAGTAAATTGCCGCCTTTCCTTGTCGATAATGGCGGCGTTAACTCTGGCTTTATGATTGCCCAAGTCACCGCAGCAGCGCTTGCCAGTGAAAACAAAACCTTTGCTCACCCAGGTTCTGTGGATAGCTTGCCAACATCCGCTAACCAAGAAGACCATGTTTCTATGGCAACCTTTGCGGCACGTCGCCTAAAAGATATGTCAGAAAATACCCGTGGTATCTTGGCCGTTGAAATTCTATCTGCTGCACAAGGCCTAGACTTCCGTGCACCGCTTAAGTCCACTGAATTACTTGAGCAGGCGAAAGCCGAGCTAAGAGCCCGCGTGCCTTTTTATGATAAAGACAGATACTTTGCGGCTGACATCGAAAAAGCCAATGACCTGCTCGCAGAAGCGGTACACAATGGCTTGATGCCAGCAGGTCTACTGCCAAGCTGTGGTCTGACACCTTCAAATGCCTAGGCTATGTCTTAGCCAATGTCTTAGGCTATAGCTTAGACAATACCTAGACAATGCATAAAAAGTGTCATTAGGGCGAAGTAATACCCAGCCCAGCTAGCAAAAAAATAGGCCAGACTTTTGAAGTACTGGCCTATCTTTTTATAACAGGCCTCAACATTAGGCCTAACAATAACAACAAGGGGTTGTCATGACTCAGACATTCAAATTCGATTCTCTTTGGCATGGTTTTCACCTTACCACCATGCATCAAGGCCAGTATCACAACATAGAAGACGCTGCGATTGGTGTCGTCGGTGAACACATTGCTTGGATAGGAAAGCATGCCGACCTCACAAATTACAGCACTGATGAGAGCCATGATCTCGGCGGTGGTTGGGTCACACCCGGCCTAATAGACTGTCATACCCATCTCGTCTTTGGCGGCAATCGCGCCAATGAGTTTGAGCAAAGACTCAACGGTGTCAGCTACCAAGAAATCGCCGCCCAAGGTGGCGGCATCGCCTCTTCGGTAAAATCGACCCGTGAAGAAAGCCATCAAGAGCTATTTGAAAGTGGCAAGCGCCGCCTCATTTCTCTTTTAAAAGACGGTGTCACTAGCTTAGAAATTAAGTCAGGTTATGGTCTTTCCCTAGAGCATGAAATCAAGATGCTGGAAGTCGCTAAAGAACTGGCAGCGGCCTTCCCCGCTGATATCAAAACCACCTGTCTAGCGGCCCATGCGTTACCACCAGAATATAAAGGCCGTAGTGATGACTACATAGAGCATTTATGTGATGAAGTGCTGCCTAAAATTGCTGAATTAGGCATAGCCGATGCGGTTGATGCGTTTTGTGAAGGCATAGGCTTTAGCCCAGCTCAGGTTGAGAAGTACTTCAAGGTTGCGAAAAAGCTAGGCTTGCCAGTAAAACTTCATGCAGAGCAACTCTCTTCCCTCGGTGGCACCACATTGGCAGCGCGCTATCAGGCCTTGTCTGCCGATCATCTCGAATTTATTACTGAAGATGATGTGGCCGCTATGGCAGAGTCAGGCACAGTCGCTGTGATTTTACCCGGTGCTTATTTCACCCTGAAAGAAACACAAAAACCGCCAATCGATTTATTACGCCGTTACAAAGTCCCTATGGCAATCGCTACAGATGCAAATCCAGGCACCTCACCCGCTCTGTCTTTGCGCCTTATGATGAATATGGCCTGCACCCTGTTTGGTCTCACCCCAGAAGAAGCCCTCGCAGGTACAACCACCCATGCGGCTAAGGCCCTTGGTTTGGCAGAAAGCCATGGTGAACTTGCTGTTGGTAAACTGGCTGACTTTGTTTGCTGGGATGTGGAAAGTCCAGGAGAACTTAGTTATTGGTTAGGTGGTAACCTGATGAAATCTCGCATTAAATCTGGAGCCCTTGCTAATGTCTAAGATTGCTAACCCTTTTAACTTTCATCAAGGCGAAAGCCCTGTCTTGGTGAGCATGCCTCACTCTGGTCTTGCACTGTTAGATCATATGCAAGCGACCTTAAGCGAAGCGGCCAAACTTTTACCTGATACTGATTGGTACATCCCTGAGCTGTACGACTTTCTAGCAGAATTAGATGTCACAGTGATCAGCGCAAACTACTCACGCTATGTGATAGACCTAAATCGCCCAGTGGATGACAAGCCTTTATACAGCACTAAAACAACCGGCCTATTTCCTGATATTTTGTTTGCTGATAAGCCTGTCTTTTTACAAGGTAAACACCACTCAGATAGTTTAAAGGCGCAAATCAAAGAAGATATTTGGCAAGCCTATCACGGTAAAATTGCTAAAGAGCTTGAACGCATAAAAGCCAAGTTTGGTTATGCTATTTTATTTGATGCACACAGTATTGCGGCACAAGTTCCTATGTTATTTGAAGGCACTTTACCTGATTTTAATTTTGGCAATAACGATGGCGCAGCCTGTGATCCAAAACTACTAAAGAGTTTAGATGAGATTATCGCTGGAACGAATTACAGCCATGTCGCTAATGGTCGCTTTAAAGGGGGCTATATTACTCGCTCCTTTGGTCAGCCAGAGCAAGGCATTCACGCGATTCAATTGGAGCTATCTCAAGCCACCTACCTAGATGACGGGCTTTTCAAAGAGGGTGTTTATCAACTGGATGAAGAGAAAAAAAAGAAAGTCAGCCCACAGCTTAAACGCCTCATAGAAGCCTTAATAACTGCGGGCCGACCCTAGAGCAAAAAATATTGGACGTCTATCAAGAGAGGGATTCAAAAGAGCTCAGGCTTTTAAACTTTTTCTTGAAGACGACCCCAATAAAAGGAAACGCTCTCATTAGCAGGTCGTGCTAAAACTTTTAAACTGGCCTATAACACAGGGGAGAATAAGAGACTCGTCCCCTGCATCATGATGACTCCCATCACACAGATAAAACTTGCCGCACCAAGCCTTAGAAAAAGCTCTCGCCATTGAGAACCTTGGCTCGCTGGTTTGATAAAACGACGCAACCAAGCAGCGCCTTTGATAGACACAAAAGCCAATAAAGAGATAGCTGCCCCAGTCCCCACTCCCATCGCGATAGCCCCTATCATGCCTAACCAATAGATTCCTAATGACTTAGCAAAAATCAGCACCAGTAAGGCGCCGCTACAAGGGCGAACCCCTATGCTAAAGACAATCCCGATATAATCTTTTAGGTTTTTTGCCTCATCAATATCTGCAGGGCTTGCATGATGTTTATGGCTGCAACCACAGGCATGGTCATGGCTATGATCGTGATCCTGACTATGACTATGCTCGTCCTGGCTGTGACCGTAATCGTGGCTGTGATCATGTTCATGGCTATGGGCTTTATCGTTCGCTTTTTGCTTGATATTTTGTTTGAGAAAATCTCGAATACTTTTCCAAGCCAGATGCAGCCCCAATAAAATCATGGCCACAAAACTCGCATCTATTAGATAACTGGCCCTAGCATTTACCTCTCGCATACTTGTCTCTAACACAAATAACAATGCACTTACTAAGACGATAGCCACCAAGGCTTGTAACAAGGCAGCACTGATAGAGAGTATTAAACTGGTTTTCACTTTTGTTGGGTGAGTGCTTAAATAACTCACCATAATTACCTTGCCATGCCCAGGCCCTATGGCATGCAAAAAGCCATAACTGATACTGGCAGCCGACACATAAAACAACGCCTTTAGTGGATACTCATGGGCCAAGCTAAGTAGTTGACTAATGCTGTGTGTTAGCTCTCTTTGCCAAGTTTGCAACTCGATAAATACATAGGGCATTAAAGGCCAAACATAGAGATAAAAACCACTTGCCAAGAGAAGGCTAATACACGCCAGACCATAGGGATAAAAGCGAGTCATCTCATTATCCTTTTAGGCTGGTTATCAACGGCCTTGTCGCTAAACATTTTATTCACCCTTTTCGTTTTGACGCTCATCTTCATCATGGATTTATTGGCACGCAATCTGGCTTTGCTGCGCAAATACCGCCCCTAGTGTCAGGTCAGGGCTAGCATCTATCGGCATAGCCCAAGCTTGACTGATTTGTTCCATGCTTGGCTCAGATTCCAGCACCTGCCTTTGACACACACTACTTAGTGCATCACTAAGCTGTAGGTCATTGGCGCTAGGCCAAGACATCTCAATGAAATAACTCGGGTCAAACACCTGAATCCCCAACTCACACTGATCTAGCAATAAAGGCTCATCAAACCCTAGGTAAAAACTAAACACCACATCTAAACCATCAATGGTGACTCGCTCTAAACTGGCATCTAAATTAGCTAAAACCTCTTGATTCCAACTGACTTGAGTAAAAAAAGAATCACGTTTCAGGTTATCCACCAGGCCTTTAGCGACCTCTTCAAGGCTGGTGAGCTTTTGCTGCTTTTCTAAGTTTTTACCTTCTAAAAGATAAACCGATGTCATGGGGTCAAAACGCCAAACCATATTGATGCCGTAGACCTTTTTATCTTCGCCATCAACATAGGTTTGTACATCTATCCAAGCGTGAGGGTGGGCGTGTGCATATAAGGACATTAAGCCAAATACCAGAGGTAAAAAAACTAACTTAATTACTGATGACATACGCCTACCCTTTCGTTTTACGCTGAATTATCTGTTTCCCTTGTTATGGCTTCAGCATTAATTGCTAAGCGCTTTAACTAGGGTACTTATATTATGTTGCATCATATTAATATAAGTTCCCGCACCTTGGTTAGGGCTAGATAAAGCATCAGCATAAAGCTCACCACCAATTTTGGCGCCGGTTTCACGAGCAATTTGCTCAATTAGACGAGAGTTTGACACTTTCTCAACAAATACCGCCTGTATATCATCTTTGCGAATTTGCTTGATGATTTTCACCACGTCAGCTGCAGAAGCCTCTGCTTCTGTGCTCATACCTTGTGGGGCAGTAAAGTTAAAACCATACTCACGGGCAAGATAACCAAAAGCATCGTGTGAGGTAATCACATTGCGCTTATTCTCAGGCACTTGGCTCATTTTTTGAGTTAGGTCTTTTTCAAGCGCTTTAAGCGCCTTCACATAGTCCTTAGCATTTTGGTTGAATTCAGTCGCATGCTCAGGTGCCAGTTGAACTAAAGCTGCACGGATATTCTCCACGTAGACAAGTACGTTAGTCACACTATGCCATGCATGTGGATCGAACTCTCCATGATGATGGTGCTCTTCTGCATGAGCCTCTTCTTCCTCATCCTGATGCTCGTCTTCTTCATGATGCTCTTCTTCATCATGGTGTTCGTCTTCGTCGTGATGACCTTCTTCATGGTGCTCGTCTTCATCATCTAGATGAATCAAATCGACACCATAGGTCGCAGCAACTTTGACGCCTTTAAAACCCGCAGATTGCTCAAGTCGTTCCATCCAACCTTCAAACCCTAGACCGTTTACAACCAATAAATCCGCCTCAGCCACGGCTTGGGCATCCAGTGGAGAGGGTTGATATACATGGGCATCACCATTGGCTGCAACCAAGTTAGTCAGGCTAATATGCTCACCACCGACTTCTTGCACTAGGTCATTTAAGACACTAAAACTGGTGACTACTTTTAGATCAGCCGCCAAACTTAAGCTTGGGATGGACAACAAAGCAGACGCAAAAACATTGACCAGATATCTGGATTTCATGAGCACAGATCCTTATTAATAGGGGGTTGGGCCTGTCTGGCTAACACAGAGCGAAACAAGCCATTAATTGGGCCAAATAAAATTGAGAAGAGATAACAAACCACTAAAACAAGCACTATGCTTGGGCTAGTCGGCAAACCAAAATGGAACGAAAGCAATAAACCCGCCCAACATGAAAGCGCGCTCATTAGAATTGAAAGTAAAATAATCGGTTCCAAACGACGGGCCCAAAAACGGGCAATACAAGCAGGTAATATCATTAACCCTACTGCCATTAAGGTACCCAAGGCATGAAAACCAGCCACAAGATTGGCAACCACTAAAAACATGAAAGCAAGATGAGCAAGATTGCCACCTTTACCAAAACTGGCGAGATAATCTGGGTCTAACGAACCAAGCACCAAGGGACGATAAATAATCGCCAATACCACAAGGCTCATCACACATGTCAGCAACAAAAGAATCAAAGCCACATTATCAAGGGCCAATGCGGTGCCAAATAACACGTGTAAAAGATCGATATTACTGCCCTTGGCCGAAATTAAAATCACACCTAATGCCAGAGATCCTAGATAAAACGCCGCTAAGGTACTGTCTTCACTTGAGTTCGTTTTAAGGGCTGTGGCACTGGATAACATGGCAACCAAAAGCCCCGCCATAAGACCACCCAGTGTCATAGCGATCACGGACAAACCACACAACAAATAAGCTATTGCGGCGCCTGGCAAGATGGCGTGCGCCATGGCATCACCGGTCAAACTCAAGCGACGTAACATCAAAAACACACCAATAGGCGCGGACCCAATAGATAAGGTCACACATCCTAATAACGCTCTAGCCATAAATTGATAATCTGTAAAAGGTGCAACTAACAATGTATTCAGATTGAATGGAAACAGGTCAAGCATGATCTAAAAGGTCCAACCTCGAATCTAACGTCGCCACATCCAATGGCGCTTGTTCTATCCCATTGTCTTTAACCGGCGCTAACAAAGCCTGACTATTGCCTTGCACTAGACCATTTGGATGGAACAATAAACACTGATCAAAATGCTGTTTCACCAATTCAAGATCATGAATGGCAGCCACTATAGTGGCACCTTGCTGTTGGCAATGTTTTAGCTGCTCAAGCAGGACTGAAATGGTCGCCTCATCCACCCCGTTAAAAGGCTCATCAAGCAATAACAATTTACTGGGTTGCAACAACATACGAGCAAACAAAGCCCTTTGCATTTGGCCACCCGAAAGCTCGCTCAGATGCACTTTCGCCATATCGCTTAAGCCCACTCTATCTATCGCTTCATACACTTCTTTTTCATAGTTACGCATAGAGCGCCACCAGCCGGTTTGTGTCCAAAGGCCAGTGCTTACAAATTCTTTTAAATCAATCGGAAAGCCTTTTTCAATACGCGCCTGTTGCGGTAAATAAGCAATATCATGGGAACGCATCACATCTAGTTTCACACTGCCACTTAAGGGTTTGACTAATCCCATAATGGTTTTCAGCAGAGTAGATTTACCCGAGCCATTTAAACCCACTAATGCCAGCACATCTGATTCTTGCACTTCAACATTAATGTCTGTGGCTATCGGATTATGAGCTTGATAACCAATGCTCAGGCCTTCCAATGTGATCATGGCGGACATAATTTATAACAACTCAAGGTTTAAAAGGATGAGAGTTAAGCTCAATAAAGCGAGCGGAACAAAACGGGCAACAAAGCTAAGAGAGTAAAAAGGCATAATTTAATCATTCTAATCATTTAAGTTATGATATAACATATCATTTAAAGTTTTATAAAGTAAACAATTAAAGTGAACCCTTTGCAAGAAGTCGCTAGCAAGGCTAAAACGAGACCAAAATAAGCAAAAGCAACGTTTATAATAAATGCGCTTTTAAGCCTATTTTCACCAGCCTATTAGCAAGCACAACAGTCATGCAAAGGCTTCAAATCCAATAGCTAGAATATTTAGGAGATACCTTGATCGATCAACTGCCTGATGTTGCACATACCCAAGTTAACAGTCAGCAACCCAAAATAAACTGGGTTGGCATGGACGACATTTATCTGCCTATTGGCTTAGAAGAAGCCGGTAAACAGCTAGCTAGCCAAGCCTGTGCCAGCATAGCCGTTGATTTACCCGGCGGAGAAAATGCAGCCAAAGGCATTCATATGTCACGCCTTTACTTTCTACTGAATGAACTAGCCCAGCAACCTCTCAAGCCTGAAACCCTCAAACATTGCCTAGAACAAGTATTGGCAAGCCACAGTGATTTAGATTCAAATGTGGTTAGGATTGAACTTGCCTTTGACCTTTTATGGCAGCGTCCAGCATTGGTTAGTGGCAGCCCAGCGGGATGGCGTGCCTATCCCATGGTATTAAGTGCACAACTCAATAAAGACTCTGGCTTTAGCTTGTCGCTGCAAGCTGAATTCCAATACTCATCAACTTGCCCCTGTTCAGCCGCCCTAGTCAGAGAGACCTTGTCCAATCAGTTTAGCCAAAACTTTGCAGGTCAAGCGTCTATCCCGACCCAAGAAGTGGCCCAATGGCTTAAGCAAAATGGCACCTTGGCGACCCCCCATAGCCAACGCAGTTTAGCCCTGATCACCTTGCCGCTTAATGAAAGTGCAAGCACTTTCAACCTCGTTGCCTTGATCGAAGAAGTGGAAACCATTATCGCCACACCGGTACAAACCAGTGTAAAACGCGCGGACGAACTCGCTTTTGCCGAGCTTAATGGCAGCAACCTAATCTTTGTGGAAGATATCAGTCGTAAACTTGGCAAGGCACTAAGAGAAAAATATCAAGCGGTGGAGATTCAAGTAAGACACTTAGAAAGCTTGCATGCCCATAACGCTTTTGCTCAAGTATTGCCTGAGTTAAGCCAGTCAGGTCTAAGACCGCAATTTAAACAAGGTCCAAAATAAGAGGACAGCTCAAAGCAAGAGCTAAAGAATCGATCAACAAAAGCAGTCAGGGCTCAGGTACAATTAACAAAACACAGTTAACAAAATAGCTGTTAACAAAAGTAGAATGAGCCCATTTGTTTAAAAGGGGTCGTTTAGCAAGAGTCGTTTAATAGAGGTAAGGTTAACGTGAGCGTGACGCAGACAAACTATAAGGAGATAGTGGCAAGTGCCGCCAGCCGCTGTAAAGATGCGGGTGGACGCCTGACCATTAAAAGGGAAGAGATCTTAAAAGTCCTACTTGCCAGCAAAATACCTTTATCTGCTTACGAAGTGCTAGATCTTTATAAAGAACAAACGCGAGAATCCATGCCCCCCATGTCGGTTTATCGCATTCTTGAGTTTTTGGAGCAGCAAGAGCTCATTCATAGACTTGACTCACAAAATAAATTTATTGCCTGTTCCCATATACAACAAGACTGCGCCCACCAAGTTTCTCAGTTTCTCATTTGTCGTAACTGTCACAGCGTGAAAGAAGTCAGCATAGCCCAAGCTCTGGTAAAAGAGCTCAATGAACAAGTCAAAGAAGCCGATTACAAACTACTTAGCCCTCAACTCGAATTAGACTGTATTTGTAATACTTGTCTTAAAAAAGAAAGCCTTAAAGAAGAAAACCTCAAGCAGAAAGACTAAAGAAGAAAGGCCTAAAAGAATAAAAACCTAAAAGAATAAAAAAGAGAACACTGAAAGCGAATAGCGCCCAACACTCTCTTAATCATCCTTATTCTTTCTAATCGACCAACCCATCTAGCTAATACAACTAGCTGGCCAGCATGGTGCGCAATCGCGCCACGGGTCTTTCATCAATCAGAACATGAATCACAGCCGTTAATAAGGCGATCCCGGCTGCCATCCACCAAACCACATCGTAAGAGCCGGTCGCATCATAAAGATAACCCCCCAACCAAACACCGCTGAACGAACCTAACTGATGGCTTAAGAAGACAATGCCATAGAGTAACCCCATGTATTTAAGACCGAACATTTGCGCCACCAAACCAGAGGTCGGCGGTACCGTTGCTAACCACAAAAGCCCAGTGACAATCGAAAAGACATACACATTCATAGCTGTCATAGGCAGCATCATGAAGGCAGCAATGGAGATAGCACGTAAAGCATAAATATAGGTCAGCAACATTTTCTTAGAATATTTGCCCGACCAAGAACCAGATAACAAACAGCCAAAGATATTAAACAGACCGATCAAGGCTAAACTTGCCACCGCAATGCTTTCGTCAAACCCTTGGTCGGTTAAAAAGGCAGGCATATGTACCGTGATAAAAGCGAGCTGAAAACCACAGACAAAAAAACCTATCACTAACCACCAATAATGGGCATGTTGGCTCGCCTCTTTTAAGGCTTCAGACATGGTTTGCTTGTCTTGATCATCCGTACTTTGCGCTGATGTTTTAATGCCCTTAAAGGTAGAAGCCAGTAGCACCATCATCAGCGCCGAAGCTGCCATCAAGAGAAGTGCCGTGCTCCAGCCATAAGCTTCGATAAAGCCTTGCGCCACGGGAATCACTAACAATTGTCCGGCAGAACCCGCTGCGCTCCCTAGGCCTAAAGCGAAAGCACGTTTTTCAGGACTCACCATGCGCGCCATTGCCGGTAGTACCACACCAAAACCTGTGGCAGCGATACCCATCCCCATCAAGAGACCAGCCCCTAAATTAAGCCCTAAGACACCATCGGCATTGGCGGTCACATACAAACCCAAAGCATAAACAAGGGCACCAATCACCACGGCTTTTACCGTGCCATATTTATCCGCAAAGGCACCGGCAATTGGCTGAAACAGCCCCCAACACAGGTTTTGTAAGGCAAGCGAGAAGGCAAATACTTCTCGGCCATATTGAAATTCGGTAGAAATCGGGGCCATAAAAAAGCCCATGGAAGAACGCAAACCAAAGTTTAGCGCTAATAAGATGCAAGCAAATGCAATGGCAAAGCTAATGAGTTTTACTGGGGTCGACATAACTAATCCTGAGTTTATCTATACCTATGCCAGCTATTGCTTAAGGGCAATAATCTGGCTTATCTGAGCCTGATCTATAAAGTTCGGTTTCTAGAATTCGTCTTTCTAATGACTCTACTTTCTAATGCTTCTTTTTTCTAATGACTCTACTTTCTAAAAATAGGCTAAAGGGTACAGATAAACTTAAGGATAAAAGTCGTCAAACTTGAACGGTTTCTGCTTGGTAAGCTATCTCCCCGTCAATCCAAGTTTGCTGTACAAAAAGGTCATCATCTAGCGCCACAAGACTAGCACGATATCCCGCTTGAATGCGGCCAAATTCTTTATCTAACCCTAAAAATTCAGCAGGCCTTAGGGATGCCATTTGCAAGGCACTGGCTTCATCAAGACCAATCAGTTTTACCGCATTACGTACCGCACTGGCCATATCGAGATCAGACCCTGCTAAGGTACCGTCTTCTGTCGTTACTTTACCCTGATGTCGAATCACCTTTTTACCTAATAACGCCATTTCGCTGGCGTCATACCCCACACTTTGAATCGCATCCGTGACCAGCATGACTCGCTCGCTACCTTTAGCCGCAAGCGCCACCTTCATCACAGCAGGATGCACATGGTGACCATCGGCAATCAAGCCACACCAGGTATCATGTCCTGTTTGCAGGGCAGCACCCACAACACCCGGCTCACGAGACGTTAGCCCACTCATAGCATTGAATAAATGAGTAAAACCACGAGCACCATTATTGACCGCTGCCATGGCTTCTCCATAGGTTGCCGCCGAATGACCAATACAAACAATGGCATCTTGGGCCACCAGCCAACTCACAAAATCAGCAGGCACTTGCTCTGGCGCTAAGGTCACCATCAACTTACCCGACTCAGGCAAACTCAATAATGATGCGACCTTGTCTTCTGTAGGCGAGCGCAGCTTACCTTCGTCATGCACGCCTTTTCTCACAGGGTTCAAATAAGGGCCTTCATAATGTATGCCTAAAATACCCGGCATTTCACCTTCTATTGCGCGATTAATCACCTTATGGGCAGCAGACATGATACTAAAATCATCTGAGATTAAAGTGGGCATCATGGCCACTGTGCCATATTGGGCGTGCACCTGAATCATAGTATTTAAAGAAGCCAAACTAGGCTCATGATTAAACAAGGCACCGCCGCCACCGTTAACATGCACATCAATAAAGCCAGGCACCAGCTTATCAACTTCAATGCCATCATCATGATCTGCTCTTGGAGAAACGCGTTTAATTCTCTGCCCTTCAATGTCGACCACTTGATGCTTTAACCAGCGCTCCCCATCAAACAGTTTATTTACTAAGAATCGTGTCATACTGCGCTCCTTCCTATTTTGTGCCTAGCCATATAAATTGCGCCATCCATTGCATCACCTTCCGCTTCGACCAAATAATTCAGGTACTGCTTAGGTAAATAAGCTTTTAAAGCGTCAGACACACCGCCTGTTAACACAACTTTTTCAGCCCCTTTCGCCAACAAACAATCAAGATAACGACTGGCCCAAAGGCTATGCTCTTGTACTATGGCTAAGGCAACTTCATCACCATTGGCCGCATGTTTAAAGACTAATGGCGCATATACCCCGTACTCTCTGGGTAGGGGTTGGCGATTAAGGAACAAAACATATTGAGAGGCATCATCTGCAAACATTTGGTTAATTTCTTGCGTCAATGAAGACTCTCTACCAATGCCATCCAAGGCCGCTAACGAGGCTTCTAGTGCCGACAAACCAATACGTGCACCACTGCCCTGATCAGACACAGGAAAGCCCCAGCCGCCTATGACATCAAATTCACCATTATGATAATTAAGCCCGCAGCTCCCCGTACCAAAAATCAGCAGGGCGCCATCCTTTCCTGAGAATGCGCCTAAACAAGCAGTATGGGCATCGCTTAACAGGTAAACCGCGGCAAAAGGATGAGCCTGAGACAAAACAATATCTTGCTCTAATGCTTGATTCGCTCCGGCTAAACCTAGACCCAGATGCACTCTCGAATAATCAGATTCTTTTAAATCCGATTGGTCGCAGGCTTGTTGGCAAGCATCCATAATATTTTGCCACGCAGCCTGAATCCCAATTCTTGGGTTAGCAGAACCCGACACCCCTTCCCCAAGAAAGCAGCCATCACTATTTACCAAGCGCGCGCGACAATGGGTGCCGCCCCCATCAACGCCTAAATACAAACTGCTATTCATGTGTTTTTCCCAATTCAGATTGTGCTAGCCTGTCTTTCGTTAAAGCACCCTTTGCTAACAGGTCTTGCTGCTTCTCACTCCATTGATAATATTCTTTCAGACTTAATTCAGCCGCAGCCGCCTCATCAATAATGACAGTCACATTGTTATGCTGCTGCAAAGCACTGGCCGGCACCATGGCAGAGAGAGGACCTTCTACCATTGCCTTTATCGCATTGGCCTTATTCTCACCCGTTGCTAATAAGAGTATGTCTTTCGCTTCTAGAATCGTGCCGATTCCCATGGTTAAAGCAAGATAAGGCTGAAACTCACCCTCATCGAAAAAGCGCTTATTCGCCTCGACTGTTGATTGCGACAAGGTTTTTACCCTCGTACGAGAAGCAAGGCTGGAGCTAGGTTCATTAAAACCAATATGACCATTGATACCAATCCCCAATATTTGCAGGTCAATCCCCCCTGCTGCTGCAATCTGCACTTCATAGTCAGCCGCACTTTTCACTAGCTCAGACTTGGTCGTCAGATTAGCGGCTGGCACCTGAGTATTGTCTGGCTGTATATCAAGCTGCTCAAACAAATGATGGTTCATAAAATAACGATAGCTCTGATTATGCTCAGCACTGATGCCTATGTACTCATCAAGATTAAAGCTTTTAACCTGCTTAAAACTTAACTCTGCCTTTTGGTAACGGCTTATTAACTCTTTATATAAGGCCAGAGGTGTCGACCCTGTCGCCAAACCCAACACACTATTTGCCTTTATTGATATCTGTTGAGCCAGACGATCAGCAGCATACTGGGCTACTTTTTTGGCATTAGGCAAAATAATAATTCGCATACCTATCTCCAATTAATTTAGATACCAATATAAGTCCATTCCAAACAAAAGGCCAAATTTTTTTCATTTTTATGGGTTATTTATTTGCCAACAAGCACAATTGGTGCTAATTTTTACCCAAAGTTAGATACCAAATATATACCAATAAAAACAAAAAACTCAGGTTTAAACCTAAAAATTGGAGCGTTAGCCATGTTAAAAGCTAGACCCGTTACCCTATTAAAACAGAGCGCCATAAGCCTAACTTTGGTTGCAGCCACTATCACAAGCGTACAGGCAAGCGGCAGTTTGTCGATTGAAAGTTGGCGTAGTGATGATGCCAATATTTGGAGCGATGTGATCCTTCCGGCTTTTAACCAATCACACCCAGATATCAAGGTTCACTTTGCACCAACACCACCAGCAGAGTACAACTCAGCACTACAAGCCAAACTGCAAGCGGGTACAGCGGGTGACTTGATTACCTGTCGTCCATTCGATACCTCATTAAGCCTTTATCAAAATGGTCATCTTGAAAACCTAGCAGGTCTGGATGGTTTAAATGAGTTCTCTGATGTATCAAAAAGTGCTTGGGTAACGGATGATGGTAAAGAGCAATTCTGCTTACCACTTGCCTCTGTTATTCACGGTTTTATCTATAACAAAGCCATCTTTAAAGAGCTCAACTTAAAAGTGCCCGCGACTCAAGATGAATTTTATAAGGTGCTAGATACCATTAAATCTGAAAGCCGCTATATCCCACTTTCTATGGGAACAGCAGACCAATGGGAAGCAGCAACCATGGGCTTTCAAAATGTTGGTCCTAACTTCTGGAAAGGGGAAGACGGTCGTAAAGCGCTAATCACAGGTGAAGGCAAGTTAACGGATAAGGCGTACCTTGAAACTTGGCAAGAACTGGCGAAATGGAAAGATTACCTAGGCCGTGGTTATCAGGCACAAAAGTATTCTGACTCTCAAAACCTCTTTACTCTAGAGCGTGCTGCTATCTACCCAGCCGGTTCTTGGGATATTCAAACCTTTAACGATCAGGCTGAATTCGAATTTGGTGCTTTCCCACCACCTGTTCCAAAAGCAGGCGATGCTTGTTACATCAGTGACCATACGGATATTGGTATTGGTATCAATGCTAATTCAGATAATAAAGAAGCAGCAAAAGCGTTATTAAGCTGGATGGCGTCAGCTGAGTTTGCCAACTTATTTGCTAATGCAGTACCTGGCTTCTTCCCGTTATCTAATCACAAGGTCACGATTAATGATCCGGTTGCCCAAGAGTTTGTCAGCTGGAGAGACCAGTGTAACTCGACGATACGTAACTCTTACCAGATCCTATCTCGCGGTACACCCAACCTTGAAAATGCCCTATGGAATGTCAGCGCTCAGGTACTTAATGGCACCATGAGCCCAGAAGCGGCAGCGAAAAAAGCTCAGGATGGCTTGCAAGCATGGTACGCACCACAGCAATAAGAACGACTCAGTAATACAATAACAATGACGGAAAACCGCTAAGGTTTTCCGTCAATATGAGACAGGCGTATGACCTTACCGAAATCAAAATCTACCCCAGAGTCGGCCATCGAAAAAAAACCTATCCCTTGGCATATTGTTTTTTTTCTAGGGCCTGCCCTACTGATATACCTAACTTTTAGCGTATATCCCCTACTAGACACCCTTGTTTTGAGTCTTTATGACGAACAAAAAGGGCAAAGTAGTTTTGTTGGATTGCAAAACTTTATCACGCTTATCAGTGACGATAATTGGTCATCCGCGTTTTGGAATGCCCTCGCTAACAACTTCCAATTCTTTATCATACATATGTTGGTACAGAACCCGATTGGTCTGTTATTAGCGGTTTTATTAAGCTCGCCTAAGTTAAGGTTTTCAGGCAGTTATCGCACCTTTATCTTTATGCCAACCATGTTATCTGTGGTCATCATCGGCTTTGTTTGGCAGCTATTATTAAGCCCAATTTGGGGGATTTCTGAGAACTTCCTCTATCACCTAGGCTTAGACCATTATTTTGATGCTTGGTTAGGTAAAGAAAGCTCAGCCCTTATTACTTTGAGTTTCATCTCTGTTTGGCAATTTGTCGGCATCCCTATGATGCTTATTTATGCCACCCTATTAAACATTCCAGATGACATAGTGGATGCCAGTGTGGTGGATGGGGCTAACCCAATGCAGACCTTCTGGTACATCAAACTGCCATTGATTTTGCCGACTATCGCTATGGTGTCCATTTTGACATTTGTCGCCAACTTCAACGCATTTGAGCTCATTTATGCAGTAAAAGGCGCATTAGCAGGGCCTAACTTCTCGACAGATTTGATGGGAACCTTCTTCTATCGCACCTTCTTTGGTTTCCAATTACAAGAAGGCAGCGCCACCATGGGTGCCGCCGTAGCGACCTTGATGTTCCTCATTATTTTGGTTGGCATCATGCTCTTCCTTTTCTTTGTTCAACGTCGCATTCAGCGCTTCCAATTTTAAGGTGACCATGATGATTTCAGCATTTAAAAACGTTAATTTGGGGCGTTCAGTCCCTAAGAGTGTTGCCATTCATGGGGTCTTAATGGCCTACACTGTGATTGCCCTTTTTCCTATCTTAGTGGTGATAATTAACGCCTTTAAGGAACGCCGTGCCATCTTCCGTGATCCATTGGCTTTACCGACTATGGACAGCTTCACCTTAGTGGGCTTTGAGCAGGTGTTACTGCGTTCAGACTTTGGCCTTTATTCATGGAATAGTCTAGTGGTTACCCTACTTGCGGTTGGTCTAGTGCTTTTACTAGGCGCCATGGCAGCTTGGGCGTTAACCGAATATAAGTTTCGCACTAACCTCTTGATTACCTTTTTGTTTGCCATGGGCATTATGATTCCGATTCGATTAGGTACCGTAAGTATTCTGCGTCTTATGGTGGATTTGAATCTGGTCAATACGCTCACCGCACTGGTGCTCGTCTATATTGCCCAAGGTCTGCCCTTAGCGGTTTATATACTTTCCGAATTTATTCGTACCATACCCAAAGAGCTAAAAGAAGCAGCCCGTTGCGATGCGGTAAGTGAATACAAGATCTTCTTCTGCATCATCTTGCCTTTGCTAAAACCTGCTATGGCGACTGTGGCCGTGTTTACCATGATTCCCATTTGGAACGACCTTTGGTTCCCGCTCATTCTGGCACCGGGGGAAGAGACACGCACCATCACCCTAGGG
>NZ_CH672431.1:92255-378764 GCF_000153025.1 Marinomonas sp. MED121
CCCTAGGGGTACAACAGTTTGTAGGCCAATACGTGACAGATTGGAACTCAGTATTATCTGCACTCACTATGGCCATAGTGCCTGTGCTCGTGCTCTATACCATTTTTTCTCGACAGCTAATCCGCGGCTTAACCAGCGGAGCGGTCAAATAACGCACGCTTTTTCATTTTAACTTTGACCGTTGGAGACTAACTCATGGCAAGTGTAAAACTCGATAATATTCAAAAACGATTTGGTGATGTGCAAGTACTACACGGCATAGATCTAGACATTAAAGACGGCGAATTCGTGGTACTCATAGGTGAATCTGGCTGTGGTAAATCCACCCTATTACGCCTACTTTCTGGCTTGGAAGAAATTACAGAAGGCGACCTGCATATCGATGGGCAAAGGGTGAATCATCAATCCCCAGCCCAGCGTGGCATCGCCATGGTATTCCAATCTTATGCGCTTTATCCGCATATGAGCGTGTATAAAAACATGGCCTTTGGTCTCAAGATTGCCGGACAAGATAAACAAGCCGTCAAACTAAAGGTAGAAGAAGCCGCCAAGAAACTAAAAATCGATCACCTACTAGAGCGACTCCCAAGGGAGTTGTCCGGTGGCCAAAGACAAAGGGTTGCCATTGGCCGTGCCATAGTGCGTGATCCTAAGGTGTTTTTATTTGATGAACCTCTGTCTAACCTTGATGCCTCATTAAGGGTTAAAACCCGAGTTGAGCTGGGTAAACTGCATCAAGAACTTAACGCCACTATCGTCTATGTCACCCATGATCAGGTCGAAGCCATGACCTTGGGCGATAAAATAGTCGTGATGAATCAAGGACGTATAGAGCAAGCTGGCACACCTCTTTCACTCTATCATCATCCTAAAACTCAGTTTGTCGCAGGCTTTATTGGCTCCCCTAAGATGAACTTTATCTCGGCTCAGGTCACATCAATTGAATCAGATTCTGTACAACTTATGTTAGAATCCGGCCCGACAATTCGTGCCGCTATCGACGGCCAAACGCTGAAACTCGCCGACAAGGTGGAATTAGGCGTGCGACCAGAACATTTTGTATTAGCCACAGATGAAGAAAACCAATTCCAAGGTAGCGTCTCACTCGTCGAAAACCTAGGTGAGCTTGCTTATGTCTATGTGAATACAGGTCAGAATGCTGAATCAGATATTGTCATTAAGCTAGATGGCGATTGCCAATATCAAGCTGGAGACAGTATTCGTTTTGCCGTCGCCGCCGCAGATACCTACTTGTTTGATAAAGCAGGTATGGCCTTGCCAAGGCTAAACAAAGCATAAGCGTTAAAAAGAAAAATGGTCATCCCTTAGCAAAGTGTTAAGGACAAACCACTGTTAGTAACCCGTTTAGGAAGTCAGAGTATGAGTCAACATCGCGTAAATTTACTTTTCGGCCTTGGAGATGACTTAAAAAAGACAGGTGTCCCCCTGTATATGCAATTGAAGAAGGTGATTCAATCATCGATTCAAGAAGCCAGAGTACACCCAGGTGATGCGCTCCCTCCTGAACGGGACCTAGCAAAATACCTAGATGTTTCACGTGTAACCGTAAGACGCGCCATAGATGAGCTCGTTAAAGAAGACGTGCTCACCCAAAGACAAGGGGCAGGCACCTTTGTTAGCGATCGCGTCGAGCAGCCGTTAAATCATCTGCGTAGCTTTACCGAAATTATGAAAGACAGAGGCAAAAGCATTTCGACCAAATGGATTGATAGATCCCTTGGAATGCCTCAGCCAGAAGAATGCCAAGCTCTAAAATTAGATGATAATGAAGAAGTGGTTCGCTTTTACCGCCTTCGTATCGCCGACGGTAAACCTATGGGGTTAGAGCTAGCCACCATTCCAAGCCGCTACATACTTAATCCTTTTGCGATGGAAGGCTCTTTATACGACTTGCTACAACAGCAAAACTGCCGCCCGACCCGTGCATTCCAACGCTTACGCGCCATCAGCATAGATGAACAACGGGCTCAGCTACTCGAAATCAACCCCCATGATGCCGCCCTTTACATCGAACGAACTGGGGTTAACGCCGAAGGTACACCGGTCGAGTTTACTCGCTCTTGGTTCCCGGGTGATTGTTATGACTTTGTCGCAGAAATTCACGCCACGGTTTAGTTTTTATTAAACCCAGAATGGTTTAGGTAGGTGGTTTTTATACCCCTACTTACTCTATAGAACCTAAGATAAATGTGAACAGTAAAAGTGTGAATCGATAGAGCTATATTTAAAATAATGCAGCCTGTTGGTATAAAGGCATAATTTGTTGGTAAACTTCCTCATAAAGACCCTCTTTTAACAAACTATATTTTTCAGTCATAGTCAGTATTTTAAGTTCATCAGTAGTTCTCAAAAATGCAGCTGAACCGATAATGAGTTGGTTATTATTTGAAAGACCGTCAATACATAAGTCGAGAATTTTTTTTGCTGTATTTGGATCAGGGTCTTGCTGTTTCGGTGAATCAATTACCACAGGAAGCATTGGATTTGTCGACTTATCCTCTATCGTCTTAAGAAGAGCATAGTGATAAGCCAATATAGCTCTTGGAGCACGACTACCTGTTTCACTCTTAGAGATAGGACCATATTGAAGAATAGTACCAACTTTGGGGTCTTTAATACCTAACTCAGTTTGCGCTAACTTCAACGACTCTTTGAATTTTTCATTAATTTGCTTGGTTCGCTTTTTATTATCAAACTCTGCAATTTCTTCCGCTAGCTTGGTTCTAGCAACATCTAACTTACCTATTTCTTGAAGTAGTTCATTAATCTGCTCATCAAAAGTGAGCTCAACTTGTTTACTTGCTTGAGATTTAATAACATCTTGAAGAGTCAGTTGCTCTTTGACTTCCTGAAGCATACCTTTAAGCTCAGAACTTAACCTTTGAGCATTTTTCAAATCATCTTTGATGCCGGTAATACTCTCGTCATATACTGACTTTTGTTCATACATTTCAGGGATTATTTGCAATAACTTATCTCTATTCTCAAGCACCGCATATTTGGCATCTAAATCTCCCGAGGAAGATAAAGTATCGATGCTATTTTCTTCAAGCTGTCTTTTTGATTCTTCTATCTCTGTTACTAATTCATCACGTAGAGATAAAGCTTCAATTAGCCTAACTCTGTATTCTGTTTCTTCTTGATGTAAGTCTTGACACTTTCGAAGGAAACGCTCTAAAAGCTCTTCATAATATTCAACATCGACATCAAAAAGTACTCTTCCAAATGATTCTTCAAAACGCTTCTTGGCTGCTTCTAGAGCTTTTAAAGTGTTTCTAATTTCTTCTAGGTCGATATCAAGTAAATTGATCTTTCCTTGAAGTTTATAATATTCCTTTGGCTTTACACCTGCATGGAAGTTTAAGATATTTTTCTGCCAATCTTTGTACATTGCTAAACTGCTGAATGAATCTAGAATCTTTCCCCAGCCACTATCCTGATCAATATAGAAAGGAAGAAAAAGGCTTGCTGGCTGTGCTTGCCCTTGAGACAAGTTACTCTTAGTAACAAGCTCTAAATTGAAATCAAAAATATCTCTTATAGTTATAGAAATATCTGTTCGTGAAATAGAACTAACTAAGAGCTTTTGTTTTTCTGTTATATCGAAAATAGAAATACGTTTTTCATGGCGAATAAAAGCATAATCACGTTTATTAACACAAATAATCACTTTTGAAATAAAGTTATCATCCTTCCATTTTTTGTCCAAACGCACATCCGCCCCTAATGTGTGATAAAGACTCTTAATAAAACTAGACTTACCAGTATCGTTTTCACCTGTAATTATATTTATGCCTGATGAGAACTCGAAAAAGAACCCTTTCTTATCGCGAAGTGACAATATATGAACACTTTTAAAGTAAATCCTTTTCATATCTCACCTCCTTCTAATAACGTCTTAATTATTGAGTAAACAACGATACATTCTTTCTTTCCTAACTTTAGAGCCAATGTATAATCCGGACTAAGTTCATCAATTTTTTGCATGATTTCAGCTACATATAATTTTAAATCCGAGCTAAGCTTTACCTCGTCATAGAGACTCACTGCATACTCAAGATATACAATCGATGGGTTCTTTGTATTTCGATTAAGGTCAATACAGACTTGTAAAAACGCTGCTTTTAAAGGGATAAGCTGAATAGATGTTTTACCAAGATCACTGAATAAAGCTTTAGCCATTTCCCAATCAGGCCTCATACTGTTACTGGCATTCAACGAATCAAGAACACCATTAAATGCTAAGGATGAGAAACCTTTTCGAGAAATCAGGTCCGTAAAATCAATAATATCTGCTGACTTTACCTTAGATTTTTCTCGACACTCTCGCTCAAGTAATGAAACTAATACATTAATACTCAAGCTAGAGCTATCGCCAAATTTCTTACTCAGAAAATCACATAACTTACCTTTTAAGTGCGTAATATGATCCTCTAAGCTTAGTGAGGATTGAACAAAATTCATCACAGAAAGATCAATACGAGCATCATCAAGCTTTACTTGATCTCTCAACGCTTGCTTAAAACTAATCTGATACTCATCCTTTATTTCATTCGCATTAAATGAAGACTTTCCTCCATTTTGCTCACACAAATTAAATGAAGCATTTGTTACGAACATAAGCTCAGGTGAATAATCAGAGAAGTTCCTTTGATGAATAAATAGCTTGCCAACGATCGAGACAGGCTTTGCTTTAGTACTGCTACTAAGAGAGGATGCAGTCCAATGTGACTCTCTAGTTTTTATCTGTGCAAAAGTAAGTTTTTGGGGAATAGCTTCATCATCTAGAATAAGAACATCATCATGATATTCAAAGATAAACACATAATTCTTACCATCCAGTT
This sequence comes from Marinomonas sp. MED121, assembly GCF_000153025.1. GTDB lineage: Bacteria > Pseudomonadota > Gammaproteobacteria > Pseudomonadales > Marinomonadaceae > Marinomonas. The sequence goes on from NZ_CH672431.1 coordinate 97,121, forward strand.
CATATTCCAGCATTTGAGATAACGCCCAACAAGTTTGATAATCAAACCCTCGTTGTGCAATCTCACCACCTCTTTCAGACTGGGGAATACTAATCAAAGCTTCAGCTAAACCCATACATTCCCTTATGCTTTGCTAAATAGCAGAAATTCGAGACAGCCATTCTAAAAAAGATTAAACATAGAATCACCTGAATAAAGTTCACTTCGTTCATTTTTAAGCGTTTTTATGATGAGAAGGGAGCTTTCTCTAAATTTAAAACTATTTTGCAGAATATCATTGCATTAGATCATGCTTATAGCCATTGAGAGGCTGAAAGCATCAAAATGGCTGTATTTGCTAGCTTTCCAGTTTCTTCAGCATATTTAGATTTGTCCTCAAAACTTTAAGCTGTTGCTCCGCATTTATAGAGTATTCGTTTCCTTGCAATACAATAGTTCTAGCTTCAACTGGATAAAATAAGCACCTTGTAAGGCGAATACAAGTTTCAAAGACTGTTTCTGCAATTTGATAGCAGAGATCACCACCAAAATTACCTCTGAGAATATCACCAGAGTAATTAAAGGCATTTAAAATTTCTGACTTTTCAATACTTATACTGATGTCACCCTCCAACTTGCAACCGATAAGATCATCAAAAAGATCCGCCCTTGCAAGATCACTATATTTTTTATCTATTTCTTTCACACCTACTCCTTGAAAGCTAGCATTTTAATGATACTGTTCTTGATTCCTACTTACACTTAATAGCACAACTACTTCGCACAACCAATGTAACTAATTGATTCTACATAGTTTTAAAGCTTACACAATAACAAAGTATTTCAGTCTTATTCATACCTTATCAATTTTAAAAGCTAGCGGTATATCCACTCACAACCCTAATTCACCGTTCCTGCATTATTAGTTGCCTCTAGACCACTCAACATCCCCAACCACCCGCTCTTACTCTTCCCTCTCAAGTGAAAACTAGCAACTAAGTTTAACTTAGGTATTATGTGCGCCTCGTAAAACTGATGTCGCTTTTTTCATCAAAAATGTCGTATTAGTTTTAAAAAATGGCGGTTAATTCCCCTAATCTGGTTATGACTGAACGGGTTTCAGTCTTATATAACGATCGCTAGTTATTCTGAGGAAGAGCATGGAAATAATTAATTTTCTATTTCAAAACCAAGAACTACTGCTTAAGTTAACGATTGAGCATATTTCCTTGGTCGCTGTCGCAGTGGGACTGGCTACTGTCACGGGTGTACCTATCGGTATCGCCATCACTCAAAATGAAAAAATGGCCAATATAGTCCTCTATATTGCTTCCATCATAATCACGATTCCATCTATTGCCTTGTTCGGTTTGATGATCCCAATATTGTCCGTTATCGGCCAAGGGATAGGCTACCTGCCTGCTGTGATTGCGGTTCTGCTTTATTCACAGCTCCCTATTATTCGCAATACCTATACGGCGATAAACAATGTTGATCCTGCCTTGAGAGAAGCCGCTCGCGGTATCGGTATGAACCCTATGCAGCGTTTAAGAATGGTCGAAATCCCCTTAGCGACGCCGGTCATTATGGCGGGTATTCGTATCGCTGTGGTGATGAACATAGGGGTTATGGCCATTGCTTCTTATATCGGTGCTGGCGGTCTAGGCGTATTGATTAGCCGTGGCATATCACAGAGTGACCCAAGACAACTTATTGCCGGTGCTATCGCCGTTAGTGTGTTGGCGATTATCGCTGATTACTCCCTCATGTTTTTACAGAAGAAGCTGACACCAAGAGAGAGTGCCCAAGCCTAATCCCTGACTTCATCGCTTATTGAGATTAAATAAAATGATAAAAATAGATAATTTAACCAAGATATTTGACACACCCAACGGCCCAGTAACCGCCGCGAACAATATTCAAATGGAAGTCCCTGAAGGGGAAATCTGTGTCCTGCTTGGCCCTTCTGGTTGCGGTAAAACCACCACACTTAAGATGATCAACCGTATCGTGCCGCCCACATCAGGCAAGGTTTACATCAATGGTGAAGACACGACTGGCTTAGACACTGTGAGCCTGCGTCGCAACATAGGTTATGTCATCCAACAAATTGGCCTCTTCCCTAATATGACGATCGAAGAGAACATCGCCATCGTCCCTAAGCTTTTAGGTTGGGAAGCGAGCCGCTATAAAAAGCGTGCCGCTGAGCTTTTAGACATGGTGGCACTGGATCCGTCCGTTTTCCTAAAACGTTATCCAAAAGAGCTGTCCGGCGGCCAACAACAACGTATCGGTGTTGCCCGCGCTTTGGCCGCTGATCCGCCAGTTATGCTAATGGACGAGCCCTTTGGCGCTATCGACCCGATCAACCGAGAGGTGATTCAAGACGAGTTTTTGAAGATGCAAAAAGTCTTGAACAAAACCATCATGTTTGTGAGCCACGACATAGATGAAGCGGTGAAAATGTCGAACCGTATCGCTATTTTCAAAGACGGTGAGCTGATCCAATACGATACTCCCGATGATATTTTGGCTCACCCGAAAGACGACTTTGTGAAAAACTTTGTGGGTGATGACAGAGCTCTAAAACGCTTACGTCTAGTTAACGTTGAGCAAGTGATGGAGCCGCCTATTTATGTGTCACAAGCCGACAGTTTGAGTGATGCTTTTAACAAGATGGAAGCCTGTGGTTATTACCATGCCATCACGCTGGTGAATAAGGCGAAACAACCTATTGGTTTTGTCAGCAAAGAAGCAACTCAAACAAGACAAGGACAATGTGGCGAGCACTATCTTGGCCTTAAATCCATTATCAGCATTGATGATGATTTAAGAAAAGTTGCATCAAAAATGTTTACCCATGACATCACTTGGATGCCCTGTGTCGACAAAGAAGGCCGCATGGTTGGGCAGATTACTCAAAGAGGCATTACTCACTATCTAGGTGCGACTTATCGTCGTGATGGTTACCAAGCCAGCGCAGAGCAAGCCCCTCTGGGTGATGACCTTGCCACTGCGATCAAAGCCTAAGAGGTGTCTCACATGAAACAGGCAGCGATGAAACAGCTCTCGTTTAAAAGATACGGCTACTTCTTTGGCATCTTGATCGCCTTTTGGCTTGGCTCGGTATTTGAAGCCAATGCGATTTTCGAAGAACTTTGGGAGTATCAAGAAGATGTGGTTTACCTTATCGGTCAGCATATCGAAATGGTCTTGATCTCTGGCGTGATTGCGATTGCCTTGGCCATTCCTATCGGCATTATTTTAAGCCGCCCGAGGTTTGCCAAGGTGGCAGAATCTGCCATGCAATTGCTCAATATTGGTACCACCATTCCGACATTGGCCATTCTTGCCTTGGCCATGAGCTTTTTAGGGATAGGCACACTGCCCGCCATTTTTGGTCTGTGTATCGCCTCTTTATTGCCCATAGTGCGCAACACTTATATCGGTTTAAACGAAGTCCCTGCACACCTTAAAGAAGCCGCAGCTGGCATAGGTATGACAGCTGGGCAAATGCTCATCAAGGTTGAGATACCCAACGCTTTGTTTGTCATCTTTGCCGGTATTCGTACCGCCTTGGCAATCAATGTGGGTACAGCACCATTGGCTTTCTTGATCGGTGGTGGTGGCCTAGGTGAGCTTATCTTTACCGGTATCGACCTAGATGAACCCTTCATGATGTTAGCAGGCGCCATACCGGTTGCCATGCTGGCTGTACTTGTCGATGTGCTGGTTGCAGCCATCGCCTTTTTACTCGTACCAAGAGGAGTGAATCCCTTAAGACGTTAGTCACTAGGCGCTGCCATTAGAGCATGGTTATTAGTCATTTCTATTAGAGATTTCTATTAGAGAGTTCTTTTAGCCATTTCGATTAAGTAGCCGCCTCACACTTATCAATTAAGAAAAGTAAAACAACAAAAAAACAAACGAGGATAGAGTCCATGTTGAAAATCGTAAAAAAACTTGCCCTAACCCTAGCGCTGCCTGTTTTGGCTGCAAGCTCGATTAACGCATCTGAGATTGTCATCGGTGGTAAAAACTTTACCGAGCAACAACTTCTCACAGAGATCACCACCCAATACTTAGAAATCAAAGGATTTGATGTGGAAAAGCGTGCCGGCATGGGCAGTACTGTGCTGCGTAAAGCACAGGAAAATGGTCAAGTGGATCTTTACTGGGAATACACAGGTACCTCTTTGTTGAACTACAACAAGTTCAAAGGCAAGTTAAACCCTAATGAGGTTTATCAAAAGGTAAAAGAACTAGACGCGAAAAAAGGTCTGGTTTGGTTAAACGCCTCGTCTGCTAACAATACTTATGCCCTAGCCATGCGTAAAGCCGATGCCAACAAAGCCGGTATTCAAAGCTTGAGCGATCTTGCTGATGCGGTAAACAGTGATGCGGATTTACAGATTGCGGTAAACGCTGAATTCTATGCCCGTGATGACGGTTTTAAACCACTGCAAAAAGCCTATGGTTTTAAGATGAAACGTAAAGACATCAAACGTATGGACTCTGGCCTTACCTACACGGCACTAAAAGAAGAGCAGGTAGATATTGCCTTGGTATTTGCCACAGACGGCCGTATCCAAGCCTTTAACTTTGTGACCTTAGCGGATGATAAAAACTACTTCCCTAACTATGCCCTAACGCCAGTTATTCGTGCTGATACCCTAGCGGCTAACCCTGCCTTAGAAGGCCTTCTAAATAAGCTTTCTGGCATGATTGATGACAACATTATGCGTGATCTAAACGCGCGTGTTGATGTGCTACGTATGCCGATTGAACAAACTGCGAAAGAGTTCTTAGCAGGTGTTGGCATTCAATAAGCGCTTTTATCAGTGATAAAGAGCGCACTAAAGAAATCTTTAGCGAAACGCTAAAAAAGAAAGAAAAAGAGCTCTGCATTAGCCAGGCTTTATAGGCTAATGCAGAGGTTTAACCACACTCTGCCAAAGCTCGCGTTTAATAAGATAAGCGCGAAAACGGAGTTCTTTTTATGACACACCTTCTTATCATCGAAGGCAATAGCCCTGAGTTATTAGAGAAAATGGCGCAAGCTGGCCAACTGAGTGATTCACAATCTTACTCGGCTGCATTACTGGCTTGCCAACCAGACTTGAGCATAGATTTTTTCCAGCCTTATCATGCTGATTCAGATCTCACCAAGCTTTCTCTTGATCAATATGATGGGGTGGTTTTTACCGGCTCTAGCGTTAACTGGTCGGTGGATGAACCAGAAGCCGCGCCCTTAAGAGAGACCATGGAAAAAGTCTTTGCCAATGGCATTCCTACCTTAGGTTCTTGCAACGGCATGCAGCTCGGAGCTGTGGTACTAGGTGGCGAAGTAGCGAGCTCTCCTAACGGGAGAGAATTAGGCATGGCGAAAAATATTAAGCTGACTGATGCGGGGGCCAAACACCCGATTCATCAAGGCCGCGAAGATGACTATGCCTGTAGCTGTGTCCATAGGGATGAAGTATCTAAATTGCCAGCTGGCGCCATACTCACAGCAGGGAATCAACACTCTCCCGTGCAAGCCTTTGTCTATGAAAGAGACGGCATTCAATTTTGGGGCATGCAATATCACCCAGAGTTAAGCCCAGAACGTATTGCCGAACTCGTCGCAGGAGAAGGCTTGTTTAATACCGATCCAGAACTTGCTGAGCATCTAAACAAGGTGGCACAAGACAGTGAAAGCGAATCAGTCGCTGCTTTGGGAATCAAGCCTTCAGATCTTGCGCCTAAGATGCGTATGCGAGAAATAGATAACTGGCTCAAGATGATCCAACCTTAACCTCGAAGCCATAGCTCAAAAAAATAGCTCAAAAAAAGTAGCTCATAAAACCTCAATCAAACTGAAAGATTTAAAAGTGTATTCCTATGGAACAGATTAATCAGTTCATCCATACCTTAAGATTCGAAGACCTAAGTCAGCCTCTTATTAAACAAGCCAGTGATTGCTTGATTGATTTACTTGGGGTTGCAGCAGCAGGCCATGACACCAAGCTGGCCAAAATCATGGAAGCCTTTGTCAGTGATCAAATGGCAGGCTCTGTACCCCTACTGTTTTCTGATAAAAGTGCCAGTGTTAGTGGCGCTAGCCTCTTTGGCGCTAGCTTAATTGACAGTATCGATGCCCATGACGGCCAAGTCTTAACCAAAGGTCATGTGGGTGTGGCTATCTTGCCGCCTTTGCTGGCGCTCATTGCTGACTCGATCGAAAAAGGCCAACCCCTTGATGGCAAGGAACTGATCACCTGTTTGGTAATAGGCTATGAAGTGGCAACCCGTGCGGGTATCGCCCTGCATGCCACTGCGCTGGATTATCACACCTCTGGGGCTTGGAACAGTATTGGGGTCGCTGCGGTGAGCGCCAGATTACTAAAGCTGGATCAACACCAAACCCGTGAAGCCTTAGGAATTGCTGAGTTTCATGGTCCAAGAAGCCAAATGATGCGCTGTATTGATTACCCAACCATGGTCAAAGATGGGTCTGGTTGGGGCGCATTAGCCGGAATAACAAGTAGCCTCTTAGCCAAGGCAAACTTCACTGGCGCACCAGCAATCACCTTAGATGCGGATACCCTCTCAAACTCACCAGAACAAGCACACGCTGTGACCGAAATATGGCAAGACCTTGGCCGTCGCTGGTACATAGAAGAGCAATATTTTAAGGCTTATCCTGTGTGTCGTTGGGCACAGCCTGCAGTAGAAGCAATACGTGCAATCCAAGCAGAAACGCCTTTAGATCACACCCAAGTTGAAAGCATAGAAATCGTCTCCTTCCATCAGGCTAAACGCCTGCATGTGACTAATCCCAGTACCACAGAGCAAGCCCAATACAGCCTGCCCTTCTCGGTTGCTTCAGCCATTATGGATAACGAGGTTAGCCCAGAATCCATTAGCGAAACTGACCTTGGTCTCTTTAGCCCAGAGCGAATTGCCTTGAGTGAAAAGGTACAAATCAGTGAGAGTGATGACTATAACGCTGTGTTCCCCGCAGAGCGTTGGGCCCATGCCATCATCACCTTAAAAAATGGAACAAGGCTAACGTCCCCAGGCTCAATTGCCAAAGGTAACCCAGAAAACCCACTCACGGACCAAGAGATAAAAGAGAAGTTTTTCAGACTTTCAAGCACTCGACTTAGCTCTGATCAGCAGTCTCTTATCTTTAGCATGTGTGACAATATGGCCGCCCTTGATCACAAGCAATTAAAGCAATTCCTAAGCTTACTCAGAGTTAACTAAGCGTCTATTGTCTTGGCTCTGTATGAAGCAATACGGAGCCAAGACATGGCTTCTCATCACCTCTTATTCTTCATTTAGAGTCGAATTATGATCCCTAAGTTGTCTAATATCACGCCTGTCCAGTCTCTCTATCTAAGTTTTATTGAGCGCCTAAACGCCGATGGCTTTGCTGGTGAGACTAACCCTGACTATGCTAACCGCGTGGTGTTATCCACAGACAACTCCATTTATCAAGTACTCCCTCAAGGGGTTATTTATCCCAAGTCTGTGGCTGATATTCAATTACTGACTCGCCTTGCCCACCTTGAAGAATTTCAATCCATTGTCTTAAGCCCAAGAGGTGGTGGTACGGGCACTAACGGTCAGTCATTAACCGATGGCTTGATTGTGGATTTATCCAAGCACATGAATCAGGTGCTTGAAATTAACGCCGAAGAAGGCTGGGCCAGAGTTCAAACTGGGGTGGTAAAAGATCAGTTAAATGCAGCAGTAAAAGAACATGGACTTTTCTTTGCGCCAGAACTCTCCACCAGTAACCGTGCAACCATAGGCGGCATGATTAACACGGATGCCAGTGGTCAAGGCTCTGTCATGTACGGCAAAACCCGTGATCATGTCCTTTCGCTTGATACCGTATTACTTGATGGTACGCTTATTAGCTCTGGTCCTATTTCTGATGAGACGCTGGCTGAAGAAAAACAACGTGAAGATTATGCGGGCCATATTCACCGTGTGGTTGATGATGCCTTTAACCACAACCAAGCTAAAATCGATGAGATTTTCCCTGAATTAAACCGTTGCCTTACAGGTTATGATTTAGCCCACATACGTGATGAGAATAAAGCCTTCAACCTAAACTCGGTACTTTGTGGCTCAGAAGGCACCTTAAGTTTTTTATTGTAGAAGCCAAGGTTAACCTACTTAAAATCCCAACCTTTGCTACCTTGGTCAACATTCGTTATGACAGTTTTGAAGGCTCGTTACGTCACGCTAAGGATCTACTAAACGCCGCACCGACTTCGATTGAAACCGTAGACTCCCGTGTACTTGGCCTTGCCAAAGACGACATTATTTGGCACTCAGTCGCTGATTTCTTCCCTGATGAAAGCGGAGGTAATGCAGGTAAAGAGCTTCAGGGTGTGAACTTAGTTGAGTACACAGGTAACGACCAAACTGAAGTAGACAATCGAATTAAAGTCCTGACGGATTTATTAGATGCCGCACTCACAGAACCTAATAGCAAGATACTGGGCTACACCTTGGCCCAAGGTCATGAGAATGTGAAAAAAATCTGGGCCATGCGCAAAAAGTCAGTTGGCCTTTTAGGTAATGCCAAAGGCGAAGGTCGCCCGATTCCCTTTGTTGAAGATACAGCAGTACCGCCCGAAAACTTAGCTGACTTCATTATGGAGTTTCGTGCCGTACTCGACACCCATGATTTAAGTTATGGCATGTTTGGCCATGTGGATGCCGGGGTTTTACATGTACGTCCTGCTATCGATATGAAGGATGAAAAGAACGAAGGCCTGATTCGTGACATCACAGATAAAGTGGTTGCCCTTACCCAGAAATATGACGGTCTTTTATGGGGTGAGCACGGCAAAGGGGTTCGTTCTGAATACGCGACCGAATTCTTTGGTGAACTTTACCCTGTGATTCAACAGGTAAAAGGCGCGTTTGATCCGCACAACCAGCTAAACCCAGGCAAAATCGCCACCCCATTCGACCTCTCGAAAAAAGAGCGTGTTGAACTATTAAAGATCGATGAAGTACCGATGAGAGGCCAGTTCGATCGTCAGATTCCTCTGGTTAATCGTGATCAATTTCAAGCCGGCATGTACTGTAATGGTAATGGGGCTTGTTATAACTTTGATCCAAATGATGCCATGTGCCCTTCTTACAAAGGGACGCGCGAACGTATTCACTCACCCAAAGGTCGTGCCTCTTTGATGCGTGAATGGTTACGTGGCATGAGCGAACAAGGTCTCGACACTCAAGCTGTCAGTGACAAGATAAAAGACACGCCTTTTATAGCAAGCTTCTTCCCTCGTCTGAGTAACACTTTGAAAAAGCGTCGTGGTGACTATGATTTCTCCAACAAAGTACATGAGTCCATGATGGGCTGTCTCGCTTGTAAATCTTGCGTAGGCCAATGCCCAATTAAGGTCGATGTGCCTGAGTTTAGAGCCAAGTTCCTAGAGATCTATTACTCTCGCTATTTGCGCCCCGTAAAAGATTATGTGGTGGGCTCGATGGAATATATTATGCCGACCTTAGCCAAATACCCTAATCCTTATAATTGGATGATGGAGCAAGCTTGGATCAACCGCTTCAGCGCTAACTATTTAGGCATCACAGATAGCCCGACCCTGTCTAAGCTCAATATCAAAAAAGAGATGGATAAGCGTGGCATTCGCTTCGCGACGCCTAACAATCTCAAGTCGATTGGCTTAGATAAAAGACACTCCTTTGGGAAAGGCAAGGCCGTCATCATAGTTCAAGATGCTTTTACCAGTTATTTTGAGACTCAACTGGTATTGGACACCATGGAGCTACTGACACGTTTAGGCTTCCAGGCCTTCTTAGCACCTTATAAACCTAACGGTAAGCCTCTTCATGTACATGGTTTTTTTAAGGCGTTTGAAAAAGCGGCGAATAAAAACCTAGACATGTTAGAAGAGTTAGCGGCTTATAAAATTCCATTTGTGGGGGTCGATCCATCCATGACGTTAAGCTTCCGCTCAGAATATCCAAAAGTCATTGGCGATAAACGCGAAATTCCAACCGTGAACTTGCTACAAGAATGGTTAGCAGAACAAAGTGAGCACCTTTCTTCCCTTAATCTTAGCTCTTCTCAACTAAAAGGATCTTTTGCGCTTGAAGATGAAAGCTATCACTTGTTGGCTCACTGTACGGAAAAAACCAATGCCGCAGCCTCTATCCAAGACTGGGTTAAGGTCTTCTCTTTGTTGGGTTTAGACTTAAAAGTTGAGAATGTCGGTTGTTGTGGTATGGCAGGCACTTATGGTCATGAAACAGCGAACCTTCAAACCTCAAAAGATATTTATGAGCTGTCTTGGAAAGACAAGATAAATGATGAAACCTTACAAGATCGCATTGTGGCAACAGGCTATTCTTGTCGTAGTCAGGTGAAACGCTTTGATCAAAAAGCCCTGCTTCACCCTTTACAAGCTGTACTCAAGCACCTTAAAAATAGCCGTCAGGATTAAGCAGAGATTTGTATTTGTTTAAAGGCTAATAAACTGCCATCAGCATTCTGTTTCATACCAAAACGGAAGGTTTCTGCATCCGCAAAGAAGCCATCCGTAAGTATGCTCGTATCTTGGCTACCTCTGCTTTTATAGTGCTCTTCTTGGTTGTATATCTCTTGGCATAGCAAATCCGTAAAGCATAACTGTGAGGTAACAGAGGTTTTATTCCCTTTTTTAACCTTGAAATGAACATGGGCCGTGCGACCTGGGTACCAACCGGGGAAAGTCGATTTAAAGTTAACTCGCCCCATCACATCAGTTTTCAGCACACCGCGATACCAGGTGCTTTTCATCGCGGCCTCATCACCGTTACTACAAAAGCCCACTGAGAAACGACGACTATCTAGGCTATTTGAGGTATCAGCCGAATAAATGCCTCGATTATCGCAATGCCATATTTCAACCTCATAGTCGGATACAGGGTTGCAGTCTTGATCTATGATTTGAAAACAATACATCATAGGTAGCCCACTTAGCCCTGTGGAGATATCTTCCCCTGTGGTGGTAGAGAAATAACACGGCCCTTCGGTATTACGTGGAAACAAAGATACCTGACAGGCAGCATCTTGTTTGAAAATGCTATCGCTAGGGTAATTTGCCGTGATTAAAGACGTTTTCCCCGATAGCCAGTTTCTACTTTTAATGATTTTGGGTTCATTAAGGGATTGAGGAGGATGAGAGGAAGAGGCGCCTAAGTTGCCGGATAAGCAGCCGGACAAGGTGCCGCCAAAGGCTGAAACAAAAACACCTGCACCCAATAACTTTATCGTATGACGTTTATCGTTTTGCATTTAATCTCCCCTCTTTTATTAATCATAGTCTCATTAGAAACATTATGAATAACGCTGAGCGGATTAATCATGCCAAGCGTTGAAAATGAGACCTATTCCTTATTAGAAGGTTCCTTGGCTTAAACTGAGCCGCTCTTCTCTTGGGGTGCAATTGAATTGTTTGCGATAACAGCGTGAGAAGTAAGACGTGGAGCTAAAACCACAGGCGGTGCTAATTTGTAACATGGATAGATTTGATTGCAGCACCAAATGGCGAGCTCGCTCTAAACGTAATTGCAAATAATGATTGGCAGGCGTACTAGATAAAAAGGTTTTAAATAAGCGCTCCATCTGGCGTACAGACAAGCCAACTAAGTCGCCAATTTCTTGGCATGTCAGCACCTCTTCAATATTGCTGCGCATCAGCTCTAAGGCTTTTAACAATCTAGGGTGATGGGCATGATGACGTAACTGTAAGTCCATTCTTTGTTTTTCATAAGCAGGTCGAATCGCTGGGTGAATACATTGCTCAGCCACATCTTTTGCCAGTGTTTCCCCATGCTTTAAAGCAATCAGCTGTAGCATCAAATCTAGCCCAGCTAATCCGCCAGAACAGGTCATCACATCTCGGTCTATTTCATAAAGTTCACCTGTTACCTGTAAGTCAGGAAACTGCTCAGAAAGGCTTTCTTTATTCTCCCAATGTATGGTGCATTTTTGTTGTTTAAGAATCCCTGCTTGAGCAAGCAAAAGACTGCCTGTTGAAGTCGAGCCTAAATTCACTTTTTGGCGTTTTAAGCCTCTTAACCAACTAAACAAAGCCGCATCATTTGCTTCTTGTGCGCCTATGCCTGCGACCACAAAAAGTGTGTCTAAGTCAGTCACATCATCTTGCTGTCGTGTGGGTGCGACGGGTAAACCATTACTGGCAAAAACCGTTTCATTTTGATGGCAATAAAAGTCCCAGGAATAGAGTGTTTGTCCACTAATTCGGTTTGCCATACGCAGAGGATCGACCACAGCAGCGAGGGATATCATGGAAAAATCTGGCACTAAAAAAAATCCAAAATGCTCAATACTTTTACTGCTTTTCTCTAGCATAAATTCACCCATGAATAATCAATTCAAAAAACCATAATTAAAGTAAAAACATCGACATTAAGTCGTATTTATCACCAATAATGTCGCATTATTTTCATTTATTGCAAGTTTTTTTCGCCATCATACTAATCACAGTCTGGCTGCATTCGCTTCTTTTTACCTGTTAGTGAAGGCTCTATCTGTCCTTATTTACACTATTTAAAACTTGGGAGTTTTACTTCATGATCGAACAAAAAGTTTCTTTTCACAGCGATGGTCTTGTCCTAGATGGCGCCTTCTTTACTGACGAATCAAATAACAATCCAGCACTGCCAATTGTGATCGTTTGCTCTGGCTTTACTGGCCAAAAAAACATCCACCCAGAGCGTTATGCCCGTGCTTGGACTAAAAAAGGTTTCACTGTTTTTGGTTTTGATTATCGTGGTTTTGGCGATTCACAAGGCGAACGTGAGCGCGTTATTTTAGAAGAACAAGTTCGTGATATTGCCAATGCCGTTGCTATCGTTTCTGAACGTGCCCAAGCTGAAAATCGTAAGGTTTTTGTTGCGGGTTGGGGCATGGCTGGCGGCCTAATTTTAGATGCGCTACGTATCTGTGAAGGTCAAATTGACGGCCTAGTTTCAATGAACGGCTTTTTCAATTCAGTGCGTGTACAGAAAGCCCTACGTGGCGAGCACGGTTGGAAAGCATTCAAAGCCTTCATGGCCGAAGAACGTCTACGCCTAGCGAAAGGTGGCGAGAAGAAAGGCATAGATCCTTTTGAAATTTACCCACTTGATCCAGTAAGCCGTGAATACGTGTTCACAGAACTTGTTAAAGCACCTGGCTATGGTGTGACATCTGATTTTGATTTCGCTGACTCTCTGATTAGCTTTAACCCAGAAGCTAACCTAGACGAGCGTTTCTCAAACATTCCATTATTGATCGCTCATGGTGCTGAAAACGACCTGCATCCAGTGACAGAAGCAAAATCACTTTATGCGGCTTACCCAGGCCCTAAATCTTTGTTCTTGCTAGCGAATGGCGGACACACTGAGTGGATGCTTGATGAAGACGAAAGATTCATTGAGTTCTCAACTCACATAGCTAACTGGATTGCTGAGCAGCACTAAACGCTCATCACATCCTCTTGCTTTTTAAGGGTCTCTTTCTGTTGGCTTAATGCTCTCAGAAAAAGGCCCTGTTTTTTATTAGATGCTTATCGCCACATTAAGCCTAAAATGGCCTTAAGCATAACCTTTAAGGTGATCGTTAAAATGAAAGAGACTGACAATCAAAATACTCAATTCACACCGCCTTTATGTGATGCCCCTGACCCTTTTATTACCAAACCAGATTTTGATCTACCTCTGGGTGCTATTGATTGTCACGCCCATGTCTTTGGTCCACTAGATAAATACGACTACACAGAAAACAGAAGCTATACACCGCCTGATGCGCCAGTAGGTGCTTACTTACATATGCATAAGCAATTATCCATTAGCCATGGTGTATTAGTACAACCTAGTGTGTATGGCACAGATAACAGCCTACAAACCGACACACTAAATTACTTACGTAAGCTAGATAAAGACTACAAGGGCATTGCCGTTGTCGATGCCAATATCAGTGATGAGGCGTTAGACGAACTTGCCTTATCTGGCCATGTGGGTGTGCGCATGAACCTACTCTTTAAAGGTGGGATAGAATGGGACGATGTGTGCCATTTAGCCGAGCGCCTCGCCAAGCGCAACTGGCATCTACAGTTCTTAATTGATATCGCGAATTTTGATGGTTTCGCCGACAAGATACGCCAACTCCCCGTGCCTGTGGTGATAGATCACATGGGGCATATGAACACAAGTTTGGGGCTAGATCACCCTGCTTTTCAAGACTTATTAAGCCTATTAGAAGAAGGCCGAGTTTGGGTAAAACTCTCAGGCGCTTATCGTACCAGCACCCAAGCTTGCACCCCTTTTAGCGATGTCACCCCTTTTGCCCAAGCACTGGTTAATGCCAATACCAAGCAATGTGTTTGGGGTTCAGACTGGCCTCATCCTCACTTCGATAAAGCCATGCCAAACACCACAGATTTGTTAAACGAACTCATGCAATGGGTGCCTGATGAAAGCCTACGCAATCAAATTTTAGTAGATAACCCCAAGCGCCTTTATCAGTTTGATTAAGCCAATAGGGATAAGATAAGCGCCTCATGTTGGGGGCGCTTTGCCACTAGCTTTGCCATCTCATCTTGAGCGAATTCAGCTCGTATAATCAGGCCTTCAATAAAGGTGAGTAGCATCTCTGCTTTTTCCTCTATGTCTGTCAGTGTTTTATCCAAGGCATCCTGTATTAACTGACCTAACCAAGCTTTATGATCTAAGGCTATTTGGCTGATTTTTCTGTTATTTTGTTTGAACTCAGAAAGGGCGTGCATAAACATACAGCCCTGAAAATGATCCGACATAAACCAAGCATAATGCCAATCTAAAATGGCTGATAAGCGTTGAAAGCTGGCCATTTTAGCATCTAATTTTGTATCTAACATGGCTTGATTAGCCGCATTTACTTTAGCAAACAATCCCTCTTCAAAGCGTAGATGACGTCTCTCTAGTACCGCTTCTATCAAGCCATCTTTACCACCAAAGTGACGGTAAATCGTAGTTTTAGAAACGCCAGCTGTGTCTCGAATCAGATCAACCCCCACCGCCGTATAACCCTGCTGATTAAATAAGGATTCGGCGCAATCTAAAATATCGTGTTTGGTGCTCATGTTTTTCCCTAGGGCTTGCTCAGGTTTTCAGCTAACTCTTTTAAGTCTTGATAAAATGGTACAGACCTGTACAGTTAGATGTAGTACAGATCTGTACCATAGCATACAGATCTTAAAAATAATTGTTAGTGTGCTTATTCAAAGCACACACGGTGAGGTGCAAAGATGGGTAGATTCTCAGGGGGTGGCAAGCTAGTTCCAAAGCCAGATGCAAAAGCCATTGCGACAGGTTTTATCGGTGGTTTTGTGGGTATATTAAGCCTAGCCTTACTTACAAATTGGTCTGGCTACCCTCTGCTTATGGCACCCTTTGGCGCGACCTGTGTCATTCTATTTACTGCGGCTGCAGCGCCCTTTGCACAACCTAGAAATGTCATAGGGGGTCACTTTATCAGCGCTTTAGTGGGCTTAGTTGCTCTCTACTTTTTTGGCCAAGGCCCTATTGTGATGGCATTCGCGGTGGCAACCGCCATTGCAGCCATGCAATTTTTTCGAGCAGTGCATCCACCCGCTGGGGCAAACCCTTTGGTGATTTTAATGGCAGGCAGTGCAGGTTTTGATTTTCTATTATTACCGGTTTTATTAGGCAGTATTATCTTGGTAGGTGTGGCAGCTGTGATCAACAATGCTAAAGCAGATGCCAAATGGCCGCTTTATTGGATAGGTAAAGATTCATAGGTAAAAATCGACAAGCAAGGATAAATATAAGATCAAATTAAACTTTCATTTCACAAGTAGCTTTAACTTGTCGGCTGTTTATCCAAGCCGCCGACAGCTTGTCAAAGCAATAAAGCAATCATCTACCCCAAACGCCTCCTATCATTGCAAAGCTCCTACGCCTTCTTAACCCATTATTTGTCGCAAATAGTTTTAAGCCTGTCGTGATTACGAAAGATCTTGGCGGCATGACAGCTTGGTTTAAAAAGTAAGTGAGTAAGATAAAGCCACTCACGCATTATTCGAACAGGCTGAGAATAGTGACTTGAAGTATTCTAAAAATAATAAATAGGAAGCTACCTATGAAACAAAAGACTACCACCCCAGTCACAACCCCCAGTTTAGGCGTTGCCCTAATTCCTATTGTGCTCACAATAGGTTTACTCGGCATTCAACTCTTCTACTATGATGACTTCACCCCTCATATTGCCCTTGCTATTGGTTTTGCCATTACCGCCATTGTTGGCTGGTCCCAAGGCTCTCGCTGGAAAGATATTGAATCCGGTGCCTTTCATGTACTGCATGTTGCCATGCCTTCAATTGCGACCTTAATCGTCGTGGGTATGTTGGTCAGTACCTGGATCGCCAGTGGTACAGTACCTACCCTGATCTATTACGGTCTTGAGCTAATTGACCCACAATGGTTTTTAGCTGCCAGTATGCTCTTATGCGCCGTGGTTTCTGTCTCTATCGGAACAAGTTGGACCACTGTCGGTACTGTCGGTTTGGCACTTATCGGTATAGGTTCCGCCTTTGACATTCCGGTTTACTGGACAGCCGGCGCAGTTGTCTCTGGTGCATTTTTTGGGGATAAAATCTCTCCACTTTCAGATACCACTAACTTGGCTGCTGCGGTAACTGAAACCAATGTGTTTGATCACATTAAAAACATGATGCCGACCACCATTCCCTCCATGATTATCGCCTTTGTGATCTATCTTTTTGTGGGTGGTTCAAGTGTGTCTGATCTATCTCAATTAGAGCAGATCAATAGCTTCAAACAAGGTTTGGCAGATAACTTTGATATTGGCTTCTTACCACTCTTACCTCTGGTTGTTGTGATGACTTTGGCCTTCTTTAAAGTTTCGCCAATTCCAGCGCTTTTTGCGGGCTTTATTCTAGGTGGCGTTATCGCGGCGGCGAATTATGGTTACAACTTCAATGAAATTCTGACCTATGCTCATAGCGGCTTTAAGATAGACACAGGTACAGATTCATTAAATAGCCTATTGAACCGTGGAGGTGTGACCTCCATGACTTGGGTGATAACCTTAATGATGTTTGCCCTCGCCTTTGGTGGCGCATTAGAACGTACTAGCTGTCTTGAGTCTGTTGTTGGTGCCATTATGCGGACGACTAAGAGTTTCAAAGGTCTACAAACTAACGCGATTTTGACCTCGGTTGCGACTAACGCGGTATCAGGTGATGTTTACCTTTCTATCGCATTGCCGGGTCGTATGTATGGGCCAGAATACAACAAACTAGGCTATAGCCGTCTTAACTTATCTCGTGCTATTGAAGAAGGTGGCACACTTGTTTCACCTTTGATTCCTTGGAACGCTGGCGGTGCTTTTGTAATGGGAGCGCTAGGTTTAAGTGTGGCGGGAGGTGATTATTCAGCGCTTCTTTATATTCCTTTAGCTTTTGCCTGCTGGTTATCACCTGTCATTGGCATTCTCTATGCGCAAACAGGCTGGTTCTGTAAAACTGCAGAAGAAGAAAGTGAAACAGATACTCAAGCACAACAAAGCACTAGTAATAAAATAGAAAACCCAGCTTAATCTGAGCCTTCTATTAAAACAAAAACCAGCCTCTATCTTTTTTAGGGTGGTAGGGGCTGACCTTGTACCTCGTTTCGATACCTTTGCGTATTGAACCGGGGTTTTATACCTTTATTGATCCTACAATATTGCGCCATTGAATTGGATCACCTTGCCTAATACTTATTTGCTAAGGAGAAATTAACGATGCAAATGCAATCACAAACGCCGCCAAAGACCTTTACCTATGGCTTTGTATTAGTCGAAGACTTCTCCCTATTGCCTATGACCTCGGCCATAGAAGCCATGCGTATGGCCAATCAAGTACTAGGCTTTAAAGCCTATTCTTGGTACACAATCACCCATAATGGCGCACCGGTAAAAGCCAGCGACAGTATTAGTATTTCTGCCGATTTTGACTTCAGTTCCAGCTTTAACCAGTTTGATACCATCTTTGTGTGTGCAGGCATTAATGTCGTCAAACAGGCTAACCCTAAACTGGTTCAATTTCTCACTCGTATCGAGCAAAAACACCAAAAACTCACTCTAGGCTCCCTTTGCACTGGCACTTATTTATTGGCCCATGCAGACCTGATTAAACAGTCTCGCTGCACCATACAATGGGACCATATGGAGATGTTCTGTGAGGCTTATCCGTCACTGAATATCGAAAGCTCTTTATTTGTAATTGATGACAAGCGTATCACTTGTGCTGGCGGTACCGCCGCGCTAGATATGATGCTCAATATTATTCGTAATGACTTTGGTCGAGACGTGAGTACCCAGATAGGTGAGGTCTTTCTTGCGGACCGTATTCGTAGTGAAAATGAGCGCCAAAAAATCCCGCTACAGGCGTCGCTTGGTAGTAGCCATGAATCCCTAATTAACGCCGTGAGCTTGATGGAAGCCAACACCGAAGAAGTGATAGATTTGGATTCAATCTCAGACTATATCAATGTCTCTCGTCGTCAATTAGAACGCCTTTTTAACAAGCATTTGAAAGACACACCGTCTCGCTATTATTTAAAAATTCGACTCAATAAAGCCCATAGGTTACTGACTCAAACCAGTATGTCGATTACCGATGTGGGTATTTCCTGCGGCTTTTCTACCACACCCCATTTTAGTAAGAGTTATCGCGACTTTTTTGGCATCTCACCCAGTAACGAGCGAATTCAGCAATAGGTAGACTGACTCAAAACATGAAAAAGGGCGCCAACAAGCACCCTTTTTTGTGAGTACTCTTAACACTCTATGATTAGTTTTCGAAAGGCAAGATCCCTTGGCCAAAGAGCAATTTCAGGGAAGTTTACTAATAGCAAGGTGTTGGAAAAGGTTACAAATCATTCGATTCCAAATTAGTATTGCAAAGGAATTTATATTAAAAAATATAAAAGATATTGTGTTTACATCACAAAAACTAAAGTATCTTAAAGTCAGTTTCCCGCTTCAATAAACTTGGAGAAAGCAGATGACGCAGTATTCAATGAAACATATGCACACCTTCTGTACCGTCGTGGAATGTGGTGGCTTTGTTAGCGCCCAAGCCGCACTCGGTATGAGCCAGCCAGCAATAAGTACCCATATTCGAGACTTTGAAATACGCCTAGGGTTTCAGCTTTGTTTGAGAGGAAGAAGCGGCTTTAATCTCACGGAAAAAGGCGAACTGGTTTACGCCAGATGTCGCACCATGCTCAATAACGTCTCTGACTTTGAAGCAGACCTTGGAGAGTTAAGAAACAAACTAACAGGCACATTACGCCTTGGTTTGATAGATAGCACTTTCAGTAATCCAAGCTTTCCTATCAATAAAGCCATTCAACGTTTTTTCGAACGGGATAATGATGTGTCTATCAAGCTTGAAATCCTCACACCAGAAGACTTAGAAAGAGATTTATTAAATGGACATATTCATGTGGGTATTGGCCCTTTTCAGCGCCGCGACAACACCTTAAGTTATCAATTATTAGATAAAGAAGAGCATGGCTTTTATTGTGGTAAGAACCACCCTTTATTCGCTTTACCCAGTGAAGAGATGAGTTGGGAGACATTACAAGCTTACCCAGTCTCAACCAGGGCCTACTTGCAGCAAACTGATTTACCCGGCATTCAAAACAAAGCCTATGTCTCAAACATGGAAGCCCAAGCTATCTTAATTACCAGTGGCCAGTTTATGGGCTACCTACCGGATCATTATGCTAAAACCTGGGTCGAAAAAGGCGAGATGCGTGCCATTGATCATCTTAATTTGGAGCATGAGTCACCCTTTTATCTAGCAATGAGAGCCTCCTCTTCGGTACAGAATATTGTCAAAGTCTTAGTTCAAGACATTCAAGACGTACTACAAGAAGGTAAAAATTAAACATAAAATTTTATTATATAAGCATAATAACTTTCGTATTTTTTAATGAAAGCTTCTTTGCAATACTGATTTCGACAACCTCACACAGACAATAAATAACGAGGTTCGAGTGACAGCCTTTGCTGAATAGGAGAATACGAAAATGAGTGATAACACATACGAAAGTGGCCGTTTAAACCTGCCGTTTGTTGGCTTTTGTACTTTTGCTAAAAGCCCAACCTGTGAAGACTGGGACAAAATACAAGCCGATGTTGCCTTTATGGGCGCCCCTTTTGACTGCGGCACCCAATGGCGCTCTGGCGCAAGAATGGGCCCTAGATCTATTCGTGAAGCATCAACCCTCTTCTCTTTTGGTCATGGCGGTGCTTATTCTTATGAAGAAGACATCATGTACTTAGAAGGCGTCAAAATTGTTGATATTGGCGATGCTGACATGGTGCATACCGACACAGTAAAGAGCCATGCCAATATCGAATACGGCGTCAAAAAGATGCTTGAAGCAGGTGTTCTACCTGTGACAGTTGGCGGTGATCATTCGGTCAACGCCCCTTGCATCAAGGCCTTTGAGAAGTTTGCCGATAAAGGGCCGATCCATATTATCCAGATCGATGCTCACTTAGATTTTGTCGATGAACGCCACGGGGTTAGATACGGCCATGGTAACCCTATGCGTCGTGCCTCAGAGCAAAGCTATATCAGTGGTATGACTCAGTTAGGCATACGTAATGTGTCTTCTTCGAATAAAAAAGACCACAAACTCGCTGAAGAAGCCGGCTCTACTATCCTATCGGTAAGAGATGTTCGTCGCCTTGGTTTAGAAGGTGTGATGAAGCTTATCCCCAAAGATGTAAGCTACTATATCACCATTGATATTGATGGTTTTGACCCGTCTATTGCCCCAGGCACAGGCACACCAAGCCATGGTGGTTTCCAGTACTATGAAGTAATGGAAGTACTGCAACAGGTTGCTATGCAAGGTGATGTAGTGGGTATCGACCTATGTGAAGTAGCACCAGATTATGACCAGACTGGCACTACCAGCATCCTAGCAGCACAAGTACTTTTGAACCTTTTAGGCTACATTTTCCATGCTCGTAGCCTTAAAGAAACAGCCAATAACTAAGCAAGAGGAGAATAGCCCTCTGTATTAAGCACGCCTCCAGATAATAATTTACGCATGCTCAAGGTAGTCCAACCTGAGGCATGCGCTTTTTTACACTTTTTTAACTAAATAGCATCAAATCAAAAAAGGGCCAGCGTTAAAACTGGCCCTTTTTCAACGTTTCCTTTAACTAGTTATTAGGGGTGGCATATTCCCAGTGATTGCCACGGGCATTAACCAAATACAATGTCGTTACCGGGTTATTTAAGCTACTTCCAAAGGTAGACTGTCCGTTAGGATAAGTTGGTGAGAAAACCGTTACCTTAATATTAAAGGCTCGACAGAAAAGAATGATTTCTGCATCACTGCCCCAACGACTTACCTGACCCGAATAAGCCGCAGGACGACTCATTTGATGGATATACTCAGGTGTCACCCTTTGATTATCACGAATATCAGTATGGGTGTTATAAAGACCCACTAGGTTATAACGGAAGTTATTTTCATTGATAAAAAGACTTCCCGTTTGGTTACTGTCAAGGTTGTGAAGCATTGCTCTATGTAATGCGGTAAAGAAACAATTTCCGTCTCCAGGCACATCATTTGAGACCGTATAACCTTGCTCCTGAACGGTTTGGGGAAAGGTTTTATAAACATATTGTGGCTTTCTTTTAATCGACTCGCGGCTTTTAATCAGACCTGTTTGATCATCTTTAGCCACGTCCCCATCAATTCGATCATCGATACTATCAAAGGTAAATTTCTGTTCTACTTCCTTACCAGAGAAGGTCAAATAAGAAGACTGATCTTTGCGTGATAACAGGAAATAGTCAACGGTTCGAGACAATTGACCGTTCTTGTCTTGCGTCACCAAAATCAAGCCTTTAGAAAGGGCTTCACGGCGCATTAACTCAACAATGCGAGTTTCATGAAAATTCACTAACCAAGCAGATAATGGACGATAAAAGCCTTCTTTTTGAACGTTATCACTTAATACAGCTTTCGCTAATTCTTTATAATGGGAAGGCGTTAAGCCATACTTTTTCATGTGCACACGGGCACGCCATGGGCCATTAAAAGACGGAAACTTACACACATATTCAAGGGCGACCCTTTCTCCTGGCACATAAGCGGGGAAGGTATTTTCAAGCTCGGTTAATACCATGTTATCAACCTTGATCTTGCCTGAAGCTGCTAATGAAGGGACGTGTAATGGGGCGTCTTCAATAAATTCAGTCAAGGTATGCAAGGTACCAAAAACTTTACCTGAATAAGGGCGAGCACAGCGACCTTTAGAGTTCCAGCTTGGCAATAAACGTTTATGCTCATTGCCATCGTAATATTTCATACCAAAGCCGTATTTAAGAGCAGTTCGTGGTGCATCCCCCATGGATACAAAAGGGCATTTGCCATTTAACAAACCATCAAACAATCGCCAATCCGAAGGCGGCACCACTCCATAAAGGGACTGATATTTTTTCTTTAACAGGTCTCTTCGTTGACGCACACAGTCTTTTTCAATTTCTTCCAATTTAGGGTTTAACACATCCTCTAAATAAGACTGATAATCGCCGTGTTCTTTCTTGTTATAAGGCACTAAACCCTCATAAGTCATCACCACCACTTCTTTAAGCTTAGGGTAACGAGCGACAATTTTGCTTTCATCGATTTTTTTGAGCTCTGGAGCATTTTTCGACAGCACTTTGAACTTTGACAAGCTTCTGGTTGAATTCACCTCAGACTCATTAATTTCTGGCTTATAGCCATGCTGTTTCCACAAAGTTTCGTTATCTATAAATGCTGATAAGGTACTAAAGAAATATTTATAGTTGATGGTATATAGGTTCTGAATCGCCTCTGCCATGTTGTCATATTTAAAACCATTAACGGTAATCGGATCCGAATTACGTTTTTCAATCAAGGTCTGCTTAAGCTGTTTAGCTACTTTCGTTAAGGCGTCATCCTGCTCTTGAGTCAGCTCACCACGAAAGTAGTCATTTAAAGGGACATTAGCTGCACTCACCACAGACATACTGTAAATCGAGTCCCCCATTTCATCACGATTACGGGAGAATTGACGGGCTTTCTTATCGAAAATTTCATTGTTATAGGTGATGCCACGATATTGAGCGATAGCAAATTTAGTCTTCAGTTGTTCAAGTCCTTGAATATCCTTTTTACGAAACAAAGCTTGAGCAGCCACAAAATCTTTTTCGACCTGTTTAGTCCAAGTATCTTTTGGATGACGAATCTCAGCTAACTCTTTAAATTCATCAAACTTTTCCGATTTTTTCCCCATATGCAATTCGCGCACACGGTTAACCAGCTGAACAATTTCACTTGGATCTGGGTCTAAGTCATACTGGCGATAGGTTGTAGGAAGTTTTTTATCTGTCAGCACCCCTTTTCTAACTTGTTGCAAATGCTTCCAACGGCGATTTTTATTTTTACGACGCACACGGGTAATTTGCCCCCTGTCCATATCAGGCGTAATTTTATCAGGTACAAATTCTGTATCAGAATCATCTGAGGCATAACCCTCTATGGTGTCGTCTAGGTCAACCTTATTTGCCAGTTCTTCAAGAATAGGTTTGCCATTTTTATCTAATGTATTCCGGTACGCTTGAGATAGGTGTACTAGCTGATGATGGAGCAACTGGCAATCTTTACCATTCCATTGGGTGTCTTTCACAAAGTTATAAATCAACTGCATATAATGACGTTCAATCTGCCAAGCATAATCGTCTATCAAATTACTTAAAACATGATCTTCTTCGGTCAAAGTAAAAGAGTCTTGCGATTTTATTTCATCATAAGCATGTTGTAACTTGGATAAATTCTTGTCGTTAAACCACTTTTCAATAATATCTTTTTTAGCTTGTGCCTCAGGGCTCAATTTTTTAGTCGGCATGATTAGGCTCCAAAAATCGTTTTAAGGTGGGTTTGAGTACTCTTATCCGCAAGACCTGTGGCCTCGATACCAAGATCTTCTTGAAAGGTGGCAAGCGCTGCACTGACTGAATCTTCTTGAATGAAAGTCAATGTCGTGGCAAACAGCTGACTAAAATAGCCCAGATAAAATAAACGCTGTGATTGCCCAAGAGCTGTCTCTATGTTGGCAAGTTGGCTCAAATCTAGAGTCATATCCTGACTGGCTAATAAGGAACCCTTGTCATCTTTATCTTCAATTTTCAGGGCAAGTTTTGATTGAGTGGCTTCTAACTCATAGGTCGCTGAGCCGATATCGATTTCTAAAATTGGTGATTGTGTTGGCATAAATGTCACTCCGGTAATGTTGCTCATTAGCAAGTTAAGGGAGCTTCAATTTAAGTCCATGAGGCGAAGGTTACTCGGTGTAATAGCGGATACTAAAGTAATAGAAATCAGTACCTTATGCTTGTTATTGGGAAAGGCCTTAGTCTGTTCGCTCGAATAGGCCCTAGTTAAAGTCATATAAAAAAATAAAAAACAAGATCGCAAAAACCATTAAATAAATCCACACAAAACCAAAGCATTAAAAATATATTTAAATTAATCACAAACAATATTATGAATAATTAAATATAGAAAAAAATTATTTAAAAATAAAAACATTATAATTATAAAAACTTATAAAAACATTCAAACAAAACTAATAAATCATTGATTTAATTGAAAATATTTATCGACAAATAAAAATCAAAAAAATCAAATAGATAAAACCGATTCAAAACAAAACAATTTTGATTATATAAAAAAGCCAAAACAATCAGGCAAAAATTATTTAAAGGAAATCAAAAAATGATTAACAAACAAGATAGAAAAATCAATGCAACCCACTCTCTACCCAATAAAATAAAATCAGCTTTTGAATATTTATCAGGCTACTCACTTGAAGATATTCGAGTGCATTACGATTCAGATAAGCCAAGAAAGATTGGCGCTCATGCTTACGCACAAGGTCATGATATTTATCTTGCACCTGGCAAGGAGGAACATCTAGCACATGAAGCATGGCATATCGTGCAACAAAAGCAGGGCCGAGTGAAGGCAACTACCGACATCAATGGCATTCTCGTTAATAATGATGCTGCTTTAGAACAAGAAGCAGATACCATGGCAGCAAAGATTGCTTCATTCTCACTAGGTAATCTAGCTAAGAAAACAGTACAACTATTTACGCCAGTACACGCTATCTCGGTTGCTCAATTAGCATTGGATCCTGCTGTTGAAGGTGTTGATGAAGTTGATGAAGACTTTAAAGGCATGGTGACTATAATTAACCCACTCTTACCAGAAGACAGCCCTCTTAGAAGTAGAAGTAGAAAAGCAATCGCAAAAGATAAAGAAAACCTCGTTACATTAAAATCAATAGATGAGATTGTACATTGGTTAGAAAGTGACATTTCAGAAGCAGCAAAAGAAGCCTTAGAGGCTGCAAAGCGTTTAAATAAACCTTTACCCTACTATAAGGTAAAAAAAGGCGAAAAAGCTTATTTTATGGAAAAACTTAAACGCTTAGAAAGTATTAACTTTGATGATTGGAATGATCATTTTGCAACAAAAGAAACAAAATACTTTTTACCTCTGAATGCAATAGGAATACCACGTGACATTAACCCCGATGAAAACATTGAAATAGAAAACTTTACTATTTCAAGACCCGTTACATCTCTATTTTTTAATCCTTATGTAGCAATGACACCATTTACTGAGGATTTCGAAAGATATATCCCTCATCCTGGTAAGCTAGGCATTAACCCTTTTGATATTCGTAATTTAACGGAAAAGAAAAAAAGTAAAGGTATTAAAGATAATCAAGTCATTTGTGCCACCTCTGCAATGGCAACTCTAACTCATTGTATAGTAGCAACAGACTACAGAAATCCATCTGAAGAAAGTTCAGATTCATCTGTACATGTACAACAATTCGTACATTGGACAAATAAAAAGGAGCAGCAATTGAATGCTGGCTCTCTTGAAATGGCAAAAGGTTTTGCCGTAGGCCTATCTCATGAAGATCAAGATCTAGATAAAACTAATCCTACTTTTAATTATTATATTTCTCCAATTTTTAACTGTAAGTCCAGCATTGATAAACATAATGGAAACTTAATACCAATGAAAAAATCGAAAGACAGTTTAAATTCCTTTTTCTGGGCAACAATTTTTCCAAACCTGAAGGCAGGTGCAAGTATCTATGTTCTATACGGTTATAATCATGTTATATCTTTAATAAAAACAGGGGAGGATTCTTATATTAGAATTGAGTCCAATAAAGCTCCAAATAGAGGTATTTATATGAACCCCTTGAAAATAAGCACTAGAACAGCTCGAGGAAAAGACGATGTAGGAACTGGCTTTATTATTGCTCAAAAGGAATCCTACCCTGAGGATTATTTTGAAGGTTATACACCATAAAGATTCCTCTATTCAATGGGTGAGGAGAACAGCATTTAGTTACAAAAAAAACGGGCCTTAATCAGCCCGTTTTTTGTACAACTTCATTAATTAGAGAATCTGCGATTAAACACTATTCATCGGTGCAAAATTACATCAGTGGTATGACCCAAAGAAGCATATGTCATGTCTCCTTTCAAATAAGAAATTCCACAAACTTGCTGAAGAAGCAGGCTCACTAGAAAGTAGCTTTTACAAAAAAATGCCTAAGCGAGTTATTACAAACTCAGGCAAGATAACAATCAAATACTAGAAAGAAAGCTATAAGCACAACTTTATTTAAAGTGGCTTATAACCTGATAATCTTTTAATTTGATTCGTTCGCTATTTTAGGTGTCCATACATATTAAGTAAGGTGACAACATCGCCTTTACTAAGAGATTTACCTTCCTTAACCAATTCTGTTTTTACATAGTGATCAGAATTAATATTTGCATTTTTAACAGCCAAACTCATTTGAGGATACATCATGACTGAATCAGCATCACAATTTGTCGTACTTTCAAAGTCATCATTCTTTAAATATGAATGGCGATAAACTAGCTGCAGGGTTGTTAACTCATCATCCCAGCCTGATGCCGCTTTAATTTTAGTAAAAAGAGTATTATTGTTTCCGATATTACTTTGTTTGTAAGCACTAACTGTATTCTGAGTTTTAAAGAATACATCTGTTTTGGAATAATTCCATGTCGCCTGCCCGTCATCCCAAGGATATTCTTTGTGATATTGCTCGTGACCAAAACCTAAAGCATGAAGTATTTCATGCACCATATCATGCATCTTTGCAGGGGCAAACACTTTCAATTCCCCACCACTATAGCCAATTGGTGACGAGCCTGCTGTGCCTGCTTTGATCGTTAAATAAGCTTTATCTGTTGATTGTTTTGGAATTAATAATTCAAATCCTACAGCGTCATTAATTTCTTTAACACTATTTTTCGCTACATCACCACTATCTTCGGCAATGGTATAAGGCACTTTTGTAGGCCATCTTTTATTACTGTTTGCGGTTAAGATAACTGACATTTAATTTCTCCTGTTATTTAGTTTTACCAATCATTGGTGCAGAAGAAGAGTAATGAAGTTTATTTTAATATTATCGGTTAAATATAGGTTTAAAAAAAATAATTTTTTCGAAACCTGATTCAAATTTATCTTTATTAATCATGAATTAACCCGATCAAAAAACAAAAGAAATATGCTCTATTTATTTCCCCAATCAACATAAATAGGAAATGAAAATGAAGCCACCTAAGCAGTTAAAACTAGCCATGAATCGCCCCTAGTTTTCTAGACACTTTTAAACTTCCTAAAATAGATATAGACAGTAATACAAAAATAACATTAGCAAATAATGAGGTGTTTTATGTATCTAGACCAGTTACATGTTTATATAAGACTCCATATCTTCATATGATGCCTTTCACAGAAGATTTTAAAAATTTTTGCCCTATTCCAGAAAAATTAGGCTTAAGACCAATAGGAATTAATAAAAAAAACAATCAAATAATCTGTGCAACCTCAGCTATGGCAAGCCTATGCGGTTACATTAAAGCCACTGATGATCAAGACAAGGCTCGTGCAGGGCCATACAATTCATGCAGGAAACACACATTAATGGCCTACAAGTCAATGCTGCTTCACTTGATACAGCAAGAGGCTTTGCAATTAATCTAGGTAAAAATAATGACCGTAAAGTATCACCTATATTTTTGCCAAGTGGCGTTATAGGTGAAGAGAGAGATAGCTGTAGAACACTTAATGATTATTTTTGGAGTACTATATACCCTAAACTAAAAGATAATGCTGGCGTATATTATTTTGGAGGTTCAGGTCATGTTGAATCTTTAATTAAAAAAGACAATGACTCTTATTTATCAGTGATTTCTAATACGCCAGCTAAAAACATTCGAGATAGAGGTGTATATGTAAAAGAAGTGCTTATCAATAGCCCTAAAAGAGCGAACCTAGGTCATGGCTTTATGTTTTCTGAACCAGCTTAACTTACCCATAGAGCAAGCTTTATAAGCCTGCTACCGTATTATCTTTTAAGTATTTTTATTGTTTTAAATACTATTCAAGCGTACAAAAAAACGGGCCTTAATCAGCCCGTTTATTGTACAACTTCATTAATTAGAGAATCTTCGATTAAACAATATTCCTCGGTGCAAAAGAGAAGCTTCTAAACTCTTCTTTGTATACTGAGGCTCCGATTTTTTTGATATTGGCCACGCCCATTTTGTAGTTATAGTTACCGCTAATTTGATCGACTATCCTTGCAGTGAGAGAGTTAGAGGGCTGTTTCATATCTATCATATTGGCAAAAAGCACCCCTTTTTTAGTACTGTTTGTTACTATCGCGACCGCTGTCACTGCAGCCTTATCAAGTTGGATATGCCCAGCATCTAAAAGCTGGCTAAACTGAAAATCATCCCCTTCTACTCCTAAAATGGTATCTTTAAAACTCGGCACCCGATCCGAATACATCATGACTTGATCACCGGACTCTATGCCTCGCTTTTTAGCGTCATCTGGATGTATCTCGACCCAGTTTTCAGGCCAACGTTGAGCGGTATAAGCACGGCGCTCCACATCATCAAAACCTGACTGCCAAATCTCATTCACACGGCCGTTAGAAAACCAAAGCTCGTCCCCTTTTGGCTTGATCCAAGCATAAAAATCACTAAATAATCCCCAAGGGTGCTTCTGCATATTGATTTTGCCGGTTTGAGAATTAAAACCTGTGAGCTGTTTTTTCAGTACATTAGCCCCTTGAGGCCCATCCGTTAGCCCTTTTTCAGCCAAGGTTTCAACGCTCATTTGGGTATCATGTAAACGCTTGGTGCCCACTAACTGTTTCGTATCATAGTTATAAAAAACAGGTCCCTGTATGCCTTCTGTGCCGTATTCTTTTAACTTTTGATGTAAGGTTTTTCCTTCTGCATGGGCAGCGACTTTAATCATATTAAAGTCTTTACGACTGCCACGGCTAAAGCGCGAAGCTTCTTCTGCCACCTCATTTGAGTTTTGCCAATCAAATCCATCAAAGCCCATACGTTTAGAGAGTTGAGCAATTATCCACCAATCTGGTTTTGCATTGCCTGGGGCATCATTAAATTTCTGATACAAGCGTAAACGACGCTCACCATTGGCTCGCATAAAGTCTTCCTCTCCCCAAGTGGCAGCAGGAAAGACAATGTCAGCAAATTTAGCGCCGATAGGATCACGTAAATAAATATCTTGATTCACTACCACCATGCCACCCGAATCGGCGCGGGCTTTTAGGGTGTCGATAATTTCTTGTTTATCATAACTAAAAACCTGATGGGGGTTGGCGATAGTCAGCTCCCAAAATTTCTTCTGTAACCCTTGAGAACCACACATGGATTGAATCCAAGTGGTACCAATAACATGGGCAAATCGAGTATGACCAGAGAATAAATACCTGTCCGTATCCAAAGCACGACGACGACGTCCCGGTACTTTTTCTGGGGATTTATTACGAGGTAATTTCCCTCCGGATTGCCCACCTCTTTGATGGCCGCCAAAACGACCTATTACCTGACCTTCTCGACCACCAGCACCGACCAAGGTCGCCAAGGTTGAAATCGCATTAGTATTGCCAGTGTTGTTAGACCAGTAAAAGCCTTTTTCGATGCCGATTGAGGTTTTAGGGCGCTTGCCATTAATAGGTTTAGCCAACATTTCAGCCGCTTGATAAAGCTTTTTAACCTCTATGCCAGCCATATTTGCCGCATAGTCTGGGTCATACTCAGCTTGCGCTAGGTTCCACTTTTTGTAGTCTTCATAACCATTAGTTTGGAACTTGCCCCAAGTCGTACGCCACTGCCAAGGGGTATTGCGAGTACCCTGTCCAGAACCTGAATTAGACTCCCATTTATTATTCACCCATTGGGATATCCATTCTTTATCCTGCCAATCGTTTTGCATTATGATACGAGCAATAGCACCCACCACTAAAGTATCTGAGCCAGGATTCACATCTAGGTGCAGCCCTCCATGCTTTTTCATATAAGCAATGCCCGCCGTTTCTCTTGGGTTAAGAATGACGGTTTTCATGCCCCTTTGTATCGCTGGCATTATGTACTGAGTAAAGATAATGGTTTTGGTTTCGTAAGGGTCAGTTCCACAAATCATCAAGGTATCAGCGGCTCTCCAATCATCATAACTGGGCCCAAAGTTATCAAACCCAGCATCTCTAAAGCCTGGGGTAGAAGTCACATCAGACGGGGTATCATGAAAACTAAAGTTCGCTGTATTAAGGTGGCGTAACGCATATTTTGTCACCGCATAGGTATTCTCAATATATTGATAAGAATAAGTTTTAACACAATAGGCATTAGCGCCATGCTGGTTAATAATATGCTCACCCACCGCCGCTGCGATATCTAAAGCAAATGCCCAAGTAACAGGTTGCAAACTCCCACCAATCCGCACCAAAGGCTGGGTTAACCTGTCACGAGTTGGTGTCGATGGGTTATAGACTTTCTGTGCAAGGAGGCCACCTCGCATGGAAGAGTCCCCCATTTTATTCACCACTTTGGCGTCTTTATCTGGTACGACTATGATGTTGTGGGGCTTGCCCTTGTGCATCACTACATTATGTTGGCTGGGCGCCACCCAAGCCTGTAACGGGCCACTTGGAAAGTTAACATTGAAAGCATTTTCACTGGCTTTCCCCCCCCCATTCGCCATCTCTAATGGCCAGCGATATACCTTATAACCACAGGCAACCACACAGTAATCACACGCGGTAGTAATCACTTCCGCTTGCTTAGGTGGCAAGGGCGCATGATCTTCTGGAATATAAAAATTAGTCGTCATAATTAAACTCCTGCCACAGGGATGAGGTTTTCGGATCGGCCATATAAAAGCCCCATAACACCAACGGCATATAAAAGGTCACCCTCTTGCTCTAACAAGACTTGAGGCAAACTTTCATAGGCTTGGCCTGAAACAATAATGCCGTGACGGCGCAGATCAAACGTAGAAAGATGAAACGGACATTGACCGACCACTCTATGTTCATCTCTAACCTTGTATTGATTATCCAAAGGGCCACCTTGATGGGTACACATCATAGAAAAGGCCACTACGTCTTTGTTTTGACCTATACCACCACCCCCTTCAACCCCCATACGCACTAGCATGGCACGAGAGTTTGGGCCCTCATCTGGATAGTTAAAATAGAGAGGCTGATTAACATTTAACTGGCTTAATTTGCCAATTAGCTGCTTAGGATAAGAGGTCACTTTTGCCTGTACTTGCTGAGCGTGTGCGGTACCTGGATACAAGGTGAGTGAAACCAAACTTGCACTCCCCACAGCCACACCTGAGGTCATTAAAAATTTACGTCGGCTCATCATGCATTGCTTGTGTTTGGCAGGGCTTTGCTTAGCTTTATCAAGCCGTCTTGAGTCTCTTGTTTGGCCAAGACTTGTTTGGTCAAGACTTGTTTGATCAAGATTGGTCAGGTCATCTTTCATTTAATTGCCTCCAGCAAAGCTTGCTTGGTAAAGAGGGGTTTTGACTCAGGTATATTGGGGTAATCCATTACCAGTTTGTCACCACTAAAGCTGTCTAAGAAAGCCAGCAAATCGGCCTTTTCAGACTGGCTCAAATTAAGGGGTTTGATCAGCTTAGATTTTGTTTGAGGGTAGCCTGTCGTGCGTCCATCTTTACTAATGCCGCCCTTGTTATAAAAGTCGATCACATCTGCCAAGCTAGTGATCACTCCGTTGTGCATATAAGGGGCTGTGTACTTGGTATAACGCAGACTAGGGGTTCGAAACTTACCTTTCATATCCGCCCGTTTTCCCCTGAAGTAAACACCTGGGTCGGCTTTGGCAGTACGATATTGTTTCTCGTTTGAGCCTTTCGCATAAAGCTCATAGCGAAAGGTAATTTGCGCCATGGCTTCTTGCTCCCAACGCTTATTGGTGGGTACGCCTATGTTGTAATACTTCTCATCGCTGGCAAGGGCACCGTTATGACAGGCAATACAATTTGCCTTACCTTCAAACAGTTTTTTGCCTTTTAACTGCTGTGCCGTTAAAGCGGACTTATCCCCTAGCAAGTAATTATCTAGCGGGGTATCGGTTTGAATTAAGGTGCGCTCAAAGGCACCAATGGCTTTCCAAGCATTACTGATTTTTGGGTAGTTATCCCCAAAAATTTGCTTAAAGCCCTCAACATATTCAGGCACAAGCGCCAGCCTTGCTTCCATCAGATCATCTTCGCCATTACCCGCGACTGATCCTTTGGCGGCACTCTTGGCTTGCGCTTCTAACGAGTTACTAGAACCCGCCCAAAAGAACTTAGAGTAATAGGCTGAGTTGATTAACGTCTGACTATTACGCCAATGCACCGTATTTGGATAACCCAGCGATAAGTCAGTCGGAAAATCCCAACCGGCATTGGGTAAATGACACGCAACACAAGGGGTGGATTCATCTCCCCCTAAGCGACCATCGAAAAATAACAACTTACCTAGTTCAACTTTTTCCGCTGTAGTTGGGTTATCCGCTGGTGTGGGTACGGCTCCTAAAGGGGCTAAGGCGAGGTAGCTTTTATTGCCTAAAACAACGGGGGGTAATTGAGCCGCTATGGCATCCGCCCGAGCGGCTCTTTGCAATTCAGCGTGAGCATCAAAACTTGGCATAGGCGTATCCGCCAACACAAGAGAAGAGTTAAAACTGGCTGCGCTTGCCAACAAACTCAGACTCACTCGGATAAATACATTCTGTTTAGCTTTCATAAGTCCCTCCTTAGTTTTTGACCTTGAGCCAGTTATTTGTTGGCTGGTATTGATAATCATCTTTAGTCCAAACATGCCGTTCACTGGTCAGTGGCTTGGAAGATAAAGACTCTAAGAAAGCAACCAAGGCTTGCTCTTCTTGGTTTGTTAACTGCAGGGGTTTTAGCCGGCGATCCTTATTGGAATCTTGCCCACCACCTTGGTTATAAAAGGCAACTACATCGACTAAAGAGTCCATAACACCGTTATGCATATAGGGGGAAGTTTGAGTCAGTTCTCGCAAACTTGGCGTCACAAACTTGCCTTTATCCGTACCATCTGCCTTATGAGTTTGCACATGAGCCCCCAGATCACGCTTAAGGTTCATATAGTTTTCATTACCCATAAACATATTGAAGGCAATAAAGGTTTCATGACGCTCAGGGTCCAAGAAGATATCGAGGTTTTCTTTTACCCCAGTGTTATAAGCCTTACCGTCAGTAAGAAGCGGTCCATTATGACAAGCCGTGCAACCCGCTTTGCCTTTGAAAAGCTCGAGTCCTAACTCGGCTTGAGTGGATAACTGACCTTTATCATAGGGGCTAGCATCAGAGCTTAAGGTTTTTAGATATTCAGGAATGGCTTTACGCACCGAACCATTGGAGGGCTCTCCATAACCTGCTTTTTTAAACATGGCCACATAGATAGGGTCTTGTTTGATGCGCTCCTGCATGAGTCGCATATCCATATTCATTAGCCAATCTTCTGTGATCATCTCCCGTGTCACATCATTGAGGTTGGTGCCTAAACGCCCATCATGAAACCACACTTCTTTTAAGCTGGTATTAATCAAAGAAGGCACATTTCGAAAGCCTTTACTGCCCGTGTAAGCTGGGGCTAAAGGGGCAGGATAACTAAAACCTGATTCAGGTTGATGGCACGTTGAACACGCTAATAAGCCGTCGCCAGATAAACGTTTATCAAAAAATAATCTTTTCCCTAATTCCGCTTTCGCTGTATCAATTTTCACCTCAGGCAAGGGGCCAAAATCCATCTTATCTTGGGCCATCAAGGGTAATGAGGACAGAGAGACTCCGAGCAAAGTCGGTACAAGCAGTCGCATCTTCATAGTTAGCTCCATTAACAGGGATATCAAATAAGTTCTTTCTCATATAGTTAAGATAAA
This sequence comes from Marinomonas sp. MED121, assembly GCF_000153025.1. Taxonomy (GTDB): domain Bacteria; phylum Pseudomonadota; class Gammaproteobacteria; order Pseudomonadales; family Marinomonadaceae; genus Marinomonas. The sequence goes on from NZ_CH672431.1 coordinate 131,569, forward strand.
ACTTAGCTTTGATAGCGTTAGGGCATTTTTTGTACCAACCTTAAAACGTTTTCTGGGGCCTTACTTTGTGCGGAGTTTAGGATTTAGCGTGGAATATCTGCGCTATTTACTTGAACGAAATGTCGAATTTTGAAGATTCGATTAAACGAAACATTCAATTCTCAGGAGGTGCTTTACCCCTTGAAAACTCTCTATTGATTAGAAGGAATAACCTTGATCTAAAACAAGATAAGGCCTAACTAGATAGGCTATTGATAGGCCTATATAAGCGACAATAATCACAATAAAATCATTCAAGACGTATCATCGCTAGGAGCGTTTATGTCCTCTCAACAATACCCTGTTAGCCACCTAGAAGCCTATCAGGCATTGGTTACACTCCTTGAACAGGGTGATGAAGCCCAATCTTGCTATAGTGCCAAAGCCATCGCAGACGCCAAGTACAAGGATGCCATCCCCCAGCTTAATCAGTGCCTTTATCACCCAGATGCAGATGTTGTTATTGATGCGGCCCAAGCACTGGGCGAATTAGCACAAGGGGATATAGAGAGCCTCATTGAGGTCGCCCAACATCACCCTGAAGGCGATGCTAGGCAAGCGGCGCTCATCACCCTAAGCCAGCATGAATGTATGACTCAAAGCGATCAAATAGATGAGAAAAACAAGGTCATTAAGCTTCTGTCAGACATGACTCAAGGTCGAGGCCAGCATGATACCTGGGGGCTAAATAGCGAATGGGATGAGTGGTACGACTTACAATACCTTAGTGTGAAATTATATGGAAAAACCGCAAAGGAAGAGGCAACCCCCTTAATTAAAGCACTCTTATTACAGGACCCTGAGCCTGAATTAGAAATGGCGCTTTATGACACCTTAGCCCAGGTGGATCTCGATTATTGTCAGAGTCTGTTAGTGCAGCAGCCAAGCCCTAGTTTGACCCAATTGCGAAAAATAACCAAAGCCATAAGCCATAATCCAAGCCAAGCCGCGAGCATAGTCTTGTTTAAACTAATGACTCAAAGCCAAGACAGTGAAGTAAAAATAATCTGTATCAAGGCATTAGCTGAGCGTAAATCAACCGATTACCAATGGGACTTTGCCAACCTAATTTGTGATAACGAAGAAAGAGTACAAGATGCCGCAGTTCAAGCATTAGTCCAGCTTGAAGCATTAGATCAAATTAGTATGGCTAACTTAGAACCCCTTGCCATGCGTAAAGAAGCTGCAAACCTATCTAGGTTACTGGATTTGATTGATCAACACCCAGATGCTCCAAGCGCTCGCTTTATACAATGGCTATCGGATACTCTGCTATCTGATTCAAATAAATCCAATGCAGCTAGCCCTCATTCGCTCTTATTCGAAGATCTAAATCAAATACTCAAAGCCGCGACCATTATCTCCCACCAGCAAGCAGACGAAAGTTATCACAAGGCTTTTAATCGAACCCTAGATATCGCCAAAGATACTAAAGTGAGCACAGCCAAACGAATACAGGCGATTCATTTATTAGGCCATTTTAAACATTCTTCAGGTGCCCTTCTAAATGAGTACCGTGCCTTATTAGATGAGAAACACCATGACGTCATGATTCGTCAGGCCTGCTTTGAAAGCCTTAATCACTTTGCTAAAGAAGAGGTGTACCAAACCTTATTAATGGCACATGTTTTAGATAAAGATGCCGAGATGCATCTCATAACGGGCTTATCAGATAACACACAAAAGGAGTGTCATCATGACAGCGCCACGCCCTTGATAACAGGTGCAGCACAGCACGCTGCGAGTACTTCAACCTTAGGGGCGATTTTAGAAAACGAGCAGGCAACACAAGTGGATAAGACGCCTCTTCAGCATGAGCAAAATATTAATAATATGGTGGCAAGGCTTGAGCAAGATTTTCAAGCTTATGGCGACATTGTCTCTGATCATTTTAAAGCGGCAGATAAGTTAGATTTAAATCGTCGAAAAATTGCCAAACACCCGCAGGTACCTAATCAGATTTTAGCCATTCGCAGCTTAGCAAATTGCCCTTCTGAGTTTGCGGCCCCCTTATTGATTGAAGCATTGACAGGGGCCGAGCCTCATCTCCAAGTTGAGCTTTTTAACACTATGGCGCGCCTAGGTGAAAAACAAGGAACAGGCCTTTTGAAAAACGCCTTTGGGGCATTAGCCAATGTCATGTATCACGCTGATAGTCTCACTAAACAAGCGGCGACTCGTTTGTTAGGACAATTAAGAAATCGACAGTCCCTAACACTTATTTTATTAGGTACAGAAGATGAGGATGAAGCAGTACGGCTTTGTAGTCTTATTGCGTTAAAAACGCATATGCTCGCCAAACCTTTTTCACAACTTCCCCTACTTGAAATACAACGCTGTTTGCAACGTTGCCTCAAAGATAAAGCCGGAGGTATCCGCAAACTCACCTTACCTTTATTGGCACATCTAGAGCAGGAAGAAGATGTAGTGAGCCTGATTGAATGTGCGATTTATGATGATGAAAGCCAAAGTGTTGCAGCAGACAGCCTAGGTTTTGCAAAAGATAAAGCACTCAACTTACTCGCTCAAAAGTTGCCAGAACTAAAAGACCAAGCCCAATATCTTGCAATCCGGCTCACAGGACAGTTACTTGCTCTTTAAACGTTTTCCCTCTTGTCGGTCTGAATTCACCTAAACCTTGATGTAAAGCAGAAGCAGTCTTGATTACAAGCTGCTTCTCTTTGCCTAATTTCCATTTCATGTGAAGCTTAAACACTGAAAATAAGAAGGGATATTTTCATCATGTTTAAGCGTTTTATGTATTATATAACTCATGGGTTTAACACAACTCGACACCGGCTTTTCATCCATCACAAAGACCAAAAATCACAATTTATAAAACTCTTTTCATCCATTTTTATTGGCAGCTTTATCATAGGTTTGAGTTTAATCTGCCACTACTATCTAAGCGTCAATAATGAGCAGAGGTATGCTTTACACAAAGAGAAAATCACTGTTGAATTGATTAAACAAACCTTAGCTGAAAACCTCGCTAATATGGCGGCAGATGCCAAAAACTTTGCCTTTATTACCCAGTCTTTAATGGCCTTACCCCAAGCAGATAACAAAACTTCCCTGAATCGATATTTTTTGCAGTTTATTAAAAACCAAAGTGACTACAGCCAAATTCGTTTATTAGATAAAACAGGACAAGAATTGGTAAGGGTCAATCATCAAAATAACAGGTATGAAATCGTCAAAGAAAATGCGCTACAAGATAAATCGCATCGCTATTATTTTCAGAAAAGCCTGCAACTCGCCCCAGGCCAAGTTTATATCTCTCCCTTAGATCAAAATATGGAAGAAGGTCAGGTTGAGCAGCCGACAACACCCACCATTAGATTGAGTGCGCCGGTTTATCATCAAGGACAAGTATTAGGGGTCATTGTCTTAAACTACCCTGCACTGCCACTAATTAAGCAGCTCTTACGCCTTTCTCCTTATTTTTTAAATCAGCTTTATATTGTTAATAATGAAGCGACGGCGATAATCCAGCCGCTAAATCAAACTGACGTTAATGCAGACTCTAAGCTACTTTTAAATCAAGAAATAAAGTCAAATCAAGAGATAAAGCCGAATCAATTAAGTTTTATCGATATCAATGGCGCCAAAAATGCGTTTAAGTTTGACACCAAAAACACACCGCCTAAACCCATTCAAGCCCTCATAAGACAACATAAAAAGGGTCACCTAGCTAACTCAGACGCCTACCTCACTTTGGCCTCCAGTTTAGCGCCAGATAATTCACACTGGCATGTGGTTTCATCCTTTTCAAAGCGCTACTTTACCCAGATTCGAACAGCATTTTTTCAGCAATATTGGGTGTTTTATGCACTTCTGTATTTATTCATGGTTTTAGTCTGTTGTTATCGCTCAATTAATCAAAATCGCCAGCAAAAATATGCCCAACAAAGGGCCTATGAACAACAGTTTCGACAGATACTCGAGCAAATAAAATTACTGGCGGTAAGTTTGAATCACAAAGGGGGAGTCGTTTTTTGCAATGACCTTTTTATACAGCGTATGGGGTATCAAAAAGAGCAAATCATAGGTCAGAGTTGGGTGGATCTTTTTATTCCAACAGAGCTTAAGGAGCAAGTAACAATAGCCTTGCAGCAGACCTTAGAGCAAGGGCAAAACCAAACAAGTTTTAAAGATGTTATTCAGGACAAATCAGGCCAGATCCATCTCGTCACTTGGACTTCAACCTTCTTAAAAAAGGCCCCTAGAACACAAGATAAACTGAATAACGAACAGCTTGGTGTCCTAACCTTTGTTGGTGAAGACATCACCCAGCAGGCGCAAACCCAAGCCCAACTGCAGCAGTTAAATCATGCGGTTGAACAAAGCCAAAATAGCATCATGATCACGGATTTAAATGGCAAAATTATCTATGTTAATCCAACCTTTTGTGAAGTAACCGCCTATCAGGAAGAAGAAGTGTTAGGCAAAAGCCCTAAGTTTTTACAGTCTGGCGAGCTAAAACAAGATGATTATCAAGCAATGTGGCAAGCCCTCTTAAGAGGGCACGAATGGCGGGGGGAATTACATAATAAGCGCAAAGACGGCTCTCTTTTCTGGGAAAGAGCTGTTATTTCACCCGTAAAAGATGTGGACGGTAAGAACCTTTATTATGTCGGGGTTAAGCAGGATATCAGCCATGAAAAGCAGTTGGCTCAAGCGTTAGAAAATGAAACTAAAAAGACCTTACAGCATGAGAAGTTAGCCGCCATTGGTAAGGTTGTTAGCATGATAGCCCATGATCTGAGAAACCCCCTTAGCTCAATCAAAATGGTATTGCAGATCTACCAGAGAAAGAATCAAGATGAGCTATGCCAAATATCCCTTCAGCAAGTTGCCTATATGGAAGCCATATTGGCAGACTTGCTCACCTATTCAAAGCCCGAAAAGCAGCAGGCTCAATGGCTAGATTTTAATAAGTTTGTGAATCAGGTACTCATGTCACAAGAGCGTCTAGCCAACGAGAACAAGGTCAGCATAGAACTTAACTTGGCACCTAATTTACCGACACTCTTCGCGGATCCAACCAAATTAAAACAAGCCCTACAAAATATTCTGACAAATGCGATCCAAGCAGCCTCCAGCTGTCAGCAACAACGCCAGAAAAAGGTCAGAATTGAGAGCCATTTGTTGTTACTTAATGGGCCCATTTATGAGCTTGAAGAAACTCTCATTGATCAGGTAAGGGATTCCAACTTAACTAGGTTAGGCATTACCAGACAAGGCCAAGGCAAGCAGGCTTATCTTATGCTTAGCATCTTTAACACAGGCATTCCGATAGATAACTCATTGATTAAAAAAGCGTTTGAACCTTTTTTTACTACAAAGGCCAGCGGTACTGGGTTGGGACTCGCCATTGTAAAACGCATTCTCGACCTGCATGAAGGTTTAATTAAGATCAGACCCATTAACCAACAAAACGATATAAACCTTAGGGGAACACAAGTTTGCATTGCCCTTCCCACCCAGATGACACAAGTCCATTTACCCAATTCAAAGCAGGAAGAATATGAGCAAGTTACTCATATGTGATGACGATAAGGGCATCAGACGCACCTTACAGCTTCATTTAGAATCTCAAGGACACCAGGTTGAAACGGCTGCGGACGCGGAAAGCGGCATTCGCCTTGCCCAAGGCTATCAACCCGATATCATCATCTTGGATATTTGTATGCAAGGCCTATCTGGAATAGACGCCCTACCTCGCTTTAAAGCCATTAGTCCAAATAGCCGCATCATTATGATTACTGCCTTTCAGGACATGCAAAGTACGATCAGTGCGATGCAAAATGGCGCAGATGAATATTTACATAAACCCATAGACCTCGATGAGTTTGATCAAGCAATTGCAACGGCGTTAGCGCAACACCTTGCTGTGCAAAATCAAGACAGCCTTGATACTTTATGTGTGCCAGATACCTTTGGTAATTCTATGGTGGGTGCTTCTAATGCGATGAAACAGGTCTATAAAACCATAGGTCGAATAGCGCATACCAAGGCCAGTGTCTTAATCACAGGGGAGTCAGGTACAGGTAAAGAAATGGTGGCCCGCGCCATTCATCAAGCAGGTATGCCAGCACAAGCCCCTTTTGTGGCGCTTAACTGTGCCGCTTTGGTAGATAACCTATTAGAGTCCGAGCTTTTTGGCCATAAAAAAGGTGCTTTTACGGGGGCGGTTTCAGACCAAGCAGGTAAGTTTGCATTAGCCCAAGGCGGTACCTTATTTTTAGATGAAGTGGGAGAATTGTCAGCACAAATTCAGGCCAAACTATTACGAGTACTGCAAGAGAAAACCTACACGCCACTTGGTAGTAAAACCGAATACAAAGCCGATGTACGCATTATTTCCGCCACTAATTTGAACTTCGAGCAGGCCATCAAAGAGAAGCGTTTTAGAGAAGATTTATACTACCGCCTACAAGTGGTACAAATTGAATTGCCTTCCTTACTTGAGCGCAAAGAAGATCTAAAAGAGCTTGTGCCCGCCCTGTTATATCGAGCCAACAAAGAGCTAGGCACAAAAATAAGCAAGATTACCAAAAGTGCCATGGATCTACTGATGGATTATCACTGGCCAGGTAATGTGCGTGAATTAGAAAACACCCTTATCAAGGCAGTTGCCCTTTGTCCAAGCGCCCTTCTTACCGAAGACTTGTTTGCTGATATAAAAAATAAACTTGATACCCAAGCGAAAGACGAAGCCTATCAAGTACAACCGCACAAACAAGACAGCAGTCTGCAACAAATTGAATACACTCATGTTAAACAGGTACTCTCTCAAGTAAACAATCACAAGGGAAAGGCATGCGAGATACTGCAAATCAGCCGACCCAGATTACAGCGCATTTTAGAACGAGAAGAATAATCAGATTAAACCGCTTTATTTAAAAGACAAAACAAAGCGGCTTAGAATACCATCCTCAAAGAAACGGAATAAAAAAAGAAAGAGAAAAAAATGTTTGAGAAGCAAAAGAGGTGCGAGATCACACCTCTTTTGTGTATTGAGCGAATCCGCCCCAAAGGCTTATTCGTATAGTTAAGAGGCTATAACCAAGCCTTAACTGCTGATTTGGCAAAGATATTAAAACGGGTAGGCGCGATTTGGGTCATATTCACAACCTCTTCACTAATCATATCCTCAGATCCTTTAGAGATAGCCGTATCCATTTTTGCTAATGCTTGGGCGTAAATGTCTTCCATTCCAGACTCGACAAAGCGAGTGATCAGTTCTTGCTCAGATAGTTTTACATGCTTGACTTGCCGACCAATGACTTGAGTTAGAATATTGGCAACCTCATCATAGCTGATAGATTGAGGCCCAGTTAAGATCAAGTCACGATTGAGAATGTCATCCCCTATTAAGGCTTCAACAGCCACATTAGCAATATCATTTACATCAATAAAAGGCACCTTGCCATTGTCTGTTGCTGAGTAGAAACAGCCTGAATCTTTAATCGTATGAAGGTGCTGTTGTTCAGAAAAGTTTTGCATAAACCAGGTTGGTCTTAATACTGCCCATTCAGGCGCAACCTGCTCAAGATAAGCATGAACTGCCCCCATCATGACACCCCCTTTTGGCAAGGAAGATGCACTTAGCAAGACAAACCGTTTAACCCCATGCGCTAGCATGTAATCAATAAAAGGTTTCATGGCATTTAATGGCTCTGCATCATTAGCAGGTGCTAGCAAGTAGACGCTCTTCACCCCTTCTACCGCAGCGGCAAACGTCGCTTTATCGTACCAACTAAATTGCACACTTTGCGCCCCTTCTAAGGCCTTATTTGAACGAGAGGCAACTCGTACATCTTGATCTAAGGCGATAAGACGTTTCGCAATTCTACTGCCTGTTTTACCCGATCCACCTGTGATTAAAATTGTCATATCAAACTCCTGAGTCATCACTTAATTCGCTTAAATCACCTAATGCTGAGGCGATAATGAGTGGGTTCCAATAATCTTGATAACGCTTAATCTTGCCTTGCTCCAAGGTGATGACAGAGATGTAACTTTGATCATAGGGGTTGCCCGTTTTTGTTCCCCTGCCTTGACAGGTAAACTCAATAATGACGGTGTTTTCATTTAAAGTATGGTGTACCAAAGGCTCACTCATTGCTCCAAATTCAATCAGACTTGCCACCTTTTGCAGGTACTTTTCCAGAGCAATTCGCCCTTGAATGCGTTTGATACAGCCCTCATGGGCATAAGGGAATTCCATTTCAATATCATCAGATACCATCTCTAAAAAGCGATTAGCTTGTGGGTCCAACTTGTTCCCCAAGGCCAGTTTTAGCATGGTTGAAAAGCCATCTATGACTTGCTCAGCGTGTTTCATTTTATTCCCCTTGCATTACGTCGGAACGATTGCGTATCATTGGTTTGAATTAACTATAGTGAAAATACGATGGAACGCAATAGTATCGACGAAAAAAAACGCAAACTAAGTGGTGCCGCCCTAAAACAAGAGTCGGTGACTTTGGCTATTGAAAAAGCCTTATTCGAAGAGTGGGTTGAAAAAGGCTACGCCTCAATCTCCCTTGAGTCCGTGGCCAAAAGGGCCGGTGTTGGCAAAGCTGCTATCTATCGACGCTGGCCCTCTAAGTTCGAGCTGGTCACTGAGCTAGTCAATAAAACCGGGGCAGACCTTATCTTTATCCCTGACACGGGCAGATTAAAAGAAGATATTTTTCAATTACTTAAACAACTGAGACGTGTATTAAGACATAGATTAATCAAGCGTATTCTGCCAGACCTTCATGCTGAAATGGGGCGTAATTCAGCACTCGCTCAAGCCATTAGGAGCAAGCTTCAAATACAAAGAAGGCAAAGTGGTGAAATACTGATAAAAAGAGCGATAGAACGAAAAGAAATCAGCCCAGACACCAATGTCGAAATGATTTTAGACCTGATTGGCAGCATGATTTACTGGCGCATGATAATTACTAAAAATCGCGCAGATAGCCAATATTTACATGAGCTGACTGAGTTAATTCTAAAAGTCTTAAAAAAGTAAAAGGTGACTCATAATGGCACGCCCGAGAGGATTCGAACCTATTTTAATGAGTAACAGAGTGGTAGAGAGTGCTATTTATCTAGGTTGTATGATAAATAGCACCACAATAACACACTGTTCTGCATAGTGATGTAGGCAGAATGTAGTCAGCAATCAGAAAAGAAATTTTTTCAATTGATTAATTCATTTTCGAATATTTCGAATAAATAATTTATTAGACTTGACATAATTTCGAATATTTCGAATAATGAATGAGTTGACGGACTCGTCAACTCATTTATGCGAAGAAATTGGAGAAAAAATGAATACCTCAACTCACATCCCTAGCCCTCATGAAGCAGCTTTAGCAAAATTATGTAGCCAAGAGCTTGCAGGCGTTTTGGAAACAAATGGCGAAGGGCAATCTTTCACATTCAAAGATAAGTCTGGTGATACGCATGATATCACTTTGCCCAAAGCTGCGTTGGAGCTTTTTATTGAGGTTCTTACTCAACTGGGTAATGGTAACATTGTTCAAATTGCACCAATCCATGCTGAACTTACTACTCAACAAGCAGCTAATATACTAAATATGTCACGACCTACATTTATTAAGTTACTTGACGAAGGAATTATCCCTTTCTCCCGTTCAGGGAATCGAAGGAAAGTGTCTTATGCTGATGTAAACGAATATAAAGAAAATTTACAGCAACAAAGAGTAGAAAGCTTAGATTCTCTTTCTGAATTAGATCAAGAACTAGATATGGGGTATTAATGAACTCATATACCGTTATTTTAGATGCTTGCGTTCTATACCCCGCGCCTTTAAGAAGCTATTTAATGTACTTATCAAATACCGGTCTTTTCAGAGCTAGATGGACAAATGAAATTCATGAAGAATGGATTAGAAACCTATTAAAAAATAACCCAAGCATTGAAGCTGAAAAGCTGGAAAAAGTTCGTATATTAATGGATCAAAATGTCCCCGATGCTCTTGTTAATGGATACGAGTCTCTAATTGATGGGATGGAATTACCAGATGAAAATGATCGTCATGTATTAGCTGCAGCCATTAAAGGTAATGCAGAAGGTATTATTACCTTTAATTTAAAGGACTTTCCAGAAGACGCTTTATCTCGATACGGCGTTAGCGCAATTCATCCAGATGAATTTTTGTCAGATATGTTTGAACTAGATCCAGCTAAATGCTTACAAGCGGCACAACAACAAAGACGGTCTTTAAGAAATCCGCCTTTTAGCTCTGAGGAATATTTGAACTGTTTACTAAAGCAGAAACTACCCTCATTTGTAAAGCACTTAAGAACTATGGCGTTTGCCTTGTAACTTTTTTAATTGATAACAGTATAAAATGGAGTTGAAATGAAATATTGGATTAGTGCTTTGTTATTCATTAGCAACCTTACATTTGCAGCAGCTGCACAGGAACAGGATTTTTCAGGCAAGCAGCAATGGCTGAGAAGCTCAACTGACTATTATCAGTTTTGGTCTTCTAATCAGGGTAAAGAAGATATAGATGCGACTTTTGGCGCTTCATTAAACAACCTAAATCCAAAAGGTAAATCGTATTTCGCAATATTAATTAGAAAAGCAATAGAGTGTAATAAAGAGTCTGTAGGGCCTATAAGTACCCCAAATAAGATTTTATACTTTAATAGCAATGCTATTAACTTCTCTAGTATGTGTAACGGACAATCCTTACAGCTTTCACCGTCGAACTCAAATGGTAAAGAAAAAGTGTTTGAAATTTTTAGACAAAATAAACAAAGTATTTCAATTGTTGAAAGACGGGCAAACACAGAAGATTTAATAATTACATTGCCGTCTCAAAAATTTCGAGGCTTCCATAATGAAGTAATAACAGCAGTAAAGGCTGCAATTTAAATCGACTATATTAGGCCTCAAAAAGTTTGTGCATGATCTATTTAAGGTCTAATTGAAACTTGATATATCAAGGAAAAATTTAGAGTGACAACAAAAACAGAACAAGGAAATCTAAAAATTATTTACGGTTTTGATGATACTGTAATACTTGAGATAGGGAACTCTAATGGTACAAAAGTTTGCAGTCTTAAACTTACTGAGGCAGAGTTTAAGTCAGCTTTAATTAATGGTGAATCTAAAGCTGCTATTCAATATCTGCAATACCCTATTAAGCATAAGTTTGAAGCCTCTGATTCAGATGTTTCAGATGCGTTGAAATTTATGGACCAAGATTTTGAAGAAGAATTTTAACGGGGGATTAAGAGTTAGCTTGAATGCTTTTTATCAAAAGCAGTTAAGTAAGAGTATTTTAAAAATGTAGCTTAATGGTTGTGGTGCAGAGTGCGCTCCACGTAAATAAAAGAAACACTCGTGCTGAATGTTTGTGGTGGTAGGGTAGCCCCACGTAAAACTCTAAAATATCCTATGAATGCTCATTTATTTTGTACCCCAACCCAAGGCCACGCTTCGTGCAGCCATTGGGCAGGGCTTACAAAATTTGCGTCTTAATCAATACGGTTAGCTCTCGTTGAACGGTTTCTTTACTCTCAGATCGAAATAAACGACCAATAAAGGGCAAGTCTTTAAGCATGGGGACGCCTGACTCTGATTGTCTTGTCTCTTCTGATACCAACCCACCTAAGGCCATCGTTTCACCGTCCATCATCTTAGCTACTATTGAAATCAACGACTTATAAGTTATTGCTCAAAATCTAAGCACATTAAAAAGATGGGAAACCTTCAGAAATAGTGTAGGAAAAAAGTAGTCATTAGAAGGTTAAACAACAGAAAAATTTATATAAAATATATAAAAATCAAAGACTTAAAATTAAAATCATGGCACGCCCGAGAGGATTCGAACCTCCGGCCTTCGCCTCCGGAGGGCGACGCTCTATCCAGCTGAGCTACGGGCGCATGGTGAAGCTAAGTCACTGTATGAGACTCAGCTTAAGTGCAGGGTATTTTAATGAAATATCTAATAGATACCAGCACTTATTCAGCCATTTCTCAAATGAGTGGCGGCTTTTTAAAAGTACCATGCATTTGGCATCACTTTAACATTCCATTCAGTTTTTAGTGGCAATTTGCACCGGTTTTTTAACGGGTATCGCAGCTAACCTGTATAGCTTCGAGTCCACTTAATAATGTCTGCTGCACCCATGGCGCCAGAATGGCGGGCAATTTCTTTACCGCCTTTAAAGATAATGAGTGTTGGAATGCTGCGAATATTAAGCTGGCCACCCAATTGTTGCTCTGCTTCCGTATTCACTTTCGCGAGCCGAACTTGAGGCTCTAATTGACCTGCAGCCTGTTCAAATTGTGGCCCCATCATTTTACAAGGGCCACACCAAGGCGCCCAAAAATCCACTAATACTGGCACATCATTTCGTTGCAGATGTTTTTGATAATTCGCGGCGGTGAGATCAATCGGTTTAGCATTAAAAAGGGGCGATTGGCATTTGCCGCATTTTGGTGAGTCAGTCAGGCGTGTACTTGGAATACGGTTTACAGCTAAACAAGCCTGGCAAACAAGGTGGGTGGATTCAGACATGGTGAGTTCCGTCGTATTAGATTTTTTAAGGTACAAATTAGAAGGTGATTAATGCTTAAAGTTCCATTGAAGGCTTATTCGCAGGCGCTTTAATCAATCACCTCTTCAAGCTGCTTGGATTGATTCGGTATCTCTTCAACCACTAGCGCCATATTTTCTTGGCATGGGGTATCCAGTGGGTAGGCCAGTAAGAATTTAGTATCAAACTCACTCAGTGCCTTAGGTTTTGAAAAGAAATACCCTTGCATATTAGGACAGCCCATATCCGCTAATTGATTAACCTGATGCTCACTTTCAATACCTTCGGCAACAATATGAAGGTCTAAGTCCTTCGCCATGGCGACTATGTTTTTCAGTAGCAGTCTGTCCCTTTCACTGTCATCAAATCGCGCAATAAAGCTTTGGTCAATTTTTAAGATATCAATTGGCATACGAGCAATGTGGCTCAAGCTTGAGAAGCCTGTCCCAAAGTCATCTAGAGCAATGCGATAACCCGCTTTACGCAGTCGATAAATTCGATCTACAGAGGCATCATTAATTAATACATTCTCGGTGACTTCTAAAATGAGGTTATTCATCAAACTCGGTTTTTGCTGCGCTAATGCCACCAGCTCATTCGTTAATGCCGAATTATCTAGCTGATGGGGCGATAAATTAACATTGATGCAAACATCATCACCAAAGATACTTTTAACATGTTCAAGGTCTGTCAGAGCCTGCTTAATAACCCAAAGACCAATTTGGTTAATTAGCCCCATTTCTTCAGCGACTTTAATAAACTTATCTGGACCAACCCAACCTTTAGAAGCAGATTGCCAACGAATCAAAGCCTCCACACTCATAATACGTTTCTGTTCTGGATTCACCACAGGTTGGTAATTTAAGCTGAACTCATTATGTTCGTAGGCATAACGTAGGGCACTTTCCATTTCATACCTTTCCACCCCTTGGTTTTCCATTTCAGGGCGATAGCACACGCAATCTGTCGCTTGTTTACGCTTGGCTTCATACATAGCCAAATCGGCACGCTTGATTAGAGTAAGGGTATCCGTACCGTCTTTTGGATAAACCGCGATGCCAGCACTGGCGGCACAATGAAAATCACGATTTTGAATACGAATGGAGGCAAAAATTTCCTTATGCAAAAAATTAATACGGGATAATAATTGGTTACCAGGAATAAAGAGTAAAAACTCATCCCCACCAAAACGCGCTAATCGCTCATTAGGTTCTAGTAAAGATCCCATACGTTCAGATAAACCGATCAGCAAGGCATCACCGACATCATGACCAAAGGTATCATTAATCAGTTTAAAGCCATTTAAATCGAACAGGACTAGGTAAAATTGATCGACATGATGCGCCTTAATGGACTCTTCAACAGACTCCATGGCAGAGTAACGGTTAGGTAACTTAGTTAACCAGTCATGACTTGCACGCTCAGAAAGAGAACGTTTTACATTTTCTTGTTCGGTGGCATCTTCAATCACAGCAACCCACTTAGTAATAGAGGCTTGGGATTCTACTCGGGTTAAATGCCACTTATAAAACAGCTCTTCTGGCTCTTGTTGTCGTCCCCTAAGACTTTTCGTCACCAAGATAAAATCTTCATCTTCATTGGCTTCAAAACGATCTAATAAGGGCTGAAAATCGTTACATTGTCGACTGCCCGCACACATAGCAAGCGCGCTTAAATGCTGATGCTGAATCTGCTCTTCAGGCACTTGAAAAAACGTCTGGCAGCGCTGTGAGTAAGACAAGATATTAATATTTTGGTCAAATTCAATAATGCCTACTGAGGCACTATTTAAGATAAGATCTTGCTTTTGATAAGCCAAAATCAATTGCTGCTCGGTAACGGATAAATGCTTAGCAGTATTTTTTTGTTGGTTAAGAATCTGACGAATACTGTCATCAAGCTGATGAATAGAAAGCTGCTTGCCAGGCTCAATATTCTTATTAGAAAACTCAGCCAATAAACTGGCCATGGGATTCATAATAATAAAACGCGCAAAGGTCCATAACAAAAAGATAGATAAGGTTAACGCCACTAAAATAAGCACTATGTCGCTACGTAAATTTGTTAACGCTGTTTGATAACCTTTTTCACTTGGTAGCGCGACCCAAAAAGTTAGGGATAGGTCCGAGGTTTCATTTCCTCGAATAAGATTTCGATGAGCAAAAATATAATGTTTATCATTCAAGCTCACACTGTTTAATTCACTTTCTTCCGCTGGGTTTGCACCATAATGCCCTAGCGTAAACTGGCTTCCCTCTTTTGGCGCCAACTCACCATAACTTGCCATTACCTGATTATTTTCATCCGTGATGAAGGCTAGCACTTCAGCATTTTCACCTGTCCCTTTTACCCCTTCAAATTCAATCAAACTTTCTTGCCACCAAGAAAATGGCATATTCCCCACAGCAACCCCTAATAAAGAGTGTGTTTTAGGGTCTTCAACGGGATACGCCATATGTACATGCAATTCACCATCATGGACGCTGCGCGAAAGGTTACTAATCGCAAGGTTGCGATACTTAATCGCATTTTGAAAGTAACTATCATTGATCGAAAGGTGCATTGCTTCCCCATTACTGGCACTACAGATAAGCTCTCCATCTGGTGTAGGTATCCCTATGCTGGAGAACATAGGAACCAAATGCAGCTGCCTTTCTAATAAGGTTTTACAACCTGAATAATGAGGGTTTTGAATTTCAGAAAACTGGCTAAGCTCACTTAAAAAGTACTTAGCTTGTTTAATTTTTGCAGTCTGTTGCAAAATAAGTTGATCAGCAAAGAAGTTAGCGTCTCGGTTGAGGGTGTCTAAATGGTCTTGATAAGTCCGCCACACATTATGGAAAGAAAGAATCACCCCAGGTAAAACGCAAACAAATAATGCGAGTAATATTTTTTTACCTACCTTAGAGTTTAGCTGCACTTATTTGGACTCCCTACCGTAAAAAAGACGCTTAGCATTAGCAAAAATAACAGTCTTACATCCGGTAAAGCTAAAACAGAATAAGCTCAACCAGGATTAAAACTATCAAACTCGCTGCGACTTTAAAACAATAAAAAATAACCAAAAACGCAATTTTTGCGTCCTTGTGCTAATTGGGGAGTATCAAGCACTGCCTTCTAAGTCATTGTTCTTAGGTTTAAGATTTTCCTTCATGCTCTTCATATCCAGCTCTGCTAAGGGTTTGGGCTTAGCATACAAGTAACCTTGCATATGAAAACAGCCAAATTCTATCAATTGATTGGCTTGCTCTTCATACTCCACACCTTCGGCAATTATTTTTAGTTCAAGGCCTCGAGCCATGGCAATAATATTTTTAAGCAACACAAGGTCACGTTCTGAGTGCTTAGATTGAGCAATAAAACTCTGATCTATTTTAAGGATATCAATCGGCATTCGCGCTATATGACTTAAGCTTGAAAAGCCGGTTCCAAAATCATCCAAAGCAATGCGATAACCTTGTGTTTGCAATTGGGTTAGACAGTGTACGGCTTCTTCATCAACCAAGGTGCTTTCGGTGATTTCTAAGATCAAGGCACTCGCCTTATTATCTTGTTGGGCTAAACTTGTCAGCCTCTCAATTAAAATAACGTCTTTTAGCTGATGGGGAGATAAATTGATATTAATGCTGATGTGCTCGCCATATACCTCCCGCAGTTGCGCTAAATCAGCTAAAACTTGCTCTAATACAAAATGCCCAATCAGATTGATATAACCAGATTCTTCGGCAATGGAAATAAAAAAAGCAGGAGAAATAGTCCCTAAGCTTGATGAATGCCAGCGAATTAAGGCTTCTACACTTAGAATCTCATGATTACTTGGATTCACCACAGGCTGATAGTGCAATTCAAACTCTTCATGGAGTAAGGCATAACGAATAGCACTTTCAATTTCATAGCGTTTTATGACTTTTTTCTCTAGCCCAGTATCATAATAAACACTGTTATTTTTAGGGTCTTGCTTTGCTTCATACATGGCCAAATCTGCACAACGAATCAAGCTAAGCGCATCGGTTCCATCTTTTGGATAAACCGAAATACCAGCACTCGCGCTGCAGTTAAACGTTCGCTTCATTACCTCAATTGGCTCAAAAAAACAGTGCTGTAACAACTGAATTCGATTGATTGCTTGTCGCCTTGGTAAGTAAAGTAAAAATTCGTCGCCCCCTAAGCGTCCGATATGCTCATCATCCAGTAAAAGGCTTTTCATACGTTGAGATAAGGCAATGATAAGCGCATCACCCACATCATGACCAAAACTATCATTAATGAGTTTGAAGCCATTTAAATCAAACAACACCAAGGTAAAGCCATTGTCTGCATCGCGTCTGATAGAATCATCTATCATCTTCATAATGGCATAACGATTCGGCAGCTTAGTTAACCAGTCAGTCGATGCTCTTTCGGCTAAGTTTTCTTGCTTTAGCTGCTGCTCAGTGATGTCTTCAACCACAGCCACCCAGTGAGTATTAGACCCTTCTAAGCGAACGCGACTAATAGCCCATTTAAAGTACAGGGTGTGAGCATCACTGTATTGTGTCATTTTACGATCGGTACGACTGATGACTTCAATAACATCAACATCCTTGGACTGAGTGTCAATGGCTTGGTAAATACATTGAAAGTCATTCACTTGATAAGATTGAGTAAACTCATTTAGCGCTTCTAGATGTTTATTCTTTATGTCTTTTTCCAACACACGATAATAAGACTGGCAACGACGTGTAATGGATAAGATATTAAGGGATTCATCCAGCTCAACAATGCCAACAGACACGCTTTTTAATATCATATCTTGCTTATGATAAGCCTGTATCAGCTCTTGCTCTGTAATAGACAAACTCTGTTTAGTTTGTTGTTGTCTTAGGGCTATTTGGTGAATGCTCTCATTAATGTCCTCTATGCCCAGAATCGTACTTTTGCTCTTATCCTCCACCTCAAACTCATTTAATAGAGAAGAAACAGGCCGAATAAATAAGAACTTTGCGGACAAAATCAAGATCAGCCCAGATACCAATAACCCCACCAAGATGATAACGAGGCTTTTAATAAACTCACTTTGGGCTTGCTCATAAGCTTGCGCCTTAGGCAAGGCCACCCAAAAGACTAAGGACAAATCCTGATTTGCATTGCCTCTTACAAATTGCTTTTTAACTAATACAAACTCTTCTGTAAACGCCTCTTCTGCTTTAAAAGCCTTTCCAATGGGTGGTGATTGTTCGCCAAAACTGGCAATTACCTTGCCGTCTTGATCAGTAATAAAGCTCATGAGATTTTCATATTGAGCATCATCTAAAAGGCTTTGCCACCATGTAAAAGGCAAAACCCCAACCACTAGACGGGTTATCTCACCTGAGTCTTTATCGAACACAGGTTGAGCTAAATTGACACTAAGAGAATGGGTCACCCTATCTTCAATCAGCTTACTAATAGAGAAACTTGATTGCTGAATAGCTTTTTGGATATAAGGTCTGTCTTTTACATTCACCACACGATTTAAAGGCGTTCCATTACAGGTTAATTCGCCTGTTACCAGGGGTGAGCCGATATTGGAAAATAGATCGTTTAACTCAACTTGCTGAGCTAAAAAGTTTTGACAGGTTTGAGTATGACCAGAAAGAATCTCAGGTGTGTTCGCTAAGGACTTTAAATAACTTTCAGCACGATTAATACGCTGGCGTTGTAGGTTCATCATTTGCTCAGCAAAGAAGTCTGTGTCGCCCCTTAGTTTTGATAACTGAGCATTGTAAGTATTCAAAACATTATTAAAGGAAATGAAAAAGCTTGGCAGCAAACACAACAATGCAGCCAATATCACTTTTTGACTTAACTTATTGAATAAAGATGGCATATATCGCCTTTCTACTTCTTAAAACGAAACATGGTTCAGTATTTTTATAACATCGAGCCAAGCTTATGCCTAAGTAATTACCTGTAACAAAAGGTAAGGATGTAAACCTAAAGCATGGAATGATTCTCATTGTTATTAACTATGAGTAATACTTGATACTTCAGACATTTTTCTTTGATATATGACCTCTTTTGGGCAAATCTAATACTGGCTTTATTCCAAGCAGATCAATTTATCGCTATACTTGCCTCCGTTTATGTACCTATAAATACATTATTTCTTAAGTACACTATTTCTGATTGAGGGAAACCATTGTGAGTTTGTTAACCAATTTTCTTAGCCGCAAGGTCTTAGCTTTGCTAAGTGTCGCGACTTTCTCTGCTTTATTAAGTTCCACTGTTAGCGCTTATGGCCAAAGCCCAGAAGAAATTGCAACCCGTATCATGCCGATTGGTCAGGTTTGTATTGCTGGCGAAGAATGTGAAGTTGCTTCTGCAGCAGCTGCAGGTGGTTCTGACGGCCCACGTGATGGTGAATCTATATATGGTACTTTCTGCGTCGCTTGTCACTCTATCGGTGTTGCAGGTGCGCCTAAATTTGGTTCTGCGAGCGATTGGGCACCACGTTTAGCAAAAGGTGAAGCGTCTCTACTAAGCAACGCATTGAACGGTATTAATGCCATGCCTCCACGTGGTACCTGTGCTGACTGTAGCGATGACGAAATCAAAAGTGCAATTGATTACATGTTAGAAAATAACTAGTAAGCAATCACTGAATAAAAAAGGAGGCTTAGGCTTCCTTTTTTATTGACTGATTCTCCCGCCTCCTAAATACAAACCCGCTTGTCATAATCAAAACACTTTCACTACAACTAGACATAAGAAGACTAAAACACCGGATAAACAGACACAAAAAAACCCGCCATCTTAAAGAGTGCGGGTTTTGTTTAAGCTTGCTTCATCAGCAATTAAAGCTTACTTTTTGATGTCATCAAAGAAGTTCTTCACACCATCAAACCAAGACTTTTGTTTAGGCGAATGTGAATCACCATCGGACATTGTCTCTTCAAGCTCTCTTAATAGCTCTTTTTGACGATCTGTCAGCTTAACAGGCGTTTCTACGGTAACGCGACAAATTAAGTCACCTACAGCACCACCACGCACAGGTTTAACACCCTTATTACGTAGACGGAACAACTTACCTGTTTGACACTCAGGTGTGACTTTAAGGCGTACACGGCCATCTAATGTCGGCACATCAATTTCGCCACCTAATGCCGCTGTCGTAAAGCTAATAGGCACATCACAATGCAGGTTGGCACCATCACGCTCAAAAATAGCATGTTGTCTTACCGATACCTGAACAAACAAGTCACCCGCTGGGGCACCATGATCGCCGGCTTCACCTTCACCTGATAGACGAATACGATCACCTGTATCCACACCAGCAGGGATCTTAACTGAAAGCGTCTTGTACTCTTGTACACGGCCTTGACCACGACAGCTAGTACAAGGGTCAGAAATAACCTGACCTTGTCCATGACAGGTAGGACAAGTTTGTTGTACTGAGAAGAAACCTTGCGACATGCGCACTTGGCCTTGACCATTACAGGTCTGACACGTCTTAGTTTAGTCCCTTTCTTAGCACCCGTACCGTCACATGGCTTACAATCTACTAGGGTAGGTATGCGAATCTTTTCTTCACAACCCCAAACCGCTTGTTCTAAATCCAATTCAAGCGTGTATCTTAAGTCAGATCCACGACGGGCACGGCTTCCGCCACCCCCTTGACCGCCAAAAATGTCGCCAAAGACATCACCAAAGATATCACTGAAGCCACCTTGACCACCGCCACCGAATCCACCTTGGCCGCTTACACCTTCATGACCGAAGCGGTCGTAGGCATCACGTTTTTCATCCGTAGATAGGATTTCATAAGCTTCAGCAATCTCTTTAAATTTTTCGAGTGCTTCTTCGTTATCTGGGTTTTTATCTGGGTGGTACTTGTTGGCTAAGGAGCGATATTTTTTCTTAATATCTTTCTTATCTGCGCCACGCTCGACGCCAAGTACCTCATAATAGTCTCTTTTGCTCATAGCAGGATTTCCTGGGCAGTAAGGTCAATCATTAACATTTTGAGAGAAGTTAAAACAGCAAAACACGGTAACAGGACCGTGTTTTGCAAAAGCGCGATTTAGTCCTTTAAAGGTCTAATATCAGGCTTATTTTTTCTCGTCTTTTACTTCTTCAAATTCAGCATCTACAGCGTCGTCTTGAGGCTGAGCAGCTTCTTCTGCACCAGCGCCGGCTGCGCCAGCTGCTGCTTCGTTAGCTTGTGCACTTTCGTACATTTTTTGCGCTAGAGAACCAGATACTTCAGTCAAAGCCGTTGTTTTTGCTTCGATTTCGTCTTTGTCGTTAGCGGTTAAAGCTTCTTCAAGATCTGTGATCGCTTTCTCTATTGCTTCTTTTTCTTCTGCAGTCGCTTGGTCGCCGGCATCAGTCAAGGTTTTACGAGTTGCGTGGATCATGCCATCAGCTGTGTTGCGAACTTGTACAAGCTCTTCGAACTTGCGATCTTCTTCAGCATTTGCTTCAGCGTCTTGAACCATTTGTTCTACTTCTTCATCACTTAGACCAGAAGAGGCTTTGATGACGATAGACTGTTCTTTACCTGTTGCTTTATCTTTAGCAGATACACTCAAGATACCGTTGGCATCGATGTCGAAGCTCACTTCGATTTGAGGCACACCGCGTGGCGCTGGTGGAATCTCAGCCAAGTCAAAACGACCTAGAGATTTGTTTTGCGCTGCTTGTTTACGCTCACCCTGTACCGCGTGGATAGTTACCGCGTTCTGGTTGTCTTCTGCTGTAGAGAAAACTTGAGATTTTTTCGTTGGGATAGTGGTGTTCTTCTCGATTAGAGCAGTCATAACACCACCCATAGTCTCGATACCCAAAGATAATGGTGTTACGTCTAGTAGTAGAACGTCTTTAACGTCACCTGCTAGTACCGCACCTTGGATAGAAGCACCCATTGCAACCGCTTCGTCAGGGTTCACGTCTTTACGTGGCTCTTTACCGAAGAATTCAGTTACTTTAGTTTGTACCATTGGCATACGTGTTTGACCACCAACCAAGATAACTTCGTCAATTTCAGACGCTTCTAGGTCAGCATCTTTAAGCGCTTGGCGAACTGGCGCTAGAGAGTTAACCACTAGCTCTTCAACTAGAGACTCAAGCTTAGAACGAGTTAGCTTAACGTTTAAGTGCTTAGGACCTGTTGCATCAGCAGTGATGTAAGGTAGGTTAACTTCTGTTTGAGTGGCAGAAGAAAGCTCAACTTTCGCTTTTTCACCCGCTTCTTTCAAACGTTGTAGCGCTAGTGGGTCATTGTGTAGATCGATGCCAGACTGTTTTTTGAACTCGTCTGCCAAGAACTCGATAACACGCATATCGAAATCTTCACCACCTAGGAAAGTATCACCATTTGTTGCTAATACTTCGAATTGCTTCTCACCATCAACGTCAGCGATTTCGATGATAGAGATATCAAATGTACCACCACCTAAGTCGTATACAGCGATAGTAGAATCACCTGTGCTCTTATCTAGGCCGTAAGCCAAAGCCGCAGCAGTTGGTTCGTTGATAATACGTTTAACTTCTAGACCAGCAATTTTACCTGCATCTTTCGTTGCTTGACGCTGAGAGTCATTGAAGTAAGCAGGAACAGTAATTACGGCTTCAGATACGCCTTCACCTAGGAAGTCTTCTGCTGTTTTCTTCATTTTTTTCAAAACTTCAGCAGAGATTTGTGGTGGCGCTTTTGCTTCACCTTTCGCTTCAACCCAAGCATCGCCGTTTTCAGCCGCTAGGATTTTGTAAGGCACCATAGAGATGTCTTTTTGAACAACGTCATCTTTAAAACGACGACCGATCAAACGCTTAACAGCGAAAAGCGTGTTTGTAGGGTTTGTTACCGCTTGACGTTTTGCAGACTGACCCACTAATACTTCGCCGTCTTCAGCGTAAGCCACAATTGATGGGGTAGTACGATCGCCTTCAGCGTTTTCGATTACACGTGCAGTGCCGTTATCTAGCACAGATACACAAGAGTTTGTTGTTCCTAAGTCGATACCAATGATTTTGCCCATGGTTTGTTTTCTCCAGTAAAAATTTTAAATTCTATTGTTCGTTGTTAATTCTGTATTTGGGTACGCTTTAGAGCATTTCAAGCAAACACTGTCATTTTTTTGACAGTTTTTTTATGCTGCGCTGGAAACCACTACCATTGCTGGACGAATTAAACGGCCATGCAAGGTGTAACCCTTCTGGATCACATCCATCACAGTATTGGGTTCCATCTCAGGATTCGGCACCATAGTCATTGCTTGATGGAATTCTGGGTTGAAAGGTTCGCCATGTGGATCAAGTGCAATCACTTCAAAGCGCGTCAATGTTTCTTGCAGTGACTTAAGTGTTAGCTCTACGCCTTCACGCATTGCATCATTGTCGCTATCCGCCGAAGTTAAAGCGCGTTCTAGGTTATCTGCAACAGTAATAATGTCTTTTGCAAATTTCTCAAGACCAAATTTATGCGCCTTTTGCACATCCTGCTCAGCACGACGACGAACATTTTGTGCGTCTGCATGTGAACGTAATGCGGCCTCTTTATATTCTTCAACTTTCGCCAGTGCTGCCACTAGTTCTGGGTTGTCGTCTTGAGCGCTTTCAACTTGACCGTCTTCTTGTAAGACTTCTTCGTTTTCTGCTGCTGTTTCTAGCACGCCTTCTTGTGCTTGATTATCTACTTCACCGCTCACGTTTTGCTCCGTATATAAAGATGAATAACTAAATTAAATGCTCAAATTGCACTTCCAAATAACAGAAGTTTTGTCAATCTGAAAGCTATATGGGGTCGTTCAAAAAGCTTTCAATAGTAAAACCGCATAAATTTTAGGGAGAAATGAACTTATTTTAATTTTTTACTTCTCTTGGCAAAAAAACAAAAACTACTGTATAAATACACATACTTTGTACAAATTTAATGCAGAAATCTGAAATTAAAGGCTAAAAGCCGCCTAACTGACCCGCTTTAAACAAGGAGAGACCCATGTTAACCAGTATTGCGATTAAAAATTTTGCCATTGTTGAGTCTCTAGAACTGGAGTTAAAGCAGGGAATGACGGTTATTTCAGGTGAAACAGGCGCAGGTAAATCCATCATGGTAGATGCCCTGTCTCTGTGTTTAGGCGCACGCACTGATAGCCGTGTGGTGAGGCACGGCGAAAACAAAGCGGATATTAGTGCCACCTTTGATATTCAAGCCTACCCAGAGGTCATTAACTGGTTAGAAGAGCACGATCTTGAAACAGGCGCATCCGATCACGACCAACATTGCATCTTGCGCCGTGTTGTAACCAAAGAAGGTCGCTCTAAGTCTTATATTAATGGTCGCCCTTGCTCACTGACTGATCTAAAGTTTGTCAGTTCACAACTCATTAACATTCATGGTCAGCACGAGCATCAATCTTTATTAAAAAAATCTGCCCAGCGACTACAGGTGGATGAGTTTGGTAAGCTGACGAATCTAGCACATAAAGTAAAACAGGCTTATCAAGATTGGCGCGCATTAAAAGAAGAGCTCGCCGAACGCCAAAACCGCTCTAGTGACCAAGACGCTCGCATTCAGCTTTTGTCTTATCAACAACAAGAAATGGATCAACTGGCATTAAAAGAAAAAGAAATTGAAGAATTAGAAGAAGAGCAGGCCTTTTTATCTAACATCGCCGAAGCACAGCAAGAGTCTTATCTAGCATTACAAATCCTCAGTGAGCACGACACTAACAATGTGCGCAGTATGTTACATCAGGCCTTACAAAGCGCCTCTAAGATACAACCGACACCTGCAACATTAGCCACGTCCATAGAGCTAATGAACGAAGCCATTATTCAGGTAGAAGAAGCCAGCGACAGCTTGCAGTCTTACCAAGATACCCTAGAGCAAGACCCAAGCCGTTTAATGGAAGTGGAATCACGCTTAAGCCTGATTTATGACACAGCAAGAAAGCACAAAGTGCTACCAGAGCAACTACTTCAGCTTGCTGCCGATATTCAACAAGAGCTGGATAAACTGAATGGCAGTGGTGATAACCTGGAACAGCTCCAAGAAAGAGAAGAGCAGGCTTACCAAAGCCTCACTAACCTCGCCACCTTACTCACAGAGAAACGCATCAAGGCCAAAGACAAGCTCGCTAAACAAGTGGAAGGCCAGATTCACGGCCTCGGCATGCCCCATGCTCGCTTCCATATCGATTGTCGTCCGCTGGAGCAGGTCAGTGCTAATGGCTTTGAAGAAATCGAGTACATGATAGCCTCCAACCCAGGCCAACCTGCCCAAGCCATTCGCAAAGTCGCATCAGGGGGTGAGCTTTCGCGTATCAGCTTAGGCATACAGGTTGTTACCGCTCAAACCTCGACTATACCCACCCTTATCTTTGATGAGGTGGATGTGGGTATCAGTGGTGGTGTGGCCGAAGTTGTCGGCCGCATGCTGCGCGCTGTTGGCGCTAGAGGCCAAGTGTTCTGTGTCACTCACCTTGCCCAAGTTGCTGCCCAAGGCAACCAACACCTTATGGTCAGCAAACAAGTCAAAGACAAACAAACCAGCTCGCAAGTGCAACAGCTTAAAGAAAATCAAAGAGCCACAGAAATCGCCCGACTACTTGGCGGCATCGAACTCACCGAACAAACCCTGGCTCACGCCCGCGAAATGCTCAACAACGTCCAGCTGCAATAAACATGCAACTGCAATAGCAGACGCCCAGCGTCTCTACTAACAGCAAATAAAGCACACCTTTCACAGCATTCACTGACACCCTTTTCAGCGAGTGCTTTCTTTTTCCTATCCCTAAACCTCATCACACATTTATCTTCTTTGTCTCTCACAATAACGAATCAGGTTTAATAGAAGTCCTAATCACCTAGCTATGATGGCGCAATGAGCGAATCTAAGACGATCCAGATTTCAACAAAAAGCAGCCTCACTTACCCTCCACTGATGCAATGAGCGAAGCTAAGACGAATCAGGTTTCCAAAAAGGGATCCCACTTACCCTCCACCTTACACTGGCGCAATGAGCGACGCTAAGACGAGGCGCTATTAAACAAGGTTATTTGCAACGAAAAAACGGAGTTTCTGATAAGCCCAACAAACCACTGGCGCAATGAGCGACGCTAAGACGAGGCAAACGCTGACGAAAAAGCGGAGTTTATAATTATAAATGAGCATTTTGAGGAGGTGTTTAACGAAGTATTAGCAAGCTCATAAGCCAGAGAGCATTTTGAGGAGACGTTTATAACAATGTACAGCAAGCTAATAAGCCAGAGAACATTTTAACGAACCTTATGACAAAGTAACTCCGAGTTCACAAGTCCTTTTATTTAAAATAAAAAACCCCAGAAGAAATTATCTTCTGGTTTTTTAATGAGTCCTCATCCGCCATCTGCCCAACGGCGAACAAGCTCAATCCTTTGACTGGCGCACTATATTCTTAACTTGACGCTTTACTTGGGCATAACTAGTGAACTTATCCCCAAGTTGAAAGACTAAGACCTAGTCTTTAGGGCGTACATAAAGTACTAGGTTGTGATCTTCGATCACATAACCATGCTCTTCAGCGATTTCTTTTTGGCGTTTTTCAATAATAGGATCGTAAAATTCAATGACTTTACCTGAATCCATGCACACCATATGGTCATGATGTTCGCCTTTAGCAATTTCGAAAACGGCTGTACCGGCTTCAAAATGATGACGTACTACAAGACCTGCATTTTCAAATTGAGTCAAAACACGGTAGACAGTGGCAAGGCCAACATCTTCACCCTGTTCCAACAAGGTGCGATAAACATCGTCCGCACTCATGTGACGCTCGCCCGCACCTTCCAAAATTTGCAAAATCTTTACCCTTGGCAGGGTAACTTTAAGTCCGGCTTTCTTTAATTCTTGATTTTCGCTAGTCATAGGTAATTCTCTATTCGAACCTTATTTACATTTACTTTATCATTACTACATCTAAATTAGGATCATTCAAATGAATAAATTTTTTATCGTATTAATTAGTATTTTTAGTTTGACTGCTTGTGGGCTACTTCCACCTGCTTACAAGGTGCCTGTTGCCCAAGGTAATGTACTAGAATTACAGCAAGTCAATCAGTTAGAACTAGGCATGACAGAATCACAGGTTAAATATCTTGTTGGTTCACCTATGATACGAGACCTCTACAAGCCAAACGAATGGCACTATGTGTTTAGTGTTGTAGATGCCAATGAAAAGACAATTGAAAGTGAAGTCTCTGATCTAACACTTACCTTCGAACAAGGTAAGTTAATTGAGATCCTAGGGCTTTAATACACCCCTCTTCTGCTGGTGCTGGGTTAGGTTTCTTACCTAACCCGACACTCTCTCAATATTTTTCCACTCTCTCATTACTTTACCTAACCCTACGTTTTAACTGATTCACTCAGAGGCTAGTTCGTGTTAGCTAACTTGCCAGTGTTTCCAGATAAATAGATCAAATTTTGCAACAAGATCAAAAATTAACTAGCCTGACCCTTTTCCGCACGGTTCGCTCGTGCTCGTTTAGGGTCAACCGTTAATTCACGATAAATCTCAACACGCTCTCCTGCTTTAATCGCCTGATCCTCAGGCTTACGTACAGATTTACCAAAAATGCCTAATTTGGCGTTAGCTTTATCAAGCCCAGGAAAAAAGGTTTCTATATTAGATTGCATCACCACTTCTTTTACAGAGGTGCCTTCTTCAACTTCTAGTACCACAATTTTTTGTTTGTCCGGCATGGCATAGGCCACTTCCACACGAATCATTGTTTTATTCACCGTATACCACCTTTGCACGCTTACTAAAGGAATCCACCATGGAGCCAGCCACTTGACTGAAAACTCCACCAAAGGCAAATTTCAACATGCCACTTAATTCAAAATCGATTGTTAGAGAGATCTTACAGTTACCCTCAGGCAAATCAGTAAAATGCCAAACCCCATGTAGTTTTTTAAAGGGGCCTTTAACCAAATTCATCTCAATACGCTCTGCATGTGTTAACAGATTACGCGTCGTAAAACTTTGTTTAACAGGGCCTTTGCTCACTTCTAATGAGGCAACGATTTCATCATCTGTTTGTGAAATAACACTGGCACTGTGACAACCTGGTAAGAACAAAGAATAGGCTTTTATATCATTCACTAAATCAAACATTTGCTCGGCACTAAAAGGCACATAGGCCGATCTTTCAATACGGGTCACGCTTAAGCTCCTAACCAACCAGTTACCGCAATTAATAACATTGCCGGCAGACTAATGTATTTAAGGGTCACATACCACCAAGAAAAATGCTTAGGGTTGCGAGTAATCAGCTCTTTTTCCCACATAGTTTGCGGGATAAACCATGCAACCAATACTGTTAGCACAATCGCACTAATTGGCAGCAAGACTAAGCTGGTTAAGGAATCCAGTAGCTCAAAGAAAGTCAGCCCCATGACAACATAGTTAGACCAATCATTGAACGACAAGATTACTGCCAAACCAATAAACCAAGCCGCATTCACAGATAGGATCGCCGCTTTAAAGCGGTTCATTGAGAAACGCTCATGCAACCAAGCAATAAACAACTCTAACATAGAGATCGCTGAGGTCAGGGCAGCAATGATCATCAGGGTAAAAAAGAGCCCACCTAAAACTTGTCCGCCTTGGATGGCACCAAAGACAATCGGTAAAGAAACAAAGGTTAAGCTTGGGCCAGATGCCACATCAAGGTCATAGGCAAAAACAAGAGGGAAGATGATTAAACCGGCGAGCAAGGCAACCAAAAGGTCTAGCCCTACTACGATAGAGCAGGCTCTGGCAATCGACATATGCTTACTCATATAAGCGCCATAGGCAAACATGGCGCCCATACCGATACTCAAACTAAAAAAAGCATGGCCAACAGCCGCCAGCACCACATCAAAGGTAATATCCGACCATTTCCAGCCAAATAAAAACTCCAAGGTTTGCGCCACATCACCCACTTGAAGTGAATAAAAAGACAGAGTAACCAGAAGAATAATGAGAGCGGGTAACAAAAATTTAACTAGCTTTGCTAAACCACGGGTAACGGATTGGCCGACCGCCAAAATTACCATGACTAAAAAAACACTGTTCCAAATCGCCATTTCTTCTGGCTTGGCAAGCATTTCATCAAAAATAAACTGGGATTTAGGCAAGGTGATATCATTAAATTCACCCGTAATAGCACGCCTAAAATAGGACACACACCAACCGGCTATCACACTGTAAAAACTGAAAACTAAAAAGCCCACCACACCTGCAAGCCAAGGTAAGCCGACCCAGCCCTTGGCAATAATGCGACGCTCACTTAAATCATTCACTGTATCTATGGGGTTTGATCTAACCGTACGCCCTAAAGCCACTTCGGCGATCAACACAGGTAGGCCCACTAACAAAAGACAAATAATATAGACAAACAAAAAAGCGCCGCCGCCATTCTCACCCATCATATAAGGAAACTTCCACAGGTTTCCTAAACCAACAGCCGAACCCGCTGCGGCAAAGATAAACACCCATGGGCTCGCCCAAATACCTTGAAGACACCGATTTTTCGGCATAATACCTGCTCTTTTAGAGAAAATAATAATCAAAAATTAAATACTGGTTTTAACCTATGACCTAATTATAAGCCACTAAAACCAAACGATTAGTGAGCCGAACCCCAAAAAACAGATTCGAGCGCGAATTCTCTAACATTAATGACTTGAGCTCAAGAAAAGCATAGGATTTTCCCACTTTCGACCGTATAATTTCTCGCCATGAGTAAAGCAAAGAAGAAATCTAACACCAGCGGCACTATTGCCTTAAATAAAAGGGCCCGCCACGACTACTTCATCGAGCAAAAGTTCGAGGCAGGAATCTGCCTGACTGGCTGGGAAGTGAAGAGTCTTCGCGCAGGGAAAGCACAGCTAGTCGACTCGCACGTATTTTTACGCAATGGCGAAGCTTGGCTGCTTAACACACTAATCACACCTTTAATGACAGCCTCTACCCATGTTGTGTGCGAACCAACCCGTGATAGAAAGCTATTATTAAACAAAAAAGAAATCGACAAGCTAATCCAAGTAACAGAGCAAAAAGGTAAAGCCTGTGTAGCCACCGCCTTGTACTGGAAAGGCAACCACATCAAGGTCGAAATTGCCCTAGCAACAGGTAAGAAAGACATAGACAAGCGTGATACTACCCGTGACCGTGACTGGGCTCGTGATAAAGAACGCATGATGAAACACAGCACACGTTAAACAAACACCTTGCTGATTCATCAACCCGCTTCGTCCTAGACTTAGCGGGTTTTGTTTTTTAGCACCCATCAAAAACTCTGAAGCTAGAAAGCGCATATTGAAAGAGCGAGAAAGCGCACAAAGAAAGAGCTAGAAAGCGCATAAAGAAAGTGCGAGCAAGCGTAAGAAGGCTACAGACTGAAGAGTGCAGCAAACAAGGAAACCAAAATCTCGCCGGCTAGAAAACGCATAAAGTGAGCGAGAAAGCCCACTAAAGAGCAAAGAAAACTAGCGAAATCAAATAGATTCCGTTAAAATTCGCCCATCTTTGGGGACGACATGGTTTCGACGCCGGTTACAAACCCTGAGGTGCATGTCGAGAGTGATGCGTGATCTCGTAAATCCCCCGCATCAAATATATAGTCGCAAACGACGAAAACTACGCTTTAGCAGCCTAAACCCCTGCTAGTGTGCTGCCCTCCGGTTGCTTGTAGCCTGAGACTCCGCAGTATCATAAATTACGAGATGCTAACCGATGCCCCGCCTAGGGATAAGGTTCTAAGATTAAGTAGGCTCGCCGTTAATACCCTGTCCTTCGGGCGGTTAATGGTCAAAAAATAGAAGAGACTATGCATGTAGAGCCGATGGCAGAGGATTGGCGGACGCGGGTTCGATCCCCGCCGTCTCCACCAATTAAGTGGTTGATTTTCGAATGGTTTATTGAAAATCGATTGTAATGTTGTCAGAATTTAACTAGTTAATTCTGACAACACAAAAGAAGTCGCTTATTAGCGGCTTTTTTTATGTCTGCGATTTATGAGCACAACCTGTCACCTATTCGAACCATGTTCGACGCCTCACAACAGGCCCCATCACTTAAGCGGTTGATTTTAAAGTGGTTTATTGAAAATCGATTGTAATTTTGACCAGAATTTAAAGAGTTAATTCTGACAACACAAAAGAAGTCGCTTATTAGCGGCTTTTTTTATACCTGAGATTTATGAGCACAATCTGTCACCTATTCGAGCCATGCTCGACGCTATAAAACATCTTTTATCCCAGAAAGCTCAATTCAACATCAGCCATTGTCAGGAGGAGCAAGTGGCTCCTCTTTAGATAATGGCATCTAGTCATTCTAGCTGACTGAAAAACAAAAGGAATCATTTATTAAACAGCTCAGATGAACAGGCTTTTAGTATGAAAAAATTTATCTCATCATTTCCACCACATTTAGCATACCTCTAACCGAGTTTATAAATCAGATTACACCTAACCTCTCTCATTCATTCAGAACATCACTGTATGAAAACATTTGAAAACCGACTCATAAACAAGAGGGAGACATAACATGGCTGGTGATTTATTAATTGAAAATTTAACATTTGATGAAAAAGATACATTTCAATCAGCAGGCGCGACTATTGTGAAGTCTATATTTCATAGTGATAGGTCGTGGGGACAATACCAAAACATATTAAATCAACAATTGACTGCGCCCCCTCCAGCAAGACGCGCTAATTTGCCTGCGCATGCTTATATTACATTTGATGCTAACAATGCTGGGTTAGTACAAGCGTACTGTGATAACAAAGTAAACAAAGCAAAACTAAACAATGCACTGGTAAAATGCTCTAGACCACTAGGAGTCGTTAGTGCCAACCCAAACCTTGCTAATTGGCCCGGTAATGGCACTTGGGATGCCGCAGCGAATATAATCTTAGCCGCCTTGGCGAACGGCTCAGTAGTAATAGAATATTATAAATTAGATGGTGCACCTATCATGGATGTCTTTGGCAAAGACACCGATTGGAAAAAGATCCCTGAATAGGAGTAACTGCAATGAGACTCCCTCAAATGAGGGAGTTTTTATTTCTCTATTCAATATTATTCATAAACAAATATGTCCCCTCGCAATTCCGTAAGCGAAAGCTATCTGAAATTAAGTAAGATTATAATATTTGAAAAGAAATCGAGCGCTAGCAGTGACAAGCCCGCCCTAAAGAGAATACGAATTGCAGGCCGTCACTAGAATCTGGCGGGATTGCGCCAACAAAATCGGCATCAACCGACAAGCACTGCACTACTAGAAACTTTCTTTATTTATACTTAACAATCAATTATTCAAAAATAATGCAGCGACAGTTTCATTTTTAGCCACATTCAGATCTGAATTAGCCCTGTTATCAGAATTACGCTACGTTATCCCAAAGAGCCGTCCCTTTACTCTCAAAGATAAAAAGGAGTTAATTGCAAAAACTCCAATAAATAACTTTTCAGAACAACAAGTTGAAGTAATTGAAATATAAAAATGAGAGGCGTATAAAGAGCAAAATACTGAAAAGGAAGTTGTGAAGCAATGACATTAGATTCGAATAGTAGAGATATTGCTATGTATGCCCGTGGTGATTCCATGGAGCCAACCATCTACAGCGGCGACTCTTTGGTCATTGATAAAACAATGAGCTCAGTAACTAGTGATGGAGGGATTTATGTCATCAACTATGACGGTGAGTTGTTTGTACAGCGAGTTCAAAAGCAATTCCACGGCACAGTCGAAATTACCTCAGATAACAAAAATTATGGGGATATCGTCATTCCATCATCAGACCTAAACACACTGCGCATAATCGGCCGTGTTGTTTGGTCTGGGCATCCAATGATTTAAAAGAGGGAATTAAATGATTAATACAATAAAGTTTCATATTATCCCTCAACTTTTCCAAGGCTCATTGATAGGAGTATATCTTGGACTTATATATATTAATTTTTCCGATAAAATACTTAATATTCAAGATTTAAGTCTTGCTGAATTAGGTAGTTTTTCAGGTGGAGTTTTTGCTCCTATTGCTGTATTCCTGCTAATAGTTCAGCACAGAACTCAACATAAAGAATTGCTAAAATCTAAAAATAAAGAAATAAAAAGAGAAGAAATTAAGACTAAACTCGCTCAACCTTTATTCGAATTTAAAAGCTGCTATCTAAATGATGTAGAAGACATTACTACCGGAAAATGCCACATACACTTTGCTTTTGAAATAGAGAATCATCTTGCCGATGCTACTGAAGTTTTTATAAGAATTAAAAACCTTGAAGCAGGAATCAATCAAAATGATGGAAAAGTGAAAAAGATTTTTCGAGGAGACTGCTGCCATTTACATATTGTTCTGGATCAATACTCTGTAGTTGATAATTTTGATATCGAAATGACATATTACGATTCACTCCGTGAATTTAGAACCTCTAAACATACATTCATTAGAGATACAGAATATTTTGAAACTAATTATGGAAGTCATCAGCATATTGAAATCTATAGCTATGACATGAAGGAAAACTAATGTGCAAATATTAAAGGATTTAAAACGTCAAACAGGGCCATAAATTATGACCATAAAAAAGTCCCTACAGGTTATGAAATCCGCTTTAGTGTTGCTGGACGTGGTAACCGTGAATATAAACTTACCTTTCCAACTAAGGGAGAATGCGATAGGTTCGAGCGCTACACAATAGTCCAATACAAAGCTAACCTGAGCCTAAATGACCTAAAAAGGTATGCCGAGCTTCTAAGTTAATCGAGCTTTAGGTTTAAAATGACAATGCGATACTCTCACCTATCGCCCGACTTTCTGGAAGAAGCTACAAGGCTAAATCCGCTTTCCAAATATTAAACAAGGATCGTTATGTTTTACAGATATTACCCTCCAAACTCCTTTGACTTTATATTTACTAAAGAAGGAGTAAGCCTTCGTTTTTCCCAACCAAGTTTGTTAAATGACCCTTTTGAATTAAATCCTTGCTTACCAACATGGAGTGAAAAATTTCATAAGGGAACATATGAGATTATAAATGATAATATTGGCATACTTTCATGCAGTAAAAATGAGTGCTCTAGAACTATGTGGTCCCACTATGCTCAAGACCATACTGGCTTTGTAATTGAATTAGATGTAGAAAAACTCGAACATATAAAAGCTTTACCGGATTATTTCCGGCCTTTGCTTTATGCATCTACAAGACCTCATTTAGATGAGCTTTTAGTAGAAAAAATAATTGAATTAAGCTTCGTAAAAGATGAAGCGTGGAAAGAAGAACAAGAATGGCGTTGTGTTGTCCATTTGGGAACAATTCCACTTACTGGATACGATCCAAATGGAGTAGCTATCCATACAGAAACACTACCAGTTAAATTTATAAATAGAATTATTCTTGGAGCATCGTCTTCAATTACATTAGAGAAAAAGGCTAAACTGTGGATTGAGCAATTTGCACCTAATGTACAACTATTCAAATCAACAACTAGTCGAAAAACATATAGTTTTGAATATATAAAAATTTAACGACACACACTAGATGTAAAATAAGGCGAAAGAAGGCTATAGATCCCTAAAAACATATTTTATAAATCATTAAACTACTGATTTCATTAAAAATAATATATAAGATTCGATCTCCGCCGTCTCCACCAAATTTAAAAACCACCTTCATTGGTGGTTTTTTTATGTCTGTAATTTCCCCTTTCTCATTAAGTCTCTGGTCTCACTATTTGAGTCTCTGCCTGATAAGTCTTGAAGCGATTCATGCTGTTTTGCTTAAGCTTGGTTTATTTTATAAATGTTATGTTATAACATTTCTTTAATCCCATTTTCTCATAAACCGTTTTTTAGCCAGAGTATCCTATGACACATCCTAAAAAATTGCCTGTAACCGTTTTATCCGGTTTTCTAGGGGCAGGAAAGACCACGGTACTTAGCCATATTTTAAATAATCGCCAAGGTAAAAAGGTGGCGGTTATCGTGAATGATATGAGTGAGATCAATATCGATGCCAACATCATTCAAAACGAAGTCTCGTTAAATCGCAGCGAAGAAAAGCTGGTCGAGATGAGCAATGGCTGTATCTGCTGCACCCTGCGTGAAGACCTATTGTTAGAAGTCACAGAGCTAGCCAAAGAGGGTCGTTTTGACTACTTGGTGATTGAATCCACAGGGATTTCTGAGCCTTTACCTGTGGCTGAAACCTTTACCTTTGCCGATGAAGACGGTGTGTCTCTGTCTGATGTGGCGACTTTAGATACCATGGTAACCGTGGTCGACGCGGTTAACTTTATGAAGGATTATGAAGAAGCCCAGTACTTGCAAGATAAGGGTGAATCCTTAGGTGAAGAGGATGAGCGCAGCGTGGCGGACTTGTTGGTTGATCAGGTGGAATTTGCCGATATTATTCTGGTGAGTAAGTCCGACCTTGTGACCATGGAAAACATGAATAAGCTCAAGGCGATTTTAACCTCGCTCAATACCTCAGCTCAAATTATTCCCATTGAAAATGGCCAAGTCGATATCGATAAAGTATTGAATACAGGCTTGTTTGATTTTGACCGAGCTCAACAAGCACCGGGCTGGTTAAAAGAAATGCGCGGTGAACATGTGCCAGAAACCGAAGAATACGGCATTGGCAGTTTTAGTTATGTGGCCCGCCGCCCTTTTCACCCTGAGAAGTTCTTTAACTTCTTACACAATACCAAAGACTACGGAAAGCTACTGCGCTCTAAGGGTTATTTCTGGTTAGCGACTCGCCCAGAATTTGCGGGGCAATGGAGCCAAGCAGGTGGTATTGCCCGTTATGGTTTTGCCGGCATGTTTTGGAAAGCCGTGCCTAAGGATAACTGGCCAACGGATGAAGCAAGCCTAGCGGCGATCAATGAACATTGGACTGAACCTTTTGGGGATATGCGCCAAGAATTGGCCTTTATTGGCCAAGGCCTAAATCAAGATGCCATGATTACCGCGTTGGATAACTGCTTATTATCGGATGATGAAATCGTTCAAGGTAAGGCGTTTTGGGCCAGCTTAAATGACCCCTTCCCAGCCTGGGAGGAAAGTGCATGAGCGCATTAGCCCTAGAGAGTCATAAAGAGCAAGCACTAGAAGAGCAAGTGCAAGGCAAGTTCATTGTTGGGCAAACATTAGATGTACTGACCGCAGTCTACCAGCAAGATACCAATATGGTGGTTTGGCAACGAGACTCTGATGCCGCGCTGCA
The DNA here is from genome assembly GCF_000153025.1 of Marinomonas sp. MED121. GTDB lineage: Bacteria > Pseudomonadota > Gammaproteobacteria > Pseudomonadales > Marinomonadaceae > Marinomonas. Next base: position 167,422 of record NZ_CH672431.1, read on the forward strand.
ACACGCCATTGATGCTTTTTTAAGTGAGAAAGACAGCTATAAACGCAATATGGCACTCACACCAGAGTTAGCGCTAGACACCATACATAAAGCCTTGGGCAACACGGATAACGTCTTGCCCCTAAGTCAGAATATTGCAGAACTGGTTGATATGTTCTGCTGCTTATTCGAGCTAGAAAGAGCGGGCTTGCGCTTAACGATTTTGGATAGCGCCATGTGCCCTAGATTCCATGTGGATAGAGTACCCTGTCGTTTGGTAACCACCTACAAAGGGGTGGCGACCCAATGGCTGCCTCATAGTTTGATTAACCGTTCTGCCTTAGGGGTGAGAGCAGTGAAAGATGCGCAAGATCAGTCTGGCCTTTATCAAAGCAAAGAGGATATTCAGCAGTTAACAGAGGGTGATGTGGCCTTACTAAAAGGCGAGCTGTGGCCGGGTAATGAAAATGCGGGGCTGGTACATAGATCACCTGCGGTGGGTGTGGGCGAAAAACGCTTGTTATTGACCTTGGACTTTCTCGATTAAAACTTGATTTGAACAACAAGATAAAAGCAGACGGCATTTTTGCTTTTATCTTAGCTTCGTCCAGAAATTCCTCATTAAAAATGCTATGCTGCTGACACGTTTTTAAAGCAAGTTTAAAGGTACTGATTATGTCTAAAAGTTTCGAAGCCCAAGGAACAATCCATAGCATAGGCGCGACGACTGAATACGGTCAAAATGGTTTTACTAAACGTGAGTTTGTTATTCAACTTACAGGCGATGGCGAGAATCCAGCTTACCCAAACTATGTTGCCTTAGAGCTGATTAAAGATAAGTGTGCCTTGATGGATCAATACCAAGTGGGTGATGAGATTAACGTTCACTTCAATCTAAACGGTCGTCTTTGGGCTGCTCAAGGTAAGCCTGAGAAATGCTTTACGAGTTTGCAGGCTTGGCGCATCGAAGCTCCTGGTGGTCAAGGTTTTAACCCGAACCAAGGCCAAGACTATATCCAGAACAGCAGCCAAGATAATGGCTTTCAAGTCTATGATCAAAACCAAGATCAAAGCCAAGGCTATAACTCAAACACAGGTAATGGTTACTCAGATTCAGACGTGCCTTTTTAAGCGAGTCTTTAGACTTAGGGTGTCATGGCTATTGCCACTCTAATCCTACTTATTAGTGAGTTTTGTCAGCAGCACAAGCCTGCATTAAGACAGAACTCGCTATTAAGTTGCTTATCTCTACTTTTTTAGCCTAAGCAGACTCAGTGCTAATAACACATTCATAAAAATACGCCCCTTATGTAAAACGCACCATTTTTGATCACTTCTCAAACACTCCGTTTTATTTGGCCTGATTTTGGCCCATATTAGAAATTATTCATTTAGTTTTCATACAATGAGTGTGGCATAGCTTTTGCTCATACTCTTATTGAATTTCCTTTAATCATAAAAAGAGAAATACCTATGTCTTATTTAGCACCATCAGAATTCGTTACCAAAATGGTTGATGCTGGTGAATCTAAAGTCTTCATGTCAACGCGAGACACTTTAATCAGAGCCTTTATGGCCGGTGCTATTCTCGCGCTTGCTGCCGTATTTGCCATTACCCTTGCCGTAGAAACTGGCAACTTTTTAATCGGTGCGATTCTATTTCCTGTTGGTTTTTGCATGCTGTATTTAATGGGCTTTGACCTGCTTACAGGTGTCTTTGTATTGGCCCCTTTAGCCTTGCTTGATAAACGACCTGGGGTGACAACAAAAGGAGTACTGCGTAATTGGGGTCTAGTATTTGTCGGTAATTTTGCTGGTGCTTTAACCGTTGCCTTTATGATGGCATTTATCTTTACCTATGGCTTTAATCTGGATGCAGGTGCTGTGGGTAATAAGGTTGCCAGTATCGGAGAAGCCCGAACCTTAGGCTATGCTGAACATGGTGTTGCTGGCTGGATGACCATTTTTATTCGCGGCATGTTGTGTAATTGGATGGTGTCTTTAGGTGTGGTTGGCGCCATGATTTCTACCAATGTTAGTGGCAAGGTCATTGCCATGTGGATGCCTATTTTTCTCTTCTTTTACATGGGCTTCGAACACTCTGTGGTCAATATGTTTTTATTTCCATTTAGCATGATTATGGGGGGTGACTTCTCCTTTATGGAATACATCATCTGGAATGAAATCCCAACGGCACTGGGCAACCTAGTAGGCGGATTAGCCTTTACTGGACTGACCCTATATACAACCCATGTCAGAACAGCTCCTCAGCATGCTGTAAACCCTGAGTCGTTTGTTAATAAAAGCACATAACAATTAAAGCAAAAAAGTTAAGCCTAAAAAGTTAAGTGAAAGCAATTAAAGTAAAAACAATGAGTAAAAATGCACAAGAATAATAAATAACCCATGGCCTAGAGAGCTTAACCTGTGACCGCAAGCCATGATGGAGGCAGAATTTATGTTTGAAGCTGCACCTGAATTAAGAGTATCTGTGGCGGGCTTTACCGATAAAGGCCCTAAAAAAGTGAATCAAGATTTTCATGGGGCCCGTCAACCTAGCCCGAATATGCTGACCATGAAGGGCATCACCTTGGTGATGGCCGATGGCATAAGCTCAAGCCCTGTCAGCCAAATCGCCAGTGAGACAGCGGTCAAAACCTTCCTCGAAGACTATTACTGCACCAGCGAAGCTTGGTCCGTTAGAACTTCGGTAGAAAAGGTCTTAAGTGCCATTAACTCTTGGCTATTTGCGCAATCTCAACAAGGGCCAGGACGCTACAATAAGGATCAAGGCTATGTCTGCACCTTAAGCGCCCTAGTCGTCAAACATCATCTTGCCCATGTATTTCATGTGGGTGATACCAGAGTCTACTCCCTATCCAATAAAGGCCTCACTCAGGTCACCCATGACCATAAGCTTTGGGTCAGCGAAAGTGAGAACTACTTAAACCGCGCGATGGGTATGCACCCAAAATGTGAGCTTGATTATCAGGCAGTGCCGCTTGAAGTCGGCCAATTTTTTATACTCTGTACCGATGGGGTTTATAATTTTGTGCAAGAAGCCGACTTTATTCGAATCTTAAACAATCACAAAGCAGACCTGCAACAGGCCGCTCAAGCCTTGATAGCTCACGCACTTGCAGCAGGCAGTAATGATAATTTAAGCGTTCAACTATTGCGTGTAGATGAGGTGCCAAAAGCTGCCTCTCAACAAATCAAACAACAAGCAGAAGCCTTACCCTTGCCACCGCCATTACAGCCACATCGTAGCTTTGATGGTTATCAGGTATTAAGACAGATTCACAATAGCAATCGCAGCCATATCTATCTTGTACAAGATATGCAGTCCCATAAAAAGCTCGTACTTAAAACCCCTTCATTAGAATTGAGCAAGGATCCAGAATCGCTGGAACACTTTTTAAGGGAAGAGTGGATCGCTAGACGCGTCAATAGCGCCCACGTATTAAAAGCAGATTTAGCCCAGCGCCAACCTAATTTTTTGTACACCTTGTTTGAACATATTGAAGGTCAAACGCTAGCCCAATGGGCTATCGATCACCCAAAACCTAGCTTAGAAAAGGTAAGGGATATCATCGAACAAGTAGCAAAAGGGTTAAATAGCCTACATAAGATGGAAATGCTCCATCAAGATATTCGCCCAGAGAACATCATGATTGACCAAAATGGTACCGTAAAGATCATAGATTTTGGCTCTGTTTATGTGGCTGGCTTAGCCGAAAGCAGCCCAGAGCAAGGGTATAATCATTTGAAAGGCAGCGCGCTTTACAGTGCGCCAGAATACTTTTTGGGGGATGCAGGTAGCGTTAAATCCGAGCTTTTTTCATTAGGCATATTAACCTACTTTTTGCTTTCAGGCCGCTACCCTTACAGCACACAAGTTGCACAGGCAAAAACCTTATCTAAGCAACGTAACCTCTACTATCATCCAGTTAGGGATGAATACAGCGAAATACCGGTTTGGGTGGATTATGCTATTCAGCAAGCCGTTCACCCTTTACCAGAATCCCGTCACTCGGATGTCTTTGAGTTTATGCATAATCTAAGACACCCAAGCCATGCTTTTCTTAGGGAGACACGACCGCCACTTATTGAACGCAACCCCGTACTCATTTGGCAAGTGATCAGTGCTTTTTTTGCCCTCTTAGCATTTTACTTTTACCTCATCTAGCCTTTACCAAGCTGAAAAAGTTAAGGCTAGCTATAAACAGGATGAGGCATTAACAGATCGACAAAAGCATCGTCTATTTCGGGAAAGTCGAATTTAAAGCCTGCTTCAATGAGTTTTTCTGGCACCACCCTTTGACTGCCCAGCAAAAGCTCGGAAGCCTCTCCCATCATGGGTTTTAGAATCGCTTTTGGCACAGTGAAATATGCTCTTTTACCCAGTGTGTGGGCCAGCTCTTCGGTAAATTGATAGTTTGTCACCGCATGGGGGCTGGTCAAATTAAATGGCCCTTGGCTATCTTTATTCATCAATAAAAATGCAATGGCTTTAACCATATCTTGAATATGTATCCAAGGCATAAACTGCTGACCACTGCCTATTTTACCGCCAAGATTGCATTTAAACACAGGCAGCATTTTTGCTAACGCACCGCCTTTGGGGGCTAATACTATCCCCGTCCTTAAGGTCACTAAGCGCGTAAAAGGCACGGCTTCTTGGGCGATTTTTTCCCAGCGTTGACATAAGCGGCTAGCAAAATCTCGAGAAAAAACAGATTCTTGCTCTGTTAAAAATTCATCCCCGTGATTCCCATAAATACCAACCGCTGATCCACTAATAAAGACACCAGGTGGCTGACTGCTTTTAGCAAAGAGTTTTACCAGCTTATCCGTTGTATGCCAGCGGCTTTGGCAAATCATGGCTTTTTGCCTTTGGCTCCAACGCTTATCAGCAATGGGTTCACCGGCCAAATTAATGACAGCATCAAACTCATTTAGATCATCAAGCATGGATAAGTCATTAATAATATGAGTTTGATCCGGAAGATCTTTTTTAGCTTGATAGGGAGATCGAGTGCAAACCGTATACTCATGCTGTTCAAACTCATTGATAAAATATGAACCTATAAGGCCGGTTCCACCTGTCATTAAGATTTTCATGTTGCACCTCTCATGGCTCCCCATAAAACATTGAGAGCCGTTACTTGTCTACAGGCTAAATCCTTACGATTTCTTTCTCCTTGCTGTCAGAACCTTATCTCGCCTAAGCAGGCTGCTTTAGTAAATATTGACTAAATTCAGATAAAGCTGAGAAGACTTGATTTTGCGCCACTATTTGAGAAATTATAGCGGCTGTTCCACATATCACGATATTCTGATCTTGTGCTAATACCTCTTGAGCAAGCTGTTTTTGCTCTTGCCCCCAAACACCATCTTGATAAAAAAGTACCTGGTACGCCTGCTTTTCCTTTCTTATTTCAATCAGGCTATCTAAGGTGATTGTCTGATTAATCAGCTGCACATTAACATTCGCATCCGCTAATTCTAGGCACAAGAATAACAAGGGCCAGATTGCGGTATTGTCACCCAATGTCACCACCAAATTATGGCCGTCAGGTGAAGATTTAGGCTTATCAGCTTGGCTATTTTTAAGGCGCCTTAAGGTATAAGCCAATAACTCACTTTCAATAAAAGCACGTTGAGCCCTATTACCCGCTTCTTCTTTTTGCAAAAGGCTAAACAAGGGTTCAAATACATTTTTATGGCAAACCTGCACAGGGTAATTCACAAAGTAATCAGCAATAACTTTTTCTAGTTGATGCGACTGATAAGTTTGACTAGCCATTTGTATTTGCGTGATGGCATGCTGCCAAAGGGTCATATCTTGCTTGCTTTCATCACTTGGCGTTTGTTTGAGCATGGCCTTTACCTTGCCCACTGAGACTCCCCTCGCAATTAAGGACAGGATTTTTTCAACCTTCTTCACATCATCTTCACTGTAAAGTCGATGCCCTTTATCAGTACGCATGGGGGTTAATAATCCATAGCGTCTTTCCCATGCTCGAATCGTCACGGTATTCACTTGCGTTCTAGCGCTCAATTCTCGAATCGGAAATAGGTCATCAATGTTTACAGCGTCTTTCATAAATTCTCTTCGTCTCGTTTTAAGTCAATCATAGAATATAGATGATACAGGTTTAATTCTTGTACAAGTTTTATCTATACGCAAACCTTTTTTGTATAAGTTATATAAGAAAATTCTAAAGTATTCGCTTTTTATATGAAATAAATGGAACTTATCAAGCCATTCTTAGTTCAAACAAAAGTAATGACGAAAACACCTAGTGTTACCCCATAAAACAGGAGTCTGAACAATGTCCCCCCTCCGCCCTGAAAGCAAAGCTCAATTAAATTTTCTTTTTACTGGTTTTAAAAGCCTCACATCTCCCCCTGTTATGTTGCTTTTTTTTCTACTTGTTTATGCTCAAAGTTTTCTATTAAATGCAGCACCTAGCAAAGATCTTGATCCAAGGTGGGCAGAGTTTGCAGCCGAAAAAAGCATAGATTTAGACCACCAAAATTGGCAGTTATTTCTTGATAAATATGTGATTTTTGATGATCAAGACCAATCTTATATGGCCTATGAAAAGGTCAGTGAGCAAGATAAATTAGCGCTAGACAACTACATTGATTATCTCGCAAATTTAGCCCCTAGAACACTAACAAAAAAGCAGCAACTGCCCTATTGGATTAACCTATACAATGCGAAAACTATCTCCCTCATTCTTGATAGCTACCCAATTAAAAGCATACGAGAAATTGGGGACTCATGGTTTAAATCAGGTCCTTGGGACGACAAGGTATTAAGCATTTCCAGTAGAGACGTTTCTCTAAATGATATTGAACACAGAATTTTGCGGCCTATTTATCAACAAGCCAGCATACATTATGCCCTTAACTGCGCCTCTTATAGTTGCCCTAACTTAAACGCCAGCGCTTTCACTCTTGAAAACGCCCAAATATTAGTCGCTGAGAATGCCAGACAATATATCAACCATGCCAGAGGCGTTAGTTTTAATAACAAAGGAGAGTTAGTGCTATCAAGCATTTATAAATGGTACAAAGAAGATTTTGGACGTACTTATCTGGATCTAATAACACACTTAATTGGCTACTCAGACAAGGCATTAGGTGAAAAATTAAGAGCTTATGATGGGGACATTGATTATGAATATGATTGGAATTTAAACGAATTAAACTAGTGTTTAACTCTCTTGCGATAAGATTGTACAAGCCAACAATGATACAAAAATAAAAACTGTATAAGTATTTTCTTGCCTTTTTTCTATTCTTGTACAAGTATTAGTTATATAAAAAATAACTTTGTATAAGTTTTTAACTTAGGAGTAAGAAGATGAAAAATACCAACATCATTCCAACCTTGACCCTTGAGAGCCAACAAGAGCATGAGATTACCCTAGGTTTAAGCGCTTGCTTAGCAGGGCATAATGTTCGTTTTAATGGCGGCCATACGCAATCAAAGCTCTGTCTTAATGTGCTAAGCGAGCACTTTAATTACATGACATTCTGCCCTGAAGTCGCTGCCGGGTTTGCCACACCAAGACCCACTATGCGTTTGAATGAAGATAAAAACAAAGGGGTAAGGTTAAGCTACAGTAATGATCCTGATTCAGATGTAACAGATCAACTTGTACAAGGCTTTACCCCAGCACTAAGTGAATTCGATCAGCTTGATGGTTATATTTTAATGAAAAACTCACCAAGCTGCGGTATGTCTCGCATTAAGGTATATCAGGAAAACGGCATGCCAAAACGCGAGATGAGCCAAGGTTTATTTGCCGCGGCCTTACAAGAGGCTTATCCCCTCATGCCAATTGAAGAAGAAGGCCGTTTAAATGACGCCCATCTATATGAAAACTTTATTTTAAGGGTTTATGCTCATCACTATTTTAGAGTTGAAGTATTAGAGCAACCAAGCTTACACAAGCTGATGCAATTCCATACCAGCTATAAATACATCTTGCTGTCACAAAATCAGGTGCTTTATAAACAGCTTGGCCAGCTTCTCGCGAAGGGGAGTAAGGATCAAATCGACACCTTAGTAAATGAATATTTCACCTTGTTTATGAGTGCACTATCAAGACCAGCACCTAGAAAAGGCCATGTAAATACCTTGCTACATGTCTTTGGCTACTTTAAACGTCAACTTTCAAAAAGTGCTAAGCAGAGTATTTTACGAACAATTAAGCAATATCAAGCGGGCCAATTACCCCTAGTTACCCCTTTGACGCTACTACAGCATTACACTGAGCAATTTGGTAATGACTATTTGCGCCAACAAAGATATTTTGCCCCTTACCCACAAACACTAGGCTTGGCTAACCACGTTTAGTAGCAAGCACCCACCTGAATCAAAGAGCAAAAAAGCCACTAGATTGGATCAATCTAGTGGCTTTTTTATTAAGAGATATAACTAGTGGGTTGAGAAACGACGAATAATAGAATGTACATTATCCACTGTTTGCTCAAGCTCAACCCCAGAAGCTAAAGTTTGCTCAGCGATCCCCTTGGTATGATTGGCACCATCAGAGATATCCGTTACCTGCTGATTAATATGCTCTGTCATGGCACTTTGTTCTTCAACCGAGGCTGAGATCTTAATCGTCATATCTAAGATTTCTTTCACCGCACCACTGATTTGATCCAGTGAAGAACGAGTTTGTCCCACAATATTCACCCCCTGTTTTGCGACGGCTTCACCTTCTTGAGACACAGATACAGCACTTTGAGCTCGACTTGAAAGTACTTGAATGACTTGATGGATTTTCTCTGTCGACTGGCGTGTTTTTAACGATAAGGAGCGCACCTCATCTGCCACCACACTAAAGCCTCGTCCATGTTCACCGGCTCTAGCCGCTTCAATCGCAGCATTAAGCGCTAATAAGTTAGTTTGATCTGCAATCATGCTAATAAGATCTGCGGCTTCGCCAATTTCTTCAGTAGACTGGGCTAGCTCTTTAATCGTCACGGCAATATCTTCAACGGATTGGCTCAGTTTATCGATCACCTGCAATGCATCACTGGCGAGCTGACTGCCCGTATCCACATGGGACAAAGCGCCATGGGCGTTAGCTGTATTGCTTTGCACTATGCTGGTAATGTCTTCTATGGCCGTGGCCATTTGATTAATGGCACTCGCCACTTCTTGGGTTGCGGTGTTTTGCTGGTAAATTGCCACATTGGTTTGATTAACTTGATCTTTCGCTTCATGGGCAATCTTACCCAGTCCTGCCGCAGAATCTTCAATGCGAGTAAGCGAAGTACGATTGCGGGCAATTTCACAAGCAAAGGCAAGCTTGGCTCTTGCCTGATGTCCACTTTCGGCAAAATAAGTTTGTGCAATTAACGCATTAGTATAAGTGCCTTGATTCATGTCGCAAAGTTGCTGCCAATGGGACTTAGTCGTTAGAGATTGCCACAAACAGGCTGCAAAAGTACCAAGCAGAGCAATCCCCGAAGCCAAGGGGCTCACACTGGCATAGAGTAGTGTAGAAGAAATAAAACCAGGAACCAAAATGGGTGCGTTTTTACGGATAAGTCCAGCAAATAACTGAAACCGGCTGCGAGCAGACTTACCTTGATTAAGCCTATGATAAGCGCGTTCAGCCCTGGCTTTTTCGGATTCGCTCGCATTAATACGAACCGACTCATAGCCAACCACCTTATCACCCTCATACACAGGAGTCACAAAAGCATTCACCCAGTAAAACTCACCATTTTTTCGCTTATTCTTAACCAGCCCCATCCATACATTGCCTGATTTTAAGGTTCGCCACATTTCTGCAAACGCAGCTTTAGGCATGTCTTGGTGACGAATAATATTATGAGGTTTACCAATTAACTCATCTCTTTCATAGCCACTTACCAGCGCAAAGGCATCATTGCAGTAAATGATATTTCCTTTTGTATCTGTGGTTGAAATAAGACGATCTTGCTGGGAAAAACGATATTCTTGCGAGGGTGCTTTGAGTTGAGACTTCATCTACCTACCTACATTTAAACCACTGTCTATCGCCAATTTTTACAGACTTTATACTTCTCTAATTACTCCCTAAGCTTGGTCATAATCACGACCAAATCTGCCTTATATACGACATTTATTTAGGTTTTTTTAGGTAAGAGACTCTCTGCAAAAAAGTACTAATTTTGATAAACGGCGATTATATAGGATGCAAAGCAAAGCCTATAATTCACACAAATTATAGTGAATGGGATTACAGCTTTTTAAATCTGATCTTAGCCCTGTAAACACCTCTGTTTGTTAATATATAGAATCAATTAGTTAGAGCTTGTTTAGCATTTTTTACCAAGGGTTTATTGATAAAGTGTCGCATACGATAAGCATGCATAACTTCAAACCCAGAGCCCTCATAAAACCCCAAATGCTCATCTAGTTTTGCAATTGTTGGAGCGGAAAGATCAATACAGCCCCATTGCTTTTGATGGCCAAAAAGCTTCACTTCTTCCATCAATTTTCCACCAATCCCCGTGGAGCGAATATCAGGGGAAACATAGAACTCTTGAATCATACCAATTCTTCCTCCTCCGCTTAGAGAGTAGGATTCACTCAAGGTTGCGACAGCGGAAATAGCACCATCAACATACCCTAAAATGGCAAAATAATTACCCTCTTTCATCATTTCGTAACAAGAATTTGCTGTATCTTCGAGCAAAATATTAAGCTGTTTTGTTTTCGCTCTATCGCTTAATTCTATCTCAAGCAATACCACTAAAAGCCCAATATGCTCCGCATCATCTAACTCTGCTTGTCTGAATTTAATCTTCCTAAAATCCATGAAAATAGCCTTAATAAATGAAGTAAAGCCGGCAAAAAATATTAACAAAGTCACTAGATAGAAAAATATAAAAGCCTTAATTAGTCAGCAGCGACTCATAAAAAGGCTTTCAGTATCAGTTACGTTTCCCTACACTTTTTAACATTTCACCTTAGCTTCTGTCGTTTTTAGATAGGTTTTCATCCATTTATCGTCATATCTATTTTTATCAAACACTAAAGTCTCAATAAATAAAGCAGACTTATTGCATACTAGCTCATTTTGAAAACTTCAACGGATTCATTAAGAGACGCAACACAGTCAGATACGCTAGAGGCAACTTCAGTATTGCTTCTTGAGTTATCAAAGGTTTTTCTTGCTAAATCATGAATACCTGTGACGTTTGCACTGATCTCACTCGCTACCTGTGTTTGTTGATCCGCCGCGGTCGCAATCTGTGTATTCATATCATTAATCACATTGACTGAACTGCGAATTGATTCTAAAGCACTCGTTGCTTGGGATGACTTAGATAAGGTTTGCTGTGCATTCTCACAACTTACTTGCATCAAATTTACCGAACTAGAAACAGCCCCTTGTAAACGAGTAATCATCTCCTGAATTTGACTGGTACTTTCTTGTGTACGGCTCGCTAAGCTTCTCACTTCGTCTGCAACAACGGCAAAACCTCGACCTTGTTCACCAGCACGGGCAGCCTCGATCGCTGCATTCAAAGCCAGCAGGTTAGTTTGCTCAGCAATATCTCGGATTACATTCAGGATATTACCAATACCAGCAGCTTCACTTTCTAGTTGTGTTACCACTTTTTGCGATTCTTCAATGCCCTCAACAAGTACTTCAATGCTGGTATTCATATCAGTCACAGTATTAATCCCATCGCTAGAATAGTCATTGGCAGAGGTGGTCGCTTTAGACGCTTCAAGGGCGTTTTGCGCAACCTCTTTTACTGTATTCGTCATTTCGTACATGGCAGAAGAAGTATGTTCAAGACGCTTCATTTGCGACTCTGAACTTTCCATCACATTTGATGCTGATCCTAAAATGCGGCTTGAAGCATTATCAAGCTCAGTACTGGTTTGGTTGATCTTAGAGATGGTACTGCGCAGATTTTCTACCATCACAAACACAGCAGCATACACCCCGGTTTCCTTACCTGTTGCTTTGTCTAGGTTGCTTAAATTGCCACCTGCAATTTGATTAACAATTTTTTCTATTAACTTAGGTTCTCCACCAATTGGCAGATACATAATTTTGTTTATGAGGTAGTAAGCAATCACCAAACTAATCAGAATTAAAATGGCAGAAAGTATGAGGTTGAAGCTTAAATTTTGATTTGAAGCGGCATTGATATTACTCCAATCGTCCCATGCCCAAGTTGTCCAACCTAACAAGGCCATTTTTGATGCGACCACAAAGTATTCTTGCCCTTGGTATTCATAAGAATGACTGTGATTGTCATTTGAGTTTTGTAAATGGACTTTATAGCTAGGTAAAATACTTAATAGGTCTTCACCTAATAAGTCCGTATCTTTAGCTGCCAATACATAGCCATCAGCATTCGTGACATAAATTTGATTTTCAGGAGTTAAGCCTGCAATAAAGTTAGTTAGCTTGTTAATGGACAGATTGACACAAATAACGCCTATCACTTTACCATCGCGAATTATGGGTACACCTGCCGCCATAACAGCAAGCCCTTCTGAGCTCACATAAGGCTTGGTCAGTATGTTATCTTCCCCATTAAAAGCTCGTAAAAACCACTCTCGATTTTTCGTTTTCGCATTAAAATTAGGAACAAGGCCTTTAGAAGTGGTGGAATAAGTCAAACCGTCTGGGGTGGCAACATAGGCATTTAGCACATCTAACTCACCTATGATGGATCTAAGTGATTGCACTGCTTCACTAAAGTTTTCATCTTGAGCCGTTAAATCTATTTCATTCGACATAACATGCAATACATCAAAAATTCTGCCCATTCGTTGTTCTATGGCACTACTGACTAAGAAAGATTGAGTATCTAATTTTTCTGTATAACCTGCGACTGAAGCTTGCTTAAACCCTAAGAAACTTGTGAGAGAAATGAAACTGATCATCGTGACAAAAAGCGCCCCGATACAATAAATAATTTTTGCTTTAGCTGTCATTCGAGTTGCCTATATTAGGTAGTTTAAATCGCAAAACCAAAAGTGAAACCGCATTCCAAAAAATGAAGATAAATTAACTTGGATTCACTTAACAGCTTTTATCGCAAGAGAAATGTAAACTTTCTTATTAATGTGAATTTCTCTCCCCACTCATATAAAAATATTGAATAATTGCTTTCACTAAGGGCACTTTTGTCTCAGTTATGACTCATAACTACAAATGCTTCTTTGTGAATCGGTATACTGGACTGACTTAAACTTTTATTTATATTTAACGAGTAACACCCATGCCTATATTTAAACCTTCCTCTTTTTCACGATTCTTCATTTGGCCTAGCCTCAGCTTATTAACGCTTGCCCTTACACCTGGATACGCTCAAGTATTTGCACAAGCGGATTCGCCTATTGCCCCCAACGCAGAGATTACTTTACCTCTTGTACTAGAGGCCGCTAAGACAGGACAGGAAATGAGCCTAAAAGACTATGAAGGCCATACATTACTGGTCGATTTTTGGGCATCGTGGTGTGGCCCTTGTCGAGCCTCCTTCCCTTGGATGAATAAGATGCAGGCAAAATATAAGGATGAAAACTTTAAAGTGGTGGCAATTAATTTGGATGTCAGGCCTGAGCTAGCCTACGCCTTTTTAGAACAGATTCCCGCTGAGTTTGATGTGTTATTGGATGAGAAAGCCGAGCTACCTGATGCCTATAATGTTATCGGTATGCCCACCAGCTATTTAATTGACAAAGAAGGCCGACTAAGGGCTCAACATATTGGTTTCCATGACTCTAAACTTGATGAATATGAAGCAGGGATTAAAGCCTTATTGGCCGAATGAGATAAAAGATAACAGGTGAAACACACGTATAAATACCGATATTAACTTCAATATCGGTATTTTTTTAACTAATTTAGACAAAATTGCTGGATTTTTAAACAAAATAGCCTAGTTATCGGCACGAACTGGTTGTTTTTTAGCCAGTTTGGTTCGATACTTAAAAAGTGTACCCTGAGGTCGTGTTATGGAAATTAACTCTTCATCAAGTTCAATGAATCAATATTTCTCATCAAAAGCCCAAACGAATGAGAAAGTCGCCTATGGCATAGGGCAAGCAAATCGCGAAGATGTCACCCTGTCAGATAAAGCCAAGTACATGCAAATGCAAGACAAGAACAATCAAGATGATCTTTCATTATTAGAAGGTAGTGAAGGCGAACAAGAAGCATCTGACGACGCGATTAGAGTAACCACCACCATAGGTAGAAATGCAGCGGCAGGTAACTATACCCGCGCTGAAGCGATGGAAATTTATCGCTCAATTCAAAACTTACTTTGATTATTGAAAAGCCAATAAAAGTGATCTTATTTGACGTATAAGATCACTCTTACATTTGTTATTTATCCTGCAGTTGTTGTTCTAGCTTCTGCATTCTTTCTTCCAGTTCAATCACACGCTCACGGTATTTAGCTAACATCGCAGCTTGCACATCAAAATCTTCACGTGAAACCAGATCCATCTTATCCAATGTCGATTTAGCCAATTGCTGTACTTGAGCTTGAATCTCTTTACTAGGAAGCTTACTTAACTGCGCAGCAGTCTCACCTAAAGTGTTGCCCATTTGTTTAATAAAATCATCAATCATAATGCTCTCCTTAATTCTGCAAAAACGTTAAAGCGCGTTTCATGCACAGGCCATTACGACCTGTGCTAAAAATATGTGCATAAGTTTACCACTTATTCCCAGCTTAACGTCATCTTATCCCCGATTAAAAAATCTGCTCTAAAAAAGCGCACTCCGATAAAAACACATTGTTGTCATTAACTTAATGGGGTTTTAAGCCTTTAAATCGCTCCCGAAAAAGACCTAAGCACCAGATTAGAGCAGCATTGTTTTTAAACGCCCCATAAAGAGCTAGATCCTCTTAGTAATTCTTATCAAAAGTTAACAATATCGTTCAGCATAAGAAACAAAGTATTGAAATTAAACAAGTTTTTCAACATGGCACACATGTTGAATATAGACAATTAGAACTAAATCATGAAATCGAATTGGAAATAATAAAAAGGAGCGTGACGCTATGAAGCTTATCACTGCCATCATCAAACCATTTAAATTGGACGACGTGCGTGAAGCCTTGTCTGATATTGGTGTACAGGGCATTACCGTAACTGAAGTAAAAGGTTTTGGACGCCAAAAGGGCCACACTGAATTGTACCGAGGTGCAGAGTATGTTGTGGACTTCCTTCCTAAAGTAAAAATCGAACTCGCCATTTCTGACGACATTGTTGATCAAGTAGTTGAAGCAATCACCAATGCTGCCAACACAGGCAAGATAGGGGACGGTAAGATCTTTATTGTCAATTTAGAACAAGCAGTTCGTATCCGTACCGGCGAAACTGGCGAAGAAGCAGTTTAAGCCAAGACAGTATCTCTAGCAGTCATATATTAGCCTTTAGGGGGGCGAATCATGCAAGATCAAATATTTCATTTACAATATGCCATGGACACTTTTTACTTCCTAGTGTGTGGCGCACTCGTTATGTGGATGGCAGCAGGCTTTTCCATGTTAGAAGCCGGCCTAGTCCGTTCTAAAAATACCACTGAAATTCTGACAAAAAACGTCGCGTTATTTGCCATTTCTTGCATCATGTATCTCGTTTGCGGTTATGCCATCATGTATGACGGTGCAACCTTTTTATCAGGTATTCAAAATGTTGATGTTACTAGCACATTAGGAGATTACGCTGGCCGTGAAGGCGGTTTTGAGGGCGGCTCTATCTACTCAGGTGCGTCTGACTTCTTCTTCCAAGTTGTTTTTGTCGCAACTGCAATGTCTATCGTTTCCGGCGCTGTTGCTGAACGTATGAAACTATGGGCTTTCCTAGCGTTTGCAGTCGTCATGACAGGGGTTATCTATCCTATGGAAGGTAGCTGGACATGGGGCGGTGCTTCTGTTTTCGGTCTATTTAACCTTGGCGATATCGGTTTCACTGACTTTGCAGGTTCAGGTATTGTTCACATGGCAGGTGCTGCAGCCGCACTCGCTGGTGTCTTAGTACTAGGTGCTCGTAAAGGCAAATACGGACCTAAAGGTGAAGTACGTGCGATTCCAGGTGCTAACCTACCACTAGCAACTTTAGGTACTTTCATCCTATGGATGGGTTGGTTCGGCTTTAACGGTGGTTCTGTGCTTAAGCTTGGTGATATTGCCAGCGCTAACTCAGTTGCCATGGTTTTCCTTAATACCAACACAGCCGCTGCTGGTGGTGCTATTGCCGCTATGTTGCTAGCACGTATTCTATTCGGTAAAGCTGACTTAACCATGCTATTAAACGGTGCGCTTGCTGGCCTAGTTGCTATCACAGCTGGCCCAGACACACCATCTGCACTGGGCGCGACATTAATTGGTGCTGTCGGTGGCCTAATCGTAGTGGTTTCTATCCTAGCTTTAGATAAGTTAAAAATTGATGATCCAGTGGGTGCTATCTCAGTTCACGGTGTTGCAGGTCTTTGGGGTCTTCTAGCAGTTCCTCTTACTAACGACGGCGTAACCTTTGGCGCTCAGTTGATTGGTGCACTTACCATCTTCACTTGGGTATTTGTAACTAGCCTAGTAGTTTGGCTTATCATCAAAGCGGTTATGGGCATCCGAGTAACCGAAGAAGAAGAATACGAAGGTGTCGACCTTTCTGAATGTGGTATGGAAGCTTATCCAGAGTTCAACAAGAGCTAAGCTAATCCCCCACACTATCACTACTTGTACCTAGTTCTTGGGGCTCCCCCTCTAGGTACAAAGCAATACCCAGTAAAAGCCCAGCTCACAGGGCGGGCTTTTACTTCTCTTCTATAAGTTTTACAGCGTGATTATTAATTTTCTTTAATTACAGAGGACGTGTTACTTATGCAACTCAAAAAGCTTATCGCAAGCCTTACGTTAGTCAGCGCCAGTCTTGTTTCTATTCATGCTCTTGCCAGTGAGACCATCAAAGTGGGTGTACTTCACTCCTTATCCGGCACCATGGCAATCAGTGAAACCACCCTTAAAGATACGGTTCTTATGATGGTGGAAGAGCAAAACAAAAAAGGCGGCCTACTGGGTAAAGAGTTAGAAGCCGTCGTGGTTGACCCCGCATCTAACTGGCCCTTGTTTGCCGAAAAAGCCCGTGAGCTTCTGACCGAAGCTGAGGTTGATGTGATTTTTGGGGGTTGGACATCTGTTTCACGTAAATCTGTCCTGCCTGTCATTGAAGAATTAAATGGATTGATGTTTTACCCAGTTCAATACGAGGGTGAAGAGTCATCGAAAAATGTGTTTTACACAGGCGCTTCACCGAATCAGCAGGCGATTCCGGCGGTTAACTACCTGAAAGACGATTTAGACGTTGAGCGTTGGGTGTTAGCAGGCACAGATTATGTTTATCCAAGAACAACAAACAAAATCCTAGAGGCCTATTTAACTAGCCTTGGGGTTGCCAAAGAAGACATCATGATCAACTACACTCCATTTGGTCATTCTGATTGGCAATCAATCGTATCGGATATTAAAAAGTTTGGTAGCCAAGGTAAGAAAACGGCAGTGGTGTCTACGATTAATGGCGATGCCAACCTACCTTTCTATAAAGAGCTAGGTAATCAGGGCATTAACTCTGAAGACATTCCCGTAGTGGCATTTTCAGTGGGCGAAGAAGAGCTTTCTGGCTTAGATACCACTCCATTAGTAGGCCATTTGGCGGCATGGAATTACTTCCAAAGTGTTGAAACAGATTCTAACGATGAGTTCATTGAACTTTGGCGTGCGTTTACCAAGAACCCTGAGCGTGTGACCAATGACCCCATGGAAGCCACTTATATTGGCTTTAAAATGTGGGTAAATGCCGTACAAAAAGCGGGCACGACTGACGTTGATGCCGTTGAACAAGCCATGATAGGGCAAGAAGCAAGCAACCTCACAGGTGGCACAGCCCTCATGAATAAAAACCATCACTTAAGCAAGCCTGTCTTAATCGGTGAAATTCAAGATGATGGTCAATTTGAGGTTGTTTGGGAGACAGAAAGTACCGTTGCAGGGGATGCATGGTCTGACTTTCTTCCTGGCTCTAAAGACCTCATATCCGATTGGACTGCACCTGTAAAATGCGGCAATTACAACACGCAAACCAAGGTGTGTTCTGGCCAGAAATTTTAATCATATCAGCGTTGTAGCCATACAGAGGGGCGTTTGGTCCAGCACTCGTCCTTCTGTTTTTAACCGCAACCAGCTAAGTCATTAGCATAGAAAAAAACCCACCGTACTGAGCCTTAACAAGGCATACATCAGTATTTCTTTTTCTTGGTTGCGGCCTTTTTAATAACTTCACTTTTTCAAGGGAGTGATTTTTTGAAGCCTATTATCACGCTAATTTATTGCTTTTTAGTCAGCTTAAGCACTGGTCTAATGGCAAATGATTTAGCCAATAACCCAACCTCACTTAACCCACAAACAAGCAATGAATTACGACTTGCGCTAACCCAAGTCAAACTTAAGGCCATGCCACCTCTGTTAATGCAAATTAAGCAATTAGAAGAGCAACAAGCCTTACCTCTATTTAAAACCTTACTGGCTGGCAGGCTTTATTATGTCAAAGCAGACAAGCGTTTAATTCAGATGCAAAAAAAGGGTAAAGAAAGACATTATTTTAGCTTAGAAACAGATCAGCCACTGAGTGAACTTAGCAAAAATCAGGTCAAAAAAGTTAAGCTTAACAATGCGGTTCGACGCTTACTTAAATCAACCATTGCCGAGCTTGAATTAAACCATCCTGATCCTGAATTACGCCAAGCTGCCATCGAAAGCTTACTGAAGAATTTGGATAGCAAGTTAATCGCACAACTTGAACAAAGACGGTCCCTTGAGACACAAGAAAAAATACGCGAACTGATTCAAGTGGCTTTAAATTTGTTTCAATTAAAAACGAATCCAAGCCCAGCAAAACAAATTGAAGCCATAGAAAAACTTGCGGACAGGCTAGAGATTCCCGTTAAAAATCAGCTTACTCAAGTTGCTGAAAACAGTATTCACCCAGAAGTTAAACAAGCCGCAATTAGGGCGTTAACTAAGATAGAGCATGCGACAAACCGCTACGCCCTTGTGGATCAGCTATTTTTTGGCTTAAGCCTAGGCTCTGTTCTTTTACTTGCCTCTATCGGTCTTGCCATCACCTTTGGTGTCATGGGAGTGATCAACATGGCCCACGGGGAAATGATCATGCTCGGGGCTTACACCACCTATGTGGTGCAGTTACTCATGCCAAACCATATCGATTATTCACTTTGGGTCGCCATCCCAGCGGCCTTCATGGTGTCTGGTTTAATGGGAGTCATTATCGAAAGAGGGGTAATTCGTCATTTGCATGGCCGCCCTCTTGAAACCCTTCTGGCCACCTTTGGTATCAGTCTTATCTTGCAACAGCTAGTCCGTTCGGTTTTTAGTCCACTTAACCGCCAAGTCTTCAGCCCAAGTTGGATGACAGGATCATTAGAGATTAATCCCGTTTTATCTCTCACTTTGAACCGCTTATACATACTCGCGTTTGCCTTAATAGTCTTCTTTGCCCTACTCACCTTATTACGTAAAACCTCATTAGGTTTGAATGTGAGAGCCGTTTCTCAAAATCGTAATATGGCCAAAGCCATGGGAGTGAAGACTGGCTGGGTAGATGCCATGACCTTTGGTTTAGGCTCAGGTATTGCCGGTATTGCCGGTGTCGCTTTATCTCAGCTCACTAACGTCGGTCCAAATCTGGGCCAAGCCTACATCATAGATTCTTTTATGGTGGTGGTATTTGGGGGTGTTGGAAACCTCTTTGGCACCCTAGTTGCGGCCTTCTCTTTAGGCATCGCGACCAAGTTCTTAGAGCCAATGACAGGGGCAGTTTTAGCCGCCATTATTGTCTTAGTCTTTATCATCCTCTTTATTCAAAAGCGCCCTAAAGGCCTCTTTCCTCAAAAAGGGAGAGCAGCAGAATGACATTCATGAATACTTTATTTGGACAAGGGAGAAATGGCTTACAATCTCGTCAACAAGCAGGTCAAAAAACCTTGCCCTTTGTTGCCATCCTTGTGATCAGCACCTTGTTGGCCTGTGCATCTAACTTACTATTAACAGAAGACTCTCCCCTGTATGTGAGTACTTACACAATTACACTTTTAGGGAAATATTTATGCTATGCCATGTTGGCTTTAGCGGTGGATATTATCTGGGGATATTGTGGCATTTTAAGCCTAGGTCACGGGGCCTTTTTTGCACTTGGGGGCTATGCCATGGGCATGTATTTAATGCGCCAAATTGGTGATCGTGGGGTTTATGGTGACCCTGTTTTACCCGACTTTATGGTTTTTCTCGATTGGAAAAGTTTGCCTTGGTTTTGGCAAGGTATGGATCAGTTTTGGTTTGCCATCTTAATGGCGGTTGTCATTCCTGGGTTATTGGCTTTTATCTTTGGTTGGTTGGCCTTTCGCTCTAGAGTGACGGGCGTGTATTTATCCATTATGACCCAAGCGCTGACCTATGCTTTGTTGTTGGCTTTTTTTAGAAATGAAATGGGCTTTGGTGGTAACAATGGCTTAACGGACTTTAAAGAGATTTTAGGCTTTGATTTACAAGCGGATGCAACCCGCGTGTCTCTCTTTGCCATTACGGCGTTTTTGTTAGCCGTTATTTTTATCATTAGCCAATATTTAATGAACTCGCGAATGGGTAAAGTCATTTTAGCCATACGAGACGGAGAAAGTCGTGCTCGATTTATGGGCTATCATACTGAGCGCTACAAGGTCTGGTTATTCGTCTATTCAGCCATTATTGCAGGCATTGCTGGGGCTCTTTATGTACCCCAAGTTGGCATTATCAACCCGGGAGAGTTCTCGCCAATAAACTCAATCGAGATAGTGATTTGGGTGGCTGTCGGCGGCCGAGGTACCTTGATTGGCGCGATTATTGGTGCCCTTATTATCAACTATGCCAAAACCCGTTTTACCGCCCTCTTTCCTGAAGCTTGGCTCTTTGCATTAGGTGGTTTGTTTGTCCTAGTGACCCTGTACCTGCCAAAAGGACTCATGGGGCTATGGGAGACACTCCAAACAAAACTCAACAAAGCAGCACCAGAAGCAGAAATAGAGCCAAAGGATGAAATAAAAACAGGAGTGTCATCATGAGCCAGAATAATGCCAAGCAATTCGATGACCTTAAACGTTTTGAAGCTAAGCTCAATGCCCCTTTTCAAAGTTTAAAAACTAGCTTTCGTCGTGATCAAGTTTGGCCCTTCCTGATGCCTAACGAAACTAAGGCCAATATTGATAAAAATATCCTCTTATATATTGAAGGTTTAAATTTAAGTTTCGATGGTTTTAAAGCCTTAAACGACCTCAATCTTTATATTAATCAGGGTGAACTGCGTTGTTTAATTGGTGCCAACGGGGCGGGCAAAAGCACCTTGATGGATGTGATTACGGGTAAAACCCAGTGTGATTCAGGCCAAGTTTATTTTGGCCAGAATATCGACCTTCTTAAGCAAGATGAAGCCAGCATTGCCAACCTAGGCATAGGTCGTAAATTTCAAAAGCCGACCGTATTTGAGCAACAAAGTGTGTTTGATAACTTAGAACTTTCACTAAAGGCAAACAAAGGGGTTTTACCCACACTCTGGGCCAAAATAACCCCGTTACAACAGGATAAGATACAACATGTATTAAGCATTATTGGCTTATCTAAGCAGGCCTATCAATTAGCAGGCTCGCTTTCTCATGGACAAAAACAATGGTTAGAAATTGGGATGCTACTTGTCTCAGAACCTAGACTTTTGCTGGTGGACGAACCGGTTGCAGGTATGACGCCACAGGAGACCGAACGGACCGCTGAATTACTCACCTCTTTAGCAGGAGAACGTACTGTCATTGTGGTAGAGCATGATATGGAATTTGTACGCAGCATTGCCAATAAGGTGACCGTATTGCATCAAGGCAGTGTGCTGGCCGAAGGCAGCATGCAAGAGGCGCAATCAAACCCAGAAGTCATTGAAGTCTACCTAGGCGAAGAAGCTGCTACACCAGCACCGAAGGTTAAAAACCCGATAGATAAAGCCAATAACAACAAGGTCAGTTTGATTGCCGATAAGGGAGTAAAGATATGATTTCAATGCAAAATATTGATCAACATTACGCATCAAGCCAGATTCTTTGGGACCTTAATTTAGATATCAAGGCGGGCTCTATTACCTGCATTATGGGTCGCAATGGGGCAGGCAAAACAACCCTACTCAAAGCCTTAATGGGGCTATTACCCATCAGCTCTGGCAAGATTCAGCTAACCCATCAAGGTGATGCTAAGCAAGTTGAAGACCTGCATAAAAAAAGCGCCGAAAAAAGAGCCTTTTCAGGCATAGGCTATGTGCCCCAAGGGCGAGATATCTTCCCTATGCTGACAGTAGAAGAAAATCTCAAGATTGGCTTACCCGTAAGAAAAGATAAACTTAAGCATATTCCCGAAAAAATCTTCGAACTCTTTCCCGTTTTAAAAGACATGCTACACAGGCGGGGTGGTGATTTATCCGGTGGCCAGCAACAACAACTCGCCATTGGCAGAGCCTTGGTACTTGACCCAAAGGTGCTTATTTTAGATGAACCGAACGAAGGTATTCAGCCTAATATAGTGCAGCAAATCGGTGATGTTATTTTAAAGCTTAATAAAGAAGAAGGCCTGACCGTTATTCTAGTGGAGCAAAAGCTTGGCTTTGCCCGCCGTGTAGGACAAGAGTTCAGGCTGATGGAAAAGGGCCGCATTGTGTGCAGCGATAAGATGTCAGAACTCAGCGATGATTTAATCAAGCAATATTTGGCGGTTTAGCTTTATTAAGGACAAGGTTAGTCTGTGATTTTCATGATTAACCTTCCACTCGCAAATTAAATTACTGTTTTAGACTAAGTATATTTATCAAACACCTTAGTTTAACTAACGATCAATATTAAAAATCCCTTCTACTTTATCTTGAAGTGCTCATGTAAAATCTCACTTTTACTATTCTTAAAATCGAGTCATGGATGATTAAAATAGCGCTTTTTTTCGTAATTTCGTTACTTTCAACTTTTATACAGGCCGAGAAGCTAAAAGAAGAGAATACAAACTCGGTACTTAATGAATTGAGAGATAAGGTTACTTCCTTAGAAGCAATAATTGCTCAGATTGAAAGCAATATGCATACAAAAACAGATCAACTGAGAAGTAAAGCCTTAGAGTTAGAAAAGGAAGTTAATACTCAAAAGGATTCAATTAGTACTCTCTCGACCCAAAATGAAAGTTTAATATCACTTAATCATGAACTAGCAGAAAGTTTAGCTATTTCTCTTAATAATACTCGCGACCAAGATCTGAGAATTAGCGAAATTTTTGAAACAATAAATAAAACCGAAGATAAACAATGGTCATGGGGTCAAATTATTTCGTTTGTAGCCACAGTAATGGCCTCTACAGCGACTGTATTACTTGCCTTCTATGCATCAAAATGGAAAGCTCAAATAGATAAACAAGATGAAACAGAAAGAGTTAGACAAGCTGACTACTTTGAAAGAGATGTAAAATACAAAACTTTAAATGAGCTACTTGATGCTCACAGAGTCTATATTAATTGCTTTATTAAGAAGCAAACTTATGAAAACTCTACTAGAGAGCCTCCAGAAAATATAGAGCATCAATACAAAGCATCTCTTGAGCAATACGGATCTATTTATTACAAATATAGAGTTTTTTTTAATGATGACGGATCAATGATTACTAAAGAAAGCCCCGCTTTCATACTCTCATTTTTGGATGCTTTATCAAAAGACCACCCTAAACTATCTCCAGAGGAACAACGAAAAGATATATTAAGAGCCATTCAACGGATTAGTATTGAGCAACATGAAACTATTTATATTGGAATTAAAAGTTTTTTTAACAGGCAAACTTCTTCTAAAAAATGAACTCGACACTGTCTTTTTATACAGTAAAATTTGCTTATCTTTTCCATTTGCCTAAAATAGCCATTCATTAGGACAGTGGCTAATCCATTGTCCACCAGCTGACTTGATGGAGTGGTGACATGGCTAAAGCCAAAACAGCCTTTGTGTGTACAGAATGCGGTGCAGATTATGCAAAGTGGCAAGGCCAATGCCAAGCCTGCAAAGCTTGGAACTCATTGTCTGAGATCAAGCTCACGTCATCCAAAACATCAGCTCGAGTGGCAGCCACACAAGATGCCAAATTAACGGGTTATGCAGGGGCAACCACAGGTATTCAGGACTTGTCTGAAGTTGACCTTGGTGATGTGCCACGCTTTAGTTCAGGCGCCAGCGAATTTGATCGGGTTCTGGGTGGCGGTTTAGTACCCGGTGGCGTGGTGTTAATTGGTGGCCACCCGGGAGCAGGTAAAAGTACCCTGTTATTGCAAACCATGTGCTATCTCGCTCAGCAACAAGCGGCCCTCTATGTTACGGGTGAGGAATCATTACAACAGGTTGCCATGCGAGCTCAACGCCTTGGTCTACCTACCCAGAATTTAAAAATGCTGTCCGAAACCAATGTGGAATCCATTCTTCAAATTGCCCAACAGATGAATCCAAAAGTCATTGTAATTGACTCAATACAAGTTATGCATCTAGATGGTATTGAGTCAGCCCCAGGCAGTGTTTCACAAGTTAGAGAAAGTGCCGCTGTATTGACTCGTTTTGCCAAGCAAACTCAAACAGCCGTCTTGTTAGTGGGTCATGTGACCAAAGATGGTACCTTGGCAGGACCAAAAGTATTGGAACACATGGTGGATTGCTCTGTGTTATTAGAAGGCTCTGAAGATTCACGTTTTAGAACCTTAAGGGGCATGAAAAACCGCTTTGGTGCCATTAATGAGCTGGGGGTTTTCGCCATGCTTGAAAATGGTTTAAGGGAAGTTAAAAATCCCAGCTCTATTTTCTTAAACCGCTCTAAGCAACCCGCAGCGGGTAGCTTAGTCATGGTCGTTTGGGAAGGAACGCGCCCTCTTTTGGTTGAGCTGCAAGCCTTGGTTGATGATTCTGCCTTTAGTAACCCCAGACGTGTCACTGTCGGTTTCGATCATAATAGATTAGCCATGTTATTGGCGGTGCTTCACAAACACGGCGGCTTATTAACGTCCGACCAAGATGTCTATTTAAATGTAGTGGGTGGCGTCAAAGTCATGGAAACCAGTGGTGATCTAGCAGCTATTGCCGCGGTTGTCTCAAGCTTTAGAGACCAAGCCTTACCGGACAATCTTGTGGTCTTAGGAGAAGTCGGCTTGTCAGGGGAAATTCGCCCAGTGCCATCAGGCCAAGAACGTATTATTGAAGCGGCTAAGCATGGTTTTGTGAAGGCGGTTGTACCCAAGGGAAACTGCCCAAAGAAAAAGGTCGCTGGTATGGAAGTGATTGGCGTAGAGAGGCTGTCTGAAGCGCTTGATGCGATTTTTGAGCGTTAAAAAAGACGTTAGTCAAAAAGGTCAGAGGATGGGGCTTTTTCTGGCCCGTCTTCGCCTTGCATGCCGTAAGGTAAGCTAGTATCGACAGCGTTTAGTCTATCTTGGCGTGCTTTTAAAAGGCGCTGCCATCTGTGCTGACAAAGCGTCAGTACTTTGCGCTTATCCTCATCTTGCATTTCATGCCAATGAAAACGCTCTTCTCGGCTACGGAGACACCCTTTACAAAAGCCTTTTTTACTTGATTGGCAAACGCCACGACAGGGGCTTTCTACATGAAACAACTCTATCTGCTCCATCGCCCTCTCCTATTATTGTTATTTGTTAGATTAAAAGTGCTTTAATAGCCTTTAATCCGTCGCTATTTGAAAGTCGTAAATCTCTTCAGGTGACATAAAGTATACACGTTCAGCTGGGGCTGCATCTAAGGAGAACCAATAAAAGCGCTCAGGCACTCCCATTTCCAGATAAAAGTTCACATAAGTCCCATGGATAGGGTCGGCAAGGTTAAGCTCTTCTGGCTCTATCCCTAGCTGGTCATACCATGAATGAACACCGACTCCGGCACCGGCACCAATATTGCGTTTTACGCCACCTAAAAATAAATCAACACCACCAGAAAGCACATAGCCAGTCCGTGCAATCATAGTGTTTAACCCTAAGCGGCGAATCAGCCTAGCAGCCTGCATAGTTGCTTCTTGGTCGATAGAGCCAGGAATATCCACCAGCACTAAGGTTTGAATATTAGGGCTTTGGCGCACCATATTCGTTAGCTGCTCTGGTAAATCTGGCCCTAGTACGCCAGAAATAAACGCTACGTCTTTTTCGATATAAATTTCTAATTGGGGGTTATCAAGGTTCGCTAGGTTCGGCTTTGAAGCCTGTGTATTAAGATTAGAACAACCCACTAGGCTCAAAAAGAGCACACATAAGCTAATACACTTAATAGCGGTAAACCTAAGGTGATTCATGCAACTGATCCTTTTCACATTTTAAATGTGACAAAAATAAACGCGTTTTAGCGTAGCGCTCGCAAAGAGGTTATTTTCCTGCGCTAAAGTAAAGCCCAATACTATATCGATGTCATTAACTTAAATAAGCATATTCTCTTATATACATGACATTTACACGCTAAATCCTAATTTGTCATTCTAACCTGCATTCTTCTGTCTGACGTTTTAAAGACGAAAAAAAACCATGCACTCTTTGCAAAGTTGCATGGTTTGCATTTATTACAGGGAATAAGCGACCAGACTCATCCTATAATAATGACCCTAACTCATTGAAACCATCCTGGGAGGGTAGGGTTTCTATTCGTTAGGGCCTATTCCCTACTATGAAGGGAAAGAGAAATGGGCGCCTTCACGAACACCAGCCGAAGGCCAGCGCTGTGTAATCGTCTTACGTTTAGTATAAAAGCGTACCGCATCAGGACCATAAGCATGAAGATCGCCAAACAAAGAGCGCTTCCAACCACCAAAGCTATGGTAAGCAACAGGCACAGGTAGAGGCACATTAATCCCCACCATACCCACTTGGATATTATCTGAGAAATAGCGTGCCGCCTCACCATCACGGGTAAAGATACAAGTACCATTGCCGTATTCATGATCGTCAATCATATCCATGGCAGCTTGCATGCTATCCACTCGCACAACCTGAAGCACAGGACCAAAGATCTCTTCTTGGTAGCTTTGCATGTCGGTGGTGACATTATCGATTAGGGTACCGCCAACAAAGAAGCCCTTGTCATAACCATCAACCGCCACATCACGACCATCTACCACAACCTTAGCGCCTTGCTCCTCGGCACTAGAGATATAGCCACAGACTTTTTCTTGATGGGCTTTAGTAATCACGGGACCAAAATCATTACTGGCATCCGTTGCCACACCCACTTTTAGTTTCTTCATGGCTTCTTGCATCTTAGTCACTAACGTATCAGCAGCTTGATCACCCACGGCAACCGCAACAGATAAGGCCATGCAACGCTCGCCAGAAGAACCAAACGCCGCGCCTAATAATTGGCTAACGACATTGTCCATGTCCGCATCTGGCATCACAATAGCGTGATTTTTCGCGCCACCTAGCGCTTGGCAACGCTTACCGTGAGCATTGGCTTGGGTATAAATGTATTCTGCTATTGGGGTAGAACCCACAAAACTCACCGCTTTAACATCTTTGTGTTCAAGCAAGGTATCAACCGCTTCTTTGTCACCGTTAACTAGGTTAAACACGCCATCAGGTAAACCCGCTTCTTGTAAGAGTTGAGCGATATATAAGGTGGCACTTGGGTCTCTTTCAGAAGGCTTAAGCACAAAGGTATTCCCGCATACAATTGCCATAGGGAACATCCATAAAGGCACCATCACAGGGAAGTTAAACGGGGTAATGCCAGCAACTACACCAAGTGGCTGAAATTCACTCCAAGAGTCGATATTAGGGCCCACATTTTTACTATGTTCACCTTTTAATAATTCAGGTGCACCACAAGCGTATTCCACATTTTCTATACCACGTTGCAATTCGCCCGCGGCATCATGGGAAATCTTGCCATGCTCTTCACCGATCAAGGCACAGATAGTGTCGGCATTATCTTCTAGTAGCTGCTTAAATTTAAACATGACTCTGGCACGTTTAATGGCGGGGGTATTACGCCATGCGGGATAAGCGGCTTTCGCTGCTGCTATGGCATCTTCTACCGTTTCTTTACTTGCAAGCGCGACCTGCTTGCTAACTTGTCCAGAAGCTGGGTTATATACATCTTGAGTTTGTTTCGCATCGTCACGTAACTCACCGTTAATTAAATGTCCTACCAAGCGCATGTGCTTCCCCTTAAGTCTGTGAGATGTCGTAAATCTAGCCTTTAGACCCTAGTTACGACCGAATTAGAAATCTTATTGACAGACTTTGCCTGCCACAATAGATTAAATAAATTCTCATCTATTAAACCTTAGTTAAGCAATTACTAACCATTTTATGAGAGTGTTTAAATCACCAGAAATTAGGTCAGCTTGTGGTATAGCCCAAACACAAGATTAATAAGGAGCAGCGTGTGAAACAGTTTAAAGGTCAAGTCAGCGACGCGGACTTAAGGTTATTGAGAATCTATAAAACCGTGGTTGAGTCAGGAGGATTTTCTGCTGCAGAAGTCGAGCTTAACATTAGTCGCGCCGCCATTAGTATCTCTATGGCAGACCTTGAAACACGATTAGGCTTTCGCCTATGTCAGCGAGGCCGTTCAGGTTTCTCCCTAACTGACGAGGGCAGTCAGGTTTATCAATACACCCTTCAACTTTTGTCTTCTATTGAAGGATTTAGAACTCAAATTAATGGCTTACATGAAAAGTTGATTGGGGATCTGAATATCGGTATTACGGATAATTTAGTGACCATGCCACGTATGGTGATTACAAACTCCGTTAGTTCACTCAAACAAAAGGGACCAGATATAACCATTAATATACGTATGATCCCGCCCAATGACATAGAAAAAGGCGTTTTAGACGGCAGTTTACACGTTGGCATAGTACCAGACCTTAGATTATTGGCTGGATTAGAATATCTGCCACTTTACCGTGAGAACTCCCAACTTTATTGCAGTAACACCCATCCTTTATTTGCAATCGATGATAAAAAAATCAAACCTGACGACATTTCCAAATTAGATGCTGTCGTTCCTGCTTATGCGCAAACCCCTGAAATTAAAGAGAAATTACAACAATTAAATGCCACGGCAACCGCCACAGATAGGGAAGGTGTCGCTTTTTTAATTTTGACGGGTAAGTATATTGGTTATCTGCCAGATCACGTGGCTCACGTCTGGGTGAAGGAAGGAAAGATGCGGTCCTTATTAGATTCACAATTCAATTTTGATACGGGTTTCTCTGCAATTACTCGAAAAGGGGCTTCTAGCAACTTAGTTTTAGAGACT
This sequence comes from Marinomonas sp. MED121, assembly GCF_000153025.1. Taxonomy (GTDB): domain Bacteria; phylum Pseudomonadota; class Gammaproteobacteria; order Pseudomonadales; family Marinomonadaceae; genus Marinomonas. The sequence goes on from NZ_CH672431.1 coordinate 196,818, forward strand.
TATCTTACTGAATTGAATCTCGAGATATCCAAAAATTAATCATAATATTCAATAAGTTAAAAGATAGGAGAATACACTCTCCATTACTGAATATTAAATATTAACAGCGAAGATATATAGTATTTTCTATCAAGACTTTGAGAGATATAAATTTTAAGACTATCATTCATATGCTTTGATATATTCTCATATGGAATATCTGGTTATAAAATTCCGCCAACTTAGACTTAGACAGCTGAACCTGATTCAGCTTTAACAAGTACATTGGAGTACTGAATGACCTCTTCTTCTCTCAAATTACTTAGCACAGGTGCTATTCTAGCGACCAGCTTACTTATTAGCGCTTGCTCCCCGGAACCAGAAACTAGCCAAATCGTGGAGGAAGTCGTTCGTCCAGTGAAACTGGTCACAGTCACATCTAACCTTGCTGAAAACATTCGTAGCTTCCCAGCAGAATTAAAAGCCAGCAATGAGGCAGACCTTGCCTTTCGAGTGGGCGGTCAATTAAATGAATTAGCCATAACATCTGGCCAAGAAGTTAAAAAAGGCCAGCTACTTGCCGCTCTTGACCCGACTGACTTCGAACTAGATCTTGAGCTTGCTAAAGCAGATCACCGTTTTGCGAAATCTGAGTTCGATCGTAACAAAGCAACCTATGAGAAGAGAGTAAGCAGTCGTGCCAGCTATGAGGCCAGCCGCGCTAGCCTAGATCAAGCTGAAAACGCGTTACAAAGAGCGAAGAACAACTTGGCATATACCCGCTTATACGCCCCTTTCGATGGCGTTATTGCTGATGTTGAAACAGAGAACTTCCAATATATCAGTGCCACTCAAAGTCTGATCCATATTCAGGACAACAAGACGATTGATCTTGAGTTCTTTATTCCTGAGAGCTTAATTGCCAACATTCAGGCCAGTGCCGTTAATTACAAGCCAGATGTCATCATCAATGTGTTGAATGACAAGGTTTATAAAGCCTATTACAAGGAATACAACACCACCCCAGATGACGAAACTAAGACCTATGAGATTACCATGGGGATTGAGCGTGATGCTGATGACTCAGCGAGATTATTACCGGGTATGACAGCTGATGTGGTGATAGATCTTGGCCTACTGATTAACCAAACCCACAATATTCTATTGCCTGTCGAAGCCATTTTTGAAACCACCACAGCCGGTAGCCAGCCAGAGCAGAAAGTGTGGCTTTATGATGCTGAAAACCAAAGAGCGGTTATGCGTAAAATTGAAGTAGGTTCTCTACAAGGTGATCAAATTGTCATACTGTCTGGCCTTGAAGAAGGTGAACAAGTCATTGCTGCAGGTGTTCATAGCCTGACCAGTGAAACCAAGGTTCGTCCTTGGGTTAGAGAGCGAGGTCTATAAGTGAATATCGCAGCCTATTTTATCGAACGAAAGGTCACCAGCTGGATGCTGACCTTGATCTTACTTGTTGGGGGCGTGATTGCCTTCACTGGTTTAGGTCAATTAGAAGATCCCGAATTCACCATCAAAGATGCCCTGATTATTACCTATTACCCAGGTGCGTCACCAGAACAGGTAGAGGAAGAAGTCACCTATCCGATTGAGATAGCACTGCAAAACTTAGCCTATGTGGATGAGATTAAATCCACCACCAAATCTGGCTACTCGCAAGTGACACTTACGATCAAGGAAACTTATCGTAAACAAGAACTAAAACAGATTTGGGATGAAGTGCGTAAAACCGTTTCTGACATTGAAGGTAACTTCCCCACTGGTGTTTCGACACCCGTTGTCGTCGATGACTTTGGCGATGTTTACGGGGTGATGCTCGCGGTTAATGGCGAAGGCTACCCTTACAAGGATCTTGAAACCTACATCGATTACCTAAAACGTGAACTTGTTTTGGTGGATGGGGTGAGTAAAGTGCAAGTGGCCGGTGAGCAAAGTGAACAAATCACTATCGAGATCTCACGTACTCGCTTAGCGACTATGGGTATCGATCCCTCTAGTCTCTCCAATCTATTAAGCACACAAAACACAGTATCTAATGCAGGTTCTGTCCGTGTGGGTGACGAATATATCCGTATTAGCCCAACCGGTGAATTCCAAGATATTTCAGAGCTTGAAAGTCTAATCGTGGGTACACCTACCTCGGGTGAAATGATTCGCCTGAGCGACATTGCCACGATTAAACGTGAGTATGTTGACCCACAAACTAACCCCATTAACTTCAACGGTCATACCTCTTTATTGTTAGGTATTTCATTTGCCTCTGGGGTCAACGTAGTTGAAGCCGGTAAGTTGATCGAAGCCCGTATCGGCGAATTAAAATACCAGCAGCCTATTGGTATTAACCTAGATACGGTTTACTTCCAATCGAAAGAAGTTGAACGCTCTGTTAGTAACTTTCTACTTAACCTAGCCGAAGCTGTAGGCATCGTTGTCTTAGTACTGCTTGTCTTTATGGGCATTAAGTCCGGCATCTTAATTGGTTTAATCTTGTTATTAACCATTTTAGGTACCTTTATCGTGATGGAGTACTTCGCCATTAACCTACAACGTATCTCTCTTGGTGGTTTGATTATTGCCTTAGGTATGCTGGTGGATAATGCCATAGTGGTGACCGAAGGTGTCCTGATAGGCCTCAAGCGTGGCATGTCTAAACTCGAAGCCGCTTCTTCTGTTGTAAACCAAACTAAATGGCCGCTTTTAGGCGCTACCATAATTGCGATTACAGCATTTGCGCCTATTGGTTTATCTCCAGATGCTGTGGGTGAATTTGTTGGATCACTTTTCTATGTGCTACTTATTTCACTTTTCTTAAGTTGGATTACGGCTGTCACCCTGACCCCATTCTTCTGTGATTTATTCTTTAAAGAAGAAATCAAAGCAGGTGAAGAAGAAGGTGAGGACCCATACAAGGGCGCTTTCTTTGTAGGCTACAAATGGCTATTAGATAAAGCGCTGCATTATCGTTGGATTACCGTTTTACTATTAATTGCCAGCTTAATGACTGCAGGTTGGGCTTTCCAATTTGTGAAACAGTCGTTTTTCCCACCTTCCACGACACCTATGTTCTACCTTGATGTAGAAGGACCATCTGGTACGCATATTGATGCCAGTTACGAATTAACCAAAAACATCGAGCAACGTCTGTTAAAAGAAGACGGTGTGAGCACGATTACGTCGACGACAGGCCAAGGTGTACCTCGCTTTATCCTGACCTATAACCAAGAGCAGTCTAACTCTAGCTATGCGCAATTCATTATTCGTACGGACACTGCAGAAGTCATTCCTGACTTGATTGAGCGTACTTATTACATAATGAAGAATGAGTTCCCTGATGTTGAAGCTAAACTACAACGTCTTGAACTTGGGCCAGGCTCTGGTTCGAAAATTGAAGCACGTATCACAGGACCAGATCCAAAAGTGTTACGTAGCATCAGTGAAGAAATTAAAGAAATCTACCGTGCCGATGGTGGTCTTGAAAATATCAAAGACGACTGGCGTCAACGCACAAAAGTGCTAAGACCTCAGTTTGATGAAGAGCAAGCGCGTCGACTGGGTATTAGTAAAGCCGACCTTGATCAGGTACTACTCGCTAACTTTAATGGTTCACGTATTGGCCTTTATCGTGATGGTTCAGATATCTTACCGATCGTACAAAAGGCACCGGCTGAAGAACGTCGTTCAATCGATCAGATCCGTGATCTACAGATCTATAGCCCAGCAACAGGTGCTTACATCACCCTCACTAGCTTGGTGAAAGGTTTTGATGTGATCTGGGAAGATCCGATCATTAAGCGTCACGATCGTAAACGTACCATTACTGTGATGTCTGATAACAAGATTCTCGAGGGTGAAACAGCCATGGCTGTTTTTGGCAGAGTGCGTGGCCCAATTGAAGCCATTGCCTTACCGCCTGGCTACAGCCTTGAATGGGGTGGTGAATATGAAAGCAGTACCGATGCGCAAGCAAACATCTTTACCGCCTTGCCTATGGGTTACTTATTCATGTTCATCATAACCGTACTCCTGTTTAACTCGGTGCGTGTACCGCTTGTTATTTGGTTCTGTGTACCACTGGCCTTAATTGGTGTGTCATCAGGCTTATTAGCAATGAATACCGCCTTTGGCTTTATGTCTCTCTTAGGCTTTTTAAGTCTCTCGGGCATGATAGTGAAAAATGGTATCGTGCTCGCAGATCAGATCAATGTGGAACTAGAGCAAGGGAATGACCCTTATAAAGCCGTCTTTAACTCGGCTGTCAGCCGTGTAAGACCCGTTTGTATGGCGGCAATCACCACTATTCTAGGTATGATTCCACTATTGTCAGATGCCTTCTTCGAAGGTATGGCGGTGGTCATTTCGTTTGGCTTAGGGTTTGCGACCATTTTGACCTTGATCGCTGTTCCTGTGTTTTACGTCATCCTATTTAGAGTGAAATACCGTTCGATGAAGTCCCTATAAACTAGGTGCCACTTCACCCATTAAGGCAGTCAGTACAACCACTGGCTGCCTTTTCTAAAGAAATACCCTTTTCTTTACATTCTTAAAGCACCACGAAAGCTTTTGGCAAAAGAGAGAACTATGCGTACTGATGAATTATTGCAACTCGACATCAAACTACTGGTGGCTTTTCATACCATTATTGAAGAAGGTAGTGTCTCAAGAGCAGCAGAAAGATTAGGCGTTACTCAGCCAGCCTTAAGTAAGAGCCTACAAAAGTTACGCGCAGTATTTAATGATGCGTTATTCTCTCGACAAGCCTATGGCTTAAGCCCTACCGCGAGAGCCTCAGAGCTGCATTTACAAATTGAGCCCATTTTGCACTCTCTGTCTTCGCTTACCAGCCCACCACAACTGGACTTATCTGAGCTCACGAGGCATTTTTGTCTGCATATTCATGAAAGCGTGTTAGCCAGTTTTATTGAGCCGCTATTATCTGAAATTTACGCTGAAGCACCCAATGTAAAGCTTTCCATTGCTAACTGGGGTAACCAAAGTTTTAGTGAGTTAGGTTTATCCACCGTTGATTTAGGCATTGGCATGATAAACGGCACCCCAAATAGCATCCGCTCTAAGCTAATTGGGCATATTGAAGGCTGTATTTTAATTAGCAAAGCACACCCTCTTTTTCAGCAAGAGGCGATGTGCATTGAAGATTTAGTCAACTACCCTTTGGCCACGCATCATATTCAACGTCAATCCATGAGCCCTTCCATTACGCTACAAAAACTGCAACAACAAGGCTTTGATATTACGCCAAACTTGGAAACAGAAAGTTTATTAGCCGCGATGAAAGCCATTAAAAATGGTATGACACTGATTACAGGTTATGCCACAGCAAACCTAATGATGTCATTTATGGCTGAATCAGGAAAAGCCGACGATATTCGGCTTTTACCCCTACCAGACGATATCGTTAAGCTTGACCCATACGATAATCAGCACCCAGTACAAATGTGTTGGCATGAAAGAAACAATAATGAGCTGGCCCATAAATGGCTAAGGGAAAAAATTGCCAATCATATGAAAAACTCCCCCTGGATGATCAATAAAAAGATCAAACATCTCTAGCAGAAATAGACTAAATAGGGCTCACTGTTGAGTTTTTCGCTACAGTGAGTTGGTCATTTTCAGGCTTATCAGGCTCAATTTAAAGACCTATAGTGTTCCTGTTTTCACTTAGGATAAACACCATGAGTCGTCTCTATTCCCAGATTCCAATCGCCCTCTTTGCTGGGGCGATATTAGCCATTATGATTAAGCTAAATGCAGGTTTAGCAAATATCAGTTCCCCCCTTGAAGCCTCATGGATTGCCCATGGTTTAGGTGCAGTGACAGCACTAGGTTTGCTTTCTTTATTTTCGTACAAACCAAAAACGGACAGCAAAAAGCTAACAAAACACGCCCCTTGGTTCACTTATCTTGGTGGGTTACCTGGCGCTTTTACAGTCATCCTAGCAGGTATTACAGTCAACTCCCCCTTAGGCTTAGCAGGCTCTTTAGCACTCGCTTTGCTGGGCCAAGTCCTATTCAGTTTGATAGTGGATTATTTCGGACTATTTGGCAGTTTTAAAAAAACCTTAGGAGTAAATGACATAAAAGTGATCGGCTTAATCCTCACAGGTTGTTTATTTATCATTTTTGCGAGGGTTTTATGATGATAAGCATGATATTTTTCGCCTTATTGAACGGTTTTTGCATTGGCCTCAGTCGCAGCCTCAATGGCCAACTCAGCCAATTTAAAGGCCCTTTTAAAGCGTCATATTACAACCATTTAATTGGTTTTATCTTGTTAAGTCTTATTTTAATAGGGCTAGATTTTGAGGTTAAAAATCTTATTAAGATAGGGCATTTAGACAATTGGCACCTATTCCTTGGTGGCCTAATTGGTGCTTTGTATGTTGCTTTAAACAGTTATGTCTTAAGTTTGATGGACACCACAAGAGCGGCGTTATTCGTTATCAGTGGGCAAATGTTAGCCGGCATCTTACTTGATATTCTTCTACAAACAGAGGCGGATAAATTATTAAACTATGGTCTGCAAGCACTAGGAGTCATTTTGATTATTTGGGGGATTCGCTTATCTCTGGACAAAAGTAAGCCAGCAAAACAACGGCCAACGAGTAACATCCCTGTCAACAAGCTAACCAAGTCTGAAGTTTAAACTTCAGACTCTCTAATCCAGTGAAAGCGTGGGATTTCTTCACCGCCCACCACGACACTTTCTATAAACATGGATAAGGGGCGTGCCCACCAACCATAGTCGCCATAAAGTGCTTGATAGATCACCAGTGATTCTTCCGTTTCACTGTGTTTTACTACCTTATCAACCTTGTACTCAGCGCCTTTATAATGACGATAAATGCCTGCTTTAATCTCTGCACTCATGCTTTTACTCTCTTATACTTCATGTTTTTAATGGCTAGTTATGTATTTAGGACAAAAAAAGTCCCTTTTTAAGAAAATTTTGTCGCAAAAACAAAACTAGCCATCTTCTTTACTTAAGCCATTTCATCAATAATAAAATAACTAATCTACCCATTTACCCTATTGATCTTGTTTTTCACAATAAGGAAAATTTTATGTACCTAGTTCGTCCAGTCGACTTTGCTGATCTACCAGCATTGGAAAGATTAGCGCAACAAGCGGGTATTGGATTTACCAATTTTCCAGCTAATCGTGACAGACTCAATGACAAAATAGCCTCCTCTCGCCGTTCTATGCAACAAGAGGTGGTACAACCGGGCGAAGAATCCTACTGCTTTGTGTTGGTAAACACCAGTAATGATGAAATTGTTGGGGTTTGTGGTGTAGAAGCCATGGTAGGTACAGATGCACCTTTTTACAGCTATCGCATTGATGAAGTCGTGCATGCATCTCCGCAATTACAAATACACAACCGCATTCCTGCACTTTTCTTATGCCATGACTATAGCGGCACCAGCCGACTGGTCGCACTTATCGTAGATCATCAGCACCAGAATAATGAAGCCATGTCCTTGTTATCACGTGCACGTCTTCTTTTCATCGCCCAACACCAAGAGCGTTTCACTTCTAAATTATTTGTGGAATTACGAGGCGAAAGCGATCAGGCAGGCTACTCTCCATTTTGGGATTCTCTAGGTAAGTACTTTTTTAGCATGGACTTTCAAAAGGCTGACTATTTATCCGGTGTGAGTAATAAGCATTTCATCGCCGACCTCATGCCAAGGTATCCCATTTATGTGCCAACTCTGCCAGATGCCGCCCAACAAGTCATAGGCGTAGTGCATGAAGACTCAGAGAAAGCCAGCGACATTTTGTTAGAAGAAGGTTTTGCCTTTAAAGGCTATGTGGATATTTTTGACGCAGGCCCAAGCGTTGAAGCCAGAACCAGTGACTTAAGAACCATAAGCCAGCGTAAAACATCGCATTTTAGCTTGCAGCAATCTAAACCAGAAGAAACAGTCTCTTTGCATATTATTGCAAGCGGCGAATTAGAAGAATTTAGGGTAACCCTGGCAGAAGCCAGTTACCAGGCAGACACTGACACGCTTGCCCTTTCTGCTGATGTTGAAAAGACATTGCAATTAGCAGCAAAAGACAAGGTGAGTTGGACGCCAATTTAAGCGAATAAAACGAATTTAAGTAATCCCTTTTTTAACCCATGATTATATTGATAGAGGCCTTATCTTATGATGGTCATACGCCCAATCGCAAAAACTGAGCTAGATTCCCTATACCATCTAGCAGATAAAACAGGAGTTGGTTTTACCTCTCTTGTACCTGATGAAGCGATTCTAAAAAACAAAATTGAAGTCTCTAATAAGTCTTTTGCCAAAGAGACCATAGAAGGTCCTACTGATGAAAGTTACCTGTTTGTGCTGGAAGATACCGAAACAGGCGAGATAGTGGGAACCAGTGGTTTATTAGCAACCGTTGGCCTTGATGAGCCTTTCTACAGCTACCACCTAGGTAAATTAGTTCATTCTTCCCGTGAGCTTGGCGTACATAACATTATGCCGACCTTGGTATTGAATAATGATTACACAGGTTTGAGCGAAATCTGCACCTTGTTTTTAGAAGAAGGCTACCGTCACTCTAAAAATGGACAACTGCTATCTAAAGCACGCTTTTTGTTCTTAGCGCAATTCCCTGAGCGTTTTACCAATAAGATTTTTGCAGAAATGCGTGGAGTTAGTGACGACGAAGGCCGTTCACCGCTTTGGGAATCTTTAGGCCGCCACTTCTTCTCCCTTGATTTTAAAAAGGCAGATGAATTAACCGCATTAGGAAGCAAGCAATTTATTGCTGAATTGATGCCAAGTAACCCAGTTTACACTGCTTTCTTAAGCCAAGAGGCGCAAGACTGTCTGGGTCAGGTACACCATAAAACCGCACCAGCATTACGTCTATTACAACAAGAAGGTTTCTGCTACGAAAATTATGTCGATATCTTTGATGGCGGTCCAACTGTTGAAGCCCATGTACCAAACATACGTGCAGTGCGTGAGAGTCGTCTATGTCTTACGACAATTAGCGATGAAGCACCTGAGAAAGAAGGCACCTACTACCTAGTGTCTAACTCTAAGCTAGCTGACTTCCGCTGTATTTTGATTCAACGTAACAGTACACCCGGCAGCACCTTAACCCTGAGCCAAGAAGAAGCTGAGCATTTGTGTGTTAACAACAAAGAAGCCGTTCGCATTGTCGAGCTGTCCGCGACTAAAGCATAACAATTTATTAGGATTTAGATGATGACTATGAAACAAGAACACTATATCAATGGCCAGTGGGTAGCAGGAACAGGCAATGCTTTTCAATCAATTGATCCAGCGGATGCTAGCCTAGTATGGGAAGCAAAAGCAGCCGGTCCAGAACAAGTCGATGCCGCACTTAAAGCAGCGCGTAAAGCATTCCCAGCTTGGGCTAACTCAAGCCTAGAATACCGTTTAGATATCATTAAAAAGTTTGCTGAGAAAGTTAAAGAAAATACTGACCTGCTGGCGACTCTGATCAGCCGCGAGACAGGTAAACCTTTTTGGGAAACAAAAACAGAAGTGGCTACGACCATAGGTAAAGTAGGGATTTCTGAGAAGTCTTACCACGAACGTACTGGCACAAAAGCAACCGCCATGCCTGCAATTGGCGGCTCCAATGTAAGTGCTCACCTACGCCACAGACCTCACGGTGTAGTCGCTGTATTTGGTCCTTATAACTTCCCTGCGCATCTACCAAATGGCCATATCGTACCGGCTTTGATTGCAGGTAATACCATAGTACTTAAGCCAAGCGAGCAAACACCGGCTGTTTCAGATTTGATTATTCAGCTATGGCAAGCAGCTGGCCTGCCTGATGGGGTTCTTAACCTAGTTCAAGGGGAGAAAGAAACCAGTATCGCGCTAGCTAACCATGATGAGCTTGATGGGCTTTTCTTTACAGGTAGCCCAGAAGTAGGCCACATTTTACATAAAGCTTATGCGGGTCACCCAGGTAAGATTCTAGCGCTAGAAATGGGTGGTAATAACCCACTGCTAGTGTCTGATAAAACTCAAGATTTAGATGCAGTGATTCATGAGATCGTTCAGTCTGCGTTCCTATCTGCAGGCCAGCGTTGTACTTGCGCACGTCGCCTTCTAGTACCAAACAATGCTCACGGTGAAGCGATTCTGGCCAAGCTCATTGAAGTCACTAAAGGTTTGAAAATTGATCGTTTTGATGCCCAAGACCAACCTTTCATGGGACCATTAGTATCCGCTCAAGCCGCTGACAATATTGCGACAGCCTTTGCTCGTTTGGTTGGCCTTGGTGCAGACACTTTGTTAGCAGCAGAGCGTGGCGAAGCAAACACTGGTTTTATCTCTCCTGGTATTTTGGATGTCACCGAGCTTGCGGCAAAAGGTGAACTACCTGATGAAGAGTATTTTGGCCCGCTACTAACCGTTGTACGTTATGACGATATGGATCAAGCAATGAGCCTAGCCAATGCCACTAAGTTTGGTCTGTCTGCGGGTATCTTGTCAGACGATAAGACTGAGTATGAGTGGTTCTTACAACACTCACGTGCTGGCATTATCAACTGGAACCGTCAAACAACCGGTGCTGCGGGTACTGCACCTTTTGGTGGTACAGGTGCCAGTGGTAACCACAGATCTAGCGCTTATTATGCGGCGGATTATTGCTCTTATCCTGTATCAAGCATTGAAGTAGATGCTTTGACCGTACCAGAAACCTTGGTACCAGGCATTGCCCTTTAAGGGCAATGGGGTCAAACAAATAAGAGATAACCAACAAGTGTTAATAAACACTGAGAAAGTATTTAGCAAAGGTAATTAGCATGTCGGCAATTGAAGCAAATTTTGATGGTCTAGTGGGGCCAACACACAACTATGGCGGTTTATCGTTTGGTAATGTGGCCTCTTTAAACAATCAGGCCCAAGCCTCTAATCCAAAAGCAGCAGCCAAACAGGGCCTAGTTAAAATGAAAGCCTTGGCTGATATGGGTTTTGTTCAAGGTGTTTTAGCCCCCCATGAACGCCCTCATATGCCGACACTAAAATCCCTTGGGTTTACCGGTACTGATGCGCAAATTTTAGCTCAAGCGGCTAAAGAAGCACCACACCTGCTAGCGGGTGTGAGTTCAGCGTCCTGCATGTGGACAGCCAATGCGGCAACCGTATCACCTAGTGCGGATAGTGCGGATGGTAAAATTCACTTTTCACCAGCTAACTTGGTTAATAAGTTTCACCGTGCGATCGAGCACCCAGTGACTGGGGCTATTTTGCAGGCAACTTTCCCAAGTGATAGACATTTTGCCCATCATAAAGCCTTGCCTAGCATGGATCATTTTGGTGATGAAGGTGCTGCCAATCACACCCGTTTTTGTGATGAATACGGCAACCAAGGCATAGAGTTTTTTGTCTATGGTCAAGAAGCCTTTAACGCTGCAGCACTAAAGCCAAGCCGCTTCCCAGCAAGACACACATTAGAAGCCTCTCAAGCGGTTGTACGTCGTCATGGATTAAATGCATCGCATACTGTCTATGCTCAGCAAAACCCTGCTGTTATTGATGCTGGCGTGTTCCACAATGACGTGATTGCCGTAGGTAACCGTAACGTTCACTTCTATCATGAAGAAGCCTTTCTATCGAGTGCTCAAATGCGTCAAGATCTTGAGCAAGCGTGGGCAGGTAATCAGGGTAAATTGCACTTTATTGAAGTAAAAAGCAGTGAAGTCAGTGTCGAAGACTGTGTTAAATCCTACTTGTTCAACAGCCAGTTAATTAGCCGTGGTACTGACGATATGATCATCATAGTACCGGGTGAATGCCAAAATAATGCCAATGTTTGGGCCTATCTTGAAGCGTTAAAAGCGGGACCAAGTCCAATTAACGAAGTACAAGTGTATGATCTAAAACAAAGTATGAGTAATGGTGGCGGCCCAGCTTGCTTGCGCCTTCGTGTCGTTTTGAATGATGCAGAAAGAGCGGCTGTTAACCAGTCTTGCTTAATGAATGATGACTTGTTTGCTCGTTTAAATACTTGGGTAGACAGCCATTATCGTGACCGTTTATTAGAATCAGATCTTGCTGATCCACAGCTATTAATCGAGACACGTACTGCCTTGGATGAATTAACCAAGATAATGAAGTTAGGGTCTGTTTACGACTTCCAAAAAGCTTAATCCGCTTTTTTAATTCGCACATCACCAAAAGGCACAACTTTTATGAAGTTGTGCCTTTTTCGTAATAGTAATCATCCGATTGCATAGTGCTGAACAAAACACAGATATCCGATTCAGTCACCAAAGCTGGCTTAACCAGCTCGGTAATAATTCGCACTACATCTGCTTTTTGCTGTTCTGTTCTGGCAAACCAAAGTACCTCAAAAAAAGGATAAGCCAGACTAGCACCACCCGCTCCTAGATAAGTAACGGCTTGATATTCTAAGGTAAAATGTGAGGCAGGTAAGTTTAGATAATCGGTTAGAGCCTTGATTAAAGGCTCAGAGATATGCTCTAAGTCTTCAAAAGGCATTCCGCGAACACGAATATGTGGCATGAAAATCCTGTTTTAAAAGCGCTCTGGCTCTTTAGAAAATTGAAGTTTTGAGTTTATTCATCAAGATAGCTAAAAGAGTGTGAACCGATCACAGTACCATTTTGAACAATTTCTACTGTCCAAACACCATCAAAACCAGGTAACAGTCTTTTACTAGACCAAACACGCCAGCGATCGCCGCCTATATTGAAAGGAATTTCAGCCATAACATCACCTTCAAGTGTCCAACGGTGAAGCACCTGATCACCCGCCATATCACGTAAATCAGTGTAAAAGTAAACTTTTTGAATGCCACCATATTGCACAGGAATGATAGGGCCGAGACTGTCAATCGGCTCACGTTCAATAACATCACTGGTAAATTGCGCTCTGGCAATAGACGCGGCCCATGAGGATACGGGCAGGGCAATTAAAACCCCAGTTAACAAGGTAAATTTTAGGATGGTACGTAGCATAGGTAACCCTTTAAATTGTCAAAAACTAGGTAAAAAACATGACAAAAAATAAATAGCCAAGTAGGGATTCTAATCGCCTTAGTAGGAGCAAGTCTAGCTGTAAGCGGGTTCATTTGACTTCTTTCTGACACGCTTCAATGTTATTGCTCTGTTACAAAGACAGTAGGAAAAACTAAAAAGGTCAGGCTAAACCAGAAGTTAGCTTAGGTACTTGGGTTTAATTGATAAATACGTTTTGATTAATTATTTCGCTAAAAAAGCCCAAATGCTTTTGGGCTTTTCTCTAACAAGATAATAAATTCATTTATCCGTTTCTATCCGCTAATGGCGTAGAGAAGGTATATTCCATATCCCAAGGGAAGCGAATCCAAGTATCTTGACTTACTTCAGTCACAAAAGTATCCACCAGCGGCTTACCAGCAGGCTTAGCAAAAATAGTGGCAAAGTGTGCTTTTGGTAACATCTCTCTAACCACTTGTGCGGTACGCCCAGTATCCACTAGATCATCAATCAAAAGCATACCTTCACCATCACCTTCAACGCCTTTTAAGATGGTTAGTTCACCTTGCTCATTCGCCTCTTTGCCTGATGAGTCATAGCTTGCAATACAAAGGGTATCTATTAAACGTACGTCCAATTCGCGACAAATTATAGCCGCCGGTACCAGGCCACCTCGAGTGATAGCAATGATTCCCTTCCAAGGCCCTTGCTCTAATAAGCGCCAAGCTAAGGCTCTAGCATTACGATGCAGTTCATCCCAAGACACTGGGTAATCTTTTGAATACGGGTTCATGCTTAGCTCCTACCAATCAAGGTTGTCAATTTAGGCGAATAATTTTTCATTTCACCTAATAAAATGAAGAGCGCATTCTACCCAATTGATTGGTTAATTTGTATTCTTTTAAAGTCTCATTTGAGCTTTAGAGGCAAGCCCGCGCAGACAAGTTCAACCTGCTCACTTAAACGAGCTAGCTCTTGATTTAGTAGGCCAGCTTCATCCCCAAAGCGTCTCGCCATCGCATTCATGGGCATGATACCCGCCCCTACTTCACTACTAATACAGACTAGCTTGGCTTGGGTTTGCTCTATGGCACTTATAAACGCAGATTTATGTCGATTAAAGGCCTCATCATCTTCCAAACAGATAAGGTTAGTCAGCCAAAGGGTCATACACTCAATTAAGATCACCTTATTTTGGTTTTCTGGTGCCAGTAATATTGAGGCAATATCAATACTCTCTTCCACTAGCAACCAGTGCTCAGGTCGGCTATTTTGGTGTTTTTCAATGCGATCCAGCATGCCCTTATCCAGCGCTTGGGCTGTTGCCAGATATACAACCTCTCTTGACTCTGCATCCGCTAAGGTTTGGGCTAGCTCTTGTCCATGAGCACTCTTGCCACTACGTACGCCACCAATCACTAAATGCTTCACTCTACTTCCTCCACTTGACCAACACCCTGAGTTTGCCCATTTAATAACGCTTGCTGCACTCGCTTGCTGATTAAATCGAACTCGGTATCTGCAGGTAAGGCAAACCTTAGCCAAGCATCGCCCAAACGAACATGTATGGACAAAGCTTGTAGCCACTCAAACAGCCCCTCAGCTTCATCACAAAACAAGGTATAAAAAAGCTCACTTTGTTGCCAACGAACAGACTGAGAGAGGGCTATAAAGAACTGATTAATCAAAGGTTTAATCTCTTTTTCAAAGCGCTGACTACGGCTCACTAAATCTCTGCTAGCCTGTATTTGCCAAGAAACATCTTTAAAAGCTTGGCTTAAAAGCCAGGTAGCAGGCGTCGCAATCGGCCAAGGACCAGTGACGGAAGCCAACCCTTTTAAAATTAGCTGGCTTGCAAAGCAAAAACCCACTCTGGCGCCAGGTAAACCAAAAAACTTGCCTACTGAGCGCAAAACAATCAGGCAAGCTGGCCATGCTTTATCTTGGTAATGAGAAAGTAAACTCGCACCAACCACACCATCAATAAAAGCCTCATCAATAATGAGATAAGCCTTACGTACTTGTGCCGTCTCTATCAGACTAAGTAATTCAGCTAAGGTTAATTTATTGGCACTAGGGTTATTGGGTTGAATCAAGACTAATACTTGCCAACTTTTTACCGTGAGATCCTGAGTGTTTTTATAGGTATCAACAGCATACTGCCACTTAGACCAAGCGAAGCCATGCTCTTGATAGCCCACCTCTGGCACCAGAACCTTGGTTTTATGTCGAATTTCGGATGCAAACAATAGGTTTGGTAAGGCTTCAATCGCCTGTTGTGTACCCGCTATTGGTACAAAATTATTAGCGCCGTAATAGTCGGCAGCCGCTTGTTTTAAGCTATCAAGGTCGGGCAATTCATACCAAAGAAAAACAGGCACTTCAGGCACAGGCCAAGGGTGTCGATTTACCGCAGAAGAAAGGTCTATCCAAGATTCTTTAACATCTTGTAATACGCCCAAAGAGCGACGAAGTGCCAAGAGATTACCACCGTGTTTGGGCTTCTCTTGGCTAAGATCTAGTTCATTATTCATATCTTTATATTGACCAGAGGTCGAATTAAAACCTATAGGGTGAAAGCAAGATTAAAAAAGCGCAATAAAGGCAACGGATAAAAACCACAGGTAAAGGGTCTTATCTACTAGCGTTATAGATCTTACAAGATCTTTTGCCTGAGGCACCTCTCCTTTGCCTAAAACCGGGCGCGATTCGGTCTTGCCAAAATAAACCGCCTCGCCGCCAACGGCTAGCCCTAAAGAAGCTGCGCCTGCGGCCATGACAGGGCCTGCATTCGGGCTTTTCCAACTGGCTTCTGGCGCTCTTGCCGCTTGCATTGCATTTGAGTATTGGCCACACAAGGCATAACTAAATACCACCAGCTTAGCGGGGAGATAATTAAGCACATCATCCACTCTTGCTGCGCACCAACCAAAATGTAGCCATTTATTGGTTTTATAACCCCACATGGCGTCCAAAGTATTGGCAAGACGATACAAGATTGCACCTGGTACACCCAAAATCAAAAACCAAAATATGGGGGCAAACACAGCATCGCTGCCATTCTCCAAAACAGATTCGATACCTGCTTTAGCCACTTGTTCTTCATTAAGTGAGTCAGTATCTCGGCTAACAATATAAGAGACAGCAATACGGGCCTGTATTAAATCCCCTTTCAATAAGGGATTTGCAATAGCGAGTCCATGCTCCCTTAAGCTTTGCCAACCAATGCTAAAGTAAACAATGACAACCGCCAAAGCATTTAGAATCAGTGTCGGCAGCAGGCTTTCAAGCAACTCCCAAAGCAGCAATAAAGGCACCACAGCGAGTAACCAAGCAAAGACACCAAATAATCTTTGGCTAAATGCAGACCAGCTTAAGGGCAACTGACACCAAGCTTGGCATTGATCAACCCAGCGGCCAAAAGTGATAAGAGGATGCCAAGATTTTGGCTCACCTAAAACGCGATCCATGATAAGAGCAAGCAAGAGAATAATAGTGCTGGCAAAAAAGGTCTCTGTCATCATTCGCTCTTAATCAGTATCTGGGCGTGATACTTAAAATGGGTCATGGGAATAAGTGATTTTTTCAATCAAGAAATTAGCTTAAGTGATAGAATTCTATCACCTTATTGCCCTAATAGTGATTCAAAAATAATGACAGCATTTAGCCTAATGATTCAAGGCACCACCTCAGATGCAGGTAAAAGCACACTTGCCACAGCCCTATGTCGCTTACTTAAACGACGTGATTTAGCCGTTGCGCCATTTAAGCCGCAAAATATGGCCCTAAACAGTGCGGTAACAGCATCCGGTGGCGAGATAGGCCGTGCACAGGCAGTTCAAGCCTATGCCGCTGGCATTGAACCTCATATCCATATGAATCCTATTCTGCTTAAGCCAAATACAGACATAGGGGCTCAAGTCATTATTCAAGGCAAAGCCATAGGCAATATGAATGCCCGTTCTTACCATGACTATAAGGAAACAGCGAAAGTCGCTGCGCTAGATTCTTTTAAACGCCTTAGCGAAACCTATGACAGCATTATTATTGAAGGCGCTGGCAGCCCTGCAGAAATCAACTTAAGAGCCAAAGACATTGCCAATATGGGCTTTGCAGAAAGCGTGAACGCGCCTGTGATTATTATCGCTGATATTGATAAAGGCGGCGTTTTCGCTCACCTTGTTGGCACTCTCGCGCTACTCAGTCAAAGCGAACAAGACAGAGTCATCGGCTTTGTCATTAACCGTTTTCGTGGCGATGTGAGTTTGTTGCAATCAGGCCTTGATTGGCTCGAAGAACATACAGGTAAACCTGTACTAGGAGTCTTACCTTACCTCAAAGGTTTTCATTTAGAATCTGAAGATGCTGTCGCTGATTCTACCCCTGTTGAAAAACATGCAACTAAATTAAAAGTCGTCATTCCTATCTACCCAAGAGTCAGTAACCATACTGATTGGGACGCTTTGCGTTTGCACCCTGAGGTTGAAGTCATCCTGGTTAAAGAAAACCAGCCGTTTCCTGCTGCTGATCTGATTATTTTACCTGGGTCTAAAAGCGTACAGTCAGATTTAGCTTATTTGAAACAACAGGGATTTGAGGCTTATTTAAACCATCACCTGAGATACGGCGGTAAGGTGATAGGTATTTGCGGTGGTTACCAGATGTTAGGTAATTACCTTAACGATGCGCTTGCATTGGAGAATCACACTCCGACAACTAGCCAAGGTTTTGGCCTGATTCCTATGCAAACGGACTTATCCCCAGATAAACAACTCACTCAACAGACAGGGAAACTCACTTGGGGAGAAATGGCCAGTATTAGGGGTTATGAAATTCACGCAGGTGTTGCCTCTTTTAGCCAAAAACATCAGGCATTTTGTACTTTCGAATCCGGTCAAAACGAGGGTTATTTAGCCGATGACAATGCCATTATTGGTACCTACTTACATGGACTATTTGATCATCCAGAGGCATTAGCTGCTTTATTAAAATGGGCAGGTTTAGATGCGGCCGCAGCCTTTAATTACGATGAATATAAAAACAAAGAGATAGATAGGCTTGCAGATAGCTGTGAGGAACACATGAATATTGATGCGCTTATCGATAAGGCGAAAGCATTTAAGCTTACTCTTTAGCCGCTCTCGCATTTTGGGAAAAAGAGACAAATCAGGCTAAACACTCTCTTGTTTAGCCTGATATTAAGCAACAACGCCTGCTTCTTCGTATTTTATCTTACGATTCAATGCACGGTTAACCACAAAGCGAAACCTCAGTATTAACAAGAAAGACAAGAGCGCAAGACCTGACCCTAGGCCGATATAAAAACCTCTCACATTCAATTCTGCCGCCCAAGGACTATAATGCGCTAACCAGTAACCTAGTGGCAGGCAAAGCACAAATAAAGAGATAGCAAACGCAATCATAGAAAAGCGAGTATCTCTAAAACCACGTAAACCACCTGTAAAGACAGTTTGCAGCATGTCGACTACCTGATATGAAGACGAAATTAATAATAAGCCTGCTGCCATAGCAATAATCCTTGGATCATCGGTAAAGAAACGGGGAATACTCTCATTAAAAGTTTGAGTAACGACAAAGCAAATTAAGACATAACCTAAACCTAGACCGACGATCACTCGCATACGCTTACGAACCCCTTCAACCCCTTCTTTAGACAAAGATTTTGCCACCACAATGGCTGTCACGGCACTCATTGCCATCATAGGTGTAAAAAGAATAGAGGTATAAGACATAATAATTTGCCCTGCACCAATAGCACGATCACCAAAACTTGATATCAGCCAAGTCATGGAAGAGAAAAGACCAATCTCAAAGGAGAAAGCAAGCCCTGCTGGCAGCCCCACATTGAGCAAGATACCAAATCGAAACAGATATTTGGTTTTGATCTTAGTAAATAGGGTTTTAGGACTAAAAAACTTATCGTATAGACAAAAGATCGCTAGGCTGGAATAGATAGAAATAGTTGAAGCCAGTGCCGCACCTGCCGCCCCCATTTCAGGGAAACCAAAGTGACCAAAAATAAACAGATAGTTAAGCCCAGCGTTCATGAGCAAACCGATTGCTGCCGCAATCAGTGGAAAGTTTGGCCTTCCTGCCGCTTCAAATAAATTCTTATATCCCACAATAAAAGCTAACACAGGAATCGCTGGGGATAATATCTGCAAATATTGTACGCTGACCCTTTGGGTTTCCTCTTCACTTGCCATCATGACGGCAAAATGAGGCAACACAAAAGCCACTACCAAGGCGGCAATGACACCAATAATTAAGCACACACCTAATGTCTGCGACATATAAATATTAACCATACTCATTTGGCGTCCATGAAGGTGACGGGTAACCAAAGGGGTGAGGCCAAAGGTGATCCCCATTAAGAAGCAGCCTACGGGTGTCCACAAGCTAGAAGCCAAACCCACTGCAGCTAAATGATAAGGACTATAGTTACCCAGCATCAAAGTATCCACCAAACTAATGGATAATTCTAAAGTCAAAGTTAGCACCATTGGCATTAATAAATGCAGAACTTCCTTTAATACTGGCCAACGATTTAACATAACTGAATCCTTATAAAATCACGCTTATTATGATCATCCTGAACTGCCCTAAAATAGGGCAACTTAAGATAAATCGGCATAATGTAGCACTTTAAGCTTTGAATGGCAGCAGATCCTTTCTAATCTGCGCCCTGCTATTTTCATTATGCGATTTAAGACTTGCTAAGCTATTGAAATAGAATGAAAATCAACAGACATTTTGATTTATAATTTTTCAGTAAGCAGTATTACGGACAGCAAAAATGACGATACTAATCACCCTAGGACCACTACTTTTGGCCCTACTGGTAGGCTATTGGCTAAACATAAAAATTTTATCTGAGAAGTTAATTCAAGTAAGCCTGACTTGGCTAACTTACCTAATTTTAGGCATGATAGGTTTTAGCATAGGCGCATTAGACAATCTGGCGGAAAAACTGCTCACTGCTGGCGCGCAAGCACTCATCTTTTTTGCTGCGATTTCAGCGCTGTCTATTACCGCCCTTTGGTATACAGGCCGACACTTCAACCCCGATGAAAAGTCACTACATACGCAAGCAACCGCTGAGGATGTGAAAATAAGCTTTGCGGTTTTCTCCGATGCCTTTAAAACATTAGGGTTTGTCTTAATTGGATTGGTGATTGGCATTTTTGCTGCCGATAGCTCATTCCATGTGGATACCATAGTGACTTATCTACTTTACCTTCTGCTATTTCTCATTGGCCGACAGTTAAAACAAGGCAATTATCGATTGCGTAAACTCTTCCTAAATACACAAGGTCTCATCATTGCCTTTACCACTGTGACTATGACGCTCTTAGGCGGTTTAATAGGTGCATTGATTTTGGATTTACCAATCGCCCATGGCCTTGCTGTTGTATCCGGCTTTGGCTGGTATAGCCTATCTGGCATTTTGATCACTGGATTAGGTAACCCGGTATTAGGCACAACGGCTTTTTTGCTGGATATTGGCCGTGAGATTCTCGCTTTGCTGCTCATCCCAGTATTTTGCCGTATTAGTAACCATGTGTCTGTCGGCTACTCAGGTGCGACTGCGATGGACTTTACTTTGCCTATGTTAGGAAAATTTCATGGCGCAAATATCATCCCCACCGCCATTGCCAGTGGCTTTATTATGAGTTTGCTTGTTCCAGTGCTTATTCCGCTATTCATGGGGCTTTAATGAAGCGCTAGAAGAACAGGTATTTAAACCCAAAATCAAAAAACCGCTTTTAGGGAGAACCTAAAAGCGGTTTTTTTATATGAGAAGAAACCTTGGTTAAAGCTGTGGTTTCTCTGGACGTGGTGCATATGCAAACACATCAGAAAAACTCGCATCATGAGCAAGCCCAGCTTCTTCTAACTTATCTAAGGTGCCATAAACCATACCAGGTGAACCACTCACAAAAGCTACTGAGCGGCTTAGATCAGGATTATCCGCTACAATTTTTTCATACAGCCAGCCAGTGGTACCTTGCCAATCCGCCTCTGCTTCATTGGCGACGAGGCTGATATTATCTTGGCTTTCAATCCAATCGACTAAAAAGCTATCTTCAGGTGTACGCACGCCCCAATATAAAGAGACCTTGCCCTGATATTTTTGCTCTGTCAGGGCATCGTACATGCTTTTCATTTGCGCAAACCCCGTACCACCAGCCACTAGCAACACTTGATCCACTGAGTCTTTTAAAGCGCCATTATCTATGTGGCAATCACCACCAGGGATTTTTAAATTAACGTTTTCATTATCTTTAAGATAAGAGATCACTTTAAAGGCTAAAGAGGCTTCATCTGCGACTAAGATATAGAGCTGCAAACTTGGTAACTCATGGGCTGCACTGCCGATGGAATAAGGGACACTTTCACCACTTGGCAAATGTATCATCAAGTATTGCCCAGCAATAAAGCTATCAACAGGGACATCAAGGCTAACTTGATAGACATTTTGGTTAATTAACTCAACCTTGTTCACCTTTGCAATTACTTCGTTCACACTTTTACTCCGTTATCTCGAGTCTGCCCTTTTGGGCTTATATTCTTTACTTGTGTTGTGATGTTTAGGTATAAGGCAAATTTACTTTGTTGATTTACCTGAAATCGCCTCATCAATACCTAAAGAAGACCAAATATCATCTACTTTGCTCTTCACTTCTTTTGTCATTTCAATGGGGACACCCCACTCTCTATCGGTTTCACCTGGCCATTTATTGGTTGCGTCCATTCCCATTTTGGAGCCTAGCCCTGAAACAGGTGAAGCGAAATCCAAATAATCGATAGGCGTATTCTCTATTAAAGTCGTATCCCTTGCTGGGTCCATACGTGTAGTAATCGCCCAAATCACATCATTCCAGTCTCTTGCATTCACATCATCATCGCAAACAATCACAAACTTGGTATACATGAATTGGCGCAAAAAGGACCAGACGCCTAACATGACACGTTTTGCATGACCTGGATATTGTTTCTTCATAGTCACCACTGCCATACGATAAGAGCAGCCTTCTGGTGGCAAGTAGAAATCAACAATTTCTGGGAATTGCTTTCTTAGTATAGGTACAAAGACTTCATTTAATGCGACACCTAAAATAGCAGGTTCATCCGGTGGACGTCCTGTATAGGTACTGTGATATATAGGATTCTTACGTTGAGTAATACGCTCAACGGTAAAAACAGGAAAATTATCCTGCTCATTGTAATAGCCAGTGTGGTCACCAAAAGGCCCTTCAACCGCTTCATCATCTGGATAAATAAAGCCTTCCAACACGATTTCTGCACTGGCAGGTACTTGTAAGTCATTACCAATACATTTGATAAGCTCGGTTTTACTGCCCCTTAACAAGCCTGCAAACGCATATTCAGATAAGGTGTCTGGTACAGGTGTAACCGCCCCTAAAATAGTCGCTGGATCTGCACCTAGCACCACAGACACAGGAAAAGGTTCACCTGGATGCTCTTGCTGCCATTCACGAAAATCGAGTGCACCACCACGATGTGACAACCAACGCATGATAAGACGATTTTTGCCAATCAACTGCTGGCGATAAATACCCAAGTTTTGGCGTGATTTATGAGGCCCTTTGGTAATAACGAGAGGCCAGGTTACCAGTGGTGCAGCATCACCTGGCCAGCAAGTTTGAATCGGAATTTTATTAAGATCGACCTGATCACCTTCAAGCACTTCTTGCTGACAAGGGGCAGACTTAACTATTTTTGGCCCCATGTTCATCACTTGCTTAAAAACAGGCAACTTTTGCCAGGCATCTTTCATACCTTTTGGTGGTTCAGGCTCTTTCAAAAATGCTAATAATTCACCTATTTCACGCAATGCTGAAACAGATTCTTTCCCCATACCCATGGCAACACGTTTTGGCGTACCAAATAGATTTGCCAATACAGGCATGTCATGGCCTTTAGGATTTTCAAATAACAGAGCAGGACCTTCACTACGCAAAGTTCTGTCGCTTATTTCTGTCATTTCTAGATAAGGATCGACTTCAGCAGTTACGCGAATCAACTCTCCCTGCTCTTCTAGAACAGAGATAAAATCTCGAAGGTCTTTGTATTTCATGGTGATACTCTCAGGCATATCATGGGCATAGGGTGAAAGGTAGAGCACGAAAAATGAGACAAAAAAAACCACTCTTAAAGTGGTTTTTTCTATCAGGGTTTAGACTACTTGCCTTTACCCTTCATAGCGTCGAAGAACTCATCGTTGGTTTTGGTCACCTTCAGGCGATCAATCAAGAATTCAGTCGCTGCAACATCTTCCATTGGATTAAGAAGCTTACGTAGAATCCACATACGTTGTAGTTCATCTTCAGACGTCAATAAGTCTTCACGACGAGTACCAGAACGGCGAATATTGATCGCAGGGAAAGTACGTTTTTCTGCAATCTTACGGTCTAGGTGAAGTTCACAGTTACCTGTTCCTTTGAATTCCTCAAAGATAACTTCATCCATTTTCGAGCCAGTATCAACCAAAGCAGTGGCAATAATGGTTAAGCTGCCGCCTTCTTCAATATTACGTGCAGCACCAAAGAAACGCTTTGGACGCTCAAGCGCATTAGCATCAACACCACCTGTTAGTACCTTACCAGAGGAAGGAATAACCGTGTTGTAAGCACGTGCTAGACGCGTAATAGAGTCTAAGAGGATAACGACGTCACGTTTGTGTTCTACCAAACGCTTCGCCTTCTCTATTACCATTTCAGCCACTTGTACGTGACGACTTGGCGGCTCATCAAATGTAGAGGCAACCACTTCGCCGCGAACGGTACGGGTCATCTCTGTTACTTCCTCAGGACGTTCGTCAATTAGAAGTACAATTAAGTCTGTTTCTGGGTTGTTACGGGTAATGGCGTTGGCAATGTTCTGCAACATGAAAGTCTTACCCGCTTTTGGTGGAGATACCACCAAGGCACGCTGGCCTTTACCCATAGGAGCAACTAAGTCAATGATTCTAGACGTCACATCTTCAGTCGAACCATTACCCGCTTCCATTACCAAACGTTGATCTGCAAATAAAGGCGTTAGGTTTTCAAACAGAATTTTATTACGTACGCTATCTGGCTTATCAAAGTTAATTTCATTAACTTTTAATAGGGCAAAATAACGCTCACCGTCTTTAGGTGGTCGAATCTTACCGGCAATTGTGTCACCCGTACGCAGATTAAAGCGACGTATTTGGCTAGGTGATACATAAATATCATCAGGACCAGCAAGATAAGAGCTGTCAGGTGAACGCAAGAAGCCAAAGCCATCTTGCAAGATTTCCAAGATACCGTCACCGTAAATGTCTTCACCACTTTTAGCATGGCGCTTTAAGATAGCAAAAATAACATCTTGTTTACGGGAGCGAGACAGGTTATCTATACCCATTTCTGCTGCGATATTTAAAAGTTCTTGTACTGATTTCTGTTTTAATTCGGTAAGGTTCATAAACGGATTTTTACGATTTCTAATTGAGGAAAATGGACAGGACTACTCTAATTTGACAATACGCTGGTATATACATATTTAATCTTAATCAGGAAGCTTGTTAATAATAATTTGACCGAGACACAATTTCTGAAACAAATGTTGAAAAATAGCGCGTAACGATTTGATTGGAACTCTTGTTCTCAAAGCTTATAACCCATTGCTTAAACGCAATAAAAAGGAAAAAACATGCATTGAATGATCAAGAACACACCTACTATAGTTGGTGTTATTGTTAAGGTCTATAGAAAAAAAATGGAAAAATCATTTTTTTGGTCAATTTTTAACAAATTTTACATTTTAAGCTTATTAGGGCTGCTAATTAACACTTTTACCGCTAAAAAAATCCCTCAATATCATTTAAATTCAGCAAAACAATAGGGATAATTACGCAAAATCATGACATATAGTCTCATCTGAGATAATCTGCCCCCATATAATTAAGCACATAAAGGCGTTTTTGCATGCAGTCACTTTTCCAGCAACCTGCCCATGACCTTCCTTTCGAAAAAATAGCCGCCATCGACCTCGGCTCAAACAGCTTTCATATGGTTATTGCCCAAGTCACACATGGTCAACTTAGGGTAACAGGTGAATACGGAGAAAAAGTACAACTGGCTGCAGGCCTGAATAAAAATGTGCTAGATGATGAGTCTCAAGAAAGGGGCTTAGCTTGTCTTACTCGCTTTGCCCAAGTCATCGAAAATATGCCACTTGGTTCAGTTCGTATTGTTGGCACAAACGCCCTTAGGGTAGCTAAAAATCGTTACGATTTTATTGGCAAAGCCATGGACATCATCCCCCATCCGGTAGAAGTTATCGCAGGACGAGAAGAAGCCCGTCTGATTTATGTGGGTGTTTCCAATACCATGGATCATGGAGAGAAGAAACGCTTAGTTGTTGATATCGGCGGTGGTAGTACCGAGTTCATTATCGGTAGCCAACAAAAACCGATTCTCACCGAAAGCCTTCACATGGGTTGTGTTGGTTTTCGCCAACGCTTCTTTAAAGATGGCACCATAACCAAATCAAACTTTCAAAAAGCGGTCACGGCAGCTCGCCTTGAAATGCTAAGCATCCAAGATGATTACTTAGAAGAAGATTGGGATCTCGCCATTGGGTCTTCTGGCACAATTAAAGCGGCTTATCACATCATCAAAGAAAACAATTGGGGCAAAAAAGGCATTAGCCTTAAAGGCATCAAGAGTATTCAAAAAGCACTCTTTCAAGCGGGCCACTCAGACAACATCAATTTAGATGGATTAAAGCCTGAACGAAAATCAACCTTTGCTCCTGGCCTTGCTATCTTAACGGCAGTATTTGAGTGTTTCCAAATTGAAAGTATGGACTTGTCCGTCGGTGCCTTAAGAGAAGGTGTGCTCTTTGACATAATGGGCCGCTATGCAGACAGAGACATTCGAGAAACAACCGTTCAATACCTTTTGAATCAGTACCATATAGATAAAGAGCAGGCAAAACTAGTCGCTCATACCGGGCTTTCTGCCTTAGCTCAAGTCAAAGAGGATTGGCAGATCGACAAGATTTCAAGCGAGAGTTTCTTACGTTGGTCAAGCTTATTACATGAAGTCGGAATGGGAATATCTCACAGCCGTTATCATAAGCACGGTGCTTATATTATCAGTGAATCTGATTTACCTGGTTTCTCCCAGCAGGAACAACAAGCACTCGCTAATCTGATCTTGCGCCATCGCCGAAAATTTACTCAATCCTTAAATTATCGCTTTACCCGACAGGACCAAACAGAGTTAGATAGGTTGGCCATCTTACTGCGCTTTGCCATAAACCTTCACCATGATAGAAAAGAAGGTGATATGCCCATCTTTTCCATGAAGGCAAAAGACAACACGCTACATATTGAGTTTTTACCCGGCTGGCTTGAGGCCCGCCCATTAACATTCGCAAACTTACAGCTCGAAGCCGATTACCTATTAGCCAAAAACTTCACTCTCACCTTTAGCTAAGGAACCTGCGAATAAGTCACCTATTCTCAATCTTTTCAGAAAAAGTGTCACACAAGGCGTTACTTTGAAGTAATGTAGGTACCTTTCGAGAAGTGACAACACTGGGTGTTACTTTTTCTGAAAGACCCGAAGGGCGTGGTCTAAAAGACCTAGATTTTTGTTGAGAACCTTATCAATAGAAAAACTATTAAGTTGCACTCCTCGCCATAAATCTAGGCGCTTTTATTCACACGCTGAGGCGGGAGAACTTATTCGCAGGTTCCTTAATAAAAAGCTAGATACAAAAAGGCCGAGAATGATTCTCGGCCTTTTTCATTTCTATAATTAAATAATCAAACTAGTCAGCTAAATTACTTAACAAGGTACGTTGGGCACTTCTGTACTCTCCCTTACGAGGTTTATTGAGCTGGTATGATCCATCATTTTGCAATACCCAACTTTGCGTATTATCTGTGATATAGGTTTCCAATTCTTTTTTAACTCGTCTCGCCAATTTTGGATCTTGAATAGGAAAGGCAACTTCAATTCGATTATTGAGGTTTCTGTCCATACCGTCAGCACTGGATAAGTACACCAAAGGCGTACGATTATTATAAAAATAATAAACCCGAGTGTGCTCTAGGAAGCGACCAATAATAGAGCGAACTCGAATATTAGAAGACACACCCTTGATACCAGGTCTTAATGTACAAATGCCGCGCACAATTAGGTCGATTTTAACCCCTGCCTGAGAGGCTTTATAAAGCGCCTGTACCAACCTTTGCTCAGTCAATGAATTGACCTTAATTATAATCCGAGACGGATTGCCATTTCTGGCACTTTCCGCCTCTTTAGCAATCATATCTAACAAGCGATCACGCAAGGTGAAAGGCGCATGAAGAATCTTCTTCACTTTAAGCTCTTTACTCATGCCTGTTAACTGCTGGAATACCTTATGGATATCTTCACCGATATCGCTGTCACAGGTCAGCAAGCTGTAGTCAGTATAAAGTCGAGCATTACCGGCATGATAGTTACCAGTACCTAAGTGAACATAGCGCCTAAGCACACTGCCTTCACGACGCACAATCAGCATCATTTTGGCATGGGTTTTATGACGCACAACACCATAAACAACAATCGCCCCGGCATCTTGCAAACGACTAGCTAATGCTAAGTTTTCAGCTTCATCAAAACGGGCTCTTAACTCGATAACAACCGTCACTTCTTTACCGTTTCTCGCCGCATCAACCAAAGCATTAGCAATCGGAGATCGTGCACCTGTCCGGTAAAGTGTTTGACGTATCGCCACAACATTAGGGTCTTTCGCCGCATTACTAAGGAAATCTATTACCGGTGAGAAAGACTCAAAAGGGTGCATTAAAAGATAGTCTTTTTGCTTAATCGCATCGAAGATATCATCCCCTTTTGAGTTAGACAGTCTTCGGGGCAAACCAGGCGAGAATGGAGAATACAAAAGATCCGGACGATCAACTAGATCGAGCACAGCGAGTAATCGACTTAGGTTAACCGGACCGTCGATCAAGTAAAGGTCATTTTCATCTAGGTCAAACTGGTCCAACAAGGAGCTAATAACATTACTTGGGCAGTTTTCGGCAACTTCTAAACGTACCGAACTACCATAATGACGAGACTGTAATTCTGTTCTTAAAGCACCCGCTAAATCTAAGCCTATGTCATCAGAATCTACTTCCAAATCGGCATTTCGCGTTAATCGGAACTGATAACTGCCTTTAACCGTCATCCCAGGGAAAAGCTGATCCGCATGGGCATGAATAATAGAAGAAAGAAAAACAAGGTTATCGCCATCTTCACTCACTTCAGCAGGCATTTTAACCAAACGTGGCAAGGAACTTGGTGCCGGCACGATAGCTAAGCCATTTTCACGACCAAAGGCATCACGCCCTTCAAGCTCAACCACAAAGTTAAAGGTTTTATTAGCAAGACGAGGAAATGGGTGAGCAGGATCTAATCCAATTGGACTAATGATGGGCAGTACATTTTCACGAAAGTACTTTTTAACCCAAACAGCTTGTTCTTCTGTCCACAAACTACGACGAATAAAGTGCACATTATGTTCAGATAACTTGGGAAAAATAATGTCATTTAGAATGCGATACTGACGACGAACAAGTTTATGCGCTTGATCACTAATTTGGCGCAACACTTCTTTAGGGTACAAACCATCAGGACCGGTTTGTTCACGACTAAACTCTAATTGGCTCTTAAGCCCTGCTACACGAATTTCGAAGAACTCATCCATGTTGCTACTAAAGATACATAAAAACATGAGGCGATTTAAAACAGGATGGTTTTCATCCATCGCCTGTTCAAGCACACGAGCATGAAACGCCAGATTACTTAATTCTCGGTTAAAATATAATTCCGAATCATTTAAATCTATCTCTTCGGGTTTACGTTTTTCAATCGCAACCTTTTTCTGATCTTGAGGTTGCTCTGGGATGGTTTCCAATGCCGGTTCATTTACTTCTACCACATCAGAAGCAGGCGCCTCTTTTTTCTCAACCGTTTCTTTTTTATCTAATGTCTTTTTTTCAGGGACTTTTTTATCTGCTACTTTCTTCTCAGTCACGCTTTTATCCACCAGCTTATTTTCTAGTATTGTCGTTGTTTCTGGTGCAATATTTCCTGCTAGGTCAACCATGAGTCTTACTACCCCAATTAAACAAAGGTGCAATCACTTAGCGCTTTTTCTATATCAAAAAGTGCTTTTTAAAAAACTACTCTTACTTGTATAACACAATTTTATGAAGTTAACGTACATCCTTGTACTAACTCACATTTTTATTGCTAAATTATTCTAGCTTGAGCAGTTTCACACCCATGGTCGCAAATTAAGATGACTTTTTGATTACCCCTTCAATAATCGAGCCACGTCTTTAGCAAAATAGGTCAAAATACCATCTGCTCCTGCACGTTTAAAGGATAGTAAAGATTCCATCATGACACTGTCTTTGTCTAGCCAACCATTGGCAAACGCAGCCATTTGCATGGCATATTCACCACTGACTTGATAGGCAAACGTTGGCACACCAAACTCTGATTTCACTCGACGAACTATGTCTAAATAAGGCATGCCAGGTTTCACCATTACCATATCCGCACCCTCTTCAATATCAAGGCGCACTTCGCGAATGGCTTCATCTGAATTGGCTGGGTCCATTTGGTAGTTAAATTTATTACTTTTCCCCAAGTTACCACTAGAGCCAACGGCATCTCGAAACGGTCCATAATAAGCAGACGCGTATTTTGCTGAATACGCCATGATGCGAGTATTAATAAAACCATTCGCTTCTAATGCTTCACGAATCGCCCCAATACGGCCATCCATCATATCTGACGGCGCAACAACATCAGCACCCGCTTTGGCATGAGATAAAGCCTGCTGTACTAAAATATCAGTCGTAATATCATTTAACACATAACCTGTTTCATCAATAATGCCGTCTTGACCATGTGTGGTAAATGGGTCTAGAGCGACATCCGTAATGACACCTAAATCAGGAAAAGCGGCTTTAAGCGCACGTACAGCTCTTTGAGCTAAACCATCCTCTGCATAAGCTTCTTCAGCATCTAATGATTTTTTCTCTGCAGGCACAACAGGAAACAAAGCAATAGCAGGAATCCCTAACTCAACGAGCTCAGCTGCCTCAATTAATAATTGATCAATCGATACTCGCTCAACCCCAGGCATAGAAGGCACAGTTTCACGCTCATTCTCTCCTTCAATCACAAACATAGGGTAGATAAGGTCATTGCTCGTAATCTGGTTCTCTTGCATTAAACGACGTGAAAAACTGTCTTTACGCATTCTACGCATACGTACTAATGGGAATGTCATCTGATTGCTCCTAAACAAGCGTCTAAATTTAACTCTTTATTCAATTGAAGATTCCGCTTCTTCTAGACTTTCTTGCGCCTCGAACCAAGCTTCTTCATTTTCATCTAATTCTTTTTTCCATTTTGCCTCATCAGTTAACAAGGCCTGTAATTTGTCTTTATTGGTCACATCATACA
Organism: Marinomonas sp. MED121; assembly: GCF_000153025.1. Lineage (GTDB taxonomy): Bacteria > Pseudomonadota > Gammaproteobacteria > Pseudomonadales > Marinomonadaceae > Marinomonas. Next base: position 227,358 of record NZ_CH672431.1, read on the forward strand.
AATCAGCATCAGCCATTTTCTCACTGATTTCATCAAGTTTTTCTTGCGCTTTGTGCACTGCTTTTTCGTGTTTTTCCACCAGCTTACGTAATGGCCTTAGCTGTTGCCTTAACTCCGCAGCTTTGCGACGCTCTTCTTTTTTATCTACTTTTTCTACATTGATGTTGGCATTCGCCTTATCCTGCTGACGCCCTGCTAACTGGCGTTTTTGCAACCAATCATAATATGCCACCAGATCACCATCGAATTCAGAGATTTGGTTGTCAGCCACCAAATAAAATTCATCTACGGTACTGTTAAGCAAGTGACGATCGTGAGACACCAATAATATAGAACCTGGAAATTCCTGCAGGGCTTCTGTCAATGCTTGGCGCATTTCTAAGTCTAAATGGTTAGTCGGCTCATCAAGAATCAAAAGGTTAGGTTTTGTCCATGCGATAAGAGATAGGGCCAAGCGAGCTTTTTCACCACCTGAAAAATCCTTAACTGTGCGTAAAGCATCATCGCCAATAAAACCAAAGCCGCCCAAGTAGCGGCGAACATCACTTTCTAATGCGGTTGGGGTTAACCTTTGTATATGGAGTACCGGGGTTGCTTGTAAATCTAAAGCACTAAGCTGGTGTTGAGAAAAGTAACCTATTTTTAAGTTTTCACCACAAACACGTTCACCACTCAATAAGGCTAATTCACCCACCAAGGATTTAATTAATGTTGATTTACCTGCACCATTAGGCCCTAAAAGTCCTATTCGCTGTTCGTCACGCAAATTAAAATTAGTCATAGGTAATTGAGAAAGAGGCTCGCCGCCTTCCAGTTGATAACCCAAATCAGCTTCAACCAAATTAACCAGCTGGGCAGACGTTTTGTCCGCAACGGGAATACTGAACTGAAATTGTGAATCAATATGAGCGGGGGCGATATCACCCATTTTCTCTAGCATCTTCAAGCGACTTTGCGCCTGCTTTGCTTTTGTCGCTTTATATCTGAATCGATCAACATAGGTTTGTAAGTGCGCTTTGCGGGTTTGTTGACGCTCATAGTTTGCTTGTTGTTGCGCAAGATGAGCAGCACGCTGGCGCTCATAATCTGAGTAGTTTCCTTTATAAACCGTCAGTTTTTTCTGATAGAGATGAATAATGTGGGTAGTAATGGCATCTAAGAAATCTCTGTCGTGGGAGATAAGAATGAGAGTACCAGGGTATTGGCGTAACCAAGACTCTAACCACATCACAGCATCGAGATCCAAGTGGTTAGTCGGCTCATCAAGCAATAACACATCAGAAGGACACATAAGGGCTTTGGCAAGGTTCAAACGAATACGCCAACCACCGGAAAAGTCAGTCACTGGTTTCGCCATGTCGGCCATTTTAAACCCAAGGCCTTGCAATAAAGTCTCAGCTCTCGAACGGGAACTATAACCATGAGCCGTTTCAAACTCCCCTAACCAGTGGGCATGGGCACTCGCATCGTTATCTTGCTCGGCTTTTGCTATCTTAGCTTCTATTTCTCTGAGCCACTCGTCACCATCTAAGCAGTAATCAAGCGCACTACGATCAGTATCAGTCACTTCCTGTGCCATAAAGGCAATGCGCCTTTGTTGAGGAAAAGCAATCTCCCCCGTATCAGCATGCAAGTCTCCTCGCAGCATGGCAAAAAGTGATGATTTACCAGCGCCATTAGCGCCGATCAAACCTACTTTTTGGCCTTCATATATGGTCAAATCAGCCATTTCTAGTAAAAACTGGCGACCACGCTGTAAACTTACTTGGGTAAACTGGATCATGCTTTAATAATTCTCTGATCTATGTATTGCTGTGACCTAAGTGGGTCGTCACATTTTATAAGGGTAAGTACACGCTAGTTTAGCGTGACTAGTAAGGTGCTTTTATGCGCTCATATCATCAAGACTCAAAGGCTAACATGACAGATCAAGTCACTGATAATCAGGAAGATTGCCCATTAGAAAACCCTTTTTGGCAATTCTCTTTGTCCTTATATGCAAAACCTGAAGTCACTGAATATTGTTTAACGCTGCAAGACAAACATAATATGCAGGTCAATCTGCTGCTTTATAGTATCTGGCTAAGTACAAAAGGCTGCATTTTAGAGCCTCTACGGATAAAACAAAATAGCCAACTGCAAAACTGGTTAACTCAAGTTATTCCATCTATTAGAGAAGCCAGAATACAAGTCGGCGAAAATTCTAAACAAGACCCCCTATATAAGCAATTAAAAGCCTGTGAGCTTAAGGCCGAACAAAGAGCGCAAGCCATTTTATTTAGCCTTAAACGCAAAACGAGTGAGCAAATAGATACTTCACTACCGATAGAATTTAACAACTTACTCACACAGAACCTTGATACCTGCTGGCACGCCTTCTCTCCCATAAATGAAAAAAACACGCCACCAGCACTGATAAACGAATTTAGTGAGTGGATGATTATTCATTGCCAGCGTAAAATAGTGGATAAATTTAATCATTAAGTGGCAAATGTCTTGATACGACTTTGTTCAGGCTAAGGTAAACGAAAAGTGAACGATATAAACACGGCAAATCAACTCAATGAGATCCAAAGGTTCTCTTTTGATAATACCAATGTTCGTGGTGAGCGAGTGATTTTAAACCAAGCTTATCAAGAGATAATTCAACGCAAAAACTACCCTGCGCCACTGGAAAATCTATTGGGTGAATTTGTAGCAGCAATTGCCCTATTACGCGATATTATCAAGATTGATGGCATTCTTTCTCTACAAGCCAAAGGAGAAGGCGACCTTTCTGCCATCATGGTGGAATGTGATGAACATCAAAACCTTCGCGGAATTGCACAATGGCAAGAAGGCGCTGAATTTAACGAACAAATCTCTCTTAAAGAGACCTTAGCTGGGGGTTATTTAGTGATTACAATAACACCAACTAATGGTCGTCGTTATCAAGGTGTTGTAGAACTTGTAGGTAACTCTTTGGCAGAATGCTTAGAGCAGTATTTTATGCAGTCTGAACAATTGCCTAGCCGTGTTTGGCTGGCGGCTGACGGTTCAAGTTGTGCCGGTTTATTTTTACAGCGATTACCTGCTGAGCAAGCAAAAGAAGATGACGAAGATGCATGGGAAAGGTTTGTACATCTAGCCTCAACGGTTAAAAACGAAGAGCTATTGAAACTCGATACACTCGAACTTTTACATCGTTTATATCATGAAGAAGAACTACGTTTTTATGATGCCAAAGCCATGCAATTTAATTGCTCATGCTCTCGTCAAAGAACATTAGAAGCATTAATGTCTATTGGTGCTGAAGAGATAAAAGAGATACTTCTTGAACAAGGTGAAATCAGTATTGATTGCCAGTTCTGTGCTGAGCATTACCAATTTACACAAAGTGATTTGGCAGACATTCTAGGTGAGCACGCAAACACCCATTAAGGAATGAGCTTAATTCAGGTTTCGCAGGTGATAAGGAGAATTGTCACCTGTGTTAATCTTCAAATGTCAAAAGGCTGACTAGATCACGCCAAGTAATTATCCCAACCAATTGACCATTATCCAGTACGGGTATACAAGATATACTGACTTTCGTCATCCAATCTATCACTGTATTCAATGAGTCATCAAGAGACACGCAAATGGGTTGTCGAGTCATTACTTGATGCGCCGCTTTATTGAGTACTTCAAGGTCTCGTTCCATTTCACCTGCTGTATCCAAAAAGGGACTCACCAAGCGCAAAATATCCCGATCAGAAATAATACCAACCAGCTCATCACCATCTAATACTGGCAGATGATGGAAACCATGCTCTTCTAATAAACGCCTAACCTCTTCTAAGCGAGTATCCATTTCTACACATACCGGGCTTTTTTTCATTACCTGACTAATGGGCACATTCTTCATTATTAAGCCTTTAGGTTAATTCAAAAACTAGAAACATTTATTTTAGAAAGATTAATTTTGAAATTTTAAAGCCGGAATTTGTTATTAAAATACCCTTTATTTCCTCAAAAAGCCGAGATCTTCTAGGTATTGTTGAAATGTACCGACTAATAATAAATATAACAGAGATAAATACATATCATACCCATGTCTAACAAGACATTGATCATAAAATCCGTATAATTTAATCAATCCACACAACAGAAGATTACATTTGCTAGCACCTTAGTTTGTGTTTTTTATTCTGTTAAGAGAAGCAGCTTTAAGTAAAATAATCCATTTTTACTCATAAAAATAAGTACTAAAACGTACAAAATAGATATTAAAGCAAGCTTTCAATCCATCAAAATTGGCGATGAAACGGCGATACTGCAATGACCCAGAAATCTGTAGATGTACTCCTAGTTGGGGCTGGTGCAATGAGCACAACCCTAGGCACGCTGCTAAAACAGCTTGACCCTTCATTAAAAATCACACTTGTTGAACGTCTAGAAAGCGTGGCACAAGAAAGTACGGATGGTTGGAATAATGCAGGCACAGGTCATGCGGCTTATTGCGAACTTAATTACACCCCTGAGAATAGCGACGGTAGCGTAAGCACAAACAAAGCATTAGAGATTAATGCCGCTTTTGAAATCAGCTTACAGTTTTGGTCTTATTTAGTTGAACAAAACCTCTTACCTGCCCCTAAAAACTTTATCAATTCTGTTCCCCATCAGAGCCTAGTTTGGGGTGATGATAATGTTAAGTTTTTGCGTAATCGCTTTGCAGCACTAAAAGAACATCACTTATTTGCGGGTATGGAATACTCCGAAGACCCTGAGGTATTAGCTCAGTGGATGCCGTTGATAATGAAAGACAGAGACATCAATGAAGCTTGTGCAGCAACCCGTATAAAGCATGGCTCTGATGTTAACTTTGGTGCGCTTGCGCGCAATATGAGTAAATACTTAGAGAGCGCAGGCGGTGTCGATATATTGCTTAGTACTAGTGTTACCGGCTTTGAACAGCAAGATGATGCTAGCTGGGACGTTACAGTTGAAAGTAAAGGGGAAAAGCAAACCATAAACAGCCGTTTTGTATTCTTAGGGGCTGGTGGTGGTGCACTACCTTTATTGCAAATGTCAGGGATAGAAGAAAGTAAAGGATATGGCGGCTTTCCTGTCAGCGGCCAATGGCTAGTCTGTGAGAAGCCTGAAATCGTCGAGCAGCATTATGCGAAAGTTTACGGTGCAGCACCGATAGGTGCGCCGCCTATGTCAGTGCCCCATTTAGACACTCGCATTATTGATGGTAAAAAAGCCATCTTGTTTGGACCTTTCGCAGGTTTTACCACTAAATTTCTCAAAAACGGCTCATTCCTAGACCTTCCTAAAAGCATCAAGCTAAATAACCTTAAGCAAATGCTTTCTGTTGGTAAGAACAATATGGATCTAACTCGCTACCTTGTTAGTGAAGTAAGACAAACGCAAGCAGACCGTGTTGATGCTCTCCGCTCATTTTATCCTAATGCAAAAGATGAAGACTGGACTTTGGCATATGCTGGTCAGAGAGTTCAAATAATTAAGCAAGATAAAGAAACTGGCGGCGGTAAATTAGAGTTTGGTACAGAAGCGATAGCCTCAAAAGATGGAAGTTTAGCAGCCCTTTTAGGCGCCTCACCTGGTGCATCAACCACAGTAAATACCATGATAGGTATTTTAGAACGTTGCTTTAAAGAGAAGATGAATAGCCCTGAATGGCAGGCCAAGATGAAGTTGATGGTACCCTCATACGGTGAGTCTCTTATCAATGATAAAGAGTTGCTCAAACAGGTAAGAAACCGTACCCTAAGCACACTTCAATTAGGTGAAATGCCAGAAATTTAGCCCCTCGTTGAAACGCTCTAAACACAAACAAAGCCGCTGACCAAGCGGCTTTGTTAATTAAACCATTAAACTAATTAGGACTAGTTGTTAGATCATAGTTAATGAGCAAACATTTGCATGGGTAGCACCTCTTATATATAGTCAGCTAAAATCATTACTTGGAACTTAAAGATGGCAAGAATATTAGGATTATCAGGAAGTCTACGAAATGCTAGAGTTACATCTAGTAACTCGCTATGTGACGACATCAAAAAGATTTCAACTAAAGAAGAATTAATTCATTACATAGAAGAACAAGGTAAAGACTTAGTAGACTCATTCCTAAAAGCGAGCGAAGGTGAGGAAGGGTCGTACCTAAAAACTTATGAAAAACTCCGAGGGATGGCAAAAGATCAGGGGCTATCAAATTCTGAGTCTGCTCTAGCATGTGGACTATGGGCTGCTGTACAAGATGGTTGCGATATTGACTACTTATCTTTAGCTAGACATTTCCCCCCCTTAGGCAAGGTAAAACATGAAATAGAGCTAAAGCAAAAAATCCTAAAATGTGATGGACTATTAATTTCAGGGCCAGTTTATTTCGGTGACAGGGGATCTTTAACTCAATCTTTTATTGATTACTGTTATAAAGATCAAGAAATACTAAACCATTTGAAAGGAAAAGTGTACGCAGGGATATCAGTTGGAGCAAAAAGAAACGGAGGTCAAGAAACAACACTTATTTATCAGATGCTTGATATGGCAAATATGGGAATGCTATCAGTAGGTAACGACAGCAGAACAACTTCGCAGTATGGAGGAACCGCAGTTGCTGGAGATATAGGAAAGTTAACACAAGATAATTACGGTGTAGATACTTGCATAAGCACAGGATACAGAATATCTAACGTTGCAAAACTTGAAGAATGCTCAAGAGATATACTAAGTACTCCTAAAATAAAAGTGCACTTAATTTTGCTTCAAGATAGTAATGATAGAAAAGGCTTAGAATATTTCAATAAATGGATTAAAAAGGTTTCTACAAACTTCCCTAATGCTGAAATTACATTATGGGATGTATTATCTGAAAAGGTAGTGCGTTGTATAGGCTGTGATATTTGCCCAATCGATGTAGGCAAATCGGAGGAATATCGGTGTATAATAACTCGTAAGGATGATTTCTTTTCAACAAACCATGAAGAAATAACAGATGCCGATGCATTACTCATATGTGCGTATAACCCTGAGAATAGAGCAGAAGTAAACTCAGTCTATCAACAATACATGGAACGAACACGATATATAAGAAGAGATAATTATTTATACAGTGACTTATTAGTTGCACCTTTTGTAATTAGTGAATTATCAGCAAGGCAAAACATACATACAAGAATAATGACATCTATGGTAAGGCACCAAACTATCATAAGTCATCCCTTAATCGGAATGATATATAACAACGAATATATAAACGAAGAGCCAGTATATAAACACTCGTTAGACTTCATGCAAACAGCATCAAAAATTGCAAAAGCCAGAATAAAACTAGAAGTAGATCGAGAAAACCAATACCAACCAGTTGGGTATGTAATTAGCAAACAAAAAAATCATGCTGATATGAAGTCAGGAAGATTAACAAAATCAATAGAAAAAGCAAAAGCTACGAGATTAGAAAAACAAAATAATAGACTAAATATTACCGAGGACTGAAAGTGGAAAAAATCAGCTTACAACAAACAATCTCTATTATTACAATATACTCACAGGAAGGTATTGAAATAACCCCAGAAACAAAGCTACTTGAGAATGAGGTTATCGACTCTATTAATGTAATTCAGATAATTTCAGAGCTTGAAAGTCAATTTAATGTAAAAATAGGTCCAATGGACTTTTCATTTGACGACTTTGAAACTCCAATAACACTAAAAAATGCTATAGATAAGTTATAGAGATGATTTATTTTTCAGATAGAAATAAAGAAATAGTTGCACTTGAAACATCTAATGGAAATTATACATTTGGTGATATATATGAAAAATCTAATGAGATATCTAAATCTTTAAAAAGTATGTTTCAAGCACAGGAAACAATTCTTGTATCATCTGAAAATCCATTTATTTTTATTGCTAGTTTATTTTCACTTTATGAATGTAAAATGAAATTTTGTTGCTGGAATGGAGACAGTGATATAAATGATTTATATAAATTAGTATCTGCAAGCGGTTATTTATACATTGATAATAACGAAGATTACAGTCTATCAAAACTCTATGAATCAACAGCATATATTGAAAATGATGGCAATTTCATTATAACAACTAGTGGGTCAACAGGCTCACCTAAAGGCGTATCCTTAAAAATAGAAAATGTTATAAATAATGCAAAACTTGCCTCTGAGAAAATACGATTCAAAGATTACAACCTAGAAAAGTGGTGCATTGATACAGACTTGTCTTTAATGTCTGCAATATCACATTTGTTTATGGCATGGGAAGCAAGAATCCCTTTAGTACATTTAAAAGGTTATCAGAAAAAATATATATCAGACCTTTTTTCCCAAAATATAGTAGGATTCGGTGGTGCTCCACTTCAATTAACCAACCTTTCTAATTTTTTAACCAGCATAAAAAGTAAAAGTCTTTTCATAAGCTCAGGTGATTTTTTAACAAAAGAAAATATTAACTTAATAAATAAACGACATCCTGATTTAGATATATGCTCATTCTATGGATTAACTGAATTATCTGGACGCCTGTGTTATATGAGTACAGAAGACATTAAAATGTCACCAGGTGCTGCAGGAAAAGAAATAATAGAAAATAGCACATATATTAATACTAGAAATGAAGTGGTTGCTAATAGTCCACTTCTATTCGAAGGTTATTATAGGAAAAATATGCCCTTTGAAAAAAATAATGGTGAATTTATTACTGGAGATATAGCTAAAAAAGGAGTTGATGGTATTATTTGGCTAGAAGGTAGAAGTACTGACACGTTCAAAGTTAGTGGGTTAAAAGTAAATAGAATATTAGTTGAAAAAGTATTATCTAAAGTTTTAAGTGGGTTTGAATATTGTGTTTTACCAGTGCAGCACAGTAGTATGGGGACATGCTGCGCTTTATTTATACAGGAAGATATAAACAGAAAAACACCATCTTTAAGAGAAATAATCAAAAGCATTAAAGAAACATCTCCAAGTATTTATATACCTGTTTTTACATATATTATTAACAATCTTCCAACTTTAAAAAACGGCAAGCTTGACAAGCAGAAATTAATAAAAGATCACTTATCGTTTAAAAGGCATAATTAATGGGTCTAATAAAGGCAATAGTAGTATCTACTTTAATTTATATGATTTTTTTATTATCTATATATCAATACTATAGTGTTGGTATAATTTTAGGTGGGGAAAATGCGTTTCGATATATTGGATTCTGATTTTTTAACCGATTTACGTTGGGGCTTGATTAAGTCTAAAGTAGATGCATATGTATTCTTAATAATAACCAGTATAATTTTAGCATCTTTCTCAATGTATTATATATATGATATTGAGAAAAAAATTGAAAAGCAGTTTATTTCGAAAAAAAGAAGCCCTTTTGAAATATCTAAAAACACAAATAACTTCAATCACAAAGGACTCAATGTACTGCTGTTAGGTGGATCTACATCTAGGGAACTAACCGGTCAAAATAAATATTATAGTGAAGAAATAACTAATTTATGTGGTAGAAAAGTAAACTTTATTAATGCAGGTTCAAGTAGTCAAAGCTATATTGCCTCTAGAACAATTTACTCACAATTCAGAGAAAAAAACAAAATAGACTTAGTCGTTATCGGTACAAATTACTTTAGATATATTTTACCAAAAAGTGAAATTTCAAGTGATACATTAAATACAAAACAAATGAAGAGCATACCTTTTAATTTATTTATTGAAGAATTTCCAATATCACAAAACCTCCCAGCAATAGAGCCAATATATTACATTGCAAAAATAAATTCTCTAAAAAAAACAAATAAGATCAGATCTTATAAAAGGGTAAAGGATAACAAAAAATATTTCCAAGCCTTTCATAATAAATATACTGGTGAAGCAAGAAGTACTTCTGAAAAAGAAAAAATCGCCTCACATTTTTTACTAAGTAGATATTCAGATTTTCAAAACCATTCAGAATTTGGAGCAAATCATTGGAACAAATTTATAAAGAATGCTAAATCGAATGGAAGTCAAGTAATATTTTTAGCTTTACCTGAAGACCTTTCTCTACAAAAAGTATCTAGATATTTTGAGCCTTTATTTAGTGCGCACTTAAAAAGCCACAAAGAGAACGGAGCAAAAATCATTGACTGGAGAAGCAAAGAACTTGGGTTGAAAAAAGAGGATTTTTATGATCAACAGCACTTACTTAAAAGTGGCAGAAGAAAGTTATCAGCCCCATTAAATAACTTAATTAAAAGCAATCTTTCAAGATGTATTAATAATGATTAAAATGTCAAAAATCTATATTTATCTACTTCTTATAATTATAACTGTAACCGTAATTGACTCACTAGGAATTCTTACTACTCCAAGTTACTCAATAAACTATAATAATTTTAACGATGGGATAATGACATCTAATAATATAACAGAGAGTGAAGTTATATCATTAAATAGAGAAAGCTCTATTAGCATAAAAGTATTGCCAAATGGGTATGCTATGAGCGCATTTTTACATGCATCCATTAATGGTGAAGTCTATATTAAACAAGGAAATACATTTCAAAAACCTGGAGTTGGAGTTGACGATAACACTTTTAAAGAAATTCAGGTCAAAACAAAAGTCTCACCTAATTCAATAACAGAATTAATAATATATTCAGATGATGAAAGAGCAATCATAAAAGATATCAAACTAAAAGTTTATAAAGCTAAAAGAGCAAGTGACATCTCTGGAAATATAATTTATTATTTCTTTATTTCAATTTCAATTTTAGGTTTATTTACGAGAAAATTAAGCCAGAGAAAATCAAATTTATTATTTATAGCAGTTTCGTCATTTATATTATTTTCATTATCTAAAACATCTTTCTTTTTAATATTTTTATTTTTATTTTTAAGCTATTTCTTTATAAATAAAACATTAATTACTAAAAAAAACAAAAAGAAATATTTTTTCATTACCACTTCATTATTAATAACCATAGTACTTATAACCGTTAAAATATTAATACCATCCACAAACAGTATTTTCCTAAACCCTGGTGGTATATTTTTAGCGATTCCACTTGGCTTTTCATATTTTATAATCAAATCTATAGATGTAAGCATTGATTCATATAAAGGAAATCTCAAAAGCTTTTCATTACAAGATTATTTTGCGTATATGTTATTCCCTTCTACATTAGCAGCAGGGCCTATAAAAACATATAAACAATATTTAAACGCCAAAAACAGTGACTATAGCGTAATAGATTTTAGTGCTGGTTTTTCTCGAGTATTGTTAGGAATTTCAAAAAAAGTCCTCGCTGATACTTACTTATTACCTTCTATAACAACTCAGATAGATTTATTCGCACAAAACTCATCCAATTTTGAATTAAACTCTGTTGCATTTTTTATGTTAATTCAAAATTTTCTATATATCTATTTAGACTTTACAGCTTACTGTGACATGGCTATTGGGAGCTCTAGATGCATGGGCTATAAAGTACCTGAGAACTTTAAATGGCCGCTTTTAAGAACATCAATTACTCAGTATTGGCAGCACTGGCATATGACTCTTTCGAGTTGGGCAAGGAAAGTAGTATTTATGAATGTGATGCTTTCAACAAGATCAATTTTTTTAGCTACATTTTGTACTATGGTAACAATAGGATTATGGCATAAATTATCATTAGGTTGGCTTAGCTGGGCAATACATCATACAATATTAATGAGACTTGAAAACAGGTTGGCAACTAGTGATTTTTTCAAAAAAGCACCATTAATAAAAATGAATAAACTGTTTTGCTTTATTAAATCAATATTTATGATTATGTACGTATGGTTTTTTGTTGCAGCAGGTCAAAGCTTTATAATTTTCACAGACTTTAATATGTCAATATTGGCATATTACTCAATGCTAGCATCAATTCCGTTATGGATAATAAATTTAATTTAATATTTAAAATATTATAGGTTTTATATGTTTTTTTCAGAACGTGCCGATCAAATTTGTGATCAACTAAGAGAAATAGAACATCATACAGAAGATAGTGACACTCTCTTTTTTTGTGCCTACTTATTAGGTTTATTAGGTGTTCATGGCGGTATCGATGCTCAAGGCCAAACTGAATTTGATGAAAACTTTGAAGCTGCTTTAAAAGATGCTTTTGCTAATGAGAACATGAGTGATGAAGATCAAGCTCAGATTTTAAACTTATGGCACAAAGTAATTGTTTAGAAAGGTTAAATCCTTAAACTTTATTTTTCTTTACACCTTGAATTATTCACTTTGAACCTCAGCTCTAATAGAGGCTCTATGTGTGTTAGTTGCATTCTTCAGTTCTTTGTAAAGATTAGGATTCTAGGCTAGCATTTTGGAACTTTAGATATTTTAGTTGATCCTAGCATTGGATCGACACTAACATCTCGATAATAATTTATAGAACGGAACGCTTCTTATGAAAAAAACGATGATTGCAGCACTTACGCTTTCAACTTCTCTAGCATTTGCTGCAGATACCACTTTCACACCCGAAACTGAGTCTCAAAAGCTAGGTTACACCTTTGGCACCATGGTGGGTGCTCAACTAAGCCAAGGCGTTGAAGACCTTGATATTGATTCCTTCATGGAAGGTTTTAGCTCAGCCTATAAAGGCCAAGAGCCGGTACTTTCTGAAGAAGAACTTAAAGATATTTTCCAAGCATTCCAGCAAGAAAAAATGGAAGAAGCTCGTATTGCTCAAGAACAAGAAGCCGAACAGGCAAAAGCAGGTTCTGTTGAATGGTTAGCAGGAATCGAAGCACAAGACGGAATTATGAAAACAGAGTCTGGCCTTTTATATAAAGCAATCACAGAAGGTACAGGCACGAAACCTGTGGCAACTGATACAGTAAAAGTGAACTATGAAGGTTCACTCGCTAACGGTACTGTTTTTGATAGCTCTTATGAGCGTGGCGAGCCAATCAGCTTCCCACTAAACCAAGTTATTCCAGGCTGGACTGAAGGCCTACAATTAATGACTGTTGGTTCTAAATACGAACTATACATTCCATCTGACCTAGCTTATGGACCAGCTGGTACCGGCCCTATCCCACCACATTCAGCACTTAAATTTGTGGTTGAATTACTGGACATAGAAACAGCGGCTGTGGCTGAAGCCGAATAAGTTAACTGTTCGCTTAAACAAAAAACCCACCTTATGGTGGGTTTTTTTATATATTTCAAAAATGTAAAAATCAAATAAACTCTTCGATATACCTTTCTACAACCTTAGTACTATCAAATTGAGCGAGAACTCTCTCTAGATCTAGCTTATAAGTATCATTTTCAGTAAACGATAAGGCAAATGCAATTTTATGAGCTAAAGACTCGGGTGTCATATCAGAAAGAAAAGGCTCTAACTCGCCATTCATAATCTGCCTAACACCACCTGGAGAATCCGTCGCAACAACTTTAGTTCCAGTTGCTAAGGCTTCCAATAAAACCATACCTAAACCTTCATGTTTTGAACTTAAAACATATAAATCAGACTGTTCATAGTAATGAAAAGGTTCACTAGTGCTACCTTTGAAATGAACATAGCTATTCAAATCAAGTTCATCTACTTTCTTTCGAATAATAGTTTCATCAGGACCAGAACCGACAATCAAAAGGTCATGCTCAACTTGATAATTAGAACGGGCAATTGCAAAGGCCTCAATCAAAAGGGAGAAGTTCTTCTGATGGACCAAACGACCTAAACCGAGAATAAAGTGGTTAGAATGGACTGATTCTTTTGATTTAGATGACTCTCGAATAAAGTTAAAGTCGCAGGGGTTACTTAACATAATAGCTTTTTTATATGCCAAACTATGCGTTTTAGCCATATCCAGAAAACTCTCGAGCGCGCCATTTGACACACAGGCCACATTACGTTGATCGAATAGAGAGTGAAAAACTTTTCTAGATAACCCTTTGTACATAAACTTTCTTTGTACATTCTCACATACAAAAACAAATCGAGGATCATCTAAAGCCCAAACATGTTCAAAAGTACCCTGCCCTCTAAAAATAACCAGATCAAACGCTGCACCATTTTTAACTTCAAGCGCTTTTAACTTAACTTCAAACTCTTTAGCCTCAAGACGATTAAACCAGAGCAGATTAGATTTTCTAAAGATAGCATTTAAAAATTTCGAGCCAAGAAAACATAAAGGTCCGTAAATTTTCTTAAACGCCGCCCGTTTCAAATCAAATAAATGTATCGGCACCTCACTATTCGGCCTTAAGTCAACCTTACGATCTTTTAAGTAAATAAGATCACAGCCATAACCTGATTGGACAATTGCATCAGCTAAAGAAGTTGCAACTCGTTCCATTCCACCCATTTTAAGAGTATGGACCACCACAGCTATGCGCATGCTTCAGCTTCCTCAATCTTTTTACGCTGTTGAGCAAAGTAGAAGGTATATAAACAACCGAACATTATATTATGGACATAAACGCCATAACTCCGAGAGCTAAAGGATTCGAAGAAGTTAATTATGATCCAGAAGATCAAAAAACAAACAGCTAAAACTGTAAACATTTTTAACTCAGGGTTCTCTCGATGAGCCAAAACAAGGGATCGAATGAGCCAATAATACATGCCATAAATAACTAGTGAACCTAAAATACCGTATGCAACTAAAATCTCTATATGAAAGCTATGAAGATGCCTAAACTTTACTTTCTGCTGTTCGGTAAACTTATCAGACTGTTTTATTACTTCTTTAATAGCATTTGGCCCACTACCAATTAATGGGTGTGACTTTACCCAAGCTATAGACTCAATCCATGAGTTAATTCTAATACCATTCCCCTCAGATTTTATTTCGTTAAGATCTCCATTAATTATACTCACTAAAAGAGAGCTCTCATTTTCAAAAGTTTGCTCTATTAATCTTTTTTTGATAGTAGTAGTCTGACTTACACCTCCCAAAAAAATTAAGATAAAAAAATAGCTTAAATATATTTTTACTCCCCCTTTATGAATTAATCGATATATTAAGGGGTATAAAATTAGCACAATAAATATCGACAACCATACCTGTCTCGATTGAGAAATTATCAGTATCCAAACAAGAATAGATATTAACGTTAAAATTATTAATGTAATTACTATTTTTTTATACCAAGCCTTTTCATAAGGAAGTAAAAGAAAGAATAAAGCAATTAGTAAGAAAACACCGGAAAACATTGAGGTGAATTGAGCATTTTTTATTCCAAAATCTACACGATAAGACTGCATAGATAAACTAAGCTGAGATATAAAGTCTTCAGACAAAAAAATACTATAAAGAAAACCTAAGACGCATGAAGAAAAAACTAAAATAACTCTAGCATTCGATCCTTTCAACCAATATGCAATAAAAACAAAACCAAACAATTTTGCAAGACGATCAATTTTAGGTATATCATTTTCAATTCCAGAAAAATAGTAAATTGAACTTCCCCAACTAAGAGTTTGTATTAAAACAACAGAAGATAAGAACCAAAACATTCTATCTACTTTGAAAAAGTTAAATTTCAAAAAAACAACCGGCAAAGAAAAAAGCAAAAAGACATTATAAAAATCTTTAATTAAATCTGGGCTAGATATATAAAAAAAAGAATAAATAACAATCAAAAAAAACATTACTTTTTCAAAAAAAACAGATTCGTATATTTTAAGCAAATTCAATTGCATTTATTTTTACCTTAAGTTCAAATTTTATAAAAGCAAGAAAGTCGACCTAAAAATGTTATAATCTATCTAATAAGGCTAGGAATGTTTAATGATTTTTTATCATTATCAAACTTCCATAAGAAATCAACAATACTATCTGAAGGTTTAAATAATATTGGCGCATTGATAAGAGTCAAACGAACTTTCTCATAGTCAAAGTTTTCACATGCAACATCAAGCTCGTCAATAATTTCATTAAGCTCTAAAAGAGTAAGAAAGTCTTCATTTGCAGTCATTATTCTCGGGTGTATGGTGTTTTGAACATTATTACCAATTAAGAGCTCTTCAAAGAGTTTTTCTCCAGGCCTTAATCCAGTATAGTTAAGCTCAATGTCACCATTAGGATTCGAATCACTTTTAACTTCAAGCCCTGATAACCTGATCAAATTTTTAGCCAGATCTACAATTTTTACAGGCTCTCCCATATCTAATACAAATACTTCACCATTTTCAGCTAAAGCACCTGCTTGAATTACAAGCTGAGCAGCTTCAGAAACAGTCATAAAATAACGGATAATCTCCGGATGCGTGATTGTTATAGGTTGATTGTTAGCGATTTGCCTTTTAAATAAAGGGATAACAGAGCCTGATGAGCCTAATACATTACCAAACCTAACAATACAAAAAACTGTTCTACTTTTTTTATTAGACTCCTCATTTGATAATGCTTGTAATATCATTTCAGCTAACCTTTTTGAAGCCCCCATAATATTAGTTGGACGAACAGCTTTATCAGTAGAAATCAAGACAAATGACTCTACACCTGCATTAATTGAAGCTTTAGCGCAACAATAAGTACCGAATACATTATTTCTTACACCCTCAACTATATTGTATTCGACTAATGGTACATGTTTATATGCCGCTGCATGGTATACAGTATGAACTGCAAAAGTATTCATGATTGTTGTCAAATTACTTACATTTTGAACAGAGCCTAATAACGGTACAATCTGAATTTTACAATTATGATTTTCAATTTTCTGCGATAGTTCTTTATCTATCGAATAAAGTGAGTGTTCTGAAACGTCAAATAAAATTAATATTTTTGGCTTAAGTAGTACAATTTGTCTGCAAAGTTCAGATCCAATAGAGCCACCGGCGCCTGTCACCATGACTACTTTAGATGTTATATTTACTTTCATTAAATCGGCTTTCGGCGCAATTGCATCTCGCCCTAAAAGATCACTTATAGCCACATCTTGTAATTCATTAACTTTTGCCTTGCCTGTTATAATGTCACTGAAAGCAGGAACAGTTAATACCTCTACAGGGTATTTTAATAAATTATTAATTACAGTTTTTCTTACCGACCTAGGTGCCTGTGGTATAGCTAAAAGAACTTTATTGACACTAAATTTATTAACCAGAAATGAAACTTTATGAACTCCGTAAACATGAATGCCTTGAATGATTGTATTTTCTAATGAAGGCTCTTCATCAACAAAACCTCGAACTTTATAGTTTGAAGCTTGCTTTAAAGCCAGTGCAAGCTGCCTTCCAGTTGCTCCTGCTCCATAAATTAAAACCTCTTGATTGTCTTGTTTATTTTTTCGAACTAATAAAAACCTAGCGACAAATCTTCCTCCACCACAAAGCATTACAAGAAAAGGAACATAAATAATTGGAACAGTTCTTGGTAGATATGCATTAAAATAATATGCTAAGAAGACACTACTTAAAGAGGAAATTATAACTCCATATAAAATCACAGCGAAAGCATGAAAAGTTAAATACCTAAGAACAGCACGGTAAACACCTAACTTATAATTTGCCAATAAAGTTAGTACAATTGTACCAAATATAACATACCACACTGTAGCATTTGAAAATGCTGAGATACTACCAAGCCTAGCCCAATAAGCTAAAAAAAATGCGAAGATTATAAAAGATCCATCAGCAGTCAAACTAATAAATATTTTATAGTATCTTGGCAACCTACTAATTTTATCGAGTATTTTCATATAAGTTAATTAGAATTTAAGAACATAGTTTATTTTAAGTCACGCTAGCTTCACAGAGAACTTCAGTAATTACACTAATTGTAGTATTTATTTCTTTTATTGTTAAAGATGGGTGAACTAGTAATAATACACTCGTTTCACTTAACTCAATAGAATTGATACATGGTGTTTTCGGGGAAAATGAAGTTTTATCAAAAGCCTCTTCTAAGTATATTTCTCCACAAGTACCATGGTAAGCAGGCACCCCTCTTGAAATTATTTCAGAAATAATTTTATTTCTACTCCAATTATTTTTCAGTTTTTCTCTATTAATAAAAAAATAATATTTATAGTATGCATTTACAATTTCTTTATTACCTTTCAATAACCTTACACAAGGAATTTTTTTAATTGCTTCTGTTATTAAGGTTGCATTTTTTTGACGTTTACGCACCCAGTTATCAACAAGAGTTAATTGAATTCGACCAATTGCTGCTTGCATCTCAGTCATTCTAAAATTAGTACCAAACGACTTATGCAACCAGCGAAAGCCAGGCATATGTTCCTTATTATAAACGGCGTCAAAACACTTACCATGATCTTTATAAGCCCACATTTTTAGCCATAAATCATGGTCATTTGTAGTTACCATTCCCCCTTCACCACCTGTTGTGATAATTTTGTCTTGACAAAAACTCCATGCGCCAATATCACCAATTGTACCAACAGATACTCCTCTATATTTAGCACCATGAGCTTGAGCACAATCTTCAATAATCTTAAATCCATATTGACTTTTCAGACTCATAATAGGAGCCATATCAGCAGGTAGACCAGCTAGATGAACTACAATTACGGCTCTTGTCTTTCTTGTCAGAACTTTTTTAATACTTTCGGCTGTAATATTTTGTGTATTTAAATCTACATCAGCAAAAATTGGAGTTGCCCCAACGGCCACAATACTTGAAGCTGTAGCAAAGAACGACCTAGGAGTTGTTATTACTTCATCTCCAGCCCCTATATTAAGCGCTTTTAACGCTAACTCTATAGCTACAGTTCCATTCGCTAATGCAATAGAATATTTACAACCTAGCCATTGTGAAAATTCACTTTCAAATTTACGACCTTCTTCACCAGTCCAATAATTAACCTTGTTAGAAAGTAATACCTTGCTTACAGCTTCGGCCTCTTTAGCAGTAAAATTAGGCCAAGATGAGAAAGAGTTATACATGTTTAATCAGCCCTTTAAAAGAATTGCAGCAGGAGTCCCTATAGCAGTAACGTTATCGGGTAAATCGCTAATAACTGTACTACCTGCACCAATTATACTATGGCTACCAATAATTCTCATTTGAATAACCTTTGACCCTATACCTAAGAAAGAGTTACTGCCAATCTTCACCCCTCCAGCAATACAAGCATTTGGAGCCAAGTGTGTGTAATCTCCAACATCACAATCATGCTCTACAACAACAGAAGTATTTAAAATACACCCTTTGCCTATAGAGGCAAAAGCGTTCACTACGACTCCAGGTAAAAGCACTGAACCAGCACCAATGCATACATGCTTACTAATTACTACAGAAGGATGAATTAGAACAGGTATGTTAAACCCCCTGTATTCAAGCTTTTTTATTACCTTTTCTCTAACAGAGTTATTACCAATAGCAACGATAGAAGAAAAACAATTTGTTTTGAGATCAAGCAGATCAGTCAGATTGCCATAAATAGGCCAATGCTCAACAGTTTTTCGAAGAGGGAAGCAGTCATCATAGAAAAACACATCAAAACCTATCAACTCTGCTAGTTCTGCTACAACTTTACCGTGACCATTCGCACCAAATATAGCCAGTTTATTCATCTTTATTCCCTTGAAAATGAGAAGAACTCACACTTCCATCAGCACTAATTCCTTCTTTCAATAATACCTTTTTAAGGGTCAATAATATTATTTTCATATCTAATAAAAAACTTGCATTATCAACATACCACACATCTAATTTGAATTTTTTTTCCCAAGAAATTGAATTACGTCCATTAATTTGTGCCCAACCAGTAATTCCAGGCCTAACTTCATGTCGACGCATTTGAGACTTGTTATATAAAGGCAGGTACTCAACAAGTAAAGGCCTTGGGCCAACCAAACTCATATCACCTTTTATGACATTAAAAAGGCTAGGAATCTCATCAAGACTACTTGATCTAAGAAATGCCCCGAATTTAGTAATACGGGCTTTATCAGGTAATAAATTTTCGTTTGAATCTTTCGCATTAGTCATAGTACGGAATTTTAAAAGTTTGAATACTTTGCCATTTCTACCTGGCCTATCTTGATAGAAGATAATAGGATCACCAAGGTATTTTGCGACAAAAACACAAATAGCTAAGATAATAGGCGATAAGATAAAAATTAATAACAGAGAAAAAGTAAGATCGAAAAGACGCTTCATATAATAACCTTATGAGTTTATTAATCTTCTATAAATCCAAAAAGTCTAATATATTTTTCAGACAAAATCTTGTAATTTAGGTTTTTAATTATATACTCCTTTCCAAGAATACCAATATTCCTTCTTTGAGCTTCAGTCATCGACCTTAAAGAAAGCAATCTATTCTTAAAGGTATTATAGTCACCATAGTTAATAATTTCTCCAGCACCCGATAGCGAGAGTATTGGACAAACCACATCCCCTAAACAAACAATTGGTTTTTCTGAAAACATATAGTCAATAAACTTGTTTGGCGATACTCCATATTTGAATACATTTTTCCTCTGGAATGAGTGAACTAAAACATCAGAGCACTTTAAAATAGACTGAAGTTCGTTTTTTGGAACTTTAGGTAAAAAATGCACATTACTATAGTCTTTATAATTTTCTTTTAAACTTTCTTTCTCTGGCCCATCCCCAATAAAAAGAAAAGCAAAATCCTCACCTATAGAGTCAGCACAATTAATTAAGTTTTCAAGTTTGTAGGCGGAATTAAAAGAGCCTGCATACATAACTATAAACTTATTCTCAGGAATATATAGTTTTAAATATTGAAGATCGACTATTTTCTGATCATTATAATAAAAATCTAAATCAACACCATGTGGAATATAATTGACATTTTTATTTCTACCTAAGACAATAGCAACATGTTTATTTAAATCAGACATTGTCCCAACAATTTCATCTGAATAGTGATACCCTAATTTCTCAATACTTCTTAATAAAATCACTACTGGGTGATAAGAACTTAAATTTTGAATTTCTATTAGCGATTGTGGCCAAATATCTCTTACTTCAAAAACTAGCTTAGCATCAAAAACTTTTTTAAGTATAACTCCAGATATTACAGAAAATAGAGAAAGAGATGAAACAATTATAACTTGAGGTTTTTCACGGCGATTTAGTACTGCAAATAATAAAACAACAAATTCGAAATGTAGCCATGAAAAAAACCTAATAAAGGATTTACTATTTTTGTATTTTATTACGTTTAGCCACGTGACATGAAATCCATTGTAGCTCTCATTTAAAAAAAAATTAAATCCCCGGGGCAATTTTTCATATAAATGAGATGAGTTAGAAGTTATTAATCTGACATTAATATTATTTTTTGTAAACTCTTTACAAAATGAAGAGTGCCTTGTATCAGCACCATACTTTTGAATATTAGCGTATTTTGAAATATACCAGACAGTTTTATTTTTTTTGTTCATATTGATTACTTTTTAGAACTCTATCATACGAGTTGATCATAGTACGGATAGAGATATCCCAAGAATAAGTTTTAACAACATATTTTCTAGCTAATTCTCCTATTTCGATACGTAAAGATTCACTAATTAGCAATCTTTCAATTGCTTTAGCTGCAGATGAGGCATCCTCTCTTGGAACGATTAGTCCTGTTGAGTTATTTATTACGACCTCACAAAAACCAGATACATCTGAAACTACTACAGGTTTACCACAAGCACAAGCTTCAACAACAGCAACACCAAAACTCTCGCTATCATATCGACTAAGAGCTGAAAAAACATCCATGGTATTAATTATTTCAGGGATTTTTGCATGTGGCAATGCTCCCAAAAACTTAACATATTTACTCAACTTAAGCTTTTCCACTAAAATTATAAGCTCATCTTTTTGTGGGCCTTCACCAACTATAATTAACTCAAGATCAAAAGTAGATCCATATTTATGGTATAGAATTGAAAATGCATTTATTAATATATCAATGCCGTATTTTTCAGATAAATATTTAACAGTCCCTATTGTAAACTTATTTCTATTACCGACTTTTGGTTTGGGTTTGGGTTTGGGTTTGAAATGATTAATATCTACACCAAAAGGAGTAACATAGCTATTAGGGTGCTTGTAAATCTGATCCGAAACTTTAAGCATACAGTGACTTGTTGATGCAATTGCTGATGCTGATTTCAAGTTATTCTTTAATATTTTTTTATGTAGAAATGTTTTTTCAGGAAAATCAAAAACATCGCTTCCCCATATTGAAAGAATAGTTGGAGTAAAACCAACAAGATTTGAAAGCGTCCCATAACCCGAAGCGTAATGAACATTTAATATATCAGGAGAAATAGTTTTTAATATACTTTTTAATTCTTTATATGAAACAAGATAACCAAAAGGAACTCCGAACTTTAATTGATGAAAATTAATTTCTTGGGAATATTCTAATTTCACTTTATGTAATGAGATTAAATGGATTTCAATTTTTTCATTAACTAAGCCTTCCGCCCATTTTTTAATATGCACGCTATTCGCATTCCCCAATATTGCAACTTTCATAATGATTTTATATCTCTAATAGCGGTTTCACAGCGAGCTTCCCAAGAATGAAGTGCCTTTTCTTGTTCTATTTTTTTCGTAAGCACCTCTAATGTAGATTTATTATCAATTATCTCTTTTATGCATTCTACTAGGGAAATTGATGAGTAATCGATACAGTAGCCTAGTTCATTTTTCTTAATAAAATTTCCAGCCCATGTACTATTGCTTGCAATAATTGGTTTATGAAATGACATATATTCAAATAGTTTAATTGGAGCAGCAAAAGTCCGATAAAAAATTGGTTCCATGAACAACATAGCAACATCAGTTTCATTAAAAGCTTTTATTAAGCCGTCTCCAGATGTATGTATAACATTTATGTTTTTTGGTATTCTGATAAAAGAATCAAGAGCTTTATCCCACTCATCTTTTCTTGTACAAATTGTCAAATTCACATTAAGTTTTAACTTTTCAAGTCTTGCCATACCATCAATTAACTTATCTATACCATAAAACTCACCTACTCCTCCGACATATAATAAGTTCAATGTATCACTACCGATAAAATCGATGTGATTATTACTATCTAATCCCGGAGGAAGAGCTCTAAACTTATCATTATTAACTAATGGAACGCTAACTGACATTTCAATTGTTGGCAGATAAACAATATCAACTAAATATTTATACAAAAAAAGGTCAAAATAGTAAAAAGTTTCTAAGAGCTTTTTTAAAATTCGTTTTGAAATAGAGTACTTTTTATCATCAAACTTCCAATAAATATCACGATAAAAAACAGCTAATTTGATGTTATTTTTTTTTAGTTTTGAAAAAAAAACAGCATCTAAAAAAGGGGCTCTGGGAAAATGATCTTTATCAGTTAGTAAAGTAGGGATTGAGCAAGATTCTGAATAACAAAACTCATACTTTTTTCCTTTCTCTATTTTATTAACAACCTCAGTAACTAATTTCCGACGTTCATAGCTATACCCCACGACCAAGTCAACATTAAACCCCATTTCAACAAAGGCTTCATACATTTTAATTGGCCTAATAGCACTTCCTGAAGAACCACTAAAATCAAGAGGCATAGGATAATGAAAAATAATATTTTTAATAATAAAACCCTTTTTTAAATACAAAAAATTATTTTATCAGTAGATCTAAACTTATTTTTATAAAATTGTTTTATTTTACTCTTTTTAATAGGGTAATCATCTGTAATGTTAAGCGGTACATATTTAGACCTTTTACAATTCAATGTTGACGATAGTTTCTCTAATGCTTTACCTCTAAGCTCTATGTCTAGAAACATATGCTTTTCTTTATATGATTTAGAAACAAAGACCAAGGCTCTTTTTTTAGGAACTTCACAATCATAGTTTTTATTTTCGTAGTATGTGAAATTTTCTATATTAAGGAAAGTGACTATATTTTCCTTATAAGGAACACAACTTGCTGATATAACAGAAATTGGAGTATATATATTAGATATATATCTCAGCAAGAAAAAAATTAATGTAAGGCTATCAAGTGATGTTATAAAGTCTAATGATAAGAAAATCCCCAATATAACTGATAAAAACAGAATTATATTAGATGAATTTCGACCAAATATTCTCATTTTTTCAAGCCTTTCAAAAGATTTCGAAGAGATTCCGACACCTTCATCTTCGACATCTATATCAAGAGGTTCCTTATCATTATTTCTATTGTTTCTTTTAACTAATGTCAAAAAGTAAAAAAACACGAACAGAAAAGCGATATTAATAAGAGACAATATTGGCTCAAAATAACTTAAGACACATATTGCAATAAACGCTTGTGCAAATACAAACGCATTCAAATATAGGGCCCTCATCGCGCCAAAAGTGCCGTCCAGCTCTCTATAAAAACTAGGAGCTTCATCTATTGTTTTAGTGATTTTATCAAGTTTTATAAGTGAACTATCTCTTAACCTAAGAACCAATCTAGATAAACCAACTCGACTATAAGATAAAACTTTAGAACTGAGCAATAATAGAACAAAAGCAGGCAGAGAAGAAATAACTAACTGTTCAACCGCATTTAATTCCATTGGGATAAAGCTAATCAATCTTGCTATATAATTCACATTTGAATTATCGATATAGTTTTTAACGCCAAAATAGAAAAGACCTATAGCAAAGCCTTGTAAGAAAATTGATAGTATATATATAGAAACTAAAGTAATGAATATAGACTTACTTTTTGATTCAGCAGATTTAATTAATTTAATAGAAAGCGAAAGCAAAGATATAAATGCAGCATAATCTCCTTTACCAAAAAGTTTATTCATATAGAATTTTTTCCTGAAAAGCAGATCTTTCTTTTTCTATTTCTTTACTTATCTTTTTCTTGCAAAAATCTATAGAGTTGACTTTAATTCCAACTAGAGAGCATTTTCTAAAGCTGTTAATAGATAAGTTGTCTCCACTTACAAGTAACTCATCAAAGTATAAAAACTGTTTCTCTACAGACAAAACCTCATTTAGTTTATCTAAAGAAATTAGTTTTCTATTATTTATTTTGTTTTCAAGCCTATTAGGGAGGTATGGAAACTCCAAAACTTTCAATAGCATTAGATCTCTTTTTCGATGAGCTAGTCGACGTTTACCTTTATTAATTACTATTTTTTCTCTGTATTCAGAAATACTTAATGGAATTTCTTGCTCTTGAATTATCTTATCAAATGGAAAAGTAAAATTTTCTCCATAAATATCAAACAATATATTTAATGAGTCCCCTTTTACTTGAACTTTATTTTTCATTTCATTAAAACTATTTGCACTTGCACTCCAAAATATAGTGTCGACATCAGCATTAATTTTTGATGCTAGCTTAAAGCCATAATCACTGACAATCTCTTTTATTAAAAAGCCACACTGGCTTTCTAATAAAACATCATCCACTATAATATTTTTTACAACTTTAAGTTCACCTATATTTTCTTCATATATATAGATCATAAATACCACACTAAGTGTTTAAATACTTTTTGACAATACTAATTATTTTTGCTGAGGCTATATCACATTCATATATAGGCATAATATCTCCTAGCTTATTCAAACAATATTTTTTCAATTCATTTTCTGTTATAGAGTCGATATCATTAACTGTGCTAATATAATCTAGTTTATGAAGCTCTTCCCATATTGGATCATCCCTCAATACTACAGACTTTACGCCAGCATAAGCGGCATCCTTCGGCAGTCCACCTGAATCTGTTATAACACCATTACAATTTATTAATTCTTTAATAACATTGGAATACGTCAGAGGAGAAACAACAGTTACATTACTTTTTTCTAAATCAACCAGTTCTTTTTCTGTTGCTTTAAGTTTCAATCGGGGATGAAGTGGTAACACAACATCAACATCTTCTGATAATTCAATAAGAAAGTTAATCAGCTTTTTTCTTCTTAATTCATTATCTACATTTTCTGCTCTATGGATTGTTACTAGAAACTTTTCTTGACGTTTACTTTCTTCAATAGAAAATTTTGCTTTAATCAAGGAAAACGCATCATACATAAGATCGCCAACAAGAAAGTTTTTGTTTCTATCAACTCCTTCATTATTTAAGTTTTTATAATCTATAGAATTAACACAAAAATGATGAGTGGCTAAATGATCGGCAACCTTTCTATTAACACCTTCTTGGATTCCAATATGAGCTTCAGTTCTAACACCTGCTTCTAAATGTCCGTAAGGTATACTATTTTTAGCACAAGCGATTGCTCCAGCCATAGTTGAATTAGTATCACCATACAAAAAAACATAATCTGGTTTATAACTTAATATTTCATTCCAAATATTAGTTATCATTAATGGTATCTGCCTTTCAGGCCCCATACCTGCAATGTTTCCAAAAGCAATATTTTGAAAGCCAAACTCTTCTATTACTTTTCGTGACATTTCTTCATCATAATGCTGGCCAGTATCATATATATATTGCTCAACACCTGATTCTTTTTTTATTTCATTCCATAATGGAAAAAGTTTTATATATTGTGGTCTTGTTCCAACAATGTGAAGTATTCTTTTAATCATTTTTTACACTCATTGATATCAATTCAAACCTTTCGGCATATTTAAAACCTGATGCAATACCCGCTTCCATAGCTAAACTTTCAATAATTCTTGGCGCGCTATAGGCTCTTTGTGATTGACTTACAAAAGATGATATCGCATCTATTTTTTTATCTAGGTTACTCTGTGACAGTTCAAAAAATACATTTCCAATTAAGCACCTTGAATTCCAAGGGTGGGTATAACCTAATAAAGTTTGTTGCTTGAAAGCTCTGCATGCCTCCAATGCAATAGTATTATGATCTTGATGGTAATCAGAAGTAGAGCTAGTAACTATTAGGTCTGGTTTGATTTTTTTCTTTAATTTAATTAGCTCCTCGAGTATCTCTTGCCTGTAATATGAAAACTTTCTAACTGGAAAATCAAATAATATTATATCGTTTCTTACGCCTAAGCACTTCGCGGATAAAGTTTGCTCGTCTAGTAGCAAATTTTTATCCGCACCCTCTTCTAAGGACTCGACTGGATTACTCATTACAGCCAAGGTGACATCAACTCCTTTTTCAAGCAATACCTGCAACAAGCCACCTGCTCCAAACTCTGTATCGTCAGGGTGGGCAGAAACAAATAATGCTCGTTCAATTTTATTTAATAGCATACTTATATTCTTAACTTTTTTGCGGGATTACCAGCAACAGTGCCAGAGTCAAATGATTTTGTCACAGATGAACCTATTCCAATAAATACGCCCTCACCTAAACTTGCCCCATTAATTATAGATGAATTTGGACCTAACCAGTTTTTTCCAGCCATATTAACTGAACCTGAAAGAGTTGCTCCAGCAGTAATTGTAGACTCATCTCCGATTTGACAGTTATGAGCAATATGCACATGATCATCTATGATCACATTTTCTCCAATGACTGTTGGGAGAAAAGTCCCAGATGCGACAGTCACGTGGGCATTTATTTTTGTATGTTCTTTAATAACAACCCCCCCTAAATGAGTCAACCTGTAAGGTGTACTATCCAATCTGCCGTAACCAAACCCACTATACCCAATTGTCGATTGCGGTCCAATTTCAACATTTGAATCAATATAAACATTATCTAAAATATTTGCTGTAGGATGAATTTTTGCCGTTGGGTGAATATAGTTTAAAGTTTTTCTCTCATACCATGCACTAGCTATGGTTGATATGTTATTTTGCATCCAGAAAGAAAAAACATCGCGAGGGGCATCAGTTCTAATAAAAACAATATTTTTAAAATTTTGATAATTATTAGGAAGTTTTTTAACTAATACAATAGCATTTAAATCATCTTTATCGAAAATCCAATCATCACTTTTAGATAGAAAACTTATTGAAAAATCCTGAAAATCTGAAATAGAGACTAAATCATAAGGGGCTAAAATAATTCTTCCACATACTATTCCAATAGAATTTAACCATTTTATGGTAAATGAGTTTACAACTGTATTTTTTCTCATTTAAAACGCTCCTAAATATGAAAAACATTCTTCATTCAACTCATGATTATTTTTTAGCACTCCTGCAATATAGGGTATAGGTAACATATCTATAATCCAACTATTTAAGTTCAGATCATCATAAATATAGAATTTGTCTTTCACTTTCACTGAACGCATCAATATAATATAAAGTATATTTAATTTTCTAGCAGTGTACTTCAAATCTAAACATTGAGCTTCTTTTTTGATTTCCCTATACTCTTCTGATGATTTTGTCATCAGGTCATCAGCTAATTTCCACTGCCTTTTTTGAACTGCTTTGTAAACGGTATTACTAACAGGCATATCTAAATTTAAAATAGATATATCATCTTTATCTATGGGATCTAATCTTCTATTTTGTAATTGATCAACACTAAACTCATGCCTCATTTTAACAAATTCAATTCGGCTAGCTTTTGAATATTGATAAAAGACTTTATCTTCTTTTCTAGGACTTACAATAAACTTGCTTCTTGTTTTATTTCGTGTGGAATCTTCAACATGCCTATACCTGACAACATCAATATCTGGATAAATAACTTTACCCATTTTTGCAATAGTTACCCATAAGTCATAATCACAACAAAAACCGGTAAAGTTAGGTGGTAGCCTATCCAGCAGTTGAGAATTTTTTTTCCACATAACAGCACAGCCATTTATGTGATTTCCCTCACCTAGTGATTCTTCAATTTTATTTTTGTCTGGCTGCCATTTACTAACTCTGCCATCATCATATTCATATACAGCATTACCTATTGCCATTACCACTTCTTCAGACTCATTTTCTAACGCACTAACTAGTCCTTTTATAGCTCCTATTTCATGTAGGTCATCTGATGGTAGGTAAATGCAATACTTCCCAGAAGCCAACTCATGCCCCATATTAAAAGTATATGTAGAAGATAAAATACCTGTTCCAAGTTTTTTGTAGTACTTAATATTAGGATATTCATTTTTTAAATGGGATAAATCGACATCACTTCCATCGTCAATTATAATATGCTCATAATTTTCATACTTTTGTGCTATGATTGATTCTATACACTCAACTAGTAGTTCATAACGACCATTTACATTATTAACATATGCAAAAGTGATAACAGACACTTTAGGTTTTAGTTTCATTATATACCCCCCAAAAAAATTCCAGCTCCACTTTGATTTCGTTTGCTACATTTTCATATGAATGAGCTAGTGCTCTTTTTTTCATATTAATAGAAATTTTTTCACGTTCTTTTTCTGTTAAAGTCATCACTAAACGTAGTTTCTTAGTGAAATCTGGCTGCTCAGGATCTGTTATCGTTGAGCCAGGCTTAAGATCCCAAAAAAGAGGATAATCTTTTCCTAACTCTTCTTCTCGAGCATCGTATCTAGGTAGTAGTATAGGAACCCCTGCTGCCATAGCCTCAAGAACTTTCAAAGACCCTGCTATATGACCTGATGCATCTTGATTATACCATATTGCATCCGCACTATTTAATAATCCAGCAACCTTTGCTTGTGGCAGTCGAGGCGTATTTTTAATCGATTTAGGAATTTTTAATTTTTTCCCGGCACCGACAGTCTCTGCTGTAAGTTTACTGGCAATATTTTTATTATTTAAACACTCGATAATTTGATAGGGGTAATTCGACTGCCTAATAGGTCCAAAATGTCTTATTATTGTTTTATTACTTATACCAAAAATTCTCTTTACATTCTGTTTTAATTTATTTTTAAATCCTTGCTTTATTTCATTACTCTTCACTTTCTCTACGTTAAAAGAGCTGTTATCAATCACTTGAGGGAAAAGAACACAGTGCTTTGGTGCTTTCATATCAATAGGGTAAGTTTCACAAAAATACTTATATTTTTCAGAAGAATATTCGCTTAAAGCTTTTTTCCATGGCTTTGTCATACAGACAATCCCATCAGCTTGTTCAAAGCACTCTTTGTCATAAGGACTTGCAAACCATAACTTTGGCGAAGGGCTATTTAAAAAAACATTTCTATTGTTTCTTACATAAACTAAATCGTATTCACCTTTTTTTGGTGTATTAATTTTTTTTTCTTTATCGCCAAAGGCTACGTCATTCATCGAAGCTAAAACGCCATTGTAATAAACATCATATTCACTAATCAATGCCCGAACAATATTCATTTCATTTATTCTATCGCCTGAAATTGGTTCTAGATATGCTTCTGAGCTTAATAAAAAGTATATTTTTTTTTTAATTTTTTTCATTTTTTTTTACCTTATTAATAAACGCTAAATATTTTTCAGGAATTATACTATTAAAATATACATCAGATGCTGTTTTATACCTTTCTGATAATTCACAAAACGCGCTATTATCAGTAAAAATTTTTTTTACCGCTTCATCTTCAGACTCAATTATATTACACATTGGAAACGCTTTTTGAGCGGCATTAAAAGGAGAGAGAAGAGGCCAATTTCTAATAATAGGAATACAACCATAAGACATACCCTGAATAATAGATTCATGAGACCCCTCCCTTTCACTTGTTGAAAGAATAAAACCTACCTTTTCAAAGTACTCTCTCACATCATTAATATAACCTAACTCTATAATAACACCAGAAGGAAAATCATTAATCTCTTTTGTTAACAACTCATTTTCAGAGCTACTTATTTCAGATAATTTATGACCACAAAGCAAAAATCGATAAGAATTATCTATTTGATATATTTTTTTAAAAACGTTAAGTGCGAATCGAAATCCTTTTACAGATTGTGCATACTGCATCATCCCAATAGTTTTTGAGCGATTTAAGTTGCCACTTTGATCTATTGTCAACTCTTTCCTTGGAAGTCTTATATTATCAATAACGTCTATCAAAATACCTTTTGGTAACATCCAACCCCATAACTCTAAAAAAACTTCTTTTATACCATGAGAGATAAATATAAGACCATCTACTCTACCAAAATTAATTACACAAGGAAAAAAACTAAATACCTCATATGAATGCACTCTAATAATTATTTTTTTATTCGTGGGCAAAGTATCTAGCGCCCAGAAAGCATTATGGTTTAACCAGTCAACAAAAATAACATCGGCTTTTTCTATTTCTTTTATAGATGGTGAATCTAAATAAATATTCGACTCTAAACCAGGGTCAAAACCAACCCTAAACATTTTTTTCATTGAAGAAAATGAATATTCACGATGATACTTGGCCTTATTATTTACCTTATTCTGTTGAAAATACTTTGTATCGTATGCATTAACATCATAACGATAATATTTTAGATTATTAGTTTCATAGTATTGCAGAAGTGGTTCTAAAAAATGCCAGCTCCTTGTTGCGAACAACACACCTTCACAGAAGCCAGTATCCAATTGTTTTTTTCTTTTTTTAAATGTTTTATTAGCAATTTTTTTAATACTTCTCCCTGTTCTGCTTTTATCAAACCCATTTAAGGCTAATCTGTAATTAGAGCCATATCCTGAGTATGTATTTATATCATGCAACTTATCATTTCTTTCAGTTATTTCATTATATATAATGGTAAAAACTTGCGCCTTATATAAACTCTTTGAAAATAATAACACTGTAGATCGTTGAAAGTATTTTGTCAGCATCAACAACCTTATGATTTTCAATATATTTCTCTTAATCTTAACTAACATTTAATACCTTTTATTTTTTTAAATAACATAGAAAATCATATTCATAAAAATTATCGACAATAAAATATAACGAAGCCACACCCTGTGCAAAGTAACGGACAGTGAGATATGAATACATGGAGAGCTAACTATTTTATATTAAAAATTAAAGATAAATGACTATTAAGATAAGGGTGCATTGGTAAGCTAAACACTGATTTTGCAAGTTTTTCCGCCACAGGAAAGTCTCCGTTTTTGCAATAAAGACTTTTAAAAGCTGTCTGCTGATGCATACAAGTAGCATAATAGACCATCACAGGTACCCCTTTTTCTTTAAACGCTTTAATATCTAAGTCACGATTTTCAGATATTATTGTATATTGAGCCCATGAACTTAAATATCCAGAAGGGGTTTTTGGCGTTTTATAAAATGAAGACAGATTTTTATCATAGCTATTTGCAATTTTATTACGACTTTCTAATTCAATTGGAAATTCATATAGTTTTTCTAGTAAGATGGCAGCTTGAATTGTATCTAATCGACTATTCATACCTATTCGAATATTATCGTATTTATCTTCTCCTTTACCATGAACACGATAAGACTTTAAAAGTGCAGCATATTCCTCATTATTAGTAAAAACAGCGCCTCCATCCCCATAACAACCTAATGGCTTTGCAGGAAAGAAACTAGTTGTTGCAATATCTCCAAAAGAGCCAGCCCTTTGCTCTTTACCGTTTTCATCTATAATTGCTCCACCAAAACCTTGAGCAGCATCTTCAATCACTTTTAAATCATATTTATCTGCTATTTTTTGTATGGCAGCATAGTCAGCAGGCAAACCAAAAAGATCTACAGCAATAATTGCTTTGGGCATTAGTTTCCCTTCAGAAATAACTTGTTCAATTCTCTTTTCTAAATCACTCGGACAAATATTGAAGGTATCTTCATTCGAATCGACAAATACTGGTGTAGCACCCGCAAAGGCGACAGCCTCAGCCGTTGCAAAAAAAGTAAATGTCGGACAGAAAACAGCATCCCCTTTGGTGATATTAAGAGTCATTAAGGCAAGCGTTAAAGCGTCAGTACCATTTGCGCATGTTATTGTATGCTTTACCCCAACATACTCAGATAACTTTTCTTCTAGTTCCTTGACTTCTGGCCCCATTATATACTTACCATGTTCAAGCACAGTCTTTATTCTTTTATCAATCTTATTCTGCAAGTGCTTATATTGAGCTGCCAAGTCGATAAATTGCATTTTATTCCTTATAAATTAATTTGAGAGTAAAGAAAGCGTACTATTTTTTAATACATATTTGTCACCGGTATGCTCACACACAGTCTCTGCATATCCAACTAATGGTAAGTCTAGCTGTTCCCCATATTTACTGATCCAAGCTATTTGCTTTGCGGGAACACCAACCATTAAAGCAAATGCTGGAATATCTTTATTAACAACAGCACCCGCTCCAATAAGTGAATATTTTCCAACTTCAATTCCACAAACTACGGTACAATTAGCTCCTAATGTCGCACCTTGTTTAATGATTGTGTCACGATATTCATTTTTACGTTCAATAAAAGATCTTGGATTGTATACATTAGTGAAAACCATACTAGGGCCACAGAAAACATCATCTTCTATATACACATTATCGTAGACAGAAACATTATTCTGAACTTTAACGTTATTACCTATTGTTACCTTGTTACTTACGAAAACATTTTGTCCTAACGAACAACCCTCGCCAATTACAGCACCAGAACATACATGAGAAAAGTGCCAAACCTTTGAATCGTCACCAATTTTCGCACCCTCATCAATAATAGCGCTTTCATGCTGAATGAACTTTGCCATTACACTTTACCTTGCATAAATGGATGCACTTCACCAAGACTCTCAATATTCACTTTACCTTCTCGTATAGCATTCACTGTCTCAACACAGTGCCTAGCATCCTCAATACCATAACCTCTACCTGCCAGTATTTCTTGATAACTCACAGTATGGAGGTCAGTAAAACCGCCAGAGAACTCTAACTCTTCATCATCACAAGTAATAGATCTATAGGTAGGTTGTTTTCCAACTACACTTTCAGGAAGGTCTGCAGCATCAATAGATAAAAACCATCTTACTTTTGCTTTTTCATACTCCAAATATCCAGATGCTTTATCATTATTCATAAAATGCAAATCATTACGTTCAAGCTTTCCAAAAATGAAATGCAACATATCAAAGAAATGAACACCTATATTGGTAGCAACACCAAACGACTTTCTCGGGTCGCCTTTCCAGCTCTCCATATACCACTTACCACGAGATGTAATATAAGTAAGCTCTACTTCATGTTTTTCATTGGTATTACTCGCTTCAACCTTTGCCTTTAAGTCTAAAATTGCTTGGTGATGGCGCAACTGTAAAATATTAAAAACTTTTTTCCCTGTTTCTTTTTCAACAAGAGCGAGATCATCAAGTTCTTTTAGAGTCGGCACAAGTGGTTTTTCACAGATAACATCACAACCTAGTCTTAAAGCAGATGTTATATGAGAGTGGTGTAAATAGTTAGGTGAACAAATTGAAACATAGTCTAATTTACTATGACTGGCTCGCTTTAAAGAATGTGAAAAATCATAAAATCGTTCAAACTCTGTAAAAAATTCACTTTGCGGTGAAATACTATCAATTATCCCAACCGAATCATTAATATCATAACAAACACTTAATTGGTTATTTGTTTCTTTTATAGCTTTCATGTGACGAGGAGCAATGTATCCAGAAGCACCTATTAACGCAAATTTTTTCATAAACTATATTCCTTACAACCTTATATCTGCTTCATTTGCTTTCAAAACATGTTTAACATCATACAAAACGTGCTTATCTTTACCCAGCTCTCTTAGCTTTCTCTCGCCCATTTCTTTTAACTCTGAATGATCAACAGCCAAAACAACGCCATCATATTTTCTATATTCTAATTCTGAAACCAATTTTATTCCGTATTCGCGTTCAACTTCACTTGGGTCAGCCCAACTATCGTAGACATCCACGGACATATTGAAATCTTTCAACTCATTAACAATATCAATAATTTTTGTATTACGGACATCAGGACAGTCACCTTTAAATGTAAACCCTAAAATTAGTACCTTAGCTTCATCAATATGAATTTTTTCAGACGATAGCTTTTTAACTAACTGAGTTGCTACATACTCACCCATGCCATCATTAATGCGCCTTCCCGCTAAAATAACTTCAGGTCTATAGCCAACTTCTTGCGCTTTATAGGTTAAATAATAAGGGTCAACACTGATACAGTGTCCCCCAACTAAACCCGGCTTAAAAGGTAAGAAGTTCCACTTAGTCCCTGCTGCCTTTAATACTTCTTCAGTATCAATATTTAACTTATTAAATATTTTAGCGAATTCATTAATGATAGCTATATTCAAATCTCTCTGGGTATTTTCAATTACTTTTGCTGCCTCAGCAACTTTAATAGAAGAGGCCCTGTAAGTCCCTGCCTCAATTATTGATCCATACAACTCATCAACAAAATTTGCCACTTCTGGCGTGGAGCCAGAAGTGATTTTCATAATTTTAGTTAATGTATTAATTTTATCCCCTGGGTTAATACGTTCAGGTGAATACCCAGCAAAAAAGTCCTGATTAAACTTTAAACCTGAGGCTTTTTCGATAATAGGCAAACACACTTCTTCTGTTGCTCCTGGGTATACTGTGGATTCAAAGATGACCACATCACCTTTCGAAATATATCTCCCAAGAAGAGCTGATGCTTTTTCAAGAGGGGATAAATCTGGAGAGTTATTTTCATCTATTGGAGTTGGTACTGTGACTATATATATATCACTATCTGCTAACCTCCCTTCTTCGTATGTGTACTCCAACATATCAGAAGCTTCCAACTCTATATCACTAACCTCCAATGTTGAGTCATGCCCAGCTAAAAGCTCTCGCACTCGATTCTGGTTAATATCAAATCCGATAGTTTGAAACTTTTTACCAAATTCAATGGCTAGTGGCAGACCAACATATCCCAATCCTATTACTGCAATTTTATTCATTTTTACTCATCTAATACTTTTATGTTTGCAATGCTTTGTATTTAGTATATAAAACACTCTCAAATACGACCTAAAAACAAAGTCATAACCTAATACAGTCTAATTATTGTAATCTCAAAACGTGATTCCATTGAAAAGGAGTAGTCATACACTATTTAGCTATATGTATTCCACGATTTTAGCTGCCAACACTATACAGCCTCAACAATTAAACTCAAAATAGAACACACCTCAGCACATTTTATATCACTTCCATTCTGCCAACATAACCCAACTCCATCCTTGGAAAGAAACACCGAACACCTTCAAGCGACCTTGTTAAGCTAAAATCACTTAAATCATACAACAAAAACTCCTTTGTATTTTATTCACGTAACTCTCAATACTGCACACCGCAAAAATAGAACATAGCTCCCTTAATTACATTCGCAATGACTCAAGCAGTAACGCTTTATAGCCCCAGAAAGCCACTAACAACCTAAAAGTTGTTAACAACAATACATCCTGCACCGTTTTATGGATTAAAAAAATATAATTAGATGAGACATTCGAGGTTTTCGCGCTAAGTATTATTCAAATGCTATAACCCAAATCATATTTCACTTCACTATTGAAATACACATAGAGACAAAAAAGCAGTTTTAAGTTAAGAAATGCTAGATACAAACAAGCCCATTAAAATCAACAACTTTAATTAACCACCATATTTTTGAAAGTACGTCTAAAAATCACTCAACCGTCACAGACTTAGCCAAATTTCTTGGTTGATCAACATCTGTGCCCTTAACAACAGCAACATGATAAGACAATAATTGCATTGGGATAGTGTGAACAATTGGTTCTAGTATTTCAGGCACTTTTGGCACTTCTGTAAAGGTGATAGCGTCTTCATTATGCAAATCAGTTGATTTATCAGCAAAGATAAACAACTCACCACCACGTGCACTAACTTCTTGAAGGTTGGATTTTAACTTATCCAATAAATTATTGTGAGGCACCATGGTGATAATTGGCATATTCTCATCAACCAACGCTAGAGGCCCGTGCTTCAATTCGCCAGCAGGATAAGCTTCAGCGTGGATATAAGAGATCTCTTTGAGCTTCAACGCACCTTCAAGTGCAATCGGGAACATAGGCCCACGGCCTAGAAATAAAGCGTGATGCTTATTCGCAAACTTGTCTGCCACATTTTTAATATGTGAATCTTGCATTAAAGCAGCATCAACATGAGCCGGTAGATCACGCATCGCCTGAACAAGTTCAGCTTGCTTAGCTTCTGACAAACCTTGCTCTACAGCAATAGCTACACTCGTAATTAGCAGAGCTGTCAGCTGTGTTGTAAATGCTTTTGTAGACGCCACACCAATTTCTGCACCAGCATTAGTCAACAAGGTTAACGCAGATTCACGTACCAAGGTACTCGATGGCACATTACAAATAGCCAAGGTCGTTAGATAACCTAGCTCTTTTGCCATACGAAGGGCTGCCAAGGTATCTGCCGTTTCACCAGACTGAGAAAGCGTTAAAAATAGCGTATTTTTAGGTACAGCGACCTTGCGGTAGCGATACTCGCTTGCAACCTCAACCGTACAAGGAAGGCCAGCGAGATCCTCTATCCAATATTTTGCCACCATACCTGCATGATAACTTGTCCCACACGCAACGATATGAATGTTCTCAATATCCTTTAAAAACGCTGAGTCAGCACCAAAGCAGCTGGTTAAGACTTTATCCTTACTGATACGACCCTCAAGACACGCACTGATAACCGCTGGCTGCTCATAAATTTCTTTCATCATATAGTGGCGATACTCACCTTTATCGGTTACATCGACATTATGATTAAATACATGAACAGGTCTATCTTGCTGCTCACCGCTCACATCATATATAACGACTGACTCTCGGCTAGCGTCGACTACATCACCTTCTTCAAGGAAGATAAACTGATCAGTAACATGCAATAAAGCCAACTGATCTGAAGCAACAAAATTTTCCTCGATACCAACACCAACAACCAGGGGGCTACCTTTACGCGCAGCAATAAAGCGCTCTTTTTCAGCCTTATGAGTCACCGCGATCGCAAAAGCACCTTCTAGTTGAGATAATGCCGCTTGCACTGCTGATAGAAGATCAAACTGATTCGCACGCTTGAGTTCAGCATGGATAAGGTGAACAATCACTTCCGTATCTGTCTCAGATTTAAAACGATAACCCTGCTCAATCAAGCTATTACGCAATACTTCATGATTTTCAATAATACCGTTGTGAACAAGCGCTAAATCATCACTAGAAAAATGCGGATGAGCATTTGCCTCTGTTGGCTTACCGTGAGTTGCCCAGCGAGTATGAGCAATCCCTATTTGCCCATCTAAGGGTGTAGACTCAAACTTATCTTTTAAAGCCTGGACTTTACCCACAGCTCGATGTGAATGAACACCAGCTTCATTATTAACCGCCACCCCAGATGAGTCATAGCCTCTATATTCAAGACGACTCAAACCTTCTATTAAGATTTTTGAAACATTTCTTTTTGCTATTGCAGCAACAATTCCGCACATAATATTTTTCCTTAACAACACCTTTAAACAAGATATGTTTAAAGCATGCTTAATTTTTTAATCATTCAATAAATATTATTCTTAAAACAATGGTCTTTTTAAAAAGCGTTCTTATGATTTCTTTTTAACAGGTTTTGGCCAGTTATCTTTATTTGTCTGACGTGCTCTGGCAAAAGCCAATTGATCTTTATTAACTGTTTTTGTCACAGTTGATCCAGCAGCAATAGTCGCACCCTCACCAATTTCAACAGGAGCCACTAAAGAAGTATTAGAGCCAACAAATACACCATCACCAATTTGAGTCAGCGACTTATTAACGCCATCATAGTTACAGGTAATCGTACCCGCTCCAACATTCACCTTTTCACCCATTTGGGTATCACCCACATAACTAAGGTGACTGATTTTGCTACCTTTTCCAATAATCGCTTTCTTTGTTTCTACAAAGTTTCCGATTTTGGCACCTTCTGCCAACTCAGAACCCGGTCTTAGGCGAGCAAAAGGCCCTAGATTACAGCAATCTCCCACCTGACTATTTTCAATCAAGGTGTTTGAGTTAATAACAGTATTATCACCAATTACACAATTCTTAAGGTGGCAGTTGGCAGCGATAGAAACATTATTTCCAAGCTCAACATCGCCTTCAAAGATACAATTAACATCGACCTGACAATCCATGCCTATTTTCAATTTACCACGCAAATCAAATCGAGCAGGGTCAGCAAGCGTTAAGCCTTCAGCCATAAGCGTTTCTGCTTGATTTTTTTGCAGCTCTCTTTCTAACTGGGCCAATTGAATCTTGTCATTCACACCAGACACTTCCGCTTCCGAACTTGGGTGTACAGTCACAATATCAACACCATCTCGCGCAGCCATGGCGATAACATCCGTTAAATAATATTCTTCTTGAGCGTTATTACAGTCCAACTGGGATAACCAAGGAATGAGTTTTTGATTAGGCGCTAGCAGTATACCTGTATTCGCTTCTTTAATTTTTTGCTCAGACTCAGAAGCATCTTTTTGCTCAACAATTGCCGTGACCTTGCCGGCATCATTTCGCACAATACGACCGTAACCTTGCGCACTTTCTAAAACGACAGTTAATAATACCAATGTATTTTCATTGGCTAACGATGCCATTTTTTGTAAAGTTTCAGAACGAATCAGCGGAACGTCACCATATAAGGTCAACGTCATGCCGTCCGGATCTAAGCTATCAACAGCTCGCTTAACCGCATCGCCCGTTCCTTTTGGGTTATTCTGCCAAACTAAGTTAGCACCAAAACTCTGACACGCTTCAGCAACAGCGTCACCTTGATGCCCAACGATAAGATGTAAATTAACATTAGCAAGCGTCGTAGCTGTATCCAATACTCGTCTTATCATAGGTAAGCCCGCAATATTATGGAGCACCTTAGATTTATTTGACTTCATTCTACTGCCTTTTCCAGCAGCTAAGACTACGACATCCTGATTCATAAACACCCCAAATAATTATTCATATTTTCTTACACATTTCAGTAAGCGCAATTAAACCTTGAGCCTTAAGTCAAAACAACCCAAATTGTCATAAATAAAATGACAAGTAATTAAAAATTTAATTTTTAAGGATATTGATAAATAAATTTGCACTATTATTTGACTCATTTGAGTTTTCAATTAGCGCATAAACTGGGCAGGATAAAAGATTCTCATCAGTTAAACTTAGACGGAGTAGTTTACCAGAAGCTAACTTTCCCTCCACTTCACATAATGGCAAATAAGCATAGCCCATCTCTCTTTCGACCATAGCGATTGCAGCAGGAATATTAGCAACCTGAAAAACATCATCGCTCATCAGGTAATTATCAATGACAATTTGTCGCTCTCGTTTCAAATCTGAAATACAAAGCTCACCTGATTGAAAAGCAAATTTGTGAGATTTTGAAACAACAACAACCATCTCAAGCATCATGATAGGTAAGGACAAGTCATTTGCAGGAGTTGTCGTCAATTTAATACAGACTGGAGATTTATGAAGTGGCTCATTAGAAATTGAAGCATTTTCTTCACTAAATATTAACTTAGTGCCAGGAGAAGCGCGTTTAAATGCTGAAATAGCATCAATAATCAAAGAATAGGGCACACTAGAGCTGCTAAATACATGCAACTCATCTCCCCAGCTTTGATTTAACACTTGAGCAAGGTTTTCTAACTGTTCAGATTGCTGCAATAATGCACGAGAGTGCTCCAGCAATATCAAGCCTCTATTAGTTAGTTTAGCTTTTCGCCCTTCCATCTCAAGAATAGAAAAACCCAACTGCTGCTGGAGCTTAGTTACACTATAACTAATAGAAGACTGACTTTTGTGTAACGCTTCAGCAGCTTGAGTAAAACCTCCAGCATCAACAACTGTATGAAGAACTCGCCATTGCTCCAATGTTATCTTTGACATCTCTCACTCACCGAATAAAGGAGAGTAAAGTGTAAAACCTATTGAGCTAAGGTAGCAACTATCGCTTGAGCTATCTCATCAGGTTTTGAGTCATGATAAAGTAATTTCACTAACTCACCTTTCTTATCAATCAAATAAAGTCTAGAGCTATGGTCAACACTATAACCCATGGCTGAATCATCAAGCTCAACAATACGATATACAGCCCCATATTGCTGAACGACCTTATCTACTTGAGATTTAGTACCAGTAACACCTATAAAGTTCTCATTAAAGAAAGATACATAGTTCGCCAATATATCTGGTGTGTCGCGCTTAGGATCCAAGCTAACAAACATACCTTGAACTTGCTCCGCTTGTTCAGGAGCTAACTGTTTGATCGCGCGGGCAACATTGGTCAATGAAATAGGGCAGACATCAGGACAGTGAGTGAAACCAAAAAACATAAGAACAAGCTTATCATCTCTAAAGTCACTTAATTTAACAGCGCCATTATTTCCAACCAACTCAAACTCGCCACCTAATGAAGCAAATGTTCCATTGGGTTTAGCGGCTTTATCATTAAATAAAGCCGTTCCCAACCCCGCTAACAAAGCAACACCCATCAAGAATAAAAGGCCCGTTCTTTTATTTAGCATAACTCATCCTTATAAAAGCCATTTTTTAACTTAATTCTTAATACACAAAAGCAACCAGAGTAATCATTTTTGCCTAACCTCAAATTCATACCTAGCCACATGATTATTATCGCTATCTTGCAAAGTCATATCTAGCTGCCATAACATCACTTCTGTTGTGCAAAATGGAATTCTTAGTATACCCACCCATTTGCCATCAACATATTGAAGCTGAGTCTCGCTAATCCCCATATACATGGTTTTACCTTGAAGTAAAAAGTGCACACCCTCTAAAGCATCCCGTTTACTTCCTGCGCTCAACTTTGGCTCAACTTCAATTTGTATCGCCTGCCCAGCAGAAAAATCATTAACAACAGACACAAGATACACCTGTTGCTCAATACTTACTTCGCAAACCTCTTGACCAAACTGACAAGCATTATTTGAAATAGGTATTGCACTAGTGTCATTTGCCAATATTAGCTCAGCGGCACCATTTGAAAACCAGTACAGTAGAGGGAAGGAAATAATCGCTAAAAGTATTAAAAACTTAGATTTCATTTTTTACAATCCAAACACAAAATAGAATACTCAAGCGAGTTGTTTATTTAAAACGCACATCATACAGGGCTAATATAACTAAGCCCAACCTCAATTAAACCGCAACAGAACTTTTCTTGATTTACGAAGCTGTTCTTCACGCAACACAAGAAGTAAAAATTAAGGAAAATATAACGCAGAAAGTTAAGTCGCTTTTATCATATTGTGTCTCCTCGCAAACAGAGTACAATCAGCCAATCATTTTTATTGCCTTTACAAGGAACTTGCTTTGTCTACTTCTTTACAACATGCCTTACAAGCACTTTCTAGACATTGTACCAACTACCAAGAATCGAACACGCTGACCTTCCATCGAGGGATAGAGCGTGAAGCTCTTAGAGTTAATAAAGATGGCCGAATTGCTCATACTCAACATCCTGAATCACTTGGCTCAGCGCTTACCCATAAATCAATTACAACCGATTATTCAGAAGCACTATTAGAGTTTATTACTAGGGTTCACCCAAGTGTTGAAGGCGCTATAAACGAGCTTGATAACATTCACTTATTTGTTAGTAAAGAGTTAGAAAAAAAGAATGAAGTTCTCTGGCCAGCCAGTATGCCAGGCCAAATCAAAGGCGATAGCGATGTGCCTATTGCCGAATATGGCACTTCAAATTCAGGACGGCTAAAACATGCTTATAGACAAGGCCTTTCCTATCGTTATGGCCGTGTGATGCAGTGTATTGCAGGCATGCACTACAATTTTTCATTCGATGATGATTTTTGGTCTTTCCTAAAAGAATATAAAGGCGTAAATGCAGCTGAATATAGTGACCTTCAATCAGAGTCTTACTTTGCACTCATACGAAACTTCAGACGTAGCTCTTGGTTGCTTCCTTTACTATTTGGCGCATCTCCTGCAATAGATAAAAGCTTTTTACCAGAAGGTAGCGAAAAACTAACACAAACAAGTTCTGACACCTTGGTAGGAAATCAAGCTACGTCATTGAGAATGAGCGATTTGGGCTATAGCAATGATGCTCAGTCTGATCTTTATGTTTGCTATAACGAAGTTTCTACCTATATCCAAACCATCAGAAACGCGATTCAAACACCCTACACTGAGTATGAAAAAATCGGTGTTAAAGTTGATGGTCTATACCGTCAACTAAACACCAATATTCTTCAGATTGAAAATGAATACTATAGTGACATTCGACCTAAGCGAGTCACCTTAGCTGGCGAACACCCTAGTGCCGCATTACGAGATAGAGGTGTTGAATATATCGAAGTAAGAATTATGGATTTAGATCCCTTCTCCAACATTGGTATGAATAAAGAGACTCTTTATTTCCTTGATGCTTATTTAGTATATTGCATGCTAAGAGGAGATGAAAAATTTTCATCAGAGGAATGCGAAGCACTTAAATCACTTCAGCAAGAATGCATTACTCAAGGCAGAGATTTAACAGCCACCATCAATTTCTTAGAAGGCCCAGCTCAAATTCAAAAGCAAGCCACTCACGTGCTTAATGAAATTCTTCAAGTTGCCAATACTCTCACTGAACTAACAGCGAACCCTGCATATCAAGTAGCTGTTCAGCAACAAATAGACAAAATTTCGGATACAGATAAATTACCTTCTAGTAAGGTGGCTGAAGAATCGATTAAAGCAGGAAGTTATGCGAAAGCTATGTTATCAATAGCAAGCCTGCATCAAGAAAATTGGCAATCGCTTAACCTAGATAAAAATATTGAAAAAGAATTTAAAGAAGAAGCCATTGATTCACTAAAGCGTCAAAAGCAGATGGAAGAAAGTGATAAGTTGAGCTTTGATGAGTTTTTAGAAGAATATCTTTTACCACAATAAAATGATGAAATGATGAAATGAGGGAAGCTAATGAAAACTAGCTTCCCAGAATAGCTTACTGAGTCACAAAACTAGAAAACAATACATCTTTAACAGGCTCAATCCCTGTTTCTTCTTTTAGCTTTTCATTTAAAAAGATAGCAGCCCCCTTACGAGACTCTTCTCTAGCAATAGCGCCAGTCACTTGCTCAGCTCTCAACTCAGACAAATAAATCACCAAACCATCTCTCACTATTGGCATATTAGATTCAATAATGCCGGCATTCTGAGCG
The DNA here is from genome assembly GCF_000153025.1 of Marinomonas sp. MED121. GTDB lineage: Bacteria > Pseudomonadota > Gammaproteobacteria > Pseudomonadales > Marinomonadaceae > Marinomonas. The sequence continues at coordinate 271,353 of NZ_CH672431.1, forward strand.
CCAGTCGCTCTAATTGTAATACTTGCCTTAATATATTTGAGACGATTATTGTCAGTTGTATAATTCACAATAAAATCTGGTCTTAATTCAATATAAACAGGTAATTCTGAGGAATCATTTTCAGCAAATGCACTCGAAGCTAATATAAAGCCGGAAAAAAGTAAGGATAGAACAAGACGAAACAACATGAGCACTCTCATTTAAAGTTAGATTGACAGTATACTAACTCCCAATCAGTATTTTTGTCAGTAGCAAATACACTATTAATCGCTAAGGAAATGTAATGCCATCTAAAGAAAATCAATCGTTATTTAATGAGTCTAGCCAAGGCTTACCAAACTGGCTAACCGTCATCAATTTTCATGCCCTCATTGCATTCACATCTTTTGCACTCCTTGGTGTGGCGTTTTATATGGAATACCAAATGGGCTTAGAACCATGCCCTTTATGCATGTTACAACGAATTATGTTTTTTATGCTTGGTGTTATTGCTCTTATCTCCTTTTTTCACAAGTCAAACCCAGCCTTAAAATACTATGCCTTAGGTATCACAACTTTTGCAGTGCTAGGCGCAGCTCTGTCTATTCGCCATTTATACTTACAAAACTTACCTGAAGAACAACTACCTGCATGTTTACCAGGGCTAAGCTATATGGTTGAGGTTTTTCCTTGGCAAGAAATTCTCAGCGCTATGGTAATGGGGACAGGAGAATGTGGTGATGTTCTTTGGACCTTTTTAGGCTTAAGCATACCCGGCTGGACGCTAGTCGCATTCGCTGGCATTGCAATCCTAAATTTTGTAATTTTTTGCAGAGTTAGGCATTTATAAACTGAAAAAAATTACATTTTTAAGCATTTTAAAATCCCCCATCATCATTGCTTGCAGCCGCATGATGATGGGCATATGCTAGGAAGCGTTAGGACATTCGATATATCTCAAAGTATCAGAATCAAGAGATTTATCGTTGATGATATTAATCTCAGAAATGGAGTCATACTCATGTTAGAAAGTTGTAAATCTGCACAAGAACGTTGGGGTGGCGTACACGACTTAATAGATCGTTGGTTAAATGCTCGTCAGGCCCTCATTATTAATTTTGTACAGTTAAAAGAGCGCGGAGAATTCACGCCTTTGGATACTAATAATATTCAAAAGGTTTGTGAGCAGTTAATTGACTATGTCTCAACCGGACATTTTGAAATTTACGAACAACTAGCAAAAGAGGCAGAAGCCTTTAATGATGATGGCGCACTACTTTTATTAAAGAATCTGTTGCCTGAAATTCAAAAAAACACTGAAGTCATTATTGAATTCAATGATAAATTTGACACCAAAGACCACTGTAACGATCAATTGGGATCTCTCCCTTTTTCATTACAGGCATTAGGCTTAGTGTTAGCTGAAAGGTTTAGCTTTGAAGATAAGCTAATTGAAGAGCTACATGAGGCACACAGCGAAAAAAGTGCGTAATTCTATGTTGGCAAAGTTATTTACCTTAGCATGCTCTATCCCCTTTATTGTTGCTTGCTCTTCTGGGGATGCAGTTAGCACCTCAGAGCTTGCAAGCCAAGGTTTGTACTCCGCCGACATCAGCGATGATGCTGCATCTTCTCTTGTTGGCTCGATTCAACACGGCGGCAGTCTCTGGTCAAATCAAAAAAATGAAAGGCGATTTAATTGGAATCATGCCAAAGACGAGTTCACGCCACTCATCAGTGTCGACATTGACCCTAGTGGTCAATACGCAGTCACAGGTGGAGCTAGAACCTTAGTCTTGTGGAATATCGTCACAGGTCAATCTGAAGGCTTTTGGAACACACCAGGCGACATCAAATCTTTAATGGCTAGTAACAATGGTGATTTTGCCTTAGTTGGTTTAGACGACCAAACTGCACGCTATTTCGATGTAAAAAACGGAGGGATTAAACAAACATTCCGTACAGGTGCAGTTGTTCGTTCCGTAAGCCTAGATAAAGCAGGCAGTTTAGCTGTTACTGGGGATGACAATTACAATGTTACCCTTTGGGACGTTAAATCAGGACAGAAACTTCACCAATGGCAATTATCCAACCGCATAGCCAATGCAACCCTTTCACTTGATGGCAAGTATGTTTTTGCTGCAGCACAATTAGGCACTGCAAAAATATGGTCCACAAGCACTGGTGAAGTCGTGAGTGAAATAAGCACTGGCGGTCTCACATCTAGAAACATTACTTATAGTAGAGCAAAGTTTTCCGAAGATAGTAGATATATACTCCTTGGCGGTATTAATAGCAGTGTAAAACTATTAAATGTTTTATCGGGTGAATCACTTAAGTCATGGACACTTAATAAAAAAGATAAACTAAGGCCGACCGGCTCTTCTGTCCTTGCGGTTGCCTTCTCCACAAACGATAGATTTTACGCTATCGGCAGTAACGGTTTACTCAATATTCTAAGATAATTTTCTAAATGAAAAACTTAAAAACCATAAATGTAAGCCTTATTTATTACCTACTCCCACCTCTAATGGGAATGCTAGCGGTCGCAACAGGTGCTTTTGGTGCCCATGCACTAACAGCGAGTATTCCAGCCAAAAATATCGAATGGTGGCAAACAGCCAGCAATTACCTTATGTATCACAGTTTAGCCTCTCTGTTTTGTATCGCTTTCTCTCAACATCAACCTAAAATTAAACACTGCATCAGTCTTTTCAGCCTTGGTAATATTCTATTTTGTGGCAGCCTATTTTATATGGCATTGACGAGTAACAAGGCATTGGCTTTATTAACCCCAATTGGCGGCCTTTTATACATAGTCGCTTGGTGCTATATGCTGTGGATATTTTTAAGATTAAAAAGCACAACGACTAGCTAAAGCAACCTATATTAAGCTAGGATTGCCCCTCATTTTAATTTTCCATTTAATACCTAAAAAAACATGACTGAACTCGACAAAAACCAAACACCCAACCCCAATTTAGATGAAATTGAGCATAAGCGGACTATTCGCAGCTTTGTCGTTCGTGGCGGCAGAATGACTGAAGGCCAACAAAAAGCCTACGATGAAAATTGGAGTTTTTACGGGCTAGATGTAGAAAGTGGATTACTCGACTACCAATCTACCTTTGGCCGCCTAGCAGATATCGTAGTTGAAGTTGGTTTTGGTATGGGCAAGTCATTGGTTGAAATGGCTAAAAACGCCCCTGAAAAAGATTTTATTGGCATCGAAGTTCACCCACCAGGTGTGGCTAAGCTTATGATGACAGCGAAAGAGGAAGGTGTTAAAAACTTAAGAGTCTATTGCCATGATGCTATTGAAGTGATGGCAAAATGCATTCCTAAAGGCTCAGTAAATTGCTTCCAGTTATTTTTTCCAGATCCATGGCACAAAAAGAAACACAATAAGCGACGCATAGTACAAGCAAGCTTTGCCAACCAAATAGCTGAGATTTTAAGTGAGTCAGGCAGTTTTCACATGGCAACCGATTGGGAGCCTTATGCTGAACACATGATGGAAGTAATGGAAGCACAGACTAACTATACAAACAAAGTCGGCGCAAACAATTATCACCCTAGACCAGAGTGGCGTCCTTTAACTAAGTTTGAGTTACGAGGGGAAAAACTAGGCCATGGTGTATGGGATTTAATTTACACCAAAAAATAACAAACTATCTAAAATGAGACAATTAAACTAATTGTCTCATTTTAATCAAATGAACTTATAGTTCACAGCTCTCACGACTATTACCAGCATCAAAGTACTCTTGGAAGACTTTAGGAGTACGGCCACGACCAGTCCATAAATGCTCTTCACCATTTACTTCTATACGGTATTTAGGCTCAACGCTCTTACCTTTAGTTGCAATTGCTTTTGGCGCAGATAAAGCCGCAATCTCATCAATGGTTAATCCGCTTTGCGCAATTAGTTTAGCTAACTCTTCTGCTTTCTCAGTCCTTTGAGCCTCTTCAGCTTGTCTTAAGCTTTCCTCTTCCTTTAGCTTTTCTAGTGCATTAGAAAACCCAGAGAGTAGATTTTCTAGCTGGGCAATAGTTAACTCTTTTGCCGCAGCTCTCGCTTTTGCTTTATTACCAGCAAGTTCAAGTAAAAGACTCATAATTATCCTCAAAAAATAAAAACGTGATAATTTAAATATAAGCACGTTGTACATTAAAATCAAAAGCATTTTAAATTAAGAACAAGAAAAAATCTAATATGTTTATATAAAACGTCTAAAAAACCGTATATATAATGGCATTCAGTGCATTTTAAGCTCTTATTAAAGTATTATTCACTAATCTATTTCATTGAAATCATGCAAGAATAGTGGAAATTTATTTTTTTTGTAAAAGTTATGTAATGAATACTATTGGAATTGGTAATAAATGTTTAATTTAGAAAAACAGCTATCAAAAGAATTTAACATCTCCGAAAAAGTCGCTTTAAGCACAATCAGGCTAATTAACGAAGGCGCAAGCATTCCTTTTATCGCACGATACAGGAAAGAAGAAACCAAAGGTCTAAGTGACATTGAGTTGCGTAGTTTTCACACTCGCCAGAAACAGCTGCAAGAACTTGAAAGCGCTAAAACAAAAGTCATTGATAAATTAAAAGAAACAAATCAACTGAACCATGATTTAAAAAATAATATTATTCAGTGTCAAACCAAAAAGCAGCTTGATGAAGTTTATGCTCCTTTTAAATCAAACCAAATAAGCCTATTTGATAAAGCCAGAGAGCTTAAATTTGAAAAGCTCAGTGATGAGGCTTGGAATAGCTGGCACCAGTGGCATGAAAGCCGACTAGCATCACACATATCTAGCCTAAAAAAAGACATTTCGATAAATGATGCTAAGCTGCATATAATAAATTTAATATCGGAAGATATACTAAAGAACCAAGACTTTATTCTAGCTTGCGAAACCTACCTTTATAACAATGCATCCTTATCCAGCAGAGTAATAAGGGGCAAAAAAGAAACAGGAGAAAAGTACCAGGATTACTTTGACTACTCAGAGTTACTTAAAAAAATCCCTTCACATAGAGCCTTAGCGCTTTTTAGAGGTAAAAAAGAGAGTGTTCTTAAATTATCACTTAGCCTCAACCTTGACGAAATACCAAAACTCGCCTTGAACTTTTTAGCGGGACTGAAATTAAGTTACCCTATTTATCAAAACAGACTTTCAAATCTCCAAACAGATATTCTAAATATAATTTGGCAAACTAAGGTTATTCCAAAAATTGAAAGCTCACTCCTATCTCAATTAAAGGAAGAGGCAGAAATACAAGCATCAAACATCTTTGCAAAGAATCTAGAAGCGCTTTTAATGGCAGCGCCTGCTGGTAACAAAAGAATCATGGCGCTTGATCCTGGCTTTAAAAACGGCGTTAAAATAGCCATTATTGATGAGCAAGGCTTTTTTTTAAAAGATGCCATAATCTACCCCCACCCACCTCAAAACAAGATAAAACAAAGCGAAGACCTACTAATAAACCTAATAAAGTCATTCAATATAAAATTAATAGCTTTAGGGAATGGAACCGCTTCGAGAGAAACTGACAAATTTGTAAATAGCGTGATTAAACAAACTAACTTGGATGTCATTTGTGTCACGGTTAGCGAATCGGGCGCTTCGGTTTATTCAGCCTCAAAAATAGCCAGCATCGAATTCCCTAACCTTGATGTCACAATACGCGGAGCGATATCCATTGCAAGACGTTTACAAGACCCTTTATCTGAATTAATAAAAATTGACCCAGAGTCCATCGGCGTTGGGCAATATCAACACGATATAAAAAGCAGTCGCCTTAAAGAGGCTGTGAGTATCGTTATTGAAGATTGTGTCAACAAGGTAGGAGTAGACCTTAATTCCGCCTCAGCAAGCCTGCTAGAGCATGTATCTGGTCTAACACCAAAACTTGCCAGCAATATTATTGAGTACCGACAAGAAATAGGCTCATTTAAAAACAGAAGTGAGTTAAAACAAGTCAAAGGAATTGGCTCAAAATGCTTTGAGCATTGTGCTGGTTTTCTAAGAATACAATCGCCAATTCACCCCCTAGATGCATCTGGAGTTCATCCCGAAAGCTATTCCCTCGTAACCAGCATGGCTGAAAAGCTGGGACTTTCGATTCAATCCTTAATTAGCAATCCAAAAGCAATTGAAAGGGTCCAATTAATGCGTCATGAGTTTTCCCATGTTGACGATTTTACCTTTAACGATATTTTGCATGAATTAGCTAAACCAGGGAGAGATCCAAGACCTGAATTCAAGTATGCCAACTTTGATCAGAATATTGAAAAGATATCAGACTTAAAAGAAGGGCAAACGTTAGAAGGTGTTGCAACTAACATAGCGGCTTTTGGTGTCTTTGTAGACCTTGGCGTTCATCAAGATGGTTTAATTCATATATCACAGCTCACCAACCGCTTCGTCAAAGATCCAGCGAGCTTAGTAAAAGTAGGCGATATTTTAACGGTGGAAGTATTAGAAGTGGACGAGAAACGAAAAAGAATTTCCCTAAAAGCCATCGGCCTATAACAACAAATCAAAATATGATCGGCCAATTGCAGGCCGATCATATGAAGAGCGACTAAAGGCGCATTTCTATGCCACGTTCCGCCATAAATTCTTTGGCTTCAGGGACAGTATATTCACCAAAATGAAAGATACTTGCAGCTAATACCGCATCAGCTTTACCCTGAATAACCCCATCAACGAGATGATCAAGGTTACCTACACCACCTGATGCAATAACAGGTACATGCACAGCTTCACTGATAGCGCGAGTCACACCTAGGTCAAACCCATTCTTAGTACCATCTCTATCCATACTGGTTAACAGTATTTCACCCGCGCCATAATCAACCATCTTTTTAGCCCATTCAACCGCATCTAAACCTGTTGGTTTACGGCCGCCATGGGTAAAGATTTCCCATTTATCTTCTTCGCCTTCTAAGCTCACTTTTTTAGCATCGATTGCAACCACAATACACTGTGAGCCAAAACGTTGAGCGGCTTCCCTCACAAACTCGGGATTAAATACTGCAGCAGTATTAATACCGACCTTGTCAGCACCTGCATTCAACATGCGGCGAATATCATCACAGGTACGAATACCACCGCCCACAGTCAGGGGAATAAAAACCTGACTGGCAATAGCTTCCACCATATGTACCGTCGTCGCTCTATCATCTGAACTGGCAGTAATATCTAAAAAAGTGATTTCATCAGCACCTTGCTCATCATAACGCTTAGCGACTTCTACCGGGTCACCCGCATCACGAATATCAAGAAACTTAACCCCTTTGACCACACGACCATTATCAACATCTAAACAAGGGATAATACGTTTTGCTAAGCCCATTTCGACTCCTCAACACTTACTGCCATACAGGCAGACAAAATTCAAAAATAAACTAAGGCTTACCATCCCAGTTCAAAAAGTTTTTATAAAGCTGCAAACCATCTTTATGACTTTTTTCAGGGTGAAACTGAACTGCAAACACATTATCTCTTGCTAGCGCGACACAGAACTCATGACCATAATCACAGGTGCCAGCCACTTCACTTTTATCTTCAGGTACAACATAAAAGCTATGTACAAAGTAGAACCTTGCTTGGTCAGGGATACCTTTCCACAAAGGGTGAGTAATGCTTTGCTTAACCTGATTCCAACCCATATGAGGGACTTTTAGCTTACTGCCGTCATAATCTTTGTGCTCTTCGCCGAAGAAAAGCGCATTGCCGGAAAAATGATTTAAACAATCTACGCCTGCATTTTCTTCACTGTGGGACATCAAAGATTGAATCCCCACACAGATCGCGAGAAATGGTTTTTCTTTCATCGCTTTTTGAATACTGGGGACTAAACCTGTGTTGTACATTTCTCCAATACAATCACGAATCGCCCCAACACCGGGTAATAGCACTCTATCTGCCGCATCAATGATAGCCGGGTCTCTGGTTACTATCACCTGTGTATTCTCGCCAGCAACATGCTCTAACGCCTTTGCTACCGAGTGTAAATTTCCCATTCCGTAATCAATGACAGCAACTGTCTTGTTACTTGCTAATGTCATTCTTATGTCCTCTGAGCCTTACAGCTTATAAACAACCTTTAGTGGATGGCATTTGACCCGCCATACGCTCATCTACTTCTAGCGCCATGCGAAGAGCACGACCAAAGGCTTTAAATACTGTCTCGGCTTGGTGATGAGTATTCTTACCACGTAAGTTATCAAGGTGAAGTGTCACTTGAGCATGGTTAACAAATCCGTGGAAAAACTCTGAGAAAAGATCCACATCAAAACCACCAACTGAGCCTCGGGTGAAAGGGACATGCATTTCTAATCCTGCACGTCCTGAAAAGTCGATAACGACACGAGACAAGGCTTCATCTAATGGCACATAAGCATGACCGTAACGTTTAATGCCTTTTTTATCGCCAACAGCCTGATTAAATGCTTGGCCGAGCGTAATACCAAGATCTTCCACCGTATGGTGAGCATCAATATGTAAATCACCAACGGCATGGATATCTAAATCAATCAAACCATGTCGTGCTACTTGATCCAACATATGATCTAAAAAAGGTACACCTGTTTCACAGTTAAATTTACCTGTTCCATCTAGGTTAATACTTACCTTAATTTGTGTTTCAAGCGTATTGCGCTCAACACTAGCGATCCGATCTGACATGGGATTTACTCTCCTGGAGTTATTGGTATTAGCTGTATCAAAAAAATAAAAGAGTTCTCTCTAGACTCACTAAGAGGGTGCAACTCATACGGACTGACGTAACGAGTAAGCTGAACGACTTTCAAATTTGCATAGGATCCCGATTATATACTCAAAATGACGCTAAAAGCAGTTATCTAAAGGAATTAAACGCTAAATTTGACCAACTTTTTTTACCTATATTAGGTTCCACATTCAGCAAAGGTTACGAGGATCCAATTACAAATGATATGATGCCGCCATCTTTACTTAAGTGAATCAAAAATGCAGCCTATCGATAATTTTGCAGACAGAATTTTAACTTGGTTTGATCAACATGGACGCAAAGATCTCCCTTGGCAAATGGATAAAACGCCTTACCGAGTGTGGATCTCAGAAATCATGCTACAACAAACCCAAGTGGTTACTGTCATTCCCTATTATCAAAAATTCATGACAAGCTTTCCGGATGTTTATCGTCTCGCTGATGCCCCAGAAGATGAAGTGCTCGCTCACTGGAGCGGCTTAGGCTATTACGCCCGTGCCAGAAATCTTCATAAAGCTGCGAAAGTGCTAGCGAATGAGCTTGATGGTACATTTCCGGCAAGTCTTGAAGGTGTGTGCGAACTTTCGGGCATAGGCAGATCAACTGCCGCTGCTATTTTATCTATCTCTCGCAATGAACAAACCGCCATTTTAGACGGTAATGTTAAACGGGTTTTAGGCCGCTTCCATGCGATTGACACTTGGCCTGGTGAAAAGAAAACCGAAAATGTCATGTGGGAGCTCGCTGAAAGTTATATGCCAGCTGAACGCTGTGGCGATTATACCCAAGCCATGATGGATTTAGGCGCAACACTTTGTACCCGAAGCAAACCCCAATGCTTGTTCTGCCCTATCCAAGATGATTGCCAAGCCCTTGCCTCTGGCACACCAACAGATTACCCAATCAAAAAACCTAAGAAGAGCATACCAACAAGACAAACAGATATGCTGGTGCTGCAAAACCCTACAGGAAAAGTTTTGTTAGAGAAAAGAGTCAGTACGGGCATTTGGGGTGGATTATGGAGTTTGCCAGAAAGCCAAGATGAAGCCATAACCTTAGCCACTGAGCAAAGATTTAAAGTCACAATAAACAGCCTTGGCGCTCTGGCTGGGTTTCGCCATACTTTTAGCCACTACCATTTAGAGATAAGCCCCTATTTAGCCAACGTCCAAGCTAGCAATGAGATAGGTGAAGAGGGTAAATACCAATGGTATACATTAGAAGAAGCCATGGCTTTAGGCTTACCAACACCGGTTCGTAAAATTCTAGTCTCATTATTAAGCGATTCGATGAGTTAAAACCAAAGCGTTATTACTTGAAACCTTGGGTTAAAACCCCATTATTAAAACATTATTCATTTTTATACGAACAAGATAAGGGCCGAGAAGATGGCACAAACAATATTTTGCAAAAAGCATCAGAAGCAGCTTGAAGGTTTAGATCGTGCACCTTTTCCCGGACAAAAAGGCATTGATGTTCTAGAAAACATTTCAAAACAAGCTTGGCAAGAATGGCAAGCACTGCAAACCATGCTGATCAATGAAAAACAACTTAATATGATGCAAGCAGACTCACGCAAATACATCATGGAACAGATGGAAAAGTTTTTTAATAATGAAGAAACAGACAAAATCCAAGGTCATACGGATTTCGACGATATTGAAGAGCTATAATTGAGGAAAGGATAAAGGTTAAATACTTTAACGCAAGACACAAAAAAACCGCGACAGTTTGATCGCGGTTTTTTTTATCACCTTGGCAGAACTATTCTGCTTCAGGCTCAATAAACATATCTAAGCTCAGCCATGTAGACAGCTTCAAACGAAGCTCATCGATACCATCACCATTTAGGCCTGAGAAGGTTTGAACACTACCTATCACTTCTAAATCTTTCAGCGCTTTAGCCACTTGCAACTTAGTTGATTTTGCCGGGCCACGCTTTAATTTATCGGACTTAGTTAAAATCACATGCACTTGCATTTTGTTTGACTTAGCCCAGTCCAACATCATGTGGTCAAACTCTTTTAGAGGGTGACGAATATCCATTACCAAAACCACGCCCGCTAGTGAGCGACGATTCATTAGGTAGTCCTGCATATGTGCTTGCCACTTCATTTTCATGGCAACAGGCACTTTTGCAAAACCGTATCCTGGTAAATCTATTAGACGACGATCTTCGACATTTAATCCGAAACAGTTAATCAACTGAGTACGCCCTGGCGTTTTCGAAGTACGCGCCAGCTTTTTCTGATCAGTTAAGGTATTTAGGGCAGTTGATTTACCCGCATTAGAGCGTCCCGCGAAGGCAACTTCTAAACCTTGGTCAACTGGGCATTGAGATAATTTCTCGGCACTTTTAATAAAATGAGCCGAGCGAAAGATGGAATCAAAGGGTGTCATATACTTGATATTCGTCAATAGAGTAGGATTAGCGTTCACGTTTTACATCTGGTTGTATATAATGCCTGCTAATTTGCTTATTTACCATGTTTAAACTAGTTAAAGATGCTAGAAAATCTGGTTTAATAGGCGGGCAAATTAGGTGGTGGCTAGACTCGCCAGGTTAAGTCGTCACATTTTGATTGGAATGTCAGGGGCAGCGAATGAAAAAAGTACTAATTGGTATGTTGGTCGCAATGGGGGCATCTTCTGCCGCAGTAGCGCAAGGTAACCCAGAAGCGGGTAAAGAATTGACGACTGTTTGTGCAGCATGTCATGGTGCAGATGGTAATAGCGCACTTGCCAACTTTCCTAAATTAGCGGGTCAGCAAGAAGGCTACCTTCTTAAGCAACTTAAAGACATCAAGTCTGGCACACGTCCTGTGACAGAAATGACGGGCTTACTAGATGGCTACAACGAGCAAAACCTAAGTGATATTGCCGCTTATTTTGCGAGCAATGCAGTTGTCACTGGCCAGGCAGATCCAGAACTTGTTGACGCTGGTAAAGCAATTTACCGCACAGGCAACCCAAAAACAGGCGTTCCAGCTTGTATGGCTTGCCACGGTCCAGCAGGTAAAGGGCTAGGTTCAGCAGCATTCCCTAGTCTTGCAGGTCAGCATGAAGCTTATACTGCCGCTCAATTGAAGAAATTCCAAAGCAATGAGCGTGTAAATGATCCAGCCGGCATCATGCAAGATATTGCGTTCAAAATGAATGATCGCGAAATCAAAGCAGTATCCAGCTATATCCAAGGTTTGTACTAGTCCACTGACACCTTCAGTGCTGTTCGAATCTTTCTCTCTTAATAAACCTGAGTGGATCAGGTTTATTAAGTGATATTTAAAAAGCCTCCTATTTGGAGGTTTTTTTGTATTTCGCTGTAAACGCAGTGAACTTTTGTTTGGCAATAGACTCCTAACCTACTGCTTACAGTTTTAAGGCATGCTTATGCCGATTGTTTTTCTAATACATAGGATGATTTCATGAAAAAGATCTTAATCACTTTAGCTGTATTACTTTGCTTACCTGCCTCACTGTTTGCAGCTAGCTATAGTCCAGGTAACGGTTATACCCTGATTAAAAACCCAGTCCGTACTGCTAACCCTGAAAAAATAGAAGTCGTTGAGATTTTTTGGTACGGATGCCCACATTGTTTTAGCCTTGAGCCAGTGACTCACGCTTGGAGCAAAAACATTGCAGATGATGTCGATTTTAAATTTATGCCTGCTGTTTTTGGCCGTAGTTGGCAAGCTCATGCAAAAGCTTTTTATGTTTCTGAGCTTTTAGGTTTACAAGAAAAAACACATGGCGCAATATTTAATGCAATTCACCTAGACAAACGTAGGCTAAACTCTGAAGATAAATTAGCTGAGTTTTTCACTCAATATGGTGTAAGCGAAGCTAACTTTAAAAAGCAATTTAACTCTTTTGCCGTTAACAGCCGCCTTTCACAAGCTGACTCAAAAATCAGAGCTTATGGCGCACGTGGTGTACCTGGGTTAATTGTTAATGGTAAATATCTGGTCACTGCTCAATCTGCAGGTGGCAACAATCAAATTTATAGCGTGGTTGATTTCTTGATCGAGCAAGAACGCCAAGCAATGAAATAATCTTTTAAGCGAGGTCCAATGCCTGATCCATCTCGTGACAACCTTGTCGAAGCCTTACGCAAGGCGGTTTCTAGAACAAGCATGATGGCTGAGGGCATTGACCCTGAGCTAGATCAAACATTAGCTCAGATCAGGCGAACTATTTCAGGTGAGGCGGACGAAAATGACGTTCGCCTTGTTCTGAAAGAAGCCGAACCCAAAATGATTGCGTCTGATAAATCTAGATCAGAACGAGCAAAGTTATTCCGCGATAGCTTGCTTGATTTAATCGAATCATTAAATCGTCTGCCCAATCATCACATACCTAATCAAGAAAAAGCAGCCTTGGAGACGAACATTCGTTCCCATTGGCAAAGCAGCTATCAATGGCCTGCATTACTCAGCGAATTTCTAGTCCTAGCTAACCTTACTTTGAATCAAGAGCTGTTAAGCAAGAAGCCGTCTTTCTTCAAACGTTTGTTTGCAAAAGAAGAAACAAAGTCAGAAAAATCTGAGCAAGATGTGGTTAATGATATCTCTCGTACCCTATTAAATTTATTAGGAAACTTACCTCTACCTATTGAGTACGATGAGCAAGTTAGCGAACTTAAGTCACTCCTAGAACAAGAGAAGCAATTACAGATAGTCCCTCGCATATTGTCTGAAAGCATTAATCTAACCATGATTGCTTTGGGTTCATCTCAACAGGAACTCACCTCTTACTTAGGTAAATTAAACAAGCAGCTAGCATCAATTAATGTCAGTGTTGGCAATAGTTATAAAGCACAAAAGACCCTATCAACCCATAGAGAAAGCTTCAGTGACAAGATTCAAAAGCAAGTCAGCGAAACGTCTAGCGCAGTGGATGAAGCCAATGATCTATCTGAATTGCAAAAACTTATCTCGGTTCGTTTAGATACCATTTCAAGCACTATGAGTGAATATCAAAAACAAATGGTTGAACAGGAAAAAAGTGCGACTCAATCCATTGCTCAGTTAAAGCAAAAAGTCACGAAAATGGAAAAAGACAGTTCTAACTTGCGCATTAACTTGCAGCAAAAAATTGCTCAAGCAACAACAGATACTGTCACTAATTTACCGAATAGAAGCGCCTATCAAGACTCAATTATGCCAATGTGCTTACTTGCACAAAAAAGCAAAAAGCCTTTAATTTTAGGTGTTCTCGATATAGATCATTTTAAAAAGGTCAATGATACTTGGGGACATTTAGCAGGGGATAAGGTACTTAACCTTCTTCCACGACAACTCAAAAATGTGATGTCTGAAAAAGACCTACTATTTCGCTATGGCGGCGAAGAGTTTGTCTTTCTTTTACCAAACTGCAACTTAGAAACTGGTCAATCAAAAGCTGAAGCCATACGTCTCGCCGTTGAAAAGATGCCGTTTAATGTCAATGGTGAACCCGTTCCTATTACGATTTCTATCGGTATCGCTCAATTAGCAAACAATGAAAAACATGAAGAACTCTTTGACCGCGCAGATAAATACCTATATCAGGCAAAAAGTGATGGTAGAAACAGAGTTGTTAGTGAGTAAGCTGGATTTGTCAAAAATCTCACACTAATTAAGACGGAATAATAGAGTTTTTAGTCATTGGACTTCATAATAGCCCTAATTTATTTAACCTCTAACCGTCTTCCACGTTTTACTTAATCAGTTAAACCTGCCAGAACGGAAAACAAACAACCCTATTGTTTGGGTTTAGGACAATTTTTCATGCAAGATCAACAAGACAAAACAACGCATTTTGGTTTTCAAGAAATCCCTGTTGACGAAAAAGTCGACGCTGTTGCTAAAGTTTTTCATTCTGTCGCAGCCAAATACGACATAATGAACGACCTAATGTCAGGCGGCGTTCACCGTTTATGGAAAATGCATACCATTAATCAATCCGGTGTGCGCTCTGGCAACAAGGTATTAGATATTGCTGGCGGAACAGGCGACTTAACCCTGAAATTTTCTCGCATCGTTGGCTCACAAGGTAAAGTTGTTCTAGCGGATATTAATGACTCTATGCTGAAAGTCGGCCGTGACAAGCTGGCTAACCGTGGCGTTGTCGGCAATGTTGAGTTTGTACAAGCGAATGCTGAAGCCCTACCTTTTCCTGATAATACATTCGATTGCATTACCATCGCCTTTGGCCTGCGTAATGTCACTAATAAAAACGCTGCGATTGCTTCTATGTACCGTGTATTGAAACCTGGTGGCCGTTTATTAATTTTGGAGTTTTCTAAACCAGAATCTGAATGTTTATCCAATATCTATGACCAATACTCTTTCCGTCTACTGCCTATGATGGGCAAGTTAATTGCCAACGATTCCGAAAGTTACCGCTATCTAGCTGAATCTATTCGTATGCACCCAGATCAAGAAACCCTAAAAGGCATGATGGAAGATGTTGGATTTGAGCGCACGAGCTATCAAAACATGACTGGCGGCATTGTTGCCCTTCACAAGGGATTTAAGCTGTAAAAATGTTGCAAAATTTATCTCGAGCGTTACGGATACTTGCCGTAATTATACGCTTTCGTCTGGATGCTTTTTTACCTTACGATAAACTGCCTTGGTACCTAAAGTACTCAATTGGCTTGGTGAGCCGTTTACTGAAACCTAGTAAACGCTATACCAGCGGCGAAAGATTACGCATGGCGTTGATTTCTCTAGGCCCTATTTTTGTCAAATTTGGACAAATTTTATCAACTCGCCGTGACCTCCTTGATGAGGATATTGCCAACGAACTGGCTAAATTGCAGGATAAAGTTCCCCCTTTTAATAAAGACGAAGCGAGAGCCTTAATAGAACACGCTCTGGGGGCAAATGTTGAAGAGATCTTTCAAGACTTCACCATAGAACCTCTTGCTTCAGCCTCCATTGCACAAGTCCATTGCGCGACCTTAAAAAGCGGTGAAGAGGTCGTTGTCAAAGTTATTCGACCCAAGATAGAAAAGACGATTCGTAAAGATATAGGGCTACTTTATGCTCTGGCGAAGCTCGTTCGAAATATCAATGATGATGGGCGTCGCTTAAGACCCGTCGAAATTATTGAAGATTATGAACATACCATTCTTGATGAACTAGACCTAACTAAAGAAGCGGCCAATACAGCTCAACTAAGACGCAACTTTGAAAACTCAAACTTATTGTATGTTCCTCACATTCACTGGGATTACACTCGCCAAAACGTCATGGTGGCAGAGAAAATCTCGGGTATCCCTGTTGCCAATATCGATGAGTTAAAACAAGCAGATGTCGACATGAAGTGCTTGGCAGTTCGTGGCGTAGAGATATTTTTCACTCAAGTCTTCGATCACAGTTTTTTCCATGCCGACATGCACCCAGGTAATATTTTTGTCGATATTACTAATCCTAAATCACCAAAATACATAGGTATTGATTGCGCCATCATGGGCAGCCTTTCCTATGAGGATAAAAGCTATCTTGCGCGTAACTTGCTCGCCTTTTTCAAACGCGATTATCGCTTAGTGGCAGAGCTTCATGTGGAAAGTGGTTGGGTTCCAAAAGGCACACCGGTTCACGCATTTGAGTCCGCTATACGCAGTGTTTGCGAGCCTATGTTTGCAAAACCGCTAAAAGACATTTCTTTTGGCCAAGTCATTATTGGTTTATTCCAAACAGCACGTCGCTTTAATATGGAAGTCCAACCTCAGCTTGTATTATTAGAAAAGACCTTACTCAATATTGAAGGCCTAGGTCGTCAGCTTTATCCAGATTTAGACCTATGGGAAACAGCACAACCTTTCTTAGAACGCTGGTTAAAAACCCAAATAGGGCCAGAAAGAGTCTTTGAAGAGATTAAACTACAGGCTCCCGAGTGGGCTGGGCAATTACCCAAAATCCCAAATTTAGTTTATTCAGCACTTGAGCAAATCAGCCATCACAACGCTCGTGCCCAAGAAAATACACAAGCAATAAATAATTTAGAAAATGAGATAAAACGTAACAATCAGACGTTACCCTTTAAAATACTGGGAATGATCAGTATCACAACGGCTTGGTTAAATGCCGATGATATATCGTTAGCGCGCATTGCTAATGCGGATTTAACCAGTCTTATACTATTCGCTATTGGGATATACCTGTTAGTATTAAAGAAGTAGTTCAAGAGATTTAATAATGAAAGATGAAGTATTAGCCCAACTGGCACAAACATTAGAAGAACGTAAAGGCGCTAGCCCAGATTCATCATATGTTGCTAGCTTGCACGCAAAAGGGTTAAATAAGATATTAGAAAAGGTCGGCGAAGAGTCTGTAGAAGCTATCATCGCGGCAAAAGATGCCTCAATATCAGGAGATAAATCTGATCTGATATACGAAACAGCTGACTTATGGTTTCACTCTTTAATCATGCTTTCTCACCTAGATTTAGGTCCAGAAGATGTTTTAAATGAACTGGCCCGTCGCTTTAACTTGTCCGGTTTGGAAGAAAAAGCCAACCGTACTAAATAACACTAGATAACCTTAATCAGGAGAAGCACTATGCTTGGTGGAATCAGCATTTGGCAACTATTAATCGTATTAGCCATTCTTATTTTAATTTTTGGTACTAAAAAGCTTAAAAACCTAGGCGGTGACTTAGGTGGAGCAGTAAAAGGCTTTAAAGAAGCAGTTAACAAAGAAGACGATAGCAACGCTCAGGCAAAAGCTATTGATGGTGAAGCTAAAAAAGACGATAAGAGCGCATAATCCGTGTTCGATATTGGCTTCTCTGAGTTACTTGTCGTGTTTATTGTAGGCCTTCTGATCCTCGGACCAGAGCGCCTACCCCAAGCGGCAAAAACTGCTGGTTTATGGATACGTAAAATCCGCCGAAGTATCAATTCTGTTCAACGCGAAATCAATGCACAGTTGGATCAAGAAGAATTGCAACGCAAGCTGGATTTAAACAATCAACGCATCATGCAAGATACACCGCCTAGCAACTCACCTGATGTGATCCAAAACACCATAACCCCTATACCTGAAAATGCTTTTAAAGCCGACGAAGCAGAGCAAGAAGCAACACCTGACTCTCCCTCTAAGCCTCAAGCTTCAGCCCAGCCAAATGAAACAGATAACAAATCTGCGATTGGCTAACACCAAGATTTAAGATGTATCTATGAGCAGCGAAACACAAAATACTCAAAGCCAAGCCCCTTTAGTCGCGCATCTTATTGAATTAAGAAACCGTCTATTAAAGTCGGTATTAGTGATTTTGCTTTGCTTCTTAGCCCTGTATGCAATCGCTAATGAATTGTATTTAGTGGTATCTGAGCCTCTTCGAGCCTTATTACCAGAAGGTAGCTCTTTAATTGCCACCGAAGTAGCCTCACCCTTTTTAGCGCCCCTAAAGCTGACCTTTTTTATTGCCGTCCTTATTTCGATTCCTTTTACGCTTTATCAAGCTTGGGCATTTATCGCTCCAGCGCTTTATAAAAACGAGAAGAAGCTTGCAATCCCCCTGTTAATCTCAAGCATCTTTCTGTTTTATGGTGGCGTTATATTTGCTTATTATGTGGTGCTCCCACTCGTGTTTGGCTTTTTCACTTCCGTAGGTCCTGGGGAAGTGACAGTCATGACAGATATAAATAATTACCTTAATTTTGTACTCAAGCTGTTTTTTGCATTTGGTGTGACCTTTGAAATTCCTATTGCCACCTACTTGTTAATCAAAGCTGGCGTCACAACGGTTGCATCGCTATCTAAAAAACGCCCTTATATCATCCTTGGCTGTTTTGTCATGGGCATGTTGATTACCCCTCCTGATATTTTCTCACAAACGCTACTAGCCATTCCTATGTGGTTGTTATTTGAGTTAGGTTTGTTAGCTGGACGCACGGTCAAGCAGGAAGAAAAAGAAGACGAGACTGAAGAAAATTTGGATAACGAAAACCAAGAAACGAATTAGCTAGAACCCACATAAAGTAAAAAAAGAGAAGCCCGACTTCTCTTTTTTTATGCCTAAAATAAAGTGTCAATATGTCGTATTGCTGCAATAACTCGTCGACTGGATACCACGGATTAGCGCTCGCGGCATTATAAGATAACCCCTATTCATTCAAACACTAGATGGTTATCAAGGACTGCACTATGTCGACTACAACAGCCCATGCTGAAATCGCCTCTTTTACACCTTATCCAATCAAGCACCTCCCAATTAATATCCAACTAGGTGAAGAGTCTCTCATTGTTGAATGGGATCACGGACACCAAAGCGAATACCACTATTTATGGCTTAGGGATAACTGTCATTGCTCTGAATGCATTGCGAGTCTTACCCGTGAACAAGTTTTTGAGATTTGTGATGTTCCCCTCACGATTAAGCCCATTGAGGCGTATATTTCAGATGACAACAGAATCATCATTCAATGGGACTTTGAACAGCATCTAAGTCAGTATCACCCTGGCTGGCTATTAAGCCACTGCTATAGCGAATCCGCTCTAAATGACAAAAAGTTAGACTCTAAGGTTTGGGATAAAGAGCGCATCCAAGGTGAACTCCCAAATACACAATACAAGAAAGTTTTAGAAAACGATGACGAGTTACTAAGCTGGCTCAAAGACTTACGAGATTATGGTCTGGCATTAGTAACCCAGGTTGATACCCAAACAAATACCTTGGTGAAAGTCGCTAATCGAATCTCTTTTATTAGAGAAACTAACTTCGGCACTATTTTTAATGTTCAAGCTAAAGCGGATGCCAATAGTACAGCCTACACCAATTTACGCTTACCTTTGCATACCGACCTTCCAACTCGTGAATTACAGCCAGGCTTACAGTTTCTTCACTGTTTGATTAATGATGCGACAGGAGGGGAATCTATTTTTGTTGATGGCTTTAAAATTGCAGAACATATGCGTGAGCACTACCCAGAGGATTTCGCCAGTTTAAGCGCCATTCCTATGTCTTTTTACAACAAGGATAAGGAGACAGATTATCGCTTTAGAGGGACAGCCATAGTTACTGATAGCAATGGCAAAATTGTTGAAGTTCGCCTAGCCAATTTTCTACGTGGCCCTATCGATGTGCCATCGCACCAAACCATGGCCTTATACAAAGCCTATCGACGTTTTATATCCCTAACACGTGAAACCAAATTTCAGCACTTTCAACGCCTTAACCAAGGCGACTTGATTGTTTTTGATAACCGCCGTGTCCTACACGCTCGCAATGCATTTGATTTAAAGGCTGGCAGAAGACACCTACAAGGCTGCTACATAGACAGAGATGAGCTCTTGTCACGCATTCGCGTATTAGAAAGAAATCGCCTGTAATTTAACATAAGTGAGTAGCCAAAGTTTTTTGGCTACTTGAGAACCTGGGAATAAGTTACCTATTCGGGTTCCCTAGTGGACTTGCGCGCGATACTGACTTGCGGTCGTACCATAAAACTCTCGATAACGACGGCTAAAATGTGCGGTTGAACTAAAGCCGCTGGCGAGGGCAATTTCCGCAATACTTAAGCCAGAATCAGATAACAAATAACGGGCATGCTCTATACGCAATTGCAAATAATAATGAGAAGGAGAGCAAGCAAGATGCTGTTGAAAAAGGCGCTCCAATTGTCTAACAGAAATCGAAAGTTGGTGTGCTAATTCAGCGGTACTGATTGGACTTTCAAGGTAAGTACTCATCAATTCAAGTGCTTTTAGCACTTTAGGATGGTGTAAGTTTAGTTTTTTTGACCAAGCCAGTCGTTGATGATCTGAATGATTTCTAGCACCCGATTTAATCAGCTGTTCACACACCAAAATAGCGAGCTCTGGTTTGAAGTAATGCTCAATCAAATACAGCATCATATCCGTAGCTGCCGTACCACCAGCACAAGTAATACTTCTACCATCAATTTCAAAGAGCTCATTACTCACGTTTAAATGAGGGTATCTTTCTTGAAATGCGGGTTTTGCTTCCCAATGTAAGGTGACGGTTTGATCTTCTATCAATTTCGCTTTTGCTAAGAGATAACAACCCGTATCCAAAGCCCCTATCATACAAGTTTGTCGTTTCAATTCACGCAACCATTGTATGCAGGCATCTGAGGTGTATTTCTCAGGAGAGAAACTCGCATTTACAAACAAGTTTCGAATAACAGGCTGGGCACTGATTGAGACAGAGTCCTGCAAAGCCATGCCATTGCTTGCGATAACAGGCTTGCCTGTTTCACTCAAACATTGCCAGCGAAAGAGAGTTTTTCCAGCCAAACGGTTTGCGATGCGAAGAGGTTCTATCGCGGAGAGTAAGGAGACCATGGCATACTCGGGCAAAAGAAAAAAAGACAGAGTGAACACACCATCTTCATCCGTAATCAGAGGACTTTCTGTTTTTTTATTGTCCGAGAACATTAGGTCAACTCCATAAAAAAGGGATATGAAGCACAAGCAGAGATACTTCATATCCAAATATTTAGCCAACAAGCTAAAAGTTACAAGGGGGTCGCTTCCTTATCTGGCGCTTTGGAGGACGCTGCGGCTTCACCTAACAAGGATTTAAGCACTCCTAAGGTCATCACAACAATAATGACGCTTAAGGGGAGAGCGGCTGCAATATTTGCTGTTTGCAAAGCACTTAAGCCACCAGAAACAAGCAAGGCGGCGGCAACTAAACCAATCACGATCCCCCAAAACACACGAAATACTTTTGGTGGTTCTTCATTCCCCAAAGACAGAATGGTCGTTAATACCAAGGTGCCCGAGTCCGAAGAGGTGACAAACCAACTCATGAGTAGAAACACCATCATGGCAGACACTATCCAGCCAATAACACCTTCGCCAAAGATTCCGTCAGAGCTAGCAAATAAAGCTGCGGGTAAGTTCCAAGCTTTCACAAGCTCAATAATACCGGCATTCCCCACCCCAGCACTGGCTGTTAATTCTTGAAAAAGCGCGGTACCACCAAAGATTCCAAGCCATACAAAGATAATGATGGTAGGCACTAGCAAGACACCGATAACAAACTCTCTTAGGGTACGTCCGCGAGAAATACGCGCGATAAACAAACCGACAAAAGGCGCCCAAGCTAGCCACCAGCCCCAATAAAACACCGTCCAGCCATTTTGCCATTTTGCAGGCCCCTCTTCCTCTGGAAACCAAAGTCCCATTTGTACAAAGTTTGCAAGATAGTCCCCTAACGAGGCACCAAAAATAGCTAAAAGCCAGCTTGTCGGTCCGCCAAATAAAAAGAAAGCGATGACCAAAATAGAAATAATAATGTTCCATTGGGAGATAATGCGAATACCGCGCCCAACACCCGATAGTGCGGATAAAATGGACACTATGCTAATCAAAACAATCAAGACGAGCTGAGTTGGTATATCAGAGTCAACGCCGATTAGCCTTTCAAGCCCAACAGACATCTGACTGACACCTAACCCCAGTGACGTTGCTACACCAAACACACACCCTAGCACACCAAAAATATCGACAATATGCCCTATTGGTCCATAAATACGATCGCCAATAAAAGGATAAAGTGCAGAGCGCAGCGCTAGCGGGAGTTTTTTACGATAAGCAAAATAGGCTAATGACATGCCGACGATGACATAAACCGCCCAACCATGAAAACCCCAATGGAAAAATGTCACTCTCAGGGCATCGACCGCACGATCGTAGCCAATTGCTCCTGCACCTGCCATATCCGCATAAGGATTATTTGGGTAACCAAAGGCGCCACTGTTATCTAAATAGAATATCGGCTCAGCAACCCCAAAGAATAAGATGCCGATACCAATACCAGCGGAAAAAAGCATAGAAAACCAAGCAAAATTACTAAAATCCGGCCGGCTATCATCATCACCTAAACGCACACTACCGAATCGACTAAAGACGATAAAAGCACAAACAGCGATTAAGAAAACAATAGTGACCATGTAATACCAGCCAAAGGTCACTTCAATCCAGGTGCGAATGCTGCCAAATAGCTCCCCAGCTAATTCAGTATTCAACCCAGTAAATAAGACGAACAAGAGCACTAAGAGTGACGAACTGATCGTCATGCCTTTATGCATTCCTTTAAATAGCCCAGACTGGGCCAGTTTTTCAGCTTTAAATACCCTAGACTCTGATGCTTCAAAGCCTTCTTGAGGGGTAGGTGACATAAGCGTATTCTCCATTTCTATAGTTTTTATTAAGAGAGCTTTCTTTATTTTTTTACGACCTCTTTTCACCGCGTTGGCATCCATGCCAGACCAGTCTTCCTGAACTCACACATATCAAACGCTTAGCGTTTAATACCTTTCTCCGCCCGATATTCGTCTAGGGTTTGCATAATACGAATAAGGCAATCATCTCGCTCTTGCACTAACTCATCGATGGACGCACCATTGGCTTGCGTCAAGCACCCTGCCACCATGTCATCTTTCAACTCTTGAGTCAGTTTTGGCGCTTTTAAACGCGTCCAAGGCTCTTCTAATGCATCTTCAAAGTGATCTAACAAATGCGCCATACCACCTTGCCCACCACCTAAATGGAAGGTTAAGCAATGTCCCATAATGGCCCAACGTAAACCCGGCCCATAAGCAATCGCCTTATCTATGTCTTCAACTGAGCATTCTTTGTTAGCTACCATATGAAGCGCTTCACGCCATAAGGCTTCTTGTAGGCGGTTACCAATAAAGCCAGGTAGCTCTTTATCCATTTTGGCCACTTGCTTTTCCGTTGCCTCGTAAAAAGCCGCAGTCCAATCAACCACTTCTTGACTGGTTCTTTCACCGCCACAAACTTCACAAAAAGGCACTAAATAAGGTGGGTTAAAAGGATGACCAACGACAAACCTATCAGGTTGCGTCTCAAGTTCATTTGCCATATCTGTCATGGCAAATCCTGAGGTACTGGAAATAATCACGACATCAGCAGGCACAATGCAATCAAGGTCAGCAAACAAACTACGTTTAGCATCCAATCGCTCTGGTGTACTTTCTTGGATAACCTCAACCTGATTAGCTAAGGCATCAAGAGAATCAACAAAGCGTAATTTATCTTTGCTGGCCCCTTCTCTTAAGCCCAACTTTTCAATGGTGGGCCAAATATTGTCGACCATGGTCAACAGCTTTTCTTTTGAATTAGGGCCAGGGTCGTAAGCAACGACTTCCATTCCCATGCGAAGGTAATGCAGAGCCCAAGCGCCACCAATAACACCTGTGCCTATTACCCCAACTTTTGATACCTGATCCGGATTAGGACGTGCCATCATCTATCTCCTATTGAGTGCCACGTAGGCGTAATTTTTCACGGGCTTGAGTTGGGCTTAAAATACGTGCTCCCATACTCTCGATAAGATTGACTGAGCGCTCTACCAATTGACCATTCGTTGCCAATACGCCTTTACCTAAATACAAGTTGTCTTCCAAGCCCACACGGACATGGCCGCCTAATAAGACCGACTGAGCAGCCCAAGGCAATTGGTTGCGGCCCAAGGCAAACGCTGTCCATTGGCTGTGATCAGGCAACATATCCACCATGCCTTTTAATAAAGTAAAGTCCGGTGGTGCTCCCCAAGGGATTCCCTGACACAGTTGGAACATGGCATTGTCATCAAGCAAGCCTTCTTTCATCATTTGCAGAGCAAACCAAAGGTTACCTGTATCAAATATTTCTAATTCAACCGTGACACCTAGCTCTTTAATACGAGCAGCGCCAAGGCGAAGCATGTCGGGTGTCGACACATAAACAAGATTGTTATCACCAAAATTTAATGAGCCGCAATCTAGGGTACAGATTTCAGGTTTTAGCTCTTCAATATGAACAAGACGTTCGAGCCCACCAACTAGATCTGTTTCTGGGCAAAATGCCGTTGGGTTTTCTTCTGGACCAATATAAAGGTCGCCACCCATACCAGCGGTTAGATTAATAACAATGTCACAGTTAGATGCTCGAAGACGCTCACACACTTCAGCGTAAAGGTCGACTCGTCTAGAGCCTTGCTTTGTCTCTGGGTCTCGAACATGAATATGGGCAATGGCAGCACCGGCATTCCAAGCTTCTATCGCTGAATTCGCAATTTGCTCTGGGGTAACGGGCACATTTGGGTTTTTATCTGCGGTATCCCCAGCACCATTAATAGCGCAAGTAATAATGACATCTTGATTCATCATAAGGACTCTTTCATGGGTTAAATAAAAACGAGAGATAAGTCGGTATGCCTAACTCTCATCATCAAGTGACATCAAAGTTACACCTTAAAAAAGGATAATTTTGTCTAAAATCGATGATTAATAACCTAAAAACCACGCAAAAGAAGGGATGTCGTAAATAGATACGACTATCTGTTTACGACATTTTGAGACGGATATTTTGCCTTTGAACTATCTTTCTCGACTTGGAAGTTTGGAGAATTGTGCTTGATAACAACGGCTGAAATGGGAAAGAGAAACAAAGCCACAAGCAGTCGCCACCGAGGTTACGCTGTCTTTGGTTTGCTGTAGCATCCAACGGGCTTTCTCTAGCCTAAGCTGACGATAAAAGGCCTTTGGCGTTTGTGCTAGATGTCGTTTAAATAAACGCTCAAGCTCCCTATCTGAAATACCAATATGCTCAGCCAGCTCTGCGATCAATAGAGGCTCTTCAATATTTTGCTCCATTAATTGCACGGCTTCGAGCAAATTTGGGTTACGGCTATCGAGACGAAGCTGCAAGGAGCGTCGCTGCGGTTCGCTGTGCTCCCTTTGATGCGTATAAACAAGCTCGTCAGCCACCAAGGTCGCCAACTCTTGACCATGCTGTGCTCTAATCAGATAGAGCATCATATCAAGCCCTGCTAAGGCACCAGGACAAGAAAAGCGTTTCCTATCTATCACTAACAGTTCCTGCACCAAGGTTACCTTAGGAAAAGCCTCCTGAGTGGTTTCATGGTTTTCCCAGTGCATAGTTGCGCGATAACCATCTAAGATACCCGCCGCAGCCGCAATATAAGCGCCTGTATCCTGACAACCAATATCCGCACCATAATGACTTTGCTGTCGAATAAAGCCTAATAGGGCTGGGGTAGTTACCAAATCAGGATCACTACCTGAGCAAATAATCAGAGTTTCGCACTTCTCAACCGTTTTAAGGTCGGTATGAGTCATGATCTCAATACTGTCACTGCTTGCGATCAAACCACCCTTTTCTGAGATAAGTTGCCATTCATACAGTTCCTCACCTTGGGTACGATTCGCATGGCGTAAAGGGTCTAACATGGCTGTTAAGCCAAACAGAGAAAAGCCTGGCAGTAACAGAAAATAAACCTTTTGCACGCTCGTTCTTGATGGATCACCAAACAAGTTTCATCTCCTTTCCCCATTAAAACGTCGATAATAATCAATTTATATGCGACTTTAATCAATAGCATAGTTTTTTTATGTCTAGCATAGGAGCCAGCCAAACCATTTACCTGAACTAGGAGCAGCAATGCCAAGCCAAACAGCACAGGCAGAACATACCAGCGATATGATTAACTTATTTGAAAGCCCCGTTTTGCCTGAATGGATAGATTATAACGGGCACATGAATGATGCCTATTATGTGGTCGCTTTTAGTCAGGCTATTGACGCCTTTATGTTGCATATTGGTCTGGATGAAACCTTTAGAGAAGAACAAAGCGTTTCTATTTACACCCTTCAAAGCATGGTGACTTACCTAAAAGAAGTCGCCGAAGCTGAGCCCATCATTATTCAAGGGCAGTTATTAGAGAGTGATAGCAAGAAGCTAAGGCTTTTTATGACCATGTACCATGGGCAAACACATGATGAATTAGCCACCATGGAAACCTTGTTATTACATATGGATATGCAAGCACATAGAGCGGCACCTTTCTTAGAGAAAACTCAATCTTTGGTGAATAACATACAAGCGGCTCACAATTTATTAGAAACGCCAGCTAATGCGGGTAAAGCCATTGCGATTAGACGCCCTAAATCTTAACTATTGTTTTCTAGAGCAGTTTCTTTCTAAAGCAGTAACTTTCTCAAAGAGCATAAAAAGGGTGTCCAATGGACACCCTTTTTATTGATGAGTATGACAAGAGAGCAGAAAAACGATTAGTTAGAAAGCGCGGCTGCGATTCCCATACCACCGCCAATGCACAAGGTCGCAAGGCCTCGTTTAGCCTCACGTTTTTGCATCTCATGGATCAAGCTCACCAAGATACGACAACCTGAGGCACCAATGGGATGCCCAAGCGCAATGGCACCACCATTTACATTCACTTTAGTGGTATCAAAACCAAGCTCTTTATTCACCGTCATGGCTTGTACCGCAAAGGCTTCATTGGCTTCGATAAGATCGAGGCTAGCGATCTCCCAACCTACTTTGTCTAAGCACTTACGAGTGGCATGAATAGGCCCTGTTCCCATAATTTCTGGGGCACAGCCTGAGCTTGCAAAGCCTTCTAAGGTTGCAAGAACCGTTAAACCCAGCTCATCTGCTTTTTCTTTTGTGGTGACAACAACCATAGCCGCACCATCATTGATGGTCGATGCGTTACCTGCTGTCACTGTGCCTTCTTTGTTAAACGCAGGACGAAGTTTGGCAAGGGAGGCAAGCTCAGTGCCATGTCTTGGCTGTTCGTCAGTATCGACGATCAGGTCATCTTTACGACGCTGAGGCACACGAATAGGAATAATTTCTTGCTCAAATTGACCTGCTTCCATGGCAACTTGTGCTTTTTGCTGAGAGGCGACAGCAAACGCATCTTGCTCATCACGGCTCACACCCCATTTTTTAGCGATATTTTCTGCCGTAATACCCATGTGGTAATCATTAAAGGCATCCCATAAACCATCACTTATCATGGTATCTTTTAATGCCCAATTACCCATTTTCTGACCATTACGACTATTAGGTAGCACATGTGCCGCTTGGCTCATGCTTTCTTGACCACCGGCAACCACCATTTGCGCATCACCCGCTAACAGCGCTTGAGCCGCCATTTGCACGGCTTTTAAACCAGAACCACACACCTTATTAATCGTGAGTGCGGATACAGATTCAGCAAGGCCAGCATTAAGCATTGTTTGGCGGGCTGGGTTCTGACCACAACCTGCCGTTAAAACTTGCCCTAAAATGACTTCGTCAATGTGATCTTTTAGTACTGGCTGTTTTTCGAGCAAACCCGCTAATACTTGCTTACCTAGTTCAACAGCAGACAAAGATGATAAGCTGCCATTAAACGCGCCTACCGCAGAGCGGCCTGCCGCTACAATTACAATTTGCATAACTTAACTACCTGTCTCTTAATTAAAACGTCATTTCTGGAACATGATCAGGCACGATCAAACGGCCTTGGGTTTTTGCTTGAATCTCTTCCACTGAAACCCCAGGTGCACGTTCCTTCAGAATAAAAGCACCGTCTTCAATCTCAAGCCAAGCAAGGTCAGTCAGTACCTTTTTGATACAGCCTTTACCTGTTAGCGGTAAGCTGCAGGCCTCTAACAGTTTAGAGTCACCATTTTTTGATGCGTGAGTCATGGTAACAATAATATTGTCAGCACCAGCAACCAAATCCATTGCGCCCCCCATGCCTTTAATTAACTTCTTAGGAATCATCCAAGATGCAATGTTACCGCTCACATCAACTTCGAAAGCCCCTAAAACGGTCAGATCTACATGGCCGCCTCGAATCATGGCAAAGGATTCAGCCGACGAGAAAATAGAGCTACCAGACACTGCAGTTACTGTCTGTTTACCGGCATTAATCATGTCTGCATCTAGTTCGTCTTCGGTTGGAAAGGCACCCATACCGAGTAAGCCATTTTCTGATTGCAGCATGACTTCCATACCTTCTGGCACAAAGTTAGCTACTAAAGTGGGAATACCAATACCTAGGTTTACGTAAAAACCATCTTCTAGTTCACGTGCCACTCGAATGGCCATTTGATCACGGGAAAGAGTCATAAAATCACCTATATAATTTAGAAATCAAACGCCTTATTCAGACACTGTTCGCTTTTCAATACGTTTTTCAAAGGTACCTACAATCACCCTATCCACATAAATCCCTGGAGTGTGAATATGAGCAGGATCAAGAGAACCGGTTTCGACTAATTCTTCCACTTCAACCACGGTAATCTTGCCGGCAGTTGCGGCAAGTGGGTTGAAGTTTTGCGCAGTATGGCGATAGATAACATTACCGTATTTGTCTGCTTTCCAGCCTTTTACTATGGCAAAGTCACCTGTAATAGACTCTTCTAACAGGTACTCACGACCATTAAATTCGCGGGTATCTTTACCTTCAGCAACCGGTGTTCCCACCCCTGTTGCGGTATAAAATGCCGGTATACCTGCACCGCCTGCACGCATTTTTTCAGCCAAGGTACCTTGTGGTGTTAGCTCGACTTCCAAGTCACCTTCTAATAACTGCTTTTCAAATAAAGCGTTTTCACCCACATAAGAAGACACCATTTTTTTGATTTGCATATCTTCTAACAAGATGCCAAGACCAAAACCATCTACCCCACAGTTATTAGAAACCACAGTTAAGTTTTTGGTTTGCTTACGTTTAATCTCACTAATCAAATTCTCAGGAATACCACACAGACCAAAACCGCCTGCTAAAACCGTCATTCCGTCTTCTAGACCTGCAAGGGCTTCCTCGTAGGTGTCTACTACCTTATTAAAACCAGCCATGTGTTCACCTCAAATTAATACATGCTTTATTTGATATTAGTTTGTATCATCTTCACTCATTAATTAAGTTTATAATTTTTATCTATTAATACTTTTTACTTATTAATCTTTTAACATATTAAATAGCTTTAGCATGCGCAATATTAACAATGGATACCTGACATGAACCCGAAACAACTCAAAGTCTTCCTTGCTGTAGCAAGAACCAAAAGTTTTGCCGAAGCTGCGGCTTTAGTTCATATGTCACAACCTGCTGTCAGCTTATCCATTAAAAATTTAGAAGACTCCCTAGGTGGCAGACTCTTTACTCGCACCACGAGAACCACTCACCTCACCCCAGAAGGTGAAGCCCTTATGCCCATTGCCAAGTCATTATTAGCCTCTTGGGCCGATGCGGAACATGAACTACATCAAAGATTTACCTTAAATATGGGAAAAATAGCCCTCGCCGCCATGCCCTCCTTTGCAGCATCCTTATTACCGCAAAGTTTGCTCAAATATAGACAGAAGCATGCCAATATAAAGGTGGAAGTACATGACGTACTCGCTGATACCGTGGTGGAGTTAGTGCGTTCAGGACAAATGGAAATCGGTATTTCCTTTGCCCCAGAAAACACCCAAGATCTGAATTTTCAAACCCTGTTTAATGATAGGTTTATTGCGGTAGTGCCCAATAATAGTCCCTTAAGAGATGTTGATGAGCTCACTTGGGCTCAGTTATTGGAATATGACTTTATCACCTTACAACGACCATCCAGTGTGCGTAGCATGATAGAAGAAGCATTATTTAAAGAGTCGATTGAGTTACAGGTTACTTTTGATGCCCACCAACTTGCCACGATCGGCCGTATGGTGGCGGAAGGCTTAGGCGTCGCTGTGGTGCCAGCTTTATGCGAGCGTCAAATGAAGGAGCAAGGCGCTATTTGTTTACCCATTAAAGCGCCTATCATTGCCAGAAATGTGGGTATCATCACCAAAGCTAAAACACCGCTTTCTATTGCGGCTGAGGCCATGGTGGAAACCTTGATTGAAACCTTTGCCAATGACAAGACTAAATGACAAGACTAAATAAAAAGCCTTCAGCACTTTTTATGAGAAAATTAAAAGCGCTTTCTATGAGAGAGTAAAAAGCGCTTAGTCCAACATAAAAGTGACAGGTCCATCATTAATTAAGGCCACTTGCATGTCTGCCCCAAACTCACCTGTCGCTACCTTGTCGTGTTGCTTGCGCACCATATCCACAAATACATTAAACAAACGCTCTGCTTCAGCGGGCACAGCAGCCGTTGAAAACCCAGGTCGCAAGCCTTTTTTGGTTTCAGCCGCCAAGGTGAACTGCGAAACAAGCAGCACACCACCTTCAACTTGCTTGACGTTAAGGTTCATCTTGCCTTCTTCATCGCCAAACATGCGGTACTTTAATAGCTTATCCGCTAAACGCTGAAGGTCTGCTTCCGTATCGGCTTTTTCAATACCCACCAGCACCATCTGCCCATGATCTATGGCGCCAATCACCTCACCCGCCACAGTCACACTGGCTTGTTTTGCTCTTTGTATCAGTAGTTTCATTTTTATTCCTGATTTAGATATTCTTCAACTAAAAACAAACTTGCTGAGCCTGCAATATTAATAGTTACTCTAGCAAAGTGCTGCTCTAATTCTATATTCTTATTATTTAAATCGTGTGCATCGCCATATTGCGTACGAAACGTTTCAATTGCATCTACTGAATTAGATAAAAGTTTTAGCGTTTTTTTTCTAATAGGATTAACTTGATTAAATTGACCAGTTTCTAAAGTAGAAATTACTTCTGCAGACAAAGAGGTCAAGCTTTTAGCACTATCAGTATTTTTCCCCTTCGCATTTAAAACCCTCTTACAAACACCTTCAATCATGGTTCTAGAAAGTGTAAAAGCATTTCCTAGATTATTCCTTTCAATACTATCTAATGCATCTTTCCAATATTGATGTACATCTTTTGAGTCAAATTTTTTATCAAAATCTGATAACTTATCTAACAAACCTTCATTCATTGGAGCTTTATTAATTAAGTAGTTTTTTATCCTTTCAAAATCATTTTTAATAAACTCTTGTTTTTGAGGAGTATGATAGTCTTTATACTTATTCTGAAAAAAAGTTTTTATGGAGTTCAGGGAGTTATTTTGAATCAGCAATTTTGGAAGATAAGACTTTAGTGCTTCTTGCTCAATCAGTTTATTTCTTAATATTTGATAATGTAGATCGTCATCTGAAATGTTACTTAAGTAACTTTCAGCGGTTAAATTAAGAATCGTAATAATTTGCTCACAGACTTCTTCAACAGTAGATATGTGATCTAACCCAAATCCTTTTTCTATTTCAATTTGCATTGTGTGTCCTTTCAAAAATCAACTTCATCTATCAATAAACAAAAAAAGCGCCCGAAGGCGCTTTTTGAAACACTAAAAGCCGTGAGGCTTTAGGTGTTTAACTTACTTACGACCCGCACGTTTACGTTCGTTTTCAGTCAATAGTTTCTTACGTACACGGATGCTGTCCGGTGTTACTTCGACTAGCTCGTCATCTTCGATGAACTCAAGTGCCTGTTCAAGTGTGTGACGAATTGGTGGAGTCAGTGTTAGAGCTTCATCAGTACCAGATGCACGTACGTTAGTTAGCTGCTTACCTTTAACAGGGTTAACCGCTAGATCGTTGTCACGAGAGTGAATACCGATAATTTGACCTTCGTATACTTCAACCGCATGGCCTAGGAACATACGACCACGGCTTTGTAGGTTGAATAGTGAGTAAGCAGCTGTTTTACCTGCAAGCATACTAACTAGTACACCATTCTTACGACTTTGTACTTCACCTACTTTAACTGGACCATAGTGGTCAAATACGCTGGTCATGATACCTGAACCAGAAGTAAGGGTTAGGAACAAACCACGGAAACCAATCAAGCCACGAGAAGGCATCATGAATTCAAGACGTGTACGGCCTTTACCATCTGGTTCCATGTTAGTTAGTTCTGCTTTACGCAAACCTAGCTCTTCCATGATGGCACCTTGATGCTGGTCTTCAACATCGATAACCACTTGTTCAAATGGTTCAGACATTACGCCGTCGATTTCTTTGGTGACAACTTCTGGACGAGATACACCCATTTCGAAGCCTTCACGACGCATTGTTTCGATCAATACAGATAAGTGAAGCTCACCACGACCAGAAACGATGAATTTATCCGGTGTATCACCTTGTTCTACGCGCAATGCAACGTTGTGGATAAGCTCTTGGTCTAGACGGTCTTTGATGTTACGAGTCGTAACGAACTTACCTTCTTTACCAGCGAATGGAGAATCGTTAACGATGAAGTTCATGCTAACGGTTGGCTCATCTACGCTTAGCGCAGGTAGCGCTTCAACATTTGTTGGCTCACACAAGGTATCAGAGATACTTAGCTTGTCGATACCATTGATACATACGATGTCACCCGCAGTCGCTAGTTCAGTATCGATACGGTCAAGACCCATGTAGCCTTTCACGTTTAGTACTTTACCTTTACGCTCAGAACCATCAGCCGATTTAATAACCACTTGTTGGTTAGGAGAAAGCTTACCACGTGTGATACGGCCTACACCGATTACACCGACATAGCTGTCATAATCCAGTGCAGAAATCTGCATTTGGAAGTCACCTTCAGGATCAACCTTAGGTGCTGGTACGCTATCTACGATCATTTGATAAAGTGGCGTCATGTCTTCAGCCATTTCTTCTGGATCTTCACCTGCAATACCATTGATTGCAGATGCGTAGATAACAGGGAAGTCTAATTGCTCTTCTGTTGCGCCTAGACTATCAAAAAGATCAAAAACTTGATCCATTACATAATCAGGACGCGCACCAGGACGGTCAATCTTGTTGATTACAACGATTGGACGTAGGCCCTGTTCGAATGCTTTAGAGGTTACGAAGCGAGTTTGTGGCATAGGACCATCAACGGCATCAACCAGTAGACATACGCAGTCAACCATAGATAGTACACGCTCTACTTCACCACCGAAGTCGGCGTGTCCAGGTGTGTCTACGATGTTGATGCGGTAGTCATTCCATTTGATGGCTGTGTTTTTAGCCAAGATGGTAATACCACGTTCTTTTTCTTGGTCGTTTGAGTCCATGATACGCTCAGCGCCTTCGTCCTTGCGATCGAGGGTACCTGATTGGCTCAAAAGTTTATCAACCAAGGTAGTTTTACCATGGTCAACGTGGGCTATAATGGCGATGTTTCTTAAATTCTCGATCACAGTAGTGTTTCTCGGCTAGCTGATAAAAAGTTGCGCGCATTATAGGCGATCTTGCTAGCAATTTGTTAAAAAAACACTCAAAAAACTCACTTTATTCTTCTGTTTTTGAAAAACATCGTACAAAACAAGATGATCTAGGTCAGATTCACCCAAAATTGTCCGGCTAAAGCATCCATTTTTTGCGCTAGCGTTTGCATTTCATTGCAAGTTTCTAAATCTTGCTTACTGCGAGAAGCGATTTCATTGGTGGTTTGACTCACTTGAGACATATAACCGTTAATGGTTTTTGCCGCGGCATTCTGTTCTTCCATCACTTGTGCGATTTGATCCGCATGACTATGAATGCCTTCTATCCCTTGTTGCACTGCACCAATTGAACTCACTGCATTTTGTGTTTGGGTATCACAATGATGAGCACTGTCTAAGGTATCGCGCATTTGTCTTGAAGCCGCCTCGGCACTGAGTTGTAAGCTATCAATTGCCTTTACTATTTCATTGGTTGAATCATGGGTTCGGGTCGCTAAAGCTCGCACTTCATCAGCCACCACCGCAAAGCCTCGACCACGCTCACCCGCACGAGCTGCTTCAATCGCCGCATTGAGTGCCAACAAGTTGGTTTGCTCCGCCACATCTCGAATCACTTCCACCACGGAACTGATCGCTGAGCTTTGTGATTCTAAGTCATCCATTATTTGGGTGGCATCTTTCACTTTCGCTATCATGCCACCCACCACTTGCTCACTTTCATTCACCGCGGCCAAACTAGCCTGCATATCCATGGCGGCTTGGCCTGCTATTGTTGCCGCCTCGGTAGAACTTCTCGCCACATCATGAATAGCGCCTGACATATCACTCATGGCACTTTCAATATGATCAAAGTCACTAGAAAGACTCATCAAGCCCATTTGGTTGTCAGCAATACAATCTTGTAGATCTTGCTGCTTACGTCGCACTATTTTAGAAAAGTTACTTATACGGCCAACAACAGCGGCGGTTTCACCTTTTAATCGGGTTAGCGCTAACTCAACCTGCCCAGCTTCATCTACGCGCCCCGTATAAATGTATTTAGCTAAATCCGAGTCTGATATCGATGCGGCCTTTTTAAGAGAAGACTGAAGTGGTCTAAATAAGGCCCCTAAGATTAAAGAAGAGAATAGAAATAAGCCGCAAACTGTCAACAGACTCATCATAAAAGAAGGCTGAGTTTGCACTAACAAAAAGAAGGCACAGGATATAAGCGCATTCGATAACAAGACTTTAGATAAGAGAGAGAGTTTTATCGGCCTCATAAAGGCAGGCTTTTTACCCTGATTTAATAACGCATAGACAGATTCAGCCCTTTGCTTCACCTCATCCCTTGGCCGGCGTCTAACAGATTGATACTCAAGCACTTCGCCATCTTTAGTCACTGGGCTAGCATAAGCATCAACCCAATAATGATCACCATTTTTACAACGGTTTTTTACGACACCCATCCAAGATTTTTGCGCGAGTAAGTGTTCCCACATATCGCTAAAGGCGGCAGAAGGCATATCAGGGTGACGAATAATGTTATGTTTCTCGCCGACCAGTTCGTCCATGTTATAGCCGCTGATTTGCTCAAAATCTGGGTTAACATATTGGATATGACTTTTTAAATCTGTGGTTGAAAGAATATTTGCATCCGTTGCAACCAAATGTTCCTTTTGCGAACTCATCATGCCTTCCTTATGAGATAGATCAGAAAGAAAATATTAAGTCATAAAAAAGTACCATTCGTTGATAAGGGTCAAATCAAAACAATGGCAATTGGTTACTTTTTGTCCCTTGTGTAATATTGCGTAACAGCATTTAAGTGACGGCATAATAAAAAAGCCAAAACAAGATGATTAGATCAAGTTTTGGCTTTTTAGTGAGCATTTATCTAGCTTATCGAGACATTTCGACTATTTAGTCAAATTAGGTTCAACCTCTTAAGGCAAATAAACCCCGACCTTTTCATGCCCTTTGCCGAGCAAAGAAGCCGCATGTATTTTACTCATCACGCCTTTACCACAATAAAGCAAATGCGTGGTCTCTTTATCTAGTTCAGACCACTTACTTTCTAGGGCAAAAAATGGAATTTCAATAACAGGTCGACCGCTGACTTTAAGTGGCTTTCTTTCTATCTCATCTGGGTGTCGAATATCAATAATCACTTCATCCGATACAGGGACACGTACGATTGGAACTTCCCCTTGATACTGCTTATCCACATCTTCCATCACAGTACGAATGGAAACCGCTTTGGCATTTTCGATCGCGGCATCTAACACCGCAAAATCAAACTTACTTTCTTCATGCTCTATTTTGGGGAGCTTGGCACGTGTAGTCGGTTTTACTGAAATCACACCACAATATTCAGGAATGCTGGCGGCAAAGGCAGCGGTGCCTATTTTAGCCGCTTGGTCGATGATTTCTTGTTTATTGGTGGTAATCAAAGGACGAATGACCAGTTCATCCGTTACATCATCAATCACTTTTAAGTTTACCAAGGTTTGACTTGATACTTGCGCAACACATTCACCGGTTACCAAAGCTTTTGCACCAAGATCTTCCATTACCTTGCCAGCCGCTCTTAGCATCATGCGTTTTAAAATAACGCCCATTTGCGAGTTATCGACTTTAGTGAGTATTTCCCCCACCACATCTTCAAACGGAATAGTGACGAATTTAACGCCAATATTTGAACCGTACTTTTCCCACAGGTACCAGGAAACTTGCTTCACACCAATCTCGTGCGCATCACCACCTAAATTAAAAAAGCAGAAATGGGTTTTAAGGCCGCGACTCATGGTCATATAAGTCGATACCGTCGAGTCGTAACCACCTGAAATGAGAGACAAGACAGGATCATGTGAACCAATAGGATAACCACCAAGACCATCGACACGTTGCTCTATAATCCAAACGCGATTATCACGAATATCAATAGGAACTAGGACTTCAGGGTTCTTTAATCTTACTGCAAGGGCATTACAACGGGCTTTTAGAGTACCGCCTATTTGACGCTCGGCATCCACTGAGGTGAAATCATGTTGACCAACACGCTTAACGCGAACAGCAAACACAGCATTTTCGAGCACATCACCATAAGAGACGATGGCTTCGTCAACAATGGCTTCTAAGGTCGTAAATTCAAATTCACGCACATACTGAAAATGCGCAATACCAGCAATATTCGCCAGACGCTGAGTAAACTCATCTCTTAGCTCATTCTTGTCGGATAACACCTCAATAAAATCCCAGTTTCCTGTTACCACAACATTTTCGTCATGTTCTGTTAATACTTGACGGATATTTTGTCTAAGTTGCTTAACAAAGGTTTTACGGACAGGGCGGCTTTTAATGGTGATTTCTGAGAAGAACTTAACAATGAATTTCATAGGTGTTTACGACTGATTAAATGATTTGAAACGCATTATAAAGAAAAGTCAGAAAAGCAGAAAACACTTTATTCGCACCATAAAATGACACCGCCTTATTTTAACGCACCAAAAAAGAGCAATCGAGAAGTTATGCACTATACTTATTTTTCGCATTACGAGTTTGAAAAGTTTAAAACACTGTAACTTATTGTTAAATAAAGATTAAATATTTTTTGAAATTAGGTGGCACAGAAAATGCTTTATTTCCGATAAGAAACGCTTCATTGTGAAGCACTAATAAAAAGTTATGTGAAAATTCCTCACGCACTTAGGAATAAACCAAATTACTGGAGAGCTAGTATGTCAAACAAAACTCTGGCGTTAATTGCCGAACACGATGCTAAATGGGTAGACCTTCGTTTTACAGATTTTAAAGGTAAAGAGCAGCACGTTACTATCCCTGCATCTACTGTTGATGAAGAGTTCTTTGAAAATGGACAAATGTTTGACGGTTCATCTATTGCTGGCTGGAAAGGCATTAACGAATCAGACATGATCATGATGCCTGAAGATGATTCTTGCCTAGTTGACCCTTTCACTGAAGAAGCCACTATCATTGTTCGTTGTACTATTATCGAACCTTCTACAATGCAAGGTTATGACCGTGACCCACGCTCTGTTGCACTTCGTGCAGAAGAGTTCTTGAAGTCTACAGGTCTTGGCGACACCGCATTCTTTGGTCCTGAGCCAGAATTCTTCATCTTTGACGATGTTAAGTGGAAGACTGACATGTCAGGCACCATGGTTGAAATCAATTCTGAAGAAGCTGCTTGGGCATCTAACAAAACTATCGAAGGCGGTAACATGGGTCACCGTCCTCGCGTTAAAGGCGGTTACTTCCCAGTACCACCAGTTGATTCTCATCACGATCTTCGTGGCGCTATGTGTGGTGCAATGGAATCTATGGGACTTGAAATCGAAGTTCATCACCATGAAGTAGCAACAGCAGGTCAGAACGAAATCGGTGTTAAGTTCAACACACTGGTTAAGAAAGCAGACGAAGTACAAGTTATGAAGTACTGCGTACACAATGTTGCTCATGCTTACGGCAAAACAGCGACATTCATGCCTAAACCTATCGTTGGCGATAACGGTTCTGGTATGCACGTACACCAATCTTTCTGGAAAGGCGGTGAAAACCAATTCGCAGGTGATCAGTATGCTGGCTTGTCTGAAATGGCGCTTTACTACATTGGCGGCATCATCAAACACGCTCGTGCACTAAACGCTTTCACAAACGCTTCAACAAACTCTTACAAGCGTCTTGTTCCAGGTTTCGAAGCCCCTGTTATGCTAGCTTACTCAGCACGTAACCGTTCTGCTTCTATTCGTATTCCATATGTAGCTAGCCCTAAAGGTAAGCGTATTGAAGCACGTTTCCCTGATCCAACCGCGAACCCTTACCTAGCTTTCTCTGCAATGTTGATGGCAGGTATTGACGGTATTAAGAACAAGATCCACCCTGGCGATGCTGCTGATAAAGATCTATATGACCTTCCAGCAGAAGAAGCTTTGGCAATCCCTACGGTTGCTAACAGCCTAGAACAAGCGCTTGAAGCACTGGATAATGACCGTGAGTTCTTGACTCAAGGCGGCGTATTCTCTGATGACATGATCGATGCTTACATCGCACTGAAAACTGAAGATGCGCTTCAAGTATCAATGACAACTCACCCAGTTGAGTTTGACTTGTACTACAGCCTATAAGTTTAAAGCCTTGCTTTGACTGATGAAAACCCAGCTTAGGCTGGGTTTTTTTATGCCCTAAAAAAGAGCGAGACACTTGATTGCACAATATTGGTGCACTAAATTATGCTTATGGAAAACACGTTTTAACGATGCGCCCCCTGTTAACCTTTTTCTAATATTGGTTCGTATCTTGCAACACTCAAAGGAAGTAAGAGGATAATAATGTGCATAGTTTATTGATTGACCATTTATCAACCGCCGTCGTAAAACTCGACAATGCATTATTGATTGAGTATTTAAACCCCGCAGCTGAGATGCTGCTCGCCGTTAGCCGCCGTCGTGTTTATGGCCAAAGCATAGAAAATGTTTTCTTTGAAGATGAAGATAGTATCTCTGCATTACATAATGCCGCCGACACAGGCTACCCCTTCACTAAACGAGAAGCCAAGCTAGAGATACCTAACGGTAACAAGCTGTTTTTAGATTACACAGTCACACCCGTTATGGGCACTTTAGGCACAACAGAGAGCTTACTGATTGAGCTTTATCCTAGGGATAGAATGAAGCGCATTTCCCAAGAAGACGAATTACTGGTTACCCATCAAACCAGCAAAGAACTAATACGCGGCCTCGCTCACGAAATAAAAAACCCTTTAGGTGGTATACGTGGCGCGGCCCAGCTCATTAGTCGTAGTTTTAAAGACGAAGCCTTAAAAGATTACACCCAGGTCATTATTGAAGAATCAGATCGTCTAAGGGATTTAGTAGACCGCCTACTAGGACCAAGGCAACTGCCTAAAAAAGAATCACTCAATGTACATAAGGTAATCGAAAGGGTAAATCAGCTAGTCACAGTCGAAGCGGATGAGCAAGTACGCTTTATTCGTGATTATGACCCCAGCATTCCTGACATCATGGGTGATAGCTCCCAGCTTATCCAAGCCTTACTCAATGTGGTGAGAAACGCCATGCAAGCCCTATTGCAGGATGACTCTCAAGATAACAAACAAATCCGCATCATGACTCGGGCATTACGCCAATTCACAATCGGCTCAAAACGACACAAGTTAGTTTGCAAAGTCAGTGTGATTGATAATGGGCCTGGGATACCTGAACCCATTTTAAAAACCCTATTTTATCCTATGGTTAGCGGCAGACCCGATGGCACAGGACTTGGCCTATCAATTGCACAGTCAATAATAAATCAACACAACGGACTCATTGAATGTAAAAGTGAGCCCCATCAGACCCTATTTAATATATTGCTGCCCATTGAATGCGAACACTGAGGCAAGGAGAGAATTTAATGTCACAACAAGATACGGTATGGATAGTCGACGACGATAGATCGATTCGCTGGGTACTTGAAAAGACACTTGAGCAAGAAGGTATTCAAGCTAAATTGTTCGACAATGCCGAAGCATTAATGAGCTTACTAGAGCATGAAAAACCCAGTGTTATTATTAGTGACATTCGTATGCCGGGTATGGACGGCCTTACCCTACTAACCAAGATACAAGAAGAGAACCCTTATCTTCCCGTCATTATCATGACAGCCCATTCTGACCTAGACAGTGCTGTGGCGTCTTATCAAGGCGGTGCTTTTGAGTATTTACCTAAACCTTTTGATGTGGAAGAAGCGGTCAGTCTCGTCAAACGTGCGATCTTGCATCATCATAAATCTATGCCCAGCATAGAGGAAGAAGTGCCCGAACTTGATGTGGTAGAAAAAGAGATCATAGGTGAAGCGCCTGCCATGCAGGAAGTGTTTCGTGCGATTGGACGCTTAGCCAACTCAAACATCACAGTACTGATCAATGGTGAGTCGGGGACAGGTAAAGAACTGGTTGCTCACGCATTACATAAACACAGCCCAAGATCTGCCAGCCCTTTCATTGCGCTAAATATGGCAGCCATCCCCCATGACCTAATTGAATCAGAGTTGTTTGGTCATGAAAAAGGGGCTTTTACCGGCGCCAATACCTTAAGACGTGGCCGCTTTGAACAAGCCAATGGCGGCACCCTGTTTTTAGATGAAATCGGCGATATGCCAGCAGAAACACAAACCCGTTTATTACGCGTACTGGCGGATGGCGAATTTTATCGTGTAGGTGGTCATATCCCAGTCAAAGTCGATGTTCGTATTATCGCAGCGACACACCAAAACCTTGAGTCCTTGGTAACCGAAGGTTCATTCCGTGAAGATTTATTTCATCGCCTCAATGTGATTCGCGTGCATTTACCTAAGCTGTCTGAAAGACGTGAAGACATTCCACAGCTTGCTCGCCACTTTTTAAAGCGAGCAGCGGAAGAACTCTCAGTAGAACCTAAAGTACTCACAAAAGAGACTGAAGACTACCTTGCCCGCATGGACTGGCCTGGCAATGTACGCCAATTAGAAAACACTTGTCGCTGGCTTATTGTAATGGCATCGGGTCGTGAAGTTTTAGTACAGGACCTTCCACCTGAGCTATTGGACAGTACGCCAACAGAAAATAATTATGCGAGCTGGGAAGACGGTTTGAAAACTTGGGTTGATGATGCATTAGCTAAAGGACAAAAAGCCATTTTGGATGAAGCTGTGCCTAAGTTCGAACGCATTATGATAGAAACAGCACTGACTCACACGGCGGGTCGACGTCGAGATGCTTCGCTTCTTTTAGGTTGGGGACGCAATACTTTAACCCGAAAAATCAAAGAGCTTGGGATAGATAGCGCAGAGCAAGATGATTAAATCGTTTTCTCCTTTTCAGGAAAAATCGACTTAAATCAGCTTAATTTTTAATTCTCATGGAGTTTTGACGAATTCCGGCCCTTTATCCTTTAAAAACTTGCTTTCGTACCCACAATAATTTAGTAATGAACTAATGTGGTTACGAAAGCTGTTCTAATAAGCCTCTATCCGAGACACCCGCTTTTACGCCGCATAACTTACTATTAAATAGGTAGTGAGTATTAATTTTATAAAAGCAAATAAGCTGATAGGACAATCAATATGTATCAAACTTTGGAATCAATGGGCGTAACTAGTTTTGACGACATCGAGAAGTTCACTCTTCGTTATGAAAACGGCTATGACGTTTTAAAGGTTTATTATCGTCGTGAAAAAGGCTCGTTACTTCCAAAAAGTAAAAAGTTTAAATTCGGTCGTTCAACAAAAACTGTCTTAGCTGATGGTGGACAACAAACTTACCGCCAAGTACAAGAGCCTTCTCTTGTGGTTCTTCGTGCAGTGGAAGAACTAGGAAAAATCGTTGGTAAGCAAAAAGAAGATAAGATCACGAAAGCTGAACTTGTTGAAGAACTTGTACATTTAGAAAAAGTAATGACAAGCAAAATTGCTGAGATCAAAGAAAAAATCGAAACCATGTCTTAAGTTACACACTTAAGCCAAAGTATCTTCAGCAAGATAAAGATAATAGCCTCAGAAAATATCTGAGGCTTACGTCTTTCTATTTACTCATCTTATATCGCTTACCAACTTATAAAATCGCACCATGATCATCACTTCAGACCCTTTAATTATTGCAGACCTACTAAAACGTGGCGGCATTATCGCCTACCCAACCGAAGCGGTATGGGGCTTAGGTTGCGACCCTCAAAATCAAACGGCCGTTATCAAGTTATTAGAGATTAAATCGCGCCCTATGAATAAAGGTATGATTTTAGCAGCAGGAGATAAGACTCATCTTAGCCCTTGGCTAGAGCAGCTTAGCCCAGAATTAGGCGCTAAATTAACTGCAACTTATGATAGCCCGACCAGCTGGATCGTGCCGGACCAAGGGATAGCACCCGCTTGGGTAAGAGGAGATCATCAAAGTATTGCGTTAAGATTAAGCACACATGCTGGCGTACAAGCCATTTGCCATGCTTTTGACGCTTGTATTGTCTCTACATCAGCAAACCCTGCAGGGTTAGATCCTGCCCTCAGTTTAGAGCAGATAATGACTTACTTTAGAGATAATATAGATGCAATTTTTGATGTGCCATTAGGGCAATCAAAGCAGCCATCTCAAATCAAAAGCTTATTGGATGATCAAGTTATCAGGCAATAGTTTCATATCAAATCGCTGTTTGATCAGATAAATGCTTTGTCCAGCTCATAAAAAAAGCCTCGCCTTGAATCCAAGACGAGGCTTTTTTATTTTAGCTAGGTTTAATGTCCGCCAAGGTAAGCATCACGAACA
Source organism: Marinomonas sp. MED121 (assembly GCF_000153025.1). GTDB lineage: Bacteria > Pseudomonadota > Gammaproteobacteria > Pseudomonadales > Marinomonadaceae > Marinomonas. Next base: position 314,352 of record NZ_CH672431.1, read on the forward strand.
TCTGGGTTCACCAGCAGCTCGTCACCTGTTCCTGTCATACGAATTTCACCATTAACCATCACATAGCCACGGTCGGCAAGCTTCAAGGCATGGTTAGCATTTTGTTCAACCAAGAAGATAGTCATACCAGAAGTCGCGACTTCTTTTAACACTTGGAAGATTTGCTTTACCACAATTGGAGCAAGACCCAAACTCGGCTCATCCAGTAATAGAAGTTTAGGGCGACTCATCAAAGCACGCGCTATGGCTAGCATTTGCTGCTCACCACCCGACATAGTCGACGCCCTTTGATTACGCCTTTCCTTTAAACGAGGAAAAATATCAAACATCTTTTGCATGTCTTCTTGGGCATGCTCCATTCCAATTGGAATCGTGCCCATAAGCAGGTTCTCTTCCACTGTCATGCCAGGGAAAACACGGCGACCTTCTGGAGATTGAGCCAAGCCATTAGATGCCACATAGTGAGCCGACTTCTGAGAAATATCCTCACCACGATAAATGATTTCGCCCGATGACACTCTAGGCTGTCCAAAAATAGACATGAGCAAGGTAGATTTACCAGCGCCATTGGAACCAATTAAGGTCACAATTTCACCCGTATTTACATCCAAAGAGACCTTTTTTAAGGCTTGTATTGGACCATAATAGACATCAACATCTTTAAATTGCATTAATGCACTCATAGTCCTACCTCTTCATCGTCGTCTTCAGCACCTAAATAGGCCGCTATTACCTTGTGATTATTCTTAATATCATCTGGCCCACCTTTAGCAATAACCTGACCATGATCTAACACCACAATATAGTCTGAGATATCCATTACCATCCCCATATCATGCTCGATCAATAACACTGTCACATTGTGCTCATCTCGCAAAATACGAATCATCTTGGTTAATGCATCCGTTTCAGAGGGATTAAGACCCGCAGCAGGCTCATCCAAACAAATGATTTCAGGGTTAGTACACATGGAGCGTGCAATTTCTAGACGACGCTGCTGCCCATAAGAGAGCTCACCCGCCAAACGGTTTGCATGAGCAACAAGATCTACCACACCTAACCAATAGAAAGCCTTTTGCAAAGCTACTTCTTCTGCCTGTTTAAAGGACTCAGTATTAGCAATGCCTGACATTATGCTGCGCTTCACCGTCATATGCTGGGCAACCAGCAGGTTTTCCACCACAGACATTTCTTTAAACAAACGAATATTTTGGAAAGTACGAGCAAGACCGGCACGGTTCACCAAATGAGAGCCACCAAACATCTTATATTTAAGACGATTAGCAAATGCCAGAGGAGAAAAATAATCGCTCAACTGGAAAGGCTCACCTAACACTTTGATAACACTGGTTTCTTTACCCTTAGCACCTAAGGTAATCTGACCACCCGTGGCTTTATAAAAGCCCGTTAAGCAGTTAAATACCGTCGTTTTACCGGCACCATTTGGGCCAATAAGCGCAGACACTGAGCCACGTTTAATATCAAAGGTAATATCATTTAATGCCTTAATACCACCAAAATGCATTACCAAATTTTCTACTTCAAGGATATTTTCTTGTTTCATTTCAATACCCCCTTACGTGTTGCAAAGCCGGTTCGTGTCACTCGTACTAACCCTCTTGGCTTCCAAATCATCATGACTACCATCAAGATACCAAACATAAGCACTCGATATTCAGCAAACTCTCGTAACAACTCTGGCGCCACAGTTAAGAAGAAGGCGGCTATCACAACCCCTAAGGTCGACCCCATTCCCCCTAAGACGACAATCGCTAGAATTAACGCGGACTCCATAAAGGTAAAGGAAGACGGGTTAACAAAACCTTGATAAGTGGCAAAGAAAACACCAGCGATACCAGCAACAGAAGCCCCCATCATAAAGGCTGATAATTTCACCAGTACGTGATTTAACCCCAAAGAACGGCAGGCAATTTCATCTTCACGTAAAGCTTCCCAAGCACGGCCAATCGGCATTTTCACTAGGCGTTGCTTAACATGAAGTACCAGTAGCACAACAATAAAGAGAATCAGATACACAAACATGTACTTGAAACCTGAGTTGTAATCTAAATTAAAGAACTCATGAAATGGGGTACCGTCCCTGGATCGCCGCTTAAACTCCAATCCAAACAGCTGTGGTAATGGCGCAGAGACACCATTTGGCCCATGAGTCACGGCAGACCAGTTATTGAGAATCAGGCGAATAATTTCACCAAAGCCTAAGGTTACGATAGCGAGATAGTCCCCATGCATCCGCAATACGGGGAAGCCTAAGATCGCACCGGCAATCGCGGCTAAGATAGCAGCAATAGGCAACATAGACCAAAAGCCTAAACCTAAATACTCATAGCCTAAAGCCAGTCCATAAGCACCTATGGCATAGAAGCCAACAAAACCTAAATCCAGCAAGCCTGCAAGGCCAACAACGATATTTAGCCCTAAACCAAGCAGCACATAAATAAGACCTAAAATGATAACGGTTAGCACATATTTAGAGGCGATGAATGGCACCATCAAACCAATTAAAATAACAACAGGAATGATCCAAACCATATTAGATTTATAATCGGGCGACTTCACCACAACGCCAGTATCATCACCAGAGCTATGTTTAAAGAGGATCTCTTTACCCTTGTTGGATTGCAGAAAGCTCGATATGGCAAAGCGACCAATCGCCACCACAGCAACCATCCAAGCAACCCGATCAAACTCAGTAGTAAAGCCATAGCCTTGCAGAACAACACCGACCACAGGGCCAAATAGCACTAATGCCATTAAACCTGCGATGACCGCATCTATGGTGCTCTTTTTATAATCAATTGTTGCGTTCATCTAAACTTTCTCCACCTCAGGTTTACCTAAAAGACCACTTGGACGGAAAATCAAAATAATCACAAGCAAGGAGAAGGAGAATACGTCTTTATAATCAGAGCTAATGAGACCTGCAAATAAGGACTCAGAAACACCCAGAATAATTCCTCCTAACATGGCACCAGGCAGAGAGCCGATCCCACCTAATACAGCTGCCGTGAAAGCTTTAATACCTATAATGAAACCAACATAGAAATCGAACGCACCATAGTCTAGCGTAATCAAAACACCAGCAAGCGCTGCCATAGAGGCACCAATCACGAAGACGATAGAGATAACTCTATCCGTATTGATCCCTAAAATAGACGCCATTTTTCTATCTTGCTGTGTCGCTCGACACATACGACCTAACTTGGTTCTTTGAATAATATAAGTCAGTGTCCCCATACCCAAGAAGGCCACTAACAAGATCACTAGTTTCATATAGGTGATTTGTACAAAACCATCGCCAACATCAAATCTTACGGCACCAGTTAACATGGTAGGAATACCCTGTTGACGTGCGCCTTGGCTAATTTGTACATAATTTTGCAATATGAGGGACATACCGATCGCAGAAATCAAAGCAGATAAACGACCAGAATTACGAAGAGGACGGTAGGCAATTTGCTCTATAGCCCAACCATAAGCGCCAGTAACGGCAATGGTGATAAATAAAGTACCGATAATGATAATCGGAAAGGATTCAATTCCGAAGAAAGATAATAATGCGACAACAATCGCAGTAATGTATGCGGACACCATGTATACATCGCCATGGGCGAAGTTAATCATACCGATAATGCCGTATACCATGGTATACCCGATAGCTATGAGTCCATATACAGACCCAAGGGTAAGACCGTTAACCAACTGCTGGAGAACGATATCCATCGTAAGACCTCGTGGGGATTTTAAAAACGTAGAGAGGAATCACAGCCAGCATTAGCCAGCTGTGATTTTCATGCATCATGCCAATTCAAACTAACAGGAAGTTAGTTTACTTGAGCATAGTTACCCGTATTGTCCCATTCATACATAACGTAATCGGACACTTTTAGGTCGCCTTTAGAATCGAAGTCTTTGACGCCCATGACAGTCGAGACACTGTTAGATTTCAGCCAATCAGCGCCCTTGATTGGATCAAGGTCATTATTCTTAAGGGCTTCAACAACCACTTGCATGGCAGCATAGGAGTAAAGAGTATACCCTTCTGGCTCATACCCACTGTCTTTAAAGACTTGCACCACTTTTTTACCGGCTGGGTAAGATTGTGGATCAGCACCAAAGGTCATCAAGACACCATCAATGTATTCAGGAGAACCTGCTACTGAGGCAAACTCGTTAGAAACAATACCATCACCCGAAATGAAGATAGCTTTAGAGCCCTGCTCACGTAGCTGTCGTACTAGCGGGCCAGCTTCTGAGTGAAGTCCACCAAAGTAAACCACTTCGGCATCAACAGAGCGAATCTTAGTAACCAAGGCATTAAAGTCTTTCTCACCACGTGTTAAACCTTCGTAAAGTACTTCGGTCACACCATAGTTGTTCAACGCAGATTTAGTTGCGTCAGCCAGACCTTTACCATAGGTATCTTTGTCGTGAATGATAGCAACACGTTTTGCGTTCAATTCACTAATAATGTAAGCACCAGCAACGTCACCCTGTTGATCATCACGACCACAAACACGGAAAACATTAGACAAACCACGGTCAGTTACACGTGGATTTGTGGAGGCAGGCGTAACCATAAGAACACCGGCTTCTTCATAGATCTCTGAAGCAGGCATAGTGGAGGAAGAACAGAAGTGACCAACGACGCCAACAGCATCATCAGAGTCAACTAAACGGTTAGCAACAGAAACGGCTTGTTTTGGTTCACAAGCATCATCAGCTTTTACCAGTTTGATCATTTCACCATTAATACCACCAGCGGCATTAATGTCTTTAGCGGCTTGTTCAGCACCGCGCCATAATTGTTCACCAAATGCAGCATAGGCACCTGTATGAGGACCTGCTACACCAATTACAACATCCGCTTGTGCTAGAACTGATGCACCCATGGCACCAGCGATTGCGATAGAAAGTAAAGATTTTTTCACAATAGCATTTGACATTAGTCAAGCTCCTACTCATTCCAGTTTATGATTATTATATTAAAGCAAGAAGCGTTCCATTCATTAGCTCAAAAGTGTGAACAAATGGAACATATAAAGTGCCAGACTAGCTCTGTTTAGCAACTTAATATGCACTAAACATTAATCGTTCTTCGGCGGGAAGGTCAATACAATTGAGTTATAAATAACCAAATAATATTTTATCAGAAGAGAAAAATTCAAAAGAAATAACCTGTGAAATAGCAAAAACACAGGCTTTTCCATTACTTTTAGCAGATTTTATACGATATACAGTGTCATATAGGGAAATAGTGCTTTTCTAAAAAACACAAAAATATTTTAAAAAAATTAAGTCTGTGACCTTGAACACTTTTTCACCAAGTCATTTATCATTCGATATAGTCAGCAAGTGAAATCAGCTGAACACCTTCATCCTCTAATTGGCTCAAATGTTTTGCTAAATAATTCATAGTCGCTGGATAAGGATGGCCAATTGCTAACGCTTTTCCACGCTTTCTCGCTATGGCTAGTAAGCGTTTGAATTGTTTATCTATGGCTTTCTCTTCCTGAATATTATCTAAGAACACATCACGACGTGTTGTGGTCAAATCAAAGCTCAAAGCCTTAGATAACGCCACACTATTGGGGCTAGTCAGGCTATCGACGAAAAAAAGTTCCAACGGCTGAATGACTTCCATTACCCACTGCATGCTCTCAACATCTTGTGTTAACAGGCTTCCCATATGGTTATTAATACCTGTGATACCTGGCACGCTCTCAATGCCTTCTTGCAAGGTTTTCTTAAGTTCTGCCTCATCCATTTTTTTATAAAGTCCACCTGGACCTAATTTAAGTTCCCTTTCATTTTCCATGGGTACATGCAGCAAAATTGTGCGTGCTTGCTCCGTCGCGGCGCGTGCCGTCTTTTTAGAGAAAGGAGTATGGGGCAAAATAGCTAAAGCAACTTCAACCGGTAAGTCTAAAGATTCTTCCATACCACGACGGTTGTAGCCTAGATCATCAATAATGATAGTAATACTGGGTCTATCATCATTTTCAACGAGTTCCTGTGCTGCTATTTCATTAACCGCTTCATCAACGACTATTGGCGTTTTTGGTGTATCGATCAATACGTCTTGAGTTGACTTCTCATTCGTTGGGAAGGTTTTTTGCCAAAGCAAGTCTAATGACATTGCCTCTTGCTCTGAAGGCATATTTAAAGCAGGAAAGCCTGATAGCGAGCTATCATTAGACGTCTTTACTTGAGGAGCTGTTAATAAAGGCCCTAACTTTAGCTCATCATTAACCTCTGACGTTTTAGCCCCTTCCGCTGTTTGAACCTTTATCAAATCAGATGTCTCTACATCGGCTTCATCTAACGGCAGATTAACTTCAGAGTCCACGACCAATTCTGGACCAGCGTTTTCCTCTTCAGCCTGCTCTGCGACTTGTTTTTCGTCTGCTTGAACTTCTTCATCAACTTGTTGTTCGAGTTGCGGCTCAGTTGTCATATCAAGAGAATCAAGACTCTTCGCCGCAGCAGAGTCAAGTTCGCTCTTATCTTGTATAAGCGAATCTACCTCAAGCTCTGGGCTAGATTCAGCGGCGAAAATTGGAGTGGATAAAGAAAAAGCAGCACATATAAATAGGAGCTGCGAGCCTTTAACAGCTCGCAGAAATGGATCAAACATAATGTCTCAACTAGAACAGGTTTTTATTGAGGCACAAGTTTAGGGAAGGCTTTCAGTACAGACAAGGCCTGAAACAGTTGAAAGTCATTTTTTGCGATATCATCGAAGTTATTTTCCATATCTAGGCCATTTATATCCTTATTGCCGAGGCCATTTGCAATATGCCCACTTAAATCAGCTTCTTTGACGATAAAGCCAGGGTCTTGTAAAACCAGATTCGCTTGTGGTACTTCCAAATCAGGTACGATACCTTGTGCCTGAATAGAGCGCCCTTTTGGAGTGTAATATAAGGCGGTGGTCAACTTAATGGCGGAACCATCCGTTAATGGCACTACGGTTTGCACTGTTCCTTTACCAAAGGTTTCCGTTCCCATAATAACGGCGCGTTTATGATCTTGTAGGGCCCCAGCAACAATTTCAGAAGCTGAAGCCGAGCCTGAATTCACCAACACAACCGTTGGAACCGCATCTAAATATTTAGTTTTAGTTGCATTAAATTGTGCTTTTGACATTTTATGACGTCCATCTGTATAGACAATAATGCCGTCACTTAAAAATGCATCAACAACGGATACCGCACCTTGCAACACTCCGCCAGGGTTATTTCTAAGGTCTAACACCAAGCCCTCAAGTGGATGCTCAGCTTTCATAGTTTCCAGTGCTTTTTGAAACTCAGCTCCTGTGCTGCCTTGAAACTGACTAATACGCACATAGCCCACATCATTTTCTAACCATTTATTAGTGACACTCGCACTCTGTACTAGGCCACGTAAAATATCAAAATCTTTCAGATCACCTTCTCTTTCAATAGTCAGATGTATATTGGTCCCGACTTCGCCTCGCATAAGCACAATCACTTCTTGCAAGCCCATATCATTAATCAAGGTATCATCAATACGTAAGACAGTATCTCCTGGCATGAGACCGGCGCTCGCCGCTGGAGAACCATCGATAGGAGAAACAATCACTAATTGACCATCTATCATTTCAACTTCAATACCAACACCGGCATATTTACCTGAAGTCATTTCCCGAAATTTAGAAATTTCTTCACGTGTTAAGTATTCAGAGTGAGGGTCTAGAGCGGCAACCATGCCTTTTAAAGCTTTGCTTAAAATTTGCTGATCTGTCAGTTCATCTACATAACCTTGACTAATAGTTTCAAACGATTCAACAAAGGATTGAATTTCGGCCAGCGGTACCTGCTGCTCTTCGGCTTGTAAAGCCGGGCTAAAAAACATTACCAATAAAAGCCCTAAACTAAATTCTTTAAACCATTTCATATTTGAACCTCTGACTATGCGTGCTTAGAGCACTGGGCTGCTATTTCTGCTGAACGCCTTCATTATGCTGACCAGCACGCCTAGCCTTGATTGACCCACTTAAGCGGGCTAACGGGGGTACCGTTATGACGAATAGAGAAAAATAGCCCCGGTACAGTACGACCACCTGAACTCCCAACCGTCGCGATTGGGTCATTCGTATTTACCCATTCACCGACTTCTTTGAGCAAGCTTTGGTTATAGCCATATAAAGACATATAACCTTCACCGTGATCCAAAATAAGCACTAGCCCAAATCCTCTGAGCCAATCTGAAAAAATCACTCTTCCATGATAAACCGCATTAACTTTAGTGCCTTCTTTTGCAGACAAGGTGACACCACCTAAGTTCACTTGTCCCGACTCCCTGAGAACATTTAATCTACCTAAAGGTTTATTTAACTTGCCCTTTAACGAACTAAACGCAACATTTTCATCAATCACAGGCATTTCAGCCAAGGCTTCTTCTAATTTCAGCAATAGGGCTTCAAGCTGTTGCTGGTTGCGTTTTAATGTCTTTGCCTTGCTCCCCCCTGATTGAATATCTTTTTGAAGTTTCACCAGAATCTGCTGGCGCTCTTTTTGCTGCTTAGCTAATACAGTGCGCTCTTCAACTAAACGCGCTTGTTCACGCGCTTGCTGTGCCCTATGAGAGCGCATGCTCTTTTCAATTAAGCTTAGTTCATTTACCTGTATTCCATAGCCATTTATTAAAGATTGGCGCGCTTGGGAGAAATATCGGTTGTATCTCACCATTCGCATTATCTCTTCAGGGGTTCGTCCATCGAGCAAAAATTTCATGCCTTCTTGCTCGCCAGAACGATAAACCGCCCTTATTTGGGCGGCTATTTGTTGATTCTGTTGCTGAATACTTATTTTCAGCGTTTGCTGCTTAACGGCCAGCTCCTTGAGCTGGCCATCACTCTGTTTAATATTGTCTTGAATGGTTTCAATTTGTTTCAGAAGCTCATTTATCGACTTTTCTTTCTCTTCTAACTGCCCTTCAACTTGTGATTTTTCTGATTGTGCTTCTTTTAGCCACTCACCAAGGGATTTAAGCTCTTCTTGCAGTGCTTTAATCTGTTGCTCAGCTTCAGCCGCAGATTTAGGCTCTGCGGCACTTGCTTGAAGTGAAAAAAAGGAACAAATACCAATCAACAAGATTGATAAAATTTTTCCCATAAAGTCATTACCACTTTTCGAATCAAATTTATGTCTACTAAGAATGTATTAGTAGACTACGTCCTGTCATTTCAGTCGGTACTTCAATCCCCATTATCTCTAAGATAGTGGGAGCAATATCACTTAATGCACCACTTTTCACTGATAAACTGCTATCTGGAGACACAAGCACTAAAGGCACAGGCTCAATAGTATGAGAAGTTAATGGTTGAGTACCGTCATCACTTAGCATTTGCTCAACATTACCATGGTCTGCGGTAATTAAGCATGAACCAGCGTTTAATTCTAAGGCAGCCAACACTCGACCAATACAAGCATCTACTGCCTCTACCGCTTTCACTGCCGCATCAAACACACCACTGTGTCCTACCATATCACCATTAGCAAAGTTACAAATAATAGTGTCATAAGTGCCAGCAGAAATAACTTCCACCAGTTTATCCGTTACTTCTGGTGCACTCATTTCTGGTTTTAGATCATAAGTAGCAACATCAGGAGAAGGAATAAGTTCACGCTCTTCACCTTCAAATAACGCTTCTTCACCACCATTGAAGAAAAAGGTAACGTGAGCATACTTTTCTGTTTCAGCAATACGCAGCTGAGTCTTACCCAACTTGGCGAGTACTTCACCCAAGGTATTACTCAAGGCAACAGGCGGGAAGGCGACGCTTGCTTTTATATCAGAAGCATATTCAGTAAAGGTGACAAAAGCCCCTAATTTTGGCGTTGCTTTACGTGTAAAACCACTAAAATCAGCATCCGTAAAAGCACGGGTTAATTGACGAGCACGGTCAGGACGGAAGTTAGCAAAAACAATCGCATCGCCTTCTTCAAGTGTCACCGCATCACCAATAACTGTCGCAGGTACGAATTCGTCATTCTGATCTCTATCATAAGCAGCTAAAATTGCTTGCTCGGCCGTTGCTGCATGACACTCAGCTTGCCCTAGCGCTATGGCATCGTAAGCTGTTTCAACACGTTCCCAACGGTTATCCCTATCCATCGCAAAGTAACGACCAGTCAGAGTCGCAATACGCCCCGTCCCCAATGCCGCTAATTTCGCTTCAAGATCAGCAATAGGTGCCTGAGCTGAACGCGGTGGCGTATCACGTCCATCAGTAAAACCATGAATATAAACTTTCTTAGCACCACGTTTTACTGCCATTTCACTCATGGCCATAATTTGCTCATGATGACTATGAACACCACCCGCAGATAGAAGGCCTAAAATATGAACCGCTTTATCTGCTTTAACCGCAGTATCTACCGCATTAACAAGGGCTTCATTATCAAAAAAGCTGCCATCTTCAATGGCTTTGCCAATACGGGTAAAGTTTTGATAAACAGTACGACCAGCACCTAAGTTCATGTGCCCAACTTCAGAATTACCCATTTGACCTTCTGGTAATCCCACTGCCATGCCAGATGTTTGAATCAGGCTATGGGGTCTTGTTTGCCATAATTTATCCCAATTAGGCGTATTTGCCGCTGCAATTGCATTTGACTTAGATGTTTCGCTATAACCCCAGCCATCCAAAATAAAAAGTGCGGTTGTCTTTTTCGCCATTGTACCGATACCCGTTAAGTTAAATAATCGTTGTCTTTCGATACTAACACAGGCTTGTAATTTTGTTACAAGATCTCAGTGACATAAGCTAAATTTTGTTGGTTTAACTAACAGCAGCAGTAACAGTCGAAGGCATTTCTAGTTGCCCTAAGAGCCAGTCACGAAATGTCACTACCTGCTCTAAATCGGCTTTATTCGCAGGATAAGATAAGAAATACTCATGTGGCGTCATGCAAGCATCGCCAAACGGGGCAACCAATACACCTGAGGCAAGTGCATCTTTGACTATCATGGTCGGCATAATCGCAACGCCCATACCAGATTTAGCCGCCTCTAACAGCATATGAAAATGCTCAAAGCCAGGCCCAGTTAAATGGCTTGCAGCTAGCTCTTGCTGCGCCATCCATTCAGACCAAGCATTACTTCTGGATGTAAGGTGCATTAAAGGAAACAAACTAATGTCACTGCGCTTTGCAGTATCAAGAGTGAGACCCTTTTCAGCTAGAAGAGAAGGGGAACAAACAGGAATAACATGTTCATTCATTAAGTGATGAGAGACGCCTTTAGGCCAATGATCACCCCCATAATGCAGAATCACATCTACTTTTTTGGGGTCAAGATTATCCGTCACATCCATCGCATTCACCTTAATATTAAATTGAGGATGAAGGCGCTGAAAATCAGCTAACTTGGGGACTAACCAATAGGAGGCTAAAGTCGGTAACGACGCTAGATTTAAGGATATCTTTTCGTCTTCCCGGTGTAACATTTTTAAACAAGCGCTTTCCATGCTGTCTAACAAAGGCACCACTTCTTTGTAATAAGCGGCACCCGTACCCGTCAAAACCAAACGTTTATTGAGGCGAATAAAAAGATCTCTCGAAAGGAATTCTTCAAGGTTTCTAATTTGTCGACTCACCGCACTTTGAGTCAAATGCAGTTCTTGTGCAGCACGGGTAAAACTTAGGTGACGGACAGACGCTTCAAAACATTTGAGGGCGGTAGACGAAGGTAGGTATCGGCGCATTTAAATTTGCCACAACTTGTTACATTAAGAAGGTAGAAACTGTAACCGAGTTTGATCTAAGACAACACAAAAAACTGAGGAAATTCGCCATTTCTTCGAAAAAACGCCCCGAAATAGCCCAAAAATCTAAAAATACTGTGATAACAATATTTAAAGCCGATTCAAACCTATCAAGATCATGTCAAAACCTGCCCCACATGATAGACATGGGCCCCCACTTCATAGAAGGAACGTTTCATCTCTCGCATTGAAACCGGACTCAATTTTGTCAGCGCCAAAGGCATGACATGCTTTTCATCAAGCAAATGCAGCGCGAGTTCTTTACCCATAGTCGTGGCTGGCCCTATACCTCTCCCACTGTAACCAATTAAGCTATACACTCCCGCATCTAACTGATGACAGTGGGGCAAATGGTCTTGGCTAAATGCAATTTGACCACTCCAAGCATATTGCCAATCTAACTTAGGTAGGTGTTTAAATAGTTTATGAATGCGTTTATCTGCCCATTGCAATAAACGGGTATTCAACCCCGCACCGCCCATTCCTCCAAAGATTAAACGCCCCGCTTGATCCAACCTCAATGAACTCATCACTGTACAGGTATCCCACAAGCCCTCTTTACCAGGCAAAATTTGAGCAAGCACATCATCCGCTAAAGGCTGACTGGCAAACTGACTATATTGAATCGGTACAAATGAAGCTTTAAGTTCGGGAAAGATGTGCTCAGAATATGCATTGGTTGCCAATACCACTTTATCAGCAACAACCTTTGCCCCAGAAGAACACATCAAGTGATAGCCATTTGCTTCACCCTTAATACTTAACACCTTTGTGTGCTCAAAAATTTGAGCCGAGAAACCCATAGCTGCTTTTGCCAAACCCAGCACATAAGAAAGTGGCTGAATCGTACCTGCTCTTGGGTCAAACAAAGCCGCTGAGAAACAATCGGAGCCAATACGTGATTGCGCAGCTTTCTGATCAAGCAGCTCGACAGGAGCAGAACGGCTATTGAGTTGTAAGTAGCGACTTTCTAACTGTCGTAAGCCACTTTTTCCAACGGCAGCATGTAAAGTGCCTTTTCGTGTCGCTTCACACTTGATCTGATTTTCCTTAATCAGGGAGAAGACCAAATCAGGCGCTTTAGCTAAGGCATGATACAAAACATCAGCGGCCTCTTTCCCTATGGTTTTTTCAACCTCATCAGGCGGCATCCATAATCCCGCATTAACAAGACCAACATTGCGCCCTGAGCCACCATAACCAACCGTATTGGCTTCAAGAACAACGACTTTCAGCCCTTTTTTAGCCAACTCTAGGGCGCAGGACAAACCAGAATAGCCAGCACCAACAATAGCAACATCCGCTTTCATCGACCCTTTTAGTAAGGGGAAATTAAGTTTATCTTCAGCGCTTGCCTTCCATAGGGAGAGATTAGTATCTGGCATTTGGGGCTCCTGCAATCTAGAAATTAAGAGTGAGGACTTAGCAAAAAGCCTTCACTCTTAACCGGTTAACTAAGGTTTCAAGGCATTAATTACTCAAAAACAATGCCTTGAGCCAATGGTAAGTCACCACCATAATTCACAGTATTTGTGGTACGACGCATATAATTTCTCCAGGCATCAGAGCCACTTTCACGACCGCCGCCGGTTTCTTTTTCACCCCCAAATGCACCGCCAATCTCAGCACCTGAGGTACCAATATTGACGTTAGCAATACCACAGTCAGAACCCGCTGGAGACATAAAGACCTCAGCTTCACGCATGCTTTCAGTAAATACCGCCGAAGACAGACCTTGAGGCACATTGTTTTGAATCTCAATGGCTTCTTCAAACTCATCAAAGCTCAATACATAGAGAATGGGTGCGAAGGTTTCTTGCTGAACAATTGCTGCATCATGGGCAATGCGAACGATTGCAGGCTGAACATAAAAGCCGCCAGCAGGCACATTAGCGGTTACACGCTGACCACCAAAGACCACCTCTCCCCCTTGGACTTTGGCTTGTTCTAAAGCAGATTGCATCCTATTGAAACTTTGCTCATCAACCAATGGCCCCACTAACGAACCTTCTACCAATGGATCACCGATAGGCAAGGAGGCATAAGATTTCACTAGACGTGCGACTAAATCATCAACCACTGAAGAATGAGTAATCAGACGCCTTAGAGTTGTACAACGTTGACCAGCGGTACCGGCTGCAGAAAAGACGATCGCCCTTAAGGCTAAATCAAGATCCGCCGTTTTGGACACTATCATGGCATTGTTGCCACCAAGCTCTAACAAAGAACGACCTAATCGAGCCGCGACCGTTTGCGCGACTTGACGCCCCATAGCAGTTGAACCTGTCGCAGAAACAAGTGGATAAGTTGATGATGCAGCCATTGCTTCACCCACTTGACGATCACCAATTACTACACTGCAAACGGCTTTTGGAATCTCTGGCATATCAGCCAATACTTTTTGTGCAATGCTATACATGGCTAACGCGCAGAGTGGCGCTTTTTCAGAAGGCTTTAATAAAATAGGATTACCACACACTAGGCCTAACATGGCATTCCAAGCCCACACCGCCATGGGGAAATTAAATGCAGTAATCACAGCAACAGGGCCAAGTGGGTGCCATTGCTCCATCATCCTATGGCCAGGGCGTTCACTCACAATGCTTAAACCGTGCAACATTCTTGATTGGCCCACAGCGAAGTCACAGACATCTATCCATTCCTGCACCTCACCTAAAGCTTCAGGCATAATTTTACCCGCTTCTAATGAAATAACCTGTGCAAGTTCAGTTTTATATTTACGCGCTTCATCACCAATACGACGCACTAATTCACCACGCACAGGAGCCGGCATAGTGCGGAAAGTTTTAAACGCTTGGCGCATTTCTTCATTAATAGATTCAAGCTGGTCTAGGCTCGCATTTTTAAAAGAAGACAGTGGCTCCCCATTAATAGGGCTAGATGCACTAAATCTATCCCCTTGACCTAGCACTTCATGGTTACCCGTTAACACACTGAAAAAATGATCCCCCTGACGAAGGCGATTAATACCAATAGTTTCAAGACAGGTTAGCGTTGACATAAACACCTCAAATAGAAAAGATTTAAACGATTTCCATCAAGATTACTGCCGCTATAAAAAAAGGGGAAATACACTTTTTCTTGTTGTGCTCTAGTTTTTTCCTATAGCCAAAAGCATACTTATTTAAAATTTGCCTAATTTTGTCAATTTAATAGAGTTCAAAACTATAAGAACAAAACGAGAGTAACCCATTATGGACATTCGCAGCCTGAGATATTTCCAAGCAGTATATGAAGAGCAAAGCTTAAGCGGTGCTGCTAAACGTTGCTTTGTTGCTCAACCTTCTATTTCAGCAGCAATAGCCCAATTAGAAGCGTCATTAAAAGTCACTCTTTTCACTCGTCACTCGAAAGGAGTCACCGCGACAGATAATGCAAAAGATCTGTATCCGCATGCCTGCAAAATGATTAATGATCTACAAGCCTTACCCAACTTATTTACCGCCCAGCAAACGAATCTTGATCTCTCTGTTTCACTAATGCCTTTTTTATCAGGCTCTCTAGTGAGTCAAGTTATCAAATCCATGTTAGAACAAGTTCCCAATTTACAGCTCAGTCTTGTGGATGAATCAGAGCAAGCGGACTTAAGGTTTACTTGCCAACGCTATCTGACAACAAACGACATATTTCACCCTCTTTGGGAAGATAACTATGTACTTGCCATGGCACCGCATCACCCTTTGGCACAGCAAGCGAGTATCAGCCTTAAGCAAATCGATGGCTTACCTTTTATTAGTAGAACCCCCTGCGACATTATTGAATCTTGGCACTACCTGATTCATAAACAAGGTATTCAGGTGGATGTTAGAGCTCAGGTTAAAACAGAGGAATATGCTTTAGATTTAGTGGCTGCAGGATTAGGCATCTCACTTATCCCAGAACACTCAGCACGCCAAAGAACGGATATCTGTTTACGTCCATTACATGATGCCAACTTTAAACGTCTGGTTGGTTTAGCCCATCACAAATCACAAAGCCTACCAAGTCGGCTATTGCAGAGCATATTAAACAGTAAAGAAGATTTACAAAAAGAACTTAAGAAACAGCAACTTGATAACTAAGGAAAGCAGTTTAAAGATTATGATATAAATCATGCCCAACTTTTTTGCATGAGAAGATGATAATTAAGCCTTTGTTATCTAGGCTAGAAATTCGCTACAGTTAAAACAAGTTAAATGCAGTTCAACTGAAACAGGATATTAAGATGTTAGTTCAAGATTTTTTCAACTCCCTATGGCACAGCTATATTGCAGTCACCCCTCAAGCCAAACGCATTCAAGAATTATTTGAAGCTAAGGGTGAAAAAGTACTGAATGATCATGTGGCATTTCGTACTTTTGCAAACTCACCTATTAGCCTAGATAAGCTAACCCCTATGCTAGAGCAAATCGGCTATCAAGCCTACGGTGCCTTTAAGTTCGAGAAGAAGCACCTGTTCGCAAAGTGCTTTAAACATAGCGACCCAACTCAACCTAAAATCTTTGTCAGCGAGCTACTTTCTCATGAGCTTTCTGAAGTTGCGCAAGAAGTTATCAATAAACTGGTCAGCCAAATTCCTGATCAGGTTGTGCAATCACCCAGTATTTTTTGGCAAGGCCGTTTATGGAGTAAGCCTAGCTTTGAAGAGTACCAAGTACTGGCAGCAGAAAGTGAGTATGCGGCTTGGTTATCAACCATGGGGCTTAAAGCGAACCACTTTACCGTCAGCATTAATCACTTGAAAAACTTTGATACGATTGAAAGCGTTAACCAATTATTACTGGATGAAGGTTACACTCTGAACGAAGTTGGCGGTCTAATTAAAGGCACCCCAGCACTCTTCCTAGAACAATCATCAACCATGGCGGACAAGATTAAGTTTGAATTCTCTACTGCCAAAAAAGTTGAAATCCCATCTTGTTTCTACGAGTTTGCCCTTCGCCATAAAATGGAGAACGGTGAAATCTTTGATAGTTTCATTGAAGGGAATGCCGATAAGATCTTTGATTCAACCAATCAATAATCTTATGAGCTGAGACTTCAGCAAGCCAATAGATATAAAAAGAGCGAATAAGCTAACTTATTCGCTCTTTTCTTTGCATCCTATTCAGCAAATTCAGGCGCTAGCATCATATCTAATTTGCCGGCCGCATATATTTGATTGCCATACAGGGTCACACTAGTGATAAAGCTAGGCAGCTCTTTGCTTTTTTCTAACTGAGCGATCAATTGTCCATCAATAAATAAGTCATTATTATCACTTAAGGTCACCCACATTTGCGGCAGTGCCTGCCCTGTTTTGGTAAACATGGCCCATAACTGAGTTTCCCCCTGAACTAACTTGATGCTCGTCTTTGCAACCGCCAAGGCTTTATCTTGGTTTGTTGCTTTATAACCCCCATATTTTAACGTCAGGGTCAGCTTCCCTCCTGCCAATTCCCCTTTTTTCCTCGCCATGACTTTTTCATCAAGTTCAGCTATGTATTGCTTCAACTGATTAATTTTTACGACTAAAACACGATTAATCTCAATTATGGTTTCTGGATCATTGGACCACAAAGGCAAGGTTGAGCTGGTTTCGACTAGCTGCCCTGCTCTTTGCCACCAGAGCTCAGTTAAACGTGCAAATTCGAACTGTAATTGCGAACGCTTTAACTTGAGTTCATCAACCTCAGAATAAGTAGGCTGATTCTGGCTAGCGGGCTGGCTGGGGTTATTTGCGCACGCACTAAGCAAGCCTATCAAGAGCAGGCTTAACCCTGCTTTTATTAATCTAAACGTCATATCCTTACGCCTTTTCTGCTTTTTGTCCTATCAAGTCTTGCTGAGATTCCTCTTTCAGCCATGTACGCCTTGCGTTTGCCGTGTATAATGCCTGCAGTTTTTTGATAGGTCTAATGGGTCTTATACGTATGATGAACCAACTAATTGAATTTGGCACCAACCACTGGGAAATGGTTTCCCTATTTATTGTTTTAATAGCCTTAGTGGTTTGGGTTGAGAAAAAAGGCGGCGCAAGTAGCGTTTCAACTGCTGAAGCGACCGCTATGATGAATAACGAGTCAGCTCTCGTTCTTGATATTCGTCCTGCTGCAGAGTTTAAAACAGGCCATATAACCAATGCGCTGAATATTCCTGCGACCAAAATAAAAGATCAGATGGCGACACTTGAGAATCACAAATCAAACCCCATCATCTTAGTGTGTAAAACAGGTATGACTTCTGGCGCTAGCGCTAAAGAGCTGCAAAAAGAAGGTTACACTGTTTATAAAATGCAAGGCGGTATTGCTGAATGGCAAGGCGCTAATTTGCCATTAGTAACCAGCTAGAGAGGTGCGTATGTCTCAAGTAACTATTTACTCAAGTGACTATTGCCCTTTTTGCATTAGAGCTAAGCAATTGTTAACCATGAAGCAAGTTGAGTTCAACGAAATTAACGTTGATGGTCAGTCTGCTTTACGCCGAGAAATGACAGAAAAGAGTGGCCGAACATCGGTTCCTCAAATCTGGATCCAAGAGCATCATGTCGGCGGTTGTGATGAATTATTTGCCTTGGAACGTAGTGGTAAGTTAGATGCATTACTGTCTCAGTAATGGATTAAAACAAGACTATAAATACTAAAAAATACATAAGACTAAGGAAATACAATGGCTGAAAATACAGAAGCAGTTGCACCACAACTTGCATTACAACGTATCTTTTTAAAAGACATCTCGTTTGAATCTCCACGTTCACCTATGGTTTTTCAAGAGGAATGGAAACCAGAAGTTGGTCTAGAGCTAAATACTAAAAGTCGCCAAGTTGGTGAGAACCTGTACGAAGTAGTATTAGAAGTTACCGTTAATGTTAAGAACAATGGTGAAAACGCTTTCCTAGTACAAGTTCAACAAGGTGGCCTATTTGCCATTGCAGGTCTTGATGATCAGCAACTGCACCACGCACTTGGTGCATTCTGCCCTGGTACTGTTTTCCCTTATGCTCGTGAAAACATCGACGCACTTTGTGTTAAAGGTAGCTTCCCTGCCTTGATGCTAGCACCTGTGAATTTTGATGCGCTTTATATGGATAGCCTGAAAAAGCAGCAAGCAGAAGAAACAGCGCAATAAAATAATGCGTTAATAAAAAGAAGGGCTTAATTGCCCTTTTTTTTGTGTTATAACAAAGATCTGCTGCTATTTTTTCTAATCACTCAGGGAAGAACATGGCGAAAACAAAAAGTATCCGTAAGAAAAAACCTTGCGCTCGATGTATGAAAATACGTTGGATGGTACTTTATTGCGCCTGTATTGCCCTAATACTTGTGTTGTTTGCCCATGAATATATGCAAAAAGGATTTTAGAAGCGCCTACCTAGCCCTTCTATCAGTTTTATTATTGTCTGGTTGTGCTACCTACAATCAAGACATCAGCGATAGCCGTGAACTCGCTCAACAAGGTCAATGGCAAGCCGCTGAGGAGTCAATAACAGAGACGCTTGATAGTTCGCAAAATCACCTACTTAAGTTATTAGAAACGGGAGCGCTAGCTCAATACCAAGGTGACTTTGAACGTAGCAACCAGCTGTTAGAACAAGCAGAGGAACTAAGTGATACTTTTTTAGAAGAAAGTATCAGCAGCCGCTCTTGGTCCTTGCTCGCCAACCCCATGCAAGGCGACTTTCAACCGACAGGTTTTGAGCGGGTTTATATTAACTTTTTTAAATCCATTAATTACTTATCTTTAGCAGACCAAGCCACTAGCCGCCAAGAAAAACAAAGACTGCTAGATGCCGCCTTAGTTGAAGCTAGACGCATTGACCTTAAGCTGAACGAAATTGCCGCACTGACACCCAGCTATGAAGATATCAAGGGTGATAACAAGGCATTTTTGACGAAAGCAGTCAATTGGCTATCCGGCTTTTATACCAGTGGTATTCATAGTGAAGACTTTGCCTATCGTGATGATGCTTTTGCCCGTTATATGGAAGGTCTTCAATATGAGCTTAGTGGCGAATACGATGATGCTCGTATTGCTTATCAAGCAGCAGCAAAGCTTTATGATGCCGGTTATACCAAGCAGTACAACCTCCCCAAAGATGCTGGACAAAGGGCTTGGCTTGATACCATACGTATGATGAAAAAAGCAGGTGGCTGGCGCAGTGAATACCCTGTACTAGTGAAAGAGAAGCTGAATAAGACTTACCAAGATTTGTTTGCAGAATATGACAACAAGGGGGCTGAAATTGTCGTATTAGAAGAACAAGGGTTTGTACCTGAGCGCAAAGAGCTCAACCTCCTGCTTTATGCTGCCCCCAATAGCTATTCATTAGTATTAGAGCCTTTTTACACTGGGTCACATCAAGATGCGAACAATGCCTCACGTTGGTTTAGCATGGTTTATGCTGATCAAGGTTTATTAAACCTATTCGCAAATTACCAAGCTGGCGGCGCTTGGAGCAGCTTCGCAGGCATTTTCACTAAGCGCATTATTTTAGGCAATGCAGGTTGGCGTTCTCTGTCTTCCATCGGCATAGATCAAATGTTAAATGAAGCCCCTGTCAGAGTGGCTGTCCCATACTATGATCCCTTTGTGTTAAATAATGCAAAAACGCGTCTTAAAACCAGCGCAAACTCAGTTAACGGCAACAGTAGTCACGCCATTCGAATGACCTCTTTAGCTGACATTACAATTCAAGGCCAGTTAAGCCAATCAAGTCGTGATATTTACGAAACACTATTGAGGGAACTTTTACGTAACTATTTGGCCTATAAAGTCAGTAGTGAAGTTCAAGATCAAACGGCTAGCCTGTTATTGGGCCTAGTCGGTAAGATTGCCGTATTGGCAACGGCCTCTTCAGAAACACGTAATTGGTCAACGTTACCTGCTCAAATTCGTATGACAAGGCGACCACTTGATGCTGGAAAGCAATCTTTTACCTATAATGCTCAAGGAAAAGAATTTACCTTGGCAGAGTTAGAATTAAACAATAATCAAATTAAAGTCTGGAATATTCGTAACCCTAACTAACATTTGATATAACCTGATAAACGAATTTAGATTTAGACATTGCTAATAAAGGAAGCAAAATAATGACGAGTTTTACTTGGAAAACCCTTGTGGTTGGTATCTTTAGCATGATGTTAATGGCATGTGGATCAACCAGTGTTAAGCGTGTAGATGTGGATGAAGAGATTGCATTATCAGACCGCTGGAACGATAAAGACTCTAGTCTAGTTGCAGAAGAAATGATGACTGACATGCTGTCTTTCCCATGGTTTAGAGACTTTAGCTTTAACAACTCTGGCAACCCAACCGTTATCGTCCAAAGCATTCGTAACAAGAGCCATGAACACATTCCTGTAGATACCTTTATCAATGATATTAAGCGTTCTTTATTACGTGCAGGTAAGGTGGATTTTGTTGTTTCTGGTAGCGAACGTGAAGATATTCGCACAGAAAGGGAAGACCAAGAACTTAACTCAGCAGAAGGAACCGCTGCCCAATTTGGTGAAGAACAAGGGGCTGGTTTTGCCTTATCAGGGACCATTAACTCTATTGTTGATTCCGACGGCGATAAGCGTGTGACCTTCTATCAGGTTGACCTTAAGCTAATCGATATGACCACAAATAGAGAAGTCTGGAACGGTCAGAAGAAACTGAAAAAACTAGCAGATAAGAGCTTCTTCTAATATGTTGATTCGATCTTTAATATTAGCCACTAGCCTAGCGCTTGGGGGCTGTACCGAACTCTTGCTGAAATCGGGCGATACCCAGCCCGCTGAGCAAACCAGTAGTAAAGCGGCTTCTAGCCCGGTGAATAGTGCGCCTAAAAATACCACTCCAAGCTGGGTGCTATCACCACCTAGCGATACACGCTATTTGTATGGTGTGGGCAGCGTGATTAAAACCGACGATCTGGTGGCCGATATTAAAGGGGCTCGTCAGCAAGCCAATGCAGACATGGCCAATCAATTGCGAGTAACCGTATCGCAAAGCAACGTTCAAAGCACTCAGGTGAGCCAAAGTACATCCCAGTCAGAGCAAGTGTTAAAGTCATTCTCTTCTACAACACGTATGGACACTGAATCCTTGGTGTTAGAACAAAGTGAGACAGTAGAAAATGTTGCTACGGATAAATATGTCTATGTCCTACAACGATTAGACCGCGCAAAAATCACCTCGCGCTTACGTCGTGAAATCAGTGACCTTGATAGCCAGTTAGAAGAGATTGCCACTAAGTCAAACAAGCAAGGAGACCTTGTCGATCAATGGCAATCTGTCTTACCTGCTTTACCCCTTTTATCAGAGCGTACTCAAAAGTTAGATCTACTGCAGCTATACAGTACCAGTGCTAATCTAGCTTCCAGCAAAAGCGATAAAATCAAAGAATTAGAACGACAACTCTCGACGCTACTGACACAATTGTCTATTCAAGTAAGCAGCCAATCTGCTGGTAGCCAAGCGTTAGTTAAGGTATTAAGGAGTGAGTTAACGAATAAGGGGCTAACCCCTTCTAGTAAAACTAACAGCCCACTTCGTATCAACCTTCATATCAGTAGCAACAAGCAGGTTAAAGAGGGTCGAACTTACCAATTCGTTAACTTGAACGCCTCACTTGATGAAGTCGACAGAACCAACTCTAACATGCTTGCTAGCTGGAGCTTAACAGGGCGTGGTATTTCTGCGACCCCCGAAATTGCTAAGCAAACAGCGTATAAGAAAGCGGCGAATGCTTTAGCTGAAGAGGTTTTTACCTTTTTAACTCAAGGTAATCTTCGAAGTGTTCAATAATTGAATGCCCGTTAATCAACAGCCATAAATAAGCCCCTTTCTAAGGGGCTTATTTGTTATTTGAGAAAGAATAAATAGCAAGAGTTAATGTATTTTCCCTCGGGTGAAAGAAAAGTAGCTCGCGCTTAAAGCACTCATTAGTGTGAGCACAAAGGTTACTTTAATGACCCAAAGTAGCTGATCCAAATTATCAGCACCTATACTCTGGCTCCCTAACGTTATCGACATCAGCATCATCACGATCGCGGTACTAAACATATTCCCCATATTACGTGATAGACCAACCAAAGCAGATGCAATACTCAGCCGCTCCTGGGAAGCTGAGCTAAGAATTGCGTTATTGTTAGGTGAGGAAAATAAACCAAAGCCCATGCCCAAAAAAACCAACCCAATAAACACATAGGTTAAAGGTGTATCCATATTTACCCAAAACAATATGGCTAACCCTGTGGCAAAGCTCAGGCAGCCGGCAGTCGCTAAATAACGAGGTTCATACTTATCTGACAAGCGCCCTGCAACAGGCGATAACAGCATCATAATAAAGGTTTGAATCAGTACAAACTGACCTGCCTCCAATGGCGTTAATGCATGAATGAATTGCAAATAGAGACTCATTAAAAACACAATGGGAAAGTTGGCACTGTACATCAAAAAGCTCGCCAAAATCGAACGACTAACGGTTTTATTAGCCCTTAATGCACTAATCCTAATAAGAGGAAAGGTTTCGGCATTTTGCTGTTTTATGAAAAGCACTAACAAAGCAAGGCCTAACCCTAAAAGCCATAAATT
Source organism: Marinomonas sp. MED121 (assembly GCF_000153025.1). Classification (GTDB taxonomy): domain Bacteria; phylum Pseudomonadota; class Gammaproteobacteria; order Pseudomonadales; family Marinomonadaceae; genus Marinomonas. The sequence continues at coordinate 337,726 of NZ_CH672431.1, forward strand.
AAGGCTATTTTCGATATCAGACATGCCGACAAAGAAAGCACTCACAAAGGCTGCAAATAAAAGGCTTCCCAACTTATCTAGGGGCTCTTTTTTCTGAGCTCGCCATTCTCCTTTTACAAACATAAAAATTAATGAAAGAGACACTAGCATGACAGGTGCTGGCATCCAAAAAACCGCATGCCAGCTGAATGTTTGAGTTAACCAGCCGCCAACAATGGGACCGCAACTTAAACCAAGATAAACCGAAGAGGATGTTAGCCCGAGCGCTTCACCACGATTTGAATTTGCAAACACAGCACCAACAATGCCCATTGAGGTTGCCGTAATCAGAGCAACTGCAAACCCTTGAAAAACCCTCATAGTTAATAAAGCGTTGATATTTTCAACCCAGAAGACACAAAGTGAAAATAATGAAAACAAAGTAACGCCAGTAAGATATAAACGCTTACGCCCAAAAATGTCGGCCAGGCGACCAGCAGGCAATAAGAGCACAATATTTCCCCATAAAAAGCTGGTTGGAATCCAACTCACAGCCTGAGCGCTGGCATCTAAATCTCGAGCGATACTAGGGATGGCGATGCTGGCTGCGGACATGCTGATTGAGGTAACAAATATGGCCAAACACACACTGAGTAGAGCCAACCATCTCGCTTTAGCGTTTTGATCATAAAAGTGCTGCAACTCTTCTGCAGTCATGCCACATCCTTATAAAACACGCTCCGCAATAAACAGAGCCAAATTTGGGCTTTATTTGAAATAAAAAGAGCGCTTATTAAGCGTATTTTTTAGCTAGCTTGGCAACAATAACAAAGATTAAGCAAGCGATAACGGCAGTAAGGTTTTCCAGCATAACGGGCGAAAACACAAGAAAAAAGCCCTTGCCTTTGGTTAAGGCCGAAAAGCTTGAAACAAAAAATGGGCATAAGACTAAGCGCATCACTTGAAAGAACTGAGTTCTAATTCGCGTTAGATTTAGCGGCCCCGTTGCTAGAATGAGGGCAGTACCGACAATAACTGCAACCCCCATCGAATTTCCCCAAAGCCTTACATCAGGGGCAAAGTAAAGACTTGCCATTACTAGGTACCAAATCAGGTAACACCATAAAATTAAAATACCATTTGATAGATTTTTAAAGTAACTGAATATCATAAGTGTCCTATATCAAAGCAATCCCAAAAACTATTCTTAAGCACCTTCTTAAGCAACTAAATTATCACACTTACTGCATAATGATGGCCGATTAAAACGCATTTAGCTCTAAATTGAACGAACCTTAGCTTTTATTAAAAACCAGCCAGTGGAGACACCTTTCGAAAGGGACAACACCGGATGACACTTTTTCTGAAATGCCGAACAAGTATTATTCACTGGCCCCTGAATCAAGACCCTTGTCATCTAAATGTCATCAAACTGTCCTAATCTTCAATTATGTCATGGGCAACTACGCCTTGTGTTATCAGCGGGGAAGGAAATGCAAAGGTTAGAACACACGAGTGAACTTACAAAAATCTTGGCTAATCAGGCTATTACACCTTATTTCCAACCGATTTTTGATCTTAATTCTGGTGAATTATATGGTCATGAAGCACTCACCCGCGGCCCCAAAAATTCCTCGCTACACTCTCCTTTGCAGCTTTTTACCCTAGCAGAGGAACATAAAAAACTGCATCAACTAGAAATAATGTGCCGAGAAAAAGCCATTATAAAATTTGCTGAATTAGCTCTACCTGGCAAATTATTTCTCAATGTCAGCGCATCTTTATTAGGCTCACCAGAGCACCAAAAAGGCATGACACTTGCCATATTAGATAGGCTCAACATTGCCCAACATAACATAGTGATGGAACTTTCTGAACAACATAAGTTTGAACATGATGGGCTATCCCATGCAACGATAGAGCATTACCGAAAAATGGGATTCAAGGTTGCCATCGATGATTTAGGCGTTGGCTATTCAGGCTTACAGCTTTGGTCTGAGATACAACCAGAAATTGTGAAAATTGATAAGCACTTTATCCAAAACATTGACCAAGATGCCGTCAAAAAAGAGTTTGTCAGAGCCATGGTAGCGATTGGCAATCGACTGGGTTGCGATATTATCGCCGAAGGGATTGAAACATCAGATGAACTAGAGCAGTTAATTAAATTAGGCGTCAAAAAAGGTCAGGGGTATTTATTAGGCAGACCCACGCCTATACCGACAGAAAATGAAAGCAATATACTTAACGTAATCCTTAGCCGTCGACGCTTTCAAAAACACGTCCGTGACAGTGTTATGTCCTTGTCCAAATTCAGCCCTACACTCAATGTGGGAGATGAATTAAAAACGGCTAGCCTTGTGTTTCGTCAAGCACCCGAAGTAATGGCCATTCCCATCCTACAAAATAATAAACCCATAGGTGTAATCCGTCGTAGTCAGTTACATGAGCTCTTTTCAACACCCTATGGTAGAGCTCTCTATGAAAATACCGATGTCAGTCAAATGCTGACAGAAGACGCTTTAATTGTGGAAAGCCACATCAGCCTGTCCACCGTATCTATGCAATTAACCAATCAAGATGCGACAAGTTTAAATAATGAAATCATTATTACCCAACAAGGAGAGTATCTTGGCATGGGTAGCCTGAAAGACCTGTTAAAGCGCATTACAGAGCTTAAGATACAAAATGCCACTTACTCCAACCCGCTCACACTATTACCTGGTAACGTACCCTTAAACCAAGAAATTGATGAAAGAATGCATGCCAAACAAGGGTTTTATATTGCCTACTTTGACCTTAATCACTTCAAACCTTTTAACGATGTCTGTGGTTATGCCAAAGGTGATGAAGTCATTAAGTTGGTCGGAGCACTGATTGAAAAGCATATTAATCAGGCGGGCCACTTTATCTCTCATATAGGTGGCGATGATTTTGTAGTGGTTTTCTCAGATGATAGTTGGCAAAAAAGCTGTCAAAAAATTCTTACCGAATTTGAAGCCGAAGTGAAGCAACACTATGATAATGAACAGCTTGAAGCTGGCGGGGTGTATGCATTAGACAGACATGGTGAGATGAGTTTTCATAGCCTTTTAAGCTTGGCTATTGGCGTGGTTCAACTAGAACCCAACCAATGTGAAAACCATTTGCAGGTTGCCGAAATTGCAGCAAAAGCCAAAAAAGTCGCGAAGAAACAAGGAGGCAATATCTGCCTTTTATACGACTTAACAAAAGGTCGACCGTCAGATACTTCCTTATGTTGCTAAGGAAACTGCGATTAAGTCACCTCTTCTTTGTCTGCTCTTTTAAGGTATATGGGAAAAGTGACAAACAAGGCGTCACTTTGACGCGATATGAGAACTCATTGATTTTATTCAAAAATGCACTCGTTTAGTGCTTTCCTTCTTAATATCTTCTCTCTTTTAAGCTTCTGAAATAACCTCTTTATTGCTTTAAACAATTGCTTATAAGCAATGCATATATCATTAATCACAATAAAGTGTCGCAGTTTGCCTACAAATGTGTGTAAACTGAGATGCTTGAAAAAAACCTTATTGATAAATTATTTGAAACAATTTTTTATTAATATTAGTAAATATGAGATATAAGCAATAGAAAGAAAGAAAACAGGAAGGAATCATGCGACCAGCTAACCCAGAATACATTTTATTAGCATTGAGGACTCAAATTAAGCGTAATGGCTTAACTTACCCCAATCTAGCAAAAGAATTAGATACCCCCCTTTCAACCCTTAAGCGTCACCTTCACAACCCAAATATTGCACTTGAAAGGCTACTAACCTATTGCCAAGCGGCAAAAACCAGCTTAGAAGAAGTGCATGATTTGGCCTTTGAACTTGAGAACTCAAAATTAACGCTCTTCAGCAAAACACAAGATGAAATCTTCATCCGCTACCCTGAACTATACGATTTTTATCGTGAACTTAGGTTTAAGTCTGATAATTTCCCTCAATTATTAGAAGAGTATGGTTTAGATGAACTCAGTGTTTACCCTTACCTAAGAAGCTTGGAAATTTTGGGAATTATTAACCTTCAAGAGGGCAATAAGTTTATTTTTAAAGGACAAAGTTTTTATAACTTCCATCCTGAATCTGAACTAAACAAGCGCATTGAAGATTCGTTAAAAAAACAGCTCATAAATTCTGATGCGCCTGTTAGCTTAGGCCTTTCAAGAATTATGATTAGTGCAGCAGAATTAGAAGAAATTGAATCAACCATCTATAAAGAAATTCTGAATAAGCACAATCGCAACATTAAAAAAGGCCTGACCTCAAAAGAATATCAAAAAGATATCATTTTCACCCATCAACAACACAAGCTTGCCACCCTTTCTAAAGACGGCATAAGACCGCTTCCTAACTCCTTCTTGGCTGAATTCAAACAATCGCTTAGCGATATTGAAGCCATTGTTGGCCAATCAGAAATAAAAAAATCCGCCTAAAATAACCTACCATAAAAACAGTTTATCCTATTGCCTGTTGTCCACTGCATAAACTACAACAGGCAAAACACCCCTTCAAATCAATAAACATAAATTAATTTATGTGATTAAAGACAAGAAATTAGCCAGTTAAGTGAGCCTCCGAACAGGATCAAACGAAAGCGGCTCATATTTAATAAAAACCATCTACAATTAAGTTCGACTGATACCTTCATGCTATCTGCATATTTTCTGCTTACCCTACACAGTAGGTATTACTAACTTGATTATCCATAGCATTTCTAGAAAGAGAGTCTTGATCAAATTTTAAAGGAAAAGGTTATGAAAATAGGGGTCAAATCCAGATTAAAATTCACCTTACTGTTCGTCATTATTGGCCTACTTCCAATGGTTTTAGTTAGCCTAATTGCAACCTACAGCGGTACCCAAGATATAAAGCAAAAGGTTTACAATCAACTAACCGCCATTAACCAAATCAAGAAACAAGCCATACTGGATTACTTTAAAGAAAGAAAAAGTGACCTCATTGTGCTTAGGGATACCGCCAACACCCTGAGCTCACAAGCATTTGCCAAGTTAGCCAACACTCAGGATCTTAAGAAGGCTCAAATCCAAGACTATTTGAAAGCCAATAACGCTCAATTGCATTTTTTAGCCTCGCAGCAGAGCGTCAAAAACCACCTAATAGAAATAAACCAAGCTTTTGATAATCCCATTAGATGGGGAGAACTCTTAGATCAACATGACAAAGATTATAATAATTTATTAGCGTTATTTGGTTGGTATGACTTCTTCCTCATTAATTTAGAGGGAGATATTATTTACTCTGTTATTAGAGAAAGTGACTTAGGCCAAAACCTCAGCAAGGACCTAACACAAAGCTCGTTTAATTTCGCCTTTAACGCTGCTAAATCAGGACCCGATGACAAAATCCAGTTTGCCGACTATCTGGCTTACAAACCCAGTAATGATACGCCTGCCGCATTTGGAATAAAACCTGTCACCCTCGAAGGTGAACGTATTGGCTATATTGCTTATCAGCAACCCATTGAAAAAATCAATGAAATCCTAGGTCATAGAATAGGTATGGGGAGGAGTGGTGAATCCTATTTGGTAGGGCAAGACCATCTAATGCGTTCAGACTCGTTCTCTACTCCCGAAAAGTATTCGATTGAATCCTCCTTCGCCAATCAAAATAAAGTACAAACAAAAGCGGTAATAGAGGGGCTTTCAAAGCACAGAGGCACAGGCATTATCATGGGTAAAAAGAACCAGCCTGTGCTTAGTCATTGGGATTATATCGAATTAGATAAAGACCATCACTGGGCGTTAATTTCAGAAATTAATGTCGCTGAGGCTCTCAACCCAACCACCTCTCGCGGCAAAGATTACTATGAGAATTACATTGAGCACTATGGTTATTACGACCTCTTTTTAATCCAACCTGATGGTCATATCTTTTACTCTGTAAAGAAAGATGACGCTTATCAAACCAACATATTTAATGGGCCCTTTGCCAACACCAATCTAGCCCAAGCAATCAGAGAAACGGCCAAAACAGGGCATTATGCTTTTGTAGACTTTGCCGCTTATATCCCCAGCGATACACCCGCTGCTTTTATTGCTCAGCCCATTAAAGATAGTAAAGGGGCAACCATGTTATATATCGCACTGGAAATGCCAACGGAAGGCATTACCAATATCATGGATAACCGCAAGGGAATGGGAGAAACAGGCGAAAGTATTTTAGTTGGCGAGGACTTTAAGATGCGCAGTAACTCTTACTTAGACCCTATCAAACACAGTGTCAAAGCAAGTTTATCAGGAACAGTAGAAGAGAATGGCATCGACAACCTCATCATTAGGAAAGCATTAGAAGGAATTAGCGGCGCTGAACTCATCGTGGACTACCATGGACACACAGTGCTCGCATCTTATGACAGAGTTAGTTTCGAGAATTTCAATTGGGCCATAGTTTCAGAAATTGATGAGGAAGAGGCTTTCGCTTCAATTTATGAATATACCTATCTTATTTTCGCCATCATGCTATTAAGTGCACTACTGCTTGCGTTAATTGGCTTTATTGTTGGCAAAGACTAAATTGCCTGTCACTCAATAAGATGACAAGCAATTTTGTGCTCAAATTCAAGATCTTTGATATCACTTAACTTTGGTGCTATTTGCTCGCATTTTGCCATGACCTTAGGACAACGGCCAGCAAAGTGACAGCCTTGGGGTCTGTTAATCGCAGAAGGCACATCCCCTTGTAGCACTTGTCGCGCTTTGCGTTTTCTCGGATCTGCAACAGGTATCGCAGAGATCAATGCCTGACTATAAGGATGCAAGGGCTTCTCATAAAGACGTTGTGCGCTCGTTAACTCAACAATTTTACCAAGGTACATTACCGCCACTCTATCTGAGATATGCTTTACCACAGACAAATCATGGGCAATAAAAATAAGGGCCAATTGCATCTCTTGCTGCAAGCTTAATAACAAGTTCATGATCTGAGCTTGCACCGACATATCCAAAGCAGATACTGCTTCATCACAGACAATCACTTTAGGCTTAAGAGCGATAGCTCTAGCAATGCCTATCCTTTGTTTTTGCCCCCCTGAGAATTCATGAGGGTACTTATCCATGGCCTCAACCGGCAAGCCTACCTTAAGCAGCAAATCCTCAACCCATTGCCGTCTTTGTTTAGCATCACCCATTTGGTGGATTTCAAAAGGTTCTTGTAAAATCGCCCCCACTGTATGGCGTCCATTTAAACTATCCATAGGGTCTTGGAAGATAATCTGCATTTCTTTACGTAATGAGACCATTTGCTTCCCTGTATACTGGGTTATATCCTGCCCTTTAAACAGAATTTGACCAGCACTTGGTTCCATCAATTTCAGTATGCTGCGAGCTAAGGTACTTTTGCCACAGCCAGACTCACCCACCAGCCCAAGGGTTTCACCCGCTTTTAAGCTGAAGGACACGTCATCTACCGCATATAAATAACTGGCTTTTGAAAACCAAGAATCTGACAGTTTAATGTGCTGACTGAGATGACGAACCTCTAATAAGGTTTCAGGCATTGTTGACATCCTCTAAATGAAAACAACGCACTAAATGAGTCTCTGAATGCGAGCCTAAGTTAGGGTTATGATAAGCCTCTAACTCTGGTTTTGATGCCTCACATTGTGAGGTGCTAAATTCACATCGATTACTAAAACGACACCCCTTTGGCATAAGTGACAAGCTAGGCACATTGCCAGGTATGGCTTTTAACTGAGTTTTACTTGGTGCGTCTAGCCTAGGCATAGACTGCATTAACCCTTGGGTATAGGGGTGGCTTGGGGACTCAAATAAAGTGAATGCATCTGTGTGCTCCACCACGTTGCCCGCATACATAACGACAACTTGATCACACATTTCAGCAACCACACCAAGATCATGAGTGATAAAGATAATCGCCATGCCTGTTTCAGCCTGCAGGTCACCCATAAGCTCAAGAATCTGAGCCTGTATGGTGACATCCAGCGCCGTTGTTGGCTCATCAGCAATCAAGATATCTGGCTCACAGGCCAAGGCCATTGCTATCATCACTCGCTGTCTCATGCCACCAGATAATTGATGAGGATAAAGATCAAAACGTATCTCAGGTTCAGCAATACCCACCTTATTTAGCATGGCTATGGCTGATGCTTTACGCGCCTTTTTATTTAACTCAGGTTTATGCAGCTCATACACTTCACTTAGCTGTCTACCAATCGTGTGCACGGGATTCAAGGCTGTCATAGGCTCTTGGAAAATCATAGAAATACGATTACCACGCAAAGCATAGCGCTCTGGCAAACTGAGTGCGGTAATTGAATTACCTTGATACAAGATATCGCCGCCCACCACCTTGCCATATGGCTGTGGCAAGAGCCCCATAATGCTGGCAGCTGTGACACTTTTACCGCAACCGGATTCGCCTACCAGACCCAAGGTTTGGCCTTTTTTTACGCTAAAGCTCACATCGTCTAATACAGCGACAGGGCCAGAGTCCGTTTCAAAGCTGACAGCCAGTTTCTCTACCCTAAGGATATGCTCTGCTTGTATCATCTTGGTATCTAATGATGCATCTAACAGTTTTTGCTCATGGCGATGACTCATTAAAGGGATTCCACTCCGAGCTTTTCAACTCTGTTAACCGCGGGAAAGCTCTGCCCTGATTTTTTCGCTTCAAGTGTCTCTTTTTTCGTCTCTTCATCCAGCCAAAACAAACCATATTCAAAACCAGATTCATCTGCTAAGGCCGTACTTAAGCCAACGCCTAAAGAGACCGGTAAACGCACATAACGCCAATGAGCTAGACGAGTGTAAGGCACTGAATAGGTAGGGATAAAACAATCACAGGCCATGATTTTTTCTTGAATTTGATGGGAGAACTTAGCCTTTTTCTCAACATTAAATTCGCTATCGTAGGCATCGATCAGTTTATCCATTTCTGGGTCTTGATAGTTGGTAAAGTTATTGGTCTGTGGTTTAGCATTAGCAGAATGGAAATACTGCCAATACGCAGGTTTCATCCCTGACCCCATACCTTGAAACACCGCTTGGTGCTTTTTCTCAAGAGCCGCTTTAAAGCCCGTTGCCCCTTCAACCAGATTTAATTGTAAGTCTAGTCCCGCCTTTTTCGCCTCTTCTCTTAATACAGCCGTTCTTGCAGAATGAGCCTTCCAAGAGTAGTTCATGACTAATACAAGACGTTCACCTTGGGCATTTATCCTAATACCATCACGACCTAATGAGTCATAACCTGCTTTAGCAAAGTATTCAGCTGCCAGCTTAGGGTCAAAAGGCTTTGCCTTCATAGTAGGGTGATCATAAATCCCTTTCCCTGAGCCAAAGCTTTGCAGATGGACATAATCCCCAAATAAGGCGGTCTCTATCATCTTATCCACATTAATAGAGTAAGCGATACCTTTACGCACATTGGCATCTTGCATTAAAGGGTTTTCAAGGTTTAACCACACTCCGGTAGCACCTTGAGGGGTATCATTAAACAACCAAGACTTTTCAATAAAGCCCTTATCATAAAGTGGCCCCTTACCTTGGTTATGCCAAACGCCAGGTAATATCATGGAAAAAGCATCAATGCTGCCTTTTTCAAAATGCTTCATAGCCACATCTTGGTCACGAATGATCTTTAATCTCACTCTGTCCACGTTATAACGATTTTGATAATAAGGATTGTTATATCCCCACCAGTCTTTCACCTTCACAAACTCAATGGACTTACCCTTTTTAACCTTACCTAAGATATAAGGTCCAGTAACGGGTTCCGCTTTCCAGTTATAGCGTTTAATAAAGTTTTCCGGCAAACCATCTGGGTAAAAGTGCTTGGGTCTGGGTGTGACGCCCAAACGCGCTATTAAATCATCTTGAGGCAACCTATCAGCCGAATGCAGAGCAAAGGTATCCTCGTCATAAACCGTGATCCCTGTGATGCTATTAGTGTAATAGTCCTTATACCAAGGCGCTTTGGCGTTATCGCTGCGCATATAGTCAAATAAGAACTCAAAATCAGCCGAGCTAATATCAGCACCGTCTGACCAGCGGGCAGTTTTATCTAGTTTGAAATACACCGTCTTTTGGTCATCATCAAAGGCCCATTCGGTGGCCAGTGAAGGTAAATACTCACGAGTATTTGGGTGCATCTGTAACAGCCCCGGCTGACCATCTAATAAGAAAGGTCGAAAGGATCCGTTTGAGTCAGGCCCTATAGTACGAAATGTCAGCGGAAAGGTGCTTAAGCGCAAATTATAAACACCACCTTGTTTCGCATTTTTATCTGCGAAAAGCGGCGCATCAGGGCCAGATGTCCAATTAAGGTTAGCGGGTAAGGTCGTCGCCTGAGCCAAGCTAGATAAAAGCAAAGCACCTAAGCTTGTTTTCAGACTAGCCCGTAAAAAAGTCATTGTTTTCATACCTTTATTCCTTAGTAAGAAATTAACGATAACGAGTATATTTTTTTGGATCAAAGGCTTCTCTCACCCCTTCTCCGATAAAGGTCACCATGGTTAATACCAAGACAATGGCACTCACAACAGAGGCGCCTATCCAGTAGGCATCCATATTCGATTTCCCCTGCTGCAGTAAGTCTCCCCAGCTAGGGGTAGGAGGCATTAAACCTAAGCCTAAATAATCCAATGCGGTTAAAGCACTAATGTTAGCCACCACACCAAAAGGCGCTAAAGTCACTATCATCACCATGGTATTGGGTAAAATGTGTTTCAAAATAATACGCCACAAACCTGCCCCTTGGGCCCTAGCGGCTTGCACATATTCTCGTGCTTTTTCCTTATAGGTGAGCGTACGCATATACCAAGTAATGCCCATCCAACCAAACATCACATTGATCAAGACAAAGAGAAAGAAACTAGGTTGAATAATCGAAACCAGAATCATGATGACATACAAGAAAGGCACCATAGACCAGATCTCTATGCCCCGTTGCATAAAGAGGTCAAACTTGCCACCCATGTAACCCATTACACAGCCGATCACGACGCCTATGCTATAACACAAGGTAAGGGTTAATAGGGCAAACCAAATGGCGATACGAAAGCCATAAACCAAACGTGCCACCACATCTCGACCTAATACATCGGTACCTAGATAATGGCTATCTTGCCAAGATGGAGGGTTAGGTGGGTAATTAATACCATCAAAGTCTTGCTCGAACGCATTCCAAGGCACAGGCGGCATAATCACCCAATCCCCTTGATCTTCCTCGGAAAACTTTTTTGCTAACACTCGATAATCCACCTCATAGGCGTAATCTAATCCAAAGTCTTCCCCAACATTCACTCCTGTGTAGGTGGGGAAATACCATTGGCCTTGATAGCTCACCATGAGGGCTTTGCTGTTAACAAAGACTTCTGCAATACAAGACAGCAGAATCAACAAGGAGAGAAGAATAAAAGAATAGTAACTACGCTTTATCTGACGAAAGCGCGTTAATTTTTTTTGAGTGAGCGGATTAATACTAAACACCTTAGGCTCCAAACTTCACTCTAGGGTCAACCAAAGCCACACACAGATCTGACAAGATATTCCCTAACATCAACAAGATAGAAGACACGGCTAATATCCCCATCACCACAGGATAGTCCCGCTCCATCAGCGCGTCATAACCTAGCAAGCCAATGCCATCGATATCGAATACCACCTCAATCAAAAAAGAACCTGCCACAAACACAGACACCACATTGCCTAGATGGCTCGCGATCGGGATGACACTGTTACGAAAGGCATGCCGTGTCACCGCCTGTTTAAATGACAAACCTTTTGCCATGGCTGTTTTCACATAATCTGCCGCTAGATTTTCTAACAGGCTGTTCTTCATTGTCATAGTAAGAATGGCAAAATCCCCTATGACATAACAAATCATCGGTAAAACTGCATGTTGAGTAATATTCCAGACCTTGTCCCAGAAATCTAAATAATCAAAATCATCCCCCACAAAGCCACCCATAGGCAGCCACTCAAGTTGAAAAGAGAAGACACTTATTAAGAGAACAGCGACAACATAGTTAGGTAAGGCATAGCCTGTGAATATTATCACAGAGCTGACATTATCCATCTTGCCGCCATGTTTCAGGGCCTTTAATACCCCCAAGGGAATAGAAACCAAATAACTGATAATAAAGGTCCAGAAACCATAAAATAAAGAGATGGGAAGACGTTCAACTATCATGTCCCACACGGGTTCATAATAACGACTGGATTCACCAAGATCTAAACGGACCAAGCGATTTAGCCAGTCCCAATACGCAGCTATAACAGGTTTGTCTAATCCATAAAAAGCATTCAGTTCATCGATTTGATCTTGAGATAGGGTTTGAGAAATTTGAGAGTTAACCGCGCGGCCACCATCTTGGGTTTGCTGCTGCATTTGCGCAATCATACGCTCCACTGGACCACCAGGCACAAAGCGTGTCATGGCAAAGACCAAAAGCGTCACTCCGATAAAAGTCGGAATGATGAGCAACATACGACGAAAGAAATAAGCCTGCAAATACATACCTCATAACAAAGACTTAAAGTTAATCTTAGTCCTAACTTACCTCATTCAGCCGGGATAACGAAGCACTAACAGAGTAAAGAAAACACCGAATAAGAGATATCTTCTAAATAATAGGAAGGAAAAAATAAATAAGGTAAAAAGCTTTGTTATTTCTTAGGAACAAGCTGAATCTTGCGTTGGTTTTCTTGCATTATTTTCATCGAAACTTTTCCCTAACAAGAGAGCTTTTGCATTATGATGATAACTCTTAGTAATAAGCTTATGTAAAAGTCACATAAAAGGATGAGTGTATGTTGGGGATCAGTGTTTGGGGGTTAGCCTTAGGTCAGGCCCTGTTAATTACGGGGAATATTTTATTGGTCTCAGTGACTGCCCTGATTGGTCATAAACTCAGCCCAAATCTTGCTTTAGCCACCTTACCCATTGCACTTCAATTCCTTGGTTTAATGGGTGTTACCTTACCTGCTGCATTACTGATGCGTCATCTTGGTCGTAAGCGTGTATTTTTAATCGGTAACTTGATTGGCGTTGCTGGCGCATTTCTCGCTTACTACTCACTTTCCATCAATCATTTCGCGCTTTTCTCAAGCTCGACCTTTTTACTCGGGGTGGCGATAGGTGTAGGCCAACAATATCGCTTTGCAGCGATAGACAACTGCCCTGAAGGCAAAGCCCCGCAGGCCATTAGTTTGATCATGGCAGGGGGAATTCTCGCCGCTTTCTTAGGCCCTAACCTTGCTGTTTGGGCTGAGTTTTTAGTGCCTGATACCCAATATATTGGGGCTTTTGCCGCGTTAATTATCCTTTATATCAGCACCACTATCTTGGTTGCTTTATTACCTTTAAAAAAACCAACCTTAGAAGAGCAATCTGGCACACCCAGATCTTATCTTGAGCTTTTAAGCCAGCCAGATTTAATCGCTGCTGTGGTTGCCGGTGTTATCGGTTATGGCGTCATGGTCTTAGTGATGACAGCCACACCCCTTGCCATGCAAGGTTGTGGCTTTGATTTTGGTAGCACCGCCAGTGTTATCCAATGGCATGTGTTAGGCATGTTCGTCCCTTCTCTCTTTACCGGCAAACTGATTGCCCGTTTTGGCACGACTAAGGTAATTCAAGCAGGTTGTTTGTTCTTATTAGCTGCCTTGATACTCAACCAGTTCGGCATCACCTATTGGCACTTCTTCTTTGCCCTAGTGATGTTAGGTGTCGGTTGGAACTTTACCTTTATTGGCGCCACCAACTTGCTAAGCAAAACCTACCAACCAAGTGACAAGGCTAAGGTTCAAGGCTTAAACGACTTTTTAGTATTTGCCTTTGCTGCCATCGCCAGTATGTTGGCAGGTTATTGGCAAAGTGCCCTAGGTTGGGAGATGCTAAATATGCTGATGATACCTGCTGTTATCATTGCTATGGCCTGTGTATTTTTCAGCACCAATAAAAGCAAACAACAAAATGCACTAGCCTAAACGAATACGTTAATTACGGCCTAAAGCCCTGAGTTAAAAAGCCTGCCTCAAATTTAAACAGAGATAACTCCTCGACACTAAATTTGGCAGGCTTAACCGCTTTAGACTTAGAGAACTGATTCACCATAAAAACAAAAGGTCTTAATTTAAGGCCTTTATTTTCATCTGCTACTTGCACAAAGCCAGCTAAATTCACCACCCCTTGCATAGAGCCAGATTTGGCTAAAACACGCCCTTTTAACATGTCATGTTTTAAGCTTTCTCTGTTTTTTAGCGTGCCGGATTGTGCTGCGATAGGCAGTGCCTCAACTAACCAAACGAACTTAGGATGAGATAACCAAAGCTCCAAAACCTGATACAAGCTGGTTGCATACAGCAAGTTTTCACGAGATAAACCTGAACCATCTCGTACCACCAAACCTTGGCTATCTATCTGATTTTTATCTAATAAAGACATGAGCGCCAAGCTTCCTTTTTGATAGGCATCAAGCGTCTCAAAGCTGGCAGCACCTGCGTTCTCACTTAAAAAATATTGATGACCGGACGCCTTAAATAAAGCATCTGCAACCAAGTTATCCGATCTTTTCAGCATACGCGCCACCAGCTTAGTTAATGGCGCAGAATGATGCGAGATGCGCTTAACACTCTTATCAGTTTTTGCGAGCCAAGAGGGTGCTTGATCAATGAAGCTGATTTCTATCTCAGAGCCGAACCCCAATAAAATCAGCTCTTGCATGAAAATATGTGCAAAAAAGGTATTCGCTTCATTTGCCGAAAATCCTAAAGGCAAGGTTTTACGTTTTTCATCAATACAACCGGTCAATCGATAGTGGTTAGCACCTAATACTTTAAGCAGCACCTGACAGCCTTTAGCTTTGTTAGCCTCGATAGTCACCACTTGATTTTCGACTGTTAAAGGCGAGTTAGGCGTTTGATAAAAATGCGCAACCTGCCCTGGCTTTGTTGCCTTCAAATTACCAAAAACACAGTTTCGATTGATCATGGCGGCACTCGTAGGTGCGGCAAAACAAATACCATGATCATTCCATACTTGCCCTAAACTCCAAGCATGACCTTGATAACGGCTCGCATCAATTTCGACCTTATCCAGCTTTTTCACCCCCGCTTTAGCAAGTGTCATCAGCAAGGTATGTAGGTCTTTTTGCGTAAAACTCGGATCACCTGTGAGCGTAAGCGTTAAAGGCCCTGTTAATCGACCTTGGTTGAGGCTTGTCTCATCATAAGCAAGTTCGGTTTTAAAACGGTAGTTTTTGCCTAAGGTTTCGGTTGCCAAGGTCGCAGTGAATATCTTCATCAAGCTTGCAGGATTAGCAAGGTACTGGGTGTTTTGCGAATGCCAATCAGACTGAGTAATAACAAGCGCGCCTTTAGGGGCATTGTTTAATAGGGCTTGAGACTGGGCAGCCATGCTAATTAAACAGATTAGAAAGATGAAAGCCGCCTTGAAACACCCTTGCTTAAATTGTGTTACCACTTCAATCATTCTGCATCCTGCCCATTCAATCTTGAAAGAAAACATCTTAGCAGTCCTAGAACTTAACCACTAGCTAGCTAAAACACAGATGAGATGAACGCTAAGAGAGCGCTAGCTATTGCGCTTTCTCTGCACTAACATGACGGCCTATTCGATTAACTAGGGAATCTGGATACTTTGCATGGATAAGCAACAGATCTTTTCATTATTAAAACAAGGCAATGTTACCAAGATAAGCATTGCCTATTTCATCTCATTTTTTGGTACGGCTATGGCACCCATCGCCATGGCATTTGGTGTGCTTGAACTAACAGGCTCGACCAAAGACTCAGCCATTGTCATTGCAGCGCCTATTACAGGTTCGATTATCATCATGCTGCTTGGTGCCGCTATAGCTGATCGCACTTCGCGCAAAGCCATGATAGTGGTTGCCGACATTATCGCCATGTTGGCTCAATTGATCATTGCCTGTTTGTTTATTTTTGAGCAAGCCAATATCGTCAACCTCACTATTTTAATGCTAATCAATGGCATTGCTTTTGGCCTACATGCACCCGCGGCCATGGGTTTAATCCCGCAACTGGTGAAGAAAAAGGACTTACAAGGCACCAATGCCATTGTGGGCATAGCACGTAGTAGCGCTATGATCTTAGGCGCCGCCGCGGGAGGTATTTTAGTTGCTACCTTTGGCGCTGGCATGACCTTATTAATTGACACTGGCACCTTTGCCCTAGCCACTTTTCTCGTGATTAGTTTGCGTCCAAGCAAGCAAATTAAGAGTCAGGGAGAATCAATCATTCAAGAGCTCAAGCTTGGCTGGAAAGAGTTTACTAGCCGAAAATGGCTATGGGTGATTGTGGTGCAATTCTGCTTTATTGTGGCATCCGTTGAAGCCGTCTATGGTTTGATCGGCCCTGCTGTTGCAAAAGATCAGATGGGAGGCGCCGCCGATTGGGGACTCATCGCAGCAGCCATTGGTGCGGGGACTATCGTTGGTGGTATTGCGTCATTTTATATGCGCTTCACTCACCCTTTGAAAGTCGCTACCTTGACCTCTTTTAGCTTTAGTTTCATTAGCTTAGCTTTAATTATGCCACTGCAATTACATTGGATTATGCTGGCTGCATTTCTAGGGGGAATCGGCTGGGAGATGTTTTCGATTCTATGGACAACGACCTTACATCAAGCGATCCCCAGCCATATGCTTTCTCGCGTTAGCGCCTATGACCATATTGGTTCGATTGGCCTTGCGCCTCTGGGTATCGTGGTCGCAGGCTTCTTGTATGAGTCATTGGGTTTTCAAATCGTCCTCATACTTTGCGCTTTGACCGTCATTATTCCAACTGTCTTGGTTTATTGCGTACGTGAAGTCAGAGAGTTCGAAGTCGCTAATCTTGAGACAGAAGAGAATCCAGAAGCGTCGTCAGCTCAGCCGACAAATTAGCACCTTGTGTTAGTGCCTGACTCTCATATAGGTTGGGCATTAACAAAGCCTCTTTACTGGTGGCTTTCAACACATAGATTTGCGCTGGACTAAGCGGTTTATCGAATCCAGCCAGCACAGTATCTAACACCTTATCAAATAAGGCCTCCAATTGTTTGAACAAGCCAACACTGGCCTCCTCCATCTTATGACTCTCCCCCAACATAATGCGGTATACCGCCAGACGGTTTTTATCAGCAAGCCAAACATCCCAAACTCTTAACCACTGTTGCAAAGGCGACTGAGCCTTATCATTGACATCAGCAAGGTCAGTCTCAGCATTTTCTAAGATGCGTAATAAAGCCTGATGCCAGAGAATTTGTTTACTGGAAAAATTACTATAAACCGTGGGTTTAGAGACTTCTGCAGCCACAACCACCTGATCAATACTGGTGCCTTGATAACCCACTCGGCTAAACAGTGTCAGAGCGGTTTCAATAATGTGCGACTTCTTTGAAGGGCGACCACGAGCCATAACACTTTCCTTTTCTCAAAAACTATTCACAAGAACTATTCACAAAAAACGATTGCCTATCTAGGCAGATAAACTAAGCAAGCTAAATCAACTAGTTAATCATTCATTCAAAATTATTATCAAGACAGGGCTTGACCAAATTTGATTATCACATTAAATTAACTAAACGGTATAGTTAATTAATTAACTGAACGTTAAATTAATCACTCACTTTGAGGTCACACAATGAAAAGCGAAAACGGCTTTTACGGACAATATGGCGGCAGCTATATTCCAGAGATTTTATACAGCAGCCAGCAACAGATTCTTACCACCTTTGAAGAAGCGAAGAATGATCCTAGCTTTGTGGCAGAACTGCATAAGCAATGGCAGCAGTACTCTGGTCGTCCGACGCCTTTGACTCATTGTGAGAATCTCACTCAGCATCTAGGTGGCGCCCAGGTTTATTTAAAACGTGAAGACCTAAACCACTCAGGTGCTCACAAGATGAATAATGTGATTGGCCAAGGTTTATTGGTTAAACGCATGGGTAAAAAACGTGTCATTGCTGAAACAGGTGCGGGCCAACATGGTATCGCGACAGCCTTGGTTGCTTCTCGATTAGGGTTAGAATGTACCATTTACATGGGCGCTAAAGATGTGGCACGCCAATACCCGAATGTCTTTTGGATGCGTCAGTTAGGCGCCACAGTAATCCCAGTCAAAACAGGCTCGCAAACCTTAAGAGATGCTTTAGATGAAGCGTTGCGAGACTGGTCTTCTAGCTATGAAGATAGCCATTATTTGATTGGTACAGCCTGCGGCTGCGCGCCTTTCCCTGAAATGGTGACCTATTTTCAGTCGGTTATAGGCCAAGAAGTACAGCGCCAATCATTAGCTCAATTCGATCAACTGCCTGATCGGCTTTATGCTTGTGTAGGCGGTGGCTCTAACGCATTAGGCTTATTCACGCCTTTCTTAGAAGATAAGGAAGTGGAAATGGTCGGTGTAGAGGCGGCGGGCCGAGGTATGGATATGGGTGATCACTCAATTCGTTTATCACACAACCTAGGCCAAGCAGGTATTGCCCAAGGCTTTGCTAGCGTTTTCCTACAGGATGACCAAGGTCAGCTTCAGGAAACACACTCAATCGCAGCGGGATTAGACTATGTGGGGGTATCGCCAATTGTTGCTCATCTGGCAGAAACACAAAGGGTGCGTATGAGCTATGCCAATGATGAAGAAGTTTTAGCAGCTTGCTCATTACTCTTGCAAAAAGAAGGCATTATTCCAGCGCTGGAGTCATCACACGCGCTCGCGGTTGCCTTTAAAGAAGCCGCAGACATGCGACCCGATCAGCACATAGTGATTAATTTATCTGGCCGTGGTGATAAAGATATTTTCAATGTCGCCAAAGCCTTTGACGATAAAGAGTTTGCGCCTTTCTTAGAGGATTATCTTAAGAACTACCATGAGTCAGATGTAAACCCGAATCTATCTAAGAATCTATCCCAGGATCTATCAAAGGAGATAAGCGCATGAGCCAGTTAGCTAACTTTATTAATGCCAAGCAGCCATTAACAAGCCAACCTTTGGCCATGACGCACGTTATTTATGGTTACCCTAGCATAGGAGCCAGTCTTGAATGGATGCAAACCTTACTTGAAATGGGCGTCGAGACCTTAGAGGTTCAGTTCCCTTTCTCGGACCCAGTGGCAGATGGGCCAAGCATAGTTCAAGCCTGTCATAAGGCATTAGAATCCGAACCTAAAATGCAGCAATGTTTAGCCGATCTTGGGCGTTTAGGACGGGATTATCCAAACTCTAAAATTTTGCTAATGAGCTACCTCAATCCAGTTTATCGCTTTGGTATTACAAAGCTCGTAAAAGAGGCAGCTGAACAAGGTTTAACTGGGCTAATTCTGCCAGATTTACCCATTGAGCACGCGACTGAATACCAAGCCGCCTGTGTCGAATATAATCTGGACGCCATTTGGTTAATCACACCCAATATGCCAAAAGAGCGTATCAAGCAGATCGCAGGTCAAGCCACTGGCATGCTGTATTGCGTGAGTCGCTCTGGGGTGACTGGGCAAAAATCCAGCTTGCAAACTGAGTTTGATTTAGTCGCCTATTTAGCTGAAATACGCCAACATACGGATGTTCCGTTAGCCGTTGGTTTTGGCATCAGATCACCAGAGCAGGTAGCAGAACTCACAGGTCTTGCGGATATAGCTATTGTGGGTTCAGCTTTGCTCGACACTTACAACCAAGGCGGTATTGCCTCAGGTAAAGCACTGGTTGCGAAGCTTTTTCCGCAATTAACTTAACCTACCTAATAACTCATTTTCCATAAACAAAAAGCCCTGACTGTATCAACCGTCAGGGCTTCTTATATTGCAGTGTCGCACTTAATATCTGAATTTAGGACCTTTATTAATACACATCCTGTACATAGCGTCCTGCTTGCTCTAATTCAGAAACAGATAGCTGCTCTTGTTTCAGAATCTTATCTAATGATGTTCTTACTCCATCAGCCATGACCTTACTACCACAAACCATAATTTGAGCGCCTTCTAGAATGCGTTTAGAAATATCCTTGGCATCGTCGGTTAATAGGTTTTGCACATATTGAGGTTTAGTTGATCGCGAAAAGGCGAGTCGCAGCTGTTTTAATTTTGATGTGGCTAAAGCTTGGCTCAAATTATCCTCATAGATAAAGTCCGAGTTTTGTAGTCTGCCACCCCAGTAAAGGTAATAAGGCACTTGTTTCTCGTTTTGTTTGATAAAACCCTGTAACGGCGCCATTCCTGTGCCTGCGCCTATCATGATGACTGAGCTTGCATCTTGAGCGGGTCTAAAAGAGGCTTTCTTTTGGATAAAGGCTTGTATCGAATCCCCTTCTTTTAGGCCATGTAAGAAACCAGAACATTCCCCTTCAACCTGTTTACGTACACAGATTTCTAACATGCCATCTTGATCACAGCTTGCCAGAGAGTAATAGCGAACAAAGTCAGAACCCGGTGGCATGATGCCTACAAGATCACCCACTTCAAACTCTGGCCATGGCATATCAGAGCTTAAGGCAAAAGCCTCATCAATTGCTGGATTCAACACTGTCTCTGGGTCAGTTGCCGCTTTAAAGCGCAGAATTCTAACAGGAGCATCCACCTCATCACCATAATGGCTTTGCTCAACAAGTTGCATTTGAAATGGACTGATTTTTTTCTTATCTAGTTTCAAACATAAACTTTGATTAAGGCAGGTAGAGACGTTTTCTATCCAAGTTTCCAAGCTCGTTTGGCAAAATTTATCAATCGCGGTTAACGGCAGCATTTGCTTAAAGCCCTTCTCGGCAACTAAGACATCAACCTGCTTAGCAAAACCAATAAAGTGAGTAAATTGGCTATCACCAAAGCCTAAGACATTGACCTGACAACCCTCTGGCAAGCTAAGGTCTTTCGCTTTTTCTAAGAAAAGTGACGCACTTGAAGGTGCTTGGCCTTCCCCATAGGTAGATGTCATAAAAAAGACATGCGTTGCATTAGTATAATGGCCTTCTACCTGATTCATTTTATTCAGATGAACCTTGTTACCCGCCGTTATTAACGCCTGTGAAAACTCTTGAGCAAAGCGCCAAGTACTCAAACCTTCACTGCCTGCCAAAATAACAATATTCGCCTCTTGTGCCGGCACATAGTTTTGTAAATTTAGACTATCAGCCTGTCCAAAAGCCTTTGAATTAATGCGTTTACGCACCCAAATGATGATGCCTGTTATCCCAATAATAGGCAGTATCAGGCTTGTCAGTCCTATGAAAAGTGTCCAAAGCCCCATCCCTTCACCGGTGTGAAGCGCACTTATAAATTGGCTAACTTGATAGAAACTTGAATGAAGTTGAAAATCTAACCAATGCCCAGTTTCTGGGTGGATATAACCAAGGCCAAACTGAGTCTCTAAAGTGTAAACAGAGCTAGGGTCATCAGCATAGGGGAATTCAAGACTGACAAGTTCACTGGCATCTACTTCGTTAAGTGCTAGTAAATGAGAGATAGGTAAGGCTTGCGTATTCGCTCCATCTTCTAAAAAAGACGGCTCTAAAGAAGCTTGATCAGAAGAAACTGATTCAGGAAAAGCAAGGTCAGGGGTATTTGCCTCTGGCAACAAAGAGAAAGTGGCTGCACTTAAGTACAGAGCAGTAGTGGTCAAAACTAAGCTACCGACTAGGGCAAAACGACTCAATTCAATATGAAGCTTTTGACTTGTACTGCCTTTGGCTAATTTAAAGAAATGTTTGATGCCTCCAAGGCGTCGAACCATTAACAAAAGTCCACTGATACTCAACGCAAGTAAAGCAAAAGCAACAACAGCCACCAGCATTCTGCCTGCATCTCCCATTTGCATAGAACGGTGGAAGCTTTTCATCCAGTTATAAAGGTCAGACCTTTGGTGGGCTTGTACTTTTAGGCCTGTCACAGGATCAATTTGGTCTTCCCCATAGCCCTGATCATTTGAATAGGCGACTAAAAAGAGCCCGTTTTGTGTTCGTGTTAGCTGCTCTGCACCTGGATAACCTTGTTTTACTTTATCCGCAAGTGTCGCAACAGAAGTCTGACCAAGACTTAACTTAGGTGCTGTTGCGGCTTCGTTTAGGGTCTCCAAAGATAAAATACTGCCAGATAAGGCGATCAAAATAATAAATATGGTGGCAGGAATCGCGAGCCAGGTATGAATTAAACGAGACATAAGTCCTCCTAGTAGCCAGCCTGAAAAGGGGGAAACAGACTGGCTATAGAACTGGGTTAAAAGACGCTAAAGAATTAAAATAGGTTAAAAGCGATAGACAAACGATTTGACGTAACCCTTGCCAGATATGGCTTGGCCAATGCCTTGTTGGGTTAAAGGCACAATAACATCAGAGGGTACATCACGTTTATCTTCGACCGAGGTATCGATATGGATAAAGTAATTTGAGTCTATGTATTTATCATCGATAGTGACTAAGAAGTTTCTGCTACGTTTTTTGTGCAAACTCGCACCTGTTTTACCATCGAACTTTAACGAGCGGTTGGCACGCTTCCAATCTCGTAAATGCTTCTGATACTTTTTCTTACGGCCTTCTACAGCAAGGGTTTGCACCAGACGACCATTGGCATCCATGAGGTAAATAGCCATGTAAGCGCCATCTCCGTTATAAGATTTCATGGTGACCTGCATATCAAGGGATGTTGCAAAAGCAGAATGAGAGAGCCCGAATACGGCAAGTAAGACGATTAAGCGTTGAATGGGTTTCATAAGAATCACTCCTTCTTTAGATTAAGAAAGAGTGTAAGTTGCTAACCTTAAGCCAGACTTAATCTGATAAGGAAAACGTCAGCTTTTGCTAAAAGTTACTTTTTAATAGACGTTTATTGCGATACATATCCACATCAGCTTGTTTGATCAGCTCTGAAATTGTGAGGTAATTCCCTTTTTTAGACTCAGCAACACCAATTGCCATGGTCACAGAATAATCCGTAAACAAGTCTTTTTGAGCTTCCATAAAATGCTGGCACAATCGATCAATGAGGACTTTCGCCCCTTCTTTACCCGTCCCCACTAGCGCTAAAATAAATTCATCCCCACCTCGGCGGCTTGCAATATCCGCTTCTCTAAGCTCTTGGGTTAATACGTCTGCCAGCAGACATAACAATCTATCACCCATATCATGCCCATAATGGTCATTTACATACTTAAAGTTATTAATATCAATAAACAAAACGCAAATAGGTTCACGCTTTCTTTTCGATTGCCTAAGAGCTTGGCTCGCAAGATTATCAAACAAACTACGGTTACTTAGACGTGTTAAAGGATCATGGGTCGCATTAAAGGTCAGTTGGTTTTCTGACTTTTGTTTTTCAATGACAACACCAGCGATGTGAGCCGCTAAGGTTAAAATCTCTAACTCTTCTTCCCTTGGCGCCGCTTTGCTTGAACTATAAATGGCAAAGGAACCATAAACTTCACCCTTTGATAGTACGATGGGGACTGCCCAACACGAGCCTAAATTCGCTTTTTCAACTAACTCCCTAAAAACCGTCCAATTTTCATGAGTAGTAACATCATTAACAATCACAGGCTTATTACAAAAGACCGCCGCGCCGCAGCTTCCCACTTTAGGGCCAACTTTTAACCCTTGAATTGCTTGGTTATAAAAGTCAGGCAAGCGATTTTCAACCGTTAAATGCAAGGTACCATCGTGAGAATTCAGCCTCAAAATGCTGGAAAAACGCGCTTCATCCATTTCCTCAATAATGGTTTGCAAAGTTTCAAACACTTGATTCTGAGATGCTCCAAGGGCTATTTCAGACAGTACTTCTGCACAACGCCTATAAGCATCCAGTAAAAAACTATGCTCCATTTGATACCCCATTTATTAAGTTAAAATAAAAGCTTTCACACTCTAATTTCCTAAGTATAAGTAAAATAACCTATTTACCTTTGCTATTAAGAGTCAGTCTGCATCAGGCTTAATTGCTGTAATCCCACTTCTTCAAGTTTACTTAATGGCATTGGATGCCCCATAAAGTATCCTTGAAATAAATTACAGCCAAAAGATTGCAGCTTAAGCAAACTTTCCTTTTCTTCAATGCCCTCAGCAATGACTTCTAAACCTAAACTGTGTCCCATAGTTGTAATCGTCAGAGCTAAAGGATGCTGATCGCCTTGCCCATTTAAATTACGCACAAAGGATTGATCAATTTTAAGTTGATCAAAAGGCAATTGCTGTAAATAAGAAAGGGAAGAATACCCAGTTCCGAAATCATCTAGAGATAAAAGAACACCTAAGGCTTTTAAACCTTGCATCTTAGCCAGGATATTGGCTTTGTCATCGATCAACATACTTTCTGTTAATTCAAACTGAAGCAGCTTAGCACTTGCTCCTGTTTCGACAAGAATAAGCCTCACCAAATCGACAAAGTCGTCCTGAGCAAATTGTATAACACTGACATTAACCGAGACTTTCACCTGACTCAGTAACGGATCATCCCGCCAACGCGCTAAAGTATTACAGGCTTCACGCACAACCCATTCACCAATAGGGATAATCAACTTTGAGTCTTCTGCTAAAGGGATAAACTGCATAGGTGAAATAATGCCCTTATCAGGATGATGCCAGCGGATTAAGGCCTCTACTCCCCTCAAGACACCAAGGTCATCAAATTGAGGTTGATAGTAAAGAAGAAACTCATCTTTGATTAACGCTTTGCGCATCGCGGTTTCAAGGTTCACCCGCTCTAATATTTTTTCCTGCATTTGAGGTGAGTAAAAACAATAACGGTTACGGCCGCTCGACTTGGCTTCATACATGGCAAGCTCTGCATGTTTAAAAGCATCAAACACTTCATCCACGCTTTCATCAATTTCAGTAATACCCACACTGGAAGAAATGTAAAAATGCTCCCCATTAATTTCAAACACCTGAGCCAAGGCATCATTGATCAAACAAGAAACTTTCTTTGCTCGATACAGGGCTCTGCCAGCATCTAAGCTCACATCAACCCCTTCCAACAATAGAATGAATTCATCACCACCAAAGCGTGCCACTATATCGGTTGAACGAACCGTATCAATGAGCCTGTGAGCAACCTCTTGTAAGAGCTTATCCCCAACGGAATATCCTTTACTGTCATTAATGTTTTTAAAATGATCCAGATCGATAAAAAGAAGCGCATGACGAATCAAAGGCAAATAATGACCACTGGTGTTAACAGTCAAAGATTGGTGTTGAGCCTGTTTAATTAGCTGCTCAACCTTTTCAGAAATCATCTTGCGATTAGGTAAACAAGTGAGCGAGTCATAATAACTTAGCTGATTAATTAACTGCTCATTTTGCTTAGTAAGGCTGATGTCCTTAATAATATAGACATAGTTAATGGGTATTTTGAGGTCGTTATAGACTGTCGAGATAGTTGTGAGTTCTGGAACAATTTCACCACACTTTTTCCGATTCCAAATTTCCCCCTCCCAATAACCACAGTCATCAATACAGGCAAAAATCTTTTGGAAAAAAATCTCATCATGGCGACCAGAGCGTAGCAAGCTGATGTTTTGATCTAGAATTTCTGCTTCTTGATAGCCTGTAATTTTTTGGAAAGCGGTATTGACCCTGACAATTTTATGTTGAGTATCTGTGATTAAAATTCCATCTTGGGTCTCAAACGCAGTGGCTGCAATACGCAATTCGCTCTCAGCCTTTTTACGTCGGCTAATATCCCGAGCTAAAGCAACAAAGCAGGGTCGATTGTAATCAGAGCTAATGGAATAAGAGACAGACAATTCAAACCAATGCTCTTTTCCTTCAATATCTAAACAAAAGCTCTTACCAGCCGAATGGCCTTCAGTTTTCGCCTCTTTAAACGAGTCTTGATAAACCAATATCACACTCTCAGGGAACACATCAGTAAGGTAACGCCCCACGATATGAGTACCAAAGCGTCGCGACAACAATTTACTGGGGAAATGACACTGAAGCACCTCTTCATTATCATCAATTTCGAATAAAAAATCGGGTATAGCATCCAATAGGCCAGTTAACCTTTTATTGGTATTTGTTAACGCCAAAGTACGCTGCTTCACAACCCCCTCTAACCCATTTTTAATTAGGTAAATATGGCAAATCAAAGCAACTAAGCCGGCGATCAAACCACTGATAATAAGATAGGAAACAATTTCTAGCTGTAAATCCGCCCATTTAACCCATCCAGCAGTGGGCGCTAGCTGCAACTGCCAGACATCATTAGGTAACTGTATATCAATCGCGATAGCCTGCTTTAATTCAGCGTCAACAGAAGCAAAAATAAGCGTTTCATCTTCACCAAGGCTTTTAACCAAACGATAATCATAACCTTGCTTTTCTAAAGCACTAAAATTAGCCTTTTCCAATAAAGCATCTAAGGTGACAGCCACATTAGTAAACCCCCAAAAACCTTCTTCACCAGCTTTATCTTTAAGCATCACAGGCCAGCGCCCAATAATAGCGACGCCACCTTGAACTAACTTTACGGGGCCAGCCAAAGTCAGTAAACGTGAACTTTTTGCCTTGTTTGCCTCTTCTTGTTGTGGGTTAAATTCAAGTTGGTTCAAACCGAGGGAGGCTTGATTTCCTGCTAAAGGATAAACATGTTGAATGATGCCATTTGGGGAAAGCGTAAAGTGAGAAACGATCGGATAGATTTGATGAAGATTCTTAGCATAGGTATTAAAAAAACCAACCTCACCTTGAGACTGTCGAACCATGGCTGCTAGGGCATAATTCGCAGACATATTTTTTTCAATCGTTGTATTCACTAAAGCCGCATGATGCTGAGCCAACGCAAGAGCATCAGACTGAGCTTTTTCGATAGAACTTACTTTGAAAGCGTCAATAAAATAAAAAGACACTAATAGGCAGAGCAAAAGTACGCTCACAAAAATCTTAACAGGTGATATTAAAATCCCAAGTTTAAGGAGTTTCATACAAACAGCCCAAGGCTCCAAAGCTATATTACAGGTTAATTAAATAATAGATTCTAATATTGAACCCTGTTCAGTAAAAGGATAGCAGATGAGAAAAAGAATGCTGAGCTCAGAGAAGCTGAGAATAAGTCTTCCCGCCTCAGCGTGTGGATAGAACACCTGAGATTTAAGGCAAGAGTCGCAACTTAAGTTTAATCAGAGATAAAAAAGCCCCGGACAGCATTGTTCGAGGCTATTTAAAATTTTGGCTTATTGTACTAATCAGACCTGAAAAAGGAAGTTCCTAATCAAGTCCTTACCGCCTTCTGTCGCAAAGGATTCTGGGTGGAACTGAATGCCTTGGATTGGATACTCTTTGTGGCGTACACCCATGATTTCAAAGTCACCACCCGCACGAATCACATCTAAGTTAGTAAAGTCAGCTTCTGCCAACTCACCTACACTAGAGGTCACTTCTAAGGCTTCAGGGAAGCTTTCGTTTTCTGCTACTAAAGAGTGGTAACGCATGATTTCTAGCTGGTCAGGAATGTCTTTAAAGATACCTTCGCCGTTATGGGTTAACTTAAGAGCGACTAGTTTTACCGTGCATAGGCCAGAACTCATAAGTATAAACCTCAAAAAGTACTAAGAAACCAAAGGGTTGTGTTTAGATATGCCGTAACCAATATCAAATACTTTCATCAGATGAGGGGTTTTACCATTATCAACATACCTTTCCAAACCATAAAAAAGAACATCACGATGTTTAGCTTGACTGTCTGAAAAGCTTTTGAAGTTAGCAAACAAATAATACAAGGAGGATAAGGCTGCAATATATTCAATAAAAAATATTTCTAGAGCTCTGTAATCTCGCTCCATATCACCTAGCTCTTTATCTAATTTAGCATTTCGGTGATATGCCATAATTTTTCCAAAATTATGCTCAATTTCTCCTTGATGCTTATTAAGATCACTTTCGTGGAAAGAGCTTGATATTTCCGCCTTAATATCTTCAATTAAACTTTTTATTTTATAAGTTCCTTCAGAGTTATGATGAACAAAATAACCATTTAAACCACCTCCTAAGAAGACCTCTTTTTCTTCAGCTCGTTGAAGCACTTGAAATGCGTGATTATAATTTTCTATGAAGCTTTGGAAATTTTGCTGTTGTAACTGTTCTTGCTGAAGCTCTAGCCCTTTCTTCGACTGAAACCAAACAAATAAAATACTGGCAGTGGTCAAAATTGGCCCTAAGACGCCACCAATATAACTGCCAAAGTAGCCCCAATCATCACTTTTTGTTGAAACGTTACTGCCAACATGATGAGAATATAGCAACCAAGCCACTCCATATAAAACTAACGGTACAAGAACTAGAATATAGATATTTTTATCTTTCATTTACCTTTCCTTAGGCACGAATAATTAGAACAAGCTTAGAGAAAGTACTTAAAACCAAGCGAAAATGATTTGGCGGTCCCATCACCTAATTTGTCATTGTAATAAGCAATTCCGCCATGACTTGAGCAAGTACCACTGCCCACACTGTCTGTTGTCGAGCCATCTTCGCAA
Source organism: Marinomonas sp. MED121 (assembly GCF_000153025.1). Classification (GTDB taxonomy): domain Bacteria; phylum Pseudomonadota; class Gammaproteobacteria; order Pseudomonadales; family Marinomonadaceae; genus Marinomonas. The sequence goes on from NZ_CH672431.1 coordinate 366,181, forward strand.
GTTGTATTTTCCGTAATCTCTCTTAATAGCTGCAAACCAGCCCAACTACTGATGATAAAACGAGACGTCACTTTATAATCAAAATAAGTTCCAATACCAATACTTGTAAATTCAAACTCATTTTCTGAGCTGTCATTTTCTGCAACAAGATAACCTAAGTAAAAATCAGTACCAAAATCATAATGTTTATTTGAACTAAGACTATAAAGGGCCCCCAAACCGATTTGATAAAAGTCAAACTCATCAGTAGCCTGAGATTGACGATACTCCAAGTAAATAGGATGACTCTCACTAAAAACGAGTTTGGTAGCGTAAGAGTTTGAGTTGTAATTTTGGTTATCAAAACTAAAACTATCTTTTGTTTTAGAGATAGCAAAACCAGCAGCATTAAGAACACCTGAGACAAAAAGTGCAGAGAGTAAAACGAGGACTTTCATTAAATATGTTTCGCATTAAAAATAAGATATGAAGAGGCAAACATACTCACCTCCCTGTGAGAAAATCATATGACATTGATTTTTAATGCGTTTTAACATCTTCAACTTAATTATCAAGCAGATTTACTGAACATTTTCAAAGCAGCGACAGAGTTGGAAGTCAAAAAGCCCCGAAGATGTCTCTTCGAGGCTTTTTAGAAAATTGCGGCTTAGTTTAAGTTAAAACTGAAACAAGAAGTTCCTAATCAAGTCCTTACCGCCTTCTGTAGCAAAAGATTCTGGGTGGAACTGAATCCCTTGTATTGGGTACTCTTTATGGCGCACTCCCATGATTTCAAAATCACCACCAGCACGAATCACATCCAAGTTAGTAAAATCAGCTTCTGCCAACTCACCCACACTAGAGGTCACTTCTAAAGCCTCAGGGAAGCTTTCGTTTTCTGCTACTAAAGAGTGGTAACGCATGATTTCTAGCTGGTCAGGAATGTCTTTAAAGATGCCTTCGCCGTTGTGGGCTATCGGACTCGTTTTACCATGCATAGGCAGCGGGGCTTTCACCACCTTGCCACCAAACACATGCACCATTCCTTGCATACCTAGGCACACGCCCATCATAGGGGTGGTTTTACCTAGGTCACGGATAATGTCTGCACAGACACCAAAGTAGGCTTCATCATCAGGAGAGCCGGGTCCTGGTGAGATAATAATACGATCAGGTGACAGGGCTTTTAGCTCTTCAATGCTGACCTCGTCATTACGCTTCACCACGACACTGAAGTCTTGAATGTTGCCACGCATTTTCTCACTGGTCAGAATTTCACCGATGAACTGATAAAGGTTGTAAGTAAAAGAGTCATAGTTATCAATAATATAAACCTTCATACTCAGGCTCCTTTTTTATCAGCTGGGGCAAATTGATCAAGTACGCGCTTGGTTCCGGCGAACTTGCGTTGGATTTCTTCGTATTCATCTTCGGCGTTGGAATCAAACACATTACCACCACAGGTTTGCACATAGGCTTTTTCGCCATTAGCAAACACAGTACGAATGGGAATAGCAAAGGTACAATCACCGTTAAAGGAGAAATGACCCACTGCACCGCCATAAGGGCCACGACCTTCACCTTCAAGATCATCAATAATCTTCATGGCTTCAATTTTAGGGGCACCTGTTAAAGTACCTGCTGGGAAGTTACTAGCAAGACCTGAGAACATATCTTCTGTCTCTGCCATGATGCCCACGATTTCGCTAGAAATATGCTGTACATGACTAAAGCGTTTAATATCCATCAAACTACGCACTTTTACCGTTCCAAATTGCGCCACACGGCCAATATCATTACGGTGTAAATCGACGATCATATTATGCTCGGCAATTTCTTTTGGATCATTTAATAAAGCACGGGCCAAGGCTCTGTCTTCTGTTTCATCAGCACCACGTTTCGCGGTCCCCGCAAGTGGGAAGGTTTCCATCTCCCCTTGGCGTAAGCGGAATAGCATTTCAGGGCTAGCACCAATGACTTTTTGTTCGTTGAACTTTAGATAGTACATCTGAGGCGATGGATTCACTTCACGCAATTTCTCATAGATATTGATATTATCGCCTTCTAGGGTGAACCACTTTTTAAAGCCCACTTCGGTCTGGAAGATCTTGCCATCAATGATGTCTTGTTTAACCTTAGCCACGGCCTTAGCATGGTCTGCTTTGCTCATGGATTCACCCTGTGGTGTTACCACAAGCGGTCCATTTTCAGGAGTAGGTTCTGCCAACATACTTTCGATTAACTCCATACGGCTATCACGATAATAGAAGTAGAAGATCTCACCTGTCATCTTGTCGAGAATCAAACCATCCGTATAAAGGCCAAACTTAAAGGCTTCAAACATATCGCTGACATTGAGGCTCAAGCTAGGCTCAAAGTAGTTCATGGCATCATAACCAACATAGCCGGTTAAACCACCTGAGTATTTTCGTGACAAGATATTTTGCGGTACGATATCACGTAGCAAGTAATAAGGATTATCGCTCTGATAACTTTGTGAAGAACCATCTCTTTCTTCAATTGTCAGCGTATTGCCTTGCGCCCAGAGGATTTTTTCTGGGTCAAAACCTATGATGGAATGGCGTGAGATAAAGCTATCTTCACCCAAAGACTCCAACATAAAGCAGGTATCAAAACGCTTTTCGACTTTTTTAAACAAATCAAAAAAATCACAATCTGCCGTGACATTCACATAGTGAGGCTTTCTCGGCAACTTAATGGCTTCTGGTTTTACACTCATGTTTATATCCATCTTATTGCTCATCTTTATCTGATGAGGCTTGTTCTAATTCTTTTAAGGCTCTCGAACCTCGCGTCACGGTCGCTATGCCGACACCCAGTTGTTTGGCAATTTCTCGTTGCGGCACACCCTCTTTGAGCATGGCAAATATTTGCAAACGTTTGCTCATTTCGAGCACTTCACTTGGGGTCAAAAGCCCTGTCAGCTTGTTCTGCATCTCGTCATCTGAGCTTGCACTTCTTAAGTAGGTGATTAGATCTTTCACTCTTTACTCCACCTAATAGCTAAACGCCATTTATCTAATATGCGCACATAATACCGTATTCATGTACTAGTACAATAGATTTTCAGTTTTTATTCTCACCTATGCCACATCTCTTATATAAATCCTTGGTACTAGGCATAAAAAAGGCCGCCTGAGCGACCTTCCATTTCACGCAATCCTAAGGTTTTAGGAGGCAGCGGCTTCCCAGTCCGTTAATAACTGCATCATGGTAAAGGAGTCTTGAGGACGTGTCGCAGGGCGCGTAAGTTCAAGTAAACCTTGCTCTAACGCTTCACGAACCTGAGTCACTTGTGAGACAAAACCATTACCTGGCGCATCCACTTCAATATGCTCGAACTCAGTTTCATTCCCTTCCCCATCATATTTGGCGAAGTAGATTTTGTTACCTTTTGCTTGGGGTAACCAAGGGTTTGATTTCAGCTCGAGATAACCTTCGCTACCTAAGATACTGAAGCTTGAGTGCATACCAAAGTCTTCTGCTGTATGCAGTTGCGCTTGTACACCATTGTTAAATAGGAAGTTAGCACTGGTATCACAAATGTTACCGTCTTTACCACGACGACCAAACGCCTGAATCTGATAGTCAGAGAAAACATCATCACCAAAAGCTTGTTGCAGTACCAGATGCATAAGAGAAAGTGGGTAACAGCCTAAGTTATATAAAGTTCCTTTACTCTCTGGATTCACAAATTCACTGATAGCCGCACTGTAATTGCCACGTATTGCTTTAACCTCACCAATTACCTTGGTTTGCAGCAGTTGGCTGATCTTTTGCGCAAAAGGGTGAGTTAAGTACATCAAGCCTTCCAAAAAAAAGACCTTATGTTCAGCCACTGCATCTAACGCTGCTTGGGTTTTCGCCATATCCACAGACAAGGACTTTTCACATAAGATGGCCTTACCTGCTTGCGCCGCTTTAATCACATACTCATGGTGCAAGTGATTCGGCAAAGCAATGTAGATAACATCCACTTGTGGATCTGCAATCAAGGCATCGTAATCTTGATAGACCTTGTCGAAGTCATACTTATCGGTAAAGTCCTTTAAAGGCGCGAGAGAGCGACCAGCAACAGCGTATAAATGTGTATTGGCCTCAGCTAAAATCGCGTCCGCCATCACTGCCGAAATAAAGCTGGTACCTAGAATGCCCCAGTTAAGTGGTTTTGACATATTTCCCTTCTTTTCATTAGATACATTAATCACCAATAAATAAAAACGCCCAGAAGGACGTTTTTATTGGATTCATAATAGAGATTAACTAGCTATAAAAAGCTTTCACCATAACCTAGCTTGGCTAATCCTAAATGAGAGGCAATGCTCTGACCAATATCCGCAAAGCTCTTACGGGTACCTATGCTGGTTGATTCAGCATCAACCCCTGCCTCGATACCAGGACCAAAGCAAATCACAGGCACATGCTCACGAGTATGATCACTACCAGGCCAGGTTGGGTCACAACCATGATCGGCACTGATAAAGACTCTGTCACCCGGCTTAAGCGCCGCTTCAATTTCAGGCAAACGGGCATCAAAGGCTTCTAATGCCGCAGCATAACCTGAGACATCACGTCTGTGTCCGTAGGAAGAATCAAAGTCGACAAAGTTAGGGAAAATGAGACTATTATCAGGTGCGGTTTTAATGCTTTCAATCGTCGCATCAACGAGGGCCATTAACCCTGTTGCTTTCACCTTATGGGTAATACCAGAGTGAGCATAAATATCGGCAATTTTACCAATACTAATCACCTGACCACCGGCGTCTGCAAGATGGTTTAGCACTGTCTTAGCTGGCGGCTCAACCGCAAGATCACGACGATTTCCGGTACGGGCAAAGTCATCCCCATTCGTACCAATAAAAGGTCTCGCGATCACTCGGCCAATGTTCATCTTCATTTCATCCAGTAGATCACGAGCGATCTGACACAAGCTCAATAAACGCTCTAATCCAAAGCTTTCTTCATGGGCTGCAATTTGCAACACACTGTCAGCAGACGAGTAGATGATAGGGAAATCCGTGCGCATATGCTCTTCGCCTAAGCTTGCAATAATTTCCGTGCCTGAGGCATGACATTCACCCAAAACACCTTCTAGCTTGCCACGTTTGCTTAGCTCCGCCATAAAGTCAGCAGGGAAGCACTTAGGCGTATTAGGAAAGTAATCCCAATCAAATAAGACAGGTACACCAGCAAGCTCCCAGTGGCCACTTGGAGTATCTTTGCCACTACTTAGCTCTTGTGCATAACCATGCAAAGCATCCACAGGGCCACGATATTCAAAGCCTTGTGGATAATTTCCGGTACTGGCCTTAGCAAGATGACCAAGGCCTTTTTTCTCTAAGTTAGGCAACTTAAGAGGACCTGTTCGGCCCACTTCTGCTTGGCCTTCTGCACAGGCTTTTGCGATATGGCCAAAGGTATCTGAGCCCACATCACCAAAGTCCGCCGCATCATGCGCCGCACCCACACCAAAAGAATCCATCATTAAAATGATTGCTCGGCTCATACTAGTATGCTCCTGTTGTGATTCCGTCGCTTGCTTCACCCATTGCCTCTAACAAGGCTTTTAATAGTGAGCTAGTACCAAAACGGAAAGTGGTCGCAGTTAACGCCTCTTTACCTAGCTTAGATTCTAGCAAAGTCAGGTATTCTCTGACGTCAGCGACTGTTTTAACACCACCAGCAGGTTTGAAACCAATCGCTTTTTGGCTATCGATAATTTGCGTTAGCATAATATCAGCGGCTTCTGGTGTCGCATTTACTGGCACTTTACCGGTTGAGGTTTTGATAAAATCAGCACCAGCTGCAATTGAAATCTGACTGGCCTTAGCAATCAACTCAGGCGTTTTTAATTCACCTGACTCTATGATGACCTTAAGTGTTTTTTCGCCACAGGCAGCTTTACAAGCCTTCACAAGCTTATAGCCAATAGACTCATTCCCTTCCATTAAAGCGCGATAAGGGAAAACCACATCAACTTCATCCGCACCATAAGCAAGGCAAGCTTTCGTCTCAGCGACAGCCGCAGCCAAGTTATCCCTTCCCTGTGGAAAATTACTGACGGTTGCTATCTTCACATCAGCAATATTAAGACGAGCTAACTCTTGTTTTGCCCAAGGGATGAATCTTGGATAAATACACAATGCTGCTACTTTACCGACATTTTCAATTTGCGCTTGCTCACACAAAGACGAAATTTTGGCTTCTGTATCATCGTCATTCAAACTGGTTAGATCCAATAGACCAAGAGCCAGTTTCGCTAATTCGGCGTCTGTCATCTCAGCGACAGATTTTACTTGATCAGACATGGCTTAACTCTCCAACCAAGCGATGACTAGCTTGCTCAATTCTGCTGCTGCTTTCTGGCCTTCATCTAGTGTCTCTTCATGGCTTAATGAGTTACCTGACATGCCAGCACCTAGGTTGGTGATAGACGAAATTGCCGCAACCTTCATACCACAATGACGCGCTACGATAGTTTCTGGAACAGTACTCATACCGACAGCATCAGCACCTAATGTACGAAACATACGAATTTCTGCAGGTGTTTCAAAGCTTGGCCCTAATGCCCATACATAAACCCCTTTAAACAGGTTGATGTTAAGCCCTTTTGCCACTTCATTAATGCCATCACTTAGCTCAGGATCATAGGCGCGAGTCATATCTTGGAATCTTGGTCCAATGCTCTCGTCGTTTTCGCCTACTAAGGGATTAACACCGGAGAAATTGATGTGATCTTCGATCAGCATTAGGCTGCCAGGGCCCATATCTTCGTTCAAGCTACCAGCCGCATTAGTTAACAATAAAGTGTCACAACCAATCAGCTTTAAAGTACGAATCGGGATTTGCAATGTTTCAGGCGCAATACCTTCATACACATGGAAACGGCCTTGCATACAAGCCACTTCTTTATTGCCTAAACGACCAATCACCAAGCGGCCTTTATGACCATGGACGCTCGATTTAGGGAAACCTGGAATTTCGCCGTAAGGGATATAGATAGGATCTTGGATTACTTCAGCTAATGAACCTAAGCCACTGCCTAAAATGATAGCAACCTCAGGTTTGCGGTCACCGATTTTCTGTTGCAAATAATCTGCACTTAATTGATAAGCCTTCATACACGTCTTTCCTTTTAAATTAATAAAGTAAGCCACTCCTGTGATAAGTACGCGGTTCCTTGGCGATTTGAATTCACGCTCTCCCTCTTGGAAAGCGTGAATATGAGCCTGTTATTTGTTCAAATTTTCAGGCCCGAATGAGAAGGGAAGAAGCTCTTCCATTGATAGGGTTTTGCGTACGCCTTCTGGGCCGCAAATATGTATTTGAGTATCAGGCGTTGAGAACTCTCTGATTTTTTGACGACAACCGCCACAAGGAGTGACCAGCTGTTCACCATTCCCCAATACATAAATATTGTCTATTTTCTGCTCACCATCAAGCACCATAGCTGAAATCGCACCCGCTTCGGCACATGTGCCTTCCGGATATGCAGCATTTTCAACATTACAGCCAGAATAAACCTTACCGTTTAGTGTCTCGATAACGGCACCCACTTTAAACTCTGAGTAAGGCACATAGGCCTTACTCATGGCTTTATTCGCGAGTTCTACGGCTTTTTTCACATCTAAAGAAGATGACATACTAGCCCCGCTCTTTCACATAAGGTCGACCAACGGCTTTAGGAGCAACCGCCTTACCGATAAAGCCAGCAAGTAATAGCACTGTCAGAACATATGGTAATACTTCGATTGCCTGTACTGGCACTTCACCAATACCAGGTACCTGAACACCTTGCATACGTACCGCTACAGCATCTAGGAAGCCAAATAACAAACATGCGAACATCACAGGGACAGGACGCCATTTACCAAAGATCAAAGCCGCCAAAGCGATATAACCTTTACCCGCACTCATGTCTTTCAAGAAGCCAGCATTGTGAGCAGTCGATAGATAAGCACCGGCTAAACCACATAAGATGCCGCAAATAATCATGGCGCGATAACGGATAAAGGCAACACTGATACCTGCGGTATCCACCGCATGCGGATTCTCACCTACTGCACGAAGACGCAAACCAAAGCGAGTTTTGTAAATAATCCAAACTGCAAAAGGCACAATCGCAAAGGCGAGATAAACAAGAATATTGTGACCGCTTAATAACTCTGAATAGATAAGACCAATGACAGGTACATCCGCTAACGCATCAGCAAATGGGAAAGTAATAGAGGTAAATCTTGCATCACCTGTCAAAGCGGGTGTTTGACCACCTTGGCTAAACCAGTCAAGGCCTAAAGTAACCGTCAGTCCGGCGACTATGGTATTAATCGCTACACCACTGACAATATGATCACCACGGTGAGTGATACATGCAAAACCATGTATGAGCGCTAGGGCAACCGACGCGATAATCGCAAAGAGTAAACCTATCCAAGCAGAACCAAATACGGCAGCAGCGGCTGCGGCAGCAAAGGCCGCGCCAAGGATTTTACCTTCCAAACCAATATCTACGATACCAGAGCGTTCAGCAAACAAACCTGCTAAAGCAGCAAGAATAAGCGGTGTAGAGACACGTAACGTGGCATCTAAAATAAGAATAAGTGTTTCAAACATCTGCTATCTCCTAAGCTGCTGAAGTACGAGTGAAGAAAGCTTCAACACGATCTTTACACATATGCTCTAGCGCTCCAGAAAAGAGGATAACTAGACCTTGGATCACTACCACGATTTCTGGCGTGATACTTGGAATTTCAAAAGCAAGCTCGGAGCCACCTTGATAAAGCGCACCAAACAATATCGCGGCTAGGATAATGCCGACCGGATGATTTCGTCCCATCAAGGACACAGCAATACCTGCAAAACCAAAACCTGCGGTAAAGTTAAGCAATAAACTATGGTGAACACCCATGATTTCATTCAGGCCAACAAAACCGGCTAAAGCACCAGAGATAAGCATTACCCAAATAGTTACTTTACCGTTATCGATACCGGCATAAACCGCCGCGGTTGCATTAGTACCAACAGTACGTAGCTGGTAGCCCCAACGTGTATGCCATACCAAGCCCCAAATCAGAACACAGCAAATTAGTGCCCAAAGGAAAGAGGCGTTAAGCGGTGATTGCTCAATGTTAATCCCAATCGCTGCCAGCATTTCATGCATGTATGGAAGCCAAGCCGACTCTTCAAAAGTACGGCTATTAGGTGACATACGGCCTTCTTGTTTAAGCCAGTTCACCATCAAATAAACCATCAAAGAAGACGCAATGAAGTTAAACATGATGGTGGTGATTACCACATGGCTACCACGACGTGCACTTAGATACGCTGGGATATACGCCCAAGCGGCACCAAATGCCGCACCACCAATAATAGCTAACGGGACAATCACGTAGAAAGGCATAGTTTGGTCTACGGCAAGACACACAAGGCCGACACCTAAACCACCTATATAAGCTTGTCCTTCACCACCAATGTTGAAGATACCGGCTTTAAAAGCAATGGATACCGCTAAACCCGTGAAAATCAGGTTAGTGGCATAATACAAGGTATAACCTATACCTTCCTCATAACCAAAAGCACCGTAAACTAGATAACCTGCGGCTTCAATTGGGTTTTCACCTATGGCTAAAATAACCAAGGCTGACACCAAAAAGGCCAACATAATATTAATAAAAGGGATAAGGGCCAGATTCACCCATACCGGAACTTTCGGCTGACTCATGCTTGGCCTCCTGCTGTTTCTTCTTCGTTCAAGGCATTCGCCATCATCAAGCCAAGTGTGCGTTCATCCGCGTCTTTAGCATCAATTTCGCCCACAACCGCACCATCAAACATAACGATAATTCGGTCACTTAAGGCCATAATTTCATCCAGTTCTACAGAAACCAATAAGATCGCCTTACCTGAGTCTCTCAATTTAACAATTTCTTCATGGATGTTTTCGATCGCACCAATATCCACACCACGTGTTGGCTGGCCAATCAATAACACATCCGGGTTTTGCTCTACTTCACGGGCAATAACGATTTTTTGCTGGTTACCACCGGAGAAGTTAGCTGTTTTCAAGAAAGGATCCGCAGGACGAACATCCCACTTTTGCATACGCTCATTACACTCATCTAACATAGCTTTACGGTCTAATAAGATTTTACCGTTATAAGCTTCAGAGTTGTGATAGCCCAAAATCGCCGCTTCATAAGCCTCGAAGCCAGTGACTAGGCCCATCTTATGACGATCTTCTGGCACATGTGCCATTTTCAGATCACGCATTTGCGACGCATTTTTCTTATTCTTGGCGGTAATCACTTCACCGTTGAAATGAATTTCACCATCAGATAAAGGTGTTATGCCAGATAAAGCATTTAACAATTCACTTTGGCCGTTACCCGATACGCCGGCAATACCAACAATTTCACCTGCTTTTAATTCTAGGCTGACATCTTTAAGGCGTTTAACCCCTTGCTCATCGAACCAGCTTAGGTTTTTAGCAGAAAGGGCAACATTGGTTGGTTGAGCCTCTTCTTTATCAACCACTAGGCGAACTTTCTTACCTACCATTAATTCAGCAAGCTCTTCTTTATCCGTTTCAGCCGTTACCCTGTGGGCAACCATTTGGCCTTGGCGCATAACAGAGACATTATCTGTGGATGCCATGATTTCACGCAGCTTGTGAGTAATAATCATGACAGTCACACCCTGTTCCTTCAGGGATTTTAAAATTCGGAACAGATGATCTGCTTCTTGTGGCGTTAGCACCCCAGTTGGCTCATCTAATATGAGGATCTTCGCACCGCGATAAAGTGCTTTTAAGATTTCAACTCGTTGTTGCAAACCAACAGGAAGGTCTTCGACCACCGCATCTACATCAACATCTAGGTTGTACTCTTGCTCAAGTCGCTTCAGCTCTTTACGAGCAGCATCTAAACCACCTTTAAGCATAGCGCCACCTTCGGCACCTAAAACAACGTTTTCTAAAACGGTGAAGTTTTCAACCAACATAAAGTGTTGGTGAACCATGCCGATGCCAAAACGAATAGCATCTTCGGAGGTGCGGATATTGACAAGTTCACCACCCACTTCAATATCACCAGTATCGGCTTCATAAAAGCCATAGATGATACTCATTAAAGTAGATTTGCCGGCGCCGTTTTCACCAATAATGCCGTGAACTGTGCCAGCGGGTACTTGAAGACAAATGTCTTTATTGGCTTGGACTGCTCCAAAGCGCTTACTAATATCGCGCAATTCGATCGCGTATGGGCTTGTAGTATTATTCATAAGAATTTGTGATTTATCTGCGGTTAATTATAGATAGCCATTTCAGCACTGTTCAAAATACACTCAGAACAAGGATCTAGCTACCTTAGTTTGCTGCATTTTTTTTATATCTTGGCTAAGGCTTCACTTTAAAGTTTAAATTCGGTGCTTAAAAAGTACTTAATCTTTATTTAAAGGCTAAGCAATAGCGACTAATGTGATCTTTGCAACAAAAGTTTCTATAAAATACATTAGTTTCAAAAATTTATTGTAAGCAAAAAAAACAGCCGTCTGCTTATGACAGACGACTGTTTCTTTTTAAATTAAATGTCGCAAGAATTGTTGGACATGTAATCGTGAACTGAAATAGTTCCATTTACGATATCAGCACGGATAGCTGAAATTTTTGCTTTCATCTCATCTGATACAAGGGCTGCGTTGTTGTTATCAAGTGCCCAATCAACACCACCTTCAGCAAGACCTAAAACAGTCACGCCAGGCTTCCAAGTACCGTCTTTCGCTTCGGTATAAGCATTGTAAGCCGCTAGGTCAACACGCTTAACCATAGACGTCAGCATAGTGCCTGGTTGGATGTGGTTTTGGTTTGAATCAACACCGATAGCGAATTTGCCATCATCTTTCGCGGCTTGGTAAACACCGATACCAGTACCACCAGCGGCTGCGAATACTACGTCTGCGCCTTTAGAGAACTGACTCTTAGCCAATTCAGAACCCTTAGTTGGGTCATTAAAAGCAGAAGGTGTAGAACCTGTCATGTTTTGGAATACGTCTGCATTAGAAGAAACGTATTTAACGCCTTGCTCATAACCACAAGCAAAACGACGGATAAGAGGAATATCCATACCACCCACAAAGCCAACTTTGTCTGTCTTAGATGCCATAGCAGCTAATGAACCAACAAGGAAAGAACCTTCGTGCTCTTTAAAGACGATAGATTGAACGTTAGGCAAGCCTACAACCATATCGATGATGGTGAATTTAGTGTCAGGGAAATCTTTAGCCACTTTTTCAAGTGCTGATGCCATAGAGAAACCAACAGCAACGATTGGAGAGTGTCCACGTTTTGCTAAACGACGAAGGCCCTGTTCTACCTGAGCTTCATTTTTTGGCTCAAATTCACGAACCTGAACACCAGAGTCTTGTGTGAATTTGGTGATACCATTGTATACACCTTCGTTGAAGGATTTATCAAATTTACCCGCTTGGTCATAAACAACAGCAGGTTTGATATCTGCAGCTTGAGCTGAAGCAGCAATTGCTAGCGCCGTAGCGGATGCAAGAAAGACACCTTTCATTAGAATTCCTCT
>NZ_CH672431.1:378864-564907 GCF_000153025.1 Marinomonas sp. MED121
TCCACCTTGCTCTATAGCCTGAGCAAGCACCAATTTGATGCAGTCAACCAGCACAGTTAGGCGCTTTGCACTCACAAGGCCCGCTCGTCGATTAGGTTTAATACCTGCCATGAACAAGGCTTCATTTGCATAAATATTACCCACACCTACCAACTGCTTACTGTCCATTATAAAGGTCTTGATGGCTTGCGTTTTACCCTTGGCTTTTGCTGCCAAATAAGCGGCATTAAAAGCATCTGATAAAGGTTCAGGTCCTAGGTGCTGAATTAGACTATGGTTCAGCCAATCCTCTTTTGTCCAAAGAATTGCACCAAATCGTCTTGGATCTGTATACCTTAACCATTGGCCAGAAGACAATTTAAAGTCCACATGATCATGAAAAAGAGGCGGTGTATCGGCTGCAACCAAGTACAAACTTCCCGACATACCTAGGTGGATAATGACGGTGCCAGTTGAAGTATGAATACCTATGTATTTACCTCGTCTGGATAAGGAAATAACGTCTTGTCCCGATACTTGTTCAACCAGCTCGGCTGTAATTGGCCAACGTAGTTGTGCCTGACGTATTTCGACATCAAGAATCTGCTGATTTTGCAAATGGGGCTGGATACCACGTTTGGTGGTTTCGACTTCGGGTAATTCAGGCATGATTTGGTATTTTTTAGCTATTAACTCTTGGTAATCCCAGATACTGGGCTGTTACCTATACAAAAAAACCGGCCTAAGCCGGTCTTTTTTGTATAAAGAATTGAAAATTATTTAATTTTCGCTTCTTTGTACATTACATGCTTACGAACAACAGGATCGAATTTTTTAAACTCCAATTTATCAGGAGTATTTCGCTTGTTTTTATCCGTAGTGTAAAAATGGCCAGTACCAGCAGATGATACCATGCGAATTAGATCGCGAGCGCCTTTAGATGCCATGGTTCAGCTCCTTATACTTTTTCGCCGTTAGCACGAAGATCAGTAAGAACTGCTTCAATGCCTTTTTTATCGATAATACGTATACCTTTAGAAGACACACGTAGGCGTACAAAGCGATTTTCGCCTTCTACCCAAAAACGGTGCCAGTGAAGGTTTGGCAAAAAACGACGCTTAGTGCGACGCTTTGAGTGAGAAACGTTGTTACCCGTAACTGGGCGTTTCCCTGTAACTTGACATACGCGAGACATAATATAATACCTTATATTGCTATCCAGAATTGTTGGAAGTGTGCTTCACTCCCTCAGGCGGAGCATGACTTGAAATAAGTCAAAAATATCCCGTACCGAGGAATAGCGGCGCGAATTCTCCCACAACACCAGTGACTGCGCAATTATTTTGTTAAAAAATGGTTAAAAAAACAGCAAAGCAGGCTACACATGACCTCTTTCTGCTAAAGAAATAGGCTTACCATCACCGATCACAAAATGATCTAATAAGTTAATATCCACCAACGACAAGGCTTGCTGCAGTTTTTGCGTGATATAGATATCCGCTTGACTGGGCTCTGAAACACCTGAAGGATGGTTGTGAGCAAGTATGCAAGCTGCGGCATTATAAGAAAGCGCCATCTTCACCACTTCTCTTGGGTAAACTGCGGCCGCATCTATAGTGCCATAAAACATTTCTTGAAAATGAATCAGCCGATGCTGACTATCTAGAAACATCACAGCAAAGACCTCTCTACTGGACAGACGTAACTTGGCTTTCAAAAAGTGCTGAACACTATCAACACAGGTAAACACATCCTCCTTTTCTAGGGTTTCACCAAGATAACGTTTACTCATTTCCACGACAGCCTGAAGTTGAGCAAACTTAGCCTCACCTAACCCTAAACAAGCACAAAATTCAGCTTTGCTTGCATTGATAAGCGCCTGTAGGCTCCCAAAATGCACAACAACTCTTCGCGCCAACTCAACCGCATCAACCCCTTGCGTGCCAGTTCGTAAGAAGATAGCTAATAATTCTGCATCCGATAATGCTTGTGCCCCTTGCTTAATTAATTTCTCCCTCGGCCTCTGCGACGCTGGCCATTGCTTGATACCCATGAAGTCCTCCTTGATCCATGATAATCTTGCTGCTTTGAGAACCTATGCCAATTTATTTGGTCTCAACTACTCACTTATAGCCTATAAACAAATTGAGAAGCATAGTTTTATGTCTGCACTTGCAAAAAAAAGAGTTTTACTTGGAATCACTGGCGGGATTGCTGCTTATAAAAGCATAGAGTTAGTTCGCTTACTTAAAAAAGCAGGCGCAGACGTTCAGGTTGTTCTCACAGAAGGTGCCAAGGCCTTTGTTACACCCATGACATTACAAGCTGTTTCTGGTTTACCCGTTCGCACAAGCTTATTAGATGTAGACGCAGAAGCTGGCATGGGACATATCGAATTAGCAAAATGGGCAGATCTCATTATTATTGCACCAGCCTCAGCTGACTTTATAGCGCGTCAAACCCAAGGCATGGCAAATGACCTACTCAGCACTTTATGCCTAGCGACCACCGCAGATGTTTGGTTAGCACCTGCAATGAACCAAGCCATGTGGTCTCACCCTGCCACCCAAGATAATATTCAACGCTTGCTTCTAAGAGGCGTAAAGCTAATTGGCCCAGATTCCGGCGATCAAGCCTGTGGCGATGTGGGTTATGGCCGAATGAGCGAACCTGCTGCCATTTTTAAAGCGCTTGAACAAAGCCAAGAACAAGCACAACCCTTATTAGGTCAACACTGGCTTATTACAGCAGGGCCAACCATGGAAGCCATAGACCCTGTGCGCTTCATTAGCAATCATAGCTCGGGCAAAATGGGCTATGCCCTAGCGGATGTTGCCCGCTCTTTAGGCGCTAAAGTTTCCTTAGTAAGCGGACCAGTGGCAGTGACAGCCGCAACGGGTGTCGAGCTTCATCCCGTTAAATCTGCTTTAGATATGTTAGATAAGTGTCGAGAGATTGCCGCAAACCATCAGCCAGATGTGTTTATTGGCGCCGCAGCGGTGGCCGATTTCAGATTAAAAGAAGTGGCTTCGCAAAAAATGAAAAAGCAGGCAGACTCAGATGAAATGCAGCTCACCTTAGTAAAGAATCCTGATATCATTGCCACCATGGTATCTGAGCAACAGGCTAAGTTTGTCGTTGGCTTTGCCGCCGAAACCCAAAACCTTCTAGCCTATGCAAAAGACAAACTCACACGCAAAGGCTTAGATCTCATTATCGCTAATGATGTATCACGTTCTGACATAGGCTTTAATCAAGATCAAAATCAGGTCACAGTGGTCGGTAAAGATCAAACATGGACGCCAGAGCAAGCAGCCAAAACTGAACTAGCGAAATATCTAGTTACTCTGATTCAGAGTCAGTACCAAGCACATTAATCCCATTCATTTAGGCATAGACATAAAGATCATGAAACAAGCGATTCAACTAAAAATTGTTAACAACAAAATTGGCACTGATATCCCTCTTCCTAGTTATGCGACAGAAGGCTCT
Organism: Marinomonas sp. MED121; assembly: GCF_000153025.1. Taxonomy (GTDB): domain Bacteria; phylum Pseudomonadota; class Gammaproteobacteria; order Pseudomonadales; family Marinomonadaceae; genus Marinomonas. The sequence continues at coordinate 382,336 of NZ_CH672431.1, forward strand.
GCTGGTCTAGATTTACGAGCCTGCCTAGACGAGGCAATCACTTTAAAGCCAGGTGATACCAAATTAATCCCAACAGGTCTGTCCATTTATATTCAGGACCCTAGCCTTGCGGCAACTATTTTGCCACGTTCAGGTCTTGGTCATAAGCATGGTATTGTTTTGGGTAATTTAGTGGGTTTGATTGACTCAGACTACCAAGGCGAGCTCATGGTATCTTGCTGGAATCGTGGCCAAACTGAATTTACAATTGAAGCGGGTGAGCGCATTGCTCAGCTTGTTTTACTGCCTGTTGTACAGGCTGAGTTCGATATTGTCACTGAATTTGAAGCCAGTGATCGTGGTACTGGGGGCTTTGGCTCAACCGGCACAAAGTAACAGACAGTTACATTAGGTGAGCAAAAGTATACATTTAAATTTGCTCACCTCCCTCATTTCATAAAATTTTCTAATCTAGATACAAAAGCAAACGCGCCAATACCAAAGTTTCAGTAGTCTATCGATACAGATCACGCTATTATTCAATAAGTAATCGCTTACGTGCTCAGCCCCAATATCTAGCACTTAACAAGATTATTTCTTTTAAGCATTCTTTAAAAATATAATAACGATCTGATTCTCTATAAGGTTCTTAACCTTGTATGAGCTTTAACTTTGAGGAGCCCTAACTTCATGCCTTTAACGCGTGATTCTGCATTAGAAATTGCCAGCGTCTTAAGTGAATCCCTACCTTATATCCAACGTTTCTCAGGCAAAACCTTAGTCATCAAATACGGCGGTAACGCAATGACAGATTTAGCGCTTCAAGCTGGATTTGCACGTGATATCGTTTTAATGAAGTTAATTGGTATTAATCCGATTGTTGTTCATGGTGGCGGCCCTCAAATCGGTCAACTTTTGCAAGAACTCAACATCGAATCCAAGTTCATTAACGGTATGCGTGTCACAGATACTCGCACTATGGACGTGGTTGAGATGGTTTTAGGCGGTCAGGTCAATAAAAGCATTGTGAATTTGATTAATAATGCCGGCGGTAAGGCAATTGGCTTAACAGGTAAGGACAGTGGCTTTATTCAAGCTAAAAAGTTATTTGTTAAAACTCAAGCCAGTGCTGATGCAGCGCCTGAAATTGTCGATATAGGTCATGTAGGCGAAGTAGAATCGATTGATACTAGCGTTTTAGAGATGCTTGAAAACAGTGATTTTATCCCTGTTATTGCGCCAATTGGCGTCGATGCGAAAGGTAATTCATACAATATCAACGCTGACTTAGTTGCAGGAAAAGTGGCAGAAGCAGTCAATGCTGAAAAACTCATGCTACTGACCAACATTTCAGGTGTTCAAGATAAAGAAGGTAATGTATTAACCGGCTTAAGCACAGCCCAAGTTGATGCACTCATCGCAGATGGCACGATTTATGGTGGCATGCTACCAAAAATCAGTTGCGCATTATCTGCCGTGAATGCTGGTGTAACCAGTGCCCATATTGTCGATGGCCGTGTACCACATTCTACCTTATTAGAAATTTTCACTGATGAAGGGGTTGGTACCTTAATTACCAACAAATCATTAAATTAGGCTATTAAAGATTAGGACTGTGCAAGGGATGCCCGCCTAAAGCACTATTTTGATACTGGATAAACATATGAGCAATAAGAAGATTGACCGTCGCACCCAGATACTTCAAGCATTAGCCCAAATGCTTGAAACTAGCCCAGGAGCACGGATCACTACAGCAGCATTAGCAAAAGAAGTTGGCGTTTCTGAAGCCGCTTTATATCGTCATTTTCCCAGTAAAGCCAAGATGTTTGAGGGCTTAATTGAGTTTATTGAAGAAAGCTTATTTAGCAGGATTAATCGTATTATTCAGGAAGAAAGCGATGTCCAAGAAAAGGTAAAATTGATTTTACAATTAACCTTAGGCTTTGCTGACCAAAATCCGGGCATGTGCCGCTTACTCACAGGTGATGCTCTTGCCGGAGAAACAGAGCGATTACGCAAACGTATTAGCCAATTATTTGAACGTATTGAAACGCAAATAAAGCAAATCTTGCGTGAAGCAGAACTAAAGCAAGGGCTACGTACCAGCATCAGTGTTGCTGCCAGCGCGAATATCTTGGTTGCCACTGCTGAAGGCAAAATTCGTCAATATGTTAGAAGCGAATTTAAGCACAAAGCAAGCAGTCACTGGGCTGAGCAATGGCAATTGCTTTCCCAGAACTTAATCGTTAGCTGTTAATAAACTAGAATAGAAATTACAATAGGGCGCAGAAAAGCTGCGCCCATAAGCAGAAAATGCGGGTTTAAACCTATTCGATACCGTACTGGTCACGATAAGCTTTAACCGCATCAAGATGTTTAGCAAAATCTGCTGAGTCTTGTTCTGACAAATACGTCATAATGTCATGAAGAGAAACGATACTTATGACAGGCATTTTAAAGTCACGTTCGACTTCTTGAATTGCGGACAACTCACCTTGACCCCTTTCTTGACGATCAAGTGCAATTAAGACGCCAGCTGGAGATGCATTAGCTTGAGAAATAATTTCCATTACTTCACGAATAGCGGTACCAGCAGTAATAACATCATCAATGATCATGATGCGGCCTTCAAGGTTAGCACCAACTAGACTTCCACCTTCACCGTGTGCTTTTTTCTCTTTACGGTTGAAAACATAAGGTGTGTCTACGTTATGATGATCATAAAGGGCCACAGCGGTAGTTGTCGCCAAAGGAATACCTTTATAAGCGGGTCCAAACAGTACATCGTAAGGAACGTCAGCTTCTACCAAGGCAGCAGCATAAAAGCGGCCTAACTTGGCTAAAGCCTGACCAGAGCTAAATAGTCCTGCATTGAAGAAATACGGACTAACTCGACCAGATTTAAGGGTGAATTCGCCAAACTTCAGTACTTCCTGAGAAATGGCAAACTCAATAAATTCTTTTTGGTAAGGTTTCATACCTGGCTCCAAAATTGCAGTAAAAACAAAAAAACGTGCTTTATAGTAGGCGCGTGCAGTAAGCCTTAATAAGATAGGCGCTAATATAACACATGGCATTGAATTGTAGGGACCAGAAATGAAGGTCATAAGCCTTAATGTAAACGGTATAAGACAAGCAGCCGACCGCGGCTTTTTTGAGTGGATGATAGAACAAGATGCAGACGTTGTCTGTCTGCAGGATATACAAGCAGAAGAAACAAGCCTAAACGATAACGTTTTTTTCCCTCCGGGGTACAATTCTTACTTTTTTGACTCTTTAACCAACCCAGATGTTGCCGGGGTTGCTATCTATAGTAAGAAAATGCCAAAAGCCATTATGACAGGCATTGGCTTTAGCGATGGCGATTTTGAAGGCAGATTTATCCAAGCCGATTTTGATAAAGTGAGCATTGCCTCTTTCTTAACACCCCATGGATCAAACCATGAACAAGAGCTACAAGATCAAAAATATGCATTTATGGAAGGCTTTAAAAACCACCTAATAAAAACTCGACGCAAGCGTCGTGAGTTTATTTTCTGTGGAACAGCAAATGTCGCACGCTCGCCCATTGATGTTAGTAGTTGGTTTGTAAACCAAAGAAATTCAGGTTTCTTGCCCGAAGAACGCCAATGGATCAATGAAATATTCAATGAGCATGAATACATAGATGCCTTTCGCCAAATTAATAAGCAAGATAAGCAATATACTTGGTGGCCTGATTATGAAAGAGCATGGAAGTTAGACGAAGGTGGTCGCTTGGATTATCAAATTGCGACGCCAGGTTTGAAGCAAGTCATTCGTGCAGGGAGTGTATATAAAGATCAACGTTTTGCTGATCATGCACCATTAATCATGGAATATGATTTAGATTAACTCACGTCAATATCAGAGGAGGATAAAGTCTTTATCCTCCTTAAAGATATCCAAACACTCTCAAATCAAGTGGTTAATTTTTCCCAGCTGACTTTCATTTTAAGTTGATGAATTGAGCCAGGCTCCAGTAAATAAGCATTACTCAATGCATTCGCACTCTCAACACAAACAAAGTCTAAATACTCTTCATCATTTAAATCGGTTCGCGCTTTAGCTCTTTTTTCTCCAGGATTCCACACCACAGTGCTGGCTGCGCCTTCTTGGTACACTGTTAACTGACGATTGAGTACAGGATCTAGAATTAAGCTAGTTTTTGGTGCATCCAGATAAACGCGATCTAATTCGGTACAAGGTTGAATACTTCCACGCTGCTTAGCTTCAACACCAGCAAACTTATCCTGATAACTTACCCCATCTAACCCTGTAATTTGTGTCTCTTCACTGTTTCCAACTTTAAAATAGGTATGAAGAGCTTCTGAGATAGTAACGCTGTTATCTGATAAATTAGCCGCCGAAAAATTCACTTCAAAACCATCTCCCAAACGCAATACAAGTCTTAGCTCAAATGAGTTTGTCCACATTTCTTCAATAAGAGGGTGTTGTTCTGAAGCAAGTTTAAGTTGTATTTTGACATCGCCATTTTTAAAGTGACCAGCTTCAGCAAGTTGCCAACGAAAGTATCTGGCTAAACCATGTGCAGGTAAATCTGTATTTTTTTCATGAGCACCGAACCAAGGCCAACACACAGGAACGCCCATATGAATTCTTGAGAAGCGAGAATCACCAGCAAAGTTTTCAGATTGAAATAACAAATCGTCTTCACCTGAGGGAATAAAGCTCATAAGGTGACCACCCCATAGGGCAATTCGTGAACTAAAGCCAGGTTGTTCAATTAAGATTTCATCACAACCGCGAAGACTTGAAGGCTTTAAAGTACCTCCTATTAGTTCTAGGTCTTCCATCAATTGCTTGTCCATTTCCACACTCCCCTTTATTTGAAGCGATATACTAGCGACAACCCATCAAAAGTAACATACGACTATCAGAGAAATCTCAGGCTTAAATCAACACTTTTGATATCAATTTATCTCAGGTGAAGACGGACTGAAATCTCATCTTAATTAATGGTTAACGCTTTATTAAATTAAGGCTCACAAAAAAGGCCCTGAAAAATCAGGGCCTTTGGCGATCATTTTTTGTAATTTATACCGCACCTTCGGCACAATTCCCACCATTAGTTTGTGCAACAAAAAGGGCTTGGTCTGCACGTCCTAACCAATCTTCAAGGCTGGTATCTTTTGCTGCTGCTTGGGCAACACCAAAACTCATACTCAGTTGAATATCCCCTTTAGAGGTTGGAAACTTAGTGGAAGCAACACGCTTAGCTAAACCTTGGCAATATTGCTCAGCCTTAACTTGAGACACATTAGGCAATAAAATAGCAAACATCCCACTGGTAAATCGGCTCACAAAGTCACCCACTCGCACTGACTCTCCCAGCAGCTCAGCAACCTTTTCAAATACTTCATCGCCTATGCTATAACCATGTTCCAAATGAAACTTTCTTAGGTCATCAATTTCCATCAAAATCAGTGAGTTATTAATTTTATTATCCGCTTGAAAAGCTTCAAAACTCGCCCCCATCATCTGCTCTAGACTGGATCGATTTTTCAGCCCTGTCACCATGTCATTACGCTTCACATAATCTAGCTTCACATTCACAGTAGACAGGGAAACCTTACTAGTGGCGATATCAGACACATCATAAATCACCATACAAAGGTGCTTGATCGAGCCATCAACATGAGAAATAGGCCTTAGGGTCACATTCTGGTACATTTTATCGGCCAAGCTGGTAATCGGACGATAAGAGGTAAATGGGAAAAGGTGTGGCATCTGTTCCCAAGAAATATAGAAAGGCGTCTTAAGGGATTTAACATTATTAAGCTTATTTTTAAGCCAATCAGCAGGGATGTTTTCAAACATAGAAAACAAAGATTTACCTTTAGCGCTTGATGATGTGATGCCTGAGTGATTCTCCATAAAGCCATTCCATAGCTCTACTTCAAAATCAGTGTTAAGCACAACAAGACCAACATCAATAGTTTGAATCATATCAAAGAGCCAATGTAGCTCTAACATTTCATCTACTGCACTCGACATTATTCGTCCTCCGATAAGTAAGAGAGTAGATTCTCAAGCGTGGCAACGGAATCTTCTGTAAACAATAAGATCAAATCACAGCTCACTTGGTAATTTTCAACTTCATAGGTAATTTCAACGGCTAGGGTTTGCTTCCAGGCCGCTTTTTTCGCATTAATCAGGTGATCATTCTTAACGTGTTGACCCAAAACAACCGGATGACTGTCGCTGAAGTCAATATTAAGCTGTCTTGCTAGCGCAAGAATAAAAGGCCCCACTAATGCAGAGGAAACATCCATCAACAACTCGACTTCAGAGCTCTTATCTAACTCGTCTTCATAACCTAAAAGTTTTGCCATATCAGGAAAGCTTGAGTCAGAAAAAACTAATAAGGCTTCTAACGCTATCCCAGTAGCTACAAACCCTTGTGAGACAGCAGAGTAACGGTTACTTTCTCCGTTATAGCCTAAGGCCATTTGTAGCTCGCTCACCTCCAGCATGTTTACATTCGGCACAGGCAGCTTAATAAAAACACCCAACATATCTGCCAATACACTGGCAGCACGACCCATAGCAACGTTAGACACTTCTTGTAAGCAGTCATTTAATGAAAACTCTATGCCTTCATCCGCTAAAGCAAGGGACTCTTTAGCCGAGTCGTCTTCAGATAAAAAGCCATGGCCCTCTAATGTGGTCTTTATAATATCTTTAGTGGCGGGTTTCTTTAAAAAGTCTATCGCGCCAAGGGATTTTACCCTTTCAAGCGCTTGGGCTTGCACATCACCAGAAACAACGATGACCTTGGTATCAATCCCAGAAGCTTTCATTCTTTCTAGGGTATGATATCCATCTAGAACAGGCATGTTTAAGTCTAAGAACATTAAACTTACATCTTCTGCTTCTAATATTTCTAATGCTTGTGCACCATGCTCAGCAAACAAAACGGTGACCGTCCAATCTGCTGGCAGCAATTTTGAAAGCTGTTTTCTCGCTACACTAGAATCATCACAGATAAGAACTTTGGTGCTCATGAAATCTCACTTAAGGCTTAAATCTATTAGGTTTAGACCATTATCATATGAATAATTAAACTATATATTGAAGTACCTGATTTGCACGGTTATTCATATTTAATTTAAACTTTAACGGTTACAAGCGGCAATAAACAGTAATTGAAAGTACACTGGGTTATCATTTGTAACGATAAAGCTTTAGGGAAAATCGATAGGGCTTACACATTTCGGCATTCCCTTTTTAGTGGCCGCTATTATGCTCATTTCCTGTATAAAAACTAGTCAACAAACTCTAATAAAGTCAAATATTTGCAATAAAACTACAAAAATAATCAAAGTAGAGAGATTAAAGCCTCTGCAAGCTTCTGATCATGGTATTTATTCACATTTTCTTCGGCGATATCTGCTCTGATGATACTAATCCCTAGTGCTTCAATCTCTTCTAAGCCTTGATAACTTTGCTTTTCATCTATCAACAAAAAGTCTAGCGCACCTAACGATCCATTCTCTGGACACGCCTTATTCACACATTGAATTAAGCGATTAACTTGCTCTAATAAGCTCATCTCGAACTGCTCAGGATCATGACCTAAATTAGGGATGTAAACTTTAGGGTTTGGGTTTTCTAAAATAGCTTGAGTTACGCCGTCTGGAACTAGATTTATCAGCACACTGCTATAAAAGCTACCAGGGGGATAGCAGATTAAATCGGCTTCACGGATCATACTTCGCCTGTCTTCACTCACTCTTGTAATAACAGGTCGAGGCTCATGTTGATTATCTGTTAAATAAACCTCTTTAATTTTAGAGCTAATAGGCGAGCATTCTTTTCCTGTCATCTTATGCTGACCAACCAAAACATGCCCATTTTCTAACTTAGCGACTAAATGATGTGAGGTATCGGTAATAGTTTTTACTTCACCCAACACTTTTACCAAACGAGAGAATAAAAAAACAATGGGGTCTATTTTTTGCCCATTATTCAAATATCCACCAGCAATAATTAAGTTGCCGATACTTGCACCAGCCAAGTTAAAGTCGGCACTAATGCTTTGATTTGTGATCGTCAACTGGGTTTGAATCAGCTCTCTTAAAGGCGGTGTAATTTTGGAAATAAGAGGATGTTCACCAATCTCAAGAGCTTTAAGTTCTAACCGTAAAGTGTCGTTATCCAGCTCCGGGTTTAAGCGGTAATTAAACAAATCATATACATCAGGTTGACCTAAGACTGTTTCATCAGCCAAGGCCATCAAGCGACTTCTCAAGTCACCCACTGCAGGCATATTAAATTCAGCTCTTAGCTTTGCCGAACTGCCACCCGAATCAAAGGGTGTCACGAGGTGAATTGAGTTGTGAGTATAACGTTTGAGATGGCGACTCATTTTATTCAACGCTGAACCGCCACTGAAAAAAAGTATGCGAGGCCCTAATTCGGGCATTTTTTGACTTCGCCCGATACGAATTGCATCCGGGATAATTATCTTTCGCCAAATGCTTGGCATAGGGCCTAACCTTCTAATTCCATTGATTTACTTTGGTCAATAAGCTGATTACGACCATTTCGTTTTGCTATATATAACCTTTGATCAGCTAATTCAAAACAGGCCCTTGGCTGGAAAACAGAGACTTCTTCTTTAAGTGCCACTCCAATGCTCATAGTCACACACTTAAAGTCAGATCCTTTGTGGGGGATATTTAGGCCTTGCACTTGCGCAACTAAACCTAAGCCAAGCTCTCTAATTTCATCTTCGCTACGGTTAAATAAAACCAATAAAAACTCTTCACCACCATATCGAATTGCCACATCACTTTGCTGACATACACTAGCGACCACTTGAGCAACAGCCTTAAGGGCTTCATCACCCTTTTGATGTCCATAACAATCATTGAAAGACTTAAAGTTATCAATATCACAAACTATCATGGCAAAAGATTCGCCTTTGGGTTGAGACGATAATTGATCTAATGTTTGCGAGTAAACTTTACGATTATAAAGTCCTGTCAAAGGATCTTTTTGAGATTCTTTCTCAACCAATGAAATCGTCTCTTTAAACTCTTTAGCGGCATTCTCTCTATCGGTTACATCAACTAAACTGATCAGGTTTGAATCTTTACCCTCCCATAGTATTTTCACCAAAGAGATATCAAACCATCTTTGCCAAACTTCACTGTGATAATTACGAAGAATCACGCTGCCGATATTATTTACCGGCTTGCCTTTCATAATAGCGTTTGCAATTTCAGCAGGCAGCTCCTGAATGTTTGTCATAGAAGCTCGATCAAATAAACGAGGAAAAGACTGATTGTGATAAACGATTTTCTCATCATCAACAATTGCGATACGCAATTTAGAGAACTTAATCACATTAGTCAGTTGCTCACTGGCTTGCGTCAGTTGATCCCTTTGCTCATCAATCGTCGTTAAATAGTTACTTAACTGAAACGCAATATCCCCAATCTCATTTTTCAAATCAAAGTCTTTCAAGCTTTCTCTAGTTAAAGAGCCGGAGCGAATGAGATCACTTAATAAAATTAAACGGCTAAACAGAATTTCTTTTAGATAAAGCAATAAAAGAACAATTAAGATCAAACCAAAGGCAATAATCACAAAATAGTTAAAGCGCGCCTGATCCATACTATCAATTAACACCCCAGCGTCAGCTTTAACCTCTTGGCTCTTTTGATCAAACAAACGCAAAATGTTTTCTGTAATACTGTCCAAAAGAATTTGGTTTTGTGTTGTTATGCTCGCCAGCTGATTTCGCCTCGCATCCTTTTCTTTTAATTGATAAAAAAGGCCAACACCTCCCATTATTTGCTTCAATAGCAATTCATTATCAGGGTCTGATAGGGTCGATGAGGCTTTATTCTCAAGTAACATTTTTTTAATTTTTCGCTCTGACGCAACAACCTCAAAAAGACGGGTCTGATTTGTCAGCAAAGTCATCTCTTGAATAATCGGCATCCATAGTTTGCGCTGTTCTAGACTCCCCGTTTCCATACGCTTTAAGCCTCCTTGAATAATCGTATTCAAGCTTCTTACTAACTGCTTATTCTGTATGATTTGCTGATTTTGAGTAAAGGCGGTTGCTTCTAGGCTCACATCTAATCTTTTTAGGATTTCAACCAATTGAGAAACCGCTTTACTCTCTTCCAGACGAATGAGCTGATGATTAATGCCTGTTAAAAGCGATTTAATCTCGCTAGCAAGAATACGAACTTTAGCTTGTGAGTTTACCGCAGTGATTTCCGTAATTAATCCAGACAATTTTGCCACTTGCGTTTGAATTAACGCCGCAGCTTCCAAAGAAGGTAACTGGACTTGTGAATTATGAAGAGCAGTGTCTTCAAAGGCTTGTAACCTATCAACTGAGATCCAGTTCATCATACCAATACATGCAAGCATGAGAGCAAAGCCAACCAACATCTTAAATTTCAAAGAATGGAAAAAATGCTTTGGTAATGATTCGAACTTCATTCAATCTCCAGTTTTATGCCTTGTGAATTAAGGCGTTAAATCTTCAAGTCGACCATCAGTAACTATGTCGACCCCTTTTCGCTTTTCAATATAGTCCGACACAATTGTCCAGAGTAAGCGAGTTTCTTTCAAAGTATAGGACTCACTTTTATCTTTAAACACTTGATATTCATCCCCGCCTTTAAGGAGGTAACCAGATAAGACTAACGAGTAATCTCTATTTTCCAACGGCCTGTCGTCAACACTAATCTCAAGTACTCGATCAAAAGGGTCACGAGACAGGTCATAACTCACTTTGAAGCCTGATATTTGTAAGAACCTACCCGATAGGTCTTCAACCTGACTAAGTGAATTCTCCATCATAGCCAGAATTTCATCCTTATTGACTTTAATCGTGAAAATATGGTCTCCAAAAGGCAGTTCACGGTTAATATCAGCACGTTTGACCGTTTGTCCCACACTATATTCTTGATAGCCACGAATACTACCGCTATTGATAATGGCTAAATCGGCTGACGTATATTCACGCATACTATCTGCAAATAAATTACCTATCGCCGCTTCTTGTGTTCGAATATGAGAACGAATTGAACTTAGGGGTTTTACTAATACACCTAACTCGTACTCAAGAATGATATTGAGTCGGTCTAAATACCTTTGTAGGGTTTGGGATACCTGCACACTTTCCTGACTTTCCCGATAACTAGCAATACGAACTTCAGGTTCACTGTTTATATCTTTAAACTCAACCAGAGCAAGGTCTCCGTCATGCCCTCCGCTATAGACCCTTATAGGTGTGACGGATGCATCGAGTCTATCGGCCCCTTCTTTGGCAACCAGGATTAAATCTAAACTGTTAAAGCTCTCATTGGGCTCACTTTCTAGCACATCACTTTCGGTGATGAGAATAACCTTGTCAGAGCCAGTTTCGCGCAACTCTTTTGCTAATTTTTGTACAGATAAGGCAACCCCTTCAACTTCCACCTCTCCTTGAAGGTAGGTTCTATTAATAGACTCATCTAAGATAACGATAAAGCCAAAATTTATTCCCTCGACCATAAGCTGATAACTAGGCAATAAACCTTCAACTAATTCATGGGTACGACTATCTTTGAAATTAGATAAAACCATAGGAAAACTGGCTTCATTAGAACGTAGCGTTAACTGATCAACACCATTAGCAAACTCTCTCTGGTTAACCGCAAACAAATCAACATGCATGTGATTTAACACATCAATCATATGCGCCCCAGAATCATAGTTAGATAAGGCATTAGGGAACAAGCTATCACCTCCATGTATAAATAACACACTATCTTTATGCTCTTTCTTAAGCTGGTTAACAAAACCAGATAAGCGACTCAAGTTTGGTTGGTCAGCACTAATCAAGATGTCAGGGAGATTCGAAGAAAAAACCAGCGTCGCAGCTAAACTTTTTAGTGGAAGAAATACACTTGATAAAATAAGCGAGGCAGTCAATATCACACGCTTTTTCATAACCTTAACCTTACATTTATGCAGACTCTAAGTATTTATCAAAATAGCTGATTCAACTATGCTTATTTTGTATAAATCGCGTAATCTGACAAAAAATCTTCTTTTTCATTACTAATTAATATTTAAAATACCACTTAAGATCAATAAGCTAAAACGAAAAAAGCAGCGCCCTACTAAGAGCACTGCTTTTTAATCAGTAATAAAGTTATTTATTTAACTTTAAAAGTCCTTTTACGCACTTTCTCAAGACGTTTAAGAATTGCATCCAATCGTTCTGGTTTTACCATAAACTCTTGAAAACCTTTCATGCCTTCTTTCGCCATACTTGGTGCGGTATCTCTATCATAAAACTGAGCAGTACCCGCTGCATTTGACAACATGTTTACCCCTTTATTCAGGAAGTAGTTATCAACAGCTTGTGCATCTTTATGCGGTGGAATCTGTAACAAAGCCGCATTAACCAAAGTTTGGTTGTCAGCACGCGCCATAAATTTCAAGAACTTACGAGCATCTTCTTTGTTTTTCGCCTTACTAGGAATGTGTATTGTATCCATTGGCGCATCTTCTGCCATAGGTACACTTGGATCGATTTGTGGGAACTGGAAGAATCCCATTTTGCCATCCAACTCTTTCGGGAAGTTAGGCGTAATGAAGTTACCAATTAAGTACATAGCGGCATCACCGTTATACATAAATGGCTGCGCTTCTTGCCAAGAGTATGATGCATGGTTTTCTAAGAAGTAACCTGGCTCAACCAACTGTTTCCAGTTCTCGAAAGTTTTACGTACACGCTCGTCTGTGTAAGGGATTTTGCCATCCATTAGATCAATGTGAAATTGCAATCCGTTGGTACGCAAGTTCAGGTAATCGAACCAACCCGCAGCTGTCCAAAGGTATTTTGTACCGATCGCAATCGGCGCAATCTTATCTGCTTTCAATGCGGCAGATACGGCTAAAAACTCATCCCAAGTTTTTGGTTCACTTAGACCGCGCGCTTCAAAGATGTCTTTACGATAGTAAACACCCCATTGGTAATAAGTGTATGGAATACCCCACTGTTTATCATCAATTGTCATGGCAGCTTCGGCTGTGCTCATGCTTGAATGAAGATCTTCACTATCCCAAATATCGCTCACATCTTCGAACATACCACGTTCAACAAAGGTCTTCATACGGTTACCCGCATACCAGAAAACTAGATCCGGTGGTGATGTTGCTAACCAGTTTCGTATTGCCGTTTTATAACCTTCTTTGTCGTATAGGTTGTACTTAATTTCGACATCAGGGTTTTCAGCGGTAAATTTTTCAACGATTTCAGCAAAAGCTTTTTTAGGAGCCGGGTCTGCTTGGTCTGAGTTAATTACAAGCGTGCCTGCTTGTACTGACCAAGCGGCAGCTGCCATAGCTGTACCAGCGATTAAAGACTTAATGGTTTTCATGTTGAGTAGATCCTCACTTTTATTTTTATAAAACGGAACACAGTTTCAGTATTAAGCAATTCTTTGGTTTCGTCAATAAATGAAACCTAGTTTCAGTTTATTTTTTGTACATTTTTAAGATTTCAGCCAGATACTGACACCTGCTGGTGCAATCTGAGCTTGGCCAATCAAACAAGTTGCAGCTGGAGGTGTATAGTTCGCTGAATTTTGTCCGTAGTTAAAAACAAATATCAGCTTACCTCTATGGCGAACCCTGACACCTTTAGGCAGATAAAAACTTGGAATGTCAGCAAGCAAAGCAAGCTTTTCAAAACAGGCTTTTAACAGAGGTTTGTCTAAGCAAGCAGCAAGATAAAAACGCTTATCCTCACCCACTAGAACAGGCTTACCTTGTTCATCTTCTAAATGAACCGCTAACTCAGTATTTATCTGCTCTCGCCAATGCTTTAGCTGGCCTTCTCCCCAAGCACCATTAACCAAAGGCTGAGTATGCTCTGGTAAGGCATCAACACGCTCAACTTGAAGCGGCATTAATGCTTGCAGCTTACCTGGCGCTAATTCATCAGGGATCTGATAATCAGAGGTTTTACTACCAGAGCGCGGCCCAGCCAGTAAGACACCTTCAAATTTATCTAATGCTTGCTGCAGAGTGTCATCAATTACGACTTGCGCTGGTAACACCAACATTTTATAAGCACTGAGATCACTCTTAGGTGAGATAATATCGATACTTAAACCAAGCTCTCTTAAGGATTCATAAACACGGTAACACCAGAACAAGTAACGGTACGCCTGAGACTGTGGCTGTATATCCAATGCCCAACAGGCATCGTAATCAAACATCAGTGCGACACTGCCAGCACTCGGTAAAGCTTCTAGCTCATCCTTATCTAGGCCCAATTGTTGACTTAACTGGTTCACTTCATCAGACACTTGTTGTGCTTCGAAAGCGGCTTCGGCCTTGCTAGCATCAGGTCTTAACAAACCTGAGTGCATTTGCTCTTGAGCAAATGGGGCTTGTCGCCAACGGAAATAAGAGACTAATTCAGCCCCATGGGAAAAGGCTTCCCAAGTCCAAAGCCTTACCGCGCCATCGGCAGGTGACGGGTTATGTGGCGCCCAATTAACGGGCCCCGGCTGTTGCTCCATAATCCAAAGGCGTCCTTTACCACAGCCACGGTATAAATCGTGATGGAAAGCACCAAAGTCAGGATGACCTGTTCGTAAATAGGTTTGTTTTTCTTCATCTTGGTAAATCGCTTCTTGATCAAGAAAGCCAAGAGGATAAGTGTCCCAACTTGCGACATCTAGATCTTGCCCCACCTTGTGATGGTCAAACGCAGTGAAGAAGCCCATATAGTTATGCACAAGGTCTCGTCCAGGTGAATACTCGCGCAAGATATCTGCTTGTAGCTTGTTATAAGCAACAACCTGATCAGAGCAACAGCGATGAAAGTCGAGTCGATGGGCAGGGTTGGCCTCGGTAACTGTCAGGTTAGGCAGCTCAATCTCGTCAAAACTTGCGTATTCCATACTCCAGAAAACATTACCCCAAGCCTGATTGAGGGCTTCAATATTTGAATATTTCTCTGCTAACCAAACTTTAAAGGCCGCAAGATCCACTTCCGCATAACTTAAAATAGTATCGTGACAACCGTATTCATTATCCGTTTGCCAAGCGACAATCGCATCATGAGCACCGTAACGCTTAGCCATATCCGTGACAATTCGACGACATTCTTCACGGTAATCAAGGCTAGCAAAGCTATAATGACGACGAGAACCAAAGCCTCTTATTTGGCCTGCTTCATCTCGGGCCAGCATACTAGGGTGCTTATCCACCAGCCACTTAGGCGGTGTGGCTGTTGGTGTCCCTAAAATCACTTTAAGCCCAGCATTAGCCAAGACTTCCAAGGCATCATCTAGCCAACCCCAAGTATATTCACCTTCAACCCCTTCAAGGCGACTCCAACTAAATTCACCTATGCGCACATACTCAATGCCTATCTCAACCATGGCTTTAACGTCAGCCTGCCAACGAGACTTAGGCCAATGCTCAGGATAATAACAAACACCTAACTTCATACTTTATGCTCCAGCAAACGCTTGGCTTGGGGCGCCACTCACGTTTATGCCTAAGGTTTTAAACAAGTTAATGGCGATGACTTGCCCAGCAAAGGGTTTATTCGCAGGGTTTGTCTCGCCTACACTGGCAGAAGTGACAAATAAAATATCACCCTTCTCTCCGCCAAAGGCACAACTTGTTGGGCACTTAAAAGGCAGATCAATAACATGCTTTGTCGCCCCTTCTGGGGAATAACACACCACTTTTCCAGCACCCCACATGGCATTCCACAGATTGCCATCATTATCTAAACAAGAGCCGTCAGGGCCAAAGCCTTCAGGGGTTTTGACAAAAGCAGCGTCACGTCTCACATCTCGAAAGTTAGACCAAGGGAAAGCATGAATTTCCCCTTTCATTGAATCAGCAAAATAGAAGCGATCGCGAGAGTAATCCCAAGCGAGGGTATTGGAAATGCCAATATCATCCAATAAACAAGTCGCTTGACCCGTTTGATCAACCTGCCAAAGACGGCCCGTTTTTAGTGTTTCATCATCATCCATAGAGCCAACATAAAGCACACCGTCTTGATCGCATTTTGCATCATTAAGACGATTGTTAGGCCTATCTTCATCAAGCTTGCAGAGATACTCTAAGGCTTCTGATTCAGGGTCAAAGTAAGCGACGCCGTCAGCTAGACAAAGTAATAAACGATAACTTTGAGTGGTAAATACTGCTGAGACTTTTTTATCAAAGCGCCAGCTTTTTCTCAGTCCGCTTGCTTGATGCCAACACCACACTTCTTGCCCTGGAATATCGACCCAATATAAGGCATTGCTTCTGTTACACCAAAAAGGGCCTTCGGATAGTTGGTGTTGTTTAATGCTCACCGAGGCCATGGATAACATTAGTTTGCTGCCTCTGAAATCGCCTTCCAGCCTGTGACAAAGGCTTTTGCATTCTTAGCGGTTACTTCTACATTTTGACCGGCTTTATAAAGCGCTGAACCTAAGCCAAACCCCTGAGCCCCCGCATCAATGTATGAGCTCATATTGTCAGGTGTCACGCCACCGACAGGACAAATACGCATACTTTTTGGAACAACCGCACATAAGGCAGAAATCACTTTCGGTGACGTCATCGCCTCTGCAGGGAAAAGCTTGATCGCATCGGCTCCCGCTTCCATGGCCGCAAAGGCTTCGCTAGCAGTAAAGAAACCAGGGAAAGCATATAAGCCCGCCGCTTTTGCCGCTCGAATCAGTTCAACATCTGTATGAGGGCACACCATCAGTCCCGCACCGATTTCGACCAGCTTATCAACTTGATCTTTACGCATCACAGTACCCGCGCCAATCAAAGCTTTATCACCATATTTTTGTTGTAGCATTTCAATACTTTTAAAAGGTTCAGGAGAGTTAAGGGGGACTTCTAAAATACTAAAACCTGCTTCAATTAATGCCTCTGCATGATCTAACACTTCTTCAGGTTTAATTCCCCTCAAAATTGCAACCATAGGTAATTGAGCCATTAAGGTTGAAAAGTCATTCATTTTGTACACTCCCCTGTTACTGCACTCTGTGCTTGATTAAAGGTCTGAAAACGAGATTGATTTTGTTCAGCTAAGCGCTTAAGACCACGTATACTGGCCTCTCCAGCCTCAATAAAGAGATGCTCTACACCCATAGACGTCAAGGCAATGCCATATCGATCACACAGACCGCGACTACCAATGAGATGGACTTTTTCAGCCTTTTCTTCTGTTGAAACCTGAACAGAAATAGCCTTTAACATATCCATCACATCATGACCTATGACAACGCCAGACAGATAGTCTCGTACCTGTTCTGGACTAAGTTCATTACTGATGTAATTACTGCGCACACTAAATAAATGGTGCAACAGTCCACCCTGCTGCTGGCTGGTCGCCAAGCCTAATTTAAAGGCATCTACGTCTAATTCATCAGCGCTAGGTAAACCTCTCACTAAGCTAGAGTCACGATTAATATTGGCAAATAACTCGCCTGAAAAAGTAGTAGAGAATTGCTTAATGTGACCTTGTTCAATACGTACCCACTTACAGTGAGTACCTGGCATGCAGCACAAGACATCTTCATCAGATTGCTGGCTTTGCAACCAATCCAGTACACCTAATAACTGAGTTTCTTCTCCGCGCATAATGTCATTACAGCCACTGATGCCACGCCCTTGTAGGCCAGGCACGATGGCCACAGGACATTCTAGATTCGTCTCTAACCAATGCAGTTTTTCACCCAAGCTATCTAGGCTAAGCGGGCAAGTTTGATAGTCCACTTCTTGCCAACCAGTGCGACTGCCAACCATACCTGCCATTAAAATAGGCAAGCCTTGCTGTAGCCAATCGCCCACTAAATTAGTCAGCACGGTTTCAAACTGGCCCGGTACAACATTTAAAATGCCCTTATTACTTTCCCTTTGATCAAGCGAGTTACCCTCTTGATCAAGCAAATAAGCACGCAGATTTGACGTTCCCCAATCAACAGCTATGCAGAGATAATCCTGCTCTCGCGCTGACTCTTGAGACGCTTTACTCATAAACGGCCACCATCTACCACCAGGCTTTGCCCAGTAATCATGCGACTATCGTCTGCAGCCAAGAAGAGTACGAGATCCGCCACATCTTCAGGTTGAATCTTTTCTTGTAATGCTTGTTGCTGCATTAACTCAACTTCTGCCTCTGGCGTCAGCCAAAGCGCTTTTTGTTTCTCTGTCATGACCCAACCAGGTAGCACGGTATTCACTCGCACTTTAGTCGGCCCTAACTCTCGCGCTAAGGCCTTGGTCAGTCCACTAATGCCGGCTTTTGCGGTGACATAACCTGGATAACCACTTAGGCCCAACATCCAAGAGTTAGAACTCATATTAATAATGCTGCCACCACCCGCTTCTGCCATAAGTGGTGCGACTTTTTGCGCAGCAAAGAAATGGTGCTTTAGGTTCACCGCCATACACTGATCGAATTCATCCGAACTTAGCTCTGCTAACGTATGTCTATGATCATTAGCCGCATTATTGACTAAGGCGCGAATTGCTCCCCAAGCTTCAAGCCTTGCTTGAATCTTGTCTTTTAGCATCTCAATATCAGTAAGATCCACCAATTCAAAATGAGCTTTCATACCATGGGAGTTAAGGTTTTGAGCAAGTTGCTCACCCGCCTCTTCATCAATATCAAAAAAGCTCACGGCACAGCCTTGTTGTGCCAAGGCTTTTACTAAGGCTTCCCCTATGCCAGATGCGCCACCTGTCACTAAGACATGACGTGCATTTAAACTAGGGTAGTTGGTTAAGTTTTCTATTTGAGCTTGGGACATTAGTGAGACTCCCTTTTAACAACAGAACCGCTTTTACCTACCAAGAAATCAAGATCAGCCCCTTGATCAGCCTGCAATACGTGATCGATGTACAGTTTGGCGTAACCCCTATGATATTCACTTTCTTCCGGTTGCCATTTGGCTTTACGGGCTTGCATTTCTTCATCTGAGATATGCAAATGTAGACTGCGCCCCGACACATCTAAGGAGATTTCGTCACCGTTTTCGACTAAGGCTAATGGACCGCCAATAGTTGATTCTGGTGCAACATGTAACACCACAGTACCAAATGCCGTTCCGCTCATACGGGCATCACTGATACGTACCATATCAGTCACACCTTGCTCTAATAGCTTGCTTGGTAATGCCATGTTGCCCACTTCTGGCATACCCGGATAGCCCTTAGGACCGCAGCCTTTAAGCACCATGATTGAGTTCGCATCTATGTCTAACTCAGGGTCATCAATGCGGGCTTTATAGTCTTCAATATTTTCAAACACCACGGCTTTACCCTTGTGCTGTAACAAAGCTGGTGTAGCAGCACTGGGTTTGATAATGGCACCCAATGGTGACAAGTTACCGCGTAACACAGCAATACCTGCTTTTTCTCGCAATGGGTTATCTAAGGTTCTAATCACATCGTCATTGAAGCACTCAGCCCCTTGCATAGATTCACCCAAGCTCACACCTGTGACACTCTTAGCATCCATATCAAATAGATGACGCATTCGTTCGATCAAAGCAGGGAAGCCGCCGGCATAATGGAAATCTTCCATGAGATATTTACCCGATGGCATTAGATCAACAAGACAAGGAATTTCAGCCCCTATTCTGTCCCAATCATCTAGGCTTAAATCCACACCAACACGACCAGCAATGGCTAATAAATGCATCACAGCATTGGTTGAACCACCCACAGCGGCATTGGCTCGGATCGCATTTTCAAACGCAGACTTGGTCAAAATATCAGACGGTTTTAGGTCTTCTTTTACCATCTCAACAATACGTCGACCGGTAAGATGAGAAAGCGCTTGTCGCCTTGCATCCACCGCTGGCAAGGTGCCGTTTTCTGGCAAAGACATGCCCAAGGCTTCAACCAAACAAGACATGGTCGAAGCTGTCCCCATGGTCATACAAGTACCGCGAGAACGGGACATTCCAGACTCAGCACGCATAAACTCGTCCAAGCTCATGTGTCCGCCACGCACTGCTTCACTGAATTTCCAAACATCGGTACCAGAGCCAACATCTTGGCCACGATACTTACCATTTAGCATAGGGCCAGAAGACACTATGATGGTAGGTAAGTCGACCGAGCAGGCACCCATCAGTTGTGCCGGCGTTGTCTTGTCACAACCACCTAATAGCACCACACCATCAATACCGTAAGCTCGCATGGACTCTTCCACATCCATGCTCATCAAGTTACGGAATAACATGGCGGTTGGTTTCATTTGAGTTTCACCCAAAGACATCACAGGGAACTCAAGTGGCACACCACCTGCTTCCCATACACCTCGCTTTACATATTCAGCCAGCTCTCGCAAATGGGCATTACAAGGCGTAAGCTCGCTCCAAGAGTTACAGATACCGATAATCGGTCTGCCGTCAAAACTATGATCAGGTAAACCTTGATTCTTCATCCAACTACGGTGAATAAAGCCATCTTTATCTAACTTGCCATACCATTGCTGACTTCTTAATGCTTTACCTGAGCTAGGTTTCTCATCATCAAGGTTAACCAGATTTAACTCTTCTGGCGTGGATGGCTTCTTGTTATCAGTCATTTGATCTTTCCTCGTGAATACTTAAAGCAGCGTACTCAGCATGCTTCTATTGCCAGCAATAGCAGAGATTCTGGGTCTAAAATGGGTAATTGCAGGCCTAGCTTGGTTAAGCTGGCGCCATTGAGAATCAGGTCTTGCCCCCACCAAGCTGGCATAGCTTTCATTAAATGATTAGGGATAGGACTATGCTCTAGCACCTTGACCCTATAATTTTGGGTAGGGATTAAATTAGGCAACTTAAGCGGTAAAGGTTGCGCTTGTTTCGGCATGGTCATTTGGCAATACACCAGCACACCTTGAGTCGCAGCATCATTCAAGGCCCAGCTTGCTTGAGCACAACCATCAGCACTGGGTAAACGCCAATTGTTGCCCTTATGCAGCAAGTCACGGTTCGACTTATAATGGCCTATCCAACTGGCAATATTCGCCTTCTGTTCTGAGTTGGCTTCTAACAGGTTCCACTCAATACCCAAATGGCCAAGCATGGCGGTGCCTGCTCTAAAATTAACATCATGAATACGGCTGGTTGTGTGACTCTTATCAGGTCCAATATGGGACCCCATGACTTCTGGTGGGAAGAAATAACTAAAACCACGCTGAATAGATTGTCTCTCTAAAGCATCATTACAGTCTGATGCCCAAAAGCGCTTACAGTAAGCCAAGATACCAAAATCAACCCGAGCACCACCTGAGGAGCAAGACTCAAACTCAACCTGTGGAAAAGCCTCATTTAGCTCGCCAAATAAACGATATAGAGCCTGCACTTGAGCATGAGCTTTGGGCGCAAGGTCTGTTCCCGCTTGACTATAATCACGGTTCATATCCCACTTCACATAGGCAATATTATGATCGCCTAGTAAGCTGAAAAGTCTTTCACGAATATATTGGTAAGCCTCAGGGTTAGCAAGATCCAAAACCATTTGATAACGGCCCATGACATTGGCGTAGTCACTTAATTGCAGAGCCCAGTCCGGATGTGCTCGATATAGGTCTGAATCTGGGTTCAGCATTTCTGGCTCAAACCAAAGACCAAACTCCATTCCTAGCTTGTTCACATGCTCAATGAGAGGCGTTAACCCTTGCGGATATTTCGCTTCATCTACATACCAATCACCTAGGGCAGCCCTTTCGCCATTACGACCTTTAAACCAACCATCATCTAGAATATAGCGCTCTACCCCAACCTCAGCCGCCGCATCAGCCAAAGCTTTTAGCTGTGTCATATCATGGTCAAAGTAAAAAGCTTCCCAAGTATTTAGGTGAACAGGCCTTGGCTTTTCAAGCTTTAGAATGCTACGAGCATGTTGATGAAAGGCCTGACTCATTTGATTTAAGCCAGCATCACTGTTACTAACCAAAAGGTCTGGCGTCGAGATAGACTCGCCTTTTTTAAGCTTAATTTCACCCGCTAGATAGAGAGCTTCTGCCTGCACATATCTATGGCCTTCCAAGGTGTAATCCGCTTTTAATCTGTGATTACCACTTATAGCAAGGTGCAAGCCATAAACATCCCCTGAAAGCTCAGAGAAAAACTCCTCTCCGACTATCAGCGAAGGAAAGTTTGCGTGAGAATTACGCCCCGCACGGTTTTCCTGTACCCAGGTATCAAACCATGGCGAAATCTGTTGCTGAAACTCCTGACACCAGCGGCCATAAAAGCTCATACGCTTGGTAAAGTGAGCGGGAACCGGCATGGTCAAAGCCAGACGCTGCACGTCCAGCTCACCTTCACCTAAATTAGTCACTCTCAGGCTTTGTTTAAACATACCTTCTTGAGTTAAGCCTAAACTTAGGCAGACACTTAATTGAGCAATATTGTCAGACAAGAAAAGCTGATAACCCACATCACAGCTTAATACTTTATCTAAAGACCAACGAGGAGCCCAAGTTGGTCTGTCACTCGCTGCAATCTCCATAGCAGGAGAGCCTTGCCAGCCCTTGCCCGCTTCTGGCAATAAAGACAAAGGCGCAGGTTCATCCAACATAGCCTGTGGAATACTGCTTTGCTGGCTCAATCTTAACGCAGCAAGATCAGTATCAAGCGGCAAGTTTGTTGCAAAATAGACCAGCTCAGGCGCACCCACCTTAGGGCAATAAAGCACTAAGGTTTTATCCGCCACATCTTGTCGAAGAAAATCAGACGGCAAATTTGTTTGTGTATTTGTCATAGCATTAACCCTTAGTCGCGCCGAGTGTCAGGCCTGCGATAAAGTGTTTTTGCATAGCGAAGAAAAGAATAACAGGCGGTAATGCCGCGACTATTGAGCCTGCTGAAATCAGCTGCCAAGAGGCTAACCATTGTCCCATCAAGGCACTAATACCGGCGGTTACTGGTCGCACTTCATCACTCTGTACTAGCACTAACGCCCAGAAATAATCATTCCAAATAAAGGTAAAGATGAGCACAGACAAGGCGGCAATAGCAGGACGTACTAGCGGTAACACCACATGCCAGAAAATCTTCCATTCGCTCACCCCTTCCACACGCGCCGCTTCTATCAGTTCATCAGGTAAACCAACAATAAAGTTACGCATAAAGAGGGTACAAAAACCCGCTTGGAAAGCCACATGGAATAAGATCAAACCTGTTGCCGTATCGTACAGACCCATAGAGATAGTCAGGTCACGTACAGGAATCATCAGAATTTGAAAAGGTACAAAGTTACCGCCAATAAAGGTCGCGAACAAAAGCACATTGCCACGAAACTTAAACTTAGCTAAGGCATAACCCGCCAAGGTTGAGATAGCAACGGCACCAATAACGGCAGGCACAGTAATCATGATGGAGTTAAAAAGGTAGCGGGCCATGGGGGTTGAGGTGAAAACTTTAGTGTAGTTCTCAAGAATCATCCACTGCTCGGGAATGCCCCAGTAGTTACCCATATTAATATCAGCAACAGAGCGAGCTGATGTCATCATTACTGCAATTAAAGGTAACAGCCACAGAATAAGGGCAATCCAAATCGCTACGCGATAGCTGATATTGACCGATTTTGATAATTTTTCTATTGGAGTTGGAAACATTAGGCTTTCTCACTCTTCAGCATGCGCCATAGGAAGTAGGCAATATAAACATCCATAATTAGGAACAAGACAGTTGCAATAGCAGCACCGTAACCGACGCGATAATTGAAAATAGATTGCTCATACATGAAATAGGCAAGTACATTCGAGGTACCAAATGGTCCACCTGCCGTCATGGTTGCCACCAAGTCGAAACTACGCAAAGCACCAATCACAGTGACAACGATTGCGATAAAAGACGCGGGTTTTAACTGAGGCAAGATAACGTGCCAAAGCATTTTCCAACCGTGCGCGCCATCAAGACGAGCGGCTTCTAGCTGATCAGGGCTGAGGTTATTTAAGCCTGTGAGATAAAGAATCATGCAGTAAGCGATTTGCGGCCAAAGACCCGCTGCGATAATGCCGAAGGTTACCCAGTTCTCATCAGATAACACGGCAATAGGCTCAAAACCTAGACTCGTAAGGGCGATATTGAACAGGCCATAACTTGGGTCGTAGAACCAAGCGAAAACAAGACCAACAACCACTTGAGAGATAACAAAAGGGAAGAAAAAGAGGGATTTAACCAGTCGAATGCCTAAGACTTTCTGGTTCAAAAATAAGGCTACGGCAAGCCCCAAAGGCGGTGCTAACATGTAAAACACCATCCAATAGATGTTGTTTTTTAAAGCTAACCAGAACTGTTCATCTTCGAACAATTCAAAATAGTTATCTAAACCAACAAAGGTCTTATCACCCAAACCGTCCCATTCATAAAAGCTTAATAATACGCTTTGACTGATGGGCAAAATCACATAAACCACAAACATTATGAGTGCGGGTGCTAAAAATAGCACAGGCATCCATTGCTGCTGTCTGCTGTGGAGCTTCTGCATGAAGAAATCACCTCTTATTTTTATCATTATTTGATGCCATTAAAAGACGTCTGACATCACTTCAAATCAAATAATGGAACATAGTTTCAATTTTTGCAAGTTTTAAAATTCCCCCTACAACCTTGACATTCTAAAGTTTCGTGCAAATAATGGAATGGAGTTTCATTTTTTATAATTTACTAAAATATGTCACTTTTATTAATTCGGTTCGCTAGTCATATTCAGCACAAGAGTAGATACTAAGCACCACTTTCATAAACCTAAATTTAAGGAGAAAAGAATGGCTGAGAACGACGCTAAATCAGGCGGTTCATCACTTAGCAAGGCCCTTATGGTTTTAAAAGAAGTGTGTTGTGCTCAAGATCCAATGCGCTTTGCAGACCTAGTTGAACGCTCTGAATTACCCAAGGCAACGGCTCATCGCATACTCAATACCTTAGTTGATGAAGGCCTAGTTCGCCTTGAAGATCACTCTCAACTTTATCATCCAGGTTATGGCCTACTTGAGCTTGCCCATAAAGCCTGGTCTAGCATGGATATTCGTGATCTTGCTGCAGACCAAATGAAAGCCCTTTGGCAAGAAACCGGCGAAACCATTCACCTTGCGGTACTAGACAGAGGCGAAGTGATCTATATCGATAAGATGGAAAGCCAAAAAAGCCTACGCTTATTCTCGGCAGTTGGTAAAAAAGGCCCTGCTTATTGCACGGGTGTAGGCAAGGCCATGATTGCCTACCTTGCAGAAGAAGAGCTGGCTGATGCGATCAGCAAACAAAGCTTTATTAAACACACTGAAACCACTCTTGATACCGAAGAGAAACTCAGAAATGAATTAGAAAAGATTCGCCAAACTGGCGTGTCTCTCGATATGCAAGAACACGAAGAAGGCATCCAATGTGCGGCTTCTGTGATTTTTAATTATCGCAACGAACCGATTGCAGCGCTAAGTATCACAGCTCCTGTTTTTAGGGTAGATGATGAGCGTTTTGAATTATTTCAAAAACGCATAAAAGAAGCCTGCCAAGAAGTATCCAAACGTATGGGGGCCATGGCCTCCGCGTGATGTTGAGCTAAAGGCGTCACGCTTTAATCATGCAAACAATTAGGGTTTAACAGAAAATGGCAACCATAAAATTAAAAAATGTCATCAAGCGTTTTAATGAAGTTGAAACCATACACGGTGTTGATCTGGACTTACAAGACGGCGAATTTGTTGTTTTTGTTGGGCCTTCAGGCTGTGGTAAATCAACACTTTTAAGGCTTATTGCAGGACTTGAAGATATTACCGACGGAGACCTACTCATCGATGATATCAATATGAACCAAGTCGCTCCTGCAGATCGCGGTGTTGCCATGGTTTTCCAATCCTATGCCCTATACCCTCATATGACTGTTGAAGAAAATATGAGTTTTGGCCTTCGTATGAATGGTGCTGACCCTGCCCTAATAAAAGAAAGGGTGAGCCATGCTGCCAACATCTTGCAGCTAAACGCCATGCTAGACCGTAAACCGAAACAACTTTCGGGCGGTCAAAGACAAAGGGTGGCCATTGGTCGTGCCATTGTTCGTGAGCCAAAAGTTTTCTTGTTTGATGAGCCACTTTCTAACCTTGATGCTGAATTACGTGTCGACATGCGTATTCAAATTGCTAAGTTACACCAACAACTTAGCGCAACCATGGTCTATGTTACCCACGACCAAGTTGAAGCCATGACCCTGGCCGACAAAATTGTCGTGCTTAAAGATGGTAATGTTGAGCAAGTAGGCTCGCCTATGGCCCTTTACCACAACCCAGTGAATGAGTTTGTCGCAGGCTTTATTGGCTCACCTAAAATGAACTTCTTAGAAGCAAAAGTAAGCTCAGTCAATGCACAAGACCTCACAGTGAGTATTGGCGATCAAAACATTACCTTACCTGCTATCGCGAATACTTGTCGCGTAGGTGACAATGTTAAGGTCGGTGTCCGACCTGAACATCTCATTGCCCATGACGAAAACGCGTGCTTTAAAATTCAAGTTTCTGTCGATGTAGCAGAGCATCTAGGTGGTGTGAGCTTCCTATATGCCAGCTACCAAGGCAAAAGCTTAACCCTTGAAGTGTCAGGCAATAACTTGAGCCGCCACGGCGACCTAATAGATGTCGGTGCTCAACTCTCCCAGTGCTACTTATTCAATGAGAAAGGCCAATCTATTCTCGACAGGCCAGTGCCTAGTCGCAGTTAACTAAGAAGGCGTAATTCTCTGGATTGCGCCTTTTTTTATCCCTTATAACTCATATTCGTTAATCAACGTTTTTACTTCTAATTGTCGATAGGTAGGTCCTAAGATGAGAGTGACTGTTGTCCAAAAAACCATTATTGGCTTTGCTGCTTTATTAATACTCATGCTATCTCAAGCGCTTGCTGGCTTTATGAGCCAAGCCAGCCTCCTATCTCAACAGGCATTCCAAATCGATACATTAGTACCCATTAGTAACAATATTAATCAGTTGTCTAAACAGCTATTACAAGCAAATAAGCTCACTATGCAACACCTTTCTACGACAGAAGCTGAGCAAAGAGAGGCAATTCAAACCGAATTTGAGCAAATACAGACACATTTTGGGAGCACCAAATCTCAGCTAGAAAAGCAGCTTATTGATTACCCAGAACTGGCTCGACAACTTGCCCAAGCACTACCTGCCAGCGAGCAAACTTTCACTTTGGGCCTTGCTCTACAAACAGACAACAACCTTAAAAGCAGCCAAGGAGCAGCCCTAGTTAGCGCTTTAGAAAATTTCAAAGAAGAGTGGGAGTTTTATAATTCCGATGTGGAAGAGTTAACGCTAGATCTAAGCCCTGATGACGCGTTATCAGATCGTTATAGTTTCCAATTTATGGATCAAATCAATAAGGAATTTGTTGGTGATATTAATCTCTCTTTAGCCATTAAAGATCAATTCGAGCACGAACGTATTCTCGCCCTTCAAACAGATAGATATGCCGCCATGCTAAAAACCGTTGAAGAGCTTGGCAGCTTTGGCGGCATCATTTTAGACAGGATGCAGTTTTACATTGATTTTATGGCGTTAACATTAACTGCAGAAGAAGGTGTGTATGCCAAATTAGCCCCTGTTGTTGCTCAGCAAAACCGCAGCGTGAGTTTGCAAAAATCCTTAGCCGAAGAAGTAAACCTAGCTGACTCCCATTTTTCTAAATTAAGCCAAGCCATTTCAGCATTATCTCAACACACCTACGAATCCACCGTCAGCAGCAATCAGGAATACAGCCAGATACAAGCCGTGTTTCTCTTTATATCCTTTAGTGTTGCCCTCTTTATTGGTTACTCAACGGTTAACAGTATTAGACGCCCTTTATCCTTGATAATGAAAAACCTGTCTAAAATGACACAGGGTGATCTGACCACCAGCATTAGCTTAAATAAGGCCGATGAGTTTGGCCAAATTGCTAACCAGATTAACACCTTACGCAATAAGCTTATTGATATTATTCAACAGCTAGCCAATGTTTCAGAGCAAGTTGCAGGTGTGAGCCAACAGACCTGCTCAAGTAATGAGAAAACAGACAAACAAATTACCTATCAGCACCAAGAAACCAATGATATGAAAACCTCTATTGAGCAACTTCATAACAGTGCAACTCAGGTAGCGAGTCATACTCAGACCTCAAATCAAGAGGTGCAAAACCTCTATCAACTCGCCCAAGAAAACAGCCGCAGCATCAATCAGAATAAAGCTTCAGCCGATAAGATGGGGATTGAAATGGGCATTGCCAATCAATCCATTGATTCTCTCGTTAAAGAAATTGCAGGCATTGGTGCCATTGTTAGCAGCATCCAAGACATTACCTCACAAACAAACCTACTCGCTCTCAACGCATCAATCGAAGCAGCTCGAGCAGGAGAGCATGGTCGAGGCTTTGCGGTCGTCGCCGATGAAGTTAGAACACTGGCCAGTAGTACACAGAATGCGACCCATGATATTGAGAATATTGTTGAACAACTTAGACTCAGTGCCGACCAGGTACTTAAAGCCATGGCCACCAGCCAATCAGAAACAGAGTCCATGGTCAGCATTGCCGAACAAATTGATGCCTCTTATGGCGAGCTCAGCCAAGCGATTGACGCAGTAAATGAATCGAACCAATCCATTCGAGAAGCCGTACTGACTCAAAACACCCAAGTCGATTCTCTGAATGAGAACATTAGTCGCATAGTGACGGTAGCAGATGATATTGCCCAATCTTCTAAAACCAACAATCAACGTAGCCAAGACCTTGAAACACTTGCAGGAAAACAAAAGTCCTTGGTTAATGCCTTTAAGCTCTAAACATCTATAAACCACTCATAAAACGTACATCCACACCACTAACAAAATATTTATTGTCAAAAATTCCGTTTATTTTTTGACAATAAATATTTTGCCAACTAGCTTTATCTCATCTGTATTCCTTTTCAAGTTTGGCGTTGTAGCAAAACTTGAAAGCTGTATTGGGTACTCAAAGTCCAGATCAGGGATGAGGCATGTCATTATTAAATGAGCAAGATAAAGAGAAGACACTAGCCACACACAGACAGTCAAAAACCAGTCTTTATTCTTCTTTATTTTCAAGGATTTATAACAAGACACATGCTTATTTAACGAATTTAAGCACGCACAAGAAACAACAAAAAGTTGAACAAGAGCACCTGCTAATACGAGGAGAAAAAGGCTCAGGAAAGAGTCTATTAATTAAGCAGATCGCCAAACACTTAGCTGACAATCTTGATCAGGCACCAAACACAGAAGCCAAGAAGAAGCCTTCCCTCATCGTGAGGCTGAACGAGTATGAATATGGAATTCGCTCCATTAAAGACCTTTGTCTACGTATCCTCAGTAAATTAAAGACGGTACACGCTAAAGATTTACCCCAAGACTTTCACACCAGCGCAGACATTAGTTGGCCTAACTTAATTGAAGAAATTCAAAACGCTAACAGCCGGCTCATTCTCTTAATAGACAACCTAGATACCCTTTTAAAACAATTAGATAAATCTGACAATTTATTTTTTGTCAAAAACATTCTTACCGTAGAGCAACCCTATTATCGATTAATTGCCAGTTGCCAGAACGACAGCGTTTTAGCACAACCTTTCATTAGCTTTGATATTCCACCATTAGACAAAGCCTTAGCCTACAAGCTATTGATCAGTCTGCTGCACAAGGACATGTTGCAACACACCCTATTACAAAGTGACAAGCCTAATAGCCAAAGCCATCATGAAAAGAAAATACAAACAAGCGAATATATTTGCCTTAACTTCACAGCCCATAAATTAGAAGCCATCAGACGCTTCAGTCATGCCAACGCCCAGACATTAGAGTATTTTTACCAAGGTTTTCTAAATAATTCCGTACAAACCAGCTATCAGTATTTAGGTTATGTACTAGGTCGCTATCAAGCGCAATATGATTTTAAAATGCAGCACCTTTCCTCTCAGCAGCAACTCATTGTCCATACCCTAGGAAGTCACTGGCAAGCAATTAAAGTCGCTCAATTGACACAAGAGTGTGACCTAGCAAGTAAGACCATCTCAGCTCAACTTACCCAATTAGAAAAGCAGTCCTGGGTGGAGAAGGTCTCAAGTCAAAATAAAAATCACTTCTATCGTATTTCAGATAAACGCTTTCATATTAGTTATTTAACCCGCTTCTCTCTTCCTTCTACACAGACCTTGATTGCCCATAGTCTTAATACCTTGAGTTATTTCAGCTTAGGTATTCCCTTTATGGATGAGTACAAGGTCCAGCAAGAAGCCGCTAAAACACGCTCTCGTTTAGATTCTCTCGCCTATCAAGCCGCGTTAACAGCAAATGAAGATGTGAGCCATACTGAATTAGACGCCTTATTCCACCATGCATTTTTACACCAAGGTGAAGAAGAGGTTGATGGCCAAGCCTATTGTGAAAGTGCCAGTCAGTATTTTAAAACGCATCTTCCAGGAGAGCGCCTAAGCTTTCTGCTCACGGCAGCAAGTAGAGGCTACGAGCAAGCCTATTTAGGCTTATTAAGCCTATTTGATTTAGCCAATACTGAGCTAGAAGCAAACCTTGCTTATCGAATCAAGCTAGCGATTTGCCAACTGGCTCAAGCTAAGGGTTTTGACTTTGAAGATAAGCTAATTTCACTTTATTTAAGTCAGGCTAAAGAGCTCAAACTGGCTTATCAATTATCCATGCAACTGGTGATTATTCGCGGACAGAAGACGGAGCCCCTATTGTTATTACAAGCAAGCTTTGCTTCTTTAATCGCAGGACATGCACCAGAGTCACAATCCTTATTAAGAAGCTATCTAAACTACAGAGCCAAAAAAGAAATTAACGCGCCCCTTGTCATAGAAACAGAATGGGGGATAGAAGATGCATGGTTGATGGAGCTTTTGCTTGTTTTTATCGCCAATGGGAATTGGCAGTTTTTAGATCAGGCAATATTTTCTGATGAGGCAGATAATACTCATTTAAAAGCCCAGTTCTTACCCTTGTATCATACTTTTCTTGCTATCAAACCTCAGCTATCCAGCACTCAATTAGATGAAAAACTCGCTAGGCCAACAGAACTCTCTGAAGCCTTACCCCTTTTGATCAATGCCGTTCAAGAGGCTAGAGAATTATATTTAGACTAATTATTCGCAAGTAAAACAACGCTAGAGAAACTGCTATTAGGGTAAATAGCATTAAAGCTTAAGATTTAACGCATAAGAAGAAAGGGGAAAACACCAAGCTGCCATCAAAGAGCAGCACTTGCTAGGAAAGGTGGCGCGCACGCAGTAAGCCTGTCACCCTTCCTAGCCATTTTTTAAGACTGCTTGCTCAAGACCTTTAATCACACCAAAGCGACCTGTCACAAATTCCAATACGCTTTTAGGCGCTTCTAAACTAAAAATTGAATATCGCCACCTTCTAACACTCTCGTTTCGATAACCTAGGGAACCTGCGATTAAGTCACCTCTTCTCAGTCTTATCAGAAAAAGTATCACACAAGGCGTTACTTTGACGTAATGTAGGTACCTTTCGAGAAGTGACAACACAGGGTGTTACTTTTTCTGAAATGCCGTTTAGGTATTCTTCAAAGACCCGAAGGGCGTGGTCTAAAAGCCCTATCTTTACGTTGAAGAGCTTATCAATAGAATAACTATTAAATTGCGCTCCTCGCCATAAATCTAGCGGCTTTTATCCACACGCTGAGGCGGGAGGACTTATTCGCAGGTTCCCTAGACAACTTGGTTCAGCGTTTAAAAAGAAAGACTAATCAAGCAATAAAAGCCAATGTCAGCCAACTTGCTTGGGCTGGCTCGCTTGCTTTCTTATCTAGAGATAAAGGTAAAGAAGGTAATGCGAAGTATTTAACTTTTAATCGTTTTCCTGCTTGCCAGTCAGGACTTAAAGTAGAGACAAGGCGAAAACTCAAGCTTTGCTCAAGTGGGTCGAGCTCTATCAATTCGCAGGCGTCAAAACCAAAATACTCCCCAACACTTGGGAAAATCGCCTTAAAAATCGACTCCTTAGCCGAAAAAACCAAAGTGACAATAGTTTTATTGTCAAAAATCTCATTGCTTTTGTTGAGTCGGTTTTCAGCTTCTGACAAGATTTGCCCCGATAACTCTTGCGCCAAAGATTCACTCATTTCCTCTTCTATATCTAAGCCTATGCCAAGATAAGCGCCTTGGGCTTGAGTCAAGATAGCCATGGCAAAACGGTTAGAATGGGTAATCGCACCGATAATGCCTTCAGGCCAGATTGGCTCTCGACTTTCTCCTGTTCCCACCTCTTTATTTGCTAGCTTAATGGCATCCTTTTCTTCTATTTTTAGCAAGCTCTGTTGAGCACAATAACGCCCAGCTAAATACTCACATTGGCGCTTGAGCACGGCACCATCCGCTACTTTGAGCGCAATGCCTTGTTTTAGTAACTCACCTCTAAACTCATCAGAAACCTCAAGCGGCATCGCATAAGCAAACACATCTTGCGGTAAGACCGTCTTTAAAAACACATTAAGTTGAGAGGAGAGATGTGAAGAGTCGGGCAAAGCAAAATCCTTGTGATCATGAAGCATGATAAATAAAGAGAAACTGGGAATGATTCTCAAAAAACGAAAAAGGCATAATAACTAGGCTGATAGGCTCTGCCAACCGAAAACTAAACTAGACAGAGTCTCTGTTGATTTAATTTTAACCTTTACCTAAAATGATTGGTACAGAATTACGTACAGGATAAGATAATGGATGCTATGAGCTACACCGCTGCCCGAGCAAATCTAGCGAAAACAATGGAAAAAGTATGTGACGATCACTCACCTGTCATCATTACTCGTAAAAGTGAGCGTCCTGTTGTCATGATATCTTTGGAAGATTATGAAGCGATGCAAGAGACAACCTACCTATTGAGGTCTCCGGCGAATGCTAGATCTCTGTTAGAATCAATTGCTGAATTAGAGTCAGGAAATGGCACGGAAAGAGAGCTCATTGAATGAAGTTAACCTTCTCTACAGCCGCTTGGGAGCAATATTTCTATTGGCAAGCAACTGATAAAAAAATACTCAAGCGGATCAATACATTAATCAAAGATATTCAAAGACAACCTTATGAAGGCATAGGAAAGCCTGAGCCTCTAAAACACGGTCTGGCAGGGTATTGGTCTCGTCGAATCAATGATGAACATCGCATTGTTTACAAACAGCAAGATTACACAATCTTAATTGCCCAGCTTAGATACCACTACTAACCCTCCCTTATTTCTGGTTTTGCCCTTAAATCTCTTTTCCTCTAAACTCGCTAACTCATTGGTTTAATTATTTTTAAAAAAGAGTCTAAGGATGGATTTTGAAAAACATGCATTTGGTTTTGGCGTCACGACTGGCCTCTTTTTATCCTACCTCGATATCCAGCTCGCCCATTATTTACAAAGCCTCTTATGGCCAATATGGAGCCCAGAAATGAATGAAGCAGATTTAATAAACTTAGTTCAAGCTGTTGAGGCGTTGGCGGAGCCAAATTGGGCAGATAAAGCTTTAGTAGTATTTTCATTCATAGCCGCTGTTTCTGTAATTGCAGCCTTTTATTCAGCTTATATTGCACGCAAGGTATTTGATGAAAATAAAAAAATCAACTCTAACAAAATATCTACAGATCAAATCAACTCCTACTATGAACGTGCTTTCGTTGCTTTGAGAACTGATAACGAAATAACAGCAACAAATGATAATATGTCGTGGATAAACGCTGCTAAAAGGATACTTAAGGCCAAAGAAGTAGAAGTAAATTTAACTCATAAAGATTATATAGCGTTAGCCAGCGGCCACGAGTTAACTTGGCAGCAAGAATTCCGTAAATTGATTTGCAATCTAGATTGTAACTTCTTCTACCACTTAACTAGCTCTGCACATGATAAGGAGATTTTAAAATCCAAACTTCAAAGCAACTCCTATATCCCTCCAGATGCTATATCAATTCTGTATTTATTCGTTTATAAACCTCAATATCTTAGTAACTTTATCAAGAAAATAATTGAGGACTGTAATACCGCCGAAAGTACTTGGGATGCCTTTGGTATTAATGATTTTTATATCCCAGAAACATGGGACAGCGCTTTTGATAAAAATGGAGTTATCGATATTCGAAAGACAGGTGCTTACAAATATGTGAAATCAAGATTAACAATACCAATTGATCTCCACGAGCAAAAGGATACCGAGGGAATTGAAAATAAAGACTACCTAAGTTTCGAGACAAAGTTAACGCATGGTCTTAATAAAA
Source organism: Marinomonas sp. MED121 (assembly GCF_000153025.1). Taxonomy (GTDB): domain Bacteria; phylum Pseudomonadota; class Gammaproteobacteria; order Pseudomonadales; family Marinomonadaceae; genus Marinomonas. The sequence continues at coordinate 416,641 of NZ_CH672431.1, forward strand.
TGCGCTTCAAATTTACCAACTGGACCATGCAAAACCCTAAACCTGATAAAGAAGAGTTGGCTAATGAGCCTAGCTATCATTATTACCTTGTCATTGAACCCATTGACTTATTATTAATCCCAAATAACCAATATTATAAATTTTCATTTCAAGCCAGAATCGATGAAATTTTTGACAAATATTGGCGTATCAAGAGTGTCAATGATAAAGAAAATGCCGTCTCTCTCTTTATGGAGAAACCTAAAAACATAGAAGAAAGAGAAAAAGTAGAACAAAGCGATGAAGCGTTCACTGTCTATGTAAACCAATTCGAACTTTATGATAAAAATTTCGAAGTCATAGAAGCTCAATTTGAAAACAGCTAACCCAACTCCTCAATCGCTACACTCAACCGAAAACCACAGGCTTTGACATACTTCTGTAAAGTCTGTCAGCCTATATTAGACAAAATGATGTTTTCGCTTTACTCACTTATTGCCATTAAGGGCGTTTACCCACAAACTTGTGCGGCATTGTAAATCTAGGAGCACATTGTGTTAGGCAAGATAACCATACGCACCTATAACCCGCATTCTAGGGCTCATAGTCACGACTTTCATCAAATCCTGATACCGACACAAGGCTTTATCGATTTGAAGCTCGATGGCATTGAGAGTAAGGCGTCTTCAGGTCATTGTGTTGTGATTAAGGCGGGATGTTTTCATGAGTTTAAGGCCCATGAAGAGTTTCGCTTTATTGTGATTGATGTCAGCGAGATGCCACCTGAATTGATGCAACTAGAGACAAGCAGGGTGAGCTTGAATGAAGCGGCGATTCACTATATTCAGTTTATTGAAAAGCAGCTACAAAACCCACTTGAACCCGACTTTGAAAAGAGCTTAATTAAGCTTTTATTCGACCTCTTAATACAGCAGGATTTTAGGGAGAAAATAGATGAAAGAGTGCAGGCCTGCCTCAACTTTTTAGCACAAGATATTGCGAGACCCCATTCGATTGAAGAGCTTGCTAATATCGCTTGCTTGAGCCCCACCCAGTTTAAGCATGTCTTTAGTAAGAATATGAAAATGCCTCCCCTACAATATTTAGCTAAGCTTCGCATTGAGAAAGCAAAAACCCTGCTACAAAATACCGATTTGCCTATTAGCCAGATTGCTCAAGAAGTCGGCTTTGCTAACCAGTCTTCATTTACGCGTAGCTTTACCCAATCGTTAGGGCAAACACCCAAGCTTTATCGACAAAACACCAGTTTGGCATAACACCTCAACTTGTTTTACTTTGCTTTAACGAGCGCTTGTACGTCGATAAAACATAATGGAAATAGCCACGAGTATCATGCCGATAAAGGTGAGCTGGCCCAGTGTTTCGCCAAATATAAGATAATCAAACAAATAAGCTAGCATGGGAATACCATAAAAAAGGACACTCACCTGATGAGCACTTTCTTGTTGAACCATATACATTAATAGCAAAAGCGCTCCTATCGACACGACCAGCCCCATCCATAGCGCTGCCAGAATAAAGTCGCCACTCCAAGTAACTTGCCAGTCGTTCAACCCCATAATTAGACTAAAGATAATCAATGATAGGCTGTTTTGATACAGCATGGCTTGCACAGGGTTGAGTCTAATTTTTGCCTGCTGAATCGTCCCTAAGGTAATCGCAGTGACTGCGAAAATGGCAAACATAAAACCAGATAACGCTAATTCATTTAAGGCTTTAGACCCAGCTACCGCAAGCCCTAACCCAACAAAGCCCAACATCAATAAAGCCAATTTGGTAGCGGAGACTTTTTGACCCATAAAAAGCGGAGTAAGCAGGGGTTGTAATCCTAAAATTAAAGTCACCAACCCCGGAGAAATACCACTGCCAATGGCAAGGAAGTAAAAGGCTAGATAAAGCACCTGCACCATGAGGCCAACAAAGAGCAATACCTGCCAATCAAGCGCCCTAGGTTTTCTAAATTCAACCTGATAAACCCGTTTCATCAGCCAATACAAACATATTATTGCGACAAGTGAGATGGCTGATCGGACGGTTAAGAAACTCCATACTGAGGCATATTGTAAACCAACCTTTACCATAACAGCCCCACTGCTCCACATAAGTAAAAAAAGAAAAGGGGCTAAAAATGGCAATATAGATGGGCTTAACTTATCGGTTCTCAATGACATTTCTCTTCCCCTTTGCCAAATGGCTACAAATATGAGAAAGAAAATATAACGTTTTAATCTTTATTTTTTTGTTCTTGTCAGACGGTTTTTTGTGCTTGTTAGACGTTCTTTCACTTTGTATTTAAAGCTAATAGCAAAAAACTAACATTCAATTAGTTTTAATTAATTTCACCTAACAAGTCTCATTCCCTATTATGACTACATCGCTTAGGCACTGGCCAAATGCACTGCCAAGCACTCAAATTAAACATTAGTTTTTAGCAGATTAAGAGGAATAGATTATGTCTCGTTATACTATTTTTGGTCATGATAACTGTGGTTTTTGCCGTCGTGCTAAGCAACTTTTAGACGAGCAAGGTTTACCCTATCGTTATGTAAATATTCACGATGAAGGCATTACCCAAGATGCTCTATCCGCTCTCGTTGGTAAAGACGTACGCACTGTGCCACAGATATTTAAAGGTAAGGAGTATGTGGGTGGTTTTGATGATTTGAATGCGAGCTTAGACACAAAAGCCGCATAGAAGAGCAAGACCATTGAAATAGAAAGCAAAAAGCCCTTCGTTCCCCTTGCGATAGGGCTTTTTGTTTTTTTGAGTAGAATAGGTTTTAAAGGCTATTTTGCTAATAATTTGTTGGCAAGTTCTGCAAAGCCGTGACCACCTGGGCTTTGAGTGAGCCAATTGGGTTTATGTTGCATGCCTTTAAGGTGTTTTTCGATATTGGCAACCCCAATACTCAAAGGAAATTTTGCAAACATACTCTCATCATTGGGTGCATCGCCCACATAGATTACCTGTTGCAAAATTTGCTCATCACTCAAACCATATTGCTGCTTAAGCACGCGTTCAGCCATGGCAAATTTATCATAATCCCCATGCCAAATATTAATATGAATCGAGCTCGCTTTGGCTTGAATCCCCAAGGTCTTTAGCTTCTCTAGCAGGCTGTCTCTTAGTTCGGGCAAGGCTGGCACTTGATCTTGGGCATAATCTACCGCCACATCGGTTAAACGATAAGCTTGGTCTTGAGCAAGTTGCAAAGGCGCATACTCAGGCAATAGGTCCTGTACCTTCTGTAAAAGTTCGAGCTTCTTTGCCTGCATGTCATTGGCACTTGTCCAATAATGGTATTGCAGTTTGCCATTAGATTGTTTTTGTAAAAAACAGGCGCCACCTTCTGTAATCACACCAGAGACAGGCCATAAACGTGCCATCAGATCAGACCAGCCTGCACACCCTCCTGTTACAGGGATGACCACATAACCTGCAGCAAGTAAGTCACTCATCGCCTGATAGGTTGCGACAGGTAGGTTAGATTCCCAAGTCAGCGTATCATCCACATCGGTCAGAATATATTTTACACTCCCGTGCTGATTAGCCTTGAGTTGTTGCAGTTCTGGAATCTTGGTATCTGGCATGAATAATCTAATCTATCAGGTTTAGTTGTACATTATGTTGCTGTAAAAGCGCGCTTTGCTGCTCACTAAGAACATCAGTAAAGAATTGATTTATATGGCTAAAAGGGCTAACTCTCGCCATGGCTTTGCGTCCCCATTTGTGTTGGTCACAGACAAGGACACTGGTACGGCTTTGCTCGATAATGACACGACTTATGGCCGCTTCCTCTGGATCAAAATCCAGTACTCCCATGGTTTCGTCTAGGCCACCACAGCCAATAATGCCAAAATCAAAATAGTACTTTCTAAGCTGTTCTACTGCCCCTTCGCCCACAAGATCACGATGGGAGTGCCTAAGCTTACCTCCCGTCATTCGCACTTGAATTCCAGGAAAAGCACACAAAATACCCGCCACAGTTAAGTTATTCGTGAAGACTTGCAGGTCTTTATGATGCTCTAGGGCCTTAGCGACATATTCCACTGTGGTTCCGACACCTAAAATCAGCGAAGCACCGTCCGGTATTTGAGCTACCAATATTTCTGCGATTTTTTGCTTGGCACCGCCATTTAGGTATTGGCGATTATCAAAGGGTAGATTTTCCGCCGTAGACATCAAAGTAATGCCACCATGCTGGCGTCGAATTAAATGCAACTCAGCCAGATGATTCACATCTTTACGTATGGTTTGAGAAGAAACATCAAAACGCGTCACTAAGGTTTCAATCGATAAGTAATCAACCTGTTGTACCCAGTTGAGAATTTGATTTTGACGTTCACTTAAGCTCATTATTTTAATCCGCTATTAAAGAAAATACTTGGATCATCCGTAATAACTGCATCCATTCCCCAAGACCAATGATGGGTCACAAGTTCAGGGTCATTCGCGGTATAACAAAACAGTAAATAGCCTGCTTCTTTAACCGCTAACGCTGTCTCTTCTTTCAGTAATGTGTGATCACAGTTAAGACTAAAGGCTTGGATGTTAGCCAGTGTTTCGCGCCAGTTAGCTGGGATCTCTTCATACAACTGCCCCAATCTTAGCTCACTGTCTAAACTGCGTACGCGCACCAACACCGCTTCATTAAAACTTGAAATACAGAGCTTGGATTTATCTTGCCAATGTTCAGCCAAAGTCGCCATAACAGCGGGGACTATGCTGTCGATGTCTTCTTGCTCATATTTGATTTCAAGATTTAACGACAAACCTAGCGCTTGGATATGTTCTAAGGCTTCAACTAAAGTCGGAATCCTTTCATTCGCGAACGCTTCATCAAACCAAAGGCCAGTATCTAAGGATTTTAACTCAGCTAAGGTTTTTTCTTTGACTAAGCCCGTGCCGTTTGAACAACGATCCAAGGTGTCATCATGAAAGATAACAAGTCCATCGGCTGCCAAAGTCACATCTATCTCAACCCATTTGACGCCTGTTTTTGCCGCTGCAGTCATTGCCGCTAAGGTATTTTCAGGGGCAATTTTAGCAGCGCCCCTGTGTCCCATTACTTTTGTTTCAAATGTCATTACTATTTTCCTAAAACCACAAAGGCGAGACTAAAGCCTTTGTTGTGTATTGGCATCAAACAGGTGCCATTTATCCTGTGGTGCGTTTAACTCAATATTAGAATTAATTTCCGGTTGATGAGGGCCAGATAAACGTAAAACCACTTCTTCATTGACCCCTTCAATGGCGCCATATATTAGGGTTTCTGCGCCTAAAGATTCAACTGCTTTTACACGCATTTTGAAATCCCCTTCAGTTTCAGTCACTTCCAGATGCTCTGGGCGAATCCCCCACACCACTTGGCCTTCAAATGAATGATCACATTCAAGCATAATGGATTCGTTTTGGCCTAAAATGAGTTTATTTTGCTGTAGATGAGCACTAAATAAATTCATCGCGGGTGATCCAATAAAAGCAGCGACAAAAGGTGTTGCAGGTCGTTCATATAAATCTAGCGGTGAGCCAACTTGCTCCGCATGCCCCTGATTGAGCACCACCAGCCTATCCGCCAGCGTCATGGCTTCCACTTGATCATGGGTAACATACAAGGTCGTTGTTCCCAATTTGCGCTGTAATTGACGAATTTCCACTCGCATCTGAACCCTAAGTTTGGCGTCCAAATTAGACAAAGGCTCGTCAAACAAGAAGACTTGAGGATCTCGCACCATAGCACGTCCCATGGCCACCCTTTGTCTTTGACCGCCAGATAACTGCTTTGGCTTTCGATCCAATAAATGAGAAAGATCCAACATAGCCGCTACATCATTGACTTTTTGCTCTATAACCTCTTTATCGACGCCTCGGTTTTTAAGGCCATAACCCATATTGCCCGCTACGCTCATATGGGGATAAAGCGCATAACTTTGAAACACCATGGCGATGTCACGTTCAGCGGGTTCACGCTCGTTCATACGTGTGCCATTAATGCTTAACTCTCCGTCACTAATGGTTTCCAAGCCAGCCACCATACGTAATAAGGTCGACTTACCACAGCCAGAGGGGCCCACTAAAACAATAAACTCCCCATCCTTAATATCCAGGTCAATTGACGGAATTGCATGGAAGCCATTAGGGTATTTTTTACCTACTTTATTTAAAACTACTGCAGCCATGATATTTACTTCTCCGAATCAACTAGACCTTTAACAAATATTTTTTGCATGCCGATAACGACAGCAACTGGGGGCAACATGGCTAAAATTGTGGTGGCCATTATGCTATTCCATTCGATTGCCCCATCGGCAACCGACACCATACGTTTAATACTCATCACCAAGGTGTAATAAGCATCATCTGTGGTGATCAAAAGGGGCCACAAGTATTGATTCCAACCATAGATAAATAGGATGACAAATAAAGCCGCGATATTCGTTCGAGTGAGCGGTAATAAAATATCAAAGAAGAAGCGAATCGGACCGGCACCATCCATACGTGCCGCTTCCACCAACTCCCCAGGCATGGCCATAAACGCTTGCCTAAACAAGAAGGTCGCTGTCGCACTGGCAATTAATGGCAAAGCCAAACCCGTATATGAGTTAAGCAGGTTAAGCTTAGCCACGACTTCATAAGTTGGCAGAATACGCACTTCCACTGGCAACATGAGAGTCATAAAAATAAGCCAGAAACATAAAGACCTGAATGGAAAGCGAAAGAAAACAATGGCATAGGCTGAAATCAAAGAGATGACGATCTTGCCAAAGGCAATTCCCAGTGCCATCACAAGTGAGTTAAACATCATCTGCCATACCGGCACATCGACCCCATTACCTGCTGCGCTAAAGAGCACAGTTTGCCAAGTCTCAGTGGCATAATTACCAAACCATAGGGGCACACTGCCTTGCCCAAATGCTTCAGCGGGATGAGTAGAAGCAACTATCGCAACCCAAATAGGTAGGGCGACAGCGATAATCCCCAAAATAAGTACACTGTGGCTAATAAAGGTTAGCCAAGGGCGGTTTTCTATCATGCGACTCTCCAAGCGGTACTTACTCGGTTTTTCATTAGTACTGTTACCAATATTATACTTCTCATTAATACTGTACCTTACGTTCAATAAAACGGAATTGAACCACTGTCATCAAGCCAACTATCATCATCAAAATAACGGACTGAGCAGCCGAGCCACCTAGATCTAAGCCGACAAAACCATCTTCATAAACCTTATAAACCAATATCTTAGTGCTTTGTCCCGGGCCACCAGCTGTGGTGGCATCGATCACACCAAAGGTTTCGAAGAAGGCATATACAATATTCATCACTAATAAGAAGAAAGCAGTTGGAGATAACAAGGGAAAAACGATATCCCAGAAGCGTCTGACAGGGCCGGCGCCATCTATTGCCGCCGCCTCAATCAAAGAGCGCGGAATAGCCTGCAAACCCGCTAAGAAAAACAAGAAGTTATAACTTATTTGTTTCCAAGTAGCGGCGATCACGACCAAGATCATGGCATCACCCCCATTGACAAAGTGATCCCACTCGATGCCCATATATTCAAGCCACAGGGCAATCGGCCCTTGGGCTGGGTCAAACAGTATCCACCAAAGCACACCCGCTAATGCCGGCGCGACCGCATAAGGCCAAATCAACAGGGTCTGATACACCATTTGTCCGCGAATAATACGATCCGCCATGGTGGCCAAAACAAGCGCGATAGATAACCCACTCACCGCGACAGCCATACTAAAGACTAAGGTCACGCCAATAGAGTTGTAATAATAAGGGTCTTGTAGAAGCTCGATAAAGTTTTCTAAAGCGACAAATTCTCGGCTTAGACCAAACGCATCTTCTTGATAAAAAGCTTGTTCGATTGCTTGTCCTGCTGGCCATAAAAAGAAGATCAAGGTCACCAGAAGTTGTGGTGCGATCAAAAGCCAAGGCAAGGTTTTATGCGGGAAAGTTACCGTCATGAGTGTTCCAATATTTGAGTTAAAGCGACTAGCCACCCCACATATTTGAGGCGACTAGATGTAATAAAAAAGGCATTCAACCAGCTTATTCAAGAGGGTTGAATGGATTCCTATTTATTCGCTTTTTCAAACTTACTTAGCATCAGGTTGCCACGTTCAACCGCATTATCTAATGCAGATTGAGCATCAGCATCACCATTCCAAACAGACTCTAGGGCTTCATCGATCAGACCACGGATCTGGATAAAGTTACCTAGACGTAAACCTTTGGTGTTTTCTGTTGGTGTCCCTGTTGTCATCTGTTGCACCGCAATTTCTGTGCCTAGGTTTTTAGCGTAAAAGCCTTCACCTTTGGTCAAGTTATACGCCGCTGTTGTGATAGGTAGGTAACCACTGAATTGGTGCCAATCTGCCTGAACATCTGCAGATGAAAGGTAATTTAGGAAGGAAGCAACACCTTTATACTCTTCTGATTTATGGCCTTTAAGAACCCATAAAGAAGCACCACCTATGATGGTATTAGAAGGTTGTTTCACTTCGCCTGCCCAGTAAGGTAATTCAACAACGCCAAAGTCAAACTTGGCATTTTTCTTAATACCCGCATAGCCTGCTGAAGACTCGGTGTACATAGCACAATCTTGGCTGTAGAACTTAGCAGCACCATCGTTACGACGACCAGAGTAGCTAAAAATGCCGTTTTGTTGCCATTCACCCATCTTGCTCACGTGTTTCACTTGCAAGGGGCTGTTAAAAGCTAAACGTGTATCCATGCCACCAAAGCCGTTGGCTTGAGTTGCGAAAGGCTGGTTATGACGTGAGCTCATGTTTTCGAGATGCACCCAAGACTGCCATGCAGTGGTAAAGCCGCATTTAGCGCCAGACGCCAGTAGCTTCTCACCCACGCTTTGCATTTCTTCCCATGTTTTAGGTGGTGTCACTCCCGCCTTAGCCAACATGGATTTGTTGTAATACAAAACAGGTGTAGAGCTATTAAACGGCATAGATAGCATATTGCCATCATTGTCTGTGTAATAACCCGTTACTGCACTTAAATACTTAGAGCCATCAAAAGATTGCCCCGAATCACGCATTAATTTGTGCACAGGATAGATAGCACCCTCTGCCGCCATCATACTTGCTGTACCTACTTCAAAAACTTGCACTAGCTCAGGTTGCTGTTTCGCACGAAATGCAGCAATCGCTGAAGTCATGGTTTCAGAATAGTTTCCTTTGTATGTTGCTTTCACTTTAAAGGCATCTTGAGATGCGTTGTAGTCAGCAACAATTAAATTTACTTTTTCTCCAAGCGCACCACCCATGGCATGCCACCATTCAATTTCAGTCGCAGCAAAACCAGAACTAGCAATAGATGCACCTAAGATTAGGGCAGACAATTTACGTTTTTGCATAACAAGGCTCCTCGTATGAGCTTTTTTTTGTAATTCGAGGCGAAATTTAACAATCAAATATGACATTTCTATTTAACTGAGCAGGCATAAAATTGCTCAAAAATGGCGCATAATTTGATTCGGGCTTAAGTTTTACCTAACTTTTATTTCAAATGAAAGCCAAAATTCACTTTCGAATGAAAAAAACCACTTATTATTGTTTTTTTATACACAAAAACATCTATTTGAAACCCATTTTATTTTCGTTTGATTGAAAATTAATTTTACTTAACTGTCTAATTTTCGAAAATTTAACATTTCTGTAACATTTAAATTGATTTTCGTTCGAAAGAATGAAAACCTTAAAAAGCATAAATTTGAAACTGAATTATTTGATTTACCTTGTTTTTATTACAAAAACTTGGGGATTTTCGCCCTCACGACTTAAGATTAATGTGTGGTTACTCGGAGTGATTTTTACGACTGGAAAATTTAAATGAATGAACTGATACATCTGGCAGGCGCAATTGCTCTCCTTCTTTGGGCGATTCGCATGGTTAAAACAGGCTTCGAACGAGCCTATGGAAGACGCTTAGAAAACACCATTCGCGTGATGACACGCAATCGACCTCAAGCAATGATGTTAGGCCTTGTTTCGGCCGCCGCGTTACAGTCAGGAACAGCCGTTGTATTACTTGCTGCTGGCTTTGTTGCCACCAGCGCCTTAGGTATCATTCCCGCACTTTCTTTAGTTGTCGGAGCTGAAATTGGCTCCAGCCTGATGGCACTTATCCTAAGTTATGATTTGTCCTTGTTTTCACCTTTTCTACTACTGACAGGTTATGTTTTTTTCCAACGAGCCAAAAAGCGTAGCTTTAAATACTGGGGGCGAATTTGTATGGGGTTGGGCCTGCTGTTATTGGCCCTAAGCTTAATTTCTCAAGCAACCCAAGGGATGCGAAGCGGTAATGGCATGGACATACTACTCAGTATTTTAGGCCATGACGCGGCACTCACGCTTTTTCTACTGGCGCTTTTTACTTGGGTAGTCCATTCCAGTCTAGCGGTCATACTCATTGTCTCTTCGCTGGCAAGTTCGGGCGCGATTCCCTTAGAAATGTCCATTATGATGGTATTAGGTGCGAATGTTGGTGGTGCACTGCCCGCGCTTAGCTCTGGCTGGAGCTTAAATAAAAAGGGGCGTTTAATTATTCTGGGGAACCTGACAATTAGAGCAGGTGTAGTGGTTATCGGCCTAATTATCTATCTGCTAGAAATTAATCATCTTATATCCTTAACAGCCTTAAACCTTAATTCACCTATGATTTTTCACTTATTTATCAATGTGATAAATGCAATTATATTTTTAATTAGCCTTCCTTATCTGGCAAAATTTTTAGAACACACCTTCCCTGTACCCACTCCTAGCGTAAATACAAAATCTGTAGGAGCTGTTTACCTTTCACCGGATGACATTAGCCATCCAGTAAGGGCCATGGCTAATGTTCGAAATGAAACACTGCGTATTGCCGATATTGCCTTTCAAATGCTAGAAGGCATACCAGATGCATTTAATAACCCTAAGAACATAGCAAGAATTAAAAATCTGGATGACGATATCGATCATATCCACCGAGAAGTCACCTACTACCTCTCTTCCATTGAGAACTTAAAAACCACCAAAGAAGCGCAAAATAACTGGCAAGACGCGTTTAACTTTGCCACTAACCTTGAGCATGTAGGCGATATAGTCGATTCCAGTTTAATGGTATTAGCAAGGAAGAAGCACAAGGCCGACATAGCCTTTTCTGATAATGGTCAGCAAGAGCTGGAAACCTTATTTGAGGAGTTGTTTGAAATTTTCCGCCTCTCTCAGGCCGTTTATGTATCGCAAAACCCGGGGCTGGCAAATGAGTTAGTGGATGCTAAACATGTGTACCGAAATAAAATTATTTTATGTCGTGAGCAACACACTCAGCGCTTACGGGAGCAGGTATCAGCTAGTTTAGAGTCGTCTCAGATTCATGTGGATATTTTGCGAGATTTACAGCGTATTTGCTCATTATTAGTGGCAACAGCCTACCCTATTATCAAGCGAGATGGCTTTCAATAGGGTAGTCGTTGTTTTCAATATCGACTTGAAACAAGTCTATTAAAAAGGGAAGCCTAGCGGATTTCAATCACAGTCGGCTCAATAGGTTTACTCTTGAAGAACATGAGAGATTGAGGCCTTGAGAACCAATAACCCTGATGTAAATTAATACCCAGAGATTGCACTATCTCTTTTTGCTCTTGGGTTTCAACCCCTTCTACTAGCGTCTTTTTACCTAATGAAGAAATCAGGCGATGGATATAGTCGATGGTTCGCTTGTCCTTGCTTACCTGCTCTACAAAAGACTTATCTATCTTGACCACATCCGCTGGTATTTTATGCAAGTAAGCCAAGGAAGAGTAACCCGTACCAAAATCATCAATACTGATACCCACCCCTAATTTATGCAGTTGATGAAGGTTGCTGTCTTCATCATCTATTCCATCTAGTAAGGTGGTTTCGGTCAGCTCTAGGATCACATCTTGCGGTACAAGACCTGCCTGGATAATCTTTTCCTCTAGACTATTCACAAAATCAACCTGAGCCAAATGTAATCCTGAGATGTTGATAGACATGCGTACTGTCTGGTCAGCCCCTTCACGGAACTCTTTTAGATCTTGCAGCGCTTGTCTGATTACCCAGTTTTCAATGCTATGAATCAAGCCTGTCGACTCCGCAATACGAATTGTCTCATCAGCAGAAATATAGCCCAAGGATTCACACTGCCACCTGATTAAGGCTTCATAAGAATCAATGCTATTCGTTTCAACATTATAAATAGGTTGATAATGTAGACTCAGTTCGCGGTTTTTAATGGCTTGAGCGAGGTTTTGCGCCAAAATACCCAGACGTTTATTCTCTTTCTCCATGCCTGGACGATAATAAACTGTACGTCGTTTACCCGTACGTTTTGCAATGTACATGGCCGCATCGGCGCAACTGATTATTTCTTGTGTATTGGTGCCATCTTTTGGATAAGATGCATAACCAATACTGGCTGAAACATCCATAGGTACCCCAAAGTCACCGTAAAAGGTGTGAGATACGGCATTGAGTAGTTTTTCACTCAACACATCCATAGGTAATGGCAGATCATCCAAACCACAGGTCCAGATAAATTCATCACCACCAAAACGACAAGCATAACCTTTTGAGAAAAGAGTCGCTGATAGTCTTGCAGATACGGACTTTAGCACTTGATCACCGCAACCATGACCAAAAGAGTCATTGATCATTTTAAAACCATCAAGGTCTAGGTAGAAGATGACGAATGGCTTTTTCTTATCGCGATAACTTTGTAAACGATCAAATAAACCACGGCGATTTAATAAGCCGGTTAACAGATCAGTATGGGAATCTTTTTCCAACGCGCGCTCTTGCAACTTGCGATGATGGATATTGTATTGATGAATCAGGATTTTTTTATCATTGTCCTGAGAAGAAAGTGTGGCTTCTAAGTGATACCAGACTTCTAACCCTTGGCGTCGACATAAAACATCCCCTTTAAAAGAGCCTTTACTATTAAGTTCAGCGTAAATCTGAGTCAACTTGCTATTTAAGACTATGAGTTCATCTAAACCAATATCATCAGTGCCAATGTCTTCTTTAAAAGGCGGATTGCCACTAATAAATGTGCCATCGACATTATAACTCGACATCATCACGGTCGAACCTACTAGCTCCATATCGGGAATTAAGTCCAAAGTCAGTGCCTCACATAACATTGCCATGCGCCCGTCTTCGAGTTTGTAACCACTCATAATTAATAAGGCTTTTTTGACAATATCCTTAGGGGTAAAGGTCCAAAACTCACCACGAGTTTCACCTTTTTTAAAGGCCTGTTGATAATCTAATAAACTAGAACGTACAGCATCAGAAGACCCTTTTTTAAAGTCACGCGTTTGCAGCTCTTTAAGGCTATCCGCTTCCCAAAGATCTAATGCTTTATCATTTGCCCAAGAAATACAGAAATTATCAATGTCGTATATCCATACGGCTGTTTTGAGCTTTACTAAAGGGTTTTTCATAACAGGCTAAATTTTTATTGTTTGTGTTGAATCCATTTCACTTAATCATAGTAACAAGAGTGCAAAAAACTGAACACCGAATAATGGGAAATTCACATAAATCCACAATTGTGAAACAAATGTTTTATGCCATGCCTTGTCACATCCCATTTTTTAATGATAATGAGCCATCACCTCTTTAAATTAGGACGTTTGCATTGCAATTACTCAGTATTGATTGTCTAGGCCGAGAGCTCAGACTAGAAGGCACTTTATCTGGCTGGCAGGCTTTATTTTGGGATAATCAGCTTGTATCAGAGAAGAATGCCAGTGCAGATCCAGACCCTATGTCTCAACATTCTTTCAGTTTAAATAGGGGAGAGACAGAGTATTTATGTGAGCTCAATTGCCAGCTCGATTGGCAACCCTTTGGTTTAGAGTATGAGCTCAAAATAAACCAAGAAACAGTGAGCTCTAATCGTGTACAACAGTCCGATATCGAAAAACAGGTACCTGTAGAAAGGCAAGGGCCGAAAGAGAAGATTAGCCCCTTTGGTTTAATGTCCTTAGCCTTTAAATTATTTAAGAGTGTTAAGGTCATCAAGGCCTTATTAGTTGCTGGTAGCCTAGCCGCTTATTCTTGGCTTTTTTCACTGCCTTTCGCTTTAGGCCTAATTCTGTGTCTTGTTGTCCATGAATACGGTCATGTTAGAGCCATGAAATACTTTGGCATGAAAACCAAAGGCATTTATTTAATTCCTTTTGTCGGTGGTTTGGCACTTTCAGAAAACAAGATAAATACCCGCTGGCAAGAAGTAGTCATAGCCATCATGGGGCCTTTCTTTGGCCTGCTTTTATCCTTAGCCAGTTTGGTTGTGTATTGGTTCACTGGCATAGAAATGTTTGCCGGCCTCGCGGTGTATAACGCCCTACTTAACCTCTTCAATTTATTACCTATTCTGCCCTTAGATGGGGGACATATTATGAAGAGTATCACCTTCTCCATGCACTCTGTGGTGGGCTTGGTGCTATGTATTTTGGGGGCCGCGTTAGGTGTACTGACGAGTTATTACTTTGGCCTAGCCTTATTAGCCTTGATGTTGGCCATTGGGAGTAGTGAAATCATGATGGAATGGAAAATGCGCAAGCATAATCAGCTATTGCCACTAGATAGATATGGTCAGATCTTCTCCATCGTCTGGTATCTGGGTACCATGATTGCCCTGGCCAGCATTATTTATGTACTGGGCCAAGGCGATAACGAAGCCCTTTCACTTCCTATGAAGATACTTGGTAGTTAAAACCGAGTAAAAAGTGCTTATTTAAGTGATTTAAAGGCCTCTAGTGCGGCTTCGCGGGAGGCTTTTAAATCAATAATAGGCTGAGGGTAAGTCTCACCCAATTTGACTCCGGCCTCTTGCAGCACTAATTCAGGCGCTTCCCAAGGCGAAAACAGGTACTTTTTTGGTAATAGAGAAATTTCAGGTACAAATTTTTTAATATAGTCCCCTTCAGCATCAAAACGTTGCCCTTGAACCACAGGATTAAATATTCTGAAATACGGTGCTGCATCGGCGCCACAACCTGCGACCCACTGCCAACTGGCACTGTTGTTAGCAAGGTCTGCATCTAATAAGGTATCCCAAAACCAACGCTCACCCTGATGCCAATGAATACGCAAATTTTTAACCAAAAAAGACGCGACTATCATGCGTACTCGGTTATGCATATAACCGGTTTGCCACAGCTCTCGCATGCCGGCATCTACCATAGGAATACCAGTCTTACCTTGTTGCCAGGCCCTTAATAAAGAATCTTTAGACGAAGTATCTTCCTCTCGCCAAGGGAAAGCATCAAACTTAGATTGCAGGTTGTGTGTGGGTAAACTTGGATTAACAAACAACTGACTATAGGAAAACTCTCGCCAACCAAGCTCGCTACAAAAATGATCCACATGCTCATTATCTGCCACACTTTGCACCCCATACCAAAGCTGATTAGGTGAGATTTCACCAAAGTGAATATGCGGAGAAAGGCGTGTTACAAAGGGCTTTGAAGGTATATTACGCCCTTCTTTATAGCTAGCTAATCCTTCTTCTAAGAACTTGAAAAACTGGCTTTGCGCCTTGTCTTCACCTATCTGCCACAGATCTTTAAAGGGCTCATCCCAAGCAATGGTCGGCAAGAGGTTTAACCCATCTAACGCCTGCCCCTTATCATCCTTAAGATAAACCGCTTGATTATCTGGCCTTGGTAAAGGCTGCCTTGGCATTTCGGCTTTTAAACAGCCCTTACGATAAAAAGGGGTGAAGACTTTGTAAGCTGTGCCGTCTGGCTTTTTAATCTGCCAAGGCTCCCATAAAAGCGAGGCATTATAGCTTTGCACTTGAATACCTATTTCTTTCAACGTTTGCTTTATCTTCTCATCCCGCTGCATGCGCCAAGGCTCATAACATCGATTCCAAACCACATGGGTCACATCCAATCGCTCAATAAGCTCTAGCAACACCTCAAGCGGCTCACCCTTATACAGATTTAAACAAGCTGTTAATGAGGCATCTAACGCCGTTAAAGAATGATGCAACCACCAGCGGCTAGCTCCTCCCATGGCAAATTCATTCGCATTTTTATCATCCAAAATATAAATTGGCAGCACATCGCCTTGGCTGACAGCAGCACTTAATGCAGGGTTATCAGATAAGCGTAAATCTTGTCGAAACCAATGAATCACTAAAGGTTTGTTCATGGGGCTATCTCCTGACCGTCCCAAGCAAAGCACTTGCCGGTTTGATTGGGGGTTAACGTTAATAAGGTGTCCAAAAGATAGTTAGCTGAATCTAGAGGACAAAAGAGCTTTCCTGCGGGGACATTGGCCTGAAACGGCTTAGATAAATCACTGTCGACCGTGCCTGGGTGCAAACCCACTATAATGGCGCTCTTATTTCGCCTTGCGGTTTCTATACCCGCATTTTTAATCACCATATTAAGGGCGGCCTTAGAAGCACGATAGGCATACCAACCGCCTAACCCATTATCAGAAATACTACCTACTCTGGCGGACAAAGCAGCAAATCCTGAGGTCGACTGCTTATTTAACTGCGGGATGAAGTGTTTCGCTAATAGGCTAGGGGTAATGCAATTGGCTTGATAAAGCGCCATCATCTTTTCGGCAGATAACTCTCTCAATGACTTCTCTGGCGTTATCTCCCCTTGATGCAATATGCCTGTCGCCACTATGACGAGATCAAGAGGACCAGTGTGAGCGGCTAAGTCAGCACATTTCGCAATTGACTCTTCATCATCATAATCAATCCTAGCCTCTTGATATTTATCTGTTTTATCTTCTAAAGAGTGGAGTGAAGCCGCGCGAGAAAAACCATAAATACGCGCATCGGGAAAGCGACTAATAAGCACCTCGACTAAAGCTTTACCTATAGCACCAGAGCAACCAATAACGGCGATATTTTTCAGATTAGCTAGCTCAGCTCTTACTTCGAATATGCTCATGCCCTTTCCTCTTGTTGGTTTAGCTCATCACTTATAAACTTTTGATTCATAACATTAAAAAGGCTTTGAGCACTGTTGAGCGCTCCCGCAATATCACCTGAATCTAACCAGTCTCCACAGATCCCTAAGTTTGAATCTGTATCTAAAATATAAGATGGACCTGTATCTGAACCCATCTTGTGTCTCGCTAAGCGCCAATAATGGGAGGTTAAAATGCGAACAGGATCATGAATAGCAAACTGCGAACAAAAAGCTTGAACCAGCTCTAACGCGGCCTCTTCTTGGGAGACTCCTTCTTGTTCTTGCGCTTTGGCCCATTGATAGTTGCTCTCTAACATCCAGATGTCTTTATCAATGTTATGGTTGGCCGTCTCATGCAGAATGCCTTTATGAGATAGTCGAGTTGCTTTAGCTAAAATGCCATGCCCTCCTTGATATACACCTACCCTGTGATCAAGCAAAGAAGGTGTTTCTATGGCACAAACATACTGGCCTAAACTCATCTCTGACGCTGCTTTAACTCTTTGATATTCGAGAGATTCTTCGAATAATCCAGAAGCAGTTAACAAGCCTAAGGTTTGCTCAGCAGGGCTTGTGATAACCACCTTATTTGCCATCACAATGAGTTCACCTTCTTCATCGTACAAGTACCATACTGAACTCACTTTCTCGATTTGACACACCCTACATGCGGTAATTTGCTTCACTCCAGCCGCCATATGTTTGTGCCAGGTATTCATAGAAGGGAGCGCCGTCAGCCCATGAGTAGGCTCTTCAAAAGGTTCAAACACCTCAAAGCCAAAATGACACGTTTGATAGCGCCAAGAGGTTAAAATACCCGCTTCTTGCCAATTATGAATACGATCTTCAAGGGTTTTGTGCTTAATGGACTCTGGAGAAAATGACGCCGCTCCAAGATCAATGCTGAGTTGAGTCGTTTCATTCTGACTATTGCTAAGGCTATTTTTGTTTCGCTTGCGAGACAACTGACCTGAAGAAG
The DNA here is from genome assembly GCF_000153025.1 of Marinomonas sp. MED121. Taxonomy (GTDB): domain Bacteria; phylum Pseudomonadota; class Gammaproteobacteria; order Pseudomonadales; family Marinomonadaceae; genus Marinomonas. The sequence continues at coordinate 434,608 of NZ_CH672431.1, forward strand.
GCGCAGCAATGCTCACACGTCGGCGGCTACAACGCCCCCCTAGACCACGACTTTTTTCGATCAAAACACAGTTAGCACCTGCTTCTTGCAACAGATTTGCCATCAAACATCCAGCTGTCCCTGCGCCAACAATCGCCACATCAACACATTCCGCCGCGGTTTCACGGCTTACCGCTTCTTCTGCGACAGGTACTTCACTTTCTAAAGACATAGCCCTCTCCACTAGACTCATCAAGCTGTACAAAACAGAGTTATCTATACAACAAGAAAATTTGTATAAGTTTATTCTTGTACATAAATATTAAATGTACAAGAATAAATTTTAAAATAGTGAGATCTAAGAACTGTCTGTTATGAATGAAGTGATAAATATTTATATTTGAACTGCGATAAGAAAGGACTATTTATCGTCTTAATAAAATAGTGCATAGAATGAAACAAGGGCTCAAAGAGCTGTTTTTACATTACTGAGTTAAAATGCAGAGTTAAAGTACAGAGTTTCAGGCAATTCAATAATCCTTTACGAGAATATCCAGAGGAATATTCAAGCCTTTATGCAACTTTCGAATCATATTTAAAGATAAACGACGCTGAAATTTTAGAATCTCTGTGACGCGGCTACGGGTACCTAAAAAAGGTACTAGGTCTTTATCTTCAAGGCCTTGTTGTTCCATACGAAATCGAATGGCTTCAATAGGGTTGGGCGGATCAATGGGGAAGTGAACTTCTTCAAAGACATGGACCAGTGTACCTAGTATTTCTAGCTCATCACCTTCTGGTGTATTTAGCTCTGCATCCCACAATTCTTCTATGCGGGCTAGGGCGGCTTTATGGTCTTCGGCTGTTTTGATCGGTTTAATGTGCATATTCTATTCCTCCTCTAACCTTCTCTATTTTAACTTTTTATAGCTTGGCTCTGCTTGTTCTGGACATTAGTATCTGACCTGTTGTGATCTGGCTTCTCATAATTTACCCCCTTAATTAGGGCTAGATGGTCGCTGCATCTATCTTGTCATATTGAGCATGAGTTCCCACAAAACGGATATAAACCATGGAAAAATCATAATTAACTGCCACGATTAGCCGATATTTATTGCCATGGATATTAAAAACCACACGCTTATTTCCCACTAAGCTCGCATTTCGATAAAGTGCTTTTATATCCTGCGGTGTTTTCCAATGAGCCTTCTTAACCTCGTCATACCATGACTTCAGAGGCTGTTCCGCATCTTGGTAATTAGCGTGTAACCAGAAGTCTCGCAAATGGGCTCTGGATATGACTCTCATAGAAACTCCTTTTCCCATTATGGGAAACAATCATTTATTCGTCAATAAATATTTCCCAATTTGGGAATAGATTCGTCATTTACCTCTTTTAGGCACATGAATTCGATCTAAAGGTCACGATAGGGAAAGGAGAAATATCTAAAGAAAGACGACACTGGAGCTTGGCGATTAGATAGTTTTGACATGTGAGATTCCTCATCCTTGAGTGAATCCAATAAAGCTAGACCGCTGATTGAAGGTGGTCAATGAGTATAAGTCAGATATAAATCATCACGTGAAGACCCTGCGTAATACTTGAGTATCATCAGAGTAGGTTCACTAGAACAGCCTTATATCTCTTCTTGTGTTAAAATACTCATCAATATTTTTTAAGTTTAGCTTTTGATTATTATATTCAGATGACAAATAAGCTCGGAATTCATAACCAAATTTATATGTTTTTTCTCCCCAGTCTTCATTATCTTCTTCACCTTGATCTTCATCAAAAGCTAAAGTTTCAAAGTTATATATTTCAACTATAAAGCTCTTATTACCCTTATTAAATCTTAAACTTGATTTTTTATTAAATGCAAATGATGAAATTTCATTATAAAGATCAAGAGAAAATGACAAATATAATTTAGAAACGCCCAAATCTAATACAATATTTGTAAGACGATAATCTGAATCTTCATAGTAAGGAGATAATAGCTTGTTAATTTCAAAAATAGACTCTAAAAAATAAAGATAACTTAAGTGAGTATTTTCCTTTTGCGAAAAGGAAATATTTATAAAACATTCATCTAAATAATTCAAAAGAGTTTTATGGTTTATATCAACATATGGCTCAAAGTAACTAGCGCTATTCTTTACAAATATTGCTTTATAAAGTTCTTCAACATCTACTTTTTCATAACCATACTTTTTGCTTAGCGTTTCAATTTTACTTTTGAATACTTCTTTATGTTTAATATGATTTTCAAAACTGTTTTTTTGCTCTGTCGCTTGAATTTGTGCAACAGTCTGAATAGATCTGTGATTAGAAGCTACAAGTGCAACTAACGGAAAGACTAACGCAGCTACGCCTAAACTAAATTTATGCCTTTTAATCGCATCATTAAAACACTCAGAAGTTAAGAAAAGTTGAAGGCTTTCGGGTGAGTAGTAGTCTGCAGAAGTGATGACAATCGCTACGATAAAAGCAGCGCCAAGCGGCCCCCATAGTGCCCACTTAAACTCTTTTAGTTCGGTTAGTTTTTGAGAGTGTGGCATTAAGAATTTTCCTTTTCAACTTCAAGAAGTCTTTGCTTAATAATTTGTTCTTTTGACCAAGTAATATAAGCAGTAGAAAAACCAGAAGATAGGTCTGTAATGTATACGTCATCAGGTGAAAAGAAAGAGATAATTTCATTTAAAATGATAACAATATAATTTCTCATGACAATTATAAAATTATCAATTTCGCTTTCATTTTTAACACTTAACCCTTCATTAGTTATAAATTCTAGCCAACAACTATCAGAAAAAACTCTGATTTTATTTATATTTAATAAATTAAAAATATGATAGATATTTGAATAGCATTCCATTGAATTTATTTCATCAAAACTGTCTTCAGAAAGAAGTTTTTCAAAGCGGAAAACAAAAAATGAAACTTGTTTCAAAACTCCATCATCAATAACAAAGGTTTCAAATTTATTAATGTTATTTTTTGGATGAATTTTTTTATATAGACCATAAATATTAAAAAACTCAAATTCTACCGTTTGCCTATTTTTAATATTATTAATATATTCGTGGAAATATTCCTGATGCTTATAGTAATTTTCAAAATTGTTTTTTGCTTCAGTTAAAACAATTTGGGATTCAGCCTTTTCAATTTGAGCAGCTGTTTGTACAGATCTATGATGTGAAGCGACTAAAGCTACTGCCGGAAAGATAAGCGCTAGTATAGCTAAAGGCACTTTGAATAATTCGAAAGCGTAGTTAAAGCAATCAGGCGACCAACAAAGGTCAGGCAAGCCACTACGGTACATTGCTCCCCACACAAAACATGCTAAGGCGACAGGAACGCAGATAGCTACCCAAAAGCTTCGTAAATTCCATAAATGTTCTTTTGACCGCATATTCATCCCTGAAAGCTTTGGTAGTTACTAAAGCAACCTATCAGAAACGTTTTAGCTATTTGAGTCAAGGTAGTAGGCCGTTGTTTTGAAACAAAAAAGCCCTTTCTATATTTCTATAGAAAGGGCTTTGTAATGCTTAAGGTTAACTAACCAATGGGCGTTAGCTGGCCTTTTGTCTTGCCGCTTTGCTGGGGCAGTGTACTTTGAATTAACCCCATTATTTCTCCTATGCCTCGGCTTTTGTTAGGGAGCTATTTCTAACCCTGCAGCAAAGGCACTAAATAATAATATTCACACAAAAAAAGACTGGTAGTGCCTTGGGGTGATGGCCATGCGTTTTTTGAAATGTCGTTGAAAATGGCTTTGATCCGCAAAGCCTAAATCACTTGCGGTATCGATAAGACTACGGCCATTTTGCAGTAACAGTTTGGCTTTTTTGATACGTTGGTCGAGCTGGAAAGCATGGGGAGACTGACCATAAGCCTGTTTGAAGCTGCGCACCAGATGATAACGACTCAAACCTACTTCTTGGGAGAAGTCATCTAAGGTGATATTTTGCTCTAGGGCATCCATTATCATGTCTTTAACACGACTGACGCGATTAATATCAGGGCGAATCAGGTCTGAGTGTATGGCATATTTAGCTTCAAAAGCATGCTGTATATAGTCTAGTAACAAGCACTCGGCAGCCAACAAGTCATTTTGCGATAAAAGACTGTTAAAGACTTGTTCGAAAAGATGGTAGCTTTTCTTATCTCTCTGGTAATTATCATCAAATGGCAAGAAATCCCATGTATCTCCTTTGAAAATCTCGTGTTGTTGCTGGCCCATATAATTCGCATCTATGAAGAGCATACGATAGGACCACTCGCCATCGGCAGGGTTACAGGAATGGGCATCCCCAGGATTTATGGTAACCGTATCCCCTTGAATGATGTCATTGTGCTTATTTAGGTTTTGGTAGTTAGCCCTACCTTTGTCGATAACACCAAAAGAGAATTCATCATGGCTATGGGTTTGATAACAAGCGCTTGAACCATTGGCACGACGCAATTCGGCATAGGGCAGCAAGGGGCTTTTTTTAAAAAAGACCGTATCGTCTTGAGCCATTTACTACCTCCTTTCTTTGGTTAAAAACTAACCGTCATTAAGACAACTAAGATTACTAACAAGATGGCCATAAGTCGATTAAATAGCACCTGCTGCTTAGCGTTAGATAAAAAACGTCGAATCACATCGCCCATCAAGGCCCAAGAGCCAATCCCAATAAAACACATAAAGAATGAGACAAGACAAAAAGCTAAGAGGTACAGATAGTAAGGGTTATTCACATTAACAAATACAGCGACTCCCGACATAGAGACTAACCAAGCTTTAGGGTTGAGCCATTGGCTTAAAGCCCCTTGTAATAGGCTAGGAGGTGATTGCTTCTGGGTATCGTCTTCCATGGATTGCACAGGTGCAGAGGCAATTTTATAGGCCATATACAGCAGAAAAGCAGAGCCACACACCTGTAACGCTTGGCTCAAGCTAGGAAAGGCAAACAGCAGTTGGCTTAAACCAATACCCGCTAAAAATACAATCAAGGTATACGCCAAAGTCGCGCCAATCACATGGGGAAGGGTACGTCTAAAACCAAAACTTGCGGCAGTGCCTGTCGCGATAATATTCACAGGCCCTGGGGAAATTGCGCCTATCAGAGCAAACAACATCATAGAAATAACGACTACAAACATTTAAGCATCCTCAAACGATTCTCACACAATATGAATGCCTGCAGCTTAAGTCAGCCTCATTTGAAAAGATTGAACGTTATTGCGCTTTAAATTTTGTTAGTGCTTAGAACGAAAAAAGGCCAGCTATAAAAGCTGGCCTCACCTATAGTAACTTGATCTTAATACTCATCATGAAGAGCGATTCTCTCTACGAGTACTTGCCAAATTTTATCTACTCTTGGTTCAGTACTATCACCATATCTAAAAATTTTAATCATCATTTGAATATCCTCAGATATTTCATCGGCTCGCATTAAACGGCCATCTTTTAATTCATCTTTTATGATTGAAAGCGGTAACCAGGCGACGCCATAACCTTCAAGTGCCATCGCTTTTAAATTCATTGTCACAGAAGATTCATAAGAAGGCTTTAGCTTTAAATTTTTATAACTCGTTTCAAGCTTATGTGTTACATAACGGTTAAGCTGAGTACTCACACTGTATTGTAGATAGGGTATTGGCTGAGTGTTTTTACCTGATAGCAGCCAACTAGGGTTACCATTTTCATCAGGACTTACAATTGGTACTAAAGACTCTCTTCCAAGAAGTAATGATGGATACTTTTCTTTATCAATCAAATTAAACTGATATTTATCTTCATAGCTGATAAAAAAATCAACGATACCTTCATCTAAAGAACTTAAATAGGCATCAACGCTTCTAAAATCCGTCCTCACACTTAAAAACTCTGTATCTATATAAGGATTAAGCTCTTTTATCCATATAGGAATAAAAAACTGAGCAAGGGTATTTAAAGTAGAAATGCAAAGCTTCTCTTCATTACCTCTTGTTTGCGCCCTTATATCATTTCGCGCCTGATAAGCAAGGCGAACAATTTGTTGAGCAGTCGTTTTAAACTCTCTTCCTATTTCAGTCGGTTGAACAGGATAACTCGTACGATCTATTAGTTCTGCACCTAACCAAGTCTCTAATGCTTTAATACGGCGGCTAAAAGCTGGCTGAGAAACAAAGCGCTGTTCTGAAGAAATACGAAAATTACCTGAGTTGCATAAACTGAGAAAATCTTCGAGTAACTTAATTTCCATCAATAAAACTCTCTATGCTCTAGGGAAGGTAGGAGGTGGTTAGCCCTAAAATCAGTATAAGAAAGTTAAAGAGCAAACTCAAACAATGCATATTTTGCATGAGTCACATTGATAACGGCATTGGATTCAAGCAAATGGCTAGCTTAATGTTAAGTGAAACGCAGAGGGTAAGTCAGCGTTTCTGATAAAGAATCCAAATGAAATCAGCAGTTAGGATCATTTGCCTTACCCTCTTCGTTCACAGCGAAACTTATTAGACGAGGTTAATAATGATCAAAATAAAAACAATATTATCAGCGATTACAAGTGTCACGCTTCTTACAGGAATGGGTGCCACTGCTCCTGTGTTTGCTGACACCCTTGATGACGTCAAAAAACGAGGCTTTCTTCGTTGCGGGACTGGTGAGGCAAAAGCAGGGTTTGCTATGCCTGGCGACAATAACCAATGGCAAGGGATGGAAATCGATTATTGTAAAGCACTCTCTAGTGCTGTTTTTGGAGATGAGACTAAGTTTGAAGTAGTACCTGTTACTTCTAAAGTTCGCTTCACGTCACTAACATCACGCGAAATTGATGTACTAGTCAAAGGCACAACCTGGACTTATTCTCGAGATGCAAAACTCGGTGTCGATTTTGCTGCCTATTGGTTCTTTGATGGACAAGGCTTTTTAATCAAAAAGGAACTTGGCGTTACATCTGCAAAACAACTTAATGGTGCAACAATTTGCATTTCCCCTGGCACCACATCAGAAAAAAATGTCGCCGACTTTTTTAGAACTTATGACATGAAGTACAAGCCAGTTGTCATTAAGGCAGGCCCTGAAACCCTTGATGCATTACAAAAAGGTCGCTGTGATGTGATAACCAATGACCTTTCTGCGCTTGCTTCTGATCGACAGAAGTTCACAAACCCAGATGACTTTGTTGTATTGCAAGACAATATTGCAAAAGAACCTCTTTCCCTTTACGTACGTCAAAATGATAGCCGTTGGAAAGATGTCATCACTTGGACCCGTAATGCACTTGTGGAAGCAGAAGAGCTAGGGATAACACAAGAAAATGTAGGGCAGCATGCTAAACACCCGATTGACCCAAGAGTAGCCCGTCTATTAGGTGCAAAAGGAGCCTATGGAGAAATGCTAGGTTTACCGAATACTTGGGCTCACGATGCTATTAGTGCGGTAGGTAATTATGGTGAGATATTTGAACGAAATGTTGGCGAACAAACTCGTATGGGTTTAACAAGAAACCTCAATCAACAATGGTATGACGGCGGTCTTGTTTTCGCACCTCCGTTCCGTTAAGCCTTCCACTCATTCAAAGGAGCAGTCAAACCACGTTTGTCTGCTCAATTTACCTAATAACTTAATTTGAGTAGCCCCAAACTATGCTGATGATATTAAGAGATGAACGAAAAAGAGCCATTTTTGACCAAGTGCTTTTTTTAGTCATTGTTAGTGCTTTCATCTATTACTTAAGCGCCAATTTAATCGAGAACCTTAACCGCTTAGGCATTTCTACTGGCTTTAGCTTCTTATGGCAAGAAGCTGGTTATCAAATCGGCGGTGCTTTAATCGATTTTGATGATACCGATTCGTATGCCTTAGCTCATATTGTTGGTTTGCTAAACACCCTACTTGCGACATTTCTTATTATTGTTTCAGCCAGCATTCTGGGCTTTATTATTGGTATTCTCAGAATGAGCCCTAACCCTTTGATGACCAACTCTATTCGTTATGTCATTGAAGTAATTAGAAATATCCCTTCTCTTGTTCATATCGTAATTTGGTTTTCACTTGCGTTACATTTGCCACCAGTGCGCCAAAGCTTTGATATTTACAACACAGTATTCATCAGCAATCGAGGGATTTATCTTCCGGATCCAAACTTTGAATCAGGTATGTGGGGGGTTTTATTTCTATTTATTTGCCTGCTCGCATACGCTTTTTTTCGTAAGCGTAAAGCCCAGCAGTTGATGCGTGAAACAGGTAAATATCAAGCCACCTTTTTATCTAATACTTTAATCATTTGGGGGGGAACTATCTGTGCTTATCTATTATTTGGTTTACCCATTACTTGGCAGGCTCCAACGCTGTCGGGGTTTGATTTTGATGGTGGCATTACCATTGCACCTGAGCTATTTGCTATTTGGATTGCTCTTTCCATTTACTTCTCTTCACATGTGGCTGAATTAGTACGAGGTGGTGTTCAATCAGTTTCCAAAGGTCAATTTGAAGCGGCCTCAGCTTTAGGAGTTAGGTACTCAATTACCATGAAAATGGTAGTGATACCTCAAGCGATGAGAGTCATAGTGCCACCACTTACAAATGTGTATCAAAACATCCTAAAAACCACCTCATTAGGTGTAGCGATTGGGTACGCAGAAATGACAGCAACAACAGGTGGAACAACGCTAAATCTCACAGGACAAGCCATCGAATGCATACTGTTGATGATGGTTAGTTACGGCATTATTAGCCTTATCATTGCCGCTATTATGGACCAAATTAATAAACACGTCGCCATTGTTGAGCGCTAATAGGAGATAAAAAATGGCTACACATAAAACACTCAGTAAAGTGAACTTAACACCACCTGAAAGTCGGGCACGTCCCCAAAACAAAATGACCTTGCTCCAAAAAGCGCGTCAGCGATACTTTTCAAATTTGCTCAATAGCTTTTTAACTCTCAGTGTCATAATCGCTTTTATCTTAATTTTGCCGCCATTATTACAATGGGCTATTTTCGATGCCGTTTTTATAGGTAGCACCCAAGAAGCTTGTGAAGTCGCTGCAGGTGCTTGTTGGTTACCTATAGCAGCTCGCTTTGACCTATTTGTTTATGGCTTTTATCCTGAGACGGAAACTTGGCGCGTCAATCTAGTCTTTGCGGCCAGCTTCTTCACCTTAGTTGTCTTAGTATGGCGACGTATCAGTATGAAACTGAAACTCGTTTATATCGTCGCATTCCTACCCGCTTTAATTTTTGTCTTACTTTACGGCGGTGTATTTGGCCTAGACAGTGTTTCAAGTAACAAGTTTGGTGGATTAATCATCACTATCTTTCTTGGGTTAATAGGGTCAATTCTTTCTTTACCCTTGGGTATTTTTCTCGCTTTAGGTCGCCGCTCAACACGCCCTGTCATTCGTATATTTTGTGTTTCAGTGATCGAGCTATTTCGTGCTATGCCAATGATCACCTGGCTGTTTATGGGCGCGTTAGTGTTACAGCTATTTTTACCTAATGGCATGGAAGTCGACAAGATGATACGTGTGGTCTTCATCCTTGTACTTGTCTCTGCGGCAAGTAAAGCAGAGATTATTCGAGCCGGATTACAGGCAATCCCTGTAGGCCAGTTTGAAGCTTCTGCAGCCTTAGGTGTGGGTTACTGGCGAACAATGTCAATGGTCATTATGCCTCAGGTACTAAAGGTGTCTATTCCCGCTATGTTGAATTCATTTATCGGTATGTTCAAAGATACCTCTTTGGTTGCCATTATTGGTTTGCTCGATTTCTTATCGGTCGGTATGGCAACCATGAATAGTGACGAGTGGGGTAAATACGGTATTGAAGTCTATATTTTTGTGGCAATGATTTACTTTGTCATTTTATTTACTATTTCCAGGTTCTCCCTAACTCTGGAAAAGCAGCTTGAGACTGGTCATTAATTAAGTGCCCTCAGAGGAGAAAAGTATTTTGGAATCTATCATTAAAGTAAATAAACTAAACAAGTGGTACGGCGACTTTCATGCTCTAGTAGATGTGGAACTTAACGTCTCATTAGGTGAAAAAATCGTCATTTGTGGCCCTTCAGGCTCAGGTAAATCAACCATGATACGTTGCTTAAATCGCCTAGAAGAGCACCAAGAAGGCTCTATTATTGTCGACGATATTGAGCTAACTCACGATATTAAAAATATTGAAGCTGTCCGCAGTGAAGTAGGCATGGTTTTCCAACACTTCAATTTATTTCCCCATATGACGGTACTAGAAAATTGTATGTTTGCCCTTCGCTGGGTTCGTAAGATGCCAGAAAAAGAGGCAAAGGAAGTCGCCATGCAGTTTTTAAAACGTGTTTATATTGATATTCATGCCAATAAGTTCCCTGGACAACTATCTGGAGGTCAGCAACAAAGGGTCGCTATTGCTCGGGCACTTTGTATGAAACCAAGAGTCATGTTATTTGACGAACCCACATCTGCATTAGACCCTGAAATGGTTTCTGAGGTGCTTGATACCATGGTTGAGCTCGCTGAAGAAGGCATGACCATGCTTTGTGTTACTCACGAAATGGGATTTGCCAAGAAGATAGCAGATCGTGTCATTTTTATGGATGCCGGAAGAATCGTTGAGGAAGCAGATCCAGATAGTTTTTTTGCTAATCCTCAATCACAACGTGGTAAAGACTTCCTAAGCCAGATACTCCAACACTGATTTCAAAAACAGCCTAAAAAAAGCAAGTGATTTGTACCTCCAATTTTTATTGTTTAACAATTGGAGTGGATACGCTTATCTCATTTAAATGAATAAACAGGTGATAGCTTGGTAATCACAGCTCATAAACAGTTATCAATTGAGCTTACTAGCCTATCACCTCTAAATAAAACCGAGGAAAATCATGAACAAACTATATGAGCTTTTCACTGAAGTGACTCGCGGAGATACCGTTGAAAGCCGCCATTTTGGGGCCGCTGTTGTTTGTGACTATAAAGGAAATATTCTTCACCAATGGGGTGATATTGACCAATTAGTCTTCCCACGCTCAGCACTTAAACCCATACAAGCAATTGGCTTGGTCGAAAGTGGTGCCAGTAGCCAGTATGAGCTTAGCGATGCAGAAATCGCCCTAGCCTGTGCTTCTCATCTAGGTGAAGATATCCATGTTGACGTAGTAAGAGAATGGCTTGACCGCCTTGGTCTCAATCAAGATCATCTAGCATGTGGCTCTCAACTACCTTCACACACAGAAAGTGCTCATAAGTTATTGGCGCAAGATCAGAGCCCGTGTCGAATACATCATAACTGCTCAGGAAAACATGCGGGATTTCTTACAACCGCGCAATATCTAAAGCAACCGGTAGAGAATTACCATCAACTCGATCACCCGGTTCAAAAGCTTTCCTTTGAGATTATTGCCGATCTTACACAGCTCGACCCGCATAACCACCCTATCGGAGTAGATGGATGTGGCTTTCCAGCCATAACACTTCCACTGAAAAGCCTTGGTACTGCTATGGCTCGTTTTGCCAATCCAGTAGATTTATCTGATGATCGTGCTAAAGCAATTAAAAGAATACACAAGGCGTTAGCACAAGCGCCCCTCTATATCGCAGGTCATGGTTCAACAGCGAGTGAATTAATCGAGGTCACTCAAGGTACAGTACTCGCTAAGAATGGCGCAGAAGGTGTTTTTGTTGCCGCTTTACCAGAACAAGGCTTGGGAGTTGCACTAAAAATTTCCGACGGCAACCCTAGAGGCCGCAGTGTGGCCTTGCTTGCTATTTTAGATCAGCTAGGTGTCTTGTCTGATTCACATAAACAGCAACTGCAAGAGCATATCAAACCAGACGTTTTAAATTCTCGAAACGAAAAAGTAGGGGAAATTCGCCCAGCGGCCCCGCTAATGAGTAAAAAATAAGGTCTGCCACTATGCTAGAACAAAAACGTATCCGCGATTTTGGTATCACCATAGGTGAGATGGAGCCAGGTGCTAAAAACTCAATTACAGATATTGAAGGCATTAAGGTGGGACACACAACAGTGTCCCATGGGTCAGCTCAAACGGGTGTAACAGCAATTTTTCCCCAGGATAGAAACCTTTTCCAAAATAAAATAACCGCTGCGGTTCATGTTATCAATGGCTTTGGAAAATCGATGGGGCTAATGCAAGTTGAGGAAATGGGGGTTATTGAAACCCCTATTCTACTCACAAATACCTTAAGCATAGGAGTCGCCAGTAATGTACTTATTCAGTATATGCTCGATCAAAATAAGGATATCGGCGATACAACCAGTACGGTTAATCCTATGGTCTTTGAATGCAATGATGCCTATCTGAATGACATTCGGGGTAGTCATATCAAACCAGAACATGTCATGAATGCACTCAATAACGCTGATTCAGACTTTAAAGAAGGCTCTGTTGGCGCAGCTACTGGCATGTCTTGCTATAAGCTAAAAGGCGGTATTGGCACGGCTTCACGACGCATAAAACTGGGTGAAGAAGAAGGTCATCTAGGTGCTTTAGTGATGACAAATATGGGACAAAAACGCGACTTAACAATCGCAGGAAAGCAGATTGGACAAGACATCATTAATACTGATGGTGATGATAAACAGCCAGATGAAGGCTCGATTATTATTATTCTCGCCACAGACTTACCTTTAACCGAACGGCAATTAAAACGAGTTGCAAAAAGGGCCATCCTTGGCTTAAGTAGAACAGGCTCTTATATAGGTAACGGTAGCGGTGAAGTGGTGTTAGCTTTCACCACAAAAAATTCAGTTTCCCATTACAAACAGGCCACAATAGAGAGTTTTAATCGTATTCATGAAAAAGAGCTGGATCTTTTATTTAGAGCAGCAGCAGAGTCAACAGAAGAAGCCATTCTTAACTCTATGATTACCGCCAAAAGGACAACAGGACGTCATGGTCATACAAGAAGTTCACTAACAGAATTTGCCCACTTGTTTGACAACTAAAGAGTAAAACTTAGATGACTTTAAAGGCCAATACACAGGTATTTACTCACTCCAAAACCCTATGAACTAATCTATCCCTTTTAAGCCCTTGCGTACGGTGAAAATCCCACACAACTTTAATGCCGTACGCTTTTTTAATAAAGCTTAGCCTCTTCCTTATACTGTCATGGCGATAACAAATAATGCGACGCCTAAAAGGCGTAAATTAAACAAAAAAGGCCAGCTATAAAAGCTGGCCTTTTTAAATGATGGTGCCCTGACGCGGAATCGAACCACGGACACGAGGATTTTCAATCCTCTGCTCTACCGACTGAGCTATCAGGGCAATCGCGAAGCATTATATAGGATAAGTTATTGAATCGCTAACTTATTTTCAGGATCTTATTTAAGATGAAGCGCTGCTTCAAAATAAAGAGTCAGGCATTTCTGTCCGTGCACCAGACTGAATTTTAAAAGCGTTCATTTTTTATACAAACCAAAGATAAAAGCAAATGCAGCACTGCTAATCATAATCAAAACACCAATTCATAAGATCAGAAAGCCAGATAATAAAAAAGCCCCACAGACCAAGGCCTATGGGGCTTTTTGCTTTTGCAAATTGCTCTATTTGCGAAAGACTGAACGAAAAAAGGTCAGCTTTAAAGCTGACCTTTTTCGGAAATAATGGTGCCCTGACGCGGAATCGAACCACGGACACGAGGATTTTCAATCCTCTGCTCTACCGACTGAGCTATCAGGGCAAGTGCGGCGTATTATATATGAGAAGCAGAAGCCGTCAACCACTTTTTAAATTAATTTTGATTTTTTTAACAATGACTTAGCTAGGGTAATAATTCTGATAAAATGATCCGCATATAAAGAGGCCCGATTTATGCTTAATATCGTTTTATACCAACCAGAAATTCCACCCAATACAGGCAATGTGATTCGCCTGTGCGCCAATACAGGCTATAAACTTCACTTAATCGAACCTTTAGGGTTTGATTTAGACGAAAAGAAAGTCCGTCGCGCTGGCTTAGATTATCATGAGCTTGCCCGTGTAAAGCGCCATAAAGACTGGCAAGCTTTTGTCGACTCGCAAGAGATTGGCAAGGTCTATGCGTTAACAACGAAAGGCAGCAAGGTTCCAAGCGAGGCTAAATTTGAAGCCAATGATGTTTTGGTGTTTGGCCCTGAAACCCGTGGCTTACCCATAGAGTTTATTGAAGCCTTGCCTGCAGAACAAAGACTTAGGTTACCAATGCAACCTAATAGTCGTAGCTTAAACCTATCAAATACAGTTGCTATCATGGTGTATGAATCTTGGCGTCAGCTAGATTATGCAATGCCTTTAGAGGCTGAATAAACCTTAAGATTGAGTAATCAGTGAGAAGGGTGGTTCACTAAGATGAATTCATTATGGACAAAGTTCAGAAAAAAGAAGGGGCGTAAGGATTTTCGTAAGCGGGTTTATATGCACGCTAGTCGAGATTTAAAAACCCGCTTTTTATTATTAGCGCTGGTTTTAGCAGCCCATAGTATCGCCATGGTCATGTTTGAAGACATGAATTGGTGGCAGGCATTTTGGTTAACCATGACCTCAGCCAGTACTACTGGTTATGGTGACATTTCTGCCGCCAGTTTTTGGGGACAAGCAGCCACTATCGTGCTCATTTATGGTTTAGGCATTGCCTTACTAGCACAGATTGCCAGTGACTATATTGAGCTTAGAATTCAAAAAAAAGAAATGGGCATTAAAGGCCAATTGGAGTGGGAAAACATGCATGACCATTTATTAATTATTAATACCCCGACCCTGTATACAGAGTCTTATTTAGAGCGCTTGGTTGATCAAATTTGCAATACGCCAGACCTTGCTCATACGCCAATTCAATTCTTAACCCCTGACTTCCCTGAAGGCCTGCCTTTAAGCTTACGCAGTTATGGCGCGGTTCACCAAACAGGCGAAGCGACTAATCAAGGTGCCTTAGAAGCCTGTAGCGCAGATAAAGCAAAATTTATTGTTGTGCTAAGCCCTGATAGCCAAAACGCTCACAGTGACAGTCTCGTCTTTGACACCTTACATCGTATTAAAGCATTGAATAGCACGGCTTATGTTTTAGCAGAGGCTGTCGACGATCATAATCGCGCTAGATTTAAAGCAGCAGGAGCAAATGCTGTGATTCGCCCAGTAAGAGCTTACCCTGAGATGCTGGTGCGTTCTCTAATTGCACCTGGTACAGAACAGGTACTGGAAGACTTATTCCGTCATCAAGGTGATCATACGGTAAGACTCACGGTCAGTATTCGAGATAAAAGCTGGGCCGAGGTTGTTATCACCTTGATGCAAGCAGGCATAGGGACAGCTTTAGGCTTTGAGGATACAAAAGGTGAAATCGTGACTCAACCAAAAGCCAAACAGCTAATTCAAGCCAATTCTTTAATTGTGATGGTTGATGAAGATATTGACTTGCCAGATAGCCAAAGTCTTCAAGCACTCTTTGATACTGAGCTGTAACTCTTATGCTTAGGTGACGCTTCAGGCCGAGGCGTTTCATAAAGAGATACACGCAAAAATAAAAAGCCAGTCTTGTTTCCAAGACTGGCTTTTTTGTACACCTTGTCGCGCTCTAAAATGGTGTTATAGCTGGCCAGTTAAGGTCAGGTATTTTTCCATTAGCTGCTCTTCTGTTTCCTTATGATTAGGGTCTAGAGGAATACAGTCAACAGGGCAGACAATTTGACACTGGGGCTCATCATAATGGCCCACACATTCGGTACATTTTGCAGGCTCTATTTCATAGATGAGCTCGCCAGGGTAAATAGCCTCGTTGGGGCATTCTGGCTCACACACATCGCAATTGATGCATTCGTCTGTAATTTTTAGAGACATAATAACTTCCTAACGCTAGCCACCCACTTATTTAGCAGCGGCTTCCGCTTTTAAACTCAAGTAACGTGCTTTTAGCACTGATTCTACTTCTGGATGTACGAACAGGCCAAAGTCACCCCCTAATGAGGCAATTTCTCTTACTAGTGTAGATGAAATATAAGAGTGTTTTTCTGAAGGCGTTAAGAATAAGCTTTCCACATCTGGGGCGATAACACGGTTCATGTTGGCAAGTTGAAATTCGTACTCAAAATCAGAGACGGCACGTAAACCACGCACAACAACCTGACCATTTACTGAGCGTGTAAACTCAGTTAACAGGTTATCAAAACCAACGACTTCTACATTAGGTAAATGACCTAATACATTACGTGCTAGAGCGATACGTACATCGTGATCTAAAACAGGACGTTTTTTAGGGCTCGCTGCGACCGCAACCACAACCTTGCTAAACAAACGTGCAGCTCTTTCAACCAAGTCGGCATGGCCATTGGTAATAGGGTCAAATGTTCCTGGGTAAACCGCAATTGCACTCATAGCACTCATCCGAACTTATATTTAAAGGAGGAAAAAGTGAATAACACACTGTGTTTTCTACAGGCATTATTTCTACACATATTTTCCATCAAAGGCGCGCATCATATCGAATTACGCCTCGGTACTCAATTCACCTGATTAGATACCTGTCATTAATTACAAAGCATAACCCGACGAAACTTAGATACCACCAAAGCCAGACAGCATTTGCTTAGCAAAGGAAATACCTAAGAAAATAAAAATTGGTGAGATGTCTAACCCCCCCAAATTAGGCACAAAGCCTCTTACCACACGGTATAAAGGTTCGGTAATTTGGAACACTAATAAGGCTCCGGGATGATTCGCATTAGGGGCAACCCAGCTTAAAATAACCGAAATCAGCATCGCCCAGAAATAAAGATCTAATAAATGATATATGGTTCCCATCACAGTATAAATCAGATACTGAGCCGGGCTCGCATCATACCCTTTAAGTAAAAATACCACCGCCACTGTGACTAGCTGCACGAGCAAAGCTAAGACTACTGAAGCTGAATCAACTCGCCCAATCGAAGGCACAAGCTTACGAATAGGCAAAATTAGAGGGTTTGTCGCTTTTACAATGCCTTGGCTAATTGGGTTATAAAAATCAGCACGGGTCAATTGTAAGACTAACCTTAATAACACAACAAATAGATAAATATTCGCTAAGGTTTTAAGTAAAAAAACAATCGGATCTGACGTCATGTTTATGAGTCCTTTTTCTCAGTTGTTGAGGCAAATAAAGTCGCCATTTCATTCGATCTTGTTATACATGCCTGCATTGCTTGATCAACAATTTTATCTATGTCACTCCCCTCAAATGACAATAACGCTTGTTCTGTTGTGCCATTTGGAGACGTGATATTTTTTCGTAATTGGGCGATATTTTCAGGGGTTTCGGTCACCATTCTAGCGGCACCTAACATGGTATAAGATGCTAATTTACGACAAGATGCTTCGTCTAAACCTTGCGCTTGTCCACTTTTGATCATGGCTTCTAGAAAACGGAAGAAATAAGCAGGCGCACTGCCAGAGAGCGCGGTGACAGTATGCATTTGCTTTTCATCATCAACCCAAAGGGAGTCGCCGACACTGGCAAAGAGCTCAGTTACCCAATCTTTATGAGCATCGCTCACCTTATCATTGGCAATCAGACCTGTCATACCTGAGCCTAGTTGTGAAGGTGTATTAGGCATACTGCGAACTATGGCAACATCACCGAGCCAATCAGCCAAGCTGTCTAAACCTAGGCCCGCCGCTACTGAGATATACACTTGGTCAGAACTCACCATCGGTTTGAATCCTGCAATGACCTCTGCCATTTGAGCCGGTTTAACACACAATACAACCACATCAGCATCACTCACCGCTGCGGCATTATCATGGGTCATATGAATGCCAAGCTCTTGGGCGAAAGCCGCTCGTTTTTCGTCATTACGAGCGGTTCCTGTAATTTGATCAGCAGGATAGCCAGTTTCAATCAAACCTCGAATGATAGCCCCAGCCATATTGCCGACACCAATAAACGCAATGCTTTGTTGCATGTAACTTCCTAATCTTCTTCATCAAGGCCAATTTGGCACCCATGATAATACAAATTTGTTTAATCTAAGCGTAATTTCTTGCGCCAAAAATTGCGGTGCCAATTCTAACCATAGAGCTACCACTCGCAATGGCAGCTTCCATATCACCAGACATACCAATTGATAAGGTATCAACTGTCTCAACCGATTCAGCCAAAGCATGATAAGCCTCGTAAAGCGGCTGGTAAGTGGCGAGTTGGTCCGCTAAGGAGACTTGTGGCGCTGGTATCGCCATCAAGCCACGAAGAATAAGATTGGGCTGATTGCGTACAATTTCAACAAGTTCGTCTAATTCTGCAAGAGAAATCCCTGATTTAGACTCTTCACCACTGATATTTATTTGAATACACACATTGAGCTTAGGTAAATCAGCAGGTCTTTGTTCATTTAAACGTTGTGCAATTTTAGCTCTTTCTAAGGTATGAACCCAATGCATGGACTGTGCAAGGATACGGGTCTTATTCGATTGAATTGGACCGATGAAATGCCATTCTATTCCCTTAAGGTGGGTCAATTGCTGACTTTTATCCGCAGCCTCTTGTACATAGTTTTCACCAAACAAACGTTGTCCTTGTGCGTAGGCTTCTTCAATTGCACTGACGGGTTTGGTTTTACTGACGGCTAATAATTTTACGCTACCCAATGCTCTTTGATATTTTTGTTCAAATGACGTTATTTCAGCTTGGGTCTTTTCAATATTTTCGGCAATTGCCATGGAGGGGACTATCTCCTAACGAGTATGTAGTTGTATATATTGAGAAGGGCTTGAATCTGCCTTCCTGTTAGTATTTGAGAATGTTTCTAAAATCATTGAATTCGCTCATTAATATTGAACATACGAGCGAGAAATTCAACTGTAAATCGAAGGCTTATCGCAAAAAAGAGTAAGCCTATCGAACTGTTTAGTGCATTAACCCTTAGCGATAAAGGGTCTAGGGAAACTAGCGTTAGAAATCGTATAAGTCAGCACTGTTTCGACAAAAACGACCGTGATATTCAATACAGTATTTTTGCGTTTCGGTTGCATTATTTTTGGCATTATTCGCCGCCGAATACAATTCAGAAAAGCTTGAATGCTCTGGATAGTAACTAATCCCTAACGACAAAGAAATTTTATAGCTTTGACCATCAATCACGACAGGCTCTTCCATACTTTGCAAAATTTTATTGGCAATGATTTCAGAGTCTTCAAGGTGCTTAATGCGTAATGCCATCACAAACTCAGAATCGGTAAAGCGAGCAAGTAAATCATTATCACGCACACTTTTTTGTAACCTTTTAGCCACCACTTTTAGCATGCTATCTTTTACTTCTTCTGCTGCAGGCGCGCTGAAATCTTTCGCTTGATTAGCTTCAATAACAATCACAGAAAGACGCTGAAAATGACGCTTAGCATCTTTGAGCATCATGGAGAAGTTAGTATTAAAGTTATAACGATTCGCAAGCCCAGTAGAAGGGTCATGGTTAGCCGAGTTTAACAAACGAGTTTGAGCATTTTGACGTAGATTCGACAAATTAAGCATATGCATTAAGCAATCTAATAAGCGCTTAAAGACATTGATATTTTGTGATTCTGAACTAGGTGCAAAAACCACCATATAACCTAGAAGGCCTTCATCCTTAAACTCAAACGGCTGCGCAATACAAACATCAACATCATATTGATTAAGGACTTTATTCCAATCACTCCAACTAGGGTTTTGGGTCAGATTAGGAACAAAAAGTAAGCATTCCTTTGATTGCTCTAGATGGGAGGTGAAGTACTGCATTGGATAGTCTTCAATCACACCAGAAGGTGTCGCCAGGTCATGCTCAATACCAGTGCCAGCTTCAATACGCCACTGTGCACCCGTTTCATCAACCAACATAAGACAGGCTTGGTAGCTTGGAAAGTAGCGATCAATTTGATCCATCATGCCATCAAAAATGGTTGATGTGGGCGCACCTTCTGCAATGTAGTGTAAAATTTGATAGCTAGAGTCATAAATGAGCGACATTGCATCGCGTTCATTACGCACTTGATCCAGTTGTTGTTCTAGCTGGGCTATTTTCACTTGCATCTCATGCTCTGATAATTCGTTTGTCATGTAATCCTGGCCGTTAGGTTAAATCTATCCCCTAAGCTAGAGTAACTCTACGCAGTTAAAAGTAAAGCAATCAAGCGTAAGCTTTTATTTATTTCTATTACAAAAAGTAACCACACGTGCGAGGTAACTAATTGATAGGAAATACTTTTTGACCTGATAAATAGGTAGAAACCACCTTACCTATTAAACTTTCACCTATCCATGGTGAGTTTTGTCCTTTGGTTTTACGATGGTTTTGAGACCATTCCCACCTAGTTGTACTATCAAACAACACAATATCTGCATAACTTCCCACAGCTAAAGAGCCTGCGTCAATACCTATGCAGGAAGCTGGCCCCTGAGTTAAGCAGCTTAACAACAAATTAAAATCTAAGTCACCCTCATCCATTAACGTCATGGCTAATGGTAATAATACTTCGAGATTGGCCATGCCAGGCTCTGTAGCAGCAAAAGGCGCTATCTTAGCCATTTTTTCATGGGGCTGATGATCAGAACAAATTGCTGAGATCACACCTGCTTTAATGCCTTCAATTAAGGTTAACCTATCTTCTTCTGACCTTAACGGGGGTAATACATGATAATGACCATCAAATTCACTTAACACCTGATCAGTCAAAAGTAAGTTATGTAAGGCCACATCCGCCGTGACATCCATGCCAGCCGCTTTAGCATCAGCTACAAGCTCAATGGATTTTGCCGAACTTAAGCGAGCAAAGTGTGCTTTAACCTTGGTTTTTTCCACCAGCATTAAATCTCTTGCTAGGGCAATGGTTTCTGCCGTTTCTGGGATACCAGCTAAACCATGCATGGTAGAAATAACCCCCTCATGGGCGCAGCCGCCATCTGATAAACTGGTTTCATCTGGATGAAAAATAACGAGAAGGTCATGGGTTGCCGCATACTCTAGAGCACGAGACAGCACCTTGGTGTTGGCCATAGGGTTTCTATGGTTTGAGACAGCAATACAACCTGCTTCCGTTAAAGCCACCATATTGCTTAACTTTTCACCTTCAAGACCTTGGGTCAATGCTCCGATAGGAAGTACATTAGCCCGACCTGATTCAAATGCTTTATCTTGAATTAAAGCTGCAACAGCAGGTGTATCGACAATAGGGCTGGTATCTGGCTGGCACACTAAGGTCGTGATACCGCCAGATGCCGCAGCCAATGTTTCTGATGCGATATTGCCTTTTTGAGAATAACCAGGCTCACGTAAAGACACAGCTAAATCGACTAGACCAGGTAAGACCCATAAACCAGCAGCATCTATTGTTTCATCTGCGACAAAGCCTTCGGGCGCATCACCTAAAGCAATAATCTTGTCATCTTCAATATAAAGATTCTGTACCGCATCCAACCCTTGGCTAGGATCAATGATACGGCCATTTTTAATACACGTTTTCATATTAAACCATTTCTCCTGCGGCTGAGGTTTGCTGCTCTTTTTCTTGCAACTGACCACTCATGGCCATGGATAAAATCGCCATTCGCACCGCTATACCATTGGTTACCTGATTTAAAATAACGGAATGTTCACCATCAGCAACCTCAGAGGAAATCTCTACACCTCGATTAATTGGGCCCGGGTGCATGACTATGGCATCAGGTTTTGCCCAAGCAAGGGAGGTTTGGGTCAAACCATATAGGCGATAGAATTCGCTTTCACTCGGTAGCAAAGCGCCTTGCATTCGCTCTTTTTGTAAACGCAACATTATGATGACATCCACATCTTCAAGACCGTTTTCTAATTCATGACAAACTTTAGCCCCCATTTCTTTGAAGTATTCAGGCACCAAAGTTTTTGGACCAATCAACCTCACTTCATTCACACCTAGGGTGTTTAGCGCATGTATTTGAGAGCGAGCAACACGTGAATGCAGAATGTCTCCAACAATGGCAACATTTAATCCTTCAAATGTTTTTTTGTGACGGCGTATTGTCAACATATCTAGCATGGCTTGGGTTGGATGGGCATGGCGACCATCTCCCGCATTAATGATGGCAACATTAGGCGTACAATGCTCTGCGATAAAATGCGGTGCACCGCTGTCGGCATGACGCACAATAAACATATCACTTTGCATAGCTTCTAGATTTTGTAGAGTATCCAGTAAAGACTCACCTTTTGATGTCGCTGACGTTTCTATATTAAGGTTAATGACATCGGCAGATAAACGTTTTGCAGCCAGTTCAAAAGTAGTGCGGGTACGAGTGGAGTTTTCAAAGAAGAGGTTTACGACTGTTTTCCCTCGTAATAAGGGGACTTTTTTTACCGACTGTTCACCCATAGTTAAAAAAGAGTCGGCTCGATCGAGAATTTCGGTCAATATGGATTTATCTAATCCATCAAGTGTTAAAAAGTGCTTAAGCTGACCTTGATCGGTTAATTGTAATGCCCGAGATTCGGAGCGCATCATGGTTAAGTCCTCAACTGGAAGACGATCCCGCCTTATTCTAATCACCTAGTAAGATGATAGGAAAATGCCCAGTGTAGAAACTACCCTGGGCATGACTAAATTGACGTGAACTCTTTAATGATAATGTCTAAATTTACGTCTTTTATAACTCAAACTTAGTGCCATAGATAACTGAATTATTTTGCGCAAATTAAGCTAGCGCCATACTCTAATTGTCGTACTTGTAGCATTAAAAAGAAAGCGTGAAAGCCTAAGTTTATGTCTCAATTAAGGAAACTTTGATCGGATCAGGCCCAGATAGCTTAACCCTTTGGTCAGGATTAAGCGTTAATACCTGCCCAACCACATCAGCCTTAATGGGCAGCTCTCCTTGGTTAAGATCGTATAGGATCGCCAAACTAATACTGGCAGGTCTACCATAGTCAAAAATCTCATTCATGGCAGCACGAATGGTCCTTCCCGACATAAGCACATCATCCACTAAAATAATATGTTGGTTTTCAATCGCGGGGAGGGATGTTTGTTTTACTTTTGGGTGTAAGCCCGCGCGGGTGAAGTCGTCTCGATAAAACGTGATGTCCAAAGTCGCTAATGGCACATTCGTTGACAAAGCTTTAATGAGGCGCTCTGCGACCCAAACACCGCCGGAATGTATACCCACAACCACGGGGTTTTCTATTTTTTTCTCATCACAATATGCTACTAGAGCCTGTGACATTTGCCCTAAAGTCGCTTCAATATCCAAGTTCATGGGTTAATCTCTACTTGCTCGCTATGACACGTCTTGCATCACGATTAAATTATTTTCCCTGATTTTCTAAAAACCAAGATTCTAAAATCATTTGGGCAGCTAAACCATCAACCGAGTTAGCTTTAAAGTTACGGTTTCCACCTTCTTTTATCACTTGCCCTTTAGCTTCATAAGAGGACAGTCTTTCATCCATCATATAACTAGGCTTGTTGTAGCGTCCATGTAAACGGTTGGCGAACTTTCTTGCCCTTTGACACATCTCATTTTCAGTGCCATCCATGTTAAGGGGTAAACCGACGACAAAACCATCAGGTTGCCATTCTTTTACCACCTCAGCAATGGTATCCCAATTAGGAATACCGTCACGGGCTTTGATAGGATTGATTGGAGTGGCTGTTGCGGTTATTTCTTGTCCAACCGCAATGCCGATTCGTGTGGTGCCAAAATCGAACCCTAACAGGGTTCGAGCTGTGTTGGTGTTGACGTCATTGGTTGACGTTGCGTTCATACTTAACAGTGTCCTACATCCGATGAAAGGTAATTCATATCAATCCCTAACACCTTGGTGGCTGCTGAGAATTGAAGATCACTTGGTGTATTAAATAATACGTCCAAATCGGCTTCACATACCAGCCAAACATTATTACTTATTTCCTCCTCTAATTGGCCTGCTTGCCAGCCAGCGCACCCCAAACTAATTAAAAAAGATTCAGGACCTTCACCATGGGCAATATTTTCTAAGGTCTCAAGTGCAGCAGATAACGCAACCTCCTCTGTAACGGGTAGTGTGTTAACCCAAGTTTTATCGCTCGTGTGTAAGATAAAGCCTCGTTCAGATTCAACTGGACCACCACTAAATATTGGCTCATTAGCTAGGTGGGGAGTATTAATTTGTATGCCTAAGTGATTTGCTAATTCAGTGAAGTCTATTTTAGATGGACGGTTGATAATAATCCCCATGGCACCTTCTGCAGTATGCTCACAGATGTAGGTAACCGTTTGCTGAAAATTTGGATCATTCAGCTGGGGCATGGAAATCAAAAAGTGATTTTTCAGGGACTCAAATGCATTGTTCATAATACGACCCTCTTATTTTTAACAATAAAAAATCAGACATAAAACAAGCCGAAGTTAGCAAACAATAACTGCTAACAGCTTGAGTAAACTCTCGATATTAACTTTTGCAGTATAGGCCAAGTCTGTCAATTCCCCAGACTTGAAATGATTTTTTTCCTAAACTAGCGCTTTAAAACTAACTTACCTAAAGGTACACTTACCAGAAGTAATCTCAAAAAATTCCACTTTTTACCCCATTTTAGGAATTCCGTAATGAAAATCGCAGACTTCATCCCAACATCGAGGCAAGGTCAGTCTTTACTGTTTAACCTACGCTTAGATGCGGTGGATTTAGCAAGTTGGCAACGTCATTACTTCGCTGAAGCCATCGACATGCGGATGTTCTTTCATAGCGGTTGGTCATCTTAAAGCCTTATTTCAACTAGAGTTAAACCATGATTCACGTCACCTAATGGGTGTTACGTGTGATAACTTGTTTTGAAAATTTAGGATCTACCCCATGAAATTAGAAGCCGTTGATTATACCAGTGCTACAGCACAGCAAGACTTTGTTGAATCTCTTCATAAAACAGGATTTGGCGTTTTAAAAAATCACCCTATACAACAAGAACTTGTAAGCAAAATATATCAAGCTTGGCAGGCTTTTTTTGATAGCCAAGAAAAACATGACTATCGCTATAACGTCGGCACTCAAGATGGTTACTTTCCACCAGATGTTTCAGAAACAGCCAAAGGTCATAGCAAGAAGGACATCAAAGAATACTTCCATTATTACCCTTGGGGCCAATGTCCAGCGGAACTAAAAGATCAACTTGCTCAATATTACAAAGAAGCAAACCAACTCGCAGGGGAGCTACTGAGTTGGGTAGAAAAGCATACTCCTGCAGATGTCGCTAAAAACTACTCTCAAAACCTATCGAGCATGGTTAAAGATAGTGAACAGACTCTATTGCGAGTCTTGCATTACCCACCACTAAAAGGTGATGAGGAATTGGGAGCCATAAGAGCGGGTGCCCACGAAGATATTAACCTGCTAACGGTTTTGCCTTCTGCTAACGAGCCAGGATTACAGGTTCAAACTCAAGATGGTAGTTGGATGGATGTACCTTGTGACTTTGGAACACTGATCATCAATATTGGTGACATGCTGCAAGAGGCTTCTGACGGATACTTCCCATCCACATCGCATCGCGTAATTAACCCTGAAGGTGCGGATAAGACAAGATCTCGTATTTCTTTGCCTTTGTTCTTACACCCTCACTCTGAAGTTGTCTTGTCTGAACGCCACACCGCAGGCAGCTACCTTCATGAGCGCCTAGTTGAACTAGGTGTCATCTAATTTTATTAGATAGGTTTCATCACCTTCACAGGTCTACCAAGCCCTTTAGTACTGTGTATTAAAGGGCTTTTTAATTTACTGGAATGATGTGTTTGTCCTATATCGGATTAAAGGCTCAATCTTTCACGGTATTTAAAGCCCAAAAACTTATTTATACTTTATTCCTCTCAACTAAATTAACCTAGAGACTGTCTAGCAAGATGACCCCTAAAGAACAAAGTCGCAATGCATTTAAACCCCTTTATCAAAAGATAGAACAGGCGATTACCAATAAGATAATTGCTGGTGAATGGGGCCCTGGTGACATGCTACCCAGCGAGTTTCAATTAGCTGACTTATTAAGTGTTAGCCAAGGTACGGTACGAAAAGCTTTAGAAGCATTAACTCAATCAAATGTGGTTTATCGTCGCCAAGGGGTGGGTACCTTTGTGTCTGAAAACACCTTAAAAGATATGTTATTCCATTTCTTTCATTACAAGGCCAATGATGGTGTAGATAAAGGGCTTCCAAGTGCTGAACTCATTGATATTGAACTCATCGATGCATCGCCTGAAATAGCAAGCGAACTAGAGCTTACCCGAGGGGATGGCGTCATTAAAATCATTCGTATTCGTAAGCTAGCTGACAAACCTTGCATAGCAGAGCAGATATATTTACCCCAACACTTTTTCACTCAACTAGATATCAATGACAGTTTGCCAAACTCCCTTTATCACTATTACCAAGAAAGCTTTAACATCACCATCAATAAAGCTGCCGATAAAATACGAGCTGTCATTGCTAATGAGTCTGACCAAGCCCTTATCAAGGTTCGTCCAGGTAACCCCTTGCTAGAAGTCACTCGCAGGGCAAGAGCCTTAGACGGGCGTTTAGTTGAATATCGTATCAGTAGGGTAGATAGTGAACAGCTTCACTATCTAGTTGATCTTAATTAGCTTACTGTTTTGATAAATTACCAGCCTTGAATGATCAAACTCACCCCAGAAGCAAGCAAGATAGCATAGGCAAAGCGTCGCATAGCATTCGCTGAAATTGGAAGGGGATAATAACGAGCGGCAATAGCGGCAAGAATAACGGCCGGAAAGCCGATAGCGCTAAGCAAATAAGTTTGCATGCTAACGTCTTGCGTTAATATCACAAAAGATAATCGCATTATTGAGGTCAAAGCAAACACTAATAATAAGGTAATTCTGATTGTTCTTAAGCTATCCGGCTGACGATACATAATATAGGTTAATGGCGGGCCAAAAGTTGAGAAAAGTCCACCAATCACTCCAGAGGACATTCCCCCTAAGAGAAAGACGGGAATACTCGATCCTTGTTTAGCCAGGTTTGTCTGTAACATCATTAACAGACTACTCACGACTATGGTTAAACCCAAAATAAGCTGGAGTAAATTTAAAGCATTCTCACCAAGAAATCCGAGCAGCCAAATTCCTAAAAAGGTGGCAGGTAAACAGGGAATAGAAAACCATAGAATGGCCTTGAAGTTAGCTTTGCGCCATTGCCCTCCTTGTAAGCCAATCATAGAGTTAAATAAGCTGAGAAAACTCACCACAAAAGCTGTGACTTCAATTGGCGCTAAACCCAGAGCAGAAATACTACTGATAACAATGAGGCCAAAAGCAAAGCCCGTTGTTGCTTGAACATAACTTCCTAGTGCAAATACCACCAGCAAAAACAAAATATTGAGATCGAATAGCATGTTTCTTCCCTAATTCGCTTTTAAGTATTACTCGTCAAATTAAGTCTTATATAAGACTTAATTTGACACTATACGCGCTAAAGAAACGGATAGACATGATTTGTTCGATAATAGATCTGAAAAAATTAGAAAAATAAACGGATTTATTCAAAGGGTTTATCAGACACCCATAGCACCCAAGCATACATGCTAATGCTGTAGTCAGTGCGATCAACAGATTCATATAACACCTGAACAGAACCCTGTTTAACTTTTTCTATTTTATCTTCAGGTATTTGAATGGAATAAAAATTAGCAGCGGGGCCCACGGCTGTCACAGGCTTTTGGTTTAAAAGTAACACGCCGTACAAAGGCTTCTCTATTATGGGGTGGTAAAGCCTCACTTTCTTCGCTCCGTAGACTAATGCATGATTGGCTGAGTCCGCTAATCTAATATCATAAATAGAACCATCAGGTAGGGTTTCACTGTAAATTGAGGTCCAGATGATGGGAGACATAGGCGAAGTTTGAAAAGGGGGTTCAAATTGGCCAGGTAAAATTTCAAATGAGTCATCCTCGGCTTCAATTTTGATATTTTCACCCTCTAGCTTGGCACTTTTATAGGGTAAAAACATGCCTTCAAAATTGGGCACCGATACACATCCTATTAGTAAAAAAGTCACTCCTGTGATCGCTATAAAGCGGGAAAATGTAGAAAAAGACATACGAGTTCGCCTCCTCCAATGAATTAATTTCTCTCTTAAAACTAGTCGTTTGTCATGTTTTTTGCTCTTTATGGACAGCATTAGGTCTGATTCAGTCCATATTCAGAAACGGCTTAACTAACCACAAAACTTTAACTTAGCTTTTAAAATCAATGAATTAATAATGAAAAAGCTAATTAAATCTCAAAATGATGCAATCATTATGTAAGTTGTTTGTAAGGATTTAGCATCTTATAAAATAAGAATTGATGCAAGGCCGCTTTGTTCTTTTAGGAAAAGTGACATAAAGGGGCAGAACAGCCCCTAGGGAAGCTGCGAATAAGTCCTCCCGCCTCAGCGTGTGGATAAAAGTGCCTAGATTTATGGCAAGGGACGCAACTTAATAGTTATTCTATTGATAAGGACCTTAACGTAAAGATAGGGCTTTTAAACCACGCCCTTCGGGCCTTTCAGAAAAAATAACACCCTGCGTTGTCACTTCTCGAAAGGTACCTACATTACTTCAAAGCGACGCCTTGCTTGTTACTTTTTCTGATAAGACTGAGAATAGGAGACTTAATCGCAGTTTCCCTGGGTAAATTAGTGCTTAGTGGTACTCGGGTTAGGCACGAACTGAATCACAGAAGCTTCTGCGTCTGGCTCACTAACATGGGGCCGATTAACACGGGTTTCAAGCTCTGTTGGTTGCGCTTGAATGGCAGTAGATTGTTCATCACTATAACCACATGAAACACACTCGCGGTATTGAACTTCCAACTCATCATCACGCCAAGCGCGCATCTTATCCATCTCACTACAGCGTGGGCAAACAGCCCCCGCAATAAAACGTTTTATCGTCATAGGTTTATTCTCAAGAGCATTTCAAGGATAACAATATATTAACACAGTCGAGGGACAGAAAGTAAAAGGGCTAATATGATCATTAGCCCTTATTAATAGTAAATCTAGGCCGCAATACCGTTATGACGCAGCAATGCCTCTATGCTAGGTTCACGGCCTCTAAAAGCAGCGAAAAGCTCTGCAGCAGGGCGAGAACCTCCATTTTCTAGTACCGTGCTTCTAAAGGCTAAACCTGTTTCAGCGTTAAAAATACCTTCTTCTTCAAACTTAGAAAAAGCATCCGCAGAGAGCACTTCAGCCCACTTATAGCTGTAATAGCCGGCCGAATAACCGCCAGCAAAAATATGAGAGAAGGCTGTTTGAAAACGATTAAATGCAGGCGCTTTAACCACAGCCACATTTGAACGCACCTCATCTAACAAGCTCTGAACATCTGTACCCTCTTGATATTCTCTGTGTAATCTAAAGTCGAAAAGAGAGAACTCTATCTGTCTCACCATTTGCATGGCTGCATGGAAGTTTTTCGCTGCCAGCATTTTTTCAAGCAGTTCTGCGGGTAGGGTTTCACCGGTTTCATGATGACAAGCAATGAAGGCTAACGCTTCTTCCTGCCAACACCAGTTTTCCATAAACTGACTGGGTAACTCAACCGCATCCCAAGCCACCCCTGAAATACCAGACACATCTAATACTTCCACTTGTGTCAGCATATGATGTAAACCATGGCCAAATTCATGGAACAAAGTCGTTAACTCATTGTGTGTCAGTAAAGAAGGCTTGCCATCGATCGGCGCGGTAAAGTTACAGACAAGATAAGCAACAGGTAACTGTAGGCGACCATCTTCCATACGGTATCGGCAACGACAATCATCCATCCAAGCACCACCACGTTTGCCTTCACGGGCAAAAGGATCAAGATAGAAGCGCGCCACATCGACACCAGACTTACTTACGGTGAAGAGTTTCACGTCTTCATGGTAAGTATCAAATTCAGCTTCTTCACGTATTTTTACATCAAATAGGCTATTAGCCACTTTAAATAAACCAGCTAACGCCTTATCAATTGGGAAGTAAGGTCTTAGTACTTCTTGGGAAATAGCGTATTTATGCTCGCGAAGCTTCTCAGAGTAGTAACCTACATCCCAGGCTTCTAACTCAGTCACAGCAAATTCATCCTTCACATAGGCACTTAGCTCAGCTAGATCTTGTGCTGCAGCGGGTTTAGATTTAACGGCTAGATCTTCAAGAAAATCGATAACTTGCTGACCATTATCCGCCATCTTAGTTGCTACCGATAATTCAGCGTAATTATCAAAACCTAGAATGCCTGCTTTTTCTTTCTTGAGCGCCAGCATTTCATCAATAAGGGGCGCATTGTCAAATTCGTTAGCATTTGGCCCTTGATTAGAGGCACGAGTAGAGAAAGCTTGATACATTTCAAACCTTAGCTCGCGATTGTCCGCATAACTCATGACAGGCATAAAAGAAGGTGCATCTAAGGTAAACAGCCAACCATCTAACTCTTTTGCTTGCGCCATTTGTTTAGCTTGTGCCAGAGCAGACTCAGGTAAACCAGCCAGTTCCGCCTCATTTGTGATCAACTTAGTCCATGCTCGAGTTGCATCTAGGACGTTTTCTCCAAACTTGCTGCTAAGCTCAGATAAGCGCGTGCTAATTTCGCCATATCTTTGCTTTTCGTCACCTTCTAGCGCCACACCGGAAAGCTCAAAAGAGCGAATATTTTGTCTTAGGGCTTCTTTTCGTGCCGTATCTAATCCTTCATCTTGTTCTGCTAAGGTTTTATATGCCTGATACAAGGCTTTATTTTGACCCAATTCAGTAAAGTACTCAGTGAGTTTAGGTAAGCAGGCGTTATAAACATCCCTTAATTCAGGTGTATTTTGCACCATATTGAGATGACTAAAAGGCGACCAAAACTGATTAAGCTCATCGCTTAGGGTTTCCATGGGCGCAGCAAAATTGGCCCAGTTGATTTGAGCAAGATCCGTTTTTGTTAACGCCTTAATCTTATCTCTATTCTTGCTAAGCAAGGTGTCTAGTTCGGCCTCAACACGACTCAGTTCAATGTTTGAAAACTCAGGTAACTTAGTTGCATCCCATACTGATACAGACATAAACAGGTATCCTTATTTGTTTGGCTTTATCGCCTTAAGGCAATATGTAAAAATTCATTATCTAAGATAGATTGGTGATAATTTTCTATTTTCAACGGCTAGGGTGATTTAAAATCATAGTCAAGAATGGCAATCTGCTCTTTATATTGAGACAGAAAGCGCTAGAACCCTTTATTAGAGAGACAATTAACATGGTGATGAAGTCCTTTCGTGGTAATACCCCCAAGCTTGCAGAAAGAGTCTGGGTGGATGAATCTGCCGTTCTTATTGGCGATGTTGAAATAGGCAAAGACAGCTCAGTTTGGCCACTCGTGGCAATTCGTGGCGACATGCACCGTATTCGTATTGGCGAACGCACCAGTATTCAAGATAACTCTTGCCTGCACATCACACATGCCAGCAGTTACAAGCCTGAAGGACATCCATTAGAGATTGGTGATGATGTGACTGTCGGCCATATGGCCATGCTACATGGCTGTAAAATCGGTAATAAAGTTTTAGTGGGTATGGGAACCACTATTCTGGATGGGGCAGTGGTTGAAGATGAAGTGATTATTGGCGCGGGTTCATTAGTACCACCAGGCAAACGCTTAGAATCTGGCTTTATGTATTTAGGATCTCCCGTGAAAAAAGTGAGAGCCTTGAAAGAGTCTGAAATCACCTACTTTCAATACGCTGGCCTTAACTATGTCAAACTGAAAGATGAATACCTAGCAGAGCAAGCAGCAGGCAAATAGAAGACAAGTCATGATAGATACTTACAAAATCGTTTCACGAGGCCGCTTTTTATTCTTTTTTATCGCTTTAGTATTGCTTGGCGCTTGGGTTATCAATAAAGCCTACCAGAAGCACTTTAATCAAATACAAATCACCCCAGCGGAGCAAGAAAGTTTAGGCATCGATTTATTAGAATTTCCGCGCAATATGAAGCCAATTGAGAACCTTAAAAGCCAAAGCTGGACCAGCTTTTATGTTGAGCCAGAAAATTGTGACACCTTATGTGTACGCACATTAGCTCAACTCGAGCAAATTGAGCTTGATGCTAAAGTAGCAAAGGTAACAAGCAACCTTGAGATACAGGTTATTAATAATCAAATAAGTGGGTACAAAGAGTATTTATCACTCATTCGCTCACCTGGCTATAGCCAACATTTTGATCGTATCTTATTGATAAATCCAAAAGGGCAGTTTGCAGGCAGTATCATTGCGCCTTATAACCTCGCCCATTGGCAAGCATTAGATAAGCGCCTCAATCAATGAAAAAGAAACCATAAATCAAACGAATAAAATAAAGGCTCACCAATAGGAGGAGCCTTTTATCTCTATGGTCTAGTTAGGTTTTTTGATTTACCTAGAGGCAAACTATAAGCTAAAAGAAACAAAACGGCGGCACATACAACGACACTAGGCCCTGCTGGTGTATCCCATTGAAAAGAAGCCAATAAACCACCAGAAACCGCTAAACAACCTAGCAAGCTAGCAACACTGGCCATTTGCACCGGTGAACGGGACAACTTACGAGCAGTAGCAGCAGGGATAATCATCAAGGATGTAATCAGTAATACACCCACGATTTTCATCGCCACAGCAATCACCAAGGCAACTAACAACATGAGTAAAAGGCGAATCGCCTCGACAGGGTAACCTTCCACCTTGGCTAACTCTTCATTTACCGTCACTGCTAATAATGGTTTCCAAAAGAGGGCTAATAAAGCCAATACCAATAAGCCACCACTATAAATCCAATATAAATCCTGCGTCCCTATGGCAAGTAAATCACCAAAAAGATAAGCCATAAGATCGATGCGGATATTATCCAGAAAGCTAACAGCCACTAAGCCTAATGATAAGGAAGAGTGAGCAAGAATCCCTAATAAGGTATCCGTAGCAATAATATGTTTCTTTTGCAGTGTGACTAATACTAAGGCTAACCCGACACACAGGGCGATAACAGCTAGGTTAAGGTTAATTTCAAACAAAAAACCTAAGGAAACCCCTAATAACGCAGAGTGAGCTAAGGTGTCACCAAAATAAGCCATTCGGCGCCAAACCACAAAAGCACCTAAAGGGCCGGCAACTGCAGCAACACCTAAACCGCCTAAAAGGGCTCTAAACAACAAATCGAACATAGTTAGTTATTCCAAATTTAGAGACAATCTCAATGATTACAGTGGGAGTGTGAGTCATTCGGCATCACCTTCCCCTCTTCATCGTGGGTATGGTCATGATGGTGAGAATAAATAGCGAGAGAATCTTCTGCCCCAGGAACACCAAACATAGCTTGATATTCAGGATGTTCTTTCACATGTTGAGGAGAGCCAGAGCAGCAAACATGCTGATTAATACATACCACAGTATCGGTTTTTGCCATCACTAAATGTAGATCGTGAGAAATCATAAGTACACCACAACCCAGCTCATCACGAATGGATGCGATCAGGTTATAAAGTTCAATTTGGCCACTGACATCAACACCCTGCACAGGTTCATCTAGGACTAATAAGCTAGGACGATTTAATAAGGCGCGTGCCAATAATACTCGCTGGGTTTCTCCACCAGATAAAAAATGCACTTGCTTTTTAGCTAGTTGATTAATACCAAGACGAGCCAATACAGCAGGAATTTCTTGTTTTTTTACCCCTTTTACCAAGCCTAAGAAGTGATTAACCGTAAGAGGAAGGGTAGGGTCGATATGAAGTTTTTGGGGCATATAGCCAATACGCATTTGCGCATGACGCTGAATACGTCCTGACGTAGCTTGCTGTAGGCCTAATAAGGTTCTAATCAGGGTGCTTTTGCCACTGCCATTTGGACCAATCAAGGTGACTATTTCACCTTGATGTATGGTCATATTGATATCACTGAGTAAGGTTCTACCATCAAATTCGATACCAATATTATCAAAACTCACCAGCGCATTGGTAGCAGGAGTCAGCATGATTAATTCGCCTTATCTTGCAGCTGATCAGCACTATTCTCTTGCTCTAAACAAGCGGCGCATAAACCAGTTAATTCTATGGTATTGGCTCTAATCTCAAACCCATGCTGCTTTGCTTTGGCCAATAAGGAGGTATGGATATCCTGGTACTCAAGTTCCATCACATTATGGCAAGCATCACAAATCAAGAAGTAACCTTTGTGAGCCTTGTCTGCATGAGCGCATCCTAGGTAGGCATTCATAGATTCAACCTTATGAATGAGACCAGCCGACAATAGAAAGTCTAACGCTCTATAGACAGTGGGAGGAGCTGAGTTGAAACCTTCTTCGGCAAGTTTAGCTAAGAGTTGATAAGCCCCTAGCGGCCTATGACTCTGCCAAATAAGTTCAAGGGAACGACGTCTTACTTTAGTCAGTTTTTGACCTTGATTTTTACACAAGGCCTCAGCTGTTGCTAACGCAGATTCAATGCATTCGCCATGATTATGGTTGTGAGTTTCTGCCATAGATGAGTCTCCGCCACCCAGTCATCAAGGGGCATTAGTAAAATGTTTTTTGCAATGTTATAAGATAACAATTTAAGCCACAAGAAAAAGCCTGTGAATAAGACCACAGGCTTTAACTAAGCGTTAAAAGTGTCACTTAACTTTGTGTAAGGGGGGTTAAGAATCCCATTACACCACCCATAAAAATTTGAGCGGCCATAGCAGACAAAATGAGTCCGGTTATTTTACTTAAGATATTTAACCCTGTCGGCCCTAATAGTTTTTCAATCAAAGAACCAGAATAAAGAATCACCCCAAGTGACAACAAGGCTAAGAAAAGCCCCAACAAGCCAATTAATAAATCCCACCCATGAAAATCAGCACCATAAACTAAGATAGTACCTATGGTGGCAGGGCCAATAATTGTTGGCACAGCCAAAGGCACCACGGAGATATCTTCTCTTTGTTCCTTTGGCATGCCTGTGGCGTGATTTCGAGTCCCGTCTTTGACCAAACTTAAAGCCGACATAAACAGCAAGATACCAGAACCAATTCGAAATGAATCTAAGGTAATCCCCAGTACAGAGAACAAACTGCCACCAAAAAATATCAAAACAACAGAAATCGCCGCAGCAGCAATAATCGCTTTATTAGCAACTTGCCTTCTAGATTGGGTCGTTTCACCTCGGGTTAAAGCTAAGAACATGGACAACACAAAAAAGGGCGCAAA
Source organism: Marinomonas sp. MED121 (assembly GCF_000153025.1). Classification (GTDB taxonomy): domain Bacteria; phylum Pseudomonadota; class Gammaproteobacteria; order Pseudomonadales; family Marinomonadaceae; genus Marinomonas. The sequence goes on from NZ_CH672431.1 coordinate 469,741, forward strand.
CAGGAAAAAGAACTTAATCCAGGTAGCAAACAACAAACTCATTCGAACAACTCATTTTGAATTTCATAAAATACATATCTAGCTTATGGCTATATATAAAGGGTATTTCATCCATGAAATCAGACTAAACGGATAGTCTAGTCTGTTGATTCAAGCTTAAGCTTCTTGTAAAGCCAAACGGGTGCCAAAACCAAGTAATAAGGTACCTGACAAACCATCAATAACACGAGAGACCTGTGGTTTTGCTAACCAAGTTTTCGCCCTGTGGACCAGTAATGCCAACACACCTTGCCAAATCATAGCGATGGAGAAGTGCATAAATGCCATAAACAAAGATTGTTGTAAGGCCGAATACTCAGGGTTAATAAATTGAGGTAAAAACGCCATATAAAAAATGATGGGCTTAGGGTTTAACACATTAGATAAAAGCCCTTGTCTAAAGGCAGCCATGTGGCTTAAACCCGTTATTCCATCTTGCGATACCACCAAGCCTTGGGGTCGCATAGCACTTTTAAGACTTTGATAACCCAAATAAACCAGATAAGCAGCACCCGCTAATTTCAAAGCAGTAAACATGCTGGCCGACCCTAATAAAATAACAGATAGCCCCAAAGCAGAAACCGCTGCATGTCCAAATAACCCTAGACATATACCAAAGCTGGTTAATAATCCTTTTTGATACCCTGCCACTGCAGAGTTTCGCATCACGATAATAGTATCGACCCCTGGGCTCATCGTCAGTAAGGTGATTGCAGCAAGAAAGGGCAGCCATTGAAATTGTTCTAACATAGGTACTTCTCTATTAATTAGGCACTCATCAGTAAAATTATTTAGTGCAGAAAATATAATGCCAATTATGACTCTCTAAGGCCTTCTTTTCGAGCACTTTTACATCACAATTTTTTGCAAGCATACCCCCAATCTTTGGGACTATCGCATTTTGATCTACACCAACCCTGTTATTATCAACAAAGGCTAATTGCATACCTGATTTTTGCAGGTCTACAGCCTCTTTTAACAGAACACCAAAGTTAACTGAGACGAAAGCATCAGACACTTGAATCCCTATCGCTTGAATGGATTCAGGTTCAAGCTTAATGCCATTTTTCTGAACCTGTAAAAGGTAATCTTCATCTTCAAACTGCTGTAACATTTGAATCAGATCAAGCTTCTCTTGCCCTTTAAATTGGCCATCCGAGTTAGTATCAAAGGCAATCAACAAACTGGTACTGGCATTTTTATCAAAGTGCCAACTTATTTCAAAAGCATCTATTTGAGCTTTATTAACTTTGATATCAAAGCCCGACCCCAGTGTCATCAAAGGGTCAGCTGAGGCAATAGAACTTAATGAGGAAGAGCATATCAGGGCAGTGAGTAAGAAATATCGGAACATATATTTGTATCCTTTATTTATTATATTCTACTTACTGCACCCAATATCTTAGTGAGTCAAAAACTAAAGTGCAGGTGTTGATTCACAACGAGCCTGAAGAATACGTTTAAATTCTTTAGGGTCGTGCTGTTGTGCAAGTCGCTCAGGGTCATTAATGGCACCATACCAAGCTTCCAAACGAGACAACCAGAAACGCATCGCTGCCACTCTAAGCATATGTGGCCAAGCTTGTATCTCTTCTTCAGACAAGTTGCGCTCAGCTCGGTAAGCCGTGATCAACGCCTCATACTTATCCATATCAATGTTGCCGCTTGCTCTATCGGTACACCAGTCATTGACCACGATAGCTAAATCATATATGAGCCAACTATGACATGCATTGTAGAAATCAATGATGGCAGACAGGGAATCGCCATCAAATAAAGTATTGTTATAGAACAAATCACCATGAATAGTACCCATAGGTAAGGTATTTGCTTGCTCTAAAAAGGTATCGAAACTAGCGACTTGTTCAGCTAGAAGCTCTGCTTCATCTTCAGGTAACTGGGCATTCAGAGACTGGCTCGTTGCTTGCCACCAAGCCACACCCCGATGAGAAGGTCTTTGATCAGGAAAAGACTGACCGACTTTATGTAGCAACCCCAATTGTTTACCCATTTGTTGGCAGGCATTGGCAGATGTACTGACTAGTTCATCTCCATTAAAGCAATCCACCATGATGGCAGGTTTATTTTTTACACTTTTTAAACGTTCCCCTTGCTGATCAAAAATAGCAGCGGGCACGTTAAAGCCTGCTTTTTTGAAATGAGCAACCACATCTAAAAAATAAGGAACTTCCTCTGCTTCAAACTCTTCAAAGATAGTTAGTACATACTTACCTTGCGTGCTATTTACAAAGTAATTGGTGTTTTCAACGCCTCCCGAAATGCCCTTAAATGATACTAGATCACCTAAATCATACTCTGCCAATAAGGCCAACATGTCATCTTGCGTGAGGGAAGTGTAAACAGCCAATTTGTTACCTATTAATACGGATATATATGGGTGGTGTTGGCCACAAAAAGTGAGCCAGCGCCAAGAAGCTGCCTATGCTCCACAATCTTCCCGTAAAGGTCAATCAAGAAGCGGTAATTCCTCTGCCATATTGCCTATAAATTTGCTTTATCCTTTGCCTATTATAAAAGCCAATTATCCCATAAGCTGTTACATCTTCCCCTCGTGCCTGTGTTAATCTAAGCACCAAGTTTTTAGAATATTTTCTTTTTGATTAGCACCCTGATGGAGACAGCTTCCATGTCGGCCGAAGACAAAACCACTAAGCCCGCAAATACCACAGCCCCTATGATACTTGTTGATGGGTCGTCTTATTTATATCGAGCCTTCCATGCAATACCACCCTTAAGTACAAGTGATGGACAACCCACCAATGCCATCCGCGGTGTGACTAGCATGATTAAGAGTCTGGTGAAGACCTATTCCGATTCTCCAATTGTGGTTATTTTTGACGCTAAAGGTAAAACCTTCCGCGATGACATGTACCCTGAATACAAGGCGCAACGTCCTTCTATGCCTGATGACTTACGTCTTCAAATCGAGCCTATCCATAGCATTATCAAAGCTATGGGCTTGCCGCTGATTAGTATCGGCGGGGTAGAAGCGGATGATGTGATTGGTACCATTGCTAAAATCGTTGGTGAAACAGGACGAGAAGTCATCGTATCCACCGGTGATAAAGACATGGCTCAATTGGTTACAGATAAAGTAACCTTAGTAAATACCATGACAGATACCCTTATGGATATTGAGGGAGTTAAAAACAAATTTGGTATTGGTCCAGAGCTCATTATCGACTTCCTTGCTCTAATGGGAGACAAGGTTGATAACATTCCAGGGGTGCCAGGGGTGGGTGAAAAAACCGCGCTGGGCCTACTTCAGGGTTTAGGTAACTTAGAAAGCATCTATTCACGTCTTGATGAAATTGCTGGGTTGAGTTTTCGCGGGGCTAAAACCTTGTCGAAAAAAATGGAAGACAACAAGGACATGGCGTTCTTGTCCTACCAGCTGGCAACCATTAAATGTGACGTAGAATTAGACTTTGACTCAATAGCTCTATGTAACGCACCACAAAACAAAGCAGAATTAAAAGAATGGTTCACTAAATTAGAGTTTAAAACCTGGTTAAAAGAGCTAGATAAACCAACCGCAGATGAAAACGACGCAGAAACGGAAGAAACTCAAATTGAAGCCGTCGAAATTAGCTACGAGACAGTATTAGATAAAGAGCACTTTGCGATCTGGTTAGATAAGATCCAACAAGCGCCTCTTTTTGCCTTCGACACAGAAACCACCAGCCTTAACTATATGGCAGCTGAACTCGTTGGTTTTTCTGTCAGTGTTGAAGCCGGTAAAGCCGCCTATATCCCTGTTGCCCATGATTATGAAGGTGCGCCTGAGCAGCTTGATAGAGACTGGGTCTTAGAACAGATCAAGCCAGTGCTAGAAGATGCGTCTCAATTAAAGGTCGGTCAGCACCTAAAATATGATGCCAATGTTTTAGCTAATTATGACATTGAGCTCAAAGGTATTGAGTTTGATACCATGCTTGAGTCTTATATTTTTAACTCGACTGCGAATCGCCATGATATGGACAGCTTGGCGAAGAAATTCCTTTCCCATAAGTCTGTCAGCTTTGAAGAAATCGCAGGTAAAGGCGCTAAACAAAAAACCTTTAACCAAATAGAGCTAGAACAAGCGGCATTTTATGCAGCAGAAGATGCTGATATCACCTTTAGATTGCATCAGGCAATTTGGGCCAAGCTAGAGAAGACACCAGAGCTAGTTTCCATTTTTAAAGAGATAGAGCTACCACTCGTCCCAGTACTAGCTAAGATGGAGCAAACTGGGGCACTGATAGACCCAGACCTGCTACATGAGCAAAGCAGCGAAATAGCCACTCGCCTCGAAGAGCTAGAAATTAAAGCCCATGAAATGGCAGGGCAAGCATTTAATCTAAGCTCACCAAAACAGTTACAAGAAATTCTGTTTGTGAAATTAGAGCTGCCAATATTAAAGAAAACCCCTAAGGGCCAACCTTCTACCGCCGAACCTATTCTACAAGAGTTGGCTTTGGACTATGAGCTACCTCGTATAATCATGGAACACAGAAGTCTGTCTAAGCTGAAATCGACTTATACGGACAAGTTACCTGAAATGATTCAAAAAACGGGCCGTATCCATACCTCTTATCATCAAGCAGTGACCGCAACAGGTCGCTTATCTTCTACGGATCCAAACTTGCAGAACATTCCTATTCGTACTGCAGAGGGACGTCGTATTCGCCAAGCTTTTATTGCACCAGAAGGTTATAAGCTGATCGCAGCCGATTACTCTCAAATCGAGTTACGCATCATGTCGCACCTGTCCCAAGACCCAGGGTTACTTGAAGCCTTTGCAAATAACAAGGATGTGCATAAAGCCACAGCAGCTGAAGTCTTTGAAGTGGCACTAGATGAGGTAACGGGTGAGCAGAGACGAAGAGCCAAAGCCATTAACTTTGGTTTGATTTATGGTATGTCTGCTTTTGGCCTTGCTAAACAGTTAGGTATAGGTCGTCCTGAGGCTCAAAAATACATACAGAGATATTTTGAGCGTTACCCAGGGGTGAGAACCTATATGGAAAACACCCGCGAAATGGCCCGTGAAAAAGGCTATGTCGAAACCCTATTTGGCCGTCGTTTATATTTACCCGATATTAAAGCCAGCAATGCCATGATGCGCCAAGCGGCTGAAAGAACCGCGATTAATGCGCCAATGCAAGGTACCGCAGCCGACATTATTAAGCGCGCCATGATTGAGATGCATGCTTGGTTAAAAGACACAGACCTTGATATCAAAATGATTCTTCAAGTACATGATGAATTGATTTTTGAAGTCAAAGAAAGCGACTTAAGTGCAGCACAAGAAAAGATCTTAGACATAATGGAAAATACCAGCGCCATTGATGTGCCTCTCTTAGTAGAGGCTGGCATTGGTGACACTTGGGATCAAGCACACTAGTTTAGTTTTTTGAGCCTCATAAGAAGCTTAAAATGCATACTATTAAAAAGCCGGATGCGTCCGGCTTTTTTACGCCCAATAAACACCACATTATGAAAGTTTTTTAACCACTGAAAATAGGTGAGTTTAAGTAAAAATTAATAATAACTTTTACTTGTTTAGATACATAAAAAAACATAACCTGTAGAGATAAAATAACAACATGATATCCTTATTGGTTATAGCACCTTGATCAAACTTTCGTCTCTTAACAAAAACGATGAGAGACATTCAATCTACTTCAACAGTGCAATAAGTCCCTATAGTAGGATTCGAACGGGAGCTTAAATGACGCTTTCAGACCTCATCTCTATCAGTATGACGTTAGGAACAGGCATCATTATTTTTGCCAACATCATACTCATCAATGTTATCGCTTATTATCGTGATGAAAAAGACAGTTTAAGTCTTTATGGCATTTCATTCCTGATTTTTGGTGCTGCTTGGATACTCTATATTGGCAGGGTTTTTGGCTTTATAAACGCGCCGATAGCGTTTGCGGCCTTGCTCTTTTATCTGGGTATGTTGAGTTACTATGTTGCCAGTTGCCAGTTTCTAAAGAAACGACCTAATATCTACTTTTTAAGCGCCTTTGTAATTTCCTACTTAATCATTTATTGGTCACCCGGTGCCAGTGATAGTATGAGTCTACGTAGCTACGCCCAAACCTTAATGACCAGCGTAGTTTATGGCTATTTCGCCTTTATCTTTTATAAAGCATTTAGAAATAGTAACAACTTTGGCCATATTATCTGTGTTGTTGCTCACACTATTATCCTAATCTCTGAAGCTTTTAGACTGTATTTACTGATTGATAAAATAGAGCCTATCTTGGCCCTTGGCTTCTTAGTCGTGGCCCATACCATAGCGATTATCCTTAATAGTGTCGGCATAATGACGGCTTTTAGCTTTGCCCATTACAAAGCCATACGAAACCTCAGCAAACAGGATTCTCTAACCGGCCTTTTAAACCGTCGAGGGTTTTTTAGCCTCTATCAAAATAAATCGACCCGTTATAAAGAGGTTGCCGTTATCTCCTGCGATATCGATTATTTCAAAACCATTAATGATAATCATGGTCATATTTATGGTGATCAGGTTTTAGAAAAAATTGCCCTTCAGCTTAAACAGCATACAAAAGCACATTTTAGCAAAGAGAGCTTGGTTGCTAGATGGGGAGGGGAGGAGTTTGTCATTGCACTTTTTGATAGCTCTATTAACCAAGCCAACCTCATCGCCAACGCTTTAAGAGAGTCCATCTATCACAACCAATACCAGATTAATGGACAAAACTTTAACCTTTCGCTCAGCTTTGGTGTTGCCCATCAAGCAATAGAGGATGTTGAGATTGAGGATATTATTAATCAATCAGATCAAGCCTTATATCATGCTAAAAGCAATGGTCGAAATCAGGTTTCATGCCATTCAGAGCTATCCTTATCTAGCTAATAGCAAGCCAATAACTAACCTTCAAAATGCCTGTATCATGAAGGCTCCCCGCCATTAGGCCTATTCTTTTACGCTTTTATTTTACCCAGTTCAAATTTGCTAGCTACACTATAAAGAACAATTAGATAATTGCAGTTTGGAGGTAAGGTATGGCAACAATATTATGCTATGGCGACTCGCTTACTTGGGGTGGATCACCCTATGGTGGCCGTTTTCCACCCCATTGCCGATGGCCAGAAATACTCAACGAGCTTTTAGGCAATCATCATAATGTTATCAATTTCGGCCTACCAGGAAGAACCACCATGTGGGACGACCCTTTTAACGAGGGTCGAAATGGGGCCAAGTACGTCAATTCAGCCATGGAAATTTTTGGGCCCGTTGACCTTCTCATTGTCATGCTGGGCACAAATGATTTAAAACGCTACTTTAATGCTAGCGCGTATGAAGCGGCTAAAGGGGTAGAGCAAATAATCAAAAAAGTGAGACAACCCAATGAGCATGAATTTCCAACCCCTAAAATCCTCATAGTTGCGCCTCCCACTATTTTATCCCCAAAAGGCGAAGCCGCAGAGGTGTTTAAAGGTGGCGTAGAAAAATCACGTGATTTACATCAAGCCTACCAAAAGGTAGCCATTAAAAATGACTGCCTTTTTGTCAATGCAGCCGGACTCCTACAGCCCAGCGTACAAGATGGGGTTCACCTTGATACAGACGGGAATAGCCTACTAGCCTCAGCGCTTTGCTCTATTGTGTCTGACAGTTTTAAGGGCTAAGCCCTTGTTTTAAAGGTTAGAAAAAAGTTAATGAGAGCTAGACCTAATAAGTTTTAGTTCTCATTCATTTTTTTTAGCATCAATATAAACCTTTATTATATAGGTTAAGATTTACTTATAAGTAAGCACTTACCTTTAGCTAATTGCCGATAGAATCTCTTCTACCTCTTTTTACCTCCCAACAAGTCAGCATTCGTTTTGTGTATATTTTTTATACGAACGGATTATTTCGTTAACATTTTTATCCACAGGCTTGACCATACAATCTGAGTGAAAAATCATCTGATACCGACATGATGACAAAAACATGATAAAGCGAGAACATCTTTTAAAATTCTCAATCCATGCTCTAAAAAACACATTTCAAGAGATCAAGCAGCTACTAAAAGTTTGTTGAAAAACATGAAATTAGAGCAAATATTTCTGTTTAGTGGCAGTAACTGACTAAAAACTGAATAAATTTAGACACTTTCTATGTTTTTTCAATTTCCTCTTAAGCCTTTAAATCTCTTACTTACAACTGACCTATTCATTATTCCTATTCATTATGTGCATAGCGCATATCGTTATTTCGATTGGTCTTGGCGATGGGCTTGAGTAGTCTTCGAACAGGCTTTAGATCTTATCTCTGCATAGGAGAGGTTAGATCTGAGCTAAAGAGGGCTCAAGGATGAGAACTTTACCACCCTACTTTGTATGTCGAAGTGCGAAGTAGGGTGCTTCAGTTTAAGTTCAGGCCGAACTTCCTTCTATAAAAATTACATATCAAAAGTAACACCTGATTCGACTTCTTCGTTTTTCGCATAACAATAAGTTTTGGAGATAGAAAATGAAAAAAGGGTTAACAGCATTGTCGCTGGCTATTTTAGCCTCCTCTGCAATTTCAACATCAGCAAATGCCGCATCTACCTTTGTTTATTGCTCTGAAGGTAGCCCAGAAGGTTTCAACCCCGCTTTTTACACAGCCGGCACAACCTTTGATGCCTCATCAAAAAGCATGTTCAACCGCTTACTTGAATTTAAACTAGGTACCACTCAAACAGAGCCTGGTCTTGCTGAAAGTTATGAAGTTTCTGAGGACGGTAAAACCTATACTTTCCACCTACGTAAAGGTGTAAAGTTCCATTCTTCAAAAACATTCAAACCAACACGTGACTTTAATGCTGATGATGTCATCTTCACATTTGCACGTCAGTGGGACACAAACCACCCTTACCATAAAGTATCTGGCGGCTCTTATGAGTACTTCACAGGTATGGGTATGGACAGCCTGATCAAAGATATTACTCGTGTAGATGACTACACAGTAAAATTTGAGCTTAACCAGCCAGAAGCGCCTTTCCTAGCTAACCTAGCCATGGACTTTGCCTCTATCTTCTCTGCTGAACAAGCAGATTACTTGATGAAAAAAGGCACACCAGAGCAACTAGACATCAACCCTGTTGCGACGGGTCCTTTCCAAAAAGTTCAGTACCAAAAAGACTCTTTGATTCGTTACACCGCCTTTAAAGACTACTGGAAAGGTAAAGCACAAATTGATCGTCTAGTGTTTGCCATTACACCGGATGCATCTGTGCGTTACGCTAAGCTGAAAGCGGGCGAGTGTCACGCTATGCCTTATCCAAACCCGGCTGACTTGGATCAAATGAAAAATGATCCAAACATCAACTTGATGAGCCAAGAAGGCCTAAACGTTGGTTACCTAGGTTTTAATACACAAAAAGCACCTTTCACCAGCTCGAAAGTACGTCAAGCATTGAACTATGCGACTAACAAACAAGCGATTATCGATACCGTTTTCCAAGGTGCTGGTAAAATCGCGAAAAACCCACTGCCACCAACAATGTGGTCTTACAATGACAAGGTTATTGATTACAACTATGACCCAGTTAAAGCTAAGCAATTGTTGAAAGAAGCGGGTTATGAAAATGGTTTCAGCACAGATATCTGGGCTATGCCAGTACAACGTCCTTATAACCCAAATGCGCGTCGTATGGCGGAAGTTATACAGGAAGATTGGGCTAAAGTTGGCGTTAAAGCTGAAATCAAATCTTACGAGTGGGGTGAATACCTAAACCGCTCTAAGAAAGGTGAACATGATACCGTACTACTAGGTTGGACTGGTGATAATGGTGATCCAGATAACTTCCTATATGTACTACTTGGTTGTGACGGCGTAGGGGGCTCTAACCGTGCGCAGTGGTGTAACACTGACTTTGACAACCTATTGATCAAAGCGAAGAAAACCTCTGACCAATCTCAACGTACTGCTTACTATGAAGAAGCGCAACAAATCTTCAAGCAAGAAGCGCCTTGGATCACAGTGGCACACTCTGTTGTGTACGAACCAATTCGCAAAGAAGTTAAAGGCTACAAAATCGACCCACTTGGCGGTCACCACTTCTATAACGTTAGTTTAGAGAAGTAGTAGCAAGAATTCTGGGGAATCAGGCGTGGGGCTTGGTTCTCCAGTTTTTTTATTACCCCTCCTTTTCTTAGAGATCTGTTTCTTACAAAGAAACTCACCATCTAGAGATTCACTATGTTCCAATTTATTTTCAAACGACTCAGCTTAGTCATACCAACCTTTATTGGTATTACATTACTGACTTTTACTCTTATTCGACTTATTCCAGGTGACCCTATTGAGGTGATGGCTGGAGAGCGTGGCGTTTCAGCGGAGAGACACGCCATTTTGAGTGCAGAATTAGGCTTAGATCAGCCACTCTACATTCAATACTTCCAATACGTAAAAGGCATATTTCAGGGTGATTTGGGCAACTCACTGGTAACCCGTGAACCCGTCTTAAGTGAATTTTTAACCCTATTTCCCGCCACAGTCGAGCTGGCTTTTTGTGCCGCTATCTTTGCTGTCTTAGTCGGATTACCAGCAGGCATTATTGCGGCGGTAAGACGAGGAACCCTATTTGATCACTCGGTGATGACATTTTCATTAACCGGGTACTCCATGCCTATTTTCTGGTGGGCACTGCTACTCATGCTGGTTTTCTCCGTTAATCTGGGCTGGACCCCTGTATCGGGGCGAATAGATGTCGTTTTTTGGATTGAAGATGTCACCGGCTTTATGTTGATTGACTCTCTATTATCGGATGAAGAAGGCGCATTCAGTTCAGCCGTTTCTCATCTAATACTACCTAGTATCGTACTCGGCACGATTCCTATGGCAGTAATCGCCCGTATGACACGCTCTTCTATGCTTGAAGTCTTAAGCGAAGACTATATCCGTACCGCTCGCTCTAAAGGCATCGCGCCTTGGCGTGTGATCGTTATACATGCCTTACGTAATGCCCTTATTCCTGTGATAACCGTTATCGGTCTTCAAGTTGGTATTCTATTAAGTGGTGCCATTTTGACAGAAACCGTTTTTGCATGGCCAGGTATTGGTAAATGGCTCATTGAGTCTATTGGACGTCGTGATTATCCCGTTGTTCAAGGGGGCATACTGATCGTTGCCACCATCATTATCATAGTTAACCTGTTAGTCGACCTGACCTACGGCATCATTAACCCGCGCATTCGACACAGTAATTAATTACTCATCAATGCAATTAGGAAAAGTCACTAGGAATAAATGATGAATCAAACACAAACATCTGACAGAGCAAGCACAAAAGAACAAAACGCAGCTTACGATAATGCACCTGCACCTATGACGCCATTTCAAGAGTTTTGGCATTATTTCAGTGCAAACAAAGGCGCACTCGCTGGTTTTATCTTTATTGTTTTTATCTGTTTTATGGCCCTTTTTGCCGATTGGATCGCGCCCCACACGCCATCCATACAAAACCGCTCGGCGCTACTACTGCCTCCCGCATGGCTTGAAGGTGGAAACTGGCAATATATCTTAGGTACTGATGACGTTGGCCGTGATATTTTATCGCGTCTTATGCATGGTGCCAGATTGTCACTTTCTGTCGGACTAGTTGCAGTATCGGCGTCCTTGGTTGTCGGCATCTTTCTTGGCTTAATCGCCGGTTATAACCGCGGCATTATCGATACAGCCATTATGCGTATCGTCGATATTATGCTGGCGATGCCTAGCTTACTGTTAGCAATCGCTATTGTTGCGGTTTTAGGGCCCAGCATAGTCAACGCAGCATTAGCCATTTCGGTGGTCTCTTTACCTCACTATGTCAGGTTAACGCGTGCCGCAACCTTAGCTGAGATGAGTAAAGACTATGTCACTTCCTCTCGAGTATTAGGCGCAAGTCCGCTTCGCCTTATGTTTGTATGCGTTTTACCTAACTGCTTAGCACCTTTAATCGTACAGGCAACACTGGGTTTCTCCAGCGCCATTCTTGATATGGCAGCCCTTGGCTTTCTAGGTCTAGGAGCACAGCCACCTATTCCAGAATGGGGTAGCATGCTGGCGGATGCCTTGCAGTTTGTACAACGTGCTTGGTGGGTCGTTACCTTCCCAGGTCTTATGATACTGATCACAGTATTAGCCTTTAACCTCATGGGCGATGGTTTGCGCGACGCTCTTGATCCTAAGTTGAAACAGTAGGAGGTTGCTTGTATGTCACTGTTACAACTCGAAAATCTTTCCGTCACCTTTGGTAAATTCAAAGCGGTAGACAATATTAGTTACAAAGTAGAAGAAGGCGAAGTATTAGGTATAGTAGGAGAATCTGGCTCAGGTAAAAGTGTCAGCTCTCTATCTATCATGGGCTTGATTGACTTCCCAGGTAAGGTAGAAGCGAAAGAGCTCAGCTTTCAGCAACAAGATCTACTCAGCATGCCTGAGAAGAAAAGACGTCAGTTAACTGGCTCAGATATTGCTATGATATTCCAAGACCCTATGACAAGCCTAAACCCTTGTTTTAACGTGGGTTATCAGATCATGGAAGCATTAAAAACCCATCAGGGTGGCAGTAAAAAAGAGCTTAAAGCACGTACCATAGAACTACTTACTCAAGTGGGTATTCCTGCTCCTGAAACACGTTTAAGTGCATACCCACACCAACTATCAGGTGGTATGAGCCAACGTATTATGATTGCCATGGCAATTGCCTGTAACCCTAAGCTTTTAATTGCTGACGAGCCAACTACAGCCTTGGATGTCACCATTCAAGCGCAAATCATTGATTTGCTTATCGATCTGCAACGCAAAAAGAAAATGGGCTTGGTTTTGATTACCCACGATCTTGCTCTGGTTGCTGAAGTGGCTCATAAGGTTATCGTGATGTATGCCGGTCAAATTGTTGAGTCAGGTCCAGCGAGTGAAGTATTTAAAAGCCCAAAGCATCCTTATACTCAAGCGCTATTAAAGTCGTTACCAGAATCATCAAGTGGTGCTTCTCGACTAGAGGCATTACCAGGTGTCGTACCAGGCCAATATGACAGACCTAAAGGTTGCTTATTAAGCCCACGTTGCCCTTATGCTAATGCAGAATGTCGTGAGATTGAACCTGCGACCCAAGGGGATCTGGATCGTCAAGTTAAATGTCACACACCTCTAAATCAAGAAGGGAGACCAAGTCTATGAGCCAGTTAAATACATCGGCTGAGGTCATTCTTAAAGCCAGCGAATTAAAGCAACATTACCAAGTTAAACAGGGCTTATTTAAAGATGATGCTGTCGTAAAAGCAGTAGACGGCGTCAGTTTTACCTTAGAAAAAGGGCGTACACTGGCTGTTGTTGGTGAATCAGGTTGTGGTAAATCAACTCTAGGTCGCATGCTGACTATGATAGAAACACCCACAGCGGGCGAGATCGACTTTGAAGGGGCTGACCTACTTAACTTGAATAAATCTGAGCAAGAAAAACTGCGTCAAAAAATTCAGATTATTTTCCAAAACCCTTACGGCTCACTGAATCCAAGGAAAAAAATCGGTACGATTCTCGAAGAACCTTTGGTAATTAATAGCAAGATGGGCAAAGCAGAGCGTAAAGCCAAAGCCTTGAACATGATGGCTAAAGTAGGCCTCAAAGAAGAACATTATGACAGATACCCTCATATGTTCTCCGGTGGTCAACGTCAGCGTATCGCCATTGCTAGAGGCCTAATGCTAGACCCTAACATTATCGTCGCTGATGAGCCTGTATCCGCCCTTGATGTATCAGTACAAGCTCAAGTGCTTAATTTAATGATGGACTTGCAACAAGAGTTTGGCTTGAGCTATGTCTTTGTTTCTCATGACTTATCTGTTGTTGAACATATCGCAGATGAAGTCATTGTTATGTATCTTGGCAAGGTCGTTGAGCAAGGTAAGAAAGAGGATATTTTTAACTCACCTAAACATCCTTATACCCAAGCCCTGCTATCCAGTACACCTCAACTCAATGCAGATAAGCGTCGTACTCGCATCAAGCTTGAAGGAGAGTTACCTTCGCCTTTAAACCCACCAGCTGGTTGCGCTTTCCATGGCCGCTGTATGCATGCGAATGACAAATGCAATCAGGTCGCACCTGTTTTAAAAGCAGCTGAAAACCAAATGATTGCGTGTCATGCGGTTGAAGAAGGCCGTTTAGCAGAGTTTATTTAAAAGTTAAGCTCTGATCTAAATGACGGACAATAAAAAAGCGGTTTGTTTTAAGCAAACCGCTTTTTTTATATCTTGAGAGCGCCTGAAGCCTTATTTAGGCTTCTTCTGACGAGCTTGATAAATCGCAAAGCCTTGAGCTCGATTAAGGCGAGTATGCGTGCCTAACGCCGCATCTATGATGGATGGGTAACGCAAGAAATCATTGGCAACGATAAACAGCTCACCATTTAAGGTTAAATGTTGTTTGGCATTTAAAATAAAATTCTCGGCAATCGAGTAATCCGTATCTGTTCCCTTGTGAAAAGGCGGGTTAGAGAAAATATAATTAAATCTCCCTTTCACTTCAGTCAGACCATTAGAGCCTAAGAAGGTCATTTTTTCTGACACACCATTGGCTTCACAACTCATTTTGGTTGCTGCAATTGCCAACGCACTATCATCCAATGCCGTAATACGCGCATTAGTATGCATAGCCAGCCAAATAGAAATGATACCGTCACCACAGCCAAAATCTAGCATGCGGGCATCACTCACTTGGCTCATAAATCGATGTTGATCAAGCTGCTCTAAGAATAGTTTGGTGCCTAAATCCAACTTACCATGGCCAAACACACCCGGTAAGCTTTTAAGAATAATGCGTTTGCCCGCAACCTCTTGAGTCCAGGTTTTTACCCAGCTTTCATAGTTAAACGCTGGGGCTTCTGCTTGTTTATCACCCACATACAATAAACAGTGTTTGGCACCTTCTACCTTGCCAACATTTTCTAGACCAGTATTGAGTTTTTTATAAGCCGACTTAACACCGCTTTTGTTATCTCCAACTAACCAAACCTGTCCACCCATTTTTAATAGAGGCAAACACGCAGCAAGCAGATAATCTAATAGCTCTTTCGCTTTTGGTTGATAAATAATGATATGGTCAAAATCGACAGCGTCATGTTCCCAAGTGGCTGCAAAAGCCATTTTGCTCTCATCCATACCCGCGCGAGACAATTGATTAAACACTGTCTTGGATTGACACCAAGCGTAACAGTCAGCTTGCTCAAGCAAGGTCAGAGGGAAGCTATCCTCTGGATTGGCAAACAATACCTTGCCTGTAAATTGTGATGCAGATCGCTCAAGCAGTAAGCTGGTAGAATTAAGACTCATAGGATATAGATAACTCTTGTTTAGATATATTAGTTACAGGCTCAAGCAGAGGGATTAATACCTGTGTATTTAACTCTGGTTGAACTCTAGGATAACGAGGCGTCTGCCTGTCATTAATTAAGGGGGAGTGCCAGCCTTGGGTAAGGGATAAAAAGTCTTGAACAAAACTTTCACCTAGCTCCAAACAGCCAGATAAAATCACATCCACATAACTCAGAGCAATAGGGCATTCCTGTGTTGGTTGTGCAATTTCATGACTATGGTAAATCCAAATGGTCCCTTTTGGTAAAGCCTGTCCTTGATAAGCACTTAGTTGTTCAGACTGAATTTGAGAGCGTTCATAGCCCCTTTCTCTTTCATCAAAAGACGGAATTTCAGATTCATTAATTTCGATTAGCACCCCATTACAGTAAGCCCCTTTTAAGGGAATAACCGCCACTGAACTCATGCCAAACTCAGTTGACATAACAGACCAATTTCTTTGGTAGCCTGCAATTTTGACAGGCCAAACTTGCCCTGTTTCGCCGGTTTTAGCACGGCTTGTGGCATTGATTAAACTGCCATAGCCAAAAATAAAGTGTCGATTTTTATCTGTCATGAAAACTATCTACTTTCTAACCAAGTCTAGGAAGGAATAATTAAGTGGCACAAGCCTGTATTAATGGAAAAACTGACTCAATCTAGCGCTTATTCACCGACTGAGATAGAGCAAACTCATCATACTCGTTTAGCAACAAATAAGGGATATCTAGCCCAAAAATAGTCAGATAAAGACAAGCTTATTCAGAGCATAAAAAAAGCCCTGACTGGATCAGGGCTTCATTAGTCATAAATAAAGTAGCGTCTTAATGATTCATTGAATGCTTATCATGTTTACCTGATGTTGATGGCATTTTAATTTCATCCGGCATCACAATATCTGCTTTCACTATCATACTTTCACCATTGGCTAGATTGAGCTGAATACTCACCTGCTCACCCGGTTTTAGGTTTTTCGTTAGACCGATTAGCATCACATGAAAGCCCCCCGGCTGAAAATCTAAACTTTCACCCGCGGCCACATCAATGCTAGGCACTTTTCGCATACTCATAGCGCCATCAATCATCAAGTGATTATGAAATTCAGTGACCTTAGAGACATCACTTTTAGCGCTAATTAAACTGATCGCCTCTTGCTTATGGTTCATTAGGGTAAAGTAGGCGGCACTGTTTTTTGCACCTGGTGGCATGGCTCTCGCTTGAGCATCCATTATCATAAGGCCCATATTCCCAGCAGCAGTGGCATTAAAACTAAGTAGTGTACTGATGGTTAGGGTTACAAAGGTAAGCAATTGCTTAAACATAGTGTTTTTGTCCTCAAAAAATTTTAAATAAAAGCGGTGAACCTTGTAAGAACTAGCGGATGCTATGATAACTGAGTTTTCAAATAGGGCGTGACTTTATTTAAAAAGACCTGCGATATAAGTCATCTCTTCTCAGTCATATCAATAGAATAAGGAACCTGCAATTAAGTTGCGCTCCTCGCTATAAATCTAGGGGATTTTGTCCACACGCTGAAGCGGGAGGGCTTTTTCGCATTTTCCCTCACTTTCACAAAGAACTAAAAAGCGCTTTATTACGAGTAAAAGAAAAGTGTCGTAATTTTTTGTGCTTTTTAACCAGTATCATCATTTGAATCAAACTCTATATCCCATGACTTTTATATAATTAAAATCATATTGTCATCTGAATTAAATATAATGAGCAGCCATTTTAAATTCACTCATATAAAGAATTTTTATAATTGAAATATGAATAAACGCTCATTTTAAAAACAATAATTTACATACATTAAAATGCACTAATATTGTGCCTTTTAATATTTTTAAAATAAGGATTTTTATATAGATAAAATTATTTTTAAATAATTATTTAAACAATTTTTATCTTCATAACATCATGTTTTTATTTAGAATTTATGCTTGAAATAATCGTTATATAAATAAAATATTACGCTATTTATTGGAAATGGCTTATAAATTGCCTGACTTTAGATGTCAATAAATTGAAATATTTTATACGTATAAATGGTGCAGTCGATTTATCAATAAACAACTCAGTCTGACAACTAGTCAAAGGATGGAATTATGAATAACTTTACTCCTATTGCTTTAGTAACTGGTGCTATTGGCGGAATAGGTAGCATTACATGTAAAAAGTTAATCGATGAGGGCTACCTAGTCGTCGCCATATGTCGCAATAAGCCAGCGGAGGTTCTAAGCCAATGGTTGAGCGATTATGATATTGATAAAGACTCAGTAAAATTTGCGTTTATGGATGTCACAAATAATGAAGAATGTTCACTTGAGCTGGATAAACTTCATAAGGAACTAGGTCATTTTGATGTATTAGTCAATA
Organism: Marinomonas sp. MED121; assembly: GCF_000153025.1. Lineage (GTDB taxonomy): Bacteria > Pseudomonadota > Gammaproteobacteria > Pseudomonadales > Marinomonadaceae > Marinomonas. The sequence goes on from NZ_CH672431.1 coordinate 487,510, forward strand.
ACGCGGGTATTACACGAGATACTCAGTTTAAAAAGATGGACTATTCTCAGTGGCGTGATGTTATTGATACCAATCTAAATAGTTTATTTAACGTAAGCCAGCCAGTATTTAATGCCATGTGTGAACGTGGTTATGGCAGAATTATTAATATTTCTTCTATCAATGGATTAAAAGGTCAGTTTGGCCAAACTAATTACGCGGCAGCAAAAGCAGGCATGATAGGTTTTACTAAAGCACTGGCAATGGAAGGTGCTCGTAAAGGGGTGACCGTCAATGCGGTGGCTCCAGGTTATACCAAAACCCCTATGGTGGAAGAATTAAAACCCGCCGTCATTGAATCCATTACGGCACAAATTCCGGTTAATCGTTTAGCGGAACCAAAAGAAGTCGCTGCTGCGGTTGCCTACTTGGCAGATAAAGAAAGTGGATTTATTACCGGAGAGACATTATCGATCAATGGTGGACAATATATGCATTGATCGAAACCAGTTTGGTTTGCTTTGCAAATCAAAGCCTTACTTGATTGTGTGATCTAGGCATGACCTAGGATTAAGAGAAATCAGAAAAAAGTACTGGGCCAGAAACACCTTCATCCCAACAAGTAAGATGCATGAGATAGATACGGTTTATGGAAATTTTAAGTGATCTAAGATCAAAACTATCGTATACGAGCAATTAGGAGTGATTCAGTATGTATAGCGAACTATTTAAAACTTTTTCTTCACAAACAGAAAACATGATGTCCCCTTTTACTAGCTATAACGAAATGCTAGTAAAAAACATCGAAGAGACCACCAACTTACAGCTTGAAGCGATGAAAAAATACGCTGATATTGGCCTTAATCAAATTAAGAATGCAACTGCCGTTAAGGACGTTACAAGCTTAATTGAGTTCAATACCAAGCAAGCTGAAACTTTCACTGAACTAAGCCAATCGCTAATTGAAGACGGAAAACGCATGTCTGATATCGCTCAATCATTCAAAGGTAATTTGGATGAATTAGCGGCAACAGCCATGAAAAAAGCAGCACCCACTGCTTAATTCCAATCCCGTGTAGGTGGCGGGGCAGTAAACTTTACTGCCTGCCATCTTTTTCAAGATGCGCTGCACGCACAGCAAATCAGGAGGTGCAAATGTTCAGCCCTAATATGTATGGAGAGATATTCGAAAAACTGTGTGAGTGCAATGCTGCCATGGTAAAAAGTATGCAGCAAAAGCCTATCAATAACCCAATGCAAGAAGCATTAGTCCAGCTAAATAGCCAAGATTTAGGACAATGGGTTGAAGAAGCCGCACAAAATCCGCTCAAGATGATGGATACCCAAATTCAATGGTGGCACGACCAAATGAACATTTGGCAAACCTCCCTGATGCAAGCTGTTCATCCAGAAATAGATGATGCTATCAGCATAGAAAAAGGCGATAAACGCTTTGATGATCCGGCTTGGAAAGAGCAAGTCTTATTTAATGTTCTAAAACAATCTTACCTGTTATTTAGTCGTAACATGCTGCAGATGATAGATAACTCTAACAGCCTCGAAAAATCGACTAAAGAACGTTTAAACTTTTTTACGCGCCAAATGATTAATGCTTTATCACCCACTAATTTTCTCTCTACAAACCCTGAATTAATTCGTTTAACTTTTGAATCTAAAGGGGAAAATTTAGTTAAAGGGATGGAGCAACTACAAGAAGACATGACCTTAAGCGCCGATGTATTAAAAGTGCGTTTAACCAATAGAGATGCCTTTAAAGTGGGCACAGATCTGGCTTCCACCCCAGGTGAAGTCGTGTTTCAAAATGAGCTCATTGAATTACTACAATACCACCCAAGTACAGATACAGTCGCTAAGCGGCCTATCTTAATCGTGCCACCCTTTATCAATAAGTACTATGTAATGGATATGCGCGAGCAAAACTCCTTAGTACGTTGGCTGGTTGGACAAGGTCACAGTGTCTTTATGATTTCTTGGGTTAACCCTGACGAATCACTCGCAGATTATGAGTTTGGACATTATGCAACCAAGGGTGTTATCCCTGCCCTAGAGAAAATTGAAGACCTTACTGGCGAACAGCATGTTAATGCGATTGGCTATTGTGTTGGCGGTATGCTGCTTGCAACAACAGCGGCTTACATGGTCAGTAAACGCATGAAACAGCGTATCAAGAGTATGACGCTCTTAACCACCATGCTTGAGTTTAGTAACCCAGGGGAAATTGGGGTTTTCATCAATGAGCCAACCATTACAGCGATAGAAACCCAGAATAAAATACGTGGCTATATGGACGGTCGCCTGATCGAATCTACCTTTAGCTTATTACGCGAAAACAGCCTGTTCTGGAATTATTATGTGAAGAATTATCTAAAAGGCGAAAGCCCTTTAGACTTTGATCTACTTTATTGGAACAGTGATTCGACCAATATTGCAGCCGCTTGTCATAATGATATTCTGCGCAAACTTTACCTAAATAACCTATTAAAAGAACCTAAAGGCATAGAAATTGACGGAGTTGGTATTGATCTTTCTAAGATCAAGGTGCCGGTTTATTTCTTATCCGCAAAAGATGACCATATTGCAGGCTGGGAAAGCACCTTCACCGGCAGTAAGTACCTAAAAGGTAAGGTAACCTTTGTATTAGGGGAATCAGGCCATATTGCCGGTGTGATTAATCCACCAGCAAAAAACAAGTATGGCTATTGGGCAGGTGGTGATATCAACGCCCAAGATGCGCAAACTTGGGTGAAGTCAGCAGAGCATCATACAGGCTCTTGGTGGACTCACTGGCAAGCCTGGAGTGAAGAGCAGGACACAGCGGAAAAAGTACCCGCGAGAAAGGTTGCAAAAGAAGCCTCACTTGGTGCGGCACCAGGAAGCTATGTGTTACAAAAGCTACCTGTTGAAAGCGCGATGGAACAGGAAAAAGCAAGCTAGCAATAAACGAAAGCGTCGAACCAAGGTCAAACTCGGCTCGACGCTTTAGCGTTTCCATTTTTTAATCGATGCCATTAATCGGCGAGTAAGTTTTCAAATACCTGCCTAACATGGGTTAATACGATTTCAATGTCCTCTTTACTTGGCTCAGTAAAACCTAATACAAACCCTTGCTTTACATTGTTTTTATCAAAGCTTTTGTCAAAGCTTTTATCAAAATAATAGGGGCTCAGGGCCGAGACTAAAACGGTTTGTTTCAATAGAGATTCCATCAAGGCCACATCCAGATATGACGTCTTTTGGAGGCTAATCGATAAATACTTTTGTATCCATTTATCTTTAATATATACAAGTGTATGCATTCCACCATTCGGTTTTTGCCAGTCACAATAAGCCCCTAAATAGGCCTCTATTTGGGCATCAAGATAATCTCGCTTATCTCGATATAGTCGTCTCATACGGCGTAAATGCGCATTAAAATGCCCGTATTCCATAAAGTCTAATAGGGCCGATTGCATGGGCAAAGACGCACTTGGCCCCAACTGTCTTTGACTTTCTTTGATACGCTTAACATGCTCTTTTGGCGACACAATATAACCTAGACGTAAACCTCTAAACATGACCTTGGAGAAGCTGCCTAAAAGAAACGTACGCCGACTTTCATCTAGGTTCATCAAGGGGACGCCTAGCCTGCCTTGGTAATAAAACTCATTGTCATAATCATCTTCTATCACCCAAAGCCCAGCGTCCTTAACACTGTTTTGCTCTACTCTTGCTTTATTTGCTTGGGCTAATAAGGACAACCAGGACTGTCGTCTTAAGGAGCTCATGGCAACACCTAAAGGATATTGTCTATTAGGCGTAATCAGCGCCAGATGTACCTTATTTGCTTCAGATAAATCCGCTAAGGGGGTTTGAGCTCCTTCTTGGTCCACAGCTAAAGGTTTTAAATCTCGACCTAACCAATGGAAAAAACGCGACATGGCGGGAAAACACGGATTCTCAAGCCAAACACGGCCTGTTTCAGGGTGATCTGATAACAAGGCATGACTCAGAATACTTAAAGCATCTCGATTGCCAGAAGTGATAATGATTTGCTCTGCATCGCAATCAAGCCCACGCACATTCGCCAGATATTCAGCTAAATACTCTTGTAGCTTAGGTAAACCATCATGATATGCCCCTTGAATCACACCGATATCAGGGTTGAGCCAGCTACGTCGCATTGAAGCTGCCCAAGCTTTATTAGGAAATGCGCTCACATCAATGCCCGAGTTAAGCTCTATAGACGCCACTGAGTCAGGTTGAGACTGAGCCTTAATAGACGCCTTATTGTGAACTAACTCCCCCGGCAGTAAGGAAGCCATATGCGCCACATAAAGCCCTTTTTTAGGCTGACTCACAAGAAAGCCTTCACTCAATAGAATGTCGTAGACCTTGATGGTGGTTGATCGAGAAATGCCTAGCATGGCAGCCAGTTCACGACTTGATGGCAATTTATCCCCTTCACCTAAATGCTTATCCCTGAACAAGATTTTGAATTGCTCCAGCAATTGGCGATAGCGAGCAAGAGGGGATTGATGATCAATGGAAAGTCTAAGCACTGCATTTGAAGAAACCAACTGGTATGCCTTTTATTATCGATTCTGGATATTTTTAATATATCCAGACTTACTTATCCTGATCAAGCCTTTTCAATACTGACTCAAGAGAAAGAGAGAGTTTTATGAGCACATTAATTAGCCCGGTTACATTAGCAGAATTAAACCAAGTTACGGCCTTGTTTAATCAATATATGGTGTTTTATGAGCAAGCCTCTAATCCCAATAAATACCGTGCTTATTTAAAAGAGCGGTTAGACAAACAAGAAGCAGATATTTTTATCGCCTACGACGAGCACCAAGAAGCACAGGGATTTGTACTGAATTACACCAGCTTTTCCTCAGTCTCTTTAGGCAAGATTATTGTGTTAAATGATTTGTTTGTTGTGCCAGAACATAGACAAAAAGGGGTCGCCGAAGCCTTGATCAGCCGAGTAAAAGCCTTTGCTAAAGAGCAAGAAGCCATACGTGTTGATCTAAGTACGGCGAAAGATAACGTCAAGGCACAGGCCCTATACGAAAAAATTGGATTTGAGCAAGGGACAAAATTCTTTAACTACAGTTTTACAGTAAATTAAATATTAGATACAGAAGGAAATAAATATGTGGCTTGATGTCAACAAACTGGAAGATGCTTATCTATTACTTGAAAGGCTTGAGCCTCATCATGCACAAGATATTGCAGAAGCGGTTTCCAACCAAGACTCTCAACAACTTTGGTTTACCAGCATTCCTAACAAGGATAAGGCCGCTTCATATGTTGAACAGGCATTATCTGCCAAGGATCAAATATGCTTTGTGGTAAAAGAAAAAAGCACAGGAGAGCTATTGGGTTGCACTCGCTTTTACGACATTAAAGCAAGCCATAGAAGAGCCATGATAGGCTACACCTGGTATTGTCCTAAAGCCCGTAGAACCAGTGTTAATACACGATGCAAGATATTGTTATTAAAGCATTTATTTGAAGAAAGTCAGGCCATCGCTGTGGAGTTTCAAACTCACTTTATGAACCATGCATCAAGGGCGGCGATTAAACGATTAGGGGCAAAGCAAGACGGTATTTTACGAAATCATCAGATTATGCCAGATGGTTCCCTTCGAGATACTGTGTGTTTCTCCATTATTCAAAGCGAATGGCCAGCGGTACGTAACAACCTTAATTTAAAGCTATCAAAATACGAAACAGAATAAGCGTATAAGGAGTAAAAATGAGCCAAACTTCATTCGAGAACAACAGCTTAAAGGCCGATAGCTTAAAAAACGATAGCTTAAAGAGCAGCAAGAGTAAGGTTAGACGAGGCGCAAAACGTGCCAGCTATGATAAGCAAACCATACTGGATATTTTAGATCAGTCGCTCATGTGCCATGTGGCGCAAAGTATTGATGGTCAGCCCTTTGTCGTGCCGACCTGCCATTGGCGAGAGGGTGATTACTTTTACTGGCATGGCTTAGCTTCGGCTCGAAATGTTAAAAATAGCCTTGCTCAACCTGTGTGTATCAATGTGACTCATTTAGATGCCCTAGTCATGGCTCGATCGGCAATGCATCACTCGGTCAACTATCGCTCCGTGACTTTATTTGGCATCCCAGAAGCCGTCACAGATCCGACTGAAAAAACGCGTCATCTTAAACTCTTCCTGGATAAGGTTTCACCAGGCCGTTGGGAAACCTTAAGGCCAGTTACTGAGCAGGAACTAAACGCCACAGGTTTAGTACGCATTCCTATTAATGAAGCTTCTGCAAAAATTAGAGCAGAGGGACCTGTGGATGATGAAGCAGACAGTGAATGGCCCGTTTGGGCAGGATTAATCCCACTAAACAAACAATGGCGTGGAGGCATCCAAGACCCTGAGCAAAACACCTCTTATAAAGAACCTAAACGACCTAACGCGTTTTAAGGCTGGCTTTTATCACCTTCAACACATCATTTAATCAGCCATCAGGCTGATTAAATGAATTTTATTCACATCTTAGCGCCTCTGGCCCTGACTCTTTTAAAAGCTATGTTAAGATGCGCCTCTATTTCTTCAGAGTCTTTATTCAAGGTTATCAAGCTTTACTAACAGGGCAGCTTTTCATGATGGATTTATTAATTTGGCAATACCTTGCCATAGGTCTAGTTTTTATCTGGAGCGGATTTGTTCGAAGCGGTCTAGGGTTTGGCGGCGCCGTTCTTGCTTTACCTTTCCTCCTCTTAATCCACAATGACCCTTTAGTCTATTTGCCAATTATCGCGATTCATCTACTTATTTTTTCTAGCTGGATAGCAATCAAAGGCCACCTGCAAAGCAAAAAACAAGCAAGCAGTGAGCAAGGACAAAGTAATATCGATTGGGCTTATCTTAAAAAGTCACTCGGTATTATGATAGTCCCTAAGTTAATTGGTGTATTTGGCCTATTAACTCTGCCATCTAATCTCATTACCGGCATCATCTTTGCCATAGTGACCTTGTTTGCTATTACTTATATTTTAGATAAGCCCTTCAAAAGTAATAATAAATGGCTGGATAACATTTTTCTCATGTTGGGAGGCTATGTCAGTGGTACGTCCTTAATCGGCGCCCCCTTAATTGTGGCTGTGTATGGCACGCATGTGGCCCGCCATCAATTGAGAGATACCTTATTTGTCCTCTGGTTTATCCTAGTCATGATTAAAATGGTTTCCTTTTTAATCGCTGGTATCGACCTACAGTTAATCCATCAAATTTGGCTATTACCCTGTGCCTTTATTGGTCATTTATTAGGACAGAAGTTTCATAATCATATCCAAGCAAAGGACAGTAAAGTCTTTTTTAGAGTCCTAGGTTATGCCCTTTTGATCATCTGTATTGTCGGCTTATACATGAACTTTATTGCCTAAAAATCGCCTAAAAATCACCTAGAAGCAGTATCGATAAAAAAGTCGTCAAAAAAGTCGATAAAAGCACTTAGCATAAAAAAACGAGCGCTAACCTCATGTTAGAGCTCGTTTTTTATTGCTTTAAGAAAGGCTTTAAAAGTAGTAAAACACGGAAGCAGTGTGACTTGTTTCTTCGCTTTCCTGTTTCACCGCCTGATACTCAAGAGCGAAAGCAGAATTGAGCCTTTTATAAAGGCTTAACTCATGATCAATAAGGTCTTTATTCTCATAAGCTAACGAGGCAAAACCCATATTGGCTTCAAAACCAGAATAGACAGGCACCCGAGTCGAGTCAGTTATTTCTAAGGATGGCAGCAGATAAAATTTTGCTTCAAATAAAGACACACTAGCGCCTAAGCCAAGCCGAAAAACACCTCTAAGCTCATCATCTTGATTACGCTCCGTGCCTATTTTTAAAGCCCATGAAGTTTTTTTTGTAATAAAATTAATAGGTTGTAGCCGGCCAATATCGATTAGGCTCAAATCCTCAAGTCGATAAGAACCCTCTCGTTCGATAATCTCTATACTGGCTGCTTTAAGGTATTCAGCATTAAAGAATGTTTCTCTTTGATAAAATTTACGGTAGTCCACTAAGGCCAGATGTAATCCTGATTCATCTTGATTGAAACTGAGTCCAACGGATGAAAGATTCAGCTTATCTTTGTCTTCATCAATCACTGGGACAGCTTTTGGGAAGCTCTTTAACAAGTTTGTTTGATTACCATAAGTATCGATTAAGCCCGAATATGAAGGATAAGTATTCTTATAAGTTTCAACCCCTAAGCGACTAGCAAGCACAGCAACATCCCCTAAATCTTGATGTATTCCTTGATATTGAAACCCTTGTTTTTGCACCATTTGGCGAACCGCTAGTTGCTCAAAATCATTCAATACTTGGTACTTACGATTAAATTGGGTCAATAAAGAGCTGAGTTCAAATACCTGACTTTTTGGGGCAGCTTGATAAACTTGAGCCTCTATCAAGGCAGGCGAGATAATCGTTTTATCCTCATCAAGACAATCACAAGCATAATCTAACGAGTGATAAATATAAGTCGCACAATTATTTAAAAAGAAGTTATAGGACAAGGGTTTAGTCTTAGCTTCTAGCAGTTTTTGCGCAAAGTATTGAATCAACTTTTGGTTTTCAAACTGCTCTTTCGACAGCTTAATAAAACGTAATGAGCGTGATTCATAGTGATTATAAAAAGAGATGACCTGGTGCAAAGGGGTGAGATTGATTTCAGCATTAATGCTCCCAAAGCCGCCTTTTATTGTCTGTGAGAATAACTGTTTGCTTTCTAACGGCGCAAGCACAGACAAAACCGGAGAGAAGTAAAAATCATCTTCATCTAAGAAGAGTAGTAATGAATGGCCAAAATAAGACATAGGAGCATCTAGGTTAGTTTCAGCAACTAATAAATAGGGCGTTTTATCTTCTAATAGCGTTTCAATTTCTGGCTTGTTTTGAGCTTCACCTTGCTGCTCACAAGCATTAATTTTCCCCATTAAATAAAGGAAAAAAGCATAATTATCTTGTTGCTCAAGCAAAGCCTTATCTGCTAATAAAGCCTCATCACAGCCTAAAGAGGCGAGTTGAATTTTAAGGCTGTCCAGCCCTACCCCTGATTGATGCTTAATTTGAAAAATGAGAGCAGGGCTATTTTTTAAAATAAATTCTGGCAAACCTATGTCATATGATATGGGCTGAGCCATTATATTTGCGTGAAAAAGCAAAGAGAAGAAGCCCATAGTAAGGAAGGGCTTAGATAAGATACTTCTCATGGATTTCAGCTTTCTAAACTTAGTGCCATTATTTTCAGCCATTTTCTCGCGCTTAAGGTTAGGCATTCTGCTTCCCATATATAAAAATTCAGGCCTGTTAATCAGGCCAATAACAAATTATATAAAAAGAAGTCAGAATTTACTTAATTCACTTTCGAAAACCACTTACCTTGTGCCAAATTGCGACGATATAGCCAGTACATACTGATGCCACGGGCGACGAATAAAGCGGCCTGACTAAACCAGAGACCATGGTTACCCATGCCTAATTGCTGCGTGATATACCAACAAGGGAAGAAGACAAGCACGACTGACACTATCATGGCATCTTGCATCTGCTTTACTTCAGTCGCACCAATAAACACGCCATCTAGCATGAAGGACCAAATACCCAGCAGCGGGAAGATAACCAACCAAGGTAAATATATCGCCGCGATGCTTTTAACCGACTCGATACTGGTTAATAAAGACACTATCTGGTTGCCAAAGAGCCAGAAAATAAGAACTAATCCTACCGCTGCAATCAGTGCCCACACACTGGATAAGAGCACTACCTTTTCAAACTGTGTTCTGTCTTTTTGACCGATCGCCTCGCCACATAAGGCTTCGACAGAAAAAGCAAAACCGTCTAAAGCATTAGAGATGATCATTAAGAAGGTCAGTAATACCGCATTGGCAGCGAGAATATTATCCCCTTGAGCTGAGCCTTGGGCAGTAAAGAAAATACCCACGGTTAATAACAAGATGGTTCGTACAAATAAATAGCGATTTACCTGAATTAGAGCAATGTATTCAGAGAATTTTAATAGGCTTTTTGCAACCTGAGCGGAGAGATTAATATTCAGCTTTTTCAATTGCTTACTGGCTAAATACAAGGCCAAAGCTAAACCTGTATATTGCGAAATAACGGTCGCCCAGGCCACACCATCGCTGGCCATATCTAAATGATAAACAGCGTAATAATCCAGCACCATATTAACCACATTAATTAATAACATGATCCACAGTGGTCCACGGGCATTTTGCACTCCATAAAACCAGCCAACCACGGCATAACCTGCCAAGACCGCAGGAGCACTTAAAATACGCACTTCGCAATACAACCTTGCCCAAGGTTCTACTTGTGCACTGGGAGACATCATCCATAACATGACATCAATGATGGGTTCCTTAAATAAAATAAGCAGTAAGCCTATCAAGATCCCTAACAAAACTGACTGTAATAACAGCTCTAGAACCCTTTGCTCATCCTTACGACCAAGCGCTTGGGCGGTTAACCCAGTCGAGCCCATGCGCAAAAAACCAAAGGCCCAAAACACCAAACTAAAGATACTTGCGCCAATTGCCACAGCACCAAGATGGCTTTCATTGGCAAGGTGTCCAACCACAGCCGTATCCACCAAACCTAATAAGGGCGTCGTAATATTGGATAACATAGGTGGCCATGCCATATGCCATATACGTTTATTAAGTTTTTTTTCTTTTTTAAAGGTGGGCAAAAGCGTAAGGAAGAAGGACATATTTCAATCAAGGCCTTGGAAAAAGTAAGAGTATCTTGCTAAAAGAGGGCTATTTATACTTAAAAAACCCCTATTTTGGCTAGAAGTTTCGTTTTCATTGTGGATAAAACATTCAATTACTCACAAGTTTGTTCATCGATTTGAGCCTTTATTCTCGATATACCAGATATAATGTGAATTAGTATGTTATTTATCCACATATTTTTTTACTGGCATTCAGTTTAGGTTATCCACAAATCGAGCTCCATTCACTTCATGCCCAAGGAAGACGAGCATTCACACTCAGTTTTGATTAAAATAGCGCAAAATGATGGCTCAGCCACATAATCAAATTTTGGAGTTTCGCTATGAAAAAGTACATGAAGCCTTTATTGGAAGGTCTAGCCGTTGGTATTGTGTTTGTCAGTATCACCATGCTGTTTCAAATCCCTCATTACATGAGCGCTATTATCGGTGTGTTAGCAGCCATAGGTGGTTTTAGAAATTCCATTAAAATGGATGCCGAGAAAAAAGCGAAAAACGCGGTACCAGCATCAGCCAGTGATGATTTAAAAAATGCCGACACAGACGCCAACAAAGAGCCAAAAAATGACTGAGCAAAAACCAACCTATGGTGAAGGCGACAGCACTTTTCAAGCCGTAGGAGGTAAAGAAGGGCTGCATGCTCTTGTATCAGACTTCTTTCACTTTATGGGGACAGAACCTCAATTCAAGCGCCTTTATGATATGCACCCAGCCGATACTGAGTTATCTATCGACAAGCTTTATCGCTTTTTAACAGGCTGGATGGGCAGCGATAAGCTCTATAGCCAAAAATATGGCTCTATCCAATTGCCTAGGGCCCATATGCACCTAGATGTCATAGATGAAGATAAACAGGCTTGGTTAGATTGCATGGCAATGGCGATGGATAGTCAGGGCTTAGACGCAGACTTAAAAGAATACTTACTGATTCAACTTGCCGTGCCTGCAGAGCGTATCAGACAAGTTAGCCAAGCAAGGCAAGCGCAAGAGTCATCATAAAGTATTAGTCATAACACTCTCATTGCACGCCGACCTAGTAGGCGTGCTAATTTAGCTGCTTCGTCACTTCTATACCTAACCTTTTTGCCAAGCGCACCAAGTTTGCTCTATCCATCTCTAGGCTTCTTGCCGCTTGAGACCAATTATATTCAGCGAATACCAGTGCTTGCTGAATGCTTTGAGCTTGAAAAGCCGCGGTTGCTGCTTTCAAATTAGAGACAGTAAAGGCTTTATCATTCGCTGTAGTTGTCACAAGCGACCCTGCCTTTGAGTCCGACAATGATGCGTTAGTCTGATGGCCTTGAAGCTGGCCTAAATGATAGGGTTTAATCCGCGCCATACCTGTTTGATGCGTTTGATCAGACCTTGCCATCAGAGCGGCTCGGTTCATCACATGCTCCAGTTCGCGTACATTTCCAGGCCAATCATAAGCGTCTAAACTGGCGATAGCATCATCATCAATCAAGAGCTGAGACATACCTAATTTGCGCCGAGATTGTTCAATAAAATAACCCGCTAATAAAGTGATATCACCCAGCCGTTCTCTTAGTGGAGGGATACAAATAGGGAATACACTTAATCTATGATACAGATCTGATCGGAAGCGATTGGCTTCTACTTCTTGTTTCAGCACTCGATTGGTGGCAGCAATCACACGTACATCCACCAGCTCTACCTGATCCTTACCAACGACTTGTATTTCTTGGCTTTGCAGGGCCCGCAGCAGTTTACTTTGAGCAAGAAGTGGTAATTCTCCTATTTCATCTAAAAAGAGGGTGCCGCCATTGGCTAGACTAAACTTACCTGCTCTGTCTTTATCAGCCCCAGTAAACGCCCCTTTAACATGACCAAACAACTCACTTTCAATTAAGTTTTCAGGTAAGGCAGCACAGTTCACATACACTAAAGGGCCTTTTGCTCGAGTGGACTTTCGATGCAATATACGCGCGACAAGTTCTTTACCCACACCCGTCTCGCCTTCAATCAGTACAGCAAAGTCAGAAGGGGCCACTAAACCTATTTCTTGCTGCATCTTTTGCATAGGTAAGCTTTGTCCAATCAGCTCGCCACCATCTTTAATCAAGGCTTCTTGGGTCAGTTCAGAAACCAGGTTTTGATAATGTTCGCTATGGGACTCTAATTTTTTGAAAAGAATAGCGGTTTTTAAACTGGCCGCAGAGACGGCTGCAATCACTTCTAAGGTTTTTACAGGAATCTCATCAAATACCCCAGGTGTCAGACTATCTAAGGTTAATATGCCAATCAGCTGCTCATCGGCATACAAGGGAAACCCCATACATGCATGGACGGGCAGGTCTCCATGAACAGCTTCAAGCATACCGTCATAAGGGTCAGGTAAATCACAATCACTGGCAAAGCGAACAGGCGTTTGGCTTTGACTAATGGCTTCGAATCTTGGCTGAGAGAGGATGTCAAAACGCCTACCTAACAGCTCAGAACTAACCCCAGTCTGAGCAAGGGGTTTGAGCTCCTGACCCTGCCTTTTTAGTAACACCACCGCATCACAGGGAATGATATGGCGTATGGTTTTTAATAATCGATCAAACCTGTCTTTGGTTGTCACGTTTTGCGCCATATCAATCGCCAGTTCAAGCAAGTCATTCGATGTAATCACTATCCCATTCCCCATCACTTAGGTCTCAGCTAAGAGTATATGTCATTTTGACTCTAAAAGGTTTTTTTAACTCTTAAAGATATAAGTCATTTTGACTCAATAAAATTGAAATAAAAATTCAAACCATTGATAAATATAACTTTTTAAAGGTTGGCATTAGAACTGCAATATTAAGCGTAGAGAAGAAATAAATTAGACACAAATGCTGATAGAGCATTGAAGGAGACAAACATGTTTGGCCACCAATTTAAACTAATGCCAGTAATGAGCCAACAAAAGCTCACAGCTTATGAGCTTGAAGAGAATTTTAAAAGCATACTGCTTGCAGGGAATAGCCTGATGCTAGCCTCTTTAATCATTATCTTGGCAACCACTTTTATAGGTTATTTACAGCCAGATCAATTCAGTATGCGTACTCAAATTGTTAGCCATATTGCCATGGTGGTATTCGCGGCTTTTTTAAAAATTGGTTATGTCATGCGTCTCATTGGCCAAAACGGTCTAAGGCTTAACACCTTATGATGAGTCATATTCGCCCTGAACAGATAAAACCTAGTGACCAAAAACAACCTGGTTTTGATTTATTTAATCTTGCTTTTCGCCCCGGCTTTTTAGGTGCCAGTGTTTTTTCCTTGCTTGCTTTAAGTTTGTGGTTGCTGGTTTTAAACGGGCAACTCAGCTTACCTAAACAAGGCCTATCAAGTGTCATTTGGCATTTCCATGAGATGGTCTTTGGCTTTGCGGCTTTTGTGGCCTTGTCCTTTTTGCTCACAGCATCACAAACATGGACTCAACTTCGTAGCTTAAATGGTAAGCCACTCTTTCTATGGTGCCTCATTTGGGCTTCTGTACGCATATTATTATGGCAAGAGAACCTGTCGCTTCAGTACTTAGCCTTTGGCTTGCAGCTTATCTGGTGGCTAATCGGCATAGGGTTCTTGGCTCAACTTTTATATCGCGCCAAAAACCGCAACCTCATGCTGTTACCACTATTAAGCATCATGATGCTAATTAATATGGGCATCATAGTGGCTGATTTAGCTGGTGATACCGCTCTCGCCTTACACTTTGGCCGCACGGGTGTGCTCTTATTTGCGCTTTTAGCCGGTATTTTAGGGGGGCGTCTTATTCCTATGTTTACTTGCAATGGCACTAAAGCTCTGCCTCTTGCTGCGAAGGTGATAGCAACCCCAAGACTCACCAAGTTACTGATAGCAACGGCGTTAATCAATAACCTATACGCCTTTATCTACCCCTTTTTTGAGCTGGCACTTGTACCTGGTGTCATCATGATTTTCTTAGGTAGCCTGCAGCTTATCCAGCTTTATCATTGGCATCCAAGGGCCAGCTTACAAGCCCCACTGTTATGGTCCTTGCACCTCACCTATGGCGCTCTTGGATTAGGCTTTATTTGCCTAGGAGCTAGCTTTTTTACTGAGCTGATCCGCTTTGCTGACGCACTCCACTTGATTGCGATCGGAGCCATTGGCGGCATGATACTCGCCATGATGTCTCGGGTGTCTTTAGGTCATACGGGGCGCTTAATTCAATCGGCTCCGCTTATGTCATTGGCCTTTGCCATGATGCTTGGAGCAGCCTTAACACGTGCTTTTTTACCTGCTTTAGGTCTTGTTATAGAAGCATGGCAGCTCAGTGCAGCCCTTTGGGTAGGTGCCTTTGCTCTCTTTATTCTGCATTACAGCAGCATCTTAATTCGCCAGCGTTTATAGCGCACTTTTTATCAACTCAATCTCAATACATCTCTCATTTAGAGCGTTAAACCATCAAGGATACAAAATGTTATCAGATCAACAAATAAGCACAGTTAAAAGCACCATTCCTTTACTTGAAAGCGTCGGGCCTTCGCTTACTCAGCATTTTTATAAGCGTATGTTTGAACATAACCCTGAGCTGAAAGATGTCTTTAATATGGCTCATCAGGCCGAAGGGACCCAGTCTTTAGCGCTTTTTAACGCCATTGCAGCTTACGCAAAGTACATAGACAACTTGCCAATGCTGACTTCAGCAGTACAGCGTATCGCCCATAAGCATACAAGCTTGGATATCAGACCTGCCCACTATGACATTGTAGGTTTACATCTTATAGAAACACTTAGAGAGCTTGCTGGTGATGTATTCACGGCTGAAATTGAAGATGCTTGGGTTGCCGCTTATGGCCAGCTTGCACAAGTCTTTATTTCAGTTGAAAACGGCTTGTATGAATCGAACCAAGCCCAAGAGGGTGGTTGGCAAGGGCCAAGAAAATTTAAGCTAGTAGAGAAGCGTATCGAGTCTGAATTAGTTAAAAGCTTGGTATTTGAGCCCGTTGATAGAAAAGCTGTCATTACTTATCAACCCGGGCAATACCTAGGTATCAAAGTGAAACCTATCACCTCCGAAAACCTTGAAATGCGCCAATATTCCCTGTCTGATCAAGCCAATGGGGAAAGCTATCGTATCTCAGTCAAGCGAGAAGCCATGGGGGTGCCGGGTTTAGTCTCTAACTTCTTACATGATGGTTTACGTCTTGGAGATGAGGTAGAACTGTTTGCGCCGGCGGGTGATTTTGTTTTTAAAAACAAAGGTAAACCTGTGGTTGCCATCTCTGCGGGAGTGGGCCTAACCCCTATGCAGGCAATACTAGAGAGCCTAGCTGAGCAAAGAAGTGAAGCTGAAATACATTATTTGCATGCTTGTGAAAACCATGAGCAACACTCCTTCAAAAAGCGGGTGAAGCAACTAGCCAGCAAACTTAATCTGACTCATCACACTTGGTACAACCAAGACCATGATCCAGAAGAGAGCGTACATCATGGCTTAATGGACCTCAGTACGATTACCACCTTGCCATTAGAAGAAGGTGACTTCTATCTCTGTGGCCCTGTCGGTTTCATGCAATTTGCCAAGCAGCAGCTGCTTAATTTAGGCGTAGACTCTGATCGTATTCATTATGAAGTCTTTGGGCCGCACCAAGACTTTTAATCCAAGAAAGAAGAGAGAAATAGCAGATGCCCAGCATCTGCTATTTATTCAAAGAAGGTAAGAAAAGTTAACTAGCCGCTTTTTTAAAACTAAATCCTGTTGTCTTAACCGTGCCAGCGATGACCAGCAGCGTTCCGACTAAGGTATGCCAGCCAACGGATTCATCTAAAAATAGCACGCCCCACATCACCCCAAAAACCGGCACCAAAAAAGTTACCGTTAGGGTAGAAGAAGTGCCAATTTCATTCAGCAATTTAAAGAAGATGAGATAAGCAACCCCAGTGCAAACGACACCTAACAAGATAACAGCGAGAGATATCTCAATCGTCGGTTCAGCCAAAGGGCGATAAAAAAGTAGCATGGGTA
The DNA here is from genome assembly GCF_000153025.1 of Marinomonas sp. MED121. Taxonomy (GTDB): domain Bacteria; phylum Pseudomonadota; class Gammaproteobacteria; order Pseudomonadales; family Marinomonadaceae; genus Marinomonas. Next base: position 504,256 of record NZ_CH672431.1, read on the forward strand.
ACAAGAAGAGAGTCCCCATCAACATGGTGCCATAGGCATTCGGCAAAGGCTCAACACCCTTAGAAACTTGAGTAAATGTACTCGCTAAGCCATAACAAATAGGCGCTCCTAAAACGATTAATACCGAAACCCAAGCATCCGTTTTAAAGAGTTCTGCATCAAAGCCCACAATCACAGACACCCCAATAATACCTAACAATAAACCTAATATCGTTTCACGGGCGAGCTTTTGTTTAAAATAAATAGCACTGATCACAGTACCAAACACTGGGGTAGTGGCATTAATAATAGACATTAACGATGCGGTTAGATCTCCTGCGGCAAAGCCATAACATAAGAAGGGCAACGCTGCGCTTAAGAGGCCTAAAATACAGTAGTGACGCCAGTGCTTGGCTAGGTACAGATGTTTTTTAAAAGAATAAGCAACGACACCTAAAAATAGAGCCGCAAACCCAATGCGCAAGGCGATCATCCAAACAGGGCCAAAAACGGGGGCACTGACTCGCATAAACAAAAAAGAGCTACCCCAGATTGCCGCTAATAGGAGTAAGTAAAATGCACTTTTAATGCCCATAAATTCACCTTGTATCCATCTATAAATATTAGAGAAAGACGCATTTAAACGTCATCTATCTCTATTATGAAAAGCGCGATAATATCAGTTCCCGCAAGAATTGATATATAGAGTTTGATTTAAACGATAACGACTATTCATCATAAAATTTCATCCTAGTTCAGATTGAACTAATCTAATAAAAACGACAATGAAAGAGACATCTTTGTGTTCATCCGGTTAATTCTTTTACTCAGTATTTTTATGGCAATGCTCGCTCACTCAGCCCCTAAGCCTATCCAGATTACCTTGGGCGAGTGGCCGCCCTTTATCTCTGAGTATCAACAGCATAATGGCTTTATTACTCATCTTATTCATGATGTCTTAAGTGAAGCTGGCTATGCGCCTACTTTTGCCTTTTACCCTTGGACCCGCGCATACAAAACAGCAGCCCTGGGGCGTGCCAATGCCACAGCGGTCTGGATGCACAAAGCCGAGCGCGAGCAAGACTTTCACTACAGCGAGCCAGTGCTTAACGAAGAGTTTGTTTTCTTCCATTTAAAAGGAGCAAGCTTTGAGTGGTCTGACATCCCCGACCTGAGTCAATACAAACTAGGCGGCATATTGAGCTCAAGTTATGGCAAGGCATTTGATGATGCAGTTACACAAGATACTTTAACGCTAGATTTAGCTCCGAATAGCCAGGTTGCTCTGTTAAAGTTGTTGGCTGGTCGAGTAGATGCACTACCACTGGAAAAGAGTGTTGGCCTTGCTAGCATAAGAGATAAACTCACCCCGAAGCAGCAAGCACTTATCACCTTTCATCCAAAAAGATTATTAGAAAATCACAGTTTTTTGCTGGTATCTAAAGCCTTGAAAGACAGTCCTCAGATCATCAAAGACTTTAATCGAGTATTAGCTAAATATCGCGAAGATGGCCGCTATCAAACCTACTTTGATCGCTTTGAAGCAGGTGCTTATGATCTTGATACTTTGAGCACCCAATAAAGCGCTCAAAGTTCTCTGTCAAAAGTTCTCTGTCAAAAGTTCTCTGTCAAAAGCTCTCTGTCAAAAGTTCTCTGTCATAAATTAACAATCCGCTTTTTTAAAGGGCAATTGTTGCTCAATCTCAGCCTTGTATTGATCCACCGCTTTGCCTTCTTCAACGCAAAACTGAGCAATGGCATCACGAAAGCCAGGATGGGCAATATAATGCAGACTATGGGAGTAAACCGGCTCAAAACCACGGGCAATTTTATGTTCACCTTGGGTACCAGGGTCAAAGTGCTTCAAGCCTTGCTCTAGACAGAATTCGATACCTTGGTAATAACAAACCTCAAAGTGCAAGCAGTCAAACTCTTCCACGCAGCCCCAATAACGACCGTACAAAGAATGATCATCGAAGAAGCACCAAGACGCAGCGATCCAATCATCACCCCTTGATGCCAAAACCAGAAGAATTTGATCTCCCATGCTGCTAATCAGGTTTTGAAAAAAGTCGCGAGTTAGATAACCCTGCTGACCCCGTTTGGCATAGGTTGATTGATAGCAAATATAGAAGAAGTCTATTTCTTCTTTACTAAGGTCTTTACCCAGTTTGCGCTCTAAGCTTATACCTTGATCCAGTACCTTCTTACGCTCTTTTCTGGCCACCTTACGCTTGCGACTAGAGAAGTAAGACAGGTAATCATCCATATCTTGATAATCTCGATTAAACCAGTGGAACTGGCAAGCAGTTCTATGTAATAGATATTCGCTTTTTAAGCCTTCAAGACGCTCGCTTTGATTAAAGAGAAGGTGCCAACTTGATAGCTTTTGCTCGCTTGTACGGTCAGTAAGTACTTGCGCTACCATCAAGTGTAAATGATCTAATTGTTCGGATTGAGTCGTTGAATCTAGTCCAGAGAAAAGCCGAGGACCAGTAACAGGCGAGAAGGGAACCGCCCAAATGCGCTTAGGAAAATAGTCTAATCCATGTCTTTGATAGGCTTCTGCCCAGCTCCAATCAAACACAAATTCCCCTTGGGAATGGGTCTTTAAAAAGGTGGGGGCGATCGCAATGGGCGTATCGTCATCTTCCATTAACAGCAAATATTCTGGATACCAGCCGCTTTCCTCTCCGACACTTTGGCTCATTTCTAACGCATGAAAAAAACCATATTGGGCAAAAGGATAAGACATGTCACCAATAGCCTGCTGCCATCTGGCTTCACCAATTTGAGAAACTTGATTAAACCATTGTGCTTTCATGACTCGCCTTTCGCCTTAAATCTAAGCAATGCACCTATAGGGCTGCATGCATTTTTTTAATTAATGCTTGAGTATCTGGACGCTTATTACGCCATAAAGTAAAAGCTTCTGCCGCTTGCTCCACCAGCATACCTAAACCATCACAACCTTGTGCGCCAAGAGTCTGTGCCCAACTCAAAAAGACCGTTGGCTCCTTGGCGTACATCATGTCATAGCACCAAGTCGTGTTACCAATAACCATCTCTGGAATGGGTGGTAAATCACCGGATAAGCTCGCTGAGGTACCATTGATAATCATATCAAACTCGCCTTCTACCTCAGCAAAACCCATAGCGACACGCTTAGTTTCAGGGAAGTCGTCTGGGCCAAAAATATCGATTAGGGTTTGGGCTTTAGACAGAGTACGGTTAGCAATCACTAACTCGCTGGGTTTTTGCGACAGTACCGGCTCTAGAATGCCGCGCACTGCGCCACCTGCGCCTAATACCAAAATACGTTTGCCTTCCATGGATTGGCTATTATTGACCGTGATGTCCCTTACCATGCCAATACCATCGGTATTGTCACCATAAATTTCGCCATTTTGATTCTGTAATAGCGTATTTACTGCGCCCGCTGTTTTCGCTCTACTACTTAGCACATCACATAAGGCAAAGGCTCTTTCTTTAAAGGGCACAGTGACATTAAAGCCCTTGCCCCCTTGTTCGAAAAAGTCCTTTATCTGAGCTTCAAAGCTCTCTAAATCACCCAGAAAACGCTCATAGGAGATATCTTGCTGGGTTAAACGGGCAAACTCTGCGTGAATATCAGGCGATTTACTGTGGGCAATAGGGTTACCTACAACTAAATATTTATCCATTAAGCCTCTCCTTCTGCACTATCACCTTGGCTTTTATTGCCAGCCGGACGGTTAAGCCAGTTACGACCCGTTAGGTAATAATCCGTCAGTTTGGCTTCATCACTGCCAGCTTGCGCTTCATAGCCATAGCTCCATTTCACTTCAGGCGGCAAGGACATCAAGATAGACTCGGTACGCCCTGCGCCACTTTGCAAACCAAAATGGGTGCCACGGTCAAATACCAAGTTAAATTCGACATAACGACCGCGTCTGTGTAGTTGGAAATCACGTTCACGTTCGCCATAAGGTGTGTCTAAACGTTTTGCCAAAATAGGGTGGTATGCCTTCATAAAAGAGTCACCCACAGAACGCATTAAACCAAAGCTTTGCTCAAAACCCAGTTCAGAGAAGTCATCGAAGAACAAACCACCAATACCACGTGGCTCGCCCCTGTGTTTCAAATAGAAATACTCATCACACCAGTCTTTAAACTTGTCATAGTAGTGTTCGCCAAAAGGTTCGCAGGCTTCTAATGCACTTTGGTGCCATTGGGTACAGTCTTCGTCAAATCCATAATAAGGAGTCAGATCAAAACCACCACCGAACCACCACACTGGGTCCATGCCTTCTTTATGTACCACAAACAAACGCACATTAGCGTGAGACGTAGGCGCATAGGGGTTTTTAGGGTGAATAACCAGAGACACTCCCATGGCTTCAAAACTACCACCAGCAAGTTCTGGTCTTGCTGCCGTCGCAGAAGGCGGTAGCTGACTTCCCATCACATGGGAGAAGTTCACCCCACCTTTTTCAATCACTTCACCGTCCGCGATCACACGAGTACGACCACCGCCACCATTCTCACGCTCCCAGGCATCCTCCTGAAAACGAGTTTGCGGCTCAAACATTTCTAACGAGGCACAAATACGGTCCTGTAAATCCATTAAAAAGGCTTTTACCTCGGCGATCTCTTTGGCACCAATCGCGGTTTGCCCTGGGTGTTTCTCACTTGATGGTGTGTTTGCAGCTGACAAGGTGAAGACTCCGGCTCTAATGTTTAAAAACTTAACTAATAAATAGAAATAAATAGCAAAAAAAATAGCGAATTAAAGGTCTCAAATAATAATGAAGCAGACCTAAAAATAATGGCAGCTAGTCTAACACTCAATGAAGGAGCAGGGTATTAGCACAGCAGATAGAAAAGCCAAGAGAGCAAGATAACAGACATTTATCATTTCAGAGTTTGCAAAGCCAATCGATGTTCACGAGTTGCTAGCCCCCTATTAACTTTCATATGATATTATTCATAGATATTTGTCTTCTATGGATTTAAGTACATGACACAAGACATTCGCTGGCAACAAAGACACGCCAATTATATGAAAGCCCTAAATAACTTAACGTCTGCAGTGGAGTTAAGTCGAACAAGGGAGCTTTCTGACCTTGAACAACAAGGCCTAATTCAAGCATTCGAATATACCCATGAGCTCGCTTGGAACTGTTTAAAAGACTTCCTTCAATATCAAGGTGAGCAAGAAATATTTGGTTCTCGTGACGCTACCCGTAAAGCAATTTCAGTAAAACTTATTCAAGAAGGCGCAATTTGGATGGATATGATCGCCAGTCGTAATAGAACATCCCACACCTATAACAAGGCCACCGCCGATGCCATTGTTGATCTTGTTATCAATCAATATCACAGCCAATTCTGCCAACTTAATACTCGCCTTGAGTCTCTTAAGGAAGATTATTAGTGGACTACACGCATACAGATGGTTTAACAGATAAAGACAGGCAACAGATACGTGAAGTGTTTGCGAGTTTCCCTCAAGTTAAGCAAGCTATTCTTTACGGCTCTAGAGCATTAGGCCGTTACCATTCAGGATCTGATATCGATTTAACCTTGATCCTTAATAAAGGCTCTATGCTTGATCTAACAGCACTCAACCAGATCAGCGAGGCATTAGATGACTTGCTACTACCTTATGAAATTGACCTTTCAATTTTTGAAGATATCGATAACGCAGAACTAAAAGAACACATAAACCGAGTTGGCGTCATTTTTTACAATTAGATAAGTTTTAGTTAATAAGGATGTTGGCAACAACGTAAAAACATGAAAGTAAATCAAAAAAATAATGAAAATGAAAATAGATTTTCATCTGATACAAAAAGAATATTAGAAAAAAGAGCAGCAAACATTTGCTCATCTCCAAACTGCAGTTTTATAACAGCTCAACCAAGTAGTGATCCCTATAAAGCCCTCAATTTAGGTAAAGCGTGCCACATAAAAGGGGCGAATGTAGGCTCTGCAAGGTATGAGAAAAACATGACTCCTGCAGAAAGAAAAGACATATCAAATGGAATTTGGTTGTGTGGCAACTGTCATGATTTGATTGATAAAGATCCTAATAAATACACTGTAGAAAAGCTTCAGTCTTGGAAGTTGTACCATGAAGAGAAAATATTACGTACAAACAACAAGTTTACTGAAATAGATGAATTTGAAGCTTTAAAGCAACTGTTTAAAAATGAATCTCAACAAGCCTTAATAATTTCATTTACAAAAGGATTGGACTGGGAATATTTCTTAATAATCGAGCTTTTAAGAAATAAGTTTGAAAAGCTTTCTATTAGATGTAATAGACTTAGTAGTGGGCTTGAGTATAAACCAAGCAGTTCCTTATCCGAGAGCGACCTAAAAGAGTGGATACAAAGAAAAATTTACGATATAAGCAATTTAATACAATTTTATAAAAGTGCTATTGAAAGTGAAATTTTAATTCATGTTAAAACAACAAATATCGATTCTGACCCAGCTAAAATTTTAGAATCTATTAATCTTTTTATACACGGGTGTAATGAAATCATAGAATGGGAAAGAGATATTCAATATACAATCTTACCAAGCAGGTTTAATAAATTTATCGATGTAACAAAAGGTTGGAGTGTATTCTGGTTAGAAGAATTCAAAAAAATACAGACAGAACTCGAAAGACTATTAACGATTAATAATTCTGAGCTAGAAGCCAATATTAGTTTAAAAATAACTCTTCCAGACGACTTTGAAAAAATTTGTTCATCAACAATACAATCCTTAAAGTAGCTTAAATCAATTCAAATATATTAACTACTTTCTAATAAACACCTAATCTGAGGCCTTTTTTACATCACTCGAGAAGCTATCTAATCCTGATAACGTTTCAATATGATTGTCGCACCATTTAGCCATGTCCCATAAGAAGGAGGAATCCGAGTCATATCAGCTCAAATCTCAGGCAAGATCAATTGCCGCTCGCTTCGCCATATTCTGATGATATTGATATTCTTGGCATCACGAAGGTAGACAATACGAAAGGGAGCGTGGATGAATTCACGAATTGAACTGTCATTAAACTCAGGGACAAGCCGGCCAATATCAGGATGATCTGTCAGGGTTTCAATATGAGCCATGATAGCCACAATATAATCTTGCGCCACTTGAGGCACACCCTGATCTAAATAGTACGCCTTGATACCTTTAAGGTCGTCAATTGCAGACTTGGAAAAAGCAATCTTCACCCGTTAAAGCCCCAATTGCTTTTTAACGTCACTAATATCGGTGACGTCACCTTCTTTAATTTCCATTAATCCTTGAGAAACCGCTTTTACAAAAGCCAGTTCTTCTTTGAGTTTTTCATAATCCTCCAGCCCTTGCACAACCGCCACACCACGGCCTCGGCTCGTTAACAGAACCGGGCGGTGAGAGTCTTTCGCATGGTTAACAACTTTGCCTGGATTCACTTTGAGATCTGAAAGCGGAACAACATCTTCTGAAAATTTAGTTTGCATAGCGCCTCCTATTAAATTCCCTGCTTATAAAGACCTGTTTATAGCACCTGTTAACCGCATCAGTCAAAGTTTAGCCCCTATAAAGTAATCACGTTAAAGCCGTTATTTATTCCCCTTAGTCAGTACGATAAACATACTAAGCCTGATAGCGTTTCAGGATCAAAGCCGCATTCACGCCACCAAAACCAAAGCCGTTACAAAGCACATGTTCCACTTGCTTTTCTCGGGCTAGATTAGGGATCAAATCTAGGTCAGCCATTGTCGGGTCGACATATTTAAGATTCAAGGTCGGCGGTAGTACTGCTGTGCGAAGGGCCATAGCGCTGAAGATAGACTCTATGCCTCCTGCTGCACCTAATAAGTGACCTGTTGCTGATTTAGTGGCTGAGATAGGCAAATTTTGAACACCACCATCACGCACGTTCTCGCTAAAGACGCTTCTTAAAGCATTGATCTCACCTCGATCACCCACTGGGGTGGAGGTCGCATGGGCATTCACATAACCGATATCATTCGGCGTCAGTGCGGCCATCTTCATAGCCGCTTTCATGGCTCTGGCAGCACCTTCACCACTCTCTGGGCCTGAGGTCAGATGATAAGCATCGGCACTGGTGCCATAACCGACTATTTCAGCCAAAGGTGTCGCGCCACGAGCGAGAGCGTGCTCTAGAGTTTCTATCACTAATAAACCCGCCCCTTCACCCATCACAAAGCCTTCGCGGTTTTCATCAAAGGGCCGTGACGCCGCTTGCGGGTTTTCATTGTTAGTCGACAGGGCTTTAAGGGCCCCAAAACCAGCGAAGGAGAGAGAATCAATGCAGGCTTCTGCGCCACCTACAAGGGCGACTTTGGCTTCGCCACTGCGAATCAGTCGCATGCCATCTCCGATAGCCTGTATCCCAGCTGCGCATGCTGTCACAGGTGTACCTATCGGCCCTTTAAAACCATATTTGATGGAGACATTACCCGCCGCTAAATTGGCTAAAAAGGCCGGTACAGTAAAGGCTGAGATCTTTCTCGCTCCAGACTTTTCTAACACGTCTTTGGCATGGGTAATTGTGGGCAAACCACCAATCCCCGTGGCAATCAGGGTCGCCGTGGCGTCTTGATCTTCAGGGTTCGTTGGTTGCCAGTTAGCCTGAGTTAAAGCTTCATCGGCAGCGACTAATGCAAATAAGGTAAAGAGATCGATCCGCCTTCTTTCTTTCGCCGACATATAGTCAGCTTCATTCAGCGCATTCTCAAACTCGTCCGCTTTGGTGTTTTTTCCCTTAATTGGAACCTGTCCACCTATGCGTGTTGTCACACTGGCATCTAGATTCAAGCTTTCATCTAATAAACGAATGCCTGATTCACTTTTAATTAATTTTTGCCATACGCTGTCGACACCACAACCCAGTGGTGATACTAGCCCCATTCCGGTAATCACTATTCGATCAAGCATGGTCTTTCCTCACAATTATCCATTCAATCCTTGTGATGCTAAAGTAAGCCTTTATATGATCAAGATAATATTTAGATTTAAAAACTAAACCTAAAAAGGAAAACCCGATGCCTTATTCTGCCGACCATAAACTGCAAAGCCGTGAACGTATTCGACAAGCGGCGGCGGATCTATTTTGTCGTCAGGGTTATGACAGTGTCTCCATCAGTCAGGTAATGAAGCATGCAAAAATGACCCATGGGGCCTTTTACGCTCATTTTTCATCCAAGGGTGCGCTATATTGCGAAGCGATCAAGAGCGCGGCAGAGCAATCTATGTTTACCCAAGAAAAAGGGAATCTGACCTTAGCTAAGATAGTCAATTTAATACGACAATACTTAAGCCTTGAGCACGTGAACCAAAAGGTTCCCCCTTGTCCCTTAGCTTTTTTAAGTACAGATATCGCCCATAGAGACAAGCATGTTAAAGCCAGCTACGAAGCAGTGTTTAACGGCATGATTAAAACCCTCAGCAAAGCATTATTAGAGCAAGTATTAATGAGAGAGGAAGCTAAAAGCACACAGAAAAGTGACAATCAGAATAGCCAACACACTGATGAACAAGCAGAAAAACAGGGTATAGAAGCCGCAAGAGCCTTAGCTCAGCAATTGATGGTGAGCCTAGTCGGCACCGTCTCTATTGCTCGAAGTATAGCCGACCCAAATGCCCAAAAAAGCCTGTTAGATAATACTAAAACCAGCTTGATTGCTTTGTTAAAAAGGACAGATGAAGAAGGCTAATCTCGATAAAGCGAAAAGCCTTCCTCACCTTGTTAAGCGCGGTTTTTATTCCGCTTTAAAGCTTACCGTGACAGTATGATCTTGAGTCACATCATGGAACTGATAACGGGTCACTGCACCCACTGAGACCCCATCAATCAAGACATCCGACACTTGGTACCCAGCATTTGGGATAAAGTGATAAACAGGGTCCTGATAGCCTTCTTTGCTATAACGCTCAATTCCTGCAGGGGAGACGCTGCCATAGTCTGTCTCCATAGAAAGGGAGTAAATACGATGGGGCATATAATCCACCGCCATCAACTGCACATCAGCCACTTCCACAAGCTCACCCGCTGGCGGGCTAAAGAAGAAGGTGAAGTTCTGCTCGCCATAGGCAGGCTGGCTGACAAAGTTCTCAAAGGTTTCGTATTCGCCATCCGTGTTACTTGTGGTCCAGTCCATTAACACACTGCCATTACCATACTCGGCTCTAAATTGATCCAGACTTCTATCAGATGAGTTATCACCCGCAACTTTAAGGGCTTTCACCTCATAAAAGGCATCAATTTCAACTGAGACACTTAAGATCTGATCTTCAGACTCACCATCTTGGCCACTGGCTTTGGTATCGATAGAGCCATCTACCGCACGAGACGCAACACCCCACCAGTCGGTTTCCCAGCCTTGGCTTTCACTCACATAGCTCGCAGGCCCGATGGCTTCAACCAAAACGTCGCCTTCGCCAAAGTAATCGCCTTTGCGCAACACTACATCATCAATATAAAAGTCAGTGGTGCCCATATCACCAAATAAGAAGGCAAGTCGGCCTGTACTAGAGTCATTGCTAAAGTCGATATCAAAACTATAAGTTTGCATACCTGCGCTTAGGCTAATGGTTTCCTCTAGGTAGGTTTGAGTCGGGTTCACAAAGTTATTAGCAAGGCGAACAATTAGGTCTCGCGCCCCGTCAGTCCTAGCGTTAAAGCTCAAATGATAGGTATAGTTTTGCTCAAGGGAGAAGCCAGAAGTATGGGTTTGCGCTGACCCAGAATTAGCCCCTTCTTGATTCATTATTACAGCAAGTTCACCATTGATTGCCTCAAGACTATAGTCTGCCCCATCATAAAACTCTTGCCCCCAACCTGACGTATTAGCATCAAATGCGCCATTGCTCAGCATATTAATACGCTCATCTAGCTGGTTGATGCTAGCCGGTTGTGGATAGGCGTTTGCCACCTCTTCAAAGGCCTTAAACTCTAATAACCAGATAGGGTTAGACTTATCGATTCTGCCCTTGGTCACCAGTTTAAAATAGCGGTAAGTGTCGTTGACGTCGAAGGTATGGGTCGCCCAATTAGCACTGCTATTGCTTGAACTTTCGAGCAACTGCCAATTGCCATTCGATTTTTTGGCATAAATATCATACTGACTCGGTAGGTTCCAACCCCATTCTAACCAAAGGTAATCAATGGCTTTATCTTCCCCATAATCCATTTGAACCCAGTGTTGATTATCATCATTCGGGGTCGCCCATTTGGAGCCCACATAGCCATCGGCGGCATTATCTATACCATTATCACGAAAATCATCGTCACCACCGTAATCCAGATAATCATCTCCGGTTACCGCAATCGGCGCTAGCCAACCTTTGAGGTTATAAAACCCTGTGGTATTGCCCGAATCTCGAAAGAAACTGTACTTAGAATCATCCACATACTGAAAACTGTCATCAGTTTCAGGTAAGGGCCAATGGGCCACATAGTCGATAATGAAATCTGTGCCTTCACGACCTATGTTGGCATCCATAGAAGCCACATCTATGTACTCGTACCAGGTCACTCCAGCATCATCGCTATAACTATAACCTGTCGCATTTTCCACATCTGGATCTTGTGAATAAAGGTTATAGTTGCCCACTTCATCCCAGTCTGTATGGGTAATAGCATGGTTTAATATCATGCGCATTGGGGTGACATAGGGCCATGGCTGATCATCAGCTTGATTGTCCCGTGAGAAGGTCTTGGTCAGTATGCCGTTAACATACCATTCCACGGAATCTGGGGTCTTGATCACCCCATAGGTAACATAGTTATTTTCTGGGTCTGTGACATCAACATCAGCATAATCGGCACGAAATGAGCCATAAGAGGTATAAGGTGCTGTCCAGTGAGTTTGGGGCACACCAGTTGGCACATTGCCGGTAAATTCCATGATGTCGAGCTCCTGACACGCTGTCCAACCCACGTCATCATAATTACCTAATAACCACCATGCTGGGAACTCGCCATTGCGGGAAGGGGGCACTTTAATGCGCGCTTCAAACTTACCATAGGTGAAAGTCGTGTCATTGGTGATCTGCGATTCGATCCGTCCAGAACGGATAAACAGAGGTTTGCCATTTTCGTCCCCATAATAGTTTTGAATCTCACCATCCATATATCGCGCTTTTAAAATCAATGATTTACCATCGCTTGCATCCGTATCAGCTTGTCCTGAGGCGATAGTCCAATCACTGGCAGGGTACTCTACATCTTGGTAGTCAATGTCTTCACCATTGACATAAATTTCGTCTTCAACCTTCCATTTGGACCTATCTAGACTGTCTTCATCAAACTGGTCATAAAAATCACTGTTGACCTCTGGTGTCGACCAATAGGCATCTTGATAATCTGTGCCTGCTAGCGCAACCGAGCTCATGCACAGGGCAAAATAGGGTAATCCTGCCAGTAAGGGCGTTATATTTTTGTTATTTTTAAACATGTCTTCATCCTGACTTTTAACTAAGTAAAAACCTCTCTGCAGCGGCTTTGTAAAAGCCATCACAGATAGCGACAGTAGCAGGTAAGAAAATTGCTACTGACTTCAGACTCACACAAAGAAAGCGCTTTCAAAAGTGAGATTCGATAAGCTGGACAAAAATTCGATAAGTGGGAAAAGCTTAAAAATTAACTAGAGAATATCGGCCAATACAGCCTGATAAGTACGGCTTAATCTTAATTGAGTACCATCCACTAACTCAACCAGATAATCCCCCTTGGATTGAGGGTAAGCTTTTGAAATATAAGATTTATTAACTATGGTTGACCTATGTATGCGACAAAACTGATCTTGCCCTAAACGCTTAAATAGCGCCTTCATAGTACTGTGTAAAATATGGGTTTTCTGATTCGCATGAATACACATATAATCCCCAGCGGCATCTACCCAGGCGATATCCTCCAGTTTGACTTCCGTTTTGGGCACCTTCTGATCCAGTACTAAGGTTTTGCTCACTGGATTAGGTAGTGTTTTTGACTGCCGATGCATCTGGCTAGCTTGCGAACCCGTCTGGACTGTCGTCATTGCCTGATCGCTGCTTCTTACCTGACTCTGATAAAGCACACTTTCAGAGACAGTTTCTGGCCTGATTGGCATAGCTGCTAACAACCTATCTATGGTTTTTTCAAAGCGTGTTTCACTAATCGGCTTTAACAGATAATCTATCGCCTCAACCTCGAATGCATTGACTGCAAACTGATTAAACGCCGTGATATACACCAATTTAGGCATGACCTCAGGTTGAATATGCTCCACCAATTTAAGGCCATCTATGCCTGGCATCATGATATCTAAAAACACCACATCCGGTTTAAGAGTATGAATAGCCTCTAAGGTAGTGATACCATTTTCGCACTCTGCGACTAACTCTAAAGCAGAGAACCCCTGTATAAGCTCCCTAAGCTCTTTGCGTAATAGAGATTCATCATCTGCAATAATCACTCTCAAAGTCATTATCTTCTCCTTGCACCTTATCAATAGGGATTTCAATCTCTACTCGATAGACTTTCTTATCATGCTGATGTTTTATACCGGCCTTAAAACGAAATCTCTGGCCATACAAAGAGGTCAGCCTTGCCAAAGTATTCCTCTGTCCTATGCCTTGCTGCGAAGAGTCTAGAGGGGCGAGTTTCGGTGACGACAATGTCTTTTCAACCAATGTTTTCTCAACCAGAGTCGTCTCAACCAATGTCTTCTCAAGCAGGGCCTTCTCAGCCAGTGTATTCTCAATAAATAAGCACAATCTAGCCTCTTCTCTCTTCGCTTGCAGTGTGATCCTAATAGGCTCAATAGACTGCGCCAAACTGTGCTTCACAATATTTTCAAATAAGGGTTGGAGTAACATACTAGGAATGGGTACAGACTGGCTCTCATTGCTAATATTGGTTTCAAGAACAAATTTATCTTGGTAACGAATCCTCTCAATATTGATATAAGACTGAAGGACCTCAAGCTCATCTCTTAAGGGATGTAATGCCAGAGGGTCCGAGTAAAGGCTATATCTGAGCAAGTCACTCAGCTCTAAAATCATCTTACGGGCCTTGGCTTTATCTTCCCCCACTAAGGCACGAATACTGGCTAAGGTATTAAACAGAAAATGCGGATTAAGCTGATACCTCAACATTTTAAGCTTGCTTTCAACGGCTTGAGATTCGAGTTTTAACAGGGTTTTTTCTTGCGCGGCATTAGCCTTACCAAAGTGAAAAGCAAAATAAATTGCGCACCAAGCAGCAAGGGTAGAAAGAGAATTTGGCAACCATTCTTGCGTGGTTTGAAGCAGAGTCTGATGGGCTAATAAATCAAATAAACGATGAAAAACAGCCACTTTTAACAGGGTCCAGCTATAAGCTGTCATTAGAACAAGGCTAGTACTGATTAAAATAAGCCAAGGAGGCGAGCATTGTAGGGCTTTTTGTAAGGGATGCTTTAATATGCAGGTTAGCGCAAATCCAAATAGCATTTCACAAGCATAATAGAGTAAGACCTTAGCGGGTGAGTGGGAAGAATCCACCCCATAGGCGAGATAAATAAAGACAATATATAAAAGCCAACCTATTGTTTGGCATAGTAAAAATGTATTTTTTGACCCGACAATAAACGAAGGAGTCGATGGCATATTGGCTTTCCATGTCAAACAGCTAAAGACAGAGATGAATCCTTCTCTGCTTTCATATCGGCCTTTCCCTAGGCTTTTTTCAACTTAATTGAAGACCTTAACCGAGTGTCTCTCAATCAAACTCGGCGTAAGAGCATTATCCACTTGGTGATCTGTTTTGTTTAACAAAGAAATCACCCGTTTTGCGGCTTCAAGGCCCATTTCTCGATTAGGGAAGTTTACTGTCGTAAGCTTAGGTCTTAAGTATTGGCTGTAGATATCATTATCAAACCCCACCACAGACATATCTTCACCCACTTTTAAATTAAGCAGGCCACACACATCATAGACAGACAGGGCAATATTATCGTTTTGGCAAAAAACCGCGGTAATACCAGGGTTATTGCTCAATAGGTTATTAGCCACATCATAATTACCATGGTGATCAAATCGACCTTCAGCGATCAAACTTTCATCAAAGTTGACCTGGTAATCTGCCAAGGCTTTTTTGTAGCCTAGTAATCTGTTTTGACTGTCCAGATTATCTTTGGGACCTGTGATACAGGCGATTTTTCTATGGCCTGATTTAAGCAGGTGCTCAGTGGCAATATAACCGCCTAACTCATTATCAATAAAGACACAGTGTTTAGCGATCGACTCAATATGACGGTTGACGATTATGGTGGCAGGGTTCTCTTCTACCAGTTTAATTAATGCCTCATCTTCAAGTTTATCTGAGTTAAGAATTAAGCCATCCACTTGTTTTGATTGAAGAAAACGTATGGCATCTGTCTCTTTTTCCTTATCTTGATGACCACTTGTTAAAATCAAATGCAGGTTTTTCTCCCTGACAGTATCTTCTACCTGATGCATCAAAGGACCAAAGAAAGGACCATCTAGAGAGCCGACCACCATGCCAATACTATTAGAACGGCTAGAGGCCAGCGCTTGGGCAAAGGCATTAGGTTTATAACCTAGCTTTTCGATTGCCTCATACACTTTTTGCCGGTTTTTTTCTTTTACTGTGGGATGATCATTTAATGTTCTCGACACCGTTGATTGAGATACCTGAGCGAGTTCTGCTACTTCTTTAATCGTAATCAAGGGTGTGTTCCTATCCATCTATTGTTCGAGAATCATCTAAATACATTGGGTTTTACTGAGTGATTAACACAGTAAAACCTAACCTCTGTACAGGTTTAAAAAAGGGAAGTTGAGCTTAAAAGCCAGATTTTACCGCTCTAATATTACCTATCGACAAGCTTATTTTGCCATGAATTTTCATGGATAATAAGAGACTGCCCAGTTTATTTGCGCCACTAAAGCGGATTTGAGACCAGTCCCCAATCTCAAGGGACTCAAGCCAATCATGCCCACCAAACACCTCATCATCACCAATATAAAAGCTCACTTGGCTAGGCTTTGTCTGACACTTAACATCAATCAAAAGGTCTCGATCCGATAAGTTCAAACTGGCTAGCTGCTTAAGCTCAATACTGGCTTCTGCACCTGTCTGCGCTTCTATCTTAATGGCATCTTGCTGGTGTTGATAATTAATCGGCTCTAATAGGATTTTATCTAGCTGAGTGAATGAGTTACGAGAGATGACTTGACGATTTTCTTGCTGCTCAATTTCAAAACTCATATTTCGTAAACTGTCTGCACCAAATAAGCGTACTTCCTCTACCTGCTCAATATCCAGTGGGCTCACCTTATCTAGCTCAACCTCTGGCATGACTGGCGTATCTTGCCTGTAATCTAAACCATAACCGTAAGGAAACAGAATTTTTTCTTCGCTATCTTCAGTTACACCCAAGGCTTTGATCGCTAATTTACGATTCGATCGATTTACATTTTTAGCAAACTTTTGCTTCGGCCAACTAAAGGAGAGTTTACCGCTAAAGTCACGGTTCACCTGACCTTCAGCATTTTTGAAGATCACATCAAAGGCACCTTCAATCATGGATCCAGGCAACCAAGCAGCAATCACGGCATCGGAATAATTGAGAATCTCATTAATATAAATAGGACGGCCAGAATATAAAACCGTTGTGACCTGATAACCTAAAGCCTTATATTGTTTTAGCCGAGCCAAGTCCCCTTGAGCACCTAAAGCAATTTGATCTAAGGATTCAAAGTCTTGCAAATCCCCTAGCATTTCAGCATAAGGCGCTTCCCCGAAAACCATAATCACCTGCTCAACATCCTGCCTTTTCACTTTAGTATCTAAGTGATCCAGCACATTCTCATGGCCTAAATAAGCCTGAGTGGCACTTAAAAAAGTATGGGTATCAGGGAAATCGCTAGCGCTGGTTTCACTGCCTTGCCAAGTCATACTCCAACCACCAAGTTGCGGGCCAAAGCTATCGCTAGCGGCCCCTAATACGGCAACCTTAGTACGATTTAAAGGCAAAAGTTTTTGATTATTTTTCAATAAAACCAGTGATTTAGAAACCGCTTCGCGAGCAACGGCTTTATGATCAGCATGACCAATAAGAGATTGATCGCCACTAAATTTTCGGCTACTTGGTGAGCTGAGTGACCAAAGATGAGCCCGTTTTTTCATACGTAATATGCGTCTTACCGCATCGTCAATTCGCGCAAGTGGCACCTCACCGGTTTCCGCCCCTGTTAGCAGGTTGTCATACACAGCTAACCAATCTTCCTTCTCAGGCACCATCAAGATATCCATGCCCGCATTCACCACAAAGTTAGCATTACCATTATTGGCAAGAGACACTTCTGCATGGCCATTCCAATCCGAGATAACCACCCCATCAAAGCCTATCTTGCCTTTTAAGACCTCACTGATCAGATAGTGACTACCATGAATCTTATAGTTGTATGTCTGTTCTTGATCATTTTTAAGCGCATTTTCTTGGCCAATTTGATGCTGATAGTTGTTAGGGTTGTCCCAGCTATTAAAGGACACCATGATGCTTTGAACACCGGCCTTAATTGCACTGAAATAACCTTGACCATGAAGGTTCATTAGGGCTTCTTCACTGTAAAAGTTTTGCCCTCTATCAACGCCGCCAAAGGTGCCTCCGTCTCCAATCCAATGCTTAGCGGTAGAAATGACATGCTGTGCGTTTAGCGCATGATTTTCCCCTTGCAGCCCTTGCACCATGGCTTTGGCATAGGCTTCAACTACTTCTGGGTCCTCAGAATAGCCCTCATAAACACGCCCCCAACCATAATGCCTTGGGGTAGAAACTGATGGTGAAAAAGTCCATTCAATCCCAGTAGCACGCACTTCTTTGGCTGTGATAGCCGCAATTTTTTCAATTAAGTCCGTATCACCCATGGCCCCCAAACCTATGTTATGAGGGAAGATAGTCGCCCCTAAAACATTGTTATGACCATGCACGGCGTCGGTTCCCCAAATAAAGGGGATACGAAAGCCTCGACCCTGATAAGCCGCTTCTGTTGCTTGCCAATATTCGTCCGCTTTTTTCGCCCAAGCAAGGGCGCTAGCATGTTTGTTATTATCTGGCCAAGCACCACCGCCATTTAACAAGGAGCCAAACTTATATTGTTCGAACTCTGCTGGTGTAATAGACCTTAATTCTGGTTGGATCATTTGACCGACTTTCTCCGCCAAACTCATCTTAGCTAAGAGGTCTTCTATCTCTTT
The DNA here is from genome assembly GCF_000153025.1 of Marinomonas sp. MED121. Classification (GTDB taxonomy): domain Bacteria; phylum Pseudomonadota; class Gammaproteobacteria; order Pseudomonadales; family Marinomonadaceae; genus Marinomonas. The sequence continues at coordinate 522,482 of NZ_CH672431.1, forward strand.
TTCCATGCTGGCGTCCTTAGTATTAAAGTCCGCTAAGTTTGGCCAGTCTTGATAATATTGAATTGTCATATATCTGTACTCATAAAAATTAATTTAGCGCAGCTGTGCATATTTAATCGCGAATCAAAGCGCTGTCTTTTAAATAAAGATTAAACTTGGTAGCAGCGAATAAAGTGTCCACTGCTGATTTCTTTAATCGCTGGCATGGTTTGATGACATGGTTCGATCACCTTGTGACAGCGGGAGACAAAAGGGCAGCCCTTACTCTCTTTACCCCATAAGGGAATCTCCCCCGTATTGGCTTTAAATTCGACTGTGTCTTTACGTGCTGAGTCAGCTACTGCGGATAAAAGCAGCTGGGTATAAGGGTGTTGTGGCGTTTGGGTCACGGCATCACTGTCTCCCCACTCAACCATGTGCCCTAGGTACATAACGGCGGTTTTCTCAGCAAAGTAGCGTGCAGTGGCAATATCATGGGTGATATACATGAAGGAGATGCCTCTTTTATCTTTTAACTCCGCCATTAAGTTTAAAATGCCTAGGCGCACTGACACATCCAACATGGAGATGGGTTCATCGGCCAAAATAACCTCAGGCTCAACCGCTATCGCCCTTGCAATAGCAACCCTTTGACGTTGACCACCACTTAATTGATGAGGGTATTTCAGCGAAGTTTCATAGGCTGGCGATAGGCCAACTAACTCCAATAGATCATATACCGCCTGTTCTACTCCCTGTTTATCCGTCCGCTTATGGATTAACAGAGGGCGCGCAATATGATGGTAAATAGTATGTACTGGGTTTAACGAGCCAAAAGGGTCTTGAAACACCATTTGCACTTGTCTGGCATACTCAAGTCGACCAAATTTTTTAATAAAATCTTTTAGCTTGATGCCCTTATATTCAATGAGACCCGCTGTTTCTTCAAAAATACGAGACAAAATACGGGCACTGGTACTCTTCCCAGAGCCAGATTCTCCGACAATGGCCAAGGCTTGCCCCTTATGCAATTCAAATGAAATATCATTGAGGGCACGCATGCTGGCCTTATTACCTGACCCTATAGGAAAGTCTTTAATCAGACCCGACGCCTTTAACACAGGCGTATTCAGTTCATTCATCATGGTTTCAATCCTTATAGATTATGACAGGCAACTAGACGGTCTGGGGTATCACTACTAAGACGAGGAACCTCTTGCTGACACTTATGATGACAATCAGGACAACGGGCTTGAAAGTCACAGCCTTGAGGTTTATCTAGCAGGTTAAGCGGGCTACCCGGTATGCCATATAAAGTTTCTTTCGGCCCATGAATACTTGGGAAGGAACTAACAAGGCCCTTGGTATAAGGGTGAATAGGGTGATGAAATACCTCTTTAGCTAAACCTAGTTCAATTAAATTACCCGCGTACATGACACCAATACGATCTGCTATTTCAGCCATCAGACTTAAATCATGACTAATAAATAAGATTGAAAAACCAAAGGTTTGCTTCAACTCATAAAGCTGATTGAGAATCTCTCTTTCTACTACCACATCCAGCGCTGTGGTGGGCTCATCCATAATAATCAGTTCAGGTTCTAGGGCGAGGGCAATGGCGATCACCACACGCTGGCGCATACCGCCACTTAATTGATATGGAAAGCTATGTAGACGCTCTTTATGAATCCCGACTATTTCCAATAACTCGATTGCTCTTAGTTCGGCATCCTTTGCTGACGCTTTGGTGTGCGCTCGAATGACATCTGTCAGCTGCTCTGCAATACTGATTACCGGGTTTAAAGAGTTCATGGCGCTTTGAAACACCACAGAGACATTATTCCAACGGTAAGCCTTGAGGGTTTTAGGGCGCATTTTAAGCACATCTTGCCCCTGAAAAAGAATCTCTCCTTCTGAAATTAACGCCGGCGCCTTGTGTAAATTAGAAATTGAAAAGGCGAGGGTACTTTTGCCACAACCAGACTCACCTGCAAGGCCTAAGGTTTCTCCTTTTTTAATACTTAAAGAGACATTATTGACTGCACGGGCGATGCCGTTAGGCAAGACATAATCAACACATAAGTTGTTAATCTCTAATAATACTTCACTCATACTAGCCCCCTGCGTTGATCCGCTTCACGTTTAAGCTTTTTCCATAACTTCATGTGCTTCCCTGTCTTAAGCTTAGGGTTGCTCATTTGATCAATAGACATATTTATTAAGGCCAGTGCGCCACCGGTTAACGCCAACGCCATGGCAGGCGCCAACATTTCCCACCAAGCCCCAGTGAAAAGAGACGAAGAGGTCTGCGCCCAATACAACATAGAGCCCCAGCTGACTTCTGTAGAGTCCCCAAGACCGAGAATTCCTAGCCCAGCCTCCGCTCCCATGGCATAAATAGTGGTGCCTAAGAAGCCACCAAATACGATAGAAACTAGGTTAGGCAGTATCTCTACCAAAATAATCCGCCACCTAGATTCCCCCATCACTTCTGCCGAAATGACAAACTCTTTATGACGTAAAGACAGGGTCTGAGAACGAATCACTCTGGCAACCCAAGGCCAAGATGTAAGGCCTAGCAAGAGAGTAATGACTAACGAACTAACCTGACCTAAGAAGGCAGCCAGTACGATGAGCAAGGGGAGCTGCGGAAAGACAAGAAACACATTGGTCAAAAAGTTGAGGTAGCTGTCTACTCGTCCTCCCATATAGCCTGCTGTCACCCCGACCCCGATGGCAATGAATACCGCAATGGCACCCGCCGCTAGGGCAACGGAAAGGGTTTTTTGTGCTCCAAATAACAACTGGCTATAAACATCCCTCCCGCTTCGAGTCGAGCCTAAAAAATGCTTAGCACTGGGCTCCACATGGGAACGAGCGACTCGTCTATCAGGATCATGGCTCGCTAAAACAGGCGCTAAAACCGCCATTGTCATAATCAAGGTAAGTAAAAATCCTCCGATAAGGGCTGGAGGATTGCCTTCGAAAAAAGACCAAAAAGCCTTTAGTTTTGAGCCCAAGTTTTTGTAGATTAAGTTTGCTTTTGGTTTATCCGGTGATACAAGCGCATCCCCATGAATTGGTATTTGTTTCATGCTCTTTCTCACTTTGAAATTCTAGGGTCTAACCAGACATAAACCAGATCGGCAATAAAATTTGCCGTGAGTACTGCGACCACTAGGATCAATAGAATGGCTTGAATCAATGGGTAATCACGGGCCACTATGCCCTTTAACAAGACATTCCCCAGCCCCTGATAGTTAAAAACCACCTCAGTTAAAATAGAACCGGCAAAGGAGAAACCTATGGCCATGGCAATCGCGGTTGCCACGGGCAAGATGGCATTTCTGCCAGCGTAGCGTGTCATCACCCGGGTGCTGCTTAAACCTTTGGCTTCAGCCATAGTGATATAGTCCTCACCGAGCACATTAATCATGGCGTTACGCATATTGAAGACCCAAGTGGCGACCCCGACCAAAATCATGGAGCCCATAGGCAATATGGCGTGCTTAATCACACTCAAGATAAAATCCCAATGAAAGCCAGGCGTTAAATCTGGGTCATAGGTATAAGAAATCGGCAAAATATCCAGCTGCACACCAAAGATGTAAAACAAGATTAATGCCGTCACCACATAAGGGAAGTTACTAATAAAAGCTAATACAGGGGGCACGACCTGACCAAAAAAACCACTTCTGTGATAGGAAGCATAGGTGCCAATTGAGATCCCTATGATCAAAGCCACAATCAAGGAGCCCAGCGCCAAAAAGATAGTCCAAGGCAAGGCTTGGCCTATTACCTGGGTCACAGACACAGGAAACATCAACACCGAAGGCCCTAAATCTAGGCTGATAATGCTATACAAATAGGCCAGATATTGTTCAATAATAGAACCATCCATAAAGCCGTACATCTCACGTATAGCGGCCATTTGCGTCTCATCCATGCGTCCTTGTGTTGCTGAAAATAAAGCATCGAGAGGGTCTCCCGGCATCAGTCTTGGCAACATGAAATTAAAGGAAATCGCGATTAAAAAAGCTGTCAGGTAAAAGCCCAGCTGTCGAACAATATAATGCATAATACTTCTCACTTAAGGCCTCTAGCACTTGGCTAGAGGCCATTAATCATTTCAAGTGCAATCGATTTAACAGTACGACTCTTTTGCCACCGTCATACCAAACAGGGTGCACATAGGGATCTTCCTCAGAAGGCCATCCAACGATGTTTGAAGTATTAAACTGGAACCAAGTAGGGTTCGAAAACAAAGGAATAAAAGGCAGATTTTCAGCGGTTACTCGCTGTAATTTATTCAGAATATCATGTTGTTTTTGACTGTCTCTTAAGGTACCGAAATCTTGAATTAAGGCATCTAACATGGGGTTATGAAAACCATGGCCCGCATGAAAGGCTTTACCAATACGCGACGAAGCAAAGTATTCTTCATAGACCTTAATCGGGTTCGGAGCGGCCAGTGACCAGTTAATTGCCACCTCATAGTCACCTTGCTTTAAGGCTTTATCATAGACTCCCCAATCCACTGTTTTTAAGTTAGCTTGAATCCCAATCTCGGCATAGTATTCACCCGCCATTTGCACCACTTGAATCCAGTCAGTCCAACCATTAACCACTTGTATATCAAACGCTAAGGGACGGCCTTCTGGGGTTTCTCGTACGCCATCTCCATCTCTGTCTATTAAACCTGCTTGATCTAATAGTGCCTTGGCGGCTTCTGGATTATATTCAGACAGGTAACCAAACTCTTTTCTTACCTCCTCACTGATTGAATCCTTATAAAGCTCACCTAAGCCACCCATATTAAAGTTAACTGTGGGGTAACCATAAGCGGCAATATCGACAATGGCCTCTCTATCTATCGCCATAGACAGCGCTTGTCTTACGGCTAGATTATCAAAGGGCTTTTTCTTGGTATTAATATAGAAATGCACGGCATCATTGGGTGGATACCAGATATGGTGATTCTCTTTATCTTTAGCGACAAAGGTTTTTTCTACATCAGCAATAAAATTCGACCCCCAATCAATTTGTCCTTTCATCAAAGCAGGCTGAATTTGCGAGTTATCATTGAAGGATTTATATTGGATACAGTCTAGGTAAGGCAGACCTTTTAGGTAATAGTTTGGATTTCGACATAATTGCATTTGCTGGGGTTTGTTGTAACTCACCTCAGTCATAGGGCCATTACCGACAGGGTTGTCAGCATTGGTAAAGGTAGGGTAGTTGTCTTGTCCAGCCCAAGTATGCTGGGGCAAGATATGATAATGAGGGAGATTCCAAATCATATTTGCATCGGCTTGATGCAACTCAAGTTCAATACTTCTGTCATCCAGTTGAGTCACTTTTTTGAGCTGACCTTTTGACCAAATCCCTTTTACATCAAAAGCAGGCACTGACTTAACCAGGTTAAAACTAAAGGCGACATCTTTTGCAGAAAGCGCTTTCCCGTCTGACCATTTTAAACCGGGCTTTAGTTTAATCGTCAAACGCTTTAAATCTTCCGAGTACTCTACTGTCTCTGCTAAACGGTAATCCGTTTCTCCTGTCATATTGTTGTACATAAACAGGGGCTCAAACATGACGCCGTGCAGTAAGTCCTTGGTAGTGTAGGGATTATAGTTTTCAACAAAACCTGTATTGATAATAGGAACTCTTAAGGTTCCACCTGTTTGATAGTCTGCTGTCACTACATTGGACACGAGACATGCCCCAATAAGTAAGCCTATGGCCCTGCCATTTTTCAACATGATTAATATCCTTTTATTATTTTAATTTTTATTATTAAATCCATTAATATCAATACCTTAATGGATATTTATATTCTATAAAACCAAAAAGAAAGCGCTTTCTTTTTGAGGATACTAAATTAATTCCTAGTCAAGTTCAAACAGATCACCTTAATAAATGACTCAAATATTAAGAAAAATTAAGTTGGTTTTAGTTTTTTCCTAATGAATTCAATTAGCTAAAAGCCTTTATTTCATTCAGCTTATTTAATTGAGATAGACGGGGATGTTTTCGATCAAAAAAAGGCATTGTTTGAAAGACATCAAACATTAAAGCGATTTAATCACATCTTCTTTCTGACAAGTTTTAGCTAGTATCGAAGCAAGTCACTATCAATGTTCCAAAACCTTATGATTGAATATTGAGACATAGGTATTTGAAATCAATATTTGAGTCTGGAGTAGACGATGCAAACTTCACAAACAACAATAAAGCTAAGCAACCAAAGCCTTTTTAGACAAACCTCCTACGTCAATGGACAGTGGGTGAGTGCGAAGTCAGGTAAAACCTTTTCTGTTGCTAACCCAGCTAATGGTGTTTTTTTAACAGAGGTTGCTGACCTTGGTGCTAGCGATACACAAGACGCAGTGACAGCAGCAGAAGCGGCACTTAAACCTTGGCAAGCACACACCGCAAAAGAACGTGCAACATTACTTCGCCGTTGGAATCAGCTTATTCTTGAAAACCAAGACGACTTAGCCCTCTTAATGACCTTAGAGCAAGGTAAGCCGTTAGCCGAAGCAAAAGGTGAAGTCGCTTACGGCGCCTCATTTATTGATTGGTTTGCCGATGAAGCGCGTCGTATTTACGGCGATACTATTCCGACCTTTGCCAAAGACAAGCGCATCATGACTATCAGGCAAGCTGTGGGTGTCGTGGCCGCAGTGACACCTTGGAATTTTCCGATTGCCATGATTACTCGTAAGGTAGGCCCTGCTCTAGCAGCAGGTTGTACCATAGTCATCAAACCCTCTGACGAAACGCCTCTATGTGCACTTGCTTTAGCAGAGCTTGCCCATCAAGCAGGTATTCCAGCGGGGGTAATCAATGTGGTGGTGGGTAAAAATGCGGCTGATATTGGCGGCGTACTGACCAGCCACCCAAGTATACGCAAGCTGAGTTTTACCGGCTCTACCCCTGTCGGTAAATTATTGCTAAGTCAGTGTGCTCAAACCGTAAAACGTACCTCAATGGAACTTGGCGGTAACGCCCCCTTTATCGTTTTTGATGATGCAGATATCGATGCGGCAGTTGAAGGCGCCATTGCCTCTAAATACCGTAATGCGGGCCAAACCTGTGTTTGTGCCAATCGCATGCTGATTCAAGAGGGCATTTATGATGAATTTGCCGCCAAACTTGCTGCCAAAGTCGCTGAAATGAAAGTAGGAGATGGCCAAGAAGCGGGGGTTGCTATCGGGCCGCTTATTAACCAAGCAGCAATCAATAAGGTAGAAGCCTTAGTGAACAGTGCTGTGGTGAAAGGGGCAAAAGTCCTAACCGGTGGTGATAAAGCCAGCGAAGCAGGTAGCCAATTTTATCAAGCCACTGTCCTAACGGATGTGACACAAGATATGGATATTTTCCATAACGAGATCTTCGGCCCAGTTGCGCCACTGTTCCGCTTTAAAACCGAAGAAGAAGCCATCGCCATGGCAAACAATACCCCATTTGGTCTTGCTTCCTATTTCTATTCCCAAAACTTGAGTCGCATCTGGCGTGTATCCGAAGCCCTTGAATACGGCATGGTGGGTATCAATGAAGGCATTATCTCCAGTGAAGTTGCCCCATTTGGCGGAATTAAAGAATCAGGCAGCGGCCGTGAAGGCTCTAAATACGGCATAGAAGAATATGTTGAAACCAAATACTTATGCATGGGCGGATTAAGTTAAAGCCAAGCTTTTCTTAATCTCGTCCCAAAAATAACTAAGACAAACCGCTAATGACGGTTCGCTGATAAGACGAGTAAGACCGGAGATGACAATGAAAAACGCTAACTTACAAGTAAGAAAAGAAAACGCCATGGCTCGCGGGCAAGGCAATATGGCAGCTGTTTATGTGGACAGAGCACAAAATGCTGAAGTCTGGGACGTAGAAGGTAAACGCTATATTGATTTTGGTGCGGGGATCGCAGTGGTAAACACTGGCCACAACCACCCAAAAGTAAAAGCCGCGGTAATGGCTCAGGTGGAACGCTTTACTCATACTTGTGTCATGGTTAGCCCATATGAATCTGCGGTTGAGCTGTCAGAAAAACTAAACGCGGCCGCACCTGGCCCAACACCTAAGAAAAGTATTTTAGTCACCACAGGCGCAGAAGCGGTAGAAAACTGTGTCAAAATCGCTCGAGCTTATACAGGTCGTCCTGGTGTGATCGCCTTTAATGGGGGCTTTCACGGCCGTACCAATATGACCATGGGATTAACCGGAAAAGTTGCCCCTTACAAGGTTGGCTTTGGTCCTTTCCCATCAGACATCTTCCATGTGCCTTATCCAAATGAATACCATGGGGTCAGTGTTGAACAGTCGTTAAATGATCTTAAAATGCGCTTTACCTGTGATATTGAAGCTTCCCGCGTGGCGGCGATCATTATCGAGCCAGTACAAGGGGAAGGGGGCTTTTATCAAGCGCCAGCTGAGCTCTTACAAGCACTGCGTGCTATTTGTGATGAACATGGCATTCTCTTGATTATGGATGAGATCCAAACTGGCTTTGCCCGAACTGGTAGCATGTTTGCCCATGAAAAATCTGGGGTAGAAGCGGACTTGATGACAGCAGCAAAAGGTATTGCTGGTGGTTTCCCCATTGCTGCGGTTGTCGGTAAAACGGACATTATGGATGCACCGATTCCTGGTGGCCTAGGCGGCACCTATGGTGGTTCACCTGTAGGTTGCGCAGCGGCCTTGGCAGTCTTTGATGTCATCAAAGAAGAGAAGTTATGTGAGCGTGCGACTCAAATAGGCGAGCATATGGTGACACATCTTCATGACATAAAAGAATTGCATACAGATCTCGTTGGCAACATACGTAACTCAGGCGCCATGATAGCCTTAGAGCTCGTTAAAAATGGGGATGTGAATCAGCCTAACCCAGAGCTAACCAAGGCGTTAGTGTCTAAAGCCTCTGAAAAAGGTCTAATCCTGTTATCCTGCGGTATTCGAGGAAATGTGATTCGTTTCTTACCTGCATTAACAGCAGAATTCAGCATTCTTGATGAAGGTATGGAAATTCTAAAGGCTTGCTTTGCCGAGCTAACCTAAGGGTTTGGCTTTCATTTCGCTCATCACATAAAAAAAGAGCCTTTTGGCTCTTTTTTTATGTGTCCTTCAAACTAGAGAAGTAAGTACGCCTATTTTATTTAGCAAACTTGTTACTGATAATATCGATGAAAAGCTCACGGGCCTTATTTGGCTGGGCCGTTTTACGACTAATCACAGCGACCCCCAAGTCATAGCTAATTTGTTCTGCTAATACTGCCACCAGCTCACCTTTATCAATGTAGGCTTGCGCATAAAAATCAGGTAAAAAGCCTATATATTGGCCCGACAAAATTAAAGCTAAGCGCGTATCGTAAAAATAAGAGACGGCAGATAGGTTCATTTCATTAATCTGTACACTAATACCTTCATGGGGTTTCACCCCAGCATGGGTAGTCGGAAACTCATTCACCCCTTGTTTTTGCTCTGTTTCAGACATGCTTACCAAAGGGTGAGAAGCATGGCAGTAAAGATAACAAGTGTCTTGATACAAAGGGATGTAATTCAGCCCGTCTAGTTGTCTGTGGTAAGGAATAAAGCCGATATCGGCCTCATCGTTGAGCACCATACGTTCAATGTCTGCCATAGGCGCCACATTGGTATGTAGCATAACTTCACTGGCTTGTGCGCTAAACCCTCGAATCAAATCAGGGAACTGGCTACGTTCATCAAGGCTCACTGTATCCGATAAAGCGACTCGCAGTTTACCTGTCAGGCTAGCATTGAGGTTATTGACCGTGGTTCGAAAGCCCTCCAACGAATCCAGTAATTCATTGGTCATTTGATAAATAATCTGACCTTCTTGTGTTAGAGAGAAACCAGCACGGCCACGCTTACACAGACTTAAGTTTAACCGTGACTCAAGGTTTGAGATATGAAGACTAATGGTAGAGCGACCAATGTTTAATGCGGTTTCTGCGGCTGAGAAACCACCACAGTCCACTACAGTTTTAAACACTTTTAATTGTTTAATCTCATAGTCGCCAATCTGACCTAATGAATAGTTTTTAGTACTCATATTGCCTCTAACATAAATGCTTTCCATTACTGAAAAGATAGAATTCTATGTCCTTAAAGTACCATGTTTTTATGTTTTTCTTATCATTAAAAAGCGAATAGCCTCATAAAAATGAGCGAGATAAGGAATGTTTTGTGCCACCTTAACTTTAGATTGGTTTTCTTGAATTTAAGCTTATCAATATCTTTTTTACTATGTCTTTAGCCAAACACTGAAAGTAAAAATTAGGGCCACCCACCCTAATCTGTAGATTCTCAAACCGACTTTCAGCTTATGCCTCCTTGCTAAACAGTAAGGGGGCTTTTTTTATGGCAAAAAGCCCCTTATTAGATAAATTAAATTCCCCTCTAAAAAAGTTTTTCTGAAAGAAGGAGTAGACCTAAACAGATTAAAACAAACACTTAAGGTTTAATTTTACTATTCATTTTTTTGAATTTTAGCGAAATTTAACTTTTATTTAATTAGTTTTTACGATTTTTAGTAACAAATTAATTTTAAATAGATTCTTTTTTTAAGAAATTGAAAACCTCATAAAATTCGATTTTTCCGAATTTTAAAGCAAATAAATAGAAATTTATTTATGCCACTTTACCTGCCTATAATTTTGTTGTGACCAAGCAATACCTAGTTGAAATGTCTTACTTAAATAACAACAAAAAAGGTAATTAAACATGAGCACGCTAAAAACAACCCTCACGAAATGGTTAAAACAGCCCAACGTATCAGTGCTAGCAGGGGCATTGATTTTGACTTCGATAAGCCAAGCCCAAGCTGACGAAAGCTTTCATGTTGAAGTGTGGGAACCCGCATTTGATATGTCTAGTCCTCGTCATCAACAAGATTATGTTCGATTAGACAAGGCCCAAAAGCAATGGGATATCTGTGTCTCCTTCCCTCATATGAAAGATGCCTATTGGACTGCCGTCAATTACGGCATTGTCAGTGAAGCAAAACGCCTTGGCGTTCAAATGCAATTGGTTGAGGCCGGTGGTTATACCAACTTAAGCAAACAAATCTCGCAAATAGAAGACTGTATTTCAAGCGGGGCAGATGCCCTTGTTGTTGGAGCAATTTCTTACGATGGCCTAAACAATGTGATTAAGGAAGCTAAGCAAAAAGGCATTCCTGTGATTGATATTATTAATGGTGTTTCTTCATCTGATATCGCCGCTAAGTCCCTCGTATCCTTTGGTGAGATGGGCTTTAAAGCAGGTGAATACCTAGCCGACCTTCATCCTATTGGGAGTGAAAAGGTCAAGGTAGCTTGGTTTCCAGGCCCCCCAGGAGCCGGTTGGGTTGAAGCGGGTAATAAAGGGTTTCAAGCAGCAATTAAAAATAGCAACGTCACCTTAGTTGAAACTAAATACGGTGATACAGGTAAGGAGACACAATTAAAACTGGTTGAAGATACCTTAGAAGCTCATCCAGATATTAACTATATCGTAGGCACAGCGGTAACAGCAGAAGCAGCTGTAGTTTTACTTAGATCGAGAGAGTTAACAGATCAGATCAAGCTCATGTCTTACTACTACACTCCGGCGATTCATCGTGCCATTCAATATGGCCAGGTAATGGCAGCCCCCACCGACTCGACCGTAATACAAGGAAGAATCGCAATCGACCAAGCGGTTCGTATTTTAGAGAACAAACCCTATGAAAAACATGTAGGCCCAATTCTCACCGTAGTCGACACCTTTAATATCCAAGACTTTAACCAAAGTGCCGCCCTCGCACCGACCAACTTTAAACCTGTTTTTCAGGTGAACTAAGCACCCTAGCTTAAATTTTCACCCTGTTAGACAAAATACGTATTCGGAGGCTGTACTTATGGCTATTCAAGAATCAACACCTTCCGCTTTGGAAGCGTGTCCGACCGAACTAGGTCCACACAGCCATTCTTCACAGATGAAACATGGTCAATCAAATAGGATACAAAATATAAATACTAATAATGAAAAGGTACAGCCTCTATTAAAGTTAGATCGAATTAGCAAACTTTATCCAGGTGTTGTTGCGCTAGATAAAATGCAGCTCACCATAATGCCAGGTGAGGTCCATATCTTATTTGGCGAAAACGGAGCAGGGAAGTCGACTTTAATTTCGACCATAGCAGGAGCACACCAAGCAAGCTCGGGAGATATGTACTTTGCAGGCGAAAAGGTCCTTCTTCACTCAGTGCAAGAAGCTAGAAAATTAGGCATCAGTGCGGTTTTTCAAGAGTTTTCTTTAGTGCCTCAACTCAGCATTGCAGAAAATCTCTTTCTAGGCGCCGAGCCACTAAGAGCAGGCTTATTAGATCAAACAGCCAACCTAACAGCAGCGAAAGCCTTGTTATCTAAGCTTGGGTTCGAACTGGATGCCGAGCAAAAAGTGGCTTATTTAAGTCGCGCTGAACAACAGATGGTTGAAATAGCGAAAGCTTTTCGTACTGAGCCCAAGATACTTATTCTTGATGAGCCAACAGCTTCGCTTACGGAAAAAGAAAGTGACCGCCTGTTTGAGTTGGTGTCTCAGCTCAAAGCAAAGGGGGTTGGCATCATCTATATCACCCATAGAATGAGTGAGATTCGCCGCATAGGTGATCGCATCACCATTATGCGTGATGGCAAATATATCTCCACCCTCAATGTTAAGGATACCAGTGAAGATGCCTTACTCACTCTAATGACGGGCAGGGTGATTGATAAGGTGTTTCCAAAGGTTGCCTTTCATCCAACCAGCACTGCCTTATCTATCAATAACTTAAGCACGAAAGATAACAGCCTTAAAAAGGTTTCCATTGAAGTAAAACGGGGAGAGATAGTTGGTCTTGCCGGGCTAATTGGTTCAGGAAAATCTGAGTTATTACGTGCTTGCTTCGGGTTAGAACCCCTCGCCTCAGGGAGTGTTCACTTTAACGGAGAAGAAGTCACAGGGTTTTCGCCCAAACAAATGCTCGACCGTGGTTTTTTCTATAACAGTGCCGACCGTAAAAATGAAGGTTTGGCGATGAATCGTAGCTGTCGAGAAAACATCACACTGGCATCGTTAACGACCCAAAGATTTTCATTAGGCCTTTTTCTCAAGCGCTTTAAAGAGCTCAAAGAGTGCAAAGACCTTGCTAAAAAGTTGCAACTACAGCCTTTTAATATTGAAAGGGAAGTCGAAAACTTTTCAGGCGGAAACCAGCAAAAGGTACTTTTAGCCAAATGCCTTACCCGAGATGTCAGTCTTTATGTGTTTGACGAGCCGACTGTTGGCGTCGATGTAGGCACTCGCACTGAGATCTACCAACTCATTGCCAACCTATGTGAATCCGGCGCTGCTGTCGTTCTCATTTCATCCGATCTACCTGAAATTATTCATTTGAGCCATCGAGCTTATGTCATGTATCGCGGCGAACTCAAAGCCGAGTTAAGCGGTACAAATATCAATGAGCAGATGCTGCTTAATCACTTTTTTGAACGGGAGTGCACCCTATGAGCACACTTACAAACACCTCAACCACGCCTAGCACGCGTAAATCTTTTGCTTTTTATGCCAAGTATTTGTTCGTCAGATTAGGAGTACTGCCTTTTTTACTCTTGGCCGCCATTATCATTTTTAGCCTGCTGTCAGAAAACTTCTTAACAGGCCGCAACGTGATGAATGTATTTCGTCAATCCAGCTATTTAATGCTCATTGCCATGGGACAAATGTTTGCACTACTTACCGGTGGCTTTGATCTGTCAGTCGGCACCATAGTGGCGATCACATCGGTCGTGTCAGCGATTGTCATGTCGACCTTATTTAGCCTTTACCCAGATGCGATTTGGTTATCTATCAGTGTCGGGGCGTTAGTCGGTTTATTTGTAGGTACTAGCATAGGGCTTATTAATGGCATCGGTGTCGCCATCTTTAAAGTTAACCCTTTTATGATGACCTTAGGTATGTCCTCTGTTGGCTTTGGTGCAGCTCTGTACCTAACAGGCGGATCACCGGTTTATGGCATGCCAATGGATTTTTCTGACACCTTTGGCTTTGGCAAGCTACTAGGGATTCCAGCCCCTATTTGGATTTGTTTCTTATGCTTTGCGGCGTTGGCGTTATTGGTTAATTGGACCCGCACAGGACGCTACTTTTATGCTGTTGGTGGTAATTTAAAAGCCGCTCAATTGTCCGGCATCAATACCAAAAAAATGCTGATGTTGGCTTATATGATTAGCGGCTTAGTCGCTGCGGTATGCGGCATCCTATTAACCGCTCGTTTGGATACAGGTGAAGCCAATATTGGTGCCAGTTTCCCCTTAGAGTCAATCGCAGCCTGTGTCATTGCCGGTGTGAGCTTACGCGGTGGTGTTGGTCGAATCGGCAATGTGGTACTCGGAGCGCTTTTCATTGGCCTTATTACAAATGGCATGAACCTCGCCAGAATCGAATCTTATCTGCAAACCGTCGTCATTGGCTTACTGCTTATCTTCGCCGTTATTGCCGACCAATTACGCCTCAAACTTATGGCCAGCCTACAAGACTAGTTTAGTTTTTTATCAGGAGATTTTATGTCTATTCAAATCAATATTAATTGCGATATGGGCGAAAGCTTTGGCCTCTATAAGTTTGGTGACGATGAAGCCATCATGCCTTATATCAGTGAGGCCAATGTAGCCTGTGGTTTTCATGGCTCAGATCCTAACCATATGCAAAACACGATCAATCTAGCCAAAGCACATAAGGTGAAAGTGGGTGCTCACTTTTCACTTCCAGATTTACAAGGGTTTGGGCGTCGAGAAATGAAGATTGATCGCGTTGAAATGCGTAATCTCATCATCTATCAAATTGGTGCTTTAAAAGGCTTTTTAGATGCAGCAGGTGTGCCATTAAACCACCTAAAACCCCATGGTGCTTTATATGGTATGGCAGCTAAATTTGAAGAAACGGCCCATGCTATTGCTGATGCAGCCAGTGTATTTAATGTTCCTGTTTTTGGTTTAAGCAACACCTTACATGAGTCAGTTTTTAATGCCCGTGGGATTGAGTTCATACCAGAATTTTTCGCTGATCTAGACTATGACAATCAGGGAGGCCTCATCATCACACGTGAACATGATGCCGTTAGTCCAGAGCAAGCCGCAGAGAAATGCTTTCGAGCCGTCACTCAAGGCTTGGTAACCAGTGTTGATGGCAAAGAGGTTGCGGTGTCAGCCAAAACCATCTGTATTCACTCTGACACCCCAAACGCATTAGCCGTTGCCTCTGCCGTCAACGCCAAACTCGCCCCTTTAATGCGCCCAGCGGCTTAACCTGATTAGGAGAATAAAAATGAAAAAGATATTAATCGCAAACCGTGGAGAGATTGCTTGTCGGGTGATAAAAAGCTGTCAGAAACTGGGCATAAAAACCGTTGCTGTGTATTCCAGCGCAGATGAAAATGCGTTACATGTTGAAATGGCAGACGAGGCTTTTCATATTGGTCCAGCAAAAGCTTCCGAAAGTTATTTACAGGCCCATAAAATTTTAGAGGTATGCCAACTAGCCCATGTTGATGCAGTGCATCCAGGCTATGGCTTTTTATCTGAGAATACCGAGTTTGCTAGATTATTAGAGCAAAACGGCATTATTTGGATAGGCCCCAGTGCCAAGTCCATTCTTGATATGGGCGATAAAGAGCGAGCCCGTAGCTTGGCTGTTTATGCGGGGGTGAATGTATTACCTGGCAGTCGCCGCTTCACCCTTGATGATCATAATGGCTTATTAGAAGCGGCTGAGGTAGTGGGCTTCCCCTTGTTAGTCAAAGCATCCGCTGGCGGTGGCGGCATTGGTATGCGCTTAGTGGAATCAGCGCAAAACCTCGCTCAAACCGTTGAATCAACACAACAAATGGCAGCAAGGTCTTTTGGTGATGGCACTATTTTTATGGAGCGCTATGTCGCCAAAGCACGCCATATAGAGATTCAAGTCTTTGGTTTTGGTAATGGCCGCGCCATTCACCTGTATGAAAGAGAATGTTCGATTCAAAGACGCTTTCAAAAAATTATTGAAGAGGCACCTGCGCCAGGTATTCCCACCGCAATTCGAGATGATATGGCAGCCGCAGCTGTTAGGTTAACACAAGAGCAAAATTACTTAGGAGCGGGGACCGTCGAGTTTATTTTAGATGCAGATACCTTTGAGTATTTCTTTCTAGAAATGAACACACGCATCCAAGTTGAGCATCCTGTAACCGAAATGACTACGAATACAGATCTTGTATCCATGCAAATTCAACTGGCCTTTGGTGAAGACCTTTCTCATATCACCCAAGACAGCATTGCACAGCAAGGACATGCCATTGAAGCAAGAATTTATGCAGAAGACCCAAGCAGGATGTTTCTCCCTTGCCCTGGGGTGATTAATCAATTTCAGCTCACAACGGACAACCCAGATATTCGATTGGATACTGGGATTCGAAGTGGCGACAAGATCACCGCCTATTACGATCCAATGATCGCCAAATTGATTTGTTTTGGTGCTGAGCGAGAGGTGGCAATCAAAACCCTTGATAAGAGCCTAAAAGAGGCAAGCCTAGAGGGAATCAAAAACAACATTTCCTTTCTTATCAATACCCTAAATCACAGTGAGTTTAATGAAGGCAGGTCATTCACTGGCTTTATTGATGCTTATAAAAGCGAACTTATCTGATTTAAAAGAGGTGACACTATGATTTACCCAGAACCTAAATTTCTACCAGGTGGCGATAGGTACATTCTTATTGAATTTGGTAATGAGATGAACCTTGAACTTAATTTTATGGGTCAAGGCCTCGCCGCCGCAATTAAAGAAGAGGCCATCGACGGCTTGATAGAAAGCGCGCCTTGCTTTGCTTCAACCCTAATTCACTATGATCCAGATGTAATAGGTTTCGATGAACTAGTGCCGCTACTGAGTCAACTGATTAAAGACCTTGGCCCTAGCGAAGATTTGGTACTAGATAGTCGTATTTTTTACTTTCCAACCGTTTATTTAGACCCTTGGAGCAATGAATGCGTTGAAGATTACATCGAAAAAATTAACCCCGACAAACAAAAGGACCCAGAGCTAGTAACCGAACTTAACGGCTTAGAAAGTCCTGAGCACTTTGCTCGAGTACATTCGGCCACTGAGTATTGGGTTGCCTCGTTGGGTTTTTGGCCCGGTTTGCCCTTCATGATGCCACTTGATCCTAGATGCGCCATGACAGCGCCAAAGTACAATCCACCTCGGACTTGGACACCAAAGGGAACCGTTGGTATGGGCGGCGGTTCAACGGCTATTTACCCAGACCACCTAGCTGGGGGTTACCAAATTTTTGGAAGAATTCCAGTGCCGATTTGGGACACTCAAAAACGTTTCCCTCAATTTGAAGACAGCATTTGTCTTTTCAAGCCCGGTGATAGGGTGAAGTTTGTTCCTTGCACCATTGAAGAGTTTGAACACATTGAGCGACAAGTAAAAGACGGCACCTATGTCTACAACTTGGTTGAATATCAAAAGTTTTCAGTCAAAAGCTACAAGGCGTGGACCCAATCGATTGATAAAAATATCAGGTTTTAGGAGAGCATCATGATTGAAGTAATTAAAAAAGGCTTAGAAAGCTCAATCCAAGATTATCCAGGTCGCTTAGGTTTTTGTGATCAAGGCTTTCCTTGCTCTGGCCCAATGGACAATTGGTCATTTCGTTTAGCCAATATTCTGGTTGGCAATCAGGCGTCTGATGCGGGACTAGAATGTCAGTACCTTGGCCCCACGCTTAAGTTTCATTATGACACTGTGATCGCCATTACGGGGGCAGATATGCAGGCTAAATTAGATGATGAAGCCATACCTATGTGGTGCAATATTCAAGTTAAGCAGGGACAAACACTCAGCCTTAATTTTGCTAAAGGGGTCGGAGCGCGAACCTATCTTGCTATTGCCGGCGGCTTTGCGACTGAGCCTTGGCTAGGGTCTCGCTCTACCTTTAATAAAGCCGGGGTAGGCGGGATGGAAGGTCATGCAATCCAAGACAAACAAATGTTACCCGTCAATGCTCCCAGTGATAAGCAAACTCAATTAGGTCAAAAGCAACGTAGTGTAAAACGTGACGCTCGACCTGTGTTTTCAAGTAACAAAGAATGGGAAATTGAAGTCGTACGTGGACCCAATGATGATTGGATAGATGATGCTGGGCATGAAAGGTTTTTAGCTGCCAGTTGGAAGCTTTCAGCGAAGAGCGATAGAACCGGTTTTCGCTTAGATGGGCCAGACTGGACTTTTACCCCTAAAGCCTTCGATAAGGCCTTAGAGCATGGTACAGAGCCCTCTAACATCATAGATCAGGGTTACCCTCTAGGCGCCATTAACCTGGCTGGCCAAACGCCCATTATCTTGATGAATGACGGTCCCAGCATGGGAGGCTTCATCAACCCCTACACAGTACCGACAGTCGGTTTTTGGAAGCTAGGTCAAGCTAAGCCAGGAGATACGTTGCATTTTAAACAGGTCAGCGTACAAGAAGCCCAATCCTTACGTAAACACATTAATACACTGTGCAGCGAAGACAGCATTCTTTAGGAGATGATAATGAGTGAACAAATTGAACTACAAACCTCAGGTAATATGTGGAAAGTCTTAGTCAAAGTGGGCGATACCGTTACCCAGGGGCAAGACCTTTTTATTATGGAAGTCATGAAAATGGAGGTTCCACACCAAGCAGGGATTAGCGGTACTGTGGTTGAAGTAAATGTAAAAGAGGGAGAAGAGGGTTTAGACGCTGGCATGATCGCCATTGTGATCGAATAACCTAAGGAGGCTAATATCGCCCATAAATTGATATTAGCCTTTGTAAACCTAGCATTTATTAAGGCTTTAATATGTGTATTAGCTACTCAGATTTTTTCAGTAAAAATAAGGCTTGGGTTGAAAGTGTTAAGCAAGACAACCCAGATTTTTTCCAACTCGCATCCAAACAACACAACCCAGATTATTTATGGCTTGGTTGCTCCGACAGCCGCGTACCAATTAATGAAATGTTAGGCATATTACCCGGTGAAATCTTTGTACACCGTAACATTGCCAATCAAGCCAATGGCACCGATATGAGCTTTAGTGCTGTATTGGAATACGCCATTACTCAACTTAAGGTAAAACATATTCTGGTTGTCGGTCACTATGCCTGTGGAGGTGTTTCCGCAGCGATCAATGGAAACAAAAATGAAATCGTAAATTTTTGGGTACAGGATATTGTTAAGTTGGTTTCTGACAAACAAACTCATTCCCAAGCAAACATGAATGACGAGGAATGGCATGATTATATTTGCGAGCAGAATGTTATTAAACAGGTAGAGAATATCAACAGAATTCCCTTGGTGAAAAAAGCGAAAGAGGAAAGGGGAGTAGGTGTTGCTGGTTGGATTTATAATGTTCGTGATGGCCTTTTACATGATATTACGCCTTAACGTTCAAGTGAGCGCAAACCTGTGACAGCCCTTGTGCAGCAGAGTCTATTCAAGAAATTCAAAGAAAGAAAATTAAGACTTTAAGCCAGAAGTGTACTTCATTCGGCAAAAATCAATAAACAGCCTAGCTTCACGTGAAACACTTTTATTCTTAAGCCAAATCAAACCCGTATCCATAGTAGGAATATCTTCAACGACGGGTCTTACTTCAATACGATCCCCTTCTAACGACCAAGGACGGTAAACCATATCTGAAAGGATGGTCACACCTGCACCGATAGCCACCATATTCCTCACGGCTTCTACGGATTCAGTTCTAAAAATAATCTCGGGTTTTAACTTATAGTCTTGCCAATAGTTGCTAGTTGTCTTTTCCGCCTCATCAATCAGTAATTGGATATAGTTTTCATTGGCTATGTCGACTAAGGACACTGAGTCTTGTTGGATTAAAGGATGGCTAGCAGACAACCAAAGATGCCGTTGAGATTTAAGTAAGGTCGTACTTTCAAATGGACCTGTATCCTTGATATTCGAAGTCAGCACTATCCCGATATCTATCTGTTCTTTTTCTACTTTACGCTCGATAACCACACGACTATGTTCATGAAACTCAACCTTGATATTGGGATAAGCTCGTCTAAAGGCCTCAAAAATATTAGATAGAAAATACCCAGAAACCGTCACTGAAGATGCTAGCGTTAAATACCCCTGTGTTTCTGGCGAGTCTTGCCTGAAGTTATTTTTAGCTTCCGCCACTGCCGCCAGAATTTTTTGCGCAGACTGTAAGAATCGATAACCTTCACAGGTCAGTCGTACGCCAGATTTATTGCGTTCAATTAAATCAGCTCCAAGGATATGCTCTAATTCTTTAATGGCTTCGGTAATGGAAGAGGGGGATATATTCACACTGGCAGCAGCATCAGCAAGCTTGTTGGTTTCTGCTACTGCAACGAAATATCTCAATTGACGTAGAGTAAAGGACATAATTATTTTTCTTATTTAATGACCCCATAATTATATCCTACTTCCCTTTGTAAGCTGTGCAAAAAACAGCCTTTATTTCACAAAAATTGATTACCTTAAGTAGCTCACTGCATCTTCGTATTTTTCAACATCTCCGGTGGCTTGAACTAAGATAGAGGCCCCATGAAGGCTAGCTAACATTTGACATGCTTTGATATATGCCTGCTTTTCATCTGCTTCTAGGGCGAAGACCGAAGTTAACCAACTTAGCTTAATTCGATAGAAGTCAGCGAGTTCTTCACGAACCTCATCCGGTAATTGGCGCACATCAGTGGTGAGCATGGTGCAGATACTCATATTATGGTTATCAACCACCTTTGTTTTGAAGCCATCGATAAAGCCATTAAGCAATTGACTGGGACTTGCCTCACTTGTTTTCACACAAGGAAGCTCACTTGCAAAGTTATCTTTATAACGTCTCAACACGCTTACGGTCAGGTCTCCCTTAGTGGGGAAGTGATAGTGAACACTTGCACTCTTAATCCCAATTTGAGCGGCTAGCTCACGAAAACTAAAAGCATTAAAGCCGCCTTCAATCATGGCTTTTTCGGCCAAATCCATGATGAGGCTTTTGGTGTCTTTTTTCTCTGTTTTGCTCATAAAAGTTTCATACTCGTGTGCTTATTATTTTGTTAGAGGAGTGCGCTTATTATTTTGTTAGAGGAGTGCGCTAAATATTCGCTTTGAATTTTTATCTACCTACTGATAGATATTTTATTGACTCCATCTGAGGATACAAGTTATATTTCATCTATCTACTGATAGGTAAGCCTATCAAAAAACATAATTTTAGCAATTTAAAGGCGGTGTTATGACAAGTTTTAACCTAGATACTAACTATGATGTTTTGGTTTTAGGGGGAGGCCCAGGTGGTTATAACGCCGCTTTTCGGGCAGCTGATTTAGGGCTTAATGTTGTATTAGTCGAGAAGTATGCCGCGCTTGGTGGAGTGTGCTTGAACGTAGGCTGTGTCCCTTCAAAAGCTTTGTTGCATGTGGCAGGTCAAATACGCAGTACACAAGAACCCAGTGTATCCGGTGTCGAGCTAGGGGAAGCCAAGGTAAATCTAGATCAGGTGAGAGAATTTAAAACCAATACGGTGAACAAGTTTACTTCTAACCTTGGGCTTATGGCTAAGCAACGTAAGATCACAGTACTGCAAGGTGAAGGGCAACTAACCAGTGCTAATACCTTGGTATTAGATGGCACTGATGGTCCATTAACGGTGGCATTCCAACAGGCTATTTTAGCAACGGGTTCAAAAAATATTCGTTTACCTTTTATCCCTTATGAAGATAAACGCATTTTAAACTCAACGACGGCATTGAACCTTGTCGAAATACCAGAGCGCTTGCTTATCTTAGGTGGCGGTATTATCGGTATGGAAATGGCTACGGTTTACCAAGCATTAGGTAGCCAAGTGAGCGTGGCGGAGATGTCTAGCCAGATTATGGCAGGTGCAGATAAAGATCTAGTGAAGGTGTTTGAACAAGCGAATAAAGGGCGCTTTGATATTCTAACCAATACTCAAGTGACCAAGATTGAAAGCCTGCCTGAGCACTTGGTTGTTGATTATAAAAATGCCAAAGGCGAACTTGAAACTCAGCATTTTGATGCTGTTTTAGTTGCGGTAGGGCGTAGTCCAAATGGTAAATTGGCTGGTATTCCAGAAATCGGTGTCGAAATTGATGCTAGAGGTTTTATCTTAATTGATGATCAATGCCGTACCAACCTGCCTAATATCTTTGCAATTGGCGATGTTACTTATGGCCCAATGCTGGCACATAAAGCGAGCCATCAAGCCCATATAGCTGCTGAGGTTATTGCTGGTAAGGCAAGTTACTTCCAAGCTAAAGCGATTCCTGGCATAGCTTACACTTATCCAGAAGTGGCTTGGGTAGGTATGACAGAACATGAAGCCAAAGCAGAAGGCTTAGATTTTAAAGTGGCGAGCTTTCCTTGGAAGGCGAGTGCGAGAGCGATCGCAGCAGAGATTAAACATGGTAAAACCAAGTTAATCTATGATGCTGACACTCAAAAGATTTTGGGTGCTGGCATTGTCGGAGAGCACGCGGGGGAACTATTAGGAGAGCTAACTCTGGCGATTGAGTATGGAGCTGAGCTTGAAGATATCGCTTTAACCATTCACGCACACCCAAGCTTACATGAATCTGTGGGGTTAGCAGCAGAACTTGGCACAGGCAGTATTACGGACTTTCCGAACCCTGCTGCGGCGCTGTTCGCACGCTAAATACTCGAATACGTTTGGATAAAAAGGAGAGGAAAATAGATTACGCGCTTAGGCATAATAATCTTCATTATGCCTAAGCTCTGATATGAGGCGGTTATATTAAATGGCTTTTTAGCCTAAATAAAAAGCCCTATAAGTGAATAGTCACTTACTTTTATCAGTTTGAGAATCAAGTGTTTGTCTTTTTCTAAGTGAGAGCCTAGCTATCAAGACTAACTATCAAAAATTTAAATACAAAGATTAAAGGCCGTGATTGTAACGGCCTTTAATCTATTACTTAAGGCAATTAGTCTTCAGATAAATCTTGTTCAAGATACCAGTTTAAGATGATAGGCATGAGCTGTGAGCCAGTAACTAAAAAGTGGCCATTTAACAAAGACTCTCTTGCGTTGTATCTAAAAGGTTCCCCGTTAAAGCTCATCAGAACCCCGCCAGCAGCTTCTACTACTGCTTGGGATGCCGCAGTATCCCATTCACAAGTCGGCCCTCTACGTAGGTGCAGATCAGCTTCTCCTTCAGCAATGCGACATGCCTTGATGGAGCTGCCTTTAGCAATTTCTTCAATATGGTCAAAGTCTTCTAATAATATCTTTCTTAATGATTCAGGGAGATTTGGTCCATGGCTGCGGCTTGTCATCGCAATAAGCGGTGTTTTAGGCTCTCGTATTTGCAGTAACTCAGTGCCATCTTGGGTCCATTTTACCGCCGCTTTTTTCATATTTTGCCAGTCGCCTGTCACCCCAAAATAACCTTCTTTGGTCACAGGTAAATACACCATACCTAAAATACTTTTATGGTTTTCTACCAAGGCAATATTGATACTGAACTCACCATTACGCTTAATAAACTCTTTGGTGCCATCAAGTGGGTCCACTACCCATAATAAAGGCCAGTCTTTACGTTCTTCATAAGGAATGACATTCTCTTCAGATAAGACAGGAATGTTAGGGGTCAGTTTATTTAATCCTGCAAGAATAATATGATGCGCAGCTAAGTCGGCCGCCGTCACAGGACTATCATCCGATTTTTGTTCGATACTAAAATCAGAGCGCTGATAGATTTCCATAATAGCATCCGCTGCATCATGTATAATTTCTTGTAACGCTTGATAAAAAGGGTGATTAATCACATCCTGCATAATGGCCTCAAGTATCTCTCACATTAAAAGCGTTAGGATTAAATAAAGTACTAATCCTATACGCTGGGCATAAAATAGATTATCTAGTCTTAGCTAGACATCAAACAGCCATTTTAATTCAGCTGTTATCAACCAATTTAAAGTGAATAATCTTTGTATGAGTAAACCAGAAAAACAACCAAAATCACAAGCAGTTCGATTAGATAAATGGCTTTGGGCCGCACGTTTCTATAAAACACGCTCTATTTGTAAGGATGCAATTGATGGCGGCAAGGTTTCTTACAATGGGGCAAAAGGTAAAGCGAGTCGTAATGTCGAAGTCGGAGCAAAGGTTACATTACGTTTAGGTTGGGATGAAAAAACACTCATCATCAAAGCAATCAGTGAACAACGTCGTGGCGCACCTGAAGCAAGACTCTTATACGAAGAAACCGAAGAATCAATTGAAAAGCGTGAGCGCCGAGCACTAGAACATAAGTCTTTAGGAGGGCGAATTATGGCAGATCATAAACCCAACAAAAAAGAACGCCGCGATATTAAGCAGCTTAAAAATGATATTTTTGGCAACCATTAAACATACCGTTTCATTCTCAACTTTATAGACAGGCATTGGGGAACGAGCTAGGCATGAAGATTTAAGCCATAAAGAAAAAAGGAATGTTGGGGCTAGCGGCTAGAACGAACATTCCTTTTACTGGTTCGAGCTTCCACTAACTAATATGCTCTACTTTCAAAAGCTTATTTAGACTTGTTTTCCAGTCGCCTTGCATAGCCTGTCATAAGCGGGTCAATTAATTCCTCTAGCTCTAACTGCATACAAGTTTGCATTACCTCATCAATCGCTAGCCCAGTCATGCTTACTAGTTGATTTAGTTCAAATTCATTTTTTCCATCAGGTTCTAATAACATTTCATCTATTCTGTTCAATACCATTATTGCGCTTTCAGACATATTATTTGGATCGTATAGCATTGGAATTTTTTGTATTTCAACTTGTGTTTCACGTGAAACATCATTGTTTTGAGCTTCTTGAAGCCTTGGGTACACATTAATTTTCTTCTTCATTTTGAGATCATGTGGGATGAGGGGACTCAGTTTAGACATAATCTCCAATTGCGAGAACTCATTAATAACATCCTCAACCTGAGTAATTAGCTTGGCACCTTGTTTAATCAGATCCAAACAGGCGTCACTCGATTTATCCGTTATTCGTCCAGGCACAGCAAAAACATCACGGTTATGCTGCAAGGCATAATTGGCACTGATTAAAGACCCGCTCTTAAACCCAGCTTCAACAACTATGACCCCCAAACTAAGTCCACTGATAATACGATTTCTGGCAGGAAATAACCTCGCCTGTACTTTTGTATGTAATGGGTACTCACTCATCAAGCAGCCACTATTTGTTTCTAAGATGCGATTAAATAAAGCCTGATTGCTTTTAGGGTAGGGGTGCAATAATCCACTGCCCATGACCACAATAGTGCTACCGGCTGCAGCTAAAGCACCTTGATGAGCAGCGCTATCAATACCAATTGCACCACCACTAACCAAACCTATACCCAAAGAACCTATTTGTTGAGCTAGTTTATAGGCTGTCTCTAACCCATATTGTGAGGCCTTTCTTGCACCTACCATAGCCAGCTTTTTCGTCTCTAATGCTTTTAGATTGCCTGTTACATAGAGAAAAATAGGGGCGACATCAATCTGCCTAAGCTCATCTGGATACTGACGCTCAGTTCGCATTAATAAATGATGCTGCGGACTTACATCAAGCCAAGTTTGCGTGCTTGATAGTTGCTCAGAGAGTCTGTCACAGACTCGGCCATCTTGTAGGTAACTTATGGCTTCTTGCGCTGTTGCCAATGGCCACTTTAGTCTGAGAAGTAGCTCTAAGTTAATTGTCTCTTTTAGCTTAGATGCCTCAATTTTAGGTTGGCTTGTTTCCAAGGAGTGAATATAGGTAAATAATCTGTCGAGCCTAGCAGGCCCAACTCCCTTAATAAAACTTAATGTCAGCCAGTCCTGTTTTGAAAGACAGGAGATTGTTGGCAGACTTTGCTCTTCCAAGTTTTCCATTTAGCGCATTCCTTGCGTCTATTCCCTGCTAAAAAACAGAAGAAATCATGGGTATATTGATCAATAATTATTATATATCGAGGTTAAAACACTACTCTATTAATTCACTTGCGGTACAATAATAAGAATATATTTTGATCTAACTTCTATAGATCAAATCTCACTAACTAAATACTAGACCCTGAGATTCGATCCATAGAAATTGAAACTAATTTAATACATTAATTTAATACGGTAATTAAAAATGGCTGTTCTACCTGTTCTTGAATATCCTGATCCACGTCTACGAACTGTAGCCAAGCCTGTGACTGATTTTAACGACGCCTTGCAAGTCAAAATAGATGACATGCTTGAGACAATGTACGATCAAAACGGTTTAGGCCTAGCTGCTACACAAGTTGATTTTCACCAACGTCTTGTGGTGATGGATTTCTCTGAAGAAAAAAATGACCCTATGGTCTTCATCAATCCAAGATTTGAAGTTTTGGATGACGCGGCTAATGAAGAACAAGAAGGTTGCTTATCAGTACCCGGTTTCTACGAACACATTTATCGTGCTGCTCGAGTCAAAGTAATTGCACTTGATAGAAACGGTAACGAGTTTGAGAAAAAGGTTGCAGGCTTATTAGCGGTTTGTGTCCAACACGAAATTGATCACCTAGACGGAAAACTTATGGTGGACTATCTGTCTCCACTTAAGCGTAACCGCATTAAAACTAAGCTAGTGAAGAATCAAAAACGTATGCGAGCTTAATGTGTCTCAATAACACACTTGTGTAGTAACCCATTTCTAAATCAGGCTCCGGCCTGATTTTTATTGAAAGAGTGAAAATATGCCTCAAACTAAATCACCATTAAAAATAGTATTCGCGGGCACTCCTGAGTTTGCAGCAGCTAGCTTAAAAGCCTTGATAGAGTCATCCAATGATGAAAACCATGAGGTCATTGCCGTTTATAGTCAACCTGATAGACCAGCAGGAAGAGGGCAAAAATTAGTGGCTAGTCCCGTTAAACAACTGGCTTTAGAACATGAGATCCCTGTTTACCAACCGCTTAATTTTAAACTCGAAGAAGATAGGCAAGTACTCGCTAACCTTGATGCGGATATCATGGTTGTAGCGGCCTATGGTTTGATCCTTCCTAAGTCTGTATTGGATATACCTAAACTGGGTTGTATCAATGTGCATGCCTCTTTGTTACCGAGATGGCGTGGAGCTGCACCGATTCATAGATCCCTTATTGAAGGGGATAAAGAAACAGGCATCACAATAATGCAGATGGATGTGGGTTTAGATACAGGTGATATGCTTAGCAAAGTAAGCTGCGACATTCTTGATGAAGACACATCAGCAAATCTACACGATAGGTTAGCGCCTTTAGGGGGCGCGCTTTTAGTAAAAACCCTTGAGCAAATTAAAGAAGGGAAACATCAAGCTGAGAAGCAAGATGACGCTTTAGCGAATTATGCAAGCAAGTTAACTAAGCAAGAAGGCTTGATTGACTGGCATACACCAGCCGCGGATCTAGCACGTAAAATTAGAGGTTTATCACCTTGGCCTGGTAGTTACCTTGAAACAGAAAAGGGCAATATCAAGATACATCAAGCAAGCCTTCATAGTTTAGAGGCAAGCTCTTTTGAGCCAGGTACAGTGATAGAAATCAATAAAGATACTGTGATTGTTGCCGCCAAAGAGGGCTCAATTGCATTACATAAGGTGCAGTTCCCAGGGGGCAAACAACTTGCGATTCGAGATGCACTTAACGGAAAGTTCAAGACAGCTTTCACAGTCGGTAATCAAATAAGCGCTTAAATTTTTGTCTGCTCTGGATAAAGCTAGCCTGAGTAATTTGCTAACTTATCTAGAGCGACTTTTAAGCTAAGTGAATAATCTGTAAGTGAAAATCATGAATCAAAAATTTAGTAACGTGAGACTCGTTGCCATTCGAATACTCGAAAGCATCCTTCTCAACAAGGGATCATTGAGTACTCAATTATCACGCAAACAAGCCGATGTTAAACCTGAGCATATACCTCAATTGAAAGAGATTTGTTTTGGTGTAAGTCGACATTATCCAAAATTAAATAGCTTTGCTTTACACATGCTAGACAAGCCTTTCCAAGAAAAGGATTACGATGTGTATGCTGCCATATTAGTTGCCTTGTACCAGATAGATTATATGGATACTCCTGAACACGCAGCCGTTAATGAAGCAGTAGAAAGCGCTAAACTGATTGGCAAGCCATGGGCAGGTAAATTAGTTAACGCCATTTTAAGGCGCTATTTAAGAGAAGCGGATGATATTAAAGCCATCCTGAAAGCGATGCCTTCTGTTGCTCATGCCCATCCTAAGTGGCTTTTAAAACGTTTTAATAAACATTGGGCAAATGAGTTTGAACATATTGTTGAAGCAAATAATGCACGTCCACCCATGTGCCTAAGAGTTAATTTATCTCGTGTTTCACGTGAAACACAAATGGAAAAATTATCTCAACTGGGTATAGAAAATGAGAAGGGTGAATTTTCTGAGTCAGCTATCTATTTGAAAAACGCCGTATCAGTACAGTCACTACCCGGATTTTTTGATGGTGACATGAGTGTGCAGGATGAAGCAGCTCAGTTAAGTGCCTCAATCTTAGCGCCAAAAGAAGGGGATAAAGTCCTCGATGCCTGTGCTGCTCCAGGAGGCAAAACAGGCCATTTATTAGAAAGCGCAGACATTCATCTTACTGCGGTTGAATTAGAATCATGGCGTCTGGCTAAAATAGAAGAGAACTTAGAAAGGCTTGAGTTTAATGCAGAACTCATTTGCGCTGATTCTGGTGATCTCGATGCCTGGTGGGATAAGACACCATTCGATAAAATTTTATTAGATGTGCCTTGCTCTGCGACAGGTGTTATCCGTCGTAATCCCGATATAAAAATTAACCGTAAGCCAGCCGACATTGTTGAGTTAGTTGAGATACAAAAACAACTAGTTAACAATATTTGGTTAGCCTTAAAGCCTGGCGGTAAACTTTTATATGCAACTTGTTCTGTCATGCCAGAAGAAAATGAGCATCAAATGGCTGAGTTTTTAAGCACGACGGAGGATGCTAAAGAAATTAATTTAACTGTCCCTTGGGGCAAAAAAGTCAGCCATGGCATTCAGTTATTACCAAACAAGAATAGCCATGACGGCTTTTATTATTGTCTGATTGAAAAAATGGGTAAGTCATAAGCTCATATCAAAACGTGGGAGGGGAGATCACCCCTTCCTCTTTATCCAGTCTTTGTAAAACCTTTTTATATCTGTTTCATTGACCTCTTCAGTTTTTCTCTTTTGAGCTAACTCATTGTCTTAATTTGCTTAGTCTATCTTTATGAAAAAACATTTCTAATGAGAATTAATTTCTCCTTAGATAAACTCTTGGCCAGAATATTTCTGTGTCATCCAGCGTATTATTCTTCTGTTAAAACATTTCCTCATCTATTGTTATTTGATAATGAGTATTTGTCAGTCTGGGTAAATTTAATCCAGTTTATTTTGCTATTAGCATTAATTAATTAGCTCGACTTGTTTAAAATTAAGCCGACTTTTATTTTTCAAATGGGGTGTATGTCATTGGTCCAGTACATAACTCTGAACCAGGCTTAGGATAATTCATGAAAATCATCATATTAGGCGCAGGCCAAGTTGGCGCGACACTCGCAGAAAACTTGGCAAATGAAGACAACGACATAACCGTTGTTGATATGGACGACAAGCGTCTACGTGAATTACAAGATAGGCTAGATATACAAACGGTAGAAGGCAGTGCCTCTCACCCTGATGTGTTAGAAAGAGCAGGTGGCGATGATGCCGATATGCTTATTGCCGTGACCAACCAAGATGAAATCAATATGGTCGCCTGCCAGATAGCAGAAACCCTATTTAAAACACCGACTAAGATTGGTCGGGTTAGATCCAACGCTTATGCCAGCCGACCAGAAATCTATGGCTATAACGGTTTGCCCATTGATGTTCGTATTAGTCCCGAGAAAGAGGTCACTCGACACATCAAGCGCCTGATTCAATATCCAGGTGCATTACAGGTAATGGAATTTGCTGAGGGTAAAGTACAACTTGTCGTGGTGAGAGCGGAAGTAGGCGGCCCCTTAATAGACCAGCCCATCAGCTTCTTAAAAGAGCATATGCCATCGATTCAAACCCGTATTGCTGCGATTTATCGTGATGGTCAATCTATCCAGCCAGCAGGCACAACGCATATTAGAGCCAATGATGAAGTCTTCTTTTTGACCGCTCAACGGGATGTGCTGGATGTCATGAGTGAGTTAAGACGCCTAGATAACCCTTATCGTCGTATCATGATTGCGGGGGGAGGTAATATCGGTGAGCGTTTAGCACAAAGTCTTGAAGACGAATACCGAGTAAAAATTGTTGAGCGAGGTTTGCCTAGGTGTCGCTACTTATCCGAAAACCTGAATAACACCATCGTCTTGCATGGTGATGCTTCTAAACAAGAGCTGCTTCTAGAAGAGAATATTGAATCAACCGATGTGTTCTGTGCGCTTACGAATAATGATGAAGCTAATATCATGTCATCCATGTTGGCGAAGCGCTTAGGTGTAAGAACCGTGATGACTATTATCAACAATCCAGCCTATGTTGATATAGTGCAAGATGACATGATTGATATTGTTATTTCCCCACAACATATGACGATTAGTACCTTACTTTCCTTTATTCGACGCGGTGATGTGGTAAATGTTCACTCACTCAGAAAAGGCGCTGCTGAGGCACTAGAAGCGGTTGCCCATGGTGATTATAAATCCTCAAAAGTCGTTGGTCGTACCATTGCCAATATCAACCTACCAGAAGGGGCGACAATAGGAGCCGTTGTCCGTGAAGAGGACGTATTGATCGCATCGGGTGATCTTATGATTCAAGCGGAAGACCATGTGATTATCTTTGTTTCCAACAAAAAACAAATTCCTGCCGTTGAGCAATTATTCCAAGTAGGACTCACCTTTTTCTAATCCTACGAAGACATATGATTTCAGGCATTTAACGAAAGAAAAACAACGGCTTATTTCTTATCCGACAGACAGAAACAAGCACCTATATTAGGAAAGCAAATGCACATTAAGGTTATATTTCGCGTCATTGGCATTTTGGTTATGGTTTTTAGCTTAACCTTAATACCACCCTTAATTGTTTCTATTATTTATCAAGATGGCGACACCCACGCATTTTTGTACGCTTTACTAATCAACCTGATTGGCGGCTTTAGTATGTGGCTTCCTTTCAAAGGAAACCGCAAAGAGCTTAGAATTAGAGATGGCTTTATTATCACTGTCTTATTCTGGTCTGTACTTGGACTCTTCGGTGCTGTGCCTTTCATGTTGGTTGACTCACAAGCACTCTCATTCACCGATGCTTTATTCGAATCCATTTCAGGGTTAACAACCACAGGGGCAACCATACTAACTGGCATAGATGATATGCCTCACGCCTTATTGTTTTACCGTCAACAACTACAATGGTTAGGCGGCATGGGTATCATTGTATTGGCCGTTGCTATCATGCCTATGCTAGGTGTCGGTGGTATGCAGCTTTATCGTGCAGAAACACCGGGTCCAGTTAAAGATTCCAAACTCACACCTAGAATCGCCGAAACAGCAAAAGCCCTTTGGTATATTTATGCCTCACTCACCATAGCTTGTGCGTTAGGTTTTTGGGCGGCAGGCATGAGTTTGTTTGATGCGATTTGCCATAGCTTTTCCACTGTGGCTATTGGTGGCTTCTCCACTCATGATGCCAGCATAGGGTATTTTGATAGTCCTATGATTGAAGCCATTACCGTTATCTTTATGATCATTTCGGCTTTGAACTTTGGCTTACACTTCTATGCTTGGCGTAGCCGCTCCATCATGCATTACTTTAAAGATTCTGAAGTAAAGTTTTTTGGCTTTATTCTGCTTTGCACCATCACCATCACCACCTTAGTATTGGCCATGACCTCTAGTTACGATTGGTCTTCATCGTTTAGATATGCCATGTTTGAAAGTATCTCTATCGCGACCACAACAGGGTTTGGGACTGAAGACTTCTCCACTTGGCCAAACACCTTACCTTTCCTTTTAATTGTCACTTCTTTTGCCGGCGGTTGTGCCAGCTCGACTGGTGGCGGCATGAAGGTCATACGTATTTTACTTATTCTTAAACAAGGGTTTCGTGAGATACAACGTTTGATACACCCCAATGCCATTATTCCAGTTAAGCTAGGGGGGAAAGCAATCCATGAAAGAGTTATCTCTGCAGTATGGGGCTTCTTCTCAGCTTATTTACTAGTTTACGTAATACTTATGATAGGTTTAATGGCAACAGGCTTAGATCAGCTCACAGCGTGGTCTGCTGTTGCCGCTACCCTAAATAATTTAGGCCCGGGGTTGGGTGAAGTGGCTGCAAACTTTGGCTCTATCAGTGACCCGGCAAAATGGATGCTATGTTTCTCCATGCTATTAGGTCGATTAGAAGTCTTTACCCTGTTGGTTTTATTTACACCTATGTTTTGGCAAAGATAAGCATGTTTAAGCGATAGGAAGCCAAGATGACGCCAGCATGTAATTTATTAAAAAAGAAAAAGATTCCATTTAGTGTGCACGAATATGAGCATGACAGCCAATGCACCCAGTTTGGTTTAGAAGCGGCACAAAAGCTCGGCCTTGATCCTGAATCCGTCTTTAAGACCTTGCTAGTCAGTGACGGTAAAAACTTATTTGTGAGTATTATTCCTGTGACTCACACACTAAGTTTAAAAAAAGCCGCCGCGCATTTTGGCGTTAAAAAATTAGTCATGGCAAACCCTAATGACGCCCAGAAAAGCAGTGGTTATCTAGTCGGTGGTATTAGTCCTATCGCACAAAAGAAAGCCTTGGTTACCGCAGTTGACCAAAGCGCTAAAGCGTTAGTAAGTATTTACGTTAGTGGCGGTAAGAGAGGCCTAGATATTGGCCTTAAACCGGATGATCTCATTAAGGCTTGTGGTAGAGCTCAATTTGCAGATTTAATAGACGAATCCTAGCGAGTACAACTTGGTTTGGAACCTTACAACGAATCAATTTGATGACTAAATTAAGTCACTAAAAAAGGCGCATTCAATAGCGCCTTTTTTAGTGACTTATAAAATAAGCA
Source organism: Marinomonas sp. MED121 (assembly GCF_000153025.1). Lineage (GTDB taxonomy): Bacteria > Pseudomonadota > Gammaproteobacteria > Pseudomonadales > Marinomonadaceae > Marinomonas. The sequence continues at coordinate 555,614 of NZ_CH672431.1, forward strand.
GAGTTATCAAGATTCTAAGCTAGCCTCTTGGATAGAGTGATTGTCCATCAGGTTGCTTTTTAAAACGCTTATATTCCCACTGATATTGCTCAAGGCCGTGCTCAGCTAACTTTTCTATAGAACGATTCATAGCAGCCACAGACTCATCCACATCCTCAGAATAAAACCCTTCATCAACCGGCTCCATAATCACTTTATAGCCACCTTTGACCCGAAACGCGGCACCAATAAAGGCTTTTGCTCCTGTCTTATTCACCAGTTGTGAAGTAAGCGTCATGCTATAGGCCTGTTGACCATAAAAAGGCACGTAAACACCACCGCCGTCCTTAGGCACTTGATCTGGCAAAATACCCACTAAACCATCACCTTTTAATGCTTTCATCAGTTGCATCACACCTTTACGGTTAGTGGGAACGAGTTGAGAACCAGCACGCTCACGGGCATCGCGAATAAATGCGTCTAATTTTTCGGCATTTTTAACTGGGCGATACATAGCGGTTAAAGGTTTAAATTGAGCCAAATAATAGTTCATCATTTCCCAGTGACCTAGGTGAGGCGCTAGCACTAATACCCCAGAATCACCTTTAGCAGCTTGCTCAAATTCACTATTATCATGCAGTTCAGGTTTTAAAAGGTCGAGCACTTGGGCCCTAGGCTTAGTCCAGACATGACTCATTTCAAAGGCTGTTTGCCCCATGTTTTCTAGCCTAGCATTTCGAATAGACAGCCTTTGTTCATCGGTTTTATTAGGGAAGCAGAGTTTTAAATTAAGGTCGATTGCTTTGACAGTTCGAGCATTACGCTTGATAAAAGTACGGCCAAAAAACGCCCCTAAGGCTTGTACCAAGGTAAAAGGGAAAGCGCTTAAACAGCGTAAAATAATGATAAAAAATGAGCCTAACTTATTATTCATGACTACCTAATATTAAGACGAGTATTAGTTTGCACTAAAAAAGAAAAAATTGATGGTCTACCGGCAAGCATTGTAAAAGATTCTAAGACCTTATGCTTGGATTTATCATTTCCTTTACAAAAGAAAGTAAAGCCGATGTTATGTCAAACAAATGTTATTAACCTGAAGTTAAATCCTTATAATAAGCAATTACTTATATCTAAACGCCTGGATGAAAACATGACACAAGTTAAACCTATCATTTTGCTCGATCGAGACGGGGTCATTAACCAAGACTCAGATCAATATGTAAAATCACTAGATGAATGGATTCCTATTCCAGGTAGCATTAAATCGATTGCGGCTTTATCTAAAGCAGGCTTTAAAGTCTTTGTTGTGACCAATCAATCCGGCATAGCCAGAGGCTATTATGATATTGATACCTTAACTGCCATGCATAATAAGATGACACAATTGGTTGAAGCAGAGGGCGGCAGTATTAGTGGGATTCGCTATTGCCCACATGGCCCAGACGATGAGTGTGATTGCCGTAAACCTAAAGCAGGCATGATAGAGTCAATTGAAGCAGAGCTAGGCGTTAATTTTGAAGAAACACCCGCTATTATGGTGGGCGACTCTAAGCGAGATTTAGAAGCAGGCCACGCCAGAGGTTGCCAAGCGGCATTAGTGCTAACAGGAAAGGGGCGAGATACCCAGTATAAGGATATCGACTGCCATTTTCAGGTGTATACCGATTTAGCCGCCTTCACGTTAGCCACCTTATACCAATACAGTTAGAAACAGTTATAGTTCAAGCAAGTTTTAAGACACAAAGAGAGCGACGATGAATATGCCGCTCTCTTTGTACAATTAATAAAAGGCAGTGTTATTCGTCTAAAAAAGGGCTCACTTGCTGCAAGGTTAAATCAACAAAAAGCCCTTTCTCTGCAACTGGGGCAACATAATCAATTGCACTTTTCATTGCTTCTATACCTTCTAAGCGAGCAATCACCCAAGCTGCAAGATATTGTGATGCAAGGCATCCACCCGCTGTCGCTATCCCTTGATTGGCATAAAATGCTTGGTTTAATACTTTAACCCCAGCTTCTTGCACCCAAGGTTTAGTAGTGAGATCAGTACAAGCTGGGATATTTCGTAATAAACCTAACTTAGCGAGTATCAGGGCGCCAGAACACTGAGCCCCTATAAGCTGTCTGCTTGGGTCTAATGATAATTGAGACATGATGCCTTTATCTTCCACGATTTGACGAGTTTTCATACCACTGCCCACCAGCACTACATCCGCGTTAGAAGCCTCAATAAGGTCTATTTGCCTTTCAATCACAACACAATTCATCGATCTAACCTGCTGACTTGGTGATGCAATTGAAACGTGCCAGTCAGGTTTTTTAATTCGATTTAAAATGCCCAGTGCAATAAAAGAATCCAACTCATTAAATCCGTCAAATGTAAGAATAGCGATATGCATAATCATTGCTCCTTTGTCAGTTAACTTGTTAGCAAGGATTCTATTCGCTAAAGTCATGACAATAAAATAATTGTCATGGATACAATTTGATGAGAGTGCCTAAATATAAGGTCATAGTCGATCAGCTAGCAGATAAAATTCGTTCAGGAGAGTATCCCCCAGGGCATAAACTCATCACACATAGGCAGTTATCAACTCAAAAAGGCATTGCGCTTGTCACGGCATCTAGGGTGTACGCTGAACTAGAAAAAATGGGCTTAATTAGTAGCGAAGTAGGCCGTGGAACCTTTGTCAAAGAGAGCCAAATACCTCTGGGTCATGGCATAGATCAAGCTGAAACGTTAGAAGGGATGCAGGACCTAAGTTTTAATTCACCTTTGTTAGCTCACCAACCCAAATTACTCCGAGATTCTTTAAGAGCATTGAGCATGTCGGGTGACTTAGAGTCATTATTAGAATATCAGCCCCATGCGGGAAGACATTATGATAGGGAGATAGTGAGAAACGACTTAATAGAGAAAGGTTTACACACTCAAACAGAACAAATATTAATGGTAAATGGTGCCCAGCATGGGCTGGCTGTCAGTCTTCTCTCTTTATTAAAGCCAGGGGATATTGTTGCCGTGGATGCTCTAACTTATCCAGGGTTTAAAGCACTAGCTGAGGTACAAGGTATAGCGTTGATTGCTATTCCCTACACAAAAGAGGGTACCGACCTCGAGGTACTAGAGCAAATTTGCCAGAATAGGCAGGTGAAGGCCATTTATAGTATGCCCACACTTCATAACCCTTTAGGCTGGGTTATGAGCTTAGAGCAAAGACAAAAGCTTATTCACATAGCAAGAAAATACAAACTCATCATATTTGAAGATGGGGCATATAGCTTTTTAGAGGAAAATCCACCGGCGACACTTGCTCAGCTAGCCCCTGATATCACGCTTTATATTTCAGGTTTCTCAAAAAGTATTGCCACAGGTTTAAGGGTAGGGTTTATTGTTTCCCCTTTAAAATGGCTGCCACTATTAACCAGAGTGATTCGAGCAACAACTTGGAATACAGCAGGTTTGATTACTAGTTTGACGTGTAAATGGGTCCAAGATGGCACCTTAAAACAACTTGAAAGTGAAAAACGTCAGGATGCAAATATAAGGCAAAAAATAGCGCGAAACGTGTTTTTTGATATGGATTATACCAGTCACCCAAACTCCTATTTTTTATGGTTATCTCTTCCTAAAGCACTTAGAACAGACCAGCTTATTGCGAGTTTACTTGCCCAGAATATTTCAGTCTCAGGGGCAGAACCATTTGCGACAACAGGTTTTACCCCACATGCCATTCGTTTAGCTTTAGCATCCATAAAGCTTGAAATGTTAGAAACCTGCTTAATCAAGGTTAAAGAAACCATTGAATTACACGCCTACGGCAAAGGCTTTTAGCCAATAAAAAAGCAGCCAATTGGCTGCTTTTTAAAATTGCTTAAGACGCTAATTTCATTAGACGTCTAAGTTAGCAACCGATAGGGCATTGTCTTGGATAAAGTTACGACGTGGCTCAACTTCATCACCCATTAGGGTTGTGAACATTTGATCCGCTGCTATCGCATCATCAATCGAGACTTGAAGCATACGGCGTGCATCTGGGTCCATGGTGGTTTCCCAAAGCTGATCTGGGTTCATCTCACCTAGACCTTTATAACGCTGTATTGCCATACCACGTGATGCTTCTTTCATTAACCAAGCTTTCATATCTTCAACAGTATCAACATGTTGAGTACGCTCTCCACGTTTAATAAATGACTCTTCTGTGAAGATCTCATTAATCAAATCAGACATGGCAACCATACGTCGGTATTCAGCTGAAGCAAAGAAAGTTTGCTCAAAACGGTAATGGTTAGCCACACCGTGAGACATAATTTCTACCGCAGGTAGATACAAGTCACGCTCATCATCATGATCTACTTTAAACTCAAAGCGGAAGCCGGTACGAACGTCTTGTGGCATCAAAGCTTTCAGCTCATCAGTCCAAGCATTGACCTTAGCTTCGTTGCTCAAATCATCTGACGTCAACTCTGTGCAATACATAAGTTTGCCCATCACATCCGTTGGATATACACGAGACATACGGTCAATATCATCTGATATTTCAATATAGTCATGCATGATTTTCGCAAGCGCTTCACCTTGAATACCAGGTGCTTGATCATTAACAAACATTTGCGCGCCAGATAGTGCCACTTCAATCAAGTGTTGCTCTAACGCCGCTTCATCTTTTAAGTATTGCTCTTGTTTACCACGTGCAATTTTATAAAGAGGAGGCTGGGCAATATAAATATGACCACGCTCGATGACTTCTGGCATTTGACGGAAGAAGAAAGTTAACAGCAAGGTACGAATGTGAGATCCATCCACGTCCGCATCGGTCATGATAACGATGCTGTGATAACGTAATTTCTCAACATTAAACTCATCACGACCAATACCACAACCTAGCGCGGTTATCAGTGTTCCCACTTCAGCAGATGACAACATCTTGTCAAAACGGGCTTTTTCAACGTTTAAGATCTTACCTTTAAGTGGCAAGATAGCTTGTGTACGACGATCACGACCTTGTTTTGCAGAACCACCCGCAGAGTCACCCTCCACTAGGTAGAGTTCAGAAAGTGCTGGGTCTTTCTCTTGGCAATCAGCGAGTTTCCCCGGCAAGCCTGCAATATCTAACGCACCTTTGCGGCGGGTTAGATCGCGAGCACGACGCGCGGCTTCACGGGCACGAGCAGCATCAATCATCTTATTAACAATGATTTTAGCTTCGCCAGGAGATTCCAATAGATACTCAGACAAACGGCGGCTCATCTCTTGCTCTACCGCTGTTTTCACTTCAGACGAAACCAGTTTATCTTTAGTCTGAGAAGAGAACTTAGGATCAGGCACTTTCACAGAGACAATGGCAGTCAAACCTTCACGAGAATCATCACCCGTAGTCGCTACCTTGGTCTTTTTACCTAAACCTTCTTTCTCAATAAAAGCATTTAAAGTACGCGTTAGTGCTGCACGAAAACCCGCTAAGTGAGTGCCACCATCCCTTTGAGGAATATTATTGGTGTAGCAATAAATGTTTTCTTGGAAACCTTCATTCCACTGCAAAGCGACTTCAACAGCAATACCATCATCTAAATCATCACGCTGGCAAATGAAATGGAAAATTTGGTTAATCGGGGTTTTATTCGTATTCAGGTGCTCCACAAAGGAACGCAAGCCACCGGTATAATTGAATGACTCTTCTTGGCCACTACGCTCATCTTTTAAGTTAATTGCAACGCCTGAGTTCAAGAATGAAAGCTCACGTAGACGTTTTGCTAGGATGTCATAGTAAAACTTAATATTACTGAAAGTATCAGCAGAAGGCTTGAAATGAACCTGAGTACCATTTGCTTCAGCGTCACCAATAACAGCAATAGGGGCTAATGGGTCACCATGGGAATAATGCTGCTCATACAATTTACCATCTTTACGAATGGTCAGTGTCAGGCTCTCAGATAAAGCGTTTACAACCGAAACACCAACACCGTGAAGACCACCAGAAACCTTGTAAGAGTTGTCATCAAACTTACCCCCTGCGTGTAAAACTGTCATGATAACTTCTGCAGCAGACACCTTTTCTTCAGGGTGCATTTCTACCGGAATACCACGTCCGTTATCAGATACAGTAATAGATTCATCTGGGTGAATGGTCACATTGATGGTATCGCAATGGCCAGCCAATGCTTCATCAATTGAGTTATCGACCACCTCAAAAACCATGTGATGTAAGCCTGTACCGTCATCCGTATCGCCAATATACATACCAGGGCGTTTACGTACTGCATCAAGGCCTTTTAACACCTTGATACTGGATGAATCGTAATTATTTTCGCTCATTTAACTCTCCTGCAAAACATCACTTGGATAATGGGACAATTCGCCAGCTTTCATTTCAAAATGACGAACGTCTATCGTCTCAGACCAGCTATAATCCATTAACTCTGGGCCGACACTCGTAATAAAAATTTGGCTATTTAACGCTTCTAATAATTGACAGAGTTTGTCTCTGTGTTCCTTGTCTAACTCGGCAGGTAAATCATCCACCAAGAAGACTAACGAGCGTCCGGATTCAATCAGCAACTTGCCTTGGGCAATTTTTAACGCTGATACCACCAGTTTTTGTTGTCCTCGGGAGAGGGCATCAAGAGCATCACCGGTTGGGGTTTTGACTCTTAAATCAGCTCTTTGAGGTCCGGTATTAGAGTAACCAGACTCGATATCCCGTGAACGACTAGCATCTAAAGATTGAGCCAGCGTTTTTTGTGCATCCCAACCTTGGAATAACTGTAAACTCACTTCAAGTGTTGCGTTTAAGCTAGATAAAACCTGTTTAAAGACAGGAATTAAACTTTCTAGGTAATCATGTCGATATTGATTTACCTCAGAACCTAATCGGATCAGCTCTTGATCAAATGCTAACAATAAATTGTCAGATATTTTACCACGTCTAAGCAAGGAATTGCGCTGTTTTAATGCTTTTTGCCAACCCCGCCATGCATTTATAAAGCCTGGACTATGATGAAACACACCCCAGTCCAAAAATTGACGACGAATCTTAGGTGTTCCCTCTAATAAACGAAAAGCATCAGGGTTAATTAGCTGTATAGGTAGTGCCTGGGTTAACTCAACTAAAGACTGTATTTTTTGACCCGATAAACGCGCATCTAAGACACCATCTAACTGACGCTTTAAACCAATAGGTTGGGGGGAACTAAGGCCAAGACCTGTGGTTTGAACCGGTTCAATCAAAGCAAAAATAACACATTCACTAGTTTCTTTTTGAATATAAGTTTTATGTTTATGACTGCGAAAGGAACGGCCAAGGGAGAGCAGGTGGATTGCTTCTAAAATGGAAGTTTTACCACTGCCATTAGCACCAGAAATTAAATTGACGTGGGGAGATGGCTTAAACTGAACCTTGGATAGATTTCGTAATTGGGAAATATCCAAGCGTTGCAAGGGCATATTGATTTACCTTGTGAAAATAGCGTCTAGAGCCAAACTTTAAAAAGGTGCAAAGTTTGGCTCTAAATAAACAATTACAGACGCATTGGCATAACGACATATTGAGCCGCATGGCTATCAGCTTCTTCAACAAGCGCACTGGCTGTCGCATCGTTCAAAGAAATTCTCACTTCCTGACTGTTCACCACACCTAGCACATCAAGCAAATAGCTAACGTTAAAGCCAACTTCTAAATCATCGCCTTGATATTGAACTAATACCGATTCTTCCGCCTCTTCTTGCTCAGGGTTGTTAGCAAAAACTTGCAACATACCATTGGTAAGAATTAAGCGAACGCCACGATATTTTTCATTCGATAGGATTGAAGCACGAAGAAAAACCTGACGTAATTCAAGACGATCAGCAATCACAATTTTATCGTTATTGCGCGGAATTACTCTATGGTAATCAGGGAATTTACCTTCAACTAATTTAGAGGTAAAAATGTAATCAGCCACTTTCGCACGGATATGGTTAGCACCGATTTGAAGCTCTACCGTCTCATCTGTGTCGCTTAACAAGCGGTTAAGTTCAAGCACACCTTTTCGTGGGACAATCACTTGTGTTAGATCGCCAGAAACTTGTGCGTCTTCAATTGCCGTTGCTAAGCGGTGTCCATCAGTGGAGACAACACGCAGTTGACCATCAGCCACTTCAAACAACATACCGTTTAAATAGTAACGTACGTCCTGGTTTGCCATTGCAAAACCCGTTCTTTCGATCAAACGTCGAACACTATTTTGCGCGACGACGACACTTAAATCACCTTGCATGTCTTGAATATTTGGAAATTCATCAGCAGGCAATGTCGAAAGGGTAAAACGAGAGCGACCAGAGCGTATAATGGCACGAGTGTCATCGACTGATAGTTCAATCACAGCACTGTCAGGTAAACTTTTACAGATATCCATCAGCTTACGCGCAGGTACCGTAATACGGCCTTCTTGGCATTCATCTAATTGAATATGACCGACCAGTTCCACTTCTAAATCAGAGCCAGTTAAGGTTAATTCGTTATCTTTAACTTCCAACAAAACATTCGCCAATACCGGCATAGTTTGTTTACGCTCAACCACACCAGCAACAAGTTGAAGTGGTTTTAGAAGTGTCTCGCGGACAACTGAAAATTTCATTATCTTCCTCGTAGTTATCAATCACGACCTTAGGTCGTCAAAATTCGCATAAGTTGCTTATAGTCTTCACGAATATCCGAATCCGTATCCTGTAGTTCTTTGATCTTACGAATCGCATGAAGCGCAGTAGTATGATCGCGACCACCAAAAGCATCACCAATCTCTGGCAAACTATGGTTAGTCAATTCTTTAGCAAGTGACATGGCCACTTGTCTGGGTCGAGCAATAGAGCGATTTCGTCTTTTAGACAATAAGTCGCTAATCTTAATTTTGTAATATTCCGCCACAATACGCTGAATATTATCGATATTGACCAGTTTATCTTGTAGCGCCAACAAATCTTTTAACGACTCCCTAACAAAATCAGGGGTAATGGCACGACCGGTAAAATGAGAGTTTGCAATAACACGCTTCAAGGCCTTTCCAGCACACTGGGGTCATAGCTGTTTCCTGATCTAGGTGACCATCCTAGCACAGGGGGATCGATCCTCTAGAGTCGACCTGCAGGCATGCAAGCTCTGCATTAATGAATCGGCCAACGCGCGGGGAGAGGCGGTTTGCGTATTGGGCGCTCTTCCGCTTCCTCGCTCACTGACTCGCTGCGCTCGGTCGTTCGGCTGCGGCGAGCGGTATCAGCTCACTCAAAGGCGGTAATACGGTTATCCACAGAATCACGGGATAACGCACGAAAGAACA
>NZ_CH672431.1:565007-576767 GCF_000153025.1 Marinomonas sp. MED121
TGTCGGTACCACTTTAAAGTAAGGGATACCAGCAAGAGCAGCGAGTGTAGGCAAGAAGTCTACAGGTATTAAATCCATGAGGTTCATTAAGAACACCCAGACAAAAATCGTCAATGCTAAGGGTGCAACAACCTTGCTCTTACCATGGAAGGTTTCTTTGACGCTACCGTCAACAAACTCAACCATCAACTCTACAAAGTTTTGCAAACCTGAAGGCGTCTCAGCAGATGCCTTTTTAGCTGCTTTTCTAAATAGCCAAATGAACAACAGACCCAGTGCAATGGAAAAACCCATTGTATCTAGGTGAATTGCCCAAAAGCCCATGTCGGCTGCTTCTGCTGCACCATGGGCAATGCCCCATGTTCCATCAGGATGTTGACCATAGGTCAAATTCTGAAGGTGATGCTGAATATATTCAGAAGCTGTTGGATTTTCACTTGCCATATTATCTATCCACGCTCTTTAATGATTAAAAACTGTCATCCTTTTATACTTAATTAATGCTTAAGTACAAAAGGGCTAAGCCAATGGCTTAAAACTGTCATTCCAAAACCTGCAAAAAAGTAACCTGCAGCTAGTGGCTTTACTAGGCTAAAAATCAGACTCATCATAATTGCAGTGATGATTAACTTGCCTGCTTCACCTTTGTAAAAAGATTTCGCGATCTCTTGAGCCGCTCTAACCTTCTTACTTCCAAATACTCTAAATGCCATATAAGCACTTGGGATAACACTTGCGATAGCGCCTAAAAAAAATGAGTAGGCAGACAACTCACTATTCGCAAAAAAAATCACCAAAGTGATAACACATGCCGCTAAGAACTGAAAAAAAACAAATTGAAAAACAGCCGTTTTTTTCGCTTGAATCAGTTGTTTAGAACTGAGCGGTTTATTGTTTGTCATTATCACTAAAACCTCTAATCTCTTCGCTCAAATAAACCTGCAAAACTTGCCGCTTATTGAATGAACTCAAACACTTAATTTGAATTCGTAAAATCCCCTAGAGGTTAAAAATTCGACGCATTATAGGGGGAATAAGTGACGCGTTCAACACTATCACGCTATTCATGTCGATGATTCTTAAGTTTTATGAAAAAAATGCACAAAAAAAACGCATACGAGACCTTTAATTGGTCTCAAATAGTTCACTTAACAGTAATTCTAAGTGTTCGGGGTTACGGTACTCAATGACCAATTTACCTTTACCTTTCGGGTTTTGTTGTATCTTTACCGCAGCATTAATCTTCTGACTTATGCTCTCTTCCCTCTGGCTAAAGTCAGGCAAATTTTCAGCTTCTTGCTCTTCATTTTGCTGTTTAAATTGGATTGACTTCACTAAACGTTCAGTTTCTCTCACAGACATACTTTTTGTCACCACTTGAGAGGCTGCAAGTATCTGTTCATCATGCTCTAACGGTAAAAGTGCACGTGCATGACCCATTTCTAAATCACCATGCTCTAGTAGGCGTCTTACCTCTGGCGTCAGGCTTAACAGTCGTAGTAAATTAGCCACAGCGGAGCGAGATTTACCCACGGTTTCAGCGACTTCTTGCTGGGTTAACTCAAACTCTTCAATTAAACGCTGGAGCGCAATAGCCTCTTCCACTGGGTTAAGGTCTTCACGTTGAATATTTTCAATTAATGCCAACACCACAGCGTCAGAATCTTCTACATGGCGAACAATTACTGGCACTTTTGAAAGTTCCGCTATTTTAGCGGCTCGCCAGCGCCTTTCACCGGCAATAATCTCGTATTTTCCATTACTTACCGGACGAACAACAATGGGCTGCATGATGCCTTGCTGCTTAATAGAAATAGCTAGCTCGTCCAGCTGCACAGAGTTCATATCGCGTCTAGGTTGGAATTTCCCTTTACACAGCAAATCATGGTCAAGGTAGGTCAACCCATTAAGTTGCTCAGTTGGCTCATTAGATTCAACATCATTAGCCACTGCTTGAGGTGCTAATAAGGCATCTAAGCCTCTACCTAACCCACGTTTTTTAACTGTCATTTTTAACCCTTTCAACAAATATGACTTTTATTCAAAAAGTCCGTCTTATACACACTGATATTAATAATTAACTGAGCTAGGTTAGCTCAGCTTGATTTTTACGAATAAACTCACCCGCTAAAGCAAGATAAGCAATGGCACCACGTGATTGTTTTTCATAATGTAATACGGGCAACCCGTAACTGGGGGCTTCTGCCAAACGAATATTACGAGGAATCACAGTATCATACACTTTTTCAGCAAAGTGCTTAGTCAACTGTTGTGATACATCATGGGTTAAGCTTGGCCTTGGATCATACATGGTACGTAAGATACCTTCGATAGCTAAGGTTGGGTTTAACGCCTGAGCAATACGCTCAATGGTTTGCAGTAGTGCCGTTAAGCCTTCAAGAGCATAATATTCACACTGCACAGGAATCAGCACACCTTGAGATGCCGCTAGTGCATTCACTGTCAGCATATTAAGTGAAGGCGGGCAATCAAGTAATATAAAGTCATATTCTTGCTCAACCTCATAAAGGGCTGAACGTAGCCGTGTTTCCTTACTAGGAAGATCTAACAGAACCACTTCCGCGCCAGTAAGATCCCCATTAGCAGGCAAAACACTATAACCAGCAGGTTCAACATCCACTATGCTTTCTTTTACTCCATGGGTGCCCACAAGCACATCAAACACACTGGTTTCTAACCCTTCCTTATCAATTCCACTGCCTGTTGTTGCATTTCCTTGTGGATCAAGGTCTATCAGTAAAACACGGCGCTTCATGGCCGTTAAAGACGCGGCTAAATTGACGCAACTTGTTGTTTTACCGACACCGCCTTTTTGGTTAGTGACGGCGATAATTTTTGCCATTACTCGTTTCCTTTACGTTTCATGACGACTAAATGACGTTCTGCATTGACATGGGGAACCGTTAAAGTATGAACCTCTTCCACATATACAGCTGCAGGTAATTCCTGAATCTCTTGTTCAGGGTACACGCCTTTCATTGCTAAAAAGTTGCCACCCGTTTTTGGTAAAGGCAAAGTCCAATTGATCATATCTTGTAATGAGGCAAATGCACGTGAAATAACGTGATCATATTGACCCGCTTGAGCATGAAGCTCAACTCTTTCATTGGCCACAGTGACATTATCAACACCCAATTCCATTTTTACTTGGGTTAAAAAACGTGTTTTTTTGCCATTACTGTCTAACAGGGTAAATGCTTTTTCAGGGAAGCAGATAGCGAGAACCATACCAGGTAAGCCAGGGCCTGTTCCCACATCTATAATTTTATCACCCTGAATATAAGGAATCGTTGATAGACTATCAATCAAATGCAAGGCGATCATTTGATCCACATCGCGAATCGCTGTGAGGTTGTAGGCCTTATTCCACTTTTGCAGCAGAGCAAGGTAATCAACTAGCTTTTGAATGGTTAGTTCTGGTAGATCGACGCCCATGGTTTGGGCGCCTTTCTGAATAATCTCAAAATGTGACACAATCAATTCCGTAAAAATAAAGTTAACGGATGCTGATTCTAGGCACTTTTGCTCGCAATGGCACGTTTTTTAAGACTGATTAACAATAATGAAACAGCAGCAGGGGTAATCCCTTGTATTCTTGATGCAGCAGCAAGGGTTGCAGGTTTTGCTTCAATAAGCTTTTGTTTTACTTCATTTGAGAGGCCTTCAATATTGGAATAATCCATATCTACAGGCAGTGGTGTATTCTCTTGACGACGTAAACGTTCAATATCTTCAGCTTGACGGCTAATATAACCTGCGTATTTCACCGCAATTTGAACTTGCTCAGCGACTTGCTCAGAAACAGGTTCCTCTGGTGCATTTTTAAGATTTGCCACATCCTTATACTCAACCCCAGGACGTTTAAGCAAATCCATCAGGCTATATTCATGAGTAATTGGATTTTCTAGTTTAGGATTAATTGCCGCAGCTTCATCGGTATTAGGGACAATCCAATTAGACTTCAATCGCGCTTGCTCAGTTTCAATGGCTTCTTTTTTGGCACAAAATGCCGCCCAACGCTCATCATCAATTAAACCTAATTCGCGACCTTTTTCCGTTAAACGTAAATCGGCATTATCTTCACGCAATATCAAACGGTATTCGGCGCGGCTGGTAAACATACGATAAGGCTCTTTGGTCCCCATGGTGATCAGATCATCAACCAAAACACCAATATAGGCTTCATCACGTCTTGGGCACCAAGCCTCTTTTTCTTGTGCTAATAAAGAAGCATTCACTCCGGCTAAAAGCCCCTGAGCACCTGCTTCTTCATACCCTGTCGTACCGTTTATTTGGCCCGCAAAAAAGAGTCCAGGCATATGTTTTGTTTCAAGTGAATATTTAAGATCCTGAGGATTAAAATAATCGTATTCAATGGCATAACCAGGACGGGTAATATGTGCGTTTTCAAACCCTTTCATAGAGCGAACAAGCTCAATTTGAACATCAAAAGGTAAAGAAGTAGAAATACCGTTTGGATAAAGCTCATGGGTAGTTAAACCTTCTGGCTCAACAAAAATCTGGTGGGAGTTTTTATCTGCAAAACGCACAATTTTATCTTCAATCGAAGGACAATACCTAGGACCAATGCCGTCTATCACACCCGTATACATAGGTGATCTATCCATACCTCCACGGATAATATCGTGTGTTTTTTCATTAGTATGGGTAATAAAGCAATTAATTTGTGCTGGATGGAGATCTCTTGAACCCATATAAGACATCACAGGCGTAATATCATCGCCAGGCTGTGCTTGCATCACGCTAAAATCCACTGAACGAGCATCAATACGTGGCGGTGTACCTGTTTTAAGGCGATCTACTCGAAAAGGTAATGCGCGTAATTTTTCAGCTAAACCGATTGATGGCGGATCTCCCGCTCGCCCACCGGCATGATTTTCTAGACCGACGTGTATCAAACCACCTAAAAAAGTACCCGCAGTTAAAACCACAGTCTTACTTTGAAAGCGAATACCCGTTTGAGTCACAACACCTCTTGCACAGCCGTCTTCAACAATAAGATCTTCCACGGACTGTTGAAATAGCCAAAGATTTTCTTGATTTTCTAAGGTATGACGAATGGCTGCTTTATATAAAATGCGATCAGCTTGAGCACGAGTGGCTCTTACAGCAGGGCCTTTACGAGAATTTAAGGTTCGAAATTGAATACCGCCTTTATCGGTTGCCAATGCCATGGCACCACCTAAAGCATCAATTTCTTTAACTAGGTGTGATTTCCCAATTCCACCAATGGCAGGATTACAAGACATCTGCCCTAATGTTTCTATGTTGTGGGTTAAAAGTAAGGTTTTTACACCTGTGCGTGCTGCAGCTAATGCCGCTTCAGTGCCGGCGTGACCACCACCAACGACAATTACATCAAAGCGACTTGGGAAATCCACTTGAACCTCGGTATTACTTAGTAAAAAACATATATGAATAAAAAACGAACAATGCTCGAATTGGAGGCCGCTAGTATAAAGCCAAAATTTCAAAAAGAAAGTAAAGCCAGCTTGTTATACCCGGTCATCATAATTAAATATAAAGTATATATATCTATGTTTCTTATGTTTATGTCTATTATATAGAGAAGACTTTTCTGTTTATAACTTAATAAAATACATATAAATCAAAAATTTAAACCTCTAATAAGGTGTTAAGAGAGGCTAGATTAAGCTGTTATGTGGATAACCTAAAGGTGTGCATAATATGGCTAGTTATACACTGTGATTTTAAAACACCAAACTTGTTCAAAACTGTGCAAAACTTAATGTTAGGATATCACCATACTTATTAACAGGGTGTTTTGAAATTTAAACCTGTTACTATCTATATGAATTTGTTGATAAATTTTGTTTTTTTACTGTGTTTCATTGGATTGAAAATAAAAAATCTATCCACATTAAAATAAATTAAAAAAAGGTGAGTTTTCGATTTTTTTTTAGTTTTTGTGAATAGTTATGAGAATTTATGCAAGAAAAGAAGGATTAGAAAAAGCCTTTGACGGTGGATAACCTAATTTTAACGAGGGAAGCTGCGAATAAGTTCTTTTGCCTCAGCGTGTGAATAAATCCCTTTAGTTTGAAAGGACACCAAGTCTAAGAAAAGGAATGAGAGTTAAGTGGTAGAAAGGAGCGAAGGCAAGTAGAAATGATTGGGATCTACTTGCCTAGGGGATTTTATTTTCCGATACAGAAAGAACCGAAAATACGGCCTAATAGGTCATCACTTGTAAAAGCTCCCGTAATTTCACTTAAGGCATTTTGTGCCTCTTTTAGATCTTCTGCTAGTAACTCGCCTGCACCAAAGTCATGTAATTGAAGTGAGCCTGCATTAAGGAACTCACTTGCTTTATTTAAGGCTTCAATATGACGTCGACGCGCGATAAATCCCCCTTCTGTTGTACTGTCATAACCCATGACATCTTTCAAGTGTTGAGTCAGCAGTTCTACCCCATCCTGGTTTTTGGCGGATAAAGAAATGACAGGGATATTATTTACCTGAGTAACCCCTACCTTCTCTGTTGTAAGATCTACCTTATTTCGCACTAAGGTTAGGTTGTCTTGGTTAGCGAGCTGTGCAACAAATTCAGGCCAAATATGTGCTGGATCTGTTTCATTAGAAGAAGACTTACTATCGACCATGAGTAAGATGCGGTCTGCCTTATGAATTTCCTGCCAAGCTCTTTGTATCCCTATTTGCTCAACTTCATCAGGGCTATCTCTTAAACCTGCGGTATCAATAATATGCAGTGGCATACCATCAATGTGAATTTGTTCTCTAAGCACATCTCGCGTTGTGCCTTCTATGTTAGTGACTATGGCTGAGTCTTTACCTGATAAGGCGTTAAGCAAGCTAGATTTACCGGCATTAGGGCGGCCAGCAATGACCACATTCATGCCTTCTCGAATAATCGCCCCTTGTTTGGCTTCTTTTTGGACTGCGATCAGGTTTTGTTGAATCCCTTTTAAATCATTCGCGACCTTACCATCTCCAATAAAATCAATTTCTTCTTCTGGGAAATCAATCGCTGCTTCCACATAAATACGTAAATGGATAAGAGATTCAACTAACTCATCTATGCGCTTTGAAAAAGCACCCTGTAAAGATCTGAGCGCACACTTTGCTGCTTGTGTTGAGGCTGAGTCGATTAAATCTGCGATCGCTTCTGCTTGGGTAAGGTCCATTTTATCATTTAAAAACGCTCGCTCTGAGAACTCTCCTGGGCGGGCTAAGCGGGCGCCTAGCTCTAGCACTCGACTCAATAGCATATCAATAATAACGGGGCCACCATGGCCTTGAAGCTCGATGACATCTTCACCTGTAAAGGAGTTTGGGTTAGGAAAATAAATGGCAATCCCTAAATCGATTTGTTCGCCTTCTGCATCTTTAAAAGGACCATAATGAGCATGTCTAGCGGTTGGTTTAAACCCTAAAACCTGTTCTGCAATGGATAAACTTAATGGACCTGATAGCCTGATAATACCTACACCTCCCCTTCCAGGTGGGGTTGCTTGGGCAGCAATAGTGTCTTTATCTAGAACTTGGCTTAATTCAGTCATGGTGGGCCTTTATGAAATTTGGCAATAAAAAAATAAGGTTAAATTATCAGCTAGTCTGGGGGCAATCTCAAGCCACTATCTTAAGCCACTAAAAGCGCCTAATTTGGATTAAGGTTGCTCATAAAAAAAGGACCTCATGTGAGGCCCTTTTTTGACTATCTAATGATTGAGAAGGTTAGGCTTCTCTTTCAATACGCTTAGTAATGACGTATTGCTGCAAGATAGATAAAGTGTTGTTTACTACCCAATAAAGTACCAAACCACTTGGGAACCACAAGAAGAAGAAAGTAAATGCGATTGGCATAATCTTCATGATGCGGGCCTGCATTGGATCTGGAGGCGTAGGGTTTAACATTTGCTGGCCAAGCATACTGATACCCATAAGGATTGGCAGTACAAAGTATGGATCCATAGCTGAAAGGTCATTAATCCATAGCATAAATGGTGCATGGCGTAGTTCCACACTTTCCATTAATACCCAATATAGTGCTAGGAAAACAGGCATTTGAACTAAGATAGGTAAGCAACCACCCAGAGGGTTGATCTTCTCTTTCTTATAGAGCTCCATCATGGCGGCAGACATTTTTTGTCTATCATCCCCGTGCTGTTCACGTAAACGTGTTAGCTCTGGTCCAAATTTACGCATTTTTGCCATAGAGCGATAACTTGCAGCAGACAGCTTGAAGAACAAAGCTTTTACGACAACTACGACAAGAATAATTGCCACACCCCAGTTAATAACAAAAGATTGAATCGCTGTTAATAACCAGAACAAAGGCTGAGCCAACCACCACAACCAACCATAATCTACGGTTAATTCTAAGTTAGGGGCAGTGACACTAAGTTGATCTTGAAGTTTAGGGCCAATATACAATGTAGAGCTTAAAGTCCCTTGTGTTCCCGCTGCAATTTCAACACTTGGTCCTGTAAAACCTATGATATTGAATTCGCCTTTTTGACGAGTATAAAGGGTCGCTTTTTGATTACTATCCGGTACCCAAGCACTTACAAAGTAGTGTTGTAATAAGGCTATCCAACCACCTGTTGTGGTGATTTTTGTTGGGCTTTCGGCCATGTCAGAAAAGCTTACTTTAGTGTAAGGGTTTTCTTCGGTAGAAATTGCACCACCTAAGTAAGGCTGCAGTCCCATTCCGCTTGAAGCACTTGGATCTTCAGTATTATCACGTTTGATCTGAGCAAATAAATTACCCTGCCAAGCCGCATTAGAATTATTGTCTACTGTAATTTGCTGTCGAACGGCAAACTCACCTCGTTGAAAGGTAAAGGTTTTTGTATATTGCACGCCGTGCACATCAGTGAAATAAAGGTTAACCGCTAAGCTATCTTCACCGTCACCTAATTTAAACTCACTTTGTTCTACACGGTAAACGGGACGACCGTCTTTACTGGCATCTGGGCCATTCGGGCCGACAAGACCACTTTGGGTCACATAGATACGTTCAATACCATTATCTAATAAAACAAATGGCTCATTAGAAGCTTGAGCTTTTTTGTATTCAGGTAAAGAGGCCTTAACAATATCGCCACCAACAGGGTCGATTGAGACAATTAATGCATCTGTGACGACTCGTATCAGAGTGTCAGAAGCAGGTAATTTGGCATCGACCACAATATCATTGGACGCTACAGGTGCGGCGGCCGTCGAAGGTAAGTCAGTGTTGTTAGAAGCTTCTTGTGTTTGGGTTGTTTGAGCAACATTGCTTGTCGCTACTGAACCATAATCTTGGTTCCACTGTAAAAACAGCATGTAGCCAACAACAAAAAGTGCACCCCATAAAAAATAACGTCTGAAATCCATGGTATTCAACTAATATTGTTTGGTTAGAAAAAAGGGCAAAGCCCTGAAACTCACGCCTTACACATCCTGCCAAATTGCTAGAGCATGCCAGACAAAAGCCTCACGAAAAAAACTGGCGTTATTAAACCAGCCTTTCAAGCTTTTTTCAGCCTATTTCTGTTTGGCTTTGGTGTCTTTTGGCTGATTATTGGCTTTTTTAGACCGTTTAATAAGCTGATGCCATGCTTTGTCTATCCGTTTAGCCAAAGTTGGGTTATCTAACTCTTTAATGCCTTGGCGTGCTAGAAAGACAACGTCAAATCCAGCAAGTTCGACTTTATGATGACGAAATGATTCTCGTACCAGTCGTTTGATGCGGTTTCGTCCTACTGCACGCTTTTCATTTTTTTTAGCAACAATGAGTCCCAACCTAGAAAGGTCGTCATCTCTTTTGGTTGCTAATAAAAGGAATTCGCCAGCAAAGACTTTACAAGAGGTGTGATTAAAAACGGTTTGATAATCCCCAGCAGTCAGTAATCTGACCTGCCGGGGAAAACAAAAGTCTGTCATAAACGGCTTATGCGCTTAGAGACTTACGACCACGAGCACGACGACGTGTGATAACAGCACGACCGCCTTTAGTAGCCATACGGGCACGGAAACCGTGGTTACGCTTACGTTTTAGAACGCTAGGTTGAAAAGTTCTTTTCATTTTCTTTCTCTCACTACTGAAGCAGTGTTTCAGTTTTGAGGGTTAGCCTTAGCCAAGCCTCTTCATTTTGATTCAAAATCAGGCGGCGAATTTTATTGGAGTTTAATAATGAATTCAATCATTAAACAGACAATAAAAAGAAAAAAAGCAAGAAATAAATACTTAACATTTTATAAACAGGCTTATATCTCTATGTGGATTAAAAAAATAAGATATTTTAAAAGATATACACAGATGCAAATTTTTTTATCTATATTGTTAATAAAAACAAAATCTTAATAGTGATAAATTCAGTGGATATAATTATTAACAAGAGGTAATTTTAATGTTAATAACTAGCCTTATTATCCACAAAGAAAGGTTTTTATCTACTTGTGTGTATAACTATGCCTGTTATTAACATTTTATGACGATTTAAATAAATTCTGTGAGTTTTTAACTAATTTGCATCTTTTTGTGGATAACTGATTCTCTCCGAGTTAGAATTTCGCGCTTAACTGTTTTTTATTTGCCCAGCAGGAGTGAAGGTTAGTGTCATTGGAGTATTGGGATCTTTGTCAAAAACGATTACAAGATGAGTTTTCTGCTCAACAATTCAATACTTGGATTCGCCCACTTGATGCTGAAATCAACGCAAATGGTGATTTAATCCTATCTGCCCCTAATCGCTTTGTTTTAGATTGGGTGAGCAATAAATATCAAACTCGCATTAAAGAGCTTCTTACCGAATTTGCTGGCAGTGAGCCGGCCCCTGTTCTTTCTTTTACGGTTCGCACTCATAATTTAGTTAAACCAGCTGCTCCACCAGCCCCTGCTCCTCTTGTTGAGCCAGCACCTGTTGCTGTAGTGGAAGAGCGCGCCAACAATGTTAGCTATCGACCCGGCTTTAGCTTGATGGAAGAAGATACGGTAAAGCATGCGGATTTAGAGTTTGAGGCACCGTTAAAACTCTCGGATAGTGGCTTAATTGGTGATTTGGAACCTTATACCCAAGGACAATTACCTTTATCGCCTTCTTCAAATCGTAAAGTGGATGTTGAAGGGGGGATTAATCATGGCGCTAACCTCAATAATTCTTTTACCTTTGATAACTTCGTTGAAGGTAAATCTAACCAACTTGCCCATGCCGCTGCTTTACAGGTCGCCGAAAATCCGGGTGGTGCTTATAACCCCCTCTTTATTTATGGGGGCGTAGGCTTAGGTAAAACTCACTTAATGCAAGCTGTTGGTACAGAGTTAATGCGTCATAACCCGAATGCTAAGGTAGTCTATCTGCATTCGGAACGCTTTGTTGCGGACATGGTGAAAGCCTTACAACTTAATGCAATTAACGACTTTAAGCGCTATTACCGCTCGGTTGATGCCCTATTAATTGATGATATTCAATTCTTTGCAGGCAAAGATAGAACGCAAGAGGAATTCTTTCATACCTTTAATGCCTTATTAGAGGGGGGTCAACAAATGATTTTGACCTGTGATAGATATCCAAAAGAGATTAAAGGGCTAGAAGACAGGCTCAAATCACGCTTTGGTTGGGGCTTAACCGTGGCGATAGAACCCCCTGAGCTTGAAACCCGTGTTGCGATTTTAATGCGTAAAGCAGATGAGAGTAATATCAAACTGTCTTATGATTCTGCGTTTTTTATTGCGCAAAAAATTCGTTCTAA
>NZ_CH672431.1:576867-760244 GCF_000153025.1 Marinomonas sp. MED121
TGAACGCGACACTAGGTATGGCTTTCTCTGTCTTCTTCTTGATTGTTTTCTACAGCATCAAGGTAAAAGGTATTTCTGGATTTGTTGGCGAGCTAACCTTGCAACCTTTCGGTAAGTGGATGATCCCATTCAACTTATTGTTAGAAGGTGTGGGGCTTATTGCGAAACCAATCTCCCTAGCATTGCGACTTTTCGGTAACCTGTACGCAGGTGAGTTGATCTTTATCTTGATCGCTATTCTACCGTTCTGGGTACAGTGGGCATTATCTGTCCCATGGGCAATTTTCCATATCTTGGTAATCGTATTGCAAGCATTCATCTTCATGATGCTAACAATTGTATACCTAAGTATGGCACACGAAGATCACTAAGATCTTGGTGTAAAACGAGCACAGAGTTATATAAAGTTTTTTTAAACCTTCAATCTAAAACTATGAAAATTAGGAGTTAAAATGGAAACTGTAGTTGGTCTTACTGCGATTGCTGTAGCCCTTCTTATCGGTCTAGGTGCCCTAGGTACTGCGATTGGTTTCGGTCTACTTGGTGGTAAATTCTTGGAAGGCGCTGCGCGTCAACCTGAGATGGTTCCAATGTTGCAAGTTAAAATGTTCATCGTAGCGGGTCTTCTTGATGCCGTAACTATGATCGGTGTAGGTATTGCGTTGTTCTTCACTTTCGCAAACCCATTCGTTGCTCAGGTTGCTGGCTAAGTTTTTGCTTTATTTGCAAAACTTTTATAAACGACTTAGAGCGAGGATATTAGCGTGAACTTAAATCTCACACTTATAGGCCAAGCTATCTCGTTTGCCTTTTTTGTCTGGTTCTGCATGAAGTTTGTGTGGCCTCCAGTAATTGCTGCGCTAGAAGAGCGTAGCAAGAAAATTGCAGATGGTTTAGAAGCAGCTAACCGCGCTTCACGTGATTTAGAGTTGGCTCAAGAAAAAGCCACTCATACATTACGTGAGAGCAAGGAACAAGCGGCCGAAATTATTGAACAAGCCAACAAACGGGCTAACCAAATTATTGACGAAGCGAAAGAACAAGCATTGGC
Source organism: Marinomonas sp. MED121 (assembly GCF_000153025.1). Taxonomy (GTDB): domain Bacteria; phylum Pseudomonadota; class Gammaproteobacteria; order Pseudomonadales; family Marinomonadaceae; genus Marinomonas. The sequence continues at coordinate 577,919 of NZ_CH672431.1, forward strand.
TGATGGCCAACGTTTGCGCGATGCAGCAAATTCTGAGATTGAACAAGACGTTATTCGTGCTAAAGAAGCACTACGCGCTCAAGTTTCTCAACTTGCTCTTATCGGTGCTGAGAAAATTTTGGGTGCCAGTGTTGACGAGAAAGCCCACAGCGAACTAGTTGAAAAACTAGCACAAGAGCTTTAAGCGAGGGTCCAATGGCTGAATTAATGACAGTCGCTCGCCCGTATGCAAAAGCTGCGTTTGAAGTTGCTCGTGAGCAAGGTCAAGTAGCAGAATGGGCCAATATGCTTAGCGTATTGGCTACCGCTGCGAGTGACACGACATTAGCACAAGCAGTGCAAAATCCTGCTTTTAGTGCTGACGAAAAAGCAAACGCGCTGGCAGATGTTTGCAATGAAGTAATGACAGAGCAAGGTAAAAACTTTGTGAACTCATTATCGGAAAATAACCGCTTAACACTATTGGCGGCGATTTCCGAATTGTTTAATCAGTTTAAACTGAACTTCGAAAAAGCAGTCGACGTGAATATGACGTCTGCTTACGAACTCTCAGCTGAACAAGAGCAAGCAATCAGTACTTCATTGAGCAAAAAGTTGGACCGTACCGTCAACTTGGCGACTGAAACAGACGCAAGCCTTATCGGTGGCGTGGTTATCCGTACAGGCGATTTAATCATCGACGGATCAGTTCGCGGGAAACTTGCGAAACTGGCCGAGGCGATAAACTCCTAGCGTTTCGATAAAATCGAAACCAGGGTTGAGGAATTTAGCATGCAGCAACTGAATCCATCTGAGATCAGCGAGATTATCAAGAAGCGCATCGAGAACCTTGATGTGACTTCTGAAGCCCAAAATGAGGGCACAATTGTCAGCGTAGCAGACGGTATCGTATTGATTCACGGTCTGGCTGATGTAATGTACGGGGAAATGATCGAATTCCCTGGTGGTGTTTATGGTATGGCATTGAACCTAGAGCGTGACTCTGTAGGTGCTGTAGTATTAGGCGGCTACCAAAATCTAGTCGAAGGTCAAAAAGTTAAGTGTACTGGTCGTATTTTGGAAGTTCCAATCGGTCCAGAACTACTTGGTCGTGTTGTTGACGCATTGGGTAACCCAATCGACGGCAAAGGTCCAGTAAACGCTCAACTTACTGATGCGGTTGAAAAGGTTGCACCTGGTGTAATCGAACGTCAATCAGTAGACCAGCCAATTCAAACTGGTTATAAAGCCATTGATGCAATGGTTCCTGTAGGTCGTGGTCAGCGTGAGTTGATTATCGGTGACCGTCAGGTTGGTAAAACAGCACTCGCTATCGATACCATCATTGCCCAAAAAGGCAGTGGTATTAAGTGTGTGTATGTAGCCATTGGTCAAAAGCAATCTACTATCGCTAACGTAGTACAAAAGCTAGAAGAAAACGGCGCATTAGAGTACACAACAGTTGTTTCAGCTGGTGCTTCTGATCCTGCTTCTATGCTTTACCTAGCACCATACACTGGTTGCACAATGGGTGAGTACTTCCGTGACCGCGGTGAAGATGCCCTAATTATTTATGATGATTTGACTAAACAAGCTTGGGCTTACCGTCAAATCTCATTGCTACTACGTCGTCCACCAGGTCGTGAAGCGTATCCTGGTGACGTATTCTATCTTCACTCTCGTCTTCTTGAGCGTGCGTCTCGTGTAAACACAGACTACGTTGAGAAATTCACCAATGGTGAAGTGAAAGGTAAGACTGGTTCTTTGACTGCTCTTCCTATCATCGAGACTCAAGGTGGTGACGTATCAGCATTCGTACCAACCAACGTAATCTCCATCACTGATGGTCAGATTTTCTTGGAAACAAGCTTGTTCAACGCGGGTATTCGTCCTGCAATGAACGCGGGTATCTCTGTATCCCGTGTTGGTGGTGCTGCACAAACTAAGATCATCAAGAAACTAGGTGGCGGTATCCGTCTTGCCCTAGCTCAGTATCGTGAATTGGCGGCTTTCGCTCAGTTCGCATCTGATCTTGATGAAGCTACTCGTAAACAGCTAGAACACGGTAAACAGGTTACTGAACTGATGAAACAGAAACAGTTTAGCCCTATGTCTATAGCTGATATGGGCGTAATCCTTTACGCTGCCAACGATGGCTTCCTTGTAGATGTTGAAACAAACAAGATTGGTAGTTTTGAACAGTCTTTGCTTAGCTACATGAACAGCGAACACGCTGATCTTATGGCTGACATTAACAAAACTGGCAATTATAACGGCGAGATTGAAGCGACATTTAAAGCGGCAATCGAGAAGTTTAAAGCGACACAAACTTGGTAATAAGTTGGTGGGAGCTGTCATAAGACAGTTCTCACCAGTCTATATTTGCAGTTTGTGAATTAACATTCTCACAAGGGCAGTTCATTATGGCAGTCGGAAAAGAGATACGCACTCAGATTTCGAGCATTAACAATACGCGTAAAATTACTCGCGCTATGGAAAAAGTAGCGGCAAGTAAGACGCGTAAAGCTCAGGATCGTATGGCCGCTTCTCGTCCGTATGCGGAACGAATTCGTCAAGTAATTGGCCATTTGGCTAATGCGAATCCTGAGTATAAACACCGTTACCTTACCGAGCGTGAGGCGAAGCGTGTTGGTTATATCGTAGTCTCTTCTGACCGTGGATTATGTGGTGGCTTGAACGTTAACGTGTTCAAGAAAACCATTAAAGATATGGAACAGTTCGCTAACGAGGATATCGAAATTGATATCTGTGCCGTTGGTTCTAAATCTGTTTCATTCTTCAATAACTACGGCGGAAACGTTACAGCAGCTGTTACCGGATTAGGTGACGCACCTGAAGCAGAAAACCTAGTAGGTAGTGTGAAGGTGATGTTGGACGCATTTGATGAAGGCAAGATTGATCGTCTTTATGTTGTTTCTAACGAGTTCGTGAATACCATGACTCAGAAACCACGTGTCGAGCAACTTTTACCTCTAAATGCGGAAGAGAATGCAGAGTTACAGCACCACTGGGATTACATTTACGAACCAGAAGCTGTTGAGATTCTGAACGATTTATTAGTTCGTTATATTGAATCTCAAGTATATCAATCAGTTGTTGAAAACATTGCGTGTGAACAAGCAGCTCGTATGCTTGCCATGAAAAACGCAACGGATAACGCTGGTGATATCATTAATGAATTACAGTTGGTGTACAACAAGGCTCGTCAGGCAGCGATCACTCAGGAAATCTCTGAGATTGTAAGCGGCGCGGCAGCGGTTTAAGGTATTTAGGTATTAAGAGGATCCGAACATGAGTAGCGGACAAATCGTACAGATTATCGGCGCGGTAATCGACGTGGAATTTCCACGTGATAGTGTGCCAAAAGTATATGATGCCCTAACGATCGAGGGTAAAGAGTTGGTGTTGGAAGTTCAACAGCAGCTAGGTGACGGCATTGTACGTGCTATCGCCATGGGTTCAACTGAAGGTATGAAGCGTGGTTTGGTTGTAGACAATACAAACAACCCAGTATCTGTTCCAGTTGGTACCAAAACTCTAGGACGTATTATGGACGTGCTAGGTAACCCGATTGATGAAAAAGGTCCAATTGGCGAAGAAGAGCGTTGGGCTATCCACCGCGAAGCTCCAAGCTATGCGGAACAATCTTCTGATAACGCACTTTTGGAAACTGGTATCAAGGTAATCGACCTTGTATGTCCGTTTGCGAAAGGTGGTAAAGTTGGTCTGTTTGGTGGTGCCGGTGTAGGTAAAACCGTAAACATGATGGAACTTATCCGTAACATCGCTATCGAGCACAGTGGTTATTCTGTATTCGCTGGTGTTGGTGAGCGTACTCGTGAAGGTAATGACTTCTACCATGAGATGACTGATTCGAATGTAATCGATAAAGTATCTCTAGTATACGGTCAGATGAATGAGCCACCAGGTAACCGTCTACGTGTTGCTTTGACTGGTTTGACTATGGCTGAGAAGTTCCGTGACGAAGGTCGTGACGTTCTTTTCTTCGTAGATAACATCTACCGTTACACATTGGCGGGTACTGAAGTATCTGCATTGTTGGGTCGTATGCCTTCTGCGGTAGGTTACCAGCCAACTCTTGCTGAAGAGATGGGTGTTCTTCAAGAACGTATCACCTCTACTAAGACTGGTTCTATCACATCTATCCAAGCGGTATACGTACCTGCGGATGACTTGACTGACCCGTCTCCAGCAACAACATTCTCGCACTTGGATGCGACTGTTGTATTGTCTCGTGACATTGCATCTTTGGGTATCTACCCAGCGATCGATCCTCTAGACTCTACATCTCGTCAGTTGGATCCTCTAGTAATCGGTCAAGAACACTACGACGTAGCACGTGGCGTTCAAACTGTATTACAGCGTTATAAAGAATTAAAAGACATCATTGCGATCTTGGGTATGGACGAGCTTTCTGAAGAAGATAAGCTATCTGTAAACCGTTCACGTAAGATCCAACGTTTCATGTCTCAGCCATTCTTCGTAGCTGAAGTCTTCACTGGTGCGCCAGGTAAGTATGTTTCTTTGAAAGATACAATCCGCGGCTTTAAAGGCATCCTTGATGGCGAGTTCGACGAATTGCCAGAACAAGCGTTCTACATGATTGGTAGCATCGACGAAGCTGTCGAGAAAGCTAAGAAAATTTAACCATGCATAACCAACAGCGTCATTGCTGTTGGTTAAGCCTGACATAGAGAGGCATCTTATGGCTATCACAGTTCACTGCGATATCGTAAGCGCTGAGCAAGAGATTTTCTCTGGATCGGTAGAGACTCTTGTGGCAGCCGGTAGTTTTGGTGATCTAGGTATTAAACCTGGTCATGCACCATTACTGACTCCACTGCTTCCAGGCCCTGTTCGCGTGGTTAAACAAAACGGTGAAGAAGAGATTATCTTCGTATCGGGTGGTTTCCTTGAAGTGCAACCACACCGTGTTACCGTCTTGGCAGACACCGCTATTCGTGCCCATGATCTGGACGAAGCGGCTGCTCTAGAAGCGAAGAAACATGCAGAGGAATTACTGAATCAACAAAATTCAGATATCGATTTCTCTCGTGCGACCGCTCAACTAGCAGAAGCCGTTGCTCGACTACGTACTATCAGTCAACTTCGTGCGAAGTAACCGGTAGCGTAAAAGAGTTTCAAAAAAGCCCCGCTTACTTAGGTAAACGGGGCTTTTTTTATACTTAGAATTTGCTTAACCCTGTCTTATAACAAGCCCCACAGGGTGTTAAAGATAATTTGTTGCGCCATGGCGATGTCTTTAGATTCAAGTACCACGGCAGAAGGGAAGTTATCACTCGCTAAAGAGATAATGGCACACTTAGGTGGATAGATAGCAATGTAACTGGCATCAACAGCCCCTTCAGTACGTATCCATTTACGTTCAGATAATTCTGCATCCTCACCACCATCACCAATCGCAATAACATTTACCTTAATACCCAGTTTGATTCTTTGCTTAGTAAAGTTAGGGAAAGGGCGGTACAAGAAAGGCCGAATGGGTTTAGAGGAAAAGACACAATACTCTTTATTATCGCTTTTTTGTTCTGAAACCACATTCAGAATGTCTCTTAATACCCATTCAATGCCTTCATCCCCTTCATAATATCTCACATTAGTTTGATGATAATCTGGTTGTAGCTGGTGTAAATTAGGAATGACTGAGTGCTTTAAAGACTCAATGGCCTTATCAAGGTTAGCTCGTTTTTCTTCAGCAAGTTTCAGCAAAATCTCTGGGTTTTCGGCACTAAAAAAACGACGTTTTCCTTTAGGGAAGTAACTTACGACTCCCTTGGCCTGTAACTGTTTTAAAGATTCATAAGCAGAGCCACGGTTAATACCGCTTTTATCGGCAATGTCTCTGATAGAAGCTGGCCCTAATTGTAATAAGGTTTGGTATAACAGGGTTTCTCTAGGGTTTAAACCTAATTGATCAAACGCTTGCTGAGTCATATTCGCTCATCTTCCATAAAGCTAAAAGCTAGCTGTGATTGAGTAACAAAATTGCGTAAAATCCCATTTTAAGCAAGTTAGTAATAAGTTGCGATCCTATTGTCGAGATAAGTGTTTTAGTTTGGGGTTGGTTTGTGAGCGCGGAACAAAGATTTGGTGGTATTAAACGTTTATATGGGGTGAATGCCTATCAGTATTTCACTCAAGCACATATCTGTGTGGTGGGGATTGGTGGTGTGGGCACTTGGGCTGCAGAAGCCTTGGCAAGGTCCGGTATTGGCCGGATCACTCTGATTGATATGGATGATGTTTGTATTACCAATGTGAACCGTCAAATCCATGCATTAGATGGCAACATTGGCGTTGCTAAAGTCGAAGCCATGGCGGAACGAATTAAATTGATTAACCCTGACTGCCAAGTTGATTGCGTTGAAGACTTTGTTACCCCTGACAGCGTTTTGGAGCACCTAGGGCGTGATTATGACTATGTCATCGACTGCATAGATAGTATTAAGCCAAAAGCCGCTATGGTTGCCTGGTGCAAGCGTAACAAGATTAAACTTATTACTGTTGGTGGTGCTGGTGGGCAAATCGATCCGACTCAAGTGCACATTGCTGATCTTGCGAGAACTGAACAGGACCCTCTTGCAGCCAAGCTCAGAAACTTTTTACGTCGCCATTATAACTTCCCCCGTAATACCAAGCGCCGCTTTGATATTGAATGTGTTTACTCTACTGAGCAGCTAAGATATCCAACTCCAGATGGTAGCGTTAGTACGGATAGAAGTAAGGCCCAAGCAGGTGAGAAAATGGATTGTGATTCAGGCTTTGGTGCCTGCACCATGGTCACGGCTACCTTTGGGTTTGTGGCCGTGAGTCGTGTGTTAGAAAGGCTTGCTAAACAAGCGGAGGAGCTTACAAAAGAAGTTTAGCGCTGATTATTGTGTTAGTTCTTTAATTCTCGTAATGATTGCTAGAATGCCATTGTTACGAGAGCTGGTGAGGTAGGATTCTAAGTTTAAAGCATTAAGCTGAGTGAGAAGGTCAAGCTGTTGAATTTGTTCGGAATTTAAGCCTTCTATATAGGCCAAAATAATGGCTAAAAACCCACGAATGAGCTTGGCATCACTGTCTGCCTGAAAGTGCCAAAGGCCTGTTTCTTTCTCTTTTTCTGCCGTTAGCCAAACCTGACTTTCGCAACCTGTTACTGCATTTTCATTAGTTTTTAAATCTGTATCTAAACGAATTAATGTTTTGCTTATTTTGACTAATGCTCTAAAGCTCTCTTCCTTAGATTGGCATTGATTAAATGTATCTTTAATCTCGTTTGTGTTCACGTTATTATCCAAAATTCTTTATTTATCAATTAATTAATTTGATTTTAATCAGCCAATAAATCTATGGCATCTAAAAGGGTTGCGACAAAGTGATCCGCATCTCTTTCATTGTTATAACATGCAAAAGAAGCTCTTAAGGTGCCACTTACGCCGAGTTGTGCCATTAAAGGATGGGCACAATGGCTACCCGAGCGAATACCAATGCCCTTGCTATCTAAAAAGGCATTTAGGTCTGTCAGGTTAATATTATTGACGGAAAATGAGACGAGGGTAGTGTTTGCAGGTGAGTAGACTTTGATATCTGCTTCATTCATTAGAATGCGTCTGACACGGTTCGCTAAGCTGATTTCCCAATCTAGCATTGCTTGCCTGTCTTGTTGCATTAAAAACTCGCAAGCAGAGGCTAAGCCTATGACACCTTCAATATGCGGGGTGCCTGCTTCAAGACGGTAGGGGAGTTGATTAAACTCGGTTTCAAGCAAGCTGACTTTTAATACCATTTCACCTCCTGTTTGCAGAGGTGTCAGCTGTTCTAGCGCTGCTGTTTTCCCATAAAGTACGCCTATCCCTGTTGGCCCGTACATCTTGTGTCCAGAAAAAACGTAAAAGTCACAATCAAGTTGAGCCATGTTAACTGGGTAGTGAGCAACGGCTTGTGCTCCATCAATTAAGGTTAGGGCGCCGACTGCTTTTGCTTCTTGAATCAGTGTATCTAGAGGCAGGTGGACACCAATCGCATTTGAAATTTGTGTGCAGGCTAGGATTTTTGTCTTTTCATTAAAATAACTTGCGTACTCTGCTTCCCATTTAGCATCTGAAGTAAAAGGAATTGAGCGTAGTTTTGCCCCCGTTCTTTTTGCTAGTTGTTGCCAAGGTACGAGATTAGCGTGATGCTCTAAACTAGAAATGAGAATTTCATCATCGGGTTTAAGACTTGACTCTAAGCCATAAGCGACTTGGTTTATAGCTTCTGTTGCACCTTTACACCAAATGATATGGCTATTGTCGGGTGCTTGTATAAATTCAGCTAAGGTTTGTCTTGCTTGCTCAAATAAGTTGGTCGCCTTATCACTTAAAAAGTGAGATCCACGATGCACATTCGCATTACTGGTTTGGTAGTAATTTATGATGGCATTTAACACTGAGTCTGGCTTTTGTGTCGTCGCGGCATTATCTAAATAGACCAAAGGATAATCATGGGCCTGTTGGGCAAGGATAGGAAATTGCTGACGTATGCTAATAGGGTCAAATGGCATCATGATTAATGAAGTAATGTCCTTAAGGAAATTTGAGCATAAAATAAAATTGTAACCTAGTTTGAATCTATCAGGGGTTAACTAATTACACTATCTAATGGTCAAATGAATAATTTAATCAAATTTTAGACGACATGACTTGGATTTCTGAAAACAATTAGATACAGTTTTAATATAATATAATTTGAAAGGTACAAATTGTGGCTGAGTTTCTTTATCAAGGTTTAGTTGATTGGTTTCAAGATCAAGTGGAGCAAGGCAAGCTTGCAGCAGGGGACAAAATGCCCTCTTTGAGAAAACTTGCCAAGGAACAAGGAATGAGCCTGAATACTGTCATTCATGGTTATGAGCTACTGAGTAAAGAGGGCTGGATAGAGTCCCGGCCAAAATCAGGCTATTTTGTTTGTCACCAAAGTAAAATTCGCCCCGCTATTATGCTCGCTGCGGATCATCCTCATTACCTTAATGATAAAGAACGCCTTTCACTGGAAGAGCAGATTAGCTACCAAAAAGCACTGACTTGTCAGACTAGTGAACTATTAGAGCAAGATATCTTCTCTCTTAACCCTCGTAATTTAAGTGTCCATCATCCTCAAGGCGAAACAGCATTACGTCAGGCTTTAAGCCACTATTTAGAGCAACTTGGGGTACAAACTAACTTGGACCAACTTTGGTTAGCGAATAACCCAAGCCAGTTATTGATTCAAAGCCTCGAGTCTTTGACTCAAGTGGGTGATAAGGTACTGATACTGACTCCCTGTGACTTCAGATTAAAGAACACGATTCAGGCCTTAGGCCGTGAAGCTGTATGTTTGAATGCGGGTGAAAGGGGAGTCGACCTTGATGTAGTGGATAAAATCATCGAACAAGATGAAATCAAATTATTGCTTTTCCCTAGTCAATTTTCTTTTCCCGCTGGGCAGGCGATTAGTAACCTTAGTTTGCGCCGTTGGTATGCTCTGATTGAAAAGCATGGGCTACCGAGTATTGAGTGGGATCTATGCTCACATTTGCCTAATAGACCACAAGCTGTGTTAAGCCTTAAATCATTGGATCAAACTGGTTTAGTAGTTTATATAGGTGGATTTGAAGGCCTACATGATGCTTTACCTAGTATTGCTTGGATACAGATTGGGCGATATGAGAAACCATTAGCACAAGCGCTAGCTGTGGCTGGTTTGTGTCCAGGTGAAGATATACAGCTAGCCTTAATCCCTGTATTAAATCAGTCTCCTGTAAAAGCCTTTGCTGCTATGTCTCGGGCTATTTGGGCTAATGCAGAAAAAATGAAATCAGCATTAGAAGAATTAAAACCTGGGCACTTATCTGCTGTGATAAATAAAGGCGGATACAGTTTATGGGTACGCAGTAATAGTCCAATTACTGCTAGTCAGTGGCAAGCCTATCAAGCGACTAATCTGCATGGTTTGATTCCAGGTCACTTACTCAGCCTTGCTGAAGATGCGCAGCATTGGTTTGCTGTTAACCTAAGCTTGCATCAAACCCAAGCTAGCTTAGATTGGCTCGAAAAAGAATGCTTTGCTAGTAAAGAAAAGCCTAAAGCAGAAGTAAGTACTCACAATGATGAAACCAACTCAGAATTTAAGGATGCTAAAAAAGAGCAGGAAGAGGGCTCTGATGAGCCTGTTTATAACCCTATGCTGGATCTAATTAACCACGACTTCGGTTAATCCAATTAGGCTGGCTAGCATTAATGCTTGCCAGCTATTGGTTTCAAGCTTTGATAACGATGATCAAATGGGTCAATCGTTATCCCCGCTAACTCATCTAAAATCCATTTTTCAAATGCTTTGATTCGTTCAATACGAGGCGAAAACTCTTGATAGTTCATGTAAAAAGTGAGGCTTTTACTAAACGGAAACTGAGGTAAAACATGCACGAGTTCTCCTGATGCAAGGTCATCTTGAATCATTATTTCAGGACATATAAATACTCCATGGCCCGCTTTCACTGCACTGATTCCCATATACCATGAGCCCACTTCTGCCCAAAGTTTTTGTTTTATATTGGTATCAATGCCGTATTCTGCAAAAAATGCAGACCAAGAGAGTTCGGATTCATCAGCCTGTATTAACCAACATCTTAATAAGTCATCAATACTGTCAAACCTCATACTATTAGCAAGAGATTTAGAGGCGACAAGAACAAGGTTTGTTTCTAACAGTTTTATTTGCCGGCAGTCCTTTTGAGAATCAATCAGCGTTGTAATATCGATATCGGCATTACCTGCTCTTAGGTCTTCTCTGTAATCACAGCAAAGCAATCTAGCGGTAATCTCATCATGCATAGCGGTAAAGCGCCAAAGCTTTGGCATGACCCAGCTAGAAGCAAAACTTTGCGGGCAAATGATGCTGAGATTGCCCGCAAAAGGTTCTGCTTTAACCCTATCCAGCCCTTTTCCAATTAGCTCAAAAGCATCGCCTAAATACTCAGCAAGAATATGACCTTGGGTGGTCAGCTGCATATCACGTCCAGCGCGATAAAATAACTTATTACCTAGGTGTTCTTCTAACAGACGAATCTGCTGGCTTACTGCAGCCTGAGAGACAAAAAGTTCTTGTGCTGCCTTGGTATAGCTTAAGGTTTTACTGGCAACAGCAAAGTAGTGAATGGCTTTTAGGTGTGTAACTCGAGTATCCATAGCTTAGGCAACCATAAGATTATCTTATTTTAGATGTAAGTTTTTAGCGTTCGTGTATTTCGCATCTCTTAGGCATGATTAAAAGCCTAAACACAAGGAGATGCAAGCATGTACCCATTATTGATTAGTCTATTAGGGGCGATTAAAAAAGCCTTTAAACTTGTCTTGAGAAATCTTTCTAAACACAATAGTAACAAGGATTTAAGTCGAGTAAGTATGTCTAAAAGAGAGTTTGATCAGTTAACTAATCTATCTAGCCATTTGCAAAAAGACATTGGTTTACCGCCATATACGAGCCGCTCGAATAAGGGAGAGCTTTATTAAAATGCTTTACAATAAGAATAATAATAATAACAAGAGTTTATGCTAAAACTCACTAGAAATTCTAATGAGTTTTAGCTCTATTAAGAAAGCGCTAGCTGTTTTTTAGCTTAGCTAATGCCGCTAAAATATCTGTTAGCATCTGATCTGCATTAAGATAATCCAGTGGGATTTGAATGATTTGATTTGCCATAACTAAGGCTAGGGATGGAAAAGAGTTAAGCCCTAATTGACGCGCGATTTGAACTTCCTGTTCAAGCACTTCTGCTTTTTTACAATGCTCCATGGCTTTTAGGAAGCCATCTTCTTTTAACCCTATTTTGACTGCGCATTGGGCTAATGTATCTAAGTCTGAGGGGTTTTGAGCCTTTAAATAGTAAGCTTGTTGAATTTGTGCTGCCATTTCTTTTTCTAAGTTTTGATCTCTGGCTACCAAACAGGCACGACAGGCAGGGTAGGTCGAGCGCCTTGGTTGACAATCTTGCCAAAAATTATGATTAAACTGGGTTCCTAGTTGAGATTCAATTTGCTTCCAAACTCCTGCAAGTTTAGCTTGCATTGGTAGAGGCATAGGAGCATTAGAGTCGACAGCCAACCCTCCCAGCATAGGTTGAATCTGTATTTCACCCTTATCAATATAAGGTGTAAGTGAAGCCTGAAGTGCTTTCCACGTGGGTTGAAAGCCCCAACACCAGCTGCACATAGGGTCATAGCAATAAATAAGAGTTGCGGACATAAGGTTGTTTCCTTAGGTTCTGATACCAAGAGATACAGCAGAATAAGGTGAAAAGCGAGTGTAAAACAAGTTAGAAAAGTGGTTAATTTCTATCTTTTTAAAGGAAATGAAAAATCATAGGCAAAAAAAAAGCAGCGATCTAAATGACGCTGCTTTTTAAAGTCTATATCAAAGTTTTAGCTGTCTTTAATAATCGCGCTAATGGCATCACATAACGGCTTGATATTGTCATGAGTAATGCCTGCAACATTAATACGGCCAGAGCCCACAATGTAGATAGCGAAGTCTTGTCTTAGGCGGTTAACTTGATCTGGAGTAAGGCCAGAAAAAGAGAACATACCTTGTTGACGGGAAATAAATGAGAAGTCCTGCTCCACTCCGTTTGCTCTCAAAGTGCTAACAAACAAACTACGCATTTCGTGTATACGTTTACGCATACTCTCAAGTTCCATTTCCCATAAGCTACGCAGTGCCGGATCAGACAAAATTTCTGTCACTATCGCAGCACCATGAGCGGGTGGGTTTGAATAGTTTGTACGTATTGTTCTTTGCAGTTGAGTAAAGGCATTATCTGCTTGCTCAGCGGTATCGCAAACCAGAGTAATAGCACCAACACGCTCATTGTATAAACCAAAATTTTTGGAGAAAGAGCTCGCAATTAGCATTTCAGGCACTTGCTGAGTAAAGGTTCTTAAGCCTTTGGCATCTTCTTCAAGGCCAATACCAAACCCTTGATAAGCAAAATCAAATAAAGGTAAAAATCCTTGCTTGCTGCATAAGTTAGCAAGTTGCTGCCACTGTTCTGGTGTTGGGTCTATACCGGTAGGATTGTGACAACAGCCATGGAAAAGCACCACATCACCGTCTGGAATTTGAGACAAACTCGCGAGCATAGCCTCAAAATCTAGGCTTTTATTGGCCGCATCATAGTAGGCATAGGTTGCGACTTCTAATCCGACGGATTGGAAAACGGCTTGATGGTTAGCCCAAGTCGGATTGCTTACCCAGATGGTCGCATTAGGTATGTGCTTCTTGATAAATTCTGCTGCAACGCGCAGTGCGCCAGTACCGCCAGGTGTATGGGCAGTATGGGCAAGTTTTTTGGTTAGTATGGGGTGGTCTGAACCAAATAAAAGGCCTTGAACCGCTTCGCGGTATTGTGAAGTGCCTTCAATGCTTAAATAGCTTTTGCTAGTTTCAGAGACTAGCAATCTTTCTTCGGCTTGCTTAACTGCTTGAAGAATAGGGGTTTGCCCCTGCTCATCCTTATACACACCTACACCCAAATTTATTTTATTTGGATTGGATTCTTTCGCAAAGGATGCATTTAAACCAAGAATTGGATCTGCAGGCGCAGCTTGAATATTTTCGAACATAATGGCTCCCCAAAAGGGTTATTCGCTCTATTATAATTATTAATTACACGCTATTAGCTAGCGCTTTAAAAAAACCTAGGTATGTTACTCCAACAGATCTAGCACCGCTAGCAAATGTCTTAAGTGATTGGATACCATATGTAAACGAGAGTAAGTTGATTTGTTTTTTGAAAGCGAAAAAATCGCCTTGCTGCTCGGGTCAGCAATTTGAGTAAAGCGGTCAGTTTCCACCCTATTTTAATGTGAAAACATGCCCTAAGGTCCCTAATTAGGCCTTAGTGAGGATTAACTTGGCTTTCTTTCGCTTGTCTGATCGAAATTAGTTAATATCCCATCCATTGGAAATTGAATCAGATAAGCTTTTTTGTTCTCGGTAAGCTTCAATGGCGCGGCGGGCTTTTAACATACGTACGCCATCTTCCTTTTGCAGCTTTTCACTTTTCTCATTATCAAATGAGATAGATGCGTGTAAAAGTTCTGTTTTCAGTTCACTTAATTCGGTAGCTAGTTTGTTCATCGTTTTTCCTTTGATGTATTTCAATGACAATGAAATGCATAGATCACTGTCATCGACAGGTGAAAAAAGTCAAAATAGAGGTCAACAAGTTACAACACATAAAAGACCGTAAAATCGATCAAAAATCAACCATTATGGTAATTTTTTTATGTGACAGAAAAATGAAATTACTTTTTAGCCAATTAACCAGCAAGGCGGAACCTGCTCAATGGATGTTTCTTTTATTCTTGATTCTTTAAACGATAAACAACGGGAAGCGGTTGCTGCTCCATTGCAAAATACCTTGATTTTAGCTGGAGCAGGCAGTGGTAAAACCCGTGTTCTAGTGCATAGAATCGCTTGGTTAATGCATGCCTATGAAGTCTCGCCTTTTAGTATTATGGCGGTGACCTTTACCAATAAAGCCGCAAAAGAGATGCAAGCAAGGATAGAGCAACTGGTCGGTGTTCCCCCTCAAGGTATGTGGGTCGGCACTTTCCACGGTTTAGCACATCGCTTATTACGTGCTCATTGGCGTGATGCCGGATTAAAAGAAAACTTTCAGATTATGGACAGCGATGACCAGCTTCGTATGGTGAAACGTCTCATGCGAGAGCAAAATATCGATGAAACACGTTGGCCACCAAAACAGGTGTGTTGGTATATCAATGGTCAAAAAGATGAAGGCCGTCGTGCTGCCCATGTTCCCGATAGTCATGACCCTTTCTCCAAGGGAATGAGGGAGTTGTATTACACCTATGAAGAAGCGTGTGAGCGTAATGGCACCTTAGACTTTGGCGAGTTGCTATTAAGAGCGCATGAACTGTTATTGGGTAACCCTGCTTTACTACGCCATTATCAAGAACGTTTTGTACATGTGCTGGTGGACGAGTTTCAAGATACCAACAGTATTCAATATGCCTGGTTGCGCATACTCGTTGGGGATAAAGGATCGATTACTGCTGTAGGTGATGATGACCAATCTATTTATGGTTGGCGGGGCGCAAAAATTGAAAACATACAGAATTTCACCAAGCACTTTAATGAGGTACAGACGATTCGTCTTGAGCAAAACTACCGCTCTACAGGTCATATTCTTAAAGCCGCAAACGGCCTGATTAAAAATAACGATGATCGTTTAGGCAAGGAGCTTTGGACAGAAAGCCCAGAAGGGGAAAAGATCTCCTTATATGCTGGTTTTAATGAACAAGATGAAGCCAGATTTATCCTGAGCATTATAAAAAAATGGCGTGATGATGGTACTAGCCTAAGAGATATGGCTATTTTATACCGTTCAAATGCTCAATCACGAGTGGTTGAGGAATGCTTGGTAAGAGAGCAAATTGCTTATCGTATTTATGGCGGCCATAGGTTCTACGATCGACTCGAAATTAAAAATGCTTTGGCTTATGCCAGATTGGCTATAGATGCCAATGATGACGGTGCCATGGAGCGAGTGATTAATGTTCCTCCAAGAGGCATAGGTGAGCGCAGTATAGGGACAATTCGTGAGCTGGCTCGAGATCAAGGTTGCTCCATGTGGCAAGCCGCATCTGAAATAGTACGTCAAAAACTATTACCTGCTAGGGCAACTAATGCCATTGAGGCTTTTTTAGCTTTGGTCGATGGTATGGCAAACAGTGTACAAAGTGACGATCTAGGCTTAGGTGAAGTGTTTGAACAGTTGATTCAAGAAGCCGGCCTGATTGCTTTTCATGAGAAAGAGAAAGGCGAAAAAGGCGAAGCCAGAGTCGAAAACTTAAAAGAGTTAGTCAGTGCCGCGACTGGGTTTAGCTGGACTCAAACCGAGACAGAAGAGCAGGAATATAGCTCACCTATGATGGCCTTTTTGGATCAAGCTGTTTTAGATGCAGGTGAAGCTCAGGCGGATGAATATCAAGATGCGATTCAGCTAATGACCTTGCATTCAGCGAAAGGCCTTGAGTTCCCGCTTGTGTTCTTGACGGGTGTGGAAGAGAACCTCTTCCCAAGCCGTATGTCCTTTGAAGAGCCTGGACGTTTAGAAGAAGAGAGGCGCTTATGTTATGTGGGTATCACTCGGGCGATGGAAAAACTTTATATTACCTACGCAGAATCTCGTCGTTTACATGGCAGTGAGTCCTTTAATAGTCCATCTCGCTTTATCAACGAAATTCCGAGTGACTGCCTTGAAGAGGTGCGTTTGCGTTCGCAAGTGTCTCGTCCCGTGTCTACGCAAAGGCCTACATATGCTCGCCCTGCCAACTCTGTATTGGAAGGCTATCAAGTCCCTGAAACATCAATAAGCATGGGTGATAGGGTCATGCATCCAGTGTTTGGCGAAGGTTTAGTAATTAATTATGAGGGCCAAGGTCCGCAGGCAAGAGTTCAAGTAAATTTTGATGATGAAGGGACGAAATGGCTGGTTTTGGCCTTTGCCAAATTACAAACATTATAAATTTGAACATTGTTAAAAAAATCAGTTGAGACAATGAGCTAGTCCGCCTAGTATCTAGTTTAAGAGTTTTGTTTAGATGGGCAAAACTGGCTATTTAAATGTTTGAATCAAGCATTTAAATAGCAAAGCAAAATTAATAACAATAAAAGCTGAGGAATCAAAATGTTTACAGCAAAAAGTTTTGGAAAGTGGGCCGTTGCTGGGTTAGCAGCTGCAACCTTAGTTGCTTGTGGCGGTGGTGAAAAAGCCGAAGAACAGGCAAAGGCTGAAACTAAAGCCGAAGTAATCAACTGGAAAATGGTAACAACTTGGCCGAAAAACTTCCCAGGATTGGGTACAGGTGCTGAGAAACTAGCGAAAAACATTACAGAGATGTCTGGTGGACGTCTAAATGTAAAAGTTTATGCGGCGGGTGAGCTAGTACCACCATTAGAAGTATTCGATGCCGTTTCTCGTGGTACAGCCGAAATGGGTCACGGTGCGTCTTATTACTGGAAAGGCAAGGCGCCAGCAGCACAGTTTTTTGCTGCAGTTCCATTTGGTCTAACTGCACAAGAAATCAATGCTTGGGTTAGTCATGGCGGCGGTATGGCTCTGTGGGAAGAGGTTTATGCTCCCTTTAATCTAGTCCCTATGGCAGCCGGTAATACGGGTGTTCAAATGGGTGGTTGGTTTAATAAAGAAATTAACTCTATCAATGACTTCCAAGGCCTGAAAATGCGTATTCCTGGCCTAGGTGGGGAAGTACTGAAAAAAGTCGGTGGTACACCGGTTAACTTGCCTGGCGGCGAAATCTTTACCGCTTTGCAAACAGGTACAATTGATGCGACAGAGTGGGTTGGTCCTTATAACGACCTAGCATTTGGTCTGTATAAAGCGGCGAAATTCTACTACTATCCAGGTTGGCACGAGCCAGGTACAACGCTTGAAGCCATGGTTAACAAAACGGCTTTTGATGCATTGCCTGCAGACCTTAAACTGATTGTTAAAGCAGCTGGCCGTCAAGCTAACCAAGATATGCTGGATGAGTTTACGGCTCTGAACAATGACGCACTAGAAACGCTAGTAAATGATCATAATGTTCAACTTAAGCCTTTCCCGAAAGAGGTGCTAGCACAATTGCGTACCGCTTCTGATGAGACGTTGAAAGAAGTAGCCGCAGGCGATGAAATGAGCAAGAAGGTGTATGACTCCTTTATCGACTTCCGCTCTAAAGTTGGCAAATGGCACGCCGTGTCTGAGCGTGCTTATATCAATGCCCGTGATGCTGACTAGTTAAATCACTTTACTAGTAAGTACAAAAAAGGCTTCAAAGTTTAACTTTGAAGCCTTTTTTAATGCCGTTAAACAGGGGTTAATCTGTTTTACTGCCTAACTCTAGAAGTGTTGCATTACCACCAACTGCGGTCGTATTGGTACTAATGGTTTGCTCCGTAGTGAATTGGTGAATAAAGCTTGGTTTAGCCTGATTTGAGTAATTGATGAAATCAGTTTCACTTACTAGCTGACATAAAAGGCCTTCTTTATTCGCAAGTTTCTGCTTTATTTCAATCAAGTTCTTATCATCAGTTAGTGCACAAACGCCAGCGAGTCGTATGTCTTGTAAGTTCTCTTGATGCTCTGCTTGGTTTGCTTCTTGTAAGACACCATCAGGTAAATAAGCCTCTAAACCTGCTAGGAGAGTCTGACCCATTTCACCATGATGAATCACGCTATTGCCTGCTACTAAAGCGGCATAGACCTGACCCACAACGGCTGTAAATAGTTGCTCTCTTTGAGTTGGCAAGTCTGTGATAAGGCTGATAAACACACCACGGCCTTGATTCGAAAGCAGGTTACTTTCACCAGTCGGCCCAGGCATTAGCTGCTTAGCAGCAATTTGAGCTAGGGCATTATTAATCTGCCACTGAGCCATTTTTCTCGCATCACCTGTTAAGGTATTAAGGCTGTTTGTTAACCTTTCAGCGCGTTGCTCAGTCCCTAATTGATTCCATAATGGAAACGCCTGCATTGCTGTATCTATTTGTGTCTTATTAGCATTCATAATATCTGTACCTAAATTCTTTTACCTGAATTACTTTTATCGGTTGCTTATAAACTCAGTGTGTTTAAGCACTTTATTTCATAAAGGCCGCTAAATAATGAGGTCCACCCGCTTTTGGTCCAGTGCCTGATAAGCCCTGACCACCAAATGGCTGAACACCTACAACGGCACCAATTTGATCTCGGTTAATATAAAGGTTACCGACACGTGCAATCTCAGCAATGCGTTGGCAGGTCGTTTCATTGCGGCTATGAACCCCCATGGTGAGGCCAAAACCTGAGTGATTGATTTCTTCAATCATATTCTCTAACTCGCTGGCTTGGTAACGTACCAGATGCAAAATAGGACCAAATTGCTCATCACCTAGCTGATTAATGCTGCTTAACTCAAACGCGGTTGGTGCAATAAAAGTACCTTGATCACATGCTTCAGGCAGCTTTGTTTGACCAATCAACTTAGCTTCCTTTTTCATGGTCTCAATGTGTGCTGCAAGCTTGTTTTGAGCTGTTTCATCAATCACAGGGCCAAGGTCTGTACTGTGGAACTGAGGGTCTGCAACCACTAGCTCTTGCATCGCACCTTGTAGCATGGTGATAACACGGTCAGCGATATCTGCTTGGACAAAGAGTACACGCAGTGCGGAACAACGTTGACCCGCTGATGCAAAGGCAGAATTAACGGCATCTCTCACTACTTGCTCTGGCAAAGCAGTAGAGTCCACTATCATGGCGTTCTGTCCTCCTGTCTCAGCAATGAGAGGAACAGGGTCAACACCACGAGCAGCTAGGGCACGGTTAATACGTTGTGCTGTCCCTGTGGAACCGGTAAAGGCAAGGCCAGCAATGCGCTTATCAGAAGTAATGGCATTACCCACAGTTGCGCCATCACCTGGTAATAGGTGAATAACATCAGCAGGAATCCCTGCTTCTAGCAATAACTCAACCGCGCGCATTGCAATGAGGCAGGTTTGCTCAGCAGGCTTAGCAACAACCGTATTACCGACAACCAGTGCGGCAGTCACTTGACCAAGGAAGATAGCTAATGGGAAGTTCCAAGGGCTAATACAAGCAAATACCCCTCTGGCTTCAAATACTTGTTGTTGCTGGTTTCCTCTAAAGTCAGTATAAGGTTTTGCCTGGGCTAGATTATCTTGGCTGAAACAAGCGTAATAACGACAGAAATCCACCGCCTCTCTTACTTCATCAATGCTGTCTTGTATGGTTTTACCTGCTTCCTTGTGGCAAATCGCAACAAGTTCAGCCAGATTTTGCTCTAACAAATCCGCCATCTTTAATAAGCAAGCCGCACGCTCGGACATGGGTTTAGCTGACCAACTTGGGAAAGCGTCTTGTGCTTTGCTAATAGCTAGGCTTACTTGATCAGCTTGTGCCCAGTTTAGCTCACCCACTACCTGGCTTTGTTTATATGGGCTACGTACTAGGTGTTGTATGTCTGTTGCTAGCTTTTCACCAGAAACTAATGGGCCCGCTTGCCAAGTGTTCTGCATATAGCTTTGTACTTCTTTTTCAAACGGGTGCCATTGAGAGCTGATGTCGATATTTGGGCTAAAAGAGTTTTGACGCTCTTCGAACATATCAATAGGTAGCTTGATATAAGGGTTAGCCAATGTTTTACGGCTTAACAGGGTTTCAACTGGATGGTGTGTTAGTTCTTCAATTGGACATTTAGCATCCACCAGCCTGTGTACGAAAGAACTGTTAGCGCCATTTTCAAGCAAACGACGAACAAGGTAAGGCAGTAGGTCTTTATGGCTACCAACAGGCGCATAAATACGAACATTTACTGCTTGGTCTTTGATGACACGATTATAAAGTGCATCACCCATGCCATGTAGGCGTTGGAATTCGAACTCAGCGGTGCTTGCGCCTGTATTACCTGCAATCGCATTAATCGCTGCAATTGTATGAGCATTATGTGTTGCAAATTGAGGGAAAATCCACTGTCTTGCATGCTGGCTTAATAGGTAATGAGCGCAGGCAAGGTAAGACGTATCGGTTGATTCTTTACGTGTATAAACCGGGTAGCCATCAAAACCTTTTTGCTGACAAAGTTTGATCTCGGCATCCCAGTAAGCGCCTTTTACTAAACGTACAGGGATCTGATCACCTTGCTCTGCCGCAATGGCCGTTAACCAAGTTAGTACAGGAAGTGCGCGCTTAGAGTAAGCCTGAATGACCAAACCAAATAAGCCCCATCCTTTACAAACAGGGTCTTGGTAAAGTTTGGCAAAGAGTGTCAAAGACATTTCTAGGCGATCAGCTTCCTCGGCATCGATAGTAATGCCGACATTCTTCTCTCTGGCTTTGATAATAAGGTTTTTTACGCTTTCAAATAGCTCTGTCATTACCCGAGCTTCTTGCGCTACTTCGTATCTTGGGTGAAGGGCAGATAACTTGATTGAGATAGTTGGGTTTGCAGCACTAGCTTGGTAAGTATCTTTTGCCACGCTATCAATTGCACGCATGTAAGCATCAAGGTACTTATCAGCATCCTGTTGCGTCAGAGCTGCTTCACCTAGCATATCAAATGAATAGCTATAGCCTTTATCGCGATAGCTCTTACCGCGAGATAGGGCTTCTTTAATAGAACGGCCTAAAACAAACTGGTGCCCCATGATCTTCATTGCTTGATACATGGCTTTACGAATAACAGGCTCAGATAAACGGTTAACCAGACGGTTCATTAAGTTTGCTGGTGTGCCATCATCTTTTTCACTCATGCCAACCACTTTACCCGTTAGCATCAAACCCCAAGTTGAGGCATTCACGAAGAAAGAATCAGAATTTTTTAAGTGGCTATTCCAGTCCGCTGCGCTAAGTCTATCGCGAATGAAAGCATCAGCCGTTTCACCATCAGGCACGCGCATCAAGGCTTCTGCCAGACACATTAGCAATATGCCTTCTTTGGTATCTAGGCTGTATTCTAGTAATAAAGAGTCAATCATGCTGCTGGCTTCATCATCAGCACGTACCGCTTGAATAAGCGCTGTCGCATTATCCGTTGTGGTTTGTAGTGTTTCTTTAGAAGGCTTTGCAAGAGGCAGTAACTGAGTTAACCAACTCGCTTCATCTACATTGTATAAGGGAGAGATAAGTTCCCATAACTGGGCAGGTTTTTGCTTGATGAAAGAAGAATCAAGCACATCAATTGCGTTAAACATAAGTAAGCTCCATACCCAATAGGGGAGATAGAATACAGCCTCTCGCTGTTTTGATTTTAGAACAATATCTAATAATCAAACGGTATCAGCGAGGTGCTAATATGACATTTTGTTTACTTTATGATGACTTTTGATTTCAGTCTTACTGAATGCTCGCCTAATTTTACAAAAAACTCTGGGCGAAACTAGGGAACCTGCGGATAAGTCCTCCCGCCTCTGCGTGTGGATAAAAGCAACTAAATTTATGGCGAGGAGCGCAACTTAATAGTTATTCTATTGATAAGATCCTCAACTTAAAGGTAGTGCTTTTAGACCACGCCCTTTGGGTCTTTGAAGAATACCTAAACGGCATTTCAGAAAAAAGTATCACCCTGTGTTGTCACTTCTCGAAAGGTACCTACATTACGTCAAAGTAACGCCTTGTGTGATAATCTTTCTGATAAGACTGAGAAGAGGTGACTTAATCGCAGGTTCCCTAGGGTTTTTAAGTGAGGTACAGCTTTTGAAAGCGAACTGGGCTTATGCCTAGTTCTTGAGAGAAGAGTGTGGTCATTGCACTTTGGCTAGAAAAGCCACAAAGGCCGGCTGCTTGAGAGGCTGAGTAGCCATTAGCTAATAAATACTGAGCGTGCTTGAGGCGCTTTTGTTGTACATATTGATGGGGTGTTAAGCCCATTTTTTCTTTAAATCTTTGGTGGAACTGACTCACACTTAAAAAGCAAAATTGTGCTAATTCTTGCATCTGAATCCGACGAGATAGATTGTTATCAATATATTGATCTAGTTTATCGATATCTAAGCGACGACCCGCTGTCGTCGGGGTGACTATGTCTGTTTCAGTCAGTTGATGACGTATGGCGCTAAGCAAGGTGTTTCCACAGGCTCTGGCGAGAAGCTTATCGTCAGGGTGCTGCTCTAATTCACTGCTTAAGCTGGTGGCTAATAATTTTAATCTGGCATTAAGCTGAAAAAAACTGGCTTGATCAAACATGCGTGAGACCAGTTCGTATTCTTCTTGGGTAATGGCTTGTTGAGGAGGGATGGGTAAGTTCACCACCATAATGCGGTTCTCGCCTAAGCCTGCAAAAGCGTGACCTTCACTAGATGGTACGACGCAACCGCCACCAGGGGCTAGCTGTTGGCCTTGTCCCTGAATGTCAAAATCCGTGTCGCCATCAAGCACTATGACCAACTGATGGTATTCATGGTCATGGGTATGTGCCTGAATGGGCAAAGATAGTACATCAGAGGGCGTTAACACATTTCTCTCCGCCATTTAGTATAGATAAAATCAGTTTATACAATGGCGGCTAGAATAGGTAAAGTATTGTTGTATTTTGTTTCGACAAAAGCTTTTCTGAAAGACTAGAAAGCGTCCAATCTAGAGACTTCTTCTAAATAAGAAACCTTATAAGGTTCAACAAGATAGCCGTTAAATTTTTCAAGTTCAGGGCTTTCTGAAATCATGCGAACATACTCTTTATGATCCTCGACAGAATCCCAAGTTTCTATCTCAAAAACCTTGTTTGCTCTATCTGGAGTAGTGAAGAGGGTAACGTTTTTTGCACCAGCTTGTATCATGCTGCTTTGGTGAAATTGTAATAGGTCGATAAATTCATTAACTAAAGATGGCTTAACTTTAAAGCTTACAACAACTGTTACACTCATATAAGGCTCCTTTAAAGTGCATTAATAAGTTAGGCTAGCAAATAAGTTTGGTTTGAAATAGCGTATTAGTAAAGTTTCTATTTCATATAGTGAGCCTAGTTTTATATTAAAAATAAGGCCATTAATACAAGATATTAAAGGCCTTATTGTCGAATCTCATCTCGATAATCGAGAGTCTAATTCGCTATCGTGACAACTAGATTACCGAGTGCTCCCGCCCTTAATACATCCTCATGCGCTTGACCAAGTTCATCAAGTGAGTAGGTTTTGCGAACAACAGGGGTAAGCAAGCCAGAACTTAGTAAAGGGAATAGAGACTTACCAATTTGCTTAAGTGCTGGTGTTTTTACATTAGCAAGGGCAACACCAACAACAGCTGCATCGCGTGCCATCAGATCTCGAGGGTTAATTTCGACCGTACCTCTATTACCGATAACCGCAACACAACCACCGTGTGCTAAGGCTTTTAAGTCTTGGTCCAAATTTTGATCGGCAAGCATTTCGATAACGATATCAAAACCATTTTCTAGGTTTTGAAAAGGTGCTAAGTGATCGGCTTCTTTATGATTAATGACAAGGTGTGCACCTTGTGCCTTAAGAAGCTCTTCTCCAGCATCAGAGCCTGCACTGGCAACGACTTCTAAACCTGCCGCTAACGCTAGTTGCACGGCAGCAATACCCACAGCGCCCGTACCACCATGAATCAATACCTTTTGGCCTGCTTGTGCATGCGCTCGACCAAATAAAGCCCTATGGGCTGTGGTGTAAGGTACGCCCAAGCAAGCGCCTTGTTCAAAGCTAATGTTATCAGGTAGCGGAAACGCTTTTTCAGCTAAGCAAG
This sequence comes from Marinomonas sp. MED121, assembly GCF_000153025.1. Lineage (GTDB taxonomy): Bacteria > Pseudomonadota > Gammaproteobacteria > Pseudomonadales > Marinomonadaceae > Marinomonas. The sequence goes on from NZ_CH672431.1 coordinate 602,250, forward strand.
ACGCAAACTCAGCAGAAGAGCCTGATAAACAGCGGCTAAAGTAGATGCGATCGCCGACTTTAAACTCAGTCACATCATCAGCTACTTCAACCACAGTACCTGCACCATCGTTCCCTGGTGTATGAGGGAAGCTGGCTTGGTAGTTATTGGTGCCAGAGCGAATATAAGTATCCACTGGGTTAATGCCAGCTGCGCCTATTTGTACTAATAACTGACCTGCTTTTATGACTGGCTTTGGTGCTTCTACCACAGCTAAGTCGGATGCTGGGCCATAATCTTGTATTTGAACCGCTTTCATAAAATGTCCTCTTATATGCTTGGCTTAATCACCGTAAATGATACTCGGCAACCAAGTGGCTAATTCTGGGTAAATGGCTAATAGCACCAGCATGGCAACTTGAATCAGGATAAAAGGGATAACCCCTTTATAGATAGATTGCGTTTTCAGCTCTGGCGGTGCGACACCACGTAAATAAAATAGTGCAAATCCAAATGGGGGGGTTAGGAAAGATGTCTGCAAGTTAATGGCCATCATGATACCTAACCAAACTGGGTCTAAACCCATTGCCAATAAAACCGGAGCAACAATAGGCACGACAACAAAGGTAATTTCAATAAAGTCTAAGATGAAGCCTAGTAGGAACATAACCAACATCACAATTAGCATGGCACTAAAGACGCCGCCTGGTAACTGGCTAAAGAAGTTATGAATGAGCTCTTCACCCCCAAACCCTCTAAATACTAAGGAGAATAGGGAGGCTCCGATTAGGATTAAAAAGACCATTGAGGTAACACGAGTCGTGGAGTAAACTACTTCTTTTAAAGTGGTTAAGTTCAAACGGCCACTGGCGAGTGCTAAGATGGCAGCACCAAAAGCACCTACACCCGCCGCTTCAGTTGGGGTTGCGATGCCAGATAAGATAGAGCCAAGCACAGCCAGTATTAAGGTAAGAGGTGGTACCAGACCTTTAATAAGTAGCAGAGCAACAGGTTCTGTTGAGCCGGCTAATAATTCATCCTTAGGCACTGCAGGGGCTTTGTGAGGCTGTAACCAAGCAACCATGGCAACATAGACAATGTAGGCCACAACCAATAACAGGCCAGGAATCAAAGCACCGACAAATAAATCACCAACCGAGACGGTCTTAGGAGAGAAGATGCCCATTTCCAATTGTGCTTTCTGAAAGGCATTGGACATTACATCGCCTAACAAGACTAAAGCAATCGAAGGAGGGATAATTTGACCTAATGTGCCTGTCGCACAAATCGTACCTGCTGCTAGGGAGGGATCATAACCACGGCGCAACATGGTCGGTAATGAGATCATACCCATGGTGACGACAGTGGCCCCTACTATCCCAGTACTTGCTGCTAATAACATGCCGACCAGAATGACAGAAATACCTAAACCACCGCGCAAGGTACCAAACAGCATGGCCATACTGTCTAATAGTTTCTCGGCAAGCTTAGATTTTTCTAACAAGACGCCCATTAGGACAAATAAAGGCACAGCAATCAGGGTTTCATTACGAATAATGCCAAATAAACGGTTGGGCAGTGCTTCTAGAAAAACGGGGTCGAATGTCCCCATCATGCTGCCAAGGCCTGCAAAGATTAAGGCGGTGCCTGCTAATGAGAAAGCAACAGGGTAACCAAAGAGTAAGAAGATACAAACAGCCCCAAACAGCCAAAGTGGAATTAGCTCAGTCATTTTGAGGTCCTTGTGTTGATTTTAACGATAGTTGACCTGTGATGATGCCGATGCTTTTAAAGATATCAGCAAGACCTTGAATAATAAGAGTGATCATCATTAAGGGGATCAAGGTTTTCAATAAGTAGATGAAAGGCAGCCCACCTGGCTCTTGTGAGGTTTCCATCACTCTCCAAGATGCAGCGACATAATCAAAACTTAAGTAACTGGTATAAAGTGTGACGGGCAAAAGGAAGAAGATGCCGCCCACTAGGTTTACCCAAGCTTTTTTCTTTTCACTAAAGCCTCGATAGAAAACATCTACACGTACATGTTCATCTGACTTAAAGGTATAGGCAGCACCTAACATGAAAACTAATGCATGTAGGTAAAGTACAGATTCTTGTAATGCGATAGAACCAGCGTTAAAGCCATAACGCATGACGACAATAAGGCAGGTCAGCGCCATCATTCCTAAGGTAAGCCAGGCAACACACTTACCGATCGCAGAAGAAAGCGACTCAGCGAGGTCGATTATTATTTTTAGCATGATCAAAGTCCACAGACTGTTATGTATTGATTTAAGACGTATTTTCGCCTTTTGAAGACCCAGTTTAGGGGATTTCAAAAGCCAAATACACAGTAACAGTGAATTAGATCAAGGATTTATATTAATCCTCTAAAGGCGGTCATATTGGAAATATGACAAAGGAGTGCAAATAAGACGCTAATGTGACAACTAGAATGGGTCTACAATTCTAGAAAAGGTTAAAAAGATAGAAAAAATCAAAAAAAATTATAATCTTAAGTTTTTGATTTTTTTATCTATTTTTTAATTTGTATAAACAAATGAAGCCTAAATGAAAGTTGATAAATGTCTTTAACATTTTTGTCACAATTCATCGCTATAGTAACAAACATCAAACAAGATATGGGAATCACCCCATGAATTTGGATGTAACCACTGAGGCTATTGTAATGATGAAAAATTTAGTTGCCGGTCTAGCTCTTACTGCTGCCGCAAGTTTATCTGTAAGTGCTGTTGCTGCTGTTGATCCAATGCTGCCTTCATACAATAAGGCAAGCGGTGTATCTGGCAACATTTCAAGTGTTGGTTCGGACACACTAGCAAACCTAATGACACTTTGGGCAGAAGATTTTAAACGTTTATACCCAAATGTTAACATTCAAATTCAGGCTGCAGGTTCTTCTACTGCGCCACCAGCATTAACAGAAGGTACTTCAAACTTCGGCCCAATGAGCCGTACTATGAAGGACAAAGAAGTTGCTGCTTTCGAAAAGAAATTTGGCTATAAGCCAACAGCTGTTCCAGTAGCAATCGACGCACTAGCTGTTTTCGTACATAAAGATAACCCAATTAAAGGTCTTTCTTTACCACAAATCGATGCGATCTTCTCTTCTACACGTAAGGGTGGACACAGCGAAAACATCTCTAACTGGGGTGCTACAGGCTTAACAGGCGCTTGGGCTAACCGTGATGTACAACTATTCGGTCGTAACTCAGTATCTGGTACTTATGGTTACTTCAAGAGTAAAGCGCTTTTCAAAGGTGATTACAAAAACAGTGTAAACGAGCAGCCTGGTTCTGCTTCAGTTGTACAGTCTGTATCAACCTCTTTGAACGGTATCGGTTACTCAGGTATCGGTTATAAAACATCTTCAGTTCGCGCTATCCCTCTAGCGAAGAAAGAAGGTGGCAAGTTCATAGATGCAACACCAGCAAATGCTGCAACAGGTGCTTACCCGCTATCACGTTTCCTATACGTTTACGTGAACAAAGCACCTAACAAGCCTCTTGATCCACTACAACGTGAATTCGTTAAAATGGTATTGTCTCAACTAGGACAAGAAGTTGTAGTAAAAGATGGTTATGTACCACTACCTAGCAAGGTTGTGAACAAGTACTTGAGCGACCTAGGTATTCAATAATATTTGAACGGTACAGCGCAAGTTACTAAGCAGGAAAGATTAGTCTTTCCTGCTTTTCTTATTCCTGCTGCTGTCACAAATTTGCAACAAATTACAAGATGATTTCTGATGAGTAAAACAACAGACAGTCAAGCACCAGACTTGGATTTTAATAGCCCAGCCCTGATTCGTCACAGAAAAGTAAGACGTTTCAAGGACAAGGCTGCAACGGCAGGTATCGCACTAGGTGGTAGCAGCGTCATTTTAGCTGTGCTACTTATTTGTTTTTACCTTTTGTATGAAGTATTGCCTTTATTTGCAGGCGCTGAGATAGAACAAAAAGCAGCCTATAGCCTACCGCTTGAAGAGAGTGGCGCTAGTCACTACTTGACCCTCGAAGAACAAAACGAAGTGGCAATGCGTGTGGCACAAAATGGCAGTATCATCTTTTTTGATAGCCAAAACGGTGAGCTAATTAAGCATGTAGAAAGTACGGTTTCTGCAGATATGACTGCCTTTGCAATGGAAGATGATACCAGCCGTATTATGGCCCTAGCTTATGAGAACGGTGAGCTAGTTATAGCGCAACATAATTACAAAATCAGTTATCCAGATAATAAGCGTAAAATCACGCCTGTGGTTGAGTATCCATTCGGTAAACAAGCCATTAAGGTGGCGGACTTTCCTATTAAGCAGGTTGCCATTCGTAACGGTGAAGCCGCTCTTAGCTTAGTTGTGATGGGAGAAAGTCAAAGCCGTATAGTGAAGCTTGAGAAAGAAGTTAACTTTATCACCGAAGAAGTAGAAATCACGCAAAGCGAGGCTTCACTGCCATTTGTTGATGATGCTAAGGCGCTTTTGATCAGTGGTGATCAGAGATACCTTTACATTGCCACCAAAACGGGTGCTATGACTGAGCTTGATTTACGCAACCTAAATGACATCAAAATTAAAGCGCAACATCAGTTAACGAAAGAAGGCGCTGAACTGAGCTCCATGAGCTACTTGTTAGGTCAATCATCTATTATGGTGGCTGATGATACTGGTCGTGTGAGTCAATGGTTTAATGTACGTGATGAGCAAAATGTTGAAAACATTACTTTTATTCGTGATGTTTCGCAGCCAGTTGGCATTATCGATGTGGCGATGGAACAACGCCGTAAAGGCTTTGCTACGCTCGATAATCGTGGTGTGGTTGTTATTTATAACGCAACCTCTTCTCGTCAGGTTATCAATGAAAAGTTAAGTGATGACAATGCCAGTAATATTGCATTTTCACCAAGAGCAAACGGCCTGATCTTAGAAGATGATAAAGGTATACGCTTCTTTGACATTGATAATGAACACCCTGAAGTATCATGGGGATCAATTTGGTCTGAGATTTGGTATGAAGGCTATCAAGAGCCAACTTACACTTGGCAATCATCTGCGGCAAACAATGACTTTGAGCCTAAATACAGCTTGATGCCTTTGGCTTTTGGTACCTTAAAAGCAGCCTTTTATGCCATGGTCATGGCGGTTCCTTTAGCCATTTGTGGTGCTATCTATACAGCTTACTTCATGGCGCCTGCGTTACGTCGTAAAGTAAAACCTGTGATCGAGCTGATGGAAGCCTTACCTACGGTTATTTTAGGTTTCTTAGCGGGTCTTTTCTTCGCGCCTTTCCTTGAAGAAAACCTTGCAGCAGCCTTTAGTATTTTGCTTGTTCTTCCTTTAGGTATTTTACTTTTTGCCTTTGTTTGGTCTCGTTTACCGAATCAAATTCGATGGTTATTGCCTGATGGTTGGCAGCCATTGATTTTGATTCCAGTGGTTATTTTCTTAGGTTGGGCATGTGTTGCTATGAGTCCTGTCATTGAGTTGAACTTCTTTGCAGGTGATATGCGAGGCTGGATTACCAACGATCTAGGGATTACGTTTGACCAAAGGAATGCTTTAGTTGTTGGTTTCGCTATGGGTTTTGCCGTTATCCCGACGATTTTCTCGATTACGGAAGATGCCATCTTTAGCGTGCCAAAAGCGTTGACTCAAGGTTCGCTTGCGCTAGGTGCTACCTACTGGCAGACCATGGTGCGTGTTGTCTTACCAACAGCGAGTCCAGGTATCTTCTCTGCCATCATGATAGGTATGGGTCGTGCCGTTGGTGAAACCATGATAGTTCTGATGGCGACAGGTAATACACCAATAATGGACTTCAACATCTTTGAAGGTATGCGTACTTTGGCAGCCAACTTGGCGGTGGAAGTACCTGAATCTGAAGTTGACAGTTCCCATTATCGTATTCTGTTCTTAGCTGCATTTGTGCTTTTCTTGTTTACCTTTGTGGTGAATACGATAGCCGAAACAGTGCGCCAACATTTACGTAAAAAATACGGTTCTCTGTAACTTAGGTGAACAAGAGTATGACAAGTATAAAAGAGAAAAAAATGCAAAAAGCATCCGTTTCAAATTGGTTTAAGTCTGGTGATCCATGGGTTTGGCTGAATGCTGGCGCAGTCGCGATCTCTGTCATCATGGTTATCGGCTTATTACTGTTAATTGCGGTACGTGGTCTGGGGCATTTCTGGCCTGCAGACATAGTTGAAGCTAAGTATGAAATACCTGGCTCACCTGCTTATAACTTGGTCGCAGAACGGGTTGAAAGTGTTGAAGTACCTGCAGTACAAGTAAGAGAAGCGGGTATTAATATCGGTGATGATAAAGAACTAGTATCACGTACCCTGATGAAAACAGGTAACCGCGATTTTTATGGTTCTGACTTTCGTTGGGTATTAGATGACTTCTTAACTGAGGTAGAAAAGCCTGAAATGCTTTTTGCTGCTGAAAGACATGAATGGGGTAACCTTTATGGTTATCTTAAAGCAGTAAAAGAAGATGGCACTGTGATTGCTGAAACACAAGATAAGCAAGTGACTGACAGTGCTTTAGCAACGTGGGAAAGTTTTCAGCAGAGCATCGAAAGAGCGTTAGTCATCCATGATGACATCTATCAAATTGAAAAGCATGATATCGGTGCGATTAACCATGGTTTAGAGCGCCTACGTTTAAAGCAGCGTTCATTAGAGCTAAATGATGAGTTAACACCAGCGATTTTAGCTGACCTAGATGCTGATAGAGCGGTATTTGATCAAGAGTACAAGGTACTGCAGGATCGTTTGATTACGCTTTATGGTGAAATTAATCGTGATACTTTCGTGGTGGAAGCCATGGACGGGACGATCAGCGAATTACAGGTTGCTAAAGTTGTACGTGCTTTTAGACCAAATGCGATGAATGTGTTTGAGAAAATGGGCTTCTATGGCGCTAAATTGTGGGAGTTCTTATCTGATGACCCACGTGAAGCCAATACTGAAGGGGGGGTATTCCCTGCTATTTTCGGTACCATTATGATGGTATTGCTGATGACTATCTTGGTAACCCCTTTTGGTGTGGTCGCTGCGGTTTATCTAAGAGAGTATGCAAGCCAAGGTTGGTTGACGCGTATTATTCGTATCGCGGTAAATAACCTAGCAGGTGTTCCTTCTATCGTATACGGTGTATTCGGTTTAGGCTTTTTCATCTACTTTATGGGTTCTTCGATTGACCAAGCTTTCTTCCCAGAAGCTTTGCCTTCACCAACATTTGGTACTGGCGGCTTGATGTGGGCGTCAATCACCTTAGCACTACTCACTGTACCTGTGGTAATTGTTGCGACTGAAGAAGGTCTATCACGTATTCCAAGAAACGTACGTGAAGGTAGCTTAGCTTTGGGCGCGACTAAAGCAGAAACCCTATGGCGTGTTGTTCTACCTATGGCAAGTCCAGCGATTATGACTGGTGTCATTCTGGCAGTTGCACGTGCCGCAGGTGAGGTTGCACCACTGATGCTGGTGGGTGTTGTGAAATTGGCTCCATCATTACCGCTAGATGGTAACTACCCATTTATTCACCTAGATCAAAAATTCATGCACCTTGGTTTCCATATCTATGATGTGGGTTTCCAAAGTCCTAATGTTGAAGCGGCAAGACCACTTGTCTATGCCACAGCCCTATTGTTAGTGATAGTAATTGCCTTATTAAACTTAGCGGCCGTTACCATTCGAAATCACTTACGTGAAAAATATAAATCGCTGGAAATGTAGATAGCAGAGAAGAGACGATTATGAGCGAAATGAAAGCACACTCAATTGATATTTCGGCGATGCAGCGTAGCCAACAGACTTTGCGTATCGAAAATGAAACTCCTTGTTTAACTGTGAACAACCTAGAACTTTTCTACGGTGAGAAGCAGGCGTTGAATGGGATTGATATGATCATCCCTGAAAAGAAGGTAACCGCGTTTATCGGGCCATCTGGTTGTGGTAAATCAACCTTATTACGTTGTTTTAACCGTATGAATGATCTAGTAGATACTTGCCGTATTACCGGTGAGATCAATCTACATGATACCAATATTTATGCGAAAGGGACTGAGGTAGCAGAGCTACGTCGTCGTGTGGGCATGGTGTTCCAAAAGCCTAACCCTTTCCCAAAAAGCATCTATGAAAACGTGGCTTATGGCCTTCGTATTCAAGGCATTAATAAAAAGCGTATTATTGATGAAACCGTAGAATGGGCTTTGCGCTCAGCGGCACTTTGGGACGAAGTAAAAGACAGATTACACGAAAGTGCGTTAGGTATGTCTGGTGGTCAACAGCAACGTTTGGTTATTGCTCGTACCGTAGCCGTAAAACCTGAGGTGCTTTTGTTGGATGAACCTGCGTCTGCTTTGGACCCTATTTCAACTTTGAAAATTGAAGAGTTGATCCATGAGCTGAAAGAAGAGTTCACCATTGCCATTGTTACTCACAATATGCAACAGGCTGCCCGTGTTTCTGACTATACTGCCTTTATGTATATGGGTGACCTGATTGAGTTTGGCGATACTAACACCTTGTTTACTAACCCAAGTAAGCAGCAAACTGAAGACTATATTACTGGTCGTTACGGCTAGCTCTGTCGATAAGGAAGAAGATCATGAAAGAACTAATGACACACCATATATCGCAGCAGTTTAATACTGAACTTGAAGATTTACGCCAACATTATTTGACAATGGGTGGCGTGGTTGAAAAGCAGGTAAGTGATGCGATTGAAGCTTTACTAAACAGTAACTCTGATTTGGCTGAAGCCGTTCAAGAGCAGGACGCAACAGTTAATAAGCTAGATGAGCTTATTGATGAGGAATGCACACGAATCTTGGCTAAACGCCAGCCAGCAGCATCTGACCTTCGTATGATTTTGTCTATCTCTAAAGCCGTCAGTGAGCTGGAGCGAATGGGCGATGAAGCGAAAAAAATTGGTAAGTTAACCCAGTCTTTAATTGAAGAGGGTGAGTCACCAAGAGGTTATGTTGAAATTAACCGTATTGGTACCATGGTATCTCGCATGATACATGATGCGCTTGATGCGACTGCTCGTTTAGACATTGATCTTGCGATAAAAGTGGCAAAACAAGATCGCGTAGTTGATATGGAATACAAGACAGCACTTCGTTCTTTAGCGACCTATATGATGGAAGACCCTCGAAGCATCACACGTGTTTTGAATGTGATTTGGGTACTTCGTTCATTAGAGCGTATTGGTGATTATGCACGTCACCTATGTCAGCATTTGATCTATATGGTTAAAGGTGTGGACGTTCGTCACGTACCTGCACAAGAAATACAGCAAGAAATTGAATAAACTTCATTTGCTTAGAAGAAGGCCTCTTTAAGAGGCCTTTTTTTGGCTCTAAAGAAACTTAATCAGTGACTTGGGTTGAGTTTTGATTATTATGAGCTGTTATTGATTAGCAATAATCGTCACTAAAAATACACCTTAAAATGAGAAAGGGTTGAAGTGCTGTATGTTTACCTTAGAAACAGATAAATCTCTTAGCAAAATTGAATTTTATGAGTCTTTGAATTTGCAATTAACAGGCTTGTTAATGGATGAAGAGGACTTAATTTGTAACCTTTCACAGTTTGCCGCTTTTCTGATGCAAAGCTTAGAGGAGATTAACTGGGCGGGGGTGTATTTCGCACGAGGTGAGGAGCTAGTGTTAGGCCCTTATGTGGGTAAAGTTGCTTGCACTCGTATTCCCTTTGGTCGAGGCGTATGTGGTACTGCTGCTAGCACTCAAACGGTTCAACGCATTGAGGATGTGAATGCCTTTGCTGGGCATATTGCTTGTGATAGTGCTTCAGAATCAGAAATAGTGATTCCTATTTTAGTCGCTGATAAATTAATTGGCGTATTAGATATAGACAGCCCTATTAAGGGGCGCTTCGATGCCGATGATCAAGCAGGTATCGAAGCTTTATTAAGCTCATTAATTCAAGCCACTCGCTTTGATTGGCGCTTGTAGATGCGGCTAAGATAGCCCCATTAACGCCAATTCATTAAGGCTGGTTTCAAGTAATAATGAGAGTTTATCAAGCGCTTCTTGATTGCTATTAATTGTATTATCTTGTGGATTGATACAATCATCTTCTAGCTTTTTTGCTAACTCTGATAAGGCTTTAAAGCCTATATTGGCAGCTGATGACTTAAGTGAATGAGCTCTTAGCCTTAGCTCTTGAGTGTGAGCTGCCTCATGCCAATTAACCTGTAAAAATGAAATATTAGCTTGGGCATCTGGAATAAAGGCTTCGAGTACTTCTTTCACCATAGGTAGCCCTAATTGGCTAATTAACAAGCTGATTGCACTTTTATCAACTAATTCATCCATTGTTCTCTTTATCCCCCCTTGTTGTAAGCTCGTTTCAATTTAGCTGTAAGTTTGGCTAGAAATAAACTCCTGATGCTCAAGCTCATTGATTGAGTGGCCCATATTTAGATGTAATAAAGGGCCTTTATATAAGGTGCTAGCGATCGATTTAGTGCGTTCGTGACTAATATTATAGTCTGCTAATACTTGGCATCCATTATGAATTAGCTTTTGCAAATTCATATAAGTTAAATCATCAAACATATGATCATCACCAATATACACATAATGAATTTTTTGCTCAGGTATTTGGTTTAGCATATTTGTATGAAGTGGTGTATTAAGCCCTAGCGCATTTGCTTGCATTGCCATTAAGTGGGCAACAGAATCATTGGCCTCTAGAATAATCATGTTTTTGTTAGACAGAGATTTAACCAGTCCAGAAACAGATTTTCCTTCTTTTATTGGCAGGATTTGATGGTGGAATATGGGGAATTCTAAAATAAACTCGCTACCGCCTGATTCTGGGCTATGACAGCTTAGCTCCCCATGCATTAGATGGGCGAGAGCTCGGCAAAGGTAAAGCCCCAGGCAGTATTTATTTTCTGGAAAGCTAGGGACTTGGCTATCGAGAGGGGCTTGGAGCATCTCTAAAATACTGTCTGAAATGCCTATCCCTGTATCTTTAATCACAATTTGGATCATGCTAGCAGGCACTTCTGGATAGAGCGTAGGGCGCCATGTGGAAGCCTTAGATTGAGAGAAGCGTACGACAAGACTGATGTGACCTGACGGAGTGAATTTAAATGAGTTGTCGATCAGATTGAAAATGATTTGATGTAATCGACTATTATCGTAAATTGCTTGATCAGGCAGGTTTAAGTCAATATAGCTTAATACCCTTACATCTTTCGGATTAGAGCGCTTAGCGGCTATTTTAATGCTCTTCTCAAGCTCTAGCGCTAGATTAAAAGGTGCGTAATCTAGCACAAGGTTATTAGACGCTATGTCGGATAGATCTGAGAAGTCTTTGATTAAATTAAGTAATAGGTTTCCTGAATCTTCAATACTATCCAAAATTTGACTCTGTTCACTGTTGAGTCCTTTGGTTCGTAATAACTTGCTCATGTTAATGACCCTATCGAGCGGCGTATTTACTTCATGGCTCATTGTTTCTAAAAATAGGGTTTTATCTTGTGCAATGTTTTTAATTTGGTGCTCGGCATTCTCCGCTTTCAAAACGGCTTTTCGGGTAGCCCTGATATTTGATAAGAGTACTAAAAAGAGTGTAATGGCATTGATGATGAAAAAAATCATCATGTATCTAAAAAGCTGGAATTCTTCAAGAATTCCTTCCCTTTGTTCTACCGCATAAGCTCTGGCACTTTGATTGACCAAGTTAACAAACTTTGTAATTTGAGGTTCTAGTCTATTTAGCTTTTCAATGAGGTCTTCTAGATTTGAGAAGTCGTTATTTTCGATTTGAATGATAATAGGCTGTATTAGCTCTAGTTCAGCACTAATAAAGTTTAAAATTCGAATACTACGACCATCACCATAATAGTGAATACGATTACCGACATTACCCACTTTCAATAAATCGAGACGACTCATTAAAAGGTCATAATAGAAAATAACATCACCAGTTAAAGGTGAGTTGTTGTGGTTAATTTTTTTCAGATAATTAGCGAATCGATAACTTTGTACTTGGAATTGTAGGCTAGACCAGATGCTACTTTCGTAGGTGGTTCTGACATGTTTGGTACTGTTGGAATTAGCAAGGAAGTATAGAGCAACCGAGGCAATTAGTGTGCAAGCAAAAGTGATTAATAAGAAAGAGGTAAGACGTTTCATTATTAAGGTTTTTACGTCTTTCTTCAATCCTTTCACTTGCCGCTCCTTTGGGTTAACGCCTTGTTATTGGTTAACCACTATTTGATTCACTTGCCAGATTGCTCTGCCGTAATAAGATTCGTTTTTAAGTTTTGGGTTATCGTCAAAAGGGTACACAATCATGATAGGCCCTTTATTACGTACTGTCATAGGGACACCATCCATATGAGTCGCAAAAATAGCCCCAATCTCAGTAAAATCTTTAATTGGAATATCAATCATATAATCGTTAAGCGCAATAACACTTAAGTTTTCACCTTCAACACCGAGTAACTCAAAAAAGTCTTCTGCTTTAAACCCTGTATAGGTATGTTTACCTTCATTAAAAGGCGTATGAGTACTCACAGAGTCTCTTGGCAATTTATCTAACATGTAACGATCAAATATTGCATCACTATCTTTATTCGTATTACTGATTAAACCGCTAACCGTTAACAATGTGCGAGTAGTGGGTAATTCTAATGAATAGGATAGAGAAGAGAAAATTAAGCAAATGGATAATATGCCAAATTTTAAGCTTTGCATGACGTGTCCCTTCTAAAGGTTGGTTAACAATTTGCTAATAATATTAGTCTAAAACTATGGGGGATTGCAGTAACTAATCAGCATAAAGTGACATAAATTTCAGAATTTTCAGAAAGATTTACAATAAACCAATACTTTGAGAGATAAAAGAGCAAGAAACATGCTTTCTTTGTAAATTTATTTTATATATCAATTAGATGAATGCTGTATCTTTTTACTTTCAAGGCAAAAAAAAGCCTCCATCAAACATGAATGGAGGCATTAAAGGGCATTGCAAAGTTGTCTAGTTAATATCTTTAAGTCTCACGCACGCAGCTTCATGGGACTCAGTAACATTCTCCAGTTGAGGAATATGTTGAGCACATGCTTCTGTCGCGCTTGGGCAGCGAGTTCTAAAAACACAACCAGACGGTGGGTTAATGGGTGATGGCAAATCGCCAGATAAAAGCTGGATCTCTTTTTCTCTTTCCAGTTTTGGGTCTGGCACAGGAACAGCTGATAATAGGGCTTTGGTATAAGGGTGTTTTGGCGAATCGTAGAGTGAATGCTTATCTGCAAGCTCAACTGCATGGCCTAGGTACATAACCAGAACGCGGTCTGAAATATGTTTAACGACGCTTAAATCGTGTGCAATGAAGACTAACGAAAGCCCCATTTCTTTTTGCAAAGATTTAAGTAGGTTAACTACTTGGGCTTGGATAGACACATCTAAAGCGGATACCGGCTCGTCACAAACAACCAACTTTGGCTCAAGAATAAGGGCACGAGCAATACCGATACGTTGACATTGACCACCTGAGAATTCGTGCGGGTAGCGATTAATAACGTTTGGTAATAAACCTACCTTGGTCATGATGGCACGGACTTTTTCTTTTACCGCATCATCACTTAATTCAGGTTGAAAGGTCTTAAGTGGTTCAGCAATGATCTCTCCAATAGTCATCCTTGGGTTTAACGAGGCTAATGGATCCTGGAAGATCATTTGTAATTCTTGGCGTTTATCACGCATGTCTTTTTTATTGAGCTGGGTTAGGTCCTGTCCTAGCCAAACAACATTGCCTTGGGTAATTGGCAAGAGGCGTAATAGGGCACGGGCAAGGGTCGATTTACCACAACCTGACTCACCCACAACACCAAGGGTTTCCCCTTCATAAATTTTAAGGCTGACACCGTCTACTGCTTTTAGTGGGCGACCTTTTTCCCAAGGCCAAGAATTCTCATTCTTGATGTTAAAGTGAACCTTTAAATCAGTGACTTCCATTAGGACTTTGTTGTTCATGCTACTAACTCCTTAATGGATTTGTGACAAGCGCGTAAACCATGGTTTTCACACTTAATAAGCTCAGGTGATTCAGTGCGACACTTATCCGAAGCGTGAACACAGCGTTCTTGGAAAGGGCAGCCTGGTGGTAGTTGTAATAAATTAGGGGGATTACCAGGGATAGTTGCTAGGATTTCCCCTTCTGTATCAAGGCGAGGAATCGCTTCTAGTAAACCCTGAGTATAAGGATGTGATGGGTTATAGAAGACATTATCTGTGGTGCCATATTCCATAGTACGACCTGCGTACATGACCAATACCTTGTCACATAATCCGGCTACCACACCCAAATCATGGGTAATCATAATGATAGAAGTATTAAAGTCAGATTTAAGCTCATTTAGCAGGGTTAGAATCTGTGCTTGTACTGTTACATCAAGTGCTGTGGTTGGCTCATCGGCAATTAAAAGCTTAGGACGACACAATAACGCCATGGCGATCATGACACGTTGACGCATACCACCCGAAAACTCATGGGGATACATATTCATTCGCTTACGTGCTTCTGGCATCTTTACCGCATCCAGCATGCGTACAGATTCTTCGAAAGCATCTTTTTTGGTCATACCTTTATGTAGGATCAAGACTTCCATCAGTTGCTTACCGACCTTCATGTAAGGATTTAATGAGGTCATAGGATCTTGAAAAATCATCGCGATTTTTTCAGAGCGGATGTGGTTCATTGCGCTTTCAGGCAAGCCTAAAATGTTTTGACCTTCAAATAGTGCATTACCCTCAACCAAGCCATTGCCTGCAAGTAAACCCATTAAGGCAAAGGCAGTTTGGCTTTTGCCTGAACCTGACTCGCCGACAATCCCTAAGGTTTCACCTTCAGCAAGGCTGAAATTTAGATTGTTAACCGCTGTGACAGAACCGTCTGGCGTTTTAAAGTTAACGCGTAAGTCTTGGACATCTAATAAGTTCATATAACTCTCCTTAGCGATCTTTAGGGTCTAGTGCGTCGCGCAAACCGTCGCCTAGGAAGTTAAAACAAAACAGGGTAAGAATCAGGAAGGTTAGCGGCCAAGCAAGCTGCCAAATCGCAAGTTCCATGGTACCTGCACCTTCAGAAATAAGTGCGCCCCAACTTGTCATAGGCTCTTGTACTCCAAGCCCTAAGAAACTAATGAAAGACTCTAATAGAATCATGCCAGGCACGAGAAGAGTGGCGTAAACCACAACGATACCCAGCAGGTTAGGAATAATATGACGGGTAATAATCTTGAATGAAGACACACCACAAGCATGCGCGGCTTCAATGTACTCTTTGTTTTTCAAACTTAAAGTTTGTCCACGTACAATACGCGCCATGTCCAACCAGGATATGGCACCGATTGCGACAAAGATCAAAAAGATATGACGCCCAAAAATTGTCATTAAGATGATCACGAAAAACATGAATGGGAAAGAGTTAAGAATCTCAAGCGCACGCATCATAATGCTGTCGACACGACCACCTAGGTAGCCAGATGTGGCCCCATAAAGGGTACCGATAACGATAGCGACAAAACTGCCTAGAATACCCACTAGTAAAGAGATTTGGCCCCCTTGCATAGTACGTACAAAAATATCACGGCCTAGCACGTCTGTTCCAAAATAGTGGCCGGATTCAAAGCTAGGACGGCCTAGGTTTTCAATATCAGACAGGGCTTCCCAGTCAATATCTTCATAGCTCCAAACGCTTAGAAAAGGGCCGACTAATGCGAGTAGTGCAATGATTCCAAGAATTATTAAACTGATAACCGCTGCATGGTTTGATAGAAAGCGGCGTCTAGCATCTTGCCATAAACTACGGCCTTCAATTTCAGTCACTTGTTGAGCGAAATCTTCTACGGCCTCGATTTTATCTTTAGTTAACATCATGTTTGAGTGCCTTAATAACGAATTTTTGGATCAATAACCGCGTATAAGATATCTACGACGGCATTAAATAGAATGGTAAGTGAACCGACTAATATGGTGACACCCATAACCATTGAGTAGTCACGGTTCAGTGCGCCATTAATGAAATGCTGACCAATACCACCGGTGCCAAAGTAAACGTCTACGATCACAGAACCTGTGATGATGCCGACAAACGCAGGCCCTAAATAAGAGATAACAGGTAGCATGGTTGGGCGCAGAGCATGTTGCAAAATAATGCGGTAAGACGGTAAGCCTTTCGCTCTAGCGGTACGGATAAAGTTAGAGTGCATGGTCTCTATCATGCTGCCTCGGGTAATACGGGCAATTTGAGCAATATAACTGGTCGACATGGCGATGACTGGCATAACAAGGTAAGGCCACGCACCATCATTCCAGCCACCTGCGGGTAACCACTTAAGGTAGATAGAGAAAAATAAGATACAAAGAGGGGCTAATACAAAGTTAGGCAGCACGATACCGATATTGGCAAAGGCCATAACAAAGTAATCAACTAATGAATTTTGTCTTAGTGCCGCATAGATACCGCAAGAAACACCAATGACAACGGCAATGATAAAAGACCAAATGCCGATTTCAGCAGAGACAGGTAAACTCTGCGCAACTAATTCATTGATAGTAAAGTCTTTGTAGCGAAAAGATGGACCCAGGTCCCCTTGCAAGACGCCACCTAGATAGTAAAAGAACTGATTAATTACGGGCTCATCGAGATGGTACTTAGCATTAATATTTGCTAATACCTCTGGTGGCAAAGATCTTTCACTTGAAAATGGGCTACCTGGTGCCGAATGCATCAGGAAAAAAGAAACTGTGATGAGTATTAATAAAGTCGGAATTGCTTCAAAAATACGTTTAAAAATAAATGTCAGCATAATAATACCTGATTAGCCTCATGGGCCAAGATTCAAACCATTGACTAATACTAGGGAAACTAGATCTTAGAAGAAGTAAAGGAAGTAGCAGGCTCATATTGAGCCTGCTACTTAGCGCTATAGATACATCAGGTTTCGCTTAGTGAGCGATGATGTACATATCACGTGTATAGATGTTGTCTTCAGGATTTGGCTGATAACCGCCAACATAAGGCTTCTTCATACGCTTAGTAACATAGGTGTAGATAGGTGCGACAGCCATATCTTGGTTGATCGCAATTTCTTCTGCCTTGTTATAGTTGATTGAAGGGTTTTTCATGGTTTTCGCTTCGTTCAATAAACGGTCATATTCAGCATTTGAGTATTTACCGTCATTGTTACCATGAGTAGAGGTTAACAAATCAAGCATAGTTGATGCTTCATTGTAATCACCGATCCAACCAGCACGCGCAACTTGAAAGTCACCCGCTTTACGTGTTTCGAGGTAAGTTTTCCACTCTTGGTTTTCAAGCGTTACTTCTACACCTAAAGTCTTCTTCCACATAGAAGCAATGGCAATCGCAATACGTTTGTGACCATCGTTTGTGTTGTAAAGAAGGTTGAAAGTCAGAGGGTTATTTTTATCATAACCTGCTGATTGAAGTAGTTTTTTCGCTTCAGCTTCACGCTCTTTTTGAGTCATTTTAGCGTATGCAGGTGTTTCAGGGTTAAAGCCGTTTACGATAGAAGGAGTGAAAGTGTAAGCAGGTTGCTCACCAACACCCGTTACGTATTTAGTGATAACGTCACGGTTAATCGCAAAAGAAAGCGCCTTACGAACATCTGGGTTGTTGTAAGGTTCAACTTTAGTGTTGAACTGGTAGTAGTAAGTACCCAACTGAGGTGTGATGATAACTTCATCTGGAGACTCTTTTTTCAAACGCTTGAAGTGATCGCTTGGTAGGTTCCAAGTAATATCGATTTCACCTGCTTCATAACGCTTAAGGTCGGCGCTGTCATTTTCTAAAGGTAAGAAAGTCACTTTATCGATAACGGTTTTTTCGTTGTTCCAATACTGGTCGTTACGAACCATTTCCATCTTCTCGTTAACAATCCAAGAATCTAGTTTATAGGCACCGTTACTTACCATGTTGCCAGGCTTAACCCATTCAGAGCCATACTTTTCGATCACTTTACGTGGCGCTGGGAAAAGAGTTTGGTGAGATGTCATTTTTACAAAGTAAGGAACAGGACGTTCTAGTGTTACTTCAAATGTGTAATCGTCGACCGCTTTTACACCTAAGCTTTTAACATCTGCTTTACCGTTAATAATTTTAGAAGCATTAACAATAGATGGGATCTCAACATACCAAGCATATGCAGACGCAGTTACTGGATCAACAGCACGTTGGAAACCAAATACGAAGTCATGAGCAGTAACGGATTCGCCGTTAGACCATTTAGCATCTTTACGTAGGTTGAAAGTATAAACCGTGTTATCTGAATTAGTGGTATAGCTAGTTGCAACACCAGGAGTTAGGTTGCCGTCGCCATCAAGGTTGTATAAACCTTCAAAAAGCTCACGAGTACGGTGAGAGCCAGGTGTTCCTTCTACTTTTTGTGGATCAAGTGTTGCAGGCTCTGCGCCACCACCACGTACAAGTTCTTGAACGTCAGCTAGCTTAACGCCAGCAGGAACATCGGCAGCTTGGGTTTGAACTGCGCCTAAGGCTAAGCTCATTAACGCACTAGCAAGAAGTGTTTTTTTCAGGTTCATAAAAGGCCCCTTTTAGTTAACTTAAGTTATTTATTATTAATGGTGCATTGTGCTTCTAAGCAGTTTGTTTTGGTGTTGCAACAAATGCCTGAGCCTTGGATAGTTAACTAATTGGGTAAATGGCTCAATCGAAATTGCGCATTACGTTATACGCATAATAAAGGTTTAATTTAAAAAATAGATATCTAGGTCAGTGTTGAATAAGGTGAAAGCGTGATATTTAAAGGGAAGTTTGAGAAAAATATGATAATGTCTATTTTTTAGAAATTTCATGGAACAAATTTGTGATTCTGCAACCTTTTCAAGTTATTGGTGCTTACTTTAAAGCGCTGCCTATCTTATTTTCGCCTGGTTTGAGGCTATTCATCCTAGTGCCTCTGCTGGCAAATATCGGGTTAATGGCGCTTCTGTATATGGTCGCTTTTAGTTACTTCGGTGATTTAACGAATTACCTAATGGGCTGGCTACCTGATTGGTTATCCTTCTTAAGTTGGTTATTTTATTTAGGTTTTAGTCTTTTGAGTGGCATTGTCCTCTTTTATGCCTTTTCTGTTGGCGTCAACATACTTGCTGCACCTTTCAATGGTATTTTGGCAGAAAAGGTAGAGGCTAAGCTGACTGGTAAAGCCGCCGACTCTGAGTTAAATTTTCGTGCAATCAGCTTATTAATTAGCCAAAGCCTTGTCAGAGAATTGCAGAAGATATTGTATTTCTTACCGCGCTTTTTACTCTTATTTATTCTGTCCATGATACCTGTTGTGAATATTATCGCGCCTTTATTGTGGTTGTTTTTTGGGGCTTGGGTGCTTGCGATTCAATATATGGATTATGCATTTGATAATAATCAGGTGTCTTTTTCTGAAATGCGTTTAGGTCTGAGGCAAAAACCCGTTTTATGTTGGTCTTTTGGCTTTATAGTGATGGTTCTCTTGCCAATACCTTTTGTTAATTTTGTGGTGATACCTTTGGCTGTCGTTACCTCTACCATTCTTTGGTGTGATTCATTTAAAGCAAGTTATTCAAAGATTGATAGCCTTGCCCAAAATTTAGGAAACAACTAAATGGCTATAAAAATTCTTGTTGTGGATGATGCCTCTTTTACCCGAGACTTGATTCGTCGCACACTAAAAAAACACTTCCCATCGGCTCATTTAGAAGAAGCGGTAAATGGTCGTAAAGCCCAGCAGCTTATGAATAAGGTCAAATTTGATATGATCTTATGTGATTGGGAAATGCCTGAAATGACAGGGCTTGAGCTACTTGAATGGTGTCGCCAGCAAGATAATTATAAAAAGGAAAATGTCCCTTTTGTGATGATTACCAGCCGGGGTGATAAGGATCATGTGGTTGAAGCTGTTAAAACAGGGGTAACTGACTATCTAGGTAAACCTTTTTCCAGCGAACAATTGGTCAATAAGATAGTCTCAGCGGCGAAAAAACATGATTTGGATTCTGCCTTGATGGCAAAAGGCGCTAGAGGCTCAGGCGCAGAGAAAGAAGCGCTTGATAATCTTACCAAAGCGGCATCGGGGTCGGGCGGTCCTAAAGGAATGAGTAGCCACACCTCAGGTTCACTGGATGTTTTGCTAGGTGGAAAAAGCGCTAAAGCAGCGACTGTGACTAAGCCTAAAATCACTCACCCTAAAGTCACGATAAAAGATGTGAAAGTGCCCAGCATGGTGCGTTTTGCGGGTAAGCAGTTTAGAACCATGGTGATTCAATTTAGTTGTACTGAAGCCAGTCTTTTGATTAAAAGTGATGATGTAATTCCAAATGTATTGGATCAAGCGGTGCTTGATTTAGAGTTTAAAGGCAAGGTCAATCGTTTGAACTATTATGTGCAAGGGGTTGCAACGACAGAAAAAAAACCAAGTTCTGCCTTTTTGACCGTAACCTTAGGCCTTATTGACCAAGATGAAGAGAAGGAAGCTTTTATTAAAGCACTATTTGAAAGCTTATAAGTCTTTTAAAGAATTAAAAAAGCCAAGCAAATGCTTGGCTTTTTTTTAGGATGCGTTCCTTTGTATTTCTTGCGTCTCATGGGTTGGAAGCTTGGGATGCTTCACTCTGGAGCGAGGGAAGTGACAGGAAAAAGTGCTACCAAAGCCTAACTGGCTGTTAATATCTAATTTACTGTCATGATGATGCAAGACATGTTTAACAATAGATAAACCAAGCCCTGTGCCTGCTGTATCTGAGCCTCTTCCTTTATCAACTCTGAAAAAACGTTCTGTTAAACGGGGAATGAATCTAGGGTCTATCCCTAAGCCATTATCCTGAACACAGAAAACCCCGCCTTCATGATTTACCTGCCAACTAATGTCTATTTCTCCACCATCTGGTGAATATTTAAGGGCGTTGACAACTAGGTTGGAGAAAGCACTATAAAGTTCACTGTAACTGCCGTAAATCGTACTCTCTTCATCCGCATCCCAACTCAAAAAATGGCCAGAGTTTTTGAAGACTTTAGCAGAGTCACAAATTACTTGAATCAAATCACTAACATTATGCCATTGGTCTGAATCAGCTCTTTGATTACTTTCTAAGCGCGATAATAATAATAGATCTTCAATCAAAAGCTCCATGCGATTTGATTGAGTACTCATATTATGTACCCCTTTTTGCATTCTCTCGGGTAAAGAATCCTTGAACATGTCCAAGGTTTCTAAATAGCCCTTGATCACTGTCAATGGGGTTTTTAGCTCATGGGAAGCATTAGCCACAAAGTCTTTACGCATTTGCTCAAGTAGATGGAGGCGTGTCACATCCCTCACAAAAATAAGATGATCATTTTTAGCATAAAGGGTGGTTTGAAACTCTAGATAAGTGCCTTCCTTCGCCGGTGACTGAATGACCAAAGATTCTCCAAATCGCTTTTGACTAAAATAACGGAAAAACTCAGGGGTGCGAACGATATTGGTCAGTGGCTGGCTTCGATCAACTGGCTTAACTAGCCCGAGTAAATCACCCGCTGATTTGTTCCACCATTCTAAACGTCCTGTATTATCAGCCATGATGACACCATCACTCAGTGCCGAGGTTGACTCTTCAATACGGGCCAATGCTTGTTGCATCCGCTTTTTAGACTTTTTTTGTTTCTTTTGAAGACGGCTTACGGTATCAAAAACATCGCCCCAAACTCCTGTGGAGTCTGGTGGTAATGATCGTCCTGATCGTCGAATCCATTGATGAAAGCGGTAAAGCTCATAAAACTGCCAAACTAGCAGACCTAAGGTGTACAAAAATAAGAGTGTAAAGGTATAGCCAAAAATCATGCCCAAGAACAGGCAAAAGACAAAGCCAAAGGTCAAACGGATTAGGGCAGCTTGCCAAATTCGCTTCATAGGCTAGGCCAAACGTTTACTGGAAAAACGATAACCTGTTCCTCTAACGGTTTGGATAAGATAATCATGGCTATCTCCGATCGCTTTGCGCAAACGGCGTATGTGTACATCGACAGTTCTTTCTTCAACATATACATTACCTCCCCAGACCTGATCCAATAATTGTGCTCTTGAATACGCTCTTTCTTGGTGAGTGATAAGAAACTTAAGTAAACGATACTCGGTCGGGCCCATCTCTAATGGCTTAGAGCCAATTGATACTCTTTGGCTTAAAGGGTCTAGTTTAAGGCCATCAACTTCAATGGGCTCATCGACACCTTGAGGGTGCGCACGTCTTAATACCGCTTTAAGTCGAGCAACAAGTTCTCTGGGTGAAAAAGGCTTGGTGATATAATCATCTGCGCCTGCTTCAAGACCTTGAATCTTATTGTCTTCTTCACTTTTTGCTGTCAGCATAATCACTGGTATTTCTGCCGTCAGCGCTTCTTTTTTAAGTCGGCGAGTGAGCTCTATGCCGCTACCGCCAGGCATCATCCAATCTACTAGGATTAAATCGGGTCTATGATCTACGATTATCTCGTAAGCGGTACGGCTGTTATCCGCTTCAAGGTATTCATAACCTGCCATCTCAAGAGCAATGGCTATCATTTCTCGAATTGATGATTCGTCGTCAATTATTAATACTTTTTTACCGGTCACAGGATATATCCTCTTCTCTGGAACGGTTTAATTAAAACGATCAATTGTGACAGTTTAGTTAAAATGTCACAGATGACTTAATTTAGTGTACGAAAAACCCTGCAGCAAAACCAACAAAGACACAAAAGCCTACTCGGTTATTGTCTAAGAATGACTTAAAACAAGCTGCCCTATCCCTGTGCCTTGCTTGCCAAAGTTGCTGCATAAATAACGCCCCTGCTACTAATAAACTGAGGTGGAACCATCCGCTCAAGCCTTCAATAACACCAACCCAGACGATGAGTGAAAGGGCAAGACCTTGTAATAACACTATGATTAATAAGTCATATTGTGCAAAAAGGATGGCGGTTGACTTGATACCAATTGTTAAATCATCGTTACGATCAACCATGGCGTAATAAGTATCATAAGCGATTGTCCAAAAGACATTCGCCAAAAAGAGCATCCAAAGTTGTATGTCGCTTAAGGAACCGCCTTGCGCCACATAGGCCATGGGAATTGCCCAAGAAAATGCCAGCCCCAAAAAAAGTTGAGGCAGATGGGTAAAGCGCTTCATAAAAGGATATAAGGCGGCTAAAAACAAACCGACAAAGGATAAAAGTATGGTTTTTAGGTCGGTGAATAACACCAAGATAAAGCTTATTACACACAAAAAGGCAAAAAAACAGAGGGCTTCTTTTTCACTGACTCTACCTGAAGGTAAAGGGCGATTTTTTGTACGTTCAACAGAGCCATCGACTTTGCGGTCAGCGTAATCATTAATGACACAACCGGCTGAGCGCATTGAAAAGACACCAGCAATAAAGATTAGGAGTAAGTGCCAGTCAGGCATTCCGTCAGCGGCTAACCATAATGCCCACAATGTCGGCCAGAGTAATAGAAGGGTGCCAATAGGCTTGTCCAAGCGTGCAAGTTCGGCAAAGGCTTTTATTCTACTCATTTCTTATCCTTTAACTTTAACAAAGGTCTAATCGACGGGAAAAAGACTTCATTGACTAATATTCCTTGGCCGAATTGATAAAAAACCGAACGGCGTGCCCAGGTTGCTTCTTGAATATGTTTAAACAAGGTTGGTGGTAGCTGAGATACTTCTATTTCGCCCCTTGTCAGGCCTTTAAAGCGATAAAGATAACCTCCAAGGGGTTGGTTACCTAATTTTGGCAAATAACGCCAGTGACCTTTGAGTGATCTTGCTGGAATAATGGATCTTGCATAAATAATTGCCTGGCCATCCACTTTAAGAATGACCTCACGTATCCTTGCAGCTTCTCTCGGCTTGAGTTTGAGTTTTTGCCTTTCTCTTTGTGTGGTGGGGCCCCAAGTATCTGAAATAACATCAACTGTCAGTTTACCTAATGTTTGAACTTTGGCCGTTAAAGAGCCTTGTTCTGCAAGCCAAGGCCATATAAAAGCGGGAATATTTTTACTTTGGGCATTACTTATGGAAGACCAGACATAATCAAACTGTTTGGTCGCAGTAAAGTTTAATACAGGGTTCTTGTTTGGCTGATCAATAATTGCTTTCAAAATAACGTCATTGTTCCAAAAAGCGGAGAAAAAGCAGGAGTATTAGGTGCTCAATTTAATCTTAAAGGGTTAGAGACAAAACAGCCTTCACTTTATCCTAATTACCATTATTAATTAAAGACGCCATTAATTTAATGTTGTCTGAATTCTTTTTGAGCTCTTGATAAATTGCATCTAGCTGCTCCTGATCCAAGCCAATTATCGCTTGGGTCGCCGGTGTCACCTCTTCATTATTAAATAGGTTGTGACAAACACTTAACAGTTTGGCAATGATGGCATGTTCTCCCTCATAGGCCAAATTTTTGCTGTAGCGAATACCATTGCAGATGCCATCAGGCAAGGCCCAGTGACGTAATAGCCAAGCCCCGATTTGTTCTCGGCTTAATTTCAATAAGAACATTTCAACTAGGTTTGTAGGTAAGTGGGCATTTACCTCTAGATGACGAGATAAAATACTAAAGTGCGGTGGTAGAACGGCACCTATGGCTAATAAACCAAAATTATGCAGTAAACCGGCAAGGTAAGCATGACCTAATCTAGGGCGTTTATTGGCAGGCATATTTTTCACTAAGGCTTCCATTAGTGAAGCAAACGAAACAGCCTGAAACCAATAGCTTTCATAGTGTCGGGGCCCGTTCTCAGGAATGGTAAGCGCTTTACCCATGGATAAGCCTAAGGCAAGATTCATTACCATATCAAAGCCTAACACCCTAATAATGGCATCTTCAACGGATTCGATTTCACCTGGGGCGCCATAATAAGGTGAGCTTGCCCAACTGACAACTTGAGCGGCTAGGCTGGGATCAAGGCTTATGACTTCACATAACTCGTCTGTGCCTGCGTTTTCATCAGAACATAAACGAATGATTCTTTGAGATGAGGCGGGTAACGGTGGGAGTTCTAAGGTCTCTTCAAGGCGTTGCTTTAAACGTATAGATTGAAAGCGTCCCAGTGCTTTTTGCAAGGACTGTTCGTCATTGCCATGATGCTCGACCTCTTTATTTAAAAGGTCTCTATCAATCGCAAAGTGCCCAAACTGACAATGCATCCCAGCAAAAATCTTACTGATTTCTTTTGCTTCAATTTGATGAAAACTGCTGTTCTCAGATTTTTTAATCGTTAGATTAACCTGTTCTTGTAGGCTTTGATCGATATAGGTGATTACCTTATCTGTGTTCAGTAAGACATCACTTTCAATATTGTAGGTATTACTCGGAGATAAGCGGCGTTTACTGATACGAGTAATCGCTGCAATATCTAGCATGGCGTCAAAAGGAAAAAGCGCTTGAACCTTACCGGTTGCATCCTGTAAGTGAACAACTTTTACCTTTAAGCTTTGGAGTGTATCGAGATTATCATGGTTCATAAATACTAGTTTAGTCGTTAAGTAAGCATACCCAAGCAATTTAACAAATATCGAAAAACAAAAAAGCCCCTAACAGGGGCTTTTTTGTGCATTGATCGCAAATTTCTTAATTAATGGTTCAAAATTTGACTTAAGAACAATTGAGTACGGTCATGCTGAGGGTTATCGAAGAATTCATGAGGCTCATTCGCTTCCACGATTTCACCCGCATCCATGAAGACAACACGGTCAGCAACGGTTTTTGCAAAGCCCATCTCGTGAGTTACACAAACCATTGTCATACCTTCATCAGCAAGCTGAATCATTACATCTAGTACTTCCTTGATCATCTCAGGGTCAAGCGCAGATGTCGGCTCATCAAACAGCATGATGCGTGGTTTCATGCAAAGACCGCGGGCGATAGCAACACGCTGTTGCTGACCACCAGAAAGCTGACCTGGGAACTTGTTCGCCTGGTTCGCAATTTTTACACGCTCAAGGTAATGCATTGCCATTTCTTCTGCTTCTTTCTTAGGCATTTTACGAACCCAGATAGGAGCTAAAGTCAGGTTTTCCAAAATCGTTAAGTGAGGGAAAAGGTTAAAGTGCTGGAACACCATACCCACATCTTTACGAATCGCTTCGATGTTTTTCAAGTTATCGTTCATTTCAATGCCGTCAACAATGATAGAGCCCTTTTGGTGCTCTTCAAGACGGTTGATGCAACGAGTCATAGTTGATTTACCTGAACCTGAAGGTCCACAAACCACGATACGCTCGCCTTTTTTGATACTGAAATCGATATTTTTAAGTACGTGGAAATCGCCGTACCACTTGTTTACATCTTTAAATTCGATAATTGCTTTTTCGCCCGGCTCAAGCTGAGCGAGTGCCATATTTTGTTCTGTCATTTGAAAGGCCTCAAAAAAATTCTAGTTCCGCTTGTGTCCGGTTTCTAACTTACGCTCAATTCTCATACTGTAGCGAGACATGCCAAAGCAAGCTGCCCAATAAATAAAGCCAGCAAAAGCATA
This sequence comes from Marinomonas sp. MED121, assembly GCF_000153025.1. GTDB lineage: Bacteria > Pseudomonadota > Gammaproteobacteria > Pseudomonadales > Marinomonadaceae > Marinomonas. The sequence continues at coordinate 628,817 of NZ_CH672431.1, forward strand.
ACCTTCAATTGTTGTTCCTAACCAGCTGGAATCGTGTGTTGCTGCTTGTATCCTGCCTAACAGGTCAAACATACCCACAATATAAACAAGTGTCGTATCTTTAAATAAACCGATGAAGGTGTTTACGATACCTGGAATAACTAGCTTCAATGCTTGTGGCAAGATTACCAAAACCATTGATTGCCAATATGTTAGACCCATAGCATCAGCGGCTTCATATTGACCTTTAGGAATCGCTTGCAAACCACCACGAATAACCTCAGCCATGTAAGCCGCTGAGAATAGGGTGATACCAATTAATACACGCATTAGCTTATTAAAGTTCATACCGTCAGGTAGGAATAAAGGAATCATTACTGACGCCATAAATAAGATAGTGATTAAAGGTACTGCACGAATCGTTTCAATGAAGACGATACAAACAGATTTAGCAATTGGCATGCTGGATTGACGACCTAATGCGAGAAGCACTCCCAACGGGAAAGAAGCCACAATACCGACAACACCTAAAAGCGTCGTTAGAAATAGTCCACCCCAAAGAGAGGTTTCAACGATTTCCAGTCCAAATACACCGCCAGCAAATAGGAAATAAGCAATAACAGGGTAAACAGCAATGATACCAATGGATAAAAAGAGTTTATTAACTGCTTTTATCGCAAACATAGCAATCAAGACAACCAAGAGAATCAAGGCTAAATCGATTCGCCATGTTTCATCAGCTGGATACAGACCATACATAAACTGTTCAAAATAAACACCAATGAAAGCCCAGCATGCTCCACCTGCTGTACAAGCTGCTTTAGATTCACCTTCAAATGTGGCGTTAATAAGGCCCCATTCTACGACAGGTGGAATAAGCAAGTACAAAACGTAAAAGCTGAATAAGGTTAAAAAGATATTGAGAGGGGACGACAATAAGTTATGACGTACCCATGCCACTGCACCAACAGAATTTACTGGTGGTGGAAGGCTTGGTGATGGATTAAATTTAATAGCCATATTCTTCCTCCTAGCGCTCCGTTAATGACATTTTTTTGTTATACCAGTTCATAAATATCGAAATAGTTAAACTCAATGTTCCGTAAACCAGCATACAAAGCCCAATGTTTTCAATCGCTTGACCTGTTTGGTTTAGCGTTGTCCCCATAACAACAGCAACTAACTCTGGGTATGCAATGGCAGCCCCAAGTGATGAGTTTTTCGCTAAGTTTAGGAATTGGCTAGTAAGCGGCGGAATAATAACGCGTAGTGCTTGAGGTAAAACAATTAAGCGCTGTGTCAAACTGTCTTTAAGGCCTAAAGAACGAGCGGCTTCAGTTTGTCCCCAGTTTACAGACAAGATACCTGCTCGCACTATCTCAGCAATAAAGGCACCAGTGTAGGTAGAAAGTGCGACAAGAACTGCGACAAATTCTGGGGGAAGAACCATACCACCTGTCACGTTAAAGCGACTTTTCTGTGGAAGATCAAACTCGATAGGGAAACCAGATATAGCCAAGGCCAAAAACGTAATGACGACGATTAGACCAAGTGACGCCCAGTAAGCAGGGAACCAAAGACCCGTGATCGTCTGACGTCTTTTTGCCCAAACAATAAGTGCAATAGATGCAATAATTGAGATGACAAAGCCCGCGATAACAAAACCAAAACCTTCTTGGAAGAGAGGGTTTGGAGAGTAGATACCACGTTTGTTTAAGAAGAAGTCACCAAATATTATGCTGTTTTTTGGTATTGGTAGGGTTGCAAGCACCGCAAAATACCAGAAAAACATTTGCAGCAATAAAGGAATATTACGCAAAGTTTCAACATATACTGTTGCTAAACGTGCCACCAACCAGTTATTAGAAAGACGAGCCAAGCCCATCACAACACCAATAACAGTGGCTAATATAATCCCCATTAAGGAAATAACAATAGTATTAATCAGAGCCACTATAAAGGCGCGTCCGTAAGTATCGGCCTCTGTGTACTCAATAAGGTGGATAAGAACGGGAAATCCAGCTGGTTGGTTTAAAAATTCAAAACCAGTAGAAATACCTTGGTTAGCTAAGTTGGCTTGTAAGTTACTAAATAGGTAATAGCTTACGAAAACAACCACTGCTAGAAGCACAACTTGAAAGATAATAGCGCGGGTGCCAGCATCGTTCAAAAGGCTTTTATTACTTGAAGTAGTATTATCGCTCATCTTGGTTCAGGCAATTGAAATGCTCGTCAGATGTGTAAAGAAAGGGGGGAAAGATTCAGCGACTCAGTTAATGAGTCGCTGAATAAATACCCGAAGCAGGTAGCTTGTAGGTATTAACGTACTGGTGGCGCGTACATTACACCACCTTCAGTCCATAGTTTGTTAATGCCACGTGGTAGACCTACTGGAGTAGATGGACCAACGTTACGCTCGAAAACTTCACCATAGTTACCTACTTGAGCAATGACATTGTAAGCCCAGTCAGCAGGAAGGCTTAGTTGAGCACCCATATCACCTTCAGCACCTAGAAGACGTCTGATACCTGGATCTTTAGTTTCTGCTTTGATCTTAGCTACGTTTGAAGAGCTAATACCCATTTCTTCAGCGTTAACCTGTACAAACATTGCCCAAGTTACAATATCTTTCCACTGGTTGTCGCCGTGACGAACAACAGGACCTAGTGGTTCTTTAGAGATTGTTTCATCTAGAATAACGTGTGCACTTGAATCAGCTAGCTTAGAGCGATGAGCTGCAAGACCTGATTTATCTGTTGTAAATACATCACAACGACCAGAAGCGTAAGCAGCTAGAGCTTCGTCTGCTTTTTGAACAACAACTGGAACGTATTCTAGTTGGTGCTTACGGAAGAAGTCAGCCATGTTTAATTCTGTTGTTGTACCTTGCTCAGTACAAACTGTTGCACCGTCAAGTTCAAGTGCAGAGTCAACACCTAGATCTTTACGAACCATGAAGCCTTGACCGTCGTAGAAGTTTACCGCAGTAAAGTCTAGACCTAGAGAAGTATCACGAGTGTAAGTCCAAGTTGTGTTACGGGATAGAACGTCGATTTCACCTGATTGTAGCGCTGTGAAACGTTCTTTCGCAGAAAGCGGAGTGAATTTAACTTTTTGAGCATCACCAAATACGGCTGCAGCAGCTGCACGACAAGCATCTACGTCGATACCAGTCCAGTTACCGTTTGAATCAGCATTTGAGAAACCAGGAACACCTTGGCTTACGCCACATTGAATAAAGCCTTTTGCTTTTACATCGTCAAGCGTACCAGCAGTTGCACCAGCGCTTACAGTTAGTGCAACAGCTGCAGTAGAAATTAACTTACCCACGTTAGATTTCATCTTATTTTGCCTCCCAGGCGTTTGTTTGGTCGTAATTTTTAGACATAGATTATTGAACTTAATGTGTATCTAAACTCATCTTATTTTAGTGAGCTTCAAAACTTAAAAAGCAATTCTTAGGCCAAAATTAACTTATTATTTTATTTTGTATTATTACAGCCGAATATTCTGATTGAATTTGGCTGGCCTCTATAGAATTACTGTTTAAGGTACTGAGTCAAGAGAAAACTAACAAAATACCCCTGCATTTTGAGTAGATTCTTCTTTTTTATAGCTTTTCTTTATCGATTGATACTTATCTGATAAATAAACTGAATTTAAATTCAGAAAAAGTCCTTTCTACTAGTAAGGTTTAAGTTAAGCCCAAAATTTTAAAAAAGCACCATTTTGGTTCGTCGAATCTTCTATAAATGTCTTTTTGCACAGAATAATTGTCTGTTTTGAGCCAACTTGTCAGCCCTGAAAATGTTATTGTTTTACTTTGTTGCCTTAACAGTGAAATATAGACGCTCAAAAACTGAAGATAAGATCAAAAAATACAGAGTTTTGTAATTTTTGTTGTTCGCTGAGCACATGCTAGACTAGCGTAAGACCTTGTTTGAATGGGGAGATTCAACCGCGATGGATAATTCGCCTAAACCTTTAGATAGGTTAGATCGAAAAATATTAAGAGAGTTACAAGTAAACGGTAGATTATCTAATGTGGAGTTAGCTAGTCGAGTTGGTTTAAGTGCAACGCCTTGTTTAGAAAGGGTGCGTCGTTTAGAACGTAATGGTTATATCACAGGCTACTGTGCACTGGTTGATCCACGTAAAGTGGAAGCTGGCTTGCTAGTGTTTGTCGAAATTCGTCTTAAAGCGACATCACCAGAAGGCTTTAATGAGTTCAAAGCATCCATTGCAAATATTCCAGAAATTTTAGAGTGTCACTTGATTGCCGGTGATTTTGAATACCTGCTTAAAGCTCGTGTGCCTGATATGGATGCCTATCGTCAACTTTTAGGTGAAACCTTGCTGACACTTCCTCATGTACGTGAGTCTCGAACTTATGTGGCAATGGAAGAAGTGAAAAACACCACAGTGGTGAACATTGCCTAAACGCTTAATGTTTTAAACATTTAGGTAATGATCAATATTCGGTAGCCACCTTTGTAACAAAGGCGAAATGGCTTCCGGGTGATGATGATAAAGCCGCTGAGCAGTTGCTTGTACTTGGTCAAGTAAGCCCTTATCTCGTTGTAAATCAGCTACTTTAAATTCCATTAATCCAGTTTGCCGAGCGCCTAATAATTCCCCTGGACCTCTGAGTTCCAAATCTTTTTCTGCTATTTTAAAACCATCTGACGTTTCCCTCATGGTAGATAGTCTTGCTTTACCTTGTTGTCCTAGTGGTGTTTTATAAAGCAGCACACAATGACTCGCAGCAGAGCCTCGTCCTACACGGCCGCGTAATTGGTGCAATTGCGCCAAGCCTAAGCGTTCTGGGTTTTCAATCACCATTAAACTGGCATTGGGCACATCAACACCCACTTCAATCACAGTGGTTGCTACTAAGAGCTGCAACTCTCCTGCTTTAAAGCGCGCCATAATGTCGGCTTTTTCTTGCGCTTTTAAGCGCCCATGTACCAAACCAATGGCTAAGCCTTGTAGTTGTTCACTTAGCATGGTGGCAGTATCTTCGGCTGCCTGACACTGTAAAGCATCGGATTCTTCGATTAGGGTACAAACCCAATAAGCTTGTTGACCTTCCTGGCAAGCGGCTTGGACGCGAGAAATAACTTCATCACGCCTTTGATCTGAGACCACAATGGTTGTAACAGGGGTTCGCCCGGGAGGTAGTTCATCAATAATCGAGCAGTCTAGATCGGCATAAGCTGACATGGCTAATGTTCGAGGAATGGGTGTCGCAGTCATAATTAACTGATGAGGCTGTAGTTGCCCATTCATGCCTTTTTCTCGCAGTGCCATCCTTTGGTGCACTCCAAATCTGTGCTGTTCATCGATAATGGCCAGAGATAAATTATGAAATTCCACACTGTCTTGAAACAAGGCATGGGTACCGACCACTATCTTGGCATCGCCGGAAGCAATTTTGGCCAGTTCTTGCTCTCTTTGTTTGCCTTTTAACTTGCCCACCATCCAAGCGACTTCTATGCCTAGGGGCTCAAACCATTGGCTGAAATTAATCAGGTGTTGCTCTGCCAAAATCTCCGTCGGCGCCATGACTGCCACTTGTAAATTTTGCGCCACAAATACAGAGGCTGTCATTGCAGCAACCAAGGTTTTTCCTGAGCCTACATCGCCTTGAATAAGACGCAGCATAGGGTGACCTTTTTTAAGATCTTCAAGAATTTCACCCACCACACGGTTTTGTGCGTTAGTTGGCGAAAAAGGTAGGTTTTTTAGTAACTTAGTTAAAACCTCACCCGGCTCATTTAAGCTAATTGACAGGTCTTCTTTGGCTTTAAACTTTTTGCCTATCAAGCTTAATTGATGGGCTAATAATTCTTCAAATGATAAACGATATTGGGTGGGATGCGAGCCTGATTTTAGCTCTTCTATATTGGCATCAGTAGGCGGTTGGTGAAGGTATTTTACCGCATCATAAAGGGCAGGAAGTTGAAACTCCTGTCGTACCGTCTCGGGCAACCATTCTTGTAAGTTATAAGGAGAGAGGTGCTCTAAAGCCTGCTCGCAAAGAAGGCGAATTTTGTTTTGAGTGATACCCTCTGTTAAAGGGTAAATTGGCGTGAGTCTGTCGTCTCCTGCCTGCCAGTCATCACTGACAAGTTGGTATTCAGGATGGAACATTTCTAAGCCAGTACTACCGCGCCTGACTTCACCAAAACATCGAATTGCTTTGCCTGATTCAAATTGTTTCTTTTGGCTGGCATTAAAATGGAAAAAGCGCAGACACAGGGAGCCTGAATCATCACGGATACGACAGACCAAGCTACGGCGTTTTCCCATTTGTACTTCGCAGCTTATCACCTTACCTTCAACCACAATTTCATCGCCAAATTTTAGTTGGCCAATAGGGAGCACCCGGGTTCTATCTTGATAACGTATAGGCAGATGAAAAATTAAATCCTGCAAGGTTTCGATATGCAGTTTTTGTAATTTTTCAGCCAATGCCGCACCGACACCTTTAAGCTCAGTAACTGCAACACATTCAAGCGAATCCATGGGGCTCCTTAAGGTAGCGAATTAACCTATGCCTAATTGCTTCTGACTAAACCGGAAAATGCTGATAAGCATCGCGAATTGATTGGCTCAAGGCATCAATAGCTTGTGGCCTTGGAAAACTTGCACGCCAGGCTAACGCCACAGTTCTTTTGGGCGCTGGATGAGCAAAAGGGCGAATCTCTAGCAAGTCAGAGTTAATATTAGTGGCAGCGGATTTTGGTAATACGGTGACGCCTAAACCAGATGACACCATATAACGTATGGTCTCCAGCGAACTGCCATTGACGATCGTTCGGGCAGTATCATACTCATCTTCATTAAGAATCGGGCAGGCCTCTGTCACCTGATCACTGAAACAATGTCCCTTACCTAATATCAGCAAGTTATCTGTACTTAACTGAGACGTTTCAATATGGGTCAACTTGGTCCAGTTATGGCCCTTTGGCATGAGCACCACAAACTCTTCTTCATAAATTGGCTGAGTCACCACATCCGGCTCTCTAAAAGGGAGTGCGACGATAATGGCATCAAGCTCACCATTTCTCAGTTTTGGTCTGAGATTTTCAGTTAAGTTCTCTTCAATAATTAATGGCATGCCTTGGGTATGCTGATGCAAGAAGGGAATCATATGAGGGAAAAGATAAGGAGCTATGGTATAGATAGCGCCAACTTTAATGGGGCCTTTTAATTGGTTCTGGCCCGATGACGCCAATTCTTTAATAACATTCGCTTGCTCCATCACACGCTCTGCTTGATCCACGATTTGTTGACCGAGTGGGGTGATATAGACCGCACTTTTAGAGCGCTCAAAAATTGCGGCCCCAAGCTCTTCTTCTAATTTCTTAACTGCCACACTTAAGGTGGGTTGAGACACATGACAGGCATCCGCTGCACGACCAAAATGTTGTTCTTTGGCTAGCATCACAATGTATTTAAGTTCGGTGAGCGTCATAAATTTTGCCTATAAAATAGAATCGATTGTTAATAACTATGATAAAGTAATTTTTGATAAAGTATAATATTTAGATCAGTTTATTTGTGACTTGGATTCTAATTATGGCAAGTATATTAATTGCAGGTTGTGGTGATTTAGGCAGTGGTATAGCTTCAAATTTGGTTGAACAAGGGCACCAAGTGCATGCTATTCGCCGTTCTCAGAATCAATTTCCTGACGGAGTGCAGGGGATTGTGGGAGATATCTGTGAATTACCCGAGGCGTCTTTCCCTAAAGTCGATATTGTTTACCTTATAATGACACCTCAAGATCGTACGGCGGCGGCCTATGACGCTGCGTATTTAGCGACAAGTCAGCGGCTGTATGAGGTTTATCAAAAGCTTGCGACTCAAGATGGACCCCATGTCTTTTTTGTTTCAAGTACCAGCGTTTATGGTGCTGAACAAGATGGCGCCATAGGTTTGCAAGAATCGACCCCAGCTATGCCTAGCTCAGAGACAGCCAAGGTATTGCGACAAGCGGAAAAGGTCTGGTTAGAGGGGCAGCTGGAGCACACAGTGGTTCGCTTCTCAGGTATATATGGGCCAGGGCGAAATCGCACTTTAGATAAAATCGCTCAAGGCCAAGGCTTTAGTGCTCCCAATCAATGGACTAACCGCATTCATCGAGATGACTGTGTCGAAAGCTTAGTCTTTATGGCCCAAGCCTATTTTGCCGGCACGCGTTTAGAGCCACTATACATAGGCACGGATAACGCCCCGGTTAGTCAATGGGAACTGGTCAATTGGATTGCGGCGCAAATGGGTGTCAAACAAACACTGACGAGTGAACTGAGCTTGGCGGATATGATACCTAACAAAGGCAAGCAGCTTAGTTCCCAAGCATTGCAAAATCTCGGTTATCAGTTTATCTATCCAAGTTATGTGCAAGGCTATCAAGCTTTACTGAAAGGCTATCTCAAGGGATAAGTTTGCTAAGGCGTGTCATAAAAAAAGCCGATGCTGGCATAGCATCGGCTTTTTTAGATCTGAAGATAAAGAAGATTAGTCTTCTAGTACCATCACACCTTCAATTTCCACTTTTACATTCTTCGGTAATGCACGCACACCAACCGCAGCACGTGCTGGGTAAGGGATGCTAAAGAACTGCATCATCACTTCGTTAACCGCATTGAAGTTGCCAAGGTCAGGCATAAAGATGTTCAGTTTTACGATATCTTGTAGAGAGCCGCCAGCTGCTTCGCATACAGCTTGAAGGTTTTTGAATACCTGAGTGGTTTGCTCAGATACGTCTTCACTAATGATTTCCATCGTTTCTGGTACGAGTGGAATTTGACCAGAAAGGTAAACCGTATTGCCAGCACGTACCGCTTGAGAATAAGGGCCGATTGCTTGTGGAGCTTGGTCTGTATGAATCACTTGCTTGGACATCTCTAATTCCTCATTTTGTTATCGCCTTCTAAGAGGCTTTTTTTATCGTTAAATGCAGATATATGCTGAGCGAGAGCTAACCCGCTAGCGTGAAACTATGGTCTCGCGTGTGACTTTCTCAACACAGCGAACCGCCTTAATACGACGCATCACATCAGCTAATCCTACCCGACTTGAAATGGTAATGTTTAAGCGTAAGCGACTGATTCTGCCTCTTTCAATGATATCTAGGTTAGACACCTGATAATCCGTATCACTGATGGAGCTGGCGATTTTAGCCACAGCACCACGTTCGTTTACATAGCTGACAATCAAACTGATATTAAGGTCTTCTTCAATTTCCTTACCCCATGCCATATGAATGTATCGCTCAGGCTGGGTGAGGTGGTCTTGAATATTTGGGCAGTTTTGATGGTGGATAATGATGCCTTTCTCAACTTGCACAAAGCCAACAATGGGATCACCCGGAATAGGAGAGCAGCACTTAGCGTATGACAGTAGCATGCCTTCTGATCCATTCACCTTAAAGGACTTAGGTGAGATCAGCTCTTCTTCATTAAAATGCGGGAATAGCTGACGCGATACCAAATAGCCCACATGGCGGCCTTTACCAACAGATTCCAATAAGTCATCCATGGACTCAAGCTGATAATGAGCCAGTACTTGATCTATTTGGTCTGTGGTGAGGTGTTCGATATTTGTTTTGAAGGTATTTAGAGAGCGATTAAGCAGGCGGGTACCGATGGAAATAGCATTTTCACGCTGCTTGTCTTTAAGATAATGACGAATATTTGCTCGTGCTTTACCCGTAATCGCAAAACTGAGCCAAGCCACGTTAGGCTGGGCTTTTTTCGCGGTAATAATTTCAACCGTCTGGCCACTTTCTAATTGCGTACTGAGCGGTGACAAGCGTCGGTTAATACGACAGGAAATACAGGTATTGCCGATTTCTGTATGAACGCCGTAAGCAAAGTCGACCGGTGTCGCGCCGGTTGGTAACTCAATGATTTCGCCGTTCGGGGTAAAGACATAGACCTCATCGGGGAAAAGATCATTTTTAACATTATCAACAAACTCAATCGCATTACCGGCTTTTTGCTGAATTTCTAATAGGCTTTTCACCCATTTTGTTGCTCTATCATGGCTATTGCTCGCACCTGCGCTGGTGGTCTTATACGCCCAATGGGCTGCAATGCCATTATCCGCCACCATATTCATCTCTTGAGTACGAATCTGTACTTCCATAGGTAAGCCATTAGTGCCCACCACAGTGGTATGTAAAGACTGATAACCATTGGATTTTGGCACAGCGATATAGTCTTTAAAACGACCTTCTACTGGCTTAAACAAGGAGTGGATAACACCGAGAATACGGTAACAAGAATCATGTTTGTCGGTGATAATACGAACACCAACCACATCCATAATCTCGCCTAAAGAACGGCGTTTTTTCTGCATCTTCTGATAAATGCTATAGATGTGTTTTTCGCGAATACTGATATCAGATTCAATATAATCAGCCGCCAATTCAGACTTTAAATAATCCCCTAACTTCTCAGTATCCTTAATACGTTGACCATACTTCTTATTGATCGCCCGATTCAGCATGCGAGCACGCATAGGATAATAAGCTTGGAAGGCAAGGGACTCTAAATTGATGCGCACATTATACATACCTAAGCGGTTAGCTATTGGTGCATAAATGTCTAAGGTCTCGCGGGCAATACGACGCTTTTTGTGGGCTGGCATAGAATCCAGCGTGCGCATATTGTGTAATCGGTCGGCTAACTTCACCAAGATGACACGAATATCATCCGCCATGGCCATGGCCATTTTTTGGAAGTTATGGGCCTGCTTCTCAAGCTGATTATTAAACTCGAGATGGGTCAATTTACTGACCCCGTCTACCAGCGCTGCAACCCCTTCACCAAACTGTTCCGTTAAGGCTTCACGGCTAATGCCGGTATCTTCGATAACATCATGCAATAGTGCAGCCACTAGGCCATCACAATCCATGCGGAACTCAGCTAAAATTTGCGCCACAGCCAAAGGATGAATCACATAAGGTTCACCACTTTTACGACGTTGACCATCGTGAGCTTGTTCTGCGTAATAATAAGCGCGTTTAATGTCAGCGACTTGCTCATAGGACAAGTACTGAATCAGGGTGGAGGCTAAATCTTCTATGGTATACATCGCTCACCTCAACAGTGAGCTAAAGTTGAAACGAGCGATACCATAAATTAAAACTCGTGAATGGGTTGTTGGTCTTGAAGATCAACATTGCCGGCGTTGATAACGTCTTCAGCAATTTCACGTAAAGCAACAACAGTAAATTTGTCGTCTTCGATAGCAACTTTAGCGTCTTTACCACCAGTAGCTAGTTGGCGAGCACGCTTTGCAGCAACCATAACCAACTGAAAGCGGTTATCAACATTTTCTAAACAATCTTCTACAGTAACTCGAGCCATCTTAATCTCTACCTATTTAATTCATGAATGTTCTAATTCTACTTAACCGCTTCTCACAAAGACAAGAGATCATTGATAAGATCCGCATGTTTTTGTGCAATAAGCGGTCTTCTTGAGCGCATTGCCGTAAAAACGGACTGCATTTGCGCTAAGGCGTCATCTAAATCATCGTTTATGATGACAAAATCATACTCATCGTAATGAGACATTTCGCTCACCGCTTTGGACATACGACGCTCAATTACCTCATTTGTATCCGTACCACGACCACGCAAACGTTCATCTAACGCCTTCGTTGACGGTGGCAGAATAAAAATACTCAAAGCATCAGGGTACAGCTCGCGCACTTGACGCGCCCCTTGCCAATCGATTTCCAAAATTACATCCAGACCCTGATCAAGCATGTCAGCGATCGCTTTTTTCGAAGTACCATAATAATTATCAAATACTTGGGCGTGCTCAACAAAGGCATCTTCAGCAATCATATCTAAGAAGTCATCAGCATCAATAAAGAAATATTCTCTGCCATCTTGTTCACCTGTTCGCGCAGCACGAGTAGTGTGAGAAACAGAAATACGTACCTGCTCGTCTTGAGCCAGTAACGCTTTATATAAGGTTGATTTTCCAGCACCAGAAGGGGCTGAAAGAATGAAAAGATTTCCGCGAGATTGATTCATTCGGGTCTCTGATAAAGATCTAATAGTGGAAAAATAAGAGTATAGCGGCGCGAAGCGCCAAGCCCGATCAGAAATCGGACAGGGATTGTACCATATTTCTTGGTTTTTGATCATTGTTTGGTGTGGGAAAACGGCTGAGCTTACTGATACTTTGTTAAAGCTTTTCTCAATATGCTCATTTATCACGATAAACTCCGCTATTTCGAAAACCTTTGCCGCGTCTAAGTAGCGCTCAGACCATTTTTCATGAGTATAGGTATTAATAAAAACAGAGAGTATGAAATAGTTAATTAGTTGCTATTTTCTGTATGATATTAGCGACTTAGTCTGCGTAAAAAGGAATTTAGATGAATCAAGTGGGTATCTATGAGCAGTTGATTACATAACTTGTAGAACAGAACCTTTTCTAGGAAAGTGGCTGAACTTGCTGAGACTTTGTTAAACCTTTTCTCAATATGCTCATTTATCTCGATAAACTCCGCTATTTCGTGAAATTTCGCCTCGTCTCCGCTTCGCTCAGCTCGTTTTTTAAAGAAATTAAATAAGCTATTAGGAAGCTAAAAATCATGCAAGCTATTGATATTTAATGTTAAGATTTTTTCTGATTAATTAAAATACTTGCTTTATTACTAATCTGAGACGGAATTCTCGTAGTTTATGTGGTAATAATAACTAATGTGTTGTACCTACAGTTTTGGAGAAGTATTACAAAATGGATGAAGACAAATTACCACATCATACTCTTAAATTCGCTCCTTCAATTCTCTCACGTCTTGGTGAAGAGCTTCTTCCTAACTTTGATCAAGGTATTATTGAGCTTGTAAGAAATGCTTACGATGCTGATGCGCAAAACTGTACTGTAACATTAAATAATATTAATCACCCTGGAGGTTCAATTGTCATAGAAGACGATGGATGTGGAATGGACGAGGATGTTATTTCAAAATCTTGGCTTGTTTTAGGCCATTCTTCAAAAAGAGAAAGTGGTGTAACAAATAAAGGCCGTATACAGGTTGGGGATAAAGGTTTAGGTAGGCTGGCTGCGTTAAGAATGGGCAAAAATACTATATTAACATCTAGGCCAAGATTACCAGAAAGTTTAGTGCATTCTGATAAGGAGTATCAAACTCAACTAGAATGGTCATTATTTAACAAAACATCCACAGTAGATGAAGTAGCTATAGAGATCACTTCGTCTGTTTTGACCCCAGATAGTCATGCAGGCACAAAGGTTGAAATATTAAATCTAAATAAAAAAATTACCAAACCTGAAGCTGAACGTTTAGCACGAAGCTTGATGCTTTTATCAAACCCCTTTGATGAAGTGAATGACTTTAAGCTTAATTTTGTTTGTAATGATTATCCTGAATTAGAAAAACTAGTTAGAACAGGCTATTTAAACGAAGCTGAATTTGTTTTAAAAGCAAAACTGGATTCAAATGGTATGGCAACAGCTCAAGTTTTAGATTGGAAGCGAGATGTAATATGGAGAACTAATAGTGACGAGTGGTTTTCTAAAAAAAGCTCACAAAATTCTCCAATTTATAACGCACCTAGTTCAGATTTTGAAATCTCTATTTTTCAATTAGATAACTCGACATTTGCTACTCGAAATATTAATAAAACCCAAGTTTCTAATTGGTTAAAATCAGTTGGAGGGGTTCATATATATCATAATGAATTTAGAGTACACCCATACGGTGATGAGGGGTCTGATTGGTTAGATATGAACTTAGCTCGTGTAAACAATCCTTCCATTCGGCCTTCAACCAACACATCTATAGGGCGAGTCAATATATTAGATAAGGATAAAGTTCTTCAGCAAAAAACTGACCGTGTAGGTTTTATCGAGGATGATACTTTTCATGAGCTAAAGAGATTTATTATAGACTCTTTAAATTGGTATGCTAATAAAAGGAATCAGTTAGCAACACAAAAACGAAATGCTCAAAAAGATAAAGATGAGAAAGAAGTTAAAGATAAGAATCTTGCTCTTAAAAAAGTTATTCAAAGCGTAGAAAGTGTTACTTCTCAGAAAAAATTAAAAGCTGCTGTTAAAGCTGCCAGCCTCGCTGCTGAAAAACAAACAAAGCATCTTAAAGAAGACCTTAAATTATATCGATCTTTAGCTACAGCAGGAACAACTACTGCTGTTTTTTCACATGAAGTATCTAAGCCTATTTCAGAGATACCACACTCGCTAAATAGTGCTGAAAAACTAGTTAAAATTAACTGCGAGCCATCTATTTACAGTAGATATAAAGAGCGTACAAATAATATTTTAAGTTATTTAGACCGTTTGAGTCACTTTGCAGAATTACAATTAAATTTACTCAAAAGAAATAAACGTCGAGATGGTGTTATTGATATCAACTCAGCTATTGAGAATTTACTTATTCACTTTAAACCACTGTTAAATCGTGAGTTAATTGAGGTTGAATTTATTTATGATAACTCTACTAAACCAAAATTAAATGGCTCGTTATGTATTTTAGAAGCGATTATTACTAACTGTCTTACAAACTCAATGAAGGCTTTTAGAAGTGATGGGTTTGATGTAGACACCCGAAAAATTGAAATTTTAGTTAAACAAAGCTCACAAAATTTACTTATCAGAATAAGTGATAATGGACCAGGCATAACGGAAATAAGTACCGAAGATATTTGGTTGCCTGGAGTAACAACAGTTGAGGATGGTACAGGGTTTGGCCTAACTATTGTTAGAGACTCAGTATCTGACTTAGGAGGGAGTTGTCGCCTCGATGCCAAAGGTAGTCTTGGTGGTGCCACCTTTTATTTTGAGTTCGTAGCATTATGAGAAAAATTGCAATTATTGATGATGATAAAGAATCACGTCTCACCATGAAGTTTAAAGTTGAAGATGCAGGTTTTGAGCCTGTTTTAATTACTGGTGCTTTCGGTAATGATAAAGCACGGCTTATGGATGAGATATATAAAAATGATGTTTATGGGGTTATTTCAGATCATCGTTTATCTCCACTAAAGCTTGCAAGCTTTTATGGTGCTGATTTATTAGCTGATTTATATGATCAAAAAATGCCTACTATTTTAATTACACAATTTTTAGATGAAGATGCAGATACAACAATTCGAAAGTTTCGTGACAGATTACCTTCAGTAATAGGCCGGGGAGATGATCATAATGATGATTTAATCAGTGATCTTCTTACTCTTTCTAAGAATGAAATCGAGTTAGGCCCTAGGCCGGACCGTAAATCTCATAGAGCTCTTATTCGTATTTATAATCTACAAGATTCAATTGTTTCTGGAGTAGTAGAAGGTGTTGTAACTAACTGGAAATCTGACACTAAAATTAGGTTTCCCATTGACATGATACCTGCACAAGTAAGGGATACACTATTACTGCAGAAAAAAGATATCACTCGAATATCTGCATTTGTAAATATAGGGGCAAATGACTCAAAAGAAATATTTATTACAGATACTCATGTGCTTCCATCTTTAGAGGGAGTAGATATTAATGAGTTCTGTTAATTTTACTGCCCTAGATATAGGTCATGGTAATTGCACGATTATTAAATCAGATGATGAAGTTTCTATTATTGATGCTGCACAAGGCAAAGATCTCTTAGATATACTGATCGAAAATAAAGTATACATAGTAGATGATCTTATTCTTTCACACTCTGATGCTGATCATATTGGCGGAGCAATTTCATTATTAATGAGTGAGACTATTTCTATTGTGCGTATACATATAAATTCTGACCCTATTAAGAATACAGAAAAGTGGTATGACCTGTTAAGTGCAATATCAGAAGCTAGGAAAACGTATAAAACCAAGCTCAAGCCTTCTATATCAAGAGATGATGATAATATTATTTATAATCATTATGAGTTAGAAATTTTGTCTCCATCTCCAGTTGACTGTTTGACAGGCCCCGGATCGATAGGTCTAAATGGTGAAGTTTTAAATGCAAACTCTATGTCAGTAGTTCTTAGATTATTACATCAGAATGAAAGTATCGCTTTAATACCTGGTGATATGGATGCGAGGTCTTTAGAGTTTTTGAAGAGTGAAAGTCAATGCCTCGACGCAAAAATTTTAATATTTCCTCATCACGGTGGTATGCCTGGGCATGGTGATCCATATGACTTTTCACATGAACTATGTGAATTAGTAGATCCTGAACTTATTATTTTCTCTAACTCTAGGTTTAAACACGACAACCCTAGAAAAGAAATTATTGAAGGTGCTAAGAAGGCTAATTGTAATATCTATTTTGCCTGTACACAGATGTCTAAAGGCTGTTGTCCACAGGAAAATCGTCTATCAAATAATCACCTAATAGCAACGTATCCCAGCAAGGGGAGTCCACAAAATCACAGTTGTGCGGGGAGTGTTTCTATAGAATTAAATGGTAGGTTGACTGATGTCAAAACTCCCCTTATGGATCATGGTGTTTACATTAGAGACTTCAATGAAAGAAAGTGTATTTAGTTCGCTAATAGACTTCAAATTGCTCGAATAAAACCTTTGCTATCTGCTGTGCCAAGAACGGTGGCACAGCATTTCCTACCTGTACGTATTGTTGAGTCCTATTTCCTTCAAAGAAGTAGTTGTCGGGAAAGGTCTGTAGTCTTGCTGCTTCACGGACTGTGAGGCTGCGGCACTGCTTGGGGTCGTAATGGACGAAGTAGTGACCATCCTTTGATATATGACTGGTGACAGTGGTTGCTGGTTTATCGGCTGATTGCACTCTGAACCTATCCGCATGCTTTCCTGTTTTCCAGTTAGCGTGTTTAGGCGCTAACTCTGAAGGGAAATCTCTCGATTTAGGGGATATGCCATTATTGAGTTGTGAGTAGGCGGCACAAAATGCATATCTTAGTAAGTCATCTTTCATGTGCCCGCGGGTTTCGTGGTTAAGCACATAATTTAGCTTTTCATCTAATAACCAGCTTCTTAATGGCTCTTGTAAAGCTGAGTTCTGAACGTCTTTGTGCTCTATTGATTTGCGTTCAAGCTTTGTAATAGGTTCGAGGTCTAATTGGTTAACCTTATCTTTAAAAGATCGTGAGAAGATTTTCTTTAGTTGTTTTGCGTGAGAGCTAACCGCATGTGTCCAGTCTTGACCATTATCTTTCTGTTTTGAGAAACCACTTCTTAAAGGCGGTAAATCATCAAGGGTTTCTTTAACTGTGACTGCTGCTTTTTCTGGTGCTTTTAATGTGCCTGGTACTTGTTTTAAGTCTTCTCGAACACCAAGTAATATGACTCTGTGCCTCGCTTGAGGAATACCGTAATCTTCGGACTTTATAAGAAAGTCAGCTGGCTTTTTATAGGTAGGGTTATGTGAGTCTTCTGCTTCGGTAACTAATGAATATATTCGATAGCCCAATACACCTTCTGTTTTTGTCACCTTACCAGGCTGTTGTAAGTCTTCTAATATCTCTGGGAACATGAGCTTCCCATCCAGTTTGGCAGACAAGATTCCGCGTACATTTTCCATGACAAAAATGTCGGGTTTCGCAATAGAAAGAACTTGAAGGTATTCCTTGTACAAGAAGTGTCTGTGATCTTCTTCTGCTTTATATTCTTTGTTGCCCGCATTACGTGAGCGGCCAGCAAGAGAATAGGCTTGGCAAGGCGGCCCGCCGATAACAACCGTAGGGCCTTTGTGGCTGGAAGTTAATGTTCTGATACGCTCGTGAATAAGCTCATTATCTACCCCTAAAGCTTTCGGGCCATTTAAGGTTTCTTCAATAGCCGCTTGTGATTCTTTAGGGTGTAATTCGAAAAGCTGATCGCGAGTTATATGTCCTTTCACATAATCATAGTAATCATTACATGAGTCAGGGTTATCGGCAATTTTGCGAAAGAAAGCGCGGGTAGTTAGTGTTCTATGGGCAGAAGGTTCCTTCTCAACTGAGACGCCAATTTGAAAAGGTTTTAATCCATTATCACCAACATAAGAAGAGATTCCTTCACCTAAGCCACCAGGGCCTGCGAACAAATCTATCACCAATACTTCACTAGCTTTCATTTGTACAACAATCACATAACTTTAAAGCCTGCAATCATACCAGGCTTGCAAGTTAGGGTAACCTACTTTTTTGATTCACTTGAACTCCCTTTCGGTTCACAAGGGCGTGACTTAAAGTGATAGTTACCACTCTCATCTAATGTTAAAACAGAGATGTTTCCGCCGCCTAAGTATGAAAGCCAAGTATTTTTCTCATTATTAAATCCGCAGCGCTCTTCTACTGCTATGAATGATGTATCTTTTAGTATTTTTTCTAATCCATTAAGTTCTAAATATTTTAAAAATATTTCTGAGAAAAAAATATAATTAAATATAAATGAGAACATACAGAAGCCTTTAATTAAAGTTTTATATGAATCTGTAAAAATATGCTTCAAAAAATTATAAAATATAACTAAAATTACAATAATGGTTGTTATTGAAACTATTACTGATGTAACCATTAGAAATGTAGCAATGTTAATAGCGTATGGAAATAGAGTTGGGCTTTCTTTAGTTCTAATTGCTATTTCAAAAGCAAACTGACTATTAAAATATAAGTATAAAATTGGTGTTGAAAAAATAGTAATAATACTAAAAGAAAAAGTATAAATTTTATTACTTAAAATATAGGCAAGCTCTGAGCTAAAAGCATAAATAATCAAAGCTAATGATATAATAAAAAACAATATATAATATTGTTTTTTATACTCAAAATAAAAATTAAAAAATAAGTTGATACTGTAAAATAAAAGAAGTGCTATTGATATAAAGAATATAATATTAAATTTATTTTTTTCAGATCTTAAAAATATAATTCTCCTTGGCTTTCTTTCAATTATTACTTGATTGAAAAAGAATTTTGAAATCGATTTTTTATGATGACAATAGAATCCTAGTAAAACAGGTAGAAAAGCAAATATTGAAATGAGCAACCAAGCTATCATGGGCAAAAAGTCTTCCTTGTGATATTTAATTCTAGCTTATTGAACCACTCTTTTTGAGTCGCATAAAGGTTTGATTTGATATGGTTTATGTCATTTTTCTGTACTAAATGAGGCAATTAATCTCTCTATTCGCCTCATTTATTGAGGCAAACAATCTTGCTAATCGCCTCATATGGTGAGTAGAATAGGTTTGTTATTCGACTCATTTGAGGTGTTGTATGTGGATTTGGCAAGAAGCGGATTGGCCTAACTTCATTTGGCAATCTGATGTGCTCGCGCCTTTGTTGCGTGAGGTGCATTTTAATCAGGGCTTGTTGTTGGGTCGTATGAGCCATCAATCAAAAGATGAAGCCCTGAATACCACTTTAGATACCTTGCTTGCCAATATCATTCATTCCAGTGCGATAGAAGGGGAGAAGTTAAATGCCTTTTCTGTACGATCTTCTCTCGCTAATAAATTAGGTGTTTCTGAGAGTGAGCCTTATGCTCGATCTGAACAATCGGATAGTTTGGCTGACTTGATGTTAGATGCTCTGCCTTCTTCCACTGAATCCCTTAAAGCGCCACTAAGTTTAAACCGTATCTTACATTGGCATAGATTGTTGTTTTCTGGTGATGCTGGCCAAAGCTATTTGAGTAATGACATCCTTGTTGGTCAATTGCGCGGTGAATCGCCCATGCAGGTCATTTCTTATCAAAAAAGGGGTCGGATAGATAGGCCTACTTTACATTTTGAAGCGCCAGGAAGAGAAAGGTTAGAGGCCGATCTTACATTCTTTATAGATTGGTTTAATCAGTCCCTATTAGATGAGTCTCTAGACCCTGTATTACGGGCGGGCATTACTCACCTTTGGTTTGTTACTTTGCATCCTATGGATGATGGTAATGGACGTTTAACACGCCTGTTAACGGATCTTGCATTGGCACAAGGGGAAAGCCAATCTATTCGTCTTTATGCTATGTCAGTGAGCATTCTGGAAAATCGGCAGTCTTATTATGATGTGCTTGAAAGCGTTCAGAAGGGACAGCTTGATATCACGGATTGGCTAGTTTGGTTTTTAAAAACTTTGAATCAAAGCTTGCTTAACACCCTAGCAGATATAGAGCAGACACTGTCTAAAACTCGATACTGGCAAAGCTTTGATCAAACTCAGCTAAGTAAGGAGCAAAGTAAGGTGCTTAATAGACTCTTAGATGGTGACTTTGAACTGGGAATAAATAGCGGCCAATATCAGAAGGTTGCTAAGGTAAGCCGCGCAACGGCGACTCGACATTTGGCTCATTTAATTGAGTTAGGTTGCTTGGTGAAAACAGGCGCGGGCGGGCGTAGTACGCGCTACAAGTTAAACCTATAATTTAATCGCCTCATTTAGTGAGGCGAATAGCCTTTCTAATCGCCTCACTCTTTATTATTTCCTTTCCCTACACTCTTTTTGATCCCCATGTTTGCATAGCATCAAAGATGGGGACGAGTGCTTGGCCGTCTTCGGTCAGTTCGTACTCGACCCTGACTGGGACTTCGGCAAAGGCGGTGCGACTGATGAGTTGATCGTCTTTGAGCTCTTGTAGGGAACGGGTCAGCATTCTGTCTGAGGCGTCTGGCAGTAAGCGCTGTAGTTCAGAGTAGCGTTTAGGGCCTGATAGTAATTGATACAGTATGGTTAGCTTCCACTTGCCACTTAATAGGCCGACTGTTAGTGCTACGGGGCAGGTTTCTTCGTTATTCACTGGGTCGGCTTTCGTCATCTTTTTACCTTATTAAGCACTTACATGGGTGTAAGTTACGCACATTTTTGCGTCTAGAATGGCTGTTTTTCGCCTGTTACTTTAACACTTTAGCAGGCTAATCTCTGTACTTGAGCCTGTGTTTTAACTAATAAAAGGTGAGATTAACATGAAAAAAACAGTTGCCATTTTTGGTTCCACAGGGGCGCAAGGTTCGCCGGTTGTTAGTGCGGCATTGGCTAAGGGTTTGACAGTGAGAGCCGTGGCCCGTGATCTGAACAAAATTGCTGACAGGCACCCAGAAGCAGAGGCATTTAGTGCAACACTGGATGATGTGGAGGCGATTACTCAAGCCTTAGAAGGTGTTGATGCTGCCTTTTTGCATCTGCCTATGCCAGTGGGTCCTGATGATGCACAAACTTGGCTAACGAACTTTATGATTGGAGCAAAGCGTGCGGCCTTGCCGCTATTGGTTTACACCACCAGTGGCCCTTCAGGAAATCGTTACCCTGAATCTATGATGATAGAAGCAAGCACAGGTGGCATGCAGGCGATCATGAATTCGGGAATAGCATCGATTGTTTTACAGCCAAGTATTTATTTGGAAAATTTGCAGTCTGAGATGATAGTTCCGAAATTACATTCACAAGGGATTTTGGATTACCCACCACTGGATGCGAACACACAAATTCAATGGACCTCTCATTATGATCAAGCCTTGGTTGCGGTGGCGGCCTTAACTCGTCCAGATTTGGCGGGTAATGCCTATGAAATAGGGAGTAAAGGGGCGCTAACAGGAGAGATGTTGGCCAGAGAATTAGAGCCTTGGGTAGGTAAGTCCGTTACCTTTTCCCCTTTGTCTCCAGCGGATTTCGGACAAAGGGTGGGTGATGCAATAGGGAGCCCTGGTGCTGCATTTGCGTTAACCGATTTGTACTCCTCTCTTGCAAAAATGCGCACTGATGAGATGCAGGTTAACCTGCTAAAAATAGAAGAAATTTTTGATGTTCAACTCCTATCGATTAAAGAGCATCTGGCAAATTGGCAGGCTAATTCAGAGAGTCTTAATCAATCATAATTAATGGAACGGCGTTATTTACAAAACGTCGCTTGTTGAAGGCGAATAAGCAATTTATTCGCCTTTTTTATTTGCTGCATTAGGCGGGTGAACCTCAAGCCAGACTAAGCTTTTGGAATGGTTTGATCCAGTGTCTGTCTTGAGGTAATCAGGCTTAAGATAAGCCTGATTTATCTTACCTTTGTGGCGTGTGTGCTTTTTGTCAAAAAATTACCGAGTCGGATCATAAATATACATGATGTAACACTTAAATCGTTTAAGTGCTTAATTCTTAACAATTCATCATATAAAAAGTCCACACTGCTCAAATACTAACCATGTAGAATCAGCGTTTTGAACTAGTCCTCGAAATCCCCCCATATTGGCCGCGTTGTTTCTTAATAATGCATGAGGCAGAACTAAGCAGAATGGAGTTGAGAATTAAAAATCGACAGCGCGCCCTATTAATTGCTTTCACGTTAATTGTGATCATGATCGCTATGTTAGGCATAGTTTCAAAAATTCTGTTGACTCGGATGGCGAATACGATGAATCAGTTGTATGCCCACCCTTATAAAGTGTCCAACATGGGGCAAGAAATTAAATTCAATCTGGTCTCTATGCAAACCTATCTAAAGGATGACGTTTTTGCGCAAACACAGGCCGAACAAGACACGGCTTTGGTTAAACTAAAAAGTCATGAAACTAAGGTCTTACAGAGTTTTGATCTAGTGTCAGATCTCTATTTGGGCGAGAAGCAAACCATTAACGAAAGCTATCGTTTAGTGATTCAGTGGCAACCGATACGCAATGAGATCATTCGCTTAAGCCAGCAAGGTAAACAGGCCCAGGCACTTGCGCTAATGAAAGGTAAGCAGGACGTTTATTTGGATCAATTAATGGCTAAGGTGCAAATCTTGAGTGACTTTGCGAATCATAAGGCAGAAGGCTTTCAGCAAGACTTTTTAAAGGAGCAAAAAAACGCGCTGTGGATGAACTATGTCTTGTCCTTCTTATCGACCTTTTTCATCATTTTGCTAGCCATGAGCATTATTCGAAAGGTGGCCAAATTAGAGCAAGCGGATCAAGCTAAAGACCATTTGATCGATCAAAATATCATGTTAGCGAGTTTAGACAAAAACGGCATTATTCTTAATGTCAGCAATGCTTTATGTCGATTCTTAGATAAAAATAAAGCTGAATTAATAGGGCAAGATAGTCATTTTTTTGATAATTCAAAACGCTCACAGGCTTTGAGCGCTTCTATCTTGTCCGTGTTAAAAACAGGGGCTGAATGGCGAGGTGAAATTCAATACATTAATCGCCAAGGTAAGTCTTGTTGGGCGCAATCAAGCATAGTGCCTAATTATGATAAAAATTATACTGTGAGTAGTTTCACCAATACCTTAGTGAGTACGACTAATCAAAAGTTAGCGATTATTGACGAGCTAACGTCACTTTATAATCGTCGTGGTTTTAATGCCATTTTAAGCCGAGAATATCAGCATGCCCAAAGGGACCAAGCTTGTTTAAGTTTGGCCATTTTAGATATTGATTATTTTAAGAAATTTAATGATTTATATGGGCACCCCGCAGGGGATGAGGCCTTAAGAAAAGTGTCGAGTGTGATTCTCTCTGTCGTCGATGAGACCTGCTTCGCATTTCGTATTGGAGGGGAAGAGTTTGCTGTGCTATTTATTGGAGCGTCGATTGAAACGACCAAGCAGAAGCTGCTTTGGCTAAAAGAGCAGGTAGAATCGCTTAATATTCAGCACGAGCAAAATCTAGTGAGTGAATTTTTAACCCTTTCAATCGGCACCTTTGTGTTAGCGCCAAAAAGCCATATAGAAGAAGGGCGTTTATATAGCATGGCGGATAAAGCCCTGTATCAAGCTAAGTTAGAGCGTAATGCTTTGGTTATCAAGCAAGAGCCTTTTGAACAAGAACTCATCGAACAAGAGCCTGCTTAATCTATCAGTGGGCGGTGTCAAATGCTGTGTTTGCTAGATTTAAAAAAACTCATCCTTCTATCAGCATAAAACTGAGCGTTACTTGTATTTTGGGCGTAATGCTCAGTAATTGCTGACACTTGTTTTTATCGCTCAAATATCCTTACTTTATGAGTACCACTTATATCATTCTGCGTGAATCAGTTTGAGTCACGCTTGTCAGAAGAGACGCGAGAAGTGCCCTAATATCTCGTTTCAGTTAAATAGATCTTAGGTGCTGATATTTATTAGAGAGTCAGCATATTTAGATCAAAAAAGGATTTTTCACTGAATCGAGCAATATTACAAAAAATTAATGATAAATAAGTACTCACTGACGCTCTGGGCTAGATAGCATGGGTAAAATACCTTATGCTTGCTAAGAGTAAAAAACCTTATAAAGATAAGGGTCTTACACGCTAAGGAAAGGTGTAAGTGGTAGTGGTTCTTGTGTGATGAGCTAAGGCTTTTTACACCTTTATTTTATAGGTAATAGCGGAATAACAAGCCTCGGCTTGAACACTAACAATAAGGAATGGATGCCAAATGTTTTGTGATTTTAATCGTGAATTACAAGCCCTCTTAATCGACAAAAGTGATCAGGTAAAACAAGCCCAAATCGCAGAAAAGCTAGAAACCTTTAAGCAAGGAATCGAAGCGGATCTTTATCACTTTTTCACCACCCCTTTCATTTTTTCTAAAGCGGATTTTGAGCAGCTATCTATTAGCCTCAAGCATATTCTTGATGCGCAAACTAACATCATGAATCAAATCTATCAGCAAAGAAGCAAGCAAGAGATTCTTGACTACTTCTTTATTCCTAATGCGGTGCGTCCTTTTATTAACTGGGAAAGACTGCTCTCAGGCGATCAAACCGTGGCCCGTTTAGATATTGTTCCCCATAAAACGGGTTACTCAGTGGTTGATATCAATTTGCACACCTGTGTGGGCGGGATGACCTGTGGTCACGCTTATGACTTAGTGATGGAAAGTCTTGCCTTAGAGCCATTTTATGCCCATGGCAAAGTGAGTGCCTATGTTCCTCTGGCACAGAAAATTAAAACCCTATGTAAGAATAATGACTTTGAACGCTTAGTGATTTTAGATTGGCAAAGCAATGCTGATAAGGGTCGTCCTAGCTTTGAGTTGATGCAGTTAAGCTTTATTCGAGCAGGCTTAAACCTGCCTGTTGTGACCCACACAGAAGAGAGCTTTCCAAAGGAATGGTTAACCCCTGAAGAAGCCAAAAAAACCTTGGTCTATCGAGGCTTTAGTCTTGATGAAATTGAGCCCCACGATACGTTTGTACAGGCACTGATGCAAAGCCAAGCTTGTGTTCTCCATGGCTTTGAAGATGAGCTTAGAACGAACAAACGCTGGCTTGCCCTGCTTTGGGATGAAGCCTATCAAGCTCGCTTAACCAAGGCGCAAAAAGAAGCAATACAAACCTATTTACCTTATAGCTGTTTATTAACCCAAGATAAATTGCCTCACTTCTTAGCCAATAAAGATAAGTATATTTTTAAGGCAAATGAAGGCAGCAGGAGTCAAGGAATTTTGATTGGTAAAGCCTTTTCAGCAGCAAAGTTAGAAGCAAAACTTTTAGCGATTGGGATAGAGAATATTTTAGTCCAAACCTTTATGGAGACTGACAGCCTTGCGATTCTTCAAGATCAGCAAGAAAGCGCTGCCGAACATAAATTTGTGTTAGGCCTCTATATGGTCGGTGATAAAAGCCAGGGATTGGCGATTCGTGGTAGCACCTCATCTGCGGTGGTAAAAGCCAGCCATGGTATGGCTAAAACAGGCTGGGCTGCAGTGATTAATGAACAACAAAAAGCGGGGATCTTAGCTGCCATTAAGCAGCTATGAATCCATGCGTTATTTGGTTTGAACTTAAGCCTTAACAATGTCGTATAAGGCTTAATGATAAGTGTCTCTGTAGTGTCCAGGGGAAATGCCTTTCCATGTTAATTCAGCTCTAACGGATTGTAAAACAGACTGAAAGGTTTCCGCTTCTGTGGCAAGTTACCGCTTTTTAACACCTTTTCTGTACTGGGAAGGAGTAACCTCACAATGCTGTTTAAAAAGGCTATTAAAACTTGATTTTGATTTGAACCCTGCTTCATAGGCAATATCAAGAATGGTGGATTTTTCGTCTTGATTTGCAAGCTTCTGTTTTACCTCTTCTATTCGAAAGTCATTGACGTATTGGTAAAAATTTTTCGACAACCCTGTATTTAATACCAATGACAGTGAGCGTCTTGGAATATTTAACGCCTTAGCCAAGCTATAGACAGAGAAGTCAGGGTCACAAAAGGGTTTCTCATTTTGCATGTAAGTTTGCATCGTTTTAATGGTTTGAGAGATAAATTCATCATTTAAATGCGTTGTCGTTTCGTCATTTAAAGCGTTGGAAGCCTCTAATGTTAAGCCACAATTATCTGTTAGCTCTTTTTCTGAAAATTGTTTTTTGAATCGAAAAATAGGCTTTTGCTTTACGCCAAAAAAGCAGAGTAACAAGATAAAAATGAAAAAAGACGCTAAATGAATAGTCACGGGATCAAGGTAGTTGCTGGATGCAAAATAGCTCTCGTAAAACACATTCAACAAGGTAAGTGAGACAAAGCTTAATGGCAGTAAGTAGATCCACTTTAGGCTAATTTGATTATCATACTGAGACAAAATACCTAAGATATTTGTTTGATGTTTTTTCAGTGTATAAATGGTTGCGATAGAGTAAGCAATAAAAATAAGTACGCTAATAAGCCCAAAATAATGCAACAGGGGTTCAAAAAAATCAGTGAGGCTAGTTTGAGATGTTGGGCCAACATCCGAATTTATTCTATCCGGTTGAGGCATCATTCTATGGGGGTGATCCATCACTAAAAATAGTGAATAGAAGAGTGTGAAGGGAATGTAGTGAAGGACCTCAAATTTATGAAATGATGGCTTTTCACCTTTTATCAGCATACGGGTATAGAGGTATAAAAAGGGCCCATGAAGAAGGTTAAGCATTGGACTGCTAAAAAGATAAAAAGTGTCTAACTCAAAATTCAAATGAGATAAGGCGGTATGGATCAGAGGCATATTGAGCAAAACTAGCCAGACACATAATAGCCAGTCTGTAGGATGTTTGTATGACTTTGAAAATATAGTGATTAAAGTAAAGGCCGTTAGCGATAAACCAATTACACTAATTTCCCAATCAATTCCTTCGACAAAAACCAAGCAATCAACTCCCTTTCAAAATTAAAGCTAAAATGTAAGAAAAAAGCGTCCAAACTGCGCCAATTGGACGATTTAGACTTTTTATTTCCTTAGATTATACGTCTAACTTTATTGAGAAACCTAAGCTGTTTATAAATATGAGCGTTAAGCATGCTTTAGTTTGGATGGTTGGTGAAAACCATCCGAGAGTTAAACATCCATCAAACGATAGCGATTAAGTGTTCAGAAAAATAGTGCCTGAAGAGGGCTCTATAAAGTTTTAGTTAATCCATGATACTGATCGAAGTAATAGGAAAAGACATTATGTTAAAGAATAGAATAATCATAACCCTACTGGTTATTTTAACGGGTATGGTTTCTGCTCAGGCAGAAGTCGCTGAAAATACAGTCGAGGTAATGTTGGTGAACCCTTTAGATGATGAGCGTGGATATTGTCTGGATATTGCTGGTGGCCAAGGGAAAAACGCCCCCGTCGAAAAGGGCCTGCAAGCACATACTTGTTATAACTACACAGGCTCCATTCTTGAAGACCAAGGGTTTGATAAGGCGTTAATTAATAGTGGGCAGTTGTATATTCCTTATTTTAATGTGTGTATGTCAGCATCTTCGATAAACGTTGGAGAGGCCATGACCTTGTCACAATGCTCCGATCAGGACACACAAAAATTCGAGCTTAACACCAGCGGTCAATTAGTCTCGATAGTGAACCCACAACTGTGTGTGACAGTGAGTAAAACTGAAAAGAAAGAGGGAAGAGGTGGAAGCCCTGTGCATGTTATGCGCCCTGTGTCTCTTCAAATGTGTGAAAGCACGAATAATGCCTATCAGATCTGGGAAATTAATAGCCTGGTCAATCAATAGCCTAGTCAATTAATAGCCCGGTTAATTAATAGCCTGTAAATTAAGTTTGGTATCATCTTCAGGTGATACCTTTCTTTATAGGGTGAGGCGCACGTACCAAAAGACTTAAAACAACATAACTGTATCGACTTCGCTCTTACAAAAGCTTTGAATAATTGGCATTTCCACTATGCAGGAAAAGATCTTGCCATACCGGTTTCTGGCTCTTTTCGAAGTAACAGTGGCGATACTAATTTAACCTTAGCGCTTGCTGGGACTGGGATTACGCAAGTGCCAATCTGGATGGTGGAAAAGCATCTCAATACAGGGAGGTTAATAAAGGTCCTGCCTAAGTATACGAGTGATAGTATTCCCCTTAATATGATTTATCCTCAAAGCCGTTATCTGCCTATAAACGTCAGGTGTTTTATTGATTTTGTTAAGGCGAGATTAGGTGCAAGTGTCATCGGCTCGCTTTAATCTTTAGGCTTTCCGCAAAGCCCATAATGCATAGGCAATAAGCATTACACCAACCCATTGCATAAAGCTTAATGCATGATTATAAACGGCCCAATCAATGAGTATAGCGGTACCAGGATAAACGAATTGTAATACGGCAATTCGGCTGGTGGATAAGCGGCTGATACCTTGGTAAATCAAGGTGAAGGCAAGGCCGCTGTGAATTACTCCGATACCGATTAACCAAGCCCAAGCAGAAACTTCAAGCGGCCAGCCTTTTAAAAACGGTACCCAAGCCGTGACTAAAGCACCAACAGCACATTGCCACCATGTCAGGGATAAAGAAGAAATACCGGTATCGAGCTTGGCAATTAAGGTGGTCACAGCGTAGAAAAATGAGCCTAAAATACATATGCCGACGCCTTTTAAAAAGGCATTTGAAAGGCCAAACCCTGCGCTACTGCCATTTAATAATCCTGTGCTTAAGGCAAGCCCTAAGAGAGCTAAAGTGAGAATAAAGTAGGATCTTAGGGTGATCTTCTCCTTAAAGAAAACGGTACCTAAAATCAGTACCCAAAAAGCCTGTATATGAAATACCAAGGTCGAAATCCCTATGGGGATTAGGCGTAAGGAATAGAAATAAAGACCCCAAATAATCACCATAAAAACACCGATAATACTGACGTATTTAATCTGCTTCTTAGAGAGTTTTAATTCATTTATCTTGCCTGAGAAATAAGCCCAAGCAAGTAGGGCGAGGCAACCAAAAAGGCAGCGATAGAAGACAATGGCTAATGGAGATTGTCCTGTATTGGCAACAAAAATGCCTATGGTACCTAATAACAAACCGCCTGATGCCATTAGCAAGGTAGCTTGATTTGAATGGTATGCTTGATGTTCTGACATAAGGGGCTTCTATCTACTTCTCATTCGGTATGAACTGGGTTGATAAACTATAAGTAGATCTTTAGGATTATAAAAACGAATAATTTATCTAGTAAGAATTCGATTTTCGAATAGATAAAGTGGTTAGAGTGAATGATTATGGCAATGCAGGATTTACAGATTGATTGGCTAAAAGCTTTTGTAGCTGCCGTTGATGCTGGCACCTTATCGGGTGCAGCGCGACAAGTTCATCGATCCCAATCAGCCGTTAGCATGCAGATTAAAAAGCTAGAAAACGTGATTGGTAAGCCCGTATTAGAGCGTAATGCGAGAAGTTTAACGATGACTCCAACGGGGAAGGACTTAATAGGTTACGCCCGTAAAATGCTGGAAATACAATCACAGGCATTAGAACTCACCCGAGGGGAAGGGGTAAGAGGTCGTATCCATTTGGGGGTTCCTGATGACTATGCTAATGCGTATCTTGCGCCTGTATTAAGGGCCTTTGCCATTCGTCACCCTAGTGCTGAGATTACCTTAACCTGTGAGCACACAGGTGCCTTAATACCTAAGGTTGAAGCCGGTGAGATAGACATCGCCCTTGTCACAAGAGATAAGGTAACACGTGGAGAATTACTCTTTTTAGAAGAGGTGTATTGGGTAGCAGCAGAAGAATATAAAGTGTGGGAGAAAGACCCTCTACCCTTAGCGACTCACGAAGAAAGCAGCCATATTAGAGAAACCGTATTAGCGCGTTTAGAGAGCCAAAATACGTCTTATCGAATTGTGTATCAAAGCCCAAGTACCTCAGGGCAAGTGGCTGTCGCTTTAAGTGGAATAGCGGTTGCTGTGCTCACAAAATGTAGTCTGACGCCTAAGTTAAAAGTCTTGGGTAGCCAAAATGGATTGCCTCAATTACCGACAATGGAAGTTGAGTTAGTTCGCAGTAAAAAGTCTAAATCCTCAACGGCTGTGAATGCTATGTACGAAGAGATTATTCATGCGTTAAAACGTGAGGTTTAAGCAATTGCTTTGATTTAATTGCTTACCGAGTCGTTCACAATGAGAACTCCCTTTTATTAGGTCATGTCAGTGATTTGTTTTAGATATATTCAGTCCGGCTAAGCGATTATGGTCTGATTGAATTTCCTCTTCCATAAAGTCAAAGAAGGCTTTAACCCTAGCAGAGTGCTCAAGGTCGCTATGTGTCATCATCCATAAATCAGTGCCCTTGTGTTCCACCTCCATATCTACCCTTTGTAGTTTTTGAGATGAATCCCCGATAAAGCAGGGCATGTAGGTCAGCCCTATACCTTGTTCTGCAGCAATCATAAGGGGCTCGTAAGAGTCCGCTTTGAGAACAATTTGTTCTTCAGAAATAGGTTCAAAAATCACGCGCCCTTGATTTTTTTGAATAATATTAGGTGTTTTGCCAAGCCATTGAGCGGCTCTTAAAGGGTGTTTTCCTTGCAGGCTTTCAATGTAATTTGGCTCTCCATAAATGCCAAAAGCAATCTTGCATAACTTGGTGGCTTTAACTGACTCGGGCAAGGTATTGGCTGGTCTAATCGCAATATCGGCATCTAGGTGTGATAGGTTCAAAAGGCGTGAGGTGACATTAAGCTCTAATTGAATTTTAGGGTGTAATCGATGAAAGCTTGCCAAATGTTTGGCTAAAACCAGCCTTAGCAGCGCATCTGTGGTGGTTAATTTGATGACACCTTCCAACTTCATTTCTTGACCGAAGATTTTTCGTTCTAAGGCTTTCACTGTTGTTTCGATCGAGAGAGCAGAATCAAGTAACGCTTGTCCTTCTGCTGTGAGTTTATAACCCGTAGGCAGTTTATGAAAAAGCTGTAATTTGTGTCTGTGCTCGAACGTATTTATTCGACGAAGTACTGTGCTGTGATTGACGCCCAATGATCTTGCCGCCGCAGCGACGGACCCTTCATTGGCAACGGTCAGAACATACTGTAAATCATCCCATCTTATGCTGTGCATTTTTGCATATCCAATATGTTTTATTGATGAATTTATATAAAAATTAGCACAGGTATAGTGATTACAACAACCACACAAGCTCATTTGGAGACATACCATGTTTAACAAACAGACGTTTATTGCGCTATTCAGCCTGCTTGCCTTTTTTCAGGTTTCATCAGCCTCAGCGGGCTCTGACGCTTATACAAAAGCAGATTCAGCTAAGACACTGGAAACGGCTCAGGCATTTTTATGGGCCGCAGGGTCTGGTGATATGAAAAAACTGGATACCCTAATGGCAGACGACTTTGTTTGGCATAACGAAGGTGATTCAAGTATCCCTTGGATTGGTAACTGGGAAGGCAAAAAAACAGTTTTTGAACGCTTTCTTCCTAGCTTTGGCGCTGGCTTAAAAGTAACAAGTTGGTCGACGGATTATAGTTTTGCTAATGGTGACCAAGCTGTCTTTATGGGCACCATGAGCGCGATTGCGAACGAATCTGGTATAGATACTGGCAAGTTCAGCTGGGCAGTACGAGTTCAAGTGGAAGATGGCAAGGTGAAGAGTTGGAACTGGTTCGAAGATAGTTATGCGGTATCTAAAGCTTTTCACGGTGAAAAATAGAATCAAGTGATTCAGACATATCATTCAAAGAGATACACCTGATAAAAGTCTTAATACAAAGATACAGAAATAACCGAACAGCAGGTGCTGTATACGCTAACAAGGTAGAGAGAGGTTTCAATAGCCTCTCTCTACAAACACGCTAACAATCACTCAATATTCTGAATTTGCTCACGCATCTGTTCGATCAGCACTTTAAGCTCTATCGCGCTTTGGGTGGTTTCGATGACGATAGATTTAGAGGAAAGGGTATTGGCTTCGCGGTTAAGTTCTTGCATTAAGAAGTCAAGGCGACGGCCTATTGGGCCTTTTTGCTTAAGCTGACGGCGTACTTCTTTGGTATGAGCGGCAAGACGGTCTAACTCTTCAGCCACATCGGCTTTTTGCGCGACGATGACAATTTCTTGTTCAACGCGGGTGGGCTCAAGCTCAAGTTTAGCGTCGGCCATTTTATCCAATAGATTTTGCTTTTGCGCGGCGATGATTTCAGGCAATTTAGCCTGCACTTCTACGACGATAGCATCGATGGCATCTAGGCGCTGGTGGATCATTTCTTCTAAGGCTTTACCTTCACGCAAACGCACTTGAATTAGGTCTTTTACCCCAGTGGTAAAAAGCGCTAGCACTTCTTTTTTCATGGTATCAAAGTCGTTACCTGAATCTGCCAATATGCCTGGGTATTGAAGAACATCCAGCGCTGTTGGTTGGGCGAGATTGGGCATGTGCTGAGCAAGAGCTTGTAATGCTTGGGCTAGACTTTGGGCATTATCCGCATTGATGTTAAGGCCAGAAGAGGCTTTATCTATGGCTTGGAATCTAAGCTGACATTCAACTTTACCGCGTGTAAGCTGCTTTCTTAGTTGGTCTCTTAGATTGAATTCCAGCTCACGAAAACCTTCTGGCATGCGAAAGTGCGGCTCAAGATAACGTTGATTTACCGAGCGAATTTCCCAGCTGATTGTACCCCAGTCGAAAACGGCTTCCTGACGGGAGAAGGCGGTCATGCTTGCTGTCATAATCTCATCCATTGCAATAGTTTTAAGTCGATTCAATATTGTGCCTAAGTGTAACTCAGGCCTGATTCTAGGAACAGCGAAGAGGTGTATAAGGTTGGCATTCTTATGAGCCTTAATAGTGAGTTTGTATCTGCTTCAGATGTGCTCCTTTTTGTCGGCCTAAGGGAGTGCATTCGACGTGAGCTTGGTTATAATTGGCGTTTTCCAAATTGAAGTGAGAGATGAGTATGCGTCCAAGTGGCCGAGCTGTAGATCAGTTACGTGATCTAAAAATTACCCGCAATTTTACTAAGCACGCGGAAGGCTCCGTATTAATCGAATGTGGCGATACTAAAGTGATTTGTACAGCAACCTTGGTGCCTGGCGTACCTCGTTTCTTGAAAGGTAAGGGCCAAGGTTGGATTACAGCAGAATATGGCATGTTGCCACGTTCTACCCATAGCCGTGTTGATCGTGAAGCGGCACGTGGTAAACAGACTGGCCGTACAGTTGAAATTCAACGTCTAATTGGCCGTTCTTTGCGCGCTGCGGTTGATCTTAAAAAGCTAGGCGAGCACACCATCACAATCGACTGTGATGTGATTCAAGCGGATGGCGGCACACGTACCGCATCTATCACAGGGGGCTTTGTGGCGTTGGCGGATGCGGTGAAAAAGCTTGTTGAGAGAAAGAAAATCAAAGAAAACCCGATTGTCTCTCAAATCGCGGCGATCTCTGTGGGTGTCTACAAAGGCGAGCCAGTATTGGATCTAGATTATCCAGAAGATTCAAATGCTGAAACCGATATGAATGTGATCATGAACGATAAGGGTGGCTTTATCGAAATTCAGGGCACAGCAGAAGGAGAAGCCTTCTCTGATGAGCACATGATGGGCATGCTTAAAGTTGCACGTAAAGGGATTAATGAAATTCTGCAAGCACAGCGTGACGCCTTGTTTGAAAACTAGTGTTAATTAGGTTTTATAAAACGCTCGCCTCTTTAAGGTCGCGGGCGTTTTTTTGTTTTCTTTTGCTAAACAAACTGAATTCAATTGTATTTTTATCATTCCCTTCAAATTAATAAAAAACGCTTAATTGACGATTTTAGCGGCTTTTTTGTTACCTTTTCTGCTTTTTATCACCATTATTATTCTCGCCCCAGTGTGCTAAAACATGACCCATGACGTTTTTCTTGGCTTTTTAGTAGGCAAATTCAAAGTTTCATAAATTTGCCTTGATTACTGTGTTACAAAGAAATGGCTTAGCAAGATGAGTGTTTTTTGATCACTCAGTTATTTCTTGGTTTAGGCATAGAAGTAATCAGGAAGTCGTACTTTTGAATTAATGAAGGAGCAAAATATGAAGCTTGTTATAGTTGCAGCAGGACGAACACCCGTAGGCGCATTTGGTGGTGGATTAGCGAGTCTTTCAGCCGTTGATCTAGGCAGCCAATTACTGACAGGCTTATTAGAAAAAGTACCTGCAGCGAAAGATCAGATTGATGAAGTCATCCTTGGTCAAGTGCTGACAGCAGGCTGTGGTCAAAATACCGCACGTCAAACCGCGCTTAAATCTGGCCTATCTGAATCTGTTTCTGCCATGACCATTAACAAGGTCTGTGGCTCTGGCTTGAAAGCAGTACAACTTGCAGCCCAGGCGATTTTGGCGGGCGATGCTGAGCTTGTTGTTGCCGGTGGCCAAGAAAGCATGAGTAACGCACCTCATGTGTTACCTAATAGCCGTAATGGTAGCAAAATGGGTAACTGGGTCATGGAAGACAGCATGGTGAAAGATGGCCTTTGGGATGCATTTAACGATTACCACATGGGCGTGACTGCTGAGAATATTGCTAAGAAGTATGATATTTCTCGCGCTGATCAAGACGCCTTTGCAGTGGCATCTCAGCAAAAAGCAGGTGCTGCCATGGAGGTGAATCGTTTTGCAGAAGAGATACTGCCTATTTCTGTTCCGCAACGTAAAAAAGATCCCATTATTGTTTCTCTTGATGAACAGCCTAAACCTAATACCAAACTGGAAAAGCTAGCCAGCTTAAGAGCGGCCTTTGATAAAGAGGGTACAGTAACGGCGGGTAATGCCTCTAGTCTGAATGATGGTGCGGCTATGGTGATTGTTGCCAGTGAAGAAAAAGCTAAAGCACTGGGGTTACCTATCTTGGCGGAAATTTCTGGCTATGCGAATACGGGTATTTCACCAGAAATCATGGGCACAGGGCCAATTACTGCGACCCGTAAATGCCTTGAAAAAGCCCAATGGCAAATTGAAGATCTGGATTTAATCGAAGCGAACGAAGCTTTTGCTGTGCAAGCCATTAGCGTTAACCGTGAGCTAGGTTGGGATACAGATAAGGTCAATGTAAATGGTGGTGCAATTGCCCTTGGTCACCCAATTGGCGCCTCAGGTTGCCGTATTTTAGTGACCTTGATTCATGAAATGCATAAGCGTGAAGTGGATAAAGGCTTAGCCACACTCTGTATTGGTGGTGGTATGGGGACGGCATTGGCTGTGACGCGCCGTTAAATTGCTCTTAAGTCGCTATCAACCTTAATCAATAGGTTATCTTTTTAAAAGCCCTCTTCATCGAGGGCTTTTTTGTGTGCGTCACAGCCTTGAAAATAAGTGTATTAGCTAATTCTAGTATTCATGTTATTTGTTTTCGTTATGTAAATGTGAAGTGATATTGCTTTAATGTAATAACATGGTGTTTACTTAAAGGCATGAATTGAATGTGCTCAGGGAAGCTGCGAATAAGTCCTCCCGTCTCAGCGGGTGGATAAAACGCCTGAGATTTAAGGTGAGAGTCGCAACTTAAGTGATTCTATTGATCAGGCTTTGTCCCTAAGGCATGGAAATTCATATAAACCCAAATGACTTAAACAAAAATAAAAAAGGGGAATATTGTGAAAAAGCCTATTTTACCTGCGGTGATGCTAGCGTCTGTTTTTTCTATGCCAAGCATGGCTGAGGTGCCTCTGTCTGGTGTCTGGACCTTGCAGGACAGTAATAACACGCAAGAAACGTTAGATTCAGCGATCGAAGGTGTGGTGCAAGAAATGAACTTCTTGTTCCGTGCGATTGGCCGAACAGTACTTAAGCGTGAAACTCATGTTTGCCATTCTTGGATGCTGGCGACCACAGATGAAAGCTTTTTGTGGCAGTGTGATGAAATCCCAGCCAACGAACTTGCTTTAAGTGCCAACCAAACCGAAACCATGAGTGATGATGGCCGTTTAATTACGGGCTCATATAAGGAAGGTGATAGGTATGTTGCGACCATTCTGGAGTCAGAACGAGGTAAACGGACTAACCTTTGGCGCATGGTGAGTGAAAATGAACTGGAATATACCACCACCCTTGAATCAGACAAGATTCCAAAACCGCTTACTTGGAAACTGACCTATACACGAAATTAAGCCCTGCATTTTCATGGATTAAGGTGAGATTTTATTCGTAAATTTGTGACTAAAATTCATCAAAATTCTAATTAAATTAATCAATATGTCGATAAAAAACGCGAACTGTGAATAACTCGTGTTTTTTATCTACCTATCTTTTTTCTACTTTTTACCTATGCGAGAGTCCTACCTTAGTGAAAGAAAGCTAAAATCATCTCATTTTAGTTATATCATTTAGGTTTTAGTTGCTTTCTAGTTATATCATGTTGTTTACTAGTACAGAACTTGGTGCGAAATACCCTAATCGGTTGTGCTCAAGAGTCTTAAGACCAACAAAAACAATAAAAGGGGAAAGATGTGAAAAAGACAATTTTACCTGCCTTGATAATAGGCTCTAGTTTATCAGTGGCAGCTTCTGCTGAAGTCATAGAGGGTGTTTGGCAGGTTCAAGGTGCTGAAAATACGCAAGCCACTTTAGATACGGCAGTAGAAGAAGTGGTACAGGAAATGAACTTCTTCATTCGAAAAATCGCCCGTTCTAAACTGAAAGAGCAAGCGCAAGTTTGCAGTACATGGAACTTTGCGGCCTTAAATAATAATTTCTCGTGGCAGTGTAATGAAGATGAAGTCTTCGAGCTTGCTGCTACTGCTAAAGACCAAGCTGTGACTAAGCAGGATGGCTCAACCTTCACGGGTACGATTAATCGTGGTGATAACTATATTGCGACAGTCTTGACCAGTGACAAGGGTGTCCGCACTAATATGTGGAAGATGGTAAGTGAAAATGAAATGCTGTACACAGCGACAATAGAGTCTGAAAAACTACCTCAGCCTCTGACTTGGACCTTGAGCTATAAGCTGGCTCAATAAGTTCATTGTGGTAACAAGGTTCCCAGCCTAGATGCTGTGAAGTTTGGCTTTTCTGAGCAGCATCAAAAAACCCGTTATCGATTACTCGATAACGGGTTTTTTATGTCTTCAGCCTTAACCTTAAGTGGGATGACTTAAGGTTAAGCGAGTACTCTCTTAACCAGGTTTACTAACGAGACACTGCACCGCTTGGCGCTAGTGTGTTTGTCAGTACCGGAGAGTTCTCTTTGAAGTATTCTACCAATACGTCTGCATCTACATAACCAGAGTTATTGTAGTTAGCATGATCGGTTACTTTAGGGTAACCGTCACCGCCTGTTGCCACATAGCTGTTGATAGCAATACGGTAAGTTTGATCATCTTTGATTGGCTCGCCAGCAACCTTGATGTTAGTTGCAGTGCCGTTTCTCATCGCGAAAGAAACACCGTCAAATTGAGCGAAAGCACCCGAGCCAGCTTGCTTGCCACCTACTGCAGTAAGGTAGTCAGTTAGTTCAGCCACTGTTAGGTCAACAGAAGAGACCATGTTACCGAAAGGTTGTACTTTTAGTACGCTCTTATAGGTAACAACGCCAGCTTCCATATTGTCACGGATACCACCAGAGTTCATGATACCAATGTCAGCGCCCACTTTTTCACGCATTGCTTTGGCGATTAAGTTACCTAGGTTTGTTTCCTGTTTACGAACAACAGAACGATCACCGACTAGTAGGTCATCAACAAAACCAACTTCTACCAATAGCTCTTCCTGACCTTTTTCTTGGTAAGGTTTAAGCATGGCTAGCATACCTTGGTCTTGTGCAATTTCTTGCTCAATGTAGACACGCTTTTTAGTACCGTCAGCTTGAACCACTTTCTTTTTCAAGTTAACTGGGATTAGACGGTAATCAGAAGAAACGATGTCGCCGTTTTTGATCACTAGATCAAGGCGGCCCACATATTTACCCCATTCCTGAGCTTGTACGATAAGGGT
Source organism: Marinomonas sp. MED121 (assembly GCF_000153025.1). Taxonomy (GTDB): domain Bacteria; phylum Pseudomonadota; class Gammaproteobacteria; order Pseudomonadales; family Marinomonadaceae; genus Marinomonas. The sequence goes on from NZ_CH672431.1 coordinate 666,853, forward strand.
ACCGTTTTGCTCATCAGGTTTTTCTAGTTTGTTTTGAGAGTGACCACCTACTATGACGTCGATACCAGGTACGCTGCGCGCCAGTGTTACGTCACCAGGTGCGTTACCGCCGTAATTACCATTGCTGTAGTGACCCATGTGTGTGGTTGCGACAACAAGGTCCGCTTTTTTGTTTAATTTAGGGATCAAATCCGTTGCAACTTCAACGGGTGTTTTGATCTCTAGACCTTCTAAGTACTCAGGGTTACCTAGTTTGATTGTGTCATCAGTGGTGAAACCAACGACCGCAACACGGATGTCATTTACTTCGAAAATCTTATAGGCATCAAATAATGGATCGCCAGTTTCTACGTCAATCACGTTAGCAGAAAGGAAAGGGAAACCTGCCCATTTTTGCTGTTGGATCAAGACTTCACGAGAGTTATCAAACTCATGGTTACCCAATGCCATAGCATCATATTGCAGCATGTTCATGCCTTTGAAATCAGGCTCGGCGTCTTGTAGATCAGATTCTGGAATCCCTGTGTTAATGTCACCACCAGATAATAATAGAGAGGCACCGCCATCAAGCGCGATTTCTTCACGAAGATTGTCAATGAGAGTCTTACGTGCAGCCATGCCGTACTCACCATTGCGGTTCTGCCAAAAGCGACCGTGATGGTCATTGGTATGAAGAATGGTTAGTTTATATTCTTGATCAGCTTCCCATATTGGCGCTTGCTGACCGATAGATGCACAGCCTGCAACCGCAAGTGCAACACCTGAAATGGCGAAATGTGAGATATAACGCTTTATTGAGCTCATTTAATGTTCCCTTTACTTTATGCTTTTATGTTATAGGGTTGTGTTTATGAAATTATAATTAGTTATTCTATTTGTTAAACACAGCCCAAGACGATAAAACATTCAGATGAAATTATCGATACTTTAAGAACCGAAATTGACCATTTGTGCAGGAAAAAATGAAAAAAAGAGAAAACTTTACATTTAAGGCTAATACATTAGATAAGCTGCAATAAAAAAAACGCGCTGAACAAGGCTGCCCAACGCGCAAAAGAGTGACCCTTCAATCGATAAAATTTCAGGTCAAATTACAGATCAATACGCTCGCCTGTATTCTTGTCAAAGGCAACGGCTTTTGAGGTATCAAACATTAATTCAATATCACTGCCAGGGGCTGCTGGATAGGCTGGATGACAACGGCAATTGATTTCACTATCAGTGATACGGGTGATAACCATGGTATCAGCGCCCATTGGCTCAGTGACTTCCACATTGACATGGGATTTAACCACAAACTCTAAGCCTTCTTTATGGTGTTGTGGCTCTGTGATCATTTCTGGTCTTAGGCCCAATAATATCTCTTTACCCAAATAAGCGTTTAGTGCCTCTTTTTTCGGGAAAGGTAAGAGTGTTGGGGTCTTTGTGGCTAGTTCAAGCATGACACCATTATCTGTTGATACCACATTGGCAGGGATAAAGTTCATGGCGGGTGAACCCATGAAACCTGCGACAAATAAGTTGGCTGGGTTATCGTAAATCTCTTGCGGCGAACCTAACTGTTGTACTTCACCGTCTTTCATCACAGCAATACGATCTGCTAGCGTCATGGCTTCGATTTGGTCATGGGTTACATAAACGATTGTGGTGCCCAGTTTTTGGTGTAGCTTTTTAATTTCGGTACGCATTTCAACACGTAACTTAGCATCAAGGTTAGATAGCGGCTCATCAAAAAGGTATAACTGAGGACGACGTGCTAGGGCACGACCCATGGCAACACGTTGACGCTGACCACCAGAAAGGTGTGCAGGTTTACGACTTAATAGATGATCGATTTGTAGCATCTCAGACACGCGTTTCACTTCCACATCACGCTCTTCTTTTGGCACCTTGCGCATCTCAAGACCAAAGGAAATATTCTCTTCCACTGTCATGTTTGGGTAAAGCGCATAAGACTGAAACACCATGGCGATGTCACGGTCTTTTGGATCGGCATAAGTCACATCTCTATCCGCTATCATGATGCGGCCTTCACTGACATCATCAAGGCCTGCAATCGCATTCATCAAGGTTGATTTACCGCATCCAGACGGGCCAACGAGAATTAAGAATTCACCTGCCTTAATCGAGATATCAATGCCTTTTAAGACTTCAGTTGTTCCGTAGCGTTTCTTTACTTGTTCAATTATTAAATTTGCCATCTTGCTGCTCCGCAATATTATCAAGGGGACTGGAAGACACTGGGCGTATAGCGTCTTATACGCCCATTCCAATCAATCACTAGGTTGTTTGTTTAGCCTTTAACTGCACCTGCAGTTAGGCCTCGTACAAAGTATTTACCCGCTAATACATAAACCAGTAGGGTCGGTAGGGCCGCTAGAATGGCCGCTGCCATATCAACGTTATATTCCTTACCACCAAAACTGGTATTCACTAAGTTGTTCAACGCCACGGTAACAGGCTGAGTATCAAAGCCTGAGAAAGCCACGCCAAACAGGAAGTCGTTCCAAATTTGGGTAAACTGCCAAATGATGGTTACCACAATAATTGGGGTAGATATTGGCAAAATAATGCGACGGAATATGGTGAAGAAGCCGGCGCCATCTAGTCTTGCCGCTTTAATCAGATCACTTGGGATACCTTGATAAAAGTTACGGAAGAAAAGGGTGGTAAAAGCGACACCATATACCACGTGTACAAAGACCAAACCGGTTGTGGTATTCGCTATGCCTAACCAGCCCAATGTACGCGCCATAGGTAACAAGATAACTTGGAATGGAATAAAGCAACCAATCAAAAGTGCACCGAAGAAAATATCGCTGCCTTTGAATTTCCACATGGAAATTACATAGCCGTTTAATGCGCCAATAATGGTTGAGATCAATACCGCAGGGATTACGATCTGGAAAGAGTTAATGAAAAAAGGTGCAATACCGTTACAGCTACTTCCCGTACAGGCGCCACCCCACGCTTTTACCCAAGCATCAAAGTTAAGGCTACCTGGCAAAGATAACAGGGTGCCTGAACGTATTTCTTCAACATCTTTAAGTGAGGTTAAGAACATCACTAAAAAAGGCATTAGGTAGACAGCAGCCATACCTAAAAGACAAATATACAGTGCGACTCTTAGTATGTGTTCTAACGGCGTCTTTTGACGGCGACTGGAGTTTGAATTCATAGTGTTTGCGCTAGTCATGACGCTCTCCTCTTAGTTCTGAATAAAGATAAGGAATCAAAATAGCCAAGACACAACCCAACATAACCATGGCAGAGGCGGAACCTAGACCAATTTGGCTACGCGTAAAGGTATGGGCATACATAAAGTTAGCCGGTAAGTCAGATGAGTAACCTGGACCACCATTGGTTAGCGCGGCAACCAAGTCAAAGCTCTTAATCGCAATGTGAGAGAGGATGACAACGGCGCTAAAGAAAACGGGCTTTAGGGATGGCAAAATGATTCGACGATAGGTGGTAAAGATATTGGCACCGTCAAGGTTAGCCGCTTTAATCAGGTCCCCATCAACGCCACGCAGGCCGGCTAGAAAAAGCGCCATCACAAAGCCAGAAGCTTGCCAAACGGCGGCAATAACCAAACAGTAAACCACTTTATCTGGGTTAACTAACCAGTCAAAGGTAAAGCTTTCAAAGCCCCAATCAACCATCATTTTTTCAAGGCCGTTAGTGGGGTTTAATAGCCACTTCCAAGCGGTACCTGTCACTATGAAAGAAATCGCCATAGGGTAGAGGTAAATAGTACGAATCGCCCCTTCATTTCGAATCTTCTGATCAAGGAAGATGGCTAACATCACCCCAAGAAATAAACAGATAAAGATAAACAAGCCGCCAAAAATACCTAGGTTGGTGAGGGCCACTATCCATCTGTCATTGTTAAATAAACGCTCATATTGGCTTAAGCCAACAAAGTCATAGGAAGGAAGCATGCGAGAGTTGGTCATCGATAGAACAGCGGTCCAAATCATATAGCCATACATGCAAATTAGGGTGACCACTATGGTCGGTGCCATCACTAGCTTAGGGATGAGATCCGCTAGCGAAAAGGACTTTGCTTGAGCGCTTGTTGCTTTCGACTCAAGTGAGGAGGCTTTGATTGTCATAATAATGAGCTTCCGTAGAGCATCTTATTGAAACCTTTGCGGTCGGCTGTGCGGGTGCTTAAAGCGTGCACAGCAGGCTGCAAAGGTCTCGTAAAAATAGTAGTGAACACAATCGGTTTGTTGTGACTCTCGCACCATAGCGTCTTTTAGAGCATTTGGGCGCGAGGCGGCTGGTGTAACACCAGCCGCTAAACAAAGGTCTTATAGGCTTGCTTTTACCGCACGCGCTAGTTTGTCGACCGCTTGTTCTGCTGTCATTGAATCATCATTGAAGAAGTTAGTAACCACATCATAGATAGCGCCTTGCACCATAGATGAGGTCGACATACCGTGCGCCATACTTGGTGTTAGGTTGCCTGTGGTAGAACTTGCTAGGAAAGAGTCCATTGATGCGTGAGCACAGGTATCAAACTTCTCTCGAGGCATGTTTAGACGTGCTGGGATAGAGCCCTTGTTTAGGTTGAAGGTTTCTTGGAACTCTGGCTCAAGGATCAAACGTGCTAGATCTTGTTGAGCGGCTTGGTTGTCTTTACCTTCAACTTTAAACATAGCTAAGCTGTCGATGTTGAATGTGAAAGAGTCACTTGTGCCTGGTGCTGGTAGGCAAACATAGTCGATACCGGCTTTTTTGTTGGCTGCGGTGAATTCACCTTTCGCCCAGTCACCCATGATTTGCATTGCGGCTTCACCATTGATAACCATAGAGGTGGCAACGTTCCAATCACGACCAGAGAAACCGACATCAACATACTTTCTGACTTGTTTGAATGTATTGAAAACATCAATCATATCTTGGCTACGTAGCGTTTGGTCAGAGTGCGCGATGAATGCTTTGTTATAGAAGTTAACGCCTTTTTCAAGTGCGATGGCTTCAAACAAGGTTGCGTCCTGCCAAGCCTGACCACCATGAGCAAGTGGTGTGTAACCCGCGGCTTTGATTTTTTCTGCTTCTACTAGGAATTGATCCCAAGAGGTTGGTAGTTCAGCGCCAGATTTACGGAATACTTCTGGGTTAGCCCACATCCAGTTTACACGGTGAACGTTGACAGGCGCTGCAACATAATGACCTTCGTACTTCATTACATCGCTAACAACTTGAGGAAGTACCACATCCCATTCGCCCTGTGCTGCAACCGCATCAAGGTTGGTTAGGAAGCCAAGGCTACCCCATTCTTGAATGGTAGGGCCTTTGATTTGCGCACTGGCTGGTGGATTGCCGGAAATGGCACGGGATTTAAGGACTGTCATTGCTGATTCGCCTGCACCACCTGCGACTGCGAAGTCTTTCCAAGTGTGGCCTTCTTCAACCATCAAACCTTTTAATACATTGATAGAGGCGGCTTCACCACCGGATGTCCACCAATGAAGTACTTCAACTTCTCCGGCATAAGAATTGGCTGCACCAACGGTTAGCGCGGCAGCAGTTAGAGCGAATGCAAACTTTTTCATGATAGTAACCCTTGTTATTTTTATTTCGGTATCGAGTACCAACTAAGGTGTCTCTCATTGAGAGGATCTAAATTGTGTGAGAGCCAATGGACCTTGTGCCTAAAGTTGAGGCAGATATACGTGCAATAACTCATCGCTATTCAATTTAGCAAAGTCTTTCAAAACAAGGGGTAAAGTAGAGCAACCTATTGTAACTTAATCTTGCAAGATGCAACTTAGTCTTAATATTATCTTAATGAAAAAGCTAACACACTGATTTATTTAGTTAAAAATGACCAAAAAATATGAACAATGTGTTAGTCGCAAAGAGAAATAAATTTAATCTAAACCATGATGGCCTTGATATGCGCTTGGTAAAAAGGGCTTTTTGTCACCTTTAACATTGGCTTTGGGTTTATAAATTTCAACCAATAATGGGTAACATGCGGTTTCATCATTTGAATGACTGCTACCACAATCGCCACCTGGGCAAGCCGATAATGCACCTACCAAATCAATCTCAGCATAAAACTCGATAAAATCCCCAGGCCTTACTGGACTTGCTTTCATAAAATATTGGTGAGTATCTCGCGTAAAACCAGTACACATAAAGACATTCATAACGTCATGAACATAGGATTCAGCTTGTTCAGCACTGAGTTGTTCTGACTCTGCTAAGGCGCGAGTTAAGTTTGAGTGACAGCAATAATTGTAATCCACTTCTTTAAGCATATGGTTGGTATAAGGGTCGCAACGTGTGCCAATGACATCATGTACTCCAGCACCGTCTTCATCCCAACCATACCAATCAAGCGTATCCTGAGTAATGGTCGCCATGGGCCTTAGGTAAGGCATATTACTCCACAACCTATCGCCTGTGTTTAGGTGACTCGCATGTAACTGGCGGGTTTTGCCACTAAAAAAACCTTCATTTAAATTATTGGCATTCCATAGGTTTAAGTCGCCTACTTGCGGCCCTTCAACACTGACAATGCGGAAAAAATGCCCAGCAGGCACTTTAAAACTCTTGCCATCTCTGGGTGGAATCAAGACTTCTGAAACTTTTTCCATGCCGTCTTTTGCGGCTTGATAAAAAGCCTCATCAAAAGGGGGCAGGCTGTCTACTTCATAACAAATAATAGGGTTTTTAGAGCGTCTCGCCTCTTGTTCAGAATCAGACGGTTTTTTGATATTGTTTTCATGGCTGACCATATTCATCTCCAGACATTTTTTGATTAAAGCCTAATCAAATTCAAACATAATGTTTTTAATTTAAAAAATGATATAAATTAATGCTATTAATTGAATACCTGCATCAATCAAGGCGATATTATGAATTTAGAATTGCTAAGAACGTTTTTAGCCGTGGCTGAGGGTAAGAGTTTTACCGCAGCAACCCAAAAGCGTTTTATGACCCAATCTACCGTGAGTCATCAGATTAAACGCCTTGAAGAGTCTTTAGGGCAAGTCTTGTTTGTGCGTACTACGCGTTCTTGTAAGTTGACTGATCATGGGGAAATCCTATTTACTTATGCGCGTAAAATTATCAATTTATGTGACGAATTAGATGATAAGTTTAGTGAGAAACCGCTACAGGGGCATGTTTCACTGGCTGCCCCCGAAGATTATTTGAGCCTGCCCTTTTCTAAGATTCTCGCCAGATTTACTCGCATTCAACCAGATGTTGAGTTGGATATAAGAGTGGGGTTAAGCGAAACTTTTCGAGCTCAGGTCACTTCGGGTGAGATAGACCTTGCCGTGTTAGCGCAAATCCCACCAACAGGAGAAGGACAGCCATTATACCGAGATAAACTGGTATGGCTTGCCAGTGAAGACTTTCATTTAGGCACTCATAAAAGCGTCCCCTTAGCCTTGGTACCGTCACCTTGTTTGTATCGAAAAACAGCCATTGCCGCATTAGATAAACAGAATATGCCGTGGCAGCTCGCTCTTAATTGTCATAGTCATGAAGCGATTAAATCGGCGGTTATTTCTGGCTTGGCTGTGACTGTGTTAACTGAAAAAGATCTCAGGCCGGGGATGAAAGTGTTGACCCAAAAAGACGGTTTTCCAGATTTAGGTGAATCTGAACTCTCGTTACATCATGCGCCTCATTTATCCAATGAGGCTGCACTGCTATTGAGCCAACAACTCTTAGAACACGGCACACTTCTAAAAAATTAATCCTCTCCCACGATTGCCTCTTTTTATTACCCAAAAGGTTTTGTTAATTAAAACAAAGCCTTTTAGTGCTTAAAAATCCTCATAAATTATTTATTTAAAAAATGCATGAATTTCTTTTATTTATATCATTAATTTAATCAAAAGATCTGTGGTTGAATAAATTTAAAGCAAACAGGGCGATCTTCTCAGCCTTGCTTTCAAAGGATGCTTCAAGTTCAAGGGATCTATTAAAAAAATAAGAGGGTGGTACCAATGAAAAAAATCCAGTTATTGAAACAAACTTTACTAGCAAGCGTATTGACCGCAGCGTGTGCTACAAGTCAGGCAGAAACATGGAAATATGCCTTAGAAGAAGTGAAAGGAGATATTCAAGATATTTACGCTCAGGAGTTTAAAAAACGTATCGCAGAAAAAACCAATGGTGAAGTGGATGTGGATATTTACCACTATGGCACCTTAGGGACTTCAGGTGATGTGACTGAGTTAACCGCCATTGATGCTATTCAATTTGCCAATGCAACGCCAGGGCACCTAGGGTCATTTGTGCCAGAAGTGCAGCTGTTTTCAATTCCTTTTATTCTCTCGGATAATCCAGAAGTGAATAAAGCAATGCTAACGGGCTCAGACGTTATTTTTAATGATTTAGCGGATGACTTTGAACGCCGTGGTATTCAGTTAATAACCATGTATCCAGAAGGTGATCAAGTTTGGACGACTAGCAAGTTGATTGAGTCTCCAGCGGACTTTAAGAACTTTAAAATGCGCGTGATGGTGTCACCTTTGTTATTAGAATCGTATAAAGATTTTGGTGCCAGCCCAACAGCCATGCCTTTTAGCGATGTATACAGTGGCTTACAGCTTAACGTCATTGATGGTCAGGAAAACCCCTTATCTTCTATTTATTCTATGAAGTTTCACGAAGTGACCGATTATATGATCTGGGCTAAGCATCAACAGTTCACCACTAGCATCATTACCGGAAGTCGCTGGTTTAATGGTTTATCAGAAGAGAGACAGCAGCTTATTCAAGAGACGTTTAAGGAAGTGAGTGAGTGGATTATTGATGAAATACCAACACTTGAGGCCGACTTTTTAGCCAAAATTAAACAGGATAAACCTGATGGTAATTTTATCTTTTTAACCCAAGAACAACGCAATGCCTTCAAGGATGCTGCTAAAGCCACCCATCAAAAATATATCGATATGTCTGGTCCAAGAGCCGAGTCTATTCTTGCCAAGTTCTTAGCTGAACGTGATGCACTAGAAAGTCGCTTGGGTTCGAACTAACGGTTGAAAGTATGGGGTGGCCATCGCTGCTCCATACAAGTTGGGTATGATTATGAAAAAAACCTTGATGACTCTCTCAAGTATTGATCGTGTGATACAGGCGGTAGAGGCTTTTGTCTTAATTGTCAGTATCAGTGCGATCGCTCTTAATACAATCGTTAATGTGGTTGCTCGATATGTTATGCAGCACAGTTTATTTTTCTCAGAAGAACTAAATGAATTTTTAATGATTGCTGTGACCTTTGTTGGCTTGAGTTATATCACCCGCTTGGGTCGCCATATCCGTATGTCAGCCTTGTATGACCTTTTACCTAGACTACCTAAAAAATACCTGATGTTGCTCATTTGCCTAACGACGGCAGGTGTGATGTTTACTTTGGCCTATTACGCCTATGAGTATGTTTTAACACTTGCTCAAAGAGAAAAGGTATCGCCTGCCTTAAGAGTGCCTGTGTATCTTACTTTGGTGTTTTTACCTTTAGGCTTTTTATTAACCGCCTTGCAGTACCTCTTGGCATTTGTGCAAAACCTAGTGCAAGAAGACGTCTACTTATCCTATCGAGCCCTAGATTGTTATGTGGAAGATGAATTTAGCGACGATGGCGATGACGAAGAAGAAGTAACAAAACGTCAACCTGACGTTGAAGAGGAGGGGATAAAATGACAACGGCTATGTTATCTATCATGTTGGTTTTACTGCTGGCTGGCTTTCCCATGATGATGCCGCTTTTGGTGGCAACCCTGGTGGCTTTTTTATTCTTTTTAGACCCGATACCGCCCACTATTATCATTCAGCAAATGATAGGAGGTGTAAAACCCTCCTCTTTAGTTGCTATCCCTATGTTTATGCTGGCGGCTGATATTATTACTCGGGGGCATTCGGCTAATCGCTTGCTTGATCTAGTGATGCATTTTATTGGTCATGTTCGTGGTGGTCTGGCCATTACTGTCGCAGCAACCTGTACCTTGTTTGGTGCCGTTTCTGGTTCCACTCAAGCAACCGTTGTGGCTGTGGGTGGGCCGATGCGTCCTAAGTTATTGAAAGCAGGTTACAGTGATTCCTTTACTATGGCCTTGATCATTAATGCCAGTGATATTGCTTTTTTGATACCGCCTAGCATCGGCATGATTGTTTATGGTGTCTTGTCGGGTACCTCCATTACCGAGTTATTTATTGCCGGAATTGGACCGGGTTTACTGATTCTCCTTATGTTTTCTGCTTATTCTTATTTTTATGCCAAGCGACATAATATCCCAGTAGGCGAAAAGGCGACTTGGATAGAAAGATTTCATGCCATGAGAAAAGCGGTGTGGCCACTTGGCTTTCCTATCATCATTGTAGGAGGCATCTATGGCGGTGTATTTAGTCCAACGGAGGCGGCTTCAGTCTGTGTAGCTTATGCTCTTATATTGGAATGGCTTATCTTTCGTTCAATTAAACTTAAAGATTTAAAGGATATTGCCCTTTCTACTGGTGTCGTTACCGCGGTTGTTTTCATTTTAATTGCAGCAGGAGCGGCGTTTTCTTGGGTGATCTCTTTTGCTCAAGTGCCACAAGCTTTGCTTTCGGCCTTGTCCTTTACTCAATCTAGTCCAGAGCTTGTATTAGTCACAATTGCTGTGATCTTTTTTGTGGGTTGCATGTTTGTGGACCCGATTGTAGTCATGCTCATATTGGTGCCTATTCTTATGCCTTTGGTAAAAGCCAGTGGTCTGGACCCTGTTTTAGTGGGCATTATGATCACGTTACAGGTCGCGATTGGTTCAGCAACGCCACCTTTTGGCTGCGATATCTTTACCGCGATTGCCATTTTTAGACGTCCTTATATTGATGTCATCAAGGGAACGCCTGTTTTCATTTTAATCTTATTATTTGCTTCTGTGTGTTTGGTTCTAGTGCCTGATATCGCGCTTTTCTTGCGGGATGTTAGCCAAAACTAAATGCATAAAAATTATTAAAGAGACAGATTTATTATGCTAGATATTGCTGAAATAGACGCAGACTTTCACAAAAGTGATTATTTTGTTAACCGCAAAATTGGCCTTGTTGCCCTAAGAACAGACCATTTGATCGAAGATAGCTTACGTCAGATTTTAGGCCCATTTAATCTTGCTATGTTAACGAACCGTATTCGCTTTAATGATCCTGTGAATACAGAAAATCTTAAAGCAATGGCGCAAGACCTAGATAGAGTGGTGGGTGACATATTGCCAGGTAAAGCCTTAGACCTTGTGATTTTTGGCTGCTCTTCTGGGGCCGCCGCAATAGGAGAGGAAAAGTTAGCTGCAAAGATCAAAGCGATAAAACCCAGTGCTAAAGTCACTAACCCTGTGACTGCTGCCGTCGCTTCTTTCGCTGCTTTAGGGGTGAAAAAAATCTCTGTGATTACCCCATATTCTCGTGCTGTAAATGAAAGCATTGCTGACTTTTTTAGTAGTAAAGGTTATCAGGTGTTAAACATTGCTGGTTTTAATCAAGGTGATGATGCGGATATTACGCGGATAGACCCGCAGGCCATTGTTGCGGCAGCTAAACAGTATGCTCACCCAGAAGCAGAAGCATTGTTTTTGTCTTGTACCGCATTAAGAGCGACTGATGTGATTGAAGAAATTGAGCAGGCGCTAAATTTACCCGTAGTGTCTAGCAATCAAGCCTTGGCATGGCACGCTCTCAATTTGATGGCTGTGACGCAAGAGGTGCAAGGCTATGGTCGCTTATTTCAGTGTAAATTACCTTCAGGAAATATGGGTGAAGAGGCTTAAATCAATGAATCGAATAAGCCTCTTTATTTCAGGTTTACTTGGCAAAAAGTTCGTTTTCGATATCTCTAAAGGCTTTAAATTCGAGGGCATTACCCGAAGGGTCACAGAAGAACATAGTGCCTTGCTCTCCGATTTCGCCTTTAAATCTGACATAGGGCTCAATGAGAAAGGCATCAATAAAACCACTGACTTTATCGGCGAATTTTTCCCAGTCATCAAACTCCATCACCACGCCAAAGTGGGGCACAGGGACCCCATGACCATCAACATGGTTATGCATACTTTGTACTTTGCCGTCTTTGCCTATGTTGGGGTTAAGGTGCGTCACCACTTGATGACCAAACATATTAAAGTCGATCCATTGATCTGTACTACGGCCTTCTGCAAAACCCAGTTTAGTGCCGTAAAAGTCTCTGGCTTCGTCTATATCTCGAACGGGAACCGCAAGATGAAATGGGGTTAATTTCATGAATTTCTCCTATGCTGAATCTTGCCAGCGACCTTGTTGACCTCTGGTTTGTTTGTAAGACAGTGTGCTTGGTAAACAGTATGGGGGGAAATCTTATGAAAGTGAATTCCACTTTAGAAAATTGAAAATAGGTTGTAAAAACTTTGTATTAAAGCCGCCTTATATTAATAAAACTAAAAAAATAAAAATAATTAGAATAATAAACTATAAAATGTTTTATTTATGGTTTTATTGACTTAATAGTTGTTATGATTTTTGCGTGTAACGCGGGCAAAACGTTGGCGAATTGTTATTGTTTATGTCTTAATCAATTTTATGAGAGGTGAAATACTTGCCTGATCATAAATTATAATAACGGAGAAACAAGATGCTTAAAAAAACCTTGCTTACAACATCTATTGTATTTGGTGGCCTTTTATCTAGCGTAAATGCTGCACAATGGCACATGCCAACCCCTTATGGTGATGCAAACCTGCCAACAAAACTTGCTTATCAATTTGCTGAAGAAATTAAACAAAATACCGATGGTGACCTGAATATAACAGTTCACTCAGGTGCTTCTTTAGTGAAACACACAGAAATTCCACGTGCGGTAAAAACGGGTCAAGTGCAAATGGGGGAAATCTTCATTGGTATCATGGGCAATACCCACCCTGTGTTTAAACACGACAATATTCCTTTCTTAGCAACCAACTTTGATGATGCTGAAAAACTTTGGCAAGCCGCGAAACCTGAGATGGAAAAGCAGCTGAAAAAAGAAGGTATGAAACTCTTGTATACAGTGGCTTGGCCAGCACAAGGTCTTTATACCAAGAAAGCCATTAACAGCCTTTCTGATATAGAAGGTTCAAGAATGCGTGCTTATAGCCCATCAACCTCACGCCTTGCTGATTTGATGGATACCACGCCAACGACTATTCAGGTGCCTGAAATTCCTCAAGCGTTTAGTACCGGTATTATCGATGCCATGATCACGTCACCAACGACAGGTGTAAATGGTCAAGCATGGGATTATTTAAGTCATTACAACGATATCCAAGCTTGGATTCCAAAAAACATGGTTGTGGTCAATATGCGTTCTTTCAAACGTCTTGATAAAGATGTGCAAAAGATCATCATGGACGCTGCTGCAAAAGTTGAAAAGCAAGGCTGGGAACAGGTGCGTATTAATGCTAAGCAAGACACAGATAGCTTGGCTAAAAATGGCATTGCTGTATCAACACCAACCGCTGAATTGGCAAATGAATTCAATGCGATTGGTAAAATTATGACCCAAGAGTGGTTGGATGAATCTGGCTCCGAAATCAAAACTTTGTTAGAAAACTATCAACAGTAATTTAGTTTTATAGACCTCTTTGCCTTTTCCTCCCACGGGTAAAGGGGTCGTTTTTGAAGGTTTTGGTTATGCGTAAACTATTAAATAATACCTATCTAGTATCAGGTTATTTATCAGGCTTCAGTATTCTGATGATTACCCTCTTGATAGTTGCTCAAGTGATTGGTCGTTTATTCGGCTTTATTGTTCCCTCTGCTGAAGATTTTGCTGTTTATAGTTTGGCAGCAGCGACATTTTTTGGCTTGGCCTACACCTTTCACGAAGGTGGCCATATTCGCGTTAGCTTAGCGATAAAAGCCCTACCTCCTAAAATACGTCGCTTACAAGAGGGCGCAATTCTTATCTTTGGTACCTTGCTGTCTGCTTTTATGGCTTTTTATATGGTGCACCTAGCATGGGAATCCTATGTGTTTGAAGAAGTGTCTTACGGCTATATTCCGATTCCGCTTTGGATGCCGCAAGTGCCTGTTGCTATAGGCTCTATTATGTTCGCTATTGCGATCGCTGATGACTTGGTTTGCATGTTGTTGGGTAAAAAACCTAAGTATCTACAGCATGAAGAAGATGAGTTAAGTTTGGATAATGACTTAGGAGGTGAGGTCTAATGGATACGATTACTTTATCAATTACCCTTGCCGCTGCCATGTTGCTAATGCTGGCCTGTGGTATTTGGGTTGCTTTATCTCTTATTGGTGTGGGTGTGCTTGGATTGTTGCTATCTGGCAATGATCAAATTGGTCTGCTTTATGCGACATCAAGCTGGGGTGCTACAACATCTTGGTCATTAACGGCTTTGCCTTTGTTTATTTGGATGGGAGAAATCCTGTTTCGAACCCGATTATCAGAAGACTTATTTAAGGGCTTATCGCCTTTATTGAATGGCTTGCCAGGTAAGTTACTGCATGTGAACGTGCTTAGTTGCGGTATTTTTGCGGCGGTTTCTGGTTCTTCTGCGGCGACGGCGGCGACCATAGGGCGTATGACGCTACCTGAGCTTAAAGAGCGTGGTTACAGTGAACGCATGGCAATTGGTACCTTAGCGGGCTCTGGTACTCTAGGCTTGCTGATTCCGCCTTCAATTATCTTGATTGTATATGGTGTAGCAGCGGAAGTTTCCATCGGTCGTTTGTTTATTGCAGGGGCCTTACCTGGCCTTTTATTAGTGAGCTTGTTCATGGGTTATACCATGATTTGGGCCAAACTTAATCGTAATGAATTACCTGCTCATGATGGTACTAAGATTTCTTGGCCTGAAAAAATCATCGCTCTGCGTAAACTCTTACCTATCGTAGCGTTAATCGTCTTCGTATTGGGTTCGATTTATGGTGGTGTGACCACGCCTTCTGAGGCTGCCGCCTTGGGTGTTGTGGGTGCATTGTTTCTTGCTGTTTTGTCTAAGGCTTTGAACCGTAAGAGCTTTGTTGATAGTTTGCTTGGCGCAGTGAAAAGCTCTTGTATGATAGGTTTGATACTTGCTGGTGCTCACTTCTTAACTTTGGCAATGGGCTTTTTAGGTATACCTAAGTCATTGGCTTTGTGGATTTCTGCCATGACACTATCACCGACTGAGTTGTTAATTTACTTAACGATTTTGTTTGTGATTCTAGGTTGTTTCCTGGATGGTATTTCGGTGGTTGTATTAACGACTGCAGTTGTTTTGCCTATGGTTCAGCAAGCTGGCATTGATTTACTTTGGTTTGGTATTTATATCGTGCTGGTGGTAGAAATGTCCCAGATAACTCCCCCGGTGGGCTTTAATCTCTTTGTCATACAAGCTTTAACTGGGAAAAATATCTTATATGTAGCGCGAGCGTCATTACCCTTCTTCTTGTTAATTTTATTGGCTGTAGTTTTGATAACATGGTTTCCAGAAATCGTAACCTTCTTACCTACTAATATGAGCGGAAAATAAAGCATGCCTGATAAACGTATTGTCTCTTCTTCACATCTAGCCTCGGAAAAAGGGGCGTCGTTAAGTGAATATGAATTCGGACTGATTATTGCCAATAGTGCTTTTAATCGTTGGATGCAGCATTGTGCTAAAAGTGCAGGCGCGGTAGATCTAACACCGCTGGATATTTTAGTGGTACATCATGTGAATCATAGGGAAAGAGCAAAACGTTTAGCAGATATCTGCTTTGTACTGAATGTGGAAGATGCTCATACAGTGAATTATTCATTAAAGAAACTGTTGAAGCGTGACCTCGTTCAGGGGGAGAAAATAGGCAAGGAGATGTTTTATCGCACCAGTGAGCAAGGTCGCACTTTCTGTGAAACCTATCGAGATGTGCGAGAAGATTGCCTAACAGATTCACTGAAAAACTTTAACTTTTCGCCGGAGAAGTTATCGGAAATGGCGGAGCATTTACGTGCTCTGTCGAGTCTTTATGATCAAGCATCGAGGGCGGCAGCGTCTTTGTGAAATGGTTAGATAAGACTTTATTTAACAGATAAATAAAACTGGCTGTTATCTTGCTGCCAAATAAAGGTTGCCAGGCTTGCCTGTCAGCCTTTTTTTATTTCTTTTTGTTTTAGTTGACTAAACTGTCAGATATTAAAAGGTAGGTTTTTTTATCTTCTATAAAATATTTTTAAAGATGTTTAGTCTTTAAATATCTATTTTTATAGTGATATTCACTATTGAAAAAAACTTGTTTGACAGCGTGTCTTTCTTATAAGAATGTTGCCCTAAATCAACATTCGTTCATCACAATTTTAAGGTGTTTGTATGTCATTGAATGCACAATCCACCCCAGTACAAGTTCGCGATCAAATTCGATCGGGTCAGTGGGGGAAAAACACATCTGGGTTAGCCTCGGGCTATGTTCAAGGAAACATTGTTATTCTGCCAAAAGCATGGGCAGATGATTTCTTGAAATTTGCGACGTTAAATCCTAAGGCGTGTCCTATTGTGGGTATGTCGGAAAATCCAGGTGATTTTTTGCTGCCAAGTGTGGGTGAAAATGTTGATATTCGCAGCGATGTTTCAAGCTACAAAATTTTTCGTGATGGTCAGTTTAAACAAGAAGTCAGTGATATCTCAGATGTTTGGCAGGACGACCTTGTGACCTTTGTGTTGGGTTGCTCATTTTCATTTGAAGAACCTTTGATTGCCGACGGCCTTGAAGTGAGAAATATCACTGAAAATGTCAATGTACCTATGTACCGTACCAATATTGAATGTCAGTCTGCGGGACCTTTTTCTGGTACGACTGTGGTTAGCATGCGCCCTATGGTGCCTAAAGATGCTATTCGTGCGATTCAGATCTGTAGCCGTTTTCCTTCAGTACATGGCGCACCATTACATTTTGGCCAGCCTGAGATGATAGGCATTAAAGACATTAATACCCCTGATTTTGGTGATGCTGTCACTATCAAAGAAGGCGAAGTGCCTGTGTTCTGGGCTTGTGGTGTGACTCCACAAGTGGCATTAGAACAAGCTAAACCACCATTTTGCATTACCCATAGCCCGGGTTGCATGTTGGTAACTGATATTCGCAACAGCGCTTTGTCCATTCTTTAAGGAGACCATGATGAAATTAAACTGTGATTTAGGTGAAAGTTTTGGTTCTTGGAAAATGGGCTTTGATGAGCAGGCAATGCCATTTTTAGATCAGGCAAATATCGCCTGTGGTTTTCATGCTGGTGATCCTGTGTGGATGACAAAAACCTTAGCACTTGCTGTTGCAAATGATGTAGAGGTCGGAGCACACCCAGGCTATCCAGATCTAGTCGGTTTTGGCCGTCGTAGTATGAACTGCTCTCACGATGAGATTGTTGGTTTGATGCAATATCAAATGGCCGCTTTGGATGGCATGGCGCAAAGTCACGGATCTAAAATGACTTATGTAAAGCCCCACGGTGCTTTGTACAACGACATGATGAGCAAAGATTCAGTACGTGCTTCTATCATGCAAGCCGTCGCGAGTTTTTATAAACCTGTACGTTTAGTGCTGCAGGCAACACCTGAAAGTGCACAACACAGGGAAGAGGCCAAAGCGGCAGATATTGAGGTGAGCTTTGAGGCCTTTGCCGATCGATGTTATGACGATGATGGTCGTTTGTTATCCCGCGCAAAAGCAGGTGCTGTGCATAATCGTGAGCGTATGTTAGCTCAAGTGCAGCAATTAGTGAGCGAAGGTTGTGTTACCAGTGTGAGTGGTCATACCCTAAAACTAGACGTAGATACCCTGTGTGTTCATGGTGATAATGAGGAAGGCGTGCGAGCAATTGCGGCTATCCGGGAGTTGATCGCGTAATGAATACTCTAGTAACGCCACAGGCTTCAACGCAAATGTTGTCGCATTTGCGTTTAAAAGTGGCGGGTGAACAAGCCTTTATATTGTATTTTGCTGAACAAACAGATGCGCAGGTTGCTGCGCAAATTCAAGCGGCAACCCAAGCACTGTCTGGGCTTGTGGGTAATGTCTTGATTGATCTTGTGCCTTCCTATGCTTCGTTATTGGTTGTTTTTGATGATAATCAGCTTGAGTTTTATCAGGCTCGTAACCTGGTGTTAGAAAGCATTCGCCAAGCAGCAATGCAAGAAGAGGATGCCCAAGCACAAGCAGGGAATCAGATTATTTTACCTGTTTATTATGATGTGGAATCAGGCCCTGACTTGGAAGACTTAGCGCGAGCGAAAGACTTAACCACTGCGGAAATTATCGCGTTACATCATCAACAAGAATACCGTGTTTATGCCATAGGTTTTGCGCCTGGCTTTGCCTATCTTGGTGAGCTGGATGAACGTCTTGCTGCGCCAAGACTTGCAACGCCAAGAAAAGCAGTACCAAAAGGCGCCGTTGCGATTGCCGATCGACAAACCGCGGTTTACCCTTCTGTCTCCCCTGGTGGCTGGAATCTGATTGGTATGTGTCCTGTGCCTATGTTTGATGTAAATAAAACCCCCAGTATGCCCATGACAACCGGTGACAGAATTAAGTTCGAGCCGATTTCTAAAGCAGATTTTATTGCGATGGGGGGCGAGTTATGAGCCCATTTAATGTAATTAACCCTGGTGTGATGTCTTTGCTACAGGATACAGGACGATATGGGCAGCATAATATTGGCTTGACGGTTGGTGGTCCTATGGACCCTTTTGCTTTTCGTTGGGCTAATCGATTATGTCAAAATGAAGCAAATGCCACTGTCATTGAAGTCACGATAGGTGGTCTGCAACTAGAAGCCATGGCAGATACCTTTATTGCGGTGACAGGTGCGGTTGTCGATTTGAAAGTGAATAATCAAGATCAGGCAATGTGGCAAACCTTGAGCATAAAAGCAGGTGATAAAATTAAGTTAGGCTTTGCAAGCCAAGGTGCTCGTATTTATTTAGCTGTAGCGGGTGGGTTTGATGTAGAGCCACAATTTGGCAGTACGTCTACCGTCGTTCGCGAAGGTATTGGCGGCCTAACGGGAACGGAATCTTCAGGTAAAGGGTTAGCCAAAAAAGACACCTTATCAGTCCATCAAGCGAAGGCGATTAGCTTACTTGCTATGCCAAGACTCGCCATTCCAAATTATGACACTGAGTGCATATTACACACAGTATTAGGCTATCAAGAAGCCAGCTTTAGCCCTGTTGATAAAGCCTCTTTTTTTAGCAGTGAATATACTGTGAGTGAAAGAGCTGACCGAATGGGGTATCGCATGTTAGGGCCTCAAATACGTTCTAGTGCCACTAGCATGTTATCTGAGGGAATCTGTCATGGTGCCATTCAAGTACCGGCAGATGGTCAACCTATAGTGCTATTAAATGACAGGCAAACCATTGGCGGTTATCCCAAAATAGGCTCAGTGATGGCCCGTGATACTGCTAAGCTCGCCCAGTTAACGCAGGGTAAAAAGTTACGTTTTGAACCTATTTCGATTGAAGATGCCCATGGCATAAATCAGATTCAAAAGTATAAAGAGTCTAATATTCAACTACTTAAGCTGGACTAGCCGTGAGAAAATCAAGCCGAGAATTTGATTTGACTTCAGGTAGCCATGTCTTTGATTTAAAAGAGTTAGGAGACCGAACTATGGGGTCAATTGAAGAAACAAGCTATGCCTTAGAAACGCTGTTAGTTGAGCGTAACTTAAGGGGGATGGCTGAAGTTAAGCCAGCCCTGAAACCAGGTTATAGTCTAAGAGCGGCTTGTCTTTTAGCGGATGTCGCAACCACACAAGGCTGTATTTTTATTGGTACAGGTTTTCCTGTGACTGATACGTTTGAAACCGATGGCCCTGTGGGTGCGATTGCACTTTATGATGCTCTAGAAAAACTGGGTGCTAAACCTGTCATAGTGTGTGGCCCTCCTTTGTCTGATGCCATTGCAAAAGAGTATCGTGTTGAGCCCCTTACCCTAGGTACTTCACACGATAGATTAGCGGAAGCAAAAAACGCACTGGCCAAATGGCAACCACAACTTTTGTTGTCCATTGAACGACCTGGAATGGCTGCCGATGGTGGTTATTACAATATGCGTGGTGAAGATATCAGTGCCCGTACTGCCTGCTTTGATAGCTTTATGTTGGAGTGTGAATGCCCAACCATCGCAATTGGAGATGGGGGCAATGAAATCGGTATGGGAAATGTGACCGCGGCCTTAGAAAATTTAAATATAGTGCCAGCTTCAACCAAGTGTGATGAATTAGTCATCGCCGATGTTTCTAATTGGGGTGGTTATGGTCTGATTGCATTATTAGGCCAAATGGAAGAAAGGGACTTATTAGGGGAAATTCAACCTCTCAAAATTCTACAATATCTGTCTAATTTAGGCAGTGTGGATGGTGTAACCCGCTTGAATCAGTTAACGGAAGATGGACTTGATGCCAGTGCCGGTGATGAACTGATACTTAAGCTAAGACAAATGACTGGTTTTGCCTGAGCTCAATGGAGCTGATAGCAAAACAAGATTAGAGATTAAAGACAGAGATAATAGAGGATTCAAAATGAGCATTGTTTATCTTAATGGTCAGTTTATGCCAATCGAAGACGCGAAAATTTCGCCACTTGATCGCGGCTTTTTGTTTGGTGATGGTATTTATGAAGTGATCCCGTCTTATGATGGGAAAACCGTTGGTCTAGAGCCTCATATGCAGCGTATGTTTGATGGCATGGCAGCAATTGGTATTGAATCCAGCCTTACCCTGAATGATTGGAAAGAAATTATTGAAGGTGTGATGGCGAAAAATGGTGGTGGTAACCAAGGTATTTATCTACAGATAAGCCGTGGAGCAGATGTAAAGCGCTATCATGCTTTTCCAGAAGGTGTTACCCCAACTATTTTTGCTATGGCAAATCCCATTAAACCTGCTGCGGAAGCAAATGCTGCCACTGCAAAAGGTTTCTCTGTGGCGACGACTCAAGATTTACGCTGGCAGCGCTGCCAAATTAAATCGACGGCTTTGTTAGGTAATGTGCTGCATTTCCAACAAGGTTATGAAGGTGGCAATGATGAAATCTTACTTTATAACGAGCAAGGTAATCTAACGGAAGCGAGTTCTTCGAATGCCTTTATCGTGAAAGACGGTAAGGTAATTACACCGATTCAAGACAATCAAATTTTACCTGGTATTACCCGTAAAATTATCCTGTTAGTGCTTGAAAAAGACGGCTCTATTCCGGTTGAAGTGCGTGACATTTCAATGGAAGAAGTCCGCAATGCTGATGAGATTTGGGTAACAAGTTCATCAAAAGAACTTGCTCCTGTTACGCGTATTGATGGTGAAGCGGTAGGCAATGGTGAAGTGGGCCCAGTTTGGGAAGCGGCTTTTAAATTGTACACAGCGCACAAGTTCGAATACTAGTCTCCCTAAAGCTGGTATATCGAAAAACCGCAGCCAAGGCTGCGGTTTTTTTTGCTCAAGTCAGGCTCAAATTAAAGAGGGTTTCATAGGTTTAATAAACAACCTACGAGGTTTTAAATTGAGTGGCAATGGATTGAAGATCAACCGCTAACTCAGCAAGGTCATTACTGGTTTCAGCTATCGACATTGAGCTAATCGTCGACTCTTTGGCTGATTGCGCTATTTCTAACATGCTGGTATTTACTTCATCTGTGACTTGTTTTTGTTGGTCTGAGGCGCTTTCAATGCTCTGGTTCATTTGGGTGATTTTCTCAACAGAATCAATAATGCTAGAGAGCGCTCCTGTGACCTGAGAGGTTTCTGCCACACTGTTTTGGGTTTTATTATGGCTTTCATGGATTAAGGAGACGGCACCATGGGAAGCGTCTTGCAGGGATTGCGTCATTTCTTGAATTTCTTGGGTAGACTCTTGCGTTCTACCTGCCAAAGTTCGAACCTCATCGGCAACTACGGCAAACCCTCTGCCTTGTTCTCCAGCCCGAGCAGCCTCAATAGCCGCATTGAGTGCTAATAAATTTGTTTGATCTGCAATGTCACGAATGACGTCCAGTACTGAGCCAATACGATTAGAATCTACTTCGACCTTATCAATCGTTCCTGCTGTGTTTTCGACACTACTGGCCAGTGTTTTCATGGTGTTGCTCGCGTTATTGACTATGACTTTTCCATTGACACATTCCTGATTTACCTCATTTACGAGTAATGCCGCATTAGCAACATTTTCATGAGTTTGATAAATCATGGACTTCATGGATTGCATTTCTTGGCTTAAATGTTGAATTTTTAATTCTTGCTGTTGGCTACTAAGGTTGCTTTGTAATGCGGTTGAAGACATTTCCTCCGTTGCTGCCGATACATTACCTGCCGCCCCTGAGATTTTAATGATAATGCCTTGGAATTGTTCCATCATGGCGTTGAATGTTTTTGCCGCTGCACCAATTTCATCATTGGAACTAATTTGAATTCTCATGGTGAGATCATTGTCTTCTTTTGCTTTGGTGATGCTGGAAGAAAGCTGTTTAAGGGGTAATAAAATACTGCGGACTATCCAGCCCATTGCACTGAGTAATAGGGCGGAAATAATGAAAGCAATAATGCGAGTGGTGACAATGAGAGAATCAATACTGCCTATTTCTTTAGCTATGTTAGTTTCAAGTTGCTCGGTTAACTGCGCCATGGCGGTTTCTGTTGCATGGACTGACTTACGCATGGCACCACGAGCCCCTGTTTTTTCACTTAAGCCTTTTTCAATCAAGCTATTAGAAGCTTGTTCGAAAGTATTACCATAAATCTGCATGCTAGAACGAATAGATTGTTGTTGGGATAAAGTCAGTGAACTTTGCTCTAACACGTCATAAAACTGTTTGTAGTTTTGATTGAATCGAGTGAGGTATTTAACATCGCTTCGTAAGAGAAAATCTTTTTCATTTCGTCTTAATTGCAGTAATTGCGTTAATAGGGTATAGGAATTTGTGCTGGCAAGTGAGGCTTCAGCTTGATGGACGGCTTCTCGGAGTTTGCCATATAAGCCTTGTGTTGGAGAGAGTCCAATGCGTTCTTGTACGGCAACTAATTGGTTAAAAAGTTGTTGATATTGGCTAAAGGCTTGGGTTAATACGGCGATATCATTGGTTTGTATTTTGGCGTTATTAACTGCTTGGGTTAAGTCTTCAATATTTTGATTAGTGATGAGGAATTCATGATTAAACTTTTCAAGATAGGTTAGATCTTTACGAGAGAGAAAATCCTTTTCACTTCGTCTTAGCTCTAAAGTACTAATTTTCAATTGATCTAACTTAGTTTTGACCTGATTAAAGGTGCTAATTTTATTAATTTTATAGAAGTCTAATCCCAATAAAATTAAGACAGCGACAACAATCAGGATACAGATAAGAAGACACTTCTGCTTAATACTCATTTTACTCCCCTTCCTTGAGACAGTTAATCTATAAGCTTAGTTTAAATCTCCCAGAATGCTGATTATCTCGCTTTAACCTTGCTAAACGCGGGCTTTATATTTGGCGACTTTTTGCTTGAATCAGGCCACTTCTTGCTTGATTTATATGATGAAAACCTTTTGATGCTTGAATTCAGGCCGATAGTCTTTTTTTGTCAACTTGGTTTGATTTTTGCCTTAACGGATGACGAGAAGATATTGGTGAAAGCCATGCTGGAGATCTTTTCCTTCTCTAGATTTGCTCAATCTAAAGACATTTATTTATATGATTATTTAAAGGATAGGCGATTAAAAATGGAAAAATTTAGCGAGTACAAGGTAGTCCATATTGTTGAAGGCGGCTGTGGCACTATTATACTTGGGGCAAGTGGATTGCCTGTGCAAAAGATAGAATCAGAGTTCAATATGTATGCGCAAGATGGTTGGCAGGTTGTTTTTCAAGTGATTGAAAAGAAACGCTTTATGCTTTTCTGGAAGCGAGAAGCACTGGTTGTTACTCTAGGACGATAAGGTGCTAAAGTCTTTATCGTTACGTTTGATTCGCTACTATCAAGCAAATGGCGGGTCTAAAAAGCTGCTTAATATTGAGTGTAACTTTGAACCGAGTTGCTCTGAATATACCAAGCAATGCATTATTAAATATGGTGCATTAAAAGGGTGGAGATTAGGCCTTGCCAGAATTCGGCGCTGCAATCACCCTGATTTAGTTAACAAGATGCAAGATGAGATCCCTTAGTGAAAATGTTTGAGCCTATTGTTGAGATTGAAGAAAAAGAAACTCAGTTGATGCAGTTGGTGTCTGAGTTAAGTGCAGCTAATAAAAAGCTTTTTTATAAAACTCAGCTAGGTGCAATAAAGGATCCAGATACTTACGCTTCTCTGAATTGGTTCTTTCTTGGAGGCTTTCACCATATTTACTTAGGAAAATACGTGTTATTTATTATTGAGTTTATGTTACTCATGACGAGTATTGCTGGTTGGCTTTTGGGCTTTGATCAAGCGCTGTTTATCCTGCTTGCATTAGTCTTATATGAGTTACCTCAGCTATTCTTCTCACAAAAAATTGTGAGGCAATATAACTATCAAGTATCAAAAGACATTTATCAAAAATTTAAAAAATAGACCTTATAAAAGCCATGCCTGAAAGGTAAGTGTTTAAAGGAATCTTGAATGAAGCCCATCATAGGGCTGATAGAAAACGAGTTAGAAGACACTTCTAACTCGTTTTTTTAATTTAAGTCTATTGATATAGCCCATTCATGCCCAATGCAAATGGCGTGTTTTTAAGACCATACTTACTTTCAAGCTCAAGGATAAAACCACTTTTATGCCAATCTATAATGGTGCTATTCATAAACGCATGGAAGTTATCTTCTCCTAGCCTAACTGCTAGTCCCCAAGGGTTATCGTTGATCGTCGGCAGTGGCATTTCATAATCTTGTGACCATTGAGGATCATTAAGCTTGCCTGCAATGAAGGAGTCATCGTAAACAAAGGCATTACACTTTCCTTGCTTTAACGCCGCTAAAGACTCTTCAGAACTGCCGAAAGGCACTATGGTTGCGCCAAAAGTGGTTTCGGTCTCTTGGTTATAAAAAGCCCCTTTGATACCACAGACTTTTTGGCCATTTAAATCTCCCCAGCTGGTATATTGGCTCGACTTTTTAGCAATGATATTACTGCCAGAAGAGTAATAAGCTTGGTCAGCAATATACACAAGCTCGCGGCGTTCAGGTTTGTCACTCATGGTGGCAATCAATAAATCTACCTTGCCATCAATTAAAAATTGCATACGATTACTGCTCTGCGCTGGAACCAGTTCTAGGGATACCCCTAAGCGCTCGGCGACATTTTGTGCAAGGTCGATCTCCAACCCCACTATTTCACCTTGATCATTACGATAACCGTAGGGTTTGTAGTCAGCTTTTACCGCTACCACAAGCGTCCCTTTGGCTTTGATGTCTGCTAAGTCATCGGCATGGGTCACTGAGGAGAAGCCAATAAGGCTGATGAGAATGGAGCTTATGGTCGTTATTTTCTTCATGATATTTTCCTGCTTATTACTTATAAAAAGACGGACGATAAAAAGACGAGCAAAAAAGCGATAAAAATGAGATGTGTATAAAAGATTAAAAAAAGGGGGATCTAACGGTGGCTTTGTTAGATCTCCCAAAACTTGCTTGCATTGTGAAATGTATAACTGTGAAAAAGTTAGCTGATACGGCTTTCTTTGTTATAGATAGCAGTATCTAGCTCGCCTTCACTCTTACCAACAATGGCAGAGACCATCATGTCACCACAGACATTGACGCTAGTACGTGCCATATCTAGGATACGGTCGATACCTGCAACAATGGCTAGGCCTTCGATAGGTAAACCAACAGTGGTTAAAACAAGCGATAACATGATCAAACCAGCACCTGGTACACCCGCGGTACCGATAGAGGCTAAGGTTGATGTCATTATGATAAGTAGGTAATCAGAGGTCGTTAAATCAATACCGAATGCTTGGGCAATGAAGAGGGCACATACACCTTGATAAAGGGCAGTACCATCCATATTGATGGTTGCGCCAAGTGGCAGAACAAAACTCGAAATGCCTTTAGACACACCAAGCTCTTCACGAGCAGCCTTGATAGTTGCTGGCAAGGTACCTGAGCTACTTGTTGTGGTAAAAGCAACGGCCGCAGGGTTAAGCACCCCTTTTAAGTAACGTACTGGGCTTAGGCCACCGATAGTAGTGATGATGCCTGAGTACACGACCACAACATGCAAAATACAGCCAATGTAAACCAGTGCAACTAGCTTGATTAGAGGCAATAAAATCTCAAGACCATATTTACCTGCAACCCATGCCATAAGACCGAATACACCGTATGGCGCTAGTTTCATAACCATTTCGGTAAGCTTGTACATAGCTTCCGCTAGGCTATCGAATACGGCAATCGCTGGCTTAGCTTTCTCGCCCACTAATGTCAGAGCAATACCTAAACCAATCGCAAAAGCGATAATCTGCAATATGTTGCCAGACGCTAACGCATTAATTGGGTTTTTAGGAATGATGTTAAGTAAGGTTTGCACTAATGGCGGTGCATCTTTACCTGTCGCAGCACCCGCTTCAACAGCCATATTAAGGCCTGCACCAGGCATGAAGACGGCGGCTAGTGTTAAACCTATGGTAATAGCAACGGCTGTTGTACCTAGGTAAAGGGCAACAGACTTCATACCAATACGGCCCATTTTGCGCGTGTCTTCTAATGAAGTCACACCAACAACCAATGAACAGAAGATTAATGGCACAATCAACATTTTGATGGCATTAATGAAGAGGGTACCTATGGGTTTAAGTACTTCGGCGTTAGGGCCTAAGATAGCGCCAGCGATTACGCCTAGCACCATACCGATAAGAATTTTATGCCATAGGGCTAGACCTGGCTTAGCCGGGCTTTGTGCTTGAGATATAGACATGTGATTACCTTTTTATAATTAGATTTACGCCTTTTAATAGGCTCGGTCTTATTTAAGTTATTGTTATATTTGGTTTTGAGAGGCTTGTGCTTCCCTATGTTTAGGCTTAACCATGTTCTGTGGTTGTAAGCAGGTTTTAAGCTCTTTTTCATCCATGAGATTTTCTTCTAACACCAGCTCTAGCACGCTGCGACCAGTGGCTAGTGCTTGCTTAGCAACTCGGGTTGCCGTTTCGTAGCCCAGAGTTGGTGCAATGGCCGTGATAATGCCAATGCTGTTATTCACCAGTTCTTGGCATCTTTCTTCATTCGCTGTAATACCTTGGATACATAGCGTTTCTAGCATGCCCATGGATTTCGTTAGCAGGCGAATAGACTCAAGCACCTTGTAGGCAATTAAGGGCTCCATAGCATTAAGTTGAAGCTGGCCAGCTTCTGCGGCGAAGGTAATGGCAAGGTCATTGCCGATAACTTGGTAGGCCACCTGATTCATGGCTTCTGGAATAACGGGGTTTATTTTGCCAGGCATAATAGAGCTGCCAGGCTGAGCGGCGGGGAGCTGAATTTCGGCAAGACCGCAACGAGGACCCATGCTCAATAAACGTAGGTCGTTGGAGATCTTAGAAAGCTTCACTGCAAGGCGCTTTAACATGCTAGAAAAAAGGACAAAGGCGCCCATGTCTGAGCTTGCTTCGATTAGATCTGTGGCAAGAATAAAATCAATGCCTGTTAGTTTGGCCAGTTCTTTTACCGCTAGAGGGGCATAATCTGAGTTCGTATTAATACCAGTACCGATTGCGGTACCACCAAGATTCACCTCTTTCAAAAGCTGTGAAAGATCAGCAATGCGTTGAATATCTTCATTTAGTGTACTGGAAAAAGACTGAAACTCTTGCCCTAAGGTCATAGGCACAGCGTCTTGTAGCTGAGTACGGCCCATCTTAATGATGTCGTTAAACTCTAGTGCTTTATTGCTAAAGGTATCGCGTAAAGACGTAAGTGCTTCAACGAGCTGACTATGCAATAAAATAATGGAGAGACGAACGGCGGTGGGATAAACATCATTGGTGGACTGGGATTGATTGATGTCATTATTTGGATGAAGATGAGTATAGTTTCCCTTCTCCTTACCCATGAGCTCAAGGCCAATGTTAGCGATCACTTCATTGGCGTTCATATTGGTAGAAGTACCAGCCCCACCCTGAATCATGTCGACCACAAAGTCTTCATGGTGATGACCTTGTATAATTTTATTGGCGGCTGCTTCTATCGTTTGAGCTTTTTTATCTGAAAGTAGTCCAAGCTGATTATTGGTATTAGCGCAGGCCAGTTTTACATAGGCCAATGCATTCACGAGTTCAGGAAAATGATTAATGGGAATACCTGATAAATCAAAGTTCTCACAGGCACGGCGAGTTTGAATG
The DNA here is from genome assembly GCF_000153025.1 of Marinomonas sp. MED121. Classification (GTDB taxonomy): domain Bacteria; phylum Pseudomonadota; class Gammaproteobacteria; order Pseudomonadales; family Marinomonadaceae; genus Marinomonas. The sequence continues at coordinate 695,140 of NZ_CH672431.1, forward strand.
CCGTAGTAAGCGCTGTTAGGGACTTCAAGTTCGCCTAATAAATCTTTCTCTTTACGCATTGATTGCGTTGTCTCTGGTGTTTGCATCTTGTTCTCATTGATAGCATGACTATTTGCGATCAAACCAAGGGTTTCTTTGTTTGATTAGTGAACTAGATTGCAATTCGAGGGCCAATTTTTAAACTGCTTTAACTTATTGAAAATAAAGAGGAAAAAATAATCTAAGAAAATGAAGGGGTATAACTGGAGGAATAAGTTTTTAGGGAATATTTTAAAAATTTATATTTTTCAATGGGTTAGAGGCTTTTCCTAGGTTATAGAAATAACCTAGGTTATAGGGGGTTAATAAGGCGCTAATCAGCGGTATTATTTGCCTTTTTAATGCGTTTGCTTAGTGCGGGTTGCGAAATACCTATTAAACGAGAGGCAATGGATTGATTGCCTTTTGCTCTTTGCATCGCTTCATCAATTAATAAGTCTCCAACCTCGGTAAGAGAAGGCAAGCTTTGCTCTGGATTAAAACTGATACAAGTTTGTTCTTCTGTATCATCTGACCATGCTTGCGATAAATCCTTAGGGCTGATGAGTTCTTTAAAAGAGTCCATCGATAACATCTTGCTGCGATGTAACCCCATAGCTTTAAAAGCCAGCGCTCTTAATTCACGTACATTGCCAGGAAAGGCATAATTAGATAATAAAACAGGCAGCTCTTTTGGAATTGCTGGTTTGGTTTTATTGAGTTCGGTTGCTGCTTCTTCTAAAAAAAGGTCCAATAAAATCGCAATATCCCCATGGCGTTGGCGCAAAGGTGGAATGCTGACTTGGTGGGTTTGCAAACGATAGTAGAGGTCTTTCCTAAATTCACCTGCTTCTTGTTTTTGCGTTAAATCCTGATGCGTTGCAACGACAACTCGTGCATTGAGGCGTTTAGGGTGGTCGCTACCTAATGGATAGTATTCACCTTCTTGTAATAGGCGCAGTAACTTCACCTGAGACATCAGGCTTAGATCTCCTATTTCGTCTAAAAATAAAGTGCCGCCATTAGCTTGCTCTATCATGCCCGCTCGGGCTTTTTCTGCACCTGAGAAAGCCCCGCGACTATGTCCAAACAAGGTGTCAGAGAACATGTTGTCGTCTAACCCTGCAACGTTAACACTGATGATAGGGCCAGACTTATTGCTTAGTTTGTGAATAGCTTGGGCGATAAGCTCTTTACCTACACCACTTTCACCATTGATCATGATAGGTTGATTACTGGCTGCAATGGCTTCTAAGTATTGGAAAATAGAGCGCATATTCTTATCTTGAGTCAAGATAGTCTCGAAGACTTCTGGGTGTTCTAAGGTGTCATTAAAAAATCGAGAACGTAGGCTATGATTCTCAAAGCGCATTTCTATGGTTCGAATGGTGCGCTTGATACCTTCAATCAAATGATTCTCGTCAGTGGTTTTAACAAAATAATCTAACGCACCTAATCGAATGCATTGCATTGCGATTTCAATTTGGTTCATGCCGCTAATGATAATGACGCTGACATTGGGATGAGACTCTAATATTTGCTCTAATAATGACATTCCCATTACGTTGGGCATATTTAAATCTAGCAGTACAAGTTCGATTGGGTGCTGCTCTAGCATGCTAAGCACCTTGCGACTGTCATTACACTGGTAAAGGTGATTAATGCCACCGCGACGTTTAAGTGTCATGGATAAGCTACGTAAGAAGGAGTCCTCATCATCGACCAATAAAATGCCAAAGTTTGGGTAAATATTATTACTCATGCATGTGCCTTCTGATTAAATATTGGAAGCGTTAAGCTCACCTTAGTACCTTTATTTAGTTCGGACTTGAAGCTAAGTTTCCCCCCATGTTCGCTGACAATATTGGACGATATTGAAAGCCCCAGTCCTGTTCCGCCTTGATCTCTTTTAGTCGTGAAAAATGGATCTTCAAGTCGTTTTAAGTTTTCAATGGCGATACCGCAGCCCTGATCTTTAATCTCCAACACCAATTGGCCTTTTGTGCTATCCATGAAGGTGCGGATTTCAATGCTTTTATCTTTGGATGTTAATGATTGAGCGGCATTAAGAATGAGATTAATGATGACCTGTTCAATGCGCTGGGCGCTGCCTAAAAAGCTGGGAAGATTGTCTTCATATTGAATACTGATGTTATCGCTATAGTTGCGTACGGTTTGTTCAATTAAACGGTAGGAGGTTGAAACCAACTGATTAATATCCACATGTTCTGTGAGCTCGATATTTTCTTGGCGGCCAAAATCCCGTAAATCATTTACGATTCGGCTGATACGCTGGCTACCACTCATCATGTCATTAAGCATCTTAGGTAACTCATCGCGAATGATGGAATATTCAATACCGGCCAGATAAAACTCGCCTTGGCTTTGGTAGTAGTCTTCTAAGATCTCCTCTAAATCCCGGTGTACTTCTTGAATGGTTGGGAGGTTGAGTAGCATTAAGCTACAGGGGTTATTAATTTCATGGGCAACACCAGATACTAATACCCCTAAAGAGGCCATTTTATCGGCTTGGATTAATTGCTGTTGCTGAAGTTCTACCCTTTGAGTGCGTTTAGATACTTCTCTAGAGAGCATACGGTTCCAGATTAGCGAGCCCCCTAAAAACAACAATAAAAGAGAAGAAACAATGAGGGTAAATTGGCCAATTAATTTCCAATCTGGCCCTTGGTTACTTAAGGGTCCTAGCCATTTATCATAGATTTCTTGCTGGCGTCCGGTATTTTTTAAAATGGCCATGCCTTCACTAAATTTGGCGATCAAGTTTTCATTTTTTTGCAAGGCAGCATAGCCATACCTTTGGGTTCCGTAGGGTTGAGTAATCGATCTTAAATTAGAAAGTGCTAGCTCCTTACCTAAATAAAGGCCTGGCAAATTGGCTACCAAGGCATAATCATTCGCGCCAGAAGCGACTAAACGCAAGGCATCTGCGTGGGTCTCAACCAGCACGAGATTGGCATTGACCTTATTCTCAACGAGGTAGTCATGCATAATACCTTGGTCTTGCACTACCAAGTCTTGGCCATTAAAGAGGTTAAGATTACTGATCAGGGGCAGGCCTTGGCGAGTAAAAATAGATTGGGTGATTAGGGCGTGAGAGGGGGAGAATGACAAGGTCTTTGCGCGCATATCGGAATATACCATCCCCTGGAGAATATCTATCTCTTGGCGGTCTAGTTGCTGGCGAACACTGCTCCAGCTATCAAAGACAAACTCCACTTTCATCCCCATTACTTCAGCAATCGCCAACGTCAGCTCAGTGTTATAGCCATCGGGTTCTCCCTGACTATTGAGGAACTCATAGGGAGGGTAATCAAGGTCGCCACCGATACGAATGATGTCTTGATTGGCAAAGGCTGTACTTGAAAAAAGGCTTAAAAAAACCAAAAAGTAAACTTTTTGAAGCGCTTTATTAAGCAAGTTTTTTGTTCGTATTAGAGTCGATTTTGGTAAAAGTGTTAGCATTTTTTTTCAACAAACGTTGCGGAAAGAGCTGTCATTAGAGTCATGATAGTAAGGGAATGTGAGTTATTTAAGCTAGCGCTTATTTTCTTTTTTACTGATGTTTAAGACTTTTAGGTATGGGTATAAATAATGACAAATACGTGCAGTGTTTCTGATCTAGGTGATTTCTTTAAAATAGCGAGACAATTCGTTTTTAATTTCTGACGCGGCACCTTTTGGGCTAGGGCCATGCCATGACCAAACATCAGTGTTGAAATAAAAGGTTTTATAAATCAGGCTATTAGGTTTTTCTTTTTTGAATTTTGTTAAACATAACACTGTGATGATAGGATTGTTTTTATGCCAGAGAAGTGCTGCTTGTGAATCATAAAGTTGCCACTCTTTAATAATTTCAAACTGTTTTTTAAGCTCTTCTAATTGCCCTTGATAATCTAACATTTTTTCATCAAATTCTGTTTCTACAATACTTGAATTGATGTCATTTTTTTCAATGTTCTCTGGTTCTTCACCTTGGGGTGTCTGTGTTTCAGTCTTGGTGTCAACGTGCTCCACATCCGTTACGACTGAATGAGTTTGCTCTTTTTTGGCGTTTGTAGGAGGTGCTAGAGGCTTATCTGTATTTTTTTTGAAGTTTTGCCTTTGAATAAAATAGAAAGCAAAAACCAAAAATAGGAAGAAGAGGAATATCCACATGGTGAAAGCCCTGCCATAGATAACAAAGTACCTACAGAGTATAGACTGACATTGGAGAACAGGGAACAGGGGTTCTAGTTCAAGTTAATGAAGAGGCAGAATAAGCTTGGCTTCTAAACCACCTTCTGGACGATTAATTAAATGCACTTCCCCCCCATGGGCGCGAGCAATATTACGGGCGATACTTAAGCCAAGACCCATACCGCTTGGGTGATTGGCATGTTTAATCGTAAGGCGGGTATAGGGCTGAAATACCTTCTCCATTTTTTCGCTTGGAATACCGGGTCCTTCGTCCAAAATACGGATAGTGACTAACTCATCATCATTATCGAGCTCAACTTTAACCCTGTCACCATAGTACAAACCGTTATCAATTAAGTTGGTCAGGCAGCGTTTAATGGCCAAAGGCTTGCCAACATAGGCTTGATTCAGTTCGCCGCTTAGCTGCATGTCTCTTTGGGCTAAATGAGCACTGTTTTGCAAATCTTTGAGCATTTTTAAAATGTTAATCTCAACGCGATTTTCATGAATATCTGTTTCTTTTACGCTTTGCAGTGCACCTTTTACCAGCATATCCAGATCTTCTAAATCGCGCACCATGGCTTCACGAGTATCTTCTTCGTCCACCATTTCTGCTCTTAGGCGTAAGCGTGTAATAGGGGTTTTAAGATCGTGAGAAATAGAAGCAAAAAGACGTTCTCTATCATCTAGGTAGCGCTGAATGCGAGTTTGCATGGCATTAAAGGCATGCGCTGTATTGCGTATCTCTTCACTGCCCACCTCTTCTACCGGTTGGTAATCTCCTTGGCCAAAGGATTCTGCGGCTCGTGCAAGCTTAGCTAAAGGTTTAGTGACACGACGAATAATTAAAAAACTCAATAACAAAACCGTCATGATGGAAATGGCGAGAGAGAAGAGTTTATCGTTGGAAATTGGCGAACTGTCATCTAAGAAATAAGGGTCAGGCATCAAGGTGGCTAAATAAAGCCAGTCTTTTTCATTGATCGGGATTTGTATGACTAAAATAGGGGGGGTTAGGGGCTTAACCAATAAACTGTGATGGCCCCAGCGCTCAGGTAAATCGGATAAACGTGTGTGGTTATTAATGACATGTAAATCATCTGGGCTTGAAAAGGCAATTTTAGGATTAGTGATGCCTAATTGTTTTGCCAAGGTATTACGGAATTCTTCAATCACAATATTTTGTAGGGGAGACTCTTCTAACTCATTGATTAAGATCTCTTCGTTATTGACGGTTACAAAGAATCGTGTGCCTCCCATTTCTTGTAATTGGTCGATCACAATATGACGATAATTTTGCGGTAATGATGAAAAGTAGCTAATCGTTGAGGCGACTCGAAACGCCATGGGTTGTGCCACTTCTCTGACATTTTGTTCTGCATCCGCGGCTAATTGTTTGAGCCAAATGGTGGAACTGAATAACTGAGCTGCTGTGACACCCAAGGCCAGAATAATCAAAATTTGGCCTGTTAAAGAATGATGCAAGCGTCGAATACGGTGAAGTCCATGCTTCACCTTATTTTTAAACGGAGTGTTATTGCGCAACTGAGTTTGCATCTTGGCAATCTACATCGACAGTGAGGATGTAACCTTCACCGCGAATGGTTTTAATTAATTGAGGATGTCTTGCATCTTCATTTAAGCGCTGTCGCAAACGGCTAATGTGCACATCGATAAACCTATCTAAGGGCGCGCTATCTCTGCCACGGGTATTTTCAGCAATATACTCACGGCTTAATACTGTGCCAGGGTTATTTAAAAATAACATAAGCAGATTATAGTCAGCACCAGAAAGAGCGCACTTGGTGCCATCTTGATGACTAAGTTCACGCGAGAGGGCATCTAGACAAAAGTCAGCAAAGCTAAAGCGACGTTGTAAAGATGGGCTGTGTTTTTGATGAGTCTCTTGTGATTCCTGCTGACCCTCTGTGCTCACTTCTTGGCTAAGAGCAATCTGTTCAATTCGGCGAAAAATGGCTTTCATTCTGGCCAATAGCTCTCTTGGGTTAAAAGGTTTGGCTAGATAATCATCCGCGCCAATTTCTAAACCAATGATGCGATCCATTTCGTCTGAGTTTGCGGTGAGCATGATAACAGGTACAAGGGATTTCATGCGCAGAGAGCGGCATACTGAGAAGCCGTCTTCACCGGGGAGCATGATATCTAAAATGATCAGGTCAGCGGCCGAATCCTGTTCAAAGTCTGCTAAAAAGGACTCGCCTGAATCGGCAGTACGAACATTAAATTGATGTTTTTCTAAATATGTTTTCAATAAATTGCGAATTTCTGCATCGTCATCGACGACAAATACCGTTTTAGATCGAGTCATACATCTCTTCTATTTATATTGATGTTCGTCTGCTTTAAAGGAGTTGCGGCATAGTGAGAGTTTAACAAGAATTGAGTGGATAACCAATTTAGCTGTTTTTAGTGAAAACTATTAAATAAATTAGATTGATTTAAATGTATTTAGCTTACATACTTTGTTTATTCGATTAAATAATGAACAAAATTTAGTCAGTATTAAGTTGTTAAACCTAATTGAGAGAATGCTATGTCCAGTCCAAAACTGATTGCCTTTGGTGAAGCCCTGATTGACTTTCTTGCTAGCCCATCCAATGCTGAGAATGTGAATGAAAGCTTTGTTAAGTATCCAGGTGGTGCGCCAGCTAATGTGGCCGTCGCCGCTGCAAAACTAGGCATTAATAGTCACTTTGTTGGACAAGTAGGGGAGGACAGTTTTGGACGCTTCTTAGCGGATTGCCTAGCAGACTATGGTGTTAACATCGAGAATATGCGCTTTAGTCAGGCCGCAAAAACCGCACTTGCTTTTGTCAGTCTTGATAGTGATGGTGAGCGAACCTTTGAGTTTTATCGCCAAGCATCGGCGGATATCTTGTATCGTGCCGAGTATTTTGATTCCGCTTGGTTTAACCAAGGGCTGGGTATTTTTCATACCTGTTCTAACACTTTAACAGATGAGAATATTACTGAGGCAAGCCTTGCGGGTATGGCGTTAGCTGAACAAGCGGGCTGGCTAATTTCTTGTGATGTAAATTTAAGATCCAATCTTTGGCCAAATGGGTCACCCGATAAAGAACGTGTGATTGATTGGGTGATGCAGGCGCATATCATTAAAGCCAGCATGGAAGAACTGGTTGAGCTGACACAAGACCCTATGGCCTTGATACAAGAAACCTTAGCGAATAAAGCACAAGTCTTTGTTTTAACCGATGGTGCGAACAGTGTGCGCTACTTCACTAAGACATTAAAGGGAGAAGTTCAAACCCCTAAAGTGGATGTGAAAGATACCACAGCGGCGGGCGATGCCTTTGTGGGTGGCTTGTTAGCTCAATTAATTCGTTTAGCACCAAGTGTGCAAGCCTGTGCAGCATTAGAGCAAGCAAGCTGGCAATCCATTTTACATTATGCCGTTGCTTCTGGTGCCTGTGCCGTCACTGAGTATGGTGCTTATCCTGCTCTGCCTAGCCAAGAAGATGTTGCTGGCATGCTTAAAAATTTAGAGGTTTCTTAAAACGTTTAAGAATAAAAAATGATCAATTTTGCGGTTTATTGCATAAGAAGAGCTGAGCTTAAGCCGCATTCTAAAATCTTCTTAAATTGATTAATTAATAACCAAGTGAAAACTGAACTGGGTTTATTAAGAAAATCCTCTACGAAGTCAGTGTTTCGTGCCTCTATAACTCATTGCTTTATAAGTATTAATTTTTAATATTTCAAATCCCCTTCAAAAACTTCACTTTAAACTTATATTTTCTTTCTTTACTTAAATTTAAATTAAGACAAATTTAAGTAGTCGCTTAACTTGAAAGGCAAAACCTCATTGTTAATAATTTACGGATCTTCTTAATCCTTATAGAAGAGTTAGAAAGCAAACTTTGTTTAAGCATAATAAAAATAAAGGTCAGTTAGTTTTATCTAATAGGCCATGAAGGAGTGACAATGAAAAAGTCTCTGTTATCCGCCACAATCGCCCTAGCTCTAGGTGCGGTATCTGCTCAAACCACTGCACAATCTCTTATTTTCACACCCAATGAAGATGCACGTTTTAACTGGGCATCTTATGAAGCGCTTAAGTCTACAGACCTGTCAGGTGAAACTGTCACTGTTTTTGGCCCTTGGTTAGGTGATGAAAAAACCTCATTTGAAAGTGTGATTGCTTATTTTGAAGAAGCAACAGGCGCTAAAGTGAATTATGCAGGCTCTGACTCTTTTGAGCAGCAAATCGTTATCGATACTCAGGCGGGTAGTGCGCCAAACATTTCTATTTTCCCTCAGCCTGGCTTAGCCGCTGACCTTGCTTCTAAAAACCTATTAACACCACTTGATAATAAGACGGGTGATTGGGTCAAAGACAACTATGCTGCTGGACAGTCTTGGGTTGATCTTGCAACCTTTAAAAACAAACAAAATGAAGAAAACCTATACGGTGTTTTCTATCGTGCTGATTTAAAATCTTTGGTTTGGTATTCACCTGAGAATTTCGCGGATGCTGACTATGACATCCCTCAAACCATGGAAGAGCTAAAAGAATTAACTCTAGAGATCGTTGCCGACGGTGGTACACCTTGGTGTATCGGTCTGGGTTCAGGCGCAGCAACTGGCTGGCCTGCAACTGATTGGGTGGAAGATCTATTATTACGTACTCAACCTGCAAGTGTTTATGACCAGTGGGTGAGCAATGAAATTAAATTCAATGATCCTCGTGTTGTTGAAGCCATTGAAGATTTTGGTTGGTTCATCCGTAACGATGACAATGTTGATGGTGGTAGTCGAGCGGTTGCTGCCACTGACTTCCGTGATAGCCCTAAAGGTCTTTTTGCTTCACCACCAAAATGTTACATGCACAGACAAGCGTCTTTCATTCCAGCATTCTTCCCTGAAGAAACGGTTCTTGGACTTGATGCTGATTTCTTCTACTTCCCTTCTTACGAGTCGAAAAATCTAGGTAACCCAGTATTGGGTGGCGGTACTATGTTAAGTATCACCAAAGATTCTAAAGGTGCGCGTGCCTTTATGGACTTCATTCGTACACCGATTGCCCATGAAATCTGGATGGCGCAGAAGAGCTTCTTAACCGCTCATAAAGGTGTAAACATTGATCTGTATTCTTCTGAATCAGCGAAGAAGCAAGGTGAGATCTTACGTTACTCAACCACTTTCCGCTTTGATGGCTCTGACCTGATGCCAGGTAAGATTGGTGCGGGCTCTTTCTGGACTGGCATGGTCGATTATGCCGGTGGTAAAGATGCGAAAACCGTGGCAACAGAGATCCAAGAAAACTGGGATACTTTGAAGTAACTCAAGCAATACCCTTAGTTCATAAACAGGCCCCTTGTACCCCTACGCGTTAGGGGCCTGCTTTCGTCTCACCTTTAAATAGTCGGCTTTCTAACTTGGCTATTTGATACGGAATGGAGGTCCCATGGGACAACTCATTTCTGCTTTGTTTGTCATGTCTATCGGTGTTCTAGGCTGTGCTATTTATTTTTATGGCTCAAACCTATTACTCGATATCTGCTTTCCAACCAAAAATCGCCCTCATCTAGTGATAGCGAAAAACCTGCGTATTACTAATACCATTCGACCATGGTTGTTTATTGGCCCAGCGTTATTAGCGCTTGGTTTTTACCTTATTTTTCCGGTTTTTGATTCTCTACGTTTATCTTTTTTAGATAGAACCGGTGAAAACTTTATTGGTTTTGATAACTACAGTTGGTTGTTTTCTAGTTCAGAATTCTTTGAATCATTTAAAAACAATATGTTATGGCTAATTGTGGTGCCAACAGCGGCAACATTCTTAGGCCTAGTGATTGCGACCATGACGGACCGAATCTGGTGGGGCAATATCGCTAAGAGTTTAATCTTTATGCCAATGGCCATTTCGTTTATTGGTGCGTCGGTTATTTGGAAATTTATTTATGATTTTCGCAGTGGTGATGATGCGCAAATCGGTTTATTGAATGCCATAGTGGTGTTCTTCGGTGGTGAACCTCAGGCTTGGATCACCATACCCTTTTGGAATAATTTCTTCCTGATGGCTATCTTGATTTGGATTCAAACAGGTTTCGCCATGGTTATTCTGTCAGCCGCATTACGTGGTATTTCAGAAGAAACGATTGAAGCTGCTGTGTTAGATGGCGCTAATGGGGTGCAAATTTTCTTCCGTATTATGGTGCCACAAATTTGGGGCACAATCGCAGTGGTTTGGACCACAATTACCATTTTGGTATTGAAGGTCTTTGATATCGTACTCGCCATGACAAATGGTCAATGGAATACCCAAGTATTGGCCAATCAAATGTTTGATTGGATGTTTAGGGGGGGCGGCGACTCAGGTCGTGGTGCTGTTATTGCCATTATTATTATGGTGCTTGTAATCCCTATCATGGTTTGGAATATCCGCCGTGCCAATGCTGAAATGGAGGGCCGTTAACATGGTTACATCTTCAACTACTCGTTCCCCATTAACCTTTGTTGTGCACCTGACGGTTCTTTTTCTGGTGGTAATGTGGACTATCCCAACGGCAGGTCTGTTTATTTCTTCGATCCGAGATAAGGATCAGCTATCTGTTTCTGGCTGGTGGACCGCATTATCTGCGTCCGAACAGCGTTTAGTGACACGGATTGAGATCCCTAAAGACCAATCAATGGAAAATGGCCAATATGTGATTCGTGGCAATGTGTTTGCTGAGGCGGGTGACAATACAGTGAGCCAGTTTGGCTATAGCTCCCTTAAGCCACAAGCCTTTGAGGCCGGCACTAAAGCTGAAATGAAGAAGGGTAAAACCTTAATCGTACAGGCGAACGGTGACTATGTTATTACTTCTCCTAAGGCCTTTAAAGGTCGCGGTCAGCGGGTCTTTTATACGGCCGAAATTCCACCGCGCTTTACCTTAGATAACTATCGTGAAGTACTGACTTCAGAGGGGTTGGGCAAGTCTTTTATTAACTCGTTAACTGTGACCATACCCGCCACTATTATCCCTATATTGATGGCAGCATTTGCCGCTTATGCCTTAGCTTGGATGAAGTTTCCAGGGCGGGCCTTAATGGTGGCTGCCGTGGTGGGTTTGTTAGTGGTACCTCTGCAAATGTCTCTGATTCCCTTATTACGTTCTTATAATGTGATTGGTGAGTTTTTAGGTACTGGGTCGAAAACCTATGTGGGGATTTGGCTTGCCCATACCGCCTTTGGTTTGCCTTTAGCGATTTATTTATTACGTAATTATATTGCGGGATTACCTAGAGAAATTATTGAATCAGCACGTGTTGATGGTGCCTCTGAGTTCGATATTTTCAGAAAAATCATTCTGCCATTGTCTTTCCCTGCATTGGCTTCCTTCTCTATCTTCCAATTCTTATGGGTTTGGAATGACTTGTTAATCGCCATGGTATTCCTTGGTAACAATGAAGAGCAGCTCGTGCTGACAGGACGTTTACGTGAGTTATTAGGCTCTCGTGGAGGCAACTGGGAAATTCTAACCGCATCCGCATTTATTACCATCATAGTGCCACTGGGTGTGTTTATTGGTTTGCAACGATTCCTTGTAAGAGGCTTGTTATCGGGTTCAGTGAAATAGATTTTGACCAGATTAATCGGTCCACTGACAGACAAAATACGACTAACAATTTTTAGAATTTAAGACGTAAGCCTAATAAGGCTAAGCGGATAAAGAGGCAACAAATGGCAGATTTAAAATTAACGAATGTGAAGAAAATCTACGATAACAACGTAGAGGTCATGCGCGATATTAACTTAGACATCAAACAAGGTGAATTCATTGTATTTGTAGGGCCATCAGGCTGCGGTAAGTCCACCTTGCTACGAATGATCTCAGGCCTAGAAAGCATTTCGGGCGGTACTTTGGAGATTGACGGGGATGTGGTCAATGACATTCCACCTGCACTACGCGGTATCGCCATGGTGTTTCAAAGTTATGCCTTATACCCGCATATGACAGTGTATGACAACATGGCATTCAGCTTACAAATTGCCAAAGTAAGCAAAGAAGAAATAGACAAACAAGTGCGTAAAGCTGCTGATATGTTGCAACTCACTAACTATTTAGACCGTTTGCCAAAAGCCCTATCGGGTGGACAACGCCAGCGTGTAGCGATTGGTCGTGCCATTGTCCGCCAGCCAAAAGTTTTCTTGTTTGATGAGCCACTTTCTAACCTAGATGCAGCGCTTCGTGTGGCAACACGTATGGAAATCGCCAACTTAAAAGAAAGCATGCCTGAATCGACCATGATTTATGTGACCCATGATCAGGTTGAGGCGATGACCTTAGCGGACCGTATCGTTCTGCTATCAGCGGGTAACATCGAGCAGGTGGGTGCACCGCTAGACCTCTATGAAAATCCGGCTAATGTCTTTGTTGCGAAATTTATTGGCTCTCCTGCCATGAATATTATTCCTGCCACTATTACCCAAGTCGGCAAGGAAGCAGAGCTGACCTTAAACACAAACCATAATTTCTTGATGCCCATTGAACTGAAAGAGCAAGAGAAAGGCTTATCAGCACAATTCGGTGTGCGTCCAGAAGACCTTAAAGTGCGTGAGTCAGAGACTGATCCTGTTCTGGTAGAAGGGGATATCTCCTTTGTTGAGTCCCTAGGTGAAGCCACCTTGTTGTATGTGAAAACGCAAGAAGGGGCTGACCTTGTGGTGGCTAAATTGGCTGGTACGCTAAATTACAAACGGGGTGATCGTATTGCCCTAACAGCTAAACCTGAAAAAATGCATTTGTTTAATGCCGCTGGCGATAACTACCGCCGGCTGTAAAGCAAACTTAATTAATAACTACTGATTTACTTATTGGAGCGTCTAATGACAACCAACTTAAACTGGTGGAAAGGCGGTATTATTTACCAAATATATCCACGTAGTTTTATGGACTTAAATGGTGATGGTGTGGGCGATATCGCTGGCATCACAACAAAACTGGATTATGTGGCTTCCTTGGGAGTTGATGCGATCTGGTTGTCACCTGTGTTCACTTCACCAATGAAAGATTTTGGTTATGATGTGTCTGACTATCGTGACATAGACCCATTATTCGGTTCATTAGGCGACTTCAAAAAGATGATAGCTCGTGCCCATGAATTAAACCTTAAGGTGATGGTAGATCAGGTATTAAGCCACTCTGCTGAATCTCATCCTTGGTTTGAAGAAAGCCGTCAGAACAAAACGAATGATAAAGCTGATTGGTACGTTTGGGCTGATCCTAAGCCAGACGGTTCACCACCAAATAACTGGTTGTCTATTTTTGGTGGCAGCGCTTGGCAATGGGATAGTCGTCGTTTGCAGTATTATTTGCATAACTTTTTGACGAGCCAGCCAGATATTAACTTCCATTGTGAAGCGGCTCGTCAAGCGCAATTAGACAATATGCGTTTTTGGCTAGAGCTAGGTGTGGACGGTTTCCGTCTAGATACGGTTAACTTCTACTACCATAGTGAAGGTTTAGAAGATAACCCACCTGTACCAGAAGGTGAGCCAAAGACTATGGGGGCTCCGCATGATAATCCATACACATATCAACGACATGTGTATGATATCAGCCGTCCAGAAAACCTAGGCTTCTTACAAGATCTGCGCAGTTTGATGGATGAATTTCCTGGTAGCACTACGGTAGGTGAATTAGGGGATGATTATCCATTGGAGCGTATGGCGGAATACACTTCAGGTGGTGATAAGCTGCATATGGCCTATACCTTTGATTTGCTAAATACGCCACATTCGCCAACTTACATCCGTGATGTCTTGGCCAATATGCAGGAAATTGTGGGTGATGGCTGGCCTTGTTGGGCTTTGTCTAATCATGATGTTGTGCGTTCTGCGACGCGTTGGGGTGAAGGTGAAGATGCCATTGCATACCCATTAGTTGCCCTTGCCTTGATTACCTCGTTACGTGGCAGTGTCTGTATTTATCAAGGTGAAGAGTTAGGTTTACCAGAAGCGGATGTGCCTTTTGAACGCATTCAAGACCCTTATGGCATTCCACTTTGGCCTGTCTTTAAAGGTCGTGATGGCTGTCGTACACCCATGGTGTGGAATAAAGAAGAACAGGGCGGTTTTTCAACAATCGAACCTTGGTTGCCAGTGGATAAAAGGCACCTTGCCTTGTCTGTTGCCGAGCAAGAAGCTAATCCCGCTTCTTTGTTGAATAAGGTTCGCCAACTTATTAAATGGCGTCAGTCTCAACCTGAATTATTGAATGGTGAACTGGCCCAAGTTGAAGTAAACAACCAAGATTTGATTGCTTACGTACGTGAGTATGAAGGCAAAAAAATCTTGGTAGTCATTAACATGACGAAAGATGTGCAAACAGCGGCACTGCCTATGGCTGTGACGACTGTGCTTGAGGGACATGGCTTTGTTGCAAGTTTGACAGAGCAAACCTTAAGTCTGCCTGCTTACCAAGCATTTTATGCTCGTATTGATTAATAAGTTCTAAATTACGCTTATTAAAACAGCATTGAGTTGGTTAGTAGGAAGCCAGTGACTCTGTCACTGGCTTCACGTCTTTCACGAATAATAAGAAGATTTTATGAAAGCTAACTTACCTAGACGATTAACCCTTAAAGATGTTGCTGCTAGGCTTCAAGTATCCACAGCGACCATTTCTAATGCGTTTAACCGGCCCGATCAATTATCGGCAGAACTACGCACCAATATTCTGCAAGAGTGCGAAAATATTGGTTACTTTGGTCCTAATGCTGCAGCACGTAGTTTACGAACGGGTCGTACTGGCATAGTGGGTATTGTGCTCTCTGATAAGCTGAATTACAGCATGTCAGATCCAGTTGCGAGTCAATTTCTGCGTGGTATGGCAGAAGTGCTAGATGCCCATGATTACAATATGTTGCTGCTCTCATCCCATGATGCCGAGCAAGATGTTCAAACTCGTATGCAGTCTTCCATGGTTGATGGCTTTATTGTCTATGGCCATAAACCCCAGCAGTTCCCTAATGCGCCTTGGTCTCTTCCCAATAAACATACGATTGCGGTTGATAGTTTTATTCCAGGTTGTGCTTCAGTGAATGTTGAAAACTATGAAGGCGCTAAGGAAATCACTTTACATGCTTTAAAAAGAGAGCCTAAAAGTGTGGCGATTTTGGGCTTGGCTTTGCTGGACTCTAACCGTGTTTGTCGTATTCGTGATGATGAATTATTAGATGCTGCGGCGTCTATTTCGATACGTCGCCTGCATGGCTATATGGATGCCATGAAAGAGTGTCATTACGAAATTAGCTCTGAGAATATTTGGAATATTCCTGAAAGCAGCCATAAGCTGGCTCATCAAGCCGCAAGAGAAGCTTTAGGTATGATAGACAGACCTGAACTTATCATATGTATGAGTGACATTATTGCGATAGCCACGGTACAGGTGGCTCAACAAATGGGGCTGAGAGTGCCTGAAGATGTCAATGTTGTTGGCTTTGATGGTATTCCTGAAAGTGCCAATATTCATCCAACTATTACGACAGTGCATCAACAGAATGAAGAAAAGGGACGTGTCGCAGCAGAGTTGTTTCTCGGCTTAAGAGAAGCCAAGGATGAAGTACTGCAAACTGAGCTGGTGATTAGAGAGAGCTGTCCTTAATTAAAGTGTCCTAAAAAACAGCACACATAAACTTGTATGCGTGCTGTTTTTAGTGACGAGTGAAATCTTTATTTGAGCTTAAAAGAAACCCAGTGGGTTAGTGTCATAACTCACTAATAGGTTTTTGGTTTGTTGGTAATGCTCAAGGGCTAATTTATGGGTCTCACGGCCTATGCCTGATTTTTTATAGCCGCCAAATGCCGCATGTGCAGGATATGCATGGTAGCAGTTGGTCCAAATTCGGCCCGCTTGAATCCCTCGACCCATACGATAAGCCCTGTTCATATCACGAGTCCAAAGACCAGCGCCCAAACCAAACTCGGTATCATTGGCAATACGTAGCGCTTCCGCCTCATCTTTAAAGGTAGTAACGCCAACGACGGGCCCAAAAATTTCTTCTTGGAAAATGCGCATATCATTGTTGCCCTTCATCAGGGTTGGTTGCACATAATAACCTTTGGAGAAAGCACCGGATAAGCGCTCTGCATTACCACCAATTAAGAATTCCGCCCCTTCTTCACGACCGATATCCATATAACCCATAATCTTCTCAAACTGCTCTTGAGAGGCCTGAGCACCTACTTGAGTGTCTGTATCTAATGGATTGCCACGCACAATCGATTGGGTACGTTTAACCACCATATCGATAAATTCTGGATAAATGCTTTCTTGAATCAAGGCCCTAGAAGGACAAGTACAGACTTCCCCTTGGTTAAAGAAGGCCAGTACTAAACCTTCAACGGCTTTACTGACAAACTCATCCTCATGTTGCATTACATCTTCAAAATAGATGTTTGGTGATTTACCCCCTAACTCAACGGTAGATGGGATCAAATTCTCAGCAGCACAACGAAGAATTTCTTGGCCAACCGGGGTGGAACCCGTAAAGGCAATTTTTGCGATGCGAGTGCTGGTGGCAAGGGCACGGCCTGCTTCTGCACCATAACCGTTAATGACGTTAACAACACCGGCCGGTATCAGGTCCGCGATTAGCTCCATCAGCACTAAAATGGTGGCAGGTGTTTGTTCAGCAGGTTTTAACACCACACAGTTACCCGCCGCTAATGCTGGAGCAAGTTTCCATGCCGCCATCAAAATGGGGAAGTTCCAAGGGATAATTTGGCCAACAACGCCTAGCGGCTCGTGCACATGATAAGCCACAGTATGGCCATCAATTTCTGCCATTGAACCTTCTTGAGATCTTAGGCAGCCAGCAAAATAACGAAAGTGATCAGCGGCTAATGGAATATCCGCAGCCAGGGTTTCACGCACGGCTTTACCGTTATCCCAAGTTTCAGCCACGGCAAGCGTTTCTAAGTTTGCTTCGATACGATCGGCTATTTTAAGCAATAAGTTAGAGCGCTCTGTGACGGATAGTGCGCCATAAGCGCCTTTTGCCTTGTGAGCGGCATCCAGCGCTAGCTCGACATCTTCAGCACTAGAGCGTGGAATCTGACAAAAGGCTTCCCCCGTTACCGGGCTAACATTATCAAAGTAAAGGCCTTTAACAGGGGCAACCCATTCGCCACCAATGAAGTTGGCGTATTTATCTTTGAATTGAATAGGGGATTCAGGGTGACCTGGTGGTTGATAAATCATCTTGTAACTCCGTCTTTTTATTTTTGTTTAATGAGGTTAATTTGCTACTAATGGCTAGTCCCAATCTTTTTCATCTCTGTCAAAATGATTGACGATGTTTTGGACTTGCTTTAAAACATCTTATGCTTGTTTTTCTTTAGCCATTGCTCTGACAGTCCAAACCTTTGTTGTCTCAGTCCAAACTGAGCCCTTATGTAAAATGGAGTTAATGGTTATATGCTTAAAAATAATAAAAAGATGGCGAGGCGAATTGATGGCAGTTTTAGCAGCAAAGTCTGTATTAAAAGAGACGGATAGTAAGGTAAATAGGGCTAGATCTAACCAGTTAAAGATGGTGGAAAACCGTATTGGTTTTGCTGGGTTGGAGTCTGAGTTAAGTATTTATGACACTTACGAAAGTGCGAATCGGGTGGGATTAGATTCGGATGGTATTACCCTATGTGGCATGCTTACAGGTAAAAAAGTAGTGCATTGTGATGATGTTGCCTTTGATTTTTTACCGCAGCAATCCTTTGTCATGTCCCCGAATCAACATATTGATATTGATTTTCCTTTAGCCAAGGAGCAAGCCCCAACGACCTGTTTGACCATCAATCTAAGCCAGGCTCGAATTCAACAAATTAGTGATCAACTCAATTTTAAAAATAAACCTATGATGGAAATTGGCGAGTGGCGCTATCGTGACTCTGATCATTTGCATATGGATTTATCCCAACCGACTCAGTCTTTGCTAGAAAGGTTAGTCGCGCTCTATTCAGAAAATAGTGATGAGCGAGATTTGATGATAGAGCTTGGGATTTCTGAACTAACCGTGCGTATGTTGCAGCAGCAAGCGCGTAACTTTTTGCTTAAACAACTAGATTATGATCCTGAACTCACAGGCCTACACAAGGCATTGCAACATATAGAAAACTACCTAGATTTGCCTTTAGATACGGAACAATTACAAAAACTTGCCTGTATGAGTCGCTCTAAATTCTTCCAACGTTTTAAGCAACAGCTAGGTTGTACCCCGGGTGAATATCAGATGCAAAGGCGAATTGAAGTATCGGCAAACAAGCTTAAACAAGGTATGAGTGTGACCCAAGCCAGTATTGAAAGCGGCTTTCAAAATGTGTCGCACTTTAGTCGTCGCTTTTATTTAAGGTATGGAAAATCCCCGACTGAATTTAAGAGACTCAATACGTTAGCTGAATGCTAAAGGCTTAATCTGGCTTAGGTCTTGTTTTTCAATCAGGCTGTCTAACTCTTCGGCCAATACTTGTGTCATGGCCATGACTTTTTGCCAATAAGGAATACGCGCCTCATCATCCATCTTTTTAAAGTCATTGCGATCTGGAATCTTGGCGAAAGGAAAAGAGCGAATAAACTCAGCAGAAGGGCATAAAATAACGGTTTTATCATAATGACTGGCTTGTGGTGTTCTGCTCAGCGACTTATCAAACCAACCCGCTTTAGGGTTAGCATCAAAGTGAGGGTAGAGAATTAAGCCCTGGTTTTTAAAATCCAAATCAAAGTGGTAATCGATTAAGCCACCGTCTCTGTATATGCCTTTGGGGGCTCCTGCAATATTAGCAATACCCTCCATTACTAAGGGGATAGAGCCTGAAGCGAGCAAGGCATCTTTTATATTATCTTGAGTTAATGTGACTTGTTGGGTCGGTATCTTAAAAGGGTCACTGACTTGTAACTGACTATGGGCAGGCTGAAAGATAAAGCGTTTGGATTGAGCTGCGAGATATTGGCGACCAAAACGGTTCTTAATATAGCTAGTTAACATTCCCGCAAGTTGTAAGCTTGTTTGCTCACTTGCCCCTAAGCCTTGGCATTTAGCAAGGATAAAATGGGCTTGGTATAAGCGATTATTGATAATTTCATTGGCGCCATCATCACCAAAAAGAGCTTCGATAAGTTCACGTGTTTGTTGGCTAACTTGTTTCGCATCTGCATTTTTTGCATAACGTGTTTGGGAGTATAGCCTAGCTAAATTCTCTAACGCTTCTACTGGGTTTTTACGGGCAAAACATGAGGCGCGAAAAGCGCCAGCACTAGAGCCAATAAAATGCAGAGGCGTATCTCTTTGTTGGAAAAACTCTGAGATTAAATAGCTATCCAACGCATAATGAGAAAACCATTTAGGACCACCGCTCGCCCCTAAAAAGTGGCTAAATAAACTGCTTTTAAAACCTTCTTGTTGCAGCTGTGCTAAAGCTTCTGGGCCAGCATGAATCTCTAATTTAGACATTTCCCTATCCTTATCAATCACTTCGCTTTATATCTTTAACATAGGTAAGGCTATTGTAGCGACCCCCAAGAGTAAAAATAAGCCGCAAGCGAGACGACGAGATTTGTCTAAATTAATTCTTTGCATCAGGTAGTTACCCGCATAAATCATGGGCAGGTTAGCCAGCAGCATGCCCAGCGTTGAACCTATGACAACTTGTAGGGTTTGTGGGAAGTTTGCGCCTAGAATGACAGTCGCGACCTGAGTTTTGTCGCCAATTTCAGCCAGTGAAAACAGGATAAAACTGGTAATGAAAGCGCCGTATTTGAACAGTTTATTCTCATCTTCATCCTCTTTATCTGGGATCAGTAGCCAAAAGCCTACTGCAATAAAGCTCAAGCCAATTAACCAAGTTTGTCCCTTGCTAGGTAGTAAGGAGCTTAACCAAAGGCCAAAATAGGCACTGATGCCATGATTGATTAAGGTGGCTATTAGAATCGCCATTATGATGGCATTTTTTGATGCAAAGCGAGTTGCAAGAAAGAGGGTCAGTAATTGGGTTTTATCGCCGATTTCAGCCAGAGTGACTGAGCTTAGTGATGCGATTAAAGCTTGCATATAAGGTTTCCTAATGTGGGCTGACTGACAATAAGACAAAAGCCTGTCGCCCACATTGGAACAGGAATTTGTCTTAAGTCTCATTAATCCCAGTAGGACTTCTTTACCACGAACTTGAGGTTCGATTATGTTGATAAAGAACCTTGTAAGCCTATACCAGCTGACAAGGAAATTACTCCCTTAAGAGGTGTTTGATTTTAACATTATTGCTAAGGAAATTACGAGCTTAAAAAGCGTAACTTATTCTTGCAATAGGCCCATGGGTAAAACGTTTCAGGCTAGATAAATTAAGCTGGTTATTGCTGGAGTCTAATAAGTCAAAAGGCCTGCCACTCACTAAAATATCACTTTGTACTTGGTAGCCCAGGTTGGCAGCTAAGGAATAATCCTGATTTTTATAGCCGTAGAAGTAACCTATTTCATAATTTCCTTGGGCACCAAATAAGAACCATTTTTCGCCATCAGCGTTATTGCTACTTAATGCACTTGCATCACTACTGATAGCTTGAGATAGTCCAAGCACAGCAGAGACGGCAAAGTAGCTGCGTTTTTGCTCGCCCATTTGGTCTCCATGGACATAGTTGTAAATGGGATCATTATAAAGCCCGATACCAAAGGTAGTAATGCTTAAGGCGTCGTCTTGTAAGGTGCTGGAGCCATAGCTAAATTTATGCGGTATTTTACTTTTTCGATAGCCTGTACCCAGTAGGTATTCATAGTTTTTAAAGGTCTTTTCTAAAATCAGAATTTGTTGGTATTGATTAAAGAAAGTGCCGTTTGACCCATCATCTATGGTGCCAGATATCGTCCCTTGGTCCACTTGGAAAAAGTGTTCCTTCCAGTAGTAGCTGATAGAAAATGCGGTTACATCTTTGTCTTTATCTAAACTCAGATCCACAAGTAGCGCAGGTATGATGGCTTCTGAGAAACCATATTGAAAGTGTTGATACTGGCTATGGTCTAATTGGTATTTGCTTTCACTGGATTGCTTAAACCAATCATTCTCTGAAAGACCCAAGGAGAAGTATTGCTTGCTATAGCTAGTTGAAGATACGCATAAGCATAATAGAAAAATGAGTCTCATCAGGCTTAATCCTTGCTTGGTGCTTATAAAAACATTTCCAGTAACTCATTTAAAAAGAGTTTGCCTTTTTCTGTGGTGCAAATACGTTTATTCTGCCAGTCATCTGCCTCCAATAGGCCTTTCTCAACGGCTTTTTCTAGCTGCTTTAATAAGGACTCAGGCGGTTTATGCTGACAAAAAATTTGATATTCATCTAAGTCAAAAGCTTCAAATAAACGTAAACGATTCATTAGAAACTCAAAAGGCATATCGTCTTTTTCAACGCTTTCTTTAATACAGAGCGCAGGGGGTAAGTTGCCCAGATAGTGATTTGGATGACGGGTTTTGCGAGTACGGAAAATCTGTCCATCCGCTAAGGTTATCTTACCGTGAGCGCCAGCGCCTATGCCAAGGTAATCGCCAAAGCGCCAATAATTTAGGTTGTGCTTGGCTTGTTTGTTTATTTGCGAATTAGCTGATACTTCATATTGCGCATAGCCGTGTTTTTTTAACAAGGCTTGCCCCATATCTTGAATGTGCCAAAGGGTATTATCTTCAGGCAGCTCGGGAGGACGACGATAAAACTCGGTATTAGGTTCTATGGTTAGCTGATACCAAGAAAGGTGTTCAGGGGCGAGTTTGATGGCAATTTCTAAATCTTCCATCGCCTGTTCAAGGGATTGATCTGGTAAGCCATGCATCAAATCAATATTGATATTATCAAAGCCAGCTAAGCGAGACTTATCCACAGCAGCCATGGCTTCTTCTCGGTTGTGGATTCTTCCTAGGGTTTTCAACAGGTTTGGCTGAAAACTTTGAATGCCAATGGAGAGACGATTGATACCAGCTTTGCGAAAATGAGCGAATTTTTCCTGCTCGAAGGTGCCAGGGTTGGCTTCCATGGTGATTTCAGCATTGGACACAAAGTCCAGCTTTTGTTTGAGCCCTGCCATGAGCTGATAATAAAAATCAGCGCTCATTAAGCTTGGGGTGCCACCGCCGATGAACATGCTTTGAATCTGCCGGCCCTGAACATAAGCAAGATCGATTTCAAGATCGGCAAATAATTGTGCTAGGTAAGCGGCTTCTGGCAACTTACCTTCTTCTTCGAAGCGATCGGCTTGGTGTGAATTAAAGTCACAATAGGGGCACTTTTTAACACACCAAGGCAGGTGCACATAAAGGCTTAAAGGTGGCAGATTATGGGGCATCAGATTAAGCGTCAACTTGCTCAAAAGCTGCCAGTAACTGTTGTAATGCTATGGCTCTATGGCTGATACGATTCTTCTCGTCTTTGGTGAGCATGGCCGCACTACAGTCGCGATTTGGCACATAAAAAACAGGATCATAGCCAAAACCATGTTTGCCCTGAATTTCGGTCAATATTGAACCTTCCCACACACCATGAAAGACTAAAGGTGTTGGGTCGTCTTTATGCTTCATGTAAGCGAGTACACAATGGAAACGCGCTGTACGTTCTTCTTCTGGCACACCTTCAAGCTTTTCGAGCAAAAGTGCATTATTGGCTTGGCTATTTCCATGTTCGCCTGCAAAGCGGGCTGAGTAAATTCCTGGCGCACCGTTTAGGTAATCCACTTCAATACCTGAATCATCAGCGATTGCCGGTAAACCTGTTTGAGCACAGGCATTTCGGGCTTTTAAAACCGCGTTTTCGATAAAACTTAAACCGTTTTCTTCGGCTTCTTCTACATTGAACTCACCTTGGGGTTTTACTTCAAAACCAAGGTCGGCCAGCATCTCATTAAATTCATTAATTTTACCGGTATTATTACTGGCTAAGACAAGGGTCTTACTCATGCAAATGATCCTTTATTATCGGTCAACATAGAGGTGTTTTTGAAACTTTACTGTCATTGGGGCGCTATTTGCATTGAGTTTAGCATCCACTTTAAAGCGTAAAATCTCATCGTTAGTTTTTGTAAAGGCGGCAATATAATAAATCGCGTTGCCTTCGTCTATGGTAACAAAGTCGAGTTTAACAATTTGTCCTATTAAATTGGTGACTGTGCCTGTCACTATGGCTGGCAAAGTTTGAGGTAACGCGGACTTACTCGGCTTGATCACTGCGATATTTAATAGACCACGGCCCTTACTTCTGATGAAGCCATATTGTTGGGCAATTTGAGGTGTCAAAAAGGTAGATTCGAAGGTGTTGTAATGTACCTCTAGTTCTCCGAAGCTCTGTTTTTGCTCCGCATAGGTTAGGGTACTTAAGATAAAGCAAAAGAAAATAATGATGTGTTTCATGGAATCTTCCTAACGGCTGACGTGAAATATTGCGGTTTCACTGAATAAGTTTGGCATGGCTTTAATCCACCATCTGTCTCTTAGCTGCCCATCAACGGCGGCAGAACGTAAGATCTTAATGCCTTTTTCTTGGCAAAGGTGTTCAAAGTCTTTAAAAGTACAAAAGTGAATGTTGGGCGTATCATACCAATTATAAGGTAAGAACTCGGAAACCGGCATATGGCCTTTCAAGCCAAGGTGAATACGGTTACGCCAATGACCAAAATTAGGAAAGGTGATAATACATTCCTTACCCACTCGTAACATTTCATCTAATAGGAGGTCTGGACGACGAAACTGCTGAAGTGCATGGGTCATGACAACCAAATCAAAGCTCTCGTTATCAAAGTTACCTAAACCTTTATCCAAATCATGCTCTAGTACGGGCACACCACTTTCAATACATTGATTAATGTGCGCCGCATCTATCTCAAGACCATAACCTTGTACTTCTTTACTGCCAATAATATGACTGAGTAATTCACCTTCACCACAACCTAGGTCAAGGACTCGGCTTTTTGGTTGAACCCATTCGTTAATAATGTCTAAATCGGCGCGCATTATTTGGCCTCCTTGCTGTTATGAGATAGGAGATTTTTGTGTGTACGATTTAAAAACCCAGTGAGGGCAGCCATGTAGCGAGGCAAAGGGAATAAAAAGGCATCGTGGCCTTGGCTTGCTTCGACTTTGGCGTAACTGACGTGCTTACCGGCTTTAACTAGAGCATCCACTATCTCTTCGCTTCGTTCTGGTGAGAAGCGCCAGTCGGTAGAGAAAGAAACTAATAAAAAGTCGCACTTAGCGACCGCTAGCACCTTGGCTAGGTCTCCATCTGCTTTAGCTGCCGGATCAAAATAATCCAAGGCCTTCGTCATCAACATATACGTATTGGCATCAAAGCGTTTAGTAAAAGCTTCACCCTGATAACGTAAATAGCTTTCAACTTCGAAATCAATGTCGTAGTTGTATTGGTATTCTTCATGGCGCATGGTGCGGCCAAACTTCTCCCCTAAAGAATCTGTCGATAAATAAGTTATATGCCCCAACATACGAGCCAAACCTAAACCGTTTTTAGGCAAAGTTTGCTGTGCTTGATAATCCCCTTGATGGAACTCAGGGTCTCGACTAATAGACTGTCTTGCCACTTCATTAAAGGCAATATTTTGCGTCGATAGTTTAGGGGCAGAAGCAATAATAACTGCTGACTTTAAACGCTCTGGGTAACGAATGCTCCACTGTAAAACCTGCATGCCGCCTAAACTACCACCAACAATGGCTGTAAAAGTGTCTATGGCTAATGTATCTGCAAGGCGAGCTTGGCTTTCAACCCAGTCTTCTACTGTGACGATAGGAAAGTCAGCTCCCCAAACTTTGCCTGTCTCTGAGTTCATGGATGTTGGGCCGGTACTGCCGCCACATCCTCCGAGATTATTCAAACAGATGACAAAAAAACGTGAGGTATCTATCGCTTTACCTGGACCGATTGCACTATCCCACCAACCGGGTTTTTTATCATCCATACTATGAAAGCCAGCTGCATGATGATCGCCACTTAATGCATGGCAAATCAAGATAGCATTTGAGCGCTCGGCATTAAGGGTGCCGTAAGTCTCATAGATTAGGTCATATTGAGTAAGCTCAAGACCACAACTTAGGCTAAGAGCCTGATCGAAGTGGGCCACTTGAGGGGTCACAATACCAACGGAATCGGCTGGAATCTTGTCCGGCATACGAATAGGTTTCCTGATTTGAATAGATGACTCGAAAAGCGAATTTAGTCAGGGATTTAGACCTTTTAACGGCCTAAAAAAAGACTTTTGTGCGCACAGTCTATCTTGTGTGCATAAGGCCTTCAAGCTCTCTACCTTATTAAGCGTTTCATAAGATAAATAAGCAGTGAATAAGCCTTAAAAAGGAGCAAAGTAGGTCGCCTTGCTCCTTTTTAAGGACGTATTTATGGCTTCCCTAATTACTGATAAATACGCTTAATACTAGGCATAAAGCGTACAAGGATTGCATCTAAAATAATTAAACTAACTAGGCAAATGGCAGCCAAAGGTAAGAATAAAGATAAGATGAGCATGAGTATGCTGGCATTTTTCCAACGACCTAGATTCTGTGGCAAAGGGGGAGCGCTTAAGCCTCGGCTTTGACTTGGGCGACGTAACCACCAGATGTAAATGCCACTGACACTTAACAGGATAATCATGACACAGGCTAAGGTATTAAGAATAAGGTTCCAAAGGCTGTAATTAGCTTGGTGTAAAGCAATACCTACCGCCATAGACTTAGCCACTAGGTTGTAATCTGCATAACCAATATCGGCTAACACCTTACCGGTATACTGATCTAAATGCAGGGTTCTATCTTGCGTTGCGTCCTGAATATCACCACTCATGGTATTGGCTGCAACCGTAAAAACCCCGGTTTCATTACTTGGTAGGCTAATGGTGAAATGAGTAAAGCCAAATTGCTTAGCAAAAGCAGAAACAGAATCAAGGTTAACTTTAACACCTTGCTCTATGCCCTTTAAGCCTGAGTCAGTGCCTGATTCGGGCAAAGGGCTAAGCTCTAGGTTCCATGGCATGGTTTCAATCACACCCGTATTTAAACTTTTATGGTTGGCGTGAATATCTTCTGGATCGACTTGAGGATTTGAATTAAAGCTAGAAGCGCTTTTTTCCATCGGAAAGCTGCTCCAAGCCTGAACAAATTTACCGCCCCAGATACCACTCCAAGCTAACCCTGAAAGAGAGAAGAAAACTAAAAAGATAAGTGATACTAGACCGGTAATGGCATGTAGGTCACGCCAAAACAGTCGTTTACCATTTTGTTTTCTGATCTTAAGCGCTTGAATAAAGCGATTATTAGCATGTTTCTTAGCGGTGTTTCTTGGCCACCATAAGTAACTTCCAGAGACCGCCAGTAGAATGGTAAAACTCGCGGCGAGCTCCATTAATCTGTCACCTAAATCCCCAATCAGCAAACTACCATGTATGTCATTACTTAAGGCATAGAGATTATCATCTAGGTTGAAATCACCCAGTATTTGGCCTGAATAAGGATTGGTAAAGACTTTGAGGTTAATACCTTCTGGGGTGTTAACGATAAATTGATTGCTCTGGTTAGCTGCTTTGCCCTGAATAAATTTTTTGATAGTGCCTGAATAGGCAAGGTTGATACTTTCTTTTTGGGATTCAAAGGAGGCTTTTTGCTCTCCAACTTCAACAAAATACTTGTCTTGGTAAAGCAGTGGTTCAAGGACAGGCTGATACAGCATGATGAGGCCTGTGACTGAAAGGATAATTAAAAAAGGCACAACAAATAGCCCGGCATAGAAGTGCCAACGCCAGACTGAATGGTAAAACTGTCGTGAGACAGGTTTAGATTTTTGTTTGGGTTCTTGTTTGGATTCTGGATTGGAAAGTGGAATAGACATGGGAAACCTTTATTTTTTATGCCAATGGGGAATTGGCAAACTCAATAGATAAAAAAGGTGCGCACAGACGCACTAAAGCACTGCTTAAAATTAAGCAGTGCTCAGCTAGTACTCTTACAAGTTGCAATCAGGTGTTCAGGCTGATTACAGAAGATAGAACTAAGAATAAAGAGGCGGTGCTCTAGGATGGGCAAGCGCATAGGGACTCGTTTTTGAGAACCTGCTTGCATAGTGAACCTGTGGTATTGAAGTGTCATTAAACTGATTGGGAAGCTCAGGAAAGCTTAGGGAGATGACATCCTGAACACAAGGGCATTGGGTGGTTTGATGCTGTTTTGAATCACTTGAGGATGATTCTATTTTAACGAGTTCAATGCCAGCAGTAGTACAAAGAGAAACCCAATAACCACTGACTTGACCCTGAGCATTGATTGCGGGCAGGGCAAAAAAGCAGCACCAGCAAAGCAGTTGCAGTACTAAGAGTTTTTTAGACGCTGTGAACGTTGAACTAAACGTGCGCATCCTGCTCTGCTTTCCTTGAGTTTAATAATGGGAAACTATGGATGATAGTGTCATTTGATTCAGTTTTATCTGATAGTGATCAAATTTACATTAATGAGTATG
Source organism: Marinomonas sp. MED121 (assembly GCF_000153025.1). Classification (GTDB taxonomy): domain Bacteria; phylum Pseudomonadota; class Gammaproteobacteria; order Pseudomonadales; family Marinomonadaceae; genus Marinomonas. The sequence continues at coordinate 722,862 of NZ_CH672431.1, forward strand.
AACTTGAAAGAGACGATAGGTTAACTGGCCTGCCGTTTTTTCTTTTAACAAGTCCCATGATTGAGTAATACTAGGCAAAGGGGTTTCTTTTTCCATTTCTAAATAGACGAGAGCACCTTCTGCAAGCCAACCTTGTGTGAGCAAAGGGAGGATATTTTCGACCCAGCCTTTACGAAAAGGTGGATCAATAAAGACTAAATCAAAAGGGGCTTTATCGGCTAAGTTTGGTTGGCTTTCTTGCAGAGAGTCTAAGGGAAGCTTTAATAAGGTCAGCGCATCTTGATTGAGTGTTAAGGCATCTTTACAGCCAAGGGTGGCTAAATTTTGCTGCATTTGTTGGGTAACGACACGAGAGGCATCGACAAAGACACAGCTCTTTGCTGAACGAGACAAGGATTCAAGTCCGAGTGCACCAGAACCGCAGAATAAATCTGCGCATTTAGCGCCAGGTACATAAGCATTGATCCAGTTAAACAGCGTTTCTCTAACTCTATCTGGTGTGGGTCTTAACCCTTCAAGTTCTGGGATAGGTAGCATACGTGAACGCCATTGGCCGCCAATGATTCTTAACTTAGCTCTTTTTTGCTTGGATTTATTGGTGGCGTGATCAAGTTTTTTAGGGGCGCGTGAGCGGGCGTTCATGGCTAATCTTCCAACTGGTAGGGCTTTTAAGGCTGGCTATTTTAAAGGCTCAACCCTGATTAAGAAAGCCCTAATAACTACTGTCTTTGCTGAAGCTCTTGCAGACTAGAGACTAAGACTAGTCGACGAATACTGGCGTTAAAGTCAGTAAAACTCAGGTCATTAATAGCATTGGCATAAGTATCATTCCACTTTTCAAAATCCAGCCCTGTGCCATTTTGCATCTTTTGTGTTTCCTGGTTTGCCATGCGAGCCCACCAACTTGGGGCAAGCACATATTGGGTAAGCTTGTCCTGGTAAGCGGCTAATGCTTTTTCAAAGCGTTCTTGATCTAGGCTGGTGGTGGCGCTTTCAAGTATGACCTTAGAGAAGTACGTATCTTGCTGGATTTGCTGCCCTAATTTTTGACTATCTTGTAATACACTTTGTTGGTGCTGAATACTCCACCAAGACCAATGCTGAGTAGGAGACGATTCTAGGTGTAACTGAACATAACTTGGTGCGCTAGCCCGCTTTAGTTGTGATAAATAATAAGGCAGCCAAATTTGCAGGCTAATCCAGTCTTTCGCTGATGTTGGCTCTGCAAAAGCAAAGGCTCCGTGACTTTCAATGAGTTGCTCACCCACTTGGGTTTGTAAGCTATTTTTCGTTGCTATTTGCGCTTTATTAATCAACTCTGAATGGCTTGTACCTTGGGTGAGTTGAGCCACATAAGATTGCACACTTGTGGTTTCTTGTAAGTCTCCTACCAAGGTGATGCTGTCGATGTTCGCAAGTAATTGATTATAGTGCTGCTTGATATCGTCAAGGTTAAGGCTGTATTCATCGAGCACGCCATCAAGTGGAAGTGAGTTTAGGGTTGGAAATAAGGCTTGCTCTAATTGTGCCTTATTGGAGAGGTAATATGGCGTGTGGGATTGTTGCCATTTATGAAAAGTACGTGTTTTAAACTGGGGCTGCTTAAACCAAGGAATAAGAATGGCCATACTTTCCGCTAGGAAGCGCGGTTCACTATTTAAGGTAATAGCCAGTTCGCTTGTTTGGTGTCCGACATGATAGCTGAGTTTAGTTGTAACATCGGCCAAGCGTTGATTAATTGGGCTGGTGCTAAGTGGTAAGGTGTCTAATAAAAGCAAAGAAAAAAGAGCATCTGTTAAGCCTAATTTTGCATCTTGGCTGCGACCATGGCTAAAGCGTATTCTAAGTTCTAATTTATTACTGCCTTGCCAAATATCTTGGTTAATCCAAGTAATGGGGATTTGTGAGTCATTTGACCATCTTTCTATATGCGCCTTAGGGTATTTAGAAGGTGGAGCGGTCAGGTTAAGTACTAGCACCATTAAACTAATAAAAATCATCAACCCTGCAAGGACAGGTTTACTAAATAATGGCTTGTCAGACTGTTTCATAAGAATAATGTACTTTACCCTTTGCTTAATGATTGACTTAAAAAGAGACTTTTCACCTTAAGAAATTCAATTAGAGGCTAAATTTCATTCTAACAGGCCTGTTTGCTTGCGGGAATAATGTTAAAATTGATTGTTTTCTGTGCCTTTTTACCACAGGCCACCAAATTATTTTATTCAATTCGCTGAAATATCGTGATTAAAATCGAGTTTTAGCCCAGTAAGAGATCCACTGAATGGAATTTGTTAATAGCATTATTGCGTTTTTCACGCCTTATTTTGGGGAATATGCCCAGTACGCTCCAATCGTCATTGGTGCATTGCTCGCTATCATAGCTTATGTGATTAAACCTCGCGTCATTAAAAAAATGGGTGCAGACACTAATGAGCAAGATAATAAAGATACAGAACAACTAGATACGGATGAAAAGAAAGAAGATTCGTCAATTTCTCAGGAATCAGAGCAAAAGACAGAAAGCCTTGAGCAAACTTCTCAGGTAGACGCCCAAGCAGAAACCCTAGATGTTGAAGCTAAAGAGCCCAAAGCCGCAGATACGACAACAAGTGAATTGGAAGCGGCACCTGTTGCAAAGCCTCAAGTAGAAGACGCTGATTCCGGCCTGACGTGGGCGCAAAGAGTTAAAGCAGGCTTAAGCCGAACTCGTAATGGTTTAGGCAGTGGGCTTGCTAACCTGATTGTTGGTAGCAAACAGATTGATGATGATTTATTAGAAGAGCTAGAAACTCAGTTGTTAATGGCTGATGTTGGTGTAGAAGCGACCCAAAGCTTGATTGCGACTCTGACAGAGAAGATGAATCGTAAGGAGCTAAAAGATGCTGATGCTCTGATGGCTGCATTAAAGCATGAGTTAAGTCAGATGCTAGCGAGTTCTGCTAAACCATTAACATTGAGTGAACCTGAAGTAGAAGGTAAAAAAACGCCTTATGTCATCTTAATGGTTGGTGTGAACGGTGTGGGTAAAACCACCACCATAGGTAAGTTGACTAAGAAGTTTCAAGCAGAAGGTAAAAAAGTCATGTTGGCGGCAGGGGATACTTTTAGGGCCGCTGCAGTTGAACAGCTTCAAGTATGGGGCGAGCGTAATCAAGTGCCTGTTGTTGCTCAGCAAACAGGGTCTGACTCGGCATCTGTTATTTTTGATGCGATTGACTCTGCTAGGGCGAAAGGCTTTGATGTTGTTATTGCTGATACGGCAGGGCGTTTACAAAATAAGAGCAACCTAATGAACGAGCTTTCTAAAGTCGTTCGTGTCATGAAAAAGCTTGATGATAATGCTCCCCATGAAGTGATGTTGGTATTGGATGCTGGTACGGGTCAGAATGCCATTAGCCAAGCCAAACTATTCAGTGAAGCTGTAGGCGTGTCAGGGATTACCTTGACTAAGCTGGATGGTACCGCAAAGGGCGGTATTATTTTTGCTATCGCTAAAGAGTTTGAAATCCCGATTCGTTTTATCGGTGTGGGAGAGCAGGTGGATGACCTAAGAGCCTTCGATGCCGACGTATTTGTTGATGCCTTGTTCGAGCAGGACTAAGCGACAAAGGTTAACCAGATGATTTGAATGCCTGATGCTTTCGCTCAGGCAAGATCAACCGATAGGATTGGCGTGTGGAAATCGAATTTCAAAGAGTGGGTAAGAAGTATGACAGTGGACAAGAAGCCCTAAGTCAGGTCAGCTTTCATTTGCAACAAGGTGAAATGGCATTTTTAACGGGCCACTCTGGTGCGGGTAAAAGTACCTTGCTCAAACTCATGATGATGATTGAGCGCCAAAGCTCGGGTAATATTCTGGTAGATGGAACCGATCTTCGCACCTTGCCAAAAAAAGCCGTGCCTGAGCATAGACGTCGTGTTGGTGTGGTCTTTCAAAATCACCAATTACTTTTTGATCGTAGTGTTTTTCATAATGTTGCCTTGCCGCTTCAGGTGTCAGGCGCGGATCATGCTCAAATTGGTAAACGCGTTCGCGCCGCGCTAGATAAGGTGGGTTTATTAGGTAAAGAAAAATACAACCCTATGGCCCTTTCTGGTGGTGAGCAGCAACGTATTGGTATCGCAAGAGCCGTGGTTAATAAACCTCAATTACTGCTCGCCGATGAGCCTACTGGTAACCTTGACCCTAAGCTTTCAGCTGAAATTATGAATCTGTTTCAAGAGTTTAATCATGTGGGGGTGACAGTGCTGGTGGCCAGTCACGACCTTGCCTTGGTTGCTCGAATGAGACACAGAGTTCTAACCTTAAATCAGGGTCGAATGGTGAATGACGGAGGCTTTAGTTAATGAGCGCTCGTCCTAATGCGAATCGTCAACCTCAGCGAGGTGCGACAAGGCAATCTAACCAACCGATTAAAACGCAAAAAGTTAAAAGACAGCCTTTTGACCTTGCTAAATACCTGCGTCAACATCAGGCGGTATTAACGGAAAGCTTTGTCCGTTTATTGAATTACCCTATGGCCAGTTTTATGACGCTTATGGTCATTGCGATTGCCTTGTCGTTACCGGGTGGTTTGTATGTGATGTTGAAAAATGTGCAATCAGTGACAGATCAGTGGGAGCAACAATCTGTTATTAGCTTGTATTTGTTTTCAGAGTTAGAAGATACCCAAGCCTTGTCTCTTTCCCACCAAATTTCAGCACGGGATGATGTGCGCTCCGTCAGCTATGTCTCAAAGGAAGAAGGTTTAAGATATTTTGAGCAGGTCAGTGGTTATGAACAAATTTTGTCTTCTTTACCGGAAAACCCCTTGCCGATTGTGTTACAAGTGATTCCAATGGAGGCGGTACAATTAGATACCTTAGATATACTGGAATCTCTAAGGCTGGAGCTTGAAGAACAAGAGCAAGTTGAATATGCCGAATTGGATGCTCAATGGTTGCAACGGCTTGCCAGTTTTTTAAGCTTTGGTGAAAGGTTTGTATATGCGCTTTCTAGCTTATTAGTGATTGCTGTACTACTTATAGTGGGTAACACCATTCGTATGGCGGTAGAAAGCCGCCGTGATGAAGTTCTGGTGATGAAATTAGTCGGTGCAACGGATGCTTATATTCGTCGACCATTTTTATATATGGGATTTTGGTTTGGTGTATTAGGTGGTCTATGTGCCTGCATTTGTATTGTGATTGTGAGTTTATGGGTGAGTGGACCTGCTATGCAATTGATCGAACTCTACCATAGCGACTTTCAACTGAGTTCTTTTAGTGCTGGCGAAGTGGTTATTTGCTTAACCATTAGTGCCATTATTGGCACACTTGGGGCTTGGATTGCGGTTAATAAGCATATTACTGATATAGAATTGCAATAAAAGCTTGCAAGGCGGTAAAATTTTTAGTGTTATTGAATCCGAATTTTGATACTGCTAAATGAATACACTTTCTTTCCACATTTAGTATGCAACTTTGTTGATAGTATCAAGTCATAGAGTTAACGAATTTAATTTAGAGGTAAGAATAGAGATGGGTAAAGCTCTGCAACCAGTTGATATGATGACACCAGGTCAAAACCTTGAGTCATACATTCAAGCAGTAAGCACAATTCCGATTCTGACAGCAGAAGATGAAAATAAGCTGGCGGAACGTCTTTATTATGATGGTGACCTAGAGGCTGCGAGACAGCTTGTTATGTCCCATTTACGTTTTGTGGTTCATATCGCAAAAAGTTATTCAGGTTATGGTTTGAACCAAGGTGACCTTATTCAAGAAGGTAACGTTGGTTTAATGAAAGCGGTAAAACGCTTTAACCCTGAAGTGGGTGTTCGTCTTGTTTCCTTTGCTGTGCATTGGATTAAGGCTGAGATTCATGAGTTTATCCTTAAGAACTGGCGTATTGTTAAAGTTGCGACAACCAAAGCGCAACGTAAAATGTTCTTTAACTTACGTAGTGCGAAAAAAACCTTGTCTTGGTTTAGCAACGATGAAGTTGAGTCTGTTGCAGGCGATCTAGGTGTAAGCCCTGAGGTTGTTCGTCAGATGGAAGGTCGTATGAGCTCTTCTGATACAACGTTTGATGCTTCTTCTGATGACGATGATGATAGCGCTTACCAGGCTCCTGCCAATTATTTAGAAGACCACAGATACGATCCTGCATCACTAACGGAGAATGGTAACTGGGAAGAAGACTCTAATCGTCGCTTGCAAGAAGCTATGTCTGAGCTAGATGAGCGTAGCCGCAACATTTTAGTGCAACGCTGGCTATCTGACAGCAAATCAACATTGCATGATTTAGCTGATGAGTATGGTGTTTCTGCTGAACGTATTCGTCAGTTGGAAAAGAATGCCATGGCAAAAATTAGAACATCTATGGGTGAAAGGACAATTTTCATAAAGAGCTAAGTCCTTCTCTTGTAAAAACGAGTAAAAGTAAACATCTAAAAGCCTCATTTTTGTGAGGCTTTTTTTATGCCTATAAAATCATTTTTTGTACTGAAGGTGATTGGTCTGAGGGATTTTGGAACACAGCGTTTGGAAGGTTTTTTTAGGGCGCCTTTCATTGGATGGCTGCTAGAAGATTATTGACGGCTTTGTAACTTATGTCCTGGAATGAACTGCCAAGTACGAATGATCTCAAGCTTATCTACCTCGGCGGCAAGTTCACTTGGAAAACTAGTGAAAGGCTCTGCTAGTCGTACAATGCGCATGGCAGCATCATCTAGAATCAAAATGCCTGAGCTTTGCAGTATTTCAATATTTTCCACATAGCCATTTGGTTGAATCATCACGGCTAACCTTAACTGCCCATAAAGTTTGTCGCGTTTGGCTTTTGAAGGGTAATGAATATTACCAATTCTTTCGATTCGACGACGCCAGTCATCTAGGTACTGGGCATCAACAGCGGCTTTAGCAGAAACACTGGTTAATCTGCGAATACGAGGTCGTTTCGCATAGGCTTGTCTTTGTTTATCTAATAGCGCTTCTAAGGTCGCTATATCGGTTGTGAGATGACTAGGGATCTGGGTTTCCCCTAAGAACTGTTCAGCCAAGGTTTTTGCTTCATTGCTGGATTCTTCTATGACTTGAAATGCCGCGTCTTTATTTTTAGTGCTAATGGTGCGGTTATCTACTTTTGGCTGACTTGATGCAAGTTGGGGTTGAACCGGCGGGGTAATCTCATAGATGTCATCCGCAATAAAGCGTGCGTCTTCGGTCGTGGTTAGCTTTTGTTTGCGTATTTCGGTGCCGCTGCCCAGCTGATTTGCTTGAGCAATAAAGTCTGCTTCTTCTGACTTTTTGGTTTTATGCTGAACGAGTGTGATTTCAAGTGTTTTGGCTTTAGGGCTGGGAAGTTCGAAGTCAAAGCCGACAAACATCACCAAGAGTACATGTACGCTAATGGCGAAAAAAAGTGCTATGGAGAATCTGTCGGCCACGTTCATTTAAATCGTCTAGTTAAGTTTCTTTTCAATTGCGTTCATTAGATCCATGGCAATGTCTAAGCCATAGGTGTCATTCAACTCTCGAATACAGGTTGGACTAGTAACATTAATTTCAGTTAAAAAGTCACCAATAACATCCAAGCCAACGAACATGAGTCCCTTCTCTTTTAAGGTCGGGATGACCTGCTGGCATATCCATAGATCTCGCTCTGAAAGCTCACGACCTTCACCTCGACCACCTGCTGCTAAATTGCCTCGAGTCTCTCCTTGTGCAGGAATACGAGCTAAAGCATAAGGTACAGGTTCACCATCAACGATCAAGATGCGTTTGTCACCTTGCTTAATTTCAGGAATGAATTTTTGCGCCATAATTTGTTCGCAGCCCATTTTAGTCAAGGTTTCAATAATGACACTGACATTTGGGTCATCCTGACGTAAGCGGAATATTGAACTGCCACCCATACCGTCAAGAGGTTTAAAAATAACATCCCCATGCTCTTTATGGAATTCTTTTAGTAAATCAGATCGACGTGTGACTAATACCGCAGGGCAACATTGGGGGAATTGAGTCGCGAATAGTTTTTCGTTACAGTCTCGAAGGCTAGCTGGGTTATTTACAACCATTGCACCATCGCGTTCAGCTTGTTCCAAAATCATAGTGCTATACACAAATTCACTATCAAATGGTGGATCTTTACGCATGAGAATAACATCAAGGTCACCTAAGGCTATTTTTTCACTGTCACCTAAGCTGTAGAAGTTTTCTGGATCTTTAAACACCTTAAGAGGTTTTGCGATTGCGCAAGCTTTGCCTGAATCTAGGTATAGATCTTCTTGTTCCATATAAATGAGCTGCCAACCTTTGTCAGCAGCGGCCCATAACATGGCTAAAGAACTGTCTTTTTTGTAATTAATATTCGCAATGGGGTCCATTACTATGCCGAGTTTAATAGTCATGAGCGATATCCTAGGGTGAAATTAATAAGCCACCGACATTAATTCTATGCAATAGGTGGAATAAAACTGTAATTAGTTGTGATGCTATAGAAATATAAGGTCACAGAGAAGAATTAATAGGGCAAATAAAAAGAAAATTATTGAGGATCATCGACACTATAGATATCCCATCGGTTGATATCTATTTTAGTTTGAATGGAAATCTCAGCGACAACCCGTCTATTTTTCTTTTTGCCTTCCGCACTCGCGTTGCTGGCTATTGGTCTGCTCTCGCTATAACCAATGGCTTTGACCCTTTTTGCTGAAATTTTAAAGCTTTGAATAAGAATGTCTGCGATGGCCTGAGCTCTCTTGTAAGAAAGGGATTGATTGTAGGACTGCCGGCCTGAATTATCAGTGTGACCTTCGATGACAACCTTACTGCTAGGGTTATCTTTCATAAAATCAGCTAATTTTTTGATTTCTTTATAATACTGAAACCTAATCTCAGTGCTGTCTGTTTCAAAAAACACCTTGAGTTCAACATACAGTTTGTGAGGAATCGTTTTATGACAGCCTTTATTATCGACTTTTGCATTCAGGGGGGTATTTTTGCATTTATCTCGAATATTAATCACACCGTCTTTATCATTATCTTTTAGTTGTCGGATGAATTTTTTATCCCCGTAGAGAGACCCTGAAACATTTTGTTCAGGTAGCAAACAGGCGATTATTAATAAGATGAAGCCATGTAGTCGCATAATTGACCACTAGCCTGAAGGTGATTTATTAAGCAATGTTTATTTAGCTTAAATGAAAATAGGTTTATTTTTTGAGTCGTCACTTTTCACCTAGAAGATAATTTATCTGTCATTAGGCTAGCTCAAAGTGAATGGGCTATAAACCTTTGCTTTCCAAAGTTAAGTCTTTAAGTTGCTTTTAATTGCTTGATTTGATCTGCTTTTATGCTGAAATTGTGAAAACCTGAAGTGGTTTTTGAGTTTCGGTGGTCAGTTTTTTTATAGGTGAGATGGTGCTCTTTAAGAGCTAAGGTTAATGACTTCTATCGACACTATAAATATCCCATTTGTTGATATCTACCGTATCTCTGGCAAACACTTCTGCCACAACTCGACGATTTTTAGCCTTGCCTTGGGCGGATAGGTTACTGGCAATGGGGCGGGTTTCACCATAACCAATGGCTTTTACTCTAGATTGAGCAATTGAAAAGGTCTTGATGAGTATATTAGCAATGGCTTGCGCTCTTTGTTGTGATAGCTGTTGGTTATGATGGTTATGGCCTGTGTTATCGGTATGGCCTTCAATCACGACATTGCTACTTGGGTTCTTGCGCAAAAAATCAGCTAGTTTTTTAACTTCACTATAGTAGCGTCGTCTGACTTCAAAACGATTAGAAACAAAGAGTATATTCAGCTCAACGCTGAGTAATTTAGTGTTGCTTGCATGACATCCATAATGATCAACCGCTGCATTGAGTGGCGTATGCGAGCATTTATCACGTATATTAATTACGCCGTCTTTATCATCATCTTTTAAATGATCTTGTCTGGTTTTATTGCCGTACAAAGATTCGGCGACTGTTATTTCAGCAAAAGAAAAAAGGCTCACCAGTAAAATAGCGAAACCAAAACGGAACATGGATCACCAACCACCTTCTAAGGTATTAGGATCTACATTAAATATGTCTTCCGGTGTTCCCTGATTGTTTTCTTGAGCTTCAAAGGGAGAGGCTGTTTCACCATCAAGACCCTGAATGGGTAACTCTGACTCTGCTGCTTCTAATTCTTCAATGGCACTTGGGCCATTAGGTATATAGGAATCGTCTTCAAACTCATCATCAAAGCCAAGTAAGGTTGGGCGGTAAATCCTAAATGCACGCATTAGCTCACCTTTAGCATTAAATAAACGGAACTCAGAGAAAAGTTCATCATAATCCGCATTAACATAATCTTGGCGGGCTTGAAAAAGTTCATTTTCACTGTCTAATACGTCAAGTAAGGTACGACGGCCTAATCTAAACTGCTTTTCATAAGCAATCTGAGACTCTTTAGTGGCAATAACATGGGTTCTTATATGTTCTTTTTGTTCACGGGTTGCAATATAAGCTGCCCATGCGAGGCGCACGGTTAGCTCAGTGCCACGAAGTGTATTACGTCTAATTTCACGGGCTTGAATATTTTGATAAACAGCGATGTTTTCTTTTTCTTTGCTCGCGCCACCGTTATATAAATTATAGTCCAATCGCACCATGGCTAATAAATCTTCTGAAGGGCCTTCTGAACCATCTAGATTGTTATCCCAGGTACGTTCAACAACCAGTTCAACAGTCGGGTATTTGTAAGACTGTGAGGACTCTTGAAAGCTCTCGGTAGCTTTTACATCCCAGTTAGCACCTTCGATGGCAGGGTTCTTTGTCATGGCTTGTTCTATTGCATCTTCTAAAGAGACGGGTAACAGGTCTCTATCAGGCACAGGGTAGATCACCTCTTCAGGTGGTAACTCGCCTACGACAAAATTATATTGACTATCAGCATCTTGCAGATTGTTAATGGCGGCAAAGTGATTTGCATGGGCTTTGGCTAGTCGTGCTGTAATCTGGCTTAAATCAGATTGACGGCCAACACCGGCATCACTTTTTAGCTTGATTTGACTGTAAATACGCTGGTGAGTATCTAGGTTTATCGCAGCTAATTGAACCAGTTCTCTCTGGCGCAGTACATTGGCATAGGCTTCAGCAACTTCAAGTGCTGTATTTTCAACAGCGATAAGAGCTTCCCAACGATCGGCTTCAGTTTCGGCGGTATTTCGATCGACTTCAAACTCTGTTTCAAAGCCATCAAAAAGTGGTTGCGTAAAGGTAAGAGCGGCTTCTCTTCGGGTTAATGAGGTATCAGAGTCATAAGTCGTTTCATGACCAATACCCAGTTTTAAATCTAAGCTTGGGTAATAGGCATCATATGCTAATGCTGTATTGGCGCTTCGCTCTTTGAAGCTGGCGATGGTACGGTGCACTTCAGGGTTGTTTTCAATGGCAATATAAGTTGCTTCTTCAAGTGTAATGGCCTGCGCAAAATTCCAGTAAACTAGGCTGGTAAAAAAAATTGTTACTAATTGGCAGAGATGTTTAACCATAACCGAGTCCAAAATAATTTAATTCTATGGGCTAATCATAAAAGTTTATGCACTCAGAATATGTTGTTGTTCTGTTAGGTATATTGAGACTTGTTGAGCGTCTAAATAATCTCTTTATTGAGGTGAAAAAATTAGTGAATATCGCCCCACAGTAAGTTGATACACGTTAATATCACGACTGGAGCGGTTTCGGTTCTTAAGACGCGGGAGCCAAGAGCGACGGGCTGAAAGCCATGCTGTATAGAGGCTTCAACTTCGCTTTCGGTTAATCCACCTTCTGGGCCTATTAAAACAGAAACGGCTTTATCTTCAGGCTCAGACATTTCGCTAATAGGCTTGGCACTATGATGATGCATGGTGATTTTTAACATATCTTTACAGTTACTTGTCCAATCCAGCAAATTGATAGGGCTTAACACTTCAGGAACATGGCCTCTACCACTTTGTTCTGCTGCGCTAATCGCAATTTGTTGCCAGTGTTGGATTTTTTTATCAAGACGTTCAGTGTTTAGCTTTACTTCACAGCGTTCACTAAAGAGGGGTTGTATCCTATGGACGCCAGCTTCGACTGCTTTTTGAATGGCATAGTCCATGCGCTCACCACGAGAAAGGGTTTGGCCTAAGGTAACCTTGATCGGTGACTCATTTTCGAGTGCTTGGTAATTGAGGACTTCGACCTGAGCCGAGCGTTTTTCTACATTGATTAATTTGGCCTGATACTGACCGCCTTGACCGTTAAATAGGATAAGAGAATAGTCATTTTTAAGCCTTAATACCTTACACACGTGCTGAAATGAAGCCTGAGGTAAATCAAATACACTGCTTTCTTGTAATGGCAGGTCTACATAAATTCGAGGAATGCGCATAAGAATCTCTAAGGTTTAAAAGGTTTTCTAATAAAAGTGGGCATAGTGACATAAAAAAGCCCCCTGTTAAAAGGGGGCTTAGCATTACAAAGTTTAAATGGCCTGTTTGGTTTTAGGCTTAACTTTATACCTGCTTATAACCCGGCTGCTTGACGAAGTGCTGCTGCCTTATCGGTTTTTTCCCAAGTGAAGTTTTCGCCTTCACGACCAAAGTGACCATATGCCGCTGTTGGAAGATAAATAGGGCGTTTCAGATCAAGCATTTTTACTAGGCCAGCTGGACGTAACTCGAAATGTTCACGTACTAATTGGCTGATGACTGCATCACTGACTTTACCTGTGCCAAAGGTGTTGATACTGATAGAGGTTGGTTCAGCAACACCAATAGCGTAAGACACTTGGATTTCACATTTATCAGCAAGACCCGCAGCAACAATGTTTTTCGCTACATAGCGACCTGCATAAGCTGCTGAACGGTCAACTTTTGATGGGTCTTTCCCTGAGAAAGCACCACCACCATGACGTGCCATGCCGCCATAGGTATCAACGATAATTTTACGACCAGTTAAACCACAATCACCCACTGGACCACCGATAATGAATTGACCGGTTGGGTTGATGAAGTATTTAGTGTCATTTGATAACCATTCTTCTGGCAGTACTGGCTTAATGATTTCTTCAAGAACCGCTTCACGAAGGTCTGACTGAGTTACTTTCGCGTCGTGCTGAGTAGAAAGAACAACCGCATCAATCGCGCAAGGCTTGCCTTGCTCGTCATAACGGAAAGTTACTTGGCTCTTCGCATCTGGGCGTAAGAAATCTAAGGTACCGTTTTTACGTACTTCTGCTTGGCGCTCTACTAGGCGATGAGCGTAAGTGATAGGTGCTGGCATAAGGACATCGGTTTCATTGGTTGCGAAACCAAACATTAGGCCTTGGTCGCCCGCGCCTTGTTCGTGGCCATCAGCTTCATCAACACCCACTGCAATATCGGCAGACTGTTTGCCGATTGCATTCATGACAGCACATGATTCCCAGTCAAAACCCATTTCAGATGAGTTATAACCTATATCACGCACAACATTACGTGTGATTTCTTCAATATCGACCCATGAATTAGTACGAACTTCACCTGCAACCAATACCATACCGGTTTTAACTAAGGTTTCGCAGGCGACACGTGCTTCTGGGTCTTCAGTTAGGATGGCATCAAGGATGGCATCGGATACCTGATCAGCCACTTTATCTGGGTGACCTTCTGAAACGGATTCCGATGTAAATAGAGAATATTCGGACATTTAAGTGCTCCTCTTTAGCTGAGTAATGGCTAAATGGGCACAAAAAAGCCCATTCAGCATTTAATAAGGTGCTAAACAGGCGACTGCTTCATCTGTTTAGCTGAATTTATATAGCGTCCGCAAGCCGAGACAAATCGACGCTTAGTAATCGGCCGAGATAATGTACTAATCTAGATCAAAAATCAAGCGCCTGCCGAGTATTTCAGAAGGTGAAATACATGATAATTAGGTGATAGATTCATCTTTTTTTTATATTTTATGCGTCAAATATGGGCGTTTCCCACTGAATGAGATTGCAAGCTAAGCCGAATGAGGTGAAAATGGGCGACCGTATTTTAATGTAACCATTTACTGTTTTCTGGAGCTGAATTAGATGCCTTCTCGTAAAGATCTCGCAAATGCTATCCGTGCCTTGAGTATGGATGCCGTGCAAAAGGCCAATTCTGGTCACCCTGGCGCACCTATGGGTATGGCGGATATCGCTGAAGTACTTTGGAATGATTTTCTAAAGCATAACCCAAGCAATCCAAAATGGGCCGATCGTGACCGTTTTATCTTGTCCAATGGCCATGGATCTATGTTGATCTATTCACTGTTGCATTTGTCTGGTTATGCTTTGCCAATTGAAGAACTTCAACAGTTCCGTCAACTGCATTCTAAAACACCTGGACACCCTGAGTATGGTTACACAGAAGGTGTTGAAACAACGACCGGCCCATTAGGCGCTGGTATCAGTAATGCTGTAGGTATGGCAATTGCTGAACGTACATTGGCTGCTCAGTTTAACCGTGAAGGCCATGATCTAGTTGATCACTTTACCTACTGCTTCCTAGGTGATGGTTGCCTAATGGAAGGTATCTCTCACGAAGCTTGCTCACTAGCAGGTACCTTAGGTTTAGGTAAGCTTGTTGCATTCTGGGACGACAATGGTATTTCCATTGATGGTCACGTTGAAGGTTGGTTTACTGATAATACTCCTAAACGTTTTGAATCTTATGGCTGGCATGTCATTGCGGATGTTGATGGACATGATCCGGTTGCAATCAAAGCCGCGATTGAAGAAGCGCAATCTGTGACAGATAAGCCTTCTATGATCTGCTGTAAAACAGTGATTGGCTTTGGTTCACCTAACAAGTCTGGCAGCCACGATTGTCACGGTGCACCACTAGGTGACGCTGAAATCGCAGCAGCACGTGAATTCCTAAACTGGGAACATGCCCCTTTTGAAATTCCTGCTGATGTTTATCAAGGTTGGGATGCTAAAGAGAACGGCGCATCTGCTGAATCTGCATGGAATGATAAGTTTGCAGCTTACCAAGCAGCTCACCCAGAATTAGCGGCTGAATACGAGCGTCGTGTGATTAAAGGTGAACTGCCAGCTGATTTCGAAGCAAAAGCCAATGCTTACATTCAAGAGTGCCAAGAAAAAGCAGAAAATATTGCGAGTCGTAAAGCGTCTCAAAATACCATTGGCGCTTTCGGCGCGGCATTACCTGAGTTACTAGGTGGTTCTGCTGACCTTGCTGGTTCTAACTTGACTCTATGGTCTGGTTCTAAAGGTATCCAAGATGATGCTGTTGGTAACTATATCTACTATGGTGTGCGTGAATTCGGTATGAGCGGCATCATGAATGGTGTGTCTCTTCATGGCGGTTTCATTAACTACGGCGCGACTTTCATGATGTTCATGGAATACGCTCGTAATGCTGTGCGTATGTCTGCTTTGATGGGTATTCAGAACGTTTTTGTTTACACTCATGACTCTATTGGCCAAGGGGAAGATGGTCCAACTCACCAGCCAGTTGAACAACTCGCTAACCTACGTATGACACCAAATATGTCTGTATGGCGTCCATGTGATGCAACAAAAACAGCTGTGGCTTGGAAAGCGTCTATTGAGCGTCGTGACCGTCCCAACTCTCTTGGCCTCTCCCCGCCAGGTCTTAAAGCGCAAGCACGTACAGCGACTCAGCTAAATGATGTTGCTAAAGGTGGCTATGTACTATCTGACTGTGAAGGTACTGCTGACCTTATCTTGATTGCGACAGGTTCTGAAGTGCAATTAGCACTAGACTCTGCGGCGGTATTAACAGAACAAGGTAAGAAAGTACGTGTAGTTTCTATGCCTTCAACAACGACTTTTGATGCACAAGATGCGGCATATAAAGAGTCTGTATTACCTCGTACTGTTACTAAGCGTGTGGCTATCGAAGCGTCTCATGTTGACTTCTGGTACAAGTATGTTGGCTTTGAAGGTGCAACAGTTGGCATGACAACTTTCGGTGAGTCAGCTCCTGGTGGCGTCTTGCTTAAGCACTTTGGATTTAGTGTTGAAAATGTTGTGGCGACGGCTGAAAAAGTCTTGTCTGCCTAAACAGCTCAAAAGGGGCTTCGGCCCCTTTTTTGTATTTTAATAAAAAAAGTTAAAGAGAATATGCTTAGAGTTGCAATCAATGGGTATGGTCGTATAGGTCGTTCTGTTTTAAGAGCGTTATATGAAGGTGGCTATCGTGATCAAATTCAAGTGGTCGCAATTAATGAATTGTCTGACTTAGAAACGATCAGCTATTTGACTCGCTATGATACGACACATGGGCGCTTTCCTTATCCTGTCGCTGAGAAGCAGGGTATGCTAGTTGTCGCGGATGATGAAATTAAGGTGATGGCGCACGAAAACCCCCATGAGATTGATTGGCAAGCACTTGATATTGACTTGCTACTTGAGTGCTCTGGTAGTTTTTCTACGGTAGAAAAAGCGCAGACATTTATTGATGCTGGTGTGCCAAGATTACTTTTATCGCAACCGGCTGATGCCGATGCTGAGTCAACCATAGTGTATGGTTTTAACAATAAGCATATTAAGCCTGATTTGAAAATTATCTCAGCCGCATCCTGTACTACCAATTGCCTTATTCCAGTGTTAGATGCATTAACCTCTTTAGTGGGTGTCGAGCATGGCACGACACAAACCATTCATTCGGCTATGAATGATCAGCCAGTGATTGATGCCTATCATACTAAGGATTTACGCTTAACTCGCGCCGCTTTAAGTTCCATTATTCCTGTCGATACTGGATTAGCAAAGGGAATAGGGCGCATGCTGCCTGAATTAGGTGGCAAAATTGCGTGTAATGCTGTGCGTGTACCGACCTTAAATGTCTCAGTGATAGATATGGTGGTAAGAACGCATAAACCTGTCACCGTTGAGCGAGTAAATGAATATTTTAAACTGCTCTCCCAAACTAAATATGAAGGCATATTAGGCTACTCAGAAGAAGCGCATGCATCGGTAGATTTTAACCATGATGCAAGATCCGTCATTATCGATGCGACTCAAACCAAGGTGGTTGATGGCCGATTAGTTAAGCTGCTGTGTTGGTTTGATAATGAATGGGCGTACGCGAACCGTATGCTAGATGTCGCTGCCTATTGGGCGCAAGAATTGCAAAAGAAGTAGGGTGAATACCTACTGATTGATTGTTATCTGAATGATAACAATGGCGAAAAGATAACTTACTTTTTACTAGGAGCAACAATGTCAGTCATAAAAATGCTAGATCTGGATCTAAGTGGCAAAAAAGTTTTAATCCGTGAAGACTTAAATGTGCCGGTAAAAGATGGTGTTGTGACCAGTGATGCACGTATTCGTGCTGCTTTACCTACTATTCAGCATGCTTTAAGTGCAGGGGCAAAAGTGATTGTTATGTCTCATCTCGGTAGGCCTACGGAAGGTGAGTACGAAGATGCTTACTCAATGCTACCTGTTGCAAATCACCTATCTAAGTTATTAGGACAAGATGTGCCTCTACAAAAGGATTGGCTAGATGGCGTTGAGGTTGAAGCCGGTCAGATCGTTTTAGTTGAAAATGTTCGATTTAATTCTGGTGAGAAGAAAGACAATGATGCGTTAGCGCAAAAAATGGCAGCATTATGCGATGTGTTTGTAATGGATGCATTTGGTACTGCTCACAGAGCGCAAGCCTCTACCCATGGTGTTGCTAAATATGCTCCGATTGCTTGTGCAGGGCCACTGTTAGCCGCTGAACTAGATGCGTTAGAAAAAGCATTAGCACAACCTAAGCGCCCAATGGCTGCAATTGTAGGTGGCTCTAAAGTATCAACCAAGTTAACTGTGCTTGAATCTTTGTCTGATAAAGTTGATCAGCTTATTGTGGGTGGTGGTATTGCGAATACTTTCCTAGCGGCAGCAGGTTTCCCAGTGGGTAAATCTTTATATGAAAAAGATTTAATCCCACAAGCGAAAGCACTGATGGCAAAAACATCCATTCCGATCCCTGAAGATGTTGTGGTTGCGAAAGAGTTCTCAGCCAGTGCAGAAGCAACAATTAAAAATGTTGCGGATGTTGCCGAAGATGACATGATTTTGGATATTGGTCCAAAAACTGCAGCAACATTAGCTGGGCTTTTAGGTGATGCGCAAACCATCATTTGGAATGGCCCTGTAGGTGTATTTGAAATTGACCAGTTTGGTGAAGGAACTAAAACCTTATCTATGGCAATTGCCGATAGCACTGGTTTTTCTATTGCTGGCGGTGGTGATACTTTAGCAGCCGTTGATAAGTATGAAATTCAAGATCAAGTTTCATATATTTCAACTGGCGGCGGTGCTTTCTTAGAATTTGTAGAAGGTAAGGTGCTACCTGCCGTTGCTATGCTTGAGTCTCGCGCTTAAGCTTGCTCTAATAACAGAATAATAGGTTGTTAGCGTTTATAGCTAATAACCAGAAATACAATTATAAGGCGAAAGCCAACTTTATATGGCAACGTATCATATAAAGCTAATAACACTAGAGAGTCATAAAAATTAAACTTAGCCCGTTAATAATCTCTTAGGGACGTATTGTCAGAGGAAACTTTTATGCCACTAATTAGTATGCGCCAATTGTTGGATCATGCAGCAGAACATAGCTATGGTCTACCTGCATTTAATGTGAACAACATGGAACAAGTTAAAGCTATCATGGAAGCCGCAGATGAAGTGAATTCACCTGTTATTATGCAAGCATCTGCTGGTGCTCGTAAGTATGCAGGCTCTCATTTCTTACGTCACCTTATTGCTGCGGCAATTGAAGACTATCCTCATATCCCTGTCGTGATGCACCAAGATCATGGTACTTCTCCTGCGATTTGTCAGCGTTCAATTCAGTTAGGCTTTTCGTCTGTCATGATGGACGGCTCTTTATTAGCTAACGGCAAGACACCTTCTAGCTATGAGTACAATGTTGATGTGACGCGTCGTACCGTTGAGTTTGCTCATGCTTGTGGTGTGTCTGTAGAAGGTGAACTAGGTTGCCTAGGTTCACTAGAAACAGGCCAAGCTGGAGAAGAAGATGGTGTGGGTGCTGAAGGTACTTTATCTCATTCTCAAATGCTGACAGATCCTGCTGAAGCGGTTGAATTTGTTAATGCAACCGGTATCGATGCTTTGGCTGTTGCGATCGGTACTAGTCATGGAGCTTACAAATTTACGCGTCCACCTACTGGTGACATTCTTGATATCGAACGTATCAGCAAAATTGTTGAATTATTGCCAAATACGCACATTGTCTTACATGGCTCTTCTTCTGTGCCTCAAGACTGGTTAGAAATCATCAATGAATACGGTGGTGACATTCCAGAAACTTACGGTGTGCCAGTAGAAGAGATAGTGAAAGCGATTCGCTACGGTGTACGTAAAGTGAATATCGATACAGATTTACGTCTAGCGGCAACTGGGGCGATACGTCGTAGTCTTGCAGAGCACAAGGGTAACTTTGACCCACGTAAATATTTAACTGAAAGTATTAAAGCGATGAAGGCTGTGTGTATTGATCGTTATGAAGCGTTTGGTTGTGCTGGTCAAGCATCTCGTATTCGTACCATTGATCTTGAAGAAATGGCAGTACGCTACGAGCGTGGCGAATACGCGAATGGTCGTAAGTTTTAATTGTTGATGAATGGCATGGGCGTTCGCTAAGTTAGCTCTTTTTAACTGTTTTTTTCTCTAAATTGCAAAAAAACAGTTGACGAAGAATCTGACTTGCATATAATGCTCGCCATTCCTTGCGGGAGTGGTGGAATTGGTAGACACGCTGGTTTTAGGTACCAGTGCTTTACGGCGTGAGAGTTCGAGTCTCTCCTTCCGCACCAAGAATTCGAAAAAACCGATACTTTTTAAGTGTCGGTTTTTTTTCGTCTGTAGAAAATGATTTGATTAGGGGTGCTAGGTTTTAGGTGCGTTGGTTTTAGGAGTAAGTGCTTTACGGCGTGGCTTTTTATAAAAGACAAGTCGAGCCTCTCCTTCCGCACCAAGCTATTACCTTTGAAGAGCAAAGAAGCCGATACTTTTTAAGTGTCGGTTTTTTTTTCGTCTGTAGAAAATGGTTTGATTAGGTGTGCTAGGTTTTAAGTGTGTTGGTTTTAGGTGTAAGTGCTTTACGGCAGAGCTTTTTAGGGTGGCTTCTTGTTGTACAAAAGACGACTTTCTTGTTTGTCATCAAACTATTATCTTTCTAGAGAAGGGGTCGAGACTGGCGAATCATTTGATTTTGAGCCGCTTGGGAAATAATTAAACTATTTTTCATAAAACGCTTGACTGAAATTCAAACTAACCTATAATCTCGCCCACTCTTTGCGGGAGTGGTGGAATTGGTAGACACGCTGGTTTTAGGTACCAGTGCTTTACGGCGTGAGAGTTCGAGTCTCTCCTTCCGCACCAAGAATTCGAAAAAACCGATACTTTTTAAGTGTCGGTTTTTTTTCGTCTGTAGAAAATGGGTTGATGAGAAGTTCTAGGCTTTAGGTGTGTTGGTTTTAGGTGTGTTGGTTTTACGTGCGTTGGTTTTGGATGTAAGCGCTTTACGGCGTGGCTTTTTATGAAAGACAAGTCGAGTCTCTCCTTCCGCACCAAGCTATTAGCTTTTAAAGAGCAAAACATCCGATACTTTTTAAGCGTCGGTTTTTTTTCGTCTTTAGAAAATGGTTTGATTAGGGGTGCTAGGCTTTAGTTGTATTGGTTTTAGGTGCGTTGGTTTTGGGTGTAAGTGCTTTATGACGTGGCTTTTTATGAAAGACAAGTCGAGCCTCTCCTTCCGCACCAAGTCATTACTTTTGAAAAGCAAAGAAATCGATACTTTTAAGTGTCGTTTTTTTTTTGTCTGTAGAAAATAGCCCAGTTTGGAAGGAGGGTGGTTTAAGACTAGAAGGCTGTTGATAACAGGCTTTATTTTCTAATCTAAGACATATAAATAATCCATTTTTTAGTTTGCTTACTAATCTTGCGGTCTATTGTTAGAATGCTGAATTATTGTTTTATCAGGGCTAAAGCAAGGCGTTTGTCGTATGCTGGATGTGATGCTCATGGGGATTAGGATTATCTTTATGTTACGAATGCTGTTTGTTTTGATTTTTTTAGGTTCTGGCAGCTCTCTTTTTGCGCAAAGTGTTGATTCTTCGGTTTTGACTAATCAGGCGTTTATCTCTCATCTTCCTCATCAGTGGCCATTAATGGAGCAGCTGTCTCTAAAGGTTAAGGCCAGTCCTGCTCCGCATACTCTTGTTCAAGAGCGAAGTCTTCGTATCTTGTGGGTTGTGTCCAATGCTTTTCAAGCTCGTAAGGCTTTTCCTGTTATCGACTTGTTTAAGCAGAGGATGCAGGCGCTTAAGTTAGATTACCAATTAAAGATGGTTCGATATAACGAAGGAACTAGTTACCGACAGCATATTGATAACTTTAATAATGGTATGGCCTTTGAACCTGATTATGTTATCTCAAGCTTAACCTCCTCGGTAAATCGTAAATTGATAGAGCAAGTGCTAGCAAAAGGTAAGTCAAAGGTCATTATTACGGATTTATCATCCCCTGTTATCGGCTGGCTTCATTCTTCTCCCTTGATGTACGTTGGCTTGGACGAAAGAGCGATTGCAAGGCGCTTTGCTCAATATGTTGATTCTATTTATCCACTGGATGCAAAAATCGCCGCTGTAATGTTACCTGTGGGTTATATTAATCATGCCCGCTGTGATGCATTTATTGACGCTATGCATGCGCGTGGTCGTCAAATGACTAAGATCTTTTATTCAGATGCAACCGAAATGGATGCTTATCAATTTGTGAGTGAAATGGCAGAAAATAATAATCCTGCAGAATATATTTTTAGCTGTTCTTCTGCGTTAGCTGCAGGTGTTTTGAGAGCGATTAAGCAA
The DNA here is from genome assembly GCF_000153025.1 of Marinomonas sp. MED121. Classification (GTDB taxonomy): domain Bacteria; phylum Pseudomonadota; class Gammaproteobacteria; order Pseudomonadales; family Marinomonadaceae; genus Marinomonas. The sequence continues at coordinate 744,759 of NZ_CH672431.1, forward strand.
CATAATATTGAAAGTACAACCAATAGTTGGCGTTATACCTCAATTGAGCAAAGGGCATTGGATGATGGTAGATTAGTTGTCACCTTGGAGCGAGATGTAAAGGAGTTTAGCTTCGTGATTGCTGAAACCATTCAGTCGGATTTGACGGGGCTTGATTTGCCCAACTTGTATATTCCTTCATCTGCGTTAATTTCAGCGGTTTCTCCGCTTACCCGCTAAAGGATTAGAATTATGGCAATGGACAAAGCGGTTGTTAGTTTAAGAAAACGTCATAGAACGCAAACGGCATTAGTTTTAATTGGCGTGTATTTTCTGGTTGTAATATTTTTCTTATTTGCAACTAAGGAGCAAATTGAAAGAGACAATCAGGCAGATTTATCTGTTCGCCATTTCACTGTATCTCAATCCTTTCACGGTTTTTTGCTTAGTGCAGAATATGAGCTTGGCAGCACGGCCCAAGCATTATTAAATAGCCAAGAAGAAGCCAATTTAGATTTAGGTCGTCTTTTTGATCGCCATGACGAGTTTTTGTTTGGCAACTTAGACTTCTTTTATGTGGAATGGGCCGATCAAAGTCATATTTTAGATCCAAGAACACATCTATTTACACAAGAGTCAATTGATAGGCTAGTCGGAAAATCTAAGCTAGGTCGTTGGGTATTAGAGCAAACACAAGATGGCGCCAGTATCCTCATTTATAAGAAAAAAATAGTCACATTAGAAGGTGACTGGAAAGGCTTTTTATATGGTTTTATCTCTCTCAACAACAACCTAACCTTGGCTAACCGTTTACTGAAAAGTGCTCACATAGATGAAGTTAGGCTGCTATCTCCTGATCAAGATATTTTATTATCAGAACGAAATATTGTTCTGCCCGATAGCCTTAAATTGAAATTCTTTCGAGGTGACCTTCAAGTTGTCAAAGAAGGTTTGGCATTTGATTTACAAATTGCGCGACAAGCGTCTGAGGCTGGATCTACTTGGCAGAGGTATCTCTATTGGATGATATTTTTTTCTATTGGCCTCTCACTTCTTTATTTTGTCTTAGTTTATTTATCACAGCGCTTGTTTAATTATGCGTTATCTATGTTTGAGCAAGGGTTGGAGTCAAATCATGAGTCTGAATTTATTGAGCTAAGGCGTTTGCAACGCAAAATGAATGATAAAAACGAGCTAGTCAGTAATCAAGTTAGTCGTTTTAACCTGCTAATGGATGCTTCTCAAGCTGCAATAATTTTTTGTGATGATGTTGCTTTAGTTCAAAATATTAACCATAAAGCCAGTACCCTTTTTTCAGAAAGTAGTCGTGGTCGAACCGTATTTGATTTTATGCCTGTCTCTTGTCATCAGGCTTTGCAAAAAGCATTAAAGGGGGAGGTGGGAATAGGGTTTGAATTAACAATCCCAAATGTAAACAGTATCTATCAATGGCAGCTTATTCCCTATATGACTGACAATCATTATCGTGGTGTTGCGTTAATTGGCCAAGATGTGACCCACTTACAACAACTTGAGTGGCAATTGAATGAGCTAAAGGTTGAGAGTTATGGCCCTTCGAGTGCGTTAGAAATTGATTTAATACTAAATGAAATTAATCATCAGATTATTTATTTTGATAATCAGTCATTTGTCGAAGCAAGACAATGGCAGCAAGCTTTGGTTGCGTGTTTAGGTGAGCTATTAAATGAACCCACAAGCCTAGAATATATGCCCTTAGGGGAGTTACTACAAAGGCGCTTGTTGTTAACCCCATGTGATTTGGGCCGCTTTGGCTATTTGAATATTGAATGTAAGTTAGACTCAGCCTTAGTTCAGAGCCAGTGGTCCAGTGACTTGGGCTTGTTAATTAATGCCTTAATTATGTCTGTTCATGCGAGTGAATTGATCGAAGAAAAACGCTTATCTATTTGTGTGACTGAAAATCAATTACGCTTTGAGGTGGTTGGAATAAGTGATACTAGGCCAATTTTTGCATGGTTAAATAAAACAATTTGTGACCGTCTCGGTGTAGAGTTTAAGCAGGTTAAAGCTAACCAGGCATCTATCATTTATCCTTTGCTAGAGTCTTCGATGGGGCGAATCTCCCTTCCTGATAACCTTAAAATTGCTTGGCTTGCGAATGACTTTACAATGGCGGCCCAAGTTGAGACTGTGCTTAAGAAACTTGGCTGTTCAGTTTATGTTTTCTCATCTGCTGAGAGCTTCTTTACCGAAGTCGGCGAGACGGATGAAATTGATTTATTGCTCATTGCTTATGATGTGCTTAAACCGGAGTGGCGAGAGCTACCTTCTATCATACAAACCAGGTTGGCCAGGCCTCGAATTCCTGTTGCTTGGATTGGTAGCCAAGCTAAGCATGAAATAGATGGTTATCCAAACTTTTCAGCTTGCCCACATGAATATAGTTTAGCGCGCTTTATTGAGCCTATTTTGAGTTTAGACAGTATTCAGCTTCAAGATTGCTTGGCGGATGATGGAGCGTGGTTAGTTGTAGGTGGATCAAGCATTAGCCGAGCCATATTGTATGAAGAGCTAACCCAGCTTAAAATATCGCCTTATTTGGTGCCATCTTTAGAGGGGCATTTGTCCCTTTTTAAACATCAAAAGGTAAAAGCGGTTCTTTTATTGGATGATGTTGAGAATAAACACCTTGTTTGGCTAAAAGAAGAGCAGCCTGATCTTATGATGGTGTCTTTGAGCTCAGCACCAAGCTCAGGGGTTAACCAGTACCAAATGAAAAAACCCTATCGTAAAGAGCAAGTGAAAGCTCTGGTCGAATTCGTTCAAAACAAAATAGCCCTATTTGAGGAGTAATATATGAGTCTGGTCGGTATCATCGGCGCAATGGAAGAAGAAGTTGCATTAATTAAAGAGTGGATGACCGAGGTTGAAACTTTATCTATTGCTGGCTGTGAATTTTACCAAGGCAAGTTGGACGGAAAAGAAGTCGTTCTATTGCAATCAGGCATAGGTAAAGTCAATGCAGCTATTTCAACTACCTTGCTTTTATCAAAGTTTGCACCTTCAAAGGTTATTAATATTGGTTCTGCGGGCGGCTATGCTGAAGCGTTAAATGTCGGTGACGTGGTTATTTCAGACCAAGTATGCCATCACGATGTTGATGTGACCGTGTTTGGTTATGCAATGGGTCAAGTGCCAGGTATGCCAGCGACTTATGCTGCAGATGAGAATCTTATTGCTGATGCGAAAGCGGCAGTAACTAGGTTGAACCTAGTGCAAACTCAAGTTGGGTTAATAGGGACAGGTGATAGTTTCATGCAAGACCCTGTGCGAGTTGAGAAAGTAAGGGGTGACTTCCCTACATTACTTGCCGTTGAAATGGAGGCTGCGGCTGTTGCGCAAGTATGTGTGAAATTTGAAACGCCTTTTGTTGTTGTACGTGCTTTATCAGATATTGCGGGTAAGGAGTCCTCTCAAAGTTTTGAAGAGTTTCTTGTTGTTGCTGCCAAAAACTCCTCCGCCATGGTGCGCGAGATGTTAACCCCATCTAATTAATTTTTTAGTAGAAGTGCTGCCATTCAGTTCCCTAACTATATTCGCAATGTCGTTAGGGAACTCGTATAATGCCGCGCCTACTTACATTAGCTTTTAACTTGAGATAATTCATGAGACCGGATCAAATTCAAATAGATCAATATCAGCCACAATTGGCCGAAAAAATCAGTCGCCTTGACGAACTTATGGCGACCTTGGATTTACCTGCAGCTGAAATTTTTGAAAGTGAAGCGAGCCATTATCGGATGCGAGCAGAGTTTCGTATTTGGCATGATGGCGATGATATGTATTACGCCATGTTCGACTCGAATGACCCAAGAACACCGATTCGAGTGGATCAGTTTCCGGTCGCGTCTGAACTCATCAATGAGCTAATGCCCGCTTTACTTGACGCTGTTAAGACGGTTCCTGTGCTTCGTCATAAGCTGTTCCAGGTGGATTTTTTAACGACGCAAACCGGTGAAGCGTTAATTAGTATGCTTTACCATAAGCCAATTGATGAAGATTGGTTTGCTGCGGCGCAAACCTTGAATGAGGCCTTCCCTCATTGTCATTTTATTGGCCGAAGTCGTAAGAAAAAAATGATTTTAACTCGCGACTTTGTAATGGAAACGCTAACGGTAAATGGCAAGAAATATCATTACCAGCAAGTTGAGAACAGCTTTACTCAGCCTAATGCAGGTATTAACGAATCTATGTTGAGCTGGGCATTGGATGTTACTCAAAATGAGTCGGGTGATTTATTAGAAATGTACTGTGGTAATGGTAACTTCTCAATTCCATTAGCGCGTCGATTTGATCGTGTAGTGGCAACAGAAATCTCCAAAGTCTCTGTAAATTCAGCTCAGTTGAATATTGCGATTAATGGTATGTCGAATGTACAAGTCGTTAAGATGGCAAGTGAAGATGTGTCTGCTGCATTAAATGGTCAAACTGAATTGCCAAAGCAACTTATTCAAGCGGGTATGGAAAGTCTTGAGCCAAGTGTTGTATTGGTTGATCCACCAAGAGCAGGACTTGACTCTGATACGGTTGAGCTGATTCGTAAGGTTGATAAGATTTTGTACATCTCTTGTAACCCTGAAACGCTAAAGGCGAATTTAGATGCTTTATCTGATACACACAGTGTTGAGCGTTATGCTGTATTTGATCAATTTCCTTATACTCACCATATTGAGACCGGTGTATATCTAGTTCGTAGACAACAAGATTAAGACAGTGTACGGATTCAATAAAAAAAGCGACTTTTGGGTCGCTTTTTTTGAAGGGTAAATTAATTAGTCCTTCATTGACTTGGTGGCCATTAATTAGGTGGGCATCAATGAGAAAATCAGAACTAGGCTTGTGTACTAATTGATTGGCCTAGTGCGGATTCAGGGCTGATATTATATTGAGTGACGACACTCGCGCTTCGGCTTGTATTGGTTGGGCTAGCTTGTACTGGCTGAACAACCTCTTCAGGTCTTTCTTCTGCTCTTCTTTCAGGTTCTGGCTCTCTTCTTTCTTCAGTTCGAGTGATCTCTTCTTGAGGCTCTGGCCTGACTTGCCCTGACTCGAGTCTTAATTCTTCTTGGGTGCCTATATTGAGAGTTTGATCATTGTCTGTTTGTGACCTTGATATTTGAGCATTGCCAGCATTTTCATATCTTTCGTTGTTTATATCTTCTGATCTAAAGCTTTCATTTCTACTTCGCTCATTTTGAGAAATTTCAGCGTTAAAAGCTTCACTTTGCTGACTGCTTTGTACGGTTTCTCTTTCCAGCATTTCCATTGCCATTTGTCGCCCTGCGGCGGAAAGGTCTACTCTGACATCTGGGCTACTAATTGCGCTGGAAGGGGAGGATAGGTTAGTGCTGGAACTAGGCGTGCCGACCGCAAGCGAGTCTAAGCTTTGCGGAGTCGCAAGCGTCGATCTATCTGCTATAGGTAAGATGCCAGTATCCATAGAGCTACCAAATTGTACAAATTATGATCATTAAGTTTACTCTAATATGTAGCTGCCTGCCAAATTAGTTTTGCTGAATAGTCAGTATTAAAATTTTTCTTATCATAATGAAATACATTTGAGTATCTTATCTGCGACATAGATTGTTGTGTGTTAACATGTTTGGGATTTTTCCCCACATCACGAAGAGAAGTTATACAAGCCATGAGTACCACCTCACTAGATAAAGCTAAGATTAAGATTTTACTGCTAGAAGGCGTGCATCAATCTGCATTAGATGCGCTTAATGAAGCAGGCTATACCAATATAGAATTTCATAAAACTGCGTTGGCTGAAGATGAGCTAATCAAGAAAATCGAAGAAGCGCACTTTATTGGTATTCGTTCCCGTACTCAATTGAACGAGAAAGTACTTTCCCACGCGAATAAGCTAATGGCTATAGGTTGTTTCTGCATAGGAACTAACCAAGTTAATTTGGAAGCCGCGAGTGCAAAAGGTATTGCTGTCTTTAATGCACCTTTCTCAAATACCCGAAGTGTTGCTGAATTAGTCATAGGCCAACTAATTTTGTTACTACGTGGTATTCCAGAAAAAAGCGCGGTTTGTCACCGTGGTGGATGGATGAAATCAGCGGTTGGCTCCTACGAAGCTCGCGGTAAACGCTTGGGTATCATAGGTTACGGTAGCATAGGTACTCAGCTAAGTGTTTTAGCTGAATCATTAGGGATGGAAGTTTGCTTTTATGACATAGTGACCAAGTTGCCTCTTGGTAATGCTCGTCAGATTAAAAGCTTGAACAAGCTATTGTCTACTTGTGATGTAATTAGTTTGCACGTACCTGAAACTGCTTCTACGAAACTTATGATAGGTGCTGAAGAAATAGCACGCATGAAAGATGAAGCCATCTTCATGAACGCGTCTCGCGGAACTGTGGTAGATCTTGAAGCACTTGCTGCGGCGATGAAAGAAGGTCGCTTAAACGGTGCCGCCATTGACGTATTCCCTGTTGAGCCTAAAGGCAATGCTGACGAGTTCGTTTCGCCTCTACGTGGATTGGATAATGTGATCCTGACACCTCACGTAGGTGGTAGCACAATGGAAGCACAAGAAAACATCGGTGTTGAAGTGGCTGAAAAGCTAGTTAAATACTCTGATGTAGGTACAACGATTGCGTCTGTTAACTTCCCAGAAGTTGCTCTACCTGCACAAGACGGCAACCATCGTCTATTGCACATCCATGAGAACCGTCCTGGTATCTTGACTAAGATTAACGGCATCTTCTCTGATAACAACATTAACATCACAGGCCAATACCTAAGAACCAGTGAAAATATCGGTTATATGGTGATGGATGTCGATGCTGAAAACAGTGACTTAGCTTTGGAAAAAGTGAAAGAAGTTGAAGGTACCGTTCGCGCTCGTATCTTGTTCTAGTTGTCGGTGTTTTAAACTAAAAAAGGGCGATTCATATCGCCCTTTTTTAGTTTTTACTAATGCTAAATTTTAAAGATCTAAGTGCTAAATACCTACAGGTTAAATACCTAGGCTGACTGAAATCTCATTGACTCGCTTGGTAATGGTTGCAGAGACTTTGCTTAAAAATTGCTCTGATTCAAGTGCTTTACCCTTCACTTGAGACATGGCGTGATTAAGAGACTGCATTTCGGTTTTTTGATCTGCCGCATAGCGTGTTGCTTTTTTAGCTAATTCAGAGGACTGCTTGGACTTCTCACTGACTTCAAGCGCCGAATCTCCTAATTGTGCTGTAAGGCTAACTTGGGTCTCGCTAGCGGATTCAATTTTATCCAGTGACTGACTTAAGTTCTGAGTCGAGGAGGTTAAGCGACTTAGAATTGAGGTGATTTCTCCCAGCGACTCCTGTGTCTTGCTAGATAATGTACGTACTTCGGTAGCAACGACAGCAAAGCCTCTACCATGTTCTCCTGCTCGCGCTGCTTCAATCGCTGCGTTTAAAGCGAGCAAATTGGTTTGTTCTGAAATATCTCGAATAGAAGACACAATCGAAGAGGCATCATTGACTGAATCTTCCAATCCATCAAGAGATTGGCGGCTTTGTGTGAGTGTTTGCATTGCTATTTGATTTGCTTGTTTTAAGCTTTGGGCTTGTTCAACACTACTTTGCATAGCTAAACTTGTTTCACTGGCGTAGCCTTCGACTTCTTTGGCCCTTACCTCTGCTTTATTAGCGAGGATATTCACTTGCTCAGTAATATTGGTGGTTTTGCTAAGTTCGTTGTTTGATTCTTGGTTAAGGCTATTAATGTCATCAAAGGCGTTGAGAACCTTGTTTAAAGAGTCAGAGATGTTTGCGAGTTCTTTATCACGCTTTTGTTTTTGTTCCTCAACATACGCTAGATATTGATTAAAGTAATGAGCCGTTTCTGATAACTCATTTTTTTGTTTTCCAACGTTGATAGGTTCAGAACTTTGCGTCTCAACGAGTGAGGTGACGGCGGATAAAAGGTTTTTAGCGCTCTTAACGACAATACGAGAAAGGAATAAATGAGTCAGAGCACTAATACTGACCATGAGTAAAATAAACAAAGCAAAAGCAAAAATAATCTTTTCTTGGGTTTGTTCTGATTGAGTGGAAATGGCTTGAGTACCCAATTCAAGTTTTGCTTGCAGTTCACTTACTTGGGCACGTAAATCTGCTTGTGCATTTTGCATATGAGTAATGCCACTAAGGCTGTTATTGACATCTTTCATGTATCGATTAACCCAAGAGCTAATCTCAGACTGCATTTCTGTGATTGGACTTTCTGTTTCTTCCTCTTCTTCAGCCCAGCCCATTAATGCACTTAAATCATCTGTTTCTTCCTCTTTTTCCTGATTGGAAAAGTTATTTGGTAGTGCAGACATTGCACTGACCGTTTTATAAAAAGTCTCTGCTTCAGACGCTAAAACCGCTTTGTTCTTTGCTGTATTGGCTTGTAGGAATTGCTCGGTATAGTCGCTAAGACTAATAAAGTGCTTTTTAAGTTTTGCGTCCATTTCTAAAAGCACGACTTTGTCCGCTAAGCTCAGGTTTGTATGAGGCTGAATAATAAAGTCTGAATAAGTATCGATAGCTTGCGACATTTGACGTTGATTATTACGTATTAATGCAAAGGTATCTCCCGACAGTTTTCCAGCCGCACGAATGTCCCCATCTAATTTAAGGCTAATACTTTCAAGTAGCGGACTGATATCAGTTTGAATTTCACTAGGTAGCTCAGTCAGCTGTTGCTTGATGTCTGTATTAATCAGATTGATTGACTCTTGTAGTTTGGTGGCTTCACCAAAGCTTAAATAGCTTTCAATTTTGTCTTTTAATGACACGCTAGCCAAAGTTAATAGTTGATTATATTGGTCTGTCGTTGCCATTGTCTGACGAAATTGCAGTATGCTCCAGGTGAGGGTTAAAGCGAGCAAACTGGTGATCACAAGATAGGTGAAAGTCGTTATTTTAGTCACACGGGAAATTGTCACAATTTTTACCCTTTGATTACGAATGTTACAAAACATTAATGAATTGTGAACTAATGTATGAAAATTAGATGACAGTTTTGTTACATTTACTGGTAAATAGAGTGAGAAAAATAGAAAAAATTTAAAACAAATATTGTTGAAGGGAAATGAACATAAGATCTTCAAAATAGAAGAAAAATTGTCGAATATCGCAAATAGATAATGAGTTTCTATAACTTCAATTTATGATTTTTTTCACTTTTATATCAAAATTGACTTCCAAATTCATCTCAGTGTCATTATCGTGTTGTAGTTTCTTTTATAATTAAATGAATGTTTAAAGATAAAAGAGCGTTCAGTTAATGTTTAAACAGACCTAAATACACAGAATGATTTAAGTCCAATCCCATATTAATAATAAAGATTTAGCGGAGTAAGAACATGACCCTTTCACGTCGTAATTTTGTTAAAGGCGCGACTGCAGCAGGCGCGGTAGCGGCAACCCCTTTTACTATTAGTAAAGCGGTTGCAGCAAACAAGGAGCTGCGCATTTATGCGTGGGCCGGCTATATCACAGATGAAATGCTTGCAGATTTCAAAGCAAAAACAGGTATTAACGCGACTTTCACACCTTATGGTACCAATGACGAACTGATGAACTCACTGCGTGCAACTGACGGTACTGGTTTCGATATAATTATGCCGACAGTAGACCGTGTACCTGGTTATGTTGATTTTGATCTAGTGCAACCACTAGACACATCTCGTGTTAACTGGGATGGATGTCTAGAGAGTGCAGTTAAAGGATCAGAAGTCGGTGGTATTGTGGATGGTAAGCGCTACTTTGCACCATCTGACTGGGGTACTGAAGCGATTGCTTTTAACACAGACTACGCAAAAGTAGATCGTAATAACCTAAGTTACGGCGACCTTTGGAAACCTGAACACGCTGGTGGTGTTACCGTTCGTGGACACTCTGCATTAGTAGGTATTGGTTTATGGCTTGAAAGCATGGGCAAACTACCTTACCCACTGCTTGATTCTTATAAAAATGAAAAAGCCATGCGCGCTAACTTTGATGTAATTTTGAAAACAGCGACTGAGCACAAAGCTGCAATTGCTCAGTACTGGTCGACAGAAAACGAAGCGCAAGGTGCATTCCGTACTAATGGTGCAATCATTGGTCAAACTTGGGACAGCACTGCGTTCAAACTTAAGCAAGAAGGTGAGCCTGTTGCTTATGCTGCACCAAAAGAAGGTGCTTTGGCTTGGATGGAAGGCTTTGTTATTCCTAAAAATGCTAACAATGTTGACTCTGCTTACGAATTTATCAACTGGTACTACACACCAGAAGCAGGTGCAATGTTTGTAGAATCAACAGGCTATAACTCTACTTCGAAAGGGGCTGATGCTCTACTACCAGAAGCAACTAAACAGTTCTTCCAAGACTCTTACACTGAGCAGGAACTGAAAAATCTTTGGTGGTGGCCTATCCAAGAACCTTGGTATGTGGCTTTGCGTAACGAATATCAAGATCGTTACCTATCTGCATAGAACCTTCTAAATAAAGCTCCTAGCCCAATATTTGGGGTGGGGGCTTTTTTTGTCCCTTATTATTTACCTGCAAAACTCCTTGTTTGTAGCAGGTTAGCGTATATGAAAGTAGAGAGAAAAAATGGATAGCAGTGTTCACCTAGATAATGTTGTTATGAATTTTGGCGATTTCACTGCCGTTCAGAAAACAGATTTAAAAATAGAATCAGGCGAATTTTTTAGTTTTCTTGGTCCTTCAGGTTGCGGTAAAACAACCATACTGAACATGATTAGTGGTTTCCTCGACCCGAGTGAAGGCGATGTCAGAATTGGTGGTAAAGCCATGCGTGGTGTCCCTGCTAATAAGCGTCCAACATCAATGATTTTCCAAAACCTTGCTTTGTTCCCTTTGATGACAGTGGCGGAGAATATTGAGTTTGGTCTTGAGGTGCGTGGCGTATCTAAAGCAGAACGTAAAAAGACCTCAGATAGATTATTAGAATTAGTCGCATTAGATGGCAGCGGTACCAAGCAGGTATCAGAGCTATCTGGTGGACAAAAGCAGCGTATCGCTATTGCGCGTGCGTTAGCGGTAGAGCCTCAAGTACTTTTGCTTGATGAGCCTTTATCCGCTTTGGACTTAAAGTTACGTCAGCACATGCGTACTGAGTTAAAAGAAATTCAGCGTAAAACTGGCATCACCTTCATCTATATTACTCACGACCAAGGTGAAGCATTAACCATGTCGGACCGAGTGGGTGTTATGTCCGCAGGTAAGCTACAACAAGTTGCAGACCCAATTACATTATACCGTGAGCCTAAAACAGAATTTGTTGCTTCCTTCGTAGGTGAGAACAATGCGATAGCGGGCTCAGTTGAAGGTGTAGAAGGCAGTAATGTTACGGTTAATTGTGCTGGTCTAGGTTTATTAACTGGACGCGGTATTGGAGCGATCACAAAAGGTCAGCAGGCTAACTTATTTATTCGACCTGAGCTTATTCGTGTTGGCCAAGCAGCTGAAGCCGGTTGTGATGTTATATTTGAGGCCAGTATTAGTGAAATTAACTTCGAAGGTTCTTATTTAACCCTTAATACACAAATTGGAACGCAAACTATTGGCGTGCAAATTGGTGCTGAGCAATATACTGCAGAGCTTGTTGCAGGAGCCAAGGTAAAACTGGGCTTTATCAGTCAAGACGCAGTGGTAATTGCAAGGGGGGAGAATGTTTAGCCAACTAAAAGCAAGATTTGGTGGTGGTATGGCGTTGGGTATCCTCGCCATGATAATGCTATGGCTTATAGTACTTGTTATATTGCCGCAGTTCTTGATGGTCGATTATTCCTTTAGACCTAATTTGTTACCTAGAGAAGTAGGTGGACCAAAAGATACCTACTCTCTTATCAACTATGAAACCTTGTTTGGTAACCAGATTCACCTTGCCATCTTTGCTAAAACAATTTGGTCGAGTGTGTTGGTGACCTTGCTAACCTTATTGGTTAGCTATCCTCTTGCGTTTTATCTCGCGAAAGTGGCAACACCTAGACAAGCAGCATTATGTATCCTTCTTTTAATCATTCCTTTTTGGATCAATGAGATTTTAAGAACCTTTTCTTGGTACATCATTCTTGCGTACAAGGGGCCATTAAATGCCCTGTTATTGGCGTTAGGCTTTATTGATAGACCGGTTCGATTCTTGTCTGGCGATACGGGGGTCATGATAGGTATGGTATATGCCTATATCCTTTTCATGATCTTTCCTATTTACAATGCCATTGAAAGTTTGGATATGAATCAAATCAAAGCGGCTAGAAACTTAGGTGCTGGTTGGATAAGAACTCACTATAGGGTCATTATTCCTCACGCTAAACCGGGTATTGCTACAGGTTGTATCATGACCTTCATGTTGGCAGCGGGTAGTTATGCGGTACCGGCATTGTTAGGTTCACCAGGTAGTCGTTGGTTTACCCAGATAATTTATAACTGGTTCTTTGAAGGGGGTAACTGGAACCAAGGTGCAGCGTATGCCTTCTTACTATTAATTATTTGTATTGGTTTTATTGCATTAGTAATGCGTGTCTTTAAAGTTGGTTTAGGAGATATCGCACGATGAAATCTGAAACCATTATGCGTTGGGGGATTCGCTTTTACATAGGTGTGTTTTTCACTTACCTATTTATTCCTCTCATTATCATGGGGGCTGCAACCTTTAACGATAGCCGCTTTCCAACAGTTTCTCCTTGGAAAGGAGCGACTCTAAAGTGGTTTGAAGCCTTGGCTCAAGATGGGGCTATGTGGCAAGCGCTTTGGACAAGTGTCATTGTTGCGGCTGGCGTTCTAGTTGTGGCTGTGCCTATTGGTATCTGTTGCGCCTTGTTCTTGTCTACCTATCAAGGTAAGGGCAAAACCTTTTTGTACTCCTTGATGATGTCGCCTCTATTAACACCTGGTGTAATCGTGGGCATCTCAACCCTGATCTTCTGGAAAGGTATGGGGGTGAGTGGTGGTGTCATGCTAACTGTGATTGCACAAACGACCTTTATCGCAGCCTACGTTATGTTGATGGTGCTGGCTAGGTTGCAACGTTTTGATAGAACGCTAGAAAACGCTGCTTTAAGTTTAGGTGCAAACCAATGGCAAACATTTCGCCGTATACTCTTGCCTTACCTAAAGCCCGCTATTATTTCAGCTGGTGCCATTGCCTTCTTGCAGTCGTTTGAAAACTACAACACGACATTATTTGTGAAAGGCTATGATACAACCTTAACCGTTTATATCGCTTCTAAAGTAAGAACAGGTTTAACGCCTGCGGTAAATGCTTTGGGTCTGATCATGATATTAACTACAATCGTGATTGCTGTTATTTACGAACTTAAGCGTCGTAAAGAAGCTGCACAAGCGGCTAAGTTAGTAGCGGCGGAAGACTAGTTAGCTAGGTATTTAGAAATAAACTTTTAAAAAGCGAGTTTTGCTAATAGATAGAAGCAAAACTCGTTTTTTTGTATGAAAACTGGCCAAATCTGAACCCCCTGCTAATCTATTCCTCACTTTTGAGATTAATTGATAAATATTCGAGAAAGTACTTGCCCATAAATTCTGAGATGTATATTATACGCATCCACTGACACGGGGTAGCAACAAAGCTTACACCGACAAGCTACCAAGTAGCTAACTACAAGCGTTCACTCTTATTTAGAAAATGTTTAGTAAGTCAGACGCTCTTTAAAATAGTTAATCAGATAATTTGTGTGGGCACTCGCTAGAGACTTCAGCAAGTTATTCGAGTTGTTAATTGCTACGGTAATTGATGTTCGAATGACTACAAAAAATTTAGAAGTCTTACGAGAGTCGATACTAAAACGCTTTATGTTTGATCCATTAGTTTGGATCGAGTTTTAAAGTCAGCAGTAAAGATTTGAGTGAGCAATGATTTTAAACTGAAGAGTTTGATCATGGCTCAGATTGAACGCTGGCGGTAGGCTTAACACATGCAAGTCGAGCGGAAACGATGTAGCTTGCTACAGGCGTCGAGCGGCGGACGGGTGAGTAACGCGTAGGAATCTGCCTAGTAGTGGGGGACAACCTGTGGAAACGCAGGCTAATACCGCATAAGCCCTGAGGGGGAAAGGAGGGGATCTTCGGACCTTTCGCTATTAGATGAGCCTGCGTGAGATTAGCTAGTTGGTGAGGTAAAGGCTCACCAAGGCGACGATCTCTAGCTGGTCTGAGAGGATGATCAGCCACACTGGGACTGAGACACGGCCCAGACTCCTACGGGAGGCAGCAGTGGGGAATATTGGACAATGGGCGCAAGCCTGATCCAGCCATACCGCGTGTGTGAAGAAGGCCCTAGGGTTGTAAAGCACTTTCAGAAGGGAGGAAAGGGTGTTGCTTAATACGTAATATCTGTGACGTTACCTTCAGAAGAAGCACCGGCTAACTCTGTGCCAGCAGCCGCGGTAATACAGAGGGTGCAAGCGTTAATCGGAATTACTGGGCGTAAAGCGCGCGTAGGTGGTTTGTTAAGTCGGATGTGAAAGCCCAGGGCTCAACCTTGGAATTGCACCCGATACTGGCAGGCTAGAGTACGATAGAGGAGTGTGGAATTTCCTGTGTAGCGGTGAAATGCGTAGATATAGGAAGGAACATCAGTGGCGAAGGCGACACTCTGGATTGATACTGACACTGAGGTGCGAAAGCGTGGGGAGCAAACAGGATTAGATACCCTGGTAGTCCACGCCGTAAACGATGTCTACTAGCCGTTGGGTTGTAATGACTTAGTGGCGAAGCTAACGCGATAAGTAGACCGCCTGGGGAGTACGGCCGCAAGGTTAAAACTCAAATGAATTGACGGGGGCCCGCACAAGCGGTGGAGCATGTGGTTTAATTCGAAGCAACGCGAAGAACCTTACCTACTCTTGACATCCATAGAATTTAGCAGAGATGCTTAAGTGCCTTCGGGAACTATGAGACAGGTGCTGCATGGCTGTCGTCAGCTCGTGTTGTGAAATGTTGGGTTAAGTCCCGTAACGAGCGCAACCCTTGTCCTTATTTGCCAGCGAGTAATGTCGGGAACTTTAAGGAGACTGCCGGTGACAAACCGGAGGAAGGTGGGGACGACGTCAAGTCATCATGGCCCTTACGAGTAGGGCTACACACGTGCTACAATGGCGCATACAGAGGGCTGCGAACTTGCGAGAGTAAGCGAATCCCATAAAGTGCGTCGTAGTCCGGATTGGAGTCTGCAACTCGACTCCATGAAGTCGGAATCGCTAGTAATCGTGAATCAGAATGTCACGGTGAATACGTTCCCGGGCCTTGTACACACCGCCCGTCACACCATGGGAGTTGATTGCTCCAGAAGTAGCTAGCTTAACCCTTCGGGGAGGGCGGTTACCACGGAGTGGTCAATGACTGGGGTGAAGTCGTAACAAGGTAGCCCTAGGGGAACCTGGGGCTGGATCACCTCCTTAAACGATATGAAGCTCTGGGTGAGTGTTCACACAAATTATCTGATGTAACC
>NZ_CH672431.1:764040-795630 GCF_000153025.1 Marinomonas sp. MED121
CGTCGAGCAGGTACGAAAGTAGGTCTTAGTGATCCGGTGGTTCTGTATGGAAGGGCCATCGCTCAACGGATAAAAGGTACTCCGGGGATAACAGGCTGATACCGCCCAAGAGTTCACATCGACGGCGGTGTTTGGCACCTCGATGTCGGCTCATCACATCCTGGGGCTGAAGCCGGTCCCAAGGGTATGGCTGTTCGCCATTTAAAGTGGTACGCGAGCTGGGTTTAGAACGTCGTGAGACAGTTCGGTCCCTATCTGCCGTGGACGTTTGAGATTTGAGAGGAGCTGCTCCTAGTACGAGAGGACCGGAGTGGACGAACCTCTGGTGTTCCGGTTGTCACGCCAGTGGCATTGCCGGGTAGCTACGTTCGGACGGGATAACCGCTGAAAGCATCTAAGCGGGAAGCCTCCCTCAAGATGAGATCTCACTGGAACTTTAAGTTCCCTAAAGAGCCGTTGAAGACTACGACGTTGATAGGCAGGGTGTGTAAGTGCTGTGAGGCATTGAGCTAACCTGTACTAATTGCTCGTGAGGCTTGACCATATAACGCCAAAATGGTTTAGCGTTATATTACGATTTAGAATGATGGTAAGACATCGCAAGCTGGTTTGAGGCTTGGTTATCGTTAACTTCTCTAATAAAGAGAAGACTATTCAAAAAGTATTGTTAAAGCATAAGCAAATTCGTCAATGAATAAGCCACAAACAGAGCTTGTTCTGACAAACAGAATTTCTTGATAATCATAGAGTCATTGAACCACCTGATCCCATCCCGAACTCAGCAGTGAAAAGTGGCATCGCCGATGGTAGTGTGGGAGTTCCCATGTGAGAGTAGGTCGTTATCAAGATTGAATTATAAAAAAACCAGCTCAATGAGCTGGTTTTTTTTTCGTCTAGAGAAAAGTGCGAGATAATTTTAAAGGCAAAGTGCAAAAGCCGAACTCAGAAGTGGCTCTCTATTAGCCACGCTACGCATAACAGGTAATCCCCCCGAAAATAATAGAGGTCAGTCGTAGAGTTTTCTAATAAGCTAATTACTAGGGTAATCCCCCGAAAATAATAGAGGTCAGTCGTAGAGTTTTCTAATAAGCTAATTACTAGGAGATCACGATGAAAAATAAAACCTATTCAGACAGTCAAATCATGGGCATCTTAAACCAAGCCGAGGCAGGAGTGCCCGTGGCGGAGCTGTGTCGCGAGCATGGCATTGGTAATTCGACCTTTTATAAGTGGCGAGCCAAGTACGGTGGTATGGATGCCTCTTTAATCACTCGAATGAAAGAACTCGAAGAAGAAAACCGTCGTCTTAAAAAGATGTATGCCGAAGAAAAACTCAAGGCAGAGATCATACAGGAAGCCATGGCAAAAAAGTGGTGAAGGCCGCTGACCGCAAGCCGATGGCCAAACAGGCTGTGGTGACTTATCACCTCAGTATTGCATCTGCCTGTCGGACGTTTAAGATCAGCGAGACCTGCTACCGTTATCAGCCTAAACTTAATGATGAGAATCAGTTGATTGTTGAGCAATTAATCGGGCTGACTCAAAATCAGCGTAACTGGGGCTTTGGGCTATGTTTTCTCTACTTCAGAAATGTCTGTGGTTATCCATGGAACCATAAGCGTGTTTACCGTATTTATCGTGAGCTACAGCTCAACATGCGCATCAAACCTCATAAACGCTTAGTCCGTGAAAAGCCTGAACCCTTAGCGGTGCCAGAACAAATCAATGAATGTTGGTCAATGGATTTTATGCATGATCAACTCTCAGATGGTCGACGTTGCCGTTTGTTTAACGTGATTGATGACTTTAATCGAGAAGGGTTAACGATTGATGCGGACCTATCCTTACCAGCAGAACGTGTTATACGCGCACTCAATCAGATTATTGAGTGGCGAGGTAAACCTAAAGCGATACGGTGTGATAATGGCCCTGAGTATATCAGTGAGAAGCTGGCAAGTTGGGCACAAGAAAACAGCATTGAGCTCAGTTTTATCCAACCTGGCAAACCACAGCAAAACGCTTATATAGAGCGATTTAACCGTACAGTGAGATATGATTGGCTGAGTCATTACTTGTACGAAGATATTAAAGCGCTTCAAGATAAAGCAACGCACTGGTTATGGACTTACAATAACGAGCGACCTAACATGGGCATTGGTGGCATTACACCGATACAAAAAAGGCGTTTAACGCAAACTTTAAAGTCTACACCTGAACTCCATTAAAAATGGGGGGATTACCAGCGATTTCATCATTACTGAATAGGTTAATGATGGTAGAGACGAGATGCTTTGATTATTTCTATAATTGCCTCTTGATTAAAAACACGTAGTATCAACAAGTTAGTAAATAAAGTACCTAAGTGGCTCAGAAGGGCTTAATATATATCGCATAAAACAGGGGTCACCATTGCTATTTGACCACCCTGATTCAATATAGGTGAGTAGTCATCATGGAAGGTAAGAAGGTAAATATCTGGCCAGCAAAGGCTGGTGAGCAAGATATTTCCAAAATATACCGCGCAATTTTACTTTTAAAGGATTAATAGACGTTATGGTAGCAATCCGCGCAATTAATTTAAGTGATGCTGAGGCATTAAAGGATCTGTACGCATCAATTATTGAGGAAGAGCTTCCTTATATTCTTAAAAATGCAATTCCTAGCGCTGAGGAAGAAGTAAGTTTTATTCAATCTGTGCTTAGTCATGGTGGAATGATTTTTGTTGCTGAAGATAAAAATGCACGCTTAATTGGGATGATTACGCTTAATCGTTTAGTTCACCCACAAATGATGCATCGTGCTACTTTTGGCATTTCAGTGTTACATGGATATAGAAATTTAGGGATAGGTAAACAGCTTATTGAGCGGGCAACATGTTGGTGTGTTGAAAATGATGTTTGCCAGTTGAGCTTAGAAGTATTAGCGACTAATCCCGCTGTTGGGTTATATAGAAGGCTTAATTTCATTGAAATTGGTGTCAATGCTTTAGGGTTAAAGGTAAATGGGAAATATCAGTCTATTCTAACTATGGCTAAGGAGATTGTTTAACAAGTTAGCATTGAGAATTTCATTTAGCCTCTCTTACTGTTAAAACGAATGTATAAGCCCTCAATCAAGCTAGGTATCTAACCCTCAATTAATCAGCTCCAGACAACCTAATCAATTTACCCGAATCTGTCCCTAGGTATAAATACCCTTTTGAGTCTTCTGCAATGGATCGAAACCTTTCATCTAATTCACCTAGGTAGCGTGTTTCTGTTGGTTCGCCTTGGTCGTTGAAGGTTACTAGGTTTAAGTGTCTTTTGGCCAATGCTAGGGATATGTGGTTACCTTGCCAGCCATCGAATAATTGACCTTGGTATATGTGTAAGGCGCTTGGGGCGATAGAGGGGATAAATACTTTTAAGGGATTTTCGATGCCTGCTTTTTCTGTACCATCGCCAACACTAATTGGCCCCCAGTATTCTTTACCATAGGAGACGATAGGCCAACCGTAGTTGGCACCGCGTTTGATCTTGTTTATCTCATCGCCACCTCGTGGGCCATGTTCGTTTGACCAAAGCGTGTTGGTGCCTTTATCAAAAAAGAGGCCTTGCGGGTTTCTATGGCCATAACTCCAAATGGCATCTTGAGCATCTGTTCTCCCAACGAAGGGGTTATCTTTAGGTGTACGGCCATCTAGGTGTAATCTAAGAATTGCGCCCGCGTGGTTTCGAAGGTTCTGTCCGTTTGGTCTTTCACCTCGATCACCGATACCAAAGTAAAGGTAACCTTGATTATCAAAGGCAATTCGAGAACCAAAGTGCTGGCCAGAAGTAGAGGCGGATTGAGTGATGAAAACATCTTCCCAATTGGTTAATTGCGAGCCTCTAAGCTTGGCTCTGCCTAAGGCTACTGTGGCTCCTTGTGTTGCCGGTTTGCTATAGGTGAAATAGAGCCAGCCAGATTCGTTATACTCAGGAGACGCTGCAACATCTAGCAACCCGCCTTGGCCACGAGTAGCAATTTTAGGTAAGCCAGATAATTTGGTTTGTTTGCCAGTTATTAAGTCGAGGTGAAAGGCTTGGCCTTTTCTTAGGGTAAGTACCGCCTCTGTATCACTTATTAGCGTTAGCCCCCAGATGACACCATCAAATTCGCTCACCAGATCGGCTTTTAATAAGCTGTCTTGATAGAGTGTTTTTGTCTTTATTGAAGTCGCTTGTACTGAGCTAGAAAGCACAGCACTGGAAAGAAGAGAAATAGACAGCACGGATGAGAAAAGCAACGCAGGAGTATATGTGGCTAACCAAGACTTCATCATGAAACTCTCCTTTATATGATTCTTTTTAAACTGGCTAATAGGGTATTAATCATAAGTAAGAAATACCTTAACAGATAGAGATTATTGTTCGTCTAAAAGCCAAGCAATAAAAGCCTTGATACGTTTATCGTCTTCTAGGTTCTTATGGCAAACAATACCCCATTCACCAAACCCTTTTGCTGTGTGCTCTACTGGAATAACTAAACGACCACTAGCGAGATCTTTATCGGCAAAAGGCCCATTAACGAGGGCGATGCCTTCTCCAATGATGGCCATTTCCAGCGCCGCTGCCAAGGTATCCACGTCCATACAGTTTAAGCTTGTTTGAGTCTTGTCGTCAGGCTTGTGATTAATGCCTGCGGACTCGAACCAGTTCTGCCAACTCCAGTATTTGTTTTCGGTATAGACTGAAATTAAAGGATAGTTTTTTAGGTCATGGGTTTCTAGTTGATCTGGTAATTTTGCTAAGAATTCGGGACTACAAACAGGGAAGACTTTTGATTGGAAAAAGGGCTGCCAGCTTAGGTGGTCTGATAGCGGTTGCGTTTTATAAATAATGGCAATGTCGGCGTGCTTTTCATCAAAGCGCCAGTCAGCGCTATAGGTGCTGACTTGTAATCCGATATCTGGGTGCTGCTGGCGAAACTTGTTCAGGCGTGGTGCTAGCCAACGAATTGATGTTGTGACATAGGTTTGAACTCTGAGGGCGGGTTGGCTGATGTTATCTCTAACCTCTTCCGTGCCCGCTATGAGGATGTTTAGCGCTTGGCGAACAAACTGGTAATAGCGTGAGCCTGCTTCGGTGAGGCGAATTTGCCTTCCTTCTCGTATAAAGAGTTTACAGGCTAGGCTCTCTTCTAAGGTTTGTATCTGATGGCTTATGGCGGGATGAGTTAGGTTTAGCTCCTCAGCAGCCCCTCTAACGCTTGCTAGCCTTGCTGTAGCTTCAAACCCTTTTAACGCTTTAAGAGGAGGAAGTTTGCGTAAGTCGATTTGTTCAAAAGCAGATTCATTTAATTGCTCTTTCACTTTCACCTCTATATCGATTTGTTAATTTATCTCATTAGCCATCACAAATGTCTCTTAAGCACGTTATCCATTGTGCTAAATGATTGGAAGATTTTTTTTACCGAAGTGTCAAAAAAAGATCAATTTTTCATTTTTCGCCTAGCAGTTACTCTGGTTCTATCCTTGTGAGTTAAGTCGCTTATTTTGCTCACTTGTTGCGAGAAAGCTTTTCTAATCAGATGTTTGGAGGTTCTTATGCAGGTAGGTTTTGTAGGCTTGGGTAATGTGGGTGGTCAACTGGCAGGGAGTTTACTGCGTAATGGTATGGACCTTATGGTGAGAGACATTGATGAAGGTTTAATGGCACGTTTTGCGGATAACGGCGCTAAGACAGCAGTGTCGGCAAAAGCGCTTGCTCAAGCCTGTGATGTGATTATTACCTGTTTACCTTCACCTGCTATCTGTGCCCAAGTAATGGAAGCTGATGATGGTGTCATTGCGGGTATGAAAGCAGGCGCTATTTGGTTAGAAATGAGTACCACAGATGAGGCCGAAGTCAGGCGTATTGCTGATGAGGTCGAGGCGCGAGGTGGGATGGCGGTTGATTGTCCTGTGTCAGGTGGTTGTCATAGAGCCGGAACGGGAAATATTTCTATCTTCGCTGGCTGTGAGCGTGCCACATTTGATCGAGTGCTACCTATTTTAACCACCATGGGGCGACGTATTATTCACACAGGCCCACTTGGAAGTGCATCAAAACTTAAAGTGGTGACAAACTACTTATGCAGTGTACATCTGATTGCGCTGTCTGAAGCCTTAACGGCGTCTAAAGTGATGGGTTTAGATATGAATGTGACTTACGAAGCGATCAAAGCCTCTTCTGGTAATTCCTTCGTGCATGAAACCGAATCTCAAGTCATTTTAAACGGTAGTCGTGATATCAGTTTTACGATGGACTTGGTCACCAAGGATGTTGGCTTATTTGATCAAGTGGCGAAACGCCATGGCTTACCGTTAGAGCTAGCGCCTCTTGTGGTGGATATCTTTAAAGATGGCCAGTCCCGTTATGGTGATAGAGAGTTCTCACCAAATATTATTCGTCGGTTAGAAGATGCCTGTGATGTAAAAGTATTGGGGCAAGGCTTCCCCGCTCAAATGAAAGATGATGAAAAAGAAGAAAGGGGTTATGAGGTGCAGATTCCCCTAAGAATGGACTATTAAAAAGTACTTTTAAATTGCAGCTCAAGAAAAAAGGCTTAGTGATTCTTGCTCACTAAGCCTTTTTGGTTTCTGCGTTACTTCCTTGAAAGTACTGATTCTACCCTGAATTAGCTAGGGTAGATGATGGCCTGAGTTTCAACATACTCCTCTAGCGCTTCTTCTCCCCATTCACGGCCATTGCCAGATTGCTTCACACCACCAAAGGGGGCGTGCATGGAGAAGTAGCTACCTTGAATATAAGATTGTCCTGCTTCGAGTCGCTTAGCAATGGCTAAGGCGGTTTCTGCGTCCTTGGCGTAAACCGCAGAGGATAAACCGTATTGGCTGTCATTGGCGATTGTGATGGCTTCTTCTATGTCGTCATAAGTTAGGATGCAAAGGACAGGGCCAAAAATTTCTTCTTGCGCAATGCGCATTTCTGGCGTGACTTGAGTGAAGATAGTAGGTTTTATGTAATAACCCTTGTCTAGGCGCTCGGGTAATTCAGCCCCTCCCGTTAATAAACTGGCACCTTCTTCTAAGCCTAATTGAATATAATCTTTTACCACTTGATGCTGTTTTGCTGAGGCAAGTGGCCCCATGTTGGTTTCTGCTAATCTAGGGTCGCCAACTGTGTGTTCTAGCGCCACTTGTTTCGCGACTTCTATCACTTTTTGATATTGGCTTTTAGGCACTAACATACGGGTGAGTGCATTACAGGTTTGACCTGTATTTGCCATGACATCTTCAACCCCATAACGTACGGCCGCTTCGATATCAGCATCTTGGGTGATGATAAAGGCCGACTTGCCTCCTAGCTCCTGACATACTCGCTTAACACTTGAGGCTGCGTTCTTAGCGACTTCTATACCTGCTCTTGTGGAGCCAGTGAAAGACACCATATTAACCTTTGGATGTTCTGCCAGTAGTGGGCCTATTTCATGGCCATGTCCAAATATCAGATTAAAAACGCCAGCTGGCAAACCGACCTTGTGCATGATTTCTGCCATGATGAGATCTGTTAGTGGGGTTTGCTCGGCAGGTTTTTCAATCAAGGTGCAGCCTGCTGCTAAGGCTGGAGCGAGTTTGCCGACAAGTTGATGTAAGGGGTAATTCCAAGGATTGATAAGGGCGCAAACACCAATGGCCTTTTGGGTAAGTAAGACACTTTCTCGCCTTGTTTCCTTCTCCATATTGAAAGCAAGTTTTGCATAGTAACGCATGGCATCGATAGCGCAATCTAGATGATAAGCTCCCACTAAATGAGCAGGGCAGCCCATAGAAAGTAC
The DNA here is from genome assembly GCF_000153025.1 of Marinomonas sp. MED121. Lineage (GTDB taxonomy): Bacteria > Pseudomonadota > Gammaproteobacteria > Pseudomonadales > Marinomonadaceae > Marinomonas. The sequence goes on from NZ_CH672431.1 coordinate 771,841, forward strand.
GTGAGCTTCAATTAAGTCCTGATAGCGAGTCTGCATCTCATCAGCGATGGCATTCATATAATTCGCTCTTGTTTGTGCGCTGGTATTTGACCAAGAAGCGAATGCTTTATGTGCTGCGGCTACGGCATCTTCGACGTCTTTCACAGACGCCATTGTTACTTGGGCGATGCTGTCTTGAGTGGCAGGGTTGATGAGCGAGTAAAGTTGTGTGCTCTTTGTTCTGCGCCAATTTCCGTCTATGTAAACTTGATTTATTTGCTGCATAAGGACGACTTCCATTATTAAGCGAGTGATTGGGTGATCAGATCAGATTAATTGGCCTAAGAGCTAGGGACAATTGATATTTTTTGCCTAATAACGGTAAAAATAATTAACCAATCAAGATTACTATATGTAATGGTTTTGTGTATAGATATTCGTTTTGATAATAATGTGATAGCTTCTTTTTGACTTATTCAGAAATATAAAAAAAGAGGAAGGCCAAATGAAATTAAATAAAATAAAAAAGACCTGGCTGATGAGTGTTGGAATTGGTGTCAATGTCATGGCTTCAGGCAATTTATTTGCATCAGATCATATGCTCATGAGCGATGCTGAAATTGATGAAAGATTAAGTTACTTAGAGCAAAGCGTAAATGATGTTTCCAGCCCTTATGCCTATTGGCAATACGGTTGGAGCGGGCTTTACTCTGTTAGTGCGATGAGTAACTTTTCAACCGCCCTTGATGAAGATGATCATGATGAAGAAGTGCTGGCATGGGTGTCTGGCCTAAAATCCTCTGCTGCTTTAGCAAAGATGCTACTGGAACCTGTTCCTTTGTTATCTGAACCAGATGTGAGTGAACTGGCAAATGAGACAGAGCAAGATGAGCGAGCACTTAAGCTGTATAAGTTAAAAGAGTATGAAGCTCAGCTAAGTGCGACAGCTTTAAGAAGTGACGAGCGATATCAATGGCAAACACATGCGACAACCATAGGGGTTAACTTAGTTGCCGCTACTGCCATAGCGGCTTGGGGTGATAGTGATGATGCTTTAGGCTCTGCAGCTCTAGGAATTGGAATGGGCGAGTTGGCTATTTGGACGCAACCTACTCAAGCGACTCAAAAATGGCAAGCTTATCAGACCCGCTTTGCTGATATCGAAAAGGAAGATTTCTCTTGGTATCTAGTGCCAAAACTCAATGGAATTGATTTGGTTGTGACCTTTTAATCATGGCTATTTAAAATAGATTCCTGTGACAGGGGTATTTAAGAAAATTAAGTGTGATTAAAGAGAGTTTAGAGCATCAGCTTCTTTAGTGGCTGATGCTCAGTCTCTATGTTTTAGGAAAGGTGCTTTTTAAAGAAGTCGAGTGTCCGCGACCACGCTAGTTCTGCTTGTGCTTCATCGTAGCGACCTGTCGAGTCGTTGTGAAAACCATGATTAGTTTTTTCATAAATGAAGGCTTGGTAATCCACCTTATTGGCTTTTAATGCTTTTTCATAGGCTGGCCAAGTGGCATTTACGCGTTTATCAAGCTGAGCAAACTGAAGCATGATAGGGGCTTTGATGTCCTTAATATAGGTGTCTTTTGGTGGTGTACCATAGAAGGGGACGGCGGCATCTATCACATTCGGTAAGCGTGCTGCCAGCATGTTACTGGCATAGCCACCAAAGCAGAAGCCAACAACGCCAAGTTTTCCTGAGCTAGCAGGGTGGGCTTTTAACATTTTCGCCGCTGCCATAAAGTCGGCTTCTATCTTGCTTCTATCAAGGCTCTTCTGCATGCTGCGGCCTTCGTCATCATTACCTGGATAACCGCCAAGAGGGTGAAGTGCGTCCGGTGCAAAAGCAACAAAACCTGCTTTTGCGAGACGTCTAGCCACATCTTTAATATAAGGGTTAAGTCCACGATTTTCATGAATAACGAGGACAGCAGGGGCTGTGCCGGATAGGTTTTTTGGGGTGACTAAATAGCCTTTCCCTTCTTTATAACCTTCTGGAGAATCAAAGGTGAGGTAACTTGCTGTAATGTCGGCATCGTTGAAAGAGACTTGTTCTGCTAATGCGTAGTTAGGTGTCAGCGCACTGGCAATAACACCTAGGCTCAATCCTGCAACACCAAGTGCGCCTAATCGATTTAAAAATGTACGTCTATCTATGTCACCATGAGCATATTCGTCGTACCAGTCAAATGCCTCTTGTGGGATCTGATCTGGTGTTATTCTTTGCTGTTCTTCTGGGTGAATCTTTGGGGATAAATCTGAAACTTGCATTGCATCACTCCCTAATAGAAATCGAAATTTGGGCCATTCGGCTTCAAAAAGGCTAGCTAATAGTGAGAAGTATGTCCTATCAAATGAGACACATTTACAATAAAGTGCCTCAATTTGAATGTTTTTTGCACATTTTTCTAAGTGTTTTTGCTAATCACCTTACACTTAGTCTGGATAAAAGCAGCTCTCTATAGGCTTTTGCGCTGGCTTTTAATGTCCTTTCTTGCGTATTGTAGTCTACATAAACTAGACCAAAGCGCTTGCTGTAGCCTTCAGCCCATTCAAAATTATCCATCAAACTCCAGGCAAAATAACCTTGAATATTAACCCCTGCTTCGATGGCATTATGAATCGCATTAAGGTGTGCATTTAAATAACGTACGCGCTGCTCATCATGAACTTCACCCTCTACCAATTTGTCATCACAGGCAGCACCATTTTCAGTAATGTAAATGGGAGGAAGAGCGTATTCTTGGTTCAGTTCGAGCAAAAGCTGGGTTAAGGATTCAGGGTTTACCTCCCAGCCAATGTGAGTATATTCGACTTTGGTTGCGGGTTTTAAAACCGTTTGACGCTTTTGTTCAGGATGCCACTTCGCATGATTGCAGGTGTAATAGTTTAAACCCAGATAGTCGATAGGTTGGCTTATGATAGCCATATCGCCATCTTCTATCTGAGGGATTAATTCAGGTGATAGGGCTTTGATAACGTCTGGGTATTGACCTGTTAGTAGTGGCTCGATAAAGAAGTGGTTATCTAAAGCTTCAGCATATAGGCTTGCCATCTTGCTGCTGGCTTTATTATCCGCTGGATACGCTTTGCTCATATTCAAGACAATACCGGCTTGAGCATCAGGGCAAACTTTTTTAAGAATAGGCATGGCTAACCCATGGGCGAGTAATACATGGTGACCAGCTTGTCTTGCTTTAATGGGGTCTGCTAAACCCGGTGCATGGATGCCTTCTCCATAACCTAAAATGCTAGTGCACCAAGGCTCATTAAAGGTGGTCCATACATCAACCCATTGACCAAGTTGTTCAGCAGCAAGTTGAGCATATGCTTGGAATTTGTAAGCTGTCTCTCGGTTAAGCCAGCCGCCTCTCTCTTCTAAGTGTTGGGGTAAGTCCCAATGATAAAGGGTAACAAAGGTTTTAATTTGGTTGGCTTTCAATTGTGTTAGTAGATTGCGATAAAAGGCAATGCCTTTGGGGTTTGCTTTGCCTTCTTTATCCATTAATCGTGGCCAAGCAATAGACAGCCTATAGGCATCCACGCCTAATGATTTGATTAGCTCTATGTCTTCTTGCCATTTGTGATAATGATCACAGGCTATGGCACCATCATCGCCATTAAATACTTTGCCAGGTGTCGCGCAAAACCTATCCCAGATAGATTCAATTCTACCATCGAGCTGATTTGCTCCTTCAATTTGAAACGCGGCTGTAGCAACGCCGAAAGTAAAGTTAGTCTTTAATAACGCAGAGTGGCTTGGTAATGAGATGGACATATAAAGGGCTCCATTAGTATCTACTTAATGGAATGAGTTAAATAGAATCAAGTATGACATGCAAGGTGATCACAGCTTAATTAAGTTGATTAACAAAATTAAGTTCGTTAAGTAATTTAAGCTTAAATACTAAATTTTAAGTTGTGCTCTCACCTAAAAAGATCATAGGAACTAAGCGTTTTCCTGATTGTGTGTAGGCCCGAAAACGTTGCTTTAATTCCTCAGGTAAGCATTCTTCTGAAATGCGAGAAAAGTGCGAGTTTTGATAAAAGTTTTCTAAATGTTCAAAGGCAAAGCAATAGCATTGTTTTGCTGAAAACGGTTGGCTTTCATCATGATGTAATGCATTTAACAAAGCCTGCCCAAGACCTAAATTACGAAAATCGGGATGAGTGACCATAGCTGTGAGTAACTGGCAGTGCTGGAATTGCTTTAACCTCAAACACACTCTAATTTGCTTGTTATCTTCTAGTACCCAAATAGGGTCTGCCTTATTTGCTTTTCCAGCAGGGTAATGTGCTTGGTAAAACCTCTTTACCAAGGGAAAGCGTAACCTATTTATTAATCTATGTTGAAGTGGGTTTCTCATATGGGTAAGAGTTAACAAGTGGAATAAAAACAAGATGATAAAATATGGAGTTTTAAATAAATAGGCTTAGCCTTGAGTATATTTGATAGGATTAACGCTTAGATAAGATATTGATGCGATTGCTAAGGGATATATGATGATACGAGTATTTAAGGATTTGTTTAACATAGCAGGCACCTATGCTGTATTGGCGCTTTTATGTGCGAGTGTAGTGCAAGCACAATGGCCAATACCTCAAAAGAACCAAGCATTTTCTTCTTATCTTCAACAAACTGATGCTTACCTAATGCAGCATAAAAGCTGGTTAGTTAGTGCTAACAAACAGGTCGAAAAAACTGCTGTAATGCCTTTTGAGATCAAGCCAGGTATGAGCTGTAAAGAAAATGGTATAGGGGTTTTGTTAGTGCACGGCTTGTCTGACTCCTCCTACTCATTACGTTCGATGGGTGACGCACTGGCTAAACGATGCTTCTGGGTGAGGTCAATCTTATTGCCTGGTCATGGGACTAAAGCAGAAGATCTTATTGATGCTAAGCGTCAAGAGTGGAGAGCTGCAGTGAAGGCTGCGGTTTATAATTTTGCTCAAGAAACAGATTCTTTGTATATCGCAGGTTATTCTACGGGTGCAACTTTAGCTGTGGATTATATGCAAAAGCCAGAAGTGAATTTATCCGGCCTCATATTGTTTTCTCCCTTGTTAAAAATTAATACCAGCGCGGATTGGCTGACACCTATTGTGGGGCTCTTTGTTAATTGGCTTGATCGCAAAACGCCAGATGATTACGCCAAGTATGCATCGATACCTGTTCCGGCTATGGCGGAGGTATTTCATTTAGCAACAGAGGTGAGAAAAGGGCTGAGGCAACAGGCATTAACAATCCCTGTCTTTATTGCTATGTCGGCAGAAGACAATACAGTGAATAGTAAACTTAATTTAAAGTACTTTAAACGCCATATGACAAATGCCGCGTCGCGCTTATGGCTTTATTCAAATAAGGCTGTCAATTTCCCAGATCCTAGAATCGAAGAAATTAACAGTTATGATGAGTCCCTTAAAATCACCGGATTTTCACATATGTCTGCCCATATGAGCCCTTTGGACCCATACTATGGAAAAGCAGGCAGCTACCGAGTTTGCCAATGGTATAAAGATGATGAGCTAGCGCAATGTAAGCAAGATGTGAACGGTTGGTCGGGTGAAAAAGGACGCTTGTTAGAGAGTAAGAGTCCCCATGGGGCTAGACTAAGCTGGAATCCAGATTTTGAACGGCTGGTGGATTACATTAGCCAATATATGCTGCAACATGCGGTGAAGCATTGAAGCATTTGATGTTTCTAAGATGGTCAATAGAGTTTTATAAAATGAATGAGTCAAAAGGTATATAAATGAAGCAAGTTATCAAGCTAGGACAGCAGCTCTTATTAGGTGTTTTGTTAGCGGGTGCAACTCATGTCATGGCAAGTGTCTCTGTATCGCCTCAACCCAACCAAGCCTTCGAAGACTATCTCATTCAGGCTGATGCATTTTTAGAAGAAAATAAAAAATGGCTAAACTCGCATAATTCGACATTAGAAAAGTCTGCTGTCATGCCATTTGAAATCAAACCTGCAGCAGAATGTGAGCAACAGGATGTGGGGGTTCTTTTATTACATGGGCTTTCTGACTCTCCCTATTCTCTTTATTCCTTTGGGCAGGCATTAGCTCAGCGGTGTTTGTGGGTTAGAGCTGTATTGTTGCCAGGACATGGAACAAGAGCAGAAGACTTGATCGATGTTGAAAGAGATGAATGGCGTCAAGTGACTAAAATCGCTGTTGAGAATTTCGCGCAAGAAACTAAGAGTCTTTTTATTGCTGGTTTCTCGACGGGAGGGGCGCTTGGGCTAGATTATGCTCAGGATAATATTGCCGGAGTAGATGGCCTTATTTTGTTCTCGCCTTTGTTAAAGATTAATTCGAGTATTGATTGGCTGTCTCCTTATCTGGCGCCCGTTTTAACCTGGTTAGAGCATAAAGAAAGTGACGATTATGCTAAATATGCTTCTATTCCGGTGCCCGCCATTGCTCAGGCCTATGAGTTAGCCGCAGAGGTGCGCCATGGATTAGAGCAGCAAGCATTAAAGCTTCCTGTCTTTGTTGCTTTGTCTGCTGAAGACTCAACCGTCGATAGTGCCGTCACACTGGATTATTTTAGGCGAACTATGGTGAATGCTAATTCAAAAACCTGGCTTTATTCCAATAAGGCGGTGAATTTTGATGATGCCAGAGTGCAAGAGTTCAATGCTTACAACGAAGATCTAAGAATTACAGGCCTCTCCCATATGTCCATTCATATTGATCCGCTAGACCCTTATTATGGAAAAGAGGGGAAATACAAGGTTTGTTCTTGGTATCAAGATGACGCGCTGAGGCAATGTAAGCAAGATAAGAGTAACTGGTTGGGTGAAAAGGGTGATTTACTCACCGAAAAAAGCAGTTACGGTGGGCGTTTAAGTTGGAATCCAGACTTTACTCGGCTGGTGGATCAAATAACGCAATACATCAACACTATACAGTGAAAATACGGTAAAATTTTTGACTATTTATGCTTTGTTAGTGAGCCAAATGCTTACTGATAATGTTGCTCAATCAAGGTTTGGAGATGAGAATGCGTGACCTTTTGCTATTGTTGGCGGATAGCCAATTCCATTCAGGTGAAGAGTTGGGAGAGGCGTTAGGTGTTACGCGTGCAGCCATATGGAAGAAGCTAAAAAAACTTGAGCTGTTGGGTATTCGTTTGCACTCAGTAAAGGGTCGAGGATATCGATTACCTTATAAAATTGAATTGTTAGATGCGAAAATACTGGCACAATCCGTAGCTGGAATTCCTATTTCTGTGTGCTTTGAGACCAAATCAACGAATGATGATGTGAAGCAATTGATCAATTCCGGTGCCGTCATGCCTCAAGTGGTTGCGACTGAAATTCAAAACCAAGGTAAAGGTCGTCGTGGTCGTCAATGGCAAGGTGGAGTTGCTAAAAACATCATGATGTCATTTGGCTGGCGTTTTGAAAGCGGTATCTCTGTGATAGAAGGGCTGAGTCTAGCGGTCGGTGCTGCTGTGGCTAGGGTGCTAAAAAAACATGGTGTCGAATCTGTAGGTTTAAAATGGCCTAATGATGTGCAAGTCGACGGCAAAAAAATCTGTGGTGTGTTGCTTGAAATGGTCGCAGATCAAGATATTTGTGATGTTATTATTGGCGTTGGTTTGAATGTTTCTATGTCTGAACAAGATATGCAAGACATAGATCAGCCTTGGACAGATGTGATGCAACAAACTTCTGAAGATGTGAGTCGTAACCAAATTTTAGCGGATCTTGTGAATGAGCTAGAGCAGGTGTGTAAGACCTTTGATAAAGGTGATGGTCTAGCGGCATATTTGACTGAATGGATGCAGCAAGATCTACTTAAAAATCAAGCAGTGCGTCTGATAAGTGGTAACACAGAAGAGTTAGGTATTGCCAGGGGCATAGATGCGAAAGGGGCTTTGTTATTTGAGCAAGATGGACAGGTAAAAGCCTTGTATGGAGGTGAAGTGAGTGTCCGCAAGCAATAAAGTTCTCGTCGTCGATGCGGGTAATACCAGTGTGAAATGGGCGGCTTTTGAGCAAGATGAGTTAACTTATATTAGTCGAGACTTACAGCTTGGTCATCTTGATGCTGATGCCGTTAATTTGCTTTCTCTTGCGCCAGAGCGCATCTATTTTGCGAGTGTTAGAGGTGATGAGGATGAGGCTTCTTTGAGGAAGTTTATCCATCAAAGCTTTCCTGATGCTAGCTGTTATGAATTGAAGAGCCAGCGAATGTCCTGTGGTGTTCGTAATGCCTATGAAGATGTGTCCCGTTTAGGTATTGATAGGTGGTTAACAGTAATAGCGGCATTTGATGCAACTCAAGATACCGTTGTGATTGATGCAGGAACTGCACTAAAAGTTGAGTTTGTTGATGCTAATGGTCAGTATCGAGGCGGTTATATTGTGCCTGGGCAAATCATGATGGAAAATATGCTGGTGGAGAAAACCGGTAAGATTCGATTTAATGATGAAGATCTTGTTAACTATCAAGGGCAAATAAATAACACAGGTCTAGCTGTGCACATTGGTTGCTGGGAAATGACCTTAGGTTTGGTTGAAAGGGTATTAAGCCAGCATCAAACAAGCCGTTTTGTATTTACTGGCGGAAACGGTAAAAAAATAATGCAGGCATTAAAGATACAGGCACAATACGAGCCTCACTTAGTGTTAAAAGGCGCTAAGAAATTGGGAGACGAATGGGTGAACCAAGAATGAAGTGGTTGTTTTTTCTATTAGTGATAGTAAATGTGACTGTATTTGGCTGGTATAGCGTTTCGAGTAAACAGCCTACCATGGATTCAGATCCTATTTATGCGCCACCTGTAAGCAGAAAAATTCTGACTTTGAATGAGTTGCCGATAGCGGCCGAAGAGACTAAACAAACAGCAAAAGAAGTACAGTTTAAATCTGTTGAACAAGAGCTTAGAGAGATAACTAATGCGTTTGAACAGGTTTCATCTGTTAACTCAGGTCAATTCTTTTGTCCTAGAATCGAATTTGAAAAAGAACAAGATAAAACCACTTTTTTGCCACAAATTGATACTTTAGGTTGGCCTTATAAGGAGTCAACAATCGAAGGTGAGCGAGAAAAATACTGGCTTTATATTAGTGCTCCAAGTACCCGTGCCCAGGCAACTCGCATTGTTAATGCGTTGAAAGTGCGTGGGATTGATAGCTTTATAATTAATCGTGGTGAAATGAAAAATCGCATCTCTTTAGGTTTGTATTCAGTTTCAATTACTGCTGAGCGTGAGCGCTCAAGGATTAGTGAGCTGTCAGGTTATGATGTGAAGGTTTATCGTCACTTACGCAAGGTGCCTATTTCTGTTGTGCAAATTACCGATGGGATTATTGAATCTGAGTGGAAGGCTTTCACTAACCAGATAAATTTCGGCAAGATGATGATAAAGTTAGAAAAAAATCCTTGTTAGGTGTTGCAATTGCGTTTTCGATTCATATAATGGCTCGCACCTTTTGGGGTTATTGCAAGAGTTAGTTGCAGTAGTGGAGGGGTTCCCGAGTGGCCAAAGGGAGCAGACTGTAAATCTGCCACGAAAGTTTCGGTGGTTCGAATCCACCTCCCTCCACCAATTTGCGAGTATGGTACAATGGTAGAACCTCAGCCTTCCAAGCTGATGATGCGGGTTCGATTCCCGCTACTCGCTCCAATTGCTCATGTAGCTCAGTTGGTAGAGCACACCCTTGGTAAGGGTGAGGTCGGCAGTTCAAATCTGCTCATGAGCTCCAGTGTTACTTCAAAAAATAAATAGGGTGGCGATACGCCTTTTTTATTGTCTGTTTTTTGGGCAAAACCACTTGCGAATTGCTTTGTAAGTCGGTATCATCCACCGCCCATGTGAATGTAGGCCAGTAGTTCAGCTGGTAGAGCGTCGGTCTCCAAAACCGAATGTCGGGGGTTCGAATCCCTCCTGGCCTGCCAATTTCACATCCTAATTCTTTGCTAGGGATCACCTAAAATATGAGTTCAAGTACTGAAGCTCAAGCACCTAACGCTGATATTTTTAAGTGGGTTGCTGTTGTGCTGCTGGTCACTGTTGCTGTGGTCGGTAATAACTATTTTTCTGAAGAATCGTTGCTGTATAGGCTGATAGCTATTTTGGTTTTAGCTGGATTAGCCGGTTTTATAGGTTTGCAGACGGTTAAAGGTAAGGCGTTCTCTGTGTTGGCGCGTGAAGCGAAAACTGAGATTCGTCGTGTTGTATGGCCGACAAGACAAGAAACCGTTCAAACTACTTTGATCGTGTTGGCTGTTGTAATTTTTATGTCTCTAGTGCTGTGGGGAGTTGACTCTTTTCTTGGTTGGGTCGTTTCTTCGGTAATAGGTTAGGAGTTGTTCGTGGCGAAACATTGGTATGTAGTACATGCGTACTCAGGGTATGAAAAGCACGTGATGCGTTCGCTTACAGAACGAGTTCAGATCATGGGCATGGAAGACTATTTTGGTGAAATCTTGGTTCCAACTGAGGAAGTAGTTGAAATTCGAGATGGCAAAAAGCGCAAGAGCGAAAGAAAGTTCTATCCAGGTTATGTGTTAGTGCAGATGGATATGAATGACGACTCTTGGCATTTGGTGAAGGGTACTAGTCGTGTGCTAGGTTTTATCGGCGGAACCGCAGATAAACCTTCTCCAATCACAGAAAGAGAAGCTGATGCGATATTGCAACGCGTTAGTGATCGCGCAGATAATCCTCGTCCTAAGACTTTGTTCGAAGTGGGTGAGGTTGTGCGAGTTATTGATGGTCCATTCGCTGACTTTAACGGTGTCGTTGAAGAAGCGGACTACGATAAAAGCCGAATCAAGGTTGCAGTGCTTATCTTCGGACGCTCAACACCTGTTGATTTGGAATTTAGTCAGGTCGAAAAGTCCTGATATTTATAACCGGGTAGCCTTAGGGCTGTGACCCAAACGGAGTTAAAAAATGGCTAAGAAAGTCGAAGCTTATATCAAGCTACAAGTTAAAGCGGGTCAAGCGAACCCAAGTCCGCCAGTTGGTCCTGCTCTAGGTCAACATGGTGTGAACATCATGGAATTCTGTAAAGCATTCAATGCCAAAACTCAAGGCGTTGAAGCAGGTCTTCCTACACCTGTAATCATCACTGTTTACAGTGATCGTAGTTTCACTTTTGAAACTAAATCTACACCGGCTTCAGTGCTTCTTAAGAAAGCAGCTGGCCTTAAGAGTGGTTCTCCACGTCCAAACACTCAAAAAGTTGGTACTGTTACACGTGCACAACTTGAAGAGATCGCTACAGCTAAAGCAGAAGATCTGACTGCAGCTGATATGGATGCGGCAGTTCGTACTATCGCTGGTAGCGCACGCGCTATGGGTCTTGATGTAGAAGGTGTTAACTAATGGCTAAGCTAACTAAACGCGCTCGTTTGATCGCTGAAAAAGTTGAATCTACTAAGCAGTACTCTGTTGAAGAAGCGGTAGCGCTTTTATCTGAGCTTTCTACTGTTAAGTTTAAAGAATCTGTAGACGTATCTGTAAACTTGGGTGTTGACCCACGTAAATCTGACCAAGCTGTTCGTGGTGCGACTGTACTACCAAACGGTACTGGTAAAGATGTACGTGTTGCTGTTTTCGCGCAAGGTGCAAATGCTGAAGCGGCTCTAGCTGCTGGTGCTGATGTTGTAGGTTTTGATGACCTAGCTGCAAAAGTTAAAGAAGGCGAGTTGGATTTTGATGTTGTAATTGCATCTCCAGACGCTATGCGTGTTGTTGGTCAGTTGGGTCAGATTCTTGGTCCACGTGGTCTTATGCCTAACCCGAAAGTGGGTACTGTAACTCCTGATGTTGCAACGGCTGTTAAGAACGCTAAATCTGGTCAAGCGCGTTACCGCACAGACAAAAACGGTATCATCCATGCAGGTGTTGGTTCTATCGACTTTACTGCTGATGCTGTTAAAGGCAACCTTGAAGCGCTATTGGGCGACCTACGTCGTGCTAAGCCTGCTTCTGCTAAAGGTGTCTACATGAAGAAAGTAACCTTGTCCTCTACAATGGGACCTGGTTTGGTACTTGATTTAGGCTCTTTGAGCTTCTAAATCAAACTTTGGGGTCTCTGTGTTTTACATTTAGGTGTATTTCAGAGGCCGTCAAAGACCGTAGGAATCGAATGGTTTAATTAAACATTGTGAAATGTTTGTCCTGCGCAGATGGTGTGGTCCCGATTCAGATTAACTGGATCCAGCTCACCAGTGAGTACTCCAACATTTTGTTGGGGAATTGGTAAAATTGGGGATGCTTATATCCCTGTCAATCCAGGAGAAAACCAGTGGCATTAGGTCTAGAAGACAAAAAAGCCATTGTTGCCGAAGTAAACGAAGCTGCCAAAGTTGCGTTGTCTGCGGTTGTTGCTGACTCTCGCGGTGTTACCGTGGGTGCGATGACTGCATTGCGCAAAGAAGCTCGTGAAGCTGGTGTTTATGTACGTGTTGTACGTAACACTCTAGCTAAGCGCGCTGTTGAAGGTTCAGACTTCGAATGCTTGCAAGATAGCTTTGTTGGTCCTACTCTGATTGCATTTTCTAACGAGCACCCAGGTGCTGCAGCACGTCTGCTTAAGAAATTTGCAAAAGAAAATGATCAACTAGAAGTTAAAGCGTTGGCGTTCAACGGTGAGTTGATCCCAGCTGGCGACATTGATCGTTTGGCGACTCTGCCTACATACGACGAAGCAATTGCACGCTTGATGAGTGTTATTCAAGGCGCAACAAGCAAATTCGTACGTACACTTGCAGCAGTTCGCGATCAGAAAGAGCAAGAAGCAGCGTAATTATCGCGCGCTTTTTGAATTTATTTTGTTTCATTGCCTACGGGCAATATTGTTAAAAAATGCTAGGAATCTGAGTCATGGCTCTATCTAAAGAAGATATCATCAATGCAGTAGCAGAAATGTCTGTAATGGATGTTGTTGAATTAATTTCAGCAATGGAAGAAAAATTCGGTGTATCTGCAGCTGCTGCTGTAGCTGCTGGTCCTGCTGGCGATGCTGGTGCGGCTGCTGAAGAACAAACTGAATTTGACGTTGTTCTTACTGCTGTTGGCGATAAGAAAGTAAACGTAATCAAAGCAGTACGTGCAGCTACTGGTCTTGGCTTGAAAGAAGCTAAAGGCATGGTTGATGGTGCTCCTGCAACAGTTAAAGAAGCTGTATCTAAAGAAGATGCTGAAGCTCTTAAAACTGCTCTTGAAGAAGCTGGTGCTTCTGTCGAAATCAAGTAATGCTACTTGTATTTTCGCACTTCGACTTTTAGTCGGAATGGCTGGTGACTTAATGTCACCGGCCTTTTTAGGTTTACACCTGAATAAATTTTGAATTTTTAAAATAAGAGAATGTCTCTTATTTCGGTAAGGCCTGATTGAGGGCCTTTTGCGTCAATGTGCACAAGCTGGGGAATGCTGATGGCTTACTCATACACTGAGAGAAAACGTATCCGTAAGGATTTCGGTAAACTGCCGCCCGTTTTGGATGTGCCATACTTGCTGGCAATTCAGCTTGAATCCTATCGTAATTTCTTGCAAGAAGGGAAACCGCTTGCGGAGCGAGGGGACTTGGGTCTGCATGGGGCCTTTAAATCTGTCTTTCCAATGGTCAGCTTTTCCGGCAATGCAGCGCTAGAATATGTTGATTACCGTTTAGGTAAGCCAGTTTTTGATGTTAAAGAATGTCAACTTCGTGGTGTGACTTATGCCGCTCCTTTGAGAGTGCGCGTACGACTTATTATTTATGATAAAGAGTCGTCTAATAAGGCCATCAAAGATATTCGCGAGCAAGAAGTCTACATGGGCGAAATTCCGCTCATGACAGAAAATGGTACTTTTGTAATTAATGGAACTGAGCGTGTAATCGTATCTCAGTTGCATCGTTCACCTGGTGTTTTCTTCGACCACGACCGTGGTAAGACTCACTCTTCAGGTAAACTGCTTCATTCTGCCCGTGTGATTCCATACCGTGGTTCTTGGTTGGATTTCGAATTTGATCCAAAAGATTGCGTCTTCGTACGTATTGACCGTCGTCGTAAATTGCCTGTAACAATTTTACTTCGCGCTTTGGGCTACAACACTGAGCAAATTTTAGAAACTTTCTTCGAAACAACGAAGTTCTATCTTGGCCGTGATGGCTTTGAGATGGAGTTGATTGCAAATCGTCTGCGTGGCGAAACTGCAATGTTTAACATTACTGATACAGAAGGTAAGGTTATTGTTGAAGAAGGTCGTCGTGTTACCGCTAAGCATATCCGTGCTATGGATAAGGCTGGCGTTGAGCGCTTGAGCGTTCCGCTAGAGTATATGCTTGGTAAAGTGACAGCGACTAATTTAGTGGACTCTGCAACGGGTGCATTGATTTCTGAAGCAAATACTGAATTGACAGTTGAGTTGTTGGAAGCATTGGTAGCGGCTGGCATTAAAGAAATCGAAACGCTATATACAAATGATTTGGATCACGGTCCTTTCATTTCTGATACTTTACGTATCGATCCAACAAACAATCCACTAGAAGCATTGGTAGAAATTTACCGTATGATGCGTCCTGGTGAGCCACCAACGAAAGAGTCTGCTGAAGGTCTATTCCAAGGCTTATTCTTCACAGAAGATCGTTATGATCTATCTGGTGTTGGTCGTATGAAATTCAACCGCCGTCTAGGCCGTGACGAAGATACGGGCGCAGGCATTTTGGATAACGACGATATCGTCGCTGTTCTTAAGACCTTGCTTGATATCCGTAACGGTAATGGCATGGTTGATGACATTGACCACCTAGGTAACCGTCGTATTCGTTCTGTTGGTGAAATGGCAGAAAACCAATTCCGTGTTGGTTTGGTGCGAGTTGAGCGTGCAGTGAAAGAGCGTCTGTCTATGGCAGAAGCGGATGGCCTAATGCCACAAGATTTACTGAATGCGAAACCTGTTGCTGCTGCAATTAAAGAATTCTTCGGCTCTAGTCAGTTGTCTCAGTTCATGGACCAAAACAATCCATTGTCTGAAATTACTCACAAGCGTCGTGTTTCTGCATTAGGCCCCGGTGGTCTAACCCGTGAGCGTGCTGGTTTTGAGGTACGTGACGTACATGCGACTCACTATGGTCGTGTATGTCCTATCGAAACGCCAGAGGGGCCAAACATTGGTTTGATCAACTCTCTTTCTACTTACGCACGTACAAACAGCTATGGTTTCTTAGAAACACCATACCGTAAGGTTGTTGATGGCAAGATGACAGATGAGACTGTCTATGTATCTGCTATTGATGAAGCTAAGTACGTTATTGCTCAAGCGTCTGTCAAAGTAGATGAAGAGGGTCGTTTGACTGATGAACTGGTTCAGGTTCGTCACATGCATGAAACAACATTGATTCAGAAAGAGAAAGTGAACCTAATGGACGTGTCACCACGTCAGGTCGTTTCTGTTGCTGCTTCATTGATTCCTTTCCTTGAGCACGATGATGCTAACCGAGCTTTGATGGGTTCGAACATGCAACGTCAAGCCGTTCCAACACTGAAGGCTGATAAGCCGGTTGTTGGTACAGGTATGGAACGTAATGTTGCTAAAGACTCAGGTGTTTGTATTGTTGCTCGCCGTGGTGGTGTGATCGAAGCTGTTGATGCTAGCCGTATTGTGGTTCGTGTTAACTCTGAAGAGACATTGGCAGGTGAAGCGGGTGTAGATATTTATAATCTAACTAAATATGTACGCTCTAACCAAAACACCTGTATTAATCAGCGCACCTTGGTAATGAAGGGTGAGAATGTTGCTTCTGGTGACATCATGGCTGATGGTCCTTCTGTTGATATGGGTGAATTGGCGCTTGGCCAAAACATGCGTATCGCATTCATGCCTTGGAATGGTTTTAACTTCGAGGACTCGATCCTAGTATCTGAGCGCGTTGTTGAAGAAGATCGTTTCACATCTATCCATATTCAGGAACTAACCTGTGTTGCTCGAGATACTAAGCTTGGGCCAGAAGAAATCACAGCGGATATTCCGAATGTTGGTGAAGGTGCACTTTCTAAACTTGATCAATCAGGTATCGTTTATATCGGTGCTGAAGTTGAGCCAGGTGATATTCTAGTTGGTAAAGTAACCCCTAAAGGTGAAACTCAGCTAACACCAGAAGAGAAGCTATTGCGCGCTATCTTCGGTGAAAAAGCATCTGATGTTAAAGATACGTCACAACGTGTTAAGACGGGTACGCGCGGAACAGTTATCGACGTACAAGTATTTACACGTGATGGTATCGATAAAGATGAGCGTGCTAAGTCAATCGAGAAATCTCAGCTAGATCAAGTTCGTAAAGACTTGAACGAAGAGTTCCGTATCGTTGAGCAAGCGACATTTGAGCGTTTAGCAGAAGCATTAGTAGGACAAACTGTAGAAGGTGGTCCTGGGCTAGCTAAAAACTCAATTATTTCTGCTGACTACCTAGAGGCGCTAGAGCATTCTGAGTGGTTTAAGATTCGCGTTGTTGACGAGACTGCGAGTGAGCAGCTAGAAAAAGCGCAAGCGGCCCTAGTTGAACGTCGTAAAGACTTAGATGCTAAGTTTGAAGACAAAAAACGCAAACTGCAAAGCGGTGATGATCTTGCGCCTGGCGTGCTTAAGATTGTTAAAGTTTATGTGGCAATCAAGCGTCGCATCCAGCCTGGTGATAAAATGGCCGGCCGTCACGGTAACAAGGGTGTAATCTCTAAGATCATGCCTGTTGAAGATATGCCGTATGACGAAAATGGCGACCCAGTTGATATCGTACTTAACCCATTGGGTGTACCTTCGCGAATGAATGTAGGTCAGGTACTTGAGACTCACTTGGGTGCAGCTTCTAAAGGTCTTGGTCGTAAGATCAATGAAATGCTAGAAGTTGAGCGCGAGAAAGCGGAACATGTTGCTGAATTGCGTACTTTCCTTGATGAAGTTTATAACGGTCATGAAGGTGGTGTGCAGTGTGCTCGCTCTGAAGAGCTTGATAGCTTCTCTGATGATGAAATCATGGAGTTGGCTGCCAATCTGAAAGGCGGTATTCCGATGGCTTCTGGTGCTTTTGATGGTGCTAAAGAGTCAGAGATTAAGCGTATGTTACGTCTTGCTGGTATCAATGAAAGCGGACAAATCAAATTGTTCAACGGTCGTACCGGAGAATCATTTGAGCGTCCAGTAACCGTTGGTTATATGTATATGCTTAAGTTGAACCACTTGGTTGATGATAAGATGCACGCGCGTTCTACTGGTTCATACAGTCTGGTAACACAGCAGCCGTTGGGCGGTAAAGCTCAGTTCGGTGGTCAGCGTTTCGGTGAGATGGAGGTGTGGGCACTTGAAGCTTATGGTGCTGCATACACATTGCAAGAAATGCTAACCGTGAAATCCGATGACGTGAATGGTCGTACTAAGATGTATAAGAACATCGTAGACGGTGATCACAGAATGGAACCAGGTATGCCTGAATCCTTCAACGTATTGGTCAAAGAGATTCGTTCTCTTGGTATCGATATCGAACTTGAAGTAGATTAAGCACGAATTATATTTGACCTGCTGGGAGAGTGATTCTCCCAGCCTTACGTACGGGGCGATTTTCTATGAAAGACTTATTAGGTCTTCTAAAATCACAAGGACAATCAGACGAGTTCGATACAATCCGTATCGGCCTAGCGTCGCCAGATATGATTCGTTCATGGTCTTTTGGTGAAGTTAAAAAACCAGAGACTATTAACTATCGTACCTTTAAACCTGAACGCGATGGTTTGTTCTGTGCAAAAATCTTTGGTCCTATTAAGGACTATGAGTGCTTGTGTGGCAAATATAAGCGTTTGAAACACCGTGGTGTTATTTGTGAAAAATGTGGTGTTGAAGTTGCTTTGTCTAAAGTGCGTCGTGAGCGCATGGGACACATTGAGCTAGCTTCACCTGTTGCTCACATCTGGTTCCTAAAATCTTTGCCTTCTCGTATTGGTCTTATCCTAGATATGACGCTACGTGACATTGAGCGCGTATTGTACTTTGAATCTTTCATCGTGATTGATCCAGGTATGACAACGCTTGATAAAGGCCAATTGCTTAATGATGAGCAATACTTTGAAGCGCTAGAAGAGTTTGGTGATGAGTTCGATGCCCGTATGGGTGCTGAAGCGATCCAAATGCTATTACGCGATCTTGATATGCCTGTTGAAATACAGACAATGCGTGAAGAGTTGAATGCTACTAACTCTGAAACACGTATCAAGAAGCTATCTAAGCGTCTGAAGTTGGTAGAAGCTTTCTATCATTCTGGTAATAACCCAGAGTGGATGGTGCTTGAAGTGCTGCCAGTACTTCCGCCGGATCTTCGTCCTCTAGTACCACTTGAAGGTGGTCGTTTTGCGACGTCTGATTTGAATGACTTGTATCGCCGTGTTATCAACCGTAATAACCGTCTAAAACGTCTATTGGAATTGGCTGCGCCAGATATCATCGTACGTAACGAAAAACGTATGTTGCAAGAATCTGTTGATGCGCTATTGGATAATGGTCGTCGTGGTCGTGCAATTACCGGTTCTAACAAGCGTCCTTTGAAATCTCTTGCTGATATGATCAAGGGTAAGCAAGGTCGTTTCCGTCAGAACTTGTTGGGTAAACGTGTCGATTATTCTGGTCGTTCTGTAATCACAGTAGGTCCATCTTTACGCTTACATCAGTGTGGTCTTCCTAAGAAGATGGCGCTTGAGTTATTCAAACCATTTATTTTCTCTAAATTAGAGCTTCGCGGTATGGCTACAACCATCAAAGCGGCGAAGAAAATGGTTGAGCGTGAAACACCAGAAGTTTGGGATATCCTAGATGAAGTAATCCGTGAGCACCCGGTTATGCTTAACCGTGCGCCTACTCTTCACCGTTTAGGTATCCAGGCATTTGAGCCTATGCTAATCGAAGGTAAAGCGATTCAGTTGCACCCACTTGTGTGTGCGGCATATAACGCTGACTTTGATGGTGACCAAATGGCGGTACACGTTCCTCTGACTATTGAAGCTCAGTTGGAAGCGCGTGCGCTTATGATGTCGACTAACAACATCCTTTCTCCAGCAAATGGTGAACCTATCATCGTTCCTTCTCAGGACGTTGTATTAGGTCTTTACTATATGACGCGTGACAAAATTAACGCGCAAGGTGAAGGTATGATGTTCTCTGACATTAAAGAGGTTCATCGTGCATATGGTGCTAAGCAAGTTGCTTTGCATGCCAAAGTTAAGGTTCGTATCAATCAAGTAGATACAACAATTGAAGGTGACAAGGTGTCTTCTACCTTTATTGCTGATACAACTGTTGGTCGTGCTTTATTGTTTGATATTGTACCTGATGGCCTACCATTCTCTGTTGTTAACCAAACAATGAAGAAGAAGGCGATCTCTAACCTGATTAATGAGTGTTACCGTAAAGTCGGCTTGAAAGAGAGCTGTATCTTTGCTGACCAATTGATGTATACCGGTTTCCAGTATGCAACAGCATCAGGTTCTTCTGTTGGTGTAGATGACTTTGTTATTCCGCCAGAAAAAGCAGAAATCATTGAACAAGCTGAGTCTGAAGTTAAAGAGATCGAATATCAGTACGCTGATGGTCTTGTAACTCAGGGTGAGAAATACAATAAGGTTATCGACTTGTGGTCTCGTACCAACGAGAAAGTAACCGATGCCATGATGAAAAACTTGGCGAAAGAGCAGACAACTAACAAAGCAGGTGAAACTGTTGAGCAGCAATCATTTAACTCAGTTTATATGATGGCCGACTCCGGTGCCCGTGGTAGTGTTGCTCAGATGCGTCAGCTTGGTGGTATGCGTGGTCTGATGGCGAAACCAGATGGTTCCATCATCGAAACACCTATCACAGCTAACTTCCGTGAAGGTTTGTCAGTACTTCAGTACTTCACCTCGACTCACGGTGCGCGTAAAGGTTTGGCCGATACCGCTTTGAAAACAGCTAACTCTGGTTACCTAACTCGTCGTCTTGTAGATGTAGCGCAAGACCTTGTAGTAACAGATGTAGACTGTGGTTCTGAGCGTGGTTTGATTGCTAGTGCAATGATCGAGGGTGGTGATGTAGTAATCCCTCTAGGTCAACGTGTACTAGGTCGTGTAGCAGCTACTGATGTAATGGATAGTAAAGGTAATGTTGTATTACCTGGCGGTACTTTGATTGATGAGCACCACGTGCGCACAATCGAATCTGCTGGTGTAGACGAGATGCTAGTACGTTCTGTTATCACTTGTGATGTTAAACACGGTGTATGTAGTACTTGTTACGGTCGTGACCTTGGTCGTGGTCATTTGGTTAACATTGGTGAAGCAATCGGTGTTGTTGCTGCTCAGTCTATCGGTGAGCCCGGTACTCAGCTGACAATGCGTACCTTCCACATCGGTGGTGCAGCGTCTCGTGCGTCTGCTGTCGATAGTGTTCAGGTTAAGAGTGCAGGTACCGTTCGTTTCCATAAAATGAAAGCGATTACACGTTTTGACGGTAACCTAGTTATTGTTTCGCGTTCTTCTGAATTGGCAATTGCTGATGAAGCGGGTCGTGAGAAAGAGCGTTATAAACTTCCATATGGTGCTTTGCTAACGGTTAAAGATGGCGAAGAAGTGTCAGCAGGCCAAGTGATTGCTAACTGGGATCCGCACACACACCCAATTGTTTCTGAGATGGAAGGTCGTCTTGAATTCAGTGGTATGGAAGAAGGTCAAACAATTCGTCGTCAATCTGACGAAATGACTGGTTTGACAACAATTGAGATTCTTGAGATTAAAGATCGTCCAGCTGCAGGTAAGGATTTACGTCCTATGATCGCGGTTGTTGATGAGAAGGGTGAACCAGTACTTGTTCCGGGTACAGATTCTCCAGTGCAATACATGCTTCCTGAAAAAGCGCTTTTGAGCTTGGATCATGGTACCAGCATTAAGTCTGGTGAGGTACTTGCACGTATTCCTCAAGAAACAATTGGTAACAAGGATATTACCGGTGGTCTACCTCGTGTTGCTGACTTATTTGAAGCGCGTCGCCCTAAAGATCCAGCTGTTATGGCTGAAGCGTCTGGTGTGGTTAGCTTTGGTAAAGAGACAAAAGGTAAGATTCGTTTGGTAATCAATGCTCAAGATGGATCTGATCCAATTGAGACCTTGATTCCTAAATGGCGTCAAATCAACATCTTTGATGGTGAAGAAGTGGAACGTGGTGAGATTATTGCCGATGGTCCATTGAACCCTCATGATATCTTGCGCTTGAAAGGTGTAGCGGCATTGGCTGAATACATTACTAGTGAGATTCAAGAGGTTTACCGTCTACAGGGTGTTGTGATCAACGATAAGCACATTGAGGTTATCGTTCGTCAAATGCTACGTAAGGTAGATATTTCTGAATCAGGTGATACTAACCTGATTCAAGGTGATCAAGTTGAATTGACGCAAGTACTTGAAGCAAATGAAGAGGCGGAAGCTGAACAAAAATTCATTGCTAAATACGAGCGTGTTCTACTCGGTATCACTAAGGCCTCTTTGGCAACTGAGTCATTCATATCTGCAGCATCCTTCCAGGAAACAACTCGCGTGTTAACTGAAGGTGCGGTAACAGGTAAGAAAGACCACTTGCGTGGCCTGAAAGAGAACGTTGTTGTAGGTCGTCTGATCCCAGCGGGAACAGGTTTGGCTTACCACAGTGAGCGCAAGAATAAGAAAGAACTTGCGCGCGCAGAGAAAGAAGGTTCAGCAACAATTAGTGCTTCTGATGTAGAAGAAGCATTGAGTGCGGCACTAAAAGACTAAAATTCGATGCAAATTGGGTAGGGAGGCGATTTTTTAGTCGCCTCCCTATTGACTGTTTTATAAGCGCAAATTAAACTTGCGCATCCTAAATATTGGCGATTTCCGCCTTTTGATGTTGGATTCAGTGGAGCTTGTTTAATGGCAACCATTAACCAGTTGGTTCGTAAACCACGTAAACGTAAAGTGGCAAAGAGTGACGTTCCTGCGTTACAAGCTTGTCCGCAACGCCGCGGTGTCTGCACACGCGTATATACTACTACACCTAAAAAGCCTAACTCGGCTTTGCGTAAAGTATGTCGTGTTCGCTTGACTAACGGCTTTGAAGTAACTTCCTACATTGGTGGTGAAGGTCATAACCTACAAGAGCACAGTGTTGTGTTGATCCGTGGCGGTCGTGTAAAAGATTTGCCAGGTGTTCGTTACCACACAGTTCGCGGTAGTCTTGATACTTCAGGCGTACAAAACCGTAAGCAAGGCCGTTCTAAGTACGGTACTAAACGTCCTAAGTAAGTTTTTAACTTATCTAGTAGCACGATTAGACATAAAATTTAATACAGTAAGGCCGAGCACAAATTTTTGTCTCGGGCAAACCTGAAGAAAGGATATAGACATGCCAAGAAGACGCGTAGTCGCAAAGCGTGAAGTACTTCCAGATCCTAAACATGGAAGCCAACTTCTTGCTAAATTCATTAACCATGTAATGGTTAGTGGCAAGAAGTCTGTAGCAGAAAGCATTGTATATAATGCTCTAGATACTGTTGCATCTCGCGCTAAAACAGAAGAGCCAATGGCTATCTTCGAAAAAGCACTAGAATCTATCCAGCCAATGGTTGAGGTTAAATCTCGCCGTGTTGGTGGTGCTACCTACCAAGTACCTGTTGAGGTACGTCCTGCACGTCGTGCAGCTCTATCTATGCGTTGGTTGGTTGAATCTTCACGTAAGCGTGGGGAGAAATCAATGGCACTTCGTCTAGCTGGCGAAATCTTAGATGCTGCTGAAAACAAAGGTTCTGCTGTTAAGAAACGTGAAGACGTTCACCGCATGGCAGAAGCTAACAAAGCGTTCTCGCATTACCGTTTCTAAAAATTCGGAGAGTAAATCGTGGCACGTACAACACCTATCAATCGCTATCGCAATATTGGTATTTGTGCACACGTTGACGCTGGTAAAACGACGACAACTGAACGCGTTCTTTTCTACACTGGTCTGTCTCACAAAATTGGTGAGGTTCATGATGGCGCAGCCACTATGGATTGGATGGAGCAAGAGCAAGAGCGCGGTATTACTATAACATCTGCTGCTACTACCTGTTTTTGGGGCGGGATGAGTCAGCAGTTTGATCAACACAGAGTCAATATTATTGATACGCCTGGGCATGTAGACTTCACTATAGAAGTTGAGCGTTCATTGCGAGTGTTGGATGGTGCGGTTGTCGTACTTTGTGGATCTTCGGGTGTTCAGCCTCAAACTGAAACGGTTTGGCGTCAAGCCAATAAATATGAAGTTCCACGATTGGTGTTTGTGAATAAGATGGACCGAGTTGGTGCTAATTACTTTAATGTGGTTGAGCAACTTGAAGAGCGTCTTGGAGCAAATGCTGTACCTATTAACATCAATATTGGTTCTGAAGACGACTTTAAAGGCGTTATCGATTTGATATTGATGAAAGCTGTTATGTGGAATGAAGCTGATCAGGGTATGACCTTCAATTATGAAGAGATTCCTGCTGATTTGCTTGATACTGCAGAAGAGTGGCGTGAAAAGCTTGTTGAGGCTGCGGCTGAGGCAAATGATGAGCTGATGGATAAATACCTTGAAGAAGGTGAGTTGTCTGTTGAAGATATCAAGATAGGTTTGCGTGCTAGAACGCTGGCAAACGAAATTGTCTTGGTAACTTGCGGTTCAGCTTTCAAGAATAAAGGTGTTCAAGCTGTACTTGATGCAGTTGTTGAGTATCTGCCGTCGCCGTTAGAGGTGAAGGCTATTGAATGTACGCTAGAGAATGGTGAAACGCCAGATAGTCGAGA
>NZ_CH672431.1:796427-805836 GCF_000153025.1 Marinomonas sp. MED121
TTAAGTACAGTACCTTTAACGGCAGCACGGTAACCAACACCTTGAAGCAATAATTTCTTCTCGAAACCTTGGCTAACACCAACAACCATGTTGTTGACCAAAGAACGAGTAGTACCTGCTAAAGCACGGCTTTGCTTTGCGCCATCACGAGGAGCAAATGTAATAACCTTATCTTCAACAGTTAGTTCAACGCTTTGATGCGCATTCAACTCTAAAGAACCTTTACCACCTTTAACAACAAGGTTTTGGCCTTTAAGAGTTACATCTACACCAGCAGGAAGCGTCACGGGACTTTTAGCAACACGAGACATACTAACTCCTAGAATACTGTGCAGATTACTTCGCCACCGATGCCTGCAGCACGTGCAGCACGATCGGTCATCACACCTTTAGAGGTAGAGATGATTGCAACGCCAAGACCAGCTTCTACTTTTGGTAGATCAACTGATGACTTGTATTGACGAAGACTTGGGCGAGAAGCGCGTTTAATTTCTTCGATTACCGGCTTACCTTCGAAATACTTAAGTTCGATAGTAAGAGTCGGTTTTGTTTCTTCAGTCACAGCGAAGTCGGTTACATAACCTTCTTCACGTAGAACAGAAGCAACAGATACCTTCATTTTTGATGAAGGCATGCTGACAGATGTCTTAGACGCCATCTGTGCATTACGAATACGTGTAAACATATCCGCAAGTGTATCTTGCATACTCATTGAAGAGCTCCTAATTAAAAACCATTGTGCAGCAAATAGAGCTCGCGCATAGTACACAGCAGCAGACAGAATGTCCAGAACTAATCCGGACACCCCACCCACTGCCGTGTATTATGATCGTGATCTACTTGCTTACCAACTAGCTTTCTTCAAGCCTGGTACATCACCGCGCATAGCTGCTTCACGTAGTTTGATTCTTGATAAACCAAATTTACGATAAACACCATGTGGACGACCCGTTACTTGGCAACGGTTACGCTGGCGTGAAGAAGATGAATCACGTGGAAGAGCTTGCAACTTAAGTGTTGCTTCCCACTTTTCATCATCCGATGCATTCACATCGCTAATTATTGCTTTTAGTGCCGCACGCTTTTCAGCGAACTTAGCTACTAATTTAGTGCGTTTTGCTTCGCGTTGAATCATTGAGATCTTTGCCATGATTCCTACCTCTTATTTCTTGAAAGGGAAACTAAAGGCTGCTAACAAAGCACGACCTTCCGCATCGGTACGAGCAGTCGTTGTGATGGTAATATCCATACCACGCACACGGTCTACTTTATCGTAATCGATTTCTGGGAAGATAATCTGCTCTTTAACACCCATGCTGTAGTTACCACGACCATCGAAAGACTTAGGATTAAGTCCACGGAAGTCACGGATACGTGGAATAGCTACATCAACCAAACGGTCGAAGAAGTCCCACATACGCTCACCACGTAGCGTAACTTTACAACCGATCGGGTAACCGTCACGGATTTTAAAGCCTGCTACTGATTTACGAGCCTTAGTCACTACAACTTTCTGGCCACTAAGTGCTTCAAGGTCATTTACCGCATTTTCAAGAAGTTTCTTGTCTGCGATAGCTTCACCAACACCCATATTCAATGTAATTTTAGTGATCTTAGGCACTTCCATTACATTCTTGTAGCTAAACTCTTCAGTTAGAGCTGCTACAACTTGATCTTTATAAACTTGCTTAAGTCTCGCCATGGCTATAATTCTCGCTCTTAGGCGTCGATCGCTTCACTGTTAGATTTAAAGATACGTACCTTAGTACCATCTTCATTCACTTTAAAGCCGACGCGATCCGCTTTACCAGTAGCACCATTAAAGATAGCTACGTTAGAAACCTGGATAGGTGCTTCTTTCTCGACGATACCACCAGTTGACCCTTTCATAGGGTTTGGCTTCTCGTGTTTCTTCATCATGTTGATGCCAGAAACAAGAACTCGGTTTTCGTCTACAATTTTAACAACTTTACCGCGTTTGCCTTTATCTTTACCGGCAATCACAATAACTTCGTCGTTACTTTTGATCTTACGCATTTATGGTCCCCTCCCTCTTACAGCACTTCAGGTGCAAGAGAAATAATTTTCATAAATTGCTCTGAACGCAATTCACGGGTAACAGGGCCAAAGATACGTGTACCGATCGGTTGACCAGAAGCATTCAATAGAACCGCAGAGTTTACATCAAAACGGATTACGGAACCATCTGGGCGACGAACACCTTTCTTAGTTCTAACAACTACAGCGTTAAGAACTTGCCCTTTTTTAACACGACCACGAGGGATCGCTTCTTTAACAGTGACCTTAATAATGTCACCGATACCAGCGTAACGACGGTGTGAGCCACCCAGCACTTTAATACACTGGACACGCTTCGCGCCGCTATTATCTGCAATATCAAGCATCGATTCTGTTTGAATCATTTTGCTCTCCAATAATAATTAGATAACAAGTCTCACGATGGGGCAGCTTAGATAGCTGCCGCTTTGTTAACAACTTGAACCAGGTTCCAAGTCTTAGACTTAGAATAAGGACGTGTTTCCACAACCTTTACTGTGTCGCCAATGCGACATTCGTTGTTCTCATCATGAGCGTGTAATTTAGTAGAACGACGAATAAACTTGCCGTATAGAGCGTGCTTTTCAGTACGTTCTACTAGTACTGTGATGGTTTTGTCCATCTTGTCGCTTACTACTTTACCAGTAGCTGTGCGAGCTTGAGTTTCTGCATTTGCCATTAGTTACCTGCCTTATCATTTAGCACGGTTTTAACACGTGCGATATTGCGGCGAACTTGAGGAAGCAAATGAGTTTGCGTTAGCTGGCCAGTAGCCTTTTGCATACGCAACGTGAATTGCTCTTTTAGCAGTTCAATCAAGCTTTCCTGTAGCTCAGCTACAGACTTTTCTTGTAAATCTTTTGCTTTCATCTACATCACCGTACGCGTCACGAAAGTTGTGGCCAGAGGAAGCTTAGCGGCTGCTAGTGCGAAAGCTTCGCGAGCTAGCTGCTCTGAAACACCCTCAACTTCATAAAGCATTTTACCAGGTTGAATCTGTGCAACCCAGTATTCTACGTTACCCTTACCTTTACCCTGACGAACCTCTAGAGGTTTCTGAGTAATCGGCTTATCAGGGAAAACACGAATCCAGATTTTACCACCACGTTTGATGTGACGAGTCATTGCACGACGCGCCGCTTCAATTTGACGAGCCGTAATACGACCACGTGCTGTGGATTTCAAACCAAATTCACCAAAGCTAACTTGGTTACCGCGTAACGCAAGACCACGGTTACGGCCTTTCTGCATTTTACGGAACTTAGTACGTTTCGGCTGCAACATATGCTACCCCCTACTTAGACTTCTTCTTTTGTGCGCCTTTATTAGCTCGCACTTGCTCAATACCGCCCAAGATTTCGCCTTTGAAGATCCACGTCTTAACGCCAATGATGCCGTAAGTTGTGTTTGCTTCATAAGTAGCGTAGTCAATGTCAGCGCGTAGAGTGTGTAATGGAACACGACCTTCGCGGTACCATTCTGCGCGTGCAATCTCTGCACCACCCAAACGACCACTTACCTGAACCTTGATACCTTTTGCGCCTGCGCGCATTGCGTTTTGTACAGCACGTTTCATAGCACGGCGGAACATTACGCGACGCTCTAGTTGACCAGCGATGTTCTGAGCAACAAGTTTAGCGTCTAATTCAGGCTTACGAATTTCTTCAATGTTGATGTGCACTGGCACACCCATCATGTCAGAAACTGCGTTACGTAGCTTCTCTACATCTTCACCTTTCTTACCAATCACGATACCTGGACGGGCAGTGTGGATAGTGATGCGTGCAGATTGAGCAGGACGTTGAATCTCGATACGAGAAACAGAAGCCTGAACTAGTTTACCTTCTAAGTACTTACGTACTTGAAGATCGTTTAATAGCAACTTAGAGTAGTTTTGATTATTCGCATACCAAGTAGAAGTATGGTCTTTAACTATCCCTAGGCGTATTCCAGTTGGATGAACCTTCTGACCCATTGGGTTTCTCCTAATTAGTCAGCGACTTTAACTGTAATATGACAACCGCGCTTCAAGATGCGATCAGCACGGCCTTTGGCACGTGGCATGATACGCTTATACGTTGTAGCTTCGTCAACGTATACAGTTGAAACACGTAGGTCATCTATATCAGCACCTTCGTTATGTTCAGCATTTGCAACAGCTGACTCTAGTACTTTCTTAACTAGAACTGCTGCTTTTTTAGGGCTGAACGCCAAGATGTCAAGCGCCTCGCTAACAGATTTGCCGCGGATTTGATCTGCAACCAAACGGGCCTTCTGCGCTGAGAGGCGAGCACCTTTTAATGAGGCTTTAACTTCACTCATATTTATTACCCCTTATTACCGTTTGGCTTTCTTGTCCACGACGTGACCGCGATATGTGCGGGTCGGAGCGAACTCACCCAATTTATGACCTACCATGTCTTCAGTTACTAGAACTGGGACGTGCTGGCGACCATTATGGACAGCGATAGTCAACCCTACAAATTCAGGGAAGACAGTAGAACGGCGAGACCAAGTTTTGATTGGACGTCTATCATTCTTTTCTACCGCAGCCTCTACCTTTTTCAACAAATGAAGGTCGATGAAAGGACCTTTTTTTAGTGAACGTGGCACAGTCGTTTCCTCTTATTACTTAGTACGACGACGTACAATAAGTTTATCGGTACGCTTATTACTGCGTGTCTTGTAACCTTTGGTTGGCATACCCCAAGGACTAACTGGGTGGCGACCACCTGAGCTACGACCTTCACCACCACCATGTGGGTGATCTACTGGGTTCATCGCCGCACCGCGAACGGTAGGACGAACACCACGCCAGCGACTAGCACCAGCTTTACCTAGCACGCGTAAGCTATGCTCGGAATTGGATACTTCACCAAGAGTTGCACGACACTCAGTCAATACTTTACGCATTTCACCTGAACGTAGGCGAAGAGTAACGTAACGACCTTCACGAGCAACAAGCTGAGCAGAAGCACCAGCAGAACGTGCAACCTGTGCACCTTTACCTGGCTTAAGCTCAATACAATGCACAACACTACCAACAGGAATATTTTGCAATGGCAAATTATTACCTGGTTTGATAGGTGCATCAGCACCGTTAGAAACAGTGGTTCCTGCTACCATGCCTTTAGAAGCAATGATATAACGACGTTCACCGTCAGCATATAAAACCAATGCTATGTTTGCAGAACGGTTTGGATCATATTCCAAACGTTCAACTACCGCTGGGATACCATCTTTGTTACGACGGAAATCAACCATACGGTAATGCTGCTTATGACCACCACCTACGTGACGCGTAGTGATGCGACCATTGTTGTTACGACCACCAGATTTGCTCTTCTTAGAAAGAAGTGGTGCATATGGTGCGCCTTTGTGTAGATTCTCACCTACAACTTTAACAACGTGACGACGGCCTGCAGACGTTGGCTTACATTTTACAACAGCCATTGACCTATCTCCCCTTATTCAGCTAAGAAATCAATTTCTTGGCCTTCAGTCAAACGTACGTACGCTTTTTTCACGTCGTTACGCTTACCAAGACCACGAGCAGTACGCTTAGTCTTACCTTTTTGGTTCAAGGTACGAACAGTGTCTACTTTGACTTCAAATAGAGCTTCGATTGCTTGTTTAATTTCAGTTTTTGTCGCATCACCAACTACACGAAAAACATACTGACCATTGCCTTCAGCAACAATAGTAGCTTTTTCAGAGATGTGTGGTCCTAACAAAACCTTATAAATACGTTCGCCGATCATGCTAATGCCTCCTCAACTTGCTTAAGAGCACCAACAGTCACCAACACTTTGTCGTAAGCAATCAAGCTAACTGGATCGATAGACGCCGCATCGCGTACATCAACATTTGGAATGTTACGTGCTGCTAAGAAAAGATTCTCATCTAATTCTGCAGAAACGATCAAAGCATTCTCAATATTCAATTCAGCCATTTTAGCTTTGAAAAGCTTAGTTTTTGGAGCTTCCAAACTAAGTTCTTCAACTACAACAAGACGGTCTTGACGTACTAGCTCAGACCAGATGGTGCGCATTGCTGCACGATACATCTTCTTGTTCACTTTCTGTGAATGGTCTTGTGGACGAGCAGCGAAAGTTACGCCACCGCTACGCCAGATAGGACTACGAATAGTACCCGCACGAGCGCGACCAGAACCCTTTTGTTTCCATGGCTTGCGACCACCACCGGCAACATCAGAGCGAGTTTTTTGAGCACGTGTACCTTGACGAGCACCAGCCAAGTAAGCAGTAACTACTTGGTGAACTAGGGCTTCGTTGTATTCACGAGCAAAGGTAACTTCTGAAACTTCTAGAGTTCCTTCAGTTCCTGTTAGATTCAAGTTCATTGTCTACCCCTTCTAGCGAGCTTTAACAGCTGGTTGAAGAATAACATCACCATTAGTCGCGCCAGGAACTGCTCCTTTCACGATGATTAGGTTACGTTCTAAATCAACGCGAACCACTTCTAGTGATTGAGTAGTTACTTGAGCTGCGCCCATGTGACCCGCCATTTTTTTGCCTTTCCAAACACGACCAGGTGTTTGACATTGACCAATGGAACCAGGTGCACGGTGAGACAATGAGTTACCATGGGTTGCATCTTGCATACTAAAGTTATGACGCTTGATTGCACCCTGGAAGCCTTTACCTTTTGATTGACCAATAACGTCAACAGTGGCAATAGACTCGAAATCAGCAACTGTTAGCTCATCACCAACATTGATTTCTTTTTCGTCACCAGAAAGACGGAACTCCCATAAACCACGACCAGCTTCAACTTTCGCTTTTGCAAAGTGACCTGCAGCTGCTTTATTGACGCGACTCGCACGGCGTGAACCAACAGTTACTTGAACAGCTGTATAGCCATCAGTATCTGCAGTTTTTACCTGAGTTACGCGGTTCGGTTCTACTTCGATGACGGTTACTGGCACGGATACACCATCTTCATTGAAGATACGTGTCATTCCGGCTTTGCGCCCGACTAATTGAATAGCCATTTTATACCTCGTTTGCCAGTTGTGTAAGGGGCTATCACCCGCTACGGCTGATCATTCCAGATCATTCCACTAATGTGCATAAGCCGATTGATACCAATCGGTTCTCGCACCCCAATCTTTAAGAATTAACCTAAAGAAATTTGTACTTCCACGCCTGCCGCAAGATCTAGCTTCATTAGAGCATCAACAGTTTTTTCTGTTGGCTCAACGATGTCTAGAACACGTTTGTGAGTACGGATTTCATATTGATCACGTGCATCTTTGTTTACGTGAGGAGAAATCAGTACTGTATAACGTTCTTTGCGAGTAGGAAGTGGAATAGGTCCACGTACTTGCGCACCTGTACGTTTCGCTGTTTCCACAATCTCTTGTGTTGAAGCATCAATCAGACGATGATCAAACGCTTTCAAACGAATACGAATTTTTTGGCTTTGCATTTCCAACTCCAAATACAGTTTTTTGTGACGCTTTAGCCTTAATAGCTAAACTGCCTTCCTCTTTTGAGGACGGCGAATCTTATCGATTTGCAAACTGGTTGTCAAGTAACCAATCTAACAATTCATTTAACGCATATTTCGATTTAGCATAAAAAAGGGCCACCCTTTCGGGCAGCCCTTTGAAACCATTAACAATCTACTTTAAATAAGTAAATTATTTGATGATTTTAGCAACAACACCAGCACCAACTGTACGACCACCTTCACGGATCGCGAAACGTAGACCTTCGTCCATCGCGATTGGGTGAATTAGGGAAACAGTCATTTGAATGTTATCACCAGGCATTACCATTTCAACACCTTCAGGTAGCTCACAAGCACCAGTTACGTCAGTTGTACGGAAGTAGAACTGTGGGCGGTAACCTTTGAAGAAAGGAGTGTGACGACCACCTTCATCTTTAGAAAGTACGTATACTTCTGCAGTGAAGTCAGTGTGAGGATTGATAGAACCAGGCTTAGCCAATACTTGACCACGCTCAACATCTTCACGCTTAGTACCACGTAGAAGTGCACCAATATTCTCACCAGCACGACCTTCGTCAAGCAGCTTACGGAACATTTCAACACCAGTACATGTAGTAGTTGTTGTTTCTTTAACACCAACGATCTCTACAGAATCACCAACGTTAACGATACCGCGCTCAACACGACCAGTAACAACAGTACCACGACCCTGGATAGAGAATACATCTTCGATAGGCATGATGAATGCACCGTCGATTGCACGCTCTGGCTCTGGAATGTAGCTATCTAGAGTTTCTACAAGAGTCTTAACTGCTGTAGTACCCATTTCGTTATCATCTTCACCGTTCAATGCCATTAGAGCAGAACCAGGGATGATTGGAGTGTCGTCGCCAGGGAATTCGTATTCAGAAAGAAGATCACGAAGTTCCATGTCAACCAACTCTAGCATTTCAGCGTATTCTTCAGAATCCGCACCGCCACAGTCTTCAGCTAGTAGGTCAGCTTTGTTTAGGAAAACAACGATGTAAGGTACACCTACTTGACGAGAAAGAAGGATGTGCTCACGTGTTTGAGGCATAGGGCCGTCAGTTGCACCACATACCAAGATAGCACCGTCCATTTGAGCAGCACCAGTGATCATGTTTTTAACATAATCGGCGTGTCCTGGGCAGTCTACGTGTGCGTAGTGACGAATTGTTGAATCATATTCAACGTGTGAAGTCGCGATTGTGATACCACGCTCACGCTCTTCTGGAGCGTTATCGATACCGTCAAACGCAACAGCTTCGCCGCCGAATACTTCTGCACATACACGAGTAAGTGCAGCAGTTAGAGTTGTTTTACCGTGGTCAACGTGACCGATTGTGCCAACGTTTACGTGTGGCTTATTACGTTCAAACTTAGCTTTTGCCATGATACATACACCTTAATAAGATCTGTAGGTAGATGATTAATATTCTTTATTGATGATCGCATCTGCTACACTTGACGGCGCTTCAGCGTACTTCTCAAATTCCATTGCATAACTTGCACGACCTTGCGACAAGCTACGTACATCGGTAGCATAACCGAACATCTCACCCAAGGGCACTTCTGCTCGAATTACTTTACCAGACGGAATGTCATCCATCCCTAATACCACACCACGACGACGATTCAGGTCACCCATCACATCCCCCATGCAGCTTTCAGGAGTAACAACCTCCACCTTCATAACAGGCTCTAAAAGACAGGCATCGGCCTCACTTTCCAGCACACTGGACTGGCCGTCGTTTTACAAGGTCTAGTCCGACCTAGACTCAGGGGTACCGAGCTCGAATTCTGGCGTAATAGCGAAGAGGCCCGCACCGATCGCCCTTCCCAACAGTTGCGCAGC
>NZ_CH672430.1:0-43300 GCF_000153025.1 Marinomonas sp. MED121
CGCATTCAGCGTCAGCCTTCGACTGTTGACTCGGTGCTGAACACCAAGCTCGCATCGTCAGCCAGATCCACATCGCTGGCACTGATGGTGCCTGTGATGCTCGCGTCTTCTGCCACCGCACCTGTTGCGGCTTCAGCAACTGGCGCATCGTTTGTGCCGGTCACGGTAATCGTTAAGGTCGTTGTGTCGGTCGCATTTTGGTCGTCGGTCACGGTCACAGGGATTGTTATCACCTGTGTTTCACCTGCTTCCAAGCTGTCGTAAGACGACGCATCGAAGCTGTAAGAACCGTCCGCATTCAGCGTCAAGCCTTCGACTGTTGACTCGGTGCTGAACACCAAGCTCGCATCGTCAGCCAGATCCACATCGCTGGCACTGATGGTGCCTGTGATGCTCGCGTCTTCTGCCACCGCACCTGTTGCGGCTTCAGCAACTGGCGCATCGTTTGTGCCGGTCACGGTAATCGTTAAGGTCGTTGTGTCGGTCGCATTTTGGTCGTCGGTCACGGTCACAGGGATTGTTATCACCTGTGTTTCACCTGCTTCCAAGCTGTCGTAAGACGACGCATCGAAGCTGTAAGAACCGTCCGCATTCAGCGTCAAGCCTTCGACTGTTGACTCGGTGCTGAACACCAAGCTCGCATCGTCAGCCAGATCCACATCGCTGGCACTGATGGTGCCTGTGATGCTCGCGTCTTCTGCCACCGCACCTGTTGCGGCTTCAGCAACTGGCGCATCGTTTGTGCCGGTCACGGTAATCGTTAAGGTCGTTGTGTCGGTCGCATTTTGGTCGTCGGTCACGGTCACAGGGATTGTTATCACCTGTGTTTCACCTGCTTCCAAGCTGTCGTAAGACGACGCATCGAAGCTGTAAGAACCGTCCGCATTCAGCGTCAAGCCTTCGACTGTTGACTCGGTGCTGAACACCAAGCTCGCATCGTCAGCCAGATCCACATCGCTGGCACTGATGGTGCCTGTGATGCTCGCGTCTTCTGCCACCGCACCTGTTGCGGCTTCAGCAACTGGCGCATCGTTTGTGCCGGTCACGGTAATCGTTAAGGTCGTTGTGTCGGTCGCATTTTGGTCGTCGGTCACGGTCACAGGGATTGTTATCACCTGTGTTTCACCTGCTTCCAAGCTGTCGTAAGACGACGCATCGAAGCTGTAAGAACCGTCCGCATTCAGCGTCAAGCCTTCGACTGTTGACTCGGTGCTGAACACCAAGCTCGCATCGTCAGCCAGATCCACATCGCTGGCACTGATGGTGCCTGTGATGCTCGCGTCTTCTGCCACCGCACCTGTTGCGGCTTCAGCAACTGGCGCATCGTTTGTGCCGGTCACGGTAATCGTTAAGGTCGTTGTGTCGGTCGCATTTTGGTCGTCGGTCACGGTCACAGGGATTGTTATCACCTGTGTTTCACCTGCTTCCAAGCTGTCGTAAGACGACGCATCGAAGCTGTAAGAACCGTCCGCATTCAGCGTCAAGCCTTCGACTGTTGACTCGGTGCTGAACACCAAGCTCGCATCGTCAGCCAGATCCACATCGCTGGCACTGATGGTGCCTGTGATGCTCGCGTCTTCTGCCACCGCACCTGTTGCGGCTTCAGCAACTGGCGCATCGTTTGTGCCGGTCACGGTAATCGTTAAGGTCGTTGTGTCGGTCGCATTTTGGTCGTCGGTCACGGTCACAGGGATTGTTATCACCTGTGTTTCACCTGCTTCCAAGCTGTCGTAAGACGACGCATCGAAGCTGTAAGAACCGTCCGCATTCAGCGTCAAGCCTTCGACTGTTGACTCGGTGCTGAACACCAAGCTCGCATCGTCAGCCAGATCCACATCGCTGGCACTGATGGTGCCTGTGATGCTCGCGTCTTCTGCCACCGCACCTGTTGCGGCTTCAGCAACTGGCGCATCGTTTGTGCCGGTCACGGTAATCGTTAAGGTCGTTGTGTCGGTCGCATTTTGGTCGTCGGTCACGGTCACAGGGATTGTTATCACCTGTGTTTCACCTGCTTCCAAGCTGTCGTAAGACGACGCATCGAAGCTGTAAGAACCGTCCGCATTCAGCGTCAAGCCTTCGACTGTTGACTCGGTGCTGAACACCAAGCTCGCATCGTCAGCCAGATCCACATCGCTGGCACTGATGGTGCCTGTGATGCTCGCGTCTTCTGCCACCGCACCTGTTGCGGCTTCAGCAACTGGCGCATCGTTTGTGCCGGTCACGGTAATCGTTAAGGTCGTTGTGTCGGTCGCATTTTGGTCGTCGGTCACGGTCACAGGGATTGTTATCACCTGTGTTTCACCTGCTTCCAAGCTGTCGTAAGACGACGCATCGAAGCTGTAAGAACCGTCCGCATTCAGCGTCAAGCCTTCGACTGTTGACTCGGTGCTGAACACCAAGCTCGCATCGTCAGCCAGATCCACATCGCTGGCACTGATGGTGCCTGTGATGCTCGCGTCTTCTGCCACCGCACCTGTTGCGGCTTCAGCAACTGGCGCATCGTTTGTGCCGGTCACGGTAATCGTTAAGGTCGTTGTGTCGGTCGCATTTTGGTCGTCGGTCACGGTCACAGGGATTGTTATCACCTGTGTTTCACCTGCTTCCAAGCTGTCGTAAGACGACGCATCGAAGCTGTAAGAACCGTCCGCATTCAGCGTCAAGCCTTCGACTGTTGACTCGGTGCTGAACACCAAGCTCGCATCGTCAGCCAGATCCACATCGCTGGCACTGATGGTGCCTGTGATGCTCGCGTCTTCTGCCACCGCACCTGTTGCGGCTTCAGCAACTGGCGCATCGTTTGTGCCGGTCACGGTAATCGTTAAGGTCGTTGTGTCGGTCGCATTTTGGTCGTCGGTCACGGTCACAGGGATTGTTATCACCTGTGTTTCACCTGCTTCCAAGCTGTCGTAAGACGACGCATCGAAGCTGTAAGAACCGTCCGCATTCAGCGTCAAGCCTTCGACTGTTGACTCGGTGCTGAACACCAAGCTCGCATCGTCAGCCAGATCCACATCGCTGGCACTGATGGTGCCTGTGATGCTCGCGTCTTCTGCCACCGCACCTGTTGCGGCTTCAGCAACTGGCGCTACATTGACTGTATGAGTTGAAGAGCCTGAGCTTACGACTGTGTTTCCGGCCGCATCGCTTGACTCAACAACCGCATCGAACGCCGTGTCCGCTGCCAAGTCGCTACCTGCAACATCCACTGTCCAGTTGCCATCCTCATCAACTGTGGTTGTGTAGTCTTCACCATTGACCGTCATGGTCACAACATCGCCTTCTGCGATATCGCCACCTATCGCCGTACCTGTCACGGACACTGTGCCGGCGGCTTCGCTCGCGTTGATCACGTCATCAGAAGTAATCGCATTCACGGTCACTGTTCCCGCTGTCGCTGAGGTATCTACCGTATGAGTTGAGGTTGTGCTAGCTGAGTAACTATTACCAGATGAGTCTTGGCCAGTGACACTCGCCTCGAAAGACGTATCTTGTGTAAGGTCACTACCTGCTACTTCAACACTCCATGTTTTATTGCTTTGGACAGTTGCGGTATAGGTCGTTCCATTAATTTCAAGAGTGACGGTATCTCCAGCTTGAGCATCAAAACCAACCCTACCACTAACGGTAACAGTGCCAGCCGCTTCACTGGCATTAATTACGTCATCAGAGGTAATTGAATTAACACGAATAGTTGCTCTGGCACTGGTGTCTACAAAGTATTTCTCAGTAGAGTCTGCAATACCTTCTTGGCCGACAGCATTAGACACCTGAACACTTGCTGCCACAGTAGTATCAGAGTCAGCCGATAATTCAGAACCAGGAACACTGATAGAGAAAGTGCCATTTTCAACCGAGCCGGTATAATTCACACCATTAACAGTTAAAGTCACAAGGCCAGTATCAAAAGCATCGCCTGTCACCGAACCGGTAACAATAACATCGCCAGCAACTTCAGTAGCATTGAGAACCGAATCATCGGTAATAGGGTCAATATCGATATTAATCTGTAAGCTTGTATCATCAAGGGTATGACTTGAGGATGCTGTTGAGTCGACAGTATTACCTGCCGCATCATTAGAGGTAACAACGACATCAAATGCGGTATCTGCAGCCAGGTCAGCGCCTGCCACATCAACAGACCAGGTATTATCGGCCGCTACGGTAGTGGTATAAGTTGTGCCATTGATAACCAAAGTAACGGTATCACCGGTTGAAATATCACCACCTGTTGCTGTACCTGTTACTGAGATGGTACTTGTCGCTTCAGAAGCATCAATCACATCATCAGAGGTAATAGCATCAACCGTCACAGTACCCGCATCGGCTGTAGTATCTAAAGTAAAAGAATCGGTTACCGCAGAAGAGTTACCTGAAGAGTCGGTAACAAGAGCGCTAACACTAATCGTACCATCAGCAAGGCTACTGATGTCCGTCGCACCTGTACTCCAATCAGAGCCAGAATTTGTTGCGTTAACCGTTATTTGGTTTGCACCATCGGAATAAGTAACGGTAACACTCACAATATCAGGGTCAACACCAGACAAAGAGCTTGAAACATTAGAAGATTCAATGGCATTCACAAAGCCAATATTGGCACTGGAAACCGAAACTGTTAGGTCATTACCCTCATCGGCAGTTGAATCTTGGTTAGCCTCAATTTCACGGGTATTATCTTGGCTTTCTGCAGGCGTATCATCGGTATCATAACCATATTCAGGTAAGGCAAAACTATTATCACGAAGGACATCAACATCGGTATTTGTTTGAGCATCTGAGCCATCCGTTGTTTCACCGGCAGCAGGTGCCTCTTGGATTTGCGTCGGGTCAAGGCCGGCTAGAATGGCTTCTTGGAGGGCTTCAGCTTCGGCTGCCGCCTCCGCGGTTAACTCTTCATTTTCTTTTTCGGTAAATACTTCATCAGTTATTTCAACTATTGACTTTTGGCCTATAACAATATGATTGCCATCTACAAACTCAATGACAGCGGTACCAACACCTTGCGAAACAACCGTTTCCCCATAAAAAATGGGATCGCCAACTTTTAATGGACGTTCTTGTCCATCAATTGATTGAGCACGTACTCCGCCATCAACTTGTAAAACAAAACCAACCGCTTTACCCAAAGTTGCAAAAGATACCTGTCCATCACTCATATTTAGCACCTAAGTCATAATAGTTTTCCGATTACTTAACAAAATAAACGATTTGGCTATAAAAACTATTGTACCTAGGTACTAACACGGCAATTTGAGCAATTAAGCTTTTCTAAAGGGCTCCATTGCAGGCAAACAACGCGCTAAATCAAACCCTTTTCCACTTACTTTTTCAACAAGCGCATCAAAACCATACTCAACCTGGTTATTTAACACCCAAAGCACAGACGATCTAGTACCAGTACGACAAAATGCCAAAACCTTCTTACCCGAAGACAAAACTTCTTGCTGTACATCCAAGTTAGTTTGAGAAAGCTTAGACAAATCGATTGGGTTATAAACATATTCAACCCCTAAATCAGCAGACTTTTGAGCTAAATCCGCTGATAACGGTTGGCCCTCTGATTCATTATCTGGACGATTATTGACAATAATATCAAACCCCAAAGAAGCCAACTCAGCAACATCTAGCTCAGCTATCTGAGGCAATACAAAGTAATCATCAGTTAATTTAATTGGATCCATCAAACACACCTTTTAAAAAATTAATTACGATACAAGACTTTAATCAAATGAAAACCAAACTGCGTTTTAATAGGCCCCTGTACTTTAAGCAAAGGGCCATTAAACACAGCCTTATCGAACGCTTTCACCATGTCACCTTTTCTAAACTCCCCAAGAT
This sequence comes from Marinomonas sp. MED121, assembly GCF_000153025.1. Classification (GTDB taxonomy): domain Bacteria; phylum Pseudomonadota; class Gammaproteobacteria; order Pseudomonadales; family Marinomonadaceae; genus Marinomonas. The sequence goes on from NZ_CH672430.1 coordinate 5,836, forward strand.
CACCACCTTTTTTAGCCGATGGGCAAGTAGAGTACTTTTTAGCCAACTGATGAAAGTCTCCACCCTTATCCAATAACGCTTTGACCTTCTCACATTCAGCTTTGCTTTTTGTCAAAATATGACAAGCACTGGCAACAGACATAAAACCCTCAAAAAAAATAAAGTTTGTAAATTAAAGATACATTTTAACCCAATTAGAAAGTGCAAATATATGGTAACGTTATTGTTAGTAACAGACTTCAAGCATAGAGAAAATAGAAATGAGCAATCTAGTAGGAATACAAGAACTGTCAATATTATTGGTTGAGCCTTCCGATGTTCAACAAAAACTTATCCATAGAGCCCTACAAGAGAGCGGCGTTAGCCAAATAGAAAGCGCTAATTCAATTGCAAACGCACTCAACATACTCGAAGATTATCAGCCTGATCTTGTTATCAGCGCCATGTACTTTGAAGATGGCAATGCCGATGATTTTTTACAAAAAATTCGCCACAATGAAAACACCGAACATCAAGCCTTTATGCTTATCTCAAGCGAAAGAAACAAATCCTACTTGGAGCAACTCAGACAGTCTGGTGTACTCGCGATCCTACCAAAACCCTTCACCTCAGAAGCAATTACGCGAGCATTAAAAGCCACCATAGACATTATTAGTGAAGATGAGATTGAACTTGAACTATTCGACACAAAACTCTTAAGAGTGCTTATTGTTGACGATAGCCGACTTGCCAGAAAACACATCTCACGAGTACTGGATGGCATGGGTATTCAAGAGCCCAAGCAAGCCGAAAACGGGGTGGAGGCAATAAAACTTCTCCAAACAGAAGCGTTTGATTTGATCATCACTGACTACAACATGCCAGAAATGGATGGCAGAGAACTTACTGAAGCAGTACGCAACTCAGGTGAATTTTCCCATATTCCCGTACTAATGGTGAGCTCTGAAGCAAACGAAACACACCTATCAAACATCGCTCAAGCAGGTGTTGACGCTATCTGCGACAAACCTTTTGAGCCGGCAACAGTGAGGCAACTATTATCCCAAATAATGTCATAACTAAAACACCTGCTTAAAACAAAAAAAACGGCCCAAAGGCCGTTTTTTTTAACACACAAATTCAAGAATTCAGCAATTTTTCTACAATCACCTTATTCGCTGCAGGAAAATCCAGATTCGCCAGCTCAGAAGAATCGAACCAAGCCGTGAGTTGCCCTTCATTGCCTTTGGCTTCTCCCGCAAATGAATCAACCAAAAAGAAATACAAGCAAACTCGCTTATCACCATAGTCATGCTCAACTTCTTCAAACAATTTTGGCGAAAGAGGAGTAATGCCCACCTCTTCCTGCAATTCCCTCACAAGCGCCTGCTCTGGTGTTTCATGCGACTCACACTTACCGCCTGGAAACTCCCAAAGCCCACCTTGGTGCTGCTCTTTTGTTCGCTTAGCCAAAAAGATCTCTCCATCACGAACAATAATACCGGCCGCCACTCGAACAAACATCAGGTTCGATACTCAGCATTAATCGTCACATACTCATGAGACAGATCCGTTGTCCAAACCCGATCAACAGCGTCACCTAGGCCAAGTTGAACTTGAATGTTTATTTCCTCTGGTGTCATTGCTTGCTGACCAAGCTCTTCAGTGTAACTTGCAGCACGCCCACCATTTTCGACAATCTGAACATCGTTAATAAAGATTTGCACTCTCTCAACATCCAATGATTCGACACCAGCACGACCAACAACAGCCAAAATTCGCCCCCAATTTGGGTCAGACGCAAAAAGTGCCGTCTTAACCAAAGGCGAATGACCAATTTCAAACGCTACTTTCGCCGCTTCATCTTGAGTGCGAGCACCGCTGACTTCAATTTCAACAAACTTAGTCGCCCCTTCACCATCACGCACAATCGCATGCGCAAGCTCTTGCATAATGGAAGTTAACTCAGCAATAAACACTTGCGCAAACTCAGACGCTGAATCCACAATTTGCGGATTATCAGCCTTGCCTGTAGCGATCAGAATACATGAATCATTTGTAGAGGTATCACTATCAATCGTGATGCGATTGAAACTTTGATCTGTAACCTCTTTTAACAAACTCTGTAGAAAAGCCTGCTCTACATTGACATCCGTTGCAACGAAGCCAAGCATAGTCGCCATATTAGGCTTAATCATGCCTGCCCCTTTAGAAACACCCGCTAAAGAATAGGTTTTTCCATCAAAGGTAAACTGCCTAACCGCGCCTTTTGGCCTTGTATCTGTTGTCATAATGCCTAAAGCAGCATCCTGCCATGAGGTATTACCAAATGATGCAACAAGACTAGGCATAGCCGTTACAATTTTTTCAATCGGCAGAGGCTCACCAATTACGCCGGTCGAAAAAGGCAACACTTGATTCGCATCCAAGCCCGCTGCCAACCCCATCGCTTCACACATACGCTCAGCATCTTTCATGCCTTGCACACCTGTACCTGCATTGGCATTACCCGTATTAATAACTAACATACGAGATTGCGCTTGAGCCATGTGTTTTTTTGATAAGGTAACCGGAGCAGCACAAAATGCATTCAAAGTGAAAACACCCGCTACCGAAGCCCCTTCGCAAATTTCGAAGGCAACTAAATCTTTTCTGCCAGGATACTTAATACCCGCTTCTGCAACACCTAAACGCAAGCCATCAATCTGATTGATAGAAGGAAACTCACCATTACCTACCGCCATTACAACCCCCTAAACCAAACGACCATGACAATGCTTATACTTCTTACCTGACCCACAAGGACAAGGCTCATTACGACCCACTCGCGGAACCGTTTCTTGCGGCTCTACAGATTCGTCAACACCCTCTTCTTGCGTTGGCGAAGCATGTGTCATTGTCATCTTCATATTTGACTCAGCTTGACGACGCGCTTCTTCTATCTTGGCTGCTTCATCTGGAGACTGCACTTTTACCTGGGTAACAATTTGAACAACATCAAATTTAATCTGCTCAAGTAAGCCTTGAAACAACTCAAACGATTCACGCTTATATTCTTGCTTTGGATTCTTTTGCGCATAACCGCGAAGGTGAATACCTTGACGCAACATATCCATGGTTTGAAGGTGCTCTTTCCACAATGTATCTAGTACCTGCAAAAGAACTTGCTTTTCAAACATGCGCAGAGACTCTTCTCCAGCAATCTCTTCTTTGGCCTGATAGTTTTCGATAAAGCTGGATAAAATACGTTGACGAAGTGGCTCTTCGTATAATTTTTTATCTTCTTTCACCCATTCTTGAATCGGCATATCCAAACTAAAGTCAGACTTCAACCTTTCCTCAAGCCCTTCAAGATCCCATTGATCAAACATGCTTTGCGGCGCAATATATTCATCGATTACACCTGCAACCACATCTTCTCTCATAGCGATCACAGCAGAAGACAGGTCATTACTGACCATCATGTCATAACGCTGGCTATAAATAACTTGTCGCTGATCATTAGCAACATCATCGTATTCTAGAAGCTGCTTACGAATATCAAAGTTTCTGCCCTCAACTTTACGCTGCGCTTTTTCTATCGCATTGGAGACCATCTTATGTTCAATCGCCTCACCTTTCTCCATTCCTAACGCCTGCATCATTCGCTTGATACGGTCAGACATAAAGATACGCATTAAATTATCTTCAAGGGATAAGTAGAATCTTGAAGAACCTACATCACCTTGACGACCAGCACGACCACGCAATTGATTATCAATACGTCGAGACTCATGGCGCTCGGTACCAATAATATGCAAACCACCTGCCGCTAAAACAGACTGATTGCGCTCGGCCCAATCCTTCTCAAGCTTAGCTTTATCTTCATCAGTTGGATTATTCAGTTCAGCCAATTCCACCTGAAGATTACCGCCCAATACGATGTCAGTACCACGACCCGCCATATTGGTAGCAATCGTCACTGCACCAGGTTTCCCTGCCTCCGCAACGATTTGCGCCTCTCGCTCATGCTGTTTTGCATTCAGAACGTTATGCTTTACACCTTTATCATTTAAGTATTTTGATAAAAGCTCTGAATATTCGATAGAGGCTGTACCCACCAGAACAGGGCGACCATTATTAACATTCTCTTCAATATCTTTAACAATCGAATCAAACTTCTCTTGCGTAGACATAAAGATAAGATCATTAAAGTCTTTTCTCTGCACCCGCTTATTAGTCGGAATAACCACAACACTTAAATCATAAATTTGCTGAAATTCAAATGCCTCGGTATCTGCCGTCCCAGTCATACCCGCTAATTTTTCATAAAGACGGAAGAAGTTCTGAAAGGTAGTCGATGCCAACGTTTGACTTTCTGGTTGAATATCAACCCCTTCTTTTGCCTCAACAGCCTGATGAATACCTTCTGACCAACGACGACCCGCCATTGTTCGCCCAGTGTGCTCATCAACAATAACGACTTCGCCACCCTGGACCACATAGTCAACATTCTTTTGGAAAACCACATGCGCTCTTAGACAAGCATGCACGTGGTGCAACAAACCTAAATTTGCTGCAGCATAAAGGCTATCACCTTCGGCTAACATAGATTGCTCTACTAGCCAATCTTCAACATAGGTATGCCCAGCCTCAGTCAGTTCGACACTTTTTTGAGACTCATCAAAAACAAAATGACCTTCAACTTTAACCTCATCACCTTCCATTTCTTGACGCTCAAGAAGGGGAGCAAGTTTATTAATTTTTCGATATTGCTCAGAACTGTCTTCTACAGCCCCAGAAATGATAAGCGGCGTACGCGCCTCATCAATAAGGATAGAATCAACCTCATCAATAACAGCGAAGGCTAGGTCACGTTGCACTCTATCTTCCAGGCGAAAAACCATATTGTCTCTGAGGTAATCAAAGCCAAACTCATTATTTGTTCCGTAAGTGATATCGGCAGCATAAGCGTTGCGCTTTTCTTCTTTTTCCTGCCCAGATACAACAACACCCACAGATAGACCCAAGAATTCATACAAAGGTCTCATCCAGTTCGCATCACGACTAGCAAGATAATCATTCACTGTAATAACGTGAACACCTTTGGCTGGCAAAGCATTCAAGTAAACAGCCAAGGTCGCTACCAAGGTTTTACCTTCACCCGTTCTCATTTCAGAGATACGGCCTTCATGCAACACCATGCCACCTATCATCTGCACGTCGAAATGACGCATCCCCATAACACGTTTACTCGCTTCCCTTACCGTCGCAAACGCTTCAGACAAAAGTACATCTAAACTCTCACCTATTTCTAATCTCGCTCTAAATTCACTCGTCTTTTCTGAAAGCTGCTCATCTGATAAGGCTTCAAGTGCTGGCTCAAATTGATTAATTTGATTTACAAGTTTTTTTAATCGCTTTACTTCGCGGTCATTTTTCGTACCAATGACTTTTTTTATGACATTTCCTAACATCTTGAACTCAACTCAGCCAGTTAATATTAAACACAGTCTACCATGGTAGATATGAACTAATCACATAATATCAAGGTGATAGACACAAAAAAGCCGGACATTTGTCCGGCTTTTTTGAAAAACTCAATCTTTGCAGATTAACCTACCGCGATAGGCTCTACATAAGAAATAGGAACAGCTTGCTCTTTATCTTCATAAACAACATATTCCCAAGCATCTTTTTGCTCAAGTAGTTGGTGTAAAAGCTTATTATTTAAGGCGTGCCCTGATTTATGAGCGGTATACTCACCAATCAGACTATGACCAAGAAGGTATAAATCACCAATTGCATCAAGAACCTTATGCCTTACAAGCTCATCGCGATAGCGTAAACCTTCTTCATTAAGCACTCGATATTCATCAAGTACTACCGCGTTTTCCATATTTGCACCACGTGCTAAATTATTGGTTTTAAAGTACTCAATATCCTTCATAAAACCAAAAGTACGTGCTCGACAAATTTCTTTAATAAACGCAGTGGTAGAGAAATCAACTGAGGTAGACTGAACATCTTCACCAATAGCAGGATGATCAAAATCAATGGTAAAAGAAAGCTTAAAACCAGAGTGAGGTTTCAGACTTGCAACCTTATCACCGTCTTCAACCGTGATAGGCTTCAAAATGCGAATAAATTTCTTATAGGCATCTTGCTCTTCAATACCGGCAGATTGAAGTAAGAAAACAAATGGGCTAGCACTACCATCCATTAGCGGCAATTCACTTGCACTAACTTCAACATAGGCATTATCAACACCTAAACCAGCCATTGCCGATAATAGATGCTCTACCGTACTTATACTCACCTCACCTTGACAAAGTACAGTTGCAAAATTAGTTGATCCTACAGCAGAGGCATCTGCTGTAATTTCAACTGCGGGCTCTAGATCTGTACGGACAAAACAATACCTGTGTTAGCAGGGGCAGGTTTTAGAGTGAGATAAACCTTTTCGCCAGAGTGTAATCCAACACCAGTTGCGCGGATTACATTTTTAAGAGTGCGTTGACGTACCATGATATTCCTACAGTTTTATGACCAGAGCTACAATAATTCGCGAATAGTAACAATTTAACAACTCAGTTACAACGCAATTATAGAGCATTAACAATTTACAACAAGCTAAAATCTAATCCGCTTGTCGGCGTAAGAATGCCGGTATATCCAGATAAGACAATTTATCTTCATCTGCCTGAGGATTGGCATTCGTTCCAGCCTCTACTCGCTCCGTCTTTTCAACATCAACAGAACGATTGGAAGCCACTTCCCCAACATTCCCTCTAGTCACTGATACCGTCTCAACTCGAGTAGAATCAACAGCACTATTTACTACCTGCTGAGCGGGCGCCGCCATTTGAACTGGAGCCGCTTTTTCAGCAACTTGTGCTACCTGTGCTGCCGCTTGTTGAGCAGCCTGAGCTGACTCCAAACCTGTTGCAACAACAGTTACTCGCATCTCATCACCAACACTAGGATCGATTGCACAACCAATAACAACTGTTGCATCTTCTGAAGCATACTCTTCGATGATATTACCCACCTCAGTAAACTCAGACAGACCAACTTCTTCATTGGCAGTAATATTAACCAACACACCACGTGCGCCTTTTAAGTTAATATCCTCTAGCAAAGGGTTATGAATCGCAGACTCAGCCGCAACCAACGCCCTATCTTCCCCTGTTGAAGCACCAATGCCCATCATGGCCATTCCCATTTCAGACATTACAGTTCTTACATCTGCGAAGTCGACGTTAATCAGACCAGGTCGCATAATCAAATCTGTAATACCTTGAACAGCATTAAAGAGCACATTATTTGCTTCACCAAACGCCTTCAGTAGCGATATATTTTTACCTAAAACAGGTAACAAACGCTCGTTGGGCACAATAATCAAAGAATCAACATTATCTCTTAACTCTTTAACACCGGCTTCAGCAACTTTTGCTCTTCGACGCCCCTCAAAAGGAAACGGCTTAGTCACAACAGCAACAGTAAGAATACCTAGATCACGTGCTACTTTAGCAATTACTGGCGCAGCTCCTGTCCCGGTTCCACCACCCATTCCTGCTGTGATAAATACCATATCGGCACCAGATAATAATTCTGTAATTTTTTCTTGATCTTCTAGCGCAGAATCTCTTCCAACTTCAGGATTTGCCCCTGCACCAAGACCTTTAGTGATGGCTGAACCTAGCTGTAAAGACATACCAGAATCAATACCCACCAAAGCTTTAGAATCCGTATTGGCGCATATAAACTCAACACCTTCTAACTGATTCTCCAACATATGACGCACAGCATTACCGCCACCGCCACCAACACCAACAACTTTAATAATCGCGTTATCGGATAAATTTTCTTCTGCCAAATCAAAGACATTCATGGGCTTATCGCTCCTCAATTCTAATCGATGTCAACCCTTGACTAAAAATTACTTTTAACCCAACTTTTCATATTCCGCCACATTTTATTCGCAGCTTCCGCGGTGGATTCAGATTTAACACTATGCTTTGATTCTTCAACCTTAAGTGAACTCACATGCTGCTGAGCCATTCCTAAGTCCGATTCATCAATGCCATACATAATTAAACCAACACCTGTCGAAAAGATTGGATTATCTACAATATCAGACATCCCTTTCACACTTACTGGGACCGACATGCGAACCGGCATATCAAACACTCGCTCCGCTAACTCTGTCGCCCCTTCCATTAAAGAGGTACCACCTGTCACAACTATGCCAGCTGGAATACGCTCCGCATATCCACTTCGGCGCAATTCATCGAGCACCAAACTAAAAATTTCTTCGTATCTTGCTTCAACCACTTCTGCTAAAGCATGACGCGATATTGACCTTGATTGTCTATCTCCAACACTTGGCACTTCAATATTTTGATCTGCACCCGCTAGAGAAGACAAAGCACACGCATATTGAACTTTAATATTTTCAGCATGCTGTGTTGGTGTTCTTAACGCCATAGAGATATCGTTTGTCACTTGATCACCCGCAACAGGCACAACGGAAGTATGATGAATCGCACCATCTATCCAGACCGCCATATCTGCGGTACCAGCGCCAATATCAACCAAGCAAACACCTAAATCTTTTTCATCATCACTCAAAGAAGAATGACTAGAGGCAAGCTGCGATAAAATGACACCATCAACACCTAACCCACATCGTTTAATACACTTTTCAATATTCATTACCGCATTTGCGGCACCAGAAATCAGATGTACATTTGCTTCCAAGCGAACACCAGACATGCCAGAAGGGTCTTTGATCCCTTCCTGAGAGTCGATACTGTACTCTTGCGGCAATATATGTAGCACTCTCTGGTCAGAAGGAATAGGAACAGCCTGAGCAGCGTCAATCACTCGCTCAATATCCGCCTCATGCACTTCACCATCTTTAACTGCGACTATGCCATGGGAATTTAAACTTCTAATATGGCTACCTGCCACACTGACATAAACAGAATGTATATTGCAGCCTGCCATCAACTCAGCTTCTTCGACCGCACGCTGAATCGATTGCACGGTAGACTCTATATTGATAACGGCACCACGCTTCATACCTTTAGCCGCATGGGAGCCTATTCCTACAATTTCAAGACGTCCATCAGCCATCACCTCACCAACAAGGCAAACTACTTTTGATGTTCCAACGTCAAGTCCAACTATCATTCATTCTTCCAATAAAAAAAAGCAAATTTAAAGATGTTAATTTAGCCATTAAGCAAGTATCAAGCCACTTCTACTTTTCAATGGTTTGCCAAGCAACAGCTATACCATGAGGGTATCTTGCATCGATACTTTCAATATTCGCCATTCTACCCGATAAATCAGATTTATACACGGCAATAAAACGCTGCAACCTAGAGAGAATCTCATCTCGACCCAATTTCACCAACAGACCATTCGTAAAATAGACATTCCAAGCGCCACGCTCTTCCAGCTCAAGTGTTTTCACTTTCAAATCAGAATTCGTTAACACCTGACTCACCAATCTGAACTGCTCAAGCACATGGCGACTCATACCTTTTGGCCCTTGCAAATTAGGCAACGGCAAATTAGCCGACCTAGGCGGTAAAATAACCTCGCCCTGAGCGGTAATTATCTGCCCATCACGCCAATTCGCAACAGGCTCCTCTTCTACAACGGTAACAATCAACCTATTAGGCCAAATCTTTCTCACGCTGACAGAGTCAACCCAAGCAAGCTGGCTTGCAAGAGCAGAGAACTCTTTTACCGATGAAAACAATAAACTCTGCCCAACAAAGACATCGTAAGCGAGATTTAGTTCTTGCTGTGAGGCATATTTAAAACGCCCCTCAACCTCAACGTCAGCAATACTAAACCAACCTCTTGATTCTGCCTCTCCTTGAAGAAAAGCCAACAAAAATAACAAGAAGGCCCCTAACAATGCAGCTATTCGCACCGGATCATCTCTTCTCGTCTTGTAATGATTGCGCCCAAGCCGCTTGCGCTATTTTCTCCACTAACGCTGAGTAAGAAATATCCACATAAGCAGCCGACATTGGCACCAAACTGTGAGACGTCATCCCTGGCGAAGTATTCACTTCCAACACCCAAAAAACACCCGCTTGATCTTGCATGACATCCACTCGCCCCCAACCGGAACACCCTAAAGACTGATAAGCATCCAATGCGATTTTTTGCACATATAACTCATCATCTTCTAACAAACCCGAAGGCAATAAGTACTGGGTATCATTAGCAATGTATTTAGCATCATAATCATACAATTCATGCTCATCAGACGCCTTTAGACCGATCACAGGATAGGCAACATCATCAATAATGGTGACCGTAAACTCAGGCCCTGCGATAAACTGCTCAACCAAGACATCAGAATCATATTCTCTAGCCTTAGCTAAGGCTGATTCTAATTGCGTTCTATCATTTGCTTTATTAATGCCAATCGTAGAGCCTTCTCGCGATGGCTTTACAATAACCGGATAAGCTAATTCATCTTCAATCGCATCTATATCTGAAGCATCGGGTGCTCTAAAAGCTAAGTAAGTCGGGGTTGGCACGCCAATACCTTGCCAGTACTTTTTGGATAACACTTTATCCATAGCAAAACCACACGCAAGAGGAGAACTGCCGGTATAAGGCTTACCCATTAACTCCAGCAATGCCTGAATTCGACCATCTTCTCCCTCACCACCATGCAAGGCGATAAAAGCCAAATCAAAATCAGCTGATTGCAATTGCTCAACAGGGTTCAAAGATAAGTCCTGTCCATATAAATCCAAACCAGTGGCCTGATAACCACTCTCCTGCAATGCTGCTAACACCAAGCCACCACTTTGCAGAGAGACTTCCCTTTCTGCACAACGACCACCATATATCACAAGGATCTTTGCAGCTTTTAAGCTCATTCAGCCAACCCCTTTAAACCATGTAGAGAAAGAGATTTAGAAATCAAGCCGATATCACCAGCACCTTGTGTAATCATAAGGTCACCATCACGTAACACATTCGCTAAAATCGAAGACAAGTCCTCATCCTTACCAACGTGAATCGGATCTACAGCACCACGCTGCCTAATACTGGCACACAGAGCTCGGCTATCAGCTCCATTCACAGGCGCTTCTCCTGCGGCATATACATCCAACAACAAGAGCACATCAACCTTAGATAGCACTTTAACGAAGTCTTCATATAAGTCACGGGTACGTGAGAATCTATGGGGCTGATAAATCATCACCAAACGTTTATCCGGCCAACCATCTCGAATTGCATCTATGGTCACCTCAACCTCACGAGGATGGTGCCCATAATCATCGATAAACATGACTTCACCAGATTTAGGCAAGGCCAACGGAGACTGCTCTTGAAAACGTCTACCAACCCCTTCAAACCCCATTAAACCGGCTTGAATCGCAACAGCTTCAACCCCTAAATCAGTTGCTACAGCAATGGTTGCCAAAGCATTTAGCACATTATGCTTACCCGGCATAGGCAGGCGAATACGAATAGGCTCTAAATTAGGTCGATGAGCAACAAACTCACAATAACGGCCAGTTTGCACTAGATCTGTTGCATAAAAATCAGCCTCATGCTCAATACCATAAGTCAAAATAGGGCGACTAACCTGAGGCAAAATCTCCCTGACATTTTCATCATCAACACATAGCACCGCCATACCGTAAAATGGCAAGTTATGAAGAAACTCAACAAAAGTATGCTTAACCTTCTCAAAATCACCACCATAGGTATCCATATGATCTTCATCAATATTGGTAACAATGGCAGAGTGTGGCTGCAAATGCAGAAACGAAGCATCACTTTCATCTGCTTCAGCCACTAAATACTTACTACTGCCCAATTGAGCATTTGTGCCTGCACTGGTTAATCGACCACCGATAACGAAAGTAGGCGCATCACCTGTTGCCGCCAAGACAGACGCCATTAAACTTGTCGTTGTTGTCTTGCCATGGGTTCCCGCCACCGCAATACCGTGACGATAACGCATAAGCTCAGCCAACATTTCTGCACGGCGCACTATCGGAATTCGATTTTCCTTCCCCCATTTAATTTCTGGGTTTTCAATATTAATTGCCGTTGAAACAACAATGACATGAGCACTCTCAACATTACTAGCATCATGCCCATAAAAGACCTTAATCCCTAAATCCGACAGTCGTTTAGTCGTGACAGACTCATTTAAGTCAGAGCCAGATACCGTATAGCCTTGGTTATGTAATACCTCTGCGATACCACACATCCCCACGCCACCAATACCGATAAAGTGAATATTTTGAATACGACGCATCGTTGGTAATACTTGTTGTCCTTGCTCTCTAATCATGTTTAATCAACCTTTTACATTCAGCCACGACATTTTGCGTGGCATTTGGATAAGCAACACGCTTTGCTGCTGCCCCCATCTTATTTAGCAAACCTTCATCACTTACAAATTCCTCAAGAACCTGAGTTAATGAAGATAAATTCAATTCATCCTGCGCCATTAATTTAGCTGCACCAACCATCACTAGGCTTTTTGCATTTTTTGTCTGATGATCATCAATAGCATAGGGGAATGGCACTAATATCGAAGGCAAACCTGCTATCGCAAGTTCACTGATTGTCATGGCACCAGCACGGCAAAGCACAACATCCGCCCAATAATAGGCATCATTCATATTTTCAATATAAGCATCTACACGCGCTTCAACTTGGGCATCCTCATACAAAGCTGCTACAGAATCGATATTGCGCTTACCTGTTTGATGCCAAACATCGAGCCTGACATCGCCACCCCACTGGGATAAAACTTGCGGCATTAAAGTATTAATAGCTTGCGCACCTAAGCTCCCTCCGACAACAAGGAGCTTTAAGGGACGACCTTGACGATAACCTTCAGGCTTTGACTTAAGTTCAAGTATATCAGCACGCACCGGATTACCGACGGTTTGCCCCTTTGGTAACGCGCCGGCAAAAGCCTGTAGAATTTTTGTGGCTATTTTTGACAGTAATTTATTGGTTGTGCCTGCAATCGCATTTTGCTCATGCACCACCAGAGGAATAGAGCAAAGTCTTGCAGCAACACCACCAGGGCCTGCAACAAAGCCCCCCATACCCAAAACAACATGGGGGCGGAATCGCCTAACTAAAGCGATAGATTGACCTATGGCATACAAAACGCGCAAAGGTGCCAGCAATAAACCTTTTATCCCATTCCCTCGAACACCTTTAATGGCAATGGCATCAATTTCAATATTATGCTGAGGGACTAAATCTAACTCCATCCCACCTTTTGAACCTAGCCATCTAACTTCATAACCTTGAGACGCAAGAAGCTCTGCACACGCTAACGCAGGATAGATGTGCCCTCCTGTTCCGCCTGCCATAATTAATACACGTTTTTTATTCATTAATAACCTTGTTCGAATCTTTTATATTTTTCGACCTTTTCTCATTCACACCTTCAATGTCGAGTCGGTTATTTTCAATATTTACCCGCGCCACAATAAACAGGCTACACAAGGTAATAATCAAACTACTCCCGCCATAACTAATCAAAGGCAGTGTTAATCCCTTAGTAGGCAAAAAACCAGTATTTACCCCAACATTAATTACCACTTGCGCTACGATCAAAATAGAAAAACCATAACACATATAACCAGCAAAAGGCCGTGATAAACTCAAAGCTTTATTACCAATTCTAAAAATTCGACTAACAAGCACTGCGAATAACAAAATTAAAACTATGCCACCCAACATGCCTGTTTCTTCCACCCAAATTGAAAACACAAAATCCGTATGTGCTTCAGGCAAATAAGAAAGTTTTTGAACACTATTACCCAAACCTAAACCAAACCATTCACCTCGTCCGTAAGCAATCAAAGCCTGACTTAACTGATAGCCCTCATTGAACGGATCAGCCCAAGGGTCAATAAAGTTCATTAAACGCTTCATTCGATAACTTTCAGAAACAGCCACAACAGCTAATGCACAGCAGGCAATAAAGAGTACTAAAATGAACTGATAGACCCTAGCCCCACCCAAAAAAAGCATCGCCATCACGGTACCCAACAAAACAACGGACGCACCGAAATCAGGTTCGAGCAATAGCAGCACTAAAAAACAGAAGGTCAAGCCTAAGGGGATAATAAAGCCACTCCACTGCTCTCTCACCTGATCTGCACGTCTCACTAAATAACCAGACATATACACAACCATGCACACTTTGGCGACTTCGGACGCTTGCAAATTAAATACAATCAGGTTAATCCAGCGCTGACTGCCATTAACACTCTTACCTATACCAGGCATGAGCACCAAGAGGAGTAAAAAGAGAGAGAGGAGCATCATGGCGACACCCCAACGCTGAAGCGTATCAGTGGAGATATTCACAACCAACACGCCAACCAAGATAGCAAGAACAAGATAAATAAGTTGACGCGTCATAAAATGATAAGGGTGACCAAATAGGTCATCGGAGACAGAGACAGAGGCACTGGACACCATCACAAAACCCATCACCAAAATAGCAAACAAGGAGCAAATGAAAATAAAATCTATTTCATATAGCTCCTTTAAAGATATTCTATTGATAAATTTATTTGGCGTCATAACGCCCTGACCAAAGAAGTAAAGTATTCCCCTCTTGCCACATAACTTGCAAACTGATCAAAGCTCGCACACGCAGGCGAAAATAGCACAATATCGTCAGCAACGGCTTGCTCAACACACCCAACCATGACCTCATCTAAATCTTGATAATGAGAGAGGTTGTCTACTGCACCCAAGGCACCAATAATAATCTTCGCATCCTCACCAAATACGGAAACAGATTTCACATATTGCTGAATACTTGACAACAAAGGCGAAAAGTCAGCGCCTTTCCCCTTACCACCCAAGATTAAATGAATATTCCTATGTTTAGAGCCCAAACCCTCCAATGCCGCAAGAGTGGCACCAACATTTGTCCCTTTTGAATCATTAATATAAGTCACACCTTGGTGCTCAGCGATAAATTCACAGCGATGAGCCAACCCCGAAAACGTCTTTAAATATTCCGCAATTGCATCACTTTTAAGTTCGACCCCCAACAAATGCAACATAGCAAACGATGCCAAAAAGTTGGCATAGTTATGCTTGCCTTTTAATCTGATATCAGAAGAGTGGTAAAGTCGTTTAACCCCATGACAAAGCCAAAAACCCTCATCCTCAATCAAACCAAATTCATTCAGATCTGCTAACCCTGTTGTAAAAACACCAACCGGGGTGCCAGCAGGCAACAAAGGTGCCGTCAAAATATCCTGCTTATTACAAACAGCAGACTCACAATTTCGATAAACCTTTTGCTTCACCCTCTGATAGTCATATAAAGAGTCATACCTATCCATATGATCTTCACTAACATTAAGAATACACGCCACTTTTGCATTCAAGACTCGGGTGGTTTCTAGCTGAAAACTAGACAACTCAAGCACATAATAGTCCGGTGTGTGCGTTAACAAATCCAATGCAGGTTGACCTAGGTTCCCCCCCACAGCGACATTCTTACCTGAAGCTAGAAGCATATCGGCCACCATGGTTGTCACAGTGCTTTTCGCATTTGACCCTGTGATAGCAACAAGCGGTGCATTGACATGCTCACAGAACAAATCAATATCACCACGCATTTGCACACCTTGCTCTGCCAATGTTTGCAAAACAGGTTCCGCCAGAGCAACACCAGGGCTAACAAAAAGTTCAGTAACAGGCAACTCTAAAAGCTTATCCAAGCTGCCTGTAAAAATACGGTCCTCAGGAACCAGCGCCTTGACTTCATCAAGGCCAGGCGGTGCTTCTCTCGAGTCAACCACATAAAAATCTAATTCTTTAGCTGCCAAGAATTTTGCACAGGACAAGCCCGTAATACCCAGACCCACAACTGCACGAATTTTATCAGACCCTATTAATGACATACGGCTATCCTTATCGAACTTTTAATGTGGCAAAACCGATTAACACAAGACAAACCGTAATAATCCAAAAACGCACAATGACTTTTGGCTCAGCCCAACCTTTAAGCTCAAAATGATGATGTATAGGTGCCATTCTAAAAATTCGACGCTTAGTTAATTTATAGGACCCTACCTGCAAGATGACGGACACCGTCTCCATAACAAAGACGCCCCCCATAATAAAGAGCACGATTTCTTGGCGAACAATCACTGCAATCACACCCAAAGCAGCACCTAGAGCGAGAGAACCAACATCGCCCATAAAGACCTGTGCAGGGTAAGTGTTAAACCATAAGAAACCTAAACCAGCACCGACTAACGCAGCACAAAAAACCACAATTTCACCTGCCCCACCAACATAAGGAATCAGCAGGTATTCTGAAAATCGCACATTACCTGTTAAATAAGCAAACACACCCAGCGCGCCACCCACTAACACGGTTGGCAATATAGCTAGCCCATCCAAACCATCCGTTAAGTTAACCGCATTACTGGTACCCACAATGACAAAGTAAGTTAAGACAATGAAAAAGATCCCCATGGGCAACACAACATCTTTAAAAATAGGCACGATCAACTCAGTTTCAGCCGGTGTTGAGGCGTTCATATAAAGATAAACAGCTGCCAACAAACCAAATAAACTCTGCCAGAAGTATTTCCATTTAGCAGGCAAACCCCGTGGGTTTTTTTCGACAACTTTACGATAGTCATCCACCCAACCAATCGCACCAAAAGCCAACATAACTAACAACACGACCCAAACATATTCGTTACTCAAATCACCCCAGAGCAAAGTACTGACAGCAATAGAGAAAATAATCATGGCGCCACCCATGGTTGGCGTACCCGCTTTACTTAAATGGGACTGAGGCCCATCACTTCGTACAGCCTGCCCTATTTGCAGATTTTGCAGCATTCTTATAACAGGCCCACCAATAATCAGCGCAATAACAAAAGCAGTTAACACACCTAAAATCGCTCTTAAAGAGAGATAGTTAAAGACTGCAAAAAATGTAAATGATTGACTCAAATAGTCAGTTAACAACAATAACATGGGCAGGATTTATCCTAATTTTCTAATACTTTTATAATTTGTTCCATCTGGGCAGAGCGAGACCCTTTTACCAAGATGGCATTCTCTTTTCCGAGTGGTTTAATAAATTCCGCTGCCTGTAAATTATTTTCGCAATACACAGCAACACCACCTCTTTCTTCATAAGCTTTTGCCGCAATCGCCGCAATAGGCCCAACACTGATTAACCCTGTCACACCAGCAAATGCAGCATATTCACCTAACTGCTGATGTATTTTTTCTTCTAGCTCTCCAAGCTCACCCAGCGCGCCTAGCACCAACCATTTTTGCCCTTGTGACTGGCTCATTAAGACATCAATTGCGGCCTCAACTGATTTTGGGCTCGCATTATAACAGTCATTCAAAACAAGGGCTTGGCTATTTAAATATTGAAACTCCAGTCGCTTATCTATCACCAAAGGTCGAGACAAACTTTCACAGGCAGACTCAAACGTCACCCCTAAATTAAGCAGTGCTAATAATACCGCCATGGCATTTGCCACCTGATGCTTACCCGGCACAGCCAAATGCAATACATATTCTTCACCCTGATAACAGAGTATTGATTTTGAAGATTGACTAAAAAGCTCAACCTGTTTTGCAACCAAATCTGCCCCAGAGCCAAAACCAAAGCTAACACAGGCTCTTTTATCCAAGAGCCCTACCCAATAATCAAACCAAGGGTCATCATGGTTAAGAATGGCGACACCCTCTGCGGTCAAACCCGTTAAAAGTGCACCCTTTTCTTTTGCAATCCCTTCAATAGAACCAAAACCCTCATAATGACTACCACTTGCATTGGAGATAATGGCAATATCCGGCGTTGTAATTTGTGCTAACTTAGCTATTTCACCTACAAAACTTGTGCCAGTTTCAATAACTGCCACTTGATGCTCCTTTTTAAGGCCAAGAAGAGTAAGAGGTACACCAATCTGGTTATTGTTATTCTTTTCTGTTTTCAACACCTTAACGCGCTCTGCCAAACATTGGGACAACCATTCCTTGATGGTCGTCTTACCATTACTACCAGTAATAGCAACCAACTTTCCTGAGAATAACTGTCTTAGATAATGCGCTATATCGGCATAAGCTTGCCGCGTATCGTCAACTAACACAAGGGGTCTCACCTGACTATCTTGTTGAGACAACACGGCTAAAGCACCATTTTTCAACGCCGTTTCTAAATAAGCATGACCATCAAAACTGTCACCTTTAATGGCCAGATAGAGCGAGCCCTGTAGGGACAATCTCGTATCAGTTTTAACCGAGTAAACTAGTCTGTCTTCACCTAGCAATGAGCCATTACAAATGCTTGCAATCTCACTTAGTTTTAATTCGACCAACATAGTGTCAACGCCTCCAAAGCAACTTCGGCATCATCAAAATGATGTTTTACACCATCAATATCTTGATAGTTTTCATGCCCTTTACCCGCAATTAATATCACATCATCAGATTGAGCCTTCGCAATCACATCAAAAATAGCCGCTCGTCTATCGGGTAAAATATGTAGACTACCTTGCTCAACCAAGGCGTCTTTATTTTCAAGCATTATCAAAGCGTCATCCAGAATTTGAGCAACAGATTCAGTTCTTGGATTATCCGATGTTAAGCAAGCAATATCTGAGTAAGCTAAAGCGGCTTCAGTCATTAAGGGCCTTTTCCCCCTATCTCTATCACCACCACAACCATAAATACAGGTTAAGCGACCCTTGTTATGCAACCTTAACGCTTTTAATGCCACCTCAATCGCACTGGGTGTATGAGCATAATCAATGACCACTAAAGGGGCAGATTGCAAATTAACCATTTGCATTCTGCCAGGCGCCCCTGACAGTAAAGACAATGCCGAAATTAATTGCGCTTTATCCTCCACTTGATCCCAGTGAGCTGCCAAAGCGGCTATGGCGTTTGCCACATTAAACTCACCAAGCAAAGGCAAAGAGACAGAGTAAGACTTACCTAAAACCTTCAGATCAAATTCAACACGGTCAGTAAGATAATTTAGATTAGAGGCAAAAAAGTCAGCATTCTCATGCTGTAAGCTATAGCTATAAACAGGACAAGCAGCAGCATCGAGCATGATGTCTGAATACTCATCATCAATACATATCACAGCGCGTTTTAATTGCGGAAAACGGAACAACTTTGCCTTTGCCTCTGCATAGGCAGCCATAGAACCATGATAATCCAAATGATCACGGCTTAAGTTAGAGTATATTGCCGTTTCAATAGGTAGGCCTTCAATTCTACCTTGATCCAAAGCGTGAGATGAGGCCTCAAAGGTCATATGCTCAACCCCCTGAGAAGCAAACGTTATTGCCAAGGTGTGCATAGATAAAAGGTCTGGCGTAGTTTGCTCTGAAGGTTTTAAATCATCCAGTAAGCCGACACCAAAAGTACCCACAATAGCCGATGATAAATTTATCGCCTTGGCAATTTGAGCACTATAATAACTGATTGACGACTTACCATTTGTACCCGTTACGGCACAAATTGATGATGGATAAGGCAAAGCAAATTTAGTGATAAAAGCCGTCATACTCATTAGCGTATCTGGCACCCTAATGACAGCTAAATCGAGCGTTTCATCAAGTTTAACAACTTCAGGCACGACGACAACACGACAACCTTGAGCAGCAATGGAAGCGAGGTAATCCCAGCCATTTGAACTCACCCCAGGCAAGGCAAAGAAAAGTGTGGATTTGGACAGATTACGACTGTCTGTTGCTAGATACTCAAACTCATCAAATGAAGACAGTTGGCCCGTCTTTAAACCAAAAAAAGCCTCAACCAGGTGAGACTTTATTGGTGTGGAAAAAATAGACACTATTTTAGCACCACTCTATAAGGAACTTTTTTACCGAGCCGAACCTCTCTCAAACCTTCTGGCAGATCCGGCGACACATTTAAAATCGTCATAGCACCATCCATTACGCGGGAGAATACTGGGGCAGACACTTCACTACCATAATATTCTCGACCTTTAGGATCATTTACCATAACAACCATGGCTAACCTTGGATTGGTCGCAGGCGCAACACCAGCGAATAAAGATATGTACTGATCATACTCATA
The DNA here is from genome assembly GCF_000153025.1 of Marinomonas sp. MED121. Taxonomy (GTDB): domain Bacteria; phylum Pseudomonadota; class Gammaproteobacteria; order Pseudomonadales; family Marinomonadaceae; genus Marinomonas. The sequence continues at coordinate 25,942 of NZ_CH672430.1, forward strand.
TCCCTTGGTCCCCACCTTGTGTACCGTACCTGTTTTACCAGCAACCACATAACCCGGCACTTTTGCCGCCTTTGCAGACTTATCCACGACAGAGCGCATCATTTTCAATACATCTTTCGCCACGCCAGAAGGAATCACCTGCTCACCTTCGGGCATCACATCTTGCTTAAACATGGTAACAGGGACTTTATACCCCCTATTTCCTAATGTGGCATAAGCATGGGCAAGCTGAAGCGTAGAAACAGACAAACCATAACCATAAGACAGAGTTGCGATCTCTGCAGGATGCCACTTTGGATGGGTCGGTAAAGAGCCAGATGACTCACCCGGAAAACCAATATCTACCGGCGAGCCTATCCCCAGTTGATAATATAAATTCCAAACGGCATCTTGTGGCAAAGATAATGCGATTTTAGAGGTGGCCACATTACTCGACTTCACCAACAAGGTTTCTAGATCTATTTTACCGTAATTACCTAAATCTCGAATCGTTTGACGACCAAAGCGAATATAGCCAGGCGATGTATCAATTTTAGATTCAGTGGTATATTGCCCACTTCCCAATGCCGCACTTAATGTAAATGGCTTCATGGTTGACCCTGGCTCAAATAAATCTATGACGGCACGATTCCGCATCTCATCATAATTTAATTTTGATCTGTCATTAGGGTTATAAGAAGGCTGATTTACCATGGCTAAAACTTCACCTGTTTTAACATCTAAAATGACGGCAGACGCTGATGTCGCTCTGTGTTCAGTCACCGCCGCTTTTAATTCTCTATAAGCCAGATATTGCAATCTAAGATCAAGACTCAGCTCAATATTTTGACCAGGTTCGGCATGGGTTTCTTGCCCAATTTGACGAATAATATTCCCTGTCAAATCTTTTACATACTGTCTTTTTCCAGGCTCACCTTCCAGCGCTTTCTCGTAAGATAGCTCCAACCCTTCTTGGCCCTGATCATCAATACCAGTAAAGCCAACGACATGAGAGGCAACCTCACCTGCCGGGTAAAAACGCTTATACTCTTTGGTACGACTCACTCCCACCACTTTTGCCTGCATGATATCTTCAGCAATATGAGGAGGAATTTGCCTCTTTAAATACATAAACGAGCTATTACGCTTTTGCTCAAAACGTTTCGTTAACGAAGCACGTCCCTCGCCCAAGACTTTTGCGAGGCGAGCAATTTCAGCTTTAGGCCCAGTCCCTTTCTCTTCATCAACAGGCATTGCCCACAAACGCTTAGGGTTAGCAACAAGCGTCCAAGTTGGTGTACTGACCGCCAAGGGTTCTCCACGACGGTCTAAAATCATGCCTCGAGTGGCAGGAATTATCTCTGTTCTTACCGCTCTAATTTCACCTTGGTTTTGCAGGAAATCTTTTTCAACCACTGTCAAATAAAACAAACGGCCAGCGATGACACCGAATAGCATAATGGCTATAGCGTACACAAAATAAAAACGCCACTGAGCGGGCTTTAAAAACTGATTCAACACACTCATGGTTTCACAATAACCATCTCAGTTGCATCCGGGGCATGCATATTTAGTTCCTTCACTGCGGCCTGCTCTAATCGACTGGGTTGAGTAAGGGCGCTTTGCTCTAACAAAAGCTGCCCCCACACCACTTCATAATTCACTTCATCACGCTTAAGTGACTGTAAATATGAGAATTCTTTTCTAAATTGATACACTTGAACCACTAATCCCACAGCAATAACGCCAACCAATAAAAGCCAGAACAAGATTACTAAAGGAGAAATAGATCTAGTCACTTACACGCTCTAAAACACGCATTACAGCACTACGAGAACGAACATTATCGTCAACTTCTTGCTTTGATGGCTTAATCGCTTTACCTATGGTTTTGAACTTGATCGATAATTCAGTATTACGAATGGGTAAATGTCTTGGTAAATCTGGCCCTTTAGACATGGTTTTCATAAACCGCTTAACAATACGGTCTTCTAAAGAATGAAAGCTAATGACCACAAGACGACCGCCGACTTTCAATGCATTAGCCGCAGATTCAAGTCCAGTTTCAAGGTCACCTAATTCATTGTTAATAAAAATGCGAATCCCCTGAAAAGCACGTGTCGCTGGGTTTTTGCCTTTTTCCCAAGCCGGATTCGCATCCTTCACGATATTAGCCAGCTGTAACGTTGTTAAAATCTCTGTATGAGCACGATACTCACAAATCGCTTTTGCAATACGACGAGAAAAACGCTCTTCACCATACTGATACATCACATCAGCAATTTCTTTCTCTTTGGCTTGAGCAATCCACTGAGCAGCACTTAGACCAACACCAGGATTCATTCGCATATCTAGCGGGCCATCATTCATAAAACTAAAACCACGCTCGGCGTCATCTAGCTGCGGAGAGGACACACCAAGGTCCATCAAAACACCATCTAGCTTGCCACTTTCATCAAGATGGCTGGCAATATACTGATCCATAGAAGCAAAAGAGTCCTGCACGATTTGAAAGCGTGCATCTTCCCCTTCTAAAGCCTTTCCATACTCAATGGCGACAGGGTCTTTATCAAAGCCCAATAGCTTGCCATTTTCTAACTTTTGCAACACTAGACGAGAGTGCCCGCCACGGCCAAATGTGCCATCAATGTAATTACCATTTGGATCAGTAATTAAATCCTCTACTGATTCGTTAAGCATCACACTGATATGTACAGGGATAGACTCTGTCATAATGATATATCCGTTAAATTCTCTAATGTCATAGGCTCTTGCTCATCAAGCGCCAAATATTCATCTCTTTGGGCCTCCCACTCGGTCTGGCTCCAAATTTCAATTTTCTTACCTTGCCCTAAAAGCGCCGCTTTTTTATCTAAATGAGCAAAGTCTCTCAAAGGCGCAGGCAATAAAATTCGCCCCGCCTTATCTATTTCTAAATCTGTTGCATGTCCGACCAGCAGACGCTGCAGCCTTCTTGCCTGAGGCTGAAAACTTGGCAGCTTATCTAGCTTTGCCTGTATCAGCTCCCATTCAGGCAATGGGTACATGAGCAAACATCGAGCAGAGGGATCAATAGTTACCACCACACTCGGCTCTTCATATTGCAGCAACTCATCACGCAGGCGTGTAGGTAGAGACATTCTCCCCTTCGCATCTACACTGACTTGATGAATCCCACGAAACACACCCATACCCACTTATCGACACTATTACCCACAATTTAACACTTTTTAAAAAATAAATATGATTTATTGTGTATAAATTACAAAAAAAGCGACAAAAAAGTCTCTTCACACGCAAAAAGCGGCAAAAGTAGGCCTCAGAAATAAAAATGAACAACAAAAGTGTACAAATGGTGTTTTGATAATTGGATAACACAAGAAAAAGAGATTTAGAAATGAGAAAGGAAAATTGCAAGTTGGTCGATAAGCCGGGTTCTGTCGTGGACAGTCATTCCTCTCGAACATGTATCGCTACATGCCTCTAGCGACCTACCCGAATCCAGCGCGGGTCACGCCAATGGATTCCTATTTGGTCTTGCTTCAGGTGGGGTTTACCTTGCCACATACTGTTACCAGATGCGCGGTGCGCTCTTACCGCACCATTTCAACCTTACCGGCAGTAAACTGCTTAGGCGGTATTTTTTCTGCTGCACTTTCCGTAGACTCGCGCCCCCCAGGCGTTACCTGGCACCTTACCCTGCGAAGCCCGGACTTTCCTCCATAACACTGAAACAGCATTACAGCGACTGCCTGACCAACTTGCGACGCGCATAATACTGACAGGAATAGAAAATAACAAGGAAAACATGCTCATCTAAATGAAATTTACACCACAAAAATATTAATCATTAAAATTTAAGCATTTCAAAACGAAATGAGATTAAAAACTAATCAATTGGCAAACTTAAGCACACCTCAAGGCCACCCAACTCATGATTTCTAGCACTAATATCACCATGATGCGCCGCCAAAATACGCTGAGCAATGGTTAAGCCCACACCAAATCCGCCACTGTTCGCCTCTCGCGCTTCTGAAGAGCGATAAAATGGATGAAAGATCTTCTCAAGTTTAACCTCATCAACACCAACACCCGTATCTCGAACCAGAATAATGGCATTTGAACCTCGCTCCGAAATAGACACAGTCACAATTGAACCTTCACCTGAATAAAAGCAGGCATTACGCAACACATTTTCCAATGCATGCCTAAGCTGCACAGGATCAATCAGTAACTTACAAGACAGGGATCCTGTTTGCACAATCTCAATATTCTTCAACTGAGATTCAAATACGACATCATCCACAATCGAAGATATCCACGCAGCAACATCAACCTCCTGCTTCACTAACGCTTCTTCTTCAAGCCGACTAAGCAGCAGCACATTACCGATCAAGGCATCAAGCTCATGCAGCTCATTTCGTATTCGATCTAAATAATTAAATTGGGATGCATCTCCATGCCTATCCTCAGCGAGCACTAACGCCACTTCAATACGAGCCAAAGGCGTTCTTAGCTCATGGGACACATCTCGCATCAGGCGCTCTTTCGACATCAGCACCCCTTCCACTCGAGACGCCATTTCATTGAATTCCAGAGCCAGCTTACCAATAGCGTCAGATCTTTCTGCTAATTTATAATCCAGTCTCGCATCCATATTTCCCTGACCAAAGGCGCGAGCCATTTTTTGCAAACTGACTAACGGGCCCAACAACCAATACGCCAATACTGCACTGGAAAATAGAAGACCAAATAAGGACATAACCATTAGAATATTTGCATTAGGAGGTCGCATATCTTCATTAGGCCTAAAGATAAGCATATAACCACGGTCAGACTCACTACGAATTTGCGCAAACTGACTACGATGAAAGTCAGAGGCGGGATAAGATGATAACTCACCCATATCATCTTCCATCAACTCATCCATCCCAAAGTCTTTAGGCAAAGGTAACAATAAAGCTCGTCCATTCTCTTCATACAAAAACAAACGACCATTCAACTTTTGCTCCTGCATTTCAGCTGAACGCCTCAATAAGCGCATACCTGACGATTCATACTGAGAGACCAACAGCTCCCCCGTATCACTTAACTCCTGATGAGACAAATCGCCACGCTTTTGAGTTAACTTGATAATGCCGGCCCCTAAGGTCACCACTAACAAGTTTGAAAGCAAAATCACCAAAAATACTTTTAGAAAAGTACTGCGCATTTCGCTTACTTACGCATTTCTTGATCAACAAAAATATAGCCAACACCGCGCACGGTTTTAATTCTCGGCTCACCATTGATTAAGGTGCCCACTTTTTTGCGCAAATTACTAATGTGCATATCTAAACTACGATCATACATAGTTAACTTCCTACCCAAAGCCTTTTCGGATAACTCTTGCTTAGTCAACACTTGACCTGGCAAGCTCAACATACACTCAAGCAAAGTATACTCAGAGGTTGTTAATTCAATTAGCTCCCCCTCTAAATAAACGCTTCTATCTTTTCTTTGCAGCAGCAAATTACCAGACACTAAATCGGTGGCCAAATCTTCTTCTTTATCATTGGCAGCTCGACGCAAAATTGCTTTGATTCTTGCCAACAATTCTCTTGGGTTAAAAGGTTTTGACAAATAATCATCAGCCCCCATTTCTAGCCCTAAAATACGATCTATATCATCCCCTTTCGCAGTCAGCATAATGACTGGTACTTTGGATTTGGCACGGATCAACTTAAGCGTCTCAAAGCCATCTAACTCTGGCATCATGACATCTAAAATAACTAAATCTGGAGATTGTTTAACCAGTAAATCTAAGGCTTCAACTCCATTCCACGCATGCAACACCTCATAACCTTCCCCTGAAAAGTACTCTTTAATTAGGTCCGAAAGACGCGCATCATCATCCGCCAATAGAAGCTTAACCATTTACCACCCCACAATTTACTCAAACATTTAACGCTGCCATTTACAGCTTATTAACAGTGACAAAATTTTACCTCACCAGTTGCATAATACCTGTGGCATTTTCAATTTATTTACAATCCAACCCAATAAATTTTAGGCAATAAAAAAGCCGACAAGTCGGCTTTTTTATCATTAAGCTTAACTTAAGTTTAAGTTAAGCTTTGAATGGGTCACGTAAAACTATTGTTTCTTTACGATCAGGACCAGTTGAAATGATATCAATTGGCACACCCACCTGCTCTTCAACAAAGCGAATATAAGCTTGAGCATTAGCTGGTAACGAATCAAAGTCAGGCGCACCTACCGTTGACTCAGACCAACCCGGTAACTCAACATAAACAGGTTTAGCCTTTTCATAACCTTCGCTATCAACCAAGGAGCCTGCAACCGCTTGCCCATTTTCATCAGCATAGGAAACACACACCTTGATAGTTTCAGATCCATCCAAGACATCAAGTTTTGTTAAGCAAATACCAGACACTGAGTTAATTTGCACCGCATGACGCAAAGCAACTGCATCGAACCAACCGCAACGACGCGCACGACCTGTTGTTGCACCGAACTCATGACCACGCTCAGCTAATCTTGCACCATCATCACAGAAAAGCTCTGTCGGGAAAGGACCTGAACCAACACGTGTCGTATAGGCTTTAGTAATCCCCAGGACATAATCCAAATACAAAGGACCAAAACCAGTACCAGCAGGCGCACCGCCAGCAGTCGTATTAGAAGACGTCACGTAAGGATAGGTACCATGATCGATATCAAGCAGGGAACCTTGCGCACCTTCAAACATGATATTCGCACCTGAACGGCGTAAATCATGCAGCAAAGAAATGGTATCAGCGACCATTGGACGTAAGAATTCAGCCATTTTCAGACCTTCTTCATAAACCTCATCAAATGAGATCTCGTCAGCTTTGTAATAGTTAACTAAAACAAAGTTATAGTAATCTAGAACCTCTTTTAGCTTCTCAGCAAAACGCTCGCTATCTAGCAAGTCAGCTACACGAATAGCACGACGTGCGACCTTATCTTCATAAGCCGGCCCAATACCACGACCTGTAGTACCAATTTTCTTAGCACCTTTAGCCACTTCACGGGCTTGGTCCATAGCAATATGGTAAGACAAAATGAGAGGGCAAGCTTCACTGATCTTTAAACGCTCAACCGCTGGAATAGATTGCTCTTCCAACTCTTTCACTTCTTTCAACAATGCTGCTGGTGACAAAACTACGCCGTTACCAATCACACACTGAACACCATCACGCAAAATGCCCGATGGAATCAAATGAAGTACGGTTTTCTTTCCGTCGATAACTAGGGTATGACCCGCATTATGTCCACCTTGAAAGCGAACAACCGCTGCCACATCTTCAGTAAGTAGGTCTACAACCTTCCCTTTACCTTCATCACCCCATTGGGTGCCTAGAATTACTACGTTTTTACCCATAATTTCAGGTCTCATATAGATAGTTCAACAAAAAGTGTTATTTAGTCGCAGCCACTAGCTGCCATTCACCCTGGATTTGAGCCAAGGTATAATCATAATCGACCTGGCTATCCAATTCGGTTAGCTGCTCAACTACTTGATAATTTTGCGCACGTAAAGCTTGTATTGCCTGCCATAAAGACACATCTGTCGCCACTGGCACCAAGACTCTTTTCGCTTTTTCAACCTTGATATCCGCAAGCGACACCAAGGTTTTTAAATCTGTACTAAAACCCGTCGCTGGACGCGAACGACCAAAGACTTCGCCTATATTGTTATAGCGACCACCTCTGGCAATTGCATTACCAAAACCTGGCACATAGGCTGCAAAAACCAACCCTGTATGATAGCTATAAGATACCAAGTCACTTAAATCAAAATGTAATCCCACATTAGGAAAACGTGCCTGCACCTGTGTTTTTATAGCAACAAGACTTGCAAGGGCATCTTCAATTTTTTTGCCTGCACCTGCAAAAATCGCCTGAGCTTCGGCTAATACTTTTTCGCCACCACAAAGCCTAGGCAAGGCAATCAACCAGGCCTTTTGCTGTTCAGAAATAGACAATGAGCTAACAAATGACTCCAACTCAGGCAATGCCTTAGAGCGATAAAAGTCAGCGAGCGTTTCTTTGTCACCCTCATTAATTGAGCTGGCTTCGATCACGCCACGCACAATATCAACATGCCCCAAATCTAAAACAGGGGATTTAATGCCAGCAACCTCAAGCGTTTCCAGCATTAAAGATAAAATTTCTATATCACTCTCAACGCCACCATGCCCATACAACTCAGCCCCCATTTGAATTGGGCTGCGGCTTCCATCAAGACCTGCCGGAATAGTTCTAAGCACACTACCACAGTAACTTAAGCGCTGAACGCCCTGCTCTTTAATACAGCGAGCATCAATACGTGCAACTTGTGATGTAAAGTCAGCGCGTATACCCATTAATCGACCAGACAATTGATCAATCACTTTAAAGGTTTCCAGCTCCAAATCTGAGCCAGCACCTGTTAATAATGAGTCAAGGTATTCAAGTAAAGGAGGGATTACTAAGTCATATCCCCAACGACCATGAAGATTAAGTAGCACTCTTCTAAGCTGTTCAATTTTCTCAGCCTGTTCTGGAAGAGCCTCATCAACTCCCTCAGGAAGCAACCAACGGTCTGTCATTAACATAATTCCTCTTAGCTACGGATAAAATAAAGCATCACTAAACCAAGAAACATACTAACAGCACCCAAAATACGTAGATTCAAATCTGAACTAGCGATTGCTTTTGCCATTATTTCTCGCCACACATTTGGTGCTAAAAAAGGTAACACACCTTCAGCGATCAATAACAAACTGGCTCCTACGAGTAGCGACTGCAACAATTCCTGCATAGATTCTCTTTATTACAACCATTAAAAAACCGGGTCGAGCCCGGTTTTTGTAATCATACCATGTTTCCCATTTGAACAAACAGACCCTCAAACAGGAAACTCAGTATTAAAACACCACTTTTATTGTTCTGCCTGATTCAGATATTTAAAGAATTCACTATCTGGCTTCAAGACAAACACATCTCCTTGATTACCTAAGCTTTCACGATAAGCCTGAAGGCTTCGGTAGAACTCATAAAACTCAGGATCTTGAGTATAAACATTAGAGTAGACAGATGCAGCTGTTGCATCACCATCACCTCGAATCATCTCAGACTCACGAAATGCTTCAGCCTCTAATACGACTTTTTGTCTATCAGCATCAGCTCGAATACCTTCTGCAAGCTCAAGACCTTTCGATCTATGCTCACGAGCTTCTCGCTCACGCTCAGTACGCATACGCTGGTACACCGACTCAGAAACATCTGGCGGAAGATCAATTCGTTTAACACGAATATCAATCACAGTGATACCTAATTGCGCTTTAGCAACTTCATTCAAATTATCACGCAATTCAGTCATCAAACTATCACGTTGACCAGATACAACTTCGTGCATGGTACGCTCACCAAACTGATTACGAAGACCTGTATCGACTAATGACGTCAAGACACGATTGGCATTAATCTCATCACCGGAAGTTGCGGTATAGAACTTATCAACAGACTCGATACGCCATTTCACATAAGAATCAACAATTACAGCTTTCTTCTCTAGTGTTAAATAACGCTGAGGTCTTGAATCTAAAGTCAAAATACGCGCATCGAACTTTTTGATCTCGTTCATAATAGGTATTCTAAAGTGAATACCCGGCTCAACATCGTTATCAACGATTTCACCAAACTTCAATACAACCGCACGCTCAGTTTCATTAACAACATAAAGCGTCTGAGATGCTGCAAAAACACCCAACACCACCACAAATAAAGCGACAAATGATATACCTTTCATTAGTTGCGGCCCTCTCTACGTGTTACACCTTGACGTTTTCTGATCTCATCTAAAACCTGATCAGTTAAGTCACTGATATTGGCTGTATCATAGCTAGCAACACCCGAAGCTGTTGTTTTGCGTTCAGACACTATTTTGTCAAGCGGTAGATACATCATGTTATTTCCACCCTCAACATCAACAACGACTTTGTTTGCATTACCGTAAACATCTTCCACAGTTTCAATATACAAACGACGACGCGTTACTTCAGGCGCTTTAACATACTCTTGATACAAACGATCAAAACGATCCGCCTGACCTTCCGCCCTGGCAACAACTTCAGAGCGATAAGCTTCAGCTTCTTCTCGAATACGTTGTGCACGACCACGAGCCTCAGGTATCACACCATTAGCATAAGACTCTGCTTCGTTACGAACACGCTGTTCATCCTCTTTCGCCTTGATAACATCATCAAATGCAGCCTGCACCTGTTGTGGCGCCTGTACATTTTCCACGTTCACCTGGGAAATCAACAAGCCTGTACCATAGTCGTCAATGTATCTTTGCAACCTTGTCTTAACATCCTGAGCTAAAAGCTCACGACCTTCTGTCAAGATCTGATCCATTTCAGAGCTACCTACCACATGACGCAAGGCACTTTCTGTCGCTTGCGACAAGCTACTTTCAGGGTCACGAACATTCAGCAAGAAATCTTTAGGATTTTGCACTAAATATTGAACCGATAAACCAACCTCTACGATCGCCTCATCTTCGGTCAACATAAGCGCTTTGTGGTCATGTGAACGTACTTTGGTCACATTCTCAGATTGCACACTATCAATTAGAGGTGGATTCCAATGCAGTCCAGGCATTACCGTTTCATGGTACTTACCAAGGCGCAAAACAACACCACGTTCCTGCTGATCCACCTGATAAACACCAGAGGCCGCCCAAAGCGCAGTAACAGCAACAACACCGACAGCAAGCAAACCACCACTCATCTTACCGCCAAGACCGCCACCACTAGGGCCGCCTGAGCCACCCTTATTGCCTTTGACACCTATCATGTCCATCAGCTTACGGAAAGCTTCATCAAGGTCTGGTGGCCCTTGGTCATTACGACCTTTACGGCCCCAAGGGTCATTATCACCTTGACCATTATCATCAGGTCGACCATTTCCAGAATTCTTGTTCTTATCTGGATTCCATGGGTCATTGTCGTTATTACCCGGTTCATTCCAGGCCATACTAGATCTCCACTAATAAAATTAATCTAAAAGCCAAGGGTCAAGCTCTTGCCTGTCTTGCATAAATGCAGACAAACCACTTTCAGGCTTAACACCGGCGTTCGCTAAAATAGTCAAATAATCACTTTTGGGTATGCAAATTTTTAACACAGAGGAACCAGCTTCATCATAGGTCTCTGATAAAACGGCACCCTGATCAAATAACATTGCCCTAAGGCGCCCAGCACTAGCAGGTAACACCAAGGTTTCTCGAATAACATCAATTGCTAACACTTCAGCAATCGCTTGGCGCAACAAGTCAATTCCAGTACCCTGCTTGGCAGAAATCCAAACTCGATACGGCATACCATCTTCATTACGATCAATCCTTGGCTCAACATCTGCCAAATCATCAATCTTATTAAAGACCAACAAGGTAGGAATTTCATCAGCATCAATTTCTTTTAACACTGCATTCACATGCCCGACATTTTCATCACGATTAATGTCACTTGCATCAACAACATGTAAAAGCAGATCCGCTTCAGAAGACTCTTTCAAAGTCGCCTGAAATGCTTTAATCAGTTTGTGGGGTAATTGGCGAATAAAGCCCACAGTATCAGCCAAAACAACCGCACCTACTTGCGCCAAATCCAAACGGCGTAACGTTGGATCCAATGTGGCAAATAATTGGTCGGCAGCAAACACCTCAGCCCCAGTAATAAAGTTAAACAGGGTTGATTTGCCCGCATTGGTGTAACCCACCAATGACACAGTTGGCACTGCAGATCTATCACGTGAACGGCGGTTTTGGTCTCGTTGGGAACTTACTTTATCTAATCGTTTTTGAATAGATGTAATTCGTTCACGAAGTTGACGCCTATCACTTTCTAGCTGAGTCTCACCTGGGCCACCACGAACACCAATACCACCTTTTTGTCTTTCAAGGTGAGTCCAACCTCTTACAAGACGGGTTGCCATATGCTGTAATTGCGCCAACTCAACTTGCAACTTACCTTCATGGGTTCGCGCACGCTGAGCAAAAATATCCAATATCAGTCCAGTACGATCTAGAACACGACATTGCAAAGCTTCTTCTAAATTTCTTTCTTGGGAAGGAGAAAGCGCATGATCAAAAAGAACGACTTGCGCCTCTTCTTTTTCAACAATTTCGCGCACTTCATCAAGCTTGCCTTTACCAATAAAATATTTAGGGTCGGGTTTTTGGCGAGAGCCAGTAACCACTGCGACAGGAGCGATACCAGCTGAGGTTGCAAGCTCTACAAACTCTTCTGGGCCATATTGAATCTCACCATTGTGAAATTCAATATGAACTAAAACAGAAACATCGCCACTTTCAGGACGTTCAAAAAACAAATTTAATTACCTCAGTTTGCCTTAGTAATAGACAAACTATTCAGCAGCATCTTCTGGCTGATCAGGAGATGGTATACGGATCGTACGAGAAGGAACAACAGTCGAAATCGCATGCTTATACACCATTTGACTTACTGTGTTCTTCAGCAAAATTACAAACTGATCAAATGATTCAATTTGCCCTTGCAACTTAATACCGTTAACCAAAAAGATAGAAACAGGTACTCTCTCTTTGCGTAAAACGTTTAAATAAGGGTCTTGTAGTGATTGCCCTTTTGACATTGTCATCTCCTTAAAAAATTGACTTGAGATTCAAATTAAATCTCATTAAAACAATATTGTAGATAGTACATTATTTCTTTCTTGTTTACCCTATATAATCCTGCTTCAAAGGGATTTCAAGGCCTTGGACAAAAGATCTTTGTCAAAAGTGTCAAAAACTTGAAGATTCTCCCAACTTCTTAACCAAGTCACCTGCCTTTTGGCCAATTGCCTCGTTGCAACAACCCCGCGATAAATCGCCTCATCTAGATCACATTCGCCCGCAAGATAGGCCCAAATTTGTCGATAACCGACACATCGCACCGAAGGCATATCCACATTTAAATCACCTCTTGCATACAAGGCTTCCACTTCCGCCAGGAAACCTTGCTCCATCATAATATCAAAACGCTGCTGAATACGATCGTGCAACACAGATCGCTCTTCAGGCATAACCGCTATACTAGCAAACTGATAATCCCCTGCACTTTGCTGCTGCTCAGCCCATAGGTCTGTCATAGATCGCCCTGACAATCGACAAACCTCAATCGCACGCTGTAGTCGCTGTGGATCATTAGGGTGTATTCGCTTTGCAGATTCTGGATCGAGACGCTCAAGCTCTTGATGCAAATGAGACCAGCCAAACTCTGCCGCCTCTTTTTCAATGTCTTTTCGTACCTCTGGATTGGCTTGAGGCATTTTTGCCAACCCTTTGATTAGGGCATTAAAATACATCATGGTACCACCAACCAATAACGGCTTATTACCACGCTTTAAGATGGCTTCGATTTCATTTTTGGCATCACTCACAAAATCAGCAGCAGAATACACTTCTGTCGGCTCTTTAATATCAATCAATCGATGAGGGGCTCGTTTTTGCATCTCTAAATCAGGCTTAGCCGTCCCAATATCCATACCACGATAAATCAAAGCAGAATCAACACTCACAATTTCATAACCATGTTTTTCAGCCATTTCGATGGCTAGATTGGTTTTCCCCGCGGCAGTTGGCCCCATCAAACAGACCACCTGAGGCTTCTCGTTTAACACAATTAACGCCCCCTCAAAAAGAGCTTATCCAACTCTGACATTGTCATTTGAGTCCAAGTCGGACGACCATGATTACATTGCCCACTTCTTTCTGTAATTTCCATATCCCTCAGCAAACTATTCATTTCTGCAATGGTCAGCTTTCTATTTGCCCTCACAGAGCCATGACAGGCCATAGTCGCCATTAATTCATTAGATCTCGCCTCAAGAATATCGGTCGTACCATGCATAATAAGGTCACTTACAACATCACGAACCAAGTTCTCCACGTGCCCTTGACTCAAGATAACAGGCACCTCTCTAACCATAATGCTTTCCGGCCCAGAGCGCTCAACCCTTAAACCAAACGAGCTAAACACCTCATCCGCCTCTTCGACTAAGTCCGCTTCACTTTGCGCAACGCTAATATTAATAGGGACTAATAAAGGCTGAGAAACAATCTGTTTAGCATAAAAAGCATTCTTCATTTTTTCATATAAAATACGCTCATGAGCCGCATGCATATCAACCACAATAAGCCCGTGTTGATTTTCTGAAAGAATATAAATGCCATGCAATTGAGCAATTGCAAAACCCAGCGGTGGCATTCCAGACCTTTCGGCCTCAGCCACCCCATCTTTGTACATTGGCGCCCGCTCTATGACCTCACCCGTTAGGGGATTAACATTTGATACAGGCACATCTGAGGAGGTTACTTGATGGGCAAAGTCTGCCATTTGAGACATCACACCCATTTGCCCAGACACCTGCCCAGAAGTGACTGGGGCCGAGCTTGCTGCACTCATCCATGAAACATCACCCATAGCACCTGGTGTCATTGGCGATCGATTAGACAAGGTCAAGCTATCTTGCTGAGTAATAGATTGACTTACTGCAGCATTATCAACCACATCAAGCTCAGCCGTCGCTTCCGGGCGCACATCAGCAAGCACTTTATGAATTTTACTGAAGAGGAAATCATGCACCAAACGACCATCTCGAAATCTCACCTCATGCTTAGTCGGATGCACGTTCACATCAACTGTCGCAGGATCTAACTCAAGATATAAAACAAAGGTAGGATGCCTGCCGTTATATAGAACATCTCGGTAAGCTTGACGCACAGCATGGGCCACCAATTTATCTTTAACAACACGCCCATTTACAAAAAAGTATTGCAGATCAGCCTGTGAGCGCGAGAAGGTCGGCAGACCTATCCAACCCCAAAGCCTTAACCCAGCAGCTTCAACATCAATTGCCAATGCATTTTGTACAAAGCTCTTACCCAACAAAGTCGCCAGCCGATGCTCAGCATGCATTTGATCAGTAACAGCCCTTAAGTCATACACCTGCTTACCATCATGACTTAATCTAAAAGCCACATCATATCGACTTAATGCCAGACGCTTAACCACTTCGCTTAGATGATTAAATTCGGTTTTATCCGTACGTAAAAATTTACGTCTAGCAGGTGTATTAAAGAAAAGATCACGCACCTCAATGCAAGTACCTTCTGGGTGAGAAGCAGGCTTCACATTGGCCCCCATATCTTTGCCTTCAGCCTCTACTCGCCAAGCGTCTTGTTCTCCTTTGGCCTTTGAAGTCAACAAAAGACGAGAAACCGAACTAATACTGGCTAATGCCTCACCACGAAAGCCGAGTGACTGCACCGCTTCCAAATCATCTAAAGTATGGATTTTACTGGTCGCATGCCGACTCAAGGCTAAGGGCAAATCATCTTTTACAATACCCGCGCCATTATCGCGAATCTTGATTTGCCTCACGCCCCCCTGCTCAACCTCAACATCGAGCTGAGTTGCTCCGGCATCCAAACTATTCTCTAACAACTCTTTCACCACAGATGCGGGACGCTCAACCACCTCACCCGCGGCAATTTGGTTGGCTAAACGCGGTGATAATAAATTTATTCTTTGCATAATTTTTAGAACGACTACCTAAATTAAAAGAGCACAAATACCAAGCTAGATATATGTCAAGCTAAATGAGCGTCATTGTAAATTAACCTGCTGGTATAACAAGCTTTTGACCTATCCAGATAACATCATTTTTAAGGGTATTTGCCTTTCTAAGCTCAGCAATGGAAATACGGTTTTTACGGGCAATTTCCGATAAAGTATCTCCCTTAGACACGACATAAGAGGTGGCCGTGTTTTTATTTTGCTGACGCCAAGCCAATAAGGACCCTTCTGGTGGCGTTGCTGTAAATGCTTCAACTATTCCCTTTGACATGGCTGATGCTAATTTTTTTCTATAGCCTGCACTGCCTAAATTTTTTGCTTCAGTGGAATTAGAAACAAACCCAGTTTCTACTAAGATAGAGGGAATATCAGGGGATTTGAGCACAACAAAACCCGCCTGCTGCACTGTGTTTTTATGCATATGGGCAACCTTATCCATTTGATTAAGGACCTTGTCACCAATATCTAAACTAAATTGAATTTTTGAGTTCATTGACATATCAAGTAACACTTCAGCCAACAGCTGATCTTTATCATCTAATGATATACCACCAACCAACTCGGCCGACTGCTCTTGTTGTGCCAACCAACGACCCATTTCACTTGTCTTACCACTTAAAGAAAGCGCCCATACAGAAGCGCCTCTTGCCTTTGGATTGGTAAAAGCATCCGCATGAATTGACACCAGTAAATCCGCATTTGCGTCTCGGGCAATCTTAGAACGTTGCCTTAGCTTCAAATAGACATCTTTTGAACGGGTTAAAACGGCTTTAAAGCCGTCCACCGCATTTATTTTGCTCGCAAGCGATTTTGCTATCGATAGCACGATGTCCTTTTCTCTTACTTTATACTGCCCCAACGCGCCAGGATCTTTACCACCGTGCCCAGCATCAACAACGATCACAATGTCGCGTTTTATATTTGCGATATTTTTTGTCGTTTTAACCGGCACGCTTAGCTTGGCTGTTTTTCCATAACTTAATTCAACCATTACCCTAGGGCCATATTTAGCATTAGCCCCTAACACGCTGCTCTTAGCTTTAGCTTTTTGACTTAAATCGATAACAAAACGCGTACCATCCTCTCTTTTACCGGCACGCAAACGTCTTAATACACCAGATGAAATGCTGGCTAACTTCTTTTCCAAAGCCGCACTAAGCTCAACACTTTTTAGGTCAAGCACGACTCGATCAGGATTGGATAAGGGGAACAAACGGTGAGTAACAGGTTCAGACAGGTCAAAAATCAACCTTGTAAGGCCATTTTCTTGAGCTATACGCACGTCTTTTACTGTCGCTCCAAATGCATTGACAGTAAACAAAAGACTAAAGGTGAGAACTAAATTAAAGGTTAATTGATAGAGTTTCTTCATACATATCAGATAGCTGCAAGCGTTAAGAGCACACTATAACGCTTGCCTATCACGATCTCAATGCAGTAACTAATTTTATCTTAGCCAGCCAGCTTTTGGTCAAGACTTTTTAGAGCATTAATCCCTTTATCACTGATCGCTTCAATACTGACTTTTCTACCACCACGCACAAGATCAATATAAATATTCACATCAACTTGAGGTAAGCAGCCTTGGCCCATTTCAGGCCATTCAATCAAACACAAACTATCATTTTCAAAATAATCTCTGATCCCCATAAACTCTAGCTCTTCAGGATCAGCCACACGATATAAATCAAAATGATAAATATTTT
>NZ_CH672430.1:43400-166370 GCF_000153025.1 Marinomonas sp. MED121
TCATAAGGCTCTACTATGGTATAAGTCGGACTTTTTACTGGCCCCACATAACCTACCCCCTTAAGCAAGCCTCTAACCAAGGTAGTTTTACCCATACCAAGATTGCCATTCAAATGAACCAGGTTTACGCTCATGAGTGTTTTTGCCAACTGTTCGCCAAAGGCTTCCATTGCCTCCTCACCAAACAGTTCAAATTCTATTTTTGTCATTTCGACCTCTTTCTTATCTATTATCTTATTCGTTTTTTCATCATCTCACTTTAAGCCAACACAATAATCGGCTTAAACATATCTATATTCTTGGGGTAAACCACTTTCTTAAATCATGGGGAGCAAGCAGACAACTCACGTTTTCGCACTTTATGCTTTTTGGCCTAAACAGTGACCAATGACATATTAGGCAGGCATCATATTCAAAGACTTGAAAAAGAAAGGTAAGTTCGTCACAGTAAGTTAAAATTATGACGTTTATATGACAGCAAGTAATCTAACAAAGGTGATTTTAACTATCGATATCGATTTGAAGGAAGAATCAACCCTTATAAATCCGTGAGTTAATCACAACCAAGATTTGAGCCCTGTGATTTTAGCGCGTCGTCGCAATTTTTACCATCAAACTAAGCAATCACCGCCAATAGGCAGCTAACATTTAAAAGGCATCATTTAGCAAAACAATGCCTAAAAAAAGTGAGTCTTAATGATTAAAATTGAAGAATTGTTCACGATAAAAGGCTAATTCAGCAATAGATTCTTTTATATCATCCATCGCCAAATGAGAGCCTTTTTTGGAAAAGCCATCTAACACCTCTGGCTGCCAACGTTTAGCAAGCTCTTTAATTGTACTCACATCAATATAGCGATAATGAAAGTAAGCCTCTAAGGCAGGCATATAACGGTAAAGAAAACGACGGTCCTGACCTACGCTATTACCACAAATTGGCGACACCCCTTTAGGCACATATTTCTCTAAAAACTGGATGGTTTCCAACTCTGCTTGAGACATACTCATTTGCGTCTCTAACACTCGCTTAGTTAAACCTGACTGACCATGATGACTTGTACACCACTCATCCATTGCGTCCATGACACTTAAGGGTTGGTGTATTGCCAAGTTCGGCCCCTCAGACAATACGTTTAAATGCTTGTCAGTCACTATGGTAGCAATTTCAATAATGGTATTTTTTTCAGGGTCTAACCCCGTCATTTCAAGATCTATCCAGATCAAATTCTCTTTATCTAAGCTCATGATTCATTCAAACCTTTATTCTCAATGCTAGGCATTATACTCTATGCGCCTAAATAAAGGACCCACTTGAGATAATGTCTAAAAGAAAACTCACGAAACAACAAACATGGCGCATTGAAAAAATTCAAGCTGAACGCAGTAAGCGAGTCAGCAAGCGCAATACCAAAGCAGAAGAAGCATTATTATCCTCTGATTTAGGCCCTGAAACAGAAGGACTTATTCTTTCTCATTTTGGCACTCAAGTGGAAGTTGAGAGCACAGACGAAAATAACAGCATCATAGCCACCCGCTGCAACCTAAGAGCAAACCTTGGTCAATTAGTGACAGGAGATAAAGTCGTTTGGCGCGCCAACCAGCAAGAAGGTGGTGTTGTTGTGGCCAGACTGGACAGAGACAATGACCTTTGCCGACCGGATATGCACGGCAGACTAAAACCTATCGCTGCCAATATTGACCACATTATCGTGGTTGTCGCCGCTGAACCCCTCGCCCATGCCAACTTAATTGACCGCTATCTAGTTGCCGCAGAGACTGCGGGAATTCCGCCGGTTATTTTATTAAATAAAATTGATTTGATCGATGAAAGCAACAAAGAAAGTCTAGATCAATTACTCCAAACTTATGATGACCTGGGCTATCAAGTACTTAGAACTTCGACAAAACAAAAAGACAGTATGGACGACCTTTATCGCTTCTTAGGGGATAAAACCAGTGTCTTTGTTGGCCAATCAGGGGTCGGTAAGTCTTCCCTTGTTAATACGTTATTGCCAGGGGTTGACCTTTCAGTTGGCGAACTTTCCCAAAAAAGAAAAAAAGGCACGCACACAACGACGACGGCACGTTTGTTCCATATGCCCAAAGGCGGCGATTTAATTGACTCTCCCGGTATTCGTGAATTTGGTTTATGGCACATTAGCATTGAAGAACTACTTGAAGGCTTCATCGAATTTAGAGAGCATCTTGGTTACTGTCGCTTTAGAGATTGCGCCCATGAAGAAGAGCCAGGTTGCGCCCTGCAACAGGCACGAGAAGAAAATAAAATCTCTGATATTCGCTATCAAAGTTTCTTAAGAATCAAAAACTCCATTCTAGACAACCTCTAACAAAAAAGGCTTTTTGACCAAGCGCACTAGTCGCTCAAATCAAAAAGCCCTATCAAATCTCAACAAAAATTCAGTTAGAATACGGTTTCAGGGTCGATTTCAACATCTTCCGTTTTTATCGCTTCACCATAAATATATCGATTACGCTCTTGCATTCGTTTATAGGCAGCATCCGTAAGCAATAAAACACTCACCCTTCGATTGATACCAGCAGCTGGGTCGGTTCTATCATAAGGAGCGGTATCAGATAGCCCCATCACTTGCACAAAACGGGTATCACCTGCCCCACCTTCCCTTAATAACCTGCGAGCCTCATTTGCACGCATGGCCGATAACTCCCAATTCCCAAGCCCTGCAAACGAATATGCAGAAGAGTCTGTGTGGCCAGAGACCACCAACTTATTATTTAACCCAGACAAGACTTGCCCAATATTTACCATGGCAAGCTCAAAGTCTGGCATAAGACGACCACTGCCTTGAGCAAACATAGGTTTATTTTGCTTATCCAATAAGGTCACTCTGATGCCATCAGGGGTAATCTCTATTTGCAGGTTTTCTTTGACCGCTTCAAATACCTTTTCCCCTTCAAACTTTTTCCCTAACGCAGCCGCCAAATCAGCCTGCTCTTGTTCAGCGACTTGATCACGATGTGAATTAGCATCTTCTTTTACAGAGTCTGGTCGTTGCACGCTTCCTGGGTCGGGCAAATTAATATCAAGTTTTCTTTCGGTACTCTTAGCAGGACTCCCACCTAAGTCAATTGGGTTATTACTATAACCTGCTGTCGACATCCCTTTAGGATCATTAAAGTAGCCTTGAATAGCAGCCAATTCTTGCGGTGATGCCACATTAATAATCCACATCACCAAAAAAAAGGCCATCATAGCTAAGGCAAAATCAGCCAATGCAATCTTCCAAGCACCGCCATGGTGCCCACCCTTTTTAACCTTTTTAACCCGGCGAATAATGGTGCCAGATGATTCAGCCATATACCCTCTCCCAGCAGTATAAATTCAGACAAATATGCTTGTTAAGCTTAACGATAAGTACGCACATATTCCGCCAACTCCGCAAAAGAAGGTCGCTCTTCAGATGGCAGTAATTTTCTGCCTGTTTCCACTGCAGCACCCGGTGAAAACCCCGAAACCGTTGATACTAAACTTGCTTTAACCGCGTTATAGGCTTTTAACTCATGCTCACCCAAGCCCTCTAAATGCCCCGCTAAGGGGCCAACAAAACCATAGGCAAAAAATACACCTAAGAATGTACCCACCAATGCTGCAGCAACGTGATAACCAATTTCCTCCATCGGACCCCCAATCGAGCCCATGGTGATAACAATACCCAAAACGGCCGCAACAATACCAAACCCTGGCAAAGCTTCTGCCACTTTATTTACCGCATGGCCTGGTGCAACCAAATCTTCCGCTATTTTTTCAATTTCTGCATCGATAATTGCCTCAAATTCATGGGCAGGCAAACCGGTTAAAATAAAAATACGATAATTATCCGTAATAAACTCAACCATCTCCTGATCTCTCAACAAGTCAGGAAACGATTGGAAAAGTTCACTTTCATACGGCGCTTCAATATGATCTTCAATGGCTAAAAAACCTTCCTGTCGACTTCGAAAAAACAGGGTATACATTAAAGCCATTAGCCCCATGTAATAACGCTCATTATGACGACTGCCTAAAAACGCTTGCGGCAAGAGTTTCAAAATACGTTTTTGTAAGTGCCAAGGATTGGCAACCATAAATGCACCTAAGGCAGAACCACAAATAATCAAGACTTCAAAAGGCTGCCATAAAGCCATCATTTCGCCATGGGACGCCATATAACCAGTTACAACACTGGCAATGACAATAATCATCCCTACTATTACAAACATATTTTTCTTCCTACGATCTACGATGTATGCACATTGCACATTATAAAGTATGATATTTCACATTACTGGATTATCATTTTATCGAACAGAGCAACAACTTACAGAGCTTTAATGTAACTACCTATGAGCAACAAGTCACCCACTAGCCCAGAAGAATGGCTAACTCACCTTAAGGATAAGAAGTTTCCTGTTGGCTCCAAAAATCTAACAAAGCTTCAAAAGCAACTAACTTCGCCGAAAGGGGCTATAGATGGGCTCCAAACAAGCATTTTAGCTGAACCTTTTATTGGTTTTATGGCAATTTCAGTCGCCAATCAGATTGCAAAAAATAACAATAGTCAAATTAAAACACCAGCACACGCTGTTTCTATGGTGGGCATTGATGGATTAACTAAAATTATTGGCCAACTTTACCCATGCACCTTCTCCAGTAACAATCGAGCTCATTGCGAATTCCTAAAACAAGTTCAAATTAGCTATGAAGCCGCATGCATTGCCAAGTTTTGGTCAATTGAAAAGCGTCACTCCAACAGCGAAGAAATTTTTTGGATTACTTTTTTTAGAGATGCGGTTAAATGGCTACTCTGGTTTTATCATTATGAATCCATGCACGAGCTTCAGCAAAAATTGAAACAAGGCATGAGCAGCAAAAAAGCAGAAAACGACATCTTTGGCTGCAAAATAGATCAACTGACCGTTAAGCTTTTTCAACATTGGGGCATACCCAGTATTATCATCGACTCATTTAAAACCGATAACACACCAACAGGCAGTGAGCTCAAAGCTTTAGCAGATTTAACTAAGGACCCAGATCACATCCCCCTTGACCCTGATGACAGACGTTTGAATTTTTTGGTAAACCACTCACTTTTATTTGCCGTTTGCGCCAGCAAACTTTCTCAAATTGCGAATAAATCAGGCTGGGGAAGCCAGAACCTAGAAAACTATTACAAAATCATATCGGCAGCACTACACTGCAAGCAAGCCAAAACCATTCGTGCAGCCCATGCTGCCTGTGTAGAATCAGCGCGCTTATTTCCGAGTGATTTTAAAGTACCTTTAGCCAAACACTTATTATCACCTGATCTTTATATAAAAAAGAAAACCAGTATAAAGCCAATTACCACATCGCCATTATCTAAACTGCAAAAAGTAACCCACTCAGATAAAACATCTGATAAAGAATGCCTAATTTACGCAATAAAAACGATTCAGGCACTGATAAAACCAAGCAATCAATCTCTCATCTTAGATTTTGACGCCTCTCTTAAAAAACTCAAAGTCAGTTTACAGTTTGGTTTTAATGTTCAAACTTTAAAAAAAGTGAAGTGGGACCCTGACAGCAAAATATTAAGTCAGCTTTTACAAAAACCCAGTGCGATACACCTTGATAAAAGAAAAATTGAACAAATTTCAAAACATTTACCTGAGCAAGTACATACTGAACTTAAACACAACAATGGATTAATTTTAGTCTCTTTTAAAACAAGCAAAACCAGTTGGAAACTCATCTGGATAGCGAGTAACAAAACTTTTTCTGAATTGGACTTTAATAATAGTAAGCGAATATCTAGCTTATTAAGTAAACGATTCTCAATTAATTAAATATTATAATGCCAGACAGCATAAGGAAAACTTCGTGAATAAAGATCAACTTTTTGCCTTAGCACAGCATATTACGCCGCAAAAAACATTATCAAGACTGATTGGCAAGATAGCTGAATGTGAGAATACTTGGGTAAAAGACACTTTTATCAAGCACTTTATCAGTAAATACAAAGTTGATATGAATGAAGCGATTGAATCAGACCCAACAAGCTACAAAAACTTTAATGCCTTTTTTACTCGCGCCATAAAACCTGAACTAAGACCCATAGCGTCAGAAGCTAATGCGATAGCTTGCCCTGCAGACGGCGCCATTAGCCAATTAGGCAAGATTGAATATGGCACTCTACTACAAGCAAAAGGCTCCACCTATAGCCTGACCAGCTTACTGGGCGGTGACGCAGAATTATCGAACAAATTTATTGGCGGCAAATTTGCAACCGTTTACCTTTCGCCAAAAGATTACCACAGAGTGCATATGCCGATTGACGGAAAGTTAATCAAAATGATTCACATTCCAGGTAAATTATTTTCCGTTAATAAAGTGACAGCAGAGCAAATACCCAATGTTTTTGCGAGAAACGAGCGTACTGTTTGTATATTTGAGACAGCGGTCGGCCCTATGGCAGTTATTCTTGTTGGCGCTATGATAGTCGCAAGTATAGAAACCATTTGGGCAGGACAAGTCACCCCTTTTAATAAAAACGTCGTGACATGGGATTATGATAAGCTCAATCAAGTTGAACTTAAAAAAGGCGAAGAAATGGGCCGTTTTAAATTAGGCTCAACGGCTATTGTTCTTTTTGGAGAAGACGCTAATAACTGGGAAGAAACACTAGAAGCCACCACACCAACCACTATGGGCATGCCATTTGGCACCATTAACCTCTAGGAAAGCTGCGGATAATACAAACAACTTTGGGCGCTAACACCAGTAATTAGCGCCCAACTCATTTATACGACACGATCAATACAATTCCATACGCTTTTATTACAAACCTCATTTTACAAAAAATGCTTCATTAACTAATAATTAGTTAATGAAGCATTTTTTGTAAAATAGACACACGTCTACATAAATAATTAATTTTATAAATGTGAGGCCAAATATGCAGAAAGTTAAAGACCTTAACTTAAAAACTAAATTCACCCTCCTGTTTGTTCTTATTGGTCTCTTACCCATTATTGTCGTTAGCTATATTTCTACCCAAAACAGCACGATTGACGCACAAGAAAAAGTCTATAATCAGCTAACAGCCATTAATCAAATAAAGAAAAAAACCATAGAAACTTACTTTCATGAAAGAGAAAGTGACATGGGCGTATTAGTTAATATTGCCGACACCCTTCGCATTCAAGCCTTTCAAAAATTGTCCGCTGTACAGGATTTAAAAAAGTCAGAGCTTACCCATTATTTGCACGATAACTATTCCCAATTAAAACTTTTAACCTCTCAAGAACATGTAAAACACGCCCTAGAAGAAATGTCGGCTACCTTTAACAATCAAGCAATTTGGACCCCCTTACTTGATGTGCATGATACCGAGTTCAAACAATTACTGGATTACTTTGGTTGGTATGACTTTTTTCTGATTAATCTTGAAGGGGACATTGTCTATTCCGTTACCCGAGAAAGTGATTTAAGACAAAACCTAGAAGAAGAGCTATCCTCAAGCTCTTTTTATCAAGCCTTTAAAAAGGCCAAAAACAGTCAAGACAATGATATTCATCTAGCTGATTTTCTGCCATATGGCCCCAGCAACAATGACCCTGCCGCATTTGCCGTAAAAGCGGTTGTAAAAGAGGGTAAACGCATCGGTTATATTGCCTACCAACAACCACTGGAACATATTAACGAAATTTTAGGCCACAGAACCGGTATGGGCGAAACAGGGGAATCCTACCTTGTTGGACAAGATCTCCTAATGCGTTCAGACTCCTTCCTTAATCCCAGTGAGTTTTCAGTAAAAGCCTCCTTTAAGCATCAAAATAAAGTAGAAACCAAAGCGGCACTGGACGCACTAGATGGAGGAAAAAATACAGCCGTTATCCTTGATTACAATAACAACCCCGTTATTAGTAGCTGGGATTACGTCGATGTTGGTGAACGGATTCGCTGGGCCATTATCTCAGAAGTTGATGTCACAGAAGCCTTCAACCCAAAAACCTCAGATGGTATTGATTTCTACAAAAGCTATATCGAAAAATATGGTTATTACGATTTATTTTTAATTAACCCAGATGGTTATATTTTCTATACGGTTACCAAAGAAGCAGACTATCACACCAATATTATTAATGGTAAATATGCCGATAGCGGGCTGGGAAAGCTCATTCGAAGCGTTAGTCAAAGTAAAGCATACAGCATGGCTGACTTCTCCCCCTATTCTCCAAGTAATGACGACCCTGCCACCTTTATCGCTCAGCCCTTGCTGAATAAGACAGGTGAAATAAGCCTTTATCTTGCTCTTCAGCTCCCCCTTGAAGGTATAGAAAATATCATGAAAATTAGGGAAGGCATGGGCGAAACAGGCGAAAGCTATCTTGTTGGTGAAGATTTACGCATGCGCAGCAACTCTTTCCTAGACCCAGAAGGTCACAGTGTTAAAAACAGCTTTGCCGGCACCATTGCTGAAAATGGTGTTGATACCGACGCCAGCCGCAGAGCTCTTAATGGAGAAAAAGGCACCGATATTATTATTGATTACAATGGACATCCTGTTCTTTCTTCATTTGATCACATCGACTTTAAAAACTTTAAATGGGCAATTTTATCTGAAGTCGATGAAGAAGAAGCTTTCCACTCTATTCACACCAATACGTTATTTATGTTGGTTATCATGCTTATTGCAGGCACTCTAATCGCCACGGTTGGTTTTTTAGCGGCAAGCAGGATTGCCAAGCCCATTTCTAACATTTCAGATGTCGCCAAGCTAATTGCTAACGGCGACCTCACCTCCTTAGTTGAAGCAAAATCAAATGATGAGGTGGGCAAGTTACAACAAGCCATGAAACAAATGATCGAAAATTTACGCAACATGGTGGTAAATATTGCTTCGGTTGCCAAAGAAGAGTCTGTCACATCTGAGCAACTTGTTTCAATTACCAGCAAAACCACCAACATAGTGAAAGAGCAGCAAGATATTGCAGAAAATTTCTCATCTTCCATGAGCCAAATGGGAGCCACAGTTACCGAGGTAGCAGAAAATACCTCCAACACCTCAGTTGCAGTTAATGAAATCCAAAGCAAAGTTATGGAAGGCGCTTCAGCGCTTGATAAAACCTATCACTCTATTCTCTCAATGACAGAACAAATTCAACAGTCTGAAAAATCGGTTCAACAGGTAAGAAGTGATTTTGATCAAATATGCAGCGTATTAGATGTGATTAAAGACATCGCAGAACAAACCAATCTATTAGCTTTAAATGCAGCAATAGAGGCTGCCAGAGCAGGAGAACAAGGAAGAGGCTTTGCCGTCGTAGCAGATGAGGTAAGGCAACTCGCCCAAAGAACCCAAGACTCCACTAAACAAATCGATGATATGATTCAAAATATCATTGCGGGGGCTAATTCATCCGTCGATATCATGGCAAAAAGTGTATCAAGGGCAACAGAAGTTCAAGAGCACGCCAAAAAAGCCACTGACATTAATGTCGTCATTACGGATCAAATTAGCCACATAAGCACCTTAAGCTCACAAATAGCCACCTCAACCAAAGAGCAGTCTCAAATGATCGAAGGCATTCTATCTAACGTCGAAAACTTAAATGAAGGCGTCCATAGAACCAATAGTGCAACACATGATATTGCCGACTCCAGCTCAAAGTTAAGCAACCTAGTGAATAAACTAGAGCATGAAACAAAGTTCTTTAAAGTTTAAACACTTTCAACATCATCCACCAAAAAAAAGGCCGCATCTTAGATGCGGCCTTTCTCGTTAACACCCTAAAGAATTAACACCCTCTAAGGCATTTCGTCTTCAAACTCTTCTTTTGGTGTTGGAACCAGATCTTCTCTTTCAATTTTTTGCGCAAGCAATAGATTAGCCGCAACAAAAACAGAAGAATAAGTACCGATAATGACACCAATTAACAATGCGAAAGCAAAGTTATGAATCGCCTCACCACCAAAGAAAAAGAGCACCAACAACACAAAAATGGTTGTTAACGAGGTAATCAAGGTACGACCAAGGGTTTGATTAATGGATTCGTTTATTAAATCAACCGGCTCAATTTCACGCATGATACGGAAATTTTCTCGAATACGATCACATACCACAATCGTATCGTTAAGCGAGTAACCAATAACTGCCAACAAAGCAGCCAACACGGTTAAGTCAAACTCAAAACCCATAATAGAGAAAATACCTAAGGTAAT
The DNA here is from genome assembly GCF_000153025.1 of Marinomonas sp. MED121. Classification (GTDB taxonomy): domain Bacteria; phylum Pseudomonadota; class Gammaproteobacteria; order Pseudomonadales; family Marinomonadaceae; genus Marinomonas. The sequence goes on from NZ_CH672430.1 coordinate 53,623, forward strand.
AATCACATCATGGGCAAGGGCTGCAACTGAAGCTACTGAGAATTTAAATTGAAAGCGAACAGCAACATAGAGCATAACAATAGCCAAAGCTAATAGCATACCTAGGCCACCCTGCTCTCTTAACTCTTCACCTACCTGTGCACCAACAAATTCAGACCTTAAAAGCTCAACACTCGCCGTATCAGAACGCAACACAGCAAGCACTTCATCACCTAAGGTTGGCGTATAAACATTCGCCATACGCACTACGATATCCGTGTTGGCACCAAAGGTCTGCACTACCACATCATCATATTGATTTTCAGCCAATAAGGCGCGAATTTGATCAAGCTCTGGCGCAACCTGATAGCCCACTTCAACCAAGGTACCACCGGTAAAGTCCAGACCAAACTCAAGGCCTTTAACCGCTAACGAAATAAGCGATGCCACGACCAATATAATGGATAACAAAGCAACGGGTTTTCGCATTCCCATAAAAGGGATATTAGATGTTTTCATTGTCTTGTTTCCTATATCGATAAACGGGCGTCTTTACGACCACCATAAACCAAGTTAGCTTGCGCTCTTGTGACAATTATTGCCGTGAACATAGAGGTAATAATGCCCAAAGACAGTGTCACTGCAAAGCCCTTCACCGAACCTGTTCCCACAGCAAACAAGATAACAGCAACCAACAAAGTGGTAATATTGGCATCCAAAATTGTGGTAAAGGCTCTGTTAAAACCAGAATAGATCGCCTGCTGGGTCGGTAAACCTGATGCTAACTCTTCTTTAATCCGCGAGAATATCAAGACGTTCGCATCGACCGCCATCCCCATAGTCAATACAATCCCTGCAATACCTGGTAAGGTTAGCGTTGCACCTAACAAAGACATGCACGCCATCAGCAGCACAATATTGATAGCAAGAGAAATATTGGCAAACAAACCAAACACACGGTAATAAGCCAACATAAAGAGCATAACCACTAACAAGCCGATTTGAGCGGACACGACGCCAAGACGAATGTTCTCTTCGCCCAAGCTTGGACCAACGGTTCGCTCTTCAACAAAGTAAATAGGGGCAGCCAATGCACCTGCACGTAAAAGTAGCGCAAGTTCAGACGATTCACGTGAACTATCTAACCCAGTAATACGAAACGCATTACCTAAGGTTGTTTGAATGGTTGCTAACGAGATGATGCCTTTTTCACTGTAAGACTGGCGAACTTCTTGCGCTTTACCATTTTCATCTTCTACAAAACGAGAACGGGATTTGTGTTCAATAAAGACAACCGCCATGTTGCGGCCAACAGAAGTACGCGTTACTTTCGCCATTTGCTTACCACCCTTGCTATCAAGGCTGATATTTACTTGAGGCATGCCATTCTCGTCAAATGAAGAGCTGGCATCAGAGACACTATCACCTGTAATAATCAAATCACGCTCTAAACGCGCGGTACGGCCACTGCCATCTCTAAATGTCATGACTTCAACATCATCCGCTTCAAGCGGCGCTTCCAAGCGAAACTCAAGGTTAGCCGTTGCACCGATAATACGCTTAGCCGCTGCTGTATCTTGTACACCAGGAAGCTCAACCACTATTCGGTTACTCCCTTGACGCTGCACTAATGGCTCAGCAACACCTAATTCATTCACACGATTTCTGAGTGTGGTTAAGTTTTGCTGTAATGCATAGGCTTCAATCTCAGCCTTTGAAGACTCCGAATAACTCGCCATCAAATAGAATTCACCCTCTTGGGCTTGAGTCGAATAAATGTATTCAGGAAACTCTTCGCTTAACAGGGTTTCTGCACGGGTTAAAAAAGCTTGCTGTAAAAAGCGGATTTTTAACACACCCGCATCCACACTCACCTTACGGTATCTTACTTTTTGTTGACGAAGTAAGGTTTTCATTTCAGCAGACGCGACTTCCATGCGCTGTTCAAGCGCTGCTGGTGTATCCACTTCAAGCAAAAAGTGCACACCACCACGAAGGTCCAAGCCTAACTTTGCAGGACCTGCACCAAACGACGCCAACCAATCAGGTGTCGTAGGCACTAAATTTAATGCGGTTACATAATTTTCGCCTAAGGCCGCTGCGACAACCGGTTTCGCTGCTAACTGATCTATGCCGCTATTGAAACGTAAAGTTGCACCATTTGAGGTTAACTCTGACGCTTTTAATTCGATATTTGCTTTCTCTAAAGCTCGCTCAGCTTTGCTAATCACATTCTCATCAATGCTAACCGTCGCTTTTTGAGTAGATAGCTGAAGTGCTGGGTCATCAGGGTAAAGATTTGGCAAGGCATACAGTAGCCCAAGCGCTAATACAAAAAGAATCAGCAAATACTTCCACAAGGGATACTTGTTAAGCATGAAACATCCTTTGGTTCACTGTGTTTAAAAACACTTATTGTTAACAGAAATAAGAAAAGCGCCTTTCGGCGCTTTTCAGAGGATTAAATTGACTTCAGAGTACCTTTTGGTAGCACAGCAGCTACAGAGGCTTTCTGGAAGTTCAACTCAACGCCTTCAGCTACTTCAAGTACAACATAATTGTCATTTACTTTAGTAACCTTACCTAGCATTCCGCCATTGGTTAACACCTCAGAGCCTTTTGCTAGAGATGCCATCAAGTTTTTATGCTCTTTTTGACGTTTTGCTTGTGGGCGCCACATTAAAAAGTAAAAAATTAATACAAAGCCAACAAGTAGCACTAGGTTCAAAATACCTGCATCAGCCGGTGCACCAGCACCTTCTGCATGGGCAGCTGAGATCAATGAGATCATTATTTCTGTCTCCAATGGTTATAAAATTATTATTGAAATTACTAAACGCCTATCAAACAACTAGGACTCTATTGCCTGTTCCGCATTTAAAGGCGGTGTTTCTAAACCACGTTTGGCATAGAACTCATCAACAAAGGCGTCAAATCTACCTTCTTCTAGAGCAAGACGCAAACCAGCCATAAGTGTTTGATAATAACGAAGATTATGAATGGTATTTAATTGCGCACCCACCATCTCTTGACACTTATCTAAATGATGTAGATAAGACCGAGAAAAGTTTTTACAAGTGTAACAGTCACATTCTTTATCTAAAGGCGACACATCATGCCTATGTTTCGCATTACGAATCTTGACCACACCCTCTGAAGTAAACAAATGTCCGTTACGGGCATTACGTGTTGGCATCACACAGTCAAACATGTCGACACCACGACGAACACCCTCTACAAGGTCCTCTGGCTTACCCACCCCCATTAGATATCTGGGTTTATCGTCAGGCATCTTAGGCGTGATATAATCAAGCACCTTCATCATTTCTTGTTTTGGCTCACCAACCGATAAACCACCGATGGCATAACCATCAAAACCAATATCAACAAGGCCTTCTAAAGACTCATCACGAAGATTGTCATACATGGAACCTTGAATAATACCAAATAAAGCCGAAGGGCTATCGCCGTGTTCAGCTTTAGAACGCTTGGCCCAACGAAGACTCATGCGCATCGATTCTGCAGCACGCTCTGGCGTTGCTGGATAAGGCGTACATTCATCAAAGATCATGACAATGTCTGAACCTAAATCACGCTGTACCTGCATAGAAATCTCAGGGCTCATAAAGACCTTTGACCCATTAACAGGCGATTGGAAGCTAACCCCTTCTTCGGTGATTTTACGCATAGCGCCTAAAGAGAAAACTTGAAAGCCACCTGAATCAGTGAGAATTGGTTTTTTCCACTGAGTAAAGTCATGGAGATCACCATGGGCTTTTATCACTTCCATACCTGGACGTAGCCAAAGGTGGAAGGTGTTGCCTAAAATAATATCAGCACCAATTTCTTCAATATCTTTAGTTAACATGCCTTTTACTGTGCCGTAAGTACCTACAGGCATAAAGGCAGGTGTTTCAACTTTACCACGTGGGAAGGTTAAGGTAGCACGACGTGCTTTCCCTGAAGTAGCGGCTACTTCAAAGTCCATAAAACACTCTGGACGTTTATCTGTCATTACACATTTTCCTCATTCGCTGGCCCAGTTGCATCTGGGTTGCGGCTTATAAACATGGCATCGCCATAACTGAAAAATCGGTACTCATTGTCAATTGCGCTTTGATAAGCATTCATTACCTGCTGATAACCTGCAAAGGCACTAATTAACATGATTAGGGTTGATTCTGGTAAATGAAAATTCGTCACCATGGCATCAACGGTTTTAAATTCATAACCTGGGTAGATAAAGATACTGGTATCGCCCTTCATCATTTCTAATTGACCCGACTGACTAGCAGACTCAAGACTACGCATACTAGTACTGCCGACAGCGATAACACGGCCGCCCTTTGCTTTTGTTTGAGTAACCTTATCGACGACGCTTTGTTCAACTTCAACATATTCGGCATGCATTTCATGCTCTTCTAGGGTTTCAACTCTTACTGGCTGAAAGGTGCCCGCCCCTACATGTAAGGTCACAAAGGCGATATCGACACCTTTTTCCTTCAATGCATTCAATAAGGCCTCATCAAAATGCAGCCCTGCTGTCGGTGCTGCCACCGCACCTGGCTTTTCGTTATAAACCGTTTGATAGCGCTCTTTATCCGAATTTTCATCTGGACGCTCAATATAAGGCGGTAATGGCATATGACCCACCTCTTCTAAAACATCCAGCACATAATCATCAAAACATAATTCGAACAAGGTATCATGGCGCTTCACCATAACCGCTTGATAAGTTTTTCCTTGGTCTGTGCCTAAACTAATCTTGCTGCCAGGCTTAGGTGATTTACTGCATTTAACATGGGCTAAGACACTGTTTTCATCTAACAGACGCTCTACTAGTACTTCTAATTTACCGCCAGATTCTTTTTGTCCAAACATACGCGCTTGAATGACACGTGTATTATTAAACACCATGAGGTCACCTGGGTTTACCAAACTCAACACATCACAAAAATCTAAATGTGACAAATCACCACTGGGTCCATCTAAAGATAAAAGACGGCTGCCAGTACGTTCAGGCATAGGGTAAGTAGCAATTAAGGAGTCAGGTAAATCAAAGTGGTAATCAGAAACACGCATTCGCAACAGGCCTAGAAAAAATCATTTATGAGTAAGTCAAAAAGACTCGGCATTTTATCGAAAATTACGTTAAAAAGGTATGTTATTCAGCGAGTTTGTTAGATTTTTTATCATTTTAATCAGCCTGGGTTAGGCCTAAAAAAATTGATTTGCTTAGATTTTATAAAATTTCAGGTAAAAAAGGTTGACGCACTCTCAAAAATACAGATAATACGCAGCCACAGTTTCCATGCCAGTGTGGTGGAATTGGTAGACACGACGGATTCAAAATCCGTTGCCGAAAGGCGTGGCGGTTCGAGTCCGCCTACTGGTACCATATTTTTTTACTGTTTTAATAGTAAAAGCATGGTTTAAAAAAGCCCTGATCAGTATCAGGGCTTTTTTTTCGTCTTACTTTTGCGAGTGTTTGATTTCTCACACTTTATTTTTGACACAGGTTAAACAAAGGGGTTTAAAATGAATCGTCGTAAAAAGATTAAAAGCATCTTAACCAAGAAAGAAAAGATGTCCAATCGTCATAACAATTTAAATAAAAAGCCAAAATACATAAGCAAAGCAGATCGTGCAAAATTAGACGCAGAGCAAGATGCACAAACTGCTGAGCATGATGAAGAGACCATTACCCCTGAGGCTTAACAAAAGCCCTTAAAGAGTACGCAACACTTGTGCTAACGGTTTCCGTACTTTTTGCGGCCAATTGCCCTCTCCCGCCACTCCCACGGTAATTAAGATAACAGGTAAACTGTCTTCCTCTAACGCAAATTCAGCTTTTACCGCTTGGGCATCAAACCCACCCATGGCACCAGAGGCCAAGCCTTTTTCTTGTGCTGCTACCATCAAACTCATGGCCGCTAAAGAAGCCGATCGAATCGCTTCATCTCGCCTAGCTTGGTCACTTTCTTGATGGGTTTGGCTTGCCATCTCAACCCAAGTTTTTTGTACACCTTCACTAATAATTTTGGCGTCCACAGAAGCTTGTAAAGTGGTATTCAGTTCCTTATAACCTTGCATTCTACCACTAACAATATAAGTCACCGCGGCATCCAACACTTGCGGCTGTTCAAATGCCAGTGGGTATAACCTTTGTTTTGCTGCGTTTGAGTGAACCGCCACAAACGCCCAGTTTTGAAGATTAAAAGCCGATGGCGCTAGGCAAGCCAGTCGAACCAATTCATTTACCATCTCTTCATCAAGCTGCGCCGATGCATCGTATCGCCCTATTGAAGTACGTTGTTCTAAAATAGATTCAAAGTGAGCTTGAGAAGCTTGGCTCGTGTTAGTTGTTGTCATATTTGCAATTAATTCAGACATACTATTTCCTTTTAATAATACTTTTTTATGAAAAATGTTTTTTGTAAAGACGCGATCAGCTAATTACTTTGGCTAAAAAAAATTTTTTGAGCTTACTTTTGCTGCACCAGGTTTGTTTCGGCAACCATGACTTCTGCTTTGTTAGCTTTGTTTTCTGGGCTCGAATTTAACCAACGCTGAAGCAATAACACTGAGCTCAATACAATTAATATGGCGATACTTTCTCGTGGGGTTAACGCCTGCTCTAGCACAGCCCAACCAACCAAAATGGCAGTCACAGGGCTAAGTAAGCCTAAAGATGAAACTGAGACGGAAGAAAGTTTGGTAATGCCCCTAAACCAAAGGCTGTAAGCAAGCAGGGCGCCAAAAATAGATAAGTAGCCATAACCTAAATAATTATTTGTTGTTAAACTTGGTAGAGCCCCCTCAAACAGCCATGCTAAAGGTAAAAGCAGCAGCCCCCCCAAACCAAGTTGCCAACCGGTAAAACTTAAAGTCGACATCCCATTATTCCAACGTCGAGCGAGATAAGTACCAAAACCTAGGCATAGGGTGCCAGCAAAAGCAGCAATCAGGCCTAAACTGTCCCATTGGGTTTGAGGAGAGACAAAGAGCAGACTCATCCCTAGCACTGAGATAAGAGCCATTAAAACCACCTTTAACTGAGGCCTTTTATGCTCAAAAAACCACACTATCAGCATCATTAATAAGGGCTGAATGGCACCAACTACGGCGGCAATTCCCCCTGGTAATCGATAGGCTGCGACAAATAATAAGGCTTGGAAAACACCGATATTTAGGCCTGACAAAATGATTAATTGCAGCCACTGTTTTATCGTGAGACTGACTTTTGGAAGAAAAACATAACCCCATAAAATCAGCAAAATACCCGCAGGTAAAGAACGAATTAAAGCGGCTGTAAATGGTCTATCTTGGGGCAGTAATTCACTCGCTACCACATAGGTAGTCCCCCACATAATGGGTGCTAATGCGGTTAACAGTATATTGCCCAGGGCTTGATCCTTAATCGCCATATTCTTCTCCAATGTAAATGATATTGAACGCCAAGAAAGTATCTTGAAGTTAAGATACTTTTTAGATTGGCAGGATTTTATCTTGACTTCAAGGTAAATTTTAGAGAAATTAGTCATTAATGAATATTGCTAAATTGGTCGGATTTTTGGCCTTAATAAGCGTCACTTACTTTAAAAACAGGCATAAGAATGAAAGAGAATGATATGGATTATGGGGATGCAGTTGATGCGATCAAACAACAATGGCAACTTGAACGACCTGACTTAAGCCTTGATGCTATGGGGATTTTTGGTCGTCTGAAACGCTGCTCTATGCTGATGACAGATAGATTAGATAACACCTTCGCCAAGTTTGATTTAAATTATTGGGAGTTTGATGTTTTAGCCACTTTAAGACGTTCTGGCGCGCCTTATACATTAGCCCCTACTGAGCTCTTTTCTATCATGATGATCACGTCTGGCACCATGACCCACAGAATGAAACGCCTCGAAGCAAGAGGCCTCATTGAAAGGTTGCCTAACCCTGAGGATGCCCGTAGTCAGCTAGTTAAATTAAGCCAAACCGGGTTTGAAATTATTAATAAGGCAGCCACAGCACATGTGGATAATATGGAGTCTCTGCTAGCTGGCCTTAATGACACTAAGAAAAAAGAGCTCGATGTTAAACTCAAAGAATTGCTCGCTATTTTTGAAACATAAAGCCAGCATGCCTGTTTTGGCTGCCCCTTTTGAACACACCTTTACGATACCTTATCGCGATACAAGCTCATTAATAATATGAGCTTGCTTGTGCCCATGATAAACTCGCCAACAATTTCCATTAAACCCTAATTTGAATCAGCATGATTTGTCTCAAATTAGCTAATACAAAAGATACTTTGATCCCCTATGTTACGAATTACTGAATTTAAGCTGCCCCTAAACCACTCCCAAGAAGATTTATCCAAAGCTATCACCAGCCTTTTATCTATTGAAGCGTCACAACTTGATAGTTTTAGCATTTTTAAACGTGGCTATGATGCGAGAAAAAAGAAAGACATCCAGCTTGTTTATCAACTTGATGTGGTGCTAGCAAAGGCGCTTGAGGAAAATGTATTAGCTAGGTTCACCGATTCAAATACCGTCAAACCCACCCCTGATACTGGCTATTATTTTGTGGGTCAGGCAGAAAAAGACTTTCCACAAGCAGATCAACAAAGGCCTATTGTCGTTGGCTTTGGTCCTTGTGGCATGTTGTCGGCATTATTATTGGCTCAAATGGGCTTAAAGCCAATCGTGATTGAGCGTGGACAAGATGTAAGACAGCGCACTAAAGATACTTGGGGACTTTGGCGTAAAGAGAAATTAAACACTGAATCTAACGTACAATTTGGCGAAGGCGGTGCGGGGACTTTCTCTGATGGCAAGCTCTATAGCCAAGTGAAAGACAAGCGTTTCTTAAGCCGTAAAGTACTTACTGAGTTCGTCAAAGCCGGCGCACCAGAAGAGATTATGTATGTTAGCAAGCCCCACATAGGTACATTTAAACTTGTTACCATGGTGGAAAAAATGCGCGCCGAAATTATCGAGCTTGGGGGTGAAATACGCTTTGGTGAAAAGGTTGAGTCCCTGATCAAAGAAGATGGGGACCAAGACCGTTTAACAGGCATTCAGCTAACCTCGGGAGAGACACTGCATTCTCGCCATATTATTTTAGCCATTGGGCACAGTGCTCGAGACACCTTTAGCATGCTTGAAAAACAAGGGATTTACATGGAAGCCAAACCCTTTTCTATCGGTTACCGCATCGAACACCCACAATCAGTGATTGACGAAGCACGTTTTGGCGATAATGCAGGACACCCTATTCTTGGCGCCGCTGACTACAAGCTCGTTCATCACTGTCAAAATGGCCGCAGTGTTTATAGCTTTTGTATGTGCCCAGGTGGCACAGTTGTCGCAGCGACATCTGAAGAAAAACGCGTCGTAACAAACGGCATGTCACAATATTCTCGCAACGAGCGTAATGCTAATTCGGCAATTGTGGTAGGCATAGACCCAGAAAAAGATTACCCGGATAGTGTGCTTGGCGGTATAGACCTGCAAAGAGAATTAGAGTCGCTCGCCTATCAATTAGGGGGCGAAAATTACCATGCCCCAGCACAACTTGTCGGCGACTTTTTAAAGGACATCCCTTCAACCGAGTTAAAAAGTGTCATGCCTTCTTACAAACCAGGCATTAAACTAGGTGATCTAAGTAAAGCCTTGCCTGAATTTGCCGTTACCGCCATCCGAGAAGCAATCCCTGCGTTTGAACGAAAAATTAAAGGTTTTTCTATGAATGACGCTATCTTAACAGGGGTTGAAACACGCACGTCCTCCCCCATATGTATTCGAAGAAATGCCACATATCAAAGCATGAATACCCAAGGCCTGTATCCTGCAGGGGAAGGCGCGGGTTATGCTGGCGGTATTTTGTCAGCAGCCATTGATGGTATAAAGGTAGCGGAAGCGGTCGCTAAAGACCTATTAGCGATTGATACTGAATGAATTTAGTAAGATAGAATGAATGATGGGAGCAGGTATTGCCCTGCTCCCAATTTTGGATGGGAGCGTCCGCCATTTTGATAAAATTAGTGTTATTGAGTGGTTATCAAATTAAAAAAAGTGCGACCAATGTCACTAAGCTGTTGACGAGCACCTTAATGATGACTGCTTTGATGATAAGTAAGAGTTATGCGGGTGATGGCATGGTAACACTCACCTGGGAAAATGATTTATTTTCAAGCAGTGATGGCCAATACACCAATGGCATTGGCTTTAGCTATGCCAAGCCACTTAGAAGCTACTTCCAAGAAAATGAAACACCCTCCCTCATTTACTGGCTTCTTAAAGACACAGACTTTGCCAATCAAACTGGAAAAAGGCGCAGTATCGCACACAGTTTTGGCCAAGCCATGTTCACCCCTGAAGACATTAGCCAAGAAAGTTTAATTGAGAATGACAGGCCCTATGCAGGTTTACTTATCTGGAACACTAGCTTAATTGCCTTTGATGAATCCATTTCTGATCGCTGGACATTCAGTTTAGGCCTTGTCGGCCCAGAAGCATTTGCAAAAGATGTTCAAACCAGTATTCATAAGGCGACAGGCTCAGACAAGCCTATGGGCTGGGATAACCAATTAAATAACGAGCCGGTTTTTAGAATAGAAAAAGAAACCCTCTTTAGAGCATTGGAGCTAGAACTTAACCCAAGTTTTGGCATGGACTTTTTGGCATTTGGGTCACTTGGCCTTGGTAATCTAATGAGCAGTGCGGAAGCGGGTATCTCGGTTCGTTTTGGCCATAGCCTTGATCAAACCTACCCTAACTTTTCGTCTTTTCCAGTTCGTAATCCAAATTACCTTGCAGGAAGGTCAGCTAACTGGCAGATCTTTGCCAGCCGAGCAAAATCTTATGTGTTTAATGATATCACTTTAGATGGCAATACCTTTACCGACAGTCATTCAGTTGATCTTATCAAGGACAGAATGCTCAGTGTATTAGGTATCTCTTTTGGCTTTCAGTCCTGGAGTATCATGTTGTCATACCAGGAATCCAGCAAAACCTTTAAAACTCAGGCGCAAGACTCAAGCTATGGCGCATTAAGTATTTCATCTATTTGGTAGTCTGAATAACTAGCAATTATCAGCTTTCAATCGACTGAGCTTTCAACCTACTGAGCGATCAATCGATTGAGCGATCCACTTACAGAATCACTTCTAAGTATAGTGCTTCTACCTTGGCTCTTGCCCAAGGTGTTCGTCTTAAAAACTTTAAACTGGACTTCACACTTGGGTCTGATTTAAAACAGTTTATCGGAATACGAATTGCCATTTCTTGCCAGCCAATTTTTGCTTCCAATTGGATCAGTATTTGCTCAAGTTTAATGCCATGGAGGGGGTTATTTTGTTGCACTATCATTCTCTTTAAATATTTCTCGACATGATACTCACTTATCACCAAAAGCGCTTCTATTTATACAAGACATTTGCGGTTTGACACCAAAGGGACCTATTCAATCTGCATAGGGCTTTTCCTTATTACTCCCTTGCTCTGCTTTTTATGCTTTGCCCTTTTCTTTTTTGTCTTCTTTCCTGCCCTTCTTTTCTGTCTTCTCTAAACGTCTCAAATCGCTGTTTTACGCTGCCATTTTCTGCTTTTTATTCTTTTACTCGCTTTTAGCATCCGCATTTGTTTTAAACCCTTTAATGATGCAAAACAAATGTATTACAACAAAAATTAACAAATGACGCTTTTTAGTATTAAAAAGCAAACAGCACTATTTTTTTCTACTTCTTAAGTTAAGGTGAATCGAGCTCATTTTTAATTGGGCCACTAATAAGAAATCAACCTAAATATAATGATAATAGATTTAAACCACTTTTCAGCCTATTCCGCCAATTTAACCACAGCCAATATTTATACGCTGTATTGAAAGTTAACCCGGATAAGAACTAATAATTTTCTATTTAAAAGTAAAGATTTAAATGATATCCGGAATTGATATCGAATGGAGAAAAAGATGGACCGATTTAATATCCAAGAAATTATAGAAAAAAGTGGAAAGGAAGTTTTAGAATCAATTATCTACTCTAAGTTAAATGAATCAAACATAAACAAAGCAACTATTCATTTTGGTAATGGTAGGCATAACGAAGACATCCATTTCAATGTTAATCACCCTAATAAGTATTCTATCTATTATAAAAAATCACCTATCGGTTACATTAGAATAAACGAAAGTAACATTGAAGATATTCGTTTAGATGAAGTATTTGAAAAAGTGGATTTGCTCATCAGCCGACATGTTACTAATAAAGTCACTCGTTTTCACCTTGGTAAAGGCCAAGAACTCATTGGTACTAGCGACCATATTCTATCCATTGAAAGCTTTATAAAACGGGTTTCAAAAACTAGTCACCCTGTTCTTATTGAAGGAAATTCAGGCTGTGAAAAACAAGCAATTGCAACCGCTATTCATTATAACAGCGAGCGCAGTCATCAGAATTTTTATGAGTTAAATTGCTCTTCTTTAAAGCATGAAAACTTTGAACAAAGCCTACTTGCACTCATGCATAAAATTAATGGCGGCACCCTATTTATCAGCGAAATAGAACACTTGTCAATATCGCAACAAGGCAAATTAATTCAATCACTTAGCGCCAAAACTCTAAATTCAAAAAACCATTCAAGCACTCCCTCAGCTCAAGATAGATTTGATATTCGCTATATTATTTCTACCAGTCACAACCTAATAGACGAAGTAAAAGAAAGTCGCTTTTTAGACAGCCTTTTAAGGCAGTTTAATTATTTGAAAATCAAAATGCCGTCATTAAAGGACAGACGGGGTGACATCCCTCATATTCTAAATTTTTTGCTTCATGAAAACAGTGAAGGTAACAAGGTTTTTTCAGAACAAGCAATTTCAATTTTAAAAAACCATAACTGGCCTGAAAATTACTCTGAGCTAGAACAAGTTGGCATTCGTTTAATTGTGCTAAGTAAGGGTGATGTCATCACACCAGAAGACATTAAAATGTTAGCACCGGAAGTGTTTAATGATGATGTGGAAGAAATCAATCATAAGATACTTATTGAGAATTTATTTAATGAGAACTTTTTCTCTATTAAAGACCTGCACCCAGGTTTAAGAAAATCTCTGGTTTATATTTCTAGAAACTACCATAAAGAAATCACACTACAGAACTTATCTGATTATTCATTTGTAAGCCCTTCACACTTATCTTATTTATTTAGATCAAATTTAGGGAGAAGTTTTAAACAAATACTAACAGGGCTAAGAATTGAAAAAATTAAAAAGACGTTTAAAGAATTTCCAAATCAAAAAATTACAATTAGCTCTCTTGAGGTGGGCTTTGGGGATCTGAGTCATTTTGAAAAGATTTTTAAAAAACACACAGGTATGACACCTAGAGAGTATAAAAACAAATTAAAAACCTGTTAATCACGATTTTATAATCGTTTTTTACAAGTTTAATAATGCCTTAAAAAATAATATATGGATATTAAATTAAAGGAAAAAATTATGAGCCAAGATGCAATTGAAGATGCTGTCGCACAAACGACCCTATTAACCATAGGACTAACGTCATCCAATGCCGCTGCGAACTTAATCACGGCAACCAGTCAATCACTTGCTATTGCGGCTCATAATGCGGTGGCAAATCAGCAACAAGGAAACATTACAAGACAAGCCTCTGGTACCCAAGGTCGTACCGGCATGTACACAACCAGTACCGCCGTTAACGGTGCTGTTGCTCAAAATCTAACCGATTAATAAAAAGTCGTCATTTTCAAGGAGAAACAAATGCCAAATCAAGTGAACCAAAGCATTACAGACTCTGTTACCCAGGTAAATACGAATATGCTGGGCATGGCACCAGCCACAGCCATGGGAAATTTGATGCTTGCCACGAGCCAGTCTCTGGCGGCGGCCGCAATGAATCTAACCACAGGACAGCAGCAAACAAATGTTATGTACCAAGCAGCAACAGTTCAGGGCATCAACGCCCTAATGAATACTGGTAACGCCGTTACCGGCACAGTATCCGGCCAAATTATTGGCCGTGGGTAAGCAAAGACGTCTATTCATTTCGTTTAGACAATTCATTTAAAAAAAGGAAATTATTATGCCAGATACAGTAAATGGAGCCATCACAGACTCAGTCACTCAAGTAAATACCAAGGTATTGGGTGATACACCAGCAACCGCTATGGGTAACTTGATGATGCCAACAAGCCAAGCCTTGGCTGCATCAGCACAAAACCTAACAGCAGGACAGCAGCAAGCAAATGTGATGTACCAAGCTGCGACAGTGCAAGGCATTAACGCCTTGATGAATACAGGTAATGCGGTAACGGGTGCAGTTACAGGCAATATCATTGACAAAGGTTAATTCAAACCATTAACAACCCATTGATAAATAAGGAAATATATTATGCCTAGATATGTAAATGAAGCAATTACTGACTCTGTTACTCAGGTTAATACCAAAGTATTGGGTGACACACCTGCAACCGCTATGGGTAATCTCATGCTAGCAACTAGCCAAGCGCTAGGGGTTTCAGCTCAGAACCTAACAACAGGTCAGCAACAAGCGAATGTGATGTGGCAAGCAGCGACTGTGCAGGGTATCAATGCCCTAATGAACACAGGTAGTGCTGTAACAGGTGCAGTATCTGGCCAAATTATTGACCGTGGTTAATTCACTTTTTTAACTTAAGGAGCATGCCATGCCAAATTCAGTTGATGGATCTATTACAGATTCCGTTACTCAGGTAAATACAAAAGTATTAGGGGATACCCCAGCAACCGCTATGGGCAACCTTATGATGCCGACTAGCCAAGCAATAGCCGCTGGTGCTCAGAACTTAATCTCTGGACAACAACAAGCCAATGTTATGTACCAAGCAGCCACAGTTCAGGGCATTAATGCCTTAATGAACACAGGTAATGCAGTCACAGGTACAGTGACAGGCAACATCATTGACCGAGGCTAAGCTCGATCATGCGAATACCCAAATATGGGTATTCGCACACTTTTAAATAATTTTTTAAGGATAAAACCATGCCAAACCAAGTAAATGAAGCCATTACAGATTCTGTTACTCAAGTAAATACAAAAGTATTGGGCGATACACCCGCAACAGCCATGGGCAACCTAATGTTGGCTACCAGCCAAGCATTAGCTGCTGGCGCGCAAAACCTAACAACCGGCCAACAACAAGCGAATGTGATGTGGCAAGCCGCGACCGTGCAAGGTATTAACGCCTTGATGAATACAGGTAATGCGGTAACAGGCACAGTCTCAGGTCAAATCATAGATAAAGGTGAAGCGCCGCGTCGCTAAGCTTTTTCTAGGATTGCAAAAATACGTGCTGGGTTTAGCAATATATCCCAACTCAGCACGTCTTTATTAGGCATTTTTAAGATAAAGAATCACTAAAAGGCCGACGTTTAACCCTAATTTCTTAACATGAATGACAAGGAAACCGACATGTCTAATGAATCAAATCAAGATAACACCCACTCTATTGCAGGTAAGTCACTGGCACAATCAGGCGCTCTAGCGGTTCAAGATGCCGCCAATACGATGCGAGATATGAACACCTTATTATCCACGGCAGCCGGTGTCGCTTTAGCGAATTTCATCGAGTCTGGTGATCCTAAGTATTTAGAAGCATTAGACAAGTTGAACGCTCAAGCAAAAGATTCGAAAAGCAATTTTATCGATCTTTATACCAGCGTCACAGATGGCAAATAATTAAAACACCGACGGACAAAATTGTTTAGATAACAGGACTTCATCATGGATTTGTTAAACCACAAAGAGACACAAGATCAGGCTGAATCAATCACAAATATCAAACCAGGCAGTGAAGAATACTCTGTAACCATGGTCGATACCATCTTTGCAGACACGCTCTCTAGAGGTATGCAAAATGCCATTACCTCGCAACAAAATGCACAAATGGCGTCTTCAACTTCTATTACCAACGCATGTGCAAGAATACTGCAAGCCAGAGCAAGCGCACCGGCTACAGCAGCAACAGCAGAGCCTGCACCTGTGCCGGCAAAAACGCCTTCCTCCGACAGCCAGGCAAAGACAACAGCCGCGCCGCTAAAAAGTCTAGGGGATAAATTAACGGCAATTGATAATACCAACCACTTTAATCCGAGTTCGGCTCACAAAATAAGTTCAGGACAAACAAATGCGAAGGCCTCTGAAGACACAACGAGCCCACCAAAATCAGGCATTGGCTCTGATATAGCCAGCTTATCTAAATTCAAAAAGACAGCGTTGTTTTTAACTTTTGGTGTGTTAATGACTGGCTTATTAACAGCAGGCTTGTACTTTTTACACTACCCAGCAACCAGTTAATGAAAAAGCGAATAAGACAAGAACAAAGGATCAAGCCTTCACGACAGACAGCTAGACAATTCGCGCCACCAGCACCTGACCATCATTGCCAATATCATAAACACGTAAGGAGATAGCCATGAGTGACATCAATGAAAGCCAAGCCGTAACACAAAATCAGCCCACTTCATCAAATCAAAGTACAGCACAAAGCACGAATCAAAATCCAAGCCCAGCACCTCAAGATGAAAGTGATCGTTATACAAATCAAAACGCTGACCAAGATGAAGGACGTTATGCCGAGCAAACGTCAGACTCAGCACCTGATTCAAGCACAACGGATATGCCAGAACTAGCCACTGATCTCACAGCGATGATAGATAATATTAATGAAGATTTAAGCAGTCTTTATCAAGAGATTAATCAGCATATTAACGATCAACTGGAACAGGTTAAAGAGTCACGTCAAGACATACAGACCCTGATGGATAACCTGAGTAAACAATTAAAAAACACACAAAAGAAATAATACAGCCCCTTGTATAGGCAGATCACGCTTAACCTAAAAAATGGAATCTGATCAATAGATTCAAATAAATACTATACAAGGGCTTCAATATGACGACCGTCATTCTAAGCTGAATCAATAGTCTTAAGCCGAATCAATAGCCTTTAGCCGAATCAATAGCCTTTAGCCGAATCAATAGCCTTAAGCTGATTCAATAGCCTTAAGCTGGTTCAATCGCAACAAAACACCCCCACCTTTATTTATACTCATTTTCGCTTATTCAGACCGACTATTCTCTGCAACACTATTCAGTGTTAGCTGAGCAATGAGAAAAATATCTTTGTCTTCTTGGCTCCCTAGCCACTAAATATTTTTCAGTGGCCAAGCACACCACAGCTTCAATAAAGGGATAAAATTCATAGTGTTAAGGCCTGTCTATTTAGCTCATAACTATTTAGCTCATAACTATTTAGCTCATAACTATTTTGCTCATAACTATTTTGCTCATACCTATTTAATTCATGCCCTGTTAAATCATGTAGAGTTAAAGCGTGTCTCGTTATAAAGAACCCATTAAGAGAATATTGATTGAGAGCCTACCCATGTAAAAACAAGCTAAGCCAATATTGACTTAATTTTATAATGGACAGAATGTGAGCGGTGTCATCAAGCCACTCTTACCTAATGATGATTAGGAAGAGTATTTGGCTGATGAAAAGATAGAGCGGAATTTAAAGTTTGGTTTTAATCAGCCAATAGACAAAGGTATTAACTGGCCGGGTTTCTTTGTCGCTTAGAGCAAGGTTTTCATTCTTTTGTGATGATTTGGGCGTTGAAGTGTCTTCTTGACTCAATGGAATTTGAGTTGTCGAGACACCAGGCTCAGCAAGAATAGGCATAGCTCTTTTTGGTTTTTGGTATGTATGAACATGGCTTTGAAGTGCAAAACCTTGGGTAGAGCCAACTTCATGGTTTCCACCATTTGCCGCCCCTTTTCGCCCCTCTAAACTTGCTTTCTTATTGTTAGAGCTATCTACATCCACACCTCGTAAAAATTCGCCTCTTAGATCAGGTAGATTAAACTTCTGCCCACTACCCCCATAGCGATAACCAAGGGCAGAGAAAAGCTCAGGATATTGAGCAACCTCTAAGCTTGATCCATCGCACTTTAACCAGTTAAACATGGGCAAATTAGTTTCAAATGGCTTATCCCCTGAAGTACGTATTTCCCCAGCAAACGCAATCACTGAGCCCACCGGCATTGCATCTCCCATGATTGCAGGCGGAGTGAATGCGGGCAACTTAGCCCTATTTGCTGAAAGCGCTTGTGTCACTTTGCCTATTTTTTTGTCCATCCTCACTTCCTCCTTGTCATTTTCGTCATTCTTATCGTCTGCTCTCTAAATGGCTGGCGATATTGTCTAGCTCTGACTTATCGTCTATCACTGACATCACAGTGGGTAGGCAGACTTGCCACTCTTTAATGCGCTTCTCCCCCTCAAGATGATGTCTTAATCCTTTATAATCATTTATTAAGGCCAAGGCACCTTGATTGATAGGGACTAAGTTCTCCTGACCATGCCAAATTCGACCCGTTTCATAAAAGTACATAAAACGTTTTTCATAACCTGGCTTAACAGGAATAAGAAGCTTGGCTTCTTGAGCCTTAAGAAACCGATATAAATACAGGGATGAATCTAATTCGGCCAAAACAGGTAAACTTTGAGTCTCCTGCATTTCAAGGCGAACAAGATCATCTTGAGCCTTATCTATCGACTCAGAAACCTGCTGTGACCTTGTGGCCGTGGTTGCGGTTGCGGTTGCGGTTGCGGTTGCGGTTGCGGTTGCGGTTGATGCATTTTGCTTAAATAGAGAGCCGCCTTTACCTTGTTCTGCAAGGTGAGCCCCATGATAATTGATCAATTTACAATAAAGTTGGTCCCATTCTAAGGTGTAATCAAAATACCCTTGATAAGCGAGCAGCTCCTTCGGCTCTCCTTCTACATTTTCGACAAAAGCCATACTATGTTCGAACAAAGACTTAATGCTCATCTTGATTAATTCACGATTAATTAAGCTAAGCGTCACCTTATTATCCTGTTCTTTAAGGCGTTCTTTTAAAATCTCTAAACCGACTTTATAGGCCGCAAGCTCAACTTGATAAGCTTGTTGACACACCTCATACACACCTAATTGCCATTGACTTAACGTCTCTTGCGTTAACATCAAGTCTAAATTTAAGCTAATAATTTGGGTATGAGCATGTGTGCTCGCTATTTGCTGATTAGGGCAACTTGCCTGCGTCCCACTTGAACACGTTAGCGCCTCAAGCTTGGCGAGAAAAGAGACTTCGATTGACTCTTCTACCTCCCCTTCAATGTCAATTTCCTGATTGGCCTGACCATTAGTGACACTCATGTGATAGACATTACCTAACAATAACACCGCTAATCCTGACACAGAATCTGACACTAACGCACTGAGTGTCAGCTTGCTGGCGTAATAACCTTTAGGAATAGCTAACACCTGAGAAGATGAGGACAGTTGCGAGCGAATGCTCTTATTCATTGAGCGTTTCAGCCTAGGTGCTGGGTCGATATTGTCAATGTTATAAGCTTGATAAAGATTTAAATAATAGGCTGAGGCAATATTCTCATCCGCTGGTTTTATGCCTGTGCCATTTGCTTGAGCGCCTGTAGCTTGAGTGCCTGTGCTATTTGTTTGAGTGCCTGTAGTTTGAGTCGTTGGAGCACCAGAAGCATTGGCTTGCCCATTTTCTTGGCTATTGACAGCCTTATCCACCAAATTAGGATCATCAATGAGAATATCTGAGAACTGATTAACCCCATATTCACTCAAGCTAATGGGTTTAGGCTGATCTAATTGAATCATTTTAGCTAATTCATCTTGTAGCTCATCCTGCTTAAGGTCCAAGCTTATCTCTATCATTAAGCGTTTTTGTGACTCTAAAGCCTGTACCCGATAACGTTTATTTAGCCAATAATAAAACCCATTAATATGCCTTTCTTTATCATTTTGAAAACGCTGACTTTCCTTACTGGCTTGTTCATAACTGAGTTGCACCTGTTTGACATGACTAACATGACGAGACACTCTTTGCTCCGTCTTAGCTAATACATCTTTAATAAAATCAGAAGAGACCTCTTCATCACCACCCCTTGGCTTTTCATCTATCGTCCAACTTCCTGACGTACTGGCATTAGCCGAGGTTGCAATGTATTGCGTTGCGTACTTATCAAGTGTGTTTGTCACTTGTTTATCAGCCAATGTGTGTTGTACATGGGCTAATAAATCCTGCTCCTTATGACTAGATAAGCTTTTATCAAAGGCTTGTTGGTTTTCTTCCACACCCTGTTGCGTGTTTGATTTGATAGTGAGATTAAGCTGATGCTCTCTAGCCTCACCCGATAATATCGTCTCCACTTTTTGTAATTCACCCAGCTCATAACCCATCAATTGATACTCAATCCTATGCAAAGTGCCTATGGCATAGGGCCTCACATTCGTCGATTGATTAGGTGATATTTTTGCCTTTCCTTCTGCGCTTGCCATGGCGGCATAGGGCAGTGGGAAGACACTAACAGGCAATAACAGGTCCGAACTTAGCCATAGTTCAATATTAAAAACAGACCAGGCCTGATCTGCCTGAATTTGCGTTAATACTTTTTGAATAAAATTCAATTTTTTTAACATACCGATTAACAGATCAAGCCAACTGATTTCATAATCAAGAATAATAATGAGAGAAAAGCAGGTTAACCAAATGTTAGTAAGGCTTGTTTGATAATCAGGAGAAGCAAGAAACTCAGACAAACTATCTGTAGAGGTAAAGTGTCTATCTATTAGATGCATGACATCTTCTTTCGATTGCAAGCGAGAAAAGTCTTGCTCTAGTAACGCAAGTAAAGGATGAGACAACTGCTGTGGATATCGAATAAATTGCTGACTGTTAATAAAGTTGACTGCACTGGCCTGAACCTTAGCCCTATCTCCTGCTTGTTTTGCGGCCACCCATTGCTCAAATATCGGGTTATTTTGAAGACTATCAGGGCAAGTGAAAAAATTATTATCTAATTCTATCTGGGTTATCTTGGGGCCATTTTCTAGCTCTAAATAAGGAAAAAGTAACTGGTAATAGTTTGACCCTTCTTTCACACTCAAATCGATGGAAGATGGATTAACCGCCATTTGCTTAATTGATGATGCATTCGACATAAGATGAGCCCTTTAATGATAAGTGCTTTCATCTTAGGGCTAAGTGGGCCGCGATACTTGGTGCAAATGATGCGTTTTAGCCCCAAATCAAGCAGGGTGAATTTGGGGCCTTTGCTATGCTAGCGTCACTTTTTTAACAGCGAGATTGACTAATAACTAAATTCACTCACTGAGTGTTGCGCTAATCCTTTTAAATAAGCATGACCCGATTCATTATTCCAGAGTGCCCGTTTACTCTCCCAAGAATAGCCACCGCTGCTATCATCTATGGTATTGGTATACACACGAATGCTGCTATTAGGGACAATATGGCTGCCTTCCCTAAAGATAAAATCATCCGCATGGCCGCCACCTAATGCCCAACCCGATAGATCAACCCAAGCTGAACCTAGGTTGGTTATTTCAACGTATTCATCTCCCTCTGAAACCCTTTCTTTTCCATCAAATGCGATATGAGAAATAATGATATCTTGCTCTGCTTTTCGACCATAACGCCATTGGCATATTAGATTAGCAGCATCATCATAGAGGCTCGCTTCATCCCCTCGGTTATTCCAAATGGGCTGATGGCTTTTAAATGAAAATTCACCTTTATCAAAAGTATAAACACGAATAGTCTGGCCACTTGCAACAAAGGTACTGCCTTTGAATACCATCTTTTGATGCGGGCCTGCTTCAATGCGCCATCCCGCTAAATCCAAGATCCCTGGACCTTGGTTAGTAATTTCAATGTATTCATCTTCTTCTGGACGGCGCTGACCAGGACTTGAACCATTAAAATTCAAATCTGTTATGCGCATCTGTTGATTAGCAAAAAGGTGATAATTCGCTTGCCACCACGCCCTAAAAGCACTTAAGTTTTCGCCATTATTTTCATCAAGCAACTGCTGCGCATAATTTAAGCTCACCTGAGAAAGTTCAGATAAAGCCCCATTATTTACAGGGCTAAATTGATACTTTTTAATAATTTGTGTTAGCTCTTCAACCTTCTTTGATGTCATTTTTGAGTCCCTTTTTCCTTTAATTAACAATACGATAATAACAAATCCTGGGTATTCATCCTGCCATTCATATATCAAAAATACTCGTTAAAACCCATGATCTTTACTGGTCATTCTGATTAAAGAAACTGTGATTAAGTCATTCCTAAAGACGTCACTCTAAAGACGCCATTCAAGAAAGCCCTTATTTCACTGGCTTTGCCATTTTTCTTACCGAGTTATTAGGCTTGGCAAGCGATAGCCTTTAAACACAAACAAAAGCCTCAACCCAATAAGAGTTTGCCATGATTAAATTTAAAGCCTTAATGAATGCCATACACCAAAGTATTCACAGCGCTGCACAAGCGGTAGAAGCAGAAGGTGTAAAACACATAGAAACCTTTTTTGATGCGATAAAACACGAAGAACTAGATCAAAATGATGCAGGCGTTGCCCCTGAATCTCACATCACCCATAGGCCGAAAATGGTCGCTATGGCATTTCCTAGCCGGACAGAAAAAGGGGTTGAAACCGTGATGGTCAATGTTCCCCTAATTACCCTTTCTCCCGTCAGTTCCCCACGTATTCAAGAAGTAAAGTTTAAAGCAGAATTGGATGTAACAACCAATGAAGATAATGAACTGATGGTGGCATTTGCTAACTCAAATAAACGCGGCTTGCTTACTCACTGTGACCACAAAAGCACCAATACTGCGATCGAAATCACCCTTAAAGGTAACGAGCCACCAGAGGGTCTCCAGCTTGTGATTGAAGGGTATGAAAAAGCCCTAAGATCGCAAATCCCAGGCTAATTCAGCCAATATCAACCTTAATCCAAGGAGTTCTATATGCCAGGACCAGCTTTATTATCTATGGCGCAACAATTTAGTGGGCTACCCATGAAGTCATTAATTGGCGGGCCTTTAAAAGCCGCAGCTGAAGCAAATGCTTTAATGGCTCATACCCAAACAGAGTTCTTATTAAATACCTGTTTTCAGCCACCTGCAGAAGATGGCACTCGCACCCCCATCATGATAGATATGATTATTGAGCGAGCTATCATTAATGCTGATGGCACACCTCAAGAAAAACCCGCGCAAACTAAAATGAACTTACCTCTGCTAACGATTTTGCCACTCAATTCCTTAGCCGTTGACGATGTCTCTGTTGATTTTGAAATGGAAGTGAAAAGCTCCTTTTCAAACGATAAAGAAACCTCTTCGAGTACTGAAGTGGGCGCAGAAGCAAAATTTAGCGCCTCAGCAGGGATAGGCCCTTTCTCCGTAGAAATTAGCGGCAGTGTCAAATCGACCAGTAAAACGGCTTCGTCAGATAAGTCTCATTACGAAAAATCGAACAGTGCGAAATACAATGTGCATGTTCACGCTGGACAACTCCCCTTGCCACAAGGGGTAACCACCATTATTGATGCTTACTCTCAAGCTATCCAACCAATTCAAATAGAGCCCGAGAAAAAATAGGGCCCCAAGGACAAGGGTGCGACCTCATCGCACCCGCTTACTCAAATCAACCTGTTTCATTAATAAGAAGGTTTTATGCCATATCAACAACAACTCCCTTGCCCTCATTGCCACTCTGTTATTTTGTTCGACGCCAAACTCTTTGTCAGTGGCATGCGTTTTTGCTGCTCCAACCCAGATTGTCATACCAGCATTAGCATCAGCCCAAGCAATTTAGAAAAGGCAAAACACCTGGTAGAGGACTTCGAATCTAAGAAGCAAAAGATATTGCAACACAGCCACTCACATTAAAGAAATTGCGATTAAGTCACTTTTTCCCAGTCTTCTCAAAAAAAGTATCTGGCCGGGCGTCACTTTGATGTAATGCAAAAGGACTTATTCGCAGGTTTCTTCATCTAAACATCTTTTCTTTAATCTTATAAAACAATATAAGCCACTGAATTTACAGTGGTTTACCCCAAGTTTCCTGTCCTTGCTGATGCCAGACTAACAACACCTAATGATCAATTTAAGTGGCGTATTTGCAAGGAAAAATCCATGACAAAACAATATGAAAAATACATGGCTGAGCAATATAATCAATACTATCAATCAGGCCTGTATCAAACCCGTTACCCCAACGCGAACCCTAATGTATTAGGTTTCATTCATGCTCATTTAAGTTTGTTACCGCTTCAACCTACTAGCCAAGTTCTCGATTTTGGCTGTGGACAAGGACGCTATTTATTGGCGCTTTCAACTACTTATAATGTGCATTTTTTAGGTTATGACATCAGTAAAAGGGCCATAAATGATCTTAATGAATTGCTTCAGCTAAACCAGATCAGTGATAAAAAAGTACGCTTATTTAGTCAGTCAAAGACCTTAGAAGATTACCTTGATAAAAAAGGGCCCGTATTACTGACCTTAATGATGTTCGGTGTCTTATCTCATATCAGCAAAGACTCTGAACGCATTAATACCCTTAAAAAAAATGCCTCACAACTGACCCCAAATGAAGGTCGGATGTTACTCTCAGTCCCTAACCGCTATCGACGTTTTTTAGCTAAGCAATGCATCAAAGTAATCAAAAGTGGACGCATAAAAAACAGCGAAAATATTGAATATACACGTTCAAATAATATTAAATTAAGCTATCACCTATATTCAAAACGCTCATTATTAGCCGAGCTAAAAGCGGCGAATTTGGAGCTTTTATGCCTTAGGGCTGAAAGTATCCTGCCGGAGAAGTGGGTGTTATCTCACCCCCTCATTGCTCGTCTTGATCAAGCTTTATGTTACTTGCTGCCATCACAATGTAGTTATGGTTTTTTAGCCTTAGTAAAACCCATTTCAACTAAAGCTGACACCCAGATAGCAACAGGAGGTGAAGCATGCTAAAAGCCGTCTCATCTCTTTTTATGGGTACCTTTCTCATCATTCTAAGCAGTGCATTTCATCATGCTTTTGCTGATGATTTAGCTGAGATACAAGCAAAAGATCTCATTAGAATTGGGGTCAAAACGGATTATCCCCCCTGGGGAATGCTCTCTTCTGCTGGAGAGATAGTTGGTTTTGAACCAGACCTTGCACACTTGATAGGCGCTGAACTAGGGGTCCAAGTTAAGCTTAAATCCGTGACCAGTGGCAATCGTTTTCAACTTTTAGAAGAGGGAGAAGTCGATGTTCTGATTGCAACCGTTGGCGATACGCAACAAAGACGTAAGCGCGTTACCATGATAGAGCCCCATTATTATCGCAGTGGCGTTACACTTCTATCAGCCAAAGCAGACAAGATAAACCGTTGGGAACAAATAAGAGGAGAGAAGATTTGCCTCTACGGTGGCGCCTATTTTAATAAACAACTCATCCAAGATTATGATATTGAACCGCTGATTCTTTTCAATACCCGAGATGCTCAACTTGCCTTATTAACCAAAAAATGCCGTGCTTGGGCTTATGATAATGGCGCGATTTATCATTTACTTACGTTTGATAGCTGGCAAGATTACGAAGCGAAAGCACCGATTATTTACCCTATTTTATGGTCAGTGGTGGTCAGCAACCAGCCTTCAAGTGCTTCTCTTGCTGAGAAAATAGCAAACATCATCATCTCATGGCAGCGCCAAGCCACCCTTTATCACTATGCCTCAAAATGGGCATTGCCTGATCAAGCGTATCTTGCTGATCGAGTACTGGCGTGGAATAAAAAAGATAAAGATGGGAAGTATGTTTGCCAGTTTAATCAAAATAAACAATTGCCCTTAGAGTGCGACCAAAGTCCGACATCAAAAAGTGACATAACAACTAGCTGGTGGCCCTTTGATCAATACGATTCAAAATGGCTTATGACAGCGTTTTATCAAACCCTGCTTTTTACCTTTGCCGTGGTGCTTCTCACCCTCATTATTGCCTATTGTTTCACCTTGTTTTCATTACTTAAAAATCCGTATTTAAGAAAGATGATAAACAGCATGATTAATATTCAACGCAGCATACCGCCCATTGTCCTCTTATATTTATTGTATTTTGGGCTCTTTTCATACGCTAACAATCAAACGGGAGTGCTTAGCCTTTTCAGTGGAGGTGCCATAGGGACGGCCTTATTAGTTTTATCTTTATACACAGCAGCAGGCATAAGCAGCTTATTGGAAGACAATATTGAACACCAGCAACACACTAGAAGGTTTAACTCATTACATAAAACCTTTATGGATTGCCAACATGGCATCAAAGCAAACCTTATTAACCTTGTAAAAGCCTCAGCCATGGCCAGTGCCCTGTCCGTGCCTAATGCCATTCTCGTCACGACCAGCTTGGTCGCCTCTCAAGGACATACTTTATTTTTAATGACACTACTCATGCTTTTCTACTTCTTTGAAGTGGTGCTCTTTAGCAAAGGGTTAGACATGCTGTTTCACTTTTTGCCGCAGCAACAAGCATAAAGCTTACACCCCCTTCATTCAAAATAAGGACATATACATGAATCAAATAGAGTTTTTAATCTTAATTCCAAGCTTTCTTAAAGCTTTCAGCCTCAACCTATTGATTGCCGTCTGTGCCATGTTAGTCGGTAGCCTTTGTGGCTTTTATCTTGCCAACCTGCATCAATCATCAAGAGGGATAAAATACTTAGCTAAAAGCATCATCTTAATGTTTAGGAATATACCCAGCTTTGTTTTACTTTTTTACCTTGCTTTAATCATTCCCACTCAATTTTCCATTGCTAATATACACTTTGAAATTTCTCCTATCGCAAAAGCTATTTTCGCTTTAGCCGCGCCTGTCACCGGTTTTGCCTGCGGTTATTTTTTAGAATTTAAAGCCCATAAAAAACCCTTTCTATTAGCACCGTGGAATCAATATTTTATTGTCATTCTCATGGCATCTACCACAGCATCTGTCATAGGTGTTAAGGAGCTCATGTCCACAGCCAATGCAAGAATAGCGATTTCAGGGGACAGTCAAATGGTGATTCCTATTTATAGCCTTGTGGCCTTGTGGTTTATCAGTTGCAGTTTAATTTTGAGCGCTACCATCAAACGTTTAGATAAAGTCATCAATAAAAGAAGTCAGTGCAAGGAACAAGTCGCAAACCCTCACCTAGATCAAGAGAGTAAATAATGAAACTCACTCAGGTTAGTCAAGACGATGAGACGCTCAATATAGGGAATAAAAGCACATGGCGGATAGGCCTACTCTTTGCGGCCTTGCTCTTGTTTATGCTAAGCCAAGCACTGAACTATCAAGATACAAAGCAGATAGAAGCGAGAGATCAGTTACTGACCCAAGAAATTATTCAGCAAGGCGAGCTCGCCACATTAAAAATTAGCCAAGAGTTTAATCAAATTAAACAGGCAACGGCGGATATCGAAACAGCGCTTACGCAGAATAAACTCACAAATAAGGAAATAAGACAGTTAATTGCTAACACAGTCAATACAACCCATGGGGCATTCAGAGGTGGCGTGGTTTTCAAAAAAAATCGATTTGATCCGAGCCTTCCTCTTTATTCCCCTTTTTATCAAAAAGGGGCCGATAACAAGCTACTTCAGCAATTATCAGATAATTACGACTATACCATTGAAGATGATCCTCTCTCCAAACGACCGAGAACATTTTGGTTTCATCAACCACTAAAAGAAGGTGCCATGTGGCTCCCTCCTTATTATGGTACCTCAGCTAAAAGCTGGATTGCTGAGTATATTCGCCCCTTTCATTCAAACTATGATGGCCTTTCTCAAAATGGTTTTGATGGCATCATTTTCTTAAACCTATCCTTATCAGGGTTAAGCAAAATCGTCTCACAACTTGACCTTGCCCAAAGCGGCTATGGCTTTATTTTAACGTCAGACAACACGCTTATCTCCTACCCAGACCAAAGCTTACTAGGCAAGAATATCAACCAGATAAAAAGCCAAAATAGCTTATTTAACAACATTTTAGCGCAAAAAAACCAAGGCCAAATAAGTGTCTTTACCCACCCCATCAATAAAAAAGAGTGCTGGTTGTTTTTTAGCCCCATTGCCGGTACTCAAGACACCCTTGGCATTCTTGTCTGGGCAGATGAACTAAGAGCAACACAAGGCTTAAACCAAGCTAGCCTGCCTCTTGACAAGATAGCGAGTCTACTTTGCCTAATCGCCCTTATCTTAATTTTAAGCTGTCTGTTTTTTCCTAATAACCTCATTAGATTAGGTTATCGTTTTTCAATTCTCATCAGCTTAATCATGTTTATCAGCCTCATTAATCTCTGGGCAGATCAGCTGAATGGCAAACAATCCTTTTTTTCTGAAAACCAAGTTTTTGAAGCGGTTAATGTGAATAACCTGTTACTTAAAAACCCATATTTAGCCGAAGAATCCCTATTATCAAAGGCCCATATCAAAGAGAGTAAAAACCATGAAATCAGCTTAAATATCAAAAATTTAAGCATGTTAGCCCCAGGTGTTATTCAGGTGATTGGCACCCTATCAATCGATCATTTATCAGACTTACCAGATACGCCTCCTCTTTTTTTCCCATTAGCGAATGCCACTGAGTGGGAAAAACTTGAAAGCACTAAGCAAACACAAAGCTGGAAATTTATTGCCGATATTAAGCAGCCTTTTAATTACGCTTCTTTCCCTTTTGATATGGAAGAAGTGAAGATCCAGATCAAAGGCAAGGGGCCATTAGCAAATAAGGTGATTACGCCCAACTTTCATTCTTACCCAAGTATGGCGCCTAAAGATCTACCTGGTTTGAGTCCCAACAAGATCGAAGTAAAAGGCTGGAAAACAGAGCAGAGCTATTTTAGCTATGAAATCTTTGAGCAAGAGAAAAAAAGTTTGCTGTCTTTTAATATATTGATCAAAAGAAACATTACCGGCCCCATTATCACGCACCTTTTACCCTTGATTATGGTGAGCTGCCTTGCCTTTTGTACATTGCTTTTATGGTCAAAAACCGAAAAGAAGATGTCTTTATGGGGGTTTAGTAGTGCCACCGTTCTTGAACAGTGCGCCGCTTTATTTTTTATTCTCGTTATTTCTCATGTTTCTTTAAGGGATGAATTAGAGGCTAAAGGTATGATTTTTTTAGAGTATTTTTATTTTGGTACCTATGCTCAAATTGTTTTTGTTGCTATCGCTGCCATCATTTACACCTCAAATATTTCGGTACATATTTTGGACTATAGAGAGGGGCTCATTATCAAAATGCTATATTGGCCTTTTTATTTCTTATTTTGCATCTCTATCACCTTAATTAACTTTCTTTGAAGGTACGAAACAAATGTTTCTTAATTAATAAAGTAAAACGACGCCCTCATTTATAAAAACCTTATCAGAAAAAAGAAGGGTGAGATAAACAGCTAAAGCCTAGCTTGCCTCTAAATAATCCATTAATAGAATAAAAACAATATAATTTCTTAAGATAAAGATAAATATTGTGTCAAATAAATCGAAATCCACACTTTCTTCACATTTAAAGTATCTGTTTTTAATTAAACAGGATCACTTTTTATATTTTAAAAATTTAATCTATTTCCCCGACACAAAAAATAACAAAAGGATTAGTCTCTAAAGGTAACAAAAAAACAAATAGAGTCTGAGGTAGAAAGCATGGAATTTAAGGAATTAAACACTCCCCTTGATATAGCGGAAATAAATACTCTTAAAAAAATATTAAGACATAATTTAGAAAGCCATAATGTAAAAATATCCGAAATTCAAATAATTGATTTAAAAAAAACAATCAATAAAAAAGACAATGAGCAAACATTTAGATTTAAAGACCTATTTAATGAGACCATAAGGATCACCCCACGGAACCCGTCGCAGCTAAATGAGATTAAAAACTTAGAAACTGAATGTATGTTTCTAGCAAAACGATATCTTTCAAATCAAAAAAATAACCATAATGCGCAAGCAGAACATGGCCTATTTGGTGTTAGTCAACACATAATTGATATTGAAAACTTTATCTATGAAACATCTAAGACACTTAAAAGCGTGCTGATTGAAGGTGAGGATGGCTGTGAAAAACTAACCCTTGCCACCAGCATACACTTCGCAAGTTTACAAAGTAAGCAATCAATTTATGAACTAAATTGTAATAAATTAAACACCTACCCTGATGCGAATAATTACTTATCAAAACTCACTGACATAGAGGCAGGCACCTTATATCTTAAGGATATTGATATATTAAGTGAAGCTCTTCAAAGTAAGCTAAATCAAATCATAAAAACACTTAATGGAAATATTAGAATAATCAGTAGTACAAACACGGATTTATTAAACTTGGTTGAAAATAAACGTTTTAACAAAGAACTATACAATAGTATTAACCAATTAGGGATAAAACTAATCTCTCTAAATAGCAGAAAAGAAGACATTCCTTATATTCTAGAGATGTTAACTAGAAAGTACGGAGCGGGTAAAACCTTTTCAAATGCCAGCATCTTGCTTTTCAAATCTTATTCCTGGCCTAAAAATGATTATGAGTTAAAGAACATTGTTCTTAAGTTAATCGCCTTATCGCAAAACAAAACGATTTCACTGTCTGATATTGAAAGGTATGCACCACATATATCATCTAAAAAAGAAACATTAATAGATCATAAAAAATTAGTT
The DNA here is from genome assembly GCF_000153025.1 of Marinomonas sp. MED121. Classification (GTDB taxonomy): domain Bacteria; phylum Pseudomonadota; class Gammaproteobacteria; order Pseudomonadales; family Marinomonadaceae; genus Marinomonas. The sequence goes on from NZ_CH672430.1 coordinate 84,234, forward strand.
AGAGCACTGATAAATAAAGATTTTTATGCCTTTAATGATTTTCATCCAAGCCTAAGAAAAGCATTAACTTTTATTGCATACAACCATGAGCAAGATGTGAATCTACAGCTTTTATCAGATAAATCTCACATTAGCCCTTCACATTTATCTTTTTTGTTTAGATCTAATTTCGGCATTAGCTTCAAAGCCATTATTAGTCAATTAAGAGTCGAAATGATAAAGCGTTACTTTAACGAGAACCCCAAAAAAAGCATTACAGAATCTGCACTAGACACAGGTTTTGGTGATTTGAGCCACTTTGAAAAAACTTTTAAGAAATTTACAGGGATGACTCCCAGAAAATATAAATTAAGTATTCAAAACAACCACAAAAATCAAAACCATAAATAAGTAAATAGGAGGCATTTAATGAGAGAAGTTAAATATATTAAAAATCTTCTACAAAAAGAAAACTCTTATATTTTTGCAGTGCTCATCATCAGCTTATGCCTTTTTATCATAGGTTTTATATTTTCAGACTTACATCAAAAAAAGCAAATAGAAAGAGACAAGTTAATTATCGCAGAGATAGTGCGACATGCTGAGGAGGCAAGCAAACAGATAGCCACTTTCTTTCATGATATTAAAGCGGCGACAGCACAGATTGAAAAGGAAGTGACCCAATCAAACTTAACCAATGCAGAAATTCGCGCCATGATCACAGAGTCATTAAAAAGCACGAAAGGAGCCTTTAGAGCGGGACTTGCCTTTAAAAAAGACCGCTTTAATGAAACCTACCCCCTCTACTCCCCTTATTATCAAAAATCAGGGAAGAACACGCCTAATCAGCAAATTTCAGATCTGTATGATTACACTCAAGCAGACCCTTTAACACTTATCAAAGAAGGAGGTGAAATAAAGGAGGCGTCGCAAAGCACCACACCGAGAACATTTTGGTTCCATCAACCGTTAAAAGAAGGTGCTATGTGGCTTGCCCCTTACTTTGGGCATTCCGCAAACACCTTACTGTCAGAGTTTATTCGTCCCTTTTTTTCAGATTATGATAAAGACTATAGTAATGGATTTGACGGGGTCATTTTTATGAACCTTTCCTTGTCTGATCTATCAATCATCACCTCAGAGCTAGAACTTGAGAACAGCGGTTATGCCTTTATTTTATCTGATAAAAATATATTGGTTGCTTACCCTAAAAGCGATTTTTTAGGTAAATCTTTAGCGCAAATAGCACCTCAAAGCCAGTTAATCAAAGTCGTGCTTGAGCAAGGAGAGAATATAAGCCTTTCTCGCTTTATCCACCCAACCAATCACAAAGAGTCCTGGTTAATGTTCAGTCCAATTGCGTCAAGTAACTATCGCTTGGGAATTTTAGTCTGGGCAGAGGAAGTGAGAGCTAAGCATAATATTGCGCCACTTTTTCCCTATCAAGAAGTGAGCTTAATATGCCATATTGGAAGTGGTATTTTTCTCCTTGGGGCCTTAATTTTTTCACGCTATAAGACAGGTATTCCCTTTCAAATCTGCTTTATTCTATGTGGTATTTTATTCAGTGTTTTACTCATTATTAGTTTTGATAAACTAGAAAAAGACCCGAAGGAAATTGTATCAAATCAAATCTATGACAAAGAGAATATAAACAATTTGTTGTTTAAACAAAATCAAAAAGATCTCTTTTATCAGGATAAAATTCAGCTTTCATTGGCGCTCGAAAGTATCAACTTCAGTGCCCCTTCAACACTTGCTCTAATCGGTAAAGTTGAGCTATTTGGTATAGAAAAAAGCTTAGATGAGCCCCCCTTATTCTTTCCGTTAAGCCTAGAAACGAACTGGGAAAAAGTGAGTAAAACCTCTAATGTTTGGCGATTTAATGCAAAAATAAGACAACCTTTTGATTACGCCTCTTTTCCTTTTGATAAAGAAAAGATTCAACTCTCTATTCGTCTTAAAAATGAATATCAATCTAGCCTCTTCATACCCCACTTTGACTCTTACCCACAAATGACGCCTCGTTCTTTAATTGCCATTAATCAGGATAATGTTCACTTGAATGGCTGGGAATTTAGTGAAAGCTTTTTTAGCTATTTTGATAATGATTTTAGCACCTTGAATTACAACCTTATTATTAAAAGAAAATTGGCAGGTCCCTTTATTACTTACCTTTTCCCTTTGTTGATGGTGCTATCCTTAGCTTATTTCACCTTATTAATGTGGACAAAGGAGCCTAAAAAGCTCGCTTTATTAGGGTTTAATTTAACCAGTGTCTTAGGAAGAATATCTTCTCTCTTTTTTATTCTTATCCTCTCACATATTTCCTTGCGAGAAGCATTAGAAGCTAAGGGGATTATTTTCTTAGAGTATTATTATTTAGCCAGTTATAGCTTGCTTATCTTGGTTTCGGTTTCAACGCTATTGTATTTATCCAACCATAAAAATAGCCTTATTAACTATAAAGATGGATTCTTCCTAAAGCTGCTTTATTGGCCCTATTTCATCATCTTTTGTATTTTGGCTAGCTTATACAAGCTATAAAATATGCTGAGGGTGATATAAATAAACCACCAATAAAGGTGGTTTCAATTTGATGGTCAATTTTCTGAAAAGGGTTTTAGCGACTAATTAATTGATGTTCGCCATTTCCCCTCTTTAAAGGCGGTTAATAAGGTTTTTGCCCTACCTTCATCTAACTCAATAAAGGTATTGTTAGAGAGAAAGAAGTCATTTAAGCCTTCTATACATTTTAGATCATCTCTAGTGGCACCAGAATATCCCATGGTCCACTCAGAGAAATCACGCTCTTCTATTTCCTCATGAATAATTTTAATGACTTTATCATGTCTTTGATCCCGTTGAATCACCCTAAGTAAAGTCGCTACCACTTGAGGGTCACCTTCAAGAACCTGAAAAAAAGAACCTTCATCGTATAAAAGCATTCCAGAGACACCTAACTTTTCATTGTTGGCTCTGGCCTTTTCAAGTAAGTCAGCAATGTCACTTTGGGAAAATTTAACCGTTGCAACACTAGAGTAAATGCAGTGAACTAAGTTTTCTTTTTTATCCTCATCAGCGTCCATATTACATCCTCATCTAAGTAAGTTGAGTCTTAATTTTTTAAGCCTTTTCATTCTCCGTGATGATTACAAGGTTTAAATAAAGGCATTATAAAGCAAGGTCTTAATCGAATAATGAAAAGTATAGTTCAATAAAAAAACTAAAATTTATTTTTATGTAAAGTGCACTAAGCCATGGATAAACAAAAACCTTGTTCACCACATTTCTTTCTTAGTAGCTCTCTAAAATATATGACAGCAGGTGTGATAACACTGCGACTAGGACATATTAAATACAAATCAACTGGAGGCGATTGATAATCCATTAAAATGGGTTTTAATTGACCATTACTAAGCTCTGCTGAAATATCAATCTGAGACCGATAAGCAACACCTAAACCAGCCACAGCCCACCGCCTTACAATATCTGTATCATTACAAATTCTATTGCCAGTCACCTTCACCCTATAATGCTGAGTCTTATCCGAGTATTCCCAAAGATTAAAAAGTCGATCATTAATGCGATACAGTAAACAGGCATGATTTTGTAAATCATCAGGTTCTTTAGGTTCACCGTATTTCGCTAAATATTCAGGAGAAGCACAGGTAATCCTATTGAGCTTAGCAATATGAAATGCCACTAGGTTCGAGTCCTTAGGTTTTCCATATCTGAGCGCTATATCTACTTTATCCTCAAAAAAATTTGAAAGCGAATCACTCACATTCAAGTCTAGGGATAAAGCAGGATGGGCCTCTAACATTTCATCAATCCAAGGCATGAGTATATTTCGACCAAAATCTGAAGATACAGACAAGGTTAAATGACCAGAAATATTGCCAACTGCTTGATTCGCATTCACCCGACCCATCTCTAAGGAGGCAAGTGCCAGCTGACAATGGAACAAAAACTTTTCACCCGCAAGCGTGATACGTAATTGCCTCGTACTACGCATAAAAAGCGGTACCCCAAGCTGTTGTTCCAAACGTTTAAGTGCTGAGCTTGCTGCAGCTGTTGTAATGCCCGCTTGTTTAGCCGAGGCTGTAATACTGCCTGACTGGGCTATGTGCACAAACAATGTGAGATCAGATGTATTCATTATCAACTTATTTTTAATAGTTTATTAATCATTACCCTCTTTTTAGTTTATCTAAAAATATCAATAATAGCGCTATGAAGCTAGATGGCTCCCACATTTAACAAAGGGCAAAGCAATGGATAGAATACAAACCTTACTTGAGCAACCTCGTACCCTGCCCTGTGGGGCGATATTAAAAAATAGATTGGCAAAATCAGCCATGTCCGACTCATTAGGCAACGGAGAAGCCAATCCAACCCAAGCTCAGATAAGGCTTTATCAAAGATGGGCGCAAGGCGGCATTGGCCTATCCATCATAGGTGAAGTGCAAGTTGACCCAAGATACCCTGAAAAACCAGGCAATCTCAGCCTCACCAAATATTCGGATAAAGAAGCTTTAAGGCAACTGACGCAAAGGGCAAGCATCACAGGCGCACATATATGGCCACAACTTGGTCATGCAGGCGCCTTATCTCACGCGCCTATCAGCCAAGCTAAAGGCCCATCTACACTAGATGTCGGCACACTTCACTGTGAAGGTATGACGATAGAAGAGATAGAGAACTTACCGGCAAGTTATGCCAAGGCTGCCAGCATTGCCAAAGAGGTGGGCTTTACTGGCGTACAAATTCACGCAGGCCATGGCTTTTTATTGAGCCAATTCCTTTCCCCTTTATTTAACCTAAGGGACGATAAATACGGTGGCAGTATCGAAAATCGCTGTCGTATAATTCTGGCCATCATAGATGCAGTGCGCCTTGCGATCGGGCCTCACTTCCCCATTGGCATCAAAATTAATGCATCGGATTTACTTGAAGGCGGTCTAACAGAAGATGATGCCTTGGCACATATTCGCTTATTAGACAAAACCAGTGTGGACCTGATTGAAATTAGCGCAGGCACCTATTTTCCAGGGGCAAAGTCCAGCTCAGATAACTTAAGCAAAGGGGTTTATTACAAGAGCTTTGCTAAAAGAGCAAAAAACCTTACCTCTATTCCCCTCATGGTGACAGGTGGCGTCAAGTCTTTATCGGATGCCTGCTCTCTGTTGCAAGATAAGAGCGCAGACCTAGTAGGTTTGGCCCGCGCTATGGTACTCAACCCAGACCTTGCTAACGATTGGTTTGCAGGCACTAATCAAACACTGAGCTTTCCTCGTTTTGACTCACCACCAGCAGAAGGAATAACGGCTTGGTACACAATGCGCATCAATGCGATCGCCTTGGATGAAGAGAAAGACTTTTCTCCAACTTTAACTCTCGCACTAAAGCAGTATTTAGAAAGAGATGAACTTAAAAGCATCAAGTGGAGAACATTTTTTATTAATCCAATTAAATCGAATTAATAACCTTCACGCCCTTTTAGCTCACTATAATCACTCATAATCCAAGTTTTATAGCCTGGTCTTTTGCTTAACTTGTCAAACCATTGTTGAGTATTTGAGGCCAATGAGATAGAAAGCCCCTGTGTCGTCAAACGATATAGGACTGCACCAACACAAATATCAGCAAGAGACATTGATGAACCAGCAAGGTAATCCGTCTCTTTTAATTGAACTTCAATCTGCTTAAGACACAGCTTGCATCTAGCTAAATTTAACTCAACCGTATTCATATCTCTTTTATTTGGAGGCATTCGATAGTAGCCCCAAAAAGTTGCCATGAAAGCAGGTTGAAATGTCACCTGAGACCAATCCATCCAACGCTCATATAATGACTGGCTATAAGGGCTTCCCTGACACCATAGCTGTGATGAGTATTCAGCAATAAGGTATCTCATTATGGTATGTGACTCCCAAATATGCCTTTTACCATCAATTAAAACAGGAACCTTCTTCATAGGGTTTAACTGTTGAAAATTTTCAGTCTCCAGTCCACCAAAACGTCCGCCTAATTCAACAAGTTCATAATTTAAACCTAACTCATCAAGTAGCCATAACACCTTTTGCACGTTAAAAGAGGTAATTCTTCCATAGAGTTTCATTCAAATTCCTTTTCATTAATAAATCACACTCAATTTTCACCATAAATTAAGCTAAGCTACTTCCCACGTAATCCAATCAGGTTACCAAATGGGTCTTCAACTTGGCACATGCTAAGCCCTTCTTCTATGGCCATATGCCCACGATATACGTTAGCACCAAGGTGCTGAAAGTGTTCTAAGGTTTTATCAATCGAACTCACCTGCCAATATAAAACACTACCTGCTTTTCCAGGTCCAACCTTAGCGTCAGCTTTGACTATCTCAATCATGAATCCATTTATATCCAGTAGCTTCATGTCAAATTCTTTTAAGTAGATTTGCTTCGCGTTAGGGAAAGCCCTTTGATACCAATCTAAACCTTGGTCTACATCTGGCACATGAATTAATACACTCACTGGCGTCATAAATGTCCTTCTACAAATACGGTTTGTTTCCATTTCATAAGAGCGTCACTCTTACTCAACCGCCAATTGATAACTTAAAAATTTATGACCATAAAGCTCAGTTTCATGAACAGATTTAGCTATTTTTTTTAAGAATTTATACTCAGGGCGAGTATGTAAAAAATGAATATAGACATCTTTATGTTTGAACTCTCTTGCCCACTGCATCATATCTTTAAACACGCGCTTTCCTAGGCCCCAATGACTATCATCAATGATAATAGCGACTTCATACTGACCCTCTTCGTATTGGATCGCGCACCAACCAGCCAGTTTTCCATCACACAAAATACCCCTCGCTTTACAGCCAGCTTCTTTATCAAGTGCACGTTTCGTTGCCATCCATTGGGCTAATGTCTCGGGGGTAAAAAGAGCATGTTCCATCAGATGCTCTCGCACTTTATTGCTATTCACCAGTGGGAGGAATGCTTGCTGATCAATGTCATCGAATTTAATATATTCTATCTTTGCCTTCATAGACATCCCCTAATAAAGCTCTCCTAATAAAGCTCGTCACATAAACAAGGTTTGCTTTATCTATTTTTAAACCAAGCCAATGCCTCTGCTTCATGCTTAACAACAAAGTCGTTTTTATGCTCACAGTATTGATCAATACTATGAGAGTAGCGTGTCGCCCCTTCTTTTTTGATGCTTGCATAGACCTTTGCAACCTCAGGAAAGGCCGTTAAATAATCACGGAATGCAAGGTGTCGAATCGCATGGTCAGATCCCTTCAAAAACGCATGTATATGATGTGTTCGTTCCGTTTCACCTCGTTGAAAATAGCGACGTCCCTTAATGCCATATTCACCTTTTACTTGATAACCAATTGCCGCGAATTTATCTGAATCACGATCAAGCGATTCCAAACTTTCTACTTCTAATAGAATATCAATAATAGGCTTAGCGCTTAGCCCTACAACAGAAGTACTACCAATATGAAATATGTTAAAGGGCTGAGAATACACTTGAACACCTTCACCCGAAAACTGAGATAAGATCAGCGCCTTTTCCTTTTCAAACTCATTTACCCAGTTCGGGTTGTAATCCACTACTTCGATAATACGCAAGGTCATTCATCCTTCTTTATAACCTGTTTAAATAGATTTTCTAGCCACTAGGCCTTTCTAGCTACTAGATTTTTTGCTTCGCCATTTGCAAAGGCTAAAACATTTTCAAATGCTATCTTGAAATACAACTCATAGCTCTTCTGCTCCACATAACCTAAGTGCGGTAAAGCGGTGACATTTTCTAATCCAATTAATGGCTCGTTTTCAAGCTTGGCTGGTTCACTTTCATAAACATCAATGGCCGCTTTCTTTGACGGGTTCTGACTAAGCTCTCGATATAAAGCCTCCTTTTCAACCAGTTCTGCACGGCTAATATTGACGAATAGAGAATCTGACTTCATCTTGGCAAGATCAGCAGAAGTCACACATTCTCTGGTTACCTCGTTTAAACGCAAATGCAAAGTTAAAATATCCGCATTTTCAAAAAACGCACCTTTTGACTCTGCTGCATCAAAACCACCCTCAAGAGCAGCTTGGCGTGAGCTTTCACTGCCCCACACGAGCACTTTCATATCAAATACTTTGGCATATTGAGCGATGCGTTTACCTATTTTACCGTACCCCCAAATGCCTAAAGTTAAGCCATTTAAAGATCGACCTAACCCAAGATTTCCCGAGTCTTGCCATTGGTTATTTGCTAAATTCGCACTGTAGCTAGGAATATGACGAGACGCAGCCATGATCAAGGCCCAGCATAACTCAGAAGGGGCAACTGGCGAGCCAACCCCTTCTGCCACTTCCACCCCATACTGATGACAAACACTCGGGATAATATGATTACTCACCTTGCCGGTTTGACTGATCAGCTTTAAATTTGGCAAACGAGCTAAAAGAGATTCACTGATCTCAGTACGCTCACGAATCAGCACTAAAACCTCAACATCCGCTAATTTTTGTACTAGCTCATCTTCAGTCAATGTCTGATTAAGCACTAAGACATTGTGTCCTTCTAACAAGGAAAAACAGTTAAGTTGCCTAACCACATCTTGATAATCATCTAAAATCGCAATCTTCATCCCTATCCTCTTTTTAAGTAGCGTTTTTTAAGCCAGCAGTATTTAGTCAGCCGAGATAAGAACTTCGCTGAACACTTGAGCTAAGTACCTTTGATAAAAATTGTTACTAAATAACAACGTCAAATAGTTCAAGTTGAGGTGGCCCTAGATATATTTCTCGGCGATTGCCAGCGTTAGCATGGGCTTTTCGAAACGCATCAGACTTAGTCCAAGCTTCAAAGTCTGCTTTAGACTCCCACGTTGCATGGGAAGCAAACAAGGTAAACTCATCGTTTGATCCAGCTTGTAATAGGTTAAAACTCACGAAACCAGGCACAGTTTTTAGCAGGCTATCACGCCCTTTCCAAATGGCTAAAAAATCTTCTTCAAAACCCAGTTTGATCTTAAAACGGTTCATTGCGATAAACATATCTTTCTCCAATTTCTCGTTTATTTTGCTCTTTAATTTCTTTAATCCCTTAAAAACGGCATCTTAGGGCCAAATTAAATATAAAAGGCACATTCACCCTTTGTTTGTATTGTTAAGAGCAAGCCATTCTTGCTCACTTGGCATTTCTGCAAATTTTTCGACATCATCCTTAATAAATGCCGTATCCCACTCAGCTCTTGAATTGGTATAAACATGCGCTTTGACTTGTGTCTTCATTGGACCTTCTAACAAGCCTGCTGGCACCCAGTAATGACGGCTATCTGCAGATAAATTTGGCACCGGACTACCACAATGAAGACAAAAATCTGATTTGAAACCTGTTTTTGTGCTAAAAGAGCGAATACCTTGTTGGCCACTATCATTGTTTATAGCGCCAGATAACCACTTAAATTGCTCAAATGGAACTATGATGGCCGAATTAGATGACGAACCAGAGACCCTTCGACATAAGGAGCAATGGCATTGATAGATAGCAGGCAAATCGCCTGTAAGCAAAAAGCTAACATCACCACATAAACAATACCCTTTCATTCATCCTCCTCATTAAATCATTTATCTAGCCTTGGTGATAACACCGACTTTTTAATTCATTGACCAAACGTCGTTAAAGCAAAATTTATAAAGCTCCTGGTTCTAGGAGTCATATGCTGATCTTGATAATAAATCATAGATAATGGCTTCTTTCCTAATTCCCAATCAGGTAATAACTGTATTAGACGCCCCGCTTTTATATCAGCATCAAGCAATACTTTTGGCTGAATTACAATGCCTAATCCAGCCAAAGCGGCATTCAATATCGCATGACTATTATTAACTTTTACCATAGAAGTGGGTATTACCTGCGCAGTAATATCCTTCTTATAAAAGGTCCAAGATAGTCTCTGGGATGGCGTAAATGTAATCAATTGATGTGACGCTAAATCATCAAGCGACCAAATTGGTAGTATGTGTCTCAGTCACTCCAGCAAATCATTGATAATTATGGAGCCAGACATTAAATCAGCTTCCTTAATAAAAAAGGGTTAATAAGCTCAACCTTATTAACCCTTTTTATTACCTTTACTCAAACCCTTTAAACGCATTTTTAATGCTTAAAAGCGTTACTCATTCACTATGGTTTGAAAGCCCCCATAAATGAGGCGACTACCATCAAAAGGCATCTCAAAGGCTGCCATTTTTTCATCTTGCATCATGGCTTCCCAGCCTTTATCTCGAACCGCTTTAGAGGGCCAAGTCACCCAAGAAAACACGACCGTTTCATGCTCTTCACATTTAACCGCCATGGGGAAAGAGGTTTTTTCACCTTCTGGCACATCCTCCCCCCAGCACTCAACAACACCTAAGGCACCATATCCCTTAAAAAGTAGGGCTGCTTCTTTAGCATGTTCTATGTACTTCGCTTTATTCTCTGTCGGTACCGCTGCGACAAAACCATCAATAAAATTCATCTTTCATTCCTCATGATTAGAGTTATAAGTCGCGCTTGAAATAGGGTTCAAACACCCTATTTCATAACTTCTTTTATAATATAAACAGCCCTATTAAAAGTAGTTCTTAAATGAGGAGTTTGCTGAAATAAACAATTTTATAGATTTTACCTTTATATAAAAGTGCGACTTAAACTGACGCCCTAAAGCTGTTTAACCATAAAATACTGACAGCCTGTTTTTGGATAGTTTTCTTGAGTCCAAACAACCTGATAACCGAACTTTTCATAAAAAGGTTTTGCTTGAAAATTCAGTGTTTCTAACATGCACTTTTTACAGCCTCGCGCACGTCCAGCTTCTTCCACAGCCTGTAAAATTTTGCTCCCCACATCTTGGCCACGTAACGTCTCAGACACCCACAAGGTATCAAGCAATAGCCAGTCGCCAAAGGTACGTGCACCAGCACCTGCAATAAGGTTACCGTCATCATCTTTAACTTGCACCGCTAAAGGGAGCCTTTCGCTCACTTCCCAATTTTCCCAGTTAAACTCTCTAATTTTATGGCTAAGAAAATCGATCAAACTTTGATCCGGTTGTTCTAGTACCTCAATATCCATTTAATTTCCTATTTCGCTTCCCAAAGTAAGACCTCTATTATGCGCAATAAATTCTTAACGTCACCCCTTATGCTGAATAAAAACTCAGCCCCCCCTTTAACACAAACAAGGTAAACGCTAGGTTAAAAACAAAGTTTTAATCTCAAAAAAAGTCGTTTTAATTAGATCAAATTGCGCCATTTCTTAGTAAAAGACGACAAAAATAAAACGCTTAAAAAAACATATACTCTCGCAAAAAAATATTTTATGATCTTTCCAATCCAATAAATGAGCCTTCATATATAAAATTTTAAAAAGTCTAATTTTTTACCTTACCTTTTAACGCTTTACTTAATACGAATAAAAATCCATCAGCATAAAAATTTTTATCTAGTTTAAGGCACAAAAATGAATAAACACTTCATTTTAAAATTCAAAATTGATAGTGGTATAAAAGTTTGTTTTTTCTTTATCGCTTGTTTAATCCTATCTATGGTTTTGCTACTTCCTTTTTCCGCTTTCCATTATAAAAATCTCACTCAAACATCTGTGCTCTATTTAGAAACAGAACTAACTAATATCAAATCATCATTTATACCTTTCTTAGATAAGACATTTACACAGAAGAATTGTGCTAGTTTTATCAGGGAGTTTCGCCAAAAAGTCTTTAATGAAAAAATCGTTAAGGAATCTGGTATATTTAATCAAGAAGACCATGTATTTTGCTCTACAACACAAGGTGATGTTTCTTTTAATCTATTCAAAAGCATCAGGAAAAGGCTCAATGATAGCCCTACCAACACCACACTCTCTTATACAAAAACAGCAATAACAGGTGAAAAGTCAGTTCTTCTCATCTTCTCCAAACCTGAAGTAGGTGGGATAAGCAGCCTAATACCACCGCAATACTTGATCGACATGGTCAAAACAAAATTAAGCCCCTACGATATTGATTTCAAATTAGCCGTGATAGATAGAGGATTAACGCAAAAAAAAGAGAACCGTGAGATAACACAATACTCATACCAATCAGATAAATACCCATTATCAGTGACAGCCTATTTAGGCCTTTCTTATTATTTAAACTTCTTACTCAATTACCTATGGTTTGGTTGCTTAGTTGCTGGGGTAAGTACCAGCTTGTTAGTTTTTTATAAACACAAAAAACTGTCCCAGAGCAGCTTAGGCTTCTCTCTCTCCAATGCCCTTGATAAACACCAGCTATACATTAACTACCAGCCCATTGTAGAAAATACGGACCCGAATTTAGGTTATAAAGTTGTCGGTTGCGAGTCGCTTTTACGCTGGAAAGACCCTCAACTAGGTAATGTTCCACCCGATGTATTTATCCCTTTAGCAGAAAGATCTGGACTAATAAATGATTTAACTTATTTTGTGTTAAAAGAAGCGCTAAACCTTCTGAAGACACACAAACACACATTCAAAACACTTTATATTAGCGTCAACATTAGTCGTAAAGTTATTTGTAGAAAGGACTTTATTGAAAAAGTAAATGATATATTTAAAAACGAGAAACAACTATTAACTCAAATTGTATTTGAAATAACTGAGAATACAGAGTGTAGTGAAGCAGAGTTAGTGGTCATAAAAGAAAACCTTAAAGCCTTTTCAGAACTAGGGGTAAAAATCGCTATTGACGATTTTGGTACTGGCTACTCTGGCTTAGATTTTATCAGAAAGTTTCCTTTCCACATTTTAAAAATAGATAAGGTATTTGTTAAAAATATCACAGATGAATCTAGCTATGCCATTCCCTTAATTGAATCTATCATTCAAATATCAAACAGTCTTAAAACTAAAATCATTGTTGAAGGTGTTGAAAATATCGCTCAAGTTTCAACCTTAAACAACTTAGGAATAGAATGTATTCAAGGCTTTCACTTTTACAAACCCGTACCCAAAAAAGCATTAGTTGATATTTTGCGAAGGCAAAAGGCAATCAATAACCCAAACGAGTGATTAATTGCCTCGGTCAAATCTATAAAAACCATATAAATTTAATATTTTTAATAAAAATAATTTAAGTTAATTCATTTTATTACGCTGACAGATTTGAAGGCTATATGAGAACTAATTTCACAACCTTCAGTATAAATTAAAACCTTAGAGCCAGAATGGAATGCAGAAAGCAATATGCTTAAATTTTCTTCAAACAGTAAGTTTGTATCTTTTTTCATGAATATTTTACTTGTTGATGAGCATGTTGTTGGTGCTGGGTCCTGAGTCTGAATAATAATACCTTCACCAGAATTAGATGTTCCAACTCTTGTGATTTTTGTTCTAATTGATTCAGCAGAGTTTACACTCATACTTACAAAAAAAGTCATTAATAAAATTTTTTTAAACACATTACTTCCTTATATTATGAATATCATAAAAGTTCAAATCAATAAAAAATCATATAAATCAACGTATTGTAAGGATATACTTTGCTTTTGTATAATTTGTTAGCGTATCACATGAAACAGTTCCATCTTGATCATCTATATAGACACCAATTTCAAACTGTGCGGCGTAAGAAGATAAAATCAGAGCATTCCCTTTATCAGATGGTGGACAAACCCACTTACCGTTTGTTGCTGATGTTCTAAAAGCCATATTTCCATTTTCGCATTTTCCAGGATAATCCATAACATTATCCACAGTACCTTTACAATTAATATCACCATATGCAGTGTGGCATACTGAAAGCAGTGTTAATAAGATTATTTTTTTCATAATTTCTCCTGTATAAATTATTTCACTCTTGATTTTTTATTCCATTTAATTAATAGCCTCTACATCTTAACCGCACATCTATTTTCATCTCATAAAAAATAGTTAGAATCAAGTTAATTAGTTACTGGCTTCTTTTTAATAATAGATTCCCTTAGAAACATCTCTGCGCCTATAAAAGCGAAAGGAATGATAGAAGCTAAAAACAACCCGCCTCTGGCCTTTTTTGACCATCCTGCTTTCTCAGATACTAGGGCAAGAATGACGAGATAAATCATAAATAATATCCCATGTGTCATACCCACCATAGAGACATAATCTCTGCTAATTAGTCCAAGACTAATTGCAAGAATCCATATATAAGAAACACCTTCAGCAAAGCTGAGTGCTCGAAAAAAACTGAGCATATCGAATATAACCTTCTGTTAAACATTCTCTCTATTAATGACCCCTTCTTAAAGGGCAAGTGATGTTAACAAACTTAAGAAAAAGGTGAAATGAGTCAGTGTTCAAGAAAATGTTAGAAAGAAAGCGGCATTAAAAAATAGTTCTAAAAATAGCTCTAAAAATAGTTCTAAAAATAGCGCTAAAACATAGCCCTAAATTAGCGCCTTTATCAGACAAGTTGAAAGTCGCGTAAAAGGGCCTTAGTAATAGAGCTATGGAGGTGTGAACAGCTATCAAGGAACAAACTTGTCTTAATATTGGCTGACAAATTTATCCACTTTCTCCGGGTCAATTTGATAGTTAGGCTTGCGGCGCTTTTCTTCTTCTAACCAAAGCGGCACCTTCTTAAACCCTATATGATACACCACGGCTTCAAGTACCACTTGATGCTCCCCTACTCGAACCACAGAGAAGCTTCGTTCTACGCCGATAATACGTCCTTTGGGGAAGTCACTTAAACAGCGGTTAATCCGTGCCATTTTAGCTTGATTATCTTGCTCAGTGGGCATTTCGCCTGGGGTAATACTCCCCACGACAATACGTTCAATATGGCCCACATCAGTGATATCAAAAGTATTCATGGCTTCTGAAGATTGATTAAACATACTCAGTCCTATTGCTCTATTTTTCTAATAATTGTCATCTAGCTAATAAGGTAAAATGGCCTCCAAGGAGACCATTTGTGTTGTTAAAGTTAAGCCACTTCCTCTTCAATCGCTGTGGCAACACCGGTAGGTACAGGCGCAATGGATTGTTGCAAAATATCTAGCACGCGAGATAACCCTTCTGGCGTGCCTGATTGACGCGCCTTAATGGCAATATCATATTTCGCCGAGTTATCCGATTGACGCTGGGTTTCTTTACTCGATGCAATCGATCCTTGCACCTTAGCTTTCACTTTAAATGGACCCACTTTGCCTTGCAGTTCGGCTTCAAAAGAGGCTTGGCGATCTTCTTTGGTTTTTTCGCTGAAAGAAGATTTCACTTCCATCATGAAATTAACATCAACTTCCGTCACTTGCAGAGTCGGAACAGAGACAATAGAGATAAACGGAATTTGCAAGTCGTACTCACGTTTAACATTTTTTAAGCTACCATCCGCTTGGTCTTCCTGCTCATACTTATCGTATTTGAAGTTAACATAACGTACCTTGCCATCTTCAAAGCCTACCGTTTCGATAAAGTCCGATGTGGCTTTAGCCAGTGACATTTGTGCATCACAAGCCGCTGCTAACGGGCCACCAATTAATTGATCCAGCGGCAAGCCACCAAATTGGTCCGACATTTTTACTAGTTCACTCATATAAATACCTCTCACTTACTCATCTTAAAAAAGCTTCAGTAAGTCATTCTGTAATTTCAAGAATGCTTCCGTCGGCTCACTACTTTCAAACTCAATTTCCATACTGGCTTGACGAGAACGCGCGCTGTCCTTGCCATTGGCCGTAAACAAATCAGTCGAAAGAACTTTACGAATCTTCTTGGTCGTTTCTGAACCAATCATTTTTCGTTTCCCTTTTACTTCTTCATCTTCTACGACTTGCACACTGCCTAACGTGATTTCAAACTTAGCTAAAAGACGTTTAATCTTGATCGGATTTTTCTGCATGAGGGTTAAAAGAGGGATATTGACTTCACGTTCAACAGGTTCACCCTGATGTTGTTTTTCAATATCATCAGGATGTAAAGAAGGCACTTTAAAGGACACCATTTTGGGGCGACCATCTTCGTCAAACCATTCATTTATATTATCGAGTGTTTGCTTTTCAATCTGATCTTGTGCATCCGCAATCGAATTCATGATTGCTTCAACCAAATTTTGAAGTGATAAGTTAGACCCAGACATAATATCTCCTGTTTTAATATGTGTTGTTTGTCTAAAACACCTTATTAAAAAGTTTATCGAGATAATGAATGGAAAACGCGGTTTAATCTGTGGTTATTCTTTAACGTATAAAAAAGGTCGAACATAATTAAATGCTCGACCTTTTATGCCACTTCATTTAAGAAATTAACAATCTATTAAAGATTGAATAGTTTCTAATTGTTTAGAGACTTTCGTTTTCAGTGTGTAATCATGAATCAAAGACGCCGCAAACTTACGTTGTCGACCAATATCGACTAAGGTTGCTAACTTATGCGCATCTTGAGTACCTAACATTGAGAAAGTACCACCTGAACGTGCTTGATCGCCAATCACTAAATTAACTACACCGATAATATTGCTACCACGGTCTTGAATAATGATAAATTTTTCACGCAAAATACCTCTATGGTCATACCTTACATAATCCTTCACTTTCATAGATAAAGCAGCAGGAATACCTCTTGTAAGATTATCTTTAATCTTAAGCAAGCCTTTAGAAAGCTCACTAAATATAGCATTTAGGTTTATATCATTTTCACAAACTATAATTTTCCAGCAATCAATTCCTGTTGTTGCAATATTATTAGTTGAAATAATATTAGAACTCTCTAACCTTTCCTTTAATCCTAGTTCACCACTTTCTAATAAAGTAGGCTCCCAATTTTTGGTCGTACCATATTTAATATTAGAAATAGTTAAAATCAATTTACTTAAACTAACACTAGGGTCATTTTTGGGAATAATTAAAACAAGCTTCTTAGCATAACCTTTACTCGATGGTAGAGATTTAGTGACATAATACTCATTAAATGCTTCATGACTAAAGGTAACCGGAATAGGACCTACTTCCGGCACAATTGCATTTTCCATCTGGTTAATCATGAAATTTTTCACCCTAAGGTTTGAGCCCCCTGTAAAGTTTCGAGCAGGATCTCTCACATTCACTAACTGGGTAAATTGCTGAGTCGAAGCCGTTGACGATTTTAGCTCAGTCTCATTCGCCACACCGGCAGCAGCACACAGCATTCTTGTATTTAAAGCATCAAAATCATTTTGCTGATTACCCACTGCCCCCGGTATGGTGTATTCCAAAATATCATGCATTCGGCGCGTTCGTTTATGGGTTTTATCCATATGATGTGAAGATCCATCACTGATTTCACCTAACATCAGCATCATTTCAGCTAAATGATATTGCATACTAGGTAAAGGTAAATTTACCGGCGCATAAGTCCCTACATTCACAGGGATTTGCGCTATCGTAATATGACCAGAAACCATCATATCTTCCCATACTTCAACCGCTTCAACCGTGTGAATTTTGGGTATGGTCACGTCAATCAATTCACCTAAAGCAACTTTCGGTAACACTCTTTCATTCGCATGATCCATCACATGGAAGGTATAACCTAAACGATAAAGGGAAAAAGGCTTTATCGACTCATTAAACAATAAACCAGGACAGGGTGTTAGTGCATTATCAATTGGTGCAACCAATGGCATTCTGTCGTTAAAAGAAAGGCCTATCACCTCATTATCATAAATACGACGGATCGTTTGTTCGCCATCCATCTTAATCATGTTATTACCCGCTGAGATGTTACCTAATGTGGCTCGAATGGCAGGCTTAAATTCAGTTCTAGCGACCGCATCAGCTAAATATTCCGCGTCAATTGCAGTTTGATAAATAGCATTGAGATCCCTTGCTGCTGCAAAATCATCAGGACCAACAACAGGTACTGCGACAGCACCAGGTAGCGGTGCAGGTGTGGCTGTGGCCTTACCTTGATGCAATCCAGTGGCAATTTCATTGGCACAGGTTTTAAACTCATCCAGTACTAACTCTTCAATTTCGGCATAAAGTTTTTTACGCACAGGTTCTGGTGCCCAAGGGTTAATCAGGATTTGGGTATCCCAATCAGAATCACCACCACCATCACGGGTACGGGCATTATTATCCATAATACATTTATAGGCATTACCCCCTTTCATATAAAAACATACCAACGGCTCAGTGGTTTTTAGCATCATACTGGTTCGCACTGAACCTTCTAAAGCGGTTAGGTTAGTATTAATACGGCCAAGCGCTCGTAACACACAATCACGCATAAAACGTGCTTCTGCTGAATTTTGAGTATCGTTTAATTTATTTGTTACCCAAGAAGCAATTTTGCGTCGGGCATTTCTTTGAGCATCTGTCTCTTTCATAGTGATACCTGCAATTTAAATAAAAAAATTAAGCATTAATTACTCAATCAATAATTAACTTTTGCAGTCTATAAAGAGGGCCTAAAAGAATATCGTGGGAATCTCTCAATCAATGTAAGCCGAAGAAACAAGGGAGCCACCCCTATCAATTAAGGAAGCTTGGATTAGGTTTTAGCTTTGCGTTGGGTATTTACCAGATTACCCAATAACATCACCCCAGCCCCTAGCAGTAAACTTAACTCAAATGCCTCTTGATATAAGAGAACACCAATTAGTGCCACAAGGGGTAAGCGTAAAAAATCCAAGGTGACTATCACGGTCACTTCGGCATACCCCATGGCCTTGGTGATGCAAAAATGCGCGGTTAAAGCGGTAATTCCTATCAATGTTAGCCACAACCATTGTATTCCTTCTGGCCAAAGCCAATGGTCGACTGACCCAACTAAACCTATCGGTAGCTGTAGAAGACACATATAAAATAAAATACTAAAAGGGGCTTCTGTGCTCATTAACGCTTTAGTTGAGGTATAAGCCACGGCATAACACATGGCTGCGCCTATGACGATTAAAGAAGCCATTTCAAAAATGCCATAGCCTGGTTTCACTATAATAAGTACACCCATTAAGCCAAGACATATCGCGATAATCTTTTTTTGAGTGAGGGTTTCTTTTAAAAATACAGCGGCAATTAATGCGGTCCAGACTGGGACGGTAAATTCCAATGCAAACACATTGGCTAAAGGTAATAAGCTGATCCCCATAAACCAGCCATATTGCCCAGCAAAATGCACAAGGTTTCGTAACGAATGAAGTTTAAGCCTTTGAGTCGAAAGTTGAGGTTTATTGTTTAAACCTAGATAAATCACGCTTAAACAAATAAGGCCAATGGCACTGCGAAAAAATAGCGCTTGAAAAATAGAGAGTTCACTCGCTAACTCACGCGCCGCTACCGCCATGAGGCAAAATGACACTAGGCTCCCAGTCATCCATAAAATGGCAATCATACAAACACTTCCATCCAAACCTAAATTTGCTTTATATAAGCTAACAAATTGACCGATAAGGGAAAAGAGTGTATCAGCAATCAGCTCAAGAGGCTTGTTTTAGCGCTTGCTCTATGGTTTTAGGGTAATCAGATTTTGCTAATAACGGCTCGCTTGCGTGTTTAGGGGCAGGATGTCGAATCGCTAGCGCAATCATGACCAATAACATGGCGGTGATATCTAAACGCGTCAACGCTTGATCAAGTAAAAAAGCACAAGAAAGCATGGCCACCACCAGCTCAGCAGAGCCAAAAATCGCTATAATTTCTGGCTTAGTCTTAATCGCGCCCATCACGAACAAATATTGAGGAATAGCCGCTGCCAGAAAAGCCAACCCGATTAAAGCCCACCAACCACTCACCTCTTCTGGAAAGAGCATTTGCGGCGCGCAATAAATGGCTAAAGGAATCAGCACAAATAAGTGACCAAGCGTGCCCCAAGCCATTCTTCTAGGTGCAGTTAGATTTTGTTTTGGCTTAGCCAAATATTGTATTTGAAACGCAAATACCAAAGGCGCCAGAAAGCAGCCAACTAAAGCAAGCTTAGATTCCATAGATAAGCTTGCAGGGTCTATGACTAAAGATGCCGCAATCAAGACAAGCGCAGCGGACAAAACCGCATTCGTATTCACACTGCGCTTAAAAATCATTACCCCTAATAACAGTGAGAAAAAAGGATAAGTGTAATAAATTAAAATCGCCGTCGCCGATGCTAAGGTTTGCAATGCATAAAAATAAGCAAAAATCCCTACGCCATTAGCAAAGCCTAGCATCAGCATTCTAGTCACTTCTGGCCATAAAATAGCCGGGGTTGGAAGATAAAATGACAACAAGATACCCGGTAAAATAAAGCGATAAAGGGTCACCATTTCAGCAGACATACCTTGAGCAAACAGTATCTGTGCAAAGAGAGGGTTAAAACCAAAGCCAATTGCCGCGAGCAACACCATAATAGGGCCACTAACGTCTGTGCTCATACTTTGTATCTCTTTGATTTGGTTAACACTCATTCAAACTAACCCTTATGCCGCTTACGCTTTATTTTCGTTTTTACAGGCTAGACAATAGTTGAAACTAGATTAATATATAAGTGAATAAATCATTAAATACATGCAAAACTTTAATGTATTTAAACAGCAAAATAGGCCTAACATGAAACTAGAAATTAGACACTGGCAGATGCTAAAAGCGATTTCAGAGCTAGGCAATGTGGCACAAGCTGCCGATGCCCTCGGTATTAGCCAGTCGGCCTTAAGTCATAGAATCGCTGAAGCAGAACGGCGTATGGGAGGCAAATTATTTGAGAAAGAAGGCAGGCGTTTAAAACTCACACCAGCAGGCAACTTAATTACCCAAGCCGCATTGCAATCGTTACCCGCCCTTGGAAGAGCCGAAAAGGATTTTGAACAAAATGCCAGTGACCAAAACCAAATCGTACGCTTAGGTGTTGCAGCCTATTCTTGCTATCACTGGTTGCCTGAATTTATGCAGTTTGTCAGCCACAAAGCCCCTAAACTAAAGCTGCAACTGGTTGCCTCAGCTACCCAAAACCCGATTACCAGTTTACAACATGGTTCAGTCGATATCGTCATTGCTCCTGGTTATCTTGCAACCCCTGGTATTATTCCTATTCCACTCTTTAAAGACGAGTTAGTTCTGGTCACACCATATGATCACCCTCTGAGCCACAAACCCTTTATACAAGCGCAAGATTTGAGTCAAGAAAAGTATTACACCTACAGTCAAAACATTTTGCCTGGGTTTGAATATGAGCGTTTCATTCGCCCGTCTGGTGTTATTCCTCAACAAGTTGAGGTGGTTGAAATGACAGATGCCATCATAGAGTTAATTAGTGCAGGCTTAGGTATGAGTATTTTGTCTAAATGGGCCGTAGATGCCGCCCTTCAATCACAAAGGCTGAGCTTCGTTCAATTAGGAGAAAAAGGATTGGATCTGGCTTGGTCAGCCTTAATAAGAGAAAGTGAAAAACGAAATAGCGCCAGTAAAGCACTCAGCAAACTATTAGCGCGCTGGTATCAAAAATAAAAAAATATTTATAAGCTGAATTAAAAGTGGCGTTAATCATTATCAAAACTTTACAGCATTTTTGTTTTATTCAAATTACTGATATAGCGAATCACGTCAGATTTTAGCTTTTACCAATATCAATACCTTATTGCTTTCAAAACACTACAAAATCAAAACATAAGCAAACGTTTTAAAAGGCTTTCATAGTGCATGATTAATGCTAAGGAGGGCTTCCCTATGATTTCTGTTGCCTATATAAGTAAAGCCGAAAAAAAATTCTCCACCCCTGAACTGATCAAAATGCTTGATAGCTTTCGCAAGAATAATGAAAAAGACTCTATATCTGGTGTCTTACTTTATAACGGCGCAGGTACATTTATCCAAGTGATTGAGGGCAATGAAACAAGTGTTGATACTCTCTACCAAAAAATTAAGCGTGACACTCGCCACTCAAAAGTCACCTGCTTAAGACGCGCCCAAATAACGAATCGTAGTTTTTCAGAATGGCGGATGGGATTTCGTAAACTTTCTAACGATGAACTGGTAGATGCCAGCAAAATGACTATCTTTATGGATGACGACAAACTAGAGCATTTCTTGTCTGATGATACTGACTTTGCTTTAAAGGTTTTAACTAATTTCAAAAATAAAACACAAGAACTTATTTTCGAATAACTTTCGACTGATCTGGAGACGATAAATGCTTTCTTCAATTAAAATCTCGCACAAATTCATCATAATGGGCGCGATACAAATTGTACTCGTTGCTACTCTTGGTTGGTTTGCATTGGCTCAAATGGCGAAAATTGGGCACGAGATCAAAGAAATTTCTAATGACCACCTTCCGCTTACAGCAGCGCTGACATTAATCACAGAACATCAATTACAACAGACTATCGCATTAGAAAAAGTTATCTCACATGAGTTATTGGACGCCGTAAAGGGTCAAGGTGAGTCACCTGAGACACGTAAGCTTGTTGAAGAGCTCGAATATAAAATAAAAAAACTACATGACGAAATTGTTGAAACAGATGCATTAATTGTCAATTTAGAAAAAGAAGTTTTAATACCTGAATCAAAAGTAAAATACCAAGCTTTGTATGCTGAATATATAAAAGTTGAGCAAGAGTTTTTTCAACTTGAGGAAGAAACAAATGCATTTCTTAAGGTAATCAAAACGGATGGCATATTAAAAGCCCTAGATAAAATAAAGCGCGTTGAAGATTTAAACCACTCCCTAGATGAACATCTAATTGCAGTACTCAATGATGTTCAAGCATTTAGTATTGATGCGGCTAACACTGCCTATCAAGATGAGCAAGACGCCATTGTATTTATCAGTCTTGGATTAGCGCTTGCAATATTACTAAGCTTGATTATCCCATTCATCATTGGACGCTCAGTCATACTCCCTCTACAAGAATTATTAAGTCGACTTGAAGACCTGGTCACAGGTGAAGGCGACCTCACCATTAGACTCAACTTTAAATCTAAAGATGAACTAGGTGTCGTTGCCAAAAAACTTGACCAATTTATGGAAAAACTTAATCGCATTATTAGCAACGTTTCTCAATCCACAGATCAATTAAATTCAAGCTCTGAAGCGGCGGTTCAAGTTATCCAGAACACACTTGATAGCGTCGAGAAACAAAAATCAGAAACCTCAGAAGTCGCACAAGCCGTCGAAGAAATGGGTAAAGCAACCAGTGAAGTGGCACGCAGCACCAATGAGGCCTCAGAGGTTGCTAATAATGTGCGTGAAATGGTCTCTAAAGGACAAACCGCGGCAGAAGAAAACCAAAAAATCACCTCTCAGCTTGCCAAAGATGTGCAAGAGACATCAGATAGCATCAGTAACCTAGCACAAGAAACCAATAATATAGGTACGGTTTTAGATACAATCCAAGGCATTGCAGAGCAAACTAACCTCTTAGCACTTAATGCCGCAATCGAAGCGGCTAGGGCCGGAGAAACAGGGCGAGGCTTTGCGGTTGTTGCCGATGAAGTACGCTCCCTAGCGCAGAGAACACAAACATCCACCGTTGATATTCAAAAACTGGTTGAAAACCTGCAACGTGGTGCAGAAGATGCCATGAGCCGAATGAGTAAAGGTTTAAGCATTACTCAACAATGCTCAGAAATCGGTCAAAAAACCGCTTTAAGTTTTGAAGAAACAGTGAGTTCTGTTAATGAAATTGCTGATTTGAATAGACAGATCGCCACCGCCGCGGAACAACAAGCTGCAGTAGCAGATCAAGTTCAAAGAAACATAGATAACATCAATCAAATCGTACAGGATACAGGGTCTGACGCTAAACTTGTCGCTCAAGCCAATGAAGATATTGCCATGAGTGTGGTCAGCCTAAATTCAGACTTAAACCAATTTAAGATTTAACAAGAAAGCAAAAATAGAAGCATCTATTTCATAATAGGTGCTTTTTTTACTTAAATTTAGCCTAGTTATATTCCACCTAATTCCGTTATTCCTCTTTTAATCTCATGCTCAATAGTGAACCCACTTCCAATTTATTACCTTAATTGTATCAAGTTGTAAAATCTTGGAAATCAATGACATAAGCAACTAGTATTTTAAATAAGGAAGTCAAAACTTTCGCTAACTCCTCCCATAAAAAATCTCTAAAAAAATGGATTTAGCGCAGAAAAGGATCATTCACTTAGATAGGCTTATGTCAGTTAATTAATTGCAATTAACACTAAGTATTAACAATGACATGATTTCTGATGTTACAGGGTATGAATCATGGATACCCGAAAAGGTATAGGAGTACACAATGACTGGACTTGAATTAGTACTACTGTCTACTTTGATAAATTATGCGGTTAATATTTTATCTTTCCCTGACCCTGAGCCAATATGCTCTGTCAAAACCTACATTACTTATGACGATGAAACAACCGAAGTTCAGCGCCCAGTATACTGTAAGGACATTGGCTTATAGCTAGGGAACCTGCGAATAAGTCCTCCCGCCTCAGCGTGTGGATAAAAGCGCTTAGATTTATGGCAAGAGCCGCAACTTAATAGTCATTCTATTAATAAGGCACTTAACGTAAAGATAGTGCTTTTAGACCACGCCCTTCGGGTCTTTAAATCATACCTACTCGGCATTTCAGAAAAAGTAACATTCTGCGTTGTCTCTTCTCGAAAGGTACCTTCAGTGATTTTCTATTAATAAACGCAAAGTGACGCCTTGATTGACACTTTTTCCCCATATACCTTAAAAGAGAAGACTGAGAAGAGGTGACTTAATCGCAGGTTCCCTGGACCGATTAAGCGGTCTAGCAAATCACATCAGCATTAATTTAAAGTGTAATAAAGCCCATTTAAAGTGCTTGTGTCGGTATAAAAGTACAGCGAACCGACAAAGCACTTAAGGCAATGTTATGTACCATCTCATCCACGGTTGTACAGGCATCCGATAAGATGGAAACCTGATAGCCTTCTGCTGTTTTCGATAACGCTGTATGGGTAATACAGTTTTGTGTCATCATGCCGCAAAGCACGATATTCTCGATACCTTCTGCGTTAAGTAGGCTATCTAACTCAGTTTTTTCAAAACTATCGGCATACGTTTTTTGTACTACCTTAGCATCCGGGGCTTCTTTTTTAAGCGCTGGGATAATGTCAGCACCTTCACTCCCCTTTTGGAAAAAAGGGCCATCTTCTGGGGCAATATGCTGTACAAAGTAAATCGACATGCCTTTTTCTTTGGCTCTATCCATGGCCTCAATAATTTGCTTAATGCTGGTTTCCATATTCCAAAGAGGATACTTGCCACCTGGCAAATAATCATTTTGTGGATCAATAATAACTAACGCTGATTTGTTGTTTGTGGATTGGCTCATTTTTTCTACCTTTTATTAGACTCAATTCATTGAAAGCGCTTACTCAGGCTCTCAGCTAAAACCACCCTTTATTTGCTAGGCGATTACTTGGTAGACATTATGCAAGTTAACGGCTTGACCGATAAGCGTCTAATTAGACACAATTAATGCATAATCAGACATTCACTTTATTTAGTTAAAATCCAATATTCGAGCCAGCTTTATGATTAAGATTGCCATAGTGAATTATCCTAATGCGCTAAAGTCAGCCCTTTATGGCCTTGAAGAACTCTTCTTACTTGCTAATGGCATTAGCTCGCCGCAATTATTACCGGGTCTAGACCTGACTCAAAAACCGCTAGAATCTGATGATGAATTAGCACACTCAGCATTTAAGACCAGTAGAGAAGATGAAGCAAAGCCAATCTTTGACGTGAGCTTAGTTGACTGGTCTAAGAAGACTGCATCCAAGCCCATTGAACAAGTATTTGATGCCATTATTCTCCCACCGAGTTTGGGATCTGACTTTTATCTAGCGAGTGAAAGCCCTTCTTTCAATCAATTGAATCTCTGGCTGATAGATCAACACAAGCAAGGCGCTATTTTGAGCTCAGCCTGTGCAGGCGCTTTTCTGCTCGCCAATACCAGATTATTAGACAACAGGCCTGTTACCACCCATTGGCAATTAAGCCAAAAGCTACAGGCACACTGCCCCAAGGCAAGAATAGAAGGTGATAAGATTCTGATTAATGATAAAGACATCATTACCGCGGGCGGGCTTATGGCATGGCTGGACCTAGGTTTAGAGCTAGTGTCGGTACTCACCTGCCCAAGCTTAATGCGACAATTAGGCAAACAACTCGTTGTCGACACAGGCCATAGAGAACAAGCTTACTATCAAGTGTTTAAGCCCAATAAACACTCAGACCAAAGTGTGCTTGCATGCCAGCACTATATTCAACTACATCATGCAAAACAGATCAAAGTCGGTGATTTAACCCAACTGACTCATTTAACCGAACGCACCTTATTACGCCGCTTTCAAAAGCACCTTCAACTCTCACCCAGCGAATATATTCAAAACACCCGCATTCAAAGTGCGTGCGATCTTTTAGAGTCTTCTAATTTGAGTGTGGAATCTATCGCCCAGAAAGTCGGCTATCTCGATACCAGCGCCTATCGCAAAGCCTTTAACCAAAAGATGGGGCTGAGCCCATCTCAATTCAGGCAAAGGTTTGCAAAAAAACTCTAAAAAAGAACAAAAACAGTTTTATACATATAACCAATAGCTGATTAAAGATAATCGGTTATAAAATAACGTGTTCTAAATGTAAGCAATAAATATATTCAACAATAGCAAAGTGTGGTCAATTTATAGCCTAATTTTTAGACTATAAATCAAACCATTTTCTAAAAGTTATTAAATATTTTTTATTTTATGACTTAAATTTCATTTGGGTTAAACGAATAGTTTTCCCTATACCATTTAGACCAAATTCCTATGTCATATCCATATATAAGGCTAATTTGTATTAAATTTTGACTTCGTGAATCAGGATATGAGCTAACCACTAGTTCTGCTAGCTCACGAGCAAAATCGTTATTATCCACATCTTTTTCATACAAATTTACTTGAGCGCTTACATAAGTAAATGAACTACTATTACCTGATTTAGCTGAAGTTAAAACTCTAGAACTCTGCATAACACCTGCATATCTTACAACATCAAGTTTATTAATCGTTTGCTGAGTTAATAGTATTTCTTGGAATGGCTCATTTTCTATAAATTTCGATGCTATTTCAGGTGAAGCAGTACCAATAACAAACAAACTAGACACAATAAAAAGGTGTGGTCTCCAAATCATACCAAATCTTTCTTGTGAACGACTGATGTTTACAACATAAGTACCAACCATAAGGTCATGAAGAGACTGTCGTGTTACTCGATTAAATAAATATAAATAAACAATTGAAAATACACCGCCAAATATAATAAACGATAATGGGTATCCTAAATAAGAAGATACTGTTTGATCTGTTATGTGGATACCATTTAAAGAAAATGGTGCGGCAAGAAAGCTATATCGTAAAAATGACTTAGATAAACCAACTGTTGAATTAGATGAATCGACTACTTGAATTTTAAATAATTTCTTACCAAAAGTTTGTCCATCAAATTTAGAACTATTCATAATTCCGAAATAGGAGATTGAAATGATAAAACCGATCAGCCTTCCCCATTCGCCAAGCTGAACAAAAACATCCTCTAATAATAAGCCTAAAATAAACCCAATGGCAGATAAAATGATTACATCAATAATAAAAGCAGCAATACGTCGCCAGAACCCACAAATCATTTTTTTATTTACTTCTTCCATAATTAATACCTTAAACAAAGCAGTCAATATTCATCTATAGCTAAAATACCAATATCTAGTATTTAATTAAATTCTTAAACTAAAACAGAAAGGGAGCAATTAAGCACAATTATTCTGAACTGAAAATTAATAAAAGTGCTCGACCAGACTCAATAGAAGGCAATAATCGAGTGTCTCCTTTTTACTAAGAGTTCAACAGATCTAGAATTTGATACAATAGGGCTATACATTAAACCATTGTTTTATAAAGAAATAGCATTTTTTGATAAAGACTTCTATATACGCAAATATTAGATAAATTCGTATATAACGGCCTTTAATAATATTCAATTAGCATCTTACTTCTGAGACTGGTAAATAAACCCACAACCAAAGCCTAAAAAACTAATGCCTGAGAGGCGAGCCATGATTCGTCTCGATTTAGCGCCAACCAAACGAGACTTCATGCGCAAGGCTAATAATGCATAAACGGCATGTATTGAACTGACTATCAAAATAATAGACATAAACATGATGCCAAACTGTAGCGGTAAAGGTTCACTTTGATTTAAAAACGCAGGGAAAACAGCCGATAAGAATAAAATGGATTTTGGATTACTATAGGAGATCAGCATGGCTTTGATAATCAAGCTTCGTTTTGATATCTGCTTTTCTTGCTCTAACTTATCACTATCTGCCTTCGCCAAATTGATAGTAGGCATCTTATTAAAAGAGCTTTTCAGCATCCTAAAACCCTTCCAAGCTAAATAAGCACCCCCTGCTAATTTCATCACATTAAAGACGCTGGGAGCGGCGTCTAATAAAGCGCCTACTCCTAAGGCCGCTGCTAGGGTTATGGTAAATAACGCAATTAGATTACCTAAGATGGTATAAAAAGCGCCCCTTAAGCCAGACTCTAACGCCTGTACTATCACGGCAATCACATTAGGACCAGGTGAAATAGAAGCCAAAGTAATGATTGAAGAAAACATGATCCAATTAGCTAAATCCATAAAGGCTCCTTTTAAGCATCAAATATCAGGTTTCAGAAAGTAGGTGTCAGAAAGTAGCTGTCAGAAAGTAGCTGTCACAAAATTATTTCAGAGAAAGCATTGTTTTGCGTGTTTCGCCATCCATTTTCTCAATAGCATAACCTAATGTAGGCCTTGAAAAGCGATTAATATTTTCTTCTATAAAAAGGATAACTTCAGCTTGGTGCTCTATTGCCGTCACTTTTAATAACCAGCCCACCCCTTTTTGTACAAACTTATTCTCATCCCCAAGCAATAAGTCGCACTGTTTGAAGACTAAGGCGGTATTCAGATAATAGATCTCTTTGCCAATTTTACGCTTGATAAATTTTACCCAGACAACACAGGCAGCGCGCCTACACCAAGGGCTCTGTGATAACGCCCAATGTTGCATGGATTCAATGAGATGAGGCCGCGCCATCAAGAAATTAAAAATCGCTTTCAGACATAAATCGTCTACCAAGGACCAATTATCGGCATAGTGCTCTAACCAATACTCAAAGCGTGCTAATAAGGCATCGTCATAATGACGTTTTACAAACTTATTAATCAGCGCAAAGGCCAATAAAAATTCTTCGTTATATTTGGCTTCTTTGAGAAAGGCTTCGGTTAATGCAAGGGTTTGCTCGGCGTTAAGATCAGCATACTCAGTTTGAAAAGCCTTCAGTATCTGTTTGATATCCGTTGCATTGGTTCCAAGACATTCAAAGCCTTCGGGAAAATAACGAGCACTTGATGCGGCTTTTTCAGGCGTACTGACTTGCCTGAGTTCGGCTTGTAGGTGTTTTATATAACCTTTAGCTTCTTTCATAGCATTAGGGTTTCATCGTTTTTAATTGGAACTGTTTTTCTCCTTGATGATCAGTATTTGATTGTCCCTTCGTAATCATTTTTTCAAAACCTAATTTAAACAATACAGATTCACTTCTTACATTCCATGCATGTATTGCTGCAAATAGAGAGCCTCGAAAGCCAAATTCAGTAAGATGAGTAATAAGAGATTGACACATTTTAACGGCTAACCCTTTGCCCCAAAACGTTGGGTGTATCCAGTAAGCTAGGATTAAATCATGTCCTTTCACAGTTAGCGTCACCTGCCCTAAAGCTTGATTATCACAGGTACGTTGGCAGGTCCAAACGAAACATTGCTTTTCATGCCATTGAACCACTCTTTTCTCACACCATTTTCGGGCCTCTTCTAGATCTTTTAATTCTGCTAAAGCAAGATCAGGTGGGAAGTCAGCAGATGAAACAGCGTCGAATAAAAACGCTACATCAAGTATCGCGATAGGTTTAAAGGTAAGCTCCAAACATTGAAACCCAATTGCGAAATTCATATTCATTCCTTTGAAGTCCAAACAATTTAAAGACTGTTAGCCATATATTCTCTAAACCTTACCTCTAATACTCACTCACCTCAAATCCTTAAGCAGAAGCACTTAGACCAAGCTTTTCGATGGCTTTTATGGCAATAAATTCATCTCGATCTGAGCTTGCGCCCGATACCCCTATGGCGCCGATAACCTCGCCCGCCTCCAGTATTAAAACACCACCGGGCAAAGGGATAAAGTTGCCTCCAGTTACGCCATTAATAGTTGTAGCGAACATTGCTGGCAATACATTTTTATTCACTAGGTTATAAAATTGCCTTGTGCCAAAGCCTAACCCTAAAGCCGCAGCAGCTTTACCTTTAGCAATATCAAATCTTGCTGTGCCTGAGTTATCCTGACTGGCCGAGGCTTTAATATGGCCACCTGTATCAAGCACAACAAGTGTCAAAGGGGCTGAGTGTTATTTCTCAGCCTCCTCGAGTCCATGCTCTATGATATTAAGCGCTATCTTTAATTTTATCCCTCGCATTTGCTCTCTCCTCTTCTTGTCATATTAAGATACGCCTTGCCAAAGAAAGCTCGTCATTGAGATAGAGTGATGCTGTATAGGGCTGGTTAACTGGCTAAACTCATCCTCTTTGGTGGTCGCTCCCATCGCAATTAACAAAGGTAAATAATGCTCTGGCGTCGGGTGTGACTGCTTAAAATCTGGATTCTTCACAGACGCATTTTGCAAAGCTTTTAGATTACGTTTTTGCGCCTGTTCGGTTACCCATAACTCAAACCTTGCTGCATAGTCAGCGACTTTTTGATGCTTCATTTGGATATCATACAAGTTATGGGTTAACCCGCCGGAAGCAATAATAGCGACACCTTGCTCGCGCAATGAATACAAGTGAGAGCCTAAATCAATCAAGTCCTCTGGTGTAGCATCCACATTGAGTGAGATTTGCACAATGGGAATATCCGCCTCTGGCCTTAAATGCAGTAAGGGTATCCAGACCCCATGATCAAAACTTCGTCTTGAATCTAAATGGGCTTGCACACCTTTTTTTGCAAGCAAGGTTTGAATAGTTTGAGCAAGTTCCGGCTGACCGATAGCAGGATAAGTCAGCTCATATAAGGCTTTCGGAAAGCCGCCAAAATCATACAAAATGCCAGGCTCACAACTATGCGTAATAGCATTCCCTCGTGTCATCAGGCTGTGAAAGAATTATTGTTATAGTATGGCGATAGTTTGAAGCTAGGTGGATTATCGTCATTATGAATAAGAACTATCGTAAAACAGAAAATCGAGCACAATTTTCCTTGTTTATTGATCACCTTGATCAGCACATTTCTGATGTAAATCCAGTGCGAGCAATTGATGCCTATATTGATACATTGAATTTTGATCAACTGGCTGTTGATGTGTATAAGCCATCATCCTCATTACGAGGACAACCTGCATACAACCCTGCTGATTTACTACGCTTGTATTTATATGGCTACCTTAACGGTATACGAAGTTCTCGCAAGCTTGAAAAAGAGTGTCGAAGAAATATCGAGCTTATGTGGCTCATTAAGCACCAACGCCCTAGTTACAAGACCATCGCTAACTTTAGAAAAGATCATCATAAACTTCTGATTCAAGTAAACCGTGACTTTGTCTTACTCTGTAAGCAGCTTGATTTAGTTGGTGGTGAGCTAATTGCAATCGATGGAAGCTTCTTTCATGGCAATGCAAGTAAACAGAGTATTCTGACGAAAAACCGCTTAACACAGCAATTAAAAGCAATTGAACAAAAAGTCCAAGACTACCACGCCATGTTGGATGCATTAGATAACGAAGAGTCTGAAGAGGGTAGCTTAGATAACATCAAGCTTGATGAATTAACGACTAAGCAAGCTAATCTCAATCAAATGTTAAAAGAGTTAGCTCAATCAGGTAACGGTCAATTATCACGGACAGATCCAGATGCTAGACTGCTTTTTAAACGAGGAGCCAAAATAGCAGGTTATAATATTCAGGCTGCAGTGGATGATCGTCATCACTTAATTATTGCAAGTGATGTCACCAATGATGGCAATGATCAAAAGCAACTTTATCCTATGTCAAAGCGATCAAAAGAAACGCTTGGTGTAGATAAATTAACGGTACTTGCTGATGCTGGTTACTACGAAACAGCTAACTTGCACTTTTGTACTGAGAGCCAAATTACACCTTATGTCCCCATACCTAATAAGTCAGCCAGCATCAAAAAACAAAATCGATTTACCAGAGATCACTTCCAGTATAACGCAACAAACAATCACTATATCTGCCCCGAAGGCAAGTCACTTATTCCATCTAGTTCGTTGACAATAAAGCATAATAAAAAGCAGCAGCTTTATATTAGTCATTCAAAGGACTGTAAAAACTGTTTTAAGAAAGATCAGTGCTTAGCAAAAGATACTACTCGACGAAAGCTGTATCGAAACGAATATGAGTTTGCTATCGATGAACATAAGAGAAGAATGGAAAGACAGGGAGAAGGAAAAATGAAGCTAAGAGGGGCGATCGTCGAGCACCCGTTTGGCACATTGAAAATGAGGGCTGGATGGCAACATTTTCTTGTAAGAGGGTTTAAAAAGGTCAGAGGAGAATGGTCATTAATGAACCTTGCCTACAATTTTACACGCGTATTAAATATTCTTGGTATAAAGGGCTTTAAAGCCTACTGCCAATAGAAAAAAGTGTTATCTAAAGCCTACAGAGGTTCCGCAAGCACCTTAAAAACAGATTCCTTCTGAAGTCTTCATAAAGAGCTCTGATAATCCCTACAAAGCTATAAAAAGCTCTTTAGTACATGAAAAAGTATTGAAACTAATTCTTTCACAGCCTGGTCATCCAATGGGGTGAGATAACAACAATTGCTGAACTTTGATCAAACAAATCTGAGATTTCATTTAATTGCTGCCCAGCAATGCCGGGGGCAAGACCATACATGGGCGAGCCATGGCTAATAAACATCACAGGAGCGAGTGACATTAGGCAACCTCCTCGGCTGGCTTTTGAGTTTGAAATTGCCCAGCCTTTAGGTATTTAAACCATGGTAATTCAGGGCCTTGTGGCACAATTCCCGATGGGTTTAAGGCTTTCACTGAGTAATAACCCGCTTTGATATGGTCGACTCGTGTGTTCTCACTAAAGGCTTTGATACTTAATAAACGATCAAGATACGCAGACAAATTAGGATAATCAGAAATGCGACGTAAGTTGGTTTTAAACAAGCTGAAATAGGCTGGATCAAAGCGCACCAAGGTCACAAATAAACGAATATCACTTTCAGTTATTTGCTCTCCCACCGCATAGTTTGCCTGCTCGAAATGCACTTCAAGTTCATCTAAGCAATTAAAAACATCGGCGAAAGCTTCATCATAAGCAAGTTGGCTTGAGGCAAAACCCGCACGATAAACCCCATTATTAAGTGAGTGATAAATCCTGTCATTAAAGGCATCTATTTTCGTTTGTAATGCACTCGGGTATAGGTCGATATCAGACTTATGAATCGGTCTTAAATCTTCATTTAATACTCTTAAAATATCAGATGATTCATTATTCATGATACGGCCTTCTGAAAGGCTCCAAAGCACAGGGACAGTGGCACGACCTGAATAATCTGGGTCAGTTAGCGTATAAAGTTGATGCGCAAACTCCACATTAGTAATTGCACTTGATGTTGCGCCCGGAAAATCACCAAACTTCCAACCAAAGTCTGTTAATACAGGCTCTACTACCTTCACATCTATTTGCTCTTCTAAACCTAATAAGGAGCGGGCAATCAAGGTTCGCGTTGCCCAAGGGCAAATGTAGGCAACATACAATCTTAGGCCTTCTTTAACTGCTTTCGCGGGGTCTGTAATACGCTCCCTAAACACACTGTCTTGGCGAATAAATCGACCTTGAGCATCTTTCTTTTGTACTGGATCCCAATTTTTCTGCCATACACCATTTACTAACATAATTTTTTCCTCTTAAGCTTTTAAGCTGTCTCTGAGCCGCTATTTCAAAACAGAACTTTCGAACCGAGTCTCTAATTGAGTCTCTAGATGACTTTCTAACTGGCTCTCTTATGGGAGGTGCTTTATTTCTTCATTCACCACCTTTGATAGTTTTATTATCTAAAATCTAATATATTTAACAATTACCAATATTTTGAAATCACTGTTTAGGAAAATTTTACAATCAACAAATTAAAATTGATGGAAGCCTTTATCACAGTGTTTGAAGAAGGCTCTTACACCTCAGCCGCTAAACGCTTGGGTCGAACTAAGGCCATGGTGAGCACACAGGTTTCTCAGCTTGAGGCTCACTTACAGATTCGTTTAATGACACGCTCTACTCGCTCGATACAGGCAACAGCCATGGGGCGAACCTATTATGAACAGGCCAAACTTCTGCTTGAGGATTTAGATAACTTAGAGTCTCAATTAACTCAGTCATCTCAAAATGTGGCGGGTAAACTCAGAATTGCTGTACCGACAACGTATGGTGAGCAGGTTGTCATGCCCTTTGTGGCAAAGCTTATAGAAACCTATCCAGAATTAGAGATTGATATTCTATTAAGCGATCGATATGTGGATCTGATAAACGAAGGGGTTGATGCAGCCATTCGCATTGGTAGATTAGAAGATTCATCCTTAATCGCCAGCCATATTGGTAAGGTGAACATGATGCTATGCGCCTCTCAGGCCTTTTTAGAGAGCTATCCAACACCTAAACAATTTAGTGACTTAAGCGACTTGCCTTGTGTACTTGATGACAACTCCCGTGAGAATTATTGGTCGTTCGAAGCCATTGAAAACCAAGATATTTTGGGAAGAAATAACAAGAAAGGCAGAATAGAAAGTAGAGTTAAAGTAACACCAAATTATAAGATACGGGTGAATAGTGCCTCGGCGGCGGTTCAGCTAGCACGCCATGGAAAACTCATTTGTTATACCCCAGCATTTGCCGCCCAAGATCTCATCAATCAAGGACTGTTAATTCCTATTTTAGCGAAGGCTCATCAAACTCATTTTCCCATA
The DNA here is from genome assembly GCF_000153025.1 of Marinomonas sp. MED121. Taxonomy (GTDB): domain Bacteria; phylum Pseudomonadota; class Gammaproteobacteria; order Pseudomonadales; family Marinomonadaceae; genus Marinomonas. Next base: position 119,259 of record NZ_CH672430.1, read on the forward strand.
CAGATAGTCTACCCACATAGAAAACATACTTCGGCGAGATTGACCCAGTTTATTGCGGAATTTAAGGCTTATCTTACTGAACAAAAAGTGAAATAAAAAACTAGCGTTCCTGAAACGCTAGCTTCACACCTAAACCACAATAAAGGCTACCCACCGCCTTATTTTGTCGACGCATTAGAATAGGGTTACGGCGTAAAAATTCACCTATCCTGCCGGCACTTAACGCCACAACAAAGGTGCTAAAAAGCCCAATCCCCACAAACAGAAGCCCTAGTGTCATCATTTGCAAAGCCACCATGCCTTGTTCTGGCGCTACAAACTGAGGTAAGAAAGCTAAAAAGAACATGGCCGATTTAGGGTTAAGTACTTCTAATAAAACCCCTTGTCGAAAGGCTTCTTTAGCTGAGATGACACTCATTTGTTTAGGTAAGCTCAGGTCACTTTTAACAAACAACGCCTTAATACCAAGGTAAATAAGATAAGCAGCCCCTAGGTACTTCACTATGCTAAACATCAAGGCTGACGCAAAAATAATCGCAGAGATACCCAATACCGCTAACAAGGTATGAATTAAGTCCCCAACCGCAATCCCAAACCCAGTGAAAAGACCCACACGCACACCTGATTGGCTTGATCTTGCTAGGGTTAGCAAGGTAGCAGGACCTGGGGTGAAGGCAAAACCTATCAAGATAGCAAGATAAGTAATGAGGGTTTCTAGGGTTAACATTTTGACCTCGTTCTAAGCTAGATGTTTTGGTTCAAAGGGCTTTTATTAAAGGCGCCTTGGTTTTAAAAGCTTTTGTTAAAAAAAAGCTTGGATTAAAATTTCAGATTACTTACAGCCAATATATTAAATTGAGCAGATCATTACCATGAGAATTCATACATGATTTATCTTTATTTTCTCTTCTCTCTTCTCTCATTTCAACTTTTCACTTACTCTTTCACTCAACCATTCACTTAACATGAGGTTAAGTGAATGCAGCATAAAGATCGTTTGTCGCCCTCTTTTTCCTACGCCACCATGAGTCTCATCACAAAATAACAAGATGGGAGTAAGCCAATGCGTTTCGAAAATAAAGTCTGTGTCATAACAGGGGGGACAGGTGGTGTGGGCCGTACCTTAGTGACGCTTTTTGCCAGTGAAGCGGCTAAAGGAGCTGGTGGCATATAGATTAAGGTAGTTTGGCAAAGACTCTGATTGAATTTCTTGGCTAGTTTTAGCAATATCAGAAAAGGCATTATGGGTACTTAAATACAGTTTTTTGCCCGCTGGGGTGAGACTGACTTTTCTATGACCACGCAGAAAAAGGTCAACGGCAAAATCCTCTTCAAGTTGCCTTATCTGACGACTCACCGCAGCTTGTGTCACACATAGCTCATCCGCTGCGAGTTTGAAACTGGCATGCCTTGCTGCAACTTCAAACACACGCAACCCAGTTAAAGAAGGAAGGTTTCGCATCGTCTTTTCTCAAATAGAAAGTCTGTCATCAAGTTAGAAAGCTCTTTATTCCTAAGTATTTTTATTCATAAGCCACTTTGTTAGCCATAAGCTACTTTTTAGCCATAAGCACTTTTTATCCATAAGCCACTTTTTACCCATAAGCTACTTTTTAGCCATAAGCCCTGAGTAGCCAAAGGCACAACATACCTCCTACTACAGGCCAAAAAACGCTACTGCTGTACTTAGCAATAAGGATGGTGACTAAGGCAGCCACAATTTGTAAAGGGTCTATTTGGTACTCATTAGTGGGTCTGGTAAAGACGATTCCTGGCATACAAAGCGCGGCTAAAATACCCGGCGGCAATAGGGCCAAAATGGGCTTACTACGCTCAATCAAAGCCGCTGAACTTGCATGTAACTGAATAAAAGAGAGACGGATTAAAAAGGTGCCTAATCCTGCGGCAAAAAAGAGTAGCCAAAGGCTTAAATTATCCATGTTTTCCTACCCTCTTCTGCAATAAATTTGGTAACAGCAAGCCACAGGAAACACCTGCGACCACAGCCGCAATAAAGCCTATGTTATAAGGTAAAAGTTGAAAGGTGATGGCACACAGGGCAGAAATACAGGCGACTAAAAACAGCCTTCTATTGGTGATTGTGGTGACTAACATGGCAAGAAAAGCCAGTGGAATGGTAAATTCTAACGACCAACTCGCAGGAATACTGGCCCCGAGTGCCACCCCTAAAGCCACCGAGATAAACCAACTTAAAGCCATAGAAATAGCGACGCCCGCTAGATAGAAAACTCTTTCACCGTTAGATTTAGCTTGTTGCTCTGGCATGGAGCAAAGCCCATAAACCTGATCTGACAACATAAAAGTTAAAGGCAGACGATAACGTTTTTTTAATGGGCCTAACAAAGGCGCGAAGCTTGCGCTGTAAATCACAAATCTGAAATTAATGACCAATACGGTCAATACAATAATGATAAAGGGCGCATTATCTTGAATCAGAGAATAAGCCGCTAATTGCGCAGAACCTGCAAAAAATAGCACTGTCATTCCCATGATCATTTCAGGTGTCATGCCCATGGAAACACCTGTGGCACCGGCAATCAGACCAAAAGGTAATACACCTGAAACTAAAGGGAGCAAGTCCCTTACTCCAAACCAAAACGCTTGTTTATGACTAGCCAATTATAAGTCTCCTTAAGGTTAAAATAGGGAATTGCCATCACCCCATTTAGCACACTAACCTATCTATCCAGTCATTGGTATTCTGGCCATCAAACATGGCGGATCTGTCTTGCCTGGGTGACATACCAAAGAAATCTTTATAGCACTTTGAAAAGTGTGTCGGGGCAGTAAAACCACAGGATAAAGCCACATCCAAAATTGAATGGCTGGTGTTAATGATCTTATCTCGCGCATGCTTCAACCTAAGCTGTAAATAAAACCTTTTTGGTGAGTTAGCTAAATGCTTTTGAAATAACCTTTCTAACTGTCGCGTGGAAACTCCGCTATGAAAAGCGATTTCTTGCATTTCAAGGGGCTCACTCAAGTTAGACTCCATCAACTCAATCGCATTGATTAAGCTCTTGCCTAACCCTGAAAACTGTTTTTTAAGCGCGTTTTTCTGGGTAGCATTGCCCGTTCGTGGCTTATCAACCACCAGCTGGGCATAAAGTCTTTGCGAGATTACTGGTGTGATTCTGTCGATCAAATCTAGCATCATATCGGCCGTAGCTAGACCTCCTGCACAGGTATAAATTCCCTGACTAAAGCTAAAGATATGGGTGTTAAAGCTCAGCCTAGGATATTGCTCTGATAAGTCTTTTAGGTAATTCGCATGACAACTCACAGGTTTATTATTTAATAAATCCAAACTGGCCAATCGATGAACACCAGTTTGTAGCGCAACTAACCAAGCTCCTTTTAAGTAATGATGTCGAATAAATGCATCTGGACCTTGGGACATTTGTTGCTGATGCTGGTTTCCACCTAACACCACAATAAGATCAAAGCCTTCTCCTTGAGCTAGGGATAGGGCTAGGACTGACAGTGGTTTAACCGTTTCATCTTGATAAAGAATTTTTGAATGGCTTAGATGAGAGTCATCGAACACAAGTACATAGCTGTATAACTTTTCTGGTAAAAAGTTATTGGCCTGTTTGAGTGTTTCCAACATCAAAGCCAAGGATAAATGAGAGAATCCCTGCTCCAATAAAAAGCAGAACTTAAAAGATTGACGTTTATTAAAATTCATCGACGACAACCCCCTATGCTTGATGATCTGGTTTCTTGGTTGAAAAAGAAATGGCTCTCACCTTAACCATTACCAGGGGTCTAGGGAGCCTACGAATAAGTCCTCCCGCCTCAGCGTGTGGATAAAAGTCACTAGATTTATGGCGAGGATCGCAACTTAATAGTGATTCTATTGATAAGGTTCTCAACATAAAGATAAGGCTTTTAGACCACGCCCTTCGGGCCTTTAAATAATACCTACTCGGCACTTCAGAAAAAGTAAAACCCTGTTGTCACTTCTTGGAAGGTACCGACATTAGGCCAAAGTAACGCCTTGTGTGATACTTTTTCCCCGTATACCTTAGAAGAACAGACTGAGAAGAGGTGACTTAATCGCAGGCTCCCTAATATTCAATTCTGATATTGCCAGTCACACTGGTACAGCAAGAGAGCACATAACCTTGTGCGATTTCTTCTTCACTGATACCGCCGTTTTGCAGCATTTCAAACTCGCCCTCTTCCACCTTGACCCGACAAGCACCACAAATACCCACGCCACAGGCTTTGGCAATATTGACCCCAGCCTCTTGAGCCGCTTGGTTTAAGTTGGTGCCTATTGCCACATCCAAGGTTTTATCCGAGTCACTAAAGCTCACTTGTACCCTGTCTTTTGGTTGCTGGTTTTCTATCTCAGCGGCATCCGCATGCTTATGGGCTTGCTCGACATCATCCACAGGTGTCGCGCCAAAGGACTCCTCGTGATAACGAGACATGTCATAACCTGCGGCTTCTAGCATCTGTCTGACCGCCTTCATATAAGGTTCAGGTCCACAGCAAAAAACCTCTCTTTGCATAAAGTCTGGTGCAATCAAACCCAACATAGCCTTATCTAAATAGCCACGATAACCGCCCCAAGCCTGCCCTATTTCTGTGGTTTCACAGATGAGGTGCATCTTAAAATTCTCAATACGTGTGGTCATATACTCAAGCTCCAACGGATAAATAATATCCTTAGGAGAGCGCGCACTATGAGCAAACACCATGTCGACTTCTGAGTCCGTATCAAACCACCAGCGAGCCATGGACATCACAGGCGTAATGCCCACACCACCCGACAAAAGCAAGACTTTATCTGCAGGGAAATCCATACAATTAAATTGCCCGACGGGCCCATGGACAGCGATTTGATCACCCGATTTGAGATTATCATGTAGCCAGTTCGACACCTGGCCACCTTCAACCCGCTTGACTGTGATAGAAAAGCTGTAAGGAATCGAAGGCGAACTTGAAATCGTATATGAACGCATGACTCGCTGCCCTTCTATTTCAAGCTCTAGAGTGACAAATTGCCCCGGTTTGAAAAAGAAAAGCACGGGCTCACTCATGCCAAAGGTAAAAGTGGTGACATCATGGGTTTCTGCAATGACTTTGACACAACGCACTTCATGACGACCATTACGCCAAGTTTGGGTCATCATGGGATTGATAAAATCAGAGGTATTAAACTGGCTCATTGGCCTCTCCTGACAGCTAACGTGTCTGTCTTTGAATGATTAGTCTTTCAGTTATTCTGGTTAAAGTTCGATACCCGCTTGCCATTCTTTCCAGCGCATAGTCACTTTGGCCCCTAGGGACAAAAATGGCTCTGGTGGCAAAACGGCTGGCGCTTGATGGATCAAGAATTCACTGAGCATATCGGACTTACCTAGCACGGCTTGTTCTGCCGCCATCATGCCAGATAAGGTTCCCTTGACTGTACCTAGACCATTTTGACAAGCGGCCGACCAGATACGGGTTTCAACCTCACCAAAAGCAGGCATAGAGTTCCAAGACAAACATAAACGCCCACCCCATCTATGCTCCATTTCGATGCCATTTAGCATAGGAAAGCGGTTAGAAAAAGCCTTATCTTGTAGCTTTTGTGCTGTGCGTATATTGTTTGAATTCACTTCCATATTTTGATTCAAGGTCGCGTGATTTCGCACCACTACCCTGTGTCCGCTGCCCATAAAGTCAGAACTTCTGCGCACTGTGGTGCCCATAGGATCAGCGGGTAAAATCCCCCAATCGCCAACACCACCAAGACGAGTCACTTCTTTATCGCTTAACGCCCTTGTCATAGAAGCATAGGTAAAGACATGCAGTAATTGACGAGGGAAAAAACCAAAAGATTGAATATGACCGTTCACAGCTAAAATGATATTTTTCGCTTTCACTGAGCCTTTTGGTGTTACCAATTTATGCGGGTTACCCAGATCAATATGAATGACAGGGCTATTCTCATAAAAGCTCACTCTTTCACTTAAGCCTTGGGCAGCTTGGCGAATAAAAGCGGCTGGCTGAATCATGACCGCCCCTGGGGTATAAAGCCCTTGGCGATAAAAATCTAACCCGGTCCAATCTTTCATATCCCCAAGACTCATCAGGCGATACTCTTCTCCAAGCGCTTCAAGATGATGACGATAACTCTCTATATGAGCTTGGCCTTTGGCTGAACCTGCCCCTGTTACTTTGCCACAAGGGTCAAACACCTTTGAATCCATCTCATATTCTTCTGCCATATCATGGGCAAAACGAATCGCAGCACGGTTTAAACGTATTTGCTGTAAATCATGTTCATGGGCACCTGCGTAGGTTTCTGAATTCAAATCATGGGGTAAATCGATCATAAATCCAGAGTTTCTACCTGCTGGACCTTCAGCAAGCTTATTTGCTTCTAGCAAAACAATTGACTCGTCACCCACCAACTGGCTTAAGCGTCTTGCAGCCGCAAGTCCGGTAAAGCCGCCCCCTACGATTACCCAATCGGCGTCGATATCTGAGGTTAACGCTGGATACTCAGGTGCAGCGGGTAAAATACTATTCCATGCGGCAGGTCCTGGGTCTTTCGGCAGCCTTTTCACTTCGATATTTTTAGGCATAAATTACTTCCTGTCTGAACCATATGGCGTGTGTAAACAGCACCCCATATGGACCCAATAGGCGTGGCGATTTAGTCAACGCAAGCGTCAACAGCATCATCACTCAGATCAACCCAGATGGTTTTTAACTCTGTGTATTGATCATGGGCATGGACAGAATTATCACGACCACCAAAACCTGACTGCTTGTAACCGCCAAAAGGTGTGGTGATATCCCCTTCACCAAAACAATTCACTGTGACTGTGCCTGCTTTAATCGCTTGTGCAGCACGAAGGGCTTTTTTAGCGTTAGCCGTAAAGACAGAGGCAGCTAGACCGTAGTCAGTATCATTTGCCACTGCGATAGCTTCATCGTAACTTGCGACTGTGATGACAGATAAAACAGGGCCAAAGATCTCTTCTTGAGCTAACTTGTCGTGATTATTCACCCCGTCAAAAACGGTCGGCTGAATAAAGATGCCATCCATGGTTTGACCGCCAACAATGGCCTCATAACCTTGCGAATTAGCTTCATCCAAATAGCTATTCACTTTGGCAAAATGACCTTTGTCTATCATGGCTCCCAGCTGTTTAGTTGGATCTAATGGATCGCCGGTATTCCAGTCTCTTGCATGGGCTTTAATACGTTCTAACAATGGCGCTTTCACACCCTCTTGGACAATTAAGCGAGACCCTGCTGAGCAGTTCTCTCCCATATTCCAAAAAGCAGCGGCACAGACTTGCTCTGCCACTTTATCCAGATCTTCAGCGTCATCTAGCACGATACAAGGGTTTTTACCCCCAAGCTCCAATACGACTTTCTTCAAGTTAGAGTCGGCTGAATAACGTAAAAAGCGGCGTCCAGTTTGGGTTGAGCCGGTGAAGGTCACCATGTCCACATCTTTATGCAAACCAAGGGGTTCACCCACTTCTGCACCTGTCCCTGTGATAACGTTAAGCACACCTTTTGGTAAGCCTGCTTCACTGGCTAATTCTGCTATACGCAAAGCCGTTAATGAGGTTTGCTCAGCAGGTTTAACTACCATAGAACAACCACTGGCCAACGCTGGCGCTATCTTCCAAGCCAACATTAATAGCGGGAAGTTCCAAGGTAAAACCGCCCCCACAACCCCAATAGGTTCACGCACCACCATGGCAATGGCATCTGGGCCTACCGGTGCGGTTTGATCATAAATTTTATCAATTGCTTCTGCGTGCCACGTCAGCGTATGGATAAACTCTGGAATATCTATGGTTTCACAATCCAGTATCGGCTTACCTGAATCTAGGCTTTCTAGCACAGCTAACTCACGGCTATTGCGCTTGATCAACTTACTCAGTTCAATCAATACCTGTTTACGATCACTTGGATGCATCTTGCTCCAACGGCCGTCTTCAAAAGACTCACGTGCCTTACTTACTGCAAAGTCCACATCCTGAGCATTACAAGCTGCAACCTGTGCCAGTGTTTCTCCATTAGCTGGATTAATTGTCGCAAAAGTATTGCCTGATAAAGCAGGGCGAAAGCCCCCATCAACAAAACTCATGGCGGCAGGGTTAAGCTCGGCGGCAATTGCTTGGTACTCTTCTAATGTTAATAAATCTGACATGCTTACTCTCCTGCTTCTGTGCTGGCTGTTTCTGTCTTCGCTGAGGATGTGTTGGCCTTGTTGATATTGGCTTTGATGGTCTCAACAAATGCGCCAGCTTCAGATGACGAAGGGGTTTCTGCCACGATACTCGCTATGGTCGTTTTCAAGGTTTTTACCACTTGTGCCATCGCTTGTTTATCGCTTTTATTAAGGCCACAAAGTGGTTTACGTACTTCACCAGATACACGACCATCCAAGGTCACGCCGTATTTCACGCTCTGGATAAACTTACCGCCCTGCTCTAGTACACGCATAAGTGGCATCATGGCAGACATAATGCGACGGCCTTTGTTAAAGTCATTCTCGATGACACAGGCTTGATAAAGGGCGATATGCTCTTTAGGTAAGAAATTAGACCCAGCGCAAACCCAGCTTTTAGCCCCCCAAGCAAAGAACTCTAAGGCTTGGTCATCCATACCGCAGGCCACTTGGATATGAGGATAATCACGGGCTAATAGATGTAAGCGATTGATATCACCAGAACTTTCCTTGATACCGCAGAAGTTATTAGAGCGTCCAACACGGTCAAGAAACTCTTCTTCCATGTTGACACCCATACGATCTGGGTAGTTATAAAGCATGATAGGCAAGTCTGCGGCACGATCCACAGCCAATGCATGTAACGCCAACTCTCTTTGAGTCGGTAGAGAATAAGGCGGCGTTGCCACCAAAATCACATCCGCTTCATGCTTAGCCGCATCTTCGGCTAATTTAATTGACGCATTTGGGTTAACTGAACCCGTACCAAAAATAATCTGTAATTTATCACCACAAATCTGACGAGCTATTTTTAGCAGTTCGACCCTTTCTTCGTGACTTTCAACATAATACTCACCGGTTGTGCCACCTATCATCAGCCCATGAACACCTGACTCTAGTAAATACTGAACGTGAGCAGAATAAGCCTCATAGTCGATGGAATAATCGTCCTTAAAAGGCGTGATTACTGGGGTATAGATGCCTTCAAAATGCATTTAACTCACCTTAATTATCATTGTTATCCAGGGTTGTTTTACAGGGGTGAGCACGCATAACGTTTATCATCCAACCTTATAAAACGGCTTGATAAAATGTTAACGAGGGAGGAGATAAGCACACAATCAACCTTTTATTCACGCAAAGAATAACGCCAAGTTATGGTGCATAAAAAAGACAGGCATAAAAAAACCCGCTTGAAGCGGGTTCATTTTCAGATAAAACAGGGCTCACTTAAGCGCTAACCTACTTGCCCTACTCTATTTGTCTTACTCTGTTTGTCCTACTCTGCTTGTCCAATATAAGTGCGCTCTTCTTGTATTCGTTCTAAGAACCAAAGTTTGAAGGTTTGCAGGGCTTCATTATCCTGTTTACTTTCGGCATAACTTAAATAGTGGCGCTTTTCCTTATAGGTAGTTTCAGGTTCGCCCACTCGCACTAACTTACCTTGCTCTATCATAGGCGCAACGAGGTGATGCCAACCCAAACTAATGCCTTGATGATTAAGGGCCATCTGCATCAGCATATTGTAATCGTTGGCATTAAACACATGGGAACCCACCTCAGAACCTAGATTAAAGTTAATCCCTTGGCTATTTAACCAAACACTCCAATCCACATGCTCTGCTATTTGCGAACGTCCATAAGGGCTTAGATTTAATAAGGTCGTGCTTTGCAACCCTTCAAGACTGGCCACATTGGGATTGTCTTTTAAAAATTCAGGTGAGCACACAGGGTAGATCTGGTCATAAAACAAAGGAATAGAATGATAACCTTCTCGTGAATCACTCACCTTATTAATAAACACATCAGGGTGAACACCGGGCTCCATGTGTAAAAAGTTATTGGTGGTAACGATATTCACATCGATATCAGGGTTATCTGAAAAGAAACTCGGTAAACGGTTTGATAGCCAATAAGCCGAAAAAGCAGGCGAGCAACAGATAGTCAGCTCTTGTTTGCGCTTATCACTGTCTTGAATACGTTGCGCCGCTTGGGCAATATTTACAAAGGATAAATAGGCGGCATCATAAAAGATCACCCCAGCTTCAGTAAGCTCAACCGCCCTGCCCGTACGTTTAAATAAAGCTACCCCGAGTGACGCTTCTAATTCACGAATCTGACGACTAATTGCCGCTTGTGTCACACATAAGGCTTCTGCTGCGCGGGTGAAATTTAAGTACTTAGCCGCCGCAACAAATGACTTCACCGCGCGCAACGAAGGCATCTTCACTAGTATTTGATCAGGTTCTACATGCTTAACCATAACGTCTCGTATTCAATTCACTAAATAAAAAGTTGCTTTACCCTTATGGGTACCGCCCATACACTGAAATTCAAGTTAGGGAAGTTAGATGATAACTCAGTTATACCCTTTCAAGTTGGCTAAGGCTACTGGCAAAAACACTAGTAATCAAAGCGCTACTGGCGACAAAAAGCCAACTAGGTTAATTAAAACACTGACAATCTTTACCACATACAGGGTCAAACCATCTGACCAATACCAGTAAAACAAAAATAGCTAGGACATCAGTCTAGCCAAATGGGAGCAATAGAATGACCAGTAAGATAAAAACTCTTGAGCTAATTAATCTGCGTAAACCACGCCATGCCTTGACCCGAGAAATTTACCGTGACGAGGATGTGTACCAACAAGATTTAGAGCAGATCTGGCATAAAGAGTGGATTTTTGCCGGCCATACCATAGAGATCAATAAAGCTGGCGAATACATAACACTGCAAGTGGGTGACTACCCTGTGGTTGTGGTACGAGACGATTCTGGTGAAGTCAGAGCCTTTCATAATGCTTGTCGTCACCGTGGTTCACGCGTCTGTTCTGCTGCTAAAGGTAAAGCCGCCAAGCTGGTTTGCCCTTATCACAAATGGACATTCGGCCTTGATGGCAAGCTTATTTATGCTGGCAACATGGGCGAGAATTTCAACAATGATGACCATGGGTTAATGCCTGTCCACTGTGAAGTGGTTAACAGTTACATCTACATTTGTGTGGCAGAAGAAGCCCCAGACTTTGAACAATTCCGTAAAGATGTGAGCCCTTTTATCACCCCACATAATTTAGAAGACGCCAAAGTAGCCCACGAATCCAATATAGTCGAAGACGGTAACTGGAAGTTGGTCTTTGAGAATAACCGTGAATGTTATCACTGTGATGCCAACCACCCTGAGCTACTCAACTCGTTTGTTGAGAACCTGTCTGTTGCAGGCGTTGGTGGTGATGATGACCCAGAGCTGGTTGCCCATTGGGATAAATGTGAAGCTGCAGGCTTACCGAGCCGTTTAGTGATGGATGAAGGGGGCCAGTATCGAATGACACGTATTCCGCTTTCAGCCAAAGCCGTCAGCTATACCATGGATGGCAAACCCGCCGTAAAAGGTCGATTAGATAATACGGATGTCGAAGATATCGGTGCCCTGCTCTACTTTAACTATCCCTCTACTTGGAATCACTTTTTAGGGGACTATGCCTTAAGCTTTCGAATCCTACCGCTTAACTCAGGACAAACGCTGGTCACGACTAAATGGCTAGTGCCTAAAGATGCGGTTGAAGGGGTTGATTATGACCTTGAGAATCTGATTAAAGTTTGGATTGAAACCAATAATCAAGACAAAGAACTGGTTGAAGAGACCTTTAGAGGGGTGAGCTCGCCTTCCTATATTCCTGGGCCTTTTTCTGACATTGCCGAAAACGGCGTTTGCCAGTTTGTCGATTGGTACTGTGACACCATGAAGAAGAAGCTAAGTGTGTCTTAATTTATAAATAAGTGACTAGGTAGTCGCTTCCCTTTGGCCTCCACATTGTGGGGGCTTTTTTTATGGAGAAAAGCCATCTCTATCCAGCTTATTCTTTTAGCCGCTTCTCATAATATTTCTAACACAGCTTTATCCTAACACGGGTTAAGAAGGCGTCTTTAGATACTCTATACGAGCCCCTCAAGCCTGCTGAGCTTTCTTTACTCTTTATTATCAACTCCTTACCCAAAAGCCCCATAAACATTAGGTTAGAGAAGATCTAAAACAAATTCATGGCACCTTAATAGGCACTTTTTCTTTAGTACTTTTGACAGCTTTTCATCATCTCAATCAAGGTTTATGAAGCCATTAGCAATAACGGGGAGTTATGGTTTTTACACTAAATATGTCGTTGGACGCTGCCACGTGGAGGCCGTAACTTAATAAACAGAACACAGAGACAAGCAAGCAAGTCGTGTTGAACTAGCACACTGATTCAGCCAAATAGAACGCAATAATAATCATAAATACAGAGGGCACGATGACAGACACCACAGATATCCTGTCGATCAACAATGTATACAAGGTATTTGGTGAACAACCAGATACTGCCATGCAAATGTTACAAAACGGCGCACATAAAGATGAAATTTTCGAAAAGACAGGTCAGACCGTGGGTGTGTTTGACGCTAGCTTCTCAGTCAAGAAAGGGGAGATTTTCGTCATCATGGGTTTATCCGGTTCAGGTAAATCCACCATGGTACGTTTGCTAAACCGCCTTATTGAGCCCACTTCAGGCAGCATCAAACTCAACGGAAAAGACATTACCGCCCTTGGAGATGCGGGCTTACTGGATGTTCGCCGTCAGGAAATGAGCATGGTGTTTCAATCTTTCGCACTCATGCCTCACATGTCCGTGATCGACAACGCGGCTTTTGGACTAGAAATATCAGGGGTTGAAAAGAAAGAAAGGCATAAAAGAGCACAAACGGCGTTAGACCAAGTTGGCCTTGGTCAGCTTGGCGATAGCTACCCGCATCAACTGTCTGGCGGTATGCAACAAAGGGTCGGCCTAGCCCGCGCCCTAGCGAATGATCCCACCATATTGCTAATGGATGAGGCGTTTTCAGCCCTTGACCCCCTTATTAGACATGAAATGCAAGGGGAGCTAATTCGCCTGCAAAAAGAACAGTCTCGCACCATCGTCTTTATCTCCCATGACCTAGACGAAGCCATTCGTATTGGTGATCGCATTGCCATTATGGAAGGCGGCCAAGTGGTACAGATAGGCACACCAGAAGAAATTATGCGCAACCCTGCAAATGAATATGTGGAGACTTTTTTTAAAGGGGTCGATGTCAGCAAGATTCTCAAAGCAGGCGATATTGCCTGCCAGCAAAGTGCTTGTAAGATTCAACTAAACGGCAGTGTTCATCCATTTGACGCGGGCGACAATCAGTTTGCGTATCTAGTCGATGATAAGGAAAGCCTATTAGGTGTGGTACCACTAAAAAGCATTGATAACCAAGCCAGTGCCGGCACTTTATTAGCACAACAGCTAGAGCAACATGCGTCTGTTTATAGTGACGACATGATCAGCGATGTGATGAAGAAAGTGGCTCATTCTGACTACCCAGTGCCTGTGATAGAGCGCAATGGCACCTTCTGCGGCGTGATTTCCAAAGACCTAATGCTTAAGACCTTGAGCCACTAATTCGATGCTCACACGTTAAGTTTCATCATAATGATAAATGTAAGGTAAATTAGAATGTCTGAATTTAACCTATTAGATCCCTTTCAGTTTCTCAGTGTCCCATTAGGGGAATGGGTAGAAACGGTACTCAACTATTTAGTTCAAAACTTCCGTGGCTTTTTCCGTTCGATTCGTTGGCCAATCGATCAGGTACTCGACCTGATAGAAACTATGTTGCAATCCATTCCACCTTTAATCGGTATTATTCTCTCTTCCCTTTTAGGCTGGCAAGTTGCCGGTAAAAAAATGGGGCTATTCTGCGCTATCACGCTGACAATACTGGGCTTAATCGGTGTTTGGGCTGAGTCAATGACAACCCTTTCTTTGGTGTTAACCGCCCTCTTCTTCTGTGTGGTGATTGGCGTTCCTCTCGGCATTCTTTCAGCCCGTAGTGACAGGGTAGAACGTCTTGTGAGACCTGTACTGGATGCCATGCAGACCTTACCTGCCTTTGTATACCTAGTCCCTGTGGTCATGCTTTTCGGTATCGGTAACGTACCTGGTGTTCTAGTCACCATTATTTTCGCGCTTCCACCTTTAGTGAGGCTGACAAACTTAGGCATACGCCAAGTGCCAGAAGACAAGATAGAAGCAGCCCGTGCCTTTGGTTGCACCCCTAAGCAAATGCTACTCAAGATCCAACTACCACTGGCAACACCCACCATTATGGCCGGCATTAACCAAACCTTAATGTTATCCCTGTCTATGGTGGTGATCGCTTCCATGATAGCGGTAGGTGGCTTAGGACAAATGGTATTACGCGGCATTGGCCGTCTTGATATGGGCCTTGCCACGGTTGGCGGTGTTGGCTTGGTACTGCTTGCCATCTTCCTTGACCGCCTTACTCAGGCAATGGGTGAGCGAGCCAGGATTAGTCATACCCAACAATGGTATGAAACAGGCCCTATCGGCGCCTTAGTTCGCGCTTATCGCAGCCTGCTCTCTAAATAGAGAGCACTAAATAAAAGATTCGCTTAAGTAATAGCAAACAGTCTTTCAATAGATTCTCACTAAAAAAACATAACGAGGAATTGACCATGATGCAATCACGCTTAAAAGCACTTTCTAAAACCTTATTCTCATTGACAGCAGCCGCTTCTTTTTCTGCCCTGACAATGTCGAGTATCGCTTCTGCAGCAGAGGCAATGCCGGGTAAAGGGGTAGAAATTACGCCTATCTTCCCAACCATTGCGGAAGAACGCTTTCGTGGTGAAATTGCCATTGCCGGTCTAGAAGCACTTGGCTATGAAGTTGAAGAGCCAAAAGAAACAGAATACGCCACCTTGATGCTGGCGCTTTCATACGGCGATGCAGATTTTAGTGTACATGCGTGGGAAGAATTACATAAAACCTTCTACAAAAAAGCCGGCGGTGATGACACCTTAGTCAAAGCAGGTAATGTGATCCCTGGTGTATTGCAAGGTTATCTCATCGATAAGAAAACCGCTGAAAAGCACAATATCACTCAACTAACCGATCTGAAAAAACCTGAAATTGCTAAGCTTTTTGATGCAGATGATGATGGTAAAGCAGACTTAACAGGTTGTAACCCAGGTTGGGGTTGTGAACTTGTTATCGACCATCATATAGAAGCTTATGGCCTAGGTGATACCGTCAATCACAACCGTGGTTCCTACTTTGCCCTTATGGCAGATACCATCACACGTTACAACGAAGGCCAATCTATTCTTTATTACACTTGGGTGCCTCAGTGGATTGCGGGCGTGCTAGTCGAAAATGAAGACGTAGTTTGGTTAGAAGTGCCACAAACCGATCTACCAGATGGCAACAACTCAGTTAACACTAGTTTTAATGGTAAAAACCTAGGCTTCGCGGTCGACCAAATTCAATCTATTTTGAATAAGGACTTTGCCGAAGAAAACCCAGCAGCGACTAAATTCTTATCTTTAGTCCAAATCAGTGCCAGTGATGAAAGCGCACAAAACCTTAAAATGCAAAATGGCGAGAAGTCTATGAAAGACATTAAACGCCATGCCCAAGAATGGATCTCGGCTAACCAAGCTAAATACGACAGTTGGTTAGAAGCGGCCCGCACTGCGATGTAGTTTTACCTATCAAATAAAAGCATTAGCCCCAAGGACGACTTGATTAAAAATGAGTCTTTGGGGCAACACTTTAGTACTCACTGTTTCGACCATAAACACACACATTCAGATTGCAAAGCGAGGTACAAGTTTGAAAACCTTAACCATGGCAACAATCGCATTAGGCCTAAGCCTTACCAGTTTCTCTTATGCTCAAAATGTTTCTTTAACCACCACCAACTGGGCGCCTTATTATGGGGATAACCTAGAACAGGGTGGCTTTATTTCAGTCATAGTCAATGAGTCTTTCAAGGCATCAGGTTATCAAAGTGAGCTTGAGTTCGCCCAATGGACAGACGCTATGAGACAAGTAAAAGAAGGAGAAAAAGACGTATTAGTGGGCGCATTTTACTCAGATGAACGGGCTCAAGATTACCATGTCTCTATCCCTATCTATTCTGTCTTTTCCGGGGTAATTAAACATAAAAACTTAGAGCTAGATTTTTACTCCTCCTATGAAATGCTTAACCAATACAAGATAGGCAAGATTGAAGGGGCTGTGGTCGGCCAGAGTTTTGACTCATTCCCTTTTGAGAAGCTACAAGGGTTTGCAGGCACTGAAGATGGCATCCAAGCCTTACAAAATGGGCAAATTAACCTCTTTGCCGACAACCTGAGCGTTGCTAAAAGCGCTGCGAGTAAACTCGGCCTTGAGCCTAGTGACTTCGCTATGGTGCAGCCACCCATCGAAAAGAATGACCTCTACATTATGATTTCTAAGAAAATTGCCAATGCAGAAAAAATTCGCGATGACTTTAATGCAGGCTTCATCAAGATTCAAACCAATGGCACCTATGATGCTGTGCTTAAACAATTTAACCAGCTCTAAGTTAGTTTAGCGCTATTCACTGGGCGTTAATCTCAATTAGCCATGGAAGGCACTCTTCCCTCTCGTATACTCTTGGATTTTCAACATGCTGTTATTTAATTTTGTCCAAAGCTTGCAGTTTCATCAGGTACCCAACAAAACGCGCGCTCTGATCAAAACCTCTTTAATTGACATTGTCGGTGTCCTTGCTGGCGCTAAGAACAACCAAACCAGTGACACTATTCGTCACTTTGCGGCTGAACATTACCCAGCCAATATATTAAGCTGTCGTCTATTATTTGATGGCCGCCATGTTAGTCCATTAGGTGCGGCTTGGGCAGGCGGCTTTAGTGCCGACAGCCTTGATGCCCACGAAGGTCACTTTACTTCTAAAGGCCATGCGGGTGCGACGGTTATTCCAGCCCTCCTTGCTATAGCCGATGCTTGTCATGAGCAAGGTAGAAGCATCACTGGCGAGGAATTTTTAGTCGCGGTAACCATCGCCTATGAAACAGCATTAAGAGCTGGTGTTGCCTTGATGGACAGTGCCACTGAATATCATGCCTCTGGGGCTTTTTCGGGTTTAGGGGTCGTCTGCGGCGGGGCAAGATTATTAGGCTTAAACCAAGCAGAATTCAAACATGCGTTAGGTATCGCTGAGTATTTTGGGCCCCGTTGCCCCATGATGCGTCTAGTAGATTTTCCTTCTATGTTACGAGATGCCCATGGCGCTGGCGCTTATGCGGGTGTGAATGCCTTATTCATGGCACAAGCAGGTATCACTGGTGCGCCTGCTGAAACCGTGGAAAAAAATACATTAAGCCATTGTTGGCATGACCTAGGCACACGATGGGAAATAGATGCTCAATACTTCAAACCTTGGCCCGTGTGTCGTTGGGCGCAGCCAGCACTAACAGCTGTCACCAGCATGATGCGCCATTCGCCTGAAATTACGCCAGCCAATATAGAGTCCGTCAAGGTAGAAACCTTCCACGAATCCATGCGCTTACAAGGGCACTTTCCTAAGAATGCAGATGAAGCCCAGTATGGTTTAGCTTTTCCTTTGGCCGCATTAATCAGCCGAGGCCAAGTCGGCCCAAATGAAGTCACAGGGGATGCCATACAGGCAGAAGATATCTTGCAAATGAGTCGTTTGATCGAGATAACAGAAGCACAAGATTTATCCGATCGTTTTCCAGAAGAAATACTCTCAAGAGTCAGTATTCAACTGAAAGACGGACGTTGCTTAACTAGCCCCATTACTCAAGCAAAAGGTGATCCAGAAACCGCCATGAGCCAAGCCGAGTTTAAAGCTAAATTTGAGTTGCTTGCTTCAGTTAATTTTAGCCAAGGGAGAATGGACTCGATACTTAATGCGCTTGATACCTTAGAACAGGCAGAGAGTTGTGAGGCACTCTTTAACCAGCTGATGTCTCCCTAGGTTAAACGTCCCAATTAATCTATCTAATAAAAAAGAACCATTTTGTCGCGAGTATCATTAATAATGCCTCAATAAGTCATATTAAGCGGTAAAATGGATAAGTTTAATTAAGCTCAATCCAATATAGTAAAAACAAGTGCTATACAGGGCAAAGACAACACAGGATGGAACCCAAATGAAACAGGTTAAAGTCAGTTTTATCTTGTTACCAGGCTTTGCTCTAACCTCTTTTTCACTGGCGATTGAGGCCTTAAGTGTGGCCAATCTGCTTTATGCTGAAGAGGTGTATCAATATCAAATTTGCCATGCTCATGTCTCTAATAATAACGATAGCCATAGCTCAAACCACCAAACCACTGTCACCAGCTCAAACCATGTTCCCATTGAAACCAGTGGTGACTTAAACCTTTGCCAGAATAGCGATCTAATATTTGTCTGTGGTTATCTAAATACAGCGGATTACGATAACCCAGCCCTATTTAGTTTATTGCGCAGTGTCGCCCGTAAAAAAGGACGTATCGCGGCGCTCAGTTGCGCCAGTTTTATTCTTGCCAAAGCAGGCTTATTACAAGGCAAAAGCTGCACCTTGGTACCCGAATACAAAACCACATTTACAGAGCTTTACCCTGATATTTCGATTCAGGAAAACCTCTATACAGTGACAGATAATTTGTTGACCAGTGCAGGTGGTACGGCCACATTAGACATGCTGCTTTACCTCATTAGCCAAGATCACGGACGCGACTTTGCCCACAATACCTCACAGCAATTCTTACTTGAACGCATTCGTAGCAGTGAAGAGATACAAACCAGCCGTCGTCATCTTAACCTAAGAATGAAATCACCTTGTTTAGGTGCCGCAGTAGAGTTAATGGAAAAACACATTAGCCACCCTTATCAAATAACGACACTTGCCAATAAAATCGGGACTACTCAAAGAAACCTAGAAACCGTTTTCCAGAAGTATGAGCAGATTAGCCCTGGCCGTTATTATCTACGTTTACGCCTACAACAAGCCCGGAAAATGATAGAAGAAACTCACCTCAGTTTAACCAAGGTGGCACAAGCGACAGGCTTTAGTTCGCAAAGCCATTTCAGTAAATGTTTCAAGGACTTATATCACCAAAGCCCGTCTGAGATAAGACAGGTAAATTCATCGTTAAACTAGCAGGATATTTCGCTTTTGTTATATAAGTGAAGCCTCGGATTCAGCGACACTGAAAGACATAAAACAACGCCATGAAGGTATTTAATTATGTCAATTTCAACCGCTAGCCAATTCGATTCTCGTCTAGAAAGTAAGTCCACCTCGTTCAATGAAATCCCTATTATTGACCTTGCTAAACTCATTGATGGTAGCGACCCTATGGCGGTAGCAAATGAGATTGGTGATGTCTGTCAAAATGTCGGTTTTCTCTATATCAAAAACCATGGCGTTAATAGGCAACTGGTTAAAAAAGCCTACGACCAAGCTCAAGCGTTTTTCGATTTACCATTGGCACAAAAACAAGCCTTGAATATCGTCAATTCGGGTCAAACCCTAAGAGGCTATATTCCTATGTACGGGGAGAATGTAGACCCTGAAAATACCCGTGATTTTAAAGAGTGCTTTGATTTTGGTTTAAATGAAAAGACTGTGTCGCCTTTTTTTGGCCCTAACCAGATGCCTGAAGATCCAACTGAATTTAAACAAACCTTCGAGCAATATCATGAGGCCATGATGACCTTATCCCGTAAACTCATCAGTGCCATTGCTTTAAGCTTGGATCTAGAGGCAGACTATTTTGCCAAGCTACAGCAAAAGCCCATTACCATTCAAAGGTTACTCCACTACCCGCCTCAAGAAGGCCCTATAAGCCAAGAAGAAATCGGTATCGGTGCCCATACGGATTATGGTTTTCTAACCATATTATCCCAAGATGATATAGGGGGGTTACAAGTACAAAACCGTGATGGACAGTGGGTCAGCGCTCCGCCTGTTGAGGATACTTTTATCGTCAATATTGGGGATTTGGTACAGACATTTACCAATGATAAATACATCTCCACCCTACACAGAGTGATTAATACCAGCGGTAAAGAGCGTTACTCTATCCCTTTCTTTATCGATCTGGACTTTGATGCTGAGGTGAGTGTTGTACCAAGCTGTCAAAGTGAGGAGAACCCAGCTAAGTATCAGGCTTATACCTGTGGACAGCATAAGTACAAACGTTTTGTTGATAGCTATGCCCATCTAACTAATTAAGATAGCGATAGGAATTTGGCTAATTAAGATAGCGATAGGAATTTGGCTAATTAAGATAGCTATGATTATCTAACCAGCTAAGCATAACGAATTGACGAAACACCAACGAATAAGCAGCCTTTCTTTTTTTGCATGAAAACATCAAACAATAAAAGATCAAGGCTGTTTATTCCTTGTTAAGTGACCTATCAAGATTCGAAACGGGCTAACTTAAAAGCCCTCTCCACCTTAAAATCCACCTTAAAATCCACCTTAAAAGCGTTTAAAAGTCAAAAGCCTCCGTATGAATATTTGCGACAGGTACACCAATAGAAGCTAAGTATTCCGTCATCTGCGCCATAAATAACGCTGGGCCACAAACATAGGCTTGTTGCTCTTTCGGATTTGGAACCAAAGCCTCTAATTGCGCTTTGGTTAAACGCCCTTGCTCACTGGTGATAATATTTGTGTAGCTAAAATCTGGATACTTGTGTGAACGGCGAACAAGCTCATGATGGCTAAGTAGATGGCGCTGATACCTCTCCACATGAATCATTGTCACCTTGGTTTTATCTTGTAATGAAAAAGCGCCAATCCCCCTCACCATGGCTAAATTAGGGGTGATGCCAATCCCAGCACTTAATAAAAGAAGCTGCTCGGGTACAAGGGGCGTTTGGGTATCAGCATCTAATGTGATGGCTGTCATTTCACCTTGAATACCCGTTAATACAAGCTCTAAACCTAACTCGGCATGATCATGCAGCCAGTTTGTGACTAAGCCATTTGGCACACGTTTTACGCTAATATCTAACGTATTATCGCCCTTTAAGCTATTTGGTGTCTCGGATAAAGTCCAAGTCCTCACTTCTGAGGCAGCCCCTCCTAGAATATTATTAAATTCAAAGCTTGCGTATTGGCCCGGCAAAAAAGCAATGCGTTGTGAGACCACAAAACGAAATGTTTTAACGGTTTCTGTCTCCTCAACAATTTTGACTAAGGTCGCCTTCATAGGACATTCTGAGTGATTAATAGCAGTGTCATTGATAGCACTGTCATTGCCTGTACTATCCTTGCCCGTACCATCACTGTCAGCAACGACAGGGTTGTAAGGAGAATAATCCAATCGCTTCCACCTATGGCTCGTTACATTATCCGTTCGTACTAAACGCTCTATATGGAAAACAATGGCTCTAGATGCCCCTTCATAGCGGCCATCATGCTTCCAGTCCACCAGCGCACGACCTGTCATTTGAATCATGCTACCCGTTTCGAAATCCACCAAAGTGACACCAGCTCTGTCATTGACTTCCAAATTACCCGAAGTAAAAAACATGCCATTCCCGCGATACTCTGGCCATTCAATGGTGGTTGGAGAAGTCACTCGAATAAACCCAGGTTTACCCCCACGGTGATTACAGTCTGCCCCAATATCTGGCGCATAACTGCCAATCCATAAGGTATCCATCGCTTGAATAAAGCCTTGGTCATCTTCTGTTAGACTTGTGCGCTCTTCTCTCTTCGCCTTCCTATTGATGGATTCAGCATTGCTCGCATCAAGAATGATTTCTCTGCGGTTAATGTATTTTGGGCAGTTAGGTGTGTATTCATTTACCTGAAGATGAAGGCCTCTGTCGTTATTACCTCTATCGTCATTATCTTCAAAGCTATTATTTTCAAAGCTACTATCTTCAAAACGATTATCTTCAAAGCCCAGTGCCACGCCATTAATGCGATGTCGAATCCGTCTATTGAGATCAATACCTAATAAGGAAAATGGTGTGCCTGATTCAACCGTATTGAGCACATCATTGTCGGGAATACTATGGGGCGAAATAACAATTTCGTTTTCAGTAACAGCCCTAAGATCCCCTGCTTTTGCAAACAAGGGGGTTACCCAGACATTCCCCGTATTCAAGTCCACACTGCTCATCGCTGCAAATGACTGAGCAGCCAAAAACGCATCATGGTTAGCTAAAAAATTGAGGGCACTGCGCTTACCTGCAGCTAATTCAGACGCGGCGCCACGGGTGCCCGCTTTATCTTGAGCGGCTAATTCGCCCTGATGATATGGGAATTTGCCAGTATTCTTATCTGTCATAGACGTTTCATTTCGCCCTTTAATAAACATAGTGCCCCCTTATTACTGACTTTAGTTACCGGCGTGCATCATAGGTTTAAAGCCTTCAATGGCTTCGATGTTGCGCAACCATTGCTGAATCGCTGGGTAAGCATCAAGGCTAAAGTTGCCTTCATTAACTCGGGCAATATAGCTATAGCAGGCAATATCAGCGATCGACGGAGTCTCTCCCACCAACCACTTTGTCTCTTTCAAATGAGGCTCAAACAGCTCGCCAAAGAGTTTTTCAGTTTTTTCTCTTGCTTGTGCTTCGTCTGCTGGCATGCCAAAAAGCTGTATTGCGCGAAGCACAAAAGGACCATTCATCACTTCATGCACTGCAACCGATAACCATTGCTGAATCTTGGCTTGAGTTAATGCATCTTCTGGCCACCAAGTGTTGGTTTTATCAAAGGTGCGGGCAAGATAAATCAATATGGCAGTAGAGTCTCTCAAGGTGACAGAGTCATGACTTAAGACAGGCACCTGGCCTAGCGGGTTTATAGCTAAGTATTCAGCGGATTTGTGCTCCCCTTCTGCTAGATCGACTAATCTCTCAGAGAATTCCACTCCTAGAATACTTAAAAAATTTGCCACGCGATGGCTATTGCCCGATATAGGATGTCCGTAAAGTGTAATCACGAGATATACTCCTTAATGCTTAATATGTAAGGTTTAAAATCTTTTTTCATTGCTTAACGTCTTGCTTAAATTACTGCTGAGACCTTAAATCTAACGGCTCGTTTTAAGACTTAACAAAGGATCGAACAGCAATAAGCTAGAAAAACTATACAAGCCAAGGAGTGTTCGTGATAGATTGATTACCAATAAACTGTGTTAGCTTTTTACTTACAATGAATACAAATACCAAATATAATTTAAATCGCCTGACTTATTTCGTTGCCATTATTGAAGAAAAAACCATAACAGCTGCGGCTGAAAGGCTAGGGTTAAGCAAAGCGGTTGTCAGTAAACAGTTACAGCTTTTAGAAGAAGAGCTTGGTGTGAGTTTAGTGGTGAGAAACACGCGTCATTTACATGCCACTAAAACAGGTGAAGCCTTTTATACTCGCAGTAAAGAAGCCCTTAAGTATGCGCAACATGCCTTTGATACAGCGGCAGAAGACAGTCACGAGCCCAGCGGACTAATTAGGCTAACATCGCCAATTGATTTAGGGATATTTCAACTGGCGCCTATCATCACACAGTTTTGTGCTAAATATCCTAAAGTTAAAATTGAGGTAAATTTAAGTGACGAAGTCAAAGACATAGTGGCTAAGCGCTATGATTTGTCCTTTAGAGTGGGTTGGTTACAAGATTCCTCTAATCGCGCAAGAAAGATAGGAAGCTTTCGTGAAGTCGCGTTATCTACCCCAGCATTTGCAAAAAACTGGGCACCTAAAACCCCGAAAGACTTATCTTCACTTCCCTTTACCGCTTATGATGTGATTGATCGCTCAACTCGAACCTTCATCCATCAAGCTAGCAGGGGAACAAAAGAGCAAAGTACCGAAGTCGAACTCACCACAAACCTTAGCTTCAATACCACCTTAGCCATTAGAGAAGCCTTGCTTACCAGCCAGTATTTTGGTGTTTTACCTGATTTTACCGTCAAAAAAGACTTAAAAGCAGGGGTCCTGCAAGAACTATTACCTAACTGGAAGCTGAGAGAAGGAGGTATTTATATTGTTCGTCCCCCAAGCCAATTAAGAACACAAGCGGTTCAATTGTTTATTGACGCAATTATTTCTAAGTTTGAAGCGACAATATAGATAACACAGCCGATGCCGATTATTTAACACTGGGGTCAAGCACTTTAACCTCTTGGTTCATATCGACATGCTCTAATAACCAGTTTTTTAATACATAAGCATGAATATTCGCTCGGCCTTTTTTCGGGATCAGCAAGTAGTAATCACAACAAGATGGCACGCCATTAAAAGGCGCAATCAGGCGACCATTTTTTAATTCTTCACCCACTTGGGATGCTCTTGCCAAAGCAATGCCCAAACCCGCTTCCGCCGCCGCAATGGCCATATATGAACGGTTAAAAAAGTGGCCCTTGGTGCTATCAATACCTGGCAGCTTGGTTTGATCTAACCAAAACCGCCATTCTGCATCTCGTTCAGCATCGATCCAAGGCATGGCATCATGTAACAAAGAGGCATCTTTTAAGGTGTTTTTCTCCCGCCAATTTGCCTGTTTCATATATTCAGGACTGATCACGGGCAAGAGAGTTTCTTTCACCAAGAGGTTTGAAGTAAAACCTTCATATTGGCCATCACCATAGTCAATGGCGATATCAAAATCGGCCCCTGCAAGTTCCAGCAATGCCTCATCCGCATAGGTTTCCACCTTGATATGAGGATATTCTAAATTGAACTCTTGCAACTTAGGAATTAACCATTTAAAAACAAAGGATGGTGTTGATTTGAGCCTGACAACATTATCTGAAAGCTTGGCCTGCAATCTGCGTATGACCATTTCCACGGATTCAATAGATTGCTGTGTCACATTCAGCATCTCTTTACCTTCCTGAGTGAGCACAATGCCACTGGGTTGACGTTGAAATAGTTTAAAGCCCAATTGCTCTTCCAGCTTTCTAATTTGCTGACTAATCGCCCCAGTTGTGACACAGAGTTCTTTACCTGCCGCCGAAAAGCTTAATAACCGGCCACTGGCCTCAAAATAAACTAAAGAAGAGAATGTTCTTGCGTTCAACTTGGTCATTCAATCACCTATAATAGAAAACTTGTTTAGTATAACTAAACCCCTTTTAAGAAAGTATCATTTGTTTTCGTTCACATCGCAAAACATAATGACGCTCAAATGTTAACGAATTCGGACACATTATGGCAGTACTAAATATTACAGATGAAGAAAAAGTTAAGATTAAAAATGCCGAACCACTACTTTGGTTAAACGCGGCATTTAAAAAAACCATTACGCCATCCGTGACACCAAGCCGTAAAGAACTGTTTGCTGCTGAAGCTAGGTTAGCGCGCTTTGCCCCCTTGCTAGCGCGCCTTTTTCCAGAACTAGAAAGCTTTAATGGTTTAATTGAATCCCCTCTTCTAGCAAGCCAAAACACAAACAAAGATAAGCCTCATTTATATTACAAAGCAGACCACCAATTGCCCGTCGCTGGGTCGATTAAGGCCCGTGGTGGCATTCACGAAGTACTGCATTTTGCCGAAAGCCTAGCGGTTAAAAATGGCATCATAAATGAGCAAAACTTTGATTACAAAACCCTAGCAGAACCACCAGCTCGTGACGTGTTCGAGCGCTATACCATTGCTGTGGGTAGTACCGGTAATCTCGGCCTAAGTATTGGCATTATGGCCAATGCACTTGGCTTTAACGCTGTGGTACATATGTCATCTGATGCCAAGGAATGGAAAAAAGAAAGGCTGAGAAAGCGTGGCGTCACTGTTATCGAACATACAGCGGATTATGGCGCGGCAGTGGCTGCGGGTCGTGCTGAATCGGATGCAGACCCCTTTAGTTATTTTGTTGACGATGAAAATTCAAGCCATCTCTTTATGGGTTATGCGGTAGCGGCGTTAAGACTCAGAGCTCAACTCGATGATCAAGGCATTGAAGTCAATAGTGAACACCCTTTGTTTGTTTATTTACCCGCAGGGGTTGGTGGCGCACCCGGCGGCATCACCTTTGGTTTAAAGAGCTTATTTGGGGAAGATGTGCATTGTTTCTTTGCCGAGCCAGTGCAAGCCCCTTGCATGTTATTAGGTATGGCAGGCACTCAAAACTCTCACCCAATTCATGTTAAAGAAATGGGGTTAAGTATTAACACAGATGCCGACGGACTGGCGGTAGGAACAGCCTCTCAATGGGTATGTGATGCGACGCGACACCTTTTATCTGGCGTTTATACAGCAACAGATCAAGCACTCTACCAATCTCTGTTAGCGCTAAAAGAAAATGAAAAAATTGAAGTCGAGCCTTCTGCTGCGATTGCTTGCCTTGGCCCACAATTTCTAACCAGTGAGAAAGGGCAAGTCTACTTAGCCAAGCATAATCTAGCAGACAAACTAGACAAATCCACTCATATCGCCTGGTTAACTGGCGGTTCATTTGTTCCACAGGAGGAGTATCAAAACTACCTAGACATAGCACGGCGCACTTAAGGAAGATGCGAACTCGTTTTCAAGCCTAATTTTGTAGAGACACCCTTTTAGACCAATTTTTTTGCACTTTTTTCGTGTACGGGATCAGTGCGGCCAAATTTTACTAAACCAAGGTGATCACAAGGTATTTTGGGACTTTTTGAAAAAGGCTCACCCTGTGTTGCTGCTTCTCAAAAGATTCCAAACTTGGCTTAAATCGCTTATTCGCACCCACCTTAGAAAAGCACACTCACGTACTTTTCGACTTATAAAAGCACTTAGCGAACACCCATAAACACAAAAAAAACAATATCTGGAGTTCTTTCGATGGAAGCTTTAACAAATTTTATCGGCACAGTTAATGGCATAGTCTGGGGATGGCCAATGCTTATCCTCATTCTTGGCGTAGGTTTCTTTATGAGCATAGGCTTAAAGCTCATGCCAATTTTGAAACTGGGCACAGGCTTTAAGCTACTTGCAGGGGGCACCAAGGCAGAAAAAGGTGAAGAAAATGAGGGTGAAGTCCCTCCTTATCAAGCCTTGATGACAGCCATGGCAGCCACAGTGGGTACAGGTAATATTGCCGGTGTTGCCACCGCCGTATTTTTAGGGGGCCCAGGCGCGCTATTTTGGATGTGGATGACGGCATTAGTCGGCATGGCAACCAAGTATGCAGAAGCCGTACTTGCGGTAAAATACCGAGAAGTTGATGAAGAAGGTAACCATGTCGGTGGCCCTATGTACTACATCAAAAACGGTATGGGTAAAAACTGGGTTTGGTTAGGCACCACCTTTGCTATCTTCGGCGCCATTGCTGGTTTTGGTATTGGTAACGGTGTGCAGTCAAACTCTATCGCCCAAGTAATCGAAACCAACTTCTCTGTGCCGCCGCTTGTGACTGGCCTTATCATCATGGTGCTTGTCGGTGCCGTATTAATGGGTGGTATTAAGCGAATTGGTTCTGTAGCAGGTGCACTTGTTCCTGTTATGGCTGTTGCTTATATCATTGCTGGACTGATTGTTCTTGCGACAAACGCGGACCAAATTGGGCCTGCTATGTCTTTAATCCTTGAAAGTGCTTTCACAGGTCATGCCGCTGAAGGTGGTTTTGCCGGTGCGGCTGTTTGGGCTGCGATTCGTTTTGGTGTCGCTCGTGGTGTGTTCTCGAACGAAGCCGGTCTTGGTTCTGCGCCAATTGCTCACGCTGCCGCTCAAACTAAAGACCCTGTTCGCCAAGGTCTGGTTGCTATGCTAGGTACTTTCCTAGACACCATCCTAATCTGTACTATTACGGGTCTTGTGATTGTGTCTTCTGGTCTTTGGACAAGCGGTACTTCTGGTGCTGCACTCACCTCAGCCGCTTTTGCTCAAGCACTACCTGGCATAGGTAACTACCTTGTAGCTATATCTCTAGCTATATTTGCTTTCACGACTATCATAGGCTGGTCTTTCTATGGAGAGCGTTGTATTGAGTTTTTACTTGGCGTGAAAGCCATCAAGCCTTATCGCATACTTTGGGTGCTTGCTATCCCAGTGGGTGCGACATTAAGTCTTGATTTTGTTTGGTTACTGGCAGATACACTAAACGCTATGATGGCCTTACCTAACTTGATCGCAATCATAGTATTGAGCCCTGTGGTATTCCAGCTAACCCGAGAGTACTTTGATAAACAGAAAAAAGATGCCGCTCAATTAGCGAAATAATGAAGTTGTAGCATCACAAATAAAAAGGGGCTAGCCATTGGGTTAGCCTTTTTTGTGGTTAGCAATGAATAGAAAATAGCGGAAAAAAATCAAACAAGACACGGCTAAATCTCAATATTAAATGCCAACATCTAGCACCCAAAAATGGCATTCAAGCCTTTTATTGAAAAAATATTGATCTTTTTTTAAACCAATCTTGGTCGTTTTTTCAGGGCTATTCCTGTCTTTTTAGTCATTTTCATGGACGCTCGCTAACCCCATAAAAACACAAGAAAAAGACCATTAATTTCAACATTATTAAAATTGAAAATTTATTATCCACTTTGGTTTTAGCATGAATATTTACCAAGCTAAAACCCCCCATTACTCACCTTATGAAATCTTTAATCGTTGTTACTAACCTCGCTCAAAGCTAGCATGCATGGGTCTTCTGAATAAATCTGAACGATCGTACAGCTTTTAAAGTTAGGTCGTTTATCAGAAAAAATAAAAATAAATTAACCAAAGATTTAATCATATAACGGAGTTTTTCCATGCAAAAAGCACTCATCACATTGGCTACGGCCTCACTCATTTCTATCCCAGCTCAAGCAGAGCAATTCTGGTCTGATACCAGTATCTCCATCTTAAATGGCGATGATTATGAATTTACCGATGAAGACATCACCACCATGACACTAGAGCATGTGTCCGGTCACAGTTGGGGCAGTCTCTTTTTCTTCCAAGACCGTCACAAAGGTGGCTCTTATTCGGAATCTTACGGTGAATTCAGCCCAGCTTACACCTTAACAAAATTAAGTGATGATGGTTTTTTTAAGGACATTAACGCAGCATTCACCTATGAGTTTGGTACCACCCAAGGCGGGCAAAGCCTAGATAATTACCTATTTGGTATTGGCTCTAACTTAAATGTACCTGGCCTAGACTTCGCTAGCGCGACGGTATACATGGCGAACAATGAAGAATATTACGGTAACTCAAAAGACTATCAGCTCACCTTGGTTTTTGGCTATAGCCAAGGTAACTTTGCCATTGATGGATTTATGGATTATGCCTTTAACAGTGATAATGATTCGACTGAAGACAGCATGAATTTCACACCTCAAATCACTTACAACATTGGCCCTATGTTAGGGACTCAAAACAAGGTCAAAGTGGGTGTTGAATACTCCTATTGGACCAATCAATTTGGTACCGATGGACAAGATCAAAATGCCGTTAGCCTCTTGTTAAAAGCGCACCTTTAATCCTTCTTTATTCCCCTTAAAGACTGATTAGGGCTACCAGCAGGCTCCCCCTTCTGGTAGTTCGGCGCTTTAGGTATTTAGCTATCTAGGCATCAATGCAGAGTCAATCTGTTTAGCTTGCTTCCTAAGCTCACCTTTTAAGTCCAATATTGAAACGCGTTGACCAAACGTCATGTGAATACACCCAATATTTAACATGATACAAACGCTTAAGCGAAAAGCATGTTTCTTCATTGGACTTCTTTTTAACTTTGTTATGACATTCAGCGCCAAAAACCAAGTGCTATCCCTAAAAACTAAGTGCTATTCCTAAAAACCAGGCACTTTCCCTATAGACACAAAAAAGCCGCAACATCCGAAAATGCTACGGCTTATGGATTCTATTCCCTTAAAGAGCGGCGGTTACCGTCACTTCAACTAAAACAGTATCACGAACCATAGTCGCTTGAACGCACGTTCGAGCAGGTGCATACCCCATTGGTAACCACTCATTCCACAAGGCATTAAATGTTGGTACATCTTTATTGTCTTTAACATGAATAAGGGCAGAAAGGATTTTAGTATTATCAGTACCCGCTTCTTTTAAATGCTCATCAATGCGAGCAAGTACAGATTTTGTCTGACCTGCCATATCTTCAGTCACATCATGTGGCACTTGGCCACAAAGGTAAACCGTCTCATTATGAATAACAATGCGGCTAACTCTTTCGTCTGTTTGCAAGCGAGTAATGCTCATGGCGTGATTCCTATTAATTAAAAATGTAAAAATTGATGAGGATCTCATCAACAAAATAACGCCTTATATTGTATGGCTCTAACGCTCTAGATTCGAGAAAATATCATTTCATAATACAAATTCTTTTTATAGTTTGAAAAGTTTGCCTTATCTTTTAACCTATCTCAAAAGATGTCACACCATAAATGCGATTTAACGGGAGCTCTGGTTTGGTTTGAGTGTACATGCGAGCGGTTTCAAATACCGGCACCATGGCAAACTCTTTTGCAAATAGCATGGCCTCTTGATGACAAGCGGGTACATCTAAAAAGAATTCACTTCCTTTAGCCAGATTAGCCGTTAACGCAGTGATTAAAGACCTCGCTATCTCTTGTGAATCAGCAAACAAAGGGGCGATTTTATAACCTGATTGGCATTGCCTGATTACCCCATAACCTTGCACCTTACCCTCATCAACATAAGCCAAAGCATTTGCATCCTCCTGTTCAACCCAAGCTTGCATAAATGCAGTACGATCGGCAGGAAAAAAGGCTTTCTCATAGGCCATTAATGATGAAAGCGGTAACGTTTTAAGAGGCACTAAAGCGCCTTTAAGCTTATCTAATTTATTGCTATTCTCTAAACTAACGCCTCCCTGAAAACGCACATTGGCATAAGCCAGTTCAAAGCCTGACTTTTGATAGTTTTCTTGCTGTGCAGCCACACCATCTAAGCCAATATTGCAGCCCGACAAATAAGACAGTGCCGCTTGCCAAAGTTGCATACCATAACCTTGGCCTCGATATTCAGGCTTAACGAGATAAAAGCCAATAAAGGCAAAATCAGCCGAGTACTTAATCGCCGAAATACAACCAATTGGCTCACCCTCTAATTCGGCCAATAAAAAGCCATGAGGGTCTGCAAGGTAATAGGTTTTTGCATCATGAAGCCCAGGATTCCAGCCTTCAAGCGCCGCCCAGCTTAGTGCTAAACCAAGCTCTTCTTGGCTCATTTTTCTGATCTGTAACTCTGTCACTCGGTTCTCCCTCATACCCTACTCTTCCTCTTACCCTATTCTTCCTCATGCCTTACTCACTTGCTCTGGCTAACATGCGAGACATAACAGGATGATCTTCTTTTAATTGGAGTAAATCCCACAAGTTACCATACAAGTCTTTAAACACAGCGACTGTGCCATAAGGCTGATCTTTAGGGTCCCTCACAAACTCAATGCCTAGGCCTTTCATCCTCTCATAATCACGCCAAAAATCATCTGTATTCAAAAACAAGAAAACACGCCCTCCAGATTGATAACCGATGAAGTCTTCTTGTTCTGGTTTCGAGGCTCTGGCGAGTAACAGACTCATTTCTTTTGAGCCAGGAGGCGCAACCACAACCCAGCGTTTATCTTCTTCGGGTAAATAAAGGTCTTCAATCAAATCAAACTTGAGTTTATTGACATAAAAATCGATCGCCTCATCATAATCTTTTACCACTAATGAGATATGTACTATGGTTTGTTTCATTGCTCAGCTCCGGTTAAATCTTGATGGGGTTAATAGTATCAACAAAGTCTGCTCTATCCTCTATTTCCTTATACTCAGGGCCCTAATTTCTTTATTTTATTGCCGGATTGATAAGCTGAAATGCAGGCCAAAAGCTCGTCATCTAAGAGATAGAAGATTTTTATATTTTTCTGTTATAATCGCGCTCTTTTTAGTTTTCCCTTTTATTTTTAGATTGTACGAACATCGAGACGAGAATGGATTTAGCCATTGCTAACAAGCAGCGCTTGGACAAACTTCCTTGCATTGCCCATGCGCCAGAGAATTTAGACACACTGCTTGATGCAGGTTCATTTCGTGAACGCTTACACCTTGAAATAAGCCAAGCCAAAGACAGAATTTACCTAGTTGCCTTATACCTTCAAGACGATACCGCTGGCCGTAATATTATGACGGCCCTGTATGAGGCGAAACAAGCTAACCCTCAATTAGACATTAGGGTGTTAGTCGATTGGCACAGGGCACAACGAGGCTTAATAGGGGCGAATAAATCAGACGGAAATGCCGCTTTTTATCGCGAGTTTGCAAACACCTATGAACATCAGATTCAGGTATTAGGTGTCCCCGTTCGTAATAGGGAAGTATTTGGCGTACTTCACTTAAAAGGCTTCATTATTGACGATAAAGTGATATACAGCGGCGCAAGCTTAAATGATATTTATTTAGCCCAAAACAATAAATACCGTTACGACAGATATCACGTGTTTCAGAATATTGCCCTAGCTAATACCATGGCTGAGTTTATTATCTCGACCTTATCCCAAAGTGAGGCGGTTAACTGTTTAAACAAACACTCGCGTCCCACCACCAAAACCATTAAAGGTGCAATTAAAGACCTTAGAACGCAATTACAAAGCGCCAGTTACAGTTTTGAAAAGCAAACCATAGACAATCATCAAGTGGGCCTAACCCCACTGATAGGGTTAGGAAAACGCAAAAACCGTTTAAACAAACATATCTGCACCTTGCTTGGAAGTGCACAAAAAGAAATCACCATTTGCACCCCTTATTTCAATTTTCCAAGATTAGTTAGCCGAGAAATTAAACTCGCTCTCAAGCGTGGCGTAAACATCAACATTATTATTGGCGACAAAACCGCTAATGACTTTTTTATTCCGCCAAGCCAACCCTTCACAACGATCGCTGGTCTCCCTTATTTATACGAAGTTAATTTAAGAAAGTTTGCCAAGCAAAATGAGATGGCGATTAACAAAGGTCAATTATCATTACACCTTTGGCGTCACGACAATAATAGCTTTCACTTAAAGGGTATTTGGGTCGATCAAGAATACATGATGATTACAGGTAATAACCTGAACCCGAGAGCTTGGAAGCTAGATTTAGAAAATGCCATCTTAATTCATGACAAGCACCAATTACTGCTAGAACAAAACAAGCAAGAGCTAGATCAGATCATGAAACACACTAAGCGTGTAAGGAGCTATTTGATGATAGATAACGTGAATAGTTATCCTAATGAGGTCAAAAAGCTGATGAAACGCATTCATAGAGTTAAAGCCGACCACATTCTCAAGCAAATTCTTTAATTTAAAAAATAACCCCACTTTTAATGCGCCATGTACACTAGGGAACCTGCGATTAAGTCACCTCTTCCCAGTCTGCTCTTTTAAGGTATATGGGGAAAAAGTGTCACACAAGGCGTTACTTTGCGTTTATTAATAGAAAGTCATTGTAGGTACCTTTCGAGAAGTAACAACACAGGGTGTTACTTTTTCTGAAATGCCGAGTAGGTATTATTTAAAGACCCGAAGGGCGTGGTCTAAAAGCCCTATCTTTATGTTGAGAACCTTATCAATAGAATAACTATTAAGTTGCGCTCCTCGCCATAAATCTAGCGGCTTTTATCCACACGCTGAGGCGGGAGGACTTATTCGCAGGTTCCCTAGCCATCTGCTTGATGCAGCAGCTAAAAGTGGGTTTTCGCTTTTTAGAGAGAAGACGATCAATCGATTAAGTTCAAGCTCAACACATCATCTTTCCCTATAACGGCTATCTGGTGGGAATTTCTAGCCGAACCTTTTCTTTTTCATGCCCATTTGATAGTCTGCCTTCAATTTTAGAATTCAGCGTCGATTCATCATTTTTAGTTTGCAAGATTTTCTAGGTTAATGATTTCTTTGGCAATTTATTGTAAGACAGGCTTGTTTTCTTTTGGTAGCGTAACTATATCTTTTAAGCTATCTTCTTCATAAAATAGTCAGTTAAAACGTTATGATTCTAACCCTGTCTTTCATTATCAATACTAGGGGTTAATTTAGGCTTATGCCTTACTTTGAAGCGAACGACAGTGAATCAAATGGCGCTAGCGTTCATTAGTCTAAATCTCATTGAGATAAGACGTTTGATACCGACCTTTTACCAGCACGATTAAACCCATAGATAAGAGATATTTTTTGAAGCAGAAGTTGGATTGACTAGCGTGATAAAATTACCCTTAACTGTATAACCTTTCTCTCTGGTTATCTTTTAAGCCCCTTTAATTTGTTATTTTTGATATATAGAAACATCGACCAGTTTGTTATTTTTTAATGCAGGAGCATCATAGTTGAATACCTTACTCTGGCTGCCTTTACTGCCCTTATTAGGCAGTTTAGTTCCTCTTCTTACCGCACGTTATCACCGTAACGTCTGTACATTATTCACCGCTATTCTCCCCTTTATTGCACTCTTACTGGTCGCACAAATGACACCGGATGTGCTCAATGGTGAAAACCATTACGCCGCCGCTCAGTGGATCCCCCTATTAAACCTAAACATTGCCTTTCGTTTAGACGGGTTATCCCTCTTATTCTCCATCTTAATCTTAGGCATAGGCCTACTGGTTATTTTATACGCTCGTTATTACCTATCACCCAACGATTCGATTGGTAAATTCTACTCTTTTTTAATGTTGTTCATGTTCTCCATGCTAGGTGTGGCGCTTTCCGACAACTTACTGCAAATGTGGATGTTTTGGGAATTAACCAGCATCAGCTCCTTCTTACTGATTAGCTTCTGGGGCCATAAGTCTGAAGCGCGCAAAGGCGCCCGAATGGCGCTAACAATCACAGGGGCAGGTGGTTTGTGCCTACTGGCCGGCATTATCATTTTAGGTAATGTGGTAGACAGCTACTCTTTGCAAGTCATTTTAGAAAGCGGCGAAATCATCCGCGCGCACTCTGCTTATCCTGTTATTCTGGTTTTATTCTTATTAGGTGCTTTCACAAAGTCGGCACAATTTCCGTTCCATTTCTGGTTGCCGCATGCCATGGCAGCCCCCACACCTGTCAGCGCTTATTTACACTCAGCCACCATGGTAAAAGCGGGCATCTTCTTGATGGCTCGCATGCACCCTGTTTTAGCAGATACTGAACTCTGGTTTTTAATCGTAAGTTTAACGGGTTTAACCACACTATTACTGGGTGCCTATATCGCCCTATTTAAACACGACTTAAAAGGGCTACTGGCTTATTCAACCATCAGTCACCTTGGTCTGATTACTTTGCTGTTAGGCTTGGATACTCGCCTCTCTACTGTGGCGGCACTCTTTCATATCATCAACCACGCCACCTTTAAGGCGTCCCTTTTCATGGCCGCGGGTATCATTGACCATGAAACAGGCTCAAGGGATATGCGACAACTAAACGGCTTGTGGAAATACATGCCCCATACGGCAACCCTTGCCATGGTGGCAGCCTCTTCCATGGCCGGTGTACCGCTATTAAATGGTTTCTTATCTAAAGAGATGTTCTTTACTGAAACCCTACACCAAGCGGCACTTGGCTCACTTTCTTGGATGATTCCCGTATTGGCAACTGTCGGCGCCGTATTTGCGGTGGCTTATTCAATGCGCTTTATACACGACGTTTTCTTTAATGGTGAGCCAATCAATTTACCTAAAACGCCCCATGAAGCTCCCCGTTACATGCGAGTGCCGGTCGAAATATTGGTCGCCTTGTGTTTATTAGTGGGTATCTTCCCAGGCTTTATTATTGGTGATTTATTGTATGCTGCTTCCTTGGCCGCGATAAATGGTCCTGTTCCTGAATACAGCCTATCTATCTGGCATGGTTTTAATTACCCATTATTAATGAGTTTTGTCGCAACAGCCGGTGGCTTGGTTATCTACTACTTCAGGCAGCATTTGTTTGCCTTTCAAGCCAACTTCTCTGAACCTGATGCAAAACTAATATTTGATAAGATCGTCAAAAATATCATTAAGCGCTCAACCACCCTCTTTAACTTATTAGAGAATGGGTCATTACAAAGGTATAACTACTTACTCATTAGTTTAGCGGCCATCATGATGGCAGCACCGCTGATGGATTTAAGTACAACCTTGGGTGTGCGCCCTGAGTTGCCTTATAACATTGTCGATGTCACCGCAGCCGTTTTATTGGTCATAGGTGCACTCACAACCGCCATTTGTCATAGACGCAGGATGCTGGCATTAATTTCCTTATCCATCGTCGGCTTTGTGGTGTCGTTAGCCTTTGCACGCTTCTCTGCGCCTGACCTTGCTTTAACGCAATTATCGGTAGAAGTGGTCACCGCCGTATTACTCATGCTGTCTTTATTCTTCTTACCCCAAAGAGCGCAAAAGCAGTCCAATCCTCGTCGTCTTATTCGTGACTTGGGCATCTCTGCGGTGGTCGGTGGTCTAATCGGCACCATTTGTTATGCCCTACTGACTCGCCCATTAAGCAGCATTTCGGACTTCTTCATTGCCAATAGTAAAACTGGCGGTGGTGGCACCAATGTTGTTAACGTCATACTCGTTGATTTCCGTGGATTTGATACGCTGGGAGAAATTACCGTATTAGGTATTGCAGCGTTAGGTATTTACAAGCTGATTGCCCGCATGAAGCTCTTTATGCCAAGCAGTGACTACAAAGGCCGCCCTTGGTCGAATGATGGACACCCTATGATGTTGGCTGTCTTATCACAAAGCTTATTACCTATTGCGTTACTCGTGTCAGCCTACATCTTCTTCCGTGGCCACAATATGCCAGGGGGCGGCTTTATTGCAGGCTTAATCACGTCGGTTGCCATCATTCAGCAATACATTGCTCACGGTGTTGATTGGATGAAACACAGAGTAAAAGTCGATTACCAAATCTTAATCGGTAGCGGTATTGCCATTGCCGCATTAACGGGTGTGGGCAGCTGGGCATTTGATAAGCCTTTCCTCACCTCTTGGTTCGATTATTTCTACTGGCCTGTGGTGGGTAAATTTGAATTAGCCAGCGCCATGATATTTGATCTAGGTGTTTACCTGACAGTCATAGGTGCGACCATGCTCATCTTGGCGAACCTTGGCAAATTAACCACCAGCGAACGTCCTATTCAGAAGGAGGAAGTATAAATGGAAGGCATTTACGCTTTTTGTGTTGGTATGCTCACCGCATGCGGTATCTTTTTAACGCTACGCGGACGCACCTTCTCCGTTGTATTAGGCCTTACCATGTTGTCTTACGCGGTCAACTTATTTCTCTTTGCCAGTGGTCGTCTTGCGATCAACAGCGCCGTTATCCTGGGAGAGTCTGAAATTTATGCAGACCCACTGCCTCAAGCACTGGTACTCACTGCCATTGTTATTGGTTTTGCGATGACGGCCTTTGTGGTGATCCTCGCCATGAGGGCTCGCGCAGATTTAGGTAACGACCATGTTGATGGAAAAGACCCTGATGAAGTCGCAGCCTCAATGACGCTGAATAAAAAAGGGGAGATAAACTAAATGCAACACTGGACAATTCTGCCTATTTTACTGCCTTTGCTCGTTGCATCTGCCATGCTATTACCCCCTTTATCCTCAAGGATTCAGTGGTTACGTATCGCATCTATTAGTACCTTAGTCATACTCACTATCCTTTCTGCACTGCAAGTCGCTACCGTTATTACTGAAGGCACGCAGCTCTATATTCTAGGTGGATGGTCACCGCCTTTTGGTATCGTCCTTGTGGCTGATAAAGTGTCTGCTTTATTGGTACTTCTTACCAGCTTCCTTGCCCTGTGCTGTATGATTTATGCCTGTGCGGATCATGATAAGGGCGGTGAATTCTTTCACCCACTTTTCTTATTCCAAATCATGGGTATCAATGGTGCCTTTTTAACTGGCGACCTGTTTAACCTCTTCGTCTTTTTCGAAGTCTTACTAATCGCCTCTTATGCCCTATTAGTGCATTCTGGTGGTAAGAATAAAACCCAAGCCGCGGTCCACTATGTGGTCATCAACCTGCTTGGCTCTAGCTTATTCCTGTTCGGCCTCGGTATCCTATATGGCACATTAGGCACCTTAAACATTGCAGATATGGCGGTTAAAATCAGCCAACTTCCAGAAAGTGAAACCATACTGGCTAAAATTGGTGCACTACTGCTATTGATAGTATTTGGCCTTAAATCCGCCATGCTACCATTACAGTTCTGGCTTTCTAGAACCTACTCTTCGGCCAGCGCCCCCGTTGCCGCCTTATTCGCCATCATGACAAAGGTAGGTATCTATAGTATTTTCCGCGTCTTTACCGTGATATTTGGCGACGATGCTGGTGAGCTAGCCAACTTCTCAGCCGATTGGTTATGGCCTTTGGCAATACTAACCATTTCGATTGGATCACTCGGTGTATTAGCAAGCCCCACCTTAAAACTGCTTACCTCTAATTTGGTTGTCGTCTCTGCTGGTACCTTGCTCGTTGCCGCTGCACTGCACTCTGAACTCGCTATCGCGGGCGCGCTTTATTACATAGTGCACAGTACGCTAGTAACAGCAGGGCTCTTCCTGTTAGCAGATGTGATTGCCAAGCAAAGAGGTCAAGCAGAAGACAGGCTAGTGAACTCTAGAGCCCTGTCTCAACCTAAACTCATTGGTTTTGGATTTGCCATACTGGCTTTAACCATTATCGGTATGCCGCCATTCTCTGGCTTCATCGGAAAAGTCATGGTGCTTAACTCAGCGGAGAGCATGGCCACTCGTTTATGGATTTGGCCTGTGATTTTGATGAGCAGCTTGATTACCTTGGTGGCCTTTTCAAGAGCGACCTCTAAGCTCTTCTGGAAATCGCCCAATACTAAAAACACCACACTTGAAAAAGCACATCCTTACGAAGTGACTGCCATTGTCTTACTCATTCTAGGTGCACCTTTACTTGTGCTCTTTGGTGGACCTATGACCGAATACGTCATCCAAGCCGCTGCTGACCTTCATAATATGGATGTCTCTGTGTATCCTTTATTGCCTGAGGAATCATAATGAAACAATCTAGCTTTCGCTTGTTCCCTATGCCTTTTCACAGCATGTTGCTCTTTGTTATTTGGCTCTTATTAAATAACAGCCTCTCTGCTGGGCACATACTATTAGCAAGCATTTTGGCGATTATTATTCCTTGGGGGGTAAGCAGTATGACAACTGAACGCCCTCGCATTAAAAAGCCCATGCTTGCCATTTCCTATGTATTTCTCGTACTTAGAGACGTCATTAGCGCGAATTTCTCTGTGGCTCTCTTAGTGGTTGGTCCTCTCAAAAAACTAAGCCCTGGATTTGTTGCTGTACCATTAGACATAGAAACAGAGTTAGGCATCACCTTGCTTGCTAGCACAGTGTCTCTAACCCCAGGTACAGTCAGCGCCGAGATCTCTGAAGATCAAAAATGGCTCTATGTTCATGCCCTGCACTTAGAAAACCCAGAAGAGTTAATCGAAGAGGTTAAATCTCGTTATGAAGCACCACTGAAGGAGATATTCGGATGCTAGATATAGCCATTCAAATTGTAGGACTCATCTTGTGTGTCTCATTAATATTAACCTTATATCGTTTGCTCGTTGGCCCTAAATTGCCAGATAGGATTCTTGCGTTAGACACCATGTTTATCCATGGTATCGCCTTGATACTCCTCTATGGCATTGCCATTGAAAACGCCATCTACTTTGAAGCCGCGCTACTCATTGCCATGCTTGGTTTTGTTAGTACATCAGCCCTGTGCAAATACTTGCTGCGCGGCGACATAATAGAATAAGAAGGTAACTATGAATTTTTATGTAGAAGCAATTGCGTCAGCCATACTTGTTTTTGGCGGTGTATTCTTATTAGTTGGCTCTATCGGTTTAGCACGCTTACCCGATGTTTATATGCGTTTACACGCTCCAACTAAGGCGACCACATTAGGTATCGCAGGTGTACTAATCGCCTCTTGCATCATCCAATCCTATCGCCAAGAAAGCCTGTCCATCAGTGAATTATTGATCACCTTATTCTTGATTATTACCGCACCGATTGCGGCGAATATGATAGCCAAAGCGGCACTTCACCACGAAATAGACCCTATCGAAAGAACGAAAGGCCAAGAACTAATCGCAACCGCGAAAGAAAGAACATCGCCTCCAGCACCAGAGACTGAAGCAGGAAAAGAGACCCCTTAGACTGAAAAAAGCAACTAAAAAGGAAGCAACTAAAAAGGAAGCAGCTAAAAAAAAGCAACTAAAAAAGCAGCTTGAAGAAAAGAAACAACTTAAGAGAGCTCATATAAGCAATACCGCCTTAGCTTAAAAAGACAGCTTAAGCTAAGGCGCTAAACCTTCTGAAAACTAACTCACTCATTCAGCTTTGACATCAACACATGGTCTTGCCATTTACCTGCGATTTTCAAGTATTTCCTTGCATAACCTTCCCTTTCAAACCCCAGCTTATTAAGCACAGCACCACTGCCCTCATTGGCTGGAATATAATTCGCCATGATGCGATTAAGTTTTAAGTTTGCAAAAATATAGGCAATACCAGCGTCAAGAATTTCAGTCATCAAACCCTGCCCTTCAAACCTCTTATCAATGGAATAACCTAAAAAACAGGCTTGCAAAGGACCTTTGACAATTCCAGTAAAGTTGCACACGCCTAACACCTGAGTTTGATCTTTGTTAAATGCAACCAACCTGACTTCTTTATCTGCTTCAAAGTCTTTCTCGCTTTGCTCACCCATAACTTTAAAATTATTCAACGTCTGGTAGCCTGAATCACGAATCGGCTCCCAAGGGGCCAGATGCACCTTATTATCCTCATAGTATTTTAAGACGAGACCTGCGTTAGCCGCAGTAAAAAGAACCAAAGAGGTTCGAGACGTTTCTATCACAATACGTTTCCTTGTTGTGTGTTGCTACTTTCCACAACATTTCTTGAATTTCTTTTGACTACCACAAGAACATGGACGGTTTCTATCCCTTCCACTAATTTTTGGAGCTGCCGCTGTCAGTTTTTTAGGTTGAGACTTAACCTGCATTGACTTCGCTTGCTTAAGAAATAATCTAGGTGATTTACTTGGAAACCACTTACTCAATACAAAACTATCCAAAGCTGTTGCTGCTCCCCCAGCAATCGGCTGAATTGCACCAATTCCAGTTGTCACCGCAAAGCGCAAAATTTTAGCTGGTATTTTATCAATAACGCTTGGCTCACCTATAGTCTCAACATATCTCTGAACAATTTCTTCAGATTTCTCTGTATCAGAACCAGATGCAAACCAATCTCTAAAAACTTGACTGTGCTTAGATTCTCTTAGATCTAGTAACTGTTCAGGTGAAAACTCTTTGCTAGCAAAGGCTTTTCCTATATCTGGAATTCCGCAGATCTCTTGAATTTTAGTTAGCGCTTCACTGCCTTCAATTGGTGAGCCAATTCGCTGCCCCTTTGCTTTAAGAAGGGCTAGAGTACTTCCATCTCCTGTGATCTCATTGGCTCCAATGTCCGCACCAATATTTAGAACGAAGTTTTCAAATCCAACTCTAAGTAATGACCAAATTTCTTTACTCTCATTAGCCTCTGGAATTGCATGAGGAGAATAAACTCTCATTTGATTATTTTTAATCCCGCGTAAATTATCTAAACTCCGGCCTCGATTTCGTAATGATAAAAAATCTCTCAAATAAGGACTACCCATAACATCTTGATAAGTCTCATCACGGAATTTAATAGGATCTAGATCTTGCCCAACGGGAACAGAGTTACCTAATAACAGTTTTGTCAATTCTTGTTTACGGTTGGCCGAAGAAATAGGAGTTGTTAATTCTAATGCAGCATTAATCGCTTCATCCATTGGTTGAAAATAGGAGTGGGCCAAATTAGATTTTTCATTATTACGCTTGGGGCCTTGAAAGACTTCAAAGAATGATAAACCGGCCCCTCCACCACCATAAGTAAACCATTTGTCGTAACGAGCAAAAACAATAATGTTATTTCTGACTAGTTCGTCAAATATATCTTCACCTAGCATATGCCTCAGTACGGGAATGACTTGAAAATTTCCAGTAGGAATAATTACCTGATCGTATAGAAGAATATAATTGGCTAACGTAGCCCATTGATCTTTACTGGCTAACATTGCATCAGAGACACTGGCCATATTTTGCAAAACAGGCCAAATTCCAAAATCAGTAGCGAGAGCCTTTCTCAATTATTCATTCCTTAATTCAAATTTTTGACTGAGCATAAAAACACCCACATTTGAGGCTGGTTTGGAGCGCAGCGGAAAAACAGTCCGACAACATGCGCTTGTTATACCTTTGGTTGCATTGCATCACTAATACCTATTGCATGATGAGACATTACGCAGTGAAAAGTACGCTTGCGATGAAATATATCTATTTCAATAGGTTTGTTATTTTTAGGAGCAATTATCTTTTGAGGGAACTCAACGCCAGGGCTACAAGACAGATTGGCATTAAGATTATTTATTTCATTCGGGATAACAGTTTTAGAAATAGACATTAAAAACCACATCATGTCATTAATATAGATACTATCCCAGGCCCTACCACCAAATCCTAGTTTTGAACCAGCCGTGTCAGCGGCATATGCTTCAGAGTATGCTAAATTAGCTTGAAGCTCAGGAACGTCGGTAACTTGATCATCAAATTGCTTAACTGGCCACCGTTTGCCTAGAACGATAAAGCTCCTACCGGCAGGACCAATTTTAGATTCACTTTCTTTTTGAATTGTTCGTTGATGAAGTTTTGAAGAAGCGCATACAAACTCCAATGCTTTTTTGGCCACTTCAGCCGGAGGTGGTTGAGATACTATGCTCCCCGAATCTATGTGCATTGAACCAATATTATAATCTAGGTCACATACTGCGATAGCAGAATCATTCATTTGAAATAGTTTAGTACCATCAGGAAAATCATTGCTTATTTCATTAACTGTTTCCCTAAGCATTCCGATTCTTTTGTGCGCAATTTCACCTACGGCAGAGCTTAGCGTGCCACCAGAAACGGACACCATATTTCCAAAACCTAGCAGATCATGGAAACAGACCATTGTTGTAATTTCTTCTTCCTGCACGATCTATCCTTTTAGGTATAACGCCTCAATAACCGTTGCAGCTCTGCTGAGTCCGGAGCCGAAGGCGCTTAGTTGATTGACTTATTAAATGATTTCATAGCTGAGCAGACATAGAGCCAGGCTGCGTAACACGCACTCTTTTTGATAGCAAATTCTCAAAAAATTCCTGCGGTGCAAGTCTTTCATATACATCTAAAAATTCCTCAGTTAGAGCCAGATAGTTCTCGTGCTTTCCTGATACTACTTCTCTCCATATGCTTGGCCGATACCGTACTAGAATTGAGAGCGAATAAAGCAATGCTACGCATATGGCTCGGTATTCGGTTACAGATCCAAAAGCTGGAATAATTATGCTACTACCTGTAAACGGACTTCGATGCTGATTGATTACGCCGTGCCAGTACTCCGTATCCGGGTGCTTGACCAGAGCTTTAAAATGAAGTCCTGGGTACTCTGAAGTCTGATATTCAATCTGTTCAAGTGGTAACGACAAAGCAGCAATATCTTCCTTAGTTTTTGAACAAGATATATCATTTATCGTTACGTATGTTTCCCTTAGTCTTGGTTGACTTAAACTAAATCCATTTGCATCGCTGTCGTAGTGAAAATTTAACCAATTAGCTGGGGAGTTGGTTACTAATAGAAAGAGGTCTTCTAACTCAGGAACTCTTGAAAAGAGTTCTATGAGAGTAGTAACTTCTGGTTTTGACAGGTCAATATCTTCTGCCTTTTTAGGTTTTTTTGAGGGGAATAGCGTTGTATCAAAGCCTAGAAAATCCATCCACTTCTTATAAAATCCATTAGAGAGAACCCCAACAACAAAACCTTCAAATGAATTTTTACTTGTAGAGTCAAATGTATAAAGGCCATGACCATATTTAGTCATACTTTCTACTTCATCTAGAGTAGACGGACCTTCTGGTGAGGCCAGCATTTCAGCTGAGGCAAATGCTATACCCCCATAATACAGACTTACGACTCTTTGATTTAATTTTTGCTTGCTAGCAGCTTCAAAGTAGTCACATCCGTTCTGAATACAGAAGGCAAGCCCTTCTGCCTTTGAGTCTATACTTTCATCAGAATAGGATATTCCCGCTGAAGCATATCTTTCTATTACAAGCTTTTTAGCCAGCCCCTTAGTTTTGAATTGCTTTATCCTGCTCCAAATTTGGTTTATGGGGCTTTCA
The DNA here is from genome assembly GCF_000153025.1 of Marinomonas sp. MED121. Taxonomy (GTDB): domain Bacteria; phylum Pseudomonadota; class Gammaproteobacteria; order Pseudomonadales; family Marinomonadaceae; genus Marinomonas. Next base: position 163,536 of record NZ_CH672430.1, read on the forward strand.
GATTGGATATAACTGTTGAATTCTCTAGGCTTCAGCTTTGGCTTATCCGGGCCACCAGAGGATATTTTTCCTTCTGAAACTTCAGCATTCCACTTAATAATGTAGGACTGTATGCTGGACTTTTCGACGACTTCCGTTTCTATCCCATAAGCAAAAGATTCAAGATGATAAAAACTTCCGTTCACTACAATAAGATCTACAGTACGATCTAAAACTTTATACACCCCATTTTCAGTAGCACATGAATACAATAAGGCTATCTTAAATTCTACATCAGATTTTTTTAGCGTAATGACAATGTACTCACCATTTGGAAAGCTGCCTTCAACAACACCCTCCCAATTATGAACATTGAAAGGGTCTATAATGTCTCTTTGTGCATCAGACTTAAGTATTCCTAGCCTCGTTTTTTTTCCAGTATCCATTTTCTAGGAAGGTTCTCCGTATTCATCTCACAGCTTAATAATACGCACGCTCAATTTGTCTGATTTATCAACCGCACTCAAAATGTCACATTAGAACTTAATAAGACAGGCATTTTAAAAGAGATCAAACAAAACATCATCTGAACAGTATTCACTTCGATCTTTTTAACGCTTTATGATTGAGAAACTGGAAGATTTCCAAAATTAACGGCTCATTTTGAGATGCGTATTGAAGCTTTTTAGATGTGAGGCGACAGAGATTCTCTCGATAACAATTTAATAGGTTGTATAAATTTGAACGCTTGAGAATAGACTAATAAATTGTTAAGGGTGTATCAATAAAATCCTTATACCTCTCACTAATACATTTAACTTGAACAAATGAGCTCATAAAACCAAATATGATAAAGACAATAAATTTATTAATTGTGAGTAACGCCAGCAGAAAGCGCCGCTTTAGCGGTCGCATTTACTGCTTTAGCTAGGTTTTTATACGTCTATTTGATGAGTCCATTGTGGAACCCAACCTTTTGACAGATAGGATACGAGGTTTTTATCACCGTAGAATTTCATACGGCCTCCGGATTGAAATGCTAACGCGGATTGATCCACTTGTAGCCCATTAGTTCGAGCAGACTGTGTTAATTGATGCAAAAGCCCGTCATTGTCGCCATTAGTCGATTTAGCATCGAAAATAGCAAAATTAATCCAACCGCCGGAAGTAGCTCTTTCTTTAAGGTGTGCCATGTTTATTTTCACTTTAAAACTCCATTTATTTAAAAATAATTGTTGGGCTTAAATTTAGGGAAATTTAAACTTAATAAGACAGGCATTTTAAAAGAGATCAAACAAAACATCATCTGAACAGTATTCACTTCGCTCTTTTTAACACTTTATGATTAAGAAACTGAAAGATTTCAAAAATTAACGGCTCACTTTAAAGTGTTCATTGAAGATTTTCATATTTGAGAAGACATAGATTCTCGCGATAACGAAATGAGTGGTTTTATAAAGAGCAAAAAGGTCAGGCTTTTCTTAATCCCAACTAGGTGATGTAGGCGTCTACAAAGAGGAACTCCCACGCTCTCTTCAAAAAAAGCATTGGTGATGTTATGCGTAGCCTGTCTAATAAAGAGCGACTTCTGTAGTTGGAATAGGAAGCGGGATTACCTAGATAAGTTCAGTGGCTAAAGTCATCTTGATAACTAGCTGTATTAGGCATATTGTATTAATGCTTTTTAATGCCAGCTAGGAAATGTTGGCGTCTACAAAGAGGAACTCACACACTGCCATTGGCGATGTCTCTTTTTACTTCTTAAGTTGGGGTAGGAAGCGGGATGGGATCATCAATGACTCTGTGATTATCAAGAAATTCTCCCTCAAAAACCAAGTTAGCTTTCTATAAGGTTTTATAGATAAGTTCAGTGGTTGAAGTGGTAATTAGCTTATTAGAAAACGCTACGACTTACCTCTATTATTTTTCGGGGGGATTACCACACCACTTTCACTTCTGGCTCTTTATTCGGGAAGGGGATGGAATCAGGTGGTTCAGACGCTGTTGTCTCTTACCTTTGCCTAGTAAATTTTAGGTAAAAAAAAGCCAGTCACTTGGACTGGCTTTTTATAATTCAATCTTGATAACGACCTACTCTCACATGGGAACTCCCACACTACCATCGGCGATGCCACTTTTCACTGCTGAGTTCGGGATGGGATCAGGTGGTTCAATGACTCTATGATTATCAAGAAATTCTGTTTGTCAGAACAAGCTCTGTTTGTGGCTTATTCATTGACGAATTTGCTTATGCTTTAACAATAACTTTTTGAATAGTCTCTAGTCTTTTCAGTCTAGAGTAACAATAACCAAGCTTCAAACCAGCTTTATCGTAATATAACGCTAAACCATTTTGGCGTTATATGGTCAAGCCTCACGAGCAATTAGTACAGGTTAGCTCAATGCCTCACAGCACTTACACACCCTGCCTATCAACGTCGTAGTCTTCAACGGCTCTTTAGGGAACTTAAAGTTCCAGTGAGATCTCATCTTGAGGGAGGCTTCCCGCTTAGATGCTTTCAGCGGTTATCCCGTCCGAACGTAGCTACCCGGCAATGCCACTGGCGTGACAACCGGAACACCAGAGGTTCGTCCACTCCGGTCCTCTCGTACTAGGAGCAGCTCCTCTCAAATCTCAAACGTCCACGGCAGATAGGGACCGAACTGTCTCACGACGTTCTAAACCCAGCTCGCGTACCACTTTAAATGGCGAACAGCCATACCCTTGGGACCGGCTTCAGCCCCAGGATGTGATGAGCCGACATCGAGGTGCCAAACACCGCCGTCGATGTGAACTCTTGGGCGGTATCAGCCTGTTATCCCCGGAGTACCTTTTATCCGTTGAGCGATGGCCCT
>NZ_CH672430.1:167658-334317 GCF_000153025.1 Marinomonas sp. MED121
CTTTTACCTGATAAAGACAGGCGGCGTAATGGAAGACCATAAGATCACCGTGATTGCCAGTACTGCCACTAAAACACACAACCCCACTGTCACTACCGACATGGAAAACATAAAGCCACGCTCTTCTGAAATATGCCCCAGTATGGGCACTCCCGTAATGAGCAATTTAAGCGTGTAGGTAATGGCTGCTAAGCCCACCATAACATCAAACCACATAACCGGATAAAGCCCAGCAAGACCCGCTAACATCATAGGGGTTGCTGTAAATGTGGTTAACATGAAGCAACGCTCTAAACTCGCATCAACCCCATAAGTGTGCTCCATCCAATACATGGCATAGGCCATCGCACCCACGGCGCCCAGTAAAACAAAATAGAATGAGATAGCGATAGGTAACGCACTCGCTTCAGTTAAAAGCACTGTATCCCCGCGACCACCTAGACTCCAACCGACTTGTGTTGTGCCTATATAAACAGACACAGCAGGTATGGCAGCTAGCCACATAATGTACCTTAGATAACACTGAACTATGGAATACTTTTCTTCTACGATTTCTTCCCATTCCTCTTTGGGATGATGAATTAATCCAACAAAATGCTGTATATACATAAACACCTCCAGTTCAAATAACACCCACTGATTATTTCATGCTAAAAAATCAAATAATGATCTAATAAGAGCCAAGCAAATAACCACATAATGTAACGAATGGAGTACCAGAACATCCTAAGAGGTACTGATTCGTCATTTCCAAACAGCTGCAATGCAAAATACATAAAGCGCATATTCAACAAAACAACCCCAAATAAATATATCAAACCACTCATTGCTGTGACAAAGGGCAAAGCCGTGGTAATCATTAATAAACAGGTATAGAGCAAAATTTGTAATCGGGTAAATGCCACACCATGAGTGACCGGCAACATGGGAATACCCGCTTTGGCATAGTCTTCTCGCTTATGAATTGCTAGCGCCCAAAAATGAGGCGGCGTCCAAGCAAAAATAATCAGTACCAGCAATAAACTATTTGGCTCTAAAGTTCCTGTTATTGAAACCCAACCTAATAATGGCGGCATAGCACCTGCCAGCCCTCCAATGGTTATATTCTGCGGTGTTGCTCGCTTTAAAAAGGCAGTATAAATAAGTGCATAGCCAATGAGGGAAGCAAGCGTTAAGTAGGCGCTTAATGGGTTCACTAATAAGTAAAGTATACTAAAGCCTAAGGCACCAATTATGATGGCAAATAATACCGCCTGCTGAGTCCCGACCTTGCCACTTGGCAGGGGACGATTGCGAGTACGATACATAATGGCATCAAAACGTCGATCCAATACATGATTAAAAGCAGCTGCTGAACTTGCACATAGACCAATACCAATTGTTGCCGTCACCACTAAAATAAGATTAGGCACTTCTGGCGTGGCGAGAAACATTCCCACAACCGCAGTTAAAAGAAGAACAGCAACGACCCTTGCTTTACATAGATTGTAATAATCACGCCAAGAAAGACGTGCTTGATCAATTCGGACATTAGTAAGCATATTCATCTACCTCTTCTTTTGCCTGCATTAAGACATAAAGTACTTCGAGCATATGAAGTAAGAGCAAAGCCGCTACAAGATTATGTAATACAGCAATTTGAACTGGGATATGAAACCAAACATTGGCTATTCCCAAACCCACTTGAAGCATTAAAACGACAACTAATCGACAAGCTAACTGCTTATTCTTATTAAATATATAGAAGCCAACAGCCAAAATCGCAAGCATAAGTATCAAAGCACCTACTCTATGCACCAAATGAATTGCCACTCTCGCCTCACCCTCTAATAACCCGCCCAAATAAGTTGGGCCGATACTTTGAAATAAATTAAAGCCTTGAGCATAATCCGCATTTGGCCAAAGCTCCCCTTGACACAAGGGCAAGTCAGGACAAGCAAAGGCAGCATAGTTAGATGCCATCCAGCCACCTAGGAAGATCTGCACTATGGTGAGCATAAATACAAAGGAGACTGCTACTTTTGCTTTGAGGGAGATCCTTGCCTTGATCACTTGCGAAGCATTCGATTTTGACCTGAGCCATAAAAGGTAATACAAACTTAAGGTGGTAAAGCCACCCAAGAGATGCGCCGTTACAACTTGCGGCCATAACTTGAGCGTGACAGTCCACATTCCAAATGCGGCTTGCATCACTATCACACAAAGAATCAGGCTTATATGCTTAAAGTAGGTACCTTGATTCCCCTTCATTTTTGCCCGCAAGGCAGACACAAAAATAGCTAAGGTTAATAGCAAAGCGATACCTGCTACGTAGCGGTGAATCATTTCGATCCAGCCTTTATCACTTTCTACGGCATTTTCAGGAAAACGTGCATTTGCTAATGCGACTTCTGTTTTTGAATCAGGAGAGGTTAAAAAGCCATAACAACCCGGCCAATCTGGACACCCTAAACCTGAATGAGACAACCTTGTGTAGGCCCCTAAGCCAACCACGATGAAAATAAGAAACACGCCGACTAGAGAGATTAGTCGGATATTGAAGAAAGAAGAGACGCTTTGTTGTTCCATAAAAGCTGTCTCTTGTTTTGGACTCGGCATTTTCGCTTCAATCATATTGCGCTCACTTGTAACAAGGAATCAATCTGGTGATGCTTTAGGAACCTTTAATGATCTATTTATTTAGCCTTGAAAGTTATTTTTAAGTAACTTCAAAATATCTTTATGTAACTCTGCGGCATCCTGCTCTGCTTTGAATGACATAACTAACCAGCCTTTTGGGTCTACTAACCAGGCTTTGTGTTTCAAGTTGCTAATGCTATCCGCATCAAGACTAGAAAAACTATCTAGATATAAGAATTTATCCTGATTATCTATCTGTTCTTGTGTCAAAAGCACTCGTGAAAGGCCATCTGACTTTCTACCTAAGGCCACATGCATTCGTCGATAGGATTCTAGGCGCTCTAAGCATTTTGCCTGACATGCCTCCTCGACCACAAGCAGCCGCCATGTTCCCTCCTCTCCCGCCAAAGGGCTAGATGAAATACTGTCCCAAGCAATCGGCTCAGAAAGAAACTCTCCCTTTGCCGTTATTTCACTGGGTCGCCAATCAGTAAATACCATTGCCCAAGCAAAGGACAAAGGCAAGCCTGTCATGGCAAACATGATTAATACAATTGTTCTGGAATACAGTTTAGATCTCATTATTCATACTCTCCTTAACATGACGCACTAAGAAAACAACAGCGAGAACAATTAGAGAAAACGCTAATGCGAACCATTGGAATGCATAAGCAAGATGTTTTTCCGGTGGCATTACATTACTAGGCAACCAACGCCTAGCCTGAACACCTTCTTGATGAGCCTCTAATCTCACCTCGAATCTAGATATTACTAAATGCTTTTCTGCCTGATCTAATTCAAATGATTGCTGAAAGAAGTCAGCATCAAAGTACTGAACTCGGCTAGGCCAACCTTGGGTTTGATATTGATCATCACTTAACCGAAAACCTTTTTTAACAGGTAGATACACCCTTGCATCCAACTCTACTTCTGCATTAGGTAAATCTATTTTATTCAGCTTACTCCTATCAACCGAAGCTTCAACCCAACCTAAGTTCACCCAAAAGAGAACATCATCAAAACCAAAATTAGTTAAAAAGGGCACTATTACGTCATAACCGAACTTACCTTGATAAGTTTTGTTATCTATCAAAAACTGATATTGGGATAAATAATGACCTTCAAGCTGGATTAATTGCCCATCTTTTGCATTCTGCCAGTTGGACATTGGCATGATCTCATCTGCCTGATTACGCGCTAAATAGGCCTCCTTTTGTTCAGCCCTATCCAGCTGCCAAAAACCTAACGAGAGCGTGAGACTAAAAAACACAGCTACCAAGCAAATAAAGATAAGCAGCTTGCCTCGACCTTGTCTAAAAATTGCCTGTTGCAAACCCATTAATTGTGGCATCTTAATAACATGTCCTCTTGGTACAACTTAAAACCCTTAAGGAAGAGATGTATGCTTATATCATTAATCTTAGTCGTTTTTTTCGGTATTTTAGCGAGCCTTTTTACTGGATTATTTTTTCTATTTAACAAACAAAACACTAAGCATCTATTTATATCTTTATCTTTTAGGGTCTCACTGACTTTATTGTTACTTTGTCTTGTTACCTTTGGCCTTTATACCGGTGAACTTGGTAATAAGGCCCCCTGGCAAGTCACTCAAGAACAACTAAACAATATAGACAAAGATAAATAAACCAAGCCAAACCACATCAACAAAATGCCAGTACCAAGCAGATGCCTCAAAACCAAAATGTTTATCTGCTGAAAAATGACCTTTTAGTAACCTCATTAATATAACAAGCAAAATAATGCTACCTAAGGTGACATGCACGCCATGAAAGCCGGTAAGCATGAAGAAGGTTGAACCATAAATGCCGGACTCTAGCGTTAACCCTAAATGCGCATACGCTTCATAATACTCAATCCCCTGCACGATTAAGAAAGCCACACCTAACACTAAGGTAATTGCCATCCAACGAATGGTTTTCTCCCTATCATTCTCTTTTAGTGCATGGTGAGCAATGGTTAAAGTGACACTAGAAATCACCAACAAAATGGTATTAATAAGCGGAAGGTGGAAAGGGTCAGGTAGACCAGATGGAACACTGGAAGATGTCGCCGGCGTATTCAGCAATGGCCACTCACCAATGAAGTTGGGCCAAAGTAGCTCATGGGTCATGGCGTGATCACCTTCACCATTTAACCATGGCATTGCTAGCGTTCTGACGTAGAAAAGCGCACCAAAGAAAGCCGCAAAGAACATCACCTCAGAAAAGATAAACCAAGCCATACCTAGCCTGAAACTATTGTCCATTTGCACACTATACAAACCATCATGACTTTCTTCTATGACCTTACTAAACCAGCCATAAAAGATATAAGCCATCAGCCCCACCCCTGCCGTTAACAGCAAAGGAGAGCCATAATTAATTAAAATACCGCCTCCAAATGCCAAAAAGAACAGAGCAAAGGTTGCCACTATGGGCCAAGCACTTTGGCTAGGTACATAGTAATGTTCGTGTGAGTTTTTCATTATTTTTCTCCCACTGTAACGCTTTTAATTTTGTTAATTTGCCGCGACTGGCTGTAAATCCGTAATATCAAAAAAAGTATAAGACAAGGTAATCTTTTTCACACTCTCGGGTAAGTCCGTATCAAGGCTAAACAAGACACTCACATCTTGTGCTTGCTTTGCGTTTAACACCTGTCGATCAAAGCAAAAACATTGGGTTTTATGAAAGTACTTCGCGCCTATGGAAGGGCTAACACTCACTATAGCTTGCCCCACCATTTGCTCATTCGTCAGGTTCTGAACAAAGAAATCAGCCCTTGCGTTTTCACCCGGATGAACTGTCATCTCAACGTCTTTGGCAACAAAATCCCAAGGCATACTCTCATTCGTATTGGCAATGAATTGCACTTTAATTGCCCTAGACGTATCGATCACACCTGTGCTTTTCTTAGCAACCAACTCCAGCTTGCCATTAAGGCCTGTAATATCACAAAACACGTCATAGAGAGGAACAAGGGCAAATCCAAATAAGAACATGCCAAGTGTTGCTCCACACAACTGCAATATAAGCTTACGGTTACTCTTCATATTTATTTCACTTCTGGTGGCGTTTCAAAAGTATGATAAGGCGCAGGTGAAGGCACTTGCCATTCCAACCCTTCTGCTCCTTCCCAAACAACGGCTTCTGCTTTTTTACCACCTTTCACACATTTAACTACGACCAATACAAAAATCAATTGTGAGAAACCAAACAAGAAGCCCCCTAAACTCGATACCAAATTAAAATCGGCAAACTGGATCGAGTAATCAGGAATACGTCTTGGCATACCTGCAAGACCCACAAAATGCATTGGGAAGAAGGTGAGATTCAAGCCAACAAATGAGCACCAGAAATGACACTTACCTAAATACTCGTCATACATGTTACCTGTCCATTTCGGCATCCAGTAATAAGCGGCTGCCATAATAGAGAAAACAGCACCTGGCACGAGCACATAATGAAAATGAGCAACAACAAAGTAGGTATCGTGGTATTGGAAGTCAGCAGGTGAAATCGCCAACATCAATCCAGAAAAACCACCTATCGTAAACAAGACAATAAAGGCGATGGCAAACAACATGGGTGTCTCAAAGGTCATTGACCCTCTAAACATGGTCGCCACCCAGTTAAACACCTTCACCCCAGTGGGCACAGAGATCAGCATGGTGGCATACATAAAGAAGAGTTCACCAACGAGCGGAATCCCTACCGTGAACATGTGGTGCGCCCAAACGGTGAAGGATAAAAGAGCAATCGAAGACGTTGCATACACCATAGAGGCATAGCCGAATAATGGCTTGCGACTAAATGTTGGGACGATTTGCGAAATAATACCAAATGCAGGCAATATCATAATGTAAACTTCCGGGTGTCCGAAGAACCAGAACAAGTGCTGGAACAAGACCGGATCACCACCGCCGCCTGCATCAAAGAAGCTAGTGCCAAAATGAATATCCGTTAGCATCATGGTAACCGTACCTGCAAGTACTGGCATAACAGCAACCAATAAGAATGCAGTGATTAACCATGTCCAAACAAACAATGGCATCTTCATGTAAGACATGCTGGGCGCACGCATATTCATGATGGTAACAATCACATTAATCGCCCCCAAAATGGAGGAGACACCCGCTAAGTGAATGGCAAAGATAAAAAAGGTGACACTCGGAGGTGCATAAGTCGTGGATAAGGGCGCATAGAAGGTCCAACCAAAGTCAGGTGCGCCTCCGTCCATAACCAGGGTTGAAAGCAGCATAAAGAATGCAAAAGGCAGCAACCAAAAGCTAAAGTTATTCAACCTAGGTAAGGCCATATCTGGCGCACCTATCATGAGTGGCACCATCCAGTTTGCTAAACCAACAAACGCTGGCATAACGGCACCAAACACCATAATCAAACCATGCATGGTTGTCATCTGGTTGAAAAACTCTGGCTGAACCACTTGTAAACCTGGCTCCACAAGCTCCATTCGAATAATCAATGCCATAGAACCGCCAATAAAGAACATCAGCAGACTAAAGATCAAATACATAGAGCCTATATCTTTATGGTTAGTCGTAAATAACCAACGAGTCATCCCAGTGGCGGGACCATGATGATGATCTACAGCAGACGTCATATAATTCCCCTATTTACTCTTCAGCATTGATTGGATGGATTGCGGCGTGATGATGTCACCCGTGTCATTACCCCAAGCATTTCGCTCATAGGTAATAACCGCAGCCAATTCGACAGCACTTAATTGCGCGCCATAAGCTTGCATCGCTGTGCCTGCCCGTCCCTCTAACACAATCTTGATATGTGCATCCCTTTGTTCAGCTTGGGTCGCTATCGCACTGGCTTTTAATGCTGGGAACATAGGCGAAATACCTTGGCCACCCACTTGGTGACAGGCCGCACAGTTTTTCTGATAAACCTGCTCACCTCTCACCATGAGCTCTTCCAAACTCCAAACTCTCGCAGCCGCGGCCACTTCTGCAGCTATGCTGGCTTTTTTCTCTGTTAACCAAAGTGCGTAGTCTTCATCTGTTACCGCTTGCACCACAATTGGCATAAAACCGTGATCTTTACCACAAAGCTCAGCACATTGACCGCGATAGGTCCCCACCTCATCAATACGTGTCCATGATTCATTAATAAAACCTGGGATAGCATCACGCTTAACAGCAAATGCCGGCACCCACCATGAATGAATCACATCATTTGACGTTACTAGGAAGCGGATTTTTTTACCAATCGGCACAACAAGTGGCTCATCTACCTCAAGCAGATAATTCTTGTTCTTCTCGACTTTGTTATTAATTTCATCAGGATTGGTAGAAAGGTTACTAAAGAAAGACAGGTCTTCACCCAAATATTGATATTGCCATTTCCATTGATACCCAGTGACTTGAATATCAACATCTGAATCAGATGTATCATACATTTCAATTAAGGTAGTGGTGGCTGGCACAGCCATAGCAACAAGAATCAACACAGGCACTATGGTCCAGATTAATTCAACCGTGGTATTTTCATGAAATTGCTCTGCTTTAGCACCTACCGATTTACGGTGGTGGATGATCGACCAGAACATAACGCTAAACACAGCTATCGCAATAACGACACAAATCCAAAAGATTTGCATGTGTAACGAATAAATTGAACGGCTAACCTCGGTTACCCCTTCGGTCATATTCAAAGCCCAATCAGCTTGAGCAGAAACAGACCACAAGGCAGCTAAGATTATCAAAACAGCTGACGAACAAGATCTCTCCTTCATCTTTTTACCCCTACTTGTGTTTTTTTTATACGTAGAGAACCCAAGAAACAAAGCCCCAATACCCTGCTTTAACCTTGAGCGATAATCAGAGTATAGAAAGCAATTTCAAGCTTGCCAGTATGTTTTCGAAATAATTACATTAAATAAACCATGAAGTTAACGAGATATACGAGAGAAAAAATGAAAATGAGTACCATTAAAATACCCACCAATATGAAGGGAATAGGGCTATTAGCCTGAAAATCCTCTAGTCGATTTTTTTCACTTTGAACACCAATAAAGGCAGAAAAAACAGCTTTAAAAACTTTCCAAATATTCATCAAACCATTCCTTTAAGCTATTTAAGTTAATGTCAGAGTGGAAGTAAAAGGAAAGAAAATCAAGCAAACCAATTCATTCAGAGAGTAAATTCTCCTCATAAATCTCAGAGATTTTAAGTCGGAGTATTCTATAAATTCATAGGGATAGAAATGCAAAAAGGCCGCTATAAGCGACCTTTTTGTAAGAATTTTTACAGATAATTTGTGTGAACACTCACCAGAGCTTCATATCGTTTAAGGAGGTGATCCAGCCCCAGGTTCCCCTAGGGCTACCTTGTTACGACTTCACCCCAGTCATTGACCACTCCGTGGTAACCGCCCTCCCCGAAGGGTTAAGCTAGCTACTTCTGGAGCAATCAACTCCCATGGTGTGACGGGCGGTGTGTACAAGGCCCGGGAACGTATTCACCGTGACATTCTGATTCACGATTACTAGCGATTCCGACTTCATGGAGTCGAGTTGCAGACTCCAATCCGGACTACGACGCACTTTATGGGATTCGCTTACTCTCGCAAGTTCGCAGCCCTCTGTATGCGCCATTGTAGCACGTGTGTAGCCCTACTCGTAAGGGCCATGATGACTTGACGTCGTCCCCACCTTCCTCCGGTTTGTCACCGGCAGTCTCCTTAAAGTTCCCGACATTACTCGCTGGCAAATAAGGACAAGGGTTGCGCTCGTTACGGGACTTAACCCAACATTTCACAACACGAGCTGACGACAGCCATGCAGCACCTGTCTCATAGCTCCCGAAGGCACTTAAGCATCTCTGCTAAATTCTATGGATGTCAAGAGTAGGTAAGGTTCTTCGCGTTGCTTCGAATTAAACCACATGCTCCACCGCTTGTGCGGGCCCCCGTCAATTCATTTGAGTTTTAACCTTGCGGCCGTACTCCCCAGGCGGTCTACTTATCGCGTTAGCTTCGCCACTAAGTCATTACAACCCAACGGCTAGTAGACATCGTTTACGGCGTGGACTACCAGGGTATCTAATCCTGTTTGCTCCCCACGCTTTCGCACCTCAGTGTCAGTATCAATCCAGAGTGTCGCCTTCGCCACTGATGTTCCTTCCTATATCTACGCATTTCACCGCTACACAGGAAATTCCACACTCCTCTATCGTACTCTAGCCTGCCAGTATCGGGTGCAATTCCAAGGTTGAGCCCTGGGCTTTCACATCCGACTTAACAAACCACCTACGCGCGCTTTACGCCCAGTAATTCCGATTAACGCTTGCACCCTCTGTATTACCGCGGCTGCTGGCACAGAGTTAGCCGGTGCTTCTTCTGAAGGTAACGTCACAGATATTACGTATTAAGCAACACCCTTTCCTCCCTTCTGAAAGTGCTTTACAACCCTAGGGCCTTCTTCACACACGCGGTATGGCTGGATCAGGCTTGCGCCCATTGTCCAATATTCCCCACTGCTGCCTCCCGTAGGAGTCTGGGCCGTGTCTCAGTCCCAGTGTGGCTGATCATCCTCTCAGACCAGCTAGAGATCGTCGCCTTGGTGAGCCTTTACCTCACCAACTAGCTAATCTCACGCAGGCTCATCTAATAGCGAAAGGTCCGAAGATCCCCTCCTTTCCCCCTCAGGGCTTATGCGGTATTAGCCTGCGTTTCCACAGGTTGTCCCCCACTACTAGGCAGATTCCTACGCGTTACTCACCCGTCCGCCGCTCGACGCCTGTAGCAAGCTACATCGTTTCCGCTCGACTTGCATGTGTTAAGCCTACCGCCAGCGTTCAATCTGAGCCATGATCAAACTCTTCAGTTTAAAATCATTGCTCACTCAAATCTTTACTGCTGACTTTAAAACTCGATCCAAACTAATAAATCAAACATAAAGTGTTTTAGTATCGACTCTCGTAAGACTTCAATTTTTTGTAGTCATTCGAACATCACTTAAAAAGTAACAACTCGAATAACTTGCTGAAGTCTCTAGCGAGTGCCCACACAAATTATCTGATTAAATTCTTAAAGAGCGTCCTACTGTTAGGAGATGCCAACAAGAGCTTGCTGACAGAGGCCGCTACTATACAGGAGAAAATGCTATAATCAAGCCCTTTTAGCCTTTTTCTAATATTTTCTCTTAAAAAACATTTTATTCCCTCTATAAACGAAAAAGGCGTAGTCACGATTAAGCGACTACGCCTTTTAAAACAAGCAGTTATTCTAAGCTTCGGCTATTTAATTTCTAATGCCTGAGCTTCAATTTTTGCTTTCCATTCTGCAGGACCTGTAATGTGTACCGAAGTACCTTTAGTATCAACTGCAACCGTGACTGGCATATCAACGACTTCAAATTCATAAATCGCTTCCATACCTAATTCAGGGAAGGCAACAACTTCTGCTTTTTGAATCGCTTTTGATACCAAGTAAGCAGCGCCACCCACAGCCATAAGATAGACAGCACCAAATTCTTTGATTGCTTCAATCGCAACAGGTCCACGCTCAGCTTTACCTATCATGCCTAACAAACCTGTATCAGCAAGCATAGTATGAGTAAACTTATCCATACGAGTAGAAGTAGTAGGACCAGCAGGGCCAACCGCTTCGTCACGTACTGGATCAACGGGTCCAACGTAGTAAATAAAACGACCTGTAAGGTCAACCGGTAGCTCTTCCCCATTATGGATCATTTCAACCATTTTCTTATGGGCTGCATCACGACCGGTTAGCATCTTACCGCTTAACAATACGGTTTCACCTGGTTGCCACTCTTTCACAGATTCAGGCGTAACATCTTCAAGCTTAACGCGGCGAACACTTTCACCGACTTCCCAAACGATTTCAGGCCAGTCTTCAAGTTTTGGCGGCTCAAGATCCGCAGGACCAGAACCATCAAGTACGAAATGAGCGTGACGTGTCGCAGCACAGTTAGGAATCATAGCAACAGGTAAAGAGGCTGCATGAGTTGGGCAATCGTAAATTTTCACATCAAGTACTGTGGTAAGACCACCTAGTCCTTGCGCCCCTATACCCAGATCATTTACTGCCTTGAAAATTTCTAGACGAAGTTCTTCAGAACGGTTCTGTGGACCTCTATCCATAAGCTCATGAATATCGATTGGTTCCATCAATGACTCTTTCGCCATCAACATTGCTTTTTCAGCCGTACCACCAATGCCTATACCCAGCATACCTGGCGGACACCAACCAGCACCCATAGTAGGAACCGTCTTTTTAACCCAGTCAACAATACTGTCTGACGGATTTAACATAGCGAGTTTTGATTTATTCTCAGAACCACCCCCTTTTGCTGCCACATGCACCTCCACAGTGTCACCTGGCACAACTTCCATATGAATAACAGCGGGTGTGTTGTCTTTCGTATTTTTACGCGCCCCTGCAGGGTCAGCAAGAATGGATGCACGTAGAACATTATCAGGGTGAGTATAAGCACGACGCACACCTTCATTAACCATGTCATGAACACTCATTTCAGATTCCCACTGAACATTCATGCCAATTTTTAAGAAGACGGTCACTATACCTGTATCTTGGCATAGGGGACGTTTGCCCTCTGCACACATTCTTGAGTTGATCAAGATTTGCGCCATTGAATCTTTTGCTGCCTGACTTTCTTCACGCTTATAGGCTTCATGAACAGCGTCCACAAAGTCAATTGGGTGGTAATAAGAAATAAATTGTAATGCGTCAGCAACACTTGTAATCAAATCTTGTTCGCGAATAACACTCATGAGCCTCTCCTACCGAGTACCATTTTTGTCGAAGCCGGAATGTTAAAAGAAGCACAGCTTTATGAAAAGCGCTAATGCCATTTATTCACCTAGCTAATGCCAAATAACCTTTATCACTTGGAAAAATGGATACTTTGTAGCCGATTCCCAAGCTTTTCAAACTTTTTGTGTTTTATCATTTGTTTCCTAGGATAACTGACTCTATAATCCGCAACCTTTGTAAAAACTTAGGCTCTTTAAGTAAATGAATCATTTCGACCTATATGGCATTGGCAACGCACTAGTAGACGTAGAAACTCGCGTTACAGACCAATTTTTAAGTGAAAACAATGTTGTAAAAGGTTGTATGACCCTTGTAGAAGCAGCAAGGCAAAATGAATTACTTGATCAGTTAAGACAAAAGATTGAACACAAATCCTGCGGTGGCTCTCTTGCAAACTCCACCATAGCAACCGCAAACTTTGGCAGTAAATGCTTCTATTCTTGCCAAGTTGCTGATGATGAGATGGGGCGCTTCTTCCATCGCGATTTAGTCCATCAAAGCATACAATCAAACCTAGATAGCACTCCCCTCCCTAAAGGCGACACAGGCACCTGCCTCGCCATGATCACACCCGACGCAGACAGAACCATGAATACTTTTTTAGGTATTGGTGGTCAAGTGGGCCCTATCCAAGTCAATTTAGACGTAGCAAAAAACGCTAAAATTTGCTTTCTTGAGGGTTACCTAATTAGCTCAGATTGCGGCAAAGAAGCATTACATTTAATCGCCAAACACTGTAGCGACAATGGCAATATTTGCGCACTCTCTATGAGCGATCCAATGCTTGTTAAGTATTTCAGGGATGACTTTTTAGCGCTAATCAAAGAAGGCCTTAACTTGCTTTTCATGAATGAAGATGAGGCAATGGAACTTACCCAAGCAGATAACCTAGATAATGCTATCAAGTGGCTGCAAACCAACATCAAACAATTTGTTGTGACTTGCGGTTCGAAAGGCTCATTAAGCTGGGATGGGAAGACACTATTTAAAACCCCAGTACCAACAATCAATCAATTGGACACCATAGGCGCTGGCGACATGTTTGCTGGCAGCTTTATCCATGCCTTACTACAAAAAGCGAGCTTTGACGTAGCCGCTACCATTGCCTGTTATTGCGCCTCTTTAATCGTAGGTCAATACGGCTCTCGCCTTGAAGCGCAAAATCAAGAAAAAGCAAAAGCTTTTGTAGACCACATGCTGTCACAACAATAAGCGAATATAGACAAGATTAACTCTTATAAAAAGCCATAAAAAAGCCCGAACACAGTTCGGGCTTTTTTATGGGTTTAGTTTATAGCTGATGATTAGGCCTTATTCTTTCCAACCTTATCACGACTTACCACATCACCCTGTATTGAAGAAGTGACATATTCTTCCAAGATAGAAGCTGTAAATTTTTCTCTCTCAGTTAAAGACGAAATTTTTTCTGCTTCCCAATTTAACAAACGTACAAAAACGGAATACTTGGTGATCTTAGTTAAATCAATATCCCTTACACTAATGCCGTTTACTTCCATTAAGTGAAAAGCCTGCTCAATGCTTTTTTGCGCTTCAAACTGAGACCCTAAACTCGCCGCGGCTAAAAGCTTTTCAATAAGCTGTAAAGGGTTTTCAGTTTTTACTTTCTCACGTTTAGTCAGAGTTGAAGACAAGAATTTAGATAGCATTTCTTCTGTATGGCTTTCTCTTGCCACCACATCTTCAATTGAAGCTGTCTCTCTTTCCAGTAGGCGAATAAATAAACTCTTATTTTTAATATCAGAAAACTCTAAATCTTTTAGCGTTAAACCCGCTTCAGACATGATATTTACCACTTTATCGAATGAGTCCTTACCCTCACCCGTTACTGACACCGCAAGCGCTAAATGACAACGTAGTTCATGCATGATTTTTGCCGCATGAAAATCTTCTTTCTGCTTAAGGTGCAACTTATAATCAGATTTAACTTTTTCAAGGTCTTGCGTGAGCTCTTCAAAGCCATGTTGAGCCTCTTGCTCAGATCGTAAACATTCCACTCGAATTTCTGACCTTTGCTTTTCCCAAGCCTCATAAGCCTTCGCTCGTGCTTGGAAAGCCCTTTCTATTGCTTCTTCAAAACTCAATTCAATTCGGGCTCTTTCCGCTCGTTCAGAAAGCTCTTCCTGCTCTGCATCTAATCGCAATTGACGCTTTTCTGCCAAAGATTCTTTAGATAACAAAAGCTGATTTTCAATCGTCTCAATCGAGCCCTGAACTTTCGCTTCATCAAAAGCCGCTAGCTGCTCTTGAATTTTTTGCCAATATTCATCATCTTCAAACGGCACACTTGGATCACTGGCCGCATATTGCTCTCTTAATTTTTCACTAAACACAAAACCTTCAGGTCGAAATGCATTTGCGGCATTAATCACGTTATCTGCACTCGTCGGTGCGCCTTGATAAGTATTATCCATCGCAACATCCACTTGAGCTTGCTCCTTTTCTTCCCTGTTTTGTGTTTGATTTGATTCAGTATTATTTAACGTTTGCGCTTGCTCTATTTCAGCCACTTGAGACACAGTCTCATCATCTTGCTTTAGAGTCTCACCCAAGACGGCTAAATCTTCAGATGACGTTTCTTCATCTTGTTTAGCCTGCTCTTGTTGCATTTTTATTTGTGCTTGAGCCGCATAACGCTCCAGCTCCAACCTTTCTCTTTCAGCCTGTTGCTCAGCAGCGGCTTTCAATCTATCTTGTTCAGCTTTTTCTCTCGCGGCTTGAAGTGCCTGCTTCGCCTTCTCTTTTTCCTCTTCCTCTTGACGCTTAGCTGCTTCTTTTTCTTTTTTCGCTTTCGCCTTAAGAGCCTGCTTACGCTTTTCTTCTTCCTCACGCTCTAAGTTTGATTGCGCAGCTGCCTTAATAGGGTCAAAGTCAGCTTCCGTCACATATTCCTCATCGAGGATGGTGCGGGCACCCGCATAAGAATGATTTTTATCAACTGGCTGCTCTTTAAACTGACTTTGCGCTGCAGCAGAGGTGCGAGCATATTTAGGCGTATAACTAGGTTGGCTTGAGGATTTAGCTCCCCAATTGACTTTATTTAAAGTGGCAGGATCACACAATGCAGATAAAGGAACCTCAGAACGGCTTACCGAGTTTTGACGCACAATTGTCTCGGCATGTCTTAAAGCCATTTGTGCTTCACTCGGATTACTAGAAGTAGCTAGATTCAAGAGTTTTACAACTTTAGATATGGCTTTCTTTCTTCTTCGTATGCTCATAAAATTCTGCCCTGTGCTCACTGGCAACTAGATTCAAAAATATAACTGGCCATCAATGTCTTCAGTAACAATAAGATCATCTGCTAATAACATTCGAATCTTTTGCAAAATATTGGCCAACTCTGACTTTTTATAAGCAAGGGCTGGAAACTTACCCCATACAGGCTCTGGCCAAGCCTTATCGGCCTCAAATCGAACCACATGATGTAAGTGCAATTGATGCACTTTATTGCCGATAGCGGCAATATTTAGCTTATCGGGAGAGAAGGTGTCATGCAGGGCTTCAGCCAACAAACAACTTTCACTCATTAACATTTGCCTATCCGCTTCTTCTAATTGATAAATTTCAGTTATAGCAACACGCTTAGGCACTAATACAAACCAAGTATAGTTAGCATCATTTATTAAACGTAATTCACATAAAGGCAGATCTCCAACCTTAATTGAATCATTTTTTAGCCTTTCATCTAACTCAAACATACGACTTCCTATTTACAATACGTTTATACATAAGCACTATAGCACCCCATTGAAAATCCACCCAGAAGCAAGAGCCTAAGATGACAAATATACGCTGCGCTATCGATGCAAAATCAAAACTAGCCGAATGCCCTCGCTGGGATGAGATCAATGAATGTCTATACTTTGTAGATATCGACTCATTCGAATTACACGCTTTCGACTTCAAATCAAATCAACATAATGTCAGAAAATTCGATGAAGAAATCGGCTGCTTCTCACTGACTAATGAGGGTGGTTTTATCGCCGCGTTTCGCTCTGGGGTATATACATTTTCAAGCTTTAACGCTGAGTTAAAACCCTATTGGTTAGCAGATTACGATCAAAAAAGCACACGGTTTAACGATGGACGCTGTGACTATAAAGGTCGCTTCTTAGCGGGAACAATGTACTCACCTAAAGACGCTTTCAAAGGCGCATTACATCAGTTTTCTAAAGGTGACCAAAAGGTGCTCGATCAAGCCGCATGGACATCAAACGGTTTGGCTTTTTCCCCTGATGGAAACACCATGTACTACTCTGACACCCCTAACCATGTGGTTTATCAGTTCGATTACGACATGGAAACAGGTCAAGCAAGTAACAAAAGAGATTTCATCCGTTTCCCTCATGGCAATGGCAGACCTGATGGCGCCGCTGTCGATAGTGAAGGAAATTACTGGTCAGCCCTTTATCAAGGCCAACGCATCGTTAAAATAAGCCCGCAAGGGAATATCCTTGAAGAGTACCCAGTACCGGCAATTTATCCTACAATGGTCGCATTTGGTGGCAAAGATATGAAAACACTTTATATCTCAACCTGCCGTAGTGCCCACACTGATGAGCAATTAAAGGACTTCCCTCAAGCTGGCGGCATTTTTGCCATGGACGTTTCTGTTCCCGGCCTAATAGAAGCTCGATTTAATCAATAGCATTTAACTTTAACTAAATAGACGACAAAACAATGCGCGCAAGCAATTATTTATTTTCTACTTTACGTAATCCACCGACTGATGCAGTTGTCACTAGCCATAAACTGATGATGCGAGCAGGCATGATTCGCCAAGTATCAAAAGGCTTATATACATGGCTTCCTACGGGCTTAAAAGTTTTCCGCAAGGTTGAAAACATTGTCCGTGAAGAGATGCAAAGAGCTGGCGCACTTGAAATCATTATGCCGGGTGTACAGCCCAAAGAATTATGGGAAGAATCTGGTCGCTGGCAAGAATACGGTCCAGAACTTTTGCGCATCAAAGATCGCCACGAGCGAGACTATTGCCTTGGCCCAACCCATGAAGAAGTCGTGACCGATTTGGTCCGCAACGAAATCAGTAGCTATAAACAACTGCCATTAAACCTGTTTCAGATTCAAACGAAATTCCGTGATGAAGTAAGACCACGCTTTGGCGTGATGCGCTCACGTGAGTTCATGATGAAAGATGCTTATTCTTTCCACTCATCACCTGAGTCACTACAAACAACCTATGATGTGATGCATGAGGCATACTGCAAGGTGTTTGATCGTGTTGGACTTAACTATCGCCCTGTTCGAGCAGATACAGGCAGTATTGGTGGCGCTTTCTCACATGAATTCCATGTACTGGCAGAATCAGGTGAAGACGATATTGCTTTTAGCGATAGCTCTGACTTTGCTGCGAACATTGAGCTTGCTGAAGCCATTAGTGACAAACAGATTGCTGATGCCCCAACACTTGATTTGGAAGAGATTCTCACACCGAATTGCAAGACCATTCAGCAAGTGGCTGACTTCTTATCTTTAGACGTTAAGAAGACAGTTAAAACCATGTTAATTAAAGGTCAAACTGCAGAAGGCGAAAGCAACATCATCGCTTTAGTATTACGTGGCGATCACAATATTAATGAAATCAAGGTAGAGAAAATCGAAGGCGCTCTAGTGCCATTCGAATTTGCTTCAGAAGCTGACATCCAAGCTCAAATTGGTTGCCAACCAGGTTCTATTGGCCCTGTAGGCCTAGTAGAAAAAGGCATTCGTGTGATTGCTGACCGTTCTGCAGCTGTCTTATCTGATTTCTGCGCTGGTGCAAACAAAGATGATTACCATGTTACTGGTGTTAACTGGGAGCGTGACTTTGGCGAAGTTGAAGTGGCTGACATACGTAATGTTGTTGCAGGAGACCCTTCTCCAGATGGCAAAGGCGTGATTGAAATTAAACGTGGCATCGAAGTCGGTCATATTTTCCAACTGGGTCAAAAATATGCTGACGCATTAAATGCTAATGTTCTGGATGAAAACGGCAAAGCACAAACTATGTGGATGGGCTGTTACGGTATTGGTGTTTCTCGCGTTGTTGCCGCTGCTATCGAGCAGAACTTTGATGACAAAGGCATATTGTGGCCTGATGCTATCGCTCCTTTCCAAGTGTCTATTGTGGCAATGAAGTATGAAAAATCTGAAGCTGTGCGTGAACAAGCAGATCGCATTTATGCAGAACTGCAAGCCGCTGGCGTTGATGTCATGCTAGATGATCGTAAAGCAAGTCCTGGTGTTAAGTTTGCCGACGCTGAGCTATTAGGTATTCCTCATCGCGTTGTGATTAGCGACAAAGGCCTTGAAAAAGGCACTATCGAATACAAGCACAGACGCACAGGCGACAATGACGACTTAAGCCTTGACTCACTGGTTAAGACACTTATTTCACGCTTGAACTAACATTTAATTTATTTATCACCACGCTTATTTAGACACTAAGCTAATTATTTTTTAACTGTCTAAACCAGCGTGGTAGTAAGTTATAAGGAATTAAAATGACGATTATTTATCACAACCCTCGCTGCTCAAAGTCTCGCGAAACATTAGCTTTATTAGAGAGCAACCAAATAGAAGCGCAAATTCGCTTATACCTAGACGACACACCCAGTGTCGATGAGCTAAAAACGCTACTAGCGCAATTGGACATGAGCCCGATTCAGCTAATGCGCACTAAAGAAGCACTCTATAAAGAAAACAACCTTCATTTAGATACAGTAACAGATGAAGAGCGCTTAGCTGCAATGACTCAATTCCCTAAACTTATTGAGCGACCGATTGTGATTCACAATGAAAAAGCTAAAATTGGTCGTCCACCTGAGCAAGTTCTAGCACTGTTTAAATAATAAAACGTTAGGTTTCCAGCAGATCCACTAGATTAAAAGTAGAGATAATGACGCCTTACATTTTGGTTTTATATTACAGTCGCCATGGCTCAGTTGCAGAAATGGCAAAGCACATTGCTCGCGGTGCCAAGCAACAAACATCACTGGATGTGATGATAAGACAGGTTCCTGACATTGCAGATATAACGCAAGCAGCACAAGAGCCTATTCCTGCCGATGGCGCCCCGTACTGCAGTTTAGACGAGCTAGCTAATTGCAGTGGTCTCGCCTTGGGCAGCCCTTCTTATTTTGGCGGTATCGCTAGCCCTCTAAAATACTTTTTAGATCAAACGTCTATGATATGGATGTCAGGACAGCTAGCAAATAAACCTGCCAGCGTATTTACCAGTGCAAGCACCATGCATGGCGGTCAAGAAATGTGTTTACAAGCACTGATGACCCCATTATTTCACCATGGCATGATAGTGCATGGCTTAAGCTACAAGAGCCCAGCACTTCACAAAACACATTCTGGCGGCACACCATATGGTGCCAGCCATTTTGCCTCAAGCACAGGCTCATCAAGCCTTAGCGAGGAAGAGAGCAAACTTTGCCAAGACCAAGGTGAACGCCTTGCCAAACTATGCAAAACCCTTTTAAACGACACCTAAATTGATTAATTAAGAAGCCCAACAATGGCAAAAAGAGAACACATCACTTCATCTGAACGCAAAGCTTTCCAAGCACTTTGCAAACAAACTAAGCCGTTAATGATATTAAATCTTTGCGCCTTAATTCTGACGATTGCCACATGGCATCTAGCCTTGCAAAAAATTGAATTAAGCAGCCCTTGGCTAGTATTGTCTGTTGCTACCCTACCGCTATTATTGGTTTTACCAGGGGCAATATCTGGTAGTTATCGTGGGGCCATCTGGACTTGCTTTGTGACTCTCATCTATTTTGTTGCTGGCGTATTAAACTGGACTCAGATCCACGCTTGGCCCTATGGCATGAGCGAGACACTGCTTTCTGTTATTTTATTCATCATTGCCCTAATGTACGCCAGATGGAAAGGCCTTAGTGAGCTGCCGATTAAAAACTAATTTTCGTTAATAGTCTTGGTACAATTTTTAGTAGCAAAATGAGAAATAGCCTTACCTGAATCCAATAAAAAGGGGGGCATTTGCACACCTTTTTATTATCTTTTAAAGCAGATAAATGCGTTACAGCCTAGGTAACTCAATCCCTTCAAAAATAGCATCCACTTCGTGTCGCCCTGTTGCCTGCATTGCTGCTTCAACTCTTTCACGGGTAAGATGAGGGGCAAAAGACTGAATAAATTTATACATATAACCCCGTATAAAGGCATTAGATCGAATACCAATTCGAGTACAGCTATCCTCAAATAAATGAGAGGCATCAAGTGCAACCAAATCCTCATCTAACTTTTCATCGTAAGCCATGGTAGCCACAATACCGACCCCAAGCCCAAGTCTTACATAAGTTTTTATCACATCTGAATCGGCCGCAGTAAATACCACATTAGGCTCTAACTCAGCACTTTGAAAAGCTTGATCCAGTTGCGAGCGTCCAGTGAAACCAAAAACATAAGTCACAATAGGATACTCAGATAAGGTTTGCAGACTTAACTTTTCTTCTTTAGCAAGAGGATGATCCTTTGGCACAACAACCGATCGGTTCCATGTGTAACAAGGCAACATAACCAGGTTACCAAACAACTCAAGGGCTTCCGTGGCGATAGCAAAATCGACAACACCATCATTGGCCATTTCTGCAATTTGCATGGGTGTTCCCTGATGCATATGCAGGCTCACTTCAGGATAACCTTCAATAAACTGATGAATGATGCCAGGCAAGGCATACCTAGCTTGTGTATGAGTGGTTGCGATATCTAATGAGCCTTTTCTATCATCACTAAATTCACTCGCCACTTTTTTTATGTTCTTGGTTTGGTTTAATATTTCACCAGCCAATTCAATAATTTTTTCACCCGCAGGGGTCACATGAGTAAGATGCTTACCGCTTCTGGCAAACACCTCAACACCTAACTCGTCTTCCAAAAGTCGAATTTGCTTACTCACACCAGGCTGAGACGTATATAAGCTCTGAGCTGTCGCTGAAACATTAAGATCATGACGAGCCACTTCCCAGATATATCTAAGCTGCTGTAGTTTCATGAAAGATCCCTTATTCGAAAAAGAATTAAAAACAGAAGAAAATATTACTTTATAGAATAGAGAAAAAGCACTAACGTTGCCAGCTTAAACCACATATAGATGGAAAACGATGGAATTTATTTGGTATATCTTAGCGGGAGTCGGTGTTGGCTTTGCCGTTGGCATGACAGGAGTGGGCGGTGGCTCCCTCATGACGCCGCTATTATTAATGTTTGGATTTCCTGCCAATATCGCCATAGGCACAGACCTTATGTACGCAGGTATTGCAAAAAGTACTGGCGTTGTTATGCATGCTAAACATGGCCATGTAAATTGGAAAATCATGGGCAGCATGGCCGCAGGGAGTATCCCCGCCTCTTTATTAACCATATGGGGGCTCTCTAAATTTCATGCCCCAGAAAATTACCAATCCATATTAACGAGCACCCTAGGTGTCATGTTGGTAGCAACTGCCTTGGTGATTATTTTTAAAAAGAAGATAGTTAATCCAAATAATGCACAAAGACTAAAACCACAAAGAAGCCATACTTATATTTTTTTAAGTGGCATTATTTTAGGTTCACTGGTGACTTTAACCTCTGTTGGCGCAGGTGCATTAGGCACAGCGTTAATGATGATTTTATTCCCTACTATGACGGCGCGTAATATTGTCGGTACTGATTTAGCTCATGCAGTACCCCTTACTTTCGTTGCAGGATTAGGCCACCTTGCATTAGGTAATGTCGACTACTCACTGCTGGTTGCACTTTTAATCGGCTCCATACCGACTATTTACATCGGCACTAAAGTCGCAACACGTGTACCCAATAAAGTACTGCAACCCATACTAGCCAGCGCATTAATGGCATTTGGCTTAAAATATTTATTTTTCTGAATGCACTATGAGCAACAATATGTACAATAAGAATGACTTGGACTAGCATCCGAGCAAAATCATAATTAAAAACGCATAACAAACTAGCAGAATAATGCAGGATAAGATTAATGAGCGACGCCCGTCTTGAAGATTTAAATGTATCTTCTTTTAAACCACTGGTTACCCCACAAGCACTGAAACAAGAACTGCCAGTGAGCGAAGCAATTCGCGCTACAGTTACTCAAGGCCGTGATGATATTAAAAACATTCTTGATGGTAAGGATCATAGACTTGCTATCGTCATTGGTCCTTGTTCAATCCACGACCCAGAAGCGGCTTTAGATTACGCCAAAAGACTTAAAGCTTTGTCAGAGAAGGTCAGTGATACCCTATATATCGTTATGCGAGTTTATTTTGAGAAACCACGCACAACCGTTGGTTGGAAAGGCCTAATCAACGACCCTCATCGCAATGACACTTTTGCGATCGAAGAAGGTATGCACATTGCCCGTAAACTTCTGTTAGATCTTTCTGAATTAGGTCTACCATTGGCCACTGAAGCGTTAGACCCTATCTCACCGCAATATTATCAAGACCTTATTAGTTGGTCAGCGATCGGGGCACGTACTACTGAGTCTCAAACACACAGAGAAATGGCCAGCGGCCTATCTGGACCGATTGGCTTTAAGAACGGCACAGACGGCTCAATGACTGTTGCAGTTAATGCCATTCAATCGACTGCTCACTCACATTCTTTCTTGGGTATAGACGAGCAAGGTCAAGTCAGCGTCATTACCACTAAAGGTAATCGTTATGGCCACATGGTTCTTCGTGGTGGTAATGGCAAGCCAAACTATGATTCAGTGAATGTCGCTCTAACAGAGCAAGCAATGGAAAAGGCTAAAATTCCGGCCAACATCATGATTGATTGCTCTCACGAGAACTCCAACAAAAAACCTGAGATCCAACCGTTAGTAGCGAAAGATGCCACTAAGCAAATTTTAGAGGGTAACAACTCTATTATGGGTCTGATGATTGAAAGTAACATTGGATGGGGCAACCAGAAGATTAGCGAAAACTTGGCAGACCTTGAATACGGCGTATCTGTAACGGATGCTTGTATTGACTGGGAAACCACAGAGAAAAGCCTATTAGAAATGGCTGATCAATTAAGAGAGACACTGCCTAAGCGTCCTCGCAGCTAATTCGCCTAGCAATGAAAAAAGGAGGCTTGATGCCTCCTTTTTTTATATCAAATCATAACTTACATGAAAGCATTATCAGTCACAGTATGATCGGTAGAGTCTTGGACACCTTTTAACGCAGGGACTTTTTCGATCAAGGTCTTTTCAACCCCTTCTTTCAGTGTTAAATCAACAGCACTACAACCCTGGCAACCACCACCAAATTGAAGTACAGCAATATTGCCCTCTTTAATTTCCACTAGGCTCACTTCACCACCATGGGATGCAAGTCCTGGGTTAATGTCAGAATAAAGCACATAATTGATTTGATCTTCCAATGGGCTATCTTCAGACACTTTAGGCATTTTTGCATTCGGCGCCTTGATTGTTAGCTGGCCACCCATCTTCTCTTTGGCATAATCAACAAAGGCTTCATCTAAAAAGTTCACTGAGTTTTTTTCTATCAGGACTTTTAATTTTGGAAGATTCAACACTTCGTCGGTTTCAACCATTTCTTCAGGACGGCAATAAGCAAGGCAGGTTTCTGCATAAGGTGTGCCTGGCTGCTGAATAAAGATGCGAACTGCCATCCCTTCAACATCTTGCTTTTCAAGTAATGAGCCCAAATATTCTTGAGCACTATCTGTAATTGTAATATTCATAAATAACCTTCATAAAATCGGTAAGGCAGATCATGAGCCAATGGTAACTTAAATCACCAAGGCAACGAAAGACCAAGTAGATAGCTAAGGTATTATTTCATTAAAAAAGTCGCATTTATTACACCTTAGGCAAAATCCTAAAAGATAAAAATTTCGACTGATATGCCTTATCAGTAAAACCACTAACCATATGCATAAATATTCGTTTTTTGTATATAGTAATTTTGATAAAGTAGCCCCAAATATAATTTGTCTACTCAGTGGTTGTTCCAAAATGTATCAATATGACGAAATAGATCAGCAAATAGTTGAGGAGCGCGTAAATCAATTCCGCGATCAAACTCAACGTTTTTTAAACAACGAACTAGCCGAAGCCGAATTTTTACCGCTTCGTTTACAAAATGGCCTTTACGTTCAACGTCATGCGCCTATGCTTCGAATAGCGATTCCTTATGGCATGCTTTCAAGCAAGCAAATTCGTAAACTTGCTGACATTAGTCGCCGCTACGACCGTGGTTACGGTCACTTTAGTACTCGTCAGAACCTTCAGCTAAACTGGCCTACCCTTGAGTCAGTACCAGATATCTTAGCGGAACTTGCTGAAGTTCAAATGCACGCAGTACAAACCAGTGGTAACTGTATTCGTAACACCACGACTGACCAATATGCGGGTGTGATTGATGATGAGATTGTTGACCCTCGCCCTTATTGCGAAATGATTCGTCAATGGTCTACTTTCCACCCTGAATTCGCTTTCTTGCCACGTAAGTTTAAGATTGCAGTCAATGCAACAGAGTCTGCTGACCGTGCCGCAACGCAAGTCCATGACATTGGCCTACACATTAAGAAAAATGACGCTGGCGAGATAGGTTTCAAAGTGATTGTGGGTGGCGGTCTTGGCCGTACACCTATGATAGGTACCACCATTTGTGAATTTATGCCCCGTAAAGACATCTTGTCTTATTTAGAAGCCATTCTTAGGGTGTATAACCAGCAAGGTAACCGTCTAAATAAATATAAAGCACGTATTAAAATACTGACTAAAGCATTGGGTATTGATGAAATTCGTGCTCGTGTAGAGGCTGAGTGGGAATACTTAAAAGGCCGTGAGAATACCGTGCCTGAAGTTGAGTTTGAACGCTTACAAAGCTTTTTTACAGAGCCAGCTTATAAAACCCTAGACAACAACCCAAGTGAGCTAACTGAAAAGTTAAGCCAGAGCCCAGGCTTTGCTCGCTGGTATGAGCGTAACACTTTCTCTCACAAGAAAGACGGCTACCGTATTGTCACGCTAACCTTGAAGAAAACAGGGATAGCACCAGGTGATGCAACATCCGAACAAATGGACCTAGCAGCTGACTTTGCCGATAAGTACAGTTTTGGTGAGCTACGTGTTAGTCACGAACAAAACCTAGTGCTTGCTGATGTAGAGCAAGGACAATTGATTGAATTATGGGAAGCCGCTAAAGAAGCAGGTTTTGCAACGCCAACACTTGGCTTATTAACAGATATGATTTGCTGCCCTGGCGGTGATTTCTGTGCCCTAGCCAATGCGAAATCTATCCCGATCGCACAACAGATCCAAGAGCGTTTCGCAGACCTTGATTACCTATATGACATTGGCGACCTTGATTTGAACATCTCTGGTTGTATGAATGCTTGTGGACATCACCACGTGGGTAACCTAGGCATTTTAGGTGTTGATAAAAAAGGTGAGGAATTCTACCAAGTATCTATTGGTGGTGCCTCTGGCCATGACGCTAGCATAGGTAAAATTATTGGGCCTTCTTTCTCTGAAGAAGAAGTTGGCGGCATCATAGAAAAAATCGTTAGCGTTTATATCGACAACAGAACAGAAGAAGAGAGATTCATCGACACCTACCGTCGTATTGGCATCGCTCCATACAAAGAGGCAGCTTATGCAAAAAATAATTAAAGACGGCGCAATCATAGATTGCGATCTAAATTGGATCCAAGATCAAGAACAAGCCATTGAAGCATTAGCTGGTGATCAAAAAGCGAAAGCGATTATCCCGCTAACTCTTTGGTTAGATGATGCTCACGATACTTCGGGTGTTGCCGGTATCTGGATTGATAGCACAGAGAATACTGAACCTCTAGTAGGGAAAGATTTATCTGAGCTTGCTGTCATCGGCTTGCACTTTTTAGCTTTTGCTGATGGCCGTAGTTTTAGCTACGCAAGACTGTTGCGTGAACGCTTAAACTACCAAGGTGAGATTCGTGCTTTAGGTAATTTCATTCCAGATCAACTGGGTTATCTACTGCGTGTTGGCTTTAATGGATTCCAATTTAATGAGTCTGTAAACATTGAAAAGGCCCTGTTATTACACAAACCTTTCTCAGTTGCTTATCAAGGCGATGTGGCAGATCCAAGACCTGTTTTTGCACGTCGTTAAGCAAAACCATAGCTAAATTAATGAAACTTGTTAATTTGCTTAAAGAAAAGGCCCTTCACGGGCCTTTTTCTATTGCGTATTTTGTTTCCCATCATTAAGGTATAAAACACGCTAAAGTTGTTGA
This sequence comes from Marinomonas sp. MED121, assembly GCF_000153025.1. Taxonomy (GTDB): domain Bacteria; phylum Pseudomonadota; class Gammaproteobacteria; order Pseudomonadales; family Marinomonadaceae; genus Marinomonas. The sequence continues at coordinate 194,400 of NZ_CH672430.1, forward strand.
TTGTTAAAGGGTCTTAACGTGTTTTATAAAAATACCATCACTGCACTATTGGCTATTTTATTCGCCACATCCGTATATGCAGAAACCGCATATGTCTCAGATATTCAGTTTGTCTCAGTAAGAGAGGGACAAGACAATAGCACTCGGGCCGTTGAAAGAGGTCTTAGAAGTGGTACTGAACTGCAAGTTTTAGAAAGATCAAATGGTCATACCCGTGTATTAACACCAAAGGGTAATGAAGGTTGGATCGCTGATTATTATTTGACTGAAAACAAAGTCACTCGCGATAAGGTTATTGAACAAGAAACCCAAATTACTGAGTTAGTCGAAAGTAAGCTTGTGATTCAAAAACAACTTAATCAGTCTTCTTCTACTATTAATAAACTTAAAAAAGATGCTGCAAAATTAGTCGCGGATAAAGTCGCACTAGAAGAAGAGCTTGCTGATTTAAAAGTACTCACACTTGAAGCCCAAGAAATCGTTAAAGGCAAAGAAGTCATGAGCTTTGAAGTTGACTCCATTATGCAGCGTCTAGAGTTTGCTGAAACTGAGAATATTCGCTTACAAGATGAAAGACAGCTTAAGTGGTTTATCATAGGATCAGGCACACTCATCATTGGTATTCTATTTGGCATCATTGCCCCATCAATGCGTCGCAAAAAAGCGAGTAGCGGAGCGTGGTCTTAATTAGATGGAAGTTTCCATAGTCCACTCCTTCTTTCTTATCTTTGCTGGTGCAGCTGTCATTGCGACAGTTGCACTCTACACCAGACAACCTTTAATTATTGCTTACATCGCCCTTGGTGCCTTATTAGGACCTTCTGCATTGAGCTTAATTGACGAACCCAAATTAATGGATGAAATGTCACATATTGGCATTATCTTCCTGCTCTTCCTGCTTGGGCTCGATATGCAGCCTAGCCACTTAATCAACATGCTTAAAAAGGCGTCTTGGGTTGCTCTATTAAGCTCTATCGTCTTTGCCGGTGTCGGTTATAGTATTTCTTTAGCCTTTGGTTACAGTCAAATCGAAGCAAGCATCATAGGTATCGCCATGATGTTCTCAAGTACAATTGTCTGTATCAAGCTGTTACCCACCACGGTACTTCATCACAAACATACAGGTGAGTTGGTGGTTGGCCTGCTCTTACTGCAAGATATTATTGCCATTGCTGTCCTATTAGTGCTTTACAGTATCGCAGGCACACAAGAGAGTAGTGCCAGCCAAATATTGATCCCTATCATAGGTCTGCCAAGCCTTATCGCTTTTGCCTTCTTATTTGTTAAATATGTACTGCTTAAATTAATTGCTAAATTCGACCGTTTTCATGAGTTCATCTTTTTAGTATCAATTGGCTGGTGTTTGTCTATGGCCGTTGCGGCTGAGTACCTGGGGCTTTCGGCTGAAATGGGGGCCTTTATTGGTGGTGTTGCGCTCGCAACCAGTCCGATATCTCAATACATAGCCACCCATTTAAAGCCTTTACGAGATTTTTTCTTGGTGCTTTTCTTCTTCACCATAGGCGCAAGCTTTAACCTTGAACTTCTTGGACTTGTGATAGTACCCGCTATTATTTTGGCGGTAACAAGCATGTTGCTAAAGCCTGTTGTTTTTCGTTACTTACTTAAAGGGTTAAAAGAAGATGCATCAACCTCTTGGGAAGTTGGTTTTCGCCTTGGCCAAGTAAGCGAATTTTCACTCTTGATTGCGTACCTAGCCGCCAGCATCGGCTTAATCGGCATTGAAGCGTCACATGTAATTCAGGCGACAGCTATTTTAAGCTTTGCGCTTTCTACTTATGTGGTGATTTTAAATTACCCGAACCCTATCGCTATCTCAGATAAACTCAGGCGAGATTAACCTCACTCCTGCAAGTAAAAATACCAGCCTAGCGTTGGTATTTTTTTGCCTGACGTTTATGTAAAACCACACTTTTCAAGAATTAAGGCCTATTTGTATCAAACACAGGAGACTTTTTTTACTTGTTACATCTTGCGACAAAGTCACCTTTTCATGACAAACTTTTGCGACATTAGGGTGTTTTACTAATCACATCGAAAAACACAGGGTTTTTCATCTATTAGTAGAAACACGGAGTTCATTATGAAACAGTATTTTAAAAAGAAAACATCTATCGCCCTTATCAGCCTTTGCGCCCTTTCTGTGACAGGTTTAGCCCTTGCTGTGCCTTATATGGATGAAGGTGACAAAATGATGAAACGAGGCCATTTTCAACTTGATCGTGAATATACACTCACCGAGATCAACACCTTGGTTGAAGCTAAGCTACTTCGCAGAAACAAAGATGAGCAAGTGCTCGACGGTGTTGAAAAAACCACTCAAGGCACCTTTTTGATCACATTAAGTAATGCTTCAGGTGAAACTAAAAATATCGAATTGAATAAGTTTGCCATTCCTGTTGAAGCACCTTTACCTGGCTTATTTGGTAAACACAAAAAAGGCGGAAAATTTGGCAAGGGTCGTTACGCACAAAACGAACATAGCTTTAAAAAAGACCGTAAAATGGCACCAGATGCCGAACAGGGCATGGATCAGACAGAGCTTGAGCTAGCCAGTAATAAAGCTGAGAAAAGAGAACTAAGACGTGAAGCTTTTCTTGAAAATAACGCAATTACACTGGATGAAATGACCCTCATCGCCCAAGCAAAACTGATTCGCTTAAATAATGATGACCTTAAGTTAGGTGATGTTAGTGTCAATGAAGAAGGCGGCTACACTGTGACTATCATGAGCACTGAAGATGAGCTTATTAGCCGCATGCAATTAAATAAAGCGGGCTTTCCTGAGTTCAAAAAAAGACATCACAGAAGCTAAACAAATCGCTTTGATCCAAGGATCTCAATAGAAGTGGTTTGAAGCCAATCAAAGCCCCCAGTCGTTATTTTCTACTGGGGGCTTTTATATAACAAGCCTTTTATATAACGGGCCTTTAATATAACAGAGCTTTTATATAACTGAGCTTTGTACAAAGGCGCTTAGATAAAATCAACTCCCAGAGGCAGGAGGATTTATCGCAGCCACCTTAAGCGTTATTCTAAACGGGTTAGTTTATTAATGCCTCATACCTTTCATCCGTTAAGGTTTTTAAGAAGGCAACGATTGCGTCTATTCTTTGATCATCAAGCGCTGGGCCATCGGTTAACTCTGGAGCCAAGTTTTGAGTAACTTCAGGGTCAAGCCAATTAGTCCCTGATTCTGGGTTAACTTTACGTGTCACATTGTTATATTTATCATAAAAAAGTACCACGGTACGAAGATCTTGAAACACGCCATTGTGCATATAAGGGCCGGTTACCGCGACATTTCGCAGGCTTGGCACCTTAAACTTACCTTGTTCACTTTGCCCATTAACGTCAGGGTTCGCAAACAAACCTAGATCCTTCTCGGTAACCCCATTGATTTTTCGCAGCGCTAGATTTTCAGGAACACCTATATTGTGATAAGTAAAATCCGTAAAGGTTTCAGTGGCATAAAAAGGCGAGGAATTAAGCTGATGACATTGATTACAATTCGTAAACTGCTCAGAGAAGAACAAGGTCCTGCCTAGCTCTTCCTGATCGTTAAACGCCACTTCACCCCGTAAATACCTATCATATTTAGAATCAAATGGCATAAATAACTCCGTTTGCTCAAAAGCCATGATGGCATCACTCATCCCCTGATAAGCCGTCTCACTATTGACCAACACCTCTTCACCAAACAATGCCGCAAATTGAGTTTTATAAAACGCATTTTCATTAATACGCTGAAGCACCTGATCTTTTGACAGCATCGCCATCTCGCCTGGATTTAAAGGTGGACCTGCGGCTTGATCTGCTAGGCTAGAGGCTCTTCCATCATGAAACTGACCACCAATATAACTACCATCCTGTTTTTTAGAAAAAAGCGGACTTAGGGCGGCATAGGCTGCTGTTGGAGTATTACGATCACCGATCGAGACCTGGTCAGACCCTAGTGACGCCATACCTGACACACCATTATCTCTATCATCAATAAAACCTTTGGCGGGATTATGGCAAGTTGCGCAGGACTGATTACGATTAAGAGAGAGGTTAACATCGAAGTAAAGCTGGCTGCCCAGTATCGCTTTAGGATCATCTGTAGCAACCGGTAAACTAGATGCTTTTTTAACAACCACCTTGGTTGGTTCGTCAACGACTTGACAGCCTGCTAACACAATTCCAGTAAAACACATCAACCCCGTTAAATTACGCACAAATCACCCTTTCTGCTTAAATATGGACACTTTAAATTTTACAAATAGTAACACAAATAGTAAGCATTATCATTTTGATAGAGATCAAAAAAAAGCAGCATAATGATGCTGCTTTTAGCTAATCTGGCAATTTTGTAAAAATTAAGCTTGATCAGGTAAGGTCACATTTAATTCTAGAACTGAACAATCCTCAATATTTTCCAATTGAATTTGAACATCGTCAGAACCAATGTTGACATACTTACGTATCACCTCAATGATTTCTTTTTGCATCTGAGGCAAATAATCTGGCTGTTGACGCTTACCTCGTTCGTGAGCAACGATTATTTGTAATCTCTCTTTAGCAACTGAGGCTGAAGTAGGCTCATTCTTACTTTTAAAATAATCAAAAATACCCACTCAACTAACCTCCAAGTAAACGTTTGAAAAAGCCTTTTTTAGGCACATCTAAAAAGCGTAAAGGACGATCTTCACCTAACAAACGATGCACAGCATCATCATAAGCTAAACCCGCCTCAGATTGAGCATCAAGAATGACAGGGGTACCTTGGTTTGATGCTTTTAAAACTGCTTCTGATTCAGGAATAACACCAAGTAAAGGAATGGCAAGAATTTCTTCAACATCAGCCACACCTAGCATTTCACCTTGCTCAACACGCTCAGGGTGATAACGGGTTAACAATAAGTGCTCTTCAATAGGGTCCATACCCTGCTCTGCTCGACGAGACTTACTTTGTAAAATACCTAATATACGGTCAGAGTCTCTCACTGATGAAACTTCTGGGTTAGTCACCACAATAGCCACATCAGCAAAATAAAGGGCCATCTGAGCCCCCTTCTCTATCCCAGCGGGTGAATCGCAAACAATATAGTCATGGGTTTTACTCAACTCATTCAATACTTGCTGGACGCCTTCTTGGGATAACGCATCCTTATCACGTGTTTGTGATGCAGGCAGAATTGATAGATTCTTAGTGCGCTTATCTTTAATCAATGCTTGCGATAAAGTCGCTTCGCCATTAATCACATTTACAAAGTCATAAACAACTCTGCGCTCGCAACCCATGATTAAATCTAGGTTTCTTAAACCTACATCAAAATCAATAATGACAGTCTTATGGCCATTCAGCGCCAAGCCTGTACCGATAGCAGCACTTGACGTAGTCTTCCCTACTCCGCCTTTGCCTGACGTTACAACAATAATTTTCGCCAATTTATTTCTCCCGTACACCTTCAAACAGTGTCATTATAATATTTAAATCAATAGTCAAAACGTAAATTTCAAATAGTCGCGATACCTAAAAAACAATGCGGACTAAAACGTTTTAACTTCAATATTTTCCTCGTTTAATAGCACTTGCGCAGACTCTTTCCAAAGACCGCTTTGCAAGGTATCACTTAAAATAAAGTTGCCTGCAATCGATACCAGTTCAGCTTCCATACTACGGCAAAAAATACGCGCGCCAATATCGCCTCGTACACCCGCTAACGCTCTGCCTCTAAGCGCACCATACACATGAATACTGCCATCAGCTAACACTTCAGCACCAGGGCTAACAGAGGATAATATAATTAAATCACCTTCTGCGTATACCTGCTGGCCTGAACGAATCGGTTTTGTAATAATTTTTGAACTTTGGGCTACGCGTTTTTCTTCAACAATCGTTTTAATCACAACATCTTGGTTAGATTTATCCTGATTAACGCGGCTTTCTAATGTGGTAGCACGTGTCTTAGATGCAGGTAAAATAGGTAAACTTGCATCCCCTATCCAATCTGGTTTATTGGTATCACTACAACGCCATCCGATAGGGCTTAGGCCCAAGTTTTTTAAATGTAGCAAAAGACGATTAAATTCGTCTAGGCTAATACTTTGATCTAATTTAGTTAAATCAATAATAACTGGGGCCATTTGAAAAAAATGTGGTGCTTGATCAACTTTATTTTCAATTGCAGAAATCAGGGTCATTTCATCAAAATGACTAATTTGAAGCAAAATAGTGGTCACAACACTTCCTTTAAATTGGAAGTTTGTCTCTGACATAGGGGGGTGTCCTTATAATTTTGAACTAATAGACCTTTAGCCTTGGCTTATTTTAACAAGCTTAGAATTTAAAGGAAGCAAGAAGGAATCCTAATTAACGATTTGATACACACCAAGCAGGCTTACGTGGAAATCTACGAATAATGACTCCCGCTTTAACATCTGGATACAGCACCTAAGCTTTAGCTTAAAAATCTTTTTTAGTGATCGGACTCTCAATCAATTCATAAAGCGTTTTGGTCGCGTATTCTTGGACAAACGCTTTTTGACGAATCATTTTTTAATAACCTGATTAAACTCACCTTTTATTTAAGACTTTTTCTCAAACACAAAGCTGAAAAAATGATGGGCAGCCCTCTTTGCTAAACAGAAACAGTTTTGAAAATTTTATTTCAAAACTGATCAAATTTTAACCTAAATAGGTATTCACTAACCTGCTAAATACTCTGGTTAGTTTCTCTAACAAACTGAAACTTATGAAACTCAAAAAAAATAAAATTTTTTCTGGACAAGAACTTAAGACATTGAATTTAAAGGATAATATCGAGTTATTCAGAGGTTTGTTATAGGGTTTCTGGGGACAACTTAATGCCCCCTATATGAGCTGTTCATTTCTTAGACAGCATACATTTTATCAAGCTGACTAATGCCTAACCCGGGCAGCTTGGTTAATTTCACTTGCACCGACATTCTTTCTTTAAGGGCCTCAACATGGCTAATAATCCCAATTGTTTTCCCTGCTGCATTAAGTAACTCTAAAGCATCTAGTGCAATATCTAGGGTTTGACTGTCTAATGTGCCAAACCCTTCATCCAAAAACAAAGAATCTATGCTGGTTTTATGTGAAACTAAATCAGATAGCGCCAACGCTAGCGCAAGACTGACCAGAAAAGATTCACCACCCGATAAGGTTCGTGTGTCTCTTTCACTATCCGCTTGCCAAGTATCCAACACCACCAGCTCTAACTTATCCCCAAACTTTCTTTGTAATTGATATCTATCGTGCAATAAAGCCAATCGCTTATTTGCCAAATGCAGCAAATTATCCAATGTAAGGCTTTGAGCAAACTTGCGAAATTTAGCCCCATCAGCCGCGCCAATTAATTGCTGCAATTGAGTCATCAAGGCCATTTCACTTCTGGCTTTAGCTAACTTTTCCAATCCCAATTGGTACTTAGTTTGGGTATCTTCATGGGTTTTTAACTGCATTTTCACCTGACCATAACGCTGGTGTTCTTGGGTATGCTTAACAGACAGGGCCTTGATCTCTGTTTCTAACGTCTCTATCTGATGAACCAAAGCAGCCTCTGTTAGCTCAAACACCTTAGCAGGAATAAACTCTGAGCTTGCTGGAAAGCTAGCCTGATGCTTTTCAATTTCATCCTTAACTTGTAATAACCTATCTTTTGCTTGAGCGAGCGCTTCTTCAAGCTGCTTTTTATCATAAGCAAGACGATCCATTTCACTGTCAGCAAGATGCTGAGCTTGCCAATCGGCTTCATCATCAAAGCCAGAATCAATGAGCTTTTGCTGCCAGATTTTTTCAACACTTATGGTGTCTTCGCGTAAAAGTAGAAGTCTTTCTTCTTGCGCTAATAGACTTCCCTCTAGAGACTGAATTTCAGCACTGATATCTAATCCTTTTTGCTGAACTTTTTTAACATCTTGCTCAGCTAAAGTAAGCGCTTGTTTAATACCCGCTCTCTTCTGTTCTAGGCTTTGATCACCTAAATGACTAGTAAGCTGATCTTGAATTAAATCTAACGCTTTTTGATAAGTCTCCAACACAAGGCTTAGCTCATGATGTGTTTGTTTTAATTGGGTGAGCTGAGCATCATTGACATCAAGCTTGGCCTTTTGATTGCCTTCTTGCTGCTTTAAAGCAACTTGCCTTGTTTGTGCATCACGCCAGCGGCTTAACCGACTTTGTAAATATTCAAAGGCTTGGTGAAGATCTTGAAATTCATAAGACACTTCAAGATAAGGCGCAATTTGGCCGAGTAGATGAGTTTGCTTGTCTTTAAAGAGTGCCTCATTATCCCTCTGCTCTTTAACAAACTCCTCAATACGTGTATTTAATAGCATTAAGGATTGGGCTTCATAGTCTCCTTGCTGCAAAAGTTTATCGAGACTTTGCTGAGCCATTTGAACCTGCTGACTAACCGCTTCTAGTTCATGCATTAGCGGCGTGAGCTGGGTACGTGTATGTTCGTTTTGAGTCTGTATTCGCTGAGATTCAGCATGGATCGCTTGCCAAGCTGTAGAGTCAGAAATAGCGGGCCATGTCTGATTATTAGGTAAATTTAAATCAATTGCTTCCTGCTCAATCTGATTAATTATGTGCCTTTGCTCTAATAAATTTGCTTCAAGTTGGGTGATTAATACGTTTATTGTCTGACTTTGAGAGCTTAGGTCACGACCTTCTGCTTCGAGTTGATGCACCTTAGCTGATTGCGCCTCATACTGGGCCAGTGTCTGATGGCTTTCACCCGGCTGATGAACTTCACCCGGCTGATGACCTTCAATCGGCTGATGACCTTCACCCGGCTGATGGCTCTTACTAGACAGATGAGCATAAGGGTGCTCTAAAGACCCACATAACACACAAGCTTGATTCTCTTCCAGCTCAGCTCTTAGGGCCTCCAGCTGCACAATACGCTCTTCTTTCTTAGCTAATAACTCGAGTGTATCTAAGTGAGCTTTTGCCTCTTGAAACGCTTGTCGTTTATTCACTAACTCTTGGTCTAATTGCTCTTGGTGTCGCTGATGCTCTCTTTTTTGGTTCTCTAATCGCAGGGATTGCCCTTGGGCAAAATCATAACTTTGAACTATTTTACAAGCCTGTTGAATCAAACTTAATTCTTGTAAAGCCAGTCGATCAGATTCTTGCCAAGCATTGACACCGGCTCCTAAGGTCAAATTCAAGATATCATGTTCAATCTTGTTAAATACACCTTGTAAATGCGCTAACTTATCAGTTTCAAGTGCCACACTGGCTTGATTAGCCTGCTGACTACTCACTAATTTAGCTTGATCACGTAATAGCTTATCGCCTACTTGTTGAGATTGATAAAGCACCCTTTGTTGTTCTAATAAATATTGCCATTGTTGCTCCCAAGCAGTCAGTTCATTACTAATCACGTCATTTTGCGAAGACAGGATGAGTACGTCTTGCAGTTGATCTAACTCTTGGGTAATGCCAGCTAATTGCTTAGTATCATGCTGTATTTGGCTTTCTAATTTTTGACTTTGCTCTATTACCTGATTGAAGTCTGAATTGGCTTTTGTTAATAATGCAGATTGCTTATGTTTCTCACTTAAAAGCGGGTTAATCACCTTGTCTTCTAGCTGCTTAAAACGCTCTGACTCTGACTCATATAAGGCATACTTTGCTTGGCTACTTGATTCTTGTTGCAGCAAAATGCTTCTTTCATCATTCAATCTTAAAAGCGCCATTTGGTTTACATGACGCTTCTCAGTCGCCTCACGTTCAACCGCAAAGGCTTTTTTCTTTTGCTCATAAAACTGGCTTATTAAATTGGCATTTAAGCCTGACTCAAAAGACGCAAGCTGAGGTTTAAAGCTTTCCCAGTTCTTTTCATTTGCGGCTAAATTTTCGGTCAAATCAGTCTGTTTAGTCGTTAAATTTTGCCAAAGCTTTAACCAATTGAAGCGTTTCTCAGCATCTTCTATTTCGACTTTAAGTAATTGCTCTTTTGATGAGAATTCAGCTTCTTGTTGTTTTAAACTAATCAGAGTGTCTTCATCTAGACGTTCAAATTCATCTAACTGTTGCTCTTGCAAAAGCAAGGCTTGACGCTGAAGTTTGTGCTCTTCAAAAATGTATTTTGAGATATCACCATAAACTTCTGTTCCTGTTAGCTCTTCTAATAATTCTGCCCTCGCATTGGCTTCAGCATTAAGAAAAGCCGAAAAGCCCCCTTGAGCTAACAACATGGATTTGGTAAATCGGGAAAAATCTAGCCCTGTAATGTGTGCCATTAAAGCTAATTTTTCATTTACTTTCGTGGCAAGAACTTCCCCTGATGCTAGACAAAGCTCAACATTGATTGGCTGTAATTTCCCATCACTTTTTTCACGGGCTCGTCGCTGACTCCAAAAAGCCCGATAACGGGTAGATTTCACTTCAAACTCAACTTCGGCTAAGCATTCAGAGGTGTGCCGAGTCATTACCTCATTGCTAGAAGGACTGACTTTTAAACGAGGGGTTTCATGAAAAAGCGCTAAACAAATAGCATCTAATAAGCTTGTTTTACCTGCTCCAGTGGCGCCAACAATTGCGAAAACACCGGCTTCGCTAAAAGGCTCCTTGGTAAAATCCAGTTTCCATTCGCCCTTTAGGGAATTAATGTTTTTAAAGCGTAAGCTACAAATTTTCATTATCTAGCTCCTGCTGCTTGCTCAACATACCTTGATAATGATGTTTAAAAAGCCTTGTAAGAGCAGGCTTTTCGTCTTCTATATGCGCACTTTGTAGACAACGCTCAAACACCTGTTCAACGGATAATTCTGATAAGGTTTCTTGGTTCGTATTATCCATCGCTTGGGCTTGCGTTTTAAGCTGCCTTTTAACTCTTAAAAGTTCGATTGGTAAATCATCCAATGCCTGTTGTAGCTGTCGATAGAGATCAGACACATATTCATCAGAGACAAGTGTTACTTCAGCCCATAAAGGCGCTTCTTTATCTTTTAGATCAAGGGTGTCGAGCGCATTTTTTAGCGCTTTAACTACACAACTTATGTCACCAGAAACACTTAGCATTGGCTGAAAACACGGAATAGAAAGCGTCTCTATGATAGGGTTAGCGAGGCTTTTAGAGTAATCAACTATTACCACACCTTTTTGACTCCCAAGCTCATCAAAACTCAATGCTATTGGTGATCCTGAATATCTCACATGTTCAAGACCTGCCACTTTTTGTGGGCGATGAATGTGCCCTAGAGCTAAATAGGAGAATGGGGGAAAGAAATCTAACGGGAAAGACTCTAAACTTCCCACATAAATTTCACGAACAGATTCGGACACACTTGCCCCTAATGTGGTCAAATGCCCTGACCCCAATATAGGAACACCACCTAAAGCAACAGATTTCTCTTGGGCTATCTGATAAACCTCATGATAAAACACTTTAATTTGCTCTGCTAATAAGCCTTGTTTACCTCTTTCATCTTCACCCGCTTCACTCAACACAATATCACGGGGACGAATATAAGGAATGGCACACAATAACCCAGCAACTTTGTCACTGCCTTTTTCATATAGCTCAATCACATGTTGATGTGGCTGTTGTGGCGTTGCGGCAGCGACAACATAAGTATTTAATTCCGCTAACAAAGAGCTTGATTCATTCAACATACTCACGGAATCATGATTACCCGCCACAATGACAAGCTGACAGTGCCTGTGGCGTAACCCAAGTACTAAGGTGTTATACAGTTCTCTGGCATAACTTGGGGGGGAACCCGTATCAAAAATATCTCCTGCAATTAATACCAGATCAATCGCATTTTTTTCGACACAATCAAAAAGCCAATCTATTAAAGCGCTATGCTCAGATTTACGACTTTTTCCCATAAAGTACTGACCTAGATGCCAGTCAGAGGTGTGCAATATTTTCATCAAGGTTACGTTTTAGTTAGCGATGATGCAGAGTAACGAATGCCTCATTTTTTTTCAGCATAAATAAGTAAAAAGTGATGAGAAACAAGGAGATTATGAGTTGAAAGCAGTGGCGTGAGGGTCAATAAACCCCGTGTTTGATGCATGTAGTGAGGAAGAGTAGATTTGCACGACAAACAGCCTATCATTATCTTGCTCTAGCTGTTGAATGATGGCTTTACAAGGTATTTTCATGCCACGACGATTTTGCCCCAATGTTTTGATAGGTTGCTTCAAAAGATCTGGCGCATGGGCCGTTAATTCTGTATTCCATCCCTTGCTATAAATATTTGTCAAAATTTCTAATAATAAAATCTCTTGCGGGTTTTTTTCTAATACATAGCTTCTTTCATAACCAAATAAATTTTCTGCCTCTCTATTAAATTCAATGATTTTTGCATCATGATCAAGAATAATTAAAGGCACATCTAAACTGCCTAAAATGGCGCTTAAAAGTTTTTCTCTTAATTGGTTCTGATGATTTTGTTCTTCTATGACTTTTTGATAATTACGCAACTCAAGACGAGATGCTTTAAAGGCCGCAATTAAGCTTTGAATATAAATAATAAGGTTTGATCGAGATGGGCTTAGATTTGGCAATACAGATCGGACCTTGCCCTCAATCATCCTATCTTGCCAAAGCCTTGAGGCAACAAGTGCCACTAAAATCACTAACAAAGTCACTAACACGAAAATGATAAGTGAGAGATGTGAGGCAAAATTTTGTAGCAGCCATACCTCAACAAGGTAAACCATCACAGAACCTGTGATCCCACCTAACAATAAGGGTAAAGTCGTACCTTTCAACATGTTCGCCTCTCTTAGCTTAGAGCCTGAAAACAAATACCAAGTTTGTTTTATCAGTAACTTTAGCTATCTCTGAAGTACCAACTCTAGCAGCCAAGCTGGAGCTGAACTGTGACGAATTGTTGTATTTATGCGAGGGAAATTTATGTTTTGCAGCTAATTGTGCATCTAAAAATGATGCATTTTTCTATCTAATTGAGCCAGCTTACAATTTTTTAGTTACACAAGGACGCTGAATGGTGCATTCAGGGCCCTTATGTCGTACTAAAAGCAGATTTAAGCGATTTTATTTGGCACTTCTTCAAGCACTTTTACCAGCAAACGCCAGAAATCACCGACCGAATCTATCTCAAGTCGTTCGTCTGGAGAGTGAGCGCCACGAATATTAGGCCCAAAAGAAACCATTTCCATTCCCGGGTATTTAGCCCCGATGATGCCGCATTCAAGACCCGCATGGATGACTTTCACATTCGCCTCATAACCCATCACGTCTTTATGTACTTGCAAGAAGTGAGCAAGCAATCCCGCATTGGGATCCGGACGCCAACCAGGGTAATCATTTTCTAAATCAACACTTGCACCAATTTGCTCAAAGACAGCTTTAGCCACTCTAGCAAGATCAAACACCGCAGTATTAATAAGAGAACGGACCAATAAACAAGATTCAAAAATTAATCCTGTCGATTCAGCAACCAGCGAAATCACACCAAAGTTACATGAGGTTTCTGTCACACCTGTTAATTCAGCGCTCATGCGATTAACACCATGAGGAGCACTGATTAATGCATTTAATAACAGGCTTTGATCAGCCTCTTTTAAGCAATAAAGGTTAGGCTCTGAAACTGACATAGTAAGGCTTAGCTTGCTTTCTATTGCACCAAACTCAAGTTGCATTTGCTGCTCAATATCATCAACTAAGGCTTTTACCCTATCGATATCTGATGCGTTAACACACACCTTGGCAAACGCTTCTCTGGCAATGGCATTACGTAACGTACCGCCATTAAACGCACTCACTCGAATTAACTTTTCATCCGCTAATTTAACTAATAAACGGGCTAATAAGACGTTAGCACTGGCTCTACCTTTATGAATATCCAGGCCAGAATGACCACCCTTAAGGCCCGATATGGAGAGTGTAAAACTTGCGCTATCAGTACTAACCGCTTCAACGTCAAACTCTCGCTTTATATTGATATCCACACCACCCGCACAACCAATATAAACATCACCTCTATCTTCAGAATCGAGGTTAAGTAGTAACCGACCTTCTAGAATACCCTTTTCTAACTCTAATGCTCCTCGAAGACTGGTCTCTTCTTCAATCGTAAATAAGGCTTCTATTGGCCCATGCTTTAAGTCATCGGCTTCTAACACAGCAAGTGCAGCGGCAACACCAATACCATTATCAGCCCCCAAGGTTGTGTCTTTTGCAGTTACCCAGCCATCAACAATATGAGTTGCGATAGGATCTGTTACAAAATCATGCTCAACCCCAGCATTTTTTTGCGCCACCATATCAAGATGCCCCTGAAGTACGACCGTTTCTTTATTTTCCATGCCAAGACTAGCGGGCTTTCGAATGACAAGATTACCGCAAGGGTCCACATAAGTTGCTAACCCTCTGGCATGTGACCATTCGATTAACAGCTCACGCAGCTGAGCCTCATGAAAGGAAGGCCTTGGTGTATCGCATAAAGTACGAAAGTGCTTCCAAATAAGTGTCGGTTCTAAGGTTTCTAAATATTGATTCATGGATAGATTCTTCTTTTAATTGTCTTAAATGATAAAGTGGTAAATCTTGCTCTGGCTAAGTTAGTCCGCTAAATAACGTGCTATTAGGTGCTGTTTGAAATACTCAGGATTCAAGGTTTCACCGGTGGCACGCTTCACTAACTCATCGGTACTATAAAAACTTGCTTGAGACCACACATTAGCCTCTAGCCAGTGTTGAATGGGGCTGATATCCCCTTGAGCAATCAAGCTATCGACATCCATTTCTTTTTTGATACTTGCCATAAATTGCGCAGCATACATAGCGCCTAAGGTGTAACTTGGGAAGTAGCCTAACGACCCATCAGTCCAGTGGATATCCTGCATACAACCATTGGTAAATTCATTTTCTGTTGAGACACCAAGATATTCCTGCATTTTTTGATTCCAAATAGCAGGAATATCATCCACTTCGATAAGGCCTTCTACCAAATCCCTTTCTATCTCATAACGTAAAATCACATGGGCTGGATAGGTCACTTCATCGGCATCTACACGGATATAATCCGCTTTTACCCAGTGATATAAGGTTTCTAGATTTGCTAAATCCATCCCCTCACCCTCACCGAGATGGGATTTAATAAGAGGATAAATATGGCCTAAAAATGCACTACTGCGGGCAATTTGCATTTCCATAAACAAGGATTGGCTTTCATGAATCCCCATAGAGCGAGCTTCCCCTACTGGTAAATGCAGCCAGTCCTTAGGTAATCCTTGCTCATATTTAGCATGCCCCGTTTCATGAATGATGCCCATTAGAGACTGGGTAAAATCTTCTTCACTATAGCGAGTCGTTATACGAACATCTTCAGGCACACCACCACAAAATGGGTGAGAGCTCACATCTAAGCGACCACGGCTAAAGTCAAAGTTTAGCAATGACATTATCTCAAGACCTAAGTTCTTTTGAGACGCTTCACTAAAAGGGCCTTGAGGCATAACAAGTTTTTTTGATGTTTGTTTTTCTATAATGGCCTTAGTCAATTCAGGTAACCAAGATTTCACCTGATTAAAAATGTCATCCAATTTTTCCTTGGTCATGCCAGGTTCATATAGATCTAACAAGGCATCATATTTAGATAACCCTGTGGCATTTGCCCTTAATGCAGCCTCTTCTCGGGTAATGTCTATGACTGGCTTTAAGTTTTTAGCAAAACCATCCCAATCGGCTTCTTTACGTTGTGTACGCCAAGCATGCTCACATTTAGCACCAGCGAGGGACTTCTTCTCAACTAACGCCCCTGGCAAGCAGTTTTCCGCTTGCCAAGTTGATTTCATTTCACGTAATGAGGCTCTCTCTTGATCGGTTAACTGGCTTTCATCGACCTGTTTAAAAGCCTCTTCTAACGCCGGATTGACCAGAATATCATGAATCAATAAAGACAATTCAGCCATGGCATTCGCCCTCGCTTGATTACCATTTTCAGGCATCATGGTGGCTGCATCCCATTCGGTAATGGCGCTTAAATGATTAAAATGATGCAGGCGTGTAAATTCTTTTACTAAAAATTGATAATGTTTCATGCAGGTTCCTGTTTGGCTGGGCGCTCGACTTCACAAATTTGCAGTCAAATGCCAGAAATATGACGCTAAGCTATTAAGACAAGGTTAAAACAAAGAAGAGAAATGGCGCAATCGAATTTCAGACTGGCATCATTCAAAAAACGTATGTCCCATAAAACAAGCTTATTTCATTGATTTAAAATGAATAAAGGATTGATATTAAACCCTTGAGTTATAAACTAAATCGACAAAAATTAAGACGCATTCCAATAAGCGTTTTCCATAAAATTATTTTAACGAGGTTCCAGTGACACTAAGCACACCTTATCTCACAACAGAGTTTGATGACTTTAATGGGGTTATTTTACACTGCCAGCCAAACCAAATTTGTGCCGCTGAATTTGAAATTGAACTTAATCTTCATATCCAAAATGCGATAAAGGAAAATAAACAACTTGTTTGGTTAACCATCCCACACGCACAAGCTCGCTACATTCCTCTGGCAACCGAACGTAATTTTGAATTTCACAACTGCTTAAAAGATGAAGTCACCCTCACTCTTTCCCTCAAAGAGAATACCTATGTTCCCTTTATTCCCACCTACACCATAGGTGCAGGCGCTATCTTAATAAATGAGAAGAAAGAGGTGTTAGTCATTAGAGAAAGAGCCTCAACCAGTCCTGCATATAAATTACCAGGGGGCCATGTCGAATTAACCGAAAAGATTTCAGATGCCATTGTCAGGGAAGTCTTTGAAGAGACAGGCATTAAGGCAAAATTTAGTCATCTACTTGGCATAACCACTAAACATCCCTATCGATTTGGGAAATCGAACATGTACTTTATTTGTAAACTCGATGCTTTAAACCATACGATAAACATTCAAGATACCGATGAAATTCTTGATGCGAAATGGATCAAGGTTGAGGATTACATCAAAGATAAAAACAATCATCATTTTAATCGTCAAATGGTAGAAGCACTTCATGATAAGCAAGGGCTAGCCCTATTTGACACCTCAAACATTCAAGCGGCTTCGCCGAAGCTTGAAACTTTTTTTTGTTTATAAAATAAGGGCAATTTAATAAATTAAACTTATATTTAAGAAAAGGGTTCATTTTTAAATCAATATCTGAGATAACTAATTTAGCAAATACATATGTTCTACCCATGGAAGGGGTGAAATGACCACACCTTCCTCTGTTGTAATAATTGATATTCAATTGCAGGAGTTAGATGTATATGGAAAACGCACCAGGTTATATCCCAGCCCCCATTGGGCTCCCCATTGCCAAAGCCCCCTTTCAATTTAATGGCGCCAAGCTCTCAATCTTTTTTCTAGAATGTGAAAATGCAGCCTTACAGCATCAGCTTGACCAAAGTATTAACCTTCCCTCAAATGGGCAACATGACTATAAAACCTTGTCGATTGATAATAAGAGCATTTTGCTCCTTATCATGGCTGACATGAGCTTTGTTGCCAGCGATCAAAAAGGCAAGGCTTATGGCACCATTGAGTATCCGGAATGCTCTTTTTGGATTCCTGCTTTTGATACTCAAACACTTGAACCTGGTTTGTTTCTCCCTCTACTCTTACTCAACAATGGAACAGCTATCGCATCTGGCAGAGAAATGTATGGTTTTGAAAAACAACAGGCCGAGTTTCAGTTCCCAAATGCGAACAATGAATTTGATGTAAAGCAGCCTAATTTCACTGCCTTACCTTATTCATTCAAAACATTAACAGCGCAAACTAAAGGCCAATTTAACCCTCTATTCACCCTAAGCGGCGCTCACTCTAAGCACTTAGGCGAATCCTTAATTGATAAGAGTCTATTCTCGTCTGAATTAGGAAAGCACTTATTTGATAAGCCCTTTAAGGTGTCTGACTCAAATCACACATTGTCATTTCAAGACTTCCTTAAAGTCAATTTACCCTGTGTCTTCTTAAAACAATTCCCTTCTATTAAAGATGGTGCCATTGCCTGCTTCCAAAAAATTGCCCAGGCCCCATTTACCTTGGATGCCATCAACAATGGTGGCCTCTATTGGCAGCTTATCCCTCCTGCAATTACTCAATTTCAATTGCAAATATTTCCAATTGAAAGTCACCCTATTGTGGAGCAGTTTGGTCTGCTTGCTGAACAGCAGGACGATGGTAGCTTTTTAATGGATACCAAAGGATTTTGGGTAGATATTGATTTCACCCTACAACTAGGAGAATAGGATAATGAGTAAGCAAAAAATTGCAGTATTAGGTGGCGGTATTGGCTCACTAGCAAGCGTTTATGGCATTACAAGTAAACCTAATTGGCAGGATGATTTTGATATTACGGTTTATCAAGAGGGTTGGCGCTTAGGCGGAAAATGCGCAAGTAGTCGAAATCCAGATGTTGCTAATCGAATAGAAGAGCATGGATTACATATCTTTTTTGGGTTTTACGATAATGCAATCAAAATGATGCGAACAGCCTATGACGAAATTGACAGACCTGAAACCGCACCATTAGCAAATTTTGATGCTGCCTTTAAGCCACATAGCTTTATCGCGGTACAAGAATACATAGATGAAAAATGGGTAGATTGGCCAATTTTCTTTCCCACTAATGATCAAGTGCCTGGTGTTGATGCTAACTATAGAGAAGACAATCATGATACTCCCCTAGGTATGATTTCTTGGTTAATTAAGCAGCTTATCTCTCACCTAAAAACGAATGAAGCACTACACCAAGAGCAGGCCAAAGCAGAAGAAAGCCCTTTAGACTCAGTAAAAGACTTTATTCAAGATCTGAACCCCTTTAGCCATAGCGTGCTCGATGTCGTGAGTTCATTAGAAAGCATTGATAAACACATTGAAAAAGCGCTGGCAGGTGATTTAGAAAATATTAAATTAGCGACCTTATCATTAGAAACCATTTTAGAAAAAGGGATCGCCTTACTGGAGCAGTTATTTGGCCCCACCTTTGGCACCTTAACCAGTATCCGCCAAACCCTATTGGCAGTCGAATTTGGTCTCTACATAGTGAAAGGCATTATTAAAGAGCCTTTACTCTTACTTGATTGGGATGTGATTGATCACCTTGATTTTAGAGCATGGTTGGCGCAAAACGGCGCTCCCGAAAGAGTAACTTGTTCAGCAATCACACGATCTTTTTATGACCTTTATCTTGCTTACCCTCAGGGCAATACAGAGAACTCACTCTGTGGTGGTAATGTTTCAGCCGGTACCCTACTCCATGCTTACTTTCTGGCTTGCGGGCAATACAAGGGCGCCATTTTTTGGAAAATGCAAGCCGGTATGGGTGAAACCGTAATTGTGCCTTTATGCTTGGCACTGCAAAAACGAGGGGTTAAATTTGAATTCTTTAGCCGGGTTAGCAATCTGGGGTTGTCACAGGATAAAACACACATTGCTAGCATAGATATTCAAGTACAAGCCACACTCAAAGACCCTTCTACTCCCTATGACCCTTTCATCGATGTAAAAGACTTACTGTGTTGGCCATCCAACCCTAACTATTCCCAATTAGTGGAAGGGGATGAGTTAAAGGAAATGCATATCAACTTAGAATCACCTTGGAGCCCGTGGCAAGGGGTAGGCACGAAATCATTACAATTAGGTCAAGACTTTGATAGCGTTGTGCTGGGCATTTCAGTCGGTGCATTGCCTTATATCACCCCTGAGCTAATGGCAGCAAGCCCGCAGTGGAATACCATGGTTAACTCGGTTCAATCCTCTCAAACACAAGCCATGCAGCTTTGGATGAAGCCAAATTTAGAACAAACGGGCTGGAAGATGGCCAGTGTGGTGATGGATGGTTATCAAGATCCCTTTAATACCTGGGCTGATATGAGCCAAACCCTTGATAAGGAAACTTGGCCGCAAAATCATTTACCATTTTCTATTGCCTATTTCTGCAATAACTTTATTGACGCAGATCCTATCCCACCCTTTAGTGATCACGACTTCCCCGCACGAGAGCAATTAAGAGTAAAAAACAATGCCATTAAGTGGTTAAATGAAAATACAGGGTATATCTGGCCGAATATTTCTACCCAGGAAGGCGGCTTAGACTGGAGTCAGTTAGTTGACTTAAATAACCAAGAGGGTGTAAACAGGTTTGATGGCCAGTTCTGGCACGGAGCGATTAACCCAAGTGAACGATACGTACTGTCAGTTGCTGGCACCAATAAAAACCGTATCACCCCTGATGGGAGCGACTTTAGCAATTTGTTTTTAACAGGTGACTGGGTCGATAACCGTTTTTTAAATATAGGTTGCGTAGAGTCCACCACGGTTGCTGGGCTTAAAGCGTCAAAAGCTATCAGCGGCTACCCTGAACGCATATTTTACGTTAAGGGTTAGCAATAAAAATCAGGGTGTTAACACGTATAGCACCCTGATTTTAAACTATATTTAAAAGCTTAAGAAGAATGGAAACACCCTATATTATCGATTAGAGGAAACGGATTTGCTTGATTTCAGTATTCAGTCACAGGTAGAAAATACAGAGTCTAAGGTGTTTTCACTGGCAAAGAACAAAGACCAGCAAAAAGTGCTATTAAAATATAGCCGATCAGATACTGAGGATGAGTCACAATCTGGAGAAATTGAGTTTGAGTACAACTTAAACCTTAAACTAGATTCAAGCTGGTTAATGCCTGTAAAAGGCCTTTATTATGAAGAGCCGAATCACAAACCTGTTATTTGCTACAGCGTCAATAATGGCAACCTATTATCCAACCTGATCACCCAGTTTGAACTTGATTTAACCGAAAAGCTTCGCATTGCAGTGATGATGGCAAAAGCTGTACACGAACTTCACAAAAACCATATTTTAATTCGTAACATTAGCCCAGAAAGCTTCTGGCTTAGCCAAGATAGAAAAACCTTATACATTGCTGACCTATCCTTTGCTACCCCGTTAAAAAATGGGGAAGTCCTAGGGAATAGTAATACCAAGCTGGGCCAAATTGCTTATGTTTCTCCCGAACAAACCGGCCGTTCAAATTTACCTATTGATAATCGCAGTGACTTATATTCATTAGGCGCCACCCTATACGAGCTATTTAGCGGTCATCAAATCTTTAATACAAAACAGCTTGATCTATTAGAAATAATTCACTGTCATCTAACACAAAAGCCACAAGCACTCGATAAACTCATTAATAACACGCCCAAAATGCTTACTAAGATCATAGGCTGTTTATTAGAAAAATCGCCCAAGTCTCGCTATCAAAGCAGCTTTGGTTTGGTAAGTGATTTAAATCAATGTTACCAATCCATCAAAAATGGTGACAACACAGATGAGATGGCCATTTGTGAACAAGACACACCAGAGCGACTTCATATTAGCCATAAGTTATATGGTCGAGATGAGGAAAAAAATAAATTGATTCACGAGTTTGAGTCAGTTATTCAAGGCTCAAGCTCTCTTTCTTTAATTACAGGGTTTTCTGGTATAGGTAAATCCTCACTTGTTAACGAACTCCAACACACTATTATTTCAAAAAAAGGGTTATTTAGTAGTGGTAAATGTGATCAATTCAATCACAAAAAACCCTATACGGTTTTTGTGCAGGCGTTTCGGCGGCTGGTAAGGCAATTATCTGGCTTAGATATAAAAACAAAGGCATTTTGGAAAAAGCACCTCGACAAGGAACTTGGCGATAATGCCGGCGTCATCAATGACATCATTCCTGAATTATCCATGCTTTTTGAGAGGGATATCGAAGCAGCCCCTTCTTTAGGTGTCAGTGAAGCAGAAATTCGTTTTCAAATAACCTTTAATAAATTTGTTCATGCCTTTTCTAATACCAAACACTGCCTAGTCATTTTTTTAGATGACCTACAGTGGGCTGATTTTTCCTCTCTAAGACTCATTGAGGAGCTGCTAAAGCAGCAAGGTTCGTTAATGATCATTGGCGCTTATCGTAATAATGAAGTTGATGAATCTCACCCATTAATTAGCGCTCAAAAACGTATTGAAAATAATGGCAGCAAAATATGTAAACTTGAACTTAAACCCCTAACGGCATCTAACGTTCAAGCTCTTATCGCAGATAGCTTATGGCGTCAAAAAGAAGAGGTTGAAAGCTTAACTCAACTCTGTATTGATACCACTCAAGGCAACCCATTTTTTGTTAGCCAGTTTTTGCTTGAGTTATATGAGCAAAACCATATTAATTACGACTTTGATTCAGGCCAGTGGCAATGGCACCTAAAAAACATTAAAGGTTTAAAGATAAACAAAAACATTGTTGATTTGATGGTTAAAAAACTTAATCAATTCAGTCGAGAATCTCTTTTTACTATTCAACATGCCGCTAATCTAGGCAATCAGTTTTCATTAAAAGATTTGCATACTGTTTCAGAGCAAAGTGTGATGCAAACTTATGAAAATCTTTGGCCAATCATTGAAAGTGGTTTGATCCTCCCCTTAAATGAAAGTTATCGCTTTGGGACAGATGAGCGCCTATTAATACGCTCCGAATTTTGTTTTTTACATGACAGGGTTCAACAAGCGGCCTATCAGTTTATCGATAAAAAAACCTTACCTTTATTTAAATTAGATGTGGGTTTAAAGCTTTATCAATCATTACCTGACGCTCAATTAGAACAAAAACTTTTTGATATTGTTGAGCAACTTAATGCAGGTATTCAGGTAGCGTCTGAAGCAGATAAACGCATCATACTTCAACTTAATTATCAGGCGGCAGAAAAAGCTAAGCGCTCTTCCGCCTATTCCTTAGCTCAATCCCTGCTCAAAGAAGCACTTAGCCTTACTTACTTAGCCCACCCGCTACAACACTTAAATCTTTTATTATCCTTAGCCGAAGCTAGCTATATGGTCGGAGATTTTGATTCAGCTCAAAACATTTATGAACAGGCCCTTGAACTCACCCAAACCCCCTTAGAGCAAGTCAGAGTCATCACAGTACAAATGTCTCAATATCAGGTTCAAGGCCGTTTTCATGAGGCCATTGAATTACAAAAAAAAGGGCTTTCACTTTTAGGTGTCAACATTCCTGATGATAATGACTTAATTAGTGAAGAGTTTATGGCGGGATTTGATCGTATTGAGAGTTTAACCAAAAATAAAATCATAGCCAATTTACTCAATCAGACAGAAATCAAAAATGCCGAACAAGACGCCATTTTGCAGCTACTTTGGGGCATGTGGTATGCAAGTTATTTAGCCGGAGAAGTGCCTCTTAACTTGCTAAGTTCCATCATAATGACAGAAATTTCATTAACTCAAGGGCATACAGATATTTCAGCCTTTGCCTATGTTAACTATGCCCTTGCAATCACAGCGGTTAAAGGTCGTTATGATATAGGGTATGAATTTGGCAAACTGGCAATCGCTTTATCTGATAAAAGACCCAATAAGTTAATTCGTGCCAGTGTCTATTTTCTGTTTGCGACCTTTACTCAACATTGGAATAAAAGCCTACACCTCTCTGTTGATTATTTTGACAAAAGTTTTGATTGGGCGCTGCAATATGGTGATCTAGCGACGATTGGCTACATTTGTGCCGTCAGGGGCAGTGACTCCATTGCACGGGGCGATAACCTAAGCCAAGCACAAACCGCCCTTGAACAAGATATTTCCCTTCTTAAAAAGCACAAACAAACGGACATGATAGATTGTGTCACTGTCGGTGCATTACAGTCAGTAAAAGGTTTATTAGGATTAACGCACAATGGGGTTAACTTTAATGACAATCACTTCAATGAGAATGTCTTCTTAAAAGACTACCAAGATGCCCCTTTACACCTCGCCTATTATTACAATGCTAAAATTCGTCATAGCTACTTAATGCAAGATAGCCAAGAAAATCAATTAGCGAATGCGAGTCATTTAGACACCGTTGTCACCTTTGTACCAGGTCAAAACAAAATCGTTGAAGCCAACTTTTATACTGGCTTAATCCTCACTCGATTTGCAGATACAGAAAATCTAAAACAATGTAAGAGGTACCTAGAGGCTCAAAAAATACTAGAAGACCTTACTCTATGGTCAAATAATTGTCTTGAAAACTATCGCCATAAGAAGCATTTATTAAGCGCCGAGCTTGCCCGTATAGAAGGTAATGATGCACTTGCTCAGACCGCCTATGCGATGGCAATTGAAGAAGCGAATCAGCATGGTTATGTCAATATATGTGCGCTTGCTAACGAATGCTTTGCGGTTTATTGGCAGGATAAAGGCCTGCATCAGGTGGCAAAAAGTCTGATCCAAACATCGCACAAGGCCTATTTGAAATGGGGAGCCATTGCCAAGGCAAAACAAATCAGAAACCAATGGCAAAGTATCAAGTTTGATATTCCAGATGAGTCAGGTAATGCCAGCTTAATGGATCATATGGATCTTCAAACCTTGCTTAAAGTGAATCAGATTATTTCCAGTGAAATACAATTAACTAACCTACTGGAAAACCTGATGCTTATTTTGTTACAAAACGCGGGGGCGGATACCGGCTGCTTTATTCGAGTAGAAGAGAAGCAATTATGGCTAGAAGCCACAGGGAATGTGGATCAAATTAAAATACTGACTGATCAAGCTATCACACATTATTCAAGTCACCCTGACTTCCCCCTTAGTATTATTAAACAGGTCGAAAATTCCCTCGATATTGTCCTTGTTGATCAAGGAGCAAACGATGTTGAATACGGTGACGATGCCTATTTTACTCAACATACCCCCAGCTCAAGCCTATGTATTCCCATTACACACCAAGCAAAACTCATCGCCATTGTCTATTTAGAAAATGAGAGCATTGAGAATGCTTTTAGCGATAAACAAATCACTTTGTTAAAAGCCATTGCCGCCCAAGCCGCTGTTTCTTTATCGAATGCCTATTTATATAGCACCTTAGAAAATCGTATTACAGAGCGAACAAGAGAGTTAAATCAGGCTAGGTTAACCGCCATCAAAGCAAATCAATCAAAGTCTAATTTTTTGGCAAATATGAGTCATGAAATTCGCACCCCCATGAATGGGGTAATTGGTCTGAGCCAATTACTACTGAAAACAAACTTAGATAATAAACAAAAAAATTATGCAAAAAAGACGTTAGAGTCCGCTAACTCCCTATTAACCATTATCAATGACATTCTTGATTTCTCTAAAATAGAAGTAGGGAAAATGACCCTTGAAGAAGCGCCTTTCAATTTAGAGCAGCTCGTCAAGCGTGTGACCACAATTTGTGAATTAAGAGCGCACACTAAAGATCTTGAGTTGATTGTTGATATTTCACCCAATATTCCTTTCAATTTAATTGGGGATGCTTTGAGACTGGAGCAAATTCTTCTTAACTTAACCAGTAATGCGGTTAAGTTTACTAAGTCTGGGCATGTCATCATACGGGTTCAATCCCTCAATGAAGTCGAAATAGACGACATGCATGTCCAGCTTAATATTGAGGTTGAAGATACAGGCATAGGCATCAGTGAGCAGCAATGTGCCCTCTTATTTGAGTCTTTCACCCAGGCTAACGATTCAATTACACGTGAGTTTGGCGGAACAGGGTTAGGCTTAGCTATTTGTAAGCAACTCGTTGAACTCATGCAAGGTCAAATTCAAGTAAGAAGCCAGCCAAACATAGGCTCTACATTTTCACTTAAGATTAATTTGGAGCGGGCTGAAGAGCTTGCTCAACCCTCCGCTAAAAACATTTATCATAATCTCAATATACTTGTCGTGGATGACAACCCTATTTCTCAACAAGTCATTTCACGTATGTTAGGTCATTTAAATATTAGCTGCACTCAAGCTAACGATGGCAGTAAAGCCGTAGAATGTGTGCAAGATGCGGCCAGTAAAAATACCCATTTTGATATGGTAATTATGGACTGGAAGATGCCAAATATGGATGGAATTGAGGCGTCTAGAATTATTAAACAGGAACTTGAGCTTGATACACCACCTCATATCTTAATGCTGTCAGCCTATGATAGAGACGAAGTCAAATTACTTGGTTCCCCGATTACAATTGATCACTACTTAGAAAAGCCCGTGAGCCAATCCACGTTAGTCGAAACCATCGGCGAAGTACTTGGAATGTGTGCGCAAACCCAGCTAGAAAGTGAGCCTCTAACTCAGTTCGACGCCAACAAGTTCGATTTCAAACACTGTCAAATTCTCTTAGTTGAAGATAATGAAATCAATCGACATGTGGCATTAGAGCTACTATCCGAAACGGGAATCAAGGTGGATATCGCCCTAAATGGACAAGATGCTGTTAACCTTGTCTCTGTGAATGACTACCATCTTATCTTAATGGACATTCAAATGCCGATTATGGATGGCTTAACGGCAACCAAGCGCATAAGACAGCTAAAATCAAAAGAAGAGCTGCCTATTATTGCCATGACGGCTCATGCCATGCCTTCTGAAAAAGAAAAAAGTCTCATTGCAGGCATGAACGACCATCTAACCAAGCCCATCGAACCAAACTACCTATTTAATGCGCTAAATCAGTGGCTTCCTAAAACAGGGAATTTAACAGCAAAAGCAGAAGTCGAACGTCAAAAGAACCCGATAGAAATTGGCCTAGATACGTTAGATTCATTAAGAAAAATTAACGATTTAGATATAGAAAGAGCACTGGAAAGCCTACAGGGCAAAGAGAGTTTATATCTGGATATCACACATAATTTTTACCAACAATATACCGACTTTAAACAGACCATAGAAAACCTTAAACAGGAAAATAATAACGATGGTTTCTATCGATATATTCATTCACTCAAATCTAACTCAGCCTATATTGGCGCATTTGAATTATCTGGCCTTGCTAAAGAATTAGAAAATGCCATCGCCGAAGGCCGCTTTATTGAATCGGCATTAACCCCTCTCCTAAACAGCCTCAAACATACTTTTGAGCAACTTGATCAGGTATTACAGCCAAAAGAGACGGCAAAGGTTATTACAAAGGACTTTGATAAAGATAAAATGCTTGGCAAGATCAAAGAGCTTATTCCTCTCATTTACGATTCAGACGCCAGTTCTGAAGATGTTTGCCAAAGCCTAATTACGCTTTGCCATGGCACACCTTATTACGAAAAAGCCCAAGAAATAATGTCGCTACTTGATAATATCGAATACCCGGCAGCACTAGAAATGATAGATAAATTGAACAAGGAGCTCAGCAATCAAAGCAGCCTAAAGGAAGATGTTTATGATAGTTAATGGCTTTCATTTAATAAAAAATCTTTCATTTAGTAAAAAATCTTTCATTTAGTAAAAAATAATGCCTAATAAGAGATAGCATTTTTAACGTTAAATTTATCTAAAATGCATATTAAAAAAATAAAAGACACTAAGGAAGATGTCTATGCCAAATGATAAACAGACAGTGCTTATCGTAGATGATGATGTTAATAGCCGTAAAATGCTGAGGGAACAGATTAAATCCATGGCTAAAATCATATTAGCTAAAAACGGTATGCAAGCCCTTGAGCTTGCCAAAGAGCATCAGCCAACATTAATACTGCTTGATGTCATGATGCCGATTATGAATGGCTTTTCAGTATTAGAGCAGCTTAAGCAATCAGAACAGACACAGCACATTAATGTCATTTTTATTACCGCACTCGACTCCCATGTGGACGAAGCATATGGCCTTAAGTTGGGGGCTTGCGACTATATTCACAAGCCCTATCATTATGAAATTGTTAATGCCAGAGTCAGTACCCACCTCGAATTAGCAAAACAACGTAAGCTTCTTGAAGACCTCGCCCATTATGATAGTTTGACCATGATCCCTAATCGTCGTCACCTTGAAGAGCATCTAGAAAAAGAGTGTCATAAAGCCTCTTTATCGGGTGAGCCAATTTGCATTGCGCTCATCGATGTGGATTCTTTCAAAAGCTATAACGACAATTATGGTCACAGAGCCGGTGACTTTGTTCTCAAAAAAGTCGCCCGAAGTTTAAAACTTTCGCTGACAAGAGACGAGGATTTTGTCTGTCGATATGGTGGCGAAGAGTTTTGTCTTATCTTACCCAATTGCGATCTCAACCGAGCTAAAGCCACTTTAGAAAAGTGTCGCGCTTCGGTTCAAGAGCTGACAATTGAACATAACTTTAGCGGCATCTTACCCGTCATTACTGTCAGCATCGGTGGCTATCTACTCGTGCCAGATGACACGGCAGATATTGAAAACATTCTCATAAAAGCGGATTCTTACTTATATCAAGCTAAACACCTTGGTCGTAATCAGGTTAAGTTAGAACATGAATTAGAAACTCACTTAACGAACAAAAGCCAAGCATTACCCGCATTTTAAGGATGCTATCAAACATAGACGCTTTATAAGAGCAAAAATCATGTAAAAAAGCGCAGTTAAACGACTACATGAGACATGAGACATGAGAAGGTATTCACAGCTTAACGAGGGAGCCTGGGTTATCCCTTCTTAAAAGCGAGCTAGATAACGTCTTAGTGATGTTTGATACTATTTCTATAAGTCTAACAAGACAAGGATCTGAAGAAGGCCCTGAAGAAGGCTCTTAACAAGAGATTGAATCGCAGGCTCCCTAGGCACTTGATATCAATACAAGTGCCTTTTGTTTATGAAGCTTAGCGCATGCGATAAGGGTTAATCTTTCGCTTGTTTAAAGGCTAATGTTTTTTCATACCCAACAATGGCAGGCCCTGAAATAGCACTTAAGGATAATTTTCCTAACATAATCAATAATGCTGCTGCCAATGCATCTAGAAAAATGGCAAGAGACTGACCCAAAACACCAAACTCATCTGCCATATTATGTAATTCCAGCACAGTATGAGACCCTGTTAGATAATGTAATAACAAGGCAACCCAAAAACCAAAACAATAGGGACAACGCCAAGCTTGATACAAATAAGCAAGCGGAGCAGGTAGCCTTTCAATCAAATAATTAAACCAAGTCCCCCAATCAGGTAGCTTTTCCCAAATCAAAATGTAGAGACTCAACCCTACTAACACAATACTAAAATCCATCACCACTCCTCTTAAAATATCGGCTTAATGTCTTAGTAATGAAATTATCCCATTGAAATTTGGGCTTTATAATTGATAAAACTGTGGGATAATCGGCTTATTATCTGATTTGAGTTAATAAGCATGCATCCCGTTCAAGCCTTTCAAGTTAAGCATCATAAAATTAAGACCTTGCCTCATGAAGAGCACAGCTCTCAAACAGAGCATATCTTGATGCTAGTGAACAAAGGCAGACTCAGCATGAAGTACCAAAATCAAGTTGAGTTGAGTGAAAATATGCTTACCCTCATTCCACCTGGCGTGGCTCACACCTTGGTAGCAGGTGAAGATTTAGATATATGGTGGATGGGATTCTGCCCCAGCTGCTTAACACTGGATTTTGACGCAAGCTTGTTACAAACCTTTCGTCAAATTCGCCTAGGGGCCTTACCTGTGTTTAAAGTTAGCCAAGACAGGGCTCTCTTCATAAATCGTATGTTTGAAGAACTAGACCAGCTGCATGCGAGTAATGAAACAGATATAGAAGTTATTCAAAAAAGCATAATCACCTTGATTCTGCATGAAGTAAATAAAGCCAGTCAGCCATTTGAAATAGGTGCGAACCAAGCTGATATTAAGGTCAGTAAGGCATTAGACTTTATTCAACAGCATTATCTGACGCCAATTTCATTAAAAGATGTGGCGAATGCTATTCATTGTAGCCCTTCTCACCTGGCTTATTTGGTTAAGCAACACACAGGATATACTGTGGGCCAATGGATTCTCAATAGTCGCTTAACCCAGGCTTGCTCTCGCCTAATCCACTCAGACCAAGATATTAATCATCTGGTTGAAGAGCTAGGTTGGCATGATGTTACCCACTTTATTAGGCAGTTTAAAAAGGCCTATGGCATTACACCCGCGGCATGGCGTAAGCAGCAGAAAAATCACTTTAAGCAGACTGATTCAGCGCTTTAATATAAAGACTAAGCTTGTTGTCCAATTGACCAACTAGATCAGATGTAATTAGGTCTGCAGTAGAGCGAATCTGGCTTCCTAATAAGGGCAAGCATAAACTTGCTTCTTGAATCACACGTCCTGACATAGTGGTAACAATTTCTGTTAACGCATCTTGAGCATGATGTGCTCTTGTAGAAGTATTAATTAACATTAAAGGCATATCGACAAAGGATTCACCACTTACCAGCCAATCTAATGCATTTTTAATTACACCAGTCACACCATGGGCATACTCAGGACTGGCGATAATCAGCCCATCAGCTTGCGCCATTACATCCTTTAAATAACGCAATGCGACTAGGCTTTTCTCATCGGTTGGCAGCGAGCTAAGGCCCCCTTCTTCAAGGGCAAGTTCTAAATCAGGATTAAAGAAAGGTAGGTTACCAAGCTCATCAAAAATGTGAATCTCTAGCTCGTTATGAAATTGGCTGTGACCTCTAATTTTTAGCGCTTCCAGCACCATTTTATTAAAAGATTGTTTACGTAAACTGCCGCAAAATGCGAGTAAGTGTTTAGGTGAACTTAACTGATCCATCCATTAAAGTCCTATCTAATGTTTTAAAAGCGCTTTGGCAGGCCTAATATAGTGTCGATAGTAGCCAATCAAATTACTAGAAATAAAGAGTACTTCCATTAGTACTGCCCCAGGAGAGCCCACCATATAATTATGAATAAGCCAGAAACTGGTTCCCACTATCATAAGCTGCCTCAAACGCTTATCCGTTTCGCAAAAACTAGCACGGGTTTGAAATAAAGTTCCCACACAACTAATCACACTAATCAGGCCAGCAAATGTGAAGGCCGTTGCCGTAACAGAGCAAGCAGAGAAGAACCACATCATTTTTCTAGAGGTTGTCCAAATACTGGATAAATACCTCAAGGTCGCAATGCTCATTAATGCTGTTGCTGTCCACTCTTCTAACAAAGCAAAATGCGTTGTGATTAAAAGCCCTGCGGCAAATAAACAAGCGACAATTTGCTCTCTTTTCTTAAACTGAAAAGAGAAGAAGTCGAAGATAATCGCAATGCCAATCAGGCATTGTGAAATCAAAAAAGGGTCCTGCCAATCAAGCTCAATAAAGCTATTAACTAGTTCAGTCACTCAACACCTAGAAATAATCTGATAAATGGGGGTGATTGAGTATACGTATTCTATTCAATGACTTGTAGATAATTTCATCAAAAATGAAATCTAAAATGTTGCCTTAAAAGAAGAAATCGCACATTCTGTGTACAGTATGAAAGCAAGGTCGCAGATTGATGTGTAAAAGGGTGAGAAGATGTTAACAGATGATGTATTAACCTCCATTGAAGAAAGCGTACTTTGCTGGCTAGCAACCGTTGATGTTCATGGAACACCCAATGTTTCTCCAAAAGAAATGTTTGTTGCCTACGGCAAAGGGAATCAAAAAACCCATATTCTGATTGCCAACATCGCCTCGCCTAATAGTGTTGCGAATATTCGCGCTAACCCTGCTGTCTGTTTGAGTTTTGTCCATGTCTTTAAACAAAAAGGTTTTAAGTTGCATGGCACAGCCCGTATTTTAAATAAAGATGATGCAAGCTTTGCTCAAAAGCACCAAGCGCTTTATGCCTTGACCGGAGACGACTTCCCCTTTCAACGCATCATTGAAATAGAAGTACTTAAAGTAAACCCTATCCTTTCCCCAAGGTACCGACTCTTTCCAAACACAACAGAGGAAGAGCAAATTAAATCTGCGTTAGATACCTATTGTGTCAAAAACAAATAATGCTTAACCCTATAAGGAATATAATATGAGCACTACCCATTACCCTGTTTCAGGAAGCTGCCAATGCGGACAGGTTACCTTTTCCTTATTAGCTGCCCCCAATATGGTCATTGCCTGCCATTGTAAAGCCTGTCAAAAGTTAGCGACCAGTGCATTTAGCATTACTAGCATCCTAGATAAAGACAAGGTTGTCATTGAGGGAGAACTAGCCGACTGGAGCAGAATGGCAGATAGTGGTAATGAAAACCACGCAAAGTTTTGCCCTTCTTGCGGTAACCGTATTTATCACTATGACCCTAAAATACCTAATATTTTAAAGTTTAAAGGGGGCGCCAGTTTAGATGACACTAGCATGCTAATACCCACTGTTCATGTGTGGGTCAGTGAAAAGCAAGACTGGTTTATTATTCCTGAAGGGGTAAAAACCTTTGATAAGCAGCCATAAAATTGAGGCAAGCTGGCATTAAGTCCTCTCGCCTCTGCGGGTAGGTAAAAGTCACTAGATTTATGGCGAGGGGGGCAACCTAATCTTAGATTCCCTTCAATTACCTCACCATATCTTTTTTATTTTTAAATTAAACCTTTGCGAATTTCAAGTGTCATAATAGTGTCAGTTAAATAAATTTTAATTGACACTGAATTTCATTGCACTAAGCAGAACAAGCACTAAGCTTTATTAAAGCCTATTTATCTCACAGGAAATCAACCTATGTTGAAGCAATACATTAGCTCGAAAAATTTATTTTCAATTTTTATCATGTTCGTATTTATTCAATCACTGTTTTTTAAGTTTAGTGGCTCATATGAAACCCAATACATCTTTGGCGCATTAGGTGATTGGTCTGGATTAGCTTGGTTTGGTACATATGGCGGCTATATGATTGGGACAGCTGAACTTATCGCCTCAATTTTACTGGTTACTCGCTTACATGCAATTGGGGCACTAATGGCAGTGGGTATAATGACAGGTGCAATTTTCTTCCACCTTGCGACCCCATTAGGCGTTGTGCAACCCGCTTTTAATGCAGCAGGTGAAGTAATTGGTAGTGATTCAGGAACTTTATTTATTATGGCGTGTCTAGTATGGATTAGTGGCGTAATGCTAGTAATAAAAGACCTAAAAGCCCCTTCTAGTCTACTAATGGACATGATGGAGAAAGTAGGCCTTGTTAAAAAAGCAAGTGAGTAAAACCTAGCCTTTAGAAAGCCCAGCATTTCCCCGTTGCTGGGCTTTTTATTTAGACCTTACCTTCACATTATTATTTCGATCACGACTCTTCAAAATTAGCTCATCCCCAGCTTTCGCTTTTTCCGATTTCGCCAGCCTATCATACAAAAGGACATTGACACTGGCAGCAAGATTCATACAACCGACTGTGGGTACAAACACCACATGATCTGCTTTATCGATAACCGCTTGGCTAATGGTATTATCCTCTGGACCAAAGATATAAATGGCTTTTTCTGGATGCTTAAATTCAGGTAATGGTGTCGCCCCTTTTACCAAATCAACACAGACAATTTTAGTGTCTGCATCAATCGCTTGGGTCAAGCAGTTCACACCAAGAGCCTCCACATTATTAAGAGGAATATCAATTCGTACTTTTTTAGTGTCCGTGGTTAATTTTGCCGCCCTGTCATAGCGTCGCCCCGTATAAAGTACTTGGTCAACCTCATAACAACCCGCTGCACGCATGACAGAACCCACATTAGAGGTGCTTTTAGGGTTGGTTAAACCAATACAAACAAATTCAGTTTTCATTAAATATAAGAATCCAAACTAGGAAGATCATAAACTTGGCTATCATATAGAAAGCCATTTAAAAAGACAGTGGATAAGCCTCCAACTTAGCGGCAATAAAACTCACTCTTCTTTCGCAACTTGATTGAAATCACGAATAAAGGCACGCACACGTTCAGCATTTTTGCCCCTATCCCCTTTGCCAAGACGAGAATGCGAGCGAATATCAATGATACTCACTTTTTGTTCAGACCTGATTCTTATCACCACATCATCTTTAAAATTAAAAAAGAAAGTACTGGCAACCGCTTCTATTCTGCCTTGAGATTCGTCCGCTAAAACCAGCTCCCAACCGTATTGATCAACTAAAGCAAGCGCGTTTTCATACGCTTCTTTTTGGGTTAAGTCGGATCTAATCGGCTGAATATCAGCAAAACGTTCAGCTTGAATTTTTGCGCCATTTTCAGGGTAAATAACACTATTGCTTGTTGCTGGCCTCATACTCATTACCGCTTCAAATTGCGGTGGGTTTTGAGTATCTGTCGAAATATCATTTAACGCAGCCAGCCGTTGACCTTGTTCATTTAAGCTTGGCGCTGGCGGTTGGTTTACCCAAATGCCAATAATTGGAAATAATAAAATAACTATCGCAGCCCCCGTCTTTATTCTGGTTTCTGCTTCCCCAACAAAGATAATAACCGCGACTAAAAGTACAGGAATCGCCGCTTGAAGAGTGCTTTCCAGCATGTCACTGGCAACACGAAAATTAAAGGCACCCAACCTCACGCCAAAAATGGCAACAAAGACACTAAAAACACAGATTAAACTGGCGATTAGAACTAATTTTGACCAGACTTTTGACCCTTCTGGAAATGACATACTGGCTCCTACTAAGTAATGCTGGCGTTAGTTTTAAAAATTAGCAGCTGAATATAAATCATCCTTGTTTAAAATCATACGTTAATTAAGGAAGCCCATAGTTAGATTTTCCAAAATGGAATAGTATTTAGAAGCAATATTCTTAATCGTAAATAAATAGGAAGGCAATATGGACATGTCGCAGCTCTCACGAGTCAACATTAACTTATTAGTGACATTACAAAGTTTGCTTAAAGAAAGAAGCGCCTCTGCTGCCGCAAGCAGCATGAACCTTAGCCAATCTTCAATTAGTAAAAATCTAGCCCAATTAAGGCATTTGTTTAATGACCCTTTATTTCATCGTGGCCCCCATGGCCTGATTCCGACTCAGCTCTCTTTAGAAATAGAACCTAAGTTGAACCTTGCACTTTTTGCGCTGGACAATCTATTTGCACCGGATGAGTTTAATTTAAAAGAGCACAGAGCCAAGCTCAAATTATCAATGCCAGAAAGTGCCTTTGAATTTTTACTCGCCCCCATGATGACGCAACTTATCACCGCCGCACCTTATGTTCAGTTAGATACCTGGTTTAAAGACACTCTGAGCTTAGATCACCTTGGAAAAGGCCTTTTAGATTTTGTGATCTTGCCACAGGATTTAGGCCAGACCCCAAAACTAGGTAACCATTTAAATACACAAGAACTCTATCGGGATGAACTCATTTGCTTAGTGC
Source organism: Marinomonas sp. MED121 (assembly GCF_000153025.1). GTDB lineage: Bacteria > Pseudomonadota > Gammaproteobacteria > Pseudomonadales > Marinomonadaceae > Marinomonas. The sequence continues at coordinate 229,521 of NZ_CH672430.1, forward strand.
GAAAGGGGCACCCTGTTTTAACCGCTGATAAACCAAACTGGGATCAAGAAACCTATCTTAAGTGTCGCCATATTCACGTTAGGGATAATGAATTAGGCGCCCCTGTGTTTGACCAAACATTGGCCCAAAGAGGATTAGAAAGAGATATTGCCATTCAAGTGCCTGATTTTAATAGCGCCAGCGCCATATGCCAGCACTCAGACTTAATTTTTACCACTTCAGCTCATTGGGGTGAGCATATTTGTAAAAAGTATGATTTGGTAAGCTTACCCATGCCTTGTGCCACTTTGCCCGTGGTTTATTCACTGATTTGGCACCAAAGAAGTGAATCAGACCCTGCTCATCTCTGGTTTAAACAAGCCTTGATTAATGCCGGTGTTGAGCAAACAAAAGGCGACGTTCAAACCCAAAGAGCGTGCTCAAACTAAAAGGCCAAATTAAAAGGCCACCCATGACAATGGGTGGCCTAGATAAACTCGCTTGTGTTCAAATACTTTTCTAAGAATCAAAGCCCGTTAGTGGCAGGGTGTTAGCATGCAGCCAGTTTTCTACAGCATACTCAGTACGGCCATCCGTCACATGAAGCGTATAAGCCTGACGCGACTTATTTGAGCGATTTGGGGCACTATAATGGGGTAGCTTACCTTGGAAAATAACCAAGCTACCGGCTTTAACTTCAACCGGTACCCCTGTGTCTATCGGCCAGGCTTTATCACTTAAAGGCTGCATTTTGGTATCACTGCCACAACGGTTAAACCTTTCTCTCAATGGCCCTTTATGTCCTTCAGGTTCAACCCAAAGGCAACCATTTTCTAAAGTTGCATCTTCCATTGCAAACCAATAAGTCACCACACTTTGCGGTGTTGTAAAAAAGAAAGTCGCATCTTGATGCCAATTAACTTCACCGCCAATATTGGGCTGTTTGTAGATATACATAGACTGGCGAATTTGAGGCTCTTGCAAGCCAATGTCTTTTGCAATATCCCCCAAGATTTTTTGATGGCTAAAGCGTTTAAAAACGGGATCTAATTCATGTAAGGCATGACCAATTTTATTAATGCACAAAGCGCGATCCTGGACAAATTCACCCTTTTCATCAAAAGCTTCTTCTTCAAAAAAACAGCTCATGGTTTCTGCAGAATCTAAGAAAAAGTCATTGCCACTTCGGTCATTATCCTTAGTACCAAACGTGTGGGATCTATCATCATCATGCCAGTCATTGACGATTTTAGCCGCTTGTTGCTTAACTTGTTCTAACTCATCTAACGGAAAAACCTCATCTAAGACTAAAAAGCCTTGATCTTGATATTGCTTAATTTGCCCTTCATTTAACATAACCTATTCCCCAAAACATTTAACTGACTCATCTATTCAGTGACTAATCTATTCAGTGACTTTACGAAGATCTTCCATGTTCTAAAAGCGAAAAGAATGAAAACTCTATTTTCCAAATTGGAATATCAGTAGATATACTTTTTTTAAAGCAAAAAAAAGAGCACCTAAGTGCTCTTTTTCACCCTAAATAAACAAGCCAGATTAACTTGCTTATCCGGTTATTTATACCGCTTGTTTCTCAAGGTACTCATCATAAGTACCGTGGAAATCAACAATGCCATTTGGTGTTATTTCAATGATACGTGTTGCCAAAGATGATACAAATTCACGGTCATGGGAAACAAATAACAGAGTACCAGCGTAGTTTTCTAACGCTAAGTTCAAGGATTCAATCGATTCCATATCCAAGTGGTTAGTCGGCTCATCCATTAATAGAATGTTTGGACGTTGAAGCATGATCTTACCGAACAACATACGACCTTGCTCACCACCTGAGATAACCTTAACGGATTTCTCAATCTCTTTTTGTGAGAACAACAAGCGACCTAAGGTACCACGCATTACTTGCTCATCATCACCCTCTTGGCCCCATTGCCACATCCAATCGATAAGGGTTTTGTCTTCTTCAAAATCTGCAGCATGGTCCTGCGCATAATAGCCAATCTGGGAATTTTCAGACCATTTAACCGTACCTGAGTTAAGCTCAGTATCCCCTACTAGACATTTCAGCAAGGTAGATTTACCAATACCGTTAGGCCCGATAATGGCAATACGCTCACCCACTTCAACCATTAGATCCAAGTTTTTAAAGATCTCTTCTTCATAGGTTTTCCCTAAGCCTTCAACCATCAAGGCATTACGGTGAAGTTTTTTCTCTTGCTCAAAACGAATAAACGGATTCTGACGAGAAGAAGGTTTTACTTCATCAAGTTGGATCTTATCGATTTGCTTCGCACGAGAAGTCGCCTGCTTAGATTTAGACGCGTTGGCAGAGAAACGGCTAACGAACGCTTTAAGCTCGTTAATTTGCGCTTTCTTCTTAGCGTTATCAGACAAAAGACGCTCGCGAGATTGAGTCGCTGCCGTCATGTATTCATCATAGTTACCAGGGAACAAACGCAACTCACCGTAATCCAAATCCGCCATGTGAGTACATACACTATTTAAGAAGTGACGGTCGTGGGAAATAATAATCATGGTGCAGTTACGTTCGTTAAGCACTCCGCCTAGCCATTCGATCGTATGAATGTCCAAGTTGTTGGTAGGCTCATCAAGTAACAAAATTTCTGGTTCAGAAAATAGTGCCTGTGCCAGCAAGACACGTAGCTTCCAACCCGGTGCCACTTCCGTCATAGAACCATAATGTTGTTCGACAGGAATACCGACACCAATCAAAAGTTCACCGGCACGCGCTTCAGCTGAATAGCCATCCATTTCCATGAACTCAGCTTCAAGATCACCTGCACGTAGGCCATCTGCTTCCGTCATGTTTGGATTAGCATAAATCGCATCTTTTTCAGACTTAACGGCCCAAAGCTCTTCATGACCCATGATCACAGTGTCGATAACACTGAACTCTTCATAGGCAAATTGATCCTGCTTCAGCTTACCAAGACGCTCATTTGGGTCTTTAGAAACATTGCCTGATGTAGGTTCCAGGTCACCCCCTAGAATTTTCATCAAGGTAGATTTACCACAACCATTTGCACCGATTAAACCATAGCGATTACCTTCGCCAAATTTAACAGAGACATTTTCAAAAAGCGGTTTGGCACCAAACTGAATGGTGAGATTTGCAGTAGTTAGCAAGGTAGTCTTCCGATTAATTTATCAATTAAAGTGTTGATTAATACTGGCATTTTTAACGCTCTTCTATCAATAAAATGCGCCATAAGACAGTATCAAATAAAATTTGGCGGCATTATCGCACAATTAAGCCAATACATCAGCCCTCGCCTAAAAATTAGTCGCCTTCAAAGGCGATTTAATTTGGCAATTTATGATCACCTTAAACAAGTTAGAAACCGATATACTTAGTCCGCAATAAAGACCTATGTGAAGTTTGCTTCAGTATTTTGTAAAGAAAGGTTAAAAAACTAAACCGTATCGTCTAGTATCTTGTTCACAATCCCATAAAAGACTATGAATAGCGTACTATTAATAGTGCTAAACAGAGTGTCTTTAATAGTGCTAAACAGAGTATCTTTGAATAGTTAACGTCTGTTCAGTGATACCCAAAAAGCATCTAACAAAATGTTACTCTGACTTAATCTAGTAAAAAAAATGTTAGAACAAGGTACCCAATAATCATTAACCTGGGATACCTAGCCATCAAGAAAATGTAGAGCAGTTAACCATGACAGCAAGGTTTGAATCCAATAAGCAGTTTGATGCAGAGGCCAGTGACCTCCTAAGTCAAATTATTCAATATAGGCGTGATGTACGTGGTAACCGTTTTTTACCCACTCCGATTGAAGATAGCGCCCTTAAACAAATTCTCGATGCCGCACTGCATGCTCCTTCCGTCGGGTTTTCTCAACCGTGGGAGTTTGTCCTAATCAAAGATAAAGCCACTAAACATAAAATTCGAGAAAGTTTTAATACTGAAAACGATAAAGCCAAAGACACCCTCTCCCATTCGTTAGACAAAGATAAACAAACCCAATATCAAGGTTTAAAGTTAGAAGGCATTGAAGAATCCCCCCTTAATCTTGCGGTTTTCTATAAACCCAGTAAGCAACCCGTATTAGGGCAAACCAGTATGCCAGATATGGGTCGGTTCAGCGTAGTTTGTGCCGTTCAGAACATGTGGCTTATGGCTCGCTCACTTAACATCGGCATGGGCTGGGTCAGCATACTTAACCCAGATGACGTGAAAGCAATATTAAAAGCACCAAAAGACAGAGAGCTTATTGCTTATTTATGCGTCGGTTATGTGGATAAATTTTATGATAAACCTGAACTCGAATTACAAAAATGGGAAGCCCGTAAAAATGCCGAACAAGTCATCATTAAAGAGCAGTATCTAAATGACTCATTTAGTTAAGATTTATCGCTCAGCAATTTTCCCACTTTAAAAAGGACATATCATGATTGTCGGATTGTATTTTTGTTTATCTTGTTTGCTGGTGTTAGCGCTCTCTTTTAACGTGGTAAAACAAAGACGTATTGGCCGTGTTGCTTTTGGGGATGGGGGTTATAAGCCCCTAATTTGGGCAAGAGCAGGTCATTCAAACGCACTTGAAAACATCCCTATCGCCCTACTGTTACTTGCGATGTTGGAGCTCAATCATAGCCCGGCATGGTTTATTCATGCCCTAGGGTGTGCTTTTTTAATGGCTCGTTTGATTCATGCTAAAAGTATTTTAAGGGGCAGATGCAAAGGTCGAGCAATTAGCATGCAAATCACCTATGCGGTTTTATCTATTTTGATCATCGCCAATCTCATTGTTCTACCCTATAAAGAGATTTTCAGCCTTTAATCTGGCGAAGACTTTATCTTATAAGGTGTCATCTCCCTTATCAGGCTTATTGGAGTCAAATTTCAGTAAATTGACCCTTTCACTCAGTAGAAAACCAAGATTGAAACGGGTATGATTCGCAGCCAAAATCTGCTGCCCTGCAGCCTCCCAATACTCTCTTTTTAAATACAAGATTCTCATGACTGATCAAGCAAAACCTCAATCTGCCAAACTGTTAGAAACTGCCCACACTCACATGCCTATGGGCGTTGCTGATAGCTACCGCTATTGGGGTGAAAAAAACACTGTTTTCATCAAAAGCACACAAGGTGCCACTATCACCGACTGTGATGATCAAACATTTGTTGATTTTCGTCTTGCTTACGGCCCTATTATTTTAGGCTATCGCGACTCTCGCATTGACCAAGAGGTCATTCATGCCATCACCCAAGTTGGTACAATTTCTGGCTTCTCAACACAATTAGACTCTGAGGTTGTAGCCCTAATTAAAGACCTTTGCCCTCAAATTGAAAAAGTACGCTTTGCTAACTCAGGGACTGAAGCCGTTTTAGGTGCAGTAAGAACAGCAAGAGGCTTTACTGGTCGTAATAAAATTGTTGTGGTGGAAGGTGGTTTTCATGGCCTTTATGACGAGATGATGTGGAAATCCGATGTGGATAACTGGGATGCAAACTCTGAAGCAGCACCCGAAATTGCAGCCTTCGGTATTGGTATTCCAGAAAGCAGCAAAGAACATCTTGAAACCGTTCCTTTAAATGATTTAGACGCTTTGAACGCTGTATTTGATCGTGTTGGGGATGATATAGCCGCGATTGTCATTGAACCTATTATGGGTAACTGTGGCAGCATTGCAGCCACTCAAGATTATATTCAGGCTTTGCGTGATATTTCTGACAAGAATGAATCATTGCTTATCATGGATGAAGTTAAGACAGGATTTCGCGTTGCTAAAGGCGGCGTTCAAGAGCTATATGGAATCTATGCCGACCTCACCACTTATGCTAAAGCCATGGGTAATGGTTACCCAGTCGCGGCATTTGGTGGCAAAAAAGACATCATGGATAAAATTAACTTTGGCAAAAATGGTGTCACCCACGGGGGCACTTATACCGCCAACATGATAGCCTTAAGCGCAGCGAAAGCGACCCTAACAGTACTTAAAGAAACAGATGCACTTGCCACAGTCGACAAAACTGGCCGTGCAATTCAAGCACGTCTTGGCAAAGTATTTAGTCACTTTGGTATTGAGCATAAATTTGCGGGACCCGATGCCATGTTTGGCATTCACTTTGGTAAGTTTGTACCGCAAAACTACCGTGACTGGAAACAAACTGACTCAGAGCTTTATACCAAATTTGCATTTAACCTGATTAATAAAGGCATCATGCTAGAACCTGATTCTCGTGAACCTTGGTTTATTTGTGAAGCTCACCAAACCATTGATCTTGATTGGTTAGAAGCAACCGCCATGTCTGCTATGCAAGAAGCGATCGACACACATAAAGCCAAGTAATTTAGTTTTAAACAGCAGGCAACTTGCCTGCTGTTTATATCATTATGTGAGCTTACCTTATGCTATTTTCTAGCACTGACACGCATTTTTATTTGAGCTGAAAACACTTCAACACCCTGAGTATCTTCCACACTCACAGGTAAGACATGATCACCCTCGGTTAATGTCTGATAATCTTCGATCTGACACACAGCTTTTAAATGACTTTTCGCGATTTTCTGATATTTCACTTCCATGCCGACTGGTATCCAGCGATATCTAGCATCTAGTGAAACATCTAAGCAGGTGCCTGCCGCCAGTTCAGCAGCATTGCACATAGCGATCGCATGAACACTGTTAATATGATTCGTTACTGCTCGGCGTTTTTTAACATGTACTTCAACCTTACCAGGGGCTAAAGCATGAAAATATGGCTTTATCGATCCAAAATAAGGTGCTTTAAAGCACACTGCTTTAGAAAATAAAACCCGTCCAAGATGACGCTTACCTAACTTTTTCCATAACCCTAACGCCATACTGTTTGATGCTTGATAAGTCATGGCTCTCACTCTCCTTTTAATAGAAGAATTAAGATAACCAATCCATTTGTCATACAATAGGCAAAAAAAGCCCGTAATCACTAACATTTAGCTTCAGACCCACCTCTTTCACAGTAATTAACTTGCACCTATGGGTAATACATTAGAGACTGAAGTTTCTAATACCATCATCTTAATCAAGGATTATCTAATGAGAAACACTGTACCTGAGGTTACCTTCAAAACTCGCGTAAGAAATGACGCATTAGGCGGACCCAACCCTTTTGAATGGAAAGATTTAACCAGTGATGATGTCTTTAAAGGCAAGAATGTCGTTGTGTTCTCTCTTCCTGGCGCTTTCACACCCACTTGCTCAACCTCCCATCTTCCACGTTTTGAAGAACTCTATGATGAATTTAAAGCGCAAGGCGTGGATGCTGTTGTCTGTATTTCAGTCAATGATGCCTTTGTGATGTTCCAATGGGGCAAGAGCCAGAACGCACAAAATGTTTTTCTGTTACCAGACGGCAATGGTGATTTCACTCGCCAAATGGGCATGTTAGTGAAAAAAGATAATTTGGGCTTTGGAATGCGTAGCTGGCGTTATGCCATGTATGTTGAAAATGGTGAGATTACTAAAATGTTCTCTGAAGCTGGCTTTCAAGATGATGCGCCTGCTGACCCATTTGAAGTCTCTGATGCTGATACCATGCTTAACTATCTAAAACAAAGATAAGTTAATCAGGCCATAGCTTAAGCAAGTTATGCTTAAGCTATGGTGCTCCTCTTTGTGACTCTTTTAGCCCTCTATTGCTTGAGGGAATTTATCTCCACACCATTTTTCCCTCCCATAATTTTTCATATTACAAAATTTCTTAACCATGTTAACGCCAAACAGTTTTATTAAATGAGCCTTTAATAAAACATTTATGAGACTAGAGATATTCCTTTAGGTCATTTATACAAAACACTGATATAAATTTTTTTAATATTTCTGACTATTTTTTGACCAAAAGATGTCAATTATCTTCAGTCATAGAGGATTATTACTTTTACTTGGAGTTAACGATGAATCAAACAATAAGAACAATCGGTTTGTTACCTTTTCTAGTTTTACCTTTTTACGGAGCAAGCGCTCAGGCTGAGGATCTCTCTGCCAATAAGATTGCAAACCTTCAGCAAGATGAGACTAAGACCTATGTAAGATGTTGGTACCGACCTTCTGGTAGTCATGATGATGCCAGTACAAGTTGGGAGTGGGCGCTAAAAGATAATGGCAGTTATTATTCAATCAATGGTTATTGGTATTCTAAAACCGCTTGGAAGAATATGTTCTATACGGATGTAAGCCAAGATACGATTAGAGAACGCTGTGAAGCAACCTTGAATGCAAATTATGATGCGGCAGATATTACTTTCTTTGCAGCCGATACTCGTTTGTCATACAACCATACGATTTGGACCAATGATGACGCCAGTAATAACGACAATACAAGTAAGATTAATAAAGTGGTTACCTTTGGCGACAGTATTTCAGATACAGGCAATATCTATAATGCTTCCCAGTGGATCTTCCCCAATGACAAAACCTGGTTCTTGGGTCACTTTTCCAATGGCCTAGTTTGGAACGAATATCTCGCATTAGAGAAAGGCTTACCAAATTATAATTGGGCTGTTGGCGGCGCAGCGGGATCAGATCAATATGTGGTGCTGACAGGTTTAACCAGTCAAGTAGAGTCCTATGTTGAATACATGCAACTGGCAAAAAACTACGATACAAAAGATACCTTGGTTACCCTAGAAATTGGCCTCAATGACTTTGTTAACTATGACAGAAGTGTCGCTGAAGTTAGCGCAGACTTTACTGAAGCAGTAGACAACCTTATTGATAATGGCATTGAAAACATGCTTATTTTGGCTCTAGTAGATGCCTCAATTGCGCCTCAGTTTAAATACGCTGATCCAAGTAAAGCCGATGAAGTAAAAGCAAAAATCGTAGAATACAACGCCTTTGTAGAAGGCAAAGTAGCTGAGTATCAAGCGCAAGGACTTAACTTTGTACTTTATGATACTTTCAGCTTATTTGAAGATATTGTAGCAAACCCAAGCAATTATGGTCTTCGTAACACCAGTGACTCTTGCCTAGATATCAACCGAAGTGCATCGTCAGATTATTTAAAATCTCATAACCTTCGCTCTGATTGTGCAACCTATGGTTCTGATACTTACCTATTTTGGGGAGTAACCCATCCATCAACACAAACACACAAAATCATTTCTGATGCAGTGGTTGAAAATGCACTACCAAACTTTAATTTCTAATGCTGTAAACATGAGTCATTAAAATTAGAGATAAGCAGGCCTTCTATATAAGGCCTGCTTTTTATTTAAAGAATGTATTTATCTCACGACTTATCATGCTCGGCTCTTCAAGAGGCAACATATGGCTACTACCTGCCACCATTTTTTGTGACATCTTGTGACCCGCTAAGCCGTTAAACTCCTGCATCCAAGCAAGATTGATTAAGCTATCTTTTTGACTATAAATAAAACGAACATCACAATCTAATGCCAATAAAGGCTGCATAAGGTCATCACGTAAAGAAGTATTTTCAAGCTGACTCAGCAGGGTATCTGCACCCAGCGCTTTATCCATCTCCAAGATAAGATCGATATGCAAAGCAGACTTCTCTGCCAATAAGGCTTCTGCTTTCACTCTTGGCATACCTTTATAGCCAAAGCGTTTGAGTATAGAGACGGTTTGTTTACGCAAGCTAAGTTCATCGGCATTGAGAGCACAAGGGCTGTTAGCGAGCACCATGAGTTTATCTAACCTTTCGGGAAAGCGACTCGCTACTAAACTGGCAATATATCCACCTAAGGAAAAGCCTAAAAGGTTAACCCTATCCTCTTTAAATTGAGCAACAAGATGATCTGAAATGTCATCTAAGCTCATCTTGTTGGGTATTGTCAGATAACAAAGTTCAAACTCATCAGATAATAAAGGCAATAAAAATTGCCATAACTGCTGCGTACACATGGTACCTGGAATAAGATATAGCTTGGTTTTCATCTCTCTCACTATTTTTGTTTCATAAATGCTATAGCTAAACCTGAGCTAATAAAGGTCAACCCTGCACTGATATTCATACCAGAAACCAGTCTTGGTCTTGATTCTAAAAAGCTAGAAAGTTTAGAGGCAAAAATCCCCATCAGAGCAAAACCAACGGCAGTTAACAAAGCAAACCAAACACCATATACCAGCATTTGTTGGCTCACTGAGCCAAGCTTAGGATCCACAAATTGAGGAATAAAGGCGAGGACAAACATACCCGGTTTTGGGTTAAGGGCAGCGGACAAAAAACCTGTCGAAAAGATATTGGTTAATGACTGCTTTTTAACCGGCTCTAAGCTAAAGAGATTTCGAGATCTCAGCACCTTAATGCCTAAGAATATTAAATAAGCCGCACCCATTATTTTAACGGCATAAAAAGCCACCTCAGAGGTTTGTATCAATAGGGTTAAACCAAAGGTGGCCGCTAAAACGTGAAACAGAATGCCTGTTCCGGAGGAAAATCCAGATAAAGCCGCGGCCACTTTGCCTTGGCTTAAACCACGTCCAATAGCTAATAAATTATCTGGTCCTGGGGTAATGACCAACAATAAACAGGCTAACGTAAAACTCATCCAGACAGTCAATGGGAACATAATAAACTCCTTTTAGTTAATAAAAAGACTCTATCCCACCCAAGTCACATTCGCCAAGTTATTTAGGGCCGCATTTGCCAATTGCTCATTACTTTTCGATTCTTCTCAAAACAAAACCACTATGGCAATGACAATACTATCTCTCCTCTTCTTTAAACGAGACAGGCATTTTAAAAGAGATGAAACACAGCCCCTCCCTTTAATCACATTCATTTGGTTTTTTTGGTGCTTTACTTCTTAGAATGAAGAGAAAGAAGAAAGAGACTCCCCTAAATTGGCGGCTAATTTCAGGACATTAATTGAAGGTTTTAAAATTGAAGGCTCCAGTATCTCTCGCGTTAGCGATATAGAAAATTTTAAAGTACTGATAGTTTATCTTTAGACTAAAACTTAAGTGAGCAAGCGCCTACAGGCGGCTAAACCTGATCGTCGCTGTAATTCAGTATGCTCACAATACTCAGCAAGAAGTAGCTCTGAACCAACCGCAGATTTAAAATGCTTTTCAAAGCCTGTGCTTACCTCCAGCCATTGCTCAGACGTTATATTTATTCGCTGTAAGATTGGTGCTAGCGAAATATCCAATGAACCTCGTTTGCCTTCCCTGATCACCCTGCCTGTTAGATCAATCAATTCAAGATAATCTTCAAGTTTAAAAGGCAGACCCTCTGGTTGATCTTCACTTACATGGCCGATGAAAGGAAATAATGTTTTAGGTTGGGTTTGATGTGCTTTAGCCACTTCGATTCGCGTTTTAATACTTGTATGCTTCGAGGTTTCTGGTGTCTTTTCCATTTTCGCTCTAACGGGATTTAGGTCGACATACGCCATACAGGAAACCAATGCAGCTTCGTCTAGCAAGGCTTGGGATTTAAAGCGGCCCTCCCAGAAATGGCCGGTACACTTATCCTCGTTATTCGCCATACGTGCGATTGGCTCGTTTAGCTCTTTCATGAACCAACTTATGCTCATTAACCTTTTACGGTACTTCTCACACCTCTCATATACTAAAGCTAGCTCAAACTCTTCTAATCTTTTGTTTTCTAGATACTTTTCTGTGAACTGAGTACCTTTATGAAGACGATGCCAGCGTTCAAGCACTTCTCTGATTGACCAATTTCTCGCTTGATCAGCATCAATGTGAAGTACCAAATGAGTATGATTGCTCATGACGGCGTAGGCGCATATATCGATAGCAAAAACCTTGGCTAAGGCTAGCATTTTATCTTCGATCCAGCCTCGTCGATGCTCATAGCTTTTCCCAGTAGATTCATCTACTCCACACAGAAAAGTACGTCTGACACAGCGTGAAACACAATGGTAGTAAGGCGTATCTTGTAGGCTAATTAGGGACTTTCGTGGTTTAGGCATTTTAGATTCCTCATCCTTGAGTGAATTTAATAAAGCTAGATTGTGATTAGAAGAAGGTTAAATTGGAGTGTCTGTCCCGATAAAACTTTTGAGTGAATCTAATAAAGCTAGATTGTGATTAGAAGAAGGTCAAATTGGAGTGCCTGTCCTATTAGTGTTGGCATTTGCCAATTGCTCATTACTTTTCAATTCTTCTCAAAACAAAAGCCACTATGGCAATGACAGAACTCTCTATCTCTCCTGCCCTTTTAAACGAGACAGGCATTTTAAAAAGAGATGAAGTATAGCCCCTCCCTTTAATCACATTCATTTGGTATTTTTGGTGCTTTACTTCTTAGAATGAAGAGAAAGAAGAAAGAGACTCCCTTAAATTGACGGCTAATTTCAGGGCATTAATTGCAGATGTTAAAATTGAAGGCAATAGCATCTCTCGCGTTAGCGATATAGAAGATTTTAAAGTACTGATAGTTTATCTTTAGACTAATACTTAAGTGAGCAAGCGCCTACAGGCGGCTAAACCTGATCGTCGCTGTAATTCAGTATGCTCACAATACTCTGCAAGAAGTAGTTCTGAACCAACAGCAGATTTAAAATGCTTTTCAAAGCCTGTACTTACCTCCAACCATTGCTCAGACGTTATGTTTATTCGCTGTAAGATTGGTGCTAGCGAAATATCCAATGAACCTCGTTTGTCTTCCCTGATCACCCTGCCAGTTAGATCAATCAATTCAAGATAATCCTCAAGTTTAAAAGGCAGCCCCTCTGGTTGATCTTCACTTACATGGCCGATGAAAGGAAATAATGTTTTAAGTTGGGTTTGATGTGCTTTAGCCACTTCGATTCGCTTTTTAATACTTGTATGCTTTGAGGTTTCTGGTGTCTTTTCCATTTTCGCTCTAACCGGGTTTAGGTCGACATACGCCATACAAGAAACCAGTGCAGCTTCGTCTAGCAAGGCTTGGGATTTAAAGCGACCCTCCCAGAAATGGCCGGTACACTTATCCTCGTTATTCGCCATACGTGCGATTGGCTCATTTAGCTCTTTCATGAACCAGCTACTTTTCTTTAGTGAGCATTAACCGTTACGGTACTTCTCACAAGTTTCATATACAGAAGCTAGCTAAAACTCTTCTAATCTTTTGTTTTCTAAATACTTTTCTGTGAACTGAGTACCTTTATGAAGACGATGCCAGCGTTCAAGCACTTCTCTAATTGACCAACTTCTCGCTTGATCAGCATCAATGTGAAGTACCAAATGAGTATGATTGCTCATGACGGCGTAGGCGCATATATCGATAGCAAAAACCTTGGCTAAGGCTAGCATTTTATCTTCGATCCAACCTCGTCGATGCTCATAACTTTTCCCAGTAGATTCATCTACTCCGCACAGAAAAGTACGTCTGACACAGCGTGAAACACAATGGTAGTAAGGCGTATCTTGTAGGCTAATTAGGGACTTTCGCTTCACTAAAAGAAAGCACATTTTAGATTCCTCATCCTTGAGTGAATCTAATACAGCTAGATTGTGATTAGAAGAAGGTCAAATTGGAGAGACTGTCCTATTAATGTTTTACTGCCTCGTCCTATTAGTGCCTCAAAATATGAAACGAAGTGGAACAGAGCAAGCGGTTACGAGTCCGACTTTAAAACCTTGTTAGCTTACGGTTACACCAATCACAGCAGCACTTTTTACTGCCAAATCTAAATAACGCTCAGCTTCCGATTGCGTTACGGCAAAATCAGGCAAGTGACTTGCTTTGTTTCTGATTTGTCGCAATTGATTGATTAACTCTAAACTGTCTGGTGAAAACTTACCTGATGAAGCAAGATGATCCAAAATCATTTTAGGGTTAGTTCGCTTAATTGCAGAACCACTTGAAAGCCCATTTTTCATTGCTGCGGTTTCAATTAATGTCCACGCTTCAACAACAGCTGCTCTTGGAGAAACATCAGCAATACGAAGTAATTGTTCTTTTTGGCTTAAATCTGTTTCTGATTCGTTTATTTCTGGTTTTGCAATATTTTCAGCACTTTTTTCAGCTTTACTTAGACTCTTTTCGAAGCTTGCTTCAACATCTTTGTACTTAAAAGATGATACGCGGCCTAATAATTGGCGTACTTCAGCACGAAAGATATATGCAATCCAAATAACAGCAACAGGCCATGCTAATGCTTTAACTAGTTCAACGAAATGTTCCATATTTTCCTTAGTAAGCTAACATCTATTGACAACCCGCTTTTGCAAGCAAAAATATCTTCTGACAAATAAGGCTCTGCAGCCATCTATTCTTACTTTAATCGAGGACTTAAACCTTTATCCCAGATAAATTAGTACAAGCTGTTTTGTCATCAATTTTTTACTATGCAAAACTGAGTATCTTATTTACTCATTAATAAACCGTGAATTTATTATTCAGTTGTACTAATAAACACTTACGAGCGGACTCTCTACATCACTTCTACAACCCGTGATCCAGAACAAAAACCACCCTCTACGTACACAATGGAAAATTATCTTACTCAGTTTTCTCCACATTTCAATCAATTTTAACCTTATCAATAAAGAAAATACTCTAACTATAACAACAACTTATATTAGAAAAACCCAATTAAAATCTAACTCATTTTTATGGAAAACCCATCTTTATAAACCTATTCAAAAACCATAAGTATTACAGAACATTTCACCACTACTCTTCTATCTGCTTGCGAGCTTATTTGGTACTTAAGAATGGATGTAAAAATTGATGAGGAATAGTTTTAAACAAGACTGCTATTTTAAAAGAACCTAGTTTAAAAGCCCGCTAACGCCTTAACCTAAAAAGGGGATTTCTGCATATTGCTTGCAACCCTTTTCGCTTTGTACGAATCTAGTTTAAACACAATATGGATAGTGACATGTTCTCAAATAATGACTTCCCCTTAAGCCCGGTGCCTTTAGATCAACGCAAGGGCTTTGTCTCAATGACAAGCGTATTGTTAGGTTTCACCTTTTTTACTGCAACCATGTGGGCTGGGGGGAAATTAGGCTCATCCTTTAGTTTTTATGAGCTTATTGGCCTTATTTTTATTGGTAATTTATTACTGGGTGGCTATGCCGCAAGCCTAGGTTATATCGCCTACCGTACTGGTCTTAATACCGTTCTTCTGAGTCGTTATTGCTTTGGTAACCAAGGCAGTAAGCTTGTCGACCTCATACTTGGTTTT
Organism: Marinomonas sp. MED121; assembly: GCF_000153025.1. GTDB lineage: Bacteria > Pseudomonadota > Gammaproteobacteria > Pseudomonadales > Marinomonadaceae > Marinomonas. The sequence continues at coordinate 244,652 of NZ_CH672430.1, forward strand.
ACTCAAATAGGTTGGTACGCCTGGGGCACGGCCACCATAGCCATTGTGCTTGTTGAATTACTCAATTTACCTCAAAGCCTTACTCTGCCATTAATGCTCTTGTTTGGATTCGCCTTTTGTCTCACTGCTCTCATTGGTTATCGAGGCTTAGAATTTTTATCTAAGATATCTGTCCCTGCCATGCTCTTTTTCATTGGTTTAAGCCTCTTTCAAGGGGCAATTGATATAGGTGGAATAGAGGCGCTAATCAGTCAAACGCCCGAACAGAGCTTAAGCTATTCAGCCGCCATTACTTTGGTTTTCGGTACCTTTGTCAGTGGTGCAACTCAAGCCACCAATTGGAGTCGCTTCTCAAAGTCTGGGAAAATTGCGATTACAAGTACTCTATTGGCATTTTTTATAGGCAATGGTTTGATGATCTTTGTTGGGGCCTTTGGGGTGCTTGTCTATCAAGAAGCAGATATGGTCGATGTGCTTGTTAGCCAAGGTTTTATGCTAATTGCAGTCTTGATGTTATTTAGCAATATTTGGACAACCCAAGATAATACTATTTATAACTTTGCCGCTGCTGGTTGCCACTTATTGCGAACTAAGCAAAGAAGCCGAGTCATTCTAGCCGGAGCAAGCATAGGCACACTACTCGCTGTATTTGGTATGTATGAATTCCTCATTCCCTTTTTGATTCTATTAGGCACCTTCATTCCACCTATTGGCGCTATTATTATCACCGACTTCTGGCTTAAGCGACGTCACGATACGCTTAGTTTTGAAGATGTCACCTTCTCAAAAATTAATTATGCAGGGCTTATTGCTTATTCGATGGGGTCTGGTGCCGCTTACTTAAGCGAATGGGTTGCACCTATTATTGGTATTCTCGTCGCTGCTATCAGCTATGGTTTATTGGACCTGCTATTAAAAAAGCAGGTCCAGATAGAGGCCTAAGCTAATAAGGCCTAAGTTAATAAGACCTAAGTTAATGATTAGCGGGTTTATGGCGCTTTGAATCTCGTCTTACTGAATCAAAACCATAAAGCAGTAAGCCCACCCAAATAAAGGTAAAAGTCAGCGCCTTAGCTGGCTCTAATTCTTCACCATAAACAAAGATAGCCAACCCTAGAATCATGGTTGGTCCAATGTATTGCATAAAACCTAAGGTCGAGAGCTTGACTGTTTTAGAGGCAAGCGAAAATAGCAATAAAGGCAGTGTTGTCACAGGGCCAGCAAGCATAAATAGCATCCAAGTCGTTAACTCACGTTCTGCAATATTACCACCAGCATTATACAAGTAGCCCATAATGATAAAGGCAATTGGCATAAGTAGACTGGTTTCAACAAATAAAGAGGTGAAACTGTCTGTCGGTGTTTTCTTATGGCAAAGACCATAAAAACCAAACGACAAGGCTAAGAGGATAGAAATCCAAGGTAAATAACCTAAAGCGACAACCTGTATACCTACCCCTATAACAGCTAACCCTAAAGCGATAAGTTGAACTCTATTTAGCCGCTCACTCAAAAAGAAATAAGCCAATATGACACTAATAAGCGGATTAATATAATAACCTAAGCTTGCATCTATCATCCTATCTGTTGCGATAGCATAGATAAAAACAGACCAATTCACCCCGATTAAAAAGGTGGTCGCTAATAAGGTTTTAACAGTTTTACTTGAAGCAAGTGCGCTTTTTACATTGCCCCACTTACCCATAAATGTAATCACTATTGCTAACAGAGCAACAGACCAAATAACCCTATTCGCCACAATATCCAGTGGATTTTCATCTGCCATCCACTTGAAGTAAATAGGCGTTATCCCCCATAAAATATAGGCAGACAGAGCAGGCACTATGCCTTTATTCACCGACGTATTCATGATGTCCCTATGATTTGAAACGAATAGAAAAATTCTAGTAAGCAGTTATTTCCTAACTTAAGAAATAAGTCAGGGAAAAATGGATTGTAAAACAAGGTTCAGATTGAGCCAAGTGTATTTACAATTTAGCGTTAAAATTGAATGCACTACTCGATTATTTCACTTAAGAAACAAGCATTGGATGAAACTTAAACCCATTATGACTGCATGACCCAAGTCCAATATCCTTTAAGTTCAATATCCTCTAACTCCAATACTCTCCAATGCCAATGTCTGCATCAAGATGATGTGCAATTTGCGCTTGCAACAATTCTGCCGACGCATAAGCATCGGTTAAAGCATGATGCGCTTTATATCTAGGTAGTCCATACCTTTGTCGACAGGCATCTAAACGTACCGAAGTATTCCCTCTAAACATACGCGCCATTAAAGGTCTTTGTTTGAGAATTTTTTGCTCTAATGCCAGGGTGTCCAACACGGGGAAAAATAAATCTTGCCCATACAGCTTTTTTGCCGCTTGATACAAAAACTGCCTTTCAATTGCCGCACAATGAACCACGACGACCTTCCCTGCCAATGCGTCCAAAATAGCCTCAAAATAGCGGCTTAAAGGAGGCGCTTGCTCAACGTCCGAGTGGGTCAATTCATGAATAGTAATGGATTGAGCGGATAAAGGCGCGCCAGGGTTTACGACCCAATAATTTGAGCTAGCACAGCGAATTCGCTTAGCATTCATCGCCACAGACCCGACACTAACTATGGTATCTTTTTGGCTTTTAAGTCCTGTCGTTTCTAGATCTAAAGCAATCATTTGCGTGTTACCCAGGGCACAATCAATGTCAGGGATACCCGCTTGATAAAAGCGTTTTAAAGGGCCTTGAGGTAGTGATTCTGCTTGCTTTTTATAATAGTCATGCCAATCAAATGCTGGTTTTTTGTCCTGTTTAAAGCCCTGATACAAGTTAGTGATCATTAGGAACGCTCACCTGCATAACGAAACTTGATATATTCTTGTTGGCGAGAAACCACATGAAAAGCATCCCTTAAATTACGCCTCTCCAAACTGGATAAATGCTCTGGATTCACATGATTATTGGGCTCTAAACCTTGATCTATCTGGTCAGTTTGGTGTCGAATGCGAACCATGCTAATTAATTCCAACGCCATGGCTAAGTCACGGGCTCGACCTTCTTGTAAAATGCCTGCCGCTTCAATATCTTGTAGGCGTTCCATGGTATTAAGTTTACGGCTACCACAGGCCAGCGCATGCACCCGGACAATATCAATAATGGGCGCTATGCCCCTTTCCTTTAAGTTAAAAGTCTTAGACTGCTTACCGCTACCATCCAATACAAACTGCCTAAAAAAGCCTAAAGGCGGCTTTCTTTGATTGGCATTACGGGCCATATGGGATAAAAAGCGTCTATGTTGTTGTGTTTCTAAGTGAATATGATCTGTGAGCTGACGAGCTAAAGATTGCTCACCATAAACGCACCTAAGATCAAAGAAGATAGAACTTCTAAGCAAGGCTTCTGGCTTAGGGTGCTGAATCCAATCGCTAAAATAGCTTTTCCATTGGGATAAGGGCTGTCGCCACAAGGTATTGCTCGCCATAATATCGCCGGTACAAAGTGGGTAACCACACTGATCTAAACTCTGACATAGCCAATCAGCAAGGGTTTTAAAATACTCCCCATGCACAGCTTCATCATAATTATCAGACAAGATGAAGGCATTATCCTGATCGGTACTGATCGTTTGCTCTTCTCTAGCTTGAGAACCTAGAGCAATAAAACAAAATGGAATAGGTGCTGGGCCAAATTTCTTCTCAGCCAGTTGCAATAAACGCTCTATAAAGGTGGTGCCTATTCGAGATAAGGCATTGCCTATCATGACGCTATTTGCATCCGCATGAACCAATTGGGTAAAGGTATGGGTCATTTTTCGACTAATGGCTTGCAGCGCTTTGACATCCTGTTGCTTATAGATATCACTGATCAAATACATACTACCGTGACTTTCTTTTTGGACGATATCCCCCGAGCTTATCACCCCGATAGCCTTACCATTTTTAGTAATGGGTAAGTGGTGGACATTTTGCGCCATCATCTTCATCACGGCTTCAGAGGCAAAGTCACCACTGTCTATCGTAATCGGATCTTTTGTCATAATGACATTAACGGGCTCATCATAGCTAAGGCCTTTAGCAATCACCCGTGTTCTCAAATCCCTATCGGTTACTATCCCTACCAGCTCATCTTCATGGGTAATAAGTAAGCTTGAAACACGTTTATCCGCCATGCGCTGGGCAGCTTGCTGAATACTGACATCCTCTTCAATACTAATAGGTGGACGCCTTAACAAGCTTTTCACCGGACAGGTCATGAGAGAAACATCTTGGCTTGAGTTTTGAGTCTGTGCATCAAGGGCGCTGCGCAAACGATTCTCTCGGATCAGCTCAAAAAAATCAGAGAAGACATCATTCTCAACATAAAATTTCTTAAACCAAGAAGCGGGAATTAAATACAAAAGACAATCTTCAATGGCTTTTATTTCTTGGGTGACCTTACCATCACGTAATAGGGATAAATAACCGAACAGCTCACCCTCTTCCATTCGCCTTAATAGCTGATCCTTAGTGGATAATACCTCTACGGCACCACTTCGAATAAAGTATAAATATTCATTAATGGTATTGGGCACAATAATGGACTCGCCGTTGCGCACATATTGAATCTCAATTTCATGCACCATTTGCTCAATCAGCTTAGGTTCTTGCATTTCACTAAATGGGAGATACTGGGTCAAAGCATCCAACATTTCTGTCAATTCAACTTCCATCATAGGATTTACCACCTATCCATTTCCAGCATTAAAAATAGTTGTGTTCAAAAAATAAAGCGATGTATGTCACCATACATCGCTTTATTAGAGCAACATTTATTTAAAACCTATTACTTAACCAGATGTAAATCGCTTTGTAGCCCTTTGTATAAGCTCACACACATAATCAACATCAAGACAGAGAAAGGTAGGCCTATGGTGATAGCAGCGGCTTGAATAGCAGAAAGCGCTTCTGAACCCCCACCAATCAATAGTGCAATGGCAATAATACCTTCTAACACAGCCCAAAATACGCGTTGGATCATAGGTGCATCTGTTTTGCCCCCTGCCGTAATACCATCGATAACCAGAGAACCAGAGTCAGATGATGTCACGAAGAAAACAAGTACTAATACGATACCAACAAATGAGATCAAACCAGTAAGCGGAAGGTGATCAAACATTTGGAACATAGCTAAAGAAGCATCTGAAATACCATTAGCCAGCTCACCCACACCATTATTAACTTGATCGATCGCTGAACCACCAAAGATTGCCATCCAAATTAAGGAAACAAAGGTAGGTACGAGTAATACAGCAACCAAGAACTCACGCACAGTACGACCGCGAGAAACTCGCGCGATAAACATACCGACAAATGGTGCCCAAGATACCCACCAAGCCCAATAGAACACAGTCCAACCATGGAAGAAGGTGCTATCTTCACGACCCATCCAGTTACTCAGTGGGATGATGTTTTCAACATAGCCTAGGAAGATAGTCCCCATAGAGCCAAAAATTGCCCCCGTGTTTGCCACGACTAAGACAAACAAAGCTAACGCAGCCGCAATCATGATATTAATGTTACTCAGTAGTTTCACACCGCCTTCTAGGCCTCGCGCTACAGAGATAATAGCCACTGCAGTTACCACTAAAATAACAATAATTTGCGTCGTTAACGTATTGGGAATATCAAATAAGAAGTTAAGACCACTGGTTGCTTGCTGAGCACCTAAGCCCAAAGAGGTTGCCAAACCAAAAATGGTTGCAATAACGGCCAACACATCGATGAAATGACCAATAACACCCCACACTTTCTCGCCTAAAAGCGGATAAAAAGCAGAACGTATGGTTAAGGGTAACCCCTTATTGTAAGCAAAGAATGCTAACGACAAGGCAACAACACCATAGATTGCCCACGGGTGTAAACCCCAGTGGAACATGGTTGCCCCCATAGCAAGTTGCTCACCACCAGGGGTTCTAGCTTCCACATTTAAAGGAGTACCGTACCAGCCAGTATAATAAGCGACTGGCTCAGCCACACTCCAAAACATCAAACCGATACCCATACCTGCTGCAAACAGCATAGAGAACCAAGTGAGAGTGGAATGCTCAGGTTTAGCCTCAGTTCCACCTAGACGGATTTTGCTCACAGGCAAAACAATTAAGGCTAAGCAAAATAATACAAAAATATTACCACTTATCATAAACAGCCAATCAAAATTATTGATCGACCACCCTCTTGCACCGACTAATATTTCCTTCGCATCAGCGGGAAATAAAATGGTACCTAAAATAAATGCAAAAATAATAAACGCACTGCTCATGAATACAGGGTTAAGAAAGTCCAACCCCATCACTTGCACATTATCCTGACCTACTTTATACGCCGTACTATATTCTGCTCTACCATTGCTGGTTTCTTTCAGCTTCATTTTGTTGGCTTCCTATTAATTATAATTATATGTTGCACTTGAAAGTATTATAAAATTACCCCAGTGCAATTGTTCTTTTAGCGTCACCGAATGTTCCTTGATAACCTAAAAGTGCTAAACAAGATGTCCATTTCAATTCCAACGAATATGCAATTTAATACCTATTAACTTTTTAAAACTTATTCTCTGAATTTGGGCCAATCCACTTATCATTTACTTGAAGCAGATGTTAAGCCAATGGAAAAAAAGTAATCAAATCAAGCTAGTTTAGTGAAAATTACTTGAACAACTCACCTTAAGTTTATCATTTATAAACCTTTAATAGGATATCCCCCTTAAATATCTATCATAAAATCCACAAACTCAGTCATTGGCAATTAAATTAGAAAAAGCGAATATTAAAAATAAAAAGGCGTCATGATTGCGCAAATTTTAGGCATAAAAAAACCCAGAACAAAATGTCTGGGTTTGCTTGAAATATAAGCGAAAGGTAATTTAAAACTAAGAGAAATCAAGTAAGTCTTACATCACTTAATATCCAGCTATTATAAAAAAGAAACAGTAACAAATACATAACTTGACCAGTCGTTCCAATTTCTAATCTCAATTCTTACACATTTTAGCTTAACAAAGCCCAATACCTCACCTTCAAATAACTAAAACAAATAATAGTGAACATTAAACTCACACAATTGGTATTTCTTAAGTTTTATGGGATGATTTGAAAAAGGCTTTTTGCCACCCACAAACATCGCTTTCATTATCATTTAGGGGCAAAGTGTGAAATTTGAAGGAACTGAAAATTACGTCGCCAGTGATTCGTTAAAACTTGCAGTCCATGCGGCCATGCTATTAGAAAAACCACTGCTAATTAAAGGTGAACCAGGAACAGGTAAAACCATGCTAGCCCAGGAGCTGGCAGATTCCCTTGGAACAGAGCTCATTCAATGGCACATAAAGTCCACAACCAAAGCACAACAAGGCTTGTATGAATATGATGCGGTTTCACGCCTTAGGGATAGCCAATTAGGTGATGAGAAAGTGCATGATATCGCCAACTATATTGTCAAAGGTAAGATGTGGCAGTCATTTGATGCTGATGTGAGGCCTGTCCTTTTGATTGATGAAATCGACAAAGCAGATATCGAGTTTCCAAATGACCTACTCCTTGAGCTCGATAAAATGGAATTTCATGTCTATGAAACCCAAGAAAGAGTGGTAGCAAAACAAAGACCTATTGTCATCATTACTTCTAATAATGAAAAAGAGTTGCCAGACGCCTTTTTAAGACGCTGTTTCTTTCATTATATCGACTTTCCAAATCAAGATGAGATGCAGCAAATTATCGAAGTGCATCACCCCCATATTAAACAAGATTTATTAACCACAGCATTAGAAGTATTTTTTCAATTAAGAGAGCAACCAGGATTAAAGAAAAAACCGTCTACTAGCGAACTGCTTGACTGGTTAAAGCTCCTTATTGTTGAAGATATAGACCCTGACATATTAAGAGACAAATCTAACAAAGGTGGGCTTGTTCCTCTCTTTGGTGCATTACTTAAAAATGAGCAAGATGTCAGCCTGTTACAGAAACTGGCTTTTATGAGTAAACGACGTTAATCATGACAGAATGAAAGGAGCAGTACTATGCTAATTGAATTCTTTATGACGCTGCGAAAATACAAGCTAAAAACCAGTATTCGTGAATTATTAGACCTGATAAACGCGCTAAAAAAACAGGTTATTTTTGCTGATCTAGATGACTTTTACTTCTTAGCAAGAACAACTTTAGTAAAGGATGAAACCCAATACGATAAATTTGATAAGGCCTTCGCTGATTACTTTAGTGGTATTCAAGATCTAGATTTACTATCAGCATTAAAAGAGGCTTACCAAATTCCTGAAGATTGGCTAAGAAAAGACTTTGAAAAAAGCCTAAGCGCAGAGGAAAAAGCCCAGATTGAAGCCATGGGCGGCTTAGATAAGTTGATGGAAACCTTAAAAAAGCGTTTTGAAGAACAAAAGAAACGTCATGCCGGTGGCAGTAAATGGATAGGAACAGGAGGCACTTCTCCCTTTGGTTCTGGTGGTTATAACCCTGAAGGGGTGCGTATTGGAGAAGACCAACCTAGGCAAAGAAAAGCCGTCAAGGTTTGGCAACAAAGGCAATACCGTAATCTTGATGTAAATGTTGAAATCACTAGCCGAACCATGAAGCTAGCGTTGAAAAAACTGCGTCGTTTCGCAAGAACAGGCGCAAGCGAAAAGTTAGATTTAAATAACACGATAAGTGCAACAGCAAAGCAAGGCGGTATGCTAGATGTGCACATGGAGCCAGAAAGGCACAATGCGGTAAAAGTATTGATGTTTTTTGATATCGGCGGCTCCATGGACGACCACATTCAAACCTGTGAAGAGCTTTTTAGTGCGGCACATAGTGAGTTTAAACACCTTTCGTTTTTTTATTTTCATAACTGTTTATATGAACAAGTATGGGAAAACAACATTAGACGACGCAGTGAATCAATCGATACCATGGGACTAATTAATCGCTTTGGTCGTGATTACAAGGTTATCTTTGTTGGTGATGCCACCATGGGACCATACGAAATCGCAGCGCCTGGGGGCAGTGTTGAGCATTGGAATGCAGAAGCGGGTTCAAGCTGGATCAATAAAATAACCAATCATTTTGACAAGGTTGTTTGGCTCAATCCTCAGCTTGAAGAGCATTGGCCCTATCATTATTCTATTGGCATGATGAAAGAGTTAATGAAAGATAAAATGTTTCCTCTAACCTTAGATGGCATTGGCAGAGCCATTAAAGAGCTTTAACAATTAAAGGCAGGGATAAAGCAAATTTATCTCTGCTTTTAATGATCAATAGCGACCCAATCTAACCATCATTAAGGCCACTCTATTTAGTCATTTTATCAAATAAACTTAAAATTTTACCTTGGCTAATTTCAATCCGATTTTTCCCCTGATGCTTTGCCTTATATAAATTATCATCAGCATACTTAATATAAGCTTCAGCTTGTGTCTCACAAGCTTGGGGAACACCAATGTAAGCGCCAATACTCAGGCTTATTCTAGGTAAACTAGGCTCATCCGGTTGCAGTGCTTTCTCGCTAAATATTTTTTCCCTAAGCTTAAATGCCATTTTTTCAAGCATGTCAGCCTTCACACCTGTGACACAAATAATAAATTCATCGCCACCAAAGCGAGCAACAATGTCGGTTTTTCGGTTAAAAACAGAGGCAATCGATTTTGCAATCAATTTAAGGCAATCATTCCCCTTAAGGTGGCCATAATAATCGTTAAAACGCTTAAAGTTATCTGTATCTAGCATCAAAATAGCAATCGATTTTTGGTCTCTCTGTGCTTGATAAAAGCCTTGTTTAAAAACCGTCATAAAATAACGACGGTTATATAAATTGGTGACAGGGTCTTTTTCACTTAATTTTTTAAACTTACGTTTTTGCTGCTCAATCTTTAAACGCTGAGCTTCCCATTCACTAATATCTTCAATCACACCAAAAATAAGAGACACGCACCCATCATAGTCACAAGCCAACACACGGGCTCGACTTTTATAATGATAATTCTTTTTATGCTCTTGATTGTAATAGGGAAATTGATTGTTATATTCGTCAATGTCTTGACTCAGTAACTTTCTATATTCAGTACAAATTAATTTTGCTTGTTTGTCAGATTTTAATTCAACATTTTTTAGAAAGTCACCGGCAATCGGGCAGGTATGACTCACCGAGTGCTTCTCCAAGCTAGCATCTAATGAAAATGCCTGGGTCATTGTTTGATTACAATAGAAATAATCAGGCTCATTTTGAACATCGATTAACCACCAGCTAATGCCTTGAAAATTAAGTAATCGATTTAGCTGTTCTAAATATAAATTTACTTGAGGGCTGGGCATCCATTGACACCTTTTTGGTTTACAATGACGTTTCGCAATGCTAACGATTCATCCAATCTCATGCGCAAAACATTTCGGCTTCTTCTACCTACTCTGAAGCCTCTAGCTTGGAACCTATATTTAGGTCACTCCTTACTAGTATAGCCCTAACTGATGCCTTTTCCTTATCGCCGGAATGAAATCTAGTTTGTCACCTAGGGAACCTAAGCAAACCTATTTTTATAAGATGTTAGGCTGATAATTCAATGCCTGATATTTAAGCTGTGATATTCAAGTTGTGATATTCAAGTTGTGATATTTAAGCTGTGATATTCAAGCTGTGATATTCAAGAAAGTGCTTTAAAAGCATCATCCGTTGTAAAGAATATTTTTCCTGGCTTTAATTGTTCAATAAAACTTGTTTGCTCTAGCTGATCCATAACAGGCCCTTTTACCTCTGCTAAGTGCAAGTTAATACCCAATTCATCTAATTTTACCTTCATTGCTTCAAAGGCATCTAAAGCCGTCGTATCAATAAAACTTACCGAACTAAAAATAAGGACAATATGCTTTATCGCAGCATCCTTTGTTTTAGATAAAATGAAATCTTCGATACATTGAACATTAGAAAAGTAAATGCTTTCATCCACCCTTATTGCCAAAATACCCTGCTCTGTTTGAACTTGGTGACGCTTAATGTTTCTAAAATGCTCACTGTTACCGACACGTCCAACCACCGCAATATGAGGGTGACTTGCTCGGTAAACCACTAACATAACGGAACCAATAATACCCACACTAATGCCAACCTCTATCCCAAAAATCAACACGGTAAAGAAGGTCGCGATCAAGCTATAAGCATCGGTTCGATTTATCCGCCAACAACGTTTCACTTGCTCAATTTCTATCATAGAGGCTACTGACATCACGACAATGGCGCCTAATACAGCTAAGGGTAAGAAGTAAAAGAAAGGCGTCAAAAATAACAAGGTAATTAATACACCTAGCGCACACACGATACTGGCAAGGGTTGTTTTTGCACCTGCACTATGATTAACCGCCGAACGACTCATGCTGGCCGCAAGCGCAAAGGTGCCACTTAGTGCCGCCACTAAATTTGCCATACCTAGCGCCAGTAGCTCTTGATTGGCATTGATGCGCTCTTTTCGCTTACTGGCAAGCTTAGTACCCACACTGATACTGGTGACAAAACACATTAAAGCAATCAAAAGTGACTGTAAGGCCAGTTCTCGCCATAAGCTGACGTCTAATTGCCAAGCTTGAAGAGTAGGAAAGCCCTCAGGGATAGCACCAACCACACTCACTTGGTTCACATCATTAAGCTGCGCAATAAAAACAATATAGGCTGAGATGAGAACAATAAACATTGGGCCAGCCTTAGCCAAGGCCTGCTCAAATAGAGGGTTTAGCGACAGTATTTTTATATGACGTGGAAAAAAGTTCTTAAAATACCAAAGTCCAATACAAGCCCCTAAGCCGATCATTAACGTGGTGTAATTAATAAAATCAATTTGTTCAAATAGAACCAGCAACGTTTCGCCAAAGCTCAATCCAGCCGGTACTGAAATGCCCAACATATGCTTTAACTGACTGGTTAAAATGATGATGGCTGACGCACTAGTAAAGCCACTAATCACAGGTAAACTAATAAAATTTGTCATACTCCCTAAACGCAGCAAACGCATTAGCAATAAAAATGCGCCGACAAGAAACGCAATATTAACGGCATATTTTAAGTACTCCATGTCATTAGCAGGTGCTAATGTTCCAACACTTGAGGCAATCATGATAGAAATAAGGGCTGCGGGGCCAACAGATAAGCTGCGACTGCTACCTAAAATGGCATAGAAAAAAGACGGTAAAATAGCGCAATACAAACCATATTCAGCGGGAACACCTGCCAGCAAAGCATAAGCCATACCTTGTGGCACCATAATGATAGTTGCAATAAGGCCAGCAATAAAATCACTGATAAAGTCTTGTTTTTGATATGACTTTAGCCAGTGGGCCAAAGGCAGTTTATCTAGGTATAACATGGCAATCTTCTATCGGTTTAAATTCATCCCAGCTTCCATTCTGGAAGTTGCTTTAAGCAATTAAACTAACATAGATAAAAGCAAAACCTCGACACTTATTCCAAAAAAGAATATTGATATTACCAATTGAGCTTATATGATTTTCCAATATAAGCTGTTTCATTTCCATAAAAAAAGGAGCCAGCATCTGCAGGCTCCTTTTATATTAATGAATGTGTCTAACGATTAATGTCGGTAATAACACCACTTTTCTAAACCCGCCATCGCATTTTCTGTTTGCTTGCCTTCATCATAAGCCAATACAAAACCAATTTTTTGAGCAACTTTCTTAGAAGCAATATTATCAGAGGGGATAAGAGCAAGAATTTTATTAAGCTCATTTCCTGCTTGTGCGGCATAGGAAAAGGCACGCTCTAAAAGTTGTTTCACGGCTTCCTCTGCTACCCCAAGGTTTTGATATGAAGGGGAAACATGGCAACTAATATCCACTTCACCGCCTTCCGGCTCTGAGTTAAAACCACAGGCGCCGATAACACAACCCGTATCGTCTTTCATTAAATAAGGCATAGACCAAAATAAGGCCTTGCCCTGTTCACTTAAAGAAACCGATCTTGAAAAGACATGATTAGGTGGTAAAGCATCTTCAGCAAAGGTGTACTGGCTTTGCGACACATCTCTTTGAGGAAATAAAGTGGCAAGTTCAACGAGGGACAACTGTTGTAATGAAAAATCCATTTAAAACACTCCAATATCCAATGAAACAAACATGGCATTGATAGCCGCTAAGGTAAGAATGCCTGCGCTTGAAAAATGCAGAGTAAATCACCTCGCAACTAATTAGAAAATAATCAAACGTACAAGGCTCTACTTAGTCAAATTAAACAAGATTTTGTCTAATTTTCAACCATCTCATAAAGCGTTTTTATGATCAATAATTCTAATGTAATACATTGATACCATTAGGTTAATTCATGTTAATTTACACTTTATATTAGCAAACACACAAGTAAGATAAGCCAAGTGTTTTAAACGTCTCAATTTCTGTTCTTAATACTTAAATTAATTAACCCAGGGCAGAGATTAAGACCCACTTAAAAATAATAAAGCCGACTATTAACTGACCCCCAATAGTTGGATATCCAATTACTGGGGGTCTTTTTATGTCAAAACTTAGCGATTAACGCTCACCTAAAATTTCAAATACATCACTCACCAGTCTGGCTTTTCCGTCTTCTTGTATCTGCCAATGCTCCCTATGTACTGCACCGAAAGCTTTATTCATTGTCCAGTTTGAGCTTAAAATATAACCGTCATCCCCTTCTGCTACCCAGTTTACATCTGAATAATCCACATCTTTAAATCCTTGGTCCATGATGTTTTGCCAAAATGCTTGAATCTCAGAACGCCCCGTGAAAGTCCCCATAGGGCGAGCTTCCATTGTAGCCCCCTCACAATACTGAGCCGCACATCCCGCTGCGTCTTGATTATTAAACGCAATTTGCCAAGCTGCGATACCTGCTTTACATGTCTCTAACACTTTAGAATCCGTCATTTTTTTACCTCTGTTATGTGTTTTTAGACACTTTACCCTTGCCATTAACATCAAAAAACAGAAAAATTAGAAATAACTGTCAACTTTAATAGAACAATATAAATATGAATAAAGCTAAATACATGACCCTTTTTATGCACATTGTGTCAGCAGGTAGTATCACTAAAGCGGCAGAAAAACTTGACGTGTCTAAGTCTGTTGTTAGCCACCAGCTTAAACGTTTAGAACAAGAGTTAGGGGTAACCTTATTAAAGCGCAGCACTCGAAAGCAGTACTTAACTTCAGCGGGAGAAGCCTTTTATCAAGATTGTTGTGAGTTAAATAAGATAACCGAATCAGCTTGGCTACAAGCGAAAGAAGCGCAAGAGGAGCCAAAAGGTAAATTAAAAATCAGTGCCCCCCACGCATTAATGAATACCTTGATTATTCCGGCATTAGCCCAAGCGTTTAGAGGGAATACAAAGCTCAATTTAGAACTTATAAGTAGTGATACTCACCAAGATTTGATGCAAGAAGATATCGATTTAACCATACGGATTGGCCTGTCAGATGCGAGTAACTTAAAGCAAAAGCGCCTTGGCAGCTTTCGTGACCAAGTATGTCAATCAAGACTATTTCCAACTTTAGACGGCATTGCTTTAAAGGGCTCATCTGAAGCTAGTTTTAGCGCCAACAAGTCTATACCAGAGACAATAGAGCGAGCACCTTACATTGCTAACTCATGGCAAGGTAAAGAAATTACACATGAGCTTTCTTCTAAGATAAGTCAAAAAAAGCAGCACCTTACGTTTCATCAAACTCATAAAGCAAATAACCTGCAATCTTGTATTGAGTTAATTGAACAAGGTTTTGGTATCGGCATAGTGCCTGACTTCATTTGTCGTAAACACATCAAGACACTTATGCCAGTATTGGAAGAGTTTGAATTAGCTGATAACCCGATTTACGCTTTACACCCTTATCAAGGTATCACACCGATCGCAGTGCAAATGGCGATTACTCAGATTGAAAACGCCCTAGGAAATTTATCATCATAAGGTGAAAACTAGCGCCTTCTAGGGCGTTTATTTTTAGCTTTCGGTTTAATACCCAAGGCTTGGTTACGTTTTTCCTTATTAGATAAAGGCCTTTTATTTGACTTAGATTCAGGCTTATCAAGGTCAGGCTCAAAACCTGGGTACCATTGAGAAGCCAAAGGTGTATCCAGAAGTTTTTCTATGTCTTTCAATAAGTAATTTTCTTTTTCACTGAGTAAACTCACGGCCAGTCCGGATTGCCCAGCACGACCTGTTCGCCCGATACGGTGAATATAATCTTCAGCGTTATAAGGCAGTTCATGGTTAATCACATAGGATAAAGCTTCAATATCTAATCCACGAGCAGCCACATCGGTGGCAACTAAGGCTCTTAATTCACCCGCTTTAAAGGCAGCAAGCACTCTATCTCTCGCACCTTGAGATTTATCCCCATGAATTGCCTGGGTTTCGATACCATCTTTTTTCATTTCTTTTGCAAGACGATCCGCCCCTTCTTTAGTGCGAGTGAAGATCAGGACCTGTTGCCAGTTCTTTGAACCTATCAGATAAGAAATTAAGCCGCTTTTTTTCTCCTTATCAACCGCATAGAAAATCTGCTCCACTTGCTCTGCACTGGTATTTCTTTGATCAACTTCAATTAATACAGGATCTTGCAGTAAGGTTTTGCTTAATTTGAAAATGGCATCATCAAAGGTAGCGGAGAAGAAAAGCGTCTGTTTTTGTTGAGGGAGGCGCTTTAAAATACGTTGGATATCTATGATAAAGCCCATATCCAGCATGCGATCCGCCTCATCTAACACCAAAGTCTTTAGTTGGCTCACATCAACCAAATCTTTCATGACAAGCTCAAGTAAACGCCCAGGGGTTGCTACAAGCACATCAACACCTTGCCTAATCTCATCTATTTGCGGATTAATACTGGCGCCACCGTAGGCAACAACACTTCTTAAAGGTAATGCTTGGCCATAATCACAAAAGCTTTTATACACTTGTTGGGCAAGTTCACGAGTCGGCGTCAAAACAAGTACAGATACTTGGTTATTAGGCTCAGGGTTTTCTATTTGGTGAGCTTCAAACAATCTATGTAAAAGAGGCAAGGCAAAAGCGGCGGTTTTACCTGTTCCTGTTTGTGCGCCTGCCATGACATCTTTATTGGCAAGCACAGCGGGAATAGCCTCAAGTTGAATCGGTGTTGGGGTTTGATAACCCAATAATTCAACCTGCTCCAATAAAAAAGAATGCAAACCCAAAGATGTAAAACTCATGATATCAACTTAACCTAACTGACCTATTAAAAACGCGGCAAGTGTAACACTATCACTAACAACTTGGGCTTTTGAATCGCATCAATTTTAACGCATAAAAACACCCTTAGCTGTTTTAGCGTCAAATGCCACCCTAATTGAAAATACTTGATATCAAGCAAGACAAAGGGTCTGTACCCCATAATTTCACCAAAATGTCTTATAACACTTCTACAGTCAATATTAGTAAAATTGAATATTGCATGACGCAAGCAATTTCCCAAAAAAGATAGGAATGATAACAAGGACGGTTTATGAGAATGTTTAAACGATTGGTTGCGGCCTCTCTCGCTTTAACCCTAATCACCTTAAGCTCACTAAGCTTTGCCAGTGATGAGTTACCTAAGCTAAATGCAATCAAAAACCAAAGCTCCATTTCGGGTTTATCTTCAGGTGCCTTTATGGCGACACAATACCATATAGCCTTCTCTCAAGATTTAGTGGGTGTCGCTGCGGTCGCAGGTGGGCCTTGGCAATGTGCAGCGAGTAATCCCCTTAACGCTAATCCACTTTCAACCGCAACCAGTACCTGCACTTGCTTAAAAGGTTTACCCTGCCCTTACCTTGGTGCCCCTTTCCCTGATGTGGATGAAATCTATAAACTGGCAAAAAAAGCAGAAGACGCTGGGGACATTGATAAGTTAGATAATGTATTAGATGACAGAGTCTACCTATTTTCTGGCAAGCAAGATAAAACCGTGCTGACACCCGTTGTAGACAGTGCAAAATCCTTTTATCAAGTATTAGGTATATCAGATGAGCAGATCTTATATGACAATCAATTAGACGCGGGACATGCTTTTATTACTAATCAAGAAGAAAACTTAGATTGCCCGCTCAGCCAACCCCCTTTTATCAATGATTGCCAATACCGCCAAGCAAGGATTCTACTCGAAAAAATATATGGCAATTTAGACGAATCCACACCCTATAAAACAGAAAACCTGATGAAGTTTGAACAAAAGCCCTTTGTACCTGAGTACCGATTTAATATCAGCAGCATGAACCCTGAAGCTTATGTTTATATCCCAACGGATTGCCAACAAGATGCAACTGAGTGCCGTGTCCATGTGGCTTTGCATGGTTGTGAACAAGGTATTCAAAGTTTAAAAGAAAAGTATGTAACAGACACAGGCTATTTAGAGGTGGCTGAAGCGAACCAACTCATTGTGCTTTTTCCTCAGGTGGACAAGTCCTCTTTCATTCCTTATAACCCAAAAGGTTGCTGGGACTTCTGGGGCTACACCAATAATAGTTTGCCTCCTTATACTTACTACACAAAAAAATCGATTCAGATGCGTGCAATCAAAGCCATGTTGGATCACCTAACCGCGGGCTAATAAAGCCTCGTTAATACAGGGGCTAATTAATACAGAGTCTTGCTAATTCAGAGGCTAGCCAATACAAGACTTAGCGAGCTTTAAAGCCTATTTACCTAATGGCTTTAAAGCGCAAGCCCTAAAATTAACGCCCTTAACCATAGATTTGCTTGGTCCTGATCAGCACTTTTATGCCAATAAATATTCCAATCAAGGGCGGGTAGAGAATAAGGCAACTCTAAAATTTTAAGGTCGTAGTTTTGCGCCATACTAATGGGAACCGTCAGCGCCATATCCGTCTGAGCCACCAATAAAGGGGCAACTTGATAATGTTGAACTCGCATCTTTATTTTACGTTGACGCCCTAAACGGTTTAAACCTATATCCTCATAACCACGACCTTTTCGCCTTGAAGATACCTGTATATGATCTAAAGCAAGGTACTCATCTAAACTAATAGTATCGCCAACCTTTGGGTGGTCTCGCCTGACAGCACAAGCATACCTTTGTTTGAGAAGTGCTTGAGTTTGCATTTGCCCAACAGATACAAAGGGCGCATCTAGTGCAATGTCTAAGCTCCCGGCCGCAAGCTCTCTTTCAATCTCTTCTCTTGGTACATAACAACACTCAATACCGGCTTTGGGGGCCAGTTCTTGTAAAAGGGTTAAGAGTTTAGGCATTATCATGGCTTCAGCCATATCATTCATACTTAAACGAAAGGTTTTCTCCGTTTGCAAAGGTTCAAAGATTTGGCCTTCTTGTAGACTGGTTGCCATAAGCTGTAACGCACTTTGTATACCCGCTACGATATTTTCAGCCAATGGCGTAGGCACCATTCCCTTACCTGTTCTTACAAATAAAGCATCATCATAAATCAGTCTCAGCCTTGATAAGGCATTACTCACAGCGGGTTGAGTAATACACAAAACCTCAGCCGCTCGCGTTAAATTTCCTTGCATATAGATAGCATCAAACACCACAAAAAGGTTCAAATCCACTTTATTCAAACGCATCGCTTGTCCTTAACCTGCCTTAAAAAGAGTCATTATTTAGGTTATTCACACCCAATAATGCCACAGCATTATAACCATTGTGTATTTTACTTTATTCATATAATAAATTTTTAAAATAATAGTCAGGGGCTTATGCTAATTTTCTAAGCACTTTCAATCAGGCTCTAATGGGTGAATAAGGATAAATGAATGGGACGTTTGTATTTCATACGCCATGGACAAGCTAGCATGGGAGCAAAAATTATGATGCGCTATCAGAACTCGGCATGACTCAAGCCCGCCTTCTAGGGGAGTATTTTAAAGTGAATGAAATAAGCTTTGATCAGATCATCTGTGGCACTCAGGTTCGTCATAAGCAAAGCGCACAACATTTTTTATCCGGCTATCACACTCAAGATTCAGATTCAGATTTACCTATCACTTATCTCAAGGAGTTTAATGAATATAACTTTGAAGCCATTATCAAAGCTTATCTAAAGTGTCACCCTGCCAAAAAGCAAGAGGCTTATTCAAATAAAGATCTAATACGCCTACTCAAAGACAGCCTTACCAGCTGGAGCCAAGATGAACTTAGCCATAATTCGGTTAGCCATGATCCGCTTAGCCATGGCAAGTTTAATGAATTAGACGAAAGCTGGGCTCAATTTCAACAAAGAATTCATAAGGGGTTACTAAAGCTTCAATCAGACTTCAGCCAATCAGACACCTTGATTTTTACCTCTGGCGGCCCGATTGCACAGATCGTAAGCCAAATTTTAAACATACCGACAAAAAATTGCATTGAGCTTAATTTAAGCATTCAGAATACAGCCATAACTCAATGTATATGTCAGCAAGACAGTATTCGCTTAGACAGCTTTAATAGTACTTCACACCTAGACGCCCCCAAACAAAAAACCTTACGCAGCTTCAGTTAGTTTGCTCAATTTTCAATAAGGAGATGACCATGGATTTTGAATACAGTCCTAAAGTACAAACACTCTTACAAGAAGTGAAAGACTTTATGGATGAGCATATCTACCCTAATGATGCTCGATTTCATCAAGAAGTGAGTGAAAGCCCATGGCAGACACCAGCAATATTACAAGCACTAAAAAGCAAAGCGAAAGCCCAAGGGCTCTGGAACCTTTTTCTCCCGCAAAGTTATGGCAGCTATAGCCCTGGATTAACCAATCTAGAATATGCTCCGTTAGCGGAAGAAATGGGCAAAGTCATGTGGGCGCCTGAAGTATTTAACTGTGCAGCACCTGATACAGGCAATATGGAAGTACTCGCAAAATACGGCAACGAAGCTCAAAAAGAACAATGGTTAACGCCTTTATTAGCGGGCGATATTCGCTCAGCTTTTGCCATGACTGAGCCTGACGTTGCGTCCTCAGATGCGACCAATATCGAAACCCGAATTTTACGAGAGGGTAATGACTATCTAATTAATGGCCGCAAGTTTTATATCAGTGGCGCCTGTCGTGATTCTTGTGAGTTATTAATAGTGATGGGAAAGACAGATCCTGATAACCCTAACCGACATCAACAGCAGTCTCAGATACTGGTGCCCACCAACACCCCAGGTGTCACTATCGTAAGACCCATGAAGGTCTTTGGTTATGACGATGCGCCAGAAGGTCATGCTGAAATCATTTTCAACAATGTTCGCGTTCCCGTAGAGAACCTTATTTTAGGGGAAGGCCGCGGTTTTGAGATTGCCCAAGGTCGACTAGGACCTGGTCGGATTCACCATTGCATGCGCTCAGTAGGCGCAGCACAAAGAGCGCTAGATCTTATGTGCAAAAGAGCCAATGAGCGCGTGGCGTTTGGAAAGCCTTTATCCAAGCAACAATCTGTGCGTGAAGACATTGCCAAGTCTGCCTGTGAAATAGAGCAAGTAAGACTACTGACCTTAAAAGCAGCGCAAAAGATGGACACTGTCGGCAACAAAGCAGCAAAAGATTTGATTTCCATGATCAAAATAGTCGCCCCAAATATGGCCCTAGCCGTTATCGACAGAGCCATTCAACTACATGGTGCAGCAGGTGTCGGACAAGATCACTTCCTTGCCCATATGTATGCAGGCCAACGTTGCTTACGCCTTGCTGATGGGCCAGATCAAGTCCACATGATGCAACTTGGGCGCAACCTTGCCCAGCAAGCCCTAGCGAATAAGGATTAATCATGGCGAACAATGATGCTCTAGATAACAACCTAGATGAGAAACGCTTAACTCAGTACCTAGAATCAAATATCACAGGATTCAAAGGTCCAATTAGCTTAACCAAGTTCGAAGGGGGTCAATCTAACCCTACTTATAAAGTCATCGCACAATCTGGCGCTTATGTTTTAAGACGTCAGCCCTTTGGCAACCTATTAAAGTCAGCCCATGCTGTTGATAGAGAATTTCGTGTATTAAAGGCGTTAGAGAATACACAGGTAGCTGTCCCTATCGCTCACCACCTTTGTGTAGATAAAGACATCATAGGCAGTATGTTTTATCTCATGGACTATTGTGAGGGGAAAATTTATTGGGATGCTGCCTTACCCGAAATAGCGAAAAAAGCCGACCGAAGTGCCATGTATGATGCTATGAACCTCGCTCTCACAAAACTACATAAGGTGGACGTACACAGTGCGGGTTTAAGTGATTATGGCAAACCGGGTAATTATTTCGAAAGACAACTCAGTCGCTGGAAAAGCCAATATCAAGCAAGTGAAATCAAGCCCATTAAAGCGATGAATACACTCATCACATGGCTGGAAGAAAACTTGCCTGAAGATGATGGGCGCATTGCCCTATGCCATGGGGATTTTAGATTAGATAACCTGATTTTTAACCCAGAAGACAAAAGTATCAAGGCTATTTTAGATTGGGAACTTTCTACGTTAGGCCACCCTTACGCGGACCTTGCTTATCAATGTATGCAATTAAGGCTCCCTATTAACCCTGATAAAAATGCCATTTCAGGCCTTATGGGTTTGGATGCAAAGGCCCTTGGGATTCCAAGCGAAGCTGAATATGTCGCCCTTTATTGTCAGCGAATGGGCATAGAGAAAATTGATAACTGGCACTTCTATCTTTGCTTTAGTTTTTTCCGCCTTGCAGCGATTGCTCAAGGTGTGGCTAAACGCGCCCTTTCTGGTAATGCATCAAGTAAACAGGCTGGCAAGGTTGGTGCCATGGTTGAGCCTCTTGCTTTACTTGCTCTTGGTATTATTAAAAATGAAATTCCTATTGCTAATTCAAAACAAAAACAAACAACAGGAGCCCCAGTATGAAAGCCATTATGTGTCACGAGTTTGCACCAATAGACGCCCTCACCTATGAAGAGGTCCCAGACCCAACCCCAAATGAGTACGAAATCATTATTGTTGTTGCAGCATGTGGCATTAACTTCCCTGACGGCCTTCTCGTTCAGGGTTTATACCAAATGAAACCTGAGCACCCTTTTTCTCCTGGCAGTGAAGTAACCGGCACAATTAGTCAATTGGGCGCTAAGGTGAAGCACCTTAAGTTGGGGCAAAGAGTGATTGGACTCACCATGACTGGCGGTTATGCTCAAAAAGTAGCCATCAACTCTCGTATGGTTTTGCCCCTGCCTGACACCATCAGCTTTGAACAAGGCGCAGGATTAATCACAGCTCATGCAACAGCACATCATGGCCTAAAGCAAAGAGCAAACCTTAAAAAAGGTGAAACACTGCTTGTTACAGGCGCATCCGGTGGTACAGGCCTGGCAGCGGTTCAGATAGGAAAGGCAATGGGTGCTAAGGTCATTGCACTTTGCTCAAGCCAAGAAAAACTGTTTGCGGCGAAAGAGCAAGGGGCAGATGAACTTTTACTAAGTAGCGACCCAGACCTTAAAGATAAAATCAAAGCGTTAACCGCAAATAAAGGCGTTGACGTGGTGTATGAGGTTGTCGGTGGGGACATCTTTCAAACTTGCGCCCGCACGATGGCATGGAATGGTCGTTTACTTGTTGTCGGCTTTGCGTCTGGTTCGATTCCAGAATTCCCCGTTAATTTAGCCCTTGTTAAAGGCTTTTCTGTCATCGGGGTGTTTTGGGGTAGCTTCGCCCAAAAAGAGCCGGCTAATTTCATGGTCAATATGCAGGAACTATTAGCTTGGTATGAACAAGGCCAAGTCAAAGTGGTCATCGATCAGGTATACCCTCTATCTCAAGCACCAGAAGCGCTAAGTAAGGTATTTAATCGCCAATCAATCGGAAAACTTATTTTAACGCCATAATTTAACCCCTAGCTTAAACCCATAACTTAAACCCCTAGCAAGAAAAAAGACGACATCAAAAGGAGAAGATATGACAACCCAATTATTTGATTTAACTGGCAAGGTAGCATTAGTCACAGGGGCAAGCCGAGGCATAGGTGAAGAGATTGCTAAGTTGCTAGCTGAACAAGGTGCCCATGTGATTGTCTCTAGTCGCAAGTTAGAAGGCTGTCTTGCCATCGCTGATGAGATCTTGAGTGCTGGCGGTAGCGCAGAAGCGTTTGCTTGCAATGTGGGCAATATGGAAGATATCAGCGCTCTTTTTGAACATGTGAAATCTAAGCATCATACACTCGATATTCTCATTAATAATGCGGCCACTAATCCCTATTTTGGCCATATATTGGACACAGACCTTGCTGCCTATAACAAAACGGTTGATGTAAATATTCGTGGCTACTTCTTTATGTCGATTGAAGCGGGCAAGCTCATGCGTAAACAAGGTGGCGGCGCCATAGTCAATACCGCTTCAGTTAATGGCGTTCACCCAGGGCCTGGTCAAGCCATTTACTCAATCACCAAAGCCGCTGTGATTAACATGACCAAGGCCTTTGCCAAAGAGTGTGCGCAATTTGGCATACGCTGTAACGCCCTACTTCCTGGTCTCACTAAAACAAAATTTGCGGGTGCACTTTTTACTAATGAAGACATTTACAAAAGTGTGGTTCAGGGAATTCCTATGGGCCGTCACGCTGAGCCCAAAGAAATGGCAGGGACGGTTTTATACCTAGTGTCTGATGCCAGTAGTTATACCAATGGTGAATGCATCGTCGTTGATGGCGGCCTAACCCTTTAATTGAATCACTCACAATCGATCTCAAAACCAACAATAAGAGCAAGGAAAGCAAAATGATGAACTTTAAAGATCAAGTTGTTCTCATCACAGGTGCCAGTGGTGGATTAGGCAAAGAAGCCGCGAAACAGTTCGCGCAACAAGGAGCAAAGCTCGCCTTATGTGACCTGAATGTCGCGGCTTTAAACGACCTTGGCACTGAGTTAATTGAACAAGGCTATGAGGTTTTTAGCCAACCTTGTGATGTGAGTAATGAGCAAGAAGTTCAATCTTTTATCGATAACACTGCCGCCCATTTTGGCCGTCTCGATGTCGCCATTAATAATGCTGGCATAGACCCTAAACACAGCACACTCGCCGATATGGATACGCGAGATTTTGAACGTGTTATGGATATTAATGTGAAAGGGGTTTATCTATGCATGAAGTACCAGATCCCCCATATGATAAAACAAGGCGGGGGTGCCATTTGTAATATGTCATCGGTCGCTGGTATCTCTGGCGCGCCTTTCATGTCGGCGTATGCGGCGAGCAAACATGCCGTCATTGGTTTAACGAAATCTGTGGCACATGAATATGGTAGAGCCGGTATTCGTGTAAACAGTGTTTGCCCTTATATCACAATGACAGACATGGTTGAGCAACATCTTAAAACCTTAGATAACCGCGAAGAAGTGCTGGCTAAATACAGTAAGGCATCCGCATTAAGGCGCGTTGCTCAACCAAATGAGGTCGCAAAAGTCATGTTATTTGCCTGCGACAAAAATAACTCTTACATGACAGGTCAGGAATTGGTTGTTGATGGCGGCATGACAGCGGTTTAGACAAGACAAAATTTTAAAGGAGTATCCTTATGACACTGAATCGCCAATGGCGCATGAGTAAACGCCCAACAGACCTTGTTGGTAGAGAGCATTTTGAGTTTGATCAAAGTAAGCTCAGAGACATTGAAGACGGTGAATTTCTTGTCCGTAATTTATACCTTTCCTTTGACCCTACTTTAAGGGTCTGGATGAATGAAAAGGACTCATATGTGTCTGCCATTCAAATTAACGAGATTATGCGTGGTACGACTGTCTCTGAAGTCATTGAGTCTAAGCACTCTGATTATCAAGTCGGTGATAAGGTTTTAGGAGGCTTTGGTTGGCAAGATTACGCGATAAGTGATGGCAAAGAGCGCATTATTCAAACTCGAAAAATCCCTCCTAACATCCCAGCAACTATGCCTTTAAGCGTATTAGGTGTCACTGGGATTACAGCCTATTTTGGCATGACAGAAATCGGTAAGGTGAAAGCGGGCGATACGGTATTAGTATCAGGGGCTGCTGGGGCAACTGGGTCGATTGCTGGGCAAGTCGCCAAACTAAAGGGCGCAAAAGTCATTGGTATTGCAGGCTCAAAAGAAAAGTGTGACTGGTTAACCCAAGCTGCGGGCTTTGATCATGCGATTAACTATAAAGATGACAATATCAGTCAGGCTTTAAGTGAATTATGTCCAAAGGGAATTGATGTATTTTTTGATAACGTTGGGGGTGAAATTCTAGATATCGTCTTAGCGAAAATCAAAATTAATGCACGCATTGTTCTGTGTGGAGCCATATCCAGTTATAACTCAGGTCAAAACTATGCACTGAAAAACACAAGTAACTTAATTGTGCAAAGATGCACTATGCAGGGCTTTATCGTCTTGGACTTTTTACCCAGAGCGAACGAAGCCATTTCAGCCTTATTAGGCTGGATTCAAGCGGGTGAACTTATTTTCCAAGAAGATATTCAACAAGGCTTAGAAAATGCCCCCGAGGCTTTCCAGCGAATATTCACCGGTAAAAACCAAGGCAAGCAATTATTAAAAATTGCTGAGCCAGAGCACTAATGAACTAAAGAAGGCTAAAAATCTGAACAAAAAAAACCGCACTTAAATTAAGTGCGGTTTTTTTGTTAGCCATTAAAAATGGCTAACCGAATCACTCAACTTAGATAAATTAAAGCACCATGCGACGTAAATCGCTTAGAACTGAATTTAAATAAGTCATGAAGCGACCAGCATCACCGCCGTTTACTGCTCTATGATCATAAGATAAACATAGTGGCAACATGGTACGAGGTTCAAACTCTTTACCATTCCAACGCGGCTCAACATCAGCTTTAGAAACACCTAAGATACCCACTTCTGGGCAGTTTACGATAGGTGTAAAGCCGGTACCACCAATAGCACCTAGGCTAGAAATAGTGAAACAACCACCTTGCATGTCTGCTGGAAGTAGTTTCTTATCTAGGGCTTTTTTGATCAGTACATTTGCTTCTTTAGCAATTTGAACAACTGATTTCTTATCTGCATCACGTAACACAGGTACCACAAGGCCAATTGGAGAATCAACCGCGATACCAATATTTACATAGCTCTTTTGTACATAGCTTTCGCCATCTGCACGCATAGAAACATTAAATGCTGGATTTTCAACCAAGGCTTGTGCCGCCGCTTTAATTAGGAATGGTAGTGGTGTTAGTTTAACACCCTGTTTTTCCATTTCCCCTTTAAGGCCTTTACGGAAAGCTTCAAGTTCTGTGATATCTGCTTTATCAAACTGTGTGACATGTGGCACGTTTAACCAGTTACGTGACATGTTCTGAGCTGTGATTTTTTGGATCTTGCTCATCTTCACAATTTCAACGTCACCAAACTGGCTAAAGTCAACATCAGGTACTTGTGGGATACCCGCACCTGCAACCGCTGTTGCTGAAGATGCCGCTGGTGCAGAAACCGCTTTTTGTACAGCCGCTTTCACATAAGCATTTAAGTCTTCTTTCGTGATTCG
This sequence comes from Marinomonas sp. MED121, assembly GCF_000153025.1. Lineage (GTDB taxonomy): Bacteria > Pseudomonadota > Gammaproteobacteria > Pseudomonadales > Marinomonadaceae > Marinomonas. Next base: position 271,141 of record NZ_CH672430.1, read on the forward strand.
ACCACGTGGGCCAGTTGCACGAACAAGCGATAAATCAACACCTAGTTCACGCGCAAGCATGCGAACAGCGGGACCGGCATGAACATTTTTTGAAGGAGCAGACAATACCGCCGAAGTATCAGCAGCAGGGGCTGTTTTCACAGGCGCTGGGGTAGATACCGCAGCCGCTGCTGGCGCAGGCGCAGCAACAGGAGCTGGTGTAGCAGCAACAGAGCCTTCAACTTCAAGGTCCATCAGCTTATCGCCTTCTGACACCTTATCACCAACACTCACAACAATGGCTTTCACTGTCCCATTTTTAGGGGCAGGAATTTCCATAGAAGCCTTATCTGTTTCCAGTACAAGGATAGAGTCGCCATCTTCAATGTTATCGCCAACAGCCACTGAAATTTCAATAATTTCAACGCCTTCAGCACCACCGATATCAGGTACAGTCACAACTTCAACGCCACCAGCAGTAACCACTGGTGCAGCAACAGGTGCTGGCGCAGCTGCTACAGGTGTTTCAACAACAGGAGCCGCTTCTGCAACAGGTGCTGCAGCTTGAGAAGCAAGTACTAAAATAGCACTACCTTCTGAGACTGTGTCACCAACATTGATAGACATGCTAACCACTTTACCTGCCGCTGGCGCGGGAATATCCATAGAGGCTTTGTCAGTTTCAAGCACAACAATAGAGTCGCCTTCACCAACTTCGTCGCCGACACTGACGCAAATTTCAATCACTTCTACATCAGTCGCTCCACCAATATCTGGCACAGCAACAGCGATTTCAGCTGATACCGTTGGCGCAGCAGCAGGCGCGGCTTCAACAACAGGGGCTTCTACTACTGGAGCAGGTGCGGCCTCTTCGACAGCAACCTCACCACCAGCAACTTCAACTTCAAGAATCACATCACCTTCATTTACTGTCGCACCTTCAGCGATAGCAATGCTGGTCACTTTACCCGCAACAGAAGCAGGTACTTCCATAGAGGCTTTATCTGTTTCTAACACAATTATTGCTTGATCGATTTCGATCATGTCGCCAACTTGGACATTAATCTCGATCACTTCAACATCGGCTGCACCGCCAATATCCGGTACATGAATGATCTCTGTGCTCACAAAAATCTCCTTTGTCATAAAGACGCATCAAAAATATATATCGCCTGACTCACAAAAAAGTGTGAGCCAAGCACAGATTTAAATGGTTATTAGCAAGTTACTGGGTTTGGCTTTTCTGGATCTAGACCAAACTTAACAATTGCTTCTTGAACCACTGATGCCTCAATTTCTCCATCGTCAGCTAATGCTTTTAGTGACGCAACAACCACCCAGTAGCGGTTGATTTCAAAGAAGTGACGCAATTTCGCACGAGTATCACTGCGGCCAAAGCCATCTGTTCCCAATACACTGTAAGTGCTATCGATGAAAGGACGGATTTGATCAGCGAATAACTTAACATGGTCAGTAGAAGCGATAACTGGACCTGCACCGTTTAGGCAGTCAGACACATAGTTTGCACGTGGCTCTGCTTCAGGGTGTAATAGGTTCCAACGTTCAACATCAAGACCGTCACGGCGTAATTCGTTAAATGAAGTGACACTCCATACATTCGAGTTGATACCGTAATCATTGAATAGCATCTCAGCAGCCGCTTCAACTTCACGCAAGATCACACCAGAACCTAATAGTTGAACTTGTTTCTTGTTCGCTTTCTTAGTGTGTTCTTTTAGTTTGTACATGCCTTTGATGATGCCTTCTTCAGCACCTTCAGGCATGTCTTCATGCGCATAGTTTTCGTTCATTACGGTTAGGTAATAGAACACGCTTTCCTGCTCATTGTACATACGACGCATACCGTCTTGAACAATGACAGCGACTTCATAAGAATAGGTCGGATCGTAAGAGACACAGTTTGGAATCGTGCCAGCTAATAGATGCGAATGACCATCTTCGTGCTGCAGACCTTCACCGTTAAGTGTAGTACGACCTGCTGTTGCACCGATTAAGAAGCCACGGGCACGAGAATCACCTGCTGCATAGGCAAGGTCACCAACACGTTGGAAACCAAACATAGAGTAGTAGATGTAAACAGGAATCATTGGATAATTACTGTTGCTGTAAGATGTCGCACACGCCAACCAAGCAGACATAGCGCCGGCTTCGTTAATCCCTTCTTGCAGGATCTGACCTTTTTGGTCTTCTTTGTAGTACATGATCTGAGTGTGATCATGTGGTGTGTAACGTTGACCTTCAGCTGAGTAAATACCCAATTGACGGAACATACCTTCCATACCAAAAGTACGCGCTTCATCAGCAACGATAGGCACAACACGATGACCAATTTTCTTGTCTTTAACGAGTGTGTTTAAGACACGAACAAATGCCATAGTCGATGAAATTTCACGACCTTTTGTGTTTTGTATTTGTGCTTTGAATGCTTCTAAAGAAGGTACTTCAAGGGCTTCACTGGCTTTACGACGCGCAGGGAAAGCACCGTGCAACTCAGAACGACGAGCACGAAGATATTTCATCTCTGGGCTGTCTTCAGCTGGACGGTAGTAAGGTAGATCTTTAAGCTCTTCATCACTAATTGGAATGCCGAATTTATCACGGAACATTGCCAATGATTCTTCATCCAATTTCTTAGTTTGGTGAGCGGTATTTTGTGCTTCAGCAGCTTTAAACATGCCATAACCTTTAACGGTTTGAGCAAGTACCACTGTTGGGCGACCATCATTCTTAGAAGCTTCTGCATAGGCTGCATATACTTTATAAGGGTCATGACCACCACGGTTTAGGTTCATGATGTCATCGTCAGACATGTCTTTGACCATTTCCAGTAGCTCTGGATATTTGCCAAAGAAGTGCTCACGCGTATAAGCGCCACCATTTGCCTTGTAGTTTTGTAGCTCACCGTCACAGACTTCGTCCATGCGCTTAGCCAATAAACCTTTTGTATCTTTTTCGAATAAAGGATCCCAATGGCGACCCCATAGACATTTAACAACATTCCAGCCAGCGCCTCTAAAGACACCTTCAAGCTCTTGAACAATTTTACCGTTACCACGAACAGGGCCGTCTAGACGCTGTAGGTTACAGTTGATCACGAAGATCAGGTTGTCCAGCTTTTCACGGCCAGCAAGTGCTATTGCACCTAAAGATTCTGGCTCATCACACTCACCATCACCTAAAAATGCCCAAACTTTACGGTCACCATGATCGATCAAACCACGACTTTGTTGATATTTAAGTACGTGTGCTTGGTAAATAGCTTGGTGTGGACCTAGGCCCATAGAAACCGTTGGGAACTGCCAATAATCAGGCATTAACCAAGGGTGTGGGTAAGAAGAAAGACCCTTGCCGTCAACTTCACGACGGTAGTTATCTAGCTGTTCATCAGTCAAACGACCTTCAATGTACGAACGAGCGTAAATACCTGGGGAAATATGGCCTTGGAAAAAAACCATATCCGCTTCTTGTTTGCCATCGCCACCACGGAAGAAGTGGTTGAAACCTATATCATATAAGGTTGCAGCGGATGAGAAACTTGTAATGTGACCACCAAGTGTCGAATCGACTCGGTTTGCCTTCATTACCATAGCTAAAGCGTTCCAACGAATAATGGAACGAATACGACGCTCCATAAACAAATCACCCGGTAACGGCTTCTCATCTTGAGGTGAGATAGTGTTACGGTAAGATGTTGTGATGGACGCAGGCATAGGTGCGCCTGCTTTTGTCGCTTCTTGATTTAGACGATCTAAAATGTATTGTACACGTTCTGGTCCTTCTTCACGAAGAACAGACTCAAGTGCATCTACCCATTCTTTGGTTTCTGTTGGATCGACGTCATTGAGAATATGCTGCTCAGTCATAGTGTTAATAACCCCCCGCTATTAGAACAGATCTTGGCGCAACCGTTGAGTTTGATTGTTTTTCAACGCAAGCACCCTTTAAACGAACCGTTGGAACCATATAAGGATATATACGGCACCAGCTAACGCTCATGCTAAACACTAGTCTATTAACTAAAATGGACTTGTGTTTAGCATGATAGGGGTCGAAATTATTATTGTTTTAAGTTTTCCAACGCCATTTCATCAGCCACCCTGTAGGTCGGAACGTTTTCCGATTCGGATCTTTCAAAAAGATCTCGAAGTGTAGTCCTGATTTTTGCGACACGCTGTTTTGCAGCATCTGAAGAATAATCAGGCTCAAAGGAAATGTTTATAATTCCACCAGCGTTAATTACATAATCCGGTGCATATAGCACCCCTTTTTCATGTAATAAATCGCCAATAGATGGTGTCACTAATTGGTTATTAGCCGCACCTGAAACAATATCCCCTGTGAACTGGTTTACAAATTCGGCGCTAAGAGTACCACCTAAAGCGCATGGCGCATAGATGTCTATTGCAAGTCCAAATAACTGATCTGAAAAAACAATCTCTGCATTGAAATCTTTTTTAGCTTTTTCACAAGCACTCGGATTCAAATCACAGACCAATAATTGCGCACCATCTTGATGTAAATATTCACATAAAAAATAGCCAACATGCCCAATTCCGTGCACTAGGATTCGTTTATTCGCTAAATCATCTGTGCCATATTTTTTTTCGCACGCCGCTTTAATCCCTTGATAAACACCAAAGGCAGTAAAAGGCGATGGGTCGCCACTAATTTCTGTTAAACCATACACAAAATTAGTATTTCGTTTAACAACTGACATATCTTCAGGTGAAATACCCACGTCTTCAGCAGTGTAATATCGGCCTTCAAGGGCATTTACAAATAAACCAAAGGCTTCTAGTAATGCTTCTCGCTTTTCCGCTTTTGGTACCCCTAAGATAACGGCCTTGCCCCCACCAAAATCTAATGATGAGACAGAATTCTTATAAGTCATGCCTTTTGAAAGACGTAAAACATCAGTAATCGCATCCGCTTCTGTTTGATAATTCCACATTCGACAGCCACCGACAGCAGGACCTCGATTACGATTGTGAATGCCAATAAAAGCGATTAAACCGGATTCATCATCTTGGCAACGATAAACGGCTTCGTGATGATCAAATTCTTCATGTTGACTGACGTCTATTTTCACAATATGAAATGAATTATTGTTCAGGTAGGCTTCTGACATGGGAAATTCTTGCGATAAAACTGAATTCATACAATACCTCTCGCGTTTTGCGCGCTTGTTATTATGTAGCTTTTGGCTACTTTTTGTACAAACCAAGCAGATTTTGGGTAAATATCTCGCTGGTTCGGAATAATCTTAACGAATTCATTCAGGATGTTGAATCAAGCCGCTTATTTGAGTGTACCTTGAGGCCTACTTAAAAGCAGCAAGCTTTTTAATCAGGTTAATGGATTACCTTTATTTGGCTCAAAAACAGAGATATTAAGGATTAAGTTCCTTAACTTATTGAAACCAGTGCCACAACAAATACCCATACATAAGTCACTCGAAAACAAATGGCCTGGTAATCTTTAAGCTGAGTTAAAAAGTCCTCCTGCTCCTCGTTCGCTCCCGTAATTAATGCTAACTCAAACATTTGTAAACCATTAACAAAGAGATCTGGCTGCCATTGGGAAAGCTCATTTAATACCGAATCCATTCTGCCTGCTAATGCCACACTGAAAGCACCTAATAAACCCACAGGTATCTCCAATATTTTTTTGAGCCAGACAAACCAAGCAGGAAACTGATTAACAGGTACTTTATATAGGCAAACAAATAAAACTAATCCGAGCCAACCGAGCGCTAAAAATAAAAACACCAAGACTAAGGTCGACTTAAAGTAGTCGTGTATGACTAAGGTTCTGACTTGAGATTCAAGTTGCTCAATTGGCTGCCCCCTGTCCTCTAACTCAGTGTCAGTTTGGCTTTTATTTATAAGCTGAATGAGGTTAGCTCGATAATGATCAGGGTCTGTGTTAGTGACATTGACCCTTTGTTGGCCTGTTTGAAATAAATAGAGAAACAAAAGAGCCTCAAACAGAATCAAAACGAAATCAGACAATAACCATTGCATGAGGTAGGCTAAGATTAGCGCCATCACAAATAACAAAACGAGCCCCTCGATTCGCCCTTTTATCACATGATTAATTTTTGAAATGATCTCATCATTATGCCAAACACTCGTCGTTGGAATCGTTAAGATGAGACGCATGAATAACCCTGTCACTAGTATCAATAGTTCCACTTTTTACCTACCCCTTTTATCGCTCAATTGCATTCACCAAGACACGCACTAATAAAACACTCACTGTGGCATTTTTATTGGATATAACAAAGTCTTAGCGCAAAAGAATAAAATCTATCCATATTTGTCAAACATACTCGTAAGAAACAAAAAAATCGATGTTTGAGCACTGACGAACTCTAGAATACCCGTTACAATGTGATTCTTTTTTAATTTGTATTTACAGGACACAGCATGACACCTATCGATGCCAAACTTCAGCATCAGATAACATCTCAAGTTAATTTAGCACTAGCTGAAGATGTCGGCACGGGTGATATTACCGCGCAATTAATCCCTTCTGATCAAACTATTAAAGCGAATGTCATTACTCGAGAAGACGCCGTACTATGTGGTAGCGCTTGGGTTGAAGAAGTCTTTCAGCAATTAGACAAAAGTGTTGAAATCACTTGGCATGCGAAAGAAGGAGAGCAACTTAATGCCAATCAAAAAATATTCTCCCTTAAAGGTAATGCAAGAAGTATTCTAACAGGCGAGCGTTGTGCACTTAACTTTGTACAAAGTTTGTCTTATACGGCCAGCGTTGCAAGAGAATATGCTCAACTGGTTGCCGATACTAAGCTCACTGTTTTAGATACAAGAAAGACCATTCCCGGTTGGCGCCTAGCACAAAAATACGCTGTCACGGTCGGTGGGGCTCAAAACCATAGAGTGGGACTCTATGATGCATTCTTAATCAAAGAAAACCATATTATGGCGGCAGGCTCCATTGAAAATGCCATCTCCCAAGCTAAAAAAATTGCCCCTGGAAAAACCGTTGAAGTAGAAACTGAAAGCTTGGATGAAGTGAATCAAGCCGTAACAGCAGGTGCGGATATTATTATGCTTGATAACTTTAGCTTGGACATGATGTCTGAAGCCGTTTCGACCTACGGAGATAAGGTCAAATTTGAAGCGTCAGGTAATATGACCAAACAAGATTTATTAGATGTTGCTAAAACAGGGGTTGATTTTGTCTCTGTGGGTGCATTAACTAAACATATCCAAGCAATCGACCTTTCTTTAAGAGTAGTGAAAGACTAACCGATGAAAGATTTTATACTGGTAATTAATAGTGGCAGCTCATCTTTAAAGTTTGCAGTGCTTGCTGAGCAAGGTCAAACAGTCATTCTAGAAGGCCTTGCGGATAGATTAGGCAGCAAAGATGCAAGCATCAGCTTTAAATTTGACCAAACTAAAGAGACCCAAACACTAACACTAGGCTCCCACCAAGGGGCGCTATCCAGTATAAAAGCATGGTTTGACCAACACCCAGAAATAGCCGCAAACTTAAGTGGTATTGGCCATAGAGTGGTTCATGGTGGTGAAACCTTTAATCAATCGGTATTGATTGATGAGCTAGTGATTAATGCCATTGAAGAATGCGCAAGTCTTGCACCGCTACATAACCCTGCCAATGTTAAAGGAATAAAAGCCTGCCAATCACTGTTTCCGGATTTAGTGCAAGTGGCCGTTTTCGATACTGCATTTCATCAAACCTTAGATCAGGTGCAATACCTCTACCCTATTCCGATGGCATTTTATCGTGACCAAACCATCAGAAAGTATGGCTTTCATGGCACTAGCTATCGTTATATCAGCCAAGCATTAGGTCAGGTAGATGCAAAATCGCTTCAACAAGGGGTCATTGTTGCTCATTTAGGTAATGGTGCGAGTGTGTGCGCTATTCAAAATGGCCTTTCCCTTGATACCAGCATGGGACTTACCCCATTAGATGGTCTGATGATGGGAACCCGATCAGGCAGTATCGACCCTATGATTTTAGGCTTTATGGCCAAGTCAGAAGGAAAATCACTCGATGAATGCCTGAGCATTTTAAATAAAGAAAGTGGTTTGCTGGGTATTTCAGAACTTTCGAATGACTGCCGTACTCTTGAGGAAGCAATGAAAGCGGGTGATGAAAGAGCCAAGTTAGCACTTGAAATGTTTTGTCAAAGAACCGCAAAACACATTGCTAGCCTTGCAACCTCATTAGATTCAATCGAGCATCTTGTTTTTACCGGCGGCATAGGCGAAAACTCAGTTTATGTTCGCCAAAAAATCTGCCAATCACTTGGCATTTTAGGCATTCAGCTCGATCAAGCAGCCAATGCAAACCTTGTTCGAGGGCAAACAAGCGACATATCTAAAACAGATGGGAATGTCTCAGTATGGGTAATTCCAACGAATGAAGAACTCATGATTGCCTTGGATACAATTAATCTTATCCAAGCTTAGGCCGTTAACTAAATACGACCAACTAACATAATTAGAATTGGAAACAGACATGTCAACGAATGTCCTTATGACAGTACCAACAGGTCCAGGTGTTGGCCTTACTTCAGTCTCAGTTGGACTGGTCCGGGCACTTGAACAGCAGGGGCTTAAAGCAAGCTTTTTTAAACCTATCGCCCAACCAAGACCTGGCGACTTTGGCCCCGATCGATCCACCGCTATGGTAGCCCAAGGCTCAACCTTAACCCCAGCAGACCCCATTCCTCTTCATGAAGCAGAACGCTTTTTATACAACGACCAAATTGAAGAGCTAATGGAAGAAGTTGTTGCTCGCTTTCAATCAAGCATTGAAGCTGATAGCACGGTTATTATTGAAGGCCTTGCACAAATTCCAGGCCACCCCTATGCCACTCGTTTAAACAAAGCCATAGCAAAAACCCTTGATGCCTCATTAGTATTGGTTACAGCACCCAATAATATGCGAGTGAACGAATTAGAGCACCACGTTGAAATTGCAGCTGGCTCTTACGGTGGCATTAAAGCGGAAGATGTCATCGGCTGCATTTTAAATAAAACCATTCCAGGTTCACTGGGAGCAAAATCCTACGGGGACTCTTTTGCTCAACGCCCTATCTTTAAGCGCAGTTTTAACCTCTTGGGGCAAATCCCTAAGACAGAGGAGCTGACTTACCCAAGAGCAAGAGACGTTGCTGACTTCTTAAATGCGAAAGTTATTAATGCAGGCGAAATGGACACCCGTCGTGTTCAATCTTTCACTCTTTGCGCCCGTGGTGTTGAAAACACCTTGCCCGCTCTTAAGCCAGGTGTCTTAGTTTTCACACCAGGGGATAGAACAGACATTATAATGGCAACGGCAATTGCCGCACTTAATGACACAAAAATAGCAGCACTCGTTCTCACAGGAAGCTACCAGCCCAGTGAAGAGCTGTTAAAGCTTTGTGGTAAAGCCATGGCAAAAGGCCTTCCTATTTTATCGGTTGATACTAATAGCTGGGAAACAGCGATCGGCATGCAGTCTTTTAACCAAGAAATCCCACTTGATGATAGACAGCGTATTTCCTTAGTAAAAGAGCATATGGCACGCTGTATCGATCATGAATGGATCAGTTCATTTGCCTTAAACCAAGATGAAAGAAAGCTCTCACCACCCGCCTTTAGGTACAAGTTGATTGAGCAAGCAAGAGCGCTTAATAAACGTGTCGTACTACCAGAAGGAGAAGAAATTCGTACCATTGAAGCCGCCTCTATCTGTACCGAAAGAGGAATAGCTCGTTGTGTGTTACTAGGTGATAAAGCACAGATACACCGCATTGCCCATAACAATGGCATTGAACTTCACCCAGACATTGAAATTTTAAGCCCTAATTCCATTCGTGATCGATATGTCGCCCCCATGCTGGAAATCAGAAAACATAAGGGTTTGACTGATATTGTTGCCAAAGAGCAGCTAGAAGATAACGTCACCTTAGGTACCATGATGTTGCAAACCGGTGATGTAGATGGGCTAGTATCTGGCGCCATTCACACGACAGCAAATACCATTCGCCCTGCACTCCAGCTTGTCAAAACATCATCAAACTCGTCTTTGGTATCCTCAGTGTTTTTCATGTGTTTACCTGATCAAGTTTTGGTTTATGGGGATTGCGCCATTAACCCTGATCCAAGTGCCGAGCAATTAGCTGAAATAGCGATTGAAAGTGCCGACTCAGCCATTGCCTTTGGCATTCCAGCAAGAGTTGCCATGATAAGTTACAGTACAGGTGGATCAGGCGCCGGCAATGATGTCGAAAAGGTGAAACGTGCCACGGAACTTGCTAAAACAAAACGCCCTGATTTATTAATTGATGGCCCCCTTCAATATGACGCTGCCATCATGGAAGATGTTGCAAAACAAAAAGCACCTAATAGTAAAGTAGCAGGACGCGCAACTGTCTTTATCTTCCCTGACTTAAATACCGGTAATACCACCTACAAAGCAGTACAAAGAAGTGCTGATGTCATCAGCATAGGACCTATGCTACAAGGCATTCGAAAACCCGTAAATGATCTTTCTCGCGGCGCCTTGGTGGATGATATTGTCTATACTATCGCGATTACAGCTATTCAATCAGGCCATAACCCTTAATAACGACAAAACAAAGAGTGAGGTATCATATCTCCTCGCTCTTTGTTCGCTCTTTATTAAAACTCACTCCTTTAGCCTGCTTCAATAAAGGCGCTATTTCTAGATCTCATTTCATTAGACCACATTTCATTAGATCACATTACATAAACAAGCCGTTGAAACTGCGGGCTAAATAAAGCCGCCAAGCAAGATGAATCTGAATCTATTAAAAACACGTCACTAGCACTCATTTAGCCTACTTCAAGTAATTAATTGACTACAAACAATGAGATAAATTCAGCAAACCTGCATTTTATCAGCTAGCTTAAAGACACTAAGCTCTTAAGGATAAGAGCAGACTCTATTTATCCAGATTTCATGGAGGAAAGCATGGATAGAAAGCCTCTTTCACCTCAAGTAAATCGATTGAGTGGATTCACCTTGGTCGAACTTATGATAGTCATCGCTATTATCTCAATTTTAGCCAGTTTAAGTGCGCCAAAGTTAGCCAGACAGGTTGCCAAAGCCAACCTAGTTGCCGCTCATAATTTAGCTAGTCAAAACCAAGCTGCAATCGAAGAGTTCATCATGATCAATGACAGTTATCCTTCAAGTGATGAGTTTGTGAGTTGGTTAATTACAGATGAATCCGACCCTCATATAAACACCATAAGCTTGGATAACAATGAAGGCACTAGCGGTGATTTAACCATTAAACTAAATGCCCTGCCTGGACTTGAAGCCGGCCATTACTTCTTATTCTCAAGAGACGACAGTGCTAACTGGCAATGCCTCTCTTCCCTTTCTTCAGATTACCTGCCTAGTCATTGTTCAACAGCTGACCTAGCCGATGAGGAGAGCGAATTATGATGTTAGAAGAGATCCTTAAACATGCCGATGAAATGCAAGCGACGGACATTCATTTTTGCCCTGAACATGATGATTTTAAAATTTTATTTCGCCGTTCAGGCAGACTCAATTTATTTACACGCCAATCAAAAGGCAATCTGATCAATCGACTTAAGATCATCTCCAGCTTAGACCTCTCAGAAACAAGGCGCACTCAAGAAGGTCAATTTGAAAGTCAAATCAACAATAAAAAATACTTCATTCGAATCAGCATTATCGCCACTCAAAAAGGCGAGAAAGTCGCGTTAAGACTGTTACATCAAGATAAAATTCGCATATTACCTGAGTTAAATATCCCCACCCATTTAGCGAATGAAATCAGCAAGGCATTATTATTAGATAGCGGTCTTTTCTTGGTGTGTGGCGCGACAGGAGCAGGTAAAACGACAACCTTATATGCTTGCCTTGATTCACTTAATAATGGTGAGCGAGCCATCTTTACCATTGAAGACCCTGTTGAATATGAAGTCGCTGAATATTTTCAATGTGAGCCCCAATTGGCTATCGATATCACCCCTTGTAAGTTACTAAAGTCCTTTATGCGGCAAGATCCAGATATTATTTTAATTGGGGAGTTAAGGGATGCTGAAACAGCGCAACTTGCTATCGCAGCCGCACTCACAGGCCATATGGTTTTTGCCACACTTCACAGTAACTCAGCCATAGATGCGATTCATAGAATGCAATCATGGCAGGTGGACTTCTTTGCTTTTAGCAGTGTTGTACGCTTGATACTCCATCAAAAAATGCAATTTCAATCACAAAAGCCACAACCTCTTTTTTGCGGAATCAAGCCTAATTGGCAAAGCCAAAATCGTCCAAAAAGTTATCAAAATTTAACGCAAGACATTAACTATTGGGATTTTTTTGAATCAAATCAGGAAGATTAGAATATGCCATGGTATTGGGTAAAACAAGCTGATAGCCAAACACTCAGACATTATGCAACATTAGATGCCGCTTACCTTGAGCATTTTAAACATGCCCTATGGTCTGTAGAAATAACAGAAGTAAAAGTAAAATTATTGAATAGCAAGCAGCTTGAGAAATTTTTATTAGAAATACTCAAAGGATTAGAGGCAGGGTTAAAGTTTCAAGATGTTTTACTCTATATAAGTCAACATGAGAAAAAGGGCAGCTTGGCTTTATCTGCCCAAGCCCTTCATGATGAAATGAAGATGGGCGCCCAATTTAATACCTACTTTAAGCAATTAATCGACCCATCCCTGCGAGGGTATTGCGACTTGTTTATCAAAAACAGCACAACAGAGCAGCTCACACATCACCTAAGTTTGCTTTACGAGCAAATCTCTCAGCTAAGAAATTGGATTATTCGCCTACAAAAAAGCCTTATTTATCCTTTTTTTGTGATTCAGCTTTCTCTAATTATATGGCTCTTAAGTCAATTTTTTGGCAATCACTCTGTTCAAATACCAGAAGAGAACTTAATAACTTACCTTATTGTAAGCCTTTGTCAGCTCTTAATAGTCTATTTATGTCAATCTAGCTTAATGATAGCTTTGATAGAATTAGCGTTTTCATCTTTTCGCTTTAACAAACTTTTTAGCTTACTAAATGCTTCTATAAAAGCAGGCAATCACCTACAAGATGCCTTAACAATTCTCCCTAAAAACTTTCAACACAAACATATCAAGGCTGAGTTACTATTAGTTTATTATCATTTAAGGTTAGGTGACTCCTATCTAGAGAGTTTTCCAACTAATTGGTTTCCTAAGGAATCTTTGCTAGCCTTGAAAGCATCATGCCATACAGGCGATATACTAAGAGCAATAGAATCAGCTGCGCATATCCATCAAAACCGATGGCATAAAGCACTCAATATTGTTGAAAAGGTATGCCCTTTTCTAGGCTTATTCATTGCAGGAGGATTTGTGAGTAAAACATTAATCAGTATTTATCTACCCCTGCTAAACCTTAGTTAAATTAAAAGAGAGTCTTATTTGGAATTTACAGCTTTAAACATTGTCATCTATGCTGCCTTTTGCCTTTGCCTTGGAAGTGCAATGACGGCGTATGTTGTTAGAACACCGAAATATGAAGAGTACACTTGGCGCAAAGAAGCACATCAATTTTTAGATATTCCTTTTAATGAAAGCACTCCATTAGGGTTTCACTCTGGTATGTCTCAATGCCCCAACTGCCACAACAAGCTAAAAGCATACGACCTTATTCCTATTTTTAGCTATTTAATCACTAAAGGACAGTGCCGATACTGTCACACTAAAATCTCAATTAAATACCCTTTAACAGAACTCGCTTGCTTATTGAGCTGTCTGCCTTTATTGATGATCAACCTTCCCCTTGCGCCGCTTATGATAACCACTGTGATTATTACCACTCTCATTGGCATTTCTATCATAGATTGGCAACACCAATGGATTCCTGATCATGCAAGTTTATTAATCTTAGGTTTGGGCTTAACCCTCAATTTATTGTTAAGCGAGGTTGCTTTATATCAATCTGTACTGGGAATGTTGATCGGCTACCTTTTAATAGTATCAATCAGGCAAATATATCTTACACTTAGAAAAATAGAGGCCATTGGCTTAGGTGACGCCAAGTTATTAGCCGCTTTAGGGGCATGGCAAGGCTTAGAAAATTTATTTTATATCCTGTTTTTTGCCAGTATTTTAGGGGTGCTCTATGCCATTCTTAACAAACAAGGGCGACATCAAAGTATGGCATTTGGCCCTTTTTTATGTGCATCAGCCTTTATGACTTACTTTAAAACATACTTAATTTATTGAAGATTTTATGACAAAAAAGAAAGCGTTTGTTGTTGGTTTAGCTGGCGGTATAGGCTCCGGAAAATCAACAATTAGTAAACTATTTAATCAGATTGGGATGATTAGTATTGATGCCGACGATGTTGCCAGAGAAGTCGTCGAACCAGGAACTCCCTGTTTAGAAGCAATAGTACAAAGATATGGAAACGCCATACTCCAATCAGATAATAGCCTAGATCGAAAGCAATTAAGGCATATTATTTTTAACAACAAAAAAGAGAAAACTTGGTTGGAATCGGTTACTCATCCAGCCATAAAAAAACGCATTGAAGATTTGATTCAAGCAGCCGATAGCAAATATGTCCTATTGGTACACCCGCTTCTCTTTGAAACAGGTCAAGATGCTCGTTGCGATTATATTATTGCCATCAGCGTTGCTAGAGAAGAGCAAATCGCTAGAGTTTGCATGAGAGATAATTGTGATGAAGCGCTGGCAAATAAAATTATTGAAAGCCAGATATCTGATATTCAAAGATCAGAACTTGCTAATACAGTAATTAAAAATACTGGAAATATCAGTGATTTGAATGCTAAAGTCGATACATTACACCAGCACATAATTGAAGTTATCAATGAAAAAAAGTTTACAAAATAAACCCGTGGTTAATTGCCCAAACTGTAAAAAAGAAGCCGTTTGGAGCTCAGAAAATAAATATCGTCCATTTTGCAGTGAGCGATGCAAACTTATTGATTTAGGAGAATGGGCAAGTGGCACTTATGCAATCGCCCAAGCACATTCAGAAGAGGACGAAGTCTTTTCAAGCATGCTTGAAGACACTTCATCACATTATTAGAAGCAAAAATAAGTAGAAAAATATGGCTGAATTTGACTTTTCAAACCAAAGAGCATTACTAATCGAAGATATGGCTGAAGCACGTATTCTTCAAAAAAAGATGCTTACAGACTTTGGTTTTAAGCAAATTGAGTTGGCGATGAAAGCAGAGTCCGCGATTGAACTTCTAAGATCTAATACTTATGACGTTGTTTTATCTGACTACAATTTAGGAAGCGGCAAGGATGGCCAACAACTTTTAGAAGAAGTACGCCACTCGAATTTAATACCCAATACCTCAACCTATTTAATGGTAACCGCTGAAACATCAATTGAGATGGTAATGGGAGCCATTGAGTACCAACCTGATGGCTATATCTCCAAGCCCTTTTCTCAAGCCTTACTTCAGCGCCGCCTACTTAAGTTAATAGAGAGCAAGCAGAAGCTCTATCCTGTAAATGAAGCACTGGACAATAAAGACTTCGAACAAGCGATCAAAGAAGCCGCTGATGTTGTAGAGAGCCACCCTTTTCTAGAATCAAAGTGCGCACGTATCAAAGGTGATTGCTACCTTGAATTAGAGCAATACGATAATGCAATTGACCTTTTTCAATCAGCCTTAAAAGAAAGAAAAATGCCATGGGCATTATTTGGCCTCGCGAAGGCTCACTTTTTTAAAGGTAACTACGAAGAAGCAGAATCACGTTTTAGACAATTAATGCTAGATAACCGCTTTTTTGTTAATGCTTATGATTGGCTTGCTAAATGCCTAGTAAAACAAGATAAAAAGAAAGAAGCTCAAACAACGTTAATTGATGCCGTAGAAAAATCTCCCAAGGCGATTCTGCGCCAAATTGAATTAGGGGAACTTAGTTCAGATTTAGGCGATTTTGAAACAGCGGAAATGTCATTTCGTCGAGCAGTTTTTCTTGCAAAACATTCCATATACAACAGCAGTAGTATTTATTTTCAACATTTAAAATCCTTTATCGGTATCGCCAAAGAAAGTGAACTATCCGGCAGACAAGTTGAAAATTTCAAAATCACCCTTAAAAAAATTCAAAAGTTATATGGCGAAAACCCTAAAATTAAAAGTGGTGCCTATGAAATTGAGATAGAGCTATTCCTAACTCAAGATAAAGTAAACCAAGCGAAAAGCGCTCATCAAATGTATAAGCAAGATATAGAACTAGGACTTGCTGTACCGGAAACAAAAAGGTTTAAGAATAAACTAGAGCCATTATTAGGAGAGCAAAGTGAGCAAGATGAACAAGGTTGATATCAGTGTAATACTTGCAAGCTCGATACATGAAAGTAAAAATGCTGTCGGTAACCTCATGTATCAACTTCAGACACTAAAATCTGAATTTGAAGGCCCTTCTGAACAAAGCGATAAAATTAACAATATCGAAGAAGGGTTGAAACAGCTCAATGATGAATGGGTAGAGTATCTATACTTATTTAAACTTGCTTCTGATGGCTATGACTTACAAACCGACTCGCTTCAAGTAAGTGAATTTTTAGACGATCAAGTATTTGCACTAAGTCAATCAGCAACGGCGAAAGACTTATCTTTGGACTTTGAGTGTGATGAATCTTTGATGGCAAGCTTTGACGAAAGATTGCTCACATCTGTAATGAGCACTGCTATCTATAATGCGCTAAGGTTCGCTAAAAAGAGAATTGTCTTAAATGCTGCAATAGAAGATGGCTACCTTGTTTTCAAGATAGAAGACGATGGTGCAGGCTTCTCACACACAGAAGATGAAGAGACCAATTTTTTAGAAAATAATACTGGCTTAGGACTCTATTTTGCTGAACTTTCAGCCCAAGCCCATGCTAATAATGGCAAGCAAGGCTTTATCAAAAAGTCTGAGTCAAGCACACTAAAAGGTGCTTGTCTCAGTATTTACATCCCTCAATAATCCCTATTCATTTCAAGGTAGCCAAACTTCAAACCGGCTACCTTTGTGGATACTTTCATTACTTAATGACACGAAACCATCCCTGCCCCTATTATGATGGGACTTAGCAATTTCATTACAGTACAACCAACCTAACCCTTGCTCATTTATCTGATCAGACTCAGGCTTTAATTCTTGGTTAAATCTTTCCAAAATACTTTGAGGGAAGCCTTGGCTGTTATCATCCACTTGAATCAAAAGCCCATCATCCTGAGTTAAGGCATTGATAGTCACTACATCTTTTGTGTAACGACTGGCGTTCACTAAAGCGGTGATAATAATAGAGCTCACTAATTCAGAATCAAAATAAGCAGTCAAATCTGCTGGGCAATTGATATTCACTTTAACATCACCAAGAACAAACAGGCCTTGTACGCTAAGCATTTGCTCCTCAAGGAACTCACTTACAAAATGCTCATCATGCACTAAAGGCAGCCTTTCATACTCAATACGATATAAGGTATGTAAATGAAAAAGATTATTCTGTAATCGCGCAACTTCATAATGCATATTTGAAAAACTTTGCTTATGCTCGTCGCTCATACGAAGTGCTAAAGCACCATTGGCTTCAAATGACTGCAACAGCATCGCCAATGAAGTATTCATATCCTTCACTGTAGAAGCCATAACATTGTGAAACTTGATTTCTTTGCTATTCACACTCAATCCTTTTAATGACTTTGAAAATGACGCGTCACGTAGCTTTTCAAACTGCGATAGCGCTTGTATTGCTTATGCTTGCTTGTAATGTGTTTAATCCTATCCAAAGAATCTAAACAAAGATTTACTAACTCTTGCTTTTGCTCAGTTGTTTCCATCAACTTTAAAGCGGTTTGCACCAGATTCATATTTAAGCCTGGATGAATAGGCGATGATTTCTGAGCTTTTTTGAAGGCCTCAATCGCATCCTCATAACGCTGGCTTTCATAAAAACTTAATCCTACTAAATTATCCTGCTTTGCTTTTAATCTGGCACTTAAGCCAACAGGCTCATCTAAAAAAGCATAGGTTTTAGCAATTAATTGATCATCCACATTATCATTATGCAAAATTTGGTTAAACATCTGGGTAGCTGACTCGTGCTGTCCTCTAGCATATAAGACCTTGCCCATTTCCAATGCAATTTCAGGGGTCAATAATTCTTTCTGATCCTCGATAATTGATTGCGCTTCTTTAAAAGCTAAATTTGCCTGATTTGTTTTACCTTGCCCTGAGAGAAGCTGACTCTCAATGAGTATTTTATTTAAATGAGTCGAGGTATCATCTGGATACTTTTTTGTCATCTGATTGAGTATAGTGAAGGCTTCTTGGGCTTTTTTACGCCCTTCAGGAGAGGTATCACCAATAACAGATTCAGATAATACTTGGGCCGCTTGTAAGAACTGATCCGCTGACGCATACAAAGAATTTGCGCTTAGCTTCAATGCGTGTTGGCTCGACTTTAAAGCAACATCTAAATTGCCATTCGCTAAGCTTAAATTAACTAAGGACTGTTGTCTGGACATGACACGAGGTGATAACTCAACGGCACTTTCTAAAAAGTCCTGAGCCTGCTCCGAGTCCCCTTCTTCTTCCAAGTATTGCGCTAATAAATCAAAAGCTTTAATGCAATTAGGAAATTGAGCAATGACTTGATTTAGATGTGAGATAGCATCACTCAAAGAAGCTTCTTCACGCATAACCCTGGCTTCTAGCACCATAGCCCAATCTAAATCGCGTTTAGATTGAACCAATTTACAGAGGCTTTTAGTTTTAGAATATTGCTTAACCTCAAAAAATGCTTCCGCCATACGACGCCTGCACCAAGCAGAATAACGGCTGCCATCTTTAATTAGCTGATTACATAGGGTTAAAACCACTGGATAATTTTTTTCAGCTTGGGCAATTTTGACTTTACTTAACTCACCGTTTTGTAATACCAATCTCTCAATTCTTTTCACCAAAACAGATTGAGTAAAAGGCTTGGTCAGATAGTCATCAGGGCCGGCCTCCATTATCCCCATGACAACATCACGGCTTGTTTCTGCAGAGATAATGATAAATAGGGCCGTACTTTTTAAATAGCCAAGATCCCTGACTTCTTCTAATACTTGCTGGCCATTTTTGCCGTGCCCCAAATTATAATCACATAAAATAAGGTCAAATTTTTTGGATTTGCACTCATCCAAAACGCCTTTACCTGTTGCCGTTAGATGAATATTATCTATGCCCACAGATAGTAAAATTTTTCTAATTGACTGACGAGAGTTTTCAAAATCGTCAGCAACAAGTACTTTTAATCCACGCAATACTTACAATCCCATTCTGTATTTTTGTCAGACGCTAACTATGTCTTTATTATTTTTACCTAAGATTAGTTTAAAATAGATTTTCACATTCGACATAGCTTTTTCATTTATTCTCGTAATTGTTGAATTAATTCAAGGCCTGCTTTTTCGATATGTTGTTTGAGACAACTTAAAGCCGCCTGATAATTTTTCTCCTGTAAAAGCTTTAGTAAGAGATAGTGATCCGATTGACTCGTATCATCATAAGCTAAGGGCACACATTGAAACCCAATATACCTGTCCACTTGAGAATGTAACTGCTCCACTACTTTAAATAAAGTGGGTCTAGCAGCGGCATCATACAAGCTCTTATGGAACGCCCAGTTTAGCTCGCCTCTTTCTAATAAGGTTACATTCTTAGCATCAAGGCGCTCTAAGATATCCATCGCTTGACCTAAAATGGCGTTATTCAAGTTTGGAATGGCATATTCCAATAGCATTACTTCTAAAGCAGAGCGCATTTTATATAAATCTTCTGCCTCATTTTTCAGTAAATATGGAATCATGACACCGCATTTTCCATGGGGAACGAGCCAACCTTGTGCCAAGAGTTGCTGTAAACTATCTCGGATTGGTATACGACTAACTTGATAACGCTTAGCAAGCTCAGCTTGCTTTAAGGGCTCTCCTACAGGCAGATTTTGCGCCTTGATATCTGCCTTTATTCGAGCTAATACCTCTTTACTCAAACAATCACCTCTTTAATCTCACTTTTGAATATCAATCAAGATCTAAACTTACACACTTATATTCGTTATTTTTTCGGGATAAAACACAAACATACTAGGCCAAAAGCAATTCCCCAAAAAGCGGAAGAAATATCAAAAAAACTAATATCTGAAATTGTCACTAAAAAGGTAATCAGCGCGGCTTCGCGATGAGGTTCACTATCAAGTGCTGTTTTAAGGTTTATTGCAATGGTTGAAATCAGCGCCAAACCAGCTAAAGCGATAATAATGCTTTGTGGAAAAAGCGAGAATACCGCAATAATACTGCCCCCAAAAAGACCCGCTAAACAATAAAACACACCTGCAGATAAGCCAGCTATATAACGCTTTTCTAACACTTTATGGCTCTCCACCCCCATACAAATTGATGCCGTAATCGCCGCTAAATTAAAAGCAAACCCACCAAAAGGCGCTAATAAAATAGTTGTCAGACCTGTCCATGAAATTATTGACGATGTTGGCACATCAATTTTATGCGCCTTTAACGCTACCACACCCGGTAAATTCTGAGCCGTCATCGTGACTATGAACAAAGGTAAAGCAACCCCTATTATGAGCTTCAAATCGAAGGAAGGAGATTGCCAAATGAGCGCAGGGCTAAAGGCAATCATAGAGGTCTGGCTAATAAAAACCTCATTGGTCGCAAACACCAAAATCAAAGCGATGACCAATACCACTAAAATGGCATACCTTGGAAAATAACGTTTAGCGACCAAGTAACATAAAAACATAATAAAGATACGATAAACATCGTTAACCATGACATCAAACACGGCAATCCCAAACTGAAACAAAATACCAGCCAGCATGGCACACGCAATTTGATATGGAATCAGTGACATTAATCGATTGAATATTCCTGTGATGCCCACTAATAGAATCAGTCCACCAGCAACAACAAAGACACCTATCGCTTGGCTATAAGTCACACCATCAAGCCCAGTAACAAGTAAAGCAGCCCCAGGTGTTGACCAAGCCGTTATGACAGGCTTCTTGTAGTACCAAGATAAAAAGAAGCAGGTTAATCCCATTCCAATACCAAGAGCCGTTATCCATGAAATCACAAAACGCTCATCGGCACCTGCTGCCAGTGCAGCTTGCATAACGATTGCTACCGAGCTTGCAAACCCCACTAACACAGCAACAAAACCAGCGACCACAGCGCTGACACTGATATCCTCTTTAATAGACATACTCATCACTCAAGCAGAATTGAGCGATTATATTTTCATAAAGCATATAAAATGTATACATTTATATTTATGAATACTTTTTAGTGATTTCGATCCTGTATTTCATTTTAGCTAAGCTTTAAATTCACACTCAATTTACATTAAGCATTAACACCTTCCCCCCTTTTTATTTTAATATCCTTGTCTTAACAAGCACTTTACCAATTCAGTCATCAGGTTTTAAAACGTAAAATAAGGAGGCTCCATGGAAGTAAAAGATTTGTTATTACAAACAGACAAACTCCCCAATGTCCCAGATGTTGTTCGAGAGCTGATCATTGCACTTAAAGATCCTGAGGCAGATTACAATGCCATTGCTGAAAAAGTTGCCCAAGACCAAACGCTTTCGTTAAAAATTCTACGCTTAGTCAATTCCGCTCACTTTGGTTTATCGAGAAAAATATCCTCGATTGATGAAGCCGTCGTATTATTAGGCATGCAAAAGCTTAACACACTTGTCATTGCCTCTGGCCTATCGAACTCTGCTGCTAATGTTAAAGGATTAGACCTTAAAGCATTTTGGAGCGACAGCTTTATGGTTGCAACGATCGCGACTTGGCTCGCCCATAGAACCGAGGAAGTTGATGCCGATATCGCCTTTACAAGTGGCATTATTTACAATATTGGACGTTTATTACTCCACCTAGCAGCCCCTCAGGATGCCGCTGCGATACAAGCACTCGTTAAAGAAAAGAAGGCATCACGTATTGCTGCTGAAATGGAAAGACTCGGCTTTACAACTCAGGATGCAGGTAAAGCACTTTTAGATATGTGGAATTTCCCCGCTGAATTGGGTGCAGCCATTCAACAATATAAAAGACCACTTGGCTATGAAGAGCCCACCCCACTCAGCGCCGTGATTAATTTAGCTAACTATTTAAATGGCGCTAGATCAAGCGACAGACATATTGACGACATTAAAGCCTTCATACCTAAAAAGGTAATGCAACTAGCGGGTCTGCCACTTTCTATTTTAGATGAGCTTGAAGCGTCTCTGAATTTAGAGACTGGCTTGGAGTAATCTCTTAAAAACAAGACCTTAACCGATATTGTCATTGAAAGCTTATATCAGATGAAGGTATGATGCGCCGACATTTATTATTATAGGACACTGTCGGTGGCACACTCACATAACCCCATACAAGGGGCAACATGGATGGTTGTTGCAGGATTTGCTTTTGCCATCGTTAATAGCTTTGCTCAATATCTAAGCATTCACTTCCAACTCGCCTCAACAACCGTTGCTTTTATTCAGTATGGTATTGCCTTTATTATTATTTTACCTTGGCTAAAGAGCCTTGGACTCAAACAAGCACTGAAGACTCGTCACCTTGGTTGGCATGTTACGCGGGTTTTCTTTGCTGTCATCGGTATTCAATTATGGCTTTGGGCCCTTGCCCACCCTATTCCGATTTGGCAAGGAATAGCACTTTTAATGACATCTCCTCTTTTTGCAACTATTGGATCAGGCCTTTTTTTAAAAGAGAAAGTTGGCTTTGCAAGATTCTTTGCCACACTGGCAGGCTTTTTTGGTGCCATGCTCATTTTAGAACCCTGGAGTGACGACTTTACCCTCGCAACCCTTCTTCCTGTTGGAGCCGCCTTCTTCTGGGCTATCTATGCGTTAATGGTCAAAAAACTTTCCAATAACGACTCTCCAACCACCATGGTTGTTTATTTACTGGTTTTAATAAGCCCATTTAACTTACTTTTGGCCATTCCTGAATGGAGTTTACCCACAGGCATAACGACTTGGACACTCTTACTTGGCGCAGGTATTTTTACCGCTTTAGCACAATGGGCTATTGTTAAGGCCTATGCCATTGCTGACGCCTCATTTATTCAGCCATTTGATCACGTAAAGCTACCACTTAATGTTCTTGCTGGCTGGGTAGTATTTGGCTGGGTTCCACCTGGTAGACTTTGGCTAGGGGCATTTATCATCATCACAGCGATTGCTTTTATCACCCATTACGAAAGTAAAATACAGCCTAAATTAAAGAACTAGCCCCCCATAGTGCCTATTGAGAGAGAGTGATTCAGATAAACTGAATCACTTTGTCGAAAGATTGTCGCAAGATGTAACAATCCGCTCTATTTACCAAATTTATTACATCTAACTATCTACAGCCTCCAAGCTAAACCTTATAATCGTTTTTAAATCATTTTTTAGGTTGGCAATATGAGCGATATTATTCGAGTACTTGTGGTTGATGATCATTTGGAAATAAGAACCCTACTCGCAGAATATTTACATAAACACGGTATGAGAGTCGAAACGGCAGATGGTGGTGAAAGTATGCGTCAGCAGCTTAGCCGCGCCAGTTTTGACGTCATAGTATTGGATCTCATGATGCCAGGCGAAGACGGCTTAACCTTATGCCGCAATATAAGAGAAAAATCAGCCATTCCCGTTATCATGCTGACAGCCATGGGAGAAGAAGCAGATAGAATCATTGGCATTGAAATGGGAGCCGATGACTACATCACCAAACCTTTTAGCGCAAGAGAGCTTCTTGCGAGAATTAAAGCCCTAGTAAAACGTTCAAAAAGCATGCCGTATCAAGGTGAAGCTAACCAAGAGAGCAAACAGTTTAGCTTCCTAAACTGGCAATTAAACCCGATCAAACGTGAACTTGTCAGCGATCAAAATACGATTCCTTTAAGTAGTGCAGAGTTTAGGCTCTTGACTGTTTTCCTTGAAAACCCAAAGCATGTCTTGAGCCGTGATCAGCTAACAGAGATGACCAAAGGACACACTGCAGGGGTTTTTGATCGCAGTATAGATAATCAAATCAGCCGATTGCGTAAAAAAATAGAGATAGACCCTAAGACACCAGAAATTCTAAAAACAGTATGGGGTGGTGGTTATATTTTCACTGAAGACGTGGTGAAAATATGAAAATACACAAGCCGTTGTTTACCAAGCTTAATGGGTTAGTGCCAAAAAGCCTTGCTGGCCAGTTTATCTGGCTACTCCTGATCGCACTTGTTTTTAGCCAGCTAATCACAGCATTTATTCTCATTAACGAAAGAAAAGAAGCCTTAACCGTTCTTAATAGAAAAGGCAATTTGAATCGCATCATCAGCACGGTTCGAATTCTTGAAGAGAGCCCTCAAGAACTTCATAAAAAAATTCTATACGCAGTCAGTTCTGAAAACATTCGCTATTGGTTCAAAACACCAAGAAAAAATGAAATCGCCAGCAACCAAAGTGTTGATCAGCAGCTATTAGACCAATTAAAGACATATGGCATTCAACAACTCATTATCTTAGAAGGCACAGAAAATGCGTTTCGCAAGAATAGATATCTTAATAAAAATAATAGTGATGAATACGCAAGACGTTATGCTAAGCACAAGCAATTTGAATGGAATCAAATTGCCATTCAACTTAAGGATGATCGCTGGCTAAATGTGGCAAGTCGATTCCATATTAGTCCTCCGCTTTGGCCTTATGGCAATACTATCTCAATTTCTATTACAGGCTTTTTGTTAATATTGATTGCAATTTTTATGATAAGGCGAATAACCAAGCCCCTTGAGCAGCTAACCCAAGCAGCCAAAAAACTGGGGTGCGGCGAACAAATCACCGCTCTAAATGAAACAGGCCCCCAAGATATAAAAACAGCCGCCATTGCCTTTAATCAAATGAACGATAGACTGCAAAGGTTCATAACAGACAGAACAAATATGCTGGCAGCGGTTTCCCATGACCTTAGAACCCCTATTACGACCTTGAGATTAAGAACAGAGTTAATGGATGAGGGCCCAACTCAAGATGCTTTCTTAAATACCCTTGATGAAATGCAAGCAATCACAGATTCTACCCTGTCCTTTATAAGAGAAGATAACTCCACTGAGACCAGTCAAAAAGTGGATCTAACCCTGCTTATTACCAACATTTGTGAAGAGCTAGATATTCAAGGTAAACAAGCAGAATTTAATGACACCGGAAGTCACACTTATTTGTGTCGTCCTATTGCGATTAAGCGTGCACTTAGAAACTTAATAGAGAATGCTATCACCTATGGCAATAAAGCTGAGATCAGCATTTCTTGCACTGAGGCTCATTATAAAATCATCATAAAAGATGAAGGCCCTGGTATAGAGGAAAGCCAATTAGAAGAGGTCTTTAAGCCATTTATTCGACTAGATAAGAGCCGTAATCAAGCCCATGGTGGTATTGGCCTAGGTCTGGCAATCACCCGCTCAATTATCCGTAATCATGGGGGAGAGTTAACTCTCTCAAATGATACTATATGCGGACTAATCGCTGAGGTTGAACTGCCTGCACATGAGAATGAGCCACATCAAGACTAGCTAACTTATGGTGGCCACCATGCCTTTTACCAAATCGAGCACAGCCTGAGGTGAGCACTAGCGAGCCAACTAAAGCACAAACAACAAAGGTTTTAAACATTCTAATTCCTTAAATCAAAAACCAGAACATAAAAAAAGTCACTGGTTCTCACCAGTGACTTTTCAATAACCTTTCACTTCTAACGCTTTATAAACGTTAAATTAGAAGTTATAACGGAAATTAGCATAGGCAGTATTGATGTCATTATCATTAAAGTCATAATACTCATAGCCTGCCCCAAATGAAATTTGAGGGGCTGGATAGAACCTTACAGTCGCTTGATAGCCTATTCCTGAATCATCAAACACATCATGATATTTAAGCTTCGCATCCAGTTCAATGTGCGTTGTCAGGGCAGACCTAATACCACCATCTATTTGAAAACCTGACTCATCAACAGAACCAATCTCTGAATTGGCAATCCTTACCGTACCATACATATCAGTATTGCTTAATGAGGTTGCTGTGTATGCACCAATACCGAACTGAAGCGTTTCGGCATCGACATTGTCGTATTCGTAAGTGGTCGATTCAACACTAAAATATAAAGCTTCTTGGAAAACAAACCCGCCTGAAAAAGATGAATAATCACCTGTAGAAGAGTTAATATCACTACTATCTGCCTTACCTAAAGCGAGATCAACATAGTTATAGCTAAAGTCTGAAGCATAAAGGTTTGTTGTTAAACCTAATGCCAAAGCAAGGCCTGCTATTTTAAACTTTTTCATCACTTTCTCCGTCCGTTATGCATTAGTTTTACACAAAAACAATGTCAATAAATTGTAAGATTATTTTTCTATACACACTATAACGACACTAAGTTTGTAAAGTTTAGCTTTTTGACTATTTTTTTTATTTTATTTACAAACCTAGAGACATTTTTATCCTAACAACCCTAGTGATTCCATTGAAGAGCGAATCTTTTCTTTCGTATCTGCCTGCAAAGGCATAATAGGCAATCTAACATCTTGAGTACATAAATCAATGAGAGACATCGCATATTTAATACCAGCAGGACTTGGCTCTGCGAACAAAGCTTGGTGCAATGGTACTAACTTTTCATGAATGGTTTGTGCACTTACATAATCCCCTCGCAAACAAGCTTGCTGCATGTCAGAACACAGTTTCGGAGCAACATTTGATGTAACTGAAATACAACCATTACCACCGACAGAATTGTAAGCAATAGCAGTAAGGTCTTCCCCTGACAAATAACTAAATTCCTTACCAATTAAGTATTTTTCGATGCTTGGTCTGGCCAAATCGCCCGTCGCATCTTTAACACCTACTACTCTTGGTAATTGCGCCAATTTATTCATTGTTTCGGGTTGAATATCAACAATTGCTCTAGGAGGAATGTTATAAATGACCATTGGCAAACTGGTTGCATCATGAATAAATTTAAAGTGTTGATAAAGGCCATCTTGCGATGGGCGGTTATAATAACCCGCAACACATAAAATACCGTCTGCACCAGACTGTTCAGCAGCTTTTGCAAAAGCTAAAGCCTCTACAGGGTTGTTAGAGCCAGCACCAGCTATCACAGGCACTCTACCCGCACTTTCTTCTACTACTATTTGAATAACACGCTTGTGCTCTTCCTCTGTTACCGTTGGTGATTCACCTGTTGTTCCAACAGGAACAAGACCGTGTGTACCATTTTCAATTTGAAAATTGACATGAAGACGCAAAGCGACTTCATCTACTTCACCATTTTTAAAGGGGGTAACCATTGCAGTATAAGAACCGCTGAACATAATGTACTCCTTAAGCTCTAACTTTAAGCCAAAAAAAAGCCCAGACGCAAATAGCGACTGGGCTTTCAGTATGTAGTTAATGACTAATTACAAACCTCAAGCATCGCCGCAACAAAGCTAGGTTTACCCGCCTTCTTTGGTTTCAATTGAGTGTGTAGTTTAGACATTAATATAATCTCGTTTGATTAGATAATCAGTGACACTTAACATAACAGGCTTGCAAAATAGGTCAAGTATATTTTTGATATTTAACACAAACCCAATACCACTATCTGAATCTGATAAAAACTGAAGACATCAGGCAGCAAAGCGATCTGTTAAATACGCATTGATTGCTTTTGACTCATATAGCCACTCATCCTTACCTTCACTTTGAATGTGCAAACAAGGCACTTGAATCTTCCCACCATGCTCTAGCAGTAACTGTCTATCCTGATCATTATTTTTAGCATCTTTAAGCTTGATGGGGACATTGAGCTTGTGCATAGTTCGACGTGTTTTAACACAAAAAGGACAAGCATTAAATTGATACAAAGCTAATTTTTCAGCTTCTTTAACCACCTCAACCTGAGCTTCAGCGCTTCGCTTCATTTTTGCAGGGCGAGTTATAAAATCGATAAAAATAATAAGTTGCCCTAAACCATTGCGTAAAAGCTTCACTAGCATATTCATAACCTTGTATTTAGTTGAGGACAGGATTCTACCTGAAAGTTTGCCTCAGCCAAATCTTGGTGAAAGAAATAACAGCGCTTATTAACAAAATTAGAAAATTTTCTTAATCTGCTTTTTTAGCATCGCCTTTAGTGAGCGCAGATGAGTCGTTGGTTTACGTGGTGCAAGAGACACAAGATGATCATATTCAGCTTGACTAGGGGATACTTCTCCACCGTGAGCTAAAGCAAGGGAGGCAGGATTTAATAATCTAATTTTTTCCAATGAAGCCCTATAACGATTTGGATAAAACACAGGAAATGGAGGAATATAATGCCCTTTCACTTTTACCATTAAATCTGCCACATAAATTCTATCCGTTGGGATATGGTGTAAAGACAAATCTCTATCCGTATGCCCTTGAGTCTCCAATACTCGCCAATCATCAAAGCCTGGCAAATACTCTCCTTCTCCCAAACACATATCAGCCTTTAATTTCCTCGGATAAGTAATGACTCTATTCGGCTTCTTTAATCTATGGGCAACCCACTTCGCAAGCAAAATATCAGTCATGTGCATCAGTTTACCTTCAACCCCGGAATACCAGTGGCCGGACACGTTTGAAGTGACAATTTTGCAACCTGTAATGGCTTTTAATTTATGAGCTGCACCAGCATGATCAGGGTGCATATGGGTGACTACAAGCACTTTTAAGTCCGACAGCGGTCTTTTTAATTCACCTTGAATAAATTGCTTTAGCATTGAAATATCGGCTCGACTACAGCCATCCAATAAGAGAAGTTTTTCTGGATATTCGGCCAAGTAAACAGATTGAATATATCCTTGAAGGTGATGTAATTTCATAAAACCGCTTCCTTGATAGCCACAATGACATAAGACAATTAACTATCATATAAAAATATAATGCAGTCTAGTTATATCTAATTCTTTTCCTATCAATAGCGCCCATAAAAAAACCCTACTTAGAAGACTAAGTAGGGTTTTCTATCTGAATAAACTAGTTTATTGGCTTAGCTGAACAATCAGTTTATTCATACGGCTAACAAACGTAGCTGGATCATCTAATTGACCACCTTCTGACAAGGTTGCTTGTTCAAACAACAACCAAGTCATATCCGCAAAACGCTCATCATCTGATTCAGCATCCATTTTAACCACTATAGGGTGTTCTGGGTTAATTTCCAATGTTGGCTTAGAGTCGGGTAATTGCTGACCAGCTTGCTCAAGAAGACGACGCATTTGCAAACCCATATCATGCTCACCCACAACGAGACAGGCTGGAGAGTTCGTCAAGCGATCAGTTGAGTTTACTTCAGCAACCTGCTCTGACAACACAGTTTTCATGCGATCAAGCAAAGGCTTAAGCTGCTCAGCTTGCTCTTCTTTTTGCTTCTTAGTTTCTTCTGTTTCTTCTTCAGCAATGTCTAGCTTGCCTTTGGTAACATCTTGGAAAGACTTACCTTCAAATTCATTTAGAGAAGACATCATCCACTCATCAATACGATCAGAAAGAAGCAAAACTTCTAACCCTTTCTTACGCAAAATCTCTAAATGAGGGCTGTTTTTGGCCGTGTTATGATTTTCAGCATAGATATAGTAAATCTTATCTTGGCCTTCTTGCATACGAGCAACATAATCAGCCAAAGACTGATCTTGCTTCTCTACATCTGTTTGAGTCGAACTAAAGCGCAACAATGCAGCGACTTTATCTTTGTTCCCCATATCATCAGCAGGGCCTTCTTTTAGAACGTTACCAAATTCATCCCAAAAAGCTTGATATTGCTCTGGCTCTTTCTTCGCCATTTTCGCCAGCATATCTAATACACGCTTAGTCAATGCAGAGCGCATAGAATCAACAGCATGGTCATTTTGTAAAATTTCACGGGAAACATTCAAAGACAGGTCATTAGAGTCAACCACACCTTTTACAAAGCGCATGTATGGCGGTAAGAAAGCTTCAGCTTCATCCATAATGAAAACACGCTGAACATAAAGCTTAAGACCACGCTGCATATCACGATTCCAAAGATCGTGAGGCGCTTTGCTTGGAATATACAATAAACTTGTGTATTCAAGCTTACCTTCCACTTTATTGTGAGACCATTTCAAAGCATCGGTATATTCATGGGAAACATGCTTATAAAACTCTTGATATTCTTCATCAGATACTTCTGAACGAGAGCGAGTCCATAGTGCTTTAGCTGAGTTAACCGCTTCAAATTCTGGTGATTTATTCTCTTCAACGGGTTTAGGGTTACCCTCTTCATCAAATTCAGGGTAAACAACTTTTTCCATTTCAACAGGAATAGAAATGTGATCAGAGTATTTAGTCACTAAAGAGCGTAAGCGGAAGTTATCGGCAAAATCCGTTTCTTCAGATTTCAAGTGCAAGGTAATACGTGTACCACGACCCGCTTTTTCAATCGTTTCAATGGTAAATTCGCCAGAACCATCTGATACCCAACGTACTGCTTCATTTTCAGCCGCACCAGCATAACGCGTTTCAACAGTTACCTTGTCAGCAACAATAAAAGATGAGTAGAAACCCACACCAAATTGACCAATCAGCTGGCTGTCTTTTTTCTCATCGCCACTGAGTTTTTCAAGAAATTGAGCGGTACCTGATTTCGCGATAGTACCTAAGTTGTTAATCGCATCATCACGAGTCATACCAATACCGTTATCATCAATAACAACCGTATTTGATTCTTTGTCAAACTCAACACGAATTCTTAAATCAGGATCTTGTGCCAGTAAAGCGGCATCAGAAACGGACTCAAAACGTAATTTATCAACCGCATCAGAGGCATTTGAGACAAGTTCACGAAGAAAGATTTCCTTGTTTGAATACAAAGAATGAATCATCAAATGCAAAAGTTGTTTTACTTCAGTTTGAAAGCCTAACGTTTCTTTTTGTGTTTCAGTTGTCATAAGACAAGTAGCTCCTAACGAATTGAATTTATTATGTAAATTCGATTAATTCAAAATAATGATGCAATTTAATAATTGCTATCTTGATACTTTAAATAGAGCCGTAGAGATGAATTTCAAGGATGAATTTGAAAAAAAACTGAAAACCCTGCATTTTCTAAGTTTATTGAGAGATAAGTTAATACTTTTTGCGAATTAAAGTCAGCCCATCCCCGATAGGAATAAGGCTCAAATCAACCTCGTCATCCGCTCTCACAAAATCATTAAACGCTCGTACTTGGCAAGTATGCTTATCTTGAAACTCAGGCTTAGCAACATTCCCCCACCAAAGTGTATTATCTATGGCAATACAGCCACCTTTGTTAAGCATTTTCTTTACGGATTGGTAATAGGCCAACTGGTTTTCTTTATCGGCATCAATGAATACAAAGTCAAATTTAGCACCCTCTTGCTCTAAACACGCTAAACTCTCTAATGCATCACCTAGCTTCGTTTGCAACCTAGACTCCAGGCCAGCTTCATCTATATAACGCTTGGCAACATCTAACCACATCGCTTTCTTCTCAAGCGCCACCATAGAAGCGTCTGACGCCATCGCTAAACCAATCGAAAAGGTGCTATAACCTGTAAAAACGCCAATTTCCAATATGCGCTTAGGATTCTGAATCTTTACCAACATAGCTAGCAGTTGCCCAGTTTCAGGGGAAATTTGCATTCTCGCCATATGATAAAGGGAGGTTTCCGCACGTATTTGTCGCAATATATCGGCCTCTTTAACAGATGAAGCCACTAAATATTGATAGACACTGTCATCCACCTTTACCGTGCGATTAACCGGAGCCTCATCATATTCAGCTAATAAGCGTGCTTTCTCCTTAAGAGAAAGCGCTTTTGGTAAGTCAGGTAACATCTTTTACAGATAAGCCTCTATTCAAAGTCTTGAAGGTTTTTGATCTAAACTCTCGGCGATACAAAATTGCGACAACAATCACAATACTCACCAAACAAAAATATGGTCCTAAAAACCAACCAGCAAAGGCTAAAGCAAAATAAAAAGCGCGCAAACCATAATTAAACTGATTTGCAGCTAAACTACACACCTTCGCCATATGCTGCGCGTAGTGCTCTCTTTCCTCTTCTGATACACCTCTATCGGTTGCTAGAGGTGAGCTACCCACTAACACAGAGCAAAAGTTATACTGCCTTACTGACCAGGTAAAAGTGAAAAAGGCATAAGTAAAAATCAGGATAAGAACAATAACCTTTAATTCCCATTCCTGCTGAGAGTTTGGACTTAACAATTTAAAGTCAGCAATGATGCCTAAGGCTTTTTCTGAATAATTAAATGCCGTAAAAAGACCCGCAATAATCAGCAGCGAACTTGAGGCAAAAAACAAACTGCTTCGCTCAAGGTTGGCCATAATTGACGCATCAGTGATGCGATTATCACGCTTTAACAAACGCTGCATCCAAGCAACTCGAAATTGATGCAATACGCTAACCAAACAGTCTTTTCGTTTAGATTGATACTGAGCAAAAATGCTATAACCTAACCACCCCGTAAAAAAGGCAAATAAGGTAAACACATCTAATTGGCTAATCATGAGAGCTTGATTTTCAGTTTGCATAACAATCTCTTTTAATCTCAAACAAGTAACTAATTTAAGCCTGTATTAGCAGACTCAAGCTAGCAAAACACAATGACATTTTGAGTGCCAATTTAAAGCAGATTGTAAAAACAAGCTGCTTTAAATAATAGGATTAATTCAGCAAATTAAACCTTCAATTTCCAGTTGACAGTTTGACCAGCGAAGAAAGGCACAATTGGATTACCGTTTGGCAAAATAATTTGCTCTGGTACCTGCCAATCTTCTTTAACAAGCGTCACTGTTTCAACATTGCGAGCTAAGCCATAAAAATCAGGTCCATTTTTACTGGCAAAAGCCTCCAAATACTCAAGTGCGCCAAGATCATCAAACATTTGAGTGTAAAGTTCTAATGCAGACCATGCGCTGTAACAACCCGCACAACCACAAGCAGACTCTTTGCGATGCTGCTCATGGGGCGCTGAATCGGTTCCTAAAAAGAACTTCTTAGAACCAGAAGCGACAGCGGCCTGAAGACCTTGTTGATGAATATTTCTTTTCAAAATTGGCAAGCAATAATTGTGAGGTTTAATCCCCCCATCAAGCATGTCATTACGGTTCAGCAGCAGATGTTGTGGTGTGATAGTCGCTGCCACATTATCATGTGCTCCAGCGACAAACTGCGCAGCATCAGCCGTGGTGATATGCTCAAACACCACTTTTAATTGTGGAATTTTCTCAACTACCGCAGCCATGTATTGATCGATAAAAGCTTTTTCTCGATCAAAGATATCAATGTGTTTATGGGTTACTTCACCATGTACTAACAACAACAAACCTTGTTTTGCCAACTCTTCAAACACAGGATATAAGGCATCAAACGCACTAACACCTGCATCCGAGTTA
This sequence comes from Marinomonas sp. MED121, assembly GCF_000153025.1. Lineage (GTDB taxonomy): Bacteria > Pseudomonadota > Gammaproteobacteria > Pseudomonadales > Marinomonadaceae > Marinomonas. Next base: position 304,689 of record NZ_CH672430.1, read on the forward strand.
GTTGTCGCCCCTGCTGGATACAGTTTTGCTGCAACAACACCAGCCTCTTTTGCCAAACGAATATCTTCAGCAGTGGTCTTGTCAGTTAAATAAATCGTCATAAGTGGCTCAAAATCACTTCCAGCCGGACGTGCTGCCAGAATACGATCACGATAAGCAATCGCTAGCTCTCCACTTGTTACTGGCGGCACAAGGTTTGGCATAACGATGGCACGAGAAAAACAGCGCGCGGTTGCTGGCACAGTTTCATTTAGCATATCCCCATCACGGAAATGTAGATGCCAATCATCAGGTTTTAAAATAGTGATTTGATTCATACTCTGCCCTTACTAGAAGATTTATTTAAACAAATTTTAGCTAAAAAAAAGACCGCAATAGCGGCCTTTCTTCAACTCCATATTAGGAGTTATTATCACGACGAGGACGACGCTCACCATCACGGCGAGGACGATCACCATCACGACGCGGACGACGATCACCATCACGACGTGGACGACGATCACCATCACGGCGAGGGCGACGATCACCAGCAGGACGCTGTGGCAACTTATCAAGTGACTCAAGCACACTAACTTCAGCACGTTGACCACAAATACGCGTTTTCGCAAGCTTCTCTACTGAATCAGATTTCATCTCAGCAGGAAGATCAACTGTGGCATAGTCTTCATAAATTTCGATATGGCCAATGTAGCGGCTTTCGATATCCGCTTCATTTGCAATCGCACCAACAATGTTACCTGGCTTAACACCATCACGATAACCAACACTTAAGATGTAACGAGTCATCTTAGTATCTGGGCTATCTTTAAGCGGCATAGGCTCAAGCGTTAATGGGCGCTGTTTACGTGGCTCACGAGGCTCTCTATCCGAACGCTCACGACGACCGTTACGCTCATCATTACGCTCGCGGCGCTCTTGACGCACTTCCATCTCAGAAAGAAGCAATGGGTTTTTACCCTGCGCCATATGAGCAAGTGCTGCCGCAACCTTTAACGGCTCAGCTTCATGTTCTTTTTGATAGCTTTCTGCTAATTCAATAAAGAAGTCTAAATCAGCATTATCTAAAGTATCTGTAATACGCTGCTTGAAACGATTTACACGCTGAGTGTTAATATCGGATGCTGTCGGAAGTTGCATGCGCTCGATTGGCTGACGTGTCGCACGCTCGATAGCTTGCAACATACGACGTTCACGATGAGCAACAAACAAGATAGCGTTACCAGTACGTCCTGCACGACCAGTACGACCAATACGGTGAACATAAGATTCGGTATCGTATGGAATGTCATAGTTTACAACATGACTGATACGATCAATATCAAGACCACGCGCTACCACATCGGTTGCGACTAGAATGTCAATTTGACCACGCTTAATACGCTCAACAGTACGCTCACGTAGATTTTGACTGATGTCACCATTTAAGGCTTCACAAGCATGACCACGAGCAGTTAACTTTTCAGCAAGCTCAACAGTGGCAGCTTTAGTTCGAACAAAGATGATCATGCCATCATGTTCAGACATTTCTAGAATACGTGTTAGCGCATCCAGTTTATGCAAACCACTGACTTGCCAGTATTTTTGAGTTATCGAAGTATTTGTTGCTGTTTTAGTAACAATTTTAACTTCTTTCGGGTTATTCAGGTGACGATTAGCCACTTGGCGAATAACAGAAGGCATAGTAGCAGAGAACAAAGCGATTTGACGCTGCTCTGGTGTATGCTCCAAAATCCATTCAACATCATCGATAAAACCCATACGAAGCATTTCATCAGCTTCATCAAGCACAAGTGCTTGTAAAGAGTCTAGCTTCAGTGTTTTACGACGAATGTGATCCATAACACGACCAGGTGTACCAACAACAACCTGCACACCACGTCTTAATTGACGAAGTTGTGTGTCATAAGACATACCACCGTAGATTGGTAAAACATGGAAATCAGGAATGTTGCGAGCATAGGTTTGAAATGCTTCAGAAACCTGAATTGCCAACTCACGTGTTGGTGCTAACACCAATAATTGAGTGTTTTTATCTTTTGGGTTAATTCTCGATAACAACGGTAGCGCAAAAGCCGCTGTTTTACCTGTACCTGTCTGCGCTTGCCCTAAAAGGTCGTGACCTTCTAACAAATGAGGAATACTTTGCGCTTGGATAGGTGATGGTTGTTCGTAGCCTTGATCGACTACGGCTTTTAAGACATTGGCATCTAAGCCCAATGAAGCAAAAGTAGGCTGAATATCAGCGTCAGACATGTATGTGAATACCTTTAGTTTTGGTGGGGGCAACTAGGTTGACCATATGAATCCGGTCGTCCGCAGGACTAAATCGGAAATCAAAATAGTTAAGTTGCAAATATCCGGGGAATTTCTGCGGCGTATTGTATACCAACTAATCAGCGATAGCCAGCCAGAAGATATATCAATTCACGCTTAAATGGAAAAGTCTATTTTTAAGAATTTTTCCATTTAAAACAACCACAAAGGCAGTCAAAAACGCCCATCCCACACATAACTAAGGCTAATTTGACCGTATAAAGGGCGCTATTATGAGCCTTAGCAATCCCTCATAAATAAGGAAATACTAAGAAAACTACTTGCTAGAGCCACTTAACCCAAAGAAGTATAGCTTAAAGTTTAAAGAGAGCCCTTACTTACTCTTATGATCTAATGCCATACCGTCAATGACCTTGTTATAAAGGGGCATTTCTGCATGCGAGCCTAACATTAACGCAACCCATCGCGTCCTAGGGTTAGCCTCTAAAGCCAACTTCACAATGATGGTTAATGGGATAGAAAGTAGCATGCCGACAGCACCAAAAACCCAACCCCACAAGATTAACGATAAAAAGACAACCAAGGTGGACAACCCTAGACCCTTACCCATATACCTAGGCTCAATAATATTTCCCACAATAAGGTTTATGGCTAAATACCCTAACGCCGCCAAGCCTGACGCGACACCACCGAGCTGAACAAACGCCAACATAACTGCCGGAATAGCGGCAATAATCGAACCGATATTCGGGACAAAATTTAACAAGAAGGCAGAAACACCCCATAAAAGCGGGAAATCAACACCAATAATCCAGAGCCATATACCTATAACAAAACCCGTTAGAATACTAACCAAGGTTTTGATGGCTAAATATTGATTTACAGCATTCGAAAAATCTTTAAAACGCTTCAATGACCCAGTTGCATCATCCATGGCTGCGGACAATTTAGTCGGAAAATCTGCCGCTTCAAATAAAATAAAGATAACCGTCATCAAGACTACAAAAACATTTGTGAGCACCCCCCCTAAACTACTTAAGGCATTAGTAACGACTTGCATTAAGATAGAAGGATCAAAATAGCTTCTAATTTTTTCAACCGAAACAGACAGGCCCATATGGTGCAGGAGATCAGTAATCCCGACTAACTCATTAGATAAACGCGCCTTATAACCAGGTAAAGCAGCATAAAAATCGTCCAATGAACTTCCAACAAAAATCACCAAGGAGCCCACAGAAAATATCATGAGCAAAACCACCAGCATGACAGCAATCCCAATAGGCACCTTGTGCCTGGCCAACCAAGCCAATAAAGGCGCAAAGATGATCGCGATAAACATGGACAACATAAAAGGCACAACAATGGCTGAAGCCGCCTTTAAACCAGCGATAATAATGATCAAAGCAGCAAAACCAACTAAAAAGTAAGTCGCTCTATGTGATTCAGCCAAGGCTATCTCCTTCCCTATTTTGTGTAGCGATTAAGTTTATCCCATTGGATAAATGCTTTGAGCATAATCCGCAAGATCTTGTAACATTATCTGTTTTGATTTTGACAACTCTGTCTCTTGCGCCAATTCATTTAAACGATTAAAAAATGCATCCATACAAATGCTAGCGCCAGCACTAGGGTCAAGCAATTTAGCCTGTCGATACTCTTCCCATTCCTGCCTTTGTGTTGAGGTTAATTGCTCAGGGTAGTTTCGCCCTATATAGCGCATCAACATTTCAGGTAATCGCCTATCATCAAAAGACAAGCTTAATTCAGATAATGCATTGAGAGGTGTTTGCCTTATTTCCTCCATTCGCGCCTTATCTTCTCGCGAGAAAAAACCACCAGAATACAGCATCACATCTGGATCTTTATCAATTTTTTCATGGGACTGCATAAACACCTGACTCATTTTATTCGCAAGTTCAGGATAGCTTTTTAATATGGCTAAATTTTGACGACATATTTCACCATCAAGATTTAACCGCGACACCACACTAGTATCTTTCAAAAAGGTTGCAGGTGCCACGGCTGGGCTTCGATTATAATGCAAAGTTTTAAGGGGTAATCTAGGCGTATCACCCAGCGCTTCTTTGGTTGAAAACACTCTGTGACGAATTTCATCAACACTTAAGTCAATCAAGGGCTGAGCATCTTGCATTAAGTCAAATAAGATCACACCATTTTTATTGGTAGGATGCGGAGCAATTGGGGCAACAAAGGCGGCATAGTTTTTTATTGCGCCAAACATACCTGACACATGCAAAAAAGGCTTCATACGATAAGGGTCGATAAATTTTTGTAACTCCCCTTTTTCTCGCATTTTAAAATAATAATCATACAATTTTGGCTGCTTTTGTTTGATCAGTTTCGCCATCTCAATTGTACCGTACACATCTGACAGAGCATCATGTGCCTGCTCATGGGCAATATCATTAGCCTTAGTTAAATCTTCAAGTTTTAAAGAAACCTGACCGTCTTCATTTTTTGGCCAGTTTATTCCTTCGGGCCTGATGGCATAGCACATACGGACTAGATCAATAATGTCCCAACGAGAACACGCGTTTTGCCACTCACGGGCATAAGGATCAATAAAGTTGCGATAAAAGCCAAACCGCACGACTTCATCATCAAAGCGAATACTGTTGTAGCCCAGTGCACAAGTGCCCGGCGTTGCAAACTCTTTTTCAATCATTGCCATAAATTCAGTTTCTGGATAGCCTTCTCGATTCGCATCTTGAGGGCTAATCCCTGTCAGTAAACAAGCATCAGGATGTGGCAACACATCTTCTGCTAATTGACAGTAAATCATAATCGGCTCACCAATTTGATTAAACTCTAAATCAGTACGTATTCCGGCAAATTGCATAGGTCTATCCCGTGCCGGATCTACGCCTGTTGTTTCAAAATCAAACCAGAAAAAAGTAGAAGTTGTAGCGCCAGTCACAAAATTTTCCTGTTAGTAATAAAATAAAAGCGTATTATAACCGCATTTTATTGCCTTATGGCATTAATTAGCTAATTGAAGAAAGAGGTTTATCATAGTGACAACCCCAAATAACTGTCCTTGTAACAGTAGCTTACCCTATGAAATGTGTTGCGGCATGTACCATAACAACCCAGGTACAGCACCAACAGCCGAAGCATTAATGCGTTCTAGATACAGTGCATTTTTTACAAAGAACTTTGATTACATTAATCGCACCCAAAAACTAAAATCCAGCCCAAATCAGAATGTTGACGAAATAGCAGACTGCAATAGCCAAACTCAGTGGATAAAACTCGAGATACTAGAAACTGATAAAGGACTCGAGAAAGACAAAGAAGGTATGGTGTCTTTCAACGCCCATTTTAAAGAAGGCAAACATGTAGGCAAACTCAGCGAGCGCTCTTTATTCAAGCGAGTCAAAGGTGAATGGTTATATATTTCTGGCGAACATGAAGTAGAACAAAACACCCCCCTGATAAACACAGATGAAATGAAGATAGGGAGGAATGATCCTTGTCATTGCGGATCAGGTAAAAAATTTAAAAAGTGCTGTGGTAAATAAAGCTATATCAATACTGGACCAGAAAACCTGACCACTTGTTTAAATAATTAAAAAATCTAAGTTACACTTAAGGAAACTGCGATTAAGTCAGCGTTTCCTTTTATAACTCTTTTTAGCGTTATGGAAAAAGAGACACCCTAGGGTGTTACTTTTTCAGACAGGCCGAATAGGGATTATTCAAAGAGCCAAAAGGTACGACCTAAAAGCCCTATCTTAGATCAAGTTGGAGTGAGCGATGAACTGGATAGAAATAATTGGCTACCTTGCCTCCTTCCTTGTAGCAATATCTTTAATGATGGGATCGATTGTGCGTTTACGCTGGCTAAATTTAGCTGGCGGCGTTACTTTCTCCTTATACGGTTATTTAATAGGCGCCTACCCTGTTGCTTTTGTAAATGGGTTTATTGCCTGTATTAATATCTTTTTTCTTATCAAGATCTATCGAGCAAAAGTTGAATTTAATGTCATTAAAAGTGGCACAGAATCAGGCCAATCAGGTTATATCAGCTTTTTCTTAGATAGATATAAAAATGATATTCATCGATTTTTCCCAGACTTTAATATCTACAAACAAGATATAAAAAGAGAATATTATTTATTAACAGATCAAGAAACTGTGGTTGGAATACTGTCAGGTATTCGTTTAAACGATGACCATTTTCAAATTGACTTAGACTTAGTTACACCTGCTTATCGAGATGCAAGACTAGGTAATTACCTTTTCGGCTCAAATAACCATTTTGGTAGTAAATATAACATACCTATGATTACGGCAAACGCACAAAGTGAAGCTAACCGTCGATATTTAAAAGGCATTGGATTTGAGCCAAGAAAAGATAACGTTTGGCAATATTCTGCGCCGCTTACATAAATGACAAACAGCGCATACGTATTATGGGCATCAATTTATGCTAATGCCTGGTTTCTAGAAGCACACCAAACGCGATACCAATCATCATCAGCTAAGTGTATTTGACAAGCAGCTACAGCTTGCTTTAATCGCTCAATTTTACCAGACCCTAATACAGGACAAATTTTGGCTGGGTGTTTTAATAACCAAGCCAAAGCCAGCTGATCAAGACTAGCAGCTGAGTACTTGTCAGATAACTTAGTTAATTCAGACCTAACTCGATTAACCTGACCGTCTTGCGCTACAAATAAACGACCACCTGCTAAAGGAGACCAAGCCATAGGTGTAACAGCGTGCTGTTGTAAATGATCAAGTTCACCGTTAATAAAGGAAGATGTTTCTAAAACAGAATATTCTGATTGGTTTACAACCAGTGGCACTTCAACTCTCGATTGTAATAAATCAAATTGAGAAGGGGTAAAGTTCGACACGCCAAAATGCTTCACTTTGCCTTGAATCATCAGGTGTTCAAATGCTCTAGCCACCTCATCAGGGTCCATTAAAGGCGTCGGCCTATGCAATAACAACAGATCTAAGTAATCCGTATTAAGTTGTAGCAATGAGTTTTCAATAGAGGCAATAATATGATCAAAACTTAAATCGTATTGATACATACTATGTTCAGGCCTCGCACCCGACTCTAACTTAATGCCACATTTAGAAATAACTTGTATTTTCTCTCTAATAGCAGGCTTTAATGCTAACGCCTCACCAAATAAAGCTTCACATTGATAGTCACCATAAATGTCAGCATGATCAAACGTGGTTACACCAAGAGACATACAGTTTTCAATAAAAGCTAAACGCTCTTGTTTTGATAGCCCCCATTCATCAGCTCGCCAAAAGCCTTGAGCAATGCGGGACCCCTGAAATCCTAGCGGGTGATATTGATGTGATATTGAACTCAAACCTTCCTCTCTTAAAATAAACACAGTGTATTTTTAAATAAGACCTAACTTAATCTAATTTAAAAAATTAATCTTCTAAATATCTTCTGAATTGTAAAATTATTCAGATGTAACAATTAATTATTCAAATAATCAAAAAATGTGAAAATAAAGGTTTTATTCAAATTATATTTTTAAAACCGCTTTTAACGCACATTATTCTGAGTATTATAAGTAGAATTTAAATAAGCAGAAGTAATCATATGAAAAAGACAATCATCGCCTCTTTAATTACCTTGGCTACGGCTTCTAGTATGAGTGCCCATGCTGAAAACTTATTAGATGTTTATAGACTTGCAAAGCAAAATGACCCTGGGCTTCGCTCTGCGGCTGCCACCTATAACTCTCAAAAAGAAGAAGTTACCATCACCAAGGGCAACCTTTTTCCTGATATCGCCTTTGATGCAGATCTTGGTTATACCGACACTGATGCGGATTATGGTGACTCAGATAACAACACTAACTCCCTAAAAGTCAGTCTTGATTATCCGATCTACTCTCCTGCCCTTGGCTATGCTGTCGATGCCGTCGAAATCAACTATGAAAGCTCTGGTGTTGATTATGCCAATACAGAAGAAGATTTAAGCTTTGAAAGTATTTCTGCCTACTTTGACTTATTAACCCAGATGTCGAACTTGAATACGGCAAAATCACAAGCAAAAGCAACAGCAAGTCAATTGGATCAGGTGAAAAAGCAATATGAAGTGGGCCAGGTTGCTATCACTGACCTACATACCGCTCAGGCTGAGTATGACTCCAATATCGTAGATATTATCAGCGCCGAAGCGGATATGATTAATGCACAAGAAACCTTACGTCAGTTAACCGGCAAACTCATTACTGATGTGCCAGATTTGTCTAAAGATTACCCTATCATTATGCCAATTGGTAAAACCGCCACTAACTATGTGGATCTGGCTAAAAGACAAAACAAAGACATTAAAAGTCTGATGCTGGCGAACGAATACGCTCAAACTAACATTGAGATTCAAAAATCCAATGGCCGTGTACCAACTGTCACTGTCTCTGGCAGCCTGACTCGCAGCGACAGCGATACCTCTCCGACGGCCAGCTCTGATGGCGAAGCTTTAGCCGCTTACATTGGCGTAAACGTGAGCATCCCGCTTTATCAAGGTGGTGCCATTGATGCTACGGTAAAACAGTCTGTGTATGATGCGGTTGCTGCTGAAGAGAACTTAGAAGATGGTATCCAAACCACTGAGCTTGCGGTCAGATCCCTTTATCGTGATCTTAAAACCTCTGTCGCTCAAATTGCCGCGCAAAAGCAACTGATTATCTCCAACACCAGCTCATTAGAAGCCACGCAAGCAGGCTACGATGTCGGCACACGCAACATTGTTGAGTTGTTAGATGCTCAGTCTGACCTCTACGACTCACAAGGCACATTAGAACAACTAAGATACAGCTTTGCCGTGAAGCAAATGTCATTATTGGAATACACAGGTGAACTCACAGAAGAAAAAATCAGTGAGCTAAATTCTTGGCTTGCTTACTAATCTTTTTCATAAAAAAAGCTTAACATAAAAAAAGGGCGCTATTAGCGCCCTTTTTCCGTCCTATTCCAAACTAAAGACAATCAAAGCCCATTAACTGACTAAAAATAGCCAAATTCCTAGTTACGCTTTTATATTAAGAGGCTTATAATAATCGCCATTTTTACAACTGGAATTGATGAGTCTCTTATGTCTGAAATCAGAACACGTATCGCTCCGTCGCCAACGGGTGACCCTCATGTTGGTACCGCGTATATCGCTTTATTTAATATGGCTTTTGCTCGCAAAATGGGCGGTAAGTTCATTCTTCGAATTGAAGATACAGATCAAACTCGTAGTACTCCAGAGTCCGAAAAGATGATTCTAGACGCACTACGCTGGCTTGGCTTAGATTGGGCAGAAGGACCTGATGTAGGCGGTGAGTATGGCCCATATCGTCAAAGCGAGCGTGGTGATATTTATACAGAATACGCTAAAGAGTTAGTGCAAAAAGGCCATGCATTTTATGCCTTTGAAACTGCTGAAGAACTCGACCAAATGCGTAATGAACAAAGAGAAAACGGCCTTCAACCAAAATATGATGGTCGCGCATTAAATTTAAGCGATGCTGAAGTACAAGCAAAACTGGATGCTGGTGTTCCTTATGTTATTCGCATGAAGATTCCTGAAGAAGGAATTTGCCGAGTGCAAGATATGCTTCGTGGCGAAATCGAAATTGATTGGGCCCAAGTTGACATGCAGGTTCTCTTAAAAGCAGATGGCATGCCAACCTACCACCTTGCCAATGTTGTTGATGACCACTTAATGAAAATCACCCATGTTATCCGTGGTGAAGAATGGATCAACTCAGCACCTAAGCATATCTTGCTATATCAATACTTTGGTTGGGACATGCCGACACTGTGCCACATGCCTCTGTTACGTAACCCTGACAAATCCAAACTGTCTAAACGTAAAAACCCAACTAGCATACTTTACTATCAGCGCATGGGTTATCTTGCTGAAGCAGTTGTTAATTATCTTGGTCGTATGGGCTGGTCTATGCCTGACGAAAGAGAAAAGTTCTCTTTAGATGACATGATCGAACATTTTGATATACAACGCGTTTCTTTAGGCGGCCCTGTTTTTGATGTTGAAAAACTTAGCTGGCTTAACGGTTTATGGATTCGTGAAGACTTAAACCCTCAAGCCTTTGCTCAGAAATTCCAAGAGTGGGCGTTAAACCCAGAATATCTCATGCAAATTCTACCTTTGATCACACCTAGAATTGAGAAATTTTCAGATGTCGCTGATGTGGCTGGATTCTTCTTAAAAGGCCACTTAGATATTCATGCTAGCAGTTTCGATGGCCTTAAACTTGAAGATGAGACCTTAAGAAAAGCACTGCAGTTTGCCACATGGAAGCTTGAATCACTTAGCAAGTGGGAAAAAGACGAAATCTTTAATGCGATGAAATCCCTAGCTCAAACAATGGAAATCAAACCAAAAGATTTCTTTGCACCCTTGTTTGTTGCCATAGCAGGCACTACATCGTCAGTCTCTGTCTTTGACTCCATGGCAATTCTTGGACCTGATATATCAAGAGCACGACTAAGAGCTGCAGTTAACGCTGTTGGCTCACCCTCTAAGAAAGAAGGCAAGCGTTGGGAAAAAGAGTTCCAAGCACTTTAACCTTCGATTTTTAGATATAAAAAAACCGGCTCTTGCCGGTTTTTTTATATCTAGCTAATAACTTAACCTGTCGTAAACACGCGGGTTTTACTATCAAGATGATCAACCAAACTATGAATCTGGTTAGTGTTATCTGCAATAGTAGAGATGGAATCCGTATCTGCCTGCAACTGCTGAGCAATGTTATCCATGTCTTCACTCATATGTACGGCTGTTTTAGACACTTCTTGAATTGAATGCGCCATATGATTAGCAGAATCAGCACCTGTTCTGGCATTAACCTCAATTTCACGCATTGCCTGTTCAGCTTTCTCACCTGACTCTTCTATAGCTAAAAGGTTTTCTTGACCATTTTTCATGGTTGAAATTGCAGAGGTTGTTGAGGTTTGAATGGTACTGACGATATCCGTAATTCGAGCAGTTGCATCAACCGTTTTCTCTGCTAATGAGCGAACTTCATCCGCCACAACCGAGAAGCCTCGACCTGCTTCACCGGCACGTGCAGCTTCAATCGCTGCGTTAAGCGCCAATAGGTTCGTTTGGTTTGCTAGGTCATTGATCATGGAGATCACACCGTCAATGTCTTTCGACAAACGGCCTAACTCATTTAACTGATCACCGGTCTTATTAACAAACTCGACCGTTTTAGACAGGTTAAACAAGGCTTCTTTAATGGTTTCGGCCCCGTTTTTAGCTGATTCATAAGTTTCCTTAGACTGACTACTCAAGGTATCGGTTGTATCAGAAATACTTGAAATCGTGGTTGAGATCTCTTCAGTCGCTGCTGCAAGAGAGTTAGTTTGCGTATTAATTGACTTGTTGCTATCTGCAATATTCGCTACCGCTGTATTCAACTCAGACACCATGTCGTTCACTTCTGTCGTGGTCGATACAACATCACTCACCACAGAACCTAAACCACCGGTCATTTCATTAACCGATCCACAAAGCGCATCAAATTCATCATTACGTTTAGCATTAATAGATAAGCGAGCCGTTAGATCACCTTCTTTCACTTTCACCAAGTCACGGATAATTTGGTTAAGTGTTTTATTAACGCTTTTTCCAATTCCCATCATCATGATACCGGCGAATACTGCTACTACGATACTAACGCTAATTAGCGTGAAACTTGCTTGCTTAGAGCTATCTTGTGCTAGGGTTGCAGCACCGATAATGAGACTTGAAAGGTAGTCAGAAGATGCCGATCGATTCGCAGCAAATTCCGCTTTTTGTTCAGCAAACACCCTTTCAGCTTCAATGGTCGCTGTATTTTGAACCGTTAATTTTTCGACAGATGCTAAATAAGCTTCGATGTTAGCGCCAAAGCGCTCTTCCAAACCGAAGTTTTTAACACGTTTAAAGAAGCTATTATATTTTTCTAAAAAATAAGCTCTGTTATCTTCTGTTGTTTCAAAGATATAGTTTTTTTCAGCTTCCCTCACTGGTAAAAACTCTTGTTTTACCAAGCTTAAGAAGGAAATTTCACCTAAAACGACTTCCCCCAGGTTGGCAATTTCACCCTTAATACCTGAGTTTCCATCAAAGCCTAAAATATGCCTTTGATGCACTATATTGGTTAACGAATTGGAATAACTCTCCAAACTGGCTTTTGTTGACTCAAGTGCAGCTCGACCTTCTTCGGTATTAATTTGGCTAATATTCTCATCCAAACTCACAAGAAACGTAGCTTTATTAGAGTTAATACCCTCAATATACGCTTCATAATTATCATTATTAATGGTCAAAACACCTTCGTATTTTTCCATCATTGAGATAACAAGGGCATCGAGATTACTTTCTATATTTGAGAGGGATTGAAGGCGGGAGGAAGTTGCTTGCTGAGTATTTAAACCATTTAGTGCGACCAGGGTAACTACGACAAACCCACTAATTGCACAAAATAGTAAAATGGTGAGCTTTGCTCTAAAGCTTAAATTTACCAACATAATTGCATTCACCTGATTAAGCTGTATTGAATTGTTACACGATGTTACATTTCATCGTCTTTCTTAGACTTATGTCTAAGAAGAGTAACCCATGCTATTTCGTATCGAAACAATTTTTTTAAACTTAACAATATTTTTTTATTTTAAGAATATCATTACAACAATGTCCATCTTGTTTTTAAAAAAACCTTTAAGTTCAGCACTCTATCCTAGGTGCATTACTAGAGGTTATCAAAAAGAATTGCTATTTCCTATATTGATTTAATATTCCTCTTTATCAGATATGCCTCAATTTCATGCTTTAAGCACAAATAAACTCACTCTTTTTAATTATCCTATCTTTACAGTATAAGCGCAAAATGAGCTTTTACTTCTTAAAAAAGCGATGCATAAACCCAACCCTCAAAGCTTTACCAAAATGAAGATTTCTTATTTAGAAACAAGGCAGGACGACTCGCTTTCCAAGCATTAAAGAGAAAAAGAAGGTTAACCATAGCCCCATCTACCAATGAAGTACCTGATCAAGAGCACAAACATTAAATTAAGTTTTTGCATTTAAAGATGTGATATTTTGGTCAAATATTCATTCTGAAAAACTGAGTCGCTGAAGTTTAAGGAAGCGTTAAGATCGATGATTCAAGACAGATCCCCACAAAAAAAGGCCCGTAAAACGGGCCTCTTTAAAACACTCACATAACTCTAAGCTTAATTTTGTTTAGTCGCGTGCCACTGACCAACTAAATCACGCTCTTCATCTGTCATTTGCGTAATATTTGCTAATGGCATGGTTTTCAGAACCACTGAACGCTGAAAAATACGCTCTGATGATGCATCAATTTGCGCCTGAGTTTCTAGCAAGATACCAAGTGGCGCTGCTGTAAACATTTCTGAGGTTGGTTTAGCTGCATGACAACTAGCACAACGCTCTTGAACTATCACATTCACTTTTTGCTCTAATTCAAGTACAGCATCCGCCGTTTGTTCAACTGCTGCATTTGCGGTTACTGGAGCAACATAAGCTGCAGGTTTAGTGATAAACGCCAAACCTAGTAAGGCAACAACCCCCACAGGTAAGATCCAAGCAGACTTTTCAGGCTTATGCTGAATATTAAAGTGATGACGAATAGCCATACTAATCACAACCAAGCCTAATAGGATTGCCCAGTTATGTGCATCACTAAAAGTAGATGGGTAGTGGTTAGAGATCATGATGAACAAGATCGGCAGTGTTAGGTAGTTATTGTGACGCGAACGCAACAACGCCTTAGCACCGTATTTAGGGTCAACCTCTTCGCCTTTTTCTACCGCAGCAATCAAGGCTCGTTGTGAAGGCATAATCACATGCGCAACGTTACCCACCATCATAGTACCTATCATGGCACCAATATGAATGAATGCGCCACGACCACTGAAGACTTGCGTTAGACCATATGCAGCTAGAGACATTAGAACAAAACCCACAGCCACTAATACTTGAGGATTATTGGCTAACAAGTCACATAAATAGTGATAGATAACCCAAGTTGCGACTATGACTAAAATACCAATCGCCACGGCCTGCCATGCTTCAAGCGCCATAACTTGCGGGTCAATCAGATAAAGATTGGCGTTCATATAATATTGAACAAATAATAAAGCAATACCTGTCAACCAAGTTGTGTATGCTTCCCATTTAAACCAATGTAAGGTTTCCGGCATTTTTTCCGGTGCAGATTTGTATTTTTCTAGACGGTAAATACCGCCACCATGAATGGCCCAAAGATAGCCAGAAATTCCTTCTTTTTGCTTGCCTGTTCTAACTAGGTTATTTTCCAACCAGTTAAAGTAAAAAGATGCGCCTATCCACGCGATACCAGCCGTGATATGAAACCAACGTACTAGTAAGTTTAACCATTCATTATAGTGGCCATCTAACATTTTAAACCCCTTCGAAACTCATTGCTGCAATTTGAATATCACTTCCATCTGGGAAAAAGAATTCATCACAATTGTGCCCTTCTCCAATTCTGTCTACGACTAAAAAGTCAGATACAGCGTCGAGAGCCAATAATGGATGATGCCAAGTTCCAGTGAAGTAATTTACCCCTTGAGCCCCCGTCGCATAGAACAAACGCAACCTACTCAGATCTGGTTCTTCATCATTTAATGCCGGCGCCACAACCACAAGATAAGGTCGTTGTTGCAATGGCATAAATGCTTGAGAACCTTTTGGATGACGCTCTAGCATTTCAATTTGCATTGGAAATTGCCTTGCATCTCCGCGAAAAATACTGATACCACCTCTGGCTTCACCTTTGGTTTCCACTTCAGCAAGGTCATGAAAGCGCTGAGTAGTGCCGCCATTAATTGCAAATTGGTTGTTACATTGTTCGGTATCAATCACTTGTCCAAACTCTGCAAAGGCATCAGCCGTAAGTGTTTCTACTTTCAGTTTCATCACGAATCCTGTTCTTTTATTCGCGAGCCTAATAACTAGGCCCGCCCTTTTATCTAATTAGTTTTTTACTGGCTTACCCATCAAACGAATACGGCTTACACCACCATCAGGGAAAATATTCATTCTTACATGAGTAATCACACCAACATGGTTAAGCTCTTCAGCGAATACATGTTCAGCATCGGCAGATAAAGATTGCTTAGGCAACAACTCTTTCCAGTAGATACTTTGCGCTGCTAATGTTAAATCAGGAAGGTCTGAAATATTGGCTACTTGCAAAGATAGGCCATCAGGGAAGTTGCCTTTAAAGAAAGCCGTATCGATAGTAACAGACTCAACTTCACCTGGATGACCAAGCGCTAGAATCACCCAATCGTTACCAGGTTCGCGACGACGGCGAGTTTCCCAACCATCACCCATGTTAATTCCCTTACCAGGCATGATGATGTTGTGCATAGTACCAAAATGTTCATCGTTACAAGCCAGAGCACGACCACCATTTTCAACCGCAACTAAGTCAATCTGCTTATCACCGGTAATATCATCCCAACGCACTTCTGGTTCACCATATACACGTAAACGAGCGATACCACCATCAGGATAGATATTAACGCGAATGTGGTTGTAAACAGTGTCGTCATTCACATCTACAAACAACTGGTTATTACCAGAAAGCGCAATATTTTCTGTAATTTCTGTCCATTGCGTATTTTCATCAGGTGTTGTTTCTGAGTAACAAGCTTCGATTAAAGTCGCTGGCGCAAAGTTACCGGTAAAAAAACGAGTATCAATTTCAAGTGTTTTGATTTTACCTGAGATACCTAACTTGATAATGCCATAGTCAAAACCTTCAGAACGTTTACGACGGCTTTCCCAACCATCCATCCACTTACCGTTGTCATCGTATTTATCATCAATCCATACTGGGTCGTGATCTTGAATCATACGGCTGATTGGTGCAAAGAAATCATCAGTAGCATACAGGGCTTCAGCACCAAGACGGGCAGATGCGAGATTAACTCCGTACCAAACTTTTTCAGTGTTAGACATGGTTTCTCCTATAAAGGCTTAGGTAAAATAAAATTTTCATCATTCTTGGCTACAGATAGTGAAAAGCGTTAAATCGGAAAACCAAAGAATGAAATTAATGTTTCAATAATGCAACTATAATACATTTGTTTCAACATGGCCAAATTTTTTTTCCCGAACCGCCCTTTTTTGAAGGAAAAAGGTATACTCTGAATAACTTCTTAGCACTAAGAGCGAATTAAGGTAACTAAACCTAATTCTTCCCAGTATTTTGATGCGGAACTGACTATTACTCATGCAAGACCTATCTATAGAACAAAGAATTAAGCAAATTTACGATCAGTTATCTCCAACGCAGCAAAAGCTGGCATCTTGTATTTTGAATCACCAAGGTGATATCGCCACCTACTCTGCGACGGAACTAGCCAAATTGGCTGGCGTCTCAAAGTCAGCGGTCACGCGATTATTACAAAGATTAGAATATAAGGACTTTGGCGAAGTTAAGCGTCAAGTTCGCGCCGCTAGACGTTGGGGCACGCCTATTGCTGAAAAGCAGCCTGAACATCAATCCATTTCTACTGTGTTTAATGACTATATTCAATGTGATCAAAACAATATCCAAAGAACACTTGAATCCATTCAAACCAGTGATTTTGATGAAGCCGTAAAATCGATTGGTCAGGCCGAACGAGTTTATGTCATTGGTTATCGCAACAATCATGCTTTAGCACTTCATTTACGCCAGCAACTGACCCAATGTCGCGATAATGTGAACCTCTTACCACTACCTGGTCAAACATTGGGCGAAGAAGTCGCCAGTTTCACCAATAAAGATACTGTTATCATCATGGGCATCCGCCGTCGTCCTGCTTGGTTAAAAAACCTAATGATCACCCTTAGGAAACGAGGCATTTTTCTGATCTACATAACAGATCATGCGGATGTAAACCCTAAAGAGGTGAGTGATATTCATTTTTCTTGTGTGGTACGTGGTGTATCAGCGTTTGACTCTTATGCCAGTGTCATGAATATCATTAGTGTCCTTGCTAACGGGGTTTACCAAGAAAATTACAATGAAGCCAATGATAGAATCCAAGCGATTGAAGAAACCTATCAAACCTTGAATGAACTCGATATGGCGGCCCTTAATAACGGCGCACTTATCGATGAATTTGAAGCTTAGACTTTCAAAAAACATAATAACAACTGATATAAATTAACTAGTAGTAACGCTTTTCAAACGGAAATATTAATGAACGCACTCACACTTGGACCCCTTTCCAACGCCAATGGCGAAATTCAAATCCCAGGATCAAAAAGTTTATCCAACCGTATTTTACTTTTAGCCGCTTTAGCAAAAGGTGAAACCAAGATCACAAACTTACTAGACAGTGATGATATACGTCACATGTTGGATGCTCTCACCAGTCTAGGGGTTAGTTATCAGCTTAGTGACAATGGCACAAGCTGCACAGTACAAGGTGTCGCTGGCCCACTTTCCAATGCCACCGATAACACCATTTCTGCAGATTTGTTTTTAGGCAATGCAGGCACTGCCATGCGCCCTCTAACGGCAGCCCTTTGTTTGGGTAAAGGTGAATACCTTTTACACGGTGAGCCTCGAATGCATGAACGTCCAATTGGTGATCTAGTTATCGCATTACGTCAACTGGGTGCGGATGTAGAATATCAAGGTGAAGAAAATTACCCACCGCTAAAAATTCGCGCTAATGGCATTCAAGGTGGTGAAGTTTCAATCAAAGGCAATATCTCCAGCCAATTTTTAACCGCTATTTTAATGAGTGCTCCTTTAGCACAAAATGACTTAACTATTCATGTGGATGGTGAGTTGGTGTCAAAGCCCTATATTGATATCACACTGCATGTGATGAAGCAGTTTGGTGTTGACGTTGAAAACCAAAACTATCAAAGCTTTGTTGTGAAAGGCAATCAGACTTATGTCAGCCCCGGTGAAATCATGGTTGAAGGGGATGCCTCTTCGGCGTCTTACTTTTTGGCAGCTGCCGCCATCGCTGGCGGCACTATCAAGGTTCATGGTATTGGTACTGACAGTGTACAAGGGGATGTGAAATTCGCTGAAGTACTCGCCGCCATGGGTGCCAACATCAGTTATGGTCCTACTTGGGTGAAAGCGAGTAAAGGTGAATTAAACGGTGTTGATTTAGACATGAATCATATCCCAGATGCAGCCATGACGATTGCAACAACCGCTCTATTTGCAAAAGGCCCGACTCGTATTCGCAATATTTACAACTGGCGCGTAAAAGAAACGGATAGACTTAATGCCATGGCAACCGAGCTTCGTAAATTAGGCGCGACGGTAGACGAAGGTGAAGATTATATTTATGTTGAACCTTTAGCAGATGTACAACATGCTGCAATCGATACCTATAACGATCATAGGATTGCAATGTGTTTTTCTCTTGTGGCCTTCTCTAATAGCCAAGTCACCATCAATGATCCAGGCTGTACATCAAAAACATTTCCAACTTACTTTGATCTTTTCAAAAAAATCAGTAGCTAATGTTTCGTCGCCATAAAAAAACCAGCTTAGGCTGGTTTTTTTATTGAGCACAAAGACGGTAACAAAATTTACTTTGCTAGGTCTTTATTCGCTTCTTTTATTTCATTCGCTTCAATATCACCACTTTCAAACGAAAAAATCCCCTTGGTTCTGTCTTTAGCAATCCTTGCTTTCATCTTCTGCGCAAATTTATGCTTAATCAACTCCAACTCTATCACTTGATCAGAGCTTAATAATTGATATATTTCAACTTGCTGCTGAGCAAAAAGGCGCATAACTCGAGTGCTAATATCTGCTTGCACACTCGCTGCCTCAGATACTTTCTTCATATAATCCTTATCAGTTGGCCTTAACTCAGCCATGATCTGGACTTCTACTGCAATTTTACCCTGGAGTATTTTTCTCTGTTCAGAATAGCGATCAATAATTTCAGCTAACTCAGCCTTTACGGGATCTGAAAGTTGTAGTTTGCGCGTTAAATAATATACCACATGATGATTTGGCATGGTGTTACCAGATCGTGTGCCTACAGCCTTAGGAAAAATCGCCTGAGGTAAATCAGAAGGCTTATGAAAGCGACCTTCAGGAGCATCAGGTGGTGGTGGAGGTGGCGGTATACGTTTAAACCCGTCTAATAACTCACGTTTAAATTCCTGAGATTGCCAATGGATATAGACATAGGGCGAGAGAACCAGTGCAACTAATGCAAAAGCAATGATGACACCCCATGTTCTCGTAATTGTGATTACCATTCATAACTCCTTTTCAGGCTTGCAACGGCCATTACTTTAATTATGACCATTAACCCGTCAAGATGTGTCAGTGAGAAGTAATCTTGCGGTAAAATTTTATAAAAATGGCTAGACGCCCTGAAAAATACGCTATTTTACTAGCCTATATTTAGGGCTCTAGATTAATTCAAAATTTCACTTTATTGAAGCTTATTTAACCTCTTCTAAAGACAAATACACCTCGCTTCCTAAATCTTTAAACTGAGCTGACATATCAGCCATACCTTCCTTCATTTGCTTGGACGTCACATCCTCTATTTCAATATCACCTTTTTTCTCAAGATCCGCGGCATAGTCTCGTACTTCTTGCGTAATTTTCATTGAACAAAACTTTGGCCCGCACATGGAGCAAAAGTGCGCTACTTTTCCAGATGCCTGCGGTAAAGTTTCATCATGGTAAGAACGAGCGGTTTCAGGATCCAATGCAAGGTTAAATTGATCCTGCCAACGAAACTCAAAACGTGCTTTTGAAAGTGCATTATCACGAATTTGCGCCCCCGGATGTCCTTTCGCAAGGTCAGCCGCATGTGCAGCGATTTTATAGGTGATCAAACCTTGTTTTACATCTTCTTTATTAGGTAACCCTAGATGCTCTTTGGGCGTGACATAACACAACATAGCACAGCCATACCAACCAATTTGAGCTGCACCAATACCTGAAGTGAAATGGTCATAACCCGGCGCAATATCTTGGGTGAGTGGCCCTAAGGTATAAAACGGCGCTTCATGACAATGCTCTAACTGCTCTGTCATATTATGCTTAATCATCTGCATGGGCACATGGCCTGGACCTTCAATCATGACTTGAACATCATATTCCCAAGCAACTTTAGTCAGCTCGCCTAAGGTTTTTAACTCTGACATTTGTGCTTCATCATTAGCATCCATAATCGAGCCTGGGCGTAGGCCATCACCAAGAGATAAAGACACATCATATGCTTGGCAAATTTCACAAATTTCTGGAAAACGTTGGTATAAAAAACTTTCTTCATGGTGTGCCAAACACCATTTAGCCATAATAGAGCCGCCCCGTGACACTATGCCCGTTAACCTTTTTGCTGTAAGTGGTACATAGCGTAATAAGACCCCAGCATGGATAGTGAAGTAATCAACCCCCTGCTCAGCTTGTTCGATTAAAGTGTCTCTAAAAACATCCCAGTTAAGGTCTTCAGCAATACCATTTACTTTTTCTAATGCCTGATAAATAGGAACAGTGCCAATAGGAATAGGGGAATTCCTTAAAATCCACTCTCGGGTTTCGTGAATATTTTTACCTGTAGATAAATCCATCAAGGTATCTGCCCCCCAACGTGTTGACCAAACAAGCTTCTCCACCTCTTCCTCTATAGATGAGGTTAAGGCAGAGTTACCAATATTGGCATTCACCTTCACCAAAAAGTTGCGCCCAATAATCATAGGCTCTGATTCAGGGTGATTTATATTGGCTGGGATAATTGCTCGGCCCGCAGCAACTTCTTGGCGCACAAACTCAGGGGTAATTTCGGTTTGAATATTGGCCCCAAAGCTATGTCCAGGGTGCTGCTTTAATAGCAGCTCACTTTTTATTGCCTGCATATTTTGATTCTCACGAATCGCAATAAATTCCATTTCAGGGGTAATAATGCCCTGTCTGGCATAATGAAGCTGGGTCACATTGGCGCTAGGCTTTGCCTTCATAACCTGAGGTAGGTGCTCAAATCGTAAAGTATCTAATCGAGAATCTTCCAACCTTTGCTTAGCAAATTCAGATGATACGCTGGCTAATTTTTCTGTATCAGCACGTTTTTCAATCCAAGTCTTTCTGATTGGGGCAATACCTTGATAGACATCAATTTTTTGGTTCGGATCAGAATAAGGGCCTGAGCACTCATACACATAAATAGACTCATTAGCCTCGTAGGTAAAGTTTTTAGGGTCTTTACCTATTGGTGTATCAGTCAACTTTATCTTGCGCATAGGTACTTGGATAGAGGTATCACTGCCTTCAATATATACCCGTTCTGAAGCAGGAAAGGGGTTTGCCTGCAAAGAGTCAATAAAGTCTTTCGCCTTAAGACGTGACTCTTCTCGTTTACTGATAACCTGAGGGGTCGCTGATTGAGCTTTGGTGTTCTTGTTGTTAGACATAAGCAATCCTTTTAAACAATGAAAGAAATGCTTGTCAGTCGTGCTTTGCTCTTTGAAAACAGACAATCTATTTTCACTAACTTCATTCTTCATGCCAATCACAGATCGTATGAAAAATAAAAGAGCATTCGATGCAGATAAGAAATATAGTGATGATTTTCTTGTTCCCTACGCAGGTATTTAGCCCTGTTCAGGTTCTGCGGATCCCGTGCTTAAACACGATCTCAGCCAAATGGCACTCCGACAAGTGGTGCTAACTATAAGGTGAAAAAATATAATGTAAAGACTTAAAAAATATTTAGCTTATCGGCTCAATTGTTAATGCTAACGTTTTACTCTCTTTAGATTTAACAAGAAGTTTATGAATATCCGTCACACATAATGGCTTAAAAAGAAGAAAGCCTTGAGCATATTCACAGTCTAATGCCTTAAAGAAATCAAATTGAAAATGGCTTTCGATTCCTTCAACGACAACAACAAGATTCAACATCTCTGCCATTTTGACTGAAGCCTTTAAAATTACATCCTGACTATTGCCTGGAACCAAATTTTTCACAAAGGAGCGGTCAATTTTGAGGCCATCAAACGGGTACTGAATCAGGCGCTCTAAAGAACTATAACCCGTGCCAAAATCATCAATATAAATAGCGATGCCATAGCTTCGAATTCGCCTTAATTGCTTAACCACACTTTCTTCTTGGTCATAAATCGCCGTTTCAGTAATTTCCAGTTTGATATTATTAGGTTTTAAATCATTAACATCTAATGAAATCAATAAGTTATCGCATACTTGATCAGATAAAAGCTGTTTAGGTGAAATATTAATACTGACAAATAGCTCAGTGTTGCCACTCGCTTCAATCAATTGTTTTAAATCATGACATACCTGATGAATTAACCAGTTTGAAAAAGGATTAATCAGATTCGTTTGCTCAGCAATAGGAATAAACTCGACAGGGGATACATTCCCCAACAGCTCATTATGCCAACGCATAAGAGCTTCCATCCCTTTAATTTCACCTGTTTCAAAACACACTATGGGCTGATAATTGATTTTAATTTCATGCAGTTTTAAGGCTCTAAGAAGGTTTTTCTCTAATAAAGAACGACGCCTTTCGGTTTCATTTAAGCCCTGATTAAAGATAATAAAGTCAGCTCGACCATTACGTTTTACTTCGTACATCGCCATATCCGCTTGCTTTAGTCCTTCACTAGCGCTTTTCACTGTTTCATCCAGCATACTAATCCCAATACTGGCAGAAATTTTAAAGTTAAATCCATTGCTAAAGGCGAAAGGTTTTCTAAGGCCTGCCACCACTTTATCTGCTAATTTATTTAACTGAGGTAAATCCGTAACACCAAGCAAGAAAACTGCAAACTCATCACCACCAAGCCGTGAGATCACTTCATTTTCAGAAAAACACGCTTTGAGTCGTCTAGAAAACTCAAGTAATAACTCATCACCTACATGGTGCCCATATTGATCATTAACCGTTTTAAATTTATCTAGATCAATAAAAAAAATAGCACTCTTATGTGCGCTATTTTTCTTAATATAATCAGACATTTTTTCAACAAAGGTTGCACGATTTAAAAGCCCAGTTAAAGAATCCATTTGCGCTTGATTCTTTAACGCTATTTCAGCTTTTTTCTTCTCTGTAATATTCGCAATAAAACCTTCGTAGTATTCCTCACCATTTTCATGACATGTTAAATACGCATTTTCCTGTAACCAAATCGCCTTACCTTTAAGGTCAAAGCTTTGCCACTCAAACCCAATTACACGTTTATCCTTTAGCAATAAACTAATGAAATCCTCATAATCTTTAGAACTATTATGCAGCTGCTCGCCAATATTATTTACGTTTTTACAAAGCTCATCCTCATCCAAATACCCAAACGCCTTGGCATAGGCAGGATTAGCCTTTATCAAATTGCCCGTTAAACTTGCTCTGTAAATACCATCAACTGATAGGTCGAAAAGGTGGGTATAGTCAGATCGAACTTCTCTTAAGCTCTGTCCTTTTAATCTCAATAGACTTTCAATTTTTTTCTCATAACGCCTTGAACGATAGATATAAAAAACCGTTAAGCTAGAAGTCATTAGCAAGAGTAAAGCAAGCGCATTCCCTAAAGAAAAATAACGAGTGTAAAACGCTGGTTTCACTTCACTGACTTGCAACACATACTCTTGATCAAATAAAAAGAAGCGAGCCTCTCGTTGCCTAAATAACGAAGACGACACATCAAGATCGCATTGCTCAGCATTAAATTGCGATTGATATAAAAGCCTTGAATTTGGCAAAAATACACTCAAACACGCTTTATTCTCAGCTGTATTAGCATTCAATATGGGCTTAAAAATAGAATCTAAATCAATAAGACCGATCAAAAAACCCGCCTGCTTCTCATGCCGGTTTAATGCTGTTTCAAGACCAATAACCTGACTCTCACCAAGAGTGCCTGTGACAGTTACATTAGAGCCTGATGATTCACGTGCTAACAATTTTTGGGGGCTTAAAGGGTCAGACAAAAGCACACTTTCTAGTTCGGCTGCTTTATCCGTTCCCACTAAGCTTATTCCCTGTGGCATAGAATTAAGTGATTGCTTTAGATAAAGAAAAGTGAGCTTGTCATGCTGATCATTTTGGGATTTCAACAAGGCTTCAATGTGTTTTATATTGTACTCATCAACACCTTGAGCCTGTGAGCTTATTTGAGCACTTAATTGTGAAGCTAAAAAAGTTAATTTTTCCAACTCATAAGTTAAGGTCAATTGACTCATTTGAACGTCATGCTGAAAAGAGAAAGCCTCCTCGTCCTCTAGCAATAGGTTAAAACTACTATAGGTGTACCAAGCACAAGGAAACAAAAGAAGGGCAACAAAAGATGCGAGTATGACGGGTGATTTAAACCATTTAGACAAAAATTCCATAAGCTTTTTTTTAATAGTCCTTCGATAATAGGCAAGTCCCTCTCACCATTTCAATATCTCAGACTATTAAATCCTTAATTACATCCATATATTCAATATTTTTTAAAGCTATATCATATACTCATTTGATTACCGAAAATCATATCACTGTTTTTCTATGACTGCATTTGCAAGGCGATCTGATACAAGTAATTCTTTTTTAGACCGGTAATTTTAGCCGCTAGTTGTGAAGCCTGCTTCAAGGATAAGTCTTGCAATAGTATCTCAAGAATACGTTTCGCTTCTTGATCATTATCATCAGCGTCAGTTTCTTCACGATAATCAAGCATCACGACAAACTCACCACGCACTTGATTAGAGTCCTCTTCAAAACGCTGTAAAATATAAGAAGGCTTTCCTTTTAAGAAAGTTTCAAAGGTTTTAGTTAATTCACGGGCCAATACAATCTCTACATCATCTTCAAAGACGTCCATTAGATCGGAAATAGAATCTTTGATTCGATGAGTCGACTCATAAAATACCGTTGTGCCAGCTTGTTGCTTCCAGCTTGCCATCACCTCTTTACGGGATTTGGATTTAGCCGGTAAGAAACCTTGGAAAAAGAATTTATCTGTGGGTAATCCAGAAGCACATAAGGCTGTAATAATGGCAGAAGGGCCAGGAACAGGCGAAACCTGATAACCTAGATCCCTTAGATAACTCACCACATGATAGCCTGGATCAGAGATTAAAGGTGTACCTGCATCTGAAACCAAGGCCACATCTTCCCCGTCGTCTAGCAACTTGGCAATATATTGAGCGCGGTCTTTTTCATTATGATCATGTAAAGAGAACAAGCGCGCTTCGATATTAAAATAATTCAATAATTTTTTAGTATGACGAGTATCTTCAGCCGCAATAAAACTGGCTTTTTCTAGGGTATCTTTCGCCCTCTTACTCAGGTCATCCAAATTTCCAATTGGCGTTGCGACAATATACAAGGTGCCACTAACATCCGTAGAACTATGTGGTAACATACGGTCTCTTTCTCTTTGATTTTTAAGCATATGAGTCATTTTAACTGGCGTATAATAACATTATCTTTATGTTCTGCACTCTTAGTGGCCTGTGGTTCAGAAAAAACAACACAACAGGTTCAGATACAAATAATTGAGCAGCCTGTTCCTGAAAAAACTGCCCAAGCAGATACAATACCTAGGGATGACTTTGAAAAGCTTATTTGGCAAGCAGAAAATGCAGCAACCTATGAAGACGCCTCTTATTATTACCTAGCTGCCGCCCAGTTAAAGTTTGACGCTGACAAAAGCGCCATTGCCCTATCAATATTAGAAAACAACCTCATCCCGTTTAGCAGTGAAAATCAACTTAGCGCCTACTTATTGACAGCTAAAATTTACACCGAACTCGAACAACCTCTTTATGCACTAAGTGCGCTATTTAAAGCAAAGAGACTCGATGCAGCTAAACAAAAAGAGAATCAATATAAATTAGGCTTATACAGAGCAAGTGCACTAGAGGTATTACAAAATTGGCCCAGCGTTGTCCGAGAAAGAGTCAAACTCTCGTCTCTATTGCCGCTAAATGAGCAAGCATTAAACCACCAAGCCATTTGGCAAGCGACGCAAAATCTAACTGACTCTGAAGTTACATTGCTAAACTACAGCCAGAATCAGACATTAAAAGGCTGGTTAGAGATCTCTTCAATTTTAAGGTCTAAAACAGACACTTTGAGTATGCAGTTAACCGCATTTAATCAATGGCAAAGTTTAAACCCACAACACCCAGCCGCACAGACACCACCAGAAGACTTCGTAGTTATCGCAGAACTAAATCAAACAAGGCTAAATAAAATTGCCATTATTTTACCTATGACAGGCAAGCTAAGCTTGGCTTCTCGCGCCATTATTGATGGTTTCTTAGCGGCCTACTATCAAGTAATAAACGAAAGTAATAGTGAACTTATTTTCATTAATAGTGCGGATTATGAGGATATTGGACTTGCATTAAGCGAAGCAGAAAGACAAGGGGCTGATGTGATTGTTGGGCCTTTAGCAAAAAGTTCGGTTGCACAGCTAAGTCGTTATACCCTAAATACTCCGGTGATCGCTCTCAATCAGCTTGAAACCTCCTCTAAGCATGACAACCTTCACTATTTTTCATTAACCAGTGCTGACGACATAGCGGAATTAATTTCCTTTGCCAAACAAGAAGGTGCTAACAATGCAGGCATTCTTTCACTCACAGCACCTTGGGCATTACGTCAAGCGGATGAATTTAAGCAAATAGGCGAACAAGAACAAATTAATATTGTGAGCAATATCGAATTTAACAATCAACCTAAAGAAAGAGAAACCGCAATTAAAGCGCTTTTATTGATCAATGAAAGTCAGCAAAGAAGAAAAGTGCTTGAGCGTGCTTTAGGCCAGAAAGTTCATAGTATTGATAGACCAAGACAAGATTTAGACTATCTCTATTTTGTTGGCCATATTGCCGATGCTAAGCAAATCAGACCGTCATTGGATTATTATTATGCTAATAATCGCAATATCCCTATTTTAGCCAGTCACTCGATTAACAATAAGACACCAGATAAAAGCACGAAAAAAGAAGATATTGACCGTATTTTATTTGCAGAAGTACCTGCTTTGACAAAGCCAACCCCATTATTAAGCCAAGCCTCTAAAAAGGTGAGCAAGAATATTCTTAAACGCCTTCAGGCAATGGGCGCTGATGCCTACCTACTAGCGAACCGTTACTGGGTATTTCATAAACTCCCCCATGCAAAAATTTCGGCAAGTACAGGGGTTATCACACTTGATGAGCTAGGCATTTTTAGAAAGAGACCAGATTTAGTTATGTATCGCTCAGGAAGATTGATCAATGCTAAAAATAAGGACATTTTTACGGCAACTGACTCAGAAAAAGCAATCATTCAATAAAGGGCAATTAGCAGAAGAAGCTGCGAAGGTGTTTTTACTGTCACAGAAGCTTTCTATGATAGAACAAAACTTCATTTGTAAACTGGGTGAAATAGACCTAATTTGCCTCGACAATGGAGTAATTGTTTTTGTTGAAGTAAGATACCGACAAGATAATAGCCGAGGAAGTGCTGCACAAAGCATCCACCTTGGAAAACAAAAAAAAGTGATTAAAGCAGCGCAATATTGGCTGTTAATCAACCATAAACAAGATACTCCAATTCGTTTTGATGCTGTTCTTTTTGATCAGGTCATCGATAACGAGCATCTTACCTGGCTAAAAAGTGCATTTTAACTGTATGGATTTTCAAGAAGCAATATATACTCAATTCGCGCATAGCTTTGAAGCACAACAGAGCGCGTTTGAATCTTTACCGCCCTTTATAGAGCATGCTGCCAAAGTTATGTTTGCAAGCATTGCAGAAGGCAACAAGATCATTTGCTGCGGTAATGGTACTGGCTCTCACCTTGCCCACTATTTCAACACCTTAATGCTAGATAAAATGGAAAGAGAAAGACCAGGACTTCCATCAATCACATTAAGTGGCGAAGCTGCTGCATTATTATCTATCTCTCATAATGATAGCTACCATGATGTTTTTTCAAAGCAATTAACTGCAATTGGCAACCCAGGTGATGTCTTATTTATTGTTGCCAACAAAGGTAATACATCCCCTATCATTCAGGCGATACAAGCCGCTCACCAAAGAAAGATGTCAATTGTTGCCTTAACCAGCCCAGAAGCTAAAAACATATCAGCCCTCACCTCGACTGATGATACAGAAATTAAAATCAACCTACTCGGTACCGCTAGGGTGCATGAATGTCAGGTGTTAGTCATACATACTCTGATCGATTTAATTGAACGTCAGCTATTTGGATATGAAGATTAAAAAAGGCGCTTAAAGCGCCTTTTTATTAACTCTAAAGTCTATCTACTAGCCATAAATTCAAATGGACTACTTCACGACTCTCAAGGTAAACCCTTTTTTATCAGCTTGAGGTTCAGGCTCTTTCGTTGGTGATGGATCTGTAGGTTCATCAGGAAACTCTTCATCGGGAAAGAATAAACCATCACCATTTTCTTTTGCATAAACAGCAAGCGTTGCTTTAATCGGCACATAAACCTGCATAGGTTTGCCGCTAAAGCGCGCCTCAAAAGACACAGCCTCTTGATCCATAATCAAATGCCTAACGGCTGACATACTTACATTTAATACGATTTGACCATCTTGTATAAACTCAGTTGGCACAACCACATCAGGTAATTCAGCATTCACCAAAAGGTATGGGGTCATATCATTGTCGACAACCCATTCATAGGCAGCCTTTAATAAGTAAGATCTTTTTGGGATCATCAGCTCACTCTCTTTTTCAATTTCTACTTTGTCTCTTATATAAACAAATAAAGGGGCGTAAGGCCCCTTTATTTATTAACTAACCAAAAGGATTAGTCTAAACGCATTTCTTGCTCTGCTTCAGAAAGGCTTTCTTTAAATGACTCACGATCAAAAATAAGATCCATGTAATCAAACAAAGGCTGTGCCTGTTCTTTCGAGATATCAACACCAAGAATAGGTAAACGCCATAAAATAGGAGCTAAACAGCAATCTACAATCGTAAATTCATCGCTCATGAAATAAGGCTTTTCTTGGAAAATTGGTGCAACATTAATTAGGCTTTCGCGTAATTCTTTTTGTGCAGTTTCAATTTCAGCTTGATCTTTACTTGTTAGAATAAGATCTGCCAGTGCCGCCCAATCCCTTTGAATACGATACATGTACAAACGGCTTTCGGCGCGAGCAACAGGGTATACCGGAAGCAGAGGTGGATGAGGGAAACGCTCATCCAAATACTCCATCATGACATTTGGCTCATACAAGACAAGGTCACGGTCAACCAATGCAGGCAATTCATTATATGGGTTCACATCAGCCAACTCATCTGGCTTATTAAATGGATCCACATCAATGATATCAA
>NZ_CH672430.1:334607-557607 GCF_000153025.1 Marinomonas sp. MED121
TCAAGAGGAAGGCAAATACACCAAATAATACGATAAACAGTAATACTTTCAGACCTAATGATTCAGACTGAAGACGGCTAGGTTCAGCCATGTAAACCAAGAAGTTAGTTACATCGTAAACCACTTGCTCAAACTCTTCTTCAGACAAAGAACCTTCAGTTTTCTGAGCTACAATACCACATTTTTCAACTGTAAGAGCATCGCCCGTTAAAGTATCAAATAATGGCTTATGATCTTCATCATATGCAGGTGCTTGTGCACATGTGATATGACGAACACCTTGTAGGCCTTCTAACACATTAGGCATACCAACATTAGGGAAAACAGTATTGTTCACACCCCATGGACGCGATTCATCTTCATAGAAAGCTTTCAGGTAGCTATATACCCAATCACTACCACGAACACGTGCTTCAAGCGTTAAATCTGGTGGCGCAGCACCAAACCAAGCTTTAGCATCTTTAGCATCCATAGAGTTAGCCATCAAATCACCAATTTTATTACCAGCAGGCAATAACTGCTCAGTGAATAAATCAGCCGGAATACCCAGATCTGTTGCCGCTCGCTCAAAACGAGCATAACCCGCATCGTGGCAACCAAGGCAATAGTTAGCAAAAGTATTCAAACCACGCTGCAAAGATGCTTTATCATGCAGATCAGGCGTCATGTCTTCTAACTCAACACCACTACCACCTGCAGAAAAACCCAATACAGGTAGTAATGCCAGAGTAATAGTTGCAATAATTTTTTTCATAATTACACCCTCTCTGGTACGGTTTTAGTGCTTTCCCATCGTGTATACCATGGCATCAAGATAAAGTATGCAAAGTAAACAACAGAAGCAATTTGAGCAGCAGTTGTTCTGCCATCAGTGGAAGGAAGCACACCCAACACACCTAGAACAACAAAGCTAATACAGAAAACGAAGAGAGCGACCTTACTCATCCAACCTTTATACAGCATTGATTTAACAGGACTTCTATCCAACCAAGGCAATACAAACAAGATAGCAATTGCACCACCCATAGCCACAACCCCCCAGAATTTAGCATCAAGACCAAATAGTGGGAAAGTTACCGCTCGCAAAATAGCGTAGAAAGGCGTGAAGTACCATACAGGCGCAATGTGCTCAGGCGTTTTCAATGGATTAGCCGCTTCAAAGTTTGGCTTCTCTAGGAAGTAACCACCCATTTCAGGGAAGAAGAACACGACTGAACAGAAAACAAATAAGAAGACTGCAATACCAACTAAATCATGTGTGGTATAGAAAGGATGGAAAGGAATACCGTCTAAAGGCACACCATTTTCATCTTTGTACTTCTTAATATCAACACCTTTAGGATTGTTAGAGCCCACATGGTGTAATGCCAATAAATGCAATACAACAAGCGCGACAATCACTAACGGTAAAGCGATAACATGCAAAGAGAAGAAACGGTTCAAAGTAATACCTGAAATCAGGTAGTCACCACGAATCCATTGCGCTAAGTCAGGACCAATTCCAGGAATCGCACTAAACAAAGAAATGATTACCTGAGCACCCCAGTAAGACATTTGCCCCCAAGGTAATAGGTAGCCCATGAAAGCCTCAGCCATCAAAGCAAGGTAAATCGCCATACCAAATAACCAAACTAACTCACGTGGTTTTTGATAAGAACCATATAGCAATCCGCGGAACATATGCATATAAACAACAACAAAGAAAGCCGAAGCCCCAGTTGAATGCAGATAGCGGATTAACCAACCATATTCTACGTCTCGCATAATATATTCAACAGAAGCAAAAGCCGCTTCTGCAGAAGGTGTATAGCTCATTGTCAGCCAAACACCTGTTAGGATTTGGTTAACTAATACAACTAAAGAAAGAACACCAAAGATATAAAACACATTAAAGTTTTTAGGAGCATAATATTTGCTCATGTGTTTTTCGAAAGCTTCAGTCACTGGAAGACGTGCATCAATCCAGCCCATTAAACCTTTCGATTCTTTAAAATCGGCCATTATGCATTACCTCCATCATCACCAACCAATATCACATTATCTGAAAGAAATTGATACGGAGGCACTTCCAAGTTAATTGGAGCAGGTACACCTTTATAAACACGACCCGCCAAGTCAAAGCGTGAACCATGACAAGGACAGAAGTATCCACCAACCCATTTAGGCCCAAGATCTTCTGGCGATAACTCAGGACGGTAGGTTGGAGAACAACCAAGGTGTGTACAGATACCTAATAAAACCGCAATTTCAGGTTTAATAGAACGGTATTCGTTTTGTGCGTATGAAGGTTGCTGATCTTTTTCAGAAGATGGATCACTAAGCTCATCAGCAATTTTATTTAGATTTTCAAGCGTTTCTTGCGATCGCTTGACCACCCAGACTGGCTGCCCACGCCACTCAACAATCATTTGCTGACCAACTTCTAGCTTACTGATATCAACTTTAACTGGCGCACCAGCAGCTTTCGCTTTTGCGCTCGGATTCCAAGAAGCAACAAAGGGTGTTGCGATACCAACGGCACCAACAGCGCCAATCGCACTGGTTGCTCCGACTAGGAATCGACGTCGACCTTTATTAACGTCGCTTTGACTCATTATGGCTCTCTCCCACCAAATTACAAATCCCAAATTAGAGTATGACTAACTCCAATATGAATGCAGTGCAAATAGTAAAAAAAACAAAGGGTTCTGGCAAGAAAAGTCTCCTTACCAAAATCACGACATTGACATATCGCATAAAAAAAACGCCTGGATAACCAGGCGTTTTGAAGCAATCCAAGATTAACGCTTGGAGAACTGAGGACGACGACGCGCTTTGCGTAGACCAACCTTTTTACGTTCAACTTCGCGAGAGTCACGAGTAACGTAACCAGCAGTACGTAGAGAACGACGTAGTGTCTCATCATACTGTAGTAGTGCACGTGTAATACCGTGACGAATAGCACCAGCTTGACCAGAAATACCACCACCTTTAACAGTGATGTAAACGTCAAATTTTTCTGTTGCTTCAACAAGCTCTAGTGGTTGACGAACAACCATTCGTGCAGTTTCACGGCCGAAATATTGCTCTATTGTACGGTCGTTGATAACTAGGTTACCAGTACCGGCTTTTAGGAATACACGAGCGGTAGATGATTTGCGACGACCTGTACCGTAGTATTGAGTAGCTGACATAATGATCTTCCGTATTAAATATTAAGTTCTAGCGGCTGTTGAGCTGCATGTGGATGTTGAGTACCAGCATACACTTTCATTTTCTTGTGCATAGCACGGCCCAAAGGACCTTTTGGCAACATACCTTTAACCGCGAGTTCAAGAACGCGCTCAGGAGCATGATCAATCAGCGTTTCAAAATTCATCGAACGCAAGCCACCTGGGTAACCAGTGTGACGGTAGTATTGTTTAGCTTTAGCCTTGTTACCAGTAACGTGAACTTTCTCAGCGTTAATAACAACGATGTAATCACCAGTGTCAACGTGAGGAGTATATTCAGCTTTATGCTTACCGCGTAAACGACGAGCAATCTCGGTAGCCAAACGGCCTAAAGTTTTGCCTTCAGCATCGATCACGAACCAGTCGCGTCTTACTTCAGCAGGTTTTGCAGTAAAAGTTTTCATCAAAAACCCTTTCATTTAGCATGTGGTGACATGCTCAATACCTATTATTATTGGTTATATTTTTTGAATTTAAAATATAACGTGCATATACCTTTTAAAAAGGCGAGCGGATTATACATATTTATCCCAACTTTATAAAGAGGAAAAGCATATAAACCGCAACAATTAACACCTAAGCAAAACCAAAATTCTATCTAAGGTCTGTGCTCAAGTGATAAATATTCTTCTGACTGCATTTCAAGTAAACGACTCACCGTTCTATCATATTCAAACGCTAACTGAGTGCCTTTATAAATATCGGGGATATCTACCTCAGCGGAAACGATCAACTTTACATGCCTATCATAGAATTCATCGACAAGATTAATAAAACGCCTTGCCATATCATCCCTTGTAGTATCAAACTGAGGCACATTAGACACAATAACCGTAGTATATAGTTTCGCAATTTCAATATAGTCTACTTGACTACGCGGACCATCACATAAGGCATAGACATCAAACCAAGCAATGTCTTCACAACTATTTTGTAAATGAATTTTGCGATTTTCAATTTCTACCACACCACCCTCTTTAGCCTGTGCCAAATCTGGCGCTAGGCGAGCAAAACATGCCGCTAGCGCTTCTTCAGACGCATGACCCAACGGAGTATAATATAAGCTTGCTTGCTTCAAGGCTCTTAGTCGATAATCTACACCACCATCAATATTCATGACCTTAGTGTGTTTATTTACCAAATCAATTGCTGGTAGAAAGCGCGCTCTTTGCAGGCCATTTTCGTATAAGCCATCAGGCTCAATATTTGAAGTTGCCACTAGACTAGTACCATTTTCAAACAAGACTTTTAGCAAACCCGCCAAAATCATGGCATCCGTAATATCTTTTACAAAAAACTCATCAAAACAGAGTACCTCTGCTTTTGCAGAAATTTGCTTACCAACAACTTCTAAAGGGTTTTTTACATCATTAACCTCTCGCAATTCCTTGTGAACCATTTGCATAAAGCGATGGAAATGCAAACGTAATTTACGCTCAGTCGGCAAGCAATCAAAAAAGGTATCCATTAAATAGGTTTTACCCCGCCCTACGCCTCCCCAAAAATATAAACCTCGCTCAACCTCTGGTTTTTGGCTTTTTTTAAAAAAACTTAAAAAGCCACCTGTTGCTTCAGGCTGCTTATTAACGATTCTGTCAAACAAATCCTGCAGGGCCTCAACAGCTTCCTCTTGAGCGGGATCATAGGCAAAATCAGGGCGGGTCAAATCTTTACGATAACGGGATAAAGGGGTCATAGGGCTCTTAAACTTTGAAAGATAAACAAACCAATTAAATTCTTTTCAATTCTAGCAAAATTCAAGCAAAACCTCATCCCAATAAGGCTTCTTTCAAGATAAGATTCAGCTATACTTACTATGTTATATTTTTGGAGTAAGTCATGAACTTAGAAGTATTTGATGCGGTAATTTTTATCGCTGGCGCAGCAGTCGGCCTTTTGTTAGGCATGAACATTAAAAAAGAAAGCAAACAGACAACAAACCAAACCATCTTAACGCCTGACGCCATTCAGCACGAACTCGATAAACAACAAGTCGCAATCGATCATTTCTTTGAAGATACAGAGAACGCACTTGAGCAAGCTGAACTAAATGTTGCCAAACTTCGCAACCAAATTGCCAATGGCGCACTTGAGCTGAGCAATAAAAACATTAAAGTTAGCTCAGCACCGACCACAACTGAAGCAGAAGAAGAAACAACTAACCTAGGGACTGAGCCCCCAAGAGATTACGCTCTCAAGCCCGACACTCAATCACCCGGTATGCTTTCTGAAGAGTTTGGACTTAACAAAGACCAAGAAAAAAGTAACAGCTAATAAACTCCCTTGTCATTTAATAGATAACCCTAAGCAGGGTTATCTATATCAACAAACTCAGCCTCAACCCCTAGCTCTTCCATAATAAATTTTGCCATCGCTTTAGCACCATAGCGCTCTGTTGCATGATGACCTGCCGCTACAAAATGAATCCCATGCTCTCTTGCCAAATGAATAGTCTGTTCAGAGACCTCTCCTGTTAGATATAAATCAGCATCCATTTCAACTGCTTGCTCTATATAACCTTGTGCACCACCCGAACAAAGAGCAACCGTTTTGATGAGTTTCTTTCCAGAAGCCTCAAATAAAACATCGCGTCCAAGGGCTTTCTCAATACGCTCTTTCACCTGCTCTATTTCTAGCGCTTGCTCAAATTCAGCAATAACACCGATAGACTCATCTAAAGGAAGATACGACTGTAAAGATCGAGGATTTTTCAAATTAAACATTTTCACCAGTTGCGCATTATTACCTAGTTCAGGATGAGCATCTAATGGCAGATGATAAGCATAGAGATTTATGTCATTTTTAATCAAGCGAGAAATTCTTTGGTATTTTATCCCAGTAATCACTTGAGATTCACCCTTCCAGAAATACCCGTGATGAACAAATATAGCATCCGCATTCAAACGAATAGCCTCATCAATTAATGCCTGACAAGCCGTCACACCTGTCACCACTTTTGCAATTTCATCACAACCCTGAACCTGTAACCCATTTGGGGCATAGTCTTTAAACTTATTTGGCTTTAGAATAGCGGTTAGTTTTTTTTCAAACGCGTGACGATTCACTCTTTTCTCCATAGGCATTTACAAAAACATTATGATAAGCAATAAACTTAGTATTAATACAATTTTAGCCAGCTTAGTAGGCCTGTGTCTTGGTTTATCTTATCTACTCTTTCAACAAGTTAGTGACTCTAAAGCTGAGACCCACACTGAAAGCTACGCTTACTCAGTCAATCAAGCCGCCCCAGCTGTCGTTAATATTTATACCCAAAAGAAAGTCAGTACAACCAAAGGTATAAATACTTTATCTCAAAAAACAGCAAATAAGTCAGTTGGACTTGGGTCAGGGGTAATCACCTCACCTGATGGTTATATCTTAACAAACCATCATGTAATTAAAGGCGCTGACGGCATTATTGTGGCGTTAAGAGATGGCAGACAAACCAGAGCCAAACTCATAGGCACAGATCCAGCAACCGACCTTGCCCTTTTAAAAGTAAACCTCCAAAACCTACCAAGCATTAAAATGCCTGAGGAAAACACCACATCCGTTGGCGACTTGGTCTTCGCCATTGGCAACCCCTTTGGCATAGGTCAAACCGTTACCATGGGAATCATCAGCGCAATTGGGCGCAACCAATTAGGACTAAACGCCTATGAGAACTTTATTCAAACCGATGCCGCCATTAACCCGGGCAATTCTGGCGGTGCACTTATTAATAGCCAGGGCAAGATTATTGGCATAAGTACAGCCATTTATTCCAATAGCGGTGGCTCACAAGGCATAGGCTTCGCCATTCCAATTTCAGACGCCGTTGACATCATGGAAGACCTTATATTATTTGGTAAAGTAGAAAGAGGCTATTTAGGCATAGAAGCAAGGCAGATAACCCCAGCTACAGTCAAAATCCTTAACCTAAACATAAAAGAAGGCCTACTGGTCTCAGACGTGAACAATAAAAGCCCCGCACAACATGCTGGGATTTTAAGCGGTGATATCCTACTAAGCATAGATGGCATAGCCACAACCAATGCAAATAATACCCGCAATCAAATCGCAAGATACAAGCCAGGTAAAGTGGTTTCTATTGTTGGCGTTAGAGGCACGCAATCTTATCAAACAAGCATAAAGCTGGGCGAACAACCCATGATGGGAGCAGAGAAACCATAAAAAAAATGCCGCTATTCAGCGGCATTTTTTTTACAGAGTGTCAGTTTACTTTTCTAACAACACTTTTAACTGAGATAAGCTTTTCTCAAAGTTTGCGCCGGCAATATCATTTGCAAAAAGGGCAAGATAAGGACTTAATAGACCTGACTCTAGCTCCCCATTAATAGACCAAGAAACACGCGTTTCATTACCAGACGCGAGCGCCTTTAGATGAAGCTCATTTGCAACCGCTCTTTGACCTTCTTTTGGCACCACATCAAACTCATAACGAGCAGATCGAAGCTCACCAATTTCAATAAAACCTTTATCACCGGATTCGTAATTGATAGACAAACTCAAACCCTCTGTAAGCGCGACATCAAGTAACTCAACACGCCCTTTTTGAACATAGAGCCATTCAGGCAAATTAGACGCTTGCGCTAAAAAGTCAGCCACCTCAATTTGTGTTGCCTCAATACTGATAGAGCGCTCAATATGATAACTTTTTGGCAGAAAGTACCCCACCACTAAAAGCAATATCACAACCAAAGCAAAAATTCGCGTCACCACTCTTAACTGATAAAGAGCTTTACGCTGATGATCAGGCGTTTCACGTTTTAACAAACTCTAATCCTTGATCAGTCTATATTCAGCAGACATGGCATGCGCCTGTAAAGACTCACCACGAGCTAAGGGAGAAGCTATTTTAGCTAAAGCACTCGCCCCTTTAGCAGAACAATTAATCAGTGAGCTACGCTTTTGAAAATCATAAACCCCTAAAGGAGAAGAGAATCTTGCCGTACCTGATGTGGGCAAAACATGGTTAGGCCCAGCACAATAATCACCTAATGCTTCTGGTGTATTTCGCCCCATAAAGATAGCACCAGCATGACGTATCTTAGGCGCCCAAAATTCAGGCTCATCTACTGACAACTCTAAATGCTCAGCCGCCACATGATTAGCAATTTCAATTGCCTCTTCCATATTAGCTACATGAATTAAAGCACCACGACCCTCTAAAGACGCCAGAATAATGTCTTTGCGACTCTGCCCCTCAAGAAGTTTATCCATAGAAGCCAATACTTGTTCTAGATATTCGGCATCAGGTGATATTAAGATCGATTGAGCATCTTCATCATGCTCTGCTTGCGAAAAGAGATCCATAGCAATCCAATCAGGATCTGTTTTCCCATCACAAACAACCAGTATTTCAGATGGGCCAGCAATCATATCTATACCAACCGCGCCAAATACCATGCGTTTTGCTGTAGCGACATAAATATTGCCAGGGCCGACAATTTTATCGACCTTAGGAATCGTCTCAGTGCCATAAGCTAACGCAGCAACGGCTTGTGCACCACCAACAGTAAAGACCCTATCTACACCTGCAATGCTCGCTGCTGCAAGGACAATATCATTCACCACACCATCAGGTGTTGGTACCACCATGATTATTTCTTTAACACCTGCAACTTTCGCCGGCATCACATTCATCAACACAGACGATGGGTATGCGGCCTTACCACCTGGCACATAAACACCCACACGATCCAAAGGCATAACTTGCTGACCCAAAACCGTCCCATCAGCTTCTTTGTATTGCCAAGAATCTTGTTTCTGATGCAAATGATAGGATTTAACACGCTCAGCAGCAGCCTTTAGCGCGTCTAAAATTGAGGCATCAACACGAGCAATCGCAGCATCTATTTCTGTTAGTGAGATCTCTAATTGATCTGCTGAAGTAAAATCACATCTATCAAACTGATTGGTATACTCAATTAACGCCTCATTGCCTCTTTTACGCACATCAAAAACAATATTGGTAACCGTTTGCTGCACTTCCAAATCAGACACTGAATCCCATGCCAAAAGCACATCTAACGCATCAGTAAAGCCCTCATCCTGAGTAGATAATTGTTTAATATTAATACTCATTAGATTTACCTTTCACTCTCAACAGCCGCTTGCAGCATTTCCATAATTGGCTGAATTTGATCATATTTAGTTTTATATGCCGCTTTATTGACAACAAGACGCGTACTAATGTCTGCGATCATATCTCGCGCTTCAAGCCCATTTGCCTTAAGTGTATTTCCGGTATCAACGATATCCACAATCAAATCAGCAAGCCCCATGATAGGCGCCAACTCCATCGCGCCATACAGCTTGATAACATCAGCCTGAATACCTTGCTGCGCAAAATACTCTTTAGCCGTTGATGTGAACTTAGAGGCAACTTTCAAGCGACCTGTTGTTGCAGGTGCACCAACCACGCCTGCTGTCATTAATCGGCATTTAGCTATTTCAAGATCGAGTAATTCATAAATATTACTCGTATTTGACTCCATCAATACATCTTTACCTGCCACACCAAAGTCAGCAACCCCATGCCCAACATATGTCGGAACATCGGTGGCCCTTAAAATAACGAGCTTAATGTTTTCATGGTTTGTATCAAAAATCAGTTTACGACTTTTTGAAATATCTTCCGCCGGAATGATATTTGCCTTTTCCAGCAGTGGTAAGGTCTCTTTCAGAATTCGACCCTTTGACAAAGCAATGGTTAACGTTTTACTCATTTTAATTCAATACCCTAGATATTTTCGCGCCAAGAGAGCCAAACTTCTCTTCAATACATTCATAACCACGATCGATATGATAAATACGATCTATTTTGGTATCACCTTCAGCAACTAAAGCAGACAACACCAAACTCGCTGAAGCTCGTAAATCAGTCGCCATAACAGGGGCACCTTTGAGCGCACTGCCCCCTTTCACTATGGCGGTATTACCATTAACTTCGATGTCAGCACCCATGCGCAACATTTCATCAACATGCATAAAGCGGTTTTCAAAAATATTCTCTGTTACGCGCCCAACACCTTCGGCAATGGCATTTAACGCCACAAACTGTGCTTGCATATCAGTTGGGAAAGCAGGATATGGCGCAGTACTAATATTAACGGCTTTTGGACGACGGCCTCGCATATCGAGTTCAATCCAATCTTCACCCACTTCCACACTTGCACCTGCTTCTTCAAGCTTCGCAAGAACCGCTTCCATTGAATGAACATCAGTATCAATTACTTTCACTTTACCGGCTGTGATTGCAGCAGCAACCAAGAAAGTCCCGGTTTCAATTCGATCAGGCATTACAGAATATTCAGTACCAAAAAGCTCTTCAACCCCATCAATTGTGATAGTATCGGTTCCGTGGCCTGTAATTTTTGCCCCCATAGCAATTAGACACTCAGCCAAATCAACGACTTCAGGCTCACGAGCAGCATTCTCCAGAACCGAACGACCTTCAGCTAAAACAGCGGCCATCAAAAGGTTTTCTGTACCCGTTACCGTCACCTTATCAAAGAAGATACGTGCACCCTTTAAACGGCCATCAACTTTAGCAACAATATTCCCGCCTTCAACCTGAATATCTGCTCCCATAGCTTCCAAACCACGAAGGTGAAGATCAACAGGACGACTACCAATAGCACAACCACCAGGCAAAGATACAATCGCTTCACCAAAATGGCTTACCAAAGGACCCAAAACAAGGATGGATGCTCGCATGGTTTTCACTAACTCATAAGGCGCTTCAGTACGATTGACTGTTGAAACATCCAGCTGAACATTCATTTTTTCATCTACCACTACACCACAACCCATGGAGCCTAATAGTTCCAACATGGTTGTAATATCGTGCAGGTGAGGTAAGTTTTTAATTGTAATAGGTTGTTTTGTTAACAAGGTTGCAGCCAAAATTGGCAAGGCTGCATTTTTTGCACCCGATGCTCTAACCACACCGTTAAGTGACTGACCGCCAGTAATTAGCAGCTTATCCATAATAATTCCTTAACGCGATGTTAGTTTATTTGGCTGTATTGAGCAGGAGTATAGGTTTTCATTGTGACAGCATGAATCGCGCCACTGGCAATAGAATCTTGAAGGTGCGAATATACAAGTTGCTGTCTCTTCACTGTTGTCAAACCATCAAAGGCTGGTGAGATTAAAGTTAACTGAAAGTTACACCCTTCACCTTCTGCAATGACTTCACAACTCTCAATTTCTTTCTCTAATAATGCTTTTACTTCATTTGCGTTCACAACAACTCCAAAATCTTCTATAACGCTTCTATATTCTTATAGCCTTAAACATCAATTAAGACGCAGGCATTGTATTTTCAAAGAGAAGAAGAAAGCGATGGCTTATCTTCTTCTACTAATGTAAAAAATTCATTTAATTGGGACAATTCTATCAGACCTTTAATCCCATCACTGGCATTAATTAACTTTACTTGCCACTGATTTTCATTTGCATGTCGCTGAAAAGATAATAACAAGGTTATCAATCC
Source organism: Marinomonas sp. MED121 (assembly GCF_000153025.1). Lineage (GTDB taxonomy): Bacteria > Pseudomonadota > Gammaproteobacteria > Pseudomonadales > Marinomonadaceae > Marinomonas. The sequence goes on from NZ_CH672430.1 coordinate 346,323, forward strand.
ACTATCACTACCCTGAAGATGTGTTAAATCCAAGTCTTTAGGCTTTGATAAACCAGCTAAACATTGATCAAGCTGAGCGTGAAAACCCATCAAATCTGTGGGCGTATAATCACCTTTAACACAAATCATTCGCTCTTGTTCAGCTAGGACCATCATGCTTCATTTGCCTTCTTTTCTAATGACTTGCCCCAGCTTGTAATCGCCAAATCAATATCATTCTTATTTTTTTGTACCATGGAGGCAAATTGTTTTCTAAAGGTCAGTCCAAAATTAATACCGCTGATAATAACATTATCTAGTAGCCAGACTTGTTTTTTATTCAATTTCATCAAAAATACAATATCGACTTGGCTGCCAGCATCCGTTACAAATTCCATATTAACTCTGGCTTTGTTTTTCTTTTTGGAAGGCGATAAGGGTAATATTTTTACCTTGTCTTCATCAAATTCCAATAGGGCAGTAGCATAACTATTCAACAGGGTCTCTTTAGTGACTTTAGCAAACTCAAGCCTCTGTTCTTTTGTCGCGCGACGATAATACTTCCCCATTACATTTTTTGCGAAATTATCAAAATCAATTAGCGGAGATAAGATTTCATCTGCTTTTGCTCGTAATGCAGAGGTATCTTTAGATAACACATCTCGATTTGCCACTATCTCAGTTTTTAGCAATTCAACGACACTAACAACCTGCTCTCTAGGCCCTAAGTCGGCATAAACAGGCGCTACGAACAAAGATAAAAACAAGAAAAAACCAGGTAATAAACGTTTCATTTTTAGTCTCCCTGAGTAGATTCAAAAAGGAACTGACTAATCAAGTTTTCAAGCACTAAAGCAGACTGAGTATCGTAAATCTCACCACCTTGTTCTAGATATTCCTCTTCTGCACCAATCGAAACGCCAACATATTTTTCACCCAACAAACCATTAGTTAGAATTGCAAAAGAGCTGTCCGTTGGAATATTTTGCACATCGGAATAAATATTAAAGGTGACAAGCGCCATATAGAGTTCTTTATCTAACACAATACTATCTACTTCACCGACAGTCACACCCGCAATTGAGACTTTAGCTCTCTCAGTCAAACCACCAATATCATCAAACCTAGCCTGTATCTGATACACATCCTTTGAACTTGCGCCAGAAAGACCACTCACTTGAATTGCCAAATACGCTAAAGCAGCAAATCCCAAAACAACAAACAAACCTACCATCAGCTCAAGCTGCTTACTCTTCATGCTAAAAATCTCCTATCATAGCGGCGGTTAAAATAAAATCTAATGCAAGTATTGATAAAGAACCTAACACCACTGTGCGAGTAGTTGCCTTACCTATCCCTTCGGACGTGGGTTCACATTGATAACCTTGAAATACAGCTATCCAAGTGGTTGCAATGGCAAAGCAAAACGCCTTAATAATGCCATTCACTACATCTGTTGAAAAATAGACAGATTGCTGCATCAAAGACCAAAAGCTTCCGCCATGAATTTGCAACCAAGTTACAGCCACGAACTCGCCACCCAAGATACCAACAGCAGAAAAAATCACGCAAAGAATGGGCAAACAAATCAAACCTGCAATAAACCTTGGCGCAATGATTCGTCGATAAGGATCAACCCCCATCATCTCCAAACTAGACAACTGCTCCGTTGCCTTCATCAAACCGATTTCTGCAGTTAATGCTGAGCAAGCGCGGCCAGCAAACAACAAAGCGGTAACAACAGGACCAAGTTCACGTAGTAAGGTGAGCGCTAATAACTGCCCCACTGCCTGCTCAGATCCAAACTTAGCCAGTATTGTATAGCCTTGCAGACCTAATACCATGCCAATAAAGAGACCAGAAACTAAAATAATAACGAGCGACAGCACCCCTACTGAATATATCTGCTTCATCAAAAGGCCCATCGCCCCAGACAAAGATTTAGGACGATGCAACATCACCTGAATTAAAAAAAGCCCGGCTTGGCCAAATGCGCCAATTGTATTTAACGCACGAACACCCGCCGCCTGAATAGGTTTCATCCCCTCTCCTTAGACATATTCATATCCAATTGATAATCATTGGCATCAAAATGAAATGGTACAGGACCATCAGGCAAGCCACCTAAAAATTGCTTCACTCGCTTATCCTCCGAGTGCCTTATCTCCTCTGGGGTGCCTTGCGCCACAACAGCACCACCAGACAATATGTAAGCGTAATCAGCAATAGATAGAGACTCTTCCACATCATGTGAAACCAATACCGAGGTCATTCCAACAGATTGGTTTAAGCGCTGAATTAGCTCAACCACAACCCCCATTGAAATTGGGTCTTGCCCTGCAAAAGGCTCATCAAACATGACTAGCTGAGGATCTAAAGCAATCGCCCTTGCTAGTGCCGCTCGTCTCGCCATACCACCAGATAATTCTGCGGGCATGAGTGCGGCTGCGCCACGCAATCCAACACTTTGTAATTTCATCAATACTATGTCACGAATAATGGCTTCACTAAAATCCGTGTGCTCCCTTAAAGGAAAAGCAACATTATCAAAGACACTAATATCGGTAAAAAGTGCACCACTTTGAAATAACATGCCTATTTTTTTTCTTGCTTCATAAAGCTGGGAGCGTGATAAATCAGGTACATTTTGTTGGTCTAAGAGTATCTTTCCCCCATCAGGCATAAGCTGACCACCAATAAGGCGCAACAGAGTCGTCTTCCCTGTTCCACTTGGCCCCATCACTGCGGTTATTTTCCCTTTTGGGATTTGCAAAGAAATATTCTTATAGATAGCTCTATCACCTCGATAGAAACTCATATTTTGAATATCAACAAAGTTATTGGACATTCGTTTTCCCTAGATCCTGACCACCGAAAGTGAATATTACACTGGATTTTAATAAATTGAACATAAAATCAAGGAGATTAAGCAGTTTATAACATTTAAGGTCTTGAATTTATGGAGCAAACTTCATTAAATGAAGCATCTTTTTTCACATGAGTCTGTTTTACCCCATGCTGCTATTTTCTGCTGCTCTGATTTTCGGCCTTATTTTACTTGTTTTCAGTTCTGATAAATTCATTGAACACTCAGCATTAGTGGCAGAAAAGTTAAATGTCAGCCCTATTATTATTGGTTTCACACTTGTTGCTTTAGGTACATCCGCACCTGAAATGGTGGTTTCAGCCATTGCAGCATTAGAGAATGCGCCAGAAATTGCTGTGGGTAATGTATTAGGATCAAACATTGCTAACGTGGCCCTTGTTTTTGGCGCCACTTTGTTAATCAGTGCCATCCCTGTAAAGGAAGGCCTTGCAACTAAAGAAGTTCCCATTCTCCTCGGCATTACACTACTTGCCGGATTAGTCATGCTAGACAACAACTTAGATCTAGTAGACGGACTAATATTAATAACAGGTTTTGTGGTCGCTTTATTTTTATTGCTACGAAACAGCAAAAGCCTTGAAAAAGAACTTACACAAGAGCTACCAGAAGATGATGGCAGCAGTATAACTCGCTCACTCATCACAGCTCTAGTTGGCTTAGTTGTGTTAATTCTTAGTTCTAAAATTTTAGTGTGGGGAGCGACAGGGATTGCCACAGAATTTGGCGTCAGTGAATTGGTTATTGGACTTACCATAGTTGCAATTGGCACAAGCCTACCCGAATTAGCAGCCTCTATTACCAGCGCATTAAAAGGCCACCATGATATTGCAATAGGTAACATCCTAGGCTCAAACCTATTCAATTTAGCCACGGTACTCCCATTACCCGCAATAATAGCACCAGGTATCATTGACCCAAATGTGATGACTCGCGATTATTGGTGGATGTTTGCCACTAGCGTATTTTTAGCTTTATGTATTTTATTTTTTCGTAAAACAGCCAAAGCAAGCATTCCAAAATGGGTTGGTGTGTTATTACTTGCAAGTTATGCGACCTATTTGATCAGTCTCTCAATTAACGTGAGCTAAATTAAATCATGAAACAAAAATGGACACTCGCCTCCATCATACTTGGCATTATGCTGGTATTTGGCTTTACATTTTGGTTTGGTTTAACACCGACACAGAACTTGGTTCAAAAAAGCATTCTAGAAACAGCACCTGATTATTTTATTGAAAATGTTAATACAAAGACTTTTGATATTAATGGTGCTTTAATTGAAACTCTTGATGCTAAGGAAATTAAACACTTCCCTGCCCCAGGTGAAACAAGAATGATTGAACCTGTAATATCTAAAACACTCAATAGTGACACTTGGATTGCAGCAGGAAACACGGGACTAATGAAAGATCTAAATAAAGACATTATCTTTACTGGTAACGCAAAAATAATCCATCTACCTGAAACACAAGCAGAAACCACCATCACATCAAACACCATTATTTATACTGATCAAGACCAGAGCCTAACAAGCTTTGGCAACGCTAAAGTTGTCTCCCCTCAAGGGACGGTTAACGCAGAAACCATTACTGCATTTAGCAAATCTAACCAAGTCACCATGCAAGGATCGGTACGAGGAAGCTATGAACAAAATCGTTAGAACTCTCTTTTTAGTCTGCAGCACTCTAGGTGCAAATATCAGTCAAGCACTCCCTGAAGACAGCCTACAAGCAATAGAAATAGAGGCAGATTCAGCTTTTATCGATAACGACAAAGGAAGCGCTATTTACATAGGCAATGTAAAAGTTAACCAGGGCACCATACTTATCAGCGCAAACAAATTAACCATCACCAGCTCTAACGAAACAAATAAATACGATAAAATATACGCCAAAGGCACTGACACTCAAGTTGCTAATTTCAGCCAGCAATTAACAGCGAGCGGCGATATGATTATCAGCAGGGGCAACCGGATTTTTTATGATAGCTCCCAATCCATATTAGAAGTTGAAGGTGAAAGCTACATAAAGCGTGGGGAAGATGAGATCATGGCGCATTTCATTCGCTATGACATGACAACAGGCACCTTTGAAGCAAGAAATAAATCAAAAGGCAGCTCAGAAATCAAACAAAACAAAAAGGGTCGCGTATCAATGACATTACAGCCTCAATCCGAAGAACCTAAGGCTGAATAATGGCGATTTTAGAAGCAAAACATTTAGCTAAAAGTTACAAAAAACGCAAAGTCGTTATTGATGTCTCTATTGCAGTAGAATCAGGCCAAGCCGTTGGTTTACTTGGCCCCAACGGTGCAGGTAAAACAACCTGCTTTTATATGATAGTTGGCATGGTCGCGAACGATGAAGGCAATATATATATTGATGGAGAATCTGTAACAGATTTAGCGATGCATGCCAGAGCGCAAAAAGGCATTGGCTATTTACCACAAGAAGCTTCAATTTTTAGGAAGATGTCTGTTGAGAACAACATCGCTGCTATTCTAGAAACCAGAAAATCATTAACCAAACAAGACCGCAAAGAAAAACTTGAAGAATTACTTGAAGAGTTTCACATTACACATATTCGCAAGAATTTAGGCATGGCGCTTTCTGGCGGTGAAAGGCGCCGAGTAGAGATAGCCAGGGCATTAGCAATGAACCCTAAATTTATCCTGCTAGATGAGCCTTTTGCTGGCGTTGACCCGATTTCCGTGGGTGATATAAAACAAATCATCAAGCACCTACAAGAAAGCGGCATTGGCGTTTTGATCACTGACCATAATGTGCGTGAAACTTTAGACATATGCGATAAAGCTTACATCGTAGGTAATGGCCACATTATAGCCTCAGGAAGTGCTGAAGAAGTGATTTCAAATGAGCAGGTTAAAAAAGTATATTTAGGTGACAACTTCCGCCTATAGACCTTTCTCTTTTCGCAAAAAAAAGAGTACTATGCATAACTCGTTCCAAATCACTCTAACTGAAAGTGTTTCAATATGAAGCAATCTTTACAATTAAAAATTGGTCAACAACTGACCATGACACCTCAATTGCAACAGGCAATTCGCCTATTGCAACTTTCCACTTTGGATTTACAGCAAGAAATCCACGAATTCCTAGAGTCGAACCCATTATTAGAAATGGATGATGATGACTTCAATGATAACGATGATGCCGATAAAAAAGACACTGAGTTAAACGCAAGCACTCAGAATAATGAAGAGGCAAGAGTTGAGTCAGAGTGGACAGAAAGCATCCCAGAAGAACTCTCCATTGACAGCTCTTGGGATGACACTTATCAGAATTCTGCCGCCGCATCCGAAACACAAAGTTATGATAATGACTTCGACTTTGAAAGCCGAAACGCACCTTCTGAAAGCATTCAAGACCACCTTATTTGGCAACTTAATTTAACACCACTTTCTGAGCGTGACATCGAAATTGCCTACTCAATCATTGAGTGTGTTCAGCCTGATGGCTATTTAAGCATTTCGATTAATGAAATATGGCAAGGGCTTGAAACAGTGCTTGAAGAACTTGAAGAAGATGAAGTTGTCGCCGTACAACATAGACTGCAATGTTTCGACCCTGTTGGCGTCTGCTCTGTTGATTTACGTGAATGCTTATTGGTACAACTACAGGCATACAAACAACACCCTCTTTACAAAAGCACTTATAACTTAATAAATCATCATTTGGCTTTATTAGGCAGCCGTGACTTCACACAACTTTCTCGAAAAACCAAGTTAAAAGAAGGCGCCCTAAAAGAAGTGATCGCTCTGATTCAAGAGCTGAATCCAAGACCTGGATCATTAATTGATCAAGATGATACTGATTATGTCATTCCTGATGTCAACGTTAAGAAACGCAATAACACTTGGCAAGTCGAACTTAACAATGATGCCCTACCTCCCGTTAGAATCAATAAAACCTATTCCTCAATGGCAAATAGCGCAAAAAAAACGGAAGAAGTAAACTACATAAAAAATTCATTACAAGAAGCGAAATGGTTCTTAAAAAGCATTCAAAGTCGAAATGAGACACTACTTAAAGTAGCGAGCTGTATTGTTGAGAAACAAATAGACTTCTTTGAATTGGGTGAAGAAGCCATGAAGCCCATGGTATTACATGATGTGGCAGAGGAAGTGGGCATGCATGAGTCAACCATTTCACGGGTAACTACCCAAAAGTACATGCATACACCAAGAGGCATTTTTGAACTTAAATACTTCTTCTCTAGTCATGTCAATACCGACTCGGGTGGAGAATGCTCTTCAACGGCAATTCGAGCTATGATTAAAAAGCTCATCACCGATGAACCTGCTAAAAAGCCATTAAGCGATAATAAATTAGCGACAGCATTAGCAGATCAAGGTATTCAGGTGGCTAGGCGAACCGTTGCTAAGTACCGTGAAGCGATGAATATTCCACCTTCAAATGAACGAAAAAGATTAATTTAAACGGGTCCGAAAGTGTCATTAATCAACATACTAAAACCAGAACTTGTACTAGCTAAGCTTGCGACAACAAGTAAAAAAAGAACACTGGAAAGCATTGCAAACATAGTTTCTGATCGCCTTCACTGTGATAAAGAAGCTGTTTTTGATGCATTACTTGCAAGGGAAAAACTTGGCAGTACAGGCGTAGGACAAGGAATAGCCGTACCCCACTGTCGCCTAGAGCAGGCAAATCATACTGCCATGGTGGTTATCTCTTTAGAGAAGCCGATTGATTTTGATTCGATAGACAGAAAACGTGTTGATTTAATTTTTGCCTTAATCGTGCCACCTCAAGAGTGTGATCATCACTTGGCCACTTTAGGTCAAATTGCTGAGTTTGCACAATCACCTGAAAAGCTTGAGTCATTAAGACAAGCGAACTCAAATCAGGCACTGTACGATACATTTAAATCATTGCTATAGGGATAATTATGCTGGAACAAGCAATTACTATCATCAATAAACTTGGTTTACACGCAAGGGCTGCTGGCAAACTGGTTGAAACAACATCACGATTTTCATGTGATATTACGATAGATAAGGATGGACGTAATGTTGATGGCAAAAGCATTATGGCAATGATGATGCTAGCCGCCTCTAAGGGCACCGAAATCATCATAAAAACGAATGGCGAAGATGAAGCAGCCGCTCTTGAAGCAATCGTAAACCTTATTAACAACCGCTTTGACGAAGAAGAATAACACTTAGATTCAATGGTTGAACACGATACGCAACAGCATCTACAAACTGTCACTGACTCCTTGGAGTCAGGTGGCACAATGCAAATTCGCTATCTTCTTAATGGTGCTTTACCCGCACAGGATGTTGCTCGCCTTCTAGAGTCATCCCCCCCTAAAGAACGCCGATTACTCTGGGACTTAATAGAACAAAACAATGAAGGTGAAATCCTTCAATACCTAAATGAAGACATTAGTGCTCAATTCCTAAAGGAAATGGACACAGAGCAATTGGTTGCCGTCACAGAACAACTTGAAAGCGACGACCTTGCCGATATATTACAAAACCTGCCTGAGACAGTTGTAGCAGAGGTTTTAGCCTCAATGACAGCCCAAGACAGGTCTAGAGTTGAATCACTACTAAACTATCCTGAAGACTCTGCTGGCGGCTTGATGAATACAGACACCATCACTGTCAGACCAAACATCACAATAGACATTGCTTTTCGCTTTTTAAGACGCCACGCAAGCCTTCCAGACATGACAGACAGCTTACTTGTGGTAAGCCGCTCAGACAGGTTCCTTGGCACCTTACCTTTAACCAAACTTTTAGTCGCCGACCCTGATGCCACTGTGCGCGAAATAATGGAAACTGAAACAACCGTTATTGAAGCGGATGCACCAGCCAGTGATGTGGCACAGTTATTTGAAAAGATGGATCTCGTCTCAGCACCTGTTATAGATGAAGCGTCAGGCAAACTTCTTGGGCGTATCACAATTGATGACGTTGTTGATGTTATTCGTGATGAAGCTGAGCACTCAATGCTAAGTATGGCTGGTCTTGATGATGATGAAGATACCTTTGCACCTATCATGCAAACATCAAAACGAAGAGCAGTCTGGCTTGGCATTAACTTAATCACAGCATTTATCGCCTCTTATGTTATCGGCCTCTTTCAAAACACCATAGATCAGGTGGTAGCCTTAGCTATTTTGATGCCAATTGTTGCCAGCATGGGCGGTATAGCTGGCTCACAAGTACTAACATTAGTTATTCGAGGCATTGCATTAGGGCACATAGGTGCAGCCAATACGCGCTGGTTATTAAACCGCGAGATCGTTGTTGGCTTTCTAAATGGCATTTTATGGGCCATAGTAGTAGGTGCATTAACCGCATATTGGTTTGACAACATCCAGATAGCCTATATCATAGCGGGCGCATTAATTATTAATTTACTCTTTGCTGCATTAGTTGGCACCCTGCTCCCTATTACACTCAAGCGCTTAGGCATAGACCCAGCCCTTGCCGGTAACGTCATACTTACAACTGTGACAGATGTAGTTGGATTTTTATCCTTCTTAGGGTTAGCAACAATTTTTCTTATTTAGGTTCACATGAAAGACTTTGATCACATAGAAGACGACGAAAACATTATTAGTAAGACCCAAATTAAGCGTGAAATGGAAGCACTTCAGGCTTTGGGCAAAAAACTCTTGAATCTAAGCAAGGCACAACAAAAAAAAGTTGAGATGTCTGAAACTTTAAGAGATGCACTTGCTGAAGCAGATAGAATCAAAAAACATGAAGCAATGCGTCGACACATGCAGTACATCGGGCGAATTATGCGCACCGAAGATCATGAAAAGATTGCTGCACGCATTGAACTTTTTGACACCACATCCGCCGCTCACAACAAGATGTTTCACCAACTTGAGAACTTGCGAGACGCGCTAATAGGAGAACACAGTCAAAGTGTTTTACAGGAATATCTCGCTGACAACCCTGACATTGATATTCAGCACTTCAGACAAGTAATTAGGCAAGCACAAAAAGAGGTTAGCCAAAACGGCAAAACAACTAACCGTAAAAAACTGTTCAAAATCCTTAGAGAAGCACAGGATAAAAAACTAGGTTTAGCCTAAACCTTGTATTTACAATTCACAGACATAAAAAAAGCGCTCAGGCGCTTTTTTTGTTTATTACTAACTTTCACTCAATCAGACTGTTATTCAAGGCATCTTTCAACAAGCAGCCACTAACATCTCACCATCAACTAAAACGTCTATGGGTCAAAACAGGCATAGAAGCTTGGCACACTTTATTATGCTCAAGATCAATATCAACAACCAGCACCCCAGGCTCATGCTCAAGCTGCCCTAAGTTATCCCCCCAAGGGGAGTAACAAACAGTATGACCAAAGGTCTCCCGCGAGCTAGAATGCTGACCACACTGATTTACACCCATCACAAAAAACTGGTTCTCAATGGCTCGACACTTCAATAACGTATGCCAATGGGCCTCTCCGGTTCGATAGGTAAAAGCAGCAGGAACAATAACAAGCTCAGCACCCAAATCGGCAAGCTTACGATACATCTCTGGAAACCTAACATCATAACAAATAGAAAGGCCTAGCTTTACACCCTCAATGTCAACGACCACAGGCTCAAGCTCACCTGGCTCAATCACCTTAGACTCCATGTATTGACCATTTTTATCAGCCACAAGAACATCAAACAAATGAATTTTATCGTATCGCGCTTTAAGCTCGCCCGTTGCAGCAAACACTAGACAAGACTGTCGCACTCTCCCTTGGCCTACTTCACTTCCATCTTGCCTCAATAAACTAGGATGAGAGCCAACAACAAGATAAACATCATGAGCTTTTGCCAAGCATGAGAGCTTATCCATCAAGATAGCTTGATCTTCAGACTCAGCTAAAGCTCGCATCTTTGCTCCAGCAAACAATAAAGCATTTTCAGGCACAACAACTAATTTAGCCCCCTTAAGCGCTGCATTTTTTACTTGAGCAGCAATCTCGGCGAAATTGATTTGCCAATCATCCTTGCTTGTTAATTGTACTGCTGCGATTTTCATTTTTTTAATCTCTATCTTTAGGCTGCACTTTCGGTGTATGTATTACAGGTGTGATAATAGGCTCATTAAAAGGCCCTTTTATCAAATATTCAACACTGGTAACTTTTGATAGCTGGCTACCAAAAAGCTTATCTGTAATGTAAAGAATCCCCGCCACCTGGGGAACACCCAATAAAAGACCCGCTATAGGCAAGGCATTGCCCAATGGAAATGAGGCAATTACTTTTTCATCGAGTGTTTCTGTAATCAAATTCGCTTTACCCTTAATTTCAATTTCAACCGTGGGCGAAATAACACTAAGGGGCTTGTCGGTATTTAATATTCCATCGCGAATCGATAATAAACTTGATATTTTATCGTAAGTTAATCCGTCATCACTCACATCTGAGAAATCCAATGTTAAACGACGAGCTAACGCATGAATATTAAAAATACCTAACGCTTTCAAAAAGCTGGGTAGCTCATTAATTTTCTCGATCACGCCATTTTCTGAACTAAAATCAATTCGCCCTGTTAAAGAGTTCCGTTGAATATCAAAGGGGGTCCCTAACCAGCTCAAGTTAACATCTATACTATACTTTTTAGACGTTAACAAAGCATCGGATGAGAACTTTTTGGTCAATTCATCAATATTCTCCCCTTCCACATTGAGACTTAGCTCAACATTTGAATGCTCATCATCTTGCCAAAAAATACTGCCATAGAAATCACCATTTTCAAGCTCCGTGGAAAAAGGATCAATTCTAATCTTCTTACCTAAATTCGTAATAAGAAGATGCCAATCACCATAGGGTTGATGATTAACGATTAGCTCATCAATATTTAAAGTCATGCTCGGAACTTGCTGTGCTCTGATAACCTCCTCAGAAGGAGTCATACTATTCGCTTTTTCTGCAGTAGTTTTAACTGGGCTCAGCCAGCTGAGATATGAAAAGTTTACTACCGGGCCATGTAAATCTTTTGAAAGCTGCACACCTAACTCATCAGCCACCAAAGTCATATCATTTAGCGCTTTTGACCTATCGTATTCAAGCTTCGCATTATGTAACAGATTATCTTCATTTAACCTTACCTCATCTGCAATTAAACGAACAAAGGAAAGCCATTCAGGTATATCTAGTCTTAATGACTGAGAAGAGGAATCTTCAGAACTAAACAACTTTCGCCAAGCAGCAACTTCAATATGCGCTAATTGCCCTTCTATACTTAAACCCTTATTGATATCTGACTCAATCAGCTCAGCTTGATCAATTAAGGCATAACCACCATAGAATTCAGAGCCACGGAAGCCAAGTTTTGAACGATACTTTTGATCATATTTTATGCTTATATCAGTCTGTTCTGGCACCAAATCAATATTTAATGCTATGGGCCTAACGAGGTTTTTTGTTTTTGCAAAAGGGGGTGGCAATGACAAACTAGCACCAACTAAATCTGAACTTGCTGTAATTCCCATGACCCCAGATTGCTTTGGGTCGATATTAAAATCAGCACTATAATCAACTTTCCCCTGCACAGCATTGGTAAGCATATTCGGAATATTTTGCCACGCCATCACCTCTTTAAGATCAAGGTTACCCATTAATTTGCCACTTATACCAAGCGCGCCATCAGCCTGAAGGTCACCAACTAAATCAAGTGTCGTTTGCCCTGAAAAAGCACTGATACCAAAGTTTGAATCGTAAATTCCTTTAAGAGAATCATAATTAAAGCGCCCTTTAGCCACCTCACCTTTTAAATCTAAATCTTTGATATGAAGAAACGCATCTTTCACCACGAGAGCCAGGTTCAAATAAAGCTCATCCTTGCTTTCACTATCTAAAGGGAGAATTAATTTAAAACGACCTGTAGCAGGACCGCTTGCCTGCCAAGACTGGAAAGGTTTTAATACATTATTCGCTAAGTTAGTTTGTAAAAGCAGCCCCATTACATCATCAAGATCATCCGAAATCTCACCTGAGAGGTGAAGCTTATCTAAACTCCCCCGAGACAAAGGAAGACTTACTGACAAATTTTCGCCTTCAACATTTTCGACTCTTGCTTGATGTAGCCCTATTTTTATCCCTTGATTATCAATATTTACATTTGCATTCACCTGTTCTGCAACAGGCCAGTCAGGTGCAAATTTCACCTTAGCATCCACAACGTCTAAATTGACTTCAATCTTAGGGTCAGGCTTTTCAACTAACTTTGTCGACAAAGAAAAGTCCAAACTAGTTGCAAGCCCTGATAGCAAAGCACCATCTAGCCAATCATGAGCAGACTGCGGCAAAGCTCGCCCTGGAATATACCCAACACCATCCAATACTCCCAAGTTATCCGCATGAACATCCAAGGTTAAGGTATCATCACCTTCTTTAATTGACTCTAATTGAAAGGCCCCATTCAGATCGGCATGATTACGACTGACATATAGATTATTGGAACTAACTAAAAAGCTGTCTTGGGATGGCCCCCAATTCACCCTTCCTGCTAACCCATCAAGTAGCCACTCATCCTCATACAATAATGGGAAAGCTAAATTAGATTGATTAGAGGCAAATTCAAATGAACCATGATCATTTTGCAGACTAATCATTGCATCTAGTTGATCCACTTTTGGTATATTCCGGTAACCTTGGGATGACTCGATAAATAGATTACCTTGATACGAGATCGAAAGTGCTGATTCTCTATTTATTGTCAAAAGACCATTTTTTGCCTCACCTTTTACTTGCATACCATCAAGCATTTTAGTGATAAACCAAGCTGGATTAAGATAAGGCAAAGCAAGCTTAGTCCCCAGCCCTAAATCTAAATGATCAAATTTAACACTTAGCAACTGAGCCAAAGCGTCATTTTTTAACAGCAGATTTGCCTGAGGGTACTGCCTCTCATCCTTAGTAATTATTAAGTTGGAAAATTGAGCTGAGAGAACTTTAGTATTAAGCGCATAGCTTGAACGGATATCAGAGGTAAACGACAGCGAGTCGCCCGATTCAAACATAGGCGAGACCTTGATATCTCCAACAAGAGAAAAATCTTTTTCTGGAGAATAGGAGAGCCACAAATTAGTACCAAGAGCAAGCTTAGATAACTTATATTCCTTCAGCGCTTTCAACTGAGATGGCATAATAACCATTTCTGGTAAGCTTAATTGCGCTTCTAAGTTTAGATTATTAAGTTTTTTCAAATCACCTTTAATTTCAGCATTAAAACGAAACTCATCATCATAGTTTTGGTGACCCACATTCGCTGTGATGCCTATTCCTGATGAAGTGCGCTTTAGATACATCGAATCCGATGACAGTGAGACCTTACCAACACGCTCACTATCAATATCAAGTCGTGTATCAAGCAAGGAAATCTGTCTTTGATCTAAGAAATAATTAAGGATGCGAGTAAAACCATCAGCACTACCGCCACCCCCACTTTCAATTCCCGTTAAGGACCAGTTTCCGCCAACCTCAGATAAACCTATCTTGGTATTATAAAAACGAATATAGCTAAATTTAGGTTCAAATTGCCTAACAGATTCCCAGAAATTAAAACGAATCATAAGGCGCTCAAACGCCACAGGCTCAGAGTTTTCAGCAGCCTCTAAACTGAGACCTCTAATAGCAATACTGGGATCTAAGCCTTCAAGTTTCGCAGATATATTATCAATTTTGACGTTATAACCCGAAAGGTGACTCAGGTTTATCTCAATTTGTTGGCGATATTTGTCAACATGAGGCAGGAGCAGCTTAACCGAGACAATAAGAGACGCTAAAATCAGAACAAAGGAAACAGCAAGCCACCATATGATGTCTGTCAATTTCCTTACGTTAAGACTCAATTTTATAGACATACCTTAGATACCAATATTATCGAATGACTACATCATACTGATCTTGGGTATACATGGTTTCAATTTGAAAATGAATGCTCTTACCAATAAACGCTTCCAATTCAGCCACACTGGCACTTTCTTCCTCATGCATGCGATCAATGACAGCACGGGAGGCAAGCACGGCGTAAGTCGGAGAATCATAAGCACGATCTGCTCTGAGTATTTCCCTAAACACCTCATAACAAACTGTTTCTGGGGTCTTAACTAAACCGCTACCACGACAAGCACGACAAGGCTCACACAAGGTCTGACCTAAACTCTCGCGGGTTCTCTTTCGTGTCATCTCAACTAAACCCAGCTCAGACACCCCTGTGATTTTAGTCTTGGCATGATCAAGGTCCAGCACTTTTTCCAACATACGCAACACTTGGCGTTTATGCTCTTCATCTTCCATATCAATGAAGTCGATGATGATAATCCCACCCAGATTTCTTAACCTTAGCTGCCTACCAATTGCCGTAGCCGCTTCTAGGTTAGTTTTATAGATAGTCTCTTCTAGGTTACGACTACCAACAAATGCACCTGTATTGACATCAATCGTGGTCATAGATTCGGTTTGCTCAACCAACAAATAGCCACCAGACTTTAATTGAACCTTTCTATCTAAAGCCTTTTGAATTTCATCCTCAACACTGTAAATATCAAATATTGGTCTTTCGCCGGGGTAGTATTCCACCCTTTGCCCGACTTCCGGAATAAACTCTTCTGCAAAGGCCTTTAATTTGGCGTAATTCTCCCGAGAGTCGATACGAATCTTTTCTGTTTTAAGACTCACTAAGTCTCGCATGGTTCTTAGGTGTAAAGGTAGGTCCTCATAAATCACTGAAGGTGCCTTAGCAGAGGTAATGCGTTTTTTAACCGACTGCCACAAACGCGTTAAAAATTTAATGTCGGCCTGAATTTCATCTTCGCCAGCCCCTTCAGCAGCCGTTCGAAGAATATAACCACTCGTTTCATCCGCTTGAGTTAATGCTTGTGAAACTAATTGCTTAAGGCGCTCCCTTTCACCCTCATCCTCAATTCTTTGACTCACTCCCACGTGTGACTGATCGGGCATATAAACCAGATAACGGGACGGAATAGATAAATGAGTCGTTAAACGCGCACCTTTAGAGCTAATAGGGTCTTTGGTCACCTGCACAACCAAAGATTGCCCTTCTCTCAAATAATCCCCAATCTGATCACTTGGATTTACAGCATCCCTTTGAGCCACTTCTGAAACATGAATAAAAGCGGCTCTTTCTAACCCAATATCAACAAAAGCTGCCTGCATACCTGGCAAGACTCTGACAACTTTCCCTTGATAAATATTGCCAACAATACCTTTGCGGGTCGAACGCTCAATATAAACTTCTTGTAAAACGCCATTTTCGACAAGCGCAACCCTAATTTCCATGGGGGTTACGTTAATTAATACATCTTCACTCACCGGATATCTCCTGTAATGGCATTATTCCAACTTCCTGCAATAACTGAGCCGTCTCAAACATAGGCAAACCAACAACGGCAGAGTAAGAACCTGAAATTTGCTCAACAAAAATAGAGCCTAAACCTTGAATACCATAGCTTCCTGCTTTGTCTTGTGGCTCGCCACTTTGCCAATATTGCTTAATTTCCAAATCGGAAATACGACGAAAACTCACCTCAGTGACCACATTTTTAACGGCAATATGTTCATGACGAGTATCGTACAAACACACTGACGTCATCACTTGATGGGTTTTACCAGATAATAGTCGTAACATGGATAATGCCTGCTCAAAACTCTCAGGCTTACCCAAAATTATCCCATCAAGTACAACACTGGTATCAGACCCTATAATGATAGCTCTATTAGGTGCAGGCAGTGCAGATTGACAAGAAAGGAGGCTGGCGGCTTTGGCTTTCTCAAGCGCCATTCGCTTGACATAGTCTTCAGCCTTTTCATTTAATAAAGGCGTTTCATCAATATCCGCTGGTAAAATATCAAACTCCTTCACCAGCTGCCCTAATAAACTTTTTCTACGCGGCGATGCAGAAGCCAATAAAATCATTTTATTTCCTTAACGGATAGCATACATACGACGAATACTTCGCAATACAACAAAGGACCAAGGCCATAAAGCCCCAGTAATAATCGCTGGAACAAAGATCATAAGGGTAGGCTCGGCATCCCCCATATATCTATCAATACAAAAATCTACGAGCTGACTAATACTGACTAGAAGCCCAACAAAGACGCCCTGTTGCCACGAGTGGTACATGCGAAGCCTTTGATAGAATACAGCACAGGTATAAGCAATAATCACATAGGTTAAAGAGTGCTGCCCAAGTACACCACCTTGCAGTAGATCAACCATGACACCAAGCATCCAAGCAACCCCGACTCCAACGCGATATGGCAAAGCAATTACCCAATAAAGAATAACCAACAAAGCCCATTCAGGCCTAAACCAGACAAACGCATCAGGGAAAGGCAAAGCCTCAAGCATTAAGGCAAAAAGAAGAGTGACTAAAAATACCAAGCTGGCTTTCATTAACGCTGAGACTCCGGCACATCAATTAACATTACATGACGACTACGCTCTAACTGAGCTAATGGCACCACTTCCACATCGGCATAAGGCTTACCAGGAATATTAGCAACCGACTTTACAACCCCAACAGGATAATCACTTGGAAATCTGTCATCTAAACCCGAAGTAGTTAACACATCCCCTTTTTTAATATCAGCAGAATGAGGTACATTCATCAAAGCCAAACGCTTAAGATCACCGGTTCCACGCAAGATACTTCTAAGGCCGGTACGTGATAACTGAACGGGTACAAAGTGGCTGGCATCAGCAATGAGTAGAACACGGCTATTATAAGCACCCGCCTCAACAATTTGCCCCATCACACCCGTTGCATCAAGCACAGACTGACCAATATACGCACCAGAAGAAAAGCCTTTATCAATCATGATTTTATGACTATAAGCATTTTGGTCAAATCCAATCACTTCAGCCATAATAATTTTGGCTTCAACTTGCTGAGAGGCATCCAAAAGTTCTCGTAAGCGCACATTCTCGGCACGCAAGGAGTCCAGTTTTTGCAAACGACTTCGCAACACAAGGACATCTTGATTTAAGCGTTGATTTTCGGAGACCAGATATTCTCGGCTAGCCAGATGTTCCATTCCCCAAGAAATGGCCTGTTGAGGCGCATTAACAACAACTTGAATGGGAGTAACTAAGAAACTTAAATAAGGACGAAGTGGCGTAAAAAAGCCACTTCGAGCATCAAGAAAAATCATGATGGAAGATAAGACAACCAGTAAAAAAAAGCGTAAACCGGAAACCTTACCTTCAAAAAAGAGAGTACTAATAGCTCACCTCTAACCTTTTACTCATTATCAGCAGTAAAGAGCTCAGAAGCATGTTTATCTATCATCTCTAACGCCATACCACCACCACGAGCAACACAAGTGAGTGGGTCATCAGCAATAATGACAGGTAAACCTGTCTCTTCACTGATTAGACGGTCAATCTCACGCAACAATGCACCACCACCGGTTAACACCAAACCTGTCTCGCCGATATCGGCAGCAAGCTCTGGTGGGGATTGCTCAAGCACACCCTTAACAGCTTGAACAATTTGAGCCAAAGGCTCTTGCAAGGCATCAAGAATCTCGGTGCTGCTTAATGTGAAGCTACGTGGAATACCCTCTGCCAAGTTACGACCACGAACATCAATCTGCAATTCATCACCTGTGTGATACGCCATACCGATTTCTGTTTTAATCTTCTCAGCAGTCGCATCACCAATTAAGCTACCGTAAGCACGGCGCACATAAGTTGTGATGGCTTCATCAAAGCGGTCACCACCGACACGGATAGATTCAGATGTCACCACACCATTCAATGAGATAATTGCGATTTCAGTAGTACCACCACCGATATCTATTACCATAGAACCAGACGCCTCTGCTACAGGAAGCCCTGCACCGATAGCGGCCGCCATTGGCTCTTCGATAATGTACACTTCACGAGCACCTGCACCTAAAGCAGATTCTTTAATCGCTCGACGTTCAACTTGCGTTGATTTACATGGCACACAAACAAGCACACGAGGGCTTGGTTTCATCAAGCTATTTTCATGCACTTTTGAAATGAAGTATTGCAGCATTTTTTCAGTTACATGAAAGTCTGCAATAACGCCGTCTTTTAATGGGCGAATAGCGGTTATATTGCCAGGTGTTCTACCCAACATACGCTTCGCATCAGTACCAACGGACGCAACGGTTTTTTGATTGCCATTATGGCGAATTGCCACAACGGAGGGTTCGTCAAGCACGATTCCACGGTCGCGAACATAGATAAGGGTATTCGCCGTCCCTAGGTCAATCGACAAATCGCTTGAAAACATTCCCCTGATTTTCTTAAACATGAATTTCTACACCCTGATAGATACGATACGAACAGCGTAAAAATGTACCAATCAAACACCCATTCGGCAAGCCGAAAGCGCGCTTTTCTACAAAATAGAGGCTGCTATTTCATTGTTTATTAAAATTTTTTTAAAATATGAGCTTATTAATCAATTTTTAGGCCCTCACTCTATCACCCAACTAAGGTTCTCGATACAATAGCCGACATTTTTTACAACACACTATTTATGGGTGAAATATGTCTCTAGATAAACAAGACGTGCAAAAAATTGCTCATTTAGCACGCCTAGCACTTACTGAAGAAGATGCATCTGAGTACCAATCGTCTCTTTCCAGCGTTTTAGAGCTAGTTGAGCAAATGCAGTCAGTCGACACAGAGGGCGTAGAACCACTTTCCAATCCTTTGGAAATGACGCAAAGATTACGTGCAGATGAAGTGACAGAAGAAAACCGTCGTGACGCTTTTCTTGCTAATGCACCAAGTACAGAAGCGGGCCTTTTCTTAGTACCCAAAGTGATTGATTAATCGGATACCATCATGCTTGAACAAAACATCTCTAGCCTTGTACAAAAGCTTCGCAACAAAGAAATTACGAGCCTTGAATTAACCCAAAGTTATCTCGATAAAATCAGCGAACTTAACCCTAGCCTAAATAGCTATATTACAGTGTGTAGTGAATCCGCTCTTGCTGCTGCCAAAGAAGCAGACATTGCGATTGCAGCGGGCACAGCAGGACCACTTGCGGGCATCCCAATTGCACACAAAGATTTATTTTGCACTAATGGCATCAAAACCACTTGCGCATCAAAAATGCTCAGCAATTTTGTACCACCTTATGAGTCAACCGTCACAGCAAAACTTGAGCAAGCCGGCGCTATCATGCTGGGTAAAACCAACATGGATGAGTTCGCTATGGGCTCATCAAATGAAAACAGTCATTTTGGTTTAGTTAAAAACCCATGGAATACTGATCTAGTACCAGGGGGTTCTTCTGGGGGCTCTGCCGTCGCTGTGGCAGCGGGTATGGCTGTTGCAACAACTGGGACAGACACTGGGGGTTCAATTCGTCAGCCAGCCTCATTTTGTGGTATCACTGGCCTTAAACCCACCTATGGCAGAGTATCACGCTTTGGTATGATTGCTTATGCATCAAGCCTTGACCAAGCTGGCCCTATGGCCCGTAGCGCAGAAGATTGCGCCCACCTAATGAATGCTATCGCAGGCTTCGACCCTCAAGACTCGACTTCTGCTGAAGTAGAAACCCAAGATTACCTAACAAATCTAGATCAACCTCTTACAGGCTTAACCATCGGTCTTCCAAAAGAATATTTTGGTGAAGGTCTTGAGCAAGGTGTTGCAGATGCCATTCGACAAGCGGTATCTGAATTTGAAAAACTTGGCGCTAAGATTAAAGATATTTCATTGCCTAACCTAAAACTAAGCATCCCCGCTTATTATGTTATCGCCCCATCTGAAGCCTCGTCCAACCTATCAAGGTTTGATGGTGTTCGTTACGGTCACCGCTGCGATGAACCAAAAGATTTAATCGACATGTACACCCGCTCACGCGCCGAAGGCTTTAGTAAAGAAGTGCAAAAACGCATCATGGTAGGCACATATGCATTATCAGAAGGCTATTACGATGCCTACTACTTAAAAGCACAGCGTATTCGTCGCCTAATCAAACAAGATTTTGTTAACGCATTAAACGAAGTTGATGTGATCATGGGGCCAGTCGCACCCACCACCGCATTTGCCATTGGCAGCAAAACAGATGATCCGGTTGCCATGTACCTTGAAGATATCTACACCCTTTCTGTTAACTTAGCCGGCATACCAGCCATGTCTATTCCAGCAGGGTTTAGCAACAAGATGCCTGTTGGCCTACAAATTATGGGCGACTACTTCACAGAAGCAAAACTACTTAACATTGCACACCAGTTCCAACAACACACTGACTGGCACCTACAAACCCCGAACATGGATAAAGGAGCATAAGTATGAGCTGGGAAATTGTTATTGGCCTTGAGATTCACGCTCAATTATCAACTAAATCTAAACTCTTCTCTGGTGCAGCAGTGGGTTTTGGCGCAGAAGCTAACACACAAACCACACTCGTTGATCTAGGTATGCCAGGAGCATTGCCTGTATTTAACAAAGAAGCACTTAGAATGGCTGTAATGTTTGGTCATGCAGTCAATGCAGAAATCGGCATGACGTCCGTATTTGCCCGTAAAAATTACTTCTATCCAGATTTACCAAAAGGCTACCAAACGAGCCAAATGGATGATCCCATCGTCGGCATTGGCCACCTTGATGTGACGTTAGAAGATGGCACGACAAAACGTGTCGGCATTACTCGCGCACACCTTGAAGAAGATGCAGGCAAATCGCTACATGAAGATTTCCACGGCATGTCTGGCATAGACTTAAACCGTTCAAGCACGCCATTATTAGAAATCGTGTCTGAGCCTGATATTCGCTCAGCCAAAGAAGCCGTGGCTTACGTTAAAATGATCCACTCCATTGTAACCTATCTAGGCATTTGCGATGGCAACATGGCTGAAGGCTCAATGCGATGTGACGTTAATATCTCTTTACGACCCAAAGGCCAAGAAGAGTTTGGTACACGCACCGAAATTAAAAACGTCAACTCATTCCGCTTTATTGAAAAAGCCATCCATACAGAAGTTGAGCGCCAAGCAGACATACTGGAAGATGGTGGAAAAATCACGCAGGAAACTCGTCTGTATGATCCAGAAAAAGATGAAACTCGAAGCATGCGCTCTAAAGAAGATGCTAACGATTATCGCTACTTCCCTTGCCCAGACCTCTTGCCCGTCGTGCTGACGCAAGAATATGTTGATCAAATAAAAGAAACGCTCCCTGAGCTACCCACTCAAAAAGCCGCTCGATTTATTTCTGACTATAGCTTGAGCGAATATGACGCTGGCGTTCTTTCATCCAGCCGCCCTATGGCAGATTACTTTGAAACCGTGACTCAAACGGCGAATGATGCAAAACTTTCTGCTAACTGGGTCATGGGTGAACTTAGCAAGCTACTCAATCAAAACCAAATTGAGATTGCTAATAGCCCTGTTGATGCAAAAAATCTAGGTCAACTACTAGCCCGTATCAAAGACAACACCATTAATGGTAAAACAGCGAAAGACATTCTATTAGATATGTGGAATGGTGAAGGCAGCGCCGATGAAATCATCGACAAAAAAGGCCTTAAACAAGTCACAGATACCGCCGCAATTGAAACAATGATAAATGACATCATTGCAGCCAATTCCGCGCAAGTAGAACAATTTAGAGCGGCCGAGCCTGATAAGCAGAAAAAAATGATGGGATTCTTCATGGGTCAAATCATGAAAGCATCTCAAGGCAAAGCCAATCCAGGCATAGTCACACCAATACTGATGAAGCTACTTAAAGGCTAATCAGCATATTATGAGATTAATCAGGCTAAAAGTATTTAGCCTGATTAACTCTAAGCTAAAGTTAAGCGTTAAAAGTTAAAAGTTAAAAGTTAAAAGTTAAAACTAAAGCCACAAAAAAAGCCGCAACCTAAGTCACAGCTTTATCAATAAACCCAACACCCACTCTTAATTAAAAACTACAGAATCAGTTAATTAATCATGTTGTTCGAAAAAACCTGATTACGACCATTATTCTTAGCAAGATACAACCTAGTATCAGCAACCTTAACAGCCCCTTCTAAATTTTCGCATACCTCACTGACCACACCACCGCTATAAGTAATCTTAATCTTTTCTGAGGTAAAACCCTGCTCCATCAAATTGGTATTGAGAACACTTAATCTGGCCGCAATTTCCTCTACGGTCGATTGATCATTTAAAATACAGAATTCCTCCCCCCCAAAGCGCGCCACTAAAGAGTCTGAAAAACAATGACGAAGCAACTCTGAGAAACCCTCCAATAATTTATCACCGACCAAATGACCATAATTGTCATTAATCTGTTTAAAATGATCGATATCCAACATTAACACATGGATTGGCCTTTGAGCTGCTAAGGCATTTTGATAATAACTCTCACCCTCTGACATGAGAAATCGACGGTTATATAAACCCGTTAACGCATCCAAATTAGCAAGATCACGAATGGTATTCAGCATTTCTTGAGCTTCCAAGTTATGAATAACTCGACAGTGAAATTCTTCGTGATAAAAAGGTTTCTTTAAAAAATCATTAGCACCAGATTTAATGAACTTAGCCGTGAGTGATGAGTCCCCTTCGGATGATAATCCTATGATTACCAAGTCTTGAAATCGAGGGTTTCTACGAAGCATTCTCACTAAATCATGGCCATTAATAATTGGCATGTAGTGATCCGTAATTAACATGCAAATAGATGAGTCAGCCTCTAGAATAGTGAGCGCCTCTTGACCATTTTTCGCTTCGATTACCTGAAATCGATATTGCTCTAATAAAGTGCGAATAAAGTTTCGACTTGTTGTCGAGTCTTCTGCCACCAAAATTTTAAGGGCGACATTTTTTCTAAGTCTCTCAACCACTTTCATTACATGCTGGTAAGAATAGCGACTGTCCTTAGTAACATAATCCACGACACCTTTATTCAAAAGAGAAAGACGAAGCTCATCATCATAGGTACCTGTCAGAACGACCGTAGGAATACTTCGAGCCAACATAGCATCAACAATTTCACCATGCTCTGCATCGGGTAAATGTAAATCTACAACTGCAACAAATAGATCATCACCATGAATTTCCACCTGCTTGAGGGCAGTCTCATAACTACTGGCTAAAACAGGTTCAAAATTGGCATTTTGAGCGACCAAATGCTTAAGCACCTTCAAGACAACGGCACTATCTTCAACCAACAGAACTTTTTCTTTCATACTTAATTCATTCATGATCAATGGACAAGCAAACAATACACGCGCAAGGCACGAAGCAACAGTTCAAGACACTAATCATTACATTAGTTAACATGATTACAGAGTAGAAGGCTTTGGCAAAAAAATGAAATTTTTACCCTTTAGAAAGGTATTTTTTCTCTGCCTTCACTGAATTTAGGTTACCATTAACTTTTTAAAATTTGAGCCATCAATGCAATGTAGAAACGCTTGCGGTGCTTGTTGTATTGCACCCTCAATTAGCTCTCCTATTCCGGGTATGCCTTTTGGCAAACCTGCAGGAGAAAAGTGCATTCACCTTCTTGCAGATATGCGCTGCAATATTTTTGGGCAAGCATCACGTCCCAAAGTGTGCTCAGACTTTAAAGCTGATCAAGAAATTTGCAAAGATAGCCGGGAATTGGCACTAATCACCATAACTGAACTTGAGACAATGACTGGCTAGAGTTAGCCAACTTCTAAGGAGATATCAATGAATTGGACTGCACTTAAAGGACTAGCATGCATTATTGCCATAATGACTTTGGCAGCTTGCTCAGCACCAAGCAAAAAAAGCAGCCCTAGCAGTACGTTTGTGATCACGCCTCCAAGCGTTGAGCAAATTGAAACCAGCGTCAGCAGCCAAGTGGCTCTGATGGTAAACGCGTTTTCTCCTGTCGCAGGCCAAGCCCTGCCAAATGAAGCCGTTCAAGCCGCCTACCAATACAGAGAATTCAAACCTTTTTGGATTGAAAACAACCTACTCAATCCCTCTCTTTATAAACTGGTCGATATTCTGGAACAAGCAAGTAGTCACGGCTTAAATCCTATTTACTATCACACCAGCACCATTAAAGAATACCTTGCCCTAGAAACCCCTAGTGCACAGCAACTTGCTGAGTTAGATGTTATTTCCACCATCGCCCTATCAAGTTACGCCCACGACCTAAGCATAGGCCGTTATGAGCCATTACTGATCGACCCTAACTGGCAAC
Source organism: Marinomonas sp. MED121 (assembly GCF_000153025.1). Taxonomy (GTDB): domain Bacteria; phylum Pseudomonadota; class Gammaproteobacteria; order Pseudomonadales; family Marinomonadaceae; genus Marinomonas. The sequence continues at coordinate 371,399 of NZ_CH672430.1, forward strand.
TGGATGCACCATCAAGTCAGTGGTCTGAATTACTTTACCTAAATACTGCAAGCGATATGGTAAATTATCTACCACAGCTTGCACCACGCCACCCAGACTATCAAATTTTACAAAAATGGCTGGTTTATTATCAGGATATCTCAGCAAAACAGAAGGATATTCGTGTTACCGCAGGTGTCCCCCTCTCGCTTGGAGATCAAGGCCCACGTATTGCCCAATTAAGAGCAAGACTGGTTCAGCTTGGCGATATTCGCTTTTCTACTCGCACCATCCAAGAAGACAAGTTTGATAAAAAATTAAAACAAGCACTCATCAATTTCCAGCGCCGCCACGACTTAACTGCCGACGGACACGCAGGCTCACAAACAATTGAAATGTTAAACATTCCAATTTCATTAAGAGCAAAACAAATTGCCTACAACCTTGAACGTTGGCGTTGGCTCCCCACTGAACTGGAAGCCGAAAGAATCTGGGTTGATTTAACCGATTACAAGGTTCACACCATATTAAATGACCAACACTCAACCATGAAGGTCGTGATTGGCAAAAAAGAGAGGAAAACACCTGTTTTCAAAGGGGAGATGACCTATATGGTGACCAACCCTACTTGGCGTGTCCCCCATAGAATTGCTCAGGAGAGCCTACTTCCTAAAGCCCACGCCAACCCTAACTATTTAATTGAACAGGGCTACAAGGTTTATTCTAGCTGGACCATCGGCGCCAAAGAATTAGACCCTAGCCTTATCGATTGGCGAAAAGTGACACCAGAGAACCTTAAATATCGCTTTGAGCAAACACCCGATGAAGGCAATGCATTAGGACTCTATAAGTTCATGTTCCCTAATCGAAATGAAATCTATCTGCATGACACTCCGGCCAAGCACTTATTCAAAGAATCAAATCGCGCATTCAGCTCAGGCTGCATTCGCCTCGAAAAACCTCAATTATTTGCGAATAATCTAGTCGCAGGCAGCAAACAAGTTGAAGCACTGCAAAATGCGATTCAATCAAAAGAAACCAAGGTTGTCAGCTTACCCAAACAACTCCCAGTCTACATTGTGTACTTTACTGTTGTACCCGATAGAAACGGCATGCCAGGCTTTAGAAAGGACATCTATGAAAGAGACATCCTAATGGAAGAAGCCATGGGTTATTTTCCATCTCCTGCAAACGCCGCACTCTAGCCTCAGCTACACAATAAAATTTTAAACGCACAAAAAAAGGCCAATCACATGATTGGCCTTTGATTACTCATCAGTACAAATTAAGCACTTAATCAGAGCAGGCTTTCAACAACAGCCTGATAAAACAACTAGTGGCAAATTACGCACACCGTTATTTCTTCTCTATCATGATAAAGATGCTTAGCCTGAATCTCATATTGACGCCCTGCTTTATCTAGTTCAGCCTTCAATAAAGTTAAACAAGTCGATACTTCTTGATAGCGTTTTTTCATTGGTAATTTAAGATTGAAAATACTGCGCCTTGTCCAACCTTGGCTCAACCATTTTGCCATTAATTCAGTCACCATTTGCGGCTTCTCAACCATATCGCAAACCAACCAATCAACCTGTCTTGGCGGCTGAAATTTAAAACCATCCGCCTTTTGGTGATCAACCAAGCCTGTTGCCATCAAAAGCTCACCCATAGGGCCATTATCAATCGCAGTCACTCGCATTCCGCGCTCAACCAATTGATAGGTCCAACCACCTGGTGCAGCACCTAAATCAACAGCAGTCATACCCTCACGCAACAGTACTGGCCACTTTTTAGCAGGTACAAATTCATGCATCGCCTCTTCAAGCTTCAAGGTAGACCGACTAGGTGCATTGGCAGGAAATCTAAGGCGCCTAATACCCAAAGGAAACTCACTGCGACACTTAATATTGGAAACACCTAAATAAGCAAGCTCACCACTGACTAAAAATAAATGATGCCTAATACCTGCCGCTTTAGTCCTGAGCAGGCTTGCTTTTTTCCAACCAACTCTAAGGGGCTTCTCTAATTTCTTTATTAATCCTGCAAGCCCTTTACCTTCATTTGTGTCTGCTGTCTCTATCCATAAGTCTTGCGCCAAAGGAAGCTTTTTAGCCGCATCAAGCAAAGCCTCTACGCGCCCACCAGAGCCCATGCTAATCTCATCATTAACAGCGATAATTTGACGCGCAAAAATCAAGTCGGTGAATTCAATCGCGTCAATCAAAGACTCACTTGCATCCGCTTGCTCCATCACAAACACAACGAACCCTTGCTTTGGCTGCATACGAACATAACCATAAAAGCCATGCAGTGCCGCTAATTCAGTGATTTCACCCGCACAGTCTTTTTCAAAGCCTGGACGACAATACAATAAAACATTTTTCATTAAGCTTACCTCTGGCGGGCATTCTACAAGGATTTAAGAGAAGAGTCTCAAGCAATAAACATTTAATTGATTACTATGATTTATGAAGCAATCAAGCAAGATCATTTAGGCCAAGACAATGATTCAGGCTGCGTAAAATTATGCTCGATTAAGCAGGATTCAAGCCCGTCAAACTCAGCACCAGTATCAGGTAGAAAGCAATAAGATCGAGATTCACCTTGCCAGATAAAGCTAAGCCAAAAAGCATGTAAATAGCCTCGATCAGCCTCTGCACCACCGTATCGAACATCACCTAATATAGGTGATCCCAAACTCTTTAAAGCAACTCTTAGTTGATGAGTTTTACCGGTTTTAGGCTTGAGAAGAAATAAACGCAGACCGGGTTTTATCCCTGTTGAAAAGAATTGTGTATGGGCAAAATTTTCATTAGATTGATTTAATAGCCAGCTGCCTCGTCGCCCTTGCTGCATCCCCCCTTTAATACTGCCCTGCTTCTTTTTGGGCTTTTTTTGGCTTATGGCCAGGTAGAATTTGGCCATTTGATGCTGCTCAAACATTTTTCCAAATAATTGCGCCGCTCGCTTATTTATCGCCAAAATAATCAAACCTGACGTAATACGATCTAATCTATGTACAGGGTAAAAAACCTGCTCAGGAAAGGCTTGATGCATCCACTGCATAAAGCCTACCTCTTCACTTTCAGCATGAAAGCTCATGCCTGCAGGTTTATTAACAACCCAATAATCTGCTTCTCGATAAAGTACGCTAGGTAATATAGACATAATTTTTTATAAATAAGGTAGGTTAAACATGACTTAAAATAGCCTGTTTATTCAAAAGGAAAGACTGCCTTGATTAAAAGCTAGTATAAGCAGAGACTCGATTTCGTCCTTCTCGCTTAGCGCTATATAAAGCACTGTCTGCTTCGGCGAGAATCTCTTCATAACGATTGGTTTCAAGAGAGATTGCAGATAGCCCCACACTTAAAGTGACCGGCACTACGACACCCATTTCAGTCTCAATCAGCATATCACTCACTTCTTGACGCAAACGGTCCATCTCTTGCAGCCCATGCTCAATGTCTGTATCCGGCATAATAACCACAAACTCTTCACCACCATATCGACCTAATTTATCACCAGGCCTAATGGTTTCATCCATTTTCGCAGCAACACTTTTGAGCACAACATCACCGGCTTCATGTCCGTAGGTATCATTGATTTTCTTAAAGTGATCAAGATCAACAATGGCATAAACACAGGATTCCATATTAATTACGGCGTCCGCATAAATGTTAACCGCGTCTGCAAGCACTTTACGACGGTTAGCTATACCGGTTAATTCGTCTAATTCCGCTAACTTACGTAAATCAGAGTTGGCACGCCTTAAACGACCAACCACTAAGGCGGTGGCACCACTTATAGCCGCAAGCGTAATAATAAAGGTGAGATTTCGAACAATAATCTGCTGCTCAGGCGACATCAACACCTGACTGCTACCAGCATATTTATAACAGAGCATAAAAATAGCAACACTGACAGACAAGAAAGGTAAACGCCAATGTCGTATATCTCGGCTAAAAGCCGTATACACATAAACCCCAATAACGGCTAAAAACCAATGCAACTGGCTCTCAACCCCATAAAAAACAATGGTTTTAACAGAGGTATTACAAATCACAATAATGGGAAAAAGCAGGGCAGCATAATTCTGTCGCTGATTAATATTGAGATAAAGACCAAACAGAAGAAAGCCGAGTGACAGAATTTCAAAAACAGTCAGGAAAACATTAGCCAGCTGAAGGCTAGGAATAAAAAGAATACAAAAAGCAGCAAAGGTCAGTATGTAGGACAGGTTTACAACCTGAATATGGTAAGAACTACTGTCGGCATCGACACCCGCGCCGAGGCCCAAAAATTGATCAATACAAGCTCGGAAACGACTCAAAACTCACCCAACTCCACGCTACTGCTCTTTTTTTGTCAAAATATTAATAAATATGCCTATTGAACAATGCCATTTCATCCTAAGCATCTCTATTTACACTATGATTAAAAACCGAACGACCATCTTACAGAAGCGCCATTAAAAAGCCTACCCTATATACCAAAATGCGTTTAAAAAACGCCCCTTTATTGTGATTTGGCATGAGTATTTTGCCCATAATGCACTAAACCCTTCAATTTACTCATGATTTTAATTTTTAAAAATAGCACCCAAAAAGACAAAAGCCATTAGAGCGATTTTCTCCAATGGCTTTTATCAATGCTATCACCCGCTTTAAAAAGCAGCTTAATTCACAACAAAATCATCAATCTCTATTTTTCTGCCAACCTAAAGCCAGCGATTTTGTGTACCTCGTTTACCGCACGTTTGAACTCTTCATCTAGGCTATTATCAATACGTCCATCAAAGCCATCGAAAATCTGCACCTTGGTCGCCCCTTTAACCGCCATGATAAAAGGGAATTTAAATTTAGCTTTATAGCTATCATTAATATGCTGAAAACGTTGAAACTCCTCTTCTGTTAGCTCATCTAAGCCAACCCCAGCTTGTTCAGATGTAGAATCATCTGTTAATTCACCTGCCATCGCGGCCTTTCCTGCTAAATCAGGGTGAGCTCGCAACAAAGCTAACTTAAGATCATAACTTGCGGTATCCACTATATTGCGCATTTGGGCAGCGATAGCCTCAATAGTATCGAAACAACCCCTTTCAACACTGACCTCCATTTGCTCCCACAATAATTCAGCAACCCAGTCAGAATGCTCGTAAACACCTGCGAACTCTTGCATAAAGTCGTCTTTACTTAATTGGCTTGGCTTATTTATTAATAATGTCATTTTCAGTCTCTTTCTTGATAACCCTAATCAGGCCATGAGGTTAATAGGGTTACTTTTGATATGGGAAGTTTTCACGCCAGTGATGAGCAATGTCAATACGACGACAGCACCAAACATCATCGAACTGTTTTACATATTCCAAGAATCGACGTAAACCAGCGATACGAGCAGGGCGACCAATTAGGCGGCAATGTAAACCAATGGATAGCATTTTTGGTGATTCAGCCCCTTCAGCATACAAGGTATCAAAGGCGTCTTTTAAATACTGAAAGAAGTGTTCACCCGTATTAAAACCTTGTAATGCAGCAAAGCGCATATCATTAGTATCCAATGTATAAGGAATCATTAACTGAGGAATACCCGCTTCTTCTTTCCAAAAAGGCAAGTCATCACTGTAATCATCTGCGTTATATAAAAAGCCACCTTCTTCAGCCACTATACGATTAGTGTTAGGACCGGTACGCCCTGTATACCAACCCAGTGGACGGCTACCTGTTAAGCGCTCAATAATTTCAATTGCCTTGTGCATATGCTCACGCTCAGTGTCTTCATCAACATATTGATAATCAATCCAACGATAGCCGTGACTACAAATTTCATGACCTGCATCGACAAAGGCTTTTGCCACATCAGGATGACGCTCTAACGCCATTGCAACTGCAAAAATTGTCAGTGGAATATCCATTTCTTTGAACAGATTTAATAATCGCCAAACCCCAGCTCGACTACCATATTCATAAATAGATTCCATGCTCATATGACGCACGCCTTCACGGGCATCCGTACCGACCATTTCGGATAAAAATGCCTCGGACGCTTTATCGCCATGAAGAATGCAGTTTTCACCACCCTCTTCATAATTGAGCACAAATTGCAGTGCCACTCTCGCCTTATTAGGCCATTTTGGATGGGGAGGATTAGCCCCATAGCCAGTGAGGTTTCTTGGATAATCAGACATAAAGTGGCACTCCGTGAAAATTTCTTTTTAAATTTATAGTTGTTAAAACTAAATAGATACGTTAAAAAATATGAGTATTTTATCAACAAGTGCCAGAAGCACATAAAGGTGAAATAACATCTCTATGTGTCAACTTTAAAACAAGTGAAACACTTATTAAACACCTGAAACTAAAATTTCATACTTTAAATGCATTTAATTTCATTTATCAGGTTTCATTGGCATCAAAACTGCACTATTTCTAATTACTTACCTTTTTCCCACAAAGGTAATGATGTTTAAAGCTAGATCAAATTTCATTTTGTAATACAGACCAACTGTTAGTGATAACCCAAAACAGCATTTTCATACTAGGGTTATATCAAATTGAATCTAGAATAGGTTTTACCTAGTTCTTATGAATAGAGATGTGAATGTGACGAATACCCAAATAAGTAACACTAACCAAGAAGAACAGGTTATTCCTGTTTTAGCCCCCCGATTAATACTCAAAAACATAACCAAGGAATATCCAGGCTGCCTTGCCAATGACAAGGTGAATATGTCCTTAGATAAAGGAGAAATTCACGCCCTGTTAGGTGAAAATGGCGCAGGAAAAAGCACCTTAGTTAAAACAATTTACGGGGTCGTTTCCCCTAATGCGGGGGAGCTTATTTGGGAAGGTTCCAAGGTAAACATCAGCAATCCAGGTAAAGCAAGAGAGCTAGGCATTGGCATGGTATTCCAGCATTTCTCTTTATTTGAGACGCTGACTGTCAGCCAAAACATTGAGTTATGCCTTAGTAAAGCACAGCTTGATGCTATTCCAAACCTGTCACAACGCATCTCAGATCTCTCTCAACAATATGGACTTGATGTTAACCCTGACAGATTTGTTCACGCTTTATCAATCGGCGAACGTCAAAGGGTTGAAATAATGCGATGCTTAGTACAGTCCGTTAAATTACTCATTTTAGATGAACCTACCTCAGTTCTAACGCCTCAAGAAGTCGCCAGCCTTTTTATTGTCCTAAAACAGCTTGCTAAAGAAGGTTGCAGCATTCTTTTTATCAGTCACAAGCTGCATGAAGTCACTGAAATATGCCACAGCGCCACCATTCTAAGAGGAGGAAAAGTCGTTGAAACCTGTAACCCAAACCAAGAGACACCTGCAAGCTTAGCCAAAATGATGGTTGGCGATCTAGCAGAGCAAGATGCCGGTTACACCAAAAAAGTAGGCAACAGAGTAAGACTAAAAGTAAAAAACCTTAATCTGGACAGTGCACAGCCTTTTGGAACACGCTTAAAAGACATTAATTTTGACCTCATTGGTGGTGAAATATTGGGTATCGCTGGGGTGGCAGGCAATGGACAAGAAGAATTAATGTCAGCCATAAGCGGTGAGGATAACAGAGCAGCTGCCAAGATGATTTATCTAGATGACATTGCGATTGGCCATTTCACTGCAGGCAAAAGGCGAAAATTAGGCATGGCTTATGTGCCAGAAGAAAGGTTGGGAAGAGGTGCTGTTCCTGACATGAGTCTAAGTGAGAACACCCTGTTAACCCATTCAAAAGGTTTTATAAAACATGGTCTGGTGGATTGGAAAAAATTAAAAACCTATGCCAGTCAGCTTATTAATGATTACAAAGTAAAATGCCACGGTGAGTTTTCTGAAGCACAGAGTTTGAGTGGTGGCAATCTTCAAAAATTTATTATGGGCAGGGAAATAGGTCAATCCCCCAAGGTCTTAATATGTGCACACCCTACTTGGGGCGTGGATGTGGGTGCCGCGTTAGCCATTCATCAAGCTTTATTAGCCTTAAGAGATGAAGGGGCGGCTATTTTATTAGTATCAGAAGACATAGATGAACTTTTCTTATTAGCAGATCGCATGGCGGCAGTGTGTGATGGCTACTTATCTCCCCTTGTTAGAAGTGAAGAAACCAATATTGATCAAATAGGGCAATGGATGGCAGGCACCTTTATTGAAACTACCGGCTCACAAACGGAGGCAAACTTATGATTCAAATCACCCCCAGAATTGAAGCCAGCAAGTTTATGACCTTTGCCTCTCCTTTATTAGCTATTTTACTCACGCTTATTTTTGGTTCTATTCTCTTCACTGTATTAGATAAAGACCCTCTTGAAGCCATGCACTTACTGTTAATTGCACCTTTGTCAGATGCTTATAACATCAGTGAGATGCTGGTCAAAATGGGGCCACTACTCCTTTGCGCCGTGGGTCTTTCCCTTTGCTATCGTGCCAACCTATGGAACATAGGCGCGGAAGGTCAGCTTTTAATGGGCGCTCTAGGTGGCAGTGCCGTGGCATTACAGTTTGTTGATTCAGAAGCTTGGTTTGCATTACCTCTGACCTTAATAGCAGGCATCATAAGCGGTATGATTTGGGCAGCTATTCCAACATTGCTAAAACTTAAATTTAACTCAAACCTCATTCTCACCACCATCATGTTTAATTACATTGCTCTGTATATGCTGCTGTGGGGAGTACATGGTCCATTAAGAGACCCTGAAGGCTTTGGATTTCCCGAGTCAGCTATTTTTTCAGACGCCACTTTATTGCCGCTTTTAAGTGAAGATGGGCGAGTTCATATCGGCATACTATTCGCGATTTTGCTGTCTATTTTTGCCGCTTTCGTATTAGCCAAAAGCCACTTAGGGTTTCAAATTCGCGTCTTTGGCGCGGATGAGCCAGCGGCAAAATATGCAGGCTTTAATCACAAAAAACTTACCTGGTGCGTCATGTTATTTGCAGGAGCACTCGCAGGCCTTGCCGGTGTATCAGAAGTCGCAGGCCCAATAGGCCAACTGGTTCCAGGCATTTCGCCAGGTTATGGATATTCAGCCATCATTGTCGCCTATCTTGGTCGATTACACCCCCTTGGCGCCCTGCTTTCAGCCACCTTTATGGCGGTACTTTATATGGGAGGCGACCTCGCCCAAATAGAAATGGGCATCCCCATTGCCGTCGTGGGTATGTTTCAAGGGGTGCTTTTATTTTTTCTTCTGGCTTGTGATTTCTTTATTCATTATCGCCTCACTTTCACCTCCTATTCTCAATATAAACACTAGGTTGGAAATTTTTTATGGATATTGATTTTATTACTCAAATTTTATTTGCAGCCATTAAAACCGGAACCCCTCTTTTATTGATCGCCCTAGGGGAGGTCATTTGTGAGAAATCAGGTGTATTAAATTTAGGTCAGGAAGGCATGATGCTAATGGGGGCGGTTGTTGGCTTCTTAGCCGCTTACACAACAGGCTCAGCTGGACTAGGTATTATAGGAGCAATCTTAATGGGCATGATAATGAGTTTGATTTTTGCCTTTCTAGTGCTCCACCTTGGCGCAAATCAGGTAGCAACAGGCTTAGCGCTGACCATTTTTGGAACAGGCCTAAGTGCGTTTGTCGGCGCTGATGTTGTTGGCCAAACCGTACAAGGCTTTCAACCTATCATTATTCCACTCTTATCAGACATTCCTATATTGGGCAAAGTCCTCTTCACCCATGACCTGCTCGTTTATGTGTCATTCGCAATGGCAGGCGCCGTTGCCTATGTGGCGAACAAAACGCGCACAGGTTTAATCCTAAAAGCGGTGGGTGAAAACCCCCATGCAGCTAACGCGATTGGCATCAAGGTATTAAGAGTACGTTATTGTGCCATCATGTTTGGAGGCGCGATGGCAGGATTATCAGGTGCCTACATGTCACTGGTTTATACCCCTATGTGGATTGAGAACATGTCCTCTGGCCGAGGCTGGATTGCATTAGCCTTGGTAGTTTTTGCCTCATGGCGTATCGGTAATATCATGCTTGGTGCCTACTTATTTGGTCTAGCAAGCATCATGCACCTTGTTCTTCAAGGCATGGGATGGTCAATCTCCCCTAATCTATTAGCTATGCTTCCTTATGTGGCAACTGTGGTGGTCATGGTTATTATTAGTGCAGATCACTTTAAAGAGAAACTACTGGCGCCTAGGTCCCTTGGGAAACCGTTTGATCCAAGACAAATGGCCTAATACTTGCTGTATGCGCACGAAGGGAAAACCTGTATCAAGGTTAATATCTATCTAAACACTTAAAATGCCCCAGGGCGGAGGAGTAGAAATGAGTTTTAAACGCTTATTGGTAGGATTAGGTCTAGTGGCAGGCATGAGTTTAGCTCAAGCTGAAGAGCCTTTTAAGGTCGGTTTTGTTTATGTTGGCCCCATTGGAGACCATGGTTGGAGCTATGAACACAACCGAGGAAGAGAAGAGCTACAAGCTTTTTTTGGAGATAAAATAGAAACCTCATTTGTGGAAAATGTACCAGAAGGTGCAGATGCCCAAAGGGTAATTACGCAATTAGCCAAATCGGGTAATGATCTTATTTTCACCACCTCATTTGGGTTTATGAACCCAACACTCAAAGTGTCTAAGCGCTTTAAGAATACAACCTTTGAACACGCGACAGGTTACAAACGCTCTAAAAACATGGGAACTTACACCCTAAGAACCTATGAAGGCAGGTATGTTTCTGGTGTAGCGGCAGGCATGCTAACCAAAACCAATACCTTGGGCTACATAGCCTCATTCCCTATCCCTGAAGTGTTCCGTGATATTAATGCGGTCTATATGGGTGCCAAGACAGTCAACCCTGACATAGAAATGAAAATTGTTTGGGTAAATACTTGGTACGATCCGGGCAAAGAAACCGATGCTGCCAATGCCTTGATAGACCAAGGTGTTGATATCATGATGCAGCACACAGACAGCCCAGCACCTCTGATTGCAGCACAAAAAAGAGGCATTAGAGGGATAGGTCAAGCATCAGACATGAGCCACTTTGCGCCAGATGCCCACATATTCTCCATTCGTGACAACTGGTTCCCTTATTATTTAAAAACAACCCAAGCTGTGATGGATGGTACTTACCAGCCACAAGACTTCTGGGGTGGTTTTAAAGATGACATGCTTAATGTCTCTTCCATTAACACTAACCTTCCGATCGAAGTAAGAAGTAAAATTGATGAGACTTACAATGCTATTCGTTCTGGTGAGTTAAAGCCTTTTACAGGGCCGATTAAAGACAATAGCGGTAAGCTTGTTGTTGAAGCGAATCATACCCTAACAGACATAGAGCTATCTCAAGTAAACTGGTACGTGGAAGGCATCAAGGCTAAAATGCCGAATTAATTTTTACGCTACCTAATTGAAATTAAAGGGGTATCATAATTTGATACCCCTTTTTTGTTAGCACTACTAGCCAATTGTGTTAACCAAGGTTAATATATGAAACTATAATTTCAATATTTAAAAAATAGAAAGGAAAGTAACATGGGATATTTGACCACTCACGTTCTTGATACTACTAATGGCGTTCCTGCTAGCAAAGTTGCCATCAAATTGTTTAAAATCACTGATACTAAAGAACTGATTGCAGAAACAACAACCAATAGTGATGGCCGTTGTGATAGCCCTATTTTGGCAGAAGCCGACTTTGCTAAAGGTAAATATGAACTTGAATTTGCTATTGGTGATTACTATCGCCGTCTTGGCGTTCAACAAGAAGAGCCTCTATTTTTAGATGATGTGGTACTGCGTTTTGGCATTAATGACGAAAGCAGTCATTACCATGTACCTGTTCTAGTATCTCCATACAGCTACAGCACTTATCGCGGCAGCTAGTTAACTATTTGGTGAGTTAAAAGGCATAAATGCACTTTCAATTTTCTAACCTATTGAAGAAGACGTTATTATGAATACCCATTGGATTAAAGAAGCAGCTAGATTAGAAGAGTCAGGGATTGATTTTGTCATGGTCTCTGTTCTTTCAATCAAAGGCTCAACTCCGCGTGAAGTGGGTGCCCGTATGATAGTCACAGCAAACCACAGCTTTGGCACAATCGGCGGTGGTCATCTTGAGTTTAAGTCAATTGAAAGTGCTCGCGAGCAGTTAAAACAAAACCAAGCTCAAATTACAACTCAGGACTTTCCGTTAGGGGCAACACTGGGGCAATGTTGTGGTGGCTTTGTGTCAGTCCTATTTGAGACAGTGATACAACCTAAGTTTCACCTTGCCATTTTTGGGGCAGGCCATGTCGGCCGAGCAATCATTAATTGTTTAAGCCAAATGCCTTGTCAAGTTAGCTGGGTTGATAGCCGTTCAGATGAATACCCAGACACAATTCCACAACATGTTAAGCAGATTATTAGCGACTACCCTGTTGATGAAATTGCCGATATGCCAGAGCACACCTATTACCTTGTGCTAACTCATAATCATCAATTAGATCTAGAGCTAAGCGAAGCTATTCTAAAACGTGGTGACAGTGCCTTTTTAGGTGTGATTGGCTCTAAAACTAAGAGCGCACGTTTTAAACACAGATTACGAGACAAAGGATTTTCTAAAGAACAAATTGCGCATATGCAATGCCCAATGGGAGAGAAAGAAATCATCTCTAAACAACCTGGGGAAATTGCCATCTCTACCTTAGCCCATATTCTAAAAGTGCGTGCAGAACTTGAAAATAGGCTTAACAAGGCAGAGAATATGACATCAGAATCATTGGAAGTGTTAGACAAATCCGAAAACTCAGCGCCTATCAAGGCTGCTGAATCAAACGAGGAGTCTAAATAAAAATAGGATGTAATCTTGATACAAAAAGTTGACCTGTTAGACCTCGCCTTCAGCATGCCAAAAACTGAGCTTCACCTGCACATTGAAGGCACCTTCGAAGCCGAACAAATGTTTGAGTTTGCCCAGAGAAACAATATAGCACTCACCTATTCATCTATTGATCAGCTTAAACAAGCCTATTCCTTTGCCAATTTACAGGAGTTCCTTGATCTTTATTATCAAGGTATGTCCGTCTTAATCACAGAACAAGACTTTTATGAGCTGACCATGGCCTACCTCACCAAGGTTCATGCTCAAAATGTCGTTCACGTTGAAATATTCTTTGACCCACAAGGGCACCTAGAAAGAGGCATTCCTTTTTCGACTCAGATTAATGGTATCTATCGCGCCCTTAAAGAAGCTGAATCAAAATGGGACATGACCTTTAAACTCATCATGTCTTTCTTACGCCATTTAAGTGAAGAAAGTGCATTTGCCACATTAGAACAAGCCATCCCCCATCTGGAAAAGATTTATGCGGTCGGTCTGGATAGCTCAGAGCTTGGCCACCCACCTGAAAAATTTTTAAGGGTATTTAAGGCCTGTCAAAACTTAGGGCTAAAAGTAACAGCCCATGCCGGTGAAGAGGGCCCTGCAAAATACATCTGGCAGGCAGTGGATGATATAAAGGTTGATAGAATTGATCATGGCAATCGCTCTTTAGAAGATAAAGACCTAATCCATCGACTTAATCACGAGCAACTCACTCTCACAGTGTGCCCTTTATCTAATGAAAAGCTATGTGTCGTTGATGATATGAGCCAGCACCCTATTCGTGAAATGTTAAGCCATGGGCTTTTAGCCACAGTCAATTCTGACGACCCTGCTTACTTTGGTGGCTATATGAACGAAAACTACCAAGCCTTAATTGAGCAATCAAAAATCACAATAGCCGAGCTAAAACAATTAGCTAAGAATAGTTTTAACGGAGCATGGATGCCTGCTGACAAAAGACAAAAGTACCTGTCTCAAATTGATGAGCTATTTGCCTTCACCTAAAAAACAACCAAATGAGCATAGAAGTTGTCACATCATTGACCGCTATGCTCACCATTCTTTCAAATAACATAAAAATATGATTTTCGTCCTATTTCATTATGATATTATGATGAAAATTTTAACCCTATAGGTATAACAATGGGCTTTGACAGCCAACAGATCGAAACTTTCTTTCGCCTACAAACGAACTCTCGTTATGATGCCATCATGACACACTGCAAACAGCAAAAAGACCTTTGGGTTTTACATGATGAAGACGGCTGCATTTTAGTCGATCTTGGCAAAGATAAAGTACTGCCAATTTGGCACGATCAAGAGCTTGCTAATCAATGGCGTGGCAACGAATACGAATCGTCTCAAGCCTTACATATTAAATTCACAGATTTTGTGGAAAAGTGGTTACCAGGCATGGCTAAAGATGGTTTTAATCTTGGCATTGCACCTAATCTTGCTGGAGAAGGCATTGTTGTCAGTCCAGAAGAGTTTGCGACTGATATTGGTGTCAAACTGGCTCAAGAAGATTAGCGAATATCATCCACTCATTGTTGATAATGATATTTTCAAAAAAGCCCGATAATAGAAATATTATCGGGCTTTTTGATATTCAGTAAGAGGTATTAAAACGTTAAACTAAGCTAATCAAAATGAAACCAGCCTACCTATGGCATTAATCTGTTTTAAACTTGCCAACAAGTAACTGAATTTTAGCGCTTAACTCTGTTGTATGCTGACTACTGGAAGCCGTCTCTTTAGAACCTGTTGCCGTATGATCCACATGCTCATTAATCACTTCAACTGTTCGACGAATTTCTTCAATTGCAGTATTTTGCTCTTCAGTAGCGGCGGCAATTTGCTGGTTAATGGCACTGATTGACGCCACTGATTCGGTAATATTTGATAAAGACACGCCCGATTCTCGACTATTGTCAACACACGCAAGCGCACGCGTTTTACTCTCACTCATTCGCATAACGGCATCTTTAGCGCCTATTTGAAGCTTTTCAATCATTAGCTGAATTTCCGAGGTAGAATCTTGCGTTCTTTTTGCAAGGGTTCTCACCTCATCAGCAACCACTGCAAAACCTCGCCCTTGCTCACCTGCTCTAGCCGCTTCAATCGCTGCGTTTAAAGCCAATAAATTAGTTTGATCAGCAATACCTCGAATAACATCCAATACAGACCCTATTTCATCCGAATTTTGCGCTAAGGTATTAATCACATTTGCAGCGCTATCAATATCCGATTGTAAAAGGTTAATATTTAAAATCGCATCATCAACCACCTTTAATCCAACCACAGCCGCTAGATCAGATACATTTGCTAAATCAGCTCCTTTAGCGGCATTCGCTGCGACCTCTTGTACAGCAGGTAAAATTTGTTCTAAGGCAACCAGCAGCTGCTCAATACCAACCTTCTGCTCAGCCACAGCCCTGTCGGTTGAATTGGCCGTTTGGCTTAATTGCGTCGAAGAAGATGTAATTTCATCAATAACATGACGCAACTCAATCACCACATGCTGAATCTGATTTGCAAAAAGGTTAAAGCCGCGCCCCAAGCTAGAAAGCTCATTACTGCCTTTTTCATAGAGACGTTTACTTAAATCCCCGTCACCTTCACCAATATTTAACATGGCATGAATAGCATGCTGAAGCGGTTTGAAAAGCGCCTGCATAATAAAAACAATTAAGCCAATAACCAGTAAGGCAACAATGATTTGACTAATAAAGCTCGCTTTAAGCCAATTCGATGCATCTTGCTGGGATTCAAAAAGAGCCTTTGCTGTTCTTTGATCTAAGGTGTTGAAAAACTTATTTACTGGGTTAAAAATGGCTTTCACTTCATTGTGATATTTTTGGTCGAAAACAATACGTGCGGCAAAAGCCTCAACAGATTCACCGAGATTTACATCAAAAGGACCAGATACAACTCGACCAGCCTTAATAGACTCCATGGCTTGGGTTTCAGTGGCCACCAGCTTATTAGAGTTTTTTGCAGCTTGAGCAAGCAAATCAAATTCCGCTTTCGAAAAATTCAGCTCCCTCATAATGTCAGCCTGCTTTTTTCTTTGCCCTGGATACAAGGCAGGATTCACATTGTTCGGTCGTGCAGTTTCACCTGCACGCCATTTAATAATATTCCAATAGGCATCCCAGTATTTTTGCTCTCCTGTCACAACATAAGTACGACTTAAACGCGTTAAGTCTAAGGATGTCTGCCTAAACTCATCGGCTAATAAGTAAGAAAGGTAACGGGTTTGACTACTTACTTTTTGATCTTCATTTTTATAAGTCGCAACATTTTGACAGAGGATAGCAATCAAGATTAGCGCCATAATTGCCACTAAAATAGCAATTAACCGAGTTTTAATTTTCATCTAAAAAACCTATTAAAGAAAAATTTAATAAAGTTTGGCGATCATATAAATAAAAGCTATTTAATGAGGATAAAAAAATATTTTTTATCTATACAATCATTCACTTTAATTTCAAACCAAGCAAAAAAACCAAACACTTAATAACACTTGGTAACGTTTAGCTTCGATTATAGAAAATATTTTTTCATCTTAATATAAAATAAAACAAATAATTCAACAAAATTTTCATTTTTCTTTATTTTTCAATGCTGATTTAAGTTTATTTTCTAATTTGAAGTGTTAGATTTTAAACACAACAAAAATACAAAAACTTACATTCACAGTGTGATATCTGTTATTCAAATATTAAAAAGTAAAGATTGCCAAAGCCAGCCAAGAAGCAAATTTACGCTGCATTGAAATGCAAATAAGCCACTAGGGAATCTGCGATTAAGTCACCTCTTCTCAGTCTGATTTTTTTAGACATGTGGAAAAAAGTGTCAAGCAAGGCGTGACTTTGACCTTTTTTCTGATAAGAGGTGTAGGTACCTTTCGAGAAGTAACAACACGAGAAAGCATGCGGAAGAAAAATAAAACGAAGTAACAGAAATGGAGCGAGATTAAGAAAACATCAGATGGATCTTCTCTTGCATAGAGGAAAAGAGTGAAAGCCATATAAGCCCTCACTCAATCAGATTAATACTTTAAACCTATCTTTAAATAAATGAAGCTCATTAGCCAGGCAGGCCCTATCATTAAAAACTGCAAATCTTTCAAAAAGGAAGGCTTTTTACCTTCTACTTTATGACCGTAAAACTGCAAGAACCAAAGAAAAGCAAACCATAACAAAGCAAAAGTCAGTAAGTAGTCTGGGAAAATCATTTCAAACACCGTCATACTCCAATAACAAACCAATAAAAAGAGCGCCATTCCTAAGGTTAATGAAACAGATAAACGGCTATAAAATAACAAGGTAAAAACACAGGCTATAGAGGCGTAATTTAAATGAGGCGAAATAGACACGAACATATCTGGGACAGGTAAAACATAAACAAATACCATGACAGTCCAAACAATTTGCGGAACACAAAACCAATGAATTGCTTTATTTAATTTATTTTGATGGCTCTCACCATACTCATCCAACCAAGTTTGCATAGACTTAGCCATAAACCACCTACCTATTTTTATTTTTAATCTATCTAACCCTTATTAGGTTAGCTCAGGTTTAAGTTAGCAAAAACAGCGTCAAGCAGAATTACCTCTGGCGTCCACTTTATTGACCTTACGAGCCAAAGCGAGATAAGCTTTAAAGAATATAGACAAATAAGAATAAAAGAATGTCAGTAAAACGTGTCTCAATACATTGGGTGAAAGCCATTTTAGCCGCGGCAAAAACCTTAGGAATAGAAACAGAACAAATCCTTAATGCCACTCAAATCACCTTAAATTTAGAGAAAAATCAACCAAGCTATCTATCATTAGAACAGACCCAAATCATCTGGCAGCAAGCAGAAAAGCTTAGTAATCATGACCATTTTGGCCTAATTATGGGGCAAGCCTTTCGCCCTTCCTACTTTCATGTGGTCGCTTACCTTGCCATGACAAGTGCCAACCTAAAACAAGCTTATTTACACTTTCTGAAATTTTTTCCTCTTATTTCTGAGGCGGCTAACTTATCTCTTCATTATGAAGGGAAGCAAGCTTGTATTGTTTTCACCCCTCAGATTGACCAGACACCTTTTAGTCGGCATCAATATGAATCAGCATTAACGCTCATATTGACCTTTACTCGCTGGCTTATTGGTAATGACGCATTTGCGCCTACAAATGTTATGTTCGAGCACCCTCAAGGCACTGATCTGGCTCTTTATCAAAAGACATTTTCTGTGATACCTAAGTTTAATCAAGCAAAAACCTGTATCTATATCCCTGCAAAGGCACTGGAACACGAATTAGTCGATAGTGATACTGACTTGAACCGATTACATTTGGAGCACGCCAATAGCTTACTTGCTCGCCACTTAAACCGGAGTTGGCAGGAAGTCACTCGCATGACAATTATGCAACTAGGTATACCAGACATTAGTAAGCAGGGTGTCGCTCAGCAGCTAAATATCAGTCCAAGAACACTTCAAAGAAGGTTAAAAGAAGAAGACATTCATTTTCAGTCTTTATTAGATGAAATGAAAAAAGAGCTCAGCCTAAAGCAGATTACAGAGACAGATATCCCCTTTAAGCGTATTGCCAATGAACTGGGTTTCGCTGAAGCTTCAACCTTTTATCGGGCGATCAAACGTTGGTTTAACACCACACCTCAGACCCTAAGACAAAGAGGCAGACATAAATAAAGCGCTTATTAACATGAAAACCTAAAGCTGCCTTTTAATTTCGTTTATACACCCCATCATTGAAAGATGCGATTAATAGATCAATAGGAAAAAGGTTTATGCAATATTCTAAATTAGGCAGTAGTGGACTCTCTGTTTCTAGAGTATGTCTTGGTTCCATGACATGGGGTTCTCAAAATGTACAAAAAGAAGCGGACGAGCAAATTGAGTATGCTTTAGCACAAGGCATTAATTTTATTGATACTGCTGAAATGTACGCTGTACCTCCAACCGAAAAAACCTATGGTCGAACGGAAGAAATTATTGGTGATTGGCTATCACGCCATCCAGAGCGTCGTTCAGAAATCATTTTAGCCACCAAGATTGCTGGACCGGGTCTGCCCTATATTCGATCAGGTGCTCCTCTTAGTGCAGAAAGTATCTTTGCCGCTGTCGATGCATCCCTTGCTCGCCTGCAAACGGACTATATTGACTTATACCAACTCCATTGGCCTAACCGTACAACGCCACATTTTGCAAAACACCACCCTGGCACAGTCACTTTTAGTGAGATAAACCATAAAGAGCACTCAAATCAGATGCTGGAAATATTGCAGGCGCTGAATGAATGCATGCAAGCAGGTAAGATTCGCCACTTTGGTTTATCGGACGATACACCTTGGGGTATTAATGAATATTTGAGCTTAAGTGAAAAGCATCAGCTGCCTCGCCCCGTGTCTATTCAAAATGAATTCAGCTTATTGCACGCAAAAGATTGGCCTTATTTAATCGAAAACTGCATTCATAAAGATATTGCTTATTTACCCTGGTCTCCTCTGGCAACGGGCGCTTTAACAGGCAAATATTTAGACGGTGCTCGCCCTGATGGCAGCCGCTGGAGTTTCGCTCAGCGCCATGGTTTATTTCGCGATACCAAACTGTCTAATCAAGCGGTCAGCGAGTACCTTAAAGTAGCCGCTAAGCACCAATTAAGCCCAGCTCAATTAGCGCTAGCTTGGTGTGATCAAGTTGATGGCGTGACGTCAACCATTATTGGGGCGACGAATATGCAGCAACTAAAAGAAAACATAGATGCTTTTGAACACAGCTTAAGTGAGCAGGTGATGACGGATATTAATAGTGTATACCGTCAATACCCTATGCCATTTTAAGTTTGACACGATGAAATTAAATCGCTTCTTTTCAGCCTTATCAGAAAAAGCGTTCAGTAAAAAAGTCCAAAAACTGTCTAATTAAGGAGTTTACGATAATCTATTTACTGTCTTTTAGTATGAGTATTCACAAAAGGCAGTAAATAAGGTAAAACGGCTTCATGAAAATACCTAAAAGATTACAACCATTAGTTGAAGATGGTTTGATAGACGAAGTCATTAGTCGTCTCATGAGCGGCAAAGAAGCCGATGTTTATGTAGTACGATCTAATAATGAGATTCAATGCGCCAAAGTTTATAAAGAAGCGGCTAAACGTAGCTTTAAAAAAGCAGCCTTATATCAAGAAGGTCGCCGAGTCGGTAATAGCCGTCGTGCAAGAGCCATGGAGAAAGGATCCAAGTACGGTCGAGCACAGCAAGAAGAAGTTTGGCAAAATGCTGAAGTCGATGCACTGTATAAATTAGCTGCGGCTGGGGTACGAGTACCTAAGCCTTATGGTTGTTATGACGGTGTACTTCTGATGGAGCTCGTTGCTGATGATGATGGTGATGTCGCTCCCAGATTAAGCGATGTTTTTCTCACCTATGAACAAGCAATCGAAGATCATGCCTTAGTGATGCACTATGTCAAACTGATGCTTTGTGCTGGTATGGTTCACGGTGACCTTTCTGAATTTAATGT
This sequence comes from Marinomonas sp. MED121, assembly GCF_000153025.1. GTDB lineage: Bacteria > Pseudomonadota > Gammaproteobacteria > Pseudomonadales > Marinomonadaceae > Marinomonas. The sequence goes on from NZ_CH672430.1 coordinate 391,762, forward strand.
CTTAGTCGACAGTTATGGTCCGGTGATTATCGATCTCCCTCAAGCCGTTAATGCGGCGGCAAATAACAATGCGTTTGATATGCTCAAGCGCGATGTTGAAAACATGGCATTATATTATGGTGAATATGCACCCGAGTTAAAACACACTCGATACGCACAAGAGATGTGGGCTTTATATGAAGATGGGAAGCTTACTCCTGATACCCAATTAACAGGCTTGTGTGAAGACGATGGCGATGCTGCCGATGTAGACAGCGTACTCGAAGAAATTAAAGCCGCTTTTGCCGAAGAAGAGGAGAGACTCGAACGTATTCGATTTGCTCGTGAAGGCGATACCGCAGACTAAAGCAAATAAAGCGAGTGACTATCAAAAGTGATACAAAGCGTAAGCATTTGATCAGTTAACGTTTTTGTCACTTTGATAGCTTAATATTTTTGATAGAATCAAGTTAATAAACTTGTTACCACTACCCATGGAACTTTAATGATCATTCGTCTAATTGTTTTTATTGTTATCTTCTTTTTGCTTTGGTGGCTTTACAGAAACATTCGCGCCTTAATTAACAAGCGCAGCGAACAAGTCAATAAGACTGAAAACAAAGAGTCACACGAGGAAATGATTTCCTGTAAGGTTTGCGGTGTGTATACACCCAAAAGTCATGCTATCAAGGGGAAGAACAATCATTTCTACTGCAGTGAAGAACACTACCTTGAAGATAAATAAATCATCAAACAGCTAACAGAAAGCCAATAAAAGGAGATTTCAACGTTAGCGATTAATGGGCAAGCTTGCGAACCAATACAAGCGCCCAGCTTCTTCCTTTAACCACCAGCAACGTATCGATTGATTAAATTGACGCTGAGCACACAAGCGATAAACAACCTGTGGATTGTTATCCTTTTCCAATTGCCATAGTAGAGCATCGCTTTGATATTGGTACATATATGGCCAAGCTTCTATGCTGGCTTGACTGATATCCAATTCACAAAAATGGCCACACGTTGAAAGCGCTGCATCAGCTGATACTAAATCACTCATCACTTTATATTCAAAAGCTTGCCAAATTTGTTCTCCTTCTAACGCAATGCTCTCTTGAAAATGCCATTGCCTTTGCACCCCTACATCTTGATTAAATTGATAAGAAAGTAACATCACAAAAAGCAGCAAGAGTAAGATAGGTAAGCTGATAAAGGCGTTTTTATTCATCTTTTTCTTAACTTACGATAAAGCTCAAAGGAAATTCACAACTGGGGTTGTAACGCCAAACCTCTCCCCTATGACTAGTATAAATAGCTTCATTATTTGAAGTATTCACATCACAATTGGCCTGTATAACCATAAGCTCTAACCAAACGCCCTTGATTTGATTTAGGGGGTATAGACCGTAGTCACTTTTGAGTTGGTCCAGTCGACCACTTTGATCGGTATCTAACAAAGGATAAACTGCCAATTTACTGATACCACTCCAAAGCTCTAGGGAATTACCACTCTCACTCGGGGTTCGCCAAAAAGCCGCTGCGTCCATACCTTGCGCTACATACCAGATAAAGCCTTGCTCAGATAGCAAGATGCCAGACTCTCCTAGTAACGCCCCATCACTAAAGTGCAACAGAGTATCCTTAGTGTTTACCTCATTAATCACGCCGCTCGCCTCACCATAACAGCTGGAGAAAGTAACCCTTTCGCCTTCATCCCAGTCACAGACATAGGCCAAGGTAGGTGACAAGGTGTTAAAGCTCATAGGGTAGCTACACACACCATTATGACTAGCTACAAGCCAATCACTTTGCGCCATTAGGTCTTTGCTACTGATGCGATCAGGTAAGGTGCCTGTGGCAGATCCAATTTCAATCGTTAAGCTCTCTCCTTTACCACAGCCTTTAAAGAAAATAGGCGCTAACTGAGATTGAAAATGATCCATCACAGCGTTAGTCAACCTCACTCGCTGCAAGAGTCGCTCTTTCGTTGAAGCTTGATCACGCACATGGGACACAAGAGGCAATAAAAACTGCATCAACACCATTAATACAGTCAAAGAGATGGCAAGCTCAAACATAAGATAGCCATGATAGTTTTTTAACACGGGAAAAGGCCTCATTCCCTTTCACCTAATGCATCAGAAGTTGATGGCAAGGTTACGCCCTCATCACCAATCCAGCCTAAAAACCACACCTCTAACTGCGCCTCGGCACAACTTGAGCACGCAGCTTTTTCAGCCGTTGCCTTCTCTCCTTCAAGCCATGCAAAGTCTTGTAAAAGACGCCTTATCATAAGGCTCTGTTTGGCTCGGTAACCTTGGTCAGCTTGCTCATCAATGGCTTTAATATGGCGAAAATCATTTTCACTCTGTTGATTAAGTAAGGTTAAAATGAGGGAGAAGAAAATGAGACTTAGCAGGCTTTCAATCAATACCCAACCAGAGCGCGAATAAGGATAAGCTGCACCAGAAGCGATTCTTCTCATAAACAAGCTTCTCCAGTTAATGTTTGACTCTCAACTGCCCCAAGGTATGAGCGACCACTTTGGTTTAAAACAATTTTTGCGATCAAACCAAACTGACAAAGATAAAAGGTGCCATTTTGATAACCTGAATGGCCACTTTCATAGAAGTCGATTTGTTTTTTATTAGCAGGAAAACCAGACCAACGTACAGTCAAACCTAAAGGAAAATTATGGTGTGTTTTAATGGCTGATACACTTTGAATATACCAACCTAAAGACCACTGACCATCACATAGGGCTTGTTGATAGTCACCGCCACATAATGAGATTTTCTGCTGAGATTTCACCGCAAACTGACGCGCAAAGTGAATACCTTGAGCAAGGTTTGTCTGCGCCTGTATCAAGGCCTCATAATCCGTTTGGGCAAACAAAGACGCCAAGGATGAATGCCAAGTTTGCTTGGCAAAAAAAGCCAGAATCGCAAGCACCAAAAGCACTTCGACCAAACTAAAGGCGAATACCGAGGACTTAGTATATAAAGACATAGGAAACCTCCTTGTTTCCGACGTTTTACACTAATAATGAGTTTTCATATGATAGATTCAGTCTCAGGTTTAAGGCTAAAATCGTTTCTTCAACCTAGAAGGGGTTTCGAATAAGATCAAGATATTGTTTAACCATTCCCTACGGGTCTTACAGAAAAAATGTCCCCCCCGTTGTGACTTTTTGAAAGGTACCTACACCTCTTATCAGAAAAAAGGTCAAAGTCACGCCTTGCTTGGCACTTTTTTCCACATGTCTAAAAAGAGCAGACTGAGAACAGGTGACTTAATCGCAGGTTCCTTAAACAATGCCTTGATCAAACCATTTCGTCATTAATTTTGCTATCTGCCTTGGTTTTTGAAAAGGAAGCGAATGATCACAGGCAGATAGGGAATGATATTGCCAATCCGTATTTTGTTGAGCAAGTGACGCATAAAAAGCATTTAAACTTGAATGACTTAAGTACCCAGCCAACAATAACGTAGCAGGTGCTTTTTCTAACAACTTATCTCTGACATGCGAGCCTTGCTGCTCAACAAAGTCTGTGACCGCATCAAGCGCATAAGAAAAACCGATAGCCCTATGGGCTAAACGTGACTGGGTGGTCGCTTCTGCCACCGGATGCTTGCGCCTATTTGGTGCAACACTGTCAACAAAGTGTGCGATTCCTAACTCAACATCCCCTGTCTCTCGAATCGTCATAGCGGCTTTTTTATACTTATCTCTAAGCTGCACCAGTTCTGTATTACTTTCACGGTCTAAGCTTGCGGGCTCTAACAAACACATTTTTATAATACGCGTCTGAGTTAAGCAGCCTGCTTGATGCTTCTCTTGTAACTTATGATTTAGCAGTAAGGAGACCAGCCCCCCTAAAGAATAGCCAATTAGGTCAAACTCCTTTAGCGCTAAGGTTTCAATGAGAGACAGCATCTCATTGGCTAAACTGTCTATGGTCACCGCCTCTTCTTCTCCATGGTGAGCAAAGGTTTCACCCATGCCCTTTAAGTCGGGGACCAAAATACGCTGCCATATTTGCAGGTGCTCTAAAATAGCTGACCAAGTAATGTCTCCACCGACACCAGCCCCATGAATAAACAAGGCTGTGCCTTTTTTTGTTGCTTTTGGATTCTCATAAATACGGTATGCCAGCCGAGTATCAGCAAGATTGAGATAGAAAACCTGTGACAATTGGAATAATCCTTTGTGAATAACGTTCAAGTGATACCACTGGTGACTTATAGTCGATACAATAGCGTTTTTTCTTGTTTCAGTATTATTATGACAGATATTAAGCTTGTAAATCTTCCTTACCTAGAAGAACTGATTCACCTCTATCCCTTCTATCGGGATTTACCACAACCAATACTGTTAGACAGTAACCAGCCTAGCTTTCCCAACACAGATTACGACATACTGGTGGCAAACCCGATTGCCAGTATTAGCGCGACCTTAGGCGACACTAAGGCAAGTATCACCTGGCGTGATCAGGCACTTTTTCAAATCGATGAATCCTTACCTGTGATGGAAAGTATTGAGAGTCTAATTCAGCAAGCTTGTCAGCTTGAATGGGCGACATCAGCAACAAGTGAACTCCCTTTTACAGGGGGAGTAATGGGGTATTTTGGTTATGATGCCGGACACTTTGTTGAAAATTTACCCAACACAGTCATTCATGACGTTGATCTTCCCATTATCCAAGCAGGGCTTTATGGCTGGGCCATCGTTAGTCTTCACAAAACGAAACAAACTATTTTAATCCAAACCCCTTGGTGTGATGAGCAAGAAATAACACAAATCATTGCGCGTCATACGCACTTTATTAATACAAATAAAAAACCACAAGATACTGATATTAAAGATAATTTATTTAAATTAGAGCAAGCATTTCAATCTAATATGTCAGCTGACGAATATCAGGTTAAGTTTGAAAAAGTGCAGCAATATATTCAAGCGGGCGATTGCTATCAGGTAAATTTAGCCCAACGTTTTTCCAGTCGTTATTCCGGTGACCCGCTAAATGCTTACCAAAGTCTACGAAAAAGCTGTCCTACCCCGTTCTCAGCATTTATGGAAATCGATAAACTGGGTTATGTTCTTAGCCATTCTCCTGAGCGTTTTTTGCAAGTAAATCAAGGCCAAGTTGAATCCAAGCCCATCAAGGGTACTCGAGCTAGGGGTAAAACCCCAGAAGAAGACCACAGCTTGGCACAAGACTTGCTAAATTCTACTAAGGATAAAGCTGAAAATTTAATGATTGTTGATTTGCTGCGTAATGATATGGGTAAAACCTGTGATACAGGGTCGATTAAAGTACCTAAACTCTTTGCCCTAGAAAGCTACCCGAATGTGCATCACCTTGTTTCTACCGTCACCGGCAGTATTCAAGATAAAGAAAAGCACTTCAATGTGTTCAAACATAGCTTTCCAGGCGGCTCTATTACAGGGGCCCCTAAAATTAGAGCAATGCAAATCATTGATGAATTAGAACCCCATGAGCGTTCAGTTTATTGCGGTTCAATTGCTTATTTCAGCTTAAATGGACAAATGGACTCAAGCATTACCATAAGAAGTCTGGTCGCTGATCAGGAAAATATTCATTGTTGGGCTGGTGGTGGACTCGTTTCTGACTCACAGTGCCAAGATGAATATCATGAAACTTTCACAAAAGTGAAGCGCTTGACCCATACTTTGGAAACTGAATTTCTAAATTAAGGGATATCATGAAAGATGTAGAAACATTTTTAGCCTCCCCGCCTATTTCCCCCAGCATAGAGGAAATTAAGCGGGCACTCGGCCGTAATTTTTTCACATCACAAATACAAAACCCAGATCAAAAACTGGCGCCCAGTGAATACGAAATTGCCTTTAAGGCAGCGTCAGTTCTCCTCCCTATCTGGCACTCTCCCACTGCTGGCTTGCAAGTTCTCTTGACCCAAAGAGCCAAACATATGCGTAATCACCCAGGCCAGATTGCTTTTCCTGGTGGTCAAATGGACGATACCGACCCAAGCGTCATCGCAACAGCACTGAGGGAAACAGAGGAAGAAGTGGGTCTAAAACCACAAAACTTCAATGTAATTGGTCAACTAGGCGATTATTTCACGACCTCAGGTTTTTGTGTCAGTCCTGTGATAGCCGAAGTCACCAAACTTACACCCATTATGATTTGTTATGATGAAGTGGAATCAGCTTACTGGGTCCCTTTAGATTATCTTCTTAATCCACAAAACTTCAGCTTTGAGCACAGAGTGCTAGCGAATAAGACCCGTGGATTTTTTGAAATCGATTATGAGAACATTCATATTTGGGGTGTCACAGCGGGTATCTTATATTGCCTATATCAAGCGCTCACAAGTGAGCGCTAATGACGCACTGTTTTGATAAATAAAAATCATTCTCACAGTTAAGCCAAGAAAGCATAAGGTTAGTGTGCTTTCTTATTTCATTCCCATACCACATCTTGCTATGGTTGCCCTAAAAGAGGCTAACCATTTTAGGCACGACACATGACATCATTTAATTTAGACGCGTTTACCCAAGCAAACACGGAAGATGCGGCGCAAAAAATTATCCATAACGCATTAAAAGAATTCGACAATATCGCTATTTCATTCAGTGGCGCTGAAGATGTCGTTTTGATAGATATGGCGGTGAAGGCAAAAAAAGACATTCAAGTATTCTCCTTGGATACGGGTCGCTTACACCCTGAGACCTACCGCTTTATCGAGCAAGTTAGAAAGCATTATAATGTCAACATTGATATCTTAAGCCCTGATCGTGAAGCACTAGAGAGCTTCACCAAAGAGAAAGGTTTATTTAGTTTTTTTGAAGATGGTCACAAAGAATGCTGTGGTATTCGAAAAGTCGCACCGCTTCGTAACAAACTTCATACCCTTGATGCTTGGATTACAGGTCAACGTAAAGACCAAAGCCATGGCACACGTACTCAGCTTGCTATCGCTGAACTAGATGATGCCTTTAGCTTAGAAGACAAACCTTTATACAAATTTAACCCACTTGCTAACTGGTCATCGGAAGATGTTTGGAACTACATCAAGATGTTCGATGTGCCTTATAATGAACTTCACACAAAAGGTTATATTAGTATTGGTTGTGAGCCTTGCACCCGCCCAGTACTTCCTAATCAACATGAGCGCGAAGGTCGTTGGTGGTGGGAAGAGTCTGAGCATAAAGAATGTGGTCTTCATGCCTCAAACTTGATCCCTGTTAATAACCAATAAGCACACCCGCAATGAAGCATGATGGGATCTCCTCATGCTTCATTGAATATCCTCTCCTACTAGATTAAACATAAAGACAAAATTTTCAGCCCCCTCTCCCGCTCATTAATTTATCAATGCTAGAATAGGCTTTTGCTTAACTTAACGAGTTAGACCCATGATTAAAATACTGATTAGTGCTTGCTTAGAAGGTCAGCCCGTTAGATATGACGGAAAAGCGAATGGGGTAGAAGCAAAAGTATGGCAAAAGTGGCAAGATGAAGGGCGTTTAATTAGCCTGTGTCCAGAAGTTGCAGGCGGCCTTGAAACACCTAGAGCTCCAGCTGAAATCATCTCAGATGCCCAATCCCCAAACCACCTTCAAGTCATCACTATAGAAGGTGAGAATGTGACAAAAGCCTTTAAGAAAGGCGCACAAATAGCGGTTGATATTGCCTTAAAAGAAGAGATTAAAATTGCCATATTAAAAGCTAAAAGCCCTTCTTGTGGTAATCAGCAAATATACGATGGCAGTTTCTCTGACACAAAAATCGTAGGCCAAGGCATCACAGCAAGCTCACTTAGTAAGCTCAATATAAAAATTTTCAACGAACATCAGCTTAGCGAAGCTGAAGACTATCTCAAACAGCTAGAAGAAGCGTCTCAACAGGCTTCTGCAGTCTGAGGCCAACGCATCATCAGTGATTGATACTCTTTCTCAAGGTCTTGGGCGTGCTGATATAAGGTTCTCCCTGCTGGGGTGAGCTCTATCTTTCGGCCATGACGTATTAATAACACCCGCCCTAACTCTTGCTCTAATTTTTGAATATGCTGACTAACAGCAGGTTGAGTAATACCTAATGAGCGGGCTGTTTGTGTAAAGCTCTCCTGCTCAACCAAAAGTTTGAACGTAATTAAATGCTGGCTATTTAACACGGCGTCATCCATAAATTTTTTAATATAAGCTCAAATTATGGCAGCTCTCTCTCTAGCGAACATTGACCTAAATCGTCTTTTCGTTAAAGATGGGGTTTAACCGCTTAAATCCTTGACAAGGAGATCGCCAAGTGACCAATTTTGATCATGAGGATAGGCTAAGTATTTGGCAAGAACGCCAATCTGGCCCAGTAACATCGCGCGACAATGATTACCGTACACCTTATCAAAGAGACAGAGCCAGAATCATACACAGTGCTGCTTTTAGGCGGCTCCAATCAAAAACCCAAATCCTTGCCATTCGTCAAAACGACTATAGTCGAACTCGGCTCACCCATTCTTTAGAAGTCGCACAAATTGGTAATGGCATAGTGCATCATCTTCGCTGCGCTAATTCACCTGATGAAGACTTTCAAGCCTGGTTACCAGAAGAGTCATTAATCGAAACCATTTGTTTAAGCCATGATATTGGCCACCCTCCTTTTGGTCACGGAGGGGAAGTCGCTCTTAACTATCTCATGACAGAGTCCGGTGGCTTTGAAGGTAATGCCCAATCCCTTCGAATCTTAGGCAAGCGAGGTTCTTACTCCTTGGATTTCGGCATGGATGTAACCCGCAGAAGCCTGCTTGGCATTCTTAAGTATCCCGTATTACACCAAGATGTGGTCGGCAAGTATGGCGCTAAACAAAGCTCGTTTCGCCAATTTAAAGCAGAACTCTGGGGGCCTCCTAAGTGTGTCTATAATGACGAGCGAGAATTATTAGACTGGATTTTAGCGCCTTTTTCAGAAGCAGATAGAAACACCTTTAAAGCGGTCAAAAAACAGACTAATAGCCGCCATGCAAAATCATGCCATGCTGGTTTTGATACCAGCATTATGGATCTCGCTGATGATATTGCCTATGGTGTCCATGATTTAGAAGACGCAATAGTGCTTGGTATGGTGACGCCTTTAATGTGGCAAGAACATCTAGAGCCTAAGTTACTTGACGCTAACTGCGCCACTTTAAGCAACAATATAGACATGATTCGCAGTAAGCTTTTTAGTGGTGAAAGCCATTTACGAAAAGACGCCATTGGATTTTTGGTTAGCCACTTTATTACTTCAGTAAAAGTAATACAAAAACCAGAATTTGAGCATCCATTATTAGGCTTCCAGGCAAGTCTCCCCTCGCCAGAAGCAAAGGCCCTGAGCGCGTTAAAACAGTTTGAAATGCAACATATTATCTTTCGGCCTGAGGTTCAAATGTTAGTGTACAAAGGTCAGCAAATGTTGCTAGAAATGTTTGAGGCTTTAAGCGCTGATCCAAATCGCCTTTTACCTCAAGACCTGGCGGATGAATGGCAAAAAGCGGAAAGCAAGGATGAAAGTGGTCAACGCATTATTTGTGATTATATGGCATCCATGACAGATGATTATGCAAGCAGGCTTTACAATAAGCTATTTGTACCAAGTCTTGGCTCCGTCTTTGAACCTATGTAAACGGCTCCCCTAAACAAAAAAAGAAGGGACTAGGCCCTTCTTTTTTTCATTTAAAACTGATGTATTATTTATTTAATCGCTTTCCCAGTAAACAAATATCAAAGGGTTTATTTGCCACTTTTGCGGCTTGAGGCAACAAGCCCCACTCATTAAAGCCATGCTGCTGAAATAGACCTAAACTCGATAAATTTTGTAGAAAAACAAATGCCATTAGATGCGTAACACCCAATAAAATCATATCTTCTTCTAATTTGTTTAGCAGCGCCTTACCTACCCCTTGTCGATGAAATTTTGGAGAGACGTAAACCCCCACTTCAACGCAATCTGAAAAAGCAGGTAAACCATGAAAGTCATCAGCATTTGCCCAAGCAATGACTTCAGAGTCTGACTCAAACACCCAAAATGGACGCTCAAGGTGACCTTCTTCCAGCCAATCCAAAACATCCAATAGCTTAATAGGACTTAAGTGACCCGTTGCTAAGCCAGTTGCAATCGCTTGGTTGTAAATAGATAAGATAGCAGGCGCATCTTCTAGCTCAGCCAGTCGAATTCGCCCGCTCTTTGTAGGTGACATTAGCCTTGCTCAAGTAAACGGCGCAGGTCAATGATAGCGGCATTCGCGCGCGATATATAAGATGCCATCACTAAAGAGTGATTAGCCAACATACCAAAACCACTGCCATTTAGAATCATTGGCGACCAAACTGTCGCTTGACTTGCTTCTAATTCACGAATGATTTGGCGTAAGCTCACCAGAGCATTCTTATCTTGCAAAGTAAAAACAAAATCGACTTCTACCGCTCTAAGAATATGAATCAACGCCCAACTTGCACCTCGTGCCTCATAAAAGACATCATCAATCTTAAGCCAAGGTGTTTTTACCTTTTGCTGCGACATTTCTTGTGTCGATTGCTGTGCATTAGCATCACCGGCTAAATCCGTGTTTTCACGGGTTTGAGCCACACTAGCAGAGAGGCGTTGAGATAAGCTGCCTAAACGTGTTTCAACATCTTGCAACCAGTTTTGAAGATTATCAGAGCGCGCATAAAATTGAGCCCCAGAATCCCCACGCACAGCAAGACGATCAAGGTACTTTAACAGCTCTGCATTACCACGCTGATATTCGCTTTCACTTGAAGGAAGCGCCCAACTCGTGTGATCAAAGTTAAATTGCGGTTCAACAATTTTCAGGTTCTGATCTTCTGTTGATTGCGACTGTGAGCGACTAAAGTCTTTTCGCAATGCACGCGATAAATCACGTACTTGGACTAACACACCAAATTCCCAGGCAGGTATATTGTCAACAAAAACACCAGGAGGTGTGATGTCATTACTTAAAAAGCCGCCAGGCTTTTCTAATAAGGTATCGACCAAGGTATAAAGAGTATTGGTAGTGGTATAACCTACAACCAATTTTTTACTGTTATTGAGATAACCTCTTTGCTCAGCTTGTTGCTTAGCAACAGACACCACATCAAATTGGTCTGGCTCATTACTCCAGTAGATACCTAATGCCGTCCAGATAACACATAAAGCAGCAATAGCAATGGCAATCCATTTCCCTACACTAGACAGCTGCCCAGCGCCTTGCAAAAAAGACAACTTATCCGCAAATTTCATCATGTTAAATACACCTTAACCTTGTTTAACTTCAATCATATGTTGTGCGCGGCGATATATCATGCCCCGCACACGAAAAGTGTCTATACGGCTATTAATAATCTGATATAGCAAACGTGCTTCCTTATCATTCGGCCAAAAGATCTCAATATTAAGCTGATCCTTTTTTATTCTATCAATAATTGGTTGTAACTTCTGAATTACAAGCGCTTCTGACAAACTAAAGAGGTTTTGAGGTAAATAAAACTTATTTTGCAATCTCTTTGGCTGATTTGCCTTTACGACTTGAGGCTTTGCTCTGACGCCATTACGCCAGTCTTTAATTTCTTGTTGGGTTTGACTAATTAAAGGGCTAGCTGAATCAACAAAACGTGCTGAGTCAAGGTACTGCCTTGCACTCTGATTATGCCCTTGTTTCGCTTTATCGAGGGCCCAACCAGTATAAAAACGTATAATTTCTTCAATACCTTTTAAGGCGGCTGTATTATTTGGTTCTCGTCCTAATGCGGCTTGAAAATAAAGGTTGGCATTATCTTCTTCTGGGGTCAGTAGCTTTTGATTAGCCAGAGCAATATTACCTAACTCCAATAACCTCAGCGTAATCGGATCCTTTGAAATCACCATATTAGGTGCTTTGTTAACAACTTTAAGAGCGGTTGTATCTGCTGATAAATTCGGTTCTTTTTCAGTTGGACGACTTGTATCTGAGACAGTCTGATTGAGTGATGAGTTATCAGGCTGCGCATCATCAAGTTGCATTAAGCTGTCTATCTGATCGACATCAACAGCCGGTTTTAATGATGTTGCAGCAATGGCAGCGTCATCAAGATCGGTCACAGGTTTAGTGTTTGTCGCCCCTTGATTGGCAGACTTGCCCTCTGACATCAAAGCACCATTATCGGACACATGATTTTGCGTTAAGGATTGGCATGCGGTTAACACTAACAACAAAGGCAGCCATAAAAATGCTTTCAAACTCTTTCCCCCTGACTTTTTTATAAAAAGTCATTTAATTAGCAACTAATTTAACAATTCTGTGTCTGACACGTTAACATTGACACCTTTACGATTTAGCAACACTTTTAGATTCAGATGGATTTTATGCGATACCTAACCCTGCTTATTTTATTCTTAACCAGTACCTCTTTGCACGCTTTGGATTTAAAACTTCCTTTTAGTGCAAAAACAGCGTTTTTACCCGTTCAAGAAGCCTTTCAATTTAGCTTTACGCCAAAAGACACGAATAAAATTGAGCTAGTATGGGATATTGCAGAGGGTTATTACCTCTATCAGCATCAATTTAAAGTGATTGATAAAAGTGATACACCTAGCCAGATTGAATTTTCACCTTTTATAGCAGGTGAAAAGAAAAACGACCCGTATTTTGGCGATGTAATCGTCTATCGTGATCAATTTAAAACAGAACTTATTTACGATAAAGACCTAAATGAAGGCAGTTTAATCAAAGCGGTAATTAAGTACCAAGGCTGTGCTGATAAAGGCTTATGCTATCCGCCACAATCGCTTCCTATTGAAGTGAGCGTACCTAAATTTAAGCAAGTTTCAACAAACGCCCCTCTAGAGACAAAGTTACCGGCCCCCTCACAAACCAATCAGGTAATTGATTTAATCAAAAATAGTGACGGCATCACCATTATCATTACGCTATTTGGTTTAGGGCTTTTATTATCCTTAACACCCTGCGTACTTCCTATGATTCCCATTGTGTCAGCGATTGTAGTGGGATCACAAAAAAAACCTTGGCAAGGTGTTTACTATACCCTTTTGTACATTTTTGCTATGGCCAGCACATATGCAGCACTCGGCGCTTTAGCTGGATTTTTTGGAACTCAATACAATATCCAAGCCTATCTACAAAGCCCAACCGTTCTCTTAATTAGCGCGAGTATTTTCACCCTATTAGCCCTAGCTATGTTTGGTCTATTTGAGCTAAAGCTCCCATCAGGCTTGCAAAACAAACTCGAAAACTTAGGTAATGCCAATACAAAAAACAAAAGCATCAGTGTGATCATTACAGGCATACTGGCCACATTAATTGTTTCACCCTGCGTATCTGCCCCTTTAGCAGGCATTATTCTTTATGTCAGCGCCCAAGCAGACCCACTATACGGTGCAGGCTTGATGTTTGTATTGGCGCTGGGCATGGCGACCCCTTTATTATTAGTCGCGATTTTTGGCACCAAAGTGTTACCCAAAGCGGGCGAATGGCTCAATGACATTAAAGCCTTAATGGGATTTGCATTACTTGGGGTGGCGATTTGGCTCGTCAACAGGCTTAACCTTGGGCATTACGAATTGATCCTCTGGAGTCTTTACTTTAGCTTCCTCGGCGCTTACCTCCTAATGCGCTACCAATTAAATAAGCATAATGTCATACGCTTAGGTTTAGCCATTGTTTGCTTGATCATTGCACTCCTGCAAGCGATTGGAGCTGCATCTGGCGGTAAAAACGCCTTACACCCGCTCATGCATTTAACACAAAGCAAAAACACAGGCTCATTGTCAGAACAGAAACTCAACTTTATTGATATCTATTCCATCGCAGAACTCGATCAAATTATCCAAACTAACCCTGCCAATAGGCCCATATTGCTAGATTTTTATGCCGACTGGTGTATTAGCTGCATCGTCATGGAAGAAGAGATTTTTCATGCACCAGAGGTACGACCGCTTTTGGAAAAGTTCACTCTAGTTAGAGCCGATGTTACTGATAATTCACCAGACAATCAGGCGCTACTAAAGGCTTTTTCCCTATATGGTCCACCTAGTGTTTTATTTTTTACAGGTAAAGGCGAGCACTTAAAAGAGATTGCATTGGTTGGAGAACCCAGTAAAAAAGAAGTCATAGAAAGGCTTAATTTTAGCCTTGAGCGCAATTAGTAAGCAAAATCAAAACAAACAGGTTTACTAAAGATCAAAAAACACACCAAGAAAACAAATTTTGTGTTTTTTCCCGAAGAACTAGACAAATTCCTGCTTTTTAACGATAATTTCACGTCAATTATAAATACAGAGAAGAGTGTATGGCGTCATTTTTAGTGCTAAACGGCCCTAACCTAAATTTATTAGGCACCCGTGAACCAGAAATTTATGGTTCAACAACACTAGCTGATGTGGAAGATACACTGACTAAACAAGCCCAAAATCAGGGCCATTCTTTAGATTTCATGCAATCAAATGCTGAGCATGACATCATCAATCGTATTCATGATGCTCGTGGCGTTATCGATTTTATTATCATAAACCCAGCGGCCTTCACCCATACCAGCGTTGCTATCCGTGATGCCATTTTAGGGGTGGATATTCCTTTCATTGAAGTACACCTCTCCAACGTGCATGCTCGCGAACCTTTCAGACATCATTCTTATTTCAATGATGTGGCAAAAGCGGTTATTTGCGGCCTCGGCACTAAGGGTTATGAATACGCTTTAGATTTCGCTATGACTTATTGCTCTCAGGATAAGCATAGCTAGCGCTTGCGCTCTAATTAACACCAGAAGGCTTAGACTTTCTGGAAAAATAAACACAGACAGAAGAGACAAAACATGGACATTCGTAAAATCAAAAAATTGATCGAACTATTGGAAGAATCCAATGTATACGAAATTGAAATTAAAGAAGGTGAAGAAGCAGTACGCATCAGCCGTGGCGGCGCCGCTCCTGTTGCTTATGCAGCCCCTGCGCCAGTAGCAGCACCAGCTGCCGCTCCTGCACCAGCAGCGGCAGCAGCAATCGCACCTGCAGCTGAGCCAGAAATTGCTGGCCATGCGGTTAAATCACCTATGGTTGGTACTCATTACCGTTCTCCAGCGCCAGGCTCTAAAGCTTTCGTTGAAGTGGGTCAAAAAGTTAATGCTGGCGACACGATTTGTATCGTTGAAGCAATGAAGATGATGAACCAAATCGAAGCAGACAAATCAGGCACTATTGGTGCCATCCTTGTTGAAGACGGCGAAGCTGTTGAATTCGACCAACCGCTTGTCACTATCGTTTAATTACTTCAATAGGTTCTATCATGCTTGATAAAGTCTTGATTGCTAACCGAGGTGAAATTGCATTACGTATCTTACGTGCGTGTAAAGAACTCGGAATCAAAACAGTGGCTGTCCACTCTAAAATTGACAGTGATTTGCTTCATGTACGCTTAGCGGATGAGTCCATTTGTATTGGTCCAAACCCATCGGCAAAAAGTTACCTAAACATTCCTGCCATCATTAGTGCAGCAGAAGTCACTGACAGCTCAGCGATTCACCCAGGCTATGGTTTCCTAGCCGAGAACGCTGACTTTGCTGAACAAGTTGAAAATTCTGGCTTTGCTTTTATCGGTCCTAAAGCGGAAACCATTCGCCTTATGGGTGACAAGGTTTCTGCGATTGTTGCCATGCGTAAAGCTGGCGTACCGACAGTACCAGGCTCTAATGGCCCAGTACCATCGGATGAGAACGAATGTAAACGTATCGCACTAGAAATTGGTTACCCAATTATCGTTAAAGCCGCTGCCGGTGGTGGTGGTCGTGGTATGCGTGTTGTTCACGATGAAGATAGCTTGCTTAAGTCTATCAGTATCACCCAATCTGAAGCGGGTTCTTACTTTGGCGATAGCACGGTTTACATGGAGAAATTCCTAACTAACCCGCGCCACGTTGAAGTACAAGTTTTGGCTGACGGCCAAGGCAATGCGGTTCACCTATATGACCGTGATTGCTCTTTACAACGTCGTCACCAAAAAGTATTGGAAGAAGCGCCAGCACCTCATCTTGACCCTGAATCTCGTGCGGCCTGCTTACAAGCTTGTGTTGATGCGTGTATTGAAATTAACTATCGCGGTGCAGGTACTTTTGAGTTCTTGTATGAAGATGGTCGTTTCTACTTTATCGAAATGAACACTCGTGTTCAGGTAGAGCACCCTGTCACCGAGATGGTAACAGGCATTGATATTGTCAAAGAGCAGCTTCGCATTGCGAGTGGCTTAACACTCTCTATCACACAAGAAGATGTGGTACTTAAAGGCCATGCGGTTGAATCTCGTATTAATGCGGAAGATTCTAAAACCTTCATGCCAAGCCCAGGTAAGATCAACTACTTCCATGCACCAGGTGGCATGGGCGTTCGTGTTGACTCTCATATCTATAGTGGTTACTCAGTACCACCGACTTATGACTCAATGATAGGCAAAATCATCTGCCATGCAGACGATAGAACGACAGCCCTAAAACGTCTTTCTAATGCATTAGATGAAACCTTCATCGATGGTATTAAGACAAATATTGAGCTTCAAAAAGAACTAGCAACTGACCCTCATTTCATCGAAGGTGGTGTTAACATTCACTACCTTGAGAAGAAACTTGGTCTATAAACTTTTACTACAAATCAATTTGAGTAAAGGTTAAGCTAAGAATACGGCTCGACTATCCTAGATAGTTCGAGCCGTAATCACGTTTACTCAGCACTTTCATATAAAAAGCCACCAACTCGACTTATTAACGAGTAAGATTATATTAGTTTGATACTTTTTTAATAAGTGCTATTGAGTACACACCTATTAGGTTTAACATGTCATTTTATCGAACCTAACCGTTTTTTTAACAGGAATAGATTATATGCCTTGGCTTCAAATCCGCGTTCAGAGCACGCCAGAACAAGTTCCAGAATTAGAAGACCTTTTGCTCGGATGCGGCGCTATGGTCGTAACATTTGAAGATGTGAACGATGATCCTGTGTACGAACCAGAATTGAATACCACACCACTTTGGAATAACACCCGTGTCACAGGCCTATTCGAAGCCGATGCGGACATAGAGCAAATTCGTCCTTTAATCGATGAAAAAGCCGCTGAGCTGAAAACCGACCTAGCAACTAAAATCGAGATTTTAGAGGACAAGGATTGGGAACGTGAGTGGATGGATAGCTACCACCCTATCCAATTTGGTAAACGTTTATGGGTTTGCCCAAGCTGGCGTGAAACCCCAGAACCAGATGCCGTTAACCTTATGCTAGATCCTGGCCTTGCTTTTGGTACAGGCACACATCCAACCACAGCACTTTGCCTTGAATGGTTAGACAGCATAGATTGCCAAGACAAAAACATTATCGACTATGGTTGTGGCTCAGGCATTTTAGGCATCGCCGGTTTATTATTAGGGGCAAAAAACATGGTAGGGATAGATATCGACCCACAAGCCGTTCAAGCCACTCAAGATAATGCCGTGCGTAACAAAATTGATGCAAGTCGCATCGAAGTAAAACTGCCACCTTATGATAGTGAACTGCAAGCAGACGTTGTGGTCGCTAATATTTTAGCAGGCCCATTAGCACAACTAGCTGACACAATTTCAGCGCTCGTTGCAACCGGCGGACAACTTGCTCTATCAGGCATACTATCTAATCAAGCACAAGAAGTGATTGATGCTTACAGCCCTTGGTTCACCATAGAATCAGTGGTTGAAAAAGAAGATTGGGTGCGTATTGTCGGCACAAAGAACTGATCTGACTTGGCCCTATTTAACACTCAACAAAGCTAAATAGGGCCGTTATTTTTAAACAGGTGAGGCTTACTTTTAAAATGAAAGTATCCCCCAATAAAGTTTAAAATAGAGTAATATCTCATTATTGTATTTCATTTTTTTAGTGTTACGTTTAGTTTTAGAATCAAGTAGACGAATCGATTTATTATGCCAGATAGTATGATTACCCAATGCCCTAAATGCTCCACCGCTTTTCGAGTCAGTGAAGATGTGCTTAGTATGGCCAAAGGCAAAGTACGCTGCGGCCAATGTTTTCATATTTTTGAAGCAAAATCCCATGTAAGTCAGGCAAACGATTCAACCCCTAAGAAAAATACTCACTCCCATAAAGAGCATAAAAAAACACCCGCTAAGCAAACAGCGGCGACCAAAGAACACAGCCCTAACCTATTCACTGCAGCCGATGATGACGATATCGTTAACCCCGACTGGCTTAACACCCTAATTTCTGATGATGATTTAGCCCCTTTAGACACAAAGAACCAAGAAGCGAATCTTAACCCTCATGCGAGAGTAGCATTAGAACACGCAGAGAATCACCAACCTAAGACATCAAAAACCAAGACAGACACACGCCAAGCAGACAAAGAACCCGCCCCTTGGGAAGTGGAACTAGCAGAACTAGAAGCGGCACAACAGCAAACCAAAAAGAAAGCAGTAAATGACACCCAGAAAAAGCCGGTTAAGCCACCAATCGATTTTACTGAAGAGAATGTATTCTTAGATTCAAAAACTCTCACTCAACCTACTCTAGCTCAAACAACAAAGAGCGAAAATGAGAAACAAGCAAGTGCACAACCAGAACCTGAGTATATGCAAGCTCTGCAGGAACTTGCTCAATCCGTATCACAGCAACCCACAGCAAGCACCTCTCAAGGTTTAGATTTTAGCCAAGACGTCTCCCATAGCTTGGGCGAGCTAATGGATGACCCTGAGGACAATGTGGATGCAAAGCCCAAGCATACTTGGCGCTGGGCACTTGCCTCTTTCATATTTTTGATTATTGCTGGCATTCAATTTCTAGTGATTAACTACGAAGAAGGGAGCCGTTCTGCATCATTACGCCCCATTTATAACACTGTCTGCTCCTATTATGGTTGCACTCTTCCTATCTTTGAAGATGTCTCTTCAATCGATATTCAGCACGTTAGGGTACAAAGCCACCCAACCCGAGAAAGTGCATTAGTCGTCAATGCAATTATGACCAACCACAGCGACTTTTCTCAGCCCATGCCTAAAATCGCCATGGAGTTTTACGATTTAAATGGTAACCCTGTCGCCGCACGTCTGTTTTCACAACAAGACTTCTTAGACAAGGACTTTTTAGATATTACTTATATGCCGCCAAAGACACCGATTCATCTTGTCATTCCAATCGCTGACCCAGGCGCTTCAGCAGTTACCCACAAACTTAAAGTCTATCGAGCTGAAACCCGTTCTTACTGAAGATAGTGCCCTTTCTTTAAAGAGGACGAGTCAGTCGAATAACGCCATTTAACCTAGGATTTCAGCCCTATCACCCTGCTCAAAATTCAATCAACCCCTTAAACATGGGCTTTTTATCGCTTCAAACAAAACCAGAGCAAAATTCGTATCAGACTCGAGCTAATTGTTTTAATAGACTTTTTAAACTAATAATCAAAAAAAGCACAAAAAACAGTCAATTTTATGCATGTCAAGACTTCAAAAATCACCTCGGCATAGGTATTATTCACGCCCGCTCGACGCTGTAACTGATCTTTAACAATACCGTACCAGTAAACAGGAATATCATGGCTTTTGCTATCGGTCCTTATGCTATCTTATCACCTGTAATTCTCGCCCCTATGGCAGGCATTACGGATATCCCTTTTCGTCGCCTTTGCCATCAGCAAGGGGCAGGATTAGTGGTATCTGAAATGGTGACGTCTGATGTTAGATTATGGAACACCAACAAAAGTCGTAATCGTCTTGTTCATGACGCAGAAGTATCACCAAGGTCAGTACAAATCGCTGGCGGTGACGCTGACATGATGGCACAAGCCGCTCGTCAAAACATCGAGCTAGGCGCCCAGATAATTGATATCAATATGGGTTGCCCTGCAAAAAAGGTGTGCAATAAGGCAGCAGGTTCTGCCCTATTAAAAGATGAAGCTTTGGTTCGTGAAATACTGGAAGCGGTAGTAGAAAGTGTCGATGCACCAGTGACGTTAAAAATTCGCACTGGCTGGAGTGAAGATCAAAAAAATGGTCTACGCATTGCTAGAATGGCAGAAGATATAGGCATCCAAGCCCTAGCAGTACATGGCCGCACTCGAGCATGCAAATTTCAAGGTAATGCAGAATATGACACCATAGCAGAAATCAAACAGGCGCTTTCAATTCCTGTGTTTGCAAATGGTGACATTAATGATGCCCATAAAGCGAAATTCGTGAAAGATTATACCGGTGCTGATGGCATCATGATTGGCCGCGCAGCGCAAGGCAGACCTTGGATATTTCGAGAAGTCGCACACTTTTTAGAACACAATGAAGAACTTTCAGCGCCAACTTTGGATGAGGTGAAACAACTGGTACTGTCACACGTAGCAGCACTGCATCAATTTTATGGCGATTATTTAGGTGTTCGAATTGCGAGAAAGCACGTGGGTTGGTACCTACGCACTTTATCTGATTTGAGTACATTTCGAGCTGAATTCAACCGTATTGATAATACGAGCGAACAGCTGGATAAATTAGAAGATTTTTTTGTCGGTCAATAGTCCAACAGAATTTGCACATAGTCGATAAAGCAAAAGTAGCGTCACCCACTTTTGCTTTGTTTGCTAGAAATTGGTTAGCTTTAAACTAAAAGGTTTTTCAGTGGTAGAACAAATTAGCACTCAATCGTTTCAATCAACCTCTTCTGAACAGTCACACACACTTCGTGACAATGTCGATAGAGCGTTACAGAATTATTTTGCTCATCTTGATGGGCAACCCATTACTGACTTGTATCAGTTAGTACTCGCAGAGGTAGAGGCACCTTTGTTAGAGTCAGTAATGAGCTTCACGAAAGATAATCAGACTAAAGCGTCTGCTATCCTTGGCCTAAACCGAGGTACGCTGCGCAAAAAACTAAAACAGTATGGCATGTTATAGTTTCTAAAAAAGGGCGTTTTTGACGCCCTTTTTTTGTTTTTCTACCCCGTTCTTTGGCTTAATAAATAATTGAGAAATCCACGATGGCAAATCAAAACCCAGTTACCCCGATTAAACGCGCACTTATCAGTGTCTCCGACAAAACCGGCATCGTTGCTTTTGCTGAGCAGTTAGTTGCCCAAGGTGTTGAAATCCTGTCTACTGGCGGAACATTTAAACTGTTAACAGAATCAAATGTTCAAGCGACTGAAGTATCTGACTACACAGGCTTCCCTGAAATGATGGATGGTCGCGTTAAAACCTTACACCCCAAGATTCACGGTGGTATTTTAGGCCGTCGTGACCTTGATAAAAACATCATGTCAGAACATGGCATTGATGAAATCGATATGGTGATTGTTAACCTATATCCATTTGAAGCCACTATCGAGCGCCCAGATTGTGATCTCCCTATGGCAATAGAGAACATCGACATTGGTGGTCCAACCATGGTTCGCTCTGCCGCTAAAAACCATAAAGATGTGGCTATCGTCGTTAATCCAAATGACTATGATGCTATTCTTGCTAGCCTAAAAGAAAATGGCGGCCTTAATTACGATCAGCGTTTTGACCTAGCAGTACAAGCATTTGAGCACACCTCTCATTACGACGGCGCCATTGCAAACTTCCTAGGTAAAAAAGTATCGGGCGGCAGCGAAGACTTTGCTCGTACCTTTAACTTGCAGTTTAACAAGCAAGAAGAAATGCGTTACGGCGAGAACCCTCATCAAAAAGCCGCTTTCTATGTTGAAGCTAACCCACAAGAAGCGTCTATTAGCACAGCAAAACAAATTCAAGGTAAGGCACTGTCTTACAACAACATCGCCGATACCGATGCCGCACTTGAGTGTGTAAAAAGCTTCACCACACCTGCTTGCGTTATTGTTAAGCACGCGAACCCTTGCGGTGTTGCTACCGCTGAAAACCAACTCGCCGCTTATGACAAAGCCTTTGCAACTGATCCAACCTCTGCTTTTGGTGGCATCATTGCTTTCAACCAAGAGCTTGACGCAGAAACAGCCAAAGCCATTGTTGATCGCCAATTCGTTGAAGTTATCATTGCCCCTAGTGTCAGTGCAGAAGCCGCAGATATCGTCAGTGCGAAACAAAATGTTCGCCTGCTTAGCTGTGGCCAATGGCAAGCAGACAAACCTGCTGCACTTGATTATAAGCGTGTTAATGGTGGCCTACTGGTTCAAGATCGCGACGATGGCAACATCACATTAGCTGATCTTAAGGTTGTGTCTAAGCGTCAGCCGAGCGAAACCGAATTAAACGACTTATTATTTGCATGGAAAGTGGCTAAGTTCGTTAAATCCAATGCCATTGTTTATGCTAAAGCGGGTCAAACAATTGGTGTGGGCGCAGGTCAAATGAGCCGTGTTTATAGCGCTAAAATTGCCGGCATTAAAGCGGCTGATGAGAACCTTCAAGTTGAAGGCTCTGTGATGGCATCTGATGCCTTCTTCCCATTCCGTGATGGTATTGATGCAGCAGCAGCGGCAGGTATTTCCGCTGTGATTCAGCCTGGTGGCTCGATGCGTGATGAAGAAGTCATTGCCGCTGCGGATGAAGCAGGCATGGCGATGGTCTTTACTGGCATGCGTCACTTCCGTCACTAAGCCTTATCAATCTAAGTTAACATTTTGATAGCAGGTGGTTTCATTACCACCTGCCAACTCAAGGAGAAACCCCATGCACGTATTAGTTATTGGTAACGGTGGTCGTGAACATGCTTTAGCTTGGAAAGTCGCTGAAGCAGATGATATTAGTAAAGTCTTTGTTGCCCCTGGCAACGCAGGCACAGCATTAGAAAACAAAGTTGAAAATGTTGAGATAGGTGTCACTGACACGGATGCATTAGTTGCCTTCGCACTAGAAAACAAAATTGACCTAACCATTGTTGGCCCAGAAGCGCCCCTAGTTATCGGTGTCGTTGATGCTTTTGAAAAAGCAGGCTTGGCTATTTTTGGCCCTACCGCTGCTGCGGCACAGCTTGAAGGTTCAAAAGCCTTTACTAAAGACTTCTTAGCACGTCATAACATACCCACAGCAGCTTATGGCAACTTTACTCAAATTGACGAAGCCGTTGCTTATATCAAGCAACAAGGCGCACCAATTGTGGTTAAAGCCGACGGCTTAGCAGCCGGTAAAGGTGTTATTTTAGCGCAAACTGAAGCCGAAGCGATCGCCGCGGTTGAAGACATGCTGCAAGGCAACAGTTTTGGTGATGCAGGCAGTCGTGTTGTAATCGAAGAGTTTTTAACCGGTGAAGAAGCCAGCTTTATCTGTATGGTAGATGGTGAAACCGTTCTCCCTCTAGCATCAAGCCAAGATCATAAAGCCCGTGATAATGGTGACCTAGGGCCAAATACAGGTGGCATGGGTGCATACTCACCCGCTCCTGTTGTGACCCCTGAAATTCATGATCGCATCATGAACGAAGTCATTATGCCAACGGTTAAAGGTATGAATGCAGAAGGTAACCGTTACCGTGGTTTCTTGTATGCAGGTGTGATGGTTGCTGCTGATGGCACACCAAAAACACTTGAATACAATTGCCGTTTTGGTGACCCTGAAACACAGCCTATCCTAATGCGTCTTCGCTCTAATCTCACTGAGCTTTGTCTAGCTGCTATCAATGGCAAGCTTGATAGCGCAAAAGCCGATTGGGACCCTAGAGCCAGTGTTGGTGTTGTCCTTGCATCTGGGGGATATCCTGAAGCCTATGCTAAAGGCGATGCTATTTCAGGCCATGACGCAGCACTTCCTAGCCATCAAAAAATCTTTCATGCAGGCACACGCCAACAAGATGGCAATGTTGTGACCAATGGCGGCCGTGTTCTTTGTGCTGTTTCTTTGGGAGATACTGTCTCTCAAGCGCAAGCAGCAGCTTATGATGTGGTCAACAAAGTAAGCTGGGACAAGGTTTACTTTAGAACAGACATAGCACACAGAGCGATTAAGCGTGAGCAATCAAACTAGTTTGAGAGCAATGAGTTTAAAAAAGAGCTCTTCGTTTAATTAAGCCCAAAAAAAACCGTGATTTTTGAAGTCACGGTTTTTTTATATCGAGTTAAAGTGAAATGGATTACTTCTTTATTTGTTCCGCTTTCTTATCTAACCAACGTCTTAACAGGCGACCTAGTTCAAGTAATATCAAACCAAAAATAACGCCTCCCATCCAGTCAAGGGCCAGTAAAAAACCTAAGGCTGATAATAATCCATAACCATAAAGTAAATTGGTTCTTAGGCTGGGCTTAGCGGCTCGAGTAAACCAAGTGATCGCCAATAAGGCAAAACAGAAATATAAATAATACTCAAGCAAGATCGGATGTAGCATTTAATCCCCTATCTAGTTAATAATATGACTTTGACAACTCTTGTTCATGGATTAACACAGTGATCATACGATTTAGCATTGCACTTTTAATACTTTTTTCAAATCAAGTCTTTGCTTTATATGAAGTTAGCTTGCTCGACAACCGCAATTCACGTGTTGATATCGGCTTAGTCGGCGACTATTTTCATGATCCAAGTGGCCAACTTAGCTTAGCCCAACTCTTGAATGAAAAGCATGCTTCCCAGTTTTTACCCATCAACAAAAGCTTTATGCAATTTGGCCTAAATAAGGGCAATATCTGGGTTCGAGCAAAACTTGCTATCCACCTTACCGAACAAAACACCTTAGCACTGGAAATTAAAGCGCCTAGATTACAAATTCTCGATGTCTACATACCCCATTTAAGTATGGCATTTCCGATTGCAGAGCTAGGTGAATTACGCCCGTTTCAAAATCGAAGTTTGAATCACCCACACTATCTGGTGCCTTTTCCAACTCGCAACCCACCTATCACCAATGTCTACATCAAGCTTGCATCTAGCACACCAATCAATGCTCAGATCGAAATTTTACCTCTCAATGAGATCGCCAGTGATTTTCAAGTTGAATCCTTAGTCACGGGTGTCTTGATCGGCATAATCCTCTTACTGATGGCCGCGAATATTCTCTTTTTCACTTTTTCGCGCAACCCTATGTACTTGTTTTACAGTATTTTATTAGCGGGAATGATTATCTTACATCTTTCCCTTCATGGCTACCTGATCCAGCTATTCCCCACGATTGCGGGCATCCAGATGCGTAGTTACAACTTCGCCGCTTTATTTTCCACCATGGCGCTCGTATTTTTCTCCCGATACTATCTAAACAGTAAAAATAACCTTCCTAATGTCGACAAGTTTCTTGTTGCTTTAGGCATTACCAATGGCGCCTTGGCTTTATTATTTAGCTTAACGCCTGATAAGCTCAGCATTTTATTTCTATCCGTCGCCACAGGCTTTACCATCATCAGTCTGACCTTGATCAGCATATTGGCAAGCTTCAAGCAAATTCCTTATTCAGGTTACTATCTTGCTGCACGTTTACTCCTATTTATTGGACATACCTGCTGGGTTTTGACCATGTACGGCATTATTTCAAGTCCCACCTTTTTCCTTTGGGGGCTAATGATCACGGTGATTTTAGAAGGTCTAATACATTTTGTGGCCATGCAGCTTAGACTCAATTCATTTAACAGCAGTCGTATTGAAAAGAGTAATTTTCATGACTCGCAACTGTTTGAGTTTGTTAACGACCTGGCTTCTAGAATGCGTCGCCAAACCAATATTATTTCGGGTGCTTTTGCCGGAAAACTCACCAGGCCGAATGCGTCATTATCATTGGACAATCAAGACAGTGCCTTACTCGCCAATCGCAATCTAGAAAATATGCTGGAGAGGTTGGATAACCTAGGCCAATCTCATACTAACTTTCGAGGCACAACAAGTGATTTTATTGATATTGAGACCTTGGTAGACGACACGCTCAACCTGTTTCATGAATTAGATCAAGACAGCGTGCTGGTTGAAATCAATGCCTCAAACACCCAAAACTACGAGCAAGTGGATCAAGGTAAAAAAATCCAACACCTATTGCTCACCCTACTACTTGAGCTAAAACATTACGGGGATAAAGCCTTAACGATTAATTTAACAAAGCAGGATGATAGTCGCGATAATCTGAGCTATCTAGAGATCACTATAAGTCCGCTACCTAGGCGCTTCACCCAGTTACAGGATCACCTACTGAACCTAGGATTGGGCTATGTCGAGTATTTATTAAGCAGCATGCACGGGAAAATGAACTTATCAGGAGACAAACAACAAAGAACACTCAATATTCGTTTTCCTGCCAGATACCGTATTCAAAGTCGCCTACCCGATAACGACCTTATTTATGCTTGCCAACTCTACATCATGGGAAATGATTCCGTTGCCTTTCAGAAGCTATTAAGCCTGTTACAATCTTGGCCAATCAGTATTATTCAAGTAAAGAATATTGCAGAACTGACAAACCTACAGCCTGCCCAAGCAGATAAAAACACCATTAACCTCATTGTTCTATTTGAACATGATGGTTATATCCCTCAGCTTGTCGTTCGCCAAATTAAACCCTTACTCAGATTAGAAGATCAATGCTTATTAATTAGTGACAATGTTAAAATGCCGAAAGATTTCGCTTTAACATTAGGTTTTGATGAGTTGATACATACGCTAGAATTACCTCAACAATTCAAATCAAGTATGACGCGATTAACAGCAAAAGGGTTACGCTTACAAAAAGCAACCCTGTTATAGATCAAAGCAAGATCACTCAAAGCTTGTTTCAATGAACCCGGTTACCGATTTTTAGGAAATTAATATGGATTGCTTATTTTGTTCCATCTGTGCAGGCAAGATCCCCGCTACTGTGCTTTATGAAGATGATGATGTCATTGCGTTTGAAGATATCATGCCAGCAGCCCCCGTTCATTTTTTAGTGATTCCCAAAAAACACATCAGCACATTAAATGATCTAACAGAAGAAGACATTCCACTGATGGGTAAAATGCATTTTGTCGCAAAAACCATCGCCAAAGAAAAAGGCGTCAGTGAATCTGGCTTTAGAACAGTAATGAACTGCAACGAAAATGGTGGACAAACCGTCTACCATATTCACATGCACGTGTTAGCCGAGCGTAAACTAAACTGGCCGCCAGGCTAGCCATTAAAAGTGATACGAAAGAGTAACCATTATGATGTCATTTATCGACAAAGGGATTCTGAATTTGGATAGAGCATTACGCACACTTGTGCCTAATGCGGCTAAAGCCAATCGGCTCTCCCCTGCGCAGCCTATCTTTGAGCATGACTTGTCCGAAAAAGACAAGCAACACAGTATAGGCCTAATGCGCATCAACCATACGGGTGAGGTTTGCGCCCAAGCACTCTACTCAGGTCAAGCACTAACGGCCAAATTACCCAGTGTGAGAGAAGAGATGGATGAAGCGGCTGCCGAAGAAATCGACCACCTTGTGTGGTGCGAGCAAAGATTGACTGAACTTGGCAGTCACACTAGCCTGTTAAACCCACTTTTTTTTGGCGCTTCTTTTGCCATTGGCGCAGGTGCTGGCTTAATCAGTGACCGCCTTAGTTTAGGTTTTGTCGCCGCCACCGAAGAGCAAGTCTGCATCCATATTGATAAACACCTGGATTCTCTGCCAACAACAGATGAAAAAAGCAAAGCGATCTTACAACAAATGCGCATTGATGAAGCCAAGCATCAATTAGCTGCACTTGAATCAGGGGGGTATGTTTTCCCTCAACCGGTTATGAAAACCATGACCCTGATTTCAAAAGTAATGACAAAATCAACCTATAGAGTGTAATTATGAACCGAGATATTAGTTCTATTCGCCGTGACTACCAGTTCAAAGACTTATTAGAAGAGGAGTCAAACCTTGACCCTTTAGCCTTTTTTGACAACTGGCTAAAAGAAGCCATTGAAGCCTGCCCAAATGATCCGACTGCGATGGTATTTAGTTCTGTTGATTCCGCTGGTGCACCCCATTCACGCATTGTTTTACTCAAACAAAGGGACGACCAAGGTTTTTCTTTTTTCACCAATTATGACAGTGATAAGGGCCAAAATTTAGCAAGCAACAATAAAGCCTGCATGAACTTTTTTTGGTCAGAATTAAGCCGCCAAATTCGCATAGAAGGTGAGGTTGTTAAAGTATCGCGAGAAACCTCTGCAACCTACTTTGATTCACGCCCACAGGGCAGCAAACTAGCCGCATCAGTATCACCTCAAAGCCATATTATTGAGCGAGACGATCTACATCAGCGCTTTAACCAACTCGAGCAAACAACGCAAGATAACAAGGTCCCTTGCCCTGATAATTGGGGTGGTTATGTTTTAAAAGCAAATTACATCGAATTTTGGCAAGGTCGTCCCAGTCGCTTACATGACCGCCTTTGTTATCAACTTGATGATAAAGGTCAATGGGTACGTCATCGCAAAGCCCCTTAACTTTTGCTAAACACTCAAGTTTTTTACTTAAACTTGAGTGTTTCACCTTCCTCACTGCTAGGGCCGCTCATTTAGCTTGGCATAAGACAAATCCTCTCTCAGGCGGTTTTCGAAATACGTACCATTGCGTATGATAGAGAGCTTCAACAATCTGCAGTTATTCTGACACTTAACAAAGGTAAGATATGAAACCTTTCCTAGCGAAATGGATGCCATGGTCTGGGCTGAGCAAAAAATCCACACATCAGCGGAGTTCAAGTTTAGATTTATACCGTGGCTTAGCGGTTCTATTAATGATTATCTTTCACCTATGCTGGGATTTACGAGAATTCGATTATATTGATTATTCATTAAGAGACCCTTTTTGGGTGGGGTTTCGCAGCCTAATTATTAGCTTATTTATGTCAGCTTTAGGCTGGTCTTGCTACCTAAGTTGTCGCAATGGCTTTCAGTGGCCTTCGATTCTTAAACGCAAATTCAAACTCTTTTTAGCCGCTGGCGGGATATCATTAGCCACTTACCTTGCGTTTCCACAGAACTGGATCTTCTTTGGTATATTGCACTTTATCTTTGTCGCAAGCTGGTTAGTCCTACCGGTTGCCCGAAAGCCTTGGCTAAGTCTGGCTATTGGCATAGGTATTCTACTCGCTTATTTTGGCTCAGATACGCTCAACGCATTTAGCCTTCACACATACCTAACCAGCGAGTTTGGTTTACCCAAGCGCACCTTAGACATAGTCAATCTACTACCTTGGTTAGGCGTCGTCTTTATTGGACCGATAATGGGTCACCTAAAACTCCACACATTGAAGCTGCCCTATTACTTAAATAGTCGCGTACTGACTTTTTTAGGCAAACATGCACTGCCCGTTTACCTCTGTCATCAGCTATTGCTTTATAGCTTAATAGCCTTAGTGACAAGCTTAATTAGGTAATTTTTTTAGACAAAGAACAACTAGTTGAATATTTTTAAATCAGTCCTTAATTGGCTCAAAAAAATTAAAAATTTAATTTAAAACGGTTGCAAAAATCAGTTAGCGAAAGTCAAAGGCGGCTCACGTAAGTAACCACTTAGTAGTTTCGCAAGACGCAAAAGCAAGGCTTTTTCAAGGCTTGATTTTCACTTCAATGCACACTATCGTCTGCTACAACAAATTAAAAAATTTACTATATCTAGTGCTACAGTTAGTAATCAGACACTAGATACAGTAGTTTAAACCAAATCAGCATTTATCTTAGGCATAGGCATGACCACACTGACAGTCACTAAGCGTAACGGCGAGACAGAGTCGATTAATCTAGAAAAAATTCACAAGGTTGTAACTTGGGCTGCAGAGGGATTAGATAATGTTTCTGTTTCTCAAGTGGAGCTAAAAGCACAAATCCAGTTCTTCGAAGGCATTAAGACAACAGACATTCACGAAACCTTAATTAAATCTGCTGCTGACTTAATTTCAGAAGATACGCCAGACTACCAATACATGGCAGCTCGCCTGGCTATTTTCCACCTACGTAAAAAGGCGTTTGGTGAATTTGAGCCACCACACTTGCTTGCTCATGTACAAAACTTGGTAGAGCAAAAACGTTATGATGCTGAGATTCTATCTGCCTATTCAGAAGCAGAGTTTGACCAATTAAACGGTTTTCTAGACCATAGTCGTGACATGAACTTCTCTTATGCTGCGGTGAAACAACTCGAAGGTAAATATCTGGTTCAAAACCGTGTGACTGGTGATATCTACGAAAGCCCACAGTTTATTTACTTATTAGTCGCTGCTTGTTTATTTGCTAATTACGATGCCAGTGTTCGCTTAGATTACATTCGTCGTTTTTATGATGCGGTTTCTAATTTCAAGATTTCATTACCGACACCTATCATGGCCGGCATTCGTACACCGACCCGTCAGTTTAGCTCTTGTGTACTGATTGAATGTGGTGACTCTCTTGATTCTATCAATGCTACCTCTAGCGCCATTGTTAAATATGTCAGTCAGCGCGCTGGGATTGGTATCAACGCCGGTGCCATTCGTGCCTTAGGCAGTGCTATTCGTGGCGGAGAAGCCTTCCATACAGGTTGTATTCCTTTCTACAAACACTTCCAAACAGCGGTTAAGAGCTGCTCTCAAGGGGGTGTACGTGGCGGTGCTGCCACCGTGTTCTACCCTATTTGGCACCTTGAAGTTGAAAGCCTACTGGTATTGAAAAACAACCGTGGTGTTGAAGAAAACCGCGTACGTCACCTTGATTATGGTGTGCAATTTAACCGCCTTATGTACCAACGCCTTATCTCAGGCGGCAACATTACCTTGTTTAGTCCATCGGATGTACCTGGCCTATATGATGCTTTCTTTGCGGATCAAGAAGAGTTCGAGCGTCTCTACGTTCAATACGAAGCTGACGACAGTGTTCGCAAGCAAACCATAAAAGCTTCTGAGCTATTCACCTTATTTGCTTCAGAAAGAGCAAGTACAGGGCGTATTTACTTACAAAATGTCGATCACTGTAATACTCACAGTCCTTTTGATCCAGCGGTTGCTCCGGTTAAGCAAAGTAACCTTTGCCTCGAAATTGCATTGCCAACTAAGCCACTACAGCATATTTATGATGAGAAAGGTGAGATTGCGCTTTGTACACTTTCTGCTTTTAACCTAGGCTCGCTAGAAAGCTTAGATGAGTTGGAAGAATTGTCTGACCTTATCGTCCGTGCTTTAGACTCTTTGCTAGATTATCAGAACTATCCTGTTCCAGCAGCTCAATCAGCAACCGATCTACGCCGAACCTTAGGTGTGGGTGTGATCAACTATGCTTACTACTTAGCGAAGAACGGCGTACGTTATTCTGATGGTAGTGCTAACGAGTTAACTCACAAAACCTTTGAAGCCATTCAGTACAATCTTCTAAAAGCATCAAACAACCTATCGAAAGAACGTGGCGCTTGCCAAGCTTTTGATGAGACAACCTATGCTAAAGGCATTTTGCCTATCGATAGCTATAAAAAAGAAATCGATAAAGTTTGTTCTCCTGAGTTGTACTATGACTGGGAAACCTTGCGTAAAGACATTGTTGAACACGGTCTACGTAACTCAACACTCACTGCGCTTATGCCATCTGAAACCTCTTCTCAGATTCATAATGCAACGAATGGTATTGAGCCTCCACGTGGCTTTGTTTCTGTTAAAGCAAGTAAAGACGGTATCTTGAAGCAGGTAGTGCCAGAGTTTGAGCGTCTAAAAGATGAATATGAGCTGCTATGGTCTATCCCATCTAACGATGGTTACTTACAGCTTGTTGGTATCATGCAGAAGTTTGTTGACCAAGCAATTTCAGCCAATACTAACTATGATCCAGCAAAATTTGAGTCATCTAAAGTACCAATGAAATTGCTGTTGAAAGATCTATTAACGGCATACAAGCTTGGTATTAAAACCCTTTATTACCATAACACCCGTGACGGTGCAGATGATCAACAAGATGACCTTGAAGACGATTGTGCAGGTGGTGCTTGTAAGATTTAATAACACCAAACTAGGGGTTATTAAATAAACAAAGTCGTTCAAAAATGTCATAATCACGACCCGCAGCACAAAAGCAATCTTGTGCTGCATTTTTATGTGATAATTAAACCATCAGTAAACCGCGTCATACTCGCAAACAGATTAAAGGACACCTTATTTAAATGAGCTACTCTACTTTCAACCGCAAACGCTTTGATAGTATGAAAGAACCTATGTTCTTTGGTGAAAATGTGAACGTCGCTCGCTACGACCAACAAAAACACCCCATTTTTGAGAAACTCATTGAAAAGCAATTGTCTTTTTTCTGGCGTCCAGAAGAAGTCGATCTCTCTTCTGATCGAAAAGACTTTCAACACCTTGAAGCCCATGAGCAACATATCTTTTTAAGTAACTTAAAATATCAAACCTTATTAGATAGTGTACAAGGCCGCTCTCCTAACGTTGCCCTTCTTCCGATTGTATCTATCCCTGAACTTGAAACCTGGATTGAGACTTGGTCTTTTAGTGAAACCATTCATAGCCGCTCTTATACCCATATCATTCGTAACATAGTAAATGAGCCAGGTGTTGTATTTGATGACATTACAGAAAATACAGAGATTACCAAGCGCGCTGAAAGTGTTTCAAAATGGTATGACGATTTAATCTTATTAGTCGGTTTATATAACACCCTAGGCCCAGGCATTCACAATGTTCCAGGTAAAGGTGACGTTAATGTTAACTTGAAAGCGCTTAAAAAAGCCCTTTACCTTACCATGGTGTCAGTCAACGTACTTGAAGCTATTCGTTTCTACGTGAGTTTTGCTTGTAGTTTTGCCTTTGCAGAACGCACCTTGATGGAAGGTAATGCCAAAATCATCAAACTGATTGCCCGTGACGAAGCCCTTCACTTAACAGGCACGCAACATATTCTTAACCTCATGGCATCAGGTAAAGATGATCCAGAAATGGAAGACATTGCCAAAGAATGTGAAGACGAAGCTTACCAAATTTTCTTTGAAGCAGCAGAACAAGAGAAAGAGTGGGCAAGCTACCTTTTCAAAGACGGTTCTATGATTGGCTTGAATGCTCAAATTCTAGGTCAATATGTGGAATACATTACTAATATCCGCATGCAAGCAATTGGCTTACTACCTACCTTTGAAACCAAACATAACCCTATCCCATGGATTAATGCTTGGTTAGTCAGTGACAATGTACAGGTCGCACCTCAAGAAGCTGAAATCAGCTCTTATTTAGTGGGTCAAATTGACAATGACCTAGACGAATCTGACTTCGACGACTTTGATCTATAAGCTAAGGTAATGAATTAGATGACAGCTATTTCCAGCAACCAAGACTTACTTCATAGGGTGCTTTTAGGTAAAAAGGAAATCCTTGTCACAGAAGAAGAATCATTACTGGTACAACTTGAGCGCGCTGGTATTCTCGTTGAATATCAGTGTCGCGAAGGTTATTGCAGCTCTTGCTCTCTCAAATTATTACGTGGTCACGTTGAATATCAAGAAGAACCGCTTGCTTGGGTGCAAAGTGGCTACCTATTGGCCTGCTGCGCCATAGTAAAAAGTGACATTGAAATCGCCTTTTTTACTAACGATTAAGTCTCTCCTAAAACGTCAAGCATCACTTTTCTAGCACAAACTTTTTCAAATCTTAACCCTGCGAACTAGGTTGTTCTTTTTTTTACAACTATTATTGACTATGCCACTCGCAAATGAGGCGTATGCCCTGTTAATATCTTATGGTATGGATTTTGAACAGGTAACGTTCAAATTAGTTTACCTTCGAAGGATAAAGAATGGCTTCACTACCCGACTCACTCAATGATTTAATGATGGCCCAACAGCCAATTTTTGATGTTAATAGTCAGTTATTTGGCTATGAGTTACTATTTCGCAATAATGATGAAACTATGGCGAATGTTATTGATGGGGAAGATGCAACGAGCCAGGTGCTAGTAAACCTATGCATAGGTATTACTGAGTTAGAAACGCAAATGCGTACTCCTTACTTTGTCAATATCACCCGTGACCTGCTCATGTCGGATGCCTTCTTTCCAATCGACCCAAATCTGGTTTATATCGAAATCCTTGAAGATCAAAAAATCACGCCTCAATTTATAAAATCCGTTGCCAAATGGCACGCTGCTGGCTATCGATTTGTACTTGATGATTATAATTTTGATCCGAGTTACGACCCGCTTTTTCCTTACATCAAGATGATTAAAATTGATGTGCTACATACCGAGCCCTATCAATACCATGAAGAGATTCAGTCTCTTCTCAAAAAAAAGCTCACTTTGGTGGCGGAGAAAGTCGAAGATCAAAAGATGTATGAAGAATGCAAAGAGCTCGGATTCAGTCTCTTCCAAGGTTACTATTTACAAAGACCAAATGTGGTAAAAGGTCGTCGCATCAGCTCAAACATGGAGAATGCTATGGAACTCGTGCGTGAGTTATCAAGTGATAACATCACCACCGAAAAAGTCACCAAGCTAGTCAGTAAAAACCCGACCCTCTCTTATCAGCTATTACGCATCTTAAATAGCCCGATTTGCGGCATGCAACGTAAGGTCACTAATTTAAAAGAAGCGGTTATTTTTTTAGGGCTTAAGCAAATCAAAAAATGGGCCTTGCTCATTACCATTACCGCGAATTCACGACAATCTAATGAAATTTTTCGCTTTTTGCTAATTAGGGCAAAATGCTGCGAAGCCCTCGCTGTACAAGAAAATTCATCAAATCCAGATTCCGACTTTATGGCAGGCATAATGTCAGGCATAGACCTGATTTTACAGATTGAAAAAGACATAGTATTTGAACAAATAAACATAGACGATCACCTCGTCGAGGCGATTAAACATTTCCAAGGGCCAATTGGCGAACGTCTATATAAAGCGTGTGCCCTAGAAGAGCAAAAGTGGTCTTATATCTCACAACTGCCATCCGCCGAAAGACTTTCACTTAGCCGTGCTTATGGTGAAGCCAGCTTATGGGCTAACGACACCCTCAAATACATTTAATCTGCTAACGCACTTTCGGTAAGTCTTGCCAGCTTGTGGTGTAAGCTGGCGAGAGGTGCTCACGCTTCATTAACCAAACAGGACCAGTTCCCTGTGACGCAAAGTAGACATGACCGACTCCTTGATTAATCTTATCCAGCACTTGCATTAATTTTTCTGACCTAGGTGATGACTCAACAGAGCAAAACAATTCACCCTGCTCTTGTGCTAAATCATATAAATCTAACAAAATCACCCCAGCTTTCGCATATTGAAAACCCGCCTTCCAAAGCTTATCTAAGCCTTTTTCAACCGCCTTAATCAACACCCTAGTGTCATCACTAGGACAGGCTAAAGATATCATGGTAGAGCCTGAATATTGCTTCTCATTAGGGCTAAACGCACTGGTTCGAATAAAGATACTTACCAGCTTGACTTGGCTTTTTTGCATTCTGAGTTTTTCCGCTGCCCGAGTCACATATTTAGATAAGAATTCTATTAAATATACCTTTCGTTTTTTGACCCTCTCTTCAAGGTGACGAAAACTCTTGCAACTACGTTATCATGACAACTTACTCGACGGCTCATGGCGTGAATCAAGTTATAGGCCTTCATAAAAGCGATATAATCAGCGCTTGCGTATTGGCTTCCTTGATAGCTATGTAACAGTTTCGCCTTTAGGTTTACGTTGCCAGCCGACAACACGTCGTAAAAATATGTCGATGACTGCCGCTACGTAAAAAAACCTTCATGGGCTCTAACGTAGGTAATATCACTTGCCCACGTTTTATTGGGTGCATCAGGGCGAAGCGGACGCTTTAAAAGGTTATCAGCATAAGTATAGATATACTCATCACCTCCAGCTTTTAACGATAAGGAGGAGGAACCTCCTCCTTACGTAACTCTAATTTAAACTGCTGCAGTTAATACTGGATGCAAAGAATAATTGCTTTCATTCGAGCCACTTCCAGAATTTGTATCACTACCAAAAGTAGCCATCGCCCCCGTTAGTTTTGCCAACCTCTGATTATCAACATAAACATTATACGCACCTACAATATCGGGGCTATCATCATCTGGATTGCTTATTTCTAAACGCAGTGCTTGTCCATCAGCTTCAGTACTACTTGCTCCATCAATTTCAATGGTTAGCTTGCTCCATTTTCCGTATCCCAATCCAGCCATATCAGTTTCAGACAGATAAACCTGACCCACAGTCACAGAACCAGCCCAAAGCTTGACACTAAAATCAGAGATATTTCCATATTGGTTGTTTGCGATATCTAATTCCAATAGATAATCAGCTGAAGCATCAAAGTTCTCAGTTAAAGTCTGGTTAATTGAGCCTCCATTCTCAATCTGCATTAGATTTTTACCTTCAGAAGCTCCACCTATAATTGCACTGCTACTCTCATCTTTAAAGGAAGCAGTATTCCCTCCATTCAAAGTCCATCCTGGCACATTTCGTTCCAAAGTATAATTTTCAGTCAATACATTGTCTTCAAAAGACGAATTGACAATAGCAACTTCCTTTATACTTGGTTCATTTACAGTTATTGCTTTGAAGCTAGCCTCAGTGGAAACTTTTGCAGTTAAATTGTAGTTACCAATACCTCCATTATTGTGAGCCCAGAATTCAAAGTCATAGTAATCAGTTTGAGTGGGTGTAAAACTACCGACTGTATTTCTGTCCCACCCATCATCATTGAGCAACTCCTGACTGTCTATCGTTAAGACAGCGATGTCATCAACAACTTCTCTAAATTCATAAGTGTGTCCTGCTTCTAGGTAAATTTCTCCAGTAAAACGTTTGCTCTGATTCACCTGTAAATCTCCTTGTAATGAGGTAGCTTCTTCTGTTGTTTGATTAACTCCACCAGTAATTGTTAACACACTTAATTCACTAACGGACATATTATCAACAACAGGCTCTTGATTGGCAGGAACGTCCTCTTCAAAAACTCCCCATAATCGATTTACTTCCTGCTGAATCGTCGATCCACTAGAGCCTGCATCTGAACTGAATGCGAAGGTTTGATTACCAGACATATGCGACACTAATGTATCTAAGTCATTACCACTTAACTCATAGTCTTTTAATAAGAGCTTTTCAATTTTATAGGTATCCGCCAAGTAGTAATTGGTGATGCGTTGACTACTTATTACCGCAGCACCTGTTTCAGGTTTTTCTCCACCAATCAGTATTTTTAAGTCATTGCCATCTTGTTGGAACCAAATATTATCGAGTGATAACTTATCTCCAACGAAACGAATTTCATCCATGCCACCTTGCTCTGTAATCGTATCGAATCCTTCATCAACCCCTATTACATAGACATCATCGCCATGGCCACCAGAAAGCTGATCATCTCCTATACCACCGTCTAGGGTATCATTGCCTTGGCTGCCTACTAATAGATCGTTACCAGCATACCCTGCAAGATAGTTCACATCTGTCGCATTATCTTCATTGTTAAATGCTGCATAAAGTTTATCATTCTGCTCACTACCTAACAGATAATCAGAGCCAGCACCGCCATCCAATTGTCCGGCACCTCTGAGTACATCGTCACCACTGCCGCCTTGTAAATAATTACCATACAGATTATTCACTTCAAACTCATAATCTTTGAGCAAATCGTCTCCAGATTGGCCTTTGATGTTATCTGACCCAGCGCCGCCGAACAACGCATCATCACCATCACCACCGTCAAGGTCATCATTTCCGCCAGCACCCATCAATATATCTTGTCCGGCGTCGCCAAATAAAATGTCACGCCCTCTACCACTGAAAATTTCATCGTCGCCTTCACCTCCCCGAAAGGTCTCCACCGCATCGGCATTCGAGTCGTCAATATCCACAATGACATCATGTCCATCTAATGCATCAATGTCTCTTTGCTGAGTGCTAGTAAAACGAATAATGTCGCTGTCTTCCGTAATATCAAGAATTTCCTGAAGAACTATTGGCGTTGTTACTGGAGGGAGGGCATTATCGGTGGATTCCTGATGAGATTGGATACCTGTCGTTAGCGCTTGGGTGCCAAAATTTACCTCTTTGAGCCAAAGTGAATCCGAGTAGGTACCAGACAATCCCAATAAACGATATTTATTATAAGGTAATCCATTGGTATTTAAGGCTATCTCATGCGTACTTCCAGCACTGCTAGAGGACCAGTTAGACACTGATGAAACATCAACCCAGTTGTTATTCTTGTCTTGTGCCTGAACTTTAACGCTCATGCTCCCTGTATTATCGGCTTGGCTAATTAAAGATATGCTAGTGAAAACTATTTTTTCTACTAAGGAAAATTCAATCCAACTGCTTCCATTTAAAACCAAATCAGATTTAGCCGTTGCCCAAGCGGTTGATTCACGATTATGATTAAATCCATCAATTAAGTTATCTGGATTCGATTTGCCTGACCAAGATAAGGACGCCTCCAATGACTCTTTCCCGATTGGCCCACCCCCCGCTAATTCCCGTGCAGCTTCTGTTTCTAATAAATCACCTTTCAACAATTTGTTATCGTAGTCAACAAAATTACTACGAGCAAAATAACGCGTGTTGTAATTGGTGTCTGTAAAATCACTGCTGACTGAAACATTGATCAAATCACTTCGGTTGCCTTCCATATATTGGTCATGAGTTGCGTTACCGTTTTTAAGTTCAGATGCGGTAACTCCTGCATCAAGATACTTTTTAATCAAGGCTCCATCATCAATTCCCATACGGAAAAAAGTTTCAATTTGACTATGTGAACTTAAGTTCTGCGTCCCCATAACAGTAGCTAATTCAGCCGCGGCATTATCATGGTAGCCAGCGATAATCATGGCTTTCTTGATTACGTCTTGACTTGTGCTTGTTGTTGTTTCGTTAATCAAACCTTTTACCGCAGTAACGTCAGTTGCGGCAACACCAACGGCCAAGTATTGCTGAGCACTGAATATATCGAGCTGATTACCGATTACGGCTAACAAAAATTCAGCATCAGCACTCTGCTGGCGTAGTAAGTTGACATAGGCTACATCCAGATTATCTGTCTGAATATGCTCCCTAGCACTAGAAGCATCTGTATCATAAATTTCCTCAATAAAGCGTTTTATCACCACAGGATCAAGTAAACCTCGGTTCATATAGTTGATGGCATCTTGAATTTGTGAATACGAGGTTAGTCCATGTGTATCCACTAACTGATCGACCACTTCATGATTTAAATTTGGAATACCAGACACAGTTAATAATTTTTTTGCGACTCCCACATCCAAAACAGAAGAAAGTATCGAGAATCCTGCTACATTGTCTGCACTGCTTGACATTAAAGCATCAGCATCTCCTCTATACAGGGTTCCGTCATTTGAATACATTTTTTTAGGGGTCGAAGCTGTTCGCCCTGATTCGTAAGCTTCTTTAAACTTGTAAATGTTCGAGGCATAAGCCAGTAGCCCGTGTCGATCATGCCAAATTTTAATATCACCACTACTTGGATCAACGCCGACCAATAGTTCTCCCGTTAAGGTCGTCAATGAATTAGAGTAGCCGTAACCTACATGACTTAACTCAACAGACTGATAATAATTACCTCTTACCTCTACAGTGAATTTTCCATCCTGAGTTAAACGAACCCTAAACCCTCTAGCTGAATAGTCATCCATTTGATCTACAAGCGTCGGTGATTCCCAAGGGCGTTTATTAATAGAAAGATGAATTGCAAAATCATCATAATGAACATGATTAGCATCGGGGTATGACTGTCCACCCCATTGATCTCGAGTCGCTTCTGAAAGGTAATTACCATTACGTTGTGCAACAATCTGTCTTGCTTCATCCTCAGTAATACCTGCGTTGGCATAACGTACAACCAACTCACGTTCGACTCCGGCGCTCAATAGACTCTGATATAACGTATTTCCGATAGGTAACACGACATCGTGTGAATAAGTTCCAGGGTTTCTAGGTGTGCTATCGCCCCCCCATACAAAACCTGAAATAGCTTTAGGCCAGTCATAATAGCTCTTCAAATAGACCTGCTCAGAACCATCTGGAGATACCAACTTCAGATCATTACCTAGCACTTCTTTGGTATAGGTACTTATGTCACTATTGATTTCGATATAGGCCTTTTGGTGCATCCCTGATGGAATATCGATGATGTGCAGCTTGTCATTGTTAAACAATTTGACTCTTTGATATTCATCGGCATCTAACTCGTAGTAATACGCCGTATCAGAAATAACCGTGGGTATAGTGTAATCAAAACTAATGCCATCATCATGGTAAGTTTCAACTTGTAAATGCCTAGATTCAGCATCCAAATTGTAGTTTTTTAATACTACTTTGGCATTATTGTAGCTTAATACCGCATCATTGCCTTCAGATGATAGGGATAAGTCCTTTACGTCCGGTACACCAAAAAAACGTAATGTGTCGTACTTCCCGTCTTGTGCATAGTTGTCGATATAAAACGTATCATCACCCGACATATCTACTTGATAAATGTCATTACCATTACCACCAGCCATAGATCTGGCACCATTAGTATTAAAAATATCATCACTACTAGTGCCAAAATGTCCCGACAGTTGATTTTGAATCGTTACTACAGCGACAGATTGACCATTAATGTTTAGAGGTACGCTGTTACTGACATTATTCGATTCAGAAAAGTAGCCTTCAATACGTAAGTGCTGTAATGATTGAATACCGTTTTCAGTAGTCTCACTGCTGGCGTCATATACAAGTAAATCATCACTGATGCGTAGATACTTTTCATTATTCAAAACAATAAGCAATGATTCTGCATCAGTAGCTGAGCTGACATAACGTTTTTTGTTCGTTGTATTTAATAAGTTTACAGAATCGTCTGCACGCACACGTTGCTCACTTAACAAGTTATCCGTGGCAGCATTCACGACGTCTAAATCTTGATTGAAGTGTTCTGTCATGATGTTTCCGCTGCCAGACTCCGGTAAATTCAGAATGCTAAGCACTGCGTTTTCACCACTGCTACTATTTGCATAAACCTGAAACTGATTTTTTTGAGTCAAAAAGTGAGTCAATTCCAGCTTGATTATTTTATGACCTTGCTGATGCTCCAGAATTAGTGATGTCCCTGCATAACGGTATTGAATGTCAGTCGCCATCACATCCAAATTCAGCGTCATAATCCGCTGAGTCCTTGGTTCAATCACAAAATGACCACTCCCCTCCCTAAAGCGATAGTTTGTTACAGCCTGGTCACCATACAAATATTCAGGCGTTATTTCGGTGATACTAGCTGTTTGAGTGCTAACCATCAGATTATCATAATCAGTATCTGTCGATAATTTGGCTTTCAAATCGTAATTACCCAAACCATTGCCATTACGAACATAATAGTCAAATTCGACATAGCCACTAGTGCTTGCAGTAATGTTGCCTGTGGTATTGCTGTACCAATTGCGGTCACTCAACACTTCTTGGTCTTTGATTAACAAGTAAGCATCGTCATCTACTATTTCTTTAAAGTGATAGGTTTGACCTGCTTCTAAATAAATAAGCCCTTCAAAATGCCGCATTTCGTTTTCCGACAAGGTACCATTCAGCTGTGTCGCGTCATACACTGATAATGCTGTATGGTTATCAGCCCATGTCTTTAGGCCAGCTGCCGTTGTCGCACTTGTTCCCGTGTAAACAGACTCACTTAAATTTGTAATAGTAAGTTCTTCAACACTCCCTTGATTTGATTTATCGTTAAAAACAAACGACTTAGAAATACGGTCCATACTCAGGGGATATATACTATTACCGTCTGAATCTTGCTCTGAAGGTAAGTTGAGTGAAAAGACACTATTTGATTTATCTTTGAATTGCAGGATTTTGTTGTTAGTGACGTTATAAAACGTAATATCATCGCCATTACTACCTGATACGATCAACCTCGTACCTACTTTATTCACCATTACTTGGTCATAGTGGTAAGGGAGTTCAATCATGGCGACCTGTACGCCATCTACTTGTTCAAAATGGACTTCTGTGTCGCTGCCGACCTTCCATAAAAAAGTATCGTTACTGCTACTGTGAACCTTAATACCGTCGTTCAAAACATAAACATTGGCCCCCTCTCCACCATAGACTTCAGCCCGACCACTATTCTGGGTACTGATATCAAAGAAGTTATCTTCATCTCCACCACGAATCACAGAGTTATGCTTGGCATTAACAATGGAAATATTTTCGACACTATGAATTGACAGAGTCTTGTTCAAACTAACGTATGTTTGTGTCTCCGGATCCCAATGATTTGAGTCACTTAATACTGCACTATTGTTACTTGTATCCACATTAACTAGGAGACCGCCCGCATCCCAGATTAATGTATCCGTGCCTGCTCCACCATCAATCGAATT
Source organism: Marinomonas sp. MED121 (assembly GCF_000153025.1). GTDB lineage: Bacteria > Pseudomonadota > Gammaproteobacteria > Pseudomonadales > Marinomonadaceae > Marinomonas. The sequence goes on from NZ_CH672430.1 coordinate 434,007, forward strand.
CACCTGAGCATTCACAGTCAAGTTGAAGGCATCTTGTTTGTTACCACCAATAATGTTGTTCAGCTCAGTAGTATCATCAAGGTTAAATAAATTTTTACGATCAGTATCGCCAGTAATATTGGTATTCGGTTTTGCACCTAACTCAGCCCAGACAGTACTACCATGACTGATGATATCTGAACTAATTCTTTCTAAATCCGTGTAACTGGCACTTTGTTGTAATAAATGCTTCCAATCACCACTAGATAAGATAATGCCGTACTCAACGTCATACTCACGATTGCTGACGTTTAAATATTTATGGCCGCTTTTGGCAAAAAGGTCAGACAAGAAGCTTTTGGTTTCAGTCCAGTTATCTAGTAGGCTAGCTTCCATTTCTTCAGCAGCATCTGAACCAGCACTGCGAGCTTTCGCTCGCTTCATACCGTCAGTTTCAACTCCTATCCAGGCAGCAAAGAACTGATGAACCTTTTCTCCAACATTGTCAAAATGCTCATCATACTCAGCAATTTGCATTGCCCCTTGAACGATGCCATTAATAAGAAATGCTGCAGCTGCAATAGCAATACCAATAGGGCCGGCCGCAGAGGCAATAACAGCTAAGGTAGAGCCTGCAGCAGCAGCGGCCGCAACAGTAGTACCAGCTACAGCAGCAGATACAGATGCGGCGATAGAAACACCGGTTAGAGCAACACTGGCAGCTAAGGTTACGGATGTAATGACGGTATTAGCAACTAATGATTTATATTCGTAACTACCCGTATCTCCACCATTATTCCAGAAATCCTTCCATTGCAAGCCGATCGCAGTCAGAGAAACTGGGGCTAGTACCAGATCCAGTACACCTCCTTTTACGGTTTTTCCTACCGTACCTAAAGCACGTCCAGCAGTTTTAAAAGCTTGGCTGATACCCTTACTAATTACCGTCGGTAAAGCAACCCCTCCGACCAATTCTGTTAGTGTTAGCGCTTTGCTTTGAACTGTCATTTTTGACCAGTCAGAAATAACTGAGCGAATAGCGTTCAACGTTTCAAAAACATTAAATGTATTACCGCCAGCATCTACTGCCTTACTCAGTTTTGAAGGGCGTATATTAGCCTTCAACGACTGACCTAATTGCTGCAAATTCGAATCATCTTGACTTTGTAATGTTCGATAAATTCCCTCAGAAAGAGCCGGGTCAACTTTCATCATAGCCGATACCATACGTAGTCTATCCGTATTGGTACCTGTGCTTATAACATTGCTTACTGTGGATATATCAAGCGGCTCAGATCTGCCATAAACTAATATTCCCTTGTCTTGCAGATAACCTTGAGCGTCCTCACTACTCCATTGAGCCATATTAATCACATCATCTGCGCCATCAACCCCCCTCACAGCCTTCCTCAAAGAATCGGTGGCAGCAACCTCGAGTAACTGACTATCGGTCATTTGTGGATATTGAATACGTAATTTTGTGAAATCTGATGCAGAAAAATCTGTTAGACGCTCTGACAAAGCAGCTAATTCAATCACTTTTTGTGTATCTGTATTAGACAAACCAAAACGCTGTTGCAGTGTTGCTGCTAATTGGTTTTGTTTATGTGATTTTACGATCGTAGTAAGTTTATTACTGAAGTCACTACTCACAACTAAGCTATCAGATACTTGGTTATTAATTAGATTGGCGATATCTTTTGCTAGATCACCATATTCAGATTTATTATCAGGCACAAATGCATTGTTACCTCGAACAAATATCTGCTCAATATCGCCACTTTCTTGAGATAGTCGCTTTTTGAAAAGCTTCGCCAAGGCGGCTTTGTCTTGATCCGATGCATCACTTGTAAAGAATAGCTCTGTTCCGTCTCGATCGAACTTTAAACGAGAAGTTCCATCATTTTTGGAGTCCGTAAGAGAGAGTAAGGCTGTTGTTGATATACGCCCGCCATCGATCAATACGTTTGCATCGTAAAGTGCCCCAGCTGAAAGTGTTATATCATCAATGACCACATCACCAAGCGCTGTCATGCGACTGCTCTCAGTCTGAAAGTTATCTGTCACGACCAATGAATTCAAATTTTGAAATGATTCAAGTTGAGTAGCCTGAGCAGGTATGAATTCACTTACATTAAAACCAGCACTGTCAAGTTGATAATACTGAGACAAGGTTTGGTCCAAAATAGCACTTTCTTGGCTGAGAACTGATTGAATAGTTTGTTTAAGCTGATCTGGAGAGCTTGCTTCCAAGCGTCCAATGTTCGGATCGTAGAAAAAGAACGTTTCTTGACCATTAATCATTTTCTTCGCTATTTGCAAAGCATGGTTACTAGTATTGAGTACTAGATATTGATCGCCACTGGAAGCAATAAGATCTGTAAAGACAGCATCCAAACTTTTTTGACCGCGCGACACCAATGCCTCGGTTGCCCCCGTACTTTGCAAATTATCTATCAGCAATCGGAAGTCAGTATTTTGAGTGAATTCTGTGGTAGAGATGTCATTATTTTGGTTCTGTGAATCAGAAATAGCAGCACTGACAACCAATGCATTTAAAAATGCTTCGCCGGTTTGAGCGTTAGCTCCCTGAGATAACATATAGAGATAACCATGGCCAATTCCTGCACAACGTCCATTTACATCACCTTCGCCAACACCTAAATATAGCGATTGAGGAACATGACGAAGTTGAATATCAGCTCCGTTATTGCGTGCAGTATTAATGATGTTCGTTGTTGCTGCGGATGTTTCACGGGTCATTGTTTGCCAATCAATCACTTTTTCAACTAAATCAGCACCATTATCTGTGATACCTAACTCTACAGAAACATCCCCACGTGTCGCTTGGTCAATAACATGTTTGAAATCAGAGAATTTTTCGTCATCCAGCGTTAAAGCATACACTTTCTGGAAATCGAAATTTTCACCATTATCCGTTGGAAAAAACTCACTTAAAACATATTCTTGCGCCGGATTTAGATCATAGATTACTAAGCGTTTATCTTTAATAGCCTCAAGCAATCCGACGATATGGTTGCCTTGATAGCCAGACTGCTTCGGTGGCGATACCTGCTGTGAAGACACGAACCCCGAGTCAGGGCTTGCAACCAATGGCTCGGCCGCTAAGATCGACAGTGCATGGCTACTAAGGGTGCCTTCTTGCAAAAAATAGGACCCAGAATGCCCACTGGCCATTGCCTCTAATACAGAGATGCCTTCTGCCTGCACGATTTGTTTTAATACTGCATGAGGGACTTTAACAATTTTAGTTACTTGGTTGTTTACATCTTTAACGGAGTAAAAGATTTGACCATTATGCATCTCAACCATTTCAGTGCTTGAATCAGTATAAAGTGTCCAAATATCGGAGGTTGTTAAGTCATTCAATGACGATTGATGAGCATCATATAGTTGTTGAATCTGATCGACGGTTTCTGGCGACACTATTGCATTCAGTTCGCTTTTCAACTGCTGAAAAACAGATTCATTACGTTGCCATTGGCCTTGATCATCAATATTGAACATTAACTTTATACGTTCAGCAAAATTTATTGAGCCTACACCACTATTATTTTCAATTGCTGTTTTAAATAGATTGTCGGTAGCTGACCATTGATTAATAAAACCATTTATGTCCAATTCATCACGATAGCTATCCAAAATGACACGCTTGGCAGTTTGTTGTACTGACTCAACTGTTTGGCCCAGAGCCATTTGATCTAACGGATTACTTAGACCAGATAACATAGCCTCGCCACCCGACCGAACGACACCTTTAAAGTTTCTTAATTGCTTGTCAAATTCAGATTTATTATCTACAAGGCGATCGCCTGAATAGGTAAAAGTGGGTTTCCCATCAGGGCGAGTCGAATCTGGTACTGAAGCCAGAGCATGAAGCTTTGCTATCGCACCATTAACATCAGTCGTATCGTAAGATTGATTAACTAAACCATGAATAGCATTAACTAATTGCGTTTTTTCTGTGCCAGTGATGTTTCCAAAGCGGGTATTAATGATATCCAATAAAGCATTTACTTTTCGATCAATACCTGCTTGAACATCCGTATCAGTAGCACTACTCTTATCCGCTCTTGCTAACTTGTGAATGTTGTTCTCGAGGTCTGTTACCAATGGTCCGTCTGAATAAAAGACATTTATGCTGGCAGTTTTCTTTTCCAATGCTAACGAAGCATCGCTGTTAAATTTTAGAATCAACGCATCTAAACCACCAGAGGTAGCATAAGCGTGCTTCTCAGTCACTGAGAAAGAGGCAATTCTAAAGTTGTTAGAGTCTTGCGCAATTTGGTTAACAAAAACCTGATAATTTCCGTCATTACTGGTGTAGCTCTTTAATTTAGTAAGGCCTTCTGGAGTCAACTCCAAAGAAATTGAAATCGGCTGTTGAATTTTTCTCCAAAATGAAGTTCCAAGATTAGTTTTTAGAGCATCTATTTCAGCTTTTAACTCAGGATGGTTTGTTGTGAAGGTTTTCATTGCCTGACGAAATTTCTTTTTATCACCACTGACAATAAAGTCCGAGTACTTATTGAGTTCCATCAATTCAGCTGCATCAACATTCGCTCGACTAGACAATTGCGAAAGTTTTGCCTTGATATTACTTCTATTTTCAGGCGTAGTGAAACTCGACAATTTTATCAACTGTTCTTTTATTTCAGGCAAAGCGTCCAAAAGCGCCTTTACTTTTGGTTGATCAAACAATTTACTCGTTTTCTGAACGTCAATAGACCAAGTTGCTTTGCTTACACCACTCTCTCCTATTTCAAGCTTGTAACCATCTTTCGGAAGAAAGTTACTTTCCATCCGATCCCAACTTTTTGAAAATGTGTAGTTTACCCCAGTAACAGATCGACCCAAATCACCTCTAGCATTGGCGGTGTTTTGTGCTGCCGTTGACGGATTATTATCATGGTCAAAAGCAGGATCAGCATCATAGTCACGTAATGCAACTCCCGCTGAAACGGATAAAGGGGTGATACTTAATCCTAAGCTGTTAAAAAGTCCTCTTTTATTAACAAACTCCTGACTCATTGCCTGACCGTCATTATAAGTGAGGCGAGTTTCCTGTTTTGCCTTAAAAATATTGGCGTTGATGCCTAGTGCTCCGATGCTTAAAGATCCAGCACTACGAATTTGACGATGACCAGAGTCCGCCCCCGTACTAGCCCCCAAACCTAGCCCCGCTCCAAGAGTACCCGAAAAATCGACCGAATGGCTCTTATTAGTCCCGCTGTATGCACTACCCTTTTTAGAAATTGCCAGTAGTTCGTAGGGATCCATTGTGCCGTTCAATAGTTTTTCTAAGGTCGATTGAATAGTACCTTTATCATCTTTATCAATGGTTAAGGTTACCTTTTCTGTATGGGTTGCTCCAAATTTATACGCCAACGTAGCACTGCCCCCAACACTGGCACTCAACCCACCACTCACCCCAACAGTAGCAATCCCTAAACCAGCGCCAACAGAACCACTAATCGAAGGAGTTACATCCACCAAGCGATCAAAGGCAATATCTATGTTTACGCCATTTGTTGTTTTCTTAATAACAAGTTTGTATTTATTGCCTCCTCCTGCAGACACTTTTCCTGCGATCCCAGCAAAACCAAATTGAAACGGCGCAGTAGGCTTAAAGCCTGGAGCGTGCGACCAACCAGCCCCCAACTCGGCACCCAATTTCCATCCTGCATCTAGGGATAAGGCTTCTCCATCCCTCATACCATTAATAAGCTGTACATAGCGTGTCGCAACATGGTCTTTAACAGCACCTTGTCTGGTCAATGCTCGAGTTAATTTAGACTTATCGTTCTGCAAACCGCCTAATAGATAATCAAGGGTTTTAAAATAACGATCTGCTTTATCTAAGCTATTAAAATTGCCTGTTTGTAATTTACTGATAGCGGCATTTTTTTGAGCCGTTGTGATCGTATCAAGACTGGAGTCCAACGTTGTTTTTACATGATTAAGTTCTGTACCGCCATTTAACAGCGTTTGAGCTAAAACGGTCGCATCGCGCGCCTGATCAAGTATCGCGGTATCATTTACTAATTTACCCAGTAATGCACTCGCATCACCACTATCGGGTGGCATATAGACACCGGCGTCCAACAGAGACTTTAATTGTGCTGTCACACTATCATTACTGCCAAAAGCAGACTCACGATATCCATAAAGTCGGTAAATAGCATTATCGTTACTGTTCACTCTATTTGGATGAAACAATGAGCTAAATTCTTTATATGCTTTGGTTTCTGTCCAATTTGGATTGTTGACACCATTTGAGAGATCCAGCTCGATTAACGTTCGAATACGCTGAATAACAGCACTATGATCTGCATCCATAGTCGCTTTGAACGCCAGAAATTTATTCTTTATGTCAGTATGTAGCTGAAACTCAAGAAACTCTGGTGGGCGACTCAGTAAATCTTTATAACTCGTTTTAATTTCCTGTTTAGCTTGATTAATATCGTTGTGATGACCTGCCCTAGCATTAGTAGAGTGATAGCGAAAATGAGCGGCACTCCAGTTATTAAATTTAGATAATAAGTTACTTGTAGTGCCCTTAACTGGAATATCTTGACTGAGCGCACTGGTAAGCTGATGCTTTTTCAATTTACGGCCGAATAAACTGTCAGCAGGTCTATTAGAACCAAAAAATAACACCTGATATTCGTGCTTAAAGCGACTGAAATTTAGTTGGTCAAACACCGCATCGAAATCGCGTGTGGTACTGTCTTGGTAAGTTTGAGACCAATTGCTGTCAGGTCCTTGCTTATAAAGTTTACCATCAGCTGTTTTGCCGACCACAGAGCCATCTGCTAATGTTTTCAACATTTGAAATTCACTAACATTTTGCCCTGCCTCTGGTGTTACTTCTTGCCACGCAGAGCCCGCAAGAGTACTTTTTTTAAATACACCACCCTCATCGCTGACTATCCATAGTGTACCGTCTGCTGCCACAGCCATACTTCGGGTACCGCTCGCACCCTGGTTAGGCGATGTTTGATCGCTGGATGTGCTAGTCTCCATCCAACGGGATTGTTCAAAGAAATACTTTTTCCCGTCGGTTGTTTTTACATAAGCACTCCCGCTTTCAAGCAAACCAAAACCGTCTGCATTATTAATTTCTCCAACATCGACCCAGTCAAATGGCCCTGTTACTGAGTCTGAGTAGAATAATCTACTGTTATTGTCCTGAAGCCAGACTCTTCCTGAATCATCTCGGGCGGTATGAGTGACCGCCTCAACTTCAGCGGGAAGTTCGGTCACATTTAGGCTGACACTGGGCGCATTTTCGTCTCTTACCGAAATCAAAGACACTGAACCATATTGTTCATCAGTGATGCTTAACTTTTGATATTGGCTATCTTGATCTAAAAAGTACACTGAACCCGATGCAGATACAGTAAAGTCGCGCGTGCCTTCTCCTAGAAATACGGCTTTGGCCACATAAAACTCATGATCACCTCGCGCTGATGCTTTTACGCCCGTTGTGCCTTCAAAGCCAAGATCATTCAATTGGGCAAGAAAGCCGTCTTCCTTCAGTGCATATAGCTTGCCATCAGCACCCAACTTCAGCTTACGAGTACCACTTGTATTAGTGGTCACCCAGTCAGACGATTGTTGATCGTACATATAAACCATGCCGTCATAAAGTGTAAAACGGCGTCCAGCTTCCGTCACAATCAAACCGTAGTCATCTATACCTGTTACCGAGTTAAAACCACGAAAAGAAGCGTTGATGAGTGAAGTCGTTATGCTTAAGGCCGGATCGTACTTTTGATATTGGTATTGATTATTGACCCTGCTATTTAGGGTAACAATGTCATTGTTTGGTGAGATCAAAACTCTTTCAACACCACTGACTCCATTTACCACATAACCATTATTCGTTTGTTGATCGATACCTGACGTTGTCGGAGTATTAAAACGCACCAGCTTACCATTAGAAGTAGCAGCAAATACGGTGCCGTCTTTAACCACAAAAGAAGTGAGCTCTCCTTCAATATTTGCGATGTTATTTGTACTAAGACTGCCGTTTAAATTGCCTTGAAAGTGTAATTTTCCATCTGCAGCTAGTACATAAGTCACGCCATTATCAGATTGTGCATCCACCGCATAAGTACCAACTAAATCAAATAGCCGATAATTGGTACTACCATCTTTTTCCAGTGTTAATATTGTGTCACTAGCATCTATCGCAATCGCTGAACCATCCGCGTTTCGTTTAAGGTTGCTAAGGCTGCTGTATTCGGTTGGTCGCCAATCTTGAGTAGCACTTTTATGATGCAAAATCCCATCTTTTAATAGGTAATGATCATTGTTCGATACAGAGACTTTACCGCTGACTAAATCAAGGTTACTAATTTGAATTTGCTGGCTGACATCAACGGTTGAGGTATTGCCAATTTCAATGCCATCTTTGTTTAAGGCAACAAAATTGGCCTTGCCTTGTGCGTCAATAGCCAGTCGTCCGTATTTCAACTCGCTAATACCTGTCAGATCCAGTATTGGTTCAGCAGAATGATACATGGCGGATACGTTATCGTTGCTAGAATAGACATGTAAATAGCCTTTTTTATCCAAAGCATAGGCATTACCATTTTGATCAGTGTGTATCGCAATATAATTTGCGTTAGTACCGTTAAAGAAATCAAACATAGCATTAGATGCAACCACATCTAAATTGCCATCAGCATCAAATGCGGTCACTTCTAAGGTACCGTACTTGGTTAACCCCCATACTAATTTAGTGTCCCCATTGCCGTTAAGCATTTTGACATCTCGCAGCTTAACGCTAGTACGAACGGTGCTAGCATCACCATTAGAAGATACAAAGCGAAACTTGTTTTCACCCACTTTATAAGAAACAGATGAGCCATCATCGGAAGTCTCAATATGGCTTGAGCTATGTTGGTAAGACAATTCGACTTTTGCATTATTAGTGCGAGTGTAAATTAAGTTGCTCTTCATCGGTGGCAGCTTAGATGTACCTATTTGAGCAGAAAACTGAGGGGTATTTTGATTAAATTCAATATAAAGTGCATGAATATTACTTTTTATTGCAGTAATACCTGATGTCGAAAAAGCATTATCCAAAAAGTGTTTTAAAGCATTAGCCGTCGCTGGATCATTTTGATAAGACCGAGTATCTGTATCGTAGATTTTCACAGAAATATTGTTAGGATAATCAGGCCAGTCAACTTTGAAAATTTGACCATCTCTGTTTGTTATTATTCTAGTGAAATTTGACATACTTTTATCTCCAATAAATAGTTATTTTTAAAGCATTACTTTTTCATAACTTAATCTCTGCTATAGCATTTCTCGTTATCCTGTAGCAGTGACAAAAAAAACGGGACAATCAAAATAATATTTTCAACATTAGCCTGTGGTCTGCAGAGTCCATAATTTTGCATATAGACCATTTTGCTCGAGTAACTCTTCATGACAGCCCTGTTCGACAACCTGACCTCGATCAAGTACTAAAATACGATCCGCATTGCGTATCGTATTCAATCGATGTGCAATACTGATAACGGTGCGACCTTTGGTAATAGCGTCAATATTGGACATTACTGCCGCTTCTGATTCATAGTCCAGAGCACTGGTGGCTTCATCCAACAAGAGGATTCTTGGATCAGATAAGAGCGCTCGAGCTAGTGCGATACGTTGACGCTGGCCACCAGATAATTGCCCGCCCTTTTCACCGACTTGGGTATCATATTTTTGTGGTAATTCATCAATAAAAACATCCGCCCCTGCCAATCTGGCAGCATTAGTAATTTCGGCTTCCGTAGCTTGCGGTTTGCATAAACGAATGTTTTCAGTAACGGTACCTGCAAATAATAAACTTTCTTGTAAAACCACTCTCATATTACGTCTTAATGCCACAGGATCAGCAATTGCTAGATCAACACCGTCAACCAATACACGTCCTAGTTGAGGGGCATACAGCCTTTGTAATAGCCTAGTTAAGGTGGATTTACCTGACCCCGATGGCCCTGTGATTCCAATAAACTCACCAGGGTTTATCTCCAAATTAAGATTACGAAGAACCTCCTGATCATCTTCTTGATAACGAAAGCGGACCCCTTGGAATGACACAGCGCCTTCCATCGTCGAAACGGAGGCAAGACCAGAGCTCCCCCCCTCTCCTTCTTCTTCAAGAATGTCTCCAATACGACGTAAAGAGATCAATGTATGCTGAAAGTCTTGCCACACCTGTGCCAATCTCAAAATAGGTTGTGTCACGTGGCCGGATAACATATTAAAAGCAACTAAGCCGCCAGGCGTTAGTTGACCATCCATCACCAAGGTAACCCCCCACCAAAGAAGCACCGCAGAAGTCACTTTTTGAATCAGACCTATTCCTTGACCTGCCCAAATACCGATAACCTTGGCCCGAAAACTTGCTCGCACAAAGCTGGCTAATTTTTGCTTCCATTCGTTCAAAGCACTGGATTCTGTTGCTGTGGTCTTTATCGTTTCAATGCCCGTCACGGCTTCATTTAAAAATGCCGTATTATCTGCGCTGAGCTCATATTCTTGGGTGACCCTTAAGCGAAGCATCGGTCCAATTAAAATCCAGAATAAGAAATACAGTACCAACGAACTAAGTACCACCCAGGTCAATAGAGGTGCGTAAAGAAACATCACAGCGACAAAAAGACCAATAAAAGCCAAATCCATCACCATAGTCAGTGCCGACCCCGTCAAAAATTGGCGAATTTGGTTCATCTCTTTGACTCTGGCAATAATCTGACCGGTTTGTCGTTGCTGAAAATAATTTAGTGGCAACCCAATAAGGTGTTGGTAAAGCCTGCTCGATAATTCAGAGTTGACCTTGCTGGCTAGGTTTGCAAAGAGCCAACTACGTAAAAAGCCGTAAATAGGTTCAAAGACGGCCAATACAAGTAATGCAAAACCCAATACCTGAAGACTCGACAGACTTCGACTTACCAGTACTCTGTCAATGACATTTGAAAACAGCATTGGGGTTACCAACGCAATCAGTTGCATCATGAGTGATACCAATAACACGCTACGAAATTGAGACGCATGTTTAAGGACGGATGGAACAAACCAACTGAAACCGGTTTTTACTTTGCTATTGGATGCGTTTTCAATTGCCAGTAGTACCGCTTTACCTTGCCAGTTTTTTATAAAAACGGTCATTGGATAACTACGACTACCATCTGTAGCCTGATAAAGGGTCACAGTTTCATCATTGACTTCTTCTAGTACCGACCAATTGTCTCCTATGGCAACTAAGAGTGGCAGCGGTAAAGCGGGCAATCGATCAATATGAGTGTTAATGGAACGTGCTCGCAATCCAATCCAACGGGCACAACGACAGAGATCCTGATCATTGATGGCCCCTTCGTAACGACCCAATTGATGACTTAATTGGTCAGGCTCTATTGCCAGGTTGAAATGGCGGGCAGCATGAGCGAGCGCGTTTATGGCTGAATCAGTAGTTGAAGATTTGTTCACTTGTTGTGTTGAATTTAGTTCGAGTTGATTAATCGTCATGATTAACGCTCCCTCATTGCTTCAGACTGGTATTGCTGTAAGGGACTTAATAAATAATCAATCACACGCCGATCATTGGTACGTACCTCCCCCACTAAACTCATTCCAGCCTGGAGAGGCACAGTTTCATTTTCAACAACCATGCTATTGCTAGCCAGTTTTATCCTTGCTGTAAATACCATACCCAATTGTTCATCCTCGATAGCATCTCGAGAGACATGAATCACTTCACCAGAAATGGTGCCATATCGAGTAAATGGAAATGCGTCAATTTTGAGCTCGACTGGCTGATTTTCTCGTACAAAACCGACATCTTTATTCAGCACTTTAACTTCAGCTTCAAGTGGCATATTGGCAGGAACAATGACCATCAACTGTTGAGCTGATTGCACTACGCCAGCCAATGTATGCACGGCTAATTGTTGAACAACGCCATCGACTGGCGCTAATAACTTCATTAAACGTTGTTTTTCTTTTGCTATTACCAGTTGTTGTGTTAATCCTCCAATTTCGGCTAGCACATCATTTAGTTCACTACTATATTCACGTTGTTTTTCTGCTAAATAGCTTCGTTTCTGACCTTCTAATTCAGCGTATTGTTTCTTAAGCACCTCCAACTCTGAGCGCTTTTCATTTATTGCTCTTTCTGATTCAAGCGATTCCCTTACTTGTTCTAGTAGCTCCAATTTTGGATAATAGTTTTGTTCAGACAACGCTTGTCGTGCATCTAAACGTTCATTAATGTTGATTGCGAGTTTTTGTAGCGACTCTATCTGTCGATTGCTGGCACTGACTCTGGCAATATTTGTATCCATTTGAGCATTTAAATTCGCTAGGTTAGCCTGTACTTCTTGCCATTCACTAATAAGATGTTGACGAGTCAAAGCGATGCTCGAACCAGCAATTGCAGTCGTCATTTTGAAATTATCAAGGGGATTATCTGTTAATAGCGCTTGCAGGCGAGATTGCCTTAAACGTTGAAAATCGAGCTGTTGCTTAAGCTCTTGTACTGAAGCAGCTGCTCCAACAGGGTTTAAACTGATCAAGGTTTCACCAGCAGTAACCAATTGACCATCTTGCACATTAATTGCTTTAATTTCGCCAGGTTCTAAAGATTGAATTATTTTCGAATGACTGGAAATTATTAGCCTTCCTTGTGTCGTAGCATGAATATCTAAACGGCCAATGAATGACCATATTATGACAATCAACAATAACAACGTGAGTGCAATTGCTGTACGACGCGCCCATGGAGCAGGGGGGCGTTCAACGATTTCTAAGTAACCCGGTTGAAATTCATACTCTTCATTGGAGCGCTGTAACGTTTCCTGCTCTTGACGCTCTTTTCTCATAGCTTGACGTGCTACATTAAAATATTTTCTTAGCATCAGGTTGGTTCCTTACGCAGTTCTTGCTGTAGTTGCCATAAACGAGCGTAGCAGCCCTCATTCTTCAGCAGTTCATGATGCTTTCCTGACTCTGTAATTTGTCCTTTCTCCATAACAATAATGCGATCACATTGACGGACAGTTGATAATCTATGAGCAATCGTAATAACAGTTCGACCTCGAGCAATATCATCCATATTCTCAAGTATTATTGCCTGTGATTCGTCATCCAGTGCGCTAGTCGCTTCATCAAAAATTAGAATTTTAGGATTGGCTATTAAAGCTCTAACAATGGCAATACGTTGACGCTGTCCACCAGATAATGAGCTGCCACCTTCAGCTAAAATGGTGTCATAACCTCGGGGAAGCTGGAGAATAAAATCATGAGCACCAGCTAACTTTGCAGCACTAATAACTATGTCTAAAGAAACCGTGGGGTCTTTTATTGCAATATTGTGACGCACACTGCGGTTGAACAAATAGCTTTCTTGTAAGACAACACCAACTTGTCGACGTAAATAGTTGGGGTCTAGACTTTGTAGAGATATGCCATCAACTTGAATGTCACCGCTATCAGGGATGTAAAGTTTTTGAATTAACTTTGTCAGTGTCGATTTACCTGAGCCGGAAGGCCCGACAATTCCGATCGTCTCGCCAGGTTGTACTGTTAAGTCGAGCTCTCGTATGACAGGAGGATGATCTGGTTGGTAGCTGAATACCAATTGTTTTAACTGTAACTGACCAATGAGTGGTTTGTCTGGAATTATACTGCCAAGTGATTGCTCAACAGGAATGTTCAGCATATCTGCGAGTTTATCAACGGCGACACGTGCCCGAACAAACTGCTGCCAAAGTTCAATAAGCTTCGCGATGGGTTGACTGACATGGGACGCCATCATATTAAACGCAATTAATTGGCCTATAGTCAGCTCCAGTTCCATGACTAAATTAGATCCGACCCAAATAATACTAACGCTTGTTACTTTTTGTAGAAGAATAACACCGTGATTAACGAGGCTATTTAATGTTTGGGTCTTAAAACCTGCAATTACCATTTCGCCAGTTTGTGATTCCCAACGACGCTGCATACGAGGCTCTACCGCCAAGCTTTTAATTGTTTCAGCACCACTCACTGTTTCGTTAAGAAATGAGGTATTCATCGCCTCAGCCTGAAACTGACGCTCAATGCTTGCCTGTAAAGGGGAAGTACTATAGCGCGCTAGTAGAAAGTAGAATGGTAATGAAGCAAGTACTAAATAAGTCAGTGTGGGAGATAACCAAAACATGACAACAAAGAAAACGAAGGTAAATAGGACATCAACAAAGAGTGTTAGCATAGAGCCAGTGAGAAAGTCACGGATACTGTCAAGCTCTTGAACTCGGGTTATAATAGCTCCTACTTGGCGATGTTTAAAATAGAGTAGCGGTAAGCCCAACAGATGGCGAAATAGCTTAATACCCAGATTAATATCGATTCGATTTGAGGTATGGGCAAACAGATAATCACGTAATCCTTTTAGTATAATTTCGAATATACCAACAACTAATAATATAAATACCAAGACATCTAGTGTTGATAGTGCTTGGTGTACCATCACCTTGTCCATGACTAGCTGAAAGAACAAAGGTGTTGCCAATGCTAGTATTTGTAACATTAAGGAGAATAGTAATACTTCAATAATCAACCTACGATGTTTAACAAACTCAGGTATAAACCAAGCAATATCAAACCGTTGTTTGGCATTTTGTAATACGATGATGTTTCCATGCCAGTCGGATTTTAATTCTTCAAAAGACAAGATATCAGGTGTTGCAGAGTCTGGTGATTGTATTAATGCCTGTTGATCTGCCACTCGCGCTAATACCGCAAACTCACCTTTTTTCTGCTGATATACTATCGGCAATGTTTGTGATTCTATATCAGCAAACTTCAGTCGTTTTAACCGAAATTCACAATGATTTTCTTTCCCATATTGCTTAAGTATTTCTTTTAGGAGCCCCCCTTGAGATAGCTCCACGGGAGAGAATAATTCTTTTATTCCTGAAAGTTGCAATAGCAAACGACAGCTATCTAATGCTGAACGAGGAATTCGATTTTCTTTTTTAGAATCAAACATATTTCAACCATCTAATAATAAAGATTGAATATTCAAAAACCACCACATCAAATAAATTTCTTATATATCTGTTTAGTTTTTCTATATAGCCATTTATTTTAATTAATAAAAAATGACAATATCTCTCTCAGAAAAACTATAATAAATCCAATTTTAATAATTTAAAGAAATTACCATAAAAGACTTTACAGAAAATAAAATAGAAAATATTTAATACATTCAATAAAATTAATATTGCGTATAAAATTACACAAAATTACTAAAAAAAATAGATAATAAAACTTATTAAGTGATAAGAAAAAGTTATTTTAATTAAATTATTACAGTTATATTACTTAAATTGAGCATTAAAATTACTAAAAAAACACTTTTCATACAGGATACTAGCACGCAGGTAATTCATTAAAATCACACTATATATTTAGATAAGATTCTTTTATTTTATTGATTTTTTATATTAAATAATTATTTTTAAAACCATAAATTAAAACTGAAAATTTATATTTTAATTATTGAAAACATCTACACCTTCACTTGAAACTTTCATTTTATAAACTCATTATAAAAACAAAAATTTCATATAGGTTTCATTTTTTTATCATTTCCAATTTTATCAATAGCTTGTGCATTTATTTTGATTGAATAGGATTAATGATTTTATCACCCCTTCTCAAAGCACTAATTGACCACATTGATTTATAATAAAATATTCACCACAAGTGATTTGCAAAAAGTAAAAAGCACCTAATTTTACATTTTATAGACTCTTTATTATATTCAGCTCTTAGGTGTTAAATATTTATCGCATACTTTTTCCGTGAAATATTAGAGTTACTAGCTTAATCGCTCTCACTTTTTTAAACATTCTTCAGCTATATAATGTACTTCAAGGGGAGGTCGATATGTCAGGCATAGACCTGATTTTACAGATTGAAAAAGACATAGTATTTGAACAAATAAACATAGACGATCACCTCGTCGAGGCGATTAAACATTTCCAAGGGCCAATTGGCGAACGTCTATATAAAGCGTGTGCCCTAGAAGAGCAAAAGTGGTCTTATATCTCACAACTGCCATCCGCCGAAAGACTTTCACTTAGCCGTGCTTATGGTGAAGCCAGCTTATGGGCTAACGACACCCTCAAATACATTTAATCCGCTAACGCACTTTCGGTAAGTCTTGCCAGCTTGTGGTGTAAGCTGGCGAGAGGTGCTCACGCTTCATTAACCAAACAGGACCAGTTCCCTGTGACGCAAAGTAGACATGACCGACTCCTTGATTAATCTTATCCAGCACTTGCATTAATTTTTCTGACCTAGGTGATGACTCAACAGAGCAAAACAATTCACCCTGCTCTTGTGCTAAATCATATAAATCTAACAAAATCACCCCAGCTTTCGCATATTGAAAACCCGCCTTCCAAAGCTTATCTAAGCCTTTTTCAACCGCCTTAATCAACACCCTAGTGTCATCACTAGGACAGGCTAAAGATATCATGGTAGAGCCTGAATATTGCTTCTCATTAGGGCTAAACGCACTGGTTCGAATAAAGATACTTACCAGCTTGGCTTGGCTTTTTTGCATTCTGAGTTTTTCCGCTGCCCGAGTGACATATTTAGATAATGCCTCTCTTAGTTTCTCCTTCTCATTAATACGCGAAGCAAAAGAACGACTACAAATAATTTGCTGCTTAACAGGTGTTACCGACTCTATTTCAAGGCAAGAAATCCCCCTCAATTCGCACACAGTACGCTCCAGTACCACAGAAAACTGTTCGCGTATCATGGTGATATCCGCCTGAGCTAATTCAAGCGCTGTCTTTATTCCTAAGGCATGCAGCTTTTTAGATAAACGTCGCCCAACACCCCAAACATCAGCCACATCCACCAGGGCTAATAACCTTTGTTGCCTTGCTGGGTCCATTAAATTCACCACACCGCCTGTGGCTTTATATTTTTTCGCCCCATGATTGGCTAATTTAGCAAGCGTCTTGGTGGGCGCAATACCAATACACACGGCAATACCAGTACCCTTATCCACCTTGTGTTTAAGGTCTTTTGCAAATACAAGTAAGTCCGTACATGTATCTACACCAGTCAGGTCTAGAAACGCCTCATCAATAGAGTAAATTTCCACTTTAGGTGCCGCGGCCTCCAACATGCGTATCACCCGGTTCGACATATCAGCATACAAGGCATAATTAGATGAAAAACACTTAATGTCATGGCGCTTAATATCATCCGCTAACTGAAACACAGGCCCACCCATTTTAATCCCCAAGGCTTTTACCTCTTGGGAACGAGCAACCACACAACCATCATTATTGGATAACACCACAACAGGTTTATGCTTTAAATCCGGTCGAAACAGCTTTTCGCAGCTCGCATAGAAATTATTGCAATCAACCAAGGCAAATATCGCACTCACTGTGGCCTCTGAATATTACGCACCACACTAATCACCACACCAAAGACGTCTAATTCAGACTCTTCTGTAATAGCGATCGCCGCATACGCCTTGTTCTTAGGCCTCAAGGCAACATTGGGTTTAAGCACAAGCTCTTTTACTGTCATTTCCCCATGAATACAGGCAATCACAAAATCCCCATGACGAGCAGTCAAAGAACGATCAACAATCAAGACATCATGATTATAAATCCCCGCCTCAGACATGGACTCTCCTTGTACTCGTACAAAAAAAGTGGCCTCTGGATGCTTAATACAAAGTGCATTTAAATCTAGCTTGCGCTCAATAAAGTCGTCAGCAGGTGATGGAAAGCCCGCTGAAACAGGCTCCACATAAAAGGGAATTTGGACGCTATTCGCATCAATAAAAGCACGGGATTCTGATGTACCCAAATAAGAGACTCGCATATCAACTCCAAAAAAACTGTATATATATACAGTATAGTTTAAAGTTTTTACGCGTAATAGCCCTAATTATCCACAAACTCAAATTCCACTTAACGCAGTTTGTCAAAAAACATGCTCTAATAGCTAGGGAACCTACGATTAAGTCACCTCTTTTCAGTCTTATCAGAAAAAGTATCACGCAAGGCGTTACTTTGACGTAATGTAGGTACCTTTCGAGAAGTGACAACACAGGGTGTTACTTTCTCTGAAATGCCGTTTAGGTATTCTTCAAAGACCCAAAGGGCGTGGTCTAAAAACCCTATCTTTAGGTTGAGGAGCTTATCAATAGAATAACTATTAAGTTGCGCTCCTCGCCATAAATCTAGTGGTTTTTATCCACACGCTGAGGCGGGAGGACTTATTCGTAGGTTCCCTAATCCAAACATATATGATAGAAAAAAGGAGTACTTATGTTTGCCATGGAAGTAGATCAAGATATTAAACTAGGCCTAGTTGATACCGGCTTTTCAAAAGCCTATGCCGAACTTGCTAAAGCAAATTATGACTATTTAAAACAATGGCTTGCTTGGCCGGATTTTTGTCAATCCGCAGACGATTTCAGGCAGTTTGCTAAAAGGTCATTACATGATTATGCCGATGGTAAGAGCCTAACCTGCGGCATTTTTTATCAAGAAAATTTAGTGGGTAATATTAGCTTTAATGATATTGACCATAAGCTTAAAAAAGTCACTATGGGTTATTGGTTAAGCGCTGATTATCAGGGTAAAGGCATTATCACTCGAGCCTGTCAGCACCTTATTCAATACGCCTTTAATGAGCTTGATATGCAAAAAATACAAATCAGTGCCGCCAAAGAGAATCTGGCTAGTCGTGGTGTGTGTGAACGCCTCAATATGACCTTAGAAGGTACAATTACCCATGCAGAAAAAGTGAGCGATCGTATTTTAGATCATGCTATCTATGGTTTGTATCGAGAAAGCTAAATTTATCTAAAGGTGATACCAGCTGTGTATCACCTACCTTCTCTCTCTTCTCTATAAAAATAATTAATCCTTATATTTCAATAAACTAGACCAAAAAGTACTTAAGTCACCTATTTGTGCCTACTGCTTTTTCCCTATTATTTGAAGTTACAATAAGAGCATCAGTCATTTATAGGAAGTTTCCTCATGCTTAATATGCAATTTCAGCAACGCCTAGTTATTGAGAGCCAAGCGCAAAAGTGGCAAACAAGTCCTAGCCCTTTGGTTTATCGTAAACCTTTAGAAAGAGAAGCCAAAGAGTCCGGTCATACCACCAGTATTGTGAAATATGAAGCTAATGCTCATTTTGCTTCACACCCTCACCCTAAAGGAGAAGAGATTTTTGTCTTAGAAGGTACCTTTAGTGATGAACACGGAGATTATCCAGCAGGCTCCTATTTACGCAATCCAGCGAACACACAACACTCACCCCATAGTGTTACGGGCTGTACTTTATTTGTGAAACTTAATCAGTTTCAACAAGGGGATCAGCAAGCTGTCAATATCAATACTCAAACACGGGATTGGCTTTTAGGCATTGGTGGACTGCAAGTCATGCCATTGCATGAGTTTGAAGGTGAGCATACCGCCCTAGTAAAATGGCCAGCGGGTGAACATTTTCAACCCCATAGGCACTTTGGCGGTGAAGAAATTTTGGTACTCGAAGGGGAGTTTCGTGATGAACATGGCGTGTACCCAAAACACACCTGGTTACGCAGCCCTCATATGAGTGAACATAACCCCTATGTATTAGAAGAAACCGTCATTCTAGTAAAAACAGGCCACCTGCCTTTAGTATAACTGTCGTCTGTTTAGTGAATATAAATGTGTATTCACTAAACAATCTAAAGAGTAGAACGCTCAACGAGCTTAAGTTGAATCTGACAATTAAGACAGATTCAACTTAATTAAAGTCGTGCTGTATTGCACAATACATGCAGCTAAGAAAATTCTGACAATGACATAGTTCCACCCCGTCATCTGGCTAGCAAGGCGCTCTATGATGAGTGTTAAAAACGAGCCCTGTAAAAATTTAGGAAATTTCTCTAGGTCAAGTAAAGGCATTAAGATAAGCAAGGTACTAATGCCTGCCACAAGCGACATTTGCCCCCAGAAATAATCAATATTACGCGCAGCAAACCAAAGCACATTCCAAAGTGCAACAAAGGCAATTAAACGATAACAAAAAGGGAGAAATTTAGTTAAAAAGTCCGGTATTTGATTGGCGTAACGCCCCTGTTGGAAGCTTGCGATTAATGCCAGTATCATACAAATGTCAGTTAAAATGCCCATGTTTATCCTAATCTTTTCGTAAAAGTGATTGCTAAATTAATGTGAAGGTTTGGTATCTGTTTTTAAGGCCAAATAAGAGGCATAAATACGAGTGCCTGTGGTAAGCCAACAAAGGCTAGCAAATATCCACGCAGCATAGACAAAGTAAGCAGGCATTAAACAAATGAAAATAAAGAGACCGATAGTTTCTGCCCCTTCCGTCAACCCACCTAGGTAAAACAGAGACTTTTTACCATAATCTAGCTGCTTAATCTGACGCTTTTCAGCCATGATGGCAAACGCTAGAAAACTACTGCCAGTCCCCATAAAGCTAAAGATCAAAAAGGCAGCAGGCAAAGCATTTGTGTCAGGACTTGCTAGGGCAAAACCGAAAATCACGGCCGAATAAAAAATAAAATCTAGGGTAATATCTAGGTATCCCCCAAGATCTGTTGGTTGAGTTTGACGAGCAATAGCACCATCAAGGCCATCACAAAGGCGATTAATAATAATCAAGAAAAGGGCGAGTCCATAAGCCTGAAAAGCCAAACTTGGAATCACCATGATACCCAATAAAAAGCCAAATACAGTCACTTTATTGGCGCTAATTTGTTTTGTTACAAGGTAGTTGGCTGTGGTATCAAGCGGCCATTTAAGCAACTTGATAAAATGTCTATCTAACATAGTTTCCCATTTATTTTGATCGAGTATGACTGCTACCTAAGAAATGCCCATCAATTTATTTCATCAAGCAGACACAGATTGTATCCTGCTTAATTGAAGGTATGATTACATAATTTTATGCGTTACTCATTGCAGATTGAGCATAATACACAAACCCACTCTCAAGCGCCCAGAACGAGCATAACAACCCCATGATACATTTTAAGAAGTATGGCCAAGATAACGAACCTTTAGTCGTGATACACGGACTATTTGGCAATAGTGATAATTGGCACTCTATTGCTCAATCATTGAGCGAACATTTCACGGTTTATTGCCTCGATTTACCCAATCACGGTAAATCTGATGACTTAGAAAATGCAGCCTACGATATCATGGCAAATGCGATTCATCAGTGGATGCAAACAGAACAGATTGAAAGCTGCTTCTTGTTAGGACACTCAATGGGTGGGAAAGTTGCAATGCAATTTGCCTCCCAATTCCCTGAAAAGGTGAAGCGTCTGATCGTAGCAGATATCGCGCCAGTAGATTATGAATCTAGTCACCATACTATTTTTGACGGCCTTAAAGCGATCGATCTTGAGCATATTAAAAATCGCAAAGAAGCGGACACGATTTTAGCTGAGTACGTAACTACCCTAGGTGTCAGACAGTTCTTATTAAAAAGCCTGATCAAGACAAATACGGGGTTTGAGTGGCAAGTAAACATTGATAATCTTTTTAACAACTATGCACAAATTCGTGCCACACCTCCTTTTGCCAAGGCCTACCAAGGTGACACCTTATTTATAAAGGGGGAGAATTCGGATTATATTCAAGCCCAACATAAGGATGCTATTTTAGCTTGGTTCCCCAAAGCGCAAGTAAAAATGATTCCAGGTACAGGACACTGGTTACATGCTGAAAAGCCCTTGCCTTTTACCAGTCTCGTGAAACGTTTTTGCCAAAAGAATTGACATAAACTAACAGATAGCAGGCATAGAGTCTGCTATCTAATGATTCAGTAAAGAGTGTATTTACTAAGAAAAGCAGTAAGTTACCTACTTTTATATCCAAATACCTTTGATAGACTTTGATGTAATTCTTCATCAAGGACATACAATGAAAGTCTACTTTTTAATGACTGGCCTGATATTTGGCTTATCTCACACCAGCATCAGTGCTGCCCAAACACCAACAGGCTCACCGCCCTCTTTTGCCGAATTAGACCTTAATCATGACGGTGAAATCTCAAGAGATGAAGTGAGCAACGAGAAACTACTAGATTCCTTTTTTCAGCTAGATCAGAATGTTAGCGGCACTTTAACGCCAGATGAATATCCTCCAAAGCATCATAAAGGGAGAGGACAAGGGATGCAAAAAGGACAAGGTATGCATCCGAGTAAAAAGCCATCCTTCACTGAGTTAGACTTAAATGCTGATGGCAAACTCACACTCGATGAACTTAAAGGTCCTTTAGCTAGGGAAGCTGCGAATAAGTCCTCCCGCCTCAGCGTGTGGATAAAAGCCGCTAGATTTATGGCGAGGGGCGAAACTTAATAGTTATTCTATTGATAAGACCCTTAACGTAAAGATAGGGCTTTTAGACCACGCCCTGTGGGTCTTTAATAAAAAATGTCACTCTACGTTGTCCCTTCTCGAAAGGTGCCTACATCACGTCAAAGTGTCGCCTTGTTTGACAGTTTTTCTTAAAGACTGAGAAGAGGTGATTTAATCGCAGTTTCCCTAGAGCCTTTGATCGCTTTGATCTTGATCATAGTGGCAGCCTCACAGAGGATGAACTGCCCTCACCGCCTACTCGAAATTAAGCTGACTATTTTGCGCTAAATCTCAGTGCTTGTTTGCTACTAATACTTTGTATTAAAAATAGAAAATAAGCCCCAAGCAGCAGGCGGTTTCCTTGCTAATTGCATAATTGAGTAAAAAAAGCAGTCACTTAAAAAAGTGAATTTCTATATACTCTTGCCTCAATTACTTACAAGGAGAGTGACATGGATCATCTCGCAGCAGAGTCGTTGCAAAAACCTAAAATGTCGGCAAAAGAATTTACCGCATTGACCGCAACTCTTATGTCAATTGTTGCGATTTCAATTGATGCATTACTGCCTGCACTTGGCATCATCACCCAAGACTTACAGATTCAAAACCCTAACCAAGCACAGTTATTGATTGGTGCTTTGTTTTTAGGCATGGCCACAGGTCAGCTAATTGCAGGTCCATTATCTGATGCGTTAGGACGTAAACCGGTTTTATATGCCGGGCTTTTCATCTATTCAATCGGTACGCTAACTTGCTTTTTTGCCCCCAGTTTTGAAGTCTTACTTGCAGGGAGAATCATTCAAGGATTAGGCGCAGCTGGGCCTTATATTTCTGCTGTATCGCTAGTGAGAGATCAATACAAAGGCCGAGAAATGGCAAAAGTCATGTCTTTAGTCATGATGATTTTCATTCTGGTGCCAGCCCTTGCGCCAAGTTTAGGTGAGATGATTTTGCTCTTTACTAACTGGCATGGCATTTTTGTGATGTATGGCCTTTATGCGCTCATCATTCTGACATGGATTAGCTTTCGCTTGGAAGAAACGCTCAAACCAGAACAGCGAATTCCTTTCAGCAGAGCGGGTTTTTTTGCAGGTTTTAAAGAGGTTATTTCGAATAAAAGCACCATAAGTTTAACCTTCTGTGCAGGCTTGATGTTTGGCTGCCTGATTGGCTACATTAGCTCTGCTCAACAAATTTTCCAGGTGCAATTTGAGACAGGAAAACTCTTTAGCGTCTATTTTGGTGGGCTTGCACTGCTCGTCGGTGTGTCGTCATTGGTCAATTCTAAAATAGTGGGTCGCCTTGGCATGCACCTGATCAGTAAGCGTGCTTTTAGTGTCATCATACTTAACTCAATTATCTTTTTAATTGTTCAGTCGCTGGTTGAAGTACAACTTTGGATGTTTGTTATTTTTGCAGGGATACTATTCTTCTGCTTCGGTTTATTGTTTGGCAATATCAATGCCATGGCAATGGAACCTATGGGCCATGTTGCCGGTATTGCCGCCGCTGTCATTGGTGCTATTTCATCTATCATGTCCAATATTGTCGGAACCAGCATAGGACAAATGTATAACAATACCCTGATACCTATGACTCTGGCTTATATTCTACTTTGCTCATTGGCGTTGGCTCTCTTGTACTATGCCGAGAAGAAAACCAATGAAACAAAACAAGAAGAGGAAGGCTCGGCAAACCATGCTTAAAGCGATTCATCATGCTGCGATTATTTGCTCAAATTATGCCAAGTCGAAGCATTTTTACTGTGAGATACTAGGGCTTCAAGTCATCGCTGAAAATTATCGCGAAGCACGACGTTCTTACAAGCTCGATTTAGCCTTACCTGAAGGTGGGCAGATTGAGCTATTCTCCTTTGAAGGTGCGCCAGCAAGACCTAGTCTCCCTGAAGCGCAAGGCCTGAGACATTTAGCCTTTGTAGTAGACTCAGTCGCTGCATATAAAGACTATTTAATAACGCAAGGGGTTAAGGTCGAAGAGATTCGCATCGATGAATATACAGGTAAGGCTTTTACCTTTTTTCAAGATCCTGATGGCTTACCTTTGGAGCTTTATCAAGCCTAAAAAGCTGAAAAAAACCATACTAAAAAGGGCGCTATTGCGTCCCTTTTTAGTGTTCACACAAGCCTTTAAGAAGGCTTTTTAGCGAAACGATATTCATCAGCGTAATAAGTACCTAGCATACGAATCTCTTCGGAGAAAAAGCGTAGCTCTTCCAACGCTGACTGCATTTCAGGGGCTTGAAAGTGACTCTCAACATCCACGTAAAATTGAGTCGCGGTAAACGCGCCATTGACCATATAGCTTTCTAGTTTAAGCATATTGATACCATGAGTCGCAAATCCCCCCATCGCTTTATAAAGGGCGGCAGGTATGTTGCGCACACGAAACATGAATGAGGTGATATAAATCTGCTCAGAATTTAAAGGCGGTAATTTATGCTGTTTTGCAAATACCAAGAAGCGCGTGGTGTTCCCTTCCCTATCATTAAAGTGAGACTTTAAAATTTCGAGCCCATATAACTCAGCCGCCAATTCTGACGAAATGACACCGAGTCCATCTTCGCCGGTTTCAGCTAAATGCTTAGCTGCACCTGCGGTATCGTACATAGCAAGGTTGGTTGCACCTAACGCCTTAATACCGTCATCACACTGGGCTAAAGCCTGAGGGTGACTACCGATTTGTTTAATATCTTCAAGGCGAGTCCCTGCTTTTGCCATCAAACAATGGTTCACTGGCTCAAAGTGTTCTTTCACAACATAGAGCTCAGTTTTACGTAACTCCCGATAAATTTCTTCAACCCGTCCCGCCGTCGAGTTCTCTACTGGGATCATGGCGTACAAGGCCTCTCCTTGCTCAACCATTTGCATTGCTTGTGCAAAAGTCGCACAGTTGATCATTTTCGAATCAGGAAAGGTATGCTTACAGGCTAGATGAGAGTAGGCACCGGGTTCCCCTTGATAAGCAACTACATGGCTAGCATCAAGGGCAATTAAAGAATCTGGCATAGGTTAAACGTCTTCTACTGAATTTTTATTACTAAGTGTGGGATAATCCTCTACAGTAACAAACACTCAAACTAAAGCAAGATAAGCACAGCTCATTTAGATTCAAAATGAAGGAAAAACTGGCTGCTTTTAGGTGCATTGATAAAGGGTTATTAAAAGATGATTAAATGGGTAGCCATTAAACTAATCCGTGTTTATCAAATTATAATTAGTCCATTGATAGGAAGTAATTGCCGTTTCTATCCTAGTTGCTCAGCTTATATGATAGAGGCAATGGAACGCTTTGGTTTTTTTAAGGGCCTATATTTAGGCATTAAGCGTCTAGGAAAGTGTCATCCACTACATGAAGGCGGAATGGACCCTGTACCTGAAAAAAAGCCATGTAAACACAAACATTAGTTTTGGGGTGTCACTTGCAACTTGAGCTCACTGGCAATTAATACAGCTTGGGTTCGGTTATTTATACTTAACTTTTTAAATATAGCGGTAATATGGGCTTTAACTGTGGCTTCAGAAATATTCAATTCATAAGCAATTTGTTTATTTAACAAACCTTCATGCAGATAGCACAACACCTTGTATTGGGATGGTGTTAACTCGGACACTCGCTTTACCATATCCAAATCCGGCTTAGGCTGATTTAAAACAGCGTCTTTTAAGTGCTCAGGTAACCAAATTTCTCCTTCTAGAATTGCATTTATCGCCTGTGCAATATCACTTGGTTGACTGGTTTTTGGGATAAACCCTAGGGCGCCCGCCTCTAATACTTTTGCCATCACACTGGTATCTTCTTCCCCAGAGATAACCGCTACCGGCAAATCGACAAAATCAGAACGAATACGAATGAGACCATACAGGTCACCACTTCCCGGCATATTTAAGTCTAACAAGAGTAAATCAAGGTCTGGGGCTTGGGCTAAAAAAGAAAGGGTAGTGTCTAGGTCTTGTGTTTCATGTATCTCTATATTGTCAAACAAGCCTTGCAGAGCCCCTTTTAAGGCACCACGAAATAAAGGATGATCATCAGCAATTAACAGTGAATACATAATTCCCTTCACCTTCTTTTTATTGTTTTTAAAGACAAAATAAGCGTAAAAACCGCGCTACGCTTACTCAAAAGTGTAACACTAAAGAGAGTAAGAATAGAGCGGTCAATTTAACACTTAGTCAGATTATTTATTTAATCGGTTCTCAATAAGGTCATCGACAACACTTGGATCAGCCAGTGTGCTGGTATCGCCGAGTGAGTCATGCTCATTAGCCGCTATCTTACGCAAAATTCGACGCATAATTTTACCAGAACGGGTTTTTGGCAAACCTTGCCCTGCCCACTGCATCAAATCAGGCGTCGCGATTGGGCCAATCTCATCACGCACAAATTGACGAATGTCTTTCGTCAGCGCTTCCGTAATTTCAACACCGTCGACCTGACTTAAATAAACATAAAGGCCCTGACCTTTAATGTCATGAGGATAGCCAACAACGGCGGCCTCAGCCACAGCAGGGTGAGCAACCAGAGCGCTCTCGATTTCTGCGGTACCCAGACGGTGACCTGAAACATTCAGCACATCGTCTACACGCCCCGTAATCCAAAAATAGTCATCCTTATCACGGCGAGCACCATCACCGGTGAAATACATACCATCATAAGTGCTGAAATAAGTTTGCATAAAGCGTTCGTGATCACCATAAACCGTGCGTGCTTGTGATGGCCAAGAATCTAACAAGACTAAACCACCTTCCACATCTTCGCCTTGAGCCTCAACAAAGTGACCTTCGCCATCGACTAAAGCAGGCTGCACGCCAAATAAGGGCCCGACACAAGAACCTGGCTTCATGTCTTTACCGCCCACTCTAGGGGTCATCATGATGCCGCCCGTTTCCGTTTGCCACCAAGTATCTACTACGGCGCAATTCTCTTTACCCACCTTGGTGTAATACCACCACCAGGCTTCAGGGTTTATCGGCTCACCCACACTACCTAAGACACGTAATGAGTCCCTATGACTTGTTTGGATAGGCTCATCACCTTTAGACATTAAAGCGCGGATAGCGGTTGGCGCAGTATAAAGAATATTGACATTATATTTATCGACAATACGACCAACACGGCCACAATCAGGATATGTCGGCACACCTTCAAACATGACGCTAGTGGTGCCATTAGCAAGCGGGCCATAGACAATATAGCTGTGACCTGTGATCCAGCCGACATCAGCGGCACACCAATAGACATCATCAGGCTGTAAATCAAAGACAACTTCATGGGATAAGCCGGCATAAACCATGTAACCGCCGGTCGTATGAACCACGCCTTTAGGTTTACCTGTTGAGCCGGATGTATAAAGAATAAAGAGAGGGTCTTCTGCCTGCATAGGCTCAACCGGACAATGAGGTTCACAACTTTCAACCAGCGCTTTCCAATCAACATCTAGTTGATCGTTCCAGTCAACGTCTCTTTGGGTGTGAGGAAAAACAACCACATGCTCAACACTCGGACAAGCATTATCTGCGACAGCAAGGTCAACATTATGCTTTAGAGGTACCTTGTTGCCCGCACGTAAACCTTCATCGGCGGTCAACACCAACTTGACCTCACAGTCATTAAGACGGTCTGCGATCGCATGAGCAGAAAACCCGCCAAAAATAACCGTATGAATTGCGCCAATACGAGCACAGGCTAGCATGGCATAAACCGCTTCTGGAATCATTGGCATATATATAGCGACACGATCGCCTTTTGTGACACCAAGTTTTTTCAAGCCATTAGACAAGGAGGCAACCTCATCATGTAGCTGCTGGTAAGTGATTTCTTCTTGCTTACCTTCAGAATCGCCTTCCCAGAAATAGGCGACTTTACTTGCTTTATCAGCAAGATGTCGATCGATGCAGTTATAACTCGCATTTAACACACCATCTTCGTACCAACGGATATCCACATTATTCCGTTCAAAGCTGGTATTTTTAACCTTGGTATAATCTTGTATCCAATCAATACGTTTACCTTGCTCACCCCAGAAGGCATCTGGGTTGGTAATTGATTCTTGATACATACTCTCAAATGTTTTTTGATCTATGCCGACATTTTTTTTGCTGGCACTGGGTACGGCAACTGTCAAAGGTTCCATTGATTTTGCTCCTGTTCTTAAATTTGTTATCAAGGATGCTGTCATCACTATATATTGCTAAAGACTAAGAACCATTACACTTTAGTCTTAATTATTATTTTTATATTTAACCGATACTTAGGCCAAAAATTTATTCAATCTTGCCTGTTCCTCTTAGTTTCTATCAAGGAGGCTATCATCACTATCTCTTGCTAAAGACTAAGAACCATTACACGTTAGTCTTAATTATTACTTTTATATTTAACCGATACTTAGGCCAAAAATCTTATTCAATCTTGCCTGTTCCTCATATTCGACATCAAGGAGGCTATCATCACTATCTCTTGCTAAAGACTAAGAACCATTACACTTTAGTCTTAATTATTATTTTTATATTTAACCGATACTTAGGCTAAAAATCTTATTCAATCTTGCCTGTTCCTCATATTCGACATCAAGGAGGCTATCATCACTATCTCTTGCTAAAGACTAAGAACCATTACACGTTAGTCTTAATTATTACTTTTATATTTAACCGATACTTAGGCCAAAAATTTTATTCAATCTTGCCTGTTCCTCATATTCGACATCAAGGAGGCTATCATCACTATCTCTTGCTAAAGACTAAGAACCATTACACTTTAGTCTTAATTATTATTTTTATATTTAACCGATACTTAGGCCAAAAATCTTATTCAATCTTGCCTGTTCCTCATATTCGACATCAAGGAGACTATCATCACTATCTCTTGCTAAAGACTAAGAACCATTACACGTTAGTCTTAATTATTATTTTTATATTTAACCGATACTTAGGCCAAAAATCTTATTCAATCTTGCCTGTTCCTCTTAGTTTCTATCAAGGAGGCTATCATCACTATCTCTTGCTAAAGACTAACAATCATTACACTTTAGTCTTAATTATTATTTTTATATTTAACCGATACTTAGGCCAAAAATCTTATTCAATCTTGCCTGTTCCTCATATTCGACATCAAGGAGGCTATCATCACTATCTCTTGCTAAAGACTAATGGCAAATTAGATTTTCGAGCAAGCTAGAACTAAGCATTAACGCTATTACTGGCCTCTCTTGTTTATAAGCACCTGATAAAAAAACAAAAAAAGAGGCACTTGGCCTCTTTTTTAACACAGATTAGTGATCTACAAAACCCGTCCCGCTTTTACAAAAAATGGAATCGTCACATCGCGTTTTTCAAGTGGCTCTTGCCAAATCTGAATAATGGCATCCCAAGCATCCGCCAATACCTGCTGTGCATCCTCTTCGCCTAAGGCTCTAATTGCTGACCAAGTACGCATATAATCAAATAAACGATAAGCATTCCATTTAAAAGAGAGTTCAAATTCAGGCACATCTAACATTTCCAATGGAAATGACACATCGTCATATTGATTCCATAGGATTTGATTTTGATCAGGCCAATGTGGTTTAAGGGTATTCATAATTTTAGTGCTAATGATGTCATCGATTTCAGGACACACACTCAGCCAACTATAACCCCAACAGGCAAACACGCCACCTGGCTTGAGGGTTCTTTTAACTTCTGGCCAAAATTTATCAAGATCAAACCAATGTAATGCTTGTCCCACACAAATAGCATCAAAATGTTGATCTGGATATTCACATATCTCTGAAGGAGAGACTTTATAATTTACTTTACGATGAGGGGTGGCCTCCGCAATCTGAGCTTCACTTATATCAGTCGCTTCTACTTGCTCAAAATAGGCCGCTAAATCAATCGATACCTGGCCAGTTCCACAGGCGCAATCCCAAACACATTGTTGGTTTTTGACTTGGTTGGATAGCCATAGATAGAGTTCCGGCGGATAAGTCGGTCGCCCTTTTGAATAGACATCTGACGGAAAGTCAAAATAAGATTGCATTAACTCATTCCCTTAATAAATTCTTTAGTTTACAAACAATTAGCTTGAAGAGTTTTTTATTCTATTCTTCAATGATTCTTTAAGGACAATAATCATAAGTCTAGTTAAGTAAATTATAGTCCTTTAGTACCAATTTAGCCTCTAACACACCCTTAACACGATGAGCCTGCATCCCCAAACTTAATGCTGTATCAATATTTATCTGATTATCATCGATAAACAACGCCTGCTCTGGCGGTGTATCAAGCTTTGATAGTACTTTTTGATAGATATTTAAATCAGGCTTCACCGCACCTAAATGATGAGAAGCAAAATAACTATCAAAATGTCCTGCCAATCCCATTTCTTGCATTAACCTAGGCCAATGCGCCGCATTTGTATTCGATAAAATCCCTCTGTGTATATGTGGCTTTACCGAATCCACCAGCTCAAGTGCACCTTCAAACAAGCCTTTAGGCCAATATTTGAAAGAGTGGCAAAACTCTTCAACCTCTTTATTACTAGGCACCTCTCCAGAGAACTCTTCCAATAAATGTGCAGCAAACTCAACTAATGTAATTTTTCCTGTATCAAATGCTTTAACACTGGGTGATGCTAACCACTTTAACCAAGCTTCCTTTTCAGTATCATGACTCATTAGCATTTGATTAAGGTGCTTAGTTTCACCTAAATCGACTAATACATTACCAAGATCAAAAAGTACCACCTGAATCATCTGGTTTGTCTACCCCTTTTCTATTTATGTCAATTAGATAGAAACAGATCTAACGTATGTTTATAAACCCTGACTAGACTAACACCTGTTTCACTTTATTAGAGTTACTCTAACAAAAATATTACAACCGCATTATAAAAAACTGTTTTTATCAGAAGAATCCTTGATCAAAGCTTTGCCATCATCGATTAACCGGATCTAATTGATACCGCTTAACAAATCAATTTATCCTATGAGCCATTTTTTGCCTATGCTTCTTGTGTCGACTTAAATAAGTTCACTCATAAGCGGGCAAGAGCCAGCAATAACAAGCGATACAGTAATAGGCTATTTTTTGCTTAGAGAAGAAATTCGATCATCAGCCATTTTTTGCTCACTTTCTTCACTTTTAGCAACTTAAAATATTATAAAATAAATTAAGTCTTACAAATCAATAAATTAGAATTTTGGCACAAATATTGATATAAGTTTTTACGAGTGTTTACTCAGACCCCCCAATTAGGAGAAAAATAAAATGAAACTGGGCCTTAAAAAAATCAGCAAAAGCCTTCTAGGTTTAGCAAGTGCTACAGCACTTACCCTTTCAGCAAACCACGCTTTCGCATCAGAAAGCAATTACATCCTTGCTACAGCATCCACTGGCGGTACTTATTATCCTGTTGGTGTTGCGATTGCGACATTAAGTAAAATTAAATTAGAGCCTAAGCATGGCATTTCATTATCTGCAATCAGTTCAGCAGGATCAGGCGAAAACGTTAAATTATTACGTGAAAATCAGGCACAATTTGCCATCCTACAAGGCCTATATGGTGCTTGGGCTTGGAACGGTGAAGGTCGAGTAGCAAATTCAGGCAAACAAGAAGGCCTACGCTCTATCTCTATGCTTTGGCAGAACGTTGAGCATTTTGTCCTAAAATCTGATTTGGTAAAAAGCGGTACTGTTGCCGACTTAACCCAATTGGAAAAAGGGAATAACAAATTCTCAATTGGTAAGAAAAACTCAGGTACTGAGGGCTCTGGTCGCCAATTGCTATCTGGTTTAGGCATTGATGCGGATAAATTTAGCCTAGCTCACATGGGTTACGGCGGTAGTGCTGATGCGTTACAAAACGGCACAATCGACGGTATGAATATTCCAGCAGGTGTTCCCGTTAGCGCAATTACACGTGCTTATGCTGCCATGGGTGATAAAGTACAAGTACTTGATTTTACCGATGAGCAAATGAAAGAAGCCAATGGTAATTACACGCTTTGGACTCGTTATGTGATTCCTGCAAACACCTACCCAGGCCAAACAAAAGCCATCAATACAATTGCACAGCCAAACTTCCTAGCATCTCGTTCTGATTTACCAGAAGAAGATGTGTACCTATTAACTAAAAGTTTGTACGAAAACCTCACTTACCTAAGCGCGATCCATAAAGCGACGGCGGTTATGTCGATTGAAAAAGCAATTGCAGGTCTTCCTGTACCACTTCACCCAGGTGCTGCTCGTTATTACCGTGAACAAGGTATCAGCATTCCTGCTCACCTAGTAGCAAACTAGTCAAAAGCGAAAACACGTACAGCAATATCTGAGAAATCTGGATGGATATCTCTTTCTCTCTAGGGGCTAGAAGTAGCCCCTAGAGTTTATTCGTCAAAACAAGTATTAAGCGCTGTTCCGTACCTGATTAAACAGTCGCACCATAAGGTAAGTTGTTATGAGCTCAACCCAACCCCACATGGATGAAGAGACCCAAGCTAAACTAAAAGAATTTGAAAGTACCCACAGAAGTGGTACTGGCATCAATAGGGCAATTTACCTTATTGGTATTCTTATGGCCTTCTCCCATATCTACATTAATACCTTAGGCACCTTCCCTGAACTCTGGGTATCTGCATTCCATTTTGCTGGCTTTGGTATCATGTGTACCCTACTGACTCCTGCAAGCTCAAAGTTAACAAAATCTAAACTTGCCTTGGGCGTGGATCTGGTTTTGGTGGCGGCTCTTATCTGCTTACCTATCTACATAATGCTCTTTGAAGATGCTCTCTATGATAGGGGTGTAACCTTTGTCATAGGTGATTGGATAGCATCAGCGGTCGCTGTGCTTTTAGCGCTAGAGCTTATTCGTAGAACGGCAGGTTGGTTTATCCCTGCTTTAATTTTTGTTGCGCTATCCTATGTCGTTCTCTGGGGAAGCCTAATTTCAGGGCCTTTTTCCTTCCCAGGATTAAGCTTAGAAACCCTCTTGTACAGAAGCTTCTTTAGTACTGACGGCATGTTTGGTTCTATTTCTCGAATTTCATGGAGCTTTGTCTTCATGTTTATCTTGTTTGGCGCCTTCCTAGTGAAGTCGGGTGCAGGTGATTTCATCATCGAGTTATCCCGAGCAGCAGCGAGTAAAATGGTCGGTGGGCCAGGTTTTGTTGCGGTTTTAGGCTCTGGTTTAATGGGATCGGTATCTGGCTCATCAGTAGCAAATACTGTGTCTACTGGGGTCATTACGATTCCATTGATGCAAAAAGCAGGCTTTCCAGCACGTTTTGCAGCAGGTATTGAAGCGGCAGCATCAACAGGCGGACAGTTAATGCCACCGGTAATGGGCGCAGGGGCTTTCATCATGGCCTCTTATACACAAGTTTCCTATGTCACCATCATCAGTGTGGCGGCGATCCCTGCTCTACTTTACTTTTTATCCGTTGCCTTTTTTGTTCGAGTGGAAGCAAAACGCAGCAATGTGGTACAAACAATGGAAGATGGCGTATCAGCCATGTCAGTCCTAAAGCAAGGCTGGCACCATATTCTGCCATTGGGTGGTCTAGTCACCATGTTAATTCAAGGCTTTACACCCACCTATGCCGCAGGTTTTGCCATCTTAATAGTCATCGCTTCCTCTTGGTTATCTAAGACTCATCGCATGGGTGTGATGGAGATATTGGATGCCATGGTACAAGGCGCAAGGAACATGTCTACCACGGCGGTACTTCTTGTCGGCATCGGGCTTGTGGTCAATGTCATCAGCACCACAGGCGTTGGTAATACCTTCTCTTTGATGATCACAAGTTGGGCCGGCGGTAGTTTATTCTTCACTATCATTTTGGTGGCGCTGGCTTCTTTAATTTTAGGTATGGGCCTACCAGTGACAGCCTCTTATATCGTTCTTGGTACCTTATCAGCCCCTGCACTTTATAACCTCATAGCCGAAAGCCAAATGCTGGATATGCTGGCATCAGGTCAGTTGCCTGAAGCCGCACATGCTATCTTTATGCTGGTTGATCCAAGCGTTATCAGCCAATTAGGCCAAAGCATGCCAATCGAGCAAGCCACTCAGCTCCTTAGCCAAGTACCAAGTGACTTTAAAGGCATGTTATACGAGCAAGCACTGGGTGCAGAAGCGATCGCTATGTTCCTAGTCACAGCTCATATGATTATCTTTTGGTTATCACAAGATAGTAACGTCACACCGCCAGTATGCTTAACCGCATTTGCCGCTGCAGCCATTGCTAAAACACCCCCTATGCGTACTGGTGTCACTGCATGGAAGCTAGCCAAAGGCCTTTATATCATTCCGTTATTAATGGCTTACACCCCATTAATCGGCGGTGATGCAGAGACCCTGATACGCCTGACTGTATTTGGTATTTTTGGCTTATATGCGTTTGTTGCTGTGATGGAAGGCTATCTTGAAGACAAACTAAACCTAGTCAGTAGAAGTCTATTGCTAATTGCAGCCATTGCTATGTTATGGCCAAACTTACACATAGGGCTACAATTTGCAGGCTTAGTCATTTTCTTAACTGTTTTTATTTCTGGTAAGCGCCGCTTTACTTTGAACCAAAGCAAACAGCAGGTCTAACTCGCCCATTTCGGCCACCTAAAACTTAGGTGGCCTTTCCTCTTTAATATTTCCCTATCACTTAGAATATCAACTCAGATGGAAACAATTCATTTCCATCAACCCGATTTATTCATGAATAAAGCTTAATTAAACTACTAAGACAGCTAATCAATAGGAATACAGCATGTCTTACCCAAGCTCTCAAACACACACAAACGCGCAAAGCATGCCTTTTTGGGGGTTCGTCTGCGCCATGGCAATGATCTTCTCACTCTCTCCTCTTGCAATCGATATGTACCTACCCGCATTACCCCAAATGGCGGAGTTCTTTGAGACACGCATTGATGCCATGGAAGCCAGTGTTGCTATTTATCTACTGAGTTTTGCCCTTGGCCAGCTTGTTTTTGGTACCTTGGCAGACAAGCTAAATAAAAACCGTTTACTCAGTTGGGGGATCATAGGATTTGCTGTCGCCAGCTTTATTGTGGCATTGAGTGATAACCTAACTTGGCTTTTTCTTGGTCGCGCCGCACAAGGTTTCTTAGGAGGCACTTCCATCGTAGTGTTTTCACTGATTCAACAAAACTATAGTAAAGAGAAAAATGGCAAACAAAAAAGCAGCCAAATCATCTCTTATATTATGGCCGTCGTTGTTGTCGCACCCATGGTTGCCCCTATGATAGGGAGCCAAATCCTTCTTCATCTTGGCTGGCAGTGGATATTCATTTGCTTAGGCTTTTTTGCCTTTATCACCTTCTTCACGCAACTCTTTATCAATAGCCAAGTGAGTTCAAACAAAGACGAGAAAAACAGTGTTACATCGCACCCAAGTCCTGATGATAAGGTGCAGCTTTCTCAAATAATGAAAGGTTATAGATTCGTTTTAACCAACCCACTAACCTTAAGTTATATGTTTGCTGGTGCCGCTTCATTCGCTGGGTTATTTGCTTTCATCTCAGGCTCTCCATTTGTGTATATGAGCCTGTATCAGATCAGCCCACAAGACTACAGCGTGTTAATCGCCCTTAACGCGATCGCAATGATAAGTACTAATTTGCTCAATGCGAGACGTCTTGGCCATATCGATCCAACCATTAAGTTAATTTGGGCAGGGATTGGATTAGGCATTATCGGCCTCTACTTATTTATCACAGCAAGTTTAGCTCTACCTTTGCCTTATATTGCCCTAGGCGTCGTTCTTTATATGGCCATGCTAGGCTTTACTTCCGCCAATGCGATGACAGGTGTCCTTTCAAATTCAGGCCAATATGCCGGTCTCGCCTCAGGCCTTAATGGCGTGATGCAATTTGGTTTAGGCGCACTCACCAGTGCCATTATCAGCTTAAGCAATAGTGTTAATAGTTTGCCAATGGCTTTTACCATGGCGGCATCAGGCTTAATCACCTGCGCTTTTGCATTTGCACTTATCAAACAGACAAGGCAAGGAGCCTGATATGCGCGAAATAACTCAAATCATCGAACGTAAGGCCAATCATGCGGCTTACATCAATCACAAAATAAGGCATTTACTGGCACCCTTTGTACTCTTTGATGCAGGGAAAGTGACGGGTAAAAAAAGGTTAATGATAGACTGGCACCCTCATTCTGGTGTTGCCACTGTCACCATGCCCTATGATGCTAAGCTTATCCATCAAGATTCAATGGGGCACAAAGGCACAATAGAGGACCAAGGTTTGCAATGGATGGCATCAGGAAAAGGCATCTGGCATAAAGAGATCTATGAAGCGAGTCATGAGCAGCAAGATATTGGCATCATGCAGCTTTGGGTACTCTTACCACCAGACGAAGAGGTTGCCTCTAGCCGTTACTTTAATCTTAAAAATAGTGACATTATTCAAACAGGTAACACACGTATCTTGCTGGGTGCTTTTCAAGGAAAACAAGCCTGTCACAAAATTAACCAAGACATCAGTTATTTAGACATCAACCTAAAGGCTGGTGAATCTTGGTACTTTCAACATAAAACTCAAAGCCGTGGTTTTATCTACCCTAGAACAGGCTCGCTTAACATAGGTGGAATTCAATTAAACACCGAACATTTAGGATTATTAGAAGAAAATACCCAAGAGTTAAAAGTGACAGCTATCACAGATAGCCAATTCGTACTCGCAGCAAGCGCCCCTTGGCCTCATAAAATCGTGCATCAATACGGACAAATGCATACCAACATGCTTGCTTTAGACCTTGCCAGTGACGAAATACGCCACCAAGCAAAGCAATTACAACAAGCAGGTTCACTAGCTTTCAGCCCCCTCTTCAAACAATAAGGCCTGCCAAGAAGAGATGATAATGTCATAGTCCATGAAGCAGGTATTTACCCACTCTTCATCAAAATCATGTTCAGTAATAAGATATTGGTAAGCCTGCTCATCACTGGCAAATAAATGACAAAGGCTCATATAAAATCTTTGTATTGGCAAGCTATGGGAGTCAGATAGCATGACAGAGGCAAAAGGTTCTGGATCTAAACTTTCAAGATAAAATAAGTCGGCCCCATCTTTTAATAGTTGAGGGCCATCTTGCATCATGGTTAACAAAACATAAGAGGCGAAAGAGTCTGCAGCATCCTCTTCACGACCCAGTACAGGCAGGTTTAAATAATCCACCAAAACATGGGCATACTCGTGAAACAAGGTATGCACAACACCCGAGATAACAAAGCTATTTTGAGCCGCTAGGTCTGCATTAGGGTTAGCGGCAATAAATCTTTGTGCAATTTCATCCGCAAAGTAATATGAAAAATAAATCGTACTGGTTTCAGGATCATAATAAGGATCTTCTTCCCCACCTAAACGCAATAAAATATCATCTTCCAATTGCCAGTTATCATTAATCAGTTCGACACTGGTTTGTAATACTTTCGATGATTCAAGTAGCTGCTTAACGTCTTGATTCTCAAGCTCTGGCGCTAACCACTCCAGCTTTAAATTTGCCTGTGCAGCGATAGAGAAAAAACCGGCAAAAACAATAACAATGAATCTCATATTCTCACTCATTCGAAATAATAGGCCTTTATCTTATCTAGAAGTATAAAATTAGGCACATTAATTTTTGGTAATAAAAAGGCCAATAAATACATTATCGGCCTTTAGTGGAATATTGATTAAAAAATACGATTAAGTTGATGGCATGCTAAGTCCGCAGCCACCTAAAATGGTTTTACTGATGGTATCACCAATTCGTTTCATATCACTTTCAGCATATTCTTCTTGATCAAGTAAGGTCAACACTTGAGACTCAAAGTCAGCATAGTGCTGGGTTGTCGCCCATATCATAAAAATAAGGCTGGTCGGATCAACCGATTTCATTTTTCCTTTTGCAATCCAAGACTCAATGAGGTTGATCCTATCTTGCAACCAAGGACGTAGCTCTTCTCTTAGGTATTCACTAATATGCGCGGCCCCTTGAATCACTTCCATCGCAAATATCCGTGAGCTTCGAGGCTTAGCAATACTCTGAGCTAATTTAGTGCGAATAAAGTTATCTAGAACAACAGCAGGATCATCTTCAATGGTCGCTTTATCAAAGACGTCATTCCAGCTACTGGCGATTTCATTAAGGACAACTTTATAAAGATTTTCTTTAGAAACAAAGTAATAAACAATATTTGCTTTAGGTAAGCCTGCTCGCTTAGCAATATTTTGTAAGCTAGCACCTTTATAGCCATACAAGCCAAATTCATATTCAGCCGCTTGTAGGATACGTGAACTCACTTCTTCTCGATTGATTTTACGTTTACTCATTAAATCCTGTTCTCCTGTACTTTATACTCAAGCGCGATATCAACTTGGTTAAAGATTTTTTATTTTTATCATCACTTAGTAATATGAGTGAGCTCTGCCACGAGGGAGCCTGGACTTATTTCATAGGCTTTACCAAAACCTTTGACAAAGCGCCCAGCCACTGGGGTTAAGCGGAATAAAACAAAATCCCCTAGCTGGCTTAAAAGATCAATCCTATCCCCTAACCTGTCACGTAAAAGTCGAATACCTTCTGGCCAAAAAGCATCATCTCTTGCAATAGCTTCCACTTCCATTTGATAGCTTAATCGTGTTCTTGCAAACACATCCTCACTTTGTCCTTCATCCTCAATCATAAGTACGCCCGCTTTACCTGAGGTTAATAAATGCTGAGTATGGGCTGCTAACTGACTAATAAAGATAAGCAGTTCATTATTATGATTCACAAAAGGCGCATAGGACGCGTGGGGGAAACCTTCATTATTAATGGTGGATAACATCAAACTTTGTTGCTGAGCGAGAAATGCATTTATCTCGTCATTAAGTTGATTTTCAAGTCTTTTATTTTTCATTTCGGCATCAGTTCCCTATTATTTTAAAGCTGTCCGATAAGACATGTTTAACCCCTTTCACTTCGATGCTAACACAGTTCTAAGCCGTTTTTTTGTTTCTAATTAGAAAATTATGTCTTTAAAACAAAAAAGCCCAATCAAGAATGATTAGGCTCATAAGGTATTTATCTATTAGAGAAAAGGGCTATTTATTTTTTTCTAAACCAATGAGCTTATCAATAGAAAGACGGCCAGGGCCTATCACTAACAAAGCGGCACCTAGAGCAAACCACCAAGAAGCAGGATTGACCCAATGCCCCCATTCAGGGAAGACTGCAAGCTGAATAAACGCCACCATTCCCATTAGGCCAAGAGCTGCAAAGCGAGAAAATAAACCAACAAATAAAAGGAGAGGCAAAAGGATTTCCATTACACCAGCCAAAAGCGCGGCATTTTCAATCATGCTTACCATCAAAGACCCCTCCTGGTATTCCAAAGTATCGGGGTCACACAGTAATAAAGCACCTGGCCTTACGGGGTCTGGGCAAAAGAATTCATACAAAAATAAATCATAATTATCTGGGTTCGGCACAAAAAAACCATTCCATTTGGCTAAACCAGAAGAGAAAAACACATTGGCAAGCTGAAAACGCAGCCCGAATAAAACAATATCTTTTAACCAGGTTTCAACAAAGCTAAATAACGAGATATACAA
This sequence comes from Marinomonas sp. MED121, assembly GCF_000153025.1. GTDB lineage: Bacteria > Pseudomonadota > Gammaproteobacteria > Pseudomonadales > Marinomonadaceae > Marinomonas. The sequence continues at coordinate 474,037 of NZ_CH672430.1, forward strand.
TGCTTTGAGTTTTTCTATCATGTCTGTGCCTCTAATTTTAATAGGGATGCATTTAATAAATCTGCAAACAAAGCAGATATATCAAAGCTTTCATCCCATTGAGAGGCGGCATTTAAAGCATCCTCCATGGAACCTGATTCAAAAAATGTGCGATAAAAATGCCACTCTGTTGATGATAAGGATTTTGCCTGTACTGAGTCTTCATATTGCCAAAATAAAATAACCTCCTGTTTTTCAGAAAAATTCGCTTCTCCCTTTTGCCCATTAAACTTTAGATTTTGCCAATAAAGAAAAATATCGTACTCAAGACAAACAAAAGAAACAGAATCGGCCAGCTTGAAAGGTAATTGAGTAAGGTCTTCTCCTTTAGCAAGAAAGTCTTGCACTTGCTCAAGACTCACGAGGTTATCATTCTTCTGATTAAGGGTACTGATCCAAGCTTGATCCAGTAGAGCGATATCTAAAAGTGAAGTCTGGTTAATCGTTTTATCCAGAGATTCTAACTCGAAATGCACCATAGCCTGCTGAAAAAACTCAGTAAAACCAACCGTTTGATTAAGCTTGTCTGCCTCTATGCCGCCTACCTTTTCACTCTTTGCCTGTGCATTCTCAACCATACCATAGGCAACTAAAGTGGATTGTCGTGGTGGAAACTGGCGAATATATTGAGTCGCAATTTGATCAAATTTTTGCTCACCTAAAAGCAGAGTTAAGCTTGCAAAGTTTGCTTGCAAAGCACTTAAACAGGCTTTATAAAAACCATTACGATAGATTTTTAAAAAAGAAGTGCTCTCATCAGATGCTAAAAATTGACTCAATTTTGAATCATCACCACTTTGTAAAAAGTGACTAAAAGCTTGAATATAATCTTGGTGATTAATCAAGGATTACCTCATGATGCTTTAACTGAACTTGGTTGTTTTTAGAGGGGATTCGCTCAAGATAAGATTGCGCTTTATTTCTCTCAAACATCAAGTCTGCAAATGAAGGAATGTTATCATCTCGTTCTAGCAGTACTGGCTTAGGACCAAAACGTGCAAGTACCTGCTCTAATAATTGCCAAACATCTTCGGCAACGGGCGAACCATGACTATCTATCAGCAAGCGCTCAGGAAAGTTTTCATCTATCGCAAAGCCAGCGATATGTATTTCTCCAATACGTTCACCCTCTAGAGCATCCAGATAGGCATCTAGATTCATGCCTGTATTTTTACTGCTGAGATAGAGGTTGTTCACATCTAATAATAGGCCTGACCCCGTTCGCTTTAAGGCTTCCATCAGAAAGTCAGCTTCATCCATATCAGCAACAAAGTCTAAATAATTGGTTGGGTTTTCAATTAAGATAGGTCTGCCAATCGCCTCTTGATATTGCTCTATCCCTTGGCACAAAGACGCTAAAGCGGTTTGAGTTCTGGGTAAAGGCAGTAAGTCAGCAAAGTAAGTACTCTGACTGCTAGACCAAGTTGCGTGTTCAGACACTAGAAAAGGGTCAAACTGTTTAACTAACTGAGCAACTTGTTTTAAATGAGGGAGGGTTAATAATGAAGGATTACCTAAAGAAGCACCCACGCCATGAAAGCTTAGTGGAAATCTTTCTCTGATTTTTTGTAAATAAGAAAGCCTTGGGCCACCTTTTACAAAATAGTTTTCCGTATGAACCTCAAACCAAACAGATTCATCCTTATTTTCTAGGTCTGATAATTGAATGGCCTCATCATAGTGCTGGGGTTTTAAATTAATCCCAGCACCAGAGAAGTCCATCTTTTTACTCAAAAGATGAGAGTCTTGCATAAGATAAGTGCAATCCTAATTACGCTTTAATTTCACTTTTAGATGCTTGACCGTTAGGTGTCATAATGAATTCACAGCTACCTTTAGGCGCATAAGTCCATGCATTACCTTGGAAGTCAGTGGTCGATGTACCTGCACAACTAGTACCTGCGCCCGCTTTACAATCATTTTCGCCTGCAAGGGCAATACCGTAACAACGATCCTTACGACCTTTAAGACGATCACCAGCCACCCAAGAGTCAAACTTCTGCTTTACACTAGTGGATGCATCAGGTGAAATTTTCAATTGATCATTTGGCTTAGCTTCAACAGCGCTCGTCATTACAGCAAGTGCCGCACCGGCAAGAAGGGCTTTATTTAACGTGTTTTTCATAATGGCTATCTCTTTATGTAAGTTTATTGTCAGCAATTGATACGTATCTAGTAAAGATAGACAGAGCTAATTCAACTTGGTTCCAACGTGAGTTAAAAAAATTTAATTTTTTTAACTCACTGTTTTAATAAAGAATAATAATAGCCATAAAACAAGGAAAGAAATTACTAGGATTAAAAGCCCAGTGCGGCAGCGCTTTTAATCATTAACCCGCTAACGCTTCGCTTAGGGCGTCCGCTTTAATTAGCTTACCCTCATCTTCAATATTAGGGAAAACCGCCACATCAATATTATCGGCTTGCAAACTCGGTAACCAGTTTGACTTAAATTCGGCTAATGGCACACACACAGGGTCGCAATCATCCCAATCATCAACCGCCCATTGTGCTGCAAACTCAGCATCAGGCCAAACCATGACACAGTCACCTTCATCGGTTTCTACCATCACAAAGCCTTCTTCGTTACTTAAGCTCCAAACTTGCTCAGATTGAGTCACTTGCTTAACAAAAAAAGCCATACGCTCATCATCAGATGACGCCAATAAATGTACTCTTTGATCAACACTTAATTCTTCAGACATACTTCTACTCTCATCGTTAATTCTATCTAAAAAGGATTAAGCTAGCAGTGCAACCTGCTCAGGGCTTAATTCTGTAAATTCACCTAACGCCATGTCTTGGCTTAAACACACTTCCCCTATTTGAGTTCTGTGTAGCGCCTCAACCTTGTTACCAACTGCGGCTAACATACGCTTTACTTGATGATATTTGCCTTCACTGATGGTCAAACTTATTTGCTTTTCAGTGTGAGAGACCACCTTAGCAGGCTTAGTTAAATCAATTTCGCCCTTTAACAACACTCCTTTTTCTAAGGCTTCGATTGCGTCTTTTGTAATCTCATCTGCTAAATCCACTAAATAGGTTTTAGGGCAATCATGCTTAGGCGATGTGATTTTATGCAACCATTGGCCATCTGTTGTCAATAAAAGTAAGCCAGTTGTGTCCTTATCAAGACGACCTACAATTTTAAGCTCTTTTTGAATTTCATGGGGAAGTAAATCTAAAACCACATCATGCTCATCATCTTGTAATGCACACACCACACCAGCTGGCTTGTACATCATATAATAACGATTTTGTTGAAATGATAAGGGGGACTTATCCAATATCACGTCACACAAATCAGTGACAGGACTATTGGCTTTTAGTTTGCTCTCTCCATTAACCAGAACACGCCCTTTTGCTATGGCTATTTTGGCTTCTTTTCGAGACAGGTTGGCAGCATGGGCCAAGTAATAATCTAAACGCAAGTTAGTTACTCTTAAATAAATCGTTTAATGACTTGGCCCTAAGACCAAACCTTATGAAGAACAGCATATGTACACAACAAGAAAGTCATTCTCTAATGCGGCACACCTGTTCACTCTTAGCTGATAGAAAGCAGCTTTAGTAATTAATTAGATTTGTAATAAGGTTATTTTATCAAAGAGACAAGACGATAAATACCTAAGAAAACGCTAACTCGGTATTATCGAAAGGATGAAGAAAGAAATAGAAAGAATGATTTGTTTGGCAAGTGCCCATCATGACAGCTGATGGGCAATTTGAATATTCTAGGAAAGCGAATATTGAGATAATCAGCGCTTAAAAGCCGCTATATCGCCCCGGTTTATGGTTTACTGCAAGAATCAGGTTTAATGCCACTGCACCTAATACTGACAATAAAATGGCTTCAATATCGACGACGAAAACAGCCATAAATACGATGATGCAATCGACTACCATCTGAAACTTACCAATAGAGTAACCGCGTGTTTGAGCCAAATAGCGTGCAAGAATATTTAGTCCACCCAGACTCGCATTATGGCGAAACAACATTAAGAAGCCAGCCCCCATCAAAAAGCCACCCACCAAACTCGCGTAAATAGGGTTCAACCCATCAAACGAGATGAACTTAGGGGTAATATCAGCGAAAAAAGACACTAGAAATACGCTAGCAAATGTCTTCAGGGTGAATTCCCAACCTATCTGTCTAATTGCCAAATAATAAAAAGGCAAATTGATGACAAAAAAGACTTCACCAAAACTAAAAGGAAAAGCATATTGTGCAAGAAAGGCTAAGCCTGCGGTGCCACCTGACAACAAACTTGCCGAGGTATAAAGGTTTACACCTAATGCCGCGAGTATGGTACCAATTAAGATAGCTTGCACATCTTCAAGGGTTGTATGTTTAAAAGGGGTTGTTGTCATTGTGGTCATTTCACGTCTCCTGCTTACTGAAAACCTAAACTTGTTCAGGCCAGTGAATTTTAGTGAATTGAGGTTATTACACAATCTTTCACGGCTCGCTGTTTTTATCTAAAAATAAACAAGTGTCTAAAATAGTAGACAGTTTTCAAAGAAAAAAGAGCTCGACCTTATTGCCAACAAAAGCCTTTAACCCAAAAGACATTAAGCAATACAAAGGGTATTTTTACCCTGTCCTTTTGCTTTATACATAGCCGCATCAGCCGCCCTAAACAAAGATGAAATAGTATCTGCGCCATCTTTGAAACAGCAGACGCCAACACTGACTGAGGTATGAATCGGTTTGTTAGTATCTGGCTTAAAGCTGGTAATGGCGTAATTTCTGATTAATTGATCTATACGAAGAATAAAGTCATCATCCTTATGGCCATAACTTAGAAGTACAAACTCTTCTCCCCCCCAACGGGCTAGAATCATATTGTCCTCAAGATACCCCTGAACAAACTCACTAAAGTGTTGCAATAAAGCATCACCGATAAGGTGTCCATACTGATCATTCACCTGCTTAAAATCATCAATATCTAACACGGCTACCTGAAAGTTACCCGGTTTGTTTTCAGCAAATGCCTGTTGCGCTAACTGTAAGTAGTCGTGGAAAAATTCATAGCCTTTTTTGCGATTGTAAACCTTAGTTAAAGCATCATATTGTGAATGCCAGAGAAGGGTTTGAGTGGTCGATTCTGACTCAGTAATATCAATAACCGACCCTAAAATACGAGTAGGAAAACCCATTTCATCTCTTGCGACCGTTGCGCCTCGCCCTTGAACCCAAATATAGCCCCCCTCTTTTTGTCTTAGGCGATACTTAATTTTAAAACGTTCCGTTTTGCCTTTGACATGATTATCTATGGTTTCAAATGCGGCTTTTTTATCATTTGGATGAATAACATCTAACCATTGATCCAATATAGAGCCACTGACCTCAGAGGGTTCAATACCCATTAAACGATAACAGTGCGGGCTTAAGTAAAGAGAGTTTTCGACAAGATTCCAATCCCAGTAACCATCTTGGGCTTCATGCAAGCAAAAGGTACGCAAAATTTCGTCGTTAACAACCCGTTGCTCATAGTCTTTTCGTGCAGAAATATCCCGCACAGTTAACAATAAAGAGTCTGTATCTTGATAGGTGATCCAACCAACTCGCACTTCTACCGATAGCTCAGAGCCATCTTTTCTAAAGTATCTCGATTGACGAGTATGCTGGGTGTCTGACCTTAAGTGATTGGTATAACTTTGCCATTGAGCAAAGTCCTTTAGCTCGGCATCGATCTCAAATAGACTTTTACTTTCTAAAGACAAATCAGCTAATTGCAAATATTCACTCGCCAATGGCGATGCATATAAACACTGGGCATCATCTGCTTTAACAATCAAAATAGCTTCATTGATTTGATTAGATAATAGCTGTCGAAGTTGATTATCTTGAATAGAATCTGACATAAAGAGGTTATCCCTAAACCTAAAAGCAGGAACTTTTTACCATTAGTACAAAGGAAAGTAAAAAAATTATTTCTTCTTCAAATCAAGATAAATCATTCTATGATCTGAAGCATGAAGCACAGAAGCACTCATTGGGTGAGATTTCTTAGGCCAAAAAACCGCTTGATTATGGATACTAAACCGAGAATGAGGCCAATTAGGGTAAAGCACATAATCAGCACATAAACGCCAACTAGCGGTATGCCACTTAGCCCAAGGCTTTTTAGGTGAATGGGCGAATCCACCAAGACTAGTCGGCAGATCCTGATGTTTAATATTAAGACCTTGCATTAAATGCCTAAGGCTTTGAGAAAAAGCATCCCCTTCTTTTAGGCTGGCATTTAAATCCCCTAAGACAACAAATTCAGCATTTTTCGCTAGCCCTCCCACTAAACCGGCATCGTCTTCCATATAATCTTCACCTTGAATATAGTCATGCCAGAAGCGAATCTCATCATGATTACGACAAGCATTACGTCGCTCTTCACCATCAAACACAGGAGGCGTGGGATGAGAACATAAAAGATGTAATTCTAAATCCTCTAGCTGAATAGGCAGGTCCCAATGGGATTTAGAAGATAAAGGCAAAACAGCTAAATCCGCCTCATCAAACCACCCTCCTCCTTGCTCAGAGCTTCGTTGAGGCAGTTTGGCACTAGGCATTCTAGACCATAAAAAATGCTGAAAACTTCTGAATTTTTCAATCAAAATGGGATGCTGAGATAAGACAGCCATACCGTATTGACCAGGAAAGTCGCCAAAACCTAATGCATCTGCACCTTGATCAGACGCGATACCATCTTTATCAAAATCACGGCCAGAGGCTAATCCAGTATTCACTGGTGCTGAAAATCGATAGGCATAAGAAATAGGCGGGGCGAGTGCTGAGCCTGGTAAAGAGGGGTTCTCAAGATAATTTTCACAAAACGCAGCAAGCCCAATATTATCGACATCATAGTCAAACTCATTTAACAACAAAATATCAGGTCGATTAAAACGAATGACTAAAGCGACAGCAACAGCTTGTGAATCTAGAAAATCTGAGTTTTCTTTATCTTGCGTTAGAGCTTGCGCTAACGCCCCTGCAAAGGGACGATTTAACGCCGTATTGTATGTGGCGACTCGAACTACCACTCAATGCCTATTTGAGCCTTCACACCCGCTTTAAAGGCATGTTTTTCATCGGCTATTTTACTATGGGTATCCACACTGTCCAATAAAGCTCTTGGCGCAGTACGCCCTGTCATCATCACATTTTGATGACGTGGGCGATTAGCTAAAGCGACAATCAAGTCTTCCACTTCAAGATAGCCATATTTGTACATATAAGTAATTTCATCTAATAAGACAAAATCGACAGCAGGATCAGCTAACTTTTCTTTTGCCAAGGCCCATGCTTGCTCAGCCGCCTTTTGCTCCAATTCTGGATCACGGGTTTCCCACGTAAAGCCATGGCCCATCACACTAAAAGAAACTTGTGGATGACCGGAGAAGAAAATTTGTTCACCGGTTTCAAGACGACCTTTGATAAATTGAATCACAGCCGCACTTTGTCCATGCCCTAACGCCCTTGCCATGGTGCCAAAAGCACTGGAACTTTTACCTTTGCCATTACCCGTTAAAAGAATGGTCACGCCACGCACTTCTGTGGCGGCCGCAATACGGCCATCAACCACCGCTTTTTTCTTTAATAAACGCGCTTCTCTTTTATCAGCATCTTCTTGCTTAATTGCCATCTTAGTTTCCTAATCGATCGTTTTTTTATACAGCAGCCATTTGGGGTAATAAAGTCCCTTATGAATCGCTAAGATTCTAAGTATAAAAATAAAGGCGGCGCTGTAAATCGCATTAAATTCATGTCCAGGTGCAATTTTTGACAGTGCAACCACCATAGCCGCTCCTAAAAATGCAGGTGTGGCATAAAACTCCCGCCCTAACACCAAAGGCGGTCTGTGGGATATCACATCTCGTATGATGCCACCTGCAACCCCTGTAATCACGCCCATTACAATGGCTATCGTATCGGGGAATTGATAAAGAAGCACACGCTCGGTTGCCACTACAGTAAAAAGCGCTAACCCAAAAGCATCCGCATAATTAAAAAGGGTTTCGCGATTAGCAATATAACGAATACTGAAGAAAGCAAAACATGATGACCCCACCGCAACCCAAAGGTAAGACGTATCTTTTACCCAATAAACCGTTTCCATGGATAAAATAACATCACGAATGGTGCCACCTCCTAAGGACGCCACCATGCCCAATAAGATAATGCTAAATAAGTCCATGTCCCGCTTACCGGAGGAAATAACCCCAGTAATCGCAAAAGCGGCAATGCCAAACATGCCCAAATAATACAACATAAAAACGTCCTAACGACTTAACAAACGAAGGTAGGCCTAAAGCCAATCCCCTGCACCTAAACGGTTGAGTTGGACAAAATCACCATGAAGATAAAGCTCTGTCACACTCATCATACCCGGGTTAATTAAATGGCTTTGCGCTAAAGGCCAACCACACAACTGGCTCACCAAGACCTTAATCACACCGGAATGAGCAACTAAAATAAGATTATCTGGTTGGTTTTGATTGTCCTGATACTGACTTAATAACGCTTGCCACCATTCCATGACTCTGTGCTTTACTTGATATAATGATTCACCTTGATAGGGTGCACTATGAACAATATCCTCAGACCATTCATCAATTTCTTGTCTTTCTATTTCTGACCACAAACGCCCTTCCCATAAACCAAAATCAAGCTCTCTTAATGCAGAGGCCTGCACAGATTCAGGGTTTAAAAAATAAGCCAGTTTTGAAGCCCTTTGCAAAGGGCTATGAAAACTTTCACAACGGCCTTTTATTCGAGAAAAAAGCCAGTTTGATAATTGTGTGGCATCCTCTTCCCAAGCAGGTGCTAAATCTAAATCTAAGGCGCCATAGCAGAGGCCTTTTTCAATTTCAGGTTGAGGGTGTCGTATTAAAAAGAGTTTCACTATAGCCTCACAGTAATCAAGCTGGAGCATAAAAAGAATGGCTTAACATTATTAGCTAAAATAGATAAGAATCGAGAATAATAGCGCTAATTCAGATATTTGTTCAGAGGCCCCCAATGTATCCCCATTAAAACCAGAAATTTTATGCTTTAAATAACGACCAAATAGAGTGGCAATGACCCCCATTAATACACATAAAAAAGTCCCTATGTGCCAAGCAAACATAAAGCTTGAAAGTAATGCGATTGGCGCACCAACATAAACCCATTCGTGGGGCGTTAACTTACCAATCATAGATATGGCCTTAGACTTGCCTAATGAGACATAAGGTAATTTATGCATGATGAGGATAGGGGTTACCCTAGCTAAAGCATGAACAAACAACCAAAGAAGTACGCCCATCAAAGCACTTTGTGTCAAAGCTAGAATTTGAGTCAGTAATAACCACTTGAGAGTTAACACACACCAAATACCAATGGCTGCGTAACTGCCAAGTCTTGAGTCTTTCATGATTTCTAATCTTTGCTCTTGTGTCCAACCACCAATCAAACCATCAAGACTGTCCATAAGGCCATCTTCATGAAACGCCCCCGTCAGAGCCACACTGGATATTATGATGAGCAAAGCAGAAAGAGAGTCTGTGAAGTCAAACAACAAAGGCCAAGTGCTGATTAAAGCAATAATGGCGCCGACTAGCGGTAAAAAGGTAACCGCTTGGACATGGGGAGCAGCCGCTTGCCACTCATGTTTGAGTGGCAAGCGGCTATAGGTGGTAACGGAACGCTTAAAGCCTTCGATTAACATGGCTTTTGTCGGCCAAGGCTGCTCTACTAAACCAAGTAACCATGCTTTCATCTTGTTACCGCCTTAATCTCTCTTTAAGCTTTTTCTTGGCTTACTGCTGCGCTTTCAAAGCTGGCCATGTTTTTTAAGAATAATGCTGCACTTTCAATTAAGGGTAAGGATAGTATGGCGCCACTGCCTTCACCAAGTCGTAATGACATAGACAGTAAAGGCGTTACATCAAGGTAGTTTAACAATGCTGCATGGGCGGTTTCTTGAGACTCATGGGCAAAAATAGCAAACCCCTTTACATTCTCATCAAGTTTTTGCGCTAGCAAATAGGCCACAGTACAGATAAAGCCATCAACCACAAAAGCAACCTTACGTTCAGCCGCCCTAAGCATAGCGCCTGTCATTGCAACGATTTCTAATCCACCACATTCTTGCGCGATCAATTGAGGCTCTAATTCAGCGACGGTTTTACGATAAAGCTCTCTTGGGTAGTCTTCTTTCAAACGTTTCTTCGTTTGCTCGATAACTTTAGCTTTTCGTGCAATGCCCTCTTCACTTGCTCCCGTACCGGGTCCAACACAGCTCTCTGCCGAAAGGTCGGTAAGACAAGACATTAAACAAGATGCCGTCGTAGTATTCCCGATTCCCATCTCACCAAACATTAGCAAGTTAGAGCCTGCCGTTTTAGCTCTATCAACTTCATCCAGTCCAACTTGCAAAGCGGCTTTAAACTCATACTCTGTCATGGCCGCTTTTAAGGTAAAGTCTTTACTGCCATTGGCAACTTTTCGTTTAGAGAGAAGAAGATGATCATCAAATACAGATTTCACCCCCACATCCACAATACGTAACGGCACCTTATGCTGCTGACAAAAGACATTAACGGCCGCCCCGCCCGATAAGAAGTTAAGCACCATTTGGTAGGTCACTTCTTGTGGAAAAGGGCTCACATTTTGTGCGACCACACCATGGTCTGCGGCAAAAACAATCATATGAGGCTTTTGAATTTCAGGTTCAAGACTTTGTTGAATTCGACCCAATTGTTTGGCCAGTGTTTCAAGTTGTCCAAGCGCACCTAAAGGCTTAGTTTTACTGTCTATCTTTTCTTGTAGCGCGGCGTCCATCTCTGTACTGATAGGCGCAATTTTAAAACGAGTATTAGCCATTTTATTTTCCTAACAATTAGGCTTTTTTAACGATACGCTGACGTACTGCTTCATATAAACAAATACCGGTTGCCACTGAGACATTTAGACTAGAGACCACCCCAGCCATAGGTAATTTCACCAGATAATCACATTGTTCACGGGTCAGCCTACGCATGCCATCCCCCTCAGCGCCCATAACAATGGCAGAAGGAATAGTTAGGTCTTGCTCATAGATAGTTTGGCTTGCTTCACCTGCAGTGCCGAAAATCCATACCCCTTTATCCTGTAACTTCTTCATTGTTCGAGCAAGATTAGTCACAGCATAAACAGGCATACTTTCTGCTGCCCCACATGCAACCTTGCTCACGGTCGCATTTAACGGTGCTGATTTATCTTTTGGCATAACCAAGGCGTGAGCGCCCGCCGCATCGGCACTTCGCAGACAAGCCCCTAAGTTATGGGGATCAGTAATGCCGTCTAGGATAATAATCAGAGGTGGTTCATCTAGGTTTTCAACCAATTTATACAAATCAGCTTCATCTTGAGAACGTGTCATCTTGGCAAATGCGGCCACACCTTGGTGCACAACACGTTCTTGGCTAGCTTTAAAAAGCTGATCAATTTCACGCCTAGCTACCACATTGGCTTTTATGCCATTTTCACGACACAAGTTTAAAAGACGTTTAATCTTTTTATCATCTCGACCTTCTTGGAATCGAATCTCTTTAATTCTTTCAGGCTGTTGTAATAATAAGTTTTCAACGGCATGAATACCGTATACCCATTCTAAATCTGACATAGTGATCTTTTTCAACTCAAAGGTAATAGTTAGAAAATCTACTGACATTTGATTAGCCAGTAGATATCAAGTAAAGGTTAGCGACTCACCTTAATCTTGAGCACGTGCTTTAGCATTGCTCTTTTTTCCTTTTTTCTTGGCTTTTTTAATCGCGCTTATTTTCTTAGCGGCAGCACTTTTAGGCTTTTTAGCAGGCTTAGCGGGTTTGTTAGCCGAATCTGTTTTTTTCTGACGAATTCGCTTTCCCTTAGAAACAGGCTTTTTGCGAGCACGTTTTTTCTTCGTCTCGTGACCCGATTTATCAGCGTTTGCATCATCAGCCTTTATTTCTTGCTCTAGCTTTTCTTTCGCTTTAGGGCGACTCGGGGCACCAAGCTCCATCGGCGGTAATTGTGCCAGCTGCATTTCAAGTTCGGTTAATTCAGACTTTTTAGCCTTAGGGGCTCTAGGTGCTTTCTTCTCACTCAAAATGGCAAGGTCAATTTTACGCTGCTCAAGATTAACTTGGGCCACGCTAACCTTGAGTTTATCCCCAAGACGGAACACTTTGGCAGTACGTTCACCCACAATAACCTGCATTTCAGGATCATGATGGAAATAGTCATTACCTAAAGCAGAAATATGCACTAGACCATCAACAAACAGGTTTTGTAATTCAACAAAAATACCAAAAGGTGTAACGGCAGTAATGACACCGTCAAATTCTTCACCTAGATGTTGCTCTACATACTGACATTTTAACCAAGCTTCAACATCACGGGTTGCCTCATCGGCGCGACGTTCTGATATAGAACAAGACTCACCAAAGCCATCCATATCCGCTTCATCATAACCATAGATTTTTTTCGCTTTTAACTCTTCACTGCCAGCAACACGAACCGCTTGGCGTAACTTAGGACGCCCCTCACCTCGGATTAAATAACGAATGGCTCTGTGGACCAATAAATCTGGATAACGGCGAATCGGCGAAGTAAAGTGAGTATAAGCGTCATAATTTAAGCCAAAGTGACCTAAATTATCTGGCGAATAAACGGCTTGGCTCATGGAACGAAGAATCATAGTCTGAATACTTCTCGCATCCGAGCGACCCTGTACATCAGCTGATAAGGCAGCATAATCATCGGGAGTCGGTTTTAAACCACCACCAATAGACAAACCTAAAACAGACAGATAATCACGCAAGGCAATCAGCTTTTCTTCTTTTGGCCCTTCATGAATACGGAATAAGGCAGGTAAGCCAGATTTTAACAAGAATTCTGCCGTCGCAACGTTAGCACACAGCATGCACTCTTCTATAAGCTTATGAGCATCGTTTCTTTCAACTGGCACGATTTGATCAATTTTAGAAAACTGATCAAACACCATACGGGTTTCAACCGTATCAAACTCAAGCGCACCTCGTTCATCACGTGCTTGGCGCAAAACCTGATAAAGCCCAGCAAGGTCATCAATATGAGAAATAATACCGGCATACCTTTCTCTTAATGCTTGGGCCTGAGGTTCACGCTCACCGTCGACTGGTTCAGCGATCATTTGCGCAACCTTGGTATAGGTCAAACGGGCATGAGAACGGATCAGGCCTTCGTAAAACTTATAACTGCGCATTTTACCGCGTGACGTTAACGAGATTTCAGCCACCATGGCTAAACGGTCAACATCAGGGTTTAAAGAGCAAAGCCCATTTGATAAGGCTTCTGGCAACATAGGAATCACACGACCAGGGAAGTAAACCGAGTTCCCCCTAACGATCGCTTCGGCATCCAATGCACTGCCTTTTTTAACATAGTGAGAGACATCGGCAATGGCCACATAAAGCTTCCATCCACCCGGTGTTTTCTCACACATTACCGCATCATCAAAATCACGAGCATCTTCACCATCAATAGTGACGAAAGGTCGATCTCTTAAATCAACACGATTAATTTTGTCTTCTTCTGCGACTTCTACGCCGATTTTCTTAACTTGCTTGATAACCGCATCGGGCCATTCATGGGGGACCTCGTATCTATGCAAGGCCACATCAATTTCAAGCCCAGGAGCCATAAAGTCACCCAAAATTTGAGTGATTACACCTTTTGCAGCATTACGTTTATCAGCATACTCCGTCATTTCAATGACCACATACTGCCCATGTTCAGGGTGTAAACCTGTATCTTTTGCGAGCAGAATATCCTGAGCAAGACGTGGGTTTTCTGGTGTCACAAATTCAGCTTGGCTTTCTTTGTAATAGCGACCTACTAAACGAGCATGCTTATGTTCAAGTACTTCGACGATCACACCGTCAAGTCGTCCTCGCACAGTACGACCAGATAAACGAACACGGGCTTTATCTCCATCCATAACCAGCTGCATTTGACGAGCAGAAATGAAAACGTCATCTGCATCCTCACGCAATAGAAAGCCATGACCTTCTTTATTGCCTTGTATATAGCCTTCATAAAAATCGTCTTGGGCAAGGGGGGCATATTCGTTATTAATGCAGCTTGCTTGATGATCACGCGCCATGGCAATTAAGCGGCGACGTAATGCTTCTATTTCATCTTCCCCAGTTAAATTAAATTGTTCACATAAAGCAGGATGGGAAAACGCGTTATCTTGTGAGGCAAGAAATTCAAGAATATATTCTCGGCTGGGGACGGGGTTTTCATATTTGGACGCTTCACGCGCTTTAAAAGGATCGATAGTATTTTGTTCTTTGTTGGTTTTTTTAGTCAACGTTGATATTCCTTGAGTTGATCAATTTGATGGCACAGAGTTAGGTGAGCCTTGCACATCACATTGTCAAACAACCCGATGTTAAGCGTTATCATATTGTTAGCTATAAATGAGCTAATTCGAACGCCCGCTTATTATAGAGCAGTGAGACAAGCACAGATAGAAGTTTTTGCCGAGTCTTACTTTATTCCAGCGCTTCTTAAATGAAGTAACAAAATACTAGATACCCAAGATGACAATTTTTAGGTCGGAAGTTAAAAAAAGTTGCTTTTTTAATCGATCGATTTATTCGTTTGAATGGTAATTCCACAACAAAACAGGACTCAAATACGAAATTCTCTTCGAAATATGAAATAGAAAACGGAAAAAGCGACCGATAAAACCCATTATTCCAATTAAATTTAATAAAAATATCACTAAAAACGTCAACCTATCGATTTTTTAGATAGGTTGACGTTGATTTTTTAAGCCCTGTGACGCTCTAATTCCATATCCTGCATCACTTTGGTGGAAATTTCTTCCACAGATAAATGGGTTGAATCGACATACTGAATCCGTTCTTGACGATAAACTGCCTCAACTTCAGCCACCTCATAACGGCATTGTTTTAACGAAGCATATTTACTTTGCGCCATTCGACCTGTTCGAATTTCATGCAATCGATTCGCATCTATCGTTAAACCATAGAGACGTTTTTTGTGCGGTTTCAACACTTTAGGCAAACCATTTGCTTCAAAATCATCTTCATTCAAAGGATAGTTAGCCGCTTTAATACCATACTGCATGGCAAGATATAAACTGGTAGGTGTTTTACCGGAACGAGAGACCCCCAAAAGTATGATATGCGCCTCTTCTAAATTTTTCACAGAACAGCCATCGTCGTTAGCCAAAGCATAGTTAATTGCATCTATACGGCCATCGTAGACCCCTTCTTTAATACCATGAGCCTTTTGAGCCGTCGGCCTTGCAGGTACTCCTAGGGCTTTTTCGATAGGTGAAAGTAAGTCACCAAAAAGATTATAACAATGACCACATGACGATTGAATTTTGTCCCGAATAATATGATCAGAAATAGTGTAAAACACTAAGGGAACATCCCCTGATTTAGCATCCTCTTCAAGCTGCTGACAAAAACCCAGCGCCTTATCCACTGTGGTTAGAAATGGCACACTCTTGGTATCTATCTTCACATCAAAAAAAGACAGCATGGCAGAGCCGAACACTTCTGCAGTAATTGCTGTCCCATCAGATACAAAATACACCTTCATTTTTTTCTCCAAGTCGTTGTTAAATTGTCACATTTTAATGGGCCAAACTGGCAATTATGTTGTTATGTAACGACATAGTTTTTTCCGTTTGAAATAAAACCACATCGAATATTCAATTTTGTCGATTACCCATTCGCTACATACAATGAGCTCAATGAGTAAAGGTGGCAAGCCCAAATGCAAATCAGCAAATGGCGCACGAGAATACAGATAAGCATGTAATCACACTTTGAAAATCAAAGCTCAAGACGCAAGCACGAGAAAAACTGTTCGTAAGAACAGACAAAAAAATAACGAATAAAAATCGCACTTAGGAGTGATACAGGTGAGCAATTTCATTAAGTGGTTTAAAGATTTAGGTATTGACGATGTCGGTACTGTGGGTGGCAAAAACGCCTCTCTAGGCGAAATGATTTCCAATCTAACTGAACTTGGCATTCAAGTTCCAAACGGCTTCGCAACCACTTCCTATGCTTATCAAACTTTCCTAGAGCAAAGTGGCCTTAACAAACGCATTCATGATTTATTAGACACCCTAGATGTTGATGATGTCCATGCCTTAGCAGAAGCAGGCAAACTGATTCGTGAATGGGTAGAAACAGAAGAGTTTTCTGACGAGTTCAACAAAGAAATTGAAGACGCCTACGCTGTACTTGCTCAAAACAATGCTGAAGCCTCTTTCGCTGTACGCTCATCAGCGACCGCAGAAGATTTACCTGATGCCTCTTTTGCTGGCCAACAAGAGACCTACCTTAATGTTATTGGCCTTGAAGACATCAAGCTTTCTATCAAGCGTGTTTTTGCCTCTTTATACAATGACCGTGCTATCTCATACCGTGTTCACCAAGGCTTTGAACACAAAGGTGTGGCTATCTCTGCGGGCATCCAAAAAATGGTACGCAGTGACATAGGCGCTTCTGGGGTTCTTTTCACCCTGGATACTGAATCTGGCTTTGATGACGTTGTTTTCATCACCTCAGCTTACGGCTTAGGTGAAATGGTTGTACAAGGTACCGTTAACCCTGATGAGTTCTTCGTGCACAAGCAAACATTGGCGGCTAACCGCCCAAGTGTTGTCCGTAAGGCACTGGGCAGCAAAGCACAAAAAATGGAATATGCTGATGCCGACAGCGCTGACGAGTTTGTTAAAATCGTCCCTGTTGCATTAGATAAACAAAAAGAATTCTCCCTAAGCGACCAGGAAGTTGAAGATCTTGCTCGTCAAGCTTGCATCATTGAAGAGCACTACCAGCGTCCAATGGACATTGAGTGGGCTAAAGATGGTATCGACGGCAAACTTTATATCGTACAAGCCCGCCCTGAAACAGTACGTAGCCAAGAAAATACGCAAAGCATGGAAAGATTCCGTCTTAAACATGAAGGCGAGATCATCACTGATGGCCGCGCTATCGGTCACAAGATAGGCTCTGGTACAGTTAAAGTGCTTTCATCTATCACTGAGATGGATCGTATTCAAGACGGCGATGTGCTGGTAACTGACATCACAGATCCAGATTGGGAACCTATCATGAAACGCGCTTCTGCGATTGTCACAAACCGTGGTGGCCGTACTTGTCACGCGGCAATCATTGCCCGCGAGCTTGGTATTCCTGCGGTCGTTGGGTGTAATGATGCCACCAGCGTTCTCAAAGATGGTCAAGAAGTGACCGTTTCTTGTGCACAAGGTGATTTAGGTATGGTTTACGAAGGTCTCATCGACTTTGATGTCATCACCTCTGAAGTTGGCGAAATGCCCGACATTCCAGTGAAAGTCATGATGAACGTAGGTAACCCTAACCGTGCATTCGACTTTGCCATGCTGCCAAACGAAGGTATCGGCTTAGCCCGCCTAGAATTCATCATCAACCGCATGATTGGTATTCACCCGAAAGCACTGCTTAACTTTGATAGCCTAGACGCTAGCTTGAAAGAAGAAATTTCAGAACGCATTGCAGGCTACGCATCACCAGTTGATTTCTACATCGACAAATTAGTAGAAGGTGTTGCCACACTTGCTTGCTCTTTTGCGAACAAACCAGTCATTGTCCGTTTATCTGACTTTAAATCAAATGAGTACCACAACCTTGTTGGTGGTCCTTTGTTCGAACCAGATGAAGAAAACCCAATGCTGGGCTTTCGTGGCGCAGCACGCTACATAGATGACTCTTTCCGTGACTGTTTTGCACTTGAGTGTGAAGCGATGAAACGCGTACGTAACGAAATGGGCTTCACTAATGTACAGCTGATGATTCCATTTGTTCGTAACCTAGACGAAGCACGCCTAGTCACCGAACTACTGGCTGAGCAAGGTCTCGTACGTGGTGAGAATGGCCTGAAACTTATTATGATGTGTGAACTGCCTTCAAATGCACTGTTAGCAGATCAGTTCCTAGAATACTTCGATGGCTTCTCAATTGGTTCGAACGATTTAACTCAGCTAACACTTGGTCTAGACCGTGATTCAGGTCTGATTGCTGATAAGTTCGACGAAAGAAATGAGGCTGTGAAGATCTTGCTTAAAATGGCAATCAAAGCATGTCGTGAGAAAGGAAAATACGTGGGTATCTGTGGTCAAGGACCATCAGATCACCCGGATTTCGCTGACTGGTTAGTGGCGCAAGGCATAGAAAGTGTGTCCTTGAACCCAGATACCGTTGTCGAAACTTGGCTGCATCTTAATGAGGTAATTGAAAGCACCTCACTAAGTCAGAAAGCCGTTTAATCGCGGCCCAGTAAAGTAATCTAGCGTAATACTTACCTTAGATTGCGTTACTCTCTAGTTTTTAGCCCTGCAGTACTTACTGCGGGGCTTTTTTTTGCTTCATAGAAAACACTAAACCCATTGAAACGGTTTACCATCTTAGCCGTACTTTTTAGAAGCACAATGTCTAGAAGCGTAGAGCCCAGAAGCACAGACTCTAGAAAACCAGAGCACAGAAGCTCTTTGTACATAACCCTTTGTTGGTAGCACCAGATAAGATTATTTAGTCGCGCTATTGTGTCTTATTAAACTGTGCTTTATTAAATTGAGCCTTATTAAAAGGGTGGCTCAACAGTCGGTCTTTAAGCTCATCCGTTAAAGCTAAAGAAGATTTATTTTCATGATCAAAATGAACATGGACAGCGGTACCTGACGCACATTTTCGCCCGCCCTGCCAAGCTTCTTGATACACATCAAAGGAACTAGAACCGATACGAGACACACCTGTTCTAAGCTCAATCTCTTGTCCATAAAAAAGCTCACCATGGAATTCAACATCAAATTTCGCCAAAATTAAATGCCATTTTTTAAGTGATAAATCCGGTGTAAATATTTGAAAAATAGGGTTTCTTGCCCCCTCAAACCAAATAGGGAGCATGGTGTTATTAATATGCCCTAGACCATCCGTATCAGAGAAACGTGTTGCAATTTTTTCAACCAACATAACAATCCACTTTTTTATTAAAATCAAAGCATGACGATTACTAAGGGTAATATCAAGTAACTACAATACATTTCTAATGCCCTTCATTGAAATACATAAAAATGTAAGCAAATCATTGATGTCTACAAATTATAAGGTGTCACTATATTGATTTTACTCTCGGGTAAACTGGCTTTAGGGATCACTTTTTGAAACATGAGTATGTGGCTAAAAGCCCGTCTCACATCCTCTTCTAAATCATGATCTATGATCAAATCCAATTTATGAGACATCAGTAGAGCCCTATTTTCTTGGTCAAGGTCGTGGCCAATAAAAACATCAATTGGGCGAGATAAGGCACCAAACGCATCTAAAATAGCTTGGTTACCACCACCCACACTGTAAACACAATTTATGTCGCTATCTTGCTCAAGCTGAGATATCAGCTTGATATAAACCTTGCCCGCCCCGGATCTCGACAATATTAATCCAAGAAAAAGACTCTCGAATCAAACTTCGAAAACCTATTTCTCGCTCTTCTTCCCCTCGAAATTCCTGACGACTCAATACCACTGCCACGCTCGCTTGTTGCTGTTCAATAGCCGATTTAACATATAAGCCGCCGTACGACCTGCAGCACGATTATCTATCCCGATATAGGCAAGTCGTTTGCTATAAGGCAGGTCTGTTACCAAGGTCACCACAGGGATATTCATCTCGAATAAGTGATCAACACCTTGTTTGATAAGGCTTTCATCTGGTGCTTTTAAAAGAACGCCATTTGATCCACTTGCCTCACACCCTAGCAGACATTTATTTAACTCAGGCAGAGAAATAGACTCAAACAAATGAAACCTTGGATGAATACGCCAATTAGGCAAGGTCGCTAGATTAGCCAAGATAGCCTGCTTTACCGCATCAGGAAAACGCTTAGGTGCTTGCATAATAATATCGATATACAAGGTTCGCCCAAAAGCATTGTGTAACCCTTCTTGCTCTTCTAATTCTTCAATTTAGAAACTTCAAAAAGTTGGCTAGCATTTCCAGCATGGAGACTATATCCGATAATTTTAAACGACACAGATGATAAAGAGGATTGTCTTCAAAAGATATATACTCATTATGCATCTTGCTCCATAACCCGTATTTAATCTAAAGGCGACCTATGCCACACAAACTCAACACTCCCAGACTGACTGTTCTAGAAGCCAATTCTAAGTTAGAAATATTAGATTTAGGCGCAATCTATAGCAGTATTATCAAGATCCTCACCCCAGAGGTTGTGTCTCAATTACCGCCATATTTTTCAGGCATAGATTCACGAGAAAGTGCCCAAACTTGGTTCGAGCGCATGCTAGATGAAAGTCTGTTATTTTTAGTTTATCAAACTGAATTACAACACCTTATCGGATTTAGTTTTATCTACCTTGAGCAGACAGATGAAGGACAGAAGAATGCACACCTAGGTTATCTACTTGCACAGGCGTCTTGGGGAAAAGGCTTTGCAAGCGAACTCGTCAGCCATTTAATTGCGCATATTCAAACAAGAGACCTTGCAGACACTCTCATCGCAGGTGTTAATGAAAGCAATCTCGCCTCCATTGCCCTACTCAAAAAATTAGGCTTTAAGCAAAGTGAAAGTGACGTACCGGCAAACCTCTTTTTTCAGCTTAAATTAAACGACTAAGCCCTCAACTAAACCTAGTTTTAAACTAGACACATAAAGAAAAGGACTTTTATGTACACCCCGAAAAACCTCGCCATGGAAGACACCGCACAGATTCACGCCTTTATTAAAGCCCACAGTTTCGGTGTTTTAATTTTTGATACCGCAGCAAAAAACAATGAAAAAGCACATGAAACAAACTTAAATGGAACCCACCTTCCTTTCCTTCTTGATGAAAAGCAAAACCTTCTTTATAGCCATATGGCCAGAGCTAATCCCCATTGGAAAAGCTTAGAGGGCACAGAAGTTCTGATCATTTTTTCAGGCCCTCATGCTTATATCTCTCCCACCTGGTACGCCCACAGCCCTGCCGTTCCCACTTGGAATTACGCAGCTGTCCATGCCTATGGCAAAGTAAGTTTATTAAATGATGATGACACCCTAAGTGTTATCGACGATAAATTAAAAACTTACAAGCCTTCATTACTTAAAACGAATGAAGAAGGGATAAAAGAGCCCGTCACTGACGAATTCAAACACAAACTACTTAGTGCCATCGTCGGCTTTAAAATCGAAATAACAAAACTCGAAGGCAAATTAAAACTGGGACAACATCGACCTAAAGCCGACCAAGAAGGGGTTTACAAAGCGCTCTCTGAATCACCAAGATTAGATGATCAGGCTTTAGCACTATATATGGAGAAGATGGCTATAGGATGTGGCTAAAGCCAAGAAAAATAAGTTTACAACATGACTTCTTATTGAATTTAATCTATGAAAAGCCATGTTGAACTAATGCTGCAATGAATTAAAGAAGTATTCATATTCAAACCACTGGTTAACCAAAAGCTAAAAACACTTTAAGCTGGTGCCACAACAGCCTTTTTCTGTCATTTGAAATCGTTATAATTCAAAAACTATCGAACCCCTGCACCTTGACTAGCAGTAGAGGAAGCCTCACAAATTTCTCCCGAGTTAGCAATATCAACCACAACACCCCATTCTTTACCTGAAGCAAAAGCAGTCATAGCCATTGATAGAGCAGCTTTGGTTCGTTCAGCTCCCATATTAGTGACACTAAAATTAACGCGCTCATAAAGACAGTTAGATAATAAACTAGAATTATTAACAGAAATTTGAAAGCTTCCATCAGAACCCAGTGTGTATATTTTGGTTACTTTTCCAAAATACCAAGCATTTCCCGCATAAACAGAAAAGCTACACAAACAGAACAACATAACAAATATTTTCTTCATACACCCACCAAAATCCTTTTTCGTTCAAATAAGTTATTAATAAATGATTGCTAACTCTTTAATAGCACAAGCATTAGAACCCTTATCAAAGTAAACACATTATTTCTTATTAGCATAGAAATAGATAGTGCAACAGATAACATTGCCTTAATAGCGTTTTCTGTTACGCCTACAATACCTTCTCTAACATGATGATACTTTGGATTAGGTCCATTTAAAAAATCAGGAAACTCACTTTTATTAAAGATTGCGCCGTTATCATTTTATCGGATAAAAATAATAAGTAATCTTAGCATTAAACTAAATGTGAAATTTTTTATTGGAGTCTTACCATGTCAAGTGATTCAACATCACTATGCTCATTACAGGCAGAAAGGCCACTTAGTTTAACTTTTGCTTTAGATGCGTAAGCTGTTAATAAAGCTGAAAGCTGCATTTTTTGGATTTCATTAGTAAGAGGAAGACTATAGTCCCAAGAGGTATTAACAGCACACGATATCTGATTCTCAGGCGTTTTATCTGTTTTAATCAAAGCATACCCATTTGACTGTTTAATATGAACAACATTAACAATGGCGTCATCAATGCTACTTGAAAAGACCTCAAAAGATATTGTTAATAATAAAAAAGAAAATATTTTTTTCATCTATCACCCCTTAAACCTGGTTAAAAATTAAAATGATATTATTTAAATAACTATCAAGCCTAACCCATGGTAGATCTAACTCATAAAAATACTTAACAAGACAGGCATTCTTTTAAAAAGAAAAAATTATTTGAATTTAAAATAGGCATATAACAAGGTTTCTATTGAATCAATGCCACTACAACTATCTGTACCCTTTATCACAACCTCTTTACCAGAAGAATACGCGGTAAGTAATTGAGAGTAAGTCGATTTCCCTGAATTAGTATCTGTTCTAACTACAAAGGCCCAAGAGTCTTCAGCCCTACAATTAGGGCCTTGATAATACACTTCATCAACCATAATCACAGCACAAGATTCAAAAGCACATAACGCATCATAATGACTACCTGTCCCTATCGATAAAATTGGCCCTTGATAAAATCCTGCAAATGAACTCGTTGAAAACACAGACATAAAAGTAAAAAGTGACACTTTGATTCTATTTGATTTTTTCATCTTTTAATTTCCTTTAGTTTCATAAATACATAGAACCACACTTAATTATGGGTACCTCCATGCCGATCTTATTCAATACATTGATGGGAGTGAAAACTAATATAAGACAGCCATTATAAAAAAATTAAAAATAATATCCACTCTTAACAATTTATTTCAGCTTAATATGAGATATCCAGCAAATTAAAGTTGGGTGTCTAAGAGAACTTTCTCTTTAAAGTTTTAATTAGAAACCATTTCTATGCCATGAAGATTCATGCCATATAGCGGATGGCATGACTTATCTAGTAAAAAATATACCTTCTTATTTTGAGCGTTAGCAGTCGCTGCAACAGAGAACATACTATCAGCAAAAGCATGAGCATTTGGGTCTCCCCAATAAGTTGCTTTTTTCTGATTTATGTTTATATCACATGGTATGTCCGTAGGCGTTTCAGCAAAATGCACAGTGGCTCGACCGCCACCATCCCAGTATCTTGCAACTTTAGTAATAGTATAGGGTCCATACCATTTCTGCCCTGGAGAAGCATTAGTTGTTGCATGTAAATTTAATGATACAATAGAACTCAAAATAATAATAAAAACTTTTTTCATGAGATAAACCTATATAATATATTTATATTTCAAGAATGGAATCAACATAATTTTAAAAAAATCGTATACTATACCAAAGAAAGAAATATTTAAGATTTTTTTTATTTTTATAAACCTAAATCATTTACCCTACATACTTTACCGCTATGCCCTAATATAAGACAGCCATTATTAAAAATAATATCCACTCTTAACAATATAATTTCAGCTTAATATGAGATATCCAGCAAATTAAAGCTGGGTGTCTATAAGAACTAATAACAGGCCGGCTTACCTTAAGAAAAAATGTCTAGTTCGACCCTTCATCAAGTTTGCGAGATTGGTAAAGATCAAAAACGGTTAATAAGAAAGAAGACAAAACCACTTAAAAGCAATGTTTAAAAGTGGTTTGGATAACTATGGCCTTGACGGCACGGGTGCGTCCATATATGTCTAAGAGAACTTTTACTATTAAAATTTTCTTTTTCATAAAAAGCGAGAAAAGTTAACCTTTTCTCGCTTTAAACATAAACTAGTTACAAAGAATTTAAATAATCCGTACTTTCTCTTTGCTTACGAAAAACGGTGTAGTTGACCCCCATAGCAGGAATAATACTCCCAGCTACAAAACCTGTACCAATACTTGAATGAATTGAGCTCCCCCACGACCCCATATTCCAGCTACCAGCCCAAGTATCATGAAAAGCCGACATATAATTCATACCAGGAACTAGGTTTAGTCCCTTCATTAAGGTACTGCCTTCTTTTGTCCAACCTTCCCAAATGCCCAATGGATCACCAGCCCCCCATCCAATACCTATATTGTTATATCCTGTATCTCTAATATGATATGGTGAGCTAATTTTCCCTGCGTCTCTACCTTTAGTTCCAGGAAGCATCGTGGGTTCAGACCCATCTAGATCATTCAGAGCTTGTATGTAATAAGTAATAGCATCACTTGAGAATTGAGCTTTAAAACCAGCTTCAAAACCATCGCTAAAGTCCCCCCCTTGAAGTGTGGCATAAGCTCCATTCATGCTCCCTCGTGCCGCGGCACGAGGCGCAATATTTGTATAGGAAATTCTTTCTTGGCTAAAACCAGTATTCATTTGATATGTAACATAGCTAAACACACCGGCCCTGACTACAGACTCCCAATTACCTCCATTTTTATACGTTGTTTGAGCAGATAAAGCGGCAGAACAATAACCAGCACAACCTATGCTATCTAGATAAATGGCTCCAATTGCCAAGAGATTCTCTTTTGTCCCAAAGTTTTTAATTTCTGTATAGGCTTTTGAAAGAACACTTTCCGTACTTTCAACAATACTATTTACTCCCGTTTTAACTGCTTTTTTGATTTTCTTCCAAGTTTTACTAAAAGAAAAGTAACCATTAGGGTCAGTAAAAGCCAAAGGGTTATTATATACATAGGTATAGCGGTTATATGACTGACTATTATTTGGGTCTTGAATAAATGGATCTGCACTGATAAAGCGGCCTATTTCGGGGTCATAAACACGTCCATTCATGTGTATAAGGCCAACCGAATCCAACATCTCATGGCCGGTATAGCCTAAACGACCCGATAAACCAAATGCATCCCAAGCATTTTGATCTCCTGCCACCTTAACATACTCACGTTTACCCCAGGCATCATAATGAAATTGCTTCAAAAGGCGCATACTACCACCCTCAGCAATTGCTAAAACTGAGCCTAGGTGATCTTTTAAGAAGTAACGTGTCTGCTCTAAAAATAACCCTGCAACAGCACTTTCACTTCTTTCAATAAATCCAAAACTACCTAGGTAAAAACGTTCAATTAACGCGCCATCATTACCTTCGACTTTTTCGTAAAGACCGTCTAAATACCATGTCGTTTCTTCCCCTTCGGTCGTCGTATCAATACGTTTATAACGCTTAAAATTTGGACCATATAATAATTCAACCTGAGTACCCGATTGAGTAATAGTCTTTGGCTTACCAAAAGATGTGTAAGTAAAGCTTCTGCCGTCACCATTTAAAAGGTTGCCACTAATGTCGTAACAATATTGACCTTTGCCCTCTATATATGAAACTGCATGAGGACCTGATACAAACTCACAACTGCCTTGTTGTTGATATTGATAACTACCAATACCTGCCTTAGAAAGAATGTTACCATTATTCATATAAGACATTGATTTAATATCGCCACCGGTGCCAATACCATCAAAACTACGACTTGTCCAAGTACTAAGACGATTTAAAGAATCATAAGTAAATGATTGCCCTTGATCTTGATTAGCCTCACTTGTACTAGAATCCATAAAAATCTGATCATCTCGATATGTCAGATTCCCAAGACCATCGAATTTATAACTAGACTTTTGAGCCGTGGCAATACCACCCCAAGCACTTTCAATTGATGTTGCAAAACCTGTTGCTGCATCGTATTCACGATATGTTTTTAATCCACCATCTAGTTCAAAGGCTGTTAGTTTTCCTCTTGCATCCATACTCGTTGCTTGCCAATGAATATCATTAACATCATCATCTCTATGAATACTGTTTAAATAACCTGTTGAGTCATAAGTTTGCTTAACTTTATAACCACCAGGGTAAGTCAATGTATCGAGCTTTCCTTTTATATAATGCCAACTTAGCTCAGCACTATTACCATCACCAAATTCAACATTTTTATTAGCAAGATTTCCAAAACCATCATAGCTTAAGCTTTCTATATAACTTCCTTGTGTTACCTTGCTTATCTGCCCGACACCATTTGTTGCTTGATCAAATTCCCAATAACTTGACCCTTCTTCATTTACTCGAGATAACATTCGCCCTAAAAGGTCGTAATTGAAGCTAGTCACTTGGCCATTTGCATTAATTTCTTTAGTAACTTGGCCCAATGCATTATTAATAAATGTCCAAGTACCTTTATCAGGGTCAACTAATTGAGTTCGAGCACCATTATCATCATATTGAATTAGAATTTGATTAGCATCCATATCAATAGATTTGACCAATTGCCCACGACCGTTATATTGATAATCTATTCTATTGCCTAAATTATCAATGCTATATATCGTCATTCCAAAAGCATTTTGTTCAGTCGTTGCACTCTGAGAGCTGCCATCAAAATAGTCAATATTAGTTTGCTTTAGTCCCGAAAAGTTAAGCTCGGTATAACGCCCCTCAGCAGGCAAATCTATTCTAGTATTTCGCCCTCTAGCATCATAAGTGTATTGAGTAAAATGAGTTGGAGAACTCAAATAGGGTTCAGAAACAGAGGAAAGCTGCCCTTTCGAATCAAAAATCGAAGCAATATATGAATAATTCCCCCCCATTATTTGCTTACCAGTTCTTAAGGTACGTCCTAATGAGTCAAAATATGATCGTTCAGATGGTGCTTCAGATGTTTGTGTTAATACATAGCTAACTTCATTAGTTGAACATTCACCAGAGCATTTTCCATATTTAAATGTCTTACTTGATTGCGGGCTCTCAACACTTATTTTTCGACCTAAAATATCAAAACTTGTCGTTGTTGTTTGCCCATTAGCGTTAGTATGAGACTCAATCACTGAGTAAACAGGATGCTCTTGGAAGCTTTCATGATGACCCAGCGCATTCCAGCTATCACTCACTGCTCCATTTACATCATACTCATAATTCGTAATCGCTTGGGAGCTTGAGAGACTTGCATTCGCATCATTATCTTTCCAGCTGGCAATAACAGACCGTGGCAACCCTCGATCAAATTCACTATAAGTGGTTACAACCTCTTGTTGACTACCTGGTCTACTTATTGTTTTTGTAAGTAATCCATTTGCTGAATATTCATACTCAGACCCACTCGTACTCGTTTGGATCGAAGGACCAGAAATACTTGTTGTCGCTTTACTCTTTAACCAAATACCTTGAAGAGACAATGTAGAATTATATTCAATACTATTATTTTCAATTACATCGACATTAGTTAAGCTTAAATCTGATGCTGAAACAGAGGTTCCATATTGAGTTACAATACCAACTGGGTTTGCATGATTATCATAGGAATAATCAATACTTGTAGCACTAATTAGCGCTTGATTAAGGTCAAAACTTTCAAATAAGCTCTTAGACTTTGTTATTGAGTAACTTACCGAACCTGGCGTTACATCACTACAGCTTCCTGAAGTACATGTATTAATTACTAAATCTTCAGCTGAAATATAATTAGATTGCCACTCATGCCTTTCACGCTCTAAAAGCCCTTCAGAAAAGTCAGCGCAATAATCCAAGCCAGAATAATCATCAATTTTAAAACCACTTGGAATTGTACAAGTTTCTTTCTTTTCTAAAGACGCATTTAACCTGCCTGAGGAATCTTGTGAATAATGGCTTACAACAGCTGTATCATTAGCTAAATCAAACGTTTGCACTCTAGCGAAACCTTGATTACCTAACCCCTGAATATGAACTTTTTGATCATAAAAGCGGTAAACTAAAGAGCTAAAGCCACCTGAACCATTATTTGAATCAATAGAATAAGCAACAGGATAGCTGTTAAATACACTTCTAACATCACCCGTTGGCCAACTACTTGTATCCAGACTATAAATTGATCTATCTGAGCTCAAACCATAATTAAATTTATTAACCGTTCCATAAACATTATTAACTTGTATTAATTTATCTTGATAAGGGCTACCTGAGACGACCCAATTAGCGATATTGGCGTTAGCTGTACTTGAGGTCGATGCTTGATAAATTTCTACCAAGTCAGCTGTGCCATCAGCATTAACATCCATTGTCAGGTAATTTCGTCCCTGATTAACGTCCATTGTCAGGTAATTTTGTTCCTGACTGTTGCTGCTGTAATTTTGACTTAACTGCTTACGGTTAGCTTCATAAAAACCGCCTTTATCGTTATTGATTAAACTGACAGAATATGAGTAATTACCCGATTTATAAATATGTACTAGATCTTGTGAACCATCAAAGTTGACATCAAGGACACTAAAGTTACTCGGTGTAGTAGAGGCAGGTGAGAACCAGGCTGAGCTAATTTTTGTTGTCGCACCTGACACAAAATCATTTAAGTCAGTATTTAACCAAGATTCACTGTAAGTTTGATTACTGCTATTTTT
This sequence comes from Marinomonas sp. MED121, assembly GCF_000153025.1. Taxonomy (GTDB): domain Bacteria; phylum Pseudomonadota; class Gammaproteobacteria; order Pseudomonadales; family Marinomonadaceae; genus Marinomonas. The sequence goes on from NZ_CH672430.1 coordinate 502,867, forward strand.
AATTTTAACGATATCTGAAAGGCCATCAGCATTCACGTCTAAAGTTAAAAAAGTAGGCGTATTAGAAAGCGTGCTACTCCAAGAGCCGATTGACTTGGCACTTAATACTTTTGTAAAGCCTAAGCTGCCATTATTTGACCAAATATTGGCATAGGCGTTATCACCAGAACGATAAATGGCAACCAGATCTTGCTGCCCATCTCCATTGGTATCCATAGGAAGGATGTTAGAAGTGAGAGCCTCACCAATTTGACTCCAACTTCCCAAATTTGATGTGGAGCAACTCCCGATGCTACCGTTACCAGCATTTGTACAGGCTTGTGCGTAAGCTGTTGAGCTTGATTGATATATTTTAACAAGATCAGGTAAGGTATCACCATTCATGTCCATGACTTGGTAACGTTTTCCGTTTTCCTCACCGGTACCACTATTACCAAAAGCGGCGCTCGTTTGCTTTGTTAACGTACCTTGTCCATCACTGAACCAAGCAACGAAAGTGCTACTACTATCACCCGTACTCTTTTTAATTTCAGCAAAGTCTTCAAGACCATCACCGTTTACATCAAATACATAATAAGATGAGTCAGTATTATTCGGTTGGAAGTCTTGTTTATGGCTATACCCTCCCGATTTATTATTTAAATATAAGGAAGCTGATCGTGTTGTTCCTGTTTTACGTATTTTAATAATATCGCTATAGCCATCAGCATTTGCATCCAAAGATAAGAACTCAGGTTTATCACTCGATGTTAAACCATTGTACTGACCTAGAGTTGACATCACCGATTTATTTAAACTGGTGAGACTGGCTAAAGATTCATCCTGATAGGTAAAGCTTAACGGATAGACACAGTCATTATTGCCACACAACTTCACATCAGATAATAAAGACCTTTCTGTGCCTTGGCTTTCTTCATAACTTAGCTGATAGCTATAACTGATTTTAGAAGCCGCTGAATTAGTTATATTCAAACTAGTTAAGCGCTGATCACGAGAAATCAACTGTCCGGCTAAATATTGAGAAGTAGAGTCAGATCGGCCTCTAAAATTAAAATCAATTACTGTACCTGCATAACTAATACTTTTAGGTCGTTGAATACCCTTTGACGCAATAGTGGTATAGGTATAATTAATCATATTATCAGCCGCATCTTGACGACTACTAATAGACCAAATCAGGGTTTTATTTTGGGCATTAGCAACTAACTTACTGTCTGAGGTTTGGCCATAAAAGTAACGCTCACCAGATTTAGTAATTACTTCCCAATAATCAGGGTTCCCAATATCACCTCCCTTAGAATAAATTCTTTCAAAGTTGTCTATATTAGTTTTATATTGAGTGCCATTTGCACCATAAGCTCCTGTCACAGCAAGTAACTTATTTCCATTTAGGCAAAACTTATCGGAGCTTGCAAAGGAAATACCTTTAACAACATTATCTTCTGCTTTATTTGAACGACATCGACGAATTACAGGCTGACCACTTATTTCCCAGCCTATTCCTAACAACCCATTATCACTATAACTGTTATAACTAAGTGATAAATTTGGCTGCAGACCATTGATGCCTGAAGGTAATCGCAATGGAATTTCATATCGAACAGCCCCTGAATAATCAATACCCGCAGCAGATCCAATTAAACCAATTACTGATCCAGTCTGATCATTTGAAGATGAACTACTATTATTAGCAAAGTCGAGCTTAATATATGCTGTACCATACAAGGTAGAGTTAGTAACAAGTTGCCCACCAGAAATACTCATACTGACACTATTACTACCAATGAAATTGTAATCTAAATCAGAGATATAAAAGCTTGCAACACTCGCATCAGACGATTTAATAACATGTAAACTAGCCAAATCACTTGCTGGTTGTAAAACAATATCAGCTATAGAGTCTCCATCTAAATCACCATATAGCAAATTATAAGAACTTATAGTGAGATTAGAAGATTTCCATAGTGATTTAAGGGTGGTCATATTTGCCGGTGAAATATATGTATAACTGCCATTTGCATTTTTTTGCAAAACAATGGCCTGCGCGCCCGAGTCAATAAAAAAGGGCACATTAACGTCACCTGAAATTAAAATAAATTTATGTGGGTAGAGAATGAGATCTTGCCGACCATCGCCATTATAATCTCCCTCATACAAAACATAATCACCCTGCGCCCAAGCCGCTGTAGCAAAAGATGAAAATGCGACAAAGAAAATCATGACAAAAGAAAGATATAATTGACGTAACATAAAGCTCTATCCCTAGAATCCAATTACATATGTAATAACAATGAAAAGAATGGCAATTAAACACCATCCTTGTGAAAATAACCAAATTCGAAAATTAATTCAATACATTTGACTACACATCAATGGTTTAATTGACTTTACACTGTAAATTAGACATTAATGGTTACAATCAAACACTGTAAGCAGGAAATTATTTTGTTAAATAATCAGTGAAAAATGGTCAAGGTAAGTTTAAACAATAGATATTGTCACGTTATGAGGAAGAGATGTATTTATACCATCTCAAAGTTCTAATAGAGTTACTTTCTTGAATAATACTATCTCAAACTACAAAGGGAGTTCGAGTAACATCAAAAAAATTTAAGTGATTATAGTTTTTTATCTAACAAAGCACTTAACATTCAGTTTTTTTAAAATTTAAATGATAGTTAAGCAGCAGCGCAATAAAGCTATGTCATAAAAATAAGGGTTATTTTTTAATAATAACTGGTTTTTTTGAGATTGATTTTGAAGATGAGTACCTTAACATTATTTACAATAGGGTCGTTTAAAGTGACCCTATTAAAACAACACAGACCTTTCTTTAAGTATTATTTAATGATTTTTAAATGCGTAATCAATACAGCATTGCCTATACCTGCATTACAGCTCAAACTTGAGTAATGAACACTTATTGTTTTACCCCCCATAAAAGCAGCTAATGCTAATGTAAACATATCTTTGGCATCTGGATCAGATGTAGGCCAATAAAATTGTCGAGAACATGGAGTACCATTAATAGTCGTATTGATAATATGAAGTCCATCATGAGAATAAACTTCAGTTATTTCGCCAGTACCAGTCCAAGCGAGACTTTGAGACGAAAAAAACAAAGATGAAAAAAATAGAGTAAAAAAACATATTTTGTTAAATCCAGATAACCACCACTGATAAAAACCAGTCTCCATAACTTAAACTCCTTGAATAAATTTAGACCTAAATTATTATAAGTCCCTTAAACACCACTAACTTTAAAAGCCAAAATGCGAAAACAACACCTAAAAATACACTTTTCAACAAACAACTTCGACTTTATTTTAGAAAGTTGGTTATTTTAAATTATCATAAGACACCAAATCATTTAATACTCTCCTTTCACATCTATAAAACCTATAACACTTATACTCACCAGGAAAACTTATATTAAAAATATTCAAAAATGAATAAAACACCTTTTCTTAGGTCCTTTTCAATTAACAGTATAATAAAATTAGTGTCTAAATAAACCTGTATATCAATTTTGCATAATCAGAGTTAGTGTAGCTACGAAAATAATTAATTTTAGTCGTCATTTATAAAATAGAACCAGCATACTCTAGGTTAAATAATGCTAAAAAACTAACACTTAGTTAAAAAATTAGACTTAAAGAATATCTATATTAAACAAGTGACACACGCCGCCAGCACTGGTATGACTCCAAATATTATCCTTATCACCATTAATAGATACTTGCGCATTCATTGCTTTTGCAGCTAAGAGTAAGGAAAGAGTATGCTGAGCACCTGCTGCATTTCCATTTACCCAAAAGCCTCTTTCACATCCAATTGGAGGATTATTTACAGTTATTAAGATATCCCCATTTCCTATATCAGAATAAGCGGATAATTTAATAATCTTTGTGCTTTCAGCTTCAACTAAATCTTTAGCTAATATGAAAGATGAAAATAGAGCCATTGAAAGAATCATTAGAATAGTTTTTTTCATTTTTATACCCTCCTTGGTAATTTTATAGTTCTCAATTTAACAATCGTGCTTAACCAAAACCCTAGACAATATTCTTACTATACATTATAAAAAAGCGCTAATTAAACGCCTTCATAAGTAACAAATCAGTTAATAAATCTTGAAAAACAACTAAAAAACTTAATAAATCATTTTATAAGTGGCAAATCTGCTTGATAGATTTTTAGTGCGTTATCCTTACCCAAGCGGCAATAGAACGACTGCCATCACACACGCCAGTATCATGAAAAGCTAAATTTTTATTAGCAACAAAGGCTGTTAGCACCATAGTAAATTTACGATTTGCAACCCCGTCATTTGGACTTTTTACTTTATAGACAGAACCACCACAACTATGAGTAACATTAGACTTAAACTCAAAAACAGTAGAATCACTATCAAGCTGATAAACAAACTCAACCTTACTAATTGCGACATCCTTAGCAGCAAACGCAGTAAATGGAACAAAAAAAGATAGAAAAACCAAAATTAATTTCATACAACCTCATTTAATAACAATTAAAACTCAAGAAAAATATAACATTCGTAAAATAATATATTAATTAGACAAGCATTATAAAAATACTATCACACAACCTAATCACAGTTCACTTCATTTATAAATGAAAATAAAATTCGAACATAGAAGAGAAAAAGATAACATTAATGCCAAGCAAGAAGTATTAACCAGTGTTTTATTGGATTTTTGACGAATTAATATAGCGTGTTAACAAATTAAAGATGGGTATCTATATGAGTATAACTTTGACCCGTGGATTTATTGCTTTCACATAAGTAAGCCTTCCTCACGCAACGGGAAATACAATGGTAATAAGGAATTAACTAGAAAAGAGTTTCGAGACTGATGAGGGTTTTTCTTGCTCTAGGCATATCAACCAACTCCAAAAAGTAATCTAAATTAAAATTAGATCACGAAAAGAAGTTGGTCAAATTAAAGATGGGTGTCTATTAACAATTAAACCAACTCCAAAAAGTAATCTAAATTAAAACTAGATCACGAAGAGAAGTTGGTCAAATTAAAGGTGGGTGTCTATGAATAACTATGAGTGTCTCATTTAAATTATTCGACTTCAAATAAAAGAGCATAAATTTTTAAGATGCTATTTGTAGAGTTTGTATTTATTTTATAACTCAATAATTTATTCAACTCTACACCTAAGGGAGCCCACTTTTCTTGAACAGCTAAAATTTGAGGATCATTATCGCTACAAATTGCATCAAAAATAGTTTCCTCAGAAATCACACCAAAATTCATTTTAAAATCAGCAAAATAACAATCTCTAAAAACTAAATATTCCTCTACATCATTAGGCCACTTTATATGGGCTCTGATAATATCTAATTCGCCAGGATTACTTCTATCAATTTCTATATTTAATAATTTAGCATCATGCCACATTAAGCTATTGAACTTTTTAATATAATTCATAATTAAAATCCTGGATCTGAGTCACCATCTTTTGGGCTATAATGCTTCCCTTTACTATTTTTATGATAATGAGAATAATTAGGCCCTTTCTGCCCTGGCGGTGTAGCAGGATCAATCCTTAAACGCTCTTTATATTTGCCGTTCACAATCTCACCGTAATTACCTGATCGGTGTGGATTTTGGACATAATTATCTGGTATTTTATGCTTTGACCCAGAGGGAATAGCAACGCCGTCTTTTGTAACATGTATAACACCACCATCTCTATTTAATGTTCGTTTCGGACTTTTCCCTGGCCTCCCCAGCGAACTCAACCCTTTTGAAGCAGCATTTGCCGCTCTGCCTGCACCAACAGCTAACCCAGCCCCAGGAACAGCTGCCGCCATATGAGATAATGCAGCTTTAGGCTGCCCTCTAGCAACTGAAATTCCAGCATTAACAACATCAGCAACATTACCAATAGCAGGAATCATCCCAACAACAGATAAAGCTCCTTGAATAAAGTTTAAAAAACGACTTGTCCGTTTTTCTTTATCTTTTTTCTCTTTTGCCTGTCTTGCCGCTTCTTTTTCAGCATCTGCTTTCTGTTTATAAGCCTTTGTCAGTCTATCGTTAAACTCTTTACGCTCTCTCTCTTTTTTCTCTCTTTTTTCTCGCTTATCTCTATGATCTGGGTGCTCACCATGCCCATCAGTACCAGTGCCTCTTGGCTCGAACCCATCTGGATCAGTAAAACTCAGCGGATTATTATACACATACGCATAACGGTTAAAGGCTTGGGTATTATATGGGTCGGGAATAAAAGGATCTGCACTCACAAATCGCGCAAGCGCAGGGTCATACACGCGGCCATTCATATGAATCAAACCTACCGTATCCAGCATCTCATGACCAGTGAAGCCTAAACGCCCAGAAAGACCAAAGCTATCCCAAGGATTCACGCCAAGGCCCGTTTTCACGTATTCACGCTTACCCCACACATCATAATGGAACTGTTGTAGAAGACGCATACTACCGCCTTCAACTATGGCTAATACCGAGCCAATATGATCTTTCAAGAAATAACGGGTCTGCTCTAAATAAAGCCCTGCAACCGCACTTTCGGTACGCTCTATTATGCCAAAGTCACCCAGGAAAAAGCGCTCAATGATTTTGCCATTTTTATCTTCGACTTTTTCGTAAATACCATCAAGATACCAGGTATTTTGCGTACCAGAACCCGTTTCGCCTGTGACGGTATCGGTACGCTTGTAACGCCCTAAACTAGGACCATACAAAAACTCGGTTTTTGCAGCGTCTTTTACGATGGTTTTTGGCTTATCAAAGGAAGTATAGGTAAATGCCTTACCATCGCCCGTAAGCATATTACCACTGGCGTCATAACAGAACTGCCCCTTACCTTGAATATATGACACAGCATGGGGACCTGACGGTAAGGCACAACTACCTTGCTGTTGGTAAACATAATCACCTACATCTGCTTTAGATTTAATATTACCGTTATTAAAGTACTCCATTACTTTAGTTTGGCCAGCAGTGCCCACACCATCAAAACTTCGTGTAGTCCACTTCTTCAAACGATTTAGCGCATCATATTCAAAGGTTTGTCCTTGATCTTGATTCGCCACTGTCTCTGTCGAACTCATGTACAGCTGATCATTACGAGATGTAAGATTACCTAGGCTATCAAAGGCATAACTGGATTGTTGGGCATAGGCGATATCCCCCCAAAGACTATCGATAGATTTAACAAATCCCGTGGCCGCATCATATTCACGGTAAGTTTTTAAACCACCATCTAGCTCATAGGCGGTCAAATTACCACGGGCATCCATTTGCACCGCTTCCCAGTGAATATCATTGGCATTATCTTCACGGTGTACGGTTTTTAAATAACCCGTTGAATCATAGGTTTGCTTGACCGTATACCCCCCTGGGTAGGTTTGGGTATTCAGCTTGCCCTTAATATAGTGCCAGCTAACATCCGCTGTATTACCATCACCAAAGTCAACGGACTTCTTAGCAAGATTACCAAAACCATCGTAGCTGTATTCTTCTGCATAACCGCCTTGGGTGGCCTTATTTAACTGGCCCTTAGCCATGGTACCCACATCATATTGCCAGTTACTTGTACCTTCACTGTTGGTACGGCTTAACAAACGCCCTAAAAGGTCATAGTTAAAGGTGGTTATTTCACCATTGGCATTCACCTCTTGGGTGACTTGACCATACACATTGTTAGTATAATTCCAAGTACCTTTATCAGGGTCCACTAATTGTGTACGAGCACCATAAGCATCGTAACTGATGGTGATTTCATTAGTGCCCATATCTGTAGTGGTATCGATCGTTTTGACTAGCTGACCATGGCCGTTATATTGATAGTCTATCCGACTACCAAGATTATCAATGCCGTATTCAATCAAGCCAAACGCATTGGATTTAGTAGTTGTTTTCTGAGATTTACCATCAAAATGCTCTATTTTTTCCTGCTCAAGCCCTGAGTAAGTAAAGCTCGAGTATCGACCACCCGGTTTATTCACTTGAGTAGAGCGGCCTCTGGCATCATAAAGGTAGGTCGTATAATGACTAGGTTCATTAAAATAAGGCTCCGAAACCGACGCCAGCTGTCCTTTAGCATTATAACTGGCTAAGGTTTGAGACCAAGCGCCCCCCATGACTTGCACACCACTTCTTAAGGTACGACCTAAAGAATCAAAGTAGGAGCGTTCTGAAGGATTCTCAGTGGTGGTTTTTAATACATAACTGACTTCATTCGTTGCACAATCATTACTACATTTTGCATAGGTAAAGCTTGAGCTAGACTGAGGCGCATTAATGCTGAGTTGTCTTCCGAGTATATCAACCTCAATAGTAGTCGTTTGCCCATTCGCATCGGTATAGGATTCAAGCACCGAATAAACGGGGTGCTCTTGAAAGCTTTCACCGTGATCAAGCGCGTTCCAGCTTGAGCTCACTGCACCATTAGCATCATATTCATAAGTCACAATGGATTGTGTTTTCGCCAAACTAGCGTTGAGCTGATTGGACTTCCAATTTGTGATAATAGAGCGAGGAAGTCCTCTGTCAAAGTCTAGATAGCTGGTAATGATTTCAAGGTCAGTACCGGGTTCAGCTGTTTGCTTAGACAATAAACCTTCTGCGGTGTAATTGTATTCAGTGATATTAGAAACAGACTGGATGGCTGGGCCGGTTATTTGACTGACATTTCGACTAGTTAACCAAATCCCGTCACCTGACAAGCCGCCATCATAGTCATAAGTATTGGTTTCTGTGACATCGACATTGCTAACACTCATCCCTGACACACTGGTACCCGAACGTGTCACCAGTTGGGTGATATTGGCATAATCATCATAGGTATAATCAAGGCTTTTCGCTTTGATAAGCTCCTGATTTGTGCCATAGCTTTCGAACAGACTCTTGGTTTTAACTACCGAATAACTTACTGAACCTGGTGTTGCCTCGTTACAATTACCCGCGGTACAACTTGATTGTTTGCTCGCTTCGCCACTTATATGATGTGACTGCCAAGCATAGGTTTCACGCTCTAACAAACCACTGGTATTATCAGCGCAATAATCATTACCCGAATAACTTGCTAAGCTAAAGTCTGGGGCTAGACTACAGGTTTCTAACTTTTCAAGTGTACCATTTAAGCGACCTTTCCAAGCCTGAGAGTAATGCATGACTTCAGCAGTTTCATTGCTTAAATCGAATTCTTGTACCTTAGCATACCCTAAGCCACCTAAACCTTGGGTGTGATTTTTCTGATCGTAATAGCGATAAGCAAGAGTATCAAAGCCCCCTTGACCATTATCTAGTTCAATTGATGATGCTAATGGATAACTTGCAAATGAAATATTGATCTTATCTGTTTGATTTGTTGGCCAATTTGAATCATCAAAACGATAAAGGCTTCTATCTGAGCTCAAGCCATAGTTGAATTTATTAGCGGTGCCGTAGAGGTTATCGACTTGAACTAACTTATCTTGGAAAGGACTTCCTGAAACGACCCAGTTAGCGATATTGGCGTTAGCTGTATTTGAGGTAGACGCTTGATAAACTTCTACCAAATCAGCTGTACCATCCGCATTAACATCCATTGTCAGGTAATTTCGCCCCTGACTGTCACTGCTGTAATTTTGACTTAATTGTTTACGGTTAGCTTCATAAAAACCGCCTTTATCATTATTGATCAAACTCACAGAGTATGAGTAAGTCCCCGACTTATAGATATGAACCAAGTCTTTTGAACCGTCAAAGTTGACATCAAGGACACTAAAGTTACTCGGTGTAGTAGAGGCAGGTGAGAACCAGGCTGAGCTAATTTGCGTTGTCGCACCTGACACAAAATTATTTAAGTCAGTATTTAACCAAGATTCACTGTAAGTTTTATTACTGCTATTTTTAATTTTAACGATATCTGAAAGGCCATCAGCATTCACGTCTAAAGTTAAAAAAGTAGGCGTATTAGAAAGCGCGCTACTCCAAGAGCCGATTGACTTGGCACTTAACACTTTTGTAAAACCTAAGCTGCCATTATTTGACCAAATATTAGCATAGGCGTTATTACCAGAACGATAAATGGCAACCAGATCTTGCTGGTTATCTCCATTGGTATCCATAGGTAGAATTTTAGATGTCAAAGCCGCACCAATTTGACTCCAACTTCCTAAATTTGTAGTAGAACAGCTACCAATACTACCATCGCCATCATTTATACAGGTTTGAGCATAGGCAGTTGATCCAGATTTATATATTTTAACTAGATCCGGTAAGGTATCACCATTCATGTCCATGATTTGGTAACGTTTACCGTTTTCTTCACCATTACTAGTATTACCAAAAGCAACACTCGCTTGCTTTGTAAAAGTGCTATCACCTTTACTTAACCAAGCAGAAAAAACATCGCTAGTTGAGCTATTTTTTTGCTCAATATCAACAAAATCCTCTAAACCATCACCATTCACATCGAATGTATAAAAATTATGGTTTTCAACAGTAACATTGAAATCCGACTTTGCCTTATAAGATCCATCTTTTTGGTTTATGTATACACTTACCGTTCTACCTGGCTTACTAAGACCTGTTGGAGCAGCATCAGCCACTCTAATAATATCTGAATAACCATCAGCATTCGCATCAATACTAAGGAAGTTGGCATCAGAATACTCGCTCCCCTTGACGCCTTTGAACTTACCTATTGATAAGCTCGCTGAGCTCACATTATTCAATGTAGATAACTTGCTTAAAGTTTCATCCTGATAAGTAAAACTTAACGGATAGACACAGTCATTATTGCCACACAACTTCACATCAGATAATAATGACTTGGCCGTACCTTGGCTTTCTTCATAACTTAGCTGATAGCTATAACTCAACTTAGAGGCTGCCGTATTAGCGATATTCACACTAATTAAACGCTGATCTTCTGTTAGAGGTTGCCCAGCAAAGTATTGAACGGATGAATCAGACCTTCCGCGGTAAGTGAAAGTAATTGTGGTTGCTGGAGAAGCCTTAGTTCCACCATAGGTAATGGTTTTTGGCCGTTGAATGCCTTTAGATGCCGTTGTGGTATAGGTATAAGCAATAACATTCTCAGCCACATCTTGACGACTACTGACTGACCAAATCAAGGTTTTACTTTGGGTATTAGCTACTAATTTACTATCCGACGTTTGTCCATAAAAGTAATGCTCACCAGATTTAGTGATCACTTGCCAATAATCAGGGTTATTCGTTGTACCACCATGTGAGAAAACTTTCTCAAATTCATCTATATCTGTTTTATATTGGGTGCCATTACCACCGTAACTTCCTGAAATAGAAATTAATTTCTGTCCATTAAGACAAAACAAATCATTACTAAAATCAACACCTTGGATCTTCCCATCTTCAGCTATATTCGCATTACACCTTTGTATTGCAGGATGCCCTGATAGCCCCCACCCCATACCAAGAGAGCCATTGCCACCGTAACTGTTATAACTTAATGCTAATGAAGGCTGTAGACCATTAATACCAGAGGGCAAACTTAATGGAATTTCATATCGCGCTGCCCCTGAGGTATCGATCCAAGCACTCGATCCGAGTAACCCTAATATATTGCCTGTTTGTTGATTTGATGATGAGCTAGCATTATTAGCAAAGTCGAGCTTAATATAGGCCTTTCCATACAAGGTAGAGTTAGTAACAAGCTGCCCACCAGAAATACTCATGCTGACAGTATTACTACCAATGAAATTGTAATCTAAATCAGAGATATAAAAGCTTGCAACACTCGTATCAGACGATTTAATAACATGTAAACTAGCCAGATCACTTGCTGGTTGTAAAACAATATCAGCTATAGAGTCTCCATCTAAATCACCATATAGTAAATTATAAGAACTTATAGTGAGATTAGAAGATTGCCATAGTGATTTAAGGGTGGTCATATTTGCCGGTGAAATATATGTATAACTGCCATTTGCATTTTTTTGCAAAACAATGGCCTGTGCTCCCGAATCAATAAAAAAGGGCACATTAACGTCACCTGAAATTAAAATAAATTTATGTGGGTAGAGAATGAGGTCCTGCCGACCATCGCCATTATAATCGCCCTCATATAAAACATAATCACCCTGCGTCCAAGCTGCTGTAGCAAAAGATGAAAATGCTACAGAGAAGATTATGACAAAAGAAAGATATAATTGACGTAACATAAAGCCCTATCCCTAGAATCCAACCACATATGTAATAACAATGAAAAGAATGGCAATTATTTACCACCTCGGTGAAAATACCTAAAAGTGAAAATTAATTCAATATTTTTCTAAAATACATCAATGAGTTAATCAATTATTTTTTTCTACAGCATCTTGACATTTGTTACCAATCATATAGATGAAAACTTATTTTATTTAAAACACTCATTCGGGAATATATTAAATTACAGTGAAGGGAGAAGTGATATATCGTATTTATGGCATAAGAAACTATTTGCCAAAATGAAAAATAAAAAATGAAACTAAGCCAAAAGCCGAAAGCCGAAAGCCGAAAGCCGAAAGCCGAAAGCCAAATAAAATAGGTTTTGGTTCGTTACACTTCAAACCACCAACTGCATTATTTTTCATTCAAGGAGTAAGCTTTAATTAATAAGAAAACAGAAACTAATTAACCACAAACAAACTGATTAAATTAAAAATTAGGAAAGCTATTTAATCGTATCAATAAGTTTGTAGGCCAATCGACAGATTCCTCCTACTTATTATTTAAATCAAAAAACGTATCATAAGAATCTTTCACTCATTCTAACCTACCATAAAACGTCATGCGGGCTGCTTCTGAAAGGGCGATATCAGGTTTTGAGTTATAGGCGAATACCACCAGCATGCGTGTTGTATTGCCTTGGGTTGGTGTGACTCTGTGTATGGCGTTGCGGCCACGGAATAACACAAGTGCACCTGGATCTATGGCGAGTTGTTTGATTTGTGCTTTGCCTGCCAGCACATCACTAACACCTTCATAATTCATTTCTCCCGCATCGGCATCTCGCATATTTTCTATGTATTCAAATACACCACCCGCTTCTGACTTTTGGATCAACAAGGTAATCGCAAAAGAGGAGTTATCAAAATGCCAACCTAGCTCTTGCCCTTCACTGGCATAATGCAAGTTAATTGAAGACAGGTTATCGCCATATTCATAAAGCCCTTCTTCTTCTAATACACTCGCTAAAAACGCTTTAAAAAGGCTTGAGTCATAAAGGCGTCTTAATACTGAGTCCTTATCGATTTGGTCATCGGTAATACAACCTTTTGAAGAGTTTACTTGTTGGTTTCTGGGATGCTCTAGAGGGAAGCTTGGATCTATTTCATTCAAATAAACATTGTGACTTGATTGAGTATAATAAGCTGACTCTTTTTTGAAATTGCCCTCATCGACGATGGCTTGAATCACATTTTCTTGAAGAAAGTTAGGCAACACTAACGCGCCTTCTTGCTGTAAAGATTGCTTACAAGCTTGTCGAAAGCTTCTGTTTTCAATTGGATATTGAGCTTGATTGATATAATCCGATAGCGGCATTGTGAACTTCCTTATGGCTATTTTCTGACACTCGGTGAACAAATCATCTTAAGTTTATACAAACAGGTTAAGATCATTTCAGTTGTATGAAAATCAATCTTTTTTTTAGTTATCGTTAAATTTTTCTTAACACCCCATTTAACAATTAAGGCTTAACATAAGGCATTTTTTACCCTTTAATAAAGGAAAAGTAGCCGTTATATAATCATTAAAACTAAGAGTATTGATGTTAAAACTTCCCAGTACAAACAGCTTACTGACATTTTTAAATGCAGCAGAAACAGCCAGCTTTGCCAAAACAGCTAAAGCATTATGCTTGACACCTGCAGCGGTGAGTCAGCAGATAAAGCAGCTTGAAGAGCAGTTAGGTTGTCAGTTATTTCAGCGCTCTAAACAGGGTGTTGAGTTAACACAAGCAGGTCAGCAGTATTTATATTTTGCCAAGCAAGCTGTTGAGAAATTAAAGCAAGGCCAAGCAAGTCTTAGGCAATTAAAGCAGCAAGATATCTTTACGCTTCATACCTTTCCATCGGTGGCGACTAAATGGTTAATGCCCAAGGTATTAGATGCCATGCAGGCGAACCCTGAGTTAGAAATACGGGTGGAAGCCAGCCACTCACAGATTGATTTTAACTTAAGCAATTGTGATGCTTGCATTAGCTTTTGAGAGCAAGACAAATCATTGAACCATCAACTCATTTTTCAGGATAATGTCAGTCTCGTTGCTAGCCCTACACTTGTTGATGAGACGCTAGCAAAGGATTTAAACACCTTACTTATGCTCCCTATGATCTATATTGATTGGGGCGATGATAATCAATTTTTACCCGGTTGGAAGGAATGGATGAGTGCAGCCGGTTTTCAAGATAAAGAGCCTAACAAAGGCCCGCAATTTAACTTATCAGGCATGGCAATAGAGGCTGCGATACAAGGTAAAGGCCTCTTATTAGGACAGGGTTTATTGATACAAAATGAGGTGAAATCAGGCCAACTGATCAAGTTAAACCCTATTACACTACCTCTCAAAAAAGCCTATTATCTTATCTATCCGGATCGCACCAAAGATAAGATAGCTGCCATGAACTTTATTAAGCAACTTGTACCTTATCCTTAGCACTTTGCCTTTAAGCGTTTTGTCCTTCTTTATAGCGGTAAACCAAGGCTTTTAGGTTTCTATCATTGTCCTTTTCAGGAAAGCCTTGGCTGTTTTCCAACCTGCGATCGAAAATAAAATCATCTCCTGCGTGTTCAGCAATCAATGCAATAAACGCCTGTTCAGATAAATCTGGGCTATTGGCACATAACAACAGCTGAGCATCGTGATTCACTATCTCAGGTAAACGCCTTAGAATTTTTTGATAATCTTTGGTTAGCTCAAAACTGCCTTTTTGAAAGCTAGGTGGATCAATCACCACCAAATCAAATGGCCCTGTTTTTTTCAACTTACCAAAAGACTTTAAAATATCATGGGGGTAAAAGCTCACGGCTTTCATAAAGCCATTTAACTTGTGATTAATTTTGCCTTGTTTTAGTACACCATTGTTCATATCCATATTCACAACCGAAGCCGCACCACCTTGCATTGCTGCCAAGGAAAAACCACAGGTATAGGAGAAGAGGTTAAGCACCTTCTTATCCTTTGCATTTTTCATCACAAAGGCACGGCCGTTATACATATCGGGGAAAATTCCCGTATTTTGATGCGTTAACAAATCGACCAGATACTGAACCCCTTGCTCTTTAATGATATGAGGTTGTGGAAGCTCTCCATAAAACACTTGGCTTTTGGTATCTCGTCCCGCCCTTTGCTGAAAGACTAACCCTTCCACCTCACCATCTATTTCTGGCACTTTTAGCCAAATAGCATCAACTAAGGCTGCAAGCTCAACTTCATCGATAGCTTGGTAAGAAACCAAAAACAAAAAAGGCGGATAAAAATCTAAGTTAATATGCTCTAACCCTTGATAACAGTGCCCTCTTCCATGAAAAATACGGGCAAGCTCATTGGGCACCAAGTCAACTTGCTCAAGGGCACTTAATAATGAGTGATAGGGAGTTAACGCAGACATAATGGCTCCAAAATTGATTTGCCGCGCATTATAGAACAAATGCAAATTAAGGGCATTAAGCTTACTTATTGATCTATATGGTGAATTTAAAATTGAACGAAAAATAGATAAATTTGTCTTATAATTTACTGGGAAAACTTGATAATAAGGACTTTGCAGAAATCAATAGTACGTTGATTAGACACTCTATGACTAAATAATCTTTAACAGGCAAGTTATCTAGATTCTTAGCACTGAACAGTGGTATAGACCCATGTTTCAAGATAATTTAGAAAGCTCGGAAAGAATTTTTAAACTCACCATCCCCATCATGCAGCAACAGGGTATTCCTCTAACGCCTCAATACTACAACCTCTGGTACACCTACATGAAGCAAAGCAATTTGCTTTTGAATGAACAGATCGATGCTATTTTATTACGTAAGTCTGCACTCTCTCTTGAAGACTGTGATGCACTTGTTCACACCTTTTGTAATCATTCTGCTGAGAACAAATTGGATAAGCTACAACATCAGCTGGGTAACATCAGTAAGTCGAGCCGAGGAGAGGAAATCGATGACTCGTTTGATAATGATATTTTAAGCCAAGCGAATCAACTTGATGATCAAATCAGCCATAATCAAATCAATTTTGATCACTTCTACCAAGATGACCAAGGTCAGAAACAGGACCTAAGTTATATCGTCAATACCATCCGAGATTTAGTTAACTACTGCACTCAAATAAAACAAATCTCACATCAGCTTCACGAAAAGCTCGAGCTTCAAAATAAAGAAATTCAAAGCTTAAAAAAGGTGCTCAGCGAATTTGAAGATGAACACAGTATTGATGGGTTAACAGGCATAACAAATCGAAAAGGCTTTGACCTTATTATCGATGCACTTATCAAACGCCAAGATAGCTTTTCACTTATCTTGATAGACATAGACCATTTTAAAGCCTTCAATCAAACCTATGGCACAAAAACAGGTGATAAGGTTCTGCAGCTGGTTGCCCAAAAGGTAAACCATGAATGTTCGAGTATTGGTCAAATATTTAGATACAGTGGCGGTAAGTTCGCATTAATCTTACCGAATATCAGTCTAGAGAATGCATCAACCTTAGCCGACGCCATTCGTGTCAATATTGGTGATTTGATTCTCACCAATAAGCAAACAGGTCAATTAGCCAAAAACATTACCGTCTCCTTAGGGGCATCTGCATACCTCGAAAATGATACCAAAAACTACATCCTTAAACGGGCAGAACATGCCCTTCTGCAGGCTAAGCAATCAGGTCGCAATAAAGTGATGAGTATCTAACCTGTCAAAAGCGAGCTAAAAAATTGCAATGGCGTCAAAACAAAAAAGCCTTGTGGCATCACCACAAGGCTTTTTATTGGTTAGTAAAACGGATTGAGTGAACCCGTTTTAAAACACTCACACTTACTTGTTTTTCTCTTCCCAGAAATCAGCATTTTTGATGCCTAACTTTTTAGGATCGAAAGTATATTTACCGACTTTCGCTTTGCGCTGAGCTTCATAGTCTTTCAGCGCTTTAATCGCTGGGCGACCCATGAAGAAGATGGCAAGAATACCAACAATATTCAACCAAGCCATTAAACCAACACCCACATCGCCCATAGCCCAAGCTAAGTTAGCGGCTTTAAGCGTACCGTAGAAAGTCGCAACCATAAGCGCTATTTTTAGTAGGAAAGTCAGGCCAGGTACTTTAATGGTACGGTGAATGTAAGCAACGTTCGTTTCAGCAATATAGTAGTAAGCTAAAATAGTAGTGAAAGAGAAGAAGAACAAAGCTAATGCAATGAAAGGCTTACCCACACCTGGTAATACGCTTTCAACCGCCATCTGAGTATAAGCAGGGCTATTAGCGGCAATATCTGCTGCAATGTTTTGAACCAACATGATATCGCCAACACCATGTACGTTATAAGCACCTGTGATCAGAATCATGAAAGCCGTTGCTGAACAGACAAACAAGGTATCGATATAAACCGAGAAAGCTTGAACTAGACCTTGCTGTGCAGGGTGATCGACTTCTGCAGCCGCTGCAGCATGAGGGCCAGTACCTTGGCCAGCTTCGTTAGAGTAAACACCACGTTTTACACCCCAACCAATTGCGGCACCAATACCTGCCATAGGGGTAAACGCATCCCCAAGGATCATACCAATGACACCAGGTACTTGATCGAAATTAAGCACTATGATGACACACGCAATCACGATGTAAGCAAACGCCATGAAAGGCACAATCACTTCTGTGAAACGTGCAATACGCTTAACACCGCCAAAGATGATGAAACCTAGCACGGCAACAACCGCAATTGCTGTCATAATTTTCGTTGAGCTAATCACACCAATACCAGTATCAACCATGGTGCCCGCACCAAAGGCTAATTCTACGGCATTACCAATACTGTTGGATTGAACACCGGGCAGCATAACGCCACAAGCAACAATGGTTGCAATTGCAAAAAGCACTGCATACCATTTCTGGCCAGTTACTTTTTCTAAATAATAAGCCGGTCCACCACGGTATTGGCCTTCATCACTCTCTTTATAGATTTGTGCCAGTGTCGATTCTGTATAAGCGGTTGCTGCACCCAAGAAAGCAACGACCCACATCCAGAATACAGCACCTGGACCACCAAAACCGATCGCCGCAGCGACACCTGCAATATTACCTGTACCAACACGGCCAGATAATGAAACAGCTAACGCCTGGAAAGAAGAAATCCCTTCTTTAGAGCCCTTATTGCTCATCAAGAGGTGCCACATTTCTTTAATCATTCTCACTTGTACGAAACGTGTGATGATTGAATAAAACAGACCCGCTGCAAGACAAAGGTATATTAGAGCTGGACTCCAAATAATACCGTTCAAAAAGTCTAAAACTGATTGCAAACCCTATCTCCTAAATTAATTTAGATTCTATTTTTATATTTGTAACAATTTCGATTAATTTTTACGGGGCGCAAGATATCACTAGAAATTCACTTTGTTAATGGTAAAAATCAGTTTTTTCGACTATTTGAAAGTTTTCTAACAGAATAATGTAATTTTAAGAGGCGTTTTTCCCAGATAAGAAACTAATTTTTCTAACAAGAAAAATATGAAACTAAATCAACCTATTTTTGGCTAAATAACACACTAGATTCATATAAACGAATATAAGAGTGTTTTTTTAAAAGCAAGCCGTCCAAGGAAGAGACTTGGAGCCTATAAACTTCATGTACACCATTTTCCATAAAAGAGTGTATCTAGGGAGATTGAGATTAAGCCGCCTCTTCCCCGTCTGCTCTTTAAAGGTATATGTGTAGTGGTCAACAAAAAATCAAAGAGCACCAAGAAACAATCTAAAAACGACAAAATCAAAACAAAAGCGACAAATAACCTCAAATAAATAAAGTTTCTTTTGACAGGAGGGAGATTGCAGCTGATTATTATTTTTATTAAACGATCATTTAATAAAAACCCAATATCAAGCTTGTTTTATACCTTAGTTAAAATCGAACCAATGGGATAAGTGTTGAGTAAACAGAACAGAAAGTCATTTAAGAAGCGGTTTGAAGAGATGCGTTTTGTACAGGTATCAGGCTTTATTAGAGGAACAAGCTAACGCGTTTTATGGCTATTTTTACTGTGATGATCGTCTAACCATTTTTCATTTGCACTGACCTGCAAATTTTTAGCGAACTCTCTTGAGTTCGCTTTTTTTTGCCCTAGCTTTTTACAAAATGCCAACTGCTTGGCCTATCCTCATTTTCCATTGCCTGCTGACAGGCTTGAATTTTTGATCGCCATTCTGCCTTATCCGTTTTTGATGGGGTGTAATGCAAATTCGTGCAGAAGATAGAAGGTGTCAATTCAGCCCCTTTAATAGGGTGAGAATGCATGCTTGACACTAAAGATTGTGCGACCTGCTCTGTCGACATATTCTGATGCTCTTCAGAAATCAGTAACAACTGATCTTCATGCCAACGAATTAATAAATCACGACTATTAATCAAATAAAATAAATCATATGAAAACTCAGCGACCTGCTTATTCATATAATCTTGCGAATGGGATTGAGTCACTTTAGCAAGGTTATCAATACGAATAAGGAAAAGGCTAACCAATACTGTTTGTTCAAGTTGTTGACTTTCATCATCTTTTGACAAGAATTCAAAATTATTTGTTTCCAATAAAGAGTCAAAATATTGCTCTGTTTTAAGTCCGGTTGTTTTATCAATAAAACTCTGACTTTCTTGCTCCTCTTGCTCCACTTCAAATGAGCTGTAATTCATCAAGGCAACTAGGGTAAACACTATCTGGAATATAATAATTGTAATGATAGAAAGTAAATTAAGATCAAAGTCTGATACTAAGAATAAGCTTATCCCAATACTGAAGAAGTAAATGGCAAAACCTAAAAAACAAAAGACCAAACTAATTAATAAAAACAAACCTCCGCCAAGAAAGGCAAAAGAAATAATCGGCGTCAAAATCGCTAAACTTGGAATCAGCTGTAAATCAACGCTTGCAATCACGCCACCTTGAATTAAAGCAGAAAGAAGTAGCTCATACTGTATAAAGAAATTCGGCCTGGTACTATGTTTACTAAAAAAATGGATGAACTTAGCAAAGACAAAACTGACAGGAACCCAATAAAAATATTCGATAAGAGGATCTTTATTAAACGCATTTAAAGCAGCAATACAGGCAAACAAAGGCCAAACAAGATACGCACAACGATATGCGCACATTCTTATCCATGCCGCTTGTTCTGGAGCAAGGTTTTCTAGCTTATTCATATTTCAGCCTTGCTAGAATCTACTTTAAACAGGGGTTTTACTGAAATACGATTACGCCCTTCCCTCTTAGCTTGGTAAAGGGCTTGGTCAGCCGCTAACATAAGTCCACGAGAGCTGAAGCTGGCGACGGGAATAATAGATGACACGCCAATTGAAACTGTCACCACATTTGATACATCGGACCCCCTATGCTCAATTTGCAACGCTTCAATAGCGGCTAATACTTTTTTAGCCACCATATAGGCACCATCGAGATTAGTATTAGGTAAAATAATATTAAATTCTTCACCACCGGTTCTCGCCACTAGATCACTGGACCGTGTGACACTCCCAGCGATAGTCTGAGCCACTAAATTAAGGCAATCATCGCCTAATGGATGGCCGTAAAAGTCGTTATAATTTTTAAAGAAGTCGATATCAATTGCTAGCATGGATAAAGCTTGTTGACTTTGATAACTTCGCCACCACTGCTCTTCTAGTTTACGGTCAAAATATCGCCTATTAGCAATTTTAGTAATAGAGTCACTATTTGCTTGCACTTCGGCTTTCGCCTTAGCCTTGTTTAAAATAACCCCCCTTAGATGAGAGAGATAACTGACATAATGTGTGGCAAGAAAAAGGTATAAAAACGAAGGAATTAACGCGTAAAGATTCATGTCCATTCGATACTCAAACCCAAAAATGGGAATGGAGATGAGCGCCCCAATGATGGCAGCCAACAGCCCTTTAAAGACGAGTGAAATCCCTTTCATGGCATAAATGGCGGCTGAATTAGCAATGTAATAAGGTAAAAATATCACAGGGTTAAAGTAAACAAGATTTGCCATCAAACCAATTGCAAACATATCTACTAGAAGGCTATTTGCCTCAGTTTTCTCGGTAGGGTTAAGCACGAATTTAGCGAAGGCTATGTGAGGGTAAATAATAAAAAGCAGTAAAATGATCCAAATTAAAAGATGGGTAGAGTCCAGCTCGGGCACACGAGCGATATACACGTTCATCATAACAAGCAAGCAACCTGCTACTCGTATTGGGTAATCAAAAGTACCCGCAGCTTTACTTAATTTCACTCATCCCCCTACTAACATTAACTTTATATAAGCTTTTAGCAATTAAGTTAACGCTCATGTTTTATTTTTAAATCATCATTCAATTAGGCTCAAATTAAACATAAAAATGAATCAAAACCTAGCAAACAAATACTTAATTAAATATTTTTAAAGGATTAAATAAAAGCTTATAACTTATCAGTAAAAAGCTATAGATGAGTTATCAATGAAATGAATTTGATAGGTTAAAAAGTTGAATTTCATACAGCAGCTGATACTTAAATCACAAATACAAATCGCCCTTATTATCACTTAAAACGATGAAAATTAATGGATAACTAGTTCAAAAATAGATCAAAAAGCACCTAGCTGCGAAATTTTTTAAGTTATTTTAAGTACATAAGCGAAACAGGCATTTTGATAACGAGTAAAGGCTAAATTAAAAACTGTCTTAGTCGGAGTGTGTCACTTATTGCTGATATCTAGGGACTTTACGACTCTTTTAATGATTCGAACCCCTCTGCGACCATAGTTGGGATGAACTCTGTGATTTCATAGTCTGCAATGCCTGCTATTTGAAAGGGGTCTTTCGCTAATACTTTATTTAACACCTCTAAATTCAGTGCTTTTGCTAAGATAATCCCCCCCGTTCTCGGTTCCTTGCGTCCCGATGCAATAAAAACACCATTTGCATAACACGCTTCGAGAAAAACAAGATGTGCTGGCATGAGCCGCTCAACCTCAACCAAGTCAACTTTATAGTGCAGAGAAACAATAAACATATGGACCAACCCTTCTTTTAGAAAGCGCATACTAACAAATCAAAAGAGTAAAAGCTTTGTTGGCTATTTCCCCTAAAATTAAAGGTGCGATACAAGGCTTAGGTCATTTAACCCTTTTGTTTATGCTTTGTTATCCCCTACAACTCAGGTTCAATTATCAGGCAATTATTCTCAATTTGAAGAGAATAAGCGCGCTTATTAACAGCCTCACTCGCTTCTACACCTTATACATCTAAAACACCTTATATACCTTTGATTTATTTAAACTATTTTCCAAATTAATACAGATCAAACAAATGTTTATAATATAAACAAAAAGACCCTATAATATTTCACATAACAATAAGCTCTCATAATATGAAAAATAGTATTTCAATTTCCTCTTTCTAATTTCAACTTGAATTTCACAGGCTTAAGATAAATGATTCTTTCATAAAGCATTTTTTGTACAATCCCCGCGGCCAAAGCAAAAAGCAATTTTAACCAAGAAAAAATAATGCAAGTTTTTAGTAAAACTTACCATTATGTGAAATTACAAACCTTTCTTCCAAGTTCAAAACCTGTACAATCGTTCAAGTATTGAGAAAGAAAGGTCCAACACAGCTTTCTTTTCTCGAATCAGTTAAGAGGCTTTTTTCTAAAAATCACTTAACAATCGCGCCGTTATAATAAAAAGAAACGGCATAAACGATTAAAATAATTAGAGTACTGTAGTTATGAATCAGGTTAACCAAGCTTATGATAATAAACAGGGCAGTAAAGGCGGCTTTCTAGAGCGTCTGTTTAAACTTACTGCTCACAAGACCACTCCTAAAACCGAATTGATGGCAGGCTTGACCACTTTTGTGACCATGTCATACATCATGTTTCTTAATCCAATTATCATGTCTAAAACAGGCATGCCATTCGACGGCTTATTTCTAGCGACTTGTATCGGTGCTGCGATTGCAACCATTTTAATGGGTTTATACGCAAACTGGCCTGTTGGTCTTGCTCCGGGTATGGGTCTAAATGCATTTTTCACCTTCTCGGTTGTCGGCTCTATGGGCTACAGCTGGCAAATTGCTTTAGGTGCTGTCTTCTTATCCGGCGTACTCTTTGTTCTTATGAGTGTGACCCGATTACGCGAATGGATGCTAGATAGTATTCCGATGAGCTTACGCCTTGCGATGACAGCAGGTGTTGGTTTATTCCTAGGTTTCATTGGCTTGCGTTTCACAGGTATTGTTGTTCCTAACCCTGACAACGCCCTAGCCCTAGCAGACCTTACCCACTTTGGTTTTGGTAAATTTGGTCCTGAAGCGCCTGCGCTTGGTCTATTAAGCTTTTTCCTAATTGCTGTTCTTAGCTACCGTAATGTATTCGGTTCGGTAATTATCGGTATCGGTCTGACTACCTTTGTTGCTTTCCTAATGACTTGGATCCTTCCTACTGACTTCTTTGTCGTCGCTGAAGAAGCTAAAGCTTGGGCGCCTGCAACAGGCTTTGTTTCCTTCCCTGATGGTGGACTCCTAGCAGTTCCTGACTTTAATGCTATCTCTCCTATTTTCTGGGAAGCAGATATCATGGGTGCACTCGAAGTTGCTATGATCCCTGTTATCGTTACGTTCTTGTTCGTAAACATTTTTGATACTGCAGGTACCCTTATGGGGGTGGCGGAACGCGCTAACCTACAAGACGAAAATGGTAAAATTGAAGGCCTAAGCAAGTCTCTTAAAGCTGACTCTATTTCTTCTGTAATAGGTACTGCATTTGGTTGCCCACCAGTAACCTCTTATGTTGAGTCTGCTGCGGGTGTCTCAGCAGGTGGTCGCACAGGTCTTACTGCGGTAACTATCGGTGTATTATTTGCTCTTGGTGTTTTCTTCTTACCACTTGCGCAAATGCTACCAGGCTTTGCTGTTGATGGTGCTTTGATCTATGTTGCTATGTTGATGATGAGCTCATTGAAGAAAATCGACTGGAACGACCTAACAGAATATGCGCCTGCGGTTGTCACAACGGTCATGATGGCATTCACCTTCTCTATTGCAAATGGTATTGCACTTGGCTTCCTAACTTACACTGTCCTAAAAGTGGGCGGCGGTAAAGCAAACGAAGTCTCTGCAGGTGTATGGGCATTAACAGTGCTATTCATCCTTAAGTTTGTTTTCTTGAGCCATTAATTTTTGATGACTCATAAACTGACTTAACAAAAAAAGGGCCTTCAATGAAGGCCCTTTTTTAATGCGTTATTGTCATCAAACTAAAGCAGTTAGCAAGACGAATACAGGTTAATCAACCTAATATAGAATGCAAACGCACATACTCATTTAACGCAATACGATCCGCTGCTATTCCAATTTGAGCTGAAGCGATTTCACACCAAAACACTTCATCCGCTTCATAAGCCGCTATATCACCTTGCCAGTTTGGAACCACATAATAGTGAATTAACTGCAGCTCACTACTCGCCTCATGATATAAAGAACAAAGGTAGTAATGAACTAAGGCCCTTACCCCTAATTCTTCTTCAACTTCTCGCGTTAAAGTCTGCTCTTGGGTTTCAGAGCCTTCCATATGTCCACCAGGTATAGCAATCAGACCAGGGTCAGACTCTTTTAATAAAGAACGCCGTTCAAGCAAAACGCTATCATCACGAATAAATAAAAAGGAAACACAAGGATGTTGTTGCATCACTCACTTACTCAAAAATTAAGATCTATCTTGGTTTTTCTCTAAACGCTTTTCAATTTGCCTCTTTTCCCAATCAGAGCCAAATATATTGATAACCTCATGGGCCGAAAGCCCCTGAATTAAAAGCGCAATCCCCCAACCTAAAGCGGGCCAAACAACCCAAAAATAACCTGGGTTTGTTAGCAGGTTAATGACTAATAAAAGCAAGATAACACCAGCATAACTGATCAGATTTTTATTAAACGCTTTGATACGTTTTACCTGGGCTATCACTGCTTTTTTTTCTGCCGACTCAGACAGATCAGTCTTTCTGTCACTGTTAGTTTGCTCATTCATATCGACCGTCTCCTGTGACTCTGATTTTGAGTTAGCCATTAAATTGGGGTCCATGCTTTGAAGATCAGAAACGCGTAATTCAAATACTGCTGCAAGGGATTTTAAACTTTCTAAGCCAGCTTTGTTGCCCCGTTCAATACGTTGAATCGTTCGTACGCTTAACCCAGACAAGTGTGATAGCTCTTCTTGTGACCACCCTTTTTCTAACCTTAACTGCTTAACACCCATAGCTATCCCTTAAAATAATAAGAAAAAATAGTAACAAGAGACCTAATCATGAAGAAGGACACAAACATGACACCAAGGTGACATTCTTTATAATTCAATTACTTAGATTCATTAACCTAATTGAGTTTTTGGTTCTGGCCTTCTTAAAAGCCAAGCACTAATTAACAGCGTTATTACCTCGCCAATTAAAAACAGCCACATAATCGGATTAGGTTCACCCTCCAATAAGATGCCTAGACTTCGCCCTAAAGCCATGTTCCCCATAATTAGCATCACGAAAATTAACCCCAGTTTTTCGTAAACAGGCTTGATTGAGAAGTAAAAGAGCAATAAACCAATAGCAAGGCTCATCCCGCCATAGGTGGCCCTAGTATCAATAATGGCTGAGGCTGTATTCATAACAGAACCTGTAACCCAATATAAAGTAGCTTCAGGGACAAACATAAAAGCTAATCCGTAGAGCACAAAAAACACAGCATTTAAACGAATAATCCATTGAGAGAGCGTCATAATCATTCCTTTTAATCATCATGATAAAGTTTTAAAAATAAGGCTAGCAGATAAGATAAAGAGAGTTAACCTAACGATTAAATCAAACCTTTCTTGATTTAATCTTAACAAAAAAATTCGGCCAAGTCGGGTTCCAAGGTAGCCTGCAAGCAATAAGGTAATAAGGTGTAATGCATCATCAGGGGCTAAAATTGATGCACTCATAAAGACAGCAAGTTTAATTAGGTTAAGAGGTAGAGCACTGGCTGCCATAGAAGCAACAAAGGCTTCTTTTGGCAGATTAAGCTGCTTAAACACCAAGGCCTTAATGATACTACCTGATCCAAACACACCTGATATAAACCCATATACCAATCCGGTTAGAACAAGAACCCCATCATGAACCTTATAACGGGGGATTAACTTAAAAACATCAAGGCACAGATAGAGAAGTGACATAAAAGCTAAACCATAACTAAGCCAAGCAGAGTTAATCGATAACAAAGTATAGGCGCCAATAAAAACACCAGGAATAGCGAGTAAACTAAGCTTAAAAACCAAAGGCCAACAAATGTGTGTTCGAAAGTAATAGGTTTTGAGGGAGGTATTATAAAAATAAAAGAAAGTGGTAATCGCGATACTCCATTTAATATCAAATATTAAAGAAGACGCGCTGATTAAAATTAACGCTGAACCAAAACCTGCTATAGCAGATAAGGTCGCGGCTAGAAAAGCCATTATAAAAAATACTAACAGCATTAAATCCATAAACACCCTTAGATAGCCACTTTGCGCAGTGAGTCTAACATAGGCTACTGGAAGTTGAAATTTGAAAAACATTCCTCTCTTAAGCCTGATTTAAACTCTGCTATGACCTATATCAGCCGTATATTTTAACAAGATGATAGCCTGCCCTATTCAGTTTTAGGTGTATTTTATTTTCGCGTCATTAGGTTTAAATAATGAAAATTAAAAAACTAGATATTGCCATAGTCGGTGCAGGCCCAGTCGGTTTAAGTTTTGCGCTGAGTCTGGCTAACTCGGGTCTCAGTGTGGCTATTTTGGAAAAACAAGCCTATGAAAACATTAGAAATCCCAATTTTGATGGACGCGATATCGCACTGACACATTTTTCAAAATCGCAGCTTAAAGAATGGGGAGTCTGGCAGCATCTCCCAGCTGAGCAAATTCATCCTTTAAAAAAAGCTCAGGTGATAGATGGCCAGCTTTTCTCTAGAGACCAAAAGCACAGCGACAGCCTTAAGTTCGAAGGCGCTGATAACCTTGATACGCCTTTAGGTTTTCTCGTTGCCAATCACCAAATAAGAAAAGCCTTATTCAAACAAATAAAGCAACACAGCCACATCCAGCTCTTATGCGAACAAGAAGTGCAAACGATTAAAACAAGTCTGTATTCAAGTTTGATAGAAACTAAGAGCCAAACGTTAGAAGCCAAGCTAATTGTCGCATCCGATAGTCGCTTTTCAGCCACTCGTCGTATGATGGGCTTAAGCGCCAAGATGAAAGATTTTGGCAAACTCATGATAGTCTGCAATATGCAGCATACATTAAGTCACATGAACACAGCCCAAGAATGCTTTCAATATGAGCGAACTTGCGCAATCTTGCCCCTAGGTGAAGGCTATTCTTCTATTGTCCTAACGCTTAATGCCAGCGAAGCAGATCGCTTATTAAATTTAACAAATGAAAGCTTTAGTGAAGAGGTCGAAACGATGCTGGATTCTCGTTTAGGTAAGATGTCATTACTGGGTGAACGTAACGCCTACCCATTAATTGGTGTCATGTCGAACCGCTTTATAGCAGAACGCTTTGCCCTTATTGGTGATGCTGCCGTTGGTATGCACCCAGTTACCGCCCATGGTTTCAATTTAGGACTAAGTTCAGTGAGCACCTTGGCCAACTTGATTATTAAAGCGGATTCAGCGAACAAGAGTATTGCGTCACAACGTCTGTTACTTGAATATGAAGCAAGGCATAAGCTATTAAGCAAACCCCTATATGATGCAACAAATGCAATTGTTGCCCTTTATACAAATAAAACGCCCATGGCAAAAGTGATCAGGAAGCTCGGAATAAAAATCGGAAATCGACTCCCCCCTTTTCAACACTTAGTCACAAAAAGGCTAACCCGAATTAGTAAGCTTTAAATTGCCAAACTATCATAAGGCCGTGCTGTTTTCATTTGAGCTAAAAGCCATGTTTGAAACACATAAGCTAATGGTTTCTTTTCATCAGATCGATTAAGTAGCACATACTGATGGCCAGATTCAATAAATCCAAAAGGGGCAATTAATCGACCTTTTTTAAGGTCATCTTGCACCACAGGATAAGAACCTATAGCAAAACCTAAATCATCCTGAGCAGCTTGCAGCACAAAATAAAAATGAGCGTAATTATGGCTATTATTTTTTAAGGCAAGATGCAAAGTAGCCAAGCTATCATCAGGGATTGAATCTTGACTAATGCCCATCTCTAGCCAATCAGACCAAGCCTGGGTACGAGTATTTGAATGTAATAAGCAGGCTTTACTTAAGTCATTGTGAATTGAATCCCAATAGGTTTTAGAACATACAGGACCGACCCATTCCTTGACTAAAGGAGTCACTTGATAGTGATGGGGTATCTCAAAATCATCTCGTCTAATAGCCATTGATAAGCCATTTAACCCTAAGTTCACCGGCCCACCAGCCGTTGATAAGCGAATATCAGCCTCATTCTCCGCATTAAACTCAGCTAACCTTGGCATTAACCAACGCATGGTTAAGCTCGGTTCGCAGCTCACATCTAAATGCGTTTTTTCGAGTTGAGATAACGCCTGCACACCGTCAGATAACGCAGAAAACGCCTTGTGGGTATACTGCTTTAGCAGCTCACCTTCTAGGGTTAAAAAGACATGTCGACCCTCTTTGTAGAATAGAGATTGTCCTAAAAAACCTTCCAGCTGTTTGACCTGCTTACTCACAGCACCATGGGTAATACTCAATCGTTCAGCCGCTTCACTATAACTTTTACTCGAGGCTGCAGTATGAAATACATAAAAAGATTTAAGATGACGCATATGTGAATTTTTCTCACAATTAAGAGGAATTTAAATCGATTATAGATAGCCAGTTTAAAGCCTACAATAGCCCTTTAATAATTCTTTTTGCAACAATGAGTAGGTGGTTATGGAAGTTTTTGGCTTAGCGTTACTAGGCATTTTAATTGTTATTAGTCCTGGGGCAGACTTTGTTTTAGTACTGAAAAATAGCCTGAATCAAGGTCGTAAAGCGGGTATCTATACCGCCCTTGGTATTAGCATGGCAATTTGCATTCACATTGCCTATTCCCTGTTAGGAATAAGTTACTTAATTTCACAGCATCAATGGTTACACCAGGCGATACAGTATGCAGGATCAGCTTATTTAATTTATTTGGGTTTCAAAGGATTATTAAGTATCAATACACAAACCAACACTCTTAAAGCCAATCAAGATAAGATCCAAGCCAGTCGCTATTTTGCCCAGGGCTTTTTATGTAATCTGCTAAACCCAAAAACCATGCTGTTCTTTTTAAGCATTTTTAGCCAAGTGATTTCACCTAACCAAACGGAGCAAACTTTAGCGCTTATTTATGGTCTTTATATGATTGCGCTCCATGCTATTTGGTTTAGTTTGGTGGCACTGCTCTTTACATCAAATCAATTAGAAGCAGTATTAACCCGTATCAAAAAACCACTTAATCAAGTGTGCGGTGCAGGGCTTATTTGCTTTGGTACCTTATTAGCCATCCGGTCTTAATGCCAACATGATTGCTATAAAGAATTTAATTAAGTAAGGATAAGAACAAGGGGGAAAGCGGAAAAGAAAATGTGTGTTTGAACTTAGTTAAATCAAGGTTTAGACACGGATATCGATCAAACTACCTAAGGTTTCATCACTGGCTTCAAGTGCTTTAGCTGAAGCCTCAAATTGTAGCTTGGCTTCTTGTTGCTTGATCAAAGATTGGTTCATGTCTTGCGAAGCTTGTACGGGTCGTTCAGTATCAGGACTCGTTGCGCTAGAAGCCGCTACATCCCTCGCCGCATTAGACATTTGCTGCTCAGCTTTTTGGATACCTGCTAAACTTGTTTGATACGCACTTATATTTCTATCAATTTGCATAGGCCCTCCTTAAATTGAGCTCAAATCAACTTCCAGTTGAACACATAGTCTATATCCTAGCAAGTTCCACATAAATATAGCTTTTTTCCAACCAATATTAGCTAGCACTAAATAAACAACTACACTTTAATATTAGCCAACTAATGAATAATGTTAAATGTCTCAAGGGAATGATTTATGAAAAAGCCCGATCTACCCGAAACTGAAGAAGCCCGTTTAAAAACATTAGAAGAGATGAATGTGTTAGATACCCTTCCAGAAGAGCGCTTTGATAGAGTAACCCGTATGGCCAAAAACCTATTCCATGTCCCTATCGCCTTAGTTAGTCTGATTGATAAAGATCGTCAATGGTTTAAGTCCTGCGATGGTCTACCCGTGACAGAAACAGGTCGAGACATTTCATTTTGTGGTCATGCAATTCTTGGTGATAACACTTTCTATATTCCAAATGCCTTAGAAGATCAGCGCTTTTTTTATAATCCTTTAGTTACAGGCGACCCTAATATTAGATTTTATGCAGGTCACCCCCTAAAAGCAGCAAATGGAGAAAAGATAGGTACACTTTGTATCATTGATTCCGAGCCTAAAGAACTCAATGAAGAAGAATTAAATTGCTTAGCTGAACTAGCTAATACGGTTGAGCAAGAACTATGTGCGCTGGAATATTCCACTCTGGACGAATTGACTAACCTTTCCAATTATCAAGGCTTTAAACTGATGGCAAAACATTATCTCGACTTCAATTTAAAGCAGCAAGAGCACTCTAGCTTGGTCTATTTTAACTTAAAGCACTTTAAGCAAATCAATAGCAAACATGGCCGCAGTGAAGGAGAAAATACACTACAGCTATTTGCAAGTGTCATGCGTGCTAGTTTTAGGCCTTTTGATTTATTAGCGCGGATTGAAAATGATGAATTTGTCGCCTTACTCTTTAACTCAGACATAGAAAATGCCCAAGGCTTAATAGCCCACCTATCAACTAATCTTGAAAAAGTAGTCACTTCTCTTGAACTTAAATATGACGTAGATTTTTCATTTGGTTTAGCACAATGCAGGCGGTTTGACGTGAATGAACTAGAAGATTATTTACACCAAGCAAAAGAGGATATGCTTAATGAGAACGAGGACTCGAATGAAGTGATTTTAACCTAGAACCCCTAAGCCCATTTAAAAATAATAAAATAGCCGTTAATTTAACTTTTAAGCGTTAAATATGAAAAAGCCGCTTTATGTAAAATGCTGTGACGCCAAGCCACTTTAGCTTGATCCTTATCGTAGCCACCACCAATCACACAGGCTAATGGCAGATTTCTTTTTCGACACTCATTAATAACATATTGATCTCTTTGGCAAATCCCCTCATCTGTTAAATTTAAAAAACCTAACCTATCATCTTTATGGACATCAACACCCGCATCATAAAAAATAAAATCAGGGTTGATTTTATCTAATAATCTAGGAATGTCGGCTTTTAAAATAGCCAGATACTCCGCATTACCAGCACCTTTAGGTATTTGAATATTAATCCCTGCTGCTTGTTTTACAGCAGGGTAGTTTTCTTCACAGTGCCAAGAGACAGTTTCAATGACATCATATGAGGCACACATGGCAGCCGTGCCATCACCTTGGTGAACATCACAATCTAACACTAATACTTTTTTAGCTTTACCTGACTCAATCAAGTGAATGGCAGCAACAGCTTGATCATTAAAAATACAAAAACCTGTGCCATAGTCCTTGTGAGCATGATGGGTACCACCTGCTAGATGTACTGCAATGCCATATTCTAGGGCGAGATCGGCAGTAAGTAAGGTACCAGACACAGCTCTTAAGGTTCGCTCTACTAGCCAATCAGACCAAGGCAAGCCTATTTCTCTCATGGCTTTGTCTGACATTCTTCCTCGGACAAAATTCTGTACATATTCAGGATCATGAGCCCGCATTAATGTGGTAAGTGACATGGGAGATGGACTAAACAAATTATTATCAGTTAATACCCCAGCCCGTCTTAACTCCTCTTCTAACAGGGCAAACTTTTGCATGGGGAATCTATGCCCAGCAGGAAAAGGAATTGAGTAATGAGAGTGATAAACCAAGGGTAAAAAGGACATAAGGGGTCTTTCTATCTTTTAAAACTATCTATGAAAACAAGTTATGAAAACAAGCTATGAAAACAGTCATTTATAAACGCTTTTATAGCAAGGGCCTTAAGCTGACATTCAGATTAAGGCCCTATAACAGGGATGGTATTAGTCAGTGACAGATTTTACAGTATTTATACTTGTTTGCTCTGACTCTTCATCATTCACATCAGCCTGTAACACAGCAGCCAAAGCATCGTAGTTTTCCTGTGCTTGAGAACGGTATTTCTTTTCATCCTCATGGAAGCTGCCCATTGCCATCACATTATGCTCATCATGCTGCTTAAATAGCATCGCGGCATTTTGCGCTTCTTGCGACGAATGCCCTAAGGATTCCAATGCTTGCTCGCCTAAGTTTAATGCTGAATGGAAGGTTTCACGAACAATCGCATCAGCTCCAGCCACTTTAAGATCATGCACTTCCAAACGTCCGATTGCTCTAACTAGAATTTTTAAATGCGGATAATGCTTTCTTGCGTGAGTCACTATTTCCATGGCTTTCTCATGCTCATCTACCGCCACTACAAGTAACTTCGCCTGTTCAGCACCTGCCGA
The DNA here is from genome assembly GCF_000153025.1 of Marinomonas sp. MED121. Classification (GTDB taxonomy): domain Bacteria; phylum Pseudomonadota; class Gammaproteobacteria; order Pseudomonadales; family Marinomonadaceae; genus Marinomonas. The sequence continues at coordinate 535,702 of NZ_CH672430.1, forward strand.
GTGAAGAAGGTCACCACGAGAAGCATCCCCATAAAAAACCTTAGTGCCGAATGATCTTAGCAATTCAATTTGACCAGCATCGTGCTCTAAGACCGTCACCTGATAACCTTTCATTGTTAAAAGACGCGCAACTATCTGACCAAAACGCCCCATACCAGCTAGAATAACTGGCGTATCGCCATCATCAATGTCATCGGCTTCTTGTTGTTTACAGCCTTTTCTCACAAAGAAAGGCTCGATCACCTTATCGTGCAATATCATTAAAATAGGCGTGGCAGCCATAGACAATGCGACGACAACCACTAAAGGATCTATGATGTCACTGCCTAAAATATGATGCTGATCTGCAAAAGAGAAAAGAACAAAGCAAAATTCACCCGCTTGAGATAAGGCAAAGGTAAAGTACCATCCATTACCACCTTTAATGTTAAATACCCGAGACAGACAAAAGAGCACCAGCATTTTACACAACATAAGTAGCACGACTAGCGCGCCTATTTGAAGTGGCTCAGCCATCAAAATAGAGAAATTAATGCTAGCACCAACCGAGATAAAGAAAAGCCCTAATAGCAAGCCTTTAAAAGGCGCGATTTCAGCTTCAAGCTCATGACGATATTCACTATCCGCTAATACCACACCAGCGATAAAGGTACCAAGAGCAGCTGATACACCGATAGCATTCATTAATAAAGCAATGCCTATTACTAAGAACAAAGCGGTTGCGGTGAAAATTTCACGCATCTTGGTTTCAGCAATAATGCGAAACAAAGGTCTTAATAGATATTTACCTGCCAGAATAATGGCCCCAATCACAGCAAATAGCTGAGCAGCATGCTGCCAACCACTTAACTGATTCGCCTCATCAACCACACTTGGGCTTGTTAGCGCTAACAATGGCATAAAGGCCAACATAGGAATCACGGCAATATCTTGAAAGAGAAGCACTGCAAACGAAGATTGGCCAAGTTGAGACTTCATTAAACCATTTTCATTTAATAGCTGTAATACGATAGCAGTGGACGATAATGACAGTATCATGCCAACAACAAGCGCCGTTTGCCAAGGCAAACCAAATGCCATGGCCACGAGCGCCATTAAACCCGTACTCAACAAGACTTGTGCACCGCCTAACCCTACGATTGGCACTCGCAATTTCCATAAAACCGATGGCTGCAACTCAAGTCCGACCAAAAAGAGCATCATGACGACACCGAACTCAGCAAAATGCATCACATCATTCACATCATCTGCCACTATCCCTAAAACATAAGGCCCAATAATAGCGCCAGCAATCAAATAACCTAACACAGAGCCTAAACCTAAGCGCTTTGCAATAGGCACAGTGACCACTGCTGCACCTAAGAAAACAAACGCTTGCTCCATTAAACCACCAGCCATGAGGACCGCCTTAATCTGATATGAATTGTGAGTATTTTAAGAAAATTTGATAAGCAAAATTTATCAAGAATGGTAACCCTAACACCCAACCTTGGGAAGGAAAAACCGCCTTATACAGCCTTAATAAAACCCAACTTTAACCTTTATAAAAACCAGCTTTCCCCCTGTAAAATTGAACAACCTTGCAAAATTTGCCTTAAATACGTCAATAAAAACAGTTTTTTGTAAAATTAGTATAGATCAATAAATGTACTAATATTTTGATAGGTAACTGATAAAACTTATACAAAACAACGGGATACTATAGTTAAGAGGCCATTAAGTAATACGATTATGATCAATTTATTGCTCAAAATCTAAAACTAAAGCAAAAAAGTATCTATATTGAGTATTTATGTATTAGAGAGTCAATTTTCGCTCATCTATAGTTAACGGCACTTGGTATTAAGCACCAAGACTAGGTAAGACTATAAAAACAAGATACTCCAACCGGGGAACAACCTATGAATACCCTAGCTAAAAATTCGATCACCTGCGCCATCACTCTTGCTGCTGCAATGAGCACAGCAAATCTATATGCTCAAACAGAAATCACAGTGGCTACCGTTAACAATGGCCATATGATTGAAATGCAAAAACTCACTCCAATTTTTGAACAAGCTCACCCTGATATCAAAGTGAAATGGGTTACTCTGGAAGAAGGTGTATTGCGTCAAAACGTGACTCAAGATATCGCTAACAAAAGCGGCCTTTATGATGTTATGACTATCGGTATGTACGAAGCGCCTATCTGGGGCGAAAGAAACTGGTTAGAGCCTATCGACACTAGTGGTAACTATGACGTTGAAGATATTATTCCTTCTATTCGTGGCGGCCTTTCTTATAACAACACCTTGTATGCTGCGCCTTTCTACGGTGAAAGCTCTATGGTCATGTACCGTAAAGACCTCGTAAAAGCGGCTGGCATGGAAATTAATGACCGTGATAGCTGGGAGCACATCCGTGATGTGGCAGCGGCGGTTCATAATCCAAGCGAAGGGGTTTATGGCATGTGCTTACGTGGTAAGGCTGGCTGGGGCGATAACATGGCCTTCCTATCTACCATGGCAAACTCTTTTGGTGCCCGTTGGTTTGATGAAGATTGGAAGCCTCAATTAGAAACTGCGGAATGGAAAAGTGCCGTTAACTTCTATGTTGACCTACTGACCAAATATGGCCCACCAGGTGCCAGCAGTAATAGCTTCAATGAAAACCTAGCCCTATTCAACCAAGGCAAATGCGGCATGTGGATAGACGCAACTATCGCAGCTTCTTTTGTTACTGATCCTAAACAAAGTACGGTTGCCGATCAGGTTGGCTTTGCACAATCTCCAATCAAGGCGACTGAAAAAGGCGCTAACTGGTTATGGGCATGGTCACTTGCAATTCCAGCAGGTACAAAAAATGCTGATGCGGCACAAACCTTCATTCGTTGGGCGACTTCAAAAGAGTACATTCAACTTGTTGGTCAAACCAATGGCTGGGCTTCTGTACCAACAGGCACACGTACCAGCACCTATGAAAACCCTAAATTCTTAAAAGCGGCGGTATTTGCTGAAGCAGAATTAAAAGCGATTAATTCTGCAAACCCAGCTGATAGCACATTAAAACCTTCACCTTATGTCGGTGTTCAATTTGCTGCCATTCCTGAGTTCCAAGCAATTGGTACTACCACAGGTCAAATGGTATCAGGCGCACTTGCTGGCAGTATGTCAGTAGACAAAGCACTGAAATCAGCTAACTCATCTGCTAATCGTCAAATGCGTCAAGCGGGTTACTACTAGCCAAAATAAAGGCAGAGGCCATTAAGCCTCTGCCTTTTTAGTTTTAACCTAATGTGTTTTAAGCCTTTCCGTTCCAGTAAGACTTTCAATCCTATAATAAGAGACACAACTCCATGAAGCGTACAATTACTCGCTTATTAATGGCCCCCTCAGTCATCCTACTCTTGATTTGGATGATAGTGCCTTTATCAATGACCATCTATTTTTCAACAATTCGTTTTAACCTGCTCTATCCAGGTCAAAATAATTTTGTTGGTTGGATGAACTTTGAATTTTTCATCACTGACCCAGGCTTTATGCCAGCGGTTCTCAACACCTTAATTCTCTTAATATCGGTCCTTATCATAACGGTTGTTCTTGGGGTCGCCCTGTCAGCATTAATCGATAAGCCTTTTTTTGGACAAGGCATTGTTCGTGTCTTGCTGATTTCACCTTTTTTCATTATGCCAACTGTTAACGCATTGATTTGGAAAAACATGATGATGAACCCGGTTTACGGTGTGTTTGCCTGGATATCCCAATCCCTCGGTTTAGAGCCCATAGATTGGTTATCTGACTTCCCGTTAATGTCAGTCATTATCATGGTGAGCTGGCAATGGCTTCCCTTTGCTATTTTAGTCTTTGTGACCGCACTCCAATCGCAAGATACAGAGCAAAAAGAGGCGGCACAAATGGATGGCGCCACGGGCTGGCACATTTTTCGTTACCTAACAATCCCACACTTATCACGTCCTATTGCAGTGGTCGTCATGATAGAAACTATTTTCCTACTTGCTGTCTTTGCTGAGATTTTCGTATCGACAGGGGGTGGTCCAGGTTATGACAGTACTAACCTTGCTTACCTGATTTATAACCAAGCCCTACTTCAATATGACGTTGGTGTTGCTTCTGCAGGTGGTTTATTCGCGGTGATTCTAGCCAATATTGTTGCCTTTTTCTTAATTCGTGCCGTTGGCAAAAACTTAACGGTGTGAGGTAATTATGATGACTCTTAATCAACAACGTAAATTCAAAACCTTTATCACAGGCGCATTTGCTTGGTTCATTGCTCTTTTGCTATTTTTTCCGATTTTTTGGATGTTTATCACCTCCTTCAAAACGGAACTCCAGGCGATATCAGTGCCTCCATCCTTATTTTTTGAGCCAACCCTTGAAAACTTTGGCATAGTGCAAGAACGCAGTGATTATTTAAAGCACGCCTTTAACTCGATTATCACCTCCTTTGGCTCAACCTTCATTGCCTTAGTTATTGGTGTGCCTGCCGCTTATGCGATGGCATTTAACCCGACTAAAAAGACCAAAGATATCTTGCTATGGATGCTCTCCACCAAGATGCTGCCAGCCGTGGGTGTATTGGTGCCAATTTATATCTTAAGCCGTGATTATGGTTTATTAGATTCACGCACAGGCTTGGTCATTATCTTCACCTTGATGAACCTGCCTATCATCATTTGGATGCTTTTCTCTTACTTTAAAGATCTTCCAAAAGAGATATTAGAAGCCGCTCGAATGGATGGTGCCAATCCATGGGATGAAATAGTCAAAGTCGTGTTACCACTATCCATTGGCGGCATTTCATCAACAGCCCTTTTATCCATCATCTTATGTTGGAACGAAGCCTTTTGGTCTCTTAATTTAACCGCCTCAGAAGCCGCCCCTCTTACCGCCATGATTGCCTCTTATTCAAGCCCCGAAGGCTTGTTCTGGGCCAAATTATCGGCCGCTTCTACTTTAGCCTGCGCTCCGATCGTTATATTCGGTTGGTTCTGCCAAAAACAACTTGTACAAGGCCTTACATTCGGCGCTGTAAAATAATTTTTAGGAACAGATATCATGAGCTACTTAACCATTACAGAATTGCAAAAACACTACGACAGCTACCATGCATTACGAGGTATTAACCTTTCGATTACTGAAGGCGAGTTTGTTGTTTTCGTTGGCCCATCAGGCTGTGGTAAATCAACCTTACTAAGAACCATAGCGGGCTTAGAATCCAGTTCCGAAGGCAGTATTAATCTAGACAATAGAGACATTACTGAACTTGCCTCGTCAAAACGTGACTTGGCAATGGTGTTTCAATCTTATGCGCTTTACCCACATATGACAGTGGCAGATAACCTTTCTTTCGCTCTGCGTCTTGCGAAAGTACCAGACAGTGAAATTGCCGAAAAAGTACGCAGTGTGTCAGCCTCTTTGCAGCTTGACCCATTACTGGATCGCAAACCTAAAGAGCTTTCTGGTGGCCAACGTCAAAGGGTCGCAATCGGCCGCGCTATTGTGCGCCAACCTAAGGTTTTCTTGTTTGATGAGCCTCTTTCAAACCTAGATGCAGCCCTTAGGGTACAAATGCGTTTAGAGCTAGCACGTCTTCATAAAAAACTTGGCACCACCATGATTTATGTAACCCATGATCAGGTTGAAGCCATGACCTTAGCCGACAGAGTCGTCATTCTAAATGCGGGTCAAATTGAGCAAGTAGGCACACCACTCGAGCTTTATCGCCAGCCTAATAGCCGTTTTGTTGCTGAATTTATCGGCACACCAAAAATGAATCTGCTTGAGGTATTTGATATTACTCGCCAAGATTCTCAGTTATCTCTAGATATTGGTGTGGGACATATCAATTTCCCAAATAACCGTATCAATGGTCCAGTGCCCAGCTCTGTCAAGCTAGGTATTCGTCCTGAACATATGCATTTGGTGGAAGAAGGCGGTGATTTTAGTGGCAAAATTGAGCTTGTCGAACACCTAGGCTCTGAAGCTTATACCCATATTCAGCTAGATAACCAACAAACCATCATAGTCAAAGCACCTGCTCGCAGTAACATCCAAGACGGTCAATTGGTACAAATCAAAATAGACCTTGATGAGGTCATTCTATTTAATGACAGTGATCGTGTTATCTCCAAGCTAGCTGAGGATGCAACCAATGACTAATTTCCTCATTCCTAAGCGAGAGATAGCCGAGCTCGCGGTGCAGGATTATGAGAAAGAAACTATCTCTCCAGGTGTAATGCACCTGGGAGTTGGTGCCTTTCATCGTGCCCATCAAGCGGTTTACTTTGATCGATTACTGGCTCAACCAGCAGGTAAACACTGGGGCTTAATCGGCGTAAACATTCGCCCACAAGATAGCCAAGCTTTTACTCAGCTAATCGATCAAAGTGGGGAATATATTCTTAAAACAATGACCCCAAAAGGCCGGGCAATTTATGAGCATATTCGTGCGATTACCCAATTAGTTGATGGCGCCAAAGAGCCAAGTACCGTTGATCACTTGATGGCAGATGAACAAATTCAATTGATCACTACCACGGTCACTGAAGGGGGGTATTATCTGGATGAAAACCATGCGCTTATGTTGGACCACCCTCTGATTAAGGCAGATATAGCATCGGGACGAAATACCCTTTATGCCTTCTTATATGCAGGTTTAAAGAAGCGTAGCGAAACATCAAACAGTAAAATCACGCTACTTTGCTGTGACAATTTACGCCATAACGGTAAACTTTTAAAAACAGGTCTGTTGCAATTTTTAAAAGCAAAACAAGACGACGTACTGCATGCTTGGGTACTTGAAAACTGCTCTTTCCCTTCATCTATGGTAGATAGAATTACACCAAAACCTAGCGCGGAACATCAAGACGATGTGCTGTCTCGTTTTGATATAAAAGATAATATGACAGTCATGGCGGAAGACTTCATTCAATGGGTAATTGAAGATGATTTTGCCGGTGAAAGACCGCCTTTAGACACAGTTGATGTCCAAATGGTTGATGATGTCACACCGTTTGAAGAGGCGAAAATCCGCATTTTAAATGCAGGACATACCTGTGTTGCCTACCAAGCAGCACTTAAAGGCATAGATTACTTTGATCAAGCCATGATAGATGTCGAGTTACAGCGCTATTTTACTGATTTTATCAAGCAGGATGCGATCCCAGCGATTGGACAATCCGTTGTTGACCTTTCTTCATATGCCAACATCATTACCATGCGCTTTAGTAATGCAAATATCGGCGATACGATAGAACGTATTTGTACCGATGGTTACGCTAAGTTTCCGATTTTTGTGTATCCCACTCTTGCAGGTATCTATCAACTAGGTGGCATTCCCAATAAAACAATCGACGCCATTGCCAGCTGGTTTGTCTTTATCCATCAAGCGAATCAAGGCAAATTACAAGTTAACTATCACGAACCGAATATGGCAAAGCTGACGGCTTTTACCAATGATAAACCGGGTATTCATGCTTTTGCCACTGACTCTTATCTCTGGCAAGAACTACCTCAAGTATATCCGGATTTTGTGCATCGTTTGACCACCAGCATTGAAAATATCCAATTGCGCTTCTCAGCTTAAAACGGGTCCTACATTCAAGGAAATAACATGACATTAGATAATCAAAACTTATCCAACAAAGTGGCTTTGATTACAGGTTCTGCTGGCGGCATAGGGCTGGCCATTGCACAATCTTATCTTGCTAATGGGGCCAAAGTGGTGCTCACTGACTACGCAAAAGATACACCAGTTGCCTTAACAGGATTATTAGCAGATTACCCAAACAGCGCCCTTTATATTGGTTGTGATATTTGCGATAACCAAGGGGTAGAAAATTTAATTCAGAGCACTGTTGAGCAATTCGATCGACTGGATATTCTGGTCAATAATGCCGCCGTATTTGATTTAGCCCCGGTACTTGAGTCTGATGAAGCGAGCTTCGATCATCTTTTTAATATCAATGTCAAAGCCTTCTTTTTTACCATGCAAAAAGTCGCTCAAAAGATGGTTGATATGGGTATAGAAGGACGCATTATCAATATGGCATCCCAAGCAGGTCGTCGTGGTGAAGCCCTGGTTTCCCATTATTGTGCAACGAAAGCCGCCGTTATCAGCTACACCCAATCAGCCGCACTTGGGTTAGCCCAATACAAAATAAATGTTAACGCCATCTCACCCGGTGTGATAGATACGCCCATGTGGCAACATGTGGATAGTCTATTTGCCAAGCATGAAAATCTCCTACCAGGAGAGAAGAAAATTGCCGTTGGTAAAGCGGTTCCACTTGGCTATATGGGTGAGCCTGCTGAAGTTGCCTCTTTAGCCCTATTTTTGGCTTCTGATGGAGCCAAATACATTACCGCTCAGACTTATAATGTCGATGGTGGCAATGTGATGAGTTAATATAGGCAATAAAATAGCGACAACCAAAAAGTTAGGCCGTGAACTGCTATTTAGAATACAGGCCTAATAGGAAAGTATGATGTCTATGAAAAACCGTAATACACCCGAGTTAGAGTTAATTGAAGAGCATGTTGAAACCATACGTTACCTTGAACATGGTTTTCCTAGCGATTTGATTCGTTGGCACGCCCATGATGATTACGAACTGCACTTTATCGTCTCGACCACTGGCAAAGTATTTATTGGTGATTACATAGGCGCATACACCCCGGGTCAGCTTATCTTAACTGGCCCAAGACTCCCCCATAACTGGGTTTGCCAAATTGGCCAAGAGCCTGTTGAGATTCGAGATATGGTGATTCGATTTGACCATGAATCTTTCTCAGACGGTTTAAAAGTGATTCCTGAACTGGCTGGAATTTTACCTATGCTAGCCAGAGCAAAATCTGGCATTGAGTTTTTAAACTTAGACCCTGATTACCTTACCGAAGCTTTTCAAAAGGTACGTGATAGCCATGGCTTACAGCGCCTCATTAATGCCCTGCCCTTGTTAAGCAAACTCGCAAACACTCATGATTACCGCCTGCTTTCGACAGTTCAGATAGATCTCAAGTCTAACGAAACACTGCAACGTAAAATTAATACTGTGGTTGATTATGTCTCACAAAATTATAATCAAGATATCTGCCTGTCAGATGCAGCGAATCTCATTGGCATGTCTGATAGCCACTTTTCTCGCTTCTTTAAAAAGGCCACAGGCAACCGCTTTATCGAGTTTGTTAATCGGGTGCGTATTAGCCGAGCTTGTAGCTTATTAAGCGATACTGACCAGCAAATTACCAATATCTGCTTCTTAGTCGGCTTTAACAGTGTGGCTAACTTTAACCGTCGATTTCATGAACTAAAAGGCGTGACACCAAGAGACTTTCGTACCCAAAGCAATAATCATGATGAAGCAATGCCTTATTAGGGGCGCTCTAGACTTGAAGCCCTAGGATAAAACCCTTAAGACTAAAAGCGCTAAGTGCCACTAAATGAATCTCTTGGCTTATATTAAGCCCAATTAAGCCCAATCAAACTCAGATAAACTTTGATTAAATACCAAGCTCGCCTTAGCAAGCTGGCTATAAACTTCATGCTTTTTCAGATAGTAACCCGCTAATTCAACTTGAGGTTGGTGTTCGTCTAATACCTCTGGCATGACGCAAATCTCTGCTATCAAGCTCTCTAAGACTTGATTCGGTGCTTTATTATCTAACACATCATAAAGCGCTTCTTCATGCCTCACACCAATCATAGCCAGTCGAGCCGCCCCTAACCCAGGCGCCACTTCCCCTCCATCTCGATAAACCAGTTTTTGATTTAATACATTCGATAAAATTTGACGCCAAAGAGGAGAGCGAGCACCACCACCAATTAAAGATAACTCCTGCTTTAATCCCTCCTCATAAGCTAACGCTTCTTGGCAATCCAATAGGGAAAAGGCAACCCCTTCTAACACGGCCAAAGTCATTTCTTCAATAGAGGTATCATTAACCAATCCAATAAATTGTCCCGTCATTAAAGGGTTATTATGGGGTGTACGCTCTCCATTTAAATAAGGTAGGAAAACAAGTTTAGTCCGCAAATGACCACGCTGTTCAATAAAACGCTCTAGTGTAGCTAATAAGTCTGCTACAGGTTTATTGGCTAGCTTAGCGACCCAAGATAAGGAATTTGCCGCACTTAATGTCACCCCCATTTGATGCCAACGATTAGGCAGAGCATGACAAAAAGCGTGTACTGTTTTTTCAGGGTTAGCCCTGTGTTGATCACTCACACAAAAATATACCCCAGAAGTCCCTAAAGAGATTAAACCTTGGCCTGCATTTACTATTCCCATTCCCACAGCGCCCGCGGCGTTATCGCCAGCACCAGCCACCACAGGCACTTGTGGCAAGGACAATAAGGCAGCCACATCATCCGACAAACACCCAATCACATCACAAGCTTCATGCACCTTAGGCATATTCTCAAGGGTAAAATCTGTAGCGGCTAAAAGAGAGGTATCCCATTGGCGAGTGGCAGGGTTTAGCCAAAGGGTACCTGCTGCATCCGAGCAATCAGTGGCAAGTTTGCCAGTTAAACGATAAGACAAATAATCCTTAGGCAGTAAGACATATTGCACCTTAGCGAAAAGTGCTGGCTCATGTCGCTTTAACCATAAAGCTTTGGGAGATGTAAAACCTGACATGGCCAAGTTACCACTCAAGTTTAATAGATTAGGGCACAAGCTTATTAAGTCTTGGCACGCTTGCTGACTACGACCGTCATTCCAGAGAATACAAGGTCTTAGTACTTCGCCTTCTTTATCTAAAAAAGTCGCACCATGCATTTGCCCAGATAAGCCTATGCCTTTTAGCTGACTAAAATCCTCGCCTTGAGTATCTAGAATCAAGTGTAAACTGGCGACAACCTCTTTTACAGCCTGCCACCAAGATAGCGGATCTTGCTCAGACCAAAGCGGTTTAGGAGAGCTAACTTCAAGGCTTTTAGAACTTATTGCAATAAGCTCGCCCGCTTGATTTATCACCACTCCCTTTAACCCAGATGTCCCAAGATCTAAACCTAAATACATTTAACCCACTCCCTTATTATCTTTATATTAAGCATGATAAACAGAGTATTAAAACAAAGGCTTGCTGAGTCAATCAAATCGGGCAAAGCTAACAGATGCGTATCAGTATTTGCTAAAAAACTATCAATTAGCCCAACATAGAAAGCGTTTATTCAAACTTGCTTAAAAGTTAATAAGAGCGAACTTAATCTATTGGTCTTTCAATCTAGCGAACTTAATCTATTGGTCTTTCAATCTAGCGAACTTAATCTATTGGTCTTTCAATCTGATGGTCTTTCAATCTGATGATCCGTTGGCTGAGGGGTTATGGTTAGTACTTTCACTCCTTTTGGAGACTCAAACCTATGCCATACACCATGCGGCACGATAAGTAACTCACCGGCCTTTATTTTATTAGGGACTTCTTCGTTATCAATCAGCAGAACCAAGCTCGTTTCACCTTCGATAACTTGCACCATTTCATCCCCATGAGAGTGCCTCTCCCACTCACTGAACCCAGTATAATTAGCGACATACATGCCGCCATTACCAAAATCAGACAAGAAACCATAGGCACTACTTTCATCATTATGATCAGAATTTGTGGGTGTTCGATTATCAAGATGCTTGGTTTTTGACAAGGCATGTTTGAGATTAAGGGGTTTAGCTTTTTGTCGTTTAGATATCACACTCATATTAAAGTCCATTTAATGATTTACAGACATGTTAATCATTATCGAGCAAAAAAACAGCCTTACAAAATAAGACGTAAAACCTTCTTCTTTAGCTCACCGTTTCTCCTTTCCTTTCCTATAGTTAATTTTAATCAGTCGGTATCCATTAATAATGAATAATACAATTAAAGCAACGGCTTTAATTGGGGAGTTGAATAATGAAAGATTTAATTAATAACTATCTTTCTTACATGATCGCTTTGATAGTCATGACATCAACGTCACTCGCTTACGCTCAGACTAAAATAACAATTGCGACTGTCAATAATAGCCATATGATGACGATGCAAGAGCTCACTCCCATATTCGAAAAAGCACACCCAGATATAAAAGTAAAATGGATTACCGTTGAAGAAAGCAAATTACGTGAGCACATTACTTTAGACGTTACGGATAAGCATGGCTTTTATGACGTCATCACAATCGGCATGTACGAAGCTCCCATTTGGGGAGAGAAAAAGTGGATACAACCAATTGATACCAGTGGAGATTATGATTTAGAAGATATTATCCCCTCTATTAGGGAAGGCCTTTCGTATAATAATACCCTCTTTGCAGCCCCTTTTTACGGTGAAAGCTCCATGGTTATTTACCGTAAAGACCTCATAGATGCAGCGGGTGTAACAATTAATGACCGAGACACTTGGGAACATATACGTGATGTTGCAGCAGCTCTTCATGACCCAGAAGCAGGTGTTTATGGCATGTGCTTAAGAGGTAAAGCGGGTTGGGGAGATAACATGGCATTCGTATCAACCATGGCTAACTCTTTTGGAGCACGATGGTTTGATGAAAACTGGAAACCACAACTTGAAACAACAGAGTGGAATAATGCCGTTAATTTTTATGTGGAATTATTAAGAAAATATGGCCCACCGAATGCAAGCAATAATAGCTTTAATGAAAACTTATCCCTCTTCAGCCAAGGTAAATGCGGCATATTAGTAGACGCAACCATTGCAGCCTCTTTCGTAACAGATCCCAAAAAAAGCAAAGTATTTGATAAAGTAGGCTTTGCTCAGTCTCCAATGCAAGTAACCGAAAAAGGAGCAAATTGGCTCTGGGCATGGTCTCTTGCAATACCGACAGAAACACAAAACGCAAAAGCCGCTCAAACTTTTATACGTTGGGCCACATCGAAAGAATATATAAAGCTAATAGGTGAGACAAAAGGTTGGGCGGCAGTGCCAACAGGCACTCGATTCAGCACCTACAATAACCCTGACTTTTTAGCAGTGGCTTCTTTTGCCCAAGACGAACTCGAAGCGATTAATTCAGCAAACCCTGCTGATAGCACGTTAAAACCATCACCCTATATTGGCGTTCAATTTGCTGCCATTCCTGAATTCCAAGATATTGGCGCAATAACAGGACAAATGGTTTCAGGCGCACTAAATGGCACAATTTCAGTCGAACAGGCACTTAAATCAGCAAACCTTTCTGCAGATAATCACATGCATCAAGCTGATTATTACTAACCTAAGCGAGCAACCTTCTATAAAAAAGCAGAGCCATTAAGAGCTCTGCTTTTTTTATACTCAACTTTATCTACTTTTTGAATATTTCTACCAATAAATGCGTCACCATAAACGTCTGATGAATAATCAAGCCGCTTTTAAATTAGTCTGAATTTCAAGCAAGGCTTTCGTGGCAATCGGGTTTAAGTCTTCTGCAAACTCTTCCATATTAGCGCAGATTTTTTGGCGCATAGGTAAAGCCCAAAATGCGGTGATATGGGTAACTACCTTTTTCACACAATCTTCTTCGGTTGAACCTATACCTATGTTTGAGGCAATTTGGTTCGCCATTTTAATTAGATGGCTTAATTCATTTTCACTCATGTTAAATCCTCTGTTTCATGGTCACGCCTTAGGCATCAACCGCTTGCACATATACGACTTGTCTTTGGGGTCTCACAAAACCAATCAAATTCATATTGGCTTGTTTCGCTAAAGTAATGGCCATCTTGGTTGGCGCAGAGACGGCCACCAAGGTGTGAATACCACATTTAGCGGCCTTAGAAACCATTTCAAAGCTGGCTCGACTTGATACCAACACAAAACCAGCCAATTTATCCTCTTGCTTATTTCGAGCAATCGCACCTAACAACTTATCAAGGGCATTGTGCCTTCCCACATCTTCTCGAATAGAAACCAGCTCAGCATTGTCATCAAATAAGGCTGCAGCATGTACAGCACCACATTGGGATTGAATCTGCTGCGACCCTTTTAACTTAGCCGCCGCTTTTTCAATTAGCTGATAACTTAGCATAGGGTGCGCATCTCGTATGGCAACATCAGGCTGCACTGAGGTTAATGACTCTAACCCACAGATACCGCAACCGGTACGACCACTTAGCTGCCTGCGCCTTTGTTTTAGATTTACAAAAGCCTCGGTCGCTATCTCCATACGCACTTCAATGCCTAACTCAGATTCCACCAGCTCTAGACTACGCAACTGTTTTGTTGACGTCAGAATGCCTTCGGTCAAGCTAAAACCCATTGCAAAGTCAGCTAGATCCTGAGGTGTTAGCATCATCACCGCATGGCTAATGCCGTTATACACCAATGCCACCGCCACTTCTTCGGCAATCCAATCACTTTGTGCGAGTTCACCCTCTGGGTTACGCACTATCACACTTTCTTCATGAGTCGCTTGTACAGCTAGCTGCTCTGATAAATTGCCGGACTGATTTGCTTGCAAAACGGGTTCGCCTCTTTTCTAGTGAATAAGTGAGAAGTATGAAGGACTTCACTTAAAGGTGTAAGTCCCAAAGGTGTAAGCCCTTAAGACATAACTCTTAAGACATAAGCCCTTCATCACATGTCACCTAAACTTATTTATCAATAAAGGCGATTTGCTGCTCAGTAAACTCAGCAAATTGGTTTTGCCATTCTGAGCTAGCAGTCTCACTAATCAATTTATCCACTTGTACTGCGGTTACCTTGTACTCAGGACAGTTAGTCGCCCAATCCGAGTTATCTGTGGTTATCACGTTCGCACCCGTTTCTGGGTGGTGGAAAGTGGTATATACCACACCTGGCTGCATACGATCAGAGACAAGTGCTCTTAGATGAGTATCACCGGCACGACTGGCAAGAGAGACTAAATCGCCCGTGTTAATACCTCTGTCTTCTGCATCCTGAGGATGGATTTCTAAGGTATCTTCACCATGCCAAGATGAGTTCTCGGTACGACGAGTCTGCGCCCCTACATTGTATTGAGACAAGATACGACCTGTGGTCAACAAGAGCGGGAAGCGACGTGTCACCTTCTCTTCTGTTGGCACATATTCAGTCAATGCAAAGAAACCTTTACCGCGAACAAAACCATCCACGTGCATGATAGGCGTACCATCTGGTGTCTCATCATTACATGGCCATTGTAGCGAACCTTCTTCGTCCAAACGCTCATAAGTCACGTTAGAGAAAGTCGGTGTCAGTGCTGCAATTTCCGCCATAATTTCAGAAGGATGCTCATAATGCATTTCATAACCTAAAGCTTTAGAAAGGCCCAAGGTGACTTGCCAATCTTCAAGACCCGGCATAGGTGGCATCACTTTACGTACTGGCGAAATACGACGCTCAGCATTGGTGAAAGTGCCATTCTTCTCAAGGAAACTTGTACCCGGCAAGAAGACATGAGCAAACTTAGCGGTCTCGTTCAAGAAGATATCCTGAACAATCAAACATTCCATATTACGTAAAGCGGCTTCTACGTGTTTTGTGTTTGGATCAGATTGCGCAATATCCTCACCCTGAACATACAAACCTTTATAGCTGCCTTCTACTGCGGCATCTAACATGTTGGTGATACGGTAACCCGGCTCTGGATCCAGTTTCACTTTCCAAGCATCCTCGAAAAGATCACGTACCGCTTGTCCAGAAATATGACGATAGCCAGGTAGCTCATGCGGGAAGGATCCCATGTCGCACGAACCCTGTACGTTGTTCTGACCACGTAGCGGGTTAACACCCACACCATCACGGCCAACGTTACCTGTTAGCATGGCAAGGTTAGCAATCCCCATTACGGTAGATGAGCCTTGGCTATGCTCGGTCACACCTAGACCGTAGTAGATAGAGCCATTGCCGCCGGTAGCATAAAGACGTGCTGCTCCGCGAATATAGGCCGCTGGAATACCGGTAAATTGTTCTGTGTTTTCAGGTGAGTGACGCTCATCTGCGATGAAGTTTTTCCACTCATGGAAAGCTTCTGTTTCACAACGTTCTGCAATAAAGTCAGCGGCTTCTAACCCTTCGTTAACGATAACGTGAGCCATAGCATTCACAAATGCCACGTTTGTACCCGGCATTAGCTGCAAATGGTAATCCGCATTCACATGAGGGCCATTTACCAAGTCAATGCTACGTGGATCAACCACAATCAGCTTCGCCCCTTCACGGATACGTTTTTTCATACGCGAACCGAAAACTGGGTGAGCATCGGTTGGGTTAGCACCAATAACCATGATGACATCAGTTTTTTCAACCGAATCAAATGTTTGTGTACCTGCCGATTCACCAAGGGTGGTTTTCAAGCCAAAGCCGGTTGGTGAATGGCAAACACGGGCACAGGTATCCACATTGTTGTTACCAAAGGCAGCTCGAACCAGTTTTTGAACCAGATAGGTTTCTTCATTGGTACAACGAGATGAGGTAATACCCCCTACTGAGTTGCGGCCGTACTTCTCTTGAATACCTTTAATACGAGTCGCAGCAAAATCAAACGCCTCTTCAAAAGACACTTTACGCCATGGCTGATCAATCGAATCACGTACCATAGGTGAGGTAATTCTGTCTTGGTGAGTGGCATAACCAAAGGCAAATCGACCTTTCACGCAAGAGTGACCACGGTTGGCTTTACCGCCTTTCCAAGGTGTCATACGAATGACTTCATCACCCTTCATGTCAGCCTTAAAGGCACAACCTACACCACAATAAGCACAGGTAGTAATAACAGAATGCTCAGGCTGTCCTTTATCGATAATCGAGGTTTCCATCAAGGTTGCTGTTGGGCAGGCTTGCACACAGGCACCACAAGAAACACAGTCAGAATCCATAAAGGCATCGTCTTGCCCTGGAGATACTTTCGATTCAAAACCACGAGAAGAAATGGTTAAGGCAAATGTGCCTTGCGTTTCTTCACAGGCACGCACACAGCGATTACAAACAATACATTTGCTCGCATCGAAGGTGAAATAAGGGTTAGACGTATCTTTCTTCTCATCTAAGTGAGTATGGCTTGGAATCGCACTTTGTCCTGTGTAACGAACATTACGTAGGCCAACTGCACCTGCCATATCTTGTAGTTCACAGTCGCCATTAGCAGGACAGGTCAAACAATCCAATGGGTGATCAGAGATATAAAGCTCCATCACATTGCGGCGTAATTTACCGATTTTATCGTTTTGTGTTTTAACTTCCATGCCAGCTTCTGCTGGTGTGGTACATGAAGCAGGAAAGCCACGACGACCTTCAATTTGTACCAAACAAATACGACAAGAACCAAAGGCTTCTAAGGAATCGGTCGCACAAAGCTTAGGAATATTAATACCTGCCATAGCGGCAGCATGCATAACAGAGGTACCTTCAGGTACACGCACTTCATTACCATCAATGCTCAAGCTGATAAGTTCAGCGTCTGGCGTTGGATCGAAGGTCGCCGGCGGCGTACCATAATCAATCTCGCTATCAAGGTCAGTTCTTGGATCAAAAAAATGTAACATATTATTGGCCTGCCTCTTGATTGTTTGATGGTTTTTGGAAGTCTTCGCCAAAATGCTCAAGCGCACTTTGTACAGGGAAAGGCGTCATACCGCCCATGGCACATAAAGAGCCAGACACCATGGTGTCGCATAAGTCTTCTAACAGCTCTAAGTTGTCATCTCGGTTTTCATCAGCACGAATACGGTCGATTACTTCGACTCCACGGGTCGAACCAATACGACAAGGCGTACACTTACCACATGATTCTTCAACACAGAATTCCAGAGAGAAACGAGCTTGTTCTAGCATGTCGACTGTGTCATCAAAGGCCACTAAACCACCGTGACCTAATACAGCACCTTCGGCAGATAAAGCTTCATAATCCATTTCTAGATGCCATTGAGATTCAGGCAGATAAGCTCCTAATGGACCACCAGACTGAACAGAGCGCATAGGTCTGCCAGAACGAGTACCCCCACCAAAATCAAATAAAAGTTCTTTCATTGTGATACCAAAAGCCGTCTCAACAAGCCCTGGGTATTTCAGGTTACCCGCTAGCTGGAAAGGCATGGTGCCACGAGAGCGCCCCATTCCAAACTCTTGGTAGAACTTACCGCCTTTAGCCAAAATAATGGCAATGGTCGATAAAGATAAAACGTTGTTTACAACGGTAGGCTGGCCAAACAAACCTTCAATTGCTGGCAGTGGCGGTTTAGGTCGAACCATGCCGCGCTTACCTTCTAAGCTTTCCATCAAGGCAGTTTCTTCACCGCAGATATAAGCTTTGGCACCAATGCGCACTTCTAGGTGGAAGGTTTTACCACTGTCGAGGATGTTTTCGCCAAGGTAGCCATTTTGCTCTGCCACTTGAATGGCTTCGTTCAAAATATCTTTTGCGTGAGGGTATTCTTCACGTAGGTAGATGTAACCTTGAGTCGCTTCAACCGCAAGACCTGCGATTGTCATGCCTTCGATTAAGGCAAAAGGGTCAGCTTCCATTTGCAAACGGTCAGCAAAGGTACCTGAGTCACCTTCGTCTGCATTACAAATAATGTATTTCTGTGCTGCTGGTGTATTTAATACGGTTTGCCATTTAATCCCTGTTGGGAAAGCCGCTCCACCACGGCCACGAAGGCCTGAGTCTTTTACTTCGTCGACTAGGGCTTGCGAGCTCATATCTAACGCACGCACTAAACCGTCATAACCATGAGTACTCTTATAGTCAGTCAGGCTTACAGGGTCGATAATGCCGGCACGGGCAAAGGTCAGGCGTTGCTGTTTTTTTAGATATTCAATTTCTTCTGTTAACCCCAAGTACAAAGGATGCGCTTGGCGATCGCTTGGTGAGGCATTATTCAAAAGACCCGCTTCGATCAGGCTAGGCAAATCTTTAGGTGCAACAGGGCCATAAGCAACACGCCCTTCTGGGGTGTCTACTTCGACCATTGGCTCTAACCAAAAAAGGCCACGGGAACCATTACGTACCAAATCAACAACCGTATCTTGCTCGGCTGCTAGCTGGGTTAATTTTTTACTAACACGTTCTGCACCAACAGACAGGGCAGCAGAATCACGGGGGATAAAAACTTTCACAATAGTTGTCATATTATTTTACCTCCGCTGGGTTCGCGCTAAACGCCAATGGTACAGTGCGAAGCTCATCAACAATTTCATCAAATTGCTCTGCATCCATACGACCGTACACTTCATCACCCACACGAATCGCCGGTGAACAGGCACAATTACCTAGGCAAAAAACAGGCTCTAGGGTAATTTCTTTATCCATGGTGGTTTGATACCAATCAAGACCTAGGGCTGATTTAGCGTGAGCTTCAAGGTCACGTCCGCCCATAGATTGGCAAGATTCTGCGCGGCATACTTCGATAATATGACGACCACGAGGCTTGCTACTAAAATGATGATAGAAGGTCACCACACCATGCACTTCTGCACGAGAGATATTTAATGCTTTACCTATGATTGGCAACGAACTATCAGGCACATAGCCTAATTGATGCTGCACTTCGTGCAATATAGGTAAAAGAGGACCGGGGATGTCTTTGAGTTCAACGAGTATGCGACCTACTACAGATTCAATTTCTGCTTGGTTCGCTAATCCTTGCCCATTTGAAGCCTGAGCTGCTTGCCCAGCGCCTTGCGTGTTAGCGTCTGTCATATGCCTGCCTTAACTAAACTAGCGGTTACTGACTTACCTTCTATCAAGCTAGTCAGGCCCACAAAAGCGAACCTGAATTTAGTTAATAGTCCGACTGGCATCAGTAAACGACTATAAAGTGATTTTTATCATTATTCTTATGATGTTTTATCTCATTTTGTTCTGCCCGATCAAAATGAAGATATGTACTTTTATGCATATATAGCATTAAATATAGGCTAAATATTCACATAAACTCACTTTAACACCCATAAGTGAACAACCAAATATGATTTTTTATGCATATTAATATTATACCCCGTTGGGATTTCGAAAATGATGCTGGCGAACGCCTACATGAAAGCCTACTTCCCTTGCTCTATCAGATTAATAAACAAGGAAAATTAACCGCTGCAGCAAAGGATTGTGACCTCTCCTATCGCCATGCTTGGAACATATTAGAGAAGAGTGAAGCTTTTTTTGGAAAAGCATTGGTGGTGAAAGAAAAAGGCCGAGGTGCACAATTAACTCAGTTAGGGCAAAAGCTTTTATGGAGTAATCAACGCATTGACGCCAGACTCCACCCAGAAATGGAAAGTTTTGCGACCGAACTCAACGTCGAGCTACAAAGTCTGCTTTCTAACCATGCCCCTGTGGTACGTATTTATGCTAGCCATGGTTATGCGGTTGCCCTGATGACCCAATATGTAAGAGATTATCAGGTAGAAATTCATTACCACGCACCGCATCATGCTTTGATTGCTCTCAATGAAGGGCGTTGCAGAATAGCGGGCTTTCACCAGCCTATTGGTCTAGAAGTCGATGTACAAAAGCGCCGTTATCAAGAATTACTCGACCCTAAACACTTTGGCATTATTCGCTTTATTCGTCGCCAGCAGGGGCTCATGTATAAAGAAAAAGGTAACAAAGAAGATAGAAATAAAGATGAAAGCCAAGTTAGCAGCCCTTCATTTAAAAGCATTCAAGATCTGAAACAAGGGGGTTATCGCTTTATAAATCGCCAACAAGGTTCAGGAACAAGAGAGCTTTTTGAGCAACTACTACATAACGAGAATATTTCACCAAAAGATATTCCTGGTATCGAAAACCAAGAGCTGACTCATAGTGCAGTCGCCGCTTATATTGCCTCTGGTATGGCTGATGTGGGCTTTGGTGTAGAAGCGGCCGCTAAACGCTTTGGATTGGCTTTTACCCCTATCATTGAAGAGTATTACTTATGGGCTTACCCATTAGAGGCAGAGCAAGATGAGGATATTCAAGCCTTTATCGCAACGCTTTCAAACCCTGAGTATCAGGCTCAAATCAACCAACTACACGGTTATCAGTGTGAGCAAAGCGGCACTACTTCAAGCACCAATTGGTTGTTCAGATAATTAAAAGAGTAAGGGTAATCCCCCCATTTTTAATGGAGTTCAGGTGTAGACTTTAAAGTTTGCGTTAAACGCCTTTTTTGTATCGGTGTAATGCCACCAATGCCCATGTTAGGTCGCTCGTTATTGTAAGTCCATAACCAGTGCGTTGCTTTATCTTGAAGCGCTTTAATATCTTCGTACAAGTAATGACTCAGCCAATCATATCTCACTGTACGGTTAAATCGCTCTATATAAGCGTTTTGCTGTGGTTTGCCAGGTTGGATAAAACTGAGCTCAATGCTGTTTTCTTGTGCCCAACTTGCCAGCTTCTCACTGATATACTCAGGGCCATTATCACACCGTATCGCTTTAGGTTTACCTCGCCACTCAATAATCTGATTGAGTGCGCGTATAACACGTTCTGCTGGTAAGGATAGGTCCGCATCAATAGTTAACCCTTCTCGATTAAAGTCATCAATCACGTTAAACAAACGGCAACGTCGACCATCTGAGAGTTGATCATGCATAAAATCCATTGACCAACATTCATTGATTTGTTCTGGCACCGCTAAGGGTTCAGGCTTTTCACGGACTAAGCGTTTATGAGGTTTGATGCGCATGTTGAGCTGTAGCTCACGATAAATACGGTAAACACGCTTATGGTTCCATGGATAACCACAGACATTTCTGAAGTAGAGAAAACATAGCCCAAAGCCCCAGTTACGCTGATTTTGAGTCAGCCCGATTAATTGCTCAACAATCAACTGATTCTCATCATTAAGTTTAGGCTGATAACGGTAGCAGGTCTCGCTGATCTTAAACGTCCGACAGGCAGATGCAATACTGAGGTGATAAGTCACCACAGCCTGTTTGGCCATCGGCTTGCGGTCAGCGGCCTTCACCACTTTTTTGCCATGGCTTCCTGTATGATCTC
>NZ_CH672430.1:563293-741208 GCF_000153025.1 Marinomonas sp. MED121
TCGCGTAAAAGCTAATCACTTTAAACTTACCGTTTTTCTCATCTAAGAAAATAGGCGATACGATACGCTGTGAAATGACTTTAGTATTTACGGCTTTAAAGTACTCATTAGACGCTAAGTTTACCAATAATTCATCCTCAGCTAATTCGCTGACAATCATATTGGCAATATCATCTCCCCAAAACTGGTAAAGGTTAGTGCCTTTGTCGTTACTTAAGCGAGTCCCCATCTCAAGACGATAAGCTTGCATTAAGTCCAATGGTTTTAATAAGCCATATAGGCCGCTGAGCATGCGCAAATGTCCTTGTGCATACGCTATGTCATCTTGACTAAGGGAGTGAGCATCAAGGCCCGTGTAGACATCGCCTTTGAACGTAAATAAAGCAGGACGACTATTTGTCTCAGAGTGAGTTTTGTTCCACTCGTGATAACGGTTTACATTGAGTGCGGCAAGTTTGTCACTTAGCTTCATTAAAGAGGCAACATCAGCAGGTGTATAAGGCTTAATGGTATCAATAAGCGCTTGAGCTTGAGATAAAGCGATAGGCTGACTTGACTCTTTAGTTGGTAACTTGCTGTCTAAATCTAATGTTTTTGCGGGAGAAATTAAAAACTTCATTGAGAATCCTGTAACATAAAGGGCAAGATATATTGCGTTTGTTACAGATTATCCATAGAGTAACGATAGATATCTATAGTGAAGTTCAATAGAGAGAATTTATGAAGAGCAATGTGCTACATTTTCCTAAAGAATTAACCGCTCAGAAAAATGAGATAAATGAGCTTGAATCTGCTGAGTCAAAAGCTTGGGATGAGCGCCTTGAAGAGTCGTTCGACATAATAGATAAAATGAATGACTTAGATCTGATGAGATTGCGTGAGGCGTTTGATAAGGCAAGATTGGATTGGCCTGAAGAAGAAGCTGAGCTACCCGAGAAAAATAAACGTCATTCTTTTTTATAATTAACATAATGATTTTTCGATAAATCTGGATTGTAAAAACAATAGATTCTAAGCGCATGACACTTTAGCAAGGCTTGATGCTAAAATGCCGTAAGATATAAACCCTCAAAACTTAATTTTCCTCTTCGGCAACAGATTGTATGTTTTCTTTTTTAATACGCCATTCTTTGGTATTTATTTTTGCGGCGGCCATTCTTGGTTTTTTATTACCTGAGTACTCCTTAAAAGTTTTTCCGATTCTGCCTTACTGCCTCTTTGTTTTAATGACATTAACCTTAATTGGTATGAAACAAAATGAACTCGTGATTAAGCTGAAACAGCTCTATGTCTGGTGGTATGCCTGCTTTCACTCGTTTGTTTTGATGCTGCTAAGCTTTGCCTTTGCTAAGTTTATCGGGGCGGATGAAGCCCTGACTTTGGCTATCGTTGCGGTTGCGGCTACAGGTTCATTGTTTGCTACCCCTGCGATCATTCGTGCGCTTGGTTTTGATGTGATGACCTCAATGGCCATGACAATAGCGTCTACCATTTTATTACCTGTTGCCATTTATGTTTCTTTGTTTTTGCTGCAATCAGGTGAAGTAAGCTTGGATATGCAAGCCTATATTATGCGTTTGGTTATTTTTATCTTTGGGCCAATGTTGCTCTCTTTTGTAATACATAAATATGTACCAGAGGATAAATTAGGACGCGCCTTGGTAAAAATCTCTCCCTATACCATTTTGGTGGTGTTTGCCTTCCCATTTGGCTTGATCAGTAATTTTAGACTGCAATGGGATCAAGATCCTATGTTGGCATATCAGCTTATTGGTATTTCAACCTTTTTGGTGGCCTTGTTTTTTGTCGCTGCATTCTTCTTGTATAAGAAACTGGGAAAAGAGCAGGCGTTTATGGCGGCTGTGACGGCAGGAAATCGTAATGTGCTGCTCACTCATACCATCGCAGGTTCATTATTAGGGCCTATGTTTTTGCCGCTTGCTGGTGCAATCCAAGTGCCTACATCTGCTCTGCCTATCCTTACTAAATGGTTGGCGAAGCGCGCTAAATAGTTGTTTAATAGATGAATTACTCAGCGGAGAATTCATCATGAAGGAATTAATCAACGCACGCTTGCGTGGTAAAAAAGAATTTTATCGAATCAAAATCGTCAATGGTAAATTTTTTTCGATTGATGTGCAGCATGATTACCTTGATCTACCTAAGCATGAAGAGGTATATGATGCTCAAGGAAAGCTTGTCTGTGCGCCTTTTGTTGAGCCTCATATTCATCTTGATGCCGCTTTAACGGCTGGTGAGCCTAATTGGAATAACTCGGGTACCTTATTTGAAGGGATTGAGCGTTGGGGTGAGCGCAAACCTATGCTTAATGAGGCCGATATTCGAAGCCGTGTTTATCAAACCCTAGAACTCCTCGTTGAAAACGGTGTTCAGCATGTGAGAACCCATGCAGATACGACAGACCCAAGTTTGATTGGTGTGAAAACCCTTTGCGCTATTCGTGACGAATTAAAAGATAAGATTAATATTCAAGTGGTCGCTTTTCCGCAAGATGGTTTGCTGTCTTACGAAGGCGGTTTAGAGCTTATGATAGAGGCCTTAGAAATCGGCGCGGATGTGGTAGGTGGTATCCCTCACTTTGAATATACCCGTGAGCTGGGCGAAGCCTCAGTCAAAAAAATTATCGAACTGGCCCTAAAGTACGACAGATTAATTGATGTGCATTGTGATGAAACTGATGATGCCAACTCCCGCTTTTTAGAGCTTCTTGCTTGCGAAGCCCTGTTTAATAAAATAGGCCACAGAGTCACAGCGAGCCATACCACCGCCATGCACTCTTATGACAATGCCTACTGCTCTAAACTCTTTCGTTTATTGAAGAACTCAGGCATTAACTTTGTTTCTTGCCCAACAGAAAGTATTCATCTGCAAGGCCGCTTTGACACCTACCCTAAACGCCGAGGTGTAACCCGCGTAAAAGAGCTTAACGCCGCTGGCATTAACGTTTGCCTAGGTGAAGATTCTATCTTTGACCCTTGGTATTCCCTTGGTAATGGTAAACTGCTTCGCACCTTGGATTTTGCCTTACATATCTGTCAAATGATGGGTTATCAAGATTTCAGCACCGCCTTGAGCCTGATCACAGATAACAGTGCTAAAACCCTCTGTATAGAAGATGTTTACGGCATCGAAGTGGGTAAGCCAGCTAGCTTTATCCTATTGGATGGGGAAGACGACTACAGCGTGCTTCGAAAACAAGGTGACGTACTGCTCTCGGTGAAAGAGGGCGAAACCATAATGCAAAGAGAGCCTGCGAAAGTGGTGACTGGGAAGTACTTTTAGTAAAAGTAGGTTTTTTTAAGCTAGTTATAAATTATTAGTAGGGGGTAATATATTTTTAGCCTTTTGGTAATGTTTCTAGCAAAACCTGACTTCAACGGAATACTCTTTACCTGATTCAATGCCTTCAACCACATTACTTTCTAACGTGGTTCCATTTAGCATGAGACCGCATTCAGATTCGCAAGTAACGCGCGAATAGTTTAGGTGTAAGGTGGCGCCTCTAAAAAGGCGTGTCGCTGATGCTTGTTTCCAGCTTGAAGGAAATTTAGGGTGAATAGCGAGACCCGTGGTAGTGCCTTTTAAGCCAAACATTTCCTCAATAATCATTTGATAGAGCCAAGCGCCAGTGCCGGTATTAAAAAGATTGCTGGAACGCCCTGCTGTACTTGGGAACTGATAATAAGCGCCACGGTAATAGTTGGGTACGTAAACCGGGAGTTGACCCCGTTGGGAAAAGGTTTTGCAATTAGGATCGGCAATCATCTTTCTTAGGGTGTTAAAAGCCCTGTCAGGTTCACCGATTTTGTATAAACTGGCCGCATAAAAGGCGGCTGCATGATTATATACTGAGCCGTTTTCGCCGGACCCTGGCCACTTTTGAGTGACTCGGCCAATGTCTTCTCGCATAGCGGTATAGGCAGGAGCACACAACATGACGCCAAAAGGCGTATCAAGCTGCTCATCAATCGCATCTAACATACGCGCTTTTTGTTGCTCAGTCGGCATGTTTGCTAAAAAAGCCCAGCTTTGTGTATTCAAGAAAATGCGGCCTTCTTTATCCTTTGGAACCCCGAATGTGACACCATCATCTGTAATGCCTCTAGCGTACCAGTCTCCTTGCCATAGAAAGGTTTCGGCGATTTCTTTAAGCTCGTTAATGGTTTTCTGATAATATTTAAGTGTTTGAGCTGGGTTGTATTCTTCAGATATGCGAATCCAAGTTTGCAAGGCAACACTAAGTGCCTGTGTTAGCCAGCCAGAGACCCCTTTGCCTCTATGGCCGACCATATTCATAGGGTCGCACCAATCGCCTTGGTCGATATAGGGAAGGCCTCTGCTATCGCGTGCTTGGCACATATGTGTCATAGCGCGATTGATGTGTTCTAAAACCGTGTCTTTATCAGATGAATCTTGCCACTCAACGCCCTCATGGAGTATATGCCAATCATTTGTCTCATTGAGGTAGGCGTCCAAAATAAGGGCTAACCATACAGAGTGATCTGTATGTGGAATTTGATTGATATAGTTCAGCTTGGCATCCGGTGTGAGTAATATGCCGTCGGGCATTTCGCCATCGCTATTTTGTTGAGCAAGTGAGGTGAGGATGACTTTCTTAGTGATACGACTATCGACATAGGCCATCCCCATGCCATCTTGAAGATAATTGCGTGTTTGTGGATCAGTTGTAAGGCGGTTGGTATCACCATGGTAGAAAACCTGGCGTGGTAGCCAGTGGTTCACAAAATGATTTAATGATTCATCGGGTGAATCTATGTCTATTACGCCACGTCCTGAATGAATGTAGTGACTATAGTTGCGAATTTGTTCTAATTTTTTCTCGCCCAGCGCTTGGGTAATAACAGATTGAATTTCTGTCTTGTCTAATGCTGGGCCAAATACAAAATTAAACTCCTTGGATTTATGCCTTTCTAAATCGATTTTAAACTGCATGACGCAGGCTGGCATTTCATAATGACAGTCTTGGTCTGAAAGGTCTGAGCACTCGCTTAGGGCGTCAGGGTTGTGAAGCCCTCCTAGCCCTTCAAAGCGGACACCGCTGGTTTCAAAATGGTCAGGGGGGCAGTCACTCGCAAAAAAAGTGATATCTTTAAGGTGTTTGTTTTTTTCGTAGTCTTCGAGCTTTTGATAGGGGGTGATAGAAGTGCAGACCACCGCATTAAGCGTATGATCATAATGTGCCCCCATGTTCATCCACGACATATAACCTACTGGAAAGTAAGGGATAAGTGAAAGTTTTCGATTTGAATTACTTGAATTTATGACCTTCACATGCCAAAGCTCAGCTTGGGATTGTTCTCCAAGGGCGAGGGTGATTTCAATGGTGATATCTTGGTTTTTTACTCGCCAGCAAATATCGTTTAGCCCTGGTAAAAATTCAAAGCTCTGCAGAGGGGTTTTCATTGGGGCAAAAGGGGCTGAAAACATCTCTCCTGTTTCATCATCTCGTACATAGAAAAAACGACCAGGATGGTTGGCGAAATAAGGTTGTTCGGGCTGCATAAAACTTGTGGCAGCTAAATTCGGGGCATGGGCGTATTTTTTAGGTTCTGGGTTCATATACTGAGCAACCGCATAGCCCTGACAATTCATATGAATCATCATGTGTCTGTTCCATAAGTAGCCAGCGGAATTTGGCACTAATTTGGGATCAGATAATAAAAAACGTTTACCGCCTTCAATGTACATTGTCATCGAAATACCCTCCGGATTTTAAGTATAAATAAGCTTTATGGCGCTCTTTTGTCCGTTCTATTTGTTACTAGTTATTGAATGTGTCGACTCGCGAATGGATAAACTAGGTTCAAATAGATTCTGTATAGGAAGTGACTCTCCGTAACATAAGTTCAAAATTTGATGGCAAGCATTTCTTGAAATCGCTTCAAGTGGGATATTGACGCTTGTCATAGGGGGGGATGTAAATTCAGCAAGGTCAATATCATCGTAGCCAATAACCGACACGTCTTTTCCGACAGTGATTCCGTGTTTGCTTAGGGTTGAAATTGCAGCCATACCGCTATTGTCATTTGAACAAAATAGGGCGGTGAAAGGCTTCTTTTTGCTGAGTAATAGCTCGGTAGCTTCAACGCTTTGTTGAAAGCTATAACCACCAGACTCTATCAGGCTTGGGTCAACTTCTATGCCAGCTGCTAAGAGTTCATCCAAAAAGCCTTTATGTCTGCTTTGGGCATCTTGTGCGTTCATGCGACCTGTCACAATGGCGATTTTTTTATGTCCCAATTCGACAAAGTGCTTAGCTGCAAGGCGACCCCCTTGGTAATGGTTAGTGCTAAATGCTTTCTCTGCCAAATCTTCTATATTTCGATTAATGAAAACGACTTTAGGGTAGCGAGCTTCAATTTTTGCTAATTCAAAAACGGAGAGTTCAGGGCAGGACATAAGAATGCCATCACAGTCTCGCTCAATAAGATAATCCAAGCAGTCAATGCGCTCTTTGTCCGAAATGCTGTCTTCAGCGTTTGCCAAGATAATGTGCTTATCTCGCTTGCGTAACTCTCTTTCAATTGTTTGCAGCATTTTGCGGTGAAAAGAGCCGGAGAAAGAAGGGACCCATAAGCCTATGATGTTTGACTTTTTTGATGATAGTGATCTTGCCATGCTGTTTGGGCGATAGCTTAACTCAGTCATAGCAGCAGCGACTTTTTCTCCTGTTTTGCTAGAGATTGAGCTGTTCCCTGAAAGGTATCTGGAAACAGTTCCAACACCTACTCCAGCCAGTTTTGCTACATCTTTAATGGTTGCCATTGTTAAAAAGCCTTAAAATTATTGTCTTCAATTTTTTTCATTATAAGACCTAAACTACTAGTTTTATAGTGTTTTTTATTAATTATAAATTGATGTAAAAATTTATAGCTTAATAAAATTATATAAAACAATAAGATGAAGTTAATAAAGAATGTTTTTTATTTTTAAATATTAAATTATTTTTTGGAACCGTTTCCAAAATTAAAAAAAGAGTGCTAAGTTAAATATTCCATAAGAACAAAAATGAGATTAAAAGGTACCGCTATGATTAAAATAATTTTTTTCTGCACTGTGATTGCGCTAGTCACGTCTCCTCTTATGGCTAAGGAAGAAGCCGAAGTTATGCACTGGTGGACATCTGGTGGTGAATCTGCCGCAATCAAGGTATTAGCAGATGCCTATGAAGCAGAAGGCGGCAGCTGGAAGGATAGCGCTGTTGCTGGTGGATCAAATGCACGAAGTGCGGCAATCAATCGTATGATAGGTGGGTCACCCACTACTGCCGCATTATTTAATACCTCTCAGCAATATCACGAAATGATTGCTGAAGGGATGTTGAATAATCTAGATTCCATTGCCATAGCAAACCAATGGGATGAGATTTTACCTAAACCGACTCTTGATGCGATTAAGGTCGATGGTCACTTCTATGCTGCACCAATCAATATTCATATGCCTACTTGGTTTTGGTACTCAAAAAAAGCGTTTAGAAAAGCAGGCATAGTTAAAGAGCCTCAGTCTATTGATGAGCTATTTGTTGTTTTAGATAAACTAAAAGCCTCTGGCGTCATTCCTTTAGCATTAGGAGGGCAAAAATGGCAAGAAAACCTTCTCTTTATGGCAATTTTAAGCAATGTAGGGGGCAAGCAGCTTTACCTTGATGTTCTAAATAAACGTGATGCTAATACGTTAAATTCACCTGCCTTTAATAAGGTGGTGGAGATGTTTCTTAAGCTAAAACCTTATGTTGATACCGGCTCTCCAGGTCGAAATTGGAATGATACAACCAGCTTAGTGATTAACGACAAGGCTGGGATACAAGTGATGGGGGATTGGGCCAAAGGTGAATTTACCCAAGCTAGGAAAAGACCTAATAGGGATTACGGCTGCTTTGCTGGTTTAGGCAGTGACTCCCTTTATATTGTAGGAGGGGATGTGTTTGTGTTTCCTAAAACAGACAATAAAGAGCAAATTCTTGCTCAAGAAAAGTTAGTTGAAACTATGCTTAATCCTTTGACGCAAATTCGATTTAATCGATTGAAAGGATCAATTCCAGTAAGAACCGATATCGATGTTTCAAGTATGGGTCGATGTGCTCAATTAGGTTCAAGGATTTTGAAAGATGAGTCTCGTCAGGTACCTGATGGCTCAATGTTGATGGAGTCTTATCGTTACGGTTCTCTCAAGGATGCGATTACTGAAGTTTGGAATAGTCGAGATATGTCTACCCAAAAAGCAGTGAAAATTCTTGCACAGGCTTTGCAGGGCTAGTTGGTTAAATGATGGAGGTGTTTTGTTGATATCTCCATTCTTAACGCTTGTTTTAAATACTAGTCATTCTAAGAGGTGAAAAATGAACGTTATCGCTATTCAGGTGCATCTTAAGCGTAACTCATTCGCTTATTTAGCGGCATTGCCTATGGCATTAACTGTGTTTGTTGCCTACATGGGAACCATGTTTTGGTCAGTTCGTTTATCTTTTAGTAGTTCTCGCATGCTGCCTAAAGATGACTTTGTTGGCTTTGCTCAATATGAGCGACTTTTTAATACGTCTCGCTGGATCTCGTCGTTAGAAAACTTATTGCTGATTGCCTTTTTGTTTTTAGCCATTTGTTTTGTATTGGGGTTTCTCTTATCTGTCTTTATTGACCAAAAAATTAAAGCAGAGAGCTTTTTTCGTACGGTTTTTCTCTTTCCGTATGCCATGTCCTTCATTGTGACAGGACTGGTATGGCAATGGATATTTAACCCTCAGTTAGGGGTTCAGAAAACGGTGCAGGCTTTAGGTTGGGAGTCATTTAAATTCGATTGGATTGTCGACCCAGATATGGTGCTTTATACGGTTGTGATTGCGGCAGTTTGGCAGGGGGCAGGTCTCGTTATGGCTTTACTACTTGCAGGGCTTCGAGGGATTGATGATGACCTTTGGAAGGCGACAAAAATAGATGGTATTCCCGCATGGCGAGTTTACATCAGTATTATTTTGCCAATGCTGCGACCTATGATTATTACGACAGTGGTGCTTCTCTCGATCAGTATTATCAAAATGTATGATGTTGTTGTCGCCATGACTGGGGGGGGGCCTGGTGTGGCCAGTGAAGTACCCGCAAAATTCATCATGGATAACTTGTTTGAGCGCGCCAACATAGGGATAGCAACAGCGGCATCGACCGTCATGCTTTCTACTATTTTATGTTTGATTGCGCCATTCATATATTCAAATTACATCAAGAAGCAAGGTAGGTAATTTATGTTATCAATACTTTCACCTACCAATTCGAAGTTGGCTTCAAAGAGAGGTTCCTCTCTTCAGATGCAATGGGGACGAATAGGTATTTACGGATTTTTGCTGGTTACGGCCTTGTTCTTTTTACTACCACTCTATGTGATGTTGGTGACATCCTTTAAAGGGCTTGATGAGATTCGTTTGTCGTCTATTTTTGCCATGCCACAAGAGTTCTCTTGGGATTATTGGAAAATTGCGTGGAGCAGTGCTTGTACCGGGTTGGAATGTAGCGGCTTAAAGGTTGGCTTTTGGAACTCGGTGAAAATACTCATTCCGAGTGTGATTATTTCGGTCATGTTCGGCGCGATTAATGGCTATGCCTTATCGTTTTGGAAGATAAAGGGCGCAAATATCTTATTTGCCTGTTTATTACTTGGGGCCTTTATTCCATATCAGGTGTTTATTTATCCTCTTATTCGGGTCTATGCCGAAATTGGTATCTATGGCACCTTGACTGGGGTGGTTGTATCGCATGTTATTTTTGGTATGCCCATCATGACACTCTTGTTTCGTAATTATTATAGTACTCTGCCGTTAGAGCTCTTTAATGCCGCAAGAATTGATGGGGCAGGCTTCTTTAAAGTTTTCTTTGTCATTATGTTGCCCATGTCGACCCCCATTATTATTGTTGCTGTCATTATGCAGGTGACTAATATTTGGAACGACTTTTTAATTGGGTTGGTTTTTGCTGGCAGTGATAACTTACCCATGACAGTACAACTCAATAATATTGTTAATACCACCACAGGTGAGCGAGCCTATAACGTCAATATGGCTGCCACCATTCTCACTTCACTTGTACCTCTGATTATCTACGTCGCTTCTGGGCGTTGGTTTGTCCGTGGTATCGCCTCTGGCGCAGTTAAAGGATAGTCTCATGGGAAACGTAAGCATTAATAAGCTAGACATTAGCTACGACACAACATTTATTCTTAACCAATTGGATTTATCGATAGAGGATGGCGAGTTTGTTGTATTACTGGGTCCATCTGGGTGTGGTAAATCAACCTTATTAAATGCCATTGGCGGTCTTATTGATACCACTGGAGGCTCTATCTATTTCGATGGAAACGACGTTACTTGGGCTGATCCTAAAGACAGAGGGATAGGAATGGTTTTTCAGTCCTATGCTTTATACCCGACCATGTCGGTTGAGAAAAATATGTCTTTTGGCCTAAGAATAGCGGGGGTTGATAAAGAGACGATAGCAAGAAAGGTGGATTGGGCGGCAAAACTACTTCAGTTAGAACCCTTGCTTAAACGCAAACCCGCCTCTCTTTCTGGTGGGCAGAGGCAAAGGGTGGCGATTGGCCGCGCCTTAGTTAGGGATGCGGGTATTTATTTATTTGATGAGCCTCTTTCTAATTTAGATGCGAAACTGCGAACTGAATTAAGGTTAGAAATTAAGAAGTTACATCAAAAACTTAAATCGACAATGATTTATGTTACCCATGATCAAATAGAAGCCTTAACTTTGGCTGACCGTATTGCTGTGATGAAAGATGGGGTAATTCAGCAGTTAGACACGCCTTATAATATTTACAACAAACCTGACAATTTATTTGTCGCCACATTTTTAGGGTCTCCTAGTATGAATTGTCTTGAGGGGACCTTGTATTCAAACGGTGGGAAAGTCACTTTCTTTTCTGCTGATATGTTATTGGATGTGAGTGATTATCAATTTATGAAAGAGCCAGATGACGGGCAGCATGTCACTATGGGTATACGTCCTGAGCATATTCAGACTCTAGAGGCCGATAAAGAAGATGCGAATCTGGTTAGCGGTGTAATTGAATTGGTTGAGCCTATGGGTTCTGAGACTTTAATTTGGACACGTTTTACCTCTC
Organism: Marinomonas sp. MED121; assembly: GCF_000153025.1. Classification (GTDB taxonomy): domain Bacteria; phylum Pseudomonadota; class Gammaproteobacteria; order Pseudomonadales; family Marinomonadaceae; genus Marinomonas. The sequence continues at coordinate 574,454 of NZ_CH672430.1, forward strand.
AGCAAACTTTGTCTCATAGTGTGAGTTCGGAGCTTGTTTTTGCTAAAGGTGAGCGAGTTAATGTAAAGATTGAGCCCTCTAAGTGCTCTTTTTTTGATACAGAAACTGGCTTTCGTATTTAATCTTTTTTTACGCATCATAGTGAGTGGCGATATGATTAATACAAAAATACTTTTGATGGGGGTCTCTGGTACAGGGAAAAGTTTGATTGGTCGGCTGCTTGCCGATGCTTTAGGAATCTTTTTTATTGATGGGGATGATTTTCATCCGCAAGCGAATCTAGACAAGATGAAAAGCGGCATACCGTTAACGGATAGTGATAGGGAGGGATGGTTGAAAGCTCTTAATCGAGAGCTCATTCGTCATCCGTGTCTGATACTTGCTTGTTCTGCATTAAAGCCTGAGTACCGACATTTACTAAAAGAAAATAATCAAGAGCTCATGGTTCTCTATTTAAAAGGCTCTTATGAGGTTATTTTGCATCGTCACAAAAAGCGTCAAGATCACTTTTTTAATGGAGAAAATATGCTGAAAAGCCAATTTGATACCTTGATTGAACCCTCCCATGATGAGGCAATCTGTATTGAAGTTGATCAGGCTATTGAGTGTATTGTTGAGCAAGCATTAATCGCCATAAGAAATGAAAGGAGTCGATATTTAAGTTAGGCTGCGCCGCTATTTGAAATGTTTTTTCATCAAGCCGCGGATTTGGTCATAACTTAGGTTTAGTGCTTTAGCTGCCTGTTTCTGGCTTTGTTGGTTTTGTTCTAAGGCTTGAATTAATAGGCTTTTTTCTAATTCATTAAGGCTTTGTTTTAGATCGATTTGCTTGCTAGATGTTTTCACGAGAGCGGTTTGTGGCAGATCTTGTTCCGGCTTTTCATCTGCCTCTTTTATTGATTCTTGCTTAGCACTTGTGTCAGCCAAATGCTGAGGAAAAGGATCAATGATGATATTTTCAAGGGCCTCATCATTTTCTCCTTGTCTAAAAACAGAGCGCTCTATGCAATTTTTGAGTTCGCGAATATTGCCAGGCCAATCGTGCTGTTTTAATTCTGTCATTGCTTTATCGCTAAACCCTGTAAAGCTTTCCCAGCCTAACTCTATGCTCATACGCATTGCAAAATAGTCAGCCAGTTCCAGAATATCTTCTTTTCGTTCTCTAAGAGGGGGGGTAGGGATGACATCAAAAGCAAGTCTATCGAGCAAGTCTGCTCTAAATTCCCCTTTTGCAGCCATGGTTTTTAAGTCTGCATTGGTGGCGGCGATTAGGCGTACATCCACTTTTAAGGTCTTGTGTCCACCAAGGCGTTCAAACTCTCCGTATTCTATGACTCTCAATAGCTTTTCTTGCAGTCTGGTGGACATTGCCCCTAACTCGTCTAAAAAGAGTGAGCCACCGTCTGCACGTTCAAAGCGGCCATGATGAATCTTTTGCGCACCAGTAAATGCGCCCGGCTCATGACCAAATAATTCGCTTTCCATGAGATCTTCACTGATCGTGGCGCAGTTAAGGGACACGAATGCCTGATCCCAGCGAGGTGAGAGATAATGCAATCTTTCTGCGATTAACTCTTTGCCGGTGCCTCTCTCTCCCAGTACCAGTACTGGGCGGTTAATGCTGGCAAGTGCGGAAGCTTGCTCTAGTGCTTGAGCAAGTGCGGCTGAGCTACCTATTGCTCTTTGTGGGCTTGAGGTCATTTTGGGCTTACTTCAATTAAATTATTTATAGGGTGTGGTTAAAATAACCTCTTTTAATGGTTAATAAAACCATTTTGCGTGGTTTAAATTGCCATTTTTGTTTTCTTTATTGATGCAAAAAAGATTGCTTTTTATTTATCTGATTGAATTTAAAGGTTTTTTAAAAGTTGGCACATATCCTGATATAGCTATAACAAATTCAAAAACTTAATGTGAAAGCTTAGTTCCTAAAGGAGTAATGCAATGGGTATATTTTCAAGAATGACAGACATCATTAACAGCAACATCACTTCTTTGCTGGATAAAGCAGAAGATCCGCAAAAAATGATTCGTATGATTATCCAAGAAATGGAAGAGACTTTAGTTGAAGTGAGATCAAGTTCAGCACGGGTTATTGCTGATCGTAAAACCGCGGCTCGTCGTCTCGCTAGAATTAAGGAAGAAATTGCAGAATGGACAGATAAGGCTATGTTGGCAATTGATAAAGGTCGTGAAGATTTGGCCCGTGCCGCTTTATCTGAGAAGCAGGCTACTGCAAAAGAAGTGGATGTAATTGAGAGCGAACTAACCGAGCTAGATGATCATTTAACCAGTTTAAATGACGAAATTTCTCAACTTCAAACTAAGCTTGATGATGCTAAGGCGAAACAAAAAGCCATGTTAATGCGACAAACCAGTGTTGAGAATCGTCTTAAAGTGAGAAGACAAAATCAGCGTTCTAACCTGGATGATGCTTTTGACAAGTTTGAGCGTTTTGAGCGTCGCATGGATACCTTAGAAGGTGAGCTTGAATCCATGGATATAGGCGCTAATGCAAAAACTAACCTTAAAACAGAAATTGATGCACTTAAAGAAAATGACGAAATTAATGACGAGTTAGCTCAACTGAAAGCCAAAATGGCAAATAAGTAATTTGGCGTTTACCCAATAAAGCTTTTAACCAATTAGATTAGTAAGGATGTACCTATGAATATGGCTGTTTTTTTCTTTGTGCCAGTCATCATTTTTATGGGGCTAGTCGCCCCACTTTGGCTAGTGCTGCATTACTTTAGTAAAAGGCGCTCAGCAAAAGGTTTGGCCGAGGAGGATAGAGTGGAACTGGATGACCTACTAAAAACCGCTGATAAATTAACGGATCGTATTGAAATATTAGAAAGAATATTAGATGTCGATAGTCCGAATTGGCGAGAAAAAGAAGCCGAAGCGAGTTACCGCAAACGAGATGCGCACTCAATGGATGAGCGCTCTTCTGCAGGAGAGAGATAATGAATCACAAATTTAAAGATAAGTGTAAGCAGATGTTTAATGAGAATAAGCAAAAGGGATGGAATATGAACCTGTATCGGAATCGCGAAAAAGGCTATATGGGTGGTGTATGTGCGGGACTGGCTGACCATTTTGATATTGAACCTTGGGTGGTTCGTTTAAGCTTTTTTGCCGGTTTTTTATTTCTTGGAGGCTTTACCCTATTTGCCTATATCGCACTTTGGTACTTTCTAAAACCTGGCGGCGGAGAAATGCAGTTTGAGTATGACGAGAGACGCCATCAGTATGGCCCTAAAAAAATGTTCAAGTACTCTGATTCCTCTTCGGTACGTTTAAAGCGAGCAAGAGACAGGATGAATCAAGCCAGCCGACGAATAGAAGAAATGGAGAGGTATGTTACGTCTAAAAAGTATGATCTTGAGCGTGAATTTTCTTCAATGAAAAAGAAGTCTTAGTAAAATTTACGGGTTAAATTGTTTGAGTAATAGGCTGTTATTCCCTGACGGAACAAATCGATTAATAGTTAAGCTCAATAGGCTGTTAATAAAGGATTTAAAGGAGGCTAAGATGTTGACTTGTCCCCATTGCAAAGGACGTTGTATTAGGCATTTATTCAATGTTTTTATGGGATCCTTTGGTACCGCAACATGCCATCTTTGTGGTCAAGCGTTTGGTGTTAAAACCAAAGTGAAATATATGGTTAAGGGCCTGTGTTATTGCACAGGTTTGATTGCTCTATTACTGGCGCTCACTATGCATTCGGCTTGGCCATTAATCGTTTATGCCGCCATAGTCTTGCAGTTATTTATTCTCGCCATGTTTCGATTTGATTTAGTTGAGCTTGAAAGCTCTGAGTTCGATTTGGCTGATAGGGCGTTTAGGGAAACCGCGGTAAAAAAGCATGAGAGCAATTCAGCGTCAAAAATAGATTAAAGTTGAATTGCTTAAGCCTAGGGAGCCCGTGATTAAGTCACCACTTCTCAGTTTGTTCTTTAAAAGGGATATGGGGAAAACTGTAAAGGTATATGGGGCAAAGCATCAAGCAAGGCGTCACTTTGTGTTTGTTTAATAAAAAGTTATGTTATACACCTTTAGAGAAGGGAAACGCAGGGTGTTACTTTTATATGCTGTCTAGGTATTATTTGAACACTACAGCTATTTGACCACTACAGCTCAAAGATCCGAAGGGCGCGGTCTAAAAGCCCTATCTTTACGTTGAGGTGCTTATCAATAGAATAACTATTAAGTGACACCTCTAGCCATAAATCTAGCGGCTTTTATCCACACGCTGAGGCGGGTGGACTTATTCGCAGCTTCCCTAGTATTTAAATAGTATTATTCCATTCAATACATTGTTCGAGACGAATACCTTCACCGCCAAAAATATCTAATGCACTGCCAATGGTTAAATCCACCTTACCTTGCGAAAGTGATTGTACCAAGGCTAGATCATCCAATGTTCTAGCACCTCCAGCGTAGGTGGTCGCAATAGAAGCATGTTTTCCTAATAGTTCTACAAGTTCTGTATCTATACCTGCTTGGAGGCCTTCTACATCGGCAGCATGGATTAAAAACTCATCACAGTGATCTGCTAATTCATTCAGGTTTTCTTGATTGATTTGGGTCGATGTTATTGTTTGCCAGCGGTCTGTTGCTATGTTCCAACCGGTGGCTGTGCGACGACAGCTCAGATCAAGAATCAATCTTTCTGTTCCTGTTTCTCGTTTAATTCTATCGAGTCTGTCCCAGGAGAATTCGCCATTTTCAAATAAGTAAGAGGTAACGATAAGGTGAGATGCGCCGGCTTTTAAGAACTCGCTTGCATTTTTGTGATTGACGCCTCCTCCAAACTGCAAGCCATTAGGGTAGGCTTTGAGTGCTTTAATGGCTTCTTCTTTATTGCCTGGTCCTAATGCTATGACATGTCCGCCTGTTAAAGCATGTTCTTTATAGAGGGCTGCATAATAAGCTGCATCATGCTCACTGATAAAGTTTTCTTTGGCGCCATGGTCATTCAAGCTGCCACCAACAATTTGCTTTACTTTTCCTTGGTGAAGGTCGATACAGGGACGAAACTTAGTCAATCTTATTGCTCCAAATAATCTCTAGTTACTGCTTAAAATGCGGTGTCGTGAATGACGCTAATTGTACCTGATTCATTCTACCGCTTCCTCTAAATGTCTTTATGTTTCGAATAACTGTTACAATATGCCGCTTTTATCAAATCGAAACCAGATTTAGGTTAAAAACTTTGGTCTAATCTTTGCTTAATTTAATGGAAAATACCCCATGTTACAGATATCAATTGCGGTCGCTATTCCCGATCATGAAATGGAGCTGACCGCGATTCGTTCACAAGGGGCTGGTGGTCAAAATGTGAACAAGGTGTCATCGGCCATACATTTAAGGTTTGATATAAAGGCTTCTTCTTTGCCTGAATTCCATAAAAGCCGACTACTTGCTTTAAAAGATTCGCGAATCACTAAAGATGGGGTTGTGATTATCAAAGCACAACAACATAGAACCCAAGAACTTAATCGTGAAGATGCGCTCGCTAGACTGAAAGCCTTGATTCTAGATGCGATTAAGGTAGAGAAGGTGAGACGGGCAACCAAGCCAACTAAATCCTCGCAACGTAAACGCGTTGATCATAAAAAGCAAAAGGGCCAGATTAAGGCGTTGCGTAAAAAGAACTGGGACTAGGTCTTATTAGCCTATATAGATAGGTTTGAAATAGGGCTATCTAGCCCCATTTCTTTTTTCTAAATAGTGAAATAACAGGGCAATAATACCTGCTAAAGACAAGTATATCCCTGTCATTAAGAGTAATGGTTCATAGACGATATAGGTCTCCTGTCGTATTTTTGAAAATACTGCATAGGTGTCAATGAGAGTAATAGTTGCCACTAAAGGTGTTGCCTTGAGTTGTAAAATAACCTCTCCTCCGATGACTGGCAATGTGCGCTGTATGGCTCTGGGTAGCCAAATACGCGATAAGATTTTAAATGGTGGCATACCAAATGCCTTGGCCGCTTCTAATTCTCCTTTAGGAACACCAGCAAAAGCCCCTCGCATGATTTCTCCTTCATAAGCGGCAACAGATAGTGTTAAAGCAATAAAGGCATAAGGCCAAGCATCGGTTAAATAAGGCCAAAGAAATGATTCCCGCAACCAGTCTATTTCAGGGAAGATAGAACCAACACCATAATAAAGAAGCCATATTTGTAGTAATAGAGGTGTTCCTCTTATAAGAGTACAAAAGCTCAGGGCTAATTTTGCTAGAAAACTAGGGCCTGTTACTTGAACTAGACCAATTGGAATCGCGATTAAGAAGCCCGTGATAAAGCTTGTTACTAACAAAATAAGGGTTCGCCAAAGGCCTTCTAAAATAGCGTCTTGATATTCCGGAATCCAGTACCAGCTAAGGTTGTTAACTAGCCCAGCTATCGAGCCTAATGTAATAACAATCAGTAGTATTCTATGTGGCATAAACCAAGCTTTTATTGCCAGTAGATCAAGCATGGATGTCGCTTTTTTTTCGTGAGATAAGTTAGGTTGAATTAAAGGCTGATTATCCATGTATTTGCCCTTTATTTGAGCGACGAATGAAGTACTTAAATAAAGCATCCGAAACTAATGAAATGCATAAGTAAAGCCCTCCTGCCACGGTCAGAAATAATAGCTGCTCTTTTGTTGCTCCTGCCGCTTGTCTTGCTGCCAATGTTAATTCAGTAAAGCCAACGACAGCGAGTAATGCGGTATCTTTAGTTGCTATTAGCCAGAGATTGGAGAGACCAGGTAAAGCGTGAGGGAGCATGGCTGGCAAGCTGATACGGTATAGAATTTTGTATTTAGGCATGGCAAATGCGTGGGCCGCTTCTATTTGACCTGCTGGAATCGCAAGCATCGCTGAGCGTACCACTTCAGTTGCATAAGCGCCTTGAACAAACGATATGACCAGTACACCTGCGATAAATCCATTAATTTCAATGTTGCTTATCCCTACTAGGCTGAGCAGACTATTTAGTAAGTTTGGTAAAGCAAAATAAATTAATAAGATTAGGACGAGTTCTGGGATAGCTCGTACAACCGTTGTGTAGCACGACCATAAATCACGACAGACAATACTCTTACCTAGCTTGCCAAGCGCGCCAAAAAAGCCAATAACAAGTCCAAATAAAAAGCCTAGAATAGCTATCTCTAATGAGAGAAGAAGTCCAGATAATAAGGTGCCACCCCATCCTGGCGCTTCAAAAGCTAATAACTGCCAAACAGACATAGATTGATAATCAATAAACATAAGTCACCCTAACGTTAACAAGCAAAAACTAAGCAAGTTAACTTGCTTAGTTTTTGTTTATCTTATTCGCCGTAAATATTGAAGGAGAAATAAGCTTGGGATATTTGCTCGTAAGTACCATTTTCTCGAATGGCGTCAATGGCATTGTTAAGCTGCTCTTTTAGCTCTGGATTACCTTTACGTAGGCCAAAACCAATACCTTCTCCTAATAAGGATTCATCATTAACCGCCATCCCCTTTAGATCGCAACAGTTCTTTCCTTGTTCTGAATTAAGGAAACTTTCAAGGGTGAGGGCATCTGCTTGGGTTGCATCTATGCGGCCAGAGTAAAGGTCTTGGTTAGCTTCGTCTTGGCTCTGATACTCTTTAATCGTGGCATTAGGATAATACTTTTTTGCAAACTTCACGTGAATGCTGGCGGCTTGCAGGCCGATTATTTTATTATCGAGTTCGGCTGGTGTACTGCTGAAGTTTGCATTTTTCGAACCAATAATTGAAGCGCCGGATTGATAGTATTTATCCGAAAAATCAATCACACGTTTACGGTCTGCCGTAATGGATAATGAGGCAGCTACCACATCGATTTTTTTAGAGAGTAATGCTGGAATAATGCCATCCCAAGCGGTAGCCACAATTTCACAATCTAGTTTGGCTTGTGCGCAAATTGCCTTAGCTATGTCTATTTCCCAACCTGAATAATTACCAGATGCATCAGGGACAGAAAAGGGTGGATAGGGCTCGGTGGCAATACCTACTTTAATCGTTTGGGCTGCTAGTGTTGTTGAGAAAAAGCCAATAACAAAGGCGCTAATATACGCAATAGATGCTTTGAGTTTCATGATTTACTTCCTCTAAATAGATTGTTTTATGTTTGGTATTTCTATTTTTCTTTTTATTAGCAAACTGACTGGATGAATTGTTTTAGCCTTTCTGATTTTGGCGCATTGAATATCTCTGCTGCAGAGCCAAACTCATCAACTTTACCTGCATTCAAGAACATGACTTTATTGGCGACATCCGCCGCAAACTTCATTTCATGCGTCACTATGATCATGCTTCTGCCTTCAGTTGCTAAATCATGCATAACAGCTAAAACTTCACTGACAAGTTCTGGGTCTAAGGCCGAGGTCGGCTCATCAAAAAGCATTAGCTCAGGGTTGATTGCGAGAGCTCTAGCTATGGCTGCTCTTTGTTGTTGGCCACCGGAGAGGTTGCAAGGGTATTGGAGCTTCTTATCGTAAAGCCCAACGCGTTTTAGTAGCTGGTGGGCATTGATTAAGGCTTCATCTTTGGACATGCCAAATACCTGAGTCGGCACTTCGATAATGTTTTGCTCGATAGTCATGTGCTGCCAAAGATGAAAGCCTTGAAAAACCATGCCAAGTTTCTGACGGATAAGGCGAAGCTGCTTTTGGTCTTTTGCAACCATGTCACCTTGTTTATTGCGAATGAGCTCTATCTTCTTACCAAAAATACTGATCTCACCTGCGCTTGGTGTTTCCAGCATGTTGATGCAACGAAGCGTGGTGGATTTACCGGATCCACTGCCACCGATAAGGGCAATGACATCGCCTTTCTTGGCGCTAAGGTCTATGCCTTTTAAAACCTCAAGTTGACCAAAACTCTTCCTGAGATTGGTGATTTCAAGAATGTTGTTGTTTATATCTATCTCATTTATGGCCATGTCGGATGTCTCTAAATGATTTTTAAAATAATTAAATTATGCGCTTGCATAAATTTATACACTTGCATAATAATGATGTCAACAAGATTGCTTTGAGCGATAAGTAATCAAATAAAGGCGAACTTAGGAGAGTAAAAGAATGAAATTATTTGGTAGTCAGTCAATGGTTGCACCGATTAAGCGTGTACTCATGCGTCGTCCTGGGCAAAGCTTACTTGCAGCAGATGCGAACCAGTGGCATTACGGCAGTATGTTTGATGCGCCAAAAGCAATTGAACAATACAATGCGTTTGCTGAGATAGTGGCAAGCTGCGGGGCTGAAATTAGCTGGATAGAAGATAAGGGGGATGGGTTATGTGATGCTATGTTTACTCAGGATGCTTCCTTAGTGACTAATCACGGTGCTGTTTTATTAAATATGGGCAAAGCGTTGCGAGTCCCAGAACCTCAAGTTCATGGGGAAGCTTATCGCGCAGCTGGTGTGCCAATATTGGGAGAGTTAACCGGTACAGCTATGATCGAAGGTGGGGACTTTATTTGGTTGAATAACAATACCATAGTGGTCGGCTGTGGATTCCGTTCTAACCGTGAAGGAATAGAGCAACTCAATGCCATTCTTAACCCTTACGACATTAATGTAATCGGTTTTGATCTGCCTGTTTGGCAAGGTGCTGAGGCATGTTTGCATTTAATGTCGATGATTTCTCCTCTTGATGATAAGTTAGCGTTAATATATTCACCGCTTATGCCAACCGCATTTTATAATTTACTGTTGGAAGAGGGTTACACCCTGATAGATGCACCAGCGCAGGAGTACTTGGCAAGTGGTGGGCTTAATCTGAACGTCCTACCTTTGAATCCAAAAGAGTGCGTTATGATAGATGGCTTCCCAGAGACTAAAAAGATGATGGAAGAGGCTGGCTGTCAGGTGCATGTTTTTAAAGGTGATGCCCTTTGTATTACCTGTGAAGGCGGGCCCACATGTTTAACGAATCCAATTTTACGAGGCTAATTCATACCTAGTATGTCAACTAAGAGAAGAGAAGGTAATAATCGTCGTCAAGAGCTGATTGAAGCCACATTAAACTGTATTGAAAATGAAGGGATACAAGGGGCTACAGTCAGAAAAGTAGCTGACTATGCCGGTGTTACTAATGGGCTGATACGGTTTTATTTTTCAGGTAAAGATGAGCTCATTAGAGCAGCATATGCTGCTTTATTAGAGCAAATTTATGTCAGTGCTAGGGCGAATATTGAAGATGCCCAATTACCTGTAAAAGAACGGTTACGTCGCTTTATTCAAGCGACCCTTTCTTTTCCTATTGTCTCCCCACGTACGGTATTGTTGTGGGCCAACTTTTTACCATTAACCTATATTGACGATGAAATGGCTGCGATACGAAATGAAGGTTATGTGGAAACGACTAACATTTTACAGCCCTTGGTTATAGCTTCTCTTGCTCAAGAGAACCGTAATATTTCAGAAGAAGAGTCACAGCGATTTGCCATTAAGCTTAATGCCGTCATAGATGGGCTTTGGCTTGAAGGCAGTATGGCGGGCTATAAATTTCAAAATGGTGAATTAGCTGAAATGGGGGTTGAAACTGCATCTTCTATTTTAGCCATTAATTTAGCTAACTAACGTATGAAAAGCCCACATCATAAGGTTGATGTGGGCTTTTCATTATTTATTTAAGCCGTTGCTGCTTGGGCTTTTCTTAGCATGCTAGTCAGCTCGTCTTTTAAATAAACACGACGATGCTTGGCTTTTTCTTCTTCAGCTGTAGTGGCTAAAGTGACCTCATTTTCCATATTCTCAATGCTGCGTGTTAGTTCGTGGTATTCATCAAATAGCTTTTTAAAGTGAGCATTCTCCATTTTTAATTGGTGAATTTCATGCTTAAACTCAGGTAAATCATTGGCAAGTGTATGGTGTTCTACAGACATGGCTCTTCCTTGTTTTATTAGATAAATAACAAGGAAGAGCATAAAGCGCGCTTTAATATTTTATCTTGATTTAGATTAAGGAAAGGCTAATTCAAGCAAAGTAAATAGCCTAACTTCAAGTATGTTATTAATGGCTGCAATCAAAGCAGTGTTTAATATCGGGTAAAATGGTTAAACGCTTTTCTTCTATTGGCTTACTACAGGTTTTGCATAGGCCATAATCTGATTCTTGTAGGCGGCTTATGGCATATTGAACGGCTTCTAAGGCTAGGTTTTCCGCTTTTCGGCACTCTTCAATGACTTCATTTTTTTGGATGATATTTCTCTGCTCTAAACGTATTTGCTTTAAGCGATCTAAACTATCTTTATAGGTGTCCAAAAGCCCTGCTTCTGCACGGCTAATGGGATGATTAAAAGAAGCAATCTTTAGGTTACGGGTAAGAGATTGGCTAATCGGAAAATAAGACATATTGGTCTCCTCTAAACTTTAGCGGCAAGGGCGTGTTTGCTGAGCATTGATTGAATCGAAAGGTTTAGCTCATTTTGCCTTTTCTGATACTGCTCTAATTCAAATTCTTGCTGGGCTGCATCAAGGTTTTGCACCTTATTACTGACATTTAAGTATTCGATTGCCATATTCTGAAAGTCGGTATTATGTAAATTTAATAGCCTGATTTCATCAGCAAATTGAGGGTGTTCGAACATGAGTTTTACGATTTGACGTGTCATCTGAATCTCCTTACTCAGTCTTCAAGAAATTTATATCAGATTAGCTAACTATTTTGATTAAAAAAATAGACTAGTTTAAAGTTTTAAACTCTCCCTGATATGTATCAGGTTAATCTGACTTTATGACAATTTTATGTTGAATGAGCTGGAGCTATGCTGGGTGAGGAGTGAGTGCGCTGAGCTTAACTATCTGCGCGAACAGGTAAGCGTAGCAAATAGATACTGACGCAAATACCAATACAAATTAGGCTTAGGGTTGCCCAGAATTTAGCCACGATAAAGATAGATAAGCCCATGCCACACCACATAAAAATAATGGCTCGGTTACGACTCTTTTTGGGGATGCCTTTATCAGATTGCCAATCTTCTATTATGGGGCCAAAAAACTTGTGTTGCTTCAACCATAGGTGAAAACGCTTGGATGACTGAGAGAAACACCAGGCACTTAACAGTATAAAAGGGGTAGTGGGTAATAGGGGAAGTACAATGCCAATCACACCTAGAATGAGTGATATCCATCCAATAGATAAGAGTAGCAGTCGCTTAAAAGGGTTGTTTTCTTTTGTGGCTAACTTGCTCATGTTAACTAAGGATCCTCTGGTGACGCTTTCATCTACTTGGATAAAACCTATGATATCAACCAGTAAAGCACAAATTAAGGGTGTGTAAATGACTTTTATGTGAAAGAGGCTAGGTTAACCTTAGCCTCTTTATAAGGATTTGTATTAAATAAATGAGGACATGTCGTCCATTGATTCAGGTGCAGCTAGACTCCAGCCGCCTAGGCGTTTCCAACGGTTAACGATTTCACAAAACAGCTCGGCGGTTTTTTCGGTATCGTATTTGGCTGAATGCGCTTCTGCGTTGCTAAATGGAATAGCAGCGGCTTCACAGGCTTTTGCTAATACGGTTTGACCAAATGCGAGGCCAGCAAGGCTTGCGGTATCAAAGCTTGAGAAGGGGTGGAAAGGGTTTCTTTTAATATCACAACGCTCAATTGCTGCATTTAAGAAGCCATGATCAAAAGCCGCATTATGACCGACTAGAATCGCACGTTTGCAACCGACTGATTTAAGCTCTTTACGCACTTTACTAAAGATTTGCCCAAGCACTTCTGCTTCCACCACATCTTTGCGTTCCGGGTCAAATGGGTCGATACCAGTAAACTCTAATGCTGATTTTTCAAGGTTTGCCCCTTCAAAAGGTCTAACATTAAATTCAATGGTTTCGTGAATGTATAGCTCGCCATTTTCATCCATTCGAAGGATGCTGGCAGCAATTTCTAATAATGCATCTGTTTTATTATTAAAGCCTGCGGTTTCAACGTCGATAACTACAGGTAAGAAACCACGGAAGCGGTCTTTAATTTCGTGCATGGTGGAATTTTGCTGGTTTGACAAGAGTAATCCTTAATTGTGCCACTTGCTCGTAATGTTATTGCTGGATAGGATTGCAGCATAACACATTTGTTAGCTTGAACGAGATATCTAATGGGAAATGCGGTACTAAAAAATTTGAAAAAAACACTAATACCAGCTGTTTGTGCGCTTGGTATTGGATTTAGTGCCTCTTCACAGGCAATTACCCGATATCAATCTGAATTAAATGATGCTCAGTGGTTACTTTCTGGTGATATTTTTTCCTGCAGTTTGAGTCACCCTATCATGTCATATGGTGATGGGCATTTTATTAAAAATGCCGGTGAACCCATGAAATTCATTCTTAACCCGGGCAATGAGAAACTCGGTCCTGGTAATGTTTACATTATTTCTCAAGCGCCAAATTGGTCTCCGGGTTTAAAACCAGAGACCCTTGAGGTTCTCGCTTACCCAGGTTATGGCATGACGGTTGAGGTGGGAGGGAAAGTTGCTGAACGCATGCTCACCAGTTTGAATAAGGGTTTACACCCTATCTTAGCAGGCAGTGCGTGGGAAAGTGGCCGAGAAACAATCGAAGTGGTTTTAACCAATATCAACTTTGCCCCAGCTTATAATGAATTTAGGCGCTGTATGGCAAGTCTTCTTCCTGTCAATTATGATCAGATTGCTCGTTCTGCGGTGCTGTTCCCTGAAAACGGCGTGTTATTGTCGACGCGAATGAAGGATAGGCTTGATCTTGTTGCTTTGTATGTGGCGAATGACCCAAGTGTTGAATATATCTATATTGATGGCCATACGGACTCATTGGGCTCAAGGCGTGATAACCGAGAATTGTCTAAGCAAAGGGCTGAGGCGGTTACCGCTTACTTATTAGAGCAAGGGGTTGAAGTCGAAAAAATTATTTCTCGATACCATGGTGAGCGTTATCCAACGATTGATAATAAAACACGGGCTAACCGAGAGCGTAACCGCCGTGTAACTATTCGACTGGAAAAGTTTGATCCTTAATATCGAGGGTCACTAAACCCTAGCATTTGAGTCATTAATCAATTGCTAGGGGGGAGTCTGGCCCTAAGACATCTAAGCCAATATTAATCTCAATGTTAAATGTTTTGGTTTGACCTGAGCAGCCTGCATAAACAATGGTCCATGGCTCTTCTGTACCTGGCGGTGGAATTCGCCAACATACTCCTTTGATATTGACGTAACGAGTTCCATCTGAGTCTTCGGTAATGGCGTACTCAATTTCCTCTGTCTGTATTTCCTGATAGCTCTGTTGAGCTTTTTCGGCTTGAATAAGCTGCTCTTGGGTTTGATTGGAAAAGACATTTTCCAATATGGCCTTGTCTAACGGCACCTCTTGTTGAGCATTGTTAAAACTCTCTTTTTGAATGCCTTCAAGTCCTTTTAAAAGGTTTGGTTGGGTGGCTTTGTTAATATCAAGGCTGTCTAACGTGTCTGCTAAATTGTTAGTGTGATTAAACTCAATGTCGTCAGCTTGCTTCCTTTCGGTTGCTGGCTGAGAGCTTTTGCTCATTGGCTCTGGCTGAATTAGTTCAACCGTTAAGGTTTTTTGAGAACTCACTTTTGACGTTTGTGCAAAAGAAGGAAGGCCGAAAATGGGGTAAGTAAAAGGCAATAATATAAGCAGGTGTATCGCGACCGCGAGGCCTAAGATAATAAGGTGTTTAGGTTGGATCTTCACAAATATTGTTACTAAAAAATGTTTGGCTTATTGATTGCTGAGTTTAACCTTTTTATATCTCTTAATCGATGGCTTTCTTTATTGCTTCATGTTTGCCCTAATTGAGCATAAGGCTTAAGTAAATAAGTTCTTTGTTTTCTGACGCCTTAAATTAGAAACTGAACGAGATATAAGGCTAGAACGAAAAAGTGGCAAATATCAACGGGCTTTTTGCGCTTCGGGGTTGGGCTTTGAACCTTGCCAACGTATACTGTTGCCAGTATAAAATATGAGAAAAATTTATGTCTAGATTGCTTACCATTTTGTTTGTTGCATCACTCTTAATTGCATGTGGAAATAAAGGGGCTTTGTATTTACCAACAGCCGATAATGGACCAGCACAACCTAGTCAGAACAATTTATAAGGGTAAAGTTTAGTGGACTTTTTTAATTACAAAGATCAAGCGTTAATGGCTGAAGGCGTATCTATTGCTAGCATTGCTCAGCAGCACGGCACACCATGTTATGTATATTCAAGAGAAACATTAGAGCGCCATTATAAAGCCTACGCTGATGCGTTTGCTTCACACCCATCCTTAATTTGTTATGCCGTGAAAGCGTGTTCAAATATCGCTATTTTAAATGTGCTAGCCAAAATGGGCGCAGGATTTGATATTGTTTCTGTTGGGGAGCTAGAGCGAGTGCTTCGTGCTGGTGGCGATGCGAGTAAAGTCATGTTTTCTGGCCTTGGCAAACAAGCTCATGAAATGGAGCGAGCACTTGAAGTGGGGATTCATTGCTTCAATATCGAATCTGAATTTGAATTGTATCGCTTAAATGAAGTTGCTGAAAAATTAGGTAAAAAAGCACCCGTTTCTTTAAGGGTTAACCCTGATGTGGATGCTAAAACACACCCTTATATTTCGACTGGGCTTAAAGAGAATAAATTTGGTATTGATATCAATGATGCGGTACGAATTTATACTATTGCCCATGAACTCCCTTACTTAGATGTCATGGGCGTTGATTGTCATATTGGTTCTCAATTAACTGAGTTAACCCCTTTTATTGATGCCTTTGATCGTTTATTAAAATTGATCGATGAACTTGCTCTTGTTGGGATTGAAATTAAGCACGTTGATCTAGGCGGCGGTTTAGGTGTGCGCTATCGTGATGAAGTACCTCCTGTGCCTGCAGATTATGCTGCACTCGTTTTGCCTAAGGTTGAGAATAGAGCTTTTTCATTAGCCTTTGAGCCAGGTCGTTCCATTGCTGCCAATGCTGGTATCTTAGTGACTCAGGTTGAGTTTCTAAAATGTTCTGAGCATAAAAACTTTGCCATTATTGATGGTGCTATGAATGACTTAATTCGTCCTTCTTTGTACAGTGCTTGGATGGATATTGTGCCTGTTAAACTTAAGTCTCAAGCGACGGGCAATAAAAAACTGTATGACTTGGTTGGACCTGTATGCGAAACCGGTGACTTTTTAGGTAAAGACAGAGAGCTAGATTTAGAAGCAGGTGATTTGTTGGCCGTTAGGTCTGCTGGTGCTTATGGTTTTACCATGTCTTCAAATTACAATAGTCGAAATCGTGCGGCTGAAGTGATGGTTGATGGGGATAAGGTTCATCTTATCCGAGCACGTGAAACCATAGAACATCAGCTTGCTGGTGAGCAAATATTACCAGAATAAGGAGGCCAATTTTGTTGCTTAAATTTACTAAAATGCATGGCCTAGGTAATGACTTTGTTGTGGTTGATGCGGTTAGCCGTAAAGTGTATTTCAATAAAGATATGATTGCTCGCTTGGGTGATCGCCATACTGGCATTGGTTTTGACCAATTGCTGGTGGTTGAGCCACCGACTAATCCTGATATGGATTTTAGGTACCGTATTTTTAATTGCGATGGTACTGAGGTGGAGCACTGTGGTAACGGTGCCCGTTGTTTTGCTACCTTTGTACAAGATAAAGAATTGATTAGTAATGACATTATTAATGTTGAGACTAAGAATGGCCCTATTCAATTAAGGGTGCTGGCTAATGGTCAGGTTACCGTTGATATGGGAGTGCCTAGTTTTGAGCCGGCTGACCTTCCTTTTACTGGGACGGCAAACGGGGCGTTTTATGATATCCCAGTTGCTGGTGAGTCTTACCCGATTACGCCTGTGTCCGTTGGAAATCCCCATGCCGTTCATAAAGTCGATGAGTTAAGTGATGAGTATGTTGAGCGTATTGGTGAAGCAATTGAGAGTCATGATTTGTTTCCTAATAATGTCAATGTAGGCTTTATGCAGCTAGTGTCAGACAGTGAAATTAATTTGCGTGTTTATGAGAGAGGGGTTGGTGAAACTCAGGCTTGTGGCACTGGAACCTGTGCGGCTGTTGTTGCTGGAATAAAGCAAGGGTGGTTGGCTGCAAAAGTGAAAGCAAACTTACTGGGTGGAGAGCTGACAATAGAATGGCAGGGCGAAGGTCAACCCATCTTGATGACAGGGCCAACAGCAAAAGTATTTGAAGGCCAAATTTATCTCTAAAGAGGCAGTATGACCGAAGCGAATGTCATTGAGTTTTTAAAAGCGAACCCAAAGTTCTTTCATGAGCATTTAGATCTATTGGAAATGATGGATGTCCCCCATGCATTGGAGGCAAACAATACGGTTTCCTTAATCGAAAGACAGGTTTTTTTGCTAAGGAAATCAGCTGAGGATTATAAAAGTCAGTTTGAACGTTTAGTCCATGTGGCCCGTGAAAACGAAGCTATTATGCATAAAAGCAGAAGGCTAGTACTTGCCAGTATGGGGTGTGCTAGTTTGGATGAGTTTGCCATTATGTTAGATGATGCTATGCGTGATGACTTTAATATCAAGCTACATTCGTTGGTTTTATTTTCTGATCTCCCTCTGGATACCAATATTCGAGTCACTGCCATGGCAGATGCTGAACCTGTTTTAAAAGAAGTGCTTTTAAAAACAGGTTGTTACTGTGGCGCGTTATCTGTCGCTGAAGCTAAATATTTATTTGAAGATAAAGCGGATCAGGTAATGTCTTCAGCTGTCTTGCCTTTGGTGTCTCATTATCAAGGGGCAGATAAATACATTGGCATGTTGGCATTAGGTAGCGATGAGCTTGAGAAGTTTAAGCAAGAAAAAGGTGTTTTGTTTCTTGAGTACTTATCTGACATTTTAAGTGCCATTTTAATAAGGTTGCTACCATGACGCGTTTAATTACCTTTGATCTGGATAATACCCTATGGGATGTTGAGCCTGTGATAGTAAGAGCGGATCAGGCTATGTTTCATTGGTTTGAAGATAGATTTCCTGGCTTTAATCAGGCTTTTGATAATGCGGCTCTTTTTAAACTCAAAACTCAGCTGTTGGAAGATTCGAGTAAATTGAGGGCGGATATTTCACAGTTGCGTATTGAAGTCTATCGAATTGCTTTGCAGGAGTTTGGTTTACCAAAAGAAGAAGCGGGTTCTGTTGCAAAGGCAGCATTTGATTTTTTCCATCAGTGGCGACAAAAAGTGGATTTGTATCCAGGCACAAAAAAGGTGCTTTGGCAGCTAGCAAATCACTATCGTCTTGCCGTTATTACTAATGGTAATGCCGATGTCTATCACCCTGAAGTTGGTCTGGCGGATTCATTTGAATTTGCTGTTAGGGCTGATATTGAAGGTATTGCAAAACCACATGCTGATATTTTTGTGAAAGCAGCTGATATTGCCAAGGTGGATGTCACTAGCTTGATTCATGTGGGTGATAATGTTCACGATGATGTCAATGGCATTAATCAGGTCGGCGGTCGGAGTATTTGGTTTAACCGACATGGCGCTAGACGTTGGCAAGATAGCTGGCAGGGGCGTCCTGATGCAGAGGTCCATGCTCTTGAAGAATTACCTGAAGTTATTGCGGATATGATTGCGCAAAATTAATTCAGTGAAAGTTTAAGGAATATGAAAATAGTTATTTACTATTGAGTTAGTAGTAGGAACTCATTTTTACCCCCATAAAAAAGTGCTAAACTAGCACATATTCAAAGATAATATGATTTAAGGAATTTCAAATGGGTGATAACACAATCCAAATTACCGATGCACAATTTCAAGAAGAAGTGCTGAACTCTGAAGTACCCGTTGTGGTAGATTTTTGGGCCCCTTGGTGTGGTCCTTGTAAAATGATTGGTCCAGTACTTGAAGATGTTGCTGGTGAAATGGAAGGCAAAATTAAAGTTGTAAAAATCAACGTTGATGAAAACCCTGATACTGCACCTAAGTACAATGTACGCGGTATTCCAACCTTATTGGTTGTAAAAGGCGGTGAAGTGGTTGCAACGAAAGTGGGTGCTGTTTCAAAAAGCCAGCTAGTTGATTTTATCGACACATCTATCTAATTCTTTTTTAGATTTAGAGACTAAAAAAGCAGCCAATTGGCTGCTTTTTTTATGCTTCAATATCTGTTGCTGAAAGCGGGCTACTTTTTCAAGCTTGCCAGTTTCTGCATATAGTTAGGCGAATGGTAGCTTTCTAAGGCGCTTGCCATGGTTTGAGCGTAAGGCAAATACTTTTTCAGATCTTTCTTTGCCATAGGCTCGTCGTTAGGTAGCTTAACGGTCACAGGGTTTTTGTGAGTGCCGTTAATTCGGAACTCATAATGTAGATGTGGTCCAGTGGCATAACCTGTTTGGCCGACAAAGGCGATGGTTTGTCCTTGTTTTACTCTGCCACCACGTTTGATTTTGCGAGAGAAGCCATTTAAGTGTGCATATAGCGTAGTGTAGCCTCGTCCGTGATCAAGAATGACCACATTGCCATATCCGTTCTGTCTGCCTTTAAATATTACCTTACCATCACCTGATGCTTTAACCGGTGTGCCTTTTGAGGCCGCATAGTCAACGCCTCGGTGTGGTCGAGTTGTTTTAAAGATAGGGTGTAAACGATTAGGGTTAAACTTGGAAGAAATACGGGTGAAATCGACCGGTGTACGCAAAAACGTTTTACGCATCGAAAGACCGTCCGGCGTGTAATAGTGAGAGCCTTTTGATGTTTTGTAGCGTATCGCTTGGTAAACGCGGCCATTGTTGACAAATTGAGCGGCGAGAATATTACCAAATCCGATGGATTGCCCATCGAGATACTTTTCTTCAAACAACAGGCTAAAGGTGTCGCCTGTTCTAAGGTCTAGTGCAAAGTCGATATCCCAGCCAAAAATGTTTGCCATTTCAATCAGCATTGACTGACTAATACCGGCTTTCAAGCCATCTAGGAATAGTGAATTACTAATGGTCGCTTCTTTATAAACCTTAACTATTTCAGGTTCCCTAACCACTTTGTTGCTAGTGAACTTACCGTCGCTCTTTTCATAAACAATGGTTTCAAGCTGGGACTTAATGAGTTTAAGGCTGATGAGCTCATCAGTATTTTTGTCTTTTACAAACTCAAGTGTTTGCCCGGGGCGCATGCGCGTGAGCTCTTTTGATTTTTTATCAGAACTAGAGACGCGGTAAATATCTTGGTTAGAGATACCATGCAGGGATAATATTTTGGAAAGCGAGTCACCTGTTTTGACCGTGGCTTGTTGGGTGGTAAAAGCAGGTGCGTGTTTAACTAATCCAGCTGGCGTTGGTATGCCTGTCGTTGTGCTCTGGATGGAGTTAGATAAATTATTTTGGATAGTTTGGTTGGCAACTTCACCATCAGTTGCAATAAGTTGAAGTGGTACTTCGATGTTAATTGTTGTTTCTTCGACGTCAGATGGCGTAAAGCCAACAAGCAAAGCCACGATGCTAGTGGTCGCCGCAAGTAATAAAAGATGTTTTGTAAGATTTGTTTTAGCCAAGAGAATACCTAAAAATCTGAAATAAAGCCTTATAATGTTACCAATAATGCCTTTATAATTGAATGCTTTTACTGAAACAAGACAGTTAATCACTTAACTTTTATGACTTTTTAATCTGGGAAACGATTTCGCTATGACAATAGGTAGTAACGACCTTCTAAAAGACCTACAAAACCGTGGGCTAATTGCGCAAACAACTGCTGAAGCAGAGTTGGCTAATCATTTGAATGAGGCGAGTCGTACTCTTTATTGTGGCTTTGATCCAACGGCTGATAGTTTGCACATTGGTAGCCTGGTGCCTTTGTTGATGCTAAAGCGTTTCCAACAAGCAGGTCATAAACCATTAGCGTTAGTGGGTGGTGCAACGGGTCTTATTGGTGATCCAAGCTTTAAAGCCGCTGAACGTAAGCTAAATGGTCCAGAAGTGGTTAACGAATGGGTCAGTAAGCTTAAGGTTCAGGTAAGTCAGTTTATTGAATTTAATGATAGTGCGAACAGTGCTGAAGTCGTCAATAACTATGATTGGACTAAAGACCTTAACATCCTCGATTTTTTACGTGATGTTGGTAAGCATTTTTCTATTAATGCCATGATTCAAAAAGAATCTGTTAAGCAGCGTATTAATCGTGAAGGTGAAGGGATTTCCTTTACTGAATTTACTTATATGATTTTACAGTCATTTGATTTTGCTGAATTAAATCGTCTTAATGGCTGTAGTTTGCAAATTGGTGGTAGTGACCAATGGGGCAATATTACTGGCGGTACTGAGTTAACACGTCGTCAAAATGGCAATCATGTATTTGGTTTGACTATGCCGTTAGTGACCAAATCTGACGGCACTAAATTTGGTAAAACTGAATCTGGCACCATTTGGTTAGACGCTAAAAAGACCAGTCAATATGCTTTCTTCCAATTCTGGTTAAATACTGCTGATGCCGATGCGTATAAATTCCTGAAATACTTTACCTTCTTATCAGTCGAAGAGATTGATGCCATTGAAAAAGCGGATCAAGAAGCACAAGGTCGTCCTCAAGCTCAAGCTATTCTTGCGAAAGAAGTGACTAAACTGGTTCATGGTGAGGAAGGTTTAGCAGCGGCTGAACGTATTACTCAGGCTTTGTTTAGTGGTGAAGCGGCAGACCTTAGCGAGCAGGACTTAGCTCAAATCCAATTGGATGGCTTGCCTTCAACTGAGTTTGAACTATCTAGCTTGACTGATATGCCTTTAACAAGCTTCTTCACGGAAGCGGGACTTGCGACAAATGGTAAGCAAGTTAAAGATGCACTTCAGCGTAACTCTGTTTTTGTAAATGGCGAAGCGAAGGGAATGCAAGATAATATGTTAGCGACAGAAATTTTTGCAGCAGAGAATGGTTATTACAATAAGTACTTCTTAGTGAAATTAGGTAAGAAGAAACATCACTTATTTGTTCTAAAATAAGCAGAATTTGCCTGATTAAAATTAAGCTCTCTTTTTATAGAGGGCTTTTTTTTGCTTAATCTTTTGCTACTAAGTCTAATTTTTGCCCGGAACAGTGTCTTTAAGACTTTTTAGAAAATAAAAAAACCAGCCTAAGCTGGTTTTTTTTTGGGTTTAAACTTATGTGCTATTTATAAAAATATGCTGACACACAAGCCGCCAACAAGGCTTAATACAATGGTATAAGGGAGTGCCATCCAAACCATACGACCATAGGATAAACGCAATAGAGGCGCAATCGCTGAGGTTAATAGGAATAAGAAAGCGGCTTGACCATTAGGGGTGGCAACACTGGGTAGGTTGGTACCTGTGTTAACCGCGATGGCTAGCTTGTCAAAGTGCTCACGTGAAATAGTACCCGCATCAAGGGCGGCTTTCACTTCATTAATGTAAACCGTTGCGACAAACACATTGTCACTAATCGCAGACAAAATACCGTTAGCCGCAAAGAACATAATGGGTTGCTGGCTTAATGGTAAAGACAATACATAAGTGATTACGGGTTGGAACAAGTGTTGGTGGTGAATGACAGAGACGATAGTAAAGAAAACCACCAAAAGCGCTGTGAAAGGCAAAGCTTCTTCGAATGCGTGCCCAATTCTGTGTTCCTCTGTGATGCCGTTAAACGCTGTTAGAAGTACGATAATCATGAGACCAACAAGGCCAACTTCGGCAATATGAAAAGCCAAAGATAGAACCAAGATAACCGCAACAACGGCTTGTACTAATAGTTTTGCTTTATGGGCTGGTGTGCTGCGTTTGTCAGCTTCTTCATCGTAGTTTTGCAGAATTTGACGAATATTGTCCGGTAGTAGTGCGCCATAACCAAAGCTTTTCGTTTTTTCTAGAAGGACCACAGTGATTAAACCTGCAACAAGAACAGGCATAGACACAGGTGCAACATACAAGAAAAATTCAGCAAAATCCCAACCTGCAACTTCAGCAATCAGTAGGTTTTGAGGTTCGCCAACCAAGGTTGAAACGCCACCAAGAGCAGTACCAACAGCACCATGCATCAATAAACTACGTAAAAAAGCGCGGAATTTTTCAAGGTCATCACGATTCGTTTCTAAGACGTGATCATCTGAACCGTGATCATGGTCGTGATCAGGTTTTTTACCAGAAGCAACTTTATGATATACAGAGAAAAAGCCCACTCCCACACTGATAAGTACGGCGGTTACAGTCAGTGCATCAAGAAAAGCAGATAGGATTGCAGCAGAAAGGCTGAAAAGTAAAGAAATTGCAACTTTCGAACGAACACGAATCAATAATTTGTTGAAGATGAATAGCAGCATATCTTTCATAAAGTAAATGCCAGCCACCATAAACATGAGAAGTAAAATAACGGGGAAATTATTGACTACTTCGGTATAGACACCATGGGAATCTGTTAAGCCAATTGCAACGGCTTCAATGGCAAGTAAGCCACCAGGTTGTAGTGGGTAACATTTTAATGCCATCGCAAGGGTAAAAATAAACTCAACAATTAATAACCAGCCGGCGACAAAGGGTCCTGCAGTCATAAAAATAATTGGATTTAATATTAGAAATGCAATGATGGTTTGTTTAAACCATAGAGGAGAACTTCCTAAAAAGTTCTTGCTGAGAGCCTGAAATAGGGTCGCAGTCATGGATTTGCTCCTAGTTTGGAATGATAAAGATTAATGACGTGAATGATAAGAGATAAAGAGGGTTAGAGGAAGTCTAGACTTTTTAATATAAGACATTGTTTTTAACAAAATTTACCATATATACAAAGGTAGAGAGTTTTACAAAAAAACGATTGGTAATAGTCAAAAAAGGCGGAATAAATTGGAATTTTTAATTGAATATGCAGGCTTCCTGTTAAAACTGGTGACAGTCGCACTCATCATAGTGCTCACTTTCGCTGGGATCTTTGCGAGCAAAGGTAAAGAAAAGCCAGGCGGTTTGAAAATCACTAAATTGAACGACAATTATGATACGGCGAAAACCCAGTTAGAGAATGAACTGCTTGATAAAAAGCAATTAAAACAACAGCAAAAAGAAAAGAAAAAGCAGGACAAATTAGCAGCTAAAGCAGATAAAAAGGCAAAGAAACAAGCGTCTTCTGTCATCGAGACTAAAAAGCGACTTTTTGTACTGGATTTTGATGGGGATATTCAAGCCAGTGCAACCCAAACTTTGCGTCGTGAAATTACCGCCGTTTTATCTGTCGCTTCAGCAGACGATGAAGTCGTGGTTCGTTTGGAAAGTGGTGGTGGTGTTGTTCATGGATATGGTTTGGCTGCTTCTCAGTTGCAACGCATTAAAGATGCCAACTTACCATTAACGATTTGTGTTGATAAAGTCGCCGCAAGCGGTGGTTATATGATGGCTTGTGTGGCCGATAAAATTATTGCTGCGCCGTTTGCGATTTTGGGCTCAATTGGTGTGGTAGCACAAGTACCTAATATCCATCGTTTATTAGATAAAAGTTTAGTGGATGTAGAACTTCATACGGCAGGTAAGTACAAACGTACTTTAACCATGTTGGGTGAAAATACCGATGAAGGTCGTGAAAAGTTTAAGCAAGACCTTGAAGATACTCACGTTTTGTTTAAAGAGTTTGTGTCTAGTGCTCGCCCTGTGATTGATATAGAAGCCATCGCAACGGGTGATGTTTGGTATGGTTCTCAAGCCTTAAAGAATAATCTGGTCGATCAAGTGAGTACCAGTGATGCTTATTTAGTGTCTCATTTTGACTCGGCTGATGTGGTTTCTGTACGTTATCAGGAGCCTAAAAAGTTGGCTGAAAAGCTTGGGTTGTCTGTATTGTCTGCATTAGAAGCAAAAGCAACAAAATGGGTAACTAAGGTGAGTCAATTTAGAGGTTATTAATTTTTGCTAAGCCCTGTTGAGCAATAATCATTGCTCAGTTTGGGTCTCTGGTGCTTGGGTGATTGGTAGTGTCAAAATAAAGGTGCTGCCAATACCTACTTCACTTTCAATATCGATCGTACCTTCATGATCTTGGATGATGCCATAGGAAATGGCTAAGCCAAGTCCTGTGCCTTTGCCAAGTGGCTTGGTGGTATAAAAAGGATCAAATAATTTTTCCATTTGTTTATCTGAAATACCACAGCCATTATCCTTAATTCGAATTTTAATTTTCTCTTTAATTTCTATACTACTTACTTCAATAAGACCCTTCTCTTTAATGGCATGACCTGCATTAATTAATAAATTGAGAAGTACTTGTTTTATTTGCCCTGGAGCACAAAAGGTAGGAGAGAGCTTGCCTAAATTTGTTTTGATTTCGCAGTGGTATTTTAATTCGTTATTCACAACTTTAAGGGTGCTTTCAATGCATTCGTTAAGGTCGCAATAGGAATGTGTACTTTCTTGATCCGCATGGGAAAAATCTTTTAAGCCTTTGACTATTTCTTTAACTCTAGTGGTACCTTCTTTGGTGTCTTTAATTAAGCCTGGAATATCATCATGAATAAACTCTATGTCTATTTGCTCTTCTAAGCTTTTTACTTTTTCTAATGCTGTTGCTTTATCTTTTTGATCTTCATCTAGCACTTTCTGATAGAGATTGATGAGGGAAATGAGTTGGTCACTATATTCCTCTAATGTTTCTATATTGCTAATGATAAAGCTCATCGGGTTATTGATTTCATGGGCAACCCCAGCCGCTAATAAACCAACAGAGGCCATCTTCTCTGATTGCATTAGCTTAGTTTGAGTGTCTTTAATACTTTTGTTGGCATCTTCAAGTTGCTTATTCTTATCAATGATGACCTTAGTACGCCTTTGTACGGTTTCCTCAAGTTTCTGATTAAATTCTTTTAGCTCTTCTTCAAATAAGTCACGTTTTTCACTGGCTTCACTTAGGTTTTTTGCCATTTTATTAAACGCTTTAGTTACCGCTGCTATTTCATCTTTACCGGATACGGGGACATTAACTTTAAAGTCTCCAGCAGAGATTTGTTTCGTTGCTTTCATCAAGACTTTTAATTGTCTGGTAAGGTATGTCCCTAGCGCAAAAGAGAAGAGGGCAACAAGTAGCATCTCAATCCCTGCAATAAAAATACTTCTTTGTTCCGCTTCTTTGATGGTGTCTAAAATACCTGTGATATCGATGCCGATTTCAACGCGTCCGTAGATTACCTCGCTTTCCTCTATAATGGCGTGAGTATCAAAAATACCATCATCGACAGTTTCTACACTGTCATCCTCAGCAAATACTTTGTTTAAAGCCTGTGTATCGCCGCCACTTGCGAATATTTCTCCGTTTGGGCCAAGTACTCTGGCATAACTTAAATCTGGGTTCTTTAATACTTCGCTGACAAAAGCTTCTAGAGAGGCGAGGTCATAGGAAAGGATGGCATCCTTGGTTGTCGTCGAGAATAGCTCAGCAGTGGTGGTGGCTCTTTTCGCTAAACTTGAATAGTTGGTGCTCTTTAGATAATCCAGCGTCATACTGATAAGCAGGATAAGGAGTAGAGCCTCAATAAAAG
Source organism: Marinomonas sp. MED121 (assembly GCF_000153025.1). Classification (GTDB taxonomy): domain Bacteria; phylum Pseudomonadota; class Gammaproteobacteria; order Pseudomonadales; family Marinomonadaceae; genus Marinomonas. The sequence continues at coordinate 600,947 of NZ_CH672430.1, forward strand.
CAATCCCAAGAATGGTTTTAGTTCTTAGTGACAAGGTGTGCTCCTATTAAGGCTTATAACACTATTGCAGCAGGTGTTCTAGCAGGGTGATGTCAAGGTCTCGAACATCATCCCAATCTTTATTTTCAGCTCTTTCTACTCCTTTAAAATTAATTGTTTTGAGAAGTGCTTGCCCTTTTGGATCTGTATTCATATCAATCAAGGCTTGCTGAAGTTTGTTTTTCAAATCCTTATCAAGATCCGGATGGGTGGCAATGGCGTGGGGAGTGTAGCCAGGTGTGGTCCAAAGAATTTTAAGTTTTTCATTTACAGCAGGAGCGGTATTGTTAAGTGTTCTTTGAACGCCACCACCTGCTGGAAATAAATTACGTGAGACAGTTAAGTAGACAGAGTCATGGGATGACACATATTTGGGTGTGATATTAATGCCATCTTTTGCCATTTTGGCTCTTGGCAAAACACTGGCTGCAAACGCGGCTGGGGCAGGAAAGGCGAGTGTACTGCCATCTAGCTCTTCAAGGTTTGTAATTGTGCTGTCTTTTGGTACAACAAGAATGCCTTTGATTTTTTTGTCTTTTTGCTTGGCAATGGCATTATACCCAGGACGTTCGTGAAAAACGGTATAGTGATAAGGGTTCATATAGGCAATATCATATTGACCTTCTAAGACTCTTTTTTCGAAAGTGGGTATATCATTCGCTGTGCTAAAGCGGATTTCGTGGCCTACTTTCTCACTTAAGTAAGAACAAATAGGCGTCCATAAGCGAGCGAGTTTTTTTGCTGATTGCTGAGGGACTATTCCTAAGGTAAGTGTTTGAGCTTGCACTAGACTAAAGCTGCCAATTGCACAACAGACTATTAAGCGTTTAATTGTCTTTATCATAATTGCGTCCTATCAGAATATGAGTCTATTTGTTTGATCTAAATAAGTTTAATTGCATGTATTGAGTTTAGAAGAGTTTTATTCCCTAGCCAATTAAATCTGTAAAGTATGGTTAAAAGCCGTCATTTTCTGTGATCGGAATAAGTCTGTTTATTTCTTCCTCTTCGGCCTCTAAGCTAATGCTAGCTTCTGCATCTCTGACCATTTCTTCTTCGGTTAGTGCTTGCAACATGAGCTCGTGTTCGGCGTCATCAACAGAAATAGGTTCAAAGTATAGTAGGCTGCCAACAGTTGGGTGATCTAAGTAGTTGAGTTTTTTGCTCGCCGTTTTACGTTCTACCTCAAAGCGAAGTACTAGCGCAGGCTCAAATAATTGTACTGTCTCTGTTTTAGTGATGTCTGGCGAGTCTAAAAAAGGGTCGAGTTCATCAAATATTAGACTGTTATTGATTGTTTCAGGCTCTTTAATTTGCGTGGTAAAGGTGTCAAATAGATAGTGTTGATATTGTACTTTTGTTTCGAGGTAGCGACCTAGCTTTACTTGGATTTGGCCTGTTAATTCAGGGTAACCATCTAGAATGTTATCACTATGAAACTCTGCAAAATTAATGCTGCCTTGGTCTTCAAAAATCATCGGCCATGTTTGATTCGATAGAATGTTAACTCTTCGCTTTATTAATGCTTGGTATTGGGCGAAGGGGTTGATGTCTTCACCTTCATTGGCAGAGGTTTTATTGATAATGCTGCTGCTTAAAATGGCATCTTCATCATTTTCAAAGCGTTGAATATCTTCTAACTGATAAATGTTCTCATAATTAATTTGCTCGCTACTCATCTTATCTGACCAGGTAAAGGTAAGTAGGTGGGCGCGATAGGCACGCGCATTCGACTTTTCTGCCTCTTGAGTTTCTTTATCTTCTGCAAAAATGCCAGTAGAGATAACAAGGCTAATAAGCGCTAGCGTTAAATGTTGAATGGACATTAATGTAATAGTTCCAATAATTTGTGAATGTTTTCAAACCTTTGTTCCGCTTTAAGCATGCTTGCTTGTACTTTTAGTGCAGCAGGCCCTGCCAGTTTATAGGTATCAGGCTTGGTTTGAATAAGGTTAATTAGCTTCATTGGATCGATCGGTGTTTTTTCATTAAAGGAAATCTTCGCTTCCTGCGGTCCCGCCTCAATTTTATTGATGCCAAGTTTTTCTGCTTTCAATTTAATATGCGTTTGTTGAAAGAGGTTTTTTGTTGGATTTGGTAGTAAGCCAAATCTATCTATCATTTCAACTTGAAGCTCTTTTAATTCCTTATCAGTACTCGCATTCGCGATACGTTTGTAGAGGATAAGTCGGCTATGGACATCCCCTAAATAATCATCCGGAATCAGAGCGGGTACTCTTAAGTTAATATCTGTTTGAGCAGGTGTGCTGATATCTACATCAGGTGCTTCACCTTGCTGTAAGGATTTTACTGCGCGATCGAGCATTTCCATAAAGAGAGAGAAGCCCACATGTTCAATGTGGCCGCTTTGGCCTTCACCTAATAGTTCACCCGTTCCTCGGATTTCTAAATCGTGTGTTGCCAATGTAAAGCCCGCCCCAAGGGTGTCTGCTAACTGGATGGCTTCAAGGCGCTTCTGTGCATCTTTAGTGACATTCCTATCTTCTGGGGTCAATAAATAGGCATAAGCCTGATGATGAGAGCGGCCAACACGCCCCCTTAGTTGGTGAAGTTGGGCTAAACCAAACTTGTCTGCTCGATTGATAATGATGGTGTTGGCATTGGGGATGTCTATGCCGGTTTCTATAATGGTTGAGCAAACAAGTATATTGGCTCTTTTATGATAAAAATCCGACATGACTTGCTCAAGGTCTCTCTCTCGCATCTGGCCATGGCCAATCAGTATGCGACCTTCCGGAATAAGTTCAGCAAGCTCTTCGGCCGCTTTGGCGATAGTTTGTACATCATTATGTAAAAAGTACACCTGACCGCCACGATGAAGCTCACGTAAAATGGCTTCTTTTACCGTGTGGTTGTCCTTTTTCTTGACGAAAGTATTAACGGATAAACGCTTAGCAGGTGGAGTGGCTATGATAGATAAGTCGCGAATACCGGATAAGGACATGTTTAATGTTCTCGGGATAGGCGTCGCGGTAAGAGTGAGGATGTCAACTTCTGAGCGCAGCGCTTTAAACTGATCTTTTTGTTTCACTCCAAATCGATGCTCTTCATCTATGATGACTAGGCCTAAATTAGCGTACTTTATATCCCCTTGAATCAATTTGTGGGTGCCGACAACAATGTCTGCTTTACCTTGTTCTAAGCGTTCAATGGCGGCATTTGTTTGTTTGCCACTTCTAAATCGGGAAAGAAGCTCGACCTCGATGGGCCAATCTGCAAATCTGTCACAGAAGTTTTCATAATGCTGCTGGGCAAGGAGTGTAGTTGGAACAAGTACCGCAACCTGTTTTCCGCCTTGAACCGCCATGAAAGCTGCGCGCATAGCCACTTCGGTTTTACCAAAGCCCACATCACCACAGACCAGTCTATCCATGGGTTTTTTACTCACCATATCTTGGATGACTGCGCTAATAGCAAGTTGCTGATCTGGTGTCTCTTCAAATGGGAAGCCTTGAGAGAAGAGGGCATATTCTTGATCTGGCTTGCTAAATGCGTGACCTTGACGAGATTCTCTTTTCGCATAAATTTCAAGTAGTTCTGCTGCTGTATCTCGCGCTTTCTCTGCCGCTTTTTGTTTAGCTTGGCTCCATTTTTCGGTGCCAAGTTTATGCAAAGGGGCGTGGTCTTCATCTGCGCCGGTATAACGCGATATGAGTTGCAGTGATGAGACGGGCACATAGAGTTTGGCTTCGTTGGCGTAGCCTAAGGTTAAGAGCTCAGTTTCTTGCCCATCAATCTCTAAATTAGTGAGCCCAAGATAGCGGCCAACGCCATGATCAATATGCACGACCGGCGCGTTTAATCTGAGCTCGGTAAGATTGCGGATAATGGCATCTTGATTGATATCCGTGCTGGTTTGGCGCCTATGTTGAGAGACTCGCTCACCGAGAATTTCTTGCTCGGCAATCACTGCGATGTTTTGATCTAATATAAAGCCGTTTTCTAATGAGCCTGTCGTAATGCTTAGTGTGTCTTTGTTAAGCAGAAACGTTTGCCAGCTGTCGCATTGTATTGGTTTGATTTTGTATTCACTGAGAAGCTCTAACAGCGCTTCACGACGCCCTGCGGTTTCAGCGACGATGAGAGTGCGTTGATTCTTGTTTGTTAGAAAATCAGCAAGTTTATGGATAGGATTCTTGGCTTTAGATTCAAGTATCAAATTAGGTAATAAAGTGAAGTGTTGGTGAGCTCCCTTATTGATTCTAATTTGGGGAAAGCTTTTCAGTTGTTGAAAAAACTCTTCTTTACGTAAGTTGATTTCATGAGGTTCAAGAATCGGGCGCTCAAGGTTGTAACCTAGTGACTCATGTCTTGCTTTAAACTCACTGTCTAAAAAATCCAGCTGGGTGCCAATGTCTTCGTTTAAAACAAGCGCACTGTTTTTGGGTAAATAATCAAAGAAACTTTCAGTCTTATTAAAAAAGAGTGGTAAATAGTATTCGATCCCGGCTGGGATAATGCCGTTTGAGACATCTTGATAAATAGGGGTATCTAAAGGACTTGAACTAAAGCGTTCACGCCACTTTTGTCTGAAGGTCTGGCATCCTTCTTGGCTTGCTGGTATTTCTCTGGCTGGCAACATTTTTAGCGCCGACAGCTTTTCTGTACTTCTTTGGGTTTCTGCATCAAACCAGCGTAAAGAGTCGATTTCATCATCAAACCAATCGATGCGAATCGGGTTATTCGCCCCCATTGGATAAACATCCATTAGCGCGCCGCGTATTGCAAATTCACCATGTTCTCTTACGCTTTCAACATGTAAATAACCGCCACTGGTTAATTGGCTCGCTAATTTTTCTAGGGGTAATTTTTGACCTTCGCTAACAACAAAGCGTTGAGCATCAATATGTGATTTTGGGCAAAGTCTTGAATTAGCAGAAGCTAGGGTGGTTATGACAATTGCCTGTCTTAAATCAGCCAGCTGAGAGAGGGTTTCAAGGCGAGCTGAAATAATATCTTGATGGGGAGAAAAGGCGTCGTAGGGGAGTGTTTCCCAATCAGCAAATCGTAATACAGGCACTCTATTGTTATTAAGGAAACTAAGTTCGCTTTCTAGCTGATTAATTTTCGCCACAGAGTCAACTAATAAAATGAGTGGCCCATCAAGTTGCTGGCACATCTCTAGTAATTGAATAGCTAGTGTGGAGCTGTTCTCAGCAAAGACTTGGTTTTCATAACCTGGGCGTAAAGTTAGCGTTAGCGAAGGTAGTAACGACATTATTAAGGCAAAATTCCCTGTTGTGCATGAATGCTTGTTTTGAATAGATAAGTATTAGGTAGCCAAGTGTACGTAGTAAATTTAATGGGGGCAATGCGGTGTGACTATGGGAAAGTAAAATAGCGAAGCGAAATGACTTTCTATTCCTTAGGGCGCTTTTTAAGGGCAAGTTTTTTTAGAATTATTATTCATATTAAGAAAATACAGATATTTTCTTTTTTTTATTAAGATATCTTCTAGAGTTTTATAGCATTGAAGGATATGGAATTAGCCTCATAAAGCTTGCTTCTAGGGTGAATATGACTCATGACAAAAATATATAAGGTTTGTTTCTAAAATAATCACTTAGGCTTGAAAAATTGAAAAAACACCTAAAATGGGTCGTTTTTCACTACAAGAATGTCTTAATTCGTTAAACAAATGGGCTATCTCGCCAGCTAGCAGTAGTCATTCTGCATAATGATCTTTATAATGCGTCGGTTTTTTGGTGAAGTGAGTTTACGTTAAAAGGCTGCTTTAGTAACAGCCGATGGATTGTGAATGTTTTCCCGGAGGGGGTCACAGAAATCACGTAATGCGCTTTTGTGTTCAATTTTTGTTGGGCAGAACATATGTTTAAAATTACTAAGGGCCTTGATCTTCCGATTAGTGGCGCTCCCAATCAAGTGATTGAGAATGCTCCAGCAGCACGCTCTGTTGCTGTGATCGGGCCTGACTATCATGGTATGAAACCTACTATGGCAGTTGCGGTCGGAGATAAGGTGAAAAAAGGGCAATTGCTCTTTACAGATAAAAAAACTGAAGGTGTAAAATATACAGCACCTGCTGCAGGTACTATCGCAGCCATCAATCGTGGCGATAAGCGTGTATTGCAATCAGTTGTTATTGATGTTCAAGGTGATGAGAAGGAAGAATTTGCTTCTTTTTCAGGTTCAGAGCTTAAGTCATTAGAGCGACAGGCTGTAGTAACTAACCTTATTGATTCAGGTCTATGGACAGCATTTAGAACGCGTCCTTTTTCAAAAGTACCTGAAGTCGCATCGATTCCTAGTTCTATTTTTGTTACGGCGATGGATACCAATCCGTTAGCAGCATCTGCAGAAGTTGTTCTGGCAGATAAAGCGGAAGCTTTTGCTGATGGTTTGACTGTTTTGTCTCGTCTTACTCAAGGAAAAGTCTTTCTTTGTAAAGCGCCTGATACAAAAATTCCATCGACAACCGATGTGAGCGTACAAGAATTTGCGGGTATTCATCCAGCAGGCCTTGCGGGCACACATATACATTTTCTTGATCCTGTAAGCGATAAGAAAAGTGTTTGGTCAATCAACTATCAAGATGTTGTTGCTATTGGTAAGTTGTTTGTCACAGGTGAACTTGATGCTGAGCGCGTAATCTCTTTAGCAGGACCGCAAGTTGTTAAGCCTCGTTTAGTAAGAACACAATTAGGTGCTAACCTTGATAGTCTAACGTCAGGCGAATTACTTGAAGGTGATAACCGTATCATTTCTGGTTCTGTGCTTTCTGGTCGTAAGGCATTCGGTCCTTATGCATTCCTAGGTCGTTACCATAATCAAGTTGTTGTGATTGCTGAAGGGCGTGAACGTCAAATGATGCACTACTTGCGCGCAGGTGTTGAAAAACACTCTGTGTTAAATGTTTTTTGGTCAAAATTGACAGGTAAAAACAACTTCGCAATGAGTAGTACAACGAATGGTAGTGATCGTACTATGTTACCGCTAGGTCATTTTGAGCGTTTGATGCCAATGGATATCTTACCGACTCAATTACTAAGATCTCTGGTAGTAAAAGATACAGAACAAGCGCAATTGTTAGGTGCATTAGAATTAGACGAAGAAGATTTGTCTCTATGTACTTATAGCTGTTCTGGTAAATTTGAATATGGCCCGATCCTTAGGGATTGCCTGACTTTGATTGAAAAAGAGGGTTGATTCATGGGGCTTAGAAAAGTACTTGATAAAATGGAGCCTGAATTCCATTCAGGTGGTAAATATGAAAAATGGTATGCCCTGTATGAAGCAGTGGATACTATCTTCTATCGTCCAAGCTCAGTAACGAAAGGTGGTTCTCACGTTCGTGATGCGGTTGATATGAAGCGTATTATGATCTTAGTTTGGATGTGTACCTTCCCGGCTATGTTCTTTGGTATGTACAACATAGGTTTCCAAGCAAATACAGCGATGGATGCTATGGGTGTAACAGGTGGCGATGGTTGGCAGCATGCCATTATCGGTTCCTTGACTGGTTATGATGCCAGCAGCCTATGGGACAATATGATTTATGGTGCCATGCACTTCTTACCTATTTACCTAGTTGCTTTTGCTGTTGGTGGATTCTGGGAAGTCTTGTTTGCTGCCGTACGTAAACACGAAGTTAACGAAGGTTTCTTTGTTACTTCTATTCTATTTGCACTGTCATTACCTGCAACTGTGCCGCTATGGCAAGTCGCTTTAGGTATTACTTTTGGTGTTGTGCTAGCGAAAGAAGTCTTTGGTGGTACAGGTAAAAACTTCCTGAACCCTGCGCTTGCTGGTCGTGCATTCTTGTTCTTCGCATATCCTGCTTCTATGTCTGGTGATGCTGTTTGGACTGCGGTTGATGGCTTCTCTGGTGCGACTGCATTGAGTGTTGTTGCTGCTGACGGTTTCCAAAATTTAGCTGCTCACGGTATTGCATGGTCTGATGCATTCTTTGGTTTTGTACAAGGCTCTATGGGTGAAACATCAACACTTGCCATTTTAATAGGTGGTAGTGCTCTGTTGATAATGCGGATAGCATCTTGGCAAATTGTTGCAGGTGTTCTGGTCGGTATGATAGCAACATCAAGTTTGCTTAATCTGATTGGCTCCGACACAAACCCAATGTTTGCAACACCTTGGTATTGGCACTTAGTTGTCGGTGGTTTTGCCTTTGGTATGATGTTTATGGCAACTGACCCTGTGTCTGCGTCTATGACTCAAAAAGGCAAATGGTTCTACGGCGCGTTGATCGGTCTGATGGTGGTACTGATTCGTGTAGTAAACCCTGCCTACCCAGAAGGTATGATGTTGGCGATCTTGTTTGCAAACTTGTTTGCACCATTTATCGACCATTTCATCGTCCAAGCTAACATCAGCAGGAGGAAAGCACGCAATGTCTAGTGGTAACGACAGTACTAAAAAAACAGTTCTGGTTGCGCTATCTTTGTGCCTAGTGTGCTCAGTATTTGTTGCAGCGGCGGCAGTTGGCTTAAAGTCAACTCAACAAAATAACAAAGACCAGGATCGTAAGAAAAATATTCTTGCTGCAGCAGAGCTGCTTGATCCTACCGTGTCTATTGATACGTCTTTTGAGCAAATCGAAACTCGCATTATAAACTTTGATACTGGTGCATTTGCATCTGAAAGTGAATTGGCATCTGCTGGAATTGATGTTGCAAGTTACGATCAAAAAGCGGCGGCGAAAGATCCTGCATTATCTGTTTCCTTAAGTGGAGAGCAAGATATTGCGAGTATCAAACGTCGTGCAAAATTCGCAACTGTTTACTTGGTTAAGCAGGGTGATGCTATCGATAAGGTTATCTTGCCAGTTCATGGTTATGGCTTATGGTCAACCATGTATGGTTTCATGGCGCTTGAAAATGACTTTACAACCGTTGTTGGTTTTGGTTTTTATGACCAAGCTGAAACCCCTGGGCTAGGTGGTGAGGTTGATAACCCTAACTGGAAAGCACTTTGGAAAGGTAAGACTGTTTACAATGACCAAGGTGAAGCTGTGTTGAGCTTGGCAAAAGGTTCAGTTGATAAAGCAGATCCTAAAGCACAATATAAAGTTGATGGCTTATCGGGTGCGACCTTAACGAGTCGTGGTGTAACTAATCTAGTTCACTATTGGTTAGGTAACGAAGGGTTTGGTCCTTTCTTAGCAAACTTGCGTGGTGAAGGAGCTTAATTATGTCTGAAGTTAAAAAGGTCTTATTTACGCCAATTTTTAACAATAACCCAATCGCACTTCAGATTCTGGGTATTTGTTCTGCTTTGGCTGTAACAAGTAGTTTAAGTGTTAGCTTTGTAATGGCGATCGCTTTAACTATGGTAACAGCGTTTTCCAACCTGTTTATCTCGATTATTCGAAGCAATATTCCAAGCAGTATTCGTATCATTGTACAAATGATCATTATTGCATCCTTGGTTATTGTGGTTGATCAGGTATTGAAAGCCTTTGCTTATGAAATCTCTAAGCAGCTTTCTGTGTTTGTTGGTTTGATTATCACAAACTGTATCGTAATGGGTCGTGCTGAAGCCTACGCTATGAAAAATGGCCCAGTTATGAGCTTTATCGATGGTATCGGTAATGGTCTTGGCTACAGTATTATGCTTATCATTGTTGCTTTCTTCCGTGAGTTGCTTGGTGCAGGTAAGTTATTTGGTGTGGAAATCTTTACCACAGTACAGAATGGCGGTTGGTATCAGCCAAACGGCTTGATGTTGCTACCACCTAGTGCTTTCTTTGTGATTGGTTTGGTTATTTGGGCGCTACGTGCTTGGAAATCTGATCAAGTTGAAGAGGCTGATTTCAAAATTGTTGCCAATTCTAAAGCGCAGGAGGCTCTATAATGGAACATTATATTAGCTTATTTATTAAGGCTGTTTTTGTTGAGAATATGGCATTAGCCTTCTTCTTGGGTATGTGTACTTTCTTGGCTTTGTCCAAAAAAGTTGAAACTGCCATTGGCCTTGGTATCGCAGTTGTTGTTGTATTGGCAATCACTGTTCCTCTTAACAACCTTATCTACACTAACTTGTTAGCTGATGGGGCGCTTGAGTGGGCTGGTCTTCCTGGTGTTGATCTAAGTTTCCTTGGTCTATTGAGTTATATCGGGGTTATCGCTGCTGCGGTACAGATCCTCGAGATGTTGCTCGATAAATACATGCCTGCGTTATATAACGCCTTGGGTGTATTTCTACCTTTGATTACAGTGAACTGTGCCATCATGGGTGCATCATTGTTCATGGTAGAGCGTGACTACAACTTTGGTGAAAGTGTTGTCTATGGCGTAGGTGCTGGTGTTGGTTGGGCGCTTGCAATTGCAGCATTAGCTGGGATTCGTGAGAAGCTTAAATACTCTGATGTACCTGTTGGTCTTCGTGGTTTAGGGATTACCTTTATCACAGTGGGACTAATGAGTTTGGGCTTCATGTCATTCTCGGGTGTTCAGCTTTAATTGGCTGGCCAAGAATAACCAAGAATAAGGTTTAAATAGATGCTGAACTTAGAAATCATTCTAGGTGTGGTGATGTTCACAGCAATCGTATTGGCGTTAGTAGCTATCATCTTGGTAGCTCGCGCACGATTAGTGAGTTCTGGTGACATCACGATACGACTAAATGGCGAAAAAGAAATTAAAGTAGCGGCAGGCGGTAAATTGCTGCAAACACTGGCTGAGAGTGGCGTATTCTTGTCATCAGCTTGTGGTGGCGGTGGTACTTGTGCCCAGTGTAAATGTAAGGTGCTTGATGGCGGCGGCTCTATGCTAGCAACTGAAGCGTCTCACTTTACACGTCGTGAAGAAAAAGAAGGTCTTCGCTTATCATGTCAGGTTGCTGTTAAGCAAGACATGGAAGTTGAAGTGCCTGAAGAAGTCTTTGGTGTTAAGGCTTGGGATTGTACTGTTGAGTCTAACCCTAACTTAGCAACCTTTATTAAAGAATTAACATTGAAATTGCCTGAAGGTGAGAATGTTGATTTCCGTGCCGGTGGTTATGTGCAGCTGGAAGCACCAGCCCATACTGTGCACTATAAAGACTTTGATATTGAAGAAGAATATCGTGGAGATTGGGATAAGTTTAATTTGTGGAAGTTTACTTCTACAGTCACTGAGCCTGTCATCCGTGCTTACTCAATGGCTAACTATCCTGAAGAAAAAGGTTTGGTTAAGTTTAATATACGTATTGCTTCACCGCCTCCAGGCAAAGATGAATTGCCACCAGGTCAAATGTCTTCTTACGTATTCAGCCTTAAGCCAGGTGATACAATTAAAGTATACGGTCCGTTTGGTGAGTTCTTCGCTAAAGATACTGATGCTGAGATGGTATTCATTGGTGGTGGTGCAGGTATGGCGCCAATGCGTTCTCATATCTTTGACCAGCTTAAGCGTCTGAAATCTACTCGTAAAATGTCATTCTGGTACGGAGCTCGTAGTTTGCGTGAAGCTTTCTACAACGAAGAATATGACATGCTACAAGACGAAAATGAGAACTTTAAGTGGCATCTTGCCCTTTCTGACCCTCAGCCTGAAGATAATTGGGAAGGCTATCAAGGCTTTATTCATAATGTACTTTATGAAAACTACTTGAAAGACCATCCAGCACCTGAAGATTGTGAATTCTACATGTGTGGGCCGCCAATGATGAACCAGGCGGTAGTACAGATGTTGCTTGACTTAGGTGTCGAGAATGAAAATATCTTACTAGATGACTTTGGTGGTTAAACTACCTAGTTGATAAAGACCCACCGATTGGTGGGTCTTTATTTTTAATGCATTAGAATATCAAATGAAGTTTATGCCTAAAAAATATGTCTTAATTGCGGGTGTAGTGATAATTCTCGCAATCGTTGTTAAAGCATTTTCCTTTACGCCTGAATTGGTAAGTTTCTCTGGTCCTACTATGGGAACCACTTATACGGTAAAATTTTATACCAATGAGGACATGGACTCAGCATGGCAATATAAAGATGATGTCGATAGGGTTTTAGTTCGTATTAATGAGCTTATGTCTACATATGACTCTCAGTCAGAGCTTTCACTATTTAATCAAACTAGTGTGAATAAAGAGGTGAGGGTTTCAACAGAGTTAGCTTATGTTATCGATCAAGCGCTTATGATTAGCAAAATGTCTAAAGGTGAATATGATATCACTGTGGGACCTTTAGTTAATTTGTGGGGATTTGGTCCAGGTAAAAAAACGGATACTGTGCCTAGTGTAGATGATATTGCGATCGCAAAACAAAAAGTAGGCTTTTCAGCGATAGCGTTATCTGAGCAGACGTTGTCGAAAGCAAAAGATGTTTATATAGATTTATCATCTATTGCCAAAGGATATGGTGTAGATGCGGTTGCACAAAAGCTTGAGCGACTAGGCATTGACTCTTACCTAGTTGAAGTGGGTGGAGAAATAGTTGCAAAAGGTACTAAACCTGATGGTGAACCATGGCGTGTGGCGGTAGAAAGTCCTAATGGTGGCCATAGTGTTGCGCAAAAAGTAGTTGAATTGGCTGATGTTGCCATTGCGACTTCTGGTGACTACCGTAATTATTTTGAAAGAGATGGTGTGCGCTATTCACATACTATTAATCCAAAAACGGGTAAACCAATAACCCATAGATTAGTATCTGTTACAGTGATAGAAAAAAATGCCACATTAGCAGATGGCCTTGCAACAGCGATAACAGTATTAGGGCCTGAAAAAGGCTTAGCGTTTGCAGAAGAAAATGGGCTTGCTGTTTATATGTTGGTAAAAGAGAATTTAGGCTTTGTAGAGCAGTATTCAAAGGCGTTTGAGCCTTATTTAAGCGTCCAATAAGTTTTTAATTTAAGAAATGTGAGGTGATTCTATGCTTACTATCGTGTTGGCATTTGTCGTGATGTTGCTACTTGTTACTGCAATGGCAGTAGGTGTACTGATGGGGCGCAAGCCTATTTCAGGTTCTTGCGGAGGCATGAGCGCATTAGGTATGGAAGTTGCCTGTGATATTTGCGGTGGCGACAAAGGAAAGTGTGACGAAGAGAATAAAAGTGTAGCTGCAACTGTTCAGTCTGATGATCAGTTTTATGATGCGTCTAAGTAAATAACGATAAGGGGATACTATGACAACTAGGCATTATGATGTCGTGGTTTTAGGTACGGGGCCTGCGGGTGAATCCGCTGCAATGAATGCAGCCAAGGCAGGTAAAAGAGTTGCTGTCATTGAAGCAAGTGATCAGGTTGGCGGGAGTTGTACTCACTTAGGCACCATTCCTTCAAAAGCATTAAGACATGCGGTTAAGGAAATCATTGTTTTTAATACCAACCCTATGTTCCGTGATATTGGGGAGCCACGTTGGTTCTCTTTCCCTAAGGTTTTAAAGCGTGCTAATAAAGTTATTGATAAGCAGGTAAAAAGCCGTACCGAATATTATGCCCGTAATCGAATCGATATTTATTTTGGTCGTGGCAAATTTAAAGATGCCAATACTATTGAAGTGGCGACTGAGCAGGGACCTGAGCTGCTTGGGGCAGAAAAAATTGTTATAGCAACAGGCTCTAGACCTTATCGCCCTGCTGATATTGATTTTGATCACCCACGAATTTATTGTTCAGACACTGTTTTAAGTCTAAACCACACTCCTCGTACGATTATTATTTATGGTGCAGGTGTCATTGGTTGTGAATATGCGTCTATCTTCTGTGGTTTGGGTGTAAGGGTCGAACTCATTAACCCTGGTCCAAAACTACTTAGTTTCTTGGATGATGAGATTACTGATGCGCTAAGTTATCACTTGCGTGATAACGGGGTTCTAATTCGTCATAATGAATCTTATGAAAGAATTGAAAGTACCGACCGTGGTGTGATTATGCATCTTAAATCAGGTAAGAAAATGCGCGCTGACGCTTTCTTGTTCTGTAATGGTCGTTCTGGTAATACTGATGATATGGGACTTGATGATGTTGGTATTGAAGCGAATAGTCGTGGCCAATTAGCGGTTAAAGATAGCTATCAAACCTCTGTCGAACATATTTATGCCGCTGGTGATGTCATTGGCTGGCCAAGTCTTGCAAGTGCTGCTTATGATCAAGGGCGCTCAGTTGCTGCTAATATGTATGGTCTTGAAGGTGGACACTTTATCAGTGAAGTACCGACTGGTATTTATACCATTCCTGAAATCAGCTCTATTGGTAAGAACGAAGCTGAATTGACCGCTGAAAAAGTGCCTTATGAAGTGGGCAGGGCTTTCTTCAAGCATACTGCACGAGCTCAAATTACCAACGAAGGTGTTGGTATGTTGAAGATCTTGTTCCATCGTGAAACCCTTGAGTTGTTGGGTATTCACTGTTTTGGTGACCAAGCATCTGAGATTGTGCACATCGGCCAAGCTATTATGAAGCAGGAAGGTGATGCTAACTCGCTTAAGTATTTCTTGAATACCACCTTTAACTATCCAACCATGGCAGAAGCCTATCGTGTTGCTGCATTAAATGGCTTTAACCGTGTTTTTTAATGGGTTAATTTGCTAGTTAAAGTGAGACATAAAAAAAGCGCCATTGGCGCTTTTTTTATGTCTGTATTCTGAGCAAAATTAACTAAAAGTTTAGCTTCCTTTTACTGCATAGATACCAGGCAAATTTCGAAAATACCCTTTGTAGTCCATGCCGTAGCCAAATAAGAATCTATCGTCTACATCTATGCCGACATAATCTGGGCGCATTTCAACTTTTCTGTCATGTAACTTATTAATAATGGTTGCGCTATAAACTTTTGCAGCACCATGGTTTTTAAACCAATCAATGATGGATTTTAAGGTGTGTCCTTGATCAAAAATATCATCTATGACTAATACTTCTCTGTTTTCAAGTTCTGATTGTGGATAGCACAACCATTTTAGCGCATCCCCTTGAGTTTCCATGCCATAACGTGTGGCATGGATAAAGTCTATTTCTAAAGGAAAGCGTAATCTTTGTAGTAAAGCGGAACCAGGAACTAAGGCGCCATTCATAACGCAAACAACAAGTGGTAATTTATCCCTTAAATCTTCGCTGATATTACTCGCCATTTTATCGAGAATATTATTTAGTTGTGCTTCATCAACTAGGCAATCGGCTTCGCTTAATACCGTATTTAATTGTTCAATTTTAGTTTTCATTTAACCTAACTCTATGGGTTTTTGCGCAGTTTACAGTATGTGGGGGTCTTTGCTAAGACTTTGTTTATGTAAGGCTGCATTTAAACAGGCCGAGGCTAGCACTATGCTCCAGCTTATTTGAAGCCAAATTATGAGTGTGGGTAATGCGGCAAATGCACCATAAATAATTTGGTAATTTGCAAAGAGTTGTGCAAAAGAGGTGAAAATATAATTACTAATACTGAGTATAAGCGTACCAATAAATGTTGATAGTGCCGTTAGCTTGATCTCAGTGTTGGTATTCGGGGTTAGATAATTAAAAGTAAAAAGGAGTAAGAAATATAAAATAAAAGAGCTTAGGTTTGCCAAATGACCTAAAAATTCTGCAATTTCGATACCTTGCCATTTTAATGTTAATAAGGTCGCATAAATGCTTAGGCCTAGCCCAAGTAATATGGGGCCCAAAGTAAGCATGGCCCAGTAAGTGAGTAATCTCTCTTTAAGGTTTCTGCATTGTTTAATTTGCCAGATAGATTGTATCGCTTGCTCACAACTATTTAATAATAGAAGTGCCGTTAAAATTAAAATCGCAATGCCAAGAATAGGTAAGTTTTTAGCATGATCTGAAAAGCTAATTAAATAGGGTAGTATCACCTCACTACTACCGGGTGCGAGATGCTTTTCTAATAAACTAACCATATTGGCTTGCATTGTTTTGAGTGTAGGGGTGAAGCCTAGTATGCCCATTATAATGGTGATAATAGGTACTGCAGCGAGAAGGCTGGCGAGAGTGAGTTGATAAACACGTAAAGAGGCATTGGCTTGCTTAAAAAGCGTTATGCTAATTTTGAGCTGCTTTATAAGGTTTGTCGTAACTGGATTAAGCATTTGAAAGCCTTTAAGTAGGTGAACTTTTGATCAGTCAGTTTGTTGTGATTATAAAATGGCTTAGCGTTACGCATATTTATGATTTTATTTGTTTTTTTCAATTTATTTAAGTCTGTAAGCGTTGCGCCCAGTATAAGCTTCTTGTATTATGCCTCGCATCTTTTTTAGCGGTAATTTCTGCACATTTTTTACATAAAACCCAGTTTTTGATCAAAAAATAGCAGATTGTAATGAGCATATTGATGTTTTGACTCAAAATGTCTAGCTTTTTATAAGGACCCTGTTGACGCAGGCGTTAGCTTCCCTATAATAGCCCACCACGAAAAAGCAATGAGTAATGCGCCTGTAGCTCAGTTGGATAGAGCATCCGCCTTCTAAGCGGAGGGCCAGGGGTTCGAATCCCTTCAGGCGCGCCATTCATCTCATTGTTAATAATCAACTTAATTTTTTAAGCTTTGCTGTCAAAAGTTGCTTGTATATCGATATCTTTTCATTGGTATTCGACAAGGATAGCAAGGTTCCCAAGGGGAGTTATATGCAAGTTTCCGTAGAGACAACATCGACAATTGAACGCGTACTTACTATTAGTGTTCCTGCTGCTCGTATCGAAGAAAAAGTAAGCGCAGAAGTTGCTAAAACTGCGAAAACTGTTCGTATCGATGGCTTCCGTAAAGGCAAGGTACCCGTTAGCGTTGTTAAAAAACGATACGGCCAAGGTATTCGTCTAGAAGCGGTTGAGCAAATCATGCGTGATGCGTATGTTGAAGCTGTTCAAAAAGAAGAACTTCAACCAGCAGGTATGCCTTCAATCGAACCTAAAAAAATGGAAGAAGGTGCTGACCTAGAATTCGTTGCGAAAGTAGAAGTTTATCCTACAATCGAACTAAATGACTTAACTAAGGTATCTGCAGAGCGTGTTCTTTCTGAAGTAACAGATGCTGATCTAGATACCATGCTAGAAACTTTGCGTAAGCAAAATGCTGATTGGAATGCTGTTGAGCGTGAAGCTGCTGATGGCGACCAAGTTGTAATCGATTTTGTTGGTTACCTAGGTGATGAAGCATTTGAAGGTGGTGCTGCAGAAGGTCATAAACTAGTACTTGGTTCTGGTACTATGATTCCTGGTTTTGAAGACGGTATCTTAGGTACTAAAGCAGGCGAAGAAAAAACAATTTCAGTTACCTTCCCTGAAGATTACCAAGCAGAAAACCTAAAAGGTCAAGAAGCTAGCTTTAAGATCACAGTGACTGAAGTTGCTGAGCAAGTTCTTCCTGAGCTAGATGATGCTTTCGTAGAGAAGTTTGGTTTAGCTGAAGGTACGTTAGATGCATTGCGCGCTGAAGTTCGTAAGAATATGGAGCGTGAACTGAATCAAGCTGTTAAAGGTAAATTGAAAACAGGTTTATTTGACTCTCTAGTTGAACTTAACCCGATTGAAGTGCCTCAAACTGTTGTTGATCAAGAGATTGATGTATTGCGTAAGCAAGCTGCTCAACAATTTGGCGGTGAAGGTTTTGATGCTTCTCAACTTCCAGGTGAGTTATTCCAAGAAGAAGCTAGCAAACGCGCTAAACTTGGTCTACTAATTTCAGAAGTTGTTAAAGTTAATGACATTAAAGTAGAAGATGATCGCGTTCGTGCTTTCTTAGAAGATATGGCGCAAGCTTATCAAGAGCCACAACAAGTTATCGATTTCTACTTGAAGAACAAAGAGCAACTTTCTCAAGTTCAATCTGCTGTACTTGAAGAGCAAGTTGTTGATAAACTGCTAGAATCTGCTCAAGTTACTGAAGTTACTTTGGGTTATGAAGACGCTATTAAGCCAAACGCTCCTGCTACTGCTGAAGTAGAGGAAGGCGAAGAAGCATAAGATAACTCTTATCTTTCTATTTAAGGCCGACATAGCTAATGCTATGTCGGCTTTTTTGTTTTAAGGAATGGAATATGAATTTGACGAATCCAACGACTGGTCCTGTTGCAATTACAAGTGCAGGCCTAGTGCCTATGGTTATCGAGCAAACTGCTCGCGGTGAGCGCTCTTTTGATATTTATTCGCGCTTATTGAAAGAACGCGTTATATTTTTGGTAGGTCAGGTTGAAGACCATATGGCTAATTTGGTGGTTGCTCAGCTATTATTTTTAGAGTCTGAGAACCCAGATAAAGACATTCACCTTTATATTAATTCCCCAGGTGGTTCGGTTACTGCGGGTATGTCTATTTACGATACTATGCAGTTTATTAAGCCTGATGTGAGCACTATGTGTATTGGGCAAGCTGCAAGTATGGGCGCATTGCTATTAACAGCGGGTGCTGCTGGTAAGCGTTACTGTTTACCAAACTCACGTGTCATGATTCACCAGCCTTTGGGTGGGTATCAGGGGCAAGCTTCTGATATAGAAATACATACTCGTGAGATTTTAAGTATTAAACATAGGTTGAATGAAATTATTTCATTCCATACAGGTAAACCTATTGAAGAAGTTGCTGAAGATACAGATCGTGATAACTTTATGGATCCTACTGCAGCCAAAGAATATGGTTTGATTGACGATATATTGTTAAAACGCGAAGTTTAATTGGTGAATTTTAATGTCAGACGATAAGTTTAGTCGAGGTGAGCAATCTGATCGACTTTTATATTGCTCATTCTGTGGCAAAAGCCAGGATGAAGTTAAAAAGTTGATCGCTGGTCCTTCAGTATATATTTGTAATGAGTGTGTTGATCTTTGCAATAACATTATTACGCAAGAGTTATTGCAAACAGATGAAACAAGTGAAGAGAGCGATGAGCTTCCTGCTCCAGCTAAGCTTAAGTTTGCCCTTGATGAATATGTAATTGGTCAAGAAAAAGCAAAACGTGTATTGGCGGTTGCGGTTTATAATCACTATAAGCGATTGAAACATCAGGGTAAAACTGATGGTGTTGAGCTAGGTAAGAGTAATATTCTGCTTATTGGACCAACTGGTAGTGGTAAAACATTATTGGCGCAGACATTAGCGCGTGTATTAGATGTGCCATTTACTATTGCTGATGCGACTACATTAACTGAAGCAGGTTATGTTGGTGAGGATGTTGAAAATATCATCCAGAAGCTTCTGCAAAAATGTGATTATGATGTCGATAAGGCTCAACGCGGTATCGTTTATATCGATGAGATTGATAAAATTTCACGTAAATCTGATAACCCATCAATTACACGTGATGTGTCGGGTGAGGGCGTACAGCAAGCCTTGCTGAAGCTGATTGAGGGTACGGTTGCTTCTGTACCGCCTCAAGGTGGGCGTAAACACCCTCAGCAAGAGTTTTTACAAGTTGATACCTCAAATATCCTATTTATTTGTGGTGGCGCATTTGCTGGTCTTGATCGAGTCATTAGTGACAGGACTGAGAAGGGCAGTATTGGTTTCTCTGCGGTTGTGAAGAGCAAGGAAGAGGATAAGGTTTTCTCTGATACTGTTCATAATGTAGAAACTGAAGATCTGGTTAAATTTGGTTTGATTCCTGAGTTTGTAGGGCGTTTACCAGTAGTGGCGACTTTATCTGAGTTAGACGAAGAAGCTTTAATTACCATTTTGAGTGAACCTAAAAATGCACTTACTAAGCAGTATCAGCATTTATTTGAGTTAGAAGGTGTTGAGTTAGAGTTTACCACTGAGTCTCTTCAGGCTGCTGCAGAGCTTGCACTAGAGCGTAAGACAGGTGCGCGTGGTTTAAGAAGTATTCTTGAATCTGCTTTGTTAGATTGCATGTATGATTTACCTTCTCGTACTGATGTTGTGAAGGTGGTTATGGATGCCAATTCTATGAAGGGTGAAGCAGCACCTTTGATGTTATTAGAAAAAGGAGATGAGGCCGTTAATAACTGATATTCAAAATATCGTGTTAATCTAGCTTTAAATCTTTGTTTTCTCTAAAAAGCCACACCTTATCGGTGTGGCTTTTTTTGTGCTGACCCATAGGCTTGGGCGCTTTACAAGTTGAAGAATGTCAGTCAATCTTAAGGTGTTAACTACAATTAATTGATGCATTTTACATTTGTCACACTCAAGAGCTTGTTTTTTCACATCCTGCCCTTATGTCTTCTTGATACCTTGATATAAGCGCCTTTATTTTTTATGCGCACTAATTGGAATTTATTATGTCTGAAATTTTAACTCTACCTATGTTGCCATTGCGTGATGTGGTTGTTTATCCGCATATGGTGCTGCCTTTGTTTGTTGGGCGTGCTAAGTCTATTGCTGCGTTAGAGAAAGCAATGGAAAACGATAAGCATGTTTTTCTGGTTGCTCAGCAAGATGCTTCAAAAGATAACCCTGAAAAAGAAGACCTTTATGCGATAGGCACCACGGCCAAAGTGATGCAGTTGTTGCGCCTTCCTGACGGCACGGTAAAAGTTTTAGTAGAAGGTGGTGTAAGAGCAACCCTTTCTAGTCTGGAAGATGAAGGGGAGTTTGTTAAAGCGAACGTTGAACCTTTAGAAGAAGCGCTTGAAGAAGAGGGTACCGATTATGGCCCAATGAGAGCAGCACTTCTAAAGCAGCTTGATGAGTATGTGTCTGGCAGTAAAAAGATCCCTAGCGAAGTTGTCACTTCGGTGAAGGCGATTGAAGAGCTTGGTTCCTTGATTGATAGTATTGCTGGACACATGAGCCTTAAGCTTGAGGACAAGCAGCAGCTATTAGAAGCCTCTTCTTTAATTGATCGTGGAGAATACTTAATTGCTTTAATGGATGGTGAGCTTGATATCGCACATCTAGAAAAAAGTATTCGCAGTCGCGTTAAAAAGCAGATGGAAAAAAGCCAGCGCGAATATTATTTGAATGAGCAGATGAAAGCGATTCAAAAAGAGCTGGGTGATATGGATGAGGGCAGTAACGAATTAGATATACTGCAAGAAAAGATTAAAGACTCAGGTATGAGTAAAGAAGCGGCAGAAAAAGCAGATGCAGAACTTAAAAAGCTCCGCATGATGTCGCCTATGTCGGCAGAGGCGACAGTTGTTAGGGGTTATATTGATTGGCTTCTGTCTCTACCTTGGAAGCAAAGAAGTAAGGTTAGAAATGATCTTACGTATGCTGAGAAGGTATTAAACCAAGACCATTATGGCCTTGAAGACGTTAAAGAACGTATTTTAGAGTTTCTAGCTGTGCAGCAAAGGGTTAAGAAAGTTAAAGGCCCTGTGCTTTGTTTAGTTGGGCCGCCAGGGGTGGGTAAAACCTCTTTGGGGCAATCGATTGCGAAGGCGGTTAACCGTAAGTATGTGCGTATGTCATTAGGTGGCGTGCGTGATGAAGCTGAAATACGTGGTCATCGACGAACTTACATTGGTTCAATGCCGGGTAAGCTTTTACAAAAATTAGCCAAAGTGAAAGTGAAAAACCCTCTGTTTTTGTTAGATGAAATCGACAAAATGGGGATGGATCAGCGTGGTGATCCTGCGTCAGCTTTATTGGAAGTGCTTGATCCAGAGCAAAATCACACCTTCAATGATCACTATTTAGAAGTTGACTATGACTTGTCTGATGTCATGTTTATTTGTACTTCAAATAGCATGAATATTCCTGGCCCTCTATTGGATCGTATGGAAGTTATTCGTATTCCTGGTTATACAGAAGACGAAAAATTAAACATTGCCCTAAGATATTTACTACCAAAACAAATTAAATTGTCAGGTTTAAAAAATCACGAAATTGAGGTAACAGATGAGGCTTTAATGGACCTTATTCGTTACTACACCAAGGAAGCGGGTGTGCGTGGCTTAGAGCGAGAATTGAGCAAAGTTTGTCGTAGAGTAGTGAAAAAACAAGCTTTGAACAAAAATAAAAATGCTATTTCTGTGACTAAAGACAACTTAGAAGAGTTTTCTGGTGTTAAGCGTTTTAGTTACGGAAAAGCAGAAGATAAGAACCAAATTGGACAGGTAACAGGCCTTGCTTGGACCTCTGTAGGCGGTGAGTTACTTACCATTGAGGCCGCTGGCATGGCGGGTAAAGGTCGTCATGTAAAAACCGGTTCTTTGGGTGATGTGATGCAAGAATCCATTCAAGCTGCTTTGACCGTTGTTCGAAGCCGAGCATTAGGTTTGGGGATTGCAGAAGACTTTCATGAAAAGATTGATTTACACGTTCACGTGCCTGAAGGCGCTACTCCTAAAGATGGCCCAAGCGCAGGTATAGCAATGTGTACAGCCATTGTGTCTGTGCTGGCTAAGGTGCCTGTTAAGGCCTCTGTGGCGATGACAGGAGAGATTACTTTACGTGGTGAGGTGTTACCCATAGGTGGCCTAAAAGAGAAGCTTCTGGCGGCTCACAGAGGGGGTATTAAAACTGTCATAATTCCGCATGAAAATACACGTGATTTAAAAGAAATACCTGATAATATTAAAGCGGATATTGAAATCGTACCGGTGAAGTGGATTGATGAAGTGCTAGATGTGGCTTTAGAGTATATTCCTTCACCAAAAACAGCAAAAAGTGCATCATCAGCTGAAAAAACTGTTGATGAACAAGAAGCTGTAAGTCATCATTAGGTCAAACTCTATATTGACATGGGGTGGGTTGGGCTTGTATAAATGCTCAACCTTACAGCATTAGTATGCTGATAATAATACTAAGGAACCACGAGAATACTGAAGGGGTACAACGTGAATAAATCTGAACTTATTGATGCGATTGCAGCATCTGCTGATCTTTCTAAAGCGGCTGCAGGTAATGCTCTAGACGCAACACTTGAAGCAATCACTGGCGCATTGGCTAAAGGCGATCAAGTAACTCTTGTTGGCTTTGGTACATTTGCAGTTAAAGATCGTGCTGCACGTACTGGTCGTAATCCACAAACTGGCGAAGAAATTGCTATTAAAGCGGCTAAAGTTCCTGGTTTTAAAGCGGGTAAAGGCCTTAAAGACTCAGTGAACTAGTTGAGTTTTAGGAGCAGTAGTTCAGTTGGTTAGAATACCTGCCTGTCACGCAGGGGGTCGCGAGTTCGAGTCTCGTCTGTTCCGCCATTAAACGAAAGGGTGTGCTCCTTCCAAGGGGTGCACCCTTTTTTATATCAATATTATTTAACATGGAGGCAACATGCTCCAAGATATAAGAGATAAGTCACAAGGGATTGTCGTTAAGATAATCATAGGTTTTATCGTAGTGACTTTCGCTCTATTTGGAGTGGATGCGCTTGTAACCGGCTTTACGACATCAGATACGGTCGCTGAAGTGGACGGTGTAGAGATAACGCGTACTGAATTGTTACAGTCTGCAGAAATTCAAAGACGTCAATTAATTTCCATGATGGGTGGTCAAATTGATCCTGCATTATTGGAAGATACTTTACTTCAACGTCGTGCTTTGGATGAATTAATTCAAAGAGCTGTTTTGACAAACAATGCTAATGATTTAAATCTAGCTGTGTCAGATGCTCAAGTTGATCAATACTTAATACAAGCCGAGCAGTTTCAAACTGACGGTCAATTTGATCAAACTAAATATTTAAACTTTATTCGTACCTTGGGTTATACACCTTTAGCTTTCAAGCAAAGAATCAAGCAAGACATTTTATTGCAACAAGGACGAATTGCCTTGTCTAGCTCTGAGTTCGTTCTATCGAATCAAGTTGACCAAGTATTAAAACTACAAAATCAGCAGCGTAGCTATGACTACATTCGTTACTCTTTAGCGGATGAAGTGGCTTTGACTCAGGTTTCTGATACTGAAATACAAGCTTATTTTGATGAAAACACACAATCTTTCCAGAACCCAGAACAGGTTAAGCTTGATTATGTGATTATTTCTTCAGTTGATTTCCACGATAAGGTCAATGTTTCCAGTGCTGAATTAGAGCAAGCTTATCAGGCGGCAACGTCAACAGCGCCAAAAGAAGAGCGTCGCGCTTCTCACATTTTAATCGAAGCAAATGATCAGCGCAGCGATGAAGAAGCCCGTGCTTTAGCACAAGACATTAAATCTAAAATAGACTCAGGTACCAAGTTTGAAGCTTTAGCTAAGCAGTATTCTGATGACTTAGGTTCTAAAGCTGCCGGTGGTGATCTAGGTTATGTGAGCTCAGGTATGATGGTGCCTGAATTTGAAAATGTATTGTTTAGCATGGTAGTTGATCAAGTATCGGGTGTTGTTGAAACTGAGTTTGGTTATCACCTTATTGAGCTTAGAGAGATTACTAATGTCGATACGCCAAGCTTGGCAGAAATGGAGCCAGAGTTAACACAAGAAATTCTTGATCGTAAAGCGCAAGATGCTTTGTTAAGCGCGCAAGAAGATATTACTGATTTGGCTTATGCAAGTGATGACCTTAATGCTCTGGCAACAGAGTATAATGTGAATATTATGCATTCAGATTGGTTTGGTCGCCAAGGTGGCCAAGAGCTTATTTCTTCCAATGCGCAAGCAATTGCTGCCGCTTTTAGTCCTGAATTACTAGAAGATAGTTTGAATAGTGGTTTGCTTGAACTAAATGAAGAGCAGGTCGCAATTGTTCGAATTAATGAGCATAAACCTCAGTCAAATATGAGCTTAGAAGAAGCCAGCGCGGATGTGCAAGAGATTTTGCTTAAACGTAAGGCTACAGCGAGCTTGAAGCAAAAAGCAGCTCAAATGCAAGCTGATGTAAATAATAGTGCTTGGACGCGTGTTGAGCTTGCTAGTCGTGGCCGTGATGACATAAGTGAAATCGTTTTCAAAATGGCAAGACCGCAAGGTGATGTGGCAACGTCTAAGGTACAAAGCTTAAACGATGGTGACCTGGTGCTTGTGAACTTGCTAGAGGTTAAAGATGGTGAAGTAGGTGAGGATGATGCTCAAAGAGATTACATTGAGCGTTACCTAAACCAAAGTGGCGTTTCGCTTGCTGTCGCTGCTCATCAAAAAGCATTAGAAAATGCTGCTTTAGTAGAAAGGTAACCTCCGTCTCATCATATTCTTATGAGAGTTAATTGAAGTTATTCTTTTGATATAAAAAAACCCATCTTTTGATGGGTTTTTTATGGTCTTTTTGACGCTTTTTATACCTGTTAATTGTTCTCAAACCAGTGGCTACTAGGTGCAAAAAAAGCTTGCCCAGTGACTGCTTTAGTATAATTCATCAACTTGTCTGTATGGCCTGAGCCATCGCCAACCATCATGTTTTCTAACATCTTGTTAAAGTTGATAGGAGTGTGACAATAACTTGCAAATAAAAGCCCTGCCTGAGTTAAGTCAGCATAGGGCATGCTATGGCGAAGTATCTCTAAACCTTGGTCTGATTCATCTTTGGCCGAAGCACGTTTGGTATGGGCTGTCAGAGGCTTGTCTTGGCTTTTATATTCGATGTTCTCTTCTTTGGTTCTCCCCATAATATCTTCTTGCTCTTTTAGCGCTAATCTTTTCCAGTGATCAAGGTTATGAACGAAGCGCTGCAAGTGAATGTATGAGCCGTTTGCGAAGTCTGGGTCGTCTTCTTTTTTAACAAGAGCAACATTGGCTCGGTGGCTCCCTTCTGGGTTTTCTGTGCCATCGACAAAGCCTGTTAGGTCTCGACTATCAAGGTATCTAAAGCAAGAAGTATCTTCTACTAAGGCAACTAAACCTGAGAGTATTGTCATCAGTTTTTGTGCTAATTGATACGTCATATCTCGACGGTTTGAGCGAATGTGTAGCATCAGGTCAGCAGGCGTTGCTGGGGAATCGGGAAGATTTGGAAAAGAAATGAGCTCTTTGGGGCGAGCATTAGGGCTCAGTGTATCCCAAAACTCACTGCCAATAGCGATAACACCATGGGGATGGCTTGCTGGGCTACTTTGTTGAAACTCAGAGATTAAGGTGTGAGCTTGTTTTAAAGCGGCTTTAAGCTCGGTTTCCTTGTTTGGTAAGACGTTTAAAGTGATAAACAGGGCGTCAGAGTTTGCTGCTGCTGTGATACCTGATTGAAAAATAGTCGACAAGTTAAACTCCTAGGTTGCACTTGCATTAGCGTGCACAAATTCAGTTAAAAATTAGGGTATAAAGTCTTCAGCTGACTGGATTGGCTGGGTTTTACTTCTCCGCTGTAAAATTCTTCAAGGGCATCTGCAAGATCAGATCCATCCCAGTCAGTCGCGGCAGTATCTGAATACATGATAAGCTCGGCTTCCATCAAAAGTTGGCTTAAAGTTGAAGACTCACTGAGCCTTTTTATATCATCAAGGCCATTGATTTTATCTTCTCCCCATCTGTGTCTTGCCCACTCTAAGCTTCTGCCTCGTAAGGTTTTAAGGTCATTATTTTGACACGCTCGTATTAGTTCTTGATAAGCGCTTTTCTCATCTTGAGTGTTAAGTGGTGCGAAGACTTGTAGTGTTGGAACATCCTCTGTTTTATTTACTTCTTTACGTTTTTTTAGCATCAAGAAGATAGCGCTCATAAGTGTGCTAATCGCAACTATCGCCAATATCCATAAAATAATGCTTTTGATGCTCCAGCCTTGATTTACAGTCATTGTGCTTGCTTCTGTTGGATCGGCTTGGTTATCAGTTGAGGGAGTTTCTTCACTCTCTTTTTCTTTGGGTTTAGCTAAAGAAATAGGCGCAACTGAACCTGTTTGAGGAGCAAGTAATTTTGTTGCTTGTCCATTATTAGATAGGTCAGTTAACGCCATCCCAGTGACTTCTACTGAAGGTGGAACGGCATAGGTGCGCTCTAGTTGCCGGGTTTGTGTATTCCAAAAAACAATTTCAACCTCAGGTAATTCGAGTTTTCCAGGAATAGTCGGGACAACTTCTATTTGGATGGATTGCTCGCCAATGATGCCAGTATCTGTTTTTCTGTTGTTGAGATTAGTTGGTTGAGGGTACAGCTTATAGTAGCGGGTGCTGGCGAAAGAAAATGCGGGCATTTGCTCTGCTAACGCGCCATTGGCAAAAGCGTCAATTTGCCAAATTAGTGTATCGCCCACCTTCACCTCACTCGTAGGGGATAGGGTGTTTAATAAACTTACCTTAGTTGCTGGTAACCAATCATCGCTTGGGTAACTGGCTGGAATAGGCAAAACATTTAAGTTAATGGCTTTGCTTTGTGCCTTGATTAGTCTTCTTCCTCGGTTGGTGTTAATCATGGCTGATATTTTTTGCGGCGGTATTTCAATGTTTCCGCTTTGTTGGGCAAAGGCAAGGTATTCTCGAGTAATTACTTGATATTGAGTGCCATTAACTTCTTCATAATGAATTTGGTCGTCTGCTAGCCTCTCAATCACTAAATTGGGATGGTTTGGTGTGGAGATATTGGCATTTTGAAGGGCAAAAGCAGAATATAATTTTAAGCTAACAATCAGTTCTTGCTGAAGGTAAGGTTCAGTTTGTGATACTTCAAGATCGATAATAACAGGCGGGTTGCCGTTTTCGTCCAGTAGTTGTTGGGCTGTTTTTACTTTTAGCGTGATTGGCTCAGATGCATAATTACCTACTTTTATTGGTGGAATCAGAAAATCCCCCGTAGATTTTGGCATCAAAGAAATAACCCAAAAACTTAAAGATTGGCTAGTGCCTAAATTAAAGCGAAATTGGCTATTTTGACTTTGGCTTAATATATCAAAATCACGTTTTAAGGCAGATAAATCAGGGCCTTGACCTGTTTCTGGGAAGTCTGTACGAATGGTAAGCTGTACTAGATCATTTTCATAAATCACTTGTTTATCAAGTGTTGCTGTCACGCTGGCAGCACTTGCTAGTGTACTTATGATGAGCATCACTGAAATGGCTAGTATTTTAAAAAGGCTAAATAAGCCGCTTTGTTGCAACATAAATTTCTTATTATCTTGAGTAAATGACATCAAACCTATATCCACTACCATATTGGGAGTCCATCCTGTTGTCTATAGCGGTTTTCAGCACGTTTTTCCTGGTGTAAATACCATAACTTTCTTTTAAGTAGCCCGCCTGGATCATCTTGAATTTGTCTCATCCACTGATTAAGGGCAACTTGCTCCTCTGATGTAAGGGGAGAATCTTTTTGTTCTGGAGGTGTTTGCTCTTGTGCTTCTGGTTTGCTTTGTTCAGCGTTATTATCCTGTCTGGCATTTTCCATATCCTGCTTGTCTGGATCCTGTTCGCCTTCCTGCTCTGGATCAGCCTGATCATTTGACTGGGCGTCTTGGCTGTCTGCTTGCTGATCTTTATTTTCTTGCTTTGAATTGTCAGCGTTCTTGTCCTGCTGCTTTTTTTGTTCTTCTTGTTTTAACTTATTGAGATAGTCTAAGTTTTCTTGTGCTTCTTTGAAATCTGGATTGAGATTTAATGCATCTTCATAAGCGGTGATTGCTGCCTCTAAGTTACCCGCAAGGGCAAGGCTATTGCCTTTGTTATAAGCAAGGCTAGAGGAGTTGTTTTGTTTGTTTAAATCTTCAAGCTGCTGTGCTGCTGCTTCATAGTTACCAAGAGCATATTGACTGGCTGCTTGCCATTTTGGGTTTTCGAATAAAGGTTGGGCATTTTCCCAATCACCTTGATCAACCAATTTTTGAGCTTTTTGGTCAGGGGTTGAAAACCAGTCTAAGGGAGAGGCATCTGCTTTTTGGGCGATGGGTAACACCAAAATGAATATAGACAGCATAACCCCTGCTCTAAATTGATAAAGTAGCCAAAATAAGAATGGCAAAGCAAACCAATGACCTTTATCAACCCAATCAATAGACTGGCTTTTGGCTTCAATCGCGTCTTTCGGGTTATTTAATTCTGTGTTTAATATACTCTCGATGTCACTGGGCAGTAAGTCACTCGGGTAATAGCTTGCCCCTAATTCCCTTGCAAATTGATTTAGTTCTTTTATTGGCAGCTTAGCCAAAACTTGCCCTTTATTAGTACGAAGAATATTACCATCCGGTAGTACAATAGGGCCCCCATCTTGGGTGCCAACACCGATGATATTTAGCTTAATATTGTAATTATTAATGAGGCTTTTAATGCCTTCAAACTCACTTGGTTTTATATCATCTGTAAATAAAATCACATTAGTAAACTGATCTTTGTCTTTGATTAAAGCCAGGGACGTTTCGAAAGCTTGAGTTGTATCGCTGCCATATAGGGGCATAATTATTGGGTCTAGAGCCAACAAAAAATGCTTGAGGGTTGATTTATCTTGGCTAAAAGGGCTAATAACATAGGCATCACCCGCATAAGCTGTTAAGGCAACATTGCCTTCTTTGATATTACCCAGAACATCCTGAACCTTCTGTTTGACCCTGGTGAGCCTGTTAGGTTTGATATCAGTGGCATACATGGATAAAGATTGATCAAGAATCAAGATGGTTTGTTTGGGGGTAATAAATTGTTTTTCTACCTTTTTTTCCCAACTAATGCCGGCTATCCCTATGATTAATAAGCTGACAAGTACAATGCCAATCCAACTGGGTAAGCGTTTACCGCTTTTTGCTGTGACTAGGTGTTGCAGTAATTTTGCATCAATAAAATTAGTAAGTTGGTTTTGAGTGACCTTATTTTCTTTTTTTAAAATATAGAGAAAGAGAACAAAGAAAATAAGAATCAGATAGCTAGGGTTTGAAAAATATATAGTGTCAAAGAATGTCATTAAAATTGTCCCTTTCTAATCGCATTCCAGCGAGTGTATAGGGCTAAAAAGAGAAAAAATAAACTCGCTAAAGCAATCATATTAAACAGGGTTGTTTTTGGTCTTTGCCATTGATCTTCACCTGGCGTGGGCTCTAGTGCATCTAACGTTGCATATATTGATGCAAGCTCTTGAGTACTTTTCGCTCTAAAGTATTGTCCTTGGGTCAGGTCAGCCACTTTTTGTAACAGTTCTTCATCAAGGTCGGTGGAAGGGTTAATGACCCTTGGTCCAAAGAAACCTTGGCTCACCATCTGCTCTGCACCTATGCCTATGGTGTGGATTTTGACTCCTTGTTTAGCGGCAAATTGCGCGGCTTGATCAGGCTTGACTCTGCCTGCAGTATTGGCGCCATCTGTCATTAGAATCATGACACGTTTATCTGCATCAATGTTGGCTAGTCGCTTAATGCCTAAACCAATAGCATCACCAATCGCCGTATTTTCGCCCGCAAACCCTATTTGGGTTTCATTAACCAGCTGCGCAATGGTATCTAGATCATAACTAAGTGGTGCCTGTAGGTAAGCTTTGCTGCCAAACACAATAATCCCAATGCGATCGCCTTGTCGCTCTGTAATGAAGCGATTAAGTACTTGTTTTGCTGCATCTAAGCGATTTGCCGCCTGCTGATTTATTTTCATGTCTGCTGTTTGCATACTGCCAGATAGGTCTAATGCAATCAGTAAGTCACGGCCTGAAGGGGTGACTGATTTAGGTTCCCCTAACCAGACAGGCCTTGCAATCGCGACGACAAGTAATAGCCATGAAATCCATAAAAAAAGACGAATGATATGTTTGGAGAAGCTTTGTTTTTTAACGCTAAGGTTAAGTTCACCTTGATTAAATTTAGCGAGATGAGGCCACCAAAGTGCTTTTTGCTCTGATTCAGCAGCTTTAGTTAGCTTCATTAAAAGGGGTAATAGGCTTACAAGTAAAAACCAAGGCCAAATAAACTCAAGCATGGACTTTGTGCCTCCTACACCAATATTTAGTTAACTGGAGTATTTTGGCCCTTTGCTCAGGGTCAAGGCAGAGTGTTGGCTGATAAGCGCCATTGATAAAAATATCTCCCAGTTGCTTAAATTGATATTTGCTGGGGATATCTATATCGAGCTGATTGAACAGTGTTTGGCTGGGTAAGGAGGCGAGATCATTTCGGCCAAGGGTGATTAAGCAGCGTCTTATTATCTGATGGCAATGGCTTAGGAGCTCATCATCTTTTTTATCTTGGATGCTATCAATTAATTGAAAAGCGTCACGACGATAAGCATTCCTTTTATATAAAAAATATTGGTACGTAATAAGGCAGATTAATCCGATAAAAATAAAAGCGACAACCAGCCATGTCCACCATACAGGCGGCCACATGGCGATGCTATCCGGCAATATATAGGCTGTATTGGGCAGCTCTATTTGAGGTCCTTGGGTTGAAGGTATATTAGCTTGATTCATATAGCGTTAAATTCTCGTATCCCTTATCACTTAACTTAAAGCGCCAAAAGCCATAAGGTGTCTTGCAATTTGTACGGGTGATTCCTCTAGTCCAAAATGATGGAAAGGAATCCCAATCCTGCTCAGTTGATTATTGAGCGCTTGTTTTGCGGCTAATCTTTGCGCTTGATAGTTTTCTAAATTTTGCTTGGTTACCTGTATTGTTCTAACGCCACCTGTGTCTTCTAATCGATATTGACCTTCAGGTAAATGATCAAGACGTTCATCCTCAATACTGATCCAATGAATCAAATTAAATTTGGACAATCTTTGTAATTGTTCAAAATCAAAGTCAGTCAAAGTGAGTTTATCACTCGTAATAATAATTTGTTGATGACGAACATTGCGTTTAATAAGTGCTTGCCAAGGGCTAGAGGTATGATTTAGTGCTAATCTGTTTTCGACTTTTGTCGCGTCTGAAAAGGCTGATAGTAGCGCACTAAAGTGACTAGATTGATTTTTTGCCGGTAAGTAAATTTCCTTATCAGCAAAATGTAAAAAACCACCTACTTTGTCGTTTTGTATCCTAGTGCGCCAAGCAATTAAGGCCTGTAATTGCACCATACGTGTCGAAACAAAAGTATGTCGAGTACCGAAATAGGCCTGACTGGAAAAGTCTAACGCCAAAATACGGCTATGCTCTCTTTCTTCGGCATATACCCTAGTATGGGTTTTACCTGTCTTAGCACTGACTCGCCAATCAATATGGCGCATATCATCGCTTGCTTGATACTCTCTGACTTCTAGCATTTCCATGCCATGACCCTTCATCCTAGTGAGATGGGAGCCAAGCATGGGGCGTCTGTGTGGATGAAGTGGGGCCTTGCCTAAATTTTTTGCAAAAATAGCAAGCTCAGACAATTGACGAACATCCAGTTCCGGGGAGTCTGGTGAAATTAATGCATCCATAAATTTTATGCCACAGGCACTCTTTCTATCAGCTGATCAAGAAGGGAATCCGAGGTATAACCTTTCGCTTCAGCTTCAAAAGAAGGGATGATTCTGTG
This sequence comes from Marinomonas sp. MED121, assembly GCF_000153025.1. Classification (GTDB taxonomy): domain Bacteria; phylum Pseudomonadota; class Gammaproteobacteria; order Pseudomonadales; family Marinomonadaceae; genus Marinomonas. The sequence goes on from NZ_CH672430.1 coordinate 633,076, forward strand.
CCTTAACACATCATGAGCAACCGCTCTTACATCATCAGGTGTTACAAATTGCTCGCCTTTTAATAAGGCATGAGCACGTGCACAACGGTCTAATGCAATGGTTGCCCTTGGACTGGCGCCAAAATCAATCAGATTAACCGAACTTTCTAAGTAGTGTTCAGGGTGTCTGGTTGCCATCACTAATTGGACTATGTAGTTTTCAATGGATTCGGCCATATACAAACCGAGTGCTTGGTTTCTTAATGCTTGTATATCATCGCCAGAGCAATTCGGTGAATCGATAGTGAGTTTATTAGCACTTTGGTTACGTACTAATCTTAAGACTTTTAGCTCGTCTTCTGCGCTTGGGTAACCTACTTTAAGCTTCATAATAAAGCGATCTAATTGAGCTTCAGGTAAAGGGTAGGTGCCTTCTTGCTCAATCGGGTTTTGAGTGGCTATGACAAAAAATAGCTCAGGTAACTGATAACTTTTATTGCCAACAGTCACTTGGCGCTCACCCATGGCTTCTAACAAGGCTGATTGAACCTTAGCTGGCGCTCGGTTAATTTCATCTGCTAAAACGATATTGTTTATGACAGGTCCAGGTACAAATTGAAATTGCCCTGTTTCTTGTTGATAAACTTCAGAGCCAGTTACATCCCCTGGTAATAAATCTGGGGTAAATTGAATTCGGTGAAATTGACTATCGATACTTTTTGCTAGGGCTTTTGCCGCTGTTGTTTTTGCAATACCTGGTGGTCCTTCAAGTAAAACATGTCCATCAGCAATTAAGGCAATTAACAATCTATCAGTGAGTGTATTCTGACCAATAATGGCCTGATTCAAGTAATCTTTTAAACGGGTTATCACAGCATCCATCGAGTGAATGATCCTCTTACTTCTGTCAATAAAAGTGGAGACACAATATAATACGACAATCTTAAATGATTGAATTCCAAGAAGACAAGTCTTCATGGGGATAGTTCAAGTTTTAAAGGGAATAAGATGGCGTTAGTTGTAGTGGATGTTGCCTTAGCAGCCCATAAATTTCAGGACTTGTATCAAGGAAGAGCAAAAAACCTTCTTGTGCAAAGCCGTGATGGTCGAAAAATTCAGCTACCTTTAGCCATATTTAGACCTTTTTTAACCCACTCTGGCATTTATGGCACCTTTGAAGTGGAATTTGATCAAAATTATCGCTTGCTCGACATAAAAAAGAAGTAAACTAGGCACCTATAAAATTGCGGCATAAAAACCGGCTCACCCTAAATGAAAATAACTAGGAGTTTTTGATTATGTATAACCTCGCTCGCTCTGTACTATTTAAAATGGATGCAGAGGTGACACATGAGTTGTCATTAGAATTATTGGCGGCTGGTCAAAGGCTGGGTGTTAATCGACTTCTATTAGATTCAGTACCTGATTCTCCGGTTGAGGTGATGGGGCTGACTTTTCCTAATGCGGTGGGGCTGGCTGCTGGTCTTGATAAAAATGCCGATGCGTTTGAAGCGTTTGGTCAAATGGGGTTTGGTTTTGTTGAGGTGGGGACAGTAACACCAAAAGGGCAGTCAGGTAATGACAAGCCAAGACTGTTTAGATTGCCTGAGCATGAGGCCATTATTAATCGTATGGGGTTTAATAATAAAGGGCTAGATCACATGATCAGTCGCATTAAACACCACGATTATAAAGGAATCCTTGGCGTCAATATTGGTAAAAATTTAACCACCTCTGTTGAAGATGCAGTACAAGATTACCTGGCTTGTTTAAATGGAGTGATGCCTTACGCTGACTACATAACCGCCAATATTAGCTCTCCTAATACACCAGGTCTTAGAAGCTTACAGTTTGGTGAAAGTCTAGCCGAGCTTATTTCACCTTTAGTTGATGCAAAACAGCGTTACTTTGATAGCACAGGTAAGCATGTGCCATTAGCAGTGAAAATAGCACCGGATATGACGAGTGATGAAATCAAAATGGTCGCTGATACTCTTCAAGCACAGAAAATTGATGCCATCATTGCGACTAATACTACCCTATCTCGTGAAGCAGTCGCTGGCCACAAATATGCTGATGAAGCGGGTGGCTTAAGTGGTGCTCCGGTTAAGGATGCTTCAACACAAGTAGTAAGAACCTTGTCGGAACATTTACAAGGTGAATTACCTATTATTGGTGTTGGCGGTATTTTAACGGGTGATGATGCCATTGAAAAACTACAAGCGGGTGCAAGTTTAGTTCAACTTTACAGTGGCTTTATTTATAAAGGTCCAGAATTAGTGAGAGCGGCGGTTACAAGTACCAGTGGATACCTGAATGAAGTTAATCAGGGGAAATAAAAAACGCGTTAAACATTGAAGAAAAGACAATTTAATCAAAACTTTGAAACTGGGTTAGGTGGTAGATTAAGGTAAATTAGAATGAGGTAAAGACACTTGTCTTTACCTCAGGGTAAGAAACGGAGGCTAATTAATGGGGAGAACTGATCGCTTTAAAGGTTCCTTCCACTGGTGTTAGGCCATCCCACATATCCACTCTGCCTTCTCTCCAACCTGCTAACCAGTCAGAACGTGAATTCTCATGACATTGATTAGATAGGCCTTTTGAACGGCCTGCCATTCCTGCTCTATATCCACGAATGTAGGCGCGATGTTGAAGGTCTCGTTTCTGTTTCTTCATGTGACTAATCCTCTATACTTTCTTTTGTCGAACTTTAAGTACTAGTCGAGAAAAAGAGGATTGTCTAAAAACACTTTGCTCTAAAAGAGTATAAATTTTCATTAAAAAGTAATTAAAAATGACAACTAGACAAAATTCGCAACTCGAAGCAGGCTCAACTTTAGCTGCTGACTATCAACTTGAGATTACCTGTCCTTTGGGTCTAGAAAACGTTCTTGCCCAAGAACTAGCAGCTCGCGGCTTAACGCAAACCCGTTTGGGTGAAGGGCAAGTTAAGCTGTCGACAGATCTAGAAGGCATGTATACCGCATGTCTTTGGTCTCGGGTTGCGACAAGAGTTATGTTGCCCTTAGCTCAGTTTGATATAGACAGTGCTGATGACCTTTATGAAGGTGTGAAAAGCATTGACTGGTCTGCACATATGACGGCAACGGCAACCTTGGCGATCGATTGTCATGGTACCAACCACAGCATTCGCAATACCCAATTTGGCGCGGTAAAAACAAAAGATGCGATCGCAGATTACTTTGTTGCACGAAATGGCGAACGTCCAAGTGTTGAAAAACAAGAGCCAGATATTCGTGTATCCGTGCGAATTAAACGTGAAAAAGTCACCGTAAGTTTGGATTTATCCGGCGGCAGTATGCACCGTCGTGGTTATCGTCAACATGGGGCTATGGCACCTCTTAAAGAAAACCTTGCAGCAGGTTTGTTACTTAGAGCTGGGTGGGGACAAGATGAGTTTTCACAGTTAATTGATCCTATGTGTGGTTCAGGTACTTTCTTGGTGGAAGCGGCACTTATCTCGTTAAATATTGCCCCTGGGTCTCGTCGTCATTTTTGGGGATTCAAAGGCTGGGTTCAACATGATCATAGATTGTGGCAACAATTAAACGACTTTGCTAAAAATGAGCGTGTTGCTCCAGCGGATTTAAATGTGCGTTTTATTGGTACGGATAACAATCAAAAGGCCATTGCGCATTCCCGTGAAAATATTAAAAGGGCGGGCTTAACTGGTGTTGTCGAAGTTGATCTTGCTCCATTTCAAGAATATGACTTTGCTATAGCGGAAGACGCCGCTCCTGGACTTGTCATGACTAACCCTCCTTATGGCGAGCGAATTGGTGACGAGTTGGCCTTAGTTGCTCTTTATCGTCAACTGGGTGAATGGGTGGTTGAAAATTGCATGAATTGGCGCTTGTTTATGTTAACCAGTAACCAAGGTTTGGCTAAACAAATTCCCTTAAGACCTGAGAAGCAAACACGTGTACTAAACGGCGGTTTAGAGTGTCGTGCTTATCGTTTCCCTGTGGTTGAGCGCTTTATTAAGCAAGATGCGATCACTGCGCCTGCAGTAAATGGTGCTGGGGCTGAAATGTTTACCAATCGCTTGAAAAAGAACCTCAAAAAGTATTCTAAATGGGCTAAGAAAAATAAAATTGAATGTTACCGTGTTTACGATGCGGATATGCCTGAATATGCTGTAGCGATTGATTTATACCAAGACTGGGCGCATGTACAGGAATACCAAGCGCCTAAAAGCATTGATCCTTTAAAAGCGAGACAAAGGCTGTTTGATGTGGTCGCGGCTATTCCTAATGCGCTTAATATTTCAGAGTCTCAAGTGATAGTGAAATATCGTCAGCGCCAGACGGGTCGTGAACAATATGAAAAGCTGGATCAGTCTAAGCATGAGATGCAGGTGACTGAGTATGATTGTGACTTTATCGTAAACCTGAAAGATTATCTTGATACTGGGCTTTTCTTAGATCACAGACCTGTGCGTAAACTGATTCAATCTAAAGCTAACGGCAAGCGCTTTTTGAACCTGTTTAGCTATACCTCAACCGCCTCTGTACATGCTGGGCAAGGGGGCGCTAAATCCACTTTAAGTGTAGATATGTCAAACACTTATGTGGATTGGTCAAGACGTAATATCGAGTTAAACGAATTCAGCGAAAGGGATCATAAAGTAGTGCGAGCTGACTGCTTTGAGTGGTTGAAAAATAGCGAAGACATGTTTGATTTGATCTTCATGGACCCACCGACATTTTCTAACTCTAAGAAGATGGAAAATGTACTGGATATCCAACGAGATCATGTTGATCTATTGACCTTGGCCATGGCGCGTTTAGAAGAAGACGGTGAACTGATTTTCTCCAATAATTATCGTCGTTTTACCTTGGATCAAAGTATTTTGGATACCTTCGAGGTTGAGAATATTACCAAAGCATCCTTGGATTTAGACTTTGAACGTAATAGTAAAATACACCAGTGCTGGATTATTAAACATAAGTCTCAAGAAGAACAAGCAGGGTTAGATAATATAGACCTATTCTCTGAGACCTTATAAAAGTTATCTGTTTAGGTCTGTGAGATAAGTAAGTAAATAGGTATAATTTGACTTGTCAGTCAAGTTTTCAAGCTGTTGAAATATAAATTGATCTTGACCTGTAAGCATTCTCTGTCACTTGAAGTGAGTTCACTCAATCAGGTGTTTAGTAAGTTAAGAAATTAAAGAGTTTTTAAATGAATAATACATTCAGACTGGTTATTAGTTGCCCTGACACTGTGGGTATTGTGGCTGCCGTTAGTGACATTATACAAGAAAACAATGGTTCTATTATGGAAGCCAGTCACCATACCGACCCTGAGCAAAAGTGGTTTTTCATGCGTCACGAAGTGGATGCTGAAAATATGGCAATCAGTTTGGCAGAATTTAAGCAGGCGTTTGAACCTATCGCTAAAAAGTTTCAAATGGATTGGTATATAAAGGATTCTGAAGAGCGCCCCAAAGTTATTTTGATGGCAACCCGTGAATCCCATTGCTTGAATGACATTCTTCATCGCTGGCATACCGGTGAGCTTTATTGTGACATTGTTGGTGTGATTGCCAACCATGAGGAACTAAGGTCTATGGTGGAATGGTTTAATATCCCATTTCATTTCATCCAGGTTCCAAAAGAAGACAAGATGGAAGCCTTTGAAAAGATTGAAAAGTGCATTGATGAATCACAAGCTGAAACCATAGTGTTAGCTCGATACATGCAAATCTTTCCTGAATACCTTTGTGAAAAATATCGTCACCAAGTGATTAATATTCATCACAGTTTCTTGCCATCTTTTATTGGGGCTAAGCCTTATCATCAAGCGGCAGTGCGTGGTGTGAAGCTAATCGGAGCAACTTGCCATTATGTAACCGCTGACTTGGATGCGGGCCCTATTATTGAGCAAGACGTGATTCGTGTTCGTCATAGTCATACAGCACCTGCTATGGTGCGATTAGGTAAGGATATTGAGAAATTAGTCTTATCTCGAGGCTTGAGGTATCACCTTGAAGACAGAGTGCTAGTGCATGGTAATAAGACGGTTGTTTTTGCGGATTAATTGATTTTAATCTGGATAAGGTGCCTGGGAGTCTTGGATAAAGTCTTCATATCGACATAAATGTGGGCACTTTTTAAAAGGCTAGTTGAGTATATCTCGGCTAGCCTTTTTTATTTATTGGCGGGAGATAAAGGGATAAATGCGGGGTTTGCACAGACTTAAGTCTCTCTAAACTCGGAACTAAATTGAAAAAGCACACTCAAAGTTTTGTTTCTATAAATATTGACTATATTTATACGGACATTCAATTAAAGTAACAGCGTAGGGGTTGCAACATGAAATTAAAACTTACACCTACTCAAAATTTATGTGTTGGATTTTTAGAGTCTGGATTTAAAGTGGTCCAAGTTGATGATCAGTACTTCTTTGTAAAGGGAGACAGACGTCAAAAAGTATTGCCTAAAACATTAGAGGCTTTAGTGAATCGCGGTGCAGTTCAGTATGATGAAAATGGTGATTATGAATTAAGTGAAGCATTTCTTGAGCATAGAAAGCAAATGCGTTCACCTGTACACCTTAATCACACGAGACACTAGGGAAGTAGGCAAAGTCACCTCTTCTCTTTTTAGAGTGATGGGAAAAAGTATCAAGCAAGGCACCCCTTTGACGTAATTTAGGGGCTTTTTGAGAAGTATCATCCCCGCTTTAGCATATATGTAAAAGCCATTATTCTTTTGAATAATGGCTTTTTTTGTTCTGCTTAAGGGCGATATTTATTGAACTTTCTCAGGCGCTTTTGTAAATAAGCTACCTATGGCTTGAGTCAATTTAGGGCTACGATTCTCACCTCTAAACAGTGACCACAGGGATCCTCTTACGACAGGGGTGTGGCTTAGTTCTGATGCAATTTGTGAAAAGGCAACATAAGCATCATTTCTATTTGCCAAGTTCTCCATACTCAAAGCAAGCAATTCAGAGTCTGTATTAAACCAAGAAGGGCACTTAGCTACGATAGCCACAATCAGTTGTAACTCATCATCTGTTGCTTGATTGTCAGCGGTTACCAAAGACAGTTTGATGGTTTGGAGTAAATGTTCAGACGGTGTTGATTTAGAGACGGAGCGAATTAAAGCTGCTCTTAGTTCAGTATCACCTGTGGCTGGGTACAGACTTTCAACGAAATCAAGGTAGTCTTCTTCTGGCTTCTCATGTTCCAATGCTTTTGCCAATGCAATCGCGACAGGTTTTGGGGCATGTTCAATGGCTTTTTTGATCAAAGGAAGATACTTTTCTTGATTCGACCTTACTGCTAAATCGGCAATGCCCTGTAGGCCAAGTGACTGCCAAGAGGTATCTTTCTCATCTAGGTCTGATTCTAAATAAGTGATTAGCTGCTCAAAGTAACTTGATGGTGCTTTTTTGAAACCTAGGGATAAGCTTGCATGAAAACTTGCCATTCTTTCATGGTTTGGCTGGAAGGCATAAGGGTTATCTTTTAACGCATCACTGATATCTGTATCACCTTCTTTGTTTAGGATTTTATCAACAATGGATTTGATAAGGTGATCACGGGTACCTAAGTTAATGCTGCCTTTTTCATCAATAGGTAATCGAATAAACCAGATTACAGGCTCAGCATCCACGTCCGCTTTTTTAGGGTGTAATAAAATCGCTAACCAAGCTTGCTGCTTGAAAGCGTAAGGGTAAGGCTGCTGTTTTTTATCAAACTGGATAACTTGTGCTGGAGTGATTTTGGTAACATGACGTCCAATGTCATAAAAACTTGCTTTACAGTCAACTAATTCAAAGAGGTCTGTAAGGGATTCAATATTTTTCATTTACGCGAATGCTCTTAAGTGACATTGAGCAGAAACCGTATCTGCTTAATGATGCGTTATAGTATGCTTGCAATATTACCTTTTTTTGGGAGAGAAATCAGGTTGGATAAACATCATAAATTAGCAGATCTACTCCTTAATCTGGAAAAGGTGATGCGCCAAGTCAATGTTTGGGATATGCCAATACCCAGCGAGGAAGCGCTGACAAGCAAGGAGCCTTTTTGTATCGATACCATGAACTTTGATCAATGGCTTAGGTATGTGATGCTGGAGAAGTTTAAGCCTATGTTAGCCAGTGGACAAAGCCTACCCAGTTCTTCTTGTATCGCCCCAATGGCTCAAGAGTTCTATCGCACTCAGGATGAGCTTGCTAAGCAAGCGATTGTCAGCGCACTCGAAGCAATAGACGCATGCCTTAATCAAGATTGAACTCATCATAATATGTTTTATAAACACCAAAGTGTCAGTGACCTAGCCTTCATTTTACAAGCACCTCTTATCTATCAAGATATTGATCTCAGTGCTTTTTGGTTACCTGACTGGCCACAAAAAATAGCTGAGTTAGATTTAGCGCCAGAGCCTTTAGAGGCTAGCTTGGCTCAATGTAAGTCCCATTTCCTAGGCAGTTATTTTGAAAGCCTTTTCTCCTTTGCTATTAATCATTTCTCTTCTCTTGACGTCGTGTTTGAGCATCAGCAGCTTATTTCATCGACTCGAACCTTGGGTGAGGTAGACGCGTTAGTCAAAGATGAGCAAGGGGGGTTACATCAGCTTGAAGTGGCTATTAAATTTTATTTGGCGTCTCCTGAGCAAAAGGGGCATTGGATTGGGCCTAATAAAAACGATAGTTTTGATAAAAAATATCAGCGAGCCAAATCTCATCAGTTGACCATTTTAGACTTAACTGAGGCGAATGCCTTACTTGAGTCCTATGGTTTGAATCGGCCAATCCAAGTACATTTGTGCATGTTTGGAATCTTATATCAGCAAATAAACTCAGCCAAAGGGCTAGAAAAATACCTAGGGCAAGTTGATTTTGTGAGCGCAAATAAAGGCGAGCTAATTAATCCAGAATCACAACGGGGTTATTGGATTCGCCTTGCTGACCTTAGTTTACTCGCGCCTTATTTTGATTCTGCTCAAGAGTTGGAAAAGCCTTTTTGGATAACAAAGCCCGTCCAAGCAGAGTCAGTCAATCATTTTACCCATCTTGCTAGTTGGCACAAAAACCTTGCCGAAAAGTTTGAGCAGGACCAAAGGCCTAGGCATTTTATAATCAATTGGTTAAAAAATGATTTAGATAAGTGTTATGCACCTATATTTGTCGTCCCTAACGATTGGTGAGGCTTGTAATAGTTAGGTGTTTAAGGCATAAATAGCGGCTGATTTTAAAGTTGTTATATTGATGTCTATAAAAAGAACTGGGCCGAAGGAGTTGGCCAAAGCCCCTGAGTGGGTTATAGACGTCGATCACGCTAGTATTGCTTGGTATAACCAAGCTGCATCTGTGCTGTTTTTCGAGTCTGGTTTAAATAAAGAGTGTAAAAACCTTTCTATTTCTGTGGCCCTACGTCGTAGGCTCATTAATTTTTTACGCGCTTTAGAAAAGGGACCAGCAAAACCTATCAGTTGGACCTTTCTATCTGTTAAAGGGCAGTACTATGACTGCTATGCCAATATTGTTTTGCTGGGGCCTAAAACCTATGGCATTAAGGTAAAAGCAATTAAGCGCCATTCTTTATTGCGAACTCAACCAAGAGTTGACTCTCAACCTTTTATTGAAGGTCGGCCATTAAGCCGTAATCAACATAGGTCCTCATACTTACCCGAGCAACTCCATAATAAAGCCTTAGCTCCTAATTCAGCAGATAAAATGGGGGTATTTCAATTATGTGTTGGTGAATTTTCCCATTTATCTTTAGCTGTGTTTGATGATAAGCAAAACTTGGTCGATGCGAGTCCTTTATTTCATGATACCTTTGTCGGTCTTGTGCACCTTAAGGAGATTTTTGCTTTAAATTCTGACCTTAATAAGATTCTTGAATTTATTGCTAGGGTTCAATCTTTAAGTGAAGGTTTAACAACCCAATCATGGGAGCTAAGGCTGTCCACCAATCAAGGTGTTCGTTGGCATAAACTAGAAGTCTCTTATGACCGCAGGCAATCAAAAAGTTATGTCTCTTTATTAGATGTACATAAATTAAGAGAACAAGAAAACGCCCTCTTCAAACTCAAAAATTACGATGCCTTAACTGATCTTCCCAACCGCCATCTGCTATATCAAGAACTCGACCTTACCTTGCAAACCGCGCAAAATAACCTTACTCAGTTTGGTGTACTTTATTTAGACCTTGATGGTTTTAAAGTGGTAAATGACAGTTTTGGTCATAGGGTAGGGGATGAGCTTATAGTGCAGGTTGCCAAACGTTTGATGACAGCTTTGCCTAAAGGCGGAAGGCTGTTTCGCTTAGGTGGAGATGAATTTGCCCTATTGCAAGAAGGGGTGACTCAGATTGAAGAGTTAGAAGTCTTGGCACAAAATCTGATGCAGGTGGCTTGTGCTGCTTATCCTATTGCCGATATGGAAATGCTGATTACAGCAAGTATAGGTATCGCCCATTATCCGACCCATGCTCAAGATGTTGATAGCTTGCTTAAATTGGCTGATGTAGCCATGTATCGAGCAAAGTCTATTGGGCATAATAGCTACAAAGTCTACGACAGTAACATGTCGCAATCGTTGAATGCCTACTTAACACTGGGTGGTGGCTTGAGGCGAGCCATAGAAAAACAAGAGTTTGAACTTTATTACCAACCAAAAATAAATTTGCTGGATCAAACGACTGTCGGTGCTGAAGCTTTAATTCGTTGGCGTCACCCTGAGTTTGGTATGATCTCCCCTGATCGATTTATTCCGATTGCAGAAGAAACGGGTTTAATCCTGCCGTTAGGTGAATGGGTTATACGAACGGCCTGCAAGCAGTTGCAAGAATGGCGTGAGCTTGGCTTTCCTGATATGACAGTGTCAGTTAACTTATCAGGCCGACAATTTATGCAAGCTGATCTTGTTAATATGGTTCATCAAGTGCTGATTGAAACGGGTATTAATCCGAAAAACCTTGAGCTTGAGTTAACCGAAAGTATGTTGATGGCAGATGCTGATCAGACCATTGAAAAGTTACATGGATTTAGAGAGTTAGGTCTTTCTTTATCAATTGATGATTTTGGTACAGGTTATTCATCCCTTGCTTATCTTAAAAAATTCCCGATTCAAACACTGAAAATTGATCGTTCATTTGTTCGAGATCTAAGCAGTGATTTAGACGATAATGCGATTGTTAAAGCAACCATTGTTATGGCGTCAAGCTTAAACTTAAAAGTGATTGCAGAAGGTGTAGAAACACACACTCAACTTGATGTGTTAAAAGGCTATCAGTGCCAAGAAGTTCAAGGCTTCTTCTTTTCAAAGCCTATGCCCCGACAAGAGTTTAATCTTTATATTGCGCGAGACGCCAAGAGCGAGTCTCAGCAAGAGGGGATAAGAGCACTGCATTAATGAGCTCTTGTGTTTATGCTATTTAACTCTAATAGAAGGTTTATATATGCATAAAGGTTATTTTTCTTGTGTCCTTATTCACATCTGCCTAGACTAACGCAATATTTTTTGATGGATCTGTTAAGACAGTGCTAAATGATCTGATATGCCCGCTCGACTCCTCACCTTTAACATTAAAAGAGCGTACTTTAATTTGTCAAAACGGCCACAGTTTTGATCTTGCCAAAACAGGCTATGCCAATCTTCTTCCTGTACAAAATAAAAGATCTAAAGACCCTGGTGATAGCAAGGCAATGGTGCAAGCAAGGCAGGCATTTTTAAACAGCCAGGCTTATCTTCCTATTGCGCAAAAGCTTCATCAGATTCTAACAGAGCAAATCGGTTTAACTGAGTCATTGAATGATGACATTCGACTTTTAGATGCAGGGTGTGGCGAAGGCTATTATCTATCTTATTTAGCGACTCAAGAAGATTATCAACTCAAATCGAGTGTCGGGTTAGATATCTCTAAATGGGCTGTTGCTGCAGCAAGTAAACGCAATAAAGCATTGTCTTGGCTGGTGGCATCTAATGCTCATTTACCCATGCCTGAAAATCGATTTGATGCTATTTTATGTCTGTTTGGTTTCCCTGTTTGGTCTGAATTTGAGCGGGTTCTAAGTGATCAAGGTTTTATTGTTGTCGCAGATTCTGGGGAAGACCACTTGCTTGAATTGAGGCAAGTTTTATACCCAGAAATTCGGCCTCATAAGGCACCAAATTATGATGGGATTTCAGGTTTTAAACTGATATCGAGCCAATCAATCCGCTTTTCATTTGAGGTAAATACTCAGCAAGCACTAATGGATTTACTCGCAATGACACCCCATATGCACAAAGCCCCATATGCTGGGCGCAAAGCCATCGAGGCCTTAACACACTTAAGGTTAACCGCAGATGTCACCTTTAGTCTTTTACAAAAGCAGTCGAATACTGAGCTGGAGAACAACCCTAATGCCTAAGTTAGATGATCTATTTATTAACAACAGAGAGTGGGCAGAATCCATTACTCGTGAGCAGCCAGACTTTTTTGAAACCTTGTCGAAGCAGCAAAAACCAGAATACTTATGGATTGGCTGTGCCGATAGCCGAGTGCCAGCTAATGAGATCATCAATCTTTTACCTGGTGAAGTTTTTGTTCACCGCAATATTGCTAATGTGGTCGTACATAGTGATTTAAACTGCTTGTCAGTGATTCAATTTGCTGTCGAAGTATTGAAGGTGAAGCATATTATGGTTGTTGGTCATTATGGCTGTGGTGGCATTAAAGCGGCAATGGATGGACAAGAGCATGGCTTAATTGATAACTGGCTTGGACATATCAAAGATGTGTACCGTTTTCATCAGCAAGCGATAGATGCAGAAACCGATGAAAAACGTAAATTTGATCTTTTATGTGAGCTTAATGTGGTTGAACAAGTGGCAAATGTTTGTCAAACCAGCATAGTTCAAAATGCTTGGAAAGCGGGTCAAGAATTACAAGTACATGGTTGGGTTTATGGTATTAATAATGGCTTAATTAAAGACTTGGATGTGAGTGTCTCTGGGCTTTAACACGCCTATTTAGCGTTGAAAAAAGCGTGTTAATTTAACACGCTTTTTTTGTGCCCCTGATCTTAGCTAGCGACTGTTTTAGTTACTGTCAGCAATGATTTGAGCACAGGCTGAAATAGTCTGTCTAATCCACATATGCCCTGGATCATGCTGTAATAATGGGCTCCACAGCATTTTTAGCTCGACAGGCGGGATTTCAAATGGAGTAGGTAAGACGACCGTTTCACTGCTATCAGCCAAAAGGCGTGTCGCAAGTAAGGGCAGTGTAGCCACTAGCCCTAGTTGTTCTGTGGCACGCATAGCAACATTATAGTTACGGGTGAATAAACGAATACTGCGTTTTAGTCCCATATCGGCAAGCGTTGAGTCAACCCAACCTAGTTTTTGTACCTCATCCGGTTGAATGCCCACACCCACACCAAAGCCTGTTTTGCTCACCCAAACATGTTGTGCTTTTAAATAAGCATCAAGGCTAGGGTTAAGTGCTAATTCGCTATCCTTATGGGCAATGCAGGCAAAGCGGTCAACCCACACAGACTTTTGATGAAAGGATTGGGGTAAGGTTTCAAAGCGGTTGATAATAAGATCAACCTTACCTTTTTCAACATCGTGAAAGCTCACATCACTTGGATTCATGACATCAAGAATGACGTTGGGAGCTTCTTTTTGAAGGCGTGCCATTAAAGGAGGAATTAAGGTTGCTTCGGCATAATCACTTGCCATGATGCGAAATACACGAGAACTTGAGCTTGCATCAAAACTTTGCCCTAGATGAAGGACTTCATCTACGGATTGTAAAATCAAGCTGACTCTTGGTTGCAGCTGAATCGCTAAAGCAGTTGGCATCATACCATCACTTGTTCTGACTAAAAGAGGGTCATGAAACAAGTCTCTTAAACGGCGTAAACCGTTACTCATGGCAGGCTGAGTAATGCCTAATTGATTGGCTGCGTGAGTCACATTTTGTTCACGAAGTAGAGAGTCTAAGTAACGTAGTAAATTTAAATCCACTTTATCTAGCTGCATATCAAACTCTCATCACAAATTTGACCCGAATCATACTGTATTTAGGGACTAATGAAAAATCCATTAGGTCAATTTCTGGTGTATTTGTCATATTAGATCGTTTAGACATTAGTCTAGATTTTTAGAAAACTTTAAGCTCAATTAAGCTTGGGGGGAAGAAAGTGAAGGCGGTTTTATGGGGATTTTAAAGCGGTTGAATCAGGCTCAATAAGTATGTGCCTGATTCATTTGTACAGATTCCTTAATCTTAGAGTCTTTAAACGAGTGGTAGTACTTCGTAGCAGGCGCCCATTGTATGGTAATCGGTTTTACCCGCAGGACTTTTATTATCATCTATCGCTTGGTTGTCCTGGGTTAAAATGCGAAACCAAGCACCGTGTTTATGATCTATCATATGCTCCCACGCATATTGCCAAAGCTGTTGATAAATCTGCCAGTACTTATCTTCTCCGGTACTGTTAGCTAACCAAGCGGCAGCAGCAAAGCTTTCCGCTTGTACCCAAAAGTATTTATCACTATCACAGACCTGGCCTTTAGGGTCATAGCCATAAACCAAGCCCTGGTTGCTCTTATCCCACGCTTTTTCCCATGCCATATCAAAGAGGTGTTTCGCTTTTTCAACTAGCCAGTCAGCTGGTGCTCTGTCATTTAGCATCAATAATAACTTAGTCCACTCGGTTTGATGGCCTGGTTGAAAGCCCCAAGGTCGAAATAAATTTTTAGGGTCATCAAGGTTATAATGCCAATCAATTTGCCAGTTAATATCGTAATGCTCCCATATTTCACCATTTGAGAGATTGGCTTGGCGTTGACAAATGTTTTTTGCCAAGCATTGAGCACGTTCTAAATAACGTTTATCTTGGGTTGCATCAAAGGCTGCTAACATGGCTTCACAACTATGCATATTGGCATTTTGGCCACGATAATCTGAAACGTCTTGCCAATGGTTGCTAATCTCATCACGATACAGCTCAAAGTCAGCATCCCAAAAGTGAGCTTCCATTAGCTCAAATGTTTCTTCTAACCAAGCTTTGGCTTCTTTCACACCTGACTTAAGAGCTTGAGCGTAGGCTAAAAGTACAAACGCTAGCCCATAACAATGGTTAGTATCATCAAGATTTTCATCGCCTTTTAATAGCCAGGTATAGCCTCCATCTGCTTTTTTATGTCTTTCTCTTAGGTAGCTAAGTCCATGGAGCATGGCTTCGAAGTAATCTGGGTTTTGAGTGGCTTGAAAGGCTTTTGCATAATTGAAAATAAAGCGGGTACTGCTGACTAGATGACGTGTCTTTGTGTCATAAACCTTGCCATTGTCTTTAAAAAAATGGAAATAACCCCCTTCAGGGTCAATGCAATTAGGATGATAAAAAGCCATGGTATTTGAAATGTGTTGAGTCAGAAACTCAGAGCTTTGAAAATCAGGATTAGCCATTTTAATACACTACTCGCAAATTATTTGATGAATACTTTAATAGGGTAATCTATTTATTAATTAAATCAATTAGATTTAATTAATAAAATTAAGTAGTTTCAACATATTGTTTGAATTATCTTTTTTTATTGAAAGCTAGGCTTTTAGAGGGGATCAAAGGGTCAATGAAACATTCAGGTAGTACGTCTGAACAAAGCCGCCTTTATAATGAGCGAATTATTTTACAAGCTGTGCGTGAACAGCCTGGTATTTCGCGGGCTCAAATTGCAGAGCTTGCGGGGTTAAGTGCTCAGACCATATCTGTGATTACCTCTTATTTAATTGAGAAGGAGCTAGTTTGCATTACTGGGAAAGTGAAGGGTAAACGTGGTCAGCCTTCAATTAAGCTTGAGATCAATGCTCAAGGTGCGTATGGCTTAGGTATTAATATTGATAGAGACCATATCAGTGCCGCCTTAGTCGACTTTAATGGTGCCTGCTTGCTGCTGCGCCAATGTCATGTGCATTTCCCCACCGAAACGGAAGCTAAGCAAATAGCGCTGGGTCTGATTGAAGAGGTGCGAGATAACTTAGGGGATGATTGGAACAAGGTGCAGGGAGTGGGTCTGACCATGCCTGATTATATGGCCGAATGGTTAGAAAGCTTAGTCTTGAAAGCCGATGAAGCACTAGACTTGATGCACTTAAGAAATGCGATGACCTATTGGGCATCGGATGATTTCAAGCTTTGGCTTGCAAGGCATACAGAAAAAACAGTGATTTGCGAAAATGATGCAAATGCCTCTGCGATTAATGAGCTTTTATTAAGTGGCGGAGAGATTTCTGCCCAGGACTTCTTCTATATTTTTGTCGGCGCCGCGTGTGGTGGTGGCATAGTATCTAAAGGTGAGTGTGTGCAAGGTGCAGCCGGTAAAGCGGGTAATTTTGGTCTTATTCCCACGGCTAAAGGTGAGCTTGGTGCTTGGATTTTAGAGGCCCTTTCAACCGTATCGTTAAAGCGTTTTTTTGCACAGCAAGAGGTGACTTACCCGAGTAATGACAATGCTTGGCAAGTGAAAAATGTGCAAGCTTTAGTCACTAATTGGTGTGAAAAAGTGGCTGCTGACATTACGCCTGCTCTCATTAGTATTATTGCTCTGCAAGATCCAAAGCGTATCCTGTTAGGAGGGCGATTACCTTCTTCTGTGTTAAAGGTATTGATTAATGTATTAACACTGAGTGTAAGAGAATCCGCACCTAAAGTACTTGATTTACCGCCTATTGACGTAGCTGTGACCGGTGCCACCTCAAGTATTGTTGGAGCTGCCATTTTGCCTTTGTATCAAACCTTTTCACCTTATCATTCTTTATTGTTAGTGACAGACGAACCGTTTAAGCGACAAGCAATACAGGGTGTCAATGGGCTTGAAAAATCATGATTTTAGAAATTCATTGTCATGACAGAATTGGAATGGCGAGCCAAGTATTAGATCTGTTCATTCCCTATGATATTGACTTAAAAGGTATTGAAATCGATCGTAAGCATGATCGTATGTATTGCGCTTTTGCTGATATTGCCTTTGAACACTTGCAAACACTGATGGCTGAAATTAGGCGGATTGATGGGGTTTTTGATGTTAAAACGGCCATGTTTACGCCGTCCGACCGAGCTCATAATGCGTTATTTACCTTGATCGAAACCTTATCGGATGGTGTCGTCTCTCTTGATCTGTTTGGTCATATTATGATGGCAAATCAGACGGCTATGGATGACTTGCAGCTAGGGGATTCTCCCTTTGGTCAACCTATCAGCCAGTACCTTAAAGGGGTGCATTTTAGTAAAGAGTATTTCTCCAGTGCTAACTTAACCAAATTAAAACGCTTTCAAAGTAAAAGGGTAAGGGTGGCGGGTAAAACCTTGTTACTTGAAATCTTACCTATATACATACCCGATGAGGTTGAAGGTGAGCCTGTCAGAGCTGGCACCTTGGTTCAAATTAAGTCAGAAACACGTTTGGGTGCGCAGGCAGAAAAATTACGTCATGCTGCGGTGCAAGATGTTGCACTTGAGCAGGTGGTGGCGAAAAGCCCCTTAATGAAAGCATTAGTGAAACAACTGACTGCCTTTTTGGCGCTTAAATCTCCCCTCTTTTTATCCGGTGAAGCGGGCAGTGGCAAGCAAGACTTGGTTAAAGCAATGCATTTAAGTTGGCAAAAATTGAATGGAATTAATCAAGGTATAGTAAAGAGTATGAGTGGTAATAAGCTAACGCTTAAGCACTTAGAGGCATCACCTCAAAGCCAATGGTGGATAGTAAATGAACCCCAATGGATAAGTGTAGAGATGCATGAGGTCGTTCTGGACTTTTTAGATAAGGTGCCAAATTTAGACTTTACTTTTAATCGACTGATTTTTGTCTCAGACACTCCGTTAGAAGAACTGGCTGAACGTTACCCTGCACAAAGAGCCTTTTTGTATCGTATTGCTCAGTTTTCATTGCATTTACCGCCCCTTAGGTCACGTAAACAGGACCTCTCTGAGTTGACACACTATTACTGCAAACTCGCCTGCTTAGACTTAAATAAGCCCATGTTAAAAGTGAGCAGGGCCGCTTTTAGTAAGCTAGCCTTGCATACTTGGCCTGGGAACCTTACTGAACTTAGGCATGTTTGTTACCAGGCCTGTTTATTGACCAGTAAAAGTACCATTGATTTAGGTGATATTAATTTAGTCAATAAAGCCCAAGAGCAGCAGCCTGATGTTGAGCTTGAGCTGATTGAAGGGTCTTTAGATAAAACCATGAAGCAATTTGAGGCCAAACTGTTAGCCAGCTTATTTCCAAGTTACCCAAGTAGCCGCCTGTTGGCAGATAAGGTGGGCATGAGTCATAGTTCTGTGGCGAATAAATTACGTGAATACGGGATCAAAAAAGATCCTGATTAGCGATTATCTTGACTAGATAGAGACACAAACAGGGAGACAGTAAAATGGTGAATGATCAAGGTGATAAGGAAAAAGAGGATTTAGAGAAATATCAGGGGCTTTCTGAATCTGCATTAGTTTGGGCTCGTTTTTTCTCATCTTTAATCGGTGCAAGCTATAGCTTTCCCTTTGGCCCAGATACCATGGTTTTTAAGGTGGCAGGCAAAGTATTTGGATTGATCTACGAAAAGGAAGATATCTTAAGGCTAAATTTAAAGTGCGATCCAGAGCATGCTCTTGAGTTAAGGGATGTGTTTAACAGTGTTGTCCCAGGCTATCACATGAATAAAAAGCATTGGAATACCTTATTACTTGATGGTGAATTACCGCCTGGAGAAATAGAGCGCCAAATAGAGCATTCTTATTTACAAGTGGTGAATAAACTTCCTAAGAAACAAGCTGCACTGTTATCAAAAGGAATGCAGTGAAGCACAGATTTAGTTGATAGTTAGAATAAAAAAGAGGCTAGAAAATCTAGCCCCTGGCCAAATTGAAATAACTGCAAGATGATAATGGCGCGGTTATACAAAGCCTAAACTGAGTAATCTAATCCCAATAAAGAATGTCTAAACCTACAAACCTGTGTTGTAAGTCATAAAGAGTGTAACGGTTTGATTTTTACAAGAATCGGCAATATCTCTTAAATACTAAGAGGATTGTGAGTGATGGGTATTAAGGGTTTGGCAGGCTGTTTTGTGGGTAATCTGAAAATAAAAAAACAGCTAGACTTAATGATTTAAGCCTAGCTGCACATTTTGTGGTTTAGATTGAAAACTAGCCACAATTTTGCTGATTTTTTTGGCAAAGAAAGCGTGTGTTTTTTTGCCAAACTCATAAAACTTATTGGCAGTATCTTGGCTTTCAGAGGCAAATCCCCATTTCGCTAATAGTGCTTCGTACTCTTGTTGTGAATCCATAATGTATCTCCTTCTTTACTGTGGTTTGTTGTTTAATTACAACAATTACATAATAGATCGCATTCAAAGTAGGGACAAACGATGCTTTTTCACCAAATAGGTTAGAATAATTCATCTATTTTGTGGTTTAGCGCTGTAATATTGTTTCACTTAATGGCTCTTGAGCTTTATTCATTTAGCCATAATTCATTAGACGGTATTTAGCGTACCTTGTTTTATCGCTAAAATTTGCGATGCCAGATCGCTAACATTAAGGGGAGTAAATTGAGCTTGATTAAACTCCCGTTGGCAAATTTGATAAATTGCTCTGTTATAAGGGGCAGGTATGCCATTTTGTAGACCGACATTAATACAATTTTCAATACATTTTTACCCATTGGCCTGAATAATTGCACGGGATAAGCCTTCTAAACTGTCGTTCTTAACGCAGATTAAAATAATATCGGGTGTAGGGCTGTCAGCAAAATCCTCAATTGTATTGGCCCTAATCTTGACGCCTTTTTCCTTTTGGTTTTGTTTGTAGGCAAAGATTCCATCTTGCTTGATCGTCTCAAGTGTTTCCCCCTGATCCATCACAAAAAAGTTTTTATGGTAAGGAGATATCCAAGCGGTAATGCTCGATCCCACGGCACCTGCGCCAATTAAAAGAAGAGTTTTAGGGTCATATTTCATCGGATCTTCCTTTATCCTTAGAATGTGAAGGGGGCTTTATAGTCTTCGTTAGGTAAGTCAAAGCAAGCATTCATCTGCTTTGCATAGCGAAACTGAAAAGGGTTGGGGTCTATATCTAAGGTGTGTAAAAGCTCCGCATAGGGGCCTTTACCTATGATTAATGCCCCCGGATCTTTGCCGCCTTTTTGCCAAAGTCGGTTCATATATTTATTCACCATAAACTCGGCTTTAAACTGGGTTGGGCTTTGTAATAACTGACTTCCTAGTTTGGAGTAAATATTAGATTTCACATCAAATGACATTGCAGATCCTTGCGTTGGCACAGATAGAGTAAAGTACTGATTGCCAAATTCATCCGTCGCCTGTGTTTTTGATGTCTGGTTTTCAACCTTTATATCTATGGTATCGACTACTTTAGGAAGCCCCCAAATATCGTTACCGCGAATGCGGTTCTCTAATGAGGTGACGGGCATGTGAAAAACATAATAGCCAAATTTACTGAATAAACTGTCTTTAATTACAGGTAATACAGGGATGTTTACCTTGGGGTCTATCATGACCGGAATGGTCATGGCGATTTCATTATAAGGTGCGACACCTTTCACCCTTTGATACTCATAGCAGGAGAAAGTAACAAGCGCCCTGCCTCTCGGCATAGGGACAGGCTTCATCTTTGGATGAGGCAATAGGGCTTGGGCTTTTTTGAAATCACATAAGAAAATACCGATAGCGCAGGTGACATTGCCGTAGAGCGTTGGAAACTGGTAGTCTCTACTGATTGAGTCAGTTAGCTTAAGTGGTTGTTTTGCTTTGCGAAAAACAAACTGTTGAAAAAATTCATCAGTAAATTCTTCATCATTAGCAAGCAGACCAGGCTCAATTATATTGTTAGGTTTCATGGATTTCCTCATACTCAAAAGCTTAGTTAATGGCTATCTGAGATGATTATTATGATAAAAGGGATGTGATATAAATGGTAAAAATAGCCTAATAGGAGTCGTAAATGATTGACGCGTTTATTAGTCACCTTTATCGCTCTGCTCCAAGTATTGCGCCCGATAAGTATCGTGTTTGGGCATTAGAACAACTGACTAGTGTGATTGAATTTGATGCTGCATTTTGGGGGACGGGCAATCAAACCCATATTCATTTTCATTATGTTGATCAAGTCGGTCTAGATGATAAGTATGTGGAACACTTAGAATCCACTATGGCTATTAACCCCATAAAAGATGAAGTGCTGAATAATTTAGATCTACCGATAGACATGGCTGACGTGGTTGAGGACAAGGTATTTTATCGCTCTGAACTTTATCACACCTTGTTTAAGCCCTATGGCATTGAGCGTATCTTAGCTGCAGCACATTTAGAGATGGATTCTGGTCTTTATACTCTAATAAGCCTTTATCGATTTGATCGTGATCACCCATTTAGTCTGCAAGAGAAGCAGTTACAAAAACAGCTCATGTTTCACCTTGTTGCTGCTATCTCTCATGCTTCTTTTTTACATTTAAGAGTCGGTCAGGTTTTACAAGATACCCAAGGTCAGGAATGTGCTGCGTTATGTGACCTTACTGGCTGCTTTCATGATGTTCATCCAAGTTTTATGACCTTACTGTATGAGCATTTTTCAAGGCGAAATATTTATAGTTTGCCGATTGATATTCCAGATGCGCTTGCACACGCTGCCCTTAGTACTGAAGTAGACCCTGATCGTCTTTATACAGTGATAAGTCATGATCTAGTGTTTGAGTTAACTTTAATGGGAAGCCTAGTTAAGGTGGGTTTAAGGCCTTTAGGCCCATTGGATAAGCTAAGTGCTAGGGAAAAAGAGATAGTTCAATTAGTGTGTAAAGGACTTACCTTTAAAGAGGTTGCGAAAAAGCTCCAGCTAGCACCTTCGACGATTTCAAATCATCTTTATCGAGTCTATGACAAGTTGGCGATCTCCAGCCGGTCCGAGCTAGCCCAATTGATGGGACCAGCTCAAGATGCTGTTTAAGTGAAATTGGCTGCTAATCTGAAGCGCTTAAATATTAAAGGCTCAAGTGTTATAGGTTTTTGAGGTTAAGCTCGGGTGGTGTTAATTCATGTTCATCATGCACATAAAAATCGTCACTTTGGGCTCCATCCCACCATTGCTTCCAAGGGTAGGGGAGCTCAGGATTTGTTTCTAACTCTCCTTCTTTTAAGCTAGGAATCATGACCCCAAGGGATATGCTAAGACTATAGTTAGTGCGTCTTTTGATCATATTAGGGGTAAGTTTTCTTGGGTCATCAAGGCCTAAGCTGCCGACTAATTCAAAAAAGCTGTGGAGGGTATTTTTCTGAAAGTAAGTGACTCTTTGTGCCTTGGCTTGGACATCAATTGCTTTCCCCCGAACCGGGTCTTGAGTGGCAATACCGGTTGGACATTGGTTACTATTACAGGACTGACTTTGAATACAGCCTAATGCCAACATCATGGTTCTAGCGGCATTGACCGTATCGGCCCCAGCGGCAATCTTGCTTAATAAATCAAAACTGGATGCGGTTTTGCCAGAGGCAATAACGCTGATTTTATTACGGATACCTGCTCCAATGAGCATGCTGTTAACTAGGTAAACTGCATCTAGGCAGGTCATACCCAGTCGGTTTGAAAACTCTACAGGTGCTGCTCCTGTTCCACCTTCAGCGCCATCTACCGTAATGAAATCAGGGTAAATTTGCAGCTCTAGCATGGCTTTGCAAATGCTTAGAAACTCAGCCGGATTACCAAGGCAAAGTTTAAAACCTATGGGTTTACCTTTACTTAAAGTACGCAAGGTTTGGATGAAGTTGAGCAGTGCTTTTGGTGTTTTGCATTCTGGATGTATTGCGGGTGAAACACAGTCTTCTTCCTTAGATATACCTCTAACCCTTGCGATCTCATCGGTAATTTTAGCTTTCGGGAGAACGCCACCATGTCCAGGTTTGGCGCCTTGAGATAGCTTTATTTCTATCATCTTAACCTGATTTAATAGGGCCGTTTTAGTAAAACTATCTGGACAAAAGTCGCCAGATTGAGTTCGACAGCCAAATAATCCAGAGCCAATTTGCCAGACAATGTCACCACCGTGTTTTAAATGATAGGGGCTAACGCTACCTTCACCTGTGTTATGGCTAAATCCGCCATTGTGAGCACCTAGATTTAAGGCTTCGATCGCTTGATGGCTAAGCGCGCCGAAACTCATTGCTGAAATATTTAAATAAGCTGCGCTATAGGGTTGTAGGCAGTCAGGCCCGCCTATAAGAACTCGCTTTTGCTCTTCCTTTACTTCTTTAGGAGACAGGGAGTGCCATAAACTTAAATAATTTTCTTCTAGTAGTTCCCTTTGAGTGCCAAAGGCAATGGTGTCTCTTAAATTTTTGGCTCTTCGATAAACCAGACTACGCTGTTCTCTATTAAAGGGGAGCTCCTCTGTTTCGCTCGCCACAAAGTATTGATGAATCTCCTTACGAAAATTCTCTAGAAAATATCTTATATAAGCAGAGACAGGATAAAGGCGATTTAGGCTGTGTGGGCTGAAGAAAATGTCATAGGCCCCGATAGCGCTATACGCTAAGGTGAAGATCAAAAAAACGATAGCGGCAGTCGAACCAGTAAGGCTAAACCAAGATAATGTGAGTGCATTGCCAGCAAGTGCAATGAACCAAAAGCAGGTTTGCATTAACGTCATAATGAGTTGTTCTCGCTTTTATAATGTTTACGAACTTAACTGAGTATAAGTATAGAGTCTTGAAATGGCGTGAAGTTTCAAAGGATTTTTCAATTAAATTAAGGGATTAAGTTTTAAATGAAGGGTTTTGTCTAGCGGATGAAAAATTCATCTTAAATGCATAATTATTTAGTTTAATGGTTTTTTGAATAATGTTTAGCCAGAAAGAAGGTTTAAAAAAGCTAGGAAAGTTTTAATAACCTCAGTATTTGTTGAGTCAAAATAAGAGGGATTTTATTTACATAATAATTTTAGGCAAAGCCCAAGTGTGGAAGCATTAATATGAGTTTGTTATCAACTAAGCAGGTCGTTCTGCGCATTATATTGATTATCTTTTTGGTCGAACTGGCCATAATGATGCTATTTCAATTATTTCCTTTAAACCTCTCTCCCACCATTATTGCTGTCCTTGATGCATTTTTTCTAGCGAGCCTGTCTTTGTTTCCCATTTACTATTGGGTCATAAAACCTTTTGTTGATGCGCGGGAGGAGATGCTAGAGCAAATCAAAAAATTGGCTTTAACTGACCCCTTAACCCAATTAGGAAACCGTCGTTATTTTTTAAAAAATATGGAAAAAGTGGTTTCCAGTAATGGCCGTTATAAAGAACAAGCCGCGATATTATTAATAGATCTAGATGGTTTTAAAAAAATTAATGATGAACATGGTCATGAGGCCGGTGATGCGCTTTTAGTCGAAATTTCATCGAGACTACAAGCCCTGATTCGCTATGAAGACCTGGTCGCTAGGCTAGGTGGTGATGAATTTGTGGTGTTGTTGCAGCGTATGTATGGAAATAGCTTGGTTAATCGCGAGATTGTTCAACAAATTGGGATAGAGTTACTCGGCATTATTAATCAACCTTTTTATTATAAAGGAAAGCCGCTAAGTGTGGGTGCGAGTGTCGGGGTGAGAACCTTTGCTGGCGATGAGAAGGATGTGGATAGTTTATTACGTTCTGCTGATGTCGCCATGTATCAAGCGAAAAAACCAAACTCGCCAAAGGTTGTATTTGCCTAATTTTCAACAAATCATGCTTGATACATAAAAAAAACCGATCAACGGGGAGTTTGATCGGTTTTTGCTTTTATCACTCGGTTTTACTTTCTTTTTACATTTCACGATTTTACTTACTTTGCTTTTTTAAACTATAAACTCGAAAAGTGAATTAACTGTTTCTAATCTTTGTAGTGTCTAGAGGCTTGCTGTTTTTTAGCGAGTTGCTTACGGCGCTTCTCTTCTTCTGTTTCAATGCGAATAGGCTTAAGTGAGCGTGTTTGGGCTTGTGCGCCTAGGTTTTTTGCCAACACGAATATAGCCAAGCAAACTGCTGAAAACATCATAAATTCGATCATATTGGCGTACTCCAGATTCTTTAACTTTTTCTTACTATGGATTCATCATGGATGAAAATAGCCGATAGGTAAAGTAAGAAAAGTATGTTTTAAGTAATTTTTCTATGGTTTGTAAACTTATATATAGGGTCCAAACTTTGCTTTTCAAGCCTAATAATCAAGCTTTTAAGTGTTTTAGATATGGGCTCATTTTGACTAATTTTTCATGTTTTTTAAGCGTTTACTTAATGCAGGTTGCGAAACGCCTAACATACGCGCCGCTAAAGACTGATTCCCTTGAGCTCGGCTCATGGCTTCTGTGACTAATTGTTCTGCCATTTGAGTCAATGTTGGTACTGGCATATTAGGATGAAAGGTCACACTGTCTCCTTGACTAAGGCTGAGATTTTCTTTGTCAAATAAGTGGGTAAAGCTAGACGTGTCTAGGGTGCCGTCATGGCTTCGGCTCACTGCATCATAAACAAGGGCCTTAAGCTCACGTGCATTGCCTGGAAAAGTATAGCTACTTAATAAGATAGGTAATCGCTTGGGCACCTTAGGGTAGCTTTTACCGAGTTCATTACAAGCCAGTTTGACAAAGTGATCAATTAAAATAGGCAGGTCAGATAGTCTTTCCCTAAGTGGTGGAATTTTCACTTGATGGGTTTTCAGCCTAAAAAATAAATCTTTTCTGAATTTCCCTTGCTCTTGTCTTAGGGCTAAATCTTGATGGGTCGCAACTATGACTCTGGCTTGAATTCGCTTAGGTTTATCACTGCCTAATGGATAGTATTCACCTTCTTGTAGTAAACGTAATAACTTCACTTGGGAAGCCAAACTTAAATCGCCAATCTCATCTAAAAAGAGAGTGCCCCCAGCGGCTTTTTCAACCAGTCCAGGCCTCTCCTTATCTGCACCTGTAAAGGCCCCACGGCTATGCCCAAATAAAGTGTCCGCGAAAATATCATCATCTAAGCCTGCCACATTTACTGTCACAAGCTCACCTTTACGGGCACTGAGTGAGTGGGCGACATTGGCAAAGAGCTCTTTACCCACACCACTTTCACCACAAATAAGAATAGGTTGGTTAGTTTTAGCAATAGATTCTAGATATTTAAAGACGGACCACATGGTGTTAGAGGCGGTGATGATAGAATCAAACAGTTCTGGTTTTTGCAGCTCTGTGGTTAGCATTTGTCGTCGTAATAACTGGTTTTCAATGCTCAATTCTTGCGTGCGTATCGCCCGCTTAATACCTTCAATGATCTGACTTTGTTCAGTGGTTTTAACAAAATAATCAAACGCGCCTTGTTTAACGCAGTCGACTGCTGCCTCAACCTGGTTGATGCCACTAATCACAATAACGCATACATCGGGGTACTCTTCTTTAAACCAGGTCAGTAAATCTCGTCCGGATAAGCCTGGCATGGTGAGGTCCAATAGAACCAAGCCAGCATTTAATTGCTGCATGAGCTCAGGCACTAATCTTGGCTCTGAACAGGTGTGAATATTATTAATATCATTTCGTTCAAGAGTAAGAGACATGCTGCGCAGAAAAGACACTTCATCATCAACTAAGAGCACGGGAAATTGTGGATATAAACTAGAATCTGACATCTGGCTAAAACTTCTTAAAAATTTAAATAAAATGGCAGTTCAGTCGATCATGCCATTTTTGCGGTGAATTTTAGTGGGCATATTATTCCCTATCTATGGAAAGAGTGCATCTGTTAGTAGGGATTAGACCAATTAAACCTTCTTTTAAGGCATATAGCAGGGCAAACAGATGGTGACAGTGGTACCCAGTAGTTTTACCGAATCAAACGTCATGCTGCCTTCATGGGCCTGCACTATGCTTGCTGATACAGATAGGCCTAACCCTGTTCCTCCAAGTTCACGTTTAGTGGTGAAAAAAGGGTCTGTCAGGCGTGGCAATAAGTTCTCATCAATTCCGCCTCCTTGATCTTCTACTTTAATAATGACTTGCGTATTGGATTGATTCAGTTCACTTGATACGCGAATTCGTTGCCCTTTTGAATCCAAAGCATCACAAGCATTAATAATCAGGTTTATCATTACCTGCTCAATACGTTGAGCACTGCCCATAATCAGGAGGTGTTGGTCTTGAAGATTGAGTTCAAACTCGTCTGTGGCGGTTCGAATAGACTTATCTACGAGTCTGACAGCAGTTTGAATTACCTTATTAATGTCGACTTCCTGCTTGATTTCGTCCGGTTCTGAACGGGCAAAATCTTTTAAATCATTAACAATATTTCGAATCCGAATGGTGCCTTGATCCATTTCATCTAGCAGATAGGGGAGCTCTTGTTTGATTCGGTTAAAGCTAAGGCCGGCGAGTTTAAATTCACCATGTTCTTGTGCATGGGCTTCTAGTTTGGGCAGCGCATCTATCCAGGCCTCTTTTAAGAGCGGAAGATTTAGCATGAGCAAGCCTGTTGGGTTGTTGATCTCATGGGCAACGCCAGAGACCAGCACACCAAGAGAGGCCATTTTATCGGCCTGAATGAGCTGTTGCTGTTGCTCATGAATTTGGGAGGAGCGTTTTTCTACTTCCTTGCGAAGCATGGAGTTCCAAACCACAATGCCTGCGAGCGTCAGCAATAATAAGCTCGCTGCAATGCCTACGATCTGAGCAATAATATCCCAAGGCAAGCCTTTCTTTTCCAAAGAGCCTAACCATTTTTCATAAATTTCTTGCTGGCGGCCTGTGTTCTTCAAAATCGCTAAACCTTCAGTAAAGCGGGAGATTAACGCTTCATTTTTAGGTAGAACACCATAGCCCAAACGTTGTCCTTGTACTGGACTACTAATAGGATAAATATTATTTAGCCCCATCTCTTTAGTGAGATACAAGCTAGGTAAATTTGCGATTAAGGCAAAGTCATGTTTACCCGCAGCTAATAAGCGTAAAGCCTCTAAATGAGTGGGGGCAGGGATGATCTTAGCCCCTATGTCCTCATTAATGAGGTACTCATGCATAATGCTGGCATTTTGAACGATGACTTCTTTGTCTTTAAGCATGCTGACATTAGAGATATTGGGGGAGTCATCCCTTGCAAAAATAGATTGGTTAACAATAGAGTGGGGAGGCGAAAAAGAGATGGTTTGGGCCCTAACGACGGAATAGGCAATACCTTGTAATACATCCACATCTTCTTGATAAAGTCCTTTTAGCGCTGTCTTCCAGTCGCTCATGCGAAACTCAACTTCAAAACCCATTAACTCAGCTATAGCTAAGGTTAACTCCACCGTATAACCATCTGGTTCCCCATATTGGTTTACAAATTCATAGGGAGGGTAACTATGATCAGCACCCACTACAAATACCGGCTTTTGCATTCCGCTTTTATTATCTATCTCTGCCATAAGCTGTTGCGACATGAGTAAAAGTGCACAGGTCAAAAATGTGGTGATAGTAACCAGTGGGAACTTGGGTAAATAGCGGTTTAATTGAGTCATAGGTCATTTTGCTTAGGGTTGATCTGGGTATGTTAACTAGATGTAAAACAGAAGAACAGCAGACTTTAGCAGGCGCATATCTTAAGCCTCAATCAGTGTATAACAAAGGTTATACCTATAGCTTTTGTTATAGCTAAGGTAATAAACCCCAAATCTAGGCTTAATAGACTTAAAAATGAAAGAAATTAGCCATCGTAGGATTCTGCTTTATAACTTTTATTATATTCTTGTTAACTTAGTGTTACATCTCAAAATAAAATTAAAAGTCCTATTTATCATATGTTTACGTGTATTTTTTGTTTTTTGGCACTGCCCTTGCTATGTAATGCCTTGTAAAACTGAACGATATAAAAATAACGAGGACATTATGACAATTAAAAAAGCAATTTTGAAAACCATGCTTGCTCCAGCACTAGCCGGTGCATCTGTATTAGCAATGGCTGCTGGTGATAACTTCATCTCTATCGGTACTGGTGGTGTAACTGGGGTTTACTACCCAGCAGGTGGTTCGATTTGCCGTATGTTAAACAAAGAGCGTAAAGTTCATGGCATCCGTTGTTCAGTTGAATCTACAGGTGGTTCTGCTTATAACGTAAACAGCATTCGTTCAGGCGAACTAGAATTTGGTGTTGCTCAATCTGATGTTCAAGCGTCTGCTCTAGCAGGTGTTGGTCAGTTTGCTGATAATGCTTACCCAGAACTACGTTCTGTTTTCTCTATCCACCCAGAGCCTATTCACATGATGGCTCGTGCTGATTCTGGCATCACGACTTTTGAAGACCTTAAAGGTAAGCGTGTAAACATCGGTAACCCAGGTTCTGGTAACCGTGCCATGATGGAATTGCTAATGGCTGAACGTGGTTGGACAAAAGAGACTTTCCGCATCGCTGCTGAGCTTAAGTCTTCTGAGCAAGCACAAGCACTGTGTGATGATAAATTTGATGTCACTATCTGGTTGTCTGGTCTACCTAACGGTTCTGCTCAAGAAGCAACAACAACATGTGATGTAAACATGATCCCAATGAATGATCTTGTTTCAAAAGCTATCTTGAAAGAGCACGGTGAATACTCTTCTGCAATCATTCCTGGTGGCATGTATGCAGGTAACGAAGAAGACATCGAAACATTTGGTCCTAAAGCAACTTTGGTAACCTCTATTGATGTTCCTGAGCAAGTGGTTTATCAGTTGACTAAGTCTGTCTTTGAAAACTTCAACTCTTTCAAACGTCTACACCCAGCGTTCAAACGCTTAACACCAGAAGAAATGGCTACAACGGCACTAGTTGCGCCACTTCACCCAGGTGCTGCTAAGTACTACCGCGAAATGGGTTATATCAAGTAACCAGCATTCGTAATGACTAAATTCAGCCTGTTTAAGTGAAAGCTTAACAGGCTGTTTTAGTGTGTAAAAAAGGTGAGCCTAGCTCGCCATCCTGCGTTAAATAAGTTTCTTACGATTTAAGCTTTGGGCGACTGGACCTAGTCTGACCTGACATGGGTTCGGTTGCTCCTTTTTAATTTGCGTTTATTAATTCGATTTTGATTACGCCTTAGGTAATCTTGCTGGAGCCTAGTATGACTAGTGATGCGAAAGTGTCTCCCACTGCGGAACATCTGGACGACCTCATCGCTGAGGCAGATACAGGAAATCGACAACCTAAAAGTCGTTTTGCTGTTGCTTTACTGTTTTTATTACCACTAACCTGGTCGCTTTATCAATTATGGATAGGTTCGCCGCTTCCTTCTCAATTGGGAATTGGTTTTTTAAACGATACGGAATCAAGAGCCCTTCACCTAGCATTTGCCGTTATGCTTGCTTTTCTTGCTTTCCCTGCTTTTAGTAAAAGCCCTAAACATCGTATTCCCTACCTTGATTATGCTTTAGCTCTGGTCGCTGCATTTTGTGCAAGTTACCTGTATTTATTTTATGAAGCCTTATCATTGCGTCCAGGCTTGCCAACCACATTAGATCTAGTGGTAGCAGGGATTGGTATCGCCTTAACACTTGAAGCTGCACGTCGTTCTTTGGGACCACCATTGATGATAGTGGCGTTGCTTTTCCTTGCTTATGTTTTCTTCGGCGATAGTCAATATGTGCCGGATATTTTACGTTGGAAAGGGGCTTCGATTGAAAAAGCCATGACACATATGTGGTTAACCACGGAGGGAGTATTTGGTATTGCCTTGGGTGTGTCTTCGGGTTTTGTTTTCTTATTTGTACTTTTTGGTGCCTTATTAAACCAAGCCGGTGCCGGTAACTATTTTATTCAAGTAGCCTTTGCATTACTTGGCCATATGCGCGGCGGCCCAGCGAAAGCAGCAGTATTATCTTCTGCCATGACAGGCCTAATTTCGGGTTCTTCCATCGCTAACGTGGTAACCACGGGTACCTTCACGATTCCCCTTATGAAAAAGGTGGGCTTTAGTGCTGAGAAAGCCGGTGCAGTTGAAGTATCATCTTCGGTAAATGGCGTAATCATGCCGCCTGTCATGGGGGCAGTTGCTTTCTTGATGGTTG
Source organism: Marinomonas sp. MED121 (assembly GCF_000153025.1). GTDB lineage: Bacteria > Pseudomonadota > Gammaproteobacteria > Pseudomonadales > Marinomonadaceae > Marinomonas. The sequence continues at coordinate 664,126 of NZ_CH672430.1, forward strand.
AGTATGTGGGTATTTCCTACATTGAAGTGGTCAAGCACGCCTTCTTACCTGCGACGATCTCTTACATCGCTTTGCTTTACATCGTTCATCTAGAAGCGATGAAGAGCAATATGCAAGGCTTGCCACGTAGCACTCCAGCACGTCCTTGGAAAATTCAACTGCTTCGTTCTGGCTTAATTACCGCAAGCATGCTGATTTTGGCCGGTGTACTTTATTATTTGGTCGTTGCGATCAAGTGGTTGTTTGGTGATTTTGCCAACATAGCACTATTGTCTTTTGTGGTGTTTGGTTACTTTGGGCTGCTTTATTTATCTGCCAAAAAACCAGACCTTGCAATGGAAGATGCGAATGCTGAAATTGTCCGTCTGCCTAAATTTGCCGACATTTATCAATCAGGATTGTACTACCTAGTGCCCCTTGTATTGTTAATTTGGTTCTTGATGGTAGAGCGTAAATCACCTGGTTTATCTGCATTTTGGGCTTGTGTCCTAATGGCCTTTATCTTATTTACACAAAAGCCGTTAAAAGCCTGGATGCGTAAACAAGGTAAGATCAAAACCGCTTGTCAGGATGGACTAGTTGACCTTGCGGATGGTCTGATTACCGGTGCCCGAAACATGATTGGTATCGGGGTGGCAACAGCAACAGCGGGGATCATAGTTGGGACTGTGACTCTGACGGGTATTGGTCAAGTAATGGCTGAGTTTGTTGAGCTAGTATCAGGTGGTGTGCTTATTATCATGCTATTGATGGTTGCACTAATCAGTCTTGTACTGGGTATGGGGTTACCAACAACAGCTAACTATATCGTTGTTTCTTCTTTGATGGCGAGTGTGGTGGTGGAGTTAGGTGCGCAAAACGGCCTAATCGTACCGCTAATCGCTATTCATATGTTCGTGTTTTACTTTGGCATAATGGCGGATGTGACCCCCCCGGTTGGTCTCGCCTCATTTGCCGCGGCGGCTGTTTCTGGTGGTGATCCCATCAAGACAGGTTTTACCGCCTTTTTCTATTCCATGAGAACGGCACTACTGCCATTCCTATTCATCTTTAATACTGATTTGTTGTTAATCGATGTGACATTCGCACAAGGGGTAATGGTCTTTATTGTTTCCCTAGCAGCTATGTTGATCTTTGCTGCGGCGACTCAAGGCTACTTCTTTAGTAAGAGTCGTTGGTACGAATCTGCACTCTTATTATTGGTTGCATTCACCCTGTTCCGCCCAGGTTTCTGGTTGGATCAAATCATCGAGCCTTTCGAGGAACGTGGAGCCACTAGCATGATGGCATACATTGATGAATCACCAGATCTACAGCAATTACGTATTTCTGTTGAAGGTGAAAACATCGATGGTCGTTGGGTAAGCAAAACCGTTAACATTCCAATTGCCAAAGGTGATAGTGCTGGAGACCGTTTATATGACGGTGCGGGTATGGAAGTGCGTGAAGAAAACGGGGCTATCTATATTGATAACCTGGTCTTTGGTGGTTATGCAGAAGCGCAGAAGTTAGACTTTGACTGGCAAGTGACTCGTTTCCAGTTAGAGACACAAAGACCAGCTAAAGAGTGGTTCTTTATTCCAGCCTTCTTACTAGCATTTGCCATTATGAAAATCCAAAAAGGTCGTCGTGAAGAGGATGAAGCGAATGGTAAAGCAAGCGCTAATCTAAGTTAATTCTTCGAATGAGACGGATAAAAAAACCTAGTCAGAGATTACTCAGGCTAGGTTTTTTTTGATACTTTGTTCCACTAAATTAGACATTGTGAACTTATGTTTAACCAAATTTCTAATCTTTAAAATATTGATATATATAAAATTTAAATAAGTCAGCATTCAAATGTGTATTTTAATCCATAATGGTTAAATCGAAGTGTAAGTTATTGTATAGTTAATATACAGTTTAACCAATTGCTGCGAATGCGAATCGTTTTCTCAGTATGTTTTTTGATTTATCAATGAATTGAGCGTTAAGGATGACTGAAAACTAAAAAATTAACGCTTTTCTTGATGATGATGCTTAGATCTATTGTCAGGAGAGAAATACCAAAGTGGTAGATTATGCCTAAAAACACAATGATATTAATATTAGATCTGAACTTTAATATGTTACAAGGTAACCGCTTGTTCAGTTCTGTCTTTCAAGGGGAGACAGTTAAATCTGAGTTAACTAATATTGTTTGTTCTAAAAGCAATAATGGGAAAAATAATAAATTTAGTTTTAGTTTATTTCTGCTTAATGAAATCAAAGAATTTACCGCACAGCTTTACTTCGAAAAAAATAAATACCACCTCTTCATCAAAGAATGTAAAACCTCCAAAAGCATACAAGATTTAACCTTTAAGCTTAAATATTATGACTTATTGACAGACTTGCCCAACCGCCATCTTTTTTACATGATTTTTGAAAAGTTACTCAGCAAAAGAAGCCACTTACAGCATGGCATTATTTCGTTAAACCTTGATGGGTTTAGAACGGTCAATGATCATTTTGGCCATAGGGCTGGTGATAACTTGATCCTTCTGGTGACACAAAAATTAAAGTCTTATGTCTCAAAGTCTGAATATTTATTTCGCATGGCCGGAGACAATTTTTTAATTTTAAAAGAAAACGTACAAGATATCAGTGAGTTAGAAACACTGGGATCAAATTTAATTGATTTAATTTGTACGATTTATCCCGTTGAACAAATGGAAATGCTGCTAACGGCAAGTGTTGGCATTAGTCATTACCCGCAGCATGGCGCTGATGTCGATACCTTGCTGAAAAAAGCAGATATCGCATTATATGACTCCAAATCTAGGGGATATAATAATTATAAAATATTCAAACCTGACATGATTAAATCCACCAATGCTTATGTCACTTTGGGTGCGGATTTACGTCAAGCAATTGAAAACTATAATTTTGAACTTTATTATCAGCCAAAAGTAAATGCGAGTGATTTTAGGGTGATGGGCGCTGAGGTGCTAATTCGTTGGAAGCATTCCGAATTAGGCTTTATTACCCCAGATAGATTTATATCCATCGCAGAAGAGTCTGGCTTAATCATCCCTTTAGGTGAATGGATAATAAGGGAAACCTGTAAACAATTAATGGAATGGGATAAAGACAATCACCATGACTTGATCGTTTCGATCAATTTATCTATGAAGCAGTTAGCCCATAAAGATTTCATTGATATGGTGATGGGGATATTATGTGAGACTCATATTGATCCCAAAAGACTTGAGTTTGAAATCACTGAAACCGTGTTGATGTGTGATGTTAACGAGGTGAGTGAGAAAGTGAATAGGCTAAAAGATATCGGCATCAATATCTCTATTGATGATTTTGGAACAGGTTATTCTTCATTATCTTATTTGAAAAAGCTGCCTATTCAAACGATAAAAATTGATAAATCATTCATTCGAGATATTTGTTCTGATGACGATGATAAAGCCATCGTTAAAGCAACCATTAACATGGCGTTGAGTTTAAATATCGATATCATTGCCGAAGGTGTAGAGAATATAGAGCAAGTGAATATATTAAGAAACTTTGGCTGTCAGTACTTTCAAGGTTATTATTTTTCAAAACCTATCGATAAGCAAAACTTCATAAAATATTGTGAATACAAGCAGCAAAGACATGGCATGCTCGCCAAGTTAGGCTAAACACATAAATAAGTAAAACAAGAGTTCAAAAGTAAAAAACGAGCATTATAGATAGTACTCGTTTTTTGGGTTATAGGATTTAAGGTCTTAATCGCAGGTTCCCTAGCTTTTAGGTGTAAGCGAGATAGACTCAAAGCTGACACCATCCCAGCCGTGGACCATAAACTGACGTATGTTTTGATGGTCTTCCCCTTCAGGGTTTTGCAGTACATCCACACGATAAAAATCACCAAATAGCTGGAGTGTGTCAATCGCATCTAGGTTATGGAGTTTTGCAAAGGTGAAAATCTTGCAAGAGCCATTGTTTTGACCTGCTTCATTTCTTTGCTCACCATTTTGAAAGCTTGCTGCTTGAAATTGGTACTCATTATCTATGGTGCTCATAGTGTCATTGAAGGCAATGGCTTCGGGTGTGCTTTTTATTTTTTCAATTAATTCACTGCTGTGTAACATGTTAAGTCCTATCTTGTGGGGATTTAAAAGAGGATGGCAAAGGTATTGCTATCCTCTTGATGTTTAAATTCTATTTGCTCGTTGCGACGCTTTGCTTACAAAATAAATGATAACAAGTAAAAGAAGCAAGGCCACAAACTGCCATAATGCCTAGCATAGGCGTGAAGCTATCGTTATGTAATAGGCTCACTAAAATACCGCCAACCGCGCCCATTGAGAAACGTGTTGTACCTGCTAAGGCAGTGACACTGCCATTCAAATTGCCAGCATGTTGCATTGCACCTGCCATAAGGCCGCCACCTAGAATGCCAAGGCAGCCAACAAAAATGATAATGGGCAAGATCAAAATAGATAAACTCGGTTTGGTAAAAAACATCAAGCCAAGCATGATAAGAGAACAAACAAGTACTGCTTTTAGAGCATGCTCTGTGACTTTTTTAGCGCCAATCTTATCGATAAGACGAGCGTTGATGGTGGTCGCTAACATCATGGCAATCATATTTAGGGCGAACAAGACGCCAAACATCTGTTCACTCACACCATAAAACTCGATATAGACATAGGCTGAGCCTGTGATAAAGGTAATCATGCCAGTAAAGTGAAAGGCGCCTGTCAGTATATGGCCCATCACAAGTGGATTTCTTAGCAGTTTATAGTAGTTAAGAAGGGCGCTTTTTAGCGCAAGAGGGTGGCGCTTTTCAAGGGCTAAGGTCTCAGGGATTTTAAAATAAAACAAGCTGGCGCTGATTAACGTAATCAAGGCTAAAAAGACAAAAATATAATGCCAATCTAAGACAAGTAAGATGGCGCCGCCGATAAGAGGCGCGATAAGAGGTGCGACTGACATCACTAACATAATGTAAGACATGGCTTTGGCAAACTGATCTGGACTCAAGCCATCCTTGACTAAAGATTGGTTAGCAACAGCCACCCCAGCACCACCAAAGGCTTGGATAGCACGGCCTAACATCAAACTATTAAAATCAGTGCTAAAAATACAAATTAAGGTACCGATAAAAAAGACAGCCATGCCGAACAAAAGGACTTTACGACGTCCATAAGCATCTGAAATAGGCCCATATAGAAGTTGAGAAAAAGCATAAACCCCTAAATAGATACTAATTGTTAGCTGCACCAAATTAATTTCCGTATTAATGGATTCAGCAATGGCAGGAATACTGGGTAGATAAGTATCAATTGCCAGTGGTGTTAACGCACTGAGCAAGCCTAGAATTAAAATCGTACCTAAATTGAGTGTCATTGGTGAGGGTAGGCCTTATATGCTGGTCATTAAAGGGGTGAGTATACGGGATTTTAAGAGGAAAACGCATAGGCTAGTGGTTTTTAGGGGGCTGTCTTATTTTTTACATTTTTCGCCTGTGTTATACACGAATTTTAACTTTCTGTTGTGCTAAAAAAAGCCTGTCTTGTGTTAATCTAAAGTCTTTCCCTCCTTGTTTTAATTGCGTGTTTTTAAAAGGAGTGCTCTCTCTATTTTCTGTTGTCCAATTCTGGACAATCTAAAGGATATTTATGTTAGGTTTTTTTGAAAAATGGACTCAACCTTTTCCCGATGATGAACCCACTCAGCCACCCACTGGTCTGATTGCGTTTTGTCGTCACTATACTAAAGGCTTCGGACGGCCGTTAATCATCATGTCTTTACTGACTGCTTTACTTGCCATTTTAGAAGTCATTCTTTTTGATTTTATGGGTAAGCTGGTGGATTGGTTGTCGACTAAGACGCCAGAAACCTTTTTACAACAAGAAGGTATGAGCCTGATTTACATGTCTCTCATGTTATTAGTGGCGCTTCCTGTGGTGGTTTTTATTCACTCATGTGTTGTGCATCAAACCTTGATGGGGAACTTCCCCATGATGATACGCTGGATGGCCCATCGATATTTATTAAAGCAAAGCGTCTCTTTTTATCAGGATGACTTCGCAGGAAGAGTTGCCACCAAGGTGCTTCAAACTTCACTCGCTGTGCGTGAAGCTGTGATGAAGCTATTGGATGTCTTGGTCTTTATTCTGGTGTATTTCATTTCCATGTTGGTGATAGTGGCGCAATCGGATTGGCGTCTTATGTTACCTATGCTGATTTGGTTAGTGTGTTATACCTGTGTACAGGTTTATTTTGTGCCTAAGTTGAAGCAGATTTCATCTTTACAGGCAGATGCCAGATCCACAATGACAGGTCGAATTGTCGATAGCTACACCAATATCAATACGGTGAAGCTTTTTTCCCATGATAAACGCGAAGCGAATTATGCCCAAGAAAGTATGGATGGCTTTTTAGATACCACTTACAAGCAAATGCGTTTGGTGACTTTTTTGAATGTCAGTGTTCAAGCCCTTAACTACATCTTGTCATTCAGTGTGGCTTGTTTGTCGATTTGGTTATGGATGCAAAACGCAGTGTCTGTTGGTGCGATTGCCATTGCGATTGCCATGGCGCTTAGATTAAACGGCATGTCCCAATGGATTATGTGGGAGATCGGTGGCTTATTTGAGCACATAGGCACAGTCGCAGATGGCATGAAAACCTTGTCTAAAGCCCAAACCGTATTAGACAAAGAAGGGGCACCAAAGCTAACTGTTGAGAAAGGTGATATTCAATATCAGAGTACACGTTTTCAATATGGTAAAGACGAAGGTGGTATAGACGGATTGAACCTGCACATTAAAGCAGGAGAGAAGGTCGGACTAGTCGGACGCTCTGGTGCAGGTAAGTCCACCTTGGTAAACCTACTAATGCGCTTTTATGACGTGGAAGGCGGTAACATCAAGATAGATGACCAGGATATCAGTGATGTTCAGCAAGATAGCCTTAGAGCACAAATTGGTATGGTGACCCAAGACACCTCCTTGTTACATAGAACCGTGCGTGAAAACTTGATGTACGGCAGACCTGATGCCAGTGAAGATGAAATGATCGCTGCAGCGAAACGTGCTGAGGCTCATGATTTCATTCTGACGCTGTCTGATCCTCATGGAAATCTTGGTTATGATGCCATGGTTGGAGAGCGGGGGGTCAAGCTCTCAGGTGGTCAGCGTCAACGTATCGCTATTGCCCGTGTTTTACTAAAAGATGCGCCTTTGCTGGTATTAGATGAAGCCACCTCGGCACTGGATTCAGAAGTCGAAGCCTCAATTCAAGTGAGCTTAAACCGCTTGATGAAAGGCAAAACCGTTATTGCCATTGCCCACAGACTTTCAACCATTGCAGCCATGGACCGACTCATTGTTATGGATGATGGCAAGGTAGTCGAACAAGGCACCCACGACGAACTCAGCCAATCGGGTGGTATCTACGCGCAACTTTGGGCTCACCAAACGGGTGGTTTCTTAGCAGAAGATATCGAACCTGAAGAAGAGCAGTGTGTTTAGCGTAAATACGTGTCCAAAATAAGCGTTTAAATAGTGAAAAAAACGCCCTTCTCATGAAGGGCGTTTTTTTTATCTAAGGTGCTGTAAAAAATAGCTGAGTTTCACTAGATAACGTTTATATCTAGATAAGGAGTGCATAAGAAGCTTTTTGCGTGCTTTCTAACTCATTTAATCATGATGTAGATTAATCATGATGTAGAGACCAGATAACGTGAAAAACATTTTCAAAACAATGAGTTTTATGTCAATTTAAAGTGAGTACACAAACTAACTGTAATTTTAGTCTGTTAATGAGTGTGAGCCGCTGGAGTATTATTTTGCGAGGGATATATGGCGATTTTTAATTCAATGAAGTCTTTAGTTGTTCTTATTGCGTTAGTCGCTTTGGGCTTATCAGGTTGTTCAAGTCAAAGAATAAACACCAAAAGTAGTGTTATGGAGTATCTATACCCGACATCTGACGATTTTTTAGTGACAGCTTCTACTCCTCATTTAACCTTGCCTTTGCGTGTAGGGGTGGCCTTTGTCCCTGAGAGCTCAGACAACAACTCTCAAAAAAACGTTTGGACAGGTAAATCTTATTCAGGAAAAATTACCGAGTTTAAAAAGAATCAAATTTTAGAAAGCGTCTCTGACAACTTTAGAGAGTTAGAATTTGTAAGCAGTATTGAAGTGATTCCCTCGGCTTACCTGACGCCAGGAGGTAGTTTTCCAAATATTTCTCAGATTAAGACCATGTATGGCATTGATGTGATTGCTTTAGTGTCCTATGACCAAGTGCAATTTACCGATGAGGGCGCGCTGTCATTAAGTTACTGGACCATTGTGGGAGCTTATCTAGTGTCCGGTGAAAAAAACGATACAAGCACTCTAATGGATACGGTTGTATATGACATTGAAAGTAAATCCATGCTTTTTAGGGCGCCAGGTACCAGCAGAGTGCTTGGTAAATCAACTTTGGTTAATTTAAGCGAGGAGCTGAGGGCAGATAGTATTCAAGGTTTTGAAGAAGCAGCTGATGATATGGTGATCAATTTAAATAACCAGTTATCGAGTTTCCAAGAGCGTATTAAAGAAAACCCTGAGCAAGTGAAAATAAGCCATCGTGATGGCGCTGGGTCTTTAGGAGTATTATCTTTCTTAATTCTGTCTTCCTTATTGGTTCTCTCTAGAATCAGAAAATACAAGCAAGGCCTTGAGTCCCTTAAAGACTGATGGCTAAGTTCAACTTCAGCGGAAAAAAGGATAGTTTATTGAATCAGGAAGATTTAAACCTTCAATATTTATCCAGGCAAGATGAGTGAGTTAAAGCAGCACTCACATAAATATCCCTCCAAGCTCTAACAGGAGTTGAATTAACATTTAGCCAGGAAGGTGTTCAGTTGATAACCAAAAGTGACTTTATAAGCAAAATAAATGAATTAGGTCTGTCTAATAGCACTATTTGTCTGCATGCATCATTTAAATCATTAGGTTTGGTAGATAAAGGGCCAGAAACATTGATAGAAGCATTTATGGACACAGGTTGTACTTTAGTGTGTCCTGCGTTTTTCTATCAATCACAAACGTCCCCTATTCGTAAAAACTATGAAAATGACGGCATTGATTACTCAACAGTAAAAGAAATCTGTCCGGTTAATTATTTGGGCAGTGATGATCAAATCGAACGGTCAATGGGGGTCATCCCCAAATTACTTTTAAAACATGATATGTCATCTCGCACCTCTCACCCAACAAACTCATTTGTGGTTGCTGGCACAAATAGGCAGAGGCTCCTATTAGGACAGTCTGAGTTAAATGTTTACTCCGTATATAAGAAAATTTATGAGCTCAAAGAGGATGCTTTCATAATGCTCATGGGGGTTGATTTTGAGTCATGTACGCCAATTCATTATGCAGAGGAATTGGCTGGTCGAACTCTCTTTAGACGGTGGGCACTAAGCAAAGATATCGTCACAGAGGTCGAAGAAGGCTCATGCTCTGATGGCTTTGAAAAGTTAAGATGCGTTACCCGTAATATTGAAAAAGTGGCCAGTTTTGGTGAAGCTCAAGTAAGAATCTACAGGTTCAAGGAGTTCATTGACAAGTTAACTAGCACAATATCAGATAACCCTGAAGTGACCCATTGTGGCTCCATTACTTGTGATAGATGCAATGATATGGTGTCTGGTGGAAGGCGTAGCTAACACTTTGCTTAAGTAGGCAACTAAGGCTCTTATGCTACAAACGCATAAAGCGTTAATGACAAGTATTTATGCTCTCCTAACTCTATCGGATTACCCATAGAGTGACTGTCATTTTATAGGTCATTTTATAGAGGTGAGGTGCAGATTTGCATTCGCACACTAAATACTAATAATTGAATGTGCCAAAAAGTTTAGTCTATTTGTGCTTCTGCTCGCAAGATAGCAATTCTTAGATTGTTTTTCCTAATAAACATTATTATTTATCTTAATACTCCTACCTTTAATACATTGTCTTAATTAGATTTTTAAGTGAATCGATAAAAACTTTCTTGATAGGCTTTTAGCACTATATCAAGGGAGGAATTGAGACAAAAATGAGCCTTTAGCATTTTATATTAAATGCTTAGAGGGTGATTTTAGCTGTCTGTATTATCAAGACGTTGCGAATTGTTATGTCATGGATTTTCACGAGTGTCTTGTTCTGCTTTGAGCTTACTATAAGGTAAAAATTGTCAGTCATTTTGATCGTTTAGCATCCGTTTTAAAGGACTTTTTAGTAACACAGACTGAGTTATTTAAATCCCAGAGGCTGTGGCTGGTGGGATATTGGTCGGTAAACTTTAAATATTCAAAGGAATATATATGAATAGTAATCTGAATACTAAAACGTCTATTTTCTATCGTTGTTTTATTTTACTTATTTTGATTTTTCAGCTAACCCAAAAAGTGAGCGCTAATGATAAGTATTTAGGTGAATTCGTCCTACAGCAGGATAAAATATGGGTTGAACTCTTATCCAATGGCAATGAAGTGGATGAGTATGTTGAACTTTATCGGGATGAATGGTCTGTTGCCTTGGTAGATTCCTCCTTTACTAAAAAAGTTCGTATTGATCTATATACGAATAAAATATACCAAGCAGCCATATCGGGTTCTGAGGTTGAGATATACAATGTGATGTCGCCTGTAGATAGCTCTGTACGAGGTTATACTGCTAGCCGAGTGACTTATGCCTCTTTGGATGATTCAGCTGCGACACCCACTTATAGAGATGGCACTCAAACTCTCGGTTATATTTGGTACTCAGCCACCTTACCAAGTGGCTATGAAGACTATAATGCGGGTATTGGTTTTTACAGTTCTGTTTGGCCTTTATTGAATAAACCGCTGCAGTCCCTGCAAATTGGTTTACCTGGTATTTGGGTAAGGCCTGATAACAATGGTGTCGAGGAGGACTTATGTCCTGAAGGTACCTTGGCATCAAATTGGTCTGAGCGCAGTGGCAATCACTTCCAAGATGTTTTTCAAACCATGGAGGGAGGCTCAGGTTATTGGATAAATAATCGTTTTCAAACCAACCAACCCAAATTTTCTATTAATGGTACTTCCCAGTGTTATGACTATGAAATTTCAACACCAGGTTGGCCATTTTTCTACTCAAGCGCCCCCCTTGATGATGACAAAATGGGGTTGGCACAACTGAGTAATCGCGTGCTTATTCCACCAGATGCTATGACGTTTGAAGGTAATCCAAATGGTGAGTTCATTGGCTATACCTGGATGTCATTACCGCTTGATGAGCCTAGCTATTTAGGCGAATTTATACAGAAAGAGGGTGATGAATGGGTGCAGCTTGATAAAAATGGGGAAGAGATTTCTCAGTTTCAAGAGGTTGCTCGTGATGCTTGGTCTGTCTACCTAAATGATGACGATAGTGGTGTGTCGGTACAGCTCGACTTATGGACCGAAGAAATCTATCAATATCCATCAAATCAACTTCAAGATAAGGCGCTTTTATATAATGTGGCGAGGCCTTTAGACAGAAGTGTTGGCGGTGATGTGGTTGATAGGGTGATTTTTACCTCTGCTGAAAATGATGCCTCTCAAATAAATACACCGACAGGGGATAATAGCTGGACCTTGTTCGTTAATACTGAGAATTTTAAAGGGCCATTGGCTTATTATATCCCTGATTCTTGGAGTCGTATTGCTGAAGAATTTGACTATGAGTTTGATATTGGCAAAGGCTTAGATGCAAAAATGGCAGTGCCTGATTCCACAAGCGGCGCAATGGAATTTAATACAGTCCCACATTTTGAAGGTAGTGATAATGATGGAAATCAGTATCGGAAAATACCTGCCTTGTATTTTCCTATCGACGACAATGATCGCTCAGTTATTGTGAGAGATGTAAAACTCTATTCTAAATCTGCTTTATATGACGATCTATCAAGTGGGGAAAGCGGTGCTGACCTTGTGGATGGCTCGTTTGCGAATGCTGGTGTGACGTTAGACTTATTTACAGCTTCGGTAGACTATAAGTTCTCAGACTCTTCCATTAGTGGCATAAATGAAACGGCTACCCCAACTGTTTTCGATGATGGCATATCCTGGGGGCTCAAGTGGAATAACAGTGAGGTGTCACCAGCGGGTCGTTTACCGCAATATTTTAAATATGAAAATGGCGAGTACCAAGCCATATCAATGGATGACGTGCCAGAGGAAACAGGCTTATTTGATAAAACCTTTATCGCTAAAACAAAAGGTGACTCTTACTCTGCTCCAGAGCTTGGTGCTTGGGTGAGCCCTGGTCCAATAGAGAATACAACTTATACTGTACAGCTTAATGATGGTTCTACTGTGGATTATAAATGGTATCGATTTATTGATCAGCCTGCGTTCCAGCAGTTTAGTTTTAGTGAGGAAAAGAAAGCGCACCTACAGGCCTTTATTGAGAAGATGCATAAAGAATGGTCGATTGATAAGGATTATATGGCAGCACCAACTGAGGGTGAGTTAGTGTCAATCGATGAGAATCTTATCGTTACGCCGCCTGCGGGTATGGAATACGGCTATGTCCCGATTGTTGTATATCATGGGTATGAGCAATAGCTTTAGTTTAGCTTTTATAAGGAAATAACACTAGCAACCACTACTTCATTAAATGCTATGTAGTGGTTGCTACTTTATTTATTAAATGTTAGCCTCGACGGCGATTTATTTAAGCAAATCCTCGAACTAACTTCCTCGATTTCAGTCTTACCTAAGAATGCGTAAGCAAGATTAAAAAATCCAAACGTTAAAGCTAAATTATTGAACAACGAAATACAGAAAATGTTGCGTCCTGTACTCAATTCCAATTAAGTTCGCTATTCGATATGGTGATAAAATAGAAGAACTTCAGAATTAAATCGTTATACGATAATGAGGCTTATTAGAAATGATGCGTAGTTTAGACTGCGCCTTTATAGTGAGTTTTATTATGACTGTTATATTTAATGGTACACAGATCCAAGTTAAACAACCGGTTTACTCGATTTCGGTTCATAAAAATCGAGTCGTATTTACGGATGCTCAAGGTGAAAAAAGTGCTCAGTTTTCAACCGTTAATGAACGCCGTGATTTTATTAGCAAGTTAGTGAATAGCTAGTAAAAAATAAAACCCCAATACTTTCTGTATTGGGGTCATTTCAATAAACCTTTCTTTATATACTTTCAATTTGATCTGGTTTTGTTTCCAAGCTTTTTTTAAGCAAGATCAACAGGTCCGTGGTCATCACAGTGGTATCCATGCTGGTGGTGCAAGCGCCCATCAACAATATAATCTGTGTGATCCCCATGCTTTATCGCTTCATGGCCACAATCAGGCCCATGAGTATGGCCACCGCAAGTATTCACTGGGTTACAAATATCAGCATTGGTATCACTCAGCTCGATAACATGACCATCACAGTGATCTCCATGAGGATGATGGAGCTCGCCATCAACTAGGTAATCAATATGGTTTCCATGTTTAATGGCTGTGTGTCCACAGTTTGGGCCATGAACATGGCCAGTGTGAGAGTGAGTGTTCGAACAAGACATTTTCTAAGCCCCCTGTAAATAATAATCTATTCCCTGATTAGTTGCTAACTTATAAAACCGTTATATCTATGTTTGATCAATCTCATCATGGAAGAGGCTCTACCTTTAAAAGATAGAATATAAAAGGTGGGCTTAAACTGAGAAATGAAAAGGCATCAATATGTATTTTGCTTTGACCATCTATCATGGCTATTTCAGATAAAAAAACGCCCTTCAATTGAAGGGCGTTTATTTGCTCTGCTACACAAGATTGGTGTTAATTAAGCCCCAATCACACCACCGTCTTTACGGGTGATGACAACCACAGTAGAACGCGGTTTGCTGTTACCACCTTCTGGGAAGTGGGCATCAGGGTGTTGAATGCCGACAAACATCGCTTTGCTGTCTGGGCTGAATTCAAGACCTGTGATTTCACAACCCACAGGACCTGTCATAAAGCGGTGAATCTCGCCGGTATCAGGGTCTGCACATAACATTTGGTTATTTCCTTGGCCTAGGAAATCTCCTTTGTTTTTATAGTTACCATCTGTTTGAATCCATAGACGGCCCGCATCGTCAAAACCGATACCATCTGGGCTGTTAAACATGTTATGAGAACCGATATTGTGGCTACCTGCATAAGCATCTTGATGCTGATTTGGGTTACCTGCAACTAGGTAAAGGTCCCAGTTAAACTTATCTGCTGTGTGGTCGCCATTAGGTGGTGTCCAACGAACGATTTGACCATAATGGTTTTCGGCTCTTGGGTTAGGGCCGCCTACAGGTTGTCCTTCTTTACCGCGGTTTTTGTTGTTAGTCAGTGTGCAATAGACTTGGTGACCATCAGGGTGCACTGCAATCCACTCAGGACGGTCCATTGTGGTTGCACCAACATGTTTAGCGGCTTTACGTGTGTAAATAAGGACTTCAGCGTGATCAGCAAAGCCATTTTCTGGTGTTAGGCCATTTTTACCGAAAGTTAGCTCAACCCATTCGCCAGCACCTTTGTCCTGAGTCATAGAGAATTTAGCGACATAGAGTGTGCCGTCAACTAGTAAGTTGCGGTTGGCATCTGGGTTGTTAGGATTGTATTTATGCTCAGATACAAATTTGTAGATGTGCGCACCACGCTCATCATCGCCCATGTAAGCAACGACTGAACCATCATGGTTGACATGAATCGCCACGTTTTCATGTTTGAAACGGCCCATAGCAGTACGTTTAAGTGGCAGTGACTTAGGATCTTTAGGGTCAATTTCTACAATCCAACCAAACTTATGTGGTTCATTTGGGTTTCTACCAAAGTCAAAACGGTCATCTTGCTTATACCACTGGTAGCGTTTTTCATCATTTTTGATGCCATACATTTTTTGCTCTTCAGTACGTTCTACATTGGCATCGGCACCAAAGTAACCGTTGAAGTTTTCTTCACAGGTAAGGTAGGTACCCCAAGGTGTTGCACCGTTAGAGCAGTTGTTCATAGTACCAAATACTTGTGTACCACTCGCATCTATGCGGGTTTTCATCAAATCATGACCTGCAGCAGGGCCCGTTAACTGCATTTCTGTTTGAACATGAATACGGCGGTTGAAGTCTGAATTTTGAATGACGCGCCAGATGTTTTTGTGGTCACGTTCCACTTCCATGATAGAAACACCATGAGCATGCTGTGCTTTTAACACATCATCTTTAGTCAGGTTTTTGCCACCATCAGCGTATAGGTATTTGTAATTTGTGTATTCGTTGTTGATCGCTAAAATTGCGCGATTCTCGCTAAGTGGGAATAAGCTCATGCCATCCGTATTATCGCCAAACTGCATAGCTTGGCTTGCGGCATTTGCATTACCGCTTGGATCAAATTTTGGCGCGTTAGGAAATAGTGGATCACCCCAAGATACTAGGCTCTGCCATTGGTAACCTTCTGGCAATACGATAGTGTCAGCTGTTGAAGTGCCAATCGCATCAAACCCAATTAAAGGTGATTTAGCCATGGTGTGCTTGCCCATGCTTGATGCGACCGCATTACCTACACTTGAAAAAGCAAAGAAACCACCTAAGCCTGCGGTTGCACTTGCACCAAAAAAACGACGACGACTGATTGCAGTATCAACCAGTTTGTTAAATGTCGGTTCTAGCGTCGTAACCTCATTGTCTAGTGCTTCTGATACTGGTAACTCTTTGTTCTGTAGTTCTTTGCTCATGGTATACATGGTACTGCCCTGCCTATGTTGTTGCTATGAGTTAAAAGTTGAACGTGTTTCTATTTAAGTGTGAAACAGACTAATTTGAGAGTGTTGCAGTTAGATGGCAGTTTTAAGGCAGTGTGATTAAATGAAGTGAGAAAAGGCCTTCCCACTTCATTTTAGGGGCTTAATAAATATCTATAATGGCGTTAAAGGCGATGACAATACGGTCCTGTTGGCCAAAGTAGGTAAGAGCTGCATGTTTCAGATAAGAGGGGAAAAAAATTATTTGTCCTTCTTTGGGCTCAAAGTCCCACACTCCTTGCCCACTTAAGTAGGCGGTACCAGCATCTGAGTAGTGCTCAGCATTGACTCTGGGGTCATAAAAACGATTAACACCGTTACGATCACCTAAGGTGCTTTCGCCTGGGTCTAAATAATAAATACCGCACCAAGAGCAATTAGGGTGCGAGTGAGCATCATGGTAGCCACCGTTTTGTGTCACGTGATACCAAGACTCAATAATATTTGCGTCTACTTCGACCTCTTCTGGCCAAGCTTCTTTATTTACTTCAAATGCCACTTCAGCGAGCAGCTCTTCAAAAATCCGTTTAAGCTCCATTACCTCTGGTGTTTGCGCTTCTAAAAAGTTGAGTGGGCTTTCGAACAATTTATGTTTAGCAATTGGAGCAACTCGGCTGTCTATTTTTTCAGCTTGTTGCGCTTTACATTGATAAATGTAATTAACCAATTCTTCTTTTAAGAATTCATGGTCAGGCTGCTTTGCAATAAATAAAGGTGTGGTCCAAGTTTTAATGGCTTCAATAGCACAAGGTTCTGCCAGTTGAAATTCAGCGTCTAGGTCTAAGTGATTTGGCTGTGTCATGTTTATCTCGTTCAAACTCTTAAAATATGGATGAAGCCCATGGCTTTGAATGAGATGATTTTAAAGCTTGTGAGAGATACTGAATACTAAAACTTGTGATATATCCTGACTTGAGTGATTTAGCCCAGTGTATTTTTAGTCTAGTGAACTTTTCAGGGTAAAAGTCATCTGCAAATCGAGGATAAATGTCTCAGAAATAAGAAAACCCCTGCCATATGACAAGGGTTTTCTCGGGGATATAACTTCGCTAACTTAGCTTAGTTTTTGTCACCTGTTAAAGTAACGTTAGTAAAGTCAGAGTAAGCGTTAATCATGACAGATAGTTCATCACCAGAACTTACTGACATGGTGCAAGACTCGTTATTACCAGATTTGTAAGGACGGCAATCCCAGTTACTTGTTGTTGCTTCGCTACCGTTATTTACATAAAGGTCAGCGTCACCATTGAAGTAAGAGCCTGAGATAGCAATCGTTACAGAGCTAGTGTTAGATGGCACAGTGTAAACATATTTTAGTTGTTCACCTTGATCTGCCGCTAGACCTGTAATTGCTTTACCATCTTCAAGAACATCATCTTCACCTGGTGGTGTTGTACCACAGCTTGAATCAACACCCACTGTTGTGAAAGCGGCAGCAACATCTGTTGTATCAAAGCCATAGTCCTCAGCGGCTTTCATGACACCACAAGCACCTTCGTCATAGTCGGTGTTAACACCCCAATATAGCTGGTTAGCCAAAGCAAATGTTTGGAACGCTGTTTTTGTGTTCCAGCCATTAGTGGTGGCTAGTAGATAGAAGGCACGGTTGTAAACACCAGAGCTATAATGCACATCTAGGCCACTATAGTAATCATCAGCATGATCAATCGACTTACCGTCATTGCTTGGTGTGTCCATATAACGAAGTGCGCCGTTTGACTTGAAGATGTCAGCCCCGACTTGCCAATCGTTGGTACCTTTCATGTAGTACTCAGCCGCTTCACCTGCCATATCAGAGAAAGCTTCGTTAATACCACCACTTTGGTTTGCATATTCAAGACCAGAGTTTTGCTCTGTGAAGCCGTGTGACACTTCGTGGGCAGAAACATCAAGGCTTACCAGAGGGTAGAAGGTTGAATAACCATCACCAAAGGTCATTGCAGAGCCATCCCAGAATGCATTTTCGTAGTTGTTGCCGTAATGCACTTTCATTTTTAGTTGGAATGTTAAAGGTGCTGTGCCCATGTAGTCTTGGAACATGTCATAAACAACATTACCAAAATAGTGAGCATCGTTTAGTGGAGAGTAAGCGCCGTTAGCCGCTTTCTCGTTGTTATCAGGGCAAGTGAACTCATAAATGCTGCCGCCAGATGTTCTGTTATTCAGGTCATAAGTGGCAACATTGTCTGTTTCCATACGACAATCAGAGTCAACTTGTAGGTGACCATAGTCGGTACCATAGTAATAAACGCCTGTTTTTGCGTTACCGCCAATACCTGTCGCATTTTGGCTGGCAATAGCTTCTACTGATTGGCCGATGATTTCGTTGCTTTCAGTAGACTGGCCAATGATTTTGTCATTGTTTGACGGTGCAGATTGACCGATTATGCCATGATTTAATGCATTCCAAGATTTGTAAACTTTGCCTGAATTAGCATCGATGAAGCTAATAGGACGAGCTGGAGTATCACCGCCAGTAAAGATGTCTACTTTGTAAACTAGGTGAGCAGTTTGGCTTTCATCAAGCCAAATAATTAAATCAGCGCTGCTTCTTTCTGGTTTAGTTAGACCATCCTTACGTAACGCGATTGCAATGGCTTCTTTTTCGCTTAAATCAGCGCTTACTGAAGTCACGTCATTGCCAATGTTAGCAATATAGTTACCTACTACTTCGCTTATTTTGCCAGATGCGTCGCGTTTAGCCGACAAGGAGTGTCCATACACTTCAATTCCGTTGAACTGTTGACGTAAACGTGCTTTTTGAACCGCTTTTACATCATGGCTCTTAAAAGAGTTTTTACTATCTAAATTAAGGGCTTGCGGTAAATTAGTTAATGATTGACCGACAATAGACTGGCCAATAATTGACTGATTCTGGTCTGCTTTTAGTTGCACTATGTCAGCGGCTTGCGCAGTTGTCATATACATCAAAGCAGGTACTAAATAAGCTAACTTTTTCAATTTCATTACAATCTCCATTTGCTCTTATTATTTATGGTTTTTGCGATTGTGATTAATCGTTTTGCCATAAGTTTTTTTGCTTTTTAAGCACTTTATGTTGCTCACTTATGCTTCCACTCGTACGTTTTATAGTCAATCGAATGTCAGGTTTTACTCATAAGTGCGTATAACTGGGCTTAAAAGTGTCAGCAATTGGCACCGATTGTAATATTGGTGCGAGAAATGTGTAATATTTACTTTTTTGGTGCATTTGTCATTTTGTTAGTTTGATTCTTGAACAATTTAGTTACTAAAAACTGATTTTTTAATGCTGGATTTTTGAAGTTTTTACCTTGGCTTACGGTAAATATGAAGGCAATGAGAAAATAGGAAGATAATTCACAAAAAGATGACCTAGTTAGTCTTTTTAGTATTAGCTCTACTATGGCTTCTTATCCTTTGATCTAGGTTAAGTGATTACTTTTTTAAGCTGATATTTTCCCTCCTGTAAAGATCAACCAATCAATAAGGATAGAAAATATGAAAAAGTTAGTACCTATTAGTCTCATGTTGGCATTAACCTCTCCCTTTGTTGCTGCTCATGAAGAGGGGGATTTTTTTGTACGAGGGGGATTAGCTTCAGTAATGCCAAATGAGTCTAGTGATAATGTATTAAATACAGGTGAATTAGAGCTATCTGACAATACTCAACTGGGTTTAACCCTGACTTATATGTTGACAGATAATTGGGGCATGGAGTTGTTAGCTGCGACCCCTTTTACCCACAATGTGAGAACCGATGGACTGGGTAAGATTGCCGAAGTCACTCATTTACCACCTACTTTTATGGGGCAATATTATTTTGGTGAATCCGATAGTCAATATCGACCTTATGTGGGTGCAGGGCTTAACTACACCACCTTCTTTGAAGAAGAGGGCTTTGGCACCTTAGATGGTACTAATGTTGAGCTAGATGACTCTTTTGGCTTAGCGGTACAAGTTGGACTTGATGTTGAAGTGACAGAAGATTGGTTTGTGAATGCCTCTTTTTGGTATATGGACATAGATACAGAGGTTGAAACAACTGTGGGTACCTTTGATGCCGAAATTGACCCATATGTGGTTATGGTCGGCATGGGGTATACCTTTTAGGAGCTATACCTTTTAGGTGCTAAGCCTTTTAGGTAGTAGGCCTTTTAGATAAAAGGCCATTTAGCGAGTAAATTAGCATTTAGGCTAGCTTGATAAGTTAGCCTATCCTTAATGCTTTCCCTCCTATTTACGTAAATTACTAAGAATTCGCTCGCTTCGATAAATTAAGCTGCCAGCGCCAAGTGTCCGAACACATTTGGGTTAGTCCTCTTTCTACTTGCCAATCCAGTACTTTGTTTGCCTTGTGAGTATCTGCATAAAAGGCAGCAATATCGCCTGCACGTCTTGCTAATTTTTTGAAAGGGATATGTACCCCTGTTGCGTTTTCAAATGCTTTGACAACCTCCAGTACACTATATCCATGCCCTGCACCTAAATTATACGCCTCGACACTCGTTTTATTCCTATTGGTTTGATTTGCACTGTTTTGACTTGCTAGCTGCGCCAATGCTTTCAAGTGCCCATTAGCTAAATCCATCACATGGATATAATCTCGAATGCCTGTGCCGTCAGGGGTGTTGTAGTCATTACCGAAAATGCCTAATGCTTGTCTTTGCCCTGTAGCTACTTGAGCAATATAGGGCATTAAGTTATTAGGTATGCCCTTTGGATTCTCCCCAAGTAGCCCGCTTGAATGAGCGCCGATAGGGTTGAAATACCTTAATAATGAAATGTTCCAGCGGGGTTCGGATAAATGTAGGTCTTGCAGCATTTGCTCAATCATGACCTTGCTTTGTCCATAAGGGCTGGTGGCACTAAGGGGCATGTCTTCCTTATAGGGGATAGGGTTTTTGTCTCCGTAAACCGTTGCTGAAGAGCTAAAGACAAGGTTAAACACATTAAACTCTTGCATCACTTGGCAAAGATTTAGGGTGCCAACTAGGTTGTTTTGATAATAACTCAGGGGCTTGTCGACGGATTCACCAACGGCTTTGAGTGCAGCGAAATGGATTACGCCATGAATCTCTTGTTGCATAAAAACGGCCTCAATACTGGCTTTATGCATTAAATTAGCGAAATAAAATTCAGGGTAATGACCTGATATTTTTTCTATCTGTTTTAGCGTGGTGATTTCTGAGTTGCATAAATTATCTAAAATGATGACATTAAAGCCTGCTTCAATTAAAGCAATCACTGTGTGGCTACCAATAAACCCCATTCCGCCTGTTACTAATATATTTTTCATGCGTCACCTGCTGTATTTACATCATGAGTGTCGTCAAAATCGTGACAATCTCTTAATCTATGGGCCGCTTGTTCTGGGGTTAGATCTCTTTGATTTTCTGCCAGCATTTCATAACCCACCATAAATTTTTTGATATTGGCGGAGCGGAGCAAAGGAGGATAAAAGCAAGCATGTAATTGCCAATGGGTTAGATCGTCAGAGTCTTTGTCGTAGGGGGCATAATGCCAGCCCATAGAGTAAGGGAAGCTGCATTTGAAGAGATCATCATAACGCTGGGTGAGTTTTTTTAAGGCTAGAGCAAGATCTTTAATGAGCGGCGAGCTTAGTTGCTCAAACCTTGTGATGGCAAGCTTGGGCAGCAGTAATGTTTCAAATGGCCAGCTAGCCCAATAGGGGACAAGTGCAACCCAATACTGAGTTTCGAAAATGATTCTTTCTTGTTGAATGAGTTCTTGCTCAACATAATCCAATAATAAGTTGGATCCATGCGTTAGAGAGTAGTTTTTTAGCTGGGTATCCTTATTGGCCACTTCTTGCGGAATAAAGCTATTTGCCCAAATCTGACCGTGAGGATGGGGTTGAGAGCAACCCATTATCGCCCCTTTATTTTCAAATACTTGAATCCAAGGGTAGCTTTGGCTTAAGGAAGTGACTTGAGTTTGCCAAGTAACAATAATGCGCTCAATAGCGTTTAAAGATAGTTCCGGCATGGCTTGACTGTGATCTGGTGAATAGCAAATTACCCGGCTCAACCCCTTGGCGCTTTGGTGTTGGAAAAGAGGTGCTTGTTGCTCAGTTGGTGGTGCATCTGGACCGGTTTTAATTAATGCCGAAAAGTCATTATCAAAAACAAAGGTGCTGTCATAAGCTGGATTTTGCTCACCATTGATACGTTTATTACCAGGACATAAAAAGCAATCTTGATGATATCTTTGTTTATTTTCAGTGGCTGTTGCCTCTTGTTGGCCTTGCCAAGGACGTTTAGATCTGTGGGGGGAAACTAAAACCCATTTATTCTCTAAAGGGTTATAGCGTCTATGACTATGCTTGTTTATGTCAAAAGCGGCATCTTTTGCTGACTCATCAGCTTGGTTATTTATCGTGGTTGGTGGACTTATGTCGGTCATACTATTTTCCATTTCTAAAGAGCTGGCAAGGGCTGTGGCAAATTTTGAGCAAACAAGGTCCTACCTTGTATAAAGTAATGATTTTTTTATTAAGGAAAAAAGGCCTGTTTTTAGCAGCAGACCTATTTGTTAAGTGCTAAAGCAAAAGGGTTTGAAAGATGGGGTACATACTGGCTCCATAGGAAGATAGCTGCTCACCAACCCGTGAAGGAGCAAGCTCTGCCATAGGGTAATCAAAGCTTTTGTCCCATTCTGCTTCTAGTTTCATCTGTTTAATGAGTGCCTGACTAATGCGCGTCGGTGACGATCCCCCGATGACAATGCAATCTGGTCCAAACCATGCCAAGGTAAGAAGAAGAGGTGGCATTAAGGTTTTTGCAGATTTTATAATCCAGTTTTTAACAATTTCATGTTCCACATCTGGAATATCTTCAAGGGTAGTAACATCAAGTCCGGCATCTTGAAGCTCTTCTATTAGCTTGCGAATACAGGGTTTTGGTTTGTTTGATTGCTTAAAGAAAACACCGATTTCCCCTGCATTGTTGTTTTTACCTGCATGTAATTTGCCATCAATTATGGCAGCACCACCTATGCCGTGGCCTATTTCAATGAGAATAAGGTCCTTACAATTTGGCCATTGACCAGAATAGTACTCTCCAACGGCCGCTACTTTACAGTCATTATCTATCCAAACAGGCCAATCCATATGGGCTGCAAAGGCTTCAGCTAGATCCACATCTTGCCAGTGCTTCATTTGCGGTATGGTTCTGACATGCTTGCCATCATTTAGGTTTGGCCCAGGAAGAGAAACGCCCATGCCTAGAATGCGTGCATTGTGTAATCTGTGCTTATTAATCAGCTTGTCTGTCGCAAGTGCGATGGCTCTAATCGTGGTATCTGCTGGTTGAGATTCATCATAATCAAGGCTAATGCGTTCAATAATATTGCCGGTAAAGTTAGAGAGTGCTAATTCTATACGGGCTATATGAAAGGCAACCCCAAAGGAAAAGGCGGCATAGGGACTTAATGATAAGGGCTTCGCTGGCTGTCCTCTAGCAAGTTTAACCTTCTCAGTCTCTTGAATTAATTGAAGTGATAAAAGCTCTTTGCAAATAGTCGTTACTGTCCCCGTGCGAAAGCCAGTTAGCGTTGCAATTTTCACTCGGGCAATAGTGCCTTGCTCCCGAATAGTACTCAGTACTTTTCTTTGACTTTCCGTTAGCTGGAATTGGAGTGGTTTAATTGGGGATAACATATCTTAATTCACACTTTAAACTGACAAAATTGCTGGAACGTTAGCAGAATATTGAGCTTATTTATACTGGTTCTAGGCCGGCATCATAGGCAATTTCTTTTAGCATCTTGATATCGTCATGACTGATCATGTCTAACAAACCTTCTTGCAACCAATGAGTAATATTGCCTTTCACATCGTCCCCATATTTCAACCTTAAGTCTTCTATTGGATGAAGGCCTTTACTATTGGGTTGAAAATAGAGTCGTATGCCAAGGCCGCCTTTTTTGAACTCTCTTAAGTCTTCAAGGGCTGCATGGGGGTACTCAATACAAACAAAATCTGCCCCTGACGCTTGAATTGCCGCTAAATGGTTGGTGTAGCTGGCTATGGTCACGACTTGCGTGCTGACCTTAGGCATGAGGTGTTTTGCTCTTTGCATTAACTTATGGTCGAAGGCCAGTAATTGAATAATGCCATAGGCATTTGGAATACTATCAAGTAAGTCTTTTAGCACAGTGAGAAAGGTATCTTTTTGCTGTCTCTGCTTGATTTCAACAACTAAGCCAACACCTTTATCGAGCGCCCAAAGCGTAAGCTCTTGCAAGGTCAGGATACGGGTGCCCTTGAACTTAGGGTCAAACCAGGCTCCAAAATCGAGAGCTTTAAGTTGTGCTAATGTCATTTCTTCCACGAAACCTTTGCCATTAGAGGTTCTGTCTACACTGTGGTCATGAATGACCACAATCTCTTTATCAAGGGTCATTGCAACATCAATTTCGAGTGAGTAGGTCTCTTCTTGTAAGGCGCCTTCAAATGCGTGAAGCGTGTTTTCTGGATAAAGCTGACTGTATCCCCTATGACTATTGATAAGAACTTTACCGCTACCAGCAAGATGAAAGTTGAATGACATTTAAACGCCTTAAGTTTTTTAAAAAAGATTAATAAAACTTTAATCTAACGAGTGTAAAGTTTCAATCAAATTTTAATTGAGTGAGTAAATGAAAAAATAATGTCTTTATAAACAGTGTTTTAGGTGTTTTTGTTTGTTTTTTTATAAAAAAAACAAACACTAGGGGTACAAGATAAGTAAAAAATAAATTAATGTTAAACTTCTTAAAAAAACTAAATCGGTGCTCAGTTTTTATGTTGCAAATAAAAAATTTAAAAAAACACTTCGAAGATTATCTAGCCACTGATGATATTAGTTTTGAGGCTAAGGAGGGTGAATTCGTCACACTTTTAGGTCCAAGTGGTTGTGGTAAAACGACTTTGCTTAAAATGATTGGGGGGTTTCATAAGCCGGATTCAGGGGAAATTTGGATCAATAATGAAAGAGTGGATCATCTAAGACCGGAGAATAGAAGCACGGCCATGTGCTTTCAATCTTATGCTTTGTTTCCACATCTAAGTGTGTCTCATAATATTTGTTTTGGTTTAGCGCAAAAAAAATTAGCGGCCAATTTACAAAAAGATTATCTAGCAGAAGCATTGCTGCAAGTGGGGCTGGTTCCTCATAAAGATAAATTACCCAGCCAACTTTCTGGTGGTCAACAACAAAGGGTGGCATTGGCACGGGCGATGGTAATGCGACCTGACGTGATTTTGTTTGATGAGCCTCTATCTAACCTTGATGCAAAATTACGTGAAAGTGTTCGTTTCGAAATTAAATCGCTACAAAAAAAGCATAAACTCACCACAGTATATGTGACCCATGATCAGGCAGAAGCACTGGCCATGAGTGATAAAATTATTGTTTTAAATGCGGGACGAATTGAGCAAGAAGGCTCGCCAGAAAGCATTTATTACCGTCCAAAAAATCGTTTTGTTGCTGATTTTATTGGCGCCGCCAACATTCATAAAGCCAAGGTAACCAAGCTAGAACAGGCTCATCATTATCAGGTGAGCTGTGAGCTTGGAGATCTGATTGTTGAATCAGAGGAACCGCCAGTATCTGATTATGTTTATATTTGCTGGCGACCTGAATCAGCCTATCGGGCCCAAGGTGAAGTCGAAAATACCTTTAATATTAAGGTTGAAAATTTAGCTTTCTTGGGAAATGTGACAGACCTTTTTGGACGTACCCTTGCGATGAACGATGGGGAAAGTGTTCGCATTCAGCTTGATAAACTTTTACATACCCAGGTGGGAAAAAGTGAAAGCTTTGTAATACCAAAAAATGCGATCCGCTTCTTGGAAGAGGTGGACGAATGAAACTCTGGTTATTACTTTTGCCGGGACTTGGCAGCATCGTCTTTTTAATGGGCAGTGCACTTTATACCATCATGATTCAAAGCGTTGGTTTACACACTGAATTGGGCGCAAGTTTGGACTATTGGTCTGATACCTTGTCTGATCCTATTTTATTTCGTTCGATTGAATATTCTTTAAGAACGTCGGTGCTAGGTAGCTTGGGAGCCGTGATACTGGCTTACCCCATTGCTATGTGGTTAAGAAAGCCGATTCCAGGTAAAACCGCCATTATTGGCTTATTACGTGCGCCCATGTTTGTACCTGGGCTAGTGGCTGCTTTTTTATTGATCAATGTGATCTCATTTCATGGGATATTAAACGAAAGTTTATTGGCTTTAGGGGTGATTGATAAGCCGCTGCGCATTACCAATGATAAATTTGGCTGGAGCGTGGTGATGCTTCAAGTCTGGAAAAATACGCCGTTCGCACTGATTCTCTTGTCTTCTTCTATTAATAGTATTCGTTCTGATGTGCTTGATGCGAGTGCCGATCTTGGGGCTTCTGCTTGGGCGAATTTCTCTCAGGTAGTATTTCCTCTGACGATACCCGCATTACAGGCTGCGCTCATTCTTATCTTTATTGGTGCGCTTGGCGACTTTGCTTTTGCCTCCATTGCTGGTTCTAGAAATGTTTACTCTTTGTCTGTACTTATGCATTACACAGCAACCGCTTATTACGAGTGGGAAAAAGCAGCCGTAATAGGTTTAGTCATCATGGTGTTATCTGGTTTGTCTGCGATCTTAATTACGTTAATGACTCGTCCATTTGCGAATCGAACACGACCTGTTATTAGCGCGAGTTTTTTGGAGAGATCCCATGAAAAATAATAATAAATTGATACTGATTATCTCCCTGAGTTTTTTTGCCTTAGTTAATTTTATTTGGCTGGTGGTGCCTTTCTTCATGGCGGTTTTATGGTCACTTGTTGACCCTTCTCATCCATGGAGCTTCCCCGATATTTTTCCAAGGGTGTTGTCTTTTAATCGTTGGATTGAAGTTTGGCAAACGACTTCTCTACCAGAAGCCATGTTTAACAGCTATAGCCTAGCACCAGCGGTAGCGCTTTTAACTGTCACCTTGGCCGCACCAACGGCTTACGCTTTTGGACGTCTTGAATTCAGGGGCAAGCAGGTGGCTGAATTAATTACGCTTTTACCTATGGTCATGCCGACCATGATTTTGGCGATTTTCTTTAGTTCTTTGTTGTTAGATTTAGGCTTTTCTGAGCCTTATTTCAGCATAGTGGTGGCACATACCGTATTGGCATTGCCTTATGCAATTCGAATCATGAGTGCTGGATTTAAAGCCGTGCCGCAAGATGTGATTGATGCCTGTGCGGATATGGGGGCTTCTAGAATAACCACTTTTAGGCATGCTTTTTTACCTATGTTGAAGCCAAGTATATTGGCCTCTTTGATTTTTTGTTTAGTGATCAGTATTGAAGAATTCAACATGTCTTATGTTTTGGGGGCGCCTGATTTTATTACTGTGCCCACTATCTTGTACTCCTTTTTAGGCTACTCCTTTGTGCGACCTGATGCGGCTGTTGTGTCACTGTTTTTAGTGATTCCAAACGTTATCTTGATGCTGGTGATTGAGCGTCTACTCAAGGGGAACTATTTATCACAATCAACTGGCAAAGCCTAAAAGGAGGCGCCAAACACAGCTGAACCAAATGCGTTTAAGGAATGAGAGTAAGCAAGGGATGCTTTGATCTTTTTAGGTGATATTTAAAACACTATTTTGTATAAGAGGTTAATTATGTTGGTTAAGAAAGTGCTGAAAACATCCTTGTTATCTTTAGCGGCAGTGATAGCAACATCGGCATTTGCCTATGATGTGACGAAAATGAGTTGGACCGAAATCCAGACTCAAGCCAAAAAAGAAGGCAAGGTCAATTTCGCTGTTTGGTACTTACAGCCAGGTTGGCGTGAATTTGTGAAAGAGTTTGAATCAGAGTATGGCATCAAGGTGCGTATCCCTGAAGGTACGTTAGATGGTAATCGTAATAAGCTCATTGCTGAGAGTAAACAAAAGCAAGGTAAGATGGATCTGGTGGCGATTGGTGCGGCAAATGTGCAGCTTTTAAATCTAGAGAAAACCTTGATGCCTTTAAATAAATTACCTGATTATGCGCAGCTTAAAACCGTCAGTGAAGGATTTGATTCAAAGGGCTATGCGGTGACGTTTTGGGGAAATCAGTCTGGTATTGCTTATGACCCAAGTCGTATAGATGAAGCGGAATTGCCACAAACGTTTGAGCAACTTTCTCACTATATTAACTCACACCCAAAAGAGTTTGGCGTGAATGATCCTAATGGTGGTGGTTCGGGTGGTCGTTTTATTGAAGCGGCATTACGCAATTTTTCTATAAAATTTGAAGGTGAAACCTTAGATCAAGATAGCCCTCAATGGAAAAATACTTGGAACTGGTTCAATCAATATAAAGATGAAATCACCATTACAGGTTCAAATGCGGACAGTATTACCCGTATCAATGATGGCGAGTTGGTGTTGGCGCCTGCTTGGGAAGACCATTTAGCAGGTTTACAAAAACGTGGCGCTATTACGGATAGGCTGAAATTCTATATCCCAGTGTTTGGTATGTCTGGTGGAGCCAACTTTGTCACTATCGCTAAAAATGCTAAAAACCCAGCTGCCGCTTTAGTGTTTTTAGACTGGTTAACCAGTGCTGATACTCAAACCAAACTAAATGCAAAATTTGGTGTGGCACCGCAACATCCTGATGCTGATGATAGCGCGGCTTTGGTATCTCAAAATATGCGTCAGTACTCAACCACACCGTTAAATGTGTTTTATGAAAAAGAAATAAAAAAACAATTCGTGCAAAAAGTACTTATGTATTAATAATGCCGTTATTCATGAAAGTATCTATTTTGTTAAGGGTTAGCTAAAGCTAACCCTTTTTTATTGTAAAAAAGCCTTAACTTGCTTGCTCTCATAGGAGAGACTTTTATACTTAGTAGAAACTGAATGCATCTAAAATAAGTGGGCTTAAAAGGCATAGAATGACAAATTTGAGGCAGTTAATACTGGGGTTACTCTTTTTTCTTTTAAGTGGTGTCACATTTGCGGCAGATAAAAACCCTGTTGCATTAACCAGCATTCATTACCCCCCTTATTTTGGTGAAAAAATGCCCCTTGGTGGGGTGATGACGGATTTAATTCGGGCGGCTTTTAAGCAATCAGATTTTGAATTAAACGTCAGTTTTCTTCCCTTTTCAAATGCAATTGCTAAGGCTAAAGAGGGGAAAGAACATGATGGTATGTTTACGCTTTGGTATAATAGTGAAAGGTCTCAATGGGCTTATTTCTCTGACCCTATTTTGCCAAATGTTGTGGGCTTGTTTAAGCACAGAGATACTGAGCTACCCGCTTACTGGAATATGAAGTACCTCAAAGCCAGTTCAAAAACCTTAGGGGTTGTAAAAGGCTATGAAAATCCCGATGAAATTAATGAATCTGGATTAGTTAAAGTTCCTGCAAAATCTGATTTATATAACCTCAAAGCCTTGTTTGATAAAGAGGTAGATTTTATTGTGATTGATAAAATGGTGGCAGACTATTTAATTCATCACTACTTTCCAGGCCAAGAAGACATATTCGTTTGGTTAGACCCGCCTTTAGAATATCGTATGCAATACATTGTGATTACGAAAAACGCCCCGAATGCTGAACAAAAAATGTCGGCTTTTAATCATGGTCTTAAACAGATCCGCTCAAATGGTACCTATGATAAAATCATGCAAAAGCATGGTTTTGATTGGTTAATTGAAGATCAAAATAACTGGCTTCATTACCTTCCTAATTAAAGATCTTTAGTGGATAACTTGAAAAACACACTTACCTGACGTAAGGTAGGTTTATGAGTTTAACTAAAGATACAAGAACATCCATACTTGATGCTGCCCAAGACTTGGTTCAGCGCCAATCTATTAGTGGCGTTAGTTTTCAAGAATTGGCTAAACGTACTGGCATTAAAAAAGGCAGTATGTATTACCATTTCGAGTCAAAGGATGACCTCACCCTTGCCCTGTTAGAGCGAGCAACAATTGAGTTGCGCGAAAGCTTTGAGCGTGGGGAGGGGAAAACACCAAAACAACGTCTTGCTTATTATTTTAATATTTATCGCCTTTATGTGATTCCCAGTGAGAAGCTATGCCCAGGTGGTGCTTTTGCTGGCGAATGGGATAAGTTGTCTGAGCCAGTGCAAGAGCAGGTTAAAAGGTTGTTGATGGCTCAATCGAAAGGTTTAAAAAGCGTCATCGCAGCTGGGGTTGAGACAGGTGACTTTAATGATCAGGGGCAAAGTCTTGATGAGTTAACCCAGTGGATAGTTTCTTGTATTCAGGGGTCATTATTGGTGTGTCGTATTTATGATTCTAAGCAGTCTTTTGAAAGTGCGGTAAAAGTGATTAATTCTTATTTGATGCCTAGTGGTCATTATTAGGCAAAAAAATTTATCTAAAAACCTACCTTACGTCAGGTATAAAAATATTAAAAGATCGAGAGATAGGGGTTAAAATGAACATAGCATTTGCTTTTTTTCGATTAAAAAATCAGTTAAATAGCTTTTTTGCATCGACTCGAACCGCTCACAAAATGGCTGATGCCTTTTTGCAGCCAAAACGCTCTGAAATGAAAGATTGGGAGCTAAAGGCTGAACTAAAAGGGGAAAGATTTAGCCTGAGTGATGAGGTAAGTGCTATTCGCTGGCGCAGTGATGCCGAGGAAATTAAGGGACAAATTCTTTTAGTGCATGGCTGGGAAAGTCGGGCAACTCATTTATATGGTTTTGCAGAGGTTCTACTGGCGCAAGGCTATCATCTTATTGCATTGGATATGCCTGGCCATGGACGCTCTCCAGGTAGGACATCAAATGCTCATCAATTTGCCCAAACCTTGTTACTCGCTGAACAAAAGCTGGGTGAATTTAACGTGATTATAGGTCACTCAATGGGCGCCTCAGCGGTGTCTATTGCTGTCGGGAATGGTTTGTCTCCAAGTAAAATGGTTTTAATCTCGGGTCCCTCTTCCATTGAAAACTCAATTAGGCACTTCACTCACATCATAGGCTTTAATAAGCGAACCAGTGACCACTTCATCGGCCGAATAGCACACTATGTGGGTGTTCCGTTTCATCAACTTGATTCAACTAACCTGCTCAAAGAATGTGATATCCCCACCTTGTTAATTCATGATGAGTCAGATAAAGAGGTGCTGCCAAGTGAATCGCATAGGCTTAATAACGTTCTTTTGAATGCCTATTTAATGACAACTCAAGGCTATGGACATCGAAAGATATTAAAGGCTCAACCTGTGCTTAAGGCGATAGCCGAATTTGTTGCCAATGAATCGGCATTTTTGTCTGTGGGAAAGCAAAAGCCATCATAGTTTAGGCTGTTTTGAGAATACCATTAAGTCTGTCAGCTTAAATGGTACCTTTGACCAGCTACCCTTTGGGTAGCTGGTTTTTTTTTTGTACTTTTTCAAAAAGGGATGCTGAAGGTTCTTGAGGTAGCTAATTAAACATTGCTCTCTGAGTCTCTAGCTTCTTAAGCTCTAGATGGCTGGATCTTGCTGACATGAGGGGGTTTTCTTAGATCCAGATATAACATGGGGGCAACGATCATAAAGAGCACAATATTTGAGATTGGCATGGCAAGCCATACGCCTTCTAGCCCTAGCCATTTGGGTAAAATATATAAGAAAGGCAGTTGTATAAACATATTTGCCAATGCAATTGATAGGGATTTAGCAGCTTGATTGACACTGGTGAAATAGATAGAAGCCAGCATAATAAAGCCATCAAGTGCCAAGGCAAAAAGGTGTAGCTGAATACCTTGAATAGTGGCTTGGGTGAGGGCTTGGTCATCATGATTAAAGAGTTGAATGAGTTCGTGAGGGAAGAGGTTTAATAACAGCGTCCAACCAAGTCCTGCCACTAGAGTGACCTTAATGGAAAGCATGACTAGGGCTTGAATATCACTTTGCCTTTTGCCTCCAAAGAAGTAACTAATGGGCGGCTGAGATCCATCAGCAATACCTTCTGCAACAAAGTAATACAGTACCATTAGGTAGCCTACAATGGCATAAGCCCCAACGGTAAGTGCATTGCCATATTCCATAAATAAGGCGTTATGAAGGCCCACCATCACACTGGTATATACATAAATGATGAGGCTCGAAGCCCCTAATGCGATTATCTTTTTAGCCAAAGAAACATCAAAAATAAGAGAGAAATCTTTAGATTTACTTTGAGTCTTTATCTTGGATTCACTTGCTAATTGAAAAGGCTTTGTTGAATAGCGGCTGAAAAAGTAACAAAGGCCCAAGAGACAGACAATACATTGTGCAATGAGTGTCGCCATCGCTGCGCCAGCTAAGCCTAGGTTAAAATAATCAATAAAGAGATAATCAAATACAATATTGAGCAAGGCGCCCAGCCCCATTAAAGCGGTGGCAATCATAGGGCTATTATCATTTCGAATCAGCAAAGGGAGGGCGGCGGCCAAAATGCTAAGTACGCCGCCGATACTAAACCAATCGAGATACGCTTTGGCCAGAATAATGCCTTCTGGTGTTCCTGATTGGAGCGCTAATAAACGCTCACCAAATAAGCTTAATGCAAAGGACGAAACAAGACCGAGCGCCAGTATCACATAAAAGCTGGTGATTAAAAGCTTTGCGCTAAAGTTGGATTTACTTTGAGGGGCTTGGTTTAGTTCTGATTCACCTTGATGGATCGATAAGAGGCTGCCTGCGCCTATCCCGACCATGATGCCAAAGCCCACCAAAAAAAAGATAATTGGCCAGGCCATGTTAATTGCCGCCAGACCGCTATAACCAATGACCTTACCGATGAAAATCCCATCAACCACCTGATAAAGGCCGTTTACTAGCATGGCTGTGATGGCGGGTAAGCTATAACGCCAAAAAGTGCTGCGTATGTATTTGGCCTGTGGTTGTTTGATGTGTGATCTGCTCATGGGAATAACTGTCTGTATCAGAGAAAATATTCACATGAGGATATCCTTATAATAAGATCGGTGTAAGTTAGTTGGTATCTGTTTTAGAGATAGTGGGATTGTATCAATCGGATGGCATTTATGAATTGGACATTAGATGAATTAACCGCGTTTGTTTATTCGGTTAAGTTAGGCTCTTTTTCGGCGGCGGCACGAAAAATGGGAAAGGTGCAATCTCGTATTAGTACTGCCATAGCCAATCTGGAAGCCGATCTCGGCTTTGAGTTGTTTGATCGGAGCGCAAAATTACCTATTTTGACCAAAGATGGTGAGCAAATGTTTATCGAAGCGCAAGCCGTGCTTGCTCAATGTCAGCGCCTTGAAGCGAGGGCGAGGACAGTGACAATTGGTGAGGAATTAACCCTTAAAGTTGCCTTGGATGAGGCGGTTCCTAATACCGCTTTTGAGGTCATGTTTGAGCGATTAGCCGATCAATTTCCATTACTAAAGTTGACCATCATAAATGGTTCACAAGAAGACATTGCGTTATGGGTTGAGCAAGGCATTGCTGATATCGGGATCATGTTTTACATCAGTACCTTAGCTGACTCACTTGAATTTATGTCGATCGGACATTTTCGGCATAGTTTGGTGGTGAGTGCAGAGCATCCACTTGCTAAATTTGAAGCCCCTACCATTGATCAATTAGCGCAATATAGACAAATAATCATCTGTGATAGGAAGGGCCAAACCCAAGAGCCGCCATTGTCTGCAAACCATTGGCAGATAGACAGTTATTATTATATTTCTATGATGGTAATGAGAGGTGTCGGTTGGGCTCTGATTCCTGAGCATGTGGCAAAATCTGATTGGGTATTAGAGGAGCTGGTGGTGCTTTCGAGTGAATGTATTCCTTCTCCTTTGATGGTGGAGATAGGTGTGGTGAACCGCCGAGATAAGGCGATTGGCCCTGTGATGACTTGGTTGTTTGAGGCGTTAGATTCTTTATTAGAAGAGGTAAAATAGTCGCTTTAAAAAATGAAAAGGGACCAAAATACTTGGCCCCTTTACGATAAATGCAATTAGCCAGGTTGAATGTGTTTATTGGTTAGGTGTTTGTCCCATACTCTAGCAGGGAGCAAATCCATCACCCGAGTAAGAATGGCAATCACAATAAATGAGAATATGATTCTAGCCCAAAAAATACCCGCGAAGTCCGCGCCTAATAAGAGCATGAGGATGGTATCTTCTATCATGCTATGACAGAGGGCGAGTAGGCTCATTGAAGCGAAAATATCTCGTCTTGAGACATGTCCTTGGCGAGCTTCATTAATTAAAAGACCACCGCCAAAACTTATGCCTAAGGTAAAGCCAACAATTGTAATTGTGGTTGCTTGGCGACTTATGCCTAACATGCGCAGAAGCGGAGAAAGCATATAGCCCATTAACTTTTCTATGCCCACCATTTTTAATATTTTTAAAGCAAATAGCAGGCCTGCAATAATCACTTGAATCATGATTAAACTTTCAACTTGCCCCTTTATCCATGAGATTAAACTCGGATCCGTGGGTTCGGGTTGCCAAGCCAGTTGATTGACCTCTTGTAGATAATCAAATTCAAGATAGAGCTTGTTTAGTATCCAAGCCAGAACTAATCCGCCGCCAACTCTTAGTAATAGAGTAAACCTAAGGCGTATACCTGCTTGTTGTGCAATACGTGCTTCAACAGGTAGGCCGTGTGCAAAAAGCATAAGAATACAGAGTACCGTCACTTGAGCTACTGTCATGGTTTC
Organism: Marinomonas sp. MED121; assembly: GCF_000153025.1. Classification (GTDB taxonomy): domain Bacteria; phylum Pseudomonadota; class Gammaproteobacteria; order Pseudomonadales; family Marinomonadaceae; genus Marinomonas. The sequence goes on from NZ_CH672430.1 coordinate 698,595, forward strand.
TGCTTGTTGAGCGTAGAAGAAAACCAGCATACCCGCATAGATATTGGTGAGTATGGTGGTTGCCCAGACGATCCCCATAGATTCTGGTAAACCGACCCATTGCATAATAGGGCCGAGCACTAAAGCGAAATAATCTAAAAAGCCGAGGCTTTCGAAAATTTTGACCGCTATGATGGTGGGAATCATAAGCTTAAATAGGGTATAAGAAACATCCCAAATCTCTTCTGCCAATTCTCTAAAAAAAGTTTTCATTATCGAATTTCTCAGGGTTATCAGTGTGTGTTTACAAGTGATAATTTTAAACAAGTCTGAAAGTATAATGTTTCTTATATCTTGTCTTTAGATTAATATTATTCTTAATTTAGTAGTTTTATAGGCTGTAAATTAACTAATGATTGAGTTAGACGAAATAGATAAGCGTATTTTACGAGTTTTGCAAAAAGACAATAAAATCACCAATACTGCACTGGCGGACATGATTAGCTTATCGCCCCCTGCTTGTTTAAAGCGGGTAAAAGCCCTCTATGAGAAAGGTGTGATTGAAAAGAGTGTCGCGATTCTCAATCCTCATCTTATAGGGGAGGGGATTGTGATTATTGTTGAGGTCGAGATGGAAAGAGACAGGCGTGATATGAATGAGCTTTTTATTAAGCGTATTCAGGCAAGTCCTGAAGTGACTCAGTGTTATCAAGTGACAGGTGAGGTGGATTTTGTGCTGATAGTCAATGTTGCCAATATGAAAATGTTTAAAGACTTTTCGAGTCGGGTGCTTTATGGGGAGACGAATATGCGTAAATTTAGAACCTTAATATCCATGACGCGAAACAAGTTTAGTACCGAAATAGCGCTTTAACTAAGCTACTTTAGATAAGATTAGAGCGAGTGCTAGGGAGTGTAATGTTTTGCTTTTTTTGCCATTCAAGTTTGAGTGTTTGTCGTGGCTTAGGGTAGCTTTCATCTAAGACTTCCACTTTATTGATTCTGTCGGTACGAAAATGGCGAAAATCTTGACGGCTTTCGCACCAGGCAACCACTAGGCGAACACTGTCAAAATAAGCCACCATAATGGGCCAAATGATCCTATGGCTGATGTTTTCTTTGACATCTTTATAGGCGATAAATAACTTACTTTGTTGGCGAATAGCTTCTCTTACATCGTCCATATTAATGCTATCTTCAACCGCTTGGGCGTAGTTTGCCGAGACCAAATTAGTATCCAGAATCACACTTTGTAAATGTTCTGGGACAACATCTTTGATTTTTTCTAATAAGGAGTTTGCCGATTGACTAAGGTATTTATCTCCTCTTTGACTGACCCAATGGGCGCCGAGTGCGACGGCTTCTAGCTCATTAGCAGTCAGCATTAAGGGAGGCATTTCATAGCCAGGTTTTAAAATGTAACCCACACCCGCTTCGCCTTGAATCGGTACCAATTGGTTTTGAAGTTCTGCAATATCTCGATAAATAGTGCGCACAGAGACTTCAAACTTATCCGCCAGCTGCTGAGCTTTGACAGGAAATCTCGCATTTCTAAGAATCTGAATAATGCTAAATAATCGGTTTGTGGGTAACACCTTCACTCCTTTTACTCATGCTCAATAAGGATGAGGTCCTTAAAATTGAGGCAGGAACTTTTTCAGCATTTAGCCAGCTCATTTCATCGCGCCAAGATAGCGTTTTAATTTGGGTAAGGAAAACAGCTTTTTTAGCGATAAAAAAGCAGTATAACAAAACACTACTGACAAGATTTGTCAGTAGTGTTTTATTTCTCTCAATTGTTAGCTTTGCTCCATGATAATAATGGCTTCGGTATCCGCTTCTAGCGCATCAAAAATATGTTCTTGATCAGCAGAGTAGCTAATATAGTCACCGGGATAAAGGGTCTCTGCTTGTGTGTTTGGACCAATTAAGGCACTGCCTTTAGTGACAATAATATGTTCAATCACCCCTTCCATGTGGGGGGCTGATTGCCTTGCTTGTCCTGGTTGTACCATGATTTGGTAGATATCCCGTCTTGCAGAAGCCGGGCAGGCTGACAGTAACAAGCTGGTGTAATCCGCATGTTCTGAAGAGACTTTAACCCCATCCCCTTTTCTAATTAATTGAACCTGGCTACTACTGACTTCGATTAACTTACTAAAAGGCACTTGTAAGGCGATGCTTAAAGCCCAAAGGGTTTCTAGGCTTGGATTACCTATGCCAGATTCTAATTGGGATAAGGTTGACTTGGCGATGCCTGCTTGACGGGCAATCTCAGCCATAGATACCCCTAATTTTCGTCTTTCTCTTTTTAATGCCTTGGCAACAATTTCAATTGGCAATGTATTTTCGTGTGTCATGATGTGCCTTTCGTTCGTTAAAAAATACGATCGTACGATTTGACTTGATTAAATGTTAGGTTCATTATATTGATCAAACGTTCATTTAGGAAGTTTTTATCATGCAATCTAATGCTTATTTAAAGTATCGAGCCCTGTTATTTCAAGTGGGTCTTGTTTGTTTGGCTGATGCTGTAGTCGGTGTTTCTTATGGTGCTCTTGCTGTTTCTTTAGGGTTTGAATTGTGGGTACCTTTAAGCCTTTCCATTTTGGTGTTAGCAGGCGCATCGGAATTTTTATTTATTGGCATTGTGGCAGCAGGGGGGAGTGCCATGACTGCTGCCATCGCAGGTTTGTTAGTGAATTCAAGATTACTTGCGTTTGGCTTCAGTCTTGACACTCAATTAGGTCAAGGCTGGCGACGTTATTTAGGTACTCATTTAATGAGTGATGAAACGCTTGTATTTGGAATTAGTCAGAAAAGCGATGCGCTCAATAAAAAGGCATATTGGTTATCTGGTTTAGGCATTTTGTGTGTTTGGCCTTTAGGTGTTTTGTTTGGTGGCTTGATTGGGAGCTACATTGAAGACCCCAAAGTGTTGGGCTTAGACGCTATGTTTCCCGCTATTTTAATCGCTTTAGTTTTACCAAAATTCGACACCTATAAAAAGTGGGTAAGTGCGCTCTCGGGGGCTTGTCTTAGTGTTGCTAGTACGCCTTTTCTGCCTCTGGGTATACCTGCATTAGTGGCTTTATTAGGGATCTTTGTCAAACGGAGAAAAGCGAATGGATAATGTTGAAATAATACTAGGCATAGGGCTATTAGTCGTAGGGACTTATTCCCTCCGTTTAGCGGGCCCTTTTATGCGCGCAAGATTTGGTCAACTTCAGTCTTATCAAGGGCTAACTGATGAACTAAGCAGTATCTTATTATTCAGTCTTGCTATTGGTGCCGCCTTATTTGAAGCGGGAGAGTTTGCAGGTTATGCCAGATTACTGGGCTTTTTGGTCGCCGCTTTTTTAGCCTATAAAAGAGCCTCATTTTTGTTGGTTATTTTATCTGCTAGCATAACCACGGCTGGCTTAAGGTTAATGGGCGTTGCCTGATTGAGTCATAAAGTGTCCTGCATTTTTCAATTTTGAGGATTTACCTTTAACTTTTTTATATCACTAACTAATCTGAATTGACTGATGTCTTTTTATTCAAATCATTAACGAGTGAATACGCACTACTTGTGTGGCGAACAACTTATTACTTTGATAACTCATACCCCTTAAAAGGCATTTTCTTTATAAATCCTAGATGTTTTAAGGTGCTCTTATGGAAATTAGTGATTTATTAAAACAAACCGACAAACTACCAAATGTACCTGAAGTAGTGCGTGAATTAATACAAGCTTTAAGTGATCCTGAGGCTGATTATGATCAGATTGCAGCTAAGGTCGCGAAAGACCAAACTCTCTCATTAAAGATTTTGCGCTTGGTAAACTCAGCCCATTTTGGTTTAACGCGTAAAGTTTCTACCCTAGATGAAGCTGTGGTGATATTGGGAATGAAAAAGCTCAATACTTTAGTGATTGCCTCAGGCATGGCGAATTCGGTATCTGCTGTTGAAGGGCTGAATATGAGGGAGTTTTGGAGCGATTGCTTTATGGTGGCGACCATTGCTCAATGGCTGGCTCAACGATCTGAAGCCGTGCAAGCGGATGTCGCCTTCACAACGGGGGTGATTTACAACATAGGGCGCTTGTTATTGCATTTGGCAGCGCCCAATAGAGCAAAAGCGATTCAAACATTAGTCCAAGAGTCTAACACCAGTCGAATCGCTGCTGAGATTGAGCGTTTAGGCTTTACCTCTCAAGATGCTGGTAAGGCGTTATTAGATATGTGGAAACTACCAGAAGAGTTAGGGATGGCAATTAAGCAATATAAACGACCTTATAACTTTGAAGAGCCTTCGCCTTTAAGTGCCATTTTGAATCTTGCTAATTATATTAATTCAGCCATTTTTCATCAAAGAGAAATAGATGAAGTTATTGTGTTTATGCCCAAAAAAGTGATGCAACTTGCTGGTTTAAGGCTAGAAATGTTGGATGAAATTGAAGATGTTTTAAGTATTGAATCTGGCTTAGATGGTTTGATTTAATAGCGCTAGGTTTAAACCTTACGATGGCTAGAGCTAAATGTTTAAAAGGTGCTTTTATGGCACCTTTTATTTTTGAAATTAATTACTTGATTAGGGGCGCTGCGACTAAGTCTTACCGTCTCAGCGTGTGGATAAAAGCTCTTAGATTTATGGCGAGGTGTGACTTAATCGCAGGTTCCTTAAACAACTAAAACCTCTAGTTTTCCTAACCCTTCAATTTCTCCTTCTAATTGATCCCCTACTTGAATCGCTCCGACACCTGCAGGTGTGCCTGACATAATGAGATCTCCAGGTGCTAATTCGTAATATTTGGATAAGTAGCTAATCATCTCTGGCGTTTTCCAAATCATTTGATTTAGATCCCCTTGCTGGCGCTTTTCACCATTCACCTTAAGTTGAATATTGCCGTGTGTTAAATGGCCTACCTGATTTATAGGATAGATGTTGCTGATTGGGGCGGAGTGCTCAAAGGCTTTGCCGATTTCCCAAGGCCTGCCCATTTTTTTCATTTGTCCTTGTAAATCACGGCGTGTCATATCTAGGCCTAAAGCATAGCCATAAACATGATCAAGGGCGTTTTCTAAGGGGATGTTTTTTCCACCTTGATGAAGTGCTATGACGAGCTCCATTTCAAAATGCACATCTTGACTCATACTTGGGTAGGGGAATTGGCCTGAAGTATTAATGTTGTCTGTGTTCTTTTGAAAGAAAAAGGGAGGTTCTTTATCTGGGTCATGGCCCATTTCGATAGCATGGTCGGCATAATTTCGACCAATGCAATAAATGCGTCTGACAGGGAAGACCTGATCACTGTTTTGAATGGCGATTGTACTTGGTTCTGGTGTTGGAAAAAGAAGGTTACTCATACTGCTACCTGCGTTTAAACCATGAAAGAGTTGCTCATTTTAGAGTAAATCATACGGGTGTAAATCATGGTTTATGGTGACTTTAAAGTACAAAAAAAAGCCTAGGGACATAAGAACCTAGGCTTTTTGAGTTATCTGAAAGCCTTATTTAAAGGTTTTCAGATAACAAGGACTCACGCTTTAATTACGGGTTGCGATTAAAGTGCTGCAAGAGCTTCGTTAAGTGTTGCACTTGGGCGCATTACTTTAGCGACTTCAGCTAGGTCCATGTGGTAGTAGCCTTCAAGGCCTGCTGACTTACCTTGAACAACATTTAACTCAGCAACAATCTTCGCTTCATTTGATTTTAGTGTTTTGGCAAGTGCTGCAAACTTAGTGGCAAGTTCAGCATCATCAGTTTGTGTTGCAAGTGCTTCAGCCCAGTACATTGCTAGGTAGAAGTGGCTGCCACGGTTATCCAATTCGCCAGCTTTACGAGATGGTGACTTGTTAGTATCCAATAGACGCTCAGTCGCTTGGTCTAGTGTTGCTGCCAATACTTTAGATTTAGCGTTGTCATTCTTAATGCCAAGCTCTTCTAGAGAAACTGCCACAGCCAAGAACTCACCTAGAGAATCCCAACGTAAGTGGTTTTCTTGAACGAGCTGCTGTACGTGCTTAGGAGCAGAACCACCCGCGCCAGTTTCATACATACCGCCGCCAGCTAGCATAGGCACAACAGATAGCATTTTCGCAGAAGTGCCTAGCTCAAGAATTGGGAATAAATCAGTAAGGTAATCACGTAGAACGTTACCTGTTACTGAGATAGTGTCTAGGCCACGCTTGATGCGCTCCATAGAGAAACGAATGGCTTCGTTGTAAGACATGATACGAATATCTAAGCCTTCAAGGTCGTGATCTTTTAGGTAAAGTTCAACCTTCTTACGAAGTTCGTTATCATGTGGACGTTCTTCGTCTAACCAGAACACAGCAGGTGTATTTGATTGACGAGCACGAGTAACACCTAATTTCACCCAGTCACGGATAGGCGCATCTTTCGTTTGGCATGCACGCCAGATATCACCTTTCTCAACATTGTGTTGCATTAACACTGTGCCGTTTGCATCAACAACACGCATTACGCCGTCTTCTGCAATTTCAAACGTTTTATCGTGAGAACCGTATTCTTCTGCTTTTTGAGCCATTAGGCCAACGTTTGGTACTGTACCCATAGTGGTTGGGTCAAACGCGCCATTTGTTTTACAGAAGTTGATTGTTTCTTGGTAAATACGCGCATAAGTTGATTCAGGCATAACGGCTTTAGTGTCTTTCAACTTGCCGTCACGACCCCACATCATACCTGAGCTACGTATCATTGCTGGCATAGACGCATCAACGATGACATCACTTGGTACGTGAAGGTTAGTAATACCACGAACAGAGTCAACCATAGCCAGTTCTGGTCTGTGCTCATAGCAAGAGTGGATTGTTTCTAGAATTTCTTCTTGCTGAGAGTGAGGAAGTGATTTGATCTTGTCGGTAACACTGCCTAAACCATTGTTAGGGTTAACGCCAAGCTCTTCAAAAAGCTCACCGTATTTATCAAATAATTCTTTGTAGAAAACCGTTACCGCATGACCGAATACGATAGGGTGAGACACCTTCATCATGGTTGCTTTAACGTGTAATGACCACATGATGTTGTTTTCTTTGGCGTCATTTAGAGACTCTTCAAAGAAAGCACGTAGCTTTTTGCTACTCATGTTCATGCTATCTAGTACTTCACCTGCTTGCAGAGGCAGTACTTTTTTAACGCTTACTTCACCTGCACCAGAAACGAACTCAAGGCGAACATCTTGTGCCGCTTGGCTAGTGATAGATTGCTCACTAGAGAAGAAATCACCATCGCGCATGTAATCAGCGTGAGTTTGAGAGGATTTGCTCCATACACCCATAGAGTGAGGGTTTTTACGAGCAGAGGCTTTAACAGCAGAAGGTGCACGGCGGTCAGAGTTACCTTGGCGTAGTACCGGGTTTACCGCACTGCCTAGGATTTTTGCGTAACGTGCTTGTACATCTTTGTCTTCATCAGAGTTAGCAACTTCAGGGTAGTTAGGAACATCAAATCCTTGGCTTTGAAGTTCTGCAATACAGGTCGTTAGCTGAGGTAGAGAAGCACTAATGTTAGGAAGCTTAACAATGTTAGCGTCTTCTTTTAGTGTTAGTTCGCCTAGAAATTTAAGGCCATCAACGATTTTTTGTCCATCGTTTAGCTTTTCAGGAAAGCTAGAAATGATACGACCTGCTAAAGAGATATCGGTAAGCTCTATCTCAATGCCCGCTTCTTTAGTAAAAGAACGAAGAATAGGTAGTAGTGACGCTGTCGCAAGAGCCGGTGCTTCATCCGTCAAAGTGTAATAAATAGTTTGATTATCTGACATGTTTTTTCCCCTAACGTTTACAAGCAGTATTGTAAAATGAATGTAAGGAAGCTTTTGGCTCCCTTTTTAGCGAGTAAGCGTATTACTGCGCTAAAAAAAACTGTTCGAAAAATTCGCCGACATATAGTACATAAAAATGAAAGTTAAGGGGGAGATTAGGTATATCAACTAAGGATATAGTCATAATTTCGTATGGTGATTGAAGCGGTAATCTCATTTTAAATCAATGTCTTAACTCTATTGTGTTATAAAGTTACTAAATTGTTAATAAATTAAATAATGCCTTAGACATGGCTTTTTTCGGCCTAAAAGCGTGAAAAATACGAATGATATTGTTAGAAAAATTAAAACTTATTGTGATTGACCTAATTCAAAATAGACCAAACATGAAGGAATTCTAAATTAAATTGAACTGGGATATGAAACACTTGTCAGAGAATTTCAATTTTGTTGGTTTAATGAAAAGGCGATTAAATGAAGCTTAACTTGCGTCTGTTTTTTCTTTCTAGTTTGGCCTTAATTGCCTTCGCTGGTAACTCTCTCTTATGTCGTTGGGCGCTCGCTGGACAGCAAATTGATGCGTTAAGTTTTACCTTAATACGTTTGATGTCAGGTGCTATCACCTTATTATTTTTATATTGGGTATTTGAAGCTAAGCCGGTTCGAGCCTTGTTTAAGCTAAACCATCAAGCACTAACGGGAATGTCACGTTTAAAAAACCTTTCAGGGCCTTTCTGGCTATTCATTTATGCGGCGGGTTTCTCTTATGCCTATTTATCTCTAGAAACAGGCATAGGGGCGCTAATATTATTTGCAGCAGTGCAAATTAGTATGATTGGTCTGAATATTATCAAAGGTGATAGACCTAGCTTAGTGCAGTGGGTGGGTATATTGATTAGCTTTAGTGGTTTTATTTATCTGCTTTTACCCACTTTATCTTCACCTAGCTTAGTCGGCTTTATATTAATGACAGCCGCGGGTGTTGCTTGGGGAGTATATAGTCTAGAAGCGAAGCAGGTGAATCCAGAGAAGGACTCTGCTTTAACTAAAACCGCGCGTAACTTTATTTGGTCTTTACCTTTTGCGCTTGTGCTCTTGTTTTTGAGTTTGCTGTTATCTGGTACAGACTCATTCTTTATTGAGAATAAAGGTATTTACCTTGCGCTGACTTCGGGGGCACTAACATCAGGTGTCGGGTATGCCATCTGGTATCAGGTCGTAAAAGTATTAAATGCGACCTTGGCGTCGGTGAGTCAGTTGCTTGTGCCTGTGATTGCAACCGCCATGGGTGTCGCTTTTTTAGGTGAGGCCATTGAGTTGAATTTTATTGTTGCAACCTTGATGGTACTAGGAGGCGTGATGTTGGTCTTATTGCAAAAAGGGAAGCAAGCTTGAGCTTGATGGCTGTTTAATTACGCTCAGTCTCATCAAGCTCAATTAGATTAGTCTTCTTTTGGTGCTTCTGGGCAAAGAGAGGCATATGCGGTACTAAAAGCACCTTCTTGAAACGCTTTTAATCCCGTTGCTGAAAAGGGAATAGGCATAGGTGAATATTTGATTCTAGCTTTCATTTCAGCACTGGTGATTAAGTTAACGGTTACCGTGTCTATTAACTGAATTGCAGACTCCATTTTAAAACCGACTGAGCCGCCTGCAAATTTACCTTTTGTTGGGCGTTCACGAATGGTAACTGCTTCTACTTTATAGTCTTCAAACAGCTTTTTCAGGGTGAATTGAAAGCTTTTCAGGTTTTCACTCAATTCTGATTTAACTAAAGAGACGCGTGTCTGGCGACAGTCTGCAATTTGAAACAAGCCATCCTTTTTAGACAGCAAACATAAAATGGCATCGCTGCCTTTGATTTCAATACCACAGGTTATCATTGTTCAATCCTAATCGAGTTTAATGGTGACATTATCCCATAAAACCCAAGGGACTCCCTAGTACAAAGTCCAATTTTCAACTTAATAATAAAATACTGTTTTATAAGGTGTTTTAAATGCCTGATATTGAAGTAAGTCATGCTGGCAATTTGGTCAAAATAGGGTGAGATAGTCCTATAAAACTACTAACTGAAGAATAAAGCACTGTATTGGTGTTGATATCTCTTATTATAACGTCGAATACGCTATTATTGCCGAATAAAATTTCGTTAAATTAAAAAAAACAAAATTTTAAACTGGCTCTCTTCTTTTTTCACTTTAGTTTGTATTTAGGTTTTATTATGAGTCTCGACTCGCTCAAGATTGTCCCTCCTAGTTTAATGTCCCTTGATGATATCTTACCCCAAGAACCGCTATTAATGATGGGAGCTGGCCCTGTGCCGATTCCCGCCCGTGTTGCCAGGGCAAATTCCTTGGTGGTAAATCATTTGGGTGGCGCTATGGCAAAGGTGATAGAGCAGGTTAAAGTGATGGCGCAATATGTGTTTCAAACTCGCTCACCTTGGGTGATGGGGGTAGCAGGTCCTGGTTCTGCTGCAATGGAAATGGCGGCGGCAAACTTGATTGAAGCTGGTGATACTGTCTTGAGTATTAGCAATGGTTTTTTCAGTAATCGCATGGCGCAAATGGCAGCACGTGTTGGCGCGAAAGTGATTGAACTTGAGATCGATGTGAAGTCTGCAGCTGATCCCAGTTTAATTAGAGAAGCAATCTTGTTGCATGCTCCAAAAGTAATCACTCTGGTTCAAGGTGAAACCTCTAATACAGTGTGTAATATCCACTTAAAAGAGATTGCCCGAATTGCCAAAGAATATCACTGTTTAGTGGTTGTTGATGCAGTATGCACCTTAAGTACTATGCCGTTGAAAATGGACGAATGGCAAATTGATGCTGTGATTACTGGTGGCCAAAAAGGTTTGTCCTCTATCCCTGGAGTGTCTTTGTTAGCCTTCTCTGAGAGAGCTTGGCAACGTATTCAGGAAAGAGAGAGCCAAGTTGTGCAATGGTGTTTAGATGCAAAACTTGCGACCAATTTTTGGCACAAAGACGGTTATCATTATACCGCGCCTGTCTCTGGCATTATGGCCTTGCATGAAGCGCTTAAACTTGTGTGTGAAGAAACCTTAGAAGCAAGATTTAATCGCCACCTTAAATGTTCCAAAGCCCTACAAGAAGGGATTCAGTCCATGGGGCTTGAATTGTTTGTGCCTGAGCATTCTCGCCTTAACTCTGTCATTGGTATTTGTATCCCAGAGGGGCTAACTGCGACGGATATTTGTCATCATATTTCACATAAGTATCGTGTTGAAATCGCGGGTTCTTTTGGCCAGCCTGTTGTTAGGATTGGTCAAATGGGAGAGCAGTGTCGAGAACATAATCTCTTTAGAGCCTTGCATGCCTTTGGGAGTAGTATGCGAGATCTTGGTGTTAAGGTAGATTTACCAACAGGCATGGCACAATTGGAAACTTATTTACAGAAGCGCCCAAAGCAGTTTTCGTAACTGCTATTTCTTAACGTCTAAGTGATAATTAAAATGTATGGAAGGGATAGGTATAAATAATTTGCAAATATAAATGAGAATATTTATCAAATATTGTTGTAAATCGTTCTCATTACTACTAAACTCTATTTCAGATTGAATAGTAATGAGATTGTTTCTTATGTACGTTTGTATTTGCAAAGGGATTACCCAAAAAGAAATTCAAAGCGCGGTTGAAGCGGGCGCTAGTCTGCGTGATATTCGTAAGTCTATGGGTGTTGCGTCTGAATGTGGATCTTGTGGCCAATGTGCGAAACGTATTGTTAAGCAAACCCAAGATGAAATGCGCATGATGGATAGCTTGGCATACGCTGTCTAAAGAAAATTTACTATTACACAAAATTTTAAAAAGGCGATCTAAGTTAGTTAGATCGCCTTTTTTTGTTTAAAGTATCCTGTCTTGAAATAAGAGTCCCGTCTTAAAATAAGAATCCCGTCTTAAAATAAGAGTCCCGTCTTAAAATAAGAGTTCTGACAGTCTATTTAACGGCTTTCATTATTATCAGTCTCTTGATAGCTCTCCTTTTCAAGCTCTTGTTAAACTCTCTTATTAAAGCCTTCTTGTTAAAGCTCTCTTGTTAAACCATTTGTAATAAATCATCTTAAACGGATCATCTTAAAAGAATCACGTTAACCGTTTCTCGACTTAAAAAATATATTTGATCTGATTGGCGTGCTTGTCGAGCTAAGGGTGCGATGGGGCGTTTTTTAGTAGGTTATGACAGAGGAAAGCCATGTTATTACTGGTGTTTGAAGTAATCGATTTTTTGCGGGATAGGCTATTAATACTGAAGAATAAGGGTATTTAAAAGGCGGATACTTGGGTGAAAAATAGGCAAAAATTGACTTTCGACTTTGCTGACAGGTTGGCGACAGTTTGGTGTGCTAGATTTAATTAGTCGAGTTTCTTTGAGCAAAAGGAAAGGCCCAAAAAAAATTCATAATACAAAAATAACAATTGGAATTAGAATATGAAAATCAACAACTCATTCAAAACTATCGCCCTAAAATCTGTTATGGCAACAGGGTTAATGGCGCTTGTATCAAGTGCTCAAGCTTATGAGCCAGCTCGTACTGCTGAATGTATTGCACCTGCAAACCCAGGTGGTGGTTGGGACTTTACATGTCGTAGTGTGGGTAAAGCCTTGGTGGACTTAAGTTACATCAAAGGTAATGTGCAAACGGTTAATATGAGTGGTGCGGGCGGTGGTGTTGCTTTTGCTCACACTGTCAGTAAGCGCTCAAAAGATGATGGCCTGATCGTCGCTGCAAGTACTGCAACAACGACACGTTTAGCGCAAGGTCAGTTCCCTGGTATGAACTCTGATCAAGTTAAATGGGTCGGTACCTTAGGTGCTGATTACGGCATTATTGCGGTTGCAACTGATTCTAAATATCAAAATCTAAATCAGATGATGGATGATCTTCGTAAAGATCCTAACTCCGTTAAATTTGCAGGTGGTAGTGCGTCAGGTGGTTGGGATCATTTAAAAGTTCTGATTACTGCAAAAGAAGCAAACGTAACCAAGTTACCTAAGATTAAATACTTGTCTTTTAACGGTGGTAGTGAAGCGCTCGTTCAAGTAGTAGGTGGTCACATCGATGCTTTCACGGGTGATATTTCAGAAGTGAAAGGCTTTTTAGATTCGGGTGATATTCGTGTTGTTGCTGTTTTATCAGAAGAACGCTTACCTGCTCCTTTAAACAATATCCCGACCGCGCTAGAGCAAGGCGTTAGCTCAGTCGCTCCTAACTGGCGTGGATTCTATGTACCTGGTGATGCCGGTAATGATTCTTATGACTGGTGGGTAAATACTATTGATGAGCTTTATCAAACCCAAGAGTGGAAAGATATTATGGCTAAAAATGGTTTGATGCCATTCCACAAAACCGGTGCAGAATTTACCCAGTTTGTGAAAAACCAAACACTGGATATTCGCATTCTTTCTCAGGATATCGGTCTAATTAAATAACCTCCTCGAGGTCTTTGGTTGGGTAGTTAACACTACCCAGCCTTTTTTATTAGATTTGAAACTATCCGCTATATTTTAAATAAGCTAATCCTTATTTAACTCGTTACCCTTGATCAATTTATTTTTGGAGCACAATCATGCGCTTAAACGATCGTGTATTTGGCATGTTGATGCTAATTCTAGCCGTAGTTTATGGATGGGAAGCCGCTCAGTTTCCTGAACCATTTGGTGGTGAAGAAAGTGTTGGCCCTGAAACCTTTCCTATTATCCTTTCCTTCTTTCTTGGAGCCAGTGCCATTTACATGATGCTAAAGCCTGACCCTGATGAAGCTTGGCCTGTTTTGCCTATGTTGCTTGAGCTAATCAGTGTCGTTGTCGCTATCATGATATTTGCTTGGGCTATTGAGCCACTTGGCTTTATTCCAGCTGCAGTTGCCATTGTGAGTTATTTAGCTTGGCGCATGGGAGCAAGCATAAAGATGAGCCTAATTATTGGTGTGAGTAGCTCCGTATCAATTTTCTTGATTTTTAATAATGTGTTGGAGCTAGCACTGCCTCTTGGTTTATTGGAGTTTTAATTATGGAAACCTTAAGTTTTTTAATGCAGGGTTTTGCTGTTGCTTTAACCCCAGAAAGCATTATGTTCGCCATTATTGGTGCTATTTTAGGAACATTAATTGGTGCTTTGCCTGGTCTTGGGCCTGCTAATGGTGTTGCGATTCTTATTCCGCTGGCATTTAGCCTTGGATTATCGCCAACCTCTTCTTTGATCTTGTTAACCTCAGTGTATGCTGGTGCCATGTATGGTGGTCGTATCTCCTCCATCTTGCTAAATATTCCTGGGGATGAGCCTGCCATGATGACCTGTATTGATGGTTATCCAATGGCACTAAAAGGTAAAGCCGCTGAAGCGCTGGCTATCTCTGCAATTGCCTCTTTTATTGGTAGCTTTATTGCCACCATTGGTCTTGTGATTCTTGCGCCAATCCTGGCAAATTTCGCCTTAAAATTTGGTCCTTCTGAGTATTTTGCTTTATTTGCATTAGCCTTTGCGACTTTGGGTGGTATTACCGGTAAAAACCAGTTTAAGACCCTAATGGCTGCTGCGTTAGGTTTGATGATAGCGTCTGTCGGTATTGATATCTCAAGTGGTGTACAGCGTTATACCTATAACATCTTAGAGTTGTTTGAAGGTGTTGACTTCATTATTGCGATTGTAGGTTTGTTCGCTATCAGTGAATTACTCTTTTTCATTGAAAAGCATGCAGGTGAAGGGCTTAAGAAGGTGACGGTTAATAAACTTAAATTAACCATGGGTGATATTATCGCTGTATTACCGACTTCTTTTCGCGGTGCATTACTTGGTTTTGTCTCGGGTGTTCTACCGGGTGCGGGTGCTTCTTTAGGTAGCTTTATTAGTTATACCCTAGAAAAGAAAGTAGTAGGTGATAAAGGTACTTTTGGTCAGGGTGATGCTAGAGGTATCGCTGCGCCTGAAGCAGGTAATAACGGTGCGGCATCGGGTGCATTAGTACCTATGTTGACATTGGGTGTGCCAGGCAGTGGTACGACAGCAGTATTGCTTGCCATGCTTATCTCACTAAACGTGACACCTGGTCCTATGTTGTTTACCCAAAATGCGGACCTTGTTTGGGGTGTCATTGCCGCTTTATTTGTCGGTAACCTAGTGTTGCTTTTACTGAATATTCCTATGATAGGTATCTTTGTTAAGCTACTTAGCGTGCCGCCAAAATATCTTATGCCAATAGTGACTTTAGTGGCATCTGTGGGGATTTATTCTGTCAGCCACAGTGCATTGGATCTGTATTTTATGGTTGGATTCGGTGTAATCGGCTACATTTTACGTAAGGTTGATGTACCGCTTGTTCCTGTCATCTTGGGCATGTTGCTTGGACCTGAAATGGAGAAAAGCCTTCGTCATGCCTTAGTATTATCCGATGGTGATTGGGGTGTATTGTTTAACAGTGGTTTGAGTATAGGACTTTGGACAGTTGCAATTATGGGTTTGTTATTGCCAGTAATTATAGGGCCAATTGTGAGAGCTAAAATGGCTAAATCAAAAACAGCGACAGAATAAAGATTTGATTTAGTTAAGCAATAGCGTAGAAATAAATTCGGAGCAGCTTATCTGCTCCGAATTTTTGCGTTTAAAAAGGATTAAAACGTCGATTGAAAGTTAGAAAATAGTAATAGAAATCAGCTAATTATAAAAATAAGACTAGCAAGAGAGTAAGTTTATGCGTGTATTGGTTGTTGAAGATACTCAAGTCTTAGGGCAAGCCATTTGTGATCGACTTGCCAGCTTAGGCCATGGTGCTGACTTAGTGACAAATGGTGAGCAAGCAAATGAGATACTGAAATATCAAACTTTGGATCTCATTATTTTGGACCTTAACCTTCCTGGTATGTCTGGTTTACAAATTCTCAAACAACTAAGGGCCAGAGCCAATGAAACCCCAGTCTTGATTCTCACCGCAAGAGATCAAATGGACGATAGGGTGATTTTGTTAGATGCGGGGGCAGACGATTATTTAACTAAACCTTTTAACTTTAGAGAGTTAGAGGCACGTTGTCGGGCACTGTTAAGACGTCATCATGGTTATGCTGCTAACGTGACTGAGCATGGTAATCTGACGATTAATCGTGATGCTCGACAGGTTATGGTAAAAGGTGAGATTCAATCAATTACTAATCGTGAGTTTCGCTTACTGGAAATATTTCTGGGCCATCTTGGGCGAGTCTTGAGTAAAGATGAGATCACTGAACACTTGTTTAACTTTGATGAAACCCCTGGACCCAATGCGATTGAGCTTTATGTGGGCCGTTTACGGAAGAAGTTGGTGGATAGCTCGCTCACTATTAGCACACTGAGGGGGCTTGGGTATGTGGCAGAGATCAGCTAATTTGGCTGACATTGAAGCCCTAGAGTTAAATAAAGCACCTTCGCTGAGAAAGCGATTTATTCTTGCAGGCTCGGGCATTATTGCTGTCATTGCCTTGATTGCAATTAATCTTGTTTTTAATTACAGCCAACGCTTAGCTGATTTATCCTATGATAGGCTCTTGTTAAGTGCGCTCTGGCAAATGGATGAAAACATCTTAGTAGAAGAGGGCAGGCTTTCTATTGATATCCCTTGGTCGGCGTTTTCTACTTTAGCCCAAGCCAATGAAGATAGAATTTTTTATCGCGTTGAAAGTTCTTCAGAAGGCTATATCACAGGCAATAAAAGGCTGATGAGCTCACCACCTGCACAAGCTGAATTGGGAAAACCTCATTTTTATAATCAAAATTTTTCGGGTGAGCCTATACGAATTGTCTGGTTAGAAAGAGCCGTTACCAAGGCTAATATTCAAGGCACTGTGACAATCCTATTAGCCCAAACTCGCCTTTCAAGAGATGCCATGGCTTCATCGATTACCACCCGAGCGGTTCAAGTGATTTTGCTGATTGCGATTGTGGCGGTTTTACTGATTATTTTAGGCAGTCATTTAGTCTTAAATCCCTTACATCGTATTGAAGAGTTATTGGAAGAGCGCCAGCCAGGGGACCTTACCCCCATTAAGTTAGATACCCCAAAAGAAACCTATCAACTTAAAGTGGCGCTTAACCACTTTATGGCTCGTTTACATAAAAACTTAGAGCAACTAGAAAATTATACGGCCGAATCAGCCCATCAATTGCGTACACCCTTGGCAAGTCTTAAAGCATTGGCTGAAAATGCACGAGATCAAACCACCCCAGAAAGACAGCAAGAAGCTTTAGAGCAAATAGTGCAACAAAGTGAAACCTTGAGTGAGACGGTGACCATTTTACTGAATCAAGCGGTCGTTTCTCATCGTCTTCAAACCCAGCGACTCGTGCCATTGGATCTGGTTGAACTGATTAAACAGTCTTGCATGGCGCAGGCGGTATCAGCATTAAGGCAAGGTATTCATCTGTCATTTGAATCAACAGAAACGGAAGTTTTCATTCTTGGGGAGGCGTTTTCATTGCAGCAAATGCTGAATAACCTAGTAGATAATGCAGTGCGTTATAGTGCAATTAAAGCCGTTACTGATGATAAAGCCAAAATGGTAGAAATACACATCAGACAAGATGGTCGTTCAGTGATATTGAGTGTGATTGATTATGGTGACGGTATTGCAGATGACAAGAAAAATCGTGTTTTTGAACGTTTTTATCGGGCTAATTATGAAATATCAGGTACGGGTGTTGGCCTTGCTATGGTAAAAGAAATCACAGATAGGCATAGAGCCCATATCAAGATAAGCGACACTCAACCAAGTGGTGCCACTATCAGTGTGGACTTCCCTTTGTTTATTAATAATGAGACCGAGCTATGAAGAACTTAGTGCGATTAATTTTAGGTATTATTTGTTGGTATTCATGGGGGATACAAGCGAATCCTGTTGTTTATCAATATGATAATAACCTAAATGAAGGCGCTAACTTTTTTCAAGAACAGCGTACTTTAAACATCTATTCCACCGTGGATCTAGATGCCTTCGAGCCCTTGTTAAAGGCATTTGTTGAAAATCACCCCAGTACCAAATTAGCTTATCATGATGTGAACTCACTTGAGTTATACCATAAGGTGATTGCGGAAAAAGACAGACCCAAAGCGAGCTTGATCGTGAGTAGTGCTATGGACCTTCAACTGAAACTCGTGAACGAGGGGCTGGCTAAAACATATCAATCAAGCATGACACAAGCGCTACCTGATATGGCCAAATGGCGCAGCCAAATCTTTGCATTTTCTTTAGAACCTGTCGTAATGCTGGTAAACCAAACGCTATTTCCTGGCGATGAGTTACCTGATAACCGTTTAGATCTATTAAAAATTATGCGTCAGTATAGCCAAGCTTTTCAGGGCAAAATTGGCACCTATGATATTCGTACAAGTGGTGTCGGCTATTTATTAGCAAGCCAAGATGCGCGCCAAGCCGATGCGACATGGGGGCGCTTAATTGAAGCCTTTGGCAGTCATCAAGTGCAAACGTATTGTTGTACCAGTGCCATGATTGATGATGTGGCAGCAGGAGATTTGCTGTTAGGTTATAACCTTGTGGGCTCATATGCCCATAAACGTGCTTTGGGTGATCCAAGACTTACTATGATAATGCCCAGTGATTACACCCTACTTATGATGCGTTCAGCCCTCATCCCTAAACTTGCCCCTAACGCAGAAGATGCAGGTATTTTTATTGATTTTCTGCTTTCAGAAAAAGCGCAAAATCTAATGCTGGATAAGAACCTGCTATTCCCCATTGGAGACGCGAGCCAAGCGACAGATATCAGTGCTAAACGCTCACACCCCACCCGCATTATTGAATTAGACCAGCAGCTCCTTGTTGGCCGAGATCATGCCAAACAAAGCCGCTTTATCCGTAGCTGGGAAAGTGCCTTAGAGCTAAGTGAGTTGGACTAAGCCAAGTGATGTGATCAAGTTGCTTTTATTGACTCTTAAGCTTTTGTTTTTGCATGCTCTGGCACCAAAGTGCAGCAAGACAGGCGGAGGCGAGTACCCAAGAGTAGACGAGTGTGAAGCCGCTGATGTTGTCATATTGAGTGCTGATATCGAGTAATATGCCACAAAGGCTGCTGGCGAAAGCGTTACCGCAGCCGTATCCTACCATGCCTAAGCTGACGATAAGGGCGCTCTGTTTACTATCGACATAATTGCTAATGTGGCTGGCGATTAACCCCCAGACAGGAAAGTACAAGAAAGCAAAAATGCTGGCACAAGCCCAGAGTATCCAAAGTTTGGCGTCCCACAATAAGAGAAGTATGCAGGCCGCAAAGCTTAGTAAGGTGAGTTTAATCACTTGGATAATGCCAAACTTATCTGCAAGTGCGCCTATGATAATGCCACCGACTATGCCTGCCACGCCTATCATGGTCCAAATCGACCCAGTCTGACTTGAATCCCCTTTGAGTACATCCACAATAAAAGGTGATAAAAAGGTTAAAAAAGGCCCTGAAATAAAGCCAATAAAGGCACTTAAAAGCACGGCTTGTAGGGCAACAGGGTGAGATTTAAGAATGGTTTTTGGGTTGATACTTGGCTTTTGATAGCTTTGCTCTTGGGCTTCTTCTTTTGGTTTAGGCAGGTAGATAAAGGATAAAAGCGCAATGGCGGCTGTGATAGCAGCGCATACAAACCAAAAAACTTGCAGGCTCAACTCAGGTAAAAATAAGGCGATTAAAATGCCGTTTAAAGTAATGGCAAAAGCCGCGCCAGATGAGGCTAATCCTAAAATACGGTTTCGAAACTTAAGCGGAATGATATCGCTTGATAGGGCAACAATGGCGTTCCAGTTAGCAACAGCACAACCTGATACAAAAGCAAGGCAAATGGCGAAGCCTAATGCCCAAGGAGAGAGTACGGCTAATGCGAGTAAGACAGGGCTAATCCCTATGGTGAATAAGAAGAGTTTATAGCCGCCTAGTTTTGTCAGGAGTACGCCACTGATCAATGAGGTCAGCATATAGGCAATAAAAAGTAGGGCTGAGATGAAAGACGCCGTGCTATAGCTAAGCTGAAATAAGTCTCTTACTTCGGGTAAAAGGGCAGAATACAAAAACATGCTAAAGCCATGGGTTACGGCGCTACAGGCCGTCAAGATTAGGCTAATCAAAATCAGCGAACGGGGCTTAGTGTGGGCGCTTGCTACCTGCAAAATACTGTCCTGAAAATATCAACTTATACGTTATATCAGCAAAAATGAGGCAGCATGCCTATCTCTTGAGTGTTTGACAATAGGTGTGTCGTATAACTTTTAGTTACTGACGTATTTGGTTTATGGGAGGTAAAAAAAAAGCAAGTCCAGTTAATTTATCAATGGGGATAGGGAGTGTAGAATCCATTGAAAATCGAGGGAGTTGGACTTGCCATTAAAAGAACGCGTTTAAATTAGAATGTGTTTCAATATCAGTGTTTTTATGACTGAGATGTCACCGCGTAGGCCACCACTTCACATAACATCTCTTCTCTTGCTAAACCTGCCACTATCATGGCTGCACGGTTTGGGTAAGGTGCTGTAAAGTACTCCGCATAAACCTTGTTAAATACTGGAAGTTGAGATCTATCGGTAACATAGATAAGTACTTGAGTGACATGGTCCATCGTCAATTCAGCTGCTTCTATCGTGTGCTTTAGGTTGTCCATTGTTTGGCGTGCTTGAGCTTCGATACCGCCTTCAACGACTTTACCTTCTTGATCTATTGGAATTTGAGCTGTCGATAGTTGCCCGTTAGCAATGACTGCCCATTCAAGTGGTGCTTTTGATGCGAAAAGGTCTGTTTTAACGGGGGTTTTGATTGGCTGAGCCATGGTCTTGGTGTGTCCTATGTGTTTTCAATAAATAGTGAACTCTGAAAACTGCAGAGTTTGCACCTAGAAAGGGAGCCGAGGCTCCCTTCTATTCATTGCTGTGCTTGTTATTGCCCTACCCAAAGGGCAAGGCTAGGCTCTCATAATTAGCTAATAGGCTATAAACCTTGTTCGTCTGCCATCTTCTTCGCAATTTGTGGTGCAGTCCAAAGTGACGGTAGTAGTACCAAAGAAACCGGTACGGCTGTAATCACAATGAAAGATTGCAAGGCAGAAATACCACCAGAACCAATCGAGATAAGTAGCGCTGCAACAACACCCATCATGATGCCCCAAAACACACGGATAGAACTCTGTGGTTGGTCCGTACCTGTCATAACCATGGATACGGCATAGGTCATAGAGTCACCTGTTGTTGCTACAAAGATAGTCGTCAAAATCAGGAACAAGACAGAGATCATGAAGCCCATCGGCAACTGTTCTGTGATAGCCAATAGTGCTGCTGGTAGGTTGAAACCTGTAAAAGGTTCAGAGATAACACCTGGGTTTGCAATTTCAAAGGCTAAACCACTACCACCAACGATGGTGAACCAGAATGTTGTGATGATTGGCGCAACCACTGAGATCAATAGCACCATTTGACGAATAGTACGACCACGTGAAATACGTGCAACAAACATGGCCATAAGCGGACCGTAACCTAGGAACCAGCCCCAGAAGAATACTGTCCACCAGTCTAACCAACCAGGACTTGCACGGAAGGTTGCCATTGGGATGAACTTATCAAGGTAGATACCAAAAGAATGTAGGTAACTATCAATGATGAAAGCAGTGGGTCCAAACAAGAGAATGAAAGCGATCAGAACAACAGCAAGAATCACGTTGGCACGACTTAGAATCTGAATGCCTTTAGTCACACCACTTACCGCTGAAAGGGTATAGATACCAATCAAAGAAAGTAGGATAACAAGCTGAGTGGTGTAGGTATCAGGAATACCAAATAGTTTTTCTAAACCAAAGCTAACCTGTAGGCCTAGGAAACCGATTGGGCCAACGGTTCCGGCGACTACAGCAAGTACACAACTTGCATCAACGATAGCGCCGAATGGTCCTGTCATTACCTTGTCACCAAACACAGGGTAAAGCAAAGTTCTTGGCTTAAGCGGTAAACCTTTTTCATAGTGTAGGTACATGAAAACGATACCGGTTAAGCTACCCAAGATTGCCCATGCGAGAAAACCCCAGTGCATAAAGCTTTGTGCTAATGCGTTGTAAGCCGCTTGCGCACCTTCTGCTTCACCAAATAATGGTGGTGCAGAGGTAAAGTGAGCCATAGGCTCTGCGGCTGCCCAAAATACACCGCCACCGGCAAGTAGGGTACACATGATGATTGAGATCCACTTAAAGGTGGAAATCTCAGGGGTTTTGATACCGCCAAGTACCACTGCACCAGAACGGCCAATGGCTAGAAATAAGCCGATAATGAAGGTCAACAACAACAATACTTGCCAGTAAGCACCAAATAATTTGGTGGAAACAGCAAAGGCTGAATTTACCCAAGCCGATACCATAGTGATGTCATATAGTGCTGCAATTACGAAGAGTGCTAAACCACCGCCACTGATGAAAAACACGGGTAGGTCGACCCCTGCTAATAAACCAGTGCCCTTGCTAGCTTGATTTGGCTGTAAGCCGTCGTGAGAAACTCTACTCATGGTAGTCTCCTGAAGGATATTTATTTTTTATATTTATTGGAATTATCCGGTGTTATCGAACACAGCATGTGATGTTCGATAACTTGGGTTACCTTTATGAGCCTTGGGGTGTTAATCCTTCGTCGAAGAATCGTAACCAGTTTTGGCCCATTATTTTTGCTACCTCAGTTTGGTTAAAGCCTCGATCAATCAGGCCTTTAGTGAGATTTGGGAAATCTCGGCTATCCCTAAACCAAGTGAGTGGTTCAGGCCAATCCGCATTGGATTTAGACCCTTCTCCGTAATCCTTCGTTTTTGACCAGCGACCATTTCGCATCCATTCAAGAATAGAAAGTGGCTGTTGCTGGCATAAATCAGTCCCTATACCAATATTGTCAATGCCCATTAAATCCGCTGTGTTAGCTATCATGTCGCAGAATTCATCAAGTCGGCAGTCTGAGCCATTCTTAAGGTGGAATGGATATAAACTGAAGCCTAATAACCCACCTGATTCGGCAAGGTTTTTAAGAACTAGATCTGACTTGTTGCGTTTTGCGTCATGAAAGCTCAGTGGATTAGCGTGAGAAATCACAATTGGGCGCTCTGATATTTCTATCGCATCAAGGGTGCTGCGTTCGCCGCTATGACTCATGTCGACTATCATGCCAACCCGGTTCATTTCCTTGATTGCTTGTTTACCAAAGCGGGTAACACCGCTATCGACTGCCTCATAACAACCGCAAGCCAGCAGACTTTGGTTGTTATAAGTGAGTTGCATGATCATAAGATTTAGCTCGCGCATTATCTCGATCATGGCAATGTCGTCTTCAATCGGTGAGCAATTCTGAGCACCAAACATAATGCCGACACGGCCTGTTTGTTTAGCGATTCGAATATCATCAGCACAGCGAACCGGCATAATTAGGTCAGGGTTACGCTCAAAATGAGTATTCCATTCACCAATACGCAATAGGGTTTCGCGAATTTGTTCATGGTAAACAATGGTCGCATGTACCATGGTGACACCACCTTCTTTAAGCTGTAAGAAGATGTTTCTGTCCCAATTTGAGTATTGCAAACCATCTATGACGATAAGATCCTGATGCATGATTCAGCCCTTTGTTATGCGCGCATATAAGTGGTTTTAACCACGGTGTAGAACTCTTTTGCGTAAGTTCCTTGCTCACGTGGACCAAAGCTTGAATCTTTACGTCCGCCAAATGGCACGTGGTAATCCGTACCTGCGGTTGGCAAGTTGATCATGGCGCAACCCGTTTTAGCATTGCGTTTGAAGTCGTTAGCGTATTTAAGAGAAGTTGTGCAAATACCACCTGTTAGACCAAAGTTTGTATCATTTAGTGTGTCTAGTGCTTCTGCGTAATCAGCCACCTTGATGATGCAAGCGATTGGCGCGAAAGCTTCTTCACGGTTGATTGTCATCTGGTTTGTTGTGTTAGTGAAAAGCGCTGGTTGCATGTAGTAACCATCTGCTTCTTCTGTCAGTACTTCACCACCGTATGCCAATTCGCCGCCTTCTTTCTTAGCAAGCTCAAGGTAAGATAGGTTTTGTTCCATTTGACGTGCATCCGCAACCGCACCAATGTGAACACCTTCTTTAAGCGGGTGACCCACAACCAATTTCTTCATGCGTTCAATCATTTTTGCAACGAATTCGTCGTGGATACCTTCTGTTACGATTAGACGTGAAGAGGCTGTACATTTTTGACCTGTACCACCGTAAGCACCGCCAACAGCGCATTCAACCGCATTATCAATGTCTGCATCGTCTAGAACGATCAGTGCATTTTTACTGCCCATTTCTAGTTGGCATTTGATTAGGTTTGCAGCCGTTGCAACAGCGACTTTACGGCCAGTTTCTAAAGAACCGGTGAAAGTCAGTGCATTGATATCTTTTGAGTGAATCAGCGTATCGCCTACTTCAGCACCAGGACCCATTACTAGGTTTACTGTGCCGGCAGGAAGACCTTGGCGAGAAATGATTTCAGTCAAAGCCCAAGCGCTTGCTGGTACTTGGTTAGCAGGTTTCCAAACAACTGAGTTACCATATGCAAGTGCTGGTGCAATTTTCCAAGCACCTGTTGCCGTTGGGAAGTTCCAAGGTGTGATGATACCTACCACCCCAACTGGTTCGCGGCGAGTTTCGATTTCAACACCTGGACGAACTGAGTCAGCTGTTTCGCCCATTTGACGAAGTACTTCAGCAGCATAATAGTGAAAGAACTGACCTGAACGGTAAGTCTCACCAGTGCCTTCTGCTAATGTTTTACCTTCTTCACGGGCTAGCAATTCACCTAGCTCGTCTTTACGTGCAATTAGCTCATCACCAATAGCCATCAAGACAGAGTATCTTTGTTCTAAACCGCTTTTTTCCCATTCAGCTTGACCTTGCTTAGCCGCTTCAATCGCTGCAAGTGTTTGCGCTTTATCTGCTTGAGCATAAGTACCAATGTTATCTTTGGTATCAGCTGGGCTAATGTTATCTATATTACTTTTGTTTCCATCAACCCATTCGCCGGCGATGTAATTACGAAAAACTGAATCGGACATGATCTACTCCTATGTGGTATTGGCATCATATTAGTCCCCATGCTTTAATAATAAAAATTAATAATTAATATTAAGTGATAAGGTTTTTTTATTATGATGCCAGAACTTAAAATTACTCAGTTACGCCATTTTGTTTGGGTTGCTGAGCTTAAAGGCTTTCATGTTGCGGCTGAGCGGGCCCATAGAACCCAGCCTGCGATTTCTTTATCGATAAAAGATTTGGAAAGTAAATTAGGGGAATCGGTTTTTGAAAAGCGTAAAACCAAGTCTGCCAAAGCTGAGTTGACACCATTTGGTGAATTGTTTTTACCTAAGGCAAAAGAACTTATTGCTCATCATGATCGAATTGCACAAGATATGATGCTAATGGCTGACCATAAAGCGGGGCATATCCGATTAGCTTCTGTTCCTTCTATAGCAAGCCAAGTGTTACCTGAGTTATTACTTGAATTTGTGGCAGATGCGACTGAATTGAATGTGAGTTTTTTTGACGATAACTCTGATGCTGTTCTTAAAATGGTGGAAAACCAGCAGGTAGATTTTGGTATTGCCAGTTTATTTCATGAGGAAGAGCACCCAGATAAAACCTTTCATGGAATTTGGGAAGATCAAATAGGTGTCGTATGCCCTAAAGATCACCCTTTAGCTGAGCTTAAAGGGATTCATTGGAGAACGCTTTTAGAGCATAGATTTATTAGTAATGGTACTTCACGCTTACTAGAAGATAGTGAAGCAAGCCCTTTACTTGGCCGCTCCCAGTTCTATATTTCTAATATGATTTCTTTAATTGCCATGCTTGAAGCGGGTGTTGGGATTACCACTTTACCTCGATATGCTTTCCCGAAAGAGAGCTCGACTTTGTGCTTTATTCCGCTAGATACACCTTTTGTGGTGCGTAAAATTGGTTTAGTACAGCTTAATAATAAGTCTTTATCACCTGCTGCGAGTGCCCTTGTTGATTTTATTTTGAGTAAGGCAAAGCACTAATTGGCTAGACTTGTTTGATATTGGTCAAAGAATTGAAAAGAGCTCACTTTTTTATAAATGGAGGAAAGCTAGTAAAAGTAATGGCTGGAGGTGTTTTGATTAGAAAAGCTTATCTAATGATATAGCTTTTTGATTTGATGGGAGAGGGCGCATGATCAATGATGAGACCATCAAGTGAACATGAATGTCTATTCACTAGGAAGACAATTTTCAATGACTAAAATAAGAGAGTGTTTGTCATGACCACGCCCGCCGCGATTGACTCCTCGTTAAGAGGAAATAATGCCTTGCCACTTAGGCCTATCGACCAGGTTATGGATTTGGAACGATTGGGAGCTATGCATCAAAGCCGATTAAGTTTTATGCGTATATTGGTTCGCCATGTGATGCGCGAGCGTTGGCAGATAAATATGACGACCATGTCTTTAAATGATGAAGGCTATGGAACGGCGATTTATGAAATTCAAACACCTCATGACCTGTTTAGCTTTGTCATCTTTTCTGATTATCTTTCTCCAGATGAACGAAATGATAGGGTAATCGCTTCAAAATGGGATCTCACAATGGCACTGGTTGCTGGTCAAGTGGATGAGGTTTACGTTGAAGGTTTACGCCAAAATGTCCCTAAACAAGAAGCGGGTCGAGTTGATTCCCGTGTTTTTGTCTTATCACGTGCTAATCGAAGCGCGCGTAACTTTGAATACGTTGTTGATCAATTAGCAAATGGCGGACAGCCAGACATTAATAAGATAGCCAAAGTGGGGTATCTCTACCGTACGACTGCTGTGTACGGCAGTGGTAAATTAGGCATGGCGGATTGGGAAAAGGTCTCGACTCGTTGGCCTGATTTTGCGCGACCTTTCTCGGCAGAAATGTTTGTCTGTTTTATGTTGAGAAACTTTAGCCTTTTCCAAGCGGGACATATTGCTGAAAGACGTTCGCCAGCAACTTATAACCCGATGAAACCTGAAATTAAGCGATATTTTGGTATCGGCAACTCAACGGGATTAGGTATGGCGCCTTATCTCATGAACCATCCTCTATTGATTAATCAATGGGTTGAAATGCGTGAACTTGCCTTAGCAAGAGTGAGACTGCTAGGGCTTTATGATGACAATGCAAAAGAGAAACTTGAGCGTTTAATCAGACGTGTACAAAGCCATATGTCTGAAACCGAAACAGAAGATGAATGGCAAAGTAAAAACAATGTGGCGGTTTTGGCTGATCTTGAGCTGCTCAAACTGCGTTTAGAGGCAGGACTTGATAGCTGGAATAGCTTAATCCTCTGGAGCGAAAGTGCTTGTTCTCTGCAAGGGCAAGAGTTATTTGTGTCTCTTCTACTTGAGCTTCATCCAGAGCTAGTGGATGACTTAGAAGGTTATCATGGTTCTGAAGAATTTTTAGATTTAGACCCTGTTATGCCAGTACAAACCCTGAAACAAGTGATAGAAACACGTTACGCTTGGGCGTTAAAAATTGATTTCAGTGAAAGTGGTTCAAGAGATATTTTTTGGTATCGCTCAGAAGAGAAGATGGAACCAAGGTTAGGTCAAGCTGCGACCGAAAAAGGGAAAGATAAACAAATGGCATTAGGTGTGGGTTATGCCGTACGTAAATGCTATGACCAATTGAGTGAATATATTAATGAATTCCCAGAACATTCAACCGCGCGTTTCATGGTTACTAAGCCAAAATTGAGAGGTATTGTTAGACGCATTCAAAGCATGAACCGCTGTGTTTACGGTGATATTCAGGCTAATTTGCTTGATAAAAATGTACTTCCTATGCATTTGCTAAGAGCTAAACTTGCCTTCTTTGGGGTGAGCAAATTTGATCCTAGGTCCAAACTTTGGGTGCGAAATACCATGTTTCAAGGCGCGCCCTTATTAGAAGATATTGGTACTAGTTTTAATGATGATTGGTTTATGCCATTGGCGCCAAAAGCAGAGGAGACTGTCTAATGCATGTTTCTATGAATGAGTTGAAAGCGGCTTTACGACGTTGCTTTGAAGCAGCTAACTATTTTGTTGGTAATTACGAAGATGCTGCCAACATGATCCTATGGTTAGAAAAACATGGTTTAAATGGTCTGCAAGAACTGCAAAGAACCTTGCCTTATATTAAAGAAGATAAATGTAAGGATATGAGTACCGTAATTTATGAAGACAGCACCTCTGCTACCATTGATAGCCATGGCCGTAGTGCGCTGAACTGTATTGCTTCTGCGGTTGATCTAGCCCATGCAAAGGCGCTTGAGTGTGGTATTGCGACTATCAGTGTACATAATTGTCATAATCGTAAGTTCATACTAAAAGCACTGACTGATTGTGGTCGTCGTGGGATCAGTGTGGTGGCTTACTGGCGTAATGGCTCTAATGTAGTGACTGAATATACGGCAGCGATAAATGCGGGCGCGCGTTATCCTTCTTTTAGTCAAGCGGTGACTAACCTTGAGAGCAACGAGCAAGACAAGCAAGCCTTAACCATTATTTGTAGCTCTCGAGTTGATTTAACCTCTTCTTTGCAAAACTCTAATGACCATAAAACTCGATTCCATATGAGTGCGAAAGAGATTGCTAAAGAAAAAGAAAAATCCATTGATAACGGCATTGAAATAGATAAATTGCTTTGGCAAGAAATAAATCAAATTGGAGCCGCGGTTTTAGTTGAGAACTCTGATGAGTCAAGACAAGGTGCTGGTGCTTAGTTCTTATTGCATGAGTTTTATTAAGAGAGAGGGCTAGATGCTCTCTCTTGCTTCTTTTGCTTATACTTCGATCGACTTTTTTTCTCTGCTTGTTGTGACCTTGGGTGTTCTCGTTCAAGCACGTGTCGGGATAGGTTTTGCTTTAATTAGTGCTCCTATTCTTTTTATTATTGATCCTGACTTTTTGCCTGGGCCTATATTGATTTTAGGCTTCCTGCTATCTCTACTTTTGTATATTAGTGAGAAACAAGGTTTATCATTGGCTCTAATTTTACCCGCAATCATTGCTCGATTTCCTGGCTCTTGGGCTGCTGTGCTCGTACTCGTTTATCTTCCAAGTTGGCTATTGAGCTTGATGCTTGGTTTGAGCCTTTTATGTGCTTCATTGGTTTCGCTTGCAAAAATATCCATTCCAGTAAATAGGGTTAATTTATTTTGCGCTGGTTTTATTTCGGGCTTTGCTGGCACTATCACATCCATTGGTGGACCCGCTATAGCGCTTATGTATCAAAATCAACCACCTGAACAAGCAAGACGGGCGCTGATTGGTTTTTTTCTGCTAGGGACCCCTATTTCAATTTTGTTGCTAATGACGTCTGGTTCAATCAGCTTAAATGCTTATGTATTGAGTATTAAAATGCTCCCTGGGGTCTTGGTTGGCTTTTTATGCTCTCGATACTCTGGCCTTTCTTCGCTTGTACCCAGTAAAACGGTATTAATATTACTATCAAGCATTTCTGCTCTCGTCATTATTCTCAAAGCGTTTATTAATTTATATCTTTTAGATACTTGAAGGATAATTTGAGACTGCCTATTTAATAAGTACCTTTCAGATCAATACTATATAAACTCTTTATATGACAAAAAGTAACACTTTTTAAACCTTCACACTTTTACTTTGAGTCTTAGCTGCTACGCTTAATTTACAGCTGGGGTGAATTGTTCATTGGCTATTATTCATAAGCTTAATTACTTGGTTTAGATGTCTATCTTTATAAATAATTAGTTGAATGGATATATTAAAAATGCATTCTATACTGCCTCAATATAGATATTCAAAAAGTGTTTAATTTATTGTTGTATTAATAATATGGACTTATTTTAAAACTTAATAAAATCAATTTCTTAACATGATTTTGAGACTGAAGTTTTGAAATTCAAAGGAGGTTCCATGGATAGGGCAAAGGTACTATTTGGTGTGATTTTAGCACTGGTAGTCGGAGGTATTCTAGCCTCATTTGGATATGCATATATAGCCGTTGTTGCTAGTGTGTTCATCTCATCAATTACAATGAAGCTATTCATAAAGCCAGATCACACAAGTTCCCCTGAACCTACAGAGTTAGAAAAAACGATTGATTATGACGTTGCACCAATGACCGGTACTGAAGATTCTATGCTTGGATTGGTGCAGGAGATTCATCCAGTACTACAAGAGTGTCAAACCAATTTAGATAACATTTTTGAAACTCAAAAAGGAGCCGTTGAGTTACTGACTGAATCTTTTGCAGACTTTAATCGCTTAATGGAAGAAGAGAATGAATGTATAGAAACATTAATAAAAGTCGGTAAAAGTGAAGAAAATGAAGATGAACAGTATAGTAGTGCAATGAAGCTATTTGCCGATAATACTGGTAAAACCCTTTCCAAATTTATTAATACAACCGTTGAAATGTCAGCCTCTTCGATGGAATTACTCCAAAAAGTAAACACCATAGCGGAGGAATTGCCCCTTGTTGTTTCTGCTCTAAAAGATATTGATCAAATTTCGTCTCAGACAAACTTATTAGCTTTGAATGCAGCTATTGAAGCGGCGAGGGCGGGGGAAGCTGGAAGAGGTTTTGCAGTTGTTGCTGATGAAGTTAGAGCATTATCAAACCGTTCTTCGGGGTTTAGTGAATCCATTCAATCAAAAATAAATAGTATTTGTACACGTATTGAAGATTTGTCTGAAGGGGTGAGGGTACTTGCTTCCCAAGATGTTACCTACATTATGGATTCAAAGCGTTACATGCAGGATGCGCTTAAAAAAATTATTGAAAAAGCTGAATCAGATGAAGAGGTTACTGAACGATTAGATGGAATATCTTCTCGTTTGGAGGAATCTATCCATAATGCAATTAGGGCACTTCAGTTTGATGATATTAATAGTCAAAATATTATATTCACGAATGAGACATTAGCTTTCTTATCTAAAGAACTAGATGGTTTAAACTTTAATGATTTTGAGTCTGTAAAAAATGATTTACAGCTTTATTCAGAAAAAATAAAAGCAAGACAAGATACTGCGAGAAACCCTGTTTCATCCACAGATATTGAAAGTGGTGAAATTGATTTATTTTAATGATTAATAAGTGAGTCTTTTATGGATAATGTAAATATAATTTCACTACCTGATAAATTTGATTTTAGTTTTCATAAAGAATTTACTAGGCGATATGATGATTCAATTTTAAATACCGATGTTGCGGAAATTGTATTGGATTTTAGCCGAGTTAATTATTTAGATAGCTCGGCTTTAGGTATGATGGTGCTACTCTATAGAAAAGCTCAGGCATGTAATAAGAGAGTATCTGTTAAAAATGTTTCAGGAAAGACAGCTGAAATTCTTAAAATGGCTAACTTTCAAAAATTATACGCCTTTGAATGAGTAATAAAAAATGAACAATTTAATCGTTAAGTTATTACTCGTTAGTAATGATTATGTTGTCGATTCTATGTTATCTGAAATTTTTTCTAATAAAAATTTCGAAATTGATATTTTTAATACTTTCTCTGAGTCACAACTGAAATTGAAAACAAAAGAATATGCTTTGATTATTGTTAATGATGATATGTTGAGTGATGATTCATTATTCAAGTTTGTGTTAGAGAATTCCTCATTTTACCCCGTTATTATTATAAGCGATAAAGATGATGATATTTTTATTGAAAAGTATTTCAGAATAGGTGTGTCAGACTATTTTTTAAAACCTTTAAATTTAAGCTTATTTTGGAATAAGGTTAAAAAAATACTGGATGATAATACTTTAAGAGAAAAATCAAAAGAAGAGTCAAAACTTTTGGGTGAACTTATGCATCAGCATAAAGTTGAAGAGAGCATTGCTTATTATGTTTACAAACATATGATAGGCGAAGAAAATCGACCAGACTTTTTAAACTCTTATACTTTATCTGCAGACAGTTTTAGTGGGGATATTCAGCTTCATTCTCAAGGCCCTTCTGGTTCTCATTATATTTTATTAGCTGATGCAACTGGTCATGGGTTAGCAGCTGCAATCAGTGTTTTTCCCTTAGCATCTATCTTTAAGTCTATGATAAGTAAGGGACAATCAGCTGAAATGGTATTAGAAGAGCTTAACTCAAAGCTTGGGGATTATATTCCGCCTGACAGGTTTATTTCAGCAATTTTGATAGAAATTGATTTATATAGAAGAGAACTTAAAGTTTGGAACGGTGCAATGCCAACAGTTCTAATTTATTCTGAAAAAATGGAAAAAGTCGCTGAGATAGCATCTGAAAATATGGCATTGGGTATATTAGATGAAAAAGATTTTAACTCGGAATTAGAAATTATAGAGCTTCCTAAGAAAGGGCTGCTTTTTATGTATAGTGATGGACTGACAGAGCAATGCAATTGCTCTGGAGAAGAGTTTGGAGAAGATAGAGTTTTTAATAAAATTAGACATTCTGAAGTTAAATCTTTGGTGGAGGATGTTATGGAAGAGAATAATGAATTTAGAGGTAATGAATCCGTTCATGATGATATTTCTATCTGTGTGGTCGATTTTAATAAAATTTAAATAAATTATGAATTTATCGTGGAAATATATTAAATCTGAATCTAATCTTAATTATATGAGCTAGTTATAAATTAGATGTATTTTTATTTCGATGGAGTGAGATATGTATGAGCAATAATTTATTAATTGTTGATGATTCTGCCTCAGTCAGGCAAATGATAGAAGCGACACTAAAATCTGCAAGCTACAGTGTCACTTCTGCTAAGGATGGGAAAGAAGCATTAGACTTATGTAAAACAAAACGCTTTGATTTTGTTCTCACTGATCAAAATATGCCAAGAATGGATGGTTTGACTTTGATTAAATCATTACGTGCTTTGGATGCTTATAAACGCACTCCACTAATTATGTTAACAACAGAGGCTGGTGATGCAATGAAGGCGCAAGGTAAGGCGGTTGGAGCCACAGGTTGGATGGTAAAGCCTTTTGATCCCAAGCAGTTATTACAGGTTGTTGCTAAAGTTTTAAAATAAACAGGGATGTTTTATGACTATTGATATGAGTCAGTTTAATGATGTTTTCTTTGAAGAAAGCCAAGAACATCTGGATGAAATGGAGCACTTTTTAATGGATTTGGACTTAGATAATCCAGATCCAGAGGCATTGAATAGTGTCTTTAGAGCCGCTCATTCTATCAAAGGTGGTAGTGATATTTTTGGTTTCAAAGCATTAACTGGTTTAACTCATGTTATGGAAAATTTGCTTGATCGAGCACGCAAAGAAACCATTACATTGACGGTTTCTATTGTTGATCTCCTGTTAGAAATGATTGATGTTTTAAAGTCTATTCTTGATTCTTATCGTAATGATTTAGAAATTGATTGGGAGTTGGTTGGGTCGAGTACAAGGCGTTTAGAGGATGCTGTCAAATCAACGTCTGATGATAATCAAGAAGAGCCTGTTGATGAGGGGGATTTTGGCTTTTTTGAATCACCTATTATTAAAGAAGAAGTTGAAGCTTACGGCTTTTTCAATGATGAAAAGGGGTCAAAAGAAAGCGTTGATCAAGACGCTGGATTTGGTTTTTTTGAAGATAATGAAAAACCTGATAGTAAGCAAGATGAAGAAGCGTTTGGCTTTTTTGATACGTCAGAAGGTGAGGCTGAAACGACTAATAATGAGCAGCTTCTTGCTAAAGAGAAACAAGAAGAAGTGGCTAACCCTAAACAAAATGGTGAACTAGAAAAATCAAAACAAGAGACTGAGAGTAAAAAATTAGTAGAAATTAAATCTGCAAAGCCTAAATCTAAAAGAGCCGCAAAACCCCCTGAAGCAAATACGGAATCTTCAACCATCAGAGTAGAAACTTCTAAGGTTGATACTTTGGTTAATCTTGTTGGAGAGCTAGTTATCACTCAATCTATGTTAACTATGATTGAAGAAGAAGTTGATGAGCAAGTTAGCGAAAAAATGTTAATTGCTTTAGTTGAGCTAGAACGAAATACAAGAGAAATACAAGAAGCAGTTATGTCTATCAGAATGCTGCCAATTTCATTTGTATTTAATCGGTTCCCTCGGTTAGTTAGGGATTTATCAAGCAAATTAAATAAAAATGTTGAGCTTACACTTGAGGGTGCTAGCACTGAGATCGATAAAAGTTTGATTGAGAAACTAGCAGACCCCCTTACACATTTAGTTCGTAACAGTATTGATCACGGTATTGAATTACCTGCAGATAGAAAAGTATCAGGTAAAACTGAAAAAGGAAATATAACGCTGCAAGCTCAACAAAAAGGTGGGTCTATTCTAATCAGTATCATTGATGATGGTGCTGGGCTTAATCGCGAACGAATTTTAAATAAGGCAGAAGAAAACAATATTCCCCTTCAAAAAAATATCCAAGACACAGATGTTTGGAATCTAATTTTTGCTCCAGGCTTTTCTACTGCTGCTGAGGTGACAGATGTATCTGGTCGTGGTGTCGGTATGGACGTTGTAAGGCGAAATATCGAATCTTTAGGAGGTCGAATTGAAATTGAGTCTCATGCTGGAGTCGGTACATCTTTTCATATTCATTTACCTTTAACCTTGGCAATTGTTGATGGAATGACAGTCGATGTTGCAGGGGAAATTTTCGTCGTACCTTTAATTAATATCATTGAATCAATTCAGCCAGATCAAAATCAAATTCGCTTAATTAAAAATGAACCTCTGCTTTGGGTTCGTGGAGAGTATTGGCCCATTATTCCTTTAGGGCAGTGCTTGTCAGTTCAAAATGCAATTGAAGATCCTTCAAAAGGTATTGTTGTGTTGGTGGAAAGTGCAAAAAAACGTTTTGGCCTACTTGTTGATGATCTTGTTGGTCAACAACAAGTTGTTATTAAAAGTTTAGAAAGGCATTACAGGCGAGTTCCTGGAGTTGCTGGAGCAACAATTATGGGAGATGGTAGCGTCGCGATGATCCTTGATGTTGAGTCGCTTTCTAACTCGGTCACTTCTCAAGAGTATGTGCAACAGGCGGAAGCAATATGAGCCAAGCTTCAGATGAAAAAGATAATATTATTATTGATGGGCAAGAGTTTCTTACATTTATTCTAGGTGATGAGCATTACGCTCTAGACATAATGACAGTTAAAGAAATTCGTGGCTATGAGGCCGTGACCAAAATTGCAAACGCTCCACCATTTATAAAAGGGGTGCTAAATCTTCGTGGTGATATTGTACCTATTATAGATCTAAGAATTAAGTTTGAAGTGGGTGAAGTAACTTATGACGATTTTACCATAGTAATTATGCTCAATATTGCTAACCGAGTAGTTGGTATTGTTGTTGATGGTGTGTCAGATGTCATTAATTTATCAATGAATGATATTAAACCTGCACCTGAGTTTGGTGTTGCTTTTGATAGTGAATATTTACATGGATTAGCAAGATTAGAAGACCAAATGGTTATTTTAGTAAATATTGAAGCATTAATCTCAAGTGATGAACTTGGCTTATACGAAAGTAATCGTGATCAAGATGTTAGGGAGAATACGAATGAGCTGGCTTAATAATTTTAAGTTATCGGTAAAAATGCTGTCTTTGGGTTTGTTAGCCCTAGTTGCAATTATGTTGCCTACTGGCTTTTTAATTAATACTGAACTTGGGTTGATTGATTTTCTAGAAAGAGAACAAGCAGGTATTGAACCAATAAGAAAAGTAATGGTGCTGGAAAGTTACATTCAAGAGCATAGAGGTGCAAGTACAATTTATTTAACTGATCCTACAGCTAGTAAACGAGATATAGACTCGAGAGCTGAAAATGTCATTAATCACATGTCATCACTTGCACCTTATTTTAGAGATGTTATGCCTGGAGACCCTGTCAATGACAGGATTTTATCTTTAGCAGAAAGGTTTGCAAATTTAAAGTCTGAAGTGAGAGATGGTGCCATTTCAAAAAAAGAGTCTTTTTCTGTTCATACTAAGTTAATTTCTGAAATCAGTTCAAAAATAATACCAAGTATTTCGGAGTACTTTTATCTTAGATATGACCCTACACCAGAAACATACCATTTAGTTATTGCATCCAATGATGATCTTCCAAAAGTATTGGAAGGGATAGCAAGGCTTCGAGGTTTAGGTGCTGGAGCTCTGTCTGCTGGAAGCGTTGATTTTGAACAAATAGGTATGATTCATGTTGCTATTGATAGTGTTACAGAAACATTTAGTGCTTTAAAACATAATATTGATGTATCAATTGAGTCATCAGAAGATGAAGAAGTTCATGCTCTTAAAGATGAGATTTTAGTGCTTAATAGAGAGTTTATTGAATTTTCAGAGTTGATTGAGCATGAAATTTTTCAGAAGCAGATATTCACTTATTCCTCTGCTCAATACTTTGATGAGGCTAGTCGTATAGTTGCTGATTTTCAGCTTTTTTCTGATCATGCGAATAGTGTTTTAGAAAAAAGGCTTGGTGAAAAGGTGGTAGAAGCAAAATGGATCCTTTATGAGGCATCATTGTTTATCGGTGTGCTTATTTTACTGAGCTTTGTATTAGGCGTTGCAATCGTAAGGTCTGTTATTCAAGGTGTTGATGACGCTGTAAACACTTCAAAAAATATTGCAAAAAGCATATTTGATCATCACTTAGATTTAACAAGAAAAGATGAATTCGGTATGTTGTACGGCTCATTAGCTAGTATGGCTGAGCAGTTAAAAGTCGCTGAAAAAGAAGCTAAAAGTAACTTTGCTATTAAGCAAGCAATTGATAATAGTGCTACTGCTTTCATGATGACTGATTCGGAAAATAAGCTGTTCTATGTTAATCAGACAACTATAGATTTATTTAAAGATTCTCAGGAAGATATTAGAAAGTGGGAACCAGAGTTTGATGTTAATACTCTTACTGGTTTGTCTCTAGCTAAGTTAGCAAGCCCTGAGAATACGGGAGAGTTTGTTTCAGTTTTCAATGCTATGACAAGCAATTTGGAAGTGCAAAGTAATATAGGTGCTAGAACCTTTAACCTAAATGCAAACCCGGTATTAGATCAAGAAGGAGCTAGAATTGGTGCTTGCATTGAGTGGGATGATATTACTCAAGCACTGATCACCCAAGAAGAAACCGCCAGAACAATGGCATCTCTAAACTGTACCACGACTAATATCATGATCGCGGATGCGGATAGAAACATATGTTATATGAATGACAGTGTTATTAGTATGCTCCAAGAGTCTGAATCTGACTTGCGAGCAGTATTACCTCATTTTAATGTCGCCACAGTGTTAGGTAGTAACATAGATATTTTCCATGCTAACCCTGCACATCAACAAAACTTATTGGAAAAACTACAAACTAGTTATACCTCACAAATAAAAGTAGGTAGAAGGCATTATCGTTTAATAGCTAACCCCATTGTTTCTGAAGAAGGTACACGTCTAGGCTCTGTTGTTGAGTGGCTTGACCGTACACTAGAAGTTGAAGCTGAAGAAGAGATTGCTATGTTGGTTTCTGCTGCTGTAGACGGGAATTTCTCTGAACGAGCGAGCACTGATAACAAGTCTGATTTCATGTTATCAATGGCAGAAGGGTTGAATAAGCTCTTAGAAACCGCGGATGTTGGGCTAAATGATGTTTCTAGAGTGTTATTGGCTCTTTCAGAAGGTGATTTAACTCAAAAAATTGATGCTGACTATAAAGGGACTTTTGATCAACTTAAGAATTACTCAAACCAAACAACCGAAAGTTTAGCTCGAATTATTGGTGAAATCAGAACGGCTGCAGATACGATTAATACAGCCTCGGCTGAAATTGCTCAAGGTAATGCGGATCTTTCTAATCGAACTGAACAGCAAGCTGCAAGCTTAGAAGAAACCGCATCTAGTATGGAGGAGCTGACGGGTACGGTGAGATTAAATGCTGATAATGCTAAACAAGCTAACTCCCTTGCATCTAAGGCATCTGAAGTTGCAGTTGATGGAGGCGACCTTATTCAACAAGTTGTACATACCATGGCGTCAATTAATGAGTCTTCACAAAAGATTTCCGACATTATTGGTGTAATTGATGGAATTGCTTTTCAAACAAATATTTTGGCACTTAATGCTGCAGTTGAGGCTGCAAGAGCTGGCGAACAAGGAAGAGGGTTTGCCGTTGTCGCATCTGAAGTGCGTACTTTAGCGCAGCGTTCGGCGAATGCTGCAAAAGATATAAAAGCATTGATTTCAGACTCTGTGAATAAAATTACGGATGGGAATGCGCTTGTTGGTAGATCTGGCGACACTATGAAAGAAATCGTGACTTCGATTAAAAGTGTTAATGACATTATGTCTGAAATTGCTGCGGCATCAGCAGAGCAGTCTGCAGGAATTGATGAAATAGGTAAGGCTGTAACCCAAATGGATTCTATGACACAGCAAAATGCAGCATTAGTAGAAGAGGCGGCAGCTTCGGCTGAAAGCATGCAGAGTCAAGCTGATCAGTTGACTTCTCGAGTGGCAACCTTTCGCCTGACAGATACTCCTGATGAAGACATCCAAGAAATCTCGAAGCCAGTTAAAAGAATTTCGACCAAACCAGAAGTAACAAAACGAATTGCTCCGACTGTAGTACATAGCCAGCAAACAGAAGATGAATGGGAAGAGTTTTAATTGTTGAAATTAATCAAGGATGATAAACATGAGTTCTTATATACCAATGAGGACTTTAAAAGAGTTAGATTATTTTTAAATAAACTAACGGGAATAAACTTGGCCGAAAGCAAGGATGCTATGGTCTATAGTCGCTTAGTAAGACGTGTTAGGGCATTAAATTTAAATAGTATTGGAGAGTATTTAGAATTCGTTGATGCTAATGCTAATGAAGAACAAAATTTCATTAATGCACTCACAACCAATTTAACATCTTTTTTTCGTGAAGAGCATCATTTTGACGTATTGAAGGATTATGTATTATCCAACTCTGAGGTTAAGCGTATTTGGTGTGCTGCATCAAGCACAGGTGAAGAGCCATATTCTATTGCAATTAGTTTAGTTGAAGCCTTAGGTAAATTTGATACACATATTGAAATTATTGCATCAGATATAGATAGCAATGTATTGGAGACGGCTAAGCAAGGAATCTATCATGAATCTAGGATTCAGTCGTTAAGCCTAGATAGAAAAAAACGCTTTTTTAAAAAAGGGGTTGGTTCAAATCGAGGCTTTGTAAGGGTGGCACCTGAATTAAGAGAGATGGTCTCATTTCGAAAGATAAATTTGCTGGATAGTCAGTGGCCAGTCGAAATGCCTGTAAATATTATCTTTTGTCGTAATGTGATGATTTATTTCAATCGAGAAATGCAAGAAGCCTTGTTAACAAGAATGGTTAGGTTGCTAAAAAAAGATGGTTTATATATCGCTGGACACTCGGAAAACTTCTCTGCTTTTTCGCATGTGGTAAAGCCTTTCGGTAAAACTACTTATAAACCTGCGTAGGGAGTGGACTTGAATGTCGTTTGATTTTGATAATGTTCATGTTGCAACCCATCAGTTTTACGATA
The DNA here is from genome assembly GCF_000153025.1 of Marinomonas sp. MED121. GTDB lineage: Bacteria > Pseudomonadota > Gammaproteobacteria > Pseudomonadales > Marinomonadaceae > Marinomonas. The sequence goes on from NZ_CH672430.1 coordinate 737,881, forward strand.
GTTACTTTAATGAAAATGCAATCAAAGTATTACCTGGTGAGTATTTTGCAACCAAAGAAAGGAAACTCATTGTAACAGTATTGGGATCCTGTGTTTCTGTCTGCCTTAGAGACCCTATTACTGGAGTAGGTGGAATGAATCATTTTTTGCTACCAAAGGATGAAAGAGGTAGTCCTGATTTGGTAGCCGCCTCTGCTCGCTATGGTGTTTACGCAATGGAGATTCTGATTAACCATCTTTTGAAACTTGGAGCAAGAAAAGAAAACTTACAAGCAAAAATCTTTGGCGGGGCTAATGTCTTACCTGGTATGCCTAATTCGACTGTTGGAACAAAAAACTCTGAATTTGTTAGGCTTTATTTATCTAAAGAGCATATTGAAATCTATAGTAGTGACCTTCAAGGCGCTCAACCACGAAAGGTTTTTTTCTTTACCGACAGCGGTAAGGTTCTTATAAAAAAACTAAAAACTGCTCATATCGCTCCACTGGTCAATCGAGAAACGATTTATCAATCAGATATATCGGATCATACGCGAGCTGGTGATATTGACTTATTTTAGTTAACTCTCATTGAAAGGATTTCTATGAAAATTAAAGTATTAGTCGTAGATGATTCTGCTTTGATTCGCAGTCTAATGACAGAAATAATTAATAAATCACATGATATTGAGCTGGTTGGAACAGCAAAAGATGCTTTTGTTGCTAGGGATTTAGTAAACAAGTTTGCACCTGATGTGATTACTCTTGATATTGAGATGCCAAAAGTAGATGGATTAACATTCTTAAGCCGACTTATGAAGGCTAGGCCGACACCTGTCATTATGATGTCTACGCTTACTCAAGAAGGAGCGGATGCGACATTTAAATCATTGGAGCTTGGAGCAGTAGATTTTATCGCCAAACCAAGTTTTGATGTTGTGAACGGAATCAATCAATACTCAGAGCTCATCGTAGATAAAATTAAAACGGCTTATCAAGCAAATGTTAGGCGTAAAAGACATCACCCAAAACCTGCTGCAAACTTAGTTAATTCAAAAAAAGCGACGAAAATTATTGCTATCGGAGCTTCTACTGGAGGAACTGAAGCAATTCGAGAGCTTTTAGAAGGCTTCCCTGAAAATTCACCGGGCATTGTAATTACTCAACATTTACCTTCTGGTTTTACCCAATCATATGCAAATCGTTTAAATAAGCTCACTAAACTCAGTGTTTTCGAAGCTAGAGGTGGTGAAGTGATTCAACCAGGAATGGCTTTTTTAGCGCCAGGTGGCAAACATCTTACTGTTATTAAGTCAGGTGGGAACTATATCACTCAACTAGATGACTCTGAAAAGGTGTGTGGTCATAAACCTTCTGTAGACTTAATGTTTAATTCATTAGCTGAGTTTGGTATGGATAATATAATGGCTATATTATTAACTGGAATGGGGAAAGACGGCGCCCAAGGGATGAAAAAAATATATAAAAATGGTGGCTATACCATTGCGCAAAATGAAGAGACTTGTGTGGTATTCGGCATGCCACGTGAAGCAATAAAGATACAAGCAGTAAGCAGTGTATTACCACTCGAAGATATAAGTAATGCAGTATTTAATTAGAATTGGTTGCGGGAGCAGGATTCGAACCTACTGCCTTCGGGTTATGAGCCCGACGAGCTACCAGACTGCTTCATCCCGCGACGAATGAGGCAATATAAATATTAATTGGTTGCGGGAGCAGGATTCGAACCTACGGCCTTCGGGTTATGAGCCCGACGAGCTACCAGACTGCTCCATCCCGCGACGAATGAGGCAATATAAATATTAATTGGTTGCGGGAGCAGGATTCGAACCTACGGCCTTCGGGTTATGAGCCCGACGAGCTACCAGACTGCTCCATCCCGCGACAAATAATAGATATTGAGTTCTGTTTTAGTATGGTTGCGGGAGCAGGATTCGAACCTACGGCCTTCGGGTTATGAGCCCGACGAGCTACCAGACTGCTCCATCCCGCGACTAATACAGATTTTTTAAATTTGGTTGCGGGAGCAGGATTCGAACCTACGGCCTTCGGGTTATGAGCCCGACGAGCTACCAGACTGCTCCATCCCGCGACAAATTTAAGGCGTTGATCCAATTAGTAAAAAAATTGGTTGCGGGAGCAGGATTCGAACCTACGGCCTTCGGGTTATGAGCCCGACGAGCTACCAGACTGCTCCATCCCGCGTCAACGAGGTGCGTATTATAGGGAGGGCTTAATGAGAGTCAAGAGATATTTCGCAATGCATGAATATTTATTACTTTTCGACCTCTATGAGCTTTGAATGAGCCAAGCTGACAATAATAAACTCATATCGGTAATTTTTATTAGTGGTCTGTACTTCATCGCTGTACTTCTTTGTTTCGCCCTACCATACCTTTATCAATGACTTAACAGAATGCTTAGGCTCAATTCGGTGTTAACTATATAAAGTTACAATTATTAAAAGTGTGACAATTCACATTTTAAGTAATGCTCTTGAAAGCGAGTGGGGGGAGAGTTTGATATAGGAGCTTGATTTTCATGGAATGTTGCCTTATTAAAACTAAGGTGAATATTATTTACTCCATTCTTAAATCAGTTATAAAGTGCTGAGTTAATGAATTGATTAAATATTTATTGCTTTGTTTGTTTCTTTAGTTCGTTGATCTAAGTTGCCCTTTAAAAAACGAAATGAACCAGATTTATGTTCTGTTGTCTGAAAAGCATCCATTAAAGGCTTAGACAGAGTTTAGGGTATCATTACTGGGACTCACGCATTTTAAACGCCATATACAGTTAGAGATAAGCCTTAGTCATCTTCCAATTAAATCTCACAATCACTGAGATGTATTATTAAAGGTAATTCGATGTTTAATCAAAGTAAATTACAGGCTATTAAAGAAGCCATAGTGTCTGAAAGTGAAGCGCTGCCAGGACGTAATGAAGCAATGAAAATTACAGCAGTACATGCTGTAAATAATCAAGATATGAAAAGAGCGCTAACGAGTAATGAAGAGCGTGTCGTTTTAGGTATGGGATGCTTCTGGGGAGCAGAAAGAAAGTTATGGAATACGCCAGGAGTAATAGTAACCTCTGTTGGCTATGCTGGTGGATATACATTAAACCCAACTTATGAAGAAGTTTGTACTGGAGCAACCGGGCACACAGAAGTAGTAAATGTGATTTTTGACCGCGAACAAACTAGCTTAGATGAAGTGTTGAGAGTGTTTTGGGAAAATCATAATCCCGTCCAAGGAATGAAGCAGGGAAACGATGTAGGTACACAATATCGTTCTGCTATCTATATTACTGATGAGTCGCAGCAAGA
>NZ_CH672430.1:741630-750423 GCF_000153025.1 Marinomonas sp. MED121
ATTCCTGCCCACCTATATAAACTTTGCCAAATTGGCCGAAGAACTTTTTTTCGTTTTTAAGAGTACACTGGCTCTGTTGAGCCAGTGTCTCGATCAATTGTGCGCCGGCATTATGGCGAGTGTTCTCATATTCAGACCCAGGATTACCTAGACCAACTAATAACTTGAAACCTGCCACAATACCGCCTTTACAATCAGATCTTATTTCTTAGCTTTACCGATACGACCAATAGGTTGGTTGTGATCGTTACCTTTAAGAAGTGCAACTAGCTCTACACCTTCAGGTAGTTGAGCATCAGATAGGTGGAAAATGTCACCTAGTTGAGCTTTTGTGCAATCAACTTCTAGCGCAGCTGGAAGGTTAGCTGGTAGGCAACGAACTTCAGCAAGTTTCGCTTCAACGCTCAGACGACCACCTTGGCTCTTAACACCTTCAGATGTTGCAGCGCCAACGAAGTTTAGAGGAATGCGAGTTGTGATTACACGAGCTTCGTCAACACGTAGGAAGTCAACGTGCATAACCGCTGGGCTAGCAGGGTGACGTTGTAGTGCTTTAACGATAACTTTTTCAGCTTTACCATCAGTAACTACTTCAACAACAGTTGTGAAGAAGTCTTGGTTTTCTGTGATTTTTTTCAGCTCGTTCTCAGCAAAAGTAATAGACTGAGGGGCAGCATCGCCACCGTAGATTACAGCTGGTACTTTGTTAGCTAGACGAAGGCGGCGGCTCGCACCTTTACCTTCTTCAGAACGTGCTACGGCATTAATAGATAATGTCATTTGATTGTTTCCTAAATTTTAAAAGTTAAATGTCCAGAAGTGCGACCAAATCCGAACGTATTATTTGGTTTTATTTTTTAATTAGGCCCCAAACATGGCACTAATAGACTCTTCGTTGCAGACGCGACGAACAGCTTCTGCCATGATGTCTGACATAGACAACTGGCGAATTTGTGGACATTCTTGCGCTGCTTTGCTTAGCGGAATCGTGTCTGAAACAACTAACTCATCAAGTACAGAGTTAGTGATATTATCAATGGCTTTACCAGAAAGAATCGGGTGAGTCGCATAGGCTAACACTCTTTCTGCGCCATGATCTTTAAGGGCTTTTGCTGCTGCACATAAAGTGCCGCCAGTATCGCACATGTCGTCAATGAGGACACATGTTTTACCTGCAACATCACCAATTAAATGCATAATTTGTGCTTCGTTCGCACGAGGACGACGTTTGTCGATAATCGCAAGGTCAGCATCGTCTAGTAATTTTGCAAAAGCACGCGCACGAACAACACCGCCAACATCAGGCGAAACGACAGTAACATTGTCATGGCCTTGGCGTTGTAGATCGTCAAGCAATAATGGCGTGGCATAAACGTTATCAACAGGGATATCAAAAAAGCCCTGTATTTGATCTGCATGAAGGTCAACAGTTAACACACGGTTGATCCCCACTGCTGAGATCATGTCAGCAACAACTTTAGCTGTAATTGGCACACGAGCAGAGCGTACACGACGGTCTTGACGAGCGTATCCAAAATAAGGGATTACAGCAGTTACACGAGAAGCAGAAGCACGACGTAAGGCATCTGCCATTACGATGAGTTCCATCAAGTTATCGTTACTAGGTGCGCAGGTAGATTGGATAATAAAAACGTCTTTACCACGAACGTTCTCATTGATCTCAACTGTGATTTCTCCGTCGCTGAATTTTCCTACTGTTGCATTGCCAATAGGAAGACCTAGTCGGCGCACAACCCTACGGGCGAGTTCAGGATTGGCATTACCGGTAAAAACCATTAACTTGGACACTGTAAATACCCTTTGTATTTTCATGGTGAATAGAGTTTGGCTGGGGTAGCTGGATTCGAACCAACGCATGACAGGATCAAAACCTGTTGCCTTACCGCTTGGCGATACCCCAATTATGCTCAATCCACTGGTCAAGAACTTGATGTGTTGGCGAGATATTACAACCCTGACATTGCCATGCTAGCCATTTGTCAGGCACTTGTGCTAAAACGCTTAAAACATCGTCTCGACTATCGAACGCCGCAAAAAGACATGAGCCTGTTCCGGTAAGTTTTGCATCTCCTTGATTTTTAAGCCAAAGATAAGCTTCATTTACTTCAGGATTATGCTTTCTTACAACCTCAAGACAATCGTTATGTCCACCCAGCTTCAAGGCGTGCGGTATTTTGATGGGAGGGGTGTCTCTTGTCAAATTTTTATCGGTAAAAATTTGAACAGTTTTGACTTCACAATCAGGTTTTAGAAGAAGGTAATAAGGTGTACTTGGCTCTACTTGGGTTAGCTCTTCACCTATCCCTTGGGCAAAGGCGCTTTTGCCAAAGACAAAAATAGGCACATCAGCGCCTAATTCGAGCCCTAGTTGAGCCAGTGTCTCTAAATCTAAATGGCATTGCCAAAGCTGATTTAAGGCCAAAAGTGTGGTGGCAGCATTAGAGCTGCCACCGCCAATTCCGCCGCCCATTGGAAGCTGTTTTTGAATGCTAATCTCAATCCCCTGAGTCACCTTATCGGATCGATAGGGTAAAAGGATTTTAGCGGCTTTATAGATTAAATTATCTTCTTGTTTCACACCTTCTATTTCATCTAGCAAGCAAATCTCATCTTTCTTACTCAATGTAAAAGAGAGAGTGTCGCAGACATCGATAAACTGAAAAAGCGTCTCTAACTCATGGTAGCCGTTTTCACGCCGACCTGTGATGTGTAAGAAAAGGTTTAATTTAGCAGGAGAAGGTAAGGTGATATGGGTTTTAGTCTTTATCATGGTTATCTAGCTTTTGTGTTCTGATGGGCAGAGCATCAATTGATCTGCCCAGTGATAAAATTACTCTGTGATAGGGGGAGCCTTATTGAATGGTCCAATCATTCATAATGAGGTTTACCCTGAAAGGCGCTTTAACTGCTTGAAGTTTTCTGGGTAATTCAAGTCCCCGCACGTTGGTAAATTCTTTATATTTAACTAACCAACCATCTTGTGATAAGGCTTCAAGCAATTGACTATCAACATTGTAGGTGAATGCAGCAGCTGAATTTGGCTCAGCCAGTCCGCGTGCCCAGTAAGCGATTTGATTGACTGGAAATTGCCAACCAAAGTGTTGTTCAAGTAATGCTTGGGCATCAGGTCCAACAGCCTTGATATCCTTATATTCAAGCGTAACGAGCTGACTCTCGTCTTGACTTATCTTGGTTGTGCCTTGTCCAAAAGGGCCGCTGATTATTAAGCTAAATCCTTCGGGGCTATGTTGCCAGTTAAAGTTTCCTGAAATGGCATCTTGATCCGTTCTAATGCCAACTCGTCCACTTGTTTGCCATTCTTGGATGGCATCAACACTTTCTGGAGGGGGAATGATTTTAGTGGAATTACTTGAACATGCTGTGATTAAAATGCTGATACATAAGAGAAAAAACGCTCTTATCATGGTGTTTTATCCTGTGCTATATCCGTATAAATAGAAGGTGAGTTAGGCATTACTTTAGGGTAAATAAAGTTTGGGTTTAAGCGATTAATGGTATCCTTTAAGGTATCGTGATTTTGATTGTTATCCAGTGCCTGTAACCAAATAAGATTGGCTTGCTCGGGATTGTTTTGCCATAGGGCTTCTCCAAAGTGCGCACCAATCTCTGGATCTTTTAATAGATTCCATGCTTTATTGAGATAAAAAACGGCTTGATCATTATTACCTAATAGAAAGTGTCCCCAACCAAGGCTATCAATAATCGCAGGGTCTTCGTTATTAAGTTGATACGCTTTTTCGATTAGTGTCATGGCCTCAGTATAACGTTTTGTATATTGCAATAAGGTGTAACCTAACGCATTTAGGTATTGAGGGTTTTGTGGGTCAATTTCGATCAGCAGATTAAGTTCATTTAAGGTTTCTTGCCATTGACCTCTTTGGTCTGCTAACAAGGCTCTTTTATATCTCAGTGCATTGGCGTTTTTATAAATATCTAGTGTTTGGCTCAGTAATTGATCTGCTAAATCGAGTCTTTCGTTCTCTTCATGTAAAAAGCTGATATTAAGAATCATATCCAAATTTTTACGATTATCTAATTTAGACAACACCATGGCATTGATTGCTTTGGCATCATCTAGTTCATATAACCAAATAGCAGCCTGTTCAACCGCATTGAATTTAAGGGGGCCTGTGGTCTTGAGTAATAATTTGATACCGTCTCGTTTCTTATCCAATAATGCTAAGGCATTGGCTTCAATATAATAAAACTGATCTGCTAAGCCGGTTGCTTGATAATCAATTTTCTCAAGTAAAGATAAGGCTAATTCCGCTTGATTATGATCAGTGAGTTGTCCTATGTAATTAAGAGAGAGTTGAACGGCTTCCTCAAAAGGGAGCTTGCTTGTCTTGTAATAATGCTTTGAGGTCTCTAACTGATCATCAAGTAGCAAGAAGTTTAACAAAGGTGTTAATAGCCTAAGGGTGTTCTCATGGTAGTCTAATGCTTCTTCAAGGCTTTTAATGGCTAACTTTAACTGACCACTTTGATTCTGGCTAAAGGCTAATATTAAGTAACTTTCTACCCCTAGTTTGTCACTGCCCAATCTGTCTTTTAATGCGCTGCTTTTCGCTAAGGCCGCTTCAAAGTTACCTTGTAAAAAGTCAATTCTGGCTAAGGCGATTTCAATTTGAACATTATCAGGTTTGGTTTCTAGCTTCAGTAGGCTTTGCTTGATGGTTTCTATTTGTTTTACGTTTCTCGCGCTACGATTTACCTCTTCATGTATAAAGCTAATGTCTACTTCATTTAATAGGGCTTTTGCGAGTAAGTCTTGGGCAGCGTCAAGGTTTTGAAAATTAATTTGGACCCCATAGTTAAGCTGATAGGGCCTTGCATCTGTTTGCTCAAGTTGAAGCCAGGTCTGGCTGGCTTGCTCAATATGCAGTGGGTTGTTCATGGCTACTGCGACATCTGTCGCTCTTTGAATGGCTTCTATATTGTTTTCTGCTTGCGCTAACGAATAGTAGCTATCAAAAGCTGCCTGAAGATTGCCTCTGTGCAAATTAAACTCAGCGATCAAAAATTGTTTGAGTAGTGGGTTTTCATTCTGTTCAAGGGTAATTTCTTGAGTTTGAGTGGTGTCAATAAAAGGCGCTTGTTGTTCAATAGTCGGAGTATTATTCGCTACTTGTGTGCTACTGCAGGCAACCAGACTTAAACCAGTACTGAATAAAACAAGGTTAAGGGCGCGACGTTTGGCAAGGGGAAGCAGATCAAGAGAGATGCCTTTCTTACCAACGATTGCAACTTGCTTGAAAAGAAGAGGCAGTGTCATAAATTGTCTAGCCCTGTTTTAAGAGTGGTTTAACTTAAACATAATAAGTCGTGTGTCGGATCAAAAAACTCATTTTCAAATGAGATTAATTTCCTTAATCATTCAAGCTTTAGCCTTATACTATCCCTTCATTCTTGCAATGTCAGTAGCCTAAGGACCACAATACGACAAGCTTTCTTGTTTTAATTGATCACATGGGGTGCGAAAATGTGCGGTTTCCACGTATAATGCGAGGCCTTAATTTTTGGGGCCTAGTTTAAATAGCCTTATTTAGCTTGATGCTAAGATCTCATTACCTGTGAAGAGTTCCCTGAATGCCGCTAATTACGGTTGGTATCAACCACAAAACAGCACCAGTTGCGATACGAGAAAAAGTTGCGTTCGCACCGGAGAAAATGTTCGACGCTTTATCGTCTTTGATCACCCGTGATCGAGCGGATGAAGCTGTTATTGTTTCTACCTGTAATAGAACCGAACTTTATTGTGCCGTCCCTGATGGTGCCAGCATTAACCAGATCATCCAGTGGTTAAGTGAATATCATCAAATCCCTGTCCATGAACTGCAGCAGTATTGTTATGCTCATCAGGATGATGAAAGTGTCAGGCACATTATGCGCGTGGCTTCTGGGCTTGATTCCTTAGTGTTAGGTGAGCCACAAATACTTGGTCAGGTAAAATCGGCTTATGCTGTCTCTCAAGAGGGAAAGTATATAGGTCAGTCTTTACAGGCGTTATTTCAGCGTACTTTTTCAATTGCTAAAAAAGTACGCACAGACACAGCTATTGGTGAGAACCCTGTTTCCATTGCATTCGCTGCGGTGAGTTTAGCCCAGCGAATCTTTGCGGATGTAAAGCGCAGTACAGCGCTTTTGATCGGTGCTGGTCAAACCATAGAATTGGTGGCTCGCCATTTAAAAGAGAGCGGTGTAAAGCGCATTATAGTCGCGAATAGAACCCTAGAAAGAGCACAAGTGCTAGCCGCCGAAATGGGAGCAGAAGCCATCTTGCTGGCGGATATCGGCGAATATCTATCTCAAGCAGACTTGGTGATTTCTTCAACCGCCAGTCAGTTACCTATTATTGGTAAAGGCATGGTTGAAAAAGCGGTTTCAAAGCGTCGTCATAAACCGATACTTTTGATTGATATAGCGGTTCCTCGGGATATTGAGCCTGAGGTAGAAGAGATTAATGATGTTTATCTTTACACGGTAGATGATCTGCATTCGGTTATCGAGCAAAACGTGAAAGCTAGACAAGATGCCGCGACTGCAGCTGAAGCTATTATTGATGCGGGAGTGGTTGAGTTTAGGCGTAACCTAGATTCTCGAAAAGTGTCTAACGTGATTGTGTCTTACCGTCAAAAAGCGGAAGACATTAAGGCATTTGAATACGAAAGAGCGTTAAAAAATTTAGGTGCTGGCCAAGATCCTGAACAAGTTCTACAAAAAATGGCGCACAACTTAATGAATAAACTGATCCATACTCCCACCCAGTTTTTGCGTGAAGCAGGGGCGGATGATGATCAAGCAAGCCTAGACGTTGCCCTAAAAGTACTAGGTATGACAGAACTTAAAGATGATAAAAACTAGCTAATCCTTTTCCAGATTAGGGAAAAGCGGGTTTGCTTTAAAGAATTATATAAAAAGACCTTAACCATGAAAGAATCGATTAAATTAAAGTTAGAAAACTTAGCCGATCGTTATGAAGAGCTTGCCGCCTTATTAAGTGATGCTGAAATCATCATGAATCAGGACTTGTTTCGTGCCTACTCAAAAGAGTATGCAGAGCTTGAGCCAGTTGTGAAATGTTTTGAAGAGTTTCAAGAGAATGATGAAAACCTTGAAGAAGCACAGCTCATGATGACGGACTCCGACCCAGATATTAAAGAAATGGGTGTGGAAGAAATGAAAGCGAGCCAAATTCGAAAAGAAGAGCTTTTGCTAGACTTGCAAAAACTGCTTTTGCCGAAAGACCCTAATGATGGTCGTAACGTTTTTGTGGAAGTGCGTGCCGGAACCGGTGGTGACGAAGCCTCTATTTTCGCTGGTGACTTATTCCGCATGTATTCTCGTTATGCTGAAACTCAACGCTGGAAGGTTGAATTGATCAGTTGTAACGAAGGTGAGCATGGTGGTTATAAAGAGGTTATCGCTCGTATTGTGGGCGAAGGGGCTTATTCTTTACTGAAGTTTGAATCCGGCGTTCACCGTGTGCAGCGTGTGCCTGCAACAGAATCCCAAGGTCGTATTCATACCTCTGCTTGTACTGTGGCTATCATGCCAGAAATGGATGAGCAGGATGCCATTGAAATTAATAAAGCAGACTTGCGAGTGGATACTTTCAGGGCATCTGGCGCAGGTGGTCAGCACGTCAACAAAACTGACTCTGCGATTCGTTTGACGCACATTCCAACAGGTGTTGTGGTTGAGTGTCAGGATGAGCGCTCTCAGCATAAGAACCGTGCTAAAGCGATGGCGCTGCTTGCATCTCGATTACAGGCTGCTGAAGAAGAAAAGCATGCAGCTGAGCAGTCTGAAACCCGTAAATCCTTGGTCGGTAGTGGTGATAGGTCAGAGCGTATTCGTACTTATAACTATCCTCAGGGTCGTGTCACTGACCACAGAATCAACCTAACCCTTTATAAATTAGATGAGATCATCACAGGTGATCTGGATAATCTTGTTCAGCCTCTTATCAATGAGCACCAAGCAGGACAGCTTGCGGCATTGAGTGAAGAGAATCGATAAATGACAATTGGCATGATGAAATAACATGAGAATTGATCAAGTTATCCAGCAAGGGGTCGCGCAATTAGCGGCCCTTTCTAGTTCTAGCAAACTCACTGAAACACCTGAGTTAGATGTTCAGTTATTACTGGCTGAAGTACTGGGTGTGAATACGTCTTACTTTTATACTTGGCCAGAAAAGCCAGTATCAGAAGAGGACAGGGCAAGGTTTGATGCTTTGTTAGCGCAGCGCCTTAAAGGTAAACCAATTGCTTACATATTAGGTTGTCAGGCATTTTGGACCTTTGAATTAGCGGTATCAGAATTTACCTTAATTCCCAGATCCGACACTGAATGTTTGGTAGAAATTGGTCTTGAGCTAATTGCTGATGTTAAATCACCGAGTATTGTGGATTTAGGTACAGGCACAGGCGCTGTTGCTTTGGCGCTTGCCAGTGAAAGGCATGATGCGAATGTCAGTGCGGTTGATTTAATTCCAGAAGCGGTTGAGCTTGCTAGACAGAATAACCAAAAGTTAAATCTCAATGTGGATATTCAACAAAGTAGCTGGTTTGATAATGTTGCTACAACTGATTTTGACCTGATTGTGTCTAATCCTCCCTATATTGATCCTGAAGATCATCATCTTGATGAGGGTGATGTGAGATTTGAGCCTAAATCTGCCTTGATTGCAGACCAAAAGGGTTACTCTGATATAGAAATCATTGCCCGCAATGCGAAAGATTATTT
>NZ_CH672430.1:751190-765314 GCF_000153025.1 Marinomonas sp. MED121
ATGCGGCTGTACAAGCGATAGTGGATTTTGAAGAGCCAGGTACAGGCAACTTGATTCGTAATAATGTGCTCGCTCGTCAGCAAACCCTAGAAGCGCAAGGCCTAACAAAAGAAGAAGCGAGGCAAGAAGCCAGTTATCGCGTGTTTGGTAGTAAACCTGGTGCCTATGGTGCTGGTTTGCAGGGGCTGATTGATGAACGCTGCTGGGATACCCAAGCGGATTTAGCAGACGCTTATGTTAACTGGGGCGGATATGCCTATGGGGCTAAGCATCTTAAAGGCGAAGGCGTTGAGGCGAAAAGTGCGTTTGTGCATAGACTCTCTCAGTTAGAGGTTGTGGTGCAAAATCAGGATAACCGAGAACACGATATTTTAGACTCTGATGACTACTATCAGTTTCAAGGTGGCATGACGAATGCGGTGACTCAATTAGCACAAAAATCCCCTGAGGTTTATCTCAATGATCACTCGAATCCAAGTGTGCCCAAAGTACGGACCCTTAAAGAAGAGTTAAATAGAGTGGTGCGTTCGCGCGTACTTAATCCTAAATGGATTGAAGCCATGCAAGAACACGGGTATAAAGGCGCCTTTGAAATGGCGGCAAGTATTGATTATTTATTTGCATATGATGCGACAACTGATTTAGTTGCTGATTATCAATATGAAAAAGTCACTGATGCCTTAGTATTTGATGGGGCCAATCGAGCGTTTCTTGAGCAAAATAATATAAATGCCTTAGAAGAAATGGCTGAGCGTTTATTAGAAGCGTGTCAACGTGGTATGTGGCAAGAACCTAATGGCTATGATACGAAATTACAAGACCTACTACTTGAACTCGATATGAGACAAGAGCAGGCGAATTAACTCAACTAGCGCCATAAGCGCTAGTACTAAATATTATATTTAAGATGGTAGAGTGAAGATGACAAATAAATTAGCCGCGAATGCCGGCATCATGATTTGCGGGCACGGTAGTCGCGATAAAGATGCGGAACGTGAATTTGGTTTGGTAGCAAAAGGGTTAAAGGAACGCTTTCCTGATGTGCCGGTTGAGTATGGCTTTTTAGAGTTTTCTGCGCCTAATATTCATATGGGATTAAATCGCTTAATCAAACAAGGTGTTGAACATATTTATGCTGTTCCAGGCATGTTGTTCGCAGCAACCCATGCAAAAAATGATATCCCTTCAGTACTGACTACCTTTGCAGAAAAGCAAGGCAATATCGGCATGACTTACGGCCGTGAACTCGGTTTGCAGGATGATATGATCGATGCTTTTCAGGCTCGTATCTATGAATCCCTTGGTTTAGATGCTGAAAACCCACCAGAAAATTTATATGACACCATGCTGGTGGTCGTTGGTCGTGGTACCTCTGATACTGGTGCAAATGCGGAAGCAGCAAAACTGACCCGTATTGTGAATGAAAATATGGGCTTTGGTTGGGCCGATACAGTTTATTCTGGCGTGACATATCCTTCTGTGGGTGTGGGGCTTGAGAAGCTAATGAAGCTAGGGTTTAAGCGTATTGTAGTTGCGCCTTACTTCTTGTTCACAGGCCGTCTAATTAAACGTATTCAAGGTTATGTTGATAAAGTGGCAGCTGAAAATCCTGGCATTGAATTTGTGCAAACACCTTATTTAAATGATCACCCAAAAGTGATTGATGCTTTTGAAAATCGTGTGATGGAAATTGTTAACGGAGATGAGCTAGGTGAAGAAAGCCTAATGGCCTCTTTTAAACGACGTTTAGCGGCGGGCGAAGTGGATGTACATCATCACCATGCTGAGTTTGTTGACCCTGAAGACGATACGCAAGGCGCGTCTCAGGCTGATCATTCTCATGACTATTCACACAGCCATAGTCATTCACATGATCATTCACACAGCCATGGGCATTCACACAGCCATGGGCATTCACACAGCCATGGGCATTCACACAGCCATGGGCATTCACATGATCATAGCCACTCTCATGGCCATTCTCATAGCCATGGGGACGGTCATCAACATAGCCATGGTGTGTATCAGCATATCTCGCACCCATTAGGTCCGAGAACCATGATAGGTGAAGGTGTGTGTTGTTGCTTTATGAGCCAATTCCCAGATGAACTACTGGAAGAAGAGAAGGCCAGAATTGAAGGGGATTGCACTAAAACGGCTTTTGCTCATAAGTAATATACGAGAGTAAAGCAAGAAAGCGTAATAGGTTTGACCTATTACGCTTTTTTTAAGGCTTCATTTTGATGTTCTAACAAAGACGAATACAAAATAGCTCGGTTTTTACCTTTGGCTTTGGCTTGATACATGGCTTGGTCAGCTTGGTGTATGAGTTGGTCTGCATTGGTGTTTTGACCTCTATTATTACGAGTGATGCCAATGCAGGCCCCGATATGAAGTTCTAGTCCGTCAATAATATATGGGGTTGTTAAGAGGGCTAAGATCTCATTTACTTCTGCCATAAGACTATCTAAGTCACCGGGCTTGTTAATAATAATAAGAAATTCGTCACCACCATAACGAGCAGCTAGGTTATTTTTATGGTCGTTTTCTGAACGTATGCGTCTGGCAACAGCTTGTAATAACCTATCTCCTGTAATGTGACCAAACTTATCATTTATTGGTTTAAAGTTATCTAGGTCGATAAAGAGGAGGGCAAAATCTGCTTTTTGCTCTGTCAGTTGCTCTAATGTATTGATGGCTGACATACGACTGGCAAGACCAGTAATAAAATCCAGATTGGCTAGGTTACGACTTTTTGCTTCTGACTCTTTCAGCTCTATGGTTCTTTCATAGACTTTTTTCGACAGCTCAAGCTTGTCTTTCTCAATTTGCTTAGCCATATGATTGAAACTAAGCATCAAGGCTGAAAACTCTTTTGTTGGCGGAAGTCTACTTTTTCTGTCATTCAATTTATGGTCATAGCTACCGGCAATCCGATTGGTTCTTCTGGCGAGGGTTTTTATTGGATGAGTAATGATGCCTGCAACCCACCAACTAAGCAGTGCGGCGGTAAAAAATGAAATCAGGCTAATGGTTAGGGTGATTTGTTTAATCTTGCCTATGCTGATATCAAGTTCGCTAATAGGTTGAGGCACCATCACGCCCCAGCCAGTTTGATCAATAACGTTAAAGCCCGCAATCATGTCTTCTTCTAGTGCCGGTGAGTAAAACTGGCTGACCCCTGTTTCACCCGCCATCATTTGCTTCACAATAGAAACTTTAGACAGGTTTTTACCTGTATTTTCCCAGTCTTCTCTTGGGTGGGCTAAAATACGCCCCTTTTTATCAACAATTGCCGCATGGCCTTTTTCACCGAAGCTAATCAGTGATTGAATTTGTTTAATATATTTCCTACTTAATACGGCAAGCCAAAGCTGTTCTTGATCATCTTTTAAGTAAAGAAATAAGCTAGGTTCTGGTAAAAAACCTTGTTTTAAATCTGAAAAGTAGACCTTGTCGACCTCAAGTAATTGGACATCAATCTTTAAGCTAAAAAGTGAGTTAGGTGTATAGATAGTATCGCCAAAGTAGGTGATGACTCTTTTGCCGCTTTTGTTGTACTTGCCCAGAGTATGAATATTTAACTGCTTTAGTAGATCATCGGTAATATGCTTGTTTTTATTGGTGTTATGGGAGCTAGCTGAGGTTTTTAAGGCACTAGAAAGGTCTTTAGTATAGCGATTTAAAGCAAAGGTAATATTGTTCGCAATTAACAAATGCTTCTCGTTAACCGAATCATATACCTGTTCTTTAATAATCTTATTGGTCCAAATAGACAGGCTGAATATAGGGATCAGGGTGATGGAAATCATCACGCAAAAGATAAGTAGTCTTAACGATATCATCTGGGTACTAGACTGACTCTCATGAGTTAAAAACGGCAGCTTTAAATTATGCTGCCATGCATAGCCTATATTGAAACTTATTTTTGTGTAAGTAAAAGCAAAATTAAGTAGGAGACTTGTTTTTATTTGAAAAGTTACCGCCAAAAAAACACTCTTTTAAGTTCTCTACATTTATGGGTATAGTGTGGGGAAGATTTAAACGTTTTCTTGAGGTTAAGGGTGCTAATGTTATAACGTTTAGACTATATCTAACGCTTTCATTGTCTGCTCCGTGGTTTTTATGATTAAAAAAAGAACTGATCTGATTGATCCAAATTATGGCATGGTGATTCATAGGGACTTTATTCCCCTATACGCTGATGATAATTATGCTCAGTTTTTTGGATTTAAAAACGGCGAAGAGATCACCAAGCTAGAAAGTATTCTCCCCCTTGTAAATGATGAACAAAGAGACGTTAGCATTGCTAATTATAAAGGCTTAATGCAAGGGGATATTAAGCCCCAGGTTAGATCGTTTCGACATCTTAATCAGGCAGGAGAAGAGTTTTTTATTTTAGCCATAGAGCATATTGTTGATTGGGAAGGCCAACCCGCACTGCAAGTGACTTACATTGATATATCCGCTTTAACGCAAGCAGAAACTAAGATTTACGAGAGTGAACAAAAATTCAGAGATCTTATCGAAGGCTCCATTCAGGGCATGGTGATACACCAAAATTTTAAACCTTTAATGGTAAATCAAGCCTATGCAAATATGCATGGTTATGATTCTCCTCAAGAAATTTTGGATCTACCTGATATCAGTATTTTTTTTACGCCAAACGAAACTAATAATTACATAGAGCGGGCGGCCTTGATTATGTCGGATCAAGAAGTTAACCCTAAAAAACGTTTTAAAAATACTCGAAAAGATGGCTCTACATTATGGGTAGAATTGATAGAGCGAAGAATAGTCTGGAATAATCAAGATGCGATCCAAACCACCTTAATAGATGTAACGGGTCAAGTTGAGATGGAAAAAAAACTCACACTCTTGGCAATGACTGACTCTCTTACTGGTTTGTTTAATCGACGCTTTTTGATGGAGAAATCGGCTCAAATTTTTGATCTACAACAATCCCTTAAGCTCCCTCTTGCTTGCATATTGATAGATTTAGACAAGTTTAAAAGGGTCAATGATAAGTTTGGTCATAACATAGGCGATGAAATTTTAAAGGCGTTTTCTAATCGTTGCCAAAGAATGATTCAAGAACCTCATATTATTGGCCGTTACGGAGGGGAGGAGTTTTTAGTTGTTATGCCTAATACTAATCCGGAAGATGCCGTCACTCTTGCAAATACACTTCGTCAGATGTGTGATGAAGAGGCAATAGAAACAGGCGCTGGTGACTTAAAAGTTACCATGAGTGCTGGTATATCAACCTTAAACACAGATGATACCCATTTTGATCAGTTGGTTGACCGTGCCGATAAACGTTTATATGAAGCGAAAGCGCTAGGCCGAAATCGTGTTGTATCTAGGTTAGGGTAATTTTTTCTTGGTTCACATCGTCATTAAAATTTCAAATTTACCAATTAATCTATAATTATCAATACCTTCTAGTATTACTAGAACTTACTATTTTGCTAAGAATTCTATTGATTTTGTGATCAATAATAGTGAATATGGAGAAAATTGGATGATTCATGATTTTTAATCGTTTTCTTGTTAAGCAATTCATGTGTCAAAGCGACTAACTGACTATAATGTTAGTTTGATAAACATGATGAAAAGGCGTTTTGAGTGAGATCTGCATTAACTAAACCACTTTTTCTAAAGCAAGCCTTATACACATTATTATTTGCTGTAGGCTTGAGCCTTGTTGCAAGCCTCGTTAAGTTTTATACCGATATTATTGAAGTCAGAAGTGACGTCGATAAAGAGTTCACTCAGCTGCTTGAATTAATTGAAAAACCTGCCGAACAAGCCGCTTTTCGTTTTGATACTGTTTTTGCTAATCAATTGGTGAATGGTTTAACGAAAAAAACCTTGGTTTATCGTGCCGAACTTGCCAGTGAAGATGGCTCTTTGCTAGGTGCCGCAAAACGGGAAGACTTTAAAAGTCGATTCTATAAGATTCTCGCTGATTTTCTGTTGCCGGATGTGGCTCACTACAGTATTCCATTAACATATGAAGGCAGTGCCTTATTTGTTGGTAAGTTAAGTATTTGGGTTGACCAAGAACTTGTTGTCCAAAACTTTATCAGTGAAAGTCTAGACGGTCTTTTTATTAGCCTTTTGAAAGACATTTTCTTAGCTTCACTTATCTCTCTCGTTTTCTTTGTGATAGTAACTCGTCCACTTAAAAAGCTCACCACGACCTTATTAGCCCACAGTGAAGACCTTTCTCAGCCTTTGCCTAAACTGGATGATAGTGAGTTTATAAATAATGAACTTGGTGCGTTAAGTGATGCCTTTAGTGAAATTTGGTGGAAACTGGAAAGCACCCTAAAAGCCCTTGAAAGAAGTGACGCTCATTCAAAAGCCATTATTTCTCAAGCGGGCGATGCTATTTTTCTTTCTGATATGGAAGGCCAGATTACCTTAGTCAATAAGGCTGCGGTTAAAATGGTAGGCATAGACGAACAAGAGTTAACTCACTCTAATTTGCGAAGCCTCCATGCAGAAGAGACCTGGGTAAGTTTTTATCAAGACTTGGTGAAGCAGCCATTAGATACACCACTTACGATTGAGACACTTTATAGACATTCTTCTGGTGCTGTGACACCGATTGAAATACGTTTGATTAAATATGTGCTGCAAGAATCGATTGAAGTACTGATTTTGGCCCGTGATATTTCTGCTCGAAAAGAAGCGGAAGATAAAATTAATCATCTGGCTTATTTTGATTCATTAACCCATCTCCCTAACCGGCACTGGATTATGGAAAGACTAGAGTCTTCCATGGAAATTAGCCGTGAGCGTAAGGTAAAAGGGGCGGTTTTATTTTTAGACCTGGATAGATTTAAAAATATTAATGATTCTTTGGGTCATGATGTGGGAGATTTGCTGCTACAGGTGGTTGCTAATGACTTTAAAGTCTTAGCTGAAGGTGACATTTGTGTCGCTAGATTAGGTGGCGATGAGTTCGTTTTCCTCTTCCCTTTTTTAGAAGGGGACTTAGATTATATTAATGAGAAAGTGGCATTTTTCGCCCAGCAGATTGTTCAATCATTTAATAAATCAAAATTTGTCGGCTCTCATGAGATGCATATCTCGGTCAGTATCGGTATTACCTTATTTGATGGTTTTGAAGAGAATGTCGGTGTCTTACTCAAGCAGGCTGATACCGCGTTATATAAAGCAAAAGATGCGGGTCGTAATACCTATCGTTTTTATAAGGCAGAAATGCAGGTATTAACGGATGATAGGCTAAAGCTTGAGAAAGCATTACACAGAGCCATTACTCATAATGAATTTGAGCTTTATTATCAGCCTCAAAATAATGTGAAAGGTGAATTGTTAGGTGCTGAAGCCCTAATTCGCTGGCATGATGGTGATAATGGATTTATTCCTCCTGCCCAGTTTATTCCGCTTGCAGAAGAGATAGGTCTAATTATTGAGTTAGGTGAATGGGTCATGGAAAACGCCTTTTATCAGCTCTCACAATGGCTTAAACGGGATTTATGGAAACCTGATTGGACTCTATCTATCAATGTTAGCCCTATTCAATTTCAGCATCCTGAGTTCTTAATCAACCTTGAAAGGTTGTTGCTGAAATACAATATTCCTGCCACCTTGATTGATATTGAAATAACAGAAAATATGTTGCTAACGGATCTGCAAGCGAGTCGTTTAAAGATGGAGCATATTCGATCTTTAGGCATGAAACTTTCCATAGATGATTTTGGTACCGGTTATTCCTCTTTACAGTATTTAAAAACCTTACCCATAGAGCGGCTAAAAATAGATCAATCCTTTGTTCGTGACTTATTGATTGATAGTGGTGATGAGGCTATTGTGGGGGCTGTCATTGCTATGTCTGGCGCATTAGATATTGAAGTATTGGCAGAGGGTGTTGAAACTCAAGAGCACCTGTTAAGGTTAGAAGAGATGGGTTGTTTAAATTACCAAGGGTACTTATTTGGACGTCCAGTTTCTGCTACACAATTTACCTTCAATCATTTATTGGCCGTTTCCTTTCAAAACGATTCCATCATTTGATCTTTAAACGATCGGTTTAAATGGGACTTAAACACCATGATAGCGCTTGTTACTCAACTAAGTGATCAAGATAATCAGTATTGGCTTTCTTTATTTCAGGCCATTATCCTTGATGAAAAAGTATTACTGTTATCGCAGATGTCAGAACAGGACAAACAAAAATGCGATATTGCTATTCTCGCTAATCCTAGATTTTCTGATATTGAGCAGCTTCCTAACTTAAGTTGGGCGCATAGTCTATGGGCTGGAGTAGAATCATTGGTTGAGCCTATGGGGAAACTTGGCTTACCTTTGGTAAAGCTTACTGATCCTAAATTAAGTCTAGCAATGGCTGAAGCTGTGTTAGCTTGGAGTCTGTATTTACATCGAGATATGCACAAATACGCTAAGCAGCAATCTCAAAAGAGCTGGCATCAAATTGAATATATTGAACCACAAAATAGGCATATTTCTATTTTAGGATTGGGGGCGTTAGGACAAAAGGCTGCCAAAGTATTAAAAGAACAAGGTTTTAACGTATCTGGGTGGAGTTATTCGAAGAAGCGGCTTGAAAACATTGCTTGCTATCATGGTCAAGATGGATTGCAGGCTATGTTAAAAGATACGCATATTCTAGTTTGCTTATTGCCTTTAACTTCGGATACTCAAGACTTAATTAATAAGGACTTGATTGACTTATTGCCTAGGGGCGCCCAAATAATAAACTTTGCCCGAGGTGGTATTGTGAATGACAAAGACCTTTTTAATGCGCTTGATTCAGGTAAATTGGATCATGCTGTTTTAGATGTGTTTGCTCAGGAGCCTTTACCTAGTAATAGTGCTTTTTGGAAGCATGAAAAAATAACTGTTTTACCTCATATCTCTGCTCAAACTAACCCCACTTCTGCGAGTAAAATAGTGGCTTCAAACATTGCTAACTACCGTAAAACTGGGCTTATTCCTGATGGCGTGAATGCTAAAAAAGGGTATTAATAAGCCGTTCGCGTATTCATTTTGATTTCTCCTTATTCATCTATTTAAGTTGGATTTATTATTGTGTTGAAAAAACTTACTTGGCTATTTGTTGTGCCATGCTTTTCCTGTCTGGCTGCGGATGAAGCCCAGCTGACGAATGAGGATAGCGCTTTTGAGCAAGAGACTGTTGAGCAAGAAGTGCTTGAACTTAATGGTCTGATAGAAGAACAAACGTTGGAAAAGCCTCTGCTTGATGAGCCTATCTTGATTGAACCGCAAGCACCAGAGTCAATTACAAATCGGGCGAATAAAGCTAACGGTTTAATTGAGCAAAGAGTTGATATTGAAAAGGCGTCTTTGTTAAGCCCGTTTGTGATCACTCCGCATAAGCCGAATTACTTTTTACCCATCAAATTTCAAGATGATACTGATACTAGCGATGCTTCTGCATTTAGTGGTGAGCTAGATGATTTGGAGTTTAAATTTCAACTCAGTGTAAAGTTTCCTTTGGCATATCGCCTGTTTGGCACCAATGCCAGTTTGTGGGGGGCTTATACACAACAGGCATTATGGCAGGCTTATAATACAAGCATTTCATCTCCGTTTCGTGAGACAAACTATGAGCCAGAGGCGTTTGTTTTATTTGATGTTGAGCAGCAAATCACTTCCAAGGTTAAAGCCAAATATATCACGCTTGGTTTTAACCATCAGTCGAATGGAAGAACTGAACCTTTATCTCGTTCTTGGAATCGCATTTATGCCGAGTTCTTTTTTGAAAGTGACAATGCGGTACTTTCATTAAAGCCTTGGTACCGTTTGCCTGAGAGCAGTGAAGAGGACGATAATCCCAATATTGAAAAGTATTTGGGCTATGGTGAATTAAATGCTGTGTATGTGATAGATGATTACAGTATTGACCTTATGCTAAGGAATAATTTTAGGTCAGATAATAAGGGAGCGGTACAGTTAGGTTTCACTTTTCCTATGTGGGGTAAAACACGTGGCTATATTCAATACTTTGATGGTTATGGTCAAAGTTTAGCTGAATATGATGATCATGTTCGAAGTCTCGGAATTGGCGTTATGCTAACAAATTGGCTGTAAAGGATTCTTTATTGAGTTATTTGGACTAAATTATAGTTTTAAGTGAATGCCTGAATAGTGAATTGGAATCTATTTATTTTGGGCAGAAAAGGATTAGCACTGTCGCTTTGTTGGTATTAACTATCTTGAAAATTGGTGTAGAATGGCATCAATTTTTCGATGCAATTCCATGGTGGGATTGCTCATTAGGACTCCAGTATGACAAGAGTATTGGCAACTCAGCCTACTATAAATGAATTACCGTTAAGCCCTGAGGCTATTCGTGTTCGTGATGCGCTTATTAAACATGGGTTAGAAACCCCTATGATAGATAACGGCTTAACGACCCAAGAAAAATATCAACGTATTCAGGCATCTTTCGTTGATATTGCGACTACCCTAGGCTTAGATTTAACGGACGATAGCCTTGCTGAAACGCCGCATCGAATCGCAAAAATGTATGTAAAAGAAATTTTCTCAGGGCTTGATTACCACGCTTTTCCTAAAATCACTGTGATTGATAATAAGATGAAAGTGGATGAGATGGTTAAGGTAAAAAACATCAGTTTTACCAGTACCTGTGAACATCACTTTGTCACGATTGATGGTTTAGCCAAAGTCGCTTATTTGCCTAAAAAGAAAATCATTGGTTTATCAAAGATCAATCGCATTGTTCGATTCTTTGCGCAAAGGCCACAAGTTCAAGAAAGGCTAACTCAGCAAATTCTAATCACCTTACAAGTACTATTAGAAACAGATAATGTTGCTGTCACCATGGATGCGACTCACTATTGTGTAAAGGCCCGTGGAGTGATGGATGCAAGTTCGTCGACCCAAACAACCGCTTTAGGTGGTTTGTTTAAGCAAAGCGATAAAACGCGAGCGGAGTTTTTGAATAGTTAAGAATGCTTGAAGAGAAAGTTAAAAAGCCCAGTCTAACTGGGCTTTTTTGTGTTTGATCATTAAATATCTATGTTTATTCCAAAGAAGACACCTGAATTATCACTATAAACATCTAGGTCAGAAATATCGACAAGGTCAATCTCATGTTGGCGATAACCTGCTTCAATCCCGACTAAGAAAGGCGATTCCCATTTAAGCTTTATCGTAGTGTCTGTGATACTTGAATCATCATAGGAAAGGTATTTAAGTTCACCTCCTATTGAGAGGCCTGTACCTGGAATATTGATATAAGGCGCTAGATAAAGCATAGGTATGGTTTCGGAGAGCTCGGTTCTATCGTTAGAAATCTCAACATGACCATCATATTTTCTGGCTGTGAGGCCTAAATCAAGATGCATCCAGGCTAAACCATCGAGCACTTCATAGTAGAGGGTGAAATCCGTATGTGATAGGTCAATAGATGCGTTTGCATCTGTGTATGAGACACCATTATAGGTTGCAGTCGCACTACCATCAGCGGTGAGCTCTGTGCCTTGTAGCCTAAGGTTTGGGATAATTGGGATAGGGTGCTCGATTGCTATACCATAATAGGTACCACTATCGGCATCCATATCACTGGTACCTGTTGTATTAGTATCCGCTGCCCATAAATCAGCATCTGGTGAGTAAGATCCTACTTCTGCAGTTAAGCCAAGAAAATCAGCATTTGCATTAGCAGCAATAAGGAGTGAGCCTAGAATCAGTGAGCGTTTCATTGTTTTCGTCCTTAGAGTTGAGTGACACTTTATAGGAGTCAATTTAAAGCATCAGCTTATTCATTTTATATGACATCTACACCTTGGTATCGGTAAAAAATAACCTAACTTGAACCCTCCTTAAAAATAGACCAAAAAAAAGCCCAGTGGTCACTGGGCTTTTTTAATCTGTAGCTTTAGCTATTTAGCTTTAGATGTCGAAGTTAACGCCTAAGAAAACACCTGAGTTTTTACTTACAACATCACGCCCTGAAACATTTTCAAAGTCGATGTCATGGGTGCGGTAGCCAGCTTCAACACCTACAAGGAATGGCGATTCCCATTTTACTTTAATTGTGGTGTCTGTTACATCTTTGTCGTCGAATGAGCCCACTTTAAATTCACCAACAACAGCAAGGCCAGTACCTGGAATAGAGAAAGCAGGGGCGGCATAAAACATAGGTACAGTTTCATCTAGATCTGTTTCAGAGCCTGCAATCGATACGGTACCATCGTACTGACGGAAACTCACACCTGCATCTAGACTAAGCCATAAAAGACCATCTAATAGTTCGTAGTAAGCGGTGAAGTCGGTGTGTGACATATCAACTTCTGTTGCTGTGCCATCATTTGTGCCATCTGTTTCAAGTTCAGTGCCTTGAATTCTGACATTTGGAATAAGTGGGATAGGGTGCTCAAAAGCGATACCATAATAAGTACCAGAATCTGCATCCATGTTATTGCTTGTGATGGAAGAGCCTGTGCTTGCTGCGGTTGTATCTGCATCAGGAGAAAAAGAACCAACCTCTGCAGTTAAGCCAAGAAAATCCGCGTTTGCGTTTGCTGCAATTAATAGTGAACCAAGGATAAGTGCTGGTCTCATAATATATCTTCCCTTTTGTTGGGTGAAAGTTACGAAATGTAGGAATGTAAATTGAGGTAATTATAAGACGATATTGCCTAAGAACTAAAGTTAATTAAAGTAAGAAAGCATTATTGGCTGAATATTTTCTAGAACAAGGTGTTAGAGTGAGTATAAAGAAGAGAAAATGGCTGGGGTAGCTGGATTCGAACCAACGCATGACAGGATCAAAACCTGTTGCCTTACCGCTTGGCGATACCCCAATCAAATTTTTAAAGTGGTGGCTATGACTAGATTCGAACTAGTGACCCCATCATTATGAGTGATGTGCTCTAACCAACTGAGCTACATAGCCTTGACACTGTTAGGAGAGGAAGTGGCTGGGGTAGCTGGATTCGAACCAACGCATGACAGGATCAAAACCTGTTGCCTTACCGCTTGGCGATACCCCAATCTTTAAGTAATTAATGGTGGCTATGACTAGATTCGAACTAGTGACCCCATCATTATGAGTGATGTGCTCTAACCAACTGAGCTACATAGCCATAATTACTTTTCCTAACTTTGCTTGCAATGGCTGGGGTAGCTGGATTCGAACCAACGCATGACAGGATCAAAACCTGTTGCCTTACCGCTTGGCGATACCCCAATTGCAAACCAGAAACAAATTATCTTTTATTCGATCCCCTGTCTCTGGGTGCGATATTATTCATATAAGCCCTTATCGGGTCAAGCTTTTTTCTGAAAATATCGAAACAATTTCAATTTTTTATACATTAAAACGGAAATGCATTACATCACCATCTTTTACGATGTAATCTTTGCCTTCAAGACGCCATTTACCCGCATCTTTTGCACCGCTTTCACCTTGATATTCAATAAAAGCATCATAAGCAACGACTTCTGCTCTGATGAAACCTTTTTCAAAGTCAGTGTGAATCACACCAGCAGCTTGTGGGCCAGTTGCACCTTGTTTTACTGTCCAAGCGCGTACTTCTTTTACGCCAGCTGTAAAGTAGGTTTGTAGACCTAGTAGCTCATAGCCAGCTCGAATAACGCGATCAAGGCCTGGTTCCGTCATCCCCATTTCATCTAAGAACTCTTGCATTTCTTCTGCATCAAGTTCTGAAATTTCTGCTTCTAACTGATTGCAGATAGGAACAACAACCGCATTTTCTGATTGTGCAATCTCGATAACCTGATCAAGGTAGGGGTTGTTCTCAAAACCATCTTCAGCAACGTTTGCGATATACATAGTTGGTTTAGTGGTTAAAAGGTGAAGTAGCTTTACTTCTTTTTTCTGATCGTCAGTTAAGTCCATAGAGCGCACTGGCAAACCGTCTTCAAGGTGAGCTTTAATGCTTTCTAAAAAGGCTTTGTGAGCAATGGCTTCTTTGTTGCCGCTTTTTGCATTTTTCGCAGTGCGGAAGATTTGCTTATCGATAGATTCAAGGTCAGCAAAAATAAGTTCTAAATTGATAACTTCAATATCTGCTTTTGGATTAACGTGATTAGATACATGAATCACGTTTTCGTCTT
>NZ_CH672430.1:765462-810833 GCF_000153025.1 Marinomonas sp. MED121
CCAACTCTTTAGGGTAATCACCATGTTCTTGAAGGTGTCTTAGAATGAGCGCCTCAGCGGACTTTTCTCCCAAGGCCCAAGCCGCTTTTGAAGGGATAGCACGGTTATCAACGGAGAAGAAGTTACGACCTGTCGGTAAGGTATCTAAACGCCCTCGTGTTGGCGCGCCACTTGGCCCTGGTGGTACAAACTCACCCGCTAAGCCTTTGATGATGGCATTTATTTCTTCTCTTTCGCTCTCTTTAAGCGCGACTAATAATGTCTGTTTCGCATGACTTAATAGCACCTGAGTTCTGGGCAAATTAGCAAGGTCATAGTTGTAACCACTGGCGTTATCAGTCGGCCTATCATCCGACTGATCATTTAACTTTTTATCTAACGTTTCATCCAGTAAGTGCTCAAGAATCAGCTTTTGCGCAAATATTTCTAGACGCTCCTTGGTATCAGCGTGGGTACGCCAATGGTTTTCGACTAAGCCCTCTAATATGGCAGGTTTATCACCCAGCCAAGGCGCTGCACTTGCTTGGCTAGGGTCAAATGCAAGATCCTCTTTAGCAGACTCAATAGCACCAGAAGCTTCTATAAAACTGAAATCGTGAGCCAAACTGTGAATGATGCCTTGTGACTCGATACTTGTCCCCCTAGGCAGCCTTAATAAAGCAACCAAGGTATCTGCAAGCTTTTCGCTATCGGGTAATTGCCCTAGTCGATGCAAACCATGACGAATTTGGGACTCTTTGATTTCACATAAATAGGTATCAAGCTCTGCAAGTACCACTTCATCTTCCCCATTATTAGCCGCTAACTCATCCAATACATGTGTTTCTTTTACCAGCTTTAATATTTGCTCTTTCAGCCAGTTTTCACGTCGTTCATCCATTCCCATGGCTTGATAAAATTCGTCGACCAAGTTTTCAAGTTCAGCCAGTTCACCATAGCTTTCAGCACGGGTCATCGGCGGCATTAAATGGTCAATGATAACGGCTTGAGTACGACGTTTTGCTTGCGACCCTTCACCTGGATCATTGACAATAAATGGATAGAAATGAGGCATAGGGCCCATGGCAATATCAGGCCAACACTCATCAGATAAAGCAGACCCCTTACCCGGCAACCATTCTAAATTGCCATGTTTACCCACATGAATAATGGCATCAACTTTGTAAACATGTCTTAGCCAAAAGTAATAGGCTAAATAACTATGTGGCGGTATCAAATCTGGATCATGATAATTCGCCGCTAGGTCTAAGTTGAAGCCACGAGCAGGTTGGATACCAACAAAGGTTTGGCCTAAACGAACCCCTGCTAACATGATACGAGCTTGGCCGTTTTGAACTCGACACTTATGGTCTGCTTCTGGCTCTCCCCAGCGAGATAAAACGGCGTCTTGAGATACTTTAGGTAGCGCAAAAAAATACTTGTTATATTCTTCTACCGAAAGACTTTGCCAGCAACCTAAATGGTGTAAGGTGTTAGGATTATTTGTCACGCTGCCAAGCAAACTCTCTATCAGCGCATTACCATCTTCTGGTATCTCATGAATGGGATAACCTGACTCAGCTAACGCATTTAAAATAGTCACTGTCGAGGCAGGTGTATCCAGCCCAACGCCGTTACCAATGCGTCCATCCTTGGTTGGATAGTTTGCCAAAATTAAAGCGATACGTTTTTCACTGTTTGGTTTCACCGCAAGATTGGCAAACTTTTTTGCTAATGCGGCAACAAAATACGCTCTCTCTTGGTGAATGGCATAACGAATCAAATCAATCTCGCAAGCCTGATCATAATAACTTTGCTGCTTAAAACTCACCGCTCGGCTAATGATACGACCATCCATTTCAGGCAAGACCACTTGCATAGCAAGATCACGATTACGCAGACCTTGGTTTTGCTCCTGCCAATCTTCCTCTGTACTACTAGAGAGAACCAACTGTAGCACTGGTAAAGGCCGCTCGAAGCTCGACTGGAAATCAGTCGGAGATGGTGCAAGATCAGGGCTAGGGGCACGATTACTAGCAAAACCAGTAGTATTAAGCACCAACTTAGCATCCGTACTCTCGATCAAACCATTAAGCATTTGCAAAGATTCTGCATCTTTAAGAGACGTCACCGCAACCGCTAAGGGTACGAGGCCATGCGCCTCTAAAATGCAAATTAACTGGTCGAACATTTGCGTATTAGCGCTTTGCAAATGATTGCGATAAAACACCAGCAAACAAACAGGCTTAGAGCCAGCTTCTTGTTGCAACTGGTCTACATAATGAGAGCGCCATTGAACGAGACTAGCGGCGCCTCCCTTTAAGTAAACTAAGCATGAAGCCAGTGCTTTAGGCTCTTGCCAAGTGTATTGGCTAAGCCCAAGCACCTGATCAAACAAAAAATGCCAAAAGGAAGTTAGATTTTCTGTGCCACTTTCACGTAAAAAACGCCAAACCTTATGGCTTTCAAGATCCCCTAAATTAGACGCCGCAGCAAGCTCTGGATCGGGTACATCATCCCCCGGCACCATAATCAGAGTACGGCCAGGTTTTGCCTTCGACCAAGCCACTAGCCTTTCATAACCGTAGGTCCAGTAATGCTTGCCCCCTAAAAAGGACACAACGACTAACTTGGCCTTTTCAAGCACTTTATCTTCATAAAGATCATAAGCCGCAGGTTTTAACAATTGCATCCAATTAGCAAGGCGAATACTGGGCCTTTGCCTATCATCCAGCGTTTTATCAAGGGCTGTTACGCCTTGAGCCAAAGCAGACAGCAAGGAGTCAGCAGCAGCTAAACACACAATGTCAGCAGGGCTTTGATCAAGGTCGATTATTCCTTCATCATCGACAAAGCCACCCGGTTTCGCTGCTAAAAGATGCACTTATTATTTCCTATTTTGTTTATTCAATCAGGCTTAAATCTAATCTAATCTAATCAAAACCAAAGCTAAGCCAAGGCTTTATTTAATTCAGCTTCAACAGCGTCTTTAGAAATGCCTTTACCGATAAAGACTAATTGAGTTTGGCGTGCTTCTTCTGCATTCCACAAACGGTCAAAGTATTTATCAAGACGTTTACCTACCGCTTGGAAAACCTGACGCATGGGTTTACCCGCTACCGCTGCAAAGCCTTTGGCACGATAGATATTATGAGACGCAATTAAGCCATTTAGAGCCTGTTCTAAGCGATCAGAGTCCACCTCACCAATGCTAATCACGAACGAGTCAAAATGGTCATGGGCATGATCATGATGCTCACCATGGGCATGATGATGATCATGATGATTATGCACATGATCAATTCGCGTTTCAGACGCCGCATCCATACCTAGTAACACGTCTAGTGACGCAACACCATTGTCGATATAAGCGGTTTTCACTGTGTCAGGCACTTTATGGGCAACCACTTTTTTAACTTGCTCACGCTCAGCTTCGGCGAGTAAATCATTTTTACTGACGACCACTAAATCTGCTGCACTTAACTGATCATCTAATAGCTCTTGCAAACTTGGATCATGATCCAAGCTCTCATCGGCTAAACGTTGCTTTTGCACTAACGCTTCATCGTGAGCGAATCGTCCCGCTGCAACCGCCGGACCATCGACAACCGTAATCACAGCATCAACCGTGCAATACTCTTGAATACCTGGCCAGTTAAAGGCTTGAACTAATGGCTTAGGTAACGCCAAACCACTGGTTTCAATCAAGATGTGATCTATGTCATCACGACGTTCTACCAGTTGTTTCATCACAGGTAAAAACTCTTCTTCCACTGTGCAACAAATACAGCCATTGGCTAGTTCATAAAAACCATCTTCACCGTTTTGTGTTGAACTCGTTTCTTCATCGTCACAATCTAATGGGCAAGAACGTAGTAAATCAGAGTCAATATCAAGCTCACCAAACTCATTCACAATCACGGCAATACGCTTGCCTTGGGCTTGTTTTAATACATTAGAAAGTAAGGTAGTTTTACCACTGCCTAAAAAGCCAGTAACGATAGTTGTTGGGATTTTATTAAGTTGCATTGTCTAGTCCTTGTTCTCGTTAAGCGTCTTATCTGCCTTTGGGGCGCGCTGCTTTTTACGGAATAAATTAGGTTGGTTTCTATCGTATAAATAAGAGTCGTTAAAGTCGTCAGTATCCAGCACATGTCCAACCAAAATAAGGCTGGTTAGGGTGAATTTTTTCTCACGTACTTTTTGCACTATGTCAGCCAAAGTACCAGTCACATAGTCTTGATCAGGCCAACTTGAGCGATAACAAACGGCCACAGGGCAATCGGCCCCATAGTGAGGCATTAACTCTTCCACTATCTTATGTATTTTAGTGACACCTAAATGAATGGCTAAGGTCGCGCCGCTTTTAGCAAGCGCCGGTAAACGCTCTCTTTCAGGGAAAGGCGTTTTACCTTCATAGCGTGTCATTATGATGGTCTGAGACACACCCGATAAGGTCAACTCTTTACGGAGCAATGCAGCAGAAGCCGCCACAGCGCTGACACCAGGAATGACTTCATAATCAATGCCTAGTTGCTCAATACGGCGAATCTGCTCGCCAATAGCACCATATAAAGACGGATCACCACACTGCAAGCGAGCCACATCTTTGCCTTCTAAAAAGGCTTTCTCAATCACAGCGGTAGTTTCATCTAAGTTCATTTCTGCCGTGTTATAAATGGCATCAGCACTGTCTTCGACGCTGGCAATGACTTCTCTTGGGATAAGAGAGCCTGCATAAAGTACAACAGGGCAAGCACTCAAGGTTTTCATGCCCTTAATTGTCATTAAATCAGGGTCACCAGGACCTGCACCAATAAAGTAGACTTTCATATTCTCTGCCTTAATGTCTCTATATTAGAGTTTTTTAGAGTAGCCCCTAGGCGTATAAATCCAATTTTTCTCACCATTTTGAATATGACGAGATTCACTGTTACCTACACTTACCATGGTAAACATGTCCACATCTTTAGCATCTAACTCTGCCAAGGTGGTAAAGGTAATCTCTTCATCAGGGCGGGTAAGCTGTCGACCTATCATGACGGGGGTCGTCGCTGGACGATACTTCAACAAAACATCACGGGCATGGTTTAACTGCCAATCACGCTTTTTTGATACCGGGTTATAAAAAGAGACAACAAAATCCCCCGCACCAGCGGCATGAATACGTTTATCAATGCTTTCCCATGGGGTTAATAAATCAGACAAAGAAATGGTACAAAAATCATGACCTAGCATAGCGCCGACTTTGCTAGCCCCCGCTTGCATAGCAGAAATACCTGACACTACTTCAATCTCGACATCCAACCATTCAGGGTGAGACTCTTTACCTTGTAACTGCTGATCTAACAATTCAAACACTAAGGTCGCCATGGCATAAATACCAATATCACCACTCGAAATTAGCGCCGTTGTTTTACCCGATGCAGCCAGATCCAAAGCTAATCGCGCTCTGGCAATTTCTTCCCCTAAGGGTAAATCATGATGGGTTTTGTTGTGGCAGATATCCCCTAACAAATCCAGATAATAACCATAGGCCACCATGTCTGTGCTGGCTTTTAATGCGGCAAGGGCTTTAGGTGCAACGAGATCCAAATCCCCGGGCCCCATTCCAATTACAAATAACTTACTCATGATAAACCTGTACTCAAATAATAACTTAGCGATTCTTCGCGAATGGAGCGCATTGTACAGGACTTCTTAATAAGACGGCATGAAAAGCCTTGATGAAAGTGTGAAGGCTTTTCAGGTCAAACCGGTTAAAACAAAAATCGCCATCAAATGAGTGTTTGTAGCTAATTTTCTAGTACTTCTCATTTTATTTCATTGCAAACATGAATTTATCTGCATATTAATATTAATCAGCAGAGACTTTTGATTAATATTTATCTTAGAAAAAGCAAAAACATGTGCCTAAGTCTAAAAAGCCTCTAGATTTAGATGGGGCATAAAGAACCTAATCATTTATTAATCGTTTTTTGATTCTGCCTGCTTAGTTGAAATCAGATTTTAAGATTAATAACGTTTCTCAAACATGGATATAAACGGAAATTAAAATGAAAAATACTTTTTTATTAAGCCTTGTTGCCACCTCACTCATTCCTCTTGCTGCGAATGCCAGCAGCGCTTCATCTGACGCAGTTTCTGATAGCGTAATAGCGGAACAAAGAGCCATGCTTGAGGCTAATACATCAGACAAAGGCTACGGTCCACAATCTCCCCGTGACCTTAATTCTCTAACGGGTAATAACGAGATTGTCTTTGGTATGTCACCCGACTCCAAGCAAATGAATCTATGTAATATCCACTTTCATAAAAACGCCGAACATAAAGGCGGTGAGTTTACTCAGTTTGCAGGTAATGGCGATGGCCACGGCTATCATTCTGGTTATAAGTACACAGGTAGCTTTACTAAAGATGAACTTAAACCTTATGACCATAAAGTAGGCGAAAGCGAACACGGTGCGCTTTATCCAGGTGATACGATCGAAGTACATTATGTGTATTCCAGTGCCAAGGTGACACCTGGTCCAACACTCGGTTCTTGCTTAACAAAAGAAAATGGCAACCCTCAGCTTAGGGTGGAAACCCAAGTTTATGCCCTTGTAAATGATAAAACTGCACAAAGCTTTTTATATTTAACCGCAGTAAAAAGTCAAAACGATCGACCACAGGCACCTAACATTCCAGCCAATACGGGTAAACCTATTTCATATATAGGCTCTACCACAGGTCCTGGTTACAATGAAAAAGCCTCACCTTACCAAGTCACCTGGAATGTGAGACCACAGGTAGTCAAAGTAAACATTGCGACAGTCGATGAATGGTTAAAGGACAATGTATTTGATGAAGATCATGCCCATGGTGTTAGAAACCTTGTCACTAACCTCAATTTACTATCAAAAATCAGCAATTAAATAACCACTTCAAGGAAGATAAGCATTAATTTTTACGCTTATCTTCCTGCCCTTCATCTCATTCAATCACCTTCTCTTTCCATCAAAAAGTAACAACCCCCTTCACTTGTCCAATACTGAATTCATCCAATAAATTCGCTTAACTTTGTTTCTCATGTCTGCTTATATGTTTAACGACAATAATGAAGAAGCACAATTAACAAGGATAAGATGGATGATGTTAAATAATACAAAGCTCAGCAGTCATATTGCTGCAGGTATTTTAGGAATAAGTTTAAGTGGCATGGCTTTGGGAGCCGGACAGGTTGCAGACACGATCGCTCCCGAACTTTCCAACGCTTGGCTAAACAAGGAACTGGTCAAGTCGAATCACTTCATGGTGGCAGCAGCCAACCCCATTGCAACGCAAGCGGGTTATAAAGTTTTAAGTGAAGGTGGCTCAGCCATCGATGCGCTCATTGCAGTACAAATGATGCTAGGCCTTGTGGAGCCTCAGTCTTCTGGTTTAGGTGGCGGTGCTTTTGTTGTTTATTATGATGCAAAGCTAAAAAAACTTACCACCTTTGATGGCCGTGAAACTGCACCACAAGAAGCGACACCAGAACTTTTTCAAAATGAGAATGGCGAACCCCTTAAATTCTATGATGCCGTTGTCGGAGGCCGTTCTGTAGGTACACCAGGTACAGTGAAACTCATGGGTGACTTACATGAAAAGTATGGTCGTTTATCTTGGAGTCGATTACTTCAGCCCGCGCTTAAAACGGCTAAAGATGGCTTTGAAGTTTCAGCACGCCTGGCAAGCTCTATTGACGGAGGCAAAGAAAGGTTAGCAAGATACCCAGCGACTAAAGCTTACTTTTTTGATGCTAAAGGCGAGCCATTAAAAGAAGGCACCTTACTGAAAAACTCAGCCTATGCACAAACCTTAGACACCCTTGCTAACGATGGCGCGAATGCATTTTATACAGGCCATATCGCCAAAGATATCGTCAAAAAAGTACGCGGTATTGAAGATAATCCTGGGGTTTTAAACGAAATCGACTTTGCCAGTTATCAGATTAAAGAAAGAGCGACTACCTGCCTTGCTTACAAGCAATATGATATTTGTGGCATGGGGCCACCAAGCTCAGGTGCTTTAACAGTCGGTCAAATCATGGGGATCACGGGCGAATTTGATCTTGCTTCCATGGGCCCTGAATCTGCAACTGCTTGGCAAATTATTGGTGATGCATCACGTTTAGCCTTTGCTGACCGTGGCCGCTATATGGCAGACACTGACTTCGTCCCTATGCCACAAGGCCTTTTAGATGCCTCTTATCTAAAAGAAAGAGCAGCATTAATCACCCCTGGAGCCGCGCTTAAAGAGGTAAAGCCGGGTAACCCAAATTGGAATAACCCAATCGCGCAAGCGGATGATATTGCTATCGAACTACCATCCACCAGCCATATATCCATTGTCGATGCTGAGGGTAATGCCGTCTCAGTGACCACCACGATTGAGAATGGTTTTGGCTCACGTGTCATGAGTAACGGCTTCTTATTAAATAATGAGTTGACCGACTTCTCATTTAAAGCTCATAAGGATGGCTTTCCAATTGCTAACCGTTTAGAACCGGGCAAGCGCCCTCGCTCATCTATGTCGCCCACTATCGTGCTTAAAGAGGGTAAGCCTTATTTAGTATTAGGTTCTCCAGGTGGCTCTCGTATTATTGGCTATGTAGCTAAAACCTTAATTGCTCACCTTGAGTGGGACATGGATATTCAATCTGCCATTAGCTTACCGAACATGCTTAACCGCTTTGGTACCTATGATATTGAAAAAGGCACCAGTGCAGAAAACCTAGGTGCCCAACTGCATAAAATGGGTTTTAAAGTGAATGTGCGTGATTTGAACTCGGGCTTACAGGGCATCATTATTGATGAGAATGGTTTCCAAGGTGGCGCAGATCCAAGGCGTGAAGGGATTGCCTTAGGGGATTAAATACTTCTAAACAAGTACTTCTAACCATTTCAACTAGATGTAAAAAAGCCGGGCTTCACTTCATGAAGCCCGGCTTTTTTCTGATGGACTATTCTAGAATAACTTAACCCCAGTCTTGAATAGCATCTACAAACACTTGTAGAAAACGGTTCGTTTGATGGGCATCTAAAGCCCTGTGATCCATAGAAAGAGAGACGTAACACATTGGCTTGATTACCATGGTATCCACCCCATCCACCTCTTTTACTACCACTCGCTTATCTAACTTTCCTATACCTAAAATCGCCACTTGCGGCTGATTGATGATGATAGGAGCCGCCAGTAAACTACCACTGACACCGTGATTAGAAATGGTAAAGGTGCCATTTTTCATATCACTGGGCTGAAGCTTTCCAGTACGGGCTTTTTCTGTTTGTTGATTAAGCCCATAGGCAATCTCAAACAGATTCATTTCCTGAACTTGTTGTACCACAGGCACAACTAAGCCATCGTTTGCTAGCGCTGTGCCGACACCAATATTTATATCTTTAAATAGCTCTAAACCTTCTTCATGAAAGCGTGCATTCACTTCTGGTACCGCTTGTAATGCTTTAACACAAGCAGACAAAAAGTAAGCCGTATAGGTTAGGTTCACCCCAAGCTCTGCAAACTCTTTTTTATGCCACTTTCTATGCTCAATAATATTGGTCATATCCATTTCAAACACGCTAGTCACATGGGGAGAGGTATGTAACAAGCTTTCCGTCATGTGCTTCGCAATGCTCTTACGCATACTGGTATGGGGCTTCATTTCACCCACTAAGGGTCTGGCATCATGATCATGGCGGGTTAAAGGGGATTTTGTCACACGCTTTTGACTAACACTTTGAGGGGCAATTTCTCCCAATGTCGCAAGATGTGCTTTGACATCACACAAGGTCACTCGACCATATCGTCCTGTTCCTTGTATCTGAGACAAATCAAGGCTGTGTTGTCTTAATAAACGCCTAACAGCCGGCCCAACTAACTTACTCGCAGAGCGTTGATAGGTCTCTTCATCTGCGTAAGATACTTCTTCTTGTTCGGGTGCCACTGTCTGAGCAAGGTCACTCTCTTGAATGACGGCACCAGATTCTGAAAGGCGACCTAAAACCCCTTCTACAGGGACATCATCCCCTTCGTGCATCATTATTTCAGCTAACACACCATCTTGATTAGCACATATCTCCATAGCCACCTTATCGGTTTCTAATTCAATAATCGGGTCGCCTTGCTTAACTTCTTCACCGACATTTATCAGCCATTTACTTAATACCGCCGAGGTACCT
Source organism: Marinomonas sp. MED121 (assembly GCF_000153025.1). Classification (GTDB taxonomy): domain Bacteria; phylum Pseudomonadota; class Gammaproteobacteria; order Pseudomonadales; family Marinomonadaceae; genus Marinomonas. The sequence goes on from NZ_CH672430.1 coordinate 775,647, forward strand.
TCTAACTGATCTGCTGGTAAGACAATATCTATCAGTGCTTGCATGCTCATCCCCTTAAATCTCAATCAAATCTTGCATAGCAAGTTCAATACGTTCAGTGGTCGGTACGACAGCATTCAATAAATTAATATTGTGCGGCACAGGGGTATTTGGCATGGCTAAACGTTCAATTGGCGCATCTAAATCGAAGAAGGCTTCTTTGGCGAGTATGGCAGCTATTTCAGCCCCAAATCCTGCGGTCATGTTATCTTCATGGACGATCAAACAACGGCTGGTTTTCTTCACGGATGCAAGCACAGCCTCTTTATCCCAAGGTTGAATCGTGCGTAAATCGATGACTTCGATGCTAAGGTCTAGCTCAATCGCAGCTTGCTCACAACGCTCTACCATAGCGCCCCAACAGACAACAGTTAGCTTGTCTCCTTGAGTAAGCGTTTTTGCTTTACCAAAGGGAATCACATAGTCATCACCCGGATAAGGTCTACGGGCCCAACGATTATCAAGCAAAGTTCTGTGCTCAAAAAAGATAGTCGGATTATTATCCCTTAAGGCATAACGTAAAAGGCCAGCAGCATCTTCTGCATTAGAAGGCATCACCACTTGCCAACCGGTTTTGTGTGCCCATTCCACTTCATCCGACATCGAATGCCAAGGGTCACCACGACCAGCAAATCCCCCAGGAATACGGATTACCATAGGGGCTGCAAATTGATTATTGGTACGCCAGCGCATAATACCAGTATCGGTAATTTGCTCGCTGGCAGGCTCGGCATATTTTCTAAATTGAATTTCAGGCACAGGCATCAAGCCCGCTAACGCCATCCCCACAGCACGGCCAATAATGCCCTCTTCTGAAAGACTCGTATCAAAGACTCTTAAATCTCCATAAGCTTGATTAAGCCCTAAGGTGGCTGCATGTACCCCTCCTTTTGGGCCAACATCTTCACCAAACACCAAAACCTTAGGGTTAGTTTCTAATTCATGGGCGAGCACCTTACGAATCGAAGCCAACATGTTTAAACGGGCACCTTCTGGCTTAGCTTGCTCACTGACTTGAGGAAACACATGATGATCCGCATGTAAGCCGCCTCTTAGCTGTAACTCAGCTTGGCCTTGTTCATCTTTTTCGGCATACACATAGCGGGTGATATTTTCTATTTTAGGCTCAGGCCTCAGCTTTACTCTTGCCACAGCTGCTAATACTTCTTTGTGGGTTTGCGCTTCAAGTGCTCGCCATTGCTGCTCATCCATAATGCCTTTGTCTTGTAAAAATTCGCGCAGTTTAGGCAATGGATCTTGCGTTTTTTCTTGAACAAGTAAATCTGCAGGTTTATAGGTTTGAGTATCTTGAAAAGTGTGGCCACAAAGACGTGGCACTTTCAGCCTTAGAAGACAGGTTCCTTTGCCGCTTCTCACATACTCGACCGCTTCTTCGATAAGCGCTGGCGCGGTATAAGGGTCAGTACCATCACCATCAATAATTTTTAAGTTTTTATAAGCGGCGAGGTTTGCAACCTGATCCCCCCCAGGTGTTTGTACGGTTTGCGGAACCGAGATGCCATAGCCATTATCCTCAATGTAAAAAAGGTGAGGTAAATTATTCGTCGTTGAAATGTTTAATGCTGCCCAAAAACCACTGGTGGACATGGAAGAATCACCACCCATGGATAAACCAATAGCCCCTTTATAAGCGTCATCTTTAAGTTGATCTCTATAGTAAACAATAGATTGAGCCCAACCCGAGATAGGGGAATACTGAGAGCCAACGCCACCACACATAGGAAATAACATGGCACCATTGCGCTCTTGGTTAGCATAGTTACACACGACACCGATATCACGGCCATCACTGTAACCGCCCGATTTCGCCATACCAGAAGCAAGTGCATCATCCATAGATAAACCCAAAGATAAAACGAATGGGCGGGAACGATAATAGCCAGTTGCGCCATCATGGGGGTGAGTTAAAAGAGAACCTAAAAGAATTTGTGCGAAATCATGTCCGCGAGCTGAAAATTGATTAAATACGAGTTTTGCAGGGACTAGATCCTGCTCTTCCACATCATCCATGTAGCGAGAAGTCAGTAAAGTATGAACTACTTGATACCAATCATAGCGAGGTTTAACCCAAGCTTTTGACTCGACTTCTTTAAGCTGAACATCACTCTTCTTTTCAACATCAGATGTCGAAAGGTTTGCTGCAAAGGATTGCATCATTTTGTCCTCTGTGTCCCTTCATGTCATAACCTTGCTACTTAGAAGCGGCTGAAATCACGGCGTGATAAGCAACATCAAGTTAATCAAAGAGGTAATTTTATTATTATTCGAAAGCATCTATCGAAACCTAAGATTTCATAAAGTGCCTTACCTGTATAAATTCTAATCTATGTATTGAGAAACTTGATTGCTTTTTATTGGGCATTTTTGCCACAATAAGAAACATACGTATCTCAAAACAACAATAAATAGAGAATAAATTGCTATGTCATTAGATAGAGTCGATTCAGAAATTTTAGGTGCACTGCAAGAAGATGGCCGCCTGTCCAATCGAGACCTAGCGGAGAAGGTGTCCTTATCCAATGCGCCTTGTTGGCGAAGAGTGAAACGTTTGGAAGAAGACGGCTACATCAAAGGCTATGCCGCCATCATTAATTCAGACAAGATTGGCCTTAAGATTTGTGCCTTTGCTGAGGTCACTTTAGATAATCATCACCCCGATACTGTGGCCGATTTTTTGGCCATGGTGAATCGCTGCCCTGAGATTTTAGAGTGTCACGCCGTGTCAGGTGGCTGTGATTATTTATTAAAAATGTTAGCCAAGGATATGGAGGCCTATCAGGAATTTTTAACCCAGAATATTTTGAATCACAAAGGGGTTCATAACGCCAATACCCTCTTCTCAATGAAACAACAAAAAGTCTCGGTTGAAATTCCGTTAGATTTATAGAAAAGCATGAGATTTAGCCAAGACGTTAGACTTATTAAAAAACGTTAAATTTAGCTAATAAAAAGGGCGTGCTGTTAAAATAACAGCACGCCCTTTTTCAAATCTGTTTTAGGCTTAGCCTACACAACGCACTTCAACAGTACGAGGTGTGTAAATACCAAATGTCACAGCGCCCAACAAACCATTAATGAAAGTTTGCTTAGTCAGTACTTGCGCTACTTTATCAGCGCTACCACACACTTCAGCAGCATTTACTTCAGTCTCTTGACCAATACCACTTACAAAGAAAGTTTGAGATGTAGTAAGCGCCGCATCAGAGGTTAAATCAGCACCTGGATTCAAGTTAAATTTCTGAGTCGAACAACCTGCTAAAAGAAGAGTACTAAGTGCTGCAACAGCCAATGTTTTTTTCATTTTGAATTACCTATATTTCCATTTTAAAGTAAAGATCCCTATAAAACTAAACACAGCATTAATGGCCTAGTTTTATCACGGCGTAGTAGGCCCCAATAGCCCAGATATTGCAAATAGTTTATGGGGTATTTTGAGTAAAAAGAAAGATCATCCATGAGGTAAATTAAAGTCAAATAAGTGACGCTTAGAATCAATAATACGGTCCAATACCTTAATCAACCATTTCAGAGCTTGTGAATGATTATTACGACTGTGCCAAGCTAAACTGATTTTAATACTTGGGAGTTCTAAAGGCACTGGTTTTAAGACTAAATCACCCGCAGCGAGATGCTCAGCAATAATAGGATACGGCATGGTAATGATAAGACGTGTTTGTTTAATAAGATTAATCGCACTGGCAAAACTATTAACTGTCATTGCAGTTCGTCTTTTAGCATTTAACTCGGCTAATTTGTCATCCACGATACCACACACATCACCCGATAAAGACACCAATAAATGCTCCGATTTTATATAGCGTTCAAGCGTCAGTTCTTCATTAGCTAATTCATGATCCGCTCGCATAACAGTGACAAATTGATTTTCGTACATGCTCTTATAGAAAATCTCATCACTGTTACCATCATAATAATCAAACACAAGATCCACATCGGCATTATTTAATAGAAGCTCCCCATCCACCTTGTAGGGCACGGCATAAATATTAATATTTGGCGCTTCTTGCTCGATAATATGCCTCAGTTCAGGCCAAACAATGGAAGCTGAACCATCTGTGATACCGATGCGAAAACTGGCCTTAGAGGTTAAAGGATCAAAATACTCAGGGGCAATTGCGTGGTTAATTTGAGCTAAGGGCTCTGCCACCCTTTTCCAGAGCTTAGTTGCATAAGGTGTCGGCCTAATTCCTCTGCCCTCTTTGACAAAAAGGGGGTCCTTCCATGCGTGGCGCATTCGAGATACCGCATTTGAAACCGATGGCTGAGTCATGGCTAGACTATCTGCCGCTGAGGTAATGGATTTCTCCTTCATGATGGCATCAAATATCACCACCAGATTAAGATCCGTCTTTGCCATTATTCGCACTCCTTTTATCTATCAAAATCATTAATCCATTAAATTAGATAAATCTTATTCAAACACATCATATTTATCAATGCTTTATATACCAATCATTAATTTGAAGATATGTATTAAATTCTCAATACTGGTTCTAACTCGAACACAGCCTAGAAGGCTAATAAATAGGAATTAAGGCGATGGATAAGACAAGAAGCAAGCCAGTGAAAAGCAATAATAAAGCTCAAATGAAAGCCGTGTTTATCGAACAATATGGCAATGCAGAAAAGCTGATACTAGGTGAACTTGAAACACCTCACATAGAGTCAAATCAAGTATTAATAAAAGTGGCTGCCGCTGGTGTTAATCCGGTCGATTTCCACATTCGTAATGGCATGCTAGAAGGCACAGACACTCACCAGCTCCCTCTTGTATTAGGTTGGGATGTAGCGGGTGAAGTAGTAGAAATGGGTGATAATGTCAGCGATTTAAAGCTCAATGATCAGGTGTTTGCCTTCAGCGACATTGGCAAACAAGGTACCTATGCACAATACGTCGCAGTAGATGCCCCCCTTGTTGCATTAAAGCCGAAAAACCTGGATATGATCCAAGCAGCGGCAGTTCCTCTGGCGGCGATTACCGCTTGGCAAGCATTAACCCGTGATGCTGGGCTAACACCAAGCAATGCCAAGGACAAAAGAGTTTTTATTCAAAATGCATCGGGTGGTGTGGGTGGTTTCGCAGTACAAATTGCTCACTATTTAGGCGCCCATGTGATTGCTAGCGCTTCAGGCGCAAAAGAAGCCTATGTTAAAAGCTTGGGAGCCGATGAATTTATTGATTATAAAACCCAGGACTTTACTGAATCAGTAAAAGAAGTTGATGTGGTGCTCTCAGCCATTGGCGGACAAGAGAATTTAACCAAGTCATTAACAGTGATAAAAGAAGGAGGAAAGCTGGTCTCTACCCTAGATGAGCTAGCACCTAACACTCACATTCCTAATAAGGTTCACTTTATTCGTATGTGGGTACAACCAGATGGTAACGATTTAGCCAAGATTGCTGAATTGATTGAAGCAGAAAAAATCAGCATTCAGCTAGATTCCGTTTACCCTTTAGAAGAGGCAAAAGCCGCCCAAGAGCGCAGTGAAGCGGGTAAGGCGACAGGTAAAATAGTATTGAATATCGCGGCACATGAATTTGTTTAAAGATTAAAAGCCATGTTAATAACCTTATCAACATGGCTTTCTTATTAGCTCATTTATGCCTTAATGATACCTAGCAGATTGAGGTAATTAATGAACATGAGAACCTTACTTTAACCCCAAGCACTGGCAACAAACAGATAGCCCTTTGAACGAATAGTTTTAATTTTTTCAGGAGAACGGGCATTGTCATTTAGCTTTTTGCGCAACTGACTAATTCTATTATCGGTACTACGCTCTAAGCCATCGTATTCGAGACCTTTAAGATGCTGAGCCATAAATTCACGGGATAGTATTTCACCGGAATGCTGGGCTAACAACAGCAAAGCTTCGTACTCAGCAGCAGTAATATCAATTGTTAGCCCCTTATAAGTAACTTGTCTTCTTTGCTTATCAATGCAAAGCTGTCCATGTCGAACCATCTCATCATCTTGTTCTATAACAAGGTCTTTTCTACGTAAAAACGAATTAATTTTTGCCAATAACAAACGCGGTTTAACGGGTTTAACCAAATAATCGTCCGCACCTATTTCTAAGCCAATAATTTGATCAATCTCATCTTCTTTGGCAGTAAACATTAATATAAAGCCATCAAACTGATCTCTAACTTGGCGACAGATACTCACGCCATCCCTTCCTGGTAACATCAAATCTAGAATGACTAAATCCGGTTGCTCATTCAAAATTCGCTGCTGAGCTATGATTCCATTCGCTTCCACCGTAACAATATAACCTTCCATTTCAAGGTATTCGGCAATGGATGCGGATAACATCTCATTATCTTCTACTAGTAATATCTTCGCTTTACTCACCTAATTTCACTCCTTTTATTCTCTAGTCTTGGTAAGGAAAGTATAAATTTCGCGCCACCTAATTCACTCGTTTCAACGTTCACAGCCCCTTTATGCCAACTCATTATTTGCCTCACTATCGCAAGCCCTAAGCCAGAGCTATCTTGCTCTTTTGTCTGACCTTGATTAAGACGTACAAAGGGTTCAAAGATATCCTCTCTGCTTCCCTCCATAATGGGCTCACCATCATTCTCCACACAAATAATACACTGCCCAGCTTCCACTCTCAGTGATATATGCAATAAGGATTTAGCATAATAAAGACCATTATTGATCAGGTTATCTAAGGCTCTTCCTAGGTATGTGGAGTCTAATTTACAAACACTTTCTTGAGCGTTTTCTATGATACTCACAGAGAGTGATTTATCTTCCCAGTACCTTTTTAGATGCTGATCTAACCAGAGGTCTAATCTCTCTGTCTGCATCTGTAATTCAATTTCGCGTCGTTCAAATTCCGTATAGATTTGCAGTTCTTTATGCATTTTAATTAATACAGCTAAATGTGTTCTCATTTGAATCAGGTAACGCTTTCGACGCGTCTCGTCATCATGACTTATGAGCATTTCTAATGAAAACTCCATCGCTGCAATAGGCGTTCGTAAATCATGAGAAATAGCGCCCGCGAGTAAGCTATTTCGATTCAGCAGATACTCTAACCTGTCTGCCATTTTGTTAAACGTTTTCGCAACACCATTTAAATTACTGGCAAAGATGTATTTAACCCGCTCACTCATACTTTCAAATGCAAAGTGTTTACTGCTTCTTCGTAGCGCTCTTGCTGACATCCAAGTCGGCATAATCCAAATAATCAGCGGCAGCAACAAACTTAAGGTAAACAGCAGATAGAAGGCGAGTTGGATTTTATTAACCATGTCATTGATAGCAGGGGTAATAGGGCCAATCACAATACTTTTATCACTATTACTTATACGGCTGTAAATTATTTCTCCTGGTATCAATTGAGATAAGGACTCTTTTGTTTCTATATACAAATCCCCCATTTCAACAAGGGTTGCTTTTTGTTCAGCATTTAAAGGTAATTGGTGATTAGCGGTTATTGCAAAAGGAACAGCATCCATTGAGGCAATGATATCAACAAGCGATTGCCACTGACTCTCATCTAGTTCAGCTAACAAAAGCTTAACAAGATTAATACAGCTCGTTATATTCATACTGATAGGATTTATAATATGCGCTGCAGATTGCTCCATATTTTCAATCACAATTAATGTCTGACCATCTTTTAACAGGGTCATTAATTGCAAGCTTGAACGATCGAAAACGATCTCACCTAATTCTATTTTTATGCGCTCTTGTACTGATAAGTTAATTTGCTGCTTGGATTTAAGTGCAATAACATAACCAAAATCCTGCTGTAGCGTTTCAAGTAATTGAGCTTGCTCGCTTTGATCAATCGCATTCATTTCATCAGCCAACATGCGAATGACCCCGCCCCCCCTGTGGTGCTCTATTTTTTGCATAAAAGGCGTCCAGTTATCCATAAACTTAGGACGAAACCCGGTATTACCCAAAATAGTGGCGAATATCGTCAGTAGAATAAGCTGTACAAAAAACCATTTGCTCACACCCTAATCTCCTTTGAAACTTGAGTCGCGTTGCTAAAGCAAATTTCTAGCGTGAGGACGCCCGTCTGACATTTATTTAATCTTAGGCAACCAGCATGTAACTTAAAAATTCTGGCGCAGCAAAAAAGCGGTAAATATAGCTCTGACGTAATCATGGTGGCAGACTTGGACATAGGTTGCTGATTCATTTCACAGAGTAATTCGAGCTCTTCCAACAAACCGTCATCGTCCGATATACACTCTAAAATGAGCCTTGTAAGCGCCTGATCTTGGGCCACAAACAGGTTCAAAGCATCCAGTTTGTTATTACTGATGACAGCTAACATGTGAGACAAGCCTTGCACCATTAACTTACTATCTAAAGATACTTCACGCCTCTGGTTAACCCTGATGAGATTCAGTTTTGGTGCGGCCTCACATAGTTTTTCTTGCTGTAAAAAAAGCCAGTCCTCTAGATTAAAACGGCTTTTATTCACTAACCTATTCACCCCCTGCACTAGGCTAAACAACAAGATGTCGCTACTTAACTGTCGAATGTCATTAATTGCCTCTTCTTGTTGATGTACCTCATGGGAGGTCATTCTGGTATCGCGACTTGCTTCCGCCTTGTCTAACCCTTTTTCCATTTGGATTAAAGGCGCTTCAAGACGCTGACTTAAATATTGAATCACCATTTTATTAAGAAAAAATTGTCTGGTGATGTTGTCAGACATTTGATTGAAGGTATTATGCAGACCATTAAGGTGGCTACCAAAACGGACTGTCAGTTTCTTCGCCTTACCCTCTTGCGCATGCTGATGAATAAACACCAACAACTCTCTGGAAGAGCGCCAAGTAGGCCAGATCCAAAAACTCAGCAAACAAAGAAGCATCATAGCGAGATAAGCGGTATTCAAAAGGTAATATTGATTGATCAAAGAAGATATTTCAGGAGCGATAGGGCCAGCAATGAGAACCTGTTTACTATCAGGGGTTAACTGCAATAAATAATTAAGCCCTGACCCATATCTGACAATACTATCTTGGCTAATGGCAACAAGCTTACCTTTATCTAATTTATGCTGCTGAGCTTGATTAAGAGGAAAGCTACCCAGTGGTTTTAGTGCTATATCAAAGCTAAACAAGCTAGCCTTTTGAGCAATCATTGCTTTCCACTCACTACGCTTTGTACGCTCCAATTGACGCTGCAACAGCGCCATTAGTCCCATACCTTCTCGTTCAACATCAGAATAAATATGGTCACTTCTAATGTTTACATTCTCTAAAACCAATACCTCTTCATGGCCAGCCAAAATCATGTATAAGAATTGATTATCTCCATTGTAAACAAGCTGATTTTGGTACAGTTGCAGCATTTTATGATTGGGTAAATCTAAGTTATCTATCGATTCAAGTTTTAGATTAAAAGGCATCAAGGCTTGCTGTTCTTTTAAAAACACAGCTCTTTGCTGAGTATTTTTAAATCTCATCGCTTGCACCAATAATGCGATTGTAGTGCCACCTTGGTAATGATCTATTTCTTCTTGATAGATGCCTGTCAGTCCCTTGTTAATAAAAGCACCACCAAAAATAGGGATGAATGAAGCGGTAAATATGACGATGGCAAACAATTTAATAAAGAAAAATGATTTCAAATGCCCCCTCTCCTTTTGGTCTCATTTATTAATCAAAAAGGAGTATAAGCCATTGTTATTCACATAAGTATAGAGCTCGACAAAACACGACAAAACACGACTGTAAACTAAATTTTTGCTTGTTAAGCTTTGCTCAAATTTCATTAAGCAAAGGATATAGCATGAAGAAACTCACATTACTGACTATTTTACTTTCATTAAACTCAAGCTTAGTTTCTGCCTCTGGATACAGTGGAAATATCAACTTATCACTTGGCACTAAGGAGATATCAAGCCCAGATTGGAGCGGCGATGAGAGTCTAAATTCACTCGGTATTATTGCTAATTTTAAAGAAGATAGCTGGCCTGTTAATATCGCAATTGATGCCTTTGTCTCTTTCTCCGAAGACTTATCTGAGGATAATTATGAAGTCAGTACCAGTGAATATCATCTAGGGTTGAGAAAGAATTGGGACATAACACCATTTAACATCAGTCCCTATTTGGGAGGGGGTTTGGCCATCGCCTTTGGTTCACTCGATGAAGAAATTGACGGTAAAAAGAAAAATGATATCGATAGATCAATCGGTGCTTGGTTCGGTGTTGGAGCCAACTACAAACTAATGGATAGGGTCAGTATCGGCGCGGATATCCGTTACTCTGACGCTGAATATAAATTACATAACAAAAACTTTGATGCTAATGGCATAAGTAGTGCCATTTCAATCGGGTACGTTTGGTAGGGTTAAATAGCATTACCCTAACGCCATACTTTCTTTTTAATCCCCCCCTTTATATTGACCCAATTATCACCCGATAAATAAAGTGATAATTGGGGCTTTTTCAATGACGAACGCTTTAAGACGAGAGCCATTAGCAAATGGTTAAATTCATTTAGAAACAGACAAGACTAATTTGCCCGTGTAAGTTTTATTTAAAAAATCGGTTTGCGCCTCTTTAATTTGCGCCAATTCATACACCTTAGAAACCAGAGGTTTGATCTCCCCATCGTTGATATAACGTACTAAGTTTTCAAACACTGAGGCAGGCTGAAAGGTACAGCCATAATAGGTTAAATCTTTTAAATAGAGTGTGCGCACATCCATCTCGACGATCGGCCCAGCAATAGCACCCGCTACCGCATAACGACCGCGCACTTTAAGCACATCAATCAATTCAGACCAGCTATCACCAGCCACCAGGTCTATCACCACATCAACAGATTCACGGGCTTGGTGTAATAAGATGCTTTCTTCTCTTGCTAGCACTTTATCTGCCCCAACCGCTAACACGCTTTCTGCTTTAGATTTAGCACAAACAGCAATCACCTTAGCACCACGACGTTTTGCTAATTGAATTGCGGCAGAGCCAACACCGCCAGACGCTCCTGTTATCAAGACGGTATCTGTTTCATTTACTTGCACCCTATCTATCATGTTTTCAGCTGTTGAATAAGCACAGGGAAAAGACGCCAACTCAATACTGCTAAGGTTTGAATCAACTGGGTAGCATTCATGTGCTAGGGCTTTAGTGTATTGAGCAAACCCCCCATTGCATTCTGAGCCCATGGTAATGCTTTTAAGCTCACCTTTTTGGTTTAAGTTTTGCTGCATAGGCCTAATAAGAATGCGCTCCCCAATACGATTTTTATCAACCCCAGCGCCCACTGCTATGATTTCACCACAACAATCTGCCCCTTGAATCAGCGGAAACGCCAAGGGCTCCCCAGACCAACTGCCATCATCCGCGTTATCCTTTAAGCCGTCTTCCGCTACCTGATTCGTATCGCCTGTCACCGTTTTTGAATACCAACCAATGCGAGTATTGATGTCTGTATTGTTAATTCCTGCGGCATGCACTTTAACTAAGACTTCATTTTCAGCAGGCACAGGCAAAGGGAGCTTGTCTCGATATTCCAATTTTTCTAGCCCGCCGTGGCCTGTCAAAACGACCCCTTCCATAAACCCTTTTGCTAAATCAGACATACATGACCTCAAAATTTAATTGCTTTATTAATAGAGAATATAAAGGCAGAATAATTAAGACAAACTAATATTTTTAATTAACTAGTTCAGAAATATTGAACTAGGTTTATTTTGATAAGACTAGAGAAACCTATGTCCCCTATTTTAGATTTAGACCTACTTAGAACCTTTGTCGCCATAGTCAAAACTGGCCAGTTAAAGTTAGCAGCCGAAACGGTTTCTCGCTCCCAAGGTGCTGTGAGTATGCAGCTTAAACGTTTGGAAGAAGTCACTGGCAAACAGTTATTAATTCGTAGCAACCAAGATTTAAAGCTCACCCAAGCAGGCATAAAACTATTAAGTTACAGCGAGCAACTGCTTAGTCTTAATTATCAAGCGGTAAAGGCGCTTACCGTAAAAGAAGAAAAAAGCCACCTCACCTTTGGCATCCCAAGTGATTATGCCCAAGACTTTATTCGTCATTTCATGCCCCTGCTAAAAAGCGAACTACCCTTGTTAGATGCCAAGGTCATCTGTGATTCAAGTCGCAATTTGCGTAAACGAGTAAACAGTGAAGAAATTGATATTGCGATAGTGACAGGAGAAGGCGCCAAAACAAGCGCCAGCTCCCTTTGGATTGAGCCCTTGATTTGGGCAGCACCCCACGGCTTTGATCTAAAGGCTGATGAAGAGATACCTTTAGCAAGTTTCGAACAAGACTGCATGATTAAAGACATTGCCAAGCAAAGCATGAAAGAAAGCAAACGAGTTTTTAAAACCAGTTTTGAGAGCCCAGTATTAGAAAACCTAGTGGCAGCGGCTGAAGCAGGATTAGGCATCGCCCTTCTGCCTGTTTCCCTAGTGAATGAAAACCGCCTGCAATCCCTAGAGACTTTATCCCTGACTCAGAAGGTAATCTCGACAGAGATAATCCATTCAACCAACCTCGCCAGTGAACTCGTACAAAGTATTTCATCTGCCTTTAAAAAGGCCGAAAAAAAGCGCACGTCAATGCAATAACATTGAGTGCGCTTCTCTTTCTAAGGCTTTCTAACGCCTTTTAAGCCACGGCCTCTTCATTCTCAGCCACAGGGACCGACGTTCGAATTAAGTGATCGAAGGCACTCAATGCAGCAGTTGCGCCTGCGCCCATAGCGATAATGATTTGCTTATAAGGTGTGGTTGTCACATCCCCAGCGGCAAAGACACCTGGCATAGACGTCTGGCCTCTCGCATCTATTTCGATCTCACCTCGATCAGATAAATCAACACGGCCTTTTAAGAAATCAGTATTCGGCAACAACCCTATCTGAACAAAGATACCCGCAAGCGCTACCTTGTGAGAGTCGCCTGTTAATCTATCTGTGTAAGTTAGGCCATTGACTCTTGAGCCGTCACCTAGCACCTCAGTGGTCGCTGCATTTTTAATGATGGTCACATTGCTTAAAGAACGTGCTTTTTGCAACAAGACTTCATCGGCACGCAACACATCAGAGAATTCCAACACAGTCACGTGTTCTACAATGCCTGCAAGGTCAATTGCAGCTTCTATCCCAGAGTTACCACCCCCAATGACAGCTACTTTTTTGCCTTTGAATAATGGCCCATCACAGTGTGGGCAGTAAGCCACGCCTTTCCCCTTGTATTCGGCTTCCCCTGGCACGTTCATTTCACGCCAGCGCGCCCCTGTCGCTAAGATAACGGATCGGCTTTTTAGCACAGCGCCACTTTCTAGCGTCACTTCAACTAAACCAGAATCACTCTCTTGAGCACTGACAATATTGGCTGCTCTTTGGGTTTTCACCAGGTCTACATCGTAATCTAAAACGTGCTGTTCAAGGTTTGCGACAAGCTTAGGGCCATCGGTTGCTTTCACCGAAATAAAGTTCTCTATCGCCATGGTATCACTGACTTGTCCGCCAAAACGCTCTGCCACAACGCCGGTACGAATCCCTTTACGAGCCGCATAAATGGCTGCGGCAGAACCCGCTGGACCACCACCCACAACAAGTACTTCATAAGCCTCTTTTTTCGATAGTGCCTCTGCTTGTTTCTTCTCTGCTCCTGTATCTAATTTGTTCACGATTTCTGCCAAGGTCATACGCCCTTGACCGAATAACTCACCGTTAGCAAAGACAGCAGGTACCGCTAAAATGTTGCGCTCTTCCACCTCTTTCGGGAACAAGGCACCATCTATCATGGTGTGGCTAATATTCGGATTTAGCACAGACATCAAGTTAAGGGCTTGCACCACTTCAGGACAGTTCTGGCAAGAGAGAGAAATATAGGTTTCCAGTTTAATCTCACCGTCTAACAAGAGGATCTGATCTAGAATCGCTTGCTCTTCTTTTGCTGGGTGTCCGCCTGCTTGTAACAAGGCCAATACTAAAGAGGTGAACTCATGTCCCATTGGAATACCAGCAAAGGCGACTCTTGCCGCTTCTTCATTGGCAGGTTGAATTGACATTAAAGGCGCGCGTTCTGTGTCTAGTTGTGTTTCAAGCAAACTAATCTGGTCAGACATACCTGCGATTTCTCTTGCTAGCTCAACCAGTTCTGTCGATTTATCAGAGTTATCTAGATTGACACGAATGCTCACAGGGCGAATAATTTTTGTTAAGTAAGCTGATAACTGAGTTTTAATTGATTGATCCAACATGCTTATTTCCTCTTATCTTCTTTCACATAATGTGTTTGTTTCAAAGTGACTCTCTACTAAGTTCGCTCAATAAAGAGATGCACTTAAGTCATGCAGTTAGATTAATAAAAACAATCAAAACAGTGAAATTGATAGATTAAATACCATCAATAGGGAAATGCTATTTGGGAAGATTTAGAGCGACTTGGTGCCCAAAGAGACAAAAAAGCCCGCCTAGTTTCCTAGGCGGGCTTTAATTTACTAGATACTAGTCTTAGATTTTACCCACTAGATCCAAAGATGGCGCTAGTGTTTCTTCACCTTCTTTCCATTTCGCAGGGCAAACTTCACCTGGGTGAGCTGCCACGTATTGAGCGGCTTTTACTTTACGAAGTAGGTCTTGTGCATCACGGCCAATGCCTTCTGCAGTAATTTCCATTGATTGGATGATGCCATTTGGATCTACCAAGAAAGTACCACGGTCAGCGAGACCTTGCTCTTCACGCATTACTTGGAAGTTACGAGTGATAGCCCCTGTTGGATCGCCAATCATGGTGTATTGGATCTTACCAATCGTATCGGAAGAATCGTGCCAAGCTTTGTGAGTAAAGTGAGTATCAGTCGATACTGAGTAAACCTCAACACCACGCTTTTCAAACTCAGCATAGTTATCAGCAATGTCGCCTAGCTCTGTAGGGCAAACAAAAGTGAAGTCAGCTGGGTAGAAGAAGAATACTGACCACTTACCTTCTAGGTCTTTATCAGATACTTCGATGAAATCACCTGCTTTAAAAGCGGATGCATTGAAAGGTTTAATTTGTGTATTGATCAAAGATGTTGTCATTTCTTGCTCCAAAAATAATTATCGTTGCTATTCAGTTTTTGTTGATTTCATAACAAGCTAGCTTTAAAAGTCGCTTGTGGTATCTGTTTCGATCGCCTTAATTGGCGTTGTGTTTCGACAAGGAATAGATTAATAAATATTATTGAAAATAAGAAATTGATAGTCTAAATAGGGCCAATAAAAAAATCCTATTGGCCTTCTCTCGCCCTCTTACTTAGCGAGTTTTTGTAGGAAGTCATTCGGAATTACCGAGACATGCCCATTGTACTTTGGATGAACCATCATAGGGTTTGGATATTTGGCGATAACAATGTTGCCTAAAGGTGGCACATTGGAATAAACAAGCTTGCCATATTTCCCCTGAACGGGATCACTTTGCCGACTAGATGCCTCAGTAAGACGAATGGTATGCCCTAGATATTCAACAAGTGCTTGCCTATCGGGATCAAGTATAGATAAACCTGGGTTGGTGTTGAGAGCTCGTAATTGAGTTAATACAGTGGCGGGTGATGGATTATTTTTTGCAGTTTCTAAACTAATAATAAAATTCTGTTTAGGGCCTGCTATTCTCATCATCCTCCCAAGATTTTGCCCCCACCAAGCAAGAGAATTAATAACGGCGGCTTCCTGTCCTATCCTTTGGTTATCTAGTGTCCCTTGTATTGCTAATTCCGTTTGAACCTCAGATTTTCCAGTGACAGTATTAAAACTCAGCTCACCGGTTCTCGCTGTTAACCTAACTTGGCGTCGGGGACTGATACTATCAAATAGCTTATAGGCAAAACTATCAGTCCAATCTATCAGATCCAAATTTTGATGATCTAACCGATATTGAGAGCTACGAGCCCCAAAGCACATTACTAAAGTAAAGTTATAATTTACCTTAGGAATAAACAGCATTAACAATAACTCTGCTAATTGCCTAACTGTGACTCTTTCATCAGGATTGACAGGATTAGTTGCTCGAATCAGGCCATAATCCGTACTTGTCATGGGCCCATGTATGGACAACATAACTTCTGTCGCCCCTTTACATTTATTCTTTAAATCATTGCGCTGTCGATTAAAAGCAGCATCCTGAGGCCCATTAATAAAAGCGCGATAAAAACTCACTATATCGATTTCTGTCACACGAGACTTACGAAGATATTTAGAATTAGGGTGCTTTAACTTAAGTGCAGTAACAGCCTTGTGGCCGTCTACACCTAAATCATCGGACATATTTAAGAAAATGATATTTTTTGCCATATTTACTTCCCTATAAGCAAATTTCAAGCTTCATCAACATTAATAAAAGCTCATATAAAACAGTGACTTGTATATAGGGAAGTAAGATAAAGCAGATTAAATTAAACAAAAAGCTAAATTTGATTAAAGTGAATATTATTTATTCAAAGTCAGAATTTATGCAGCATAGGCCCAATATTTGGCTTGCTATTTGACAAGGTGATGCTGCTACTAATTCGACTTCTTGCTCGGTTAAAGTCATCTTCGTTATTAGCATGCACAAAACAAATTGGCTTACTCGCATCCAGACTGTCGCCAAGTTGAGCAAATTGGCTCAAGCCAACACTATAATCCAGCTCATCACTTGCCCGCTTTCTACCACCACCTAAATCAACCACAGCCATACCCATTGCTCTGGTATCCATACTGGATAAATAACCGCTATCTGGGGCAAAGATAGGTTTTATGATAGGCGCTTTAGGTAGGTATTTATCTGGATTATCTAACAGGTCATTTGGCCCACCAAGAAAAGTAACCATCTGCGCAAATTTTTGTGCAGCAGCACCGGAATCTAAAGCAGCCATACGCTTTTTAGCCGCCTCTTCTTCAGACGCTGCTAGACCTGAAATAAGCAACATTTCATCGGCTAGGGCATAGATTACCTCAGCTAAACGATCTGCCCTTTTTTCGCCAGTTAAAAAGGCAATCGTTTCTGCTATTTCAAGGGCATTACCTGCACTTGTCGCCAGCACTTGCGACATATCCGTAATTAAACAACTGGTTTTCACCCCTGCACCATTGGCAACGGCGCTGATACTTTTTGCTAACTCAATAGAAGCATCAAGATCCTTCATGACAGCACCGCTACCGGCTTTCACATCCATAACAAGCGCATCTAAACCACAGGCTAATTTTTTAGATAAGATGGAAGCCGTCACCAGATCGAGAGATTCAACCGTTGCGGTAATATCTCGTGTGGCATAAAGCCTTTTATCTGCTGGCGCTAAGTTGGCAGACTGACCAATAATGGCAATACCCACTTCCTTTACACACTCTCTAAACCTTTGGTTTGACACCTGAGTTTGATAACCTGGAATCGCATCTAGCTTATCTAAAGTGCCGCCCGTATGCCCTAGCCCCCGACCCGAAATCATAGGTACATAACCGCCACAGGCAGCAACAATAGGTCCAAGTACAAGAGACACTAAATCCCCTACACCGCCGGTACTGTGTTTATCTAAAATAGGACCATCTAGAGCAAGATCTTGCCAATTTAGTACATCACCTGAATCACGCATAGCACAGGTCAAAGCTATCCGCTCTTCAATCGTCATTCCTTGAAAATAGGTTGCCATGGCAAAAGCGGCAACCTGTCCTTCACTGATGGATTCATTCGCAATCGCATCAACAAAATAAGCGACTTCAGCTTGCGTTAAAACTAATCCGTCTCTTTTTTTTCGAATGACTTCTTGTGGTAAAAAATGTACTCGTTTATTGGTTTCGATATTGCTCATATATTCTCCTTATTTTTTATTATTTAATAGGCGCCTTCAGCTAATTCGTGCTCAACATCTAATTGACTTAATAGGTTTCCTAGCAAGCTTGAAGCGCCAAAACGAAAGCGTGTGGCATGTATCCAATCCTGACCTAAAATGCCTTGGGCTAAGCTCAAATAAGCGTCGGCTTCTTGCGCTGTTTTAACACCACCCGCGGCTTTAAAGCCCACTTTTTGATTCTTTTCTTTGATAACATTAAGCATGATCTTTGCAGCCTCTAAGGTGGCATTAATCTCTACTTTACCTGTGCTGGTTTTAATAAAATCAGCCCCTGCATCAATCGAGATTTCACTGGCTTTACGAATAAGCTCAGGTTCTTTTAATTCCCCCGATTCAATGATGACCTTAAGTGTCACTTGATCACCACAAGCCGCTTTACAAGCTTTTACCAGCTCAAAACCAATAGACTCATCACCCTGCATTAAGGCGCGATAGGGAAATACAACGTCCACTTCATCCGCGCCTAATTTAATCGCCTGCTCGGTTTGCTTAACGGCTAAGGCGGTGTCTGCAACTCCCATAGGAAAGTTAGTCACGGTTGCTACCTTGATGTGTGTTAACCCCAACTCTGCCAAGGTTTTTTTAGCAAGAATGATAAATTGGGGGTAAATACAAATGGCTGCGGTATGGCCAACAGGGGTATCCGCCTGATGACATAAATCTATGATGGTTTGACTGTTATCCGAGTCATTTAAACTGGTTAAATCCATTAACGTCAGTGAAGTCAATGCGGCTTGCTTTAATTCAGACATAGGTTTTTCCTTCCATAATAAAAAAGCCAAGCTCGTCATACTAGACATTCTTGACCGTTCGTACAAGATTAACAAAATCAATAAAGATAAAAAGAATTAATCTTATTCTAAGGAAAGGAATCGATGTTTTATTGACTAAGATCTGGTTTTTTGACCTTGAGTATCACTTTGAATACCCAATAAAAGCCGCAGGAAAAACTACACACTCGCTCCATATTTTTAAGAAAAAATGCACAAAAATAGTGATTAAAACCGCTTTTTAGGCACAAATGGATAGTTTGTGTGGAGATTTGATTTTTTCTCAGAAGTTTGTTTGAAAAGGCCGAAATCACATGCTTAACTGATATCACTCAACAGGGTTTATGCAATAAAAACCTTGTCAAAATGAAAATACAAATTAATAGTAACATCAACAAGTTAATAGGAAATTTCAGTATGTCAGATGATATCGCTTTTAAAATTCAGCTTGGAATAATTTTACCTAAATTAAAAGATACTGTGGGTGACAACCTATCCAGTATCATTGAAGAATTAGTTTCTATTTTGTCTTACGGCACACTTGATGGTGAAGACAAAGTTGAACTAGCAGCGGTTAAAGAAATTATCATGAAAGATATCGAAATTTTCTTAGACAGCAACATTTTGCCAGCACTGGATGCCAAGCTTAACCCTCCTGAGCCAGAGCCTGAAGCAGCAGAAGAAAGCGCTGAAGAAGGAGAGGGTGAAGGTGAGGCAGAAGAAGCTGCTGAGTAATGCCAGTCCCCCTATGAAAATTCTATTTGAACATAGAAATTAACAAGTGTTGGTAAAACACTTGATGCCAGTTAAGGTTTTTTAACTGGCTTTTTTTTTTGTTAACTAAATAATATAGAGTCGTTCAGGAAAATGATTAGATTTGCATTAGGGAAAACCTCATCTTCATTATAACGAGTGTCAGATGAAAATTACGCTGTTATTGATTTTAAGCACCTTGCTCTCTCCAGTCTTGTTGGCAATGGACATTATCACTATGCGCCCTATTACCTATTCAGGAGACCCTAGAGAGAGCTATAAATACCAACTGGTAGACCTATTATTAAAAACAACCCAAGATAAATATGGGCCTTATGAAATCCATCTAACCAAAGCGGTTAACTCTCAAAAAAGAGATATCAAAGAAATAAACTCAGGCAATATCAATATCTTTATTTCCATGACATCTAAGGCAAGAGAAGAAGCCATGATGGCAATCCCTTACCCGGTATTTAAAGGCTTGTATGGATACCGAGTTTTCCTCATTAAAGCGTCAGAACAAGCCAAATTTTCAAAAATCAAAACCATCCAGCAACTAAAAAAGCTCAAGGCAATACAAGGTACTCATTGGCCGGATTTAAACATTCTAAAATCTAATGGCTTTCATGTTGAGGACACAAGCCACCATAACAGCCTGTATAAAATGCTAGAGTTTGGACGGGTAGATTACTTTCCTAGAGGCATTCACGAGCCATGGAGTGAGTTAAAGGCTAGGCCTGATATGGGATTAGCAGTGGAAAAGAAC
Source organism: Marinomonas sp. MED121 (assembly GCF_000153025.1). Taxonomy (GTDB): domain Bacteria; phylum Pseudomonadota; class Gammaproteobacteria; order Pseudomonadales; family Marinomonadaceae; genus Marinomonas. Next base: position 795,837 of record NZ_CH672430.1, read on the forward strand.
CTCATGCTTTATTACCCAGCCCCAGGCTATATCTTTGTCCATAAGAGTAATACCCACTTAGCCGCACGTTTTAAAGAGGGCTTCGAGCGAATTATCTCTTCAGGAGAGTTTGATCGTTTTTTCAATCAACACCCTCAAATTGTAGAAATGAAGCAACAAGCAAATTTAAAAAATAGAAGACTATTTAAGCTCAGCAACCCTTTACTCTCTAATGATACGCCGATTCATGATGAACGCCTCTGGTTTCAAATAAACCCAAATAAGTAACTTTCTTTACCCTTTTTATCTTTCAGGTTTATCCCCTTTTACCTGGCTCATCCTTGTGACACCTGGCTCAAAAGCCTCTTTATCTTAATAAAATAAGTGTATAAGTGTTATACCATTATTTATCTTAAGTTTATGCCTTAAAAGGATTACCCTAGGCAGCAAATTAGCCTACTTAATAAAGGACTTTCATATCACTTCTGTTACGCTTAACTTCGTCAAACCGCCCAGCTTACTCGGCCCTTTAATCAAAGCGATATGCCTACCAAGAAAAGGCTTTAAAGCAAACATTGGCCTACCTAACATTCAAGCCAATTGGCAAGGCATACGCGTCGATTTAAACGCACTTGATAATTATTGCGAAACATTAGGTTTAGAAAAGCAAAACCACCTCCCCCTTCTTTACCCCCATGTGCTTGCAGGCAGCATGCATATGCAGATGTTAACCCATTCAAGCTTTCCAATTGGCTTATTAGGCGCCGTTCATTTAAAGAATAAAATACGACAAATTCGTCCTATTAAAAGCAGCGAGTTAATAACAATAAGAAGTGAATTAGGCGAATGGCGTGTTACAGAAAAAGGGCTTGAATTCGACTTTAGCACTCACCTTATGGTTAATAGTCAAATTGTCTGGTCAGAAATTAGCACCTACTTTAAAAAAGGCAAATTTGCTCACAAAAACCTTAAGCAAGATAGCGAGGCAAGCTTTGAATTAGAGACCCTAGAGGATCCACAGCTAGCAACAAGCTGGTTGATACCTAAAGATAGGGGCAAGGTATACGCCAAAATTTCTGGTGATTACAACCCTATCCATATTTCTAAAACCCTAGCAAAATTATTTGGCTTAAAGCGAGATATCGCCCATGGCTTTGGCGTGTTAGCTCAAGCGTTAGCAAGCGAAGGGGTTAATGAGATCAGCCAGAATGCCACTCAAATTGCCTTAGATACTGTCTTTAAAGGCCCTTTATTTTTAGAAGATCAAGCCTGTGTAAAACTAGCTAAATCCAATGATAAAGGCTTAGAGCAAAGCTTTGACATTTATTGTGGTAAGAACCCTAAGCCCAGTATTTGTGCTCATTTACAACGTCTTGATTAGGGAAGCTGCGAATAAGAATGTCCTTAAATAATGGCCTTTTACAATAAAAGGCCTTTTCAATATTTTCAATCTAACATTATTTAGGCGCATCATCTCTTCTATGCAACCCATAATCCCTGACAACCTGCGCCACTCGAATACGGTAATCATTAAAGACTTGCTCACGACCTAAGTTTTGAGCTTGATTATGCTCTGTTTGCTGACGCCAATTTGCGACCGCTGCTTCGTCCTGCCAGAAGGATAAAGAAAGTACCTTAGCGGGTTTCCCCTCTTCACGTTCAGATAAGCTTTGAAAGCGCTCAATAGAAATAAAACCCGGCATCTTAACCAGGCTTGCCTTTAATGAATGGGCTAATTCAAAGTAGGTATCTACTTGATCCAACTTAAGCTCCACTTCAAACATAACCGCTATCATGCTATCCCCTCATCATGAGTTTTAGCCTTACACCAGTAAGTCGATTCAACTGGGGTTAAAAAGCGACGCGTCTCTTGCAAGATAAATTGCTCTTCTTTAGCAAATTCAAAGTTCCCTATTGCCTGAGTATCCTGCTTAAGCCTGATTCGATAGACTTCATAACTTGCCAAGCTATCAAAACTAATGATGCCAAACGCTTGATAATTAGTACCTTCATGGGGAAGAAAGTAGCCCACTAGCTCGCCGCCACAACGGGGAATAATTTGCCCCCAGTTATTGGCATACTGGGTGAATTCTTCCAGTTTAAAGGGATTGATTTTGTACTCGATAAAACAGCTGACTGTCATTTCCTGCTCCTTGGGGTTTAATTAAATCAAATAGATTTTGATGATGAGCAGTCTACTTAAACCAATGAATGCATACTTCGATGGGGCTCGAAGCATGCATTCAAGAAAAGCCTATATTGCCAAACAGTCTGCATACAAACATAAGATGTATGCGAAAATACAAAAAAGGCACAGGCTTATTAGGTTCAAGGGAGAACACAGTGGAATTCAATATCGCACAAGTTGCCGCTTTGATGGGAGATTCAAGCCGTGCACTCATGCTTAATGCGCTTTTAGGTGGTAAGGCATTAACCGCCACTGAGCTAGCCACTTATGCCGATATCAGCGCCCAAACAGCCAGCACTCATTTAAACAAACTGGTAGAAGGACAACTCATACAAGTCAGAAAACAAGGGCGTCACAAGTACTTTCAACTAAAAAGTTATCAGGTAGCAGAAGTCATTGAAGGCATGCTGAATTTAAATGCGCAGCTAACGTCGGCACACTCTAATGAGCATGAAATAAAAACAGGCCCTAACGATAAAGATTTAAAGCATTCTCGCATTTGTTATGACCATTTAGCAGGCGAGATAGCCGTACAGCTTTATCAGGCCTTATTAAAAAAAGGATGGCTTCTTGAGGACAATTTACAATTAAGTTTAACGGAGTCAGGCAGGCTTGCTTTTGCCTCCTTTGGATTTAACCTTGCTGAGTGTGAATCAAAAAAACGCCCTATGTGCAAACCCTGTCTAGATTGGAGTGAGCGCAGAAGCCACTTGGCAGGCATGCTGGGTAAATGGATTTTAGAGGACGCTTTAGCTCATCAATGGGCAAGTCGAGACCTAGATTCAAGAGCCATTCGGTTTAGCCGGTCTGGCCTTAAAAAACTGAGCCTGCGTTATGGATTAACACTTAGTTAGTAATCAGCAATAACAATTTATCAAACATTGATTCTCGTAGGCATTGACTTTAGTAAGCATTGATTTAGTAATCTGTGTTGACTGTCGATAAGCTTAAACCATATTGATCCAACAAAGCTGCCCAATAATCATCCTGTTCAAGTTGTTTAACGACATTATCAAGTGCATGAAATACTTGAGAATTATGACGTACCATAATATGGCGACGATAGGTATTAAGTGGATTAGGGGAATAATAAATCTTGTTGCTCAGCTTCATCTCCTTTTCAAAATATTTCATCGTTGTATAAGGAATCAAAAAACAATCCACTCTATTTTTGAGTAACATACCAATGTTTTGTTTTACATAACTCACATCACTACGAATGATTTTCCCGGCATCTATTTCCTCTTGAATGCCATGATAAATATGCCCTCTAAGCCCACCAAGGACAAAGCCAGGCTGCATCAAGGATTCAGGGCCATCAAATATAAAGGGAGTTTTACTATTAGAGATAAAAGACTGTTCATCCTTTAATAACGCCCCAGTCCAACGATACTTTTCTTGTTCTGGGTCTGCAAAAAAGAGAGGGCTAACCCATAAAACCGCTCCTTTTTTACCTTGTTCTAAATAGGAATCTAAGCGCTTTCTTGGCACAACTTCTAACCGATATTGAAATGTTTGATTTTCACTAAATAAGTTGAGCATTTCGACAAAATCATAACTCAAACCCTTTTTATCGGCGGCGCTGGTAACAAAAGGTGGATGGTCATAATAACTCCAAAGAGTCACAACTTTCTTACTTTCTAGTGAAGCGCCATCAGCTAGTGAGGAGCCTTCAGCGAATAAAGAGCCATCAGCGGATAGAGAGCCATCAGCTAATAAAGAGCCAACCAAAGGAGAACTAACAAGAAACGAGCTAAAAAAAGAGAAGAACAAAGATAACGCCAAAAAACACTTACGCACAAAACCACCCAGAGACGAATCTCTTATTGCTGAGACTTTAAACAATTAAAATATATACGATCGGTCAAGTTTTATGCAATTTTGGCGTTTTCACTTTACGAGAAGAAAACCACTAACAAGACTTTATAGCAAATTAGCACCATCGAACTCAGACAGACTCAATTGCTTTAAATCTAAGCCATCAACACAATTTAGATTAACGCGATAAAAGCCAGGCTTACGCAAGGTTTGATGAAAAGGATAAATACCGCACTGATTACAAAAATGATGTTTAGCCACTTCCGACCCAAAAGTATAAGTAGATAAGGCCCCTTGCTGAATGTCTCTTTGCAACTCAGATTCACTCACAACAAAAGCACTCATAATAGCGCCCTTTTTAACGCACAAAGAGCAATTACAGGTTAGCCCTTCATCAATACTTGGCACATCGAAAGAAAACCTAACACTGCCACAATGACATTGACCGGAATACTGCATACATCACCTCATATCAAAAAAGCAGGAATAAACTCGCCTTAAGCAAAGACTAGCAAAATAACGTAAACTGCCTTTTATAGCAAAACACCTAACATCATAAGTAAAAGCAGAGAGACTCATTGAAACCTTTTAAAGTAACAGACCTACCAAAGCATATAACTTATCAAATGACTGTGATTCCAAGCGATGATGTAAGAGTCTCTGGCGCTCCAGATAAAACCCCATTCAATAAGCAAGAAGCAGCAGAAGTTCACTACCTAATCACCCGCTTTGCCAGCGCCAAGCGCCTAAAGCTTAAAAAGTCACTGGTCAAAGTGGCAGAAGTGATTCATGCAGAACTGCCAAAAGAGCAAAAAACTCAGATTGAAGCCATGAAATGGCTACAGGCAAATTGGAGTAAATTTTAGTTTTACATACCTATTTCTAACAGATACAAAAAAGCCGACATATGAAAATATATCGGCTTTATTTTGCTTTAGTGCCTCCTTCCTCGATAACAAGGAATTAGCACTAACTCATCACTTTTTCTATAGCGCTTTCTTATCAATTCTATAAGAATGTAATAATGGTTCAGTATAACCAGAAGGCTGAACTTCACCTTTAAAAACAAGATCACAAGCGGCTTTGAAAGCAATGCCATCAAAATTAGGTGCCATGTTGACATATTCGCTATCGCCAGCATTTTGTCCATCAACAATCGCCGCCATACGCTTCATAGATTCCATCACTTGCTCTTCACTACAAACACCATGTGCTAACCAGTTAGCAAGGTGTTGAGATGAAATACGCAAAGTCGCTCTGTCTTCCATTAAGCCAACATTGTGAATGTCTGGCACTTTAGAACAACCAACACCAGCATCAATCCAACGCACAACATACCCTAGGATACCCTGAGCATTGTTGTCGATTTCAAATTGGATCTGCTCAGCAGTCAGTTCACTCGCATCAGCCATAAGCGGGATGCTTAGAATATCATCTAGGCTAGCGCGGCCTCGGCTTGAAAGTGCTTGTTGACGCTCAAAAACACTGACTTGATGGTAGTGAGTACTGTGCAAAGTCGCACCGTTTGGCGAAGGAACCCAAGCTGTGTTAGCACCCGATTTAGGGTGACCAATTTTTTGCTCTAGCATGGCAGCCATTTCATCTGGCATAGCCCACATACCTTTACCGATTTGTGATTTACCTGGAAGGCCGCATTCGATACCTACATCAACGTTCCAATCTTCGTAAGCTTGAATCCAAGCTTGTTGCTTCATGGCAGATTTAGGCACAAAAGCACCAGCTTGCATAGAAGTATGGATTTCATCACCAGTACGATCAAGGAAACCTGTGTTGATGAAAACAACACGTTCAGAAGCGGCACGAATACATTCTTTTAAGTTAACAGTAGTACGACGCTCTTCGTCCATGATGCCAACTTTTAGCGTATTGCGAGCAAGACCAAGTGCCTCTTCAACACGGCCAAATAGCTCAACAGCGAAAGCCACTTCTTCAGGACCATGCATTTTTGGTTTAACAATGTTCACACTACCCGCACGGCTATTGGTTAGCGCATTAGTTTTGTTTACATCATGCATAGCAGCAAGCACAGTCACCATGGCATCCATGATACCTTCTGGCACTTCATTACCGTCTTTATCAAGGATCGCAGGGTTAGTCATTAGATGACCAACATTACGAACAAACAACATACTACGGCCATGCAGTACAAGTTCAGCGCCATCAGCACCGGTGTAAACACGATCAGGGTTTAGGGTACGGGTTACGGTTTTACCATTTTTTTCAAATGACTCTTCCAAAGTCCCCTTCATTAGGCCTAACCAGTTTGAATAAACTTCAACTTTATCTTCTGCATCTACTGCAGCAACAGAGTCTTCACAGTCCATAATGGTTGTGATTGCAGCTTCTACGATTAGATCTTGAATGCCAGCAGAATCTGTTTGACCAACAACACCCTTTGCATCAATCAAGATCTCGATATGCAGGGCATTGTTCTTAAGCAAGATAGCGCTAGGTGCACTGGCTTCACCACGATAACCAATAAATTTTTCTGGCTGAGCCAAGCCCGTTGTCGTGCCATCAGCCAAAGTAACCACTAGCTGGCCATTTTCAACAACATAAGCTTGAGTACCAAGATGAGAACCATTTAGCAAAGGCGCTGCATTGTTTAGGTGATTACGAGCAAAAGCAATGACCTTGTTACCACGAGCAGGGTTATAACCTTTACCTTTTTCTGCACCACCTTCGTCAGAAATCGCATCTGTACCATAAAGAGCATCATATAAGCTGCCCCAGCGACCGTTTGCAGCATTAAGGGCAAAACGCGCATTTTTAACAGGTACAACTAATTGAGGTCCTGCTTGTTCAGCAATCTCAACATCAACATTAGCTGTGGTAATTTTGAAGTCAGGCCCTTCAGGAAGCAGGTAGCCAATGTCTTGTAAAAAGGCTTTATAGGCGACTGCATCATGGGTTTGACCCGCACGTTCTTTATGCCAAGCATCAATTTGTGCTTGTAAGCTTTCACGCTTCGCTAACAGATCTTTGTTTTTTGGTGCCAGATCAGTCAGAATGGCTTCGAAGCTAGCCCAAAATTGCTTCGTTTCAACACCTGTACCAGGTATGATTTTATCGTTCACTAGTTGCCAAAGGTTTTCGGCAATTTGTAAGCCACCTTCTTGAATTCTTGCAGTCATAAACCCCTTCCTAATCTTTAACTTTTTGTCTTACTAGTTTGCTCATTTAGCATGAGTTGATTGTATCAGAATTTCATTTTATGAAACATATGTTACGAGTCGTTAACACTTATTCCTCACATTCATACAAATAATAAGATCATTCATACAAAAAATGGATATTTCAATTATCACTGACTAACTATATTCACTTTTTTCACTAGGCAAAACTGTAATTTATTTTCATAAAATAGGATCAAACCTAGATAAAACCCATAAAAATGTACTAAAGCTACATATCACGCCTATTTGGCAGGTTTTACATTGAATATAACTGGATATAAATATGCTCCTATTTTATTCAAAAAGCACATTCATATTCTAAATGATAACAATGCAGAATATAGATTAGACTAATTCACGTTAAATTCTCTATGCTGTTTCACATGGTCAAGCAAGCGCCAAAACAAGCAAATGTTACTGACCAGATGAAAAGCTTAAAAAGAAACTGAGTCCTTAAGTCCTTATTAAGCATCATCACAAAAACAAAATTTTAAAAAGCAGTGCTAACTAAGTAGTGCATCTGTCACCAGTGAGGAAGAAACATGTCAAACTATAAAAGCGATATCGACACTACCGCTAGCCTAATCGCATCTCAAGGTGCGCCATGGAATGCTATTAACCCTGAGTTTGCCGCTCGCATGCGTGCTCAAAACCAATTTAAAACTGGCCTAGACATTGCCCGTTATACTGCAAAAATTATGCGTGCAGATATGGAGCGTTATGATGGCGACTCTTCACAGTACACTCAGTCTCTAGGTTGCTGGCACGGTTTTATCGGCCAACAAAAAATGATCTCTATTAAAAAGCATTTTAATAGCACTGATCGCCGCTACCTTTACCTTTCAGGCTGGATGGTTGCTGCACTTCGCTCTGAGTTTGGTCCACTTCCTGACCAATCTATGCACGAGAAAACCTCTGTATCTGGTTTGATCGAAGAGCTATACACCTTCCTTCGTCAAGCAGACGCTCGTGAACTAGGTGAATTATTCCGTAGCTTGGATGCCGCTCGTGATGCTGGCGATAATGCTGCAGAAGATAAAGTACAAGCGGAAATCGACAACTACCAAACTCATATCGTGCCTATCATTGCTGATATCGATGCAGGTTTTGGTAACGAAGAAGCGACTTACTTACTTGCAAAACAAATGATCGAAGCGGGTGCTTGCTGCATCCAGATCGAAAACCAAGTATCTGACGAAAAACAATGTGGTCACCAAGACGGTAAAGTAACTGTGCCACATGAAGACTTCTTAGCGAAAATTCGTGCGGTTCGTTACGCTTTCCTAGAACTAGGTATTGAAGACGGTGTCATCGTTGCACGTACTGACTCTTTGGGTGCAGGCCTAACTAAGCAGATCGCAGTAACAGCGGCTGAAGGTGACCTAGGTGATCAATACAACAGCTTCCTAGATGTGGAAGAAGTTGATGCAAGCAACATGAAAAATGGTGATGTACTGCTTAACCAAAAAGGCAAGCTAGTTCGTCCTAAGCGTCTTCCTAGTAACTTGTTCCAGTTCAAAAAAGGTTCTGGCGAAGACCGCGTAGTACTAGACTGTATTACTTCTCTACAAAATGGTGCTGATCTACTTTGGATCGAAACCGAGAAACCACACGTACAGCAGATTGCTAACATGGTTAACCGTATTCGTGAAGTTGTGCCAAATGCGAAGCTTGTTTACAACAACTCGCCATCTTTCAACTGGACACTAAACTTCCGTCAGCAAACATTTGATGCTTGGACAGAAGCAGGTAAAGACGTATCTGCTTACGATCGTGCCAACCTAATGTCTGTTGAATACGATGCAACTGATCTAGCAGCAGAAGCAGATGAACGTATCCGTACTTTCCAAGCTGATGCAGCGCGTGAAGCGGGTATCTTCCACCACCTAATCACCTTGCCGACTTACCACACAGCTGCATTGTCTACTGACAATCTTGCGAAAGAATACTTCGGTGAACAAGGCATGCTAGGTTATGTGAAAGGTGTACAGCGTCAAGAAATCCGCCAAGGTATCGCTTGTGTGAAACACCAAGCAATGGCTGGCTCAAACATGGGTGATGATCACAAAGAGTACTTCTCTGGTGATGCCGCGCTGAAAGCGTCTGGTAAAGACAACACCATGAACCAATTTGGTTAATTCTCTGCCTCCCCGCACTAGAGCTGATTGACATAGGCTCGAAAAAAGAGAGTTACCAAAACCCTGAAAAGAGACTGGCTATCATAAGTCCAGTCTCTTTTTTTTGCCTTTAACCTCCGATTAAAAGATCAAGCCCTACCTATGAGTTTTGTCCTGATAAATCAAACAATGTTATCAGTCACTCGCCAAAGCGTCCCACCAGTCGTAAACATACAAAGCAAGATAGATAGGCAAAAGCGCCCAAATAAGAGGATCATCCCAGAAGGAAAAAGTGGTTCCGATTGCCGCTATGGCAAGCACCATAAGTTCGGTGACACCGACAAATAAAAGAAACTTAGTGATATGAACAAAATAACGCTGAATGGTATGAGCTAACTTAGTCTTTTGGTAGGTTGCTTCAAAAACACCAATAATACCTGCTGCCATTAACAAACCTATCACAGTCAAAATAGATGACTGATTCGATTTATCCATTTCAGCCATACTCTCAAAGGTATTTAAAAACAAAATAGGGGCGACCAGCCCCAGTAAAATACCTTGTTTAATCGCTACTTCTAAATAGAATTTAGGTAAATAGAACTTAGGTTTTTCCATTTATAATCAATCTCCTGAGCTTTTTAACTTTCTTTCAAGTTTCATTTAAGATTTCGCTTAAGCGAAAGGCTGCACTCAATTTATGCAAAACTGAGTACAGCCTTAAACGATTAATTATCAGAACCAAAGACAAACTTACCTTGTAGCATTGTCATCAGAATTTCAGTGTCAGCTATCTTGTTAACCCGCATTTGGGTTATATCTTTTTCTAAAATGGCAAAGTCTGCGGATTTTCCCACCTCAATAGAGCCAGTCACCTCTTGCAGACCTAGGCTGTAAGCCGCATTAATGGTGTAGGCATCAATGGCACTTTCAACATCAGGTAGGCCAGTTTTCCCCATGATGACACTGTTCGCGATACCAACTAAGGGATTAATATCGTGCACGTTCCAATCACTACTTAAGGTGACATTAGCTTTGGTGTCATAAATGGCCCTTAAATTCATCAAGGCTTTCGTGCGCTTTGCCCCTAAGAAAGCTTCTGCCCATTGATGATCATGATAAGCCACATAATCCGAACCCACCTGAAAATCAGCGGTTATATCTAGCTCTTCAAAGCGAGGTACATCCTTTTTATCCACCAGCTCCACATGGGTTAAGGTATAAGGTTTGCTAGAACCAAGATCTCGCATGGCCTCAATTGCATTAATCGACTCCTGTACGGCACCATCACCAATCGCATGAATATGCGCACTAAAGCCAATTTTATCTAGCTCACTCAACCAAGCTTTCATTTTTTGAGGCGGTATATAGTTAATGCCACGGGGCTCATCAGGAATATAAGTGTCGAAATAAGGTGTTAGCATTTTCGCTGTACCATTGATAAAAATACCATCACTGTACATCTTCACCTGATCGACCAATAACAGATCCTTCTCTTGTCGAGATTGAATAGTCGATAGATAAGTTAACTGCTCCGCCATTGGGTCAGTAGGGTAAATCCAAGGCCTTAAAGACACACGAGCGGTTAAATCTCCCTCTTTCTGTGCTTCTTGCCACACTTCATACCAACCCCGTTTCCAATATAAACGACCATCGCCAATCGTAGTAATACCATGGGCTGCAGCCTCTTCAAGACCGACCATCAAGCCATCATAACTTTGATCAAACTGATTACTTAAGCTATTCCAAGCCATTTCCATCACAATATCACCAGCGTTATCCATCAGAATGCCATTCAGCTCCCCTGTTTCTTCATCCTTTAGAATTTTCCCCCCTTGAGGCTCTGGTGAGTATTTAGTAATGCCAGCTTGCTTTAATGCAACTGAGTTAACCCACATAGAATGAGACGTTTGCTCCATTAATACGACAGGCTGATCAGGGAAAATTTTATCTATCACTTCTAACGGCGTATAAGGCCCTCTTTCTAATAACAAGGCATCAATAGAAAACCCATAACCCGTTAACCATTCATTCGGCTTGGCATTTCGACGACAAGCTTTTAAGTAACGAACTTGCTCTTTCAAGCTACCATCCATGCTTAACTCACAACTACCACCCGCTTCAGACGCGGCTTCAAACACATGATTGTGATTATCGATAAAGCCCGGCATCACAAATGCTGCTTGCAAATCCACAAGCTCAGTTGCTGATGACTGGTAATCAAGAGCATCAGCTTGATTACCTATATAGAGAATCTCACCATTTGCCACGACAATTGCATCCGCCTTATCGTGACCATAAATAATGCCATTGGTAAGAATCATATCCGCTTGCCCAAACGCAAAAGTGCTTGCACTTATCGCCAAGCCAGTTACTAAAGCGGGAGAAAAAATTGGTTTCATCGTATCTTCCTTCGTATTTCTTATGATGAACATCAAAGCTAATTAAGTATTCAATTAAGTATATCCCAGTAAATTTTAGTGATAAAAATACTCAGCATTCGATTTTTGATAGCGCAGCTAAAGGCTAGAAAAGCTGCGCCCATTTTGTAAGCTAATCGTTAGGGTTAATTAAACGCCCACCGCCGACAAACGGTTAATCGCGGTATATTGGCTTGGACGTCTATCTCTAAATATCCCCCAAGTACGTCGATACTCTTGGGCTTCATCAAGATCAAAGCTAGCACAGATAACCGCTTCGGATGTTTGATCCGCTTCCTCTATCTTTTTCCCTGTATAGTCAGCAATAAAGGAAGACCCATAAAAGGTCATACTAGAATCAGAAGTCGTTTCTTCTCCGATTCGATTAGAAGCAATCACGGGCACCATGTTTGCAGCGGCGTGCCCTTGCATCACTTGCTGCCAATGCTCTCGACTATCTAGATTTGCATCACTGGGTTCGCTTCCTATCGCCGTGGGATAAAAAAGCATTTCCGCCCCTTTTAACACCATAGAACGTGCGGACTCAGGGAACCATTGATCCCAACAAATCGCCACACCGATATCGGCATAACGTGTTTTTGCAACCTGAAAGCCTGTATCACCTGGGCTAAAATAATATTTTTCGTAATAACCCACAGCATCAGGAATATGTACTTTACGATAATGGCTCACAATGGCGCCATCCGCATCTAGCACCACAATAGAGTTAAAATAGTTATTACCATCAATCTCAAAAAATGAGATGGGTAGCGCCACTTCAAGCTCTCTTGCTAACCCTTGAAAGTGTTCAATAAATTTATTGCCATTAAGTGGTTTAGCGAGCTTAAAGTGCTTAGCATCTACTTCTTGGCAAAAATAAGGGGTTTCAAATAATTCCTGCAATAAAATGATTTGAGCCCCTTGTTGATGAGCCTTTCTGACTTGCTCTTCAGCTCGCTGAATATTGTTAGCGGTATCCCATGTACAGACCATTTGAGTCGCAGCGACTTTAATATTTCTCATGCTTTTTCCTTAATAAATTAGTTTTTAAGACACACCCCTTTGCGCTCATCAAGAGCACAAAGGATCAGGGTGTGAACAAAGGGGTGTGATTAAATTTTTTACGTGCCTGCTTTGATGCGATTCCACATGCGACGCAGTTTTTTCTCAAATGAAGGAGTAAAGTTCGGCAAAGGAACCAATCGGTTTTTGATTGACTCTGGAGGATAAATTCCAGGGTTCTCGACCAGTGAAGATTCTAGATATGACACAGAGGCAGAGTAGCCATTAGCAAACCTCACAAGGTTACTAATGCCGGCCATAATCTCACCTTCCATTAAATGATCTAACAATAAATGTGCGTTATCTGGATTAGGTGCATCGACGGGAATGCCCATGGCATCAAACCATAAGGTCGCACCTTCTTTTGGAATGACATAATTTAGCTTAATGCCATTACCCGCTTGATCCGCTGTATCTTGGACCATAAAAATACTGCCGTTATAGCCAACAGCTAAACATGACTCACCACTTGCCAAGTTTGTCATATACATGGAATTACTGAAGGATCGAATATAGGGCCTGATCTTTTTGAGGTGACTTTCAACAAGCTTCAAATTAGCAGAACTCGCTTCGTTTATATCCTTACCTAAGTAGAGTAAGGTCGCCACATAAAGCTCTTCAACATCATCTAAAAGCATGACACCACAATCAGCCAATTTAGAAACATTATCTGGATTTAGCAATAATCCCCAACCGTCTTTTACCGCATGAGGTAAGCGCTGATTAACCTCATTTACATTATAACCAAGCCCTGTGGTTCCCCACATGTAAGGCAAGGCATACAGGTTGCCATTGTCGAAGTTTTCAATCCAACCCAGTATTTGCGGATCAATATTTTGATAGTTTGTTAGCTTAGATTTATCTAACTTCTGAAAAGCGCCCGCTTTAATCTGACGTTTTAAACGCCTTGATGCATCTGACATCACCACATCATAACCACTGGCACCTGTTAACAGCTTGGTTTCAACCGTATCGACAGAGTCAAATAGGTCATATTGTATTTTTACACCTGTTTTTTGAGTAAAACTCTCTAATGCTTCTTCCGTGATATAGTCATTCCAATTATAAAAATTCACACTTTTATTGACTTCATCTTGCCCATAACTGGGTGTGGAGAGGCACACCAAAGGAATGAATGAGCTCATTAAGAATCGATTAATTTTCATGCTAGTTACCTACTATTGTTATTGTTAAAGGCGTACTTATTATTTGGCTTTTGGCTGCTGTTGAGTAATGCAGTGAATCCCACCGCCGCCGACGGCAATATGAGAAATATCTAACTGAACAATCTCACGCTCAGGGAAAAGCCTCTGATAAACTTTTTTCGCCCTTTCATCCGCCGCAATACCATATTTAGGCATGATCACAGCCCCGTTCGCGAAGTAGCTATTAATGTAAGAGGTACAGTAATTATCATTTAAAGGTGTCGCATCAAATCCATCTTCAATAAAACAGATCTCTATTTTTCGACCTTTCGCATCGGTTTGCCCCTCAAGCGCTGCCAAATTATCTTTCATGATCTGATACCAAGGGTGTTCAGTATTAAAAGAGGTTTCCATTAACACCACTCCAGGTTTGATAAACTGGGCAATACCGTCCACATGGCCATCCGTTTCATTTTCATCACAGTTTCCTGGTAACCAGATAACCTTGCTTGCACCTAAGGTACGGCATAGTTCATTTTCGACATCTTGCTTAGTCCAACCAGGGTTCCGGTTTGTATTAAGCAAACATGATGCAGTGGTAATAAGTGTGCCTTCTCCATCCGTTGTCACAGCACCACCTTCTGCTACCAGGTCTGATACAAAACTTTGAACTTGTGCGATTTTTAAAACCTTTTCCCCCACCTCATCATCTAGCTGATAAGGATGATACTTTTCACCCCAAGCATTAAAACGCCAAACGCTTCCAGCAAGCTCTCCCTGATCATTAATCAAGAAATTAGGACAAGCATCCCGTGCCCAAGAGTCATTAAGTTCGGTTTCAATCAGGTTAACCTTGTCCTCCAATAATTGACTTGCTTGGCCTATATCTTTGGCGTTAACTAACAGGTTTACCTTTTCAAATTGGCTGATTGCGTTAGCCACATCAGCATAGTGCTGTTTTGTTTTTTCCATGTTGAGCCAGACTTCATTACGGCTTGGCCACATCATCCAACAAGCATCATGTTCTTCCCATTCTGCTGGCATACGAAAGCCAAGTTCAGCTAGATCTGTTTT
>NZ_CH672429.1:0-3530 GCF_000153025.1 Marinomonas sp. MED121
GTCTTTACGACGTGATTCTCAAGATGAACCGGACAGCTATTTTCGTTGATATCGTTAGAAAATTCAACTCAAATTACGCCATATACATGCCGCCATTAACATGTATTGTTTCACCCGTAATATATGAAGCACCTTCTGATGCCAAAAATGCGACTGCAGCCGCAATTTCTTCAGGTTGACCAAGACGAGACGCTGGGACTTTTTCAGTCAAAGCGGCTTTATGCTCTTCTGGTAATACCTTAGTCATATCTGTTTCGATAAAGCCTGGCGCCACACAGTTTACAGTGATTCCACGGGATGCAATTTCAGAAGCCAAAGAGCGACTAAAACCTTCTAAGCCAGCTTTTGCCGCAGAATAGTTTGCTTGACCTGGATTACCCATAGAGCCAACAACTGAACTGATGCTAATGACACGGCCGAATTTTGCTTTAGTCATACCACGCATACAGGCTTTAGTGACACGATACACAGAAGACAAGTTAGTGTTAATAACAGAATCCCACTCATCTTCTTTCATGCGAAGCATAAGGTTATCACGAGTAATACCTGCATTATTAACCAAGATTGTTGGCGCTGCAAAATCTGCTGTGATGGCTTTTACCACCTCAGTTACAGAATCTGCATCGGCAACGTCTAGTACATAACCTTTACCTGCATTACCTGCTTCTGCAAGGTAATCAGAGATACTTTGCGCACCTGATTCACTTGTTGCTGTACCGATTACGGTTGCACCTTGTTGACCTAGCAACAAAGCAATCGCTTTACCTATACCGCGCGTAGCACCTGTTACTAGAGCTATTTTGCCTTCAAGACCCATCACTGTCTCCGTTTTACTTATCGTAATTATATTAAATCGTTGTTATTGAAGTGTTTATATTCATAAACACGTCAAATAGCAATTACTTATTTTCGCTAATTGCTGCATCAAAACTGGCGGCATCTGCAATTGTTGCTGCACCTAGGCCCTTCACAATACGTTTATTCAAACCAGATAAAACCTTGCCTGGGCCACACTCTAAGGTTTGAGTGACACCTAGATCAGACAATAATGCAACAGTTTGCGTCCATAACACAGGCTCACTTAACTGGGCTAACAAATTAGCCTTTAACTGTGCCGGATCAGACTCTGCTTTGGCTGTTACATTTTGAATCAAAGTACAGTTAGGCGCACTAAATTCAATTTTTTCAAGATCATGTGCTAACTTTTGCCCAGCTGGAATCATCAATTCACAGTGAGATGGCACACTCACTGGCAAAGGCAATGCTCGCTTCGCACCAGCCTCTTTAGCCGCTGCCATAGCGGCTTCTACTGGCGCAACATGACCTGCAATCACGACCTGACCTGGCGAGTTAAAGTTAACAGCACTCACGACACCTTCAACACCTTCACAAGCGGCAACCACTTGATCATCTGCTAAGCCAATAATGGCAGCCATAGCCCCTTCACCTGCTGGAACAGCCTGTTGCATATACTCACCACGAAGGCGGACGAGATTAACTGCGTCTTCAAACGCCATCACACCAGAACATACTAAAGCAGAGTATTCACCCAAACTATGACCTGCAACATAAGCAGGCTGTGCTCCACCTTCTTGTTGCCACAAGCGCCACAAAGCAACACTTGCCGTTAACAAGGCTGGCTGAGTTTTATCTGTTTGGTTAAGCTTTTCCGCATCATTTTGCACAAGTGCCCAAAGATCGTAACCTAGCACCTCAGATGCTTCAGCAAATGTTTCTTCAATGACACTATGAGTTTCTGCAAGATCTGCCAACATACCCAATTGCTGAGAACCTTGTCCTGGAAAGACAAAAGCTAATTCGTTTTTCATTCGATTTCCTCTCTAGTCAATCGCGCCTCAATTTTTTTAGATAGTTGAGTTCGCGCTATATCAATTCCGTATTCAACCGCCCCCATCATGGCAGGCACATCTGAATCCCCATGACTTTTTACCAAATTGCCGCGCACGCCCACAAGGCAAGCCCCGTGACGACGCTCATTTTGGTAAAGAGACTCAAGTACCTGATTTGAGCTTTTCATCTGTGTGCTTTTTTCAATTAAGAAGCTTAACAGCCCCTCAGACGCTTTTAATACCGCGTTACCTACCATACCGTCACAAACAATGACGTTTTTATCGCCGGAAAAAAGCTCATGGCCTTCGGCATAACCTAAATAGTTTGGCCATGTTTTTGCTGATAACAAGTCATCTACTTGCCTGACAATATTACTCCCTTTGCTGGCTTCTACACCGACATTAAGCAAGCCCACTTTAGCCGCAACACCACTAACCTCTTCAACATAAGCCGAACCTAATTGCGCAAAGCCAACCAACATACTGGCAGGACAATGAACATTGGCACCTAGGTCAACCAAGCAACGTAAAGGTTTTACACTTAACTCTCGCATCAATGCCGGATACAACTTAGGCCTAATGAGTCCCAAGAGATATCTCGCTAAAGCAACCATCACCCCTGTGTTACCACAGGTCACAACCACATCACTTCGCCCCTGTTTCAAACTTAAAATCGCTTGATACAGGCTTGCCTCTTTACGTCGAAACAAACTTCTGTCTAACACTTCGTCCACAGTAAATGAGTCATGACAATCAATTAAGGTCAAGCGAGCTAAATCATGCTTTGGAAGCTGAGTAAGATATTGGTTCGATAAATGAGATTTACAAGGGCTTGACTCATGATAATAGAGCTGAATCTCAATATCAGAGTATTTTGAGAGGAGAATGCTTGCACATTGAAATGCAATGCAGGGACCTAAGTCCCCGCCCATAGCGTCTAAAGCTACCCTAATCATATGGGTATCTTAGTTACTCACCTTTTGGGGTAATAACTTGACGACCACGGTAAAAACCGTCTGCAGAGATGTGGTGACGACGATGAGTTTCACCTGTAGCTTGTTCTACAGATAAAGCTGCACCAGTCAATGCATCATGAGAACGGCGTTGGCCGCGACGTGAACGAGTCACTTTACTTTTTTGTACTGCCATTTTGGAGCTCCTAACTTTTGGCCTTTAATTGGGCCAATATACTAAATGGATTCGGATTTTCTTCGTCATCCGGGGCGTCATCGGTAGACGATGCATACTTTAAAGCTATTGGGTTGCAACCACTTTGATCATGATAAGCAACTACTGGTAGCGCCAGAAGTAATTCTTCTTCTATCATTTTAGCTAAAACAATCTCACCCTCAGTCATGACAACTGGGTCAAATTCAGTTGAAATATTTTTAGCATGATCTTCGTCATAAACGAATGCCAATGCTAACTCTATATCAACATCATAAGGAGTAGGTTCCATACATCTTTGACAGATGAGTTGAACCTGAGTCTTAAGATTGCCAGTCGCAATATAGCGCCTATCTTCATCAACTTTAAAGTTCAGATGAACAGCCACTTCGCCAACATCAGACGCCAAGGCAGCACAAAGCTCCTTAAGCTGGTTAAGGGAAATTTGTCCTTCAAGTGCCATTTCGTGATTGGCATACTTGCGAGGGTCTATATATATGGGTAATGAGCTAT
>NZ_CH672429.1:3821-546543 GCF_000153025.1 Marinomonas sp. MED121
AACATCCCAGCCTAATGAAAGCCCAATTCAACTTGTAGCACGTCTTGCAAAAGAGAAAGCCCAAGCAATCATTAATCAAAATACAGATACTCACAACAGTATCATCATCACTTCAGATCAAGTCGCTTGCTTAAGCGATCAGATACTCGGCAAACCTTTAACACATGATAAGGCAGTGCATCAGCTGAGTTTATTTAGCGGTCAAAAAGTGGAGTTTATTACCAGCCTACATTTGACCGATACCTCTAATGGGCACACATTTTCTTCGATCAGTCATTATTGTGTTTATTTTAGAACACTGAGTGAGGCTGAAATTATTCGTTACATCGAACTTGAGCAACCACTTAATTGTGCAGGTAGCTTTAAATGCGAAGGTTTAGGCGTCGCCTTGTTTGAAAAAATGGAAGGTGATGACCCGAACGGGTTAATTGGCTTACCTTTAATTTCTCTGTGTAAAGGACTAAGAGAGTTAGGCGTGAATCCACTTAGCGTATAAAAAGGCAGCAACAAGGCAGAATTTGTATCAAAAAACACTCTGACAGATAAAAACACTCGGGGCAACAACATAACCCCCGAGCGTTTTTCTTTATTAACGAAGACGCATTGATTCCAATAAGGTATTTGTTACGCTCACCCCAAAAGATTTTACCACCTCTTCCCAAGGTTGCTTATCTTCTCTGAAATACAGCACATCAAGCCCTTTGTACTCACCATTCACTAATTGATAAAAGCTAGAAAGCCCATCAACCAAACCTAACTCAACCGCCTGAGAACCGGAGAAAACCGCACCAGAGAACAAATCAGGCGAATCGGTTAAACGCTCACCTCGTCCTTCTTTTACAGCAGAGATAAATTGTTTATGGGTCTCATCCAATACCGCTTGCCACTTTTTAACAGAAGCAGGTGCCATTGGCATAAAAGGATCTAAGAAGGCTTTATTTTCACCTGCCGTAAAGACACGGCGTTCAACCCCAATTTTTTTAAGCAATTCAGTCGCTTCAAAACCCGCCGAGATAACACCGATAGAACCGACTAAGCTTGCCTTATCAACTAAGATAGTATCGGCAGCAGATGCAATATAATATCCCCCCGATGCTGCTAGATCTTCAACCACGACATAGGTTGGCACATCTGGATATTGCTGACGCTTTAACTTAATCGCGTCATAAATAATACCAGAATGAACAGGACTCCCACCTGGACTATTCATTTTTAGCACCAACGCCTGAATACCTGGCTTTGCATAGGCATCATCAATCAGCGGCAAAACCACATTTGCATCGATTGGTTGTCCCGCCCCAATTTGACCTTCCATCGGAATGACAGCGACATAGTTTGAACTGGTATCCATTTCTGCAATATCAGCATCACTCATCACCAGCGCAATCACACTTATAATGAGGGCAAAACTGAGCCCTCTAAAGAAAATCTTCCAACGCCTTGCCCGTCGTTTTTCTATTAGGTTTTCTTTTAATGTGGACTCTAACAACCCCCAAAGCTTTTGACTTTGCTCAGATTCCTCACTTGATACAGGTGAATTTAATCTTTGCTGTTTCTGCTCATCCTGCATTTCACCATTATCTACAGATGTGATAGCGCTTTGAGCCTGACTTTCAGACTCAACACCCTGAGATTGCGCTTTTTTATCTTCATCTTCTGTCCAAGCCATGACCTAATGCTACCTTGTTCTAATTTACCGCAATTTAAAATATCCAATTCATTACTGAATATGCGGTTTAAACTAAAAATATCAAGTTCAAATTGGATACACTCTATTTTAAGCACCTAAGTGCCACAATCAAAATCCAGATCACCGTTTTCTAAGTTTTTACCAATGGCGAAACAATTAACCGGCTTAAAATATCCACTTACCTCCTTATTTCAGCTAGAATTTCAGGCAAACATACTACCCTCCCTTTATTAGGGGCATTGTCACCATGGAGCTAATATGACAAAAGGTTATACTTTAGAAGAGATCACTCTGGGCCAAAGTGTTGAAGTGACTAAAATTGTTTCAGCAGAAGATGTTCAAGCATTTGCAGATTTAACCGGTGATCATAACCCTGTCCACCTAGACGAAGCTTTTGCTGCCACCACTCAATTCGAAAAACCTATCGCACACGGTATGCTAGGTGCTGGCCTGATTTCTGCGGCTATCGCATCTAATCTGCCTGGGCCAGGCAGCATTTATTTAGAGCAATCACTTAAGTTTCGCGCCCCCGTTTTTGTCGGCGCAGAAGTGGTAACACGCATCACAGTGCTGGAGAAAGATGAACGCCGCCGCCGTGTCACCCTTAAAACAGAATGCTTATGTGATGACAAAGTTGTCATTAAAGGCGAAGCCAGCATTATGATTCCAAAGTCATAAAGCGACTTACCAACAATAAAGCCGCCACATGTGATGTGTGGCGGCTTTATTAATGCTCATTTAATAAGACAAGATCAATAAATACCCGTCAAATTTTGATTCATCGCATTACGCCACTCATCATCAATCGGCACCTCAACTAAAATTCGCTGATCATTAAGCATAATATCTAACTTAGCTGCATGCAGACATAAACGTTTAAACCCTAACCCTTTAGCTTCTTTATTTTGCTCTGATGGAGAATACTTATCATCGCCTACGATTGGGTAACCTGCATGCAAGGTGTGCACTCTTATTTGGTGGGTCCGACCTGTCACAGGTTCACACTCAACCAAACTATAACCTTCAAACTGTCGCAAAAGTTTAAAACGAGTCAAACTCTCTTTACCTTCCGTATGCACTTTCACAATACGCTCACCGGATTTAAGTTCATTCTTCAATAAAGGAGCATTCACTTGTTGCTTACGCTTAGGCCAAGACCCATAGACTAATGCTTGATATGTTTTTTGTACGCCCTCTTTTTCTCTTAAGGCAGCATGTAACTGTTTAAGTACAGAGCGTTTTTTTGAAATCATAATTAAACCTGAAGTATCACGATCTAATCGGTGAACAAGTTCAATGCTTTTTTCTTTGCTTCTTAGCTGACGAACAACTTCAACTAAACCAAAATTTAAACCACTGCCACCATGCACAGCTAAACCAGAAGGTTTGTTCACCACCATCAAACCTGCATCTTCATAAACAATTCGAGATTCAATTAATTGCATCAGCTTATGAGGTACAGGTGAGGCTTCTTTTGGTGGCTCAACAACAATCGGCGCAATGCGAACAATGTCGCCACTATAGATGCGAGTATCTGGCTTTACGCGCTTTTTATTAACACGTATTTCACCTTTTCTTAACAGGTTGTAGATGCGCCCTTTTGGCACACCTTTTAATTGCGCCATCAAATAATTATCAATGCGTTGATCGTGATTATTCTCATCGATTGTGTTTATTTTAACCTTAGGGCGGTCATTTTCATTACTCTTCGTATTCGACATAACTGAAGAATGGTTTCCTTTATAATTGAAGCACTTAGTTTTTACTGATATATTCACATGCGCAGAGGGTAAGAGGCAAACAAAACGCCTCGAAGTTAAAAAAGAACCCCAAAAGAGCCCCAACTGAAGCGAAACTTCAGTTTATATCTTACCTCTGTAAAAGATAAGCTTAAATAATTTAACCACTTGAATTGGAAATTTCCTTTTTTAAGTGTAGAAACTGTCTATTTTTTACACTTATCAACAGGTCTTGTGCTCAATATGCACAATGAACATTGATAAGTATTGATTTTGTTAGTAATGACGGCAATGAATGCACAGAATCGCTCCAGATGAGCCCGTGAATATGTATGCGGTAAATGGACGTAACAAGCACACTCTAAGCGCCTAATTGAGCAACGAAGAAGATCAACAAAATATGGGTTTTAAAACAACCACGACATAGTACTGCACTTAGAATTGGCTTTCTAACTCAGCAATGCAGAGTTTTAATAAATGATAAGAATGCTAATTAACGCAACTCAACAAGAAGAGTTGCGCGTGGCCTTAGTTGATGGCCAACGTCTGTACGATCTTGATATTGAATCCGGTTCTCGCGAACAAACTAAAGCAAACATCTACAAAGGCCGTATCACTCGTATCGAGCCGAGCTTAGAAGCTGCTTTTGTTGATTACGGTGCTGACCGTCACGGTTTCTTACCACTCAAAGAAATCTCAAAAACATACTTCTCTAAAAAACCGAATCATGGTGATGGTCGCATAAACATCAAAGATGTTTTATCAGAAGGCCAAGAAGTTGTCGTTCAGGTAGACAAAGAAGAACGTGGCAACAAAGGCGCAGCATTAACAACCTTTGTTAGTTTAGCAGGCCGCTACCTTGTTCTTATGCCTAACAACCCTCGTGCTGGCGGCATTTCTCGTCGCATTGACGGTGACGACAGAACCCAATTAAAAGAAGCAATGTCTGGCCTTAACATGCCTGACAATGGCGGCTTAATTGTTCGTACTGCAGGTGTTGGCAGAAGCACAGAAGAGCTACAATGGGATTTGGATTACCTCAATACTCTTTGGAACTCAATCACAGGCGCGGCTTCTGAAAAGCCAGCCCCTTTCCTAATCTACCAAGAAAGTAACATCGTCATTCGCGCCATTCGCGATTACTTACGTGAAGACATTGGTGAAGTGCTGATTGATGAGAAGTCTGTTTATCAAGACGCTATGAACTTTGTAATGCAGGTAATGCCGCATTTCAAATCTCGCATCAAACAATATACAGATCAAACACCACTTTTTAATCGCTTCCAGATTGAAAGCCAAATTGAAACAGCCTTTCAGCGTGAAGTTCGCCTACCTTCAGGTGGCTCAATCGTTATCGATCCGACTGAAGCCCTTGTTTCTATAGACATTAACTCGGCTCGCGCAACAAAAGGTGGCGACATTGAAGAAACAGCACTTCAAACCAACCTTGAAGCAGCCGATGAAATAGCGCGCCAACTGCGTTTACGTGATATCGGTGGTTTAGTAGTCATTGACTTTATTGACATGACCCCGGTTCGCAACCAAAAAGAAGTTGAAAATCGCATGAAAGATGCCCTAGAGGCAGACCGCGCTCGCGTTCAGCTTGGTCGTATTTCACGCTTTGGCCTTCTTGAAATGTCTCGCCAACGCTTACGTCCTTCTCTTGGCGAAACCAGTGGCATTGTGTGCCCTCGCTGTACAGGCCAAGGCTTCATCCGTGACGTTGAATCACTTGCATTATCTGTCCTTCGCTTAATCGAAGAAGAGTGCGCGAAAGAAAGAACCGCTCAAATTCGTGCTGTCCTACCTGTTTCAGTTGCCACCTTCTTATTAAACGAGAAGCGCACAAACATTGCTAAAATTGAAAAGCGTAATCATGTTCACATTATCCTAGTGCCAAATCCACACATGGAAACACCGCACTTTGAAGTAGAACGTATTCGTGACGATAGCTCTTCAGTTGTACAAAACGAAAACAGTTACACCTTGGTTGAAACACCTGAGCAACCTCCTTACGAGCCACGCCAGACAGACCAAGAAACACGCCAAAAGGCAGCGGTAACAAGCATCGCTCCAGCAGCACCTGCTCCTGCACCTTCTGACATTAAACCTGTTAGCAAAAAAGCACAGCCTGTTGGTTTCTTCAAACGTATTCTAAATGCCATTTTTGGTGTTGAAGAAAACAAAGAAGAGAAGCAAACCGAGAACAAACCTAGCACTAAGAAGACTAATCCTCGTAACAACAGAAACACGAAAAATCGCAACACCCGTGGCAACAACCGTAATGTGAAACAAGTTCATACGGAAGAAGTTGAAAGCAAGGACTCTCGCTCTACACGTAAGTCACGTCGCGAGCAAGCAGAGGCTAAAACCAATAACCGTAAGCCTAGCCGCAACCAACAACAGGAAAACAAGAACAACAACGATGAGACGCAAAGCAAGCAACAGCGCCCTCAACGTAAAGAAAAAGTTATTCCTGAAGTGAAAGAACGCAAACGCGAACGCAACCAAAACAAACGTCGCAATGGCAAACTAAAAGATGAAGCAAACAAAGCGAACGAAGAAGCATTAGCCGCAAAAGCACAACAACAGGCCTCTGAAGAAGCCGCTGCAGCTGAAAAAGCCAATAAACCAACGCAAGAAAATGGCGAAGCCGTTCGTGAAAAACGCAACCCTAGCCGTCGTACCCGTCGTGGCGGCCAGAACCGCAATCGTGACCAAGCCAAAGAAGAAGTGCAAACAACAGAAGCGACCGCCACTGCCGTAACAGAAGTTAAAGCAGAGCCTAGAGTGGAAGCTAAAGTTGAAACAGAAGCTAAAGTTGAAACGGTAGCAACACCAGAAACTGCTCCTGAAGTGACAGCTGAAGCAAAAACCGAAGCTTTACCAGATACTGCTCCTGAAGCTAAAGTTGAAGAAGCTGTTTCTGAAGTTAAAGTTGAAGCAACACCTGAAACTAAAGTTGAAGAAGCCGCTCCTGAAGTTAAAGTTGAAGAAGCCGCTCCTGAAGCTAAAGTTGAAGTTGAAGTTGAAGCAACACCTGAAGCTAAAGTTGAAGAAGCCGCTCCTGAAGTTAAAGTGGAAGAAGCTCCTGAAGCTAAAGTGGAAGAAGCTCCTGAAGCTAAAGTTGAAGCAGCACCTAAAGCTAAAGTTGAAGCAGCACCTAAAGCTAAAGTTGAAGCCGCTCCTGAAGCTAAAGTTGAAGAAGCCGCTCCTGAAGCTAAAGCTAAAGCTGAAGAAGCTGAAGCAGTCACAGAAAAAGCGACTCCTGAAGCTGTAGCAGTTACTGAAGCTGAAGTCGCTGAATCGACAGACACAACATCTGCTAAGAAACGTGCTCCAAGACGCGCTCGCGGTAAGCCAACAATTAAAGCCGAAGCACCAAAAGCGGCGGTTGAATTACCTCAAGCTGTGATCGACCAGCAAGAAAAACAGAAAGCTGAAAGAGCTAAGCGCAATGCAGAAGCCAAACCACGCCGCTCACGCAGCGAATCTCGTGTAAAAAATGACCCACGAGCAGCTAAGCAAGAATCAGCACCTAGCACAACCGCTGAGACAGCTAACCTTTCAGAATAGTTTATTCTTAAGGTTAAAAGAGCCCGCTTTTTGCGGGCTCTTTTGCATTCAAAAAAGAAAAGCGTTAACGTGAACTAAATTAAAAAAACTCCACAATTAGGCCCTTTTATTTAATATAAGCGACACTATATATTAGCTATTACATTGTTTTATAATAAAAATTTATACGTTTTAACCTGTTACTGGATTATCTATGTTTTTTGGTGATTCTCGATTTAAAGATTTTCATTTCGTTGGCGACCTTTTTGGTGGATTAACGACGGCCATTGTCTCCTTACCACTCGCCCTTGCTTTTGGTGTCGCATCCGGTGCAGGGGCAGAAACAGGCCTTTGGGGCGCAATTTTAGTGGGCTTTTTTGCTTCGATATTTGGCGGCTCCACATCCCTTATTTCTGAGCCTACTGGCCCTATGACAGTCGTTATGACCGCTGTCCTTACGACTATGATGGCCTCCCACCCAGAACAAGGGCTTGCTATGGCATTTACTGTCGTCATGCTAGCTGGCCTTTTTCAGATCACATTGGGCAAATTAAAATTAGGGAAATACATTACTCTAATGCCTTATAGTGTCATTTCAGGCTTTATGTCTGGTATCGGCATTATATTAATCATATTACAAATAGCCCCCTTTTTAGGGCAAACAAGCCCAGCGGGCGGTGTTCCTGGCACACTTTCAGCACTGCCAGACCTTGTTATGAACATGGATTTTGGTGAATTATTTCTAGGGTTAATGACACTGGCGGTTTTATATTACATGCCCAAAGCATGGAAACAGTACATTCCCCCTCAATTACTTGCCCTTGTCAGTATCACCCTACTTTCTATTATTATTTTTGATCAAGACAGCATTCGACGTATTGGCGAGATCCCATCTGGCCTACCCAGCCTACACTGGCCAACCTTCACCTTTGATATGATGGGCAATATGTTCATCAATGCCTTAGTACTTGGCACACTAGGCTGTATCGACACCCTTTTAACCGCAGTGATAGCAGATAGCTTGACGCGTAAAGAACATGACTCTAATAAAGAACTAGTAGGACAAGGCATCGCCAACCTTATCTCAGGATTTTTAGGTGGGCTGCCCGGTGCAGGCGCAACCATGGGCACTGTTGTTAACGTGCAATCAGGGGCAAGATCACCCGTATCAGGCATGGTAAGGGCATTTATTCTTTTTCTTGTTGTTATGTGGGCTGCCAATCTTACTGCACCTATTCCCATGGCAGTCTTAGCTGGTATCGCACTGTATGTGGGCATTAACATTCTAGATTGGAGTTTTTTACAAAGAGCGCACAAAGTTGCATGGTCACCCACCATAATAATGTATGGGGTAATGTTGCTAACCGTATTCGTCGATTTAATGGTCGCCGTTGGTATCGGCATATTTATCGCCAACATCTTAACAATAGAAAAGCTCAGTCGCTTACAATCCGGCAATATCAAAGCCATTAGTGATGCTGATGATGACACCCCTCTAACCGAAGATGAAACCGCATTGCTGGATCAAGCAGATGGCAAAATTTTATTCTTCTATTTATCCGGCCCAATGATTTTTGGGGTCAGCAAGACCATCGCAAAACATCACAATACGGTCAAAGAATATCAAGCCATGGTATTAGATTTAAGCGCAGTCCCCATGATCGACCTAACCGTCGGGCTTGCCCTTGAAAATGCCATTAAAGATGCGGTTGAATCTGATTGTCAGGTATATATCTTCTGTCCAAATGGCCAAGCAATTGATCGTTTAGAAAAACTAGGTGTACCCTCTTTGTTGCCAAAAGGGGCTTTTGTTGATTCACGTAAAGAAGCGCTTGAGAAAGCCCTCGAAAACATCAACAACTAAACCTTCATTTAGACAAACCCATTAAGGTAATCATCTTATCCGCAACCTAGCCAACAAGATGATTACCTCAATCAAGCGTCAGATGTGACTCACCTGCAAGACTTAGTCTTTGATATAAAGACTCTCCAAGCAATACAGCCAACCAAGTACACAAACGACTTTCCATTTGATTGTCACCACTGGAATAAAGACTAACAGACAAGGACTCATGTCCACCTAGATGCATGCTTGGCAAGCAGTCTATTACCCTTCTAGCAACTGCATCACTGGGCTCTAGAATTTGAACAGGATAGTCAAATAAACCTTCAAACATGGATTTAATTAATGGATAGTGTGTACAAGCCAAAACCAGTATACGTGAGTCCAGTTCAGCCATAATGGCTCTAATACGCTGCAACTCAAGATCCACACGACTTCCGCTACCAGGCAGTGCATCGATAGCATTTGCTAGCACTTCACTAGCGATACAATGATAGCGACTAGATTGAGAAACACGATTTAAAGAGGCATGATTAATTAGCGCCTGAAGGCGGTTGCTTTGGCAAGTTATAGGGGTTGCCAAAACACATACGACCCCTTGATAATCCAATAGACTTGCTGGCTTGATTGCAGGCTCGATCCCTACGATGAGAATATTTTTTTCAATTACCTTAGGGCAAGATCTAACAAGATGAATCACTTCAAGGGTGGCAGTATTGCAGGCAATCACTAGGCTAGTGACCCCTTTATCAATTAAGAAGTCACATATAGACAGGACTCTTTGCTGTATTTTATCAATCGACAAGCTTCCATAGGGAGCAAAAGCATCATCAGCAAAATAGTAGTAATCATAGGCTTTATTAGATTTTATCAGCGCAGCTAAAACAGTTAATCCACCCGCACCCGAATCTAAAATGCCTATTTTAGGTCGAACACCACTATCCACTTTAATTTCTGACATACTAAAAGCTTGGTAAACAGCCCAATTGCACTGGTTCTCGCTCTAGAATCACACCAAATTTTAGTTTGATATCAGATTTTAAATCACGCTCAAGGCGCAGTAAGCACTCGGCTTGATCTGCACCATGATTGACTAAACATAAAGCCTGCTTTTCATAGACACCAACCCCATCCCGACTAAAACCCTTCCAGCCCGCTTTATCAATTAACCAAGCTGCCGCTAATTTCCAGTTTGAGTCATCTATTGAAAATGCCACTACATCAGGATGCTCATCTAAAATTTTCTGGTAAAGATTATTGCTGACGATAGGATTCTTAAAAAAGCTACCCGCATTTCCTATAACTTTAGGGTCTGGCAATTTCGCAGCACGCACTGCACACACCTCGTCAAACACCTGCTGCAAACTTGGGTCATTAGGCAAACCTTTAGCCAAGCCACCATAAGATAACTTCAACTCATGCTGACGAGACAAGGCTAAACAAACCGCTGTAATAAAATAGCGCTCAGACCAAGCCCCTTTAAAATGACTATCGCGATAGGCAAAACCACAATCTTTTGCCTCAATCCAAGACAAGCTTGCATCTTGTCTATCCATTACCTGAACACTGACTAGAACATCTTT
Organism: Marinomonas sp. MED121; assembly: GCF_000153025.1. Taxonomy (GTDB): domain Bacteria; phylum Pseudomonadota; class Gammaproteobacteria; order Pseudomonadales; family Marinomonadaceae; genus Marinomonas. The sequence goes on from NZ_CH672429.1 coordinate 14,232, forward strand.
TACCTCAACACCATAAGCACCAATATTTTGTACAGGTGATGCCCCTACTGAGCCAGGTATTAAGGCTAAATTTTCAATACCAGCAAGGCCTTTTTCCACTGTAAAAGAGACCAATTGATGCCAATTTTCACCCGCAGACACCTTGAGTTGAACCTGATCACCAACCTCTTCAATTTCAATTCCCTGCAAGCGATTAATCAGAACCAAACCATCAATATCACCGGTTATCAAAAGGTTGCTACCCTCACCTAACATAGTGATTGAAATATTATTTGAATTCGCCCACTTAAGTGCTAACTCAAGGCTTTCAAGCCTATCAATAATGGCAAAATAACCAGCAGTTGCTTGAAAGCGAAAACTATTATGAGGTTTAAGAGGCACACTTTCTTGGATAAAATTAGGCTTTGATAAAGTCAACATTCTATTAATAAAACCTTATAAGCGTTGAGATTCAATATGATCGAGGAAGAATTCAGATAAACTTTTTAGATGCTCAAACATTTTATCAAAGCCTTCATCAGCACCATAATAGGGGTCTTTTACATCTTCATCTCCACCGGAGAATTGAGAGAAGAGCACAAGCTTTGACTGCAAGTTAGATGGACAGATTTTCATTAAATTATTTAAATTTGACTTATCCATAGCCAAAACCCAATCATACTCATCAAAATCCGTTAGCTGTACTTGCCTCGCTTGCTGCCCACTAATATCAATTTGATGCTTAGATAAAGCAGCAATTGAACGCGGATCAGGAGACTTACCAAGATGGTAAGCGGCCGTACCAGCCGAGTCTACTTGCATCATTAACGCTCGGCGCCTAGCATCAAACTCAAGAACACCTTGAGCAGCTGGGGAACGACAAATATTCCCCAAACAAACACATAAAACTTTAATTGATGTGTTTTTGCTATTTTTTGCTGTCATCAAGACGCTCTTCACTGGTCAAGGTTCGCGCTTCTGTTTCAAGCAATACAGGAATACCATCACGAATAGGATACGCCATACCACCCACTTTACTAATCAGTTCAGTACCTTCTTGATTCATGGTTAGAGGCGTTTTGGTAACAGGACAAACTAAGATATCTAATAATGCTTTTTTCATTTATTTATTTTCCTAAGGATTTTTTAACGGCTATTGCCCTTAATTTATTCAGTAGAGATTCAACACAAGACGGCGGAATACTCACCTCAACAGGCAAGTACCAAACATTCTCATTAACAAGATTAAGGTCTTTACATTTAACCGCATCTTTTTCCGTCATAATCACAGGAAAATGAGAGTGGATATCAGCCTCTGTAAATTGATGATGATCATTATACCAATGGGTAGAGTAACCTTGCGCTAATCCCGCATCGAGCAAGGTGTTCAAAAAACGCTCTGGATTACCGATTCCTGCAACAAGTTGACACGAAACAAAGCTTTTTAGCAAATCTAACGAGCCTTTTTCACCTGTTTTAACGTTAATAAGACCCGTTGCTTGTAGGGGTAAAGTAATCAGCTTATCTATCACTTTTGAACCATGACTAAAGTCTTTATACCCTTTAAACAATGCCTTTAACCCGTCTTTTTCCTTTAACAGAGCCTGCTCATCATTACTGGCAACCACACTGGCAACAAAATCGACTTCTAACAATCTGGACACAGGCTCTCTTAATGGGCCAACAGGCAATAAATATCCATTGCCTAGCCCCCTTTTTCCATCCAGCATTAAGAATTCAATATCCCTATCCATCCCATAATGCTGCATGCCATCATCGCTAATTATAAGGTCTACCTCTTGATCATTTACCAATACCTGAGCTGCAGCCAATCTATCCTGACAAATGACTACTGAGCATGAAGCCCTTTTAGCTAGCATAACGGGTTCATCACCGCATTCACTTGCAGAAGATGACGCAGTTACCTTAATAGGCACTTTCGCCGATACGCCATAACCGCGAGAGACTATCCCTGGATGATAACCTGCTGTTTTCAAGACCTTGACTAACGCAATCACCATGGGTGATTTACCCGTACCACCGACACTGATATTACCAACCACAATAACGGGTAAGGCTATTTGTGGTGTGCTACTTTGTTTAGCAAGGTGGTTTTCTCGTTTTTTATTGACAAGGTATGACACAAGAGGTTGAAGGGGCATGAAAACATGAGTCCATTTACTCTTACCGTACCAAGCACGATTAAAAAGGGACTCTAAACTCACTCTTGCGTTTCTCTTGCTGTGGTATGAGCAAGCTTAGCAAACCCAAGCTGAGCAGCCGCATCATAAATTCTCAACACCAATTCGTATGAAGCCTTAGCATCCGCAGTAATAATTAGAGGCCTTTCTGTATCCCCTTCAGAAACTTCAAGAATACCCTGCTTTAAAGTATCCGCCTTCTCGTTTATCAAGGTCCTACCATTGAGACTATATTGCCCATCAGCAGTAATGAGAATTTCAATTTTATTCTTCTCAGAGTCTGATATTTGGGTCGCTTGAGCACTAGGCAGCTCAATGGTTAACTCATCCGTTTGCTTGAAGGTTGTTGTTACCATAAAAAAGATAAGTAGCAGGAAAACAACGTCAATCAAGGGCGTTAAGTTAATATTAACCTCATCAATTTTTTGACGTCTGAATTTCAACGCTTGCCTCCTGCCGCTACTGCATCACGATCACCATGAATGACTTCAATCAATTTTGTCGATTGCTGTTCCATCGTCACCACGAGTTCATCTATTCGTCGGGCAAAAAATCGGTGAAATATCAATGCTGGGATGGCGACACCAAGGCCTGCTGCCGTTGTTAGTAGAGCCTCAGATATGCCACCTGCGAGCAACGCTGTGTCACCAACCCCCTGCTCCATTAATACTGCAAACACCTTAATCATGCCCACTACGGTACCAAGCAAACCTAGCAAAGGAGAAATAGCAGCAATAGTACCTAGGGTATTCATAAAACGCTCAAGTTCATGAATCACATGACTTGCAGCTTCTTGAATACTTTCTTTCATGATATTGCGACCGTATTTAGAGTTTAAAATACCCGCAGCAAAAATTGACCCCATCCCCATACTTAGCTGAAGTTTGCGAATATTTTCACGGTTAAGCTTATCTTCACGCAACATCATAAGAATATTATTCAACATTCCCTGAGGCGTAATTTTTGAACGTCTTAAAGTCCAAAATCGCTCGATAACAATGGCTAGAGTTAAAATAGAGCAAGCCAATAAAGGCCACATAAAAAAACCACCGGATTGAATAAAATCTAACACAAAGAACTCCCTTAAAACTTTGGCGAATAATTTAACACACTCTCCAGCTCGGCAACACGCAAACAGTTATTTTCTTGCTTTGAAATGAAAAAAATCAAACAGTTAGAATGTTTTATAACCCATTGATTTCGCCACCACTCAAAGGTCACCCTGCTTTCATCTGGCAACACCAGCCAAGACACTTGCATTGCGCTTAAAAGATCCATTGTACTCTGCTTTGGCGAATGCTTAAAAATCAACCAACGCGGTGATAATGAGACCAAAAGACTAGATGTCAGTCCCTTTGCTTTAAAAGGCCATAACAAAATTTTTACTTTGCTAGCATCCTTATTTGAAGCATCAAATAAAAAAGAATCAAGCCACATCAAAGATAACTCTGATACATTATTTATCCATAGAGATGAAAGCTGAGGCTCAACACCATTATCAAGCATTAAGCTCCCTGATTGATGTGCCACCGAAACCACACTTTTATCCTTTTTCACTAAAACATCGATTGGTCCAAATAGAATAATCAAAAGCACTAATATTGGAAAAAAGACCCAAGAGCGCACCCTATGCCGGTAAATCACCCAAAGCAAAAATACAAGATAGAGTAGCACTTTAAAATAAAGTAAGAGCCCTGATTTCAGCAGTAAAGAAGGGAATAAATAAACACTCGCTTCCAGCCAACCCAATGCAGCAACGAGCACATAGTCCAACCCGCTCATCAGATAAACAGTATGCAACAAAAGACTCTCCACACTTGCTAAAATAGCAACGGGAAACCACAAAAATGCAGTAAGCGGCAACACCAATAAATTAATTAAAACACTGCCGCTGGAGATTGAGGCCTGCCAACCAAGAATTAAAGTCGTAGCGCATAAGGTTAGAATGAACTGCAACTTCATTGTCTGCAGTAGATGAGACGTTTGATACTCAAAAAATACTAATAAAATAAGCACTAAAGTGAATGAGAGCCATAAACCAACAGAATCTAACGCACTCTCATCCAATAAGAGAATGCCATACAGGGCAATCAACAACACCTTGTAAGCGCTAATTTTAAGCCCTAACAAGTTAAAAACTTGCCACAACAAAAGCATCCACACTGCCCGTTGCACTGACTCTCCCCAGCCGGTAATGGCAGCATAAAAACAAGCCGTAGGCACGAGTAAGAGCAAGGTTAGCACCGCTTGATGCTGAATCCCCTTCACAATATAAGCAGGCGAAAAGCGCCACACCCATCTCGATAACCAAAACACGATAAAGTACATAAAACCAATATGCAGGCCAGAAACAACAAACAAATGCATTAACCCTAAACTTTTAATTAACCAAAGGTCCTTCTGGGAAAGTTGATCTTTATTTCCCAGCACCAAAGAGCGGGTATAGGGCCAAGTTTCAAAACCAGCAAACTGCTTATCTAGTGCATCTTGCACGTATAAACCCATAGGTTTTGTTGAAGATAATAAGGCGATTTTTTGAGCATTCGTCCAATTGAGTGCGTATAGATAAATTTGCCCCTTTAATCCATATCGATAAAGCTGGCGCTGCTGAGCATTGCCGTGTTTATTAGCTAATAAAGTCCTTTCCACCTTAACTTGAATTTTCTCAGTCACTGACTTTGCAGAGTAAAAGCCAAGATGCTGAGAATAATCCTTTTCATCAAAAACCCAAGTGATTGCAACTTGCCCTTGGCCCAACCAAAATAATTTCCTTAAAAAAGATTCTTTTTGCTTAAAATAGACAAGTTTAATGGTATGTTCGAACTCAGAATGAGTTTCAAACTTTGATATCTCTAACTGATATTCTGAACTAGACTCAACATCTAATTTTTCGACTTGATTAGCCCAGCTAAACATCAGGCTAATAAGCAATATTCCAAGAAAAATCAGATACCTGTACTTTTTAATCAGTAATAAATAGAGACAGAGGATTAAGATATGAGTAAAATACGCCAATCTTATTTCAATAGGACAATAAATCCCAAAGATAAGAAGCGTAAGTTGCAATAGCAGCATTAAGACCTCCATGTCCTTTTAGCTACTTTAGAAATATAATCTATGCCAAAGCGATATTTTAAACAATTTATACCTCACCCAGATAAGCTAAAAAAGAACCGTGCTTTAGCTTTATTAGGTAATAAAATTTATGATCCAGATCTCTGGCATTTACACAGAAAGTCTGTAGCGAAAGCCTTTTTAAATGGCCTATTTTGGGCTGCGCTCCCTATGCCATTACAAATGCTTGCCGCGGCTGTATTTGCAATTCCTTTAAAAGCAAACATTCCACTATCTATTGCACTTGTTTGGGTATCTAACCCCATCACAATGCCATTTTTATTTTATGTTAACTACCTGATCGGAACCTCAATTATTGGCTCAAGCCACGGTTCAGAGTTTCAGCTTTCAATAGAATGGATCTGGAGCCAGTTAGAGCACATTTGGCTACCACTCTATATTGGCTCATTTATCTCAGGCATTATCATGGGCGTCTCAGGCTATTTATCCATCTTGATCTTATGGCGACATAAAGTGAATAAACGCTGGAATGCAAGAAAGCTTAGAACAAAAAAGAAGCATTAACCTCATCGGTTAATGCTTCTTTTTAATGATGTGTTTTTAAAAGTAGAGTCAGTCAGTTAAAGCCAATCGCTCAAGCTTACCAAAATGCAAGCGGTAAGCTGAATCCATCCAATCCAACATACCTTCATCATGGGTCACGATTAAAAACGCCATATTTAATTCAACCTTAAGGGTTTGAATCAAGTTTTGAATTTCGTTACCGGTTTTCTCATCTAGATTCCCTGTTGGCTCATCCATCAAAACACAAGCAGGGTCATTAGCAAGCGCCCTGGCAATCGCAACACGCTGACGCTCGCCACCTGAAAGTTGTGACGGTCTATGCTTTAAACGCTCACTTAAACCCACCTTTGACAGCAAAGATTCCGCTTTTAGGGAAGCAGATTTACGTGACTTACCTGCTATCAACATGGGCATCATCACATTCTCTAACGCACTAAATTCAGGCAACAAATGATGAAACTGATAAACAAAACCGAGGTTTCTATTACGCATCACCGCTCTTTGCTTGTCCTTCATACTCGACCATGCAATGCCATCAAGTAAAACATCACCACTTGAAGCTAAATCCAAACCTGCCAATAAGTTTAATAAGGTAGTTTTACCTGAGCCTGACGCCCCCACAATGGCGGCAGTTTCTCCAGCATTAAGGGCAAGCTGAATCTGCTCAAAGACACTCACTTGATGTTTACCATCATCATAATGTTTGGATAAATTTTGACACTCTAGTACTAATTTATTCATATCTAAGAGCCTCAGCAGGTTGCACCTTTGATGCACGCCACGCAGGGTAAATTGTCGCTAGAACCGTCATAATAAACGCCGAAATCATGATAACCTTTACATCTTGCCAGTTAAGCTCAGAAGGCAAATAACTAATAAAATAGACATCTGCATTCAAAAATTGAACATTCATTACTTTTTCAAACCAGCTAATCACGGCACTAACATTAAGCGCACCAAGCACCCCCAACACCAATCCAATAATGGACCCTAAAGCGCCAATAAATATCCCTTGTACCACAAACACACACATGACCTGGTTCGAGGTCAAGCCCATGGTTCTTAAAATGGCAATATCTGTTTGCTTGTCTGTCACCACCATCACCAAGGTCGAGACAATATTAAAGGCAGCCACCGCAACAATGAGCAAAAGCAACAAGGCTATCATGGTTTTTTCCATTTGAATTGCCTGAAATAAATTACCATGGGTTTTAGTCCAATCACTTACTCTATTCTGCCCAGGCACTTTTCTAGCAATATCCCAAATCATGTTGGGCGCTTTAAATAAGTCATCAAATGATATCCTAACCGCTTCAACCTGGCCTTTAGGTAAGCGCTTCAACTTAGCGGCATCATTGATATGAATATAAGCCAGACTAGAATCAAGCTCCGCCCCGACTTTAAAGACGCCAACTAAGGTAAATCGCTTCAGCCGCGGCGTTATACCTGCTATCGAAACACTCGCTTCAGGTAGTATCGCTGTGACTTTATCGCCAACATTTACTCTCAAAATTTTAGCTAACTGCTCACCTAAAATAATACCGAATGACTGCTGATTTAAAGCCTCCAAAGAGCCTTTTACCATATGTTCATCGATAATAGAGACCTTTGCCTCAAGCTCAGGATCAATACCATTTAAAAGCGCACCCTGTACGCCTTTTTTAGACTGAAACATCACTTGTGCCTGAGTATGAGGTGCAACCCCTAAAACACCAGGCATAGTTGCAATAAGCTCTGCATCAGCCTGCCAATTCAGCAAGTTTGGACTCCCCCAAAGAGTTGCATGGGGAACCATACCTAATATGCGTTGGCGTAACTCGCGATCAAAACCATTCATTACAGAGAGAACTATGATTAAAACAGCCACACCTAATGCAAGACCTGCAATAGACGAGAAGCTGATAAAAGAAATAAAGTGATTATTTCTCTTTGCACGAGCATATCTAAGCCCTATACGAACTGGCAAAAAATTAAGCAAATGTCATCCTTAAAATCTAAACACTCTTTATTTTTTATATAAAACAAAACACTAAGCAAAGCCCAAAGATAAAAAAAGGGGTTGCCCCCTTTTTTATTTCATCAAACTAAATACTTAATTGCCCAAGTTTATTAGGCATCAAAATTAATTCCGATGCGACGACCCACTTCTTCATAGGCCTCAATAACACCACCTAAACCTTGACGAAACCTATCTTTATCAAGCTTTTCACGGGTAGCACTATCCCATAGACGACAGCCGTCAGGACTAAACTCATCACCTAGGACCACTTCTCCATTAAATAGACCAAATTCTAATTTATAATCAACCAATAACATACCGCCTTCAGCGAATAAGGCTTTCAATACATCATTCACTTTATAGGTTAGTGCTTTCGCTGTCGCTAAGTGTTCAGGCTTAGCCCAACCAAAGACTTCTACATGAGATTCGTTGATCATAGGATCACCAAGATCATCATTCTTCAAAAAGAGTTCAAAAGTAGGTGGGGTTAATTCAAGCCCTTCTTCAACACCAAGGCGACGACATAGACTACCGGCGGCAATGTTACGCACCACACATTCTACAGGCATCATATCAAGACATTTAACCAAGCACTCTGTATCACTTAACAAGCTCTCAAAGTGCGTAGGAATACCCGCTTCTTGCAACTTAGTCATAATAAAAGCATTGAACTTATTGTTCACCATACCTTTACGGTCTAGCTGCTCCATTTTTTTACCATCAAATGCCGACGTATCATCACGAAAGACAAGAACCATCTTATCAGGATCATCTGTTTTAAATACAGATTTTGCCTTACCTGCATATAGTTCTTCACGTTTTTGCATGGGAGAGTCTCCGCTTATTTCTGCTGTAGGGGGTTAATTTTGCAATGCAGACATGATTCGATAAGAAACAACATCAGGGAATTCAACTGCTGAAACATCAACTTCAACAAATACCCCTTCGTCCCTTTGAACCAATACCACAGGATACGCTCGCTTTTGCCACTCAACACTGTCAAGGTTACGATACTTAAGATTAAACAAAAGCATATCTTCCTCTCCTTCAGTGGATGATGGCAAAGTAATAGGCCTAATATCACCTACTTTAGTAACTTCCCCAGCTGTTACGAATGCCAATTCTAGCGGGGAGCGAGAAACAAGATGCAAATCACTTTGCTCAATTAGGTTCGCAACATCTAATTCGGTTGCATTATCACTCAATTTAACAAGATACTGACCGTCAGTTTTCAACCACATTTGATTGGCTTTAGGCAGATCACTTTCAACTTTATTATCGACCAGCTCCATTGACTCACTAGATAAAGTAGAAAGGAACTGTAGTGCATCAGAATAGCTTTCTTCGGACTCATCTGGACTCAACCATTCGCCATACTCAAACTCTTGATTTTTGTCCTGACTCACTAAGCGCGACTGCAAACCAATTTTACTGCCGATTGCTGTGCTTTCTAACTTAAATCGATAAGCAGGACGATCAGGATAAAGACGGGTGATGCTGTAATAAAATTTCAGTAAGGCTCCCTGGTCTTTATCTCCAATTGGCTCACTGACAATTTCATCATCTGTCATGCTGGCTATTGAATTTAGATCTCCAGACAAGGCTACAAGATAGCTTTTAATCAGGCCCTTGGCTGTTTTCGTGTCCAACGATGACTCTATCCACATAGTCTCATCTTGCCAGCTTACCTTCACATTCGCTAAAGGCATGAAGGAAATAGGTCCTTTTAGTCCTTCAACATTCATCTCACCGGTATAATCAGGAATCGAATCTTCATTTGGAATAACAAGTGTATCCCTTGATGCAACAGATCCTGCTGGTACAACAAGCTCAACATCGTTTGAACGGCTTAACTGATAATTATCTGATTTATCAAACATGGAGCAAGCCGTTAATGACAGGGCCAAGGCTGCTGAAATGACTGTTTTATTAAGCAGAAAATGTGGCATTAAGCGATCACCTCAGCTTGCTTCATAGCGTCAATCACTTGATTATGAAATGTATTAGCAAACAAGGTTAACGGTAGGCGAATTCCCTCTTCACAAAGCCCTAGTTGCGCACATGCCCATTTTACTGGAATCGGATTAGATTCTAAAAATAGATTTTTATGTAAGCCTAGCAAGCTTGCATCAACCGCTTTTGCCTCTGCAGCCTTTCCTTCAAGGGCTAACGCAGCTGCTTTTGAGGCTTTAGCCGGAGCCACATTTGCAGTCACAGAGATATTGCCTTTGGCTCCTAATAGAATCAGATCAATGGCAGTTGGATCATCTCCCGAATAAACAGCAAAGTCAGCGGGTGCGGCTTCAATTAAGGCCTTACCACGGGCAAGATCGCCTGTTGCATCTTTAATACCCACAATGTTTTTAATACTTGCAAGTCTTAAGCTTGTCTCATTAGACATATCACAGGCAGTACGACCAGGCACGTTATATAAAATCTGAGGGATATCTACAGCGTCAGCAATGGCTTTAAAGTGTTGATATAAACCTTCTTGAGTAGGCTTATTATAATAAGGTGTTACGAGCAAACAGGCATCTGCTCCAGCATCTTTTGCTCTTTTGGTAAGGTCAATGGCTTCATGGGTTGAATTTGCACCCGTTCCAGCAATCACAGGCACTCTACCTGCAACACACTCAACCACTTGACGAATAACATTCGCATGCTCTTCATAATCAAGTGTCGCAGACTCACCAGTTGTACCAACCGCTACAATGCCATGAGTACCCGCTTGCAAATGAAACTCTATAAGTTCTTGAAGTTTGACAGAATCTACATCGCCATTATTTGTCATGGGTGTAATTAGAGCAACTAAGCTGCCAGTAATCATTGCGCGTCTCCAGTAAAATTTTATGCGTGCATATAGTACAGTTGCACAAAGTTAAGAACAACAAGACTCTGTCACTAAGACACTTAAATCTTGCTTTTTTTATCGTATTAATAAGGTGTTACCGTATCAGACAAGCTGCTAGACTTATCTCTTATTCACTTAACAAGATGGAAATAGACTATGACTCTTGAAGTAGGGCAATTAGCGCCTGAGTTTGAAATTGAAAACCAAGACGGCCAGCTCATCTCTCTTTCACAATTTAGAGGAAAAAAAGTCGTTTTATACTTCTACCCAAAAGATTCCACACCAGGTTGTACTGCACAAGCTTGCAACCTTAGAGATAATTACCAGACCCTCCTACAACAAAATTTTGTTGTACTAGGTATCAGTACAGACACAGAAAAGCGCCATCAAAACTTCATCAAAAAGAATGAACTTCCTTTTCCACTACTGGCAGATACCGAACGAAAAGTACACGAGCTTTACGACACCTGGCAACTTAAAAAGTTCATGGGGAAAGAGTTCATGGGAACGGTGAGAACTACCTTTATCATTGATGAAGAAGGTAAAATTTCAGATATTATTAAAAAAGTGAAAACGAAAGAGCACAGCGCTCAAATTTTACCTGAGTAATGTTTATTGAGCGCACCAATAAAAAAGGAGGCCTAGCGCCTCCTTTTTTAGTTAGTAATTGGGGATTTTTGTATGACTTGGCCATGCATTAAGAATTGCCTTAACCAAGGTTGCTAATGGGATCGCAAAAAAGACCCCCCAGAACCCCCAGATCCCACCAAAGAATAATACAGCCACAATAATCGCTAATGGATGCAAGTTCACTGCCTCAGAAAATAACAAGGGTACTAACACATTACCATCTAAGGCCTGCACCACTAAATAGGCAACCAAGACATAAACAAACATGGTGTCAGTGCCATATTGATAAAAAGCGACCATCACCACAGGCACAGTCACCGCGGCGGCACCTATATAAGGAATCAAAACAGACAAACCCACAAACAAAGCCAGCAATTCAGCATACCTTAACCCTAGCACGGCAAAAACAGCATAAGTGGCAATCCCCACTACCAACATTTCAATAAATTTGCCTCGTATATAGTTGGCAATTTGATCATTCATTTCTTGCGCAATAGAGCGCATCATCCTTCTTTCTGATGGCAGCCATGCAGTAAACCAAACCATGATCTGTTTTTGATCTTTCATTAAAAAGAACATCACCAAAGGCACTAATACCATGTAAATCATAAGAGACATAATAGAAGGGATACTAGACAGAGAAAAGGACAACACCCATTGACCAACATTCGCCAACTCGTTTGCCATATTACCCAACACATCATCAATAGAGTCTTGCTTCACATACTCTAAATGCTCTACCGCAAATGTTTTTACTACCGCATCAAGGTCAGCAAGCATTTGAGGCGCATCATTAAGCAAACGTCCAGCTTGTTTCCAAATAACAGGCACCATAATGCCAATGAAAGCAACACAAGCAGCGCTAAAAGACAAGAAAACCACTAACACAGAGGACAAATGTGAAAGCCCCATTCTTTCTACTTTATTCACCACACCTTGTAGTAAAAAAGCAAGCACAATAGCAATCAGTACAGGCGCAAGAATATTGCCCAAAAACACTAATACAGCAATACACGTAATCATTAATAATAAAAACACAACCGCTTCTTCATCAGAAAAGTAGCGCTTTATTAAAGACTCAACAATTTTTAACATAGGTTCCTGCTTAGCTTTGCCTTATCGGCTAGGGCTTTTGGATTAAAAAACGACACACACTATCAACTTGCTCTTCTAATAACAACGGGATTTGTACATGGGATAAATAATATGGAATATCTTTTAGTGAACCTGGATCGGTTGCCAGTACACATAAAACCTGTCCTGTCGACATTTTCGCCAGTGCAAGCTTAGTCTTTAACAGTGGCATAGGACACTTATCTTCTCTTACATCCAATAATACGTCATACTCATCAGCATCAAATTTAGCCATATTGAATCTTAAATTACCTTTTAAAAACAATGATTTTATTTAAAGCCTTTAAACTTGGGCTCACTTTATGCTTATGCCTGAATCTAGCCAGTAGCTATGCTGACACAAAGCTCCCAGACCTAGAAGCAGACCTAGATGAACAAAGTCTATCCAATCCTTCTTATATCGTCGGGCAACATTGGTTTCGCAAACTTCATGGCAGTAAAAGACTCATACATTTTCCACCGGCTTACGACTACCTAAGAAACGCCCTCGCCAAGCTATTACCTCATACCGAACTCTACCAGAAAAACATTGAAATTGGCCTACTAAACAGCGCCCAAAATAATGCCTTCGTCCTTCCCGGAAGTCACCTTTTTTTGTATAGCGGCATGTTAAGTCGAATCAAAAATGAGCAAACCTTATTTGCCCTATTAGCTCACGAACTTGCCCATCTAGACCTTAAGCATTACGAGAGGCAAAACCAGCAAAACAAGCAAGAACAAAGTAAAGCGCTACTTATGATTGGTGCAGGCATAGCAGCAGCACTCGCTGGAGCGGATGGTGAGGCTAGCTCTGCACTGCTGCTTTCAGGCATAGCAAATAAGGCTGAAAACAATCTTGCCTATAGTCGCATACAAGAGCAAGAAGCTGACAGGCAAGCTAGAAAATACTTAATTCAAGCAGACCTTGATCAAAACGCTACAAGCGAATTATTTTTAACATTTTTTCAAGCAAGTATCGGACGAGAGCCCATTGAATTTCTATCCACTCACCCTATCCCTGAAACAAGGCTATCAGATTCCATCAACACAGAGCCCGCAAAGAGCATTTTAAAACAAGGGGATCAAACTGACTTCAACCAATTTAGAGCAAGCATGCTTGGCTACAGAGCCAGCCTATTGCTAGAACCCAATAGTTATTTGAATTCGCAAATAACCAATGAAAACGAACTTAATTATGCAAAAGCATTGAGTGCCTATCTAAGCAATCAAACGCTAGAGGCTTTAGCATTATCACCCTTGCTTGATGAAACTTTTGTGAATCAAGCTTATTTGAAAGCACTTATATTAATACGCAACCAAAAACTGGAAGATGCCGCTCAAGTCATCAACAAAAAACTCGAAATAAACGAAGGCCACCTTGCCTTTATTGAGTTAAGCCCAAGCAAAACGGCCATATCAAAACTCTCTCCCACCAATCCTAAACTGCTTCAATATGAGCAAGATATCATCAACCGCATCCACCTTAGTCAAGCTAGAAAACACAAGAACCTTGCACTAACCTGGGCATATGAAGCGCAAATAGCCTTTAGCAATGGCAAAACGAAAGCAGCACTCAAGTTATTAGATAAAGCCAAGCCAGAAGCAAACAAAGAAGAGTTAAAAGTAATTAAAGAGATAACAACGCAAATCAAACATACAGTGGATCTAGAAAATACATACGACCTAACTCAAAGCTAGAAAAAGGCGCTCTTCTAATCTAACGAGCGCCTTGAACCTATTAAGCCTTAATCTGAAAATCCAGCATTTTCTGCAGTGGCTCTAATGCCTTTACACGAGTCAACTCGTCCACATGAATTTCACCCGTCATGTCTACAAGTGCATTTCTAAGCATTTGCAAACTATTTAACGCCATCCAAGGGCAATGAGCACAACTACGACACGTCGCACCTGAACCCGCTGTCGGTGCTTCAAGGAATTGCTTATCAGGTGATGCCTGTTTCATTTTGTAGAAAATACCGCGATCTGTCGCCACAATGAAACTTGTATTCGGCATTTCTTTTGAAGCATTAAGCAACTGAGATGTTGAACCAACCACATCAGCCACATCAACGACAGAGGAAGGAGACTCAGGATGCACCAATACTGCGGCATCAGGGTAGATATTCTTTAAATCTAAAATTCCCTTTGCCTTAAACTCCTCATGGACAATGCAAGCACCATCCCAAAGAATCATGTCAGCACCTGTTTGTTTTTGGATATAATTACCCAAGTGCTGATCTGGCCCCCAAATAATTTTTTCGCCCTGATCAACCAAATGCTCTACTACTTGCAATGCAATACTTGAGGTAACCACCCAATCAGCACGAGCCTTAACGGCTGCCGACGTATTGGCATAAACAACCACCTTACGGTCAGGGTGCTGATCACAAAATGCCGAAAATTCATCAATTGGGCAACCTATATCTAGCGAGCAGGTTGCTTCCAAAGTCGGCATAATCACAGTTTTCTCTGGGCTTAATATTTTTGAGGTTTCCCCCATAAACTTAACGCCTGCAACAACTAAAGTTGAAGCCTCATGATTAGCTCCAAATCTAGCCATCTCAAGTGAGTCGGCAATCACGCCACCCGTTTCTTCAGCTAAAGCCTGAATTTCATCATCGCAATAATAATGCGCCACAAGCACCGCATCTTTAGCTTTTAGAAGAGATTTGATTTCATTACGTAAAGCATCATCTTGTTCAGTAGGATGACGTAAAGTTTGCTCAGCAGACGAAAGGTGTTGTTGTACCGTTTCTCTTAATGCTGCTTTATTGAGGACGTTTGACATGTCATTACCCCTAATTAAAAATCGGGATTAGATATAGGAAGTTGGTGGGTCGTACTGGATTCGAACCAGTGACCAATTGATTAAAAGTCAACTGCTCTACCAACTGAGCTAACGACCCAGACTACTTGAAGTAGATATAAGATTGTTGGTGGGTCGTACTGGATTCGAACCAGTGACCAATTGATTAAAAGTCAACTGCTCTACCAACTGAGCTAACGACCCAACGGGCGCGTATAATACAGAACCCATTGGGAAATACAAGCTATTTTATATTAGACAAAAGATTTTTTGCTAATTTAGCCGCCTTACTGTTAGGAAAACGTTCAATTACATCAACTAAATAACCTCTAGCTGATTCTTTATCGTCCACTTTCAAATAAGCAAAGCCTAAGCGATATAAGGTATCAGTCTCTTTATCATGACTTGGAAAAAGACTAATTACAGACTTAAATTGCTCAATGGCTGACACAGGATCACCTGAATTTAACTTCAGCAAACCAAGCCAATAATAAGAATTGCCAGACAACTCACTATTCGGGTACTTAGTAATAAAATCCACAAAAGCGACTTCTGCTTTGGCATTTTCATTATTTCGAACAAGAGAGTACGCCGCTTTATATTCTGCTAAGGTTTCTGCATTAGCAGGCTCAATCACCCTAGGAACACTCACAACCTCTACTGGCGTAGAGTTGGCAGTTTGACTTACATCATCAATCACAGGGGTCACTGGCAAGCTAGCACTTGGCACAGTAATAGAGGCAACCGGTGCAGGACGCTCTTGAATCATTTTCATTAAGCTTGAAATACGCTTATCAAGATCGATATACCTATCCCTTTGACTCGCCTTCATCTTTGAAAGCTCATGTTGTTGCTGTTCAACAGTCCCTCTTAGAGATTGAACTTCAAGTTGCAAGTTCTCTATCTGATATAAAAGTTCTGCTGCAGCACTCGCTGAAAGGGCGCTATTATTTTCGCCCTCAGCAAACGCCAATGGCGCTGTGAAACACAGCGCCATTGCGATAGAGCGAAGATTATGCGTCAAAGCCTTCATTATTCGTAACGCACTTCAACACGACGGTTAGCCTGCCAAGCAGCCTTATCATGACCAAACTCAAGCGGCTTTTCTTCACCAAAACTTACAGATTCGATTTGAGCAGCAGCAACACCTTGAATAGTAAGGTAACGGCTTACAGCTTTAGCACGACGCTCACCGAGTGCCATGTTGTATTCACGAGTACCACGCTCATCTGCATGACCCTCAAGAACCACACGTGCATCTGGATTAGCTACTAAGAATTTAGCATGTTTAGCCAAAGCTTCACGCGCTTCAGGTCTAACAATTGATTTATCAAAATCAAAATAGAAAATATGAGCAACGCCAACTAGCATATCTTTCGCATTTGCTGCCGCTTTTTGTGCTGCGGTTGCATTCTCAGCAGAAACAACATTGCCGTTTCCATCAACAATTACGCTAGATAAATCGCCATTGCCATTTGCACCAAAAGATCCATCACTAGAACCCGTTGAATTAGCTGCACTTGATTGTGCTGCAACTGTATTTCCTTCAGCCTCTGTCACTGAAGAAGAATCAGTTTCAGTTGCTGTTGTACTACAACCTGCAATCCAAGCTGCAGATAGGCCAATAACAGCCATTTTACCTAGTTTATTAACGCTCATTCTTCACTCCTTAAGGGTGCTCTACTCGAAGAAAGGAGACCATGCTGGCTCCCTTACCTCACCTGCCGCTGATGGTAACCTATATTTCACTAAACCATCAACGGAAACTACTGCCAAAATACCTTTACCTTTGTATGTTGTTGCATACATCACCATGCTACCGTTTGGCGCTATGCTTGGCGATTCATCTAGGTAGGTTTCTGTTAAAATTTGTACACGGCCATTTTTCATATCCTGTAAAGCAATATGATAATTACCTTCATTCTTTTGTACTGTTACTAGGTAACGCCCATCAGGTGTCATTCTAGCGCGAGTATTTAAATCACCTTCAAATGTCACTCGTTCAACTGCTTTAGAGCTAATATCTACGCGATAAATTTGTGGGTTACCTCCTCTATCGGATGTAAACACAATTCCTTTACCGTCAGGCTCCCAACTTGGTTCAGTATCAATCGAATAATGATTAGTAATTCGCTGAAGTTTTTGGGTTGCGATATCAAGCACATAAATTTCAGGGTTGCCATCTTTAGATAGCACTAAAGCTAACTGCTTACCATCTGGTGACCAAGCAGGCGCACCATTTAAGCCTCTATACTGGGCTATTTTTTGTCGCTTACCAGTAGCCAGCTCTTGCACAAAGATGTTTGGACGCCTGTCTCTAAACATAACATAAGTAATGAAGCGACCATTACGACTCCAAGAAGGCGATAAGATAGGCTCTTTCGACTCAACTATCACTTGAGGTCTATGTCCATCAGCATCCGCCACCTGCAATCGGTAAGTTGGCTCAGCCCTATTACCTTCCGCGGTAACATATAAAATACGCGTACTAAATGCGCCTCGAACCCCTGTCAACAAACGGTAAATTTTATCACTAATATAGTGGGCAGCATCTCTTAAACCACTCACCTTAACTGCTAATCCCGTATGCTTTTCAACCGTCTTTTGGCTTAAAACATTTATGAGTTCAAAGTTAATCTCAAAGTTATTTGCATCAATCTGCTTTACATCACCAATAACGACATAATCACTTTTCAGTAAGCGCCAATCTCGAAAATGCACATCTTCCTTTTTAGAGGGCAAACTCAGCATATTCGTTCTTGGGATAGCTTCAAATAGGCCACTACGTTTTAAATCATTCTCTATAATCTGAGCCACGTCTTCAGGCAAGCCATCTCGCCCTTCATATGCAAAAGGAACAACAGCTAACGGTAACAACTGATCTGCCCCACTGGTAATTTCAATCACCAACTGGGCCCTTACTAAGTTCGATAATACAAACAACATCAAACCCAACGTAAAATACTTCAACTTTCTCATTAGCGTCTCAAGTCCTGAGGATTAAAAATTAAGTCAACTTGTCTAAAGTTACGTTCAAAAACAAAAGGATCAAGCTCTGCTAGTTCTTCGATACGCCCCATTTTATATACAGCATCAACAGTCCTTTGATCAAATAACGCATCACCACTCGACTTAGTGACATTCACTAAATCAACCTCACCCGTTGGTAAAAAGAAGATCCTTAACTGGGTCTTCATACCATTAATCGCATTTGGCGGCCTTATCCAACGAGACCTTATTCTTTGGTCAATTAAAGCAGACATAGATTGACGAGCACTTGCCTCTGCAATTTCTTGCTGCTTCTTTGCCTCTTCTTGTAAAGCGAGTTCAACCGCAAGCGCTTCTTGTCTTGCCGTTTCTTCAGCTAAAGCTCGTTTAGCCTCTTCTTGTCGCTTTTTCTGCTCTTCTGCAAGTCGCGCAGTTTCTACTCGCTTACGCTCAGCTTCGGCTCGCTGCTGATTGAGCTTTTCTTGCTCTTTTTTCTTCGCTTCTGCTAATTTTTTTGCCGCTTCCGCTTTTTTAGCGTCTTGCGCTAAACGTTTCTTTGCTGTTTCTTTTTCTTGTTGCGCTTTTTTCGCTGCCGCCTTCTGCTCTGCCAACTTAGCTGCCTGCCTTTCTTGCAACTTATCAGCCTCGGCTTTTAAAGCCGCCTCTTTAGCCGCTTTCGCTTTTTTCTCTAGCGCTTGTTTCTGTTTCTTTTGCTGAGCTAATTGTTTCTTTCTATCCTCTAACGCTTTTTCTTGCGCTTTACGCTTTTTTTCGGCTTGGGTTTTCTGCTTCACCGCGAGGGCTGCAGCTTTCGCCTTCGCCTTATCTTCTTCTATTTTCTTACCAATGATTGTTTGGCTGATATCAACTACTTTAGCTTGCACTATAGGTTTGTTATTCGACCTAACATCTTGTTCTTCTTTAAAATCTACTGCGACTAAGCTTACCACAATTAAAATTAAATGAAGACCGATAGCAAGTAGAGCCGGAAAACCATAACTTTCTTTACTAAAAAAGCCCATCAAGGCGCCTCAGGTTCAGTAACCAATCCAACATTTGGTACACCCGCACCCTGTAACGCGACCATAAGACCAATCACTTCCCCATAGGTCACACTACGGTCCCCTCTCACTAACACAGGAAGACTTGGATTTTGTGCGATAACCTTACTCACCTTGTCTTTCAATTCATCTAATGAGAGAGATTCTTGTTCCCCTCCAATATCGACAAAATATTTACCCTCTGCCGTAATTGAAGCAACTAACACTTCAGATTGAGTGTCTTCAATAGGCGCCGCATTGCCTGCTGGCAATTCAACATCAACCCCTTGTGTTAACATGGGGGCTGTAATCATAAAGATAACCAAAAGCACCAACATCACATCAATGTAAGGCACCACATTGATTTCAGCCATTGGCTTACGGCGAGTACGTCGATTAGGACGAGCCACTATGCCGCTCCCCCATCTCTACCATGAACCTTACGGTGTAAAATACTACTAAACTCATCTGAGAAAGTTTCATAGTTAATCGCTAAAGCATCCGATGTGGCAGAAAAACGGTTATAGCAAATAACGGCAGGAATCGCAGCCAGCAAACCGATAGCGGTTGCGATCAGCGCCTCTGCAATACCTGGTGCCACTGTCGCAAGCGTCGCCTGCTGCACCTCCGCCAAACCAATAAAGGAATGCATAATTCCCCACACAGTACCAAATAAACCAACATAAGGGCTGGTTGAACCCACAGTCGCTAGAAAAGGTAAATGTTGATCAAGTTTTTCTTCTTCGCGTGCCAATGCCACTCTCATCGAACGCTGCACCCCTTCCATCACAGCATCAGGATCCATATTGGCACTTTGACGTAAACGGGTAAATTCTTTAATTCCGGCCGTAAAAATATTCTCAATACCCTCTATACGACGACCCTCAGCGGTAATTTGACGATACAACTGACTTAAATCCATACCAGACCAAAACAAATCTTCAAAAGTACGTCGTACTTTTTTGGCATTTCGCAAAACTCTAATTCGCTGAAAAATAACAACCCACGAGAAAACAGACGCGGATGCCAACAACAACATAACAAGCTGAACAACTAAACTCGCGCTGGCGATAAGACCCCAAATTGACATTTACTACCTCTAATTTAAATCGTTTGGCAATTGATAATTAAAATGCTCATATGCCTTTTTTGTAACTTGTCGTCCTCTAGGGGTACGCATCACAAAACCCTGTTGAATAAGATAAGGTTCAATCACATCTTCAATCGTATCTTTATCTTCTCCAACTGCCGCTGAAATACTGTCAATTCCAACCGGCCTACCATCAAACTTCTCTATCATAGTCAATAACATACGTCTGTCTAGATGATCAAAGCCTTGAGTATCTACACTTAACATATCTAAGGCTCTTTGGGCAACTTCTTGAACCACAATTTCATGCCCACCCACCTGAGCCACATCCCTAACACGGCGCAATAATCGATTAGCAATTCGCGGTGTGCCCCGTGCCCTTCTGGCAATTTCAAAACTACCAGAGGGGTCCATATTCAACCCCATTTTCTGTGCAGAGCGAGAGACTATTGTTGTTAACGACTCAACATCGTAAAACTCAAGCCGCTGCACTATGCCAAATCTATCTCTTAAAGGCGAAGTTAAAAGGCCTGCACGCGTGGTAGCTCCGACCAAAGTAAAGGCAGGAAGTTCAATCTTAATTGATCTAGCGGCAGGTCCTTCACCTATCATAATGTCAAGCTGATAATCTTCCATTGCAGGATAAAGAACTTCTTCAATTGCAGGACTTAAGCGGTGTATCTCATCAATAAAGAGCACATCCCCTTCACTTAAGTTGGTAAGTAAAGCAGCAAGATCTCCCGCCCTTTCTAACACAGGACCTGAAGTGGTTTTAATCTCCACCCCCATTTCATTTGCAATAATATTCGCCAACGTCGTTTTACCAAGACCAGGCGGTCCAAATATTAAGCAATGATCCAAAGGCTCTTCCCTTTGTCTTGCAGCTTGAATAAAAATATCCATCTGCTCACGCACCACTGGCTGTCCGACATATTCGTCCAACATTTTAGGGCGAATAGCACGGTCAATATGGGCTTCTGACCCAGTCAATTCAGTGTCATTTGATTCAGCACTGATTATTCTATCGGATTCAATCATATCAAACGTCTACTTGAGCATATTTTTGAGCGCAGATTTTATCACCTGCTCACTACTGTCTGATGACACTGGCACTTTGGCGATAGCCTTTGCAGCTTCTTGCGGCTTATAGCCTAATGAGACCAAGGCGGCCTCAGCCTCTTGCCTTGGATCCGCTTGCACTTGCCTCAATACCTCTGGGGTTGCAAACAAGTCTTGCTTCGCTGCCTGGCCCAGTTTATCGCGCAATTCAATAATTAAGCGTTCCGCTGTCTTTTTACCCACGCCTGGTATTCGCGTTAATGCCGTCACATCAGAGTCTTGCACATTAGCAATCAACTCATCACTCGACATACTCGATAACACACTCAGGGCCATTTTTGGCCCTACACCATTGACCTTGATAAGAATCCTAAACAAGGCTCTTTCATCTTTTTGCTTAAAAGCATAAAGACTTTGCGCGTCTTCTTTTACTTGAAAATGAGTATAAAGGGTTACCTTTTCACCAATAGCAGGCAACTCATAAAAGGTCGTCATTGATGCCGTTAATTCATAACCTACGCCATTCACATCTAACATTAACTCTGGTGGCACTTTTTCCACCAAGTAACCCACTAAACGACCTATCACTTAAGTTTCCTTATATCTAATTCAGACCAACGTTTACCTGTCCTTGCTGCACGTTTACCCACGCCATACTCAAGACCAGAAGAGGTACGCGTATGAGCATGACACATAGCAATAGCAAGCGCATCCGCCGCATCAGCTTGGGGCGCTTTTTCAAGCTTTAGCAAAAGCTGAACCATTTGCTGAACCTGCTCTTTATCCGCACTACCACTGCCGACAACCGATTGCTTCACACGTTTCGCCGCATACTCAGCCACTTCTAACCCCGCCATAGCCGCCGCAACAATCGCCGCACCTCGCGCCTGCCCTAGCTTTAAAGCTGAGTTTGCATTCTTAGCTAAAAACACCTCCTCAATGGCAAACTCATGCGGTTGATAACGGGACAGCAATTCCGTGACATTGGTATAAATATTTTTTAACCGTTCAGCCAACACAGCATCGGGCAAACGAATACAGCCACTATCAACATATTGAATTTGCTGGCCCTGAACATCAATAATACCAAAACCCGTAATACGCGAACCTGGATCAATTGCTAAAATTCGAGTCAAAATACACCTTAACGATTCACTCAATTAACTGTATATTTCAACAGTATGTGAAATAAGATTCAACTGCATTTCGCTATTAAATCAAAAAAAAGGCCGCATAAGCGGCCTTTTTTCAAAATTCGTCGAAAAACCTTATTCTACAACAGGTTTACGCACACGAATGCTTAACTCTTTTAGCTGTTTCTCACTTACTTCACCTGGCGCTTGAGTCAAAAGACAAGTCGCACTTTGTGTTTTAGGGAAAGCAATAACATCACGGATAGATGCGGACCCTGTCATCAACATAACAAGACGATCTAGACCGAAAGCCAAACCACCGTGTGGCGGCGCACCAAATTTAAGCGCATCAAGTAAGAAGCCAAATTTCTCTTCTTGCTCTGCTTCATCAATATTTAGCAGCTCAAACACAGTTTGCTGCATATCACTTTGGTGAATACGGATAGAACCACCGCCGAGCTCAGTACCATTTAGTACCATGTCATAAGCTTGAGACAAAGCCGTTAATGGATTGGCTTTAAGTTCTTCTACAGAACATGATGGCGCAGTAAATGGGTGGTGAATAGCCGTGATTCCACCGTCAGATGTTTCTTCAAACATTGGGAAGTCGACCACCCATAGAGGCGCCCACTCACAGGTATAAAGTTCAAGATCTTCACCCAGCTTACAGCGTAAAGCACCTAATGCTTCATTCACTACCTTCTCTGAATCAGAGCCAAAGAAGATTAAATCACCATCTTCAGCACCTAAACGCTCAAGCAACTGCTGACGCACTTCAACTGGCAAGAACTTAACAATCGGAGACTGCAAGCCTTCTTCAAGGTTAGATTTGTCGTTAACCTTGATGTAAGCCAAACCTTTAGCACCATAGATACTAACGTACTTGGTGTAAGCATCAATTTGCTTACGAGTAAGTGCATTACCACCAGGCACTTTAAGTGCCGCAACACGCCCCTTAGGATCAACAGCTGGACCTGAGAAGACTTTAAAGTCAACATTTTCCATCAAATCAGACACTGTCACGATTTTTAAAGGGATACGTAAATCTGGCTTATCGCTACCGTATGTTTCCATCGCTTGTGCATATGGCATAGTAGGGAAAGTACCTAGATCAACATTCAACAGCTGCTTAAACAAGCCAACAATCATGTCTTCTGTCATAGACATAATTTCTTTTTCACCCATGAAGGATGTTTCTATGTCTACTTGAGTAAATTCAGGCTGACGGTCGGCACGCAAATCTTCATCACGGAAACATTTTGCGATTTGATAATAACGATCAAAACCAGACACCATAAGAAGTTGTTTAAACAACTGTGGTGATTGTGGCAAAGCAAAGAAGTTACCTTCTTGAGTACGACTTGGCACAAGATAGTCACGCGCCCCTTCTGGTGTCGCACGTGTCAAAATAGGTGTTTCAATATCTAGGAAGCCATTATCGTCTAAGTAGTTACGTAGTACGGATGTCACTTTAGAACGAAAACGCATTTTTGCTTGCACTTCAGGGCGACGTAAATCAACAAAGCGGTTCTTAAGACGAATATCTTCACCAACAGACTGATGCTCATCTAGTTGGAATGGGGGCGTTTGCGCCGCATTAAGAATCTCTAAGGAGGTACCTAACACTTCAATTTCACCTGTCGCCATATTTGGATTAACAGTCCCTTCTGGACGTGCACGCACCAAACCGGTTAATTTAACAACATACTCATTTCGAACACTGTCAGCTAGAGCAAAACTATCAGCACGATCAGGATCAAAAACAACCTGAGTGAGACCTTCACGGTCACGTACATCTAGAAAGATTACGCCACCATGGTCACGGCGGCGATGAACCCAACCGCAAAGTGTAATTTCTTGAGAAATGTTTGAAGCATTTAATTCGCCGCAATAATGACTGCGCATAATTCTAATTCCTAATACTTACTAAGTAAGAGATTCTTCTTCTCCTTGTTGTTTATAAAACCGTCTTTTTAAGGTCTTTTTAATGATTTATTAGTCAAAAACCAACAACAAGAAGTACTAATATATTTTTAAGGCCCAGCATTATATGCGATCAGCCCTCGACACTCTAGGTCTTATGAAAAAAACCTAACGAGTTTTATTTTTTGACTCTCGACATGTAAATAACAATCTCTAACAGAATTGAAACAATTTACCTATTTCAAACAGATCAACAACACTCAATAATTACGATTAAAACCAAGAACAAAAATCGTTTAAGAAGTACCATCAAGGATGATTAATGCATAAATGGGCTATGGGATAGCGGGCTATACCCGCTCTGTTCACTCAGGCTTTGCCTGCTGAAAAACTTTTTAGTGACCATATCGCCCACCACCTTATTGACGCGGATAAGGATGGTGTAATAGCAATAAGAGATAAATGCACCAACACCCCGCTTGGCTCTAAAGTCGATAATGCAGGCTGCCCCGTCACCAAAAATATCAACACACAGACAGAGTATAAAGTTGAACTCGATGTTCGTTTTCATACCAATAAATTTGAACTTGAGGACAATGAGCTTAAAGGGTTACTCAAACTCGGCAAATTCTTGCAAAAACACCAATCTAGCGATGTTTTTATCGAGGGTCATACGGATTCTATGGGGGACGATGAAGATAATTTACGCTTATCTCAAAATCGCGCAAATGCCATAAAACAGGCGCTAGTGACAAAATTTCTCATTTCCTCTGATCGTATTATTGCCATTGGCCATGGGGAAAACCAGCCAATCGCAAATAATGAGACAGAGTATGGTAGAGCAGTGAATAGAAGAGTGACCGCTGAAGTCACTCATATCAACAATAATGAGCTAAAGAAACCAATTCAACGTTGGACTATTTTTAGCATCGACGATAATCACCAAAACCTATAATTGTAACTGTCATATATTAAGTTTTTATGACGCCAGCCTCTTTTAGGGATTCTTTCCTATACTAAATTAATCACATAAATGATTGGTTTAGCATGCATAAACATTTAATTAATATCTCTTTTATCATAAGTTTACTCTCTGCCCCCCCTTCATTTTCTGAGGAACTATTGGTCGCAAAAATTTGCCCTGTCACCCTTCCTGATAACCAGATACACCAACACCTTGGATTACTCGCCTTTTCAAAAGAGTGGTTTCATAGCAGCCGTAATCAAGCAAGTTACATCGCCAGAGACAATGCAAATGGCATAGGTATTGAAATCCATTTTTTTGCAGGCTTGAACGGCCAATTACAAGGCCGTAACCGAGCACAATGCGACAAGTACCGCATACTACAAACGAGAAGTAGCAACATCCAGCTTATTAATGAAAGACAAAATCAACTTGATGCGCCTGCCGAAAATATTGAACCCTTCTATGATTCAGCAAATTTAGAGTATGGTCATGGCACGCACTTTACCCCTACCGACGATCAAGACAAACCTTGGCAAGGGCAAGTTCAACGCAGCTCCACTGTGGCAATTTATGACACGCCGTATATTACTGATGCCTATGGGCTAGAGGGAGAAGACATTAGAATTGAATTTGAGACATGTGTGGTGTGTGAAAGGGATAACCAATTTGATCAGATACTCTCCTGCGGCCAATGGGGTTATGAAAGAGAGTATATCGGGGGACACACTGGCTGGACCGAACCTGAGTTCATCCCTGTCAGTTGCCTTACAACAGCCAGTGATAACTTCAAAAACACCATTAACTTTAATGACTCAATGAGCTATCACTACTGGGTAAATTGGCGCTAATCTTGGGCAGATTCTTGAACCTTATTTTCAAGTAAGGCCACCTTTAAATTTAGGGCTTTAAGGTTATAAAGTAAGGTTTCAATTTCAGCTTTTGAGGCTTTAATTTCCCCCTTCTCAATCAACTCTTCAATATACATAGCACGCCCATATACGGGGGAAAGACTAATCGCGTAGTCTTCCATTTTTCGTGACAGCTTACGCGCTTGCTCATACCTATCTTTTTCAATCATAAGATTAATGTTCGCAGCGTTAGTACGGGCTTGGCTAAAACGACGATATTGGTTCTCCACCACATCCAGCATTTCCTGCTGCCACTGAGCCATCAAAGGTAAGGTTTCTTCTTCTGGATAAAGCGCGCTTAATGTCGAAGTTAAGCCAAGGGCTTGCTGAACATCATCGGTCACCTTTTTAGCAATCAAGTTAGTCGTTTGACTTGTATATAAGTTTGAAATACTTAATCGATTGGACTCGAAATTACCAAAATCAAGACTTGAAGGGAGCGCCTTTATCTCTTCACCCAAAATAACTTTAGGTAAGGTCTTTTCAATGGTCACCATAGATTTTGGTGTATTAATGTGGGGCAACACATACTCAGTGCCTACAAATCCAATTATCGCAATACTGACGCCACCAAAATAAGGTAAGAGTTTTTTCCAAAGACTTACCTTAGGAATGACTTCAATAATTTTAGGTTGGGCTATTTCTGCATTTGTTTCAAGTTGGTCGATATACTCAAAAATAGTAAAGGCCACCATATCTAAATCAGGCACTTGCTCTGGTTGTAAATAATTAAATTGATTATGCAGACTGTGACATGCTCTTTCACAACGATACAGCTCTCTTAGCTGCTTGACACTGGGTTTTAACGAACGGATTTCAGGGCCAATCTTCCCTATCATCCAAGCAAATAATTCACTGCGCCTTACAGCCGGAAACGCAGAGTTGCTACCAAATTTTTTAATTAAAGCGGTTTGTAACTCTAGGCCTACCGCTAACCCAGTCAAACCTTGAGTTTTCGTAGCCGCCACCGTGTAATAAATAGCAACCAGTAGATCCACCCCTTCATTTGCACCAATCTGCTCGCATAACACTCTCACCTTATCCCAGTCAGTACCACCAGATAAGGGCACATTACGGCGATTAATCTCAGACCTAATGTCTTGATAAGTGGATGAATCCCTTAACTGGACTTCATCTGAAACTAAACGAAACTGATGTAAATCGGAAAAAAACAACATTCTTACAGATAATCCTTTAAATTAGGCGAAGCAATAATTGCTTCGCCTTAAGCTAGATTTAATAAAGCGTTTTAGACAGCTTGAATGACTTAAACAAAGAAGCTGTAAAAGGGTTTGAGTCCGCATCAGAATGCAGACGGTAAACCGCATAACCACCATTTAAATTAAATCGATAGTCAACACTGGTCGCACTGGCGCCCACCACTTCACCTTTCTCTAACAACCTAAAGAAGGCCCAAGCACCTTGAATAGCAATACTTCTAGGTGAAGCATTCACTCGTGTTGGCACAAAGGTCAGTTTCGAAGAGGTTCCTTCTCTTAAGGTATTTGGCCAGACAAGCTCCACTGTCTTTTTAGGTCCGTGAGAATACCCCACATATTGACCATCAACATTGATCACGCTTCGACGCTTATTTGCACTTAATTCAACCGGTTCTAAAGAGAACTTCACATCCAAAATACCTTTATTTTGGAAGAAGGCTTGTTGAATCTTTCTAGCTTCCGCCAATTGGTCCAAGACATCTTTACGAATCAGTGACTGCTCACCAGAATTAGCAGACAACCCCAAATTCTCATCCATAAACATTTTTAACTGATTATCATAGAATTGATTTAAGGTTCCTTCTGGCGCAAAGAAGTCTTCAAAGTCCTGCAATGACACATCTTTTTTAGAAGAAGGATCAAATGGATAACGATTGGCGAATTTGTTATCAAACTTAGAATACACATCTTTAAACCAACGCACTTCTAAGTGTTTCACCGCTTCCTGCTTAACCACATACCAACTTTCTGTTGCCAATTTACCTATCATGGTATCCAAAGGCTTAGGTAAACCGGACGCAATTCGCTGCACCATATAAATTGGATCGGCATTTTTAAGGGTTAATCTATCTTTCGTGGCATCCAAAGCCGCTTTACCCATATCCGGTGCGTTTTGAATCGCTGTTAAGTATGTTTGCAGCTGCACAACCGCCTCCATCACTTCTTCCATATAAGCAGGCTGACCTTCACGCTCATCTAATAAAGCATTTAGCTCAGAAAACGGACTATGTACCGCTGCTGCAACCTGATATTTAGGGGTTTTCATCAACTCAATACGATCCGCATCATTGTCCGGCAATTCTGGGAATAACTGAGTATTATCTTCGATGGCCACCAGCATTCTAGAGAAAGGTTGCATACTACCGGTTAGGTTATCCAACACTTGTACCGCATCATTAATATCCGAGAAGTATTTAATATCAATCGCATTAATCGCCGCACGCCAAGTATTGGTGTAATCAGACACATACTGATCACGTATTTTTTGTCTCAAGACTTGCTTATCAGCTTGGCTAAACTCAGCCACTTCACTTTGACCCAATACCCAACTATCGATCAATGCCAAATCAGCAACCGATTCAGATTGAGGTAAGAAGTACTTTTTAAAGCCTTTATCTGTTAATAGCTGAGACACAAAAAGGTTATCTGTATTAAGCACTCGTTCTTGGAAAACAATATCAAAGACAGGACCAATAGCGTGCTTCACACTTAAAGGCGAACCCAATTCTGTCGATGCATTTTGCTTGAGATTACGATAAACCCTTTCTTCCACAGGCATAGTGCCCAGGTCAGATTGAATTTTTGAAATAAGTGGCTGATGTTTTTTAAGCACTTTTTCTGCGGCAAAATCACCACCATCTCGCAATTCTTCTAAATCAATGTGGCGCATTGCATAATCAAGGTGCTGCAACAGGGTTTCTTGTGTTTCCCTATCACCTGAATACTCTTGCTGCCAACCTTTCGCAAAATACTCTTCAACGAATCCTTCACGACGGCCGTTTTTATCCGTCATCATTTTATAAACACGTAAAGCAGCCAGCTTATTCACATCATTGCTTGCGTTATTTAAATCCTTTGCGACTTGATCCATTAATTCAGGTAAAAAACGATTTTGTAGCAAACTCAAATAAGTTTCTTCTACTTTAGGCCCAAGTAAGTGACCCTGATACAACCCCATATCTGAAATGAATTTTGGTTTTTCCCTAAAGAAGCCAAACTCCAAGGTCGCATCTCGAATATCGTTCAAAGCCGATAAAATATCTTGCTCAGAGCGAATCATTGAGTCATTTGAATACTTATCTTTATAGTCATTAACCTTTTTTAGCACGGCGTTGGTTTGCACAATATTCTTTTGATAGAACTGGTGCCAAGACAAGGCCAATAAACCTGAACTCAAGGAGCAGACTAATAAAGACAACCATAAGACTCGGCGCTTTTGCCTTGCCACCCTAAAGTTATCAGACGCTAATCCGGCTTCTGGATAAATGATTTTGGTAAAGAGCTTCTGGGTAAAATAGGTCGTTGAGTTAACCGCATTTTGTGCACTGTTAATCGAATGGGACAATCCATATCGACGCGAAGCAGCATCAACAAATGCATTACTTGGCACACCTTGCTGGAATACAGAAGTAAAGAAAGTCCCTCGTACCAAAGGTGAGGTAGAAAATTGGTCGCTACCTAAAGCATCAACAAAAAACTGCTTTAATACATCTTGCAAACCTGCCATTTGACGGGCAAAGCTATAAATTGCAATTTTATCATCACCATCAGGTAAGCCCTGCATAATCGGTGACAAAGAATCGTTAATACGCTCAACAAAGCCATGAAACTCTGTTTCAAATTCTTCAATCCAATTATCTAACTGACTTACCGAGTCAAGTGAGAAGGTAAAACCTAACACATCTTCACTTTTACTCCGGCTGTACTCCCTAAAGAAGGGTTCAAAACCATGTAATAAGTCTAACTTGGTAAAGGTGATATAAACGGGTAGTCGAGTCGATAGTGTTTCCATTAATTCACGTAAACGTGCTCTTAGAAGACTTGCATATGCACGTCTCTCAGAGGCGGTAGAAGTCGCAATATGGGCAATATCAATTGCTAAAACAACACCATTTAGCGGCCTTCTACTTCGAGTTCTATCTAACCAATGTACAAAATGTTGCCATAATCGACGCTCCATTTCGCCATCATTACCTTCTTCGTCCATACGCTGAGTGAGCAGTTCACCATCAGGGTCAATCAGGACAGAGTCACTGCCAATCCACCAATCAAATGAGTAAGGGTTCTCACTCTTTTTACCTGATGCACGCATTACACTTGAAAACACGAACTTTTGACCAGAACGGTTAATTAGACTGGTTTTACCGGCATTTTCTAGACCTAAAACAAGGTACCATGGTAGAGCATATAAATAATTTCGCTTATTTAAATTCTCCTTCATATTTAACATTACCTTGTTCAATTCAGTTTCTTGACGCTCTTCATACAACTGAATTGGATCTTCCTGATAACTTTCTTCGAGGGCTTTTTCTTGATGATAGACCTTCAATCTACGCCACTGAACAATCCCCCAAATAGCAAAACAAATCAGGGAGAATATTAAACTGGCAAGACTACGAGACAACACCGAGGCAACAGGATAAGTTTCTTCATACTTAATCCAAGGCCCCATCCACCATATTGCGACGTTTAACAATATAAAAAGCAAAAACAATAAAATCGGAGCAGCCGACTTTAAGCTTGGGACGATTGCTCCAAAAATTTTTAATAAGGTTTTAAACATATCCATTTGTTCCTTTAATTATCCCTGTTTTACAACGCGCTCTAGGCGCTGAACGAGAGAAGGTTCCCAGTCAGATACGGACATATCTTGAACCTGAGTAAGTAATGTTTCATATTGCTCAACAGCCATGGCTGCCAACTTATTTTGCTTAAGCGTATCCGCTGAAAGCATGCGCCAATAAAGGCTATCTCTTGGTTCTTTGGATTGCTTTAACCCTTCATTCAACATACCAAGCGCAACCGATAAGCCACCCTCTTTCGACAAACTAAAAGCCTCTTTTCGCTTATCATCCCAACCGACTGACATGGCACTTTGATTAGAGGCTTGCTCCTCTACAGAAGACAGCCACTTTTTAGTCTCTTCCCCCGCAAAAGGGATACCACTTTTAAAAGAGCAATCTAACAATTTGGGGAGACGCTTCACAAAATTCAAAAGCTCTGACTGAATGGCCTGGGCACCCTCTTCTTTATTAAGTTTGCTGGCAATGCGATAACTTAAATAATGGCCATCAAACCAAAAAGGAGACACGGTGAGACTTTGCTCTACTTTGCGCCACAAAGCTAAGTCAGCCCCCCTTTGCAATTGCTCTTCATATTCACGAATACGATCCGGGGCCACAGGCATTAACTGGGTTTGACCTTTTGCATCCACTTCAGGCAACGCCTTGATAGACTGCCATACGGCAAAACGGCGTAATCGTAAAACCAAGGCATCAGAATCATCTAATTCAGATAAGAAATCAGACACTTTTAACAAGGTTTGTTTAACCGCCCTATCGCTACTGCCATCAATTTCAATCTTGGCAGCGCTTTCACCTTGAGCTTGAGAAGAGCCTTCATTTTTTGCTTTATTAGCTTGAGTGGCGGCTTTCTTTTCCGTTAAAAACGCAAACTTTCGTTTTAAACTGGCTTCCATCGCCTCAATATGATCAAGCGGTAAAGATAAGGTTTCCGAGGCTGTCTTTAACGCCGCTACCGCCTTATCTAACTCCTCTTTTAGTTCAGAATTAAACATGGCAACATCGAGCTTTTCCGCGGCTTGCATACTACGACTTGCGATTTGACTGAAAAACTTCCGTCGAGGTAACAAACCTCTATCCCCAGGCGCTGGATAACAGGTTTGCCAATAAGCTCCCATAAAGTCGGTCAATATTTGAATTGATAAACTAAAACGCTCTGGTGTTGTTTTGTGCTGTAAACACTGCAACAAATAAGTCAGTAACTTAAGGTCTTTTGTTTTAGTCTCCAGCAGTTTGACGGTGCTTTTTTCAATCTCGTCCCATTGCACTTCTGCATGAGATAAAGAGCCCACCTTCATGATTTGACTTTCAATGAAGTCCAGTAAAGTATCTTCTAATAACTTCTCACCCACCGGATTATCTTGACTAATAGGCAGCAGTATTTGATCACGATATGACATTCACTCTCTCCCTATTACCAATCACACTTTTCGCGAATGGGCTTCATGTTGCTTGCCAGGTTTAACGAGTCAAACCTTAAGCCATCGATAACAGGCGAGTTGGACCTTAGAACTAATGATCGAGCCGAAATAATCGCTTTCATTGCTCTGATAGCAGGAACACCACGCCCTGTTCTTAACACCAAACCATCTTCATCACTGACCCAAGTTTGTGTATCATTTCTATCGCCAAAGATACTAATTTTCACTCTGGGATCTTGCAGCTTTTCAGGTAAAACAAGCTCAACTCGACTAATAGATTCCAGACAGCTCAACATCAAAATGGGTGTTTTAATTTTGTTATCTAGCTTTTCAACCTGCTCAAGATTCACCATGGCAGGCGAGGTCACCCACACGCTGTTAGCGACCTCAGGCGCTGTGCCATAGGTCAATTTAAAGCCCAAATCAGCCTCACGATCTATTTCTGATTGAATTGCTCTCGCTGTAATAGGCAAAGTGACAACGGCTTGTTTTTCGACATCTAACTTGGTACCAAACACCTCATCAAAACAACTTAGTCGGGTCAGCCTTGAAGCGACTAGACTGCATTCAATACCCGCAACACCGAGTTTTTGGACAAGTGATAAATCTTTCGTAGATGCTGGCACCTCTGCCTTAGAAGGAACCCGCTCCTCGGCTTGGGCTTGAGTAAAAAGAACACTTGAAACAAATGCTAACAAAATAATATAAAGCGGTTTAACCATCATGCATGAATCTCCAGTTTTAAGCATTTATGCGCTAAGGTACGTTTTGGTATGCCCAAACTTTCAGCGGCTTTTGCTCTGTCTCCGCCAAATTTAATGAGCCTGCTCCTGATAATCTCAATCTCATAACCTGTTAACGCCCGCTTTAAATCACGAATACGTTCAAGGCTAGAATCACTGGAAATATCTTTATCAGCAACCATTGGCGCATCATCAAAAACCAATAGATTTTGCACCCTATCTCTTACCACGCTTAAACTGATTTCTTCGTCATTACCGGTTTGGATACAAGCAAATTCCACTAGATGCCTTAGCTCTCGAACATTGCCAGGCAACTTACATTGGGTAAGTAAATCCAAGGCGGAAAAACTAATCCCTCTGACTGATGTGTGATGCTTTTCATTGAATTGACCAATAAAGGCAAGCACCAATTCGGCAATATCCGAACGCCTGTCAGCCAATGCTGGCAGCATAAGAGGGTATTGAAACAGGCGATAATATAAATCTTGTCTAAAAGCACCAGATTGAACAGACTTCAGCAGATTTACATGAGTCGCAGCCACCAGCCTAAAATCAGATGACATCTCATCTTTGGCACCTAAAGCACGGTATTGACAGGTCTCCAGCACGCGCAATAATTTTGCCTGCAAAGACGGTGACATATCGCCAATTTCATCTAGGAATAAAGTGCCTCCATTTGCTTGAGCGACGAGACCTAATTTTTTAGAATCAGCCCCCGAAAAAGCCCCTTTTTCATAACCAAAAAGTTCGCTCTCCAACAGATTTTCAGGAATCGCAGCACAGTTGATGGCAACAAAAGGCTTTTTACTACGCTCTGAATAATCATGCACCGCCCTTGCCACTAACTCTTTACCTGTTCCCGTTTCACCTTGAACCAAGACTGTCAGGGTTGATTGTGCCGCTGTGATGATCTGATGCCTCAGTTTTTGCATCTTTTCACTAGAACCAACCAACCTTGTTGCCAAAGAGATAGAGCTCTCTCTTTGCTCACCTTCTTTTTTCAGACGCGTTAATGAACCAACAAGATCCACTTTCTGAATCGCCTGTTTACCAATATCTTTAATCAAGCCTAATTGGTTCATAAAAATGGCACTGTATTGCTGCCACTCAGACAAATCTGAAAGGTTCATGACTTGATCCGCTGGCCCTACCATTAACACCATGGCTTTCACCTTGTCATTACCAGGTGGTAAGGGGTGAATCACAACCATTTCATCATTTTTAGGCATACCAACTAAGGCACTAAAGCCCGCATCAGAACGCCAATACAAGAGCTTTTTAAGGCTCATAACCATAGGGGTCGTCGCTTGTAAAACATGGGAAAAAGGGTTGTTAAAATCATTAACTTCCCAATTTATTGACTGCGGATGATCTATTACTTCCAACCGGCTGCCATCATGCGAAGGCATGATGACACAGGCAAGGGACAAACCCATTTGTTCCTTTAAGGTGGAGGTATATTGATTAATTAAAGCAGTTTCATCGCGCAGCTCACCTTGCTCAACAGCTTTCCTTAGCCATAAATTCATGGAGCTATTCCACCTCTCCGATAAATTCGCCGTCGACCACCGACAAACGAATACGATTAACAGGCTCTCTGGCTGCAAGTCTATCCAGCAAAGCAAGAGAGATAGGTGGTAACATCTGACCTTCAATAATGGCCTCAAGCATACGCGCCCCATTTTCTGAGCGAGTTGCACGGCGCATAATCTCGTGCACTAACTCATCTTCAATGATGACATCAGCCTGATAGCGCTCAACAAAAATAGACTCAAGCCCAGTAAGTTTGGCTCTGACTATCTGCTCAATCACATCAGTTGCTAAAGGCAAATAAGGTACTACTTCCATACGCGCTAATAATGCGGGCTTAAAGAAGTCACATAATTCAGGATAAAGACGTTCTTCGATTTCTTGTGGCGCATCTGCATGATCAACAATGGTTTGATAACCCAGATTTGAGGTTAAGAAGAAAACCACGTTTTTACAGTCGATTACTCGCCCTTCCCCATCCGCTAACTCGCCTTTATCAAACGCCTGATAAAACAAGTTCAGCACTTCTGGATGCGCTTTTTCCACTTCATCAAGCAAGACAACAGAATAAGGCATTTTGCGAATAGCCTCAGTTAACACACCTCCTTCACCGTAACCCACATAACCTGGAGGTGAGCCAATCAAGCGTGACACAGTGTGCTTCTCTTGAAACTCAGACATATTAATCGTGGTTAAAAACTGTTGGCCACCATATAGCTGATCAGCAAGTTGCACCACGGTTTCGGTTTTACCCACACCACTTGGTCCCACCAACAAGAAAGCCCCTTTTGGTCTTCCAGAGCGGCGCAAATCAGCGCGAGCCGTCAATAGGTTTCTATGTACGCGGGCAATGGCAATGTCCTGACCTTTAATCGCTTTACCAAGAATCTCAGGAAGATGCGTAATTTTACTCAACTCATCTGTGTTCATTTGATTCACTGGCACACCTGTCCAGTCTGCGATTACTTGAGCGATTTGATCGGCGTCCACCTCTGGGTAAATCAACTTCTGCTCATGGGGGATAGCATCATATTCTTGGTAAAGATCTTCAAGTTTATCAAGTGCAACAACCGCATTTTCATCCGTTTGCTCTTCAATCAACTCAGCAGCGATATCTAAGGCATTTGATTCAGCATCATCATTGTCATCTGACTCAAGCTGCTCCTCAAACTCTGCTTCTGGCGCTAAAATACGTTGTCTTGCCACGACAATCCTTTCAACTAAAGCCCTTTGATCAAGCCATTGTTGATGAAGATTTTCATACTCAGCTTGATCTTCTTCTTCATTCGCCAACAAAAGCGCTAAACGGGCTTGATCAATCTCGCGACCCAATTTTAATTGACGATTTAGCATATCAATCTCAAGCTTTCTTTGAAGACTTTGGCTATCTAAAGCCGCTAAACGTCTTGGTGGCGCAGACAAGTTAATTGCAATACGCGCACAGGCGGTATCTAGCACATCAATGCTTTTATCAGGTAGTTGACGACCCGACACATAACGAGCTGATAATTCGGCCGACGCTTTTAGTGCAGCATCGGTAATCAAAACCCCATGGGCTTTTTCATAGACACCATGAAGACCACGCATAATATCGCAGGCTTGATCGACACTCGGCTCTTCTAATTTCACCAATTGAAAACGGCGAGTGAGAGCAGGGTCTTTTTCAAAGTATTTTTTGTATTCTTTCCAAGTTGTAGCAGCCACAGTACATAATTCACCACGAGCAAGTGCAGGCTTAAGTAAGTTAGCAGCATCCCCACCCCCCTCTTGGTTGCCGGCACCAATTAAGGTATGCGCTTCATCAATAAAGAGAATAATCGGTGTCGGTGAATCTTTGACTTCATCAATAATAGATTTAAGACGCTTCTCAAATTCTCCCTTTACTGAGGCACCCGCCTGTAATAGGCCTAAATCCAATGACAAAAGCGATACATCTTTTAATGTATCAGGCACCTTACCTTCAACGATTCGAAGAGCCAAACCTTCAACCACCGCACTTTTACCCACACCTGCGTCACCCACAACAATGGGGTTATTTTTACGACGACGGCAAAGAATATCTATCATCAGATTGATTTCTTCATCACGACAAAGCACAGGGTCGAGTTGGCCATTACGGGCACGCTCTGTAAAGTCAGAACAGAACTTAGCCAAAGAACTTGCATCCGTGTTTAAGGCTAGTTTTTTACCTTTTCCAGCATGGTCGTTTTGCACGGTTTCAGCAGAGCCTTGCAAAATCTGACTAAAGTTTTTACGCACTGTTTCACGGTTAATTGACTGAAATATTTCAATCAAAGAGAAAGGTAAGTATCTGTCTGGGCGCATAATGGCCGCCAAGAAAATAGCACCTGAACGAAGCTCTGTTTCATTTAGTTCAGTCGACGACAGCAACCAAGCATCTTGTAACAATTCCACCAACAAAGGAGAAAACGCTGGATAGGTTGCATTACCGACTTCGGTGGTTATCGCATCACCGGTTTTATGCTTTACCAACACATGGTCTAAGTTAGCGCTTTTCAACATCACCCTAATATCAGAGAAAGGGTTTTCTAAAATCGCAAACAGCAAGTGTTCAAACGTCACTTCAGGGTTTTGACGACTAATACAGGCAGACGCAGCCTGCTCCATCACAAGTTTCGTTTGGCTATTTAATTTACTAATTAGGTTGGATAATTCAATCTGAATCACAGGGACATCCTTTTACTGCAATATCTGGTTAAGTTGTTCTAAAACGTCGGTCGATTTATTGTGCAAGTTGATATAAAAACCTGCGAATAAGAGGCTCCAGCCTCCAATAAATCCTGCAAACACAGTCCATACTGGCATTTGTCTTGATAAACGGTATTTGGTTGCTACCACATGATCTTCCGCATGGGTCATCAGCTCTTGCGGCTCTTTTTCATCCAGTTTTTGTAAAATGGCAAATAGGTTAGCAAGAATCCTTTCGTACTCTTCAAGACCATTATTAATCACGCGATAACGGCCCTTAAAACCTAAACACAAACACAAGTAGATAAATTCAAGCTGTTGCTTATAACGTCCTGGGTCACTCTCTAAGCGAGATAATATGGTGAAGAACTTCTCTCCCCCCCAGGTTTCATTATGAAAACGAGTCAATAAAGAATGCTCAGCCCAAACACTGTCAGCGCCCCAGTTGGTGTTCATTACCGCTTCATCAATAAAGCAGCAAAGCACATAGCGATAAGCCAGAATAACCGCATGCTCATAACCCGCTTCAGTCAGTTCCACTTCAATGGACTTTACTTCTTCAACGGCTTGATCATAAATGCTGTCCACATTGTCACATTGAGAAAGGCGTCTGACTCTCAGCGCCATCCCCATAAGCGGTGTTGCAGCATCAATCAGCTGATTAATATTTGAACCACGTAATTTAAACCAATAGTCCTGATCTCCATCGATGTTTTTTACTTCATCGAATAACAGGTTGTCATAGTTTTTTTCGGTATCTTGATCCATCACCTATTTACTCCTTACTGCCCAGAACTGAATGTCGATATCTGGGAATTCACCCGCAATATGTAGCGCAAAACCACTTGAGTTTTGCAACATGCTCCAAGCCTGGCTGGTCTTATCTAATTGATAGTAGGTATAGCCTGCGTGGTAAGGTAATTGCCTTGGTGCAACGGGCAGCGGCGTCACTGGAATACCAGGAAGTTGTAACGAAATCAGATCACGAATCTTCTCAACCGAAGCCACTTTGGTTTGCTGAATAAAGAGCTTACGCAATTCATCCAACGGCATTCTGGCTTTGACGGCGATAATAAAGTCAGCATCTTCCACCAATTCAGGGTCTTGAACGGGCGCCACCATAAGACCAAATTTGCGTTTTTGTAGCTGCAAAGAAACGGCTCTTGGTTCAAGCACTATGCTCAATGACTGTCTAAGAGATGACATCACAGAGTTAAACGCAGACACAGGCATATCATGGTTATAGCTTTCAAACTCAGGCGGCAAACGACTCTCATCGGTAAAAGAAGCAAGCTCACCACATAGAGAGGTTAAGCTTTCATATAAGCGCTCAGGGTGAAGGCTTCTTAAAAATGATAGGTGTTGAAGTTGTGGCTGCATGCGGTTAAGGGCTTGTAGCAACATAAAATCGGAGACATCAGCCACACCACCTTGGCCTGGCGCGCCGATTCTTAACGCGATATTTTTCGCCCTTTCACGCATCATGCCTGACATTTCGCTAATAAAGCGATGCAATATAGGCACTGCCGTCACATTTAAATGACAAGGGATAAAGTTAGTGTCCAACATAACACTGCCGTCAGGTCTTTTTTCTAAGATTCTTGCAATGGCAATAGAGGCGTAAGCACTGCGATCTTCTTTCTCTAACATCAAACGGATTTTGACAGGACTCACATCAATTGAGGTCATATCCCCTTGCACCGTATGTATGTCTCGCACTTCTTCTTTAGCCGCTTGAAAACGCCCTGCACCTGTACTTTCAGGCCAAGTAATTTCGGTAATGGAATCACTGCGTAATGGAATCGCAAGATAAACCACTTGCCCCGCCATAGAACCATCTGCAATTTCTAACGCATCTGGCAATACATCTTCTTGCGGAATCCTAAAGATAGTGCCATCTGGCATAACCCCAACAGCACGCTCAATTGCAATTCTGCCAAAGCTTAAATATTCAGGGTTTAATGCAATATCTGTCACACCATAAAGGTAGCGACTCATAGAACCGACACGCTCGTCTACCATGTATTCGATATAGCGTAATTGTTGCTGAAAGTGTTGCGGCTTAATAAACAGCCCCTCATTCCACACCACTCTATTTCTGGAAGACATCTTTATTCCACCTTTTCCAAAATCACTTCATTTTCCTTAAAAAGTGTCAGTAGATGATAATCTCTACCTAACGGCTTAACCTTCACAACCTTCTTCCATTGACTTGTGTCGGGGTCGGAATAACTCACCATAACCCCGATATAATTAGTGTCTTCATCAATTTCGATGGATTCAATAAACTTGAACTGACTCGGCAAAAGCACATAGTCATAGTTATCGATATAATTGCTACTTAATGCGGCTTTAAAATCTTCAATAAGCTGTTCGTAATCCGCTGACATGAACATAGAATCGTCTTCCAGCTCAAATACAGTAAACTCAATTGGTGTCGCTTCCCCACTTGAATTTGGGTTAACTTTTTCATCAGCTAACATACTGATGGTGACACGTGTCGGCTCCTGCGTCGGATCATATTCTGTTGGACTCGATGAACAGCCCGCTAAAAAAACCAGCATGAGAAAGATCCATACTAGGCGAATATTCACGGTTAGTTCTCCCTTTGAATATCACGCAATTTTTTGTCATAAAACTGATCAAAAATTTCCCAGAATAGTTTTTCAAAGCCTTGCTGACGATTTGAAGAAAGCTCTTTGAAATAGCTTTCATACATGCCCCAAGCCCACTCTTCTTGGGATTCATTCACAAATTGTCCGGGACGGCGGTAACTCATGAAGCGACGCATTAAAGTCTCAGGTGAAAACGCATTAAGCACATGAGTCAAGGCTTCAGAAATGGCATTTTCGACTGCTGCATTATGGTGTTGTACCAGACGAAGACTTTCATCAATGGCAGCAGGTGCCGATAGATGAACCGGGCTACGGTTAGAATCAAACATGGTTAATACGGTTTGCTCGTAGGTCATGCCTAAACGTAAAGGGTTATCTTCAATAGGTTGAAGGTTTTTATTCATGCCACCATAACGGCTCGTTTCAACTTGCTTATGGATATCCAGTACACCAGCAATAGCAGCCTTTAAAGAGGCTCCCATTTCTTCTGATAAAAGCTGTAAATCAGCCGCATTATCGTTATTGGCAGCATTTACCCCAAGCCCCCTAAAAATAGGCCCAGTTAGCAGGTGATTTCCTTCACCTTCTGGCGCTTCTTGGCTGAAGTCCATACCCATTTCTTTTTCCAATAAATCTAATACTTCTTCGTCCATCTGACTTTCCTTAGTGGCTAAATTCCAATTGTTATGCGTTTTTTTGGTTAGAGTAGAAATTGTTTTTTTCGAGTTTTGTTTAAAGCTCTCTGCTTTAGATTTTGCTTTAGAGAACAATCCTTTACTCTCTTCTTTTTCAATAGTGTTGCTTAAGCTAAGCGGTTTTTTTTGCGAACTTGTTTGCAATGCAATGGCCGAATCAGAATCCCTTTCAGAATCCGCTTGCACCAATAATTCAGGCCCTTTCCAAACCTGATCTTGAGCCAATAAATATTCTGTCAGTGCCTCTTTGTCTAACTCTTCTTGATCAGGCTCTGGCTCATTAATAAGATCCTCTTCAACCACATGCTCTTCAAGCTCATCAAGCGCCAGCAAAGGGTCATAAGCAATATGGGGTTGAGAGTGTGCTTGTGCTTGATCTTGAACCAAGTCAAAACGATTCAAATTCAGCTCATCTTCATCAACACTGAATAGTCGATCTATGGTTTGTGGCCCTTGCGACATTTCGTCTGCACTCAACTCAAACGACACCCTGATTTTATAAGGGCCGATATTCAGCACATCTTTTTCGTTTAGGCGAGCCAGCGTTTTACGCCCCACTGCCATTAAAGAACCATTGATGTAAGTCGCATTACTCACATCAGACAAACAGAAAAAACCGTCCACATACACAATTCGACAATGGCTTTCTCTCACGTCACCAGCACCGTCTTTCAAACACCAATCATCTGTTAACCCTGAACCAATAAAACCACCGCTTACAGTAAACACATTGGATGCAGATAGTCCTGCCTCCAAAATTTGAGGGTTTGTAACAACAAATGAAATTACGCCTTGATCTGACATCTTGCCTGCCTAGCCTCTTATTTGTATCCGTACTTTTCGGTTTTGGTTATTGCTGCCCATGAAAGAAGTCCAACCTAAGGAGAAGCCATCTTTCCCACCTAAACTCAGTGCAGATGCTTCTACATGCTTAAGTTCAAGGTCTAAATCAAATGCCATCTGCTCTCGTAAAATAAACTCAATCAAGCGACAAAAAGGTTGATATTCTTTACCCGAAGGCAAAAAGTCTGCGAACCGTTCTTGGGTCAGGCCTTTTACACAAATCACAAACTTACCCGTACAATCTTTAACTTCATCACCAATAATGGTGTCTTCCCCTAAGCTGCCATTTGCAACCCCAAGGCACATGGCTTGCTCTACTGGAATGCGAACTTTTCTCACCACCCACTGTTCAATCGAAACATCTTCTAAATCAAAGCAGTGTGCCACTATCCCAGATACCACTTG
Source organism: Marinomonas sp. MED121 (assembly GCF_000153025.1). Classification (GTDB taxonomy): domain Bacteria; phylum Pseudomonadota; class Gammaproteobacteria; order Pseudomonadales; family Marinomonadaceae; genus Marinomonas. The sequence goes on from NZ_CH672429.1 coordinate 56,320, forward strand.
AGGAGATCGGCTTCGCCCAGCCAACATGCCAGCGTAAGACAGCATCTTGCACCAGTTAATCGGCGTTTCACCCCGTAGGTTTTTGTCCGCAAGCCCCACCAAAGCAAATAACTGAGCCGAAAAAACATCACTGGCATCTTCTTTAAAACGCACGTAATAGCGGTATTTTCGCCATACGCGATACACCAAAGAAATCAGCCTATGATTAAAAAAATCTAAAAAGGGTCGTCTCACCCCTCCCTCTTCCTCTGACGCAATTTGCTCCAGAAAAAAACCAGGCAAGGGTGACTGAGAGCCAGATAACCCCATAAAGGTTGTTTCTAGCTGTAACTGACCGCTCTGATCAGCTAATAGTCCAGTCACATCACTGGCGGGAAACCCCATACTAGGGTTGGCCGTAAATAACATACGACAAGCCACTTCCCATTCTTCACTTTCCGGGTCTTCTTCTAGTAGCCTGTGTAACAACTCAACCAACTGATAGAAGTTATAAGTCTCTACATTTTTAGGTAAAGTATCTTCCATAAAACAATCACCTAAATTAATGGCTGCACACCAATTTTTGCGCCCCAGGTATAACGTTCGTTATTCACTGAATTAATCACAACAAGCTCATGAAAAGAGTTAATACTGGCGTACAAGGTAAAAAAGCGGCTCAACACAGTACCAAATAAATATAAGTCTCCCTCTGAACCAAAAGCAGATTGATCCAGGGTGATCTCAGACTGCAGCCCTCGTACAGGTAGGCCTCTCATAATTTTCTCAATGGGCTTAGAAGTAATTTTGCTTATTCCTTGCAAGCGTTGCTGAGCAACAATTTCGGCCTGTCGATCTACCAAGGCTCTAAAGTCATAAGCACGCAATACAGCACTCAATGCATCTTTAGAAAGCAGCGATAAATAGTTAAGTGATAAATTAGAAATTAAGGTCCATAACAAACTGCCATCTAAAACAGGACGAAGCGCCTGTGTTGGCTCAGTAATGTTTTCAAATTTAGCAAAGGTTGGAGAACTGCTCGTAGGCACACAGATATCGCCACGACCCAACTCCATTGGCAACTGTCGATTACTACAGGTAATCGCTAGGGACACCGCTTCGCTAATTCCCACCGCAGCGGTCTCATCACTTCTGACAAAAGAAATAAAGTGGTCAAAACCATCACTACGAATACTGTCTTTTACACGGACACGATAATAAAGCGCCTTTCTATGACGAGTACGCTCTATCTCATGTTGAAAACTTTCAAATGGGGTATAAAGCCTTGGTCTTCCTCGTTCCCGACCATTTTGGGTATCCTGCCAGCCTTCCACTTTATCAACGCTAAAAATTTCATAGTTAGCGGGATAACGACTTGAAGGCGTAATGCGATATTCACTGCTTTTACCGTTTAAATCGATGGGATCTGCATCATGTTCAAACAAATTAATAGCAGGTGTACAGTAAAGCTGAAAACACTCTTCCCTTACCCTAACATCCGCTGGAATCATCTTAGAAAAGCGGAACTGAATGGTAAGATCCCCTGTCATATCTGGGGTAATAAAACGACCGATTGCCTTAAGGTCAAAAAACAAAAACGCCTCTTGAAAGCTCAAGTACTCTTGCAGAATACGGTAACCTTCATAAACATTTTTAGGGTAACTTAACAGAGCATCTTCACTATCAAAGCCGGCTAATTGAAAGCAGCTTTTAGGCAGAGAAATAACCTTGCCATTACTAACAATGTCTATCCCTGTTAAATAATGGCTAAGCCATAGATAAAGCATTTGAGCACTGTAAGATTGACCACCAATATAAAAACGTAAATCAGACAAGTTAATGTCGATCAAACGCTGATCACCCAGAACATTCAGGTTCAAGTTAATCTCGGATGAATCTCGAAAGTTAGTGGTTTCAACAGACTGGCACTCAAGTGGATAAACATCCAGATCACGACAAGTACGAAACTGACAAACGGTATCCAATACAGGCTTACTGTCTAGATAAGTCCCTTTTTTTACCTTCTGACCAGAGCTGATCGACTTTTCCGCTGGGAAAAATTTCACAATCGTCATACTTGGCACAGGCCTTAAATAATTAGGCCACAACATACCGATAATAGAATGTGTTAGCTCAGGGAACTCATCTTCAACTTTGGCACGTAAACGCCCTGTTAAAAATGCAAACCCTTCTAATAATCGCTCAACATCTGGATCCGTTGCTCCGCCATTTAAAAAGCGTGATAACTGAGGATGTACCTGCGTAAACTCTGCGCCTTGCTCTTTTAAAAAGGCAAGTTCTTCCCTGAAATATTTATCCTGCGACACAACTAAAATACTCTGTATTTTCTACTATTATCCAGCAACAACTGAATCTGAACGCTTTCATGTAAAGCTTTACTACTTATCTTCGCCTCGATCTGAAACCTTAAGTTCAAAGGACTATTAAGGTCAGATACAACACGAATTTCCATACAGCTTAAGCGCGGCTCATATTTTTCAAGACAGTGGCGTATGGCAAACTTAATCTGTACAGCAAGATCATTGCTGCCTAAGGTTGCATCGTTAAAATCTATTAACCCCAGACCAGGTGCGCTTTGGGCCTCACCTAATCGGGTATTTAATAAATTACTTACGTTGCGCTTAATCGATTCAAGTACATCACTAGGGTCTGGCCCTTGGGTTACAGACCTTAGTGATGCGCCAACTTCTAAACGTTCAAAAAAGCTGACGCCATACGCACTTTCTTCAAGTGCGACATACGACATAGATTACTGATCCAAACGCCCAACAAGTGACAATTCGAAATTAGCACCCATGTATTTGAAGTGAGGGCGAACAGCCAAAGACACCTGGTACCAACCTGGATCGCCTTCAACATCATGCACTTCAATTTTTGCAGCACGAAGAGGACGACGACTACGAACATCTGCTGGTGGGTTTTCTTGGTCAGCAACATATTGCTTAATCCAACCATTCAGCTCACGCTCAAGATCTTGTCTTTCTTTCCAAGAACCTATTTGTTCACGCTGTAACACTTTGATGTAATGCGCTAGACGGTTAATAATCATCATATAAGGTAGTTGTGTACCTAGTTTGTAATTAGTTTCCGCCTCTTTCCCTTCTTTAGTATTTGGGAAAATTTTAGGCTTTTGAATAGAGTTCGCCGCAAAGAAAGCAGCATTATCACTACCCTTACGCATGGTAAGACCAATAAAGCCTTCTTCAGAAAGCTCGAAATCTTTACGATCAGTGATCAGTACTTCAGTTGGAATTTTAGAATGCAAAGCACCCATAGATTCAAAAACATGTACTGGTAGATCTTCAACGGCACCACCACTTTGAGGACCAATCACATTTGGACACCAGCGGTATTTTGCAAAACTGTCAGTCAGACGGGTTGCAAAAGCAAAGGCCGTATTACCCCACAAATAGCTTTCATGGGAATCACTAACACTTTCTGTGTAGTTGAATTCTTTGATCGGATTTTCAACAGGGTCATAAGGAACCCTTAATAAAAAGCGCGGCGCGGTAAGGCCAATATAGCGAGCATCTTCAGTCTCTCTCAATGAACGCCATTTTGTGTATTTAGGGCTTTCAAAGGTAGACTTAAGGTCTTTAATATTGGAAATTTCTTCAAAGGAATCAACCCCGAAGAACTCTGGTGCCACACCAGAAATAAAAGGTGCATGTGCCATAGCACCCACACTACCAACATATTGCAAAAGCTTCATATCAGGTGTTGATGGCGTAAAGGCATAATGACCGATAATCGCACCAACAGGCTCACCACCAAACTGGCCGTAACCGGCAGAATACACATGCTTATACAGACCTGATTGCGTTGTTTCTGGTGCAAATTCAAAATCTTCTAGCAACTCATCCTTGGTCGCATGCAAGAGTTCAATTTTAATATTCTCTTTAAAGTCAGTACGATCAATCAGCAACTTAAGTCCACGCCAAGCAGATTCCATCTGCTGCACAGACTCATTGTGCAAAATCGCATCAACCTGCGTACCAATCTTTTTATCTAGCTCAACAAGCATTTGGTCAACTAATGACTTATTGACGATATCAATCGTTTGGCCAGAACCTAAAAGGTTCTCGATAAAGGCAGTCACCCCTTTTTTAGCAACGCCGTAACCTTCTTCATCAGGCGCCATTTTCGTTTGCGCCATGATCTCATCTAGCAAACCGATTTGAGATTGACCCTGTTGTTCTACTACCTGTTCTTGTTCAGACATATCACTTTACCTTCAACATTCCTTATTAAAACACTCTAACCTTTACTCAGTTACTTCAGGCTCTTCAGCACTGCTTAGAAGCTCAAGTTCGGCTAGCAGTTTTTCACGTGACTCATCCGATGTAAGCAAGTCTTGCATACGAGAACGAAAAGCAGGCACATTACCAAGAGGACCTTTTAGAGCGACTAACGCTTCTCTTAACTCGATCAATTTATTTAGCTCTGGTACTTGCTTAACAATTGAATCAGGCGAGAAATCAGCTAAAGATTTAAATTCAAGATTTACCGCTAAATCCTGACCTTCTTCATCAACCAATTTATTTGGAACAGAAGCACTGACAGACAATTCACTTTCACGCATAACAGATGTGAAATTATTCTTATCAATTGAAATCGCTTCCCTATCTTCAATAGGTGCTTCTTCTGGGTGACCTTTAAAATCACCAATAACCAATGTTTTTAATGGCAATTCAATTTCTGACTGAACATCACCAGTATTTGGAACATACTTAATATTAATACGTTCTTTTGGGGCAACACTTTGTTCCTTTGACATACCTTCCCTTTAACTCCAATTTGTTTAAATGTAATTTCATTTACATAAAATCACACTGAATTCCATTTAATAAATCCGCTAAGCACTTTTTAAATGCGATGCAGAGGTTATCAACAAATATTTTGTTTTCAATAGCCAATTTCCTACAAAAATACAAAAAACACACAAAGCGAAGAAATAAGATTCGCTACACATTTATCACGATTTTTACATAGAAATATGCTTTTTATTTATAAAAACTCATATTTTTCATCGATTTATTGTGAATATTAGCTTTATCGAAATTAGATAACATTCAAAAAAGAACTTATCAGCAATAAAATATTACTAGAAAAAAAATAAAAATTTACTCAACTTTAGTGCTAGTTATTTATAAAAAATAACACTTTATAACTTTTGTTATATTAAAAATTTCGTATTTTTATTAACTAAAAATTACATTAAAAATGAATTTTGCTCACCACCTTATAAACTGCACCATTTCTACACATTTCAAATAATTAAAAACCAAAAAAAACCACATGCCGATTAAGGTCATGTGGTTTCTTTTAAATAAGATTAAATTATATTATTTAATCTTAAGCATAATTTATAATAATAACTTATGCTTCTACAGGCGCTCTCCAGTCATCAGAACCAGATGTTCCTGCAACTGTGTGTTCCCAATCAACTTTACGGTATGCTAAAGATACTTCGACTAGCTGAGTGAACTCAGACTTAGCAGTGTCTTGGCAATGAGGCATTTTACAATCAATATTAACAATGGTTGCATCCGTTAATTTTGTTGAGAAGAAATGCTCTTGCTTACCTTCAACTGACGTGCGGTACCACTTCAATTCAACAGTAGGAAGCGCTTCACCAGATGCCAATGCGTTATACATTAGAGGTACTGATTTGTTTAGTGCTACTGTAAATTTGAAAGGCTTATGTACACGTTGACCAGCTGGTTGACCAGACTGAGGGTCTGTAGGAACAGTTACGATGTGATCGAACTGCTGAACTAGCATCTCATCTTCGTGACCTTCTACATAAATATTACCGACAGAATCTGCAGTGAATGAACCTGCTGTGATGTTACCTTGTGTGTTACCTTCAATCGCAATGTAGCATGGAGTTGGCATAATATAATCCTTATAAATGTGAACCGCAGTTCCTTAAAAAATGACGTCTTACTCATGTAGACACCCCTATAAAGCAACCCACATGCCAAAAAATAAAAACAAACAAAACATATTTATAAGCCATTGATTTTAAATGATTATATTTTTTATTTTTTTAAATTTTTAAATTTCTCTACACTCTTTTTAACTTTTATTAAGCAACTAATTGCTTGGCCCACAAGCCATTGTTTGCTTAAGAGTAATATCTTGCTTCTAATCCAAAGACAAACACACGAGATGAGAGGCTCTCTTTAATATTTTATAGCTGACGGAATGCTGAAATGCTGAAATGCTGAAATGCTGAAATGCTGAAATGCTGAAATGCTGAAATGCTGAAATGCTGAAATGCTGAAATGCTGAAATGCTGAAATGCTGAAATGCTGAAATGCTGAAATGCTGAAATGCTGAAATGCTGAAAATTTGACCTCTCTTAGTATAAGAGGTCAAGACTTTCGTTAACCAGAATGCTTCAACCTACATTCACCGTGCCGCCACCTGTTAACGCGCCACCACACCCCACCGGATCACCACTTCTTGCCACAGGTTTGCCATCTGCAAATACACTTCCAGATCCCCCTGCAATAGCACGCCCATGGGGTGGATGCTTAGGCTTTGAATGTTGCTCAAGTGGGTCTCCTAACCTTGCAATCGCAGCACCATCTGCTTTCACCGTACCTGACCCTGCTGTAATTGCTGTGGGTGGAAAACCATCATGATCCAAACCCTGATCCCCAACCTTTGCGGCATTACCCATAAGTTAAATCCTTTTAAAATTTTAGACACTAATTAAGATTAATGGCAGCGCCAGAAACATGCACCCCAGCCGCATCCACTTTAACAAAGCTTCCTCCCGCAGACAGGGTGATTTCATTACCGGCATCAATGACGACATTTGAAGCCCCGGTTAATGCGATATCAAGACCCGCATCCAGCAATAAGGCCTTGGCTTGCTTACGCTGCAAGTTTGCAGCAACATCACTCTCCTTATTACCTTTAACTTTCACTCTTTGCTCCGCTTCCACTTTGAGGTGATGATTGGCATTTACCGTTTGACTGCGATTATTTTCAATCGCCAAATGCACATCATGATCGACCGTATCAATACGATCATTCAAAACGGTCAAATTTAAATCCTTTTGCGCAATAACAGAAATCAGCTCTTGCTCAGCTTGATCTTCAAATGCAATTTCATTATATCCCTCACCTTGATGACTCTGGGTACGCAAGACCGTTTTGCTCATATGTTCAGGCAGTGCATAAGGCGGTAAACTCATCGCATTAAAAGCGCGCCCTGTAATAATAGGCTGATCAGGATCACCCTCAAGATATTCAACAACAACCTCATGACCAATGCGCGGCATACTCACAACACCGTACATGGACCCAGCCCAAAGACTTGAAACTCTGACCCAACAACTAGCAAGGTCATCACCATTAGCATACCTATCCCAAGGAAATTGTACTTTAACTCGCCCAAACTCATCACAGTAAATCTCTTCACCTTCAGGCCCAACCACAATTGCAATTTGGGCACCGTCAATTCTGGGTTTACCATTAATATCAGCCCGCCAGCTCATCTCACTAGGAATAACTTCCACCTTATTTCGGTAATAAGTCAGACCTTCTCCCCCCATTTCTTCCAATGCTTGGGGCTGCTCGCCTTTATGGACAACGCGAGTCAGTAACCAATCTTGATTACAATCATCATCAGGATGGCGCTCAAGTAGCATTTTTGCGCCAGCAGTAAGACTTGCAATATTAGATTGAGCCAAGGCAATTGCTGAGTGCTTTCGTAAAGATTGAAGTCGATACAAGGTAAAAGCTTTGCCTGATTCATCTTCTTTGAAGCGTCCAGGTGCATCAAAAAACTCATAATAATGACTTAAGGCATCGGTATTAGCCGTTTGTAAAAAAGAATAATCTGGCTGTTTGAAGCTGTAATCCTTTAAGGTCACATTAGATGGCGCAATCTGATCTAAACGTTTAAAGGCTTGAACAAAAGGTGCCCCTTTTCCACCTGCCGCATTGGCATTATAAGCGCAGGTTTCACTGATATTAGGTAAAGCCTGATTATTATCACTAAATATTAAGGTGTGTTTTTCTGCCACATGACTAAAGAAGAAAAACAAGCCTTCTTCGGCGGCAATTCGCTGAATAAAATCTAAGTCAGTTTCACGGTACTGGGCACAAAACTCACGCGGCTCACACTCTCTAAGCATTGAAAAAGCATAATCATCAATCCCCATTTCTTGGAGCAGAATTGAAATAATCTCAGGCACAGTTTGCAGCTGGAAAATCCGGCTGTTTTGACGCAAACCAGAGCGACTTAAAGAAGGCACCATGATAAGCTGATAAAAAGTATGATGATGACCTGTATCCCCTTGAGAGAACTGCTTAACAACCCCATGCCAGGTTTGCTGCTCTTCACCATCATTGAATACAGATAAACTGACACCCTTATCTAAAATATCCAACGGGCTATGATTTTCCACTCGGCTAGCTAGTTCCACCACAAACTCAAAAGGTTGAGAAAGTGATTCCACACCTTCAAACCCTCTAACCACAAAGGTATTTTCATCCATTCCTTCAATTTGAAGTGTAAAACGCAGTCCAGATTGCAATTCCATCTAACTAATCCATTCTAGTGATAACAATTTTTTTGCTAGTTGATCCCAAAGCAATTTCTTAGCCAATTATATAAAACGCTGTTCTCACTCAATTTTTTATAATGAACAAGGCATACAGAGCAAGATATTGCCCAGCGCGAGCCAGTTATTACCCAAAGTTAACAAAAACTCATCACCTAAAGATAAGCACAATTATTTCTACTTATTGGGGTTGGGGCTGTATGAATTTTTTTGATGTATTTTGTGAGCCGACAGCGTAAAGTTGCGCACTCGGTTTATATCTAATGACCTAAGTTATCAGCTAAAAAAGGATTTTTATGTTAACCATTTATCAATTAAAACCTAAGTTCCAAAACCTATTAAGACCCCTAGTGCAAAGCATGGCAAACTTAGGTATCAGCGCCAATCAAGTGACCTGGTTCGCCCTATTTCTATCCGCCTTTTTAGGGGCCGCTATCTATGTGACTAACGGCGCGTTTTGGGCCTTAATGCTACTACCTGTGGGCTTATTTATCAGAATGGCGCTTAATGCCATTGATGGCATGCTGGCACGTGAGCATAAGATGCAATCAAAAAAAGGCTCCATGCTAAATGAAATGACAGATGTTTTTTCTGACACTGTGATTTATTTGCCTTTTGCCTGGCTCCCTAACGCCCCAAGTAAGCTGATTATTGTCTTTGTTATTCTAAGTATTTTGGTCGAAATGTCTGGTGTCGTTGCCCAAACCATTAGCCAGACTAGACGTTATGATGGCCCAATGGGAAAAAGTGATAGAAGCTTTATTATGGGATTATTTTCTATGTTATTGGCATACGAAATGCTTACCGAGACCCTAGCAACTTATTATTTCATTGTGGCCCTCATACTTAGCCTTTGTACTTTGTATAAACGCATGAGCAAAGGAATAAAATAAACCACAAAAATTAATCATTGATTCCAATATTGGACAGAAAAACCTTAGATCAGGATGATAACTATGGACATGCAGACAGGGACTTTTACTAGCTTTGATGGGCAATCGCTTTTTTACCGCAGTTGGCACCCAAAAGAGGCGAATGGCAAGCTACTTTTATTACTTCACCGAGGCCACGAGCACTCAGAACGGCTAGATGAGATTGCACGACACAAAGCATTTGAAGGTTATTGTATCTATTCATTTGATAACCGAGGGCATGGCCAATCAAGCGCAGAAGCAAGCTATGAGTTTATGCATTTGGTGAGAGATTTAGACAGTTTGTCACTTTTGTCTGCGATCTAAAAAAGAAACAAACTCAAGATCTTTTCATCATTGCCAATTCAGTTTCGGGTGTCGTTGCCTCTACGTGGGTTCATGATTATGCCCCCGCGATTAAAGGTATGGCTCTGGTAGCACCCGCCTTTAAAATCAAACTCTATTTTCCCTTTGCAAAACCACTACTCAAGCTGGCTTTAAGCTTTAAGCCTAAGCTCAATATTACCTCCTATGTGAAATCACGTTTTTTAACTCACAACATCGCCGAGCAAGAAAAGTACGATCAAGATTCACTTATTACACCAAACATCCCAGCCAGCCAACTAACCAGCCTGCTAGATACAGGAGAGCGTATCGTAAAAGATGCGGGCATGATTACTGTCCCCACTTTAGTTTTGTCTGCCAGCAAAGACTATGTGGTTGATTCAAAGGTACAAGGGGATTTTTATGCCAACTTATCCTCACCATATAAGCGTTTTATCTCTCTTGAAGGGTTTTATCATGGGGTTTTATATGAAAACAATGCGGATTTAGCGATTCATGAAATTGCTCAATTTGCACAAGAAGCCTTCGCTATCAAACCAGAGGACATCAGTGATAAGTTAATCAATCTTGCTGAACAAGAGTGCGATAAAATCAGCTTTGGCTCTTTGCCTTTTTACCTAAGAGCAAATTTCGCCTGCCAGCGACTTGCTATGCGACATTTAGGTTTCATGAGTAAAGGGATGAAAATCGGCCTTAAATATGGTTTTGATTCAGGCGTTACGCTAGATCATATCTATAAAAACCAACCAGAAGGCGTCACTAAAGCAGGTAAGCTCATTGATAAGGGCTATTTAAACAGCATAGGTTGGAAAGGCATACGACAGCGTAAAGCTCACAGTATAGAAGCTATCAGGGAAAAGATTCTCGCCTTAAAGGCACAAGATAAAGACATTAAAATTTTGGATATAGCAGGCGGTCCTGCACGCTATCTGATTGAAATTGCAAAAGAGTTCCCCGAGGCTCAGATTCAAGTCAGGGATTATCAAATTCAGAACATAGAACAAGGGCAACAACTTGCCCAGGCACTCAATTTAGACAACATTCACTACTCTCAAAGTGATGCCTTCGACCTCAATAATTATCAAGAGAATGACTTTAAACCCAATATTGTCATCATTTCAGGAGTCTTCGAGCTTTTCCCCAGTAATGACATCATCATCAACGCGATCAAGGGTGTTTCATCCATCATTGAGGAGGAAGGCTATCTTATTTACACAGGCCAGCCTTGGCACCCTCAACTCACTCAGATTGCCCATGTTTTAGGCAATCATCAAAATAGCAAATGGGTGATGCGCAGGCGCAGCCAGTATGAGCTTGATAAACTTTTTTCTTCTCACGGCTTTGAAAAAGACAAGATGCAAATTGATAATTGGGGCATTTTTACTGTTTCCACTGCACTTTTTAGGGGGGGACAATGTTAACTTTCGAACCCTCAATGCAAGCAAATGCCAGCTTAAAAGAAAGAGTTATCTGGGTCCTTTTCATGGGCACGGTTTTCTTTTTACTCTATGGTGCTGCTAATGAAATGGCGAGCCTAACAGGGCCACATCCTTCCTTTTATTTTGAATGGGAAAAAAGCATCGACTTTATTCCCATCTTTATCATTCCTTATATGTCTTCAGATTTGGTTTTTGTGATCGCATTTTTGCTGCCACAAACTCGAATTGAATTAAGAACACTGGCTTTAAGAGTCCTCTTTATTATCTTACTTTCCGTCATTGTCTTTATTTTAATACCATTAGAATTTGCCTTTGAAAAACCTGTGACTGATCAATTTTCGTTACTTTTCAAACTATTAGAAGCAGATAAACCCTTTAATCAATTACCCTCTTTACACATTAGTTTTGCCATTGTCTTTTGGGCTAGCATGAAAAACACCCTGTCTAACCATATAGTTAAGTCAGTGCTACTCTGCTGGTTGTTAATGATTATGCTATCCACCTTGTTTGTTTATCAGCATCATTTTATTGATATTCCAACAGGCTTAGCCGTCGGCATTTTAGCCGTTTGCCTAATACGCAAAGAGACCAAAATGAGTGCCCTCACGCAATTCATGACCCCAAGACACTTAAAGATGGCGTATTATTTCCTTGCCTTAAGCATTGTTTTGATCTTGCTAAGCTTTGCACTAAGCCCTGTATTTCTGTACTTTTTCATCTGCACTTTTAGTGTCAGTGTGATTTATGCCTTTGGCTATAATCACCTATTAGATATCACCTATAAAAAAGCCAGATTGATTCGATGGATTATTTTTCTCCCCTACTTTTTGGGCTGTAAGATTTCATGGATGCTTTACAAACCATCTTTACCCCTATTATCTAAAGTCGAAAATAACGTCTATTTTGGTCGTCACCCAAGCCTACCCGAATACGTCACGATAAAGCAGTTAGGCGTGAAGCAAGTGATCAACTTGGCAACCGAGTTACCCTTAAATAAAACCGCCTTGATTCAGCATAGGTTTAGTTTTTTAGATCAAACAATCCAATGCCCTGAAGCCATCCATAAAGTAGTGATGTTAATTGAAAAACATAAGTCAGATGGTATTTATGTACATTGCGCCTTAGGGCTTTCTCGCTCTGTAATTGTCATTTGGGCTTGGCAACTCTTTAACGGTAAAAGTCATGAAGAGATCCGAGAGCACCTAAATGAAATTAGGCCTAACTATGTACAGTCTAAGTATATGGCCGTCAACATTGCTCTTTATGAAAACTTTTTAAAATCAAAAGCTAAAACCTGCTAAAAGGGATTACAAAGTAAAAATACCAAGATAGAACCCAGATAAAACTAAGAAAGCACAAAGCACTACTCACAAAAAAGGAGCTGTTTGATACGCAAACAGCTCCTTTCCTATCGAAATTCTTCCCTCCATCCCTTAAAGAGCAAATTACTCAGTCATCTTACATACCCTCTAACGAAGATCATTACTTTCCCCTAATTGTCGAGTAATGCAAAACTGTGAAAGATAATCAAAACTTGAATCCAATTGCTTGATAAAGTCATCGGCATCCTCACTTGGAGCCAGTTCATCCCCCACTATCACATCACAATTAAAAGGCACCAACAGCGCTTCTCCCTTAGGCAGAGAACGCCCTAAACCATGTATCATAACGGGCGTTGCTTGGGTCTCATTCCTTGCCTTTAATAGATAATGTGCCCCTTTTTTAAACTGACTAAGTTGCTCCGGCTTACCTCGACTACCTTCAGGGAATAAAATCAAAATTTCCTTATTATCCAAGGCTTTATGACATTCAGAAAAGAGTTCATCCTTATTTACCCCGCCTTGTCTGTGCATAGGCACAATGTTAATACAGCGCAGAGACAACCAAGAAAGAAAACCTTTTTTACTTAAAAAATAGTCCACCGCAGCCACAGGCCTTACCTTATGAATTTGGGACAAGGGGTATAAACTCATTAATACCAAGGCATCCAAATGACTGTTATGGTTAGCCAAAATAATGGCGGGGCCCTGTGTCGGTAACTTGACTCGATTTCTTACATTTAGCCCTAATACGATCAGCACAACAGGCTTAACGACTAGCGCAAAAAATATAATTTTCAGCAGTCTTGCCATTTTCAGTAACTCACATAATAAATAAAATGAAAAAATAAAGGCGAGGTATAAGTCAGACTATCCATTCTATCTAAAATGCCTCCATGCCCTGGAATCAAGCTACCACTGTCTTTGATTTGCAAATCCCGCTTCACAGATGAGATAACCACATCGCCCACAAAGCCACTACTAGCAAGCAGTAAACCCGCAAACGCACCTTGATAATAATTTAAAGGGGTTAATAAAGGTGCAATGATAGCAGAGCACACAGTTACCGTTGCAACACCTCCAATAAAGCCTTCCCAGGTTTTATTCGGACTCACTTTAGGGATAATCTTATGACGGCCAAACAACTTGCCCCAAACATATTGGCCCACATCATTAAACTGTGTCATAAAGAGCAAAAACAACACTAATCCTAATGCTTCATATTCGTTATTAGACTCATTATGAGATCCGGGCAAAACTAACAGATAAGCAATATGGCTAATGCTAAAAACAGTCAGCATACAGGCCCAATGCACCACTCCTGCCGAGCGAATAAACCCCTTAGTATCCCCAGTAAGCACCATGCGCATGGGCAAGAACAAAAAAACATACACAGGAATAAACACAATAAACATGCCATACCACTCGATTGACACCCAGTAATACTGCAAAGGAATAGACAAATAGGCCCAGAAAATCACCTTACGATCAACCGGTCGCATAGGCACGATAGATAAGAACTCTTTTAACGCCAAGAAGCTTAAAAATGCAAAAAAGATAATGGATAGGGTCGTACCGCTTAACAGCACAACAAATAAAAGCCCGATAATCACCCACCAAGACTTAATCCTTTGCTTTAGCTCCTCATAACTATCTTGCGCCATCCTGCTCTTCATAAAACCGCACACCAAAGAGGCAAAAACCAAAATGGATAAAACAACCCCCATGGTATAGGCCACACTTCCTGTCAAACTAAAAATAACCACTCTCCCTATGTATGTTTAGAATCTACACCCGTATTTTGACAATAAAAAAGCCGCTGTGAAAGCGGCTTTTCCATTTTATAAATTGAATTATTTAGCATTTTCAGGTGGTAAGCTAATCACACCATAGCTTGTCGAGATAGGCTCTTGATCAAGTTGAAAACGCCAATAAGGCATTTCATTTTTCTCAAGAAACTCTTTGTTCTTATTGTGAAATTCATTAATTCCATATTGCTCTTCAAGTGCATATGATTTGTCATACTCTGTTTCCACCTCTTTAGCAAAAGCCCGACTTACTAAAACACTCTCATCCCAACAACCATTAAATAAGTACACTTCCACATAACCATTTGGAGCAAGGCCAAACACAAGATTTTTAGGAACAAACAAACTCTGACAATTTGAAGCTGAAGTTGTATCCATCATCATTTCAGGTAAGTTTTTTGGTAAATCTAGAGCAATACCATAACGCTTTTTTGAGACAAAACTTACCCACTCTACAAATGCACCAACTGGCACTCCATGCTTTACACTTCGCTTCCCTACATGGAAAAATTTAAATTTACCTTTTAAAATTGATTTTTTTTGAAAATCAGAAACAGAGCCTACCTCATAACCTTGAAATAACTTTTTATCTTCGAAAAAAAAGCCTAATCCTGTGTTATGAATTTCATCGTTTGTCGGCCCTATTCTGTAACGCCACTCTTTTGGTGTGCTAGTAGTACAAGCAACCAGTACAAATGATAGTAAAATTACTATGCTTTTTTTCAAGATTCCTCTCCTGGAGTATTTGCAAGATATTCCCTTACAGGTAAATCATTTACAATATTTGCACTATTTACTATACCATCAACAAAGCCATTATTTTTAGAACTATGATGACAATAATATCGTCTAATTAATTTATACTTTTTATTGTCTATTTGATTCCTTAAATCCAATACACCACTTGAACAAGCACTCTTAAGAAGCTGACTATCAATACCTTTTAGTTCTATAGGTAAAGACCTATCTTTTAAATTTAATTTCAAATCTGGATTTGACTCTTTCCATTCTTTAAATGGTGCCCCTGCCTGATAGCCGGCCTCAAACATCATATGAAGTGGAATACGTGACAACTCACCTTCAACCATTCTTTTTAGCATAACATCAACGTGTATCACTTTACGCTTATAGTTTTTACGCCTTATAAAGCGGTATTTCACTTTTAGTCCTATTTCACCAAATGCGAAATCGTCATTATATGACTTGTCGCCTTTAACTTTAGTGACAATTTTATCACCCCAACCTTCTGATAATTTAAGTTTTGCATAGCTTAATGCGTCTCTATAAGCCTTATTATCTGTATGTAACTTACCAGCCTCCTCCCTCTCAGAACATACAAAATAGCGCAATCGACTCCCTTCGATCATAGCAGCATCCGCATTAGCAGAATATGAATGACGGCTTCTATAACCACCACCCACATCAGAGTGAGCGCCTGGTAACATTACCTCAGTAAATTGCGGCGCTATCTTTCTTCCTTCAACGTCTGAGGTAATCCGGGTCAAGGGAAAGTTTTTACGATATTCATCGCCCGCACATAAATGCACAACCCTTTCAGCACAATCTTCAGACAATCCAAGCAAGGTGTCCTGCACAGCAGACTCAACCGTATCAAAAATACCAACAAAGCCAATACGACTGTCTTCACGCTTTGTCCAGTCAAAGCCAAGCTTAAAGCTAAATCCATTAATAGTCGGTAGTGACTCAACTAAACCATGATCATCTTTAGTATCTATCGTATTTACGAAGTGACGAGCCGCTGCTGCCCCTCGACTAAAGCCAAAGACATCAAATATAATTTTTAAAACACCATCATATTCGATATTACCTTGAATTTTTTCAAGTTCATCTTTAATTAGTACTTCACATACCTGCTCGACTCTAGCCTTAATTGAAGTATCACCCAAACTAAAAGCAGACCCCAAGATATTGTCGCTTTCACCTTCAGTGGTACCTATACCCTCTACGTAAATTCCAGTTGCCAATTGACTATTCGCTTCATCAAATTGATTTAGATACAAAGCATAAAGTTTTTCCACATTCGTTTTATCATTAGCATAGCTACCTTCCACTGGTAATTGGCCTTCACGACAGAGTTCTAAATTTTCTTCTAGCTCAGTAGGATCATTACAAACTTTTGTTAACCACTCTTCAATTTCTTGCTGTCCATTTAAGGCATTCTCTGTATTGTTTCCTGTACCATCAAAAAACACACCCAATCTCAAAGTTATGTAGTTAAAGCCAGCTACTTTAATCACATAACTATTATCGGCGATAAGGCTCAGGCAACCGGTTGCCACATGCTTTTCAGGTAGTTTTTGTTCGCCTTCAAGAACAATTAAATCCCCTGTGGTAACAGATTGAAGCACTTTTACACTGGCTTTATTACCGGGTTTAGAAAGGTTTTTATCAAGCTCTGCTGCAATTTCTGGATCACTGCCATCATCAGGTTTACGGGTTTGTGCTTCTGCCAACCAAGTTTCATTATCAAGCACCAAGGTCACAGGCCCTGGGGCTAATTTATTAACCAGAATAGGGCCATCTTTTAAGGTGATTTCATACTCAGTGCCAGCGCCATCAGTTAACAGGCCTTTAATACCAGCAAAACCCTTATTGTGTTCATCAATAACTTGAAGCTCGATCCAATGAGTTAAAGCTTCACACTCAATACAGGTACCATCGCCCGCTAAAGCTGCCATGCACTATTCTCCATCCATTCTTGTACATATTCTTGCTGCTCAGTATCCAGTTTTAGACTGGAAACAAGCTCATCCAATTCCGTTTGTGTTGCATGGGCAATATGGGCTAATACCCAAAGCTCAGCGTCATCTTTTGACAGTTTTTGCTCTTTTGCTTTTTCAAAGCCCATTTCTAACTTAGCAAGTGGCTCCTTTAGTTTGCTCATGAGGCTCGGCAGTACTTCCCATAAGCGACGAGAAATAGCATAGGCATGGTGTTTAATATTGTATAAACCCTCTAAATGCTCAGGCGCGATAATCCACCAAGGCTCAGTACGTACTTGATATTCTGCCGCCTTATCATTTTCTAAGGTAATAAAAGCCTTTTCAACATCAGCTGATTCTTCTAAAGAGCCCTCAGCGGTTTCTTCTGAAGAGCCTTCTGCTGGTTCTTCTAAAGAGCCCTCAGCTTTTTCTTCTGAAGAGCCCTCAGCGGTTTCTTCTAAAGAGCCTTCATCAAAAGCAGGTTGAATCAGCATGGAATCAATATTTCCCATAAATTCCGACTGTTCGGCTAGGCTAAAGATAGGCAACATTTGTGATAACACCTTGGTGTCATAAAACCTAAAAAGCACTTGCTCTTCTGCTAACTCAGCATTCAACAAACTACGTAAATGCCTGGCGATAAGCGCCTTTTCAGCTTGGGAATGCAACAAAATTCCTTGAGATAAAATACTCTCAGGTAAAGATAAAGCCACATCAGATATTGGAATAAGCCAAGGCGTTTGCGCCTTTAAAGTATCAAAAGGCGGCTCGATAAAAAGCGGCTCAGCAGAGGCCATAAAGCCCTGTACAGCCTGCTCTAAAAAGTAATCTTTTGCCTTTTCACAGGTACCATGATCAAGTAGCCAATAACAGTTTTGCTGATCATATTTTGCAAGCCAAGCTTCGCGCATTATGCACCCCCTTCAGCTAAGGGACAAAGCTTAACTGCCACCACATTGGCTTCTTCTGCTTTTAAGAAACCAGCTAAAGAGATACGTCTTGCTTCTGCTAATGGTTCAGGATTTTCTAACGCATTCGGCAGCTCTGCCGCCACCCCCTGATAGCCAGATCCTTTACCTGCTGCACCACCCGCATTAAGGTTAATTGCCCCACCGACAAGGTGCACGCCACCGCCGTCAATTTGCATAAAGCTACCACCCGCTTTAATCGTAATGGCGCTACTGGCTTCAATACTGACTTTTGAGCCACTTTTAAGATGGATTTCATTTCCGGCTTCGTTAACTAGGGCTTCGCCCTGTTTCAGGGTTAAAGAGCCTTCAACCACCAAGGTTTGATTTTGAACCACATGCTCGCGCCTCTCCCCTTCTACTGTAAGAGAATCATCTAGTTTGATGTGATCAAAACGACTATTGGCCACCTTAATATGATGATCATTTTGAATGTCATCGGTACGATCATTTTGAACTAAAAGGTTAAGGTCTTTTTGTGCGTGCAAATACACTTCTTCTTGCTCGGCTTGGTCTTCAAACCTCAGCTCGTTATAACCATCCCCTTGATGGGACTCAGTGCGCAATACGGTTTTTGTTTTATGTTCTGGTAAGGCATAAGGCGCTTGATTAGCCGTATGATAAGTACGACCCGTAATAATCGGCTGATCAGGATCACCTTCTAAAAAGCTGACGATAACTTCATGTCCAATCCGCGGCAGGGTCACCATCCCATACTGTGCCCCTGCCCACGCCTGTGAAACCCGCACCCAAGCACTGGAAAATTCATCACCTTGGCTGTATCTGTCCCAAGGAAACTGAACTTTTACTCGCCCAAACTCATCGCAATAGACCTCTTCCCCTTCTGGTCCCACCACGATGGCAATTTGTGGCCCAGTAACTCTCGGCCTAGCATCGCTATTCGCACGCCACTGCCGATATGCTGGTATCACATCGAATTGATTATGATATTTGGTTGCCCCTTCACCACCCATTTCTTCTAAGGCCTGGGGCTGTTCGCCTTTGTGCTTAATACTGACTAATAACCAAGCCTGATTACAATTCTCTTGGGGGTGATCCATTAAGGTCACCTTATATCCCGTTGTTAACGCCGCAAAGTTACTTTTACCTTGTGCATAAATGGCATCTTTTCTCAGTGCCTGCATGCGATATTGCGCAAACGCCTTGCCACTTTCATCATCTTTATAGCGTCCAGGATAATCAAAATGTTCATAATTAATCTGCTGAGCATCAAGCTCAGTGCCCATAGCATCTTGCAAAAAACTATAGTCAGGCTGTTTAAAGCTATAGTCTTTAAATTGCACGCTAGAAGGTTTAACTTGGGTGTGTCTGATAAAGTTTTGCGCAAAGGGTAAGCCAGCTTGTCCACCTGATAAGGTGTTATACATCATGGCTTTTGCCACATTAGGTAAGGTCTGGGTATCATCACTAAACACTAACGTGTGCTTACCCTCAAGATGGGTAAAGAAGTAAAAAATCCCTTCTTCTGCAGCAAGCCTTGCGACGAAATCTAAATCAGACTCTCGATATTGAACACAGTATTCTCTTTGTTGGCATTCTCGCCCTAAAGAAAAGGCATAATCTTGAATCCCCATTTCTTGTAATAAAATAGAGATAATTTCTGGAGCCGTTTGTAATTGAAAAATACGGCTATTGTGTCTTAAGGCCAAACGGCTTAACGCTGGCACCATGGCTAAACGATAAAACGTATGATGATGTCCCGTGTCACCTTGCTCAAACCCTTTAACAACACCATGCCATACTTGCTGAGCAACACCGTCTTGATAAACACTTAAGCACACATTTTTATCAACCACATCTTGTGCTGTTATCGTCTCCACACGACTTGCCAAACTGACATTGAAATTGAAAGGAAGGGAGAGAGACTCTTCACCAGTAAATGCAGTCACAACAAACGCATTTTCTGCTAAGCCTTCAACATTAAGGGTAAATTGCAATCCAGTTTGCTGTGCCATGACATCAATCCATTTAATCTTTAATAGATAATAAGCTCATCGTCCTGATGCTTATTATTTTCTGAGCAATGAGCCCAATTATTTAGGTTAGCGCCACATACATGGCGAAGCAGGCATATAAAGCAAATATTAGGCCAGAGAGGGTAAAGGCTTGAAATGACTAAGCTTTCAATAATAAAGCATGCCATTAGGCAAACTATTGCTAAAAGCTGAGTAAGTTATTGCCTAAGAAGGCCTTTCAACAATGACTTAAGGAACCTGCGATTAAGTCACCTCTTCTCAGTCTTATCAGAAAAAGAGTCAAACAAGGCGTCACTTTGAAGTAATGTAGGTACCTTTCAAGAAGGGACAACGAAGAGTGACATTTTTTCTGAAAGACCCGAAGGGCGTGGTCTAAAAGCCCTATCTTTAAGTTGAGGACCTTATCAATAGAATAACTATTAAGTTGCGCCCCTCGCCATAAATCTAGTTGCTTTTATCCACACGCTGAGGCGGGAGGACTTATTCGCAGGTTCCTTAACATTTATGGTGAGGATTCACAGGCAAAAATAAACCCAATTAAAGTGGCTTTAATTGGGTTTCATATAAGTTTTGCGAGTGGTATTTATTAGGGTAAAAGGTGGTTAATACTCGCCCTTTCTGCCATCAATTCTTGCTGTGTTTCTAACATGCGCGCTTTACTAAACTCACTTAACGCCAACCCCTGTTTTATCTCACACACGCCATCATGACATTGCATAGGAAATGAATAAAACAAGCCTTTTTCAATCCCATAACTACCATCACTAAAGGTGGCCATACTGACAATGTCATCATTTTGAGTGCCCAAGGCCCAATCATGCATATGATCGATAATTGCTTGTGCCGCTGAGGCCGCTGAAGAGTGGCCACGGGCTTTAATGATTTCACTGCCGCGTTGCTGAATTTTAGGGATTAATTCATGATGATAATATGACTCATCAATTTGATTTAAAACCGATTTACCCGCTGCTTGTGCTTGGTTTAAATCAGGGTATTGAGTCGAAGAATGATTGCCCCAAATAATCACATTTTCAACCGCTTCAGCGGTTACACCAAGATGTTTTGCCACCAAGCCTTTGGTCCGATTATGATCAAGCCTTGTTAAAGCGCTAAATTGTTTTGGATCTAAATCAGGTGCATTACGTGAGGCAATTAAGGCATTCGTATTCGCAGGATTACCCACCACCAGCACTTTCACATCTGGGCTTGCAAAGTCATTTAGCGCTTTTCCCTGACGCTCAAAAATTTGCGCATTAGCCGTTAATAGATCATTACGTTCCATACCCGCACTTCTTGGTCGAGCGCCAATCAAAATGGCGTAGTCCGCCCCATTAAAACCCTCTTCAGGGTTATCAAAAATACGGATATCTTGCAACAGAGGTAAAGCACAATCTTCCAATTCAAGGGCTAATCCAGCTAGAGATGTCATTGCTTGTGAGACTTCCACCAGCTGCAATATAAGAGGCTGGTCTCTGCCAAGCATCTCCCCTGCAGCCAAACGAAATAAGAGTGAACTACTAATGCCACCAGAGGCACCTGTAACAGCAATACAAACGGGCTTTTTCATTATTCTCCCCTCAACAGGCAAATCTAAATAACTAAATAAGTGAATCGTCTTACACATTCAATTGAGATGAGAATACAGGAAAGCACCACAGAGTGAAACGTATGTTTTATAATGTGAAATTGAGATATTTATATTTTATATAAGAATTCTCGTTAACCATTTTAGAAGGCTAAATGCCCTAATGATTTTAATAGGACAGCACAGGCTAATTGCCAATAAAAAAAGCCTGCTATCAATCCAATAACAGGCCTTTAATGGGTTTGTCTTTTGCTTAAAAAACCTTTTATAAAAGGCGGTTAGTTTCCAACACAGCTGAACCTGATTTTAACAAACCGTCTCCTACCAAGGTCTTCCCAGAGCGCAAACAAATGGTGAGGTTGGAATGAGACTCTTCTGTACCTTTAGGCAGTAAATGATTCACCGAGGCTTTTTCGTCCAATAGCTCAGCTTCTGTAATTTTCATTCTCTCTTTACTAAAGTCAGAAAGCTCAAGTCCTGTCACTATCTGATAACGGCCATAACGACAACGCACAGGGAAAGAGTAAAAAATCCCTTTTTCGATGCCATAACTACCGTCACTGACAATCGCCATGCTGACCAATTCATCCTCTGCTGTCCCTAATGCCCAATCTCGCATGTGATCGATAATCGCTTGAGCGGCTGAAGCGGCCGATGAGTGGCCACGGGCTTTAATAATTTCACTCCCCCTTTGCTGAATACGAGGAATTAACTCATCCCGATAAAAAGAGGTATCTAGCTGACCAAGAACTGCATCGCCAAAGATCCTGGCTTGATTTAAATCCGGATACTGAGTCGATGAATGGTTACCCCAAATGATCACCTTATGAATCTCTTCAGCATTAACCCCTAAATAATTTGCGACCATCCCTTTGGTTCTATTGTGATCTAAACGTGTCATGGCGGTAAATTGTGTCGGACTTAAATCAGGAGCATTTCGACTAGCAATCAGAGCGTTAGTATTGGCAGGGTTACCCACCACCAAGACTTTTACATCACGTGCTGCGGTTTCGTTTAATGCTTTACCTTGGCGCTCAAATATTTCGGCATTGGCCGTTAATAGGTCGTTACGCTCCATACCTGCAGAGCGCGGGCGAGCACCGATTAAAATCGCATAATGGGCGTTTTCAAAACCCGCTTCAGGGTTATCAAAAATTCGAATGGTGTGCAGCAAAGGTAAAGCACAATCCTCTAACTCCATCGCTAAACCACGTAATTGCTCCATTGCCTGGGGCACTTCAATAAGCTGTAAAATAACAGGCTGATCCGTGCCAAACATTTCGCCAGCGGCGACACGAAACAATAAAGAACTGCTGATTGCCCCAGCAGCACCAGTGACAGCAATACGTACGGGTTTTTTCATTATTTTGCCCTTTTTTAAATATGAGTTTTGCTAAAATTTGATGATTAGACCCCCTCATACTCAATCGTCTCAGGGTATCCTTTAAACCATTAAAACATTCGCCACAAAACACTTTTATCTTAAGACGACTCTCACCAAGTTAATCAAACCAAGGGAGCGTCCTCTTATTAAATACATAAAAGTAATAGAGCCCAAAGCCATTTAAGAGACTTAAACTTGTCTTAATGAACCCTCAAATTACCCTATTTAAAAAACCAGCTAAAATGAATTTTCATCCTCTTTTATTGAGTAAAATAAATATAAAAAATATCCACTATAAATAAACTATATACTTGGAATTTTAAAGATAAAAACACTTTAAAACCAAATAATTACAAGTATAAATCACTATTCGTTCAAATCACCAATGGCACAGATAACCCCACTTTTACCGGGTCCATGACCACATTTGTTTCAAAATGGCGAATGTTTAAGTTTTCAAAAAACACATCGCGAGTAAAAGCTTCGTAATCTGCCATATCTTTTGCTGTGACCACTAAAATGAAATCGGCGCTGCCTGTTACGTAATAACATTGCTGCACATAAGGGTGACGTTTCATTTCCTTTTTAAAGGTATCCAACAGATCCAACCTTTCTCTTTCTAAAGTGACCTGCACAATCAAGGTGACCGCACGCCCCACTGCTTTTGGGTTCACTAACGCCACATCGGCACTGATAATGTTTTGCTCTCGCATACGCTTCATTCGCCTTTGAACGGCAGCAGCAGACAAGCCGACTTGCTCAGCAATTTGCTCTGAAGTGGCTCGATTTGAAGCTTGGATAATATCAAGAATTTTCGCATCGAATGCATCATAGCTTGTTGATTGAAGGTCACTCATAAATCACACCACCCACTTGGTTTCAAAATTTGGTTTCAATAGAAGCTCAGCTCAAGCGCCTTCTATTTATAGGATTAAAGAAAGCTTTCATAGTGAAGAATTGTGACGAGAGTTTTCACGCATTTTTATCAAAATTTTGCGGCGGTTCTTCATCCTGCCCTCATTATTGCATGAAATTCCGCATTTCAAAGGCGTAGCATGGATACATGACTTAGCCGCAGAGCAAATACAAGGTTTAACTTGCTGTTCATAGGCCATACCAAGGATCCAAAATCGATAAGAGAGCATGATGAAAATATTCAATGTACAGCATCAGCAACCTTTAGAACGCCTCGCTCCAGCAGGACGTATCGGTGTGATTGCGTTAGCAACAGACTTCAATATCGAAATGGATCTGTCTCGTATGTATCCAGATGATGTGCAATTTTTTACCAGCCGCGTCAAAAACATCAACCCTTTGACGATTGAGAATCTGCGCACCATGGCACCCGGCATCACAGAGACGGCGGCCACACTATTACCCGGTACGCAACTTGATGCCATTATGTATGCCTGCACCTCTGGCACTATCGCCATAGGTGTAGAGCGCATTACTCAGCTAATTCAACAGGTACAACCAAATGTGCCAGTGACTAACCCTGTCACCTCTGCCTTAGCGGCATTCGATCAATTCAAAGCAAAAAAAATATCGATTCTTACCCCTTATACCGAAGCCGTTAACCAAGAAGTTGCCGATTTTTTCAGTAACCAAGGATACGAAGTACTCAGTATTGCAGGGTTTGGCTTTGAAGATGATACAGCCATGACTTATATCACAGCACAGGATATTCAAGATGCCGCTCTCGCTACATGCGATGAAGAGGCAGATCTCATGTTTATCTCCTGCACCGCATTACGCGCCTCGTTAGTGCTAGACACGTTAGAAGCCAAACTCAAGATCCCTGTGATTAGCAGCAATCAAGCTTTAACTTGGCACAGCTTACAGTTACTGCAATACCCTAAGCGAGTCACTGGATTTGGCCGCTTACTGTTACAAAAACACCTTTAAACAAGCTTAACCCTGATTAGAAAAGAGAAGTTTAGATATGTCCTTAGATCCACAACTCATACAACAAATGACCCAATGGCGTCGCCACATGCATAGCTTTCCTGAATGTGGCTTTGACCTACCATTAACAGCTGATTTTATTGCAGAAAAGTTAGAAAGCTTTGGCCTTGAAGTCATTCGTCATATTGGCAAACAAGGCATAATCGCCGTGTTAAGAAGTGGTGATGGCCAAAAGAGCATAGGCCTTAGGGCTGATATGGATGCCCTTTTTATCAATGAAGAAAACACCTTCGCTCACTGCTCAATGCACCAAGGAAAAATGCACGCCTGCGGCCATGATGGACACTCTGCCATGTTATTAGGCGCAGCCAGTTATCTTGCTCAAAACAAAGATTTTAACGGTACGGTTTACTTTATCTTTCAGCCGGATGAAGAGCATGGCGAAGGTGCACAAGCCATGATAGATGATGGCCTGTTTGAACGCTTTCAGATTGATGCGGTTTATGGGTTACACAATATGCCGGGGCTCGCTGAAGGTAAATATATTGTGAGACCCGGCTCTTTAATGGCCAGTGAAACCAGTTTTGAAATTGTCATAAATGGCATAGGTGGTCATGCGGCTATGCCACATAAAGGCGTTGATCCGATTGTAGTGGGTTCTCAAGTCATTTTAGGGCTTCAAACCATCGTCTCACGTAACCTCAACGCCATTGAAGAAACCGCGGTTGTGTCTGCCACAGAGTTTCTCACCAATGGCACAGTCAATGTCATCCCATCAAAAGTCACTATTAAAGGTGACTGCCGCTGCTTTAGTGAGGCAAGCCTTGCCAAAATTGAAGAGAGCATGGAACGCATTGTTTCTGGTATTTGTCATGCAGCGGGTGCGCAATATGAATTCACCTTTAGCAATGCATTTTACCCAACGGTGAACAATCCAGTTCAAACCCAGCATGCTATTGCGGCTGCGAACAAAGTATTTGGCAAAGACAATGTCGACCCAGATTGCTTACCCCTTACGATTTCAGAAGATTTCTCCAGCATGTTAAGGGTTAAACCAGGCTGTTACGCCCTTATCGGCAATGGGGTGGAATCCGTTGGTGGCTGTGCACTTCATAACCCTAATTACGACTTTAACGACAATATTCTAGGCTTTGGCGCTCAATACTGGGTACAGCTGGTCTCGGATCAATTGGCCTAATTTGGCTATCTAAAGGCAAAAATCAATCAAGCAAACCTTAACTCTAACAATAAAATCTAAGGAAATTCACATGAAAAAACTATTAACTACATTACTGGCAATGGGCATTAGCATGGGTGCTAGCGCAGAAACTTGGAAGTTTGCCTCAGAAGAAGATAAAAAAGATGTGCAAGATATCTTTGCACAAACCTTTGCTAAAACGATCAAAAAAGAATCCGATGGTGATATTCGCGTCAAAGTTTATTACTACGGCCAGCTTGGCACAGAGAATGACATTGTTGAGCTCACTGCTAAGGGCACGGTGCAATTTGTCTCTGTGGGTACTGGGCACCTGGGTTCTTATGTCCCTGAAGTACAAGCGCTTAGCGTACCTTATGTAATGGGCACAGAAACAGACGTTGTGCGTGAAGTATTAACGGGCAGTAAAACCATTTATCAAGACCTTGCTGATAAATTTGAGCGCGTAAACTTGAAGCTACTGACCATGATATCTGAAGGTGAAATGGTATGGGGAGCGAATAAGCCAATTCGTAGCCCAGAAGATTTTGCAGGACAGAAAATTCGTACTTTCACCTCAACGATCCCAGTTGAAACCTATAAAGCCTTTGGTGCAACACCCACACCTTTATCTTGGGGCGAAGTCTATGGTGCACTTCAACTTAAAACCGTGGATGGCATGGTTAACCCTATTTACTTCGTATACAACGCCAAATGGCATGAAGTACAAGATTACCTAATGCTGCCAGGTCAACAACCTTACGTAGGCACAGTGTCAACTAACAGCAAATGGTTCAATGGCCTTTCAAGTGATAAACAAGCCATGGTTCGTAAAGCCATTAAGGTTGCAGAGCAAGCCGCCCATGATTACCAGCTTAAAATCAATGCTGAAAACATGAAGAAAATCATGGCTGAACGTCCTGACATGCAGGTTGTAACCCTTAATGCAGATGAACGCGCTCGTTTCAAAGCACTGAGCACAAATCTACATGAGACTTACTACAATGTGGTTGAAAATGCTTACCAAGCTAGCGATAAAGCAGAAGCCCGTGCCGGCGCGAAGAAGATACTTCAAAGCTTAATTAAAGAAGTAAACGACGCCTCTATGTAATACCCCAAGCCTTAGGCCTAACCCTTTACGTCAAGACAAAGGTTAGGTCTAAGCATTTGCTTTTACTGCTTTATTAAGGTGTGTTCTTATGAAAAAAATCCTCTTTCACATCAGCCGTGTTACTGAAACCATCGAAAAAACCATTGTTTTTTCATCTATTCTGCTGATGATGGCCAACTCTACTGCGAACGCAATTGGCCGTTATGCATTTGGAAAGAGCCTCTTCTTTTCGGAAGAACTCAACCAATTTTTAATTGTTGCGATTACCTTTATAGGCTTTGCTTACGCGGTTAGAAAAGGCCGTAATATTCGCATGACAGCCTTATATGACTCGCTTAATTTCCCTGCCAGAAAGTTCATTGCCACATTAATTGCTATCACAACAGGCCTATTAATGTTTTACCTTTCTTATAAAGCCTGTCTCTATGTGATGGAAGTAAAAGACCTAAATCGTTTAAGCCCCGCCTTACAAATCCCCGTTTATTGGGTGTTTTCCATCATCCCAATTGGCTTAGCCATGGCAGGACTTCAATACATGATTGCCTTCTTTATGAACCTTACCCATAAGGAGATTTACTTATCTCACGACACAGTTGATATCTAGCCCAAACAATACACATCAGGTTATCAACTTTTTTAAGGTTTAATGAGTACCCTTTTATGAGTTCATTTATCGAGTTTTTTTCAGACATTATTGCCGGTGAATTAGACATCTATGTTGTCACTTTCACACTCGTGGCAAGCATGGTTATTTTATTATTCTTAAGTTTTCCTATGGTGGTGCCACTCGCGGTTGGTGCCTTGATTGGCTTAATCCACTTTTCAGGCATAGATACTGGTGTCATCATTCAACAAATGATCACAGGTATTTCCCCTAATGCCTTGATTGCCGTACCCATGTTTATTTTGGCAGCCGATATTATGACACGCGGTCATACGGCCAATAATCTATTAGGTTTAATTCAAGCCTTTATCGGCCATTTACGTGGCGGCTTACCTATTACAGCTTGTATTAGCTGCACCTTGTTTGGCTCTGTTTCAGGCTCGACACAGGCGACTGTGGTTTCTGTCGGCCAGATCATGCGTCCACGATTATTACAGGCAGGCTATAAAGACAGTTTTGTCATGGCGCTGATTATCAATGCCAGTGACATTGCCTTTTTGATACCACCCAGCATAGGTTTGATCCTGTATGGCACCTTGGCCAATACCAGTGTGGGCGAGCTCTTTATTGCCGGGATTGGACCAGGCATTTTGTTGGCAATCATGTTCTCAGCTTATTGCTATTTTTATAGCGTCTTGCAAGGGGACAGCATTCGCTTAGTTGAAAAAGCGACACTTAAAGAGAGAGTCACTGCCTTTAAAAAAGCACTGATTCCACTGGGGTTCCCTGCTTTGATTGTCGGTGGTATTTACTCTGGCGCGGTAACACCAACGGAAGCGGCATCTTTTTCGGTGCTTTATGCCATCATAGTTGAGTGCTTTATTTATCGTCAGCTTAGCTTAAAAGATGTGATTGATGCGGCTTTAAGTACGGGTTTAATTACCGCGGTGGTTTTCATCCTTGTGGGGATGGGGCAAGCTTTTTCTTGGTACATTTCATTTGAGCAAATCCCACAAGACTTACTGGCACCACTTAACCTTGAAGATGCCTCTAAAGAGTATATTCTCTTTGTGATTGCCTTAAGCTTTTTTGTGGGCTGCATGTTTGTAGATTCACTCGTCGTACTCGTCATTCTGACACCTATCTTTGTCCCTATCGTAGATGCTGCCGGTTTAGACCCTGTGCTTGTAGGTGTCATGATTACCTTACAAATGGCCATTGGGTCCGCCACACCTCCTTTTGGTTGTGATATTTTCACTGCTATTGCTATTTTCAATAAGCCCTATATGGAAGTGATTAGAGGGACATTACCCTTCATACTTATCTTATTTACCATGTCGGCCTTATTGATTTACTTCCCTGATATTGCCCTATTATTACGGGATCTGGCATTTTCTGACTGACTCATACATAAGCCAATTTAGCCCATTTAACACAGAGAATAAAACGAATCATGAAGACAGAACTAATTGCACCACCACGGGGTTTTGATCAAGTCGAATTTGAACAAAGAACCGAAAGGCTTCAAGCTTTAATGGCTAAACAAAATATTGACGCCCTATTTTTAACCACTGAGCCTGAGTTTCGTTACTTCAGCGGTTTTAAGTCTCAATTTTGGGAAAGCCCAACAAGGCCTTGGTTTTTAGTCATTCCAGTGACAGGCAAGCCAATTGCTGTGGTGCCAGAAATTGGTAAAGCAGGCTTTGATGAAACTTGGATAGAGGATGTCAGATGTTGGCCCTCTCCAAGGCCTGAAGATGACGGTATCAGCTTACTAAGAGATACCTTGATAGAAGTATCAAACACCAGTTTTCAAATTGGTGCCATGCTTGGCCCAGAAACACACCTGCGTATGCCTGCTGATAACTACCAGTCTTTAAAGCGTTCATTAAACCAAAGTGTTGGACGTCATCAAATACAAGACATTAACGGCTTAATTAGACAAGTGCGCAGTGTTAAATCCCCTGCTGAGGTTGCCAAAACCCGCTTTGCTTGTGAAGTTACGGCTGCAGGCTTTGATTATCTACTTGAGAACCTAAAAGCAGGCATGACAGAAAGACAAGCCTGTAAAGCCATGCAATTAGAAATGCTTCGTCTTGGCGCTGATACTTGCCCTTACCTTATCTCCGCATCCGGTCAAAATGGATACGACAATATCATCATGGGGCCAACGGATCGTATTCTCACCCAAGGAGATGTATTGATCATAGATACAGGTGCGAATTTTGATGGCTACTTTAGTGACTTTGATCGCAACTATGCCTTTGGCCAAGTCGATAAACACACCCATTATGCTTACGAGGCTGTTTACGCTTCCACAGAAGCAGGGCTAGAAACGGCGAGCGCAGGCAAAACCACGGGAGATGTCTGGCAAGCCATGTGGAATGTACTCGAAAATGCCGGCGCACTGGGTAACGATGTGGGCCGTATGGGTCACGGATTAGGTATGCAGCTCACTGAGTGGCCCTCTAATGTCGAAAACGGTGACGTGACTTTAGAAGCCGGCATGATACTCACACTTGAGCCTGGGATGACCTTTGCACCAGGAAAAATGATGGTGCATGAAGAAAACATTCTCATCACTGAAACAGGCTGCGAGCTTCTACACAAACGTGCTTGGCCAAAACTGCCTGTGATAAATAGCTAAACTAGATGTCAATAAAACAACCCAGTCTTAGATAAAGACTGGGTATAAAAACGTCATTTACGTTTTCTATATAACCAGCTTTTCCTCTACTGATTTATGAACTAATGACAGTTCAAAGAACTCACCATATTTTTTATATGATTCAATATTTAATTTCATAGACTCAGGCATATCTGAATCGTTTAAATCAATCATCTCGTTAACAGTTTTTTGTATTCTTTTTGAATAGATTTTTTTTGCAACATTCTCAAGGTAAAAAGATGACATAACAATGAAGCATCCTATTATGCTTAAAGATCCAGGATAGCTCTGTAAACTCACAAAAAAATCAGGACCTGGAAAAGGTCCAAAGATCACAAATATAGTGCCAACAATAAATACAAACACGCCTGTTAGAGCAAGGTCTAAAAACGAACCTGGTTTTGGTGGGAGGGCAATTCTTATTTTACAAGGCAAATCACTGACCTTAATTTTATCCTTAGTGTATTCCATTAAACATCCATTTTTAAAATTAACTTAAAATCAAACTCAGCTTAAAACGGTTTCAGTACAACTTCATAAAAAAGCCCGAAACAGGTCGGGCTTTTTTAATAATGAAATTAAAACCTTAGATATCTATGCGTATCATAATATTTTTCTTTTTCTTCGTCGGTCAAAACATCAGAAAGAGGTGTGTCCCTAATAATGAGCTTGGTATTTTCTAAGCCCACTATCGATTGATAGTCAAAGGTATCAATTGGATTATTATTCAAAGAAAGAACATCTAGCCAAGTCATAAAATTAATCGCGTCTATTTCTTTAATTTCATTATATCCCAGCAAAACACTTTCCAAATTAGGCAAATTTTCAAAACCTTCAATTTTTTCTATTTTATTATATTGAAGATTTATTTTCTCTAGACCAACCAATTTAGATAGCCCTTGTATTTTCATAATACCATTACCTAAAAGATTTAAAACTTTAAGATTTTTAAGGTTATTTAATCCTGAGATTTCTGAAATCTCATTTTTAATAAGATTAAGTTTTTCAAGTTCTTCAAGTCTTTCAATGCTTCTTATTCTTGTTCTTGAAATTGTTAAATCCTTTAAATTTATATTTCCTTTTAAGTTAGGCATTCTAGTATTTTGCATACCAGCTAATTGTAAATGTACTAAAGAATCAGGAAAATCAATTTCTTGAAAATTAAAAGATGAACCCACAGAAAGTCTTTTAAGACTCTTTAAAGAACTAATGTTTTTAATTTCTTCAATATTTTTCGAGTTAAAAGTCAAATAAACAAGATTTATAAAACCAGATAAGTCAGGAATTTCTTTAATAGAGTTGCTGCTACTAATTATATCCATTCTTTGTAAATACGAGTTCTCAGTTAATTCATTTAAGCTTTTTATTTTAACTCCGTCGAGAACTAGGTTTTGCAAAGAAGTCATTGATTTCAGGTTTGAAATTTCATTTATTGGAGTGAAAAGAATTTCCAAACTAACAATTTCATTCTCTGATGGTAATATCAATTTCTTATATTTAGACTTGTGAATTTTAACATAGCTTACATTTTTTAATTTTTTTAAATCTAAAACAGCCAAACCTGAGTTATCATTTCTTATAGAAAGTCCTTTTAAAGCATTAAAATTTTCAATTACATATTTAATTTCAAAACTATATTTAGGAGAAACGCTTAAATAAGTAACATTTCCAGAATCATTTAAAACAACATAATTTTCTAAAAATTCAAAATTTTTTATTTTAGTTTTTCTATGTATATTAATATTAGGAAACGCCCCATAAACAATATCGCTCAAATCATCGGTAGTGTTTATCAAGTTTGTATTATAACCATCAACAAAAGTCTCAAACTTTCTAACCCTATCACCATTTTCCTGTGCAATTTTCTCCTGAAAAGCTAAAAAATCCTGATACTGTTTAGATTTTTTTATGATCTCAGCCGCCTTACCTGATTTATCGGCATAATCCAGCTCTTGTGCATAGGCATTAAATTGCCAAGTTAAGCCAAGCATAAGGCTTAAGAGCATAAAAAATGATTTACGAATGTTCGACATGGATTTTTTAAAACCCTTACCTGAACTTAACTCTGCAAGATTATTGTCTTTTAGGCTTGTTCCTAAATTCATCATTTTTCTTTATTTAGCTCATTTATGCACAGATAAAATTCAAAAAAAGCCCTATACTGATCGGGCTAAACTTACAATATGAAACATTAAAAACCAAGCTGTCTATTCAATTTACGATATTTCTTCTTTTCAGCCTTAGTCATAGCATCGCCTACAGGTGTATCGTAAAGAAGAATTTTGGTTTGATTAAGCTTCTCAACTTCTGAGTAATCAAAAGCTTCAATAGGGTTTTCAAACAAAGATAACAACTCTATTCCTTCAAGTTTATTAACATCTTCGACCTTTTCAATCTCATTATAACTTAGCAAAATTTCTTTTAAATTTGGAAGATTATCAAAACCTTCAATTTTCTTTATTTTATTATATTTTATTATATTTTAGGTTTATTTTTTCAACATTTTTTAGCATTGACAAACCTTCAACTCTTTTTATTTTATTTCCAGATAAATTTAGCACTTTAAGATTAATAAGATTATTTAGACCTGAAATTTCTTCAATATCATTACTTACTAAATTAAGAGTCTCTAAATAATTAAGGCTATCCAGTCCTTCAATTTTTTTTATTTTTGTTCTTGTTATACCTAACTCTCTTAATTTTTTATTATTTTTTAAATTGGGTATTTTAATATTTTCAATGCCAGACAAGTAAATTTCTTCGATTTTATTCGGAAACCTTATATCATTGAACTTGTAATTTGAATTTACATATAAAAACTTTAACTCTAACAAATCAGAAATCCCTATAAAGGGCTCAATGCTTTTTGAGATAATAGATAGATACTGTAGTTTTTTATAATTGAATAAATTTGGTATTTTTAAAGTTGAATCTTTAGAATTCAAAATATCCAATTGCTTAAGTTTTTTAGATTTTTCTAAGAGACTAAAATCATTTAAAATCAGACCCTTTACTTCAAAATTTTTAAGACTTTCACTTTTATCTAAGTTTATTATTCTTTTAGTATTTGTACTATATAATCTAATAGACTCTAAATCACTTACTTTTGGAAGATACAACTTTTCGATATCAACATCATTCAAATGTAAATATTTAATATTCCTGAAGCTTGTAAAGTCTAATTTTTCATAATGAAAATCATTACCAAAAGAAGGCGAAGAAGAAAAACCTAACAATTCTTTTTTGTTTTTAAAAAAACCTATAACTCTATTTAATTCTGTTTTATATTTAGGTGATAAGTTAATATATTTAATAGTTCCATCAAAATTTAAATATAAAAAATCCTTAAGTAGCTCTATGGATTTATTGTTTTTCATTTCTATATATGGGTAGTAGCTTTCCTTTTTTGTTATTTCATTAAACTCTCGATAAAATTCCTTTCCGTTAACACCATCAACTACTATTCTAAATTTTCTAACTCTATCCCCATTTTTCTCAGCAATCTTCTTCTGCAAAGCTAAAAAAGCTTGATACTGCTTCGAGTTTTTTATGATCTCAGCTGCCTTACCTGATTTATCGGCATAATCTAGCTCTTGTGCATAGGCATTAAACTGCCAAGTTAAGCCAAGCATAAGGCTTAAGAGTATGAAAAATGATTTACGAATGTTCGACATGGATTTTTTATAACCCTTACCTGAACTTAACTCTGCAAGATTATTGTCTTTTAGGCTTGTCCCTAAATTCATAATTTCCCTTTATTTAGCTCATTTATGCACAGATAAAAACCATAAAAAAGCCCGAAACAGGTCGGGCTAATTTGAAATTGATTTTTAAAAGAAAAGCATTTTATTTAATTTACGATATTTCTTCTTTTCAGCCTTAGTCATAGCATCGCCAACTGGTGTATCTGAAAGTCTAATTTTAGTATTCGTTAAATTATTAACGGTGCTATAATCAAATTCTTCAATTGGGTTAAATACTAGATCTAATACAATCAGGTTAGTTAAGTTATTTACATCTTCAACTTTCTTGATTTTATTATTTTCCAAATTTACTCTTTTCAAATTTAAGTTTTTACTCAATCCTTTTGTACTTTCGATCATGTTATAACTTAAATCAAGTTCTTCAAGTAAATTTAGCTTTTCTATATTTTCAATACTTCTTATACGATTACCAGATAAGCTAAGAATTTTCAAACTTTTTAGACTATCCAGGTCAGAAATCTCTTTAATTTCATTGCTTACCAAATTAAGTTTTTCTAGTTTCTTTAAATCTGAAAAACCCTCAACTTTACTAATACTTGTTCTAGCAATACCAAGCTCTTTCAATTTATTATTTCCAAACAAATTCGGCATTTTATTATTTTCCAACCCTGCCAAATGCAAATACTCTAAACTATCAGGAAAATCTATTCCTTCGTAATTAAATTCGCTCCCTACATGTAATCTTTTCAAGTTATGTAAATTTTCAATACCATCAACACCTTTTGTATACTTTGAATTAAATATAAGCAATTCAAGTTTACTAAAATTAGATAAGTCGGGAATATTTTCAATATGAAATCCTTTTTCTTTTGGCGCTCCAATATCTATTCGTTTAAGATCTTTACTATATTCTAGTCCATTTAAATCACTAACCTTAACTCTTATTAAGTTAAGGTTTTCTAAATGTTTCAAAAAACCAATACCTTCAATATTTTTCACTTTAGAAAAGGCTACTTTAAAATCTTTAATCGAATTTTTTTCTGGTATTTTTATACTTTCATAACTTACTTTATATAATCTCAAATATTTAACATTAGAAAACCCGTGTAAATCTAATTCTTTTAATTCGTATGAATCTTCCTCTATTGAAAAACCTTTTAAACTTTCAATTTTTTTAAAAAAAGAAATTAATTTTTTTATTTCACCATCATAAATTGGTTTTAAGTTAATAAATTCAAAACTTCCTTTTTCGTTTAAAATAATTGAATCATTTCTTTGAAACACATAATCATAAGCATTTTTTCTAAATAAATTTATTCTAGGATAACCATTATAGGTAACCTCTGTTATAGAATCATCAGTTGGTACAATGCGAACATTAACGTTGTTAACAAAAACTTCGAACTTTCTAACTCTATCGCCATTTTCCTCGGCGATATTCTTTTGTAAAGCTAAAAAATTCTGATACTGCTTCGAGTTTTTTATGATCTCAGCTGCCTTACCTGACTCATCTGAATAATCTAGCTCTTGTGCATAGACATTAAACTGCCAAGTTAAGCCAAGTATAAGGCTTAAGAGCATAAAAAAGAATTTACGAATGTTCGGAATGGATTTTTTAATTTTCTTACCAGTCCCCAAGATTTTAAGGTTAATTATTAGGTTTATCCTTGTAATCATCTCTTTCCTCTACTTAATTTATAATTCCTAAAAAATTAAAACCTAGAAATTATTTTTCCACGATAAGGTATAAATGCTTCTTTTGCTTAAAAGCATCATGATTCCACTTTTCAGACTGATAATATAGATTATGATCTGGTGGTAAAAAAGTGCCTCTTTCCATTAAAACATAGATAGGCATAGATTTGGGCTGTGCACTTTCACCCTCCCCATCTTGTTCAAGAGAGTCCACATAATAGGCTTTATTCCATTTGGATTTTGGCAGTACTATATTTTTTTCATCGCCAGCTTTAACTTCATTGTAATATTGAATAACTTGGGCAACGCTTTTCATTCCATCAAAAAAAGCACTATTAAACCAACTAGTAGGGAATTCTACCATGTCTTCAATATCTGATTCTTGATAGCCCATTTGTAATAATGGCACTATGGCTCGCCAAGAAAGCTTTCCAAGATAAACACTATCATTATCAAAAAAGAAGTCTTGACGATGTAGATCATTGACAATTAAAGCAGGTTCTTTGGTTAAACCTTCATCGCTCCAAAAACCTATATTTCTTGCCTCTTTAATGTTGCCATTATTATCCACACCCACCTTATCTAAATTACCAACATAAACATCATAAGGCGCTTTATTATAAGCAGTTAGTATTTCTATACCTTTACCACGCTCATACAATAAATCTGTTTCAATCTGATACACTCTGTCATCAACTTTATCGTAATTCAATACTTTTAACCCGTAAGCTTCTACTTTTGATCGAGTTAATTTAGAGTTATCTTTCAAGAATTCTTGCCAATAACCTTCTAATAGGTTTTGTGATGCACTTTTACTTTTTGAATGCCACAACTCTGCCAGCATCAAAGCTAACAAACCAATATTAATTACACTACCAACAACTAAAAGCACCCCAGCTAAGGCTAAGCGATATGCAAATAGCTTAAGAATTTGTGAGGCAACTAGCATGCTACCAGCTACAATATTTAAACCATCAATAAATAACTTTTTATATTCACCTGATTTAAGGTGATCTGCTGCTGCAAAACTCGATACTATAACCTGCAATATCCCAGTAAGCATCGCAGTTTTATTTAGTAAAGAGCTTAACCCTTCTGGTTTAACCATCCAAGATGACCTTAAATGGCTAAACGTATTGGTTCTCGCTGCCACCATAAAGACACTTTGCGCGGCTGACCCTGTCATTTGAAACACTTCAACAGTACTGGCTGCATACGTTGTAAGTAAGCGACCTTGGCTCCAGTTTTCTTTTACTGCCTTTTCTTCTAAAGCCTGAAGCTGTTGTATCGACAAAGCAAAATTAAATAGCCCATAAACCACCTTGCCATAAGCTGCCCCTAAACTAACCAACTTATTGTTATGCTCGCTTATACCCGTATAAAACTTGTGCGCAGTACCTTTACCAGAATTAATGTCATCATCTAATGAAGCAAAAAAGTCCATCATTTTAGAAACTATATACTGCCCTCTTTTATTCGAAGCGCTAATATCTTTAGTGACAATTAACGCTTTAAAAATATTTAAAAAGCTACCAACATCTAATTTAGTGATGGAGTCTCGCCCATCTAGTATAGAAAATAGAACTAGTACATTTTTAAACATTCTTATGTGATAGGATAGATCCGTTCTTAACGCCTGTTTAATATGACTATTCACAAAACTATCATAACTTCCAAGTATCACTTGTAAAATACAGGGTGCGCCAGCACTGGGAATTAAAGCATTTAAATAAGGTTTAGCCAGAACTTCATACTGACCTATAATATAAGAAGATAGAGACATTTCTGTTTGTAAACTATTATCTTCAATGAAATTACTACTTGATTGATCTAAGAGGTATTCAGGAACGTCTTTAAAATCCTCCTCAGTATGTTTTCTATCTGCATCAGGATCTGACAAACTTTCCCATAACTCTTTTATTTGCTCATCAACCTTATCTCCTGATAACTTACTTAACGAATCTATTGAATAAACTAAATCTTCATCCCAGATCATTTCACCATAAAGCTCAGAATGAGACAGGGCCGCATAACACCTTGAAATAGTGATAAAGATCTCACGCCACCTGTCTTCTTTCTCCATGTAGGGACCTGCATCCATGGTGCCTTGTTCAATTTCTTTACTCTCTATATGCTCAACATAATGCTTCAACTCTGCCAATAAGGCAGGGGAGCGGATGAGATGATACAACTTACCTGCAGCGCTTTCTTGATCTTGCTTAGCTAAAGCTAAGTCAGAAATGGGTGCATTTAGGACATTAGGAGTGTGAACCACAGTATCAATTCCACGGTATAGATCTTCTAATGCCTCACTTAGCTTTGTTCTACGGCTGACTTTAGAAGTATTTATAAAGAGATTATTGGAATCAAAGTAAGGGAATTTAACATGAAGATCGACTAGCGATTTCATTTCCTGCGCTATCATCATTTTTTCTAAATGAGGCGACACCATTAAATTATATTCGTTGGTTTGCTGCTCTACATCAGAGAGTGCTTTTTTAAGGCGATAGTTCCATTCTGGCAAGGTGCAATGCAAGTAAATTTCTTTAGGTGCTGGCGCATCGCCCCCATCATAAACAATGGAAGTCACTTTTTGAGCCATACCTTCTGACTCAGGGACTTTTATTGCTGGTAGATCATCTAGTTTGTTAGTGACAAATGGCCCTTGATCTAAGGGGTACAAAAGGAAGTGTGTTGGTGAATTAAGGTTAATAATTGAATCACTGTGTCCATATTCATTATGAACCCCAGAGGTTGCCATTAACCCTTTTGTTAAAACAGGTTTTACCAATTCAAACTTTTGCGCCCGTAATTCTGAGTCTTCATACTTACGTTTAAGCACATTGCCAAAGTCATTTTTATAGGTGGTTTCTTTAAAATGGGTGCATTGAGCTTCTCCACTTTTAATATAAGCGGCTCTTAAATAGTCAGGACTAAAAGAATGAGTGGTTTTCGACTGCGCTTCTAGTGCTTCTTTGGTATGACTCTTCCAATACAAGACAAATCTATCATGAATGACTGAGCCATCATCAGCATATCTAAATATGGTATTGCTGTAGTTGTAGTATTTTTCGAACTGCACCAAGGTTTTTTTATCTGGCGTTTCTTTGTGAGTATGTACACTTCTAACGCATCTAGGGACAAATGGCTCAGGCAGTTCACCTAAGTTATCTAAGTCTAAAGACCACTGATTAGGGGCTAAAATACTCCCACTTTCTTCAAAAATAAGGCTTACCTTTTCATCTAGATACAAGGCATCATATTGCTCTCTTCTAGCCTCAAGCTCCTCTAAGTTAAAGTCGAGGTCTTCTTTATAGTTATCGTAAGGATAGGAATGCTTTTTATGTTCAGAAATGGCATCTTTTATATACTGCTCTAACCCTTTCACTCTTAGCTTTAGTAGTTCAACCTGCGAGCGCGCTTTAAAGGCTAAAATGTTGTATTGCGCTTCATTTTCTTTAACAAGTTCGTCTGCTTTTGTTTTGATTTTCTCAATTAGCGCATTGTCATGGGCGATTTGTTTATTTTCTAAATCAAAGTTGGGTAAGTATTTTTCAAGTTCTGATAGCATGTTATTAATCCATTAGTTACTGGCTATTTATCGCTTTAATGGGCTTTATCCCTAGCTTGTATGAGTTTGGTAAAAGAGCTGGCGTCTAGACTTTATAATCACCGCTTTCAAACCAAGCTAGCAGCTCATCGTCCGCCTCCCCACTTAAATCTAACTGTGCAACATATTGCAGTGCTTTAATGTTTGATTCAGTTAGTGGCCCAATTGATCCATCTATCTTGCTGTCTAAATACCCTAGATTTGCTAAACGCTGTTGTACGCCTTTTGGTTCTTCTGCAGGCGCTAACTCCTCTAGATAAACATGCATTTGATGATAAAAATCATTGTCTGCTTCAGGCCAAAATTTCACATCTACTTCTTTAATTGATAAATCAAAATCAAAAAACAAGGTTCCATCTGCTTCAGTTTGTGTTTCGATTATCTCGGTACCTGTGTCAATTTCACACTGACAATTAGCGTAGGGTTCAGCATTTTGATCTTGTAACAATATTGCTCTGAAATGATCCTTTTCTTCTTCTGGAGCCTCTTCTTCAGCGACGTTCTCTTCGATGACTTCGCCAACAGCCCCTTTCACAGGCACAGCAGCTATAGCGGCCGCTTCTAGCTCAGGAGACTCAACCTCTACCGCTTCAAACACCACGTCTTGTACATTGGCTTCCCCTGCTACGGCTGTGCCTTTTTCAAGGGCTGTCATAGTGGGATCGATGACTTCGGCTTGTTCTAAGAACTTAGGTAATTCTGCTAGCTGTCCAGCGTATGCAGCGCCACTGCCAGCGCCGCCGCCTGAGTTTAGGTTAATGGCCGCACCTGACAGGCTCACCCCAGCGGCGTCGATTTTGACGGTACTGCCGCCCGCGCTTAATAACATTTCAGCGCCCGCTTCGATGACGACCTTTGTACCCGCTTTTAAGGTAACATCCGTCCCCGTTTCGATAAGGTGTTTATCTGTGATTTTAATGTGTAAAGAGGCATCGGTCTGCTGACTATGATCCCCTGTGATGGTCTCAGTTTGGTTACCTTCTACTGTCAGGTTGTCATTCAAGCCAACTTGCTCGAACCTGTCATTGCCGACGGTTTGAGTCAGATCATGTTGAATGGTTTCGCTTCTATCGTTTTGTACCTTAAGGTTTAAATCCTTTTGCGCATGCAGGTAGATTTCTTCTTGCTCCGCTTGGTCTTCAAAACTCAGCTCGTTAAAGCCTTCCCCTTGGTGAGATTGAGTACGAATCACCGTCTTACTTTTATGTTCTGGCAAGGCATAGGGAGGCTGGTTATTGGCGTTGTAAGTGCGCCCTGTCACTATGGGCTGATCAGGGTCCCCTTCTAAAAAGCTAACAATCACTTCATGGCCGACTCTAGGCAGTGCTTGCATGCCATATTGGCCGCCTGCCCAACCTTGAGAGACCCGCATCCAACAACTAGAAAACTCATCCGCTAGACCTAGTCTATCCCAGCTAAATTGCACCTTGATACGGCCAAATTCATCACAATAAATTTCTTCACCCGCAGGGCCAACCACCGTCGCAATTTGCGGGCCATCGACACAGGGTTTGCTATTCACATCTGGGCGCCATTGGCGAGCACCTGGAATCACATCAAACTGGTTGTTATAGGTGGTTGCCCCTTCACCGCCCATTTCTTCTAAGGCTTGGGGCTGAGTGCCTGTGTGTTCTATGCTGACAATTAACCAGTCTTGATTACATTCATCTTGCGGGTGCTCTAGCAGAGTCAACTTATGACCACTTACTAGGTGAGACAGATTACTCTCCCCTTTTGCGGTGATGGCATCCCTTCGTAACGCATCAATTCGATACTGAGCAAAGGCTTTACCACTATCATCACTTTTATAACGACCTGGGTAATCATAGTGCTCGTAGGTAAGCTGTTGAGCCTCTAGCTCTGTGCCCATGGTTTCCTGCAAGAAACTGTATTCAGGGCGTTTAAAGCTATAGTCTTTTAATTGCACAGAAGACACTTCAGATTGGGTAAAGCGTTTGAATGTGCGCACATAGGGCTGATTGGCTTTCCCCCCTCCTAAGGCATTATAACTTGCTGGCAGGGGTAAAATTGGCAGGTTTTGACTGTCATCACTGAAAACTAAAGTATGCTTATCATCTAGGTGGCTAAAGTAGTATAAAAGCCCTTCTTCAGCAGCGAGACGAGTGATAAAGTCGAAATCAGTTTCACGATATTGAACACAGTATTCTCTTTGTTCACATACCCTTGCCGTTGAAAAGGCGTACTCTGTAATGCCCATTTCTTCTAATAATGTGGCAATGATCTCTGGTGCGGATTGAAGCTGAAAGATACGGCTATTGTGCCTAAGGGTAGAACGCTTAAACGCCGGCACCATTTCTAAGCGGTAAAAACTGTGGTGCAGCCCGGTATCCCCTCGCTCAAACGCTTGAGCAATACCCTGCCATTTTTGAGTTATAAAGCCATCTTGCCAGACACTCAAACTGACATTTTTATCTAATACCTGGTCTACTGTGATCTTTTCATCACGACTGGCCAAGGACACATCAAACTGAAATAAACGTGAGAGGGACTCTTGCCCTTTAAATTGAGTGACGACAAAGGCCGTCTCAGGTAGGCCCTCTACCGTGAGGGTAAATTGCAGTCCGCTATTTAGTGCCATGGGTAATTTCCATATAAATCAAAAAAGTAAAAAGCGCCCAATCCATACGCCTATCAAAATTTGCTTGTTCACTTTCATCGCTGAGTTAAGCACACAATGAAAGGCGAAAGCAGCCACTAATAAGGCAAAATTTATACCAAGGCGTAATAAAGCTGCAATCAGCGCTAATTAAGCGTCAAAGGCCCGACTTCTAGGCAAGTTGTTGCTAATTTTCGAGTAACTAATTGCCCAAAAACAAAAAAGCCGATAATGAAACGTCATTATCGGCTTTTTAAAAAGAATCAAAGGGACCTATAAAATCAATTCAGATTTAAAACTCCAGCCCTTTTTGCGCTTTGATCCCTCGCTTAAAGGCGTGTTTTACTTCTTTGATGTCACTGACTGTATCGGCAATTTCCATCAAGGCATCAGAGGCGCCTCGACCTGTAATCACAAGGTGCTGAGTATCGGGTCGCTGCATGATGGCATCTAACACCTGATCTTCTTCTAGATAGTCATAATGCAGAAGGTAGGTCAGTTCATCCAATACAACAAGGTCATAACTTGCGTCTTCTAACAAGGCTTTGGCTGACGACCAAGCCGCTTTTGAAGAGGCGATATCTTGTTCTCGATTTTGGGTTTCCCAGGTAAAACCTGAGTCCATAATAAACCAATCTACATTGGGTTGAGCCTTGAAAAAACTGATTTCACCTGTATCCCAGTCTCCCTTTAAAAACTGTACCACGCCCACTTTCATACCATGGCCTAACGCCCTTGCTACCATACCTAAGGCTGAACTGGATTTGCCCTTACCATTACCCGTTAACAAGACAAAGGTGCCTTTATCTTGCTGAGCATT
The DNA here is from genome assembly GCF_000153025.1 of Marinomonas sp. MED121. Lineage (GTDB taxonomy): Bacteria > Pseudomonadota > Gammaproteobacteria > Pseudomonadales > Marinomonadaceae > Marinomonas. The sequence goes on from NZ_CH672429.1 coordinate 99,310, forward strand.
AGCAATACGCTTATCCACATGCATTTTAATTTTTTGCATGCGTTTAGCATGTTGTTCTGGATCTTTAATCACTTTAGACATGATCTAATCACCTATTTTTAAGGTTTAACTGAAGGATTTTATTGTCCATTAAACAAGCATTTTAATAGGCACTTTTATTTAAGGGCTATGTAACAAGAGCTATGGAACAAGTGTTATGGAACAAGAGCTATGGCATAAAATTCATGTCATCGAGACTGTCATCATAATCGAGGGTTTCTAATGTCTCTTTTAAGGCGATAAGATGCGCTTCTAGCAAGGCCTTAGTAAGCAAGTACTCAAAATGAAAAGCACGTGTTTTCATCCAGCCGTTATATTTAAGCTCCACCTCAAGCTTAGTATTGCCTCTCTTATCAGAGCTGAGATTAAAACACCAAGACTCTGAGAGCCACCAAGAATAAGGCCGAGTAAAACTGAAATATAACCGATTGGGCGCACTTAACTCCTCAACCCTACCTTGCCTTATCTGGCGTCCACTTAAGGTATTTAACGTAAACTTTACTGGGCTTGATAATAAGGTCGGCGCACTGGCAGGAATTTCAACATGCATAACAGACGGTGACCAAAGGCCATAACGCTCGATATTAACCAATTGCAGCCAGACCTCATCTTGGCTGGCTGCAACCTCTATTTCAAGTGAACCAGAGAGCAAGGTTACACCTTATCATCTTCTGGATCATAACCCAGATTTGGTGCCAACCAGCGCTCGGCATCATCCTTCGACATGCCTTTACGATTCGCATAATCTTCAACCTGATCAGGGCCTATCTTACCGACACCAAAATAACTTGATTCAGGGTTAGCAAAATACCAGCCACTTACCGCTGCCGTTGGCAACATGGCATAGCTCTCAGTGATGCTAATACCTGTATTTTCCTCAATATTCATCAAAGACCATAACTTATCTTTTTCCGTATGATCAGGACAAGCAGGATAACCTGGTGCTGGGCGCATACCTTGGTATTTCTCTTTAATGAGCTCTTCATTGCTTAAAGATTCATTAGGCACATAAGCCCAGATCTCTTTACGTACTTTTTCATGTAGGTATTCAGCGCACGCTTCAGCCAGACGATCTGCCATCGCCTTAATCATAATGCTGTTATAGTCATCATGATCCGCCTCATAGGCAGCAACGAGCGGGTCAATACCAAAGCCGGTCGCACAGGCAAAGGCGCCCATGTAATCAGCAACACCCGTTTCTTTTGGCGCGACAAAGTCTGCTAAACAGTTATTGTATTTACCAGGGGCAGTTAATTCATTTTGCAAACGTAAGAAAGACAAGGTTTCTTTGACCTCGCTACGGGTTTCATCCGTATAGATTTCGATATCATCATGATTGACTTGGTTCGCTGGGAAAATCCCCACAATGGCTTTTGCTTCTAATAGCTTTTCATCAATAACCTTATCCAACATCACCAAGGCATCTTTATAAAGTTTGGTGGCTTCAACACCAACCACTTCATCTGTCAAAATTCGAGGGTAAGCGCCCGCAAGCTCCCACGTCATAAAGAATGGGGTCCAATCGATATAGTTTTTAAGCTCTGCTAAATCGATATCTTTTTCAGTGAAGACAGTTACCCCTAATTTCTTAGGTTTTGGAATTGGCAAGGTCCAATCAATGGGTGCTTTGTTTTGACGTGCTTTATCCAATGATACTCGACGACCCGCTTTACTACGTTCTTTATAACGCTTACGGGTTTTCTCGTAATCTAGCTTAATATCATCAATAAAGGCTTGGCGTTTCTCTGTATCTTTACTCAATAAATTAGAGGCGACACCCACACTTCGTGAGGCATTGGTCACATGAACCACCTGGCTACGTTTATAACCCTGTTCTATTTTAACCGCCGTATGAGCTTTCGATGTGGTCGCCCCACCAATTAGAACCGGAATATCGAACTCTTGACGTTCCATTTCTTTGGCCACATGCACCATTTCATCAAGTGAAGGGGTAATCAAACCAGACAAACCTATTAAATTTGCATTTTCTTCACGGGCTGTTCGTAAAATTTTCTCAGCAGGCACCATGACACCTAGGTCGATCACTTCATAGTTATTACATTGAAGTACCACACCCACGATATTTTTACCGATATCGTGTACATCCCCTTTCACGGTCGCCATGACAATTTTGCCATTACTTGAAGAGGCCATATCTTGATTACGGGCTTTTTCCTCTTCGATAAAAGGCATGAGATAAGCAACGGCTTTTTTCATCACACGGGCAGACTTCACCACCTGAGGCAAGAACATTTTACCTGAGCCAAATAGGTCGCCCACTATGCCCATGCCATCCATTAACGGCCCTTCAATGACTTCTAATGGTCGAGTATGAGCAAGGCGAGCTTCCTCAGTATCCTCATCAATAAATTCGGTAATACCTTTCACAAGCGCATGACTGAGACGTTCGTTAACCGCTAAAGAGCGCCATTCTTGCACCTGCACTTCATTGTCGTTAGAGCCCGTTCCTAAAAACTCGGTCGCAATATCTAATAAGGTATCGGTGGCATTATCGGTACGGTTTAACACCGCATCTTCAACCGCATCTCGCAATTTAGCCGGAATATCATCGTACAAGGCTAACTGGCCTGCATTGACAATACCCATTGTCATCCCTTGTTGAATGGCGTGATATAAAAACACCGCATGGATGGCTTCACGCACGGGATTATTGCCACGGAATGAGAAAGAAACGTTCGACACACCTCCCGAAATAAGCGCATGGGGTAATTCACGCTTGATATCACCGGTTGCTTCAATAAAGTCCAAGGCATAACGGTTGTGTTCTTCAATACCGGTTGCAATGGCAAAGATGTTAGGGTCAAAGATAATGTCTTCTGGCGGAAAACCCACTTCCTCAACCAAGATTTGATAAGAGCGTCGGCAGATCTCAATTTTACGTTCACGGGTATCCGCTTGGCCCACTTCATCAAAGGCCATGACGATAACGGCAGCACCGTATTTACGTAATTTACGGGCTTGTTCGGTAAAGTTTTCAACCCCTTCTTTCATGCTGATGGAGTTAACAACACCCTTACCTTGAATACACTTAAGGCCGGCTTCTAAAATTTCCCATTTAGAAGAGTCCAACATAATAGGCACACGAGAGATATCAGGCTCAGAAGCAATCAGTTTCAAAAAGCGCACCATGGCCGCTTCTGAATCCAACATACCTTCATCCATGTTGATGTCGATAATCTGAGCACCATTTTCAACCTGTTGACGTGCAACCGTAAGGGCACTGTCAAAATCACCCTCTTTAATCAGACGTTTGAAAATTGCAGAACCAGTCACATTAGTTCGCTCACCCACGTTTACGAACAGGGTGTTCTCATCAATATTAAAAGGCTCTAGACCGGATAAACGACAGGCTTTTGGAATCTCTGGAATGGCTCTTGGCTTGGCATTAGCCACCGCATCTGCAAAGGCCTTAATATGCGAAGGCTCAGTACCACAACAGCCCCCAATAATATTAAGGAAGCCAGAGTTAACCCACTCTTGCATCTCTTCAAGCATTTCTTCTGGGGTTTCGTCGTACTCACCAAAGGCATTAGGTAAGCCCGCATTAGGGTGAGCAGACACATTCACATCGGCAACACGTGAAATCTCTTCCACATATTGGCGTAGATCTTTTGGGCCAAGTGCACAGTTAAGGCCAACAGAAATCGGATTCGCATGAGACACTGAATTCCAGAAAGCCTCGGTTGTTTGACCCGAAAGCGTACGGCCAGAAGCGTCAGTAATGGTGCCAGAAATCATCACAGGGTAACGCACACCTGTAGTTTCAAAATATTCGAGTACCGCATAAATGGCGGCTTTTGCATTTAGCGTATCAAAGATGGTTTCGATCAGAATCAGGTCTGAGCCACCCTTAATCAAGCCATCTACGGCTTCGGTATAAGCAACCACAAGCTCATCAAATTCGATATTACGATAACCTGGATCATTCACATCTGGTGAAATCGAACAGGTGCGGCTTGTCGGGCCAACGGCACCGGCAACAAACCTTGGCTTATCTGGATTCTGCTTGGTAAATTCATCGCAGGCTTCACGGGCAAGACGAGCGGATTCAAAGTTCAATTCATAACTTAGCGACTGCATACCATAATCAAGCATGGAAATCGCATTAGCATTAAAGGTATTGGTTTCAACAATATCTGAGCCAGCGGCTAAATAAGCCTTATGAATATCCTTGATAATCTTAGCTTGAGTCAAGGATAAGAGGTCATTGTTCCCCTGTACATCACTCGGCCAATCAGCAAAGCGGTCACCTCGAAAATCATCTTCCGTTAGCTTATAGGCCTGGATCATGGTCCCCATAGCACCATCTAATACCAAGATATTTTGCGCTAGACGTTCTTCTATTAATGAATATGACTTTGATTTAACCACTGATCTTACCTCAAAAAACAAAATGCAAGGCTACTATACCCAAAAGCAGGTAACTTGTTAGTGAAAATTAATAATAACTAAATGAAAAATATCGGAATAAATGGATCAACCTAAGCTTATAAAACAAAAAAAGCAGAGGCACTCTTGCGCGCTCTGCTTTGATTCTTTCAAGTTAGCCCTATACGTTAGACGATGGCGCCTTATTAAGCTTGCCAATTAAGAAACCACCCATTAGTCCTGCAAAAATAGCAATCACCCAAAAGCCATATTTCTCAAACAGGTTATCATTCACCAAACTTAGAATTTTTTGATCCCGATAAACTTGTCTTAACACCCTATCTTCTTGGTATTGAATGTCTTGATGTATATAGAGATTTACTTGGGCTGTTTGGCTCTCACTCACACCTTTTGCTCGCCAGCGCCATTGTAATTGTCCGTCAATAGCTTGCGCCTCAGCACTGATTGAACTCACAAACTCGAGCGAGCTATCACTTGTTAACTCAGCTATAAATACTTGACCTGCTAAAGCATCATTGACGTTTGCGGTTAAGATAATTTCAAATGACGCATCTAATTCCACTTGCTTAGGAATCTGCCACTGCACATTACTCAAACTGGTGGTCAACTGGTTTTTAAAGCCTTCGCTGATCGCTTCGAGTTCGATAAGATCAGATAATTGATTTTCTAAACTTTGGCGTGTTTCTTTTGCTGACTCTAATGCCAAAAGGCTATTTTCATAACGCCCTTGCAAATCAATCAATTCAGTTTGAGCCAGTTTAAGATCCTCTTCTAATCTTTGCTTTTGCAAGGTCAGTTCCGCTAGGTTTGCTCTAGCTTGGGTGAGGTCTTGTAACAGTGTGAGCTGTTGTTCTTGGCTAACCTGTTGTGCCAATTCAATCTGCTCAAACTCATAGGTTAATTCTTTATGCTCAGACTCTAAATCTGCTAAAGCCTGTCCTAAACGGGCAATTTCGATATTCTTAAGATCCGACTTATCATCACTTTGCTCAAGATTAGACAGCTTACTCTGATATTCAGACAATAATTTTTTCTGAGCAGCGATCTCACTCTCTAACACCAAAACTTTAGCATTGAGCGTGCCAAGCTTTAGCGAGTTATCAACCGCTGGTAAGGCTGTTGTCACCTGCCCTGAGGTGATGCTTTCTATGGCGCTGGATTGGTCTCGCAATGCACTATTATCAGCCTCTAAGCGACTAATAATATTATCCTTCACCTGAATTTGATCCCACAAGGTTTGCTGCTGCGCCCTCGCATCAGAAATCGCACCTCCAAGATCTAAATTTTGCTGCTTTAACAAGGCATAATCAGATCGAGACTTTTGATTGATTTGCTCTAATCTCGCATATTGAGTTTGCAAATCATCCAGCTCTTTTTGTTTCGATAAGTATTGTGTATCTAGAGACTGGTAGTCAGCATCTAAGGCAGAATATTTATGCAATAAGGTACGATGCATTTTGTTTAATACATCATAATCAGGTTCACCTTCATCAATCGCTTTTTCATACTTTGATTCAACTAGCTCAGGCGCTTCTACTTCTTTTAGAATTAAATTATTTGCTAGGATTTGAGTTTTATATTCTTGATTCAATGCTTTAAGTTGCTCAAGGGATAAAGCTAGCTGCTCATTTTCTAATTTAAGCGCAATGTATTTAGCCTCTAACTCAACAAGCTTTTGCTTTTCTGCTTCAATCTCAAGTAAATGGGCGGCTTTGGTATCTTGCTGATTCGCTTTTAATTGGGACAGCTTTGCTTCTTGAGAATCTAATTGACGGGTTAATTGAAGGATTTCATCCTGATTACCCGCTAACGTTTGTTCCAGCTGATTAATTTTAACCGTTTGCTTAGCAAGTAAACTATTTTGAGTGTCCAAATGGGTCTGGCTCGTTGACGAGCTAATTAAGGGGTCACTTGTACTTTGATCTGAGGTGGTGGAAGTTGTGCTACAGGCAGTAAGAAAACCAGCTAAAGAGAACAATACAAAATATTGCTTTTTCAATTTCATTTCCTACTCCGTCAACATCAATTAAAACAATGACCTATAAAAAATATGAACAGGTCATCATAATTCAAAAACCGCCTCCATTGCAAAACCTTGATAAGCAGCGAACAAGCCTTCCCGCCTCAGCATATGGATAAAAGCGCTTATATTTATGGCGAGGTGCGCAGCTTGACCCTTATTCTATTGATAACGCCCTCAACATATAGATAGGTTTTTTAAAAATTCAATCACTGAGCAAAGGCTTATTTTAACGATTTGATCAATCACTTTTTACCGTTTTAGCATTGTCTTTATCAAGGGTTTCAGACAAATTTCTCATTAATAACTGGTAGAAATCTTGTTGCTTAATTGGCTTGGAAAATAAATAACCTTGGTACATCATGGAATGCTGCTTTAGCCAATCTAATTGAGCTTGCCATTCGACACCTTCGGCCACGATATCTAGTTTTAAGTGTTTACCAATTGAGATAATTGCGGTCACTAACGCTTGGTCATTATGATCAATAATTAAATCTTGAATGAAGCTACGATCAATTTTGATTTTATTCACTGGCAAACGCTTTAAATAGCTGAGCGAGCTATAACCTGTACCAAAATCATCTAATGAAAAATGCACGCCGATCAAAGCCAGCTTTTTCATTTTAGCGACTGACTCTTCGATATCTTGAATGGCAGAGGACTCAGTAATTTCAAGTTCAAACAAATCTGCTGGCATTGCATAGTCTCGCAATGTCGCTTTAAAGGTTTCGATGAAGTTCTTAGAGTGCAGCTCTATCGCACTGACATTTAATGAAATTCTAAACCCTTCAGGTAAAACAGATAACAAATCTTTTTCATTAATAAAGGCACATAAATCTCGTAACAAACCATCACTGATATTACAAATAAGCCCAGATGACTCTAAAAAGTCGATAAACTCATTTGGCCCAATAATGCCTTTTTCAGGGTGGTTCCAACGAATTAACGCCTCAGCCCCTTTCACTTGATTTGAGCCTACACATACGATGGGCTGTAAATAAAACTCAAACTCATTGTTTTCAATTGCGCTTTTTAAATCATTTTCTAGACGCACATAACTGGCAACTTCTTGCGTCATCTCCATCTTAAACATGGAAATACGATTACGCCCTGCAGATTTAGCGTTGTACATGGCGGTATCACCAAACTTAAACAGCTCTTCAGCATCGGAATCTTCTTCAGAAAAAATCACAACACCAATACTTGCGGTGACTCTAAACTCATTGCCTTTAATGGTTAGGGGCTGCCTAATGTCACTTAAAATAAGCTCAGCGGTACTCACTATTTTATTAATTGCGGCTTCTTTATCTTCGTCTACACCACTTAAAATGATACAAAATTCATCGCCACCAATTCGGGCCAATGTGTTACTGCTGTTTACTTTAGACGCGAGTCGATCAGACAAAGCCAGTATTATAGAATCACCGACAGAGTGGCCTTTGGAATCATTAATCAATCTAAACTCATCTAGGTCTATGTATAACAGAGCCCCATATTGCTTATGGCTAGCAGTATAAGTAATCGCCATACCTAATCTATCCAGAAAGAGTTCGCGATTTGGTAAACCGGTTAACTGGTCCTGATAAGCAACCTGAATCAGTTGTTTCTCGCGGGTAATCTTCTCAGTCATGTCACTTGCGACTAATAAGAGGCTCGCATGACCTTCATAAACAATGGCGGTATAACTGATTTGTAAAACTCGCTTACGCGCCATACCATCAGTTAACTCGCGCTCTACCTCATAAGATTCTTCTAGGTTATGGATAACTTGAATCAGCTCATGGGCAAACCTATCCGCCTCTTGAGAGTTAACACTTCGATGCAACTCTAAAAAATTAGCGCCCAAGATTTGCTCAGCTTTTACGCCATAAAATAAGTTGGCAGAGTTGTTAGCAAACAAGACAGTTAAATTGCGATCCAATGCCATCACGATATTTGGGTTTACATCAATTAAGGCCTTTAATTGATCTCGATTTTCACGAAGCACACTTTGATTAATTTCTAACTGGTTTAAAAGTGAGTTGGTGGTATCAACAATATCTGAGATTTCACCACTGTTGTGATGTTTAACAGGCTCAAGACGATAACCTGCTGGTTTTTTAGGATCAATTTTCATTAATTGATCTCGTAATTTTATTAACGGAATAGCAAGAATATTTTGGAAGACAACAGACAGAAGCAGGCCCAATAACAAGTTTCGTAAAACACCAGATAGCACAACATACCAAGCTCGTTGAAAGAAGGGAGCCATGGCCGCATCACCATTCACTTCAAGGACTAGCTCCCCTTCACTGACTTGTGCATCATTTATTAGATCAAATAAGTATTCTTCAGTGGAATAACCAAATAAATTAGAAAGCCAATAGGTATTAGACGGTACGGCTTGTCGGCTAAAGGATGCCAAGGTATTTTTGCGGTCGTCGACCAACTTCACTTTATTTAAAAATTCAAAATGGGATAAGCCATTGACTAATTCAGACGCTAAGCCTGGATCAAGTTGATGCACTGCACGCTGTGCTGCTGGTGCAGTGATGGAGAAAATTTCTTCGACTTTATCATCTATAAGTTTAGCCTGATTATCAAAGTCACTGTAAAGCTGTAGCAAGCTCACCAACAAGCCTAAAATAAAGGCAATGGAGACAGTTGACCTAGTCAACTTAAAAGATAAACCAGTTAAAAATTTATTATTCATAAAATAAAAACAAGCACCTAAGAACTGAACACGTTTCAGCCTTTCTCATAAGATTATAGTTACTTGTTTAATTACCTCCAGCTAAACACAGTTCGGCAGCTAATTTGCAGACCCATTCAGTTTAACTTTCAGCATGTCAGAGTCGTAATTTAAATCAAGGTTAAAACCATGATATTACAGAAAGATTAAACAGGCTTTGCAAATTTCATAAAAAAAACCTAAGCAATGATAATCACTTAGGTTTTTACATTAATCTATTAAGTTAGACTATTAAAGTATTTTTTTTGTTTAAGTCATGCTGGACGACTTGATACTAAAAAAATAATTCATTAACTAGGCTAATGACTTAGAAATCACTTCATATACATCTTTTGACAAATCTTGCGCCTGAACTCTTTCCAATTCCGCCTTCATCAAGGCCGACAAACTTGCTTCCATTTTGCGCCAGCGAGACAGTGGCGTACAGAGTCGAGAGGCTAGCTGAGGGTTTCGTTTATCCAGCTCGATAATCAAATCCGCTAAGAAAGCATAACCACTGCCATCTTGATGATGAAAACAAGGCACATTTTGTGTTAAGCCACCTAACAAAGATCTGACTTTATTAGGGTTTTTAAGATCAAAAGCAGGATGTTCCATTAAGGTTTTAATCTTAGCAAGCGCATCACTTCCTTCTTGAGACGCACTTAACATTAGCCATTTATTTACCACTAATGACTCATTTGACCATTTGTCATAGAAACCAGCTAATAGCTTATCCGCCTCGCTATGCTCGCTGTTCACAGCAATAGATAAAGCAGCAAACTCATCCGTCATATTGTCTGAGGTTAAACATTGTTCAGAAATAACCTTCGCCACAGCAGTGTCATGGGTAACAGACCAATAGCCTAACACCACATTTTTCAATTGACGTTTTGCCATTTGTTCAGCATTGGGCAAATAAGCATCACTCATCTTATTACGCTCATAACAAGTCACTAATTCAGCCTTAAGCTGGTTTGCAATCTGCTCTTTTAAGAACTTTCTTGCCTTAGCGATCGCCTTAGGATCAATACTGTCAGCCAGCTCAGCCAAATAAGAAGCACTAGGTAACGTTAAAATGAGTGCAACCATCGCTGGGTCTAAATTTTCATCTTTTAAGATGCTGGCAAAGCCTTCAACCAAATGAGACTCAATGTTTAATGTCTCACCATTTTTGGCCTGTTCAATTAAAACACTTAATTCATTTACAGCCAGTTGCTGTGCAGCACACCATCGATTGAACCCATCCGTATCACTCGACAACAGCAATAGTAACTCTTGTGCATCTAGGTCAATATTTAGCTTAACAGGTGCTGAAAAGCCTCTTAATAGAGAAGGTACAGCCGCTTGTGAAACGCCTTTAAATTCAAACGTTTGAGATAACTGATTAAGGTGCAATACATGCTCTTTCGCTGCGACACCTTGATGCTGAGTCGTTAACTCTTGGCCATCCTTACCAATCAATCCCATTCTAATTGGCATATGTAAAGCAAGCTTAGTTGGTTGACCCGGTGTTGCGGGTGTCATTTGCTTAACAGTCAAGGTCAGGCTGGTCTCTGCTTCATTATATTCGAAAGCCACACTTAAAACGGGTGTACCCGCTTGTGAGTACCAACGACTAAATTGTTTAAGGTCTACCCCACTCGCATCTTCCATGGCTCGAATAAAGTCATCACAGGTTACGGCTTGTCCATCATGACGTTCAAAGTAAAGATCTGAGCCTTTACGGAATGCATCCTCCCCTAGCAAGGTATGAATCATGCGCACAATTTCTGCGCCTTTCTCGTAAATCGTTAGGGTATAAAAATTCGAAATTTCGATAAAAGACGCGGGACGTACAGGGTGCGCCATTGGGCCAGCATCTTCAGCAAATTGTGCCGTTCTTAAAAAGGATACATCTTCGACACGCTTCACTGTCGGTGAGTTCATATCCGATGAAAACATCTGGTCACGAAATACGGTGAAACCTTCTTTTAAACTTAATTGGAACCAGTCACGACAGGTTACACGATTACCTGACCAGTTATGAAAATACTCATGAGCAACAACGGCTTCTACACGTAAAAAGCCATCATCCGTGGTAGTTTCTGGGGTTGCCAACAAACAAGATGAGTTAAAAATGTTTAACCCTTTGTTCTCCATTGCCCCCATATTGAAATCATCGACAGCAACAACCATAAAGATATCAAGGTCGTACTCACGCCCATAAACCTCTTCATCCCATTTCATCGAACGTTTGAGAGAATCCATTGCATAATCGACTTTATCGATATTATGGCTTTCTGTAAAAATCTCAAGCGCGACATTTTTACCTGACATAGTGGTAAAAGTATCTTCAATTTTATTAAGGTTGCCGGCTACTAAAGCGAACAAATAGGCTGGTTTAGGGAAAGGATCATGCCAAACAAGAAAACGTTTGCCCTCTTCCGTTTCACCTTCATCTACCTGATTACCATTAGCCAACATGGTTGGATAAACATTGGCATCAGCAATAATCTTTGTGGTGAAAACAGACATGACATCAGGTCGGTCTAAATAGTAGGTAATATGCCTAAAACCTTCTGCTTCACACTGGGTACAAAACATGGATGAAGAGCGATATAAACCTTCTAAGCGAGTATTGTTTTGCGGCTCAATCAGGGTTTCACAGGTCAAAACAAAAAGATCAGGCGTGGCTGTAATAATGAGCTGATTGTCATCTAATCGATATTCAGCAGGAGGAAGCTGGTAATCATCAATCGCCACAGCCACAAGCCTGACATCTTCGCCACCATCTAGTACTAACGGCGCATTAGCCTTTTTCGAGGCAGGATTTCGGCGCATATGAAGACGTGAAGTCACTATCGTCACTGACTCATCAAGGTCAAATGTTAACTCTGTTTTATCAATTAAAAAGGGAGGGACTTGATAATCTTTTAAGTGAATCGCTGCCGGTTGAGCTTCTTTCATGATTCTTCTTTCCTTTGCGCTGCTGCTATTGGCTAAATGAAACTTGGTAGCCAGTATATTTACGTATATTAATTACCCCAGTATCCAGTAACCAATATTGACCTTTAATACCTAACAATGTGCCTTCCACTAAAGGCGTCTTTTCTGCATTAATGCTCACCACTTTAGTCGGAAAGCTTAAAACAGGATACTCAAACGAATGAGTTTCATTTTCTTCTGAGAGATCTGTAATTGACTGTATGCCAAATTCAGATTGTAGGCTATCTAAACCCTCACCTAAGATGGAAATAAGCCGCTCTTGTTCTCTTTCTAAATCAAGATCATCCGCATTACCCTTGAGCATATTGCGCCAATTGGTTTTATCAGCAACTTCTTGCTTGAAAAGGGTTTCCACTAAACCTGACATACGACGATTTTGAACACTAAAGATAGCACGACCTTGCGTGGCCCCTTGGTCTATCCAACGAGTAGGTAATTGATCACCTCGCGTGATCCCCACTTTAATCCCAGATGAGTTAGCTAAATACACATAATGGCTCTGCATACAGTACTTTTGCGCCCATTCAGGCTCTCGACAAGTACCTAGGTGGTGATGACACTTTTCAGGGCTCATAATACACGTATCGCAGGCAGCTAACTTTTTAAAGCAAGGAAAACAGAACCCCTGACTAAAAGACTTCTTGGTCGGTCTGGCGCAATTAACACACTGTATTGATCCATCAAAATTCAAGCTTACTTTTTGGCCCAGCAACGCATTCATTTCAATGCTAGTGTCTGCTAGGTTTAATTGATAATGCACCTTGCCATCAGCACTAACTCGGCTCGCCATTTTTTTGATATTGCCTGTGATCATGATTTATCACTCTCGTTAGGCGCAATTGGCTGATCAACCCACTTCACCGTTTCGTGTTCTAAGGTCTCTTTTTTAGAAGAACAACCAAGGTGCGCATTACGATCAATAAAGCCCACTCGCTCGTCTTCATCTTTATTCGCATAATCAAATGTAATGACAGCTTGTAGACACAGCTCTTTTTGCTCATCAGTTAAACGCACACCATTTGGCCATTTACCAAGCTCAACGGCGAGTTTCAAACTTTCATAAACTTCTGGCGACATATTGTCGATCATTTCTTTAAAATTCATAATTTTCTCTTTGTTCAAGCTTTAGCAAATTAACGTCTGCGAGAGTTTGCATAAAGGTAATACAGGTAAGCGCAAATTAAGCCACTAATAAGACCAACAAGATGGGCAGTGTTAGCAATTTTCCCTAGGCCTATTTGCTCAAAAAAAGTCGTGTAGCCTAAGGCAAGCCAGACCATTAAAAACATCATAATAGGCTTACTAACAAGGTTGGGACAATTGGGAATGAGCTTAGGCATCAACCAAGCAAAACCTATAATCGCATAAACAACCCCTGACATGCCGCCAAATAAAGGAGACTCTGTCACTAGGTATTGTAGGTAGTTACTTGCCAATGCGGTTATCACCACCAAAATTAAATAGAGTACTGAGCCAATGACTTTTTCAATTTTTCGGCCGATATCCCATACCCAAAGCAAATTGAACGCAATATGCATCATAGAAAAATGAATAAAAATCGGGGTAATCAGACGCCAGTATTGATGATTGTCCAATACATAAGAAAAATGTGTGGTGGTTAGATAGTCACCACTGACTTGAATAGGTAAAAAGCTAAACCAAGACAAGCTTTCAAATTGACTGCCAAGCCCTGTGAGAATGGCCACCAGAAAGCTCAATAAAATTAAACTCACATTGACAGGGTAAAGGCGAACTTGGTGTGTCAGTCCAGATACATTAAAAGTGCCATTACCTTTATTGTTAGCAGGAAGTTGGGCCAGCTTATCAGGTGAACCTAAGTACATATTGATAATTTGTTGCGCGATAGGAAGATGGCGCTCATCTAACAGCCAAAGTTGGTCTATCCCCTCTTTCTGAATCACTCTATGGGGGATTTTTTGCTGCCATAAAGCCTTACTTAAGGCAGCGGGGTCTTGCTCTAATGCAAACTCATAAACAAAAATCATTGTTAAAAACGACTTATACCTAGTATCAAAATGCTTTTATCAACTCACCAAAATTAGGATGTGTAACCTGTTTGCCAGCCCAACTTACTGCGGCAAACATCATAAAAATCATGATTTTTAGGATGTATCAGCCTAATGCCACCTTCTTTGCGACCAATGTGAATTTCATCTCCTGGCGCAGCAGTAATATGTAACTGTCCATCACAACTCACACTTGGGTAAGTTAAGTTTGAATCACAAACCACAATACGAATTTTTGCATTCGCATCAATTACAATCGGTCGATTACTCAAGGTATGGGGGTGCATTGGCACTAATACAATGGCATCCAGTTTAGGTAACATAATCGGACCACCTGCAGATAATGCATAGGCGGTTGACCCTGTTGGGGTGGCGACAATCAGACCATCTGATTTTTGATTCATTACAAATTGATCATCAATAAACATATCAAAGCGAATCATTCGTGCGGATTTACCCGGGTGTAAAACAATGTCGTTGAGGGCGTTACCTTCACCACTAGGCTTATTATTTCGGGTAATCTTGGCATCAATCATAAAACGCCTTTCTTCTAGATACTCACCCGCAAAAATAGGGTCTAGCTCTTCTTTTAAAGAGATAGGTGAAATATCGGTGAGAAAGCCTAAGGTACCTCGGTTAATACCTAAAACCGGAATATCGTAATTGCAAATGGCTCGCGCAGCGCCTAAAAAACTGCCATCACCACCTACCACCATGGCCAGGTCACAGTTATCCCCTAATTCTTTTATAGGAGCGATATCCACTTTGATCCCAGGTAACATGGTACTTAGGTTTTCTTCTAAAACCGGTTGTATCCCTTTTTTGATTAAATAATCCAGCAGTTTTTTAACCGTTTCCAATACTTTGGGGTTATCCAGTCTGGCAATAATGCCTACCCTTGCAAACTGACTCATGTGCATCACTCTTTGATAATCAATACTAAAAACAAAAGGATAAAATCACTGTCTTAAAAACAAGTGACAAATAATTCGGTGCGAACTTTACCACGTCAGACTAAAGAAAACTAAATGCTTAGGTATTTTTGTCGGATATTATTGATATCCGCGCCAACCCTGCAGCCCTCCTGTATGAATAAGCAACAGCTTTTGATTCGTCAACTTACCTTTGCGTATTTCTTGCTCTACCCCATAGACAAGTTTGGCCGTATAAACAGGGTCTAACCTTAAATGAGGGTTAAGTTGATGCAGTTGCTCAATATAGTCCTTTAATTCACTTGGCAGTCTCGCGTAACCGCCATGGTGATATTCACCCACAATAGATAAACGTTGCAAGTGACTGTCAGGGTTTTGTTGCAGCGCAAGGGAGTGAATATCTGATAGCAAGGCCTCCCCTCCTTTTAACGCGGGAAAGACAAGCATATTAGGAACATTATCATTGGCTAAAAAACCTGCACTGGTTGCACCTGTTCCCGCACTTACCAGCCAGGTATCAAAGCTGCCAATTTCATCCGCTTGCTGCTTTATAGCATTTGCCCAGTAATAACAACCTTTTACCCCCAAGCTATTAGACCCGCCTTCTGGCACCCAAAAAGCGTCTGGATAATAACCTTTAAGACTCGACACAAAGTCAGATTCCATGCCTGCTCGGTAATCAACACGCTTACTTGGCCACAAAATACCGCCAGCTGCTACAAAATCACGTAAGGTCGGCGTCAGTTGAGGCTGTAATTCTCCCCGAACAATCGCAACAGGTATCATACCTTCTTGTTGTGCCGTATTAGCTAACGCGTGCAAATGGTTAGAGAAAGGTCCACCAAAACTTATCAGATGCTTTGCACCTTGAGCTTTGGCTGCTGCCAGATTAAATCTTAATTTATGCCACTTATTACCCGGTGCGTCTGCATACTCAAGATCCCCACGATAAATACACACACTGATATTTCTATCACGTAAAAGCTGATCATCTAAGGTGAGTGTTAAGGGGTGTATCATGAAGATTCCGTACTCGTTCTCATAACAATAAAAGGCAGGCAAAAAAAAGCCTCATTAAAAATGAGGCGAATACTAACATACTAAGGAATCAATAAATTTGAGCAATCTCAAAGTTAAAATATCTGACATGCATAAAAATGATTAGTTCAATATTTTTTTTCATTTTAGATATCCCCAAAAGCGACAGGTTATTTGTTAAAATCACCGAGCCATTCAAGTAGAGACAATAAACATGATCCCTAAGCTGTCAGATATCACCCCAACTCAATCCCTATATCTAGGTTTTATCGAACGTTTAAAGGCCGATGGTTTTAGTGGTGATACTAACCCTGACTATGCAAATCGAGTTGTACTCGCCACGGACAACTCGATTTATCAAGTACTTCCTCAAGGTGTTATTTACCCCAAGTCCGTCGCTGATATTCAGCTATTAACCCGCCTTGCCCACCTTGAAGAATTTCAGTCCATTGTACTAAGCCCACGAGGCGGTGGTACTGGCACTAATGGCCAGTCATTAACCGATGGTTTGATTGTGGACTTATCCAAGCACATGAATCAGGTGCTTGAAATTAACGCGGAAGAAGGCTGGGCCAGAGTCCAAACCGGTGTGGTAAAAGATCAGTTAAATGCGGCGGTGAAAGAACACGGACTTTTCTTTGCACCAGAACTTTCCACCAGTAACCGTGCCACCATAGGCGGCATGATAAATACCGATGCCAGTGGTCAAGGTTCTGTCATGTACGGTAAAACCCGTGATCATGTCCTTTCACTTGATACGGTATTACTTGATGGCACCCTTATTAGCTCTGGTCCTATTTCTGATGAGGCGCTGGCTGAAGAAAAACAGCGTGAAGATTATGCAGGCCATATTCACCGTGTGGTTGATGATGCCTTTAACCAGAACCAAGCTAAAATCGATGAGATTTTCCCTGAATTAAACCGTTGCCTTACTGGCTATGATTTAGCTCACATACGAGATGAGAACAAAGCCTTCAACCTAAACTCGGTACTTTGTGGCTCAGAAGGCACCTTAGGTTTTATTGTCGAAGCCAAGGTTAACCTGCTTAAGATTCCTACCTTCGCCACCTTAGTCAACATTCGTTATGACAGCTTTGAAGGCTCATTACGTCACGCCAAAGAGTTACTAAACGCGGCCCCAACCTCGATTGAAACCGTAGACTCTCGCGTACTTGGCCTTGCCAAAGACGACATCATTTGGCATTCAGTCGCTGATTTCTTTCCAAATGAAAGTGGGGATAATGTCGGTAAAGAGCTTCAGGGTGTGAACTTAGTTGAATACACAGGTAACGACCAAACTGAAGTAGACAATCGCATTAAGGTCCTGACGGATTTATTAGATACCGCTCTTGCTAAGCCTAATAGCAAGGTACTGGGCTACACCTTGGCCCAAGGCCATGAAAATGTGAAAAAAATCTGGGCCATGCGTAAAAAGTCAGTTGGCCTTTTGGGTAATGCCAAAGGCGAAGGTCGCCCGATTCCCTTTGTTGAAGATACGGCGGTGCCGCCCGAAAATCTTGCTGACTTCATTATGGAGTTTCGTGCCGTGCTCGATGCCCATGATTTAAGCTATGGCATGTTTGGTCATGTGGATGCCGGGGTTTTACATGTACGCCCTGCTATCGATATGAAAGATGAAAAGAACGAAAGCTTGATTCGTGACATCACAGATAAAGTGGTTGCCCTAACGCAGAAATATGACGGTCTTTTATGGGGTGAGCACGGCAAAGGGGTTCGTTCTGAATACGCGACTGAATTCTTTGGTGAGCTTTACCCTGTGATTCAGCAGGTAAAAGGCGCGTTTGACCCACACAACCAGTTAAACCCAGGCAAAATTGCCACCCCATTCGAGCTTGGCGTTGAACTATTAAAAATTGATGAAGTGCCGATGAGGGGTCAGTTTGATCGTCAAATCCCGCTGGTTAACCGCGATCAATTTCAAGCCGGCATGTACTGTAATGGTAATGGTGCTTGTTATAACTTTGATCCAAACGATGCCATGTGCCCTTCTTACAAAGGGACGCGCGAGCGTATTCACTCACCAAAAGGCCGTGCGTCTTTAATGCGTGAATGGCTAAGAGGCATGAGTGAGCAAGGGGTCGACACTCAAGCTGTCAGTGACAAGATAAAAGAAACGGGTTATCTAGGGAGTTTTATTACTAGCTTCATCCCTCGCCTGAGTAATACCTTGAAAAAACGCCGTGGTGACTATGATTTCTCCAACGAAGTCCATGAATCCATGATGGGCTGCCTTGCCTGTAAATCCTGTGTAGGCCAATGCCCGATTAAGGTCGATGTGCCTGAATTTAGAGCCAAGTTCCTAGAGATCTATTACTCACGCTATTTGCGTCCAGTAAAAGATTATGTGGTTGGTTCAATGGAATACATTATGCCGACTTTAGCTAAATTCCCTCAGCCTTATAATTGGATGATGGAACAAGCTTGGATCAACCGCTTGAGCGCTAACTATTTAGGCATCACAGATAGCCCAACACTCTCTAAACTCAACATCAAAAAAGAGATGGATAAGCGTGGTATTCGCTTCGCAACACCAATGGCGCTTGATGCAATCAACCCATATGAAAGACATAAAGCGGTCATCATAGTGCAAGATGCTTTTACCAGTTATTTTGAGACACAATTGGTACTAGACACCATGGAGTTATTGACGCGCCTTGGTTTTCAAGCCTTCTTAGCGCCTTACAAACCAAATGGTAAACCCTTGCATGTACATGGTTTCTTCAAGGCATTTGAGAAAGCGGCGAATAAGAACCTAGACATGTTAGAAGAATTAGCAGCTTATAAGATTCCATTTGTGGGGGTTGATCCTTCCATGACCTTAAGTTTTCGCTCAGAGTACCCTAAAGTCATTGGCGATAACCGTGAGATTCCAACCGTCAACCTATTACAAGAATGGTTAGTCGGTAAAACAAAGCATCTGTCGAGTCAGCCTTTTGCCTTAGAAGATGAAACCTATCATTTATTGGCCCATTGTACGGAAAAAACCAATGCGGCAGCCTCTATCCAAGATTGGGTTAAAGTCTTCTCTTTACTGGGTTTAAGCTTAAAAGTTGAGAATGTGGGTTGTTGTGGCATGGCAGGCACTTATGGCCATGAGACAGCAAACCTTGAAACATCAAAAGACATTTATGAGTTGTCTTGGAAAGACAAGGTAAACGATGAAACCTTGCAAGATCGTATTGTAGCAACAGGCTATTCATGTCGTAGTCAGGTGAAACGTTTTGATCAAAAAGCCGTATTACACCCGCTACAAGCGCTGCTAAAACACTTAAAAGAAGCGGCCCAAGTTTAACGCTTAACTTCCTCACCATCGCACCCGCCATTTAAGCGGGTGCTTTTTTATAAAGAGCTAAAAGATGCAAAACTCGCAAGTAATCTATTTTTGCCAAGATGAACTGGGAAAGATGACGGTCCATGAAGATGGTCAATATCGCCTATTATCTTTTGCCCAAGGCGATGAGCAAAGTCGTATTAGCTTGGCTAAACCTAATGTATTGCAACACGAATACACCCAAGCAATGATGCTAAGCCTGCTTTTTTGCAAGCCTAAAAGAGCCACGGTTTTAGGCTTAGGCGGAGGCTGCCTATTAAGAGCGCTGCTAGATACAGTACCTGGCATCAAACTAAATGCCGTTGAGCTGCGCCCTAAAGTGATTGAGATTGCAGAAAAGTACTTTCACTTACCCAGGTCAAAGCGATTACAAGTCATTGAGCAGGACGCAAAAAAGTATATCGCTCAAAAACAAGACAAAAAAGTCGATCTACTTTTTACTGACTTGTATTTAGAGCAAGGTATGGATAAATCTGTCATTGCCAGTAAATTCATTGAAAACTGCGATGCTCAGCTTAAAAGTGAAGGCTGGCTCGTCATTAACTGCTGGGAAGAAGAACACAACTACACGAACCTCATAGAGGTATTAAGAGAATATTTTGTTGATATAAGGAGCGTCAACACAAGCAGTGGTAATTGGGTTATTTTTGCAGGGAAACGAATTGATTATCAAACAGCAAAAGCACTTAAACAAGAAGCGACCAAACTCTCCTCTCAACTGGATTTTCAACTCACTAAATGGCTCAATCGGCTTGCCCAAGTATAAAAAACAACCTAAATAAGCACCTAAGCTAAGGAACCTGCGAATAAGTCCTCCCGCCTCAGCGTGTGGATAAAAGCCGCTAGATTTATGGCGAGGAGCGCAACTTAATCGTTATTCTATTGATAAGGTCCTCAACGTAAAAATAGGGCTTTTAGACCACGCCCTTCGGCGTCTTTAAATAATACCTATACGGCATTTCAGAAAAAGTAACACCCTGTGTTGTTACTTCTCGAAAGGTACCTACAGTGACTTTCTATTAATAAACGCAAAGTGACGCCTTGTTTGACACTTTTTCCCCTATACCTTAAGAGAGCAGACTGAGAAGAGGTGACTTAATCGCAGGTTCCCTAACAATAGATTCATTTATGAGGCTCAAAGCAGGTTGTAATTTAAAGGCTATAATGAAGAAATCTTGTTTTTACACGAAACAAGCATACTTGACTCATACATATATTTACATTGTGTTAGCTGTATTCAAGTAAAATTAAAATGGATTCATTATAACAAGCCAACACATACTAAGATTTTGCTTTTTGAAAATATGGACATGTCATTTTCATTCTCCTAGTGGCTAATTACCTTTAAATAAAAAGAGAAGCACACATGTCCTTATCCAAAAAGCTACTTAGTATCATTTCGATTGCTATTGCAGCTGCTTTATTAGTTGCCTTAGTCGCCATTAACAATATCAATCAAGGCTTTAATAATTACGATGAAATTTTTTCAACCGAATTAACGGCAGAAAGAACAGCCTTAACCTTAAATATAGAGTTTAAACGTCAGGTTCAAGAATGGAAAAATGTTCTCATTCGCGGCAAAGACCCTAAGCAATTAAAGAAATACTGGGGTAAATTCAAAGACCAAGAAGAGAAAGTACAAGGTATTTCAAGCCAGCTGATTTCCTATCTTGATAACTATCCTGAACAACTCAATATTGCCAAAGCGTTTAAAAATAACCACTTACAAATGGGCGAAAAATACCAACAAGGTTATAACGCCTTTGTCGCCGCAAACTTTGACATCAAAGTAGGAGATAAGGCTGTTTCTGGCATTGATAGAGAACCCTCTGCCCAAGTTGAGCAGCTATCAAATACCCTGGCTGAAATTAGCATTGCAAAGCGAACTTCAGTGTCTGACTCAGTCAATAAAAGTATCATCGGCTCTTTAATAGCCTTAATTCTAGTGCTTATTGCGATTACATTTGGTGCATCTACCGTTATTAACAAGACCATTATTTCGCCTCTACTCATCCTTATAAATAATGTCTCTCAACTTGCACAAGGTAAAATTAGTACGGATATTTCAGTCAAACGCAGTGACGAGTTGGGTGAATTAGGCCAGGCTACCCAAGCATTAAAAGACTTCTTATCAACCCTATCCGGGCAACTTAAAAACTCAACCGTATCACTAACAACTAGTTCTCAGAACTTACATGATATTGCCGAAAATTTGACCGAAAATTCTAACGCTCAAGAGCAACAAAGCCTAGAAGCGAAAACAGCAATCAATACCATGAGTGAGCTATCTGATGACTCTGTTGAAAGGGTCGAACAAACTGCACAAGCAAGCCATCACAGTAAGGAAGTTGCGACAGAAAGTAAGGACGCAATGCAGCTAACCTTAAGCGGTATAGATAAACTGGTAGGCGATATAGACTCAGCATCAAAGGCAATAGAATCACTTGCTAGTCAAACAGAGCAAGTAAACTCAGTGTTAGAGGTCATTCAAGGCATTGCAGAACAAACTAACTTACTTGCTTTAAACGCAGCCATTGAGGCTGCGCGTGCAGGAGAACAAGGCCGTGGCTTTGCCGTGGTGGCAGATGAAGTGAGAAACCTAGCACAAAAGACCCATGTATCAACGGAAGAAATACAAAAAGTGCTACTAAATGTCACAACAGGGACAAATGAAGCCGTTAAAGCAATACAAGGCGGCAAAGATCAAAGTAACCATATACAAACCAGTATCAACCAAGCTAACGACAAACTAAGTATCGCGGTTGATTCCATTGCAGAAATCCACCAGCTAAACAAACTTGTCAGCTCTGCCATCACAGAGCAACAAACCTCCTCTAAGCACATTGAGCAACAAATTGAAGATATTAATGACAAGGTAAAAGCTAATGCTGGGCAAGTCACTCAAGCCACTCAAGCGAGTAATCAAATCTTAAATGTGGTTGATGACTTTAAAGGGTTATCTGGCTGGTTTAAAACACAATAATCAAATCAAGAGATAAAAAAAGGAGCCTAGGCTCCTTTTTTTATCTCTAAACAGAAAACCTAAGCAAGCGCTTGATCAACCAATGCTTTAGCATCAATTTCTAATTGCGCTAAATGTGCTTCTGAGACAAAGCTCTCCAAATAGATTTTATAAATATTTTCTGTGCCTGAAGGTCTAGCAGCAAACCAACCATTGCTGGTTTCGACTTTTAGTCCTCCTATCGCAGCCTGGTTACCCGGCGCTTTAGTCAAAACGCGACTAATCTTATCTCCTGCTAAGCTATCCCCTTTTACAGCACTTTCATTAAGGTTCGCTAAAATCGCTTTCGCTTCACCAGAGCAAGGCACATCAATGCGCTTATAATATGGTTGGCCATATTTCGCCACTTGCTCTTGGCTAATTTGATGAGGGTCTTTGCCTGTCACGGCAATAATTTCTGCCGCTAAAAGGGCTAAAATAAAACCATCTTTATCGGTTGTCCAAACACTCGCATCATGACGTAAAAAAGAGGCACCAGCGCTTTCTTCGCCACCAAACCCCATCTCACCAGAATATAGCCCATCCACATACCACTTAAACCCAACAGGCACTTCACACAATTCACGTCCTAAACCAGTAACAACACGATCAATCATACCGCTTGACACCAAGGTCTTACCAAATAGAGTACTGCTAGGCCATTGGGGTCTGTGTTTTGCTAGGTATTCGATGGCGACGGCTAGATAAGCATTAGGGTTCATCAAACCCGAAGAGGGGCAGACAATACCATGACGATCAAAGTCTGGATCATTTCCCACTGAGATATCAAATTTATCCTTCATATTAAGCAAGTTATTCATCGCATAAGGAGAAGAGCAATCCATCCGAATTCGCCCATCTTTATCCAATGGCATAAAAGCAAAACAAGCATCTACCTTGGTATTGACGATTTCTATATTAAGGCCATATTTTTCTGCAATCGGCTGCCAAAATTGAATACCAGAACCCCCCATGGGGTCCACGCCAATCCTAACACCTGCTTTTGCGATAGCCTTCATATCAATCACATTTTCAAGGTCAGCAACATAATGCTCAATATAATCAAACTCTTCAATTAAAGCAGAGGCAAATAAAGCGCGCCCTTGAAGGCGCTTAACATCCATTAAATTTTGACTTAAAAGTACATTCGCACGTTCAGCAATCTGATTGGTAATGTCAGTATCGGCAGGCCCACCTTTAGGCGGATTGTATTTGATGCCGCCATCTTCTGGAGGATTATGGGATGGGGTAATGACAATACCATCTGCAATATCATTCTGGACTTGATTATGAGTTAAAATCGCATGGGAAATAACGGGAGTGGGTGTATAGCTATCAGTTTGCACTCGCACCCTAACACCGTTAGCAACCAAGACTTCCAATGCGGTTTGAAAAGCCGCCTCAGACAAAGCATGAGTATCCTTACCAAGATATAAGGGCCCATTAATATTCTGCGCAGCTCGATACTCTGCAATAGCCTGACAAATCGCTAAAATATGGTTTTCATTGAAACTGGTATTAAGGGCTGAGCCCCTATGGCCAGATGTACCAAAGACAACTTTTTGACTTGCATCTGCCAATACATCTGGCTTTTTACAAAAATACGCCGTCATTAATGCGGGAATATTCACCAGTTCAGTGTGGGAAGCAAGCTGTCCTGCTTGAGCATGAATTGCCATATTAGCCTCTAAAGTGATTAACTTAAACTTATGGTCGCTTAAATTTATTGCAGATTCAATCACTTAAACTTATTAAAAACAAAATGAGGCTTATCTGGCAACAAGCACTGATTTGCACAGAAGCTAGCAGCGAAAAAGCTCACCTGCTGCTCAAACTTACCCTTTGCTAAAAGGAGAATTCGAAATGACAGGACTTAACCTTGAACCCAATGGCAGTGCAAACTTTCTGGCAAGAAACCCTGTTTTCTCTGTCAAGGTCAAAACCCTGAGAGGTAGGCGTTTCTTATTTTGGTTATCTCTTCGCAGCACGTCTATTTGACGACGGGCCATACTTTGATATTGCTCCACCCCATTAATTTCAGTCTCATCAAGTTGTACTTGGTGAAAAGAAGGACCATTAAAAAAACCTTGAAAAACATAGGGGCCTCTAACAACCTTATTATTTAATGCTTCTTGTGAATTGCCTGTATCTAAAATAACTTTTTTACTTGCCAAACCCTCTTCCATCACAATGACTTGCTGCAACTGGCAAGCAAGCAGGTCATGCACTCTTTTAGCCTGCCCAGGTGTTAACCCAGCACAACCTAGCTGTAGCAATTTCAGGCTTGGCAAAGAGTCTTGAGATTTTGTTGCGTACTCTAACCACAAATTTAACCAGACAGGCGTTAAGGCCGTCATATTAACCTGGTGTTTGCGCACTAAATCAAAACATTCGACAGGGTCTGGTGAGTTTGCAATCACCAAACAAGCTCCAACATAAAACACCCCAATTGCACCTGGCGCACTCATAGAGAAGTTATGATGTAACGGCAAAGCACACAAGTAGCGTGTCTCATTATTTAAACCACAAGACTCAATGCTTTTTTGCACACTATAGAGATAATCATTATGGGTACGAGCAATTAGCTTTGGCCTAGTATTAGATCCAGCAGAAAGCTGATAGAAAGCAAGTTGATCAGCATCAGACGCTTGATCTATGGTTTTTGGTTGGCCTTGCTTGGTTTCGGATAAAATGGATGCCAAAGAGTTTGCATACTCACAGTCACCTAAGGACAAAACAGCCTTAAAATCATACTGAGATGGGTTAATTCCCTGTACAAAAGCATCATTTGAAAATAATTCATGGGTTTGAGAAACAATGAGAACATTGGGTTTTAATTGCTCAAGACAGTGACTTAACTCACTTTCTTGGTAATGAAAGTGCGCATTCACCGATGCGACGCCCAGCTTTAACAAGGCAAAGTAAACCACGTAAAACTCTGCGCAATTAGGCAATTGCACCAAGGCCGTATCAAAACGCTTAACCCCTTGCTGCTGTAAATAAAGGGCCAAATTATTTGCCATTTGCTCTAATGCTAAATAGGTAATTTGTCTATCGCCCTCTATAATAGCCACCTTATGAGCATTTGCCTCTGCTTGCTCGAACAGGATTTGGGTTAACGGCTCATCTCGCCAAAAACCCGCTTTACGATAAGCCTCTTCAAACCCCTGCTCCACCTGACTTTCAAATTGGCTCATAACTCATCTCCTTGCTTGATTGCTAACCTTTCAAAGCCAAATGTACTCACCATAGTGGCCAATCCTATTGATATTTCTAACCCGTTTGCTTCTGGGCTAGTCGCTTCAAACATGTCAACACAAGTAAACAGACCTACTTGATACTGAGCAGCAGTGTTGCAGCGAATAGCCTCTCCCTTTTCATTAAGCATTCTTTTTGGGATGCGCCCAATGGCGATCGATATAATCAATACAGGTATCCCTATCACCAGGCCCATATTCCAAATACCATCCCATAGGAATATCCTGTAACTTTGGCCATAAACTATATTGCTCATGCAAATTACTTAGCACCACAAAGCCAATATCCTCTTGCTTGTTAGTTGAAGCTCCCATCGACACACCTCCAAACCGTCTAATTTCTAGTTGCAGCAGGGAGAACAAAGATCGCCTCTTCCTGTGCCATATTTGGAATATACGTCAAACCAAAAATGAATTCAAGAATCATTCTCATTTAGATTAACATTATTGATTTTTGCATTTATTCCTGTTTTTAAAACAAAAAAAAGCCGCCTAGGAAATCTCCTAGACGGCTTTCTAATAAAAGCTTGTGCGTTAACGCTTTTTCAATACCAAGCTACCAATAGAATAGCCAGCACCGAAGGAACAAATTACCCCGATATCCCCTTTTAGCAAGTCCGTATGGTTTTTAGCAAAAGCAATAATAGAGCCTGCTGATGCTGTATTAGCAAAGGTATCCAGCACCACTGGTGCTTCATCAGGTGTGGCATCTCTGCCCAGCAAACGCTTACTAATCAATAAGTTCATATTAATATTCGCTTGATGTAGCCACCAACGTCTCAAATCAGACACCTTGACCCCTAAATCTGACAAGTGGTTTTCAATATGTTCCGCTGCCATAGGGCACACTTCTTTAAAAACTTTGCGGCCATTTTGATGAAAAAGCTTATCTGTCGCAAAAGGATCTTCGTCGGTGACTCTGGCAACATAACCAAAGTTAGAGCGAATATTATTTGAGTATGACGTGACACAGCGAGTCCCCATAACATCAAAACTATACTCTGACTGGCAAGTAGCAGAGGTTTCAACAACCACAGCGGTAGCGACGTCACCAAAAATAAAGTGTGAATCTCTATCGGTATAATTTACTTGTGGCGAGGTCAGTTCAGGGTTAATCACCAATACACACTTAGCACTGCCTGCTGCCACTGAGTCATGTGCCCGCTGCAAACCAAAAGTCGCGGCAGAGCACGCCACTAACATATCAAAGCCAAATCCTTGAATACCCAGTTTGGCTTGCACTTCAATCGCAATGGCAGGATATGATCGCTCAGTATAGGCACAGGCGACTATCACCATATCAACATCAGCTGGCGTCTTATTCGCCGCTAACAGGGCTTTTTCGGCCGCTGAAACCGCCATTTGTGCTTGATGAGAGAGCTCATCATCACTTCGCGGTTCCAGTTTAGGACGCATTCGATCAATATCCAACACCCCTTCTTTGGCATAAACATAACGACTTTTAATACCTGAGGCTTTTTCAATAAAGGCAGCACTTGATAAAGGTTTAGCGGCTATTTCTTCGGCGGCTATTTGAACTTCATGCTCATGATTAAATTTAGTTGCCCATGCATTATAACTTTCAACGAGTTCTTCATTTGTAATCGTATTTTCAGGTGTCCATAGGCCAACGCCACTGATGACAACATTATTTTTATTACTGACTTGGTTTTCCATGGGTTCTACTCATTTTTTGTCAATCATTTTCATTCATTGTCTCGTAACTGAAACAATTAGTCCATTTAGATTATGTCGTTATTAGTAATAATAACTATAAGTAATATCAATAATTTAAATAAAACGTTAGGTTAAACTGCTTACTATAAGCAGGCCTTATTAACTTAAATTTCACCTTATCTAAAACTAGCTCGCGAATAGTCAAAATGAAATATTTCCTAGGGAACCTGCGATTAAGTCACCTCTTCTCAGTCTTGTCAGAAAAAGTGTCAAACAAGGCGTCACTTTGACGTAATGTAGGCACCTTTCGAGAAGGGACAACGTAGAGTGACATTTTTTCTGAAAGACCCAAAGGGCGTGGTCTAAAAGACCTATCTTTAGGTTGAGGACCTTATCAATAGAATAACTATTAAGTTGCGTCCCTCGCCATAAATCTAGTTACTTTTATTCACACGCTGAGGCGGGAGGACTTATTCGCAGGTTTCCTGTCATTTAATTGATTCATAAACAAAATTCATATCAGAATTACAAAAATCTTTATTGAGGCTTACCTGACTCTAGCTTATGCTTAAAAGACAAAAGAGAAGGAGGCGCTTGTGGTTAAAAAAGATCATACGGCTTTAATTCTCTCTGGCGGTGGTGCCAGAGCAGCCTATCAAGTGGGGGTATTATCTGCCATTGGTAAAATGATGCCTAAGCACTCAAGCATCCCCTTTCCCATTATCTGTGGTACCTCAGCAGGTGCCTTAAATGCGGCGATGCTTGCGGCAAATGCAGATAACTTTACCCGAGCCATTAGTAAATTATCTTACCTATGGCGACACTTAACACCAGACCAGATTTACCAGGTAGATTCCATGTCTATGGTGTCTTCAATTGGTCGAATTTTATTATCTTTATTTCAAAATGGACATCCGACCCAGCAATTATCCCTGCTAAATAATCAACCATTAAGGCAGCTACTACAGCGTTTTTTAGACCTAGATAAAATTAATACCTGCATTCATCACAAACAATTAGAAGCCATTAGCATTACCGCCATGAGTTATAGCTCAGGCAAAACCACCAGCTTTTACCAAGGCAAATCCTCCTTATCCAATTGGGAAAGCAATCGTAGCTTGGGCTTAAGAAGTAGGCTGACTTATAACCACTTACTCGCCTCTAGTGCCATTCCTACCATCTTTCCAGCACAAAAAATTGGCGAACACTATTTTGCGGATGGGGCCATGCGCCAACAATCCCCTATCAGCCCAGCCCTGCACCTTGGTGCCAAAAAAGTCATGATTATTGGTGTCAGTGGTAATCGCGCGCCCAAACACTGGCATAGTGAGGTCTCAAGACCACACCCACCTTCCATCGCACAGATTACAGGGCAACTCCTCAACAGTGCATTTATTGATAATTTAGAAGATGATATTGAGCAGCTTGAACGCATTAATAAATTAAGTGCCAACCAGCCTCAATCTCAATATCAGCCAATTGAGACCATGATTATTTCACCCTCTGTGGAGTTAGATCAGCTTGCTGCCCAACATTTTTCCGACTTACCCACGGGGTTAAAATGTGTGATGGGAGCAATCGGCGCGACACCAAAAGCAGGCGGTAGCTCGGCTGCAAGTTATTTGCTCTTTACCCAAGATTATTGTCGAAGCCTGATTGAACTTGGCCAAAAAGATGCCAACTGGGAAAAAGAAAAAATCATGTCCTTTTTAAACATTCCCTCCCACGCTAAACCTGTCTATGAATAAATCGCTTTCACACGAACCTTAAGCACAAGCAAACCTGTGATTAACCCTTTCCAAGATAAAACAGCATCAAACCTAATACTTATCAGACACTAAATTGCAACAAAAGCGTCATCTTAATGTCCTGAATCAGTCATAAAAAAAGGTCATTATCTAAGCTCCCAATGCGCCACAACTCCACTAAGAGGTTAGAATGAAAATTCAGTTTTCGTCGAATAATAAGATTAAACACTTACCTAAAACCTTAATAGGCTTAGCGTTAGCCTCAGCGATAGGCAGTGTACAAGCTGACGCCTTTAATCGAATTGCAACCTGGTCTGTAAAAAACAACTTGCCAAGCAAGGTTTCAGTGACAACTGAAACATCAGCAGAGATCATCACCGCCAGCAAAGACGGAAACACGCTAATTTATTCTGATAGCCCATTGGGCGGCCTTGGCTTTATTGATATCAAAAACCCTAACACGCCAAAAGCAGCGGGCTTTTTAGCATTAGATGGGGAACCAACATCGGTTTCGACCACTCAAAAGTATGCTCTGACTGGTGTTAACACCTCAGAAAATTACTTAAAACCAAGTGGTAAACTCAGCGTCATTGATTTAAAAACACACCAAGAAGTAAGATCTTGTGATCTAGGTGGTCAGCCAGATTCAGTGGCGGTTTCTAAAGATGAGACGTTTGTAGCCATCGCCATTGAAAATGAACGCGATGAAGATCTAAACGATGGGGCTATGCCTCAATATCCAGCGGGTAACTTAGTTATCCTCCCTCTTGCACAAGGTTTACCTGTGTGTGAGCAAAAGAAAATGGTGGACCTTAGAGGGCTAGCCGCTGTCGCTCCAACCGACCCTGAACCAGAATTTGTTGACTTTAATGATGCCAATGAAATTGTTGTCACCCTACAAGAAAACAACCACCTTGTAATAGTGGAAGCAGAGAGCGGAAAAATCTTATCTCACTTCCCAGCAGGTAGTGTTAACTTAAACAATGTTGACCTTAAAGAAGAAAGAGCCCTGACATTTGATGGCCAACAAGTACAAAGAAAGCGTGAACCAGATGCGGTTCAATGGCTAGATAATGACCGCTTTGTGACAGCCAACGAAGGTGACTTTGAAGGTGGTTCACGTGGTTTTACTATCTTTAATAAACAAGGTGATGTGCTATTTGAATCTGGTTTAGAGCTTGAGTATCGCATGGCGATGGCAGGTCACTATCCGGATAAGCGTTCAGGTAACAAGGGGGTTGAACCTGAAGGCCTTGAAGTTGCTCAATTTAACGGTGAAACCTATATTTTTGTGCTAGCAGAACGTGCAGGTTTAGTCGGCGTCTATAAAGACACAGGGGACAAACCAGAGTTTATTCAACTATTGCCATCAGGTATTGCGCCAGAAGGCGCAATTGCCATCCCAAGCCGTAATTTATTTGTCACAGCAAATGAAGCAGACCTAATTGAAGATAATGGTCCTCGCTCCCATGTGATGATTTTCCAACAAAGTAATGCAGCACCAGCTTACCCTCAAATCGAATCAGTCATGAAGGGTGATCGACCTCTTGGCTGGGGCGCTTTATCTGGCCTAGTTAGCGATACCAAGCAAAGCAATACCTTCTATGCAGTGAATGACAGTTTTTATCGCAATCAAGCGAGTATTTTCACCATAGATGCAAGCTCAACGCCGGCTAAAATCATTAGCGCGCTACCTGTGTTAAGGGACGGTTTACCGGCTCAAAAACTTGATCTTGAAGGCATCACAAATGACGGTAAAGGTGGCTTCTGGGTAGCCTCTGAAGGGCGTACTGACCGCTTAACACCGCACGCTATTTACAATATCAATAAAAAAGGCGAAATCAAAAAAGAGATTCCTTTTCCAGCTGAGCTGTTAGCGGTTGAAAAACGTTTTGGCGCTGAAGGCATTACTCGCATTGGCGATACCCTATGGATAGCTATCCAACGTCAATGGAAAGATGATCCAAAAAATACCACCAAGTTAGTATCTTACAATACTAAAACCAAAGAATGGGGCGCTGTGCGTTACCCTACTCAAGAAAGCAACCAAGGTTGGGTTGGTTTATCTGAAATCACTGCACACGGTGATTGGGTGTACATTATAGAGCGTGACAACCAAATAGATGACAAGGCAAAAATCAAACGTTTATACAAGGTTGCCGTATCTCAGCTAAAACCAGCCAAACTAGGTTCTGAGCTGCCTTTGGTTAAAAAAGAGTTAGCCCACGACTTCATCCCTAACCTCAAAGCAGGTAAAGGCTATGTTACTGACAAGATCGAAGGCTTTGCGATTGATAGCAAAGGCGTAGGTTTTGCACTAACCGATAATGACGGTGTGGATGACAGCTCTGGTGAAACACTTTTCTTTACTATCGGTAAAATGTAAAAGTCACCGAGCACATAAAAGCCAGACTCTTTGAGTCTGGCTTTTTTAATAGACTTGAGATTCTGACACTCTTTTATTTTTCGTAACGCGAGTATTCTTTACCCATTAACAACAGAGTGAGACCTATCAAAAAACCTCTCATTTAAGGCTTACCCGGAAGAATCAGGTTCATCATGAGCGCGACCAATGAACCTAGTGTAATACCTGACCCCAATACCACCTGCATCATTTCAGGCAAATTCGCTAGTAATTCAGGCCTGACAGTCACCGCCATTCCAGCGCCAACCCCCATCGCCACAATGGCACTGTTACGCTTATTGTGCTCCGTCTTAGCCAAAATTTTGACGCCACCTGACACTATCATGGCAAAAATAACCAAGCCAGCCCCGCCCAACACAGGCAAGGGAATAATCACCACTAAGGCAGCTAAGACAGGAAATAAACCCGCTAATACCAGCATTGCGCCTGTGATCGCCACCACATGACGACTGGCCACCCCAGTCATACTAACAATGCCCACATTTTGCGAGAAAGAAGACAAGGGTGTGGTTGAGAAAACTGACGCTAAAGCCGAACCGAGCCCCTCACATAAAACACCACGAGAAAGCTTCTTTCCGGTCAACTTGGTATTCGTCGCCTCAGACAAAGCAAGAAAGTCGCCAGTAGATTCTATGATGGTTACCAGATAGGCTATCGACATGCCGATAATACCACTCACAGGGAAACTCATACCAAAGTGCATCGGACTAGGTAAAGCCACCCAAGCGGCGTCTTGTACCGGTTTAAAATCAACTAGCCCCATTAAAGTACAGGCAATGAAGCCTATCATCATGCCAAGTAATGCCGCTGACGCCGAAATAATACCTCGACCCCATTGGGACAAGAACATCACAACTACCAGCACTAAAAAGCCAATAATAAGGTTATCAACGGCAGCATAATTTGCTTGTCCCACTTGCCCACCAGCAAACCAATCCACCGCAACAGGGATTAAAGACAAGCCAATTAAGGTCACCACAGTACCCGTGACTATAGGCGGAAAAAGTTTGCGAATACTGGCCATATAATAGCTGCCAACGATCACAACCAGAGAAGAGACTAACGCTGAACCAAGTATTCCCCCCACCCCATGCTCAAGCCCTATTGCAATCGACACACCGACAAAGGTAAAACTGGTCCCCATCACATTAGGTAAACGTATACCTAATGAGCCGATTCCCTTACATTGAATAAAGGTCACCACCCCAGAAATCAACATGGCAGCATTAACCAAGACCACTTTATCTTGAGTGGACAATTCCAGTACGCCACCCACCACTAATGGCACGGCAATAATCGCGCCTAATGCCGCTAACAGATGTTGTGCGGCTAAAATGAGGGACGTCATTAGGGGCGGCTTTTCTTCCACCTTATAAAAAAGAGACATTCATTTACCTTATCAGGGTTCAAAAGCAGGGTTTAAACAGGGGCATAGCCCAGATAACTTTCTTTAAACTAGAATCAAGCAGTTTAGCAAAACTAAGTGTCTGATCACACAATGAAAAACACCTTGTCAGCTAAGCCAACAAGGTGTTTTTTTAACACAGTAACTAAGACGTTTTAACTCGCTATTAAGCTTGCGCCAAATCAGCAGACTCTTCATCTTCTGTTGCTTCGACTTCACGCCCAGGTAGCAAAAGGTTCAAACCTAATGCCACTAAAGAGCCAGTGGTAATACCTGAAGCAAAGATGACCTGCATAAAGTCAGGCAAATTCGCCAATAGCTCAGGTCGAACGGTTACCGCCATACCCGCTCCGATACCAACTGCAATAATGATACCGTTGCGTTTATTGTGCTGAGTTTTAGCCAGAATATTAACACCCGCGGTAATAATCATGGCAAACATGACCAACCCCGCCCCACCCAATACAGATAATGGAATAATCACAATCAGAGCAGCCAATACAGGGAATAACCCAGCTAACACCAGCATCAAGCCTGTAATTGCAACCACATAGCGGCTCGCGATTCCTGTCATACCAACAATCCCAACATTTTGAGAAAAAGAAGAGAAAGGCGTCGTGGAGAACACAGATGCTAAAGCGGAACCTAAACCATCACATAAAATGCCACGGGATAGTTTCTTACCAGTCAATTTTGTTTTAGTCACATCTGATAAGGCTAAAAAGTCACCCGTTGACTCAATAATGGTTACCAAGTAAGCGATAGACATACCAATAATGCCACTAATAGGAAAGGTTAAACCAAAATGTAATGGACTAGGCAGCGCCACCAAAGCCGCTTCTCTGACAGGGGTAAAATCAACCAAGCCTAGTAAGGCACAAAGAATAAAGCCTGAGAGAATACCAATTACAACCGCTGAGGCGGCAAAAATACCACGGGCAAATTGGGACAGAATAATAACGAGGAAAAGTACGAAAAAGCCTATCATAAGGTTGCTGATCGAAGCATAGCCTTCTTGTCCTACTTGACCCCCTGCAATCCAATCAACCGCAACGGGTATCAAGGTAAGGCCGATCAAGGTAACCACTGTCCCTGTTACGACTGGGGGAAAAAGCTTTCTGATGACTGGCATGAAAAAACTACCTATTATCATCACTAACGAGACCACTAAGGCAGAGCCTAATATCCCTGCCACCCCATGCTCAAACCCGATTGCTATCGCAACCCCCACAAAGGTAAAACTCGTTCCCATGACACAAGGTAGGCGTATCCCCACCGGCCCAACGCCTCGACACTGTATGATGGTAACAACACCTGACACCAACATTGCCGCGTTCACTAATACCACCATGTCTTGAGTTGAAAGCCCTAACACTCCCCCAACGACAAGTGGCACGGCGATAATCGCACCTAGCGCAGCAAGCAAATGTTGCGCAGCCAACAGAATTGAGGTTGCCATAGGTGGCTTATCTTCCACTTTATATAAGAGTTCCATAGAACCCTCCTTTTATTTTTATATTATTGTTAATCAAGTCATTAACCGGATGCACCGTGTTAAAACCTGATAAGGTCACCACGAAAATCTGCGTTAAATCTAAACAACCGGATGCACCGTGTTGTCTACATTTAACTGGCTTTCCAAGACTGGAAAGCTAACCTGCTAAACCTCGTGGTACAGGATTTAACAGGCTGTTTACCTTGCCAACAAGGTAAATCCAAGCTAAAAGACACGCTGATATTCAGGGTCTTAATGTCCATTCCACATTTCCTAATCACAATAAAAAAATGGAAATCTCCTATAGAGGCAAACTGTTATGTTCTGGCCTAGTGCCAGTGGCGAGTAATGGACAAAGCGAATACAAATTACCGTTTTAGATTGATCAGTCCCTCCCTAATCATCGAGTTCAATCCTCTTTTATACAAAATCAAGTTTTTGCAGGTTAATTCGCTTTTTCTGGAAAGTCTATAACGCGCCACATAGTGAAACGCCTTACATAAATTTATAAACAATGCTGATGCCGCTTGAAAGACTCACACAAAACGCCATATCTGAAAAAATCGGACAAGAAAGAACAAGTGGAAGAAGATCAAACCTAAGAAGCGCAAGCAAAAAAATACCCCTTAGGAAATATCCTAAGGGGCCTTAAAAAGGGAGGAAGTTAGATAACTTGGCTCATTCATTCCAAGTTATCTAGACCCAATGAAGGGTAGCACCTAGTTAGCACACATCAGCTTAATAAGCGTGACCAGCACTAGAGTAGATAGTCAGACTATCATCTCTTTAGTGCATCGAGTGAATTAGTAACAGAGGCCCATCTCACAGGCCTCTTGGCATCATAATTCACTCATTTATTCAGGCTAAAACTGAGTGGACTGTCCAGAAACAAGCCAATCCCCTTCTGTCTCAGCATCCGAGTGATTTAACCAAACATGGGTATAACCCACAGATTCTTTCGCCAATTTTAATTTTTGATTCGATTGGCTGTTTGTCGGCATACTAAATGTCCCGCCTAAGTTAGCGCAAACACTTGGACCCTGTGACCAAGTACCCGTGAGATTGTCTGGCACAAACCAGTTCCCTGAACTGTCTTCACAAGCAAAGGCAAAACTTGCTGCACAGTTATTATCATCCCAGCGACCATTTTCCCATTGCACAGCACAGTCTTGATTACCACCTGAGTTATTCGGCTCATTATTATCCCAACTCCAAGCAGCGGCCTCAATGCGACCATCATTCATGACCATGTCATCAAGGTTGACTATATTGGCTCCAGTGGCAAATGCCGTACTTACATCATTCGCCGTTAAACTTTTGATTCCGCCATCAAAAAATTCAGCTATGGTGCCCAAGGTGGTCGCATCTTCCCAAATGCGACCCACATTACCTAAACCCGTAAAGGCAAGGTTTGCCATATTCGCATTACTTGAACAGCCCCCATCTTTCCAAAGAATAATTTGCTTACCTTGAGCAAGCACCTGTGCCTTGGTTAACGTGTCAGGGATGTTGCCACAACCTTGACTAGGGTAAATTTTGTCACCAAATCTGTCATTCAGCTGACTATAAAGATCACTATGATGGCCTTCGCTATCATCCTCAATATAGAGAATAATCACTTCACCCTGGCTTTCACTGCTAGCTAGCCAGCTTTTGATTTCATTGAAGCCTTCGGTGGCATATTTATCATTAATGCTGCAAAAGCCGTGACATAATAAAAGACGTTTAGGGTATGAAAAGAGACTTTCCATCTTGGTGGTCCAATGCACATCCAACTCAATAAAGCGTGCACCCATTCGTAATTGATCTTTAATCGAATACTTTTGTTGTGGGTCAAGATAACGACACCCGACCGAGAAATTACAGCTGGTGTAGACTTCGGAGTTATAAGTGTTGTGAGTGCCTAAGATATTGTTGTCAATAATAGGGGCATAGTTATCCAACGCCCTTTGATAATCCATGGTTTGACCTAACCAAGAAGCATTAAAATCATCAATTGAATCAGCATAACCAGGCGTAGTCATAACAAAACTAGAGCCAATAATGGAAAGACTGACAGCCGCAAATTTGGACGCTTTTTTAAAGATATTGTTATTCATTCAAGATTCCTTGTTATTTTTATTTTCAGAAAACTAAAATCGAATTAGTTCTCGTCATCGCCTTGAATCAATCGCAAAGTTTGCTTTGTGTTATTACCCTTTCAGCGTCCTCCCAGTGTCATTAAGCAAAGAGAAAAAGCCAGCTTCAATCCAAACTTAAACGGTCATTCAAGAAACAAATCAAGCTCAGAGTAATAAATGAATTGCATTAAAAATATTACATCAAATTACTAAAACGCATAATGTAAATTGCATAAGTGATATTTAGCTATATATTTTTAATGCAAGTAGAAACAATGATTTACTAACTAAATCACCACATCCTGCACTTGCTTAAAGGTTAATATGGCCTGCTCTAGCACCTCAAGACCTTGATCAAAATCTTGCCTTGAGTCAAAGCCACCTAAGGATATACGCAAGCCATTTTTAACCAATTGCAGTTGATCTTGATCGGTAAATAGGTCCGCTGTCCTTACTTTAATATTTTGCTGTAACAGGGCGCTACTTAACGCATGCATATTGATATTAAGCGGCAAAGGTAACCATATATTGAGGCCACCCGAACGGGGTGAAAACCCTAAATTTTCTAACCGTTTCCGCATGGCAGCTTGACGATAGCGCATCTCCTGGGCCAAGCGGTTTTGATTTTGAGAAAAAGCCGAGGTGAGAATAAAACGAGAAGCGATTTCCACTCCCATACTGGCATTCATCCAACACTGACTATGCAAGCTTTGGTTAAATTTCGCCTGCCAGATTTCAGGTACCAAGGCATAAGCGAGACGTAAACCACCAGCAACATATTTGGATAAACTGGATAGATAAAAGACCCTATCATTCGCCATTTGCTGCAAAGGTGCACACCAGTTTTCAGGTAACACATAATTCACATCGTCTTCGACAATATAAAAATCATAACGCTTTGAAAGCTGAATAATCTGTTCTCTCTGGGCTTTGGTGTACTGAATATTGGTAGGATTTTGTATATTCGCAGTCAGGTACAAGAGCTTAGGGTTATGGGCTTGGCAATAGGTTTCAAGCTGAGCTAAATCCACCCCCTCTTCTGTCAAGTCTAATGCTAAGGTTTTCACCTTGTTGGCTTTGGCTGCTTTGAAAAAACCTGGGTATGCGAGGGCTTCATGCATCACAGCATCCCCTTGCTCACAGAGTATTTGTAAACAAGTAAAGATGCCCTGTTGCGCCCCTTGGGTGAAAATGATGCCTTCTGGCCTTACTTGAATCCCTTTAGTCCCTAACCACTTTGAAAAGAGTTGTTTATGTTTTAGTAAACCTTGATGAGCATAGGTCATCACATCCACTAAACCGACTGGGTCTTGGGCTAGCTCTTGCATCGCTTTAGCAAGGACATCCTGTTGCCCCAACATTGGTTGCATACTCGAAGCAAAGTCATATAACTTAGGGCCGGTCTCCTGCATCATAGGCACAGCACTGTCTCTCACATAAGTACCCGCGCCCAGTTTTGCCGTCACCCAGCCACGTTTCTCAGCTAGATCATAAGCTCTGGTCACTGTGCCATGAGTGACGGCAAGTTCGTCAGCTAGCCAACGTTGGGCGGGGAGCTTTTCACTTGCTTTTAGTTCACCAGAGCGGATTGCTTGCTCGATACAAGCCGCCAAGGCCTTATATTTAGGTTCATTCTCACACCCAAGCCAAAAAGCATCCTTATCCACTTGCCAGTTATTTTTCATCGCTTTGCACTCATAGGGGTTAAATAAAATCACTTTTGTACCCATACAATAAAATCATTGCCCCTCAAAAACAAGCATGAGAAGCTATAAAAACAAAGACAAATCACAAATTGTATCGATACAATTTAATGTGTTTGTTTAAGTTTATCTAAGGAGAACATTTTGGAAAGCGCCCTATTAAGCCTTGCTCCCGCTATCATTGTTTTTAGCTTTATTAGTACCATCACGCCCGGTCCAAACAACCTGTTATTGGCGCATTCTGGTGCGCATTTTGGTATGCGAAAGACACTGCCGCACGTGCTTGGCATTCGCTGTGGCATGGTCATCTTGCATTTGAGTATTTTATTGGGGCTTGGCAAAGTGTTTGAAATTTGGCCAGTACTTCATCAAGTTTTCACTGTCTTAGCGGCCAGTTATATTGTTTACATGGCAATTAAGATAGCCACTAGCAAGCAAGCAAATGAAACGAATAAAGGCGAACCTATGGGGCTATTTCAAGCGGCAAGTTTTCAATGGATCAACCCTAAATCTTGGGCAACCCTTATCACCCTAGGGACGGCCTTTACCTTAAGCGGAGAGCTCTTTTGGCCATCCGCATTGATGGGAATCATATTGCACCAAATCGCCACCTTACCAGGTACCTTTATGTGGATCAGCATAGGA
Source organism: Marinomonas sp. MED121 (assembly GCF_000153025.1). Classification (GTDB taxonomy): domain Bacteria; phylum Pseudomonadota; class Gammaproteobacteria; order Pseudomonadales; family Marinomonadaceae; genus Marinomonas. Next base: position 138,302 of record NZ_CH672429.1, read on the forward strand.
AAGTTAGTCGCCCATAAACTCAATGACCCAGGTTTTCATCGTCGCTTCAACCTCATCATGGGCGGGCTCTTATTAGCGAGTTTACCCCTCATTTTTGTGGGATAGCTTTTTCCTCGAGTACTTTCTACTTTCTACTTTCTAATGGGTGAATAGCTTTGTGGGTGGTTTTTTTAATAAAGTCATTCACTTTTTCAAGGCGATTCAAGTGCCAGATAAATATCACTGATTGCCTTGTTAGCAGCCACATCAGGAAAGAAGCTAACTCTTTCGATAAAAAGTGGGAAGTCTCTTAGTTTTTCGCCACTTTGCTCAAGCCAGAGATTAAAAAGATAATAAATGGCTTGATCTAGCTGATCGTCATCCCCTTGGTAGCGGATTTTTGCGTACCTTCCCTGTGGAATATCAAGCATGGCGATATTCGCATCCCTATCCAGTTTAGACAGTGCTGATGCTTTAAATTCACATGCAATATCAAAACGATAATCCTCAGGCTCAACCCTTTTTGGGTCATGGTATAGCAGGTTAAAAGTACGGCTTTTATGGGGTGGTAAAGCTCGGGCTCTGCGCCAATCAATAAATGTTTGAATTGATCGGTGCAGCTGATTGGGATGACCTTTGTGAGTCAAATAAGCAATGGAAAGCGTATGAAACTCAATAAGTTCCACATTGAAACAGGTGTTATCATTCATATTGATTTTCCTTAAAGCCAAAAATGGGTCATATTTTTGTTGCCAGAAAAACCAGTTAGCTCTTTTTCGAAAGGCGCTTGGTGCTTGCTTAAACACTTTTTGAAAGGCACGAGTAAAGGCTTGATGACTTTTATAATGTGCTTCAAAAGCAATATCAATCACCTTAGTTTGACGATATGCCAGCTGATAAGCAGCACGTTTGAGTCGTAAAAGTATAATTAACTCATACAAACTCAAACCCAATTCTGCCTTAAATTTTCGATGAAGATGGGATTGAGACATGCCAACTTGCGTTGAAATACTCTCAATTGATAAGGATTTATCTAAATTTGACTCAATATAATTCAAAGCCGCTTTTAACTTTTCACCCATCAATCCCATCCTTCTATTTTAACTAATCTATTTTCTCGCCCTTTAAGATTAAGGTCTGATAAAGTGAAAAACTTGATCAATCCTGCTTTTCACGATTTTTTTCAAACACAACAAATAAGCAACATTCACTTGCGGTTAAAAACTTATGCTGTTTATTGGCCTCGATGGTAATTTGTTGACCCGCCGTTAGCCGCAATACATCTTCGTTAACTTGTAGATGACAATCGCCTTCCAGCACCAAGATGGTTTCCGATGCATTCGCATGTAATTCATCCGGATAATATTCGCCATCTCCTAAGCGCAATAATAATTGCGTAACCTTATCTGTCTGGCGCACCAAATGGTCCGTGTCTATTTCGAGTTGTCTTGCAATGGTAAGTAGGTCTAGTACTTGAGTCATAATATTGTCTCATCAAATTGTTAGAAGGCTAAGGAAGCCATGAAATCATTTGAGCTGAGACAGATTTAATTCGGGCAAGGAGGAAAACACCAAGAGCATGTAAAAAAATGCAGGTGTTCTAGCTGATTGCATACGATTTGTGATGGGTTTTATAAGCATGGCTGGAGTCTAACATAACGCTTTAAAAGACCAAGCCCAGTTTAACAAGCCCGCTAATACAAGCAATACGAAAACAGACTACCAAGATGATTCAGTTTCACGACTAAAAATCCTAAATGAATCAAGCATTTTTTAAAGAGGATAAAACGCTCCCCATCATTTTAGATAAAACCGCCCCTTTAAAAAAGATTAAAGAGCTAAAGCACCGAATCCATTAGGCTAGCCGCCATCACTAAGCAGAAGAGTTAAATTTTTTGTAATGGGCTTAGTGGCAACATTCTCTTTTAAAAGGATTCAAAGACATGAAAAAGCAACTTATTAGCCTTGCTCTAATTGCAACAGGTTTCACAGGAAATGCAATCGCTGCTGACGTAGAAGCAGGTGTCGTAAAGCGCCTTGCCGATCTAGAAAACATGGCACCTAAAGGTATTTCAGCACTTGATCTAGCCAGTATCACCATGGATACAGGCACAAAAACAACGACTTCTTTAGCCCCAGCCACAGGGATTAGCTTTTTCGAGATTGGCCATATAGGTTCTAGCAATTATGGTGATTGGGAAGTGATTCAAAGCTACCAAAGCAGTACGGCTTACGATCATGGTGGTGCACAGCTTTATGCCTATGTTTGGCAAATGGGCTACGGCAATATCGGCACTGCATCCTTTAATGGCGTGAGTAAAACACCAGAGCAGAGCCAATACCGTTGCGGTTCTGACCTTCATTACTGTGCAACAGGAGAGACGGTTACAGGTTGGCTTTATGTTTATAATTTAAGCGGTCAAGAAAGCGGCACCTTTAACGTTTCTGCTAATTCAGTCGCATCCCCGTTTGGCTATTGGAGCGATTCTATTTATATTCAATAAGATAAGTTATCCACTTTTATTGGCCTGTATTCGGTCTCTTTACTCAATACAGGCCCTTAGTCCAACAAAATCTAATCTCAATCTAATACCATTAAATCTTCTGCAAAAACCACCTTGCCTTGATATCTTTGACGAATAATCGCTAAGCTAGCCACTTCATCAATCGTTCCCACAGAAAAGTGGGTGTAAACCAAGTTTTTAACTCCCGCATTTGCTGCAATCAAACTTGATTCAGCCAAATTTAAATGCGCAATGACTCTGCCATTTCGGCTAGTTTTGCCTGCTTTTCTGACTCGTTGATTAACTTGCTTCGTCTTAGATTTTTTCACCTTGCGATTATTCACGAGTGTCATTTGCATACCACCAGAATCAATAATCAAATAATCCACCCCTTTTGCAAAAGGGGCTAATTGATCCGTATAGGTAAGATCACCTGTCACTAAAATAGATTCCCCTTGATAATCAAACCGATAAGCAATGGCATCAATCGTATGGGGAACACTTAAGGTACTGACTTTAATATCACCAATATTAAAAACCTCTCCTCCCTTTAGATCCTTCACAAGATAGCTATTTTCCCTGTCCGTTAAACTGCGTTTAGATTTGGAGAGTCGATAGTTAATGTCTTCTTTGAAGAGGTTAATAAATGACTGTGTCATCTTTTTGGTATTTGACGGGCCATAGATAAAGAAATCCTGTTTGCCTAATAATAATGAATGGACCAAAATAGGCAAAAACTCTTCGTTATGATCCAAATGATGGTGGGTAAACAGCAAGGCATCTAACGTTTTATCACTGACTTTAAGTTTTGCTAAATTGGCTTGTGTGCCATTTCCCATATCGATCAAGATTTTATGAGTACCATTTGAGATCAGCACACTGGCACTGGCCCTATCTTGGTTAAAAACAGGGGAACCAGAGCCAACAATGGTAGCGGTTAAATGACCTTGGGCAATTAAACTGCTACTCAATAAAAGAGCAAAAACAACCCAAACACTTTTTTCTATTAGCTTAGTCATAAGCACCCTTCTTCTTATGTAGGTAATTGGAACATAGCGAAAAATTAAGCATTTTCTATTAAAACACAGGTTTGCATAAGCCGCTTCTAACCAAAACACCTTTAAATAACCACACTGTAATCAAGGGTAATATCACTTATGCAAAATATAGGATTAGCTTGCAAATATGATTAAGGAACCTGCGAATGAGTCCTCCCGCCTCAGCGTGTGGATAAAAGTACCTAGATTTAAGACGAGGTGCGCAACTTAATAGTCATTCTATTGATCAGTGCCTCAACATAAAGATAGGGCTTTTAGGCCACGCCCTTCGGGTCTTACAGAAAAAGTGTCACCCCGTGTTGTGACTTTTTGAAAGGTACCTACATTACGTCAAAGTCACGCCTTGCTTGACACTTTTTCTGATAAGACTGAGAACAGATGACTTAATCGCAGGCTCCTTCAGCAGTATCAAAAAATGACACTTTTTGATTTAAACACTTATGCCATTAATTTATACAAGGAATTGTAATATGACATTGCCCTCTTACTCCAACAAGCTAATAGGTGCCTCAGTGTTATTAGGCCTAGTTGGCTGTAGCAGTCTCTATACTCACCATGAATGGTACAGTGAAGCCGAAAACATCACGCCACTGCAATCAGAACAAGCAGTACCAAAAAGAGTTGTCTTAGAACAAGCCTGGGATAAAGACATCAGAAAAGGGTTTTGGTACACCAGCCAAGGCTCACAAATCATCCCTTACTCTTGGTTTACCTGGCTTGAAGTCGCCGATTCTAAAGACTTATTTCGCAGTAACGAGCACATGAATTATCTAGGCTACCTGCCTATGAGGTCTTCTAAAATAAACCCATCGGCGCTGCCCATTGGTTTTGCTTTAAATACAGATAAAAAAGGCGATGCTTGGGTCGGTATGACCTGTGCGGCCTGCCATACTAACCAACTGGATTATCAAGGGGTTAAATACCTTATTGAAGGGGCACCGACATTAGCCAACTTCGTCCTTTTCTTTGATCGACTCTCAATAGCAATGAATGCCACAAATGCAGACCCTATCAAATTTCAACGCTTTGCCAAAAATGTCTTAGCAGAGGATTATTCCCTAGAAAGCGCGGCAAAGTTAAAAGCATCCTTTGCCTCTATGGCCCTAAAAATTGCTCAGCGCCAAACGGTCAATGATCTACCGCCAAGTTACCCTGAAAACTTCACCAGTTACGCAAGACTTGATGCCTTTGGCAATATTCAAAACCAAGGTACAGCCTTTGCCCTGCATAACCTATCCAATAGCAATACACCAAATGGCCCCGTCTCCTATCCCTTCTTATGGGGTACTCACCAGTCCGATGTGGTGCAATGGAACGCTTCTGCACCTAACACTCCAGTGGTTGGCCCACTTGCCAGAAACATAGGCGAAGTGGTTGGTGTTTTTGGTGGTTTAAGTATCGAAAAAGCCCCTTTTTGGAAAAGACTCTTTGGCATTAAAACCACCTATTCATCCACTGTCGACATGCTAGGTTTAGGGCAATTAGAAACTTGGGTTAAAACATTAAAATCGCCACAATGGCCTGAACAAATGCCTGCCATTGATATGCAAAAAGCCGCATCTGGCAGCATTCTTTATCAAACTCAATGCGCAGGTTGTCACCAAGTGATCGCCCGCGAAGATGAATACAAACTTTACGATGCAATTAAAACCCCCGTGGCCGAGATTGGCACCGACCCTATCACAGCTTGGAACGCAGAGTTCCACCAAGCTAAATCTCTTGTACTTGAAGGGACTAAGGAGTTCATCTTAGCGGGAGATAAATTCAAAGCCGAAACCGATGCTATCAGTGTGCCGGTAAATGGGGTTGTTGGTATTATTTTAAAAGACCCTAAAACCGCGCTAAAAGCAGGCCTAATGCCGCTTGGAGACAATGCAAAATCTCGCACTAAATCCTTGGTTGAATATGCCGAGTTAAACGTACTGAAGAGAAAGAAAATTCACGACCCAACCGTTAACAATACAGGGAAGAAAGAGAATGGTGAGCTCAACCTAGCAGGCCTAGTTTACAAAGCGCGTCCATTAAATGGCATCTGGGCAACTGCGCCTTATATGCATAATGGCTCGGTGGCAAACCTTTGGGAGACCTTACAAAAACCAAAAGATAGACAAACCAGCTTTTGGGTAGGTAATCGTAACTTTGACCCAGTCAAAGTGGGTTTTGTGAATGAAGCTGCACCTGCTAGCAAACTCTATCCTAGTCCTTCGAGTAAGTTTGAAGTATTGGATGAAAATGACAAAATCGCCTCAGGTAATTCAAATCAAGGACACGATTATGGCACCGACCTTAGCGATAAAGAAAAATGGCAATTGGTTGAGTTTATGAAGACTTTATAAATCAAAATCTTAAATCGAAACCTTAAATCTAAACCTTAAGCCGAGCTTACTTTTTTAAAAAGTAAGCTCGACCATTTTTCCGTTACTTTGAGGAAAGCGTCAAGCTTTTAAAACAAGTAACGCGCCGCAAGAAGCTAAAATACCACTCGATATTTTATTCAAAATACCTTTATCACCTTTTATAAAGTTTCGTGCCTTAGCCCCTGCACAAGCGTACATAGCTAATACGCCACCTATGGCAAAACTTGCTATCATCATGATGGTTAGCGCTTCGTAAAAACCAATACTCGATAACTCAACAAAAGCAGGAAAAAAGCCCATATAAAATAAGATGGCTTTAGGGTTTGAAATGCCCACTAACAATCCCATAATTCCATTAGATATCAGCCCCGTATTTTTCTGCTCTTCGGGTTGATCCAAACTCACATCAGCCCGCCAAGTAAAATACGCTATTACCATCAAATAAAGTGCGCCAATGTATTTTAAGTAAACAGAAAGTTCCCCTAATAGTGAGGCAACTGCTAGCAACCCAGATAAAGCAAGGGCAATAAAAATATAGTCTGCCAGCAGAACCCCTAAGGTCACCATTAAGCCACTTTTCACGCCAGAAGTGATAGATCGAGAAACCACTGTCATGACACTTGGCCCTGGAATAAGCGCAGAGACTAGCATTGCAAAGAAGAGCGCAATTGCAGAAAGTAATGTCATTCCACCTCCTTACGAATCATAAAGTTAGAGTAAAGGGTTAACCCTTTGCAAAATCCAGCAAGGTTTGGCCCGTCATACGATAGCCAATCCACTCATCTTGAGATTTAGCACCAATGGCGTCGTAAAACTCACGGGATGGCGTATTCCAATCCAAACAGCTCCATTCAAATCGAGCACAATCTTTTTCTAACGCAATTTGAGCCAAGGTTTTAAGTAGTTTAAGTCCTGCGCCCTTGCCTCTGAATTCTGGCGAGACATACAAGTCCTCTAGATAAAGACCTGACTTTGCTAACCAAGTTGAATAGTTAAAAAAGTAAATGGCAGAACCCACTGGCACACCGTCAAGCTCACAAATCAAAGCATAAGAATGAGTATCTGGCGCAAATAAAGTCTTGTTAATCGTCTCTTCTGTGGCGAGTACTTCATGCTCTGCTTTTTCATATTTGGCAAGGTCAGTGATAAATTTCAAAATGGTTTTGGTATCTTTGCTGCTGGCTTCTCTTACAACTAAATTGCTCATCATTTTTCCTTTTCATATAGAGATTTAACATTAACTTAAGGTCAGATTAATCCGACTTTCGATATGATACCAGTGCATTCTAATCAGATACGCCTGTATAATATTCATATCGCTAGTTTGCTTATTCCAGAGGTATCGATGGACCTTCATCAAATCGATTTAAATCTACTGATATTATTTGATGCTCTTTATCGCCATCAGTCTGTCTCCCTCGCCGCAGATGAAGTCTGCATCAGCCAATCCGCCTTTAGCCATGGCATAGCAAGGTTGAGAAAACGCTTCAATGACGAGCTTTTCGTACGGGTGAATAACCAAATGCAGCCCACTCCAAGAGCCGAAGAAATCGCCCAACATCTGCATCAAGCCCTGCCTTTTATTCATAATGCGATTAACGACAGCGATCACTTTGATGCCAGCATGGATAAGACTGAGTTTAAAATCTCGGCAACAGATTATACCGAGTTCAGTTTGCTCCCTAAGTTGGTTGGCCAAGTCAGTCACCAAGCACCCAATATCAAACTCACCGTCATCGGTGCCAAAGCACCTCAACCCTTAACTCACTTAGAAAATAACGAGGTAGATTTTGCCTTAGGTTTTAGCCATGAAATAGAAGCGTCAAGCCTGATAGAGCACCATACTTGGTTGAGTGATAGCTATTGCACTGTGGCTAGAAAAAACCATCCGGCATTAACCCAAGGGTTAGATTTAGACACATTCTTAGAATTGAAGCATGTGAGAGTGTCACCTTGGGGCGAGAAGCAAGGCATAGTCGATCAAGTGTTAGCTCAGCATAAATTGAAGCGCCATGTGAGTCTGCAACTGCCTAGTGTATTGGTTGCGCCCCACTCCATCATTCACTCAGATCTGATACTCACCATGCCGCGCATAGTGGCCGAACAAGTCGCCAAACAGGTTGAGATAGAGATCTTCACGCCTCCTATTTCTATCCCTGATTACCATTTAAATATTTACTGGCACAAAATCAATGCCGATAAAGCCAGTTTTAAATGGATGAAGCAGCTGTTTCAAAGCTTGGATTTTTAGCCTTTTCTATTCTGCTTAACGCTCCAATTCGGGGAGTTCCCATTCCCCACAAATACTAAAAGGCGAAGCTAATGTGGTCCATTTCACTGGGACGAGTTTGTCCTTGGGTAAAAAGACTTCATCTTGATAAGCCTGTTTACGATATTGGCGCGATAAGTTTGTTAAATCTTGATTTAGGGCCATCAAGGTATGCTCGCTCATAAAGCGAAAGGCACTGTTAAATTGCGTCCCCTTCTCACCATCATGTTGCACCACATAATTAAGAAACTGCTCGTTTTTTTGCAAAATATTATGATGCACAGGCCCATGTAGCTGCATTAAGAGCTTGCCTTGAGTGCGAAGTTTATAGCTATTATTTGGGCCTAATTCGATTAACCCTTCTCGATCCAAATCCCTTAAATAACGAAACACACTCACATCACTTAAGTCGTAGGTGGTTTGTATTTGTTCGATTGGGTGTTCTGTGGTCAGCAAAATAAGAAAGTTAAAGTGATAGGGGTTCTCTCCCAAATACACCTGTTGTTGGTAGCTTAACTTAGCCAAAGGCTCATTGTAATTTTTGGCAAAATCGAGCAAGTCGAAAATAGATAAATCGATCAAATCACAAATGTCGTTCAATCTGGTTAAAGAACAATCTTTATCTCGAAATAAGCGCTTTATTGTCTTCTCCGAAAGATCAAGTTTTTCGGCCACTTCACGATATGTCATGCCTTTGGATTTCAGTGCGCCTTTCAAAGCATTGGTAATTTCAGCATTTGCCGCCGTTCGCATATGTCACCTTAAAGTCAGAAAAAGAGACACATATTGTCCCTTATTTTTACAAGCTTGAAGCTTGGTGTCGTTAAAGGCACCTTATCACAAGCTTTAGAGCAGACACAATTGCTCAAATCTCAATTAACTGATTATTAAAGACAGGATGATATTCATGAAAAACACAAAACTGAAAACACTTACCCACTCACTAACAAGTGTCTTATCACTTTCTGCTATCACACTTGTTTCGCATTCTTTTGCTTCCCAATCTATAGCCAGTCAATCTATCGAAAGCACAAAGCTAAAACCCGTGTGGGAAGTTTCAGGCTTTAAAATGCCAGAGTCCGTCGTGTATGACAGCCAAAGACAGCAATATTATGTGGCAAACATTAATGACAACCCCATGTCAGCAGACGGTAATGGTTCGATTGGCTTAATCAAACAAGAGGGTAAATCCTCTGTGATCGAATGGGTAAAAGGCCTTAGCTCACCAAAAGGGCTAGAGATAAAAGGCAATAAATTGTATGTGGCAGACGTGCACGAGCTTGTGGTGATTAATCTTGATGACGCCAATATTATTGCTCGCTATCCGGCACCAAAAGCCAAAGTATTAAATGGCATTGCCATTAGCGATTCGGGCCAAGTGTTTGTTTCCGATTGGGCGGGTAATGCCTTGTACCAACTACAAGATGGCGAGCTGGTTAACTGGCTAGAGAGCGCCAAACTTGAAAGCCCAAACGGTCTATTCGTCAATCAAGATTACCTATATATCGCCGCTTGGGGAGCGAATATTCAAGCCGACTTTACCACCCTAACCTCAGGCAATTTAAAGCGTGTTGCCATTAACAAAGGCGCTCAAGTACCTCAAACCAGCAAGGTAGAAAGCCTAGGCGATAAAGCAAGTTGGCAGAACCTTGATGGCCTTCATGCCTATCAAGAGAGCAACTGGTTAACCACTGACTTTCTCAAAGGCCAGTTACTTAACATGAACTCACAAGGTGACATTGAAACCATCTACAAATTAGAGCCAGGCTCTGCTGACTTCTATTACCGTGAAGATAAAGATTTGGTGATAGTGCCTTACTTTATGTCTAATAAAGTGGTGGCTTACAAGCTAGATAAATAAGCAGAAATTAAAACGCTAAGCCTGACTGGCTTTTGAGCGGTTAATCCAACTCAAAAGTCAGTGACTCTTGCGCCATCATGCTTTGAATAGATGGCAAAGCTAACATAGCCTGCATGTGCTGTTTTAAATGAGGAAAGTCCTGTGCTCTAGCGCCATAACGCCTGCTCCAATAGGCGATCATGAAAAGGTGATAATCTACCCCAGAAACACTATTACCTAATAACCAAGGCCCTTGTTTTGCAAGATCATTTTCTAAAATCTGCCAACATCTTGCGAGTTCTTGAGTCGCTTTATCTACCAGATAATCAAGGCTCTTTGCCCTATCTTCAGACAAGTTAAACTCAAGATAATGTTCAGGGTGAGCCCAACGATTTGCCGCTTCTTGTAAGGTACTCGCCATCCAAAATAAGTACTGATAATAAGGCCCTCGTTTGGGCGAATTTAACCTGGGCGCCAAACTAGATTCAGGATGCTGATCCAACACGTAGGCCAAAATTGCAGCCGACTCATACACAAGGTGATCATCTTCTTGTCTATGATGAATAAGGCTAGGCACCTTGCCATTTGGGTTAATGGCCAAATACTCAGGGGACTTTTGCTCACCTTTTGAAAGGTCAATTTCCACCAATTTATAGTCCACTCCTAGCGCTTCAAAGAGTGCATGGGTGGCCATATTTGCGCCGCCTTTGTCCCAGTATAATGTATAGATATGACTCTCCTCTTTTTTCTATTTCAACGTTAAGAGTTAGGGTTGCTTGTGAAGCTAAACTAAAGGATTTAAGCCGCGCTTCTTGATCAACTATCTGCTCATTTTACAGCCCATTTATCACCATCTCATAAAGCGAATAAGTGACCATATTTGCGCTACCTTCATCCACTCTTTTCTAGATAAATGTATAGATATGACTCCACTCTTCTTTCTATTTCAACGTTAAGATTGTGTGTTCTGTGTTTGGATTGCTTGTGAAGCTAAACTAAAGGATTTAAGCCGCGCTTCTTGATCAACTATCTGTTCATTTTTAACCCATTTATCACCATCTCATAGAGCGAATAAGTGGCCATATTTGCGTCACCTTCATCCACTCTTTTCTAGATAAATGTATAGATATGACTCTCCTAAATAATCGTATTTGCCATTTAAGTTAACGAATAGCCTGAATGGCTTCTGCCGCTAAACGAAAGGATTTAAGCCGCCCTTCTTGATCCACTATTTGCTCATTTTACAGCCCATTTATCACCATATCATACAGCGAATAAGTGGCCATATTTGCGTCACCTTCATCCACTCTTTTCTAGATAAATGTATAGGTATGACTCTCCTAAATAGTCGTATTTACCATTTAAGTTAACGAATAGCCTGAATGGCTTCTGCCGCTAAACGAAAGGATTTAAGTCGCGCTTCTTGATCAAAAATAGGCCCGTTTATCATAATCTCATCCGGCTGGTATTGATCAATCAAGCCTGCAAGCTGTGCTCTTACCTTGTCTAAAGTGCCCGAAGCGGTGCAGCTTAAAGCCGAATTCACTCTCGCTAAGGTTAACCCATCCACATGCTGCTCGATATTTTCAACGGGCTTAGGCAATAAACCTGGCTTACCCAAAATCAAGTTGGCGAACGCCTGCTGATGAGATGACATAAGATAATCTGCTTCGGCCTGTGAATCTGCTGCAAAGACATTCACGGCAAACATAAAGTACGGTTTATCTAGCACGTTAGAGGGTTTAAATTTGTGACGATACACCTTAGCGGCTTGTGCTAAAGCATCAGGGGCAAAATGCGAGGCAAACACATAAGGCAAGCCAAGTTCTGCCGCTAAATGCGCACCATAAAGGCTAGAGCCTAATATCCAAATCGGCACATTCGACCCTTCACCGGGAATAGCACGTACATGCTTTTGCAAAGGGTCGTAGTCGCTTAAATAAGCCTGTAACTCCGCAAGGTCTTCTGGGAATCTATCTTGGTTGGTAAAGTCTCGTCTTAGGGCTTTTGCCGTTACCCCATCAGACCCAGGCGCTCGGCCAACCCCCAAATCAATACGGTTTGGATATAAACTTTCTAAGGTGCCATATTGCTCAGCAATCACAAGGGGCGAATGGTTAGGCAGCATCACACCACCCGCTCCTACCCGTATTTTTTGGGTGCCAGAGGCGATATGACCCACCACGATCGACGTGGCCGCACTGGCAATGCCCGGCATACTGTGATGCTCCGCCACCCAGAATCGCTCAAAGCCAAATTGCTCTGTGTGTTGTGCCAGTTTTAATGAATTTTGCAGCGACACTGCTGCGTTAGAGCCTTCCACGATAGGAGAAAGATCCAATACTGAATAAGGAATCATAAGCGCCTTCTTTGATGTCAGCCATGATCTTAGCTCAGGCTAAACGAATAATGTTTGAATAGAAAAGATATGGTGTTGGCCGATTAGGATTAAAAGGGCGAAAGCGCTAAACAATTAAGAAAAGAATGAGGATGGGGGAAAAAGCTGGGAAGTTTATATTTTCCTAAATTCAACGATGGCTTTCTCTAATGCCTTCAAGACTTTAGGTCTATTGTGATTAGAATTTAGTCCTGCTGGTAATCTTGTGAATTTCGTTTGCGCATCGTAATGATCATCATTTCTATTAAAAAAAATTCGAGTAGACGAATGATTCTTAGAAGAAAAGTAATCTATGTATTCAATAATTTCTTCTTTACTTGAAAACCGGAAAGTAAATTTACATACCTCTACGCAATAAATAATAGGACACACTAAATTATCAATTAATTTTCCATCTAGCTCTCGAATTTTACCGCCATGTTGAATACGCCATTTTTCGATATTTAATTTTTCTGTCCAGTATTTAGGCATAATAAAAAGTATCACATTTAGTTAAAATGTAGTTTTAGATATATTTAATAAAAGCACTAATCGCACCACTTTCATCAACCCAAGCTGATTTGTATAAAAGCAGCTCTGTGGAAGGCTCTAACTCAATACATTCATAGTTATAACTATTGCCTGAGCGACCGACTTCTTTAAAACTTGGGTGTAACAAGCGAGCGACGATATCTTGATTTTGACGAACTTCGTATTTATGCAGCGCTCTTTCCTGCTCAATTAAAACATCCATGATTTGTCCAGTTTAATCGTTTATCTTAAGATCTCTAAGCGAATCTATTCATCATTTAGATTTGCTCTATTTATTATTTTAAGCTGAGGCTCAGCTAGTTTTTTCTATACTCTTCGATTTCAATAACTTTATCATTGAAAATTTCAACAGGGTTCCTGATTAGAGTGACTGTCTTGTTAATTTTTTTCAATCCCAATCACCTTGAAATAAATTATTTAAAGACCATAACTTGTCAATCGACTGTCAAACTAAATGATTCAAAATTTAAAGGCAAAAAAATGATTCAGCACCCTATTATTAAAGATCTAGCAGCACGAAAAACATCTAAGGGTTATGACGCGTCAAAGCGTGTCTCCCAAGAAAATATGGAAATTATCTATGAAGCGCTCAGACTAACAGCCTCATCAATCAACTCCCAGCCTTGGAAGTTTATTGTGATTGAAAGTGAGCAAGCAAAAAGCAGGCTTGAAGCAACTTTTACAGATAATAATATCTATAATCGACAACACGTTAGCAATGGCTCCCATGTCATCCTGCTGGCACATAATCCAAATTATACCCGTGGTGACTATGAAAAAGTGGTAGACACTGACATCGCCAATGGTAGAGGCAATAAAGCAGAGAAAGAACGCGCCTTGTCAAAATTCTCTTTTGCAGAGTCAAAAACGGATGCTTCTGGCAGCAATGGCAACTGGACTAAAGCCCAAGTCTATATTGCGTTAGGTAATGCGTTACATGTACTCGCTCGATTAGAAATAGACGGTACCCCGATGGAAGGTATCAATAGTAAACGCATTGGCGAAGCGTTTAAAGAAGAGCTCAATGGCTTTGAATGTGAAGTCGCTTTAGTGGTTGGTTACCACCACCCTGATGACATCAATGCTAAACTGCCCAAATCAAGATTAGCCAGAGAAGCAGTATTACAGATACTCTAAATTTCGTGTATTAATTTAACAAGACTCGATTTTCGTGGCTTTTTCACAACAGCCACTCTAATAAATCAAATGATTAGGGTGGCGGTCTTGTTAATTATTCTTTCCTATTCATAACAATAAAATCATCGACTAACTCTTGCATTAAAATAATCCTTATCTAAAACATAATGCCTGTTTAACACTAAAACAGCACGTTTTCTTATTTATTCAACGTATTCCTCATGACTCAGTTTCGTTTTTTAGTCTCAAGGTAAAAGGTTGATACTTATGTTATTTTGTAAAACTATAGATTATTTATCTTCAACATTTTTGCCCCAAAATAAATCATGTAAATCATATTAAAACTTACTAACGATTCAATAATTAAAGTTTTTGAAAAATAATCGATATACATTACAGGTAATGCCGAAGAGAGAATGATAATTACGATTAAAAAACCATAAAGATATTTCTTACGAGTAGTTATTTTTGCTAGAAATAAAATCAAACATCTACAGAAGATAAAAAAGATTATTAACGCTAATATTTCAACCATATCACGAACCACCTTATAACTTATTTTCTTCTTTAATAGTTATCCCTACACTCTTCAAAATAAGGGAACTTTAGGGTGACTATCCTGATTATTTTTTAGGGTGGCTGTCCGGGTAAATTATCAGGATAAATTCCTAATAAATTCACTTTTTTAAATCTTTACTTAACTTCAAAGTCATAGCTCTGATGACCTCTTACTGACTCGGATACTTGTTGACCATTTTCTCCCATAGCCCTTATCTCATATGAGTAGTAATAACCCGATTTCAGGTTCTGCGTATAGACTTTTAAATCAACACTGGTCTCACTAGTTTGAGGACGCTCTGACCAAGAAAACAAAGTATTATTACCTAAAAATCCATGTGGACTAGATTTTTCGTAAACTTGGATTTTGTAATTCACTGCGCCTAAATATGGTTTCCAAGAAATCATAACGGGGTCATTCAAATTGTAGGAAATTAGGCTTGTCGTTTTTATTATAGGATCGACAAAACTGAAGTTAATTCCATTTCCCTGCTTACCTTTAGCAACAGTGAATAAGCCACTGGAATATGGACTCATTGGGCTGCCAATTAAACCTGATAAAACCTTATTTGCGGATTTACTATCTAGTTCGTAGCCGTCTATTTTGTATTCTCCATAAGGAACTGAGATTTCATATTCGCCGGAACTATTTGTAGTCGCCCATTGGCTCATGACCTTGCCGTTTAAAGCTAGACGAAGCCTTAGACCTTTAGCGGGAATACCGTTCGATTTAACTAGTCCCGTAATTTTTCCAGACCCTGTAGACAAAACCCCACTCTTATTGTTTAGAAATCCACCTGCATACATTGCAGTTGAACCCAAAAAATTATTACTTATTTTTGAAACAGTAGGAACATCAGAAGTAACAGATTCATTTTTTTCAAAAGTCGAATTCATCGTGCTCTCAAAGAAGAATTTGAAATAAACGACTACGACAACAATGAAGGCAACAGCAAAACCAGTTCCAAAAAGTAAACCATTTATAAATTTTTTCAGCATATTATTTCCTACGTTGGGTCCCGGAGTTTATCCAGACACCCATTCTAAAAGATATAATCCCCTACATCACCTGAATGAAGCTCACTTAGCTATTAAGCGGATTAATAGCCAATTTTGGGACACGTCTAGAGGCGTTTTTTTAATTCAACTAAATTTCAGTGCCAGCAGAGCTGACAAGTATGCATTCCAACGGTGGACCATTGGAACGAATAGATAGCTAGTAAAGAGAAAGGCTCTTTATCTTTTAGAAAGTTTGATAAGTGTTGGTCTGGTTTAAGGCTTTTTTGAATCGCACACAAAAAAACGGGGAAGTATTTCTACTCCCCCGTTTAGTACTCTGCTTTTATAAAATACTAATAGGCTTAGCTTTTATAAAATCCGTTTTTATTAAATCGTGTGGTTATTGCTGTACACCCTTTTTATTAATATAAACTTGGGTTGAATACTCTTCTAACGGCAGTTTTTCGATTGTGCCGACTTTGATAACGTAATCAACAAAGCTTTGGGCATAATCTAGGTAGGTATCCACTACTCGACCTTCTTTAACAACTTTACCAAAGGTGATGTAGCCGTCTTTTCCACCTGCGATATAGTCATTGGTAGCGACTTTGTAAGATGCATTCATATCAAGCGCCGTCCAGCTTTCGCCTTTACGCATCACTTCTAATGCAGAGAAACGCTCGCCTTTAGGCTGAGACGCATCCACGTTCCAACGCATACCAGAGGCATAAGGGTAAGCACCTGATGAGCCGCCTTCGCTGATTGCATAATCCAAGGCTTCTTCAAGCACAGTTTTCAGCTCATACCCTGTCATGTCTAGTTCAACAATGGTGTTGGCAAAAGGAAGCAGAGTGTAAGCATCGCCAATCGTTAACTCACCTTCAGCGATATCAACACGGACACCACCACCATTTTGAATCGCGATATCAGAGGTTTTACTCATATCACGGAAGGCTTTAGCAACAATGTTTGAGATATCCGCACCATGACTTGCCGTCATAGAACGATCACACAACTTAGAACGACCTTGACCTGGAATACGCTCTAAACAAAGGTTTGAAGCCGATTTACCTATCACTTCGCTTTTCATTGAATCAACTTGTGAAGAGAAAGTCGCCAAAGTTGCGGCTGCCGTTGCATCGGCTTCGACAATAGAAACAGCGCTATTCGCTTGGATATCTACGTAAACGGCTTGACGCGCTTCACCTGTTAACTCAACACGCTTGCCGTCAGCGTTTTTGCGTTTAAAGCTATCAGCCAATAACAAGTGTGGCGTACCAGAACAGCTAGTCACAACGCCGTTCTCATCCCATGCAACGTTAAGCTCACCCACGACTGCAGAGTATTGCCATGCTTGAGCAACACATACAGGGTTACCTGCTGCATCGGTTAACTTCGTTGGGTAAGGTCCAGCTGAATCAAGACCCACTGAGCCAAAGTCACCTAGTAGCGTATGAGAGTCACCGCCAATAATAACATCTGCGCCTTTTAACTTAGCGGCGAGTTTTACGTCATTTTGATATTGGTAATGGGTCACAAGGACAATTTTATTGATGCCCATGCCTTGCAGTTTATCTATGTACTTCTGGGCTGTTTCTGCTTCATCTAAGAAAATGGTTGTTTCATCTGGACTCGATGAGTTTTTGGTTTTCTTGGCAATATCAATACCAATGAAACCCACTTTTTCACCATTATATTCTTTGATTGTATAAGGGGTAAAATAGTCTTCTGCACTGTTTAGCGTTAACGGAGAAACACCCACTTCTGGTTGAACATTGGCAGAGATGACATCTGTGCTACAGCCAGGGTCAGACTTTAACCAGTCTAGGAATTTCACCAAGCCTACATCGCCCGCATCAAATTCATGGTTACCTAAGGTAAAGACATCAAAGCAGGCTTCGTTCATTAATGCTGCGTCTGCTTCACCTTTAAATAAGGTATAAAAAAGATCACCTGTGATGGCATCACCCGCGTGCACTTTTACAAAAGGCTCACTGGTGTTTGTTAGCTCATTAATCTTGGTGACAACTGAAGGGAATCCACCCACTGCAACACGGGTTTTCTCGCCACCCAATTTCATATCGACACCTTTGTCAGCACTTAAGTGAGAGTGATGGTCGTTCACGTGAACTATTTTTAGTTCTAGCGCTTGTGTCGCCTCAGAAGAAGTCGACATTGATTGACAGCCCGTCAGAAAAAGGGATGCGGTGGCCGCAGTAACTAAGGTTTTTCTAAACATAGAAATGTCCTTTATGATTATTGATGTTTATAAATTCGTATTATTTCCGATTTAAAAAAACAGTCATCGGTTCGATCATCTTTCTATTTTTTAGTAAGTCGCTAGCGTGTTAACATGAAGGTATTCCCTTAAGGATCAATCACTTAATAGGTAAGTGCTTTTACTCTAAGATCAATTGCTCCTTTCATTTAATAGAAAGAACTTTTTATTTCCCTTCCCCTTCAGGCGGTAAAACTATGCATTAACTTGTCTAAATGATCAACAATATTGAAACCCTATTCATATTAGCCTCTTGAAGTTACGATTAAATTACCCGTTTTATAAACTTGAAATACATTCGTCTTAGTGATGTTATCTTGACCTGCAATTAAGCTTAAAACTGAACAGCGCCAGAAAAGAAATAAGAAACAGAAAATGGAATAAGCATGGGTAGAAAAATGGAAATCATAAGACTCGATCAAGCACTCAATGACAAAGACAGAGCCGAGCTTTTGTTTGCAGGCAATTTGCTGGTATTTAAACAACGCCCTGCCATGCTTGAGTTAATCAAGGTTTGTCAGCAGCAACTCGAACACGCCCTATCCGGCTTAGATCCTATATTTGCACAACACGAATTAGGGCAAGCTGAATTCATCAGGATAACAGGTCAAGTACAGGCTAAATTCAAGCAAGATAAAAAAGTGAGACAGCTCTTTTTTCAGGTACTTGAAGAATGCGGCCTTGATACACGATCCGCCTATTACGATCATTTCCCTTTAAGAGTGGTACCTGCTAATCATGAAAAGAATGGCACCCACAGATCGTCCATTGCACATCATAGGGATACTTGGGGCAGCAACTTAGATAGCCAACAAAATTGGTGGGCACCTTTATACCCTCTCACCCAAGAGCGCACTATTGCCTTCTTCCCTGAGTATTGGACGACGCCTTTGGCAAATAATACGGATACTTGGTCCTTCGAAGATTATCTCGCTAAGCGCAAGCAAACCTTAAAACAAGATGAAGTGGGCTACCCTATTGCGCCAATGGCAAAAGAAGCTGTGGATGAAAGCCAGATAATTAAATTGGTAATCGAACCTGGAGATGTGCTCAATTTTGCCAGCGCTCAACTGCATGCCAGTGTCCCTAATACAACAGATGCAGCGCGATACAGTGTGGAAATGCGAACCCTTAGTCTAGAGGATATAAACCAAGGTCGAGCTGCCCCAAATATTGATAATGCTGGAACAACCCCTATGTACCATTGGTTTAAACGAATGGCGGATGATGAGAGGTTAAGGTTTTAGCCTTTACGCTTATTTGTTCATGTCATTTTATATCTGCGACACTCTGAATTTGAGACATTCTCTTTTTAAGCTCTTTTTGGAGGATATTCATGTGATAAGGCTTCATGGCTTTCCACTTCTGGCATTCAGGTCGTGTTCTACCACAGCCTACACACCATCCCTTAGGGCCTGAAAAATCACACACATCAATACAAGGGCTCTTTTGCATTTTCATTTTTTTGATCTCAAGTTTTTACTGGCTTAAAGCTTAAGCAGTACTTTTTCGACACTGGCTTCGAGCACTCTTAGGCGGTTAAATTCTTCATATATTTTTTGCTCTAAATTTTTGAAATTTAACGGCATTGTGCGCCTACAAATATCATAGTTACTCCCTAAGGTTTTATAACCCTTCCAGCCCTTGATACGATCCCCTTCTAGTGCCATAAACTCACGAATAAATTCGGGTTGAGAGGGGCAATCTTCCTCCACATGCATACATATAGGGAATGACTTTTGTTTGATTTGTGGCGCTTCGATAAATGTCTCAAAGTGAATGCCACCTTGGTTTTGATTAAACCAATTCCTCTTGTAGACTTGCAGGTAGTTTCCACGGTTATAAATTTCCCACTCATCATCGAACCAGCTTGCCTGTTGCAGCATCTTCTCAAGATTGCGGAACACACCTTTTACATCTTTCATAAAGTCTTTCCACCTTGTGTTCTTTGTAGATTATCACACCTGAAAATCAGTAATTACCATGGTGTTCTCTCGTTATAAAGCCGCAGTTTATAAAGGCAGCACCATAGAATCCCGTCCATCTTCTCGCTTAGCACGAATAAAGGCAGGTCTTGCTTGAATGCGTTTTAACCAAGCAAGGGTAAGCGGATACTCGTCTGTGATAAAGCCACGTTTATGGGCAGATTCAAGTGGGTAACTTAGTAGAATATCGGCTAAGGTGAGGTCTTTCCCACCGAACCACTGGGCAGTCGCAAGGTCAACTTCTGCTTGCTCAAGTAACTTTACCATACGGGCTTTAGTAAAGCCTGCGGATGCTTTTGCTAGCACAGGTTTTATCACTAATCTTAAAATACCTGGCACACGTTTTTGAATGATATGGAAGATACTTTCCATCAACATAAGCGGCATGATGGAGCCTTGCGCCGCATGGAACCAAAACAGATGTCTTGCTCTATCTGCAGAGCCCACTTCAGGCCGTAAAAACTCATCAGGATACAAGTCGATAATGTAATCCATAATGGCAGCGGTTTCTGATATGGCTCTATCCCCATGGGTAATCACAGGCGCTGTGCCCAGAGGTGAGATGGCTTTATATTCTGCTGGCGCAAGGTGGGTCACTGGGTCTCTATTATACTTTTTAAGACCATATTCGACCTTAAGCTCTTCAAGTAACCAGAGGATACGAAACGATTGAGAATATTCTAAGTGGTGTAAAATAATCATTTTTTACCTTTCCTTTGGTTTTTCTGATAGCGCATCTTAACATCGCTTATTTTAAAAGTTTAGAACTATGCCTAATCCCCTTAATGACTGATAAAAAAGCCCACCTCTTCTTTAAGAGATGGGCTTTTTATAACAAGCGTCTTAATAGAATAAGGGCTAAAATTTAGCCCCCTAAACTTAGTCGTAAAACATGGCACTATGCCATTTCAAATTCGTCACTCAAGGCTTTGAGTTGCTTAGACTGCTCACTGATATGAGAGCTAGATTCAGAGATTTCCCCCATGCCCATTGAGTTTTGCTTCGCCGCTTCGTTAATCGTCACAAGCGCCTGATTAATCTCTTCAGACGCGGCAGACTGCTGCATGGCCGCTGTTGCAATTTGGCTTGCATCTAGGCTAATCACTTCAGCTTCTTTAAAAGAAAGGTTAATGGATTCTTCTGTTTCTTGTGTTTCAGCCACCGACCTTTCAGCAATATCATTACTGCGATTAATCACATTAACCACCTGCTTCACATCTTCTTGTAACAGGTTAATCATGTTTTCAATGTCAGAAGTCGATAGCTGTGTTTTTTGCGCCAGCTGCCTTACTTCATCGGCAACCACTGAAAAACCACGACCTTGATCCCCTGCTCGTGCCGCTTCAATCGCTGCGTTTAGAGCAAGCAAGTTAGTCTGGTCTGCAATACCACGTATCACTTCCAAAATGGCACCGATTTCTTGGGACTTACTGTCTACCGTCTGAATAGAGGCTTTTGCATTACCTAGCTCACTAGATAAACTGGCTATGGTATCGATTGTTTTTGTTACTTGGCTCTTAGCTTTGGCAGAGGCATTTTTCGCTGACAAGCTAGATTCAGCAACATGCTGAGCATTTGAAGACACATCTTGAATCGTCACAGACATTTCATTCATAGCAGCCGAGACACTTTCAATACTGGCCTGCTGTTCTAACAAAGATACATTCACCTGCTCTGACGCCACGCTACTTTGGCTCGCACCAGAAGCCAAAGAATGTGACATCTGGTTTATATTGCCAATCATCTTGTTGAGCTGCTTGTTCATCTTTTGCATCGAGCCATAAATACCCGAGTGCTGCGCTTTTTGATCAAATTTAGAGGTTAAATTACCCTCAGAAATCAAATGCGCTATTTTACTGATTTTATCTGGCTCACCACCTATGGGTCTGGTAATGGAGCGTGCTAAATTAAGTGCGGCAAAGACAACAATCAAAATGGTAATCGATATCACAATTAACATGATATTTCTTAGTTCAACCACTGGAATAAGCGCTTCGGCCTCATCTATTTCGGCTAACAGCACCCAATCTAAATCATCCAGTTTTAACGGTGCATAAGCGGATAAAACCGGGTTGCCATTGTAATCAATCACAATTTGGCTAGCAGTTTCACCCGCAAGAGCCGCATTCACAGCCACAGAATCAACGCCGTTTTTAGCCACGCTACCGGCAAAGCTGGCTTCAACACTGTGATTTACCGGGTCTAAATAAGAGTCAGAGCGCATTTTGTGATCGGCACCCACTAGGTAAGTTTCGCCGGTCTCACCCATGCCGTCTCTTTGCTGCATTAACTCATTAATGTGATCGATAGAGAGCTTAAGAACCAAAACACTATCCAGCTTGCCATGCACTAAAATAGGCGCAGAAATAAAGGCTTCAGGCTTGTTGTTATTGGCAGGGTATGGGGAGAAGTCTTCAATGTGAAAAGCATTCTGTTTCGTCTCAGGCAAGGTTTTACTAAATATACGACCAAGACCGGTACGACTAAAAGGCCCCGAAGTCAGATTAGTTTGATAATCACTGAGTTTTTTAACACTGTAAAATACATCGCCATCAGGCTTAATTAGCAATAAGTCATCATAGCCATAAGCTTTGATAAAGTGATCAAAATACCCTTGGTTCGCTTCTGCCGCTGTTATCTCATCAGCCTTTGAGTGGGTATCTTTAAAAATTAAGCTTTCAACCACATGCTCAAGCATGACAATGTCCGCTTCGCTTTGATGAAAGTATTCTTGTATTTGTGTTTCTTTGATTTCTCGAACAGCCTCTAACTTTTTAAAGGCTTCTTCTTCTAAGGATACGGTTGCCAAATGGAGTGACAAATAGCCAAATAAAGCCAGTGGGAGCAGTCCAATTGCCAAAAAAGCCAGCATGATCTTGTTCTTTAATTTCATCGTACAATTGATCCTGTTTAGATCGAAACACATTCAAAGGAAGCCAAATATCTGATAAACACTTGGCACAAAGGCGTGTTTATTTGAATTATGACCCATGCTTCTTTCCTCTTCCTAGGAGCTAGCACTTGATCTAAATCAAACAAATCAGCCATCAGAATACTGATTATGAATGAATTATCAATGACTTTTATAAACATAAGTTAACAAGTCGGCACAAAATAGACATCAAACCTGACAAAACTGACATTAAACTTAACCAAAAGCCCTTAGTGACTAGCTAAACCTCTCTTTTGTTACACAAACATACATATATGGCTTTTTTATTATCATTTGCGGACAAGACTAGGGAACGAACCTGCGAATAAGTCCTCCCGCCTCAGCGTGTGGATAAAAGTACCTAGATTTAAGACGAGGTGCGCAACTTAATAGTCATTCTATTGATCAGTGCCTCAACATAAAGATAGGGCTTTTAGGCCACGCCCTTCGGGTCTTACAGAAAAAGTGTCACCCCGTGTTGTGACTTTTTGAAAGGTACCTACATTACGTCAAAGTCACGCCTTGCTTGACACTTTTTCTGATAAGACTGAGAACAGGTGACTTATTCGCAGGCTCCCTAGTCACAGGGGGAGACTCTCGAACCTAGATTCGTTATTAGCCTTAGAAAACGTATTTAATGAAAACTGACTGGAGGTAGGTTTTTAAAACACTAAATGCCTATTTTTTGCTTGCTATACCTATAATTTTTGAGCATTAGTTGACGACGTTTAAATACCATAAGTTAACGCAAAAAGCGGATAGGTTTTCGATTCGAAAAATACACCCTATCCGCCCTCTGCTGTTACTTTGATACTGACATCAAGCCAACTTAAATTCTCTTAGAATTTACCGTTCGCGTTTTGTCTTTTAGCGTTTGGCAAGATGGTTTCAATCACATCCCAATGCTCAACAATTTTGTCGTTTTCAACACGGAAAAGGTCATAAAATGAGGTTTCTTTACCTGCAAAAGTCCCTTCACTTACTGACAATACAAAGTTACCTTGTCCCAATACTAGGTGGTTTTTGTTATATACCATTTCAATGCCTTGAGATGCCATATAAGCCAATGCTTTGCTTAAGCCTGACAGGCCATCCGCAACCTGAGTATTATGCTGTAAGTAGTAATCTCCTTCGAAGAAGTTACCGACTTTATCAAACTCACCCTTCATCAAGATAGTCTCAACAAAATCAGCCACTAACGCTTTGTTGGCTTCAGTTTTATCTAGATCAACTGCTTTAGTTGCACCATCTAGCTGTGTGCGGCCACTTGGGTTAGGTGAGGTTGCTTTTGCTTGTAAGTTATCCCAATGCTCAACCATTTTCCCCTCTTCAAAACGGAAGATATCAAAGCCAACTTCTGGCTCAAATAGATGGTAAACTGTGTGCGTGAAGACATAATCACCATCGCTATAAGCCCTTACCACTTCTGCTTTGACACCGCTTTTTGGCAAGATAGATAAGAAGCTTTTTAGCCCTTCAACGCCATCCGCCGCCATTAGGTTATGCTGCACATATTTATCAGAATCAATATAAGCTAAAGCGGCTTTGTCTTTTGTTTCAAAGCTAGTAATTAATGCCACGGCTTTTTCTTGGTTAGTAAGCTGCACATCGGCATTGTCTTTAGTATTAGCGCCACACGCGGTTAATAAAACACTGGCAGATATCGCTGCGATAGGAAGTAGTTTGTTCATAATGACCTCTGAGTTAAGTTTGGGTCATGGTAGGTTTAAGGCAGCGTTCGAGGCAGGTTAAAGACGACTTAAAAAAGGTAAATATCGTACCTTTTTTTTATCCGATCAAAGTGAAGGCATTTTAGCTTGCTAAGCTATTTCTGAATTTTGCAGGAGTAAACCCTGTGTGCTTTTTAAAGTACTTCACAAAGTTACTGAGTTCATCAAAACCTAATTCAAATGCCAATATTTGGATTTGACACTGGCTAATGGCAAGCTCTCTTTTTGCTTGTAGAATCACGGCTTCATCAATCAGGTGTTTAGTGGTTTTATTGGCCACCAGCTTACATAATAAATTTAACGATTTATAACTCATGCCCATCATGTTGGCGTATTCTGCGGCGTTTTTAATGGTACGGCAATGGCGAGTCAGTAAGCCCATAAACTCACTAAACTGGTCAACTTGCCGTGCACTGAGTAAACTCGAAACCCCATGGTCTCTGTGTTTGTCGAGCTTTAATAAGATGCTTGAAAACAAAAGCTGTAACATGAGAGGGTCGCACTTTTCCTCTTTGTGCTCTTTCAATAACTCTCCCAATAGCGCGGCAAAACTTTGCTTCAATGCGGCATTTAGCTTTATCACAGGAGATGAGGCCTGAAAGTAATGCGCAGGTGCAAACAAATGAGTACGAATATTCATCCTCGCCTTTTCAATAAAGTCTTCCGTTATGAGCAAGAGTTTACCTTCAGGGCGGTGTTTTAAATCAAAGGCATGCACCTGATGACGATTGATAAAAACACAGGTATCCGAATCCAGTGAGTAATGATTGAAGTCGATGAAATGCTGGCAATGGCCTTTTTCAATAAACATCAAACAGTGAAAATCGACCCTATGGGGTAAAAAGGGAGAATGGTCTAAGCTCTCTTTTTGGTACAGCGAACTTAGCTCAATAATATCTAACCCGGTACCAACTTGATCAGCATTATTAAAATGCACATCGGGTATAGCAAAAGTTTGGTTTTCTTTAATGTGAGGCATCTGTTCGGCTCAATGAAATCTTATCTTGGAACATGCTATCCCAAGACTCAACCAGTTTATAGAGCTGATTTGATAGGCTTATTTATCCTTTGTTGTCCCTCTCCTCTTTTTTCCTTTCCTATACCCCCTTTGTTCACCTTATACCCTTATCTATGAATATGTTTTATATCAGCAAGCAAAAATACGAATAAATTTTATACAAACTCACTATTTATGAAGAAAATCTAATTTATGTTTTAAACACGACTTGACTTCATGAGTTCATAATATGAAACTTGGTTTCATTTTAGAAACGATCAAAATTGACACTCTCCCCTCCCCCACTTTAGTTAGGACATACATTGAAACTCACGGCGCATATATTGAACAATCAGGCTGGCGACCACATAGAAATCACCAATTTTGGTGCTCGTTTGGTATCCTGGTATACGCGTCTTGAGCAAGAAAGTCGTAACATTATTTTGGGATATGAAAACCTAAAAGCCTACCTTGATGACCCTTATTTACATGGCGCCATTGTAGGTCCCTATGCCAATAGAATCGGCAATGGACAAGTTAAGCTAGAGGGTAAGATTGTTCAACTTGATCAAAACCAGCCCCCTCACCATCTTCATGGGGGTAGCCAGAACCTAAGTAACCAGCTCTGGACACCAGTAGCTCAAGAGGTTAATAGCCTAACCCTCAAATGCGAACTTGCTGCTGGCCTTAGTGGTTACCCTGGGCATCGTACTTTTTGGGTAACCTACACCTTATCAGATGAATCTTGTTTGAGTATCCAGGTACAAGCTGAAACAGATCAAACCAGCATTATCGGTCCCACAAGCCATCCTTACTTTAATTTGGCAGGTTTTGGTAACCCACATAAAGGGCATAAACTGCAGCTATTTTCTGAGCAATACACCCAGTTAGATTCCATGGGGATTGCCACAGGCGAAATCGCCTCTAGCCTAGAGAGTGAGCTGGACTTTAGACAAGCAAGAGTACTAAACGAGGCACTTGATAAAGACCAGCTGGATCATAACTTTATCCATAATAAGACCTTAGGTTCACAACAAGCGAGACTGACAAGCCCAGATAATAAACTCACCTTAGCCGTCTCCAGTGATTATCCTGGACTGCAGGTATATACGGGTAACTACTTAACAGGTCAGTTTGAAGCCCAATCAGGTATTTGCCTTGAGCCTCAATTTTACCCTGATAGCCCTAATCATGCGCATTTTCCTTATCAAAACACACAGGCAAATACCTTGTTTGAAAAAACCATTCATTATCAACTCATCAAATAACACCTTATTAATCACGCTGGCCTTATTTTTGAGAGACTTGAAACTCACCCACTAACGAGTTCAATTTCATACTGGATAAGCCCACCCTTGATGAACGTCTTTGCAAGGCAGCAATCGAACGCTTCATTTGCTCGGTTGCCGCTCCCATTTCTTGGGCTGTATTGGCATTTTCTTTATTACTCACATTGAGCTGAAGAATGTCTTGGAACATATCATCAACCAGTTCATACAAGCGATTATTATGATCGCTTTCTTGCTCATTCACTAACAGACTCTTATCCACATTTTCTGCCTCTTTTTCCATAAAGCTCACTGCAGATTGCGTCTCATGCTGTATACCTTCGAGCATGGTTTGAATTTCTTCAGCTGCACTGGCGGTCCGTGATGCGAGGTTTCTGACCTCATCTGCAACCACGGAAAAGCCACGGCCATGTTCACCTGCACGTGCCGCTTCTATGGCTGCATTTAACGCTAACAAATTAGTCTGGTTAGTAATTTCAGTAATCGTATCGATTATGCTCGCCACTTCATTGGTTCTTTCATCCAAGGATTTGACGGATGCGGCTGTGGTACGCACCACATCTCGAATGCCTTGGGTCCCTTGTTTCACAGCTTCAATACGAGATTCAGCCTCTTCCACAACCGTATCCATTGTTTGTTTTAAGGTTTGGGCGGTATGGGAGGCATCTTGCACTTCATTAATTTGCTTCTCAAACACAGTCAACATGGACTCCACTGTGGCTTCTAGGTATTCAGAGGCTTGACGAGCTTCTTCATTAGTGTGAACCATAAACTCATTGGAGCGCTTAACATTGCTACTGGCCGAAATAACCTGACCCATGGTGTTATCTAAGTTATCAATAAAGCTATTCATCCAGCGTCCCATATCACCGGTTTCATCTGCCTTGAGCCTCTCTTCTTCCAGCCTCTGTTTTAAATTACCCTCTCCTTCTGCGATTGTTTGTATGACATTGGTCATCTGGGTTAAATGCTCACTGACCTCTTTTGGCCCAAAAAGATGAAAGACATAGCCCGCCATCAATAAACTTGCCCCTGTAATAGCAGCAACGATAGCAGAGGATGTATCAGTAAATGTGGTCAACCCCATTTGCAAACCAAGCGGAATACTGGCGGCTAAAGCATAACCCTTCATCAGGCGTAAATTGAGCGAACGGCGACGATACACCTCTTCAAGGTCTCCTTCACACATCATGCCCCATACATCAGGGCTTCCTTTAAGCTGGAAAGTCACCCCTTTTCCAATCACAGGGATATGCCTGTAATCTGAATAACCTGGATAAGTCACAAACAAATTTTGCCCGTATTTAATCGTCTCACGAATACCAGGGTGTAAGTCTTTAGTAGCAGGGTCAGTGAAACGAATTTCAAATTCCGTATGTTGATTAACCTTAACCACACCCCAATCTGTGGTTACCCCAGACTTAAGGTTTTCACCATGACTAAAGGTGTCATCTTCAAAACGAGAACGAGATAACGCCGTACCAGGTAAGATGCTCGAGTCAAAATTGGCATTGACCATAAACAGGTAATTATCACCAGATTCTTTATAAATATGACCCGCTTCCCGTTGAATCAGATCCCCTAGCACATCATTAGGCACTCGAGCACAAATCGCCCCGAGCACTTGATCTCCACGCTTAATAGGTAAATAAAACATCAAGCTCACAGCATCGTGAAATTTAGAGCTTGAAGGTCCTATTTTTAACGTATTTGGATCAATATAGGGGCCGTGAAGAAATGGCGCTTCAAGACCTTTTGATAAGGCATTTATATCAAGATCTTGCTGGTTTTTATGGGGTTTGTAAGTGGAATTAATAACCTTACCTTGCCCATCAACCACAAAATATTCTGAGACATCACGGGCAAGTTTTAACCTTTCTTCCAGCACACCAAGGTCAATCACTGGATAGGTTTCTAAAAAAATTTCTAATAAAACGTCAAGATGAGACCACTGGCTGTTCACCCAAGTATTCAATAACTTAACACGAGTATTGGCAATACCTTCAAATGTCTGTTCAACCGCAGGGTAGATTCCCTTGTTCAAATAGCAGGACCAGGATAAAGATAATTTGCCATTATCTCCCAGCCAAGGAAGCCATTTTTTTTCTGCTTGGGTTAAGGACATGAGAGAACTTTTAAGTGCCATGTGAGCTCCATTTAGTTTTATATACAAAAATAAACAAAGCAATTGACTTGCCAATAGAGAATTAAACTCTTATTTAACAATTGGTTAAAACTATTCACTGGATAAAACCGGTAAAATGCAGATATTTAAACTTATTTTTAGTTACGAAGTGTATATTAGGAGAGACTTAACAAGTGTTAAAAGCACCAAGTTGATGCAAACAAGTGCATTAATGGTGCATCAAAAGTAACAGAGTCAAATTGGCAAATCACAAGCTAGTTGAAAACGAGAAAGTTTAAAAGTACCTTTCTCGTTAACCAAGTCAGTTAATTGTACGCCAGCAATCCGGGGTTAAATACCTGCATTTAGCTTCTCAATTAACGCTCTATTTTCAGGCGTATCCTTACATAGAAGGCTGTCTTCATGGGATGCCACAGGCTCACTTTTCGCATGGGGAAAAGGGGCTTTACCTAGGGCGTCAAACACATCATAAATATCTGGGGTATAGGCAATCATATAATCCAAACGCCCTCTTTCTAGCTTGCTGATATTTTTAGCTAGCTGGTCAACTCGCATCAATCGTGCACCAGAGGATTCCACATTATTACCATAAGGCATGCCTTTGCGGGCACCGACTTTCTTTCCTTTTAGTAAAGATATATCTGAAATAACGCTATCACCTGGTTTTGAAAAGATAAAAATTTGTGCCGTAAACATGGGCTGACTCACAATGTGCTCAGCACCGTAATCATAAAAATCAGGGTTTTTATTGGCGGGGGAAATACAACAATCGGTACAAGATTCATAGGCATTTACTGCTCTGGTAGGGGACATGATGAGCACATCTTGTCCTGTTGCATCATGAATCATGACATCATAAATCCCTTGTCCATCATTATTATGAAGGCCAGGAATCTCGATGCCGATAATCGTTTGTGCCAAAGCGCTATTTACCCATAAAAGTAACGTGGCACTCAAAAAAGTTTTTAACATACGTTTTCCTCACTTTGCTATCTAGAGAAGCTAATATTCGAATTGAGCGTGTCATCTTATAAAAGCTAGATCAGGCACTTAGATACGTCTAGGGAGAAAACATGATAATGGGCAACAAGATTAGTGCTGCCCATTTTTAATGGCCTAAATTGCTGAAAACTAAATTGCTGAAAACTAAATTGTGAGGCCTAAAGCGTCACTGTGTTAGGCAAAGTTCTCTAATTTAAACGACCGGTCCCTTATTAATCTGAGTCAGATTATCGTTTATATCAAAAATCATCCCACGAATGTCCGTTAACCCCATTTCACTTAAACGTGCGGTATGCATAGCTAGATAGTTTTTTGCGCTCTCTTCATCTTCAAAAAGGTAAACGCCACCCCCTAATTGCCCTTCTTTGCTTTCCGTCCAGATTTTCCAAATCATGCCAGGTTCATCATTAATAGAATGGGCAATGCCTTCTAACGCCGCAGCCATTCCTTCTCCAAAAGGGCCTAAAAAAGGAAAATCTACCTGTAATAATTTTTTCATGTTTGTATCTCCAAATGATCTTAATGAAAGAGCCAGAGTCATATTAGAACTTGAGTCTAAAAAACATCTCGAAGCCGATAAGGAGATAATACCTTTAAAAAATACACTTAAAAGTTCATAATTTAGCCATTTAATGTAGAAAAAATAGACTTATGAGACTTAAAAGCACCCTAGAGCAATGGATTACATTGCAGGCAATTGACCGCTGCGGCAGCATTCAAGCCGCAGCAGAAAAGCTTAACAAAAGCCACACAACCCTTATCTACACCATTAAAAAACTGGAAGATCAGTTAGCACTCAAATTAATCCAAGTGAAAGGAAAAAAGACCCGTTTAACCTTAGAAGGTAAGACTATTCTTAGGCGTGCTGATGCCATGATAGAACAGGCACAGCAATTAGAAGTCATTAGCCAGCAATTACAAGCAGGCACAGAAACAGAAATCACTTTATCCCTAGATCATTTATGTGATCCAAATTGGGTCTACCCCGTATTGGCCCGCTTTTATCAAGATAATCCAACCACTTCCATTCAGTTGGTCGAAACCACCTTGTCTGGCACCCAAGAAGCCGTTTTATCTCAAAAAGCCGATGTAGCTATAATTAATATTCCTATCACAGATTACCCTGCCGATATTTTTGGAAATACAAAGATGCTGGCGGTAATTGCATCGCACCACCCACTGGCTCAAAAAGAGAAGCACTCTTTGTCTGATCTTAAGACCATTACTCAAATTGTTATTCGTGATGCACCATTTGAAGCAAATATCACAGCCTTCGAGCAAGAAAATAAACAAGAGAACATCAATGTTGGTTGGCTTAAAGCAGAACAAAGGCTGACTTTAGATAATTTTGAACAGGCACTTGCGGCGGTAAAAGCTGGGATAGGGTTTTGCCGTTTGCCTGAACACCTTATCCAAGCAAACCAAGATGATAAGTTGATGCGACTTAGGCTCGATAATTCTATGAGTTACCAGATACCAACACATCTCACATTGCCAAAAGGTGAGGACACAGGCCCTGCGGCTAGGCAACTCTATGAGCTGCTATTGGCCAGTGCATCTGAGCGCTTATAGAAAGAAGTAGACAATATTCATGCTGAATAACGTGCCGCTATTATCAATAATTTCTATAAAGTCATTCACCATGAAGGCCTATTATCATAGATAGAAAGTAAAAATATACTCTATTCCATGGATTTGAGATCAAACACCTTGAGATAAAAGTGGAAAGCGAGTGCTTAAAGCAAGCATATCCGTCTGCATTTGGCCTCACCCCATTAACATTGAGCATACGTCATTCTATCTAATTAAAAATGAACTAGGCTCTTAATAGAATTGATTAGCCAAGCTTTGGAGTAATAAAGATGAAGAAAACCATACTAATCACAGGCGCCACTGACGGTATTGGCCTAGTCACTGCAAGCAAATTATTAGCATTGGGGCATGAGGTAATCTTGCATGGCCGCAATGAAGCTAAGCTGGAAAAGGTCATGGCGTCCTTAGCCGATTACGAATCTCAAATACAAGGCTATATTGCAGACCTCTCTAATCTCGAAGAGGTAACTCAATTCGCCAAAAACCTAATTAAGTCTCACACTCATATCGATGTATTGATCAATAATGCAGGTATTTTAAAGACACCATCAAGCACAACCCCAGCAGGCTTAGATGTGCGCTTTGCTGTAAACACCCTAGCGCCTTATCTATTAAGCCAAAACTTAATGCCTCTTTTTAGCAAACAAAGCCGAGTTGTTAGCCTTTCTTCAGCCGCGCAAGCGCCGATTGATATTCAAGGAATTTTAGGTCAAAAAGCATACACGAATGACATGGCGGCTTACGCTCAGAGCAAATTGGCCCTGACAATTTGGTCTAAGTCGTTAGCAGATACCTATGCGGATACTGGCCCAACCTTTATCTCGGTCAACCCAGGTTCTTTACTAGCAAGTAAAATGGTTAAAGAAGGATTCGGTGTAGCAGGTAATGACCTCAGCATAGGGGCAGATATTTTAATTAAAGCCGCTATATCAGATGAATTCAGTAAAGCTAATGGCCAATATTTTGACAATGACAGCGGCCGTTTTTCTGATCCTCATCCAGATGCATTAGATAAGGTGAAAGTTGACATTGTGATGGATGCAATTCATACGGTCGTGAAACCCTATATTAATTAATAACTCCATTTAATGGCTTACCTAAGGCACCTGCGATTAAGTCACCTCTTATCTGTCTGCTCTTTTAAGGTGTATGGGAAAAAGTGGCAAACAAGGCGTCACTTTACGTTTATCAATAGAAAGTCACTGTAGGTACCTTTCAAGAAGGGACAGCCTAGAGTGACATTTTTCTGAAATGCCGAATAGGTATTATTAAAATGCCGAATAGATATTCTTCAAAGTCATAAAGGGCGTGGTCAAAACGCCCTATCTTTAGGTTGAGGATATTATCAATAGAATAGCTATTAAATTGCGCCCCTCGCCTTAAATCTAGTTGCTTTTATCCATACGCTGAGGCGTGTGGATGCTACTTTTCCCTTAGTTGTTCTTATTCTCCTCCTTGAGAATCTCACTTGTTTCCAAAAAATTTTTTCCTAAATAAGGCATAAATATAAGCGAGCGACCTTTCCTCCTGGCTTAAATACGCACCACTTCGTCTCAAATAACACTATTTTGTATCATATAAATTCCACTTACACTTCGATTATGTTATTTGCTTTGGTTAGCTAAACGCCCTAGCAGTGAAAACATGAATGAGGATTAAGCGATGAGAATTTATAAATCGATCACCATAGATAAACCCGCATCTCAGGTTTGGAAAATTGTTGGGGAAGAGTTTGAGCATGCCCATATCTGGATGAGTATTATCGCCCACTCATTCGCCTTAGATAACAAGCAAGCAACCTTATCTCCTGCTTCATTTGCCCCAGTAGCGGGTCGTGTTTGTCGCTTTAATGACAAGGAAAATAGTGGTTATGCAGAAGAAGAAGAAATCACGAGTTATGACCCTGTCACTCGTACTATAGAATTTATGGTCACACCTAAAAACATGACTACCATTTTGCCTATTCGCTCTAATCTGGTGAATATTCATGTCAAAACACTTGATAAGAATAAATGTGAAGTGCAATGGACATCGACGCCAGAGATTAAGGAACCTGCGAATAAGTCCTCCCGCCTCAGCGTGTGGATAAAAGCCGCTAGATTTATGGCGAGGAACGCAACTTAATAGTGATTCTATTGATAAGGTCCTCAACGTAAAGACAGAGCTTTTAGACCACGCCCTTCGGGTCTTTCAGAAAAAGTAACACCCTGTGTTGTCACTTCTCGAAAGGTGCCTACATTACGTCAAAGTAACGCCTTGCGTGATACTTTTTCTGAGAAGACTGAGAAGAGGTGACTTAATCGCAGGTTCCTTAAAGGATTTGGTCTGATTTTAAGCCCTCTTCTCAAGTTTGGGTTGGGCAAAAGCTTCAAAGACATTCTCAAAGAGCTCAAAACCTACAGCGAAAACCGTCAATTCAAACTTAACAATCAAGCTCAGCCAAGTAGCTCTGCTGCTTAAGGCGAATGAGCCATCTTGGAGTTCAAAATGAAAAATACAAAAACGCTATTATTAGCACTTTGTTTTACCCTAATAAGCGGATTCTCTTTTCAAATTGTCGCAGCAGAAAAAGCAATATCAAAAGCAACGGCCCCAAATGAAACGAGAAGCTTCTTATTGATATTTGGTAGCCCTGCTGATAAGGCAAAGATAGAAGGGTATAAAAAGGCCGCTGGTCCTATTTTGAAAAAATATGGTGTTATCTTACCGCCAAAACAATTCAAAGTGAGCCGTGTCATTAAAGGCAATAGCCAACCTAAGTTTTTAAATTATGTTGAGTTCCCTAAACCGCAAAACATTGTGGATGCCCTTAATGATCCTGCTTATCTCAAGATCATTAATGACAGAAACGAAGGCTTTAAAGATCTAAATATCTTCATTGTGAAGCAATAACGACTCTTTAATCTGAGCATATTTATTGTTAAAGAAATACTTAAGAGACAACCTAAAAAAAGAAAGGGTGGACAAACACATGCCTACCCTTTCTTATATTTATTCTTAAAAATGTCTCGTAAAACGCTAGCCAGGCAATTTTAAGTGCTCGTTTAAAAAAGCACTCAAGAGTCACTAATGTTAAATCTCAACAACCACTTTACCCATACCTTTACCACTGGTTAAACGAGCATAGGCTTCATTGACTTGATCAAAGCCGTAACGGTTTTCGTCTAATACAGGAGTTAAACCACCCGCTTCAACAATTTTTGTCAAAGACGTCAGAGTATCAGCGTGATCTTGACGTTTATAATTGTGCAACATAGGAATCAGCATAAAGACAACATGCAAAGACAAGCCCTTAAAGTGAGCCAGAGTCAGATCTAACTCCACCATAGAAACGGTTGAAGCGACATGGCCATTAAGCGCGGCAGCTTCAAAAGAGTTAAGCATATTCACACCGCCGACTGAGTCATAAACAAGGTCAAAACCTGCCCCTTGGGTATATTGCTCAACATAATCCGCAACCGATTCAGTTTGATAATTAATGGCTTTTGCACCCAATTTTTCAATCAAAGCAAGTTGATTGTCACCGCCACCCGTTGCATAAACCTCTGCACCAAAGTAGTTAGCTAATTGCAAGGCAACATGACCAACACCACCAGAACCACCGTGCACTAATACTTTTTGACCGGCTTGAATTTGAGCACGCATTAGGCCTTCGTAAGCGGTAATCCCGACTAAGGGCAAAGCTGCGGCTTCACGCATAGATAAGTTTTTAGGTTTAAGCGCAACGAGATTTGCATCAGCAAGCATGTATTCAGCCAAAGCACCTTGTAAGTCCGCTAATCCACCTGCACAGCCATAAACTTCATCCCCTACTTGAACGTTTTCTACCCCTTCGCCCACTGCATCAACCACACCCGCAAAATCCATTCCTAATATTGCAGGTAGCGCCGGTGACAAAGGTAAATCAGAGCCCATTAACTTGATCATGGTATCCACCGTATTCACACTGCTTGCCGCCACTTTAATCAGCACATGGCCTGCTCTGACGTCTGGTTTTGCTTGCTCATAGCTTTCAAACACACTGTTTTCGCCATAGGTATTCAAGATCATTGCTTTCATAAATTCACCTTTAATGAGGGATTTCTAGCCGCATGACTCAGCTAGAGGAATCCTTGATGGACTCTGTTTGATGTCAGAAGTAAATAATGAGGCCAAGTATATGAGCTAGCATTAACATTGATAATTAGGCAAAATAAGAAATCACTTTATAGGTTTTATTGATAATCATGAATATTGATCACTTAAGGCTTTTTGTCCGTATTGCACAAACCCATAACATAAGCCAAGCAGGGCAAGAGCTCGGCTTATCCCCCGCGGTCGCAAGTTCCCATATCAATAAACTTGAAGCTGGCCTTGGTGTCAGACTCATTCACAGAACCACGCGAAAGGTCTCATTAACAGAGGAAGGCATTGCCTTTTTCCCCCATGCTGAAGATGTGATTGCCAGTGTTGAAGCCGCTCAAGCCTCCGTTGGCGCAGGAAAAAGTACACCCAGTGGCACCCTTAGAGTGTCAGCCCCAGCCTCTTTTGGACGCATGCATGTCTTGCCCGCTTTAACTGACTTTATGGCCCGTTACCCTGAAATTAAAGTTGATCTAAAACTCTCAGATACCATAGTGGATCTTGTAGAAGGAGGCTTTGATATTGCGATTAGAAACTCACGCCTTAAAGACTCAAGCTTGATCGCCAAAAAGTTAGCCAATGACAATCGTATCTTGTGTGCTTCACCCAGTTATATTAAAAAATACGGTTTACCGAATGCGCCAGCAGCCTTAAACCAACATCATTGCATTACGCTTATTGGCTTAGAAGACTGGTGTTTCGACACACCACAAGGCCCGGTTAATATTAAAACCAAGGGACAATTTCGTACTGATAATGGGGAGGCAGTTAGAGATGCCAGCGTCAATGGGATTGGTATCACCATTGGCTCTAAATGGAGTGTTTATCAACACCTAAAATCAGGTGAACTGGTGCACATCATGCCTGAATTTCCTCTTATATCGGAAACCGCAATCTGGGCGGTGTACCCAAGTTCGCGTTTATTAGCCCCTAAAGTCAGGGCCTTTATTGATTACTTTAGTGATTATTTTGGTGATGAGCCCTATTGGGAGAACGAATAACAAACACATACCTTAATTAAGCGAATTAAGTGCCAATTATATTCGCTTAAGTCTTTGTCTTATGCGGCTTAAGGCCACAGGAGTAATACTCAAATATGAGGCAATTTGTTGTTGGGGTATCTTGTCTTTCAACTCTGGATAATCGACACAAAAATCAAGATAACGCTTTTCTGCTGAGTCTTTCACAAAACTGCTTTCTTTCTCTTCTTTGAGAATAAAAATCTGTTCCATAAAATGACAATAACATTCTAAAAATCCCTTATCTTGTCGCATCTCATTAAAGAAGCTATGCCAAGGGTAAGAAATGATCATACAGTCTTCAAGGGCTTGAATCCCAAACAAGGCCTTTGTGCCTTTTATGGTCGCCCTTGTCGAGCCTATGATGCGAGGAGATTTAGCAAAAGACTGGGTATATTCTTTGCCCGTTTCAGACACACTGACATAACGTACTTGCCCTGTGTGTAAGAAATATAAACGATCGACCTTTTCCCCTTGCTGAAACAAAAACTCGCCTTTGCGTATCGGCTGTATTTGCATAGATTGAGTGAAGTATTGCCAATCTATGTCGTACCCCATTCGATCAAAATAGTGTTTAAAGCTTGCCTCTAACAATGCCTTATCCATTCGGCTTCCTTTTCTAATGACACTTTAACTTATTAAGCTTTTTCCATAGTTTGTTTATTCATGTCTTCTTTATTGAGGCTAACCTGTGAAGGTTTCACCTCAATCAAGACAAACGCCAACCATAATAAACCCAAACCCAGCATAAAACCGAGATTTAACAGGCTATCAAACGTTTTACTTTCGTAAGCCGTGTAAATCGCAACCCACAAAGGAATACTGTAAGAGAAGGCCAATAATCGGTTTGCCCCCACACTGGCTACCAAACGCTGCTGCAAGATAAAGGTAAACAAGGTCGCAAACACAGTGAGATAAAGACCGTTAAGCCAGAAACCTTTTGCTAGCCAATAAACCTTATCAAGTTCTCCCCAGATAAGGGCTATGGGAATCAGCCAAAGCGTACCAAACAACATGATCATAAAAGCACCTGATAAGGGCGCAAGCTTGCGTCCCCATTTTTGCACACTCACCACATGTATGGCTAATAACACGCAGGCTGCTAGAAAGATGAGATCCCCCCTATTCCAACTCAGTAGACCAAGCTCTGCTTTATTTGTAGTTATGCCATTTTGGCTATTAAACAAGAGCAAACAAGCCGCGATTGACCCTACTATAAAGCCTAATAATTTGCTGCCATTTAGCCTTTCACTAAGCCATACCCTTGCAATACACACCCCGATTAAAGGCACCAGAGTATAAAGTACTGAAGTTTTAAGGGGCGTCGTGTATTTAAGCGCCACAAACAGTCCAATAAAGAAGCCCACTAAAGCGCCGCTTATCACCACATATTGCAAGCACAATACTTTAGAGGCAAATAAATCAGATAAGGCTTGAGCTTGATTGATACCCGCCCACTGCCAGTTAACAAGCAGCAGGCAGAAAATCAAAACTAACGCTAAAACAAAACGGAATACCGACGTTGCGATTGGGCTAGCGAAGGCTTCCATATTGCCTGAGACGACAAAAGACGACGCCATCAACCAAGCCCAAATAAGCAAACTAACAATCCCTTTCATCATTTTTAATGGCCTAGTTTAGGCACAAGAAAACGTTCAAACAAATGCGTTGAAATCGCCTGATCCAGAGCTAATCCAAAGCAATCCGTTAAGATGTTATGCAAGGCATCAGCCGAGTTAACCTGTTCAGTAAGTTCAGTTCGTTGACCTGTTTCATCGGTAAAGCGGGTTAAGAGTTCATGGTTTTTCAAGGCGATAATCACCTCATCATTTTTTAAACTCACCACCAAATTATTAACAAAACCCGCCTCTGGGTATTTATGAGAAAAGAAGTGACTTAGCTGGCAATCTGCATCCGAGTAATCAGCTAAATCAAAGCGATAAAGAGTAAAGAACTCGCCCCCTTTAAAAATTTGAACATCATACTCTAGCGTATCCAGCTGCTTTTGCTCAGACAGTGAAATAATACGGTAGGTTTCGCCGCCAATATTTTGCTCTTTATCTAACGCAAGTTTGAGTGGCAAACTAGGACCATAAGCCCCAAAGCCGGTATCAATCAGGTAAGATTCTCTGTGAAAATTCACCAGACTCACCCTGTGCGTTCTAGGGGCTTTTTTCTCTTGGTTATAAAGCACACGAGCGAGCTTTAGCTCCACCTCGTAACCCAATGCACTTAATAGTTCATACGTAAGTTTATTATGCTCAAAGCAATAACCACCCAAACCTTGAGTCACTATTTTGTGGCTTAAGCTATCTGTGTCCAAAGGTAGTTCTTCACCCAATACCACTGCCAAACTATTAAAGCTGTATTTCGCAATATGCTTATTTTGCAAGGCGGCAACAAATTCTAAAGAAGGTTCACCCTCATGGGTTAGCGCTAAGTCGTCTAGGTAGCTTTGTAAACTGTTTGATAAAGTCATGTGATTTACTCCTTTAATGTCATTCAATGAAGACAGAATATGGGAGTTTGAGAGAGAAGAAATTAACCCAGGTTAATTTTGAGAAAGTTTTTTATAAAGCCTCTGATAAGCGAGTATTTCAGCAGAAGCTAGCGGCAAAAATAAAACGCTCTAAAACAGCCCCCTTCACAAGGGGGAATAAACATGAAAATGGCTTAAGCGTTTTTAAGTAATCGTATTAATCCAGGAAACTCTTCTTCCAGTTCTTCTCGTCTTAGCTTAGCAAGCGAATGATTGCCTTTGTCGATATGAGAAATTAAGCCGACGTCCTTCAATAATTTAAAATGGTGCGATCGTGTGGCCTTCGCCACAGTTAACCCAAAAGAAGTGCAGTGCCTTTCTGCTCCCTCTTCATCATTGATGAGATCCACGATTATTTTTAAGCGCATGGGATGAGCGAGCGCCTTAAGTATTGCTAACATTGCCACTTGTTTGGTGCTTTGATTCATATCGGTATTGATATCCGTTTCGTTCACCATCACGTCTCCTTTATTTTATGTGATCTTTATTTTCTGTGATCTTTATTTGGGCTCTTATTTAGACATTTCTTTAAACAGTTCTTTAAACAGTTCTTTAAACAGTTCTTTAAACCGTTCTTTAGACATTTCTTTAAACAGCGCTTTAGACAGTTTTTTAGACAGTTCCTAACCCTGATATTTATGCTTCTACTTAGTCCAGCGCGAAACAAACACCCACTTTTCATACAGGCGCAACTATTGACACAGGGTACTTGCCACTATAAGGTTCGATAAAATTCGAACGTACTACAATATAGATACGTTTGATTTTAAATTAACGTACATAGTATGTCATACCATCCTAATGAGAAAGGGTATGACTGTCATGGATTATCGATACACTCAAATTAATGGAAGATGCTAGCTATGCAGGATGCAAAAAGTTCCAACACTCAATTCACCTTATTTGCGGTTTTACTGGCCGTCTTTGTGGTGCCAAGCTCAATCTCAGGCACGGCAATCGCATTACCTTATATCAGTACCGACATTCAGTCCGACCTCGCCAGCTTACAATGGGTGGTCAATGCCTTTAACCTAACATTCGCGTGTTTTACGCTTATTTGGGGCAAGATTTCTGATGTGTGGGGCAAAAAGCGCTCTTTCTTTATTGGTGCTTTTATTTATACCTTAGCCTCTACAGGCTCTGCCCTATCAACGAATGCGCTAATGCTTGATATTTTTAGAGCGCTTGCAGGTGTCGGTGGTGCCGCCATTTTTGCTTGTGGTAGCGCCATATTTATTCACGCGTTTGAAGGTGATGCAAGAACCAAAGCCTTTGCCCTATTTGGTACAACAGCAGGCCTTGGGATTACCTTAGGCCCCACTATTTCGGGTATTTTACTTGATTCAATTGGTTGGCAGGCAATCTTTTTCATGCATGCTGTCGCCCTCTTCTTG
This sequence comes from Marinomonas sp. MED121, assembly GCF_000153025.1. Classification (GTDB taxonomy): domain Bacteria; phylum Pseudomonadota; class Gammaproteobacteria; order Pseudomonadales; family Marinomonadaceae; genus Marinomonas. The sequence continues at coordinate 178,958 of NZ_CH672429.1, forward strand.
GTTTTAATTGTCAGTGTAAAAATACCCGCAGACCAAACCCAAGGCGGCTCTTTTGCCCAGATAGACCTGATTGGCTCCTTCTTCTTTATTTCAAGTATGTTTTTGCTCATGATAGCACTCTCAAAAGGTTATGACTGGGGCTGGAAAAGCCAATCCATCATCTTGAGTTTCGCCGGTAGCGCCGCCTGCTTCTTAGGTTTTATCTTACGTATTAGAGCCGCAAAGTTCCCTGTACTCAGCCTTGATCTCATTAAAAACCATAGATTCTTAGGTTTAATCTTGGTGCCTGTGGTGGCAAGCTTTACCTTTGTTACCTTGCTAACCTACTTCCCAACTTTTCTCACTGGCTCAATGCAACTGTCTGCATCGAAAGCAGGGGTGATTATGTTGTTCTTAACTGCCCCTGTTTTGGTTTTCCCTCTTATTGCAGGTAAGTTATCGGCAAAAGGGGTCAGCACGAATTTACTTATGTATCTCAGTATTATCAGCATGCTAATCGGTGCAGCAGGGCTTGTCTTTGTAGTAGAAAATCATATTTCTGTGATGGCAATTGCCTGTGCTTTGATTCTGATTGGTATCGGGATGGGAATGTCAGCTGGCCTTGTGGATGGCCAAGCGCTTAGTAGCGTCAAGGAAAGCGACGTCGGTATGGCAGCAGGTTTACTAAATACCTTCAGACTCGGTAGTGAGGCAATTGGAGTTGCTATTTATGGCTCGTTATTAAGTTCGATTGTTAGCAATATGGTGCCTATCCAGCTCAAAGAGCACATTGTTTTAGATACAGATAACTGGGTTAATGCGATCTCCTCAGGCAACTTTATGAGCATGTTAGTGCAAGGGCAAGCCGAACAAGCGGGCATTTTTGAAACCATGTCTAGCATCTATAACAGCGCTTTTGTTACCACAAATATCGCACTAACGGGTATGGCCCTTATCGTATCCTCCTTGGTTATTTTCTATCTAAGAAAGGAAAAATACTCGGTTCAAGGGGAAGCACAAGTAAGAACTTAAAGTTCAAAAAGTTAAAGCACAGAGGCCAAAAGCCCCTGTGCTTTTTGCGATTACTCGTGTGCTTGATAAGAGAATCGGTACAAGGTGTAAGGGGCTTTTGCATTCCCTAACCCTTGGCTAAATGCAGGATGCTGATGCAACTGATCTTGTGTCACATAAACATAGCCATTACTTAGGGCAAAACTATCAGGCCAAGACAAACGCTTATCTTGTACTAAGACTTGATACTCGCCTTTGGTGGTTAAGCCAACCGCACTGTTTTCAAGATCTGACACTATGATGCCCTGCTTAGAATAAGCAATACCATCACTTGGATTCTTCGGTCCGAAGACTTCGATCTTGCTTTGAATTTGAGCATCAGACAATGAATTATTCACTAGTGCCATAGCTGGTACACGATAAATCTTAGTGCCGGTGAAGGCTCCAAAATAGACCCACTCACTCTCCTCATCCATGGCAATGGGGTTTAAACCAAAACGTAGTTTAGTGGTTTTACCTTCTGCTGATTTTGATGCTAACAAAGAGGCCTCTATCACAATATCTTTGTCTTCCGGCATCAAGGTATCCGCACTTTCAAGGACACGCTTCGCTTGACCAGAGGCGATATCGACTACAACAAAGGCAGGTTTAGTTGCGCCAGCAAAGTTACCAAATGTCATATCGGCAATGATGATCTTTCCGCGTTTTTCATCTATTACAAAGTCTTGTAAAAAAGAGTTTGCCGCTAAAGCAGAAGCTGACAGTTCAATATTATGAGATAGCTTATTCAGTACCGTATCCCAAGCGACTAACTTAGCAGGAGAAGTTTCGCTGCCCATGTCTAGCATCCATACCACACCCTTGCTATCTGAATGTACACCAATCACCGCAGACAAACCCACCTTGCCTATCTCTGGGCCATCCGCCCAATCCTGCGTAGGAAATGGACGCTTAACCCCATTTGCCATCACTTCGACAACCTTTACCTTAGGGCCATCAAGTGGGTGCATACTAATAATGATGCGACCTTCTGGCGTAATGGTAATACCGCCACCACGATAATCGTCAAACTGAGTGACCGCTTCTAACGCACCAATTTTAAGCTTGTTGACTGCATTAGTTTGATCATTTGACGCCGCAATAGCCCCCGTAGAAAAAGTGGCGCCCATAATAGATAGGCTCAATAAGCTTGCGGACAGTGTTAAGTTTTTCATCTGAACTCCCATTTATATAATCTAATCAAAATTTAAGTGAGCATGCTTGCCCCTTCGATAAGTGCCATATTAATGGCGGATTAAATCGCTTTAAACAGGATAATATTTGAATCTTTATCTATTTATTTTAGAAAATAGACCTGCAATTATTTAAAGCAGTGGTTTTATACAAATGCTTGAGGCTAGTATTTGAGGCAGGTATTTGAAGCTAGTAATTGGGGTAAGAGTGATTAACCATAATTTTCAAACCACTACCCTCAATAGCTTACCCCTCAAGGCGTTTAAACAAGATCAGAGTAAGCAAAGTAAGGGCCATTAAAGGGAGTGATTCCGTGGTTGATAAGTGAATCACTGCCAATGATCAATTCTCACCTTACTTTGGGAGCCGATTTTAAACTGGTCTCCAAAAAGCTTAAAACTCGCTCTTTATATTCATTAGGCTTGGCGGCATAAGCATGGGTATGTTTAGCCCCTTCTACCGCCCAAAATTCAGTGGCAGTTTGATTTTTAAGGGCTTCAAACAAAATTTTGCCATGCTTCACCGGGGTATATTGATCAGCCTCGCCATAGATAAGCAACATATTTGGCTGACCTTTTAAGTTTTTCGCCGCATGAATAGGTCGTACTCGTTTCTCTCCTTGGGGGTAGATTAATTGGATCAAGTGTAAGGCTAATTTGGGAATAGGATATTGCTTCCAAAAATGTAATAAGGTTGGAAAAGCGGACTCAATCACTGCCGCTTTAAAGGGATGTTGAGGGTTTGACATGGCACACACAGACATAGCGCCCCCTAAGGAAGCGCCTATCAAAGCAATGGGCAAATCAGGGTATTCTGTTGCTAATGCATCACCTGCTGCTAATACATCTAAGGGAAATTCCATATTGGTTGAATGGGATTCTCCAAAGCCATTAAAATCAAATACCATCACATGATAGCCCGCTTGTCTTAAAAGTGACGCATGACCATATCTTAGCCAAAACCCCTTAGCGGATACTCCCATTGGATGACAAAGTAACACGGCACCTTTTGCAGATTGATTAGGGGATTCAACAGCCGTTTGCACACTTGTGTTTACCTCTGTTTGCATGCTGCTAGTAACCGCTTCAGCCTGGTCTAAATTTGCTTGAGATTCCCCGAGAAGCGCACAAATCTCTGACCCTGACTGGCTTTTAAAATAAAGTCGTCGCCAATCAGCTTGTTCAATATCATCGGGCCAACGCCAAGTTTTATTAAAGCGCCCAAAAAAAGGTTTTTTTAACCATTTATAAAAGAATGTCTTCATTGTTTTCCTCATTCATCCCTAATCTATTCAGTCACTTAAGATAAGTTGGCTTGATCATTTAACTAAATAACCAAGCCGCTTTAAGCAGTCTAAGACTTGACCTAATCAGCAACCATAGGCATAAATGACTTGTTTAGGGTTATTTTTGCCAAACTGGTGTTGTTATTTTTTCAGATGAGGAAAGGAGAAAGTCTATGAAGGTCATTATTTTAATGGCGGATCGCTGCTCTTCAACCAGTGTGGCTGCCAGCATGGAGTTTCTTGAAACAGCGAATGTCATTCACCAATATTTACTCAAGTCCCAGCCGGTTAACACAAAAGATGCTGCGCCTTTATTTGAATTAGAAACGGCGTCTATGACAGGCAAAAGCATCACAAGTACAGGTGGATTAATATTGACACCTCAGTCCTCTGTGACCAATATCACGCCTTCAGGCACTGATTTAGAGACTCGACTAGCCGCACACACCCCCAGATTAATTATAGTGCCGGGCTTCATGTTTAATATTTTAAACGAACTCCCCAAGCTAGAGCCCATGTGCAACTGGCTTAAAGAACAACATGATAAAGGGGACTACATTGCCAACATATGCACTGGCGCTTTTGTCAGTGCACAGGCAGGCTTGTTAGAGCATAAAAGAGCCACGACACATTGGCTTTTCAGTGAGCAATTTCAACGTGCTTTTCCCAACACCAAACTTCAAACAGAGCGAACTGTGACTGACGATGGACTGGTACTTTGCTCAGGCGGTTCCACCAGCAGCGCTGATTTATTAATACACCTGATACGTAAATTTGGCTCCCCCCAGCTTGCCGCTGAGTGCGCCAAAAAACTCTTGGTCTCCAGTGGTGATCGAAGCCAAGCGCCATATTCAAGCACCACCTTTAAAAAACAGCACCAAGACCCTGATATTTTAAAGATTCAAATTTGGATGGAAAAGCGGCTTCACACAAGTATCAGTATGGAAGGCCTCGTCACTGAATTTGACTTAAGCATGCGAAATTTTATCCGTCGTTTTAAAGAAGCAACTGACCAAACCCCCATTCAGTATTTACAAAACCTTAGGTTAGAAAAAGCCAAACACTTACTGGAAAGCAGTCAAGAAGCCTTCGAACAAATTACCTATCGGGTCGGATTGCAAGATGCGAATACCTTTAGAAAGCTGTTTAAACAAAGAGTCGGCTTAACCCCTGGCGCTTATCGAAAGCAATTTGGTTGGGGTAAAGCTCAATAAAATACTCACTCAAACCTTTGCCATAAAGAATCTAGTTTGATTTAACTAATATTTACCTACAAAAATACACAAACAATAATCATTTGCATTTGAGATTTATTTCTATTTAAATAGACGTAACGTTTAACTAAAGGTGTGTTTAGATGAACTTACAAGATTGCTGGACTAATTTTTTAACGGCAGAGCAATTACTTGAAGATGGGCACTGTTCCGCTGCCCATCAGGTATTTGAAAAGGTGCTTCAACACCTCCCCCAACATATTCAAACAGCCTTACATGATGAGGAAACTCGGCCTTGTCAGTTTGCTTGTCTATTAAGGGGTTTAAAAGATGCGACGACTTCCCAATCAGAGATTTTAAACCATATGGGTGAGCACCATGCCGCTTTTGATCTGCTTAATCAGTCTTACGTACTTTTACAGTTTATCGCCCTAGAACCCAACGTATTAGTAAAACACTCAACCCAGACACTTGAAAAACACAGTGATGATTTACTCAAGCACATGACAGCATTTTGTGCTGCGCACCATGATTCCCATTGGGCTGGTGAACTGCAAAAGGTAGAAGAAAGTCATCATCATTTTAGGAATCTCACCCAACATAGATTCGTTAGCGCACAATCAGCAGCGCTTAATTGATAAGGAAATCCCATGTCACACGCCCCTATTCTTGAGGTCAAAAACCTCTCTATTAGTTTTGCCTTAACCCAAGGCACTTTGGATGCGGTTAAACATTTAAGCTTTGAGCTATCCAAGGGAGAAACCTTGGCAATCGTTGGCGAATCCGGCAGTGGTAAATCGGTTTCTAGCAACGCCTTGATGCAACTTTTACCTAATAATGCCAGCATCAAACCAGAATCCAGCATTATTTTTGAAGGCGAAGAGGTCTTAGCTAAATCCGAAAAAGACATGCGCAAGATTCGTGGTGATAGAATCGGCATGATTTTCCAAGAACCCATGACCTCACTTAACCCTTATTTAAAGGTGGGTACTCAAGTCGCCGAGGCCATGTTATGCCATCGCTCTGTTTCTAAAAAAGTCGCGAAAGCGAGAGTATTAGAGCTATTTAATCTGGTCCACCTCCCTTTCCCAGAGCAAGCCTATGGCAAATATCCCCACGAGTTTTCAGGTGGGCAATTACAACGCATCATGATCGCCATGGCGCTCATCAACGAACCGGACATCTTGATAGCAGACGAGCCTACCACTGCGTTAGACGTAACAGTACAGGCAGAAGTACTCAACCTGATTAAAGAAGTTCAAACCCAAATGGGCATGGCTGTGCTCTTTATTACCCATGACTTAGGGGTAGTAAAACACCTTGCCGATAGAGTCTTGGTGATGTGTAAAGGTGAGCTGGTTGAGCAAGGTGAAACACAAGAAGTGTTTGAAAACCCGCAGCTTCCTTATACAAAAATGCTCATCAATTCGACCCCTAAAGGCCAAAAAGATGAACCACCTAAAAACGCGACCGAACTACTAAAAGCCAACGACATTAAGGTGAAATACCACATAGGCACCCAGCTTATAAGCCGTAAAAAAGAGTATTTCGAAGCGGTTAAAGGTCTTTCATTAAGCTTAAAACAAGGGGAAACCTTAGGCATAGTGGGTGAATCAGGCTCAGGGAAATCCACCCTAGGCCGCGCCTTAATCGGTTTATTACCCTCAAGTGGTCAAATAAATTTTAAAGGCCAAGATGTTAGCGCTTTGACCAAAAAAGAACGTTTTGCTCTTAAAAAGGACATTCAAGTCGTCTTCCAAGACCCTTACGGTTCACTTTCTCCACGCATGACGGTCGGAGAAATCATCACGGAAGGCCTGACTGTCCATCGTCCTGAGTTAACTAAAAAAGAGCGAATGACAAAAGCCCGCAAAGCATTAGAAGAAGTCCGCCTAGATGCGCACTCGATCAACCGTTACCCCCATGAATTTTCGGGTGGCCAAAGGCAACGCATCGCCATTGCCCGCGCTTTGATTCTAGAGCCTTCTTTTATCTTGTTAGATGAACCCACTTCAGCCCTTGATCGCTCAGTCCAACTAACGGTTATCGACTTACTGAAGAATATTCAAAAGCAGCACAACATAGGTTTCTTATTTATCAGCCATGATTTAAGTGTGGTGAAAGCCTTGTCCGATAGAGTAATCGTGATGCAAAAGGGGGAAGTCATGGAAGAAGGTACCGCTGAAGAGATTTTCAAGCAGCCAAAAAGTAGTTATACCCAAAAGCTCATTGCGGCTTCTTTTGATCTTGAAACAGAGGTGACGACAGAACATAAAGTCGCCTAACAAAAGTATGCGGTAAAACACCTAATCAAATGCTCTAAACAAACCAGAGAGATAGGTAAAACAGACCTTCATCTGTCTCTTTGGCATCAAATCCCGAGACTCCTTTCTCAAAGTGTTAGCCCTTTTAGATTCTTTATAAAAATCCTTAAGCCTAAGCAGCCAGACCAAAAGTGAATGGTATGATGAATTTAGGATATGTTTGAATTATAAGGAATTATTATGCCGATTTTTGATACGAAAGGGTTAACTTCCCGTGTTCTCGATACCATAGACGTCATCAGGCAAGAAGACGACAGAGTGGCAACCAAAGCCGTTGAATGGTGTGAACAAGCCCACATGTACGAGATCATACGTATCTCTTCTAAAATGCATTTAGGCAAAAGCTTCCTTCGCAGTAAAACGCAACGTCAATATAAGCGTGCCATTATTTTGATTCGAGCAGCCATCATGCGTGAAGATCTAAGCAATGTAATGACCAGCGTTAATAACATCCAGAACAGCCAATTAGACGTTCAATTTAAACGTACTGTTCGCAAATGCCGCTCTTTTGAAAAGCTCATCCCGCCATTAATTCAACAACTTGAAGCTGAGAATTATCACTTTATTCAAAATGATGCGAAAAAGGCCATGATGAAAATTCAGCATAAGGATGCTAGAGAAAAAGTACTGGCAAAAGTGAGTGAGATATATGCCCCCTACTACAACTCAAACACCCGAGATAGTGCGCTAGCTACCTGCCTTTATGATATTAGGCACAATCTACTTTCATTCGCCAATCAAAATCAAACCGTACTCTCTCATACGGGGAAATTAGATAGCCTAGATGATGGTGGAAATCTTTACATAGTGGGTCATGGCAACTTAGGTAAAGGCATAGGTACACATGATGACTATCTTGACGAGAACCAACTCACACAAGCGTTTAGAGCAAGTAACCTAACAAGAAACCCTACGACACCGATCAATATTTACCTCTTTGCCTGTTGGACAGCCACCTCAGTTAAAAAAACCTATAAAAGAGGTAAAACAGAGCCCTTCGCCAAACGTTTTGCCAGCAAGCTTGCCATCGCAGGTTTTAACAAGGTTCGTGTGATTGGCTTTGCAGGATCAGTAAATGGCTTGCAGTTACAACAGGAAATTATCTTTCAAAACGGGGATCAGCTTGGCCCAAAAGAAAACCTAGGTATTAAAGACAAGTTCTGTATATACGAAGTAGACAACCGCAACTACAAGCGTACTTATGGGGTTGACTGGACCACAGATTCACAATGGAATAGACGAAGAGAACGAACCCGTATTATCGTCCGACCAAGAGGTGGAAATGATTCTTTAAACCTTTAAGCTTTCTAGCTTTCTAGCTTTGAAAGAGATAAACACTGGGTTGATGCAGGCTAAATACACCAATTTTAAATAAACCCAGTGTTTAGCATGACTTTGTTTTAGACAAAGCCATCTCTACATAAAATGGTATTTTACATTGGCGTTGAGGGTGTTAGAGCGAAAACGTGCTGTATTAAAATGCTCATACTCGATGCCTACTGAAAAATTATTCTCCAAAGTAAATTCATACCCTGCTGACACACTCAATCCTAGGCCGTTCTTTTTCGAGATACTTGAATCATCATTTTCTAGATGGTAACGATAAGCGGCTGTGCCCACTTTCGCATAGATAGCATAACTATCATTGATTTTATAAAAATGTTTAAGCTTTATATAAATCATATCCATTTCTAAATCATCTTTTGCCGCATCTTCATAATTATCACCCCCTAAATAGCCTGTTTCTAAAAAGCGAGTACGACTAATTTGATGTCCATAATGAATACGATATGGCGCATAGGTATTTGAATCTAACTCAGAGTTATCCGACGCCAACCAAGCAATGCCAAAAGAGCCTTCTACATAATTAGCGGCATAAGAAGCGCTAGTAATAAAAGAAAGTAGTGAAGAAATTAAAAGTCTGGAGAAAGTATTTCTTATAAAGGGACGACCCATATAAAACGTTTCCTTATGTTTTATTCGCTATGACTGTTAAGCAGTATTTTATTGAGCAGCAGCATAATAGAAACAAAGATTCGCGGCTATACTAAAACCTTAACTAAGTAAGCGAACCCTTCAGATTTGGAGTCATGATGAAACTCAGTCAATTAGAGCAATATACAGAAGTCGAAAAACTCATATTCCACAGTCTAGACCCTGCTTTATATACTGTTAGCGCACTCATTTCAGGGGAAGATGATGCAAAAGAACAGATGATAACCGATGAATCTGGTGCTCGCTTACAAGGTCACAATGTGATTAACCTACAAAAGCAATTACGCAAAGTAAAAGCTAACAAGCACGTCATCAGACAGATCAGTGCTTATGATGAAATGATAGGCGGCCCGATTAAAAGCAATAACGAAATGGAAGTCCCTATTGGGGATAATAAATTGTATTAACTTTCCAATAGACTAAGGAAATTGCGATTAAGTCACTTCTTCTCAGTCTACTCTTTTAAGGTATATTAGGTATTCTTCAAAGACCCGAAGGGCGCGGTCTAAAAGACCTATATTTACATTTAGGATTTTATCAATAGGATCACTATTAAGTTTCGCCCCTCGCCATAAATCTAAGGGCTATTATCCACACGCTGAGGCGGGAGGACTTATTCGCAGCTTCCCTTACAAATTAGTGTCCCCTTCCTCGTAAATTGAATGACTAGATCAAGAGATTGAATCTGTTAATTCATGGGGAATTCTAGCGCGTTTTTGCCAAAATCTATTTGTTGGCCAACGTTGTTCAAGCTGATAAATATGTGCTCTATTATCTAAATAATGGCGATAACCTTTCTCTACAATGTCACTGTAAGCGAAATCTGTTTCTTCTTGTTTGAATGTCGATATGATGACCTTTGCCGCTAAAATGCCATGCTGAAGGCCTTTATAAATGCCTTGTGCGACAATGGGATCAAAACTTGCTGCAGCATCACCCACGGCAATCCAGTTGTCACCCTCCACTTGTTCTAGCATGCCAGAAGTAATCAAGTAGGTATGATAACTTTCATCCCTAAGTTCCAGCTCTCTTATTTGACGCCCAACCCAATCAGTGCCTTCTAAATGGGTTTTAAAGGCATGATACGCCTTGTTTTCAAGTGTCTTTCTGTCGCTGGGTTCAGCGATTAACATGCTCACTACTTTTTGTTGCGGTAATAATGTGTGATAACACCAATTGTTGGCTGTGGCTTCAATTCGAACCTGCTTCCCTTTATGGGCTTGATTAAGTGTTGCAAAGCGTACGATTGCAATTAACTTATCATCAACCCTTTTTTTAACCTTTTGTCCCTTAGCAAAGTTTGCCTTGCTGCCACTGGCATCAACAACAAAAAAAGCCTGTACAGAATAAGTATCTTTTGCAGGTGTCTTCAAAGATAAATCGTAGCTTACTTGGTTATTTCGCATCACCTTGTTAGCACTTATAAAACGAGTATCCCATAAAATATCAACACTTAAACTTTTCGCTTTGGTCACTAAACTCATATCAAAAGCATGGCGATTAAGCCGCCAAGAATGGCCATATGGATTCACAATGAAATCATTATGACCCACATTCTCGCCTCCCCAAACTGAAGCAAAACCTGGGCAAGGTTCATGTCCATCGAGTAAAAACTGATCTTTAAGGCCTAATTGTTGAATTAAAAGTAAGGTTTCTGGGGGGATATTCTCCCCTACCCTTTGCTGGTCTACAGAGTTTTGGTCAATCACTAGGATAGTCAAATTCAGCTTTAACGCCGTCGCAATCGCCGTCGCAAGCCCTGATGGCCCCGCACCAATGATCACAATATCATATTGTGTTTTTAACATAAGCTTTAATCCTTTAAATACATAAAAGGGAGCAATCGTTAGCTCCCTTTTATGTCCTTACCATGATGAATTTACGCTTTGAGTTTTAACTATTGCCCTTAAATTTATAGTTTTTTCTTCGGGTTCGCATTAAATGGCCAGTGGGCAACAGGGTCGGATGCGTCACCGGGGGCTGTTAATTGGCCTTCTACTTCAAGGTATAAGTTCGCATCGTACTGTTTATATTTATCATCAATGTTAGTTCCTTGAATGATAAACCCTATCTTGTCCCAGTCAGTCACAGACTGAACAGGGTTTTGAAAGGTCGCCGCCGATGCGGGATTAATCGCATAAGTACCAGGGCCTCGAACAGACCATTTCTGTTGCGGCAATACATTATTAATCACCTCTTCAGCCACATATACAGCATCTGGTCGCTGGGATGGCCAAGACCAATATAAGGTGGACTCCGCCCCGTTACTCATGTTCACACCGTCCGTATTAATGGCCGTAGCATGAATAGAGCAAGAGTTATAATCCGTTTGCCAAGGGATCGCCATAAACTTAGACAAATCGCCAGGCTCTAAACCATCTGTCATACCATGTCGCGGAATCCAGCCAATATTTAAATAGGGATCAGCTTTATTAAGCCCTTGATAATCCATTCTTTTATGTTTAATTCTAAAAGGCCCAGCACCCGATTTTCGCCAATCCTGAATATAAATTTCCTTATCCATGATGGAGTAGCTTACCTCAATGCCAGGGACATAACGCCCACCTAAACAGTTAGACAAGGACGCAATATCCAATAATTCGCCCTTCCCTAATTTACTGCCTTCATCTTGGCTAAAGCTATTCTTACTCCATTGCTCAAGGTTAAAGTACTGGGTTTTAGTCACAGTTAGAAAAGACGTTCCCGCTTCTCCTAGGGATAACGGCATCAGAGGAGCACCAATATTGGATTCATCTTTATTTGGATTACGAATGAAATTAAGCCCTGACATGATGGTCTTATTGGGGTCATCTTTGGCATCAATAGCGTCAACTGCCGTATGTGCATTGAGTGCGAAAGGGGGCAAGTTGGCAGTCCAGCGCTGTAAATTACAAGCAATAAAAATTGGCTTAATGTCTTGTGTAAAGCTGGGTGTATACTCGCAATTATATTTATCAGAAGCCTGATCATAAAGGTCAGGCTGGAGGGACAACTTTCGCACAAACATGTCATAGAGATTGTCCCAAACAGAAACCACATTTCTAATTTGTGGGGCATAAGCAGGATCACAGCACACCACCCAAGCACCATGCACCTGTTCGATACTGTCATCTTCAAAGACTAAGGTAACATCAACAGGTCCATCTGCTGCAGAGTCAAACCAACCTGCGTTATTTAAATCACCATTCATTTGAATGACTTGATCGTATTCATCATATTGCCCCACGGCATTACCTGAGCTTGCTAATAACAACAACCTGCCCATTCCATCTGTACGCATTTCCCCTAAGGTGTTTAATGGGCCACTGGGTTCAAATAATTTTTCATTGGTATCTTGAGGAAATCGAATTGGATAATCAGGTAATTCAGTAACCTCCCCTTTATTATTCACAAATTCAGCGGGGGTGCTGGCGTTAAAACCAACTGAGCTTTGGCGTCGACCATTAATCACTCTAGGACCTGGATCTATCATTAGCTGATTTAATCTATTAGGGTCATTAATATCCCCATGCACTTCTGGATTACGACGTTGAGGGACACCATCATCATAAGCTTTAATTCCTTTATCATTCACCACGTTATATGCGGCAGACTTTTTATTCGCTAAGTGACAGGACCACAACATGGTTTTTACTTTTCGACCATCAGGTAATACGGTGCCTATGGTTACCTCTGTGCCCTCACCACTTGGGTATTCTGACTTACCATTCTCGTAAGCATAAATACGAAAGCGTGCTGCTTGCTTCCTTAGAAAACCTTCTTCATCTCTAAGATCGTTACTGGTAACAGGATCAGACTCCGTATCTTTTTTAATGGGTAAGCCACCCGTTACATTGTCATTTGCTTGTGGCAAACCAGCACTTGTTTCAGGAGAGAGAATATATTCATCAGAAGTACCGAAGCGAGCGAAATTAATACTTGGATGAACTCTAAACACTAGTTTATCTGACATGATTATTTCTCCTCTTGAGTCGTTGATTCACTGAAGCTAGGAGTAACCCCGTTTTGCCAGCAGTTACGAATTGACGCGCCTACGCTTGCCATAATAGGGAAAAATTGTTTTGGGTTTTCTCCATTAAACATGGCCTGAAAAACTTGGGTTAATTCAGCAAACTGCTCAATTAAAATACCTTGTAAACCGGAATCGTCTGCCCCTCCCCCTTGGAAGGTTTCGGGTCGATCATCTTTGCACGTTTTTATTTCATTAAATTTAGCGAAGTGGTCCTGAGCAGGTTGGGGATCATCTGCTGTATTTTGAAAGACTTTGGGCACACACTCCTCCTTAGCAGAGAAGCCCTCACCTTGGTCCGTAATAAGATTGATCAAGAGCTGCACTTGGCTCAAACCAATATCTTTCGACCCCGTGACGGTCAAATTTGGCATGTTTCGATAAAAAGGAGCGAAGAAGTCGACCTGTTTCAAGCCACCTCGAATTTGATCTTTATGCAAAGCAACCCCATGCAAAAGGGCTTGGTAAAATGCGCCTATGGTGCCGTATTCCGTTGGCGTATCACAAAATACCATTGCATTTTGTGCGTGACTTTTCAATTGCGTATCATACTCAGGTAGCTCTATCAGGCACATGGCATTAATGTGCTCTTCATCCAAAGGGCCAATTTCAGCAGTATAAGGTTCATATTGTTTGACTAACTCTTGAGGGTCTAACGAAAAATCGAGATGAGGGACCTTTGTACCTTCATAGACAGGCACATTGATCTTTGGCGATAGGCCAAAAGCATTCGCTATATTCGCAGCACATTGTAAATGCAGCATTTCCTGATTAACTATGCTGCGAATCAATTGATAAGCCTGGGTGTTTTTATCTTTAATGGAATACATTGCCGACATATAAAATGGAATCGTCCACAATTCCAAATCAACGGCGTATTGAAGATGAGCATGTAGCTCTAAAAGTCCAAATCCTTCTTTATCAAGTTTCATAATGTCCCTTATTAAAATCAGTTTCTAATGAAAAACTTGCTGATAACACGCACTGAAAATAGAAGTGCTAACGCAACAACAGCCAATTTTTAACTCTGCTGATTTGCTCGCTTCAATTGAGACTAAACCTAGATGTTAGAAACGTTATTACACTGAATTACGGCTTGATTTATATCAAACCCTAGGAAAGAAATTGCTTTAGCAGACGAATTAACCGCCTGAATAAAACCTGCACCATTTGAGTACAAAGCGAAACATCAGCGCCCAAATTAAAGTCAAAAAACGTTCCTTCCCTCCCTTTTTCATCCTAAAAACAGGCTAAATGCGCCTATTTTCTGTTTTCTCAAACTTGGCATCCAACTTGCCTAATCTAAGGGCAGGTAATCTTGGCGAGGGCTAAGTTAGTTAGCCTATCAAACGCCTGAACATACAATTTGCAATGGTATAGCTAGGGTTCCGACTTTGAAAAAAGTGTCTGGTCCGAGAGCTATCGACCTCACCTGACATTCTCAGTGAAGGTTACACGGAGGGATAAAAGCCCGGGAGAATCAGTTGGCATTAGCCAAGATTGCTCTTACGTAACCACTAATCACTTGGGAGTTCCAAATGAAAAAACTTACCACCAGCCTGTTATTAAGTGCGTCTCTTGTAATAGGAGCCCTGAATGCTCCCCTTGTCCATGCCAAAGAAGATTTTAAAGTCTGTTGGTCTATTTATGTGGGTTGGATGCCTTGGGAATATGGTAATCAATCCGGCATAGTCAAAAAGTGGGCTGACAAATACGACATCAATATCGATGTGGTTCAGTTTAATGATTATGTTGAATCTATGAATCAATACACAGCCGGTGAATTCGATGCTTGCACCATGGCTAACATCGATGCACTGACTATCCCTGCTGCCGGAGGTGTCGATTCTACTGCCCTTATCGTCGGCGATTTCTCCAATGGGAATGATGCTGTCATCTTAAAAAATGGCGATTCACTAAGTGATGCGAAAGGACAAAACATCAACTTGGTCGAACTCAGTGTTTCTCATTATTTGCTCGCACGAGGGTTAGAAAGTATCGGGCTATCAGAACGTGATGTGAGAGTCGTCAACACTTCAGATGCCGATCTCGTCGCGGCGTTTACTACCAGTGATGTCACCGCTGTTTCCACTTGGAATCCACTGGTCAGTGAGATTCTTGATATGCCAAATAGCAACAAGGTATTTGATAGCTCGCAGATCCCTGGGGAAATCATAGACACCTTGATCGTCAATACCGAGGTTTTAAACAAGCACCCTAAATTAGGCAAGGCCTTAGTAGGCGCTTGGTACGAGATCATGGACAAAATGAAGCAAGAAGAATCCGTACGTGAGCATATGGGTAAAGCCTCTGGTACCGATTTATCTGGGTTTGAAAGCCAGCTCGCTTCTACCAAGATGTTCTATCAAGCCAAAGATGCGGTTGAGTTTGTAAAAAGCCCAGCCTTAAAGGACACAATGCAATATGTTGCTGAGTTTTCTTTTGACCATGGCTTACTTGGGGATGGCGCGGCAGATGCAGGTTTCATAGGGATAGAAACACCAAGCGGCGTCTTCGGCGATAAGGCCAATATTAAATTACGTTTTGATCCACGCTATATGGAAATGGCAGCCAAAGGCGATCTCTAATCCAATCTTTTTTTAAACCAGTAGAGTAAGCATTGTGCTTACTCTCAACCTTAAATTAGAGAGAAAGATATGAAACGCTGGATTAATAAAACCCCCTCTAAAACCTTGGCTTTTGTATTAGGTGTCATCCCTTTTATTCTAGTCATGGCCTTATACCAGTGGGGTTCAGACTTACGTAAAGCAGAGAACCCTAATGACAAGCTGTTACCCAGTGTCAGTCAGTTCTATAGTGCCATTGATAGATTGGCCTTCACACCAAGTAAGCGTACTGGCGAGTACTTATTCTGGAAAGATACCTTAAGCAGCTTAAAACGCTTATTAATGGGTGTCGCTTGTGCTGCGGCAATTGCCTTGATCCTAGGTTTAATAACAGGGGCGATTCCTTTAGTGGCTGCCAATTTCAACCCTATCATCACCACGATCTCACTGATTCCACCAATGGCAGTGCTGCCCTTGCTCTTCATCGTTTTTGGCCTAGGAGAGCTCTCGAAAGTCATGCTTATCATAGTAGGCATTACCCCATTCTTAATCCGTGACCTTTATCAGAAGACGAAGGAAATCCCTCAAGAACAACTCGTCAAAGCACAAACCTTAGGGGCTAACTCAGTACAGCTTATCAACCGTGTTCTGCTCCCGCAGGTCTTACCCAGATTGCTGGATGCTCTGCGCTTAAGCTTAGGCACAGCGTGGCTATTTTTGATTGCAGCCGAGGCCATTGCTGCCACTGAAGGTCTAGGTTATCGCATCTTTTTAGTCCGTCGATACCTCTCGATGGACATCATCCTCCCCTACGTCATCTGGATTACGTTTTTAGCCTTTTTATTAGATTGGCTATTAGTACATGCCAGTAAAAAGGCGTTCCCTTGGTATCACAGCGCTAAGTAGAGGTAATTATGACAAAACCACAGATCGCGCAACCAGACAATCAATCAGACAATCAATCAGAAAAGCAAACAGAGCTCTTAGGGCAAACTCAAATTGAGTTTCGTCATGTGACAAAATCCTACGGCGAAAACCTCGTACTGGATAACATTAATTGTGAAGTAAAACGGGGGGAATTCATCACCATGGTCGGCACCTCAGGCTGTGGTAAAAGCACCTTTTTAAACATGCTCTTAGGCACAGTCGCTCACACTAAAGGGGATATCTTATTAGAAGGTAATCCCATAGTGGCAGAGCCAAGCCCAGAGAGAGGCATAGTGTTTCAAAAGTACTCTGTCTTCCCACATCTAAGTGTGCGAGAGAACGTTGCTATTTCAAAAGAGTTTGAGGCAAGCCCAATTTTAGGCAGGCTGTTTGGCGAAAAACGCCAGCACGCCCTCGAAGAAGCAGATGAGTGGCTCAACGCCGTTGGTTTACTCGCGGCAAAAGATAAGTACCCACATGAACTATCAGGTGGTATGCAACAAAGGCTCGCCATTGCCCAAGCACTCATCAAACACCCCAAAGTGCTGTTACTTGATGAACCCTTTGGTGCACTGGACCCAGGTATTCGAAAAGACATGCATAAATTAGTGTTAGCGCTTTGGCAGAAATATCAGCTGACCATCTTTATGGTGACCCATGATCTGAACGAAGGTTTCTATTTAGGCACTCGCTTATGGGTATTTGATAAAACCCGTCATGATCCACATGCCCCTCATCGTTATGGCAGCACCATTACCTTTGATTTGCCCATAGGAAAAACCGACGAGGCGAGTTTCCAGCAAATCGAACAGTCATTAGAAGCCAGTCGATTATCGGCTTAAATCAAAACGAAAGGAGCGAAAATAAGATGAAAGATACCTTACAAAGTTTGCTAAAAGACTCGCTTTATCAAACTCACATTCCTGGTGCGAGCCATTGGTCTAACATCATTCGAAAAGGCACAGAATTACACCTCAAAGATATTGAAGGGGGTGCCAATGTTGGCATGTTGTTTTACAACCCCAGCCTCTTAAGTGAAAAGTACAACGCCCCAGACACACTCAAATGCCAACACACATTCAAACTCACCCAAGGGCATTGTTTGTACAGTGAAATGGGCCGTATTTTTTGCTCTATCACATCCGATAGTTTTGGCTGGCATGAAACCATTTGCGGTACCTCACAGGCGAAACACATAGCAGACAACTGGGGAAAACGTGACTATCAAACAAACCATAATCGTTGGCATCAAAATGGCTTTGATAGCTTCTTAGTGGAACTGGCCAAATACAATCTCACCAAACAAGACCTGTGCGCCAATGTAAATTGGTTTAGCCAAGTCAGTGCTGACGAGGCGGGCAAACTTGCCCTGACAAGACAAAGCCAAGCAGGAGAAGAAGTCGTATTAAGGTTTGAAATGGACACTCTAGTGGTACTGCATACCTGCCCTCACCCACTTAACCAAGCAAATGAATACCCAAACAAACCTATTGCTATCAGCTTGAGCCAAGCCGAAACCATGCATGACGACGATGCCTGTCTAAACCACTGCCCAGAAAACCGCCGTGGTTTTGAAAACAACGCTTTATACCACTTTGGTTTATAGGAGCCACCATGATTAAAGAAAGCTTATTAAACGAAGAAGATGCTAAATTCTCACAATCTGTGGATGCGGGTGATTACTTTTTTCATTGCATCAAGGCAGGCGAAACCATACGCCTTGTAGACCTTAAAGGTAACCAAGCGGCTGATACCCTTTTTTATAATGCCAATGATGTCAGTGAGCGATACAGTGCCATGGACACAGTTCGTGAGCAAAGCGCTTTGTACCTCACCACTCACTCGGTTTTAAAAACTAACTTAAACAGAGACATGCTCGAAATCGTCGCAGATACCTGTGGTCGTCATGATACCGTCGGTGGTGCCTGTGCAACCGAATCCAACACGGTCAGATACGACTTGGAAAAACGTTGCATGCATGCCTGTCGTGATAGCTGGATGTTAGCCATTCAAGAAAATGAGCAGTATGGATTGAGCAAGGCAGACATCACTCACAACATTAACTTTTTCATGAATGTACCTGTCACAAAAGAGGGTACATTAACCTTTGAAGACGGTATCTCAGCGCCAGGTAAGTACGTTGAATTAACAGCAAAAATGGACACCTTAGTCTTAATTTCTAATTGTCCGCAATTAAACAATCCCTGTAATGGCTATGATCCCACCCCCATACAGGTTTTGGTTTGGTCCTAAAGACATTACTTATGTGCAATAAACCAATAGCTCAATAGCCCAGTTGCACTCCCCCTATTTTTGCAGTTTTTAATCAGGACGACCTGATTAAAGGATTTATTCTCGGGACGACCCGCAAGTTTGGAGCCGTTATGTTTAACACGGTAATGATTGCAAATCGTGGTGCCATAGCCACTCGCATTATTCGCACCCTTAAAAAATTAGGCATTCAGTCGCTTGCTGTTTATCACCAAGCAGATAAAGATTCACTCCATGTTCAACAAGCCGATATCGCGGTTTGTCTGGGTGATACCAGTGTCGCAGATACCTACCTTAATATTGAAAAGCTCATTCACATCGCCAAGCAACATCAAGTGGATGCCATTCATCCAGGCTATGGTTTTTTAAGCGAAAATACTGAATTCGTCAGCCAATGCGAGCAAGCAAACATTGCTTTCATTGGCCCAACAAGCGCACAAATGAACCTGTTTGGGTTAAAACACCTAGCAAGAGAAGCCGCAGAGAAAGCCGGTGTACCACTCGTACCAGGCTCGCCATTGCTAACAAAGCAAGAAGATGCCATCCAATGGGCCAATGAGATTGGCTATCCTATCATGCTGAAAAGTACCGCTGGCGGTGGCGGTATTGGTATGCAAGCCTGCTTTAACCAAGATGAGATGGTAGGTGCATGGGAAAGTGTAAAAAGATTAGGAGAGAACTACTTCTCTAATGATGGGGTCTTTTTAGAGAAGCTCATACAAAATGCCCGTCATATCGAAGTTCAGATTTTTGGAGATGGCCAAGGCCAAGCCATTAGCCTTGGAGAACGTGATTGCTCGGCGCAGCGTCGTAACCAAAAAGTGATAGAAGAAACCCCAGCCCATAATTTACCCCATGCAGTACGTGAACAACTCCATCACACCGCAGAACGTTTAATGGCGTCGGTCAATTATCGTAATGCCGGTACCGTTGAGTTTATCTTTGATGATGATGCTAAGGCATTTTACTTTTTAGAGGTGAATACACGTTTACAAGTAGAACATGGGGTAACCGAAGCCGTTTGGGGTGTCGATCTGGTTGCTTGCATGATCAAACAAGCAGCAGGTGAGATGGCAGATTTAGCAAGATTTAAAACGCAACTCACCCCTTCAGGCCACAGTATTCAAGCCCGCATTTATGCCGAAAACCCAATGCAAGATTTCTTACCCAGCAGTGGTTTATTATCCGCCGTAAGCTGGCCACAAAAAGAAAATTTACGCATAGATACCTGGATTGAATCAGGTATTCAAGTGCCGGCTTTATTTGACCCTATGCTCGCAAAAGTCATCATCACAGCCGATGATAGGCAAACCGCCATCAGCGAATTAGAACAGGCGCTTAATCACAGCACTCTTTATGGCATACAAACCAACAAAGCCTATGTTCAAGCCATTCTCAATGGCCCTATGCATCAAGGAGGCCAATTATTCACCAAGGATCTGGCTGATTTTAAAATCCAAACAGCCAGTTTTTCCGTGTTAAGTGGTGGCACACAAACCAGTATTCAGGATTACCCAGGTAGACAAGCACACTGGCATGTTGGCGTCCCGCCTTCAGGCCCGATGGACTCCCTCAGCTTTCGTTTAGCCAATGAGATGCTGGGAAATCCTCTTGATGCTGCTGCCTTAGAAATAACTTTAAATGGTCCAAAACTTCAGTTTCACACACCTTGCGAGGTGGCACTTGTTGGCGCTGAATTTGAGGTAAGTTTGGACACAGATCCGATTGCAATGAATCAAGTTATTCATATTGGAGCCAATCAAACCTTAAGCATAGGAAAAGTAAAAGAAGCAGGCGCTCGTTGTTATCTTGCCGTTAAAAATGGCATTCAATGCCCTGATTATTTAGGTTCTAAATCCACCTTTACCTTAGGTCAATTTGGTGGCCACGTGGGCCGAGCCCTGCGAACAGGTGATGTGATTGAGCTAGCTAAAAAAGAGGCTGATAACGAGACGAATAAAGAGACAAATAAAGAGACAAATAAAGAGAACCAGCTTGCAACTCAAACCCGTTTATTCGCCAATTTTCAGCAACAGGCTAAACAAAAACTCAGCCCAGAGGTGACAGAGTTAAGAGTCATTTACGGACCTCATGGGGCGCCAGACTTCTTTACTGAAACAGACATCCACACCTTTTTTGAACATACTTGGGAGGTGCATTATAACTCCTCTCGTACGGGTGTTCGCCTCATTGGACCTAAACCTGAATGGGCAAGGGAAAGCGGGGGTGAAGCAGGCATGCATCCTTCTAATATTCATGATAATGCCTATGCTTTTGGCACGGTAGATTTCACTGGCGACATGCCAGTTATTCTTGGTCCTGATGGCCCATCCCTAGGTGGCTTTGTTTGCCCTGCTACTGTTATTAGCGCCGACCTGTGGAAACTGGGCCAATTAAAAGCAGGCAGTAAAATTCAATTTATCCCAGTGACTCACCCCCAAGCGATCGCTCTGGAAAAGGCACAAATAAAGGGCATAGAAACACTCAATCTAGACTCAGCAGCCACCAAGAATCTGACTAATGAGATTGATCTTGCATCACTGCCTTCGCCTAAAATTCATCAAGGCAAAATAGGCAATGACGAGGTCGTTTGCCGCTTAGCTGGAGATCATTTCTTACTGGTTGAATTAGGCCCGTTAGCGCTGGATATTCCGCGTCGCTTTAAAGTACATGCCCTCATGCTATGGCTAGAAGACTATAAAAAAAGCCATCAAGCATCTGGCATAAGAGAATTAACACCTGGGATTCGATCCCTTCAAATTCACTTTAATTCCCAAGTGATCAGCC
The DNA here is from genome assembly GCF_000153025.1 of Marinomonas sp. MED121. GTDB lineage: Bacteria > Pseudomonadota > Gammaproteobacteria > Pseudomonadales > Marinomonadaceae > Marinomonas. The sequence goes on from NZ_CH672429.1 coordinate 200,560, forward strand.
TAGAAAAACTCACCCATTTAATTGATCAAGCCTGTCATTATGTGGCCACCACCGAAAACCTCACCTTACCCTCTCGTACTGTGTATTTGCCACTTAGTTGGAATGATGAAGCGTGCCAACTAGCCATAGAAAAATACATGCAATCCGTGCGTAAAGACGCCCCCTGGTGCCCAAGTAACCTAGAATTTATCCGTCGTATAAATGGCCTCAAAGATATACAAGCGGTAAAAGACACTGTCTTTAATGCAGATTATCTGGTGATGGGATTAGGCGATGTGTATTTAGGTGCACCCGTTGCCACGCCGTTAGACCCTCGTCATCGATTAGTCACCACTAAATATAACCCCGCTCGTACTTGGACGGCTGAGAACTCGGTCGGTATTGGTGGTGCTTACATGTGTGTTTATGGCATGGAAGGCCCAGGTGGCTATCAATTTGTAGGCCGTACATCACAAATGTGGAACCGCTATCGTCAAACCAAAGAGTTTACTCAACCTTGGCTGCTGCGCTTTTTTGATCAAATAAAGTTCTATGAAGTCAGCCCAGAAGAGTTGGCCCATATTCGAGAAGCACTACCCAAAGGCCAAGTATCACTCAGGATAGAAGAGACTCAATTTAGCCTGAATGATTACCAGAATTTCTTGGACGCTAATCACACTCAAATGACGCAATTCGTTAAAACTAGAGATGAAGCCTTCGATGAAGAGCTCGCCCGTTGGAAAGAGAACGGTCAGCTTACCTATGAGGTGATAGAACCCGCAACTTGCCAAGATGATGAGCACGCCTTAGCAAAGCTTATCTCAGCCGAAAATATCGAGGCTATCGATAGCCCTGTGTCTGGCAATGTTTGGCAGTACAAAGTCGAAGAAGACCAAACCGTAAAAGCAGGTGATGTAATCATGATTTTAGAATCCATGAAAATGGAAATAGAAATCTATGCCAGCTGTGATGGCCAAGTAAAACGTTTATTAAAGCAGCAAGGACAATCGGTTCAGTCAGGACAAGCCCTCGCCTTAATAGAGCTCACGCCAGCAACTGAACTTGCCTAACTTATTCGTTTAAAGGAGATTCCTCATGTTTAACTTAAATATTATTGCACTTAAAAATGCCTACAAAAATAATGACATAACAGCCAAAGAGCTTATTTTTTCATTACGCCAGCAAGCCCTAGAGCAGGCTGAATACAACGCCTGGATTACCTTATTAGAGGAGACAAAACTAAGTGAATACCTCAGCTATTTAGAGGGTAAATCGGTCGATGAACTGCCCTTATATGGCGTGCCGTTCGCCATCAAAGACAACATAGATCTAGCTGGCACACCCACCACAGCAGCCTGTCCAGACTTTGAATATACGCCAAGCAAGAGTGCCTTTGTGGTTGAACAACTAATCAAGGCGGGTGCAATTCCATTAGGTAAAACTAACCTAGACCAATTTGCCACAGGCTTAGTCGGTATGCGAAGCCCCTATGGTGAAGGGGTTAACGCCTTTAATACTGACTATGTGTCAGGTGGTTCAAGCGCAGGCTCTGCCATTAGCACTGCCTTAGGCCAAGTGAGCTTTGCCCTAGGCACAGACACAGCCGGCAGTGGCCGTGTCCCTGCTGCATTAAATAATCTTATTGGTCATAAACCCACCAAAGGCTTATTCAGTAACTCAGGCTTGGTGCCTGCCTGTTTAAGTTTGGATTGCATCACGGTATTCGCGCTCAATACACAAGATGCAGCCCTAATCACCAGCATTGCTGGGCAATATGATGAAAACGACAGCTATGCAAGGCCTAACACGCCAGAAAACCTTTTACGTTACTTTGACCCTAAGCTGCCAAAAAGCTTCAGCTTTGGTGTCCCTGCTGAATGTGATTTTTATCAAAACCCAGAAACTAAAGCCTTGTTTGAGCAAACCATAAAAGGCTTAGAAAACCTCGGCGGTACTAAAGTCACCATTGATTTTGAACCTTTCACGACAGCAGCAAAGCTTTTGTACGAAGGTCCTTGGGTAGCAGAACGCTGGTTAGCAACACAAAATGTAAAGCGCGAATCCATGTTACCTGTGATTCAAACCATCATAGGATCAGCCGAAGGTAAAACCGCAGCCGATGCTTTTAGCGCTCAATACGAATTACAACATTTTAAAAAGATTTGCGATGCCCAAGTCGATGCCGTTGATTTTATCCTCACCCCCACTTGCCCTACTCAATTTACCCGAGCAGAGTTACGTGCAGAGCCAATCAAATACAACTCGATTTTAGGCACTTACACCAACTTTATGAATTTACTGGATTACACAGCGACCAGTATCCCGGTTGGCTTTACCAATAATAAAGTGAGCTGGGGTGTGACCCTCTTCAGCCATGCCTTTCGTGATATTGAGCTCTTAAGTTATGCTGGCGCCTTGCACCAAACATTAGAGTTACCTCAAGGTTCGAGTGAGTTTCCCTTACAAGCTTTTGAATCTAGCGCCATTGCAGCCCCACAAAAAAATATCGAGTTGGTCGTGTGTGGCGCTCATTTAGAAGGTTTCCCCCTTAATTGGCAGCTCACTGAACGCAAAGCCACACTCATCAGCAAAACACTCAGTGCCGCCAAGTATCAGCTTTATGCACTACCAGATGGTAAACGCCCCGCCATGATTCGTGACGATGAAAATGGTCAAGCCATTCAAGTGGAAGTTTGGTCTATGCCGATGGAACACTTTGGCTCTTTTGTGGCTGGTATTCCCGCACCGCTAGGTATTGGCAAGGTAGAACTTGCAGATGGTAACTGGTATTGCGGCTTTATGAGTGAAGGGAATGCCGTGCTGGATGCCACCAAGATTACAGAGTTTGGTGGCTGGGCGGATTATATTCAGTCGAAAAACTAATTGTTTTACAGGCACTCTTATTTGATTTGGGTGCCTTATTTGATTTGGGTGCCTTATTTGATTTGGGTGCCTTATTTGCTACAGATAACCGCTCTGCTCACAGTATTTTTGCAGTAATTTTCATTCAATATATTGATGGCAAGGAAGTGCTTATAAACAACTATGACTATCAGCGAAACGCAACCATTTACGATGCTAGCTATAAAATCACATGGGAGAATTATTAAACACGTTACCTTACTTTTTAAGCAAGGTTGCAGGCTCTTAACGAGTCTGCAACCCCAAGCTAAAAATAATAAACAAAAGCTATTGGATAGAAGTACTCAAGGATGTACCTTTTTCACCTATCGACAGAACGAGTATCTTAGCGACCTCATTGTGACTAAGGTTTTCAGTTAACTCATGAACAGAACCTAAAGGTTCTACCCATACATCTCCTTGTTTATAATCCTTGGCTTCACTGCCTTTTAATTTTGACCTAACCCTTCCTTGCAGAACATAAACATAGAGCATGCCCTCATGTGTATGTGAGCCAACACGCACCTCTGGCTGTAATTCAACCGTTAAGGTCGTGAGATAGGCTTTCTCAAACTCAGGCAGTGCCAAAATATTAAACATTTGCCGCTTTACATCATGCGTATCACCTTGATGCGTTTGCCCATAATGAGACAGGCTTAACAACGCAATGAGACTGAAGAGGCGCACTACTTTTCTCCAAACCTTCATAGCTCTCATTTCTTTTATATAAGCCTTCATAACTCTCGTATCATTAATAAACAGATCCATGATTTTCTCCTAATTTAGGCCATAGCCGTTGCCACACCAATGCGATTCCAAGCATTAATCGTCACTATCAGCATAATGAGCTGGGCAATTTCCGAGTTTGAAAGGTATTGCTTTAAAGGTTCATAAATATCATCAGGGACATGTCTACTCGATAACTCAGTGACATGATCAGTCATGGCTAAAATGGCTTTTTCTTTATCATTAAACAATACACTTTCTGGCCATGCCTTTAGCGCTTCAAGTTTCTCCTTTTCAATACCGAGCTTTTCTGCAGCAGAAGTATGCATCCCGATACAAAAATGACATTGATTAATCAAAGAGGCTCTAAGCCTTACCAGCTCTTGAATATCTTTAGGGAGTGTGGATTGGCCAATAAACTGCTCTAATTCAAACATGGCTTTATATGCATTTGGTTCAATAGATTGAATATCTACACGAGACATAGTGTTACCTCAAAAGTGAATGGATAAATTGTTAACTTGTGCTCACTTTAACCAAAGGCGATTAATGCTAGAATAGCCTCAAAAGAACAAGAGTTATTCGTAAATCGCATAAATAGAATGGAACATCTTAATGCTTAAGATTCAGATTGAAGAATTAGAAATGTTGGTAGCAACAGTAAATTGCGGCAACTTCAGTAAGGCTGCCGAAGAGCTTGGAGTAACCGCCTCAGTAGTCAGCCGCACTATCAAGAAGCTGGAAAACAAGCTCAATACGACCCTCTTCAACCGAACAACTCGCAAGACTCAATTAACACAAGAAGGCCAATGGTTGTTTAATGAAGCAAGTGCCATGATTGCCCAAGGTCAGAGAGTCGAGTCCCAACTTGGCGAACGTACAGATGCACCTGCGGGGCGATTAGTGGTTGATGCCGCCACACCTTTTTCGCTACATGCCATTGCTCCACTTATCGCAGGTTTTAATCAGGAATACCCAGATGTCACTGTGATCATGACTTCGACCGAATCCAATATTGATCTAATTGAACGTAAAGTGGATATTGCTATTCGCATTGGCCATTTAACAGACTCAACCCTTAAAGCACGCAAGCTAGGTGAAACCAGCAGACAACTTTATGCCTCTCCTAGTTATCTTGATAAATACGGATTGCCTAAGTCCCCAAGCGACTTAAAACAGCATAATTGTTTAGGCTTTGTTAAACCCGATAGGCTTAATGTATGGCCGCTTCAGGATAAAAACAAAAATGCGATACACATAGTGCCTAAAACGTATGCGGACAATGGAGAAACCCTGCGTCAGTTAGCAATACAAAGCTGTGGAATTGCCTGTTTATCAAGATTTACGGTAAACGCAGATGTTCAGGCGGGGCACTTACGCCCTATTTTAGAAAGTGACATTCAACCTGAATCTATTCCAATATATGCTGTTTTTTACTCTGATAACGAGGTTAACCCAAGAATGCGTTGTTTCTTGGATTACATCAGTGAGCATATTTTTCTTAAATAACAGATAGGAATAAACACTAACCAGAAAGAGTGTGACTTGAAGAAGAGCCAAAATATTGGATCAGGATAATTAGTCCTTCAAACCCAACATTTCTTGGATTTTCTTTTGCTTGATATTGCTCGCATCCACAAAGATAACCTCAGTTTCTAAGTGGAGATTAACCCTTAATTGAATATTGCAGATACTCACGGGTCTGCAAAACTTAAAAGCTAGAACGCTAATAAGGCAGCTTTCATCCGTTAAAAATTTAATGCCCGTCTAACAAATTTATCAGGGACTTAGTTTATAATGTTCTCAAAATATCTCTGAACGATAAATAAGGCTCGTCATGATTAAATTGTTGTTTACCCTAGTGTTGAGTAGTTGGAGTCTTGGATTATATGCAGCAGCTTCCACATCAAATGTTGAATTAGGTTTTTATACATCCAACATCACCTATACAGAGCCTTCGGTAATGGAAGAAAAAGGATCATTATCGGGTGTGGTAGCACAGATTATGTCCAATAAAGCGGGGGGAATCAGTGCGTTAGACGTACTATATTCAACCGGTGAAATGGATTACCAAGGTTCAGGTACGATTGATGACATCCCGAACGAATTATTTGAGATTCGTGGCATTCTAGGTCGTGAATACATGCTCGATTCTGGTTGGAAAATCATCTCTTATATTGGCCTGGGCTATCGACACTTAAATGATGATTCCAGCGGCATGGTTTCAAGTACCTCGGCCCATGGTTATGAACGTGATCAAGTGTATTACTACAGCCCTGTTGGTATTCACTTTATCGGTGAGCAGTTTACCTCTGAATGGACATTTCATGGCAATATCGAGTTTGACTATTTAATTCTGGGCCGAAATAACAGCTATCTAAGCAGTGTCCAAGGCCATGAAGATTTGTCTTTCACTCAGCATGATGGATATGGCAGCCGTTTTAGCCTAGGGCTTTCTAAGTCAGTGGGCAAAAGAGTTTCCCTAAAACTAGACCTATTTTATAAGTATTGGGATATCGAAGACTCAACCATTGATTACGACTATAGTACTGCCATGATTGAACCAGAAAACCATTCAAAAGAAATGGGCGTTATCTTGTCGTTAAGGATTTAAAGCGATTCAGAATAAAAGTAGAAAAATGAAGTAAGCATTAGATTAACGCTCCCCGATAAAGTAAAAAGAGATCTGGCAGCGATTTAAAAGATTAAACGCCTCTACTTAAACGCCTTTAATTAAACGCTTTTAAATGGGCCTTATGATCTTTTTGATAATTAAGATCACTCTAAATTATGACAAGCTGCGTATAAAACCAATTGAAACTGAACTAGACTCTATTAAATACTTATTTAGGCTCAGGACATGCGGTTTTATCACAGTTTAATTCTCCTTTTCCTTTACAGTTTTAGCCCAGCTAGCCAGGCCCAAACCTGCAATGAGTTACACGTCACAGGCTCAGATAAATGGGTTCCCATCGCCTATCTCAATAAAGAAAATGAAAATCAACAAGCCACTGGCATTGCCTACGACTTGTCTCGTCATATTGCAGAGCAACTTAACTTGCCCCTAACACTGGATGCTAAAACCCCATGGGCCAGAGCCATGAGAGATTTAGAGCAAGGTGATATAGACCTAATAGCAGGGGTTTATTCTACCGAAGAAAGAAAAACTAAGTTCTTAATGAGCCAAGCCTTCTCACAAGACACCTTAAACATCTATGTTAAAAAAGGGTTTGAATTTCCTTTTCAAACCCTCGATGACTTAATCGATAAAAGAGTCGATGTCAGACGTCGTTCAAGCAATGGACAAGCCTTTGATGAATTTGCAAAAAGCCAGCTAAAACCCCATCTGATTAATATTGTTGATACATACGAACAACTCTTTTTAAGGCTAGAAAGAGACCGTACCGACTATGTCATTTTGGACACCTACACAAGTAATCAAGTACTTTACAAACTCGGTCTAGAAGATAAGATTACGACACTCAAGCAGCCTTTGGTAACCAACCCAATCCACTATATTATGTCAAAAAACTCCCCATGCGCTAAACACTTCAAAGCCATAAATGACATCATTCAAAAAGCAAAAGAGGATGGGACATTAGACAAGATTCATCAGGTGTATTATTAAAGGCGAGCTTAATAATTGAGTCAGAAATAAGTTACGCTAATGCTTTTATCCACTCGCTGAGGCAGGAGGACTTATTTGTAGGTTTCCCTAACTCGTTGTTTACTTGACTCTAAAGTCGTCATTAGCCTAATATCTATTCATCATTTCTTTCCCGGATTACGCCATCATGAATAACTAAACCTGTCATCCATTTTTCATTTTATTTTGGATTTACAGGGTTAGTAGGCGTAGCTCACTTTCCGATACTTCTTTGCAATCACTTTTTGTCGCATCACTCTTTTGATCGTCCGTGTTGCATAATTTTATCTCTCGATATTTTAAGCTACGGCGCTTGTCCCTGATATACAGGAGGCAAATTATGCCCGTTTTACAGACTTATAATATGAGTTATCAATTTGATAATGGCGAGATGCTATTCCAATCACTGTCATGCTCAATGACCAAACCTCGTGTTGGGATTATTGGACGAAATGGCGTCGGTAAATCCCTGTTCGCTGCCATACTCTGTGGTGACATAATGCCAACAAGTGGCAAAGTCACATTACCACACTCATTTGGTGTCTATCGTCAGCAACGTTCTCAATTACCGTCAGGCGATCTGTCTATTGCCCAATTTTTATCTAAAAGCCATGTACTTGATGCCCTAAAGCAAGTTGAAGCTGGTAAGTTTTCAGCCCATTTATTTGATGTCATTGGCGATCAATGGGATTTACTAAAGCGGCTAACCAAGCAACTTGATGAAATGGGTTTACCGCAAGACCCTGATTTCCCATGCGCCCAACTCAGTGGCGGACAATTGACTCAATTACAACTTTGGCAGCTATTCGAAAGCCAAGTGGCATTGCTAATTCTCGATGAGCCTTCCAACCATCTAGATACAAAAACAAAACAGTGGCTCATTAACTCGATGCGCAGTTTTAAAGGTGCCATTTTGCTGATTAGTCATGATAGAGAACTACTCAATGAACAAGATGAAATCTGGGCGCTTTCTGGGCTTGGTTTGCAGATTTTTGGTGGTAACTATTCTGCTTACGCCGAACACAAACGTCTTGAAAAAGACGCTCTAGTACGACAAATCGCCAGTATTGATAAGCAGAAGAGGCATTTAAAACGGCAAGCACAACGCAATCGAGAAAAAGCCGAGCAAAGAGCGGTTCAAGGTAAAAAGTTACGTCAAGATGGCAGTCAGCCAAAAGTAATGCTCGATAGTATGAAAGACAAAGCCACAGCTGGCACAGCGAGTCGCAATAAAAACGAACAGCGCCGTCAAACGCACTTGCAAGACAAAGAAAACAGCTTGAACAAAAGAAAAGAGCAATTTAAAGAACAATTTAATAAACAAAGCCTTTATCTAGGGAGTAACCAAAGCAGCTCACGTAAAGTGATTTCAATACTTGATGCCATTTTACCTTTTGGTAGCAGAGCGCCAATTAACTTACAGATATATGCCCATGATAAAGTTCACCTCATAGGAAATAACGGATCAGGTAAATCGACCCTGTTGAAATCCTTACAAGGTGAACTCACTTTCTTACAAGGGGAGCTAAACCTGAATACCTCCTTGTATTACCTTGATCAGCACTTTAGTGTGATTTGTCCTGAGCGATCAATCTTGGATAACCTGATGCAACACTGTGAGGAGATGAAAGAGAATGATGCCAGAACCTTGTTGGCGGGCATTGGATTTCGTCAAGATGGGGTGTTTCGTCTTGCGAATAAGCTAAGTGGCGGTGAGATGATGAAGCTAGCCATGTTAATCGCCAGTCACCAAGGGACACAGCCTTTTCTATTGCTGGATGAGCCAGATAATCATTTAGATATTGATTCTAAAATCATGCTCGCACAGGCACTGGTTAAGTATCCTGGTGGCTTTATTCTCATCAGTCACGATGCTGACTTTGCTAAAGAATCAGGTGTTACACAACAAGTCACCTTATAAACAAGCCACTTTATAAACAAGTCGCTTTATAAACAAGTCGCTTTATAAACAACTCAAGTTCTCAGTACCACACTTACATTATTGTTGGAATAGCAATACTGATTTTCAATTAGGTGCGTTTATTGACCTAATTGAAAATGCCATTCTTATCACTGAAAGCAGGCTCTCGTGCCTATAAACAAGGGAAGCAACTGCAATAACCCGTTTAATAAACCTTCAACAGTGAGACCGACTATGTTTCGTAAATCATTTTATTTATCTTTTCTATTGATTGGTGTTGCAACCTCGCCCAGCGCCCTTGCTGAGGTCAGTGCGAATTTTGAATCTGGGCATACCGCCTTGCAAGTATTCGATCAAGCTGGAATCAGCTCGATGCCGCTTTGGCTTAAAGTTTGGATTGGCATAATGATGATAACCTTTGCCTCAGGCTTACTCTTTGTTTGGAAGCACCCCATTGCTCGCTGGGCTGTCGGTGGATTTTTAATGCCATTTCTGGTGATGGGAGAGATTATAAATGCACTTGGGTGGCCATTTTTGTCTGGCTCCATTGCCCTTGCTCACCTCATTTTTTGGACACCTGCCCTTCTATTATTGTTATGGAAACGCCCTTTCCTAGACACGAATCAGGGGATTCCTTTTCGTATATGGTCAGCAGCCATGACAGGTGTGATTCTGTTTTCCTTTATCTTTGATATCCGTGACTCTTTCATTTATGTGAGTCATTTCAGTGCTATTTAATGCTTTTTTAGCCCCTATATCGCCTCAAACACGCCACAACCTAATCGCAAACTTCACATAATAATAACGCTTTATCAGATTCACCCTGGGTGAATCTGATAAAGCGAGGCGATTTCAACTAACTTTTTTCACTCAAACCAAAAACTTCATTTCTTCATTTAAGTGTCACATAAGTGTAAATAGCCATGAATAGAATTCATTTACCATTCATCCTTAGGTAAATAGCTATTATGGAAAATAATCAAGCAGTACTTCCTAACAAAAGCGAGTATCAAAACTATATGCAGTGGGCAATGGTTGCCCTATTAGTTTATCTGCTTATTTGTGCCGTTGGCATGATAGGTGGTGGCTTTAAAATGGCGGCGGGCGGTCAAGCTAAAGAACTCTTTGCTTTTGCGAGTAACCCTTTTGCGGGCCTTGTTGTGGGTATCGTTGCAACCGCGCTCATCCAATCATCTTCAACCGTTACCTCTATTATTGTCGGCTTAGTGGCGGGCGGTTTACCTGTTGAGCTTGCGGTTCCTATGGTAATGGGTGCCAATGTCGGCACATCCATTACAAATACCATTGTTTCATTAGGCCATGTCAGAGCAAAAGAAGAGTTTAAACGAGCCTTTTCTGCTGCCACAGTGCACGACTTCTTTAACCTTTTATCCGTGCTTATTTTCCTCCCTTTGGAGATTGCCTTTGGCGTTTTAGAGAAAATGGGTGCTTGGTTCTCAAGCTTGTTCTATGGCGCTGGGGATAGCTCAATTAAAAGCCTTAACTTTGTGAAGGCTGCCACCGCTCCTGTGGTAAATACCTTTAAGCAAGTGACTCACTTTTTAGGGGATCAAATTGGTGGTATCACGCTGATTATTCTAGGGATTGTGCTCATTTTCATCTCGATCACCATAGTTGGAAAGTTACTGAAAAAGCTCATGGTTGGTAAGGCTAAAAACATCATGCATACCGCCATTGGCCGTGGACCGGTTTCAGGGATAGCATCAGGCACATTGGTCACTATTCTGGTTCAATCCTCTTCTACCACCACGTCTCTTATGGTGCCCCTAGCTGGCTCTGGCGCATTCAAGCTAAAAGACATCTACCCTTTTACCTTAGGCGCAAATATAGGTACTTGCGTGACCGCCGTATTGGCCGCTACCGCAGTAACGGGTAACGCAGAAGCCGCATTGCAGATCGCTTTTATCCACCTTACCTATAATATTTTAGGGGTTCTCGTTATCTTCGGGATTCCTATGTTAAGGGACTTACCCGTTAAAGCGGCAGAGTCCTTAGGTGAGACCGCAGCAGAAAATAAGTTTGCTGCACTAGGGTATATTTTAGCGGTATTTTTTGTTGTACCTGCCGTTTGCCTCGGCGTCAGCAGCTTAGCTTAATAAAGGGAAATGACATGAGTAATTTACAGGTTTTAACCACAGAAAGATTAAACAAGTTAATTGATGAAACTCAACAGACCTTGTCAGAATTAAAGGAAGAAGTCGCTCGTCGAGAACTCTTACAACAAGAACATGAAATAATGGATTTAGATCAGCACATGAAGAGCGCAGAGTTTAATCTGGTGGGAATAAAAAACTTTATTACCTACTTATTGGATGAAGCCAAGAAGAAAAAATAGCGTAAAAGATAAAGGCCCTTGTTCATTACAAGGGCCTTTTTTTGAAGCGATAAATACGCAGAAGCTTTGTCTTACATAACTAAAAAAGTGTTTTAGATTTCTCACCCTGAGTGAATCCAACAAAGCTAGGGAAGCTGCGATTAAAGATAGACATGGGGAAAGTCACCTTGGATGTCCAGAGTAGTTTTCATGGTGCTTTGCAAGATCACCATCACACTAAGCGTCAATCTAAGCGCTGAAATTCATGAAAACCTTATCCATATGATCAGCGAGTTCAAAATCTTTAACTGAGATGCCTTTAACAGAGTGCGTTGTCAGCTGAACATAAACACGGTTATAGCAATTCTTCCACTCTGGGTGATGATCCACCTTGTCACAATAAAGCGCACACATAGTCATAAAGCCAAATGCGGCTTGAAAACTTTTAAACTCAAAATTTTTAGTTAGTTTATCATCTTCAATAAACCAGCTAGCCTCTTTGTCCAAGTTCAGTTTATCAATATTCAGCTCATTAAAGTTCAGCTCAGCTAAGCTTTGCGCAAGCTGTGTATTTGAAAGTACGGCTAATTTCATATGTCTGCCCTTTTGTTATTGTCTCACTCAGTTTATCAATTCAATTCAATTTGTTATTAGCATGTTAGAGCACGAGTCGCTCGCTAGTCTATCGACCAGATTCAATAACGAGAGGTAAATGAAACCGAAAAACTAGCTTCATTTACCTTTTTTTCATTAACCTTTGTTTCATTTACCTTTTTTCATTTAGTTATGCTTAATGTAGCTGCTTTTCAGAGCTGATATTGCATACCCAGTGTGATCAAATATTCATCATGATCATAAAAATCAATGTTAGCGTCAGTGATGTCCCATCCACCTCTTGCTATGAAAAGTGCATCCTTCCAATTAAATGGCGCCGCATAAATGTATGTCGCTGACACACCATACTTGGTTTCCTCCCGAGTTCGCCCCCAGATAGGGTTTATATCATCAAACGTTTGAAAGCCAACACTCGCCCCTAACATTGTAATATGTCGGCCATTTCTAAGTTGTAATTCAGCTTCTGTGCCAACACCTTGATTCTTTTGTGCCGAACCTGTTGCATCAACAGCGAGATAATTGATTGACCAGGAAAGCCCCAATGACTGACTCAAATCAGTCTCGTAGTTTAGCTCGCCATAGCTAAGGTTCGCGTTTCGATCTAACGCTGAAATACTCTCTTCTTGGTCTATGGAATATTTTCCACGAGCCAGTTCAATTGACCAGTCTGAGCCTAATACGCGATCATAACTCAAGACAAGACCTTGCACCGACGCATCGGTTATCTCTCGCTCTGTCTGCAATTGATAGGGGTTTTTCCATACTTCTTTCTCTAAAAACCCAGGCACGACACCAATCGCTAGACTTGAGCCGTCAGACAAGTAATGACGATACCCAGCTTGCAGGTAAAAGTCGTTTGCCATACCAATGATATCGGTTTTGAAATACACCTCATTTGCAGCATCAAAGCGATAACTAAGATCCCAAAAAGGAATCACCACGGCGTCACTATGGCGTTCTGGTGATGTTGAATAGTCAGTAATTTTAGCTTGCGTCTCAGTATCCATTACCGAATTAGTACCTTCTACACCGGTAAAAAGACTGATACTGCCATGAAAACCTGTAGTGTTTTGTTGCTCAGCATAGGCAAAGTGACTAACCAACAGGCACCCAAGGCTAAACAACTTAAGATAAGGTTTGATTAGCAATGGTTGAGTAGGCTTGCCATGTGCTGATCTCAACAATGGCGTAAATAACTTTTTGTGAACTAACGGTTTGGTATGAATCATCGTACTATCCTTATGTGCTTAGATAGCAACAACTCTACGCAGGCTTATGTCACAACTAAGTCACAGCTCACCATGACCCTTGTTAAAAATAAACCACCGCCTTCGCTTTATCAGATTTAACCGATAAGTGATAACGCCAGTTGGCACTTTTACACACCGCTGAAATGATCTCATCACCATGGCCAAAACCCTGTTCATCATGTTCTCGAACATCATTCTCAATCGTGAGCTGACGTCCTTTTAATTGAACACAAACATAGCTATCGGTATAACTCATTGCGTTACGAATCAAATTCGCGACAATGACCTTAGCAAAATAACTTTCTACTTCAATATCTTCGTACACAAGCTTCTCTAGTTGAATATCTCTACCAAAGAGTAAATAGTTATGCTGTTCAATCGTTTCCTTGATTACCGCCTGTAACGACTTTTTAGGCTGACTACCCACCTCTTCTCGACCAAGCAGCAAAAAGGTATTAATCAAATTATCCATGTCTTTATTGGCAACTTGAATACGATTGATTATTTGCCGTTTTTTATCGTTAACTTCTGAGATGTTTAGCAGATCGGTTGCGCCTAAAATCACATTGACCGGTGTTCTTAATTCATGGCTGGCAAAACGAGTAAACTGCTGCTCTCGTTTCAAAAACGATTGAATCCTAGAGTAGGACTGATGATACGCTCGATACAGGTCCCCAATTTCGTCTTTACGTGACGAAATAGCATTGTCAGATGAGCTGTCAGATGGATGTCTAATCTGATATACCAAACGGTCAATTGGGCCGCTAAAGTGACGTGACAGCAAATGGGCGGCGGCTAAACCCAAAATAAACACCAGGATCATCATGTAACCAACATAAGCCATCACACCTTCACCGTAATCGACCATTTGGGGGTCCTGTTCAGGAAAATAGACAAAGTGCATCCATTTTTGTTGAAACGGTGACATAAATGTCATCGTGTGAGCATCACTGAGTTCAAACTCTTCGATACCTAGAGTTGAAATTCCTTTAAGAAAGTCTGGCTTCTCATCGTCTTCAAATTCGTAAATAACGACAAAGTTTTCTTTTTGTCTCACCCACTCCCCTGCTGCTATCGATGTTTGTAGAAAATGCTGCTGTAGCAATTTTACCCGTTGATTAATAAAGCTATCGGCTGAAATCTCTGTCGCCGCCCAAGCGATCACTCCGATCGCAATAACCACCAACAACATTAACGCTGAAATCACGGTAAATACTTGATGTCTAAGATGACGAAAGTACCATTGTCCTAATGATTTTTTTACATTAGTCAGCATTAAGTCGATATCCTTTTCCACGTTCCGTAATAAGCATCCCTTCTGGTAATGCTTTTCTCAGGCGATATATTTGGGTGCGCAAGGCACTAGTTTCTTCGGGCTCATCCTCTTTCCAGATCTCATAGGCAATGTCTTGATTACCGACCAGCTTTGGCGCTTTCTTTATAAGTAATTGAACAATACGTTTTTGGGTGGGGTCCAACAAAAGCGTTTCATCATTTACCGTGACAGCATCCGTTCCAACATCATAAACCAAAGCACCATATCTAAGCTGTGGACTTAAGCGGCGTTGATTTCTTGCCTCTAATGCCTGCACTCTAGCGTGTAACTCTTGTAACTCAAACGGCTTCACCAAGTAGTCATCTGCGCCCGCTTTAAAACCCGCTAATTTGTCCTCAAGCGTATCTCTCGCAGTCAAAAAGATAATGGGGATATCGGCATGATAACCTGCTCGGATAGCATGACAAGCCGTTAAACCGTTCATCACTGGCATCATGATGTCCAAAATGATTAGATCAAATCGTGATTCATCCAACAATTGAATGGCAGCCTGTCCGTTATACGCGAAGTCAACATGGTGATCGAAAAGCGCTAAATAATCGCCTAGATTGGCAGCCGTTGCGTGATTGTCTTCCACGACAAGTATTCTCATGTCATATCCTTTTCATGCTTATTGTTTCAACGTACAGCTTGGTGACATAACTGTGACATTGTTCAACGTACTCTGGGCACATCAACAAACCGGAGAGTTAACATGAAAATATCACCAAAAGTAATCGGCTTCACGACACTATTCACATTATTGCCCTTCAATTATGCTCACACGACAGAAATCGCGCCCCTTGATATTGCCCTGACACTGGCGCAAACACTCAACCCTTCAGGTCAAACTCATACGTATCTAGTAACACAGAATACGGGAAAAAGTATAAAAGGGATCAATCTGAGTAATCATTTTGAATATTATCCAAATGAGCCTCTAAACTTTATCGAGCGCTACGGCTTTGATACCTTATCTCAGGTAACTAGCGACCTTCCTATACAGTCACTTAATCATAACGAGTTACTCGCAGCGGGTGGCGAAGGCTCTAATCATATTGCGGCGGGAACCAATTACATCGAACATGGGGTTGAAGCGGATATTGACGAAGTTTTCCTCTTCCCTAAATTCTCCAAACCAACCCCAAACTATAGCAAAATCAGCTACCAGAAAGAGGTACTTTTGGATTATGAAGTAGAGCTGTGCATGAGATGGGTAAAACCAATAGAAAAACCAGAACAAAGCAATGAATACGCAGGCCTATTTGTATGTGGCGACTTTACCGATAGAGCCGAATTACTAAGGAAGATCGATGTGGACAACGTCACATCAGGCCATGGCTTTAGTGACGCTAAAAGTGGCCAGGCACGCTTTCCAACTGGCCCTTACATTGTTGTGCCAAAAGACTGGAATACTTTCTTAGAAAATATTTCACTGGCAACCTATGTCAACGGGGAACAGCGCCAGCAAACAGCCGCGTCTGAAATGATACGTGAACCCAACTCTCTGATAGAGATGATTTTAGACAAGGGAGCTCAGTCTATCTGGCGATATCAAGGCCAAGATGTCCCATTATTCGACGAGCAAGGGATTAAGCCACAGCAAAATATTGTGACGGGTACACCCGCAGGCGTCGTATATAACACCCCGGGGTGGGGCTACAGAATATCTAAGTCTATCAAGTGGTTGGCAACCTTTTCATTCTTAGATTCAGGCCCTATAGACTACATTTTAGAGCAATATATTGAAGAGAGTTTTAAGAACAAGAGCTACCTTCAAAAGGGTGATAAAGTTCAACTCACTGGCACCTACTTAGGGAGCATCAACATTGATATCACCGACTAAAAATGGTCGGATGGACACCACTACATACATGCCTATTACTAGCCTAGGCATGTATGTAACTCATTGATATGCTAAAAATTTGTATAAAGGTCAGGGTAAAATAAGTGTCTAGCCTGATCTTTTATTCTTTTGGTAATACTTTAAGGAACATGGGTTAACTTTTTGGCTGTCCCGTTTTGCTTTTTTGTATTCAGCAAATAGCCAAATATTAGCGGTTAGTATGTTAAGGTGATTTGACCTAATGCGACACTACCTGCTTCCCAAGTGGTTCTGCACTTTAATTCTAAAGTTGAATCCGCCTCATAATTATTGCTAATTTGAGTTTTGTAATTAATAAATTGATCACCTTGTATATTTGAGTCCTGTAACGAGATCCAATCAAACCCTTCACCTGAATCGAATCTAAACCATTTATCCATTCCGCCATCATTTACTTTTCGCATACGTGCAATCGAACAACCACCAAAGGCGTTGTTTAAACCATTTACGATACCGTAAACACCGAGTTCGATATCGCCCATATTTTCAGTTAAAGGAATGCTGCAGTTAAAGTACCTTTTGGTTCTTTCAAATGTTGGATTGAAATGAAAGTAACCTTCCTCTACAGCGCCAACATCTTCAGTTGCCATGACTTCAAGCGCGGCGAGTGCGCCTTGAGATTGGATGAGTGTTTTTGCAGCTGTCGCGTGCTTTTGTGCATCTTCAGCACAATGATCTGCACCTGAAAATGTGAGTTGTGCTGCAAAAGTAGGTGTTGAAAATACGGCTAATACACTTAAAGTTGAAATGAGTTTGTTCATAATGCGTCCTTGTAAAATTTGATTATTTCTTTATTGAGATATCTTAATAAAGCGCCCCATTTTAAAAGAGATCAAAGACAACATCACCTGAACAGTGCTCACTTCGTTCGCATTCACTATTTTATAATTGAGAGAAAAAAAACTCATAAAGTAATTTGCAAATTTTAGGAAACATATTGAAGGTTTTCGTATTTAATTTGATAGAAGTTCTCGTATTAACCATATTTAAGTTAAGGCTAATTTTGACAAATAAAACTTTTTTGGAAGATAAAATACGACACAAAAGGGTAGTCATAATTTGAAAAAACTGAAGGGGCTCCTTAGTAATTACCCTTAAAATCGTGGTAATTAGCTATATGTCTGCCTAAGTAAATTTTGAACTGATGCATTCTCAATAACTAACTCTAAACATATCCTAACAATGCGTATTTGATTTGCTGCAATCTATATTAACCAACTTATAGAATAATTATTGCTAGATAATCCCGTGTCACATTACGGAAAAGTGTTTATTTTTTAACCACCCTTTTAAAAATAAACAATATCGATAACTTATTTTCCATATTATTTAACTAATAAAGGGAAAATCAACCATAAAAAACAATTTAAACTAGAAGGTAATTTATTATGAAAGTTGCATTTTGGAATATCAATACAGGACCAGCATCCTCTGTACACCGTCACAATGCATTAAAAGATTGGTGCGCATGGGCAAAAGATCAAGGTGTCGACCTTATCATGTTGGTGGAAGTGGGGGATTTTGAAAATGATAAATTAGAAACTCTCACTGGATATAATTATATAAACAATGTCGCAAATGAAGATATCAATAACCATAACTGTAAGCGTATATTTGCCTTAGAAAAAGACAAAGATACTTTTAATGGCGTTTCTATGCGTTTTCCACAGCTTCAACAACGCCGAAATTTGCTAAAAGTTACTTATAAACAAAATAAAGCCCCTCACAATAACTTAAATGGTTTCTCAGCTTGGGTTATTCACGCTAATGCATCACAAATAGGTGGCAAAAATGCTGTTGAAAATGTGCTTAAGCACACTACGTCTGGCCACGGAGAAGACTGTATTGTAGGTGGTGATTTTAACTATGATATTGGTAAAGAAGAGGTACAAAATGCGACTCACCCGCTTAGTTGTGATAGTGATAATCTCAAATTTACACAATGGGATAAAGAAAATGAAAATGCCATTAAGAAAAATGATTACGACCGACAATCCGAACTTCATCTACGTAATGCAACTAATCTACCAACATTTAAAGGCATTAAAGAGCACAGTATTATTGATTATGTCATTAGTGGTGAAAAGCGAACCGTTACTGCATTAAAAAGTTGTGAGCCTAATATGTGGAGAGATATTTTAATGCAATTTGACCATAGCCCAGTGGTTTATGAGATCACTTAATTTTCTATTAAAAGGCTGTAGTAAATAATTTTAGCCCCCCCCCTTTGCAAACATAGCCTTCCTTAAAGCAAAGAATTAAATAAGGACAAAGACAGATTTAATTTAGTCTATCAGCAAAAATGAAAGCGACTAGTTAGCAAATTAAATGTCTTGCCAGGGAGTGGCTCCCAAGGATAAACACTCTAAACTTCATTTATAGTCAAAAGCCATTAAAAATGATGGGGATTTTAATGGCAGAATTCGGCCCCTTGGAAAGGTTTGTTATGAGTGTTCACATTGACTTTATTGGTCTGGGTGAACTATGAAGCCAATATTTTCTAATAAAGAAGCCATTTGCCACTCGTATATCTCAACACCAGAAAAATCTAATGCCCTAATGTCTATGCCAGCTATCTCAGCATTGCGTAAATCAGCTTTATAGATTGAAAGGCCATAATATTGACTTGGAGCAAAAGCGGTGTTGGTGAGATTAGCACCCTCTAAATTGGCTCTTGTAAAAATTACCGCTGAAAAATTACTTTCAGATAAATCACACTTCTCTAAATGAACGCCTTCAAAATCTGAATATTTAAAATTTGATTTAGTCAGCTGAGCAGAACTAAACAGCATATTTTTACTGACGATAGTTATGAAATCAGCAAGTTCAAAGTTACAGCCTTGAGCCTGACTTTCATTTATTTTTATATCAAAAAGCTCTGATCTATAGAAATTACAGGTAGAAATATCACAATCATCAAACTCTGAATGACGTAAATCAGCTTTTTGGAAATCACAACCTTTTTGATTATTCTTATCGTAAAAAGTGCACTTTCTAAACACTGCATTTTTTAAGCTAGCGTCAGAGAAATCGCAATCTATGATTTGACAGTTCTCAAGATGCAATCCATCTAAGTTCGCCCCAGAGAAATTAGATGAAGATATGATGCAACTAATGAAGTGTAAATCTTCCTCGTATTCTCGCGACCAATCTAAATTAGAAAAGCTACGGTTTCTTACCAATCTTTGATTTTCTTCTAAAATCAAAGATTCTTCGATTTTTTGGATGGTTTCCAACTTATTAATCTCTAAAAAATACCCATTAAGGTATGGAGTTTGAATGAACACATAAGCATTAAACGATGACACAGTTGGCGAAGCCATGTTGATAACCGTTTGTTGAAAGGCTACCGATTCTAAAGACTGCCATTTTAAAAGAGATCAAAGACAACGTCACCTGAACACTACTCACTTCTTTCGTGCCCATCATTTTAACTTTATGGAGAAGAGGCTTTTTAAATCGGTAGCTAGTTTTAAAGTAATCAATGAAAATTGTCGTATTTGATTTGATAGAAATTCTCGCGTTAACCATGTTGAAGTTAAGGCTAATTCTGACAAATTAAATTAACAAACGTCTACTTGGTAAGTCGTTATAATGATTGTATAGGCTGATTCAGTTTGATGAGGTAGAGCTTTATGAGCACTTGGAGCACTTGGAGCACTTGGAGCACTTGGAGCACTTGGAGCACTTGGAGCACTTGGAGCACTTGGAGCACTTGGAGCACTTGGAGCACTTGGCGCACTTTAAATGATTAATGTCTCGTTGAGATATTTAAGCAATCACTGGGCTGAAGCAATCCTTGAATGCAAGAGACGGCCAAACATCTAATCATAGGAAAAGTTAACATGATAAATAGGTACAAGATTTATTTTTGGTTCTTTATTATTTTAATGCTTCCTGCCACCAGTCAGTCATCTGAACCCGTTGAACTGACGTTATCATACCAAATCAACCCTTCCCCACCTTATCAAATGGGAACAGGAGTAACAGTCGTTGAACCTCCTGGTATTGCGCTGGATGTGATTAATGCTGCAGCCAAAGAACTTAACCTCCTCATTGTTTATAAACGTTATCCGAATGTGCGAGTGCTGCATTTGCTCGAAAATAACCAAATTGATGGTGCCTTCATGTTTTCCTATAAAGCCGAGCGAGCGAAGATAGCGCGTTATCCCCTTACCCCAGAAGGTAAACTAGATAGCACTAAAAGACTTGCAAGCTTGAGCTACTGGCTTTATTCACTAGCACAAGCAAAATTAGACTGGGATGGTACAAACTTAATAGGGGAAAAAGGCTTTATTGTTGCTGAACATGGGGACTCAATTGTTAGTGACCTTAAAAAGATCGGGCAAAAAGTCAAACAACCAGACTCCGCCTATAAAGCGCTACTCATGCTTACCAGACGTCAGCAAGTAGTTGGTGCAGCATTACAAGATCTGAAAGCGACACCCTATCTTGATAGACCTGAATTTTCAGGCATTAGGCGCTCATCAGTACCACTTAAGACAAAAGATTATTTTTTAGTACTCAGTAATCGTTTTGTTGAAAAGCACCCTGATATAGCTGAGGCATTGTGGCAAAAAATTGAGGAACTTAGAGACGAGGTCTCTAAAGAAAGTATGTACCGCTATACCTCATTTCAGTAGTCTCTCAAACCAGACAATCATTTCAAATGTCTGTCCCGTTAGTACTACAAACTTTACTTGTTTGGGACTCTCTCATTTACATAAGATAATCTTAAACAGATAATGGCCCCAATTGTTAACATGACAAATGATATCAGCCAAGCCCAATACCCTTCTCGCAACCCAAAATCTGGCACCATGTTATCTGAATTACAAAAACAATCAGAAGCCCAAACGTAGGATAGAGCGACGAAAAAAGATAACAAAGAAGATATGAGAGTTAAATAATATTTATGTTTGATGAATGCAACGATTGATACCCAATAAATCGGGTTTGCAAGCCATGACAGGGCAGCAATTGTATCTAAAAAACCGTCAGATCCCCCTCCCATTAAAAAAAACCAAACATTAATCCAACCAAACAATAGAAATGAAAAACCAGGCTCACTACCAAATTGAGAATCCAAAGGCCATTGGTCCACCGCAGTTAATATAATCGCCATGAAATAAGTAATGATACTTAATACTAAAATCGAATACCTAAATGTGATACCTCTGTTCATTCTGATAAATCCCTGACATTTTTAAACACGCACGATTACAACTCACTAATCGTCGATACTAAAGGCAGCCATTCTAAAAGAGATCAAACACGACTACACCTGAACACCACTCACTTCGTTCTTACTCATCATTTTATCATTGAAGGAGCAGAGGTTTTTTTAAAAAATGAATGTACTTGCCTAAAAAAAAGATAAAAAAGAGCTAAAAAAGAACTAAAAAGAGCGCATTATTAAATTCCTCATCCTTGAGTGAATTTAACAAAGACTAGTCTTGGCTTAGATACAGGAAAGATTACGCTCGCTGTCCTTGGTAATGCCACATGGTAATTACTTAAAATCAATGCATTGCTATTAATCAATGACAACAGCCATAGATCGAAAAGCGATTTGGGGCCGATGCCTCACTAAAATCTTAGGTTTAAACTGATCTATTTCCACCAGCTTGAAGTACTGGTTATTAATGAGGCGATGTAAATCGTTAACTTTTCAAATTATTATCTAAAGTTTTATAGAAGTTATTGTCTAGGGAGAGAAAATGGAAAGCCCAGTTGTCACATTGAAACATGCCAGCAAAAGCTTTATTGACGGCAAAGACACCCATAAGGTGTTGAACAGTGTCGACTTCGCTTTGGGGATAGGGGAAAGCGTGGCGTTGACAGGAGCAAGTGGCAGCGGAAAAAGTACGCTACTCAACCTCATCGCGGGTTTTGAACCACTTTCTGATGGCGAACTCTGGCTCGATGGCGACAACACATCGGTTTGGAAAGAGCCACAATGGAGCCGCTTCCGCCACCAAAAACTGGGGGTTATCTTTCAGCAATTCAACTTATTAACCCCGCTTAACGTTAAGCAAAACATCGCATTCCCGCTGCACTTGAATCAACAAAAATGGGACGACTGGTGTGATTACTTGGTGGAAGCGTTAGGCATCAGTGAACTACTGGATAGGCATGTATCTGCACTCTCTGGTGGACAACAACAACGAGTCGCGATCGCACGAGCATTGGCTCATAAACCCAAACTCCTGCTTGCCGATGAACCCACAGGCAACCTCGACCACAAAGCCGGATTAGAAGTCATGAGGCTACTAAGCGAAATTACCACACAAGGCAACACCGCCGTGTTACTGGTGACACACAGCCCTGAATGCGCCCAGTTTATGCAGACACAATGGGTATTGGATGATGGCGATCTAAAGCAAATAGACCCAAACCAACATCAAGCCGGTGAGATGTCCCATGCGGCCAGCTAACCTATCTCAATCTAAGTTAAATAACTCTAAGTTAAATCACTCTAGGTTAAATCACACCTGGCTCTCTCTAAAGCTATTCGCTGCGCACTATAAACAATCGCCTTTGCAAGCCGCGGCGATCCTGATTGGTATTGTGTTGGCGGTCACCTTATTTGTTGCCGTGCAAGCCATTAACCTGAATGCCAAACGAAGCTACGCTGAATCTAGTGAACAACTGAGCGCACAAGCGAAAAACCTGATCATCCCAGCAGCGGGGCAAAACTACTTAGCAGAATCGCTCTACTTCAAGCTAAGGCAAAATGGACTCAGCGCAATACTGCCTGTGATTGAAGGGAAAGTGAGAGACGAGCAAGGTCGGCGCTGGTCGGTACAAGGCAGTGAGTTAATCGCGGCTCTCACCTCAAGATCTCGCTATGCTACTGACAAGACAGTCGAGAAGGATAAAACGCCAGAAGGCATATCCCTGTTCGATAGCGCACTGCCCCTGTCACAGCTCTTGGCAGGCAGCCCCATCGTCATGATGAGCCAATCGCAACATCAAGGCTTAGGCGAGGTAGAGACACTCACTCTGGATGAAATAGCCACTCAAGTTGTCGTATTGCCCGACGAGTGGCAGCTGGGTAGTCGAATCTTGATGGACATAGGATTCGCCCAACAACTACTCAACAAACAAGGTCAACTGAGTTACATCGCTGTTTTTGATGCCAACAACCAAGCACAAGACAAGTGGCAAGCTCTCATCGCCAAACAAGGGCAATGGATCACCAATAATCAAAGTACCGATCTCGGCTCTATTACCGATAGCTTTCACCTCAACCTGACTGCCATGAGTTTACTGGCGTTCTTGGTTGGTTTGTTCATCGCTTATAACGGCGTGAAGTACAGCTTACTCAAACGTAATCGGCTGTTAGTACAAATTCAGCAAGCCGGCGTTTCACCTGGCATCGTGTTCTCTGCTCTGTTAATCGAGCTTACTGTTTTAGTCACACTAGGCGCTTCACTCGGTTTCATTTTGGGGATTCAATTAAGCCACTGGCTCCACCCCACCGTTGCGATAACACTGGAACAACTTTATGGTGCGACGCTGCTTCCCGGTACATGGCAGTGGTCATGGTTAGCCCAAGCCCTATTGCTGACGTTAGCAGCCACGCTTGTTGCCTGCTGGCAGCACTTTAAACAAAGGGTTCGACAACCGCTCTCTTCACATGGCGGATTTTATCAAGCCCCAGAGACTTCCAATGAAAACCAGTTGTTTGTTATTGGTTTAACCTTAACCTGTATCGCATTAGCAGGGTTATGGCTCAGCGAGTATCATAGATTCACCATGGCGTGGTTGGGTGTGTTGGTGGTGTCGATTCCTTTGTATCTCCCCAAAACGCTCAGCGTGTTAGCTAATTGGAGCGAACAACGCACTCAATCAGGGTTGATGCAGTATCTCTTTGCTGAACTGCGAGAGCTGATATCCCCCCTCTCCCTTGCGATGATGGCGTTGCTGCTTGCGGTAACCGCCAATATGGGAATGAATACGTTAGTCGGCAGCTTTGAATCCACCCTAAAGCAATGGTTAGAGCAGCGACTCCATGCCGACATTTACGTTAGCCCTGCTCAAGGTGAAATCGCTAATGTCGAGCGCGTATTAGAACAGTTTGAGAGCGTTGAAACTGTTTATAAACAATATTATGTCGACGATAACGTGCAAGGCCTACCCACCTTACTCGGCACCAAAGACAAAGACAGCTTAGAGCAAACCATGGTGTTCCAATCAAAGCTTGATAACTTTTGGCAGCGCTTCTACCAAGGTGAATGGGTTGCCATCAGTGAACCGACCGCGGTCAAGCTCGGATTATCACTGAATAGTGAATTTAAGCTCGATTCCATCCCCGACAAATCACTGGTGGTTGGCGCAATTTTCCATGATTACGGCTCCCCCAATGGCGAAGTGCTGCTTGCCCCTAATGTATGGCTTGAGAGTGGCTTTACTGATTTACCCACCAGCCTAGGGATTAAAGTGTCTGGCGACCAACAACTAGTCTACGAACAGCTACGCCAACAACTGAATTTGCACCCAAGCCAACTTTACGATCAAGCCCAGATCAAATCCATCGCTTTGGATATCTTTTCACAAACCTTCGCCATCACTCGTGCACTGAATGGCGTCACCTTAATGGTTGCCGTCATTGGTTTGTTCTGTGCGTGTTTCATGTTGCTTGATGCGCGTAAAGCCGCTATTGCAAGGTTGTATGCGCTTGGCGTGAGCCGTAACAAGTTAATGGCGATGGTACTCGGGCAAATTGTCGTCTTGGTGGCTTTCACTCTGGTTATTGCCATTCCTCTTGGGGCTATGGTGGGCTATGTGCTAACCGACATCGTCACCCTGCGCGCCTTTGGCTGGAGCTTAAATTACCAATGGAATTGGAGCGATGCCCTCAGCATTTGCGTCATCACGATTCTTGTGGCTGTGATTGCGACGCTCATCCCCCTATGGCGCTTAGTCAGTAAGCCCGTGGTATCTAGCTTGCAAAGTGAGGTGTTGTAATGGCGCTTGGTTTGAAGAGTAAGCGAATCAAAATGTCCGTCGTCTTGCTTAGCCTATTATTTTTATGGGGTTGTGAGAAAGCCGAACAAAAATCAGCTCAAAACATGGGCTCAATACTCGGCCCTGTCAATAACAAAGAGCAGAGTGAAAAAAAGCAGAATTCACAATTTACGCCTGTCGTTAAAGGCGTAGAGATCACTTTCCCTAAAGATCACCAAGCGCACTCAAGCTTTCGCCATGAATGGTGGTATTTAACCGCCAACCTCATGGATGAAAATGGCAATGCACTGGGTGTGCAATGGACACAATTTCGTTTCGCCGCAGCTCCACCAAAAACTGGCGATCAAACCAAACAGCTCCAGCAAACCAAACAGCTCAAGCAAACAGCATGGCAAAGCCAGCAGATCTACATGGCGCACAGTGCCATCACCACCCAGGACAAACACTACGCCGATGAAAAATGGTCCCGTGACCAAGCAGAACTGGCAGGCATAAGCGCTTCACCCTTTCGTGTTTATCTTGATGATTGGCAATGGACATCTTCCACCGATGACCTATTCCCTGCCACATTGAATGCCCACTCAGATCAGTTTGGCTACTCATTAACACTCACTAGCGACGCGCCCTATCAAAAACAAGGTGAGCAAGGCTACAGCACTAAAAGCAGCGACGGTAAAGTGGCTTCTTATTACTACAGCCAACCATTTATTGATGTATCAGGCAAAGTGACGATTGATGGCGTGACGCATCAGGTTTCTGGCAAAGGCTGGATAGACAGAGAATGGAGCTCTCAGTTCTTACTCGACTCGCAACAAGGCTGGGATTGGTTTGCACTCAGACTCAATGATGAAACCAGCTTAGTCGTGTTCCAACTTCGAAACGCAACAACAGGCAAAGCCAGTTACTCTCACGCAAGGTTAATGCAAAAAGATGGCTCTGGCATCGCCATTTCACAACAGGACATCAGCTTAACCGCCGTCAAACAAACAGAAATCGACGGACGCGATTACCCAACAACGTGGCAAGTATCCATTCCAACTCAGCAAATTGAAGTGATAGTCTCGGCACTGAATCCAAAGGCAAAAATGCCCCTGTCGGTTCCCTATTGGGAAGGACCAATCGTAATAGAAGGGACACACTCTGGAACAGGCTATATGGAGTTAACTGGGTACTGACCCCATAAACACGCCTTTTAAATAATCTCTAAAGACATCCAATCTAAAATCTAGGAATTATGCTTCCCTAAAAGAGAGCTAAAAGAGAGAGCCTTATTAGATTCCTCATCCTTGAGTGAATCCAATAAAACTTGTCTGGGATTAGATGCAGGTAAGATTACGTTGGGTGTCTATGGTAATTTATTCTGTCGCAATCATTATAAATCGTTAAAGTTTTCAACTTTGACCACATCGGGTAGAAACAGTGATTGAATTCCAGATGGATGGTCTGTATTTGAATTACTCTCCAAATTTTTGTCTTTTGCTGAATAATTATAATAGACGTCATTAAGCATAGATGGCTGTGATACTAGCACGAATTTATCTGTTTGCTGAATGGCTTGAATAAAATGATTGTGCATTTTAGCTCCACTTGAACTGAATACAAGATAATCTTTACCTCTGTTACCACCAGCGCTTAACTCGCCAAAATTAGAAAATACATTTTTAAAGTTAGTGTCTCCAAATATATGTGTTGATAATTCCGTTTCCAGCTCCCTTTTCTCATTGAATTTTGAAATCACTTTATTAGGGGATTTCGCGTTATCATTTGTGATATGTACAAAGTGAGTTTTATATTTTTTACCACAAAACTCATAATGCAAAGCGGCCGATCTATTGATTTCATCTGGATTCTCTTCCTTGAGTCTAAATTTTTTATTATATTCTTTTCTGACAAATAAAGTGAAATTTTGCTTAGCATCTTTAGAACCATTTTTTCTCAGACCATAAATAGTTTCTTTTTTTATAAACTTGAACTCATTTCCAGCTCGATCAATGCTAAATTGCTTACAATCATGCTCACCCTCAATTACGACAATAGCATGAGGTATTCTCTTGCATTTGAATAAATCCCTCATGAAGGTTTTAAAATCCGTTGCAGTGGAAACGAACTGCTTATTATCTAGAGTTTGAATATCGGTAGACGATAAATTATAACCTTTAAAAGGGATTTCATGCTCAGATGAAGCTTTCTGGTAACCTTTATAAAACTTACCGCCAGCCTCAGTAGAAACAGCTGCTAAAAGTAATTGATGTTTCTTCTTGTGCTTATTTTCGTCAAATACATCGTTTATATAGTTACGATCCTTTTCCTGTATTGGTTCATCATCACCGTTAACGCTATTGGTATCATACTCTACTTCATTACTATCAAAAGATTCTGCCAAAGAATCATGTTTATACTCTGATTCACCAGGAAAAATTGGGTTTACGTTTATTTTTTTGTTTATTAAATCACCGTCAAATAAGGTTTCATTATTATTATTATTATATTTGAAAAATTCTTCACGCTTTTTTTTCAGCATATGAGACACTCTACTACACTTTAATCAGCCGAGCCTACTCACTTATTCCCAGTGAGAGTAGTTCATACGAGTTTATCGTATTATCTGGATCTGAAGGAATAAATTTAATAGAAATTTGGTTCATTCCTAAACGAATGTAATCATGATAGTGAATACTGGAATACGAGAGCTCTCTTAATATGACCTTCGAAATATTATTTTGCCCCCCCGCCCCCTTTTCTGTATCGACATATAAGGAGTTAATCGGACAATTATTTATTGATATTTCCAATTCGCAAGGGCCGCTACCGGCTCCTACCCAATGCATAAGGTATAATGAGTAGCCGCTAATTAGGTCAGGTATTTTGAAACTCACCTTTAACTCTGGTTGTTGTTGATCAAAACGAGTAATCATACCCTGTGAGAATCCTACCCCATCTACATGCAAACTGTTTGTTTTGGAAATAATTCTAAACGCACTTTGAGAATTTATAATCTGATTTAAATAATGTCCTTTTTGAAAGTTCACAGCGCTTAAGCCCGAATCTAAATTAATGGGGTTTAGTCCATACAGACTTAAACTTAGATATTGGGATTTAAATTTAGAGCTAGCTGCTTCATCTTCATTTTGTAGTGTTGCAATTACATCCGAATTACTCCTAGAATGGGATGCAGTAAAGTTTTTAGTCTTATGAGTAATAGCAATTGAATTATCCTCAGGCATTCCGTTTGGGAATGTAATCAACCATTGCACATCAACCATAAATTCAACACCAAATAGAGATAACTGGCTGGGAGGCAATAGCAAATCACCAGCGAGCATCAAATCTTGAACTTGCTTAGGTAGTATTACATAATTAGCTTTCGAGCTAGCAGGCTTGCAAAAATCAAGCACATTCCATGGGTAAGTTTGTGACCATACCCAAGTAGGAGATTCGCAGTTTTTATCTAAAGTTCCATAAGCACTCCAATCTTTAATGCTCATGGATGTTGAATCACTTGTAGACTGTTGACTGCTACCCCCATAACCTTGAGCCTGTGATACATCTGCAGATCTAGTTTTACTATTATCCAAATGCCCACCAATATTAAAAACAGGAAGATCCCCAAAGTTACCAATTGATGCAGCTATACCGTAGCTATTTACGTTTGAGTGACTTGAACCTGAGCTAAACTGATTTGAATAATTGCTAGAGGATTCAGATGAGTAATTTTGGGAAGTATTCACTGAAGAGTTTAATGTTTTTGGTGACATTGAAAGCGTAGTTAATACAGCGCCCTTTGGAACGTCTACCGAAATCGTGTTACTCACTATTGCGCTGTATTCCTTGTATTCTCTATCTTTTTCTAAACCTGGGACATAAGCATTCTTAGGGGGGATTACGAACTTTTGAGTGACTTGAAGGAGATACGATATGGATGTCTCTAAATTCACAACATTTTCAACCTTATGAATTTTGTACTTGGCAATACAATGACCAAAACTCGTGGTTTTATCCGATGAAGTATCCGATAAAGGAAAGCTATCGATTGCTTCGTAAAAAATGTCACTGCTATTCATATATTGTTCCTGTCCCTGGACTAGTTTTATGTATTATTGGTTATGTTGATTTCGGTACGGTAGCTATCAATAAACCATTTAGATTCATTTTGGGACCACCTCCTGGGTGAAATACAAAAGCATCTAATTGTTGGACACTGACTTTTTTTCCCTCTATCTTTATGGATGATTCATATGGAATAGCAAGCGAAATACCAGCACATATAGAGGTTATTGGTTGGGCAGAACCTTGGTTCGGAAGAGAAAAGCCGGATAGCAAAAAAGCCGCATCTATAACTTCACTGGAGAATTCGTGCGACACAATTTCGTTACTATCTGAAATTGGTTTTTCTATGTTC
The DNA here is from genome assembly GCF_000153025.1 of Marinomonas sp. MED121. Classification (GTDB taxonomy): domain Bacteria; phylum Pseudomonadota; class Gammaproteobacteria; order Pseudomonadales; family Marinomonadaceae; genus Marinomonas. The sequence continues at coordinate 230,505 of NZ_CH672429.1, forward strand.
ACTACCTCAAGAGTAATATCAGTATCTTGCTTGCTTGGCAACCCGATAAAACCTTCGTATAGTGACCCCTTTTCACTTTCCTTCCCTCCATAGATAGTACAGATACCAGCAGCTTTTAGTGCACCATCACTCACAGGATCTAAAGCACTTTGTATAGTTAAACTCTGGATTCCATAGCTATCGCCATTACTAGGAAAATTAAACCCAGAAAGAAAAGAACCAAAGCTAGAAAAGTTTGATAGGCCCTCTTTTGATTCTCCTTGCTGGATATTGAACAATTCAATGGGTGAACCTTTTAAATAATTAACCTCCGCCACACAAGTTAGAAAACATGCATTGCTAGACAGACCACCACCTCCACTTTTTTCCGAAATATTCATATCTAATTGAACCGTAATTTCTAGCGCACTGATATTAACTGTACTTACCTCAATATTCATTTCAGAAATAAATTTTTCGAACCCATCCAGCCAAAGCCCAAATCCTCCGATTCCGATTACATACGAAATTATTTTTGAATTATCTCCTATTGAATCAAAATTAAATGTAGCAGTATTATCAGCACACACTTGTACAGTCTTAATCTGAATTGTCATAATTGAACCTTGGAAACATTACTCGTCAAAGTCTTCGAAATATTGTGAAGACGGAGAACTTTATCAATAATTGATAAATACATTCTAATAGTATTTTAAACTCAACAAGCCCTCTTTTTTGAAAAATAGTGATAAAATAAATTATTGCAAATCAAAATATTGTTCATTAATTTAATATTGTCAATTCGATAAATGTAAAAATGTTTCACCAAGACAGCCATTCTAAAAGAGATTAAATACAACTACACCTGAACACCATACTTATTTACTTATTTAGACAGCCATTTTAAAAGAAATAAAAGGCAACATCACCTGAACAGCACTCACTTCGCTCATGTTCATCATTTTATGGTTAAAAATAACAAATTTCTAAAGACAGCCATTCTAAAAGAGATCAAACACGACTACACCTGAACAACACTCACTTCGCTCATGTTCATCATTTTATGGTTGAAAATAAAAATAAATTCTTAAATTGGAGGCTAACTATAAAGTATTCATTGAAGCTTTTCGTATTTTGGCCGAACAGGTATCTCGCGTTAACGATTAGAAAGTATTAGGTGAGTGAAGTCTGTATGACTAAGACAAAAGCCTTCTACATGCTGCTAGATTATAAATTTCTAAAGACAGCCATTCTAAAAGAGATCAAACACGACTACACCTGAACAACACTCACTTCACTCATATTCATCAATTTATGGTTAAAAATAATAAGAAATTCTTAAACTGGAGGCTAACTATAAAGTATTCATTGAAGCTTTTCGCATTTTGGTCGAGCAGATATCTCGCGTTAACGATTAGAAAGTATTAGGTGAGTGAAGTCTGTATGACTAAGACAAAAGCCTTCTACATGCAGCTAGATTAGGTCGTCTTTTGATATGAGTATGTTCACAGTACTTAGCCAATTTCCTCTCAGACCCAATCGCTGTGGTGAAATGCTTTTCAAACCCTGTTGAAACCTCTAACCATTGCTCTGTTGTAAGGTTAATCCGCTGAAGAATCGGGGCCAGTGAGATATCCAAAGCGCCTCGCTTATCAGATCGAATCACCCGACCCGTTAAATCAACTAATTCAAGGTAATCAGTAAGTTTAAAAGGTAAGCCTTGAGGCTGATCTTCCCGTTCATAGCCAATAAAAGGAAATAAGTTTTTGGGTTGCGTCTGATTTGTTTTTGCCACTTCAATGCGGGTTTTGATGCTGGTGTGCTTGGACGTTTCTGGTGTTAATTCCATTTTGGCGCGAACCGGATTCAAATCGACATATGCCATGCATGACACAAGCGCAGCCTCGTCTAACAATGCCTGGGACTTAAATCTGCCTTCCCAGAATCGCCCTGTACATTTGTCTTCATTGTTAGCCATACGCGCTACAGATTCATTGAGCTCTCGCATAAACCAGCTAATGTCACACAGGCGTTTACGATACTTCTCACAGCTGTCATAGACAGAGGCTAGCTCAAACTCAGCCATAGCTTCATCTCGGAGATATTTATCAGTGAATTGTGTCCCTTTATGAAGTTGATGCCACCTCTCAAGTACTTGCTTCACATCCCAATTTATTGCCTCATCTTCATTAACATGAAGTACTAAGTGAGTGTGATTGCTCATCACAGCATAAGCACAAACATCGATAGCAAACACCTTAGCTAGGGCTAGCATTTTATCTTCTACCCACCCTCTTCTGTGCTCATAACTTTGGCCTGTGAACTTATCTTCACCGCATAGAAAAGCGCGGCGAACGCATCGGGAAACACAATGGTAGTAAGACGTGTCTTGAAGACTTATTAAGGACTTGCGTGGCTTTGGCATTATTAGATTCCTCATCCTTGAGTGAATCCAATAAAGTTAGTTCGACTTACCTGAAATATAAAGTAAGCAGGTCAAATTACGAAGGGTGTCTATGGTAATTTTAAATTACGAAGGGTGTCCATGGTAATTATCACCGCATAAGCACAAACATCGATAGCAAACACATTAGCTAGGGCTAGCATTTTATCTTCTACCCACCCTCTTCTGTGCTCATAACTTTGGCCTGTGAACTTATCTTCACCGCATAGAAAAGCACGACGAACGCATCGGGAAACACAATGATAGTAAGAGCTTATCTAGAAAAGAGCTGAAGACTTATTAAGGACTTGCGTGGCTTTGGCATTATTAGATTCCTCATCCTTGAGTGAATCTAATAAAGTTAGTCTGGCTTACCTGAAATATAAAGTAAGCAGGTCAAATTACGAAGGGTGTCCATGGTAATTTCTTACTACAGCCAGCCATTCATCCATGTCTCAGGCAAAGTGACGATTGATGGCGTGACACATCAGGTTTCTGGCAAAGGTTGGATAGACAGAGAATGGAGCTCTCAGTTCTTACTCGACTCACAACAAGGCTGGGATTGGTTTGCACTCAGGCTCAATGATGAAACCAGCTTAGTCGTGTTCCAACTTCGAAACGCAACAACAGGCAAAGCCAGTTACTCTCACGCAAGGTTAATGCAACAAGATGGCTCTGGCATCGCCATTTCACAGCAGGACATCAGCTTAACCGCCGTCAAACAAACAGAAATCGACGGACGCGATTACCCAACAACGTGGCAATTATCCATTCCAACACAGCAAATTAAAGTGACAGTCTCGGCACTGAATCCAAAGGCAAAAATGCCCCTGTCGGTTCCATATTGGGAAGGGCCAATCCTAATAGAAGGGACACACTCAGGGACTGGCTATATGGAGTTAACGGGATATTGACCCCATAAACGCGTCTTTTTAAACATTCCTTAATCTCTAAAGACATCCAATCTAAAATCGAGGAATTATGCATCCCTAAAAGAGAGCTGAAAGAGAAGCCTTATTAGATTCCTCACCCTTGAGTGAATCTAATAATATTTGTCGGGGATTAGATGCAGATCAAATTACGTTGGGTGTCCATGGTAATTTTCTAAACAAGCAACCCAGAATTTCTCGCCATTCCTTCGTTAATAACCGCTATATCAGATATAGAAATCCCCCACAACTTAACCTGTCTAATAAACAACGAACGTAATTTTTCCGATAAAGGCGGTAAAACATGATTAGGGGCAGTAGGTATAACCAACACTAGTTTAAATCCAATAGTAGACCAATCAAGCTGCAACAAAGGCTCGCTAAGTTCTTCATTAACCTGATTTAATTTCCCTAACTTCCCCATTGAAGTTGCAACTACTGAATTTTCCAATTTTTCAAATATTTCTTGAAAATAATCGTCAAACTTCTCTTTGGAGTTTTGTGGATTAGGAACACTACTTTTTGCTTCCAAAAACCAAATCAACTGCTTCTCATTGTCGTGCCAGACGAATTCACAACTTTTGACTCCCTCATTATTCAAGACAAACTCTGATTTTTCTATTTTAAAAACATCACAATCTTGGAATTCTCCAAAGTTTAGGCCTGACTCTTCTATTTGAATCACGGTTAAACTCCCTGAAATTCTTGCTCAAACAAACGCACTGACTCATTAATAATCTCATTATCAGGTAAACCATCATTACGTAATGATGAAACGCTCCATACACCCTCATTATCGGGACTGAAACAATTTACGTCTGCTGATTTATTGGCAATAATTGCTAACTTTTTTATTACATAGTAAGAATGTGTAGCGATAAAAAATTGAATGCCTTTGTCAGCTAGCGCTTGAACAATATCAAGAAGCTGAACTATAGCTGTAGGGTGTAATGCTGATTCAGGTTCATCGATGAAAATAACAGAATCTGGAGTTAAGAAACGATTGCCTAGCAAAATATCAAGGATTGCAATTTTCTTAATACCTTCGGCAGTATTATGTATTGAAAATTTTGCATTGCCTTTACGGTATAACCATTTTGCATTTGTTTGGTCATACTCTATACGCCCCTGAAACATATCTTCCAAGCTTTTTCTTGAATCTGAAAATGCCCTATAATTTCGACCGCTTTGTGTTGGATTTTGTAATGCTACTACTAAATCAGCATACGTTGCATCATCAAAAATACCGAGACAGCCATTCTAAAAGAGATTAAACACAACCACACCTGAACACTGTTCACTTTATTCTTATTCATCATTTTATGATCGAAAACAAAAAGGAACTCTTAAATCGGAGGCTAACTTTAAAGTATTCATTGAAGCTTTTCGCATTTTGGTCGAGCAGGTATCTCGCGTAAACGATTTGAAAGTATTAGGTGAGTGAAGTCTGTATAACTAAGACAAAAGCCTTCTACATGCAGCTAGATTAGGTCGTCTTTTAATATGAGTATGTTCACAGTACTTAGCCAATTTCCTCTCAGACCCTACCGCTGTGGTGAAATGCTTTTCAAAGCCTGTTGAAACTTCTAACCATTGCTCTGTTGTAAGGTTAATCCGCTGAAGAATCGGGGCCAGTGAGATATCCAAAGCGCCTCGTTTATCAGATCGAATCACCCGACCCGTTAAATCAACTAATTCAAGGTAATCAGTAAGTTTAAAAGGTAAGCCTTGAGGCTGATCTTCCCGTTCATAGCCAATAAAAGGAAATAAATTTTTGGGTTGCGTCTGATTTGTTTTCGCCACTTCAATGCGGGTTTTGATGCTGGTGTGCTTGGACGTTTCTGGTGTTAATTCCATTTTCGCTCTGACTGGATTCAAGTCGACATATGCCATGCAAGCAACAAGGGCAGCCTCGTCTAACAATGCCTGGGACTTAAATCTGCCTTCCCAGAATCGCCCTGTACATTTGTCTTCATTATTAGCCATACGCGCTACAGATTCATTGAGCTCTCGCATAAACCAACTAATGTCCATTAAACGTTTTCGGTACTTCTCACAGCTCTCATAGACAGAGGCTAGCTCAAACTCAGCCAAAGCTTCATCTCGGAGATATTTATCAGTGAATTGTGTCCCTTTATGAAGTTGATGCCACCTCTCAAGTACTTGCTTCACATCCCAATTTATTGCCTCATCTTCATTAACATGAAGTACTAAGTGAGTGTGATTGCTCATCACCGCATAAGCACAAACATCGATAGCAAACACCTTAGCTAGGGCTAGCATTTTATCTTCTACCCACCCTCTTCTGTGCTCATAACTTTGGCCTGTGAACTTATCTTCTCCACAGAGAAAAGCACGACGAACGCATCGGGAAACACAATGATAGTAAGGTGTATCTTGAAGACTTATTAAGGACTTGCGTGGCTTTGGCATTATTAGATTCCTCATCCTTGAGTGAATCCAATAAAGTTAGTTCGACTTACCTGAAATATAAAGTAAGCCGGTCAAATTACGAAGGGTGTCCATGGTAATTCGTGACTAAGACAAAAGCCTTCTACATGAAGCTAGATTAGGTCGCCTTTTGATATGAGTATGTTCACAGTACTTAGCCAATTGCCTCTCAGACCCAATCGCTGTGGTAAAATGCTTTTCAAAGCCTGTTGAAACCTCTAACCATTGCTCTGTTGTAAGGTTTATGCGCTGAAGAATCGGGGCCAGTGAGATATCCAAAGCGCCTCGTTTATCAGATCGAATCACCCGACCCGTTAAATCAACTAATTCAAGGTAATCAGTAAGTTTAAAAGGTAAGCCTTGAAGCTGATCTTCCCGTTCATAGCCAATAAAAGGAAATAAGTTTTTGGGTTGCGTCTGATTTGTTTTTGCCACTTCAATGCGTGTTTTGATGCTGGCATGTTTGGACGTTTCTGGTGTTAATTCCATTTTGGCGCGAACCGGGTTCAAATCGACGTATGCCATGCATGACAAAAGCGCAGCCTCGTCTAACAATGCCTGGGACTTAAATCTGCCTTCCCAGAATCGCCCTGTACATTTGTCTTCATTGTTAGCCATACGAGCTACAGATTCATTGAGCTCTCGCATAAACCAACTAATGTCCATTAAACGTTTTCGGTACTTCTCACAGCTCTCATAGACAGAGGCTAGCTCAAACTCAGCCATAGCTTCATCTCGGAGATATTTATCAGTGAATTGTGTCCCTTTATGAAGTTGATGCCACCTCTCAAGTACTTGTTTCACTCCCCAGTTTGATGCCTCTTCTTCATTAACATGAAGTACTAAGTGAGTGTGATTGCTCATCACCGCATAAGCACAAACATCGATAGCAAACACCTTAGCTAGGGCGAGCATTTTATCTTCTATCCAACCTCTTCTGTGTTCATAACTTTGGCCTGTGAACTTATCTTCACCGCATAGAAAAGCACGTCGAACGCATCGGGAAACACAATGGTAGTAAGACGTGTCTTGAAGGCTTATTAGAGATTTTCTTGGTTTAGGCATATTAGATTCCTCATCCTTGAGTGAATCCAATAAAGTTAGTTCGACTTACCTGAAATATAAAGTAAGCTGGTCAAATTACGAAGGGTGTCCATGGTAATTTTTCTAAATTTGCTCAATTTAATATTTCCTACAAGTAATCAAGAAACCATTTTAAAAGAGATTGAAAAAAACATCACCTGAACAGCACTCACTTTATAGCTGAAAGAAAAAAACGCTCATAAATAGGTAATTTACATTGGAAAATCCATGTTTTTTGTATTTAGAGCTCTAGCCTTAACGATGTTGAAGTAAAAATTAATTAATGGGAATTAGCAAATTGACGTGCCTGTCCCGTTAAAATTCAGAAAAGCACGTCGAACGCATCGGGAAACACAATGGTAGTAAGACGTGTCTTGAAGGCTTATTAGAGATTTTCTTGGTTTAGGCATATTAGATTCCTCATCCTTGAGTGAATCCAATAAAGTTAGTTCGACTTACCTGAAATATAAAGTAAGCAGGTCAAATTACGAAGGGTGTCCATGGTAATTTCAATGGTAATTCCAATGGTAATTCCAATGGTAATTCCAATGGTAATTAAGTTGATATTTTATCGCTCAATATTCTTTATATTTTCAGATAAGTCCGAATATTCAAAGTAATTTAACAAATCAATATTGTTCAACACTCCACGATAAAAAATTGCTTCCCACCTATTTTCAGATTGTTTTCTAGCCTTATTAAAAAAACGAGTTATAGTTTTGATTAAAGGCTCTCTAGTTTCATCTTCTTTCTCTTCAGCAAGTGTTGCCAACAAATCTGAATATTCGTTACTGCAGTACTCTTCAAAACGATTAACAAAATCAATTTCTTTAATATGGCGACTAACAAGTAGCTTTAAAGGCTCTGGAGTGCAATGAGGGACGTCAGCGATAAAAGCTGATGGATTTTCAAATGGTGGACTTATATTCAATTCGATCAATACTTCATCTATAGGGTCGTAATATGGATGAATGAATTTCTTATTTCCATTTATATCCTTAACCTTATTGCCTTTCAATTCCTGACAATCTGTACACATAGGTGTCAAGTTTTCCAATACAATCGAGAACTCTGGATATATAGACTGAGGTAGATAATGATCTAATGTTCCCGGTTTTCCAGGTTCTCCACAACAAGGACAAAAAGGGAGTTTGTGATTATCTCTCATGCTTCCTAGAATTCGATGTAAATCCTTACCTTCATCTGGCTTATATAGTCCTTGGAGTGATTTTTTTCTACGTTGAATCAACCTATCTAATGGAACTGCACTTTCACGAAATTTGGGAGCTTGATATTTTTCATCATCAATTCTTTGTTGGCTAATGTATGTATCAAGTGTTAATTCCTTTATCAAGCAAGGATCCCCACCAGTCTCACGATAGCTCAAAATATGAGCAATCCAGTCATCTTTTAAAGCATAAAAAAAATCTCGATGTTTCACTCTCTCAGCAATAGTATTATTCACTATATCGATCGAATCATAATTTGGTAATGAAAGCTTAGCTACCATGCCTTTGCCTCCCTAATCGTAAAATTTTCATAATTAATTGTTCATTAACTTCTTCACCTAAAGATTCAATTAACTTCTCCACATCAGGCTCTTTCTCTACCAACCCTTTCAACCAGTCATCAAATGGTTTTGTAACTGACTTATCCCCGAATACATAAGATGAAATTTTTTGAACACTTGCACCAAAAGTCTCAAACGGAGGAGACACTACATCTAATCCATAACCTTCATCTCTAAAAATATGAATACATTTTGAAGGTACTTCTCTCACAACAACCAAGGAGTGTGTTGCAAGAATAGCCTTTGACTTAAACGGCTCTAAAACAGTTTTTAATAAAGAAACAAATTCAACTTCTAAGGTTGGGTGTAAAAACAGCTCTGGTTCATCAATAACCACTAAGCTATTTTCTTTCAATTCGCCAACAACATTAATCGCTATGTACATAAAGAGCCTTTGGCCTGAACTTAATGTGCATAGGGCTTTATCTTTAAGAAAAACAACCCCTTTCTCCAATTCACTTGCTTCAATTAATATATCTTCAGTAACAAACGTGGGGATGCCTGAGTCTAAAATCAAATACTTTTTATCATTAATTATGGTTAAATTATGCGATAGGATGCCAAGTTTTAATGGGGCTTTTATCTCTAATGCCATATGTTCAAATTCAAAAGCATGACGTAGAGCATCATTAATCGTAGGCAGTTTCTGAACTCGCCTTGTGATGAAATTAAGTCTCGTATCGTCATATATTGCCTTAATGACTGATAAAGCAGAATGTTTGGCAGGTAAGTTTCTATTGATACCAATTGAGCCATCGGGTCTCTCTTGACGAAAACCAAAATACTTATAAGCGTGCTTATCTTGTAAATTATACTTATTTAAATCTAATTCAAACTCTTCAAATGGGCTATACGAAACTAAGATCAAGTTCCTAAAATTTGGAGTTTTATCAAAAGGCTGATGACCTAATTTTTCAAGTGTTTTTAGGTCTCCAATACCTGTTTTCAACCAGTATTCAACTAGAGACTTGATACTATAAGACTTACCAATTCCATTTGGACCAATAAGAACATTAATTTCATAAGGAAGCAGAGGAGATGTAAACTTAAAAGGAACTTTTTTTACTCGTTTATCTCTTGTAAGTAAATTGAGTTCAAAGTTATGAATTTCAACTGTACTTCCATCAAAAATACGCCATCCATCCTCATATGATTTTGTAGCTCCACTTTCACGTAAAATGGAGTTAGCAAACTCTTGGCTATTAAGCAATTTTGAAAAAGATTCATCATTAATAATATTTTTTAGTAAACCTGCATCATTCAGTTGCAATAGAAATTTTTTAGCATTCTCTAGTCCTAGTTTAGACTCCAGAATTGAATAAAATTCAATATCAGATGGCATTGATACATAATAACAATTAGGTATTGGAAAAAAGCCATCCCAGCTGCCTGAAGCCTTCAACTGATTCAAAGTGTCTGCAGTATAATTGCTCCCCTCAATTAAAACCTTAATATGGAAGTCAAAATCTAACCTTTTCCCTTCAAAATAAAGGCTAGCAATTAGCGTTGTTTTCGTTCCGTAATCGTCCCAGTTATTTCCTTGTAACGCTAATAAATTTGGCTCAAAGGGTAAACCTGCAGGTTCACTACTATTCCACGCCCCCTGACCATGGTAGAAAATTTTCATAAACCAATCACCACTAATATTAAAAAACTAAACAACCATCAAAAACTCACCAACTACAACCAACTCCTCACCTTCTTCAATCACAATCGGCGAGTAACCATAAGCATTGGTTTCTGGCTTTAGCAAAATTCTCTGGTTTACGAGCTCACCATCTTCAACAACCTTCTCACTCCCATACCTTTTCACCGTATAGGTGCCGCCATGATCTGGGTCTTCAATACTGTGATGTTGAACAAGAACAATCTTGCCATTACGACTGCCACCGGGATTGGCTTTGAACAGACAAATAGATCCATCGGGCACCACTTTGCTCATTGATTCACCCACCACATAACAGGCAAATAATCCCTCTGATGGTTGAATATTATCTGGTAAGGCAATCCAATCAAGGTCTCCTATACTTTGCTGAGAACTAAAACCTCCTGCAGCTGCTTTAATATCGTACAAAGGAATGGCATTGACGAATGGTTTAACTTTATGAATAGGCATTACTTCAGGTTTCCTAATTTTCATTGCTTTCTCACCTGAAATTACCGCTATATGTCGCGATAAGTACTTTCTTAACTCTGGATCGCATGCATATAAATAGGTACCACGAATAGCTCTTAGCAGAATGGTTTTATAAATATTAATTATATAGCTCTTAAGTTGAGCGGGGTCCTTTATTGATTGCTTACCGTTTTTATCAAAGTAGTTTTTTTCAATAATGACAATTTCATTTTTGATTGGATCAAATGAAATCTCTGGGCCTAATATGACTCCGGTGTAATTTAGATCATAACCTTGAGTAGTATGTATGCAGCCTACCTCATCTATGGCACCCTTTTTATTAATCCAATCTAAATTAGTTGAATTCCACTTCAGACTTACATCACCAATATTAATGTCATAAACCGATTTATCATTATTTGATTTCCATGGCCATGCGAATCCTGCAACCAACCTAGCTAAACCATAGTGCTTTTCACACTCCTTTACCGCACAAATCATATCTGGTAATGATTCAAACATAAGCAGCTCATAGCCTTTATGACTAAAGACTGCATTGTGATCTAGCTTCAACTTAAATAACTGATCAATAAATGCTGAATACTGGTTTCCGCCTCTAGACCTAAACTGGGACTTCAATTCGGTAGTTTTTGTTTTTTTGTTTTGCTTAAGTTTATAAAAATCTTCGTGTAAAACATCTGATGGTTTGATTGATTGCATTTCATCATAAAACAACACTGTCTTTTTTGACTGCATAAGCACCCAATCAAGTTCACTACAGGTATGTTTATCTAGTTCAAGACGCTTACAAGTTTTATCAAAGCCACCAAAGTATGTTCCTAAATTCACTCTTCTTCTAAGGCGATGTGACTCATCTACCACAATTAAGTCTAGCTCTGACTTTACTGCCTCAGATGGTGACATAACCATTGCAGCTTTTAACCCTTTAATATTTCGAAATGCTTTTTTCAAAGTGTTACGAAAAGATGACATGGGAATCACTAAGGCAATCTTTGGATCTGGATACTTCTTTTTAAATGCACCTACAAGTGATTTAAGAATGGATGTACTAGAATCTTCTACCTCATCTGCATATATAGGTTCTTCTGATAGCAGTAGCTTAAACAAATAAATAGCGAGAATGGTTTTACCAGTACCTGCACCACCTTCAGCAATCACAGTATCATGGTCATTATCAAGTAAACATCTAAGAATATTGATAACACCTTGTTCTTGCTCTATCGACAAAGATTTATAAGGAGAGTACTTAAAAATATCAGAGTTATTCAAAGAGGGTAGCGAATGTATAACTATACCTTTAGCGCGAAGGTCATCCCATATACCTTCAAATATATTGTTATAGACTTCATTTTTTTGATAATAATTATGGTTAGCAATACCAAGGTTGCTGTTGATCAAATCGAATTGACCATCTGCTGCAATGTATCGAATAAGCTTCGATTCTATGTCCAGTGCAGCAGATTTATTAAACTTATCACTACTAATTAGTTGTAAGCTATTTAGCTCACTTTTTTCTACATGGCTAAGGTGAGCTTTCATCCGAGAGGTAACATTGGTGCTTTCACCAATGTAAGCCAGTTTTTTCTTTTTCTTACCTCCACTCAATAAATAAACTACTGGCCACTGGTTTTTAGCAAAATGGTTATTTTGAAGATCCATTACACCATTATCACAAAAGCTGTACCGCTCAATTTTAAAGGAAGAATCGCTCATTAATCCTCACTCTTCTTCAGTTCTGTCTGATCATACTCTGTATATTTCTTAGCACTGCCCTTCACTAGATCAGCTGGATATTTGGCTTCATTCTTGAGCATTTTCTGCTCTACAGCGTCTAGGATGTTGATATCGAGTTTGGTTGCTAGACGTAATAAATAAACTTGAACGTCTGCAATTTCATCAACAACAGCTTGTTTTTGCTCTGGGGTAAGGTTTTGAGATTGTGCTTCGGTAAGCCATTGAAAGCACTCAACCAGCTCTGAGGCTTCGACACTCAATGCCATAGAAAGGTTTTTCGGAGAATGGAATTGATCCCAATCTCTCACATCTGCAAAATCCTGCAGTTTTGATTTAAGCGCTTCTAGCTTATCCATACACTCTTTCCTTGATTCAACCTGATCGTTACTTTCTTCAAATTACTTTGAATCAAAAAGGATATAAAAGTAAGCGAGCTTCATTTTAACTAGGTATAACCCCCTTTATACGCCCCTCTCCTCCACATTTCAATGACACTAAGTGACTGTCCCAGAAGATTTATTTGAGGGTTTCAAAAAATGAACCTCACTCTAGCTTGATCACTAAAAGCTATCTAAAGAGCTATCTAAAAAACTCTTTAAAAACGAATACAACCCCCGCTTAAATCCCGCAAACAAGACCCCTCTCCTCCCTTCAATCGATTTCCCCTATAGCCCAAGTGCCAGACATTGCATCCTTTTGTTTAAAAGCATCAACAACGTTTTTTTTGGAACGAACTGAAATGAGATAACACTGACATGGCTTACAAAGGTAAATAGAGATGAAAGAGGATTTAGTGAAGGTATTGAGTCAACTGGGAACGAGCACTCAAGGCAAGGTGGTTGAGCCTAAATTACCCATGGGAAGTAATTTGAATATTGGCTTTCAAGGGCCTCGTTTTTTAAACCGTACCCAAGCGGTGAGCACAGGCCATTTAGGGAACTGGATTAAGCATTTGGCCAGCCGTGGTGGGGTATTGGCAGATCGACCTTTGGCGACTTACACCTTACCTGGCGCCCACGATGCCATGACCTTTGCTTATAAAGGCAGCTTTTTTACCCGCAATATTGCCACCTTTGTACGCGGCGGCACTGTCACTCAAAGCCTCTCTTTGGTGGATCAATTTAAGGCGGGGATTCGCTACTTTGATATTCGGGTTAAAGAGGTAAAAGGCAAGCTTTACGGCTTTCATGGCAAGATCACTTTTAATCAGTTTGATGCAAAACAGGAGATCCGCAGGCTCTTTATTCTCTCAAGCTGTCGCAAAGAGCCCATCATAGTCAAGTTTGTTTACAGTGGTAACGCCTTCCCTATTGTTAAGGAGATTGCGAATAGCTTTGCTAAAAACCTGATGCCCACCAAAGATTATTGGCATAAAGGGGTTGGTGAGTGCATCAATCAGGGCAAGGTGATTTGTATCTTCCATAAGGCCAAGGACAAACACAGGTTAAAATGGGGCAATGTGGTGGATACCTTTGGGGATTATGGCAAACACAAGCTTGGGGGCTTTTCTAACAAGCATTCTTTGAAAAAACATGATGAACACTTAAATAAGATGGTTGCTCAAGCGCCTACGGAAAAAGAGGAGATTCTCAAGGTGATGTCTTTGAATATCCCCTGTGTACAAACCGGCACTAAGAATATCCTAATGAATGCCCCAGGGTTATTGATTGAGGGGCTGATTGTGGTGGCGACCGGGAGCTTGATTCGCCCCGGAGGGCAAATTCATCATGTGAGTAATATGCTGAGGGTTCCCCAGAAAAGCCGCTGGTTAGGCTTTTATAAAAGCGTGAAAGACATAGAAAAGCACCAAGGGGTGAAAGAGATTAATCAGTCCTTTGTGTTAAAGCTCAATGCCTTGGTGGATTCTTGGTATCAGATCATGTACCAGCAAACCTATGGGGTGAAAAAAGCCTTGCCTGTGGCGGATCAGATTATGTCGCAAGTCTCGGGTGTAGTGGGCATGGATTTTGTGGGCGAGAAGAAGCAATTGATCCTTGAGTTGATTGAAGTGAACAATCGGGACTTTTAGTTGGGCGTTTAAAAAGCGTTTTATTCGCTCTTTATTAACTTTTTATAAGCTCTTATTATCTCTTGATGAAAGAAGTGCCATCCTGCTTAAGGAACCTACGAATAAGTCCTCCCGCCTCAGCGTGTGGATAAAAGCCGCTAGATTTATGGCGAGGAGCGCAACTTAATAGTGATTCTATTGATAAGGTCCTCAATGTAAAGATAGCGCTTTTAGACCACGCCCTTCGGGTCTTTCAGAAAAAGTAACACCCTGTGTTGTCACTTCTCGAAAGGTACCTACATTACGTCAAAGTAACGCCTTGCGTGATACTTTTTCTGATAAGACTGAGAAGAGGTGACTTAATCGCAGGTTCCTTAATTGCAGGATGGCATTTTTTATTGATGAGGCTAAGCCACTGAAGCTGATAAAAACACTGTATGTTCAAACAGTAATTTATTTGTTATTTTAGCCGTACCGCAATTTCTCATTTTTAGATAATGCACTCAAGGAAACTCAATGCCACAGCCCAACTCCCCTATCCTCATCCAATATTACAAAACCAATTATGCTGAGTTTATCTTGGGGGCTTATGAGGGTGAGCTTTGTATGTTGGACTACCGCTACCGTAAATCTCGCGATGCGGTGGATGCAAGATTGCAGCGTTTGCTCAAAGCGGATTATGTTGAGATAGCAGATACCTCGACACAGGTGCCGGTATTTGAACAAACCAAGGTGCAACTTGAAGCCTACTTTTTAGGTGAGCGTAAAACATTTGATTTACCCCTCTTGTTAGTGGGTAGCGAATTCCAGCAAGGTGTATGGCGCGCATTATTAGATGTGCCCTATGGTGAGACGGCAAGCTATTTGGAATTATCTAAGCGCTTAAATAATGAAAAAGCGATTCGTGCGGTGGCCAGTGCCAATGGGGCTAATGCCATTTCGATTATCGTGCCTTGTCATCGTATTATTGGTTCTAAGGGGGAGCTGGTGGGTTATGCTGGCGGCTTGCCCCTAAAAAAACGTTTGCTGGATTTAGAGCAAGCGAGATTTGTACAGGAGACTCTTTTTTAAAGAACGTATTTAAGCTCTTCTTTAAAGAGTCGTTTTCATGGCATTTGGTCTTATTTAGCGTTTTTTAGTTTATAGCCACTTTTCTTACCGCTTTTCCCTTTTATTCTTTCATTTCATTTGAGCTCATTTTACAGGGCTCTTTTTTCATTTTTTTATCTTTTAAAAATTAATTTTTAATGACACAGGTTTTCAAGCCAAAAAAAGGGCTTTTTGCCCCCTCATAATCAGCATTTTTACAAAAAACCTTTAAAAACTGAATATCCCCTCATTTTCCTCTAGCATTGTGGCTACTTTATTGTTTTTACTAACATTTGTTTTACTTAATACTTTAAGTTACAAGGTGTTTTTAATTTAGTATATGAGCAAAAACTTATGTATGAATAGGTATTATTCGCATTCGTTATGCTTTTATTTTTTACGTTTTCCAGCAAGATGCCCGCTGGTTACTTATTGATCTTAAAGTGATTTTTAGTTTTGTAAATTCAATAAATTAAATTCATTTTAAAACCACGTTTACCTAGCATTTACTTTCATATTGATAGAGTGCAGGTAACTCGATATGGATATGATGATAAATGTTAGAACAATTTAAACAAACGCCTTTGCTCGTCTTAATTGTTGAAGACAACACTGCTTTAGCTGCCAATATCATTGAGAGCTTAAAGGAATTTAACATTGAGTGTGATTACGCTAAAAATGGTATTCAAGCACTCAGCCTCGCTCAGCTTTATCAGTTCGATGTCATTATCTCTGACATTTTAATGCCTGCTATGGATGGCATTACTATTTGTAGAAAATTGCGCGCGTTAGACGTTACCACCCCCATCTTATTATTAACGGCTTTAGGTCACATTGAAGATAAGGTCACAGGCTTTAGTGTGGGGGCTGACGATTATTTGGTGAAACCCTTTGAAATGCTGGAGCTAGTTGCCAGAATCCGCTCCTTATCGGAAAAGCAACGTATCAACCCTTCTCGTCTGGTGGTGGAGGACCTTCAAGTAGACCTTAAAACCCATACGGTATCTCGGGCGGGTAAGCCTATCTTTTTATCCCCCACTTGTTGGGAGCTATTAGTATTTTTAATGCGAAAAAGCCCCAGTCTGGTGAGTAAGGAGCAAATAGAGCAGCACCTTTGGCGGCATAATGGTACCCCAGAAACCGATGTCACCAAGGTGCACCTTTATCGTTTACGACAAGCGATTGATAAGTCATTTGATTGCCCCTTATTGCATACGATTCGAGGCCAAGGGGTTGTGCTAGGGAGACGTCATGTTAAAGCCAGCGCATAGTTTAAGAACACTCTTTAGTGTATATCTGGTAATTTCATTTGCCATCATTTTAGCATTTGGGGCCTTTGTCCATGAATCCATTCAAAAAAACGCCACTGAAAATGCGATTGAAATCAGCTTAAAAGCATTAGCAAAAAAACAAGATAGCGGCGCCGATAGCCAATTAACTAGCCCGTATTTAGGCCGCTTGAGCTTGTATTTAAACTGGTCGTTAGCCCCAAAAACCGCCAGGGTGAAGTTTGATCTAGCCAATCTCAATGAAAATGAAATTAGCATGAGCTATTTGGATGAGCATACCTTAAGTGCGCTGCTGCCCTATCGTAATAGCCAAAATCGTATTCTCTACTATTTATTGGAAGTGGATAAAAAAGACCTGCCTGATGCAACCCAAGGCATTAATGAAGGCTTGCTCTTATACATTTTAGCGACGTTATTTTTGATGTTACTGATTGCTTATTTGCTGACTAAAAATGTGATTAAACCCCTTAACTCCTTAGCGGAATTTGCCAAGCAAAACGAGGTAGGTAATAGTGCCATTCCCGATACCTTGGCTAATCGCATTGATGAGATTGGCGATGTGGCACGAGCGTTAAATCATTCATTACATAATATTCGTCAACAACAAAACCGTGAGAAGCATTTTTTACAAAATGCCAGCCACGAGTTAAGAAGCCCTTTGGCAACCATAGGCAGTGCCTTGCATGTGATTAATTTGCGTCAAACCAAAGGCATTAGTTTTGAAAGTCAGTTATTACAAATTAAGCGCTGCTATCAGCAGATGACCCAGTTAACCCAAGCGCTTTTATGGCTATCAAAAGAAGAGAAAAGTCTGCAAACCAGCGAGTTTAATGTCTCTGAGTTGATAGAGTTTCATCTTATGCAGTTAGAGCATTTAATCACTAATAAAGCCATTGAGGTGGTGTTTAAACGCGACAATATCTTGATTGATGAAGCCCGTGCTCTGGTGGATGTGGTGGTGAGTAACTTGATCCGTAATGCTTTTGAAAATAGCTCGGGGGGGAAGATTATTTTGCACCATACCAAGTCGGGGTTTTCTATTTCCAATCCGATTTATAAAGAAGCCTCATCACATTCTCAGAATCAAGGTTTTGGGCTGGGTTTGCATTTGGTGAATAAGGTAACGCAAAAGCAAAATTGGCAGTTATTAATCCATGAAAGCGAGCAGCAGATGGATGTTCAGGTCAATTGGTGAGTTTATTTATTAGGCAATTTATTAGGCAATCTATCAGACAACTTATCAGGCAATGTATCAGGCGATCTAGCAACCGATTAATGAGTGAGTGAAACCGTTAAGGAATTGCTCATTCAGCATCAATTAAACCAATGTGATAATTTTGCATCAGGGCTTGAATCTCTTGTTGATACTCAGGTGACACATAGGGGCTTTCTAGTTGGAGCACCTGATGCATGCCCCCTTCTACCATGTGTTTGCTAATGCTTTGCCCCTCTTCTAAAACACAAGATTGCAAGAAGGCAAACCAGCCGGTGACATTGATCCAGGTATTGGTCACTAAACCTCGTCGCTGCATTGGCGTTATCTTAATAATGCCCGCCTCATTTAAGCCAAGATAAACAGCATCGAGTTTTTGTAAACAGGTATGATAAAAGGCTTTATAACGCACTTGTAAAGCGGGGTTGGTGGTGAGTAATTGGCTTAAATTGAGGTGGATAAAACGATACTGCCACAGGCTTTCAAACACCCCGAGCATGACGCTATATTTATCTTCCAGGGTCATTTTATCATCTACATTCGCACCTTTTGGAAGGGTGAGAGCCGCTTCTATTTGGGCTTCATGCTGTAAAAAAAGCTGGTAGATGATGTCCTGTTTATTTTTAAAGTGATAATACAAGTTCCCCGTCGACATCCCCATATGGGCCGCCAGATGATTGGTGCTCACCTTATGCTCACCCTCCTCATTAAATAGGGCTAGCGCAGCAGTTAAAATACGATCTCTTGTCTTCATTGTTAACTCGGTACTCCCCTTTTCAATTAAAAGGCGGATAAAAGGCATTTAGTGTTGATTGCGCTTAAGACAAACATTAAATGCACTTAAGATAAACATTAAATGAGCTCTATGAGCCATTAAACCATACACTTTAGTTATATCAGATTATCATAGCATACGTATTGCAAATTAGAGTATTTACTCTAAACTGGATTTCATTGTTTATTTTTAAGCCATTTTTTGGAGCCTAACATGCATATTCAAGCGAAAGAGCCTTCTTCTCACCTGACTGATCCAGCACCAGGTACGCCTATTCGCAAGCTGCTAGATGCCCAAAAACTGGCTTATGCCAAACACCCAATGCCCAGTTATCAAGAGCGCATCCATAAACTCAAGGCCTTAAAAAGTGCCTTACTTACCTTTCAAGAGCCTCTGATTCAAGCCATTAATCAAGATTTTAGCTGCCGCTCCCGCGATGAAACCTTACTGGCTGAGTTGATGCCCACCATAGAGTCCATCAACTATGCCATTAAGCATGTTAAAAAATGGATGAAGCCTAGCAAACGCAAGGTTGGCCTCCTCTTTATGCCAGCTAAGAATCAGCTTCATTATCAACCTTTGGGTGTGGTCGGCATTATCGTGCCTTGGAACTACCCTATATTTTTAGCGTTGGGGCCTTTAATCGGTGCCTTAAGTGCTGGGAATCGCGCCATGATTAAGATGTCGGAGTTTACCCCACACCTTAATAAAGTACTGATTGAGTTATTAGATAGCATTTACAAACAAGATACTGTCGCTGTGATTGAAGGGGACGCCGCCACTGCCATTGCCTTTACTGAGCAAGCATTTGATCATCTACTTTTTACAGGCTCCACCTCTGTGGGTCGCCATGTGATGATGGCCGCGGCTAAAAATCTGACCCCGGTTACCTTAGAGCTTGGAGGTAAATCTCCCGCCATCATTAGCCCTGATAGCCCCATGCAAGAGGCCTGTGAGCGCTTGTGTTTTGGTAAGTCTTTAAATGCGGGGCAAACCTGTGTTGCGCCCGATTATATCTTGGTACCCAAAGAGCGTGAGCAGGCATTTATTGATACCTATAAAGCCGTGTTTGGCAAGATGTACCCCAGCTTGAAAGATAATGATGATTACAGCGCCATTATCAACCAGGCTCAATATCAAAGGTTAGCCCGTTGGTTAGATGAGGCTAAAAACAAGGGGGCTATTTGCCATGAAATTAACCCAGCCGAAGAAGATTTAAGCCAAGGCCGTAAAATGGCGCCGGTATTAGTACAAAAGACAGAGTCAGATATGACCATTGTCTTAGATGAAATCTTTGGACCCATCTTGCCTATTATCACTTATACCTCCTTAGATGAAGCGCTGGACTATGTTAAACAGCGCCCTCGCCCATTGGCCCTGTATTATTTTGGACACAATAAAGCCGAGCAACAAAAAGTGTTAACCCAAAGCCACGCAGGTGGTGTGTGTATTAACGATACCTTGGTGCACCTTGCTCAAGATGATATGCCATTTGGTGGTGTGGGGGATTCTGGCATGGGCCAATATCATGGTCATGAAGGGTTTTTAACCTTTTCAAAAGCCAAATCTGTGCATATTAAGGGCCACTTTAATAGCGCTAAATTTGCCTATGCGCCATACAAAAGCCCAATGCATAAGCTGATTTATCGCTTTTTTATTCGTTAGCTTTTGGTTTTAACACCCATTGCTCGCCCTCGTCATATTTGCCATTAGATCACAATAATAAAAGGTGAATTTATGCCTGTCACAAGCAACCGTCGTGGTTTTCTCAAACTGGGTTTGGCATCGTCCATTGGCCTCACTCTCACCGCTAGCCTGATAGGCATGAGCCCTCATATTCAAGCCAAAAGTCCTGAAGATTTTGCCCATTTAAACTTTCGCTTTTTGGATGCGGATTCTGCCAACTTTCTAGCGGCCCTTTTTCCCCTTGTGCTTAACAAAAAAGACTTAGATAGAGACAGCCAAGAGACCTTATTAATCGCCTTAGATGAGGTGATTGATCACTTTAATGCTTTTAATCAAAAACAGCTAAAACAGCTTTTTGATTTGATGGGATTTGCGCCAACACGTTTTATTGCAGGTGCACCTTGGGCGAATTGGTCTGAGGCGAGTGCGCAGGAGATTGAACACTTTTTGATTGGCTGGCGTGACAGTCGTTTAGCCTTAAAGCGCATGGGTTACCTCTCAATCTGTAAGCTGATCAACTTGAGCTGGTATGCCAATAAAGCCACCTTTGCAGAGGTAGGTTACCCAGGGCCACCAGTTAAAATTCCAACACCGATTACCCATTCTTTATAGCCCTTTTTAGATTAGGTTAGCACTATGTCAGAACGTAACTTTGCAGAAATTCGCGGTATCAGTGACCCTGTTTTAGAAGGGATTAACCAAGGTTGGCGCACCTTGGATGCAAGCCAAATAAGTCAGACGCAAACACTCAAAGCCGATATTGTCATCATAGGCTCAGGTGCCGGTGGTGGCACCAGTGCCGAGGTGCTTAGCCAAACAGGTTTGTCGATCATTTTACTGGAAGCAGGCCCCCTTAAAACCAGCAATGATTTTGATATGGACGAAGGTAAGGCTTATAAAAACCTCTATCAAGAGCATGCTGGCAGAATGAATAAGGACGGCAGTGTATCCATTTTACAAGGGCGTTGTGTGGGTGGTTCGACTGTGATCAATTGGACCTCAAGCTTTCGTACCCCGTCACAAACACTCAAACATTGGCAGGATGAGTTCCAGTTGGAAAACTGCTCTGAAAGTGAAATGGCCCCTTGGTTTGAAAAAATGGAGAAACGGTTAAACATCAACCCTTGGCCTGTGCCTCCCAATGAAAATAATGCGGTGCTAAGCAAAGGGGCAGATGCCCTTGGCATCCCTTGGAAGGTGATTCCGCGTAATGTCTTAGGCTGTTGGAATCTTGGCTATTGCGGCACGGGCTGTCCTACGAATGCCAAGCAATCCATGTTAGTGACGACGATTCCTGCGGCGTTAGAAAAAGAGACACAACTCATTTATAACGCCCCTGCCAAGCAGCTCATTTTTGATGATAAAAAGCAAAAAGTGATTGGCGTTAAAATCAAAACAAAAGTAGGCGAACTTGAAATAAAGGCTGACACTTTTGTGATGGCAGCAGGTGGCATTAATAGCCCAGCGTTGATGTTGAGATCTGATGCGCCAGACCCAGAAAACCTGATTGGTAAGCGTACTTTTTTGCATCCTGTGGCCTTTTCGTTTGCTAAATTTGATCAGGCAATTGCCCCTTATTATGGGGCGCCGCAATCGGTTTATTCTGACCATTACCAATGGCAAGATGTGACAGGAAAAGTCGGCTACAAGTTAGAAGTCCCTCCCCTTCACCCCAGTTTAACCTCGGCTCTTTTGCTCGGCCATGGGGCTGAACATGTGCAAGATATGCAATCTCTACCACACCTTCATGCCATGATTGCCTTAATGCGAGATGGTTTTAATCAAGAGAGTGTCGGCGGTTCGATTGAACTTGCTGAAGATGGCAGCCCGATTATTGATTACCCTATCAATGATTACCTTTGGCAGGGCATCAAAGAGGCTCATTTCAACATGGCTAAGCTTCAGTTTGCAGCAGGCGCTAAGGCGGTAAAACTCGCGCACATTGACAGTGATTGGTATACCTCTTGGTCCGAATGTGAGCAGGCAATTAAGAGGTTTGACTATATTGATTGTCGTCCGCTTGTGGGTAGCGCCCATGTGATGGGTGGGCTTTCCATGGGTGAAGACCTGGATAAATGTTTGGTCAATAGCTTAGGGAAATACCATTATTTAGATAACCTTTATGTATTTGATGGCTCTGTGTTTCCCACCAGCATTGGCGCGAATCCACAGCTATCGATTTATGGCATGGTCTGCAAAAATGCCAGTCATTTGGCGAGTACTCTGACTGAGTAATTTGCACTTATCAAGCCTTGCACAGGCTAACGGGCTAAATCTAAACAGATAAAGCCCTATTTAAGCTTAACCCTAAGCTTAGCCGTCAGTGAAACCACCCTTTTGCCGTTCATTTAGCTGTCTATTTAGTTCGTAGGATTTCACGACTTTCTTATCTCATAGAATCCATTCAAACAGCCTTTAAGAAATCAGCACTGTTTATGGAGCGTTAAATCATTATCTAAAAATTGAATCTTGACAGTGTCAAAATACATCTATAGTTTAAAACACACAAAAGAGAAACAAGCCTCAACTCTGGCTTTTTTATGACTTATTTTTCTGGCTCGCGCCCTCTGATTAAGGATTTACCATGAGTGATCAAGACGATAACACCCTTATTTATAAAACAATGAAGGTTGAAATTCAGAACCAAGTTGCTCATGTGCAATTTACCAGACCTGATGAGCTAAACACCATGAATGCTGATTTTTGGCGTGAGCTACCAGAACTGATGAATAGAATTAATGATGATGTGTTAGCCCGTGTTGTGGTGATCTCTTCAAGCGGTAAACACTTTAGTGCGGGAATGGATTTATCGGTTTTCACTGGCGCTAAACGCAAAAAAATGGAGCTTGGTCGTAAGCATGAAAACCTACGCCGTACCGTCATGCAGCTGCAAGCTTGCTTGAGCGTTCTAGAAGATATTCGTATGCCAGTGTTAGTGGCAGTACAAGGTGGCTGTATTGGTGGCGCATTAGATTTGGCGGCAGCAGCAGATTGTCGATATTGCACCAAGGATGCGTTTTTTAGCATTGAAGAAACCAAGCTAGGTATGACAGCCGATGTGGGCAGCTTACAGCGCTTACCTAGTTTGATGCCACTGGGATTAGTGCGTGAATTAGCTTACACAGGTCGACGTATGTATGGTGAAGAAGCCAGAGACGCAGGGCTGGTTAATCGTGTGTTTGATGATCAAGAAAGCATGGTCGCTGGGGTATTAGAACTCGCTGCTGAGATAGCCCAACGCTCTCCGCTTGCTGTGACTGGCTGCAAAGAGATGATCAATTACAGCCGTGATCACAGTGTGGATGAAAGCCTGAAACAAATGGCACTTTGGCAAGCGGGTATGTTTCAACCTGAAACCGACATGATGGAATCTTTTATGGCGAAAACCCAAAAACGCGACACTAATTTTGCCGAATTATGCCCAGTTACAGAGCCGCTTGCTTAAGCGCGAAGTAATATCAGGGTTAAGTATAAGTTTGATACAAATAAAATAATAACAAGGATAAATGATGAGCCAGGAAAACCTAGAAAAGTGGCATCAGGTTGTACATAACAAAGACATGTCACTGCTAAGAGAATTGTTAGCTGAAGACGTTGAGTTCCACTCTCCAACCCTTTGGGCCCCTAAAAAAGGCAGAGATATTACGCAATACATTTTAAAGATGGTATTGGATATCTTTGAGGACTTTGAATATCAAAGACAATGGGTTGATGAGAACAACCTTGCACTTGAATTCAGTGCTCGCGTTGATGATAAGAAGATTAAAGGCATAGATTTAATTCGTTGGAATGAACAAGGACAAATTGTTCATTTTGAAGTGATGCTGCGCCCAATGAACGGCCTACAGCTTATGTTTGATAAAATGACAGCGCATTTACAAGCGGCAGGTTTTTTGCCTAAATCCTAATGGCTGAGCTTAATCAAAAAAGAAGAGCTAGGCTCTTCTTTTTGTTTTTACGCTTTTATACATGCTCTGATTTAAACAGACATTGATTCACATACATTGATTAAACAGGCATTGATTAAGCAGGCATCTGTTTAAGGCGTGCATAGAGCGCATCTTTAAGAACACTTCTATCATGCTTTAACTTGTGCATTTCGTCATCGCTAATCGGGGTGTTACTTAGCTCAAGCTCACGTATTTCTTTATCGAGTAAACTATAGCGGCTGTTCTCTTGTTTAAATTGGTTATCCTGTTCACACAAGGTTTGGATCATCTCTTTGAATTCTGGAAAATCTGTCGTCAGTAAATGGTTTTCGCCTAACATAAAAAAACTCCCGCTCTTTTTTTAATATAAAATGACTGCCTAAACTCTTATCATAGTGGATTTTATCCAACTCGCTTTAATAAAGTACCAAGGCCCGGCTTTCGATACTTTGTCGAAAAGCCTGACTATTTTGTCCAATGACATCCAAGGCACTATGACCAATAGACGCCAATGCATGACTGTCATAAATGTTAAATATCGCTATGTCATCGGGTGTCATATTCGATAAATAAATCCATTCATGGGCGGAATTGGCCGTTAACCCCATAATCTGCCCGATACGATCTGGATAGATTAGATTTAACATTAACCAATCTTTTTCACTGACACTTTTTGGCAGAATAAACCCCAGTGGCGCACTTTCGATTACCGCTTTAATAGGACGCCATAGATTCACAAAAGCAAAATGTTGCCCTTGCCAGTGTTTCGCTTTTTCAGGGCCAAGAATATCGTTTAACCTTTGCTGTGCACCCGATGCACTATAATCACTGTGAACATTACGAGCCGGTTTTCGATCTGAGTTTGGATCATCGATACGCACTGTGTGATCGAAAATAATGACCTCTTTAGCCCCAATTTGCTCGGCCAATAGGGTGCTAAGCTCATGGTTATAAAGGTCACACCAGTCATTAGATTGATTGAATTCTTTTACCTTTGAAGGACCTTGTACATAAAGCAGGCTGTCTTCCCAGAAATTAAGCTGAATGTTTGCGTCTCGAATATCACTCACTGTAACTTGAGTTGGTGCGAGCTCTGGAGACACTATTTTGCCTTTTTCCCCATTGGCATCTATGTGAAAAGCCTGTTGTTCATCACGGGTTACATGGTAGTTAACCATGGCTCTTGCTTGCATCTTATCCTCCTAGACCTTGTCCGCTAGAGCGTTTCTGTTAGACATAGGCTGTAGAAATCTGTTACTTCAATAACAAGCATTATAATTATTTATAATTTGATGATAATTAGGCATATTAAAGAAACATAATTCATATTTTTTTGATAATCAAAATAAAGAAAAGCACAAACAATGAAAAGACAGACGTTATAGATTAGCGTGAAAGAAGTGTGATGAGATGAAAGCGCAAACTAGCCAATAGCGACCAGTTAACAGCCGCTTTGCTTGATTAAATGAGGTCAGTAAAAGTAAATGAAAGCGCTATACGTAGATGAGAGAAGTAAGCATCAGTATAAAAAGGCTAAATAGGGTCATCCAACATGACACGCTTGATGTCATAACTGGTTTCTAACGTTGTGTGATTAATAGAAAACTGGTTTTCTAGCACATTACGCACTCGCTGTTTAATCTGCTCAGCATTGCCTTCATCGAGTACAAGGTGACCTTCTAGGAAAATCTTTTTATCATCGAGTTGCCATACATGTACATGCTCGATATCAGCAACACCCTCTATAGTGTTCACGGTGAGTTTGAGTTCAGAAAGGTCCACGTTATCTGGTACCGCTTGCATAATAATAAGGGTACTTTTTTTCAATAACTGAATACCGTGGAAAATCACATAAGCCGAAATGCCCACTGTGGCCAGCACATCAAAGATATATAACTCATAATTGATAATCAGTATGGCTGCAATAATAACCGCCACTGATGCGAGCGCATCTGAAACATTATGAATAAAAGCGGCTTTAATATTCATATTGTCTTTTGCCCCTGCACTATAGGTAAGCAGTGCGGTGACGATATCAATGAATAAAGCGATACCTGCTACCCAAAAAACGATCCAACCATCTATGGGAGTCGGATTAAAGTACTTATCAATGGCTTCAAAAATCAAATAAATGCCAACCAAAATCAGCATGGTGCTATTTATCAAGACACCCACAATTTCGGCTCGCTTAAAGCCATAAGTCATGCTTGATGTGGCTGAACGATTACCTATGTTCCTCGCGATGAGTGCAACTAGAATCGCCCCGGCATCACTTAGGTTGTGTAATGCATCAGCAATCAAAGACAGGCTACCCGATAATATACCACCGACAATTTGAGCAATCGTTAAGAGCACATTCACTCCCACAGCAAATATCAACTGTGTATTTGTGTCCTGTTCGTGATTATGCTCATGACCCATTAATCTTACCTATCGATTCAAAATGAAAATGGCTTAACTTGCCACATAAGTGATATCTAATGATAAAGCAGCGAACAAATATAAAGCCAATTTTAGAGGGCAAATCAGGAGCATCTCCACACAAAGTTCACGATACGTAAAAATAGAAACATAAATATTCAATTTTCAGCTTGAGATACATTATTTTTGTGCTTCAGACGCATTTAAACCTCAAGTCAACTTGCGTATACATTTTGACCAAATTTGACAAACAGCCTGAGCTTACTAGATTTAATTAAAGTGATTGATTTTAATAGTGCTTTTCTTTTTGTGTCAGTAAGGTGTCAGTAAAATAGCAATCACCTGCAAATGACTTATTAATGTCAAGGTTCAAATAGCTTTATCCTATATAAAGGTGACAAGCAGATGGAAATTTCAAAACTAACCTCTTCTCATAACCCCAATCTGAGTATTAAGACTCTCTCATCAGGCGTTAATATCAGGCTGATCTCCCTCGTCTTCATTTGCGCTATATTCGTTTTATGCTCACAGCTAGAGGCGCAAGCCCTCGATAATATCAAGCAAAGAGGGGAAATCATTATTGGTGTTAAAACGGACTACCCTCCCTATGCGCATCTACTCACTATTGATAACTTAAAAACAGACAAGGGGCGTGCTACTCAAGCGCAAACTCACGTAGGGCTAGAAATAGATCTAGCCCAAAATATTGCCGATAGACTAGGTGTAAAACTGCGTTTAGTTAGCGTAAAAAGCAGCAATCGCATGCAGTTTATTGTGGCCAAAGAAGTGGATATTTTAATCGCCACATTAAGTGACCGAAAAGAAAGACGTAAGGTCGTTAATATGGTTGAGCCTGCCTATTATGCCTCAGGCACTAACCTACTAGCTTGGAAGTCAGCGAAATTAAACTACTGGGAACAGCTGCATAAAAAAAAGGTATGTGGTCTTAAAGGGGCTTTTTATAATCACGCTATCAAAATGGATTTTGGCGCAAAACTCATCAGCTTTGAAACCACTGACCAAGCCCTACTCGCCCTGCGTCAAGGCCAGTGCTTAGCCTTCGTTTATGATGATTCATTCATTAGCCACACCTTATTTGACCAACGCTGGCAAAAACATTTTGAAATGCCTCTCAACTCGATCAAAAATACGCCTTGGAGCATAGCGATACACCATGATGAAGAGGCGTTTAAAGAAGTATTAAAGGAAATGGTGATAGATTGGCACAGGTCAGGGCTCATCATTGAATTGGAACAAAAGCACGGCATAAAAGTCAGCCTTTTTAGCCTGAAAATGCATACTTTATATAATAACGATTAAGTTGCACCCCTCGCCATAAATCTAGTTACTTTTATCCACACGCTGAGGCGGGAGGATGTATTCACCGATTCCCTAGGCAAAAAAAAGCGCCTTTATCAAAAGACGCCCTAAGCCTACTATGTTCAAAAGGCTTGAAACTCTTGTGCTCTGCGATACAAATTAAGCTCTTCGCTTCTTAAAAGCGTAAATCCCTGCCCCCATAAATACTTTGAAGAAGGTATTAATTTCACTCAAATTTGGATTGGGTGCTTTACCTTTTGCCATTCGAGCTAACTGCTGCTCATACCAAGTAATATCTAACATAGCCATTTTATCCAGCGATCTCATGCCCGTTGTAAGTCGCTTAAGAGGTTGTTTATGATTAACATCTGCTATTAACTTATTGGGAAAATCAGGATCAACCGCTGTGGTTCGAGCAATACCAATAAAGTCTGTAGCACCTGTATTCAGCGCCTCTTGCATGCCTTGTGCAGATCGAAAGCCACCTGTTAGTACTAACGGAGTCGCTACCAATTCACGTACTTTTTCAATATAGTCTAAGAAGTAAGCTTCACGCTTTAGCGTCGATTCTTTGGCTTTGTGTCCCATCATGGAGGGGCTCTCATAGGTGCCACCTGATACTTCAATTAGGTCCACGCCGGCTTCCGACAAGGTTTTCACAACCTGCATTGAATCTTCTTCGGTAAATCCTCCCTTCATAAAGTCGGCAGAGTTTAGCTTGATACCGATGGGGAAGTTATTACCTACCTTGCGCCTCATGGCATGGTAAATGCCTAATACGAAACGCATGCGATTTTCAATACTGCCACCCCATTGGTCTTGTCTTTGGTTATGCCTAGGAGATAAAAACTGACTGACTAGATAACCATGGGCGCCGTGAATCTGTACACCGCTAAAGCCTGCTTGTTTGGCTAATTCCGCACTGGTGGCAAACTTTTTAATAATGCCCTCAATTTCGATTTCACTCAGTTCGCGGGGCTTATTAAACCCTTTTTCTAAACCGCCTTCTAAAGCAATGGCAGAAGGTGCGACAGGCTCTTCACAAATAAATTTTGGGATTTGTTTGCCAGGATGATTAAGCTGCATCCAAAGATGTGAGCTGTTTTCTCGGCCCGCTTTAGCCCAAGCTTTAAACTGAACCAGATCAGACTTTTCATCTAAAACAACATTCTTTGGTTCACCTAAGGCACTTCGATCTACCATCACATTTCCTGTCATAGAAAGACCTATGCCACCTTTTGCCCAACGACGATATAGCCTAGCTAACCCCTCAGTTGGGTTATGGGCTTTATCGCCTAATTGTTCGCTCATTGCTGACTTAAAAAAACGATTTTTGATTGTCTGACCACCCGCCAAGATAAAGCTGTCGCCAAGTCCGTTTAGCCCTTGCTCTTTTGTTTGTATGTTTTGCATGTATTACTCCAATAAAATTAGACCGGTCGTCTTTTAACTAAGTAAATAAAAAGCCCCGCAGGCTTGATATTTATTTGATGAGTAATGTCTCTAATAATAGAAACATATTGTCTTGGGCGTTTTGCTTATCTCTAGACACTCGCATTCTGAGTAACACCCCTTGCCAAGTTGACCAATAAAGATTGGCCATTTTTGCTGCACAAATGTCTTTACGCACACAGCCCTCTGCTTGAGCAGTCTCCAACAACTTGGTAAAAATGCTTAAACATTCCTCTACTGAAAAATTTAATGCTTGTTTACACAGTATATTGTCCTCATCTAGGTCTGCCGATAAGGTTGCGATTAAACAACTATGCTTAAATTCAACACTTTCATACCTGACTAGGCTTAAATTAACGATGGTTTTGAGCTTAGTCAGGGCATCCATATGAGCCCCGTCTTGCTCAACAAATTGATTGAACTGTCTAATCAGATCTTGGCTATAAGCCTTAATTAATTCTGCGACAAAGGCTTCTTTACTAGCAAAAAAATTATAAAAAGACCCCTTAGGTACTTTCACCTCATCAAGGATCTGCTTAATTCCGGTACCATGATAGCCATTGGCGGATAGATGATTAATCCCCGCAACGATTAATGCTTCTCTGGTTGATTCACTGCGTCTTGGTCTTGCCATAAAAGAGAGTATATGACCGATCGTCTTTTAATTAAAGAGACAATAGCTTTTTTCTCTTTTTGTACACATTCTCCCCGTTTTCTACTTCACTTTCTCTTGTCGCCACACCAAAACTGGCACTGATATGCAAGGCTTCATCTGAACCGTTATCCTAACTAAAGTGTTCATCAAATAATTGAATCGGGTATTTTTGGTAAGTATCATGGCAAGTTTTTGTAACACGGTATCGCCAGCCTTATTATCAAGCTTATTGATTTTGTTTTAGCCAATTTAAAGCAGATGCTTTATCCGTAAAAATTTGAATGTTATTCGAATAAAGTAAGTGCATTTTAGCGGCAATGGCTGTGGCATCTGTATAGGCAATAATTGCCATAGCTTCAACATTTTTAAGTTCGGCGACTCGACTGAGGGCGTCGTGTTCATGGGAATAGGCATTTTTACGATTGATAAGAAGAGAGTAAGGATGGTCTTGATACTTCTGAAGCAACCCCTGCTCCATTTGCTCTATTTGCTGTCGACTTATTTGCACCCCTTCATTGATAATAACTTCCATAATATTGGGCTCAATTTCCATAAAAAGTCCAAAGGGTAGATCGTCTAAAAACATAACACATCCTTGTATAATTCATTAACTTAACTGTAATTTGTCTATCAAAGAGCTTAACAAATAAGGATAAATCAGCCCCTGAAATTAAAATTATTCTTTAGCCTGTTACTAATCTATCTGTTACAGATTTTTATTGATAGGCTGAAAAGTTAACTTCACGAAACCTCCATATTTAGGACTTAAAATCAGCCACTAATCACAATTTGACTGCATTAAAAAATAAGCACCGAACCCATCCAGACCTTCACTTAATACTTGAAAACCATGATCCAGATAGAAACGAATGGCCCTATCATTCTTGACCAAGCATTTGAGCCGCAAAGGGGCTTGATAATGGCTTTTTACTTTATTAATGAGAGCCTTGCCGACGCCTTTTCGATAATGTTTTTGGTCTACATATAGATGATGGATAAAATGATCTGCTTGCCAAACCCCAATAAAGCCCAGTATTTCACCTTGATCTTGTGCTACCCAAAGTCTCTCCCCTTGGGTGTCCTTGCTAAAATCGGATGCTTTAAAGTTTTGAGCATCCACCCAGAAAAAAGCATCGACCCTGGCACTAACATAAAGCTTGGCTAGCTCAACTTCTTGGTGGGCTTGGTATTCCTTTATTTCCATAAAAATCCCGCTAATGTGAGAGCATTTACTCACTAGTTTAGAAGCCTAAAGTATAAAATTGGAATGAGGTAGCTAGGGAACCTGCGAATAAGTCCTCCCGCCTCAGCGTGTGGATAAAAGCCGCTAGATTTATGGCGAGGAGCGCAACTTAATAGTTATTCTATTGATAAGGTCCTCAACGTAAAGATAGGGCTTTTAGACCACGCCCTTCGGGTCTTTCAGAAAAAGTAACACCCTGTGTTGTTACTTCTCGAAAGGTACCTACATTACTTCAAAGTAACGCCTTGTGTGACACTTTTTCTGTAAAGACTGAGAAGAGGTGACTTAATCGCAGGTTCCCTAGCAGAATATATGATAAGAATAGAAAATATAGTGAGCCAAATAGCAAAAACTAAAGTTTTAGATAAGAATCCTGTGTAAAAGCCCCTTATTAAGGGCTTTTATTGAAGGAGCTGTCTTTATTAAAAAGCTAACTCGACATTTGAACCAGCTCTGCCATTTCTAACTGACCACCCACGTCTAAATAGGGACATGCTTTGACAATGGCGATGGCCTCTTCTTCGGTTTCGGCTTGAATAATACTGTAACCAGACATCTTGGTATAACCACCATCGGTCACACTACCATCACTATCAATCCCTTTTGCATTTCGCACAGGATTAGCAGCAGACACAAGCGTATCGCCTAATCCATCTAACCAGTTCCGATATTTTTGCATGTGCTTTCGACCTTCTTCTTTTCCCATCTCTCTTGGATTGCCAAGATAGGTTATTAGGTATTGAGTCATGGCTATCTCCTTAGGCTATTAGATATGACCCGCTTCCCCTTCTCTTTGCTGTGATATTAAGCATTTGCCTTAAAAGGGAGCATGTGAACTTAACCTAACTCTAATATAAAAATTCTATTTTTCCTGAAAGATACAAACTCCTAGCTAAACACCATAACCAAAACAAGTTACTCGCCAAAGACAGGCCGCATAAAAGATCGCCGGTAAGACTGAATGCATTTGGTTTGTTTAGCGTACTCAAATGCCGCTTGGCAGTCTTCATCTGCAAAAGAAGCGTTTCTATACTCTTCGTATTTAGCCAAACTCGCAAAGGTAAACATAGCAATCGCAAGATTGTTATCCCCTTCTGAGGGTAAAAAGTAACCTTGGTGTTGGCCGCCAAACTTGTTTACTAGGCTGATCCATAATTTTGCATACTGCTCAAATTCAGCCAATTTATCCGCATCGACCCGATAATGTATGACACATGTCACCATGATATTTCTCCTTAGTTTGTTTATTTAAAAGCCATCTTAAGTAATGAAAGCCAAATTAAAAATTGGCTTATAAGTCATTTATCGTTAAAAATAAGCCAAATATTTTTATAAGCCTTTGGCCTACTACTCATAGAAGGAAACCCATGAACAAGGTTGCTATTCTCTGTAAACAAAACGCGTCTTTATTTGAGCTTGGTTGTGCCACTGAGTTCTTTGCGTTAGCAAGGCCTGAGATTCCAAACTGGTATCAGGGTGAAGTGATCAGCTTTGAGCATCAAAAAGTGAACACTGTGGCGGGAGTCAGTATGGATATCAGGCTGATTCGATCTTTAGATGAGTTTGATACGCTCGTTATCCCAAGTTGGTATCCAGAACAAACTCTCGATAAGGATGTGATAGACAGGGTGCAGTCTTTTTATCACAAGGGTGGCCGCATCTTATCTTTTTGTACGGGCGCTTTTTTTGTGGCTGAATGTGGGCTTTTAACGGGCCGTGAAGCAACAACCCATTGGGCCTACGCTCATACCTTTAAAACACGCTATCCTGATGTCAATTTTGTTGAGGATGTTTTGTATGTTTATAAAGACAATATTGGTTGTTCAGCGGGTAGTGCTGCGGCCATAGACTTTAGCCTTGCCGTTATACGAGATGATTTTGGTCATACTATCGCTAACCAAGTCGCGAGACGCTTGGTCGTCTCTCCCCATAGGGATGGTGGACAGGCTCAGTTTGTGGAAACCCCTATACTTTCTCATCAGGTATTATTCGCGAAAACACTAGACTGGGCGAAAGCTCATCTCGATACACAGATTAATGTGGACTCTTTGGCTCAACAAGCGGCAATGTCACGGCGTAGCTTTGATCGACATTTTAGAGCAAGTATGGGGGTGAGTGCTAAAACTTGGCTTACTCAACAGCGTTTAGACCTTGCTAAACGTCTGCTAGAGGAAAACAAACTTAATATGGAGCAAGTCGCCATCCAATCTGGCTTTAATAATCCTATGACATTACGTCATTGTTTTCGTCAATATCTGACTATTTCTCCTAGCCAATATCGTCGTCAATTTGCCTTGAAAGAAACGTACTAGTTAAATTGAGCATCACGAGAGTGAGGGATGCTCCAATCTTGCTCATGCCCAACAGGCACTATGCCATAAGGGTTAATCGCTAAATGACTCGCGTAATAATGACGTTTGATATGCGCCATATTAACTGTCTCGGCAATTCCCTGCATTTGATAGAGTTCGAGCATATATTGGTAAATATTTGGAAATTCATTCAACTGCTTTAGATTGCATTTAAAGTGAGTGTGATAAACCGCATCAAAACGAATCAAGGTGGTCCATAAGCGCCAATCCGCTTCGGTAATCGTCTCTCCCACAAGGTAACGCTGTTGCGACAATCGCTGTTCCACGATGTCTAGCGCATCAAACAGGGCGCTGACATTTCGCTCATAAGCTCCTTGGCTAGTTGCAAAGCCTGATTTATAAACGCCATTATTAATCTTGTGATAAACCAATTCGTTAATCTCATCTATCTCGTTTCTTAACGCTTGTGGGTAATAATCTAGGGTATTGCCCGTTAGCGAATTAAAGGCTTGATTTAACATGCGAATAATTTCGGAAGATTCATTATTAACTATGCTGCCCGTTTTTTTATCCCATAAAACCGGTACTGTGATATTACCCTGATACCCAGTGTCATTGGCGAAGTACTTCTCAGCCAAAAATTCACTCTGACCTAAGGTGTCCCCCGTGGTGCCATAAAGGGCCTGCGTTGTTTCATCATGGTCAAAACTCCATCCTTTAGCATGCATATCTGGATGAACAACACTGACACTAATTAAAGACGCCAAGCCCTTTAATTGACGAAATATCAAGGTTCTATGGGCCCAAGGACAAGCTAAAGAAA
Organism: Marinomonas sp. MED121; assembly: GCF_000153025.1. Taxonomy (GTDB): domain Bacteria; phylum Pseudomonadota; class Gammaproteobacteria; order Pseudomonadales; family Marinomonadaceae; genus Marinomonas. Next base: position 265,046 of record NZ_CH672429.1, read on the forward strand.
CAAAAAGATGATATCTATCTGCTTCGGCTTTAAAGCCTGCATCACCACTTGGTCCAGTACTGCCATCTGCTGTAACCCAGTGCCTAAATTGCGAATCTTTACGCTTATATTCCCCAGACTTAATGCTACTTTTCCAGTTCGATGTTAACTCTTTCATCTTCGTCTCCTGCTCATTAGAGAAGTCGGATTGCCCTTCTTCTCTAATCAATATAATTAAATAATGTTGGCGATTGCCTCAAAGTCTAATCTTGGCCCTCTTGGATAGGCACTCTCTTCATCGGCATAACCTAGGTTAATCAGAAAGTTAGATTGATAACGCCCTTCTGGAAAGAACTCTGCATCTAATGCAGCATGATCAAACCCACTCATTGGACCACAGTCTAGCCCCAACATACGGGCTGCCATGATGAGGTAGGCGCCTTGTAATGAACTATTACGAAACGCTGTGCTATCACGTAGCGCTGTATTGTTTTCAAACATTTGCTTAGCCCCTGGCACAGCAGGAAACTGAATTGGCATATGCTGATAAAACTCAAGATCACTCGCCACAACAACCGTTACCGGCGCAGCCAAACTTTTCGCCTTGTTACCATCCAGTAAGGCTGGCTGCAGCCTTTGCTTTGCTGCATCACCTTTAATAAAAAGAAGATGGCTCGATTGACAGTTCATTGAAGTTGGCCCCCATTTAAACAGCTCATAAAGCTGTTTAATAACAGTGTCACTCACCTCTTTATCTTGAAAGGTATTTACGCTTCTGGCTGATAAAAATACTTGCTCTAATGCTGCTTGTGATAATGCTTTCATTAACCTTCTCTTTAATCTTAGTAGTTGTCGGATTAAACCTCGCAGATCAAATCCGACATTGATGCTATTCCGCTTTCATCTCAATAATGATGAAATGCCCATAACCTTGATCAGATGAAAATACCAAACTGTGCTCATTGTTAAGCGTCAAGGTATCTTTTTCAGCCAGTTCAATACGTTCACCGTTTTGCGCCGTTAAGGTCAGATTGCCTTCAATGCAATTAATATAAACTTGCCGGCCCTTGGCAATATCAAAGTTAAGCTGAGCCTCACTATCGACAACTTCTGAAGCATATAAATTGACATCAGCATTTACATGAAGAGGCATCTTGGATCGATTGTTAGGATTACCAACTAAGTGAACAATCTTGTTTGCTCTTTCTTCAGGAGTGAAGTCTTGGTGCTCATAACGCACAGGCCCTCCCACTTGATCTGGTAAAATCCATATCTGTAAAAAGCGGCACCACTCATCATGAATATTCATTTCTGAATGCCAAAGCCCTGTGCCCGCTGAAATGGCTTGTACATGGCCTCGACCAATGGTTTCTTGCTGATTTGTAACACTGTCCCAATGGGTTAATTGACCACGTACAACATAACTAATAATTTGCATATCTTTATGGGGATGACGGCCAAAACCATTATTTGGTTGAATATCATCATCATTAAAGACTCTTAATACCCCATAACCCATGCGATTTGGGTCGTAATAATTGGCAAAAGAGAAATGAAAATACGTATTTGCCGGATGCATAGGACTACTTGGCAGATAATGTAGCTTTGAGGCTTCGCGCTTTTCTATTCTGTTCATCTTGCTCTCCTTACCAGGCTTAGGTTTACCTAGTTGCTTTGCTTTTTTGCAATGATGTTATCCAAGGACAAGTTACCTGCACCACTTACCACTAAAGACACAGTGACCGCTAATAAGGCAAGAGCAAACTCATAGCCGTTGTTACTCATAAAGAGGCCATTAACGAAATGAACGCTAAAAATAGCTACTAGCATGGTCACCGCTAACATAGCGGCAGCGGGTCTTACCAAAAGCCCAAACACCAATGCCAAGCCACCGAAAAACTCTGTGCTACCTGCCATTAAGGCCATCAAGTAACCAGGCTCTAATCCAATTGATGCCATCCACTGACCTGTCCCTTCTAGGCCGTAACCACCAAACCAAGCAAACAGTTTTTGGGCACCATGAGCCATGAAGGTTAAACCAATAGGTAGACGTAAAGCGAAAGCGGCAAAGCTATTATTTGAGCGGGTAATCATTTCTAAATAAGACATAACATTCTCCAAACTTCATTGTTTTTGATCGATGGAGAGATTATATTTCCTACACTAATTAAAAAATAACGATATATATTGAACCTTTAGTTCAAAAGGATTGAAGTAATGCAAAATTTGCTGACGTTAGATGCGTTACGTGTACTTGATGCAATAGATAGAAAGCAAAGTTTTGCCGCAGCTGCCGATGAGCTCTACCGGGTTCCCTCTGCGATTTCCTATACCATTAATAAACTAGAGGAAGACTTAGGCGTCGCCTTATTTGATCGTTCAAAACGCAAGGCTGAGTTTACCCAAGTAGGTCAGCTCATCTTGCAACAAGGCCGTGCGATTTTAAAAGCCAGTGATGAGTTAACTCATATGGCAAAACAAGCAGCGAGTGGCTGGGAGCTGGAACTTAGAATATGCATGGACAGCATTCTGCATTATCAAGCTATCTATGACCTGATTAACCTATTTCAACAAAGCTATCCTTGGATAGATATTCGCCTCACCCAAGAAAACTTTGGCGGTACATGGGACGCTTTAAGCGCAGGTGAAACAGACCTTATCATTGGCGCTTCAGACGAGCCTTACTCCAATGATTTTGATACTCACCCATTAGGCTTAGCCGAGTTTATTTTTGCTATCGCGAAGGATCACCCATTAAGCCGAGAGCCTGAACCCATTAGCCCTGACAAGATCAAGCAATATCCTTCCATTGTTGCCATGGATAGCTCAAGATACTTACCTCCAAGATCAGCAGGCTTATTAGACGGTCAAGCACGTATCACAGTACCTGATTTGCAAAAGAAAATTGACGCTCAACGCTATGGTTTAGGTGTTGGCTACTTGCCTTTGCATCGGATTCAAGATTATTTACAGAATGGCGAACTCATTAGTCCAAAATTAGCAAAAGCCGACACACGTCAGCACGAACTTTGCATAGCTTGGCGTAAAGATAATCAAGGTAAAGCACTCGCTTGGTTTGTTAAGAGGCTAAAACAGATGCCGGCAGGCCGTTTTTTCTAATGACTTGTTATTGCCTAGCCCTAACCTTTACCTTGCTCACAGCTTAAAGCAACTTCAATTTAAATGGATGAAAACAGATGAAAATACTAATTGCCCCAGACTCATTTAAAGAATCCCTAAGTGCTAAACAAGTTGCTAATGCAATTGAGCAAGGCTTTAGAATGCACTTTGTTGATGCAGAGTACCAACAAATCCCTATTGCTGATGGCGGAGAAGGCACACTCGATGCACTCATAAGCAGCAATCAGGGCGAAATGAAAACTAGCCTAGTAGAAGGCCCTTTAGGAGAATTAACAAAGGCGAACTGGGGGGTAATTAATCAAGGCCAGGTGGCAATCGTTGAGATTGCAGAGGCTTCTGGCTTAGCGCTCATTTCACCAGAAAAGCGACAAGTTTTAGCCGCATCTAGCTATGGGACAGGACAAATCATCAAACAAGCGTTAGATTTTGGGGTAAAACAAATCATCCTCTGCCTTGGCGGTAGCGCAACCAATGACGCTGGGGCAGGCATTGCACAAGCGCTGGGCATTCAATTACTAGATAAAAATAACATCGAGCTAGCAAAAGGCGGCACGGCACTCTCTCGACTCGCCAAGATAAATACGGATAACTTACACCCAAGAGCGAACCAGGTTGAATGGCTTCTTGCTTGTGATGTGGACAATCCATTATGTGGCCCTAGGGGTGCTAGCGCCGTTTTTGGACCTCAAAAAGGCGCCTCTTCAGAAGACGTAAAAATATTGGATATGGCTCTGGGTCATTTTGCTAAACAAGTGGCAGGCCAGACACAAAAAGATCACTCCACGACAAAAGGTTATGGTGCTGCTGGCGGTGCAGCACTGGGGCTCTCATTGTTTACAGCCCCAAAACTTGAAGCTGGCATAGATATCGTTTTGAAAACGGCTAACTTTAAACAACACCTTAAAGGCACTGATCTTGTCATCACAGGTGAAGGCCAGATGGATTATCAAACCCTTCACGGAAAAGCGCCCTATGGTGTCGCTAAAGCGGCCAAAGAAAAAGGCATCAAAGTCATCGGGATATCTGGCTCTTTGGGTGCAGATACAAGCGGTTTAGAAGAGTATTTCGATGCTATTTTTGACTCAACCCGAGCATCTATGCCATTGGAGCAAGTATTAGTTGAGGCAGAGAAAAACCTGGTTAATCTTGCTGCTAATATCGCTGCGACATTAAAGTTGAGCCTAGATTAGCAACAGCTTGGTGCTATAGACCACCCATTAGATCGATGTTAGTGCCTGTTGCGAAGGAGGCTTTATCAGATGCTAGCCAATAGATTGCTTCGGCAATTTCAATAGGCTCGCCTCCCCTTTGCATGGGAATCTTGTCTTTTAGACGATCTACTCTTCCAGGCTCGCCACCATCGGCATGCATATCCGTATAAATAAGACCGGGCCGCACCCCATTCACCCTAATACCTTGAGTTGCAACTTCAAGAGACAAACCTTTTGTCATGGCATCCATAGCAGCTTTTGAGGCAGCATAGTCGACATATTCGTTAGGCGAGCCGGTTTTTGCCGCACCTGAGGATACATTAATGATACAGCCACCTTTGCCATCATATTTATATGCCATGCGTTTCACTGCTTCTCTGGCACATAAAAAAGCGCTGGTCACATTATTAATTAAGATGCTATTAATACGCTCCGCTGTCATATCTTCAAGACGCATTTGCTGCTTTAAAATGCCCGCATTGTTCACTAAGACAGAGACTGGACCTAGCTCTTGATCAACTAACTCAAACAGACGCACTACGTCCTCCTCTAGAGAGACATCCGCTTGAACCACGATGCATTTCGCACCTTGCGAGCGAAGCCTTTGGGCTAATTCATTTGCAGGAGCGGCTTGGGATTTATAATTTAAACAGATGGCATAACCATGATCCGCAAATAATTGCGCTGTGGTTGCCCCTATACCACGACCAGACCCTGTAATTACGACGACTTTTGAAATTTGCACAATCATCTTGTAAATCAACACCTTATAAAAAAACTAATAACTCAAGTCAGCCTGACTCTCGATGAGAATATATGATTATTTTATTTAAAGAGAAAAAAAACGCTAGCTAAATAAATAAGATTTAATAAATAGGATTAACAAGGAAATAGATTTAAAAACATATTTGTATTTAAACAAGAGGGGTAATTTAAAGAGCCGGCGAATAAGTCCTCCCGCCTCAGCGTGTGGATAAAAGCAACTAGATTTATGGCGAGGGGCGCAACTTAATAGTTATTCTATTGATAAGGTCCTCAACCTAAAGATAGGGCTTTTAGACCACGCCCTTCGGGTCTTTAAATAATACCTACTCGGCATTTCAGAAAAAATATCACTCTACGTTGCCCCTTCTTGAAAGGTACCTACAATGACTTTCTATTAATAAACGCAAAGTGACGCCTTGTTTGACACTTTTTCTTTAAAGACTGAGAAGAGGTGACTTATTCGCAGGTTCCTTAATCGATAAACATAAAAAAGACCTGATAAAATCAGGCCTTTTTCAATGAAGTATCGAGTTACACTAAGATACTTAAAGTGCAGCTTTAGAAGCCAAAGTTGCAGTAGGTACATCATACTTGATGGTGTCACCTTTTTGGATTTTACCTGCATCATCTTCGTAGTAGTAAACTAGACTCATTGTTGCATAAGCAAGAGAGAAAGACTCGCTTGGTAGAGAACCGTCACCACAACCTAAGTTGTAACTAGCGACACGAGATTTCTCAATAGTAATCACTAGGTAAGGATCAGCACCGTTACCTTCACGAGACGGCTTAGTAATCATGATTTCACAAGTTTTACCTTCAGCGCCTGGAGAGAACAAGAAAGTCGTTAGTAAAGGACTTGCACCGTCTGATCCGCGTGACACACTTAGTTCACCTAAACCCACCATACCTTGGTCAGCATTATTTGCGTTACCGACATCAACTGTTACACCACGAACCGCACCCCAAGAAAGAGAGTCGATTGCGAAGAAGCCTTTTTTACCACCTACTTCACCAATTGTTGCTGCACCGTTGATTGCATCTACACCATCAATACGCATATATATAGTAGCCATAATTTAATTCCTCATTATTCAATTAAATATCAATAAATTTTAAAAACCTAAAAGTCAATTCCAAGAAAAATCAAATTCTATTTTTTAATAAACTTCTTATTAAAATTAAATCATTTAAATAAGAAGTAATTATTTCAAACCTACCCAAGAGGTTTTTAAAATTAACTCGTCTTGTTGGTAAAAATATTACGACGCATGCCAAGCATAGTAAATAATATTAATTTAACATCCATGACTTCTTCATATTCTGCTAATACTCGATTACACAAAGTAGCATCCCAAAACACGAAGAAAACCATAAGCCATTGATATTAAATAATTTAATAAAATAAAAACCAAAATCGTCACCTGCATTTTTTATCCACATTCGGCCTAAAAAAACACATAAAAGTGTAGGAAACTGCTTATTTAAATTGAACCTAAGCAAAGATAATAAAATTTAAAACAAAATTCAGAAAATACTCATAAAAATACTAGACATTTAATATTGATAAAGCCAAAGCACCTGTATATGGACAAGACAAACGTTTTAAATCATCAACTGCAACATTGATCTCAAGTCTCATTTTCAATTTTGAACTAAATAACTAAGGAGATCTAAGGCGCTAGTTAACCGACGAATAGGCACTCCCGCCTCCGCGTGTGAATACAACTACTAGATTTATGGCGAAAGACGCAACTTAATTGCTGCGCTTGATAAGGGCCTCAACTTAAAGATGGGCTATTAGACCACGCCCTACGAGGCTTGCAGAACAAGTTGCAAATAAAGAGACACACAGTGCTGCCTCTTCTCAAAAGGTAGCAACACTAATTTTCTATTAGTCACATGCAAAGCGACGCCTTGTTTGGCACTTTTCCCATAACGATAAAAAGGCTAGATTGAGAAGAGGTGACTTAATCGCAGCTCCTTAGAAGCGCTCTAAGCATTTGATGCCAATAAATAATGGACTAATGTAATCAATACCTGAAAAGCACTCACACAAGCTAACCACGCCCTCAACCATATATTTCTTACTCTGATCTCCTCTACCTCTTCTAACATCTTCTAATCTCTAACTAAACAAGAACGACAGCGTCATTCTCAACAACAGCTAACATCATTTATTAAAAGCAAAAAAAATCCCCGCTAGAGCGGGGATTTTGTTGTAACGCTTAAAGATTTCTTAGCTTACCAGCCAGTCAATTCTTTTAGAGCATCACCGATGTCAGCTAGAGAACGTACAGTTTTAACACCTGCGTCTTCTAGTGCTGCGAATTTCTCATCAGCAGTACCTTTACCACCAGAGATGATAGCGCCGGCATGACCCATACGCTTACCAGCTGGCGCAGTAACACCTGCAATGTAAGAAACAACAGGCTTAGTGACATTAGCTTTAATGTAAGCAGCCGCTTCTTCTTCTGCAGTACCACCGATTTCACCAATCATTACGATCGCTTCAGTTTTAGGGTCGTTTTGGAACAACTCTAGAACGTCGATGAAGTTAGTACCTGGGATTGGGTCACCACCAATACCGACACAAGTAGACTGACCAAAACCAGCATCAGTCGTTTGCTTAACGGCTTCATAAGTCAAAGTACCAGAACGAGATACGATACCTACTTTACCTGGCAAGTGAATGTGACCAGGCATGATGCCGATCTTACATTCGCCTGGTGTGATAACACCTGGGCAGTTAGGTCCGATTAGGCGTACACCTAGCTCGTCACAAGCAACTTTACAGTCAAGCATGTCTAGTGTTGGGATACCTTCAGTGATACAAACTATTAGTTTGATGCCACTGTTAGCTGCTTCAAGGATAGAATCTTTACAGAAAGGCGCTGGTACATAGATAACAGATGCTTCAGCACCAGTTTCTTCTACTGCTTCACGTACAGTGTTAAAAACAGGTAGGCCTAGGTGAGTTTGACCACCTTTACCAGGTGTTACACCACCAACCATTTTTGTACCGTAAGCAATTGCTTGCTCAGAGTGAAAAGTACCTTGACCGCCAGTAAAACCTTGGCAAATTACTTTAGTATCTTTGTTAATTAGAACAGACATTATTTGCCCTCCGCAGCTTTAACAACTTGAACAGCCGCGTCTTTTAGACTTGAAGCCGCAATAATATCAAGATCAGATTTCGCTAGCACTTCACGGCCTAGCTCAGCATTTGTACCTTCAAGACGTACAACAACAGGCACCTGAACACCAACTTCTTTAACAGCACCGATAATACCTTCAGCAATCATATCGCAACGTACGATACCACCGAAGATGTTAACCAATACAGCTTTTACATTGTCATCAGAAAGGATGATTTTGAATGCTTCAGATACACGCTCTTTAGTCGCGCCGCCACCAACGTCTAGGAAGTTAGCTGGCTTGCCACCGTGAAGGTTTACGATGTCCATAGTACCCATCGCTAGGCCTGCACCGTTAACCATGCAACCAACGTTACCGTCTAGTGCTACATAGTTAAGTTCGAAAGAGGCTGCATGTGCTTCACGTGCATCTTCTTGAGATGGATCGTGGAACTCTTGCATTTTCTTTTGACGGTAAACAGCATTGCTATCAATGTTGATTTTTCCGTCTAGGCAGTGAATGTTGCCTTCTTCAGTGATTACCAATGGGTTGATTTCTAGCAGTGCGAAATCAAAGTCATGGAACATCTGAGACAAACCTAGGAAAACTTTAGTGAATTGCTTGATTTGAGTTGGGTTTAGGCCCAATTTAAATGCAAGTTCACGCGCTTGGTAAGGTTGAGCGCCAACTAGAGGATCGATAATTGCTTTGTGAATCAACTCAGGCGTTTCTTCAGCAACAGTCTCGATATCCACACCACCTTCAGTAGATGCCATGAACACAACGCGGCGAGTAGCACGGTCAACAACTGCACCTAGGTACAATTCGTTAGCAATATCTGTGCAAGACTCAACTAGGATTTTAGAAACTGGCTGACCATTTTCATCTGTTTGGTAAGTCACTAAGTTTTTACCAATCCACTGGTTAGTGAATTCAGCAATTTCTTCGTGAGTCTTAACAAGCTTAACACCGCCTGCTTTACCACGTCCGCCTGCATGTACTTGAGCTTTTACAACCCACATGTCGCCGCCGATTTTCTTAGCTGCTTCTACCGCCTCTTCTGGCGTGTCACATGCATACCCTGTAGATACTGGCAGGCCGTATTCAGCAAAAAGCTGCTTTGCCTGATATTCGTGTAGGTTCATTTGTTTTTCCGCTCATCTTGTAATGATTGATATAAGCTCTGCCAAATTGACAGAAATTGTCAGCTCCTGTGCTCATCAATCACAGGGCTGACAAATCGAATTTATTTAAGCGATTATTTACGCTTTTTACGGTTTGCAATATGGATAGCATGGCCATCAACAGCAAGCGCCGCTTCATGTACTGCTTCACTCACGGTTGGGTGAGCAAATACAGTTAGAGCAATATCTTCTGCAGTTGAACCAAATTCCATTGCAATAACAGCTTGAGCGATCAAGTCTGCCGCATGGCCACCAATGATATGGCAACCTAGGATACGATCAGTTTCTTCATCGGCAATGATCTTAACGAAACCGTCAGTATCATTTGCTGCCATAGCACGACCAGATGCTGCAAATGGGAATTTACCCACTTTATAGCTAACACCAGCGGCTTTAAGTTCTTGTTCGTTTTTACCAACCCAAGCTAGTTCTGGGTGAGTATAAATTACTGAAGGAATGCAGTCATAGTTCATTTGCGCTTTATGACCAGCAATGATGTCAGCAACCATCACACCTTCTTCAGATGCTTTGTGCGCCAACATAGGACCACGTACGATATCACCAATTGCGAATACACCTGGTACAGATGTACGGCACTGATCGTCAACAAATACGAAACCACGCTCATCTAGCTTAACGCCAGAATCAGCAGCTAGACATCCATCAGTAAATGGCTTACGACCAACAGCAACAATTAGTTTGTCGAAAGTTTGCTTCTCTTCATCACCTTTAGCGTTAAGGTAAGTTACTTCAACTTCTTCACCCTTAACTTCACTTCCAGTTACACGTGCACCAACACGAATATCTAGGTGTTGTTTCTTGAAGATCTTGCCAGCTTCTTTTGCAATATCTTTATCACAAACGCTTAGGAATTGATCTTGAGCTTCTAGAACAACGACGTCAGAACCTAGGCGAGCCCAAACAGAACCAAGCTCTAGACCGATAACGCCAGCACCGATAACACCTAGACGTTTTGGTATTTCACGGAAGTCCAATGCACCTTCATTATCAACGATAATGTCACCAGTACGAGGCGCTGGTGGGATGTTTACAGGTACAGAACCCGTTGCCAAGATAACGTTTTCAGCATCAAGAACAGTGACAGTGCCGTCATGGGCAGTGAATTCAACTTTCTTACCAGCAAGTACTTTACCCATACCTTCAAAGCTTGTTACACCGTTTGCTTTGAAAAGACCGGTAATACCACTTGTTAGTTGGTCAACAATTTTATCTTTACGATCAACCATGGCATTGACATCCATGCTTACATCGCCAACCGCAATACCATGAACACCGTATGCTTCTTTTGCATCATGGTACTTATGAGAAGAGTCTAACAAGGCTTTAGAAGGGATACAGCCTACGTTCAGACAAGTACCACCAAGTCTTGGCTTATTGTCTTTATCTAGCCACTTTTCAATACAAGCTGTTTTAAGGCCCATTTGAGCAGCACGGATAGCAGCAACGTAACCACCAGGGCCGCCACCAATTACAATAACATCAAATTTTTCAGACATAAGGGTTTCCATTTCTCGGTCAATACGGGCACAACCACATCTAGCTTATAGAAGAGTCGTGCCTCATGTTGTAATTTACCCGACCCAGGATAAGGGCCGAGCTTATAATTTGCTCAGTTACACTTCAAGCAACAAACGTGCTGGATCTTCCAACAAATCTTTTACTTTTACAAGGAATTGAACCGCTTCCTTACCATCAATCATACGGTGATCGTATGACAATGCTAAGTACATCATAGGCTGGATAACAACCTGACCATTGACAGCCATAGGACGCTCTTGGATCTTATGCATACCCAAGATAGCTGTTTGTGGTGGATTCAAAATTGGTGTCGACATTAGAGAGCCGAAAGTACCACCATTGGTAATAGTGAAAGTACCACCTTGCATGTCGTCAAGACCTAGTTTGCCATCACGACCACGTACAGCAAAATCCATGATACCACTTTCGATATCAGCAAGACCCATAGAGTCTGTATTACGCAGTACAGGAACCATAAGGCCACGGTTAGTAGATACGGCTACACCAATATCTTGGTAACCATGGTAAACCATGTCATTACCATCGATGGATGCGTTAACTGCTGGGAAGGCTTTAAGCGCTTCAGTCACAGCTTTAACAAAGAAAGACATAAAGCCTAACTTAGTACCGTTATGGGTTTTAAGGAATAGATCCTTATACTTCTTACGAAGCTCCATTACTGGACCCATATTCACTTCGTTATAAGTCGTTAGCATGGCAGCTGTTTGCTGTGCTTCAACCAAACGCTTTGCAATAGTTGCACGAAGGCGAGTCATAGGAACACGCTTCTCAACACGACCATCAGTATTCGCTAGCGGCGCAGCAGGAGCAGGTGTCGCTGGCGCTACAACAGGAGCCGCGGCTGGCGCAACGGGTGTTTGAGCAGGCGCTTGTTTTTGAGCGGCTTCAACATCTTCTTTAGTGATACGACCACCTTTACCTGTACCCTTAACTTGAGCAACAGTTAGGCCGGCTTCAGCCAAGGCTTTACGTGCAGCTGGACCTGCAACCGCGTCATCATCACCTTCAACAGCAACAGGCGCTGTCGCAGCAGGAGCCGCAGCACCGCCAGTTGCACCCACAAGGAAAGTCGCTAATGCTTGAGCACTTAATACGGTATCGCCTTCGCCAGCTAATACATTACCAATCACACCAGCTGCTGGTGCAACAACTTCAAGTACAACTTTATCTGTTTCAATGTCAACAATGTGCTCATCACGTTCACATAGTTCACCTGGTTGTTTGTGCCAAGCTGCAACAGTACCGTCAGCAACAGACTCGGGGAAAACAGGCGCCTTAATTTCAACACTTTCAGTTGACTCAGAAGCAGCTGCTGGTGCAGCAGCAGGCGCTTCTGGCGCAGCAGCGGCATCACCAGCGACGAATGTTGCTAGCACTTCAGCGCTAAGTACAACATCACCTTCAGCTTTATGAATTGCTTGAAGGACACCATCAGCAGGCGCTACAACTTCAAGAACTACTTTATCTGTTTCGATATCAACAATGTGCTCATCACGAGAACATGCTTCACCTGGCTGTTTGTGCCAAGTTGCAACCGTACCGTCGGCTACGGACTCTGGAAATGTAGGTGCTTTTATTTCGATACTCATTTTAAACCCTTAATTTCTTTGACTGACGTTGTATTAGCCTTGAATGGCATCGTTTACTAACGCTTCTTGTTCTTCAATATGGATAGACATGTAACCTGCTGCTGGCGCTGCAGAAGAAATACGACCTGCAAAGCGGATCTTCAACTGCGGATACAAGGCTTCCAGCACACGATTCATACGGTGGCGATTTGCATGCCAAGCACCCTGGTTCTTAGGCTCTTCTTGACACCAAACAAGCGACTCTACATTTTTGTAAGGTGCTAAAACCGTTTCAAAATCTTTGTACGGGAATGGATATAACTGCTCTAAACGAATAACAGCCACATCATCTTTCGCCAATTCTTCACGACGATTAATCAAATCGTAGTAAATCTTACCGCTACAAATAACCAAACGCTTCACATCAGCAGGATCAGCTTTAGATGAAGAATCAGGTAGTACGGTTTTAAAGCTGCCTTCAGATAAATCTTCCAAAGAAGAGATAGCTTGCTTATGACGCAAAAGGCTCTTCGGTGACAAGATAATCAAAGGACGACGCATTGGGCGAATCGCTTGACGACGTAAGATATGATAAATCTGAGCAGGTGTTGTTGGTACACAAACCTGAATGTTAAATTCAGCACAAAGCTGCATATAACGCTCAAGACGAGCAGATGAATGCTCTGGCCCCTGACCTTCATAACCGTGTGGAAGTAACATAGTTAGACCGCATAAACGACCCCACTTGTGCTCACCACTGGTAATAAATTGGTCAATTACAACTTGCGCACCATTGGCAAAGTCACCAAATTGTGCTTCCCAGATAACCATGCCTTTTGGAGACGTAGTCGCGTAACCATATTCGAATGCCAATACCGCTTCTTCAGATAAGTATGAATCATACAAATCTAACGGAGGTTGACCTTCAGACAAGTGTTTTAAAGGAATATAACTACTACCGTCTTTTTGGCTATGAATAACAGCATGACGGTGAGAGAAAGTACCACGGCCAGAATCTTGACCTGTAATACGTAACGGGAAGTCTTGCTCTAACAAGGTAGCGAAAGCCAAAGTTTCGGCATAGCCCCAGTTAATCGGCAAAGCACCGGCCGTCATCTTATCTCTGTCTTGATAGATTTTTTGTACCTGACGCTGAACCACAATACCATCTGGTATTTGAGTTAGCTTTTTAGCCAATTCTTGAAGCTTAGCAAGCGGGTAAGTTGTGTCACCCTCATCAGTCCAATCAGCACCGATATAAGGTGTCCAATCGACAAAAGACCCTGTTTGTGATTCTAGCACCAAGCTCTTAGAAACATGACGACCATTGTCTAAGTCTTCACGGTTTTCATCAACCAACTGTTTCTCTTCTGCCTTGCTAACAACCCCAAGACCAACCAGCTTATCAGCATATTGGGTACGAGTTGTTTTTAGCTTGTTAATCACTTGATACATAAGCGGCTGAGTACCAGAAGGCTCATCAGTCTCGTTATGACCACGACGACGATAACAAACTAAATCAATCACAACGTCACGACCAAACTCGTAACGGTAATCTAACGCGAGTTGAGTCACAAACAAAACAGCTTCTGGATCATCACCATTTACATGGAAGATAGGCGCCTGAATCATTTTTGCAACATCAGTACTGTATTGCGTAGAACGTACATCTTCTTGACGGTTAGTTGTGAAACCAACTTGGTTATTCACAACAATATGAACTGTACCCCCTGTTTTATAGCCACGGGTTTGTGACATTTGGAAGGTTTCCATTACCACACCTTGACCCGCAAACGCAGAGTCACCGTGAATGGAAATCGGTACTACCGTCTTACCCGTTGTGTCATTACGACGATCTTGGCGAGCACGCACAGATCCTTCAACAACAGGTGATACAATCTCTAAGTGAGATGGGTTAAATGACAAAGCTATATGAACTTCACCACCATCTGTCACCACATTGGAAGAGAAACCTTGGTGATACTTAACGTCACCAGATGTATTAACGAGTTTCTTACCTTCGAACTCGTCAAATAAATCTTTAGGGTTCTTACCTAATGTATTTACCAATACATTTAATCGACCACGGTGAGCCATACCAATAACAACTTCTTTAGCACCTAGTGCGCCAGAACGTTGAATTAGCTCATTCATCATTGGGATTAAAGATTCTGCACCCTCTAGACCGAAACGTTTAGCACCAGGGTAGCGACTACCTAAGTATTTTTCTAAGCCTTCAGCTGCAGTTAGGCGCTCTAGAAGGCTTTTACGTGTTTCATTGGAATATTGCGGGTCAGATAGAGAAGATTCGACACGCTGTTGGATCCAGCGTTTTTCTTGGGTGTCGACTAGGTACATAAACTCGTAACCAATCGATGAGCAGTAAGTCTTTTCTAGTCCGGCAATGATGTCTTTCAGCTTCATGACATCTTTGCTAAAGAATAGAGGGCCTGTACTAAACTCTTCATCTAGGTCAGCACCAGTCAACTGGTGAAAAGCTAGATCCAAATCTGGTACTTGGTTACGGCCTTGCAAACCTAATGGATCTAGATTTGCATGCTGATGACCACGCATTTGATACGCGCTAATCAACTGCAGTACTTTAATTTGTTTCTGTTCGTGGCCAGAGCTTACAGCTGCAGAAACTGCGGCTGGCTGGAAACGGTATTTATTTTTAGCCAGTTGTAAGAATTGCTCCTGTACAACGGAATGAGGAACATCTGTAGACTGCCCTTCACTCACCCTTGGCAATTGGTCAAAGCATTTACGCCATTCTTCCGACACTGAGTTCGGATCGACGAGGTAGCTTTCAAATAGCCCCTCAATGTACTCTAGGTTGCCACCTGAGAAATGAGAGGTGCTCCATAGCAACTCCATTAAACTTTCGTGCATTCTCGATCACCCTTATGTTCGAGCCGTCTGCCGCATTACGACAAGTATCAATCTTATAGTGTGTTGACTATTAAGGCTCGTGTGGCCTGTTAAGCCTGCCAATTTTACTACTTCATACTCTCTCTACTGTGTCAGTAAAATTGTTAATCATTCGGCACCAATCTGAAGAGTCAAACTAAGTACCTGCACTACCTTCCAACTGTGCCAAGTGATTAAACTTTATTTACTCATCCTTGTTCCCACAATAAAGAAACTTAAATTCTGGGTTTATTTACGTTTGGTCTCTATGTTTGACCTTATTAACGTAAATGGGCGACATGAAATTCATCATGTCGCCTATTTATTTGCCTTCCATTTGAAGGCACAACTCGCTTAAGTCGCGCGCTGCAATAACATGGTGCGAATGTTACCAATTGCTTTCGTTGGATTCAGCCCTTTAGGACAAACATTTACACAGTTCATGATACCGTGACAGCGGAATACACTGAATGGATCATCAAGTTCAGATAGTCGCTCTTGTGTTGCGTTATCACGTGAATCAATTAAGAAACGATAAGCCTGCAACAAGCCTGATGGTCCAACAAATTTATCTGGGTTCCACCAGAATGATGGACACGCAGTCGAACAACAAGCACACAAGATACATTCATAAAGACCGTCAAGCTTTTCACGCTCTTCTGGACTCTGTAAACGCTCAATTGCTGGTGCTGGTGTGTCGTTAATCAAGTAAGGACGAATCTTCTCGTATTGCTTGTAGAACTGACCCATATCAACAACAAGGTCACGAACAACAGGTAAACCAGGTAAAGGACGCAATACCAACTTGTCATTTTTCACAACAGCTGACATAGGCGTAATACACGCCAAGCCATTTTTGCCGTTCATATTCATACCATCAGAACCACATACACCTTCACGGCATGAACGGCGATATGATACAGAAGGATCCTTATCTTTCATAAGGTTCAATACATCCAATACCATCAGATCTTTACCTTCAGGCAGATCTACTTGGACATCTTGCATGTAAGGAGCGTCATCAACTTCTGGATTGTAACGATAAATACTAACTAACATTTGCTACTACCCCTTAGTATGTACGTGCTTTTGGTGGGAAAGCTTCAACTGTCTTAGGTGACATATTGACATCACGCTTAGTAACAGCCTTATTCGCTGGGTGGAATAATGAGTGCTTCAACCAATTTTCATCATCACGCTCAGTGTAGTCATTACGGGCATGAGCACCACGACTTTCTTTACGGAACTCAGCTGGAATAGCAGTCGCTTCAGCTACCTCTAACAAGTTTTCTAGCTCAAGTGCTTCAATACGAGCCGTGTTAAACGCCATACTCTTATCTTCAAGATGTAAGTTTTCAACACGCTTACGAATTTCAGCCAATTGCTTAAGACCCGTCTGCATCGCTTCACCGTCACGGAATACACCAAAGTAAAGTTGCATAGTTTTTTGTAGATCAGCACGAACCGCTGCCACACTCTCACCTGATGTTGAGCTATTTAGGCGATTCAAACGAGCCATCGCACGCTCGATATCCGTTTCACTTGCATCAAGAGAATCAAAACCTTCATCTAAGGCCTTCTTAACTTGGATGCCAGCAGCACGACCAAATACAACAAGATCAAGTAATGAGTTACCACCTAAGCGGTTAGCACCGTGTACAGAAACACTTGCCGCTTCACCACATGCATAAAGACCATCAACAATGACATCGTTACCTTCACCGTCAACTGTCAATGCCTGACCACCGATATTGGTTGGTGTACCACCCATCATATAGTGACAAGTCGGGATAACTGGAATTGGCTCTTTAACTGGATCTACGTGAGCAAAAGTACGTGACAGCTCAAGAATACCAGGCAGACGCTTATTCAGAGTTTCTTCACCTAGGTGATCTAGTTTAAGCAATACATGGTCACCATCTGGACCACAGCCGCGACCTTCTAGAATTTCTAGAATCATAGAACGCGCCACAACGTCACGACCTGCAAGGTCTTTCGCGTTTGGTGCATAGCGTTCCATGAAGCGTTCGCCATCTTTGTTAATTAAATAACCACCTTCACCACGACAACCTTCAGTAACAAGTGTACCCGCTCCGTAAATACCGGTTGGGTGGAACTGCCACATCTCCATGTCTTGCATAGGGTAACCAGCACGCAGTGCCATACCAACACCATCACCCGTGTTGATGTGTGCGTTTGTCGTAGATTGGTAAATACGTCCCGCACCACCTGTCGCCAAGACAGTCGCTTTTGCTTTTAGGTAAACGGTTTCACCTGTTTCAATGCAAATTGCGATAACACCGACAACAGCATCTTCTTTATTTTTAACTAGATCAACAGCATACCATTCGTTAAAGAAGGTAGTGCCCCCTTTCAAGTTAGCTTGATAAAGGGTGTGCAAAAGTGCGTGACCTGTACGGTCAGCAGCAGCACAAGTACGCGCAGCTTGTCCGCCCTTACCAAAATCCTTTGATTGACCACCAAAAGGACGTTGGTAAATACGGCCACTTTCTGTACGTGAGAAAGGAAGCCCCATGTGCTCCAATTCAAATACGGCTTGCGGCCCTACTGAACACATGTACTCAATGGCATCTTGGTCACCAATATAGTCCGACCCTTTTACAGTGTCGTACATGTGCCAGCGCCAATCATCATTTGGATCATCACTTGCAATCGCGCAGGTAATACCACCTTGAGCAGATACAGTGTGAGATCGAGTTGGAAATACTTTAGTTACACAAGCGGTATTCAAGCCAGACTCTGTCAGTTGTAAAGCAGCGCGCATACCAGCACCACCGCCACCAATAACAATGGCATCAAAAGAAATTGTACGTATATTAGCCATTAGTCTATAGCCCCCAAAGAACCTGAACACCCCAAGTGATATAAACAAACATTGCTAAACCACATAGAGATTGAAAAAAGAAACGAACACCCGTTGCTTTAAGGTAGTCAGTAGAAATTGACCATAGGCCAATCCAAGAGTGAACACCAATTGAAAGCAAAGTCATTAAAGTAAAAATACGCATCCATGTGGCTTCAAACAAAGCACTCCATTGATCGTATGTCAGCTCAGGGTTCATCACTAGGTATCCGATAATGAATACCGTATACAAAGAAAGTACGATGGCAGATACACGCTGCACCATCCAATCATATAAGCCTGAACGGCCAAAGCTTGTTATTTGAGTTACCATATCCAAACTCCTACAACCAAAATTAGGATTGCAGCGATTACTAGGTTAGCTTTAGCAGCAAGCTGGCCACTCTCTAACTCTTCAAAGTAACCGATATCCATAAACAAGTGTTTAATCCCTGCAACAAAGTGATACATCAAAGCGGAAACGACACCCCAAATGATGAATTTCGCAATGAAACTTGTTTGCAAAGCATTTACAACTTGATCAAAACCTTCTTGCGAATCTAACGAAAGATCAAACGCATAAAACAAAAATGCCAAACCTACGAAAAGGATGACACCTGTTACACGGTGAAGGATGGACACTATTGCGGTAACGGGCATTGATATAGTAGCTATATCAAGATTGACTGGTCTTTTTTTATTCACGACTCTTACACCATTTTTATCGATTGAATGGTCAATCACGACCTATCTCTCCATGAAGCAGCATTCAACTACCTCATTAGGCCTCTAACAGAAACGTCATAATTTATGGGTTAATTCTATAAAAGCGACACAGCTTTATAGTTTTCCCCGCTAAATCAATCATATTTCTGGGAACGCAATTATAGACCAGCCAAATTTACTAAGACAAATAGACAAGACAAGGGCTTTACAATGATCGTCATTCACAAAATGAATAACCCCATACACAAGAACAATAATGGTATAAAATTACAAGCCATTTTCATCTTTTTTAAAACAAAAAACCCTTAAATCTCAACAAGTTAACATACAAAAACATAAAGACGACATAAAAGTAGTGTAGAAGTTATGTATATTTATTACATCTTTTTTTTATAAAAATACTGATTACACTTTTTTTGTAAGATTGATTTAACCTTTCAGAAACAGTATTTTTTGCGCACCTTCTGGGTCATACAGTCAGTTATCCACTCGACACCGTCCCGATTCAGAACTTGAAGGAGACTAAAAATGGCAGATAGAAAAGCTCGACTTACCGTAGATGGGATAGATGAAGTCATCGAACTCCCAATACTTTCCGGTACTCTTGGTACCGATGTAATAGATGTTCGTGGTCTTGGCTCTAAAGGTGTATTCACCTATGACCCAGGTTTCATGTCTACTGGTTCTTGTGAATCAGCAATCACTTACATAGATGGTGAAGCGGGTATCCTTTTACATCGTGGCTATCCGATAGCACAACTTGCAGAGCATTCTGACTACCTGGAAACCTGCTACCTTCTTTTAAATGGTGAACTTCCAACAGAAGAGCAAAAAGCAGAGTTTGATAAAACGGTTCACAACCACACTATGGTGAACCAATCCATGCGCAAATTCCTTGAAGGATTCCGCAACGATGCTCACCCTATGGCAATCATGTGTGGTTTAGTAGGGGCATTATCCGCTTTCTACCAAGATCACATGGACATCAACAACCCAGAACACCGCGAAATTGCAGCGTTCAGATTGATCTCCAAAATGCCAACACTGGCGGCAATATGCTTTAAGTACTCTAAAGATCAACCTGTTATGTATCCACGTAACGACCTATCTTATGCAGAGAACTTCCTCTACATGATGTTCGGCACACCTTGTGAAGATTATGTTGTAAACCCAGTATTTGCTAAAGCCATGGATAAAATCTTTATCCTACACGCTGATCATGAACAAAATGCATCAACATCAACAGTGCGTTTAGCAGGTTCATCTGGCGCTAACCCATTTGCTTGTATTGCCGCTGGTATCGCAACACTTTGGGGGCCTGCTCATGGTGGTGCTAACGAAGCTGTTCTTACCATGCTTGAAGAGATTGGTGATGAATCTAAGATAGACGAGTTCATTGCTAAGGCGAAAGATAAAGACGATCCATTCCGCTTAATGGGCTTTGGTCACCGTGTTTATAAGAACTTCGACCCACGCGCTAAAGTAATGCGTGAAACCTGTGACGAAGTACTTGCAGAACTCGGTCTGTCTAATGACCCTCTTTTGAAAATCGCCAAACGTCTTGAGCAGATTGCCCTAGAAGACCCTTACTTTGTTGAGCGTAAGCTTTATCCAAATGTCGACTTCTATTCAGGCATCATTCTAAAAGCAATTGGCATCCCAACCAGCATGTTTACTGTAATTTTTGCCGTATCACGTACTGTTGGCTGGATTTCACACTGGAACGAAATGAGCAGCGCACCATACAAAATTGGTCGCCCGCGTCAGTTGTACACAGGTGAAACACAAAGAGATTACCCTAAGAAGTAAACTCTAAGCCTATAAAAAAACCGCGTCACTCTATTAAGAGGCGCGGTTTTTTTGTTTTTAATTTATCGTTTATGGGGCTTTAATCTTCTTCAACGATCTCAGTGATTGTGATTTGCCCACATTTCACACACTCACCTTCAATCCAAACACGAGATTCACTCTCATATTCTTTTGGGTTCTTCATCCCCAGATCCACTTCCATACAAGTGTTACACCAGGTTTGAGAGAGAAAGTCTTGCTGCTCTTCTGCACTTCTTCGAGAAAAGTCGCGCTCAACTCTCTTTTCATTTAATTCATCATTCACTCGTTATTTACTCCACTATAGCGGTAAGCCTGTACTAAATTAAGGTCTGGATCCAAAGCATCCAGCGTCACTTGTTCAATGATAGAGTCCAGGGCAATTGCATTTGCTAATTTACTGACATCACCATCTAAAACCAAAGAAAAACGCACTTGATCTGCTTTGATTGAATTCAAATATACATCACGTACCACAGCGATATTGGCTAAATAGGTTTGAATCTGATCCAAGGTCTGAAAATCCTTAACCTCATCCACTCGTAAGGTTATATTGGCCGATCCCTGCCCTCTTACTGCGGCATATCGTGCTGAAAAAAGTTTTGCCAAAGCAGCATTCACCTGCTCAGCAATGTCTTCTTTATCCAACCCCTGAACAAACAGCTTAATCGGCTCCTCGTCTGGCATAAGAACCATAAGATTGGCCTCATACTCACCTAAGATATTATTAACCTTTAACACACCCGCCACATCCGTTTGATATCGACGACTGGCTGTAATCACAGGCCCTTCAAACATGCCCCATAGGTCAGACACAGTGACGGCTTGCTTATCTAGATCATCTTGTAAAGGGGCATAAATCGGCAACCCTTTTAGGGCCGCATCTGCTGCCACTAAATTCAATAAATCAGATGGCGCCAGCGCCCCACTCACCTGCCTAACAAAGTCTCCCTGCTCTACAATCCAAAGCAGTAAAGAGGGTCGATTTGCTCCCCAAACAGCTAACTGATTAGAGAACAAAAAATCATTGATAGATTGTGCATAGAAATCCACCACGACTTTTTTTACAGGAAAGAATTCACCGTCAAGCTCAATTAAGTCATTTTCATCAGTGATGGAGTGCTGAGCAACCCAAGACGCTGCTGACTTTTGCCCTTGCGGTAAAACCGTCATCACCCCATCCAAATTACCCGAAACCTTAATTAAAACCTCTTCGACAGCTTGTTTGAAGGCTTTATTGATCAACTTTTTTTCAGAATCGACCAATGGCAGAATAATTTCAGCCCGATATAAGTTAGGAACAGTTACGGCAAAACTAGTTTGGGCTAGCAAAACTAGGAAAATCACCATCAAAAATCTAATTTTCATACGCTTCCTTAAAATTAATGCACATATTCTACTGTGATATTCACAAAGAACCATAGCCCTAATGTGTCACTATGCTAAAATGCCGCCTCCCACACCACTATTATCATGACAGGGCATAGGCAATGACCAAATCGGATAAGAAATCGATTAGTTATAAAGACGCTGGCGTAGACATCAACGCAGGCAATCAACTTGTTGAAAGAATCAAGGGCGTAAGCAAAAAAACACGTCGTCCAGAGGTTATGGGCGGCCTCGGCGGTTTTGGCGCATTAACGCGATTACCCACTAAATACAAAAATCCAATTCTTGTGTCAGGCACAGATGGCGTAGGCACCAAACTTCGCTTGGCAATGGATTTAAACCAACATGACACGATTGGCATCGACTTAGTTGCCATGTGTGTTAATGATTTGGTTGTAGCCGGTGCTGAACCGCTACTTTTCCTTGATTATTATGCAACAGGCAAACTAGACATTGATGTTGCTGCCAATGTTGTCACGGGTATTGGCGAAGGTTGCTTACAATCTGGCGCGGCCCTTGTTGGCGGTGAAACAGCAGAAATGCCTGGCATGTACCATGACGGCGACTATGACCTTGCAGGTTTTTGTGTTGGTGTTGTTGAAGAAGCAGACATCATTGATGGCACCAATGTAAAAGCCGGTGACAAGCTGATTGCACTGGGTTCTTCAGGCCCTCACTCTAATGGCTATTCTTTGATCCGTAAAATCTTAGAAGTTAGCCAAGCTGACCTTAATCTAGAGATTGATGGCGTCGCATTAAAAGATGCCCTAATGGCACCAACAAAAATTTATGTGAAGTCCATTTTAAAGCTAATGGAAAGCATCAAGGTAAACGCTTTGGCTCACATTACAGGTGGTGGTCTTCTAGAGAACATCCCACGCGTATTACCTGAATCAGCTTCTGCTTACATAGATGCATCAAGCTGGACTCGCCCTGCTATTTTTGATTGGTTACAAGAGCAAGGCAATGTAGAGCAAGAAGAAATGTACCGCGTACTTAACTGTGGTGTTGGTATGGTTCTTTGCTTAGATGCAGACAAAGCGGATGACGCCTTGAAAATTCTTCAAGATGCTGGCGAAGACGCTTGGTTAATCGGTGAGATTCGCGACAAACAGGATGACGTAGAAGTATTAATCTCTGATCTAGAGGGTTAATCACGGTGAGTTTTCCTATTGTTGTCCTTATATCCGGTAGTGGCAGCAACCTACAAGCTCTGATTGATCAGAGCTTGTCAGGGGATCTTGAGATTGAGATCAAAGCTGTTATCAGCAACAAAGCTGACGCCTATGGCCTAACCAGAGCCAAAGACGCAGGCATACCAACCCATCACCTAAATCATAAAGAGTTTGAGTCTCGCGAAGCCTTTGATGCAGCATTACAAAGCTGCATTGATCAACACCAACCAAAGTTGGTTGTTCTGGCTGGCTTTATGCGTATTCTTAGTGAAGGTTTTACCCGTCACTATCAAGGTCGCATGCTAAACATTCACCCATCACTTTTACCTAAATACAAAGGGCTAAACACCCACCAAAGGGCGATAGATGCAGGTGACAAGTTTCATGGTGTATCAGTACATTTTGTCAGTGCAGAATTAGATGCTGGTGCTGTCATAGTACAAGCGAAAACTGACATTGATACTGAAGAAACCGCTGATTCTTTGGCACAAAAAGTCCATAAACTTGAACATATTATTTATCCGCTTGCAGTTAAATGGTTTAGCCAAAACAGACTAAAAGAAGTAAATAATAAAGCGATTCTTGATGAAACCCCTTTAGCTGAAACGGGTTTTGCTTATAATTAGAGTAAACCCATTCAAGATTAGGTATTAATATGTCACCACAAAAAACAAGCTTCTATCTTATCTGCTTGATGATGTGGTGGCCTATTCTCGTCAAAGCGGCACCAAACGAAATCACGTCTGATAGCTTTATCAAGCCTTATAGAGCCACCTACAGCACCACATGGAAAAAAGGCATCAGCCTAAAAGTAGAAGGCACGCAAACTCTCTCTCAAACCCCAGACAAACAGTGGCATTTTTCATTTGAAGCGGATACTTTTTTTGCGTCCCTTAATGAAAGCGTTAAATTCAATGTTGAGAAAGGGCAAATTTCTCCCCTTGTTTATGAATATCACACCAGTGCATTTGGTAAAAAGCGCGATGCCGTCTTAACCTTTGATTGGCAGAAAAATCGAGTGAGAAATGATATTAAAAACAAGCCTTGGAACATGGACATTCAAGCAGGTGTATTAGATAAACTCAGTATCCAATTACAAATTAGACAAGACTTAAAAAACCACAAAGAGAAATTGGATTACTTGATTGCAGACGGTGGCAAATTAAAGGCTTGGCACTTTGATCTATTAGGTGAAGAACAAATTGATACCAAGCTAGGCAGCATCAACACAATTAAGGTAAAACGCGAAGGCACAGGCAAGAGAGCCAAAACCACGACATTTTGGTTTGCGCCAAAATATGATTTCCTGCTAGTCAAATTACTCCATCAAGAAAAGAAAGAGTCTTACAAGCTCGAATTAGAATCAATTAAATAACGACTTAAACTAAAATGAAATTAAGGTGAGACCTAAACAGAAGCTAAACAACCAGCTTAATCGAGTTGCTCTAAATAGTTAATATTGAGAAAAGCACTTTCATCTTGCCAATAAACCGCTTTTGCACCTAGTTGACGATAAAAAAACATCACTCTCGCTTCACTCTTCAAATACTGCTTTAACTTATCAGCCACACCAGCGACAGGTAATATAGCATGTAAAGGCTGAATGCCCGAGTCACTTTCAATATAAAAAACGCTTTCAGGCTCTTGCTCTGCTGCTAGTTTTAGACGCTCGAAAACTGCTTGGGTAACAAGCGGTGTATCACAAGGGCTTATTAATACATGGCTAACACTTAAGGCTTGGGCTTGTAGCAAGCTAGCAAGCACACCGCTTAATGGCCCCTTATCAAGGTAATCAGCTTGGTCAGTAAAAACCTTAACACCAAAATTTTGATAAGCCTTAATATCTTTATTCGCATTTATCAGAGTATGATCCGCAAGCGTTTCAAAACTCTTTAAAGCATATTCAATGAGCGGCCTATCTTTATAACGAGTTAAACCTTTAGCCACATACTTCATGCGGCTAGCTTGACCACCCGCCAATATAACGCCTAAGACAGAAATGCTCATCTTGCTTAAATACCCTCTTAGTTAGAGCTAGCGGCTAATAAGGCGCTAAATGCTAACTTGTTTCTCTGCTGCCAAATAATCTTAGCTTTAACTACGTTCTTTTCTTGATCTAACTCACCACTCATCAATGCCAATACAGATGCCATGGTTTGCATAATTGCCTGCTCACCAAAGCTATCGACTGTGTCACCCGACCAATGGTCTAGCATACGAGTTAAATCTAGATTATCTTTTTGCCTAACATGTTGCTGACTCGATTTAGGCCACTGACTCCAGCTAACCTGCTTCTCTTTTAGAAAAGCCAAGCTTACATCTCTTTCAGGGTTTACTTCGGCTTCACCATTACCGCCTCGAAAAACCAACACTGACTTATCTTCTAGCACTTTAGCGGCTTCGATATGAGTCTCATCGTACCCTTTGTGAAATACACCATGCACACTGTGTTCAGCCGCTAGCGGATTCATCAATCGAACCAAGGTATTCACAGGGGAACGTAAACCTAACAAGCGCTTTAGCTCCATCAGGTCAGTGAGCTGAGTTGAGATTTTATCTAGGGAAAGATAAGCAAAATTTTGGCTTTCTATTTGTGTTTGCGCTTGTGCGAAATTTTGAGCCTGTTCAAGCCCTAAGAAATTAAGCACTTTATCGACATAAATACGTGATTCTTCTGGAAAGCTATGGCCATGCATAAAGACCTTCACGCCAGATTGAGACAAAGCAATCGCCACCAGCAAAAACCATGGCAGCTCATTACGTTTACCGGCATACACAGGCCAATCTAAATCAGGCTTTATGTCGACTTGAGGTGCCAATTTTTTACGAATCGATCGCGTAAAACCCGCAGCTTCGGCAACCGTTTCTTCTCGAATACGAATCAACATCCAAAAAGCACCCATTTGTTCTGGTTTGACCACATCTTGCAGGATTAAATCCATTGCCTTTTCAGCTTCCTGCTCAGTTAAACTTCTAGAACCATGGCGTCCTTTTCCAAGAATTTTGATAAATTCGACAAACTCAGCACTCATTAAAGGTGTTTTCCTATTTTCTTTATTCACTAGTAACCGCTAGAGAATCTGCGATTAAACATGCATTAATTTCTGGTACGCATGAGCCACAATTGGTGCCGCACTTCAAACGTTTTCCTAAACTAACAAGGTCAGTATCACCCGCTTTAATTGCAAGGCGTATTTGTTTTTCACCCACATCAAAACAAGAGCAAATCAAGCTGCCCTTATCTTCAATATTGGCAAGACGACCAACCAAAATAGCCGATCTTTCTTGCGCTGTAACTTTAGATGCGGATTCTACAAGATCTACCAACCAAGCGGTATCAACTAATTCACAATTAGGTGAAAAATAGAACACGGCTTGCACGACATCATCAATTAAATAAGCATAACGCTTGCTCTGATTAATCGGGTTTTCATATTCAAGCCATTGCCCTTGATGAGCGTCAATTGCTGTTTTAGTCAGTAACTCCCTCGCCATAGCAGCAAGATTATGCTGTCCAGAAAAAGCGAGCTCATAGCGTATACCTTGCTTAAGAGGTATCTGACACCAATATTCCATCGCTTTTTCATCAAATACAGCACTTTTCAAATCTTGATTAAGAATGACAAAGCCATAGGTCAAATCTGTTTTCGACTCAATGTTAACCCGTCCTATTTTTGACTCAGGTTGACCAGATAAGGGATCAACCACAGGTTGGACTAATCGTGACACTACCGCATTACTCGCATAAGCAGCTGTCCAATGAATTGGCGCAAAAACTTGCCCTTGTTTTTGATCCTCACTGATTTTCACCCTTAAAAAAAGTCTACCTAACTCATTCGCCACAGACACGACCTGCTTTTCGACTAAATTAAGCGTTTGCGCATCCTTTGGCGAGATAGCTAAATAAGGTTGATCAATATGGCGTGACAATTTATCTGTTTTCCCCGTACGCGTCATAGTGTGCCATTGATCTCGTATACGGCCAGTATTAAGCAAATAAGGAAAGTCTTGAGTAACCTTAAGGACAGGCTTTTGCGGAGTAATACTAATGAAATTAGCTTTCTTATTTGGTGTATAAAAACGACCATCGGTTAGCATTCTTTTAGTTCCTTCTGGCCGTCCTTTAGGGACAGGCCATTGCACTGGCAATAAAGCATCATATTCTTGCTGATTTATCTGACTGAAATGGCCAATATCAAAGTCTCGTTTGCCATTGTTTTTAAAGCAAGACAAGGCCGCATGCTCGGCAAAAATCTCATGGGGTGCTCGATAACTAAAGCCAGAAGCAAAACCCAATGCTTTAGCCAGATCACAAATTGCTTGCCAATCATGGCGCGCCTCACCTGGTGCAGGCAAGATGCCTCGTTGTCGAGAAATACAACGTTCTGAGTTAGTGACTGTGCCATCTTTTTCACTCCAGCCTGTTGCTGGCAGTAAAATATCTGCAAATTTTGAAGTGTCAGTGCTGGCTTGAATATCACTGACAATAACCAAATCACAAGCTTCTAATGCACTCTGAACCTGCGCCGTATCAGGTAAGCTCACCATAGGGTTTGTGGACATAATCCACACCACTTTAACCTTACCCTCTTCCATTTGTTTAAATAAATCGACCGCCTTTAGACCATTCTCTTTCGCCATATTAGGCGCTTGCCAAAAATCTTTTACCAGATCGATAGCGCCTGGCGTCGCAAAATCCATATGCGCTGCTAACTGGTTAGCAAGGCCACCGACTTCCCTTCCCCCCATTGCATTAGGCTGGCCTGTAATAGAGAAAGGACCCATCCCTTCTTTACCAAGACGACCTGTGGCCAAATGGCAATTAATAATGGCATTAGATTTATCAACACCCGTTGCAGATTGATTCACTCCCTGAGAATAAAAGCTGACTGTTTTTTCCTTGCTACACCAAAGTTGCACTAATAACTCAAGATCATCAGCGGCTATACCACAAAACTCTGCTGTACTCTTTAGGTCTGGCGTCACCTTTCTGGCGTTTGCAATACAGCCTTCAAAACCATTCGTAAACTGATCAATATAAGCTGTGTCTAAATGCTTAGTATCAGCACTTGCCACTAACAAATAGGAAAAGATCGCTGCATCACTACCAGGTGTAATGGCTAGATGTAGATCAGCAATATCACAAGTTGCGGTTTTTCTAGGATCAATCACCACCACCTTCATCCAAGGTCTTAACTTTTTCGCCGCGACAATACGCTGATACAAAACAGGGTGAGTCCAAGCGGCATTAGAACCCACCATAATCAAAAGATCACAGGTTTCTAAATCCTCATAATTACAGGGTACTGTGTCAGAGCCAAAAGCGCGTTTATAGCCCACAACCGCAGATGCCATACAAAGGCGTGAGTTAGTATCAACATTCGCTGTCCCAATAAAGCCCTTAGCAAGCTTGTTAGCCACATAATAATCTTCGGTCAGTATCTGGCCTGATAAATAAAACGCAAAGGTATCTGGGCCATGCTTCGCAACTATGGCTTTAATTCTCTCTGCGGCTTCATCAACAGCCGTATGCCAATCGGTCTCTTTACCATCAACATAAGGGGTTAAGAGGCGACCATCTGGCACCAAAGTCTGCGATAAGTTACTGCCTTTTACGCACAAACTGCCAAAATTTGCAGGATGTGTTTCATCGCCTGACACAGGTAGACATTCACCCTGCTCATTGATATCGGTACTGAGTTTAAGACCACAACCTACCCCACAATAAGGACAGGTGGTTTTCATTTCTTTTGCTGGCATATGCTTTCTCCTAAACGAACTAAGCTCATAAATCGACTCACGCGTTAGAGGCTAAAACAACATTCTGTTTTAGCCTCAACACTTATGCTTACCCTAAAAAGTGGATAGGCTTAACTCGCCAACTTAACCTCACCGTTTTCAAGACTGACTTGCCAACAAGGAATCACAATGTCTTCTTCAAGGCATTGACCCGAACTTAATTCAAAGTGCTGTTTATAAAGAGGGCTTGAAACCACCAGCTTGCCCTCTATCGAACCGACTATCCCGCGAGATAATACATTGGCTTTTGCGATCGGGTCCCAATTAGCTATGGCGAAAACCTGAGGATCAAGTTTAGGAAGGTAGAAAATAGCCACTTGCTCACCTTCAAATAAAGCCGCCACACCCACACCCTCAATAAGGTCTTCTTGCTTACAGACTGTTTTCCAATTGAATGACATACGTTTCTCCTTAACTGGCTTTGGCGATTAAGTGGTTTTTTTCAGACTGAGTCGCTGGGCGAATTTGGTCTCGTTCTTCAACAAAGACAACTTGCTCATCCACACCATCGTGATTCACAAAATGCCTAAAGGCTTTCACCGCTTGCGGATCTTCGAGCGTGGTTTTCCACTCACATTGGAAGGTATCAACAATCAAGGCCATTTGATCTTCTAACTCTTGCGCCAGTCCTAAACTGTCATCAATCACTACCGACTTAAGGTAATCAAGACCGCCTTCAAGGCCATCCATCCAAACCGAAGTACGCTGCAACCTATCGGCGGTTTTCACATAAAACATCAAGATTCTATCGATATACTGCACCAGTTCTTTATCCGTTAAATCCGTGGCGAATAAGTCCGCATGTCGTGGCTTCATGCCACCATTACCGCACACATAAAGGTTCCACCCCCCTTCTGTTGCAATAATGCCGATGTCTTTGCTTTGCGCCTCGGCACACTCTCGCGTACAACCAGACACTGCAAATTTTAATTTGTGAGGCGCTCGCAATCCCTTGTATCGATTTTCAATATCGATCGCCATTGTCATGCTGTCATTCACACCAAATCGACACCAAGTACTGCCAACACAAGACTTTACTGTGCGCACAGATTTTCCATAGGCTTGGCCTGTCTCAAATCCAGCCTTAATTAAGGTGTCCCAAATATCAGGTAGCTGATTTAAATGAGCACCAAATAAATCGATTCTTTGACCTCCGGTTATCTTGGTATAGAGCTTGTAGTCTCTAGCAACTTCACCAATCACAATAAGTTTTTCGGGTGTAATTTCACCTCCAGGGATTCTTGGCACCACCGAATAAGTGCCATCCTTTTGCATATTGGCTAGGTATCTGTCATTCGTATCTTGTAAGGTGACATGCTCTTTTTTGAGTACATAGTCATTCCAAACACTGGCTAAGATATTGCCAACTAGCGGCTTACAAACAATGCAACCCTGTCCTTTACCATGCTTTTCTAGTAACTCATCAAAGCTCTTAATAGATTCAACTTTAATCAGGTTATATAAATCTTGACGGGTATAGGCAAAGTGCTCGCAAATATCTGTGCTTACTTCAACACCCAAGGCCAATAATTCGTTATCCACCACATTTTTGACTAACGCCGCACAACCACCACAACCCGTACTGGCCTTGGTGACAGCTTTGACATCAGCAAGGGATAAGGCTCCTTTGGCAACGGCTTGGCTGATATCAGCTTTAGTCACATTCAGACAACTACAGATTGAGGCCGTGCTTGGTAAAGCATCCACACCTAACGCAGGTGAAGCACCATCAGAAACAGGTAAAATGAGAGATTCAGCTTGGCTTGGTAGATCAATGTCATTAAGGTAATACTGCAATAAGGTATCGTAACTCGCGTTATCTCCCACCAAGACGGCGCCTAAGAGCTTAGTCGCATCTTGATTGACCACCATTTTACGATAGCAGCCTTGCATGCCATCTTGGAAAACAATGGTTTTTGAACCCGGTGCTTGTCCATGGGCATCCCCAATAGAGCCCACATCACACCCTAGCAATTTGAGTTTGGTACTCATATCAGCCCCTTTAAACTCAAGCTTACCTTGCTTTAATACATGATCTAACGCCGCTTTTGCCATGTTGTAACCAGGAGCAACAAGACCATAAATACGACCTTCATAAAGAGCACACTCACCTATGGCATAAATATCCTTGTCACTGGTTAAACAATGGCTATCCACTTGAATACCACCACGCTCACCCAGCACTAACCCTGACGATTTTGCTAAAGCGTCTTGTGGACGAATACCGGCAGAAAAAACGATCAAATCGGTTTCTAGATACTCCTTTCCATCTTCGGAAAAATTCATTCGATGAAAGCACTGCTCACCCTCTACAATATTTTGCGTTCCTGTGGCCACATGCACTTTTACGCCAAGCTCTTGAATCATGCTTTTAAGCAAATTACCGCCTTGCTCATCCAACTGAACTGGCATGAGCCTTGGAGCGAATTCAACAACATGGGTTTCTAGGCCTAAATTCTTTATCGCATTCGCCGCTTCTAAACCCAATAAACCACCACCAACCACAGTTCCTACTTTGGCATTTTTAGCGCAATCACGAATAGCATCAAGGTCTTCTAAGGTACGATAAACAAAGGTATTAGCACGTTTATGACCATCAATAGGGGGGACAAAAGGATAAGAGCCAGTCGCAAGCACCAGCTTGTCATAAGAATAAGATTCGCCACTTTCAGTGATGACTTTTTTATGGGAGCGATCTATCTCAATAATTTTTTGATTAGCGTAATAATCAACGCGATTCCGCTGGTAAAAGTCAGCATCCGTTAATGCCAAATCTTGAGCATCTTTACCAGTAAAATACTCACTTAAATGCACTCTGTCGTAGGCAATATGAGACTCTTCACCAAATACACTTACCTGACAATAGTTAGCGCCTTCATGCTGAATGAGCTGCTCAACAAAATGATGTCCCACCATGCCATTACCCACCACGACAATATGGGTGCTAGCACTTGGATTAGACTCAGCTAAGTTTTGTGTAACCTCTAAATTTGTATTCTTATTCATCATGATACCCTTCGCGGATGCCGTACTTAACGGCAAAAAATCAAAGAGATAACTGGATGAGAGTGCGGTTAAGCACCTTGGACTAAAGCATGACAATAGGCTTCGCCAAAAACCAGTTGATCTAAGATCTTTGATACTTTGGTTTTATTTTGAATCAGCTGGAAATACCAGCTAGCATCGGCGACGTTGCCATATAATATTGCACCGACTAGCACACCTTCTTTGATGACCAGTTTTCGGTATTGATTTTGAGCGCTATCACGATAAGTAATAGACTCGGATGAGGAATCGCTATTCACTTCACCCGCAGAAAATAAATTAATGCCAGACACTTTTAACTTGGTTGCAACAGCTTCTATTTTGAATCGACTCTGTTTTTGCGTTAAATGATCCACCAAAACATCGAACTGCTGCCAAATTGGGGCGACTAAGCCAAAAGTTACCTGTTCAAACTCACTGCACTCGCCTAAGGCAAAGACATCCTGATGGGAGGTGCGCATCACTTGATTAACGCAAATCGCTTTATTCACCGTGAGTCCTGCAGCCTTTGCAAGCTCAACTTCTGGTTTGATCCCAGTGGCAAGTATCACTAAATCTGTTTTAATCAATTTACCTGATGCTAGCTTAACCGCTTCAATCTTTGCATTTGCGTCAGCGTTAGTTGAAACAAACTCGGTTGGCGCAGAGCCTAAATGAAAGCGAATGCCTATTTTCTCTAAGCTGCTTTTATCTAAGCTACGTTTCTCTAAGCTATTTTTCTCTAAGCTTTTCTGCAACAAGTGTGCCGAGTCTTTATCTAACTGGCGATTTAAAATATAGTCAGCCCTATGAACCATAGAAACCTGATGACCGCGTTTGGCCATACCGACAGCAGCCTCTAACCCGAGAAGACCTGCACCTATGACACAAACCTCTGATTTTTCTTGAATTTTTGACATAAAAGCCACATCAGATAAATCTCTAAACTGGGTCACATTAACGCAATTCACACCTGGAACATCTAGTTTTCTTGCTCTTGCTCCCGTTGCAAAAACAAGCTTATCAAAGCTAATTTCCCTACCACTTTGTAAGTTTAAATGCTTTTGAGAAAGGTTTATGTCTATCACAGGATCAGAAGCAATAATGAGTGCACCACTTTGAGTCATTGCATCAAGATCCACTAAACCGATATCGTCTTCACTGACTTCTTGCGCTAATAATGAAGACAGCATAATGCGATTGTAGCCAACCTGCGCTTCTTCACCTATGAGTGTTACTTGGTATTGATCGCCATGCTCGATTGCCATGGCATGAGCAAGTTTACTACCTGCCATACCCGCACCAATAATCACTAACTTTTGCTTAGCGAATGGCGACTGAGGTGCTTCACTTTGGCTCATTATTCCTCCCAACGGCTAAACATCACTTCTCAAAGGTATTCACAGCAAAATCGTTATGACGCTTTTTTTGCATCTGCCTTTTCATCGTTATCTGTACCTGTTTGAAACATGGGTTCAACCTTGTTTTGTTTTTCGTATAAAAAAGTTAGAACCTGAGAACGGTAGTCCGTATATTGCGGATCATTAGCAAGGGCTAAACGGTCTCTTGGCCTATCAAGATCAATATCCAATATTTCACCCACCGTTGCTGCTGGACCATTTGTCATCATGACAATACGATCGGATAAAAGCACAGCCTCATCCACATCATGCGTAATCATAATGACAGTGTTATTCAGCTGTTTTTGAATTTGCATCAGAGAGTCTTGCAGGTGTGCACGCGTCAAGGCATCAAGCGCACCAAAAGGTTCATCTAACAAGAGCACACTGGGCTCCATTGCCAACGCTCTTGCAATACCGACCCTTTGTTTCATGCCGCCAGAAATTTCATCTGGTCGCTTATCTTTAGCATGGGTCATATGCACTAACTCAAGATTGTGCATAATCCAGTCATGCATCTCTTGTTTCGTCTTTTTGCCTGAAAAAATCTGTTTTACGGCTAATTCAACATTTTGATAGCTGGTTAACCAAGGCAAAAGCGAATGATTTTGGAACACAACCGCACGCTCAGGCCCAGGACCATTAACCTCTTTACCATCTAAGACAATGCCCCCTTCGGTTGCATCGTATAATCCTGCTACCAAGTTAAGTACTGTCGATTTACCACAACCAGAGTGACCAATCAGAGAGACAAATTCGCCCTTGTTAATCTTTAATGAGACCTGATCTAAGGCTTTAAAACTGCCCTTATCGGTAGGAAAGGACATGGAAACTTGACTAATATCCAAATGGGTTTGCATCTTGTAACCTCAATTAAAATGAATAAATCTCTTATCTAACTCACGTTTATCACTAAGAATTTATCTAAGCACCTGACTCTTATCCCAAGACACCATTTTTTGCAGAGAAAGCATGGCGCGATCCAATACAAAACCGATAAACCCTATCATGAGCACAGCCACCATAATGCGACCTAACGAGTTAGAGCTGCCATTTTGAAACTCATCCCAAACAAACTTACCTAACCCTGGGTTTTGCGCCAGCATTTCAGCGGCGATCAATACCATCCAAGCAATCCCTAGAGACAACCTTAATCCGGTAAACATCATAGGAATGGAAGACGGCACAACAATTTTTCTGACATGAGTTAACCAATTAAGGCGCAATACCTTAGAAACATTGAGTAAATCTTTATCTATAGCAGCAACCCCCACTGCCGTATTGATGAGTGTCGGCCACATACAGCACAGGGTCACAGTAAACATGGAAGTTAAAAATGATTTAGAAAACATGGGGTCCGCGCTCACGTAAGTTGCACTGACTACCATGGTGACAAGAGGTAACCAAGCTAACGGAGAAACCGGTTTAAATATTTGAATAATAGGATTTAGCGCACTGTAGATAGAGGAATTTAGACCAATTAATATCCCCAAAGGTATAGCAATTAAAGACGCCAAAGCAAAACCTGCAACGACTGTATATAAGCTGGTACCTATTTGATCAAAAAAGGTTGGTTTACCCGTATAAGGCCGCGTTTTAGCGACATAACTAGGATCTTTCGCTAATTTCTTAGCATGGCGCTTTTCTTGCCTTTCATAAAAAGCAACCTCCTTACCCCGCTCCCTCACATGATCATCAACCAAACTTTGCCATTGCTGATAAACAACACCTGGGCCTGGAAAAACACCTAATGAGGTATCAATTTTAGCGGCCCCAACATGCCAAAAAACAACAAACAGTAAGCTTCCTAACAAGGGCAATAAAATAGACTTAATGGATATGGCATCATAAATTCGCTTCACAGCAATTAATGCACTTTGTTTAGACTCAGATTTAGAAAGAGACGTATTCATTCGGTTCTCACTTTTTAAAACGCAAATAAGGTGGTGCTATAACATCAGGCCTCACCCAACAAAGGGTGAGGTCAAGTTCACATTAGATTAAGGGGTTTGAGAACCTTTCAGTCCGATTGTTAAACTTTCTAGGTATTTATTCGGATAGCGTCCGTCATAACTTAGATTATCGATAAACTCACTCTGCTCTGGCTTAAAGCCTGTCTCAGTTTTAAAGTCTGGAAAGTCAGATGCAGCCATCACTCCATCTTCAATTAAAGATTGAGCCGCTTGTGCATAGATATCTGGACGATAAACCTTCTTCGCCATATCCATGTACCAGGCATCTGGTTTAAAGCTATCAATTTGGCCCCAGCGGCGCATTTGTGTGAGGTACCAAATAGCATCGCTATAATAAGGGTAGGTGGCGTTATAGCGGAAAAACACATTAAAATCAGGCACTTCTCGCACATCACCTTTTTCATATTCAAAGGTACCTGTCATACTGTTGGCAATAACATCGTAATCAGCCCCAACGTATTCACTACGGGATAAGATCTCTACGGCTTCTTTACGGTTAGCGTTATTATCCTCATCTAACCATTTCGCGGCACGAATCAAGGCTTTCACCACATGTAGATGGGTATTCGGATATTTATCTGCCCAATCTTTACTGACCCCAAATACCTTCTCAGGGTTGTTTTTCCAAATCTCATAATCTGTCACAACGGGCACACCAATCCCTTTAAAAACGGCCTGCTGATTCCAAGGTTCACCCACGCTATAGCCATAAATGGTTCCGGCCTCCATGGTTGCTGGCATTTGCGGTGGCGGTGTTACCGATAACAGGGCATCTGCCGAAATTTGTCCACTAATATCCCCCTTAGCCGGTGCATAAAACCCAGGGTTCACACCACCTGCGGCTAACCAATACCTAAGTTCATAGTTATGAGTTGATACGGGGAATACCATTCCCATATTAAATGGCTTACCTTGGGCTTTGTAATCTTCTATCACAGGCTTCAAAGCACTGGCACTAATAGGATGATGGTATTTACCTGCAGCATCTTTCGTTAAATGCTGCTTCATTTGTTGCCATATCTCATTTGAAACTGTGATGCCATTCCCGTTTAGATCCATACTAAAAGCCGTAATAATGTCAGCTTGTGTGCCATAACCTAAGGTTGCACCTAAAGGTTGACCCGCTAACATATGTGCACCATCAAGCTCACCATCAATGACCCTATCCAACAAAACTTTCCAGTTTGCCTGTGCTTCTAAAGTGACATAAAGGTCTTCATCTTCGAAATAACCCTTTTCATAGGCGATTGCCAAAGGCGCCATGTCCGTGAGTTTGATAAAACCAAACTTTAAATCTTCTTTTTCTGGGTCGCCTATGCTGCTCGCAAGCGACAAGGAAGGCAGTAATACAGCGGAGAATAACGCCGCCTTAACCGCTTTTAATGGAAAGCTTTTGGGAGTAGTTAGTGTGACTCTAGATGCTTTGTACATACTTTACTTCCTATTATTTTCTAAAATTTGGACAACAAAAAAGGCGCGAGCAATACCTAAAATAAATTAAGTATTACTGGCGCCTTTGCCTTTAATCCCATCATCTTTAATGGGTGCCATACAAAGCTCTTAGTAAAACTATGCTGGCTGTTTGTTATCGTGAAATCGTCGTTAACTTCTTAATAACATTAAATTAATCTCTTGATATTGATAAAGCACTTACCATGCCAAAAATCTTAAACAACTGTTTTCTATTATAAAGTTCAGTTTTAGCCTTATTTTTTAGTCACTATAGGCCCGTTATCAAGAAGAAAATGCACTATAAGTGATTTTTATTATCGTCAGATGCACACGAATATAGCGTTAGTAGATTAGCCCCTTTTCTAAACCATCTGGATGAATCATGGTTTGTCCAGCCAAAGAGCTCTCAAACCACCTTTTTGCATTAAAGGTTGCATCTTCATAAAGAGAGTTGCCTTCAGTAAGCCCTAGGGCTTTAAAATATAAATCTTGACGGCATACTTGGTTGATGACTTCAGTCACCTCAAATTGTTGACCTAACTCTTGCCAACGAACCATCTGAGACATTAGCCATAAAGCATACTCAGGATTGGGGCGATTTACCCTAGCACCAGAAAAGGTTTGATAGGCCTCTTTAGGCCAAGCAAAATCTCCCGCCGGTTTGACCGCGTTAAAGCCATACCTTAGTCCATCCGAGTCACAGTCTAAATATTCTGGTTTAGCCAAGATGGACAACAACTCTTCTTGATTCGCCGCCTCATCAACCCAAGCACATGCCTGATGTAAGGCATTAATAAGTTTGAGATGGGTTGCTTGATTTTCATCTTGCCATTGAGAATTAACCGCAAAGACTTTTTCTGGCGTGCTTCCCCAAAGGTCATAACCTGTCAGCAACATATGACCAACGCCTTGTTGAACTGCTAAGCTGTTCCAAGGTTCGCCAACACAATAACCATCAATCTCGCCTTTAATAAGATGACTAATCATTTTAGTGGGTGGAATCACCAGAATTTGTACATCTCTATCTGCATCTATGCCTGCCCTTGAAAGCCAATCCCTGAGTTGATAAGTATGGGACGAATAGGGAAACACACTGGCAAAACGAATACTTTGCTCTGGTTTATCCTTTAATAGACGGCGCAACCCAGTACCATTTCGAATTTCCACCCCATGATTCGCATAGTGACTCATCTGTTCATACAAAAGATTTGAAACCGTAATACCATTGCCATTTTGACTGACAGTAAACCCCGTTTGCATTGGAGCTTTAATGGGGGATTTGAGTAATGATTTAATCACCCCGACTCCTAACGTTGTAGCAATTGGCATGGCAGCTAACATGTGCGCACCATCTAGCACCTTGAATGCGACCTTATCTCGAATACTGGCCCAAGAAGCCTCCTTATGCAGCTTAACGCTCACACCCAGTGCTTCAAAAAAACCTTTTTCTTTGGCAATAACAAATGGTGCACAATCAATAAGAGGAATAAAGCCAATATTAATATCTGTCATTTTTTTTGGCCCTTTACTGTCTACTTCAATCACTTTATTTCTCCCATCAAATCCATCACGGCAATGACATTCTTTGCAACCTCGGCCATCCGTTGACTTCTATCCATAGCCAACTTTCTTAACGCCTGATAAGCAGCCGCTTCATCACAACCTTGGCTCTTCATAATTAGGCCTTTTGCCTTTTCAATTAGCTTTCTATCTTCAAGCTGAGTTTTCACCGACTCTAATTCATTTCTAAGGGCTTGAAACTCCCGAAAACGAGCCACTGCCACCTGCACAATCGGCTTAACTCGATTGGTTTGCAGCCCGTCTACAATATAAGCACTCACCCCCGCTCTGATTGCTGCCTCCATATGCTCAAGATCCTCCTGCTCAGAAAACATCAAAATTGGCCTTGGGTTATCATTAGTAAGACGAGACATATTTTCTAAGGTATCCCTATCTGGGCTATCTATATCTATGATGACAATATCCGGTTGATATTTAGTCACAGCCTGATTAAGGCCTTGGGTGTTTTCAAGCCGCCTAATAACCTGATAACCATTATCTGTCAGCGCCTGCTCGACAATAGCCGCCCTAGCAGGCTCATCATCAATTAGCATTACAGTCAGTTCTGTCACTTTTCATCTCCTAGGCGCAATAACCCTATTCTTTAATTAGATCTCAAGAATGAGCAATGCACAGCCAAAAACCTGCTTGCATCAAAAAAATGCAATTGTTAAGCCATAAATGAAAAGAGGATTAAAACAGGGCAAAAAGAAGGGTTAAAAGAGAGATAAGTGAAGACGAGGTGAGGTTTTCAAACACCTTATTCATACCTTGGAACAGGTGTGCTTATTTGTAGATATAGATAAGTGGGCTTTTATCTTTTAATTCTATTTATTGGTTCCAATTTGTAGCAGCAATAGGTCATAACGTCGTGAAGCTTATGCACTATTTAAATATGATGAGAGGAGTTTTGCACCAAAAGCGCCACAGAGAGTCTGTCTTTTAAGGTCAATTTTTTAAAAATAGCAGTGAGGTGTGCTTTAACAGTGCGATCGGTAATATCGAGTTCTTGTGCAATTTTTTTGTTATTCAACCCTTGTCCCACGAGCTTTGCGACATCCATTTCTCGCTGACTTAAGCTTGCCAAAATAGCATCATTTTTAAGACGTTTATCATCTCCACGTCGTTTACCCTGATTAATCGATTCCGCTTTCATTGAAGCGCTGCGAGCAGATTCATTAATCAAGTTTTCAATAAAAGTCTTACCGCCCCAAATTTCTCCCGAGGACACGACCGACATCACCAAGTCCAATTGCTCGTTACCAATAAAGGGGGCGCACTGGCCGTTTACCCCTTGAGAAAACATTCTAAGTGCTGCCGTCTGACTAGTCTGATTTGGAAAGGCGAGAATCTTAAGCTGGGGAAATAAATTTCGAATCATGACCACATGTTCAACCATAATGCTAAAGCCATCATCAGGTAGGTGGATAAAGCAAAATGATGAGCCCATATCAAGCTCAGCCAGTGACATTTGCGCCTCGTTAAGCGAATTCACTAGAACAATTTCATATTGATTTGGAACCACTTTTTGCCAATGGGCAATCACAACGGGGTCCGTATTCCAACACACTATTTTCAATTGGCTACCTGCTTTCAAACCATTTTTACCTGCTTGCTATTCTACGTTCCATCGAATGTAATAGTGTTAATTTTCGTTTCAAAATGAATGGGTTAGACAAGAGTATTGTTATGAATTGATAACTTACCTTTCCCTCAGTGCATTCTGTTTGGCCTTTAAAATGGGCTTAAACAAGTAATCTAACAAACTTTTCTTACCGGTTATGACATCAACCGTCGCTTGCATACCAGGAATAATGGGTAAAAGGTTTTCTTCTGTGCCTAGGTAACTTTTGTTTGTCCTGACTCTTACCAGATAAAAACTGTTCCCCTCTTCATCAATGATGGTGTCAGCACTGATGTTATCTACCTGTGCATTAAGCCCCCCATAGATAGCAAAGTCATAAGCAGACAACTTAACAATCGCAACTAATTCAGGTTTGATAAAGCCAATATCTTCAGGGCGTATTTTGGCTTCAATCAATAGGGAGTCTTCTAATGGCACGATTTCCACCAAACTCTGTCCGGGCTGAATAACCCCCCCTACCGTATTGATTTGAAGCTGCTTCACAATCCCTTTTACAGGGGACCTTACCTGGGTTCTTAATACCTTATCTTCCAAAGAAACACTGGCCTCTTTAATTTTATCTAGGGTGGTTTGTACTTTCGTTAATTCTTCTTGGGCTTCTGCTCGAAATTTAGCGCTGCTTTCTAATAGTTTTGTTTTTGCTTCGACCAAAGAGGACTCAGCCCGAGGAAGGGCTAATTGACTGGCTTTCATATCCCCTTCCATCTGGTTAACTTGACGCTCTAACTGCAATAACTCAACTCTAGAAACGGCCCCTTGCTCAAAGGCAGGACGGGTCAGGCTAAGCTCTTCTTGAGCCAGTTCATAGCTGGTTCTCAAGTTATCAAGCTTGGCTGAAAGTTCAATAATTTCTTGCTGCTTTTGCGCCACTTGTTGCTCAAAAACAAATTGATTCGTACTTAAAGATTCAGATCGGTTTTGA
Source organism: Marinomonas sp. MED121 (assembly GCF_000153025.1). Taxonomy (GTDB): domain Bacteria; phylum Pseudomonadota; class Gammaproteobacteria; order Pseudomonadales; family Marinomonadaceae; genus Marinomonas. Next base: position 306,254 of record NZ_CH672429.1, read on the forward strand.
TAAAGACGCAGCTCCCTCTCCACCACTTCTGGGTAAAGTGCGCGTAAATCCGCATCAAAACTTGGTGTGTCTCCACCCGACTCAGCCTTCAATCTAGCAGCACGAACAGCTAAGTTAATCCCCTCAGCCTGTTGTTCACGCAATGAAGACACGGCGGCGGTGTTTTCGATTGTCATCAATAGCTGATCACGCTCGACATTATCACCAGTTTCTATATGTATTTCTTTAAGGATACCGCCTTCAAGGTTTTGGACAATTTGCACCTGACTTGAAGGAATGACTTTCCCTTCACCCACAGTGACTTCGTCTAACTTGGTATAATTTGCCCACAGTCCACCAAAGATCACAAAAACAAGAATACTCCATAAAATAATACGGCCACCCCTTGGGGTTTTCAGCATAAGCGCCGCATTATAATTAGAGGAGTAGGCAAGATCCGCTTGAGATATATTTGTTTTACTCATAGTTAATTAACTTACCTTAAGTTTCCCTTGGCGCAATGCTTCGTGCACCTGGGCTTTTGGTCCATCTGCAATCATGCGACCGTTATCCATCACAATCAATCTATCCACCATATCTAACATGGACGATTTGTGAGTAATCAGAATCAAGGTTTTGTCTTTTACCCCCGCCTGCAAACGCCTTTTCATCCGGGTTTCAGTGGTGTTATCCATGGAAGCTGTCGGTTCATCCAGGATCAAAATTGAAGGGTCAAATAACAAGGCTCTTGCTATCGCAATACTTTGTCTTTGCCCACCTGATAAAAGCATACCTCGCTCTCCGACCATGCTATCTAAGCCGCTTGGCTTACGGTTAGCAAACTCAGACACGCCAGATAAGTTCGCCGCTCGAATGATGGCTTCATCTTCAACATAAGGCACACCCAGTACAATATTGTCCTTAATTGAGCCATAAAAAAGGCTAACGTCCTGTGACACAGATCCAATATTACGACGTAAGTCTGTCGGGTTAACTTGTCTAACATCGACGCCATCTACCCGCACCGCTCCATCCATAGGCTCATACAAGCCCGTCATTATCTTGCCTATGGTCGATTTACCTGAGCCAATCCGTCCAATAATGCCAACCTTTTCCCCTTTTTTAATGGTAAAGCTGATATTACTAATCGCAGCTTGTTCTTGCTCAGGGTACGCAAACGTCACTGTATCGAACTGGAACTCACCTTCAAATTGAGGACGGTGTACATATTTCACATCATCAGCATGCTCAACCGGGGAACTCATAATCTCATTAATAGAGACAAATGCAGACTTGGCTTGATTGTAGCGCGTCGCTAATGCCGCCACTTGCGCCATAGGCCCCAGCGCACGACCCGTTAACATAACGGCTGCTATCAAAGCCCCCATACTCATTAAGCCTTCGGAGATTTGATATACACCCACAATCACCATCACAACCGTGGTTAATTGTTGGCTCACCATGGCAAAGTTGGAACAAGATTGGGCTAGCTGTCGCGTTTTCACACCCCAAGTAGAAATATTGGCTACCGATTCTTCCCATTGCTGTTGCATGACACCTTCAGCATTATTGAGTTTAACTGACTCGGCATTGGCTAAGCTTTCGATCAATAGAGCATTTTTCTGTGAGGCTGTTTTTTGCCCTTCTTCAATGGAGCGGCGCAATGGCACCTGAATAATCAAGCTATACCCTATGATCAAGAAGATGGTAATCATAGGAATATACGCCACAGGGCCACCTATTAACCATATAATGGCAATGATCAAGAACATAAAAGGAATATCAACCAAAGTGGTAATACTGGCTGATGTGATGAAATCTCGAATACTCTCAAAATCTTGCAGGTTTTTAGCAAAGGCACCCACAGAGCGAGGCCTTGCGGCCATTTTAATATTGTTTACCCTAGCAAAAATATTGGCGGAAATAAGAATGTCCGATTTTTTGCCAGCAAGGTCGATAAAATAACTTCTTAAGCTTCTGAGTAGGAAATCGAATAAATAAACCCCTACCGCCCCTGCCGCTAAGACCCAAAGCGTATCAAAGGCATTGTTGGGGACGACCCTGTCATATACATTCATCACAAAGAGAGGACTTGCTACTGCAAATAAATTAATTAGCAGTGAGGCGACAAACACATCACGATAAATACGCCAAGAACGAGTGATGGTCCCCCAAAACCAATGTTTATGACTTTTTGAGTATTGATTCTCTTGCGCTCTCTCATCAAAACGAAACTTAGGTTTTATAAAAAAGCAGTAGCCGGTATAACTTGATTCTAAATCCGCTAAGCTAACAAACACTTCCCCTTCACCAGATTCAGGTCGAAAAATTTTTGCTTGTTGATCTTGTTCATTTACTTCTAGCAAAACACACGCGTCTTGATCTTCTAACAGTAAGACGACAGGTAATACCATGCTGGATATTTTATTTAGTTTTCGCTTTACGAAACGGGTAGAGACACCAATGCGACGCGCTGCGCGAGAAAAAAGTTCCGGTGTCATCAAGTCATCGGTAATAGGAAGGCCAGCGCGAATAGCATCTGCTGTGTAGGGGTTATGAAAATATTTACTAAGCAGCACCAAGCAATCAAGTAATGGATTCGGATACTCCACCCCCTGACCTGTTAAGTCCCACTGAGGTTTTGAATCCGCTGAACTTTTATCATCTTCAGTCATACTTTTATCTACCGAGTCAGTGGGACTTTTTGCCTTATCACTTAAGCTTTTTTCCCTTTCTTTACGATCGTAAGTTGCTGCGATTGAATCATTTAAACTGCTGGATTTCACAGATGTATTCTCAGCATCCACATGGGGATGCTGTGCAGGAGTATTGTTTGACCCTTGCTTTGAATCTGACATCAAATACCTCTATCTGTAAATCAAAACTACTTTTACTAATTCTATTACTCTAGAATAGGGTTTATGCACTGCAAATAATAGGCTCGGTACATTTGTTTACCTAGGCTAACAGTTAAATTTTTTATAAATCAAGGAATTAGTTATGTTGTATGCCAAACTTGATGAGCAAAACAATATTATAGATGTGGCTACAAAACCTTCGGATGAGTACAAGACCTTAGTCTCCCCAGAAGATAAAAATGTAATGGAGATACTCGAACAAAAGCTAAATGGGCAAGACACTCAATCTATGCTTGAAACCTCCGACTCAGAGATGATGCGGGTACTTGAAGATTTGGTGAACCTGCTAACGGAAAAAAGAATTATCCAATTTACCGAACTTCCGCTAGCAGCACAGAAAAAACTGCTTAGTCGTAAATGGGTTCGTGGTATCCACACAGGCAATGATGAAAGCCTGATCGGTGACACAGACTTATCAAGCAATAACGACTCATTAATTTAATAGCAACAAACCAGACACTTTCTAGCTTACAAAAACTTACGCTAGCTGTCTGGTTTAGTTAATCCATATCTATCGCACTTCCTAACACATAACCCTGACCTGCAAAGATATCGAAGCGCTGCAATATCTCCCACTGACTTTCACTCTCAACGCCTGTCGCCACCACTTGTATATGTAATGAATTAAACATTTTACACAGGGTATGCATAAAGAAGGATTCAGATTTATTACCGACCGCCATACGAGTGTAAGATGCATCTACTTTGACATAATCTGGCATCAGGTTTTGTAAATATTGAAACGCCGAGAACTGCTTACCCACATTATCTATGCCAAACCTGATCTTGTGCTGCTTAAAGGTTTTCGCCAAAATTATCGCATTGTCTTCTGTGTTTAAAACACTCTGTTCAGAAATCTCAAAACAAAGCTTTTCTTTTGTACTTAAAGACAGCCCTGAAAGTGTCTTATCAAGCCAGTTGATAAAGCTAGGTTTAACATAGGCTGAGGCAGATAAGTTAATTGTAAGCGGGTTAGACAAGCTGTCTGATTCAATAAATTCAATCACCTTCTCTATGATAACTTGGTCAATTTGATCACCTAAATCAAACTGCTCCGCCAAACTGATAAAATAACCCGCGTGATATTGTTTACCGCCATATTCAAGACTGGCGAAAACCTCTTCATGCAAGAGTATTTGCTTGTCAGCTAATTGAGCGACTTTTTGCTTACGTAATCTAAAGGCTTTATTTTCGATCGCAAATTCCAGCATGTCTTTCCAAGCTAAGCGTCCAATCGCCACTTGCTTGTCATCATCCAAGTCAAATACCTTTACTTGGTTAACCCCCATGGTTCTGGCAGTACGAAGCGCACTGTCAACCTGAGCCATGGCTTTCGACTTCTCAATGCTATCGCTCAAGATCACAGCACCTATGTTAGCAACACCTTCTGAATAAGTGGTTTGGGTTGCCACCAACTTATAAAGTGAAGCCATGATATTTTCTACCAGTTTAGCCAGAGACTCATAATCGATATTATGAATAAGGACAATAAAGTCAGCCCCAGATAAACGTGCGACAGTGCTGCTGTTGGCACACTCTTCCAACTTGTAGTTAACAAGATCAGCCGAAGCACGAATAAACGCATCAGCCGCTTCAAAGCCCCTCTCATTATTCAGTTTAGCCAGATCAATTAAGCTAATTAAAATAAGACCATCAGTTGCCCTGTCCGTTTCAGCAAAATGCGCGGATGCCTGACTATCAAAAAAATGTCGATTGCCTAAGCCACTTACCGGATCTTTAAAGGCTTGGGATTGAAGCCACTGAGCCGTTTCTGCTTCGGCTTCAAATTCTTTTTCTAACTTATCAGCCATACGGTTCATGGCTTCTACAACCCGCTTTAATTCACGGGTTTTAGGTAAGGTCTGCATCTTCACAAACCGTCTTTGTTGGATATCCTCCGCTTGTTTTTCAACTGCAACCAAGGGTTTGAAAATCAGTTTTAATGTCCCTGCACCAATCGCTAAGGTCAAAAAGCCAATTAAACCAAACCAAAATAACAACTCCCCACTGGCTATCCACAATTGGTAATACCCGTAACCTGCATTCCCGGTGATATACACCTGACCCAGCTCATTCCAACCATTTGAGACAATGGCATTAGCAGTTGGCACATCAAAATCAATCGCATTAATAAACCAGTCCGGCACCCCTTCAATCTGAGTAGGTTCGGCGCGCACAATATGCGCATCAGTTGCATAAACATGCACTTTTACTTCTGCTACATAGCCACTGTCAAACACAGCGAGGATACTGGATTCAACAGCAGTGTAATCTTCCATGCTCATAAAATCAGAGATGGACATGGACAAGGAGTTCGCAGAGTCTTGCGCCGTCGAAGCGAGCTGATTAACCAAGTATTCCTTAGTGGTATTAAAGTTAATCGCCATTACCACAACCAACATCAAGGTAAATATCACGACTATGGTGAACATTAACTGCCTAAATAACGTCATTTCGCTGCTCCATGGTCCAAAGTACCGGCATTAATAAGCTTATCGGCCAATACCCCTACTTGTATTAATATTCGTTTCAATTGAAGTCCTCCAAGCGTTTGTTTAAATCTGTCCATAGGCTTAAACGAGAAGATCCCCCCACTAACTCACCACGCCCTTTGGCTTTCGATAACCAAAGATTTTTCGCGTTAAATGAATAGATGGGTAAAAGGTCTCTACGCTTTGATGCAGGCTTTAATTGCTTATCTAGATTATCAAGCAAAACAGGGACTGAGGTGGGTTTGTTATAAAATGCTAGCACCATATGATGCTGGTTGAGACTGAGGGATTTTACATAAACTAGACGCAGTTTATCATCACTGATCCCAAGCTCTCTTAAGGTGAAATATTTGGCTATGGTAAAGTCTTCACAATCACCTCCCATAGTTCCTAAGAATTCCACCGGCGTTGCCCAATAATCTTCTTTTCCCCAATGAATAATGTCATCGACAAAGTCCATTTGATTAAAAAAGTCATTGACCCGGGTGAGCTTCTCCAGCTCACTCGCATCTTGGTTCTCAGCAACCAAGTCACGCCAGGTTTTCACACGCTTCACTGCCCTCTCACCATATTTTGCATCCACCGAGGCAAATAAGGCTTGATACTTATCTGGCGCAGCAATAATCACTAGGCTTAAAGCCCCGATTAGCAACGGCAAATAATAGCGTTTAAGTGAAGCTAGAGTCATATAAGGCTCTAATCCTATCTATCATTGAAAGAGAGTTGGGGTAATTTTAGTTGATAACCAAATTACTTCTTTGTGACTTGATCAAACTTCGCCATCTGCTCTTTGCTAGCACTCACTTGGTGTTTTTGTTTCCAATCTTCATAAGGTTCGCCGTAAACATATTCACGGGCTTTATCATAATCCATATCTAAATCACGGGCTTGATGCTCAGCTAAATACCATTTACTTAAGCAGTTGCGACAAAAGCCAGCTAGATTCATCAAGTCAATATTCTGGGCATCTTTGCGCTCATCAAGGTGAGCTAATAAGCGTCTTAATACCGCCGCTTCAATTTCGGTTTGTTGATTATCATTAGACATAATGGTTTCCATATTCTTTTTAAAAGGGAGCTTAGTGCTTGCTTGGCCTTTGCTGCCATAAACGCGCCTGAGCTTCGACCATAAATTCAAGCAAGGGTTTCGTATCCTGCGAACTAATAAGCTGACTGGCATAAGCCAGTGCCTCTAAACTCGATAAGGCCTCTAAACTTGGTGCTTTTCTAATTTTATATAGGCTATGTGGAATTTGTCCAAAACAAAGTTTTGGTAAGGCACTTAATCTAGGGTAAAGGTTGAGCAGTTTAAACGCCTTACGCCAAGTTGCATCAATGAGTACCAAACCTTCTATGTTTTGCTTGTGAGGCTCGGACAACTCCTCTAACACTGAACTCGATTCACCTGGATATAGTAAATGCCAGTTTTCATTGATGCCATCAAAATAAGTGGTATTTTCTCGATCATCTTCAGGCAGCTCAATAATACTGACATCTGGCCAAACTTGCTGTACCAGTTTAATCGTATTTTTAGCATGCTTTGCTTCTTTAGGATGCTGAAATATCACTATTTTTAAAGGTTGTATCAGCTTAGGGATCAAATCACAGATACATTGCATTTTTAAATAATGACATTGTGCACAATATTCACGAGCCATAAGCGTAACTTGGACCTAAGACAAACGATCTAAATACGCCTTAACCACATTGTTCCAGCCTAAATCGAGAGATTCGACTGTCAATGCATGACCAATCGAGACTTCGGTTATCAAGCCAGAATCACACAAGGCTTTCACATTTTCTAAGTCAAGGTCATGGCCTGCATTAACCTCAAGACCCGCATCAACCGCCGCTTGAGCCGCGCTATTGTAATCGGCTAAAACATTCTCTACTTCTTCAGTACCATAAGCATTCGCATAGGCTTCGGTATATAGCTCAACACGATCAGCACCGGTATCTTTAGCCATTTTCATCGCGCTCGCATCCGGGTCCATAAACAAACAAACACGAATGCCCGCAGCCTGCATTTTTTGGATAATGGGAACTAAGGTTTCAGAATCACGGCCCAAATTCCAACCATGATCTGAGGTCAACTGATTTGGGTCATCAGGTACTAAGGTACATTGTTCAGGCACCACTTCTAGCACCACATCAATAAAGGTTTGATCTGGGAAGCCTTCAATATTGAGTTCTTTACCTGGGTAGTTCGCCAATAAGGCTTTTAAGTCTCTTGCATCTTGATAAGTCGCATGGCGCTGATCAGGACGAGGATGAATCGTTATTCCAAAAGCCCCTAGCTCTAAGGTTTTTTTGGCCACTTCAACCATATTTGGATAATCACGACCGCGAGAGTTTCTAAGCAGGCCGATTTTGTTTAAATTTACGCTTAAATGAGTCATTTTATTTCTATCTGTATGAGACTAAGTTGTTCCCATTATATGACAATCTATACGCTGACTTTCAACCAAATGTTTTATAATCTGGTTTATTTATAGGTTTTTGTTTAAAAAAGAAATTTCTGACTAATAATAAACCACTTTCTAAGCGAAACCTTGGCCTCCTGCCTTCACGCTTTATTAAGCTCAAAAGCCAAACCTCATGGCGAGTTTGATAAAATGCGCCCAGCTTTTTCGGCACTCAACATAGTCAAAATTAAAATGCGTAAATATTCAGGATTCTCATGCAAAAGTGAACTTTCTGAGGCTTTTTTATGTCACAGTGCCATCGCAACTTATGACTAAACATCCATGAATATGTGTACATACATCAGGAGACTCATGATTACCCCAAAATTAATGCAGTTGACGCTCATTAGTCTTATCACCATTTTTATTAGTGCCTGTTCAGGGACAGAACAATTAGACCAACTAAAGCGTAATGAAGCGATTACAGAAAGGGTCAGTCAGAATCAGATTAGTAACCACATAATCTCTCTGCCTAGTTATCAATTACATTATGTCTCAAGCAGTAAGCCTAATTTGAACCAAGATAAAGACAGTCTAGTTTTTGTGCATGGAACCCCAGGAAATTGGGGAGCCTTCTCACGGTATTTTGAAGATGACACCCTATTATCAAGCTTTAATATTAATGCCCTTGATCGTCCTGGCTGGGGAGCCTCAAGTTATCCAGGCAAACGCTTTCCAACCAGTTTAAGCAGCCAATCTGCACTTTTGGGCCCATTATTAGAAGATGTATGGCGCAAAAATAATGAAAAGAAGATCATTCTCATTGGCCACTCCTTGGGGGGGTCATTAGTGCCTAAGCTTGCAGCGGATTACCCTCATTTCATCAAAGCGATTGTTATACTAGCTGGCGACTTAGACCCTGTCATGGCGAAAGCACGTTGGTTTAATGATCTTCTTTCTTTCATACCTAACTTTATGATTCCTGATGCTTGGTACAATTCGAATGCTGAAGTGTTGGATATCGCACCTAGCTTAGCCAACTTGCAATCTCAATTTGCAAAAATTACCATGCCCATCACTATCGTACAGGGTACGGATGACAGTTTGGTCAGACCAGGTAGTGCGGCCATGGCGGAAAAAATCTTTCCTAACGCCCAACTTAAAATCGTATGGATTGAGGGAGCCGGCCATGTTATTAACATGACACATCCAAAAGAAGTCAATGCAGCGATTTTTGAGATCGCCAAAAAACAAGCATCAAACACTTCTTTTTAAATGATTTAAACCAAGAAAAAACGGCATAGAACAAGATATAGCAGGAAGACCTATGAGCCCAAAATATGAGTCATTTGATGATATTTACCAAAGAGCAGCGGATCGTCATCAAGGGCCGTCCATGCTTGAAAGTATGCTAGCAACCCCTTTAACAGAAGATGAGCTTAGCCAAATTGGTGATGACAGATGGCTGGCCGCTATGACCCAGAAAATTTTCCAATCAGGTATCAGCTGGCAAGTCGTACGTAATAAGTGGCCCAATTTTGAAACAGCATTTTTTGGCTTTGATATCGAAAAAATGCTTTTGATCAGTGATGAAATGTGGGAAGAAAAGGCTAAGGATGCCAGTATTATTCGCAATTTTGGCAAGGTGATGACAATCCGTAAAAATGCCCTCATGATGCACGAGGCCAGTATTAAGCACGGCAGTTTTGCCAAAATGGTGGCCACTTGGCCAAGTAAGGATATTATCGGCCTATGGGCATACCTTAAAAAAGAAGGTAAACGATTAGGCGGAAATACTGGCCCTTACTCCCTGCGAGTCATGGGCAAAGATACCTTTATTTTAAGCCGTGATGTTGAAGGTTATTTAAGGAATCGCGAAATCATCACCACAGGTCGTGATACACAATCCGCTTGGCGTGCAGCGCAAGATGCTTTTAACCATTGGCATAAAGAAAGCCAGCGCCCTCTAAGCCAAATCAGTCAGATTATAGCCTTTAGCGTTAACCACTAAACACACGGTTAATTTTTTTGTGAGTAAGTGGCATTCTAACGGCGATAAAGGTTATCAGTGGTTAAAACACTTTTAAGACCCGCCTTCAGCATTGACCTAAAGCGTCACCCTGAAGGCATGACAGAGTAATGCCGATCAGCATATTAAAAAAATATCTTTCACGTTGTCCTTTCTCAAAAGGGATTAGAATAACTTTCTATTAATCAATGACAAATCCACGCCTTGTTTAGCACTTTTTCCGAAAAACACTAAAAAGAGTAAACTGAGAAGAGGTGACTTAGTCACAGGCTAGCTAGCACGACTATCATCCAAACTTTGTTTGTCGAGATGCCTTTCGCAAGAGTGATTGTGCCAAAATCGCTTGCTTTTCAGCACCTGTCGCCCTATTCCACTGCAAAATCTCAGCTAAGGACCTAAAACAGCCTAAACACACTTCATCCTGATCCAAACAACAATTACGCACACAAGGTGAATCGACACTGATATCAGAGTGGCTTTTTGTGTTAAGCCCTAAATGCTTAGCCATAAATGCCCCGACTAATTTTAAACACCATTATTTAGTTTAGTCTGATCAATCAAATGTTTTTCATTCATTGTATTAAATGTTTACGGCTATCTTTCAAGAAGTAGCAATCTAGCTCTACCTTTCATCATATGCTTTGCGCGACTGATTAATCGCCTGGTGATTAGCCTCTGCCCAAGCTACTAATTGATATAAGGGTTTGACTAATTCACGCCCCATTTTTGTAAGCTCGTATTCTACTCTGACTGGGACTTCTGGAAAAATAGTTCGCTCAACATAACCGTCTCTTTCTAAATCCCGTAATGTTTGAGTCAACATACGCTGGGAGATTCCTTCTATTCTTGATTTAAGAGAATTAAACCTATCGGCGCCATCAACTAAAGCAAATAAAATAAGTGAAGACCATTTATCGCCAATTTGAGCAACAACATTACGAATGGGGCACTCTTCATTATTATAAAATATGCGCTTTTCTACCTTATTCTTTGCCATAACAACACTCACCTCTTTTTCAAACAAAAACACTTCCAGAAGTTACCAAAATGTAACCTAGTCACCTAATAGTGCCTTATTGCACCTTAACATTCAATTCATTACCCTAGTATACATTAGTAACTTAAATAGCATTTCTCTGGAGTACATCATGTTTAAAATCATTTCATTTATCACCCTTTTGCTGATAACCAGCATTGCCACAGCAAGCGGTACAAATCAAAGCAACTTAAGCTCAGGCAAGCTCATAATAAATTTTGAATCGTTGAAAAAAGACAGCTGGACAAAGCCAGAGCTTGAAAAAGCAGAATTAGTCACGGACTTTGTTCAAAATTTAATGAACAATCACAATTTTGAATATGTGTTAGAAAACTTTAATGATAGTGCTTATAAACAGCACAACAGAAACCTGCCCGATAAAATCCAAGGGCTAGTTGGCTTTCTTAAAGACTTTGTTGAAGATTACCCAGAATATACCTATGACGTTAAACACATTTATGTTGATGGTGATTATGTCATTTTCCACTCTCATGCCACCCTTGAAAAAGAAGACAGAGGCAATGATCAAAAAGGCATGAACATCATAGATACTTGGCGTCTTGAAAATGGCAGAATTGTTGAGCATTGGGACTCAATTCAAGCCCTTGATGGCTTTATGAGACTGTATGCCTTAATGACAGGCGGTAATATTGAAAACTCAAATGGCGTATTTTAATTAAGGCTCATCTAACCTTCTTAGCAAAAAAATCAGCCGAGGCTATAGACGTAACAATCACTATATTCTAAGCAGAGGCTATAGACGTAACAATCACTATATTCTAAGCAGAGGTACGGCCCTAACTTCTTGTAGGTTCATGCTTGTCATACACGGGAAGATCGGCATCCAAGTCTTCCCAATTTGCTTTTGACGTGATGAAATTATGGGAAATGGGTCGCTCTTCAATCTCTGTATCAAACACACCTAAGCGGATTCTTAGCCTGTCAGGGTCAGCGGCATTAGCACTATAAATAGGTGTGCCGCAGTTTGAGCAAAAATACTTACACTTACCTTGGCTAGCTTCATAATAAGTAAGACTAGATTTAGCATCACTTAAAACAAGATCCAAAGCTTTGATAAATCCATTCGTCGCAAAGGCGCTACCACTTGCTTTACGACACAATGAACAATGACAGTAAATAGGATCTTCCACACCACCTTTTAGCTCAAATTGAATAGAGCCACACAAGCAACTTCCTTTATACATATCATTTTCCTAGTATTTGATTTTTTTAGCATTTAAACCCTATTTTATAATGTTTTCCACTCAAGATACCTCTTTAAGTTTAAGCCTAAAGGAAAACTTTTGTACTGATTGAAAATCCTGTATCTTCAAGAAAATTAAATGATTGATGAGCCTACAAATGAAAAAAACATGCATAGTCACAGGTGGAAGTTCAGGCATTGGCTTGAGTGTTGTAAAACTATTTTTAGAGCATGGCTATCAGGTCTTTAACCTTGACCTTCAATCAAGTGAGTTCGGTGTGTTTTGCCAATGTGATATCACCAATATAGGCCAAGTCAGCCAAATTATTGATGACATAACTAAGCAGCATAATATCGATGCTTTAGTCTCAAATGCTGGCATACACCTCTCTGCGACAATCGAAAATACCAGTGAAGATGAGCTAGATAAAATCTTTAGCATCAATGTAAAAGGTGCCTATGCTGCGGTAAAAGCCGTACTTCCCAATATGAAAGCTAACCAAAATGGCGCCATTATTTTAATTTCATCAGAACAAGCGTTAGTCGGCAAACCTAACTCCTTTGCCTATAGCTTAACCAAAACGGCCTTGGCCTCTATGGCTAAAACCACAGCGTTGGATTACGCCAGTTTTAATATTCGCGCCAATGCAGTTTGCCCAGGTACGATTGAAACACCTCTCTATCATGCTGCTATCGATAACTATTGCAATCAATCTGGCGCAAACAAAAAAGAGATTCATCAAGAGGAAGCCAAGCTTCAACCCTTGGGGCGCTTAGGTCAGCCTGAAGAAGTCGCAGAATTAGTTTTATTTCTAGCCTCAGATAAAGCTAAGTTCATCACAGGCAGTTTACAGGTAATTGATGGCGGTTATACCACTCAATAAACTTACTTTTATAAGACAGAAAATTCAGGATAGAATGAAGCATATTATTGACCCCCATTTGCATTTTTTTGAGCTTAATCAAGGGCATTACCAATGGCTAAGAGAAGGTAATGCACCTTTTTGGCCGGATAAAGCCAAGCTATGTCATAACTTTCATGAAGATGCTCTCATGCTTAGTCAGGGGATCCAGCTTGCTGGATTTGTTCATATTGAAGCGGGTTTTGATAACGATCAGCCTTGGCGAGAAATCGCTTGGTTAGAGTCAAGCTGCACCCTTCCCTTTAAAGCCGTCGCAGGTATTGATCTCACTCTTAATGAAGACGCCTTTATAGATCAAATAGAGGCCTTAACAAATCATCAATCAGTAGTGGGTTGTCGCCATATTTTAGATGAGGAAGCCTGTGCGTTACTGTCTCAAACAAAGGTACAAAACAACCTAGCTTATCTAGCAAGCCAGCAATTAAGTTTTGATTTGCAAATGTCACTCAGTGATCTCCCCGCTATCTATAAATTATTAGAGATACTTAAAGTCTTACCGACATTAAGCTTGATTATCAATCATGCGGGCTGGCCTCCAATAGAAACCAATACGGACAATGAACAACAAGCATCTTTGGCTTGGCAAGAATGGCAAACTGGCCTTGTTGCTTTAAGTAAGTTTGAGCAATGTGCGATTAAGTGCTCAGGCTGGGAGATGGCAGAAAGGACGTATAAAGAATCATGGCAGCTTAGCGTGATTAATACTTGCCTAGAGGCATTTGGCGATAAACGAGTGATGCTCGCCAGTAACTTTCCTTTAGTCTTATTCTCAAAGGGCTATGATGATTTGTGGCAATCCTATCTAAGTCTCAACAATAAGACCCAGTTGAACCAAGAACAAATTACAGCACTCACCCATTCAAATGCAGCTTATTGGTACAAGCTCAAGGTTTAATCTTTAGGATTAAACCTTGAGCACAAGCAAACCTTAAACGAAAGTGCTTACTTAACGGTAACGTTAGGTGAGCGTTTTACCACTTCGTCGTTCAGTTCAATACCGATACCGGGTGTTTCAGACACCTTGAAAATACCATTTTTAGGTTGAGGGTCTTGAATACATAATTCGCGGTTCCAATCTTTGGTCGCATAAGTGTGATGCTCATGAATCAAGAAGTTGGGAATCGCTGTTTCTAAGTGCAATGAAGCTGCTGTCGCAACAGGACCACCGCAGACGTGCGCTTGAATACGAATATCGTAGACATCCGCATAATCACACACTTTTTTCGCTTCGGTGAATCCACCACATAGACCCACATCAGGCTGTAGCACATCAATACTTTGATCTTCAAAATAAGGGCGCACATCCCATCTGTGATACAAGCGTTCACCACCTGCAATCGGCACTTTCACATTGTCAGCCACTTTTTTGTGAACTGCTGGATTTAAATAGTTCACTGGCTCTTCATACATCATACAGCCGACTTCTTCGATCACACTGCCCATTTGAATCGCAGACGCTGCCCCCATTAAGGAGTGAGATTCAAAAATGATATCCACATCTTCACCCACTGCATCACGAATCGCTCTTAAACGGTCACCAAACAAGCGCATTTGTGGCTTGGTAAATAACTTAGTGCGGTCAAAAGAAGAACTACCATCATGGTTATAAACAATCGGGTCAACCTTCACCGCATCATAACCTTCTGCAACCGCTTTAAGCGCCGCTTGTGCGTATTCTTCTGGTTCAATCAATTTAGTGATTGTGGTATCCCAATCAAACTGTAACTGGCTGGCATAGGTACGAAGCTCATCATTCACCTTACCACCTAATAATTGGTAAACAGGCACGCCCAAGGCTTTACCTTTAATATCCCAAAGTGCGGTATCAATCGCACTCATAGCAGAATATAAAACCGGCCCGCCGCCTAATCCCCAAAAACTCTCTCGCAGCATTTTTGACCACAAAAGCTCAGTATTAAAAGGGTTAAAACCAATCAGAACCGCTTCGGCAATTTCCTTCACCATAGCCGCAGCCGCACTGTGACCCCAATCATACGCAAGACCGGCTTCACCCACGCCACTGATACCTTCGTCCGTATGAATACGCACAAACACAGGATTCCAAGGTGGACGCTTAGGACATTCAATATCAAAAATTTCTACACGAGTGATTTTCATAACTTTCTCTCAACCATTCACTAAAAAGGCTCTAAAAAGCACTCTCGACAGAGGCTTTCATAGATAATATTTATTTATATTTTTACAAGCGATTAAACTGATACTCGCATCAACCTAATCGGCAAAATCTGGATATTGACGAGAAACTCTTCTCATCATAGCAGGCCAAGCTTTTTGTCCACCTGTTAGTCCTGAATGGACAATATTTGCCTGAGCTTTTATGCCATCGACTATGCTTTGATCCACATAAATAGGCGCCATACCAGTCGACATCACTTGCAATTGGACTTGGCATGCACGGATTAAGTCGTACATATGCATAAAAGCGTCCCCTATGGTTTTCCCCATGGTTAGCGCCCCGTGGTTTCGCAATAACATAAAGTTTGCTGTGCCTAGATCTGCTTGCAATCTCAGCTTTTCCTCATGATTTACCGCAAGCCCTTCATAATCGTGATAACTCATGGATGCCAAAGCAAACATGGAGTATTGACTCAAAGGTAAGAGGCCTTTTTCCAGGCTGGCAATCGCAATGGTTTCATTCGTGTGAACATGCAGCGCACATTGATCTTCATGTCTCGCTTCATGCACAGCACTATGAATGGTAAACCCCGCTGGGTTAATTTCAAACGGGCAATCTGGGTCCACGATATTGCCATGAATATCAATCTTCACTAAATTCGATGCCGTAATTTCATCAAAGCTCAAACCAAATGCATTAATCAGCAAGTGTTCCGAATCAGGAATACGCGCAGAAATATGCGTATGAATAAGATCATCCCAGCCATGCATCACAAACAAACGATAACACGCGGCTAATTCAACACGAGTCTGCCACTCCTGGGCTGACACCTTGCCTTTAAGGTTTATTTTTGGCAATTCATACATGATAAGCCTCTGTAAAAATAGAAATGAATGTAAGCGATCAAAACGAAATGGGTGCACGCCACCTTCGTTTTATATTAATACTTATTAAAAGAGGAATAATAACATGAAGATAAAGCGGAGTGTTTTTATAATCTTGATAGAGTTAGGTTGTTTTACTTATTTATAAAGTGTGATGGACAACGAATATCCGTGATTAAAGCGTTAAATCACTCAACCCTTCTGTATTCATCTAAACAGCTATTTAGATGAATGAGGCAAATTAGCATGACAACTTCTCGCCTCATTAATTCTTTGGTTCTCTAGTTAAATTAAGTAACTAATTAAGTAGCTAAGTAAATAGTTAAATAGAGGGCTAAGTAAATAATGAAGCAGAGCTCCCCTGCTCTTTGATTGTCAGTAAATGATGCCTTAATGTTGCAGTCATGGTTTCATGGGCAAAGTTGCCAGTACTGATACGCTTCACCCCTAATTCCGCTAAAGTCTCAAAAGCAGGTAATTCAGGCATTGCCATGACATTGACCGGAATAGATGCCTGCTCGATTATCGCTTCAATATCATCAACTTGCGTAATACAAGGGAAGAATAATCCGTCAGCTCCCGCTCGCTGATAAGCTTGCGCTCGTTTAATCGACTCTTCAATCACATTGTCCACCCCTAATAAGAAGGTATCGCACCTGACATTGATGAATACGTCTATCTGATGCTTGGCTAACTCAGCGCATACTATAGAAAGCAAGTTCGTAAATTCATGTGTCTCGACGAGCATTCGTTCCTTATCAACTAAGCTATCTTCAATATTGATCCCTACTACCCCCAATTCGGCCAATTGCTGAATATGTTCGACGATAACAACAGGGTCTCGACTGAATCCCGCTTCAATATCCACACTTAATGGCAACAAACTCGCGCTTGCAATACGTTGCACCATAAATGCTAATTCATTAAACGAAATGTGTTCCCCATCCTCATATCCAAGCATATTAGCGATTGCTGCACTTGAGGTCCCTAAGGCTTGATAACCCGCCTCTTGCGCACATTTTGCACTGACCGCATCCCAAACATTAGCTAATAAAAGTGGCTTGGCATTTTGATGTAGCTTTTTAAATTCTGACATGGCATTTATCCTCAACATAGTATTTATCCTTTTTGTGGTACGAGATAACAAAACATTCCGTACTTTCGATAAACCTATCTTCTTTATAATTAAAGCAATTTGCCAACGACATAAATCGACTTCTAATATAAGGAATGCTTATAATTCTCCATCAGTTAAATTCAAGGCTTATCCATTTTGTTTAAAAATATTAATTTATTGGTCACTTTTGAGTGCGCTGCTAGGCATAAAAGTTACAGCTTAGCCGCCGCAGAGTTGTGCATTTCTCAAGCCGCTGTCAGTCAACAAATGCGGCAATTAGAACAAGGGTTAGATACCAAATTATTTATCCGTAAAGGCAGGGAGATGTTACTGAGCCAACAGGGACAAATAGTGTTCGAATCAGCTCAAAAAGCTCTTGAGATCATCAACCAAGGGCTAAGCCAAATTCACCAAGAAGAGATTGCTGGCGAACTCACCATCAGCTCCACCCAAGCTTTCACCACGCTCTGGCTTATGCCCAGAATACAAAGTTTTAGCGAGCAACACCCTGAGATTAAAGTTCGCGTAGTATCCTCTTCAGACTTTGATGATTTAAAACAAGCACACATAGATTTAGCCATACGTTTTGGCACAGAAGTAGTAAAACAGACCCCTCGAAGCTTGGCATGTGAGTATTTTGGTGAAACAAAAGTGTATCCAATTTGTTCAGCCGCATTAGCCGACAAGCTTTCATTAATAGAAGCTAAAGACTTACTAAAGACTTGGTTGGTTACCCTAGAAAACCCTAGGGCTTATGATTGGCAAACTTGGTTCGATCACACAGAGACTACAGACTTAAGCGCACACACGAAGTGGACTCAAGTTGACAGCACGGATATGGCAATCAATGCCGTAGTAAACGGACACGGTGTCACTTTAGCTGTACCTTATTTATGCCAGCGACAACTTGATAATGGCGAGTTGGTCATCCCCATTCCTGTTTCACATCCAAACCCAGTGAAACGTTATATGGTTTATGACCCGAACTCACCAAGGTTAATGCGTTCAAACGTTTTTATGGCATGGTTAAAAAAAGAAATGTCTTAACATCATAAAAATAGATGTAAGAGACTAATAAACAGCGGAGCGAATCAAGTACCAGTTGCCTTCTTTTTCATAAATCCCTATTTCGATTACCGCATCTCGTTTTTCGTAGATGCCTTTCCAAACCGATCTAAAGACAGTTAATTCATCAATGCTTTGAGTACGAAGTGAGGTTAAAAATTCATAACCAAGATTCATCCCATTGTTTTGGTGCATGCACTCAATATCCTTATGAAACCGCTCTTGGCTAAAGCCTACGATGCGACCTTTCTCATAACGTTTAATATAAAGTTCAAAGTCTTTAGTATCATCGGCTTTTAGCATTTCTTTCAAGTAGGACTCTGCGATACTTAATGGTATTGAAACCTCTTTAATTTGCTCGGCTATTTTAATTCCTTGTAAATTTTATCCCTCTTATTTCAGAATAATTGATCCAAGCTGCTCAACGTCATAAGGTTTTCCATCAATACCGCATGAGCCTGTTCCTATCAACTTAACATTCTTACCAGACGCATACGCCGTTAAAACCATATTTAATGTTCTTTTGCCTACTTCTGAAGAGCCATCAAATACATAATTCCAAGTCGAACCATAACTTGCTGAACAAGTTGGCAAAGAGCTTGGTGCTGAGTTCACTTTAATCATGACTCTTTCACGTGCTCAGGGCCGCTTAGCACTTCAAAAATTTTTCCTTGCTCCACACGACTACCAGCGACTACATCTAAAGAAGCTAACATAATTAAAGCACTTATAAATTTTTTCATTTGTTTCCTTATAAAATATTTATCATATGTTTTATTTACTACATAATTAGGCACAATTAAAAACTAATATTTTTAATTAAACTAGCATATATAAGAATAAGATACCTTCCCTAACAAACGCCCAATAGGTTTAACACGCAAAACAGCGGAGCCATAGCAACCGCTGATTTTTGGCCTGATAATTATTATCACTGAAACGAGCTTAAACCAAATAAATTCCCTTCAGTGTCCATGCATACGCTGACAAAACCATACTTGCCAATAGACATTTTAGGGTTAATTACCTTTCCACCCGACTCTTCAACTCGAGACTCTTCCGCTGCACAGTCTTCAACACCAAAATATACCATTGTCCCTCCCGTAACAGGCCCAACTCCCTCTCTTTTTACTAATGCACCACCAGCCCCATAATGATCCATGTCGGTGACAAAAGCCTTCATAATCACAGAGGTATCTGAGGGATCAGAAATGGCTTCAAATTCTCGTTGTAGCACTGTGCCATAAAAAGTTTCTGCTCTGCTCATATCATTTACGTAAATATCAAACCAACCCACTGCATTTTGTTGCATGATGTTATCCTCAATGTGTTTAAGACATCATCATGTTAGTACCTGACGCCCAGTCAGTATTGTACAAATCAGACATCATACTTACGAAAGTAAGAGGTGGGAGAGTAACCCGTAATCTTTTTAAATGAGCGAATAAAATGGGATTGATCAGTATAAAGGTCAACATTATTTTCTTTTAATGACTGCTGCAAACGCATTACTTTTAGAAAATCATGAGGAGAAAAGCCGGTTGTTTCCTTCAAGATTCGTTGCAATTGACGAGGGGAAATATGAACAAGGTCAGCCATATCAGAAACGCGACTCACCCGATTCAAATTAGAGAGTATTTTTTGAACGATCTTGTTTTGTTCGACAATTTTTTGCTCAACTAAACTCATCACCAAATTCGAAAAGATAGGCAGCTTATCACTAAAACTCAACGCTTGAGTTTTAACATTGACATCAATAAGGGGGAGCTTACCTAAATATTTTGAACCAACAAAACTACCTTTTGTCTCGTCACAACGTCCTTGCCAAACCCCAGGAAAAAACTGAATGCCAGCATAATCAAAATTCTTACCAAGGTTTAATTCAGTGTAAGTGGTTTTTAATCCTGTAACACCAGCTATCTCTGTTTGTTTCTGATTAAATAAAAGATTAATACACGCATCAGGAATAGCATGAAGTGTAAAATCTTCATCCAATGTTGTTTCAGTTTTTATCTGCCAATAACTATGGACAATATGTTGTAGGGTTTGCGGAGGTTTAGACTCATGATAACTAACTGGGCCGATACTTTTTTCCATTCCATCTTTTATAGGGTCATACATATTTTCACGCGCACTAAAGCTAAGTTGATTATGAAAAATATAACACTTTCATCGATCATAGGCTCAGTTTGTTCATCTTTTCCACATTAGGGATGAGGTAAAAACCTTATTTATTTGGCTCTGTAACTACCATTATCAGGCGAATTTACAGTATATTTTTCCCAATTACAAACGCTGTTATAACCCTTCTGATTTTTGTTATATACAGCATCATATAATAGCCCTTCACCCGAAAACTCCTTTATATCTATAGAGTATATAATTCATATCGAAGAACATTTTTTATCAAGACATGCATTTTAAAAGATCAAACACAATATCATAAAAATAAGCCTCACTAATGTTAAAGAGCGGTCATACTGTTGAAGTTTTTTTATTTAAAATAAGAATTGCGAGGGTGATTTTTTTATTGATTGGAATTTAGAGAATAGCAGTGTTATTTATCTGTATTTAAATAGGGCACTAAGTGCCCTACCAATAGAAAGTAGAGTGATAAAAATTAAGTTAGTTTAGGAAACCTAACTAAGTTTGATTTGATCATGGTTCGAATACTTTGATCACGACGCTGATAAACGTAAACAAAGAACTCAACCGCAGCAAGCACAACAATGGTATAACCTAGTAGTTCAGTGCCTTCTTCCACCATATTTTTTACCACACGCATATAGGCATCATCCATTACAGCTTGCCACAGAGATCCTCTGCCCATAAGGCGAGAGAAAGCAATAATAATCACAATCCCAGCGGACATAAAACCAAAGCTTGCCGTCGTAGAGTAGTCTTTTACAGAATTGAATGCCTGACCAAATTTGCCTTTTAGTGATAACAAAACCGTTAAGATAATAGCCGTTACAATTAACTGCCACGCGCCATCAAATACATATTCATCCAGAAATGCATCCGCCTCTCGTACAAACATCATAGACATCAAAGCACCAAGTAAGATGCCAGCATAGCGGAACTTAGTGCTCAAATAAGCACTTAAGAAAAATATAATTGCACTGAAACCAGCAAACGCATCTTGAAGCGTTTCAGTCAGTGAGTCTTCAGAATACTGGGCATTCGGCCCTAACTCAAAGCCTTCAAGGGAGATGACTTGGGCAACCCCCACGATAAAAAAAAGATAAATGAATCCACGAAGCAAGAACATGTCTATTCCTTAAAAGTTTAAAAAGTCCATTTTTTGTCAATGTCAGCGCTCAGCATGAACTAACGAGTTCGATATATTCGAAAATGCAATACCTAAGACATACACAATTACCCTAGGGTTAATGCCCAAGAGGATGCATAGAATGCCTAATGTCAGAAATAAAAGAAAATAGAAGTGAAAAGCTAGGTATTACCACCACAGTAAACTCGTCGCTGTTATTATTAAATAAAAGCGCATTCTCTTAGTCATTTCAAATAACAAATCTCTATATGTCCTTGCTCAATTGCATCAGCAAGCACTCATCACTCGTATTGATATGCGTATTTAACGCAGTCCCTAACAAATATTTATTAACAAATTATTAAGGTCGCAATTCTAAAAGATAAAGTTTAAAGTTTCACCTCAAAAAAGCCACTTTCCTCAATTTTTGACGGATTTTTCAGAATAAGAACACTTTGTGAATTCATGTTCATTTTATCAAAAAAGAATCTAAGGCCAATTAGGGATTTACAGAGTTAAATAAAAAACCACTTTAAAAGAGATCAGTATTTAAATTAACGCGCCTCTCAATAAATCTAGTTGCTTTTATCTACATGCTGAGACGGGAGAACTTATTCGCAGCTTCCCTTGCTTAAAGGTACTTCCTTTCTAAAGATGTCACTTCATCTTTGAATAAACTTTTTATATGATAAAAAACATAAATAAGTAAAGAAAGGCCACCCCTATGCCCTACACAAAGGCACACAAAAATAAAACTCGCGAAAAAATTCTTGATAGCTCCTTTAGTCTATTTGCAAATAAAGGCTTTGAAGGCGTAACAATCGATGATTTGATGAGTAACTGCGGCCTTACCCGAGGCGCTTTTTATGCTCACTTTACAAGCAAAGCAGAACTTTACCGTGAAACATTAAAATTTAGAGCAAGCAAGACTAAAATTGCCAGCCCTAAGCCAGAGGGCACATCCAATAAGCAGTGGTTATCTTTATTGCTAGATAAATACCTAAGTTTGGAGCATGTTGAAGGAGAGCACGCTTTGTCTTGCCCGCTTGCTTTCTTAGCCACAGATATCAATATGCAGGATAAAACAATAAAAACAGCTTATGCCAACGTTTACAATGGCATGAATACCGCCGTTATGGAGCATGCGAGTAACTATTGTGACTGTGACGAACAAGATATTTTATCAGTCACAGCAATGATGATTGGTGCTGTTGCAATAGCTAGAACACTTCAGGATAAAGATTCAATTGAGAGATTACTCTCAGCTTGCAGACGAGAAGCAGGTGTAAAATTAGGTGGTATATAGCCGCAGCAATTAAAACGCTGACAATACTACTTTCAAACATAACCAACATCCCAACTAGAACCATGAGAAAAAGAATGACGAAAACGCTTTCCACAATTCTGATTGCTTTATTATCGCTTTCAGTAACAGCCAGCGAAAACGTTGATACTGAGCGAGACAAGGTTATTAATGAATTACAGGTAATGCTTGAAGCGGCAGATCGATACGAGCAAGATACAGGCAGTGTGCTTCCCATTACGTCTGATACGAATGTCAAGTATGGCTACCTTGCAATCGACTATCTCATTGAAGACCCTGGAACAAAGGATTGGAACGGCCCATACCTACCATACAATAACGATTGGTTTGGGTTTGAACAGTATCTGAGCCATCCTGATTATATTGCGGCACAATTGCTTGTAAAAGAGGAAACCGAATGGAGTAAAGGCAGCACACCTGAAGGCTGCAATGCAAACTCAACGTCGTGCAAGATCGCAGCCTGTATATGGAGCGTGCCTGAAAAAGTGGCCAAAAGCATTAATGAAAAAATTGATGGTGTTAGTAATCAAGCGGATGTCGACACAAAAGGGGTAGTGAGATACAACGGTGGACGCTTTGTATGGATAGTTTGCATGACAGGGAGTGAATACAAGTTACCTTAGCAACTTACATAGCTAATGAAAGTTATAGAGCTCATACATCAGCTTTATTAAGCGACCTTTTTAAAAGCTTTTGAGGGCTTCTTTGCTAGTGAGAAGCTCATAAAAAGTTAGAATGAATGTCTCGATAAAATCAGTTAATAAAATCAGGCAATACAACCTCTTTTAATTTTTGCAGCACATGGGACAACGAAGGATAAACTTCATGTCCAAGGGCGATAATCTCGTCTGAAGGCTTAACAAGATCAGGCACTTGGTACGTTTCCATATTTGCTGCGACCGCAGCCTTAGTTCCATTATTTGAATCTTCAAATGCAAGGCATCGAGAAGGCTCAACCGCTAATCGTTCTGCGGCTAATAGGTAAATTTCAGGGTCAGGTTTACCAGACTTAACTTCACAGCCAGTTGTGATGGTTGAAAAATAATGATCAAGTTTGGCTAAGCGAAGTTTGACCAAAGCAACCTCTTGATTAGAGGAAGTCGCAACGGCTAACGCAATATTATGATGTTTGAACCATTCAAGAAGCTCAACAACCCCCTCTTTAACAGGGATAGCTTGATGCATCACTATCGCCTTATAACGCTCTTTCCACTCACTATGTAAGGTAGGATAATCAAGCCCTGCCCCATAACCATCACGTAATATTTGCTCAATACCGGCTGCATTACAGCCAATAATAGATAAATAGACATCTTCTAGAAAAGGGACATTTTGTGCCGCACATGCTTGTTTAAACACCCTCATACATACTCGCTCGGTATCGAGCAGCAAACCGTCCATATCAAAAATAGCTGCGTCAAAATTCATTTTTATCTAGGTCTATTATCTAAAATTGAAGAGAAATTAAAGGCGCTATTCTCCCATAGAAAGCGTAATACGTCTTGTACGGATAAAAGTTTTAAAAGGACAATCGTGTAAAAGGCTATATATTAAGATGGGGGGGTCGATTAGAGTTACCGATTAGAATTCGTACTCAGGCTAATCGCTTAATAACCCCCACCCAAAATTAACGCCCTTTACTCCCAAATTTTCGCCCGACAGTTAGCCTACTGTGTGCTGCGAAGCTTTTTTAGAAAAGCATGTATTCAGGAGTCAATGGAAATGCAAAACGCCCTTCTACAGGATAGTGGTCAGACAAATCCCAGCTTTGCCAATGCTGGCTGTCGATACTACGCGGTGTCAGCATTTTATTTTCTGAAGCGTAAGGCGCAATATGGTCATTACTATATAAAACATAATCTAAGTATTCATTAAAGGCTTCATCAGCATAAATGTTAACTGGGCCAGCGTATGAATATGGATAAGCGCCAGTGGCTTCAGGCTCTGTAGCATTCAACAAGGCTAAAAAGTCTAAATGCTCTTGCGGATAGTTAATCTTATCCACATTAAAATCACCCGCCATAATCACAGGCTCTTGATATGGGATCTGCTTGCTTTCAATAAAGCGTTTCAACTGTGCCAATTGCTCAAAACGAACCGTGATATCTTGCTCACTGGCATACGCATGCGTGTGGGTCCCAAAGATATGAAACACATTACTGCCTTTTCTTATTTTCGCATAATTCATCCCCTTAGCAGCCAAACACCCATCTCCTCGACATGCGTCATAGACTACTGCGTCTTGGGCTTCGATAGGCCAGCGGCTCGCAATAAATGAACCTCCTGTCAAAATCTTACCCACTTGCCATGGGATCTGGGTCATATAGGGGTAAGTCTGCGCGACTTTTGCTCTGAATTTCGCCGTTAAAATGGGGTCGAACACTTCTTGAAAGACAACCACATCATAATGGGTCATATACTCAGCGATAGTGTCTAACCTATCACTCGTATTTTTAGAGGCAAGCGGCGGCAGTAATGCCCAGGTGTTGTAAGTCAGTACATTGAGTTCATTAGAATATTGAGACTTGTCTGATTGATTAAATTTCTCGTGGATCACATAGTGAATATCATCGCCTGAAACTCTGGCTGAAGAAGATTTAAATGCCAAAACTTGTTGCTGATCAACTAAAGACACACGATGAATGTCGCGATCATAGTGCCATGGATCATCCTGACCACTGAGCCACATTTTGCTAAATGTCTGGGTGCCGAGCAATTTTTGCTTTAAATAAACTGGCTGTGACGCACCATTAACAGCTGTTGTAAAAATATATTCTTTTCCCCATTTAATGCCTTGGTCACGATTAAAACGCAGAAACTTAACCGTGCCTAATGGTGGCACTTCAGCAGCTAATTGCTGCCACTGATCCCCATGACGAATATTGTCATGTCCCGTTTGCTGAGTACTGAGCGTCAAGGTTTCCATGGTATTGTTAGTTAAATAGACGTAGCTTTCTGCCAACGCTTGGCCCGATAGTAAGCTTGATAAAACACCGACAATGACTAAACCGATCGCTCGGCATTGCTTAAGTCTGATCATTCACTGATTCCTTTCTTTTAATTGTTTGATTTGAATGTTCTGCTGTAACTCACTCATACCATAGGCCGTTACTTTATAAACCCTAACGCCATGATAAGGCACAGCACGTGAGTACAGAGTCACACCATTAAAGCTAAATCATGTGTATTACCTGGATATGACACCTTGTATAATTTATACAATTAGCAACATAGGTGTAATCAGAAAAATTAGGTCGTGTTAACCTAGAAAGTGCGAATTAAAAATTATAGGTGGTGCACTTCTATTTAGAGCACAGATGATGCTTTTATTTAGGTAGGATCAATTATTTGCTTCTTCAGTGCCAACTTGCAGCACCAAGTGCGTGTGCTCCTATAAAAAGCACGCGCCTTTTAATAGAAAATACAACGAGAAACGCAGTGATAATAAGCACTTATCTAAAAAAGAACAGAAGACGAATAAGGTATTTGCGCTTACCTAAAAAAGCTAAAAGAGAGCATTTTAGATTCCTCATTCTTGAGTGAATCAAATAAAGCTAGATAGTGAATGGAATTAGATCAAATTGGAGTGGCTATGCTGTTAGTATTCTGACGCGAGCAAATGAGCTAGGCTTAGCTACCTAGCTTCTGAACTATCCACCGAACTTAACCTTGTTTAACTCGTCTTTGAGAAAATGAGTTTTCTCTAGGTCAACGCCATGCATGTTTGCTAAAGCACATACATAATAGAGAACATCATACAGCTCTTCCGCAATGCTTCCCTTAAGCTCTGAAATTTCCGGTTGTCCTGTTTTGTCTTTATTAATTGATTCAGAAAGCTCACCGACTTCCTCGATCAATTTGAGAAAATACTTGTGGGCTAACTGTGGGTTGTGATCAACCGTTTTAATATAGCTTTGTAATTCTGATAACTTCATAAAATCCCTATTATTGGAATGGGTGTCTCATTAGTATTTTCCAATTACATAGAAAATCTAGACATAATGACTCCCCACTCGTTGAGGAGCTAGCCTCCAACATCGTGGGTTAGTTTTAAAAACCAGAGCCATAATATATTCGTCAGAAATATAA
The DNA here is from genome assembly GCF_000153025.1 of Marinomonas sp. MED121. Taxonomy (GTDB): domain Bacteria; phylum Pseudomonadota; class Gammaproteobacteria; order Pseudomonadales; family Marinomonadaceae; genus Marinomonas. Next base: position 333,126 of record NZ_CH672429.1, read on the forward strand.
AACTGGAGACTAGCATGGCTAAGCATAACATCGTTTTTATTGGGTTGGACACACACAAATCGTTTATTGAAGTCGCTTATATCGAAGATGTGCGGGGTGTCAAACCAATTCATCTTGGAAAAAATCCATCCACTAAACAATCAGTTAAAAAGCTGGTCAGGCAGTTTGAGTCAAAATACCCTGATGCAACATTACACTTCGTTTATGAAGCAGGTCCTTGCGGTTATTGGATCTACCGCTTGATCACATCGCTTGGCCATTGTTGCTATGTGATCGCCCCTTCGCTTATTCCTAAGAAGCCTGGCGATAGAATTAAAACAGACAAACGGGATGCAATGAATCTGGCTAAGTTACTCAAATCAGAAGATCTCACGGCAATCTACGTGCCCGAACCTGAAGATGAAGCTGTACGCGACTTATCCCGCGCCAGAGAAACAGCAATGAAAGATCTTAAAGACGGTAAATATCAGCTCAAAGCCTTGCTACTACGTAATAATGTCACTGCAAAAGTAAAAGACAATTGGTCGAAACAACATTTACGCTGGTTAACCGAATTGATCTTGCCGTACCCTGCTCAACAGATTGTTTTGCAGGAATACATACAAGCCATTACTGAGCGTATGAACCGATTAAAACGGCTTGATAATGAGCTAGAGCATCATGTTAAAAACTGGCGCTATTACCCTGTGGTAAAAGCGATCCAAGCGATGCGCGGTGTACGTTTACTTGTCGCAACTGGCCTTGTTGCAGAACTAGGGGATCTAACTCGTTTCGATCACCCAAGAAAGCTCATGAGTTATCTTGGGCTTGTGCCTAGTGAACACAGTAGTGGTGGCAAGCGCAGCATAGGTGCAATCACCAAGTGCGGTAACAGTCGCGCAAGGCGATTGCTGGTTGAAGGTGCGCATACTTATCGCTACGCAGCGAACATATCAACAGAACTGCAGCTACGACAAGAAGATCTAGGAAAAACCATTGTCGACATTGCTTGGAAAGCACAGCTTAGGTTGTGCCGTCGCTATCAAACCATGTTGCGCCGAGGCAAACATTACAATGTGATTGTCACAGCTATAGCACGGGAAATGATTGCATACATCTGGGCAATATCGCGTGAAATAGTGCTGACACCAGTTGAACCGAAATTACGGTTATCGAGAGTGCCTGCATGATAAAAGTTGTTGAGTTAGCGTATGGGATCAAGCATCGGGTGTGGCACAACCACCGACGGCGTTAGGATGGCAGTTGATGAAAATTAACTGATCCACGAACATAGACTGAAGACAGGTGCCACGACGAAAAAAGTAAGGTAGGCGCTGCTTGCAAAAACAAGTAATCCACGAATATCAGCATGATAACCGACGAATATACTTGCTTCATTCTGTACGTTAACTCACTTTATTTAAAGAAAGTGAATTTATGGCTATTTTTTTAGCAAGGATCTCTGCGTTTTGCTTGACGTGGGGAGTCATACCAACGCCTAGCTAAGAGGCGTAAAGTGCTTGGCTATAATTAGCGACGAAGGAGCGCAAGCCAAGCGTTTTACGTCCTTTTGAGCTACTTGTTAGAACCCGATTTCTCCGCGATAGCCATTTTCCCACCTTTGAATTGGATATTTGTACCTGATACACCTTTAAGAACCATCTCATAGGGGTGGTCTATTTTCTTCTCCCTTTCAGAATGGTTTGTCATTAGCATACGGATAAATTCTATATCGTGCTCTGTTAATGAACCTGACTGCTTAGAGTTTTCAACGTACTCCATTGCGGAGTTTTGTTTTTTAAGGTCTTCTTTTATAGCAAGAAGAACTGACGTTCTCGAATTTGAAGCGCGGAAGATATAAATAATAAAACCAGCAAGGCTGACATAAAGACCTGACAACGAAATAGCACCATATTGAGAAATATCAGCTCCTTTTAGTAGATATAATGTAATCAATCCAAAGTTAACAATTACAAATAGGTTGATCATTACACTTTTCAACAAGCCAGCACTTCTCCTCTCTTGTTCTACAGTATGATAAAGTTCTTTTTCTACAGATTCTCTTCTATGAATGAGGTGGTTTTCTCGTTTTGATGCAGCAAAGTCTTCATCTGACTTTGAAGACAGAAAGTTATCAATTCGCTCGTTAACACGATTTTCCAATTGTTCAAACAACTGCTTTTCGATAACACCAGTATCTTTCAACTGCTCATTTGCCATTCTTTCAAGATTTTCCGATAAATACACGGAAACTTCCTGATCTATGAGCTTAGATGCATTTTTCAGGAGGTCACTGGATAGTTCTTTTCTAAGTTTTACTACCTCTTTTTCAAGTATCCTTAGTCGATCTCTATCTTCAATATCCCTTCCTGAATCTTCAGAATAGAATAGCTTTCTTCTCTCAAGTATCCTGAACATAGGTAAAGCAACAAGAACACTAATGACGCCCGTTAATACTCCTATAAATATTTCTTTATTCCCATTAAATAGGACATCTAAAATGCCACTTTCCATTAAATACTCCATTGCTTTGAAAGGGTTCTAACGCTCATGCTAAGCAGCGCAGTTTACTGCGTCCTAAGCTTGAGCGCATTGTTATAGGGCTATTCCCAATAAACAGCGCAGTTAATATCTGGGCGCTCTTCTGCCAATTCATTGAAGCAGTTTTTAAGCTGTTCATATGAAGATGGGAGCCGATCTTTTAAAGCAGAAGAACCTGTAAAAATAATCTTTTCAGGCAAAGACACTAAATCAGAAATTGAATCCCAGAAAGCATCCCAATTTTGGCCATAGAAACTAGGAAAGGATAGGCATCTGGCCAATAGCTCATGAAGCTCCCGTTCAGTTGTAATCTTACTCAAATCTATATTCATATAGTTTTTGCGCTATAACGCTTTGCTAAGCGGCAACAAAATAGCTGGCTAAAATTAGCGAGGAACGAGAAAAAGCCAGCTGTTTTTTGTCCGTTTAAGCAACTTGTTAGAATTACAGGCCAGCTAATACTCTAACTTGAGCTGACATAGCATTTCCTGATATCCCTGGGTATATTCTTGAGAAGTTGATCCCCATTGAGTCTAAGTCAGCTAATGCGTTAACTGCATTATGCGCTGGTATTACATATTTGATTAATTCACCATCATTTGGATAACTCGCAACGTATTCCTCAATCGAAGATTGTGGAGTTCGCAGGTAGGTAAATTTTCCATGTTGATTTTTTATGCGTTCGTTGCCAAAAGATGGAACATTTACTATCTCACAACCAAATTCCGAGTTCCAAATAGGATCTTCAGTTTTTATAACCCAAATTGCAATTTTATCTCCAGAGTTTTCTGTAGCACGTATGTGGCTACTAAAAGCAAAGAAAGCAGAAACATATGGGCTTTCACTCCAATCTAAAAGCCTAGTAGGGAGTCCATGATGTTGACCAAGGCTTAACATTAAAATTTCACTATTTCTCACTTCATCAGTAAGATCTTCCAATTCACATTCTTTTATGAATTGGTTAAGAAGGCTTTTCGCTGTGTTCACTTTATTTTTAAGCTCACCATGATACCAGCGGTCAAAAGAAGGGCTTAATGACCAATTTTCACCTCCTTGTCCTCGGAACAAAAACTTTCCTTTTTTAAAACGTCCGTTGTCATAAAGATCATCGACTATCTTTGACTTAAAGTCCGTCCAATCATCACATTCAATTGTTTTTATCGTCATCGATTATACTTCCAGTATGTAGGTAATTCTAACATTTTAATAATGCGCACGCTCGGTTTGTCCGATTTATCCACCGCACCCAAAACGTCACATCTACTTAATTAATTTAACAGTTTTAATAAGACATCCATTTTAAAAGAGATCAAAAACAACTTCATCTGAATGAAACTCACTTTTCCATTTTTTTGTATTTTATTTATCAGAAGGAAGAAAAACCTGTAAATCGAAGCTCAATTACAAAGAATTATCAGTGAATTTCAAACTGAAGCCACGAGTAACCCTCGCGTTAACGATATTAAGGTTTAATTAAAATAGAACTGAATTTAGTGAGCTAAACCTAAGAAAGAAGTCGCTTACAAGCACCTAATCCAGATCGCCGTTGCAACTGCGTATGTTCACAATACTCAGCTAAGTAAGCTTCTGAACCAACTGCTGCTTTAAAGTGTTTCTCAAACCCCGTTGTGACTTCTAACCATTGCTCAGATGTGAGATTAATTCGTTGAAGAATAGGAGCTAGAGAAACATCAATACTCCCCCTTTTGTCCTCTCTCATGATCCTGCCTGTGAGATCGATTAATTCAAGGTAATCTATGAGTTTAAAAGGTAACCCTTCTGGTTGATCTTCTCTTTCATAGCCAATAAAGGGAAATAAAGTTTTTGGTTGAGTTTGATTCGCTTTGGCCACTTCGATACGCGTTTTGATACTCGTATGCTTTGAGGTTTCTGGTGTTACTTCCATCTTGGCGCGAACAGGGTTTAAGTCGACGTATGCCATGCATGACACAAGTGCTGCCTCGTCCAATAACGCTTGTGACTTAAACCTGCCCTCCCAAAATCGGCCTGTACATTTGTCTTCATTGTTGGCCATACGAGCAATTGGCTCATTCAGCTCTCTCATAAACCAGCTGATGTCACAAAGGCGTTCACGGTATTTTTCACAGCTTTCATAAACAGAGGCTAATTCGAAATCAGCCAAACCCTTGTTTTCTAAATATTTTTCGGTGAATTGCGTGCCTTTATGCAAACGATGCCAACGCTCAACTACCTGCCTGATAGACCAGTTATTCGCTTTCTCAGTATTGACATGAAGAACTAAATGGGTGTGATTGCTCATAACGGCATAGGCACAGATATCTATCGCAAAAATAGCAGTAAGAGAGAGGATTTTATCTTCTATCCAGCCTCGCCTGTGCTCATAACTTTGACCAGTTACCTCATCGGTACCACACAGAAAAGCACGTCTCACGCAGCGGGAAACACAGTGATAATAAGTGGTGTCTTGCAAACTTATTAGAGTCTTACGTGGTTTAGGCATATTAGATTCCTCATCCTTGAGTGAATTCAATAAAACTAGACCATGAATGGAATTAGATCAAATTGTTAAGGGTGTCCTGTTAGTACTGTATTAGAGTCTTACGTGGTTTAGGCATATTAGATTCCTCATCCTTGAGTGAATTCAATAAAACTAGACCATGAATGGAATTAGATCAAATTGTTAAGGGTGTCCTGTTAGTACTGTGTGACTAGAACTTTTGATAAGCATATTGAACGTGATACACCCACATATTTTCCATACGCTGTTGATTCTAAGTAAGCGTGGCGTTGATAGAAAGCCACCGCTTTTAAGTTAATCCTACGTGTCGATAGGACTGCTTTCCTATAACCGTTTTCTACTGCGTAGAGCTCAAGCTGTTTTAACAAATAGGAACCGGCGCCAGATTTATTAGAGTACATTCGCTTAAGCTCGCAAACTTCGAATTCGTGGTATCGAAATACGCCGCAAGCTACTGCAATATTAGCTTGATATACAACTAAGCATCCATCTTTCAATGAATCGAAATCATCAGATACAAACGAGCTTTCACCAGAGTCACTCGTTATATTTCGGAGCGATGAATTCAATTCGGCTACAAGAGTCTGAAAATCAATGTTACTTGGTTCTACTTTCTTATGTTCAAATTTCATATTAGTCACATAACATTTTAATAATGCGCACGCTCAATTTGTCCGATTTATCCACCGGAAATTAAATGGACAGCCATGTTAAAACTTGTGATCAACCATTTTAATATAGCTTTGTAACTCTGATAACTTCATAAAATCCCTCTTATTGGAATGGGTGTCTCATTAGTATTTTCCAATTACATAGAAAATCTAACGCCTTGCTTAGAGGCGATAAATTGTTGGCTACAATTGCGAGAAACGAAACTATCCAACTGTTTAGTGTCCGTTTGAATGGCTTATTATGTGGTGCAGCTCAGGCACACCATCATATTGCTTTCCTTTATCCGAGATTTCGTCCCAACTTGCTTTTGATGATACGCATAAATGATTACTTATCTCTAACCCTAAGGCATTATCTAAAAGACCTGCGGGAACCCAGAACTCAATATTGCGATACATATTTGGTACTGTAGAGCCGCAAGATGCACAAAAATCAACTCGATAACCTGTTGGTTTCTGATAAGTTTTAATATCACTAGTTCCTGATAGCCAGTTAAAATTTTCTTTAGGAATAATAAACGCAGTATTTGATGTGGATGACGTAACCTTACGACACATAGAACAATGACATTGATAAAGTTTTGGCATTACCCCATTAACTTCGAATTTAACATTTTCACAGAAACAACTACCAATCATTAATGAACCCTATTAATCATATAACGCCTTGCTAATGGACAGCTTAAAAAAATCATAAAAACATCCATCTTAATGATGAATAAAAGAAGGTCAAATTGGAGAGGCTTTCCTGATAATAATACTATGTAAAAACAACCTTCAATATGACAACTCACTTACCTCTTTAAACCTACAGAATAAATCCTACAAAAATCTAAAGCACTAGCAAAATTAGGTTGGTGATTAGCTTCGTAATGTATAACGACTTCCTTTTCTGCTGCTAATGCAGTTAAAAGTAAAGATAATGCCGTTTCAGAATCACCCGATTTTTCAAGGTAGAAACCACTGCTACTACCAGGGCACTCAACATCAAAATTAACTTGTATATCTAGACCTTTATGCTCTTCTATTGTGTAGTTACGTATATAGCTTACTTTAGACGTAACCTGCGAAACGCTTCCCGCAAGCGATAAACTAGGAATAAAAATAAAACTTAAAAATAATACGGTTATTGATTTTACCATTTAATACTACACCATTTTTATATGAATTTAATTGATACAAAGATTACTAAAACAGGCATTTTAGATTATCAAGACAAGCTTTTTAAAAGAAATCGGCGTAAAAATATTAACTCGGAGTGACTGTCCTAATAAAACTAAACTTAGTCCTGATAAAACTTTTGGAGCGGTTTTTGATGTGCTTATTAAGTGTATTCGCCGGCATATTGCAAATACTTATCTAATACGTTTTTTGTAATAGCCAGCATTTTCCACCTAATTTTCGAGTTCGTAATAGGTGCTGAGACCCAATTTCCATGACGTACAGGGTCAGCATAATTCTTTACTAATTCTGTTATCTCGGAACGATCAGTTCCTAGTGCCTTATGCATATCTTCCCAGCTATTAAAAGAAGACTTTATTCCTTCTATTGCTCTAAAACAATACGTAGCGCAATCTTTTGTATCAGTCATGGCATTCAGGTAATCACGTACTGACAGCCTAAAAAAAACATCCCTCCCAGCAAGGCGATATGCTGCATTGAAAGTAGGTATATGAGGATCAAATCCTAGATGTTCATTAGGAGATTCACCTCTAGGGCGAACGCCAAAAACATGAGGCGTTCCATCTTCTTCAGTAATTTGTACTATTTCAACTGTATAACCACACCCAAGTGAGAAACCTAGAGCTCCGACTATAATATTCGCAATATCTTCCGCTGTAATATGAGCTGCAATCCAACCGTCTAGACTCGGAACATCAAGACTTACTGTGAGTTGAGATGCATCACATTGCACAACAACTTCGCCACCACCTTCTATCTTCATCCCCACTTTACTAAATGATACAGCCGCCCTCTCTGGATGAACTATTCCTGTTGCAAAGTACTTCATTGTGATCACCTAAAACTTTAATAATACACACGCTCGATTTGTCCGACTTATCCACCGCACTCAAAACGTCACATCACTCTTTTTTAGATAAGATTTAAAAAGGAAAGGTTACTTATCAACTAAACACCTTCCTGGCTAAACGTACATACGCCTTATTTCAATCCCTGCTTAATCAGTAACAAAACCATTGTTTCACTACTTTATAACTCATTGATTCTATATGATTTTACACCCGAGACAAAACCGATACAAAGATAAAATCTGTTAAATTTGACGAGGCTCACTTATCCCTCCTCTGACCCCAATCCACAATTTCCAATTTTTTTCACTCTAAGCCCTAACACTCCCTCGCGTAATAAGGTATAAAGCGTCGCAAAGAAACAGACTATTGGAGGCCGTATGGCTGATTTTCGTATCGATATCATTTGTGACACCGTTTGCCCGTGGGCTTACCTTGGTTATTCACGCTTAAAACAAGCGATGGAGCAACTAGGTGATGATTATCGATTTGATATTCGCTGGCAGCCCCTTGAGTTACACCCAGAAGTGTCTACTCAAGGACAAGACAGAATCGAATATTTGACTAGCCGTTTTGGCAGTGAAGAAAGACTCAACGAAGCGGATCACGCGCTGCAGCAAGTAGGTAAAGAAGAAGGCATAGAGTTTAACTTTAGCGATAAGGCTATTATCCCTAATACTTACCTAAGCCACCAGCTTATCCATATTGCCAATACGAAGAAGCTTGGTACTAACCTCGCGTTAGCGCTTTTCCACGCTTACTTTAGCGATGCCAAAGACATAGGTGATGTGGATGTGTTAGCTGAGATTGGTAAGCAGGCTGGCCTTGATGAAGATGCGATTGAAGATGCCTTCACAGAAGAAACTAAGGTGAAAGTTGAGAAGAAGCTAGCGCAATTTAAGAAGCTAGAAATCGATAGCTCGCCGACCTATGTGATTAACGATCAATACGTTATCCAAGGGCCGCACCAAGCGAAAGACTTCTTCAAAGTGATTATGGATATTGCTGAGAAGACACCCGCTTAAGCACGTCTTACGACATAAAAAAGGGAAGCCACTGGCTTCCCTTTTTGCTTTCTGCGATCTTCGCTTTTTTCTTACTTTATTCAGACCAAAGACAAGCGCACTTGGGTTTCGATCTGGGTTTTCACTGAGTTCGCAATAAAACAAAGATCGTGAGCTTGGTGATGCATCTTTTCAAGTTGCTCTAGGCTTGGTTGACGCTCACCCAAGAAAGCCACATAAGGTCGAAGGGTGACTTTGGTCATGGCAATTTTACCCTCTTCGTCTTCTTCCATCACACCTATAGCATCATCTTTATATTCATTAATCAGATAGCGCTTTTTAGCGGCAATAGATAAAAAGAAAAGCATATGACAGCTCGACAAAGAGGTGACAAAGGCTTCTTCTGGGTCGACATTCGCTTCAACCGAATAGGGCAAAGGCACGATATGAGGAGAAGAGGATGCAGGCACACTCAGGCCTCCATCAAAATGCCATTGATGTGCTCGGCTATATTGGTTATCGATAAAACTTTCATCTTCACCTTTGTGCCATTGCACGCAAGCATAATACTCAGACATACCCTCTCCCTAAATGCATCTAGTGATAAAACCGATTAGCGCTTATCTTCCCTTGGCCATAAGAACAGAACAAAGAACAAGGTAATAATCGCAAGAGCCCAACAATAGTAGATACTTGAAACCAAAGCAAAAGGCGAAATAGCGGCGATAGAACTTGCCAATAGAATTTGCGCGCCATAAGGAATCAAGCCCTGTACCACACAAGAGAAAATATCCAGTAAGCTCGCACTTCTGGCAGCACTGACTTGGTATTTCTCGGCAATCTCTTTTGCTACGGCCCCTGAGATGAGAATGGCAATGGTATTGTTCGCGGTCGCAAAGTTCATTAATGCGACGAGCAAGGCAATACAGATCTCACCGGCTTTGGTTTGCATTAAACCTAGATCAGCAAGTTTACTTACCAAGGCTTGTAGTTTGGCTGAGATCCAAGCTAGGCCACCTTCACTTCGCATGAGAGCAGCAAGACCGCCTATCAACAAAGATAGGAGCATGGTTTCTTGCATGGCACCAAAGCCTGCATACACATCTTGGCTAATGCTGGCAATGCCATAGGTTTCTTGGTGGAAATACCCAATACCCGAAGCGAGTAGCAAGCCACTAAAAAGCACCACAAAAACATTGATACCCAAAACGGCCAAAGCTAATACCGCTAGGTAAGGCAAAATCAAGATGTATTCATAGTCGCCCACATCGGCTAATTGGCTATCGGCACCGGCAAAATAAAGGACAACCAAGGTGATGAGTGCGGCTGGAATGGCAAGCTTCACATTCATACGAAACTTGTCTTTCATCTCACAACCTTGGGTGCGGGTTGCCGCAATCGTGGTATCTGAAATGATAGATAGGTTGTCACCAAACATGGCACCACCCACTACACTTGAGATAGCGAGCACTAGCTCGATATCACTGACCTCAGACACACCTAAGGCAACGGGTGCAATAGCAGCTATAGTACCCATTGACGTACCCATGGCGGTGGCAATAAAGGCAGAGATAATAAACAAACCCGGCAGAACAAAACTACTAGGCACACTTGCTAAGGCAAAGTTAACCGTCGCATCAACTGCCCCTATCGACTTCATTACGCTGGCAAAAGCACCCGCTAATAAAAAGATAAGTACCATGGTAATAATGGTGTTATCGCCCACTCCTTTAATAAAGGTATCTAGGGCTTTATTGAAAGGCCCTTTTACCATAAAAAAGGCAATCAGAATGGCGGGTAAAATCGCCACCGGGGCTTTGATTTGATAGAAGGCAAAATCAGTACCTAAGCTTTGATAATAAAGCCCGCTACCAATAAAAAGACTTAAAAATACGAGAAATGGCAAAACTGCCAAAGGGGACACTTTGTTCACTTTGTCAAACGCTCCGAAGGATAATAGAAGTAACGCGCAGAGAATAACTTATGGTGACTCTCAGCGGACGACAAGCTTACGTCACTTCTAAATTATTACCACGCAAAAGGCTTAAGGTATCATGAGAGGAATTCATCTAGTGCATCTCGTCTAGCCCTGCTCATTTGCCTTATCCCTTGTCTGTGCTTTAAAGACCCTGCTTATATCGGGCGATCATGGCCTCTTGGCTTTCTGGCTCTTCATCTATCTTAAGTTGATCATGCATCATTCTACCCATGGTCGGCAGCTTAGAGCGTTCAATTTTCGTGTCTTCAGACCAAAGCTCAGATCGCATTAGCGCTTTAGCACAATGTAAAAAGACCTCTGTCACTTGGATCTCGATACATGAGATAGGTGGTTTTTGATGGGAAGCAAAGAGACTCAAATAATCTTCTCTGGTCGAAATACGCGCTGTGCCATTGACTCTTAAAGTTTCATCCACACCAGGGATCAGAAATAAACAACCAATATTGCCTGTTTCAAGAAGGTTCACCAAGGTATCAAGACGGTTATTCCCTCTTGCATCTGGGATGATGATGCAGTTGTTATTGATCACCTTGATAAACCCAGGCTCACCGCCCCTTGGCGATGAATCTAACGCACCTGATTTAGCATAACTGGATAAGGTGACAAAGGGAGAATGCTCGATAAAGTTAATCGAATGCTTTTCTAATGCATCCAGTTGTTTGTCTTTTGCTCTGCCTTTTGCAAAGCCATAGAGCTCTCTAAGTTGTGCTTCTGATTCAATGTACATAATCATCCTTGCTCATTTTATTTAAAGAAAGTTAAGGCTTTTAGACCTTCTTTGTATTGCCTATTTACTGATCACTTCTAACATTAGTTTACCCACCAAGGCGTTAGGTTGTAACAAGCCTTTTTAGACATTATTACCAGAGACGAACCTAACATCGGCTCTAGTAATACTTAAAATTAGAATTCCCGATGCTAGTAGAGCTTACTTTTGTAAGGGCGTTCAATGGATTTGCCCAAGACGCCTTTAGTCAGGTAGTGAGTGCATCTCATATGTCTTGGCGGACAACTAGAATAAACAATAAAATTAAACCGAGGTAGTCCCATGAGCAGCCCAATTAAACAAATCTTCAAACTAGGTATGGTAGCCGTCACCGCTGGTGCAATTTCTTTAGCAGCAAGTAGCAGTTTTGCTGCAACCAGCTTGCGTCTTTCTCATCCTGCTCCACCGGGATCAGAGCAAGATGATTGGTCAAAAGAGTTTGCCAAGCGTGTTGAGGCTAAAACAGAAGGCCGCGTTAATGTTCGAGTTTACCCTGCAAACCAGCTAGGTGACCTTGAAGAAGTCTATGAGCTTATTCGCTACGGTGTTGTCGATGCCGCTGTACAGTCTTTTTCGACCAAGTATGACAAACGTTTGAATATTTCTTGGTTCCCTTACTCTGTATCAACCTATGACGAAGCGGAAACCTCATGGAGTGATGGTGGCTTTATCTTTGATGTCGTCAATGACCTACTTAAACCGCAAAACATCACCATGCTAGCACCTTATGCAGTGGGTATGGGTGGCATGGCGGTTAGCTCTAATGTAACAAACCCTGCTAACCCAGATGCAAAACATAAAAACCTAAAAATCCGTGTTTGGCCATCAGGTGTGGGTACTCAGCGCCCTGTACTTGAGCGTCTTGGTTATAACACAGCCACCATGCCTTGGGCCGAGCTTTACACTGGGGTTCAAACTGGCGTGATTGACGGCATGATAGGTGGAACACCAGAAAATGCCGTACGTGATTGGAACGGTATTGTTAAAACCTGGTTACAAATCAATAACTTTTTCGAAGTTAACTCTCTCATCATTAATAGCAAAAAGTTCAACACACTGGATAAAGGCGACCAAGCCATTATCCAGAACATTGCCACTAATATGGCCGCAGAACGCTTTAAGCGTGTAGCACAAGCAGATATCGACTATCGCCAACAGTTAACGGACGCTGGCGTGACGGTTGTTACCTTCTCTGATGAAGAGATGAAAGTCTTTTCTGATGCGATTCGTAAAGATGTTTGGCCAAATATCAAAGATGAAATTGGCGATGAACTTTTCCAAAAACTAAGCGCTTACTACAGTAAATAAATCAGGGTTATTGAGTACACCATTGGGCCTAGTGCCCATGGTTGTACTTAGTCATTTGCTTTACAAAAGTGCTTCTTATTGATCGACAAGTAGAAGCACTTTTGAAGTACCACCTAATACAAGGGTTCGCTGCTATGACTGCGACTACAATTAAAAATATGAAAACGGTCAGCCCTCTAACCTCACTTTGGCAATTCAAACTTCGCTTACAGCGTTGGGTACTTTTTGGTATCAGTATTGCTTTTACACTACTTGTTTTTGTCCAAGTAGTGAGTCGTTACATCTTCAACTATTCCATTTTTGGGATTGAAGAGAGCGCCAGCTATTTAGCTGCTGTTATGTACTTTATCGGGGCTGCCTATGGCACTCATGCAAAAGAACATATTTCTGCCAGCATAGTCGACACCTTAGTTAAGCCCGGTCTATTTGTTGATTTCGCTCACTTTTTAACCCGTGTTATTTCTACCTTACTTTGCGCTTATCTATGTTGGGAAACCTGGCAGATAGTGCAATTCAATCTAGAGTTTGACACTCGCTCAGTTGAGCTACGTATTCCCATGGCCTGGGTCTACGGTGGCATGCTAGTCGGCATGCTGCTAATGACTTTATATTTTTTCATCGAAGTCATCGAAGCCTGCACTGACTTTATTAAACACAAAGCTTAATCAAGGATATTCACCATGAGTTCCATTATTCTCTGGGACGTCGCCCTGCTTGTTACCTTAATGGTAATAGGGGTCCCTGTTGCACTGACATTTGTTGCAGCAGCCCTATTTCTTATTGTTATGGGTGAGTACGGCAGTACGTCTTTTCTTATTACCTCTGGGTTTAGCAAAACATCCTCTATGGTGTTATTAGCTATCCCCCTTTATATCCTTGCTGGCTCCATCATGACCAATGGTGGTATTGCCAAACGCTTATTGAACTTAGCGGATAGTGTGTTTGGTCATTATCGAGGAGGGCTGGGTATCGTTACTGTGGTAACCACCGCCATCTTTGGTGCCATTTCTGGCATGGCGTCTTCGGCTGTTGCTGCCATTGGCTCTATCATGATTCCGCGCATGGTCGAAAAAGGCTATGACAGAGGCTATGCCACTTCCTTAGTGTCATGTTCGGCCGTGTTAGCGCTACTTATTCCGCCAAGCGCCACTATGATTTTGTATGGCTGGGTAACAGGCACGTCTATTACCGCAGCCTTTTTGGCCCCTGTTATACCCGCTATTTTATTAATCTGCTTATTCTGTTTTTGGAATTATATCCTGACTCGCAATATGCCATTGGTCGTTGAAGACAAGCCGAGTTTTAAAGAAGCGAGACAAAATATCTTTTTAAAAACTCGTCGTGCGGGTTTTGGCTTAGCCATGCCTTTAATCATCTTAGGCTTTATTTATGGGGGTGTTACGACACCAACAGAAGCGGCCGCGGTTGCCGTTATGTACGCTCTACCTGTGGCATTTTGGATCTATAAAGAGATGACTTGGAACTCTTTTTACGAGGCTGTCTGGAAAGCAGCACAAGTGACGGCTGTCTTAATGTTAGTCATCTTCTGTGCCAGTATGCTTGCCCGCGTATTGACCTTTGAAGATGTGCCTCAGCAAATTTTAGAAAGTCTATTAGCCATTACAGACAACAAGATTTTATTGCTTTTACTGGTCAATCTCTTCCTGCTATTAATCGGTATGTTCATGGAAGATGTATCGGGCATCTTGCTAGCAGCCCCTTTGCTATTACCTGTTATGAATGAAATTGGCGTACACCCTGTTCACTTTGCCGCCATTATCGGGACTAACTTAGGCATGGGATTAATCACACCACCTACTGCCCCCATACTCTATTTCGGCACACTTATAGGTGGCGTCAAATTACCTCAAATCATCAAACCGACTCTGGTCTTTGTATTTTTGACCTATCTACCGGTTGTGATGCTAACCACCTTTATACCTGAATTGGCACTTTGGTTGCCTCGCCTAATCACTGGGCTTTAATGGAGTTTATATGACTAATCCAATCAATTTTCACCTAATTACAACAGGCGGTACCATAGATTCTTACTATGACCCAGACCAATGTGGGCCCCTGTGTTTTGAGCAAAGTGTATTGCCAAAATACCTAGAGCAACATTGTGCGCTTGATAAAGATGCATACCAATTTAGTCAGGTATGCATGAAAGACAGCCGTGAAATGACCACCTCAGACAGAGAGGATATGTTGGCAGCCATTGTTAATAGCCAGACCAAGGCCATTGTATTAACCCATGGCTCCTTCACCTTGTTTGACTTAGGACGTTTTTTACAAAAGCACAAAGCAAGTTATGCCGGAAAGACCGTGATTTTAACGGGCTCTTTACGCCCGATTGATGGCTTCACCTATAGTGATGGTTTGTTTAATTTAGGCGCAGCTTGCTTGGCGGCTCAATATGCTCCTGCGGGAATTTATATCTGTATTCAAGGGCGTCTTTATGGCCCTGAAGAACGCGAATTGTGGCACTAGGTTAGGAGAAAAATAATGCGAATTGAACATGATGCACTAGGCGAGCGCCAATTAGAAGAAACCCTTTATTACGGTATTCAAACCCTAAGGGCAAAAGAGAACTTTGATATTTCTGGCAAAACCATTTCAAACATACCCAGCTTTGTCGAAAGTATTATTCAGATTAAAAAAGCAGCGGCAATGGCAAATCATAAAGCCCAAGTGCTGGATGAGAACTTATGTAAAGCCATTTGTCAGGCTGCAGATGAAATGCTAGCAAACCCTGATCCCGCTAATTTTGTCGTCGATATTTATCATGGCGGCGGCGGCACATCGGCCAATATGAATATCAATGAGGTGTTAGCAAATCGCGCTAACGAGATCATGACAGGTCATAAGGGTTACGATCAAGTTCACCCGAACACCCATGTCAACATGGGTCAATCGACCAATGATGTTATACCAGCGGCCATGAAGATGGCGGTATTTAATTCCTTAAATGATCTTGAAAGCGTTTTGACCAACTTTGTTATTTCCTTGCAGAAAAAGGAAACCGAATTTAATGACGTCGTTAAGTTAGGACGCACCTGCTTTCAAGATGCCCTACCGACGACCCTAGGTCAGCAGTTTAGTGGTTACCGTAATGGCTTTGAAAGAATGATTAGCGAGTTGCATGACATTAAAG
This sequence comes from Marinomonas sp. MED121, assembly GCF_000153025.1. GTDB lineage: Bacteria > Pseudomonadota > Gammaproteobacteria > Pseudomonadales > Marinomonadaceae > Marinomonas. The sequence continues at coordinate 349,078 of NZ_CH672429.1, forward strand.
CCTCCTGCTTAGAATTACCGCTTTCAGCCACAGCTGTCGGCACCGAGTTTGGCACCTTCCCAGGTTATAAAAGCTTTTTATTTAGCGCCCTTGAAGAGGTAACTCAAACCCGCTGGACCGTTGAGCACAATTTATTCGACGGTCTACAAAATGCAGATATTTGGATAAAAGTCTCAGCCATTATTAAGGCCATTGCCCTTAACCTTAATAAGCTTGCAGGTGACTTACGCTTAATGTCATCCGGCCCAAGAGCGGGATTGGGGGAGATAACCATCCCTGCAGTACAGCCTGGCTCTTCTATTATGCCGGGTAAAATCAACCCTGTGATGCCAGAAATGGCTATGCAGGTTTACTTTAGAGTACTCGGCAATGATTTGGCTATCACCCGTGCTTGTGAGGGTGAGCTGGACTTAAACGTATGGGAGTCTTTGATACTAAATTGCGTATCAGAGTCTTGTGATTTATTAGGCGCTTGCATGCCTTTATTGGCCAGCAAATGCATTGATGGCATCAAGGCAAACGCAGAAAAATGTCAGCAAGATGCCGAAAATTCGCTCGCGCTTTCAACCGTTATTGCAACCTTATTTGATTACCAAACTGCCTCTAAATTGGCTAAACAAGCCGATGCAGAAAAGAAGACTATCAAGCAAGTCGTCATCGAATCAGGCATTTTATCGCCAACGGAAGCAGAACGTTACCTATCGCCACTGACCATGACCTCGCCAGAGAAGTTTAACCAACTTTATAGCACTAAGCGAAGGAGTGAAAAATGAGCACCCAAGCGCCACTTCTAATACAAGCGTCACGCTTCTTAGAAGGGATTCGCTATGAACAACTTCCAGCAGATGTGATACAAACAGCTAAATATGCTGTGCTTGATTATATTGGGGTGGCTATTCCTGGCAGTGATCAAGCCGTTGCTCAAAACCTATTAAATTGGGCGAAACAAAGAAGTTGGGGAAGCTCTGCGTGTGTCATTGGCAGTGAAGCTAGACTTGATGTCGAGCACGCAGCCTTAGTGAATGCGGCAGCAGGCCATGCTTTAGACTTTGACGATACCAGTTGGGCCACAATCGGCCACCCAACAACGGTTATCTTACCCGCCCTTTTGGCCTTAGCAGAACAAAAAGAGAGCTCGGGTAAAGCACTACTTTTAGCTTATATTGCAGGGGTTGAAGTCGCCCATAAAGTTGCAGACCTGATGATGCCTGAAACCTCTGAAAACGGTTGGCACACGACAGGGGTTTTTTATGCGCTAGGGACAGCTGCGGCGGCCTGTCAGTTATTGGCCTTAGATCAAGAGACAACAACACGTGCACTGGCCTTATCTTTATCAAAAAGTGGTGGGATTCGAAGTAATTTTGGTACCCAAGCTAAACCTTATCATGCAGGTATGGCGGCAAAGGCAGGGCTAGAAGCTATTAGCCTTGCCCAAAGCGGGATTACCTCTTCAAGTACGGCGCTAGAAGGCGTTGATGGGTTTATTCAATGCTATGCCAGCCAAGCCTTAGCAGAAAAAGCACGCCGTATGGCTAAACCTATTTTATTCGGTGCGAGTTGGGATTTAAGTACTAAAGGTTATGCTTATAAAAAGTATCCCAATTGCAGTGGTAATCACCCGGCTTGCGATAGCATATTAGCCCTGGTTGAAAGCCAGAAAATCACTTGGCAGGAAATCGCTTCTATCCATTGTGGTGTAAGTTTATTGGGCCCGAAAGAGCTTGTATGTCATCAACCACAAACACCGGTTGAAGCTCGCTTTTCGATCGAGTATTCCATAGCCTGTGCGCTTATTTATGGTCAAATCACCTTGGATGAATTTACTGAAGCAAAAATTCAAGACCCCAGAGTGCAAGACATGATGGGCAAAATCAATATGTCAGTGGATAAAGAGCTAGAAAAGCTGGGCTTTATTGGTACTGCTCCCGTCAAGATTAAAATACTGAAAAATAATGGTGAGGTGATCTTATTAGAGAATGATCTTGCCAGAGGCAACCCTGAAAAACCTTTCACACAAGCGGAATTCTTTGACAAGTTTAAAGCATGCGTAAAAGACAAAATGCCCCTTGATAAAGCTGACACCTTGTTAGATCAACTTATTCATTTAGAGCAAATAAAGTCAGTAACCAGTATTACCGAGTTAATTAGCGATTTAAATTAATGGATACTTTTCATTAGTAAATTTGATTGAAAACTTTTATCGTTTTTATCGAAAAGGTTTTACCGTTTTTAAAATTTCAGTTTGAATGATCAGTTTTATCATTTATTTAAAGGTGTTATTTATAACTTTTAATATTAATTTCAGCTTTAATCTAATTCACTAAAAATAGTGATAAGCGAGGATTTAAGCATTAGGATATTTTTAACCTTCTTTATTCTCGAAAACTAGCTTGCTAGTTTTCTTTTTGGGGTGATGGCTTTGGCTGTTACCCTTTTTTTATGCTCAAATTTTTTATTAAGAATAATGATCAAGTTAAGGCGACAACTAAGCTTTCTCGCCTTAATTTGAAGATAACAGCACCTAGGTTTATAGCATCCTTATACTATTTAATATGCTATTGATCAGGTTTTTCCTATTTTGCTGCTTTTTCTCGCTGACACGCAAGCTCAACTGCTTTTTCATCAATGACAATATCGTCCAATGACCAAGGGAAATTTTTCTTAATTTCGGGCAGCAAGTTAATGCTTAATTGATGGGCACACTCTGCCAAAATCATCTCCACCAAACTTAAAAACTCTTGGTGGCGAGTTACGATATATATCTCTCGACTAAAGAGAGGTTGAGGTGCTGGCTGAAGATGTACGTCGCCCAATACATCCTTACATTGCATTAAACACAAGGGAGTAGAGAGTGCCCAACCCAGCCCATCTGCCACCATAGACAATACGACCCGGGTGGTATCTGCTTCTATTTTAAAAGGAACGGACATACGCATTCGTGAAAAATGCGTATCAACGACACGCCCCGAGGCTGAACGTCTGGAATACCTAACAATAGGCAGTTTATATGAGATAAGTTGTTGCCAAGTAACGGCTTTATCAACTAATTCAGAATTTTTTGGTAATACTAAGAGGTGGGGTTCTTGGCATAAAAAGTAACGACTTAACCCTTCAACACCATCAAGGGGGTCACTGGTGATAATGATGTCTACTTCACGATTTAAAAGATCTTGCGCTATGTTGGGAGAGATCCCACTTAATACTGATACTTGACGTGTTTGAGCGGTTAACAAACGAATTAAGGCGGGCGCTACATTGGTCGACAAGGAGTCAATGACGCCAATTTTCACAATGGGTTTAAGCTCATTTTGCTCACGAATTTGTGAGACCACATGCTCAATTTCAGCGAACTGCCCTTCTAATACTTCCCTTAGCATAACCGCTTCTGGCTTAAGCATAATTGGCCTGACTTCACGATCAAATAAGGTCACACCTAATGATTCTTCTAACTTCTGAATATTTTGCGACACAGAGGACTGGCCTAAACCCAAGGCCTTTGCAGCCTTTGTAAAACTTTGATGTTGGCACACGGCCAAGAAGGTATCCAGAGTTGTACTATGAAGTAATGAATGAACACTGTGACGAGAAGAAGAGAGCATAATTTTTTCTTATTTTAAATAAGAAAGATTAGCACAAAAAACACAACAATTTAAAATATTCTTTTTATTTATAAGACACTTTATTTCTATTAGGAAGAAGCTTCCTTTTTATCTTCCTATTAAAAGAAATATTTTTTTCATTTTATATAATATATATAAGCCTCAATCTAAAATAAAGCCTTGTGCTTTTAGGTTGACTAAAGAAGTAAATAAAGGTTTGGGTAAATCCTGCCAATCAAACCACTGCCATCCTAAGCATTTATCTGGTTCATTAAGTTTTAATTCTCCACTTATTTTTTTAGCCCGTAAAAATAGCGTGACATAATGTTTATCCACCTCACTAAAAAGATCATTCGTGACTCCCACACAGGTCAATTCAGAAATGGTGAGATTAGTTTCTTCTTTCGTTTCCCTTATGGCGCAGTCTTCAAAGGTTTCACCAAACTCAAGGTGGCCGCCTGGTAAGCCCCAAGTGTTTGCCCCATGGGCACCAATACGATGCCCCAGCAAAACCTTACCTTCTTTTACTAACAGGACACCAATACCGACTTGAACCCTTTTATCCTGCACCCTGTCTAACCCTCTAAGCGGCTTCTTCTAATTTAAATAATGCCTGATCACTATAAGAATGTAACCCGAGCCAAATCAGAGGTAAACACATCACCAAGGCAAAATTAACCATAGGGCCAAAAGGTAATAGGTTAACCAAACCAACGAGTACGGCTGCACCTGTCATCTGAAAAAAGCCAAGCAAAGCGGATGCTGTCCCTGCTCGCTCAGCAAATGGCGCTAATGCACCGGCATTTGAAACAGCAAACACAAGACTAATACCCACACTCGAAATGAACACAGGTATCATTAATGCCAAAGGCGCTAGGCTATCTTGGGCAACAAATAGCCAGATGCCAGCAACGAGCGCAAGGCCAACTGACGCTTGAATCGCTAATTTACGCCCTATTCTATCAACGAGTTTTGGTGCAGAAAAAGACGCAGTAATGTTCACTAAGGCATTAGCGCCAAACCAAAGGGAGAAAGCAAACGTAGACTGCTGCATGACGACCATCAGCTGCACCGACACCATACTGATGTAGGCAATAATAATCGCCATAAATAACATGACCATACCCGCATGAAAGCGAAATTTAGAACTCTCTAGAATTGGCTTATATCTGGCCAGACTAATCAATTTCTTCTGTTTAACCGTATTTACTGGCAAGGTTTCAGGCAATTTTAGAATCACTAATAAAGCCATTAAGATGGCATAGGCATACATTAGGATAAATCCAGATTGCCATCCCCACCAAGTCAATAAGATCCCGCCTAGCATGGGCGCAAGGGCAGGAATCACACAAATAACGCCATTTAGATAACTATAAATGCGACTGGCTTTTTCCAAACTATAGCTGTCACGTACACCAGAGATTACGCACACAGAAATGGCACAAGCACCAAAGCCTTGTAATACCCTTGATAACCAAAGCACTTCAACCACAGTCGCTAATGAGGCTAATAATGCGCCGCTAAAGTACAGGGCAATACCAAATAACCCTAAGGGCTTGCGTCCATACCGATCGGCTAAAGGCCCAGCAATTAGCTGGCCAATTCCCATGGCAGATAAGTAGATAGCAACCGAGGCTTGCACCCCATCGACATGAGTATTCAAGGATTCAGCAATCGCAGGAATGGCAGGTAAATAAACATCAATCCCAAGGGGGCCTAATAAAATAATTAACAAGAATAAATAAAGAGATGGTGCTGGTTGAGCCATATCAAGAGTCCAAAGTAAAACGCGAAAATACAAGAATCATTTCAAAGGCCGCATTTTAGTTTCCTTAATAGATGAAATATAATGATTTATTCTCCTAAACTTGTTTCCAATTTGGAATGTTTTATGCAGCTTGCTCAAATCGACCTTAATCTCCTCAAACTTATGCTCATCCTATTAGAAGAAGGCAGTGTTAGCCGCGCGGCTTATCAACTTAATCTAAGCCAATCAGCGATCAGTAAACAGCTAACTAAGCTCAGAGAACAAGTCGGTAGCGCCCTTAAAGATCCTCTATTTATTAAGGCAGGCACAGGACTAAAAGCCACTGCTAAGGCACAAGCAATGGAGCAACCTTTAAGAGAATGGTTAAGATTATACTGTCAGATGATGGTCCCTAATCACTTTGACCCTCAACAAGATGAGAGGGAATTTAAAATATCCATTGCCGAGAATGCCTTTCCTGTGGTGGTACCAGGCTTTATGCAATCATTAACTCAAGCTGCGCCAAAACTAAAATTAAATATTGCCAAAACGCACTCTAAAAGTTTGCAACTAGTAGAACAAAGCCAATTAGATTTACTCATTATTGCTAGGGATACTGACTTAAGAGCAGGTTTTCCTTGGCACATCAATCATTTACCTGAAGTCCCTAGAGTAACGCTTTTTGAAGATGAGAATGTCTGCTTAGTCAGAAAAAACCATCCCGTGTTAACTCATCCATGGAACCTAGAAAGCTTTTTAAGTTTATCTAGGATTAAGATCAGTGTTGAAGAGCAAACCCGTTGGTTGTTAGATGAAGTGCTATTAGCGCAAGGAAAAGAGAGCCCTGATATGGCGGTCGTTGCTGACTTTCACAGTGCTGCACTGCTCGCTCAGCATTCTGACATGAGTATGATCTGTACCTCAGCCTTTGCCAATCAACTATGTGAAAGATACGAGCTTAAAATGCTACCTATGCCCTTTCATTTAGGGCCGGCTAAATACTTTATGCTGTGGCCAGAAACACAGGAAACTAACCCAGCCCATATTTGGTTAAGGGAGTTTATTCAGAAAAAATGCCTTGAAAGTGTCAAAATAAACCCACCAGCACCACTGGACTCATAAGTTTCAAACACTAAAAAGCCATCAAACACTAAAAAGCCATCAAGCAATTAACATTGATGGCTTTATCCTGCGCTGTTAACCCAAGCTTTTTATGCTGGATCTTTCAAAAAAGCTATACCAGTTGAGCCAATGCAGACTCTAGTTTGTCTTTAAGCTCTAAGTTCGTTAACTCACCTTTTTCAAGGTCAAAGTTGTCATAAAAGCTTGGGATAGAAAGATCCGCTTTTACATTACCCGCAAAATAAGGTGCCGATGTTTTCGCTTGAGCAAGCACAGTCGCTGCACCGCCAGGGCCTGGTGAGGTTGCTAATAAAACCGTTGGTGTTTCTTGGTAGACCTTCATATCAACACGTGATGTCCAGTCAAAGGTGTTTTTATAAGCTGCGGTGTAAGTACCATTGTGCTCAGCAAAGGAAATAATCAAAGCATCCGCTTCGCCAATTTTTGCATAAAAGTCTTTTGCCAATTGAGGTAAACCTGAGGCATTTTCCCTATCGCTGCTGTAAATAGGCATTTCAAAATCATTTAGGTCTAAAATCTCAACTTCTACATTGTCTTTTTGACCCAGTAGGCTGGCGGCATAACTTGCTAATTGCTTGTTTAGAGATTGAGTGCTGTTACTTGCTGCAAAGGCTAATACTTTCATAATGTTTCTCTCATCTAATTCAGTGTGAAGCTGCATCAAATTGGTGTGCAGCTGATCGATGAAGTTATATTAGACTATCAACACTTAATGATTAATCCATATTTTGTAGAATGATAATTTCCATTTGGCTCTTAATCAGAAAAAAGGCACACTAGAGTGAATCGCCTAAATTAGAATTTAAACTTATGACCTATAACGCACAACTTTTAGACGGCATGGTAGTTTTTGTCGAAGTCGTCAATAGCGGTAGCTTTACTCAAGCGGCTCAAAACAGCGGCCACTCTACCTCTTATATCAGTAAAGAGATTCATAAACTAGAAGCCAGATTAGGTTTAAGGTTAATGCATAGAACCACTCGTTCTTTAAGTTTGACTCCTGAGGGAGAAGCTTATTATCAACAATGCTCCCTCATCATTAGCCAAGCAGAGGAAGCAGAGTCGGCCCTAAGTGGACAACAGCTTGAGCCCAAAGGCGATTTGCGCATTAGCTGTCCGACTAGCTTTGCTCTCTCTCAAATGCCCTGCATCATTGCTAATTTTCTGGATAAATACCCGTTGGTTAATCTGGATGTGGATCTCAATAACCGTAAGGTTGATATGATTACAGAAGGCTACGACATTCTCGTAAGGGGAGCGCATCAACTTGATGATTCTAGCCTTATTAGCCGTAAGGTATATGCCTCCCATGCGGTTACCATTGCGGCACCAAGTTATTTAGCCAAATACGGGGTACCTCAACATCCGAATGATCTGATTAATCATCAAACCATTTCCTACTCTTATCTTAAACAGCCCAACATTTGGCAGTATGTAGACGAGCATCAAAAATCATTTCAGGTACCGGTTAAAAGTCGCTTAATGACCAATAATTCTGAACTAGAGTTAGATTTATGCGTCGCTGGTAATGGTATTACCCGATTACCAAGGTTCAGTTTAAAAGATGAGTTAGAAACAGGGAAGCTGGTGCAACTGTTTGAAGAATACGATAAGCATAAAATTGATATCTACCTTATCTATCCAAGTCGCAAGCATTTATCATCAAAAGTACGCTGCTTTATCGATTTTGTCAGTGACGCCTTAAATCAAGATGGTTAAGCCTATTGTAATAACAAAAAAGGGCCAATCGGCCCTTTTTTATACGCCTTTTAAACTAGATTAAAAGGTCAGATTGAGCTTGGGCACTTTTACCCTCACCTTGTTTCACTTCAAGCGCATCCACACGTTGGAAGCCCCTAGGCAGTTTCAGACCACGACGACCTCGTTCACCCAAGTATTCATTTAGGTCTTTTTGAGTAAATGACATAAAACGCTTGCCTGAATGAGCCTGCAATAAGTCATCCGCCAACACACTTGCCATGGCCACCACATACTCTTCATGGCTCGCTGCACGAGAGGCTTGGATGCTAATCATCTTGTTACCCTTACCTTTCGCCATTTGCGGTAATGAATCTGCTTTAAAGGCGAGCATACGACCCTCATTAGAGGTCACTACTATATGAGAGCTTGCAGGATCAGAAACGCTAATTGGCGTGAGCACTTTCGCCGAAGTCGGTAAGGTTAACGTTGCCTTACCCGCTTTGTTCTTAGCATGTAGATCACCTAGCTTGGCAATAAAGCCATAACCTGCATCACTGGCAATTAAGTAGAATGTATTATCAGCATTCAACATGGCAGCCACTATGGTGACATCTTTCTCTAAGCTAATACGCCCTGTAATTGGCTCGCCCTGACCCCTTGCTGATGGCAAGGTATGCGCTTTGATTGAGTAGCTACGCCCATTAGACGCAAGCAATACCAAGGTCTGATTACTACGACCTTTACAAGAAATGGAGAATTCATCTCCAGACTTGTAGTTAAGCGCCAGTGGATCAACATCATGGCCTTTAGCTGAACGTATCCAACCTTGTTTAGAGATAACGACAGTCACAGGGTCGTTAGACAGTAAATCTTCTTCACTGAAAGCCTGGGACTCTTTACGCTCGACAATGGGTGTACGTCTTTCATCACCATGGGCATCCACGGCTTCTTGAATTTCTTCACTGATAAGTTTTTTAAGTTTACGATCAGAACCTAATAGTGCTTCAAGTTGTTTACGCTCTTTCTCAAGCTCATCTTGCTCACCTTTAATACGCATTTCTTCTAATTTAGCAAGATGACGTAATTTTAATTCCAAGATGGCTTCAGCCTGAATATCCGTTAACCCAAAGCGCAACATTAATTCGACTTTCGGTTTTTCTTCATTACGGATAATTTCAATCACTTCATCAATATTTAAAAAGGCAACTAATAAACCTTCCAAAATATGCAGGCGATTGAGTACCTTATCTAAACGGAATTGCAAACGCTTACGTACCACATCGATACGAAATTTCAGCCACTCAGTTAAGAAGTCTTTTAGCCCCTTCACATGGGGTAGACCATCTAAGCCGATCACGTTCATATTGACTCGATAAGAACGTTCAAGATCAGTCGAAGCAAACAAGTGCGTCATGACAGCCTCAACATCCACTCGATTTGACTTAGGTACTAACACTAAGCGAGTCGGGTTTTCATGATCTGACTCGTCACGTAAATCCACTATCATAGGCAGCTTTTTAGCTTGCATCTGTGCGGCTATTTGTTCGAGTATTTTTGAACCTGAGGCGTAATGAGGTAACTCTTTGATGACAATGTCACCCTCTTCCATCTCATATCGAGCACGGGCTTTAATCTGCCCTTTACCTGTTTCGTAAAGCTTTTTGATATCGTTACGCGGTGTTGTGATTTCACCCCCCGTAGGATAATCCGGCCCCTGTACAAAGTTCATCAGATCATCAAGATCAGAATTAGGATTATTTAGCAGGTGAATACAAGCGTTGCCCACTTCCGTTAGATTATGAGGTGGAACGTCGGTTGCCATCCCCACCGCAATACCTGTCGTACCGTTTAAAAGCAGGTTAGGCAATCTTGCTGGCAAAACGGATGGCTCTTTAATAGTGCCATCAAAGTTTGGTACCCAATCCACTGTTCCTTGCGATACTTCACGCAGAAGAACATCTGAATATTTTGATAAACGGGATTCTGTGTAACGCATTGCGGCAAAGGACTTAGGATCATCTGGTGCCCCCCAGTTGCCCTGTCCGTCTACAAGCGGATATCGATATGAAAAAGGCTGTGCCATTAACACCATGGCTTCATAGCAGGCGCTGTCACCATGGGGGTGAAACTTACCTAATACATCACCCACAGTACGGGCCGATTTTTTATACTTGGCTGTGGCTTTAAGGCCCAGCTCGCTCATGGCATAAACAATACGTCTTTGTACCGGCTTCAAACCATCACCAATATGCGGTAAAGCGCGATCTAGAATGACGTACATGGAATAATTTAAATAGGCTTTTTCTGTGTATTCCTGCAGGGACAGTGTTTCGTTCTGCTCGAAATTTGACAACTCGCTCAAGGATGGTTTCCTTCTTACAAAATTTGGCCAGCGCTTAGTAAAGCTAAGACTCTGCTTCCCTAAATTTAATTAGGATGAAAAATATGAGCTCTACTATAAAGAATTGGCCCCAATGCTAGCAACTTTATCTAAAAGATAATGCTAAATTAAGCGCTTAGGTGAAAAAATCCTTTTAGATTGGCTAGAATTTCAACATATCTAGCCTGATTACCTAACTCAACAGGACTCGCGTTAAAGGAAGACACCTAGGTTAAATCTCAACTATTTTAGCGACACATGAAAACAGTAAGATCCATTCATAGTCTTCTTAACTTAATTAACATTGATTTTTTGCTTTAGGAATTTAAAAATACGACATAATAGACAATCATGTCAGGATCTTAGATTAACCCGGTTAAAGGATATGCAATGAGTTTATCAAGTCAGCCAGATACTGATTACCAATGGCCTGTTCACGCCCTTGGTAAAGAAAGTAAACGGCGGATTTTATGTGATGAGAGTCAATTTAGAATTTACCATGAAACTCTCTTGCAAGATGAGCAGCATAGTCGCTTTTATCAGTTTCCTAACGATGCCTTTGTTTTTATTTTAAAAGGTCAGGTTTACTTAAGTGATAATCAAGCTGGACTTGCGTTAGAGCAATATCAGGGGAGCTGGATTAGCCCTGACCAAGCTCATAAGCTCGTTTTGCTCAGCCCTCATCTGGAGCTTTTAATTATTGCTTATCAGGGTAATCTTGCCCCTTGTGCTCAGGCGCTTTATCTAGAGAGTCAAACGATCGAGAACAAGCCCATCACATCAAATCAAATTGAAAGGCAGATGCTTAGCCAAGTTGAAAGCTTAAGTATCGAGCTCGAAAATTATCCTGGAAAGCAAACAGAGCACCTACACTATCACAGACAGTCCGGCCAATTTATCATTACTCTTGAAGGCGAAATGGGATTAAATGTTAACCACGCTGAGGTGACAATTGAGCCCTATGACTGGGCGTTAGTAAAAGCGAAGCAAAGGCATTTTTTAAAAAACAACCAAACAGAATCAAGCCTTTGTTTAAGTATTTATAGCCCACCACCGGCCAAAGACAGGGTCTTGGTTCTCAAGAAAAATGACTGATTTTTACTTCATCACACGATGCTTAATAAAGCCTTCCTCAGGCTAAGGTCGTTTTACTAAAGCCTTCCTCAGGCTAAGGTCGTTTTACTAAAGCGGTTAAAATATGATCTTCCCATTTACCTGCTATTTTAAGGTAATCCTTCGCCCGACCTTCTTCTGTGAAGCCTAAGCGCTTTAAGACTGCCCCACTGGCGCTATTTTTAGGCATATAATTGGCCATGATACGGCTAATGTTTTGCTCTTTTTGCATGTATTCAATCCCTGCGGTCAGTGCCTCATGCATAAGCCCTTTCTTCTGTTCTGCTTCGGCCAAGCTATAGCCTAAATAACATGCATGGAAGACACCTTGCACTAGGTTGGAAAAATTACAATAGCCTAAAATTTTGCTCTCTTCTGGATTTAAAAAGAAAAAAGCAAAGGCTTGATGCTGTAAAAAGTCTTTACGACATTGACGAATTCTTTGTTTACTTGTTTCTAGTTCATAGTAGGACTCGTGCCGTGACGGCTCCCACTCATTAAAAAACTTTCGATTTTGGCACACATAATCATGTAGGAGCGGCGCCTCATCTAAGGATAAAATCTTAAGCACGCCACGCTCAGTTTTGAGCCTAGGAAAACGCGGTGCAACATACTCATTTTGCTTAGCCACAAACTGGCTTTGATCTAAGACTTGTACAATTCTCAGTTGATAAGCTTCAAACCAAAAATTTTCACCAAGGTGGGATGCTCGTGTATTGAGTGTATGTTGCTGCCAAGCTTCAATAGCAGCTAAGTCTTGCCAATAGGTGATATGGATATTTTCTTCATCCAGAGCCTGCTCTGAGCCTAAAAAGCCCTTTTGCTGGGCTGCAACATGCAGCATTTTATCCATCATAATTTCAAATGCGGCATGGGCAGCATTTAATTTGACCGTAAAAATAGCGGCATAATAGGGTAACTCAACCGATTCACTAAACATCAAGCGACTTCCTTATAAGCAGTTAGGCGAGCAGGTTAACATTTCATTCAGTTCAATTTTTTTACAATGGGGTTTAGACAGTCCAAAAGTGACAAATAAGCTGTCGAAATGCCAATGTATCATCATGGGATTGTAGCGATTGACGACATTTAATTGCAGTATCGGCACCAATTTTATCTTCAAATAAGTCAACGATAGCTAAAATGTAATCTTGTGACATTTCAGGGTGCCCTTGCGTCGTTAGCACCTGCTGTTGATGGTGAGTGACATAATATGGGCAAAATTCACTCCCTGCTAAAACGTCAAATCCCTTCGGCATTTGCGCCACTTGATCTTGATGAAAACTCAGTAAACTAAGTGGTTTGTTTTCAGCCATCCAGGTAGTTTGATAATGGCCAATTCCCCAACCTTTATCAGACTTAGCGACTTTACCACCTAGCGCCATTGAAATCGCTTGATGCCCAAAACAAACCCCCACTAACTTCTTACCTGACTCAAAAATTTGCTGAATCTTTGCAAAAAGTGGCGCTAACCAAGGATGATCTTCGTACACGCCGTGTTTACTACCAGAGACAATAAAGCCGTCATAATCCGCTATAACAGGGAAAAAACCGGTCTGATTTTCTTGATATAAATACACAGGAAAGACATCTAATTGATCCTCTTTATTAACAAGATGGTGAAACATATCCTGATAATGGCCGAACTTATCTTGTAATTCGGCACTAATATCATCACAAAGTAGCAAGGCTATTTTCATTCTTTTTCCTATCACAAAAGTCACTATCTTAACGGACAGTTACAAATTAAAATTGAAGAAAGTTCATTAAAAAACGCGAGAAATCAGAAGTTTGTCTATAGTTAAAAGTGACAGGTAATTATGGCTTTTGATTTGGAACCATTACTTTACTGCCACTGATGTTATATAGCTCAGTTGGAGCATGTCCGATACTTGGACTCAATCAAAAGATTAGCAGAAGTGCGGTATTACTTGTATTACTGTCATGCATTACGTTTTTTGTAATGCAGTTCAAATCGAGTATCGTTTTCCCCTTTAACGGTATTCTTATTGTAAATTCTTAGCCCGCGTTTTGCGCGGGCTCTTTTTTGTCTACCACTGTCACAATCAGCTTTTTAATCGCATCTTGATTAACTTATTAGTCAGCATCTTACCCATTAAACTCGCCATAACCAATACCCACTAAGGGCTATTTAGGTGAGATAGGTATAACCTTTAAGCACTTTCTTACAACGCTCAATTAACTTGGCTTGCTCTGTTTCAAGTAGACGACTTGAGCTGATTTTTTCTTGATAACGTTCTATCAGTTCATGCTCGTTATAACTGACATAGCGCAGTACATCTTGCACCCTGTCCCCCATTAAAACATGATCCAGAATAAACCCGTCTTCCTGTAAATAAACATCCACTGAGCTCGTATCCCCAAACAAATTATGCAGATCTCCCAGAGTTTCTTGATAAGCCCCCACTAGAAAAAATCCGAATAGATACTCTTCATCTGCATTAGGTGGCGGTGGTAATGGTAGGCTGGACTCCAACCCTTGACCATCGACATATCGATACAAACACCCATCAGAATCACAGGTAATGTCTTGAATTTTCCCCCTAAAAGAAGGGGCTTTCTCTAACCCTTGCAAAGGTAAAACAGGAAATACCTGATCAATCCCCCATGCATCTGGCATAGATTGAAATACGGATAAATTAACAAACACCTTTTGCGCTAATCTATCATTCAATTCATCAATAATAGTTCTATGCCCACGGTTACGATTATCTAACAGGGGCAACAATAAACGGCAAGCAGCAGTAAAAAGGTTTTCAGCTTGCGCCCTTTGCATTAAGCCTAACTGCCCGTGATTATAAAGTGATAAAGCCTCATTAAAATCATCCCAAAGGTCATGATATAACTCGACCTTAGAACGCTTGTCTTCTACTTTATTTTCTAAAGCCTGTAATGCATCCCATAAACGTTGAATAACAGATAGAGAATCTGCTTGCGGTGCTTGCGGGACAATTAGCTCCTCTCCATGGGAGAAAACATTGGTAATCATCATGGCATGATGAGCCGTCACTGCACGCCCAGATTCTGAAATTAAATTCGGATGAGGTAAATCATGTTCCTGACACACATTATGAAAGGCAAACACCACATTGTTCGCATACTCACTAATACTGTAATTGGCAGAGTAAGCACTTTGGCAACGGGTACCTTCATAGTCAACACCTAAGCCGCCACCCACATCAACCCACTTTACTTTTGCCCCAAGGCTATGTAATTCAGCATAAAAGCGAGCACATTCTTTTAAGCTATTTTGAATATCGCGAATGCGAGTAATTTGCGAACCCAGATGAAAATGAATTAATTCTAAACAATGCAGCATATTGGCATCACGCAAGCTGTCTATAGCACGCATTAGCTGAGACGTGGTCAAGCCAAACTTAGATTTATCGCCACCACTATTATCCCAATGGGTAGTACAAGTCGACGCAAGCTTAATTCTGATCCCTATTCTTGGCTGTACCGATAAGCGCTCAGCTTCTTCTAGAATCCAAGCCAGTTCATGCATTTTTTCTACCACAATAAAGACTTTATGACCCATTTTCTCTGCCATAAGCGCAAGGTGGATAAACTCTTTATCTTTATAACCATTGCACACAATCACCCCATCTGGGCTTTGGTGCATGGCAAGCACAGCCATTAATTCAGGTTTACTACCTGCTTCCAGGCCTACTGATAAGGGGTTCTCTTTTTGAAAACCTGTGATTTCTTCTACGACACGGCGTTGTTGGTTTACCTTAATAGGATAAACAATCGAGTAATCACCATGGTACTGATAAAACGCAATCGCTTCGTAAAATGAGCTGGTAATCTTACTAATACGAGAATGTAAGATGTTGGGAAAACGTACCAAAGTAGGAAAAGGAATGCCTTGTTGCTTTAACTCAGCCGCTAACTTAGTTAAATCAATGCTCTGCTCCCTATCAGGTCGCGCCTCCACATTGCCTTTATCATTAATTGAAAAAAAGCCACCACTCCAATGATTGACATTGTAAAGTTCGATTGAGTCTTTAACAGACCAAGTTGCCATAGTGTCTCCTTAAAACAGACACATCTGATAAGAGAGTGCCTATCAGGAAAATAGAAAAAAGGCTGATATTGTGGCGTTAGCACAAAATCAGCCTGTCATTATTACTCGTCAATGAGTGATTAAATTGCATCAATCACATATTGAGGAAGTGCAAAAGAAGCTTGATGTAACTCAGGTGTATAAAAACGGGTTTTAAAGCCAGCTTTATCAAAACGCTCTCTTAGCGTGCTAGCATCTAGACCTCTTAAAGCTTGATTATCGGTTGCCCAAGCAAACGTCATAATCCCACCCACATAGGTTGGTACTGCAGCTGAGTAAAACGATTGATCAGCAAAATAAGGCTTTAAACGTTGTGCCGTGGTAGAGACTTCGTCAATTTGCATAAAACTCACACCATTTTGAGCCACAAAAACGCCCCCTGGTGTTAAACAATTTTTACAGCCTTCATAAAAACTCGAGCTAAACAGAACCTCACCTGGTCCAATTGGGTCAGTACAATCTGAAATAATAACGTCGTACTTTTCTTCAGTTTCGTTGACATAATCAACCCCATCGGCGATCACAACTTTGGTTTTCTCGTGTTCATAAGCCCCAGCGGAATGATTAGGGAGGTACTTAGTACACATATCTACAACCGCTTGGTCTATCTCAACTTGTGTGACCTGCTCGGCACCTGGGTGACGCAGAACTTCTCGTAACATACCACCATCACCACCACCAATGATCAGGACCTTCTTTGCATTACCATGGGCAAACATAGGTACATGGGCCATCATTTCATGGTATACAAATTCATCTCGTTCGGTTGTCTGGATCACACCATCTAATGCCATAATACGACCAAACTGACTATTGTTAAAAATCACCAAATGTTGATGATCCGTATTAATTTCAAATAATACTTCATCAACTTCAAAGCTTTGTCCGTAACCTTTATGAAGTGCTTCTGTTAATAGTCGTTTCGTCATAACCTTTCTCCAAACCTAGGCACAAGATCATAAAAAGCGATTCAAACACGCGATTAGATCTGCCGATTCTGTGCCAATTTTATTTTCTAATGATGAAAAAAGGGAACCTATTGGCCCCCTTTTTTATGTGTTTCTTTATGAAAGAAATTCTAGCAATCTATATATCTAAAAAGCCTTTTCATAGCAAGATTTTTTACTCATTGGATAAAATAATCTTAAGAAACGTGCTCCCCATGTGCTTGTTTATCCGCGTGGTACGATGAACGTACCAATGGGCCACATGCCGCATGCTTAAAGCCTAGCTCTTTAGCAACTTCTTCATAACGAGCAAACTCTTCTGGTGGTACAAAGCGTGCCATTGGGAAGTGATGCTTAGAAGGCTGTAGATATTGACCAATCGTCAACATATCTACGTTATGAGCACGAAGATCTTTCATTACCTGAACGATTTCTTCAAACTCTTCACCCATACCTACCATTAGGCCAGATTTAGTGGCGACATCAGGGCAACGGTCTTTGAATTTTTTCAACAGATCCAGTGACCATTGGTAATCAGAACCTGGTCGCACTTGACGATACAAGCGTGGAATAGATTCTAGGTTGTGATTGAATACATCAGGTGGCGCAAGCTCAAGAATATCTAAGGCTTTATCCATACGACCACGGAAGTCAGGCACTAGGGTTTCAATTTCAATGTTTGGCGATTCTTTACGGGTTTCATTGATACAATCAATAAAATGCTGAGCACCACCATCTTTTAAGTCATCACGGTCAACCGACGTAATAACAACATATTTAAGTTTCATATCACGAATCGCAGCAGCAAGCTCTTTTGGCTCATCTGGGCTTAATGCATTTGGACGACCGTGAGCAACATCACAAAATGGGCAGCGACGTGTACAGATTTCGCCCATGATCATAAAGGTAGCAGTACCATTACTAAAGCACTCACCTAGATTCGGGCAATTGGCTTCCTCACATACAGAGGCAAGCTTATGATCACGAAGCGTTTTTTTAATACGCGCAATTTCAGGCGAAGCAGGCATTCTAACTCGTAGCCAGTCTGGCTTACGTGGAATCTCTTCAGTCGGGATTACTTTTACGGGGATTCGAGCCATCTTCTCGGCACCACGTAATTTTTCACCTTGTACAGCGCGTTTTACTTGTGTAGTCATTTCTTAATTCCACCCTTGTTGGATAGTCGGACTTGGGTGTCCGAGCAGCTCAGCCAGCTGATTCGCTAACTGAACGACAACGTGCGAAAACATCACATTTTTGTTGAGATGTTTCATATCTACCATTTGTAAGCCTTGGTAGCCACACGGGTTAATACGATCAAAAGGGGTAAGGTCCATATCCACATTTAAAGCTAATCCATGAAAGGAGCACCCTCGCCTTACTCTTAGCCCTAGTGACGCTATTTTTTGTTCGTTGACATAAACGCCTGGCGCATCCGCTTTAGGATAAGCTTCTATATCATTTTGTTTTAGCGTATTTACCACAGAGTTCTCTAATAGGGTAACTAGATCGCGCACCCCTATTTGTGCTCGTTTCAAGTCTACCATCACATAGGCAATGAGTTGCCCTGGCCCATGATAGGTAACTTGACCGCCTCGATCGACTTGAACGACAGGAATATCACCGGGCGCTAATAAGTGCTCTGCTTTACCTGCCTGACCTTGAGTAAAAATGTGTGGATGCTGTAGCAGCCAGATCTCATCAGCCACGCTTTTATCACGTGTCTGAGTAAGGTCTTTCATTTTTTCCCATGTTTCACTGTAATCAACAACGCCAAGGTCACGACAAATCAATTTCGACATTAGATAACCATCTTCACAGCACCATGTGCCATTAAATCTTTATGCAAAGCAGCTAATTGCGGCTCACCTGTCGCTAGAATACGATAAGTGAAGCTAACAAAACGTGCTTTCGATGAACGCTTACTTGTTACAGTATCTGCCGTTACTTCAGGTGCGTGCTTTTGCACACACTGGGTTAATTCTTCAAGAATATTATCCCCATCAAGTGCAACCACCTTGACCATGTAGTTTTCACATGGAAATTCAATTTTTACCGCCTCATCAGAGACATCAACAGCATTTTTGCCATTGGTTTTAATTAGTGCCATATCTTTTACTCAGTACCGCTTAAAACAAATTCATAAAGAAAAGTTTTATGCTATCTAACATACGCTTGAAGAAACCGCCTTCAGCGACATCCTCTAAGGCAACAACATCACGCTCTAAAATAATGCCGTCATCACCTGTGACAACAATTTTACCCAAAATATCACCTGCACTGATTGGCGCTTGGATCGTTGGTGATATTTCTAAAGTCGCTGGAATCGCATCCGCTTGACGACGAGGAATTGTCACCAATACATCATCAACAAACCCTATTTTAACGGTTTCTGCAGCACCACCCCAAACTTTACTTTCATTAATCACTTGTCCGCGGCTATAAAGCTTACGTGTTTCGTAATAACGGAAACCATAATTTAATAATTTCTGGGTTTCGTTAGCACGGGCTTCATCACTTTTAGTCCCCATAACAACAGAAATTAAACGGGTACCATTACGCACAGCAGATGCCGCTAAGCAATAACCTGCCGCTTCAGTGTGGCCAGTTTTCAAACCATCAACAGTTTTATCTCGCCATAAAAGCTTGTTACGGTTAGGTTGGCGAATATCGTTATAAGTAAAGTATTTTTCAGAATACATTGGGTAACTATCTGGAAATTGAATGATTTTTGCGCGTGATAGCACCGCTAAATCATAGGCACTCGAATAGTGCCCTTCAGCAGGGTAACCTGTTGAGTTCACAAAATGAGAGTTGTTCATCCCCAATAGTTCAGCATGCTGATTCATTAGATCAGCAAACGCACCTTCACTACCTGCAATATGCTCAGCAACAGCAACACTGGCATCATTACCAGATTGAATGATAATGCCACGCATTAGATCTTCTAGATTAACCTTGGTGCCTTCTCGAATAAACATACGAGAACCTTCCATGCGCCAAGCTTTTTCGCTCACTCGCACCATATCTTCTAGCCCGATATTGCCGCGATTGCGCTCATAATCGACAATATAAGCCGTCATTAATTTGGTTAGACTCGCCGGTGGATATTCTTTTCTGGAATTGTGTTCAACCAGCACTTCACCCGTATAGGCATCTAATAGAATATAGCTGGTTGCAGAGAGCTGCGGTGGCGCAGGAATAAGAGTCGGCGCAGCATAAACAGACGTTACTAGGCTCAACATCAGAGCGGCAAATAAAATAAATGGTTTTTTCATATCCAATTTAGTGCTTTCCAAAGAATGATGTGCGAATGATACTAGAGGGCTTAAGCAATCTCTAGCCTGAATCAACATTAAGGGGTCAGATTTACTCTAACCGGTTTACTGAAACCTTGTTCGAGTAATTTATTACTCCAAAGGTTCATATCTTGTGCATTGGCAAAGGGACCAACCATTACCTTAAACAAGCTCCCTGTTTGTTCACTGATAAAAACACTGATACTGGTATCAAACTCTTCCAATAACCTTTGCTTTAGAGCTTCTGCCGAAGCGACCTTGCTATAGGCGCCCATTTGCAAATGGGTAAAGTCCATCTTAGCCGCAACGGGGACAGAAGCAGGCACAACAACAGGCGCAACAGCCACTGGCGTTACCACCTGAGTTTTCACAACAGGGGCTTGATAAACACTGCCTTTTGCCGGCGTGATCGCTTCGATTTTAACGCGAGCCAAGCCTTTTGTGTGGTAATCAAGTTTCACAGCTGCGGCATAGGAAAGGTCGATAATACGCTTGCTATGAAACGGCCCCCTATCATTTACCCTAACAATGACACTTTTATCATTATCAAGGTTAGTGACTTTAAGATAAGTCGGTAAAGGTAGGTTCTTATGCGCCGCTGAGTAATTGTACATATCATAGGTTTCTCCATTTGACGTAGTATGCCCATGGAATTTCTTTCCGTACCAAGACGCTGTGCCTGTTTGCACAAACCCTTTAGCCGAATCCATCACCTTATATGTTTTACCCCAAACCTCGTAAGTACTTTTATTGCCACCTCGACTTTTAGGCTCCCATTTAGGAACAAGTTCAGGTAACAACTCAGTATTCACTGTATCTGTTGGCGCAGTATCTTGTAATTGAGTATATCGGCCACCTCCTGTTGCCTTATCATACTCGGCTTGCGTCATATTCCCTCTAGACGGGCTATTGCTTGACGCATTGTTATTCCAAACGGATTGGTTATGACTACAGCCGGCCACAAATAAGGCGACCCCAGACATAAAAAACAACCTTTTCATTAAAGGCGAATCTCCTTAGCAAGTTCTAAGACCGCCATCGAATAGCGGCGGCTTGGGTTATATCGCATGATGACAAAGAAGTTTTCATCCGCTAACCAGTAATTAAATTTGGCATCTCCCACCTGCAAACCAATCAGACCGGTTTGGCTGCTAAGTGTTTTTATGTCTTTACCCACACCCATTGCTTGCCATTCAGGCAGGGATTTAGCAGGTTTTCTACCTTTATTAATCCATTCTTGCCATTTATCTTTTGTCGCACCATTGGTCGAGGTTGCGACAATCACACCTCGATCATCCTGCCAACCATGGTGACGCAGATAATTTGCCACACTGCCTATGGCATCAGGCACAGAGCCCCACAAATCTACTTTACCGTCTTTATCATAATCTACCGCTAATTTACGGTAGTTAGAGGGCATAAATTGAGTCATTCCCAAGGCGCCAGAATAAGACCCTTTTGTATTCCCAATTTGCCACTGATTTTCACGGGCCAATAATAGGTAGGCTTCAAGTTCAGATTGAAAATATTTAGCCCGTCTTGGGTAATCAAACGAAAGGGTCGCAAGCGAAGTGAAGACATCTTTTTTACCCGTAATACGACCATAAAAGGTTTCCACACCAATCAAGGCAGCAATAATTTCGGGATTAACACCATAATCCTTCTGTGCCTTGGCTAACCATTTCTGATGTTTTTTAACAAATTTTTTGCCTTCTCGAATACGGCTAGACTCAACAAAGCGCGTACGATATTTGTAGTAAGGTGTGATAACTTCAGGTTGATTATCTGATTTTGAAATGGTTTTTGTACGAGCTTGAATCTTCGCAAAGGCTGCTTGCAATAAATCCGCATCATATTGATAGGTACTCAC
This sequence comes from Marinomonas sp. MED121, assembly GCF_000153025.1. Taxonomy (GTDB): domain Bacteria; phylum Pseudomonadota; class Gammaproteobacteria; order Pseudomonadales; family Marinomonadaceae; genus Marinomonas. Next base: position 370,964 of record NZ_CH672429.1, read on the forward strand.
CATCTTAGTGATAAACATCTGAACATCAGGCTTAGCCGCATAGGAGGTTAGATAGTCCTGGCTATTTTTATGTAAATTATCACTTAAGTTTTTATGTTTATCCGTTTTAACAAGGTCCCCATCTAAAAGGGCAAGGGTTTGTGTTTCTTGATTTTTTTCGTCTGCTTCAGGAGAAGCGGCTTGTGCCTGAAGACCATTTTGAGAACAGCCAGACAAAATACAGGCAATACCAATAATCAATAAGGGTTTCATCATTTTCTCGCTCTTTTATGAGTATGAATAGACATCAATATCCCAAACGTCGCCATAATAGTAATAATGGATGTGCCGCCATAGCTCACCAAAGGCAATGGCACACCAACAACAGGTAAAATCCCAGATACCATGCCTATATTCACAAAAATATAAACAAAGAAAGTTAAGGTTAAGCTACCGGCTAACAATCTAGCATAATTATCTTCTGCAAAAGCCGCTATGTATAAACCCCTTGCAATAATTAACAAATAACCCGTCAATAATAATAAGCAACCAAACATGCCAAACTCTTCTGCTAATACGGCAATAATAAAGTCAGTATGGCTTTCTGGTAAAAATTCAAGCTGTGCTTGGGTACCACTTAAGAATCCCTTACCTTCTATACCACCTGAACCTATGGCAGTTTTAGACTGAATAATATTCCAGCCAGAGCCTAATGGATCACTTTCGGGGTTTAAAAAAGTCAGTACTCGCTGCTTTTGATACGTGTGCATGACCTGCCACAACAAGAAACCCGCAGCAGGTGCAGAAAGGGCTGCCCCGAGAATATAACGCCAACCTAAACCGGCTAAAAAGAGTGCAAAAATACCCGATACGCCCACCAGCAAAGAAGTACCTAAGTCAGGCTGCTTAGCAATAACAAGCACAGGCACCATTACCATGATAAGCACCACACTAATGTGTTTGAATTTAGGAGGTAAATGGCGATTAGAAAAATACCAAGCCACGGCCATTGGCATCACCACCTTCATTAATTCAGACGGCTGAAAGCGCCCTACCCCTGGAATTTCTAACCAACGTTGAGCCCCTTTTGCTCCCACCCCAAAAAACAGCACCATAACCAATAGGCTAAACACACCTAGGTATAATAACGGCGATAATCGTCGTAAAAACTTAGGCGGAACTTGAGCAAGAAATAAACAGGAAGCAAAGCCAAGGGATAAGCGTACGGCTTGCCTTTCAACCATGGCCGCATCTTGACCCGAGGCAGAATACAATATAATTAAACCGCCACCGGTTAATAGCATTAGGGAAGCAATTAAGAAGAAGTCGATATGCAAATCACGCCAAAACTTAGCGTTACTAAAGTCTCTTAACTGAGCGTAAAAGCCCTTATTCATCAGCACTAACCTTTAAATGATTATACTTGCGAGGATATTTTCCAAGAATATAAGCGTCAAATAGTTTTTTAGAAAGATCCGCTGGCTTAGAACTAGTCCCGCCATTTTCAAAGATGGCAAATACGGCAATATCAGGTTTTTTTGAGGGTGCAAAGCCTATAAATAAAGCATGGTCGTGTAGTTTTTTAGCCAGTTTATCCGCTTCATACTCTTCATCATCTTGCAAACTAAACACCTGGCCTGTACCGGTTTTGCCCGCGATGTCATAGCTAGTTCCCTGTAGACGTCTCGCCGTGCCTTGATCGTCGGTTATCACCTTTTTCATCGCATTGACCATACGCTGCCAATCAGACTCGCGTCTTAAATCAATTTTTTTAGAAATGACTCTATTTTCTGGCCAATCAATAAGTTCACCACTCACGGTTTTACCCATTCTCGGGGCTAGCCATTGACCTCGATTAGCAAGCGCTGTTGTTGCCGTTGCAATTTGCAGTGGCGTGGCCACCATAAAGCCTTGACCAATGCCGACGTTAACCGAATCACCCGGGTACCAAGGTTCGCCATATTTGGCCTTTTTCCATTGATTAGAGGGTAAAAGTCCGCCATTTTCACCATATAAATCCAATATATTTTTCTCACCAAAGCCAAATTCAGCCAAGAAATCATGAATGGGTGTAATCCCCATTTTGTGGGCCAACTGGTAATAATAAGTATCGACTGATTCTATGATGGAATGTTCAAGATTAATCCAGCCATGGCCGCCTTTTTTCCAATCTCGATAGCGACGACCATCAGGGTTTATTTGATAAGAGCCAGATGCATAATAACGCTCTGTCCAAGAAGAGAGCTTATTCTCAAGGCCAGCAAGCGCCATAAAAGGTTTAATGGTTGATGCTGGCGGATAGCCGCCACGTAATGCTCGATTAAACAGAGGTAATTTGGGGGAGTCTCTTAAGGCGCTGTAATCTTTGACACTAATACCACGTACAAACAAGTTAGCATCAAATCCTGGCTTACTTACAAAAGCAAGTATGCCACCGGTTTTAGGATCCATCGCAATCACAGTCCCGGTATAGTCACCCAATAAGTCATAGGCGTACTGTTGTAATCTGGCATCTAGATGAAGTTGAATGGCTTTACCTGGGACTGGGTTTTGCCTTTCCACCTCGGACATAATACGCCCACGGGCACTCACCTCGACCTTACTAAATCCAGGGTAGCCATGAAGTTCTTCTTCATAGAATTTCTCAATACCCGATTTACCTAAAAACAAAGATCCTTGATATCTTTGCTTATCTAATTTTTCCAAGTCTTTAGTGTTAATTCGGCCCACATAACCAATCGCATGGGCAAAGGCTTCACCATAAGGATAGTAGCGAGTTAACTGAGCTTCGACTTGCACCCCTTCCCATTTATAAAGATCGACAGAGAGTTTGGCCCAAGCTTTGTCACTTAGGTGAGATTTTAAAGTGATAGATTGATAAGGACGTCGATACGCTTTTCGTCTTTGATTAAAGTCGTCCCACTCTTCATCACTGATATCAATTACGTCGGCCAATTCACCCCGCAAGTCCGCCATATCATCAACACGCTCAGGTACTATGGTCAAACTATGAATGGGCCTATTATCAGCCAGTACTAAGCCATGTCTATCATAGATTAAGCCTCGCGAAGGCGGTTCAGTGACCAGTTTTAATCGATTTTGATCCGCCTTGGTTTGATAACGTTCAAATTCAATGACTTGTAAATAGAAAAGGCGGCCAATGAGAACGGCGATTAGAATCAGCACAAAAATAGCCGCAAAGACAATGCGTCGCTGGGTGAGAGATTGCTCTAATTTATAATTGCGAAAATACTTTTGGCCAGCATCCATACCGAATAAATTACCTATGATATGGGTGGTTGTTCATTAGTGTCCAAGCACGATAAATTTGCTCTGCTAAGATCACTCGGACAATAGGGTGTGGCAAGGTCAATTTAGATAAGGACCATAAACGATCAGCTCTTGCACTGCATCTTGGATCTAGACCATCAGGCCCGCCCACTAATAAGCTAATATTATTGCCTTCCATACGCCAATTTTCAGACTGTTCGGCCAATTGCTCTGTTGACCATTCTTTACCCAAAACCTCCATTGCGATGACTCTGTCATTAGCGGGAATAGCGTCCAACATGGCATCACCTTCTTTACGAATGGCTTTTGCGATATCGGTATTCTTCCCTCTTGGTGACATGGGAATCTCAACTAATTCTAAACTAAAGTCTTTTGGTAAACGCTTACTGTAATCAGTAAAACCGTCGGTAATCCATTTTGGCATCTTAGTACCAACCGCAATGAGCTTTATTCTCATTTAATGATTTCACCTTATTTAAGCTGCTTATCGCAGATTAATTTTAACAACGAGGTTTGGGTAACAGGATTAAGATAGCAGCCTTAAACTAGATACTTTCTGGGGTAATATCCCATAATTTTTCTAGGTCATAAAACGAGCGTGCTTCTTCTGTCATCACATGAACAACAACATCATAAAGGTCAACCAATACCCAGTCGTTACCCATAGCACGGCCTTCAGAGCCTAATGGCTGCAATCCACTTTTCTTAAGTGTATCGATAACATTTTGACCAAGGGCATTCACGTGGCGTTTAGAAGTACCACTACAGATCACCATAAAATCCATCATATCAGTGTGTGACTTAACGTTAAGCACAGTGATCTTGTCACCTTTTACATCTTTCAATGCTTCAACGGCAAGGTCTAAAATTTGATCACTTGTGATTTGTGTATCGCTCATAAAATTCTGCATTCCTATTGATAAAGTGTGTGCTGGTCTATGTACGCATGAACCGACTCAGGCAATAAATAAGCAATTGACTTATTTTGCTCACATAATAATCGTATCATGCTAGATGAAATCCTTAACTCTGTCAGGGTTTCCATATGAATTTTGCCAGCGGGGGCGGATTGTAACTCAGCCGCCGATTGAGCACGACTATTTTCCACTAACTCTTGCAATTCAATATCAAATTCTGGATGCCACCCGGGTCTTGAGACAACCAAAATATGAGCATAGTTCAAAATTCTTTGCCATTGATACCAAAGAGGTAATGATAAAAAGCTATCCATACCTACTACCATGGTAATGGGTACCTCAGGGCCTAGCTCGTCTCTCAATTCAATGAGAGTATCTATGGTGTAACTTGCTCCCGTGCGTTTAATTTCCCTGTCATCCACTAACAAACTTGGATGTTGCTCTACGGCAAGCGTCACCATATCCAATCTTTGTTTAGCACTGATAGAAGGATGGGATTTATGCACGGGGATAAAGCAAGGGACTAAACGTAGCTCAGTAAAATGAAAACGGTCGACAATGTCGACCGCGATTCGCAGGTGGCCATTATGGATAGGATCAAAGGTTCCTCCCATAATGGCTACACTGTTAATTTGCTTGTTTTTCGATTCTTTTGTTTGAGATTCTGCCAACTTAATTATCTCTCGTATGGCCGTCACCTAACACAACATACTTCTGGCTCGTTAAGCCGTTTAAACCAACCGGTCCACGGGCATGAATTTTATCGGTAGAAATACCAATTTCAGCCCCTAGTCCATATTCAAAGCCATCTGCAAAAGCGGTTGAGGCATTTACCATCACAGAAGAGGAATCCACTTCTGTCATAAAGATGCGCGTTTTAGAATAGTTTTGAGACACGATGGCATCTGAGTGTTGTGAACCATACTTGTTAATATGCTCAATTGCCTCATCCATATCATCTACCAACTTAATTGATAATTTAGGTGCCATATATTCTGTATACCAATCATCTTCAGTAGCTGCGCCCGCATTAGAAAGTAAAGCTTGAGTTGCATCACAACCCACCAGTTCAACTCCTTTCTCAGCATAAATATCAGCCAATTGAGGCAATACGCTTTGTGCAACTTCTTTATGAACCAACAAAGATTCCATGGCATTACAGACACCATAACGACGAGTCTTAGCATTAACCGCAATTTTAATTGCTTTATCGATATCCGCCTCATTATCAATGAACACATGACAATTACCGTCAAGATGCTTAATAACAGGTACACGAGCATCGTTAGAAATACGCTCGATTAGGCCTTTACCACCACGAGGCACAATCACATCAACATACTCAGGCATGGTAATTAGTTCACCGACTGCCGCTCTATCTGTGGTATTGATTACCTGTACAGCATGCTCAGGCAGATTAGCGACTTTTAAACCTTCAACCACTGCTTTAGCAATAGCTTGGTTAGAATAATAAGCTTCACTACCACCACGTAAAATGGTGGCATTACCTGATTTTAAACACAGGCTTGCAGCATCTATGGTCACATTAGGACGAGACTCATAAATAATACCGACCACACCTAATGGCACACGCATTTTCCCTATCTGGATACCAGAAGGACGGTACGCCATATCGGTAATCTCACCAACAGGGTCTAATAACCCCGCTACTTGGCGAAGGCCTTCTATCATGCCATCGATACGTGCTTCAGTTAGTGCCAAGCGATCAAGTAAAGCGGCATCTAAGCCTTTGTTTTTTCCGTTTTCAAGGTCTTTGGCATTTTCAGCTAACAGTTGAGGTCGTGCCAGATCCAAAGCATTTGCCATAGCATTTAAAGCTGCGTTCTTATCTTGTGTCGACGCGCGTGCTAGTTTTCTTGAAGCCGCTCGGGCTTGCTGGCCAACTTGGATCATGTAATCTTTGACAGTCATCTTCTTATCTCAAACTAATTAACTAAAAATGAAAATTCAATCGACAAGCCTAGGTTACCTAGACGTGTAAAAGGTATACTAACAAAATTCTCAGGTGAATTACTGCCCATCCGCTTTTTTTTCGAGGATTATTTTGTCTCTCAGCGCTCAAACAAATCATCAAGCTTTTCAATTAACTAGCATAGGAATCGTCCATTCTTGTTATCAACAAAAATTCGGCATCCCAAGACAGCCAGGATTAGTGACAGAAGCCACGGCTAGAATTGAATTATTACCGCCATTTAACCGACTTGATGTGCTGGATGGACTAGAAGATTTCTCACATATTTGGGTGCATTTTATCTTCCATGCTTGTATTCAAGATGGTTGGAAAGCCAAAATCCGCCCTCCTCGTTTAGGTGGTAAAACCAAAATGGGCGTCTTTGCAACCAGAGCTACCCACAGACCCAACCCTATTGGTTTATCTGTGATTAAATTAGGGAAGATTTACCAAGAAGATAAGAAGGTTTTTATCGATTTACATGGGGCTGATTTATTAGATGGCACGCCAGTGATAGATATTAAACCCTATTTACCTTATGCCGATATCGTAGATGATGCTAAAGGCGGCTTTGCACCGTTATCAACCGTAACTCGCCCCGTTTTATTTAGCAAACAAGCTGAATCCGACTGTGAAAGCTATACTCTAGCAACAGGGCGAAATATTCGTGATCTCATTGAGCAAATTGTTAGCCAAGACCCTAGACCTGCCTATCTAGTTGAAAAAACGAACAGGGAACATGGCATGCAACTTTGGGATATCAATATTAAGTGGCAAGCCAAAACAGATCATTTTGAAATTTTACGCTTAGAACCCCTGTCTAATATTAAGCAAGATTAACCAGAGGACTTGTAGCATGAATAAAAAAGCGTTTTTAAAAGCCTATCAAACGGTCAATAAGCTTGCTGAGTCAGAAAACCCTCAGAAACAAGCGCCTGAACCTTACCAGTCAAACCTTTATCAAAGCGCCAAAGATGAGGCTTTAATTAAAGAATATCATTTCGCTAAATTTAGAAAAAACCTATCCCAAGCGCAAAGCCATCCTGAGCTCCAATCTCTTATCAATAAAGAAGACTGGAGTGAAGAAGACACACAAAAACTCCTTGCCATGCTACGTTAAACCAGCCTTATCTATTTAAACTCTGTGGTTTTTTCTTGGCTTATCACCAAGGTTTTTGTTTTCTCAAAATCCTCATCTAGAATGAGTTGGCCAATACCACTTTGATTATACAGCACACTTTTACAGCCAGTATCCGGCTTGCGCCATCGAACTGACATCCTCCGCCTTTGAGTAAAGAGGTTTAATGGGGATGCACTAGAGAATAACAAACGATTTAACGTATCAAAGCAATTTAATAACTTCTCGGGGAAATTATTTTTTATACCACTAGCTGTGACTTGCAGGATTTGGGGACCATGTTTTTTAAAGCGTATTTTAATTTGATAAACAAAAGAATAATGCACATCACCAGATAAAATAATAAAGTTAGGGGGTGTTTTTTTATGCCTAAAAATATTTAACATGACATTGGCAGCACCTGGATGAGCCATCCAATTCTCCGCATCAACCATTAAAGGCTTGCCTGCAAACGTCACTATCTTCTGTATCACCTCAATTAACTTCACCCCAAAGACAGGCGCTGGAGAAACAAGTATTACCTCTGGTTCATTAATCAGTTCCTGTTGCATTTCAATCAAAGCTTCCCAATCCATGAGACCTGAGGGTTTATTAGCATTCGACTCAGAGCGCCACCTATGAGTTCTTGTATCTAACACCACAATTTTAGGTTGGGTCGCTAAACTATAATGCCATTGATCCCAATCTAATAAACGATTAATCAACTCATCTTGATACTTAATCCCTGTCGGCTCAAAGTAACGCGGAACATCTTCTTGTAATAAAGAGAAATGCTGAGGCTGATTCCCCCAACCTTGACATAACCAATAGGCAATTAGGCTATTTCCTATAATACGACGGCCTAAAGGATTCGTATAGATTGCCTCTTCCCAACCTCGTGTTAGGTTCCAATCATCCGTCACATCATGATCATCAAAAATCATATACACAGGCATATTTGCCATAAGACGTTGCACCTTACCCAAACCTGCTTCAAACACTTTAAGCACAGCTAATTGTTGCTGATATGTTTGATAATGCGCCTCTGGAATACGGGCCATACCCAACTCACAATCCACCAGCTTCCAACAATGAGGCGACCAGACAAGCAAATACATGGCGAGCATTTCAGCGAGACTAACAAGGTGATTCTCAGCTGAGTCTGAGGTAAAAATCGGGCGCTTACCTTTAATATTAAATTGGGTATATTGGCAATTTGGCAATAGATTCTGGCGATTATAATAGGTATCTGCATGATCAATTAAAGACTGACAATTATGAATAAGTTCATCATCAAAGGTCTCTTTAAATAAGCCTAGTTTGGCACTCAATTGATGAATAGCAACGAGAGTCGGCCCTGCCACATCATCGGCATAAATCTGATCTCCTGAGAACATCATTAACGCAGGTCTTGCAGCCGATTTATGATGGGTATTAGCTAGCAAAGTATCTGCAGCCAACAAACCATCTTCGCTAGGATGATGAGGTTTACGACAGGAACCATGTAAAATATTATCTGCTCTAGACTTAACCATAAACGCTGGCTTACTAATCCCTTCATAATGAAGGCCTGGTATTAACTGAGCCAGAGATTGACCATTAATACTTAAGTCATATTGAATTAAAGTATCCTTTGCAAAAGCTTTATTAGGCAAGAAATGAATTAACTGAATATAACAATGCTCTCCAACCTTTATTTCTTGCTGAAATTCATCCAAAGCTTGGTTATCAAAGCAATAATCGGACTCATCAAATAAAGAAAGATCAAATTTAGCCGTTTGTGTTGTAACCAGCCAAAGCGTCAAGGCTTCACAAGACAGGTGTCGAATAATTGGCCCAACCAGCACCAAAGGTAAATCCAATACATACTCCCTAAAGATTCTTAATTAAGTGGTTTAATAAAAGCATTATAACCATCAGTAAAAAGAGAAAAAACGCTTAACATTCACGTTTTTTGAGCATAAAGAGCCAACTAACCACAAACTCTCATTTAATGACGCTCATTACCCCTTTTATAGTTTCCCGTTAAACGGGCCATTAGCACTTGCTGCTCTTTAAAAGAGCGCCCTTGCAACTGAGCGGCCACCTTCTTCCCTTTTTGTGTATTAAAGTGGGTTACCACATTCGCATGATGCAAAATATCAAGCTTGCCACTTTTATGCAGTACAAAACTAAAACCTAAATCATCCCTTGTATTTAACTCTTCAACATTTTCCATTTTACACCTATAGCAAGAAGCACGTTCAACCCTCAACCAATACACCGAATATAGATTGGCGATAAACGAGCAAAAATTAAACAGCTTTTGGATTTTTGGCTCTTTCTCAAAAGTTCAGGACTCAAAAGTATAATTTTCTATCTTCAAATTTCCATTGTGTCCCTGTATCTTACGCAGCCGGCTAAGGATAGCCAATTTCATTAATTAAGTTACCCACGCACGATGCGTCTGGGTAGTTCCCGTTTTTAGAATCATAACAATATGCAAAAACAGATGACGACGCCCCATACTTATACGACAAAAACTTGGCTTAGCTTTTTAATTCCTTCGCTTCTAGGCCTTTTTTTATTCATGACCCCCATCAATTACAATGACGCCATTACCATTCCGGTTGCGATTCTTGCCAAAGAGTTACAGGCAGCAATTGGCGAACTAATGACGTTAATCATTGCAGTGATTATCTCTATATCCGCTGCGATTTCATTATTGGCAGTCGCTGTAAAACCCGATTTTATTACCCGAAGTCACTACTTAAAAGAGCTTTTCCAAGTCAGTCCGTTTTGGCTTTTTATCCGTATTCTAGGTGCTATTTTAGCCGTACTAACCCTCACACAGTTTGGCCCAGCCATGTTTCATGATGGGGCCACTGGCGGACTTGTTCTCAACGACTTACTACCCGTTCTTCTGTGCGTCTTTATTTTTGCAGGCCTTCTACTACCTCTATTACTGAATTTTGGCCTTCTTGAGCTAATGGGCACGTTACTGACAGTGATTATGCGCCCTATTTTCAAACTACCTGGCCGCTCTGCCATTGACTGTCTTGCATCCTGGTTAGGTGATGGTAGCGTGGGAATCCTATTAACCAGCAAGCAGTATCAAGAAAAGTTTTACACCCAAAGAGAAGCCGCTGTTATTGGTACAACCTTTTCAGCAGTATCCATCACCTTTAGTTTGGTTGTGATCGCGCAAGTAGAATTAGAAGCTTATTTCTTACCTTTTTATCTAACCGTATGTTTAGCTGGGTTTGTTTGTGCAATCATCATTCCAAGACTTCCACCTCTTAGCTGGAAAAAAGACGTCTTTATTGATGGCAGCAAGGTAGAGGGTGAAAGAGATAAACGTCCAGAGAATCACAACATTTTACAATGGGGAATGACACAAGCGCTAAAGCGTGCAGAACAAGCCCCAAACTTAAACCAACTTGCAGCAGAAGGCTCACGTAACGCCGCGGATATGGTTTTAGGTGTATTACCTGTCATCATGGCGATTGGTACTATTGCTCTAGTTATCGCCGAAAACACACCTATCTTTGATTGGTTAGGACAGCCTTTTGTTCCATTTTTAGAGCTATTACAAATCCCTCAAGCAGAGGAAGCCTCTAGGACCATAGTTGTTGGCTTTGCCGATATGTTTATTCCTTCCATTTTAGCCGCATCCATAGAATCTGATATGACCCGCTTTGTTATTGCGGCCATGTCTGTTACTCAGCTTATCTATATGTCTGAAGTCGGTGCGTTACTATTAGGAAGTAAAATTCCTGTCAATATCTTTGAGCTTTTCATTATTTTCTTATTAAGAACCCTAATTACGCTACCCGTGATTGCCTTGATGGCACATCTTATCTTTTAGGGGAGTCAGCAACTTAAACGGCAATATAAACGGCAATATAATCGACAATAAAAACGCCAATAAATTAATATTTATTGGCGTTTTTTTAGTTTAATTTATCTATGATTTGTTTCTTAGGATCAATAGAAAGACTCTTGATATTGTCTATCACCTTTTGTAGCAGGTAAAGTTTGCACTAGAGGTCGATTAAAACTCACCATAATATCCCCCAGTACTTCAGGAAAAACCGCCTCCACACTAGAAGCCCCTTTAGCAGCAAACGCTTTTTTAGGAATAAAACCATCTAGGTAAACCACCAAGTAATTTGACCTATCATGTTCATCCGCTGCAGGCATCAAGGAATAAGCAATGTCAGCTTCTACTTGTTGCTTAAGTTGAGCCAGGTTTGGGAGCCTCAAATTAGGCGATATTAAGCTTTGCCCCATAAAACTAATCGGCATTTCTGCCAAGAATAACTGACTTATTGCCCCCCTAAAACCCGCTAATGCGATACCATCCTCAGCCATAAGGTGAATTAGGCTTGGCGGCTTATGCTGCCAATTCATCCTGTTAAAAAGCTCAGTTAAAGAGACCCTAACCGTCACCGTTAAATGGTTATTATTGCGCAATGTTAACTCCGCCGTTGTCATCGTTAACCCGTGAGCATAAAGTTGGCCAGAAACACTCAACACCAGTAATAAAACGAGTTTTTTATACCCTTGCCTAAAAAGGAATTGGTTTTTTACTAGCTTAATCATTTGGAACATCAATACAAATAAAACGCTCATTTAGCTTCCTAAAACGGGAACGCTCCCATCACCTTTAAACATCGCCTAACAAAAAGCATGCAACTTAAAATACGATTCAAAATAATCGATAAGACAACTCGCTAACACTATCGACAATGAGTTGAACTTATGTCTTTTACGCCTTTTTGATCACGAGTATCTAAGCGATAGCGAAAAGCAAAACAGCTCTGCCTTGACTGATAGCCCACCTCTCCTTCGTTTAATTTTCGATAAAGAATCATAGCGCTAGTCGAAGCCGCAATTTTTCGATTACTCTTTCCAGGAGCAATCTCGATATAAGACCATGTCTGATCTTGAAACTGCATGTCATCCGCATCCGTTAAGCTAACATCTGAACCTGACCAAGCAAGGTCTCGTCGCTTAGTCCAATGCTCTCCCCTAGGAACAGAAGCACTTTGATCAGCTTTTGCTCGATAACAACCAATAGTATATGGCGCCTTTTGAGTGGTGTAATACACATACTCACTGCCATCCCCATGCAAGTCATAGGCATTACATTCATCTAATTTAACCTGCCCTCTTTGCACACTTTCAGGTAGATAATTTAAATCCGTATAGCGACCAGCACCATAGTCAGTTCCTCCTTCGACCAACTGCCCCCCTGCGGTACCATAATAAAGAGGCAGACCATCAAACATATAAGCTAAAGGCTTTGAAGGGTCATGAGTGTCCATCAAGCATAAGGGAGCCATATGATAATGATAATCCTCACCATTCCCGGCATGGGCACCACATTGATCAATCTCCCCTAACAGCGCGGTATCCCTATCACTATAATCAGCTCCTATCTGAGCAACCTCTCCGCGGCTATTTTCTTTTGCATAATGCAATATAGGAATCCCTTCAACTGAAATGCCGATAGCATCATGAATATTCAAATTGCTCTCAAGGGCATCAAGGTAATCTGGCACTAAAGGCAAGGACCAAGTTGCCTGTGTCGGAATGGGAACTCGACCTATCCAAGAAGCGATTCCTACATTAGATTTATCTGCCGCTAATTTTGAGCGATCAGGTAAAAAGGTTTTGCTGGTAACCAAGAGCTCAGTGTCACTACAACTCACACTAACTTTATCGCTATAGGCTGCAAAGTCGCCGGATTTAGTGGCGCAATCTGTCGCCACCTCTGTAGGAATATGATCACTGTTCTTAGGATTATATCTTGCTCTTTGTAAGGTTAAGGATGCATCCGCTAATAGATAAGGTGAGATAGCTTGATAAAGAGAAGCAAGATCAGCACTTTTTGCGGTTAACCCGAGCTCACCAGGCCCACTTGAAAGTGCATAAAGTGTAATCGTATACATTTGATTATTTGTATCTTTAGAGCAAGGCGCTGAATAAGCAAGTGCCCCATTAACAGTATTAGGCCCAAAAACGCCGATATCTGTTTGCCCTTGTATTAACGCATTTACCCCTGCAGGAATATCAAATTGCGTCCAATACACATGCGCTTTAGAAAAATCACCCTCATCTCTGGGAGATGGGTAGTGATACATCCCCAAAGCAAAGGATTGAGTCCCTTCTGGCACACCCTGCCAGTTAAGCGCTATTGACTCGCCTTTATTGAGTGCATCACAAGTCGCACTAAACGGCAGTACATAACGACTTTTCACCCCATCACTGGCTAAAGAAAAAGTACCCACTCCCTTTTCTGGCGCTTTTTGTTGTGGAACTTGCATACCATTTAGTTGAACCTGGGCAGCATTGGTCTGCACTCCTTGGCTATCAACTCTTCCTTCTCCAGGTTTAGGAGGTGGATCATCAGGTTTTTCTCTTGGCCCCATACAAGCGGTTAATAAAGTGGAGCTTAATGCAATTAACACAGCCGTTTTTATAAACCCCAACTGATGCAATCTATTAGTCTTGCTTTGACTAACATACATAACGATTTTCCTTTTACGATGAAACACAAGTATGCCATTCGAATCGATATTAAACGTGTATTTTTTAGCGCTTAGATTGAAAAGTATGTCAGAAAAGTGATTGCTACAAGTTTTGTGTAAGAGAGAAAGGAGAATAGATGTTTTATAAAAAAAGCGGATCTCGTATACATAGATCCGCTTCTAAATGTTTAGCTAATGTTTGCTGGAGGTTACTTTAGCTTTGAGTCAATATCACTTGCATCATGACGCTCAGGGACTTGCTGAGATTCTTCTCCCCACGTTTTATTAACCACTCTCCCTCTTTGCACCGCTGGCCTTGCTTTAATGTCATTCGCCCAACGTACTAAGTTTTGATAAGAGTCCGCTTCAAGAAACTCCGCCGCATTATAAACTTCATTTAAAACAAGGTTTCCGTACCAGGACCAAACAGCAATATCAGCAATGCTATATTCATCGCCACAAAGATAAGTATTATTTGCAAGTTGCTTATCAAGCACATCTAATTGGCGCTTAACTTCCATTGTGAAACGATCAACACAGTACTCAATTTTTACTGGTGCATAGGCATAAAAATGGCCAAAGCCGCCACCAAGATAAGGCGCGCTTCCCATTTGCCAGAATAACCAGGATAGGCATTCAGTACGTTTGCCAAAGTCTTTAGGAATAAGCTGTCCAAATTTCTCAGCCAAATAAAGCAGAATCGCACCTGATTCAAATACCTTTTGTGGCACTTCAAGGCCATTATCAAGTAAGGCGGGGATTTTTGAGTTCGGGTTAATATCAACAAAACCAGAAGAGAACTGGTCACCCTCGCCAATTTTAATTAGATGCGCATCATATTCAGCATCTTTTACCCCAAGCACCAATAACTCCTCTAGCATTATGGTCACTTTAATGCCATTTGGTGTTGCTAAAGAATACAGCTGCAAAGGGTGCTTACCAACAGGCAAGGTTTTCTCATGTGTTGCACCCGAAACAGGGCGATTTATGCTCGCCCAAGTACCACCACTTTCAGCTTCCCATTTCCAAACTTTAGGTGGCTCATACTCATTAACATCTTGCATAACCTACTCCGTAAAATTGTTTCATTTCACTATAAAGAGATCAAATATCATAACAAGTCATTATGAATAAGCTTCAAGGAAGAAAAAAGCAAACTTCAAGGAAGCAGCAATAGACAGATCCCACTCACAACAAATAACACATCAAAGATACACACAAAAAAATGGCCCTTTACTATAAAGAGCCATTTCTATTATCGAAACAAGGCACAGTTAAACTTTAAACTTATCTAATGCCTTTTCTTGCTGTTCAGTTAAATCAACCATCTCCTTACAAAGCCCCTCTTGATTAATCGCCATCTCAGAAACTGATTGACTAATATCTCGGATATTTTGCGTGTTTTGGTTAATCTCTTTGGTTGTCATACTTTGCTCTTCAGCAGCTGTCGCTATTTGAACATTCATACCATTAATTGCTTCGATACTGTCGCGAATTTCATTTAATGACGTACTGGCTTGCAAAGCGACTTGTTGCGTTTGATCCGCATTTTCACGACTTTCAAGAATAACTTTTTCAGCGTTTTTCACACCCACTTGAAGCTGTGAGATCATACCTTTAATTTGCTCTGTCGATTCTTGCGTCTTCGAAGCCAGAGTTCTTACCTCATCTGCCACAACGGCAAACCCACGGCCCTGCTCACCCGCCCGAGCAGCCTCAATCGCAGCATTAAGCGCCAATAGGTTCGTTTGATCAGCAATATCTGTGATCACGGTTAAGATAGATTCAATGTTATTACTATAATTAACCAATTCATTAATCGTGGTAACCACACTTCCCATCTGATTTGTGAGATGTGCGATAGAGCTTGATGTTTTATCCACTATTTCAACGCCACTTTTAGCAACACTATCCGCTTCACTGGCTTTTTGAGCAGCACTTTGAGCATTTCCTGCCACATCATGAGCCGTCGCCGACATCTCACTCATGGCCGTCGCTAACTGATCAAGCTCGGTTAATTGCAAGCTCAGTTCTTGCGCTGCTTTAGAAGAGGAATCTTCAGTTTTATCAGTATTTAACCTTACCTGTGATGAGGTTGTTTTAACTTCTTTGATTAAATTCTGCAAATAACTTAAGAATTGGTTAAAGTCCTCAGACACCTTACCAAACTCATCATTACTTAAAATATCAAGACGCTTAACCAAATCACCTTCACCAGAGTTAATCTCCTGTAACGACTCTCTTAAAGCCTTTAAAGGCTGAAGCAGTTTAGCAACAACATAATAAAGTACAGCAGAACATAAAAGCGCCGCTATGATGGTACTTATTAAAGCAATCCAACCAAATGCTTTCACATCAGCCATCACCTTATCTTCTTCTAGCACAACACCTATATACCAGTCCGTTCCATATAAATTAGACAATGGGCTAAACGTGGTAAATACATCTGTACCATCTAATAATTTGGTAGCACTTAAACTCACGCCAAAGTTAGATTCACCACCTTCAATCAAATCAGAAATATTTTGGCCATTAAACTCACCTTGAGGGTGACTAATAATATTGCCGTCTTTATTTAAAATAAATGCATAACCTGTGTGGTTAAAGTTAAGTGTATTGACTGCATCAGACACACTCTTCAGACTTAAATCACCGCCAAAAGCACCTTTAAATTCCCCTTTATCATAAAAGTTTGCTACTGCTGAGATAAGCAACTCACCCGAAACAGAATCGGCATAAGGCTCAGTCAAAATAGCTTGTTTGTGAGCTTTAGCGAGTGGATACCATGGGCGTTTACGTGCATCCCAATTGGCTGGATTCCAAGATGGGTCATTGGTAATACGCTTACCATCAGTAGCAAGGCCACCGAAAATAAGAATAAACTCTTTTTTGTACAGAGGGAGATTAAAAGTACTTTGAATATTTTCTTGATTAAATTCTGCTTCTATATTCTGAGCAGCAATATCAATTAAGGCTAATTTGCTGTTTAGCCAATTATTAACTTGAACAGCCAAAGCCTTGCTTGTTTCTTGTGTACTAATTGTCGTTTTTTCGAATAGAGCAGATTTTAAATTTGCATACTGCATCCATGAGTATATTGAAAATACCATTACCACAACAAAGGATGCACACAAAGCGACCTTATGAGAGACCTTCATACATTCACCAATAAATTAAATAAGGATTAAAAATTTAATAAGGATTCAACAACTAATTAAGAGTGGAACATTAATTGGTATTTAGCCATTTCAAACAAACAGTTAGTTGAATTTTTCTTAATACAAATAATAACAGGTGAACAACATCAGACAATGCTTATATAAAAATAACATCAGCTATTTTTATATTTCTTAATAAAACTAAGACTCCCCCCACCTATCAATTAACCCTTGTTCAACATCAAGATGATCCAATATGCGGGCAACAATAAAATCAACCATATCATCGAGTGTTTCTGGATTATGATAAAAGCCAGGTGACGCAGGCAGAATGATGGCCCCCATACGCGTCAGCTTTAACATATGCTCAAGGTGAATTTCCGAATAAGGCGTTTCTCTTGGCACTAAAATAAGCTTACGACGCTCCTTTAATGCAACATCAGCCGCTCTTTCAATCAAATTATTACTAGCACCGGTTGCTATAGCAGAAAGACAACCTGTCGAACAAGGCACAACAACCATAGAGGAAGGAGCAGATGAACCAGAAGCGACTGGTGAAAACCACTGCTCTTTATTAAAGACTTTTATTTGCTCATCTTTTGCCGAAAAAATATCAGTTAAATGAGCTTGCTGAGCGGCAGCTTGTCCAGGCAACTTAAACTCAGTTTCTGTCGCCATCACAATTTGTGCAGCCTTAGACACCATAACAAACACCTGAACATTGGCCTTTACCAACAGTTCAATCAAGCGTAATGCATAGGGCATTCCTGATGCACCGGTTAGTGCAATCGAAACTCTTTTATCAAACATTTAAATACCTTGAGTAGCTTTAATTTATAAGTAGCGAAAGACAAGTTATAAACATATTTTTAACTCTTTACCCTATACCCACAGTTATCCACAGTTTCTGTGCATACTTTTATTGTCAACGACTTAGGCCTAGTTTATAAGAATTTAAATAAAAAAAATGCGAGCAAAGCCCGCATTTTTTTAACACAAGAAAACTAAATCTTAGTTTTGGTTTTCTAGCTGAGCCTTGATCAAATCACCGATAGTGGTAGGACCATTTGCTTCAACTTGTGCTGCTTTCTCTGAATGAGATTTCATTGCTGCTTTCTCTTCAGAAGCATCTTTCTGCTTGATAGAAAGAGCAATAGTGCGAGCTTTACGATCAACATTGATCACAGCAGCTTCAACAGAATCACCTTCTTTCAATACAGAAGTTGCATCTTCAACACGGTCACGGCTTAGTTCAGAAACTTTAAGTGTTGCTTCAACACCTTCAGCTAGAACAACTACTGCACCTTTAGCATCAACTTCTTTAACAGTACCAGTTACGATAGCGCCTTTGTCGTTTTCAGCTGCGAAACCAACAAATGGGTCTTCTTCAAGTTGTTTAACACCCAAAGAGATACGCTCACGTTCAGCATCGATAGACAATACAACAGTTTCAAGGTTATCACCTTTCTTGTATTGACGAACGGCTTCTTCACCAGTCTCATCCCAAGATAGATCAGATAGGTGTACAAGACCGTCGATACCGCCTTCAAGACCGATGAATACACCGAAGTCAGTGATAGACTTGATGCCACCAGAGATCTTGTCGCCTTTGTTGTAAGAAGTAGCGAACTCTTCCCATGGATTAGGAGTACACTGTTTAACACCTAGAGAAATACGACGACGCTCTTCGTCGATGTCTAGGATCATAACTTCTACTTCGTCACCAATTTGAACAACTTTTGATGGGTGGATATTCTTGTTTGTCCAATCCATTTCAGATACGTGAACAAGACCTTCAACACCTTCTTCAAGTTCTGCAAAGCAACCGTAGTCAGTCAGGTTAGTAACTTTAGCTGTTACTTTAGTACCTTCTGGGTAACGGGCTTTGATTGCTACCCATGGATCTTCACCCAATTGCTTAAGACCTAGAGATACGCGGTTACGCTCACGGTCGAACTTAAGAACTTTAACGTCGATTTCATCACCAACAGCAATGATTTCGCTTGGGTGCTTAATGCGTTTCCAAGCCATGTCAGTGATGTGTAGAAGACCGTCAACACCACCAAGATCAACGAATGCACCGTAGTCAGTAAGGTTCTTAACGATACCTTTAACTTCTTGACCTTCTTCAAGAGAAGCAAGCAATGTTTCGCGTTCAGCGCTGTTTGTCGCTTCCATAACGGCACGACGAGAAACAACAACGTTGTTACGTTTTTGATCAAGTTTGATAAGTTTAAACTCTAGATCAACACCTTCTAGGTGAGAAGTGTCACGGATCGGACGAACGTCAACCAAGGAACCAGGTAGGAAAGCACGGATATTAGCGATGTCAACGGTGAAACCACCTTTAACTTTACCGTTAATAACACCAACAACGATTTCGCTGTCTTCGTATGCTTTCTCAAGAACTTCCCAAGTCTCAGCACGTTTCGCTTTCTCACGAGAAAGCTTAGTTTCACCGAAACCATCTTCTACTGCGTCTAGAGCAACTTTAACTTCGTCGCCGATATTAAGAGTGAATTCACCGCTTTCAGATAGGAACTGAGCGCGTGGAATAACACCTTCAGATTTAAGACCTGCATGAACAGTTACCCATTCATTGTCGATATCAACAATAATACCGGTAACAATTGAGCCTGGCGCCATTTCGACGGTTAACAAGCTTTCTTCAAACAGTTCAGCGAAGCTTTGAGTCATTGTATTTCCTATTAAGTAAGTATGGAAAACCATACTGTAACCGCATTGCCAGCAAACACGGGTCAGTTTTTAAAAAGTGCGAGATAGACTCTGCTGGCGCCTATCTCAAGGATAAATTTTCACTAACGCTTTAAAGTATAATTCAAGGCGTTATTTACGCCAAAAAACAGATCAGTTAATTCCCTTCTTTGCTACTTCAGCAAGAATAGAATCAACGACCTGTTCAATAGACTGATCTGTACTGTCAACAACCAAGGCACCGACGGCCGGTACTAGAGGGGCAACGGGGCGATTTGCATCACGCTCGTCTCTTTCTTGAATGGTGCTCACTAATTCTTCAATATTAACACTCTCACCCTTAGCTTTCAATTGAAGGAAGCGACGGTTTGCACGTTCTTCAGCACTTGCTGTTAAAAAAACCTTTACTGGTGCTTCAGGGAAAACAATTGTTCCCATATCGCGACCATCGGCAACCAAACCAGGCTCATGGGCAAAAGCATGTTGGCGTAGCAATAAACCTTCACGTACTTCAGGAATTGCAGCTAATTTAGAGGCGTTGTTACCGATAACTTCGGTACGAATCGCTTGTGTCACATTCTCACCTTCTAGCACGATTTCAGTTTCGCCATTTTCTCCATGACGGAACTGAACATCTAAATGCTCAGCAAGAACTTTTAATGTGTCAGCATCGTCCATCGCCATCCCATGGTGGGTAGCAGCAAGTGCTAAAAGGCGATACAACGCACCACTATCCAATAGATTCCAGCCAAGTTTATCAGCAATAATCTGACTTACTGTGCCCTTACCAGCGCCACTCGGACCATCTATTGTGATGATAGGTGCCTGATTGATCATATTCTTTCCTCTCTTGTTATTGAGCGATTTGGCAATGAAAGCCAAGGGGCTCAACAATAGTTTCAAACTCTTCAAATTCTTCTAATAACTTGTGGCAATCATTGACTGTCACCGGACTGCGACTGCGCATACCTAATGCCAGCATAGCGAGCGCAAGATGATAGTCGCCCGCACTGTCCAATTCCCCACCACAAGGAATACAGCCTTCAATTTCTAAAACACCTGCCTGTAAACGGCAAGGAACACCAATAATCACCAGCGCATCGACAAAAGTCGTTATTCTGTCTTCCCAGTGATACGGCAAACGTTGTAAACCTTCAAACCGACTTGTGCCTTTAGCGTAAACCGCCGCCACACAAAGCAGTAACAATTCATTGCGCACAGATAAAACATCTTCCTCGCTAACCTTAAAACCCGAAAATTCCGTAAAACCGACTTTAATGCTCGCCTTATCCATCGGACGCACCACAGATAAAGGCTCACTCAAATTATGGGAGCTCTCAATTTTAGCGCCACCTTGTATCAAGAGGTTTAAGAAATGTGTATTTATCTGAGATAAAGCCAAATTACCCACTTCAAGACGAGAACCCGGTGATAGACTCGCCAACAATATCAACCATGCTGCTTTATCCATATCAGCCGGCATGTCTAATTGAGCGGCACGCGGTTTTTGTGCTTGCGCCAATGCAATACTGCTTGATGCCTTAACACAAGACTTTGATGTTATCTGACAAGAAAACAAAGCCAGCAAGCCTTCAACGCCATCGCTTTCAATCGCATCCAATAAATTTAATTCTGTATCTTTTTGGCTCATAACACCTGCCATTAAAGCGGCAAGTTTCAACTGCCTTGAATGACCTTTTACATCAACTTTAAACTGGTTAATCAATTGATTATCAGTTGCGATTGCAAACGGTAAACATCCAGACTCAGAAGTAGTGACACTAGCTCCCATGGATTTAACGATATCAAGCAAATCTACAAACGGCTGCGCACTTAAAGCGTCATCCGCAATAAAGGTAACGGCAAATTTTTGAGCCGCTAGCACGGGCAACAATACATGCAAGCTTAACGCTGAATCATGCACATTAATCGGGGCAATCGGTGCTTTTAACCCGTTTAGTCCGACCCCATGAATTCGTAACCTTTGCCCACCAAAGTCTTCAACCACCACGCCCATATCACGCAAGGCCTGCAATGTTACTTTAACCCCCTGCCCCATATCCAAATTACTGAGATCACTGACACCCTCACAAAGGGCCGCTATTGTAATCGCAATATGTGACAAAAACTTGTCACCTCTTAAATTAATTTCGCCTTTTATAAGCGAAGCGGGCAGTACCTTAATGGATATAGGCTTAACAGTCGAAGCAGATGTGGCTGAACGCGCTTCTAATAAACGTAAAAAATGATCTCGCGCAGACTTTGCCCGAGTAAAAACACCAAACATAGCTGGACCATCGCCCACTTCAATAGAGTGTCGAAGTTGCTGTAGGTGATCCGTAAAAGAGTCCAACGACTCGAGGGTGGCATCTTTATTTGCTAAAAACACATCACGCCACATAATAGGGTCACTCGATGCAATACGCGTAAAGTCTCTAAACCCACCTGCAGCAAACCTAAACACATCCTGACTACGCTCACTATTAGCCAGAGCATCCACCAAGGTATAAGCCAATAAATGAGGTAAATGACTTGAACCTGCTAACACATGATCATGGTGAACAACGTCCATACTCACCACATCAGCACCAATCGCCGTCCACATTCTATGTAAACGATCAACCAATATCGCATCACTGTTTGGCAAGGGTGTGACTATGACTTTATGGTTTTCAAATAGATTTGGGTTGGCCGCTAATACACCACTTTTTTCCGCTCCCGCAATAGGATGGCCTGGGATAAAATTAGCAGGGACTTGACCAAACACCTTTCTTGCAGCCTCGACCACACTTTGCTTAGTGGAACCCACATCAGTCACTAATGTTGTTGCAGACAAATGTGGCTTAATTTGCTCAAGCACGGCCTCCATCGCTCTAACAGGCGTGGCCAAAATAATGATGTCCATTTTCGCAATAAATTCAGCATTTAACTCAGCTTCAACATCTATTACATGGGTTGCAATCCCTAAGGTCAATTCATCATGGCGTCGATCAGAACCAAAAAGATAAGCAAGACTTCGCTCTTTCAGCGCTTTAGCAACTGAACCACCTATCATTCCTAGACCGACAATTAAAACATTACCAAAATGTTCACCCGTTTTTTCAAACTGGCTTGATTGCAACTCAGACAAAGACAACACCCTATACAACAAATTAGGTTAACTACTTCTTTCAAGTAGCCTTTAACAAATACTAAAGAACGGCAATGGGATAGGATCCCAACACTTTCACTTCCGAGGCTTGACGCTCTAAATCTTTAATCACAGCCAAGGAATTAGCCTCATCAGCATGCCCTTCAAAATCAATGTAGAAAATATAACCCCAACGACTCATCAAAGAAGGTCGTGTTTCTAATCGCGTCATACTCACCTGATGTTTTTGAAAAGGTTCCAATAATCGGTAAAGTGCACCAGGTTCGTTTTTGGCACTGATTAACAAGGAGGTCTTATCTTTACCACTTGGCAACACATCTTGATGACCTATCATCAAAAATCGTGTCGTATTATCAGGATGATCTTCAATATTAGAAGAAAGCTTGGTTAAAGAATAAAGCTCACTTGCGATATCACCAGCAATTGCCGCAATCGCAGTGCCATTTTGAGCAGCATCCGCCACCATTTTAGCCGCCTCAGCATTAGAATTAACCGCAATACGCTCTGCATGAGGCCAATATCTATCTAACCAAGCACGACATTGAGCCAATGACTGCTGGTGCGAATAAATATGCGTAATTTGCTCAGCATCAACGTTTGGTGCCACTAATAAGTGGTGGTGAATTCTTAGCTCAACTTCGCCACATATCTTCAGCGCAGAATCTCTAAAACTATCTAACGTATGATTCACTACCCCTTCCGTCGAATTCTCTACAGGTACCACACCATAGTTAGCAGCACCGGACTCAACTTCACGAAATACCTCGTCAATCGCCGCCATAGGCGCACTGATAATTGAGCGACCAAAGTGCTTTATCGCAGCCTGTTGAGTAAAGGTCCCTTCTGGCCCCAAAAAGGCAATGCGCATTGGTTTTTCAAGCGCAAGACACGAAGACATGACTTGACGAAAAATTTTCGCCATCTCTTCATTGCCCAAAGGACCTTGATTACGTTCCATCACGCGACGCAATACTTGCGCTTCACGTTCAGGGCGATAGAAAACAACCGCATCATCACCCTGCTCAGATAGCTTCACTTCAGCAACTTTTTGTGCGCATTGGGCGCGCTCATTAATAAGCACTTGAATTTCAGAATCAATTGCATCAATTCGATCCCTTAATAAAGGCAAGGTATCAGGAATATTCGTTTTATTTTTTGGCACGTTTACTAGCAACCTTTTCGTTATAATCGAGCTCTTACGACTCGTTAAATGCCTGTTGGCATTATTCACTTAAATTTCGTTTTCGCTTATTTGCCCACACGCAAAATAAGAGATAATAATTTAATAGCCGTATTTTTTCTCAAATGCATTCATAAAGTCGATCAGACTCACAACCCCTTCCATTGGCATCGCATTATAAATACTGGCTCTCATCCCCCCTACAGAACGATGCCCCGCTAAGGTTTTTAACCCTGCCGCCTCGGACTCTTGCAAAAAGGCTTTTTCTAAAGACTCATCCGCCAAGGTAAAAGGAATATTCATGCGAGAACGGTAGTTAGCATCAATCCCATTTGAGAATAAACGACTCGCGTCTAATTTTTGGTATAAACGTCGCGCTTTCTCAACATTAATCTCTTCAATTGCTTCAACGCCACCTTGCTCAAGCAGCCATTCAAACACCAAATTAGCCAAATAAATACTGTAAGTTGGCGGTGTGTTTACCATGGAGCCATTTTCGGCAATTTTGGCAAAATTCCATGTTGTCGGTAATGCATCTTGGCTGCGTGCCAATAAATCTTTACGAATAATGACAACCACAACACCCGCAGGACCAATATTTTTCTGGGCACCTGCATAAATCAAACCATAGCGACTCACATCAATTTTGCGAGACAGTATGGTTGATGATAAATCCGCAACAATTGGCAAATCAGTTTCAGGTAACTCAGCGAATTCTAAACCACCAATGGTCTCATTGGGAGTAATGTGAAGATATGATGCAGATTCATCAATTTCCAAACCATCAAAAGAAGGCACTGTTTGGTAATTCGAATCTTTAGATGACGCAAGAACATTCACTTTTGTGTATTTACCCGCTTCTTTAATCGCTTTCGCAGACCAAACACCTGTATCCAAATAACAAGCAGAATCATAACCCGGGGTTAAATTCGCAGGGATTTGAGCAAACAAAGTTGATGCGCCACCTTGCATAAATAACACTTCATAATTTTCAGGAATATCAAGCAACTTGATCAAGTTTTGCTTAGCCGACTCTAAGACGGAAACAAACTCCTTACTGCGGTGACTCATTTCCATCACCGACATACCCACTCCGTGCCAATCCAGAATTTCACGTTGTGCTTTGACTAAGACAGCTTCAGGTAAAGCAGCAGGACCAGAACAGAAATTATAAACACGAGACATGACGCAAATAACCCTTCTTTAAAAAGCTAAAACAACTAAAAAACACAAGGGCGCATTATTAAATAAGGCGCCCTTGCTGAGATAACATTAACGATTAAGGCACTTAATCATTGTTCAGACTCACCCGCATCAGGCTCTGCAGTTTCTGGAGCCGTTTCAGCATTTGCTTCAACCCCTTCCTCAACCGCTTCACCTTCAACGTCTTCAATGTCCTCGTCATCTTCTACAACTCGCACTACACCCACTAGCTGCTCTTCATTCGTCAATCGAATTAAAGTCACCCCTTGAGTATTACGACCCTGACAAGACACTTCACTGACTCGCGTACGAACTAAGGTTCCTTGATCAGTAATTAAGATAATCTCATCATCATCAGCCACTTGAACCGCTCCGACAACCGGCCCATTACGATCAGACACCTGGATACCTATGACACCCTGTCCACCACGACCATAAACTGGAAAATCGTCAATTGCAGTACGCTTACCATAACCATGCTCACATGCCGTTAGGACACTCATCCCTTCTTCTGGCACGATCAAAGAGACCACTTTCGCACCTTCAGCAGCAAGTTTAATACCACGAACACCCGCGGCAGTTCGGCCCATTGCACGAACATCAGACTCTTTAAAGCGGATCGTTTTACCCGTACTAGAAACAAGCATGATGTCATCATTACCATTCGTAATAGACACACCCACCAACTCATCAGATTCATCCAAACTTAACGCAATCAAGCCGGTTGAACGAGGTCGAGCAAAATGCTGCATGGCTGTTTTCTTCACGGTACCATTTGCTGTCGCCATAAAGATAAAGCTTTCAGCGTCTTCGCTCACTTCAGTCTCGGCATCTTCAGCATCTGATTTTTCAGGAGCAACAAGCGGCAACAGAGCAGAAATGGACTCCCCTTCGCTTAATGGCAGAAGGTTAACAATAGGACGCCCTTTCGCATTTCGGCTGGCAACAGGAATTTCAAATACTCGCAGCCAGTAAACCTTACCAAAGTTACTGAATAACATGATGGTGTCATGGCTACTTGTGACTAACAAATGACTAATATGGTCTTCATCTTTCATACTTGACGATGACTTACCACGCCCGCCACGACGTTGAGCTTGATACTCTTCTAGAGGCTGAGACTTGGCATAACCCGTATTAGAAATGGTTACTACCATTGGCGCTTCGTCAATTAGGTCAGCTACGGTCAAATCTTGACGGGAAGTCAGAATTTCAGTACGACGTACATCACCAAATTGCGCTTTAATTTCTTCCAGCTCTTCACGGATAACTTCCATCAATCTTGCAGGAGATGCCAAGATATGAAGTAGCTCCGCGATTAATTCAATTAGCGCTTTATATTCGTTCTGAAGTTTTTCGTGCTCTAGCCCTGTTAGGCGATGAAGACGAAGGTCAAGAATGGCTTGCGCTTGAACTGGAGATAAGTAGTAAGAACCGTCTTTAAAGCCAAACTCTTCAGGTAAATCATCTGGACGACAGGCATCCGTACCTGCACGCTCTAGCATTGCTGACACATCACCTGGGGCCCAGGCTTTAGAAACCAACTTCTCTTTCGCTTCTGCTGAAGTAGGAGATTGGCGAATCAACTCAATAATCTCTTCGATATTCGCTAATGCAACAGCCAAGCCTTCTAACACATGGCCACGCTCACGCGCTTTACGAAGTTCGAAAATAGTACGGCGAGTAACAACTTCTCGTCTGTGCTTAACAAAGCACTCAAGCACTTGTTTCAGGTTTAACAACTCTGGACGCCCATCAACCAAGGCCACCATGTTAATACCAAAAACACCCTGTAGTTGGGTTTGTATGAACAAGTTATTAACCACTACATCCGCGTTTTCACCCCGACGTAGTTCAATAACAATACGCATACCGTCTTTATCAGACTCATCTCGAAGCTCACTGATGCCCTCAAGCTTTTTGTCTTTAACAAGCTCGGCAATTTTCTCAATGACTCTCGCCTTGTTTAACTGATAAGGGATTTCTGTGAAAACAATGGCTTCACGGTTCCCTTTCTCCATTGGCTCAATATGGTGACGTGCACGCATATAGATTTTGCCACGACCCGTTTTATAAGCGTCGACAATACCCGCTCTGCCATTAATAAAGGCAGATGTTGGGAAGTCAGGGCCAGGAATGTATTCCATTAGCTCATCGATCGTAATGGCCTCGTTATCAATGAGCGCCAAACTACCATCAATCACTTCAGACAGGTTATGTGGCGGAATATTTGTAGCCATACCAACCGCAATACCAGAAGAGCCATTAACCAATAACCCTGGAATACGAGTGGGCATAACCTCAGGCATATGCTCTGTACCATCATAGTTAGGTACAAAATCAACCGTCTCTTTCTCAAGATCCATCAGGAAGTTATGGGCAATTTTTTCCATACGAATTTCGGTATAACGCATCGCAGCTGGGTTATCACCATCTACAGAACCGAAGTTACCTTGACCATCAACCAAGGTATAGCGCATGGAAAAAGGCTGGGCTAATCGAACAATTGCATCATAAACAGCCGTATCACCATGTGGGTGGTACTTACCAATTACGTTACCAACGATACGAGCCGATTTTTTATATGCTTTATTCCAATCATTTTTCTCTTCATGCATCGCAAATAAAACGCGACGATGGACAGGTTTTAAACCGTCACGAACATCAGGCAAAGCTCGGCCAACAATAACACTCATGGCGTAATCTAAATAAGAGCTTTTCAGTTCGTTCTCAATACTGACGGGAGTAATTTCTTTGGCTAATTCACCCATAGGTACAATCGTTCCTTATGCCTTAGAGTCACATCGACTCTCTGGATATGTTCTTTTTTTATAAGCGCGGCATTGTAGCACAAGCAATTCGATAACTCCCACTCTGAAATAGGAATTGATTTCACAGATGCTAATAGACTCAATCAAAGCCAGAACAAAAATCATTAAAAGTAAAAAAAATCGAGGTAAGACAAGACAAAAATACAGTTTAAATTGGAATAACAGTGACCTTAACCGCTATAATGTAACTATCTAAAATAAGGAGCTTGTATGCCAAGTCGCAGTCAAGAAAAGCAATCAATTAACACCCTAATCCATGCCAAATGGATAGCTAGGGTAAGCATTGACGAGCTCCTTGTTGATCATAGCATTGCACTTAATCAGGGAATTATCATAGAGGTATTGCCAACAGGGAGTGCTTTACAGAAGTATCAAGCAAATTCAACTTATTCACTTGATCAACACCTTGTTACACCAGGTTTCATCAATACCCATGGCCATGCCGCCATGACGCTTTTCAGGGGCCTAGCTGATGATCTCCCCCTTATGACTTGGCTTGAGGAACACATCTGGCCCCAAGAAACGAAATGGCTGAGTGCAGAATTCACTAGAGTCGGCAGTGAACTTGCGATTGCAGAAATGATTAAAAGTGGCACGACTTGTTTTAGCGATAATTACTTCTTTAGCCAAGAGGTAGGTAAAGCAGCAGAAAAAGCCGGTATAAGAGCACAACTTTGCCCCACTATTTTGAACATCAAAACCCCATGGGCGGCAAATATTGATGAGTATTTAGCAAAGGCAGAAGAAAGCTATCACACCTTTGAAAGCAACCCTCTTATCTACAGCATACTTGGGCCGCATTCACCTTATGTTTTAACGGATAACGATCTCAGCAAAGTGGCTAACAAGGCAAATGAACTTGATTGCATGATCCAAATGCATATACATGAAACCGCTCAAGAAATTAGCCATTCACTAGAAAATTATTATTGCCGACCACTGGCAAGGCTAGATAGAGTGAGTATGCTAGATGAGAAACTCCAAGCCGTTCACATGACACAACTCACAGAACATGAAATGGATTTACTCGCCGAACGCAATGTAAAAGTCATCCATTGCCCAGAATCCAACCTCAAACTCGCCAGTGGCTTTTGCCCTATAAGTTCACTAAAAACTAGAAACATCACCATAGGTCTTGGTACAGATGGTGCTGCCAGCAATAATGATCTCGATATGTTAGGCGAAATGCGCAGCGCTTCTCTTTTAGCCAAAGCAAGCTCGTCTAATGCGACCACATTAAATGCGACAGAAACCTTACGCATGGCGACACTGGATGGCGCAAAAAGCATAGGCCTTGATAAACTAATAGGCAGCATAGAACCCACAAAACAAGCTGACTTATGTGCAATTAAGCTCGACGAACTCGCCAACCTGCCAATTTACAACCCAATATCACAACTTATCTATACCGCTAACCGAAGCCAAGTTAGCCATGTTTGGGTCGCAGGTAAGATACTACTCAAAGACAAAGAACTTATGACAATAGACACAAACAAGCTCAAAGAAGAGGTACAGGTGTGGCAAAGGAAACTCACACTCTAACTTTTTAAACACTCACTGATTTAATAATAATCTGAACCCTATTCCTAATTTTGATTTAACCCCTTTATATTGGAACTTTTCATGAATAGCGACGCAAATTCAAGCAATGTAGACAATGCAGAAATCGCAAAATTTGAAGCACTAGCCAGCCGTTGGTGGGATAAAGAAAGCGAATTTAAACCACTTCACGACATCAATCCTCTTCGTACAAGATACATAGATGAAAGAGCGCAACTTGCTGGTAAAAAAACTATAGATATAGGCTGTGGTGGCGGTATTTTATCAGAGTCAATGGCACAAGCAGGGGCTCAAGTTAAAGGTATTGATATGGGAGAAGCACCCTTAGGTGTCGCTCGATTACATAAATTAGAAAGCCAGCTTGATATCGATTACGAGCGTATTACTGCAGAAGAAATAGCAGATAGAGAAGCAGGTCAATATGATATTGTTACCTGCCTAGAGATGCTTGAGCATGTACCAGACCCCTCTTCTATTATCAGAGCATGCTACAAACTTGTAAAACCTGGTGGACATGTCTTCTTCTCCACAATTAACCGTAATCCTAAAGCCTATTTATTTGCCGTTATTGGCGCTGAGTATGTACTGAACATGCTACCTAAAGGCACACATGACTATGCTAAATTTATTCAACCTGCCGAACTTAGCAATTATGCCCGCCTTGCAGGACTTGATGTCCATGAGCTTACCGGCATGACTTACAACCCTATCACCAAGCAATATCGGTTAAATAATAAAGACGTATCGGTTAACTATCTGATGCACACAACAAAAACAATAGATTAGACCGCTTACTTTCAGATATTCAAAGGAATTTATATGTTAGATTACCAAGCACCGAGCGACCTATTAAAAGACAAGATCATTCTTGTCACAGGAGCAGGAGACGGGATAGGACGAGTTGCTGCTATCAATTATGCAAAGCATGGCGCGACCGTTATTTTACTTGGCCGTACAACCAAAAAACTCGAAGCCGTTTACGATGAAATAGAAAACCTAGGTTACCCTCAGGCAGCCATTGTGCCATTGAATTTAGATGGCGCCACTGAACACGATTACGCCGACCTTGCCAACATTATTGAAACTGAATTTGGTCAACTCGACGGCCTACTTCATAACGCAAGCATTCTTGGTGACAGAACAGGGTTAGCGAACTATGAAGCCAGCACTTTTGAGCAGGTCATGCGCATCAATGTCACCAGCCAATTTATGCTAACTCAAGCAGTCATGCCCTTATTGCAAAAAGCAAAGAGCGCTTCTA
Source organism: Marinomonas sp. MED121 (assembly GCF_000153025.1). GTDB lineage: Bacteria > Pseudomonadota > Gammaproteobacteria > Pseudomonadales > Marinomonadaceae > Marinomonas. Next base: position 401,814 of record NZ_CH672429.1, read on the forward strand.
TTGCCTTTACTACATCGAGTGTTGGCCGCAAAGCTCGTGCTTACTGGGGCGCTTATGCAGTTTCAAAATTTGCTACCGAAGCCATGATGCAACTTCTTGCTGACGAACTAGAAAACACGTCTGAAATTCGAGTCAATGCCATTAACCCAGGTGCAACAGCGACAAGCATGCGCTCTCGTGCTTACCCAGCAGAAGATCCAAATACAATTGCATCACCAGAAGATATCATGCCGCTTTACCTCTATTTAATGGGTGATGACAGCCTTGAAGTAAATGGTCAATCCATTGACGCGCAAGAAAAAAAGGAAAAAACTAGCAATTAAAGTTTAAATTTTTCGAACAAAAAAAGAGAGCTCCGGCTCTCTTTTTTTGTTCAAACCCTCTAAAAATGGGGCTAAAAAAGCTTTGCACTTAAAAAACACCTGCTGTTAGTATGTGAAATCCATTTTTTGATTTGCATAATATGTCCTTATTTAAAAAACGATTCATAAAATATTTCATAGTAAAGTTGGCTAAACGCAGCAGTATTTGCCTCATCCCTCTTATGATCACACCAGAGCTAATTGCAAAGCCTTCTGAACCAACACCAAACTTGAATACATTAGACAACCCAATGACCCCTATTAAGCAAAGCCAAAGTGATCAAAACCAATATCGACACATTATTCTGAAGAACGGCTTACAAGTCATTTTAGTACAAGACCCTAAAGCCGAAAAAGCATCAGCAGCGTTAGCTGTAGGTGTTGGTGCAAATGACAACCCTAAAGGACAAGAAGGTCTCACTCATTTCCTGGAACATATGCTTTTTTTAGGCACAGAAAAATACCCTGAGGCAGATGAGTACAAAACCTATATCAATGAGTTTGGAGGCTCCAACAATGCCTATACAGCCGCCAATCACACCAACTATTTTTTTGATGTTTTAGCCCCAGGCTATGAAGGTGCGCTAGATCGTTTTTCACAATTTTTTATCGCCCCTTTATTTAGTGAAGAATATGCCCAAAGAGAACGCAAAGCGGTTCACTCTGAATACATTGCTAAAATCAATGATGATGCAAGACGCAGCAATCAAGCGTTTAAAACCTTATTTAACCCAGCACACCCAAGCAACCACTTTAGTGTTGGCAACTTAGAGACTTTAAAAGATCGACCAAATTTACCTTTAAGAGAGCAGCTACTCGCTAGCTATAAGACATTTTACTTTGCCCAAAATATGACGCTGTCATTAGTTGCAAACCTGCCACTTGAGCAATTAGAAAGCCTTGCCAAGAAGTACTTTACAGCAATTAAAGCAACAACACTTACATCAACACTTGCCATAAGTAAGCTTCCACCACTAACCCTAGACAACACAGATAAACTGCAATTTATTCGCCCCATTAAAGATAGAAATACCCTTAGTTTAAATTTCATACTGCCACCCCAAAAAGCAAATTATAAAGACCAGCCAACACGTTATTTAAGCTATTTACTAGGCCAAGAAAGCCAAGGGTCACTGCATAGCTATCTTAAGTCTAAAGGGTGGGCACGCTCTTTAAGCGCTGGGTTAGGGGCAGACTATATAAATAAACAAACCTTTAATATTCGAATTCGATTAACCGATGATGGGTTAGTCGATATAGACAAGGTTATTTTGGCTGTTTTTGCGAATATCAATGAAATCAAAAACAATGAGATAAACAAGACTTACATTGAAGAGGAAAAAGCCCTTTCTCAATTAGGTTTTAATTACCACAGCTATATAGAGCCCATGCAACTATCCAGGACCCTTGCCAGCCAACTATTGACTGTCCCAGCAACGGATGTGCTTGATGCGTTTCAGATCACACAAGTTGCAGACACACAAAAGATTAAAGCTTTATCCGCGCTTCTAACCAGTGACAACATGCTGGTGCAAATTGAAACAAAAGGACAAGTGCCAACTCACTGGGGCCAAACTGAGCCAGAATGGCAACTTGAGCCTTGGTACCAGAGCCAATACGCCAATCTCACTTTTAACCAAGATTTTCTAACATCACTCACTCACGCCCCTAAAATTGATGCACTGCAGGCACCAGAGAAAAACACTTATATTCCATCCTCCCTGTCTCTTATTAATGGCTACGATGAGATACCCAAACAGGTATATGAGGCAGAAGGGATTAATTTTTGGCACAGATCTGACGACAGATTTGATAAACCTAAAAGCAGTAACTATCTCGCGATTCGCTACCCAGGTGCCTCTGATAATAACCAACAATATGTATTAAATAAGTTGTGGGCGCGACTACTCAACGATGCCTTAAGTGAAGCAACCTACCTGCCTTACAATGCCAATTTAAACTACAACATTTATGCTCATATTAACGGTCTAACACTGGTTACCGCAGGCTATAATGACAAGCAAAACAAATACCTTATGTGGTTAATGAAGCAAATTAATCAAATTGAGCCTGAGTCTGAACGCTTCGAGCTGGCTAAACAACAACTCAAGAAAGACCTACTAAATAGCAAGCATGCTAATGCTTATTCTGTTGCACTGTGGCGTTTATCAGAGATATTAATTGAGGATAGTCATACGATTACAGACATGCTTTCCACTCTAGACAATATTCAATACAAGGACATTATTGCTTTTAAAAACAAAGCACTCAGTCAATATAATCTAGTTGGCTTTAGCAATGGTAATATCGAAAAAGACCAAACTGTTGAGCTTGCCCAAAGCCTTGAAACCCTTTATCAATCGAGCCTAAAGCCATCTCCTGCCAAGCAAATAAAACGACAGCTATTAGACTCAGGTAGCCGACAAGCCTTCAAAGTTGACACTACCAGCCAAGATAACGCCATCTTGTATGTTCTTTCAGGAAAGCTTGAAGATAATTTCACCGAAAAAGCCCACTTCACCCTACTTAAACAAGCGATTGGCAGCCGTTTTTTTAGCCAACTTAGAACAGAAAAGCAGCTAGGCTATATTGTTAGCACACACAATTTAACCAAAGCTGACGTACCCGCGATTGGTTTTACCGTTCAATCACCAGATCATGAAAGCCCTGAGATTGTGGATGAGATAGAAACATTTATCAGCCAAGACCTTGAGCGCATTTGCAATATCTCTCCTGATGAGTTCGAAACAATTCGCAACAACATCTTGGTTCAATTAAAACGCGAGCCAAAAGAACTAGGTGAAGACACAAGCCGTTTCTGGCGAGAAATCGCAAAACCCGAACAAAACTTCTACAAGCGCGAAAAATTTATAGCGGCAATTGAAGGAATTAAACAGAGCACCTTTAATGACTTTGTCACCCAGCAGATTTTATCAGGCAAAGCCCCCAGCATACTGGTGCATAACCAACCATTAATAGAAAGCGACTTGAAGGAAAACTGGCAAGAAGTCTCAGCCAACTCCAACCTATAACGAGCATAAAAAATGCCAGCATTTTGCTGGCATTTTTTTGATTAAACCTAAATTGACAAGGATTGGGATTAGCCACCAATTAGCTTTTCTAACATGTCATCATTGCTTTGCTCAACTTGTGGCGCACTATCCTCTTGTACCTCGCTACGCCCCTTACCATTAATAAAGTTATCTAACTCAGAATCAACCGAGTTTCTCGCATTCTGGGACCCTGGTTGCTGTGGACTCATATTAGAAAAGTCCCCTGTGTCTAACCCATTGCTCTCTTGCGTCGGAAAGCCAATTTCTTGGGTAATATCCCCCTGATTCTGTAGCAGCTTATCCTTCTGATCTCCAAATAAACCCACTTCAGGCATCATAGCCATACGCTTTTTTTGTATTTCAGCAGGGATATGTCCAGTAAACAGCACAGTATAGGGAGCATCTTCTGTCCGTCTATTTACTTCATCATAAATAGACTGTTCTCTCATTGCGGCTTCATTAAGTTCAAGATAGGATAAACGCTCATCATTAGCTGTAATAACAACGTTTTGGGCCACTTCAGGCTTGGTTTCTTCTGCGCGAATAACACCGACTTCCAATTCTGTATCGAGCACAACTTGGTGAGTGGTTCTTATCACTTTATCGCCATAGACAATATCTACCACACGCCTTTCAATCGTTTGGGCAAACAATCCAGATGACATTAGCGCGATTAGCACAGCAGACTTATACACAAAACCCTCGCCTAAAAACTTAGCAAATAACAGAATAACCTTATTGAGTGTACCTCACTAGCAGATAAACTCTAACCTTAATTTATCGGCGCCTATGAAGATAACTCAAGCACCCAGCTTTATATTAATACCGCCTCATTGTGACAGATATAAAAAAACCGAGCACAAGGCTCGGTTTTTTTTCAGATAAAAGGCGTTAGCCTAGTATCAAATTACAAGGTAATGACATCGAACTCAACTTCTGGTGCGACATCCGCATCATAGTCAACGCCTTCAACGCCAAAGCCAAACAATTTCAAAAATTCATCTTTATACAATTGATAATCTGTTTTTTCAAACAGGTTCTCAGTTGTAATGCTTGGCCATAGTTCGCGACAAGCTGCTTGCACATCTTCACGCAACTCAAGATCATCTAAACGCAAACGGTTTGCATCATCTACATTAGATGAAGGATTAAGATCATTATAAAGGCGCTCAGAGAACATACGTTGAATCTGCTCGATACAACCTTCATGCAACCCTTCTTTGCGCATAATGCTAAATACCATTGCTAAGTACAAAGGCATAACAGGAATCGCCGCAGATGCTTGCGTCACAACAGACTTAAGCACAGCAACGTTAGCACCACCACCATTAACAGCAAGACGTGTGTTAATTTCATTGGCAGCACGATCCAAATCTTCTTTCGCTTTACCTAGCGCACCATGCCAGTAGATAGGCCAAGTGATTTCTGAACCGATATAAGAATAAGCAACAGTACGTGCACCATCCGCTAGAACACCCGCCTCTTCAAGAGCAGACATCCACAACTCCCAATCCTGACCACCCATTACCGTGGTTGTCGCTGCAATCTCTTCTTCTGTTGCAGGCTCCACTTCGGCATCAATAATGGTGTTTTTATTCGTATCTATGGCTGTAGCACGGTAAGTTTCGCCAATAGGCTTAAGCACAGAACGAATCACTTCGCCTGTTTCAGGCAATTTACGCACCGGAGAAGCCAAAGAATAAACAACCATATCAACCTGACCTAGATCAGCCTTGATAGTTTCAATCACTTTCTCACGTGCTTCATTAGAGAAAGCATCACCGTTAATGCTTTTAGCGTACAAGCCTTCTTCTTTGGCGAACTTTTCAAATGCCGCCGCATTATACCAACCCGCTGTACCGGTTTTTTTCTCAGTTGCAGGCTTTTCAAAGAAAACACCTAAAGTCGCTGCGCCAGATCCGAATGCCGCCGTAATACGTGACGCTAAACCGTAACCACTAGAAGAACCAATTACTAAAACTTTTTTCGGGCCATTTTTAATCTCGCCCTTGTTTTTAGTAAATTCGATTTGCTCTTTAACATTCAACTCACAACCCGTTGGGTGTGTTGTCGTACAAATAAATCCGCGAATTTTTGGTTTAATGATCATAAAATTTTCTCAAAGTCGTATTTTAAGCCCATCATAAAAAAGATGATTTAGCTAAAAGTGATAAAAATCCAGTATTATCAATTGCTAGCATTTGGCCAAACAATTATAAAAACCTGCCCATAATACCCTACCCAGCGCCTCAGTCCTACTCTCGCCCTTTGAATATCAGGCAATGCCTTAAATTATTCCTTTTTCATTCAATGCAAGACACATAACTATAAGCAGAACAATTACTAAGAATCATATCACTCACTTTGTCATACCCAATCTATTAAACACACCAAGCAATAAAACCGTCATTTAAAACTCACTAACGAATCTCGGGTTAAATCACTTAACTTATTAGCCCCACACAAGGTCATGGCAACTCGCATCTCTTTTTCATAAAGATCTAACAAACTTTCAACACCCGCTTGGCCTTTCGCCGCTAATGCATAAATAAACGAGCGCCCTAACAAAGTAGAGTCGGCACCTAACGCTAGCATTCTCACCACATCTAGCCCATTACGAATCCCTGAATCGACTAAAATTTTAACCTCACCTTTAACTGCATCAGCAATATAAGGCAAAGCTTTAGCGGAAGATAAAACCCCATCTAACTGACGCCCACCATGATTCGATACTATGATGCCATCAGCACCGAACTTCACCGCATCTTTAGCATCATCAGCATCTAAAATACCTTTGATCACCATTGGGCCATCCCAATAATCGCGAATCCATTCCAAGTCTTTCCAGGAGATAGAGGGATCGAAGTTATCACCCAACCACCCAATATAATCAGCAAGTTTTGTCGCTTCGCCACGGTAAGTTGAAATATTTCCAAGGTCATGAGGCTTACCTAACAATCCCACATCCAATGCCCACTGGGGGTGACACATAGCTTGAAGAACCCGACGGATGGGCGCATTTTCGCCACTCATACCTGAATGCATATCGCGATAACGGGCCCCAGGTACTGGCATATCCACGGTGAACACTAAGGTAGTAACACCTGCCGCCTTCGCTCGCTCTAAGGCATTTTTCATAAAACCACGGTCTTTTAAGACATAAAGCTGAAACCACATAGGCCTCTCAATACTTGGCGCTACCTCTTCGATAGGACAAACAGAGACGGTAGACATGGTAAAAGGGATACCCTTTTTATCCGCGGCCTTCGCCGCTTGCACCTCGCCACGACGGGCGTACATACCTGTCAATCCAACAGGCGCCAAACTTATAGGAAGGCTTAACTTTTCACCAAATAGCTCCGTACTCAGATCCATTTGAGACATATCATTTAACACCCGCTGCCTTAAGGCTATCTCTGCTAGATCTTGCGTATTTTTACGTAAAGTATGCTCCCCATAAGAGCCACCATCTATGTAATGAAATAAAAATGGCGGTAACTTTGCTTTTGCGGCTTTTCGAAAGTCTGTTGAAGATGCAATGATCACAGGATTAGCCTCTTGTTTTAGGATTAAAATGAAAGAAGAACTAAACACTCAAACATTTTTAGACATTTGAGCATCAAAAATGGTAATACCAATATTACCAATTATCTAATCTCTTTATTCCATATCCTAAACCGATTATCAAGCACTAGATATTTATATGCCTCAGGGCTAAAATCCATGTAATAAAGCCTTTAAATGGTATTACCAATTTATCGAAATCATAAAAAGTCAATTAGGAAATTCAAATGGCAAGCTTAAAAATCTCTGATCAAATAACCAAAGAGCTTGAGAGCATGATGATTGAAGGCCTCCTTAAACCCGGTGATCGATTGCCACCCGAAAGAGAACTGGCTGAGCGCTTTAGTGTATCTAGACCTTCATTGCGAGAAGCCATTCAGAACCTAAAAGCAAAAGGCATGGTAATCAGTCGCCAAGGGGGAGGAAATTATATTAGCGATAACCTAGGCAGTGACCTGCGAGATCCCTTATTACAAGCCTTATCAGAGCATGATGAATTTAGGTATGACTTATTAGAATTTCGTGATGCCCTAGAAGGTATTTCCACCTATTATGCGGCGATAAGAAGTACCGATCAGGACAAAGAAAAGCTCACAAAAGCTTATGAAGATCTAGTGCAAGCCCACAATATGCGCTTACCAGAGCTAGAAGCAAAAAAAGATGCCGCCTTTCACTTAACCATTGCTGAGTGTGCCCATAATGCGGTCATGCTTCATACCATGCGAGCCTTATTTCAAATGCTGTCACAAAGCATTAAGGCAAATTTAAACTACTTATTTCAACACAGTGAAGCACGAGAAATGGTGATGCAGCAACATACCAGCATATACAACGCCATCATGTCAGGTGATGGCAATGTGGCTAAGCTAGCGATTCATGAACACTTATCTTATGTGGAAGATATTTTATTGGAAGTTAGCCGTCTTGAATCTCGCCGCCAAAGAGCGCTCAAACAAGCTAATTTACTTCTATAGTCTTTCAAAGGTATTTCTTTGCACAAAAAAAGCAGCCTGGGCTGCTTTTTTATTCAACTCAAATATTAGCGGCCCGGACGCTTAGGCTTTCTATTGCCTGATTTTTGCTGCGCCGGTCTTGATCCTGCAGGCTTTTTACCTGCGCTTTGGGATTTAGCAGGACGAGACTCTCCCCTTGCGTTGGCTTTATCCGCCTTTTGATTTGCTTTTGCCTTTGCCGCATTTTTCGCCATTGTCGGTCGATTGCTAGAATGGGATGCACCGGTTGCCTGACCTGGCTTCGCCTTTTTCGGGCGACGAGAAACTTGCTTATCTCTTTCTTCACCTGGCACCAGTTTATTAACACCATCCCCTATTAAATCACCACGCCCCATTGCCCGTAAGGTTTTACGCAATGCAGACCAGTTATCAGGATCGTGATAGCGTAAAAAGCCTTTTTGCACCACTCGCTGTTCCGCTTCTTTTATGGTTACCACATCTTCACTCTTATAAGTCACCGCTTTTAAAGGGTTCTTACCAGAATGATACATGGCTGTGGCCAATGACATAGGTGAAGGATAAAAGGTTTGCACCTGATCTGGCTTAAAGTCGTTTTGCTTAAGCCAAAGTGCAAGACTCAACATATCCTTATCATCACTGCCTGGATGAGCGGCAATAAAATAAGGGATCAGATGCTGCTTTTTACCCGCTTCTTTTGAGTATTTATCAAACATACGTTTAAATCTGTCATAGGTCCCCATACCCGGCTTCATCATTTTCGCCAAAGTATCAGTTTCAGAGTGCTCTGGTGCAATCTTTAGCAAACCACCCACATGATGAGTAACCAACTCACGCACATACTCAGGGTCCTCAACGGCTAAATCATAACGCAACCCAGAAGCAATAGAGACGGTATGCACGCCTTCAACCGCACGTGTTTTACGGTAAAGTTGTGTAGTTGGGCTATGATCTGTAATTAGATTTTCACAGATAGTCGGATAAACACAAGATAGCTTACGACAAGAGGCTTGAATCTCATCATTCTTACAATTAAGCATGTACATATTAGATGTCGGGCCACCTAAATCAGAAATATGACCGGTAAAACCTGGCACTTTCAGCTTAATGTCTTCAATTTCATTCAAAATAGATTCATGAGAACGACTTTGAATTACTCGCCCTTCATGCTCAGTAATAGAGCAAAAGGTACACCCCCCAAAACAACCTCTCATAATATTGATCGAGGTTTTAATCATGTCATAAGCGGGTATTTTAGCCTTACCATATTTAGGGTGAGGCACTCGAGCGTATGGTAAATCAAACACACCATCCATCTCATTTGTGAGTAAAGGAATTGGCGGTGGATTCACCCAAATTTCTTTTTTACCGTGTTTTTGCACTAAGGTTCTTGCATTGTGCGGGTTAGACTCCAAATGCAATACCCGCGATGTATGGGCATATAACACTGGGTCTTTCGACACTTTTTCAAACGATGGCAAACGCACATAGGTTTTCGCAGGGTCTAACTTCTGCTTACGACCCAGAGGCGCCGGAATAACACGAATAGGCATGACATCTGATTCTTCCTCATCAGACTGACATTTACCCTCAGGAATATATTCATAAGGGCTGTAAATCTTATCAATTTTACCCGGCCAATCAACGCGAGTGGAATCAAGTTCAGTCCAACCACCTGGCGGAGTATTCAGCACCACGGTAGTTCCGCGAATATCTTTAATTTCAGACATTTTTTTACCAGCGGCAATGGCATGAGTCACTTCAACAATCGCTCTTTCAGCATTACCATAAAGTAAAATATCAGCCGTTGAGTCAATTAACACTGAACGCCGAACTTCATTACTCCAATAATCGTATTGGGCGATACGACGTAAGCTTGCCTCTATGCCTCCAATCATGACAGGCACATTTGAAAAAGCTTCTTTACAACGTTGGGAATAAACAATCACCGCCCGATCTGGGCGCTTACCACCTGCCCCATAAGGGGTATAAGCATCATCATTTCGCACTTTTAAATCAGCCGTATAACGGTTGATCATGGAGTCCATGTTGCCAGCTGTTACCCCAAAATAAAGGTTAGGTTCACCTAAACGTCGAAAATCTTCAGCACTGCGCCAATCCGGTTGATCAATGATGCCGACCCGATAGCCTTGACGCTCTAATAAACGGCCCATAACCGCCATACCAAAGCTTGGATGGTCGACATAAGCATCACCTGTCACCAAGATAACATCACAAGAGTCCCAACCAAGTTGATCCATTTCTGCACGACTTGTGGGTAAGAATGGGGCTATGCCATAACATTCAGCCCAGTATTGTGGGTATGAAAATAGGTTAGCTGCGCTCTTGTGTTTTTTGATCATGATTTACTGTGCCTGATTTGCCGTTTCCCAAGGAAAACTGACTGCTATTCGAAACATTTCTAATGGCCGCTATTGTCCCAGAAATCTACGGCTGAATACAGGCTTGTTCGCTAGCAATAATAAGCAAAATTTATAAATAACGGTTTTACAACAGATTTTGTGACAGAACAAAAATTGAAGTTGTGTTCATAATTAAATTAAAGGGGATTAAAATTCACATTTCAAAAACCAAAAAGATGCGTTAGTATCCACTTACTTTAAGAAATTAAAATATAAGAGTTATGATGTTTTTACCTAAAAAAACGAGCCTATATCTTACGCTATTTATTCTTAGTTTTTCGACTCTTTCTCAGGCTGCTCAAATCATAAAGCCTAACTCAACTTTAACTCAAGTTATTCAACGGGGTGACCTTAACTGCGGCGTATTCCCAGATGATCCTTCAAGAAGTGCAATCAACCTAGAAGGTCAATGGCAAGGTTTTTATGTTGATTTTTGCCGTGCTACCGCCGCTGCGGTATTAAAGGATCAAGAATTTGTAAATTATATTGAAGTGGGTGCAACAACCCGCTTTAGCACCCTAGTTGAATTAAAAACAGACGTGGTTATGTACAGTTCAACTTGGACACATTCACGTGAGTTTCAATACCAATTAGATTTCCCTGCGGTTTATTTATTTGATGGGCAAGGCTTTATTGTACGAGCGGCGACCAATATCCAAACAATAAACGATTTAGATAATAAAACCGTCTGTGTCACGCAAAATACCAGCACCCATCAAAATTTGGTTGATCTCATCGAAAGCCGTGAACTCAAGACCAAGATACTTTTCTCAAATGGCGATAGTTTTTTTCGGGGAGGCCCCTGTGATGCCTATACAGCAGATCGCATGAACCTTGCCACAAACCGTGCTAATCGAACAGACAAACCGGAAAATTACCGCCTTTTGCCCGATACCATTTCCCGTGAGCCAATAGGCCCTATGGTTCGAAATGATGATGCACAATGGAGTCGCATTATTAGAGCCGTTGTCCACGCACTTATTTTAGCGGAAGAGAAAAACATCAATGCTGCCAATGTTGATCAGGCACTAACTCAGAGTAAAAATGCCGAAGTCCAAAATTTATTAGGTAAAAAAGGCGAAATTGGTCAACAACTTGGCCTTGATAATCAATGGGCGTATCGTGCAATTAAAGCCGTGGGTAATTATGGGGAAGTTTATAACCGACACTTCGGCTCCCACTCTAAAATCGGCGTGAAGAGAGGTATTAATCAACCTTGGAATCAAGGTGGCATACTCTATGCACCAATCTTTAAATAATAAAATGCCTAAGGTTAAATAATGACGAGCGATCAGACATTGAAGTCAAATAAGTATAAGCACATTAGCTTTCGTCTCAACACGGCGCTTTTGATCGTGCTTTGCTTTTACCTCATTGCTAGTTACTTGAGCATTCATACCTTAGCCAAACAGGCCAATGAGTTTAAAGCACTTTCAGGGGGGCATTTTGACAGTGCAATGAACGCAGCAGAACTTGCACGAGATGCCGAAGTCATTGCAGCCCAAGCGATTGAGCAGCTTATCAGTAGTGATCGAAGCCGCTCAAACGAAGATGTACTGAATAAAAACTTGGTCGCCATTTATCAAAATGTTAGGCAAAAATTAAATTCTAATGCCGAAATGGATGAAGCCCAATTAGAAAAAATTGATAAGCTACAAGTTCCTTTTTTTAAAAGCCTTAAGCACCTTGAGCTAAGTTTACTTAAGGAACAAACACTGATTCGTGAAAAGTATGAAAATACGCAACAACTCGCCCTGCTATCTCAATGGCTGGTGGAAGAAAACACTCAAGAATCCCATCCAGACTTTTACCTGCATGCACTGGCGGCATTAAATTACACCTCCCTTGCACTTAACACCCAAAGTCAGGGACAACTGAATAAATTAGATAAGCTAAGTCAGGCTTCTTTTAACTCATTATCTAGCTTAAAACTGAGTCAAAAAAAGCAACAAGATTTTTTAAACCAAATAGCGCCTTTGCTCAAATCAACCATTGCACTACAAACCCCATTGCAACAAAGTCACAGGGCTACTTTAGCTGCAGCTAGAGAAGCCAGACTGCACGCGCAAAGACTTAGTGGTAGTAGTTATAATTATTTCTTAAGCCTTAAAGAGGCCGCAAAAAAAGCCAGTCAAAGCCATCAAAATGTGGTTGATAAGGCAATTAATCGCCTATTTATTTTTACGGCGATTTTTGTCTTATTAACTGGCTTAACTTATTTCTTTATTCGCTTATATATCATTCGTAGGCTTAACAATTTAAGCAAGATTATGCAGCAGCATGTTAGGGGCAAAGCGGTTGAAATCCCTCTCAATGGTAATGATGAAATTGCCTTGATTGCCCAAGCCTTCTCCGTCTTTGTCAAGGCCCGCAGTGATGCTGAGGAAAGCTTGAAAAAAGCCCACCTTGAAACCGAAGAAGCCAACCGTAAACTTAAGCGTTTTAATAACCAGCTACAGACCTTAAGTGAAACAGATGAACTCACTCAAGTTGCAAACCGTCGTCGCTTCTTCTTAGAAGCCAATGATAAATGGCAACATGCCCTACATTACAACAATTGGATTGGTATCATCATGATAGATGTTGACCTGTTTAAATCCTATAACGATCATTATGGTCACCTTGCTGGCGATGAGTGTTTATTAAAAATTGCGCAACTGCTTGAGCAGCAACTTGATCATGATCAAGACCTGATCGCACGCTATGGTGGTGAAGAATTTATTATTATTTTGCCTATGCAGGACCAAGCCAGCTGTCTAACTAGGGCAAAAATGTTACTCAATACAATCGTAGAAGCACAACTACCTCATTTACAAAACCCACGAAAGGTAGTGACTTTGAGTATGGGGGTTGCAGCCTGTTTACCTTCACCTGATACTCAGGTGAAAGAGCTCATTAAGGATGCTGATAACGCACTTTACCAAGCTAAGAATCAAGGTCGTTGTCAGGTTAGATTAGCCCAACATGAAGCCTTTAGTTTTAACGAATAATCACTCAGCCTTGATAGTTTAAGGCGTTTGTTTGAATAGAAATACCTTGTTGAAATAGGAAACTTAAGCAAGGTATTTTGAATACACGAGAATAACTGACGAATACACATCAAATTTCATTTTGCGTAATGTAAAGGATAAATACATGCCCAAGATAAGCCCTCCAATATCACGTCGAAACATTTTAAAAAGCTTTGCTTTATTAGCGAGTGCTCCACTGTCCCTCAGCCTCATCAGTTCGCCATCCATGGCTGCTAAACATCAAGGAGTAGAAGGCTTTTTAACCCTGAGTAGTATGTTAACTGGCGTAAAGCTGGATCTAAGCTATATACAAATAGGTCAAGATATTCTGCAACTGCTCAAACTAGATTATCAATTTAATTTGCAGTACGAGAGCCTTTTATTAAGTTATGAGAAACTGACTGAATCGAATCAAGTTAACGCCCAATCTCTGGCTGAAATCCACTCATCTCCCGTTAAAAAAATTCTCAAAGCTTGGTATCTAAGCCAAGTTAGCCTTACTGAAAAAGATAGATTTAACCCGTTAGTACAAAGACTCTGCCCTAATTTAAGGGAGCCTTTAACAGATGAGGGGTCTCGTCAAGATGACGCAAGCATGCAGCAGCGAATCATAGGTCAAATCAATTATGATGAAGCGCTCACCTGGCAAGCCTGCCACTTCACGAAGCCCGCAGCGACCTGCGGGGGCCCTTTTGGCTATTGGTCATTCGCTCCTCAAACAGCCTAAGTCTTTCCATTTCAGGGATTAATCATGTCAATTGCAAATCAAAAATCAACCTATAGCCTTACTCATCCTCAAGAAGTGATCGAAGACGATGTCATTATCGTAGGAGCAGGCGTAGTCGGCAGTATGATGGCTTGGAAGCTATCTCAAGCTGGAATCAATGTTGCTATATTAGATGCGGGTGCCCGTGTAGATAAAGTAAAGGCGATTAACCGCTATAAAAACGATCTTGAAAAAGACGCAAATTCACCCTATAAAATGATGCCTTGGGCGCCGGTACCCGATGACAATGACCCATTAAGTTATTATGTTCAGCCTAAATTACCTAGCGACCCAAACGCGCCACAAGAACCCAAGAAACAAATCGCTTTCGATGGTTTTTTTATGCGCCTAGTTGGCGGCACTTCATGGCATTGGACCGGTCACGCTGAACGCTTATTTCCCAATGATTTTAGGATGAAAACCGAGTATGGAGTGGGCAAAGATTGGCCTATTTCCTATGAAGAAATAGAACCTTATTATTATCAAGTCGAAGATACCTGGGGCGTTGCAGGTGGCCCAGATTGCATCGCGCCCTCCCCTGACATCCACTACCCTATGCCAGAGGTACCTAGATCCTATCTTGATAAAGTCATAGGCGAAGGCGTAAAAGACAATAACTTGGGCCCAGACAGCCAACCATTACCTCACTGTCGCAATTCAGTCCCAAGAGATGGCAGACCCCAATGTTGTGGCAACTCAAGCTGCCTACCTATTTGCCCTATCGGCGCCAAATACGATGCCAGCGTGCATGTCCATAAAGCAGAAAGATTGGGCACTCGAGTGCTAGCTAACCGTGTTGTTTATCAAGTTGCACTTGAGCAAGATGGTAAAAATGTAAAAGAGATTTACTATCGTAATTTTGATGCTGACCCAGAAACCGGACCGATTGGCATTGCTAGAGCAAAAACCTTTATCTTAGCGGCCCATGCAGTTGAAACCGCCAGATTAATGCTACTTTCAGCAGGCAAATTTAATGTGCCAAGCACGGGACTAAGTAACTCATCAGATCAGGTTGGTAGAAACCTAATGGGCTTTGCCAATATCAATACTTTGGGCTATGCGCCAGAGGACATGAAAGTCTATCCCTATCGAGGTCCAGTCAGTGCGACAGGCGCATTTGGCCAATGGCGAGATGGCAGTTTTCGTTCTGAGTACGCCTCCATTGCGCCCTTTATAGTCAACGCCGCTTTCAAGGGAGGAATTGGCCCGATACAAGAAGCAGAAAAAGGCATTGAGAAAGGCTTAGTGGGTA
This sequence comes from Marinomonas sp. MED121, assembly GCF_000153025.1. Taxonomy (GTDB): domain Bacteria; phylum Pseudomonadota; class Gammaproteobacteria; order Pseudomonadales; family Marinomonadaceae; genus Marinomonas. The sequence goes on from NZ_CH672429.1 coordinate 417,216, forward strand.
CGGCATTAAAACAATATGTTGATGACAGAACCGCACGCCAAGTAAATATTCACAGTACCATTGAAATCTTACCTGACCCTGATAACAGAGTGACCCTTTCGGATCAATTAGACCCATTAGGTCTACCCAGACCCGAAGTAAACTTTCAACTTGATGATTACACACTAAAGGGCTGTAAAAAAGCATGGGATTGGCATCTGGATATTTTTCATAAATTGAATATCACCACTATTACAGGGGATAAGATGCCCGCTAAAACCGATGAAAATTGGCATAAATTTGTCGCTGGCGACTTTGATAAGCCCTATCAATTAAGCCTGACCTCAGGCGATGCGGTTATCGCGGGTACCGTGTGTATGGGAGACGATCCAAAAACAGCAGTCGTTAACTCACATTGCCAAAGTTTTGATCACGATAACCTCTATGTTGTGGGCACAGCCAATTATTTAAGTGTTGGCAGTGCGTCGCCTTCTCTCACTGCAGCCGCTCTTGGGCTGCGAAGCGCTGAACATATTATTGATAAGTTTTTTAAACACCAGACTAAGGAGCAGTCATGAGCAAAATTAAACAGGATAAATACCCTAGACGCTCTTTTATTAAAGGCGTTGGGTTAACGGGATTAACTGGTGTACTTGGTGCTGGTACAGGTTACTTTTTGTCTGCAACCCCCTCTGCTTGGGCGCAAAACACCCACTCACGCCCTCTACAAAACCCTCCTCAAGAAGTCGCGGTTGATGGCTTATTAAGGGTTAATATTAATGCTCAATATGGCAATTTTGAGCTAATGGACCAACAGACTTATTTGCGTTGCTTTGATAATCAACCAATAGGCCGTACTTTGAGAGTGAAAGCGGGAGACACCATACGCTTAGGATTACATAATAAACTGCCTTATGACCCATTACAGGAAATCTGCACCAGTGTACCTACTCTAGAAGACAATACCCCTAGAGGTTTTAATGTCACCAACATGCATGTGCATGGGGTTCATGTGTCACCTAAAAGTCCAGCAGATAATATTTTCACCTTGGTACGATTCCAAGAATCAGAGCACTATATTTACAACATTCCTAAAGATCACCCTCCTGGTACCTATTTTTATCACGCTCACTTTCATGGCTCAGTTGCCTTACAAGTGGCTTCTGGCATGGCTGGCGCTTTAATCATTGAAGGGGAAATCGATGAAGTGGCAGAGATTAAAGCCTGTAAGGAGCAAGTCTTGTGTTTTCAAACACCCAGATTTGATAAAGAAGGCTTATGTGAGAATTACGACTTATTAAGTGAACCTGGTGCTATATTAATTAATGGACAATACAAGCCCGTCATCACCATGAAGCAAGGCGAAGTTCAAAGGTGGCGTATGGTGAATGCAAGCCATATGGCCAATATGCAATTTAACCTACAAGGACATCAAGTCACCGCTATTTGCTTTGATGGCAATCCATTAAAAACAAGCCGAGTCCAAAACCAGATTGTCATGGTTCCGGGTAATCGAGCGGATATTCTTGTAAAAGCATCAAAAGCAGGGACCTATGCAATCTATTCAGAAACAGTAACACCTGAAGATAGTGACACCGACATTGAAGCAAAACGTTTAGGAAGTTTAGTGGTCGAATCACAGGTATTAGATATGCCACTTTTTAGCGGTGAATTGCCAAGGCCTAACTCCCTTAATAAGATTGAACATGATGAAGTCACTTTTGGGCGCCGCTTAGAGTTTGGTCTATCTGGTGCCGCTGAGGGGAATAAATACACCATCAATGGCGAACCCTTTTCTTGCCTTAACCCATGGCAAATCCCATTGGGTGCAGTGGAAGAATGGGAGGTTTACAACCATACAGCAGAATCCCACCCCTTTCATATCCATGTTAATCCGTTTCAGATGATAAGTGGCGGAGATGTTGAGCCAGGTACCTGGTTAGATACGGTTAATCTAGCTCCTTTCTCACGTATACGCTTTAGAACTCGTTTTACTGACTTTACAGGCACCTTTGTTTTTCATTGTCACAACCTAACTCATGAAGATTTAGGCATGATGCAGGCAATTGAAGTTGTTCAACGTTAAGGAACCTGTGTTGTCACTTCTTGCAAGGTACCTACAATGACTTTCTATTAATAAACGCAAAGTGACGCCTTGTTTGACACTTTTTTCCTATATACCTTAAAAGAGTAGACTGAGAAGAGGTGACTTAATCACAGGTTCCTTAACTAACTTAGACATAAATTAAAAGGCGGGGCTTAGCCCCGCCTTTTCGCGCTTTAAAGAGCACAAAAACAAATTATTTAACTCGCCAGTCGTTCAATGTCCATAATCCCTGCAACACCATCTAAGGGTTTAAAAATAGTGACCATAGCAGAGTAAACTTGACTACTTTCTTTTGAATTAACATCGCAAAAAAAAGCATAGTTGGTACCCGAAACCACCTGGGTCGCTACGGCAACTGGCGTATAAATAAAATCGTCGAAGTGCGCCGTTGCTTCTTTAAAGCACATCATGGCTCTTTCATCTAACAAAGAACTAAATGGGCCATAAGTCCCTACCATCATGTACGACATAATTTATTCCTTTAAATATAATCATATTGATATGTTTGAATAAAGAATAAGCAATAGTTATCCCTTACCTATGCAAATATAAAACACGGACTCTCCCTCAGCCAGTCTAAAAAACAGAATATAAAAAAGTCTCATTTAACGAACGTTAAAGGCTCATATTTTCAAACAACATAACTAAGTTATTGTTTTATAAAAATATTTATAATTTTTAGTCATAAACAATAAAGATGAATCTAGATTCAATAAAACACTTGTTAATCATAAGTTTAAAAACATGCTATCGCTTGCTTAGCTATTTTTACCTCATAGGTTTGAACACGCTAAAAAAGTTTAATTGATTGAACTTTTTAGTCACATTCTACGTATAGCATTCAACAGACAGTGAATAAAAGCAGAATATGAAATCTAATTAACTGTACATTCATACAGTTTTATTTTTTAATTAATCACCTTTTTATTCCATAGATTAGAACTAAAGTAGACAAGACTAATCTATCTAAGGTTTGAAACGCTTTTCTGTTTTCGCAAATATTCTCATGCTAAACATGTTGCAGGTACTATGACTAAAAAAGTGAATAACTCATTGGTTGATAAAACTCAAAACACATCCCTTAGCCAAATGGACATTCAAGCCCACCTTGCTTTAGGTGAATACTGCCTTATTTCCGCACCGGTAGTCGATCTTCCTAATGGGCAAACCTGTGTCCCTCAACATTTTTATGGTTACAGCCATAGCTTGGAAAGCGTTGAACACTTACTTGGCAAAGTAAGTTTTGATAAAGCCTTTCCTATTTTCTGCGCTGAAGATGAGCAAGGGCTTTTTATTCAAGTTGGTATTATTGGCAGGGAAAATTATGAAAAACACATACCTGATCGAAAGAAGAAAATTGTTTATGGTCGTAAATGGCGCGTAGAACCTAACCTACCCACCTCAGAGATTATACAAACTGTTTTTTTAGCCCTAAAAAAAACCCGAGAACATGAAATTAGAGAGCTATTTAATCTTAGAACAGAAGATGGAAAGCGTATCAGCACCCCTTTTAATAGCCATCACGATCTGCCCTTAATGGCTCAATATGCTGAATTATTTGACCTAAGCATGGACCCTGATGCTGAGTTCAATATGAAGGTCATCAATCAAACCTTTGCAAGATTAAGCTTTGATCAAACCCGTATTGAATGCCTAGATATGACTACTCGCAAGAATGGAAAGTTTCTTATCGATATTATTTTCCACATAGGTAATGAAACCCAAGATCCACAAATTGAGTTCGCCGAATTACATGGCATAGAGTGCACATTAGTCCTAAGCAAGGCCTGCATAAACGAATTGCTATATGAACTCATGCAGTCTTTAGTCAATTTAAGCGATAGATATGTGGAGGAGAATTTTAGCTTTAATGGCTTTAGGAGATTTAGTCGTAACAATAACATTCAAGCAATCGGCGATTTCTCTATCAATACCCGTAAAATTCATGACGATAAATTAAACGAAGAAGGTAAGCGTCTTATTAGTGAACATAACTGCCAAGTCGATGAAAGCCGAGCACCTAATATTAAATTAGCACAGCAAAAACAACGCCTTGCCTGCTCTTTTGAACAAACCGAGGCAATGGAAGGTTTTCTCCCTAAAGGCTTGAAAGACGAAATATAAACGCAAGTTAAGGGCCTTAACTTGCACGTTTCTCTTCTGTATTAACCCGTTAATACCTTTAATAGATTATTTATTGTTACAACTAACTACCGTATTCAAATTAACGATAGGAAAGACAATGAATAATAAAAAAATTCTTATGATCACGGGTGACTTTACCGAAGACTATGAAACCATGGTGCCATTTCAAGCATTACTCGCTAATGGTTATCAGGTTGATGCTGTTTGCCCTAACAAGCTAACTGGAGACAGTATAAGAACAGCGATTCACGATTTTGAAGGTGATCAAACCTATACCGAAAAACCTGGACATAACTTTGTTTTAAACGCGTCTTTTGCTGAGATAAAAGTAGAAACGTATGACGCTCTAGTGATACCTGGTGGTCGTGCTCCTGAGTATTTAAGGCTTAATGATGAGGTGATAAAAATGGTGCGTCATTTTTTCATCAAAGATAAACCTGTGGCGGCCATTTGCCATGGGGCGCAACTTTTATCTGCAGCAGGAGTATTAGAAGGAAGACAGTGTTCGGCTTACCCAGCGTGCCGCTATGAAGTAGAAGCAAGTAAAGGCATTTATGCGGATATAGAAGTAGATCAAGCTATCACTCAAGGCAACCTTGTTACAGCACCAGCTTGGCCTGCTCACCCTGAATGGCTAAAACAATTCTACCTTTTACTTGAAGCTAACTAAGCGATAGGAATACGCGACAAATACGTCACATAAAAACGCTTTAAAGCATTTCATAGTATGCTTTAAAGCGTTGCTATACTCGTTAGACTCATATTTTACAAACAAGGTTAGAATCATGTGCAAACTTTTTATTCAAGCCGATAGCCAACTCTGGCAAAGTTCGACACGCTCGCTTCGAATTGACGGTATGGTTACGAGCATACGTTTAGAAAATAGCTTTTGGGGTATTTTAGAAGAAATTGCTAAACGAGATGATTTACTCGTTCCTCAAATGATTACCCGCCTTTACCATGAGTCCATAGATGCGGGCCATGATATGGGAAATTTCACATCATTTTTACGAGTCTGCGCGCTACGCTATCTGTCACTACAAGCAAACGGGCAAATATCATCCGACATCAACACTTCTATAAACACCTTAAATGCCGATGAAATATTATTGAATGAAAAAGCCATTCATCAAGCCAAGCATTAGCAACTTAATGAAAAGGCGATCATTTCATTAATCCGCTCAAGAAACTTACATTTCTAAATAAGAAAAGGAGAAAGCGCTCGTTTTTATGATCTACCTTTAAGAAAGAGTATTTAAAAGGTATTTTCAAATATGATTAAATTCGCCTTAGTAATCAGCGCTGTTTCTATCATTGGCTGTAGCTCAGTTCAGCAACAAGCATTTAGCTTGAATACCAGTGAGGACTACCACCTTCAAGATAAGTCCCAACAATTAAAATTTGAGACACTTTGTCGGCAATTATCCATCATCGCCCAAATGAACTTATTAGATGAAGTGCTCCCCCCTAACTCATCACAATCGAATACCGAATGTAAGTTTAAAGGGGCTGAGACCTATTCTGGTTATAGTTTTGGTTTTACCTATCAAACCCCAGAAGGAAATGACTATAAGAATAACAACTACCCTCAAAGCACGTCTTATTCACAAAAAACCATTGAATTAAGCGCTCAAAATAACCAAGACTCTATCAAAATCATGCTGGAATCCAGTAATCAAGACAGCACATTCGAAAAACTTTCTTTTCTGGTCGATAAACTTTTAAAACAAGAATATAACGCCTATTACGAACCTAAAAGCAGCCAAAAGTATTATCCTAAAACATATAATGACGATTAAACTGCTATAGCGTTTCTTCTTTATTACTTAAACAAATACCTGATAAACAAACAGAAATGCTTGTTCTAACACATATTTTCATCTTGATATGGTATATCTAATTCTATCAGCATGTGTTTATTCTGATTTACCTTCTCATAAGAATTTTGACTGTTTAAGAGCAAAAAGATGATAGAGCAAGTAATAAAGGCCCATGACGGTCATGAAATACAAACCTTTGTTTGGGCCAATGAAAAACCAAAGGCTTGGATTCATATTTTTCATGGAATGGCAGAGCATGCCAAGCGCTACGATACTTTTGCTAAAACGCTTGTGGCAGAGGGTTATAGTGTCCTCGCTCACAACCATAGAGGTCATGGTACAAGTAAAACAAGGGTACTTGGCCAGTTTGCAGAGCAAGACGGCTGGCAAAAAGTATTAACTGATTTAGAGACGGTCAGAGACGCTATTTGCACAGAAGAAGTCAGCCTCCCCTATTATATTTTTGGCCATAGTATGGGGTCTTTTATCGCCCAATCTTATTTGATCGGCAATGCCAAATCGATTGACGGCCTAATGCTAAGCGCCTCCAACCAACAAAATACGCTAATGAGTCGCGCTGGCACACTGGTTGCGAATATTGAAGCCATGCGCCTTGGTTCTGATAGGCCCAGTAAGTTACTGCAATTCTTATCCTTCGGCTCCTTTAACAATCACTTTAAGCCCACAAGGACAGAATATGATTGGCTCAGTCGTGACACAAAAGAAGTTGATAAATATGTTGCTGATAGTCTTTGTGGTTTCGCTTGCTCCATCAGCTTATGGCAAGATTTTTTAACCGCTTTAACGCAACTTTTTCAGTCAGGCCAACTCAAAAAAATACAAAAAAACCTCCCCATTATGATTATTGGTGGTGATAAGGACCCTGTCGGATTAATGGGCAAAGGGCTTAGTAAACTGGCACAAAGCCATCAAGAGGCAGGCCAAGAGAAAGTCACCTTTAAGCTCTATCCTGATGCCCGACATGAACTCCTAAACGAAACAAATCGTGCCGAAGTGACAGCAGATATTCTTGCTTGGCTAACAGGCCAACTAGAATAATTGGCTCTAAATTGAATAAAATTTTCAGCACATCAGATTCACAAAAAGCGCCTATAGAGCGCTTTTTTTTGCAACACACCACTGGCAACAAATTTCCAAACCCCTTACAACAAACAAAACATACCCTTAATCAAATTAGATAAAATATAGTTTGAAATAGAATTTTAACTTGATCTATATTTGCCTTTAAAAGGGCAAGCCATAAACGCTTGCTTCCGTTGTCGAGAGGGTATGTATGCAAGACTTTGATTATGTGATTATTGGCGCTGGTTCTGCAGGTTGTGTGATCGCGAATAGATTGAGTGAATCAGGAAAGTATTCTGTATTAGTGCTTGAAGCAGGTGGTACTGACAAACGTTTTTGGATTCAAGTTCCTATTGGCTATGGCAAAACCTATTACCAAAAATCCGTTAATTGGATGTATATGGCCGACGCTGATGAAGGCACAAATAATCGTCAAAGCTATTGGCCTAGAGGAAAAGTATTAGGTGGCTCAAGTTCCATTAATGCCATGGTCTATATTCGCGGCCATAAAGCCGATTTTGATGCTTGGGAAGCCGCCGGTAATCCTGGTTGGGGATATCAGGATGTATTACCCTACTTTAAACGATCTGAAACCAACCAACTTGGGGAAGATGAATATCGTGGGGGCAATGGACCGCTTCATGTGGCAGACGTATCGGGAGAATTACACCGTCTTTGCAATCACTTTATCAATGCAGGCAAACAATTAGGCTTAAAAGAAAACACGAACTTTAATGGTGCAGAGCAAGAAGGTATAGGCCTTTATCAAACCACCACCCATAAAGGGTTTCGTCAATCCACTGCCAAAGCCTTTTTATACCCAGCATTAAAGCGACCTAATGTTTCCTTAGTAACTCATGCACAGGCCACTAAAGTTCTCTGTAAAGGCAACAAAGCCATAGGGGTTGAATATCAACACAAAGGCAAACTTAAAACCTTATACGCTAATAAGGAAGTTATTCTTGCTGGCGGCGCCATCAATAGTCCACAATTATTGCAACTCTCTGGCATAGGCCCAGCTGAGCTTTTAAAGCAACATGACATTGAGCTAGTACAAGAGAGTCCAGCAGTGGGGCAACATCTGCAAGATCACCTCGGCATGGATTACCTTTACCGCAGTAAAAAGCCGACCCTAAATGATGAGTTACATTCGTGGCAGGGTAAGTTAAAGGCAGGCATTAAATATGTATTAACCCGTCGCGGCCCTTTAAGCTTGAGTATCAACCAGGGAGGCGGTTTTATTAAAACCAACCCAAACCTTACACAGCCAGATATTCAACTTTACTTTTCACCAGTAAGTTATACCAAGGCCCCAGCAGGAACACGCCCACTAATGAACCCTGACCCTTTTTCTGCCTTTTTAGTGGGTCTCACCAATTGCCAGCCAACTTCACGCGGTTATATTAAGATTCGCTCTAAAGATCCTTTAGACGCCCCTCAAATTAAACCTAATTATTTATCGACTAAAGAAGATGTCGATACTTTATTAGCTGGGGTCAAGTACTTAAGGGAACTTGCGAGTACACCTGCCTTGAAGGACATCATTATTGATGAATTAAGACCTGGTCCTCATTGTCAATCCGATGAAGAGCTTATCGAGGATATTAGAGGTTATGCTTGGACCTGTTTCCATCCAACCAGTACCTGTCGTATGGGGCCGGATCCAAAAGAGAATGTGGTAAATCATGAGCTTAAAGTGCATGGCATGCAGCAATTAAGGGTAGCAGATGCCTCTATCTTCCCTGCCATTGTTTCTGGCAATACCAATGCAGCAGCCATCATGGTGGGCGAAAAAGCAGCGGATTTAATTTTGGCAGATGCTTAGGGTATGACTCTTATCTTTTTTATAAGCAGCCTTAAAAGCCATGGTACAAGCAACTTAGTGTCATCCCCTCATTAAGAGGGAGCGTCAAATTTGTTCACCCGCCTTGGCGGGTGGACAGAGTCAGCTTCATTACTCTCAATAGCACCAGCGAATAACATTAACGACTTTGTTCTAGTAACCAGTTTTTAAATAGCAGGCTTTCTGGCTTAGCTCGCATTTCTCTGTCTGGCATTAGAATATAATGAGATTCATCATAATAAATACCTTCATCAAATACTTTCACTAAACGGCCATCTTTAAGATAAGGTTCGGCATATATTTCTTGTACTAAAGCAACCCCCATGCCACAGCAAGCCAGCTTCAAAGCACTTAAGGAGGTATCAACCGTTAAAGTCACGCCAATATTGATACCGTTTAACTTCTCTTCAATAATTTTTTGCCAACGCCCTTCACAGCCCATTATTTGCACACACCTTAAATCATGGGGCAAATTTTTATCTCGCTTCATCGCCATATTCAGCACCCTCTCCTTACTTTCTTTGGTTGCCACCACAACAGAAGGAAGATGCAAAATTTCTTGGGAATTAAAACCAGGCCAGTTACCATCACCAAAGCGAATGTCTATATCTATGTCATCTTGACTTAAAGCTTCTGTCCAAATTGCGGTGTAAAGGCGTACATCAATATTGGGATACTTTTGCATAAAGTCATTCAACCTAGGAACTAACCAGAGCATAGAGAAAGCCGCAGTACAACGCACACTGATTGATTGTCTGCCCTTACTTCCAAATAAACCTATGGTGGAAGCCGACAAATCTTCAAATGCTCTTCGCACCGAAGGCAAATAAGCCCGCCCCTTATCCGTGAGTTTTAAACTTCTTGCTAGACGTTCAAATAATTGAAAACCAAGGTGTTGTTCTAATGATCTGACCTGATGACTCACTGCCGCTGAGGTTAAATTTAATTCTTTAGAGGCCAAGGTAAAATTGTTATACCTAGCAGCCGCTTCAAAAGCCCTTAACCAATTTAATGGGGGTAATTGATAATCCATACCACTTCCTATTACTCATCACGTCATCGTTTGATCTGGTTTTATGCTCTATCGACAAATAAAGCCACCTCTTAGAGGCATAATACTTCATTTGTTTTTAATCACAACCTCAGCTCATAATGATTGCAATCTCATTAATTGATAGAAAGAGCATGATGAAAATCGCCAGCATAGAAACCTTTACTAATGAATATGTTTGCTTTGTTCGAGTCAGAACGGTTGAAGGCCATGAAGGCTGGGGACAGGTCTCCACATACAACGCTGATATTACCGCTAAGGTAGTTCACCGACACATTGCCCCTCATGCTTTAGGGCAAGATGCAAGTGACCTAAATGCACTCACCCAACTCATTTTAGAACGTGAGCATAAATTTCCAGGCACTTACCTCTATCGCGCCTTATGTGGTCTAGATACCGCCCTTTGGGATATTAAAGGCAAAATAGCGGGTAAAAGTGTGGCTCAACTACTGGGTAGCGAAGCAGACAAAGTCGATGTTTATGCGTCGAGCATGCGCCGTGATATTACCCCAGAGCAAGAAGCTGAGCGCTTTATTGCTCTTAAAGAAGAGTTTGGGTATCACAGTTTTAAGTTTCGCATTGGTCGCGAATGTGGCCATGATATCGACCAATGGCCTGGCCGTACTGAAGCAATCATTAAGCATATTCGTCAAAGTTTAGGGGATGAAGTGACCTTACTGGTTGATGCAAATAGTGCCTTTAGTGCAGACAAAGCCATCGAAGTCGGTCATATGCTGCAAGACTATGGTATCAGCCACTTTGAAGAACCTTGCCCTTACTGGGAATTAGATCAAACCAAGCAAGTAACCCAAGCACTGAAATTAGATGTCTCGGGCGGTGAGCAAGATAACAACATCAATGTATGGCGCCAAATCATCGAACAAGACGTTGTCGATATCATTCAACCTGATGTGTGTTACATAGGCGGTATAACCCGTACCTTAGAAGTGGCTAAGATGGCACAAGAAAAGAACATACCTTGTACCTTACATGCTGCCAACCTGTCGTTAGTCACCTTATTTTCAGCCCATTTGATGGCAGCGATGCCAAATGCCGGTAAGTATCTAGAATACTCAATTGAAGGCCTTGATTATTATCCTTGGCAAGCTGGGTTATTCACACCCAATTTTGAGATTGAAAAAGGGCAGTTAAACTTATCTAAAGCGCCTGGCTGGGGCATAGAAATGGACAGTCAATGGCTTGCGAATGCAGATTATCAAGTAAGCTATAACGCATCCCGTTTTTAACTTATACAAGATTTAGAGAGAAGTATGATGACCACACCTTGTTCTGAGCTTATCCAAGAATACTTTCACACAGGTACACTGGCTAACTTGCCAACCCAGCTTTATATCAATGGTCAATGGCAAGCTGCTGAAGGTGATGCCAAGCTTGCTATCGATGATCCAAGCTCTGCTAAAACCTTTACTCATGTCAGTGCAGCACAGGTAAGTGATGTTGAACTTGCTATCAGTGCTGCCAACCAAGCATTTAAGCAGGTATGGAAACCGGCTAAAGGCAGTGCTCGAGCAGCTATTCTCAATAAAGCCGCCGCTTTATTAGAACAAAAAGCCGACCTTTTTAGTGTGGTTGAAGCATTAGATTCAGGTAAACCACTGGCAGAAGCCCAAGGCGATGTATCAAGCGCGATCGCTACATTACGATATTATGCTGGCAGCGCCGATAAACTTGAAGGAAATAGCTACCCATTAGGTCAAGGCAATTTCTCTTTTTCAAGTAAAGAGCCTTGTGGTGTCACCGCTCATATCATCCCTTGGAACTTCCCATTAAGCACCACTATTCGCGGTGTTGCCCCCGCACTTGCAGCAGGCTGTACCGCTGTGGTTAAACCAGCTGAAACCACACCATTAACTGCGCTTATGATGGCCGATATTTTTCATGCAGCGGGGTTACCAGATGGGGTCTATAACGTGATTCCTGGACTTGGAAAAGAAGCAGGGGCAGCCTTAGTCAACCATAAAGACGTACACCATATTACTTTCACAGGTTCAGTCGCAACCGGCATAGGTGTGATGCAGGCAGCAGCTAAAAATATTAACAGTGTCACGCTAGAGTTAGGAGGTAAATCCCCTATTCTTGCCCTAGCAGATTGTGACCTAGAGAAAACAGCCGAAGGCGTACTTTGGGCCATTTTTTATAATGCAGGCCAAATTTGCTCTGCAGGTTCACGTCTCGTGGTTGATAAAAGCATCCATAAGGCATTAGTTGCCCTAATCGTCGAAAAGACCAAACAGCTTACCCCCGCCCATGCGCTAGAAAACCCAAACTACGGCGCGATTAACTCAGCCCAGCAGCTTAATAAGATTGATGGTTTTATTAAAAGAGCAAAAGAGCGCGGTATTCAAACCGCTTGCGGTGGTCATAAACTTGAGACCAAAAGCGGTGGCTGGTTCTACGCGCCCACCATCATGGATGATGTGCCTATGGATGATGAGTTGGTACAAGAGGAGATATTCGGCCCTGTACTAACCGTGCAAGTTGTCGATGGCTTAGATGAAGCGATCGAAGCCGCTAACTGTACCAATTTTGCTTTAGCAGCGGGTGTCTATAGCCAAAACATTGATCAAGCACTGGCTGCTGCACAAGGTATTGATTCAGGCCAAGTCACAGTGAATAACTACTGGGCAGGAGGAATAGAAGTACCTTTTGGCGGTAACAAGCATTCAGGTATAGGGCGCGAAAAAGGATTAGTTGCCCTAGACAATTATTGTACGACCAAGGCAATCACCTTGGCATTTTAACGCTTACCCAATACAAGATCATGGTTTTCGATTAAAAAGACAAACGCTTAAGTAGGTGCTTTGTCATCGAGAACTATGATTTTTTTGGGCCAGAATTTCATATTTAAGGGATAAAAAGACAAATTTCGAGCAATAAACATACATTAAGTATTAAAAGTGAGCTTGTTTATCGGGCTAATTTAAAACAAAAGTAAATCACTGAGGCTTCAAAACATGAATAAAACTAAAACTCTAAATCATGCCAACACCTTAAACAAACCGATTGATAGACGCCGTTTTTTATCTGGCTCTTTAGCAACTGGGGCAGCCATAGGTGCCAGCTCAATGATGTCGACTAACCTGATGGCTATGCCAGCAAAAAAAGGTGGCACATTAAGAGTGGGATTCACTCAGGGAGCGACTTCGGATTCAACTGATCCGGCGACCTTTAATAATGATTTCATGTTCACTTATGCTTATGGTGTGTTTAATAATTTGACCGAAATTGCCCCAGATGGCTCTTTGATTCCCGAGCTTGCATTAAAGTGGGATGCCACACCTGACGCAAAAATGTGGATCTTTGAATTACGCCAAGGTGTCTCTTTTCATGATGGCAAAGAACTTGATGCAAATGACGTCATTGCCTCAATCAACCATCACAGAGGCGAACAATCTAAATCCAGCGCCAAACCCCTTTTAGCCGACATCACTAGCATTAAGGCCCTAGATAAATACACAATAACAATAGAACTTGCTGGCGGTAATGCCGACTTCCCTTTCATCTTCAGCCAATACAATTTAGTCATACACCCAGCCAAGGGAGAGAGTATTGATTTCACCAGTATGAATGGTACGGGAGCTTATAAAGTAAAGCAGTTTGAACCCGGTGTTCGCGCCCTTTATCAAAGAAATGAAAACTACTGGAAAGAAGATAGAGCTCACCTAGATGAAATTGAAATCATCTTAATTTCAGACCCTGCTGCGAGATTAAATGCGCTTACAACAGGTGAAGTTGATCTCATTGACCGTCCAGACCTGAAAACCTTACACCTATTAAAGCGCCGTAAAGGCTTGAGAGTTGAACAAACTACAGGCACCAAACATTACACCCTGCCCATGCTTTCAGATGTTGCACCTTACAAAGATAATAATGTAAGACAAGCACTTAAGTATGCAATCGACCGTCAAGAAATGGTTGATAAGATATTAAAAGGCTATGGTACTGTGGGTAATGATCACCCGATTGCCCCTTCTATGCGGTTTTTCAACAACGAACTAAAACAAAGAGAATACGACGCAGACAAATCACGCTTTTATCTTAAAAAAGCAGGGCTTAAAAAACTCGATATTCAACTTAATCTAGCTGAAAGTGCTTGGGGTAATGACACGGTTAATGGGGGTGTTTTATTCTCAGAGACCAGTGCTAAAGCAGGTATTAACATCGAGGTCGTCCGAGAACCTAACGATGGTTACTGGTCTAACGTTTGGTTGAAAAAACCTTTCTGTGCAAGTTACTGGGGTGGTCGCCCAACAGCCGATTGGATGTTTACTACAGCTTACGCTGACGGAGTGAGCTGGAACGAATCTCGTTGGTCTCACGAGAAATTCAATCAACTATTAGTTGCCGCTCGCTCTGAGCTTAACCAAGAAAGACGCCGCGAAATGTACTTTGACATGCAGCGCCTTGTTCATGATGAAGGCAGTACTATTATCCCCATGTTTGGTAACTATGTGTTAGCAATGAATGACAAGGTACAGCATGGACAAACCGCCTCTAACTGGAACCTTGATGGCCTGAGGTTCATGGAACGCTGGTGGATTTCTTAAAACCTAATACTCCCTGTGTGTCGAATGATCACATCATTTGGCACATGTTAACTCCCTATTTAAACGTCTCTTACTCCGGGCCTGATTGGCAGTTTTTTTCAGGCCTCTTTTTTCATACCTATACCATGAGTTTGTAACGGAATAGGCAATTAAAGCAATTTTAAGAGATGGAAAGAGCACACTATGAACAGCATTCTTCTCATGACATTAAAGCGACTAAGTCTAGGTGTAATTACCTTGTTTGTCGTGTCATTAATCATATTTTCTGCGGTCGAAATTCTTCCAGGTGATCTAGCGCAAGAAGTACTTGGCCAAACAGCAACACCTGAAACCATTGCTGCTTTTCGTCATGAACTAGGGCTAGATAAACCCGCTATTAGCCGCTATGTGTCTTGGTTAACAAATATGATTCAAGGTGACTTTGGGCATTCGCTTGCCAATGGTCGAGCGATATCAGATTTATTATCTGACCGCTTTTCAAACACCTTATTTGTGGCTGCATACGCAGCTATTATTGCCGTACCTTTGGCATTGACTCTGGGTATTTTAGCCGCCCTTTATCGCAACTCTTGGTTTGATCGCATTGCGAATATCACAACCTTATCGTCAATTTCATTTCCTGAGTTTTTCGTCGCTTATATCCTCATCCTCTTTTTAAGCGTCAATAACAGCTTTTTTCCTTCATTAGCCAATATTTCAGACAGCATGCCTTTATCTGAGCAGCTGTATCGCACCATATTGCCAGCAATCACCCTGACGCTCGTGGTTGTGGTGCACATGATGAGAATGACAAGAGCATCCATTATCAATGTGCTAGCAAGCCCTTATGTGGAAATGGCGCGAATGAAAGGCATGTCTCCAGCAAGAGTCATTGTTTTTCATGCATTGCCGAATGCCCTAGCCCCCATTATTAACGTTATCGCGCTTAATCTGGCTTACTTGGTGGTAGGTGTTGTGGTGGTTGAAGTGGTGTTTGTTTATCCAGGTCTAGGTCAATTATTAGTGGACTCTGTTTCTAAACGCGACATTACCGTCGTTCAAGCAGCAAGCCTTATTTTTGCTGGCACCTTTATTTTACTTAACTTAATTGCCGATATTTTATCGATTTTAAGTAATCCACGCTTGTTAAACCCTCGTTAGGAGCCTTGTATGTTTACCTTTTTATCCTCCTTACGTACAGCACCTTTAAGTGCTCAGTTCGGTATTCTCATTATTTGTATTTACCTGATTGCCATGGTATTTGCCCCTTGGATTGCACCCTATGGTGAAACTGAAATTTTAGGCAGCGCTTTCGAACCTTGGAGCAGCACTTACCTTTTAGGCACAGATAGCCTAGGTAGAGACATGTTTAGCCGCATTATTTATGGGGCTCGTAATACAGTGGGTATCGCCCTTGCGACCACTATTCTGGCGTTTCTCGTAGGTGGCTTGCTTGGCATAGTCGCTGCTGTCATGGGCGGTATTGTTGACCAATTATTATCGCGCACTGTGGATGTGCTGATGGCCATTCCTTCCCTTATTTTTGCACTCCTTATATTGACTATTGTTGGAACCTCCACCAGCTCATTGATTCTAGTGATTGCCACCTTAGACTCCACCCGAGTGTTCCGTTTAGCACGCTCTGTCGCTCAAACAGTCGTAGTGATGGATTATGTTGAAGCCGCAAGATATCGTGGTGAAGGCCTATGGTGGATTATTCGATATGAAGTCCTACCGAATATCAGCTCACCTTTAATTGCCGAGTTTGGCCTGAGATTTTGCTTTGTATTTCTCTTTATTTCTGCCCTTTCCTTCCTTGGCCTTGGCACCCAACCTCCGCTTGCCGATTGGGGCTCAATGGTACGAGATAATGCCACCTTGATTACCTTTGGCGACATCACCCCCTTAATTCCAGCCAGCGCAATTGCATTACTTACCATTGCCATCAACTTTGTTGTGGATTGGAAACTTCATAATGCCAGCGGCCTAAAAGACGAATAATTAAGGAGAGATGAGATGACAATATGTGAAGAAAATCTAACAAGCGAAACCGTTAAACAAGACACGCAAGCTGACTCTCTGCTCACTATCCGTGGATTAAAAATTTCAGCCTTACTCGACTCTGGTTGGGGTGAAATTGTCCATGGTGTCGATTTAGATTTAAAAGCAGGTGAAATACTGGGTTTAATTGGTGAATCTGGTGCAGGTAAATCCAGTATCGGACTTGCCGCCATGGGCTTTGCTAGAAATGGTTGTAAACTCACAGAGGGTGAAATTAAGTTTGATGGCATTGATTTAATGCAAGCCAGTGAAAAACAGAAGCAAAGCTTAAGAGGCGCGCGAATTGCCTATGTTGCCCAATCTGCCGCAGCATCATTTAATCCTGCTAGCAGCCTTATCAAACAATATTGCGAAGCGCCAATTAAGCATGGTTTGATGAGCAGTGAAAGTGCAGAGAAAGAAGCAATAGAGCTTTATAAAAAGCTTAACTTACCCACTCCAGATTTAATTGGTTTTCGCTATCCGCACCAAATTTCTGGTGGTCAGCTTCAAAGAGCCATGACAGCGATGGCCATGTCATGCAAGCCTGACCTGATTATATTTGACGAGCCAACCACGGCGCTTGATGTCACCACTCAAATTGAAGTGTTATCGGCGATTAGAGACATAGTAAGAGAATATAAAACCGCCGCCATTTATATCACCCATGATTTAGCGGTAGTGGCGCAAATGGCCGATAGAATTCAAGTATTAAAAGATGGCAACACGGTCGAAATTGCTGATACAAAAACCATGTTGAGTGCCCCAAAAGAAGACTATACCAAGTCGTTGTGGGCAGTTAGAAACATCAATCGTGAAGCCAAACAGCAAAGCGTAGAAGACGATTATATTCTACAACTTAAAAATATCAGTGCCAGCTATGGCAACGGCACGCAAAACGTCTTACATAACATCAACATCAATGTAAAAAGAGGTCAAACACTCGCTGTTGTCGGTGAATCAGGCTCTGGAAAGTCCACCACAGCAAGAGTGCTAACGGGTTTATTAGCTGCCGGTGAAGGTGAGATTTTATTTAACAATAAAGCTCTCCCTTTAAACTATAAAAAGCGAGATAAAGAGACCTTACGCCATGTTCAAATGATTTATCAAATGGCGGACACGGCGTTAAACCCGAAACAAACCATAGGGCAAATTATCGGTCGGCCATTAGACTTTTATCTTGGCCTTAAAGGTGAAAAGAAACAGGCGAGAATTAAGGCCTTATTAGCCCAAGTTGACCTTGATCCAGATAAGTATATTTCTCGTTTACCAGGAGAGTTATCGGGTGGGCAGAAACAACGTGTTTCGATTGCTCGAGCGCTAGCGGCAGAACCTGAATTTATTATTTGCGATGAAGTCACTTCTGCTTTAGATCAGGTGGTATCAGAGGGTATTTTAAACCTACTAGATCGACTTCAAAAAAGCTTAAATATCACTTACCTCTTCATTACCCATGACCTATCTACCGTCAAGGCAATTGCTGACGAAGTTGTTGTTATGCTCCAAGGTAAGGTCGTCGAGCAAGAAAAAACAGATGTTTTATTTGCCCCTCCTTATCACGAATACACTAAAAAACTGTTATCCAGCGTGCCACAAATGGACCCAAATTGGCTTGATAATTTATTGAAGCAGCGCCAACAAGAGAGAAATCAATCATGACAACATCTAACAATACAGCATCAGATATCAAGTGTTTAAAACTCGCTGAAAGCCTTTTTCAGGCTTATCAAACACAGACAAGTATCACGCTAGAAGCTAGTGACTTAACACTTGATCAGGCCTATCAAGTACAACAACTGACCGTTAAAAAGTTAGATACCAAGCCTAAATTTTGGAAAACGGGGTTACTTTCTAACCAAAGAAGTTTTTGTGCCCCTATTGCCAATCATTTATGCCAGCAAAGCCCAGCAAACTTTTCAGGTAAAAGATTTAATGCGCTTCATGTGGAAGCAGAGTTAGCTTTTCGAGTTAACCAAGATTTTCTTGCTTTGCCTGATCAGGCAAGCAGTGTCACTGAAGAGTCCGTTTTAAATAGCCTAGATCAGATGTGTGTTGCCATCGAAGTACTGGACAGCCGCCTTTTAGATTGGCAAACAGCAGCAGAAAACTTACACCTTGCTGATAATCAAATGAATGGGGCACTTATTTTAGGAACAGAGGTTCCCTTTGATGCTCATAATCCTCTCAACTTTAGCCAACAAGGTTTTGTGCTTAGCATTAACGATAACGAGATTGTGCTTGATACAGGCACTCACCCGCAAGGTGATCCCGTCAGTTTGATCTTCGACTTTATCAAAGAAGCGAATTTACGCGGTTATGACATTCTTAAAGGCAGCTGGGTGACCACAGGAACATGGAGTGGCTACCCTAGTGCAAACGCAGGGGATAAGGTTAACGTTTCCTTCCAAGATATAGGTGAGGCAGAGCTAACTCTCTAACTTTTTGAATAAAATTTAAAATATATTCATTTCTTATTTATTTTAATACAAACAATAAGTTACCCTTTTAAGAACAGATTAATTTTACAGCTCTTAAACAGGGAAGAATATGTTTAAACCTCTCATATTGCTATTGACTGGCATGACTCTAGTCGCATGCCAATCAAATTCGCTTAACAATAAATATGTTAACAGGTATAAGGATTCACTTAAGCCTGTTAGCCAAGTAGAAAAACAAATCCGCAAACAATATCTCATAGCCAACGACTATTTTTACGGTTTTGACAGAAAGAAAAATCAGAAAAAAGCCTGTGACATTTATGAATCCTTAGCGTTTAAACAAGACCCAGAATCGATACACAGCTATGGCAATTGTTTTTATTTTGGTGAAGGCAGGGAAGCAGATAATATCAAAGCCTGTGACCTATACAAACAAGCCGCTAATTTTGGCCTTGCCAGCTCGCAAAGGGACTATGCAGGATGCTTTAAACATAATTTACATGGGCAAGAAAGTATTGAACTTGCACTCTTTTGGTTTAAAAAAGCAGCTCAACAAGGAGATGACCTAGCATTAGAGTATCTTGAAGAAATTGAGTCAGGTAAAGCAGGTTATGTAAAAGAAAGCCCAGCATTAGCATTAAATACCTTGGAAAGCTACGCGGCGACAAGTGATGAAGACGCCCAACTTGCTCTTGCCAAAATTTACTCAAATGATGAAATAGCGCTATATGATTTAAAGAAATCCATTTATTGGTATAAAAAAGCCGCGGATCAAGGCAATGATGAAGCTGAATTTGAAATGGGTAAAGCCTATCAAAATGGAAATGTCTTAGAGCAAGATTTTGAACATGCTTTTTATTGGTTTGAAAGAGCTGCGATAGATGAATTTGTAGACGCCTATTATCACCTAGGAAATGCTTATTACTTAGGCAAAGGTGTAGAAGAAGACAAACAAGAAGCTAAAAAGTGGCTTCAGCTATCAGCGGATAATGGAAACCTAAAATCACTCGTATTTCTACAAAAACTAGAAAAGAATACATTTCCAAAAACAAAGGATAAATTATGAAACTTAGTTATTGCGCTGCAATATTATCTTTAATGCTTGCTGGCTGCGCAACGAATTCAATAAATGATATCTATGTCAACAAAGCAAAGAGCGACAAAAAAGTTTATAAAGCATTAAAGTCAATTGAATCTCTTGTAGCCCAAGCATCAAATAATAAGGGCTTAACGGACAAAAAGCGGTTACTGATAAAAAAAGAAATTTGTAATAAAGCCAATAGTAATAGCTTAAAAAATACTCCCGAAGCTACATATATGAGAGCTCAATGCAAAAATGAGATAGAAATCACAATTCAAAGTAGGTATGAAGCCTGTAAGCTTTTTAAAAAAGCGGCTGAAAGTGACAATTTCTATTCTAAAGAAGTACAAAGCCAAGCCATGTATTCTACTGGAAACTGCTACGTCAATGGTGGTTTCAGCACAAATAAAACGTTAGCATTTAATTGGTTCAAAAAGTCTGCAAATTTAGAGTTAGCTAAAGCACAGTCAAGTGTTGGATTTTATTTATACTGGGGAAAAGGCGTAAAAGAGAACAAAGAAAGAGCGCTTTATTGGTTTAGGCTAGCAGCAGCTCAAAATAACCGCCAAGCCGAGCTATATCTAGGTAAGTACTATTATTATGGTGATGTGCATGCTAAAGACTATTCACAAGCTTTTTATTGGTTCCAAAAAGCCGCGAATAAAGGTAGCAGAGAAGCACAATATAGACTTGGCGAAAGCTATCAATATAGTGAAGGAATAAAGCGTGACGATTTAAAATCTGCATTTTGGTATAAGAAAGCAGCAAAACAAGGCCATTTAAAATCAGGTTTTATCACAGCCAAAAATTACCACTATGGCAATGGAACAGAAAAAGATTTAGCTCAAGCCTTTTATTGGTACAAGAAAGTCGCAGAACAAGATTATGAAGATGCCTATTTATACCTAGCCGAAGCCTATCGATTAGCACAAGGCACAGATAAAAACTTTGCTCTTGCTCTTAAGTGGTATTTAAAGGCCGCAAACGGGACTGATGGTTTTGCGGAATACCAGTTAGGTAAACTTTATTACCTTGGTCAGGGAACGACACAGAACTCTGACAAAGCAATTATGTGGTTAAACCAAGCCAAAGAAAATGGTAATAGGGATGCACGCAAACTACTAATTGAAATAGAGAGTCTATAAGCACTAAAACGAGGCCTGCAACTTAATGTTAGCAGGCCTTTTTATCTAACTTTTTTGCTTGCTCCAATAACTCGCTAATAGCGAGCCCGATACATTATGCCAAATGCTGAATATGCTGCCCGGCAATGCAGCAACAGGTGTAAAGAATTTAATCGCTAAAGCGGCAGCTAACCCTGAGTTCTGTAACCCGACTTCAAACGCAATCGTTCGACAAACTCTTTCATCAAACCCTAATAAGCGGGTTACGCTATACCCTAAGATTAAACCTATGCTGTTATGAATCATCACAGCTAAAACAATCAAGTAACCTATTTCAGCCAGTTTCCCAGCGCTTAATGCAACCACTATGGCGATAATAAAGACGATGGTAAACATAGAAACATAAGGTAATAAGAACTGAATTTTTTCCACTTTTTTGGCAAAGAAAGTATTCAATAATACGCCGACTGTGACGGGTAAAAGTACAATTTTGACTAAGCTTTCAAGCATTGCTTGAACCGGAATATCGACTCCCTTTCCGACCATAAGCGCAACCAAAAGTGGGGTTAATACCACACCGATTAAAGTTGAGATACTTGTCATTGAAATAGATAAAGCAGTATCCCCTTTTGCTAGATAGCACATAACATTTGACGCTGTACCACCAGCCACACTGCCCACTAGAAGCATGCCTATCGTTAATTCATTCTCAAACCCAAAGGCCTTACTAACAAGCAAGGCAGCTATTGGCATGACCATAAACTGTAAGAGTACGCCGACTATCACAGCCCGTTTGCTCGACAGGACTTGCTTAAAATCCTTTGCTGTTAATGTCAGGCCCATTGAAAGCATAATAACGATTAGCAAAGGAATGATGTAGCTTTTAAAATCTACAAAAAAGCTCGGCTGAAAGTAAGCATAAGCACTTAGCAATAAGGCCCATATAGGAAAAAGTAAAATTAGCATGAAGAGTCCAAATACAGATTAATAAACTTGATGAGGCAAGAATACTCTTTAAAAGTAGAGTTTGTATGAAGTTTAATAAGAAGAATAAAAATTCTTGAATGGCAAATGGATTAGTTCAATCACTATTTGCCATTCAAGTGAATAATCGTGCAATGTTATAAAGCATTATTATTCAAAAATACAAAGGCGTTTTGCAACTTTTACCTTGGTACTTTTACGAGATTTTTTAGTTTGCTTCTCTTTCTCTAAGGGTTTGGTTTCATCCTTACCTTCGAGCTTTTCAAGGCTCTGATTTACTACTAGGTCCTTATCTAGAGCTAAACTCAATTTTTCCGATTGCATACATTCCACCTTTAAATCCGTTAAAGTCATCGGTTATTGTTCGACTCAATTATTGAGAGATTTAATGACATTTAGATTAAATATCACCCTATAAATGTCATCGACCAAAAGTGCCATTTATTGAGCTTAATATTGCAAATTTAAGGTTTTTATATCGGATTTATATCAATTTTATGACAGTTAAAGCCATGTAGCATCCTTGCTTTGGCGGCTTTTAGGCCCACTTGAAAGGGGATCAAGTTAATCGAGTTTATAGAAGCAAGATATAATGAGATATTACGTTAAATTACGTCTTTTCTAACTTATTCGTTAACGGGAATTAAGAACGAGAAAAATACAGAATGTTATCTTTTGCATGACTAAAATCTAACCCTGCATATTCAGCGACACGTACTGAAGCTAGATTAGTTTCTTTCACCTCAGCCCAAACCGCATCCTGTATATTTTTCGCAAAAAGACGCACCATTTCCTTAGCCAGCCCCTGACCTCTAAAGTCTGGTGCCAAAGTCCAAGAAAGCTGCCAGGCCTGTTTTTCATTATCATAGTCTGCGCGCAATGAGCCAATATCATCTCCTTGATAAACGGCAATAAGCAGTTTGCGGTTTACGTTTTTTAGAGATTTCTCTAACCAAGCTTGATGCTCTGTCATATCAACCACATTTTGATTATGACTTGATAGCCTTGTGAGCTCATCATTACGCCAAGCTAAAAGCTTTTTTGCATCTTGAATACAGACTTGTCTTAGCTGAATTGCTTTAGTCATTTTAAGCAGACCCATATTTAGACCTATAATGAAACAGGTCATTAGCACGAAGTTTAAACTGAATTAAATGCTTAGCACTCTCAGTTAGCTTAGCAGGCCAACTTCAACCGCTTTATCAAGCTCAATCTCTACTGCTTCCCATAATGTATGGCTGGCACCTTGAATACGCTCTTTATTTAATGAGAATACTTTTTCTTTAGGGATATTATGCAGCTTCCAGCTATGCCCTTCTCCATGAATATTATGTAAAAGCGGAGGCACCCTATCAATGGCTTTAGCAAACTTAGCATCATTCGTTACGCCCGTTTCAAACTCTAACCATAAGCTATTGAATTCAACTTGCATCTCTTCAGGCAAAAGCGCAAAAAGTTTCTGTATGCCTTGACTCTCTTGCTGCTTTAACTCAGTTGTTTCTGAGGCGTAAATAATGGTATCTCCAGCCTCTATTTCACCTAAATCATGGATGAGAAGCATCTTAATTACCCGATTAATATCTATCTCGTCATCAGCATGATCTTTCAGTAAAAGCGCCATAAGACTCACATGCCAGCTATGCTCGGCGGAGTTTTCATAACGAGTGTGTCCAACAGGTTTTGTTTTACGTAAGACTGATTTGAGTTTTTCTACTTCAACCATGAAGTTTAGTATCTGCTTTATATCTGACATAGCTAATCCTTTATCTCATTATTATCAGGCAGTTAGGATACGTAAATTTGAATTCACTGTATTTAAGAAACTGTATCTAATAAGCAAATTATTTTCACCAATTCATCATTTAATTTCTGCCCTAATACGCAAAAACAAAAAAACCGCACTATGATGTGCGGCCTAAATTGTCTAACACTTATTATTAACGCTTAGATTATTTTAAACCCTAACCCTTCACGACCATGACAGGAATGTCCGAGTGGCTTAATACTTTATTCGCGATTGAGCCAATCATCATATAACCCACCTTAGACTGTTTATGGCTCGCCATGACAATCACTTGTGCTTGGCTCTCTTTGGCCACACTCAAAATCGACTCTACTGGCTTACCTTCAACCACTTTAATCGTGCAGTCTTTTGCATCAATAGGAAGCTCATCATTCACAAACTCAACCAGTTTCTGATGTACTTGCTTTACTGCTTTATCAAAGGTTCCCGGCTGAAAGAAAGAGCCAACTAAAGGCATTTGATAACCCGCTAATGCGGTCAAAAGAATTAAGTTGCCACCAGGTGATAGAAGATGCAAAGCATGCTCTATCACCTTATCTGTATAGCCTTTTTCTGCCAGGTCAACTGGCACTAGCACAGTGTTATACATAATGCCTCCTAAGCAGTTTGACCAGATACGGGAGCATCAAGCCTTAATTGTTGTAACTTACGAATCAAGAGTAAGATCAACAATGCTGGAATAAACACCAGTTCTTTAGGTGGTCTATCAGAGTCTTTTTCTATGCCCATAATTTGCCAACCGAAATCAATATTGGCTTTCTCTGCAGCACTACCAAAGTCTACATAGTCCACTGTCCAAATCTCACCGTCTTGAGTCAGGTTCAAACCAAAAGATTGAAGCCTTGCCATGCCATCCCCATCGGTTTGAGTAAGCTGCAATGAGACGGTTTTGCTGACCTCATCCCCTTCAATGGTGACACCTTCTACTTGAAGTTGAATAAAATCACCTTGGTTAAGGGCTTCTACTTCTTGAATTAATGCACTTGGTGCAACATGTGTTTTTGGCTCATAAACCATATCCCACCAGAAACCTGGACGGAATAAACTAAAGGCAATTAAAACAAGTACTAGCGATTCCCATAGTCGGCTTTTAACCAACCAATAACCTTGGGTTCCTGCCGAGAAGACAAGTATGGCAACTATCGCACTGGCAACGGTTAATATGAGATCGAGAATGGAATCGATACCTATCAATAAAAGCTGAGTGTTATAAATGAACATGAAGGGTAAGATTGCCGTTCGTATGTCATATATAAACCCCTGTATACCCGTTTTTATGGGATCATCACCACTGATCGCGGCAGCGGCAAACGCAGCCAGACCAACCGGTGGCGTATCATCAGCCAAAATACCAAAGTAGAAAACAAAGAGATGGACCGCAATTAAAGGCACAACTAGGCCATTCTCAGCGCCTAAAGACACTATGACAGGTGCCATCAAGGTAGAGACAACAATATAGTTGGCGGTTGTCGGTAAACCCATGCCTAACACAATACAAATAATCGCGGTAAAAATAAGAATCAGAATAAGATTGCCACCGGAAATAAACTCAACAAATTCAGTCATCATCTGACCTAAACCTGTTAATGTTACTGTTCCGACAATAATCCCAGCCGCCGCTGTCGCAATACCAATACCGACCATATTTCTCGCACTGGTGATCATGCCATCAATAAATTCATTCCAGCATACTTTAAACTGCCCAGCCCAATTGGTTTCGTTTCGAAACCAAGCTTTTATTGGTCTGTGAGTCAGCACCACAGCAATTAAAAACACCACCGCATAAAATGCAGATTGTTGCGGCGAATATTGTTTAACGGCTAATGCCCACAAAAGAACAACAATTGGTAGAGAGAAATAAAGGCCCGAATAAACCGTTGGTTTAGGTTCAGGTAAGTGATCTAACTCGATACTGGTTTCGTCTTCTGCCAAATCAGGATAAGCCGCTGAGAGTTTTACCAAAGCAAAATAAGCAGCCACGATAGCTAGCAACATAACCAAATAAGCCGCATCACCCAGCGTCATTTCCAGCAGGGTTGAGCCGTAATAAACGACAAGCCCTAACACCAACAAGATTACGGATGTGCTCATCCAAGACAACATTCGCATTGCAAGTGTGGGTTTATTGAGCTTCTCAATCCCCTTCATATTTAGCTTTAAGGCTTCAAGGTGAACAATATAGACCAAGGCAATATAAGAAATAATAGAAGGTAAAATTGCATGCTTAATAACTTCTATATAGGGAATCCCGACGTATTCGACCATTAAAAAGGCTGCTGCACCCATGATAGGCGGTGTTAGCTGACCATTCGTTGAAGCCGCAACTTCTATTGCACCCGCTTTGGTACCAGGAAAACCAACACGCTTCATCAAAGGAATGGTAAAGGTACCTGTGGTAACCACATTCGCAATAGAAGAACCGGAAATAATGCCACTCAAACCAGATGCCACAACCGCCGCTTTAGCGGGTCCGCCACGCATATGCCCTAACAAAGAGAAAGAGACTTTTATCAGGTAATTACCTGCCCCGGCTTTATCAAGCAATGATCCCAATAAGACAAACAAAAATACAAAGGTAGTGGAAACACCAATTGCAACTCCAAAAACCCCTTCCGTTGTTAGCCATTGATGAGATGCAACTTTCTTCAGGCTTGCCCCTTTGTGGGCAATCACATCTGGCATATATTGACCCGCAAAAGTAAAGGTCAAAAACACCACTGCTACGATTACTAATGGCGGCCCTAGCGTTCGTCGTGTGGCTTCAAGTAACGCGAGCATACCCACAACAGCCACAATAATATCAGTAACAGTTGGCGCTCCCATACGAGAGGCAAGATCATTGCGAAAAACTAATAAATATAAACACGCACTTGAGGCAGCTAGCGCCAGTAAAATATCAAGTAAAGATGCCGAGGACTTACTGGAACTTTTTGTTGCAGGAAATAAAAAGAAAGCGAGAAAAATCGCAAAAGACAAATGGATATACTTAGCTTGGTCTTCATTAAAGGTAGCAAAATTGAAGATAAAAGGAAGCGGAGAAGCATACCATATTTGAAAGCTTGCCCAGGCAATCAAGGTACCGACAACAAGCTTAGCCATATTTCCGTTAAATTGGCGACTACCCGTTTCTGAGCTTAAAAACTCATCAGCCGCATTGCCTTGCTCATTATTTGAGTCAGATAAATGTTTGGGGTTCATAGATTAATTCCTATGCCGAAAACGAAAAAATACAGGGGCCTAAGCCCCTGTTGAAGTGACAATTAAATCAACTTGTCGACTTACATCAAACCCGCTTCTTTATAGTATTTAACCGCACCTGGGTGTAGTGGTGCTGACAAACCATCTTTGATCATTTCTTCTTTTTTCAGATTTGCAAACGCTGGATGAAGTTTTTTGAAGGTTTCAAAGTTTTCGAACACAGCTTTAACAACGTTATAAACTAGGTTATCAGCAACTTTTGCTGAAGTAACAAAAGTAGCACCAACACCAAAGGTGCCTATGTCGTTTGCATTACCTGAGTACATGCCACCTGGAATCGTTGCTGTACGGTAAAAAGAATTATCGGCGACCAATTGATTAATCTTAGTGCCTGACACCTCAACGATCACACTATCACAAGAGGTTGTTGCTTCTTTAATCGAACCACTTGGGTGACCTACCACATAAACCATGGCATCAATTTTGTTATCACATAAAGCTTTAGACTGCTCTGCTGCTTTTAACTCGGAAGCTAAAGCAAAGTCATCCATATCCCAGCCGTATTTATTCATTACAACTTCCATGGTACCGCGTTGACCAGAACCCGCATTACCCACATTGACACGCTTACCTTTTAAGTCTTCAAAGGTCTTAATGCCGGAGTCAGCACGTGCAACCAAGGTGAAAGGTTCTGGGTGAACAGAGAAAACCGCTCTTAAATCTTCAAATTTGCCATTTTTGCTAAATTTACTGGTGCCATTGTAAGCATGATATTGCCAATCAGATTGAGCCACACCCATATCCAATTCGCCTTCACGAATAGTGTTAATGTTATATACAGAACCACCCGTACTCTCAACACTACAACGTATGCCATGCTCTTTACGTGCTTTATTCACCAAACGGCAAATTGAACCACCCGTTGGATAATAAACACCTGTTACACCACCTGTACCTATGGTGATAAATTCCTGCGCTTGAGCAGTAACAGACGCTCCACCAAAACATGCTGCAATACCTGCACCGATAAGTGTGGATTTAATGTATTTCATTGACGACCCCTTAGCTTTTATTAATTGCTTTTATTTGATAAGTGATAGTTTTTCCTTGTCTTTTTAACCAACAAGGGCAAAACACCGATTTCAATTTAGGTGTACTAAAACTGATTCCTTAAGGTATCAGTTTTCATTGCGACGCATTTAATCTGTGTCAAACGCGCTACCATTTCTTCAACTTGAGCCGCATTATTTTTTGCTAACTCCCCTGTTTGAGAAAATAGATTATTTTCAAACCCTATCCGAATATCTCCGCCTAATTTTGCTGCGGCCTCTAAACAGTCTTGTTCCTTTTTGCCAAAAGCGCAAACTGCCCAGCGAATTTTATCTAATTGTTCTATCAGATGAATAAAAGGTTCTAAATCGGATGGTTCTGATTCTTGTTGTTTGTGATAGCGGCCCAAAACCAGTAATAAATGATGTTTTGATTTAGGCAAAAGATTTCGCTTTCTAAGATCTAAATAATAGGCAAGTTGTTCTGCACTATAAACGATGTACTGGGCAACAATTCCCTCTTGGGCAACCCAATAAAAAAACTCACTGGCGGTCTTTTCATGAGAACTATCAGGAATCAACTCAGATAAAGCGAAAGACGCCGCTTCTGGTTTGATTGTACGAATCAATGCCATTTGTTGCTCAGGTTGATAAATACCAACCGCTTCCGTGGTTAACTGGATCATCACTTGATCACCCAGTTTTTCTTTAACCGCCTTAATAACGGCTAGGTTATCCTCTATTTCAAGGGAATGGCGGCCCGTTTTTGTACGAGCATGAAGGTGGACCATACTGGCGCCAGCTGCCACACATTGAGCAACATCATCAGCAAGTTCATCGGGCGTAATTGGAAGAGAAGGATGATCTAGTTTACTTTTACGAGCACCATTGGGCGCCACGATCACAATACAGTTATCTTGATTAAGCTTGTTTTGCACCTGCATTACACTACTTCCTTATAATGTTTTTGAGTCACAGCATCGATACTAAAATACAGCTTGTCGGTTAACTCATCAAGTTGCTCATCAGCAATAATAAAAGGCGGCGCTAATAAAACATGATGCCCCTCTTTACCATCAATGGTGCCAGGCATGGGGTAACACATAAGACCAAGCTCCATTGCTTGGGCTTTAATTTTGGCATGCAATTTAGTATGACTTGCAAAAGGGATTTTCTTTTCTTTGTCTGCCATGATTTCAATCGCACGAAACAGACCACGGCCTCTCACATCTGCGACAAAAGGATGATTATCAAAACGACTTTCAAGCTTGGTCTGTAATAAGTTGCCCGCCGCTTTCACCCGAGGAAGTAAATTATCCTGCTCAATCGTATTCAATACTGCCAATGAGCCCGCGACAGCCGTTGCATGGCCCATATAGGTATGGCCATGCTGAAAAAATCCAGAACCATTGGCAATCGTATTATGTATTTCTGAAGATGCGATCATAGCGCCAATTGGCTGATAACCCGCCCCTAGACCTTTCGCTATGGTCACCATGTCAGCTTCAATATCTTCTTGCTCATGGGCGAATAAGGTACCTGTACGACCCATACCACACATGACCTCATCAAGAATAAGAAGTACGCCATATTTATCGCATATTTCACGAATACGCTTGAAGTAACCTTCTTCGGCTACGACAGCCCCCGCGGTTGCACCCACAACAGGTTCCGCAATAAAGGCAATTACCGTTTCTGGACCAACCTCTAACAAGCGCTCTTCAAGTTCGTTTGCCATGCGTTGCCCATATTCGAAGGCGGTTTCAGTCGCACTTTGACCATGGTATGCAAAACAAGCAGAAATATGCCCAACAGGCATAAGTAAAGGAGAAAAAGGCTCACGTCGTAAGGCGTTCCCCCCAACAGAAAGCGCGCCTAAGGTATTACCGTGATAACTTTGTTTTCGCGAAATAAAGCGAGATCTTTGCTTCTCACCTTTTTCAACAAAATATTGACGAGCTAATTTTAGGGCTGACTCAACGGCTTCTGAGCCACCAGAGACAAAGTACACATGCTCAAGGGAGCCAGGGGCTGCTGCAACTAATTTATCGGCTAAGTTTTGTGCAGCTTCAGTGGTAAAAAAACCAGTATGGGCATAGGCCAATTGATCAATTTGTTCATGTAAAGCCGCTTTTATTGCAGGGTGGCTATGGCCTAAACAAGATACAGCAGCACCGCCACTCGCATCTAAATAGGACTTACCCATTTGATCAAAAATATAAACACCTTCACCGCGAGCGGCGACAGGTAAATTGGCATGGCAGTGGCGTTGAAAAATATGGTTCATTACAGTTTTAGGTTCACATCATTATCAAGAAGAAACTAAATTTATGATGTCTTTACCCTCACCCACAAACGATATATTCTCAGACCCTATGAGAAAAAGTAATGAGGTCAGCTGTGCCCAATAAACTCCCCCCTCTAAATGCATTAAAAGCGTTTGAAGTGGCCGCACGCAAATTAAGCTTTTCAAAAGCGGCGGTTGAGCTTTGTGTTACCCAAGGAGCAATTAGCAAACAAATAAAATCCTTAGAGGAGCACCTTCAGTTAGCCTTATTTGATCGCACAACGACAGGCCTTGCTTTAACCAAAGCAGGCAAACAATATCTACCGACCATCATGGCAGCGTTAGAGCAAATTCAGAGTTCTACTGCAAACTTGCAACAATTAGAAATGAATAATCATAGTTTAACGTTAAATATCACCCCGTCATTAAGTCACCTTTGGCTTATTCCACGCTTAGAACGTCTTACAGATGCTTTACCAAACTTAAGATTGACTATGGTATCAGGTGATGGTGCGTTTCAATTTCATCAAGCCAGTGCAGATATTGCGATTCGTTGCTTACCGCTTTCTTTAAGCCATGAAAACTCAACACTGTTAGCAGAAGAAGTGCTAATCCCTGTGATTCACCCCGATCTTCTGGCTCAGGCTCCAATATCTCAAGCTGAGGATATTCTTAACCATCCTCTTCTCATGCACACTACAAGGCCACAACTCTGGTCACAATTTCTAAGCAGCACGTTAGCCGAAAAAAAACAGGCGCAAATACCAAACTACCATCATGGTTTCGAACATTTCTTTATGTCTTTAGAGGCGGCGAAACAAAAACAAGGGATAGCCCTTGTACCAGACTTCTTAGCGTCTGAATTTATCAAGCGTGGGGAGTTAGTTAATGTCTTGAATATGCGCTATCAAAGTAGCTTTGGTTTCTACTTTTTAGCCCCTAGTTACCGCCAACAAAACGAACAAGTACAACACTTCTATCAATGGTTACTCACTGAAATTAAACCTCTTTAGGGTCACAAGCCGCTATTGAGGTAGGCACCTAACATTTTAAAGTACTCATTAAAGGCAAGATTAATATTTTGCCTTTGCTCACCTTTAGGATAGAGGCCTAATTCTGCTTCTTTGGAATATAGACTGCCTTTTACCAAAAATGAGTTGGCCAGACTTGCATCTGTGATTCCCGCATCTTCAACATACGCTTCGAAAGCGCGTGCACATAGCTCTTCTGGCAAGCTGTAATAAAGTTGATTAAGTTTTTTATCAATAAGGTTGGCGTTTTGAACAAGCTGGCTTGCTGCTTGGCCACTCTCATCGAGTAAAATGGCTTTAAAACAATTTGATAACAAATCATTAAGCGGATGTTGACGTATTGCCGCATCTAGAAGCCAAGCCTTAGATGCAAACAGACAGCCACTTTGATAATTTAAAGATGAATCAAATTTGGGAAGAGATAAAAACGCCTGTGAACCTAAGTAATGATCCAAGGCATGAAACCATTCATGGGCGATACTGCCTGGACCTGCGTTTTTGGCTAAAGCAAAACATCGCTCCCTTGGCGAATAATGTGCGGCAACACCCGGTCGGCCTCCCTTACCATACTGTAAAGACAAACTCCCTCTAAGCGAAATCAGACTTTCAGGCGCCTGCAATATTCGCATGAGCGTGTTGAGAGCAGCATAAAAAGAGTAGGCCGCTTTTTTTTGCTCCGCTTGAGTTACCCAGTTGCCTATTTGAATTGAGCGAAAGTTAAATTGCTTTCGTATCACGACAAAATTAATCTCCGGCTCATCAGAGACAGACTGAGAAGGCGACTTCGCGAAACGGTAAAAGAGATCAGCTGGCTTTCTAGACAATGTTATTAGACTCAAAGTTAGTGAACTTGCCTGACTATTTAGCCGCTTCAAGAGTGACTAATTTCATTGAAATTGAATTCACACAGTGTCTTAAGTTTTTCGCTGTTAAGCCTTCTCCTTCAAAGACATGACCGAGATGTCCATCGCAACTAGCGCATACAATTTCTATGCGTCTGCCATCAGCATCAGGTAGCTGTTTAATTGCACCTTCAATCTCATCATCAAAACTTGGCCAGCCACAATGGGATAAAAACTTGTGCTCAGAATAAAACAGAGGCGCATCGCACTGGCGGCAAAGATAAACACCTTCTGCTGTGGTATCTGTGTACTCTCCAGTAAAAGGACGCTCTGTACCTTTATGAATAATTACCTGCTGCTCAGCTGCATTTAAAGGGTTTAGGGGCTTAGTCATCTTTCTTTCTCACTTAAATAATTATTTACCTAACGTTTATTGGATTAAGTAAATTTGGTTTAGTTCTCCATTATATTACAAAAGGTGTCATTAATACTTGTGATAGGATACATTCTCATTTAAATGGATTTTACCTTTAAGGTCTTAGGTTTTGGCTATATTGATAGTGAATTTAAATATAACAAAAACAAAACAATAATATCAAAAATATAACCAATACCTATATAGATAATCATCACAATCCATAGGTTTTTATCTTTCTCACACCTTATAGTCTTGTTATTAGATCATTATATGGAGCCAATTATGGCAAGTTTAAGCACAGCACAAGTCACCCAAGTCCATCATTGGAACGATGGCTTATTCAGCTTCAAAACCACACGGGACCCGGGTTTTAGATTTAAGAATGGTCAGTTTGTGATGATAGGGCTTGAAGTTAACGCAAAACCTTTATTAAGAGCCTATAGCATCGCCAGCCCAAACTATGCCGATGAACTTGAATTCTTTAGCATTAAAGTCGCAGATGGCGCTCTTACCTCTCTACTACAAAACATCCAAGTAGGCGAAAATATCATTTTAGGAGGCAAGGCAACAGGCAGCCTGATTGTTGACGACCTTCTTCCTGGGAAAAACCTTTTTCTACTTGCCACAGGGACTGGTTTAGCGGCATTTATGAGTGTCATACAAGACCCAGATGTTTATGAGCGCTTTGAAAGGGTTATTTTAGTTCATGGCACAAGACATATTGCTGATTTAGCTTATCAAGACTTTATTGAAACTGAACTGCCTAATCATGAATACCTAGGTGAAGAGATTAAAGATAAGCTGAGCTACTACCCAACTGTTACGAGAGAGAATTACAAGCATCAAGGCAGAGTGACCGAACTCATTCGAAATGACAAGCTTTGCCATGATTTAGACCTCCCCCCCATGAACCCTGCAACAGACAGAGTTATGATATGTGGTAACCAGGCGATGCTCGCAGAATGTCGTGAGTTACTTGATGAGAGAGGTTTTAATATTTCACCTCGTATTGGTGAAGCGGGTGATTATGTTATTGAAAGAGCCTTCGTTGAGAAATAGCCTTTGTTTAAAATGGTCTTTGTGTGAGTTATAAAGCTAGTGAATTAGAACTTATGCTTTAGACCATTCCCCTTTAATTCATTACCTTCAAAACTATGTCCTTAAAAAGCAATCAAGCGACTAAATACTAGGAAATAACTCGTTAGCGTTATTTCCTCTTCCTTTTAGCCTGTTTTGCTTCAAACAATTTATTCGTTTAAATGCGCCATTCACGACAAGATAAAAGAAGATAAAAGCTTTCTCAGCCTTGTTACAAAGCAGCAACAAAAAGCAAAAAAAGGTTTCTGGTCAGACTGCGTCCTCATACCTTATTCTGCCCATCAAAACCTAGTTCAACTAGATGATTTAGATCAACTATTTAAGCTGGAAACTCTCATTTTTATCACCTGACTGTAAAGGATTTGCAGTGCGTTAAAATAAAGGGAAGTCACTATGCACACATTAGAACGTATCAAATATATTTTACTCACTCTTGGCCTTTTTTTACTCTTTATTGCCAGTATCTTTTATTATCAAAGCCAACACCCCTTCCAAGACAGCTTAGAAACAACAGGCACTGTGATGAAAATCATTAATTTTGATGATTCTGGTTTTAATCAAACGGGAAAAACAAGCTTATTCGTTAACTTTAAAACGCTCACTAATCAGCTTATTGAGTTTCGACTCCAAATTCATCAAGACTCAAACTATTATCAGGTTGGCGAAAAAATCGCCTTAATTTACAGCACTTCAATGCCAAGTAAAGCGATTATAAAACCGACCCCCAGTCTTGCGTCTAAAGTCAGCATTTGGGCGAATTTAGGCTGCTTACTTATTTTGGCCTTTATTGCTATTCACCTTAAAGACTTTAAACAGCAACATAAAATACGCTACCTACGTCACAATGGTGTTGAGATAAAAACAGTGGTGAGAAATGTTGAGCTTGACCCTGAATTAGAAGCAAAGGGCCTAAAACCTTACCGTATCTGTACTGAGTGGCTGGCACCCGATCACAGTGCTTTACATATTTTTAAAAGCGACTATTTATTATTTGACCCAAGCGACATGCTAGAAGATATCCAAGTCACTGTTTTAATAAAAGAAGATAACCCCAGCGAATATTATTTTGATACCTCTTTTTTAGCCATCAAACCTAAATCCCCTAGCTTTAAATGGTAACTTCGTTTCCTAAACTCTTCTTTGCTGATTATTTTTGACTTTAAATAGCGGTAGTAGAAGAGCAACACTTAGCAAAGCAAGCTTACTGAGATAAAACACTTTTCACTATATTGTCTCGGTTCAAAGATTTACCATAGCCGTTAATCCCCTTTCATTGATTTTATTTAAGAGATTAACGTGCACATTTTAATCATAGGCTATGTCTGGCCTGAGCCGAACTCATCCGCAGCTGGGTCACGTATGATGCAGCTAATAAACAGTCTGCAGGCCGAACATTTCACTATCAGCTTTGCTACCCCAGCCCAGAAAACCGAACATATGGTTAACCTAGATGCATTAGGTATAAAGACAACACAAATTACGCTTAATCATTCAAGCTTTGATGATTATGTCATTGAGCTTAATCCAGATGTTGTCATCTTCGATCGATTTATGATGGAAGAGCAGTTTGCTTGGCGCATTGAAAAGCATTGTCCCGATGCATTAAGAGTCCTTAATACTGAAGATTTACATAGCTTACGTCATGCTAGGCACAAAGCGGTGAAGTCAAATAAAGACTTTGAGCTCAAAAATATGCACACCGACTTAGGGTTAAGGGAAATTGCGGCTATATTACGTAGCGATTTAACACTCATGATTTCTGCCTATGAATACACCTTGCTACAAGATAAATTTAATATCCCACAATACCAGCTAATGCATCTTCCTTTTATGCTGCCGTCAATTACTCAGTCTGACTTAAACACACTGCCTAGTTTCGAACAAAGACAGCATTTTATCAGTATCGGCAACTTTCGCCATGAACCAAACTGGGATGCAGTCTTACAACTCAAAACTGAAATCTGGCCAAAAATCAGACAAGCATTGCCCCAAGCTCAAATGCACATTTATGGCGCTTATCCACCACCTAAAGCAACCCAATTGCATAATGAAAAACAAGGCTTTCTGATTAAGGGCTGGGCAAGGGATGCGAACCAAGTCATGCAGCAATCACGAATCTGCTTAGCACCTATTCGCTTCGGGGCAGGCATTAAAGGAAAGTTGGTTGAAGCAATGCTAAATGGTACAGGAAGTATAACAACACCTGTCGGCGCAGAATCAATGCATGGTGAGCTAGCTTGGAATGGTGAAATTTGTGATTCTAACGATGACTTTGTTAACGCCGCTATCTCCTTATATCAAGATAAGTCTGCCTGGCAGTTAAGTCAGCAAAAAGGTTTAGCAATACTCACAACCTATTACCACAAAGATGAATGGCACAAAAAGTTTATTGCTCGCCTAAACGATGCAAAAGCCGCTCAAAGTGAAAATCGTCAACAGAATTTCATGGGATTAATGGTAAGACACCATAGTTTGAAGAGCACTCAATACATGTCACAGTGGATTGAGGCTAAAAACAAACCGAATAAATGTGACTAAATTGTCTTTTTTTCAACCAATACAAACTAACAAGAATTTATCAAAAGCCCCTATTCATAGGGGCTAAAGCCAAAACTTTAAGTGATTTATTTAATTTTGACTTATTAATACAAAATTAACTGCTTAAATCCCCTTCAAATAGGCTCCTGTTATCCTGTATACTTGCGCGAAAATTTTTCGTCCAAACCTTATATATTAGAGTAATGTAATGGCTGACTTATCGCACTACAGAAACATTGGTATTTTTGCTCACGTTGACGCGGGTAAAACAACTACAACAGAACGTATTCTTAAACTTACCGGTATGATCCACAAAATCGGTGAAGTACATGAAGGCGAATCTACAACTGACTTCATGACTCAAGAAGCTGAACGTGGTATTACCATCCAGTCTGCAGCAGTAAGCTGTTTCTGGAAAAACCACCGTTTCAACGTTATCGACACACCTGGACACGTTGACTTCACAGTAGAAGTATATCGTTCTCTTAAAGTGCTTGATGGCGGCATCGGTGTATTCTGTGGTTCTGGTGGTGTTGAGCCTCAGTCTGAAACTAACTGGCGCTATGCTAACGATTCAGAAGTTGCTCGTATCATCTTCGTAAACAAACTTGACCGTTTGGGTGCTGACTTCTACCGCGTTACTGACCAAGTACGTAACGTACTAGGTGCAACACCACTAATCATGGTATTGCCTATCGGTACTGAAGATCAGTTCACTGGTGTTGTTGACCTTCTAACTCGTAAAGCTTACGTTTGGGACGAAACTGGACAACCAGAAAACTACTCAATCGAAGATGTTCCAGCTGACATGGTTGATGATGTTGAAGCTTACCGTGAACAGTTGATCGAAACTGCGGTAGAGCAAGACGACGACCTAATGATGGCATACATGGAGGGTGAAGAGCCTTCAATGGAAGACATCAAACGTTGTATCCGTACTGGTACACGTGACCTTGCTTTCTTCCCTACATACTGTGGTTCTGCGTTCAAGAACAAAGGTATGCAGATTCTTCTTGATGCGGTTGTTGATTACCTACCAAGCCCAACTGAAGTTGAGCCTCAAGACCTTACTGACGAAGAAGGTAATGCAAACGGCGAGAAAGCAATTGTATCTGCTGACGAACCTTTCCGTGCATTGGCATTCAAAATCATGGATGACCGTTTCGGCGCCCTAACCTTCGTACGTGTATACTCTGGTGTACTTAATAAAGGTGATACAGTTCTTAACTCTTTCACTGGTAAAACTGAACGTATCGGCCGTATGGTTGAGATGCAAGCTGATGATCGTAACGAGATCAGCACAGCGCAAGCGGGTGACATCATCGCTATCGTTGGTATGAAAAACGTTCAAACAGGTCACACTCTTTGTGATCCTAAGCACGAATGTACACTTGAAGCCATGGTATTCCCTGAGCCAGTAATCTCTATCTCTGTTACACCTAAAGATAAAGGTGGTAACGAGAAGATGGGTATTGCGATTGGTAAAATGGTTGCAGAAGATCCAACATTCCGCGTTGAAACTGACCAAGAAACTGGTGAGACAATCCTACGTGGTATGGGTGAGCTTCACCTAGATATCAAAGTTGATATCCTAATGCGTACCTATGGTGTAGACCTAGTTGTTGGTCAACCTCAGGTTGCTTACCGTGAAACTATCACTCAATCAATTGAAGATAGCTACACTCACAAGAAACAGTCTGGTGGTTCTGGTCAGTTCGGTAAGATCGACTATCGCATCAAGCCTGGTGAAGTGGGTACTGGTTTCACATTCAGCTCTTCTGTTGTTGGTGGTAACGTACCAAAAGAATTCTTCCCAGCTGTAGAGAAAGGCTTTAAGTCTATGATGGGCGAAGGTACCTTAGCGGGCTTCCCTGTTCTTGACGTTGAAGTTGAACTGTTCGACGGTGGTTTCCACGCAGTTGACTCCTCTGCTGTAGCTTTCGAAATCGCTGCTAAAGGCGCTTTCCGTCAGTCTATGCCTAAAGCGGGCCCTCAATTGATCGAGCCTATCATGGCTGTTGACGTGTTTACGCCTGATGATCACGTTGGTGATGTAATCGGTGACCTTAACCGTCGTCGCGGTATGATCAAAGACCAAAACGCTGGTGTATCTGGTGTTCGTATTAAAGCTGACGTACCTCTATCAGAAATGTTTGGTTACATCAGTACACTACGTACTATGACATCTGGCCGTGGTCAGTTCTCTATGCTGTTCTCTCACTACTCTCCTTGCCCGAACTCTGTTGCAGAAGCAGTAATCGAAGCACAACGTGAGAAAAAAGCTAACGGTTAATACCTAAGCTTTGAGAAACACAAAAACCCGATAATTTAGTTATCGGGTTTTTTTTGCCTAAAATTTATGATGTTTATAATGAATTGAAAAGTTACTGCTTCGCACTCTTAAGTAGTTAGCGAAGCACAAGGTGAGAAAAAAGCTAACGGTTAATACCTAAGCTTTGAGAAACACAAAAACCCGATGATATATTCATCGGTTTTTTTTTGCCTAAAATTTATGATGTTTATAATGAATTGAAAAGTTACTACTTCGCACTCTTAAGTAGTTAGCGAAGCACAAGGTGAGAAAAAAGCTAACGGTTAATACCTAAGCTTTGAGAAACACAAAAACCCGATAATTTAGTTATCGATTTTTTTGCCTAAAATTTAGAACCAACTAGAAACTAGAAAGTTACTGCTTCGCACTTCCAAGTAGTTAGCGAAGCACAGACATGAAACTGAGGCACAAAAAAAGCCAAGATAATCTATCTCAGCTTTTCACATCAATTAACCCTAAGAATAAACTAACAGCTTGCTAACGCATCATACGCCCGCTAGCCTGCTCGCGCTCAGCAACTTTTTGCATCGTCTCTTTTTTCGCCTGATGATCCATTCGACTCCAGCCTGTGATTTCTTTCACACTGCGATGACAACCTATGCAAATATCTTGCTCATCCAAGCAACATAAAGACATACAGGGCGATTTAATTTCAGGCTCAATATTAATACCCTTCAGATCAGACAAACCTTATTCCTCACAAATAAAGAGATAATAACAAGTTATCAATCATGTCGTCAGCTAAATAGTTAAACCCTGTTGCTCTACTTCTGTTGGCCGACCAAAATAATAACCTTGTGCCAAGCCACAACCTAAACGCCCTAATACTTGACGCTGGCACTCCCGCTCAACCCCTTCAGCAATCACTCTAATTGAGAAGGCTTCTGCAATGGCTAAAATGGCACTTACCAGAGCCAAGTCCGATTCGTCATTAGCAATGTCAGCCACAAATCGTCTGTCTATTTTTAAAATATCCACAGGAATACTTTTTAAATAAGCTAAAGACGAGAAACCTGTACCAAAGTCATCCAAGGCCAAACGATAACCTGCCTCCCTTACCTTTTCTAACCAGAGCCTTGTATTGACCGAATCCTTAAGTAACACTCCTTCTGTAATTTCTAAAATAATATTGCCCGGCGCCAGTTGATAATAGGCTAATTGAGAAGTCATCCAGTCAACACTTAATAAACTTGGAATTTGATAACAGGATAAATTAATCGAAACATAGATGTCTTTAGCATGCTGATTTTGAAGATCCAAAAACCCTTCTAATACCTTGGTATAAACCACTTCAAACAACGCCTGAATTAACCCTAATTCCTCTGCACAGGCAACAAACACATCCGGCGACACAACCTGACCTGATGACGTCGTCCATCTCGCTAACGCCTCATAACCAAGCACGGCTTTAGTCGCAATATCAACAATAGGCTGAAAGGCAACCCGAATATCTCGATTTGCAATCGACTTTCTCAGTTCCAATTCCAAGTTTCTAGCAGCTTGTACATCGTCAGACATCTGGCCTGTATGAAACACAAATCGACCTTTACCTTGTTCTTTTGCCTTATACATTGCCAAGTCAGAAAGTCGCAATATCTCCTCGACACTCTCTACATTACGAGATAAAGCTATCCCTATACTCGCACCTGTGTGGACCAAATTGGCACCTATTACAAAAGGCACCTTAAGTGCATCCACAATAGCTTGAGCAACCTCTTCCAACTCTGAGATCTGTTTAAAACAAGGCACCATGACAACGAATTCATCTCCACCTAACCTGGCTAGAGTATTTTTGGCACCTATCACCTTGCTTATAACCTGACTGACCTCTTTTAATAAACTATCGCCCACACTGTGGCCTAAGGTGTCATTAATTCGCTTAAAGTTATCTAGGTCTAAATACATGAGGGCACACTGGCTTTTCTCTTTGCAACTTTTAACCAGTTGATTCGCCATTAACTCATGAAAATAAGCGCGATTCGGCAACCCGGTTAAATGATCAAAATTTGCTCTGAACTCAATCGCTTCAAGACGCGCTTTTTGATGAGTGATATCACTGAAAATAGCCAAGAACTCATCCACTTCTCCGGCGTCATTTTTAAGTGCTGTAATCGTTTGCCATTGCACATAGAGACTACCATTTTTACGTTTATTCCAAACCTCTCCTTGCCATTGCCCTAGCTCATAAAGATCTTTATAAACCTTAGTATAAAACGCTTTATCATGATGCCCAGAGCTTAACATTGAAGGATTTCTTCCTAACATTTCAGCAGCACTATAACCGGTAATATCACTGAAGGCAGGATTAACAGCCTTTATTTTTGAATCAACTCCCGCTAGCAAAACACCTTCTTTAATAGAATCAAACACAGCTTTATATTGCGCATTTTTAACACACTCAATTTGACTCTCACTGACATCCTCAACCAACCCAAGTATGGCGTTTTGCTCACCCTCTAAACCATAAGGGCTCAAACTCATATGCAAAAATAAAGTGTCAGCATATTGCCATCCCCCCCCTGTAGAGAACCCTGTAGAGAAGTCAGTCAGTTTTTTGAACTCTCTCTTACAAAAAAGGCGAAAAGCATCAAAACAAGAGACCTCATTCTGGCTTTTAACAGCTTGTTTTAGATCAGTCTGCTCAAACAGAGCCTTCAAACGACGATTCACCCCTAAAAGAGTGCCATCAGCACGCATCATATAGGCCATACAAGGCAAACCTTCTAAAAAAACACTCAGCTGCTCTTCATTGATTAACAATACAAGTTACCTCGTTTCTACATCCTTGTGATTTGCATTGGAACTCGACCATGAGAACCAAACATCCCTAAAAACTTACTAAAATAATGACACTAGTAGACTCTTGGCTAAAGCCTGTTTGATGGGTTTCATGATGTAGAGCAAAGTAACTTTAGACTTAATAAGCAGCGCGACAATGAACGAGAAGGAAACGAAGAAGAGAAAGCCCAAGTAGCTGATGGCTAATCAATTAAAAAAGCCACCATAAATTGGTGGCTTTTAAGAAGGAGAAGGCGACTTAAAGCTGTGCTTTAATAACATCAGCCAATAAAGATATAGATTGGTCTAACTTGGATTCAGGTACACGCGCAAAACTCAAACGAATATTACGATCAAAGTTTTCACTGTTATTTGGGTAAAAAGGCGTGCCAGGTAAAATCAGCACCTTTTTCTCAAGCGCATCCGCCAAGACCTTTTTCGAAGACACACCCTCTGGCAAGGTTAGCCAAACAAACATGCCACCAGCGGGCTTTTCAAACTGAACAAGGTCACCTAAATACTTATCCAAAGCCAACATCATAGTATCGCGCTTTGCTTTATAGACTCGCTGAAGTTTTTCTAAATGAGCCGGAAACTCACCTGTTGCCAAGTAGCTTGCAATGAGATTTTGTCCTAATCGATTTGTATGTAAATCGGTCGCCTGCTTCAGTTTTACCAAATAAGGGGCAATCTCTTCACAAGACACAAGATAACCTGTTCTTAGTCCAGGCCATAGGACTTTAGAGTAACTCCCCATGTAAATCCAAGGCGCACTTTTAAGAAGACTTGAAATAGGCGTTCTATCCACTTCTTCAAAACACAAATCTCGGTATGGGTCATCTTCAATCAGCAAAATCCCTTTTTCATCTAACAAAGCAGCAATTTCTTGACGTCGCTTTAAGCTGTAGCAATGTCCCGCTGGATTTTGAAAATTTGGAATTAAATAAACCGCTTTGGGTTGATGCGCTTCGATAAGCGATCGCATCATAGCAACTGACATTCCTTCATCATCAGAAATAACATCCTGAATGATCGCCCCTTGCAGTTTAAACACTTGAATTGCAGCGAGGTAAGTTGGCTGTTCAGTTAAAATCATGGAATCACTGTCTAAAATCAGACGGCTCACTATATCCAAGCCTTGTTGCGAACCATTAGTGATTAATGTTTGCTCCACAGACGCTTGAATACCACGCTCAGCCACAGTTGCAACAACCTGCTCACGCAACGCCTTCTCACCTTCACTAGGACCATATTGACGACTATCTGCCACACTCTCTAAAGCAGGAAAATCAGGCATATAAGCCTCATCAGGTAGACCACCAGCAAAAGATAAAATATCGGGCTGCTGACTATAGTGAAGAAGCTCACGTACAAGCGAGCTTTCCATCTGTTGAGATTGAGCGGTTAACAACTGAGACAACTTCATTCAAATTTCCTGACACATTTCTAATTTAGGGTAAATATTATCAAGCCTTTGTGATTTTCAAACAGACAGGCAAGATAATTACCAAGCATACAGATTAAAAAAAAGCATTTTATACAGGATAAAAACACACAGAGGAAGCTTTTCCAGCATTGCCATAAGGCCACTTTTTAAGTCATCGTAGAAGTTATCTAGTGAGTGTTTTAAAAATATCTCACCAAATAATTGGTATTACCAATAAGGTCATATATTTCATTAGTTATTTACCTTTGACAAACATTTTTTATGGGGTTAGCTTGAAATTCAACTAAATAATAATATTGGTCTTACCAAAGAGAGTAAAAATGCAGTATCAGGAATTCTTGTCAAATATAAAAACACTCTGTGTAGCAAACAATATTATTGAAGACCCGCTACGCACACTCGCTTACGGTACAGATGCCAGTTTTTATCGACTTATTCCTAAGGCTGTCATTAAGGTTGAATCAATCAAAGAAGTCATTCATA
The DNA here is from genome assembly GCF_000153025.1 of Marinomonas sp. MED121. Taxonomy (GTDB): domain Bacteria; phylum Pseudomonadota; class Gammaproteobacteria; order Pseudomonadales; family Marinomonadaceae; genus Marinomonas. The sequence goes on from NZ_CH672429.1 coordinate 460,763, forward strand.
TAATAAAAGCGGCCAATAAGTACTCAGTGCCTATTACCTTTCGAGCGGCAGGCACAAGCTTATCAGGGCAAGCCATTACCGAATTTGTTCTTATCTCTCTTGGTAATAAATGGCAAAACTATAAAATCCTTGAAGAAGGTAAGATCATACAACTTGAACCCGGCATTATCGGTGCACAGGCGAATAAGTACCTCGCACCTTATGGCCGTAAGATAGGCCCTGACCCAGCATCAATTAATTCTGCAAAAATTGGTGGGATAGCAGCTAACAATGCTTCTGGTATGTGTTGTGGAACAGCGCACAATACCTACCATACGTTAGAATCTATTCATTGCATTTTGGCAGATGGCAGTCAATTAAACACTGCCGACCCAGAGTCTGTCACCCAATTCAAACAAAACCATAGCAGCATGCTAGAAGCCTTATCATTTTTAGCTCAAGAGGTTAAAAATGATCCTCAGTTGAGACAAAAAATAGAACACAAATATCGCCTTAAAAACACAACTGGCTATGCCCTAAACGCGCTGACAGACTTTACTGACCCTATCGATATTCTTGCCCATTTATTAATAGGCTCTGAAGGCACTCTCGGTTTTATTGCCAATGTTGCTTATCGCACCATGGTTGAAGAAAAGCACAAGGCCTCTGCTTTAATCTTTTTTAATGATATTCAAGCCGCCTGTGACGCAGTAAGTCGCTTAAAGCACACTCCTGTGGCTGCCGTTGAACTCATGGATTGGCCTGCCTTAAACTCTGTTCGTCATCATGATGCTATTAGCCAAACAATGCCTCAATTACAACAAGGCTCATGTGTATTATTGGTTGAGACCAGAGCTCAATGTCTCCACCAATTAGAAGAACAAGTCGACAAGATCAATCAAGTGTTAAACCAATCAGGTGAGCCTGCTTGTCTTGATTACCAATTTAGCCAAGATGCGCATTTATGCGCCCAATACTGGGCAATTCGTAAAGGCGTTTTTCCAGCAGTCGGTGCAATAAGAAGCACAGGATCAACCGTCTTAATTGAAGATGTCGCCTATCCAGTGGCAGAACTAGCTAATGCCGTGAATGATTTACACAGTTTATTTGAAAAATGGCATTACCATGATGCCGTCATTTTTGGCCACGCGTTAGAAGGAAACTTGCACTTTGTCTTTCCGCAGTCATTTGATACTCCAGCGGATATAGAAAGATATGATGGTTTAATGAAAGACGTTGCCAATATGACGGTTGGTAAATACCAAGGTTCACTCAAAGCAGAGCATGGAACAGGCCGCAATATGGCCCCTTTTGTTGAGCTTGAATGGGGCCAGACTGGCTATGGCGTCATGGAGAAAATCAAGCAAATATTTGACCCCACAGGCATACTTAACCCTGGCGTGATTCTAAACGACAATAAAAATATTCATCTAGAAAATATAAAACCATTACCCGCCAGCAACCCATTAATTGATGCCTGTATTGAATGTGGCTTTTGCGAAAGCAACTGCCCTTCAAAAGACCTCACGCTTTCGCCAAGGCAACGTATTGTCATTAGCCGTGAATTATCACGTTTGGCAAACGCACCTGAAGAGAAAGAACGGTTAACGGCTTTAGAGAAAGACTACCAATACCAAGCTATTGATACCTGTGCAGGTTGTGGGCTTTGCAGCATGGCATGCCCTGTTGGCATTAATACGGGTGATTTAACGAGACATTTACGACAAGAAAACAATAAAGTAAATGAAAACAAAGCAAAGTGGGCTGCCAAGCATTTTGATACCAGTACAAAACTGATAAAAATGGCGTTAGACAGTGCCAATATAACTCGCAATATTATTGGCAACAAAACCATGTCTAAACTGGTTTCTCAAGTCAACAAAGTAAGCCAAGGCACTGTCGGTGAATGGCGACCTAACACCCCAAAAGCAAATCATTGGCTCAAAGAAACAAGCGCAAATAAGGCTAAGCATTTAAAGAAAGTTGTGTACTTTCCATCATGCGCCAATAGAACCTTAGGCATAGATCCGGACCAGAAAGACTCACGCAGTCTGACTCAAGTCATCTTCGAGCTGTTAGATAAAGCAGGTTTTGATGTCATCCTCCCGAAACAGGTTGCAGACCTTTGTTGCGGTATGCCATTTCAAAGCAAAGGCTTTTTTGATCAAGCAGATGAAAAACGCAGCCAGTTAAACCAAGCACTCATCACAGCCTCTGAAAATGGAAAATGGCCTGTATTGTTTGATACCAGTCCCTGCATAAATAGCGCCGACCAAGGTTTAGACAAAGAGATTGAGGCTTATGATCCGGTTCGGTTTGCCTTAGAACATTTAGTGCCTGCGCTTAATATTCAAAAAAGCACTGAAAGCATTAGCCTTCATATTACATGTAGCACGAAGAAAGTAGGATTAGAGCCGAGCATGTTAAACTTAGCAAACTTACTCTGCGACAATATTTATGTACCTGATGATATAGGCTGCTGTGGTTTCGCAGGTGATAAAGGTTTTTCTCACCCAGAGCTTAATCAAAGTGCTTTAGCAACCCTTAAACAGCAGCTACCAAAAGAGTGTGAACGGGGCATTTCCTCAAGTAGAACTTGCGAAATTGGCCTCAGCGAACATGCTGGGGTGCCTTACCAATCTTTGTATTATTTATTGGATGAGGTAAGCCAAGCAAAGACGGCTGATTAAGGTTTTCTTAATCAGCCAGAATTTAAAATGACATGGAGGTCATTGGTAATTTATTTCAGCATAACCTCTATTTGCTGATCTTTTTGCTGCCAAAGCTCATTTACCCAAAGTTGGAACGCCTGTCTAAAAGCCTCATCTTCAAGGTAATTACCGACCCGTTTTTCATCTATAGGCAAAACACGGACATGCACTTTCACCTCTTTTACCTTGCCACCAAGGTAATCCCAAAAACTAGGGATACCCTCTGGATAAACCAAGGTCACATCCAAGAGGTTATCTAGCTTTTCCCCCATGACAGATAATGCAAAAGCCAAACCACCCGCTTTTGGGGTGAGAAGGTGATTAAACACCTTTCCTTGTTTTTCATATTTGCTTTGAGTAAAACGTGTGCCTTCTAAAAAGTTCATCACGGTGACAGGTGAAAACTGATACTTCTCACAGGCTTTACGCGTCACTTCGATATCCTTACCTTTTAATTCAGGTCGCTTGGCGATTGCCGCTTGGCTGTATCGCTTCATAAAAGGGAAATCCAATGCCCACCAAGTTAAACCAATAAAGGGCACCCAGATAAGCTCTTGTTTCAAAAAGAATTTAAGAAAAGGTACTTGACGATTAAAGACACGCTGTAACACCAAGATATCAACCCAAGATTGATGGTTTGCAATTAACATATACCAAGCTTGTGTCGAAAGACTTGCCTCATCATAGCGCTTAATTTTGCTTTGGCCTAAAACCGCTTGATTGACATTATTTAATGCGATCCAACAGGTTGCCATCCAGTCAATGAGAAGGTTTAATTTTCCTCTCACCCATTGATTAGGTAGCAAAACTTTTAGCACCCCAAGACCAACCACTGGGGTAAACCAAAACAAGGTATTTATAATTATTAATAAAAGCGAGAAAAACGCCTTCACATGAAAAGAAACATTACTCATATCAACACCAACAAACATAACGAAATTGCATAATACTGTTTTTTTAATTTGAGCTAAAGTCCCTCTTTCACAACCTATGGCTTTAAGAATGCCTTACTCTAATTACATGGAAAGATGATTGTTGTGGAAAGGCAGGATATTTAGAATTTTACTTTTGCACCATGCTTCAATTCATTCGAGATACGAATTAGCTCAGGTCTGACATGTTTTTCATAATCATGATGTAAAAGAAAAGGCAGTATAAATGGTAGGGAAATCGCAAATGGAATCCAAGCACCAGTAACACCCCCAAGAGGGCCAGTAAGCAAATACCCTAAACTTGCCAGCAAGAGCATCATTTTAAGAATCACAATAGGTTTTAAGAACACTTTGGATTGAAATAACGCAATACGCCAAGCTCTTCGTCTTGTTTTATCGTCTAATTTTCTAATCGCTTCTTCATGGAATCGGAACGGAGGCATATTTCTCACTTACAATTTACAAGATTTTCAGTCATCTATTTCATGCCACTATGGCAGATTAATGTCGTCGGCCGAGCATTATAAATGGCTTTATTTGATTAAAAAACAGCCTGCTCACTTTTTTTCCTCTTTATTTACACAAGACACATCTAGTCAATTAGCCCTATTTAATCGTATGCTTCAAGCTACATTGACCCAAATTATTGAATGACAAAAATTAATCTATGAACCTGCTTTCAACCTTAAAACTCAAATATAAACTCTTCATTATCTTTGCTGTGTCCAATATTCTCATTATTGGTAGTATGTGGCAGATTTATCAGTGGAGTTTTGACCAGGGATTTTTTAATTATGTCATCCAACAGGACAAGTCTTACTTAGGTCAAATGGCTAACCGCTCTGCTAATTTGTACATCTATTATGAAGATTGGGACTTTTTAGTATCAGAAAGTCAGTTGGAAGAAGACTGGAAGAAAGCAAAACTTGCCAGCACGGCTGATATGGTGCCCTCTCCTTTAACTCCAAACCTTGATCTGATTTACCCTTCTCAGCAATATCGTAAACGCTTCTTGCTCTACAACGCTGACAAAGAGGCCTTAATTGGGCAAATCCCCTTTAAGTTTGCCTTAACTCAGAAAGTAAAGGTCGCCGGAGAAGTGGTTGGTTATGTTGGTCTTCGCTCCCTAAAAGAAGTGGTACAGCATCACACCATGGAGTTTGTGAAGAAGCAGGCAGAATCCTTCTTACTGATTTCAGCCTTTATGATAGCTGTGGTTGCACTCTTTACTTGGAGTCTAGCTAAAGCCATGAGCCGACCTATTTGTCAGATGAGCCAAGCCACAAGACAACTCGCTTCTGGGAGTTATGGCACCAGGTTACCAACAAATAGTCGAGATGAACTTGGCATGTTAGCGTTTGACCTTAATCACTTGGCAAGCACATTACAAAACACCACGGAAGCCAGAAAACGTTGGGTGGCGGATACCGCCCATGAACTACGCACACCCCTTGCAATCTTAAGGGGCGAAATTGAAGCGATGCAGGACGGGATTATTAAGGTAAGCCCTGATAGCTTAGGCTCATTACTGAATGAAACGGTACATCTTGGTCGTCTGATTGAAGACCTTAACCAATTATCCATGCATGATACAGGTAACATGGATTATAAAATGGATGAGCATGACTTGGTGGACATTATTGAACAAACCGTTACCAGCATGCAAAGACCCTTTGAAGAAGCGAACCTTAACCTGTCTTTGACCTTTGAAAAGAAAAAGGCCATCCCTATTACGGCAGATGCAAACAGGTTAAATCAATTGTTTACCAATCTAATGAGTAACACGCTAAAATATACCTCTGCACCGGGTGAATTAAATATTCATGTGCAAAAACAAAAGCATTGCGTCGTTATTCGCTTTGAAGATTCCGCACCTGGGATCTGCTCAGAGGATATTGAAAAGATCTTTGAACGCTTTTATCGTACTGAATGCTCGCGTAACCGAAAAACAGGTGGTCGTGGTTTGGGATTAGCAATTTGTCGTAGCATAGTGACAGGTCATAGGGGTACGATAAGTTCTTATTCTTCAAACAAACAGGGTCTTGGTATTCGTATCGAGTTACCACTCACATAATTGGAAAAAGATAACTGGCCATGAGTAAAATTTTAATTGTTGAAGACGAACCAAAATTAGCTGAATTACTAACCGCTTACTTGGCTCAATCTGGCTATGAGAGCCATCACCTTGACCGTGGTGATATTGTTATTGATTACCTAAAGCAAAATCAGGTTGATTTGATTCTGTTAGATTTGATGCTTCCAGGCCTTGATGGCATGGAGATTTGTAAGCAAGTTAGACTTTTTAGCAATATTCCTATCATAATGCTAACGGCAAAAGCGGAAGAAATTGATCGTCTATTAGGGCTTGAAATGGGCGCTGATGATTATGTTTGTAAGCCTTATAGCCCTCGTGAAGTGGTTGCTCGTGTTAAAGCAAACCTACGTCGTGTTAGCTTTGACCAAGTTGAAGAACCTAAAACCGAAGGCTTTGAATTGGACGTGGACAGATTGCGTGTTACCTATAAAGGTGAACTGATTGATCTCACCACAGTTGAATTCCAACTACTGCAATTGCTTATCAGTGAACCGGGCCGAGTATTTGGCCGTGAGATCATAATGAAGCGCATCTATACCGATAGTCGAGTGGTGAGTGACAGAACCATAGACAGCCACATTAAAAAATTACGTAAACGTATTTCTATGGTGGCTCCAGAGTTAAACGTCATTCATTCTGTATACGGCGCGGGTTATCGTTTCGAAAATAATGACTAACTAGCGGCCCCTTCTTGAAAGGAGACTAGATTAGGTCAAAGTAATGCCCTGTTTGACACTTTTTCCCATAATGCTAAAAAAAGTAGACTGAGAAAAGGCCACTGAATTACAGGCTTACTAACAATTCAAAATCTGATAAGCCACCAAGCCAAGGCTTATCAGATTTTTATTCTTTTACCTTAGAGACTCCCCATGGAAAGCTTTCTCTCTGTCTTAAATTTTTCAATTTCCATCACACTCCCCATATTTTTTATTCTTGCGCTTGGTGTACTGCTAAATAACCAGAAGATGATTAACGACAACTTTATTGAGGTCGCCTCTAAGCTGGTTTTTAACATTACCCTTCCCGCCTTACTATTTATCAGCATAGTTAAAACCGACTTAACTCAATCAACGGATTTTAGCTTGCCATTATTTGCCTTGAGCTGTGTCTTCATACTTTTTTTAGTATTTGAGTTTTGCAGTTCAAAAATGGTTAAAAACAAAGCGGATAGAGGCATCATAGTACAAGGGGCATTTCGTTCTAACATGGGCATTATTGGCCTAGCTTATTGTGTTAACGCCTATGGTGAAAGTGTCTTTTCGGTTGCTTCCATTTATCTTGGCAGCGTCACAGTGTTGTTTAATATCTTGTCTGTGATCACGTTAAACCGATCGCTCAATAAACAAGCAAACATAGCTAATACAATAAAAGGCATCGTTAAAAACCCCCTTATTATCAGCATTGTTTCTGCCATCATCATCTCCAGTTTAGGTATTAGCTTACCTGAAAGCCTGTTAAAAACAGGCGGCTATTTTGCCCAAATGACTTTACCCTTAGCCCTTTTATGCGCCGGTGCGACCTTAAGTTTTAGCGCTTTAAAAAACGACTTACCCCTTTCTTCTTTTGCCAGTTTAGGCAAACTCTTCATCAAACCAGCAGTGATGACAGTGGCAGGCATATTATGGGGATTTAGGGGCATGGAGCTAGGTGTCATCTTCTTAATGTCTTCAGCTCCCTCAGCCTCAGCAGGCTACATTATGGTGAGAGCGATGGGAGGCAATGCCAAACTTGCGGCAAATATTGTTGTGCTAACCACCATAGTATCCTTGTTGACTACCAGCATTGGCATCACAGTGCTGAAGTCTTATGGATTAATCTAAGGAGCCTAAGATTAGATCACCTCGTCTCAATCTGCTCTTTTTAAAATGATGGGAAAAGTATTAAACAAGGCGTCACTTTAGGCTGGAAATAGAAAATCAGTGAAGGCACCTTTTGAGAGGGGACAACCCAAGGTATTACTTTTTCTAACGTGTCGAATAGCGATTATTTAAAGACCCGAAGGACGTGGCCTAAAGGCCTATCTTTAGGTTGTGGGTCTTATCAATAGCATCACAATTAAGTTGCACCCCTCGCCATAAATCTTAATACTTTTATCCACACGCTGAGACAGAAACGCTTATTCGCAGCGTCCCTAACTAAATACTTACCTAGAGAGACGGGAAACAGCTTAGAATAGGGCTTCATCTGTTTTATTCATTTAACAAGGATAAACACCTTGAGTTTTAGTTATAAAAAGCACAAATTATTTTTTATCAGCAGCAGCCTGCTAGCAGCGAGCTTTTTCTTTGCGGTGGCCCATTTTTTTGCCAGTCAAATTTTAATGCTAAAACTTCATCAGCAAGGGCAAAACCAACTTCTCACTTATGTTGCTGATTTACGTCGAGAGTTAAATGAATACCGTCACATGCCCTACTCAGTTACAGATAATCCTGCCATTAGAGCATTTATTTCTGACCCACAACCCACTCCCTATCTACAGGGTTACTTAAAAGATATAGCCAAAGTATCAGGGACAAACGATTGGTTTATTCTCAACCAAAATGGTGAAGTGTTAACCTCTACAAATAAAAGAGGACAAGCAGTACTCACCCCTTTCTTTAGCCAAGAATATTTAGCCGAGCAACTGATTCAGCAACAGGGAGAAGCAAGTTTATTAACTGGCTATAACAAAGAACATACCCAATCCACCCAACTATTAACCGCTCCCATTTATGATTCAGGAGAGCTTTTTGGGGCTGTTGCTATCCAGATACAGTTATCTCAACTCATTGAAAGTTGGACCGTTTCGGGAGAAATTATTGCTATTACCGATAAAAAGAAAAACCTATTCTTAGCGAATGACGACTTAAATTGGTCAAGGGACAAAAAGAGTCTTCAATCAGCACTTAGATACCCCTTAATTGAAGGGACAAACACCTACCAACTCACCATTGAAAACAAAGACTACATGCTTCACAGCGTTATTTTGGATGATTTAGAGTGGCAGCTTATCTACTTATCGCCCATGGAAGGCAGCAAGCAAACCTCCAATTATATCGCCTTTGTAAGCCTTATGATTGGCTCATTATTGATAGTATTTGCCCTCTATCGTAATGAGAGAGCACTCAAAATCGCCTCCAAAATAGAGAACGAACAATTATTAGAACAAAATGAACAAAGACAAAAAGCCTTGATTGAAAAAACCCATGTGGGGTTAATTCAATTAGATAAGCTTGGCAGAATTCTCTTTATCAACCCAACAGGTCAAGCTTACTTTAGACACCAACCCGAATTGATTGGCCAGCATGTTAGCCAATTACTAGCAGCAGATGAAAAAATACCAAATGGCTATCAACAACCAAGCTTAACAGCAGAAGATTTTAATCATCCTCTTAAATTCAAAGAGCAAGAGGCTTGGCTCAAGCGAGAGAGCCAAGCGATATTCCCCGCTCTCATTTCAATTTCCCCCATCAACTGGGGGCACTCAAGCGGCTCACTCGTCACCTTAATAGATATTTCAAAACGAAAAAAAGCTGAACAAGATTTAATATTGGTTAACAATAACCTTGAAAGCCGTGTTGAGGCCCGCAGTAATGAGCTAAAAGCCGCACAAAAAGAGCTATTAAGAGCAGAGAAACTTGCCACCATAGGTCAAATGTCGACTGCGGTAGCCCATGAGCTTAATCAACCGTTAACCGGCCTTAGAACCTTGGTTTACACTGCGGAGCTTTTGCTAAATCGCAATCAAATAAAAGAGACAAAATCGACCCTAAATCAAGTAGAAAGCATGATAGGTCGTATGCATAAACTCACCAGCGAACTCAAGGTCATTGCTTACCAAAGGCCGGAGCAATTGACTCAAACAAAATTGGATGACTGTATTGATAAAGCCCTAGTCAGCTTAGGGACTAAGGCAAGTGGTTTATCGCTTAATATTGAATTGGCAGAAAACAATGTCCTGGCAGAAGCAACGCGACTAGAACGGATTTTTGCTAATTTAATCAGCAATTCATTAGATGCATGTGATGAGCACAAAATCGCGCCCGAAATACGGTTTACCAGTGAACGTATAAATAATAACGTTCAGATCCGTATACATGATAATGGCCCTGGCGTAGAGCCAGAAGCCATTGCTCACTTATTTGAGCCTTTTTATACCAGTAAAAGTATTGGTAAAGGTTTAGGCCTGGGTTTAGCGATCAGCGCAAACCTAGCAAAAGACATGCAAGGCATATTAACTGTCGAGCAAGGGATACCATCAGGCCTGATTTTCACTTTAACCTTGGAGCACAGTTCACTTTGAATTCGATAACCCAAAAAGCCACCCTATTATTGGTCGATGATGAGCCCCTCGTAAGGGAAACAACGGCTCAATGGTTACGTTTATCTGATTATGAAGTAGAAGAGTTTGATAATGCTCAAACCTTACTCAATCGTTTTGAAGCTAACGATAATGTGATTGTCATCAGTGATATTCGAATGCAACCACTGGATGGCTTAGGTTTGATGTCTCAACTGCTGCAGCTTGCCCCAAAGCTTCCTGTCATCTTAATTACCGGACACGGGGATATTGATATGGCAGTAAAAGCCTTACGAGATGGGGCTTTCGACTTTCTAGAAAAACCTTTTGACCCCAATCGATTACTTGAAACAGTCAATAAAGCATCCGCTCAACGCCAATTAGACGAACAACATAAACAGCAACAAGATTATCTGGCTAATGTAAAAGGTATTGAAGAATTAATACTGGGTAAAAGCGTTGAAATTCAAGCCATTAGAGAGCAAATCAAAACCTTTGCCCAAATTGATACGAACGTCATCATTTATGGGGATACGGGTTGTGGTAAAGAACTCGTCGCCCAAGCATTACACGAACATAGCCATAGACAAAGCGAACCCTTTATTGCAATTAACTGCGCCGCCATTCCAGCTGACTTATTTGAAAGTGAGCTCTTTGGCCATGAAGCCGGTGCCTTTACTAGCGCGCAAAAACAACGCATAGGTAAATTAGAACTCGCCAGTGGTGGCAGTTTATTTCTTGATGAAATCGAAAGCATGCCTTTAGCCATGCAAATCAAGCTATTAAGAGTGCTACAAGAAAATACCTTAGAGCGGGTTGGTGGGAATAAATCGATTAAAGTTGACCTAAGAGTACTCGCGGCGGCTAAAGGCAATTTACAAACCCAGGAAGCCTTTCGTCAAGATCTATTTTTTAGGCTCAATGTTTCCCAAGTACATTTGCCGCCACTCTGTGAACGAGGGGATGATATCCCGTTATTGTTCGAACATTTTTGCCAACAAGCCTGTCATGAAAAAGGCGTTACCTTTCGCCAATTAAGCCCAATGGACCATGAAACCCTCATGTTATATGGCTGGCCTGGAAATGTGCGTGAGCTTCGTAATGTGGCACTACGCTATGCCCTAGAAGCCAACAGTACAGTAGCCAAAATTTTAAGTGGTTATCAAGCCCAGAGCTCTCACGTTAACCTTTCACCTCTTCCATTAAGTGTCAAAGTTCAAGAGTATGAAAGAAGCCTAATTGATCAAACCCTAAAAGATTGTAAAGGCAATATTCAGCAGGCGTTAGACTCACTCCAGTTACCTAGGCGAACTTTAAATCAGAAGATGCAGCGCTATGGTTTAAACCGAAGTGACTACCTAGATGAAGGCTAATTTAACTTAAATCAAAGTATTTGATTATTTTTAATGAGAATGACTTGCATTTGCATTTATTTGATATTATAAATAGTAATCATTATCAAATACAAAAGGTTTAGGGCAATGCGAATCGGCATTAATGATTTATATAACCAAGAAGGACAAGTGAGTAGCCACTTGTCTCATGCTTTTTCAGGTTATAAACAAACACATCAACTAATGTCAGGTTTAAGCATCACTCAACAAGAAATAGGGTGTTCAGAAGACACCTTATTTTTTGAAGAAGCCAAGGCGGGAGTGTACTTCTCCCTGTTGGGTAATAAATCGGTATTCTCTCCTACCGATTTTGACTCTCTACAAGTCTCATGTTTTGATAATGACGTCGCCGGTGAATTCGAAGTAAAAGCAGGTGAATTACGTAGTTTAATTCAAATTCATTTTGAACCTGAACTTCTGGCAAATGCATTAAACGAAGTGCCAGAGACTTTAATGGTCTTTTTTAAAACCTTAATCCATAAGATTGCCCCTACAAAAAATGTGGTTTGTTTGCCAATTACAGAAAGAAATCTGACAAATGTTGGTTTATTAATGGCAGCAAATGAACAAAGACAGCTCAGTTTAGTGGGTCAGGTCTATGCTTTTGCATTTTTAGCCCTAGAACAGATGCAAACCTTGTCTCACATGTTGTCCTGCAATGATTGCCAAAGTAAACTATTCAATGTGCAAAATCTGCTTGAAGCAGATATTGGCATTACGAAAGAACTTACTGAGTTTGCAAACCAAGCAGGTTTAAATGCAGATGCGTTAGAATTGGGCTTTTATCATCTTGTTGGTCAAACGGTTTCACAATATCAAGACCAATTTAGATTGAAACGTGCCGCGGCTATGTTACGTACAGACCACTATTCACGTTCTGAAATTGTCGCTAAAACCGGTTTTTCTGAAGACCAGTTTGAAGCTATGTTTATTAGACAATTTGGCGTACCTACAAATCAGTATGGTCAAGTACATTAAGTTCTTTGGATCATTTCTAGAACGCGTTTTTAGAACCCTTTTATGGCCCACGATTTGGCCGAATAGTTAGGAGAGTTAAAGTGTCACCTGATACACCAATTGCCATTGTTTATGGAACCGATACGAATAACACTGAAGAAATTGCTCATAAAATTGCAAAACAATGGACAGAGCTTGGACATACAACCGAAATTTTTAATATCAGCGACATTGATGCTGACACATTAGCGCAATATGAATTCTTGATTCTAGGTATTCCTACTTGGGACTTTGGCGGCATTCAGTCAGACTGGGAAGACATAGGAGACGATCTTGCAGCACTAAACCTAAAAGGCAAATTGATTGCACTTTATGGTTTAGGTGACCAATTTGGTTACGGTGACTACTTTGTCGACGCTATGGGCTGGATATACGAGCACCTTCAAAACTCAGGTGCAACCTTTATTGGTTCTTGGTCTACTGAAGGATATGACTTCACAGCGTCAAGAGCATGTATTGAATCTAAAGATCAATTTATCGGTTTGGCAATCGATGAAGATCAACAATTTGAACTCACTGACGAACGTGTTGAGCAGTGGGTCATCCAACTTTACGCTGAAATGATGGCTGAAGCTGAATAGAAGACCTATGACTGGCGCATTGATAATGCACTGAGGCAAAACGACTCATAATTTGGAACTCCACTCATTCGCTGCCCCGAATGACCAAATTCGCCTTATATCAATGTTGGTCTTTATTGAGTCCATCATACAAGTGTGAAGCACGCAGGCAACCTAAACTCTCCTGCCAGGTTGTCTGCGTTTTATTTCTTTGAACAAGATGTTAATTATGAAAATAGCATGACTTTTCAATAAACAGCTTACTTCTTCCCTTTATTTATCATAACCTTAAGTGATTAAAACTATTTAATTGCAGATTTATGAACTTTACACTATCCGATCTTATTATTTTCTTTGCCTTAGGGTTTTTCGTTTATCTTTGGTGGCTTGGCAAAGCCGTAAAAGAAAGAGCCATTCCTCAAGTGAAGCAACACTGTAAGAAGTTCAATGTACAGTTACTTGACGACACCATTTCCCAAGAAAAGACACGCATTGTCTGGCACAGGGGACAAATTAAAATAAAGCGTCATTTTACTTTCGAATTTACCTCAACCGGTGAAGCGAGATACCAAGGTAATATTTGCTTTATTAATCAGAAGCTTGAAAATATAAACCTAGATCCGCACCATTTTTAAGAAAGTGAAAACCTTTTAGCTGTGTTTAACGGCACCATTAAGCAGCCGCCTCTTTCATTTTTCCGCACCTATTTTGCTCAACACTCACTGTTTTTACGTTTGAAAAAACAAATTTGAAATATTTTTTCTTATAATTCAGTAGCTTACAGACCATAAAATCACTTCTCTAAACTGGTATAAGAATTGCTATTCCAGTAAGCCTAAGTTGTTTTCGTAAAGCTTCACGCTCTAAAAATCGATACTCTTTAGAAAGAGTGTTTTTGTAATTTACGCCACCCTCCCTAAAAAGTAGCTGTTTCACAACACTATGATGAAAATGCAGCGACCTAGGCAAAAGTAACCAGGGCAAATCCACTAAGAAAAAAGCCATCCAGTAAGATATCCACTTGTTATTGTGACTTAGCAAGTTAATAAGGAAGAATACATGCTCTCGAGCCTGACACTATTTGCTCTATTTATTTTTATACTAAGCCTGCTAGCCATTTACCGTTTTTATCATGCTCGTAAACAAGCCAAGGAAAGAAGCCTTAGGGGAATTACAGCCGTAACAAGACTGATCGAAATTATTAAACTAACCCAAGAGCACAGGGCCTTATATGTAGAGCACCTCAAGGGACAAGATCTAGCAAAAAATCAACTTGAGGCGATAGAAAAGCAAATAAATCAGCGTTATCTAGTGTTAATAGGCAAAGGAAAAGATCTTGATAAAACCCTTAAGCGCTTCGCTCAAAAGTCCCAAAGAATTTGGGGGAATATCTTGCAAAACCCCAGTCGAGATATCAATAAAAGCTTTCACACACATTCAAGTTTGATTCAGCGGTTATTAGACTGCTTGTGGGACATTGCTGATGATTACTCTTTAACGACTCATACAGACCACAACATACAATCCTTAGCCAACGACTTAGTTAGAACCTTGCCAAAGTTAACAGAAGCCATAGGGCAAGTACGCGCCATTGCATTACAGATTACCCATAGTAAATACTGCTCTTCAGATAAAAAGTTATTACTTTTATTTACCTTAAGCAAAATTCAACGTGACTTATCCCAGGTTCAACCTAAGTTGCAAAAGCAGCATTATAATAAGCTAACGAGCTTTATTGAGGAGATAACTAAATCGGTGGAAGATCAGGCACTCAGTGACCGTAACCCTGATACTTTTTTTAATGAAGCGGGCTCTCATATCGATATCATTTTCAATAACATTCAAACAGGACTGAACGAATTAAAAACTCAGGTAATATTGCAGCCAAAGCAAAGAAAGAGAGCACAGCCATCAACTTGATTGTTTCAGGTATTTGAATTGAGATAGCTTAACACCAATTTCAACATCGGTTTTGAGCAAAGCTAGCGAACGACTTAATTGGCACTGCTCTAACCCCCCTTCAAGCATTTGCCTCATCTTAGGGTCAAAAGCCTCTAAATTTTGATAAATGGACTCTACCGTATTTGCTTGAGATAAAACTTTAACCGCCGTTTTAGGCCCTATTCCTTTAATACCAGGAATCTTGTTTGTGATATCACCAACTAGGGCCCAATAGTCACCTAATTGTGTTGCGGGTACCCCATACTTTTCATTCACCCATTCTTTGTCATACCCTAATTTTGCAAAATAGTCGTATTGCAAAATACATTCGTTATCCAATAACTGAGTAAACCCTTTGTCAGTTGAAATGATGTATGACTTTACATCCTTTTGAGCCGCTTTAACCGCAAGAGTGGCAATCAAATCATCAGCTTCCCAACCCGATAAGCGCAAAGCCGGCACTCGATTGAAACGAAAAAGTTTCGCAAATTCAGGCATAGATTGAAGTAAGGCATCATCCATAGGAATGCGGCCTAATTTATATTCAGGAAATACCTTGTGACGCCACGTTTGGCCATTTGAATCAAAAACCACCACAGCAAAATCCGGCTCAAACTGGTGAAGTAAGCGACTTAAAGCATCAAGACTGGTGCTTTGGGTACGTTCAATGCGCCTGACAGGATCAGACTCCTTTTCTAAAGCCGCATACAAACGCCTAATTAAATTAAGCCCATCAATAATTAAAAAACGTTTTTGCACACACAGCCCTTTTCGCTTTATTCATTAAGTTAACTTTTTTAAACCTTAACTTTGTTATTTAAAATTTATAACAAATCATTTTGTAATAGCACTAAACTCCCTAGGCATAACCCTTTAAGATGGTGTTATCTCATTTGATCCAGATAAGGAAATACCATGCGATCTTTACGCTTTTCATTACCACTCTTATTGGTCATCCCCTTTGCGACCGAAGTTGCGGCACAAAATACATTAAAAGCTGTCATTGGATTAAATAGCAGCCAGTTTATCGAAACACTCAACCAAAACCCTGAGCTTTCTCTGACACCTATAGAAGGCAGTATAATACCACTCATTAACGCCCAGCCGATAGAAATCAGTCGCAAGATTGATACTCAAAAAAACTGGCAAGCTTATATTAATCAGACAGTTAAAATCATTCATCGTCAAAATCAGCTTAGCTATCAAGGTCGCCTACTTAGTAGTAATTATGAACTCTTTGAGATCCTAGTGGATGGCCAGCGTATGCAACTTAATATGATGGATTATAATTTGCTAGTGCCTTACAAAGGTGAAAGTTTAAAACCTCGCTTTTCGATTAACGATGCCCTTGCTTATCAGACCTATGACATACATTGGCAACCTCAACTCAGTATTTTTTTAAGCGATGAACATGCCGTCTTAAAACAAAATGCTCTGATTAAAAACGATGCCTTTCACGAGATATTATTAGCGCACCCTATTTTACAACTTAAGCAACATCAAGCGCCGCCTTCCCCCATGGAAAAAATGAGCTTAACTCGCTCTGCATCCATGCTCAGTGACTCAGCTCCGGTAGAGTACATGAATAACGAGATAACCGTACCAACCGACAAAGATATCCTATTAAAAGCCAGACAAACTCTACTGTTCCCTTTCAAAGAGCAAAAACTTGAAATTTTAGACTCTCGCTCAAGTGCAGATATTTACCCAAATCCAAGAGCTAGCGCTAAACAGAATATTCAGCTTGAGCAAGTGTCTGACCTTATCCTAGAACAAGATGCAATGCCGGGCAGTTACCGCACTTACTGGCAACATAAAGACTATTTATTACCTGCTGGCACAACCCAGCTAAGTCATTTACGTAAGGGCAATAAAGTAAGTTTAAAAATCAATCAAAATCAGGATGTTAAAGCATCATATTCACTGGTTTCAGCAAACTCGTTTAAATTCCCTTCAACCCAAGTTTGGCAACTCAGCTTACATAACCTGTCAAATAAAAATCAGACGATTGAAGTCTTTCATAACACCAATGGCTTGCTAGAAAGCCTGATGCTTAAAGAGACGGATTCACTCGCGAATCTCAGTAAAATATCTGCTAACAAACTCAAGCTTTCTTACCAACTTGTGGCAAATGAAAAAATCGATATCCCTTATGAAATAAGGCTCACAAACTAAGCGGCATCAAATTATAGGTAGAAAACATAGTTACATATCTAATTAGGCATATCTGATATTCCCCTCTACCAAGTGAAAGGGGATAGTAATCTCAGTATGATATCGACAAATTTAAAAGCAGAAGAATTTCATGAAAAAGACAATCATCGCCTCTTTAATTACCTTGGCTACGGCTTCTAGTATGAGCGCCCATGCTGAAAACTTATTAGATGTTTATAGACTTGCAAAGCAAAATGACCCTGGGCTTCGCTCTGCGGCTGCCACCTATAACTCTCAAAAAGAAGAAGTTACCATCACCAAGGGCAACCTTTTTCCTGATATCGCCTTTGATGCTGATCTTGGTTATACCGACACTGATGCGGATTATGGTGACTCAGATAACAATACTAACTCCCTAAAAGTCAGTCTTGATTATCCGATCTACTCTCCTGCCCTTGGCTATGCTGTCGATGCCGTCGAAATCAACTATGAAAGCTCTGGCGTTGATTATGACAATACAGAAGAAGATTTAAGCTTTGAAAGTATTTCTGCCTACTTTGACCTATTAACCCAGATGTCGAACTTGAATACGGCAAAATCGCAAGCGAAAGCAACAGCAAGTCAACTAGACCAGGTGAAAAAGCAATATGAAGTGGGCCAGGTCGCTATTACTGACCTACATACCGCTCAGGCTGAGTATGACTCCAATATCGTAGATATCATCAGCGCCGAAGCGGATATGATTAATGCACAAGAAACCTTACGCCAGTTAACCGGCAAACTCATTACTGATGTGCCAGATTTGTCTAAAGATTACCCTATCATTATGCCAATTGGTAAAACCGCCACTAACTATGTGGATCTGGCTAAAAGACAAAACAAAGACATTAAAAGTCTAATGCTGGCGAACGAATACGCTCAAACTAACATTGAGATTCAAAAATCCAATGGCCGTGTACCAACCGTCACTGTCTCTGGCAGCCTGACTCGCAGCGACAGCGACACCTCTCCGACTGCCAGCTCTGATGGCGAAGCTTTAGCCGCTTACATTGGCGTAAACGTGAGCATCCCGCTTTATCAAGGTGGCGCCATTGATGCTACGGTAAAGCAGTCTGTGTATGATGCGGTTGCTGCTGAAGAGAACTTAGAAGATGGTATCCAAACCACTGAGCTTGCGGTGAGATCCCTTTACCGTGATCTTAAAACCTCTGTCGCTCAAATTGCCGCGCAAAAGCAATTGATTATCTCCAACACCAGCTCATTAGAAGCCACGCAAGCAGGCTATGATGTCGGCACACGTAACATTGTTGAGTTGTTAGATGCTCAGTCTGACCTCTACGACTCACAAGGCACATTAGAACAACTAAGATACAGCTTTGCCGTGAAGCAAATGTCATTATTGGAATACACAGGTGAACTCACAGAAGAAAAAATCAGTGAGCTAAACTCTTGGCTTACTTACTAATCTTTTTCATAAAAAAAGCTTAACATCAAAAAGGGCGCTATTAGCGCCCTTTTTAGTTTTTCTACTACTGAGATTGATACTGAATATTATTCGCTAATCAAGGTTTCAAGCTTCAAAAAACGATTTAGTACTCGATAAAGACCAATCGCATCTTGGCTACCCGCAAGCTCCCTAATAGAGTGCATACCAAAAGTGGGTAAACCAATATCCAGTGTTGGCACGCCAACCTCACCAGAGGTAATAGGCCCTATGGTACTACCACAGGCCATATCACTTCGAACCACGAAGGTTTGGACCTGATAGCCCTCTGCCTCAGCCAACTTCTTATAGACAGCTGAGGTTTCACTATTGGTCGCATACCTTTGGTTAGAGTTAACCTTGATAACTGCACCAGAGTTAATTAGCGGAGCATGTAGCTTATCATGCTTAGCGGCATAGTTAGGATGTAAAGCATGGGCATTATCAGCAGAAATCATCATAGAACGATTCATACTTTGAACATAATGGGCAGGGTCAGGCGAAATACGACGTAAAACATCTTCCAAGAAAGGGCCATTAGCGCCGCAAGCAGAAAGGCTACCTATCTCTTCATGGTCGGTGCAAATAAGTAAGCTTGGCCTTTCATCGCCCGCTTCTAAAAGGCTAGATAAGCCAACAAAGCAGCTCAATAAATTATCTAATCGAGCAGAGCAGATAAACTCTTTCTTTAATCCCACTAAAGCAGGCGCTTGGTGATCATATAGGCTAAGTTCAAAATCCAAGATTGCCTTTACTTCAAGCTCTGGATGTTCTTTTTCTAGTTGGGCCTGTATACAAGCCTCTAACTCAAATTGATCATCACCCATACCTAAAATAGGTAACAGCTCTTCTTGAGGGTTCACACTAAAACCATCGGTTACACCACGATTTAGGTGAATAGCCAGATTAGGAATGGTGGCAATGGGGTCTTTAAAATCAATCAAGCGGCTATGAATATCTCCGTTTGTTTGGCTAAAGCTTACTCGTCCAGCTAGGGATAAATCCCTGTCTAGCCAAGTGTGGCGTAATACCCCACCATAGACTTCAACACCTAATTGATCATATCCATAACGCTTAACATGTGCATTAGGCTTAAGCTTCAAACATGGGCTATCAGTATGCGCCCCAACCATACGCCAACCAGTTTGGTGGACATCTAACCTTGGCGTCGTAAAAGCAATAATTGAAGAAGCATTACGACAAACAAAGTAACGTCCTCCTGCTTGAAGATTCCAATCTTGATTTTCTTTAAGTTCGGTAAAACCTTTTTCTTCTAGTGCTGTCTTCATACTTGATGTTGCATGAAACGGAGTAGGCGATGCCTTCAAGAAAGAGAGTAAAGAGGTATTAAAAGATTGATTTTCCATAACTTCCTTTGTACATATTTAAGTAAATATTTCACAGATTTTTGTAGATTAGCTGGTCATACTCGAATGAGTCTAATATGATTTCAACATGCGCCAGACTCAACTTTAAAGAGACAAATATGCCGAGAAAATATAAACGACTATTGTTAAGCCTTCTCACCGGATGTGCATTAGCTTCACCTTCACTTCAGGCTTTTAATGAACTTAAGCCACCAGCTGAATATAAAAAAGTGTCCATTCAGTTAGTCGAAATGTTGGAGGGCATCCACTATAACAAAACTCAAGTGGATGATCGAATTTCCAGTCTCGCCTTTGATGCCTTTATAGATTCATTAGACCCAAGCAAAAGTTTCTTTCTAGCAGACGATATTAAAGAGTTTGAACAATACCGTTATCGCTTTGACGATGCGATTACATCTGGCGATGTCTCCTTGGCCTATACCATCTATAACCTTTACTCTGAGCGTGTGGAAGATAGGCTAAATAAAGTACTTAATGATATGCCTAGCATGATTGAGAGCTTTGACTTTGAAAAAGAAGAAACCTTCAATGCAGATCCAGACCAAGCAAAATGGGCCCAAACAGAAGCAGAGCTCCGTGACACTTGGCGCAAGCGCATAAAAAACCGCGCCCTGACGTTAAGGCTGAATAGTCAAGAAGAAGAAAGTATTGAAACCTCACTAAGTCGTCGCTATACCAATCAGCTGCATCAGATTGAACAAACCAATTCAGTCGATGTTTATCAAATTTTCGCGAATGCCATTACCGAAGCGTTCGACCCTCACACTAGCTATTTTGCTCCTCGAGCATCAGAAACGTTCAGCATCAATATGAGCCTATCCTTAGAAGGTATTGGTGCGGTACTCCAGCAAGAAGATGAATATACACAAGTTGTTCGTTTAGTTCCTGCAGGCCCAGCAGATAATCAAGGTGAGCTTAAACCAAACGATAAAATCGTTGCTGTTGGCCAAGAAGGCAAAGAAATGATTGATGTGGTGGGCATGCGCCTTGACGATGTAGTCGATATGATTCGTGGTGAAAGAGATACCAAGGTGAGATTGGAAATCAAGCCATCGAATAATGACGCTCAAGGCAACAAAATTATCACTATCGTCAGAAAAAAAGTAAAACTTGAAGATCAATCTGCAAAAAAAGAAGTGGTTGAAGTCGAGCGTAATGGCGAAATTTACAAAGTAGGTGTGATTCAGCTACCTACTTTTTATTCTGACTTTGCCGCCATAAAAGCAGGCGATAGAAATTATAAAAGCTCAACCAGAGATACTAAAAATTTAATTGAAGAACTACGCCAAGAAGGTATCGACGCCTTGATACTTGACCTTAGAAACAATGGTGGTGGATCGCTTCAAGAAGCCAATGCACTTACGGGTCTCTTTATCCCAGCAGGTCCTGTCGTTCAAATTCGCGATTCAGCCGGTCGTGTGAGCATTTTAGGAGACCAGGATAGAAGCGTCACCTATAGCGGCCCTATGGCAGTGCTTATCAATAGAATGAGTGCATCTGCCTCTGAGATCGTAGCAGGTGCCATTCAGGACTATGGTCGCGGTCTTATATTAGGCGGACAATCTTTTGGTAAAGGGACAGTTCAAATCCTACAAGATCTTGATCAAGGTAAGTTAAAAATCACCCAATCTAAATTCTATCGTGTCTCCGGTGAAAGCACCCAACATAAAGGTGTGATGCCTGATATTAGCTTCCCTTCTATGCTAGATGAAAACAGCGTCGGTGAAAGCGCATTAGACAACCCACTTGCTTGGGATAAGATTTTAGAAACCCGTTACCCTGTTTACTGGGATATTCCTAATTTCTTACCAGAACTGGATGAACGTCATCAAAAGCGTATGGATCAAGATCCTAACTTTATCGCATTAAATGAACAGCTTGAGCAGATCAGAGAACAATCAGATCGCTTCAGCGCTATTTCATTGAATGAAAATGACCGTATTAAACAAAGGGAAGAAAGCGAAGAAACACAATTAAATCGTGAAAATACTCGACGTGAAGCCCTTGGTTTAGAGCTCATCACTTCACTAGATGATATTAATGATGAAGAAGCTGAAGATATTTATTCTCAAGAAGCCTCAGAAATTCTTCTGGACTTTATTGGCATGAATCAACGTCAGCAACAATAAATGAATTTGGGGTATGACATGAGTGTGTCATGCCCCAAAACGTAAGCCTTACAGCTTTACTCCTAAAATCAGCTCAACAATAAAGCCTTTCATAACAAAGCCGAACACACCTAATCCTAACCCGCCTAAAATCACGAAAGTTCCAAGCTTTCCGGCATTGGATTTACGTGCTAAATCGACCATAATAAAGCCCATAAAAAGCACGATACCAGTTACGCAAACTGTTAACATAATGGATTCTATTTCTTCAATTTCCATAACAATCTAACGACCTCAGATAGTTTATTCAAATGGCAAAATCTTCTTCAGATCGCAATACTATAGATTTATTCTCAAAAACACGAGGCCGACCGAAAACTCGCCCTCTTACACGAAAAGATCAATTAAAAACAAACAAACGAAATCAACGACTTAAAGATAAAAAGGAAGGGCTTAAAAGGGTAGAAATTATTCTCGATACTGAGACACTAGAAAAATTAGACCAGCTATGTGAACTTGATAGCCAAAAACGGGCCGATTGGATTAGTGAACAGATTGCCTTGGCGCATGCAAAACCAAAGACAAAGAAACGCCTTAAAGTAATTGAGGCAAATAATAATGAAGAGCCCAGAGTAAAAAATTAAGAAGTCATGAGCTAGAGCGAATAAGCCGCAACCAATAAATCACAGCGAATAAGCCCCAGCGAGCAGAGAACGACTAAATAGACCCACTTAGGAAAGTGGGTCTATTAAAGAGGTCATTATTAAGCCTCTAGTTGAGTCAACAAGCCAATAACACGACGGCTTGTATCTTCCATTTTAGCCAAGCTTTCGATGCCCTTATCTAGTTCGCCATTTTGCTTAGCGGTAATCGCATCAACCCCATACTGATGAAAATCCGCATGGACTTCACCCAGCTGCTTAAAAGCATGATTAGAAGCAAACAAAGCGTGTCCTTCCCCTTGATACCATTGACCTAAACGACATTGCGTATGGTCTGTAATCTCATGGGAAGATAAGCTTGTTTTGTCAACAAAAGCACTGTGGATATTTGATTTCCAAACCAGGTGATCCATTTTTGCGGTTTGCAACATGCAGTGAATACTTTGGGTATTAATGGTTTTCTGTGTGCCTAAAGCCGTATCAAAGACTGTTTTAACACCTTTAAAGGTTTCATCTGTACTTTCGACGAGTTTATTACAACCTGTCACAACCAAGTTAATATGGCTGTCTGCAATACCAGTATTACGCTCTATCGATTCGACCAATTGGGCTATTTCAGAACTCGCGTCACCTGCTTTTTGTGCCAAAGAACGAACTTCATCTGCCACCACGGCAAAACCACGCCCTTGCTCACCCGCTCGGGCGGCCTCAATCGCAGCATTCAAAGCAAGTAAGTTTGTTTGCTCAGAAATACCACTGATAATACCAACAAATTGGGTAATGTTACTGGCCAGTGTTTTTAATTCAGTAACACTTTCATTACTCTCACGAGCACCATCTTGAATACGCTTGATTTCAGCTTCAAGGGTTTTCATCGCCTCATTGCTTTTTTGCGCCAACTCACTAAAGTCAGCCAGATTATCTTTCTCTTGAGTTAAATCTGACAAACTAACCGCTAAAGATTCACGCATAGTATCAAAAGGAGACATGGCTTCTAGATACATGGTCTCTAATGGTGAGGCCTTGTCATGGGCTTTAAGGCCTTCTAATTCAGCTAAAGTTTGCTGATATTTACCTTGTAACTGATCAAGTTCTGTCGACAAACCTGTGCAATCTAGTTGAATAGATTCCAGCTTTGTTTCTAATTCAGCAACTTGTTTCGCTTTTCCCCACATATAATCCCCTATCCTCATGTATTTGTTATACTCTGCAACCAAACTAAACTAACACTTTGATATATATAAACCTATGGCAAAATTGTATTTTTATTATTCGGCCATGAATGCCGGAAAGTCGACCGTTTTATTGCAGTCTGCACACAATTATAAAGAAAGAGGTATGACACCTTTATTATTTACTGCGGCGATTGATAATAGAATGGCCACAGGAAAAATTGCATCACGTATTGGTATTGCAGCAGACGCTCAAGTTTTCCTGCCTGATTCAAATTTATTTTTAGAAATTAAAGATGCCACTAAGTCATCAAAAATTGATTGTATTCTGATCGATGAAGCTCAATTTTTAACCGAAGAGCAGGTATATGGGCTATCAGAAGTTGTCGATAAACTTAACATCCCTGTGCTGGCATTTGGCATAAGAACAGATTTTAAAGGGCAGCTCTTTGAAGGCAGTAAAGCATTGCTTGCTTGGTCCGATAAACTAATTGAACTAAAAACCGTTTGTCACTGTGGTCAAAAAGCCACCATGGTAATTAGAATAGATGGTGAAGGTAACCCATTACGCGAGGGTGAGCAGGTCGAAATTGGTGGCAACAGCCGCTATGTATCCGTTTGCCGAAAACACTTTAAAGAGGCTGTTGTAGATTAATTATGTGGTTTAAAAACGTACAATTTTTTCAGTTAACAGATACCGATGCCATTGATACTAATGAACTCATCGATAAGTTAGCGGACTTTCCGCTTAAAGAGTGCGGTAGCCAAGAGGAATATTCATTTGGTTGGATGCCGTTAATTCGAAATAGCGAACAATGGTATCTGGCGAGTAACAAGTGTGTATTAATCCGTGCAGGTAAAGAAGAGAAGGTATTACCCTCTTCTGTTGTACGTGAAGAATTAGAAATCAAAATATCTGAAATCGAGCTGATAGAAGGCCGCAAAGTTGGTCGCAAAGAAAAAGCAGATATTAAAGATGAGTTAGTTTTCACGCTTCGCCCTAAAGCCTTTTCAAAACGATCCGACATTTGGGCTTACTTGGATATGGAGGCAAAACTATTAGTGATAAACAGTACTAACGCCTCTATGACAGAGTTATTGTTTAAGCAATTGCAAACGACCCTAGGCAGTTTCCCGATGGCACCATTAATGCCGCAAGAGTCACCCAGTGGTCTGATGAGTAATTGGCTATTAAAGAATGAACTCCCTGCCAGTTTAAACACAGGTGAAGAATGTGAAATACAAGACGGCTCTGAAGAAAAAGCAAGCATTCGATTTAAAGCACTAGAGCCACTCTCTGAAGATGTTACCCGTCATATCGAGCAAGGTATGAGAGTGAAAAGCTTGGCCCTTAAATGGACAGAGAAGCTAAACTTTGTACTACATGAAGACTTATCCCTGCGTAAAATCAAATTTGACGACACTATCAAAGAGAAAGCCTTTAATGATTCTCAAGGTGGCGGCCTATCAGATTTAGACGCTAATTTTGCCTTAATGTCATTAGAGTTACGTGAGTTCTACGACTCTTATAAATTATGGTTTGATATCCAAGACAAATAAATCTGTTTGTAAAAGTTGGGTTATAACCCCTATAACTCAACTTTTAAGTTATTTTTCAGATGCTTACTAAATTTACACATAAGCTATCTTTTTCCACAGATTAGGTGGATAAGTTGGGGAGAGATTCAGGCAGGCTAGATTTGCTCTAGCATGACACTTGATGCAAGTGTTTTGTTAAACTTTTTTAAATATTTTTTTCACCCCTTTAGCTTATAAATAATTCAAATCTGATGAACAAAATAGAAACGGAACAAGAGGTTGCACAAAAAGTAACACTGATTGGCAGTGCGTTAGATGCGGTCCTAGGTGTACTGAAAATAATAGCAGCCAATTTATCAGGCTCTCAAGCCCTTATGGCGGACGGCATCCATAGCCTCTCAGATTTATTCACAGATGTATTAGTACTCATCAGTTTCAAAATTTCTCGTCAATCTCCCGATAAAAACCATCAATTTGGTCACCTTAGATTTGAATCGCTTGGCAACTTGATTCTTGGATTCATATTACTTCTAGTCGCCATTGGCATAGGTTTGGACGCCATTCTTAGAAGCAGTCAGAGCCATCTTACCTGGCTTGGCGTTGGCAGCCTTCTTATCACGATCATTTGCAAAGAAGTTATTTTTTTCTATACCAAAAAAGCAGGGGATAAAATTAATAGCCAACTATTAATTACCAACGCTTGGCATAGCCGCACCGACTCACTTTCTTCCCTCATTGTGTTAATCAGTATGTTGGGAATGTATTTTGGTTACGCTTGGCTAGATAAAGTAGCAGCCATTATTGTCGCCCTTTTAATTGCTAAAATTGCGCTCAGCACCATTTGGAAAACCCTTGCTGAGCTTATCGATACAGCGCCAAGCAAAGACACCATGAAAAATATTATAAGTTGCGCTAAGAGTATTGAATCACAAGCGATACCAAGCAAAATCAGAGCAAGAACCATGGCGGGGAAGGTGTATTTAGATATGCGTTTACGTGTAGATAAACGCATTAGTGCAAGCGAAGGGCATTTTTTAGGGGAAAAGGTCGCAAGTAAAATCAAACAGCACAACCCCATGGTAGAAGATATTCTAATTCATATTGATTTAAACGGTTTTGATCGTGATGAGCCTGAGCTAGAAATCCCAACCGATAGCAGCGATAAAGTTAAAAGCCATAGTGAAGAAACTAAAGATAAGATTGCAAAATTACCCGATCGTAATCAAATACAAGCGGACTTAGGCTTTTTATTAAGATCACACAAACATTATCTTGATTTAGCCAATATCAAATTAGATTACCTAGATACGGGCCTTGATATTACCTTGATTGCTTATGCTGCCTCGCTTAATGAAGGGCAAAACATTCAAAAATGCTGTGCCGCCATTGAGATGGACAGTCAGTCTGTTCGTTATGCAAACTCCATTAAGTTACTTTGGGATATGCAAGCAGCAATACCCATATCTAAACAATAGTAGCCAATAGCAGCCAATAGTTTTGTTGGTATTTTTTATTCGCTTTTAATCTGGCTTAACCTCATCCAAGGCTAAGCTAGGTTGAGATGACTCTAAATGTGATGCGGGCAATTGCTTACTGGCTTTAGCCCCCATGACTTTTAGCTGCTCCGCTCGACTGACTAGATTTCCCCTACCCGTATTTAATTTATTCATCGCTGTATCATAGCCACGCTGAGCCATACCTAAGCGGGATCCCACTTCATCCATATCAGCAACAAAACCGACAAACTTGTCATACATGGCGCCAGCTTGCCTGGCAATTTCAACCGCATTTTGGCTTTGCTTTTCATTACGCCAAATATTTTGAATGGTTCTTAAGGTCGCCAATAAATTAGAAGGCCCAACGACAATGATGTTTTTATCAAATGCATCGCTAAAGACATTCGCCTCAGCTTGAATAGCCAATAAATACGCAGCTTCAATAGGAATAAAGAGAAGCACAAAGTCCAAACTAGTAATACCGGGTAAAGTTTCATAGGCTTTACCGCTTAAATCTTTAATATGACGTTTAATGGCCTCTAAATGTTGTTTTAATGCTTTTTGCTTTGCTTCCTCTGAATCCGCTTCCACATAAGCGAGATAACTCACCAACACCATTTTTGAGTCTATGATGACCTGCTTACCTTCGGGTAAATTAACAATCACATCAGGTTGAAAGCGACGACCTGTTTCTGTGGTAGCTGATACCTGTACTTGGTATTCTCGGCCTTTTTCTAAACCAGAACGTTCTAAAATACGCTCTAAGATCACCTCTCCCCAGCCACCTTGTATTTTATTTTGTCCTTTGAGGGCTTGCGTTAAACCCGCTGCATCATCACTAATCCGCTGATTCAGCTGCTGAAGGTTTTGAATCTCTTTGACAAGGGAAAAGCGTTCTTTTGCTTCTGTTTGGTAGCTAAGCTCAACCTTCTCTTGAAAATGCTTAATCTGATTGCCAAGAGGATTTAATAATGAGCCTAATTGTTTTTCATTTTCAGACACCAGATGCTTTTGCTGCTGTTGCATAATGTCCTGAGCGAGTTGCTTAAATTCCACTTGCATTTGCATTTTTTGAGAAGCAAACATGGCTTCTTTTTCTTGCCATACGGTTTGAGCGGCAGCAAATTGTTGCTCTAAAATAATGGCTTCTTTTTCCATACTATGAATCAGTTCTGATTGATGTCTGAGTTTTTGCTCCAATTCACCCTTAATCAGCTGAATTTGCTTTAAATCTTGTTCACTTTTTTCTTGCCCATGCTGCCACTTACGACGCATTGAATGTACAATAGCAACAAACAGCACTATGCAAAGAATGACACCAACAGAGAAGCCTGTCAGCGCCACTAAAAAAGGCCCTAGTTCAGCACTCACTTGACTACTATTCATTTACTTGCCACCTGCTAAAATCATTTATAAATCAATACTTAATATTCAAGTGTACATGGATTATTTCTTAAGCCCAACTGAGTCTCAGCGTTTTGACCTGATTATCAAAAAAAGTCAATTCATCACCCAGGTTTGCCAAACCAAAGGGAGAGCAGAGGCAAAAGAATTTATACAGCAAGTAAGAGATCAGTTTCCTGATGCAAACCATCATTGCTGGGCTTTTGTAGCAGGGCATCCAAGTAATGTGCATTTGTGGGATCAAAGTGATGATGGAGAGCCCAAAGGCACGGCAGGAAAGCCTATGTTAAATGTGTTACAGCACTCAGATTTTGGCGAAACCTGTGTTGTCGTTACCCGTTACTTTGGCGGTATTAAACTCGGTGCAGGCGGATTGGTTCGCGCTTATAGCCAAGCAGTCCAAGAAGCGCTTAGCCAAACACAAAGCAAGCAAGTTTTCCCCAGAAATAATATACAGCTCAAAATATCCTACGCTTTATTAGGCAAGGTTGAATATTGGTTAGAGCAAAGTGATATCGAAGTGAATAATAAACATTTCGATAGCGATATCATTTTTGATCTAGCTGTCATACCTAACTCTTGGATAGAACAAAAAGCGGCCTTGACTAACTTATGTCAGGGCAGCCTTACCCTCAAAAATGTGGATGAATAACGAATATGTACCAAACTGGACAAAGATGGAGTAGCCGTAACGAACCTGATTTAGGTGTCGGCATGATAGTAGAATTAGAAGCTAAGTCTTTCACTGTGCATTTTGCAGAATCAGAAATGGACCGCCATTACTCCGTATCACAAACCAGCTTAGTAAGACGCACTCTGACAGAAGGTGACGAACTTTACTTTCAAGATCAGGCCTTCGTTATCGAAGAAGTACGTGAAATTGACGGCTTAGTTGAATATTTTATTGGTGATGATTGGATTGAAGAATCCATCATTCAATTTCCTCGTAACGATAAAAATGAAATTGATGCACTTTTATCTTTGTCGCCTGCAAAACGTATGTGGTTTGATTTGCGCCATCAGACACTTAACCACCAATCTAAATTAGCCACCTCTGATGTGAGAGGTTTAATGGGCTTAAAGGCAGAGCTCCTGCCACACCAAATTTATCTTGCCCATGATATTGCTAACCGCCCTAAAGCTCGCGCACTTTTATGTGATGAAGTGGGTATGGGTAAAACATTAGAAGCGGGACTAATTCTTCACCACAGAATGCTAAATGGTTTATGTAAGCGCGCTCTTATTCTGACGCCAACTAATTTACAGCACCAATGGCTAGTGGAAATGCTACGCCGTTTTCATCAGCATTTTTCATTAATTAATGAAGCGGCTTATGAAGAGAATTGGGATGAAGAGGCTAACCTCTTTGAAGAACAACCGCTTGTCATTGCACCAATTGACTGGGTTGCAGGTAACTCAAAAGCCGCTCAACAAATGCTTAGTGCAGAATGGGATATGGTGATCATAGATGAAGCTCACCACCTAAGCTGGAGCCCTGAAGCACCAAGCAATGGCTATCAAATTGCCGCCGCATTAGCGGCTAAATCAGAATCACTACTTTTATTGAGTGCAACACCTGAACAGACGGGGGAAATGGAGCATTTCTCTCGTTTACAACTCATAGATCCAGACAGTTACCACAGCTTTGATCAATACCAAGAGCAACAATCTGACTTTAAACAAGCAGCATTATTAGCAGAACAACTACTGCCATTAAGCCAAGGTAAAGCGCCTGAAACTGCCCCAGATTGGGAAAAGTGGTTCGCACCTTATTTAAGCGAAGTGAGTTCAAAAGAATGGTATCAGGTATTAACTCAGCAAGCAGGCGACGCTTTTGCTATGGCAATACAAGATGCCATAAGCTGGCTTATTGATAGGCATGGTACGGGGCGCGAAGTTTTCCGTAATACCCGTGCTGCGATTGGTGGTTTTCCAACACGTATCTTGACCAGCTATCCTCTTGAATCTCACCCTAATCATACGTTTAGCAAAGACTCTGTCTTCCCTCAAAACAGTTTAGAGCAAGCTAAATGGGGCGAAGATCCGCGCTGGGAATGGTTAAAAGAATTCTTAGAATGCCAAGCAGATAAAGTTCTTATAATTTGTCATAACTCAGATATGGCTCAATGGTTGAGTGAGCAGCTTACCTTTGCTGGCTTTCAAAGCGCTGATTTTCATGAACAAATGTCTCTTATCCATAGGGACAGAGCAGCAGCGTATTTTGCTGACCCTGAAGGGGCACAAATTTTAGTATGCTCAGAAATCGGCAGTGAAGGCAGAAACTTTCAGTTTAGCCACAACCTAGTCATGTATGATTTACCCGAACACCCTGACTTACTGGAACAGCGTATTGGCCGTCTAGACCGTTTAGGTCAAACCCAAGATGTAAAAATCCACGTTCCTTTCATTGAAGGCACGGTACAGGCAAGGCTATTCCAATGGTATCACCAAGCACTTAACGCGTTTTGCCATACCACACCTTGTGGCGACAAGGTAAATAATACCTTTAAAGAGAGTCTAAACAGCTTCTTACAGGGCAATGATGACGACATTACTTTAATTGAGGAAGCAAAAGCCTATCACAAAGCGCTTTTAATACAGCTTGAGCAAGGCCGTAATCGCCTTTTAGAAATGACCTCTTGTCGTCCAGAAAAAGCAAAAGCTTTAATTGAAGAGATTGAAGAAAATGCATCAGCTGGGCTAAACGAATATATCGAAAAAGTCACCCATGCTTTTAACATTCATACTGATCGCATTGAAAAAGAAGGCGACGACAGTGAATGGTTTATTCGACCTTCCACCGACATGATGTTAGAAGCATTGCCAGGAATTGAAGAAGAAGGTAAGACCCTAGTGCTTAACCGTCGCAAAGCAAGCCAACGTGAAGATGTTGCTTTTGCTACTTGGGAGCACCCTTTAATCTCCATGTTAATGGATGAAGTTCAAACCTTTGATTCAAGCCGTTTAACTGCCTCTACTATGCCAATTGCAGCACTTCCTGAAGGCACGGTATTGGTAGAAAGTCTGTTTGTTATTGAAGCCAGTGCTCATCCAAGGCTTAAATTAAGCCAGTCATTACCTATGACACCTATTTGGCAATTATCTGATGCTAACGGTAAGTTTCTGCATAGTCAGTTCACCCCTGAAAAGTGGGCAGATCGCTTAGAAAGTGTCCCTAACCGTGTTGCTGAGCAATGGGTGGCTGCCCTTAGAAAAGACCTGATTGAGTTATTACAAAACCACCAGTTAAATGCCTACGAACAAGCCCGTCCTATTATTGCCCAAGCTAAACAGCAATATCAGAGAAAGTGGCAAGGTGAAATAGACAGACTTATTGAGCTTCAAAAGCAAAACAGGCTAATAAAGAATGAAGATGTTGAACAACTAGAAAACAACTTACAAGATGGCATTTCTCGAATTGATGATTGCCAGATTAGGTTAGACGCTATTCGTATCATCTTGACCACCAAACCTTAATTTATGCCAACCCCTTTGTCGCTAGAGATCTTGTATGAAGATGAATGGTTCGCGGTTATTAATAAACCCGCGAACTTTTTATCCGTGCCAGGTCGTGGCCCCGAAAAACAAGACAGTGTTACCCATAGAGCTCAATGCTTATTTGGTGAAGCCCATGCGGTGCATCGTCTTGATTTCGCCACCTCTGGTTTGATATTAGTCGCTAAAACCCTTGAAAGTCATAAGCGTTTATCTGAACATTTTCGTGAAAGACGAGTGCAGAAAGAGTATCGCGCTATTTTAAGAGGCAAGGTGCTTGCTCAAGAAGGCGTGGTTAATAAGCCTTTAATTTGTGACTGGCCTAATCGTCCTAGACAAATCGTCCACAGAGAGTGGGGAAAAGCGGCAACCACCCATTGGAAAAAATTAAAAACACCACCTGGCAGCATTCATAGCCATGTGGCACTTTTTCCTATTACTGGCCGCTCTCACCAATTAAGAGTCCATATGCAAAGTATGTCTCACCCCATTTTAGGTGATGAGTTTTATGATGCTTTATCTAGTCCCGCGGATGAGCGCCTGCATTTACATGCCTATCGGCTTGAGTTCAATCATCCATTTACAACAGCTTGGCTAAAATTTATTGCTGTTTGCCCCTTTTAAGCAAGAACAAAGCTTATTCTGCTGTTTAGCTTCCTTAAATACACCTAGCAACTTTTCCTTGAACTTTTAACATGTCGTCACAAATTCAAGTGACCCCCATATCAATGAAGCAAACTAATCACTAGGGAAACTGCGATTAAGTCACCTCTTCTCAGTCTTATCAGAAAAAGAGTCAAACAAGGCGTCACTTTGAAGTAATGTAGGTACCTTTCAAGAAGGGACAACGAAGAGTGACATTTTTTCTGAAAGACCCGAAGGGCGTGGTCTAATAGCCCTATCTTTAGGTTGAGGACCTTATCAATAGAATAACTATTAAGTTGCGCCCCTCGCCATAAATCTAGAGGCTTTTATCCACACGCTGAGGCGGGAGGACTTATTCTCAGCTTCCCTAGCTAATGTAACGAATTGAAAACACATCGAAATAGCCTTAACAGGCCCCTTCACCTTCTGCATAAAAGCTTATACCTTTAAAGTAAGGATAAAAAATGAGTCCACTATTTTTTGACATACCCATCACAATCAATAAAAACGACGTTAGCATTTTTAATCTTGTAAGTAGAATGATAACGTTAGCTTAATCAACCAAATAATTTGTCTTTATTAGGGATATAACATGAACAGAATTCAAAAATGTGCCTTGGTTCTTATCACAGGCACCACCCTTGTTGCTTGCGGTAGTTCAAGTACAAAGCCAGCCGAAGTTGCTGGCAGCATCTCTCCTGTCGATGAGAGTGTTCAAGCTGAAACAGTCTATCAGGCAGCAAAAAGTGATTATGAATTGTGGCTTAAAAACCTAAAAGATGTAGAACCTCTGGCCCTCTATTCCAAAAGTATTTACAAGGATACTTTGAGCGCTTGGGAAGATGCGGTTGATGTTTATGGGGATTTTTCAGAAGACCCTGCAAAAGCAATTAAAGATTTTTCAATTTTCTCATCAGGCACCTATGCTGATGAGTTTAATGAAAAGCTGGCTATTGTAAAAACTAAGTATGCCAAGTTATTAGAATTAAAAGAAAAAGCAGATACGGTTTTAGCTGACGCCATTGATCAAATGGCCTATCTAGAGAGCATAGAGGCGGATAAGTATTTCAAGCAAAACTACACAAGCGTGAAATCTGACTATGAAGATTTATTTGAGTATGTCGCGGACAATGACATAGGTGATGCTCAAAACAAGCAGGTAGAATTTTTAAATGATGCAAAAGCCCTAGAAGTTAAAGTCATACTCAAAGTCAATATTGAACCCCTTGAGCTTGAAATCGCACAACTTAAAAAAGGCGGCATTGCCACCTTAGCCCCCATTAGTTACAACAAAGCAAAAGCTGAATTAGTACTGGCTACCAGTGAAGTAGAAAATAACGCAAGAAACCAAGCCCTGATCAAAACAATGACTGAAAAGGTGAAATTTGAGATAAACCACACCACTCAAGTCGCCAGTGAAGTGAAGCAACTAAGAGCGACATCTAATCTTAAATTTGAAGCGGTTGCATTAGAAATTGAAAACCGTTTACTCAGTATTTCTAAGGCGATTAATGATTCAGACTTTAGAGATAAGCCACCTCGTGTTCAAACCGAAATGATTGTTGAATTAATTGAGGCACTAAATAACGCAGACACTGAGTCTCAATTGAAAAATGAAATCGCAAAACTTTCAGCCCAGCTTGAAGCCAACAAAACTAAGCTCACTCAAGAGCAATCAGCTTTGGCAGAATCAAATAAACAACAGACTGTACTAAGGGAAAGAATTGAATCACTACAACAACAATTGACGTTAAAACAGTCTTTGGTAGATAAATTAACAAAAGATCTCGTCGAGCAAGAAGCGGAGCCGAATGAGTCTCTTTAATTAATAACCTATTTAGGTAAATGACAACTTAAGCTCAGCTTTTGGTCATACATTAGCTGAGCTTTTTATTTGTTTTTAGCCACTAAGACTTTTCGAATAGCTTGATTAAATGCATCAATCAGGTGAGGAGGGAACTGTTTACCACTTTCAAAGTTAACCGTTTGCACTGCCTTCATTGCACTACGTTTATAATCCCCTGCGGATGCCCCCCAAACGGTATCAATAAACTTGACCGCCATTGACAGTACGAAGGCCCCAGCGGGAATGAGAGATCCAACTAATTCTTCAGGAAAACCTGTCCCGTCAAAACGCTCTTCATGGGCTTTAACCATTTCAACGGCCTCCTCCCAGCCAGGATGTTTACTCAATAATTTAGCCCCGACGATAGGATGATTTCTTTCTGCAATTAGCCTTGCCTCTTCATCATCTTGCGCTTTTAAAACGAGCGCCCTTCCCATTCCATGCATATAGGCGGCAGCGCTGAGTTGCGCTTTATCGACAGGCTTATGTAATCCATGATTAATCAGTAAACATAACTTTAAAATACGTTCCCCCCGTTCAGGAGAATAGCCTAGTAAACGATTGAGCTTGGCAGAAAGCGCTCTAAATTGTTCAATATCTTGACTTTGCGCTTCAGAAAATTCAGCCTTAATTAACAGGTCGTCGCTTTCACTTTCCGTTTCTATTTCATCTGTTTTTGAATGTTCGACAAGGGAAAGGATATCTTCTGCTTTATCGCCCCTTAAGGCATCATCTTCTAACGCATAAAGATCAGTTAAGTTAACTCTTAACATCTCTAACATTTCATCTTCAGCAATATGTGATGTGAATAATTGCTTTAAAATCTCACCCACTTCTTCCAACACGACATTAGTTAACTCGCCTAATGATGTCCGATATTCAATATAGCGACCACGCATACCATCAACAATTTCTTCGAGTTTATGTAAAACATCCACCAAGGGATCTAAAAAACAAACAGAGCAATTTCCTTTCATACTATGTAAGGAGCGAAAAAGTGTATCAAGCTTCTCAAATTCAAACCCTTCATCTTCAATGCTATTAATAATCTCTTCGATTTCTAACTGGGCTTCTTGATAACACTCCAAAAGGTCATTTTTAAGCTCTTGCTCTAAAGAGGAGAACTCTTTACAAACAAATTGTCCCATACAAGCTCCCTCATAGAATACAAACCAAGGAGTTATCTCGCATTACTCCTAATATCTTTAATCAAGATTAGAACTTAACAGCCAGCTTTGCCGCTTTTTCCTACGAACTAAGACATAAACAAACATAAGCTTTCTAACCGTAATATTTTTTTACTTAGCCTAGGCGAATCTTTCTTTTTAAAGGCTAGAGACAAAGTGCTGACTTAATAAAAATGCACTGATTAGAATTCAAGTCTAGGTTTCTCATGCAAAGCTCCATATAATGTCGTCCAAGTCTAACTGACACCTTTTTAAGATTAATTGCACGGTTCTTAACAACACAATGGCAAAAAAACTTTTCATCCAGACCCATGGATGCCAAATGAATGAATATGATTCATCTCGCATGGCTGATTTACTTGGCGATAGTCACGAAATGGAGCTTACCGATAACGCGGAAGAAGCAGATGTATTGCTTTTAAATACCTGTTCTATCCGAGAGAAAGCACAAGATAAGGTTTATCACCAATTAGGTCGCTGGAAAAAGCTAAAAGATAAGAACCCAGATTTAAAAATTGGTGTGGGTGGCTGTGTTGCCAGCCAAGAAGGTGACTCTATTCGTAAGAGAGCCAAACATGTTGATATGATTTTTGGCCCTCAAACATTACATAAGCTTCCTGAAATGGTCGATGCTGCTGCCAATTCAATTCCAATCACGGATGTTACCTTCCCTGAGATTGAAAAGTTTGACCACTTACCAGCACCGAAAGTAGAAGGCGCAGAAGCGTTCGTCTCTATCATGGAAGGTTGTAGTAAATACTGTACTTTCTGTGTCGTGCCTTATACTCGTGGAGAAGAAGTCAGCCGACCTTTTACTGATATTCTCGTGGAAGTCATGCAACTTGCAGAACAAGGTGTGCGTGAAATCCATTTATTAGGTCAAAACGTCAACGCCTATCGAGGCGTTGACAATGAAGGCACAGAATCAGATTTAGCCGATGTGATTAGTGCTATTGCTCAAATTGATGGGGTTGAACGTATCAGATTCACCACCTCTCATCCGGTTGAGTTCACTGATAGTTTGATTGAAGCCTTCAGAAATATTCCGAAACTGGTTAGCCATCTTCATCTCCCAGTACAAAGTGGCGCGGATAATATTCTTAAAGCCATGAAACGTGGCCATGATAGACAATCTTATATTGATAAAATCAACCGTATTAAAGAAGCACGTCCTGGTATTAGCCTTTCTTCAGATTTCATTATCGGATTTCCGGGTGAAACTGACCAAGACTTCATGGATACCATGAACTTGATTCAAGAAATTGGTTTCGACCACTCCTTTAGCTTCATTTATAGCCAGCGCCCAGGCACACCGGCCTCTGATTTAGAAGATAATATTTCTGAGGACGTTAAAAAGCAGCGTTTAGCTATTTTACAACGTCGCATTAAGCAACATGCTTATGACTATAGCCAGGCAATGATAGGGTCAACACAACGCATATTGGTTAGCGGCTACTCTCCAAGAGACCCAGGTCAAATGCAAGGTAGAACTGAAAATAATCGTATCGTAAACTTCTCTGCGGTTGAGCCTCAATTAGTGGGTAAGTTTGCAGATGTCATTATCACCAATGCTTATCCAAATTCTTTATTAGGTGAGATGATCAGCTCTGAACTAGAATTAGAGTTTAAACTTAATTAAATTCTTTCACTCAATTTTGCTTTAAGGTAACCCTTGGAAACACTCACAACCTTACATACTAGACTGCAGCCAGCTCAGGCTGCAGCACTTGCCAATTTATGTGGCCAATTAGACAGTAATCTGAAGCTAATTGAAGAGAGACTTGATGTTGAGATTCGTTATCGTGGCGAACTTTTCACCATCAGCGGCTCAGATCAAAAAGCCCTATCAAGCTGTAAAACCTTGCTAGAAAACTTGTATCGCGAAGCACTGGTCGAGGCTGATTTAAGCCCGCAAATGATACATTTATTTTTACAAGAATCAGCCGTTGAGGCCCTGTCTTCAAAAGAATCAACACCTGCCTTTCAAACAATCAAAACACGAAAGCTTCATGTCAAAGCAAAAGGCCGAAATCAACAAGGGTACGTTAAGCAAATCCGCCAAAATGATATCAACTTTGGTATTGGACCTGCGGGTACAGGTAAAACCTACCTTGCTGTTGCCTGTGCTGTTGAAGCATTAGAAAGCGATAGAGTTGAGCGCATAATGCTGGTGCGACCGGCAGTTGAAGCCGGCGAGAAACTCGGTTTCTTGCCAGGTGATCTAACTCAAAAAATAGACCCATATTTACGCCCTCTCTATGACGCCCTATATGAGATGTTAGGTTTTGAACTGGTTGATAAACTGATCGAAAAAAATGTCATTGAAATTGCCCCTCTTGCCTTCATGCGTGGTCGTACTCTTAATAATGCCTTCATTATTCTGGATGAGTCACAAAACACAACGCGTGAACAAATGAAGATGTTCTTGACTCGTATTGGATTTGGTTCGACGGCTGTGATTACCGGTGATAGAACCCAAATCGACCTACCAAGAGGCACCTCCTCTGGCCTTGCCCATGCCATGCATGTACTTGATGGTGTGAAAGGGATTAGCATGACCCAATTTAGTTCTATTGATGTGGTAAGACACCCTCTAGTTCAGCGTATTGTTGAAGCTTACGATGCTTTTGATGAAGAGCAAGAAATTGAAAAAGCAGAAAAAAAAGCCGCAAACATCAAAGCGCAACAAGAGAAATTAGAACAACTTAATGCAGGTGATAATTCATAAATGGACAATCTAGATCTTGATTTGCAACTCGCTAGCCAGGACACAAAAGGCCTACCGAGTGAAGCAGATTTTATGCAATGGATTCAACCTGCCCTACCTCAAAATGATACCTGTTTTGAATTAACAGTTCGTATTGTTGACGAAGAAGAAAGCCAAAATTTAAACCATCAATACCGAGGCAAGGA
Organism: Marinomonas sp. MED121; assembly: GCF_000153025.1. Lineage (GTDB taxonomy): Bacteria > Pseudomonadota > Gammaproteobacteria > Pseudomonadales > Marinomonadaceae > Marinomonas. The sequence goes on from NZ_CH672429.1 coordinate 499,163, forward strand.
CAAATCGACCAATGTTCTCTCCTTTCCTTTTGAGGTACCAGATGGCATAGAATTACCTTTATTAGGTGACTTGGTTATTTGCCGTCAGGTGGTCGAAAAAGAGGCGGTAGAACAAAATAAAAAACTATTTCATCACTGGGCTCATATGGTTATTCATGGGACCTTGCATTTGCGTGGATTTGACCATATAAAGGAAGATGATGCGCAAGAAATGGAAAGCTTAGAAATAAGCATACTCGGGCAATTGGATATTCCTAACCCCTATCTGATAAATGAGTGAGATCAGACTACTATGAGCGAAGACCGATCGAGTCCCTCAAACGATCAGCAACCAAAATCTTGGTTTGAGCGCCTAAGTCAGGCTTTTAATGACGAACCTAAGAGTAGAAAAGATATTATCAATCTACTTGAAGCATCAGTTCAATCTGAAGTCATTGATAAGGACGCGTTTACAATTATTGAAGGCGCACTTGAAGTATCCGAAGTGCAAGTTCGGGATATCATGATTCCGCCATCTCAAATGGTGGTAGTAAAATCAGATGATGATCCAAAAACCACCTTAAGAAAAATCATTGATTCCTCTCACTCTCGCTTTCCTGTAGTAGGCGAAGACTCAGATGAAATACTTGGGGTGCTTCTCGCTAAAGACCTACTTCCTCTTCTTTTTAATGAAGGTGAAATCACAAACGATGATTTTCTAGAAAGACTCAGAGAAGCAAACTTCATCCCAGAAAGTAAACGCCTAAACGTTTTACTCAATGAGTTTCGTACTAAGCGTTACCATATGGCCATCGTGCTTGATGAATATGGCAGTGTCTCTGGGCTGGTCACCATTGAAGATGTGTTAGAACAAATCGTTGGTGAGATTGAAGACGAGACAGATAAGCTTGAAAACGAAGATGTGCAAAAACTAGAGTTACCAGGCACCTATCATGTACCAGCTTTATATGCCGTTGAAGACTTTAACCAATACTTTAAAACACAGTTTAGCGAAGAAGAATTCGATACAATCGGTGGCATCATAGTACAACAGTTTGGTCATGTGCCAAGCCGAGGTGAAGAAATCGCAATTGATGATATTCAATTCACCGTCGTCAAATCCGATGGTCGTCGTGTAAAAACACTCCAAGTCAGACTGCCTGAAGCAGAAGACTTCGCTTAAACGATTACCAAACATGGACGTTCAAACCTTATCCACCAAAACCGCTTCTTAGCCTTAAACAGGTATACAAAGTTTATGCACCTTGTTACTGAAAAGTATGGCGGCAAGATACGATATCTTGTCGCAACTCTGGCAGGCATGTGCGGTGTACTTGCTTTTGCCCCTTATAATATTTGGCCAGCCTACGCCGTTACTCTGATTTCAGGCTTGTTATTATTTAGTCGTGCAAAAAACCATAAAACGGCAATAAAGACAGGTTTCTTTTTGGGGCTAGGCTTTTTTGGGGCAGGAATTTCTTGGATCTATGTCAGTATCGCTACTTACGGCCAAATCGGATTTTTTCTCTCACTCTTAATTACTCTCACATTTGTTTGCCTTTTAGCCAGCTTCTATGGGCTCGCTTTTAGTTTAACTTGGCAACTTAAGTCATATCTTAAACACTGGCCTATTACACTCCTTTTCAGCGTATCCCTTTTATTCTGTGAGTATCTAAGAAGTACACTCTTTACTGGCTTTCCCTGGTTGCTACCAGGTTACAGCTTACATAATACTTGGGCTTTTGAACTTTCTTCTTACGGTGGAATTTGGTTACTAAGTGCTATCGCGATTATGAGTTATACCGTCATCGCTAGCCTTTTTATTGAAGGTATTCGTAAACAGTCCTTTATTCTAGTTATGCTTGTCGTTTTTTGGGGAACAGGCTCATATCTGACCCATTTTCCGATCAAATTTACGCAAGAAATGGCCAGTCTAAAAACGACTCTCATACAAGGTAATATTAAACAAGATGAGAAATGGTTACCTGAAAATGCGGGCCCTACTCTTAATTATTATCAATCAACCAGTTTAGCGCATCTTGATAGTGATCTGATCATCTGGCCAGAAACGGCAATTACCTATCTACATCATCAAGTAAAGCCTTATTTAGCTGAGTTTGATTCAATCCTGAAACAAAGTAACACCAGCCTCATTACCGGCGTGCCCGTACTCACCCAAGTTCCAGGCAAACCAATAGAGCAAGGTAACTTTTACAATGGTTTATGGACGCTTGGTGACGGTTTTGGCCTTTACCTAAAACAGAAGCTTGTTCCTTTTGGCGAGTACATTCCATTTCAAGAATGGATGGGGCCTATTTTTGATATTTTCGGCCAACCTATGACATCTTTTAAAAAAGGTGAAGCAAACCAACCAAGTATGCAAATTGGCGAATGGGCAATCTCTAGCTTTATTTGTTATGAAATTGTCTATCCTGAACTCGTCAGAAATATGGTAAGAGACAGTGATTTGCTCCTGACAGTCAGTAACGACGGTTGGTTTGGTGAATCAATTGGCCCATTACAACACCTACAAATTGCGCAATTTAGAGCGAAGGAAGCGGGACGCTACTTAATTAGAGCAACCAATACAGGGGTAACAGCCGTGATGGATGAGAAGGGTAGGATTATCGATCAGCTCCCTCAGTTCACACAAACAAGCCTAACGACCCAAGTAAAACTACTTAAAGGGATCACCCCGTACGTGCACTATGGCAACTTACTTTTCTTTAGTCTTTTAATAAGCCTGATACTTGGTTATTTAGCCTATTACACTTTTGTTGGGAAAATAAAAACCACGGCTAAACACTAATTTAGCTAATGACAACCACAGGCCTAGACCTGTGGTTGTCGCATATTATTTTCGCTTCAAATTATAGATAAAAATCACACTTGCCACTAAAAGCAGCACACACATAATCACACCAATCATTAAAGAGGCGGATTGAACCGACTCCAAGGCTTTTTTACCACCAAACGCTAACAAACTTAAAGCAACGACACCTTGGACTAGCACCCAGAATTGCGTGACTAGTTTATTCGTTGAATCAGGGTTATCACTGGTCAACTTATTAATCACATAGAGCGAGGTATCTGAGGTTGAAACAAAGCAAAATAAAACCAGCAAAATACCCAATAAAGATAACCACTGTGACAGTGGTAAAATCGCTAACATTTGAAATAGAGCCGTTGAAGGAGATAAGCGAGGCGTTAAAATACTTCCCACATTATTTAATAACTGATCTAAGCCCACTCCCCCCAAGATACTAAACCAGATAAAGGTAAAGATTGTAGGTACAACCACGACGGCAAAAACACACTCACGAATACTTCTACCTTGCGAAATTTTTGCGATGAAAATACCGATAAAAGGAGCCCATGAAAACCACCAGACCCAATAAAAAACAGTCCAGCCATGGAAGAATTTTGTATCTGAGCGATCATCCCAAAGACTCATAGCAACAAAATTTTCAGCATAAACTTGAGGCGTTGAAAGCATTAGAGACAGCGCACCTGACATATCCGCTACCAAAAATAAGATAAAAGCGAACACGAGTAGTAACACCAAGTTAATTAAGCTAAAGCGCTTGATGCCTTTATTTATGCCTTTTTGCAAAATGATAACAAGCAGAATACTTGCCAAAATAATCACCGCACTTTGGCTCAATAATGTGTTGGGAATATCATACAAATGAGATAAAGCATTACTCGCCTGCCTTGCTCCTAAGCCCATTGTCGTTGCGACACCACACAAAGTAGCAATAACTGCGAGTGAATCGATAATCGACCCAATCGGCTTGGCAAATCTGCCTGCTAATAATGGTTGGAACGCAGAACTTAATTTAAGTGGTAACCCTAAATTATATGTAGCGTAGGCCACAGCTAAAGCCATCATGGCATACATTGCCCAAGGATGAAGCCCCCAATGATAAAGGCTAGCAGCCAATGCCAAGGGAGCCGCTTCTGGCGTCTTAGGTGTTTGTCCTAAAGGCGCTCCCCACCAATCAGAGTAGAAGGCGGCTGGCTCTGCCACCCCCCAAAACACTAATGTCAGCCCAAACCCAGTCGTGATAATCATAGAAAACCAAGCTAGGTTAGAATATTCCTTTGCTTGATTGCCTAGACGCTTTTTACCTAAAGGTGAAAGCGCTAATACAATGGTCACCAACAAGAATAGGTTAGCTAAGCTCACAAAAAGCCAATCTAGATTAATAACAGACCAACGGCGGCTGTTTTCAAAAACATGCTTAGCCATTTCAGGTAAAAATATACTTAAAAGACAAATAATGCATAAACCGACAATAGATAGAATAAAAGTGGGAGAAAAAAAGCCTTTCTCCTTTAGGTTAGAGCTAATGGCTCGCTTGGAGACAATATCTATATCCTTAGGGTTACCTGTTTTCATATTTTATATCCTTATTAACAGGGATCTTGTAAGACGTGAAATCACCTAATCAAATTAGGTGCACAGAGTTAATTCAAATAGGCACATAAAGTTTCAAGCGAGTTGAACTGAAATGAGCTAAAGCGGAAATAGACTAAATTCAAGGATATTGAATAGCAGGAAATGCGGATTTTTTAGCAAGAAAGTTTCTATCCTTGAAACTTATTTCGCGGCAAGAATAATATAGGGGAGTAGAAAAGTGCAAACCAGATAGCTGATTTGTTGAGATTGTTCTTAATTTTGTCAAAGCGAGCTCATAATCTGAACTCATGTAACTCATTACTATAAGTTTTAGCGATCAATTTTTATCATCAATGTCTACTTTCTTATGATTAGAAAAAACACCATAGCCACAATTGGAACAAACTTCTAACTCTTGCTCTACATCCAAACGTTGAACTTGACTACATGACATACATAAATATTCATCAGGTAAGCATGGACTTCCTGCCGTATGACAATGAGCTAAAGGCACCGGATTCTGATTGACATGGTCGACTAGCCATAACAAACCTAAATCCTCTATTTCCTCAAGGTCTTCTAATGCGTCATGACCTTTTTCAAGCACTAGATGCCAATGGGCAGATACCCAAGCTTCCATGTATCCCATTTTATGATGCCAATAGGCTGACGCAAAATGCACATCTTCAATGACCCAAGATTTTGCGGCTTCGATGGTTTTTTTTGTCTCTTCGACTAATCCGCTGTCTGTTTTGCTCTCTTTTTTATCTGATTTCATAACTAGACCCTCTTGTGCCTTCTATTTACTGCCTCATCTATATAAAATAGCTCACAATTTACAACTCTATTGATAATTAACATTAGGCTGATAACAAAAGCGTTATATCAAGCCAAACTGGGACACGTTTACCGTCATGCAAGAACAATATAATCCGCAAAACATTGAAACTTCCGCTCAGTCATTCTGGGATAAAAACAAGGTCTTTAAAGCTGTTGCTGATAGCAGTAAAGAGAAGTTTTATTGCCTTTCCATGTTCCCTTACCCAAGTGGGCGACTTCACATGGGTCATGTACGTAACTATACCATTGGCGATGTTATTTCTCGCTATCAGCGCATGCAAGGTAAAAACGTCCTTCAACCTATGGGTTGGGATGCTTTTGGCCTACCGGCTGAGAATGCTGCCATTAAGCACAAAACAGCGCCAGCTAAGTGGACTAAAGAAAATATAGCCTATATGAAGGATCAGTTGAAGCAACTGGGTTTTGGCTATGATTGGGACAGAGAGATTGCAACCTGTACACCAGAGTATTATCGCTGGGAGCAATGGTTCTTTACTCAACTAGTTGAAAAAGGCATGGCCTACAAAAAAACGTCTGCCGTTAACTGGTGTCCGAACGATAAGACGGTACTAGCCAATGAGCAAGTTGAAGATGGTGGTTGCTGGCGTTGTGGCACAACTGTCGAAAGAAAAGAGATTCCACAGTGGTTTATTCGTATCACGGATTACGCTCAAGAATTATTAGACGACCTAGACCAATTAGATGAATGGCCTGAAAAAGTTAAAGCCATGCAACGTAACTGGATTGGTCGTTCTGAAGGGTTAGAGTTCAGCTTTGCTATTAAAGGCAAAGGTGACAAGCTCGAAGATAGAATCAGTGTTTACACAACACGCCCTGACACCATTATGGGCGTGACTTACATGGCAGTAGCAACAGAGCACCCTCTTACCTTAGAAGCAGCTCAAACAAATCCAGAGCTTGCGAACTTTATTGCTGACTGTAAGAAGACTTCCACAACTGAAGCCGACATGGCAACAATGGAGAAAAAAGGTATGGATACTGGCTTTAAAGCCATTCATCCTATTACCGGTGAAGAAATTGCTGTTTACGCCGCTAACTTTGTCTTGATGGATTACGGCTCAGGCGCAGTCATGTCTGTCCCTGCACACGATCAAAGAGATTTTGAATTCGCTAATGCCTACGGCCTGCCAATCAAACAAGTAATCATAGCCGCTGACGAAGAGTTTGATTTAACAAAAGCCGCTTACACTGAAAAAGGTGTGTTATGTAATTCTGGTGAATTTGATGGTTTAGATTTCAGCGCAGCATTTAAAGCGGTCAGTGAATGGATGAAGACCCAAGGGATAGGTGACATTAAAGTTAACTTCCGCCTACGTGATTGGGGTGTTAGCCGTCAGCGTTATTGGGGAACACCAATCCCTACGATCAACATGCCAAATGGCGAAGTTAAAACCGTTCCTGCAGATCAACTTCCTGTTGAACTTCCAACAGATGTTGTGATGGATGGCGTTAATTCACCGATCAAAAACAACCCTGAGTTCTCTGCCATTGAATTTGATGGCATGCAAGCAGAACGTGAAACAGATACCTTTGATACCTTTATGGAATCCTCTTGGTATTATGCTCGTTATTGCAGCCCTGAAAGTGATGAGATGATGCTAACAGAAGAAGCAAACTACTGGCTTCCTGTTGACCAATACATTGGGGGCGTTGAGCATGCTATCTTGCACTTACTCTATGCTCGTTTTTTCCACAAACTACTTCGTGATGCGGGTCTAGTAACATCTAACGAACCATTTAAACGCCTTCTTACTCAAGGTATGGTGAATAAAGATGGTACTAAGATGTCTAAATCTAAAGGCAACACAGTGGATCCTCAAGAAATGATTGAGAAGTACGGCGCTGATACAGTACGTCTATTTATCATGTTCACTGCACCGCCGGAGCAATCACTTGAGTGGAACGATGCGGGTGTTGACGGATCATCGCGTTTCCTACGCCGATTATGGGCCTTGGCTTATCGTCATAATAATGCAGGTACAGTGGGTAAGCTTGATACCAGCAAACTAACCTCAGATCAAAAAGCATTACGCCGTAAGACACACGAAACCATTGCTAAAGTAACGGATGATATTGAACGTCGTCAGACTTTCAACACGGCTATTGCTGCGCTTATGGAACTGTGTAATGAAATCAGTAAATACGAAGACAAATCAGAGCTTGGATTAGCGGTAGAACAAGAAGCCTTAGAAGCTGCGACCTTATGTCTTTCTCCGATCGTGCCACATATCTCACACGAGTTATGGGGAGCACTGGGCCATGACACTAACGTCGTTGATGCGCCTTGGCCAACCGTTGATGAAAGCGCATTGATTAAAGATGAGCTAACGATCGTTGTTCAAGTATTAGGTAAGAAGCGTGCTGAGATGTCTGTTTCTGCCAATGCAACCAATGATGAAATTGAAGCACTTGCGCTTGCCAATGAAAACGTTATCAAATTCATTGAAGGTAAAACCGTTCGTAAAGTCATCGTCGTACCTGGTCGACTTGTTAATATCGTCGCAAATTAATGCGACAAAGAGAGTAAGGGCAAACCTCTTACTCTCTTTCATTCTTTGCTTGGACAATTAAATGGTATTTTCTCAACTTCTCACGCAATTTTTTTCAAACTGGTCTAAAACCTTAGTGGTTAGTTTATTAGCACTTTTTATTAGCGCTTGTGGCTTTCACCTAAAAGGTCAACTTCCTATTCCACAAGTACTCATGACCCTTAAGTTGGCGTCTGAAAGTGGGATGCCAAATTTTGATCAATCTTTAGAAAAACAATTAAAACTTGCCAAAGTCTCTTTGTTAGATGAAAACTCAACCACTGATAATGATGTACTTGAGTTAAAAGTCCTGAAAATAACCTATACAGATAGAGTACTTTCAACCGCCAGCAATAATGATGTCACAGAAAAAGAACGACGCTTAAAAGCCAGCTATTTTATTCGTAACAAAACAGGCAAATCTTTATACGGCCCTCGTTCAGTCACTGTTACCAGGACCTTATCAAATCAAGATGCGAGTGACGATACTGTACTTGCTTATAATAATGAGCAAATGCTTGATATGACTGATGATTTAGCAAAACAACTAGTAAGTGATCTTGCCTATGCCCCCTTATAATCAACCTACTCACTTACGCATCTGTTAGCCTATGAAAATTAAAGCAGAGCAACTTGAGCAGACCATTAATAAAGAACTTCATCCTATTTATATTATTTCAGGCGATGAACCTTTATTAATACAAGAAGCAAGTGATTCTATTCGTAAGCTATTACCCAGTAAGGGGATAGATGAGAGGCTTAGATTTGTTGCCGACGCCCAGTTCGACTGGCAAGAGGTACTGCAAGAAAACCAAGCATTGTCCTTATTTTCCTCTCAGCGTTTGTTTGATATTCAGATAGATAAAATGTCTGAAAAGCACACCAAAGCACTCACTCAATTGGGCAATGAGTTAACGAGTGACAATATTATCTTACTGACATTACCTAAATTAGATAGCCGTACACAAAAGACTAAGTGGTTCACGAAACTAGAATCTCAAGGTGTATTTGTACAAATATGGCCAGTTGAAGCGAACCGACTCGGACAATGGCTACAAAAAAGAGCCAGTGCCATTGACCTAAGTTTAACGCGAGATGCTGCTGCTCTTATTTGTGAACGCAACGAAGGCAACCTGCTTGCGCTATCTCAAGAACTTGAAAAACTGGTTTTAATACAAGGACCTGGCAGTCGAATTGATGAGCAAACCATTGCCGACTCAGTTTCAGATAGTAGTCGTTATTCTATTTATGATTTAAGTGATCGAATACTCATGGGCAAGGTGAAAGAATCACTTCATTGCTTACAGCAACTTGGTGCAGAAGGTGTGGATCACAACATCATGCTCTGGCTTCTAAATCGTGAAATTCAAACATTAGATAAGCTAGTACAGGCAAGTGCAAGTATGTCTATCAGACAGGCATGCCAGAAACAAAGGATTTGGGATAAACGTATCCCGTTTTATGAAAGCGCCTTAAGTCGACATAACATCAATACATTAAACTATATGCAAAGGTATATGGCATTAGTTGATCAAACAATTAAGGGGTTACATGCCCTTGATATTGAAACAGGTCTAAGAAATTTAGTGATGATGTTTTGTGGCGTCAAGGCAGTAAAAACAGAATTAGATATTGACCCATTAAGTTAGCTAAGTTGACGCTAACTTAATGGGTCGATTCTCATCATTGATTAACGATAGATATTATTTGCCCACACTCCTAAGCCCGCTGCAACACTACCGAAATGATCCCCATCCAAGATTTCAATATTGCCTAGACGCTGAGCAATTGCTTCTCTAATAACGGGAGATTGAGCTGAGCCACCGGTGACAAATACAAGATCAGGTTGGGAGCCCGCTTGCTTAACCACGTCTTCCATCAGATTCAGCATTTTTGTTAAAGGTGGTTGAATACGATCCGCATAACTGTCACGAGAAACATCACAGGTTAAGCCGGACTCAATATAGCCAAGATCTAGGGTATGAGTCAGCTTATCAGACAAAGCAATCTTGCATTGCTCTGCATCCCTAACAAGATGAAAATTTTGTTTTTCGTCACGTAAGTTTATAAAACGCTCTAGCAAATTTGGCTCTTTAGCATCTCGATACATTTGTTCGAGGTGCACCTGTGTCTGCAAACTATTAAAGCTTGCTTGAGCGCTAACATCGTTGGTTGTTACCGCATCCCAAAACACCTGGGTAGGCATAGGCAAACCATTTTTTAAACTGGACTCCATACCAAAAAGAGGCATGAGATTTTTACCCGCTAGTTGAATATCTAGATCATTACCGCCAACACGTTCACCAGTATGACCAAGGAAGTCAGCAGACCTATCTAAGTTCGAGCGGTAACTTGGCCCCATTCTCACCATGGCGCAATCGCTAGTACCGCCACCAATATCAACTACTAAAACCGTTTTATCTTGTTCTAATCGACTCTCAAAGGCTAAACCTGCAGCAATTGGCTCATACAAAAACTCAACCGATTTAAAGCCAGCACGTTTAGCAGCAATTGATAATATATCTAGCGCTTGACGGTTCGCATTATCTGCGTTTATTCCCTGAAAGTTTACAGGGCGGCCAATTACCGTATGCAAAAGTTCCTGCCCTAACGTATGCTCAGCTTGCTGCTTAATGTTTTGCATCATGGCGGTTACAACATCTTCAAAGAAGTGAATAAATTCTGCTCTAAAGCCACTTCCCCCTAAGAAAGATTTAGGCGATTTTACAAAATAGCCCTCATCAGGTTGTGCCAAGTATTGAGCAAAAGCCTCGCGGCCAAAGAATAAACTTTGCTCATCTTGCTGGATATCCGCTTCACGCCTTACTCTTTGCGCCATAGCGAGCTGATTCTTTCGGCTTTGAAGAAACTCAGACTTATGTGTATCGTTTTGGATATTTAATGCAACTGACTCAACAATAAGTTCACGCTCTAACGCATATAAAGTTGAGGGTACAAAAGGCTTACCTTGCTCTAATTCAACTAATGACACTTGCGGGTGTGCAACTGTGTTATCTGTTATGGCTGATATTGCGCAATTGGAGGTACCGTAATCAAAGCCTGCTATCATTTTGTATCAGCCTATTCTCTCAATTAAAAAAGGGCGGGCAAAATAACACAGCTAAAAAAAGGATTCGAGTCTTTATCCATGTGAAAGCAAAATATTCAAATTATCTGATAAAAAATGAGCTGTAGATGCTAGTAAAAACCTGCAACTTGCTTATCTCTCTCAACCCTCCCCCTAGATCAAACTTCCCCTAAACAAGCTTCCCCCTAAACAAGCTTCCCCCTAAACAAGCTTCCCCCTAAACAAGCTTGATTAGGGCACCACCTTATAATGCTGCATGCAAAAAAATACTAAGGTTCTATAGATCAGATTTGATAGATCAGATTTGAAAGAACAGATTCCATAAGACAAAACCTCGAAGCCTTATCTATAAATTTTGAACCTGATCTATCAATAATAAATGACTGAGTGATGCCAATTACCTTAAGTCTCAGGCAGCCTATTCACACTAAGAAACCTGTGATTAAGTTACCTCTTCTCAGTCTACTCATTAAAGGTATATGGGGAAAAAGTGTCAAACAAGGCGTCACTTTACACTTGCAATACCCTTAGCTTAAATGGGTAATTTCATAGAATTTAGTATCAGCGCCTATCGTAACTTTCACCTCATCCTCTAAATTAGCACCTAAAAGTGCCCGACCTAAAGGAGAACTTGGCGTAATGAGAAGACAGTTCTTGCCTTCAAAATCAAAGGCCTGCCCACCAGCACAAGGAGAAATAAAACACGTAATCTGCTTACCTGCACTTTCTTCAAGCTCAACTAAGGCTCCCATTGCGATAGCATCATCTTCATTAAAATCTTTAAATGTCATCGATAAAAAATGTTTTAAATCATTTTCACATTCAATCACACGCTGGGATTGTCCATGCGCTAAATAAGAAGCTTCTAATCCAAATGTATCGTATTTATTTTCTGCAACACTCTCTTTATCCGTAGCCGCTTCATAGGCTTGGTGAGCCGCTGTTGCTGCAGTTTCAAAGCGTTTCTCTAACATTTTTTTAATGGTGTGAATTAAATGTGATTTGTTCATGAAGAAGTGACTCAGGATATCAAAATATAAATGAAATCATACTCTTAAGCATAAGAGCAAGAGGCATACGCTAAGCTAGGTTTAAATACAAGAAAAGCCTTGATTAGTATTAAGCTAATCAAGGCTTAGTAGAGAAGTTAAATTAAGGTTTATTCAGATTCTTCGGTACAGGTATAGCTTTTAACCAATCCGTCTTTTCCCCAAGATTCTAATCTGACATCAAAACCCCATAGTCGTCTAAAGTGTTTAAGCACTTCAACGGTATCTTCGTTTAAAGGACGGTCACCATTCATTGTGTGCTTTAATACCAGGCTCCTATCTCCCAGAATATTGACTTTTTGCACCTGTATATTTGGCTCTCGATAACTCAGATTATATTGCTGAGCAAGCCTATCCCTAAGCAAACGATAACCTTCATCATTATGAATTTCTTTTACTTCAACAAAAGGATCTAACACATCATTTTCAAGGCCGAAGAAACGGAAGTCTCGCATTAACTTTGGCGATAGAAACTGCAAAATAAAACTCTCATCTTTGAAGTTACGCATAGCAAAGTCCAGCACTTCAAGCCAAGGTTTATCAACATAATCCGGGAACCAATCTCTGTCTTCTTGGGTTGGGTTTTCACAAATACGTTTAATATCATTGTACATAGCAAACCCTAACGCATAAGGGTTAATGCCCGAGTAATATTGAGAATCAAACGCAGGCTGGTAAACCACATTCGTATGAGATTGAAGGAACTCAAGAATAAAACCGTCTTCAACTAAGCCTTTATCATAAAGGCTATTAACCAAGGTATAATGCCAAAATGAAGCCCAACCTTCGTTCATTACTTGGGTTTGTCTTTGCGGATAGAAGTATTGCGCCATTTTTCTCACTATTCTTACCAGCTCTCGCTGCCAAGGTTTTAATAATGGCGCATGTTTTTCGAGAAAATATAAGAGGTTTTCTTGCGGCTCACTTGGAAATGACTCCCTCATATCCTCATCCGCATCGGATTTATCTAATTTAGGAATGGTTCGCCAAAGATCATTTACCTGTTGCTGAAGTTGGTGCTCCCTTTCTGTCACCCTCGCTTTTTCTTCTTCGGCTGATAATGGCACGGGACGCTTGTACCTATCTACGCCAAAGTTCATCAAGGCATGACAAGAGTCTAATGTGAGCTCTACGTCTTCGATACCATATTTTTCCTCACACTCTTGAACGTATTTTTTAGCAAATACAAGATAATCTATGATGGCTGTTGCATCTGTCCAAGTTTTAAATAGGTAGTTACCTTTAAAGAAAGAATTGTGACCATAACAGGCATGGGCAATGACCAAGGCCTGCATCATCATATTATTTTCTTCCATTAAATATGCGATGCAAGGAGACGAATTAATCACTATCTCATAAGCGAGCCCCATACGCCCACGCTTATAATTCTGCTCTACGTCTAGAAACTGCTTACCATAGGACCAATGATGGTAACCCAAAGGCATACCAACAGACGCATAAGCATCCATCATTTGTTCAGAGCTGATGACCTCGATTTGATTAGGATAAGTATCCAACCCAAACTCAGCCGCTATTTTGCCAATTTCTTTGTCATAGGTTTCTATTAATTCAAATGTCCAATCAGATCCTGTTGACAAGAAATTTCGCTTAGTTTTTGCTTGATTCATGCAACCTCCTTTGGAACAAATCTCTAAATACGGGATAAATATCAGTTAAGTCAGTGATGTGTCTCATAGAGAAATAGCTTGGATGAATACTTTGAACTTGCTCATAGGCATACCATAAGCTTTGGTGGTTACGAGGTGTAATTTCTATATAAGTGAAATATTGAACCTGATCGATAATAGATTCTTCTATAATTTTACGGCATGTTTCTGAGTCATCATCCCAGTTATCACCATCTGATGCTTGTGCTGCATAAATGTTCCAAGCACTCGATGGGTATCTATCTTGAATTATTTTATCCATTAATTTAAGCGCGCTAGAAACTATGGTTCCCCCGGTTTCTCTTGAATAAAAGAACTCTTCTTCATTCACTTCCTTTGCACTGGTGTGATGACGTATAAACACCACTTCAATTTTTTCATAATTTCGACGCAAGAATAGATACAGCAAAATATAAAAGCGTTTAGCGATATTTTTCGTTTCTTGAGTCATGGACCCAGAGACATCCATAATACAGAACATAACCGCCTGACTACTTGGTTTTGGCTCTTTTACATGATGGTTATATCTAAGGTCATAGCTATCTAAAAAAGGGGTCTTCTCAATACGCTGACGCAATTGCTCAGCTTGTGCTAATAACTCTTGGAGCAGTTTTTCATCTTTTAAGGCCGTTTCAGCTTGTTCAATCTCTTCAATCTGCTCTTCTACTTCCTCAAGCATTCTTCTTGCCCCTTTGCTCATCACAATACGTCTTGCTTGTGCATTACGCATAGAACGAACAATATTGAGCTTAGAGGGTGTACCGTCAGATACAATACCCGCATGCTTTAATGAAAACTCCTTGATTTCTTTTAGCTCTTTTTGCAAGAGATTAGGCAACTCTAAGTCTTCAAACACATAGTCTAAAAATTCTTCTTGGGAAATTTGGAAAACAAAATCATCTTCCCCCTCCCCTTGATCACTCGCGTCTCCTGACCCACTCCCCTGTCCGCCACCACTTGGTGGTTTAGGTATGCGGTCCCCAGTATTGAACTCCTTGTTACCAGGATGAACAATTGAGCCAGTGCCTCCTTGTCCGTGTCCAAAAGAAGGCTCATGAATATCTTGTTGTGGGATGGTAATTTGCTCACCACGATTAAGGTCTTTAATGCTTCTTTCATTAACCGCTTCTTCAACCGCTTTTTTAATATGCTTTTGATAACGGCGTAAAAAACGTTGTCGATTAACACTACTTTTGTGCTTTCCATTCAGGCGGCGGTCAATTATATAAGACATGGGCACACCTCCTATGCAGCTTAAAGAAGAGGTATTGATATCTAACCAATACCTTGAATAGGCTTACAACACCCACTTTAAAAAGAAGGTGCTGTAAGGTTTTCTTTACTGAGATTTACGCACTCTTAAATACCATTCTGACAATAGTCTTACCTGCTTCTCTGTATACCCTCGTTTAACCATACGTTTAACAAATTCGTTATGTTTGGTTTTATCTTCCGTTGATGATTTAGCGCTGAAAGAGATAACAGGTAATAAATCCTCAGTATTTGAGAACATTTTACGTTCAATCACTATCCTAAGTTTTTCATAACTTAACCAGGAAGGGTTTTTACCGTTGTAATTGGCTCTCGCTCTTAAAACAAAGTTAACCACCTCATTCCTAAAGTCCTTCGGATTACTAATACCGGCTGGTTTCTCAATTTTTTCCAGCTCATCATTGATCGAAGCTCTATCTAAAATGTCTCCTGTTTCAGGGTCTCTATATTCTTGGTCTTGAATCCAAAAATCAGCATAGGTTACATATCGATCAAATATATTTTGCCCATATTCTGAATAAGACTCTAAATATGCGGTTTGAATTTCTTTACCGATAAATTCGACATACCTAGGAGCTAAGTATTCTTTAAGGCCTCTTAGATATCTATCATGACGCTCTTGATCAAACTGTTCTTGATCGATTTGTTGCTCAAGGACATACATAAGATGCACAGGATTGGCTGCCACTTCGATCGGATCAAAGTTAAACACCTTAGATAAAATTTTGAAGGCAAAGCGAGTTGATAGCCCATCCATTCCTTCATCAACACCTGCAGCGTCTTTATATTCTTGAAGAGACTTAGCTTTAGGATCCACATCCTTTAATGACTCGCCATCATAAATTCGCATTTTTGAATAAACAGAAGAATTTTCAGGCTCTTTGACCCGTGATAGCACGGTAAATTGAGCAAGCATTTTTAAGGTATCAGGAGCACATGGTGCTGATTTTAGAGAGCTATGCTCAAGTAGTTTTTGATAGATACTCATCTCTTCTGAGACTCGAGTACAATAAGGTACTTTCACCGTATAAACCCGGTCGATAAAAGCTTCGTTAGTTTTATTGTTTTTAAAGGTTTGCCACTCAGATTCGTTAGAGTGAGCTAAGATGATGCCATCAAAGGGAATACCGCCTAGCCCTTCCGTACCATTGTAGTTACCTTCTTGGGTAGCAGTTAATAGAGGATGCAGCACTTTAATTGGTGCTTTAAACATCTCAACAAACTCCATGATACCTCTATTTCCTCGACATAAACCACCTGAAAAACTATAAGCATCCGCATCATTTTGCTCAAAGAACTCAAGCTTACGAATATCCACCTTACCCACTAACGCAGAAATATCTTGGTTATTCTCATCACCAGGTTCGGTTTTCGAGATCGCAACTTGCTGTAAAATGGAAGGGTAAACCTTAACAACTTTAAACTGACTAATATCACCATTAAACTCAGTCAAACGCTTTGTTGCCCAAGGAGACATAGAGCCTTTAAGGTATCGTTTTGGAATACCATATACTTCGCTTAATATATCGCCGTCTTCCCTGACATCAAATACTGATAAAGGCGATTCAAAAACAGGAGACCCTTTTATCGCGTAAAAAGGCACACTTTGCATAAGCTCTTTTAGTTTTTCAGCAAGAGAAGATTTACCACCGCCAACAGGCCCTAATAAATACAACACTTGTTTTGATTCTTCCAAGCCCTGTGATGCATGTGTTAAAAAAGCAACGATTCTCTCTATCGCTTCTTCCATGCCATAAAAAGATTCAAAGCTTGGATACTGTTTAATTAATTTATTGGAAAAAATACGGCTCAGCCTTGGTTCCTTAGACGTATCTATGATTTTAGGCTCGCCAATCGCTTTTAGCAGGCGCTCAGCAGGCGTTGCGTACGCACCAACATCCGTTTTACATAGGTTCAAGTATTCGTCTAATGACATCTCTTCGTCTTGCTGAGCATCATAACGAGATTGAACATGGTCAAATATACTCATGCTTTTGTCCCCTATAATCAAAATTAATCTTTACCCATTATTGGTAAAGTTTTTGTTGATTCCATAACTAAGGTTTAGCACAGTCCAAAACTTCGGCAAGTCTATTAACAAATTGATGCAAAAAGAATAATGTTAGATATCAGCATTCTATTGAGAAACTAAGTATGATTTTTGAGTTCGAAAAAATGTCGCCAAATCAGCGCTATCATTTAATCACCCAAACCGTATTACCAAGGCCTATCGCATGGATATTAACCGCTAATGAAAAAGACAGCTTTAACCTAGCGCCTTTTTCCTATTTTGCGGCACTCAGCTCTGAACCCACTTTAGTGGTGGTATCGATAGGAAACAAAGAAAAACACCTAGAAAAAGACACAAAAGCAAATTTATTGAGAGAAAAGGAATGCGTATTGCATATTCCAAGTTCAAGTAATGCTGAAGATGTTAATACAAGTGCAGCAACTCTTGAGTATGGTAAGTCAGAAGTAAGTGAACAAGGTTTAGCTCTCACACCTTTTAGTCAAAACTTACCTAGATTAACAGACACAAAAGTGGCCATGCATTGTCGTTTATATGATGTTCATCAATTAAGCGATGCACAAAGCGCCTGTTACCTTGAAGTCATCAGTGTTCATGTTGAAGACTCTCTAATCAATGAGTCTGAAGGTAGATATTACATTGATAGCTTAGGCTTATCGCCTTTAAGTCGTTTAGGTAGCGCTGACTATGGCATTTTAAATGAGAAGCTAACCCTAAAAAGACCCAGCTAAATCAAGTCATAAGAAGAGGAAGTCGTGTGAATTTAACCAGGCAAATAAAACAACTGCCCTTTATTGAAAAAGCAGCCCCTGAAGTCATTAGTAGCTTAATTCAGGTTGCAGATATTATTGAGTTAGAAAAAGATGACTATCTAGTAAAGCAGTTTGATATTGGAAAGCACCTTTATTTTCTACTTTCAGGAGAACTCGGTACCCTCATTCCCCTTAAAGAGAATAATGTCGAGCACAATATTGGCACAGTAAAGATCAAAAACACCCCTATTGGTTGGTCTGCTTTTCGGTCACCCGCACGTTACACCACGACTTATATCGCCCATAAAAAGACACAACTTCTAAGGTTACCTATTCAACCTTTGACGACATTAATTAATCAGAACCCAGAATTCGGTAATGATATCTTGTCTTTTATCTATACATCTTGCTTACCCGTTTTAGAAGAAGTGCAGAACCAGACCCGTCCCTTCTTTTCTAACGAAAGCTTAGCTTTCGATGAAACCCGCCCGTTAGAAGTCACCAGTTGTCGTAACTATTCAACACAAGAAGCATTTGAACTGATTAAATCAAGCGCATTCTTTGAAGGCTTTAACCAGCAGGAAAAGCGAATTTTCAGCAAATCAGTTAGCTATTTTCTGGTAAACCAGGGCGATATTATCAGCCAACAAGAAAAAGCATCCGATGGCTTATATTTGCTAATTCAAGGTAAGGTCATCGTGAGCTACCAGACGAATAAAGGCCGCACTCTAACCACACGAACTATTTCAAGAAAAGGGACCGTACTCAGCTGGACTGCACCAAATCAGAACATAAATAACAGAACATCGATTATTGCATCACGTGATAGCAGTATTTTATATATCTCTCAGGAAAAACTAGATAACTTATTAGCCTTATCGCCCAAAATTAAACATAAATTTTGGTATCGCTTAATCTGGTTAGTGGGAACCCATTTGCTCGCAGCTAGAATGAGGCTGTTATCACAAACACTGAACAACGAAGTCACTGCTGTAAGCAATGTCATTGCTCAAAATGCCGCTCTACTTTCTGTTAGTTCGCCCTTATATAAGATCAGTGAACTACTCAAAAGCCAAATCACAACCAATGAAGCCTTTGGTTTAATTTATAAGAGCCTTCACTTTGGTAATGCTTTAGAAAAAACCATTGCGGGCATGTGCCTTGATATATTAAAAGACGTACAAAGAGAAAATGGTTTCTACTTACAGTTACAAAAAGCCTATGACAGAGTGAATGGGTTAGATGTTGATACACCCAAAACAGATATACGCCGAGAAAATGCACAAAGATTCAAACAGGCCTTTGAGAAGGTACCCTATGTTATCAAAGGGTTAGAAAACTTGCCGAAAAAAGCAGGTAGCCTTTTTATTTATAACCATCTCGCGAATGCCGCAAGCACAACCTTGCCCAATGGTTTTAATTTCCCCTTAGATGCTCAATTTATTAGTGCCTTAATCATTGATAATCAATATGGTGTCACCGGCTTGAGGGTAGTCGGTCGAAGTAACAAAAATGAATACTGGCGAGATGATTACTATCAAAAATTTGGTCACATTTTTGTCGATAGCTGGGAGTCATTAGGACAAGACGAAGCTTCATATGAATCTTTCTTAAATGATGCAACGAGTGTTATTAATGATGATATTCCGTTATTGATATCACCAGAAGGGGCACGTTTTACTACAGAAGAATCGCCATCTATTTTTGGTGAATCCGCTTTTACTTTAACTCAATCGAGTAAATTAGATGAAGAGCCTTGGATAGTGCCTATTGCTGTTGCCAACTTTGATAAGCGAGTTGACCATACAATTTATTCGGTTGTCATTAAGCCCGCCTTTAAATTATCAGATAGGGTAAATCTCAAACGTAAAGACAGCCTAACCAAGTTTTTGAAAAAATATCAAAACGAATTCAAGGGCTATGTTAATGAGGCAAGACAACTGGCGAGAGATATTGCCATTACGCCGTCATTAAGTCACCAGCCGGGTTATCGCTCAAACATGTTGAAATTAAATCAGGTTGAAGCCGAATTTGAATCTGATGTTAGAGCATTAGAAAGCCAACTCGCTCAAATCACAAATAAGAATCAAGCAGCGGCATTTTATGGCTCCTCAACGTTCAAGTTGTGGGAGAATATGCAGCACGCTTTAGGCCATATAAATACCGTCAACCTAGGCTTTGGTGGCGCGACACTTGAGGCTTGCGTTTACTACTTTGAACGACTCGTGGTAGCACAACAGCCTAAATCGCTTGTGCTATATCTGGCTGATAATGATATTGGTAATAGGCAAAGTTATAACCAAATTGCTGAGCACTATATCCAACTTCTGGAAAAAATTGACCAACACTTTACTGACTTACCTGTCGCTATCGTTAGCGTTAAACCAAGTCCAGC
Organism: Marinomonas sp. MED121; assembly: GCF_000153025.1. Taxonomy (GTDB): domain Bacteria; phylum Pseudomonadota; class Gammaproteobacteria; order Pseudomonadales; family Marinomonadaceae; genus Marinomonas. Next base: position 519,185 of record NZ_CH672429.1, read on the forward strand.
AAGAATGCATCATCAACAAGAGATAATTAAGGTCAATAAACTATTAGAAAGACTCGCTTTTACCAGGCCAAATACCGCCTTTATTGATATTTACAGCGCTTTTTTTAATAAAGATAAAAAGTTAAAAACCACACTTTTTTGCGATGATGAATTACACTTAAATGAGAAGGGCTACGCACTCATTAGCCAATGCATTTTAGCATTTGAGAACTTTATTTTTCATAAAAAAACATGATTTACATTGATATTCTCGATATATAAATCAATGCGTTATGAAATTTATCAAAAATTGAATTTAACTATAATTGTATTGTTTGTATCTTCTACTCACTATATTCTTTGAAGAATATTGAAGTGGTAATTTATATACAACTATTTGGAAAACACCATGTCTGAAACAAAATTTCGCCTTGTTACCCGAAGTGACTTCGATGGTTTAGTTTGTGCCGTCTTGTTAAAAGATCTTGATATTATCGATGACATTTTATTCGTTCATCCTAAAGACATGCAGGACGGTAAAATAGACATTAGTGAGAATGACATCACGACTAACTTGCCTTATGTTGCAGGGTGTCACCTTGCTTTCGACCATCACTTAAGTGAAACCGTGAGGAATGATGCCGACATCAAAAATCACATTATTGACCCCGAAGCGCCCTCTGCAGCCAGAGTCGTTTATGACTATTATGGTGGCCTTGATAAGTTTCCAACTATTTCAGTTGATATGATGGAAGCCGTTGATAAAGGCGACTCAGCGCAATTCTCAGAAGAAGAAATTATCAACCCTAAAGATTGGGTATTATTAAATTTCATTATGGATGCACGTACTGGCCTTGGCCGTTTTCGTGACTTTCGTATCTCAAACTATCAGCTCATGATGACCTTAATCGATTATTGTAAAAACCATACTATCGAACAAATTCTAGAGCTAGAGGATGTTAAAGAAAGGGTGGAACTTTACCATCAGCATGATGAACAAGCTAAAGCGCAAATTCGCCGTTGTGCCACCAAACACGACAATTTAGTCGTTCTCGATCTACTTGATGAAGAGGTTATCTACGCCACAAACCGCTTTATCATTTATGCCCTATTCCCTAACTGTAATATCTCCATCCATAAAGTATGGGGGCTTAAAAAGCAGAATACCGTATTTGCTATAGGTAAATCGATTCTAGATAAAAGCGCTAAAACAAATGTCGGAGAACTTTGCTTATCTTACAATGGTGGCGGACATATGAATGCTGGCACCTGTCAGGTAGCCAACGAAGACGCCGATAATGCTCTAAAAGATATTATTAGCCGTATCAACCAAGACGGTTAAGTCATTCCTTATTGAATAGAAGGCCCTACTCAGAGAATAATAGCCTTCTATTCTTACTAAATATTTAACCTAACGTCTAAGGGTTGAGAACTATCTGGGGATTGGAAAATGAGCAACCTGAATATAAGCCTCTAAACAATCAACTATAGACTCATACCCCTTACCGGCTTCATTTTTGAGAAAATAGCCTGCCACATGTTTTTCAAAACTAAGAAGTACATCTTGTTCTGATTTTGAGGTAGTTAAAACAAACACGATACTGTGTTTGAACTTATCAAATTCTCTTAAGTAAGCTAGAAACTCTAAGCCATCCATTGATGGCATATTCAAATCTAATAAAATAATAAAAGGAAACGGGATTGCATTAGCTTTCATTAAAGCTAACGCTTCTTTTCCACTTTTTGCCCTTATTATTTCATTTTGCATATGGCGTTTCTTAAAACATCTTTGGATTCCGATGACATCTACATCATCATCTTCAATTAATAGGATACTAACATCCATTTTAGATTTCCTTATTCATTATGATTGTCCTGGTAAAGGCCAGCTGATGATAAATGAAGTTCCCCTAACACCATCTGAGTCAATGGCTAAATCCCCCTTGTAGTGATTAATGATTCTTTTAGTCATAGCCAACCCCATGCCACTTCCTTCAACATCATCCCTAGCTTTAAGTGTTTGAAACATCTCAAGCACTTTATTTTGCATTTCAGGGGGGATGCCAGGCCCATCATCTGTGATCGTAATAATTTGGAAAGACTCACTTTTATTGAATGTCACCTCTATTACACCTGTGTTTTTATCATGATGTTTTATCGCATTAGACAGAATATTTCTGACCACAATTTCAAACGGCACCCTTGGCACTAATAAAAGTGAATTAGAAGATTTATAACTAAACCCATCAGGGCTATCGATAAGTGCAAACTGATCATTCACTAACGTTTTTAATTCAATCGCTTCATATTTATAGTCATAGCGACTTACCCGTGAATATTTTAACAAATCATCAAGCAGCTTTATCATACGCCCGGAACGTCCCATCATTAGGTTTAAATGGGCCTTAGAATCAGAAGGAAGCAATTCCCTGCAGTCCTCTTCTATCCACTGAGCTAATTGCTGGATGCCATTTAAAGGTGACCTCAAATCATGGGAGGCAACATAGGCAAACTGCTCTAAATCTGCATTACTTTTTTCTAACGCTTTATTTTGTTGAATAAGATTTTGTAACAGCACTTTTTCTTTTTGAATATCCACAATATGCAATACTATATTTGCAATGACTTGGTTTTTATCAAGCACTAATGCACCCGTTAAAAGCCCCCAAACTAAAGAGCCATCCTTTTGAATATATTGATTTTCTATGTGGATCGAGGTTTGTTTTTGTTCAAGCATATTCTGAATCATGCTTCGAATAATTGGCTTACTCTGTCCCTCTAATATCAGCTCAAAATGTCGGCCTAATAACTCATCTTTGTCATACTCAAGCCAGCGACTCATAGATTTGTTTAACTCGATAAATTCACCATTTAAATTTAAAATAGCAAACCCTGTAGGCGAAGCATTAACCGCGGTATCCAATAGTGCCTCAGAGGTCTCTAACGCTTTTTCAATTCTCACCTCATTAGATAGGTCTCGAATTAAAGCGATAAAATAATTAATAGCACCTGAGCTTGCTTTCGTAATCGTTAGATCAATTGGTAAGAGACCACCCTCCTTACTTGCGATATTAATAATTTTTTTCTCTTCATAGGCCGATTTATTTTTAACATTTAAGTAGTGATTCGTTTCGTCAGGCCCCTCTAAGCTAGGATCGGGTAAAGCTGTGATATTTTTACCTATTAAGTCTTGCTCTTGAAAACCTAAAATGGCTTCCGCAGCTTTGTTAAAACTTAAAATAGTATTGTTTTTATCAATGGTTATCAGTGCGTCACGCATACTATCTATCGTGGTTTGCAGCTTATTCTCACTCACTCTCAGCTTTTTGGTTACATGGTTTGCATAAGAAATAGCGTTTTTATTCGACCTTGAAAGAATTAAAAACAATGCGAGTAGCATCAGGTCAATACAGATACCGCCAATGAGGATCATTTTTGGTTGATTATTAGTGACTTGGTGACGAAACAAGCGAGTAGACTGTAATTGAAATAACCACTGCCTACCGTACATATTCACTTTAACGACTTTAGAAAATAAAGGGTCTTGATCAAACCCTAAAGCTTCAGGTTGTAACTCATCATAGAGTAAAGATTGCCCATCTTTGATACTAAAATTGACCAGCCGGTTCTCATTTTTAAGGGTCCCCATCATGAGTTTTTCCATGATAAAAGGTGCATAAACGTTAGCGACAAAGGTTCTTCGTCTTGATGTCAGCGTTTGAGGAGGGTTAACCTCATCATAATAAGGTGCAAAAAAGAGAAAGCCCGGAGTTTGTTTTTCGTCTTGTACCAAGATAATGGGCCCGGTAATTTGGGCTTTTGCCGTGTCTCTTGCCATCATTGAAGCCTGATACCGATTACTCTCATGGGCCATATCTAAACCAACCGCTTTTTGATTTTGCTGAACGGGCTCAATATGAGTAATGGGCCAATAGCCAGGATTCGTATGCTTAGGATGAATCTTATAATCAGGACGAAGCTTTCTTTGTTCTGCTAAATAAGCCGTTAAGTTTTCGGGAGAAACATAATCAATAACCCCTATACCATTAATACCTGGATACTTTTCTTCTATCGATAAAGCTGTTGCAAAAGCATGCCAAGTATTTGTATTTATCGGCTTTTCTTGGGCATGAATCGCTGCCACACCAGCCCATAAGGCATCCTCATACTTTTGCATTCTTTCCTTAACCAATTCGATTAAAAGATCCGTCTGAAAATCAAATTGTATTTGGCTTTTTTGATTCGCTAATTTTAATGTCACCTGCCAAGCACTTAAGGTCAGTACTAAAGACAAAATAACGACAAGCCAATGATACCATTGAAGTTTTCCATCTTTTTTAAACCTTCCCTTAAAGCGTTTTTCACTCATACAGAACCTTAGTTTTAACAATCAAACAACCACTTTGAGCAAGGTTTAACGGCTACAAAAAGGCAAACCTATTAATCTAAATAAATATTAGTCGGGATTTATGAAAAAACACCTGTTCTTACCTTTATTTATCCCTAAAAGGAGCTTATTTATGCATTTACAACAAGAAGTTATAAAAATTACTTATAGAAGTGTTGGAAGAAAGGTGGGGGATGAGATCTGAGACCTGAGGCCTGAAGTTAGCTAGGGAGCGCTAGGGAGCCTAAGGTAAAAAAGGTACCTTCTGTATAGAAGATACCTTTGACCTAACCCATTAGGGAAACTGACTAAGATTGGTTTTTAAAAGCAGGAATAATATGATTACCGTATTGTGCAATAATATTTTCCTCATCCCCATTATCAAGATAGATATTAAATTGGGTTGTCCCAGCTTCTTCTAGATTACGGATTTTAGCAATATGATCATCCACTTCACCGAGCACACAGAAGCTTTTAACAATATCTTCTGAGATAAAGTCTAAGTAAGGGTTATCACTTTGACCGTGTTTTGAATAATCATAGCCTTTACGGTTTTCAATGTAATCCGTGAGACTTTTTGGTACCAATCCAGAGTCAGCGCCGTATTTCTCAACAATATCTGCCACGTGATTACCCACCATAGCAGGGAACCATTTAGTATGTTCAACACAATCTTCCATCTTACCAAAGTAAGCCGGTGCAGCGGCTTGCACCTTGAAATTAGACATGTCTTTACCAGCGGCTTCACCCGCATTAATTGCCTGATCTTTAAACCATTTAACCAAACTAGGTTCAGCGATTTGTAAAATAACCCCATCACCCACTTCGCCAGCTGTTGCCAAAGCTTTTGGCCCATATGCGCCAATCCAAACCGGAAGCTCATAACCGTTTGCCCAAGGTAATTTAACAGGCTCTTCACACTCACCGTACGACACCTCTTCACCGCGCACCATGGCTTTTACCTTATTGGTAAATTCTGCCACTCTTGCTAAAGGCGCCGGTTTTTTACCCATCACCCGCATGGAAGAGTCACCTCGACCTAAACCAATATCAAAACGTCCTTCACTTTGTAAAGCCAAACTCGCATAAAGGCTAGATGCCAATGACCAATCACGAATATTAGGGTTAGTCACGCAAGGACCAAAACGCATGGTTTTGGTATGTTCCATACACATAGCCATAGCGACAAAAGATTCACGCCATAAAATATGAGAATCATAAAACCAGCAATAATCAAAGCCAGCTTCTTCAGCTTGTCTAACCAAATTTCTAGCTCGATTTGGGCTAACAAAACCTTTAAAAGTAATACCAAATTCCATTCTTAATTCCTCTTTGTCTGTCTTTTTTTAATTGATTTTTTACTTTAATGTCGAACAAAAACTAAGCCTGTGGTGGTAACACGCCAATACCAGCATGCGAGAAAGGCACATCTTTAGAAATATTTAAACGGATCAGAATAGGAGTAATGGCTTCAATGCAACGAGCACTATCAGCAAGGCCCGCGTTATAGGTTCGAACACCCAGTTGATCTATTAAGGCCATCACAGTTTTCTTTGCTGCTAGCTGGTTTCCACACACTAAAACATCACAATTAATCGCATGATCAAGATCGTTCAATGTGACCGCAGACACATTATGTAACGCGCCGACAACCGGGATGCTCTCACCAAGTAGCGCTTGGGCGGCCTCAGTGGCAGACCCCTCATCAGGCATTTCAACCGCTTTAGGGTTACCAGGGGCAAGTGGCACAACAATATCCACTAGAATCTTGCCCTCTAAATGAGGCTTTAGAGCTAATAAAGTCACTTCATGGGCGCTAAAAGGCACAGCAAATATCACAATTTCTGGTACAGTTTTGGTTGCTTCAATATTGTCCATACCTTTAATACTGGCACTTCCTGATGGCAACAATTGACTCATATCTTTTGCATCTTGTTCCGCTTTTTCACCATCACGAGACCCAATGACCACATCTATTCCCGCTCTCGCAAAACGTAGCGCTAACCCTTTACCTTGAGGCCCAGTGCCTCCAATAATTGCAATACTCATCCTTACCCTCACATTGGTTATCTTCAATATTGGTTCATTTAATATGCTGACTATTTAAATAGGTTTTCATTTGCAGCCCTGACAAGATCAGAGGCCTGACTTGATTCTGTTTGCCATTCAAGTCCTCGGAAAATGATCACAGGACACTTACCACTCTTACTCATAAGCAAACCAGACGCCCCAGCAAGTTCATCCGCAAAAGCAGGTGCTGTCACTTTAAGCTCATGGCCATAGGCATCTTGATCGCCCAACATATGAGTAATCGCGGGGACATTAGCAAGTCCAATGGCGACATTGGTCTGCCCTAAACGCCAAGGCCGACCAAAGGTGTCACTGATTACAACGCCTAAGCGACAAGAAAAAGCCGCTTCTAACTGTTGGCACAAATCACGTGCACTTTTATCAGGGTCGTTAGGCAAGGTGATTAGCTGATCAACCTCTTCTGCATTAGATTCATCAACCGCAGCATTCGCACAAATAAAACCTAATTTATGCTCTGCTATTAAAACTCCTTCATTTTGATCTGCTCGTTTCATCGACCTCACGATACGGTTCGATTGACTTAATATGACTTCAACTTTACGGGGGTCTTTATTCACTTCTTGAGCAAGCATGATGGCATCTTGACTGGCTGTAACCTCGGCAAGATTCACCACTGCACCCTCACATTTGGAGATCATTTTATGAGCAACAACTAAGATATCGCCCTCTTGTAAGGGTGTAGGTAGCGCCTTAACGGCCTCTATAATGGCATTCGCAGCATCATCACCTGGCTTAAAGTCAGGTAAGCCAGGCAAACGAAACACACTTAAAGCATCATCCATTGAAACAGACATTCTGCTCTCTCCTTGATTTTGTAAGGAATGAAGCGCCTTTATCTAAAAGGTGCAAAGGGGCTTTTAAGTAAGCTAAGTCAGTCGGAATATCTACATCTTGTCCCAACAAGGGCAAATGCAATAAGTGACAGTTTAATGAGCGACTAAGGGCTTCAATTTGATGAGCCTTTGAAGACTCAAAACCAAATTGAAAGGCAATCGCATTTGGCGGAGTACAAAGCAGTGCATTCGTTCCTTTGTCTTTCGCAACCCCAATCACAACCCCTTGATGACCCGTCTCACAACTGAGCAAATGTTCTATTTCACTTACCTTAAAATTGGCAATATCTGCTGGTAAAATCAGCTGCCTCTTAAACCCATTAACAAGGCTCCATTGGGTAGCCTTATCTAACGCTTGATTCAATCCCTCTGACTTTTCTTCCATTAGCACCTTGGCACCATATTGCCTTGCAAGGGCTGCGACCAAATCAGAAGGCGTCACCACCAACATAGGTAATTGACTAAAGTGTTGATTAAAAAATGACAGTGTTTGCTCAAATAAGGCCATTGCCAGCTGATAACGCTCATCTTGATCAAGCGCACTTTTTAGCCTTTGTTTTGACTCACTAGGCACCTTCATGGGTATGACCAAATTTATCTCTTTCATCCGGCCACCTGCATACAGTCGGCTTCAATAAACTTGGTTTGAGACAGGGAAAAATTAACTACTTGCCCCATTAATACCTGCTTATCATGCAAGGTTCTCATCAAGGTATTGGTTACTTGAACTTGATAACCCATGCCCTTTAAAGTACTGATGGATGATGCATCTTGATTATCAATCACCAGATCATGAATCAAACCTTGATAAAGTTGTGCAACCCCTAATAACCCTTCATCCACACCCGCACTGGCCATCATTTTATCCGCTGGCCCTTTCACTGTTTTACCCGCAATAAAAGGTGAAATAGCGACTTTTCTCGCATCACTCTGCATGATTGCTGCGCGAATGCCCGGCGTATTTAAAATAGGCGAAATGCTCACCACAGGATTACTGGGGGCAAACACAATGACATCGGCTTTAGCTATCGCATCTAACGCTTCAGTGGTTGGCGTGGCTTGTTCAATATCTTGGAAACGAATGGCATTTACCTTAGGTTGGCAAGCCTCTTTGACAAAATATTCTTGAAACGAGAGCCAACCCTTGTCGGTTTCAACCTGAGTCTGAACCACATCATTGGTTGGCAATAAGATGGGGATATTTACCCCAAGACGCTGCGCGATTGTTTGCGCAATATCAGAAGCAGATATTCCCTCGTTACGTGCTTGTGTCCGGTAAATATGAGTAGCAAAATCTAAATCGCCTAATGACATCCAGGTCTCAGCACCTAGCTTTTCAAGTTGTGCTAGTACTCTATGGGATTCCCCAGACAACCCCCACCCCTGCTCACGGTCAATCAGATTAGCGAGACTATAAGTCAGAGTATCAATATCTGGCGATACCCAAAGGCCGTGAAAGGCTTGATCATCAGCAATATTACCCAATATGCTAAAGTCATAATCACCTTGGAGTTGTGCTAAACCTTCGGCGGCTTTTGCACCACCCACACCGCCGGCTAATAACAACACCTTTGGTTTTTTATTTTCTTCTAACCCAATCATTATTACATCACCCCCATCAGATCAATTTGCTCTGACGCTCTAGGAATATGAGTTTTAATAACCTGATCAGGTGAGTCATACTTTTCTAATGTTTGATATAGAGTGCCTCGCCTCACGGCACTTAATCCGGCCTTATGAATATTGTCTACCATCATTTCAGGCACCACTTCTTGACCGTGTTTAGCACCTGCAGCCCGAGAAATACTTTCATTCATCAAGGTGCCACCTAGGTCATTGGCACCCGCTTGAAGCATTTGCGTTGCGGTTTCAGGCCCCATTTTGACCCAAGACGCTTGTATGTTATCTATGTGGCCTTGCAGCATTAAGCGAGCCACAGCATGCATTTTAAAATGTTCTAGTCGAGTTGGGCCTGGACGAACAAGGTCAGGATTGTCGTTATAAAGTTTGGTCTCATAATGAATAAACCCCAGCGGGACAAACTCAGTAATCCCCCCTGTTTCTTTTTGAATGTCACGTAATAGGCCTAAATGAGCAGCCCAGTGATGAGGTTGATCAACATGGCCATACATAATCGTTGATGTGGTTTTTACACCAACTTCATGGGCCGCTTTAATGATAGTGACCCAATCTTCTGTAGTGAGCTTATTTTTAGTCAGTTGTTTTCGCACTTCGACATCTAAAATTTCAGCGGCTGTACCAGGCATAGAGCCTAAACCTGCTTCTTTTAACTCGGTTAAAAATGCTTGCGGCGTCATCCGTGCTTTTTTTGCCCCATACCAAATTTCAAAAGGTGAAAAAGCATGAATATGAATATCAGGAACACGAGCCTTAACGGCAAGCACCAAGTTCTTGTAATAATCCTTATCTATGTCTGGATGCAGTCCTCCTTGAATGCAAACTTCAGTTGCCCCTTTAAGCCAAGCTTCTTCTGCTCGATTAGCGATTTCATCAAAACTTAAAAACTCAGCCCCTTCTTCTTCTTTGGATTTAGCAAAATTACAAAAACGACACCCCATGTAACACACATTGGTAAAGTTAATGTTTCGAGTAATCACAAAGCTGGCAACATCGCCGCACCTCTGCTGTCTGACTAAATCTGCGGTTTCCAACAGGGCTTGATATTCCCCTTGCTCAGCCTTAAATAAATAAGTCGCTTGCTCAACACTGATCTCTTGTCCCTTTAAGGCTTGATACAAAATTTCAGCCGTCGCTAAATCTATCTGTTTTAACTTGGCGACCAATTGCTTAGATTGCTTGGCGTAAGCGGCATTTGACGCTAATAAAAACTGATGTCTGGCATCATGGCTAATTGGGATAATATTTTCTTTTACTTCCTGAGCCTGGCTAACTTGCTGCTCATAATGAAATAGGTTTGAGCTAGTTTGCGAATTTTGAGCACTCATTAAATCGTTATTTTTCATGTCAAATCTCTCTGTCATAACCAATTAAAGGCTTTTCCATTGCTTTGCAGCTAGGCCATTCTGTGCCGCCAGATAGGGCATTCTTAACGCAAGAGCGGGATCTAGATATTGCGAACCGGCCTCTAAATAGTGCGGATACACTGTGAGTCTTTCTTTGAGCTCATAACCAAGACCAAGACACGCTTTCGCCAAACTATCAATTTGTGGCCAAGCTCTTTCTGGATTAATAAAATCTTGCGTGACAGGGGAAATCCCCCCCCAATCATTGATGCCAGCCGAAACATAACTGCCATATCTTTCTTCAAGATTAGGGGGCGCTTGCAAACTAATTGAAGGGTCAAGAATTAAACGAGCCAAAGCCAAAGTTCGGCGCATATCATCTAGATTTGGTTCAGGGTGATTAGCCATTTCAGTGCCAGCTTTAGCCCTAAAGTTCTGTACAATAACTTCTTGAATATGGCCATATTCTTGGTGTATTTGATTAATTGCTAAGAGGCTATCAATCCGGTCTTGCCAAGTTTCACCTATCCCAATCAAGATGCCCGTGGTAAATGGAATATCTAACTGACCTGCATATCTGAGGGTGTTTAATCGTACTTTTGGCTCTTTGTCAGGACAGGCAAAGTGAGCTTGCCCCTTGTTCATTAAATGCTGACTTGTACTTTCAATCATCATTCCCATACTGGCAGCAACGGGTTTTAGTCCTCGCATTTCAGTAAGACTCATAGCACCTGCGTTAATATGGGGTAATAGATCGGTTTTATCTAACACTGCTTGAGCTTGTTCTTTGACATAATCCAACATGGAATCATGACCTAACATAGCAAGCTTATCTTTGGCGTAGCGGTACCTGGCTTCGGGTTTCTCTCCCAAACTAAAAAGTGCTTCTTTACAACCTTGCCCTTGCCCTTTTAATACGGTTTCTAGCACCTCAGCTGGCAACATAATATTGCCTTGACCGGATTTTGGCGTTTTGACAAAAGTACAATAACCACAGGTATCACGACACATATTGGTTAAAGGGATAAATACCTTACGGGAATAAGTCAGTACTTTTCCAAAATGCTTATCTCTCATTACACCAGCGCTTTGGCACACGGAGAATAAATCCGGTCCAGTAACGCCTTCTAGCTGTAAAGCCTCTTTTCTTGTAAGCATTTATGTACCCTCAAGTTAGATTTTAACTAGCACTACTCACTTTTCACCTTTACTAAGAAAGAAGTAAAAACATGGTGTTTTTTGCTAATTAAAAAGTTTTACCATTTGGTATAATTTTATAAATACCATAAGTATTTTTTAAAGGTAAAGTGTTTTTTTAAATAAGAGGAAAAAAGTTTTTATTTAAATTTAGGTTTCAGATAAAAATCACCAATAAAATAAAACTTAAAAAAAGGCGTTATATTCAGCTTATAAATTATTAGAAAGAATTTGATTTTTAAGGTTTTTTTTATTTTTTTAAACCTTTGAAATTAAAGGCTAAAAAAAGCGTTTTTGGTGTGTTAAATAGATGAAATAAGAGAAAAGAACACAAGATGATCAAACTTAGGGAAGCTGCGAAAAAGTCCTCCCACCTCAGCGGGTAGATAAAAGACTTAAGATTTATGACGAGGGACGCAACTTAATCCTTGCTCTATTGATCAAGCTCTCAACTTATAGATAAAGCTTTAAGGCCAGGCCCTACGGGCCTTTGTACAATACCTATTCGGCATTTTAGAAAAAATAACACCCTGTGTTGTTACTTCTCGAAAGGTATCTGCACTCACTTTCTATTAATCAAGGGCAAAGTGGCGCCTTGTTTGACACCTTTCCCCTATACCTTAAAAGAGCAGACTAAGAAGAAATGATTTAATCGCAGGTTCACTTAGTCACTTTGGGCGCCTAGTGCTTTGAGAACAAAATTAGATAAAAATTTTGCCGCAACATCAAAATCATCTGCTTCTAACTTGGTTTTCCCCATCAATAATTGAATTTGAATAGAGAAATCAGCATAGGTTTGAGTGGATGCCCAGATGGTAAAAAATAAATGTTCTGGTTCGACAGGATCAATAAGTCCTTTTGCTATCCAACGCTTAACCAGCAGTACATCTCGCTCAAATTGAGGTTTCAAGTGGCTAACCATATAATCTTTTAGGACTGGTGCACCATTAATAATTTCATGGGCGAACACCTTAGAGGCATCTGGATAATCTCTAGAAAGTGCAAGTTTTTCAATGATATAGGATTCAATCACTTGCTTTGGAGATGCATTTTCATCATCACTAAAAACCATTTTTTCAACCCAAAGGTCGAGGATAACTTGCAGTACTTTATGATAGAGCGCTTCTTTTGAAGAAAAGTAATAAATAAGGTTTTGTTTAGAGATGCCTGCAGAATCTGCCACAGATTCCATGGATGTGCCACTGAACCCCTTAGTTGCAAAGGCTCTTTCTGCTGCGCGTAAAATTCGATTTTCAAGTAAAACCCGATTACTTGATGGCTTTCGTGGAGTTTTCATTATCATCAGACAAAGCGTCCTAAAATATATATCAATGATCCGAAATTGCCGCAAACATAGCATACTTCAGCCTTCCGAAATAGTCGGAGAGATAAGTCAACTGAGGAATATTAAGGCTTCACCTTCATCAATTATATTTTCTTTTAATTAAGTAATTCATTAACTAAAGATTAATATTTTTTAATTTATTAATTGAATTGAATCCATAGAGTTGATTAACGCTTAAATAAATTTTAAAGTTTATTAACTCTCAACGAGTAAAAAGCTCATCACTTTAATTAAACTTATTCTTGGCATGAATTTAGCTTTGTGAAATCAGGTTTCAATTAAATATAGAATTTTTGAAATATTTTTTTGAATAATTTTTTGACCATTTGGTAAATTATAATCTTAGAGATAAGTTACCTTAAAGCCCCTATTTACCGTGCTTAACACGGAAATATGAACACTTTAATTTATTTTAAATAATGAAAATAAAAATATATAAATTGAAACTGAGTTGAGGAAAGAAGATGAATGATTTAAGAGTTAACGGTGATCGTTTATGGAGCACATTAATGGAAATGGCACAATTTGGTGCCACAGATAAAGGCGGCTGTAACCGTTTAGCGGGCACTGACCTAGATCGCCAAGCAAGGGATTTATTTGTTAGTTGGTGCCAAAAAGCGGGGTGTGAGATCAGCGTTGACCAAATGGGAAACATCTTTGCTCGACGCGAAGGAGCAAACCCATCTCTTCCAGCTGTCGGCACAGGCAGCCATTTAGATACTCAACCTACAGGTGGTAAATTTGATGGTGTGTTTGGTGTACTTGCCGGTGTAGAAGTACTCAGAACCTTACATGAAAACAATCTTAAAACCCCAACTGCTATGGAATTTTCAGTTTGGACCAATGAAGAAGGCTCTCGCTTTCAGCCAGCCATGCAAGGTTCTGGCGTCTATGTCGGGCGATTTGATCTAGAAACAGAACTAAATAAAACCGATGTGAATGGTATTCGCCTTGGCGATGAACTAGAACGCATTGGTTACAAAGGGAAAGACAAGCCAGGTAGCCGTCATATTGGCGCTTTCTTTGAAACCCACATTGAACAAGGCCCAATTTTAGAAGATGAAAAGAAGAGCATTGGGGTCGTACGCTTAGGACAAGGTATTCGCTGGTACAATATTAAAATTCAAGGCAGAGAGTCTCACTCAGGCACCACCCCCATGCACCTAAGACAAGACGCCTTGATTCCAAGCGCTTTAATTGTCAGTGAAATGGAGAACATTGCCAATCGCCACGAGAATGGATTAGGAACCGTGGGCTATATGGATGTTTACCCTAATTCACGCAACACCATTCCTGGCAGAGTCAGTTTTAGCGCAGACCTTCGTAATCCAGATCCAAAAGTCCTTGATAAAATGCACCAAGAGCTCCTCTCCTTCTGTAAGCAGCTTTCTTTAGAGCGTAATATAGAAATAGAAATTGATCCTTTTTGGTATTTTGCACCCGTGGAATTTAACGCCTCTGATGATGTAAAAGCCGCCACTGAAATGCTCGGGTATTCTCATATGGATATTTATGCAGGTGCAGGTCATGACGCTTGTTATATGGCAGATCTGGTTCCGACAGGCATGATATTCACCCCTTGCCTCAATGGCATTAGTCACAATGAGGCAGAGTCAACAACCCTAGAAGAATGTGAGGCCGGCGCAAACGTTTTGCTTCATACCATGCTAGAAGCAAGTAAACGTATTGCTGAGCAGCACTAAAGCCAGCGCTTTAATCCCACATAACCTTTTATGTGGGATTCACCTTTAAGCAGACAAAAGAAGCACCTGACAATAACTAAAAGATTTGCGAATAAGGTAATTTGGTCACATCCAATTAACGATTATGAGGTAAGTGTCATGTCCAGTAAGTCAGTTAAAGTAGATGATTTTTATGAGCTAGAAGTCAGCTCAGATCTTGAAAGCAGTGATTTTTATAATGCTGACCTTGCACCCACAAAAGTAAAAGAAAGAACCTGGAATAAAATCAATATTGCGGCGCTATGGGTCGGCATGGCGATTTGTGTCCCCACTTATACACTCGGTGGCGTCTTAACGGCCTATTTCGGACTTTCAGTAAGTGAAGCGTTATTAGCCATTTTGTTTGCCAATATTGTGTTGTTATTACCTTTAACACTAAACGCTTTTGCGGGAACTAAATATGGTATCCCTTTTCCCGTTTTGCTTCGCTCCTCATTCGGTATTGTGGGTTCTAATATTCCTTGCTTAATTCGAGGTCTTGTCGCCTGTGGTTGGTTTGGCATTCAAACCATGTTTGGTGGCCTCGCTATCCATTTATTGCTGTCTTCCTTTTCGGATACATGGGCAAGCTTGGGCTCGGTCGGCGAAGTGATTGGCTTTTTTATCTTTTGGGCACTTAATATTTTCATTGTGATAAAAGGCTCTGAGTCCATTAAATGGTTAGAAACCCTTTCTGCGCCGCTTTTACTCATTGTCGGTTTAGGCTTAATGTTTTGGGCCAGCGACAAGGTGTCTTTTTCAGAAGTGTTAGCCATTCCCGCTAATCGTCCTGCCGATGCCGGATTCTGGGGCTACTTCTTTGCAGGCCTAACCGCCATGGTTGGTTTTTGGGCAACGCTCTCACTTAACATTCCAGATTTTAGTCGTTATGCAAAATCTCAAAAAGACCAAATTATCGGACAGGTCATTGGCCTCCCGATTACCATGTTTTTCTTTGCAGCATTAGGTGTTGTACTGACAGCGGCATCGGTAAACCTAGTAGGCGAAACTGTCTCTGACCCTATTAGTTTAATTGGTAAAATCGACAGCCCTTTTTGGGTAGCGATTGCCATGGTACTGATTATTATCGCCACACTTTCAACAAATACTGCAGCCAATGTCGTTTCTCCTACTAACGACTTTCAAAACATTGCCCCTAAATACATCAACCATACACGTGGTGTGTTAATGACGGGTGTTGTTGGGATTTTATTAATGGGCTGGGAGCTAATGAAAAAAATGGGCTGGATCGTTTCTGATGTCAGCGTTGAAAGCATGTACTCAAATTGGCTACTGGGTTATTCCAGTTTATTAGGACCCATTGCCGGTATCATGATGGTCGATTACTTCCTCATAAAACGTCAACAACTCGATCTTGTCTCCCTTTATAGTAAAAATAAGCAATATCCACTCTTTAATAGTGCTGGCTTTATTGCTTTTTGCATTCCTGTTGCCATTACCCTGATCTCATTAAGCTTTGATGTCATTAGCTGGTTCTACACCTATGGTTGGTTTACCGGTGCTATTTCGGGCGCCATTATTTACTACTTTGTCGCAGGACAGCAACAAAGTCAGACACTGTCGGATGGTGCAACCTCAGCACAATAATTCAATTTTAATCAATTTAGGCACCTAGTCGTCATTTTCATTAGGTGCCCTATTTTTTAATTGCTCTTAGGGAGAAATGCCATGTCGTTATTAATACAAGGCGGAACCATAGTCACTCATGAAATAAGCTATCAAGCAGACATTTATTGCAAGGACGGCAAAATTGCAGCAATAGGTCAGCAATTAGAAATCGATAAAGACACACAGATCATAGATGCCAGTGGTAAATTAATTATGCCAGGCGGCATAGACCCTCATACCCATATGCAATTACCTTTTATGGGCACCGTTGCTAAAGATGATTTTGCAGCGGGAACAGCAGCGGCCCTAGCAGGGGGTACCACCAGCATTATTGATTTTGTTATTCCAAGTCCACAACAATCCTTGCTTGAGGCCTACCAACAATGGCGAGATTGGGCACAAGCCTCCCACGCAAATTACAGCTTTCATGTCGCCATTACTTGGTGGGATGAAAGTGTTAAAGAAGAAATGGCGGAACTAACTCAAAACCATGGCGTTAATAGCTTTAAGCACTTTATGGCCTATAAAAATGCCATTATGGCCACCGATGATATCTTGGTAGCAAGCTTTAGCCGCTGTTTAGAATTAGGCGCTATGCCAACCGTTCATGCCGAAAATGGCGAACTGGTTTATCACTTACAACAGCAACTTTTAGAGCAAGGGATTACAGGACCTGAAGCACATCCTTTGTCTCGTCCACCTTCGGTTGAAGGCGAAGCCGCCAATCGCTCTATTAGCATAGCCAACACACTAGGAGCCCCACTCTATTTAGTGCATGTGTCAACTAAAGAGGCCGTGGATGCGATTCAATACGCACAAAATTCAGGTCACACGGTTTATGGTGAATGCCTAGCAGGTCATCTCGTCATTGATGATAGCGTTTACCAAGATAGCAACTGGAGCCGCGCCGCCGCCCATGTTATGAGCCCTCCTTTTAGACCTAAGTCACACCAAGACGCACTTTGGAAAGGCATTCAGTCTGGCACCTTACATACGACAGCCACAGATCATTGCGCTTTTTGTGCGGAGCAAAAAGCCATGGGTAAAGATAACTTCACTCAAATTCCAAACGGCACAGCAGGAGTTGAAGAGCGCTTAGCCGTACTTTGGGAAACCGGTGTAAACACGGGCAAATTAACACCCAATGAATTTGTTGCCATTACCTCAACCAATACCGCCAAAATATTTAATATTTACCCGCAAAAAGGGGCAATCGCGACGGGCTCTGATGCTGACTTGGTAATTTGGGATCCAAAAGCGAGTAAGACCTTAAGCGTAGACACTCAAATGTCTAACATTGATTTTAATATCTTTGAAGGTATGACAGTCAATGGCAGTGCCACCTCAACGATATGTAACGGCAAACTGGCTTGGCATGAAGGCGAGCTATTCGCTAAACCTGGAGACGGTAAACACTTTGAGCGTCCAACCTTCGCTGGCTACTATGACTCCATTATTAAGAAAAACCAGCTAAACGAAGCAAAACCCGTAGCGCGCTAATCAAGTTACAACTTAGCAATAACATTACGCCACTCAAATTTAACCTGATTAATTTGAGTGGCTTTTTTTCACTATCGTTTCAATTTAGCTTCATTTTAACGGTTAAAGGTTATAGCAAGAGAGCGGCAATAATGGCCTCTGGCGCATCTTCTTGCATCAGATGCCCTGAATGAGGAACCAGGGTTAATTGGTTTTGAGACACCATGTGAGCAAAGCGCTTGCCTTGAGAAAGGGGGATCCATTCATCTTTTTCTCCCCACAATAATTGAATATTCGCCATCGGTTCATATAAGTTTTCTATCTCATCCGTATAAGCTTGATCCATTTGCGCAATTTGATGATAAAAAGCAGCTTGACCTTCCTTGCCTTGCCAAGGCGCCATATAGACATCAAGTGCTTCTTTAGTTAGCTCAGAGTACGCCGATGTTTTTAGATACTCCGCTAATAAAGCATTGTGAGCAAACTCTGGCAAACCACTAAACGCCGCTTCATGTTTGCGCACATGCTGTACAAAAGGAGAACCCCAAGGCGCAATTGCCACAGGGTCAATGATGGTTAACTTGGCATATCGAATGCCATTTAAATAATAAGCACGCAGTGCTGTTGCACCACCAAAATCATGGCAAAGCACCTCGGGCGTCACCAGTCCCCATTCATTTAACAAAGCCACCAGCAATCTATTTTGAACTTCAAGCGAAACATTTTGATGATCAGACTTTTCAGATAAGCCATAACCCAGTAAATCAAAAAAATACACTTTGAATTTGCCTGCTAACAAAGGCGCAATTTTTCGCCATACCTGTGATGAAAAAGGCGTACCGTGAATAAGGACTAAAGGTGTACCCTCGCCTATAACCCCCCAAGCTACTTTTTGGCCTTCAAAATGAAATCGATTAGGTAAATTAAGCATCTTTCTTCCCAAGAAACCATTAAAATGAATTTAAAGGTTAAAATATTTAAAAAATGACAGCAACCGTTATTTTAGATTAATAGGTTACAAATAATGTTAGACACACAAAATAGCTTTATTGGTGGGCATCCCATCTTAGACTTTATTAACACGGTAGAAGACCAAGATAAAAACCGATTTAAAAGCCAGATAGGTGATTGGCAAAGTCTATTAAGTTGGATCGGGGCTTCTCCCTTTTTTAACGCTCATCATAAGATGGTATTAGCTGGCTATGATGAAGCTAAAGCGAATGCGCTACTTGTCGAACTGCACACAATAAGAGAAGCGCTCTACATTATGTTCAAAGATTTACTATCAAACTCAAGTAACAATGAGATACCAAACCAGATCGAATCCAGTATTCAAGCAGCCCTATCCCAAGCATCACTGTTAAGACAGGAAAACCAGTACCAGTGGCAACTCGACACAAGTAAGGCAAACTGGTTAATAAATACTTTTTACCTCTTATTGGACGATTTTTTAAGAACTCAAGATCTTAGTAAGCTGAGGGAGTGTGGTCGTTGCACCTGGCTATTTTTGAACTCAGGCAGGGGCCGAGGCAGGCGCTGGTGCAGAATGAACACGTGTGGCAATCGAGAAAAATCAGACTATTTTCGTAAACGACAAACAAAAACAGACGAATAGAGAAAAAGAGCCAGCCTAGTCGCTCTAAAACCCTGCTAAAAATGTCAAGATTTTCACATAAAGAGGTAGGAAATAAGAGATTTTGGCTTAGTTTGTGACAAAAATGTCACTCTTTCTATTCTACTTAAAATAAGGACTTAACTTTTTGTATAATAGAAAATAGTATTTTTTCAGACTTAACACTTGCAAACCGACCGATCGGTTTGTAAACTTCATTTTATTCAAGGTATATGGTTTATTTATGTCAAACTCTCGTGATTCAGAAGCAACCCGACGTCATCTTTTAGAGGTGTGTGCTGAAGAGATGCGCTTGTATGGTTTTAAAGCAGCCAGCCTTTCAAAGATTCTTGAAAAAGCAGAAGTCTCTAAAGGTGCACTTTATCATCACTTTGAAAATAAGCAGGCTCTTGGCTATGCGGTGTTTGAAGAAGTTTATGCAGAAGAGTACCTGGGACATTGGCGTGAAGCCCTTTCTCATAAGGATATGATAGAAGGCATCAGACTGATGTTAGATGGCTTCAAAGAGCACTGTTCTATTGATGACATTATGCAAGGCTGCCCCGTAAACAGTGTGTCACAAGAAATGTGCGCCACTGATGAAGGCTTTCAAAAGTGTACCTCAGATATGTACAAGGCTCATTGCGACTTATTAATGACGGCCATTGAAAAAGGCATAGAGAACAAGCAATTTAAACCGGATCTCAAAGTAGAAGAGACGGCTTGGTTTATCATTTCAAGCTTTCAAGGCATTGGGAGCATAGTTAAAAGCTGTCGCTCTAGTGAATGCATGTGGAAACTACATGAGTCCTTTATTGAATACTTAAACTCTTTGAGAGTTTAAGACAAATTTAACCCAGATTCCCCTTTATAAAAGCACCATAATTTTGGTGTTTTTATTTAAGCACTAACATACCGAACGGTCGGAATGTTTCGATTATTAACATACCGAGCGGTTGGTATAAGTTACATTAACAGCTTTGTAGGAGCAACTCATAATGCAACCTTCACAGAAAACATCTGATTGGGCTAGCCGCTACGCGGATTGGCTTATTCGCCATCGCTGGCTAGTACTCATCACATCAGTGCTCATCACCCTTTTTATTGCTAGTGGCGCTCGACTGCTCGCTTTTAATAATGATTACCGAGTTTTCTTTAGTGAAGACAATCCTCAGCTACAAGAGTTTGAACAGCTACAACGTACCTACACAAAAATAGATAACGTGCTTTTTGCCATTGAGCCAAAAGACAATAATGCATTTTCCAACAACGCATTAGCAGCAGTAGAAGAATTAACAGAGAAGTCTTGGTTATTGCCTTTTGCTTTAAGAGTGGATTCGGTGAGTAACTTCCAGCATACCTATGCTGAAGAAGATGACTTAATTGTTGAAGATCTGGTTACTGGCGCACAAGATATTGACGCGCTTAACCTACAGCTTTTAAAGCAGGTTGCGTTAAGCGAACCACTGCTTGCTGATCGTATCGTAAACAAAGCGGGGACAGTGTCTGGGGTTAACATTACCTTCCAGATGCCTCAAAAATCGCTTGATGAAGCCCCTCAAGCTGTAAATGCAGCTCGAGCTTTAGCCGCTGAAATCGAAGCAAAATATGATGTAAACGTTCGTCTAACTGGCATGGTCATGTTGTCCAACGCTTTCTTTGAAGCCACGATGAAGGATATGTCTACATTAGTGCCTATTATGTACTTGGTGATCATCGCCATCATGTACCTTCTGGTGCGTTCTATTAGTGCAACCATTAGTGCTGTTATCGTGATCATGTTATCTATGATGGCAGGTATGGGCTTTGCCGGTCACTTCGGCGTGCAACTTACTCCCCCTTCTGCCTCCGCAACCACCATTATTATGACCCTCGCCGTCGCCGACTCGATTCATATTCTGGTGAGTATGTTTGCAGGTATGCGAAGTGGTTTAAACAAGCACGATGCCCTAAGAGAAAGTATCAAGGTTAACCTTGGCCCTGTCTTTTTAACCTCTGTCACCACTGCGATTGGCTTCTTATCCATGAACTTTAGTGATGCGCCGCCATTCCATGATCTAGGTAATATCACTGCTGTTGGCGTGATGATGGCCTTCTTCTTATCGGTTACTTTATTACCTGCTTTGATGGCGATCTTACCGGCAAAAGCGGCTAAGAGTAGTACCTCAATTGGCAAAAGCATGGATAAGCTAGCGGATTATGTGATCCGTAATCAAAGAAAGATATTAGTCGGCTCAGGTTTAGTTACCGTTATTTTAGTTAGCTCAATTCAAATGAACCGTCTTGAAGACAACTTCATCGGTTATTTTGACAAGACCCAGGACTTTCGTATCGATTCAGACTTCGTAAGCAATGAACTTACGGGTATTTATCAGCTGCAATACTCTTTAGACAGTGGTGAAAATAACGGCATCAGTAACCCGGCCTTCCTAGCTAAGCTCGATAACTTCACCACTTGGTTACGTACTCAGCCTGAAGTGATCCATGTAAATAGTATTAGCGATACATTCAAACGCCTTAACATGAACCTGCATGGAGATGACGAGAGCTACTACCGTTTACCAGAAGATCCAGAGCTCGCAGCTCAATATCTACTACTTTACGAGCTCTCTTTGCCATACGGTTTGGACCTTAACAATCAGGTTAACGTGAGCAAATCTTCCACTCAGATTATTGTGTCTTTGCAAGATCTTGGCTCGACCGAGCTTAAATCGATTGCTGAACGTGGTACAAAATGGCTACAAGACAATGCTGGCATTACTGCATACGGCGTTGGGCCTGCCATCATGTTCTCCTACATTGCCGATAGAAACATTGAAGGTATGTTAGTGGGAACAGGTGTCGCTATGATTCTTATTTCACTATTGATTGGTATCGCGCTTCGTAGTGTCAAGCTAGGTTTCTTAAGTCTTATTCCTAACCTATTACCGGCTGCACTGGCTTTTGGCCTTTGGGGACTACTCGTTGGTGAAGTAAATGTTGCTGTCTCCATGGTAACGGGGATGGCACTGGGTATTGTGGTGGATGATACGGTTCACTTCTTAAGTAAATACTTGCGCGTTCGTCGTCTGGGTATGTCAGCAGAAAGCGCGGTACGTTACGCCTTCTCCTCAGTCGGAGTTGCCATCATAGTCACCTCAATCATTTTGGTCGCAGGTTTTGGCGTACTGGCTCAGTCTTCTTTTGGTATGAATTCTAATATGGCGGTATTAACTGCGATTGCCATCATCATGGCTTTGATCGCCGATTTCTTACTATTACCAGTGCTTTTATTAAAGCTAGATAAGAAAGCATACAAGGTTGAAGAAAAAACCGCTTCAACAGAAGCAAACACCCCATTAACAGCAACAAACTAAGGTGAAGAAAATGAAAACTTTATTAAATTACAAACTGACTTTAAGCACCTTGGTTAGCGCGGGGGCACTTCTCTTAGCTAGCCAAACAGTGATAGCAACAGACTTATCTGAGGCAGAACAAAAAGGCTTAGAGATTGCAATTGAAGCAGACAAACGTGATCTTGGCTTTGCTGATAACTCAACCAAGATGACCATGGTTCTTAGAAATAAATACGGTGAAGAAAGTATTCGTCGTATGCGCAGCAAAACCCTAGAACAAGATAATGATGGTGATAAAGCACTGATCATCTTTGATAACCCAAGAGATGTTAAAGGCACCGCATTTTTATCTTTTACCCATAAGACAAGCTCTGATGACCAGTGGCTTTATTTGCCAGCACTAAAGCGTGTGAAACGTATTTCATCTAGTAATAAATCAGGTCCATTTATGGGCAGTGAATTTGCATTTGAGGATATATCATCACAAGAAGTCGAAAAATATACCTATAAATTCTTGCGCAATGAAAGCTTAGATGGACGCGATCACTTTGTTTTAGAAAGAGATCCTGTTGACCCTAAATCAGGTTACTCAGTGCAACATGTGTGGATAGATACGCAAGAATATCGCGCCTTCAAAATTGATTTTTATGATCGTAAATCCGACCTCTTAAAAACCCTAACCTTGTCTAACTATAACCAATACGAAAACAAGTTTTGGCGAGCGGACAACTGGTTAATGATCAACCACCAAACAGGAAAATCAACCGAGCTTAACTACCAAGGCTGGAAGTTTTCAAATGGCTTTCGTGAAAAAGATTTCACCAAAAACAGCCTAGCACGCGCTAGATAATTTAACCCAGAGATGAACACGATGAGTTTGAAGCCTTTAGTTAATACAAACACATTAACCAAATCGGCCCTCACACTTTCAGTTTTATTGTCTTCATACTCATCCAGCCTAGTGGCTGATGAGTATGAAGACATAACGAGTGAACTGACAGGTTATGTGGCCCTCGAATCGCGATACTTTACCCAAGATGCGCTTTATACAGGCCAGGATGATAGCAGCTATTCATCTGCCTTTAATCTTGAGTACTATCGTGATTGGGATGATGGCAATCAAAGATTTGTAGCCACCAGCTTTGGTCGTTATGACGAGCAAGATAGCGAAAGAAGCCACTTGGATATTCGTGAACTTTACGCTTGGCGTGGTTATGAGAATTATGAAGTTTATGCTGGTATTCGAAAAGTTTTTTGGGGCGTAACTGAGACCTTGCATCTCGTCGATATTATCAACCAAGATGATGCGGTAGAAGATATAGATGGCGAAGATAAATTAGGCCAACCCATGCTCAGTATCTTAATGGAAAGAGACTGGGGAACCTTTGAAGCCTTTGCACTCTTTGGTTTTAGAGATCGCACCTTTGCAGGTACTAACGGCCGCCTGCGAACTGCACTGCCAGTTAATACAGATGAAGCCAGTTATCAGTCTTCCCAAGGTAAAGATCATGTTGACTTTGCCGCCAGGTGGTCGCAAATTTATGGTGACTGGGATCTAGGCCTTAGCCAATTTATCGGTACCTCAAGAGATCCTCAGTACCAAACGATTACCAATGCCAGTAATGAAGCAACTGGGCTTTCCCCCTACTATGCTCAAATCCAACAAACAGGCTTAGATGTGCAAGCTGTCTATGAGGACTGGCTTATCAAGTTTGAAGGGATCTCAATCAAGTACAAAGATGAAGGCAGAAACACGGCGGCAGTCGGTGGATTTGAATATACCTATGTTGGCATCAATGAGTCTGTGATGGATTTAGGTATCTTTGCAGAATATCAATTTGATGATAGGTATGGAGATAAAGCGACCACTAGCCAGAATGACCTTGCCTTGGGGACACGTTGGGTATTCAACGATATTGAGAGTACCGAAATAATTTCTAGCATCAGCTTTGATTTAGAAAACAAAAGCCAATTTATTAGCTTAGAAGGCTCTCGACGTCTTAATGATGATTGGTTCTTTGAATCCCAAGCCCGTATCTTTACTCACACTGATGAAGATGATGGTGCTTATGCATTGCGCAATGATGACTATATCCAACTTGAGTTAAGACGTTATTTTTAATCCATAATTTAATGCACTTTAATAAAGCGAATTGAGCTTCTGAGTTCTTTTCGCTTTTTCTTTTACTTTGCTTTTCATTTAGCACTTACCAAAACACCCTCTTCTTCTTTGAAAACACATATTTGATCTACTGCCATATCAGAGTAAGTGTGCTAAATTAAATCCTGAAAATACCTATCTGAAACAATAATTTGGCCAATACAACACAGACAAGACATGATTAATTATAAAAAAAGCAATCGTCTCATTTTTTTACTTAGCTTTATTATTGCGATATTAATTGTCTTTAATGGCACCTATTCTTTTACGAAAATGCAGCAAATCAAACATGAGTTTGATGATGTGGCTAACCGAGATTTGCCCCTCATTTCACAGCTCATTCCGCTAATAGACAGACAGTTTGAACAAACTCTCTTGATTGAAAAACTGCATCAACTTAATCAAAATCATAAACTTATCGTGATAGACACGCTTGAAGGCAGTTTTATTAGAAGTGGCGATAAGTTTGAAAGCACTATCATCCAATTGCTGGCGTTTATTAAGCCTATGCTTTCGCATGAGCGAGAAGTCATGCGCAATCAGATGCATAGGGTTAGCGCTGCACTCAAAAAAATCAGTAAAGAACATACCGAATACCACTATCAGGTAATCGATATGATCGAAGAGTTAAAAACCAATCAAGGTGAGTATCATCCTGCCTTAATGACTTTATTAAATAATGAAGAAATTGAGCTAAGGCGTGAATTAATCGATTTAAGAGATGAGTTACAGCGTTTTACTCAAGCGTCAGCAGAAGAAGTGGAAAGACACGAAAATCAGGTTATCAGAAGTACCTTTATACTCAATACCAGCTCCTTTATTCTTGGTGCTATATTACTTTTCATGATCCATAGAATTATGAAAAGTCGGGATGCCGCCACTCAAGAAATTCATTACTTTGCCCATTTCGACCCATTAACTAAATTGATTAATCGTCGTTACTTTTTTGAGTTATTTGATCAAGCATTGGATGAACAAAATAATACCAAACCCCCCCTTCAACTTTGTATTTGCGACCTTGATCAATTTAAAGGGGTGAACGACACGCTTGGTCATCAAGCAGGCGATAAGGCCCTAATAAAGTTTGCTGAAATTCTCTCAGAGGTCATGACAAATCAAGGCATTGTAGGACGCTTTGGTGGAGATGAGTTTGTCATTTGTTTTATTGATAAATCTCGGCAAGAATGCGAGAACTTGCTTGAAACAATCAGAGCAAGGCTTGAAAAAACGGTCTTCACTTTAGACAATGCCTCAAGCTTTTCAATTACAGGCACCTTTGGCGTTGCCCACTTAGAAGGTGGGCAAAAAACCAAATTAAGTATGAACCATTTATTTGAAACCGCCGATAAAGCCTTATACATAGCCAAGCAAAATGGCCGCAATCAGGTTTGTCTATTAAACGAAGCGTAATCTTTTAAAGGTTATAAGTCTCGCCACAGAACCTTGCCAGCTTGCTTCTCGATCAGGTCTAACCTTTCATTATGCAAATCGAGCTCAGCTTGATTTGCTTTTAGCACTTTTATCATAGGGCGATCAGGGCTTAAACGCCTAATGGTAGGGACAGACATACCATCGGCACCATCCTCATCATCTCCTAACCCTAAACTGGTTTGACCACCTGTCATTAACAGGTAAACATCCGCTAAGATTTCGGAGTCTAATAGTGCGCCGTGTAATTCACGATGTGAGTTATCAATACCATAACGCTTACATAACGCATCGAGATTATTTTTTTGTCCTGGATGCTTACTACGGGCAAATGCTAAGGTATCAAAGACAGAGCAAATATCAGCAACTTTAGGGAAGTTACCAAGCTTTGCAAACTCATGGTCGATAAAGCCCACATCAAAGGGAGCATTATGAATAACAAGCTCTGCCCCTTGAATATAATTTAAGAAGTCCTGCGCCACTTGATGGAATCTTGGTTTATCCGCGAGAAATTCATCACTGATTCCATGCACTTGAAATGCTTCTTCTTCAACCTGACGATCTGGGTTGATATAAACATGGAAGTGGTTTTTGGTGAGCTTTCGATCCAGCATTTCCACACAACCAATTTCAATAATTCTATGGCCTTGCTTAGGATCAATACCTGTTGTTTCCGTATCTAGAATGATCTGTCTCATCATTAGTCTCTTATTTTTTCTATGCCTAGATTAGCCAACTCATCGGCAATTTCATTGCCTTTAATACCAGCATGCCCTTTAACCCATTTCCATTCGATATCATGTCGTTGACATTCTTCATCGAGCGCTTGCCATAAGTCTTTATTCTTTACAGGCTGTTTTGAGGCTGTTTTCCAGCCCTTTTTTTTCCACCCTGCAAGCCACTGAGTAATGCCTTTTTGCACATAAGAAGAGTCAGTATAAAGGGTGACTTTACAAGGCTCAGTAAGCGCCTTTAAACCCTCTATCGCACCACTCAATTCCATGCGATTATTTGTTGTATCATTTTCACCGCCACACAGGCGTTTCTCATGTTCACCGAATGTGATCCAAGCACCCCACCCTCCAGGGCCTGGATTGCCCTTACAGGCACCATCCGTATAAATTATCACATGTTTCACTATTTCATCTCTTTTGCGGTTGGCTTTCTTAAGGAAGACA
>NZ_CH672429.1:547078-1351078 GCF_000153025.1 Marinomonas sp. MED121
GCGGCTCTCTTAAGTCACCATGCGGGTCTGAGAAAGTTCCAGCGTATGATGCAATATATGCACATCAAGGCCATCAGATTCAAAAGGAAGTTCATGGGAATTAGCCACAATTAAATTATCCGGAGCACCTAACTCTAAACAGGGCGCTAACATTAATTGCGTTCGTAGCAGGGATTGCTGAAGCTCTAACTTTTTTAAAGGACTTTGCATAAGTAGGTAATATCCCACAGTGTCATTAAGCAATCGGTCCAATAGCTCAGTTTCTTGCTTTAGCACATTTTGGCCTAACTCTGACTGGTACCATTGTTGAAAAAATTGCCTAACTTGCTTGTCCGCCATACAATTTACTCTACTGACCCGTATTAACAACTGGTTCTATTACCTTCTAAATATAGGTAATCTAACTGTCCTTTTAACACCTGAAAAGTGAGATTTAATTTGATTCATCCCATTCCAGCCTTTAGCGACAATTATATCTGGATTTTGACCGACAAAGATAGCTCACTTGCTTGGGTTGTTGACCCTGGCGATGCGAACCCCGTACTCGACTATTTGGCTGAAAACCAACTAACTTTGGCTGGCATTTTAATCACTCATCACCATTTTGATCACACAGCTGGTGTCAAAAAGCTAAAGCAGGCTTTTGATTGCCATGTTGCAGGCCCGTCTCATTTGGATAAATTGGTGGATCAAGGGTTAGAAGATGGGGATACAATCAGTATTTTTAATTATGTTTTCCACGTCATAGCAACCCCTGGTCATACCTTGGACCATCTTTGCTACTTTGCAAAAAATGAAAATAAGTCACCAATTTTATTTAGCGGAGATACATTATTTCGCGGAGGATGCGGTCGTTTGTTTGAAGGAACAGCAGAGCAAATGCATCAATCTTTGCAAAAACTTTCCGATTTACCAGAAGAGACCTTAGTTTATTGTACTCACGAATATACTTTAGCAAATTATTCTTTTGCAGTTTCGCTGGATAAAAACAATCAAAAACTTCAAGAAAACCTGCAGAAATGTCAGGATTTAAGGGACAATAACCAACCAACTTTACCAACTAAAATATCAATAGAACAAGAGGTTAATCCCTTTTTACGACCTCACATTGAACAAATTTCAAACAGTGCAGCTAGGCAATTAGATCAAGAAATAAGCAACTCATTAGTGGGAAGGTTCGCACAAATACGTGCAGCAAAAGACAGCTTTTAGTTGACCTGAGTGGTTTGCTCTATAAAATGTGTCGAAATTTGCCAAATTAAAATGACTAAATGACTAAACAAACTCTTATTGCAGCAACATTTTGCTTCGTGTTAACCGGTTGCCAATCGTTAACAAGTGAGCAAGATCAAGCCGCTACCCAAGCGACCAATGAACAAAATTCAGCCACGTCTAATTTAGACGCGGATATGATTGATGCTAATTTAACGAATGAAGCAGAAGACTCACTGGTTTACCCATTAGATACTCGCGATGTGGCCTTATCACCTGCCGTGATTGATGACATCCCACTTCCTGAAGAAGTGGCTGAGATTGATACTAACAAAGCAGAAGCGCCAATTAAGCCTGTGGTTGAAGACGTTGCACCTGAACCACTACCGCCGATTGATCTTTGGCAACGTATGCAGGCAGGATTTGCGCTTGATCTAGAGCTTAATAAACCTAGAATCTCTAGCCAACTTAAATGGTTTGTTTCTCATCCTAGCTATCTTGACCGTGTGTCACGACGTGGCTCTCGTTACTTGCATTACATTGTTGAAGAACTAGAAAAGGCGAACTTACCCTTAGAAATTGCCCTGTTGCCAATCGTAGAAAGTGGCTTTGACCCTTTTGGCTATAGTCATGGCCGCGCATCTGGTCCTTGGCAATTTATCCCATCAACAGGCCGTATGTATGGTTTAGACCAAGATTGGTGGTATGACGGTCGTCGTGACATTGTAGGATCAACACGTGCCGCCATTGCCTACCTCACTCGTTTAAACAAAATGTTTGATGGTGACTGGTTACATGCATTAGCTGCTTATAACTCAGGTGAAGGTAGAGTTGCCCGTGCGATTAAGCGTAACAAAAATGCGGGTAAGCCAACCGATTTTTGGTCTTTAAAGCTGCCAAAAGAAACCCGCGCTTATGTTCCTAAGTTGCTTGCCTTGGGTAAACTTTTCAAGAATCCTGAAAAGTACAACTACACACTCAGAGAAATGCCGAACGAGCCTTACTTTGAAATTGTAAACATCGGCGGACAAATTGATCTTGCACAAGCGGCTGAAATGGCTGGCATTAGTATTGATGAAGTTTACCTGCTAAATCCAGGGTTCAACCAATGGGCGACATCTCCAACAGGCCCACACAGATTACTTATTCCCGTTGATAAAGCGAAAACTTTTCGTAGCAGGCTAGTCTCAATTCCTGCTGATGAACGTGTTACCTGGGTGCGTTATACCGTTGATTCCGGCGACAACCTTGCGTTAATTGCCAAACAACATAACACCACGGTCAATGTCTTACAGGATGTAAATAAGATGTCTTCCACACTTATTCGTGTGGGCCAGCAACTTATGATACCGGTTGCAGGTAGTAAGATTGAAAGTTATACACTCAGTTCGCACCAGAGACTGTTAGCAAAGCAAAACCGCTCTCCTAGCCAAAATCGTGTCAAAATTAATTATACGGTGAAGTCTGGAGACAGCTTTTGGAAGATCTCTCAAAAGTATAAAACCACGTCTAAACAGCTTGCACGCTGGAACAACATGGGTATTAAAGACCCTCTATTTGCAGGTCAGAAACTCGTCGTTTGGCTAAAAAGCGAAAAACGTATTAACAACACCAGCCGTAGCGTTACTAAGAAAATCATCTATACCATTCGATCAGGTGATTCATTAGCGAAAGTGGCGGGTAAATTTAGAGTGAAACTGGCAGATATTAAAAAGTGGAACCCTAAAGTAACCAGTCAAAAATATGTTCAACCTGGTGACAGATTAACCCTATTAATCAATGTTGTGGCCGGTTAATACTTAACCTGACTAACCGTATTTAATCGTTTAAATCCCATAAAAAATGCGCCCTAAGGCGCATTTTTTATGTCTAACCTAAACCAGTTAGTCTTTATTCATAACGGCAATGGTAGGCAGTCTGTTCGTTCACTTTAACGCCAAAGCTTTGGTTTGCTTCAACAATAAACGTTTCATTCTGTTTAAACTCAACCCAATCTTCAGAACCGGGTAATTTAACGGTTAGCAGGCCAGATACAACTGTCATGTACTCTCTTTGCGACGTGCCAAACTCATACTCACCGACAGCCATAACACCCACAGTAGACACACCTTCATTATTCTCTAGTGCAATGGATTTTACTTGATTGTCAAAATAGCTATTTACTGAAAGTTCAGCCATGTTTTTTCTCCCATAAATTGGTAATTTTTCTGTCACCAAGAATACGATTTTTAAGCTTTAAGGTCATGGTTTTTTAAACCAAATTAATTATCAAAATCAATAAGATATTCTACAGTTCAGGCATCATTAAAGTTTAAAAGACAGGTCTAAAATTCACTATCACTCTCGTCCGTCATTTGCTCAATCACCCAAGCTCTAAAAGCGTCCATAGGTTGTGTCATTTTACGGTCTTTTTGATTCACTAAATAAAAAGCACTTTGCGTTTTTAAGTGCTGATCAAACAAAACCCTTAAACTGCCTTCGTGAATTTCAGGTGCGACCAAACTTGGATCAGCTAAAGCAATACCAAGACCTTGTGCTGCGGCGGCGGCCGTTAATGAACCATTCGAGAACATGACCCCACGTCTAAATAGTTTGGGCTGCAAACCATTTTGTTTAAGCCAGTTATGCCACTCTTCTTTACGCTTAGCCACATGAAGTAACGGGTAGAAGCGCATATCATCTGGGGTACGTATGGGCTGGTGAGGCTTAATTAAATTAGGGTTACAAACAGGTGCTAGGGCTGAATTTCTTAAGAACTGCTTTTCAACATCCGGCCAATCACCTTCACCGAAGTAAATAGCCATATCAATATCGCCAGCGGAGAAATCAACCAAGCCTGAAGACGCATTTAACTCAAGTTGAACATCAGGATATTGATCCTGAAAGCTTTCCATGCGAGGCATTAGCCAACGGGATAAAAAAGCAGGCGCAACGCTTAAACGTAAAACCCCACCTAAAGACTGCTTATTAATCAAGTCTGTTGTGGCTTCATCAAGCTGTCTAAAGATAGAAGAGATGGGTTCAAGGTAGTCCGCACCCGCCTCCGTCAACAGCACTTTCCGCTTAGTACGAAGAAACAGCTCTATACCTAGGAATTCTTCCAGAGATTTAATCTGATGACTCACCGCTGATGGCGTCACAGATAATTCATGGGAAGCTTTGATAAAGCTTCCATGTCGTGCTGCTGCTTCAAAGCAACGAAGGCTATTTAATGGCGGTAAACGGTTAATACATCAAACTCCATCATGGGTTATTTTGTTTAAATAACACGTCAATAAAACAATAAGATGTTTATTTTTAGCATACTTTTCGACAGAAATAACGCCCTACCTTTAAATAGGTGAAAAAAACTCATCAATTACGTGAAAAAGGATACTTTGTTAATTTCAACAAAAATTTTTACTATATGAATGTCAGCAAAACATACCACTTGGAGAAACAAAATGGACAAAGCAACTTACGAGAGCCTAGCACCTTTTAGCCTTAATCAAGCCACTGAAGCTTATGCTAAATTAGATAACAATATTGATTTTATCTACTACGAAAACCGCGCAAGAGAAATGCGTGCACAAGCAATTAAAGATAGCTTCAAAATGGTATCTAAAACAATCAAAAGCCTTTTCAGTAAAGCACTACCAGCACTTTCCCTAAGCAAAACCCACACTGCTTAGGGGCAGTCGCGACCTAAGCAGGTTTTAACGTCTTCCCTTAATACTGTATTTTTCGACCTGAATAACAGACGCTCTGTCTTTACTACTTCTTTTTAATAGACATCCTGTCTGTACTCATCCTTTTTAGCGCTAGTCTCTATTATTCCTTATCATCTAAGGCAATACCTTTACTTTTCTTAGGCACTTTGAAAGGTTCAAAGCCGTCTTGGCTATTAGTATGAAGTTTCGTTTTACTCGGTCCACGACGCTTCGCAGGTGCTTTTTCTGCCGCTTTTGCTTTCTTCTCTTGAGGCTTTTTCGACTTTTTGAAAACTTTCTTAGGTGCTAGGCCTTTAAAGCTGGCTTCTAAACCTTCAATAGCATCAAAGCTAAAAGAACGTGATAAGAAAGTTTCAAGCGCTTTAAAGTTATGCCAATCTTTTGGCCCAACAAGAGAAAAAGCGTCACCTTGGAAACCCGCACGACCTGTACGGCCTGTTCGATGGACATACTCTTCACTGTGTTTTGGAATATCAAAGTTAATCACATGAGTAACATTAGCGATATCTAAACCTCGCGATGCTAAATCAGTACTAACCAATATCTGAAAATGCCCTCTGGCAAAGCTATCCATTACCTTATTACGGGCAGATTGTGTTAAATCACCATTTAAGGCTTGAGTGGTAAAGCCTTTTTCCTCTAACAAACTCGCTAATCGAACCGTGTCTAGCTTTGTTGCCGTAAAGATAATCCCTTGCTTGATGGTTTCTTGTTCTAACACATGGGTCAAAATAGCTTCTTTATGATCTAGGTGATCACAAAGATAAAACTTCTGTTTGATATCACTATGGACATCTGTCCCAGCACCGATTGCCACACGAGAAGGCTCATTCAACAACCTTTGTGCAATATCATTTACTTCAGCATTATCCAAAGTGGCAGAAAAGAATAAGGTTTGGCGTAAACGATGGCTAGCAGCATCATCTATTTGCTTTAGTTGATCTGCAAAACCTAAATCTAACATGCGATCTGCTTCATCAAGAATAAGTAACTCAAGTCCATCTAAGAACATGTTTCTTTGATTAAGGTGATCGACTAGGCGACCAGGCGTAGCAACAATAAATTGGGGATCTTTTTGTAAATCTTTAATTTGATCATTGAAGTTTTCTCCCCCTAAAATAAGGGCTGTCTTCAACTTACTACTAGCCACCAGCAACCTTAATTGAGAATAGACCTGCTTTGCTAGCTCTCGTGTAGGTACCAGAATAAGTACACGGGCATCTTTATTTGATAAAGCTTTTACACGATAGACACGATGCAAAGCAGGGATTAAATAGGCTAGCGTTTTACCAGAACCTGTTTTTGAAGATGCGAGTAAATCACGTCCCGCCATCGCCTCAGGAATAGCCTGAGCTTGAATTTGGGTGGCCGAGTCGAAGCCCCAATGACGAAGTGACTGAAGGATACGAGCATCAAAACCAAAATCAGAAAATTGCAAAGATAAAACCTCAATAGAAAACCTAGATATGAATTTCGCCATTATATCCTAAGCCTTCTTTAAAAGCCTTACTACTCAAGCTTCCCTAAACTAAAATATTGGCCTTTACTCATCACGCAAAGATGTAATTCACCCTCAATTTCCACTTCTTCACCCAGTTCGACCAGATCATAAAAGATATTTCTATGAATCAAGGCTTTCATGCCATAACGAACGGAAACATAGGGATGCGCTTCACCTTTAAAATCCGCCATCCAGAGTGTCGTTTCCTCTTCACCAAGCATTAACTGATCACCCACAGAAGTAACGAACGCCAAAGATTTTCCTTTATCATTATCTATGACTTTCATATGGGTAATGAGAAAAGGAGCGTCTTCGACTTGGATACGCACCTTTTCGACTGGTGTGACCAAAAAGTGCTCACCCGCCTCTTGCCATAGGATACGACTGAACATTTTGACCATGGCGGGTCGCTTAATTGGGTTTCCTTCATGTAACCACTGACCATTTGCTTTAATGATCAAATCCATATCCCCACATGACTCAGGTTTCCATAGGTGAACAGGAGGCAAATTATCATTAGCATATTCAGCTAATTGCGACACATCTAACATCATCTACTCTTTATTCGGGTCTAAAATTATCATTTCATCAGAAAGGATTAATCTCACTCACCTCAACTTCAATATAATTCAAATTGATTGGGATGATCTTGAATTCAATTCACTGATAAAATAGCCTTACTAAATAGTTTATCACCCAATTTATTTTTAACAGTAAAAGATTGGGCAAAAAGGTGAGTTGCATGAATTCCAAGTTACGCAGTAAATTTCAGGACCCTAATCGTGGGGTTTATCTAATCGGCACAACCCCGCCAAGATCCTCTGTTGAAGAGGATAAGCTCGCTGAAATTTCTGACAAGCTTCTACAGCGTATCAGTGAAGTGGACGTGGATGGTTTAATTGTTTATGACATTCAAGACGAAAGTAGTCGTACTGATAAGCCTAGACCGTTTCCTTTTATGACAACGCAAGATCCTAGAGCTTGGTCTCAACGCCTAAGAGAAGGGGCTGAACTACCTGTTATTACTTACAA
Organism: Marinomonas sp. MED121; assembly: GCF_000153025.1. Classification (GTDB taxonomy): domain Bacteria; phylum Pseudomonadota; class Gammaproteobacteria; order Pseudomonadales; family Marinomonadaceae; genus Marinomonas. Next base: position 554,534 of record NZ_CH672429.1, read on the forward strand.
AAGTGTTTCAGCACGTTCAGAATCTGAATTTAATAATTGGCTAGATGAATCATGGAATGAATACGGCATTAAAGATATCGTCTTGGTTGGTTCCCCTTCATCAGAAGGTGATATCAAACTACCATTAAGCCAAGCATACAAAGCCCTTGAAAAGCATAAACATTCGTATCACCTAGGTGGCGTCACTATCGCAGAGCGTCATGCCGTTAAAGGTGACGAACATTTACGTATCTTTAATAAGTCTGCTTCTGGCTGTGACTTCTTTATCTCTCAGGCTGTTTATAATGCTCAAGCAACCATAGACTTGATCAGTCGTTATGCCCGAACCTGTAAAGAAAGAGGCATCAAGCCTAAGCGCCTAATCTTGACCTTTACTCCTTGCGGTAGCGCAAAAACACTAGAGTTTATGGAGTGGTTAGGTATTTCTGTACCCGAAGCGACCAAACATCGCATTTTAGACGCTAAAGACCCACTTGCAGAATCAGTCAAAGTTTGTCGAAATGCCCTAGAGCAGATCATTGAAACGGCCTTACCGCTCGATATCCCTTTGGGGTTAAATATTGAAAGTTTAACTAACCGCAAAGATGAAATTGATGCATCTATCCGACTTTACAAACTGTTAAAAGCAACACTTGATTTAAAACTGGCAGAAAGATCATTAGAGGTTTAACTCTTTAAAACATAATAGAGACTTCTCTGCCTACCTAAGGGCGGCTGCAAGTTATGCAGCCGCCCTTTTTCTTACGGCCTCACCTCTCATCATCTGCATCTGAAGATTAACCATTAAGACACTTTTGCTAAGTCAAAGAGAAAGTTTATTTCTTACATCCTTAAACTTGCATTTAATATGCATGTTATATATTCTTGCATCATTCCAGTCTGCTCAAACTTTAATCAAGCAGACAAGCAAAGACTTAAACTAGGATATTTTTATGCAATCACTCTTTTTTAGAATGCGTTTTATTCACTGGCTAGGCGCCATTGGTTTATTTATCAATGCCTTCTTCTTCACTCAAGAAACTTACTCTCAAGCACTGCAATACCTCGTTGTGGTGCTTTTGGTCATTCACGATATCGATGAGAAATATTGGGGGGTAGATGCGCTAAATGGCATTACTCAATACATGAAAGCATTTGAGAAAAAAGATTTATCTCAAGCGTGTACCGTTAACAGCCAATACAATAGCGAGATGGGAAAAATATTAACGGTTATTGATTCGTTTCGTCTAAATGTTAGGGACACATTAACCGATATCCAAAAACAAGCAAATACCTGTGATGATGTGGCGGATGAGCTAGCAAACCGCAATCAAGACTTAGTTAATCGCATTCAAAGCCAAGATAAAAGCGTTCAAGCCCTGGCAGATAAATGTGAACTCCTAGACCAACAATCTCTATTACTACAGCAAAGAGCTGAGCAAACAGAGCGTGAAGTGCAACACACACAACAAGGCCTACAAGATTCAACCAGTTCCATGTCTGAAATGGCCAACATCATTGAGAACTACATAGAAAGCAGCAATCAATTAAGTAACAAGTTCGAATCCCTGTCTGAACAAGCAACATCTATTGGTGGTGTTGTTTCTGTGATTGATACCCTTGCGGATCAAACGAACCTTCTCGCCTTAAACGCAGCGATTGAAGCAGCCAGAGCAGGTGAACATGGTCGTGGTTTTGCCGTGGTTGCTGATGAAGTAAGACAACTTGCACTGTCAACTCAAGATAGCCTCAATCAAATCAACCTGATTGTCCAAGCGATTAGCACAGCGGTAACCGATGCAGGAGAGCAAATACAGAGACAATCTTCAAACTTAACTGATTTGTCCCAAACCTCTATCAGCAGTCGAGAACAAATCGCTATTGCAAGCAAGCACTTAAATGGTATTTTAGCTATCATTGGTCAGCAAAATCAGCATAACGATGTCGATCTAATGCAAGTTCATAAAATGGTGACCGAAGTCTCTCAACACATTAACTTGTTACAAAACCTATCTCACTCAAACAGTAAAGACTGTGAGCAGCTCCAATTTCAAGGCAACAGACTGAATGAGATTAGTGCAGGGTTAGTCAACAAGCTGAGCTCGTTCACACTTTAACTAAGAGTTTATTTGATTCTATGAGATTAACTGCCTTCACAGATTTTGGTTTGCGAACACTCATGTACCTCACCAGCATTCCGACTGAGCAATTAAGCAGTGTTCCCGAAGTTGCGAGAGTCTATGGTGCCTCGCAAAATCACTTTGTGAAGGTGATAGGCCAATTAACCAAACTAGGTTACGTGCAATCAATTAGAGGTAAAAATGGTGGTATTCGCTTAGCTAAGAAAGCAGAGGACATTAATATCGGCAAGGTTATAAGAGAGCTCGAGAATCACCTAGATGCCGTAAACTGCACCAAGCCTGTCTGCCAAATAGCCAGTTGCTGTGAGCTCAAACACGCTCTGGCCTTAGCGATGGAAGCCTTTCTATCCACCATGGAGCAATACTCCTTGGCAGATATTGTTCACAACAAACCTGAGCTCATTCCCTTATGGCAATCAGAGCCAAACGAAAACCCTTAAAGAGCTATACGTTCAAGCTCATCGTTTACTTTTTCCAGCACAGAATCATAAGTGATATAAGACATCGCCTCTGGGTCATGCACAGTAGACGCCCAGGGAATCTCAGCAATAGATTTGCCATACTCTTTTTCGGCTAAATCTTTATAAACACTGACCACTGAGTCTTGCCCATAGTAAGGCCCAGTTCTTTCAGGGTTAGACAAGGCATACAAACCCACCATAGGCGTATTTACCAGGGTAGCGATATGTGCGGGGCCCGTATCTGGACTGATTATAAGTTTGGCATCTTGAATAACAGCCGTTAACTCTTTAATGCTTGTCTTACCGACAAGGTTATCCAGCTCAAATCCTTGTGCAATCGCATTCACAAATTCAATTTCTACTGGCGTAGGTCCACCGGTTAAAACAATTTTCTCTCCTTTAGAGATAAGATGCTCAATCAGTTTGCGATAACCTTCTAACGTCCAATTCTTAGTTACTTTAGAACCACATGGGTTAATAATAATGTAGCCTTCAGGCAGTACGGTTTGGCGTTTAGGTACGTCTATTTGCCAGCTTGGTTTCGCATGAGGCACATCAATCGCTTCTGCCATACTCATCAAGGTATCAAGAACATGCTTACCTTTTGGCTCTGGTGCCAAAGTATTCACAAACCAATGCTGTTTTTCACGAGAATGACTTTTAGCAAAGCCAATTCGAGTTTTAGCCTTAATCATTCGTGTTAACACGCTCGCCCTAGAGGACCATTGCATGTGTAGCAAGACATCGAACGATTCATTAATCAAGTGTTTACGAATAGCCAGCATGCCCTTTAGACCAGACGATTTCTGATAAATGATGACCTTAATATCAGGCATCATACTGACTAAGTCGGCTTCAAGCTTACCTGTAATCCAAGTAATTTCAGCCTTTGAGTAGCGATTTCTAATAGCGGTTACCACTGACATCGCATGGCAGACATCACCTAATGCTGACAAACGCACAATAACTATCTTGGCATTTTCAGATAACTTCATTTTATTTTCGCATCCCCATTCAAACTAAACTTAGCAATTAACTAAAAAACTTATTGTTTAACAAAGTCTTGCTGCGTAAAAAAGAGGCTTATTATAGAATAGCTAAAGACAAAAGTGTCACTTCATCGAAACAGAGTAGAAAAGATGCCGACAGAGCAAATATTAAAGGGGTCAGAACGTTTATTTATCAGCAACCCCGAATTAGGCGTCGATAAAGATTGGTTTTCAATGGCTGCATGGAAAGCACAAAATGCCATTGAAGGCACGGCCGCTGGCAGAGGAACGGTTTGGTTTATCAAAACAGAGCAAGGGCAATACGTTTTAAGACGCTATCGTCGAGGTGGTTTAATTGCCAAATTAACCCAATTTAACTTTCTCTTTCGAGGTTTTAAAAATACTCGCCCATACCAAGAACTTAAATTGCTTGAGTTTATGCGAGAACAAGGTTTACCCGTGCCAGAGCCGATTGCAGGCCACTGTCAACGTATTGGCGTTCAATATCAAGCAGAAATCATCACCAAGTTAATTCCTGATGCTAAAGAACTATTTACCTGCTTACTCGACCAAGAGCAGACAAGTGCTGCTAATTTAAATTGGTATGAAATAGGAAAAACAATCAAGCGATTACATGATGCTGGCGTTAACCATACTGACTTAAATTGTCATAACATCATGGTAGATCTTGCTCAAAAAGTATGGATTATTGACTTTGACAAGTGCCATCAAGCAGGCATTGCACAAGACTGGCAAGACGCAAATTTATTAAGGCTAAAACGCTCATTTGAAAAAGAAGCAAGTAAACACCCAAATTTTCAATTCAAGCAAGCCAATTGGCAAACATTATTAGAAGGCTATCATGGCTAAAAAGAACACAAAGAATTCAACTAAGTTAACACAATTACTTGCTCCCAAGCATTGGCCTACTTGGTTATTTATGGGCTTTGCTTGGTTACTTTCACACCTGCCTTTTACCGCACAGAAAAAGCTTGGCTCTCTCTTAGGCAGCTTTTTATTTATCGTGGCGAAACGCCGTCGCCATATTTGTCTGACAAATTTGACGATTTGCTATCCAGATATGACCCAGGAAGAAAAGCTAGCATTAGGTAAACAACACTTTAAAAGTATGGGGTTTGGCTTTCTTGAAACCTTTAGTAGCTGGTTCCACAAAACAGATGAACTCAAGGTAGAAGCCGAATTTGAAGGTCAAGATGTTTTAGATGCAGCATTAGCAGAAGGGAAAGGCTGTGTTTTTATCAGTGGCCACTTTTCATCACTAGATCTATGCGGCAACTTAATGTCTCGCTATGCCGTCGTTCACCCTATTTACAAGCAACAGAACAATGCTGTATTTAACTTTATTATGGAAAGACAAAGATCTCGCATCTTTGAAAAAACAATAGAGCGAAGCAATATGCGCGAAGTGCTACGCTCATTAAAAGCCAATAAAATCATCTGGTATGCGGTTGATCAAGATTATGGTCGTAAACACTCAGTTTTTGCCCCTTTCTTTAACCGTGAAAGTGCCACCATTGCTCATATCGGCAGAATTTGCAGTATGACAAAAGCGCCCGTTCTCCTTTATGATTATGGGAGAACAGAAACAGGCTATAAAATGAAAGTCACCAGAGTAGATGCCCTGCCAACAGGCGATGATGTTGAAAATGCACGCATCATGAACCAACAAATGGAAGCGGTAATCGCCCCTAAAAAAGCCCAATACTACTGGACTCACAGACGCTTTAAAACACAAGTCGTTGAAGGTGACCCTTCTCCTTACTAACCCCATAGTAAATCATTAGCCCACAAAAAAAGCCCTTTCGGGCTTTTCATCGACTAACACTAAGCTAGAACTTACACTCTTGGCTCAATATTAATCTTGGGCTAAGTCGTCTTCTAGACTATTTGTTAGCTCATAAGAATCGTCGCCTAAGTCTTCATTGACTAATAACAAAGCTTCTTCATAAGCACCACCAAACTCGATACGGGTAATATCGTATAAATCATATTCATAGGTTTCATCAAACCAACGAGCATCAGAGCCAATTTCTTCTAGTTCAAAACTAACATCATCGGCTTTGATGACACGACCGATTTCACAGCTATCACTTTCTAGCTCTTCACGATGTAAGGTAACAAGGCCATAATCTTCACTGATATTAAGTAGGATTTCATTTAACTCTCCTAGCTCAATCTCAGGGTTTTGGATTTCTTCTTGGCGTAATTCAAGCACCTTTTTCTGGAAGTCGTTAAAGGGTGCTGGATGCACGAAATCACTAATATCTTCTAAAAATAAAATTTGATAGCCATTTAAACGGATACTGTCATCAACCAGTTGCAACAATACCATCTCTTCATTGGCATCAATTATGAATCCATCACTCCAATTATCTGGACCATCAAGTTCTTCTCGAAAAATCCGTACCAGGTTATTTCGAGTTTGTGCCTTTTCCAGTTCGATAAGCATGTTGAATCCCTAAAACGTAAAATAAAAAGTGTGCGGCAAAAAAACAAAGGGCCACATGGCGTAAGTGTAAACTTAGCAAGGTTGATGAACAATATTAATTACATACAATTTTTATGACAAAGATATTTAATACAGTAAGTTATGCCAATCTTCTAACAAGCCTGCCATATCCTCAAGACCACATTCAGACTTAACACCATCATCAGCGGCTTGATAAAAGTTACTTTGACTATCAAACATGGCACTGATTTCTTCACTGACATCGGACATATCAAGTTGTCGATTTACCGCGATACCTTCGACACCAATACTAATAATATAAGCACCCTGTTGTATTACTTGGGCTTCCGCATCCGCTTCAACCAAATGAATACTTTGCAAAACCTTCTGAATATCTTCTCTTGCCTTAAGCTCTTCACTGACCCAATCAGCAATCGCTGAAAACTCATATTCTGTTTCAATGCGGTAGGTTTGCTCTGTTTCATCAAATGCTATTTCATAATCCATAACCTAACCCCTATTACCTAGCTTTACATTTACACTAATCAATTTTTAATAACCTATATTCAGTCAATTTAACGCTATTTTTTCATACTTTCTGGCGGAATATCTTGCGTTCTTTCCGTTCGATTCTGACTTTGTTGACGCTGTGGTACTGCTGCCGCTAACCGTGCTTGTCGTTTCGCTTCTTTTTCAGCTTTAACAATTTCAACCTGACGCTCTTCTTCAAGAATCATGTCAGGGGTTTCCATCACATACTGACCAATGGCACCACTTCTGACATCATGCAAAAACACCTCGGCGGCTTTATGCATATCAATGACACCACCGGCTCTTAAAGCGCCACGCTTTTCACCTATGGTGCTTAAAACTTCATCCGCTGTGCCTAATGCTTTTTTAAACTTATATCGTGTAGTGATAAAATCGGGGTAATGCCCTATAAAGAAATCGAGACCGACGAGTGCAACATCTTGATAATCTATCGCTGTATCGCGTACCGCACCTGTTACCGCTAAACGATAACTGGCTTTTGGATTTTCAATTTTTGGCCACAAAATCCCCGGTGTATCTAACAAGACAAAACCTGGGGAAACTTTTAATTTCTGCTGAGCTTTGGTCACTGCAGGCTCATCACCGACTTTAGCAACACGACGTCCCAAAAGTGCATTCATCAAACTTGATTTACCCACATTTGGAATGCCTGCAATCATCGCTCTGATGGGTTTCTCTGCCGTTCCTCTATGTGGAACAAGTTTAGCAACCCATTGTTTAACACTGGCTAAATCTTGTTTATCTAAGGTAGAAAAAGGCTTAGCGGTAATAGATTCTGCTTCTTGCCAATGAGTTAACCAAGTTTGAATTCTCGTTTCATCCGCTAGATCTTTTTTATTTAGCAAACGTAATACAGGTACGTCACCTCTCAGTTGGCTTAACATTGGGTTTTGGCTTGAATCGGGAATTCTAGCATCGAGAACTTCAATCACTATGTCCACTTGTGTCATGACATCTTCAATTTCACGACGTGCTTTATTCATATGCCCTGGGAACCACTGGACGCTCACTAAACCCACCTTATTTTAACTGACCATATTAGGCGCAGAATTCTACCACATTCCACGCATAGAACTAAGTATTAAGCCGATAAGAAACCTGTGGTTAGAATCTAAAATAGATTTAAAAATTTAATACACTTTCTTTTCGGATAAAAAAGACACAAAGATCAAGAGCATGATGTAAATCAAAGCAAGAATTCCACCTAAGCCTATACTCATTTTACTCAGATCATATGGCGCTTCCCTGAACAAGAGCGCCTTATGATTTGGGCGTTCTCTCGATCAGACATAATGTCAAAGGTATGTCTTTAGAGCCAACCCATAGGGACTATGAGTTGGCTTTTTTTATGGGGGAAATTTAACTTTCTAGACATGACTGGGACAATTTTCAACCGCAAAAATCATCTCAGGATAAACTTGATCAAATAAGGCTTCACTTGCCTCAATGAGCTCTGGAAGAGCATGATAAAATGGCAGAAGTTGCTCACCATGGCGCCATGACTGAATGATTGAATTTAACGCCCTTTCCAACCCCTTAAGGGTACCAAGGTTCACTAACCACCTTTCTCTATCTAACGATAAAACAAGTCTTTGATACTTTTCATTACCTAAATATGAATGGGCATTTAAATCAGGCAAGAAGTGAGCGTAAAAATCATTCAGCCCCTGAGAGTTTAACTCATCCCATCTATTCACTAGCCAATAATCCATCAATAAATCTTGCACTATGCCCGCAAATCGTCGCCGTCCGATTTTTTGCTCAGCCCTAAATTGGACACTTAAAGCATGTGAATCCAATGTTTTATCAACAAATTGGTGCATTTTAATACCGATTTGGAGAGACTCTGGGAGCTTTTTTATTTGGCTCCCCTTACAAAAGTCGGCCATGAGGTTGCCGCTAAAAGAAGTCTGAGAGAGTTTCGCCAAGTGAAGGTGCGCCAAATAATTCATTTAGGGTCTCACTTAGTATTTAAATGCAGCTTTATGCTGGTTAATAAAGTCATAAAAATCAAACTGTCACTTGTTATTTTATCAAGCTATTAGCATCAGACTCACAAATCAAACATTAATTACCCTATTAACCGCCTTTCATCACATTTTATTACCTTGATTTACATAGGGAACATCGCAAAGCTTGGCAAGCTTATGGAAACAGGATATTGTTATTTATCTAATGCATAAGATGTGGGGGCAGGCTATATCTTATGGTTAGTAACATGGTTTAAATAAGGAATATCTAAACTAATGTAAAATCCGAATAGCATCTTTGAAATAACACTCAGTTACATTATAAAGTTCGTGATTTACTCCACTCTTTAACATAAAAATGGCCTTTAATTACCTTGTAATAGCTGGCTATATAACCCTGCCTTTGATTATTTTAAATTAAGGATAAGTAATGAAGGTTGTGGCACGCTTCATACATCTCATAGGTTTATTTTTTTGTTCCGCAAATTTTGCGGCGACACTTCATATGGCAACGGATGCAGACCCTGCCTCATTAGACCCGCATGAACATCTCTCTCAGGGCACGCTGCAATTATCTCACCTTACTTTTGATCCATTACTTCGCTGGACCCAAGAGAATACATTTGAGCCTCGTCTTGCCACCAGCTGGAAAAGTATCGACCCTTTAACCACACGCTTTGATTTACGTGAAGATGTTTACTTTCATTCTGGCAATCCATTTAGTGCCGATGATGTTATTTATACCATGCAACGTTTAAAAAGCTCTGTTGAGTTTCGTGCACTGTTCGATAATATTGACCGTGTCGAAAAGCTTAGTGATTACCGCATCGATATCATTACCCATAAGCCCACTCCTCTTTTACTTAACCTCATGGCTTACCTCTTTCCGATGGATAAAGCTTTTTATCAAGGTAGGGATGACATAGTAAAATTTGGCAATAGCTTTGCGTCACGTAACCTATCGGGAACAGGCCCTTACATTATTACTAACCGCGAGCCAGGCACTCGCATTGAGTTTGTTCGTAATGCCAACTATTGGGACACGATAAGCAAAGGCAATGTCGATAGGATTGAGTTCTCCACAATAAAATCTGATTCAACCCGCCTCGCTGCACTTTTATCCGGTGATGTGGACTTTATCTTTCCTATTTCCCCTTTAGATATGCCAAGGGTAAAACGTAGTCCAAATATTCAACTGGTTACCCTACCCAGTACGCGCATTCTACTGCTGCAATTAAATCAAAATCGCCGCACTGAATTGAAAAACACCAAAGTGCGCCAAGCCATCAATCTTGCTGTTAACCAAGAAATCATAGTGAAAAAGATTTTAAAAGGCTTTGGCACTGCGGCAGCTCAGCTAAGTGCGGATGATTTTTTAGGCCACCTTGATTCCATTAGACCTCAGTTTGAATTAGCAAAAGCGCGCCAGTTAATGCAGGAAGCGGGATATGAAAAAGGCTTTAAAGTCAGCATGATGGCACCTAATAACCGTTATATTCATGATGAGAAAATTGCCCAGGCCATTACCGCTATGCTGGCAAAAATTAACATTAAAGTGGATTTAAAAACCTTACCTAAAGCCCAGTATTTTCAAGAATATGACAAACGCTCTGCTGATATCATGATGTTAGGTTGGCAGTCCGATACGCTCGATTCAAATAACCTTTTTGAATTCATTGTCGCATGCCCCGACCCAATCACAGGGTATGGTGTTTATAATGCTAATGGCTATTGTAACCCGAGACTAGATAGTCGAATAAAATCAGCCAATCGAGAGTTAAACCCTGAAAAGCGTATTCGTTTATTGCAACAAATAGAATCAACAATTGCCCAAGATGCTGTGGTTGTCCCTATTGCTTGGGAACACCTTGCTTGGGGAGCCAAAGAAAATGTTAATATAAGTAGCATAGTTAATTCTCAAGGCTGGCCTTATCTAGGTGACCTTGTCATAGATTAATCCCGACTATATTTCTATTTATGAATTAACCCATGTTTAAGATGAATGGCTGCTAGATGTTAATATTTTTACTAAGAAGACTTTTTCAAGCCTGTGTAGTACTCACCGTCATTAGTATTCTCAGCTTTGTAATTCAAGACAGCCTTGGGGACCCTGTTCGACAAATGGTTGGCCAAAGCATTTCACCTGTCGAAATTGAAAAAATCAGAGAGGAACAGGGGCTTAACGATACCAAGTTTGAACAATACACACGCTATGCATCGAATGTATTGCAAGGGGATTTTGGACACTCCTATTTTTATAAGGAGCCTGCACTTGATGTAATCTTAAAAAAGCTGCCCGCGACCTTTGAACTCGCTTTCTCAGCCATAGTTATTATCATTTTAGTCTCAGTTCCCTGTGGGATTTACGCGGCTATTCGTCCCAAAAACATTCTTGCCAAGTTTTTAATGTTCTCCAGTACCATCGGCTTATCGGTACCCATTTTTATTGTCGGAATCTTCTTACTTTACACCTTCTCGATTGAGCTACAGTGGACTCCTAGCTTTGGCCGTGGTGATACTGTCTTAGTACTTGGCATTTGGGAGACAGGCTTTTTAACCTTGGATGGGCTTAGCCATCTAATCTTACCCAGCTTATCTCTGGCAATTGCCTTACTGCCTATGTTTGTTAGGCTAATTCGCTCTGAAATGTTGGAAGTCCTGCATTCTGAATATGTTAAATATGCTTGGGCAAAAGGCCTTTCCCCTGCACGAATATATTTTGTCCATGCCCTTAAAAACACCATGCTACCTATTATAACCATTGGCGGTATTCAGGTTGGTACTCTCGTTGCTTATACCATTTTGACAGAAACTATTTTCCAATGGCCAGGTATGGGCAGCCTTTTCTTAGATGCCGTTAATCGAGTAGATAGCCCTCTTATTTCTGCCTATCTCATGGTTGTTGGCGCCATTTTTGTTATCTCAAATACCTTGGTGGATCTGATTTATGGCTATATCAATCCAACCGTTAGACTTGCGAGCCATGGTTTATGAAGTACTCTGTTAAGGAAATGTCTCTGCCTATTAGTAAGCAGAGGTTTAAACATATATGGAATGGCTTTCTAAGTGATAAGCTCGCTGTATTGTCACTGGTTATCTTTATTTTTTATTGTGTGGTCGCTCTTGCCGCGCCTTTGATAGCGCCTTTTGACCCTTATGATCCTCAATTTATGGATCTAGAAAACTCAGAGATTCCCCCCTATTGGATCAGTGGTGATGATCGTTTTTTATTAGGCACTGACGCCCAAGGTAGAGATTTACTTTCCACCATTTTATATGGCACCCGCTTATCCTTAAGCATTGGTTTGTTGGCCGTTATTATCCAAGCAGGATTGGGCATATTTATTGGCTTAACCGCAGGTTATGCAGGTGGAAAACTAGACAACTTTTTTATGCGTTGTGCTGATATTCAATTGTCATTTTCAACCATGATGATTGCCATTGTATTCCTTGCTATCTTTCAAACCTTATTTGGCAGCGACTACTATCAACAACTTGCTATGCTGATGCTAATTTTAGTCATAGGCTTGGCAGAATGGCCTCTTTTTGCCAGAACCATTCGTGCTTCTGTGTTAGCTGAAAAGCAAAAAGAATACGTGGATGCTGCGCGAATTATGGGGATAGGCCCAATGCGTATTATGTTTAAGCACATTTTGCCTAATACCATGTCTCCTCTTTTAGTCATTTTTACGATTCAAATCGCTAATGCCATTGTGGCAGAAGCAGCGCTCTCCTTTTTAGGATTAGGCATGCCAGTATCTGAACCTTCCCTAGGTTCTCTTATATCCATTGGCTTTAGCTATGTTTTTTCGGGTGCTTGGTGGATTTGTATTATCCCGAGTGCCACCTTAATTCTCCTGATTTTAGTGATGAACCTATTAGGTGATTGGCTAAGAGACCACTTAAACCCCAAAATTTATAAAGACTAATCATGGCCTTATTAGACGTCAGTAATTTAAATGTCTGCTTTGGTTTAAAGTCAGGCTTAGTAAAAGCACTTTATGATGTGAGCTTTCGCTTAGAGCGAGGTGAGCGCATTGCCTTAGTGGGTGAATCGGGAGCAGGGAAATCAATCCTTGGCTTTTCAATTGTTAATCTCATCAGCAAACCAGGATTTATTGAGTCAGGCTCAATCAAACTTGACGGAAAAGAACTAACGAGTCTTTCGAACCGTCAATTAAGGCATGTACGTGGTAAACGTATCGCCATGATATTCCAAGACCCTATGATGACGCTCAACCCTGTGATCAGTGTCGGCATTCAAATGGTTGAAGCGATTCGTAGCCATACGCCAATGAGTAAAAAAGATGCGAAAAAAATCGCATTGGATAGACTTGCTCAGGTTCAAATTCCTTCCCCTGAACTCAGATTTGAGCAGTATCCCCATGAATTGTCTGGCGGCATGAGGCAACGAGTGATTATTGCGGTTGCCATGATACTCAACCCTGACATTATTATTGCAGATGAACCGACGACAGCCCTTGATGTGACGATTCAGGCTGAGATTTTAGAACTTCTCAAGCATATGTGTGAAGTTTGTAATGTGGCACTCATTCTTATCACTCATGATTTGGGGGTTGTGTCGAGAATCGCTGAACGCACCATGGTGATGTATGCAGGTCGTATTGTTGAAGAAGGTCCAACACTGGAAATTATTAATGACCCCCAGCACCCTTATACTCAAGGACTATTAAGCGCATTACCACAGATGGCTCTTCCAGGACAAAGGCTGAATCAAATTGAAGGCAGCATGCCATCATTAATGAACCACCCAAAAGGGTGTGCCTTTCATCCTAGATGTAAATATGCCACAGAGAAATGCAGTAACGCCCAGCCTAACTATATCTATTCGGGTATTTCCACCGTTGCCTGCTATATGGTCGAAGATATGCTAGAAGAATTTTCGGAGTATAGGGATCTATGAAGAACACTCCGCTAATCCAGTTAAGTGGCGTTGAAAAACGTTTTGATATTGAGCAAAGTTGGCTCAATGAAGTACGTATCAACAAAGGAAAAATTAGCCGTAAAAAAGAACAAGTACACGCGCTAAATGGCGTCAATCTGACCATTCAAAAAGGTGAGTCTCTTTGTGTTGTGGGAGAAACAGGTTGCGGAAAATCAACCTTAGCCCGTGTCATCCTGGGGCTTAACTCTTTAAGCGCTGGACAAATACACTATCAAGATCAACGCATTGATAACTTGAATGAACGTCAACGTATGCTCTTTAGACGTAGTATGCAGATGATTTTTCAAAACCCATATGCCTCATTAAATCCAAGAATGACAATCTATCAAACTTTGTCAGAGCCTGTGTCTTTTCACAACCCTCAGTTGTCGCAAGACGATGTGGACTATAAAGTTGCCAAGCTAATGGAATCCGTTGATCTAAGCCCTGATTTAAGCGATTACTACCCGCACGAATTTTCAGGGGGCCAAAGGCAACGTATTAGTATTGCACGAGCCTTGTCGGTTGACCCTGATTTTATTGTGGCTGATGAACCATTGGCAGCCCTTGATGTATCTGTGCAGGCTCAGGTACTGAATTTGATGATGGATAAGCAAGAAGAGAGAGGCTTAACCTATCTCTTTATTACCCATGACTTGACTGTGGTAGAACACTTTTCAAATCGTGTCGCTGTGATGTACTTAGGAAAAGTATGTGAGCTTGCAGATACAAAAACCCTGTTTAAAAGCCCTAAACACCCCTATACACAAGCACTTTTATCAGCGATCCCTCGCCTTGATAACAATTCAATACAGCCCATACGTTTAGTGGGAGAAGTGCCCACCCCCTTTAACAAACCTCAAGGCTGTGTATTTCAAGCAAGGTGCGCCCATGCAAATGATCGCTGTAAAATAGAAGAGCCCAAAATGGTACTACAAGGTGACACAAGTTCAGTCGCTTGCCATGCCGTAGAAGAGGGACGAATTTAATGATTAAATTTTCTCTCTTTTGTTTAACCAGTTTAAATGAAAATAAGAATGCTAAAGAAACACTGTCTTTGGAGGCCTCATTATGGAAATAAGGTGGCTTGAAGATTTTATTGCACTTGCACGCACTCGACATTTCTCCCGAGCAGCTGACGAGCAACATGTGACTCAACCCACATTTAGTCGTCGTATCAAATTGCTCGAAGATGAAATGAAAGTCACACTCATTGACAGGAACACCTTGCCATTATCCCTGACACCAGCAGGTGATGTGTTTTTGCAAAGTGCTGAGCTTATCACCAGACAATTAAGAGATGCTAAAGAGCGTTGCCAAGAGATTCGCAAACAAGAAGAGTCCCAGGTTAGTTTTGTCACAACTCAAACCCTCTTCTTAAGTTTTTATAAAGATTGGCTTGAGCCATTTTGTGAGAGCATTAACCTAGATATGGATGTCAACATGAAGTCCAGTGCTTGGGTTGCAGCAGATTTTGTTAATGCTCTGGTTGAAAAGCAATGTGACCTCATGCTTTGTTTCTGGCATCCCGCCATTAACTTTGTCAGAGGTTTAGATGACGAGAACTATGAGTATCTGGTTATCGCTCAAGAGACCCTTGTACCTTATAGTGCAACAGATGAGGATGGCCAAGCTAAATACACATTACCAGGCTCAAGACGCAAACCCATTCCTGTCATTAGCTATACAGAGAACTCCTTTCTCCAGCCAGTTATACAACATCATTTACAAAGGCAAAGAGAGGTTCCTCAACTACACACTCTGAATGAAAATTTACATTCAGTCAGTGTAAAAGCCATGGTCAAAGAAGGCTTTGGCATTGGTTGGCTACCTGAAAGGCTGATGTCAGACAATCTTGAATACGGCAAGGTTGCACTAGCGGGTGAGAAGCAATGGCATATCCCATTGGAAATCAGACTTTATAAGTCTCGCTTCAATCAAAACCCTAACCTAGTGCATTTTTGGCAAAAAGTGATGACTGAGCTTAAGCTAGATAATCGTCCCTAAGCTTAAATAAAACGATAAAAAAGGGGAATACAATCTATTTTGTATTCCCCTTTTCTAAAACTAGGCCTAGAGAACCTGCCCTTTGAAAAACAGAACTAGTCTTCTGCTAATAATGACTTTCTTATTTTCTCATCATTTACAGCAAGGTGATCCGCATGGAATGCCTCACCAAATAAGAAGCCTTGGCCAATATTGCAACCAAGCTCTCGTAATACTTCAAGCTGCTTATGATTAGTAATCCCTTCAGCAACCACTTGTAGATTCAAAGTTTGACTCATTTTAATAATGGCGGCCGTAATCGCTGCATGATTCACATCTTCAATCATATCGCGAATAAACACCTGATCTATCTTGATGCAATTAAAAGGAAGGTCTTTAAGGTAACTTAGGCTGGAATAACCGGTACCAAAATCATCTATGGTGATTTTTACACCAAGTCGACTTACTTGTTGCAATAGTTTTGAACAGCGCTCAGCATCCTCAATTAACATAGACTCAGTGACTTCCAACTCCACTTGACTTGGCGAGATATCGTAGCGATTAAGGCTTTGTAATAAGACTGAGAAAAAGTCATCTCGTTTAAGTTGAGCAGCGGAGCAGTTAATCGCGATAGGAGGGACACTCAAGCCTTGTGCTTGCCAATTAAATATCTGACGACAGGTTTGATCTATTACCCACTCTCCTAGCGGTAAGATTATCCCTGACTGTTCTGCAATGGGAATAAACTCCGCTGGAGATACAACTCCCAGCTCCTCATCACGCCAACGCAGTAAAGCCTCTAAGCCAATGCACTCTAAAGACTCTAAATTTACTTTAGGTTGAAAATAAAGTTTAAGACCATCATTTTGCATGGCATGACGAAGGCGAGTTTCTATTTTAACGTTACGCGCTAACCTATCCCCAATATCACCATCATAGAAATGATAAATGGAGCGCCCTAATGCTTTGGCTTTATACATTGCCATATCAGCATTTTTGACTAGAGTCATAGCGTCACTTCCAAAATTAGGAAACAAAGCAACCCCGATACTGCAACCAATTGTCAAAGTGCGACTATCAATTAAATAACTATGGCTAACCTGAGTAATCACCTCACGACATAAAAGCTTCAAATCCTGATGATTCATTTGCTCATTCAGTTCAATAAAAGCAAGAAATTCATCTCCGCCTAAGCGCCCTAAAACCGCATCAGCAGGCCATACCGAGGTTAGCCTTTGAGCAACCTTATTTAGCAGTTTATCACCTACTTCATGGCCAAAAGCTTCGTTCACTGTTTTAAAGTGATCAAGGTCCATGAAAACCACAGCGAGGTTTGTCTGTTTTTCCTTACATCTAATAATTGCCTTATCCAACTTTTCATGAATAAAGTAACGAGAATATAAGTTTGTAAGGTCATCAATTTCCAGTTGTCGATTTACACGTCGCATCATGCTTAAAAATGAGGTATTTAAACTGCGTATATAAACACTCAAAAAAATCGCCAATAACACAAGAGAAACCACAGGCAATAAAATCGTATTCCAGTCATAAAGTGCAATAGATGAACCTAAATACGCGGTTTCAAGCAACCACACTCTTCCACCATAAAGAATTTCAGTGCCCATGAAGCTTTTATTTTGCCATTGATCAAAATCAGCCGGGTGAGAAAGGTAAAAATATTTTTTAGACGCGTTAGCATTCTCCAAATCCGATAATCTAAATAATAAATCATGATCAAATTTAGCATTAAAACTTTGCAGCACAGAGGCCACATCAAAAGAAACAGCAACCACCCCTAACCAGTTCTCTTTATTACTACTACGGTCATTAACATCTTGATAAACGTTTTTACTCAGCACATAAAAACCCGGCGTTTCAAACTGTCCAATCGTCACATCCGGATTAGAAGCACTAGGTTTTAAAAGCTTCACTTGACGATTATTCCAATCTTGAGTCGTACGATTAAGTAAAAAAACATCTGGCTCTAAGGTATCAAATCCAAGAAAGCGCTTATCAGGAAAAGCATAGGTAATAGGTAAATATTCACGCCTTTGACCTTCTGGCAGAATTTGAAAGGCGCCTTTATCTCTTTCAATTTGCTGATCAACAAACGCTGATTTATTTTGATGCAACACACTCTGTGCAAAAAAACTATTATAAATAGGGGTTCTTTGATGGTTTATGAGGGTTTGGCTAAATGTATCAAACTCATGGTTTGAAACAAACTCACTTGCATGAAAAAAAGCGGCAAGCCCAGTGACATCAAGCTCATAAGCATTTAATGAAGATAGAATGGATTCTTCTAATTGCATCGACGCTAACTGCTGATTAGCAGCGATTCGCTTACCATCTTCTCGCAACAAGCTAAATAAAACGATAAGAGCACACAAGAAAACAAAGAAAAATACAATCAAATGAGCTTGTTTTAAGTACCGCCCTTTTAACAAAATGTCGCACCTTAATTTAATTTTTAATTCTTAGCTGACACCTTAAGCTAGCTAAAAGAATCAATCCATAGATAAATCGTGAATTCTTTTAGTAGAAGGTTAAAAATCGCACCACCCAATTCACAGTATCTGGTATCATTTTGCCCAATCTCCCTTCATTTAATAAATTCAGGTAATTTGTGGCTAACTTCTCCCATAACTTAGATATCCAGCTTCCGACAAAACTCACCGCGTTACTGTCGGATTTAGGGTTTGAAACGTTTACACCTATTCAAGCTCAGACTCTGCCTAGCATTCTATCAGATAATGACATTCTAGCGCAGGCTCAAACAGGCAGTGGTAAAACATTAGCCTTTGCCATTGGCATGCTAATGAAAATAAATCCTCGCTATTTTGGAGTGCAAGGCTTAGTTATGTGTCCGACAAGAGAGTTGGCTGACCAAGTATGTAAAGAGATTCGTAAAACAGCCCGATTCTTAGAAAACATTAAAGTACTAAGCTTGTGCGGCGGAATGCCGTTTGGTCCACAAATAGGTTCTCTAGAGCATGGTGCTCACATTGTGGTGGGGACACCGGGCCGTCTTTTAGAGCATGTGCGCAAAGGCACTTTAAGATTAGACAGTCTTAACACGCTAGTTTTAGATGAAGCGGATCGCATGTTAGATATGGGCTTTGTCGACAGTATTCGCACCTTAGTCGAAAGCACACCTAAGAAGCGTCAAACTCTCATGTTCTCAGCAACCTACCCAGAGACAATTGGCAAAATTAGCGCAGAGTTCCAACACAACCCAAAAACCATCAAGGTTGAAGCCACTCAAGAGTCAAAACCTGATATTAAGCAGTTCTTTGTCAAGAGTAATAAGGATGATAAACCTTATGCACTGATGAGTGCTGTTCGTTACCAGAACCCAGAACAAGCGATTGTTTTTTGTAATACCAAAATTGAGTGTCAAACCATTGCAGACTTTCTAGTCGATCATAAAATCAGTGCTAAAGCGATTCACGGCGACTTAGAGCAAAGAGATAGGGACCAGGTCTTGGTGCAATTTAGTAACGCTAGCTGCCGTATTCTTGTGGCAACCGATGTGGCAGCCCGTGGTATCGACGTGAAAGAAGTTGATACTGTCATTAACTATGACACAACACGTGATATCGATGTGCATACCCACAGAATCGGTCGTACAGGCCGTGCCGGTAATAAAGGGGTTGCGATTAACCTGGTGACAGATAAAGACACCTATAAAGTGAAAGACATAGAAGACAGGTTTGAAATTCAAGCTGACTATCTAGAACTTGATCCTAAATATGATGCTGAGTTCCGTCTCATACCTAACATGACAACAATTTGCTTTGATGCGGGCCGTAAAGACAAGCTAAGACCTGGCGATATTGTTGGCGCATTAACCGCAGGAGTCGGCCTTGCCAAAGACGAAGTAGGTAAGATCAATGTTTTCGATCGCCGTGCTTATGTCGCTATTGCCAATAAACAAGCCAAGTATGTGGTCAGCGAGCTACAAACGAAAAAAATTAAAGGACGCACTATTAAGGTACGTATCGTACGTTAATAGCAAAACAGGCCCAGTTCATTTCACTCACTGGGCCGCTGTTTTATAAAGGATGCTTAATGGCTGCTTATCATTTTTTGTTTAACCTGTATGCTCGCTGGCAAATCCCCCTCTTTTTGATTGGCTGGATTGGCATTAGTTTAGCGACCCTTCTCCCAGCAGAGCAGCTCCCTTCTGCACCTGGCTCAGATAAGCTTCATCACGTTTTAGGGTTTGCAGCTTGGGCACTTATGCCAGCGGCAGGTGATTTCAAGCGTTTCTCGCTTCTTTGCCTCTTCATTGCTTATTGGGGCGGGGCCATTGAAGTCATACAGCCTTATGTTAACCGCTATGGAGAATGGGCAGATTTTGCAGGCGACCTTCTTGGCGTTGCCATTGTCTTTCTTCTTGTCCTTCTCATCAGAAAATACCCACTCATTAAACGCCCTAAACAAGCCTAAAGCGGTTATCTAACAGGGCTCACTTTTACCTTCTTAGAGACAAAACCTAACTTTTGTCTTCGCTTTTTCCAGTAAAAACTGAATTGGCATTCTTTTTTAAACAATATTTATCAAAATTCATGTTTGACTTATCGCAAGCAAAATCAAATAAATTCAATATGATACCCCTCCTATGTCAGTCACTAAGTGAAAAATCACCTGTTTTTTTCACATGAGGAAAAAAGAAAGTCTTAAAAATCTTTGACCGATCGGACAATGTTTAGCTAGAATGAAAATACATAATAACTAAAGTACGTCATAATTTATGAATGATTCAGCAGTCATGAATCCTCATAAAAAGGCACAGGAGGATACACCTTGATCCAGTTTTTACTTAATCAGGAATTGCGCAGCGAGCAGAATCTTGATCCAAACTTAACCGTCTTGAATTATCTGCGTGAGCAGGTTTCCAAAACAGGCACTAAGGAAGGATGCGCATCAGGCGATTGTGGGGCATGCACAGTTGTCGTTGCCGAACTGGATGGTGATGCATTACGCTACCGTACACTTAACGCTTGTTTAACTTTCGTTTCCGCTTTACACGGCAAGCAACTGATCACGGTTGAAGATCTAAAACAAGACGACAAACTTCATAGCACACAACAAGCAATGGCCGATTGCCATGGTTCTCAGTGTGGTTTTTGTACACCGGGTTTTGTCATGTCTATGTTTGCAATGCAAAAGAACACAGACGGCTATGATAAAGAAACAGCCAGTGAAGCCCTTGCTGGTAACCTATGTCGCTGTACTGGTTACCGCCCTATCTATGAAGCTGCTGAACAAGCTTGTAACACAAAGGAAGTGGATTTCTTTGATGCCACTGAAGTGTCTACGGTTGATCGTCTAAAACAAATTCCTGCTGGCGGCGCGTCCCTTTCTGATGGTGACAAAGTCAGCCTAGTGCCGACAACAACTGCTGAACTTGCTCAAATGTACCTAGAGCACCCAGATGCTAAGCTATTAGCTGGCGGTACAGATCTCGCCCTTGAAGTCACTCAATTCCACCGCCCTATTGGTAAACTGATTTATGTCGGTAATGTAAAAGACATGCAAGAAGTGACCAACACAGAAGATGAGATCATCTTAGGCGCGGCAGCATCATTATCCGATTGCTACACTGCGCTTTCTGCTGAATACCCAGATTTTGGCGAGCTACTTCACCGTTTTGCTTCACTGCAAATTCGTAACCAAGGCACCTTAGGCGGTAACATAGGTAATGCTTCGCCCATTGGTGACACTCCGCCTCTATTAATCGCTCTAAATGCAGATATTCAATTGCGTCAAGGAGACAAAACCCGTCGCCTACCCATTGAAGAATATTTCTTGGATTACAAGAAAACCGTTCAACAATCTAGCGAGTTTATTGAAAAAGTATTTGTACCTAAAGCTAAGCTTAATCAGTTTAAAGCTTACAAACTATCTAAGCGTCTTGATGATGATATTTCAGCAGTATGTGCAGCGATCAATATTACCGTAGAGAACAAAGTCGTTACTGATGCGCGTATTGCTTTTGGTGGTATGGCTGGTATTCCTAAGCGTGCTGACAATGCTGAAAGAGCCTTGATCGGCCAAGCTTATACAGAAGAGAATATTGAAATAGCGTGTAATGCACTAACGACTGACTTCACCCCTCTCACCGATTTCAGGGCAAGTAAAGAGTACCGTACTTTGAGTGCGCAAAACTTACTTCGCAAGTACTTCGTTGAAACCGAGTCAGCTCAATCTACTTACACGCAAACAAGGGTGACCGCTCATGTCTAGTCAATTCATTCAAACAAAAACACAAGCTGAACTAGAAACCATCTTTAAGAAAGATTTAAAAACAGGTGTTGGCCGTTCTATCAAACACGACAGTGCTGACAAGCAAGTCAGTGGTGAAGCCCAATATATCGATGATAAATTAGAGTTTCCAAACCAGTTACATGTTTATGCGCGCATGAGTGATCGCGCCCATGCCAAAATTCTTAGCATAGACACTAGCCCATGTTATGAATTTGATGGTGTTGCCATTGCGATTACCGCTAAAGATGTTCCTGGTAATCTAGACATTGGCCCTGTTGTTTCGGGTGACCCTCTACTGGCTGATGATCTGGTTGAGTATTATGGTCAAGCCGTGCTAGCTGTTGCTGCTAATGACCATGAAACAGCACGTAAAGCCGCTATGGCAGCAGTTATCGAATATGAAGACTTGAGCCAGTACTTTGTGTTGAAGAAGCCCTTGAGAAAAAACACTTTGTCCTAGATAGCCACCAGCACGTTTTAGGTGATTCAAAAACCGCTCTAGCGAATGCAACTAACCGCCTTCAAGGTAAGTTACACATTGGCGGTCAAGAGCACTTCTACCTAGAAACTCAAATTGCCTCTGTTATGCCAACGGAAGACGGTGGCATGATGGTATTCAGTTCGACTCAAAACCCAACTGAAGTACAAAAGCTAGTAGCGAGTGTACTAGGCGTAGATATGCATAAAGTCGTTATCGACATGCGCCGTATGGGGGGTGGATTTGGTGGTAAAGAAACACAAGCTGCATTACCTGCTTGTATGTCTGCGGTTATTGCTCGCCTAACAAATCGTCCAACTAAAATGCGCGTTCCTCGCATGGAAGATATGATGATGACAGGTAAACGTCACCCATTCTTCGTTAAATATGACGTCGCATTTGACAATGACGGGATGATTGAAGGCATCGAAGTTGATCTAGCAGGTAACTGTGGTTATTCACCAGACCTTTCTGGCTCTATCGTTGACCGCGCTATGTTTCACATTGATAACGCTTACTTCCTAAAGAACGCCACAATCAATGGCCACCGTTGTAAAACCAATACCGCATCAAACACAGCATATCGTGGATTCGGTGGACCTCAAGGCATGGTTCCGATTGAAGAGATCATGGATACCATTGCTCGTAATCTAAACAAGGATCCATTAGATGTTCGTCGAACCAACTACTATGGTAAAGATGAGCGCAATGAAACCACTTACCACCAAACGGTTGAGCACAACATACTGCCTGAAATCACTGAAGAGCTATTAGCGAGCAGTGATTACTATGAAAGACGTGAAGAGATTAAAGCTTTCAACGCTGAAAATCGCATCCTGAAAAAAGGGCTAGCGATGACACCGGTTAAATTCGGTATCTCATTCACAGCGACTTTCTTAAACCAAGCCGGCGCCCTAATTCATGTTTATACAGATGGCAGCATCCGTATCAACCATGGTGGTACAGAAATGGGCCAAGGCTTGAATACTAAAGTAAGACAGATTGTCTCTGAAGTGTTCCAAGTAGAAGCTGAACGCATTGAGATTACAGCCACCAATACTGACAAGGTGCCAAATACGTCACCGACTGCCGCCTCATCTGGTACTGACTTGAATGGTAAAGCGGCTCAAAATGCAGCCCTTACAATCAAGCAACGACTTGTAGAGTTTGCTGCTAAGCACTTTAATGTTGAAGAGTCTCAAGTTGAGTTCAACAACAGTCATGTACGCGCTGGTGAAAACTATATGGCCTTTGAAGAAATCATTCAGTTGGCGTATTTCAACCAAGTATCCCTATCAAGCACGGGTTACTACAAAACACCTAAGATCTACTATGATCGTGATAGCGCAAGTGGTCGTCCTTTCTACTACTATGCATACGGTCTGGCGTGCTGCGAAGTGTTAGTTGATACCTTTACCGGTGAATACAAGTTCCTACGTACTGACCTATTACAAGACGTGGGTGAGTCTTTGAACCCTGCGATCGATATTGGTCAAGTAGAAGGTGCTTTCGTACAAGGTATGGGTTGGTTAACCACTGAAGAACTCGTTTGGAATGACAAAGGTCGTCTGATGACATCAGGACCTGCAAGCTACAAGGTACCAGCAATTGCTGATATGCCTATCGATTTCCGCACTAACCTAGTTGAAAGCCGCAAAAATCCAGAAGACACGGTTTATCACTCGAAAGCCGTTGGTGAACCACCATTTATGTTAGGTATTGCTGCTTGGTGTGCCATTAAAGATGCGATTGCATCCGTTGCAGACTACAAGTATCAACCAGAAGTTGATGCACCAGCAACACCAGAGCGTGTACTGATGGGCATTCAAAAGCTTCGTGAAAAAGCGAAAGGGCTATAAGATTATGACGACTCAATTAAAAGCATGGCGTTCGGCCATTTTACACTCCATAGCCGACCCTGCTGAAGTGGGAATTGAAGCGTCGTATGAGTATTTTGAAGATGGTCTTTTGGTTACCGAGGGCGATAAAATTATCGCGCTTGGTAATGCAGAAACACTGTTACCAGACTTTCCCAATGCACAACTTAGTGAACATAAAGATTCTTTAATTGTACCTGGTTTCATTGATACTCATATTCATTACCCGCAAACAGGTATGATCGCCTCTTATGGTGAGCAGCTACTAGATTGGCTAAATAATTATACTTTCCCAGCAGAAAACGAGTTCAAAGAAAAGAGTCATGCCCTTGAAGTCGCCGATGTATTCTTAAAAGAATTACTTCGCAACGGCACAACGACAGCACTTGTATTTGGCACGGTTCATAAAGAGTCTGTTGATGCTTTCTTTGAAACCTCAGAACAATACAAGCTACGCATGATCTGCGGTAAGGTAATGATGGACAGAAATGCGCCTGAATACCTCACTGATACTCCAGAATCAAGCTATGAAGATTGCAAAGAACTGATTGAAAAGTGGCATGAGAAAGGACGTAACCATTATGCGGTTACCCCTAGATTTGCGCCAACAAGTACCTCAGAACAGCTTCATAAAGCAGGTCAACTGTTAGGGGAATATGACAACCTTTACATGCACACTCACTTGTCTGAAAACAAGAATGAATGTGAATGGGTTAAAGAGTTGTTCCCTGACTCTAAGAACTACCTAGATGCCTATGATCAACACAACCTATTAAGTGAGCGCTCTGTCTTTGCCCATGGTATTCATTTATGCGATCAAGAATATACTCGCTTATCTGAAACAGGCTCTGCCATTGCATTCTGCCCTACATCTAACCTTTTCTTAGGAAGTGGTTTCTTTAATTTAAGCAAGGCGGAAGAGTTCAATGTCAATGTTGGTCTAGGTACCGATGTGGGCGCGGGTACAAGTTTCTCTATGCTTGAAACCATGAACGAAGCTTACAAAGTGATTCAAATGCAAGGTGAAAAACTAAGCCCATTTAAATCTCTTTATTTATCGACTCTAGGTGGTGCGAAAGCATTGAGACTAGAAGATAAGGTGGGCACATTAGAAGTGGGCACAGAAGCTGACTTCCTCGTTTTAGACTACAAAGGCACCCCTTTGCTAGATTACCGTTTAGCTCAGTCTAAAACGCTAGCAGAAACCCTATTCGTATTAATGACAATCGGTGATGACAGAGCAATCTCTCACACTATTGTTGCAGGCGAATGCGTTCATACCCGTTAATATAAAGTTCACGACTTTTACACCAAGTTAACGCTAAGAACGAAAATAAAATAGTTAATTGAGCTCTGCAGCTAACTATAAAAAACGGTCAAACTTTCTCCAGTTTGGCCGTTTTTTTTGGCTATTAGATAATTCCAGCTTGCATAATATAAACAATAAAGCCAAGCCAACTAACCCCTAATAACACCCAAGCCAACTTACTCTGTCGTATCAATACTTCAGTTTTTATTGAAGCACTATCGTCATCTGATTGGATTACTTTCTCCACTTTTTTCTGTAACTTATTCTTCTCTTTATCTAATGCTCGTGCTTTTTGTTTTTGACGCTTTTTATACTCTTCAATACCCTTTTGAATACCTTGAGCAATCAACTTAGTTTGCTCTTTTGTTTGAGCTGGTTTCTGAGTTGCTTTGGCCATTTTCATCGCCTCTTCAACCACTTCATTTGATACCTTATGCTTTTTTGACACTGACTAACCTTACCTCATCTTAAAAGAGGTTAATTATGATTTCTTACCTGCTACAGGAGTAGCAATATTCTCAATATCTACCAAATTCCAAGGCAGACCCTTTTGACGATAAATACGTTTATTCAACTTTGTATAATCGGCCACATCATGATCAAGACGCTGTCCTACCACAATACACTTAAGCGTTTTATCTGACGTATTAAGTAATGTATGAGATAACCCGCCAGCTCTATAACCAATAAAATCCCCTGCACCAACCTCAAAACGCTCTTCGCCGATAACAGCCGTACCTTGCCCTTCAAGAATATAAACACACTCATCTTCATGGTAATGACAATGCTGCTCTGTCGATTCACAGTCAGGCTCAATTTCAATAATATGAAATCCAAAGCCCGTTAAGCCAGCCAAGTCACCAAGGGATTTATTCTTACGCTTGGCTTTTTCATTTAGGAAATGGGTTTTATCCAAGCCTTCCATCGACTCGATCTCAGACTTTTTAATCAGATAGATTTCTTTTGTTGAAGCAGACATGACAACTCCGTTTCTTCATTGAGAGAGGACTATTTGCAAAATAGGTTAAAGCTTGATCGAGCATTATTCAATCAATACACAGGTTTATGTTTTTAAGATTTTAGCCCTGAAGTGAACGAGTAGAAGTGAACGACTAAGTTAGAAGGGCCTAATCTAGAAAGAACTAAAGAAACTGTAATTAATTCATCTCTTCTCAGTCTTATCAAAAAACATGTTAACACGGCGTCATTTTACCCTAATCTGGGTATCTTTCGTGAGAGGATGACACCTTTCACAACAGAAAAGCAGACTGGTACAATGACGACACTTTTTATCCAACTAGTAAGCTATAAATTCTATGAAGCACTCCAAAGTTACCCAAAAACTTAATCAAAAAGTCATCGCTGCCGTTGATGCAGTAGAAGCACAACTCTTTACAGCCGTTGGAGCAGATAGCATAGAAGACAAAAAAAAAGGCTTCTTAGGCATTGTATATGATGTGAATTTCAGCAACTTTCCAGCCAGCCTAGATGTACGCTGTTATTTTGAAGACGATACCGCTCTTGCCAGCATGAAAGAGCAAGAAAGCCTGTTTCAAAAAAAGCTACACCAGCAGCTCTTTAAGCGTGCCATCATTTTAAAAGATGCCAGAAACAACCTGCACTTTTACGTGCAAGAGCCAGATGCAATGCATGATTTAGAGGGTCAATAAAGGGGTTGGCTCCTAACGCTACCTAAGACCTTTATCACTAAGAGATTTCAAGCATTAAGTTTGTAAGTCGTTTAGTTTTTCTTTATACAAGAAAAAACGACAGGACAGAACATACTAACGCCCAAGAATTAAAAGGATGTAGGAAGTGAATTCACTTAAACTTAAAGACTTCATACATAAGAGGCCAGCGCCAAAGGGCTTCGATGTTTTGTGCAAATTACAGCATTTTGCAATTATTACGTATGCAGTTCCTCTTTCTAGATTTGAAGGTCTTATCCCCAAAAGATTTAAAGTAGATACAGTAAATATTAAGGGTGAGGAAAAAGCATTAATCTCTGTCGTTCCATTTATCGACGTTGATTTTACATCCGCAGTTTACCCTTTCCCTAAATTCACCATGGGTCAGACAAACTATAGAATTTACATCATAGATACAGAAACAAACGAGCGTTGTGTTTGGTTTTTAGGTACAACTTTAGACTCCTGGACTCTTGCTGTGCCAAGATTCTTGTGGAATCTCCCTTGGCATAGTGGCAAAGTGAAATTCGATTGCGATTATGATGATAAGAATGGTATTTACAATAAATACATTATGTCTACAGAAGCGAGCTGGGCTCCAGCTCAAGTAGAGTTGACACAAAATAAAGATGTAGAATTAAAGCTAGACGGCTTTCCAGATACAGAAACAGGCCTTGTTTATTTAACTCATCCATTAGCAGGATTTTATCATCGCCGCGATGGAAAATTAGGAACTTATAGGGTTTGGCATAAACAACTGAAGGTTAAAACAGCTCAGTTAAAATCCGCTAGTTTTGGCCTATTAACACGCTTAAGCCTAGTTACCCATGAAGAGCAGCAAACTCCTCACAGTGTGCTTATTGAGCCGATGAATGAGTTCACAATTTACTTGCCACCTAAAGTGATAGATTGACCCATTTAACAATTAGTTTTAGACATGTTATTAAGGCAATCAATACCAGTTCATTGAAAGCTCGACAAGAGCTAAAGATTAAACAAAAGGAGTTAAAAGATACAGGTAATAACTCGTAATAATTAAATCATGAAACTCGACTAATTTTAGCCCTGCGATGATTACTTCAGGACGAAAAAGTCGCTGAATTAGCTTGCATAGCTTTTTTACTTTCTTAATGAAAATACATGATTAAACGGAGTTATTATGTCTGAAAATAATGTAAATACTGGCCTTTTTCCTGTTAACTATTTTATCCAACCTAAAGTTGCTGGTCAGCCTTTATTAGGTGCACCAGTCATGAATTTACGTCTGCTGGTGAATGCCCCAGAAAAAACTATTAGTGGTGTTTCTCACGTCTTTCAAGCAACCAGCAAACCTGTAAATGTTGTTTCTAATGTCCATGGTACTTGGTCTTTTATGGCCACCATGTCATCAACCCATATTTTATTGGTCGCTGAAGGACAAGGCCCTAGCAGTATTTTGGTTCATGGTGTGCCACAAATGGTTGAGAATTTAAGAATTCGCGCCTCTCTTGAACAAGACTGGCAATCAGGTATTTGCAATTATGACTACCTTTATAAAGGTGAGTGGCATCAGGTTGAAGGAGCACAGATGTCAATCGAAGACTTCGATCAAAATGCGGTCTTAGACCAATTACAAACCGCTCTTCAAGTCTAAAAACTGGCTGCAAGTAGAGAGGAGTTATCTCTACTTGCTTTTTCTTTTGCTATAGCTTTTGTACGTCTAAATTAAACTTCATCACTACACACAGCTAGCACACATTCTCTTAGCCATTTATGGGCTTGATCACCGTCCATTCTTGGGTGCCAAAACATAGACACTTGAATGCTAGGTACATCAAAGGGCAGTTGAAATGTATGTAAACCTTCGTGTAATTTGGCCGTGTGCTTAGAAGGGACACTTGCCACCAGATCAGCACCTTTCACTAAAGCAATGGAGGCACTAAAACCACCGGTTAAAACGGTGATATTACGCTGATATCCCATTGCTTCTAACGCTTTATCTACCGGTCCCAGCAAGCCCCCTTCTTTTGAAACCAGTACATGATCAGCAGCGGCAAAGTTTGCGCAAGTCACCTTATCATTAGCTAAAGGGTGATCAGAGCTGACGACGCCCACAAATTCATCGCTAAAAAGCGCCCGCATGCGAACCTCTGGACTGGTTTTAGCACCTAACACACCAATGTCTAAGTCAACCTGCCCTTCTCTTAATTGAGTGCTCTGCTTTGATAACTTGGGTAAAAAGTGGATTCTTACGCCCTTTGCTTCTGCCTTTATTTTCTGAATAAGCTTGAGACCAAAGGTTTCAACAAAGCCATCACTGACTCTTATCACAAAGCGTCTGTCTAGCTGGTTGAGATCAAACATTTCGCTAGGTCTTAGAATGGCTTCTGCCCCACAAACCAGCTGACTCACTTCTTGCTGAATCTCTATGGCTCTAGGAGAAGGGATAAGCGTTCGTCCTGCTCTCACTAAGAGTGGATCCCCCGTCATATCTCTTAACCTTGCTAAAGAGCGACTCATAGCGGATTGGCTTAAACCCAGCCTTTTTGCAGCGCGGACAACACTGGTCTCTTCTAACAATACATTGAGTGCAATCAGAAGGTTTAAGTCGATTTTAGCCATAATTTGGTGAAATCCTTTAAGTAAGCAAACCACTCAAGCATAACACCAGAGAATCTTTTATGTATGGCACTACATGCATATTAATAATGCAAACCATGCACCTTCCGCCATTCTCTTACTCCTACTAACCTATTTATCAAATATCGAGCCAATCTATTTCGAGGAAAATAATGCAACACTCAAGCAGTACTCAAACACAAGACGTTAAGCACAGTATTTGGATGATGTTAGGACTTTCACTTTCTGTATTGGTCGCTTCTGTCGCCACCAGCATGATCAATGTGGCCTTACCTAATTTAACCTTGGCTTTTCATAGCAGCATGCAACAAGTTCAATGGATTGTGACAGCCTATTTATTAGCGATCACAAGTTTGATTGTCAGCCTAGGACGCTTAGGAGATCTCTTAGGTAACAGACGTTTATTACTGATTGGCATTCTTATTTTTACTGTCAGCTCTTTGGCTTGCGCAATTGCAAATAACTTAATGTTTCTCATCATCACAAGAGTATTTCAAGGCTTGGGGGCAGCAATAATGCTCGCTTTATCTATGGCATTAATGAGTAAAAGCCAAGCCAAAGCAGGGAGAGCAATGGGGTTATGGGGCTCGGTATCTGCCATGGGAACGGCATTGGGGCCTGCCATTGGAGGCATCAGTTTATCTTTATATGGCTGGCAGTCTTTGTTTTTAATTATTGTTCCCTTTTCGATAATCGCCTTCTTCTTGCTTTACTTGGCTTTGCCGTCAGATATCCAGGTAAAAACAGTACTTTCTGAAAAAGAAGTAAGATCACTTCCTGAAGAAAGTGGCTTACCCAATACCAAAAAGAAGGGAAAATTTGATCTATTAGGTAACCTAGTATTAGCCTTATCACTCAGCGCTTTTGCCCTTTCTATGAGCCTAGAGACAAGCCTGTTTAAGGATTTACATGAAAGACTAAATATAGGCCTATTTGTCTTGGCTCTAATAGGCATTTGGGGTTTTTTCAACATAGAAAAAAGACAAGAAAGAAAACACATCACACCGCTTATTCCCTCACATATTTTTAATAACCGGAATTTCAAAATAAGCTTCATTTGCTGCGCTATCACAGCCTCGATAGTCATGACTTGCCTTGTTATTGGGCCTTATTATTTATCTATTACGCTTGCTTTAAGCGCATACCAAGTTGGCCTTGTAATGTCGACAGGCCCCTTAATCGTTGCTCTTTCAGGCGTTCCCGCAGGGCGATTAAGCGATAAAATCGGTGCGAAAAATTTGCTGCTAGTTGGTTTATGCTTGATGACACTTGGCTGTCTTTTAATGTCTTTCAATCATCAAGCTACGGGTGTAATAGGTTATATATTTGCTCTGGTTACTATCACCTTAGGCTTTTCATTGTTTCAGGTGGCTAATAGTGCAGATGTTATGAGTAAAACAAATTCTCAAACAAAAGGGGTGACATCCGCATTACTTAACCTTGCAAGAAATCTTGGCTTTATGGCAGGGGCAGCCTTTATGGGAAATATTTTCTTCCGTTTTATAGGAAGCCAACAATTGCTGTTAGCAAGCTCTGATGAGGTAACTTATGCCTTGCATAACACCTTTCTGATTGCCGCTCTATTCGTCTTTATAGGCATAAGCTTCACACTATATAGTCGAGTAAAATCACTCATTAATTAGGCATAGATTAAAGAAGGATTATTGCGGGGAAGGTCCTATAACTTGTTTTAGGACGTCCTCGATCATGCTTTAGGGCTTATCTATACTGGCTTTGAAGCATATTACTCCTAACTTTTACCCAATGTGGAGTATTAAATGAAAACCTTTATATTTCTTATTATCAGCATCGTACTGGTGCTATTCTCAAATCTAATATCCGCTCATCAGATTGGTTTTAGCCAATTACAGCTAACGAAAAATCCTGAACGAATTTTAGAGATTAGCCTCTGGTATCCTGCCGCCAAAGAGGCTCAATTCAGCCAATCAAAAACAGCCAACGATACCTTGAAACAGGTATTAATTGCAGACAATATCGCTTTTAAAGGTACTCAGGTTATTAAGAGCGCACCACTTCTCCTACAAACATCCAAAGCGGGTGGCACACAAAAGCGTCCTCTTGTTTTACTCTCTCACGGCTATCGAGGCAGCTGGCGTAACCTTAATTGGCTAGCGTCTAAGTTAGTACAAAAAGGCTTTATTGCAGTTGCCGTTAATCACCCTGGAACCACCACCTTTAATACATCTGCTATTCAAGCAGCGAAATGGTGGGAAAGACCTAAAGATATAAAACACACGCTTGATTACCTATTAAATGATTCAATTTGGCAGCAAGATATTGATGAAAACAAGATCTCGGCGATTGGGCATTCTTTAGGGGGTTGGACCGTGATGCAACTCGTTGGTGCACAGTTTAACCGAGAAGACTACCTCGCTGATTGTGAAGCACTCGCCTCTTTTCGTTCTTGTCAGATCAAAGAAGAATTAGGCCTCGCCTTTAAGCAAAACAATGAACCTGAAAGCACTCAACTAGTAGATAGTCGCATTAAAAACGCCATCATTTTAGATCTTGGGTTAGCAAGGAGTTTTTCACAAACTAGCTTAAATAAACTTAATTCTCCTGTGCTTATTTTAGCGGCGGGTATCGATATAGGTGATTTACCTCAAGCACAGGAGTCTGGTTTTCTTGCAGAACATCTTAATCTGAAAAATTGTCGTTATAAGGTTTATGAGAAAGCGACACACTTTAGCTTTATGCAAGAATGTAAACCTAATGCCATTGCTATTTTGGAAGAGGAAGCAAAAGGTGATGGCATCATATGTAAAGACGGGGTTGGCAGCACACGAGCAGCCTTACATGACACTATGTTCGAGGATATCTTGGCGTTTTTAAAGCAAGACAATTAAGGCTAAGTTCTTATCTAATTTGATGCTTTAAAACACTAGGCGCTCCCAGAGGCAGTTCGACGAAACTCGCTGGGAGTTTGCTCTGTAATACGTGAAAACTCACGATTAAAGTTAGATTTTGTCTGAAAGCCTGATGCCAGATAAATATCCGTAATCGTATCTTGGCTATGCATTAACCTGTGTTTCGCAAATTCGATACGGTATTCATTTAATACTTTCGAAATATTCTGCTGACGAATTTGATTAACCGCCATAGAAATTTGTCTTGCAGGGATACCAAGTTTGCGGGACAGACGATTTAGGGTGAGATCCGGATCTCTAAAGGCTTCTTTTTCTCGCATGAGACGATCTAGACTCATTAAGATCGCTTCGGCTTCATCTTGTGCCAAGCTTAAACGTTCTGGTTCAGTTTTGACTAAGTCTTGTTCCTTTTTTTCATGCTTATACTTGATTTCTTTTACGTCTAGGAAGGATAAAGACGTACTAAAGCTCACATATAGAACAGCAGCAACAACTGATGGAATCAAAATGAGGTAGCTGATAGATAACATCCAAGATGCATGCAGGCCTTCATAAAAGAAAAAATCTAACGCTAATGTCGCATCAACAACACCTGAGGTAAGTAATACCAAAGCCGCTATTCGTTCTGCGTTTCTAAGGCTATCAATTTGAGAAAGGCGAACCTCCTCTGGCATAGTAAAGGATGACTTCAATAACAGTAGGCCATAAATAACATAAAGGCTGACCAGTAATAAGTCGCTCAACTCTAGCCAAAATTGATAAAAAAAGGCGCTTAAACTAACCAAAATGGGACCGATTAAGTGCACAAACAACCCAGATGAAATAAGAGGCTTAGACTCATGCGCCCTAGCAAAACAGAACCAGGCCGTCATAGGAATGAGAGAGGCGATAATAGGCTGTATAAAGCGCAAAAAGCTGATATCAAATGACCAGCGTAAACCCACAACAAAGGTACTCAGGGCACACAGCAGAATAAAGATAACAGGAAGTTTGGCTTCATTGGATTGCTTTACCTTAACAAAAAGCGCGATTGCTAATAATAAAAATGACATGATAAAAGGCAAAGGAATGGCAAGCATGGGGGTTCCGTTTTAACGTCTTGGTTTTACTTAAGGATCTAAGCACTAGAGCTTTAGTTATCGCTAAATTATGCTGTTTGCAATTCTAAGGCAAACCTTTAGCTAAATACACAGCCACAATAAATAGGCTGAATTAGCCTCATCCTTGGTCTAAAAACAGACCAGGTCGATTTATTTTTGCTTGCATCGCTTAGTTTCAGCTCTCGTTATAATCTCTACTAAAGCTTCCCCTGACGAATAGAGAGCTGCATGATGAATATTGGTATTTCCGTCGAAATAAACACCCCGATCAAACAAGTTTGGCATGATATGGCAATCGACTTTCCCAATATTGCCAATTGGTATTCACCTGTTGTGAAGTCTTATGAACTACCTGATACGCCTCGCTTATCTGGCGCATCTTGCTCTGGTCGTATATGTGAATTCACAGAAGATAAAATGGGTTTGCAAGCAGCTGAAAGAATCACCCACTATGATGAGATAAATAAGCGCCTAGAAGTGAAAGTCGATATTTTCAACACCAAAAAGGCCACCATGATTAGAGGTAACCATGCAAGTTTTCAACTAAGTGAAATATCACCTGCACGTACCTTACTTACCTTTCGTGCTAAACCTGACCTTAAGTTTCTTGGGCGAGTCTTGTCTCCGCTTTTACAAATGACACTATGCAGCCAATTTATGGACATGCTTAATGCATTCAAACAACATAGTGAGAGTTTAAGAAACCGCAATTAACTCAATTTTGTAACCATCTGGGTCCGATATAAAGGCAATTATTTCATTGCTACCTTTTAATTTTTTAGGCTCAAGGTCGACGGTATAACCTAAGCTTCTCATTTGCTTTATGGTGCTTTTGATATTAGCAACGCCAATAGCGATATGCCCAAACCCATTGCCTAATTCATACTCATACTTGCCATAGTTGTAAGTTAGCTCGATAGCAGCGGCATCTGATTCATCTTCATATCCCAAAAATTATAATGTGTACTTTTGCGGGGTTGTTCTAACACCCTAAGTAATTCGTTCTGATGCCGAAACAAAAACCTTGTTTCAACAAGAATTACTGAAAGCAGCAAGGACGATGTCAGCACAAAAGTCTAATGCTGAATCAGCACAAGTTGATACTCAAATCTGGGCTAAGCTTGCCATGATTATTGGCGGTGTTACCCTAGCCCGTGCAGTACAAGATCCAAATTTAGCGGATGAGATTGCAAGCTCAGAACAAACCGCAATGAAAGAGAAATAGAGTTTGAAAACAAAAAAATTGGCTTTCGAGTGAGAGATAAAAGCATATAATCGACAGAGGATATGTACTATGATTGAACGACTGGCATAGTCAGCCCAACGACTGATTAAATACCTATGATTGGCTTAAGGCTATTCGCAAAGCAAGGGATTTATAGCAACCTGAAAGAGGCTTGTTTAAGAGTGTACAAACTCATATTGGTTCTAACTTTTATTTTCATTAGCTCGACTAGCTCTGCGCTACAAAGAGTTATTTACCCTTCCATAGACAATGTTAATGAAACACGTTTCCAAGACTTATTTGAAATTCTCGAACTGGCTTTAGAGAAAACTTACCATGATTATGGTAGCTACGAATTAATCCCTTCCGATTTTGCGATGACAGAATCAAGACGACTTCAAGAAGCGAAATCAGGTCGCATCATAGATGTAATTTGGAGTTCAACCTCTCCCCAGAAAGAAGAAGACCTAAGGCCCATTCGCATTCCTCTACGCAAAGGCATTTTGGGTTATAGAATCTGCTTTATTCATCAGGATGATCAAAATATTGTTAACCAGGTTAACACTCTAGATGATTTAAAACAGTTCCACGTGGGTCAAG
Source organism: Marinomonas sp. MED121 (assembly GCF_000153025.1). Classification (GTDB taxonomy): domain Bacteria; phylum Pseudomonadota; class Gammaproteobacteria; order Pseudomonadales; family Marinomonadaceae; genus Marinomonas. The sequence continues at coordinate 590,084 of NZ_CH672429.1, forward strand.
GCTTTGGCTGGGGTGATATTGAGATTTATAAGTACAATGAAATTCCCGTAGGAGATGCACCTTATCAATCATTGTTTAGCTTAATCGGCCCCAGACGTTTTAATTTATTCCCTCGGGGTATCAGTGAGATCTTTAAAGAGTTTGCCGTTTACGGTCCAGAAAACCCAAGCTTAGCCATCGAAAAAGGAATGGCTATCCATTACCCTTGGCCCTATTACTTCTTTACCTCGAAACATAATGAAGCGCTCGCACAGCGTATCGAAACTGGATTAGAGCGTATGATTAATGATGGAAGCTTTGACGCTATTTTTAATAAATATAATGCTAACGCAATTGAAAAATCACGCTTGAATGAAAGAAGGTTAATCAGATTAGAAAACCCTTTTATCCCAGAAAAGACGCCTTTCGATCGTCCTGAATTATGGTTCGTGCCTTCAATAGACTCGATCAAGTAATCATGGCTTCTCACCGACTCTTGTTATCTAGACATGCTTGTCATTGAACTACTCATCGCTTTTAGTGAATAGCAAATTAACACCTAAAACGATAAACCAGATAATCTGGCTTAACCCAAAAATTTCGGTAAAGACTTCAGCAGGATAAAGGGTTAATAAACCTGCGCTACCGACTAATAGCCCTAAATAATTTGTCAGCTTACTAAGTTGATCACTCTTTAATGCGGCCACACTTAACAACAAGACCCAAAGCCCTCCAACCACTTCATTACCACCACCAATGCCTTCCACAATAATCTTAATGGTGCGCCACAAGGTCATGGCACTTTCAGGTTCAGAGGTTGCTACCACTGAAGCTAAGCCAATGTTTATTAGCATACCACTGGCAATAACGAGCCCGACCCAAACCACACCAAAAACTGCAGACAGCTGCGATATTAGCGGCATTTTCTCTTTTAATCTGTGATGAAGTGCAATGACGAGTATCGCTAACAAGACCCCAAACAAGACATACATAACCAGATAAACAACAGACAGCATTAATTGATTATCAACAAGATATGCTAGTTTGCTTACGGTATCTGCCGTTACAGGATATTGCCAAAAAACGCCAAAATAAATGAAGGCGGAGATATAAATCAAGGCCTGCAGTAGTGAAGAAACACCCGCCGCTTTTTGAAAAGTCTGCATTATTTAAATCCTTTTATAGAAAAATTAGGGTTAATCATAAATATGATGTGGCAAAATAAAGTCATAAAACAAGCATATTAAATTAGGGAAGCTAGAAACAGTCAATTATTCAACCCCTTCTAACTTCATACTTTGTTTATATTGGCTTGGGGTCATCCTCATCACCAATTTAAATACCCGCCGAAAAACTGCGTCATCAGAATAACCCAGCGCTAATGCAACACGACTAATGCTCATATTATTGTTCACTAGCAAGGTACACGCATATTCGATGCGTACCTGATCAATATAACGTTTGGGTGACAAGCCCGTTAAAGAGGTTAATTTTCGATGTAATGTTCTTTCTGAGACTGCCATAGCTTGCGCCAATTGTTGTGGAGACATACTTTGGCCATAACCTTGGCGTATGGCTAATTCTGCTTGAGTGACAAACGCTGGCTGAGTAATTTTATAGCCTCTTGGCACACTTGAAGATTGAGATTTAGGCTGAGTGTCTAAAATAGCAAAATCTGCCATTTTTTTCGCAACCCCATTGCCTGCAAGCATTTTCACCACTTGCAAGGTGGTTTCAACCCAAGACAAAGGCCCTCCAGCCGAAACAATATTTTTATCCACCAATAATTCACTCGCCCATAAAGGGCAGGTTTTTGGATTACGTACTTTTAGCTCATCATGTAACCACCAAGTCGTGGTACAACGCCTATTATCCAATAATCCCGCTTCACCTATGGCTAAAACGCCACTGCAAGAGCCAGCAATAATCGCACCTTGGTGATACTGCTTTTTTAACCACAACTTGGTGGTTTCATCTAATAAGTTCAGCGGTGGTACTGAGACTTGATTCGGCACAAAACCAGGAATCAGTATCGCATCACATTGTTTTATATCCAGTAGGCTTTTTTCAACCTGATAAGACCGACCTTGCCCATCTATAATAGGTTTTCCATCAACGCTGGCCACCAAGATTTCAGGCGTCCAAAGCAAACTATCGCAAGAATAAGCATGCTCTTTCCCTTCGGGGAGCTTCATGCCTGCAAGGTAAAATAAATCTTGAATACCAGTCAAGGCTGAAGGAAGTGCCTGGGTCAACGCAAGAATCACAATAGAAGCCATAAACACCTCAGCTAAAGGGCAAAATAACCTTAGTGCCAAACACACAAAATTTGGCGAAAATTAAACTAACATTGTCTTTTTAGTCACTCATTACCAACTTAAGTTCACCCCTAATATATGCCTTACCTTAATTAAATCAGTAAAGGAAAAACCTATGTCACATTCTTCTCTCGCTATATTAGCTTTAATCGAAGCAAAACCTGAAAAAGCGGCTGCCGTTGCCAACTTATTAACCAATGCACTGGCACTAGCCAATGAAGAAGAACAGACCTTAACTTGGTACGGGGTACAAATCAGTGCTACCTCATTTGCTATTTTTGATACATTTGCTAATGAAGCTGGGCGACAAGCCCACTTAAACGGAAAAATTGCTGAGGCGTTACTCTCTCAAGCAGATGAGTTACTCATCAAGGGGCCTGACATTATGATGGCAAATATCTTAGGAGCGAAAGTTTCATCAAAATAATCGCTTAACGTAAATAAAAGAAAAGCACTGGTGGTAGCACTTGTGATAGCACCAATGGTGAGTTAGTTTTTTGCTAACTCACCTTGAGGGAAATGGTTCACTAAATAGCTTTCAACTAGATTTACAAACTGCTCTGGCTGATCTTCTTGAACATAAGTCATAGCCCCTTCAACAGTGCGAAAAGCCACCTGATTAAAAATACCTGCGAGACGCCTCCCTAAGCTTATTGGAAAAAGCTTTCTATCTTCTTCCCCCCAAATAATTAACACAGGCCCTGAATAAGACACCAATAAAGACGCGGCTTCTAAGGTGTATTTTATCGACCAAGTATTGACCACTTTCTGAAAGTCTCGTCGTATACCAACGTTTTCAATAAAAGGTTTTACATATAACGCTTTTATTTGAGCACCAGTCAAAGCGTTAGACAAAAGCCCCATAACATTTGGCGTTGTTAAAAAAGCGTCCACTCTAAACAGCTGCGCCATAACAAAGGTATAGCCTGGCAGGTTGATCATTTTTTGTAACATTGAAAACTGCTTAGGAGGGAAAACATCCAGACAATCACAATTACTTAATATCAGACCTGCCACTTTTTCAGGGTAATGAGCCGCAAAAATTTGTGCATAGGCACCACCAGTATCATTCGCCACTAGCACCACTTGCTCAAGCTTAAGCTCATCCAATAAAGCTAGAAGAAGCCTGGATATTCCTTCAGGTGTTAAATCTGCCTCTTTTGGCATAGCAAATTCATGTCCACCTAAAGGGAGGTCAGGCAAGATACATCGATAGGACTTGGATAAAGATGAAACCGTCTTTCTCCAAGTTTGATGGTTAGAGAGAGCACCGTGCAAAAACACCAGTGCCATGCCTTCTCCTTGGTCTTGATACTGCAGAGTCATAGCATCTAGATCGATGGTTTTCATAAAAACACCTTCTTGAAATTCCCAAAGAACCTAACATACTTAGAGTATGTTAAAAAGCTTTGTTATATTTCATATCCAAGATTAATGTTATTAAATGTATCGCTATACCTTCCAATGTTTTGAAAGGTAAAAAGGCCACTATGAGAAAACCCTCCAGACGCACAGAATACGCAGAACAAACTCGAGATGCGTTATTAGTATCCGCCCGTAAAAGCTTTGTTGAAAAAGGCTTTCAAGCCACATCATTAGATGACGTGGCAGAAAGTGAAAGATTAACGAAAGGTGCGCTATATCATCATTTCAAGACAAAAAAAGCGCTTTTTTCTTCTGTTTTTGATCAGGTATTAAAGGAAGCAGTCGTTAGTATAATGAGCGCATTAGCAGGTCAAGATGACCCCGTTAAACGCACTCACATTGCCATTGACACTTTTTTACAAATCGCTCTTAACCCCGACTACCAACATATAATTTTAAAAGAGGGACCACTTGCGCTTGGTTGGCAGACTTGGCGTGAAAAAGAACAAGCTAGCAGCATTCAGCTAATAAAGGCACTTCTAGTTGAAATGAAAACTGCCAATCAGGTTAAGACGGATTCAATCGATTTAGCGGCATGCACCATAATGGGCGCATTGACAGAAATGGTCTATTACATCAATAACAGTGAAGACCAAGTAAAAGCAGCACAGGAGTCGAAACGTATTTTACTTGATATTGTTGCCACCCTTTAAACTAGGGAAGCTGCGAATAAACCCTCCCGCCTCAGCGTGTGGATAAAAGCCTCTAAATTTATGGCGAGGGGCGAAACTTAATAGTCACTCTATTGATAAGACCCTTAACGTATAGATAGGACTTTTAGACCACGCCCTGTGGGTCTTTAAGAAAAAATGCCACTCTACGTTATCCTTTCTTGAAAGGTACCTACCGTGACTTTCTATTAATAAACGCAAAGTGACGCCTTGTTTGACATTTTTCCCTATACCTTAAAAGAGCAGACTGAGAAGAGGTGACTTAATCACAGTTTTCCTAGCCTACATTATGATGCCTCTTTTTATCGCAGGTTTCGGAATGGGAAGCGCAATCATTGCCCTATTCCAACAATCTATGACGATGACTGAAAGTAAGGATTCAGGTACAGCATCAGGGTCCATGCAATCTTTACAACACATTGCTATGGCAGTTGGGATAGGTATAGTTGGACAACTATTTTTTATCAGTCTAGATATCAGTACCAATGCCCAATTCGCTTTTAAATATTGTATTTATTATTCAGGTTTTATTTTTCTGCTGGTATTTATCTACCTCAAAAGCAAAAAAATCATTTTAAGGCAGCAAGTTTCAGGAGGAAACACTTCAGAAAAAGGAAAGGAGGCATAAAATACAAAAAGCCTTGCTGATAGAATCAACAAGGCTTGTCATCTACTTAATAAGTAAAGAAGAAAAGGGTAACCTCTTTACTTATTAAGCGAAATCTAAACGAAATTAGATTTTATAAGTGAAAGCAACATAGTGAGAGTTACCTGTAGACTTCACACCGTCAATACCATTTTCAACTCCGTAAATTTGGTTGTAGCTTTTCAGGCCGTAACCCACTGAATAACGGTCTGAATGCCAGTAGATACCGTTAAAGATAGCACCGCCAGAAGTCGCATCACCATAAGTTACATCGTTGTCCATAGCAAATTGATAATCTAGGTAACCTTGGTAGGCGATAAAAGAGTCATCAAACTGTTTGAATGGTTTGAACCAGTTCGTTGAAAACTGATAACCGTTCATCTGTCTATTAGACTGATCATACAAAGCGTATAGGTTAACACCTACTTTGCCAAACCAAGGCACTTCAACGTCTGCACCGATACCTGCGAAGTAGTTATTTACATCACTTGTACCATCCGCATCAACACCACCACTGATGTTAAACAAGGTAGAGATGTAAATTTCTTTTACTGGACCAAAAGACAAGTCATTACCTGTCATTGCATCTAAAGAGAAACGTGGTGCAAGTTTCAAGAACATTTTATCGTTTGATTGCTTATCGCTATCTTCATCAGCAGTAATATTGAAGATATCTAGGTATCCATATAGATCAACGATGCCTGAACGGCCACCGAATTCCATTTCAACATAATCGTGATCAGATTCACCTGGTAGCTCGCCATCAGCATACATTAGGTTGAACTGAGACCAAGAGTAATCATTTTTATGGATATCACCATCAGTGTAATCAGCAGCAAAAGTAGGTGCAGAAATTGCCGCAGCAGCACCTAAAACTAAAAGATTCTTACGCATTAGAAGTTTCCCAAGAGTATTTAAATTAATTGTTATAACTGTTTTTCTAGCTTTAGGAGCAAATCCAATTTGTAACAACATCACTGATAGAAAACCCTTAGGTTTTCACTGTATCCAAAAAGCGGCAATCATTTTGCAACCACATTCAGTTTCAAATCAAGAGTCAATCCTGACCAATTGTGCAAGAAAAAAGAAAATTTACCATTTGGTCAGAATTAACATAAAAAAATAAATGCTTATCACAATTTCGTAACAGGTATTTAATTGCTTTTTTTAAGGAAAAAACGCTAATCAAGGCTTAAACAGGGTTTGGGGGAAAAGTATTTTGGATAAATGTTGATTGTGCAAAATCTATAACTGAAGACTTCTATGACATTTAAGTTGCTTTTAATTGCTTTTTAATTGTAAGAAAAGAGCGAATAGAGTTCTCTAGGTTTGCAAAAAACCATTCATTCATAATTGATTTATAAAACACACTACATTAGAGTAATCTAAATTAAACTGTATGGATAAAGCTTACCTTTAGACTCTATTGGTATGTGTAAATTTGGATTAGAAAATGTTGTATGAAATCACACTATTAATTTTAACGCTAAGTATCATATTTATCTCTCTTGTCCTGCTTGAACGAAGAGCTGATGTTCGTTTTTTAAATCGATATGGCGCTGATATTAAAGAGTTTGATTATCTCATCCGTTGTGTAAAGAACCTTGAATTTGATAAGGTCCCTAAACCAATAAAAGACAATGATTCTGTCTATAATGAGCTGTTAAAGATTACCAACTCATACTTAACGGCTTATGTTGCGCTGGATACATCTAAACAACAATTAATTGCGCTTTCCAATAAAAATCGAGAGCTAATTAACGCTTATGTAAAAGTATTACATCTTCTCTCACCAAACTCATTTGCAACAGTTGAAGAAGAAAATAGGGATGAAACAAAAATTAAAGAGATGCTTAGCGAAATAAATACCTCAATAGAAAACCTTTCTAAATTATCTTAGCTAAACGCTTCGCAACTTCTGACAATACATCAATATCAGGCATTTTGGACAAGACATCACTTGAGATTGCCCATGGATAAGTACAAGACGCTAACCAAGGCAGGATTTGAGATCGATATTCCTTATCCAGAACTAACATGTCTTCAATGACTATAGTGAGCTTTTTAGCTTGTATTGAATCATCTAATTCAAATGTCCAATGATAATCACCATAGCCCACTCGCACCTCTGCACTATCTTTTGAGGTCATCCCAACCAACCAGCGACAATTAATTAAGGTATTAGATTGGGTGACGGTATCTAAAAAACACAAAGTATAAATATTTTCATAAGCTAAATTAAACTCACTGGAAAGGGTGTTAATTATCTCATCAGCCCCTACCACCTCAGCAGGGAAAGAAATAGCATCTGATTGCACCAACATTTTAAGCACTGCATCTTGACTAAAAACCTTCTCTAATAAATAAGGTTTATTCCCATCTTTACCTTGAATATAACGCCCTATTTGTTTGTGTAATGCTTTACTCTTTGACACCCTATTCCCCTAATTTGATCGCCCATAAAAAAGCACTGATACGTTAGCACCAATGCCTTTAAAGAAGCAATTTAGTCAGTAAACACATAATAAAATCATAAGCTAATTCGTTAAACTCGCTCGACATAAAAGAGTATTATCAGCTTCTAAATCAGATGACCAAATTAAATTCGCATCATAACTCCAATCCACCTTGTCATAACCTCCTTTAGGCCTAACAGTCCACTTTGAAAAACGCTCAGCTTTAGGCCATTTTGAATCATCAAATGAAGCAGATTTCCAATTAGCTGGTTCTTCTATAATTTGGTGACTGCAACTCATCTCAGGGGTAGAAGATTTAGCACACTGTTTATTAAGAGGCGCAATATGAATAGGAAGGCAACGCCACTCCTCACTTGTGACTAACAAGGGTTTACCACTAGCGGTATCGATAAACTGCGCAATAAAGCCACCATCACCCATTTGTTGCTTACGTGAACCTATATATTCAAGACCAGTATCATTCTCTTTAAAGTCCTTCACGATAAAATTAATTTGAGCAGGCAAAGATAATCTCAGATTAAAAGACTCCGCATTAAAAGAGCGCTCTGTTCTGATAGACACAGAGTCTTCTTTCACAAGTTCATCACCCACATACAAAGCAAACCAATTATCAGCCCAAACATCGACTTTCAAGTTTATGGGTGTTTGTGCAAACACAGAAGACGCAGCGAACTGAGCACAAAGTATTAACCCAGTCACTTTTGATACCTTTAATGTCTTATTCAGCAATTTATTTTGCAACATGTCACCGCCCAGCCTCTTTCATTAATGGATAGAATTGTTAATCATCTTAAAATCAAAATGTGCACTAAACGTAGAGATTCCCTTAGCAAGCTTATTTTATTCTCGATTAAAGTCCTTACCCTAAGAAGTGAAGTTGGTCTAAGAATTGAAGTCCTTACCCTAAGAATTGAAGTTGGTCTAAGAATTGAAGTTGGTCTAAGAATTGAAGTTGGTCTAAGAATTGAAGTTGGTCAAAAGAGAATAATTGTTGATGGATCATTTGACCGGATTTTTTTGAAATACCATCATGTCATCATTCAAAAAACGACCTTATCAGAACCTAAATTTATTCGTTTAGAAAAAAACTTTTTCCAAAAAGATACACCACTAGATGACGCTAAATTATGGTACATCCCCAAAGTGAGTTTGTAACCTGATTAAATAGTAGAACAGCTGTCATCTCATTTTGATCCATCTATTTTACTTTTAGCACCACAATCACGACACTGAATCCCCTCTTTGACAGGAAATAAGGGAAAATCTAATCCTAAAAAAATTAAAAATGCCCAACGTTTACCAAATTGATAAAACTCGGTATTTGGGCTATCACAAACAGGACAAAGGTCTGTGTCAAAACCTTCTTGTTGCATTAACTCAGTTTCAAGATCTTCTGCTAAGGCTAAAAGAGCAGCTTGCTCGTCTTCTTCTCTTACTTGCAAGCGTACGCCACCTAATGCATTCGAATATAACCATTGCATATTTATTGTATGCTCGTCAGCAATATAGGCAGGCACACCAAGAGCATCTAACTTAGACCAAGCTATTTGAGCTTCATAAGGATAGGTAAAACGAGCAATGGTAATTAACATAGTCGTTCCTAATGTCATTTATCTGACATTTAATGCCACTTTACATTGTTAAGGAATCTGCGATTAAGTCACCTCTTCTCAGTCTTTACAGAAAAAGTATCACACAAGGCGTTACTTTGACGTAATGTAGGTACCTTTCGAGAAGTGACAACACAGGGTGTTACTTTTTCTGAAAGACCCGAAGGGCGTGGTCTAAAAGCGCTATCTTTACGTTGAGGACCTTATCAATAGAATAACTATTAAGTTGCGCTCCTCGCCATAAATCTAGCGGCTTTTATCCACACGCTGAGGCGGGAGGACTTATTCGCAGGTTCCTTAACTATAAAACCAACTCAGGCCTTATAATATAACTTCCCGATTACCAGCTTTTCCCCAAACTAGAATTTCATAGTTTCTTAAATTAGATACATAATAAGGATCATTTTGAACTAGTACTTCCGCTCGTTCAAACGACTCAACTTCTAATACCCATAGCCCACCTACAAAAGCTGCACCGGGTTCATTACGTAAACCACCGCCAATTAGAATCTCATTACAATGCTGATCAAGGTAACTAAAATGAGCATTTTCATTCAACGTTCTATGTTCCATCATGCCGGGTTTATCATTAAAAATAACAACCAGTCTCATAGGTTAAATCCTCATTTATTTTTCAAAAAAGAGTGAGTATAAAGCACTGTTTTAAAACCTAGTTTTTGATAAATATACTGGGCTTGTGAGCCCTCATCCGCCACAATTACCAGGCTTTTCATGCGAAGTTTATTCAGGCAATAGTTACCTGCAAAACAAACTAAGCTCTGACATACCCCTTGATTTCTTGCTTCTTTAACTGTGCCGACTTGTTGAAAACGCGCATTATCCCCATCGAAGAAAATGCCTAAATCACCAAGAATTTGACCGTCTTTTTTAGCAAAGAACCAATGCCCTTGCCCTTTGTCTAGCATTTTTCGGTAATCAACAAAACGTTTCTCTAAAAAACCGGTTTCTTCTTTAGCTAAGCCTGAATTTTTTAATTGATTATGAATAACCTCTTGCCACTCTTCATCTGTACTCACAATGCCAAGTGATAGGTTTTCATTTTTAATTTCTATCATAGACTCAGTACGAATCATGCCTTCGTCAATGTCGACACTAAAGCCTTTAGCTTGATATTCATTAATGAGATTTAGGTCTTTGTGATCGGTATTATAAGAAAAAGCAAAAAATCCACGTTTAGCCAAACTTATACTCTCTAAACGTTGATTATGTTTTTTAATGGCAGTGGGAGTTAAGAAGGCATAGTAATTACCCCAAATAAAATCTGGATTTGACTCAGTACAAATATCGAAGTAATTGTCTTTGAATGTCACCTTGCCAGAGACACGGTGAAACATAAAATCGCTCTTATCAACAAAGTTTAAATCTTCCATTATTTTGTAAACCTCATTCCATGGGAGATCTTGTTATATTAGAGCAGACTTGGTGGGTCAAGTTTTGCTTCTCAAGTAGAAAGAAACAAGTTCAGAAGAAAGGCTTAACAAGTGAATAAAAAGCTAAGCTAAGAAACCATTGAAAAGAAGGTGGTTCAAGGCAAAAAAACTCACTACCATAATAAAATGGCAGCGAACTCAAAATCTTGAAAGACTAGGCTATCCTCGCACCGAAACATACATTCTGCCCCCAACATCGAAGTCGACTCATGTTAACCTATCTAACAAAGGCGCTATTCTAGAAGGAGGTCCTATTTCACCATAGATTTTACAACTGACAAATTTCAAAGACTCTAACTCTTTCGCAGAAATAGTAAAACTACTACCAGCACTTCTCATTCTCTTCACCATTGTCTTCATATCTAATAGCTGTGAACTAGCACCTGAAATTCTTAAAGAGACAAATGAAAACCACTCATCATTTAAAGCTTTAATTGCATGCTCAATAAGTTCTTTTGAATTAATCTTACCATTACCACTAGCATCCACTTTAGCGGCACGTGTTAAATCATAAATATGATGCGCTTTACTTTTCGCTACCAGCATACTTTTTGTATTAAGCTGCAACTCCCCAAGAATCCCATTACTCATTTTCAAGAAAAATTTTATATCACGATAGCCTTCCTTTGTAGCACCACAGTGATGGGGATCTTTTCCCTTAGGCTTGTATCTATCTTTTAAGGACTTCTGAAAACCTTTTAACTCATGAAACTCTTTGCTACCTTCTAAATAATTTGCTGCAGCAGTCATGGCATCAAGAGTATCAAACTCAACAGACATTCTAGCGACATCTTTTAGATCCCCATAATCTGACGACCTTTCTCTCAAGGTAATTTTATCAAGCGCACCACTGAAGCTTTTGAGCCCATTATATGCCCCAGGTGGTTTAGATATTTTGCCATCATATACAGATGCGATATCCTTGCTCAGCTCTACGAGTTGAGCCTGTGCCACTTTCATTTTTTCAAATTGCATAAACAAAACTTTTAACTTGTAACGTGAATTATTAATCAAAAATTTATCCTGTGACGTTAACGCGCCACCTTTTTCCATTCTTTTCCTAGTATCTGCAGGTACGTAATCTTTAATTGCATCAGGATTAGTTAATAACTCTAGTATTTTTCGATCTGCTTCAATATCAACATAAGGGCCAAACATTGTAAGAAAGCGTTTACAAATACTTCCGTCGTGATTTGCAATTTTATCTTTCAATAAGCTTAGAGCCTCTGAATAAGCTTCACGATTTATCAAAGGATAACCTTGGGATAAATGCTTTGTTTTAACTAATTTAGAAATTACTGCTTTTTTCTTTTTGGCCACATCTGCTTCTAATAATGCAATTACTTCCTCAGAGTCTGGAACAATAGTCGGTGCAATTCGTTGGAATGTCGGTTTTTTAAGTTTTGACTTTGCTGATATCAATTCAGACATTGTTGGCATGATAAAATACCCTCTCATTAGTTTATTATTTAATTAACATTGAATTTAAATTTAATAAAAAATTTAAAACATAAGTCATAAAAAAAGTTTTAAATATGCAGATTCAGCAAGATCAATACTTTCTTCGAGCATGTTTTCAAAATTCATAGGTAAAAAATTATTTTCATCAGACTCTTCTAATGAAGCCTTAATTGCATAAGTAAATATCATGCCTGAAGCAAAATTTGTTAATAAATGAATGCATTTAAATTTTTCCCTCCCTAAAGAAAAGGGTTCCATTAAACTAAAAATCAATTCAGCATTCCGCTTAAACAAGTAATCCATTATTTTCTTTTTCTCAGAGCTATTAGTAGATAACACTTCTCTAAAAACTAACTTTGTCACCGAAGGCTTTTTTTGGAATAATTTCATATAAGCGGTTAGCACTGGCCTAACGGGAGTTTTTGCTTCTAACCATTTTGACTCCATTAGGTAAAGTTTTAATTCATTCGAAATTGAGATTAGAACTTGTTGATACAAATTTTCTTTATTAATAAAGTAATACCTAACAAGTGATGGATTTACCCGAGCTAACTTAGACACTTTAACTATTGAAACTTTTGAATAGGGTAAGTTAACGAACAACTCTCTGGCTGAATTAAGAATATTTCGTCTTGCATCATTATATTTTTTACCTTTCGTTGATGGCCTCCCAACTTTTCTATAAGAGCTTTCTTCATTCATGTTATTTAACCCCTGATCACTACCAGTCGCTTCAAGATATTTATATTCTCTTATCTTCACAACTTTTTCGAGAAGTTTAATTCCTCCTTTTTTAGGATTTGGATAATTAAGTCAATATACATTGAAATTAAAAATAAATATTCACTAGCAATTAAAATAACCACTCTAACTTTTTGATATCATTAGAAAATGCGCTAACAAAATAGAAAAAGCTCATTTTAATCTTAGTTTTTCTAGAAAAGCTAAGATTAAAAAGCCTCTTATCAGAAGTAGTGCTAAGTAAAAAAATTAAAAAATGGGATATATCGAAAAGGTCTACATAATATGCTCATTGTTCTTACCAATGAGAAGGGAGCAGTCTAAAAGAGGTATTTCTAGGTTACGGCTTAACCTAAAGAAGCTGCGAATAATTTGTACTGAATCAGCATATGGATAAAAGCACTTAGATTTATGAGGAAAACGCAACTTAATAGTGCTTCTATTGATAAGGTCCTCAGCGTAAAGATAGGTCTTTTAGACCATGCCCTTCGGGCCTTTCTAAAAAAGGGTCAACCTGTGCTATCTCTTCTCGAAAGGTACCTGGATTACATCAAATCGACACCTTGTTAGACACTTTTCCCCATATACCTTTAAAGAGCAGACTGAGAAAAGGTGACTTAATCGCAACTTCACAAAATATTGGGCATTATTTTCCACACTTGGGGAAAAAGAAAGTAATTCTCAGGTATTCTTAATTTCGCTTTCTTTTCCAAAGATATAAGCGCTTGAAAAACACGCATTTTGAAAAGTTAAAGAGAAAGTTTCATTTAGAGTATCTACTTAAAGAAACCTGAACCTTTACATAAATTTTAAGGCCTATGCAGAAGGTTCAGGTAAATTACAAATAACCAAAATTACTGTCTAAAAATTATTTTAATAGTATTAAAAGGCCAGTGCTTCTTCAGGGTCAACATATTCAAAACCTAGGTTGTCAGCGACGCTGCGACACGTCACTAATCCCTTGTGTACATTCAGACCATTTAGCAAATGCGCATCATCTGCTAAGGCCGCTTTATAACCTTTATTTGCTAACGCGATAATATAAGGAAGCGTGGCATTATTTAGGGCAAAAGTAGAGGTTCTTGGCACAGCTCCTGGCATATTCGCTACGCAATAATGAACCACATCATCAACAATATAAGTTGGCTCTGCGTGTGTTGTTGCATGAGATGTCGCAAAACAACCGCCTTGGTCAATTGCAACATCAACAACAGCAGAACCTGGCTTCATACGTTTGATCATATCTTCAGTAACAAGTTTAGGGGCAGCGGCTCCCGGAATCAGAACACCACCAATCACGAGATCAGCAGATAAAACATGTTCTTCTAGGGCATCTTTGCTTGAGTAAACCGTTTCAAGACGCGCACCAAATTGAGCATCAAGACGACGTAAAACATCAATTGAGCGATCAAGAATAACCACATTTGCGCCCATACCAATTGCCATTTGGGCAGCGTTAGAACCCACAACCCCCCCGCCGATAATCACAACTTTTGCAGGAGAAACACCCGGTACGCCACCGAGTAACATACCACGGCCGCTATTAGATTTTTCTAAGCATTGTGCGCCCGCTTGAATAGACATACGGCCTGCCACTTCAGACATAGGCGCTAATAGGGGTAAACTGCCGTTATCACTGGTGACGGTTTCATAAGCAATACAAATCGCTTTGCTGGCAATCAGGTCTTTTGTTTGCGGCAAATCTGGCGCTAAGTGAAGGTAAGTAAACAAAATTTGATCTGGGCGAAGTCTCGCTCGCTCTTCTGCTAGCGGTTCTTTTACCTTCACTATCATGTCTGCTTCAGCAAATATCTCTTCTGCTGTTGTTTTAATCGTCGCACCTACCGCGAGGTAATCGTCATCGCTAAAACCAATACCGCTACCTGCATTGGTTTCAATCATTACCTGATGGCCGTGGCTGATAAGCTCACGGGCACTCGCGGGCACCATACCAACACGATACTCATGGTTTTTAATCTCTTTAGGAACACCGATTAACATACTTATTCTCCTAACGACTTATTTTTATTTGCTACAAGAACCTATCTAAGAAGCGCTTAGTCACAGCGACTTGCTCAGAGCAGGAGTAAATTTCTAATATCAGTATAGATATTTTTAAAAAGAATAAGTCACTTATATTTAGATTAAAAATAGATATAAAAACCAACAAATAAATAACTTTAAGATAAAAAAACTACAAATATAGTAAAAATACAGAACAAACAACAACTATTATTAATTGCTATAAATGGACCTTAATTAAGAAGAATGTGAGTCAATAACAGAAAGCAAAGCAGAAAACACAAGACTAAAGTCGCAATCAAATCGCACTCAAGTCGTCATAATGCCAAACGAACAAAGCAAAATTTGTCTAACCAAAAGTCTGTTTTTTGCTTATAATTGCCCAAATTTTTAAACATTCCCGTTTTAGGGCAGTACATAGGGTAAGAGATGGCTTTTTTTGACTTAGAATCACCAGAAAACAACGACACAGACAATCTAGTATGGTTAGGCCACCTTAGCCCTGACAGTGATACCATTGGATCTGCAATTGGTGCAGCTGAATTATTTGGTGGCGAAGCACGCCGCGCCGGCGAGTTAAACAAAGAAACCGCTTTTGTTGTTGAATACTGTGGCGTTGAAGTTCCTAAACTCATCTCTAAAGTTGAAGGCCAAAAAGTCGGTCTAGTTGATTTCAACCAAAAAACGCAATTACATAAAGACGTTGATAACAGTGACATCGTTGCCATTATCGACCACCACGCAATCCAAGATCAGCCAATCACATTTAACACACCAGTATCTGTTGATATTCGTCCTTGGGGCAGCGCGGCAACCATTCTTGCAGACCGTTTCGAGAAAACGGGTAAAGAAATGAGTCCAACAACAGCCTGTGTCCTTCTAGCTGGCATCCTATCTGATACCCTAGTATTTGAATCACCAACGACTTGTCCTGTCGACAAACCATACGCTGAGAAGCTCGCTAAGATTGCAGGCATAGAAGATCTATACGACTTCGGTCAAAAGATGATGGAAGCTAAATCAGACCTAGCAGACGTTTCTACTTACGACGTGCTAAAAGGCGATTTCAAACATTATGAAATCAAGGGTAAAAAAGTGGGTTTTGGTGTCGCAGAAACGCTACTTCCAGAACAGCTTCTAGAACGTAAGGCTGACCTTCTTGCAGAAATGGAAGGTGAAAAAGCGAAACAAGGTTTAGACTTCATCTTCTTCGCGATTGTGGATACTAAAACTAAAAATGCTCACCTGGTTATCTATTCTGATGCCGAAGCAGAACTTGCCACTGCGGCATACGGTTATACATCAGAAGCTAACTTAATGTATCTACCTGGCATGATGTCTCGTAAGAGCCAGCTAATGCCAGCAGTACAAGCAACACTGACTGCTTAAATTTTCACTCTATATCTAGAAAGTAAAATTTAAGACAAAAAAGGCGAATCTTTATTTAAGATTCGCCTTTTTATTATGAGCTTTTCAATCAAGTAATAAAAACGGACATGATTGAAGTGCTCTAATGAGACTAATACTGTTAAAACGCATGGTACGCTTTTAAAGTGAACTGATAACTATCAACCTTTGATTTATCTGAAAGTGGTATAGCGATATCTAAATGGGCAACATTGCCTACTCTTACTTTACTTGAACTAAACCTTAAGCCAAAACCTATATCTGATAGTAAAGTAGAGTCAGAAGCGTTTTCATTATCCCAAGCTCTTGCCACGTCTGCAAAAAATACCCGCCCGACTCTTACAATATTAAAAAGATGAGTATTATAAAAACGTCGATGCTCAAGTGAAGCTAACACTCTTCTATTACCTTGTTGATAATTAGTAGGATAACCTCTTACGATAGTTTCATCCTCAAAAGTTAATTCTTGGTCAGATGTCAAACCAATACCTTTATCGAATTTTAAACCTGCATACCAACGCTGATTTTGATTAAGATAATGATAGTAATCTAGCTTTGTACCTAAAACTAAATTTTCAGATTTGCTTTCATCTGTTAAGTAATTGCCTTTATAAGACACACCAATTTTGGTTAAGTGATGCTTACCAATACTAATCGCATTTTCGAATGATGCATTAGAGTGAAAAAAATCTTTATCATTGTTTAGCTCTGTTGGACCTAATCCAAAATTCAATTCAAACTCTTGCCCTAGTTGAATGTCCTCAGTTCTTTGAATTTGATGTATATTTCTAAATTTTTCATACCTATTTTCTATACTTTTTATACCTATCCAAGCGTAATTTCTAACTCTAGAATCAGGTAAATCCCCTTTTGTAGAGCTAGTAGCATTAAAAATATTCTTATCTTGAGTTAATCCAAAGTAATAACGCCTTGCGACATTATCTATTAAACCTTTTGAAAAGCCATATATTAGATATGACTCCCCTGTTCTTTCTTGGTAATCACCCGAAAAACCATTTAAGTTCTTTTCGTCTTCAATAAAGCTGGTACTAGAAAGCCTTGATTCAAAACCCCACTTGGAATCCAGAGAATAGAAATGTCTATTAAGGGTGATAAACTTTTCTTCTCCGTCCGAGGTATCTGCATACCCAAGTGCAGAAGAGAAGCGAGAGCCAAATAAACTAGGGTTTTGCGTTTTTGTAACTAACTTACTATGGCCATTTTCTGTCACTTGTTCAACAGTCAATAAATTGCCAGTACCAAACAAATTACCACTTTTAAAACCAATACTTTTATTCGTATCCCCACCAGATTCACCAAAAGATGCTTCTAACTCAAGTGCCCATGTGTCCCTTGTTATAACGGCAATATCCACTAAGTCACCACACACTTTCTCTGGTAAAATGAAGGCATCAGTCAAATAATGCTTTTTACGAAGTAGACGCTCAGACTCAACGAGTGTTGAAACCTGTGCTATTTGACCTTCTTCAAAGAGCAATTGGTCTTTAATGACATATTTCTTTGTGTTTACATGCACTTTATTTAGAAAACGAAAAACTAGGTTATTTTCATCTTCATTAGACTCATCAAAGACATCTAATAAATAAAAATTGATTTTTCGAATAACTTTACCTTCGGCACGATTCACTCTGTGATTTTCATCTAAAGAGTCAAGTTTATAAACTTGAGATGAGTTAAAAAAAAGCTCACATGACGCCTCAGATTCAGAATAAGCAAGCTGGCTAAAGGAAAGTACAACAAAGATACTAATAAGCTTCTTGAGCAGATTAATCCTTAATCGATTATCATTCGTAAGAAACAATTCAACATGCCCTAAGCTAAAACCAGACACATTATATTCTCAATTGAGATAAGTCTAATACTGTCATCAATTTCTTATTAAAAACGCTTATTTCAGTTGAGAAATCTAATAATGTGTCACCTTATTCATCATTAAGGTAAAAAAACTCGATTCATGATAGGTGACCAGCACAATAGCGACGAGTTGATAGGTTAGTCTATTGTAAACCTTTTAACTTAAAGACTAGGGAGCCTGCGATTAAGTCAGACCTAGCGAGATTTTGCATAGCAGCTAGCCGACATATCAAAAAAGTCACTCTGCGATGTCATTTTTCACTCTTGTTACTAGCCCTTTTCAACTTTCCAACCTTTTGCTGTATTTCCTAACCAACGAGCCAAGTTATATCATCAGAATATAATTTACAAAAGCATTAATAACCCTCAATAATAATTGAGCGCTAACAATAAACACTAATATTAAAAAGTTAAGAAATAAAATAAAAAAGAACTAATAAACAAATTAAAAAACTATAACTTAAGTTATAAATTTATAGAAAATTATTTCAATGTTATAAAAAACGAACGACTGGTTATATAAACTAACATCTAAAACATGAATATCATTATAAAAATAATCGAAAAAAAACCTTTAATTTCAAAGATATATTTTTTATTAGATATTTTTTAAAAAATTATTCAACAAAAGCTTTAAAAATAACTACACAAAAAACAAACAACGTGTTTTATTAAATAAAGATCGGAAAAACAAACATTAAATAAAAATTCAAAACCTAAGAAACATATAAAAATAATTATTAATTAAAAGCATCAATAAAGGTGAGAGAATGAAAAAGACATTATTATATTTGAGTATGTTAGCTTCGGCTTCATCCGTTTATGCAGATACTGGTGATCAGTGTAGTGCGTATATTGATAGAGTCGAATCTAATGGGGGCGTCACTTATAACATTGAAAGTGCCGCTATTTTAAGTGCTAATACGGCAATCACTACAGGTGTTGAAGTATTGGGGCAATCAACCCTATCTGCTGTTTTCCCTTATGCTTCTATTATATTAAGACAAATTACCCCTGGCGAGACAACGGCTGCGGCAGATCCAGATTTAGTCGCCTGTCTTGAATCCTTTGATAGCCGATTAACTACCTTAGAAACTTACCTGTTAGCAGAGGAAGCAAGCATTGCCTTAAATGCAGTGAGATCAAAAATACAGAAAGATATCATTGAGCAGCACGATGCTGTTGCTAACTTTGATGTTTATGAAAGCTATGATGTAATCGCAGCTAAGTTGGCAGGTACCCTGTCTTACTTTTTACATGAAGATCAAATTGAAAACGCAGATGCCGATATATATGAAACCATTAAAAACGACACTCTGCTCTATCTTCTTTCTGCACAAAATAGTGCCTTTCTTCATAACCTAGAATTTAACGCTTATTGCGCTAAAGAGAAAAACTATCAATGGACGAGCACTGCCACCAGCTATATCGAGCATAATGACTCAAAAAATCATGCGCTTATGGATTATGATCTACTAAAAAGCCTTTCGGACTTTGGCTATAGCACAGAAGATCTGCAAGAAAGTAATTTCGATATAACAGACTGTGAACTAGGTCGAGACAGTCACTCACGCTACAAAGCCCTACTGTCAGAAAATACTTCTTATAGTCCAATCGCACAAATATATGATGACCTTGGCTTTGATATCACCTTGGATTCAGGTAACTCTAATTATCTCGATGTTGCTATTGATATCGACAGTTCTAAGCTCGCAGATTACCGAAAAGGCTTAATTGGTTCTTGTTCACACAGTGTTGATTGGGGAATTGCAGGCCATTCAGGCCGTGATCCTTGGGGAACGTTAATTCTGGGTGGTGCAAAAATCACTACAACATCTAAAGACTATGGTGGTACTGCTACCTTTTCCAAGTCGGTCATAGCAGGTAGAAACAAAATAGACTCAGCAAAACGTTATAATGAAGGCTATTGCGATACTTGGGTAGGAAACCTAGAAGACGATCTGGATGATGAGGTAATTACACTTCTTAATGCCATCAAGGTATCACTTAAAAATCTATCCATGTATCAACTGGTAAGACCCGCCTATGAACTTGCTGGACGTGCGCCACAATTCTTAACCTATGAAACAGGCGTTATTGATAACGACCTACTAGAAAGTTATATGCTAGTACCACAGTTTGACGTGAATGATGAAGGCGATATCTCGGATAATTACAATCATTACCAACTATTTAATGCAGCTAATGGAGATAGATACCTAAAACATAGGTTTGATGTCGGCATAGTGGCACGAAATAATGGCTCGGGCATTGATTCCCATTGGCAACTATCTCAAAGATGGCCTGGTGAAAAAACCCGTATGATGAATGTCTATACCAATGAATGCGTTGTCATCAGTGATGCAGGTGAACTTCATATGAGGTCGTGTGATGAATACCCTATTGCCTATGTTTGGGATATCCATGCAAATACCTCAGGAGCAGTCGATGCAAGTCTTAAATTAAGCTCAAACAGTCACAAAAACCAATGCGTTCTTGTGAGTGACGAAACGATGCCGGAATACAGTAATTCTAACAAAATTGCTGCCACCGACTGCGATATAACCAATGCCAATCAAACCTTTGTACTGGGTGATAACAATGACATTCGAGTCAATGGTATTTGTCTAGATGTCCCAAGAAGTGAAGCATTCGCTGGACAAAGTGTCATCGTTTATTCATGCCATTACGGCGATAATCAAAGCTGGGATCTCAACCCAGATGGCACTATTCAGTCCGCATTAAATGCTGTTGATGGTACCAACCTATGCTTAGAGGCTAATGATGCAACCAGTGATATTGCGATCACGCTGCAAGCCTGTGATAGCTCTAATCCTGCTCAGAAATTTATTCCTAACGAAATAGTGGAGGAAGAAGAGGTTTAATTAAACGCTAAATATAGCGATTGAGCTGACTATAGTAGCAAGAAAATGGAGGGCATTCGCTCTCCATTTTTACGTCTTTCAAAAGACATTAAACATGAAGAATGGGATTTTTAAAGTTGATCGTCAGGTTTTTAAGCCATCATTTATTAACTTAAATGTCTTTTTTATCCTCAAGTTTTCTTCCTAATGACTCTCCTTTAAATAAGAAATACACTGAACCTGCACCAGCTAATAGTGTTGTATAAAAGTTGCCGTTAAAAATTTCGATAAAGACAATAGGCAGAGAAACCACACAAATAAGCAGCACCATCTTCACATACCAGAAAGCACTATTCTTCTGTGTCATTTTCTCAATTAACACTAACGTATACCCAGCCACAGCAAAGCTCACTAAAAGCATAACTGCATCTAAAATCACCTGATTCAATTCTATTCTCTTCCTACAATTTGACATTTCATGGGGGCCTCAAGAGGCATAAAAAAACTAAGCAACTCACAAAGCGCCTAAGTATAAAGGATTTTGCCTCATCGAGAAAAATACGTATTGCTCGCTCTATAACGAAATATTCCTAAGCTCAAAAAATTTAACTTGATAACAAATAAGCGTCAAAAACATAATCCCTATGCATGAAAAGGATGGGATCCAGCGCCTCTGCCACCGTTTCAGGGTAAGTCTCAAACGCAGTTCGAATACTCGGGTACATAGGACAAATCGCTTCACTCAAGGGCTTAAAGTAGGCCATAAACATGGCGCTATAGATGTCCAGCGCAGTGAGGCTTTCACCATAGTAATAAAGGGACTCTCTAGCTTCTTGATTGCCTGAAGCGAGTTTTTGAAAAGGCTTTTGTTTTTGATGAGATTGGTGTTTTTGATGAGACTGTTGCTTCTTAAGACGTGCCGTTAGTAGACCTAAGATACGGACTGTTTCAGACTCATACAAGGCAGCATCTTTAGCTTGATAACCATATTTACTAGCTAAATATTGAGCTATCTTGATAGGAAAACCACCCGCTTCATTTAAACCTAAGTGGACACTTTGCAACCGACGCTGCCAACCTAAACCATGCTTGCTACAAAGTGAATGGCATAAAGCAAGGTGTTCTTCCTTCTCTGCATTATCTCCTGGTAATAAGCTGCTTTCTTCTTGAGAGCTGTTTTTATAATAGGCTTCTGCAAAATTCAGTATGTCTAGCCAATCGCTCAAAGCAGGGCCATTTTCAGGCTTTAAAGAAGGTGCATTATTAGCCTCAAACCAAGCTTGCTGCTCTGGATTAAAGGCATCGAAGACAACTAGAGTATAAGGAATTGCTTTCAAATTTAAAATGGCTTTAGCGGCTTCACTCCAAGGACTAGGAATACCTTTTATCACTTGCAGCTTGATACCTGGAAGGGATTTAGCTTGCTCGAATGTCACGTAGTTAACTGGCATATAAACTCCTTTGCACTTTTATTATCTGAATTTAGATTTAACAAGGTATGAAGATAATAAAAGCCTTCAGGCTTTAGACACAAACGATCTTATTTTATGATGAGATTAGAATATCTAACTCAACAGGAAGTTCGCTCAATGGATATGCAAAAAGCACCGCCCATTCAATACCTTAAAACTACACCTGACACCCAGTGCGATTAGCCAACAAATAAAGAGCTTATAAAGAAAAGCACTATCAAGACTGTTTTATCGATTTAAACTAAATCAATCTCCTAAACCGTTACTAAGCAACAGATTTAATTAATCAGAAGGAGCATTCCTCTGAGCAGGATTTCTCACCAACGCATCATTAGGGTTCTGCCTTCCCCTTTGCGCTTTACAGGCCTCTGCCCACCAGATTAATTGGGAGAAACCTCTTTCAAAATAGCTTGCCCACTCAGCGTCATTTTGGTTGGTTTCATAAGTACCTTCTTCAGTGAAAACCTCTTGTGCTTTTGGAATATGTATCATGGCAGAGACTGGCAAGCAGCCTAGTTCGGCTAAATAAGTACGCATATTAACAGCTGCTCTTGCGCCACCCCATTGGCCGGCGGAATAGGTCAAGATAATACTAGGTTTATAAGAAAAGAGTGAGCTGCCAAAGTGATTAAGCAAGTTAGCTAAAGCAGGGCTCATTGAGTGATTATATTCTGGGCTCACCATGATATAGCCATCGGCGGCTTGTATTTTCTCTGCCAGCTCATCTAGTGCACTTGGGGCTCGACCCTTGGCATAGGCAAAGTGAGGTTTAAAAATTGACTCTAACGGATAATCTAAAACATCTATCAACTCTATTTCCACATCATTAGCTTGGTTTTCAAAGTACTGACTTTCAAAATGTTGGAGACAGGCTTTTGCAACCCTTTGACCGAGGCGTTTTGGTCTGGGCGGAGAGCTGTCTCTTGAGGTGCCTAAAAAAAGCAGAAATTTCATATTATCTCCTCTAACCTGATCCAGTAAATTAATGATATTTGTTATTAACCCTACTGAAATTAGGGCTACATTTGAACAACAATACTGCAAAAATGGAACTCAGTTTTGGTGATATAATGCTCAACGTCTTATTGGATGAAATAGTAAATGAGCATATAAACTGAGTAAAAATGATTACTTCACTAGAATGCCTTTAAATAAGTTTTTTCATCTGGGCGTCTGGTTAAAACGCCAGAGACTTAAGTGTGAATCATGGCTTACTTCCTTGATGATAAGCTTGCTGTATTGCTTACTCCATTACTTGCACTATTAACAGCGCTCATAACTAATAGATAAAACTCACAACTGATAATTAAGGTTGTTGGTCACACGCTGAGGCGGAAGGACTTATTCGCAGGTTCCCTAGCATCTGGTCTAGTCTCATACTGCCAGCTAATCTTAAAGTGAGTGAGCCATTTTATCCATTTTTTGAAATATGTTTGCAAGGAAATAAATATTGATCTTTTTTGCCAAAACCTATTTAAAGTCCTTTACCTTGGTCTGTGCTCTAATGAGTTTTGGCATGCTTAATAGTTTTGCTAGCGAGCCTATCACACCTTTAATTAAGCCTGCCGACTTAAATAAAGAGAAGTTTGCCTTAGGTGAATTACTTTTTCATGACACGCGTTTATCTAAAGATAAAGTCACGTCCTGCCATTCTTGCCATAATTTAACCAGTGGCGGTGATGACGGCTTAATCAAGCCGGCTAAATTAGGGTTTAATACGCCAACTGTGTTTAATGCAAGTAAAAATTACTACATAGGTTGGCGTGGTAATTTTAACAATTTAAAGGCCCATTTAGAATTTATTCTGGCAAACCCGAATGTCATGGGAACACATTGGAATAACACAATTAATGCATTTAACACGGATACTGATTACCAAAAGCGTTTTAACCAAATTTATAAAGCTCCTATTAGCAAAGACACCATTATTGATGCCATCCTTTATTATGAAGAGAACCTCATTCTGCCTTCTGATTTTGATCAATACCTTTTGGGAGACCGTGAGGCAATCAGCCCCGCCGCGCAAATAGGCTATGACGCATTTAAAGATTACGGCTGCATCTCCTGTCACCAAGGTGCCAACATTGGCGGTAATTTATTTCAAGAACTAGGTGTATTTTTACCTTATAAAGGGGTTAATGGGGATTATAAAACCGAGAAGCTTCGCGTGCCCTCTTTGCGTAATGTTGCTCAAACTGCGCCTTATCTTAATGATGGTTCAATTGCATCGTTAAACGACACTATTCACATTATGGCTGAGTTTCAACTTGGCCTGACTTTAACAAATATTGAGGTTAGCCAAATCATTGCCTTTTTAGAATCACTTAATAGCAATCGAGAACCTAAGTGATGAAAAAGTTTAGACTCCCCATTATTTTCCTCACCCTCAGTCTAGGAATTTCATTAGCAATCTATGGGACTTATCACAGATATAATGATTTACGCGATACCATGGAGATTCAAAACAGTATTTTTCAATTAGTCGAGCTCAAGTCAGCGAATACAGAGTGGGAATTTGAATTAAATCGTATTCACACCAATAACTTCCCTCATTTTGATGAAGTGAATCATGCGGCACGAAAGTACGAACATGAAATGGCAAAGTTTTTACGCTTATCAGCCAGTATTCAAGGCCCTTTGCAAACAAGAGCCCAAACATTATTAGCTCTGTCTTTAGATAAAAAAGAAAAAATGAAAGCGTATTTATCTGAGATTGCCGTGACTCGCAACTCACTTAAATACTTAGATACCCTATTGTTTACATTGCATATTCAATACAAAAACGACCCTAAATTCATAGCATTTTTGACACAAGCACAATACCAGTTATCTATGTTCATCGCGCTAAATCAAAATATTGTCCTTAAACAGCATTTTACTAATTTTGACTGTAGCCAATGCTCTTCACGTCAAAGCGAGATTTTTGAGACGGTGAACCTGCACTTAGAGATTCTAAGAAGCAAAATTGCATTATCAAATGATGCTAAAAATGCCTTTTACAACCCTGAGCATTCTCAGCTTATTGCTCATCTCTTTGATGATTTGTCTCAAGCTTATACCCAAGCAGATTCAATGCATCAAACCATTCAATCTCAAATAATTACCATTACATTGGTTTTAGTCATCACTGTCATCGCTTTATTAAGCTTCTTATATTTGGTTTATCGCACCATAGAAGGTCATAGACGTGCCGGTATCACAGATCCTCTTACAGGCCTTTTCAATCGCAAGAAACTATTTGATAACTTACAGGTGTTAATGGACTCTCATGAAAAGTCAGGCAAAAGTCTTGCTTTACTTTTTATTGATCTCGATGGATTTAAAAACGTAAATGATACCCATGGCCATGATATTGGCGATAAATTATTGCAGCGGATTTCAGCTCGTTTTAATCAACATATCAGAAAACAAGATTGTATCTATCGTATTGGTGGTGATGAGTTTGTTATCTTAGTTAAGGAGCTTGAAAACCTCGATATCGCCGAGGCAATTGCCAAAGAAATGCTGATCAAATGCAGTAAGCCTTACAAGCTAGATAACATCATTTGTGATATTACATTAAGTATCGGCATTAGCTATTTTCCAGATCATACTCGAACACCGATACAGCTGATTAGACATGCTGATGAAGCCATGTATCAGGCAAAAAGTCGGGGGAAAAATCAGATAAAAATCTGGCAAGGAGCGATATAACTAGAAAGGATGAACAATAAAACATAAAAGAATGAACAAAAAAACATAGTAAAGCGTCTGGCCTATTAAAGATGATCAATCTTGACTATAGACCTGATTACGACCTTGATGTTTTGCTCGATATAGGTTTTCATCAGCACGTTTGAGCATGGCCACATAGTCATAATCTGACATTTTCACTTGTGAAACGCCAATGCTGACAGTAACCGCTATTTCATGCTCATCTTGCTTAAAGCGGGCGTTTGAGATTGCCCTTCTTAGCTTTTCCGCCACTTCAATTGCGCCAACTTTATCCGTCGCTGGTAAAATAATACAGAACTCCTCTCCCCCTATTCTGGCTATTTTATCCTGAGAGCGAATATTTTTTTCACACAAAGTAGAGAAAGAAGCTAAAACATAGTCACCCGTTAAGTGACCATATTTGTCATTAATGCGTTTAAAATAATCTATATCTAGCGCCAACAAAGAGTAATGAATGTTTTGATTTTGATAGCGATAAAACTCTTTTTCGGCCATTTCATCGAAGACACGTCGGTTAATTAAACCCGTCAATGGGTCAGTTCTTGAAAGCTCTTCTAATTTATTCTGAGTATAAATGTATTCGGTGACATCACGTTGGATTGAGACGATATGCGTCACTTCACCCTGATCATTAAAAAGCGGCGTAATACTTAAATCGAGCCAATACTCTTTCCCTGTTTTAGAATAGTTTTTGATGGTCACCCTCACAGGCACCT
Organism: Marinomonas sp. MED121; assembly: GCF_000153025.1. Classification (GTDB taxonomy): domain Bacteria; phylum Pseudomonadota; class Gammaproteobacteria; order Pseudomonadales; family Marinomonadaceae; genus Marinomonas. The sequence goes on from NZ_CH672429.1 coordinate 616,933, forward strand.
TGTCTTCTAGACCTTTACGAATCAGTTTTTTAGTCTCTTCGCTTGTGCCTTTAGATTGTAAAATTCTCGGTGTTTTCCCTATCACCTCTTCTTTAGAATACCCAGTGAGTTCGGTAAAAGCCTGATTCACATAAATTATTTCAGGCCCTGGTTCATCAATGAGATCTGCTTTTGTCACTATGACTACATCTTTCGCAGCTTCAACGATATCTTTAAATTCAAAATCAAAGTCTTTCATTATATTTGAAACGTCTCCTTGCTGCGGCACACTTTCACTTTACTCTTAACATATGACTTAAGCAGGTTTCGCGCGATGAGCTAGACAGCAAGGCCATCTAAATAGTTAGATTAAGTACTAAGGATAGGAGAGTATTGGCAGAAATATACTATTAAAGCCAATAACTTGTGGCTTTTTGTAGCCCTGTTGCTAGAGATTTATTTAAGGAAGCTGCGAATAAGTCCTCCCGCCTCAGCGTGTGGATAAAAGTGCCTAGATTTATGGCAAGGGGCGCAACTTAATAGTTATTCTATTGATAAGGACCTTAACGTAAAGATAGGGCTTTTAAACCACGCCCTTCGGGCCTTTCAGAAAAAATAACACCCTGCGTTGTCACTTCTCGAAAGGTACCTACACTGACTTTCTATTAATCAAGCGCAAAGCGACGACTTGCTTGTTACTTTTTCCCCATATACCTTAAAAGAGCAGACTGAGAATAGGAGACTTAATCGCAGTTTCCTTAACTGAGAATAGGAATGGAAATTTCATTTATGACTAAGGACTAAGGACTAAGAGCTAAGAGCTAAGGGCTAAAGACAAAGTGCTTAAAACGCTTTTAAGGCTTAAGGCGCATATATTGCTGACGGGCTGTTTCGCAATCTTGAGAGGCCATTTCAAATTCACGACATACCCAAGGGCGCTTCTCGTAAATAGTGCACATATGAGTATTTCTATCCATCGCAGAGCACCAACCATCTTCTAAGCGTAACATCACCTCGACTCCATATTCATTTTCAGTAATGTGTCTTTCAGGTACACCCGTATCTGAAATAAGCATCACTTCGTAATGACAGCATGAGGCATGACAATTCGAGCAATTTACCTCACTTGAAGGGCTAGTTGAGGGGCTATTCTGGGGAGTATTGACCGTATGGCTGATGTCTATTATATCTATCTTCATTACTCTCTCAATCACAATCTCAACGGCACCACTAAGGCTAGCATCATTTTTATATTAGTCAGGCATGATACGCTAAAGCCCCCTGTTATCATCCTATTCATTTACTTTTTTGAAGATTAATTGAAGGTCTGATTTCATGATAATGTGTCGTTTACTGACTCTTGATATTTTCATCTTAACGAATCAATCAGTTAGCGCTTCTGGGTAAAAAAGGCCACCCTCAGGTAAAAGGCAACCTAAACCGAATAACAGATTTTAACTTTATTAGAGGAAAATCTTTGGCATGCATCTTGGCTAAAACACATGCCAATCAAACAACAAGGTTAAACCGCATCTAAACCTTTATCTGTTTTCGCTAATGCTTCCGCTTCTTTTTCTGCCTGTTTCTCAGCCGCGTCAATCTTTTTAAGTTCACGCTTACTCATAGGCAATAACAAACTCATGAAGATAGCAGATAAACCCGCAACAGTTACAGATGAGCCCATTAAGCTTTTAAGCAACGGTGGCATTGCACTATTCACTTCAGGTACCGCTGTCACACCTAAACCTAAGCCAAAAGAGACAGCCATAATTAAAAGGTCACGACGGCCAAGTTCAGCAGTAGCAAGAATTCGAATCCCTGCCGCGGCAACGGTTCCAAACATCACAAGTGTTGCACCACCGAGTACTGGCTTAGGCATAGTTTGTAAGAAAGCACCGATAATGGGGAACATACCTAACAGCACAAATAAGCCTGCTATATAGAAAGCTACATAACGACTGGCGACACCGGTAAGCTGAATCACACCGTTATTCTGACTAAAGGTCGACATAGGAAAACTCCCCATAATCGCCGCTATAGTCGAGTTAGTACCATCACCCAGTACACCGGCTTTAATACGGCGCATGTAAACAGGGCCTTTTACTGGCTCATTAGAGACCATGGAGTTAGCAGTTAAGTCACCAGTCGTTTCTATTGCAGTCACGACTGAAATAATGGCAACAGGAATGAAAGCGGCAATATCAAAATCTAAACCGTATTTAAATGGCGTTGGGATAGTAATAAGCGCCACTTCGGCAATATCATAATTAACCATCCCCATGAAAGCCGCACTAATATAGCCAACAAGCATACCTATCATGATGGCTGAAAGACGCAGTGTTTGATTACTAAAACGGTTTAACAGAATAATGGTACTTAATGTGATGCCGCCAATCGCAAGATAATGCAGCGCGCCCTTATCTTGCGCATTAAAGCCACCCGCTAAATCTGTCATACCCACTTTGATTAAGGACAGCCCAATAGTGGTAATCACGATACCTGTCACCACTGGTGTAATGATACGGCCAAGCTTATGCATGAAACGACTTAATACAATTTCGATGAAAGCAGAACACAGACACACACCAAAGATCATGGCGAGAATATCTTCGGAACTACCGCCGCGGTTTTTCACTAAAAAACCAGCAGCCAATACGGCGCTTAAAAAGGCAAAACTGGTGCCTTGTACACATAACAATCCAGAACCAATAGGGCCGACACGTTTCGCTTGAATAAAGGTACCAACCCCAGAAACGATTAGGGCCATACTGATTAAATAGGGAAGATGTTCACCGAGCCCTAACACTCCCCCTATGATCAAGGCTGGTGTGGTAATGCCGACAAAACTGGCCAAGATATGCTGAAACGCAGCAAATAAGGCCTTAAGGGGTTCTGGCCTGTCATTAAGACCATAGATTAATTCATTTTTATCATTGTTAGATTGCTTTTCTTGCTGATTGTTATTACTCATGCTGTTGCTCCGCTTATTATTTTTTTACGAGATACTGACAAGTTTGAGTTCTTAGTTTTTTAAGTTAACGATTTAAATAGCTGGCCCAATCATTTATTCATTCAGCCAGCTAATTCTGTTTATTCCTTTTTATTTCGCTTCTTCTCCTTCATCTTCTCCCCCTATTTTTGAAAACCATTAAAACGTCTCTTTCAACAACAAACTAACGGCGACTTATTAATAGCCAGCCGATTGAAATAAAGCTTTTGCTGCTGCCGTATGTTTTCGCATCAAGTCGTTTATATCCCCTTCTAACCAGAGCCCTTGTTTGACTTTCCAATTACCATTGATCATGACGGCATCGGCCTTATGAGCACCACATAACACCATGGCTGCCAAAGGGTCATGACTACCGCTAAATCTAGGTTCATCTAGTTTGTAAAGGGCAAGATCGGCCTTCATTCCTATCGCTAACTGGCCAATATCAGCACGGTTTAATACCTCGGCAGAACCTCTAGTAGCAAGGTTAAGGGCATCTAGGTGAGTAAACTCATCCGCTTGGTATCTCAACCTCTGTATGCAAAGGGCTTGCCTAATTTCTTGCATCAAGTTGCTATGATCATTTGATGCTGAGCCATCAACCCCCAACCCAACACGAACACCAGCCGCTTCAAGCTCTTTCACTCTGGCAATACCAGAGGCCAATACCATGTTGGATGAAGGGCAATGACATATCCCTACTTTGGCTGCCCCAAGGCGCTTCACTTCTTCGTCATTAAAGTGAATACCGTGTGCTAGCCAAGTTTTGTTATGTAGCCAACCCACTGTCTCTAAATAGTCCAATGGCCTTTGCCCAAACATTTCTAAACAGAAGTTATTTTCATCCTCTGTTTCCGCAAGGTGGGTATGAATATTCACATCAAATTCTTTTGCTAATGCGGCTGTGCTCTTCATCAAATCTTGGGTAACAGAAAAAGGTGAACAAGGGGCGAGCGCTATTTCGATAAGATCATCTTTTTGATGATAAGCCAGAATCAAACGAGCACTGTCATCCATGATGGTCTCTTCACTTTGCACAACAGACTGAGGCGGCAAGCCACCTTGATCTTGACCTAAACTCATGGAACCTCGGGTAAAAGTCGCGCGCATACCTAAGCGCTTAGCAACCTCTACCTGCTGGTCTATGCCATTAACTAAGGTTTCTGGGAATAAATAATGATGGTCACTCACTGTGGTACAACCACTAAGCAATAGCTCTACCATGGCAAGCTCGGTGGCTAACGCATGCTGCTCTGGTGTGAGCTTGGCCCAAATCGGATAAAGGGTTTGCAACCAAGGGAAGAGTTTTTTATTTAAAGCAGGTGGACAAGCCCGAGTCAGGGTTTGATAAAAATGATGATGAGTATTCACCGTCCCTGGCATAAGCACATGGGCACTGGCATCAAAAATTTGATCATACTGACGCTTGGGGCTTTGACCTTTTGGCACCAACTCAAGTATGGTTTGACCCTGTATCAAGATACCATTGCTGGCATCTCCATTATTGGCCGTAAAGGTCGAAAGAGGTGATTTTATCCATAAAACAGATTGCTTTGTCATAACACGCACTCTTGTTAAAGGATGCATGCCATAAATCTGGCCATGCACCCACAGTTCTAGGTACATGGCAGTGACTTTCGTGTTGATCTACCAAATCGAGATAAAAACATTAACAAAACAAATTAACTAAGTCATGTGTTCGAAACCCTTGAATTAGATCAATTTTGTCTTCGCTTAATTATTTTTATAATTTATAGATATAAAACAATTGTTTCAAATCTAGGCCGATTAATTTTCTCAAGCAGTCGATTAAATTAAGCTTGAGACTTATGCAAGACCCAAAAAATTGTTAACGAAAACCCTAATTGAAATCACAATAAAAAACTAACACTTAGAAAAAATTAGATTCTAAGCATATGTTTTTAAATGGAATAAAATTCAACCCAAACTATTCATGACAAAATAAAAAGAGGCCAAGAATAGGTAAAATAAGAGTATAAAAACCATTACATTACTGCTTTTCAACATCCTTTAAAGCGAGCACCTGATTTGTGTATAGACAATTTGACTGAAAAACAACCAAGTCGCAATAGCCTTCATATACCCTGTAACTATTTATCATATAACAATAACGAGTATTGGTTTCATATTACAAAAAACCAATTATTTGATCCATTTTCTTAAAAAACTACCATTAAAACGACGTTATCAAGCTTAAGGTTGAGTTAAGAATCAGAGCCTATTATTGATTCTAACAACGAAAATCAGATCGATTTTCGAATGAAACTCAGTCAGACAAGGATTCGTTATGCCTTTTACCATCAACAATGTACTCGTTACTTTTTCGATCGCAGAATTTGACCGTATTGCTCAACAATGCAATCCCGCTGTCAGGTTTGGTAATTCCAGTTTAGATAACTTACGTGCGCTACTAACTCGCACAACCCCACCGGTTCAAAAACAAGACATAAGTTTAAGAATCTCAAGAATTTCCCATGCGAAAAGAAACAAGTATAAGAAAGTCATTAAATATGTTTCATTCCATTACCCTGCAATCTCGCAAAACCTAGTACTTAATGTTGTCGCTAATGGCCGCCTAACAAACAGACTAGATTTTCAAGCTTATTATGCAACCATGGATCCCACTACAGATTATGTTGACCTTATGTATGGTATTGCCGCCGCAAGGGGCTTCCCTCCTTATCGATTGACAACTGGGCGCCCTTTACAGTGTGACGACTTTAATAACGCGTCCAATATAGGAACAGGGGCTGCTTTTCAACGGCTTTGGAATGGCGCCGGGTTACTTAATACTACGCGTCAAGATGCGATAAACAGCATTCAACGTGGCGCAGGGCCTCTCAATCTTGGTGAAATTCGTAACGAAGCAACTCGCCAAGTATTTTCTAACGGCTTACTTGCTAGCCGTTATAACCCTGCAGATGTTTTCAATATGGAAAACAGAAGAGTCTTAAAAGATACTCAGCACAATAAAGCAACAATCCGATCACAGCATCCAGATACCATGCGAGGCCGAAGAACAGCAGATCAAAATTATTGGGCCCATGCAAGAATGTTAAAAGGCATTAGACGTGCTTGCAAAGGTGGTATTGCCATGGTTGCGTCCTCACCTCTTTATCAAAATGTTGAGGCAAAGGTTCATTTCGTTCTAGATGGTTTGGGTGATTTAGGCACAATGGCAAGAAAGGACACTCTGGCTAATAAAGATGACTATGTTGCTATCACCTCATCAGAGCTCGCTTTTTGTTGTCGCTATTGGAATGATGCCAACTTCCCTCTACGTAATGTGGTTAAGTTTTACGTCAATGGGAATAGAGTGCACGCCCCATGGGAAGCGGATTGGCGTATTAATGATGCAACCGGAGCCCCCGTCTATTCTAATCAAGAGGCGTGGTTACGTTACCAATATAGTTCAGTACAAACTAATCCTGTCGCTAAGCCCTTCCCTCGTTTTTAACTTGATAATTGTGGCTCTAGACTTTTACTTTCATCATACCAAGGCATTCTTTCATGCCAGACCCTAACTTCCTGAGGAGGAAGTTTAGGCTGGCTTGAAAGCGTGCCAACGGGCACAACCAGCAGCCTTTCATTTTGTGTTACAAATGGCATGGAAGTCCCACAGGTTTTACAAAACACCCGTCTTACCTGACTATTGGGCACATCAAAACTTTTCAAATGATTCTTTCCTTGCAACCAACTTATATTCTCTACAAAGGTAAATGCATTGGCTACATTTGAAGAGCCCGACGCTTTTTGGCATAAGCGACAATGGCAAAGTTTAAAGCTCATAAAATCATCTTTGACTTCATATTTTACCTTTTCACAAATACATGACCCAAGTAAGTAGGATGCCATTTTGCTTGCCTCTTCATTTAGGTGATAGTCATCTGTTATCAAGTTTAATCTACTAAAAAGTACGCTTTGATTTTTTGATTAAAACTTAACCCAAAAGACACCAGAGCGATCACCATGCCAATGTAAGCGCCAGCAGGAATAGCGATCACAAAATTAACAAAGAACATGGCTCTAAACCCCACAAAGTTACGCTTTAAAATAAAGCTCACTAAAAAAGCGAAACTCGCAATATAAGCGGCACCTGTATACAAGAACCATTGAGGGTCTAGCGTACCGACTTGAATATTCTGGCTAGTAAAAACACCATAAAATACAAAAGGCAGAACCATCATCAGGGCATTCAAAATGAAAGTAACTCTTAGTGGGATAGGTTTTTTGGGGAGGTCTTGGGCTAAATTTGGGCTAGTCATAGGATTACCATATTTACTTAAATTAAAAATTACCGACTCGCTCTAAAGACAAAGCTGATGGAATAAATTACACTAACCAAGCCTTGAACCAATCAGTTCAAGATTATTCTGGAACGATCAGTTCAAGATGTCAATGTTATTTTTTGAATGGAAAAATAGGCTATGAGTGGAAATAAACAATTCGATACCGACGCAGCAATAGATTCAGCCATGCCACTCTTCAAGGATAAAGGCTTTTCTGGCACCTCACTTTCTGATTTAGAGAAATCCACAAAGCTTAATAAATCAAGCATTTACAATACTTTTGGCAATAAAGAAGGTCTATACACAGCTTGCCTTGAAAGGTTCCGTATTCATTACACAAGTCAAGCCTTAGCTAAACTGGCGCATGCTGATTTTAAAACTGCGATTCATCAGTATTGTGATTTCCTAGTGGGTGGATTTAATGACGAGAATCTGGATCAAGGCTGTTTGGCGAGTTTGGCAGCGTTAGAAATGGGTGGCCAAGAATCGAATGCCAAAGAGTCAATTAAAATGGGCTTAGACGATATGCTCTCATGCCTAGAAAATAGGTGTCAGCTCGCCATTGATCAAGGCCAACTCAGCAATCAATGGCAAGCAAGCGAGTTGGCAGCCATGATTATTGCGGTTAATCGTGGCGCCATTATATTAAACCGTGGTCGGGGTGATAAAGAAGCTGGAAACAATGCCTATAGAGGACTATTTACTTTGCTCTTCAATGAAAAAGAAGCACCTAACCTTGGCACATTTTAGGTTGATTTTTATCACAGATAAAACCAAGTATGAAGACTTGCTTAACCCTATTATCTTCTTATCAACATAGGATCTTCCTATCAAAACAGGTTGAGCGAGCATTCACTCGTTCAAAGAGACACATAAATCGAGGATGTAGGTTATGCCATTAAATGAATTGATTGAAGATAAAATAAGTCAGTATGCCCAGGCTCTGGCAAGTGGTCATACGAAAAAACAAGAACATGCTTTAGGTGAAATTGGGTTTTATTTAGCCCTAGCCCGCATTAAAGCCAAGAAAGCAACGGCTGAAGATATTGGTTTGTTTGACGCCATCAATGACACACTTCAATTACAAGGCTTGATTGCTAACCATCAAACCTTTTATAAATAGCCCCTAAAATTCATGCTGCTATCATGCTGCTATAAAGGGGCCTAAAGCCCCTTTATATATGAAGATTAAATCGTTGCTGCAACACCCGCGGCGACAAATACCAGCGCCGATACACGGTCAAGAATATTGGTTTTACGGGCATTGTTAATTCTGCCTACAATGGCTCTTGCCAAAACGCCGTAGAGCACCTTACACAGAAAATCCACGGCAAACCAAGTCGCCACAATCAAAATTAGCTGGGTCAAGTAACTTTCTTGCGGCGAAATAAACTGAGGTAAAAAGGCAATAAAAAAGACAATATCCTTCGGGTTGGTAATGCCTAACGTAAAACTCTTAAGCAAAAGGTTTTGGTGTTTTTTTGACTCGTCTGCGCCTTCTGCCCCCTCTTGATTATTCGCTTTTGATGTTAACCAAAGCGAAATGCCTAAATAAATAAGGTATGCAGCCCCGATATATTTAATCACATAAAATGCGGTTTCAGAAGCCGCTATGATGGCACCTAAACCTAATGCAGAGATGGTAATCAATATAGAAGACGCGGTGCTACCACCAAGGATAATCGGCATAGAGCGTTTCATACCAAGGTTAATTGAGCTATTTACCATTAATAGGGTTAATGGTCCTGGAATGCCGATGACCAATGCAATGGTAATGGTAAAAATTACCCAAGTATTAAAATCCATAAGAGGCGCCTCACTGCGAATGCCATTTGAGTATTGAGATTAAATAAAGTCTTATCCGTTAGAAATCATTGGAAAGTGGTCTATTCGTTTATATAAATATAACAATTTATATTACAAGTAATATAAATGATGTTGAGAAACTGTGTCAAACCCTTTAAAGTTTAACCTCTAAATTACATCAATTTCCTTAGGCCAAACGCATCCTAAGATTCAGCTATAAAAGAGAGACTAAATATGTCAGATTGGATTTCTGAAATGGAAGGACTTGCACTCGGCTCTCGTATGAGACGCTTCAGTGATTATCTCTCAGCTGAAATCAAAGCTGTCTATAAAGCTCAGGGCATAGATTTCAATCCTCGTCATTTCCCTGTGGTTTCTCTGATTTGCGCCCATTCCGCAAATTTATTATCCATCCGTGAATTAGCCGAAGAAACTGGGCTAACTCACTCCTCTATCAGTCAAACTGTGAGTAAATTAGAAAGCCTTGGTCTTTGTATAAGAGAAACAGACCCAAGAGATGAAAGAGCCATTATTGTACGCCCGACCGAGCAGGCTTTGACCTTTGTTGAGCAAGAGTTAAAACCGGTTTGGCAGGCGATAAAAATCGTCACTAATCAATGTTTACCCAACCAAACAAAAGGGTTTTGGCCCTCTTTAGAAGGGGCTGAAGAAGTCATGCATGGCGAACCACTTTCAAGGCAAATTCTTAAACATTTAAAGCAAAATAAATCATGATAAGTACGAACAAACTCAATACTTGCTTCATACAAGAGGCAAATCTATCTATGCCCCTTGTATGACAATGGCACTAATACCCATCTTTTACTTTTAATTTATTGGCTCTTAGACCAGCTAAACTTAGCGCGAATAGGCTCATGGTCACTTAATTCAGTGAAGTTATCTAACTCACCATATTCTTCTAGTACTAACTGATAAGGTGCGCTAGCTCGGTTAACATAGGCCACCTGATCTGTACTTTCACTCGAGCTAGCGGCACAGTTAGCTATGCTGTCGTCCGTACCTTCGATGAAATCCTGACAAGCTAACCTCATCCCTGTGGTTGCAAGAAACATCTCCCACACAGCCTGTTGTTCGACAGCATGAGGATAATCGGACCACTTATTATTAAAATCACCTCCTATGATGACAGTTGCATTGGACGAGTAACTATTAATAAAATCAGCAAGCTGTAAAAACTGTTTACGGCGCGCATTATAATCATCCTCATCACGACCGGCATTCATATGGGTGTTATAGACGTGTACGGAAAAATCTTCGGTGATTTCATGTACCGCCACACTAAAGCCCTTCTCGGTCCAACAGTCTGGGCTGTTATCAAATAAGTTACCATGACAGGCGCTATATTCTTCAAATTCATTACTGGTCAATGAGTAATCATCATTATCACGGCTATTCATCTGGAAAGGGAAATCAGAGAGGCGCATTAAACCATCACCATAAGACGTCATGCCGCCACGCCAATGTTTTGAACGATAAGGATAAGCTTGCTGACTGAGCCTATCTTCGTCCTTTACCAGATCATGCTTAGACTCACTGAACATTTCTTGCATCAGAACTAGATTATAGTTTTCACTTTCAAGCCTCTTAAGAAGCTCTTTTAAATCTGACTTTGAATTCCCGCCGATACATTCTGGAAAGCCATCAATATTGTAAACAAGCAAATCAAAACTGCCTGAATCTGCACTTTCATAACTGGGGGCGCCATTTTCTTGATAATCATACCCTTTAGAGCTCTTAGTGCCCGTTGGGGTAAATTCATATTCAGTTAAACCACACAAAGCATAAGCCGAGCTTTGATAAAAGCAGGTAAAACCGATGATAGAAGCAGGTATCAGGTATTTCTTAAGCAGATTTCTTGTCATTTTATTGTCCTTGCTATTCAAAATAGGTAAATAGCCTCCCTCTTTAAGAGAAAGTGCTGGGCAAAAATTAAACAAAAAATACCTAATAGAAATAGCTTTTCATCCCACTGTCTACAAAAGTCCAAATTCTCAACTTTTATCGCTAATTTCATGTCTTATATGGTTTTTTATATAAAGTATCATTTTACTATTGCCCTGCATCAAACCAGTCCAGGCAGCTAGATCAAATTTGAAAATGAACACCTATACAAAAGCTTTATCTTTAGCCTTTTCAATCGGCTTTTTTATGGTTATATTGCGCCAGCGACTAACGCCTCTTTAAGGGGAGTATAGAGTCGAGAAAAGTCTTGGATGGGGCTTTTTACGTGCGTGAACTTTTTACATGGATAGTTATAAGTCAATCAATGACAGCGTTAAACGCACTTGATTGCTTTCATTTATTCATGATTAAAAGGTTTTCAAATGAAGCAACACCTCTCTCCAAGTTTGGCGCTATTTAGCGGCTTAATTATCTTATTCATTTTTTCTCAAGCCTCTCCTGCTATTAGCGCAACTTTATTTGAAACCCCTTTCTCAGCCTCTAAAGGGGAATCACTCAAGCAGTATTGGTCCGGGACGGAAGGTCTCACCTCTAGTGCGTTGAAAGCAAAATTGCATGACATTATTGATGGTCAGAAACCGCTTAAATATACCCGTAGTAAGAACACTGACTGGTACGATGGCAAACACCTAGATGTTTGGGAAGCCCTCACTTATACAGACTCAGCTTGCCCAAGACACCAACCTAAATGTGGCCTAATACAGCTTTTATACCTAGATGAGACTCGTCATATCGATCAAGCAAATCGCGGAAAAGGCACGGCCGATAGTTGGGATAGAGAGCATGTATGGCCAAAGTCTCGCGGCTTTAAAAAACAAAGCCAAGATGGTTATACGGATTTACATCATCTAAGGCCTGCTGATCGTAATATTAATGGTGCTCACAGTAATTATGGTTTTGATGAAGGCGGTAAGCCTTATATGGATAAGAGAGCAGATGGCACTCAACAGGCCAGTGGTACTTTTGTCGACAAGAAAAATCAATCCTTTGAGCCCAGTGACAGAGCGAAGGGTCAAGTTGCACGCATGGTGTTTTACATGGCAACCCGATATGAACTTGGGGACAATGGCAAACGGGAGAAAATGCCAGATCTCTACATAAAAGACACTAACTTAAAGCAAACCGGTCAGCCTTGGATTGGCGACCTTTGTACTTTAGCAACATGGAATAATGATTTTCCAGTTACATCCTTTGAGAAAAGACGAAATGATAGAGTGCAAGAACTACAAGGTAACCGAAACCCTTTTATTGATAATGCCCATTGGGTCAATTTGATTTGGCCTGAATGCTTTTAACAGCACATACTCAGATAATCTTCCTCTCTCTTATCGAAATAAAGGCCTAGGAAAGCTGCGATTAAGTCCTCCCGCCTCAACGTGTGGATAAAAGCTGCTAGATTTATGGCGAGAAAGGCAACTTTATAGTGACTCTATTGATAGGGCCTCAAGGTAAAGGCAGAACTCTTAGACCACGCCCTTCGGGTCTTTGAAGGACGCCTAAACGGCATTTTAATAATACCTATTCGCATTTCAATAATACCTATTCGGCATTTCAAAAGAGGTAACTTAATCGCAGGCTCCCTAAGCTTTGCTTTTCCCCGCTCTATTATTCAAACATCTTTATTTAATTGTTTTTTAATTTGCCTTTAAAATCACGCTTACTCTTGAATAACGTCTTACTTTTGAATGCAAGTTCTTGAATGCAGGTTTTATATCTTTCCTATCGAGTTTAATTAAATATCTTTAATAAAACCTTTAAAACCACAACAGGGCTCTCAATAAAAAAATAAAAAAACAATAAAATAGTAATAAATACCATAATAAAACTTATCATGTAAAAAGTAATACTTATCATCAGTTAAGTAAAACTAAACGCTCCTTAAGAAAATCTATTCGAGAAGTAAAATATTATTAATTAATAAAAAAATAATTATTTTTTTTGTTTATTTTTTATACATTTCAAATCAGTAACTTATCATTTTTCATCATGTGAAAATGACAATATATTATTATTTATGGTTTCTCCCCTCTAGACATATTCTTTTATTGCTTACACAATCCTTACAAGATCAATGCTAAAAAACCAACAAAAAAACAAAAACAGGTCAATAAAAAGCCAATTCATGCAAAGTAACAGCAAAAACATATAAGCAAGCATTGAACAATTTATTTTTTCTCAGTTTAAGAACCTCTGGCTCTTAATAAATCATTGGCTCCATAAGAGGGTCAATTTTTTCAATGTTTGGAACACAAGGAATAAAAATGCAAAATATTAAGCCTGGTTTTATGTTAAGTGTTTTAACTCTTTCATTAGCATCAGTAAGTAGTTTAACGCTTGCTGCAGATACGATTAAATCTTACACCTCAACCTTATATGATTTAGATGATACTAATGCGAATAATAAACGTATTAGATTACTCTATGCCGTTCAAAATGCCTGGAATTTAGATCATGTTCCAGAATCAATTAAAGAAGTGAAATTAATTTTATCCGGTGGATCTGGTTTTGATATGACCAATGTGCCTAATAAAACGACTCTTTATCACTCCACTTTCGCAGCGGATTATCGCTACACAGTGCCTACTTCGTTTCAAATGAAGGTAAACTACCATGACGGAGCCAATGTAAGGCATTGGGACCACAAGCCATCAAATACCATAAGTACAGACCATGTTACCGAAACCTCTGACTTCAGCCTTGGTATTACGTCTGGACAAATACCCGTTATTTCGGGCGGTGCCTCTTGGAGCACCAATGTGAGGTATGCACAAGCGGAATTTAACACTGTGGCTGACTATAATCAGAGTAATAATTCCGTTACTTGGAATATCAACAACAATAGCATTCGCCACAACACCCCTCCGAAAGATAACTTAATTTACGCTTGGACCGGCTTGGGAAATCGCTGTGGTTTTAATAATCTTGTAAGCATTAATGAATTACCTGTTGTGATGCGCTCTGATTTTAGACCAGAAGCCTCTATATTGTACCGTAAGGACTCAGTGACAGACGGACAAAACAATACTCGCTTAGGCCTAAGAGCAGCTTGGACAAAAACCCACTATCACTTCGCCCGTGATTGGTGCACTTTCTATACAAACTTTAGCTGGAAAAACTATTCAGACTATAGCCAAACTACAGCGGCAGAAAGGGTCGTCAGTATTGGCTGGAGTGATAGCCTTTATCATTAAAACGAGCCACTGAGTTTTTATAACACGCGATTTAATGAAATAACTCAGCAGCTGCTGGGTTATTTCTCGCAAATGAAAGGTGTGCTAACACACTGCTAATAGACAAAATGGAGTCCTTATGTCTATCAAACCCTATGCAAAATTCTATTGGATGACAGTTGCTTTTGCAGTCATTCTTACCTGTGTTTATCTTGTTCTGCCTTTTGAGCCAGAACAGGTGTCACCCTATCAAAACATAGAAGGTCAATCTTCACCCCCTGTCAGCAAAAAGACCTTAATAGAAAGCCATGACCAGCACGAATCTACCTCACACCTTGAAGCTGAAATAGCCAATGAGCTTAATCTAGACTTAGACCTCGATACTATTAGCCCTGACTTAGAAATAGATGATCCCTTACCTCGACTTTTAAGCAGCTATACCCAAGCAGGTGCAGAGCTAGATAACTTTTTAGAAGAGCATGATGTTGGGTACCTAGATTCTTCTTTTTATCCTTTTGATGCCCAAACGGAAGCCATTTTAAGGCGTTATGCCAATAGCGGGAAAATGCTGTTATTTGATAATACTCAAGCGAAAGAGAATCTTCTGGAGTTTAATAAGACCAGTGGTGACGTGGTAGCAGATTATTATGGCACAGGCTCGGAATCATCTATGACGATAGCCACCAGCATCAAGCTTGAAAATGGTGGAATTGAATACATGGTCTTGCCCGTTTCAACGTCAGATCAAGACAGTAATGAAGCCTTATCTGAGAGGGTAAAACTTGCCATCGAATTATTCGAACAGGAGCAAGAGAAAAAACAAGAAGCAAACGCCAATAGCTAATCAATAAAAGCCAGTCTTCCATCGGCTGACTGGCTTAATTAGAACACTCGTTCTTTAAACTATAAGGTAAAAATAACACGACTAGCCAAACCAATTAACACCAGTCCAGATAGCTTATCAATAAGGGATGCCTTTTCTCTCAGCTTAGGTAATACCGCTTTATGAGAAAGAATCAGTGCAATAAGGGTGTACCAAAGCCCATCAATCACAAGCGGCGTCATCACCACTAAGGTATTGCCCCACATATCATCTGCCACTTTGACAAACTGGCTAAACAAGGCCAAGAAAAACAAGATAATCTTAGGGTTAAAAATAGAGATAGCGATGCCATCTTGTGCTGCTTTTAAATAGCTTGTACTTTCGCCCGCCGCTAGTTTCTCTGACATACCGCCTTTTGATCTTAATGCCTGCACACCAATCCAAGCCAAATACATAGCACCCAATATCGCGATACCGTTAAAAATTAAAGGTGAGTGTTTTAAAATTGCCGCTAAGCCAAGCAAGGTTAATAAGGCATAAAATCCGATTCCCAAAGAATGTGCCCAGGCACAAACAATCCCTTTTGCTCGACCGCCACCTAAGGTATGACGCACAACCATGGCTAAACTGGGCCCAGGTGACATGGCACCTAAACAACAAATCGCAAGTAGCCCTAACCAGGTACTAAAACTCATCTCACACTCTCCCTAAAACAGCTTAAATCAATCAATGCCCTATCCTATGATATTCTGATCATGAGTTAAAATCACATTTATGACTAATCAGCATGAATAAATTTCACACCATCTTTTATGGTTTGAATAAGATGCTTTTGCAACAAGCCAGTACATAACTCCCTAAACCATTTATGCTCGGGGTCATGGTGATGCTTAGTATGCCAAAGTAAATAGTATTGATTGGGGACAAGCGAGATAGGTAAACGCCTTAATGTCACATCATGCCTTTGGGCAAAATCTCCCGCGATATGCATGGGTAAGGTTAATAACGCATCTGTGTTTAGCACCAACTCAATCGCAGCCTGATAAAAAGGCACTTGAATCAGCACCTGCCTTTGTCGCCCCTCTGCTAACAGCGCCTGATCTAATGGGCTATTTTTATCACCGCCACCGCTAATCAAAATGTGCTTACTCTGACAATAATCATCAAGACTAAAAGCCTGCGCTTTATTAAGGATGGGATGGCCTTGTCTTAACATGACGACTAACTCATCTTCTGCACACCATCTACCTTGTAAGTTTTCTGGTACTTCTTCTGCAATCGTTGTGACTAGATCTATTGAAGTCTCCGCCAATTCAGTGAGCTTTGAGGGCTGCCAAGCTTGAAATTCAAGGCTAACGTTAGGGGCTTCATCATGCATTACACGGGTAATCATAGGGACGACAGCTTGTGCCACATAATCACTGGAAGCAATAGAAAAACGACGCTGACAAAGCTCTAATTCCATGGTATTTGGTGCATACAGCCCATCAAGGGTTTGCATCAAATCAGGCAATTGAGTCTTAAGCTGCTCACCCTTTTGGGTTAAAACAAATTGATTACCTTCACGTATGAGTATCTTGTCATGAAAGGCTTCGCGTATTTGTGACAAGGTTTTACTCATGGCCGATTGAGTCACATTAAGCTCTGCTGCTGAGGCGGTTAAATTGCGAGTTTGTAAAATAGATACAAGTGCAGGAAGTAGTTTGTAGTTATTCACGAGCTGACTGCCATCAAAATAATAGTTAGCATCTTACCTTGCTGTTAAGCCTAATTTACAGCGCTTTATGTAAAATGCTTTATTTAGCAATCATTCTCATTTAGAGTGCAACCTTTATTATCAAAAGGATCGAGATTCATGCCCTATTTATTCGCCGTAACCCTACTTTGGGCCTTTTCTTTTAGCTTAATTGGCGTTTATTTAGCAGGGCAAGTGGACGCTTGGTTTTCAGTATTAATCCGTATTGGTTTAGCCACTATCGTCTTTTTACCTTTTTTACGCCTTGGCAAGATACCCAAAAAAAGCATACTCAAGTTAATGCTGATTGGCGCTATTCAATTAGGCCTAATGTATGTGTTTTACTATCACTCTTTCTTGTATTTATCCGTGCCTGAAGTCCTCTTATTTACCGTGATGACTCCCATCTATATCACTCTCTTAAATGATGCCTTTGATCGTAAGTTAAATTTAAATTTTTTAATCACTGCCGTGATAGCCACCTCAGGCGCCATTGCCATTCGATACCAAACATTGGATTCAAACTTTGTGACTGGCTTCTTAATTGTCCAAGTGGCTAACCTCTGCTTTGCAACAGGGCAAGTGAGCTACAAACGTCTTTTACAGGATTCAGATTTAGATCAGAAAACCGTATTTGGCTGGTTCTTTATTGGTGCGCTTATTGTTGCCAGCTTATGCTACTTGGCTTTTGGTAACCCAGAGAAACTGCCTAGTACAAACTTACAATGGGGCGTTCTGATTTACCTTGGCATCGTTGCTTCAGGGCTTGGCTATTTTGCTTGGAACATGGGCGCAACCAAGGTCAATGTGGGTGCCCTTGCCGTCATGAACAACCTTTTAATCCCAGCAGGTATCTTGGTGAACTTGATTATCTGGAATCGTGATGCGGATATTTTAAGGCTCAGCCTAGGTGCAGGCATCATAATGTTTGCACTTGTATTGAACCAGTGGTTGGCTAAAGGCAATTTTAGATTTAACACAGCAAAGCAAGCTTAGTTCTTTACGAACCATATCTATACTTAATATCCCCCTTTAAGCTGATCTCTAACATCTTGTTTTTGATCAGTTTAAACATTGCCTAATAAAGCTTAACCCTTACAAAAAGCTTTCAAGCAAGTTCACTTATTGGCATTATGATGACTGAATTCATCTTAAGGAATAAGATCAGTGAATAGGAAATTAAGTATTGCGCTGTTAACTATCAATACAGTTTACTTACCATTAGCTCATGCAGAAGTCGCTGAAAAGCAAAATATTCAAGATGTCATCCCCATGACAGTTGCCAATATAGAAGGCCAAAAAAACTTATATAAAGAAGGATGGTTTATCATCACATCCAGTGAGAAAGCGATAAATTATGCTAAAGAACAAAGTATCGATTCATCTTTTCAAGCCATTCAAAAAGCCTCAACAACAATTGCAAAAAGATCTAATAACTATTTAGAAGACTTATCTCAAAATGTTACAGATTCAAAAAAAACCAGTGAATCTCTTTATCAGTCAGGCTCAAAATTAACTGACACTATTTTCGATAAAACAAACAATATCGCTCGTAATGAGTGGACATATAGTAAAGAGAAAGCTGCTGAAGCTTGGCAATCAGTTATTTCAGGTTATGTCTATTTAGGACAATCAAGTCAGGAAAGTTTAAACGAAATAAAAAAATTACCAGGCAATTATTCTGACAAGATTTATCAAGAACATTCTGAAATGTGGAACAGTTTAAAGGCCTTCCACAATGAAAATGACCCTCAAATTCTAGCCCAATGGGATGACGCTTTAGAGAGTGCTGAAACTGAATTTAAAAATGCTTATTTAGATTCTGGAGATGAAACTAATTCTATGTCAGGTCTATGGACCCTGCTAAGCGGATATGTTTCAGGTGCCTACAAAGGTATTGTCAAACCAGCAATAGGAAGTAGTTGGCAGGTTTCAAAGTACACAGCAACCATTGCGGGAGAAGCCGTATTTTTACCCCTTTCGAGTAGCTACATACTAACTAAAAATACGGTTCAGTCAGCAGGTCTTGCTATGTATTACACGGGCAAAACAGCTATCGAAGTCGTTTCACCGACATTAAAGGGGGGCTATTTAACCAGTTTGTCTCTAATTTCTTCAGGTTCGGTTCCTTTAACATACCTAGCCGGAACCAGCATAGGTATGGTAAATCAAGTTGGCACTTATGTCGCAGCGCCAATGGCAGGAGCGGCCGAAGCCACAGTTAAAACCGCATCAGATACATTAGAGTATGGTGCACTAGTTACTTATGATGCGTTTAAAGGCAGTACAAAAGTTTTTGTCAATCAAATGAAATCTGGTGTTGTTCTTGGTTATAACGCTTTAACCGCTATCCCAAGCCAACTACTACTAGGCTCTGTGAATTCAGCGATATTTTTAGTATGGGATGGACCAAAATTAACCTTAGCTACTCTCAATGGTGAAATTCGCTATAAAGGGGAAATACTGGACCCAGGCTCAATTCCCGTAGGTAGTGTCATTGACTTGAAAGAGTTACAAGCAGAGAACCCTGGTAAATTAGAAGTGCTAAGTGACGACCCTAGCTTAATTGATAAAGTGCTAGATCAACTGCCAAAGGATTTGCGTTTATGATGATTTATCAAGCAACAAGACCAATCATATTATGTGCTGCAAGCGTTACTTTATTAGCTTGCTCAAATACACCTAACTCAAATACAAGTATTGACCCTCTAAAAAATACCAAAAAGCTAGTGAGCCAAGGGCATACATCACTATATAAAGAAGGTGCACTACAGATCCCAAACACCTCAATTAAGCTTATTCCTGCAGGCAATGATGCGATAGGGTTAGCGAAAGAGCTTACAGGACTAAAAGCAAAACAATCTTTTTCAGAATCAATCAAGGCAGCAAAAGACTCTGTCACAATAGTCAGTGTTGGTACGCAAAAAACTTACGAATTTAGTAAAGATATTTTTGAAGGAAGTAATGATTTTGCAAACTGGATAAGAGCGCACTCTCGTCCAGGGTCGACTCAATTAATTTACAACTCTTATGATCATGCCAATAAGATTATTGGTACCTCATGGGACGCCTCAAAAAGTATGGCGAATAACCTATCTGAGTCAGGAGATTCTCTCTCAGAAAACTCGCTTAAAGCGGCATCTGAAATTAATCAAACGGGGCAATTAAATAGTCAAGAAACGCTAAATAACGCATGGAATAAAGGAAGCAAATTAGCAACATCCAGTATTGAAAAGGCCGAAAAGACATTTGATCAAGGCCAAGAAAGTTTTATTCAGGGTTATATTAGATTGCCCGACCAATTATCAAAACGTCTTGATAACATGGACAGCACAACGACTTGGCAGGATCTAAGCCAAACTACACAAGATTTAGAAGAGTGGCGAAAAACAGCCTCCGCTGAATATGCCGACTTTTTAAATGACACCAGAGATACCTACTTTGACGGGATCAATGAATCTTTAGGTAAAAGCCAGAAAGAGTTAAATGATACTTCTCAACATGGCAGTCTCGCCGTTTTAAAATCTCTAGGGTGGGCTATCCATGGTGTTGTTTGGCAAGGTGTCATTAAACCCATTGGGAAATTAACTACTGGCGCATTGTCCTATGTAGCAGTCAATGGTGCCATCTATCCAATTGTATTTGTTGGAAATGGCGTATCTTCAGCTGCTGAGTTGGCGGTTAAAGTCAGCTGGAATAGTGCAGCCATGGCATACGATGTTGTTGCCCCGACTGGACACGCTGCTCTTGCCAGTGTGATATCGTCAACTGAAGCCCTTGGTGGAAGTATCGCTGGAGGAGCAATAGTAACAGGCGGTGCATTATTATCAGGTGCTCAATATGCTGGAACTAAAATCGCGGCGGGTTCAGTCGCTGCTGCGGGTTATGCTTCAGGTAAAGGCATTAAATACATAGGTGTTCCAATTGTTTCATCAGGCATTGTAGTTGCAGGTGGTCTAACAGGGGCAACGGTTGCTAGTGCTGAAGCCATAGCAGGGGGAAGCAGCTATATAGCAGGTGAAGCTGCTGCAGCTTCAGCCAATATAATTGGAAGCGGCGCAGCCTTAGCAACTCTAGGCACAGGAACTGTTGCTTCCACCGCTGTTGGTGCGGGTTATGGCGTTTATCAAGTATCAAAATCCGTTGTCATACCCAGCTCTTACTCCTTAGGTTCAGGAGTAGTACTTGGCTATGCATCTTTATCCCAAATTGCCGCTCATAGCTTATTAGCCGTCAGTGACGCATCATACTTGGTGTTATCAATGGAGGGAGCAAATTGGGTCGTATACAGTGTTAAAGGAGCGGTAAATAGTGACAGCGACATATCGCCTGGAGCAGTATTAGATTTAGAGAATATGCAAAACCAAGGTGAAGAGTTTAAACGTCTACCTCTATCCCAAGAAGAAATGAACGCGCTTATAAACCATCTCCCTCAGGATATATAAACATTAGTAATGAAAATCATGGCTAGATGAAATAGCCATGATTTTCACTCTTTTAAATGACTTTGATGATCAAATATTTATGTTAATCAATTCAAGCATTCACGCTTAACCAGCTGCTCACTTTGGCACTGCCACCCACACTGAGGCTTTTTATCTCACCTTCTTCAAGGTCTAGCTCGGCGTTTAAAAGGCTCGGGGAAGCAACTTTCATGGCATAGCCTTGCTCTATGATGAAACGGCTTTGATCCATCTTTTTCTGATCATAGAGGTAGCAAGCCAGTGGGCCTGCTGCCATCCCCGTTGCCGCCTCTTCTAAAATGCCATATCTCGGGCCAAACATACGACTTGTCGCATCTGAAGAAGGTAAAAAGCGATCTAAACTAAACACATAATAACCAATCAGATCGAGCTCTTCTGAAATCGCCTCAATCTCATCATAGTTAGGTTTGATATCAGCTAATACTTGTTTGTCAGACACACCTATCAGCAAAAATGAGTTCCCTGTATTAACCAAGATAGCTTGATCCGTGATTTGATCCGCAGCTAAGTTAAGCGATGCCAAGACCCTATCTTGGTAGTCAGGCAAAGCCTTATAACTAGGTTGAACTTGCTCCATAAAAGCAGCGTTCTGCATCACATTAACGGCTCTTATCCCATCTATGGTTTCTTTTGAGGAATTTGGGTTGTGTATCAAGCCCTTTTCAGACAATAAATTAAAAGTCGCAATCGTGGCATGACCACAATGGGCAATTTGTCGAGTAGGGGTGAAAAAATCAAGTTTGAAATCCGCGCTTTGAGACTGAGAAACAAAGGCAGTTTCAGATAAACCCACTTGTTTGGCTATATTTAACTTTTGCGTTGAACTTAAATTATCGGCGTTTAGTACCACACCGGCTGGATTCCCGCCTTCTCCTTGACTAACAAAGGCATTTACTATGGCCACTTCAATCTGCATATTATTAACTCCTTCTTTATGTGTTAAATGCTCTAAAAACAAACATTTTTAGGCCTGATAAAGAAAGGTTAACAAGTTAGAGCATACTCTAAGTCAAACTCTTTAAACGTTTTATTTTGACATCAGTGACATCGATATAATGATGGATATCTACGAGCTGTTGTTTAAGCTTAAGCAAATGTTGTTCAAGAATATCCGTTGCTAAAGGGTTATCTTCTGCATCAAACGCAGCCACATAGGTTTTGATTTTATTAAGAGACATACCCGACTTTTTTAAACAAGCAACCCAATTGAGCAGCTCAACGTCCTTCTCATTAAACGCTCTATGTCCACTGGCATCTTTAGAAGGTGCTTTAACCAAGCCCTGTTTTTCATAATAACGAATGGTATGAGCACTTAGCCCTGTTTTACGACTTACATCAGCAATTTTCATGAGTCTTATGTCCTCTTGTACGCCTCTTAAACGCCTCTTAAACGCCTCTTCTATGTGATGTTAAAACGGGCTATTTAATCCAGTTTTCCCAGCTTATTTAGATATCTCAAATAAATAAAGCAGGCGATACAAGTTCCCCAAACAATCCCGATAAGCATAAGACCAAGTGCACCGGCGGTTGCTAACCAGTTTTGTGTAAAGATCCAAAATACTGTCGAGCAAACATCAAAAATAAACAGAGCCAAAGACCAGAAGAGACCACTCTTTTTCATCTTAATCAGCGCAATTAATAAAGTACTTCCCAGCCAAATATTACCAATAAAATTTAATAGGAAACCATTACTGCTAAAAAACGCACTTGATGCCATCTGCTTGGGCATTAAATCTAAGTGATGAATCAAAATAATAAAAAGAAAATGAC
Source organism: Marinomonas sp. MED121 (assembly GCF_000153025.1). Lineage (GTDB taxonomy): Bacteria > Pseudomonadota > Gammaproteobacteria > Pseudomonadales > Marinomonadaceae > Marinomonas. Next base: position 639,982 of record NZ_CH672429.1, read on the forward strand.
CAGTAATGAGGGTAAGCAACAGAATAAAGCAGCATAATAAAAATGGCTTTTGTCTAAATTTTGAGATGTCATGGTCTAAATCATGGGTGGGAGGTGACAAGGTTTTATCCTAGTTTTTAAAGTTCATTCACTCAATAGTACTAAACAAGGCAAGTCTAATATAGAGACAAGCGCAATTAGCGCCCTACATATGCCTATTTGCGACACCCACCCACTCGTTATGTCACCCCAATACCTTTTAAGTTCTATAAAACACACCTAAAACATACAAATTTAGGACGCTAATGGGCAAAAAATCCCCCTATTTACACCTAGCTAACCAGTTAAATAAGAACCCATCTCACCTAGAACCCGCTCTTTATAAGGCATTGACGCAAATTCATGGGGACTGACGCAGGCAAGATAAGCTCTGTCGTTTTTAAGCAGATGAATATCAAGATGCGGTGGCAGACTGATGCAATCTAAAAATAAAGAATCGTGAGTATTCAACCAAGGTTAAATACTCACCTAACGGCAAATTACAACCGGAGACTTTTATGAGCAGCTTGCACAAGGATTCTATTATTATTGATGGACTTGTTATCGCTAAAGTTAACAGGGAGCTATTCGAGGACATGCATAAAGGTGGCTTAACCGCCGCTAACTGCACAGTTTCGGTCTGGGAAGGATTTCAGGGTACGGTTAATAATTTGGTTGAGATGAACAACCTCATCGAAGAAAGCAATGATTTGGTGATGCAGGTTCATTCTACAAAAGATATTTTAAAAGCCAAAGAGTTGGGTAAAACTGGCATCATCTATGGTTTCCAAAATGCCCATGCCTTTGAAGATCAAATCGGTTATGTTGAAATTTTCAAAAAGCTAGGTGTGGGTATCGTTCAAATGGCCTACAACACACAAAACCTTGTGGGAACGGGCTGTTACGAAAGAGATGGCGGTCTATCTGGATTCGGTCATGAAATCGTTGCCGAAATGAACCGTGTTGGCGTCATGTGTGACCTATCACACGTAGGTAGCAAAACCTCTGAAGAAGTCATTCTAGCCTCTAAAAAGCCGGTTTGTTACTCACACTGCCTTCCTTCTGGCTTAAAAGAACATCCTCGTAACAAGTCTGATGAAGAGCTTAAATTCATAGCCGATCACGGCGGTTTTGTTGGCGTTACCATGTTCACCCCTTTCTTAAAAGCCGGTGTTAATGCCACTGTTCATGACTATGTAGAAGCAATCGAATATGTGGTTAACCTTTGCGGTGAAGACAATGTCGGTATTGGTACTGACTTTACGCAAGGCCAAGACCAACAATTCTTTGAGTGGTTAACACATGACAAGGGCTATGCTCGCCGTCTAACTCGCTTTGGCGAAATTGTTAACCCACTAGGCATTCGCACTATTGGTGAATTCCCGAATTTGACTGACGCCCTAAGTGATCGCGGCTGGTCTGATTCTAAAGTTGAAAAAATTATGGGCCAAAACTGGGTCAACGTTCTAGCAGATGTATGGGGAGAAAAATAATGTCACAAAAACCAGGAACTCACGCACCAGAAATGCCAATCGAAGTTAACGATGACACTGGCGTTTGGACAACAGATGCTCTGCCTATGCTGTATGTACCTCGCCACTTTTTCATCAATAACCACATGGGTATTGAAGAAGAGCTAGGCGCTGAAGTTTACGCACAAGTGCTTTATAAAGCGGGTTATAAATCAGCTTACTACTGGTGTGAGAAAGAAGCTGAGTGTCACGGTATCAGCGGTGTTGATGTCTTTGAACACTATATGAAACGCCTTTCTCAGCGTGGTTGGGGCATATTTACAACCCAAGCAATCGACCTAGAAGCCGGCACTTGTACAGTGCGCCTTGATCACTCTGCGTTTGTCCTACAAATGGGCCAAGTTAATCGCAAGGTTGATTATATGTTCACTGGCTGGTTTGCCGGTGCCATGGACCAGGTGGCTCAAAGCTTAGGTTATAAAGTCAAAACTCAAGCAGTTCAAACCCAATGTGCGGCCGAAGAAGGCGTTGAGTTTGGTCTATTTGAAGTGACGCCACTGTAAATTGGATGGCCATCTAGGTGGCCGTTTTAGTTAATTTAAGATTTCACTGACGAATCTACTTACTATTATAAATATAACGAGTCACTGAGGCGGACACAGAATAAAGTCCGCCCGATTTGTTTGAGGACAGTACACATGGCTTATGAATCCCTTTTTCAACCACTAAACATTAATAAATTGACCATTCGTAATCGAATTGTCAGTACCGCCCACGCTGAGGTTTATGCAACTGATGGCGGTATGACAACCGACCGTTATGTTAAATACTATGAAGAAAAAGCCAAAGGTGGCTGTGGTCTGTGTATTTGTGGTGGTTCCAGTGTGGTTTCCATTGATAGTCCTCAAGGATGGTGGAGCTCGGTTAACCTATCTACCGATCGCATTATCCCCCATTTCCAAAATTTAGCGGATGCTGTGCATAAGCACGGCGGCCGTATCATGATTCAAATTACTCACATGGGCCGTCGCTCGCGTTGGGATGGTGGTAACTGGTCTAACCTGCTTTCACCTTCTGGTATTCGTGAGCCGGTTCACCGTGCTACCTGTAAAGTCATCGAAGAAGAAGAAATTCATCGCATCATCAAAGACTACGCCCAAGCAGCTCGTCGTGCCAAAGAAGGGGGTCTAGACGGTGTAGAACTCTCTGCGGTACACCAACACTTGATCGACCAGTTCTGGTCTCCTCGTGTTAACCAACGTGATGACAAATGGGGCGGCAGCTTCGAAAACCGTATGCGTTTTGGTATGGAAGTACTTAAAGCCGTACGTGAAGAAGTTGGCCCTGACTTTGTTGTTGGCTTGCGTATCTGTGGTGACGAATTCCACCCAGATGGCCTAAATCAAGACGACATGAAACAGATTGCCAAATACTACAATGACACAGGTCTTGTTGATTTCTTTGGCGTTGTTGGCTCGGGTTGTGATACCCACAACACCTTGGCTAACGTTATTCCTAACATGAGTTATCCGCCTGAGCCATTCCTTCACTTGGCTGCGGGTATTAAAGAAATTGTTGATGTACCTGTTATCCACGCACAAAACATTAAAGATCCAAACCAAGCTGAGCGTATTCTAGATGCAGGTTATGTTGACTTTGTCGGTATGACACGTGCTCACATTGCTGACCCTCATTTGATTGCCAAAATCAAGATGAACCAAGTTGACCAAATCCGTCAATGTGTCGGTGCTAACTATTGTATCGACCGTCAGTATCAAGGTTTGGACGTTCTTTGTATTCAAAACGCAGCAACCTCCCGTGAACACATGGATATGCCTCACCTGTTTGAGAAAACCACTGGCAAGATTCAAAATGCGGTGGTTGTTGGAGGTGGTCCTGCGGGTATGGAAGCAGCACGTGTGCTGGCTGAACGTGGTCACAAGGTAACCCTAATCGAAAGAGCACCAGAACTAGGTGGCCAAATCACCATCGCGTCCAAAGCACCTCAACGTGACCAAATTGCCGGTATCACCCGTTGGTTCGCACTTGAATTAGCGCGTCTTGGGGTAGATCTAAAACTGGATACAGCAGCCGATGCGGCCATGATTCGTGATATGAATGCGGACCTTGTTATCTTGGCAACAGGGGGCACGCCTTTCCTTGAGCAAAACCCTCATTGGGGCGCCGCTGAAGGCTTAGTTGTTAGCTCTTGGGATATCCTAAATGGCACAGTTGCACCGGGCGAAAACGTCTTAGTTTACGATACGATTTGTGAATTCTCAGGTATGTCAGCCGCTGATTACCTATCAAGCAATGGCGCGAAAGTTGAACTTGTCACTGACGATACTAAACCTGGTGTGGGTATCGGCGGTACAACCTTCCCGACTTACTATAGAAGCTTGTATCAAAAAGAAGTCATCATGACCTCGGATATGATTCTTGAAAAAGTCTACCGCGAAGGTGACAAGTTGGTGGCGCTGCTTGAAAACGAATACACAGGCCAGCAGGAAGAACGCTTGATTGACCAAGTTGTGGTTGAAAACGGTGTACGCCCTAACGAAGTGCTTTACTACGAGCTAAAAGCAGACTCTATCAATAAAGGCCAGATGGATATCGAAGCACTTTATGAAGGCAAACTTCAGCCGGCAATTAAAGAGGCTAACGGCATGGTGTTATTCCGCATCGGTGACTGTGTGTCACAGCGAAATACGCACGCGGCTATCTATGACGCATTACGTTTATGTAAAGAAATCTAAAGCCTACTAGGTGCTCACTTAGGTGAGCGCCTTAACACAGCTTTAACTCCCTTCTCCTAGGCGACTACTCAGCCTAAGAGAAGTTTTAACACAGCTAAATTGAGCCTGCTTTTAAGGCTCTTTTCTTTAGATGGATGAGTTAGCATGCTAAATTCGCTATTACCTTCATTACTACCTTTCTTGGTTGTCTTAACCCTAAGTTTATGGGTGATTGGCGCCATTCGTCGCGTTAATATGTGGCGTCAGGGACAAGACAATCCGGTTGCTTTTTTCCCTGCGATCAAAGCCATTATTCCCCGTTACCTTAATGACCTTCACCATGTGGTGGAGCGTGATAAATACATAAGTAATACCCATGTTGCCACCGCTGGCGGCTTTGTTTTATCCATGGTGCTGATTATTCTTGTGTATGTCTTTGGTCTTGCACCAGAGATTTTAGGCAAGCTTTTACTCGCTTCCCTTGCGATGATGTTTGTCGGTGCGTGTTTTGTTGCTAAACGTCGTATTAATCCTCCAAGCCGCTTATCTAAAGGGCCTTGGATGCGTTTACCTAAAAGCCTGATTAGCTTTTCTCTAAGCTTTTTCATTCTAACCTTACCTGCTTCCGGTGTGATTTCTGCGGATGCTTTTGGTTGGGTGCTTGTTGTGATCCTTTCAGCCTTTAGCTTTATGGGATTAACTGAAATGCTATTTGGTATGACTTGGGGCGGTCCGATGAAGCACGCCTTTGCCGGTGCGCTGCATTTAGGGTTTCACCCACGCCAAGACAGATTCAACGGTGGTCGTTCCACAGGCCTTAAAGCCTTAGACCTGAATCGCCCTATGGTCGATAAAGACGCCAAACTCGGTGTTGAAATGCCTGCTGACTTTAAATGGAACCAGTTATTAGGCTTTGATGCCTGCGTGCAATGCGGTCGCTGCGAATCTATGTGCCCTGCTTTTGCAGCAGGTCAGCCGCTAAATCCGAAAAAAGTCATTCAAGATATTGTGATCGGCATGAGCCATGCGCAGGATGCCACCACAGAAGCGAACTACTATGGTTCTCCTTATCCAGAAAACCAAGGAGTTGAAGTTAAAGATCATAAAGGGAATATGCACCAGCCTATCGTCAATGGTCTGATCGAACCTGAAACACTTTGGTCTTGTACTACTTGTCGCGCTTGCGTTGAAGAATGCCCTATGTTCATCGAGCATGTGGACGCCATTGTTGATATGCGCCGCTTCTTAACCTTAGAAAAAGGTCAAACACCTGGACAAGGTTCACAGGTTATCGACAACTTGATTGCCACAGATAACCCGAATGGTTATAACCCAACCCATAGAATGAACTGGGCGGCTGACCAAAACCTACCGCTAATGAAAGACGTTAAACGTACACAAGTTTTATTATGGATGGGTGATGCCGCCTTTGATATGCGTGGTCAACGTACATTAAGAGCCGTCGTGAAATTATTACGCTCTGCTAATGTTGAGTTTGCTGTATTGGGCAATGAAGAGAAAGATTCAGGTGATTTAGCCCGCCGTTTAGGCGATGAAGCCACTTTCCAGCGTCTTGCTAATGCCAATATTGCCACATTACGTCAATATCACTTTGATATGATAGTCACAGCCGACCCGCACTCTTTCCATGTTATTGGCAATGAGTATGGTGAGTTAGGTGGTCAATATAAAGTCTTGCACCATACCACCTTTATGAACGAACTAAGCGAGTCTGGTCGTCTACACTTAAAGGATGATTTACGTGGCAAAGTGACCTACCACGACCCCTGTTACCTTGGCCGTTATAATGGCGAATTTGAAGCACCAAGATCATTGCTTAAATCCATGGGTGCAGATTTCGTTGAGATGGAGCGAAGCAATTTCCGTTCACGTTGCTGTGGCGGTGGTGGCGCAGCCCCTATTACCGATATTCCAGGTGAAAAACGTATCCCAGATATGCGTATCGATGATGCGAATGCTACAGGCGCTGAGATTGTCGCGGTTGCCTGTCCTCAATGCGCACTTATGCTAGAAGGTGTCGTAACACCTAGGCCAGAAGTGAAAGACATTGCTGAGTTATTAGTCGAACAGTTGGTTGTTATGCAAGAACCTGCTGAATCTAATAAACCAGCCCCAGCGGAGGTTCAATAATGGCGAATCAAGTAAAACGTGTTGATCCGCATATAGAGCGAATCAAGCGTAACCGTTTACATCCAAGGCATTTGGAGCTAACCGCGACGGCTATCTCCATGGGCCCTAACGGTGTCATCAGAAAGGACCCTCATAAGATCGGTTTTATGGGACCAAACGGTATCAAACGTATTGACCGTGCTAACTTGAATCAGGCCTCTGGCAGCTCTGTTAACCAGATGCAAATTGAAGAGCAAAAACCGAAACATATTATCGAATCACCCACACGTTATATCGTGGTATTACCAGACCTTGCCGCTGGGCGTTTATCATCACACGATAAAGATGTATTGGGTTATGCCCATAGTCTCGCGAATGAAAATACAGCGGTTATTGCCATTGCGTTTGGTGAGCACAAAGAAACAGGTTGGCAAGATGCTGGAGTAGATCGTTTATTAGAATTAAATGACGATATTTACCAAGGTTTCTCGCCAGAAGCCCGTATTCAAGCTCTGGTACAAATTGAGCAATCTCTTGATGTTGCCCATTTCTTATTCCCAGATTCCATTGATGGTGGTGCAGATCTAGGCCGTCGTTTTGCGGCTGAACTGGACTCTCGCCCTGTGACTCATGGCTGGAAGCCATTAGAAGACAGCATTATTTGTCGTGCTTCTGCTGGCACCCAAGATCTTACCAAAACATTAAGCAAAGTTATGTTGCTTGATGCCGAGGTCGCTGATCCGATTGACGAAACACAACATGCTGCCAGCACTCTGGATGAGCTTGAATTAGCTGTTTCTGCTAAAGCCTTAATTAATGACCTTGGCATGTTAGCGGTTAACCCTGCTGATATTAGCCTTTCTGTTGCACCATTTATTCTCTCTGGTGGTAATGGTATTCGTGATTGGGATACCTTCCATCAAGCAGCAAGCGTCTTGGGGGCAACCGAAGGCGCAAGCCGTGTAGCAGTAGATGATGGCTTTATGCCAAGACATCGCCAAGTGGGGGCATCGGGTATTTGGGTGAGTGCTCGAGTCTATATTGCCGTGGGGATTTCAGGTGCGGTACAGCATCTCCAAGGTATCTCTCAAGTCGATAAGGTCATTGCCATTAATACCAATACCAAGTGTGACATGATCAAACGAGCTGATTTGAGCATCATTGCTGACAGTACCGATATTCTTAACGCCCTAGTTGAACTAGTGCAAGCCCAAGAAATTAGCGAGGGAGAATCACATGCCGCTTAGTCAACTAACGACACATACGCTTCTCTCTTTAGGTAAACACCCGCTGTCTGGTCGAACACGTCGTGCAGAACAAGATGCTAAAGCTTTTGAACTCGCCGCTAAACTAGGACAATGCTTAGGTTTACATGCGGGTAACTACCAAGATGCTGATGCGCTTAAATCTTTTGCTGGCATGTCTATTGCCCCTGTTTGCATCCTTGAGATAGAACAGAGCGCTGATCCGGTGGCTGCCCTTAGTGCTTATTTCAAACAAACTAAGAGCGATATCATTCTGACAGGTAGCCAAGCTGAAAGAGGCGAAAGCTCAGGCATGCTGCCCTACTTACTCGCAAAGTCATTGGATCTACCTGTGATTAACCAAGTTTGTGAAGTGGAGCAAACAGAAGCAGGACTAAACATTACTCAGGCTTTACCAAGAGGGGCAAGACGCGCAATAAGTGTTAAACCACCTTGCATACTCATCATAGATGAGAGCGCACCTGAAGCCAGACAAACCGCCTATGGTGCAGCTATGCGTGCCGAAGTGGGTAAACTACAAGGTTATAACGAAACCGATACCGACGCGGCGAGCTTTAACTTTGAGGATGCCAGTAAAAAACCTAAGCGTATGAAGAAGATCAAAGCAAAAACCGCTGCCGATCGCTTTAAAGCCGCAACCGTGTCTCAAGCTAAAGGCGGCCAGGTAATAGAGCCTAAGACTAGCCAAGAAGGGGCTGAAGCGATTTTGAAACTGTTAAAAGAAGAAGGCTTAGTCAAAACAAATTAAAGTTTTAGCTCATTTTTCATAGATAAAAAAGCTAACGTTTAAACTGACCCCCAATAGTTGGACTATCCAATTATTGGGGGTCTTTTTATGTCAAAAAATAACCAATAGAGTAAGGCTTAAGTTGCGAACATCGCTCTAAGTCTCAGGCATTATATTCACATATTGAAACGCGAGAAGTTCTATTAGCAAACTCCTTAACTAAAAAATCCAATTTGGTTAGGTGAGCTCATATTGGTAATTTTAAGCCATTCAAAACGTTTTGATCACAAGCTTTCATGTAGCAAACCTCCCTCTAGCCTCCCTCATAATTACATACTAATACAGAAATAATTATTACAGATTATCTTGCTATGTTATATCATAACATTTTATAAATAATTACATTTCCCTTCGTTGATCCAAGAGCAAACACCTCTATGAAATATTTAAAGAAATCCTTGATCATGGCCGCCTTGGCAGGCGCTGCTTTGTCCCTACAGGCACAAACCATTACCATCACTTCCCCATGGGAGCTTAAATCCAAGGATCCAACCGTTGGCGGTTATGCATTCACACGTATGGGAATAACGGAAACATTAGTTAGCATCAATAAAGCAGGAGGACTGAAGCCTCAACTTGCTACTGACTGGTCTGTCAGTGATGATAAAAAAGTGTGGACTTTTACTTTACGCAACAATGTCACTTTCAGTGATGGTGAAGCCCTTACTGCGGATGCGGTAATCCATTCCCTAGAAGTAGCTAAAGAGAAACCGGGCCCTTTGAAAGGCGTGCCAATTCTTTCTATGCAGAGCAAGAATAACTCTGTCGTCTTTACCTTAGAAAAACCTTATACCTTGCTGCCCGCAGCATTAGGACACCATACTACGATGATTTTATCACCTAAAGCGTATGACAAGGATGGTGATGTCAATCAGGTGGTTGGTACAGGTCCATTTAATGTTAAAGAGTTCACTCCGCCACAGCGTTTGAGTATTGTTAAAAAAGACGATTATTGGGGAGAAAAAGCCAGTATTGATGAAATTGAATACATTGCGGCATCTCGTAGCGTAACTCGTGCATTGATGGCTGAAAGCAAGCCTTCCATTATCGCATACAGCCTTGATGCAGCCAGCATTAGCCGTTTGAAGCACAATCCGAAACTCGATGTGATGAGTATCATGTTGCCACGTGTTATCACCATAAAAGTAAACCATAAACACCCCTTCATGCAGGATATAAACGTTCGTCAAGCCATGAGCCAAGCCATCAACCGAAATGGTATTGCGGCTTCTTTGCTTCGTTCACCTGAAATCAAAACGACGCAACTGTTACCACCAAGCCTTTCTCAGTGGCACAACACAGATTTAGAACCCTTCCAATACAACGCTGATAACGCCAAAGCCTTGTTAGAAAAAGCCGGTTTTACCTTTAATGGTGAAGGCTATGCTGAAAAAGACGGCAAAGTTTTCGAAATCACAATGAGAACCTATTCTGATCGACCTGAACTGCCATTAATCGCTAATGCGATCCAAGATCAATTCAAAAAGATTGGTATTAAAATGGACATTTCTATCGGCAGCTATACAGAAGTACCAGGTGGCCACCAAGACGGTACGTTAGAAGTCGCGTTAATGTCACGTAACTACGCTACCGTACAATCACCACTTAACAACATCGCCAGCGATTTTGGCCGTGGTGGCGCTGATTGGGGTGCAATGAACTGGGAAAATGAAGCGGTTGCCAAAGCATTGGACGCGCTTAAATTAGATAATACCGATGATGCAGCCGATGCTAACCGCGCCTTGGTAACCCGCGCTATTCAAGAAGAACTGCCTGTCATTCCTGTCATTTGGTATAAGCAATCTGTTGTTGTTTCGAAAAACTTAAAAGGTGTTTCTCTTGATCCTTTTGATACAACCTATCGCTTAAATGAAATTGAGTTAGTGAAATAACGCCCATTTAGACTAAAGGAAAAGACTGAATACAGTATGAAAAGACAAACTGTTAACACTCTACTCAACATTCTGGCTTGGCGTTCCATCCAAGCTGTTTTTGTCGCACTTTTCGTCGGCATTGTGTGCTTTTTTGCAGCACAAGGCCTAGGTGGAAACATGGCTTATCGCATTGCAGGTGGGCGCTATGGCATCGATTTGATGGATTCGAGCACGGCAGAAAGCGTTGCACGTGAATTAGGGCTAGACCGCAGTTTATGGGTTCGATTGGTTGAATGGTTAGGCGACAGTCTAACCTTCAACTTCGGTAACTCATTAGTTAGTGGCTCCCCTGTCATTGAAGAAGTTGGGCACACTTTGGGCCATTCATTAACACTTGCCGGTGCGAGTATTGTGTTATCGGTTTTTATTGCCGTACCTTTGGGCGTCTTGGCAGCAAAACACCCGAACTCTTGGTTCGACAAGACCCTGTTATTTTGTAGCGTGTCATTAAAATCCGTACCGAATTTTGTGATTGGTATTTTATTAGTCATGTTGTTTGCAGTGCAGATGAGACTGCTGCCTGCTGCCGGACATGGTGATTTTTCCTACTTAATTTTACCTACTTTGACACTGGCGTTAGGGCTTGCTGCCGTCTCTGTGCAAGTAGTGAGGGATAGCACACTAGGTGTCCGTAACTCGACATACTTTTTGTTTTCGCGCATTAAAGGCTTATCGGATGCGCAAACATTCCAACGTCATGGGTGGCGTAATTTGCTCGTCCCGGTCGTGGCTTTTTTAGGCATTCAGTTTATTACGATTGTTGAAGGCGTTGTGGTGATTGAAACCTTATTTGCATGGCCTGGCATAGGTCACAGTTTAGTGCATGCCATCTTTGCCAGGGATATTCCAATCGTACAAGGTGCTGCGGTAGCAATGGGACTCATTTTTGTCGCCATGAATGCATTAGTCGATATCGTTGTACTCCTGCTCGATCCACGTGAAGGAGGTAAGTCATAATGAATATCATCACCTCTTTTAGCCTACTTTCTTTCAAGCAAAGAATAGGACTTTTGTTATTCATAGTTCCTTGTGTTTTTGCCTTACTAGCGCCATTACTTGTTGCAGGTAGCCCACACGATCAATCTTTGATGAATACGCTCCAAGCGCCAAGTGCTGAACACTGGTTTGGTACTGACCATCTGGGACGTGACATGTGGTTACGTTTGGCTGCTGCGCTGCAAGTGTCTCTTGGTATCTCCGTAGTGAGTACCTTGTTTGCTACTGGGTTCGGCACGCTAATGGGTGTCCTTTCGGCGCAGTACCCAAAAACAGCCGATAAGGTTTTAAATTTAATTTCTAATTTATTTTTGGCTGTTCCTGGACTGTTATTTATATTGCTGTTCGCAACAATTGCACCGGGGAAATTATGGCCACTCTTTTTGGGTGTCTCTTTGATTGCCAGCATCGAGATGTATCGAGTCGTGCGAGCGCAATCCATGATTATCGCTAACCGTGATGCTGTCGCCGCCTCTCAATTATTGGGGTTCACACCATGGTATTTATTACAAAGACACTACTTCCCTGAGCTGCGTCCGATTATCTTACGTTTGGCGGCCTTTACCTTGGCAACTACCGTTTTATCCGTCGCATCTCTTGGTTTTATTAACATTGGTGTAAAACCGCCCCGTGCAGAATTAGGCCTCATGATGATAGAGCTCATGCCTTATTACTACGAAGCACCCTGGATCATACTACAGCCAATAATTACTTTATTTATATTAGTCCTAGGTTTAAATCTGATGATTGGGAAGAAAAAATAATGCTCGTTGTAAAGAATCTAAGCGTTAAGACGCTTGATGGGAACATGATCGTTAACCCAGTATCATTTGAATTAGTTGCAGGGCAAGCGCTGACCATTGTCGGCGAAACCGGTTCAGGCAAAACCTTATTGGCTCAAGCCATCGCCAATAATCTACCTGAAGGCCTAATCGCAGAGGGTGAGATTTACTTACACGATCAAGCCATTCACACCCTATCTGCTGACGACCGGAATGCCTTATGGGGGAAAACCATCTGTGTTCTCCCACAGGAGCCGACACGCTCGTTAGACCCTACTATGCATGCGATCAAGCAGGTTAAAGAAGGCTATCAGATAGTTAAAGGTTTAAACGCGAGTGACGCAACCGCTCAAGCCTCCCATGATTTTGAAAGCGTTAAACTGCCCCATGCCACACATAAATACCCATTTGAGTTATCTGGCGGTATGGCACAAAGGGTTGCGTTTTTAGCATCACGTTCAGGCGGAGCAACCTTCACTGTTGCTGATGAGCCAACCAAAGGGTTGGACGCTAATCGTCGTGATGATATCGCCAAGCAATTGCGCTCACTCATTGAAAAAAATGAAGGTGTCTTTACGATCACCCATGACATTGACGTTGCCCATCAGCTTGGTGGGCGCGTGATGATTATGCGTAAAGGCGACGTCATAGAAGTGGGAGAGAGCCAGCAGGTTCTCAGCCACCCTGCTCATCCCTATACGCAAGAGCTTATTGATGCCGATCCACGTCGCTGGCCAAAAAGGGAAGCGAAAAGCAACAAGGGTCCATCCATAGTAAATGCGAAAAACCTCAGTAAAAGCCGAGGTGGAAAAGCACTTTTCAGCGATGTATCACTTAGCTTACACCCGGGGCAAATTATTGGTGTCAGTGGCGACAGTGGCTGTGGAAAAAGCACACTGGGAGATATGTTATTAGGCCTACTACCAAGCGACAGCGGTACAATCGAGTGGGCACATAAAAATAACGAGAAACATAAAGCACAAAAACTCTTTCAGGATCCAACGGATGTGTTTTCTGCTCATGTTCCTTTAAGAACCAGCTTCAATGATCTGATGAAAAAATATCACATAGGCCAAGATAAGCTAACAGGGTTACTTGCCGAATTGCGACTGGATGAAGGGCTGATTGACCGTAATCCTGATCAAGTCTCAGGTGGTGAGTTACAACGCTTAGCAATTGTCCGCGTGATGTTACTCGATCCCACATTTATTTTTGCTGATGAGCCTACTTCACGTCTTGATATGTTAACTCAAAAAGCTGTTATTGAAGCGCTAGTCAATGTGGTGAAACACAGGGACGTCGCCATTATGATGGTGAGCCATGATAAGGCCTTACTAAGCAGTGTTTGTGATGAGTTGATTACCTTGTAACTATGCTGACGCTTTAGTTGAAGCTATGAGTATAAAAAAACCAGCCTCGGCTGGTTTTTTATGTTTTTAGCCCCCTATTTTCAAGTTAAATAGGGGGTTTTACTAGATTGAAAAAAGCACTTAGATGATATAGCATTAAGTGTATTAATTTTCTTATATCAGGAGAGAAAAATGAGGAAAGAAAAGAAAAAAATCACTCAGGAAATGATATACAGAGCCGTTGCCAGCTCTACTGCGATAGAGACTGGTCAATCGATAAAAATAATTGAAGAAAAAATAAAAGCAAACAGAAAAAAGTATAGCAGCTTACATTTATCAGTTTAAAATATCTCTAACTAACCTTTCCATGTGCTGGTAATCCTTGGCAACACCAGCTTGAATAGAGCGAATATAAAAAGCTTTATTTTCATCCCAAAGGCTATAATCTAATAGCCCAACGCCAGCTTTATTAGACATAAAATCCAACAGTAGTCTACTTATGCGTCCATTACCTTCTCGAAAAGGATGAATTAGAATAAACTCTATATGACTGCGAGCTAAATAAGAAACGAGCTCTTCATGATCCAAATTAGGTAAGTGTTGTATTTTTGAAAGAAAGTCCCTCTCAAATATAATCAAGTTTCGTTCAATATGTTGGGGCGTAGCAAACCTGAAGCCACCTTTACTCATATCAACCTGTCTAATTTTTCCTGCCCATTGATAAATATTACCTAGCCATTGTCTATGCCAGGTTGCAATATCTAGAAAAGAAAAGGAAGTTAGCTCTGTATTTTCAATTCGAAAAACCTTTTCATACAGCTTTGTTAATAGAATTGCCTCTATATCATCCATTTCTTCTAATGAGGTAATACCTAAGTCATTCAGCAAAACCAAATCATTTGAGCCTTTTTGAAACTGAGTTTCTGAAGAATCTACTTCATATCTGTTCATGAACAATTCCCCCTCCTTTGGAAGCAAAATTTAAATAGATATTATCAAAATTAAGTATTATCTATAACAAGACTTGCAAAAAAATCAAAAACCCATTACTTGCAAATATATAATTTAGACCCATTATGATACTCATTAGAAAATTTGTCGAAACACAATATTGTGTCTCTCAGTGGTGGCCTCTTGAGACTGATGATGACAGGCTATATTTTTGTAACTTTTTCACCAGATAATTTTTGGTTGAATTTTTTAATTGCAGAATTAATCAGTTTTTTATCTGATCAACTTAAGGAGGGTATGCTTATGATTATTAAGGTTTTAAGAGAAGCTAAGTCATATGTATATAAACTAGGATATGTCATTCAATATCAAGGGTTTCACCACCCTTACAGGTTTAACCTGCTGAAGATCTGGTGTAACTCCAGTGAAAAGGATTAGAGAGAAAAAGTTCATTACCACCTAATATTTACAGGAGTAATCAATGAATAAAGATCAACTTACTAAATGGCAAAAATGGATAGGAGATGGAAGTATAAATGGATCAATACTCCATGAAGCAAGTAACATTTCTCTTGTAAGAAGAGTACATTCGGAATTAAGAGACATGGTCAACAATAATGAAAAGCTTCAAAAGCCCAGTGCCTTCTATTCTGTTTCAAGTATCACCTATGGACAAACGCTTCTTATGTTTATCCGCAGACATGTGAAGCTAGGAGGAAGAGACAGTAGAGGCTTAATAGACCTTCTTACAAAAATCAAAGGTGCCTCTGATCAATTTACCGAAAGTGATTATATAGATTTATTTACTCAGCAAGTTAACTCTTCAGAAGAAGCTTATATCAGAGCTGCAAAAAGAGATTTTAGCGAAAACTTCTCTGAAAATACGCCAAATACGCCAAATACGCCAAATACGCCAAATACGCCAAATACGCCAAATACGCTTTCTATTAATATTATTAAAGAAGACATTAAAACCTTAGAAAATATAAATCAAAGTTGCGAAAACTTTATTGACAAAAGACTTGCCCATCTAGATAAACAAGAAATAGATCATTTACCTACCGTAAAAGAAATAGAAGAATGGTGTGATGCTATCTTAACCATAATAAAAAAGTATAAGTTACTTTTATCTGCATCCGAGTACCAGTTTGAAGTGACACTATCGCATGATTGGAAAGAAATATTCCGAACAAAATGGATTGACGATCAACTATAAATTTTAGTCTCAAAAAATTCTTGGCTCTTCTGATTGCAGCTTCCAGCGTTAAACAAGAGGTCATCACCAACCTGAAAGGCCTAGATTGGCTGGTTTTTTAATTTAGCTCTTCTGTAAATTCTCAACCATTTGCCTTGAAAGTTGATCAAACTGATCAAGTTGTTCTTGCGACATTCCCTGATGCATCTTCTCAATTATGCTTTCTTCGATGCTCAATACCTTGTTCAAGGTAGCCCGCCCATGCTCAGTTAATACAATCAATTGGCTGCGCTTATCATTTGGGTTCGGCTCTTTACGAACCAGTTCCTTATCAATTAACTCTTTGATAAGGCGGGTAATTTGCGCTTTATCTCTATCTAACCCTTCAGCAATATCAACCGCAGTACAGCTTTCTAAACGATTCACACAAAATAAAGATTTGATATGCATAGGAACAATATCAATGCCTTGGTCTCTTAACGCCCTTAACACCATAGATTTAAATTTATGGGCAAGCACCATAAAAGGGTTTGGCATCTTTAATTCTGACATAAGCATTCCAAAGTAGTTGACATTATCAATCATATTTCCTAGGATGCGCCCCAATCTAGTTGATATTGTCAACCATATTCAGAGAGCACTTTAAAATCTCACTAATGAGAGGAAATACAATTATGCCTAAGTTATTGAAAAAGATCGCCATTGTAGCATCAATCATAGTTACTCTAGTGGGTAGCCTGACCTTCGTTATGACCTATCAAAATATTGGTTTCACCGATAATTTTGTCCGCCAATGGCTATCGTCATTAGCCCTAGCCGCACTTATCATGGCTCCCATTGGCTTCTTACTCATGACCTTAGTAAGCCGTTTTGTTAAAAAGTGCTTACCCAATACTAGCGACCTGAAACGCAATTTTGTCGTTGGTTTTAGTATGGCTGTCATAATGGAAAGCGTCATGGCACTCGTAACAACCTTAAATAACCTAGGTATGGCAAATGCGGCTGAATTCGCTCAAAACTGGTTTGGCGCTTTCACTATGGCACTACCTTTAGGTATTTTCATTGCCTTGATGATGACCCTTTTCATCAAACCTAGACTAGAAAGATACATGGCAAGCTAGTGAGGTTTTCACCGCTCAATTTTATCCTATACGGCTTTACCAGTTCCAAGGCTATAATCTCTTTAAATAGAGGTCATTTAAGTTACTGAGAAAATGAAAACATGAGCATGGAAACATCAAAAATTTGGAGAAGCGATACGTTTAAAGGCGTCGAGCTTCTCTCTGCTCGCTACAACAAATTTGAGTTTTCAAAGCATTGGCATGATGAACTAGCCATTGGCATGATTGAAGATGGTGCTGAGGGCTTATATTATCGTGGCCAAAACTTAGTCATTCCCAAAAGACATATCGTCGCGATTAATCCAGGCGAAGTACATACTGGCTTCTCAGGTTCAAAGCAAGGTTGGCAGTACCGTATGTTCTACTTTAATTTAGCGGAGCTTGCCTCTCAATTTTCACAGCGGGACTTGCCTATTGACCCTATTATTGATTCCCCAAAGATCTATGATGAAGCACTCTTTGATAGCTTACGACAGCTGCATATATCCTTAGAGGAGCCTGCTTTCCTGTTAAGTAAAGAGTCTTTATTTGTATTGGCGCTTGATAAACTTTTCACTCAGTATGGCTCAGCGAAAGAACAGGCTTATCAAGGGATATCAAAAGCGGCAAGCTATAGGGCACGTGATTATATTCATGATAATTTTGACACTAACCCATCATTAACTGAGCTAGAAGCCGTCACGAATTGCTCAAAGTTTCAATTGATCAAACACTTTAAAACCCTGTTTGGCATCACGCCACACCAATACTTAATTCTCATCAAGCTGCAAAAAGCTAAGGAGCTCCTTGCGGTGGGTTCAACGTGTGTAGATGCCTCGCTTGCTTGCGGTTTTTATGATCAAAGCCACTTCACACGCAATTTTAAAAAGGCCTTTGGCATTTCTCCCTCCAACTATCAGCATGTCTAATTCTCAGACTCTCTGATACACAGTATTTCTCATTTTCAACCTTTCAAGTTATCAGTTAGGGCAAACCTCAAGAGTCAATTTCATACAAGAAGACTAAAACCCTATCCCCTAAAATTTGCCTTCTTTATTAGGAGGGTTTTATGAGTTTATTTTTAATTTGGTTAGGGGTGATGTTCCCCTTAGTGTTTAGTCCGGGACCTGCCAACATAGTATTTGCAGCATCAGGTGCAAGTGTTGGAGTGAAACGATCCATCCCATTAATCGCGGGTGTCGATACAGTTTTTTTAGTGAAGTCCATCATCATAGGCTTTGGGCTAGGCGAAGTATTAAAGTCTCAGCCTGAACTGATGAACACTATGCAATTATTAGGCGCTTTTTACTTATTCTATTTAGCTTATAAATTTATTCAGAGCAGCACGTCTAAGCTTGATAAAAAATCACAGTCACTTGGTTTTATTGATGGGTTAATAGTACAAGCATTAAACTCTAAAGGCTGGTTAATGGTCTTTTTAATGTTCACGCTATTTTCTGATCAAGTCCAACAAGAATTTGGACGCCAAGGCATCATGCTGCTGATTATCTGGCTCGCCATCTTAAACATTTCTATCCATTTTCTTTGGGTTTCCATTGGCGATTTATTGTCAAAAATATCGCGTAGCCCTACCTATGAAATGGTACTGAATTACCTTTATGCCGCTAGCTTAGCCCTGGTTAGTGCTTGGCTACTGATTGAAAATCCTATGCTCATAACACTCTTTAATCATTAATCAAATAACAGATATTAATCACTAATCAAATAACAGACATTAAAAAAGGACCTCTCGGTCCTTTTTTAATGTCATGGCTTCTTAGCTAGTTTGCTTAGAAGGGTTCGCCATAATAATCACTAACAAGACAATCCTGATGACTTAATACCAATTGTTTACAGGTATCAACGGCGATTTTCTTATCATAATAAGGGCCAACTTTAAGACGGTAGTATTGCTTACCTTTCACTGTTGCCATTTCAATCACTGGCTCTTTACCTGCTAATAAGGTTCTAAATTTAGTCGAAATAGGAGACCAAGCCCTATTGGCACTCGCTTCTGTGCGATGCGACACTAACTGTAAACCATACTCGCCCGGTGTTTTCTTACGCGCAGAAGATGCAGCGTCTTTCATGAACTCAGCACGCACATAGTTATCATTAGGTGATGTTTCCTTAGGTGCTTTTCTTGCCATGGCATCTTCGGCTTGTGCTTCTTCCATTAGGCTCATTTCAAGATCTGTCATCATCAGATCTTCGGCATCAATTTTATTCATTTTTGCCACCACAGGATCTTCACGTAAAGGTGCGACCTTGGCTTTAATTTTGTCAGCAGTCATTTCTTGTGTCATGGACATACTTTCAGCCGCTTCAGGCTTAGCCATACTACTGCCAGCCATGCTTGCATTTTCAGACTGCAGTTCTGCAATCTCAGCTTCTAATTCAGCAACCTTAGCTTCCAGCTTAAGTGCATCATCAATTTTTGGCCTCATAGTTTCCCATTCGGCAAGCTGTTGAGCCATTTGTTGCTCAACCGTCACGGTTTGAGTTTCAACGACACTGCCTGCTGGCGCAAACATAGAGCAGCCTTGTATAGCCGCAACCACGGCTGCAAGAGCAGAAAATTTGGCTAGTTTTTGAGTCGAGGTAGCAGCAAATTCTAGTTTCACGTCAATTCCTTAGCGTATCAGCGTTCAATTCTTAATCATGATTCTAGCGGTAATAAATTTTAACGTCATTAAAAAAAACCACTCTAATGAGAATAAATCTTGATCAAACACGAATTTAAGCTTACGTCAGCAAAAATAACAGCATGCCATAGCGTAAGGATTTACCAAGAAACACCAAAATCAGGAAATAACTAAAATGCACTCGCATCAAGCCCGCCACAAAACAAAGCGGGTCTCCAACAATCGGCAGCCAAGCAAATAACAGACTCACTTTACCGTATTTATTAAAGTGATTTTGGGCTTTTACTAATTGAGCTTGGGAGACGGGAAACCACTTTTTCTGCTGAAAGTGTTCAAGGTAACAACCTAACCACCAATTAACACAAGAACCTAAAGTATTAAACACACTCGCCACTACAGCTAAAACAATAATAGATAACCCCTCGTCTTGGGCATATAGGAGCAATAAGGCTTCAGAGCCCATTGGTAACAAGGTGGCGCTTAAAAAAGCAGTCAGTGCTAGGTATAAATATTCCATAGTGTTAAGCAGTAAATTAAGACCGCGCCATACTAGCATCTCTAATAAATAAAGAACTTAGTTAACATATCAGATATAAGATTTTTTTATGTAACTGCCATTTCATTTCACAAAATCACTAGTTAATAAGAGAAGGCGTTTAGCTTGATTCATATCAAATCTTGGCTCAAACATACCAGTAAGCTTGTGGTTAGAAATAAGAATTACTTATAGGTGATTCACTTTTTAACCTAGAAATATGTTCGCTAGTTTCTCTAGTGCAACAGAACA
Organism: Marinomonas sp. MED121; assembly: GCF_000153025.1. Classification (GTDB taxonomy): domain Bacteria; phylum Pseudomonadota; class Gammaproteobacteria; order Pseudomonadales; family Marinomonadaceae; genus Marinomonas. The sequence goes on from NZ_CH672429.1 coordinate 660,128, forward strand.
AGTAGGAAGAAACATGCTTAATGCTCTCAATGATATTCAAATACGATACAAGTTATGGGCCATCATAGGCCTCATGTCGATCGGCACCTCTGCCTTGATCGCTGTTTCTCTTTTTTCCTTATATATGACCCAGTTTCAAGATCGACAAGATAGAACCAAAGACTTGGTTGAAGTGGCTCACAGCACTTTAAATTATTACTATCAAACGGCGATGAAAAATGGCACAGATCCAGAGCTTGCTAAACAAGCTGCCTTTGAAACCATTCGCGCTTTACGCTATGAAGAAGTTGAGTACTTTTGGATCAATGATATGAACTCAACCATGTTAATGCATCCGATTAACTCAGCCCTTGAAGGGAAGGATATGAGCCAATTTAAAGATGCAAATGGCGTCATGGTCTTTCAGGAGTTTTTAAAGGTGATCAAAAAAGAGGGAGCAGGTTTTGTTGATTATATGTGGCCCAAGGCGGGCGAAACAGAGCCTACAGCCAAGAATGCGTATGTTAAAGAGTTTAAACCTTGGCATCTGATTATTGGCACTGGGGTCTATCTGGACACCCTTCATCATCACTTTTTTAATAACTTAGCCCGCTTTGGCATCGCGGTTTTATTACTCACCTTTTTGATAGGTGGCACTGCACTCTTCATTATTTATTTAGTCACTTCACGTGTTATTACCCTCAAAAACATCATGTTGGGCGTGGCTGAATCAGGTGATCTTACCCGTCGAGTAGATTTTAGTGGTAAAGATGAACTGGGCATCATGGCCTCATCCTTTAACCAAATGATGGGCACTTTCCAACAAATCGTTGATAAAGTAGGCAGTTCAAGTTCCCAGCTAGATCATATCGTCATTGAATCCAACCAGATCAGTGATAAGACAACCCAAGGGGTTGAAACCCAATTAAAAGAAACTGAGCATACCGCCAGCGCCATGTTACAAATGGCAGCTAGCGCACAACAAGCGAACGATATTTCAGACATTGCCAATAACAAGGCCCAAGAAGTACAGCAACAATCCAAGCAAGGGTTGGCCATTATCACCAGATCAAATGACAAGATAAAAGGCTTGGCTGAAAATGTTGCCCATGCCACGAGTGAAATCCATCAACTTAGAAAAAATGTGATGGAAATTGAAACTGTCCTTGATGTCATTGGTCAGGTCTCAGACCAAACCAATCTTTTAGCCCTTAATGCCGCCATTGAAGCCGCTAGAGCTGGCGAACAAGGTCGAGGTTTTGCCGTCGTGGCTGATGAAGTCAGGCAGCTAGCCCAACGTTCACAAGGCTCAGCAGTGCAAATTCAAGACATGATAGAAAGCTTAAGAAATCAAACCTTATCTACCGTTGATGTCATGGAAAAAGCTCAAACACTGGCTCAAGAAGGGGCAGAACAAGCGATACAAGCAGGTGATAGTTTTTCAGAAATTACTCAAGGTATTAAGGAAATTTCCCATTTAAACCAGCAAATCACCTTAGCCTCAAATGAGCAAACTCAAGTCGCCGAAGCCATTAGTTGCAATATCACCAATATCAATGGCGTTACCGAAGAAACCTCACAAGATAATAAAAATATGGGAGAGAACATTCTTGAACTAAAAGAGTGCGCGAATCAGTTACGCACCTTAATTTCTGAGTTTTCAACCTAACTAAGCGTAAAATAAATGAGTCGTCTCTGGGCTGTATTAGCATTATTCTAGCTAATACAGCTCGATTTCTTAGGCTTGTCTTAGGTTTACCCTTAGATTCCCCCCTACGCATTGATGTTATTGCCCTTTCCTAATCAGCTTGTCATAAATATTGCATAACAGATAGAAGCGAAGAACATCAAGAAGTTAGCCTGGTGTTTAAGGAACCTGCGAATAAGTCCTCCCGCCTCAGCGTGTGGATAAAAGCAACTAGATTTATGGCGAGGGGCGCAACTTAATAGTTATTCTATTGATAAGGTCCTCAACCTAAAGATAGGGCTTTTAGACCACGCCCTTCGGGTCTTTGAAGAATACCTAAGCGGCATTTCAGAAAAAATGTCACTCTTGGTTGTCCCTTATTGAACGGTACCTACAATGGCTTTCTATTAATAAACGCAAAGTGCCGCCTTGTTTGACTCTTTTTCTGATAAGACTGAGAAGAGGTGACTTATTCGCAGGTTCCTGAAGCTATTTTGGCAGCACTTTAGCGCATTTTATCAACTTAACAATCTTATCCTTTACCCAAGTTTGTGGGCACAGGTATAGTTGATTACACAAGAATAACGATTAAATACGCTTTCAACATATTTTTGAAACACCTTTAGCCTATAAATAGCATGTTGAGGAACAAGTAGTTAGTTCACAAATAGCACTTTAAGTTCGGCGATTTACTAACCTTTAACGTTATTCTCAAATCAAAGGAAATTATTAATGACGTCTGTAATACCTGATAAACTCGAATCACTTTACCAACATATCAATCAGGTTATTTTATCAAGGCAACATCCGGTCACCGGACTGTTTCCAGCCAGTACGAGTATTAATAACCATGGTAACTACACGGACGCTTGGGTAAGGGATAATGTCTATAGCATACAAGCTATTTGGGCCCTTTACCTTGCCAATAAGCGCAATGGCAATCCACAAAAGCGTGCCTACGAATTAGAACATTCATGTATCAAAATGATGCGTGGTTTACTGTCAGCCATGATGCGTCAAACTCGCAAGGTAGAAGCCTTTAAACACAGCCTCGACCCAGCCGATGCTCTACATGCAAAATATGACACTAAAACGGGTCTAGAAGCCGTTGCGGATGATGCTTGGGGCCACTTGCAAATTGACGCCACCAGCTTCTATTTATTAATGCTGGCACAAATGACAAAAGCGGGCTCTAAAATCATTTTCTCCAAAGATGAAGTCAATTTTGTTCAGAATCTTATTTATTATATTTCCAGAACCTATCGCACGCCTGATTACGGTATTTGGGAACGCGGTAATAAGGTCAATAATGGCAAGGCAGAGATTAACGCCAGTTCTGTGGGCATGGCGAAAGCCGCCATGGAAGCCTTGGATGGACTCAACTTATTTGGCGATGATGGCCCTAAGTGGGCTGAGATTCATTCTTTTGCTGATGCGGTTGCCAGAGCCTCATCCGTGCTTGCCTCCCTATTACCTAAAGAATCCCGTTCAAAAGAAGTGGATAGCGCCTTATTAAGCATTATTAGCTTCCCTGCTTTTGCCGTGAGAGATATCAAGCTTGCCCGTAAAACCCGTCATGAGATCATTGATAAATTAGGCGGAGAATATGGATGTAAACGCTTCTTACTTGATGGTCACCAAGTAGCCCTTGAGGACCAAAACCGTATTTATTATGAATATGATGAACTGATTAACTTTGAGCATATCGAATCCGAGTGGCCACTCTTCTTCACCTATTTATACATTGATCGCCTGTTCGCACGAGACTGGGAAAGCGCCAACCATTATCGCCGTAAGCTAGAAAGCTTGATGATAGAAAAAGATGGCCAAATGCTGCTACCTGAGCTCTATTATGTGCCTTTTGATAAGGTACAAGCTGAAAAAGAAAAACCAGGTTCTCAGACCCGTGTGGCGAATGACAACTTGCCGTTAGTATGGGCTCAAAGTCTTTATCTAGTAGGAAAAATGCTAGATGAAGAATTAATCACCACCAGAGATTTAGACCCCATAGGGCTGCACCCAAGACAACACCAAAAGCTACCCGTTAAAACATCCATGGTCATTTTGGCGCAAACGCAAGCCACTAAGGCTCGCTTGATTGAAGCGGGTGTTTTATGTCAAACCTTAGATGAAATTGCTCCTTTAAAGGTCATGAGCTGTGACCAACTCGTTGACACCTATCGTCACTTAGGGGCATCCCATACACTGGGGTTAAGTGGTCGTCCTTCAAGGGCGCTGAACAGCATGGCAACCTCTCAGCTCTTTTGCATCAATGAGCAAAACTACCTCTGCTTGTCTTGGATTCAAAATGAAGATAAAGATTATCGTAAGCTAGATCCAGACCTCATTAAAGATTACATCTGCAATGAGTTAGACAGCATTAATGAACACTGGTACTACCCGGGTAACGCGGTTTTCACCCTCTTTATTGATGATGCCGTTACCGGCATGAAACATAGCAAGCAATTGTTTGAGTTTTTACGCCAATTGCAAAACCATGAAGTAGAAAATTATGAGGTCTTCCCTCAGTCTGCCAAAAATGCCTTTAAGTCTGGTATACGTCGAAGCATTAACTTAGAAGGCCCAAGCTCCCATGCTTTGGGCGCCAAGCTCAGCTTACATAAAGCCCCTTGGCCTGTGACGCAGGATGGCAATGAATTTCCTTCCATGTCCTTGCTTCTTAAATCCAACGATGAGCTACTGTTGCTGCTTAACCAGAAGCCAAACATGACCTTGGCAGTAGATTGTTTATTAGAGCTGCACAAACGCCAAGCACTGGCTCAAACCATGCCTTTTAGCTCTCCTGCAATTACCGCATATAAGGTATTGGACTCGGTTTATACCCAAGCCCTATTACATGAAAACTGGAGCGCAGCGAGACAACTCTTTGCCATTGTTATGCAACCCACCATAGATCTTGCGACTTATATCGCCGACATTACAGTGCGACAGCGCCAACTCATTTTAGGAGAAGCCCACAAGGCAGAAATACACATACGTAAACCATTGCATCAAAATGAAATTTTTGAATTGCTCGATCATATTTCGCCAAGCCCTATTGCTAAAGTGATTTATCATGAGCTCATTTCTATTGCAGGTGTACTGATTCGGGCCAAGCCTGATTATTTTAATGGTGTACGTACCATACGCCTGCACCATTTCGCCCTACTTTGTGCCAAACAAGCGGGCATGGATGAGGGAGAAGATGTATTTTTAACCTTGGCTCAACTTTCACCTCATCAGCTTTATCGCATTTTTGAGCGAGTATTAGACCAAAGACATCAAGCCCATAATAAAGGCATGTCTGGCTTATCCTATGGTAAAAGCTTCCCTTCTGAGAATATCGAAAATGATGCTGATATGAGTGACTTGGATTGGTTTGATTGGCGCTTAGAACAAGGCATGATCACCAAGTTACCCGAAAGCTTTTTAAATAAAATTTGGTCCGGTCTGAAACACTCAGAACGGATTATTTTTGGCGATAAACAAAGTAATACCGTATTGGATTGCCAACTTACCCTGAAATCCATGACGGCGGGGGAAGACACCTTTACCCTGTTAATTGAAAGTCTCACCTATGACATTCATCCAAGCTGGTATAAAAGCCTCATATTTGAAGCCTTAAATGCCTATTTGCTGTATTGCGAAGCCCACCCAGATTGTTATTTTGCCGATGAAGTTAATTTACCCCTTATCGTTAGCCATTGTGTAGAAGAGTTTGTGCGCCAAAATAGCCATCATGATTATGATTTAGCCGAAGAGGAAAACGCAGCCTTAATTGAGTTTGCACAGTTAGCCCCGAGTAGGGTTTGCCAATATTTATTAGTTTCTGTGGCGACTCTACAAGCCAAGTGAATAACTGTTTCTCTTAGCATAAAGCCGCTTAGCGCTATCAAATAAGCGGCTTAAGAAAACTAAGAGCAAACAAAATAAAGCTGGCTAGACGTAAAAGCATAAGCACTAAAACAGGCTTAATTGATTGGAGAACGAAATGGATTTACTAGATGACTTGCAACAAGCCCGCTGCGCAGACCCTTTTGCCTGCCTAGGGCTTCATTCCTTAGCGAATAAAAAAGGCCTGAGTTTAACCGTTTGGCAACCAGGTGCCATTGGCATTGAGGTCTTGGCACTAAATGAAGATACCTTGCTAGGAACCATGGTCAGTAACCAAAATAATGGCCTTTTCTCCATTCATTGGCCAACGCTTACCGAGCGCTTTAACTATCGTCTTAAGATCCAATACCATGATCATGAATTAGTTAGATTAGACCCTTACCAGTTTGCCGATACCACCTTTAATGATGTGCCACACCATAGTGCAACCTTGTACCTCAATCAGGGTGCGAACCCTGCGTCTTGCCAAATCAATGACACGCTCAAGATTGATGGTACTCGCTTTTGTGTTTATGCCCCAGCAGCTCGCTCAATTAGTGTGGTAGGTGATTTTAATGCTTGGGATGGACGCGCTCACCCTATGGCAAGTAGTGGCGAAGGCTTATGGCGACTCTTTATTCCAGATGTGGGAACAGGGCAAAAATACAAATTTGAAATCCGTGATAAACACGGAGAACTCATCCCTCATAAAACCGACCCTTATGCCAGATTAATAGAGCAATATCCGTCCTTTTCCAGTGTCACTTGGGATAACCAAAACTACCTTTGGCAAGACGATGGCTGGATGGATCAAGAGCAGCCAGATCACTACAATACTGCCATGAGCATCTATGAGGTTCATCTTGGCTCTTGGCGCAAAAAGCATGGTCAATCCTTAAGTTTTCAAGAGCATGCTGAAGAATTAGTGCAATATGTGAAAGACATGGCCTATACCCATGTGGAGTTATTACCGGTTTCTGAGCACCCTTTTGATGGCTCCTGGGGCTATCAACCTGTGGGCTTATATGCGGTAACATCACGCTTTGGCAACCCGGATGACTTTAAATATTTAGTCGATCAATTCCACCAAGCAGGAATAGGTGTGATTGTCGATTGGGTGCCTGCGCATTTTCCGGCGGACAGCCATGGGCTTGCCAATTTTGACGGGGATAAACAATACGAGTACCCAGACCCTAGAAAAGGCTTCCACCCTGAATGGCAGTCCCTAATTTATGATTTTGGTAAAGAGCATGTGGTCAACTATCTGATCAGTAATGCGGTTTACTGGCTAGAAGAGTTCCATATTGATGGCTTACGAGTCGATGCGGTTGCCTCTATGCTATATCTGGATTACTCCCGTGAAGAAGGCGAATGGATACCCAATGTTGATGGGGGTAATCATAACTATGAAGCCATTAGTTTTTTACGCCGCTTAAATGAAACCATCTACTTAAACCATCCTCGTTGCTTTACCGTTGCCGAAGAATCAACCGCCTTTGCCGGTGTTTCAAAGCCTACCTATTTAGACGGTTTGGGATTTGGCTTTAAATGGAATATGGGCTGGATGAATGATTCTCTTCAATACATTGCTAAAGACCCAATCCATCGTCAATATCACCATGGAGAAATGACCTTCTCCCTAGCCTATGCCTTTGATGAACAGTTTGTATTGCCTTTGTCACATGATGAAGTGGTCCATGGTAAAGGCTCTATGTTAGGCAAGATGCCTGGAGATACTTGGCAACAGTTCGCTAACCTCAGAGCCTTTACCGCTTATATGTATTTTCATCCGGGTAAAAAGCTTAATTTTATGGGTAACGAATTTGCCCAGGGACGAGAATGGAACCACGAATCAAGCTTAGATTGGCACCTCTTAGAGATAGATTATCACCAGGCTCAGCAGACGCTTTGCCGTGACTTAAATCGTCTATATCAAGGTGAGCCTGCCTTACAATATGATCATAACTACCAAGGCTTTGAGTGGATTAGTTATGATGACAGTGGCAACAGTATTTTAAGCTTTATTCGAAAAGCAAAAGACACAGATGAGCTCATTGTCGTCTTGGTAAACTTTACGCCCACTGCACACCCTGAATACCGCATTGGGGTTCCGGTTGAGGGGGAATACGAGGTGATTTTTAATTCAGACGATGCTAACTATAAAGGCAGTGATTATGCCCTTAATCAGCAGATCAAGAGTCAAGATATTGAAAGTCATGGCAAAGCATATAGCCTAAGTGTGCAAGTGCCGCCTTTGGCAAGCATAGCGCTTAAATTAAGAAACTATTAGCTTAAAACGCGTTATTTTAAACATACTAACCTCCCCTTGTTAGCTAGCTAACAAGGGCTAAACTTCAAGCTATTCATACAGACGACAGGTTAAACACCAGATGCCAGCGCAAACCGCTTTTGTTCAAACACAAGGTGCACCCTTTCCTTTAGGCGCAACACTCACAGAGCAAGGGGTGAACTTTGCCGTTTATTCCAAACACGCCAAACAAGTTCTACTCTGCCTATTTGATGAAGCTGAAATGCAAGAAGAGCAGATCGCCTTAAACCAAAAAAGCCAAGGTATCTGGCATGGTGAAATTAAGGGAATCAAGCTAGGACAGCGCTATGCTTATCGTGTCAAAGGCCACTTTAACCCTGAAGAAGGGCACCTTTATAATACTCAAAAATTATTAATCGACCCTTATGCTAAGCAACTTAGCGACAAGCTTCACTGGCATCCTGATCAAAATACCTTGACGCAAGATAAGCAAATCAACACATCAGATTCAGCCCATTGTGTACCTAAGTCTATCGTTCTTAGCAAAGATCAAAAGGCTCTGCATCCTCTATTAAACCCAGTAAAAGCGGAAAGTCGTTGTCTGTACGAACTTCATGTTAAAGGATTCACCCAACAACTTAATATTGCTGACAGACTTAAAGGCAAATACCTAGGTTTAATCGAACCTGAAAGTTTGGCCCACCTTAAAAGCTTAGGTGTCACTAGCTTGCAAATTCTGCCTTGTTTTGCCTTTGCCAGTGAAATGCGATTAAAACAACTGGGATTGAAAAATTTTTGGGGCTATAACCCAATAAACTTTTTTACACCTGACTTTGAATACGCACTTGAAGACCCAGTAGCCGAATTCAAACTCATGGTAGAGGGCTTACATAAAGCAGGTTTCGAGGTGATTCTCGATGTGGTCTATAACCACACATATGAGGGTGAACGCCACCAAGCTTGCATCAGTTTTAAGGGCATAGATAACAAAAGCTACTATCGTTCAGAACAGGGTGAATACCTAAATTTCACAGGTTGTGGCAACTGCTTTGATACTTATCAACCAATTAGTATTCGCCTGATTATGGACAGCATGCGCTATTGGTTAGAGATCATGGGCGTGGATGGATTTCGCTTTGACCTTGGGGTCGATCTAGGTCGCACCCAACATGACTTCGACATCAATGCGCCTTTACTCAATGCCATGTTACAAGATCCGATTATTTCAAATGCCTGCTTAATTACTGAGCCATGGGACATAGGGCCAAACGGCTATCAACTCGGTCAGTTCCCCCAGGCTTTTTTAGAATGTAATGATAAATACAGAGACAATATCAAACGTTTTTGGCGTGGAGACAAAGCCCAAGTACAAGAGTTTGCTACACGCATTATGGGCTCTCGAGACACCTTCCATAAGGGCCATAAAAGTGCCCTACAATCGATTAACTATGTGAGCTATCACGATGGCTTTACATTACATGATCTGGTGAGTTACCAAGAGCGCCATAATCTGGCAAATAAGGAAGACAACAAAGATGGTCATGGGGAAAACATTAGCCAAAACTTCGGCCACGAGGGAGAAACAATCGATGAAGAGATTAATCTGCAACGGCTCAACCAACAAAGCTGTTTGATCGCCACTCTCCTTTTAAGCCAAGGTACGCCTCACATTTTAGCAGGCGATGAACTCTCCAATACGCAAATGGGCAATAACAACGCTTATTGCCAAGATAATGAAATTGCTTGGTTAGACTGGACGACATCAGCCAAGCGAACCTTATTAGAAAACCAAATCAGCCAGCTTCTCGCCTTAAGAAAACAGCACCCTATCTTGGCCGAATGTCGACTAGAAGATGATGAACTGTTTAACCATAACATTAAAGACAAGGTCATTTGGCTCAATGAAAACAATGAGCCAATGTCGCATGAAGATTGGCATTTAAAAGACCGAGATTTTATCTCACTGATTCTTGAAAGGTGCAACGACACTGGCAGTTTAGACAGGCTCTGGTTAGGTTTTTACCGTGGTAATAACCCCTTGAGTATCCCTGTTACCCCATTTGCCACAGATACTAAGCTCTTGTTCTCAACCCAAGGTGTCAGCCTAACAAAAGATACTCTCGATTGTGCTTATGCCAGTGTCTTTCTTATCCAGATCTAATCATCATTCAGCATAAGCACTTAGCCCATAGCCCTTAGCCCTTAGCCATGCTGAAATTGCAGCTTGGCTAACTTGGCATAAAGCGGTGAGTTTTCTAACAACTCAGCATGAGTACCTTGAGCCACCAGCTTACCTTGCTCCATTAAAACAATACGATCAGCATTTACCACGGTAGATAGCCTATGGGCGATGATCAAGCTGGTACGTCCTTGCATTAAATGCTCAAGTGCCTGCTGCACATGGTGCTCACTTTGCGCATCTAGGGCACTGGTTGCCTCATCTAATAATAGGATTGGCGCATCTTTTAAAATCGCTCTAGCAATGGCGATGCGCTGCATTTGACCACCGGAAAGCTTAACGCCATTTTCACCAAGGTCTGAGTCATACCCCTGTGGTAACTGCATAATAAAGTCATGGGCAAAGGCCGCTTTAGCCGCTTTAACTATGTCTTCCATACCAGCATCAGGTCTTGCATAGGCAATGTTTTGCGCCACACTAATATCAAATAAGGCGGCCTGTTGCGGCACGATAGCCATATTTTCACGCAAAGCACTTAAGCCAAGCTGACGAATATTTTGCCCTAATAGACTGATAGCCCCAGAGTCCACATCATAAAAACGTAATAAGAGCTCTAACAAGGTCGATTTACCCGCTCCCGATGGCCCCACAAGCGCGACTCTCTCTCCTTTACATAAGCTTAAATCTAGCTGGCTAATGGCCTTATCAGCTCGGCTTGAATACGCAAAATCCACCTGATTAAAACGAATCATTTCTTCACCGAGTCCAGTACCCTGCACATCTTCAATTTGTGTTGGCGTATCAGCATTTGGGGGAATTTTATTAGGGGTATGTAGCAGTTCGATTAAACGCTCAGCAGCCCCTGCTGCACGCTGTAGTTCCCCCATTACTTCGGAAATAGCTGCAACCGCTGCGGCCACCATAATGGCGTAGAACAAGAAGCTAGCAAGTTCGCCTCCTGTGATGCGCCCTTGCATCACATCGTTACCACCGACCCACAACATGGCCGCAATGGCCGACATAGAAAGTACGATGACCACAACTGAGAGCAAGGCTCTTTGCCTAATACGTTGCACACTGACATTAAAAGCACGCTCGACCACATTAGAGAAAAGCCCGATATCATGGTTTTGCTGGTTATGACTTTGCACGACTTTGATGTGACGAAGAGACTCGCCAACATGACCACCGACTTTGGCGATTTCATCTTGCGTATCACGAGACAGTTTACGTACTTTACGGCCAAAAAATAAAATAGGTACTATTACCAAAGGCACACTCAAAAGCACAATAAAGGTGAGCTTGGCATTGGTCACCATCAAGAGCACGCAGCCACCAATCAGCATCAAAATGTTACGCAGAGCAATGGAAACAGAAGAGCCAATCACACTCTGTAAAAGCGTGGTATCTGTGGTAATGCGAGATTGAATTTCGCCACTTTTTTGCTCTTCAAAAAAGGCAGGGTGCAAATTAATCAAATGAGAAAATACTGCTTTACGCAAATCGGCGACGACTTTTTCGCCAATCCAAGACACAAGGAAAAATCGAATAAAGCTACCTAATGCTAATAAGCCAACCAAACCCAAGAAGATGGCAATGCTATCTAACAAGGCCTCACTCGAACCTGATGCAATACCATTATCGATAAGATACTTAACACCTTGCCCTAAACTTAAAGTCACCCCTGCAGTTACGATAAGGGCCAGACTGGCAAAAAATATTTGCTTCTTATAAGGCAGAATAAAAGGCAATAAGTGGCTCAAACTTGCGGTATTTTTCATTAATATTCCTTACTCAATTTGCCAAATGCTTAATCGCAGCTTCCTTAGGTGAAGCACGCTTTAGGGAAGGTATGATTAAAGTAACAAACACTGGCGCTAATACCTATGGGCTTGCTACTCTAGACAGTCTTTACCTTGTTATTTCCTTGTTTTATTTTTTACGCTAACTGAGCACTTTATGTCTGATCATCCCTTTTCTGCCCTCACTCCAGATTTTGTCATCAATGCCGTTGAAAGCATTGGTCTTTGGTGCGACGCCAGAATTTACCCCCTTAACAGTTATGAGAACCGGGTTTACCAAGTTGGTATTGAAGACAGCACACCCTTAGTTGCTAAATTTTACCGTCCAAACCGTTGGCGCAAAGAGCAAATTCTAGAAGAGCATGATGCGCTTTTTGCTCTCGCTCAGGCCGACATTAAGGTGATTGCCCCTAAGCAAATTGAAGGAGAGAGCCTGTTTTTATATGAGGGATTCTACTTCTGTGTTTATGACAAACTGATCGGCAAAGCCCCTGATGCGGATAATATGGATCACCTTTTTGTTACCGGTGAAACCTTGGCTCAAATCCACCAAGGGTTACAAACAGCAGACTTTACAACACGTCCAGCCATGGCACCCGTTGCAGACTTCACCAAAGCGATAGAAGAATTAAAAGTGTGTCAGCATTTACCTAAATTTCTTAGAGAAAGAATGGATAAAATACATGCAAAGTTATTACCTCTTATTCAAACTCAAGTAGATAAGTATTGGCCTGCTAAGCAATACCCAATACATGGGGACTGTCACAGATCCAACTTACTCGTTGACGGGTCTGATACTATCTATTTATTCGACTTTGATGATGCGAAAACAGGCCCTGCAGTACAAGATTTATGGTTGCACCTCTCAGGTAATCTGGCCCAGCAAAAACAGCAATTGAGTGAGTTAATTGAAGGCTATGAAAGCTATTTTGAGTTTAATGAAAAAGAGTTAGAACTCATCGACAGTCTAAAAGCCATACGTTTAGTACAATATGCCGCCTGGTTAAATGCCCGTTGGGATGATCCCGCCTTCCCGATGGCCTTCCCTTGGTTTAGCGGTGAAGACTATTGGCTCAACCTCTTAAATGATTTAGAACTCATCATACAAGACTGGGGCAAACTTGCTGCGCCTGCTTACTAAGCAATACTGAGCTCGCCAATAGATTAAAAACAAACTCACACCAACATAAGATAAATTAGCTAACTATGAACCTCATACCTGCCCTACAGCAACACTTTGGATTTGATCAATTTCGTGGTGGACAAGAGCAATGTGTCCGTCAAGTTCTAGCAGGGCAATCTAGCCTAGCTATCTTTCCAACAGGGGCAGGTAAATCCTTATGTTATCAATTCAGTGCGACTCAACTTAGTGGTATTACACTAGTTGTATCACCCTTGCTGGCGCTCATTAAGGATCAGGTCGAGTTTTTACAAAGCAAAGGCATAGGTGCTGCCAGTTTAGATTCAAGTCAAACACCGGATCAAAATCGCGACATTATGCGGCAAGTCCGTGAAGGCCAAATCAAGATACTTATGGTGTCGGTAGAGCGTTTTAATAATGAGAGCTTCCGTAACTTCCTGCACACCCTGTCTATCTCATTATTGGTAGTCGATGAAGCTCACTGTATTTCAGAATGGGGCCATAACTTTCGCCCTGATTATTTAAAGCTCCCAGATTACCAACGCCAGTTCAACATTCCTTTAGTACTGCTTTTAACTGCGACAGCGGCCCCTAAAGTAAAACGAGATATGGCGGCAAAATTTGCCATAGACGAACAGCATATAGTGCAAACAGGCTTCTATCGTTCCAACTTGAATTTAACTGTATTAAGCGTCCCTCAAGTGGACAAAAAAGCAGCCTTGTTAAATGCATTGCAACAACACCTTTCACCCAACACAAATGAAGCAGAGCCAGCCATTGTCTATGTCACCTTACAATTTAGTGCGGAAGAAATCGCCCAATGGCTAAGAGCCAACCAAGTCTCCGCTCAGGCCTACCATGCAGGATTAGATAGCGAACGCCGTGAGCAAATCCAGCAAGACTTCATGTCAGGCAAGCTCAATACCGTGGTAGCCACCATTGCCTTTGGCATGGGAATCGACAAATCCAATATTCGTCATGTCATTCACTATGATCTACCAAAGTCGATCGAGAACTATAGCCAAGAGATTGGCCGTGCAGGTCGAGATGGGCAAGCCTCAAATTGTGTCACCTTGGCGAACCTTGAAGGCCTTTCTACCTTAGAAAACTTTGTTTATGGGGATACCCCAGAACTTGAAAGCATTGCCTATTTATTAGATCTGATTGATCAACAGAGTGTGATGCAACGTACTCTGACTTGGGAAATGCAGCTGTATGCGCTTTCTAATGAAACCAATATTCGTCAACTTCCGTTAAAAACATTGCTCGTACAGCTTGAGCTAATGGGCATTATCAGCCCTAAATACGCTTATTACGCGCATTTTCGCTACAAGTTTGTCACCCCTATGGCACAAGTACTCAGTCAGTTTGATGCCGATAGATCTGCTTTTTTAATGCAGGTTTTTGAAGCGACCAAATTCAAAAAAGTCTGGGGCGAACCTAACTTTGAGTTTTGGGCACAAGAGGCTAAAGACAGAGCAATTAAAGCCCTAGATTACTTAAGTGAAAAAGGTTTGATCGAGCTGGAAACAAAACAGTTAACACAAGTTTATGAGGTATATGACCTGTCTCAAAAGGAACAAGTTGCGGTTCAGCTTAGTGACTATTTCAAACAAAAGGAAGGCGCAGAAATTGATCGAATAGCTAAGCTCATTGCCTTCTTCGAACAAGATACCTGCTTAAACAAAAGTTTGGCGCACTATTTTGGAGACAAGAGTTTCGGTGATGAGAGTTTTGGAGATGAAAGCTTTGGCGATGAGGTCTTAAGAAATAAATGCGTTGAAAATGAAAGCACTGAGAAGAAAGGCGTAAAAGCCCAATGTGGCCACTGCTCAAGCTGCTTAGGAAATAGCATAGGCAAGCTTAGCGGACATGAAATGAATGAGAACGACATAGACTCAGAGCAAGTCAGACAAGATCTCAGCGAGCTCGCTAGCGCTTTTCAGTCATCCCTTAAACTTCACCCGGATAGCATGAGTTTGGATACCAAGTGCCGCTTTCTCGCCGGGATCAGCACACCTTATCTGACAAAATGTCGAGCAAAACGCTTATCCGGTTTTGCTCGTTATCAAGATCAAAGCTATGCCAAATTAAGACAATTAGTACAAGCCTTATAAACTAAAGCTTGTCTTAGTCAGACTGAGTCGCTGTTTCACTTTCAGGGTAGCGGCTTATTTCGATCAGATTATTATCCAAATCATTAATATACACAGACATCATAGGACCCATCGCCCCTGTTTTTTCAACAGGTCCTTCTAGCACCTCTATATTGTGTTGATTTAGCTGTTCAATAACCTCTTCAAGACTCACGCTTGCAATCAAACAAAGGTCACCTGAACCTTCAAGGGCATGATTGCGCATCTCTTGCCCAGCAGTTTGAAAATTGATTTTCTGATTACCAAAACTGACCGCCTTACGACCATTGGCAAAGGTGATGGGAGTCATGCTGAACACTTCTTCAAAAAACTTAACGGAAGCATCAATATCTGAAACTGTTAACACTAGATGATCTATATGACTAATCATAAAAAGCTCTATTTATCCCTAAGGTGTTAAGGAAGGAAAGACTCAATGAAAACGAAATCGCACCGCCCTAAATAACAGTACTGAAAATACTAAAAACACGCTCATTTTCAGCCTTAAACATTGTTATCGAGCTCCAGTGTAGGCTGAGAAAAGATGCAAAACAAGCCTTGCTATTCAGTCTTTATAATAAGGCTTATAAATATGATCTGAGACTAAAGTGAGCATTCAAAATAGCAAGGAAACTAATCTTTTTTAATCGCAATTTGCTCAAGGGCTAACTGCACAAATTCTTGCACTGCTGGCATGATACTGCGTTTCTTTAACCAAACCACATGCTCAACAGCAGGCTCATCGGCTTCAATAATATTAAGCAGTTGATATCTTTCATCCGCTCGAATATCACCCTCAAAGGCAAAACCAACCCCTAACCCTTGTATCACGGCTTCACAGATTTCATGCCTTTGATCCAAACGTATCTGGCTTGTCGCTTTAATGCCCTGGGATAGGAGTAAGTCATCCAAGCAAAATTGGGTGTAACAAGTATGGGCGGAAAATATCAATGGATGTAAGGCTAACGCTTTGATGCTGACGTCTTTCAATTCACTTAACGGACTTCCCTTGGGCACTATCGCTTTAAGCTTATGTTGATAAAAGGCAAAGTGAGATAAAGCTGGCGCTTTATCTCTCAAAGGAAATAACGCGACATCAACTTCTCGGTTAAGCAATAGGGTCTGACACTCAGCACTTGTGGTTGAATGAATATCAATACAAGTATCCGGATATTGGCGTCTAAATTCGGCCAATAGTGGCATAAAAATAAGTGCAGACGCCGTAGCAATTTTAATGCTAGCGAGAGGCGTTTGGGTATCACCCGATAAAACATCATCTAAGGCATTACCCAAATCAGTATATTGTCGTGAAATTTGATAGAGGCGTTTACCCTGATTGGTCAACACAAAACCATTTGGCGTTCTTTCAAGCAGATAATGACCCGAACGAGACTCTAGTTTACGAATCTGTGCCGTCACTGCAGGTTGGCTCACCGATAATGCACTGGCTGCTCGTGTCACATTGCCATGCTCAACCACGGCATTAAAGGCACGAATTTCAGACAGACTGATACTCATATGACAAACTTAGCTTGTCGAATTTTCTGAGCGATAAATTTCGGTCGATATTGCCTCATCTCGACGCCAATCTAAGATAGGCCACTTTTTCTCATTGGCAATGTGTGTCAAAGGCTCATCAGGGTTAGTCACAATAGGAAAGTCGACATATTCAAGTAATGGTAAATCGTTAATTGAATCTGAATAAAAGTGTGTGTGCTCAAACTCACGATTCTGCTCTGCTAGCCATTGTTTAAGGCGAATAACCTTACCTTCTCGATAGCTAACTTGCCCTGCAATTTCATGGGTGGGCAGGCCGTTTTCATCCATTACCAGATCGATAGCAAGCACATTATCTAATTCTAATAAGGCTGCAATCGGTTTAACTAAAAAGGTCACCGTGGCTGAAATTACCAAGATTTCATCCCCTTGGTGCTTAATTCTTTTCAGCAACTCCACCGCTTGAGGGTAAAACTTTTGCAACATAACCTGACTCACAAAAGTTTGAATTCCAGCATCGATTAAGGGCTTAGTTAAGCTGTTTAAGGGTTCAATCTGAAGCTTTACATAGTCTTCCATCAGGAGTTCACCCTTATGATAAAGATCCATCAAGCGCGTTTCTTCAGCCAAAAAACGGCTTTTATCCATCCAGCCCTGTTCACAAATAAATTCACAAAATAAAGAAGAACTATCACCTGAGATTAAAGTTTCATCCAAGTCAAAGATATGCAGATCAGTCATGCTAAGGCCTTAAAATATACGGGGCAATTGCTTTGTCATGCCCTTCAATACCGAGTATTTGGCAGGCTAGTCCACAGATATCTGTTTGCTTTATTTGCAAATCTTTTTGTAGGCTAAAACCTTGTCCAAGGACCATAAAGGGTACTTCAATTTCGTCAGCGAGTGTACCTCCATGTGAGCGATCATTATTCATACCATGGTCTGCCGTGATCATAACCTGATAACCCTGCTCTAACCATTGGGGTAAAAAGTGGGATAAGTAACCATCCATGCGACGGGCTGAGTTACGATATTGCTGGCTATCTAACGCAAATTTATGGCCAATATCATCTATGTTCATGGTATGAATGAGTAAAAAATCCGGGTCATGTTTTTGCCTTAAATGTTCGGCGTCTAACAAGGTGTGATGATCTGGATATTGATCTTGATGATAAAAGATGCCAGCTTGAATCGCCAGGGATTCATCATGAGTGAATCTGTGCTTGATCGCATCATATGGGCAGGTGTTATAAAGCTCACTGATCCAATGATAAGCCGCCGCTGCGGTTTTTAGCCCCGTCTTTTGTGCAAGATGAAAAATACTTTGTTCAGTGGACAAACGAATCGTAGCGTTATCAAGAATGCCGCTTTCTAAAGGGGTTCGCCCTGTTAAAATGCATTCATATAAGGGACGAGACAAAGAAGGTAACTCACACTGCATTTTATAAAAGCAACCTTGCTTTGCGGCTTCTAACGCAGCTAAAAACCCCATACAGTCACGGGCAACTTGATAGTTTAGCCCATCAATCACAATTAAAATCAGCTTATTCATCTCACCTACTCTTTGATTAATTCACCTTTGAGCTGATAAATCCATTATCAGCCAGGAGCTCAAAGTGCAGGATAAATAAAAAATTAAGGTTTAGTTATGAATAATGCCAACAAAACCTTATAGGCATAAGAATAAATTATAAAGTGACATAGTAATTTATCGGCTTTCGAATAAACTTAGCGTTTTGGAAGATCAAAGATATCATCCAAGGTGAGAGAACCATGGATCAAAGAAAGCTTTTTCTTGCGATCAATTTGTTTGATTTTATATTCCAGTGACATAGCCTCTCTTTTGTCACCAATTTCCTGATGCCACATTAATGCCAATGGCCCTTTTCCCCTTAAATAGCGAGCACCTTTTTTTGAATTAGATGCATGTTCCTGAAAGCGTCTATCAACATCAGTGGTCACACCAGCATACAGGGTATTTAAGCGTGTCCGAATCAAGTACACACTCCATACAGCCTCTTTATCAATACCATTATCAGGTGTTTGAGTAATGGGCGCTATCTCTTCAAGCTGCTTTGTCTCTTTGCTCATAATCTTTCGCGTCTTATCTATCAGCCTTGTGCACTTGGGCAGCACAAAGCTGATGTATGTTTGTTGGTCCGTAAGCCAATCAGTAAAATCAGGTTAATCCATCAGAATAAAAATTAAAGTCGCCGCCGTCATGCCACCCATAAACCAATTAAAGTATTGCTTACGCCTAACCGAGGTTAGCCATTGTTTAATCGCAACACCCAGACCCGCCCATAGGCTAATGGCAATAAAGCCAAGGCAGGCAAAAGCCAGCATAATCCAAAGCCCTGATTGCCAATACAAGTCACCCGCTAAGGTAAAAGTACTCACACTACCAATTGCCATTGTCCAAGCTTTCGGATTTACGAACTGAAATAGTGAAGCCGCATATAAACGCATAGGTTGAGACGTATGCGGTTTATCGGACGCTAACACCTTATCATCAGTCGGTGCATTAGCAATTTTCCAAGCTAACCACAAAAGGTAAGCACTACCAAGCACTTTTAATATGTCATATAAAACAGAATACAGTTCAAAAACTGCCCCTAAGCCAACCAATACAGAGCCGATGAGGCATGCCATACCAATAATGATACCAAACATATGAGGTAAGGTGCGCATATAACCAAACTGAGCACCTGACGCTAATAACATAAGGTTATTAGGACCTGGCGTTACCGACATCACAAAAGCAAATAGGCCTATGGCAAAAAAGAATGAAAGTTCCATTTATGGCTCCTCCCGCTCTGATCGACGCTTAAAGCTTTCTTTTAGAAAGCTTATAACATTCGCCTTTTTGACTTCTTTTTGGGCATTTTCTCGTGTAATCGCCACATCTTTCAATTGAAAATGAGATAAATGAGCCAGTTGGCGGCGTGTAGCATAATTTTTCATGGCGCCTTGGATATTATGTAATAAAGCAATTAATAGCATCGTCTTCTCCTTTTCTATTACATCAGTTACTTAAGTTCAGAGTTAAAACTGAATCTATCTTGATTCAATACAAACAGTGTAAGAAATGATAGAAAAACAATACAGACTCAATTTATAATTATTTAAAGCATACAGATGAGATAAAAAATGCCCTGTATTGTCTTTTTTAGATCAATCTGTATTGGAACTAACCCGTTATCTTGATTAATATCTCTAAATACCACTTAAAAAATGCTGATACATTATTATGAAACTCTATCAAAAGCTGGCAAATGAACTGAGAAACCACATCCAACAAGGTTACTTTCAGATGGGAGATAAAATGCCCTCTGTTAGACAACTTGCCAGCCAACATGACGTCAGCATTTCAACCGTACAGGAGGCCTATCGTCACCTTGAAATGGAAAGCTTGGTTGAAGCCAAACCTAAGTCAGGTTATTTTGCGACACCCAATACGAACAATCACAGCTTGCCGGAAATCTCTCGCCCCCCTCAAAGACCCATGGAAGTCTCCCAGTGGGAACAAGTTTTAACCTTATTGATTAACAAAGACGATAAAGAAAACATTCAGCTGCAGCATGCTATGCCGAATATGGAGAGCTCATCATTAAAACCTCTGCTTAAAAAGCTGTCCGATCTAACCAAACATAATATTAGTGATAGCTTGACCTATGGTGATGTAAAAGGTGCATTAGTGTTAAGAGAGCAGCTGTGTCGCCTTGCCTTGGGTTTTGGTTGTCATCTACACCCTAATGATTTGGTTGTCACCTCGGGTTGCCAAGAAGCCCTGTCGGTTTGTTTAAGAGCGGTGGCTGAAGCAGGAGAAATCATTGCCATTGAATCCCCCAGCTTTTATGGTTCAATCCAAGCAATTAAAGCAGCCAACCTTAAGGCTATTGAGATACCCACTCACCCTGTCACAGGCTTAAGCTTAGAAGCCTTAGAGTTAGCCTTAGACCAATGGCCTATTAAAGCTATTCTAGTGACACCAACGTGTAACAACCCCTTTGGCTACACCATGCCAGATGAGAACAAACAAAAGCTTTATAAACTGGCACAAAGTTATGATATTTCCATTATTGAAGATGATATTTATGGGGATATTTCCTACCAATTTCCAAGGCCAAAGACGATTAAAACCTTTGATGAAGATGGGCGTGTCATGTTCTGCTCTTCTTTCTCAAAAACCCTAGCACCAGGTTTGAGAGTTGGTTGGATAGCCCCTGGACGATACCGAGATAAGGTTACCCACATTAAATATGTCAGCAATTCAATGTGCCCTACTTTGCCACAGCTAGCCATTGCAGACTTTATCAAAACAGGGGGCTATGACAGACATATCAGACGCTCTCGTCAAGAATACCGACAAGCCAGAGATCACTTTATCCAAACACTGAATAAGTACTTTCCGGCCGAAACCAAGATTAGTTTTCCAGAAGGAAGCTTTTTACTTTGGATTGAACTCCCCAAGCACATTGATGTGGTAAAACTGGGACAGGTGAGCCAACAAAATGGGATTAATATCGCCCCAGGTACGCTCTTTTCAGCGACCGGTAAATACCGCCATTGTATGCGATTAAATTTTAGCGAAAAGGATATGAGAGCCCGAGAAGATGGAGTACGTAAACTGGCTTTTTTAATCAATCAACAAGAAGAAGAGTTAAAACAAGTATCACCTTAGCCAGCCTCTCTAACGAAGAAAGACTGGCTAACCAAATGAGACAAGTTAGGGTCAGAGCTCATAAAATCACGCCTCTATACACTAAATCACATTTCTAATAACTAAGAGAGAAGACACTATAAGCCTAGTTACACTTTAGATAGCGGGTTAAAAAAGACCTAGTTTACCTAAAGTCTACAGGGAGACGCTGACCTTTCGCTTCACTTTCTAAAGCAAGTTCGATCAGTTTAATGGTATTTAAACTTTGCTCCGCTCCCATTAAAGCATGGTTACCACTTTCAATGGCCTTAGCAAGGTCGGCAAAAAAGTTCTGATAACAACCTTGTTCTGTAGGGATCAATTCAGCGATTTCAGCATCATAAAACTTGCCATATTCAGATAATCTTTCAGAACCCCAATGGTTACCCAAGGGAAGTTCGCCGGCTCTTAAGCAATCCTCTTGAGGGTCAAGCCCGTATTTTACATAGCTTCCCTTATCGCCTTGTACTTGGAACCTTAGATTAGGGCCAGGACAAAAAAGATTGGCGACTAAAATGACTTCACACTCAGGATAATGCAGCGTTAAATGAAAGTAGTCAGTAACACTTGCCCCTTTTCGCATTTGTTTACAGCTTGCGCTCAAGCTTTTAGGCAAGCCAAATAAGGTTAATGCTTGATCTAATAAGTGAGGCCCAAGGTCATACAAAATACCGCCGCCATCGCTTGCGGTTTCTCGCCAGCGCTCTTGGACATCAGGGCGAAAACGATCAAAGTGCGATTCATACACTCTCACCTCGCCTAACTTATTTTCCTCAATGAGACGTTTTACCGTTAAAAAGTCGCCATCATAACGACGATTCTGATACACGCTCAGTAACAAGCCTTTCTCTTGGGCAAGCTTAATTAGGGCTTCACCTTCTTGTGAGCGAGTCACAAAAGGTTTTTCGATTAACACATGCTTCCCCTGCTCTAGGGCTAATTTGGCTAAAGCATAGTGCACATCATTGGGGGCAGTAATAATGACCAAGTCCGAATTTGATTGAGTGATCATCTCTTCTGCAGTTTGATAATGATTGACCTCAGGCCAGTCCTTTATAACAGACGCCTTTTGAGAGCTACTCACACTATCAAAACAAAACGCATCAGAAGTAGTAATAAAAGGAATATGAAAAGTTTTTGCTGAAAAGCCATAACCCACTATGGCTGTTTTAATGCTCATGCTTAGATCCTATTGATACTTTTAAAATGAAGCCTAACTAGTATCCCCTATCTAGAAAAAAATAGAACAGGAAAAAGCATAAGAGATGAAAGAATTAAATATTAAAGGGCAGTCAAGTTTGAGACAAAGGCTTAAAGGCTCATCCTTGAGCTAACTTAAATAAAACAATAGGTTACTTTATCCATACACTGAATGGTCGGACTTAATCGCAGGCTCCCTAGATAAACAAATTACTGCTCAATCACAAAAACGCTGGTTTTTTTATCCAAATGCTCAACTAATTGATAAATCTGATCAGTGTTATCTGAAATAATTGAAATAGAGTAAGTATCTACCTGTAGTTGCTGAGCTATCTTATCCATATCATCATTCATCAAGACTGCCGTTTTAGAAACTTCTAAAATAGATTGAGCCATGTTATTCGCTGATTCTGCCCCTGTTTTAGCAAGGTTTTCAATTTCACGCATGACTTTCTCGGCTTTTTCACCTGATGCTTCAATGGCTAACAGATTCTCTTGGCCTGTTTTCATGGTGGTAATAGCAGAGTTTGTTGACGTCTGTATAGTGCCAACAATATCGGTAATTCTAGCAGTGGCATCCACGGTTTTTTCTGCCAAGGCCCTTACTTCATCGGCTACCACAGAAAAACCTCGGCCCGCCTCACCCGCTCTTGCTGCTTCAATGGCCGCATTCAATGCTAACAAGTTGGTTTGCTCAGCGAGATCATTAATCATGGAAATAACACTATCAATATCCAAGGATAAACGTCCCAGCTCGTTAAGCTGATCACCCGTTTTATTCACAAACTCAGTGGTTTTTGAAAGATTATGAAGAGCCTCTTCCATTGTTTTCGCACCACTTTTTGCTGACTCATAGGTGTCTTTAGACTGATTACTTAAATTGTCAGTGGTATCCGAGATGTTAGAAATATTGGTAGAGATTTCTTCTGTAGCAACGACCAGAGAGCGGGTTTGTGTATTAATGGATTGATTACTATCAGCAATATTATTTACCGCTTGATGAAGGTTTGCGACTTTTTCATTCACATCCGTTGTGGTTGTTACCACGCCACTGACCACAGTATTTAAACCTTCTGACATATCATTTACTGAACCACATAAGGCATCAAATTCATCATTACGCTTGTTATTAATCGCTAATTTTACCTTTAGATCTCCCTCTTTTACTTTAACTAAATCACGAATTATTTCGCCTAAGGTTCGATTCACACTTTTACCAATCGCAAGCATAATCAAACCAGAGAATACGGCAACCAAAACACTGACTAAAATTAAGGTATAGCTGGCATTATCAAAACTCTTATTCGCTAAGCTTTCAGCCTCCAGAGTTAAACTCTTTAGATAATCAGATACGGAAGTGCGATTAGTTAAGAAGAGCGTCTTTTGATCTAGGAAAACTGCTTCAGCAGCCTGTGTTGCTTGATATTGCTGAGTTAACTTATCAATTTCAACTAAATATAAATCAATATTAGGACCAAATTTCTCTTCTAAGCCGAAGTTTTGAATACGTTTAATAAAACCTTCAAACGTTTCTTCCAATATGGCTTTGTTGTCAGCAGTAGTTTCAAAAATATAAATTTTCTCGGCTTCTCGAACCCGCACAAACTCACGTTTTACCAGGCTTAAAAAAGCAATTTCTCCCAACACAATATCACCTTGTGCTTGTACTCGGTTTTTTATGCCAGACTTTCGATCAAAGCCTAAAAGGTGCCTTTGCTCAATAATATTGATCAAGGAATCTGAATAGCTCAAGAGACTCGCTTTAATACGATCAAGCTCATTACGCCCCTGCTCTGTTTTTATATTCTCAATATCCTGTTGCAGACTGCTTAAGTAGCTTTCCTTATTAGCATTAATCGATTCAATATAAGCCTCATAATTCTCATCATTAATGACAGACATGCCATCGTGTTTTTCCATCATAGAAAAGGCAAGGGAATCTAAATTGCTTTCGATATTAGAGAGGGTTTGTAATCGACTGGAAGTGGTTTGCTGAGTTTGCAAACCATTAAGCGAGACCAAGGTAACAAGGATAAAACCTGTTATCGTGCAACAAAGTAAAATAGTGAGCTTTATTCTAAAACTAAGATTTTCAAACATGCTGTACACCTATTTTATCTGCTAAATACTTATAAAAAGTTGCGATTAGCCAAAAACATCCATGTAGGGCACTGAAAAAATCAATAAAAGTTAATATTAGTATAATGTGAAGTTAAGCATCTTTTTGTTAAATTTGCGTAAGCAACTTATCTAAAAATACCTAAAAGTAAGCATTTTCTTGATCTAACAGGTTAAATTTTTATGATCAAATCACTTAAAAAAAACCAACCTCCTCCCATCTAAAGCCGAAAGACGCGCCTTTAAATGGAAAAGCGAATGCAGAAAGAAAATCTAAAAAAGAGGATAAAAATGAGCTCAATTAAGAGCTCATTGGGTTATTTAGAAATGAAGAGTTTAACGATGAGGGTTTAGCAACAAAGAATCTAGCGATGAAAAATTTCGCTAAGCAAAATTTAGTTAAGCCTGATCAGGGTTTTAGGCCAATGCTCAGGCATATCAGCGAACTGAACCAAATCAGATGCTTCCATCTTCTGTAAAATATGCCAAAACATGATGTCTCCTAAAAAAGGCAAAGGCTCTTTTTGAGTCATGACATGTCTAAACAAGTGTCCCGCAGTTTGAGCCCCAGATTCAGACAATAATTCTAGGATGAATTGCTGGGTTAACGGCAACTGATTTGCTTGTATGGGTTGATCTTGTAATTGCCTTAATGCGGCAGTTTTAAAGTAAGGTAAATGACTGACAGCAAGCCCTTGCACATATTGATGAAATACTTGCGGGTTGGGATGGGTAAAAGCAGCCCAATGCCTATCTGCTTCTTGACATAATGCAGGTGTTACAGCTTGCTTAGTTTGCCAAAGCAAACGTAATCCTTCTGGGGGTAATTGTCCTAAACCTTGAAATCTCGCCCCTCCTGGGAAAGCATTAGTGGTGACCAACCAAAGTTTATTAGGCAAGCCAAAACGGTGATAAAAACTGAGAATATAGATGAGGATAAACTGATCATAAGGGTCATGTTCAAACCAGAGCACCACATGCTGATCCCCCTTAATACTCGCTTTCAGCCGTTTAAAACGGAGGCTTAAATCTGCCAGTACCTGAGCATAATCTTGCTCCATATACTCTTTACAGTAACTTTCATATAAAAAATGTGCCCTTTGCTCAAGGTCATAATCATAGGTAACAGGACCTACGCAAAAAGGGTCAGAAAACTCTAAAAATGCCCCCCTAAAGCCAGCATGATTAAGGGCTTTTTCAATATCAGAACCACAGCGAATATGCAGACAAGATTCCGCTTCATCATCCACCTTATCAGTCTGATCAATTTGTCTTTGCAAGGCGCCCATCAAGCTAATGTGATGACGTAATTGTGACCAGGTCTGACACCCTAATTCACGAGCAATGACGAGCTGAGCGTCGGTGAGTTTGGCAGAAAAAACCTCTAATCTGGCTTCTTTAAAACGCAATTTAGGGTGGTGTTCGACAAAGCGTTCAATCGCCTCGACGTCGTGTTTATCAAAGCTTTTTAGTAACTCTTTTGCACGCTTTTTTTGCTGCTCAAGGTTGAGCCTGAAGGGAGTATTCATAAAGACCTCTTTCTCATTATCTGTGTCCGCCCTCAGAAAGAAAAAGGTTAATAAAATAAGGTTTCTATGCCGGGCGCAGCCCTTTTCGCGGACACGAATGCTTTGGCGAGCTTTTGAAGATTAACAAAAATTCGCACCAATTAAAATGAAGATTAAAGCCTATTTTCGTGCATGGACAAGCTCACGGTTTTCGACAAAGGTATATTGATACCAAAGGTAATAAGGCATTTTCCCGTCTTCGATAAATGAGGCTAATACTTCCATCTCCAGCCCCTTAGCTTGAGAATAATCTTCCAACAATATGGGGTTATTGATGTGAAGGCTCGCCTCCTGCAAACCCACTGTTCTAGCTTCCTCCAAGGTCGCTTTTTGGCTTTTCGTGTTCTTAGCCATCTTTAGCAGCATCAAAATAGCAAAGGCCACTAGCAATAGTAGGATGAGTTGTATCATGTTAGCTTCCTGTGTTTACGAGAAAATCGTTAAAGCCATACCTAATAATGCTCTAATAATGCCATCAGAACCAGGTTTCACAAACGCTTTAGGTGCTCATTATCTTGTGATATGCCGAGCAATCTGATTACCCGTCTTACCTGTACTTAAAACAATATCGGCAACGGATGCCCTTAAAATATTTAAAGTCTCTTTTTCATCAATGCCAGCTTTTTTCGATAGAACCTCAATGGACCGCCAACGATACCTTCCATTTAGTAATTCTGAAATCATCGTACGCTTTGCGATTTCTTTTTGCTCAATACTGAGTTCATCAGGTACTTCAACCACTTTAACCTGAGGATTATCAGCCTTCATAATAGTCGACTCTAACTTTGCCACCTTTTCTTTGAGTACTTGCAGCTCTTCTTTCAAAGGATCAAGCTCTTCATCAACACCTTCTGATATTTCTGTCAGCTTGATATGCCGATTCTCTCCCCAACTTATTTGAATATCACCTCGTCCTAATAAGCTGACTATGTTGGCTCTAAATACCCAAACGAATACACTAATACCAACGAAAAAAAGAAAAGGCCAATCTAATAGTGACAAAACGACATCTATCCAACCCTTATCAGAAACAACATTATTAACGCTCATACCTAATATCCTTTAGTTATTTGCAGACTTTGATACACAGTTCGCCTAATTAAACATTAACTAGGCTTTTAGTAAAATATCAAGGAAACCAAGTGAAACAAGGAAACAAGGAAACAAGGAAACAAGGAAACAAGGAAACAAGGAAACAAGGAAACAAGGAAACAAGGAAACAAGGAAACAAGGAAACAAGGAAACAAGGAAACAAGGAAACAAGGAAACAAGGAAACAAGATTTAAATTAATCCACTCCCTTTATAAAAATCATAAAGAGAGTAGATAAAAGGAAAGCACTCATTTTCTAGCAAGTGCAAGACTAAACCAAATGGAACTGACTCTTCATGCCTTTCTCCCGCTGCGGAATAAGTGCTTGGTATGCATCACTTTCATACCAATTACGAGCGGCGTCTTTATTTGGGAACTGAATAACCGCTTTTTTCCCAAAGGCCGCTTCTCCGTGAAGTACTTCCACATCCCCTTTGGTAATAAAGTGCCCATCAAAAGCAGCAAGCGTTTTCACGGCTTGCTCACTGTATTTAGCTAGCTCTTCAAGGTCGATTAAGTTTGATTCAACAATCACTAAACAAGTCATTCGTATTACTCCTAAGTGTTAAAAAGCGCTCAAAGCGCGATAAAGTTGACTTAGTTTAGAAACACAAAGATTATTAAACAATAACCATAAAATAGACTCAGTGTTTATATTTATGAACAATAAAGTCGAAATGCAAAAGCATGCACACAGAAGCATAAAATCCATGAATACAATTAAACTTGCTCCTCTCTTACTTATCTTTGTTGAAGTAGCCAAAATGCGCTCTTTTACCCAAGCGGCTAAAAAGCTGGGGTTGAGCAAATCTGCCATTAGCCAGCAGATTAAACGGCTGGAAGCCGCAACTGATCAGCAACTTTTAGTAAGAAATACTCGTGGCGTGGTACTGACTTCAGTTGGCGAAAAGCTCTTAGCGAAAAGTGAGTTACTCAGCGAACAATTAAGCATGACACTCACAGAATTAGACAGTGAAAAAGAACAGCCCAGTGGCAGTTTTCGCGTATCAGTGCCACCCTTTTTTGAGAAGAATATTGTCGTACCTGCCATGGCTCAGCTGTGTACAGAATTTCCGCTAATAAGCCCTGAGATATTGGTAAACGGTCGCTGGCAAGATCTCATCGAACATAATCTGGATGCGGCGATTTTTGGAGGGGATTTGAAAGACTCAAATTATCGCGCTTTATCCATTGGC
Organism: Marinomonas sp. MED121; assembly: GCF_000153025.1. Taxonomy (GTDB): domain Bacteria; phylum Pseudomonadota; class Gammaproteobacteria; order Pseudomonadales; family Marinomonadaceae; genus Marinomonas. Next base: position 688,565 of record NZ_CH672429.1, read on the forward strand.
AAGGTAAGCGAACGCTTTTGTGCTTCTCCACGCTATATCAAGCAACATGGCACTCCTAACCAAGTATCGGATCTCACTCAACACAAGTTTATTGCCACCCCTTGGCAACATGACAAGTTACAGTTAATGGATATTAAACAGAATACCGCTTTTTCTTTTGAGCTTAACCATTTTGCTAAAACCAATACACCAAATACCGCCTTAGAGATGGTGTTAAATGATATGGGCATTGCCATATTGCCAGAGTTTCTCATGCAACCTCATCTGCTAGGGCAAAAGCTTGAACTTCTATTACCAGAAACCAGAGGAAGGGCTTGGCACTTTTATTTTTTGCATCAATTTATGGCCGAAAAACCAGCCCATGTGACACGCTTTTATCAACTCATCTGTCATTATTTTCAGCAAAAGATGCTTCTCAGTAATAGCAACTAACGTTTTGAAGAGGCTGGGTGTGCCATATTCATGTATATCCCACCCTTTCTTAGCTCCGCCAGCATTTGCTGAAGGCGTTTCATTTTTGTCCCTTCACGTTTGGCACGATTAATCCAGCCAATATAGTCATTCTGTTGATAAGCAGGGCGCGCGTTAAAGTCTGCCTCCAAAGCATTGGCAACGAGAGCGGCTTGAACAAACTCAGGCATTGAGTTTATATCTCGCTTGAGACTAGGAAAACGCTTCATTTCAACCAAACCTCCTCAGCAAATTACACAGATACAACGCTTGTCCTGATAAGCTCAATGACCCTATAAAAACCTAAAACTTACGTGTTTCAATCGCCTCAGAGGCTGTCACTATTTTAATATCCACATTGGGGATAATCAGATTTTCCCAACTCCAGTTGTGGTGTTTAATTATCTGCTCAGCGCTTAAATGCTCTCTATTTGCCGTGGTATGGCCATCAGAGATCGCCGTCACATTAAAGCCCTTACTTAAACAAGCACGTAAGCTGGTATCAACACAAAACTCAGTTGCAGCACCTGTAATAACCACCTCGGTTATTCCCTTGGATTTTAATAGGGCCTCCAACTCAGTTTGATAAAAGGCATCACAGGCTGTCTTGGTTAACCTAAAATCCGTCTCACTTTTATCAAGTTCATCGATTATCTCCCAACCTTGGGAACCTTCTAACAAATCGTCTTCTTTAGCGCCATTGTGTTGAATATAGATCACCAGACCACCCGCCTTTCGCAACTCATCGGCTAAGGTATTAATACGACTTACGACCCCGTTAAAATCATGTCTCGGTGTTTTAAACAGGCTTTTTTGCATATCAATAATAAGTAATGCTTTCATAAGATCCTTCTAGTCGTTGGCTAATGTTTGTTTCTAATAGATAGAGCTAAATATTAATGAATTGCTTGCTAACCTTCTAGCGCTAAGCATGAGAATTATCATCTGCTCAACTCATAATATTTCTCAATTAATATAAGGGTTCAATTGGCTACAAATAGCTTAAAGATTCAGCTTATACACACAATGATTTACTAAAGACTAGGGAACCTGCGAATAAGTCCTCCCGCCTCAGCGTGTGGATAAAAGTCTCTAGATTTATGGCGAGGAGCGCAACTTAATAGTTATTCTATTGATAAGGTCCTCAACGTAAAAATAGGGCTTTTAGACCACGCCCTTCGGGTCTTTCAGAAAAAGTAACACCCTGTGTTGTTACTTCTCGAAAGGTACCTACATTACGTCAAAGTAACGCCTTGTGTGATGCTTTTTCTGTAAAGACTGAGAAGAGGTGACTTAATCGCAGGTTCCCTGATGGTTTATGACCCTCACCCTGCCAAACTAGCCCGCTTAAAAGTATTTATGGAATGGTTAAAAACAGAGATGCCTTGGTCAAAATCAAACCGAACTTAGCACTAAATGCGTTAAATCTGACAAAAAACTTACAATGAGACACGTTAGAATAATAAAGACAGCAGAAAAATAATTAAAAAAGTTAGAAAGAATGTCTTTATGAATCTCGAAAAATTAGCCCAAAAAACACTTTCAAGTATCACCTTAGTAACCACCCTTTTCACTATTAGCTCAACATCTTTAGCAAAGACAAATGAAGTACGGGTTTGCTCATTACAACTCCCCCCTCAAACCATGCTAAATAATGAAGATGAGCCAGATGGTTTTGCCGTGCGCATTCTTCAAGGCGTATCCAAGCAATTAAATTGGAAGCTAACCTTTATATACAGCCCTTGGATGAGAGTAGTCAGTCATGCAAAAAGTGGTAAGTGCGACCTAATGATGACTGTGCTGGATAAAGGAGATTATTCTGAATATATGACCTTTCCTAAGTCCTATATTATTAATCAAAAAAATGTCTTGGTTAAAGCTAAAGGTAAGAAGGTTCAATATTCGGGAGATTTAGAAGCATTCATGCGTAAGTACGACATCGCCCTTTATCGTGACAAGCGAGTGGATGAAAAATTTGAGTATTACCGCAAGCAGCCTTGGGCGAAACTTGAAGAGGTAAATCAAATAGAACAGGCAATCAAAATGCTTTTAGCAAACCGCATAGATGCCTATATCGAGAATGATTTAACATCGGCATACAAATTAAGAGAGCTTGGTTTATTAGATCAAGTTGAGGTGCTCTCACCTCCGTTAAATACCACCCCAGCCTATATCACCTTTCCTCATGCTGGCAACTTAGTAGATCAAGTTGATAAATACGATAACGCGATAGAAGCCTATAAGAAAACATCAGAATACAAAGAACTAGAGCAGCATTATTTAGGTTATTAGCCCTGCCTTAGCGCAATCACATTTAGCTTAGCTATACTGACATAAGCTTAAACATCTTTGATAACGGGAGCGGAATGGATAAAACAAGACGCCTTTGGATTTCAAGGCTTATAAAAGGCAGTGGATGCGCCGCACTATATACTAGCCATCCTTTGCTAGCGGATAGCCCGTTGAGCAATGAAAAAGAAAATGCAATGCGAGCAAATGCTGATTACATCATGGTTTATGCTTCCCCCTATTCAACTCAAGATCACCAATTTTGCCCCCATATGCACCATGAGTTGAAAAAAAATATTGAAGAAATGTCCTCCGGTAGAATTTATCTCGATATCCAAGATACTGGTGTTCTGGGTACAGGTCATGAGTTGATGGCAAAAGTGAGCCGAGGCGCTATCTCTGCTGCGTTAGTTTCAGTTTCAAATTTGGCACCAGCGGCCCCTGAACTAGATATTCTTAATATCCCTTTTTGGTCATCTAAAGAACAAGACTATTTAAACCTCGTCACTTCTGATACTTGGAAAAACCTCATTATTAAAAGAATTAAATCTCAAGGTAAATTAGATATTTTATTCCATTATTTACCCGGTTCACGAACAGTAAGTACCACCATGAAAAACCCTAACGTGATTAAAAGGCCCGATGAACTGCAAGGGGTTATCTTTAGAGTTCCCAATAGTCATTCTCTTAAAACATTTTACCAATTAGCAGAAGCATCACCTGTGGACGTGGATTGGCTAAATGTCTCACGTATGGCGAAGTCTGGCAGAATTCATGCCATGGACCCCAGTATCATTGGTCTACATAACGGCCCCCTCGGTTTACGCGAGCACATTGGCAGCATTTCACAGATTCAAAGTGTGTATGATGGCTGGATGGCGGTGGTGAGCCAGCAATGGTATAGCACCCTACCCACGGATTTAAAATTAGTGCTCAAAGACGCATCTGAGAAAACATTTAGGCAGCATTTAGACAGTGTCAGCAAAATTAGAAAAGCCTGTACTCAAAGTTTCGAAGACCAAGGCACCCTCATTTACACATTAACCGACGATGAAAGAAATGAATGGGTTAGCCGCTTTGGGCCCACAAACGAAACTTGGACAGCCGTAAAACGTAATATATTAGGAGATGATAAAACCTTTGAAAAACTCTTAGAGGCAACCAAAATCAACAATGGCTACCGCATCTCAACAGGCTAGTTTTTCTAACCTCTCTTCGCACTTCGCTTCAATTATTACTTTGAAAACACGCTAAGTAAAACCTCATGCAGTTTTATAAAAGAGCATTTTGATTCCTCATCCTTGAGTGAGTCAAATATAGTTAGTCATAATATTGAAGATTCAAATTAGCATGTGGGCCTGATTTAAAATGCTAATAAGGATGTTCCAAAGTGTGACAATGGTCTTACTTATTTAAAGTCTTTCCCTAATGTCATTGTTTGCTCATTCATCATGTTCTCATCTGTACCTGCACGCTCTGCTGTGGCTTCCTTACCCTTTTTAGCTAAGGCTTTTAGCGCATCAGAATTGAGTTCTATGACATCAAAGCTCTCCCAAACATCAAAGTTATCTCGATTTGCAATAAGGGCTTTAGCCCCGCCGCCTTCAGCACAAACATGCTTTCCATTACAACCTGCTTTAAATCCTTTTCTGTTACCTTTATTCACCCATTCAAAGGTTTCCCAAGCACCGACTTTGTCTCGATTTGCAATCAGTGAATTTGCCCCTTTACGCTCAGCACAAACATATTTTCCATTACAGGCTTGTAGTGCAAACTTATTCCCTTTTAGCGGAATCACTTTAAAAGTTTCCCAAGCACCAACACGTTCTCGATTAGCGATGAGTGCTGATTTACCTGCATTCTCAGCACAGACATATTTTGAGTTACAGGCTTTTAAGGCTATTGTTTCCACCGATTATTCTCCTTAATATTTCATTATAAATAGAACATCAGCTCTAATGATTGAGGAATAATTGAGAGGAAATTAAAAGAGAGTTAAACCCAATCCCACTCATTAGCAGCTGCTTTAGAGCTAATATATTTGATCGAAATAAAAGGAAATAGGGGGAATAACGCATTATTAATGAGGCGTGATAAATAGAATTGATCGCATGAATTGTAATAGGTTTTTGCCTAATTCCCAGGATCCTTGGTGGTAACTCATATTAGGTAGCTTGGCTACTATTTATGATACAAAGTTGAGCAGGAGCTCAACCCTATGCATTCCTAAGCAAAGCATGGGAAAAAGACAAAATAATCAAACATATTTAGTGAGGAGGTCTTGTTTAATTTATATCAAAGTAACGATATTTATCATGTATTTTCTTATAAGTACCATCTAACCTAATTTCTTTTAATGTTTTATTGAATTCATCTAGAATCCTATTAACACCTTTATATTTACGAGAAAAGCAGAAGTAAAACGCTTCATCGACAATTGGATAGAATTTAAAATCATTGCTAAGCCCAAGCTGCTTTATGATAAAGTCAGTTGATTGCTTATTTAAAAGCAAATAATCATAACGATTTCGCTTCAACATACCTATTGCTAATTCTGTATTGAGCACTTCAATTGGATTCATATTTAATTCAGCAAGTTGCTTTAAACTAGTATAACCGCTAACAGAAGCTACTCGTTGACCCTTTAGGTCTTCTAGAGTATTGGGTATTAAGCCATTAAACCCATTGCGCATATAAAAGCCGTCAGTTCTTTTACTGATAGGGTCAGAGAACACAATAAAATCATTACGATCTTCTTTATAGGCACAGGTAAGAATACCTAAAACTTTGCCATGTTTAGCGTAAGCTAGGACTCTATTCCAAGGTAAAAACTCTACTTCTATTTCATAATTTAAACGTGAAAAAATTTCTACCATGACATCATAATCAAACCCTTTTAGTCCTGTAGGTGAATCTTTCATTTCATAGGGAGGGTAATGTTCGGTAGCAATACGAAATACAGGCCTATCTTGTGCATGTAAATATAATGAACTGAATAGTGTGATAAGTAAGATGATAAGAGGTTTTAACATGTAATGGTCTTCAAATTAAAAGTGATTACCTCCCTGTATTTTTCATTGTACTTAGTTTTCTTGATTAAAATTGTAGTCGAAAATATGGGGGCTCTCCATTGTATAAAAAGATCATAACAGATGATCAAATAAGCATTCTTTCTGGGTTCACAAAAGCTCTAATTCGTACTAGGGCAATAAACTTTCTAGCTCCTCCATGAACCTTCACGTGAACTCATACTTGGTAGCATGGCTTTTAGAAAAAATCGATGAATGAGCGCAATAGAAGCCTATAAGAAAACACTTCTAGTTCCCACGATCCTTCGTGGTAACTCATATTAGGTAGCTTGGCTACCGTTTAGGAACAAAGTTGAGCAGAAGCTCAACTCTATTTATTCCTACATGTAGAAGATAGAAAGAAGGGAAACTTATTAAAGCACGCGCTAAATATTGAAATGTAAGTACTGAACATCAAATGGCAAGTGCGGGAAAGTTTTGATATCCCCTTCTTTAAAACCTAGTTTGAGATACCAGTTTTTGAGCTTATGATGCTCCGCGATAATACCTATGCTAACTCGGGTGATTTTTTTAGTTCGAGCGTATTGAATAACATATTGCACTAAAGCCTCACCTACGCCATTGCAGCGGTATTTAGGTAAAACAGAAAGGCGATTCAAATAGCCAACACCGAGTCTTGGATTTTCAAAAGCGACACAGGCAACATGCTGATCACCTTCTTTATATAAGAAGTATTCCTCGCCTCGTTCAAAGTCGGCTTTTACCCAGTTAGCATCACAAAAAGACGGGTGCTTTGGGTTGTTATCTAGATTAAGGTTAAAGGTGATGGCAACATCTTTGTTGGACTCACTAATGATGTTTGCAATCTCTTCTACATCTTTGTTGCTTGCCTTTAATATGCTCATTCTTCCCTTCTAATATTTTATTAAATCTACAAAACGTCAATCTACTGATATCAGTAATAAAGAATTAGGACTAAAAGCTTTTCAACGCCTGCATCGCTGCGTCTGCTTTCTCTTTTTGAACAAAGATATGGTCGTGGTAATAAGCGGCAATCACATTTGCGCTGATATTATTTTCGGCAAGTTTAGTGGCAACGGCGGCGGTGAGGCCAACCGCATCTAGGCTAGAGTGGATGGTGAGTGTGATACAGCGAAAAACCGAGTCATAAGCAAGCTTGTGGCTATCTGCCATAGCCTGTTCTAGCACGAGAGTGAGGCCTTCCTCTTCCATAAAGGTAGCGATAGGTTTCATACTAAGACAACTAGCAAGGTCAGTGTTTTGGAGGGTGCAAAAAACATAGTCTTGCGCTAATACATTAGGTTGCATGCTTGAAAGCAAGGTATCGAGATTCGTTTCACCTGACATAATAACGCCTCATTTCATATGTTTATGATGGATTCTAAATGCCTTTTAAAGGGACTTTTAAAAGGCCTTTAAAGACTCTTTAAAGACCCTTTAAAGAGCTTTCACACTGTCTCGCTCCACCAGACAAGGCTCAAGCTCAACGATTTGGTTGTTATCCGAATTAGTTTCAATTTTTTTCAGTAGCATATCTACAGCTTGCTTACCTAAATCGTATTTAGGTTGATCTATGGTGGTAAGTGAAGGAGTGATGTATTTGGCAAGGTTAATATCATCGTATCCAATTATCGAAAGATCATCAGGTACGCGTATGCCCTTTTTACTGGCAGCGTTAATCACACTCATGGCCATCATATCGTTACAAACAAATAAAGCCGTTGGCAAAGGGCCTTTGTCATAGATTTCTAAAAAGGCTTTCTCCCCCCCTTCGCAGGCAAAATCTCCAGTGGCAACCCAATCTTGATTCACTGTTAGTTTGGCTTCTTTCATGGCTTCTAAATAGCCAGAATAACGTTGCATGGCTGTTTGTTTATCTAATACACCTGTGATGCAGCCGATGTCTTTATGGCCTTTTTCAATAAGATATTGAGTGGCTAAATAACCCCCATGATGGGAATTATCTTGAATTTTGTCACAAGGAAAATCCGTCGGTCCCCAGTCCATCACCACAGTCGGTATGGGTTTATGATGGGAGAACAAACTAAAGCCTTCGATATTTACTTCACTGCACATAAGCAAAAGTCCATCTACGCGCTTTTGCAGCAAGGTATCTAGATTAGCATGCATACGATCAAGGTCGTCTTCGGTATTACATAAGATAAGGTTGTAGCCTTGCTCGTAACAGCGTCTTTCTACCCCTTTTAGTACTTCGCTAAAAAAGGGGTTTGCAGAGGTGGTCACCAACATACCAAAGGTCTTAGTATTATTAACCTTTAGGCTGCGAGCCAAAGCAGATGGTGCATAACGTAGCACCGCCACTGAGTCTAAAACACGTTTTGATACATCGTCACTGACATAACGTGTTTTATTGAGCACATGGCTAACAGTCGAAGTGGATACGCCTGCATGTTTTGCTACGTCTTTAATTGTTGCCATTCATTAGCCTTATTTAAACTTCTTGAAGGGTTCTGCTTGCTTGATTCAATCAAATTACCCAGTGAGACCAGTATACCCAGTTTCTACAAACTTAATGGAGTTTGTAGGATAAAAGTACCGAATATCAAAAAGATAGTCACTATTTAACCTGTATCTATTACAGAGTTAAAAGCGTGATACCTGTAAATTTTTTGACTTTTCGATTCATTTCTATCAATAAAAAAGGGGCTTTAAAGCCCCTCTCTCATGTTTAATTTGCTAAAGGCTTATTTAGCAATAATCTTTAACGGTACCGCAATGTTCTCAGCCACATTTTCGCCTTTTAGCAACTTGTCCGCTGTGGTAACGCCTAAAGAGCCAATTAATGTAGGTTGTTGAGCAACAGTCGCCGCTAGCAAGCCACGTTCAACCGCTGCAATACCATCATCTGTTCCATCAAAACCGACAATCATGACATCTTTACCAGAGGCTCTAATGGCACGTAGCGCACCCAATGCCATTTCATCATTCTGGGCGAAAACCGCTTCTACATTTGGGTTAGCTGCAAGCAAGTTTTCCATTACATCTAGGCCTTTTGCTCTATCAAAATCAGCAGGTTGGCTAGCAAGTAGGTTCATCTTACTTGAGTCCACCGCTTGCATGAAACCCTGGCCACGTTCACGGGCGGCAGATGTACCTGCAATACCTTCTAGTTGTAGCACTTTAACGTTAGCACCTAATTTATCGGCAATGTATTTACCCGCCATTGCACCGCCCGCTACGTTATCAGAGGCGATATGGCTCACAACCTTACCACGGGTCGCGCCACGGTCTAAGGTCAGAACCGGGATATTAGAACGGTTAGCAATACGAATGGCATTGGATACCGCATCCGAATCCGTTGGGTTAATGAGGATAGCTTTGACACCACGCACCGTTAAATCTTCAACGTTTGCGAGCTCTTTACTTGGATCATTTTGAGAGTCTAAAACAATCAGTTTATAGCCCAGCTTAGATGCTTCGATTTCGGCACCGCCTTTCATTGCCACAAAGAAGGGGTTATTAAGGGTTGAGACAACCATCGCCAATGTATCTTGTGCTAACACTGTTGAGCTAACAGAAGCCGACACTAAAACAGCAGATACCATGCTTACTAATTTTTTCATTCTATATACCTTTTTTAGACTTATTTGATCTGTCATTGAGCCGCCAATTCGACCCCATGCCAGGGTAACTTTGATTTACTTGTTTTTATTATCCACCAGCACAGCCAGTAGAATGACGACAGCCTTGGCTATCATTTGATAATACGAAGACACATCTAAGAGGTTTAACGCATTATTCAAAAAACCTATGATGAGTGCCCCAATCAAGGTGCCCATAATGCGGCCCTTTCCGCCGGCGAGGCTGGTACCACCAAGCACGACGGCGGCAATCGCATCGAGTTCATAGCCCATACCGGCTGTCGGTTGTGCCGAGGATAACCTTGAGGTCACAATGAGACCGGCCAAAGCCGCTAGCAAACCACAAATGGCATACACCCCAATTTTGACTCTATCCACATTTATGCCAGATAAACGGGTAGCAGATTCGCTGCCTCCCACCGCATAAACATAACGACCAAAGCGGGTGTGATTGAGTAAATACCAAACACTGGCAAAGACGATCACCATTAGCCAAACAGGCACAGGAATACCAAAAACATAACCTGTACCTATCAGAGAAAAGGTGTCTGATACATCGGTAAACCCTGTTGAAATGGGGCGACCATCGGTATAAACCATGGTGACACCACGCAATAAAGTCATGCCGACTAAAGTGGCGATAAAGGCTTGCACCTTACCTTTAGAGATAATAATTCCGCTTGCTGCACCTAAGGCGGCCCCTGCAAATAACGCAATGGGCACGGCTAACATGACAGGCACTTCTAAGCTAATTAAAGTGGCGGCAAAAGCACCGCATAAGGCTAAAATAGAGCCCACACTTAAATCAATGCCGGCGGTGAGAATCACCAATGTCATGCCCACAGCAATAATGGCGTTGACCGAAGTCTGTCTTAAAATATTAAGAATATTGCCCATGGTAAAAAAATGAGGGTTCAAAAAAGACACTATCGCTATTAGCAAGATAAGTGCGATTAATGACTTTTGCTCTATCAACCAAGATTTACTAAACAGGGTATTTTTTGCTAACGACCCATTGGTTAAAGACGTTTGTTTATTCAATAAGCTCATTGGGTTACCTCATTATGGTTACGACCAACAGCGCAGGCCATTAGCTTTTCTTGGTTTGCATCCACTGTGTTAAATTCGCCACTGATTCGCCCTTCGTGCATCACCAGGATTCGATCACTCATGCCCAGCACTTCTGGCATTTCAGAAGACACCAAAATAATGCTCATGCCTTTCGCTTTAAATTGGTTAATCAGTTGGTAAATCTCTTTTTTAGCGCCCACATCCACACCGCGGGTAGGCTCATCTAAAATCAGGACTTTTGGATCTGTCATCAGCCCTTTGGCAATCGCAACTTTCTGTTGATTCCCCCCAGATAGGTTGCCAATAATTTGATCTTGAGTGGGGGTTTTGACATTAAAGGATTGAATGAATTTTGCGACGGATGCGCTTTCTTCTTTATGATTAAGCTGTAACCCCTTAGATAAGCTTACCAAGGAGCATAAAGACATATTTTCTTTGACTGAAAGACCGAGGACTAAACCGTCACCCTTCCTATCTTCAGAGATATAAGCGATCCCCGCATCTAACGCTTGTTTGGGAGAGCTGGGGTTGATCTTCTTGCCTTCTAATAAAATCTCGCCTGAGTGTCTTTTTAAAGCCCCATATATCACTTTCATTAGCTCGGTACGCCCTGCGCCCATCAAGCCACAAACCCCTAAGATTTCACCTTGGTTTAAACTAAAGCAGACATCTTTTACGCCATCAGCATTCAGATTTTTGACGGCCAATGAACACTTGCCTTTACCAGCATCAATACGAGGGTAAAGCTCATCTAGACGACGGCCAACCATCATCTCAATCAAACTTTCTTCATCTATGTTAGAAACAGGGGTTTCGGCAATAAATTTGCCATCTCTTAACACGGTAATGTCATCGCAAATCTCAAAGATTTCTTTTAATCTATGGGAGATATAGACCACACCACACCCTTCTTGGCGCAGCTCTTTGATAACATTAAATAGGGATTCTGTTTCGGTATCCGTCAGCGCATCTGTTGGTTCATCCATGATGATCACTTGGGACTTGAACGACAGGGCTTTGGCTATTTCTACCATTTGCTGCTCACCCAAGCTTAAGTTACCCAGTCTTTCGCGAGCACTGTGCTTTACGTTTAAACGCTTTAATAAGGCATCCGCTTCTTGGTACATCTTTGGCCAATTAATACCGCCAAATAGATTGGTTTTCTCTCGCCCTAAAAAAATATTTTCAGCAATAGTCAGTTCAGGTAGGAGGTTGAGCTCTTGATGGATAATGCTAATACCACTTAATTGTGAGTGACGAGGGTCGGTGAAACTGACAGTTTTACCTTGGTATTCGATCGCCCCACTGTCCATTTGATAAATGCCAGTTAGCACCTTCATCAAAGTCGATTTACCCGCGCCATTTTCTCCTAATAAGGCCATAACCTTAGCGGGATAAACATTCACACTGGCGCCATCCAAAGCTTTTACACCAGGAAAGGACTTCTCAATTTTATTCAGTTTTAAAATTGGCTGCTTCATAAGATATTAATCATTTATTATTTATTATTTATTATTTTTTTTCTAAAAGAGTCTCTAAAAAGAGTCATTAAAAGAGTCATTAAAAGAGTCATTAAAAGAGTCATTAAAAGAGTCTCTGAAAAGAGTCATTAAAGCCTTTAGCAAATATTAAAAGACCACCCCTGCCTGTAAGATTATATTGGCATAGGGGGTAAATTCACCGGTACGCACCACAGCTTCACTTTTATTAGATCTTAGCTTAAACGCCTCATGGGATACGTATGTCACTTGAACAGGTTTATCTAATTTGATTTCTTCGTTCGCAATTAAACTCATAAGCTCGCCGTGCAATTCAGGGCTTTGAGCACCAAATTCTTCAGCAATAATCACGCCTTCTAATTGCATCTCACTCAATATCGCTGACAGGGTTGAAATAAAATCAGGCACACCTGGCATCAAGGCTAAATCAATACGATGACTCTCTTTTGCAATAGGCAAACCTGCATCACACACAGTAATTTCTTGACCATGCCCAAGACAGGCGATCAAGTGTGAGACATCCGCATTTATCAGTGCACTTTTTTTCATCTATCTAGCCTAACCCTGTTAAAAAAATCGCTTTGCTCTTGGGGAACAAAGCGTAAAGTGTCTCTTATTTCACATCATCGAAACGTTTGCGCAATCGTTTCGATAAATCGAAATATAATTTAATTTTTTATCAAATGCACCTTAAAGTTGCGTTTTTTTTGCAAGAAAATAGAAAAATCAATATGGGTTCAGGAAGGATAGGCAAAGAGATGAGTTTTTAAATAACTCATTATTTTTCAATTTAGTTATTTGAAAACAATAAGATATGAACTCAACTCAAAAAAGCTAAGTGATTTTTTGAGCCTTAATAAAACGTCTCACTTTAGTGCGCATACTTTTCATGGGGGAAGAGGTGTTTAATTGAATCATGCGTCCTTGGCTCCAATCATTATACCAACCGGCTTGATACAAGCTATTTGGATCACAGGCTTCAATAAGAGCAAGGACTTGCTGGGTAACTGACTCAAACTCTTGTAAAAGTTCATCGTATTGCCAGTCTTGATAAGTACGATAAAAGTGCTGGGCAAGTTCGCCGAGTTGATTCCAAGCAAAGCCCGTCGCAGGGAAATCGACGTCTTGATTATCAGCTTTAAGTTGGTGCCAGCTTAATACTAATCGCCCCCAACCAATGAGATAAGCCAAGCTATCAGAAACGCTGATCAAACCTGCTTTATGGCCTGACTCAACACCTAGAATGCGACTCATCTCTGGGGGTATTCTTTGATAATCTTTAAAGATTTTATCAAAAGCAGTTTCTATCGCTAATAATAAATCGGCTTTGTTTGCTGGAATCGAAGACATTTGCCATCCTTTTAACGTCTATCGGTTTTTTCGCTCTTTTATTAGCCCTTATAGAAAGACACCTGGTAATACTGGCACAAAACCTTGCACTTTCTCAGGTAATTTAGCCACCAAAGCCACTCGTGCTTTTTGCCAGAAGGCAGAGAGTAATAATAAGGCGCTCCCAATCAAGACCCCAGTTAAAGCCAGTCCATAACTTAAATCCCCGTAAGCCTCTAATACATCAGAGATAGCATAAATGACATAAGCAAGCGATGAGACCATAAATGCTCGCCTGTCGACCACTAACGAAATCACAGTCATTAACAAATAAAGCAGAATGATTACCAGCATACCCGCAATACTTTGACTCCCTTCACTTATTCCTAAACCAGTAAACACAGGATGAATAATCAAAGGCGCTGCAATAAGGTGTAACCAAAAAGCCACATCGGATTTATGATTAATACGCTTTCTATCTTGAGCATCCCATATCATGGCAAGGCTAAAGCTCATCAGCCCGCAAATAAATAAGATGACTAATAAGGCATCTTGGGCCGCTGGAAAGTTTGATAACAATAATCCAATCACAAGGGTCACCATTGCTGCAGTACCTGCTGCGACAGTAATAGGCACTCGAAAACGCTTCCAATGGACAAGCGCCGCAATTGAAGCCATGGCAGCGGCAATGGCAGAAGCACTCTCAAACGCTAAATCAGCGAATAGCGCCAAACCTAAGGCAAAGACACCACCTACAAAAGATAATAATAAGGCAATTGCTGGCAATGCCATTTTGCGTTTAAGCACAAAAAACTCAGCCAACCCCCAAGCCAGTACAGAAAAAATCAAATAACTCAAAACAGAGCTTGCTGTCTCTATCATCCAAAGGGACGAAAAAAGCACTAATACACAGGCAATCACGACAAAAATGTCGTTAAAGCCCCCCACTAAACGAAAATTTTCTTCATCTACCAAAGGGGTATTCTTCTCTTTAGAAACACTGAGCCTAAACTCATCAACCGCAGATTGGGTAAAAATACCCTTCTCTATCGCGTCGTTTAAATCTTTATTCGTGTACATTTTGGCTCTCTTAAAATAGTTAGCTTACTTTGGCGCTAGGCCCATATCATCTAAACGCATGAGTATTTCGGATTTTTGGGTACGGGCCACTTCTTGCCAATGCCGATCTTCTCTTGCGCCAATGATGGCATAAATTGAATTAAGGCCTGTGCCTTTTACCTCACGCTTTAACTTGGCATAAAGCGCAAAAGGCTCTGCATTCATGAAATCTTCGACGCTGTGAATATCGACTTTGGCGAAGATTTCTTCACTTTTCGGCCCAAAACCTTTCAAGTCTCTAATTCTGTTTTTTGAAGCGGTTTGTTTCTTGCTGTCTGTCATGGCGTTCTAGTAGGATCTGATTATTAGGCGAATAAAGATGGGGCTATATTATCACTTTTGTTGGCACCTAGGATTAGCTTGTCTCTCTTAGCTTTTTCATTTTTTCAGTTTTCTCATTATCTAGCAGGCTCAATGATCCCTGGAATCGGCATGTGTTGCCACACAGATAAGGCGAGCTGTGTTTCTAACGCATTAAGTGTGTTCCACATTGACCTTAATGCGACCTTGTTGGCAATCCAAAGTGGTACTTTCCCCATAGGATCCGCCACGATAATATACTTTATCTTTATCTTCCCTTGGGCAAGCGGTGTTAAAATCCAGTGGGCTTTTTCAATTTTTATACGAATAACATGATCAGGGTTAGGGACTTCATGGGCAGCGTCTTCCACTTGAAGTTCAACCGATAAATCCGAGTTTTGCCAATAACGAGAGCGAATCACCATCTCTCTTTCTGACACAGGCCAAATGCCATAAAAAGATGTGACAAAAAGGTTTTCAGTATCATTGGTTTGCTCAATTAGATCCGCACTTTTAGCATTTTCTAGCCAGTTGGGAATCAAGGGATAATCTTGTAAAAATAATAAGAAGCCGGATAAGCTAGACTGCAACCTTGCTTGTGCTTTGATTTCGATTAAGCCTGTCTCTTTATAGTCCCGATAATACACACTCAAACTGTCTGAGGTTTTCCAGCGTTGCCAAGGTGATTCACCAATTAAATGCGCTCTATCAGCTTGAATGCTACCCTGATCAGCTTGAGATGATGTACTCGCCAACCCAATGAACAACAAACATAAAAATAACCTAAAACCTGACAAGAGAATCAAGCGCTTTAGCCTTTTGCTCTTCATAAAGTAGATATGATATGCACTGATCACTCTGACTCTCCTAATCATTTAACACTTCACGAGCCAATTAATACTTAACGAGCCATTTAACACTTAAAAATCCTAGTATCACCCTAGATTGCAGCACTAAGTTAGTGCTTTAAGCATAATATGGCTCATTCCCTTCTATCCTTGCTCCATTCAAACCTTAAACAGAGCATTATTTGCTTTACAGTTTTTTGAGCTACTTTTTACTCTATTTATTTTTAACAGCTTTTTAGAGAATCCAAGAAAAGCGGCTGAGCTTGATCATATGAAATCCTGCCACCTATTGTAATAGCTATCCTTAATTACTCATCCTTAATTACTCATCCTTAATTACTCATCCTTAATTAGTCGTCCTTAGTTAGTCATTAAAGTCACCTTCTTGCTTCTCTAAAAAAGAGGGTGATAAATAACCATTAAAAAGCGTCCTTTAATTAAGGTCTTTAAAAGGGGCTTTAAAAAAAGACCATGAAAGTGAACTCCACTCACTTTAGGGTGTGAAATTTTTAAATAGGAATC
This sequence comes from Marinomonas sp. MED121, assembly GCF_000153025.1. GTDB lineage: Bacteria > Pseudomonadota > Gammaproteobacteria > Pseudomonadales > Marinomonadaceae > Marinomonas. Next base: position 704,644 of record NZ_CH672429.1, read on the forward strand.
AATCAGTAATGATAATACTAAAGTCTTATTGTGAATATTTGTAATTAAAAGGAGGCTATTGTGATCATTTATTTACAAATGGAGTGCCATCATGAGTTTGATGTCTACACGCACTATTTTCATTAATCTAATGCTCGCTCTGATCATTAGCCTCTTTTCGGTCTTTATTTTTAACCTGATGGAGACTCAGATAAGTGGTGTTTTTTTAATCTTTATCAGTTCAGCTGTGCTCGTTTTTATTACGCATTTACTCTTTATATATGGCCCTCAACAAAAGCAAGAAGCAACCTTAAGGCAAAGCTTAGCATTACAAGACAACTCCCAATCTCTGGTTCAACTCTGCCAGTACCAAGATCAACAAATTACCCTGGCAGGTCAATCTATTGAACTAAAGGCCAGTGAGCTTGCTATTAATTCCGCTGAAGTAGGTTACTTTCTCGAGCAATTAGCCAATGCGATTCATCATTCTGGTGATAATGTGGATAGCCTGGCTACCGCAGCAGAGCAAATGAGTTCCAATACTAAGGCCATAAATGACAATGCTGCTCTGGCATCACAACAGGCAAAAGCGACCAGTAAGGCCTGCTCTAGCTCAATGGCGGTGGTGGATACTAATCTTGATCTAATCAATGGTCTGCATCACACCATTCTTGATGTTTCCAATAAAATTAATGCCCTTTCCAATAACGCCCAAGAAGTGCAAAAAATCACGAACTTTATCGACTCTATTTCAGAACAAACTAACTTATTAGCCCTAAATGCTGCCATAGAGGCCGCCCGAGCAGGAGAGCATGGTCGGGGTTTTGCCGTAGTCGCAGATGAAGTGCGGGCATTGGCGTCGAAAACATCCCAAGCCACTGATCAGATTGAGAAAACATTGAATCAAATGAAGAGTGACACAGGCCAAACTGCCCTTGTCATGAATAATACGGTCGAACAGGCAATGCATGCTGTCACTAGCATGAGTTCATTACAAACCAGCTTAAATCAGATCAATACCCTAAGCTCAGATACCTCACATGCTAGCGGACAAATCAGTTTGGCACTTCAAGAACAAGAACTAAGCTCAAATGAAATATCCCAAGCCATTACTAAGTTACATAGCTTTTTACTCGATACCAGCAAAGACACGCAATCTGTGTCTAAACAAGCCAATATATTATCGCAAAGTACAGAGTCAATTTTTGGGCATTTAGCTCAATTCAATACCCACTCGCTGATCGAAACCCTATGTACACAAGCACAACTAACGGCACAAAAAATAGGGCAATTATTTGACCATAAAGTGGCTAATTTGGAAATTAGTTTAACGGACCTGTTTGATCATGAGTATCAAGCGATTCCCAATACCAATCCAGCCAAATATTCAACCAAGTTTGATGCCTTCACCGACCAAGTACTCCCCGCTATTCAAGAGCCTTTATTGGCGGAATTTGACGCAATGATTTATGCCGGTGCTGTGGATGTAAATGGCTATTTTCCGACCCATAACAAGATTTTCAGCCAACCTCTAACGGGTGATTATCAACAAGATATGCAAAACAATCGTACAAAGCGTTTGTTTAACGATGCGACCGGCATTCGTTGTGCTAAACATCAGCAAAGTTTCTTATTACAAACTTATAAACGGGATACGGGAGAAGTCATGCATGATGTCTCTGCCCCTATTTTTGTAAACGGAAAACACTGGGGCGCCTTTCGTATTGGTTTTAAAGCACAAAGCTAAAAAGATTTAAGCTCAATTCGTTTCATCTTTTGCGACACCTAGATCGCATTTTTTGCAGTTTAAACGATGGCCTAACATATTATTTCGTCCTTCTTCTGTAATCACCCAAGGGCGATTGATAAAAGGGGGTTTGTGACGCACATGTTGAAAATGACCACAGACTAACACCGCAACCCAATCACCTTCTTCGTCGAGATGATAAGCCTTAATCGCTTGTTTCAAGGTTTCTCCTAATCTTAAGGGGCACTAAAACTGGCAACTTCGGCCTCAGTGAGATAACGCCACTGGCCTTCAGCGACATCTAGCGTCACTGAGCCTATTGCTTGTCGATGTAAGCGAACAACACGATTACCTAAAGCCGCGAACATACGCTTCACCTGATGGAATTTACCTTGGGTAATACCCAGCACCACATTCTTATCATCAATAAAAGTCAGCCTTGCTGGTAGAGTAAGTTCTGCCTCACCCTGCAACTTTAGTCCATATTTAAATTGCTCAATTGCGCTCTCGTCAAGTGTCTGAGACAGGCTCACTCGATACTCTTTAACACACTGTTTTTCTGGTCTTGTGATATTAAACGACCAATGACCGTCATCGGTAATCAAGACCATGCCGGTGGTATCAACATCGAGACGGCCAACAATATGTAATTCATCAAGATACTCAATATCGAGAAAGTTAAAAAGGGAGGGATAATTTTCATCAAGGTTGGAACAAATAGTATTAGCAGGCTTATGAAATAAGATATAGCGAAACGGTCTCAAATAGAGCAAACGATTATCAAGCCTAACCTGATTGTTTGCATGAACTTGCGCTTTGATATCACAGACGATGTCATTATTAATTTTGACTATGCCGGCTTGAATTTGGGCTTGGGCTTGTTCTTTATTAAGGTTAGTACTCTTACAAATAAATTTATCTAGTCGCATTAACCTTATCTCTAACTTGGCTATCTGTGGTTAAAAAGTGCTATGTGGATTGGTTTAATAACTTTATCCTCATCTCTTCCGCTTTTCGCTGTGGTGTCATCTCTTCATAAAGTTTAATGACTTGAATACGACAGGCTTCATGGTTTTCTTCTGATCTTTGCCAGCAACTTTTTTCATTTCCTTTAAGACAATAATCTAAAAAAGAAACGGCTAACTTCTGACATTTTTTAAAGTCATGGCTGGTCGGTGAAGCGAACGCTAGATTAGTTAAGCTAATAAACATTATATAAATCAGTACGGTTTTTATTTTTCTCACTGATCACACCTCTTTGTTCTCTTAAAAAAGGAACTCAAAAATCAACATCAAAAAACGGACACCATTTTTTGTAATATTCTAATTAATTCTGCCTCTTCCTCTGCTTCTAAGCAACTGAGCATCTCCTGATTTACTGATATGGGGAGCGGCGTAATGGTTTTTTTAGTGGCTCTGCCTTTTTCAGTTAAGTAAATACGAAAGCTACGACGACTCTTCGGGTCGGCTCGCCTTTCTACTAACCCTAAGTTTTCAAGCTTATCTAAAGTACGGGTTGTCGTTGAATTTTCCACCTTTGATTTCGCTGCAATTTCACTTTGTGTCACTCCTTCTTCTTCCCAAAGGCACATCAAGGTTGGCCAAAGTGCAACAGTTAAGTTATGCGCTTTTAATTGGGCTTCTAGCTTTTTAGCAGCTTGGCTTGCTAACACATTTATCATCCAGCCAAAGCTGGTCTCTCGATCAAATTCCATTCGTTTTCCTAACCATTATTGGGGAAAAAAGGCCCATATATTAAGGAGCCTAACATTCAAGAAGTCAAAAAATATCGCTAAAACTTATCTTTTAATGCTTTATCTCTACTAATGAAAAGCAAAAAAATACCTGAATGCAAGTATAAATATTTGACAAACAATAGTTGCATAAGCAACAATTGCATAATCAAATATATTATATAGGCTTAATTATGAAAAATTTAACAGCACTTGTTCATAAAACATCCGCCCTCATTTGCTTTATTTTAATCGCCTGCTTTTTTAGTAGCTCATTGCTATTTGACATGTTTGGCAATCAAGAATCCGTTTTAATCGTTAAAAATGGCATTTTTTATAGCATCTGGTTACTCATCCCTTTAATGGCAATCACAGGTATGACAGGGGTAAAAATGGCCCCCAAAGTCACTTCTGGCCCTATTGGTGCAAAGAAAAAACGGATGCCATTGGTTGCATTAAACGGTCTCCTTATTCTCTTACCTGCCGCCTATTTTTTAAGGGAGCTTGCCTTAAACGGTGAATTTAATAGCCTCTACTATGCCATTCAAACCCTTGAACTGTTTGCAGGCTTTATTAATTTAACCTTAATGAGTTTAAATATTCGCGATGCAATGGCATTAAAAAAAGGAAGCCAGAAAGAGAGAAAGCCTCTCTCTTCTTAAGAGCGTAAAAAGCACTCAATGAAAACTAAAATCTGGCATGTAAAAATTCGATAAATGTACGAATTTGGACAGGGACAAATTTTGACTGCGCATATTGAGCAACAATATCCCCTTGGTATCTTTCCAAGACCTGCCAATCGGATAAAATAGGAATGAGCTCACCCCTTGCTATCGTTTCTTGAATAGCAAAGTCAGGAAAGCTTGCAATGCCAAGGCCCCTCAATGCTGCATCACGTCTGATTTGAGTGTGATTAACTGAGAAGGCTTCAGCCACTTGAACCTTGATTTTTTCACCGCCTTTTTGAAAACGCCAAATATCATCTCCCGCCACTTCTCCTAGGGTGATGCAATCATGCTGTGTTAAATCATCAGGGGTTTTAGGTATGCCATTTTTGGCCAAATAATCGGGGCTGGCACATAAGATGAGCGTGGTTGTCGATAAATGTTTAGCCACTAGACCTTCAATTGGATGCTGGGTAAAGTGAATAATCACGTCAACCTCGTCACTGATTGGATCAATAAAATGATCAACCGCCATAAGCTTCACTCTGACTTTAGGATAAGCCTCAGCAAAATCTAAAGCTATTGGGCTAATGACCTGTTTTGCAAAGGCTTTCGGTGCTGCAACACGCAATACACCAGACACTTCTCCAGCCATAGACTGGGCCACATTTGCCGCTAGCTTGGCCGACGCTAACATGGACTGGCATTGCTCAAAGACTTGTGCCCCTTTCGGGTTAAGTTTGACTTTTCGCGTGGTCCTTTCTAACAGCTTGGTACCAAATGCCGCTTCCAATTTGGCAATAGAACGACTGATTGAAGAGGGAGCTAAATTCAGCTTTTCACCCGCTTTAGAGAAGCTCTCATGCTCAACCACTGCCACAAAAACAGCCATTTCTGTTAATAAAGAGATCACCTCATTTGTATCCATAACACAATTATCCTTTGCATTTTTACTAGATTATCTCCTTGAAGTTATTAATTAACCTATCTCTTGTCAATCCACCTTATTTATTTCCCTCAGCTTGAAGGACATAAATCGATCAAGAGACGCTTATGAAAAGCTTAACCATGACTCACCCTGTACTCAGATTCTTCGTTAAAGAAGAGCTGCTCTTATTGCTCGTTGCCCTATTCTGGGGAACCAGTTATGGACTCACCAAGTCTGCTTTAATCTACACTTCCGTACTTTTATTCATCGCCATTCGCTTTCTTTCAACCCATTTAATATTGCTTTATGTCACTGTGAAGGACTTTAAGGCAGGGCTTAACAAAGATTGGCCGATAGCTTTACCCACAGGCTTTTTACTCTTAGGTATTTTTTGTTGTGAAGTCTATGGGGTCTCTCTCACTAGCGCAGCCAATGCCGCTTTTTTAATCAGCCTTTCCATCATAATTACAGCTGGCTTAGAAGGCTTTTTATCCAAACAGAAAGTGGATAAAAGGCTCTATTTATTAGCCTTCATGAGCCTTATAGGTGTGATCGCACTCACCTATAAAGGCGGTTTGGATATCACCATGAATCAGGGAGATTGGCTAATTTTAGGGGCGGCTTTTCTAAGAGGATTAATGGTCATTCTCACTAAAGCTTTATGCCAGAATAAAGCAATTACCAACTTAAGCTTAACCTCGATTCAATCTCTTATTGTGGGTTTGGGTGCGTTAGCCTTGGCCTTTATCAGTCTATCAATAGAACACATACAGCTGCCGAAAGATCCCCGTTTTTGGCTGATCAGCCTGTACTTAGTACTCTTTTGCACTCTCTTCGCTTTTTTCATTCAAAACTACGCAGTACGTCGAATTTCAGCGACCAAGGTATCACTACTCATGGGAAGCGAGCCTTTATTTGGCGCCCTATTTGCCATTATCTTCTTAGGAGAAGGCTTTACCTGGGTACAAGCAATAGGCGGTACCCTCATTTTTATCAGTATCAGTTACGCCACTCAAATGAAGCATCAAAGCTAAACCTTGCTAATAAGGAGTTTAATAGGTCGCTAATTTTGCTAAATGAGACTTTAAATAATCGAGCAAGAGCCTGAGTTTTTTAGTCTCGCCTGTCCCTGGAGGAAATACCGCATAGAGTTCGATGTCAGATAATTTATAAGAGGCTAATACTCGTTCTAGTTTTCCGGCTTTGATTTTAGGGCCAGCATCATACAAGGGAACTCGCCCTATACCTTGGCCCGCTTCAATAAAGGCAGTACGTGCTGCGGCATTATTAGTGCTAATGCTGCCGCTAACCTTGATATCAAAAAAACGGTTCCCCTTAGTTAAACTCACGCTATTTGCCGCTAATTTGTAAACAACCCAATCATGCTGAACCAAGTCGTCTGGCGTATTAGGTCGCCCTTGTTTATTGAGGTATGAAGGGGCAGCACATAAACAGTTTTGCAGACTGGCAAGCTTACTTGCCTGTAAACCTGAGTCTGTTAACTCGGCCCCACGAATCGCCAAATCGATACCTTGTTTCATGATATTAACCACGTCATCACTTAGCATGAGGTCGAGCTCTATTTTTGGGTAAAGGTCTCGAAAGCCATTTAGAGCAGGCACGATAAGCTGTAACCCAACATTCACAGGACAAGTGATTTTAAGCAAACCTTCTGGCTCGTCTTTTAGGTTTTCAATGGCTTGGTTGGCCTCATGGGCTTGTTGAGCAATAACGCGACACCTTTGATAATAAACCTCCCCCTCTTGGGTTAAGCCTATTGAACGAGTGGATCGGTTAAGGAGTTTCACACCTAGTTGCTGTTCTAGCTTTTTAAGGTGGTAGCTGACTACCGCTCTTGATAAAGATAGGTGCTTGGCGGCACCCACCAAGCTTCCCTGCTCTACAACTTGAGCAAACACCACCATACTTTTTAGTTGCTCAAATGACACATCCATCACCTTACCTCACATCTGTAAATCTAATAGGGCTTTTATTAAGCGCTTTTATTAAGGGCTTTTATTTAAAAGCGTCACACCCAATTGTATCAATAATTAAACCAATGAAGTCAAATTTACTCTCATTGTTAAATATACCTCTTAGCTCTAAACTGCCTGTCATTCGATATGTATATTTAAATTTTTAACAATTATTAGGATAAAAACATGACAACTAAATCCGTACTTATGGTGCTAACCTCCCATTCAGAGTTAGGTAATACAGGCGAAAAAACAGGTTTTTGGGTAGAAGAGTTTGCAGCCCCTTATTACGCTTTTATTGATGCAGGCATTGAAGTTACTTTAGCGTCTCCAGCAGGTGGCCAGCCACCCATTGATCCGAAAAGCGAACTAGCAGACTTTCAAACCGATGCGACGCGCCGTTTTGATGCTGATAGCGACACTCAAGCAAAACTGGCTAATAGCCTAGTCTTAGCCGACATAAAACAAGATGAGTTTGATGGTGTTTTCTACCCAGGTGGCCATGGTCCATTATGGGATTTAACCGATAATACTGACTCGATTCGTTTATTAGAAAGTTTTGTAGCGGCTCAAAAACCAATTGCTGCGGTTTGTCACGCCAGCGCCGCTTTTCTAAACCTGAAAGATGCTGAAGGTGAATACCTAGTAAAAGGCAAAGCGGTAACAGGTTTTAGTAATACCGAAGAAGATGCCGTGCAGCTAACAGATATCGTGCCTTTCTTATTAGAAGATGAGTTGATTAAGCGCGGCGCTCACTATCAAAAAAAGGATGACTGGCACGTATTCACATTAGAAGATGGCTTAGTTATCACAGGCCAAAACCCTGCAAGTTCAGAGCAAGCGGCTGAAAAGTTAATTGCACGTATTTAGTTTTTAACGTTAGCAGAAACCTCACTTACCTATGAATCAGGTAGCTTCATTTGCTACCTGATTAAGAACCTATTAAGTCTATTTCTCCCACCCCCTTCGTCTCCTTCCTTTCGGTTTATCGCGGTCTATTTTTGAACCATTAAAATTCATTTAAGCAACATTTGGATTAGTTTTAATCCGATATACTTAAAAAAATTCAACTTTGAGCACGGATTGCCTTTATTCAGACCATTTATCCATAGGAGGCAAACCATGCCAACACAAGCAAAGAATATCCTTTTTACAGGAGGTACAGGTGGACTTGCCAAGGAAGCACTTAAGCTTTTACTAACTCAAAATTTAGGTAAGATCACTGTTGCGGGCAGAAGTAAGAACAAACTAGAACAAGTTAAACAAGAGCTTGTGGCGGAATTAGGCACTGATATTGAGACAAAACTCAATTTTATTGCAGGTTTTGACATGACAAATCCAATTAAAATTCAAACGTCGATCAACCTTCTGCCCAGTCAACCTTTTGATATTATTTGCTTAGGGGCAGGTGGTGCTGTATTTGGTAATCAACGTCAAACCTTTTATTGGCAAGGCCAAGAGTATGAGAAGACACTTTTTCAAAATGTTATAGGTGGACATATCACATTAGCTCACCTTCTAAAAAGACAGCTTATTTCTAATAATGCCCGAGTTGTTGTAATTGGTGGAGAAGGCGCGAGAGGCATAAAAGGTATGATAGCGAAACCTAGCTTCGATTCTGGTCAATCCCTAAGAGAGTATGTCTTTGCAAAATCACCAGAGAAATACAACCCAATGAATGCTTTGGGGACATCTAAACTCGTTGCTGCTTTGTGGTCTCAACATTTAAGTCACATTTGCCAACCTCACTTTGAGTCTATTTGGTTTACCCCTGGATTTATTTATGGAACAGGTGGCACATCAGGTTTACCAAAGTGGCAAGATTGGTTCGCACAAAAAGTCGTTTTCAAAATAATGTCTAAATTTGGAATGGCTCAAAGTCCAAACCTAGCAGCCAGAAAACTAGTCGCTTGCCTCGATGGCAGTATAGGTAAAAATGGTGACCTGCTTGGTGCTCCTGAAGGTAAAACAATTGGCCCTATTACAGATCAAAAACCTATGAACAAAGCCTTTACTGATAAAGCCCTTCAAGCTGAGCTTTGGTCAATTTTAACAGCACTCTATCCCATTGATTTCGACTATCTAACAGATAAAGAAGAGGTTAAATATGCTTAAAAAGGCACCGGGATTTATCGATAATCCTCTTCATAAAATTGTTATCACGCCCTCAAATACAACCGCAAAGGTAAGCTATGAGGGACACGTTATTGCGATGAGTAGTCATCTACTTATCTTGGATGAAGCAGGGCTAAGTAAGGTTGTTTATATTCCAGTAAAAGATATCAAGATGTCTCTCCTTGCTGAGAATCAGCACAAAACCTATTGTCCTTATAAAGGGCATGCAAGCTACTGGTCCTTAATGCTTGAAAAAAAGACCATTGAAAATCTTGCTTGGGGCTATAAATCGCCATTCTTAGAATGTGAAAGCTTAATTAACCATCTCGCTTTTTATCAAAACAAAGTAGAAATCGAGCTTATTGGTTAAGGAACCTGCGAATAAGTCCACCCGCCTCAGCGTGTGAATAAAAGCCGCTAGATTTATGGCGAGGGGCGCAACTTAATAGTCATTCTATTGATTAGGCCCTCAACGTAAAGATAGGGCTTTTAGGCCACGCCCTTCAAGTCTTTGAAAAGTAGTTAAGCGGCATTTCAGAAAACGTAACATTTTGAGTTGTTACTTCTCGAAAGATACCTACACTGATTTTCAATTAATAAACGCAAAGTAGAGCAGACTGAGAAGAGGTGACTTAATCTCAGGTTCTTTAGATCTCCATACCATCTAACAACATGTCTACCATTGCCTCTAATTCATTAGGGGCTTTTCCTAGTTTGGCCATGGTTGCTGTTCCTTGCAATAACGTAAAAACCGCCAATGCTTTATCTTGGGGTGTTTGACTATGTCGTTCTGTTTTCGAGCCTGCTTGATGATGTGTTAAATGATGTTTGCTAAAAAAAGCATGCAAGGTGAATAAGGTATCTTCACCTGCTTTTTTAATACAAGACTCAGCCTGTTCAGGAAGATTATCTCCTTTTGCCTCGACGGAACAAAGGGATATAAAACATCCTCTGGGCGTGTCATCACGGCATTGATTTTCAATGCTTGCCATGAGAAATGCTTTCAACCCTTGCTTTGGGCTAAGACTGTCATCTGATAAATAAACGACGGAAGGTGCTGCAAAGTGAGTCAAATAATATTCAGTCACTGCCAAGAAAAGGGCTTCTTTATTACCAAAAGTGGCATACATACTTGGTTTGTTAATTCCCATTGCCTGAATCAAATCGGTGAGTGAAGCACCCAGGTAGCCCTTTTTCCAGAATACCTTCATCGCCTCGACTAAGGCTTCTTGTTTATCAAACTCTTTCTTACGACCACCCGCCATATTTGCCCCAAAATTATTTTTATCAAACCACTTGACCGAACTATACCGACAGGTACAAAATAGCTCAACCCTACCGATCGGTACAATTCATATTTTAAGGATTTAATAATGAGCATATTAGTAGAAAATAAGGTGGCATTAGTCACTGGCGCAAACCGTGGCATAGGCAAAGCCATCACTGAAAGTTTGTTAAAGCATGGTGCTAAAAAAGTTTATTTGGCCGTAAGAGACCTGAGTAGCACTTATAACCTTGTCGAAAAATATGGTGATAAAGTTGTCACCCTTAAGCTTGATATGGCCAATCCTGAGGAAATTAAAGCACTTGCAGCTGCTGCAAAGGATGTTGAAGTCGTTATTAACAATGCAGGTATTCTAGAAATTGCTGATCTATTCGAAGAGGAGTTCGATCAAGCACTAGAACAACAATTGGATATTAATTTATTTGGTTTAGTTCGAATTGCAAGGGCATTAACGCCTGTAATCGAAGCAAATGGAGGAGGTGCATTTGTACAATTAAATTCCATAGTTTCTATCCGCAACTTCTCTGGCGTTGATGCTTACTCAGCCTCAAAAGCGGCATCTTATTCCATTACTCAAGGTTTAAGAGAGCAACTTTTAGATAAAAACATTCAAGTTTTAAGTGTACACCCTGGGCCTATCGATACTGATATGGCTGCAAAAGCAGGCATGACAGAGGGCGAATCAGCAAATACGGTTGCCGAAGGTGTTATTTCAGCCTTAGCAGAAGGTCAATTCCATCTATTTCCTGATCCAATGGCAAAACAGTTTGAAACAGCTTATCAAGACTTTGCTAAATCGATAGTACTAGCCGATCTCGGTAGCTAATGCATATTAGATAGTTTGTTATTGCTAAAGTGGGCCTAAATAAATCATCGACTTAGGTCCATTTTTTACATTAACAAGACACTCGTCTTTATACATTACCAAGACACTCGTCTTTAGACTGGTTGGTATTGTTTAATCATATACTCCCAAAAACTGTTTGCGATAGCTGAGGTATTGCTTTTTAGACGAATAAGGTAAATCGGTAATACAATACTGGAGGCAAAGTCTTCTACTTCTATCATCTCGACACTTCCCTCTCTCAGCTCTTTTTCAACCATATGGTAAGGCAATCTAGACCAAGCCAAACCAGAAACAATTAGCTTTTGTTTGATCATATAGTCATTAACCGTCCAACGCTGGCCATTAGGTATCACATTGGACCTTTCGATGGGGTGCAATGAACCTGAATCTTCAATTAATACTTGAGGACGGTTTTTTAGTTCGACTTGAGGAATGATGCGCTGTATCTGATTTTCGAGAAAATGAGGTGCAGCCACTGTCACTAATTTGAGTTTAGCAATTTCAACAAATTCAAACTCTTGCCCTAAACCATAATTTGGGCTGATGGCGATATCCGCTTTACCCGATTGCAAAGACTCTAAAACGCCAGATAGATGCTCAGTACTCATGTTTAAATGCATCTCAGGATGTTTTTCCACAAACATTTGTAATTGCACTAATCCATCCAACTGCACACAGGAGGCACTAAAAGTCAGAGCAAGGGTCGGCCCGACACCTGAAGATAGCTGATGACCTAATGTCTCAAGCGCTTGCATTTTATCTAGTGTTTGACGCGCCTCTTGATAAAAAACCTTCCCTTCAAGAGTCAGTTCTGGTCGATATGCTTCACGACTTAATAGCTGCACTCCAAACTCTTCCTCTAAAGTTGAAACCGCAGCACTAACACTCGATTGCGTTTTATGTAAAAAAGTTGCCGCCCCTCTAAAGCTTTCTTGTTCGACTACAGCAATAAAAGCCTGTAAATGCACATTATTCATGATCGAAAATTCCTTTCATCTTAAAAGAAAAGTAGCGTTATCTTACGATCATATTACAGATTAAAATAGGCCTCATTCAAATTTACTCAATTGACTTCTTCCGCTTTTTTAGCGGCTAAAGAAGTACAGCCTTTTAAGAGGACATACGCACCTTTATGGATAACAGCCAAATCGTATTACTTCTTGCTGGTTTTATTACTGGTATTTCTAAGTTTTCAACCGGGGGGATGGGATTCATTATTCTCACACTCACTCTGACAGCATTTCCAAGCGCAGAAGCGATTGTGGTGTTATTACCCATGTATTTAGTGGCAGATATGCTTGCAGTAAGTAGCTATCGCACTGATGTGTCTTGGCCAAGTTTAAAGCGTCTATTGCCTTTGGCAGCACTGGGTATTGTACTTGGCTCATTTCTGCTTGCCCATATTGATGCCAATACCTTTAGTAAGTTGCTAGGCGCCATTATTCTCTTCACCTTAGGTTTAGGCACTTACCTAGATTGGAAGAAGGTTAGCTTTATGCAAACTAAATCAGTCTCTCGCTCTATGGCTTTTTTTGCTGGCGTTATTAGTATTTTGGCAAATGCAGCAGGCCCTATCATTAGTCTCTACTTATTAGAACAAAAGCTGAGTAAAAGCAGCTATGTTGCGACGCGGGCATGGGTATTTTTAATCATTAATATCATCAAGATTACCGTGGTCATTTCTTTAGGTATTCTCAGTTGGCCTTTAGTCAAACAAAGCCTGATTACCCTACCTGCGCTTTTAGTAGGTGCTGGCATAGGGTATTTACTGCTTAAGCGTCTTAATCTTAAACAATTCAAGACCTTAATACGGCTAATGACATGTGTTGCTGCGATTAAGCTCATTTTCTTCTAAGCTCGCCTTTGTGTTGTTGGTCTCAGTTAGATTTCAAACTCATGATTGGCAAGTGCTATAACATTGATAACAGGCTCTTCGTATGGGTGGATTTGACGAATAGCTTTGAGCGTCGCAGCAACTTTCTCTTTGTCACAGCGCACATCAATACGCACCTCATGACCAAAATTAATTTTATTTTTATCCCCAGTCACCGGGTTAGAGAGCCCATTAGGTCGCCAAAATCCAGATATATTGACAACAGAGATGACAGCGTCATATTCGCCAACCACCCCAGCACCCACCTCAATCAATACATCGCGAATCTTGATCACCTCGGACTCAGGAGCGAAAATCTCTAATTTGTACTGCATTTAATCATCCAAAATATTCTTCTTTATGAAGACCTCTATAGTGAAGCGGCCCTTTTATAAGAAAGTAATCTGATAAAAAGCCGGGGGATTCTAATTGATAAAATAAAAATAAAATTGATTTAAAGTATGAAAAATTGACCAAGAAATCATTAAGCAGCTTATCAGCATAAGTAAAAAGCGCATTAAATTAAGCGCTAACTTTTGAGACTTGCTTGCCTTAATTAACTCACCTTTATTCAGAATATAAGCATATACGAAGACTAAACCACCTGAGAATGCGGCAAAATAGGTCATTAGCTGAATGACGTCGAGCTTTGGGATAAGCAAGATAATAAAAAGAAAAAAAACTAAAAATATAAGGGTGAAATATTTACCTAAGCTTTTCATCCTAACATCCTTTAAAACAATGTATTAACATAAAAATAGCATCCTTTTGGATACTCAATAAAGGCTTAACTTTGGCTTAAGCAAGGAAAATAAAAACAAAAAAGCATGAATATTCAGCAAAAAAAGAGTATAAGGATCTAATAAATGTACACGCTAATCTCTTCACGACTTCCAATGCTAAAAAATAAAACCTAGCCAGATCTGCTAACTCTTAAGGTTTTATAAATATCTCAAAATGTATCAATTTAGCCTTTTTTATCTCAATAACGCACATTTTGTCAGCTTACTTCAGTTTTTCTAGGCAAAAAAAGTAAATATTGAAGCATCTTTACGCTTTTACTAAACATCTAAGGACTAGCTAAGTATTATTATTTTGACCGTATCATTCTAAATTTCCATTAAATCGCATGAGAGCCAAAGCTTTATGCCCTTTTTAAAGTGCTATTTTTCTGACAACCTTTATAAGACGCCCTTTGTGCTTGCACTGACTTTCGTGCTTTCTGCTTGCCAATCACTCCCAGAAGACTCAGCCACACACTCACATCAAGCGGCACTTCAAGCGAGTTTATCTGAAAAGACAAGTTGGCAGGAGCCACCATTGACAGGTCATGCCACTCATCTAAATGAGTTAATTGATGATGAGGGTTTAAATACATTGCTACTTCAAGCCATTAAAGCAAACCCAGATCTACAGCAGGTTTTGTTAACACTTAAGATAAGGGCAGCACAATTAAATCAAGTCGATTCATCTTTATTACCCACCCTAGAAGCGTCCTTCAAAGCCAATAATGATGGCAACCAAAGCCCTTATTATACAGGCGGATTAACGGTCAGTTGGGAAGCTGACTTATGGTCTCAAATTGCTGATGAGAGCCAAGCAACCGCCAAAGCATTTTCTAGCCAGCAAGCCCTTTATCAGGCCTCGTTAGACAGCTTAATTGCAGAAATCATGTCAGCTTGGTTAGCCGTTATTGCTCAATCAAGAGCCCTAAAAGTAGAAGAAGAGCGAGTCAGTGTCTTAGCTAAAAACGAGTCTTTATTATTAAACCGTTACAAGAATGGAAATGGTGATCTAGAAGGTTTAGATGGTGCCAGAAGCTCATTAGCCAGCGCCAAAGAAAGCGTTGAAGAGTATCGAGAAGATTTAGCAATCAAACAACGCAATTTAATGCGACTTCTGGGGTATAACAAAATTGAAGAGATTCAAATGCCTACTGAGTATCCAGAGGTACTCGTTCCTTTAGCCCAACTGCCAGAACAAACGCTAGCCAGACGCCCTGACCTTATGTCAGCTTTTTATGATATTGAACAAGCAGATTTAGAAGTACAAGTCGCTTATAAAGACCTATTACCTTCCCTTAGTCTAACGGCCAGTTTAACCGATGTGGCCAGTTCCCCTTCTAATGCCCTTTTTGCCTCGCCGGTTTGGTATTTATTAGGTCAACTTACCTTACCTCTTTTTCAACAAGGTGAGCTAGAGCTCGCCATTGATGTAGCAAGATACGAGGCAGCGCAAAGCTATCAAATATATCGTGCAGCCTTATTAGATGCTGTATTTGAGGTTGAAAACGCCATTGCTCAAGAGAAATCTTTAGAGCTTCGCCAACACTATCTTGAAGAAGCGCTCATGGCAGAAAGAAATAACCTAGCGCAATATCAAAAGAACTTTAAAAGCGGCAGTGTCGATATTGTTGACCTATTAAGTGTTCAACAGGATGTTTTTAACTTAATCGCATCTTTAGATAACCTCATATACTTAAGGCTAGACAACCGTATTAGCCTAGGCCTCGCATTAGGTTTATCTGGAAAACTCCCAGATGATACAGACCATTTATCACCTCAATTAACTGGAGCATCAAAATGACACGCAGACTCTCTCAATTTGCTTTTTTTATCGCCTGCCTTGCTGTCTGCGGCCTCATTTTTAGTTTTGTTTTTAACCAGATTAATGCAAAAAAAAGCCAAACTCGCCCCAAAAAAGCCAGTGTAAAAGTGTTACCTAAAGTATCTGTGATGCCAATTAGGGTTGCAAGCTATCAACCCATCATTGAAGCATTTGGCAGTGCCGAGCCCAAATACTCCTTGGTTTTAGAAGCCCAAAACTCAGGTCAAATTACGCAAGTTGGGACTCAATTTGAAGCAGGTAAAACGGTGATGCAAGGCGATTTATTAGCGCAAATTGAAGACACGAGTTATCTGGCTGATGTTGCCACCCAAGAGTACGCCGTCACCAGTGCCATCGTTGCCTTAAAAGAAGAATTACGAAGTGCCGAGCAAGCATTAGATGAGTGGAATGCCTCTGGTTTAAAAGGCCAACCTAGTTCAGATCTGGTACTAAGAGAGCCACAAATCGCAGAAGCTAAAGCAGCATTATTAGATGCAAAAGCAAGTCTAAAAGAAGCTGAGCAGAGCCTTGAGGATACGAAAGTCAAAGCCCCTTTTAATGGCCTTGTTGTGAGTCGAGACATAGTGCCTGGCAGTTATGTGCAAGCAGGCACGCAAATCGGCACACTTTACAATACAGATCGTATGGACATTGAAATATCACTCTCTGCACGAGAGTGGGCAAAACTCCCCAGTATAAAAGTCATGCAAGATGCTCAATGGCCAGTTACCTTAACGGATGTCGAAACCCAGAACCAATGGCAAGGGTATGTGCTTTCGGCGGACAATCACAGAAATAGTGATACTCGATTAAGGACCCTAGTTGTCAGCGTCGATAAGCCTTTGCAACAAAGCCCTGCCTTATTCGCTGGTAGCTTTGTTAAAGCCAGCTTGAAGGGGCTTAAAATGGATAACCTTTGGCAATTACCCAGTACGGCTTATAGCCAGAAAAGCCAAGTTTGGTATTTAAATCAAGACAATACATTAAATGCCTTTAGCGCTAACCCTATTTTTAGTGACAATGGCCAAATCTATATCAAGCCCCCTGTAAACCTACAAGCCAGTACACAAAATGTGCTTATTCGCCCCTATAACAGTTACCTTGAAGGCATGAAGGTCACCAGTAATCTAGATGCAAGCCAAGGGCTTAAGACGAATCAAGAACAATTAGCACAAGGTAATTCTGGCCCTAATGCCAAGAAAGGCCCTCAAAATTTAACCAAGGGGAGTGAAGACTAATGTCATCAACCCACCCTCATGGGCCGAATTCAGCCAACCAACCCAGTGGCATTATCCCTTGGTTTACTCATAATCCGGTTGCAGCCAACCTGTTAATGCTCTTAGTCATATTGCTAGGCGCACTGACTATGGGCGACCTGCGAAAAGAAGCATTTCCAAGCACTGAGCCTGATACCATTACCATCAATATTGATTATGACAGTGGCTCTGCCTTACAAGCAGAAGAAGGCATTGCCATCACCTTAGAAAGTGAGTTGGAAACGGTCGAAGGCATAAAAACCATGACCACGACCTCAAATGCGAGTGGTGTCAGTGTTAGCCTAGAAAAACTATCAGATTATGATATTGACGTCCTAATGACGGATGTTAAAGCCAAGGTGGATACCATTTCCAGCTTTCCATCAGATGCCGAAAGCCCTGTACTTGAAAAAGCAGCGCGAGAAGAACATGCACTCTGGTTACAGCTTTATGGGGATGTTGATCGTCATACCTTGCAAAACTTGGCTGATAACCTAAAAACAGAATTATTGGCCGATTCTGATATAGGCCAAGTATCCATCTCTGGCTGGCTTGATGCCACCATAATGATAGATGTGGACGAAGGGCGCTTACTGGCTTATGACCTAACCTTGGATGATGTGGCTAATGCCATTAATGAAGAGTCCAGCAATGCCAATACCGCCACTTTAAAAAATGCAGATCTATATCTGCAAATACAATCCTCAGAACAAGCCTATCAAATTCGTGAATTCTCTAATCTGACGATCAAAACCTTTAGCGATGGTAGCCGCTTATTATTGTCTGACCTAGCTAAGATTCGTGATACCTATGACGAAGACACTGCCGTATTGTCTCGTTTTAACCGTGAAGACAGTATTGCGGTTCAGGTCATAACAACAGGGTTAACTGATATTTCAGACTCCGTCATTGCCGCACAAGCCGTTGCTGAAAAATGGAAAGAGTCTGGGCGCTTGCCAGCCGGGGTAGAACTTGCAACTTGGTACGACCGCAGTGAAGCAATCAACCAGCGTTTAGATCTCCTCATAGACAATGCCATTAACGGTGTGTTTTGGGTCTTTTTAATGCTGGCCATCTTTTTAAATTTAAGCGTCGCACTTTGGGTCGCATTAGGTTTGCCTTTTATCTTTTTCGGCACCCTCTTCTTAATGGGAGATGGTTTTTTAGGCATGAGTTTAAATGCCTTTACGACCTTTGGTTTTATTATGGCGTTAGGGATTGTGGTCGATGATGCTGTGGTAGTTGGTGAAAGTGTCTATACCGAAAGATCAAAGCATGGCGATAATATTGCCAGTACCATTCGAGGCACACTCAGAGTAGCCGTGCCGACTTTATTTGGTGTATTTACCACAGTTGCGGCTTGCTTTGCACTTTCCAACATTGAAGGTCGTCTTGGAACGCTTTATGCCCAGTTTGGTACCATAGTCGCGGTTTGTTTGATGTTGTCCATCATTGAATCCAAGCTCATTTTGCCTGCCCATTTAGCACATTTAAATACTCGCCCAGCGAAAAGCAGATTTTGGCCAATGATGTTAATTCGTTGGGTGCAAGCATTGGCGGATAAAGGTTTGTCCCTTTTTACTCAAAAAGTTTATAAGCCGGCAATTAACCTTGCGCTAGCAAATCGTTATAGCGTACTCCTCCTCTTTATAGGTATTTTTGTATTAGTTGCCAGCATGCCCTTTACTGGTGCCATTCGATTTAGTTTTTTCCCATCTATTCCAGGCGATACAGTACGCGCCAGTCTGAACATGCATAATGATGTCAGTTATGGGCAAACTTATAGTATCTTGAGCCGCATGGAAAATGTCGCCTATGAGACTGAATTAAAACTTCGACAAACACCTGATGCGAATAACGGAATATTGAATATCCAGGTGACTTCAAGCAGTGATCAAAATGGTCGAATCACCATAGAGCTAGATTCTGAAACACCTTATAGTGCTAAAGAATTTGCCGCTAAGTGGTTAAAAGCCATAGGCCAAGCAGAAGGGGCCAAGAGCTTAAAAATACAAACCCGCCGTGGCAGCATTGATGCCCTTCGCATTGAGCTTAAATCATCCAGTAGTGAAGAGCTGAGCCTAGCAGCAACCCAGGTTAAGTCTTACCTTGACTCCATTGAAGCTGTCAGTGGCATCGAAGATAATGCCGCCCTATCTCAGTCTCAACTCAATCTCAGTTTGACAGAACAAGGTCGAGCTCTGGGTCTAACAACTCAAAGTCTGTCATCACAAATTTTGAATTATTTTGATGGTAGTAAAGTGCAATCCTATCAAAGAAACAGTGATGAGGTTGAGGTTCAACTGGGCTATCCAAGCAGCTCAAATGCCAATATTACAGACTTGATTGATACCAAAATTCGTCTTGATGATGGTAATCAAGTTCCCCTTAGTTCACTGGCGAATATCACCTCAGGCTTTACCGAACAAGAAATTGTCAGAATCGATGCTAAACGTGCTGTTTATATAAGCTCAGAGCTTAATAAGGATCTGCTCTCTGCAACTGAGCTGGTTGATCAGATAAAATCAGAACTTGTCCCTGAGCTTGAGCAGCAATTCGCTAATTTAGACATTAGCTTTGCGGGTGAAGCCCAAGAGCAAGAGGAAACACAATCTTCCATGCTCGTCATGTTTATCATGGCAATGCTTATTATTTATATTCTGTTGGCGATTCCGCTCAAATCATACGTACAGCCTTTCTTGATTATGATGGCGATACCTTTTGGTGTTATTGGTGCCATGTTGGGGCACTGGTCCAACGATTTAGCCTTAGGTATTTTATCCTTTAACGGTATCATTGCGCTGAGTGGCGTTGTCGTCAATGATAGCCTTTTACTCGCCTCACGCTTCAACGAGCTCAAACTGGAAACCGCCTCCATCACAGAAGCGATTAATCAAGCCTGTCGTGACAGAGTCAGAGCGGTACTCTTAACCTCAATCACCACCTTTGTAGGACTGATGCCTTTATTAGGTGAAACCTCACGTCAGGCACAATTTTTGATCCCTGCAGCCGTCTCACTAGCCTATGGCATTCTCTATGCAACCGCGATTACTTTGATCTTGATTCCTGTTCTATTAATGATCCATGAGGACATAAAAAACCTCATTATCAAAATCAAACAAGGGGTATTTAACAACACTAGTGTCAAAGAAAATGGATAAAACTAAGGCAGCACAGGGAAGTGTTCACTATCAGTACTGACCTTTGTTATCAAGAGAAAATTGGCCCACATTCTCTCAGTTAACTAAAAATAACTGGATTTATAGATTAGATATGTAATTTTACATTTTAATAAAATATATATAAATCAATCACTTTCATTTGAAAAAAGCCTTTTGTAAGATTTTTATCAATATTTGGCTATTAACTCAGATGAGTTTCAAAGTTATACTGATCAAAACGTACACACAAAGTGATTTGGGCAATGTCGACTATTAATGGATCTACTGCAACACTACCACCTTTGACACTTCCAGCTGCATCAAGCAATGCGGCCCCTGTCTCTGCGGCTGTAGAGCCTAGTGCTGCCAATTCAGTAGCAAAATCCGCAGCGCCTACATTGAATAACAGTGTGACAAGTACGCCAGTGGCAGATAATCAAGCTAACGCTGGCACAAACCAAACTCATTCAGGTGTTGAAACTGCCCGAGAAATAACCAGAACAGGCGGCGCTCAAGACGACCTTTCTAGAGGGAATCTTGCGCGAGATGCTTATGTAGATAAGCTCAATACTAAACATATTAGCCAGCAACAGGCTGATACTACTTTTCAGCAAATCAACCCAAATCAAAAAGAAGCGCTACTGACACGTTCAATTGAGCGTCTTACGACTGAAATTAACAAAAACCAGAAACAAATCAGTAACACGGTTAATGCCTACTCTATGATTCAAGTTGCAAATGATTCATTGAGTGAAATTCAAGGTGGGTTGAAGGAACTATCATCTTTAGCACAAGCTGCGACAGGTGAACGAAAAGAAGGCCAATCAGAAGAAGACTTCCTTGCTCAAACCGAAGAAACACAGGCACAAGCACTAGATATAGTGGCAGGTATTCAAGACCTTTTTGAATCCACTAAGTATGGTGGTGACCCTCTTCTCACTCAAAATACTCATCAGACTTTCGCCTCTCATAATGAAACAGAATACGGTGTGACCGTTTCGACTCATAATGTCGATCGCAAATTTGAACAACAAGGCTTATATGAGATTGACCTCAATAGTCCAGGTTCAATTCAAGAATCTATGACGGCTATCAAAGGCAGCATGGATGTCGTAAGAGATATTCAATCTCAATACCGAGCTCAGGAAACTGACTTCAATACTAAAATGAAAAAGCTGTTTAATACGCAAGAGCAGCTGGATTCTATGCACGACCGAATTACTAGCACTGACTTTGCCATCCAAGTAGCAGAAAAAGCACAACAAGAAATGGTAAACAACGCCAGAGGTTCTGTTTTAGCCCAGGCAAATGCTGATAGTAATAGAGCGTTAAATCTGCTGACAAACTAAAAAGCAACACCTCATATACCCTAAAAAATACCCAAGTCAGTTTTGATTTGGGTATTTTTTTGCCTCCTTCTCACGAAATTTTGATCAAAAATCGCTGTTTTATAAAATAATTTTCACTTTTTTGATGTTTTTTTAACGATTTTTCGCGTTTTTTTGCACAAACATTTTTTGCTAATCACAACTTTGATAAAACCCACTTCTAATAGCACTTGAAAAGAGCGACAAAGAAGAAATAAAATATCAAATAATACAAAATAAACGAGAAATAATACTCATGGATGACACAGATTTAGAACTACTTACTTTAATACAAAGGGATGATAGTATTTCTTTAGAAGAGATGGCAGCCCATGTAGGACTCTCTAAAACCCCATGCTGGCGTCGTATTCAAAAGCTAGAACAACAAGGCTATGTGAAAAAAAGAGTGGCCTTGTTAGACAGCGATAAATTCAATTTAGGTGTTTCTGTGTTTGTTCAGGTGAAAACCAATCAACACGATGCCAGCTGGTTGGACAACTTTTCTTCCGTTGTCGCTCAGTTTCCTGAAGTCGTTGAATTTTATCGTATGGCGGGTGAATACGACTACCTTTTAAGGGTACTAGTGTCCGATATCAAAGCCTATGATGAATTTTATAAACGCTTGATTTCAGCAACATCACTGACCGACGTCACATCTAATTTTGCCATGGAGCAGATTAAATGGACCACTGAACTGCCCTTACCCAAGGCGACAGATTAGTAAAGAGGTCAAAAAGGCTGAGGTCAACACAGAGGATATGAGAATGAGCCTTTTGACCCAACAAAGCCTACCAAAAACACGATCATTAAATATGGCCTTAAACAAGGTTAGAGACGGACTCATTGGCGACACTGAGTTTATGAAAACACCTTTTGGTGATCGTAAAATCACTTATGCCGATTACACCGCATCAGGTCGTAGCCTAGCGTTTATTGAAAATTTCATCACTCAAAAGGTGATGCCGTTTTATGCTAACACCCATACAGAAGCGACAGTAACAGGCCGACAAACTAGCGCATATCGCGAAGATGCAAGACAGTTAATTGCCGATGCCTGTCAGGCAAATGACGATGATGTCGTGCTTTTTTGTGGTGCTGGCGCAACGGGTGCTGTGGACAAGTTGATTCGTATTCTTACTCTGGCTCATCACTTAAACCATGATGATAGCGTCATATTTATTGGTCCTTATGAACATCACTCTAATGAACTACCTTGGCGTGAGTCAGGCGCTAAAGTTGTGCGCATCAAAGAAGCAAAAGGCGGTGGTATTTGCTTACAAGACCTTGAGCAGCAGTTAGTCACTCACCAAGAAATCCGTCTAAAAATAGGCAGTTTTTCCGCCGCATCCAATGTCACAGGCATCATTCAGGAGCAAGATGCCGTTGCAGCCTTACTACATAAGCATCAAGCCCTTTCTTTTTGGGATTTTGCAGCGGCTGCGCCTTATATGAAAATTGCCATGAATTCTGCAATTGATGGTGCCAACAAAGATGCTATTTTCTTTTCTCCCCATAAGTTAGTTGGCGGTCCAGGTACACCAGGGATACTCATTATCAAAAGAGCCTTACTGACAAATGAGACACCTTCGACTGTCGGTGGAGGTACTGTCTCTTTTGTGAGTCGAGATAATCATACCTTTTTAGCGCCAGGAGAACGCAGTGAAGAAGCCGGCACCCCAGCGATCATAGAATCAATTCGAGCAGGCCTAGCCTTTAAAGTAAAATCAGATATTGGTGATGATGCGATTGAAGCGCTAGAAGAAAAATGGTCTGGGCTTATCAAGCAAAAGTTTGACACAAATAATGGAATCCATGTTTTAGGTACACCAAATACCAAACGTTTATCTATTACGTCATTTAGGGTAAAAACCGAGTTTGGTTATTTACATCATGGTTTAGTAGTCAGCCTGCTAAATGATTTATTTGGTATTCAAATGCGTGCAGGCTGCTCTTGTGCAGGCCCTTATGGCCACGACTTATTAAACATTGATGAAGACACATCTTTGCAGTTGGTTGACCTGATTGCCCAAGACAAACGTTTTAAGCCTGGCTGGGTTCGCTTTAACCTCAATTACTTTATTGAAGAGCAAGAAGCTGAGTTTATTCTTCAAGCCATAGAATTTGTTGCAGAGCACGGATTACAACTTATGGCCCTTTATGAATATGATCAGGTGAGTGACCTTTGGCTCTATAAAGGCGAAAAAGCCGAGGTATTAAGTCTATCAAAGGGCTTAGAAGACGCGATGAACTTAGATGAATCGCATCATGTCACGGTTCAAAAGTTAAGTATTCATGACAAGCAAGCCTTGTGGCAAAGCTATATGGACAAGGCGCAATCCATGCTGGCTTCGACACCTGCCATCCCTCTTTATGTGCGCAATAAAAGTACAAAAGCATTAGCATCAAATCTAAGAGACTTTGTGACAAAAGAAGACTTTATCTATTAGTTCATCTTTAACCTAGCAAAGGAAATAGGAAGGCTTTTGTTCTTATTTCCTTCACCTCTAGTACAACTCCTTACTCTCATTTTCAATTTCTTCTCTACATATTTAAGTCATTCATTCGCCTCAACTAAAACGTCTCGACTAAAGTCTAATACTGACTTTTTCCTTAGGGGTTCATCATCAATAGGCACTTACCTAATGAGGATAATAATAATGAGTAAGAATAATGCCTATTGGAGCGCCAATGTTAGTTTGATGATCAAGCTACTTGTGGTCTGGTTTGCCGTCTCTTTTGGATGCGGTATTTTACTGGTCGATGTGCTCAATAATATTCAAATCGGTGGATACAAGCTTGGTTTCTGGTTTGCTCAACAAGGGGCTATTTACACCTTCGTTGTGCTTATTTTCATCTATGCAAAAAAAATGGCGGCGCTCGATATTGAGCACGGCGTTGATGAATAACCGGAGATCATCATGGAATTACAAACATTAACCTATATTGTTGTTGGAATGACCTTTGCCTTATATCTAGGCATCGCATTCTGGGCTCGCGCTGGTTCAACTAAGGAATTTTATGTTGCTGGGGGTGGTGTTCACCCTGTCCTAAACGGTATGGCAACAGGTGCTGACTGGATGTCCGCAGCGTCTTTTATTGGTATGGCTGGTTTAATCGCATTTTATGGCTATGGCGGCTCTGTTTTCTTGATGGGCTGGACCGGTGGTTACGTACTACTTGCGTTACTTCTTGCTCCTTATCTTCGTAAGTTCGGTAAGTTTACTGTACCTGAATTTATCGGCGATCGCTTTTACTCTAAAACGGCCCGTATCGTAGCGGTAATCTGTTTGATTGTTGCCTCAGTCACCTATGTTATTGGTCAAATGAAAGGCATAGGGGTCGCTTTCTCACGCTTCTTGGAAGTACAGTATGAAGTGGGCTTATTAGTCGGTATGACAATCGTTTTCTTCTACTCTGTTATGGGTGGTATGAAAGGGATTACCTATACTCAGATCGCTCAGTATGTCGTACTCATCTTTGCTTATACTATTCCTGCGGTATTTATCTCTCTAAACTTAACGGGTAACCCTATTCCACAATTAGGTTTAGGTAGTACTTTGATTGGTTCTGAGACTTTCCTACTTGATCGACTTGATCAAATAGTGACTGAGCTAGGTTGGGCAGAATACAGTACTCAAACCCGCTTAAGCACCACTAACATGGTCGCTTACACCCTATCTCTGATGATAGGTACAGCCGGTCTTCCTCACGTAATTATTCGTTTCTTTACTGTGCCAAAAGTAAAAGATGCGCGTACTTCTGCTGGTTGGGCACTGGTTTTCATCGCTATCTTGTATACAACAGCACCTGCTGTTGCTGCTATGGCTCGTTTAAACCTAATCAATACCATGCAACCACCCGCGGCCGAAGAAAACCTTGCCTATGATGAGCGCCCTGATTGGTTTAAAAATTGGGAAACAACAGGCCTTCTTAAATTTGAAGATAAAAACGGCGATGGTCGTATTCAATACGAAGCAGATGCAACAAAGAATGAGTTAGTGAAAGTCGATAGAGATATCATGGTGCTTGCTAACCCTGAAATTGCAAAACTACCTAACTGGGTTATTGCCCTTGTGGCAGCAGGTGGCCTTGCGGCAGCACTGTCAACCGCAGCAGGTTTATTGCTCGCTATCGCCTCCGCGATCTCCCATGACTTGTTAAAAGGGGTACTCAAACCTGATATCACAGAGAAACAAGAGCTCAGGGCCAGTCGAATTGCCATGGCAGGTGCCATCATGTTCGCAGGTTATCTTGGCTTTAACCCACCTGACTTTGCCGCAGGTACCGTTGCCCTAGCCTTTGGTCTAGCGGCTTCGTCTATCTTCCCGGCTTTGATGATGGGTATTTTCTCTAAGAAAATGAACCGTGAAGGGGCCATTGCCGGCATGATTGCAGGTTTAAGTGTGACGCTTTTCTATGTATTCCAGCATAAAGGCATCATGTTTATTGCCAGCACATCATTTTTAGGTGATTTACCAAATAATTGGTTCTTAGGTATTGAGCCAAATGCCTTTGGTGCTATTGGCGCATTGGTTAACTTTGGTGTCGCTCTCATCGTTTACAGAATGTACGGTGAAGCACCAAAAGAAGTACAAGACATGGTAGAGCATATTCGTATCCCAGCGGGCGCAGGCCAAGCATCGGATCACTAATAATCTACCCTTTAGGCTGATTTAGTAATCCATTAAATTTGCCTAATTTAAGTAAAAGATACCGATCCTTGTATCGGTATCTTTTCTAATATATAAATCAAAGAAATAGGCAACTTTCCTAAACAACCTATTTGTTTGAGATCCAAAGAACACAGCCTGTCGCTTTCAATCATCATTAACAGGATTATTTATGTTCAAAAATAAACACATAGTTATCGCACTGATTGTGGCTCCCATTTTGGCTTTGCTTGCGTATTTTGGTGTCGACAACCTTGTTAGTGAAAAACCACATAAAGCCATTGAAGGGCAATCTTATCCCCTAGTTGCCAAATCAAACTGTCGTTATACCAGTGGCAAATGCACCTTTCAAAATGGTAACTTTGAAGTCAATATTTTTATTGAAAATGACAAGACCTTGATTGTCACTTCGCCCTACACGCTTTCTGACGTTGAAGCATCCATTCTCGATAATCAGGGCAATACCAGTAAACTCTATTTCGTAAAAGATTCGAACCAAGGCACAAAATGGTCACAGAGAATCATTTCTAATATAAGCTCGGACTCTATTATTCGCTTAGTTACCATAGCGTCAAAAAGTATTTATTATGGGGAAAGTGAAATGGCCTTTATTGACTATGAAACCAGTTTTGAAGAAGACTTTAAACGCCAAGATTAGCGATGCCATTAAAGGATTAATCATTAGAAAAATGTATGAAAATATAACCTGTCATCAAACACTTCGATCAAATTTAGGAGTCATCATTTGACTCCTTTTTGGATACTTTTGGCTGTCGCCTATATTCTAGGTTTATTTTGGATTGCCCGTTGGGGCGATAAAGAAAACCCTAAGATCAAAAAACTAACCCGTCACCCGCTTGTTTACAGTTTATCTCTCGCCATTTACTGTACTGCTTGGACTTTTTACGGCGCAGTTGGTGAGGCAACTCGATTTGGTTGGAGCTATCTCCCCATTTTATTAGGCCCTGTTCTTTTATATTTACTGGCGTTTCCTTTTTTAAAAAAACTCACCTTTGTAAGCCATAAACAAAATATCACCTCAATTGCCGACTTTATTTCATCCCGTTACGGCAAAAGGCCCCTAACAGCCCCCTTGGTTATCATGATCGCCATGTTGGCCATCATTCCTTATATATCACTGCAACTGAAAGCCATTGGCTCTAACTTTAGCTTGTTCGTTAACCAAGAAGGCGTCTCCTCTTCTGCCATTGTTCTGATCGCCACCATTTCTGTGGGTATCTTTGCCGTTATCTTTGGTACCCGAAAAATAGAAGTGACAGAGTATCGCTCCGGCATGATGTTAGCCATAGCCGTTGAGTCCCTATTTAAACTGTTCGCCATTATAGGGGTTGGCTTTATCGCCATATTTTTACTTAATAAAGATGAGTCTTTTTCTTTAGTTGGTACTTTTCAGCAAACCTTTGAATCACCTATTTGGCAAACTGAAGACTTTTTTTCCTTTAGTTTTATCATGCAAACCTTGATGGCAGCTGCCGCTGTTATTTGTCTACCTAGGCAGTTTCACGTCACCGTGGTAGACCATCAAGAGAAAAAGCAACTTAATATGGCGCGCTGGGTCTTTCCGCTTTATTTAGCAATTTTTGCGATTTTAATTCCCCCTATTGCCATGTCAGGTCAAAACTTATTTGGCATAGACACTAATGCAGATACCTATGTAATTCAGTTTGCTTTGGCATCAAATAGCCCGTTTTTAGAGATTTTGATCTTTTTGGGTGGGCTATCAGCGACAACAGCCATGATTATCATTGCGACATTTTCACTCAGTATTATGATTTCCAACGATGTGATTCTGCCAATTATGCTTGCAAGGGCCTCATCAAGAGATCAGGCCCAACCTCTTTATCATAAAAAGATCTTACGTATTAGGCGCTTTGTTATCGCGGCTATCTTGATTCTGTCCTATCTCTATTATCAAGAAATGGCGAACAGCGAACCTCTAGCAGGTACAGGTCTCTTAGCTTTTTCACTGGTATTGCAATTAGTGCCTGCTGTTATTGGCGGCTTGTATTGGCGTCGAGGTCATGCAATCGGGGTCTACACAGGTTTTATTTTAGGTTTTGTCTTTTGGTTGTTATGGCTTATTTTCCCCCTACTGGGCACTCAAGATTGGTCTAATCATAACTTTGAAACTCGCGCTGAGGTGATCTCATTAGGCGCCTGTATTAGCCTGATCGCCAATATTTTAGGTTATATAGCAGGCTCATTATTAGCCAGAGAAAGGCTATTAGATAGAATTCAAGCCACCGCTTTTGTCAGCCCTACCGCGGAGCTTGAAGGTCGCTTTATTAAACCCAAATCCTCTGCTCAAAATGGTGATTTAATTGTCTTATTAGAAACCTTTTTAGGGAAACAGAGGTGCCAGCAAATTCTCGCCGAGTATCAAGAGCAACATCAGCTTGAGATTCTAGAAAAAGACTCCCCAGATAGGCTCTTTATTGATTTTTGTGAGCGTATTTTAGGCGGCGTTTTTGGCGGCTCTTCTGCCAGAACCATCATTAATTCAGTGATGGTGGGTAAACGTATGAAGGTAGAAGAAATGGTAACCTACCTTGATGAAGCCACCCAAGCCATTCAGTTCAACCAAAACCTACTGTTTGTTTCTATGGAAAATCTGGCGCAAGGCATCAGTGTCATTGATAAGGATTTAAGACTTGTAGCTTGGAATAAAACCTATGCTGAACTTTATTATTACCCTGATGATCTGCTTAAAGTAGGCGTCCCCATTGAAAGCCTCATCCGATTCAATGCCAACAATGGCGAATGTGGCTTTGGTGATGTGGAGAACTTGGTACAAAAGCGCCTGACACATTTGCGTAATGCAACCAAGCATAGATTTTTACGTCGTAGGGCAAATGGCCGCGTTATTGAGATGCTAGGTAACCCCTTACCTGAGGGCGGGTTTGTGACAAGCTTTACCGATGTCACTGAACATATTGAAAGCCAACACGCACTAAAAGAAGCCAATATCGATTTACAAAATCGTATTCAGGCCCGTTCCGATGAAGTAAAAAGTGTAAACCAAGAACTCATACAAGAGATTAATCGACGCGCGAAAGCAGAGTTAGAGTTGATCAAAGCCAAGGCAGAAGCAGAAAAAGCAAACCATACCAAAACAGAATTTTTAGCCTTAGCTAGCCATGATATCTTACAGCCATTAAATGCTGCCCGCCTTTATCTTGGTGCACTTGAGGCGGCGACATTAGAGGATTCAAGCCAAGATATTCTTGATAAACTCAATGCTTCGGTCCAATCCACCGAAACCCTTATTTCGACCTTACTCGAAATCGCGCGTTTTGACCAAGGTGCGATAAAGCCTGTTTTAGTTGATATCAAGCTTAACGAGCTCTTACTGCCAATAATCAATGAGTTCTCTGTCATAGCACAAGAGAAGCAACTAGATTTGATTAGCCGTATCGGTAATCACAGAGTCCATTCTGACTCCCTTTATTTGCGTCGCATTATTCAAAACTTTGTCTCTAATGCGGTGAAGTATACCCAAACAGGCAAGGTACTCATTGCCTGTCGCAAGCGCCAAGATCATCTACTGATCCAAGTATGGGATACGGGAGTGGGAATCCCTAAACAGGAACAAGATTTAATTTTTGATGATTTTTATCGCTGGCAAAACACCAATGAAGAAGGCCTAGGTTTAGGGCTAGGGCTCGTAAAACGAATGCAAACGCTACTCGGGCTAAGCAGTGAAGTGCAGTCAAAGGTCAATAAAGGCAGTTGCTTTGGTATTAGAGTCCCTCTCGCTAAAGAGGCGCATTTGATTGAGACAAGCCAACCAGTAAGTGAAAAACAATTACTTGAAAACGACCACCAGCTCTTAGCCTGGTGTATTGATGACGATCCTAACAATTTAGATGCAATGCAATCATTATTAGAACGCTGGCAGCATAAAGCCCATTGCTTTACCAAAATTGATGAGGTGTTATCTCAAGAGCAGCAGCCTGACCTACTCTTGGTTGATTTTCAATTAGGCCAAAGCCTTGATGGTCTTGCTTTAATTGAAACAATTCGAGATAAATTTGAGTCTCGAATTCCGGCGGTACTCATTACAGCCGTTAGAGATCCAAATTTAATCCAACAATGTGAACAAACGGATGTGCTTTATCTATCAAAACCGGTTAAACCAGCCAAGCTAAGGAGTATTCTTAGATCAATAAAATAGATCAATAAAATAGATCAATAAAATAGATCAATAAAATAGATCAATAAAATAGATCAATAAAATAGATCAATAAAATAGGTCAATAAAATAGGTCAATGGCTATTTTATTGACCTGAGTACTCTAAAACATGGCGAGTTTAAAAAGGAGTGAATCAAACGTTAGTATTGATTATACACATGGGTATTACCTGATTTATCAAAGGCAAGGACCTGAAAGTCTTTATAAGGTGCACCCTCTTTTGCCATGCCAGGTGAATGCATTGGCATACCAGGAGCAGACAAACCTGCAATATCATTAGGCTTATCTTTTAACAATTTATCAATATCAGCTTGTGGTACATGCCCTTCTATTAAATAGCCTTCAATAATCGCAGTATGACAAGAGCCTAACTGATAAGGTAGCCCATGGCTCTGACGAACACTCGACCAATTCCTTTCATCATGCACTTTAATCTCATGACCGTTTTTTTCCATTATTTGTGCCCAAGCTGTGCAGCAACCACAGTTTTTTGATTTGTATAAATCGATTGTTGCCGCAAAAGCGTGTGAACTCAGCATAACACTGGTCAATAATAAGGTTTTAGCTGTCAATTTCATGGCGATGTCTCCCAAATACGTAATGATTGCTTAAGCTTAAAAATGCAATATAGAGATAGTTTAAAGCTTGGATATAGGTCTAAGGTCAAAGGTTATTTACAGTTAAAGACACTAAACTCAATCTTTTGCATCAATTTCATCTTGTAATTGTTCAAGGTCATCCAGAATACGAATGAACTTTTGTCCAAACTGTGTCACCTCATATTCCACTCGTGGGGGAACCTCATTAAAGCTAATACGCTCTAAAATACCAAAATCAGTATTTTTTCGAAGACACTCATTCAACACCTTGGTACTTAAACCATCTGTACTTTTAACCATTTGACCAGGCCGATTAACGCCTTCTTTTAACAAATGATAGACGGTCAAAGACCATTTGCAGCCATATATAGTCTCTACCATACGCGCGCTTTTCTCTGGCGCTTTTTTTCGATCAATTTTATTTTCTAATGTTTTCATCAAGATATACCAAAAAGTACCTATGGAACCAATTTGTGCCTAGTTTTCAAGTAACTAGCGATCAATTTAAGCTATCAGCATCAACTTAAACAAGACCTTATTGGAGAAATGTTATGTCAAATACAAACACACCTTTTGCTTTTATTCTGGGCGGATCAAGCGGCATGGGATTTGCCACTGCAAAACAACTTGCCGCTAAAGGGTGTAATCTACTGATTGCATCAAGCTCTACAAAAAAATTAGCACAGGCCAGAGCTGAACTAGCAAGTATTCCTGGAGCTGGCGAAGTAGATACAATCCAAGCGAACCTTTATGACGAACAAGACGTCAACACTTTAATCAAACACATTAATAATCAAGAGCGTCCGATTGATTACTTTGTTAATGCCGCAGGTTACTTTAAACCAACGGCTTTTGTCGATCATCAAGCCGCTGATTATGATCAATATATGGCGTTAAACAAAGCCAGCTTTTTTATCAGCCAAGCAGTGGCTAACAATATGATAGCGCACAATTCAGGTTCAATTGTTCATATTGGTTCTATGTGGGCAAAACAAGCGATTAAAGCAACACCTTCAAGTGCTTACTCTATGGCAAAAGCAGGACTGCACTCACTCACACAGCATATGGCAATGGAGCTGTCTGAATTTAACATTCGAGTGAACAGTGTCTCACCAGCCGTTGTTAAAACCCCTATTTATCACTCTTTTATTAAAGAAGACGAATTAGATGGTGCTTTAGCAGGGTTTGATGATTTCCACCCAATTGGTCGTATTGGTACACCTGATGATATCGCTAGCACTATCTGCTTTTTATTAAGTGATGAAGCGAGCTGGGTAACAGGAGCAATTTGGGATGTTGATGGAGGCATAATGTCAGGCCGAAACTAGTTACAAGCTAGATTCATCCAAATAAAAAATACGAATAAGCACTTCTATTTAAGTGCTTATTCGCTTTAATCATGTCCATAATCAGGAATAGCGTCGAGATGCTCTTTTATCATCTTTTGTTCAAACGCGGCACTATCAAGCGGAACAGAAAATAAAAAACCCTGACCATAATCACAACCGATATCTTTCAAACAACGCCTTTGCGCTTCTGTTTCTATTCCTTCTGCGACGACTTTGATACCCAATTTATGAGCCATAGCAACGATAGCTTCACAGACAATTTTATCATTCACACTGGTGGTAATATTTTTAACAAAAGATCGGTCTATTTTTAAAAAATCGATATCAAACTTTTTAATATAAGAAAGTGAAGAATAACCCATTCCAAAATCATCTAGGGCAACATCAATGCCTAAAGATTGAAAGTTCACCAGTTTCTTGGGAATAAATGAATGTGAGTCCATCAAGATTCTTTCCGTAATTTCTATCGCGAGGGCCTCACCTGGTACGCTATAAGCATTCAGATATTCCACCCAATTACCTAAAAAAGCATTGCTTTTAAGGTATTCTATAGGAGAAGTATTAATATTGAGCTGGAAGTTTGGATCCAGTTTTATACGCCACTTGGCCACCTGCTGTGCAACTTGCTTAAACACCCAATCACCAATTTCACAAATCAAGCCAGTCTCTTCTGCCGTGGGGATAAACTCATTAGGGTAAACAAGCCCTCTCGTTGGGTGTTGCCACCGAATTAAAGCTTCAGCTTTGCTAATCAGCCCTGTTTTGAGCGCTATGATAGGTTGATAAACCAAGTGGAACTCTTGCTTTTCAATCGCTAGATGTAGCTCTTTCACCAGCTGCAATCGGCTAAGTGCTTCTTCTTGCATTGAAAATGAAAAATACTGAAAGCAGTTTTTGCCTTGCTTTTTAGCTGCGTACATAGCTTGGTCAGCAGCATTAAGCAGAACGTCAGAGAAGTTTGCATCTTCTGGATAAAAGGTTATCCCTATGCTGGCTGAAATATAAACTTGTTCATTATCTAACTTAAAAGGACGATTTAAAGCGTTCAAAATAGCCTGTGCAATTCTCTCAACCGTTATTTTATTGGCTTTATCCTCATCTTCGAGCTCAGCAATAATAATCGTAAACTCATCCCCCCCAAGACGGGCAACGGTATCTGATTTTCTGACACACTGAGTCAACCTCTTTGCGACATCCTGTAGCAGCAAATCCCCTTTGGCATGACCAAATTTATCATTCACTTCTTTAAATCGATCAAGGTCCAAATAAAATAAAGCCAAACTGCTGTTGGTATGATGGATACGATGAATTAACTGTTCTAGTCTATCGAGCAATAAACGGCGATTAGGCAGGCCTGTTAAATGATCATAATTAGCTTGTTGCCAAATTAGCTTTTCATCTGCTTTACGCTGACTAATATCTCGCATGACAGCAAGCACATAGGTTTTTTCTTCAAATTCTATGTAACTAATACTGATTTCGACAGGAAAGTCATACCCTTTTATATGGGTATGAGTTCGTTCAAAAATAATACTTTTCGATTTTTTAATTTTATCAATAAAAGCAGGCCAAGCACCGTCACCTGCCATTTTAGGATTAAGGTCTGAGACTTTCAGCTTATGAATAACCTCTTCTTTTTTATTCGCTAAATACTCAACCCCTAATTGGTTACATTCGATAATGTAAGAGGAGTGAGAATCAATAACATAAATTGCGTCATTAGAGCTGTCTAATAGTGTTTTAAACATGAGTAAAGATGCTGCTGTTTTCTTATGCTCTGTTAGATCAACAACTTGGGCTATCATTCGTTTGATATTCCCCTCTTCATCAGCCTCAGCGGCAAGCGTTAACAGGCCCTCAATAGTGCGTCCGGATTTGTGTAAATATTTTTTTTCAATCACGACTGTATCAAATGGGTTCTGTCTAAGGCGCTCCCGAATACATTGATTGACTTCGATATTATCTGGGTGGGATATGATGAGATTAGTATCGTAGATTTCATCTGAGGTATAACCAAGCAGGGACAGCATGGCACGATTCACATATTCAAAACTACCGTCTGAATACGACAACACCATAGGTACTGGCGTCGCATCAAAAATCCGTTTCATATTTTCATCCATGTCTGAACACATTTGACTGCTTTTAGACATAGTTTTTCTACTATTTTTCTAGCCAAGGTTCGTATCAAAAAATCAAACTAGGCTATTTTTTATTTTTAATAACAAGATTCAATACACTATAGCCTATATAAAAGGCTCTCTCTTTTCATTGTTTATTTAGCTAGTAGTGGTTAAGGAAGCTGCGAATAAGTCCTCCCGCCTCAGGGTGTGGATAAAAGTAACTAGATTTATGGCGAGGGGCGCAACTTAATAGTTATTCAATTGATAAGCGCCACAACATAAATATAGGGCTTTTAGAACACGCCCTTCGGGTCTTGTTGAAAAAGTGTCATCCTGTGTTATCCCTTCTCAAAAGGTACCTACAGTGACTTTTTATTAATAAACGCAAATTGACGCCTTGTTTAACACTTTTTCCCCTATACCTTAAGAGAGCAGACTCAGAAGAGGCGACTTAATCGCAGTTTCCTTAAAGCACTTCACAAGAAGAAAGAAGCCACACAGAACAAGGAAAACTCAATAGAAAAGTGAAAATGAATTCAGTTTAAGATACCCTCTTATCAAAATAGATTTATCTAAACGTCAGCAAAGACAAGATTGTGAATTTGGTTAATTATTTACACTGAATTTTCATAATTATCAGCTTATGATTAGCCCATACTAAGCAAACAAATTTTTCGTGGCCTTATCAAGGGAAAGCGATAAAAGGTAAACGCTGAAAAGCGAGCAAATTAAAGAAATAATCGAGCAAATGGGAAGCCGTCACGATACGCTCTAAACACTATCTTCTATCATTAAAAATCTAGTTTAAAATCAATATCAGATGCAAAAATGGTTAATAAAATGAAACAAATCACTAAGGAGAATCATGTCGAAGAGGCAGAAGCCACTATCGCCTGTCATGAATGTGACCTTTTGATTTCATTACCTGAGCTTGAATTTGGACAAACAGCATCATGTCCGCGCTGCAACCACCTATTAACTCGTCGTTTTTTAGGTGCCCATAATAGAATTTTAGCCCTATCGATTTCCGCGTTTATTTTTCTATTATTTGCTCTCCCTTTCCCTTTTATCAGTTTTACCAGTCAGGGAAAAGAGTTTGTCATTAGCTTTGCCGATAGTATTGTTAACATGGCTTTAATGGACTTTTTCAGCATTGCGATACTCATTCTTTTCACGACCTTACTTATTCCCGGTGCTTGCCTTCTTGCCTTAATTTACGTGCTTATTTCCTTACAAAGAAAGCGCCTTATGCCATATACACATCAGCTATTACAAATAGTCTTTATTTTAGTGGATTGGAATATGGCCGAAATTTTCTTAGTGGCTATTCTCGTCAGTTTTATCAAGGTATCTTCATTAGCAAGCGTGTTTTTAGGGCTTTCATTTTGGAGCTATGTTTTTTTCATTATTTGTTTAATTGCAAGTTTATCTCTACTGGATCGTTATCAAATCTGGCAAAAGGTAAAGCAGCATGATTGATAAACACAGAGATAATGCAGAACACAACCATCAATACGGGTGTCCCGTTTGCTTAACACTAAACCCTATGAGCCAACCTAGGTGTCGAACATGTGGACGTCACTTGCACCTGATAAAAAGTAAGAGCATTCAGCATACCATCGCCCTATTACTAACCAGTATCATTCTTTATATCCCAGCTAATTTATTGCCCATGATGTATACCAACTGGTTAGGGCAACAAACCACTAGCACCATAATGGGTGGCGTCATTTCTTTATGGGAACCAGGCACCTACCCGATTGCCATCGTTATTTTTGTGGCCAGTATATTAGTCCCAATTGGTAAAATATTGACCTTATCTTGGTTATGCCTGAGTGTGACAATCAAGAAAAGTGACTCAAGGCGAATTAATCTTGAGTTATATCGATTCACAGAGCTCATTGGCCGCTGGTCTATGGTGGATGTTTTTGCCGTCGCCATCTTGGCTGCTCTCGTACAAATGGGGCAAGTAATGAGTGTCTATCCTGGCACCGCTGCGCTAGCCTTTGCCGGCATGGTTATCACAACCATGTTAGCAGCAATGACATTTGACCCCAGACTCATGTGGGCAAATCAACCTAACATGCACAACAAAGAGAAACAGAATGCCCCCTGAAGTGTATTTATCTCCTGCTAAAGTCGATCAAGCAAGACCTATCTCCAAAGTATGGTTAGTGCCTTTTGTCGCGCTCACTATTGGTTTATGGATGCTTTATTACAATTGGACTAATCAAGGGCCTTTAATCACTATCACCTTTGATAATGCTGAAGGCTTAGAAGTCGATATCACTAAAATTAAACTAAGGGATATCACGATAGGCAAGGTGGTTGATTTAAAACTATCCGAGCAATTCGATAGCATTGAATTAACTGCACGTCTGGATAAAAACACAGACCCTTTATTAAAAGAGGATAGTAGTTTTTGGGTGGTTAAACCCAGAGTCGGAAAAGAAGGAATTTCTGGTCTAAGCACCATATTATCAGGCGGGCACATTGAAATTTCACCGGGACAAAGCAATGTTTCTCGATATGAGTTTACTGGCTTAGAAACCCCTCCTATTACTCCAGCTGGAACGCCAGGGCTTAGAATCACGTTAAACAGTGATGACGAGTTTGCCTTTACGACGGGTGATCCAATCATCTACAAAGGTTTAACCGTAGGCCGTTTTGAAAAAGTGAAATTCAATTTTGAAGATAGAATTGTCTATTATGACGCTTTTATTGAAGAGCCATATCATCAACTCATTACCAAGAATACCCGATTTTGGAATACCAGTGGTTTAAGATTAGATCTCAGCAGTGATGGTATTAGTGTACAAACGGGTAATGTGGAAACCTTACTCACAAATGGCATTACCTTTGGCGTACCTGAGGGCATGTTACCAGGCCCAGTAGCCACAGAAGAAGATGTATTTACCATCCACAGTGACAAAGAAAGTGCCAGCTCAACCAAATACCTCCACTCTGTGGAATATGTGATGCTAATTAGCACCTCGATTCGGGGTTTAGAAGTAGGCGCACCGGTTGAGTACAGAGGCGTGCATGTTGGTAAAGTAGTTGCAACAAACCTCAACCTTGATGCAGAAAAGAGTTTGCTAGAAAATGATCTTAAAATACCTGTTTTATTAAGCCTAGAACCAGGTCTCGTGGGTTTACCAGATACAAAAGAAAGTGAAGAAGGCATTCGCCGACAGACTCAAAACTGGATCAAAAAAGGCCTGAAAGCCAGTCTTGCTAATGGCAATATTTTAACCGGCAGTTTATTTGTTGAGTTACAGCATTTCCCTGATTATCCAGTTGATACCATTGAGAAAAAGAATGACTATGTCATTATTCCAACCATTGAAAATAACTTAGGCCAAATCGCTAATAAGGCAACAGACTTTATCGATACGCTTAATAAACTTCCGCTAGAAGCACTGACTAAAGATACCCAGCAAGTGCTAAAAGATTTGAGTGCGACATTAAGTCAATTAAATCAAACAAGTCGTAAAATTAATGGCTTAGTTGATCAGACCAAAGCCGCAGAACTCCCTAACCAGCTACAAGAAACACTGGATAAAGTATCAACTATGACACAAGGCCTCTCTGAAGGGTCTCCTGGATATAATGAATTACTCAATACGCTTCAAGCGATTCAATCCAGCCTACATGAACTTAAACCTTTGTTAAATAAAGTTAAAAACAGACCAAATAGTTTAATTTTTTCTGACAATCAACCCTCAGATATTGAGCCCTTTAAAGCGCAAGGTGAAGAATAATAATGACTAAAATATCTCTATTCCTACCTATTATTTTGAGCCTATTTTTACTAGGTTGTAATAGTCAGCCAACACCTAGCAGCCACTATTATATGCTAAACCAGCAACAAGAAAGCGACGGTGTATATGGCGTCAGTCCAATAAAAGACATTCAACTTAATTTGCCTGAGTATTTAAAGCAACCTAACTTGGTGCTGCAATTAAGTGAACACGAATTAAGTTACGCTTATTATCATACTTGGGCTGAGAGTTTGGATGATGCTGTGATAAAAAGCTTACATCAAGATCTAAGAGCAATGCTTAAAAGCCAGTCTAAAAAGACAGAAAAAACCAATCAAGCAAGAGTAAACCTTATTATCAATATTGATCACTTTTACGCGACCTTTAATTCAGATGTGATCCTTGCAGGCAATTACACAATAGTGAATAGCCAACAAACCAAAGCCTTATCTCCAGAGTATAATTTTACTTTTAAAGCGAATATTGAAGCAGATGGCTACCCTCACTCTGTTGCTAAAATGAGAGGCTTGGTGAAGGAACTTGCGCAGGATATTTTAATCCATTATCAGGCATTGAATACCCCATAATGTTAAAGGGTTAACTTGTAACCCTTTAACATTAAATAGCCCTAATCTAATGCACTAAAACCGGCGTATTTTACCCCAGATAAATACGCCATTTCCCTATGCCAAGTGGCAAGATCATTCTTATTAAATTGATTCAGATGATGATGGCCACAGGCTCTAGCCATCACAGCCATTAACTCAGTTGAGGCATTAAAGAAATTTGCTAATTGTTGCGCCGATTTTTCAACATTAAGCCTTTGGCGTAAGTCTTCATTTTGCGTTGCGATCCCAGCGGGACAATTATTGGTATTACACATTCTGGCAGCGACACAGCCTATGGATTGCATAGCACTATTAGAAACGGCTACACCATCTGCTCCTAAGGCCATTGCCTTCACAAAGTCGATGGGGGTACGTATTCCTCCAGTAATAATCAGCGTAACCTGACCTGATTTTCCTTGCTCATCCAGCAAACGTCGCGCTCGCGCTAAAGCAGGAATGGTTGGCACACTAATATGATCACGAAACATCTCAGGGGCAGCCCCCGTACCACCGCCACGACCATCTAAAATAATGTAATCCGCACCGGCATCCAGAGCAAATTGCATATCGGCTTCAATATGATTCGCACTGAGCTTAAACCCGATAGGAATACCTTGAGTTACTTCTCTTACTCTATCGGCGAATCGTTTAAAATCATCTAAGCTATGTAACTCTTTAAAAGTCGGTGGTGAAACCGCTGGTTGGCCTTCTGGAATGCCACGTACTTGGCTGATCTTTCCTTTATTTTTATTACCGGGAAGATGCCCACCTGTGCCCGTTTTAGCACCTTGCCCTCCTTTAAAGTGAAAAGCTTGCACCTTTTTGAGTAGCTCTTCTTGATAACCAAACCCGGCACTGGCTAACTCATAGAAGTATCGACTATTTGCAGTTTGCTCTTCGGGCAGCATGCCGCCTTCACCAGAGCAAATACCTGTACCAGCTAACTCTGCTCCCATGGCTAATGCGGTTTTTGCTTCTTCTGATAAAGCGCCAAAACTCATATCAGACACAAATAATGGAATATAGAGTTTGAGTGGCTTATCCGCATTGGGCCCAATAATGAGCTCAGTGGCGACAGGCACATCTTCTAATAAAGGCTTGGTTGCCATTTGTGCCGTCATAATTTGTAAATCATCCCAATGGGGTAAGAGGTGTCTTGGTACCCCCATTGATGTCATAGGCCCATGATGGCCTAATTTAGATAAACCTTCTCTCGCTAGCTGATGTATTAATGCTAAGGTTGGCTCTTCCTCTGTGGCAACGGCTATAGGCGCGGAACCTTTAGTTTGCTGAATACCTGGACCTGCTTTACCTACTTGCTCATTGGTAAAGGCTTTATGTGAGCCATCACAAAATGGGGTATTCGCACTATGTTTGCAAGCACACAAATAAGCATCATCATTAGAATCTGCTTTAAACATTTGAGGTTTAAAGCCTGTGTCTTTATGGGAACCATCACAAAAAGGTTGCTTTGCTGAGCGACCACAGGTGCAGAAGTAATATTCTTGCCCCATTTCCAGGCTAACTTTTATGGGTTTATTGTTTGCAATGACTGGTTGATTACTCATAAGTGCCCCTTATATTTAAATATACTCTGCCATGCTTTTTAAAAGGCATGGCTAAAAGCGTTAAATAAGTATGGTTCAAATAAGTGAATCTGCTTGCGGTAAAAGACTTCTTCTTTTGAAATTAGAACAAGTCTGGTTAGGGGTTAATTTCTAATTGAATATTAATTTTCGATAGCTTGAGTTATTTTTATTTATTGAAACATAGCAAGTCTAAGCTCTTCTGGCTCGCCTAACCAATAAGCATATTCAGTATGGTCTTTTAAATCATCCCCTGTGACGCCATGGACAAGTACACTTAAGCCTTGTCTGTGCTTTTCTAACCAAGGGATTAGAGCATCAAAAACATTGCTAGAGAAGGCAATTTGACAACTCCATTTAGGGTGTGGTCCAACTAACTTTTCATGTATTCGACCCACTCTAACCTTATGTAATTCATCGGCTAACTGACACAGATCCTTTGCAAGAGCCAAGGTCGACTCATCAAAGTAAACATGGGCATGGTAGGCTTTATGAATATTAATTGGCCTTTTTACACTACTCATTTTATCTTCCAAAATTCACTATTTTCCTTCACTCTAAATTGAGAGACTAACAATCAATTAGCCTCTCTTGTCGGCCACCTTTAAAGTGATACCAATACACGTCCTGTTACTTGCCCTTTGATGATTTTCTCGGCATAGCTAGGCACATCTTTTAAGCTGATTTTTTGACAAGCTTGTTGATAAAAGGAATCTGGAAGCGTCGCGATGACTTGCTCCCAAGCGGCCTGTCTTTTATCAAGCGGACAATGCACCGAATCAATCCCCAACAAATTAACACCACGCAGAATAAAAGGCATTACCGTCGTTGGTAAGGCAAAACCCCCAGCTAAGCCACAAATTGCGGCAGCGCCTGCATAATCAATCTGAGCAAGCGCTTTAGCTAAAACTTTATTACCGACCGTATCAACTACACCAGCCCAACGTTGCTTTTCTAAAGGCTTAGCATCTTGTTCGAATTCGGCTCTATCCATGACCTCTT
The DNA here is from genome assembly GCF_000153025.1 of Marinomonas sp. MED121. Lineage (GTDB taxonomy): Bacteria > Pseudomonadota > Gammaproteobacteria > Pseudomonadales > Marinomonadaceae > Marinomonas. Next base: position 746,095 of record NZ_CH672429.1, read on the forward strand.
TAGCCCCAAGCTCTTTTAATAAAGGACCATTTTCTTCAACCCGTCCTGAGCATGCCACAACCTGATAGCCCAACTCTGACAATAGTTTAATCGCAACAGAACCCACACCACCACTGGCACCCGTAACTAAAATTTCACCGGACTCAGGTTTAATATTGGCATTCTGTAATGCCTGAACGCATAACATGGCGGTTAATCCGGCTGTCCCTACCATCATTGCTTTTTCAGCATTACATCCTTCTGGCATAGGAACGAGCCAATCGGCTTTGACTCTGGCCATTTTGGCCATACCACCCCAATGATTTTCGCCAACCCCCCAGCCAGTTAATATGACTGAGTCGCCTTCTTTATATCTTTCATCTTTTGAGGAAACAACGACACCAGCAAAATCAATGCCTGGCACCATTGGAAAATCACGAATGATTCTGCCTGCTCCCGTTATCGCCAATCCATCTTTATAATTTAAAGAGGAACAGGAAACTTCAACTAACACCTCACCTTGAGGTAAATCACCAATTTCTAACTGCTTTATAGTCGCTTTCGTTGCTTTTTCTTCTTGTGTTAACACGAGTGCATCAAACATGAAATATTCCTAATCTTAATTTGATAAAACCATATAGGGTGTAACTTATTGCTGATATCTAGAGAACAATTGCTCTCATCCATCATATAGAGAGCATAAAATTAAAAGCTATTCCCCTTTGGTCTAATGTGAAGGTTCTAAACTCAAACGACGAATATCGTCAAACAACTGATCTGCAAGCTCTTGTAAAACATCACGAGTTGTTTGTGTTTGAGCAAAGGTTCTTAATCCATAAATCCCCATAGAGAGATAACGCGCCATATGAGGAATATTACAATTAGCTGATAGCTCTTTCGATTCAACCGCTAACTCAAATTGTTTATGAAAGGCTTTTTGCCAATCATACAAGCTCTCACTTATCACACTTTTCACCTCATCATCTTGGTCAGCGATTTCCGTTAAGGCGCGCGTTAATAAACAAGCCTTGTACTCTCCTTTTTGAGCACAATCCACAACAATGGAATCTAGATACAACTTTAAAGATTGCAATACAGGTAAGTCATGAGAAAAGTAGGCTTCAAAGCTTAACTCGCTGTCTGATTTGTATTGAAGTAATGCCGCTAGAAGCAAACCACGCTTATTTTCAAAAGCACAATATATTGATCCAGGATGTAAGCCAGTAGATTTCGTTAAGTCTTGCATACTGGTTTTACTATAACCTTTTTGAACAAAGGTATTCATGGCAGATCTGAGTACTTGTTCACGATCAAATTTCGCCGGAGGCATTAGATTAGTCTCTTTTTGATGAATGTTAGGCATCATACGTCAACTTGAATGTTTACTCAAAATAGACCTTGAATGTTCATTCAATCAAAGATATCTTGAATAAACATTCAAGATATCTACCCAATTATAAATGTGGCTAACAGGATAAAAAATGACCGATAATCTGTTTCAAGAATTTGAACTAAATCCAAGTATCAAACTTAAAAACCGTATTTTGATGGCCCCACTAACCCGTTGCATGGCGGATGATGATCTGGTTCCCACCCAAGCCATTGCGGATTATTACGCTAAACGTGCCGATGCAGGATTAATCATTACAGAAGCAACAATTATACGTCCTGATGGACAAGGCTATCCCAATACACCAGGACTCTTTACGAGTGCACAAATAGAAGGATGGCAAAAAGTCACCCAAGCCGTTCACAATCAAGGCGGTAAAATTTTTGCACAACTCTGGCATACAGGACGCGTGGCTCACCCTCACTTTTTTGGGTCAGATGTGTTAGCACCTTCCGCCATTGCCGTTGAAGGAAGGGTACCTAGGATGAGAGAGCTGGTTTACCAAACACCTAAAGCAGCAACACAAAAAGATATAGATCAGCTTGTCAAAGATTATGCACAAGCTGCAGCTAATGCGATTGATGCAGGTTTTGATGGGGTTGAAATACATGGTGCCAATGGTTATTTAATTGATCAGTTTTTACATCATGCAAGCAACCAAAGAGACGATGATTATGGCGTTACACCAGCAAACATGTCTCGTTTTGCACTTGAAGTTGTCGATGCCATTATCAGCAGAATTGGTCATGAAAAAACCGCCTTAAGAGTAAGCCCTGGTGCTTATTTTAATTTAGAAGGTGATGTGAAAGATAAAGCGGTATTTGATTATTTATTACCTGAACTTGAAAAGCGTGACCTCGCTTTCTTGCATATCGGTATTTTTGATGATGCGATGGAGTTTGACTACCTAGGAGGCCGCGCATCTTCTTATATCAGAAAAAACTACAAGAAAACCCTCGTAGGCGTGGGTAGTTTTAGTGCAGAAACAGGTAGTAAAGCCATAGCTGAGGACAAATTTGACCTATTAGCCATAGGTAGACCTTTTATTGCCAACCCAGACTATGTCGAAAAGATCAGAAGCAAAGCTCAACTAACAGAGTATTCCGATGAGATGCTAGCAAAGCTTGTATAAATATAGAGAAGCCTTAAAAATAAAAAATGATTTTCGATTTTTAACTAAACACAACATGAAATTTATCCAGATATTAATTTTTTGATTAACACATGAAGTTAACGTCCTACTTTCTTGTTTTTATTAGCCTTATTTAAACTTTATTTTCAATAGTGGCTTACAAAAAAGTGAATTTTCCTCTAAAATTTATTCGTTAGTGACTTAATTTTGGTTTATTGAGACGTTCGAAGTGTCTCTATACACTATGAGAATTTATACAAGGAGTGGTTTATGAAAATAATTGCTTTAGCTTTTTTGGCTAGTTTAGCTGCGGGTCAAACTTTTGCAGCAGGAGAAGCGGCAGGCGCGGCTTCAAGCACAGGCACAGCAGCAAGCTCTAGTGCTGCTGCAAGTTCTAGTGCTGCTGCAAGTTCAGCTGCAACTGCAGGAACAAGTGCTGCTGCAGCAAGTACAGGTGCTGTTGCTGCAGGTTCAACCGTTGCGGCAAGTGCTGCTGCTCTAGGCACAGTAGGAACAATTGCGGCTGCGACTGTTGCTGTATCTGTTGCAGCATCTGTTGCTGACTCTAACGGAACAAGCACAACAACAACGAACTAAGCCTTCGTTGCATAAAAGCCCAGCTTTCAGCTGGGTTTTTTTTGTCCTCTTTTTCACTTTCAACTTTCATTACAAAAGTAATTACTTTATGTCCTTTTTCCTCAAAAAAAGCATACTTATGCTCAAACTGATTACTTTTCTCATGCTATCAGGGTGCTCTCAAAAATTTGAAGATACATTTAGTACAATAAATACCTCTATTAATGGATATTTAGATGTTGATCTCAGTGATAGCCAATTAGAAAAACTACAATATGATAGCGTTTATGTAAAAATAAATAACGGCAAACAAATCTTAATGATTTTAGCCTTAATTGAAAATAACAAGGAGACTGGTCAGGAACAATTAAAATGGGTATCAGCTGATAAAGTCATGTTAATAACAGAGAATGGAAGAATTGTTAAAACATTGGGACTAAACCATAATTTAGTAGATCTAAGAAAAGAAAACTCGTCTCTCGCTTCGCCTCCTAATACTCTGAGAGAAAACAGCTTTATATATAGCTGGATGCCAGATTATCGTTATAACTTTCGAGCCATCTCTCATATTTCGCACATAAAAAATGAAATACTGCATTTATCTGATTGGTCAGTCTCAACCCAGTACACAATTGAAAGCATTAAGTTCGATAGTTTTAAAAATCATAGCTTTGAAAACCGCTACTGGCGAAATGAAGCAAATCGAACAGTTAAAACAATCCAATATATTGGACCAAATATGGATAAAATTGAAATGCATTTCATTAAACGCTTTGTTGAGAGTAAGTCTTAAAAATGAAAAAAATCACTTCCATTTATAGTTTATCAATTTCATGCTTTTCATTATTAGGCTTTTCTTTATTGAGCTTTTCATTAAGTGCTTCTCCTTTTAAAAGCTTAGAAGTATCAGTTGAAAATACTAACATCAGTTTACAATATGATAGACCTCAACGTTTGTTACAGGTTTTATCAGATTCACATCAATATATAGATTATTCGCCTTATACTTTAGGTGCATCATTAGTCATTAAAAATAGTAAAATTGGCTTTGAAAAAAAAGAAAATCTTATCAATAAAATAAATCTAAATTATAAAGCGAACGATAAAGTAGAAACAAAAAAAAATCTGTTATCAATACTAGAGAAGCATAATTTCAAAAAGAGAGAAGAAATCACATTAGATTTAGAAAAAATTCAATTAGACAAAAATTCAAACCCCATTATTCAAGGGAAATATGAATTAATGTTACCAAGAACACCAAACTATATTATAGTGATAGACCCATCAAATTCAAAAGACTTGATAAAATTACCCCTAAAGTATAACTATGATTTCGAAGATTACATTAATTTTTATAAAGACGGTTTTAATATAAAAAACAAAATAAAATCAGAAAAAATCACAATAGTCCAAGCGGATAAAGAAACTATCATTCCAAAGGTTAGCTATTGGAATGATAAAAATTACTATTTATCACCAGGGGCTTTTATTTATATCGGAATAGAAAGTTCACCTCAAATTAATTCTGATTTTATTGACCTTCTTAAATATCATGTGGTTTTCTAATGTTTAATCAACGTTTTCTCTACCTATTTTTACTCAGTATAGCTTCGTCAGTAAATGCGAATGATTCTGAGGCATTACCTCCCTTTCAAACCTATAAGCTCAAACCCTCTCAAATGGATTTTGGTGGAGTAGGCTTAATGCAAATGCCCACTGCACGCATGTCTAATGAAGGTGAATTCTTTTTTAATTATACTAAAAATTCAGAATATGCTTTCTATACCTTTTCATTGCAAGTTATGCCTTGGCTTGAAAGTACTATTCGCTATACCGAGGTGCAGGATTTACTTTATAGCAATGACGAAAGTTTTAGTGGCGACACTAAATATGCGGATAAAGGTATCGATGCTAAATTACGTTTAATCGAAGAAAGTGACTGGTTTCCCGAAACATCAATCGGTATCAGAGACATTGGTGGTACAGGCTTATTTGATGGCGAATTTATTAGTTTTACAAAGCATCTAGCAACTGAAAGCTTTGGCCAATTTGATTTTACACTCGGACTTGGCTGGGGATATTTAGGACAAAGTGGCAATATTACTAACCCTTTTTGTAGCTATAGCAACAATTACTGCACTAGAGATACAAGCTTTAATGATAATGGTGGGAGTATTGATTCGCAAAGGTGGTTCAAAGGTAATGCGGCATTATTTGGTGGTATTGAATATCAAACAAACTATCATCCATTAAGGCTAAAAGTTGAGTACGATGGTAACGACTATACCCAAGATATCCCTGTAACTAATGGCAATATTCTAATGGAACAAGATAGCCCTTGGAACTATGGGATTGTATATGGGTTAAGTGATTATGCAGATCTTAGAGTCAGCTATGAAAGAGGTAATACAATTACACTAGGCATTAGCCTGTCTACAAACTTTAATAATACTCAGCCTTTATATAAAGCTTATCCATCATTAGATAAAAATTTTGTAGAAAACGTTTCTACACCAAAATCCAATCAATCCATTAATTGGAAAGAGCTAGAACAGAGCTTATTCAATCACTCAGGGTATGATAAAAATGAATTTTACATACAAAACTCTAAACTCACTCTTTTAGCGGAACAAAATAAATACAGGGATAGAGACGAAGCTCAAGATAAAGCATCATCGATATTAAATGATTATTTACCTAATACAATCACTCAATTTAATATTATTGAAAAAGTAAATAGTCTTCCAATCTCTGAAAATGTAATCGATAGAGAAAATTATATTAACTATCAAGCAGTAAACTATATTAACCCTAAAACAGAAGACTTTATCCAGCAGTCAGATCAGGTTAACCTTCCTTCATCAAGCTCAGCCTATCAAACAGAAGATAATTTTTCTTATGGCTTCTCGCCTGCATTAACTCAAACCTTAGGCAGTGCTGAAGATTTTTATCTTTATAGTATTGGAACAAAATTTGATTCATCTTATTGGTTCGCTTCAAGCTGGCAACTAGATTCGAGCATCTATTTTAACCTCTTAGATAATTACGATAAATTTAACTATACGGTTCCAGATGATAATACTTCTAACCCAAGAGTAAGAACACTTGCTCGCGAATATATTCATGATAATCATGTTTATTTAACGAATCTACAACTCAGTAATTTTCAAAAATATAGTCATAACTGGTATCAACAAACTTACCTTGGTTATCTAGAACAAATGTTTGCAGGTTTTGGTAGCGAATTACTTTATCGACGTAAAGAGGCCAACTGGGCCATAGGACTAGACTGGAATATCATCTCTCAGCGCGACCCAAATTCATGGTTAAGCACTTATAATAACCCTTGGGATTACAGTGACACTGAAGAGGTGCTCTCCAAGGGAACAACAGGTCATATGTCAATTTACTATAGACCTGAATGGAGTCTTCTCAAAGACACACTCTTCCAATTAGATTACGGTAAATTCCTTGCAGGGGATGTCGGGCTTCAATTAGAGTTTTCTAAACAGTTTGATAGCGGCATTATCGTCGGTGCCTATGCCAGCAAAACAGATATGTCGGCAGAAGAGTTTGGGGAAGGCAGCTTTACAAAAGGCTTCTACTTCACTGTCCCCTTTGATATTTTAACGGTTAAACCTAACTCAAGTCGCGCTAATTTCCATTGGCAACCCCTAACACGTGATGGCGGGCAAAAGCTTAACAAACAGAATTATCTTTATGAGATAACGGACCAACTTAACCCTTGGTATGAAAGGCCAGTTAAACACTAAAACGTCACGCGAAAACTTAGCCTAAAAGAGAAGAATTTCTAAGTACTCTTCTCTTTTGGCCTATCTTTCCACTTAAAACGATATACTATTTTTCAATAAAGCAGCCTTTTCCCAAGTATAAATAATTTCATTTACTTGGGTACCACAAGGTGCTGACCAGACACCTTCATCAGCCTTTATGCCTCCTAGCTTTTCATAAAAACGAATCGCAGCTTTGTTTTCCGCTAGTACTTCTAAATAAAGGCCTATACTTTCAAGATTATCTAAATGTGACAATGCATTTAAGATAAGCTTTTTACCAATCCCCTTACCTTTAAAAGATTCTGCTACATGTAAGTTATCTAATAAAATGGCAGCTTTCTTTTCACGTATGTTTGTTTCAATACAGATAAAGCCAGCGACTTCATCCTTGACTTCATCTTTAGCAATGAGAATAAACTGACTTTCTGATGGCGCTTTCAACCTTTGATTCCAAATAGCATACCTATCTTCAAGCACGTTATTTTCTAGGTAACTTGAAGCTAAAATATCCTTATAGGTTTTTTGCCAACTTTTAGCATGTAAATTTGCAATAGCGTCTAGATCTCTCAAACCTGCTTGTCGATATTCCACACCTCAACTCCTTTTTCATGGTTTAACTGCTAGCTCAAAGTAAATTATAAGCACTTTTTTAAAGCAAAAAAAAGCCCCTCAAAGAGGGGCTAAAAGACAGAGATGGACTTTCAAATAACATTGAAAACGGGTGCGGGGGTGCACCCTTTTTCAATTACAAACGTTCGAAAACGGTTGCAATACCTTGCCCCATGCCAATACACATAGTAGCAAGACCTAGTGTTGCATCTTTCTCCTTCATCACATTAAGCAATGTTGTCGAAATACGCGTACCTGAACAACCCAGAGGGTGACCGAGGGCGATAGCACCACCGTTCAAGTTCACTTTGGTTTCTAAATCATTAAGTAGTTTCAAGTCTTTCATGACAGGTAAAGCCTGTGCTGCGAAAGCTTCATTCAACTCAACAATTTCAATATCAGAGATAGTTAAACCCGCACGTTTAAGTGCTTTTTTCGATGCTGGTACAGGGCCATAACCCATGATTGCTGGATCACAACCAGCTACAGCCATGCTCTTAACGCGAGCTATTGGTGTAACACCCAGCTCTTCAGCTTTTTTAGCTGACATCATCAACATAGCAGACGCACCATCAGACAAAGCAGAAGAAGTACCGGCAGTTACTGTGCCGCCTTTTGGCATAAATACAGGGCGCAAGCCACCAAGAGATTCCATATTCGTTTCTGGACGGATCACTTCATCCACTTCCACCAATACTTTATTACCTTGTGCATCATGGCCTTCAATCGGCACGATTTCATTGTCAAAACGACCTGCTAAAGTCGCTTCGTGAGCAAGACGGTGTGAGCGTACACCCATAGCGTCTTGATCTTCACGGCTAATGCCATGCATCTTACCTAGCATTTCAGCTGTTACACCCATCATCATGGATGCTTTTGCCATATGCTTAGACATAGCAGGGTTAACATCAACACCGTGCATCATATCCACGTGACCCATGTGCTCCACACCACCAACGACAAACACATCACCTTGACCTGTCATAATAGCTTGAGCAGCAGTATGAATCGCTGACATAGATGAACCACACAAACGGTTCACAGTTTGCGCAGCCGATGTCACAGGCAAGCCGCCCATAAGCGCAACAGCACGAGCCATATTAAAACCTTGCTCTAGGGTTTGGTTAACACAACCCCAGATCAAATCTTCGACTTCATTTACGTCAACACCAGGGTTACGTTTGAATAAAGCTTTTACTAAACCTGCAGATAAGTTTTCTGCACGTACATTTCTAAATACACCGTTTTTCGTCTTACCCATAGGTGAGCGTACGGCATCAATGATGACTACATCGTTTGGATTCAATTTCATGGATTATCTCCTAATCTCGACCTATGAATTACTTAGCGGCATTGCCGTAGTAAGTTTCGTTATTGGCTGCCATAGCGCGCATTTGTTCTGTTGGGTGGTAAAGTTTACCCAAGTGGCTGAACTTATCAGCTAACTCACAGAATGCTGCTAGACCCATTTGGTCAAGATAATGTATTGCGCCACCTAGGTATGGAGGGAAACCAATACCATAGATAAGACCCATATCAGCTTCAGCTGGAGAGGCAACAATGTTTTCTTCAAGACAACGAACCGTTTCGATACATAGTGGAATCATCATACGAGCAATGATGTCTTCTTCTGTTAACTCAGTCTGAGACTCAACAGTCGGCGATAGAAGCTCAACGATTTCTTCATTGTAAATTTTCTTCGGCTTACCTTTACGGTCATTTTCGTAAGTGTAAAAACCTTTTTGATTCTTCTGACCAAAACGCTCGAGTTCAAATAAACGATCAATGACGCTCACGCCTTCGTGTTGCATGCGATCAGGGAAACCTTGTGCCATTACTTCATCAGCATGGTAAGCCGTATCAATACCAACAACGTCCATCAAATAAGCAGGACCCATAGGCCAACCGAATTTTTCCATCACTTTATCCACTTGACGGAAGTCTGCACCTTCTTTCATCATGGCAGCAAAACCACCAAAATAAGGGAATAGAACACGGTTAACTAGGAAACCAGGGCAGTCATTTACAACAATCGGTGTTTTACCCATAGCCTGTGCGTAAGCCACGGTTTTAGCAACAGCTGCTTCGCTAGATTTTTCGCCACGAATAACTTCCACTAAAGGCATTTTGTGCACTGGGTTAAAGAAATGCATACCGACAAAGTTTTCAGGACGTTTAAGCGCTGTTGCAAGTTCAGTAATCGAAATTGTCGAAGTGTTGGAGGTCAAAATAGCATCATCAGCAATGTGACCTTCTGTCTCGGCTAATACAGATTTTTTAACATTCACATTTTCAACAACAGCTTCAACGACAAGGTCAACATTTTCAAATTCACCATAAGTCAAAGCAGGTACAATTTTACTGAGTGACTTCATGGCTTTATCAGCAGTTAAACGACCACGTGACACCTGACCATTTAACAACTTAGTCGCTTCATTCAAACCAAGATCAATCGCTTCTGTGCGAATGTCTTTCATGATGATTGGTGTGCCTTTAGAAGCAGATTGATAAGCAACACCGCCACCCATGATACCCGCGCCTAATACAGCAGCTTGTTTAACGGGTGTCGCATCTTTAATCAATGCGCCAGATGTTTTCTTGATTTGCTGATCACTTAAGAAAAGGTTAACAAGGGATTTTGCAACAGGCGTTTTCGCCATTTTGATAAAACCAGCAATTTCTGTTTCGCAGGCTTTTTCAAATGCTTGGCCAATGTTCTTCTCAACAGATTTAATCGCAGCCATAGGCGCTGGGTAATGTTTACCCGCTTTGGCACCCACAACACCACGAACAGATTCGAAGATCATCATTTTTTCAATGGCAGAGAAGACCATAGGCGCAGTCTCTTCTTCACGACGAGCCATATAATCAAGTTTGCCAGAAGCCGCTTGTTCAACAAGGTGAAGCGCTGATTCTAGTACTTTTTCTGTTTTAACAACCGCATCAACAGCGCCATCTTTTAAAGCAACATTGGCACGTTTTTGACCGGCACCACAAATCCATTCGCAGGCATTATCAACACCAATTACACGTGGAAGACGCACAGTACCACCCCAACCTGGGTAAATACCAAGTTGAGTTTCAGGTAAACCAACTTTTGTTGAGTCAGCCATAACTCGATAGTCACAGGCTAAACAAAGCTCAAAACCACCACCTAGCGCAACACCATTAATGGCTGCCACAGTTGGGCATGGAAGAGCAGCAATATCATTGAAGATTTTATGGGCTGCACGCAGCTTTTCAGCTAATAGCTCGTCTTCTAACTCAAACCAAGATGAAAACTCAGTAATGTCTGCGCCAACAACGAAAACATCTTTTGCACTCGCAAAAACAACCCCTTTCAAATCGGGTTGTGCTTTTAGTGCAGACACTGCTTCGCCTAATTCTTGCAAGGTTAAGCTATTAAATTTATTTACTGATTCACCCTGTAAATCTAGAGTGACGATGGCAACGCCAGGTGACTTTTCAGCTACCTTTATTGCTTGTCCTTCAAAAATCATGCTGATCTCCAATTTTTCTTATTTTAACCTTTCCTTGGATTCATTTTTAAATGAGCCCAGAGGCAGAGCAGCCTTAGCTGCCCTTTTAAAAGTTGATAATATTGAGCGAGGTGCCCAATCGCTTACAATGCGCTTTCTAACTCAGGCACAGCTTCGAAAAGATCTGCCACTAAACCATAATCTGCAATTTGGAAAATAGGCGCTTCTTCGTCTTTGTTGATAGCAACAATTACCTTGGAATCCTTCATACCTGCTAAATGCTGAATCGCACCAGAGATACCCACTGCAACATATAAATCAGGGGCAACGGTTTTACCGGTTTGACCGACCTGTAAATCATTTGGTACGAAGCCTGCGTCAACTGCTGCACGAGATGCACCAACGGCAGCCCCTAGCTTGTCAGCAACACCATCAAGAATCTTAAAGTTGTCACCACTTCCCATACCACGACCACCAGAAACAATAATGTTTGCAGCGGTTAACTCTGGACGATCTGACACTGCTAGCTCTTCACCCACAAAACGACTTTTATCTGACGCAATAACTTGAGAAAGAGTCACTAATTCTGCGTTACCACCTTCAGCTGCAACAGGATCAAAGCCCGTAGCACGAATCGTAATCACTTTAATTGCATCACTTGACTGAACCGTCGCAATCGCATTACCCGCATAAATAGGTCGTACAAAGGTATCTGCACTTTCAACTTTGATGACATCAGAAAGTTGTGCGACATCAAGCAAAGCTGCCACACGAGGCAGCATGTTTTTACCTGTTGTCGTTGCTGGCGCTAAAATATGGCTATAAGAAGCAGACAACTCAACTACTAATTTACTAACATTTTCAGCCAGTTGATATTCATAAACCGCATCATCAGCAAGTAAGATACGAGCAACACCTTGAGCTTTAGAAGCTTGTTCAGCAACAGACTGACAATTAGCACCGACCACTAAAAGGTCGATATCACCGCCAATTTGTGCTGCCGCAGCTAGCGTATTTAAAGTGGCTGGTTTTAGATTAGTGTTATCATGTTCCGCAATAATTAAAATGCTCATGCAATCACCTTCGCTTCATTTTTCAATTTTTCTACAAGCTCAGCTACCGAGCCAACTTTAATACCACCTTGACGTTCAGCTGGTGGTGTCACAGAAATAACCTTTACATTAGAGGCAGTAGACACACCTAGCTCTTCAGGTGTTTTAACATCTAATGGCTTTTTCTTCGCTTTCATAATATTGGGAAGCTTAATAAAGCGAGGTTCGTTCAAACGCAGGTCAGTAGTTACTACAGCTGGCAAACTAATGGCAAGCGTTTGAAGCCCACCATCAATTTCACGAGTAACTTGTGCTTCACCATTTTCAATAACCACTTCAGAGGCGAAGGTTGCTTGAGGCATATCAAGCAAAGCCGCTAGCATTTGGCCTGTTTGATTATTATCTGAGTCAATGGCTTGCTTACCTAGAATAATCAGGTCTGGAGATTCTGTCTTTGCGACTTCAGTCAGTAGCTTGGCAACAGCTAAAGAATCAACACCGTCTTCTGTTTCGATCTGAATAGCGCGATCAGCACCTAAACCCAGTGCTGTTCTTAGTGTTTCCTGGCAACCTTTAGAGCCAATTGAAACAGCTACAATTTCTGTCGCTATGCCTTTCTCTTTTAGGCGAACAGCTTCTTCAACCGCAATTTCACAAAATGGGTTAATAGACATTTTTACATTAGCAAGCTCAACCGCTTTATGGTCTGCTTGTACTCTTACTTTAACGTTGTAATCAACAACGCGTTTAACTGCGACTAATATTTTCATACGGCCCTCGTGTCTATTTTTAACTAAGTTCTCAGTGAAAAGAGAATCTTACTTATACCCTAATACAGTATTATTTTGGGTGGTCGTCATTTGTACTTAATACTAAATTCTGACAGATTTTCATCAATAACAAAAAAGCCACAGTTAACTAACAAAAATGTCCAATACCTATCAAAGCCCCTAAAATAGGCGATTGAAATAGCAATTAAAAGTATCGAAAACACCCAATATGATTGAGAAATAATGATCAAATGTTGATTTAGCACATCAACAGAAGCTTATTTTTTTGATAAAAATGCAGTAAAAGCGTCTCGCGCCTCTTGAGAGGAAAGCCTTTCTTTAAAAACACGACTCTCTCTAGACAAGGTAAGTTCGATTTTATCTTGATAAGGCTGCTTTAATAGAGCTTTACTAAGTTGTACCGCCTCACTTGGTAACTCAGAGACTTTAGCAGCATATTCGCTGGCAATAGAATATGCATCTCCTGCATTACAAGCTTTATTAACCAACCCTATTTCAAATGCCGTTTTCGTATCAAACGCCTCACCAAGAACCAGTAATTCAAATGCTTTTTGGTGACCCACTAAATTGGGTATGAGGTAGCTCGAAGCGGCTTCAGGCACTAACCCCAGCTTAACAAAAGGCAATATAAATTTAGCCGAATCACTTGCTACGACCAAATCACAATGCAAAAGCATTGTCACGCCAATACCGACCGCCATGCCTTCAACGGCTGCAATTAAGGGCTTTGGGTGCGTTGCATTAGCATGCAAGAAATCAAATGTAATATTTAGCTTATCAGGTGTTTGTGCTAACTGAACAAACTCAGCTAAATCATTACCTGCACTAAAGTCGTTACCGGAACCTGTGATAAGCGTTGCTTTAATATCATGACTTTTTTTCGCTTTATCTAACGCACTGGTGAGCTCTTGATACATGGTTAAAGTAATTGCATTTTTCTTATCTGGGCGATTGAGCGTTAAGGTTTGAACACCGCCTTCAATCTTTTCAAGAATAAAATTTTCCATTTCAAAACCTATTAACTTTATATAATTAGAGGAAGGTAAACTGTTTTTTAGACAAAAAAATACTCATGCCATTTTTATCTGACATGAGTATTTTCTTTATGCTGTATTTTGCATCAATTAACTGGCTTCATTTTCTCTAATCTTGGTCATCATTGGGCCATTGTTTGCCCAACCTTGGCAAGAATCAGAAAATGACTGAATAGCAGAAGCCGTTCTTTCAGGGTATTTCTCAGCCAGTGGATACCACATCATCTGAAAAGCCGTTGTCGCAACAACAGGCATTAACTCAAGCACATGAGTACAACCGACAACCCCTTTAAACTCTTTTTTTACATGGGCGAGCCAGCCTTGACTTATACGAGTACCAATAAGGCGCTCAAAACCAGGGGCGACGCTATTACAGTTTGGAAAAGGGTGAGCATCAATACTCACCTCAATATCCTTAACTAAAAAATTATCATCGACAGCAATGCGCACACAAATATCATGAAACGGCGTATCTTGGGCAACAAGTTCACCATCAAAATCACGCCAAATATCATAGGTTTTTATGTCTTGCATCCTAGCTTCAACTTCCCACAAGCCATCACTTCTTAAATAACCATCACTGACCACTCGCCTGCGATGCTTAATTTCTCGCATCATAGACTCAGTCTTATCAAGTGTTGGCTCAGACATGACACTCACGACCTAAGCAACCTCTTCATCTCTTAAAGCACGACGCAAAACTTTACCCACATTCGTTTTCGGTAAATCTTCACGTACTTCAATAATTTTAGGCACTTTATAGGCTGTTAGGCTTTCTCGGCAATAATCGCGCAATGCTTTACTGTCGAATTGCGCTTTATCGCCTTTTAATACAACAAAAGCTTTTACCGCTTCACCGGTTTTTTCATCTGGCACACCTATTACAGCGGCTTCAAGCACATCAGGATGTGAGCTCAGGCAATCCTCAATTTCGGTAGGATAAACATTGAACCCAGAAACAATCACCATATCTTTAGCGCGATCAACAATTTTCAAATAGCCATCGGCTTGTCGTAAGGCAATATCACCTGTATTTAAGAAGTTGCCATTTACCATTATTTCCTGGGTGGCAGCTTCTCGTTTCCAGTAGCCTTTCATTACCTGAGGCCCACAGACACATAAAGCACCAGATTCACCTTGAGGCACTTCATTACCGTCATCATCCAAAATTTTAACGATGGTTTCAGCAACAGGAATGCCTATCGTGCCAATTTGTTGTTTACCTGGTGGGTTAAAAGACACAACCGGTGAGGTTTCAGTCAAACCATAGCCTTCAACTACTTTACACTTGGTCACCGCTTCCCACTCATCCGCTGCAGCATGGGTTAATGGCATACCACCAGATGCTGTAATTTTTAATGCAGAAAAGTCTAAGGCTTGAAAGTCTTTATTATTACAAAGCGCCACAAATAAGGTGTTCAAACCAACAAAGCCAGTAATCTTCCATTTACTTAGTTCTTTTACAAAACCAGGAATATCCCTTGGATTTGGAATAAGAACCGTTTGAGCCCCTTTTTCAAGCAGGGTTAAACCATGAATGATAAAGGCATAAATATGATACATAGGCAGAGGAGCAACATAGATTTCTTCGCCTTTAATACAATGAGCATCAAGACGATCACCTAGTTGGTGCATATTTGAAACAAGGTTTGCATGGGTCAACATAGCCCCTTTTGCCACACCTGTAGTACCACCTGTGTACTGAAGTACAGCAATATCACCAGGCTTTTTCTCAACGGCTTTTAATGTGTACTTCTGCCCTTTAGCAATCACATCGTTAAGCTTTTTAGCCATAGGCAAGCCATAAGCAGGCACCATTTTCTTCACATACTTAACAACGCTATTGATCAACAAACGTTTTGGCTGTGGATGAAAATCTGCAATTTCAGTCACAAATACGTGTTTAATGCCTGTTTTTGCCAAAATTGATTCACTGGTACTCGCCATATTTGCGAAGACAACTAATGCTTTAGCGCCAGAGTCGTTAAACTGATGCTCTAGTTCCTTTGCCGTATAAAGCGGATTAGTATTTACGACAATCAAACCCGCTTTCATTGCACCAAATATGACTACCGGATACTGCAATACGTTTGGTAGCTGAATGGCCATTCTGTCGCCCGGCACAAGATCTGTCTCATGCTGTAAATAGGCAGCAAAATTATCAGATTTTTCATCTAGCTCGGTAAAACTCATGGTTCTACCCATACAGCTAAATGCAGGAAAATCAGCAAAGTCTGTACAACTTTTTTTCAACACTTCCGTTACAGACTTAAACTTATGTGGATTTAATGATTCTGGTATCCAGCTACCAGGTTCATTTTGAAGAGAAGACTCAGTTTCTGTCAGCATGCTAATGCTCCGATTTGTTTTTTTTATATTGGAGGAATGTATTATGTCAAAAACCCAACGTTAACCTTGTAACGTTGGGTTTGGCAACTCACGAGATATGAGTTGATAATAAAATTACTGAGGAAATATTTGATTCAGTTTAGTGGCAAGCATGATATCGCCATCGGCTTTAATTTTGCCTTGCATGAATGCCGCCATACCATCTAGTTCACCACTCATAATGTCCTTAAGTGTCTCAAGGTCCATTGAAAGAGTCACTGTCGCATCATCATGCTCACCTTCGGCCAGTGTGCAAGCACCTTCATTAATAGCGATATGATAATCATCAGCATCATCTAATTCGAATTGAAAGACAGCTTCCATATCATCCGCTTCCTCTGCATCAAAACGTTCAACCATTGAATCAAATACTTGTTTAGAATTGCTCATATATACCTCTTTCCATATTTATCTATTTGCAACCTTACTCTCAAACTATTAGAAAGTAAGGTTTTATTCAAATTTATTAATAGCTTATAAGAAAACAAAGTTCTCTTCATCGATTGAAAGTAAGTTATCAGATCCTGATAGCATAGCTTCAACATGTGTACGAGTACGTGGAAGAATACGATCATAGTAGAAAGTCGCTGTTTGCAACTTAGACTGATAGAAGCCTTTCTCATCAGAACCTTCATCAAGTTGCACTTGCGCTGTTACTGCCATTCTCGCCCAGAAGTACGCAAGAACCACATAACCAGAGAACATTAGATAATCAACTGATGCAGCGCCCACTTCTTCTTTGTTACGCATCGCTTTCATACCAATTTTAAGCGTGATATCACCCCACTCACTGTTTAGCTTACTTAACGCAGAGATATAAGGCTTGAAGCGTTTGTCACCCTTGTGCTCTTTACAGAACTTATGAATGATCTTAGTAAAGGTTTTCAGGGTCTTACCTTGAGACATCAACACTTTACGACCGAGTAAATCAAGGGCTTGTATACCCGTTGTGCCCTCATACAGCATTGAGATACGGCAATCTCGTACGTTTTGCTCCATACCCCACTCAGAAATAAAGCCATGACCACCATAAACTTGCATGCCTAAGTTTGCTGCTTCATAACCTGTTTCAGTTAAAAAGGCTTTCGCTATCGGCGTTAACAATGACATCAATTCATCAGCATGTGCTTTTTCATCAGGAGAACCTTTTTTGGTAATGTCCACCAGCATAGAGCAATAATGAATAAGCGCACGGCCACCTTCTGCAAAGGCTTTTTGAGTCAGTAGCATACGTCGTACATCAGGATGCACGATAATTGGATCTGCTGCTTTTTCTGGTGCTTTTGGTCCAGATAGAGCACGCATTTGTAAACGATCACGAGCATAGCTTACTGAGTTCTGTAATGCCCATTCACTGTGTGCTAGACCTTGTAATGCTGTACCTAGACGTGCGGTATTCATAAAGGTAAACATACAGTTCAAACCTTTATTCTCAGGCCCAATCAAGTAACCTTTAGCACCATCAAAATTCATCACACAAGTAGCATTACCATGAATACCCATTTTATGTTCGATTGAACCACAAGCAACGCCATTACGATCAGCGGCTTCGCCTTGATCATCCACATTGAACTTAGGCACAATGAAAAGAGAAATGCCTTTAGTTCCAGCAGGTGCATCAGGAAGACGAGCCAATACAATATGGACAATATTATCAGCCATATCATGCTCACCTGCAGAGATGAAGATTTTTGTACCAGAAATAGCATAAGAACCATCAGCTTGAGGTTCTGCTTTGGTTTTTAACAAACCTAAATCAGTACCACAATGAGGCTCAGTCAAGCACATAGTACCTGTCCACTCACCTGATACAAGCTTGGTTAGGTAAGTTTGCTTTTGTTCTTCAGTACCGTGAGATTCAAGTGTGTTCATGGCACCGTGACTCAGCCCTGGGTACATCCCCCATGACCAGTTTGCGGTACCAATCATCTCAGTCACCATCAAACCTAAAGATTCAGGCAAACCTTGGCCACCGACTTCTTCAGCATGAGGCAAAGAGGCCCAACCACCTTCAACATATTGTTGATAAGCTTCTTTAAAGCCTTCAGGTGTGGTGACAACACCATCTTTAAAAGTACAACCTTGTTGATCGCCTACACGGTTAAGAGGAGACAAGACACGTTCAGCAAATTTAGCACCTTCTTCCAGAATCGCTGCGATCATATCCGGAGTCGCTTCTTCAGCTCCAGGTAGGTTGGCATAGTGGCTGTTCACATCCAACACTTCTTCGGTTACGAATTTAATATCACGCAACGGCGCTTTATATTCAGGCATGGCCTTGACCTCTTATTGTTTTTTTCATTTTTCCCCATATTTGACTGGGGTAACTATAACTAACAGATTCGACTATTCTTCAGTTTCTCTCAATAACAAAAGCTACCAAGATTAATAACAAAAATATGCATGCTATAAATATAGTGACCAGAAACGGAAACTAACTGTCATCTTTATACAGGAAAATAGACAAATTTTGATGCCACATTGGAACCAATCATCCTGACCTTAAATAAGGCAATTTACGGTTGTCACTTAATAAAGGTTAAGTCTTAAATGGAGATAAGGGAAATTATGAAAACTTATATTCAGCTTGAACTAGAAACGGCAGCATTGTGTAAGTCAATCGAGAATCAACCACAGAAAAGACTTGAAGTAAGAGAAGCGTTTTACAAAAAGCATGGCTGCTCGACATTACTAGATCCTTACAACTTTGGAGACTCTGAAATTGCCTTTCTAAAGTGGGAAATTAAACGTGGCGTTTTCAACCCACTCAATGACATTAAGCAAGTTGGGAGCCCTTGGTGGCGAAATGTTAACCTCAGATTTATTTATTTCTCTGAGCTCGCCGGTCGTGTTTTTGATGAAAAGATACAGCCACAAGATTTACCCATTCCTGTGCAAGCTTGGCTAGATTATTTGAAAGACCAAACGGCTGAGAATTGGTATAAAGCACACAATACAACAATCCTAAATGCATTTGATTTTTATATTAATGATGCTCGACAAGAAAATGATGTTGAAAAAGTTTTTCTCAATATCATTCTATATCGCCTACTCTTTGCCCAGGCCATGGTTGAGGATGTGACCATCTTCGGTGAACTAGGATCCTTGCTTGCTGACCCTAGAGGTTTTTCCGTCAAATTAATCACTAGTCTGCCCGACTTTTATCCAACACATTACCCTTTAACAGAGGCTGACCTTGCCACTATTGAAGGTGATGATTTAAGCACTAAAGAGATTTTTTTCGACATTATTAAAGATTGGAAAGAGAAAGCTAGCCTAAAAGAGATTATAAAAGACGCTTTTCAACTTGAAGATTTTGGGGTCAAAATTCTAGATGACTGGATAATAAAACCTCATATTAAAGAAATGTACGCTGCGGCATCACGTTATGATCAGGCCCCTTTTTTAACAAGTTATCTGCAGGATAAAGAACCCTGCTACCCTTATCCATATGAGGATTAGACCTAAAAAAGCGCAGAAAAATATTACATTTATCTGCGCTTCTTAAAGGTTATAAATGGTCAATCAAACAAAGATTCACCAAAAATAGCGTATTTCTCTCCTTTAACGGCTCTTGCAGTTTGTAACCCAGATATCGTAGCTGATTCAACGCAGCCCATATTAAAGCCATTTAAAATCCAATCACCTGTGATTAATAAATTATCAAACCCAGAGTCATCCGTTTTCAACCTCAGTTTAGTCGTGCCGACTGTGGATTGAACATAACGTTCGCTTGGGTCTATATTGGCTCGACTATATTGTGCATCCAGACGCTGCTCTCCCACCATATAAGTAGGCGCAACCAAGTATTCCCATTTATAAACCCCCTTTTCAGGGTTGGCATTTGGCCATAAAAAGCCAGACCGATTTAACATAAAGTCTTTTGCATCTGCCTCAACTTTTGCCCGCTGAGATTTGGGATAAGATGGATCGGGGGCTTTAGGGGCTTTATCGGGAGCAAAGACACCGCAAAAATAACTAATGTCTTTAGGTGCATCAGGGTCAGACACCTGCCACTCTTCCCGCTTGACCAAATAACTAACATCTGCCCAAGAATCTAAAGATTGTGCATCGTAACCAAGAATTTCAGGCGCCTCTTCACCCTCTTTATATTCAGGCCAGCCTAACGCTTGAATATCTTTATTTTGCCAAACTTGATAGGCCTGAGTAGCAACCGTTGAAAGACCTTCTGCCATGGTTTTAAAGGCCGGATTTAAAGCCAGTAAATCAGGTGCAACACTCGGCAATGACGCGACAGAAATACCTAAAATAACCTGATCAAAATCGTCACCCATTTTTAAGCTTATTTTCTCTTGATCGTAAAGTTCAGACCAGTTAGTCCAAAATGATTCTAAATTAATATCATTATCGATCAGTTTAGCAGCAACACTGGCTTCAATTTGATCATACAAAGGGGTCGCGGGCCAACAAGGTAGGTCTTTCACATTCACTAAAGGATCATAATCTTTCTCACCTTCTTTCAGAGGAACTTGCTTAACTAACTGTATCTCGTTAACCATTCGCCTCCCTTCTTTTTCAATGGCACATACCTCTTCAACTTTATGAAAGAACTTAAATTTTACACCTCTTTTTTTAAGAACCTCATAATATGGGGCAAACACCACGTCACCCATACCAGCTTGCATACGCCAAACAAACGATTCTCTTACTGCCACTACCGCCCAAAGCCCTGCCTTGATTACTGTTCCAGCTTCGACATTGGGTTGGGATAGATCGCCATCTTTGTAGGCAAAAAAACCACCATACATACCATTCATGATGGGGCCTGAAGCCGTTAACTCATTTGCTCCCCACGAGGTTAACCATGCATTGAAATTTTGATCATTAATTTGATTAAGTGCACCTGGTAAATATAACTTTCCTTTAAGCACGCCAATTCCCATGGTTAAAATAAAATCTAACGTGGTATAAGTTCGATTAATTTTTAAATTAATTTTGGCGGGAATTACAAGCAGTGCGGTTAAACTTTCTCTAATATCCTCCATCAGGATAATCACATCATTTAACCAATTTTCAAGTTTATTTTGATCACTTTGAGTGGCGCAATCAGAAAGCCCTTTCTTAACCAGTTTCAACTTTTTAACTAGGGCAAAAATGGCTTCATCTTCAATAAAATCTTCGACCTCATCCTTAATATATTTAATAACATCAAAAAAATTGGCCCCTTCTTTTAATTCTGGTTCTTCTTCAGCATGCTTTATCAACCAATCAATCAGAACAGATAAAGCGTCTAAAATGTTAACTGGGTTTGGCCCTTCACCCACTTTTCCTGGCAAGGGTGGAACATTAACAGGCCACACTGACCATTCTTTTCTAAAGTCCTGAGCAAGGGCCGTTGAATGATGCGGGGTAAAGGCATCATATAAGCCAGCTAAGGGCGCATTACTAGGGCGATCAAGCTCCTCATAGCAGGCTCTCATACACTTAAACGCATTATAATAAAATCCAAACCAGACATGGATTCCATGTTCTTCAATACGGCCATGATCTTCCAGATTACGCCCGCTTGCTCCTTTTCCTCCTAAACGCCATCCCATTTGATACAGGGTAATATCATATTTTTTCTGCCAATCCTTTTGACTCGTGAGATCAAACACACTTGTCACAGCAGAAACACCACCTCCTAATACAGCTATTCTCCTTACGTCCGTCATTATCACTTCCTCAAATTCTTATAAAAAAAGTCATCTTTATTTATCAAATAAAAGAGTTAGTCTAAGCTCAATAATTAAGCCCTTGTTTCAACTATTAAATACCTAATTACGAATAGATGAACATAGTTATAATTTCAGTATTTTCAAATTAAATAAAAGCGTGTTATAAGCAATTAAACGAATAGTAGAAGATCACTCTGAACGGAAGAATTTAAGGAAATTTCTTGATTAAGCTATCTGGATATAAAACAGAAACTCAACTTCATGAAGGGCAAAACACCCTTATTTATCGTGCTATTAGAGAGAGCGACTCAAAGTCAGTTATTTTTAAAGTTATTCGGGATAGCTCACCAACACCAGAACAGACAGCCGCCTATAAAAAAGAATTTCAGCTTCTTCAGTCATTAAATAAAAGTAAATATGTTAGGCAGGCTTTTGGCTTAGAAAAGATAAATCACACGCTTTGCATGATATTAGAAGATTGCAAAGGTATCCCTGTTTCAAAGCTTATCAAGCAAGAAAAACTGTCTGTAATTGACAGTATTCGTATTGCCTTAGATATCACCAAAGCATTACAAGATTTACATGAAAACAACCTTATTCACTGTGATATCAACCCAGACAACATCCTTTGGAATAGCACAAAGCGCAGCGCCAAATTAATTGATTTTGGGATAAGTACCAGCATATCAAAATCAGGTTATGCCCAAATCAGTAATGGCATTCATGTAGGGTCTTTAGCTTACACTTCGCCTGAACAAACAGGCAGGATGAATCGCCCCTTAGATTATCGCGCTGATTTTTATGCTTTAGGCGTTACTCTATTTGAGATGTTGAGCTATCAACTCCCGTTTTTAAGTAATGACCCTATTCAGCTCATACACAGTCACCTTAGCCAGCTGCCCCCGTCTCCTACTAGTATAAAAAAACACATTCCTAAGGTGCTAAGTGCCATCGTTTTAAAATTGATGGCAAAAACAGGAGACCAAAGATATCAGAGTATTTATGGACTTAAGGCAGATTTAAAACAATGTCTTGCGACTTTAGAAAAAGAAGATACTTTAGATGACTTTGCCATTGCTAAACAGGATATAAAAACACACTTCCAAGTTGCCCAAACCATTAACGGGCGCTTAGAAGAAGTAGAAAAATTAAACCATGCTTTCAATCAAGCGGCTGACGGCCCTTCAAACCTATTACTGGTTAGCGGTTATGCGGGCACAGGAAAATCATCTTTCGTTAATGAAGTTCACAAAAATGTTGTCTCCAAACATGGGCACTTTATTTATGGCAAATTTGATAAATTTAGCCGTGATATTCCTTATTTTGCCTTTAGCCAAGCCGGAGCGCTTTGGGTCAACCAAATTTTAAGCCAAGAAGAAAGCGAGATTAAGTTTTGGCAAAACACATTTAATGAGCAACTAGGGACTAACTTAAAGCTGATTATCAATTTAATCCCTAGCTTATCGGTTATTTTTGACACTGTTCCTGAACCAGAAGCCACGACCGCCAGTGAATCACAAAGTCGATTCAATTCAGCTTTAAAAACTTTTTTCCAATTAATTTGTCAAAAAGAATCACCTATAGCCTTATTTTTAGATGACCTACAATGGGCAGATACCGCGTCACTAAACCTTATTGAAACTATTTTAAGTGATGATAATTCACACCATTTACTGATTATCGGCGCCTACAGGGACAATGAAATAAGCCAAGCGCATCCTTTGAATTTAACCCTGAGTAAAATACTTAAGACGAACAAAGACATTATTCAAATTCCTTTACAGCCCCTTAACCTAAAGTCAGTGAATCTGTTGATCGCAGAAACACTCAGTAAACCTTTGCAAGAAACCTACGAGTTAGCCGAACTTTGTTATGAAAAAACGTTAGGGAACCCGTTTTTCTTAACTCAGTTTCTAAACTCAACCCATGAACAATCACTTATTACCTTTGACGCCAAAACTGGCAACTGGCATTGGGATATTCATAAAATTCGAAATTGGGCTGTGACAGATAATGTTGCAGATTTCATGATAAGTGAGATTTCAAAAGTCGATCGAGCTTGTCAGAAACTATTAAAATTAGCGGCTTTTATTGGCACAAACTTTGATTTTAAAACCTTAAGCATGCTGATTAAACAGCCTCTTTCTATTTGTGAACAGCAGCTATCTACCTGTATTGATCACGGTTTTATACAGGCAATTGATACTAGTTTTAGAACCTTAGCCCAAAGTGAATTATTAGAAATTAGTAACCCTAAGTTTCGTTTCAGCCATGACAATATTCAGCAAGCCGCCTACAACATTGACATTCCAGTGAATGCTGAACGAATCCACCTAGAGCTTGGGGAGAGACTTCTCCAAGGAGAAGATTCAAATAACCAGCTTTTTAACATACTTCATCATTTCAATCTTGCTCACGCTTTATTCAGTGAAGCGGATCAACGTCAAAAATTAATCGAATTAAACTTAAAGGCGGCAGTCAAAGCAAAAGAGACAAATGCCTATGTCCCTGCACTAAACTATTTAGAGCATGGAATTCAGTTTTTAGAGACTGATTGCTGGGCCAACAATTATCAATTAGCGCTAAATTTTTATAAGGAAAAAGCCGAATCAGCCCATTTAGCCGGTCGATTTGATGCCGCCCACCAAGCCTGTGATTTTATCTTAGATCATCAAATAGAAGACATTGATAGAGCACAAATCCTCGCCCTTAAAACAGAGCTTCATGCCGGTGTAGGCCAATTTGATTTAGCCTTAAAAACAGGTAGTGAAGGCATACGTTTATTAGGTGTTCATTGGCCAGATGATGACGATGAATTACAGCAACAGATGGGGGCTGAACTAGCAGAGATAGGCGCTTTTATAGAAGAGAAAAGCATTGAGTCCTTATTGGACTTGCCACCGATGCAAGATGCAAAAATATTGGTTTTAATGGATTTGCTTGGCCATATCTGGGGTCCAGCCATTAATGTAAAGCTTCATATGAGTACTTTGGCGGTTGTTAAGCTGGTTAAGCTATCAATTCAATCAGGCAATACCAGCATGTCTGCTTTTGGCTATGTTAATTATGGCACCATGCTGGCCGCGTTTATGAATCAGTATCAGCAAGGCTATGAATTTGGCAAGCTTGCGGTAGAATTGATCAAAAGAACGCCATATTCTCCGCTTACCTGTAAGATTTATACCATGTTTGGCGTGACCAATAGCCCTTGGTCATCACACCTTCCAACTAATATTAATTATCTTAAAAAAGCCCTTCAAGCAGGTTTAGAAGCAGGTGAAATTGTTTTTGCCAGTTATAGTGCATTCCATATTCTAAAGCACATGCTACTCAGTGGTCAGCCATTAATCGATATTGAAGAAGAAGGTAAAGCCCTAGACGCTATTATTAAAAAGCTTGCAGACCCCAATACAATGGAAGTGCATGAAATGCTAATGCGCTCCAACAAACTACTACAAAGTCACTCGCAAACAGGTTTAAGTTGGGATGATGGAAGTTTTAAAGAGGAGGAGTTAGTTAACAACCTCATTGATTCCAACCATGTGCTTTGCTTGAACTATTATCATTTTAGTAAAACCATGGAAGCTTTCATCTTTGGTGATTACCCTCTCGCCCTTAAATATGCCGATGAAGCCGAAAAGACCTTAGCCGCTACTTTTGGTTGGTTTAGCATTTCAGAGCATTGTTTCTTACAAACTTTAAGTTTAATTCAGGTGTGCCAAAATGAACCAAAAGGCAGCGAAACGTGGATAACCCTCAACGACAAAATTGCCAGTAATAAAGACAAAATGCAAAGCTGGGCAAACAATTGTGAAATCAATTTCAAATTTAAATTAGAATTAATCGAGGCTGAATTAGCACGTTTAGAAGGTGATACTCTGACTGCATTAGACCTTTATGATAATGCTATTGAGGGTGCTAAGCTTGGCGACTTTATCTATCACCATGGGATTGCTAACGAATTAGCCGGTAACTTTTGGATCAATAAAGGCAAAAACACCATAGGCCTTAGCTATTTAAAAGAGGCCCACACAAGCTATTTAAACTGGGGCTCTCAAAGCAAAGCTAAATCACTAAGAGATACGTTTCCTGAGTTATCAATACACTCACCCAATGTTAAAGCTGAAGCAAACCATACTCGTAACATTGATCATAACTCTTTAGACCTCATGTCTGTGGCTAAATCAGCTCAAATTATCTCAAGTGAAATCCAAATAGAGCAGCTACTAGAAAAGTTAATGAGGAGTATTATTACTGAAGCGGGAGCTCAATCAGGTGAGTTGATCCTTAAGACAGGTGAAAATTGGAGCATACAGGCTTCAGCTAAAAACGAGCAGCTCACCAGTATTAACGACAAGGCCCACATTGAGCAAGGAACTATTATTGATTTCAATAAAGAATCCGCCAATAGTTTCTTATTACCTAAATCCATCCTTACCTATGTTAAACGAACAGGTACACCCATCATTTTAGATGATGCAAGCGCCTGTATTGATTATGCAATTGACCCTTATATTAAAAAGTACAACCCTGTTTCATTACTTTGTTATCCCATCTTGAAACAAGGTGTATTAATGGGAATCTTGTACTTAGAAAATAACCTAATTGCAGGGGCTTTCACCAAAGATCGTCTGGACGTTCTCAATATATTGGCAGGGCAGGCAGCCATCTCAATTGATAATGCCTTGGTGTACCAGAATCTTGAAGACAGAGTAAATGAAAGAACAAAACAATTAACTCTCGCGAAGCTTCAGGCCGAAGAAGCAAACCAAGCTAAATCTATGTTTCTTGCCACCATGAGTCATGAAATAAGAACCCCCATGAATGCGGTAATCGGCTTAAGTCACCTCGTATTGAAAACTCAATTAAACCTAGAACAAAAAGACTATTTAAATAAAATTTTGGAGTCTGCTGAAATATTATTAGGCTTAATTAACAGTGTTCTGGATTTCTCTAAAATTGAAGCCCATAAATTAGCGTTAGAGTCCATTCCCTTTAACCTCAATGATGTCATTGAAAACAGCACCTCTATATG
This sequence comes from Marinomonas sp. MED121, assembly GCF_000153025.1. Classification (GTDB taxonomy): domain Bacteria; phylum Pseudomonadota; class Gammaproteobacteria; order Pseudomonadales; family Marinomonadaceae; genus Marinomonas. The sequence continues at coordinate 773,032 of NZ_CH672429.1, forward strand.
CTCGATTAAAGCCAAAGAAAAAGGTCTAGCCCTCAATATACATTGCCATAACGCTGATATTCCGCTACTTCAAGGGGACCCATTAAGGCTACAGCAGATTCTTATTAATCTTGCCAATAATGCGGTCAAATTTACTCGTATCGGCCAAGTCGATATCCATATCCACTTAGAGCCAAATGAGCAAGACCTCGCCCAACTTAAATTTGAGATTGTTGATACGGGTGTGGGCATGAACAAAAAACAAATTGATAATTTATTTAGCTCCTTTAGCCAAGGGGATGATTCCATTACGCGTCAATACGGCGGAACAGGGCTTGGGCTTGCAATATCAAAAGAGCTGATTGAATTAATGGGTGGTGAAATCTGGGTAAACAGTGAAATGGGTAAAGGCTCTACCTTTGGCTTTAGAGTCATAGTCGACTTCGCTAAATTAGAAACCAAAATCCAAGAAAACAAACAAACGATAGAAGTATTAACACCGCAATATTATAAGGGTAATAAAATATTATTGGTTGAGGACAACCCTCTTAACCGTCAGGTAGCACAAGGACTATTAAAAGAAAGCCTCCTTGATATAGATTTAGCGACAAATGGCCTAGAAGCTATAGAAAAATTGTCCAACAATGAATATGACCTCGTGTTTATGGATATACAAATGCCCATTCTTGATGGCTTTAGCGCGACTAAAAGAATTAGAGAAAAACCCGAATGGAAGTCATTACCTATCATAGCCATGACAGCGCATGCCACGGATTCAGATAGAGATAAATGCTTACAGGTTGGTATGAATGATTATATTTCTAAACCAATAGACCCTAATAAGCTAACAAAAATGCTAGCTAAATGGATAAAAGAGAAGCCTGTAGAAACGAGTAATACAGCAACAAACACCAGTAAGAAAGAAACTAAAGTCGATCAAACTCTTAACAAATTTGATGCTTTAACCAAAATCCAAGCATTAAATACAGATGAAGCACTTGCTCGCCTTAAAGGACAGCATGCCCTTTACCTCCAACTAATTAAGAGCTTCCTAAAGGATAACGTTAATTTGGAGATTGAGCTTAATGACTTGTTTAATGAAAAGAAATTTGAGACCTTATTCATAAAGATACATTCATTAAAGTCCAATGCGATCTACATAGGAGCAATGGACTTATATGAACAAAGTGCAGAACTTGAAAAAGAACTGGAACCTTATAAGCATGACCTTGATAGTGTTAATGCAGAGGTAAATACCACATTAAAAGCTCTTCTTAACAAGGTTACTGAGCCATTAAAAAGTTTAAACAAGTCATTATCGGCAGTGATGACAGAGAAAAAAGAGTCTGATGAGTCACTGCAAATGAACATTAAACTGAAGGATTACCTGATTAATATATCACCATTATTAAAGTCTTCAGACTTTAGTGTTGAGCAATATATGCCAAGTATACTGACCTTGGTAAAAGGCAGCCCTTTAGAGGTACAGATACAGCAGTTAGTAGATTGGGTTGAAGATGTCGAGTTCGAAAAAGCGACAGCTTTAACTGAACAGTTGCTAAGCAACTTGTCGAGAAATGATAGAGACTTCTAATATGAGCCAGCCTTTTCAAAAAAAGCACCTTATTCTTTTAGTTGATGATGAAGAGATCAATCGTATCCTTCTCACCAGCATCATAGAAGATAGGGGCGATTGCGAAATTTTATGTGCGAAAAATGGTGTAGAAGCAATAGACCTCTGCCTGAAATATCAACCAGATCTCATTATTCTTGATATTCTAATGCCTGCAATGACAGGCTTTGAAGTCATGGAAGTACTCAAACAAGAAGCCCCTACCAACCAAATTCCTGTTATTTTTATAAGCGCCTTATCTGAGACAAACCATGAAGCTCATGCTTTTCAATTAGGTGCATGTGATTACATACATAAGCCTTTTCATGCCGATATAGTGCAAGCGCGTTTGGGTTTACAATTAAAACTAATCGAGCAAAGGTTAATATTGGATCAACTAGCCCATATTGACCCACTTACCTCAATCGCTAACCGTAGAAAATTTACTCACGATTTCAAAAATCAGTGGCTCAAATGCCAAGATGAAAACCAACCATTAACGATCACCATGGTAGATATTGACTGCTTTAAACTTCATAACGACAGTTTTGGTCACACCTCTGGAGATAAGGTTTTAAAGCAGGTAGCAGCCACTTTATCTAGTACGCTTGCGGCTCTTGGCAATAATAAAGAGCACCTTGTGGCCCGCTATGGCGGCGAAGAATTTATTCTATTGATGCCAAACTCTCCGGTTGAAGACGTTCAGCATATTATTGAGTCTTGTCGTGCTGAAGTGGAAAAATTAGACATTAGAGTTCAGCAAACAAATGACACACTAAGCAGCTTTCACAACAATACTCTCACCATCAGTTTAGGTGGCATCACCTGTCAGCCCAAAAAGAACCTATCCCCTAATTGGTTACTTAATGCCGCAGACGATCTGTTATACCAAGCCAAAAAATCCGGAAAAAACCAAGTACACTATCGAAATGAATTATTAAATCATGCAAATTTTATCGATGCATAAACTATAGTTTAAAGGACAAGGAGGTCCTATCATGAAAAACAATCAAAAAGTTTTGATTATTGACGATGATAAAAATAGTTTGCAAATCTTGGGCAATTTTTTAAGGGATGAATTTGAAATTTCCTGTGCACAAACAGGCATCCAAGGCATAAGAAAAGCAGAGCTCTATCAACCAGATCTTATCCTACTTGACCTACTCATGCCCTACATGAGTGGATTAGATACCCTTTCGCAGCTCAAAAAAATCAGCGCCACAAAGCATATCCCTATTTTGATTCTATACAGTGACACCTATAGAAAAGAGGCATATTTAGCCATTGAAAAGGGAGCCTATGACTGTATACGTAAGCCATTTGATTACCTCGTTATTGAAACAAGGGTAAAAAACGCATTAAATCCACCCGCTAAATTCAATATTGAAGAGTCTAAAATAACAATTCCATAACAAATATGGCTTATTTTAAAACTTCAATACAAGAATAAACATTGTAAAATGAGCAGGCTTTCAACTAGCGTCTATATTAGAGCTAAGACATTTATGAGGACGTCGCTTTGACAAATAATCGCCCCCACTTACTAGCTGTTGACGATGAAGAAATAAACTTAAGAATTCTTGAACACTATTTGTCTGACTCTGATTATCAGGTCACTTTTGCACAATCAAGTAATCAAGCTTGGGATTATTTAACAAACGCAGATTATCAGTTTGATGTACTTTTACTTGATTGGGTTATGCCTGATGTTGATGGTCTGGAACTTCTAAAAAAAGCCAAAGAACTAGAGAATTATAAGCATGTTCCTGCCATTATGATTTCCGGCTTAAGTGCGCCTTCTGCTATATCAAAAGGGCTGAACGCAGGCGCCTTTTATTACCTGACGAAGCCATTAGGCCAAGATGTTCTTTTTTCTGTACTTAAAGCCGCTCTCAATGAATTAAGCAGCATACGCTCTTTGGTTGAAAACCAAGATAAGTTTACCGACGCATTTAGTTTAATTAATCATGGCCAGTTTAATTTTCGAACATTACATGATGTTAACTGTCTAGTTGAAAGCTTAAGCAGCATGTTTCCCCATAATATCAACACACCGATTGGTCTTAGAGAGCTGATGATCAATGCCATTGAGCACGGCAATCTTGGTATTAGTTATCAAGAAAAGACTCACCTAATGGAAATTGACCAATGGGAAGAGGAAGTTGAGAGACGACTTTTATTAAATGAAAATACAGATAAAAATGCCTCTTTAAATATCGATAAAAACTCAGACAGAGTCGAGATCACGATTACAGACCAAGGCATTGGTTTTGATTGGGAAGAGTTTTTAGAAATCGACAACGAACGTATCACAGATCCCCATGGAAGAGGCATTGCGATCGCAAAGCTGTTTAGCTTTGATGATTTAAACTATGTCGCACCAGGTAATATTGTAAAAGTCAGAATCGATCTCAGACCTCAATAGAGGGTTGAGAGCGAGTGTTAAAGTAAATTTAGCACCCAAGATTGAATTTCATCTTGGTTTTGAACACCTAAATCATCAGCAGATAGAATCAACTCAAGCTTGGAATCTATCTGCTTTTTTGACTCTAAATAAATTGAAAAATCCCTCTGAGTTGCATTTAACAATAACGCTTGCGATTCAAGATTAAACACCCCTTTCATACGCAGAATATTTGGCATGCCATGAAGCTTTTTCAAAACGGTTTCAACTAAAGCTTGATCAAAGAAGGTATCGCTTGCAAATACCCAAGCCATCGTTAGTCCATCTGTTGAGGCTTTAAAGTAAAAATCATTGTTTGTTTGCTCACTAGCGTGTAATGAAGCAGAGTTTTCAGAGGGACTGTGATCCGAGTGGCTATGATCCGAGTGACTATGTTTCAAGTGGCTGTGTTCCAAGTGGTTATGACCCGAGTGGTTATGAAGAGAATGTTTAGTATCAGGATCAGTGGATTTCTGGCTTAGTTTTGACCGAGCACTGATATCATCAGCATCCTGTAAAACATGCTTTTTTATTTTCATCTGACTTAAAGTGAGCTGACCATCGGCCATTTTTTCAACCTGAGTTTTTGCAGGTTTTAATCCGGATAAATAGCAATCCAAGGCATGCCAATCCTCTTCCTGATATGTCTCACACTTGCTTGCAACCAGAATATCGGCCATGGCAACTTGTTCGATAAAATTAGCATGATTAACATACCTTTTATCGCTCAAATTACGGGCATCAAGCAAACACAAACTAGATTCAATATCTAAAACGCTTTGATAATGCGCAGCCGTAAGTTGTTTTAAAATATTACGAGGGTGACCCAGCCCAGTAGGCTCAATCAAGATACGATCAGGGTTTTGTGCTTTGATCAAATTGTTTAAGGCCACTTGAAAAGCAGCAGAGGTAGCACAACAAACACAACCTCCCGCCACTTGTTTGATAGCAACACTTTTAGCCTGATTAGGGCTTTCTGCCTTAAAATCAGAGTCGAGCCCCGCTTCTAAAAGCGTCTGATCTAAACCGATTTCCCCAAATTCATTAACCAATACCGCCCAGCGCTCACCTTCAGGAATTTGCGTTAAAAGCTGCTTAATAAGAGTGGTTTTTCCAGCGCCAAGAAAGCCTGTAATCAAATTAACTTTAATACCTTCATATGAGGGAGAAAATTCAGACATGAAAAAAGTGCCCTCACATTAGGCAAAAAATTAGTCTTTAGAAATACGGCTACCAACAGCCGATGTTTGATCTTTATACTTAGCATTATCGCGCTTATTATAAGGACGATCCGCCGCACCTGACATGGTCTCAAAGTTAATTGCCCCAATTGTCATGCCTGGACGTAAAGCAATGGGTAGTTTTCCACCATTTAAAAACTCTAATACAATAGCCCCACTCCAACCAGGATCTATTCTGTGGGCAGTGACGTGCACCATCAAACCTAATCTAGCTAAAGACGATCGTCCGTCTAACCAACCAACAAGATCATCAGGTAAGGTCACAGACTCTTTTGTCACGCCTAAGACGAGTTCACCTGGGTGGATAAAGAAAGGTTCACCATCTTCCAGCAAAATTTCGTCACCCATAACGGATTCAATCGCTTTATTAAGGTCTTCTTTTGGGCCACTTAAATCTAGATAAGGTGCTGGATGACCATGAAATATCCGAAAAGAATTACCCAAGGTTAAATCAACAGACACACCACTGATAACAGAGTTTTCTGGTCTTGGTGTTATGGTAATTCTCTTTTCATCAAGAGCCGCAATAATATCGCGATCGCATAAACGCATTATGTTTTCCTAAGTTGATAATCTAATGAGGTAAGCTAGATTAGTCGTCACTCATGCCTATAGTCGGCATACTAAATTGATTTTCTTGTAGTGCTAAACCTGCGCCTATTTTACGCGCAATACCCCGATAGATTCTAGCAACTTCTGATTCACTATCTTGAATAACACTTGGGCTACCCGCATCACACTGCTGACGAATATCTAAACTAAGGGGTAACTTACCCATTACCTCGACTTGATATTCCTTCGCTAGAGACGCACCGCCTTCATCACCGAAAATAGCTTCTTGGTGCCCACAATTGGAGCAGATGTGTACCGACATATTTTCAACCACGCCTAGCACAGGAATGTTTACCTTATTAAACATCTCAATTCCACGTCTTGCATCTAACAAAGCAATGTCTTGAGGTGTGGTGACTATCACAGAACCGGCCACAGGCACCTTTTGTGAGAGAGTTAATTGAATGTCACCGGTACCAGGTGGCATATCAATAAAGAGATAATCCAAATCATCCCAATCAGTTTGATTAATGATTTGCATTAGGGCGCCGGTCACCATAGGTCCACGCCATGCCATAGGCGTATCTTGAGTTGTTAAAAACGCCATAGACATAACCTGCACACCGTGTGCCATAGGGGGAACAAAGAACTTCTCATCCCTTACATTGGGCCGAGTATCGGGTGCAAACCCCATCATCATACCTTGGCTAGGACCATAAATATCTGCATCTAAAATACCCACTTTAGCGCCTTCTTTAGCCATGGCTAACGCAAGGTTTACTGTGGTGGTTGATTTACCTACCCCCCCTTTCCCTGAGGCCACAGCAATAACATTCTTCACCCCTTTGAGTCCTGCAAGCTCTCCTTGGGTTGCATGAGCGTCAACAGTAAACGTCATATCAAGTACAAGTTTGCGCGAATCATTCAGTGTTGCAGCAATTCTTTGCTTTAATGCTTCTATCTCACCTAGGGCGGGATAACCTAAGGCCAAACTTAGATGAAGACGTTTTTCATCACTGTTCACTTGCCAAACAGGGCCATAGGCTTGGCCGGTATTTTTATCTTCTAGCTCGGCTAATTGTGCCAAGATTTGTATATCAGTCAGCATTATTTTTCATTCTCCAACTAGTTGTCTTAGGTATCAGTACTCAAACGACCCTATAGCGACAGGATAAAAGCAACAAAGTCTGCTCTATTGACAGGAAAAATGGGGGCAAATTAAAGAAAAGCAAGCCCAGCGCTTGCACCTAATTTTGCGCCTCTTATAATTGGGCGGTCAAAAAGTTAGATCTGCCAGCCTTTGCTCCATCAGCACATACAGATTCGCAGCTAACACTAACTCTTATTTACGAATCCAATAGGCTCAAATATGGCTCAATCACAAAGAAAAATACTTGTTACCAGTGCACTACCCTATGCCAATGGCTCAATTCATCTAGGCCATATGCTTGAGCACATACAAACAGATGTATGGGTACGTTTTCAAAAACTGCGTGGCCATTTGTGTACTGCAGTGTGTGCCGATGATGCCCATGGCACAGCGATCATGATCAAAGCGGATAAAAATGGCGAGACACCAGAGCAATTAATTGAAGCTGTTCGCCAAGAACACATGGCAGATTTTAATGACTTCATGATTGCTTATGATAATTACCACTCCACTCACTCAGAAGAAAACCGTGAGCTATCGAGTCATATTTATAAAACCTTAAGAGATAACGACAAGATTGCTGTTCGCTCTATCGTACAAGCTTATGATCCAGAAAAAGAAATGTTCTTAGCGGATCGTTTTATCAAAGGTACTTGCCCGAAATGTAAAGCGGAAGATCAATACGGTGACAACTGTGAAGTTTGCTCTGCCACTTATACTGCGATGGAAATGATTAATCCAGTCTCGGTTTATTCAGGTGCAACACCGGTTGAAAAAGAGTCTGAGCACTACTTCTTCAAACTCCCTGAATTCCAAGCATTTTTAGCCGATTGGACTCGCAGCGGTACACTGCAAGACCAAGTCGCTAACAAATTAGCAGAATGGTTAGATTCAGGATTACAAGAGTGGGACATCAGTCGTGATGCACCTTACTTTGGTTTTGAGATTCCAGATGCACCGGGTAAATATTTCTACGTATGGCTAGATGCACCGATTGGCTACATGGCGAGCTTTAAAAACCTATGTGATCGCACTGACGGTTTAAACTTTGATGATTACTGGGCTAAAGGTGCAGATACCGAGCTTTACCACTTTATCGGTAAAGATATTATCAACTTCCATGCGCTGTTTTGGCCAGCCATGCTTGAGTGTGCAGGGTATCGTACACCCACTGCTGTCAATGCTCACGGCTATGTCACTGTTGATGGTAAGAAGATGTCTAAATCTCGTGGCACCTTTATCAAGGCGCGCACTTACTTGAATCATCTTGATCCACAATACTTACGTTACTACTTCACCGCTAAATTAAATGCGACACCTGACGACATCGACTTAAACCTTGAAGATTTCATTCAGCGAGTGAACTCAGATGTTGTGGGTAAAGTGGTTAATATTGCCAGTCGTACAGCAAGCTTCATTAATAAGAAGTTTGATAATCAGCTTGCGACAGAGGTGAGTGAAGCAGAAATGATTCAATCATTTATTGATGCTGGTGACCTGATTGCAGACTGCTTTGAAAAGCGTGAATACAGCAAAGCGATCAGAGAAGTTATGCGTCTTGCGGATGTCGCAAACACCTATATTGCTGATCAGGCCCCTTGGGTATTAGCCAAGAATGAAGAGACACTTCCGAAAGTACAAGAAGTCTGTACCGTATCGCTTAACCTCTTCTCTATTCTAGCCACTTACCTAAAACCGATTTTACCAAACATGGTTGCCGACGCCGAAGCCTTCCTTGGGAAAGAGCTAACTTGGGATAACCGCGAAGCGCTTCTATTTGGAAAGAGCGTGAATAAATTCAAAGCGCTAATGGCCCGTATTGATCAAAAACAAGTTGATGCCATGATTGAAGAAGGTAAAGCAGAAGCGGCACTTGAAGCGGCGACAAATGAAAGCCAAGAGACAGCAGAAAAAGAAGAACAGACTGAACTAAGCAAGGATCCAATCGCAGACGAAATTCAGTTTGACGATTTTGCTAAAGTTGACCTGCGTATTGCTCTTATTACTAAAGCTGAGCATGTTGAAAAGGCCAACAAGCTATTAAAGCTCACCTTAGACCTTGGTGGTGAAACTCGCGTTGTTTTCTCGGGCATTAAATCAGCTTACAAACCTGAAGACTTGGAAGGTAAACATACCGTCATGGTTGCTAACCTTGCGCCACGTAAAATGAAGTTTGGTTTATCTGAAGGCATGGTATTGGCAGCAGGCCCTGGTGGCGATGAACTTTGGCTATTAGAACCTCATGCGGGAGCAAAACCTGGCATGCGTGTTATGTAATCTAACTTGAACAAGTGACCTATGCCATACCACCTAAATGGCATAGCCACTAAAATAGTTAAATCTGATTCAGATTAGACATAAGCCTCAAACGCGAAACCGCATTTGAGGCTTATTTCTATATTTATGAATCCAATTATACTTATTCGAAATTAGACTATTAAATCGAATTATTATTGTTGTTACTTATATAGAGCTTGGTATCATTGCCCCTATAAAATTAGGCAAGCTCTATGAATTGCCACTTTCATTTACATTACTTTAAAGAGCTAACTGAAAAGCCATGACTGAATATCTCTTGATACTTGTTAGTACCATCTTGGTAAATAACTTTGTATTAGTGCAATTTCTCGGACTCTGCCCCTTCATGGGCGTATCGAGCAAACTTGAAACTTCTATTGGCATGGCGCTGGCGACTACTTTTGTCTTAACCCTTTCCAGCTTATGTAGCTTTTTAACTTACGAATTTATCCTTGAGCCCTTAGGGCTTGAGTACCTAAAAACCATTTCCTTTATCTTGGTGATTGCCGTTGTGGTGCAATTTACCGAAATGGTTGTACGTAAAACCAGCCCGCTTTTATATCGAGTACTCGGTGTTTTCCTTCCTCTAATTACCACCAACTGTGCCGTTTTAGGGGTAGCGTTACAAAACATTAGTAAGCAAAACGGGTTTGTCGAATCCATCCTTTATGGATTTGGTGCAGCAGTTGGTTTCTCATTTGTGCTAATTCTCTTTTCTGCCATGCGTGAACGTATCAATTTTGCAGATGTCCCGAGCGTCTTTAAGGGATCAGCAATCGGCATGATTACCGCAGGCCTGATGGCCCTCGCCTTTATGGGCTTTACTGGCCTAGTACAAATATAGGAGCCGATTTAATGACTATCATTTTAGCCGTTGGCATCTTATTGCTACTTTGCCTGATTTTTGGTGCCTTACTAGGTTATGCCAATGTACGTTTTCATGTTGAAGGCGACCCCATTGTCGAACAAATTGACGCCCTTTTACCACAAACTCAGTGTGGCCAATGTGGTCACCCTGGTTGTCGCCCCTACGCTGAAGCGATTTCCAATGGTGAAGCCATTAACCGCTGCCCACCTGGCGGTCAAGCAACAGTACAAGCCCTTGCCGATTTATTAGATGTAGAAGCGATTCCACTCGATGGCGATGCCGCTGAAGAGCCCAAAAAACAAGTGGCCGTTATTAGAGAAGATGAATGTATTGGCTGTACTAAGTGCATTCAAGCTTGCCCAGTAGACGCGATTTTAGGTGCAGCGAAACAAATGCACACAGTGATAAGTGATGAATGTACTGGGTGCGACCTTTGTGTTGAACCTTGTCCAGTAGATTGTATTGATATGGTAGAAGTAGCAGTGACCTCACGTAATTGGTCTTGGCAGCAACCTGCAGGGGTTGCGCTTTCGAGTCAGCAAATTATTGCAACCGATAAAACTCCGCTTACGGAGGTACAATAATGAGCTTAAGCCAAGCTGAATACCAAATTCATGGCGGTATTCATCCGCCTGAAAACAAAACCCAATCACTGCAACTACCTTTAGGCCGTCCAACCCTTCCTGAACGCCTTATCTTGCCCCTTGGCCAACATATTGGCCAAGCCTCAAGACCGTTAGTTAAGGTCGGTGATAAGGTGTTAAAAGGTCAAGCGATTGCTATTAACAATGGTTTCTTAAGTAGCTTTTTACACGCTCCGACATCTGGTGAAATCCTTGCCATTGACCTCCATGGCGTACCACATCCATCAGGTCTTGAAGAAGTATGTATTCAATTACAACCAGATGGTTTAGACCTTTGGACTGAACTTAATACCTTAGAAAACTGGCTAGAATTGCCGACAGCGGATGTGGTATCACACCTTGCTGAAATGGGCATAGTCGGTATGGGTGGCGCAGGGTTTCCAACTCAGGTCAAACTAGCAGGTGCGACCAAGCACACCATACATGAACTCATTATCAATGCCGCTGAATGTGAACCTTATATCACAGCGGATGACATGCTCATTCGTGAAAAAACAGACGCATTGATCAAGGGCATTCAAGTACTGCAAACCTTGATTGAAGCACAACGCACTATTATCGGTATTGAAGATAATAAGCAAACAGCTATTAAGCTTTTAACAGATGAAATTGAACGCACAAAAGCCAATATTGATGTGGTTGTTTTACCGACCAAATACCCTTCAGGGGGTGAAAAACAGCTGATTCAGCTCATCACAGGTAAAGAAGTCCCCAGTGGTCAGCTACCTGCAGATATTGGCGTTATGTGCCAAAACGTGGGCACCTGTGTCGCTATCTACGATGCAATTTATCAAGGTAAACCCCTTATTTCTCGCATTACCACCTTAACGGGTGATGCAATGGGTCAGGCTCAAAATGTAGAGGTTCTTCTAGGAACCCCTATTTCGCATTTATTAGAATATGCCGAGTTCAACCCTCAGCATTTAGAACGATTAGTCATGGGCGGGCCTATGATGGGCTTTACCATTTCTGATAATCAGGTGCCTGTGGTAAAAACCAGCAACTGTATTTTAGCTGCTAGCACCAAAGAGTTACCCACCCCAGCGCCAGAACAAGCTTGTATTCGCTGTGGCATGTGCGAGCAAGCCTGTCCCGCAAGCTTATTACCTCAGCAACTTTTGTGGTTTAGTAAAAGCCAAGAGCATGAAAAAGCAGAACATCACAACCTGTTTGACTGTATTGAATGTGGTGCCTGCTCTTATGTTTGCCCAAGCAGTATTCCGCTGGTGCAATACTATCGTCACACGAAAAGTGCCATTCGTGAATCTCGCGAAGCTGCAGTCAAATCAGATCATGCCAAAGTTCGTTTTGAAGCAAGGCAAGCTCGTATTGCAGCAGAAGCGGCAGAAAAAGAAGCCAAACGAGCGGCTGCAAGAGCTAAAGCCGCAGCCAGTGCTGCCAAAAAAGCGGCAGATTTAAGTGCGACTAATGATGCGAAAACACGCGCACAAATAAAAGAAGAGCCTAAAACCGAGATAAAAGACGATAATCAAGCGCAAGTGAAAAAGCTTAAGATTGATATAGCGATTGCCAATACTAAGTTGAAGAAAACAACTAAACAGCTAACCCTGGCACAAGAAGCGGCTGATCTTGAACAGATTAATACCCTGACTCAAGCACAAAAAGAGCAACAAGCTATTGTCAGTGAATTAGAGCAAGCGCTAGCAAAATTAGATCAAGCTGCGCCAGCCAAAACAGCAAGCGCCAAACCCGCTGCCAATGATGCCACTAAAAAAGCTAAAGTGGATCTCGCAATTGCCAGTACCAAGCTGAAAAAGTTACAAAAGCAACTTAGCCTAGATGAAGCTAATACTGAGATTGCTCAGCAAATCAGTGAACAAGAAACTGTGGTAAAAACAGCGCAGGCGGCATTAGACAAAGCTAATAAGGAAACACCTCAAGCCCCCCCTGCAGCTAATGCAAGCACTGGCATGAGTGCAGACTTGAAAAAAGCGAAAATCGACCTTGCCATAGCCAGCACCAAACTTAAAAAGTTAGAAAAGCAATTAGCAGCAGATGAGTCAAATGAAGACCTAAAAGCTCAACTAAAAGAGCAAAAGACGCTAGTTGAAAAGGCACAAGCAGCCTTTGACACACTCAATGCAGATACAAAAGATGTCGCCACACCTGCCAGCAAACCTAAGATTCAAGTTAATAGTGACGATTTAAAGAAAGCTAAAATTGATCTAGCGATGGCCAGCACTAAGCTTAAAAAATTGCATAAGCAGTTAGCGCAAACACCAGAAAGCGACGACATAAAAGCGCAAATTACTCAACAAGAAGCCGCTCAAGCTGATGCTCAAGCAAGGTTAGACAAGCTTAATAATGCAAATGATGCGACACCTATTAGCAAAGCAAGAGTAGCGCCTATCCCTGCATCGGACGAAGTAAAGAAAGCTAAAATTGCCTTTGCAATGGCAAGCACCAAACTTAAGAAAGCGCAGAAAAAATTAGCTGAAGATTCAGATAATCAAGCGCTTAAAGATCAGGTGGAAACACTTCAAAAAGAGACAGCAGAGGCGCAATCAGCATTAGATGCCATCACACAGGCACCAACACCAGAGCTTGCTCCTGAAACGAAGAATGAAGCGGACGTTGACACCCAAGCAAAAGACAATGCGAATCAGGCAGTAGAAGCCTCACCTAATATATCAAAAGACGAACTAAAAAAAGCCAAGATAGCGCTTGTGATGGCGAGTACCAAACTTAAAAAAGTACAGAAGAAGCTTGAAGAAGAGCCAGAAAATCAAGACTTGATTGATCAAGTGAAGATGCTTGAAGCGCAACATGAAAAGGCGCAAAGTTCATTTGATGCGCTCAATGTATCTAATGCAAAGCCCCAGACGGAGCAAAGCGTTGTCACACCGCCAGTCAGTACTGAGACCAAAAGCTCTGATGAGGAACCTAAAACGATTTTGAGCGACGTTGAGATTAAAAAGCTCAAAATTGAAGCCGCTATGGCAAAAGCCTCTGCGGCCAAAATCGAAAAGGCCGTAAAACGAGCACAAGAACTAGCACTTGATGAGCTAGCGGACTTAACCAACCAGCATCAAGCAAGTCTTGCCCGTGCAGAGCAGTTAGCAGCAAACTTAAAAGCCGCTATTTCGGGTGAAAAGGTGACCCAAACCATAGAAGAATCCCCGAAGCCGGAACCCAAAGTTAGCTCAGCATCAGACTCAAATAAATCATTGAAAATTGAGCATGCTATGGCAAAAGCGGCGCTCAACAAGGTACTTTTATCCATACGACGCATGCAAGATGATGGCGCCAGTGAAGCAGATATTGCTGCCACTGACTTACCCCAAGAAAAGGCTGAAAAAGAGCGTCAGTTAGCCCAAGTTGAATCTCAAATGGATCAAGAAGACACGCTAAAAGCAGAGCAAGAGCGCCTCGCTAAACGAGGCCCTCTAACTAAGCCAGTACCAACCGCTAAGCCTAAACCAGATGATCTATTACCAGAACTACCAAGCTTTGAGCACTTAGACGAAAGCGGTAGAGCGGCTGAAAGTAAAAAGCAAAAAATTGCGGCCGCTATGGCAAAAGCAAAATTAATGAAGTTACAGATACGTTTAGAAAAGGAGCCTGATGAGGCTAAATCGATTCGTATTACCATGGACGAGGTACGTATTGAGCAAAAACAAGCTCAACGTATTTTGGCAAAACTAAATGACCTATCAGTGCAAGAGAAAGACTAAATGGCCCTACTAAGGATTACATCACCCCATACTCAACGTGCTGGACATCGTACTTCGTGGGTTATGCAAATGGTGATTCTCGCCACTGTGCCAGGTTTACTCGTGCAAACCTGGCTATTTGGCTATGGCACCTTAATCAATGTCCTGATTGCCTCTATTACGGCATTGATCAGTGAAGCATTGATCCTAAAATTAAGAAAACGCAGTTTAAGTTTTTTTCTCAAGGATTATAGCGCCCTACTAACCGGCCTATTATTAGCGCTTGCCATTCCACCTATTGTGCCCTGGTGGTTAACAGTGACAGGAGTTGCTTTTGCCGTCATTATTGGTAAACAGGTTTATGGTGGATTAGGTAATAATCCTTTTAACCCTGCCATGGTAGGTTATGCACTCTTGCTGGTGTCCTTCCCCGTTCCCATGACTCAGTGGCTAACAGTTTCTGATCTATCCCTTGCTCAGCAAACATTACCATTTATTGATAGCTTAAAAACCATCTTCTCGTCTGGTATTTCAAATATTGATGCTTATACCATGGCAACACCTTTAGATGCCTTTAAACACAAAGAAGGTCTCATGAGTGAAGAAGCGTTTGCCAGCGTCGCTGCATTGGGGCAAGCTAATTTAGATGCCATGTTATGGGTTAATCTGGCTTACTTACTAGGCGGTTTATTCCTAATCTATTTACGCATTATTACCTGGCATACCCCAGTGGCTATTTTAGCAGCCTTATTTGTCATTACTGGCTTCTTCTACATTATCGATATCAGCAATGCCGCTTCACCTTGGTTCCACTTAACCACAGGTGCCACCATGTTTGGTGCCTTTTTAATTGCGACTGATCCAGTTTCGTCTTGTACAAGTAACAAGGGCAAACTCTACTTTGGTGCAGGTATTGGTTTGCTTATTTATATTATTCGAACTTGGGGTGGCTACCCTGATGGCGTTGCCTTTGCAGTACTTTTGATGAACTTTGCAGCACCTTTTATCGACTACTATGCGCAACCTAGAACCTATGGTCACAAAAAAGCGAGAAAAGGCCTAAAAACAGGAGCTAACAAATAATGGAAGTGATTAGTTCTATTCGTAAAAACAGTATTGGACTCGGTATTTTTGCCATAGTGACAGCCGGTTTAATTGCGGTGACTCAGCAGGTCACAAAAGAGCGCATACAAGATAATGTACTGCACGCGCAACAAGCGGCTTTTAGTGAAATATTACCGGATCAGTATTACGATAATGATCTTTATAAAAGCCAAGTCACGCTAGAGCCAGACCTGTTACTGGGCACGAAAGAAGCTAGCTTTGCCTATATTGGCCGAATAGAAGGTGAGTTTTCAGGTATCATTTTTGAATCCATTGCACCTGGTGGTTATAACGGTAGCATGTCTTTACTCGTTGCCATTAATCGTGATGGAGTGGTAACAGGAAGTCGTGTTATTCGTCACCAAGAAACACCAGGGCTGGGGGACAAAATAGACATGAAAAAATCTGATTGGATGCGATCTTTTGAGAATAAATCGTTCGATAATCTAGAACCTAAACGCTGGAAAGTGAAACGCGATAATGGTGATTTTGATCAGTTTACAGGGGCGACTATCACCCCAAGAGCCATAGTCAAAAGCGTTAAAAATACGTTGGAATATTTCCACCAGCACAAAGCCGAATTGATAAAGTTATAACCGATAAGACAAGATAGAATCAGCTTATGAGCACCATAGATACAGAATTAAATACAGACGCAGAGAGCGAGGCTGACTTGGCAGAAAGCACAAGTGCAACAGCCACGAATTACAGTGAAATTATTTATAACGGCATCTGGAAAAATAACCCAGCCTTGGTTCAGTTGCTTGGTCTTTGCCCTTTATTAGCAGTAACCAGCACTGTGGTAAATGCCCTTGGGTTAGGACTTGCGACGCTAGTGGTTTTAATTGGAGCAAATATTGCGGTCTCCTTAATCCGTAATTATGTCTCTGATGCGGTTCGCCTACCTGCTTTTGTTATGATCATCGCCTCTTTTGTGACCTCAATTGAGCTGATTATGCAGGCCTACACTTATGAGCTTTACCAAATTCTTGGTATTTTTATTCCATTAATTGTCACCAACTGTGCCATTTTGGGACGCGCCGACGCTTTTGCCGCTAGAAATCCAGCCTTACCGTCAGCCCTAGATGGTTTGATGATGGGACTGGGCTTTATGGCCGTGTTATTAGTTCTAGGTGCAATGCGAGAGTTAATCGGACAAGGAACCCTCTTTTCTGACATGCAGTTACTATTAGGTGATGTGGCGATTAACTGGAAAATTGAAGTTTTTAAAGACTACCCTGATGTGCTCTTTGCCATTCTCCCCCCTGGCGCCTTCATTGGATTAGGTCTACTGATTGCCCTGAAAAATAGTTGGGATGAAAAGGCCAAGGCCATTGCAGAAAAGAACCAAGACAAAAGTGAAAAACAAGATCGCCGTGTTCGCGTAACCGGCTAACATGCAAACAAGATTAAGAACAGGTTATGAACAAAGCAAAACGACATGAAATTTTCAGCCGCTTAAGAGCGGAGAATCCAGAGCCAAAAACTGAGTTAGAATATTCAAGTCCGTTTGAGTTGCTCATTGCTGTTCTTTTATCTGCACAAGCCACAGACGTCAGCGTAAACAAGGCGACACGTAAGCTTTTCCCTGTCGCAAATACTCCTCAAGCCATTTTAGACCTTGGGGTAGAGGGTCTAAAAGAGTATATCAAGACCATTGGCCTCTTTAACGCTAAGGCAGAGAACACCATCAAAACCTGCCGTATACTGGTTGAACAACACGATAGTGTAGTACCAGATACACGAGAAGCCCTAGAAGCCTTACCTGGCGTGGGTCGCAAAACCGCTAACGTTGTCCTCAACACGGCTTTTCGACAAATTGCTATGGCTGTCGATACGCATATTTTTCGATTTGGCAACCGAACTAAGGTTGCTCCAGGCAAAGATGTGCTAGAAGTAGAACAAAAGCTGATGAAGTTTGTACCGAAAGAGTTCTTGCTGGACGCACATCATTGGATGATTCTTCATGGTCGCTATATTTGTGTCGCGAGAAAGCCTAAGTGTGATGCCTGTTTGATTGAAGACCTTTGTGAATTCAAAGAGAAAACCAGCACCTAACACCCTTATTACTCAAGGACTGAGCATGCCATTTCAACTGACAACACAACACCTGATTTTAAGGGATTTCAACCCCAAAGATCAGGCTGCCTACCAAGCCTTTACCTCAGATAAAAAATATCAGAAGTTTTACAGTGAAGAAGATTGCCACCCAGATAAGGCCTCGACTTTAGTAAATCAGTTTATAAGTGAGTCCGAACTTGCTGATCGAAAAAACTATAATCTAGCCATTATTGATAAACACTCAGAGCAGCTAATTGGCGTTTGCGGTATTCGCTTAGAAGCCCAAGGACAAGCAAGTATGGGCTGTGGCTTAAGTCGCCAACATCACAGCTCGGGTATGGCAAAAGAAGCCATTTCCTGCCTCATTGAGTTTGCGTTTACACAGTTGGATTGCCACCGAGTTTACGCTGAAACCATTTCTGAAAATAAAGCTGCCATTCGATTATGCCAAGCCATGGGCATGCGCCATGAAGCGACATTTGTCGAAAATCGCTTTTTCAAACAAAGATGGTGGTCAACCTCAGTACTTGCAATACTCAAACATGAGTGGCAGACACCCTCTGCCAATCAACCTTAGCTTCATGAAGCGCGTCGTTTTTAGCACACTCTTTATACTGCTGTTAACCTTTCTCGTCCTAGTCAGTGACCTTCAACCTGCTCTTCTTTATCTATATTTAGGCACAAGCCTGATCTGCTTTGCTTTATTTGCAAACGATAAATACAGGGCAATAAAAGTAAAATCACGCATCCGAGAACGCACATTATTAGTATTCACCTTTCTAGGAGGCTGGCCTGGAGCGTTATTTGCTCAAACACTCTGCCAGCATAAGACAACAAAACAGCCCTTTAATCGCATCCGTTCAAGCTTAATTTTATTTAACTTATTTTTACTCTTTTTATTCTTATTCCTCAGATAGAATGAAGCGCCACTTTTTTGACCATTCAGGTTTTATCGCGATAAGGAAAACCCTATGAAATTACTCTTTACCTTTGTTTTATTGATATCCAGTACAGTTCAAGCACAAGAGTGTGGCAGGGTAAGTATTGCAGATATGAACTGGAACTCTGCCAGCTTAATGGCTCATATTGATCAATATATTTTGAATCATGGTTATGATTGTGAAGCCGAGCTGATCCCAGGTGATAGCATCCCTACTATTACTTCAATGTACAATAAGGGGCAGCCAGATATCGCTCCTGAGTTTTGGACTAATGGCAGTAAAGAACTTCTCTCTAAAGGCATGAAAGAGAAGCGTTTACGTCAAGCCGGCCCAGCCTTATCCCAAGGGGGTGAAGAAGGTTTCTGGGTACCAGAGTATTTACTTGAACAATATCCCAACATCAATACTCTTGCAGGCATCAAGGAGCATGCTGACATCTTTACTCATCCTGAAGACCCTGAACTGTCTGCTTTTTATTCTTGTCCAGCAGGCTGGGTTTGTCAGATTACCAGTGAAAACCTGTTTAATGCCCTCAACTTAGCAGACGCTGGATTTGAAGCAGTTGATCCTGGTTCTGCTGCAGGTTTATCAGGCTCTATTGCCAAAGCCTATTCAAGAAAAGAGCCTTGGTTTGGTTATTACTGGTCACCTACTGAAGTCTTAGGTAAGTATGAGATGGTTAAAGTAGATTTTGGAACTGGTGTTGATTTAAAAGAATATCAAACCTGCACTACTCAACCAGATTGTCTTAACCCTAAAGCCACCATGTATCCTGCCTCCCCTGTGCTTAGTATTACCACTGAGTCTTTTGCGGTTGAGGCTCCATCTGCCTATGAATACATAAGTACAAGAAGCTTTACTAATCAACAAATGAGCAAAATGCTTGCTTGGATGGAAGACAATCAAGCTAATGGCGAAGAAGCCATGTACTACTTTTTAGAAACTTATCCAGAATTGTGGCAAGCCTGGCTACCTAAAGAGATATCTCAAAGGGTAAAAAACACCCTTTGATCGCAAATTGAGTTAATCAGGCAAGCTATTTTTGCTTGCCTGGTTTTACGACTAACACACAGCAAACCTCTTATACTCTCCCCTAAATACTCTCGCTCACTTAGTTAATTTATTACTTAACTAAGTATAAATAACAATGAATTTAATAAACTTTCCTAGCATTGAATACTGACCCTATTCGTTTCCAGACAGATTCAGTTTTATAGGATAGGCCCATGACACATATTGCTAAATCACAACTTACTCAAGCACAACTAGACGCTCACTGGATGGCCTACACAGGCAATCGCCAATTCAAACAAGACCCAAGAATTATTCAAAGCGCTGACGGCAATTATTATACTGATGCTGATGGCCGTAAAATTTTTGATGGTTTATCAGGCCTATGGACATGTGGACTGGGTCATAATGTAAAACGCATCAATGAAGCGGTTAGCAAGCAAATTGGCCAACTCGATTACTCTCCTGCCTTCCAGTTTGGTCATGAAAAATCATTTCAGCTTGCTGAACGTGTGAGTCAATACATGCCAGCTGGGCTAAATCGCGTTTTCTTCACAGGCTCAGGTTCAGAGTCAGTTGATACGGCTTTAAAAATTGCACGTGCTTATTGGCGCAAAAAGGGCCAAGGCACCAAAACCAAGTTTATCGGAAGAGCAAAAGGCTATCATGGTGCTGGGATTTCAGGTTTTAGTGTTGGTGGCATCCCAGCAAACCGCGCCCTTTATGGCCAAGGTTTAGAATCTTATCACTTACCACACACTCAGGTTGCTGGTAATGAGTTTTGCCAAGGCATGCCAGAGCAAGGGGCTCACAAAGCTGAAGAACTAATCAATTTAATTGCATTACACGACGCGTCAAATATCGCCGCTGTGATTGTTGAGCCTATGTCGGGTTCAGCTGGGGTAATTATTCCGCCAGTAGGTTACCTAAATCGTTTACGTGAAATTTGTGATCAGCATGATATTTTGCTGATTTTTGACGAAGTCATCACAGGTTTTGGTCGTATGGGAGCAAAAACAGGCTCTGAAGCTTTTGGCGTGACACCAGACGCGATTGTCATGGCAAAACAAATTACAAATGGTGCTATTCCAATGGGAGCCGTTGCCTTTAAACAAGCCATTTACGACACCTTTATGGAGCACGGCGGACCAGAATATCAACTCGAAATTCCCCATGGCTATACTTATTCGGCTCACCCTGTTGCCTGTGCCGCTGCCCTTGCAGCCTTGGATGAACTCGAAGAGCAAAACCTGATTAGCCAGGTTAAAGAAATGAGCCATACCTATCAAGATACAGTGCATCAACTTGCTAGCAGTGACATTGTGACTGACATTCGAAATTATGGTTTTGCGGCAGGTTTAACTTTAGCACCAGTCGATAATGAACCTGGAAAGCGTCCTTTCCAAGTGGCGATGCGTATGTGGGAAAAAGGGTTTTATGTTCGTTACGGTGGCGATACTATCCAGATGGCGCCGCCATTTGCCACAACAAAAGCAGAAATGGATTCTATGATTAATGCTTTAGCTGAGAGTATGCAAGACGTATAAAGCAAATCTGGATGGATAATACAAAGCCCCTTTGAGTATCAATTCAAAGGGGCTTTTCTTTAATAGCCTTTTAAATAGCTTAATAAGAATAAGTTTTATTGCCATATGTCATAAGAAAGTGTGATTAAAGCTCATTGATAATCTCTTAAAGGTAAAATATAAAAATTATTAATCTTTAAGTTTTAGTATTTAACGGACTAACAATGGCAAAGAAACCCTCACAGGCCTATGTACGCTGCTTTTGGCCAGGAAAAATGCAGTTACTCAATGGTCAATATCTTCCCCTTCATTGCACTCATATTTCGAATAAGCAGGTAGAGGTTGAAATTCCCAGAGCGTTAGTGGGTTCTCCTAGAATCATGCTTGAATTAGATGCCCTTCATAATGGAAGTAGTCGCCGCATTAAAGCCATTTGCGGCATGGATTTGGATGTTTTAAACGAGCACGATAAGCACTATATCAAGTTACATTTTGAACATATTAGCCAAGAAGACAGCGACTTTATCGAACGTTTTGTCATGGCCCATGCCTAAACATTAAAGCATTGAAAATACTATCGGGAACGAAAGTGATGAGCAGTTTCGACTGAATACTGCTCAAACTTGTTAATTAGCTAGCTTGTAATAAAGGCTCTCTATTACGTTTTTGGTGACTGATTATGTAAACCCCCAAAAACACTAACATCAACGCATCTACCGCAATAATGACATAAACTAATTCGAGAGATTGTGTCACATCGTAAATATAACCAGCCAGTAAATTACCCACTGTCCCGCCCAGGCCAAAAGTCACCATACAGATGCCGTTAATTTGCATGGTAGCGGTTGCCCCAAAAGACTGACTAACCCAACCAGCAATCACACCCCACATAGGGAAATACATCAAACCATAACCAAACCCAGCAACGGGAGCAAATACAGCAGGATCGTAAAGAAACGCAAGAATACAGACAAAAAAAGCACAGAAAATTAGCATTAACGCACTTGAATGACCTTTAGTATCCGCAAGTTTGCCCACTAAAAATCCAGCAAACATGCCACTAATACCCGCTGTTGTCCAAGTATAACCCCCTAGTTCTGGCGCTAACCCTAAACTGTCTAAATAAGTATTGAGCCAGTTAGCAAAAGGCATGGTCGCAAACCCCACCAACAAGCAAACCAGACACGCAAAAAATGCCACCTGATGATGAATGACTGTCCTTAACAAGGTTTTAAATGAAAGTGGCTGATTAGCTGAAGGAACAAAACCTTCAGTTATAGATGCTAACTTAGTTTCGCTTCGCTTAAGTTTTAACAGCAAATAACTCGTCAAGCCCATAACCAGAGCGCCAAACAAGGCTGCAATTAACCAACTGGCCTGCCAGCCTAGCAAGGGCACAATAAAAAGGATCAATGCTCCATTAATTGCATAACCCCATGCGGTACCACTGGATGCCGTCGTTAAATAAGTAGCGCACTGGCTAGGGTTTGCATGACGGCTGATAATTTCAACAATCGTTCCCCAACTTATTGAGGCACACGCTGCCAATACAGTCAGCAGGGCAATAATAAGAACAGGGTCTTCAATCATTGAAAGACAAAATAATAAGGACGTTGTGGTCAGACCCATTATGATTGAAAGCCTTGAAGTGCCAACTCTGTGGCCTATCACGCCGAGAAGCAGCGCTCCAGCGAGGTAAGCAATTTGCGTTAGAGCGCCCACAAGTGCAAGGTGCCAATGACTAATAGCGATATCATCTCGCATCATAGGCACAAGTGCGGCAAAAAGAAAAAGCCCAAATCCATGGCTTAAGACCTGGTTTAAAGCAAATACAAGTGCCATAAACATAGTTAAATTCCCTCATCAACATAATGTATTTAAACTGACTGATCTCTTTTTAAATACGCTGGATAAACGTTTCAGATCTTGCCTTAGGGCAATCTGTCATTATTCGCTTTTATGAGGAGAAGATAACTCGGATCCCGACCTAGTTTTATATTTGAAAGACAAAAAAGCGGCCAAGAAGAAAAGAATGTTCGCGGAAGAAAGTAAGTCACGCCAAAGTAGAAATTAGGGAGAAAAGGAGGGAAAAGAACAGGCATGGAGAAACCATGCCTGCTTTATCATTTATCTAGCTTGAAAGAGTATCTTCAAACAATTGCAGTAATTTTTCGCTATCAACTTCCATACAAATTTGAGAGGTTGGGATATTTTTCCAAGCTTTTGCTGGGAAGAATTTACCTTCTGGCGCGACAATCGTTTGTCCAATCCCAATCCCTTCACATGCCACTCGTACAGTACCCAACTCCAAGCCAAAGAGCTCTGGCTGTAATACATAAGCAATGGTAGATGCGTCATGGAAGTAGCAGCCTTCTACGCCAAATGTTTCACCATAGAAATTAATGTAATGCTGAGCAGCTTGCATCAAGAAATCCCCTTCAACAGGGTTTGCTTGTTTGATACGAGCAAGTCTTTCATTATCTAGCAGCACCTGATGGGTTACATCAAGACCTATCATGGTAACTTGCCAGTTAGCGGTAAATACGATATCAGCCGCATCTGGGTCATTAATGATGTTTGCCTCAGCAACAGGGGTGACATTGCCATACTCAAGATGAGCGCCGCCCATGAGCACAACTTCGTCCACCAGACCTGCAATTTCTGGGTCAAGTTCAAGCGCTTTAGCCAAGTTACCTAATGGCCCTAAAGCAACAATAGTGACTTCACCTGGGTGCGCTTTAACTGTATTGACAATAAATTCAGCGGCACTTTCAGCAACTGGCGACTTAGTAGAAGCAGGCCAATTAATATTGCCAAACCCATCTTTTCCATGCACAAAGTCAGGGTGTGGAAGCGGATCTCTTGCTAAGGGTAGTGCGACACCTTTAGCAACAGGAACAGAGACACCAGCTACTTCATTTAAAGTTAATGCATTTTCTGTGGCCTTCTCAACTGG
Organism: Marinomonas sp. MED121; assembly: GCF_000153025.1. Classification (GTDB taxonomy): domain Bacteria; phylum Pseudomonadota; class Gammaproteobacteria; order Pseudomonadales; family Marinomonadaceae; genus Marinomonas. The sequence continues at coordinate 797,092 of NZ_CH672429.1, forward strand.
CACATTGCCAAAGGTGGTTGTCAAACCTAGTACTTCGATCCCTTTTGCTTTGTAGGCAAAAAATATCGCCATAGCATCATCGATACCTGGATCTGTATCTATAATAATTTTGCGTGACATTTCCCGTTTCCTCTTTTTATCTCACTATTCTGTTTAACGGCTTTTTTATGCTAGCCGGCTAAGCGATTAGGCCTGTTCTTGTAAAAAATCATCAACTTCTTTCACACTTGGAATAGCAGGCGCTGCTCCCATACGTGTGACACAAATAGCAGAAGCAGCACAGCCACGCTGCATGGCTTGCGTCATGGTTAACTTATTAGTTAACGCAGCAAGGCAAAAACCAATGAAGGTATCTCCGGCTGCGGTTGTATCTTTTGCTGTTACTTTAAATGCAGGTACAAATTCATCTTGCCCCGCATTTAAATAACGCACACCATCACTGCCCAGTGTCATCAGGATGGCTAAGTCAGAGTAGGTATTCGCTAAACTTTGCTTTGCGTCATCAATGCTAGTGACTTGCATTAAGTCCATGGCTTCAACTTCATTAACAATCAATAAGTCTACACAAGCAAGCACAGAGCGGGTCAAATCAGCATCCATAGGCGCAGGATTAAACGCCACCTTAATACCCAATTCGTGAGCCTTCTCTATGGTATAAGTAACAAGGTTAGTTTCATTTTGCAGCAATACCCAATCATCAGAGCTTGCTTGCGCTAAAACCGCGTCAACTTGCTTTTCAGTCAAAGCATGGTTAGCACCTTGGAATAAAATAATGGCATTTTCAGCATCTTTATTAAGCTGAATAATCGCATGTCCAGTAGCCTCTGGAACTTGTGCAATTAAATCCGTATTCACACCCAAATCTGACAGTTGCGTCAGAATCTCTTGATTAGCACTATTGATAGCGCCAACATGCTTAATATCTGCACCTGCTTTTGCCAAGGCGACCGATTGGTTCGCCCCTTTTCCGCCTAATAATAATTGGTACTGGGTAGAGGCCATGGTTTCACCAGGTCGAACAAAATGATCAACTTGGTAAAGGTGATCCAAATTGATCGAACCGAAATTATAAATAGTCATGGCGCACATCCTCTTTATTATCTATGCGTTTAAAAGATGTTATTTTCTTACGAATAACAAAAGTGTATAAATTGAAACATTAGTTTTAATAATACTCAAGTTCAAACGCTTGAGCACTTAAAAAGAAAAACGCCTCGTTATCTTTTACCTATTGGTATCAGTAACGAGGCGTTTTGATTACTTGCAACCTTAGGCTACAAGCATCGGCTAGCTTGCTTTTGGCAATCGAGCCTTAATAGAACTTATTCTTCATCTTTAAGAAAAGAACGTCCTTTTTGAGCAGCAATACGCATACGAAGCGCGTTTAGCTTAATAAAGCCTGCCGCATCTTTTTGATCGTAAGCACCCGCATCATCTTCAAATGTTGCAATAGAGCTATCAAACAGGCTGTAAGGAGACTGACGGCCAACAACAATCACGTTACCCTTGTACAGTTTAAGACGAACTGTACCAGTCACAAACTCTTGAGATGCATCTATCATAGCCTGCATCATCTTACGCTCTTCAGACCACCAGAAACCGTTATAAATCACTTTCGCGTAACGCGGCATCATCTCATCTTTCAAGTGAGCAGCTTCACGGTCTAGTGTAATGGATTCGATTGCACGGTGAGACTTAAGCAAGATGGTGCCACCAGGTGTTTCATAACAACCACGTGCTTTCATGCCAACAAAACGGTTCTCAACGATATCAGCACGGCCAATACCATTGGCGCCACCAATCTTGTTTAGTTGCTCAAGAATCGTTGCAGGTGATAATGCTTCACCATTAATAGAAACCGCGTCACCTTTTTCGTAACCGATTTCAATATAAGTTGCTTCATCAGGTGCATCTTCTGGCGATACAGACCAACGCCACATGTCAGATTCAGCTTCTGTCCATGGATCTTCCAACATGTCGCCTTCATAGGAGATATGCAGAAGGTTAGCATCCATAGAGTAAGGCGATTTTTTCTTAGTCGTAGAGAAATCTACTGGGATCTCATGTTTTTCACAGTAAGCCATCAAAGTCTCACGTGAAGTTAGATCCCATTCACGCCAAGGCGCAATCACTTTTACGCCAGGCTTAAGTGCATAAGCGCCTAGTTCAAAACGAACCTGGTCATTACCTTTACCTGTTGCGCCGTGAGAGATTGCATCCGCACCTGTCTCGTTAGCGATTTCAATCAAACGCTTAGCGATAAGTGGACGTGCAATAGAAGTACCTAGTAGGTATTCACCTTCATAAATGGTGTTAGCACGGAACATAGGGAAGACGAAGTCACGGACGAATTCTTCGCGTAGATCTTCGATGTAAATTTCTTTAATGCCTAACGCTTGTGCTTTAGCACGTGCTGGTTCAACTTCTTCACCTTGACCTAGGTCAGCGGTGAAAGTGACAACTTCGCACTGGTACTCTTCTTGAAGCCACTTCACGATTACGGAAGTGTCCAGGCCGCCAGAATAGGCTAAAACAACCTTCTTCACGTCAGACATTACTTACTTACTCCTAAATGAGATTCAACTTGGTGTTTTTGAGTAATTACAGGTCTCAAAATACGAAAAATTGAGTTTAATAAAATAGGGGCTTAGTGTATGACCTAGGCCTTGCCATAGCAAGCCTAGTTAGCTTGATGTAGACAGCATTTTTCATTCTTTTTTAAACACATTCAGTTAGCCTGTATTTTTATCAGACAAAAGATTCAGCATGTGAACGTATATTCAAAGCTAACATGAGGTAAAGTTAAGGAACCTGCGATTAAGTCACCTCTTCTCAGTCTTTACAGAAAAAGTATCACACAAGGCGTTACTTTGAAGTAATGTAGGTACCTTTCGAGAAGTGACAACACAGGGTGTTACTTTTTCTGAAAGACCCGAAGGGCGTGGTTTAAAAGCCCTACCTTTACGTTGAGGACCTTATCAATAGAATCACTATTAAGTTGCGCTCCTCGCCATAAATCTAGTTGCTTTTATCCACACGCTGAGGTGGGAGGACTTATTCGCAGGTTCCTTAACTTGCTCACCCTTTTATTAAAGTAATGAGAATACACAAGGTTTTATTTTCAAAAAGTAGGGGTGGGTTGTATTTGACACAATAAAATAGTGACTCAGCAGCCAAGCAAAGGGGAATATGATGGCTGCTGAGCACCAGTAGTCGCAATTTAACTCAAAGAATCAGGCGGCAACTTCACCTTTAATATTCTATTAGCGCAGTGAGTGGATGTTATGACATTTTAAACTCATCGCTGATAGCATTCTGACACAACAAACATTCTACTTACAAACATTATTAGCTATTTCTAAACAAAAAAAGCCAAGCTATAAGCTTGGCTTTTCCAGTAACGTATCACCTTGTTCTAATAAGGTATTAACGTTGGGAGATTGTCTCTTTTGCACGTGCCACTGCGGCGCGAACTTGAGCAGGAGCTGTGCCACCAATATGATCACGAGCAGCCACTGAACCTTCTAGAGTTAACACATCAAAGACATCCGCTTTGATCATGTCACCAAAGCCCTGTAACTCTTCTAATGTCATCTCAGAAAGGTCACGACCTTGCTCAACGCCAAAACCAACCGCTTTACCAACAATTTCGTGAGCATCACGAAAAGCAACACCTTGGCCCACTAAGTAGTCGGCTAAATCAGTCGCCGTAGAGAAACCTCGACGGGCAGCTTCATACATGTGCTCTTTACGGGATTCAATCGCAGGAATCATATCAGCGAAAGAACGCAAAGATCCTTTTAATGTATCAACCGTATCAAATAAAGGTTCTTTATCTTCTTGGTTATCCTTGTTGTAAGCCAAACATTGTGACTTCATCAAGGTTAATAAGCTCATTAGGTGACCATAAACACGACCTGTTTTACCACGTACTAGTTCTGGTACATCTGGGTTTTTCTTCTGGGGCATAATAGAAGAACCGGTACAGAAACGATCAGGTAGGTAGATAAAGTTAAATTGAGCGGATACCCAAAGCACCATTTCTTCTGCCCAGCGAGACATATGCATCATGATGATGGCTGCGGTTGAGGTAAACTCAATGGCAAAATCCCTATCACTGACTGAATCAAGCGAGTTATATGTTGGTCGTTCAAAACCAAGTAGCTCAGCCGTCATATTACGATCAATTGGGTAAGTTGTACCTGCAAGCGCCGCTGCACCTAATGGCAAGATGTTGATACGCTTACGGCAATCTAGCAAACGCTCGTAATCACGTTGAACCATTTCATTCCACGCCATTAAATGATGGCCAAATGTCACAGGCTGCGCAGTTTGTAAGTGAGTGAAACCAGGCATGATGGTATCAGCTTCTTTTTCAGCAAGTCTTAAAATACCTTGCTGTAAACGTGTTAGTTCTTCCAACAGGAAGTCCACTTCATCACGCATATAAAGACGAATATCTGTGGCGACTTGGTCATTACGTGAACGGCCTGTATGCAGCTTCTTGCCCGTAATGCCAATTTTTTGTGTTAAGCGTGCTTCGATGTTCATATGCACATCTTCAAGCTCAATCGACCAATTAAATTCGCCTTTTTCAATCTCTTCTTTAATTTCAGCTAAGCCTTGGATGATCTGATCACGCTCAGATTCGGTTAGCACACCCACACTGGCTAACATTTTTGCATGAGCTACAGAGCCTTGAATATCTTGAGCAGCCATACGCTGATCAAATTCAACCGATGCAGTAAAACGTGCAACAAAAGCATCAACAGGCTCTGAAAAACGTCCACCCCATTGCTGGTTAGTGGCTTTATTCGTGTCAGTCATTTATTCCTTCCCACATAGTTATTTAAGGCAAGCTTTTAAAGAGTGCAAGATTACCTGATCCAAGACTACTTATAAAGCACCATAAGGATGACGCTGTCTTCCATTCTTAGTATCATGTTCGCAATTTGGTTAGAGATGTTTTGATTTTCTCTAACATTCACCCCTATCAGCATCAGGATGCCTTGTGAAAGATAAAATCATCATCGCCACCCGTGAAAGCCAACTCGCCCTTTGGCAAGCCAATAATGTAAAAGATTCCTTAGCAGCACTTTACCCTGACATCCAGGTTGAGTTACTTGGCATGACGACAAAAGGTGACCAAATTCTTAATTCCCCCTTATCTAAAATTGGCGGTAAAGGTTTGTTCGTTAAAGAGCTTGAACATGCACTATTGGATGGTCGCGCTGATATTGCTGTGCACTCGATGAAAGATGTGCCTATGGCTTTTCCTGAAGGACTTGGTTTAGCCGTAATTTGTGAACGAGAAGATCCGACTGATGCCTTTGTTTCTAACAAATACGATAACCTCGCCTCATTACCACAAGGTGCCGTTGTGGGTACATCAAGTCTACGCCGCTCATCTCAACTTGCCCTAGCTCGTCCTGATCTTGTGATTAAAGATCTAAGAGGTAATGTGAATACTCGCCTGCGTAAACTGGATAACCAAGAGTATGATGCCATCATACTGGCAACAGCTGGTTTAATGCGCCTTGAAATGACAGATCGAATTAAAGAGCGTATTTCAGATCAAGACAGCCTACCTGCTGGCGGACAAGGTGCGATGGGGATTGAATGTCGTAGCGATGATGCTGACATGATCAAACTCCTTGCACCACTGCAGCACCAAGAAACCTACTATAGAGTGACGGCAGAGCGTGCAGTCAATGAAAGACTAAATGGTGGTTGCCAAGCACCGATCGCAGCCTTTTCATTATTAGAAGGGGATGAACTCTATTTAAGAGGGCTTGTGGGCTCTGTTGACGGCTCAACCATACTTCGTGATGAGATTCGTGGCTCAAAAAATGATGCCCATGCTTTAGGCGTTCAATTGGCCGAAAAGCTAATCGCGGCTGGGGCTGATACCTTGCTTGCTGAAATCAATAAAGATTAAACCTAATTTTAGGTAAATAATGGGGTATCCGTGTTTAGCCGATACCCTGTAAACAAGATAGGATCAAGATGCAGTTATCCGGCAAACATATTTTAATCACTAGGCCAGAACCAGAGAACACACTCAGTTGTGAACGTTTTCAAACATGGGGGGCCCATAGCCTGTCATTGCCTATGATAGAAATTGATGCCCTGACTGAGCAAAATGCCGCCATCCAGTCCCACATCTTCGATTTAGACCTGTATGACCAAGTCATATTTATCAGCAAAAATGCCGTACGTTATGGCATCGAATGGATCGAAGACTGTTGGCCCATGTTACCAGTCGGTATTAATTGGGTTGGCATAGGCAAAGGGACGACGGACTTTATTAATGAGCTTGGTTTTGACCTTGGTATAAAAGCACAAGAACATGCATTATCAGGGAACACTTCAGAAGCCCTTCTCAACCAAGAGTCAATGCAAAAAGTCGCAGGACAAAAGATTCTAATTATGGGAGGTGAAGGTGGTCGTACCAAACTTGCTGAAACCTTGTTGGAGCGAGGTGCCCAAGTAAAGCATCTTGCCCTATATTCTCGCAATAAAATTAACTATGATCTAGAACAGGTTGCCGAGGCCGAAAACTGTGAAGTAATATTGATTACCAGTGGCGAAGGTCTAGAAAATTTGGTTGATACCCTCTCCCAACATAATAAAAACTGGTTACATAAGCTCATACTTACCCCTAGCCAAAGAGTCGCGGATATGGCAATTGAACTTGGCTGGAAGAATGTTGTGAATGCGAATGGTGCCGATGACAACAGCATATATGCCGCCCTAACTCAGTTATAGGATTACTAGATGGCCGACCAAATTGACAATAAAGAACAAGATAAAGCGAATACAGACACCCAACACAAGACAGACTCAACCTCGCTTGAATCAAATACGTCAAGCTTGACACAAGAATCGACTATGACCTCTCAGTCTCCTGCCCAAAGCTCAAAACGCCCTAACAACACCCTTCTTTACGCCACATTGGCAGTGAGTTTAGGGGCTTTATCCTTAAGCGGCTGGCAATTTTATCAAGCAAGCTTAGAAGACTATGACGCTAAACTTAGCCGAATCAGCCAAAGTAATGCCAAACTAGAGACCATTTTGGCACAACAAACCCAAACACTGGCTCAGGTTGAACCGATTAAATCAGCAGTTAGCAAGGTCATTCCGGCACTTAAAAAGCTAGAAACCGATGATCAGAATACGCAAGAAAATACCGCTAAACTTGGCGCTGAAATTACCTCAGTACGCAAACAATTAAGCCGTTTAAAAAACACAAGTAAAGAAGACTGGAAGCTGGCTGAAGCCGAATACCTTGTCAGATTAGCCAATCAACGTTTATTAATGGAGAAAGACATTAATGGGGCAGAACAAATGCTTGTTAGCGCGGATGCCATTCTTGCTGAAATGAAAGATCCATTGCTGTTTGATACTAGGCGCGCCCTTGCAAAAGATATTCAGGCTCTCAAATCCACCCGTTCATTTGATTTAGAAGGTGTATATCTTCAATTAGAAGCCCTTTCCTCTCAAGTGAAAGAGCTTCCTCAAAAAGAAGCTAGCAAGCTATTCAGCCAAGCAGCAAAACAAGACAGTACTGATACGCCAGAACCAGAACTCTCTTATATGAAAGCGTTAGGTCAAGATATCTGGCAAACACTCAGATCTTTAGTGGTGATAAATTACAATAGCAAGCCCATCAAGCCGCTGTTGCCTCCTACCGAGTATCAGCAGCTAGTCACAGGGATTCAATTACAAGTCAACGTGGCACAACTGGCATTAATGAAGCAGGAAAGTAGCGTTTATCAGATTGCCCTTGAACATATCGCCAACGCAGTGAATGAACACTTTGATATCGATTCAGCAGGAGTATCAGGTTACCTCACCAGTTTAACCGCGCTACAACAAATCAATGTTTCACCTGAATTACCTCTTCCTCGTGATTCGCTCACCAGCATGCGAGACCTAATGCAAACTTGGAACGGTAAAGGCAAAAATAACCAAGAAGCCATTCAAGCCCCGGCCGAGACCTTAGGTATTAGCGCCGAGCAAGATATTGTGGCCAAACCGCTGGCTAATGACGTACCTGAACTTGAACCTGTCGACGCTAAGACAGAAGACGTGATATTAACCCCCTCTTCATCAGAAGCTCAGGCTAGAAGTGAGAGTGAATCTGTCATAGAAGACAAAAAAGGACTTTCGCCGACACCAACAGAAACAGAAACAGAAACAAGTACGGGCGAACCCTCTATCCCAGTCGCGCAAGAAAGCTTGGTAACACAAGAGAGCCCAGCAATAGCAGAAACGCCAGAGGCAACACAAACACAAGAAACACCTGAGAGCTTGCCAGAGGAGACGAGCCTATGAGACGTTTATTTTTAATCATTGTCTCTGTCTTGATTGTCGGTGGGACCCTTGGCATCTTGATGAAACAAGACACAGGCTATGTTTTATTAGCCTATGGAAACATTACATTAGAGACAAGCATTTGGGTATTTTCCGCTTTTATTCTGGTGTTATTATTTGTTCTAAGCTGGGTAAAGCGCATTTTATTTGCAAGCTTAAAACCCGGTAGTTCACTGGCTAAACTTACCGGCAATCTTCATCAAAAGCGCGCTTCTCGAAATACCATTCGAGGCCTATTAGAATTAGTCGGTGGCAACTGGTCCAAGGCGGAGAAACTGCTCACCAAAAGCGCCAGTAATGTGCCCTACCCTCTTATTAATCATATTGCGGCAGCATACGCTGCAAGTGAGCAAGATAACAACGAGCGTTCTAAAACCTTGCTACGTGAAGCTCATCGCTCGTCCCCTGAAGCAGAATTCGCCATTAGTTTTGCTCAAAGCCAAATACAAATGCGCCAAGGGCATTTTGAAAGCGCATTAGCCACCTTATTACGCTTGCATAAAATCCAACCCAAGCACAGACAAGTACTTAAAATGCTCGTCCAAGCCTATAGCCACCTAGAAGACTGGCAAGCACTTTTAAACCTAACCCCTTTACTGAAAAAAGAAGGTATTCTCAACGATAGCAATATGTTGGATTTAGAGAAAAAGGCCTTTAACGCTTTGCTTGAACACTTTAGTCATAAATCACTTCAAGGCCATAGCCATTCAGACATACTGAAAACTATCGATACCGTGTGGCAAAAACTAGATGGGCTTGAGGATGATGAGAATATGCGTATCACTTACGCTAAAGCCATGCTTGAGTTTGGTGACGAATCGAAAGCAGAAAGCTTTATCCGTAAGTGTTTGAATAAACTTTGGTCAGATCAACTGGTATTAGTTTATGGCCAAATTGAACATAAGAATGCCAAAAAAGCCTTACAACAAGCCGAGTCATGGTTATCAAAACACAAAGACAGCGCTGAACTACTACTCACCTGCGGCCGACTTAGTCAAATGCTTCAACTATGGGGCAAGGCTAGAGATTACTATCAGTCTTCTATTGATTTACAACCTAAACCTGAAGCTATCTCAGACCTGGGTCGTTTATTGAATGCTTTGGGAGATAATGAGGCAAGCCAAGCCTTATTCTTAGCCAGTTTAAATGCTCAGAATAAACAAATTCAAGAGTTGCCATTACCCAGTTTACTGAGTAAATCTAGCTAGCTATTCACAAACAATAGAAGGAGCATTCATGCTCCTTTTTTACCCTCCACTTAAAGTCGAGAGCCTTCAAGCACCTCTAAAATCGTATCGATCAAATGGGTTAAATCAAAGGGCTTAGGGATATACGCATTCATCCCCACCTCAAGACAATGCTCGATTACATCAGCCTGAATATTCGCCGTCATGGCAATAATAGGAAGCTTGGATTCTAGCTCATTGCGAATCACCAAACTGGTCTGATAACCATCAAAATCCGGCATTTGAATATCCATCAAAATAAGGTCTATTTTATGAGGATGACTAAGATAAGATAAAGCCTCAACCCCGGACTCAACAGACACCACATTTGCACCAGCATGCTTAAGTAAGCCCGCCGCAACCAAACTATTTATCGGATTATCTTCCACCAAAAGTAGATTAATTCCAAACAAGCTTGCTTTAGGTTCGCGATTCAACTCACCTAAGTAGGCATAATCATCCGCTAACATGGCAAAAACTTCATCACTCGACTTAGCAACTTTAAAGGTATGCATATCGATTTTTGAAAGATCATTAGCAGCAATTAAGGGCTTTGGTTGACCTTGTCGACCACTCAAAAAGAGACGAGATAAGGCTTGATGAAAGGCATTTTTTGTCACTGGTTTATCGAGTGTGATGGTGCCGTAATTGTCCAACACTAATGCCTTTTCTAATAGATTTTGCTGATCATAAGCGGTCACCATTAATAAACAAGGTGGCATTAAATAAGAGTCTAATTTGTACACTTGCTCAATAACATCAAGCCCATCAAAGGCTGGCATTTTGTAATCTAAAATGACCAAATCATAATCGTTTGATGGAGTTAGTTTTGCGATAGCTTCTAACCCAGTTTGTACAGAATCAATATCACAAGCAAAAGGCATTAATTGTTTTTCTAACACCTTAATCGAGCGATTATCATCATCGACAATGAGCACACGTTTAAACTTACCTTCTAATAAATCGGGTGAACTTATCAGTGTTTGTTTAACACAAACCTCTAAAGGCAGTTGCACATGAAATGATGTACCTTTTCCTAAATGACTCTCAACGCGAATACTACCGTCCATCAATTCAATCAACTTTTTGGTAATGGCCAACCCTAACCCTGTACCACCAAAACGACGATTGATCGATGCCTCAGCTTGCTTAAAATCAGTAAAGATATGCTCTAACTGCTCAGGGTTCATACCGATTCCTGAGTCTTCAACACACATGCTAATCTCATTTTCAGATAACATTTTGATGCTAATTAACACATGGCCTTTTTGCGTAAACTTAATGGCATTACTGCCCAGATTCAAAAGAATCTGCTTAAGTTTTAAAGCATCCGTTTGAATGGTTTCTGGCAAGTTATCATCAATATCAAATAAGACTTCTATGTCTTTGGTTGTCAGGCTTGCCGATAAAATCAGCGCCATCTCATCAATCAAACTTGATAACTGAAACTCATGTTTTTCCACCAACATAGAGTTCGCTTCTATCTTGGAGAAGTCCAAAATGTCGTTCAATATTTTAAGTAAAGAATGCGCAGCAACTTGGGTTTTATCAATGAAGTCTGATTGTACCGGTGATAAAGATGTCTTTTTCACCAGTTCTAACAATCCAATCACAGCATTCATCGGCGTTCTTAGCTCATGACTCATATTGGCTAAGAAGTGAGATTTCGCTTCACTTGCAATATCCGCTCTTTCTTTTGCTGTTGCTAATTCATGCTCTTTTTTAAGCCTGTCATTAATATCCCGTGCAACTAAATGCACGTATTCTTTACCATCAAGATAAATCAAGTTGGCATTGACGGAAACATGCACCTCTTCCCCATGCACGTTATGAAAGCTGGTATCAAACCACACTTTTTTATACTGCTGTAACTCTATTTGATAAGGGCGCCACCAGCTGTAGGAGTGATCGGGAAAGATATCAAACAACTTACGCCCTAATAAAACCTGACTTTTCACCCCTAGTGCATCACAAGCCGCTTGATTGACCTTAATCATTGCGCCCACATCATCCATCCAAAGCACGGCATCAGAGGTAGATTCAGTAGAGACTTTCTCAAGTTGCCACTCAAACTCTAAATATTTTTGCCGAGTTAAGTCTGTGACTATGGCCAAATACCCCATACTTTCGCCTTGATCATTATGAATCAAGCTGACACTCAAACTGCCTGCAAAGCGGCTTAGGTCCTTACGAATAAATATCCTTTCTTGGTCTTCATGATTGACCTGTTGACGATTTCGGTCAATTAATTCTTGCTCAATCAAGGTGCGCTTCATATACCTCGCAAGCTGTGACCCTTGCTGATAAAGAGGAGGATAAGCATCGCCTAATTCATCTGCAAAAAACAAACTATCCGGTTTAGCAATCACATCCGCTTCATTAAATTGAAATAAATATTTGGTCGCAGGATTAATAAATGTCACTAGGCCTTCAAGGTCAGTCGCGATCACCGCAAAGGCGGTACTGTTTAGAATCCCTGATTGCAAATTAAGCACTGATTTCATTTGCTCAGTTCTAAGTTTTACAACCTCCTCTAACTCTTCATTTGATCGCTGTAAGGCTTTTTCCGTTCGCTTTACATGACTTATGTCCACGGCAGCTATGGTGACCCCCATGGAGCGCTTATTTTTATCCAGCATGGGTGTGACATGTAGCCCCAAGGACAATAGGTGCCCTTCTTTATGACGCCTTTGAGTATCTAGAATATTGTAAGACTGGCCCTTACTAATAAAGTCTTTCCCCATATCATATTCAGCCCATTTATCATCAGGTAAGACCAAACCTGGGAAAAAGCGTCCTAGCGCCTCCTCTTCGGAATAACCAAATAATAAGGCTGCGGCGGGGTTCCAACTGATAATACAATCTTCCGTATCTAGGCTAATAATGGCTTCATTTACGCTGGACAAAATGGAGTCTAATTTAATACTTTGACGAACCACCTGACGACGACGAGAAAGAGAGGTCACTAGAAAGAAAGCCAATGCAGCTAACAATAAAGCACCTGCAAAAACCGTCCTTTGAATAGAGCGCTCATCGACTAGATGCATATCATCAATAAACTGTTTACTTGCGGTTAGCTCTATTACCCAGTGGCGGTTATAAAACTTGAGGTTAGTATTCGCATGGTATTCACTTCTTTGTGTGACATCTTGCTGAAAGAAGATTTGATTATCCAGATTGCTCACATCGCGAATCGTCAAAGCAAGCTCATTTTGGGTTAAGTCCAGAGCATTAATGAGATTCTTTCCTAAAAATCGAGCATAGCTCCAACCAATCAAGGTCTTTTCATTTAGTTCATCTGGGGGGGTAAAACGCGATTCTTCATACATAGGAAAAAAGATTAAAAAGCCCTTTTCATCCAATGCCAAACTTTGATCGAAGAACATGGGAGGTGTCATTTGAAAGTTATTATGCAAGGCAGCATTTAAAGCAATTTCTTGAATCACAGGATTAAACGCAAAGTTAAAACCTAAGACAGACAGGTTTAATCGAGTGTTGATATATTGCACTGCAAAGTAGTGATCGGCCTCATCACTAATTGGGGCTATGGTATAGCTCTGACGAAGCTGGTCTGTCATCCAATCTTCAAACTCAACCCTTTCCTTTTTAGTGACAAATCGCGCAATCCCAAAATCAGTCACATTAGGGAATTCACGGGTGAAGTTTTTCGCTTTAGAGAATTTTACGAAATGATCATAGGAGAGCAGGTTATTATCTGAACTATTTACCAAGGCCTGTAAATCTGTCAGCGCATATTCGTAATAACGAAATTCGTCATGTAAACGCTGCTGATAATTACTTAATAACGTATTCAGCTCAAACTCAATCCGTTTATTATTTTTTAAGCGCTGCTGCTCACTAAAGTAATTAGCTGTTGGAATACCGAGTAATAGAATAAACAAGGCGACCCCATAGTTAGGCAACCAACCTTTGACTAACTCACGTGAATCTCGGTCAAATAAACGAGACAGTCCTCCAAACAGCATTTACCAACCTCAAGCATTTATCTTGCCACTCAGCTTAGCAAACTAACCCCTTAGCCATTAAGCCTTTTTTTTGGATTTAACATGGAGATTCGCATTCAAACAGACATTTTAGCCGCCAAAGGAATCCCCTCGCCCTTTCAAAGGGCCTAATTTGCGTTCACCAGCAAGATAAACTCAGTTAGCACCAAAAAAGCACACTAGGCATACTAATTGCACTTTATTAGATCGAGAGTGCCAAAAATAATAATTCGCACCAAACAAAACCAAAAACGATAAAAAAAGGTGCAAACCTAAAAATTATGCACCTAAATAAAGCAAGGGAACCCTATGACCGCAATTAACAGCGCCGTTGAGACTCTCGTCTCTAGTTCAAACACCATGTTTATCTTACTGGGTGCCATTATGGTTTTTGCCATGCACGCAGGCTTTGCCTTCTTAGAAGTCGGTACCGTTAGAAATAAAAACCAAGTCAACGCCTTAGTTAAAATCATGACGGATTTCGGGGTCTCCGCCTTAGTTTACTTCTTTGTAGGTTATCAGATAGCTTATGGTGTGGACTTTTTTGCCAGCGCAGAAACCTTAGCCCAAAACAACGGTTATGAACTTGTGAAGTTCTTCTTTTTAATGACCTTTGCCGCCGCAATTCCAGCCATTATCTCAGGTGGTGTCGCAGAAAGAGCCAAGTTTTACCCTATGCTCATTTCATCAGCCATGATAGTCGGTGTGGTGTACCCTTTCTTTGAAGGCATTATTTGGAACGGTAATTATGGTTTTCAAGCTTGGCTTGAGACTCAGTTTGGTGCAGGTTTCCATGATTTCGCAGGTTCCGTTGTGGTGCACGGTGTCGGTGGTTGGATTGCATTAGCAGCCATTATGCTACTAGGTTCTCGCAATGGCAGAATGCGTGGTGGCAAGCTGATGGCGTTCGCCCCATCCAATATTCCTTTCCTAGCCTTAGGCGCTTGGATTTTATGTATTGGCTGGTTTGGCTTTAATGTGATGTCGGCGCAAACCTTAGATGGTATTAGCGGTTTGGTTGCAGTTAACTCGTTAATGGCAATGGTAGGTGGCATTTTAAGCGCCATGTTAATTGGTAAAAATGATCCAGGCTTTATTCATAACGGTCCTTTAGCTGGGCTAGTGGCTATCTGTGCTGGCTCAGATATTATGCATCCGATAGGCGCACTCTTTACTGGGGCTATTGCTGGTATTTTATTCACTTGGTTATTTGTCATCATTCAGCAAAAAATGCCAAAAGTAGATGACGTTTTAGGGGTTTGGCCATTACACGGTATTTGTGGTGCTTGGGGCGGTATTGCTGCGGGGATTTTTGGCTCTCAAGCACTAGGTGGCTTGGGCGGTGTCAGCCTGATGTCACAAATCATAGGCACCTTAGCCGGTATCAGTATCGCCTTAATTGGCGGCTTTATTGTGTATGGCGCCATGAAAGCAGTGATGGGCCTTAGATTAAGCGAAGAAGATGAGTTTAACGGTGCAGATCTATCCATCCATAAAATCAATGCCATGAACAAAGATTAAATTAGTACTCTCTTCCAAAAGCGCCCTTATGGATAATCACCAGAAGGGCGTTATTTTTATGATAATAGAATAAAGCGGCTAACTAAGATTAACGTGTTAAGGCAATAACAAGGATTTAAGCTGATGTAAATCTGCCACTTGGTAAGTGGGCTTAATACCTTCTGGCACAGGGTTTTGGTGATGATTTAGCCAGCAAGTATCCATCCCAGCTCGCATCCCCCCTAGAATATCAGAATGGGGATTATCACCAACCATAAGCACGCTCGATCTATCCTGGTGACCCAATTTATTTAAAGCATGATCAAAAATTTCAATATCGGGTTTTGCCATTCCCACTTGCTCAGAAATAATTACATCAGCAAAATATTTTTTTAATCCCGTATTCTCTAAACGAACTTGTTGAAGCTCGGTAAAACCATTGGTAATAATGGCCATATTGACCTTAGATGAAAGCGCTTCTAATAAGGTTTCTGCACCAGGTAAAGGCAAACAGACTTTTGCCATGGCATTTAAAAAGCCAGAGTTAAGTTCGTATGCACTTACATTTAAACGCTTTGCCCAATGGGTAAAACGTTCCGTTTTTAACGTATCTGCACTGATTTTTTTCTCTTGGTAGTCAACCCAAAGAGGCTTATTGAGCGCTTTGTATTGGGCATAGTCCTGCTCAGAAAACACCACATCATAATCTTTAAACAAGACTTTAAGTCCAGCAAAGTCATCAAAAGAGAACAAGGTTTCATCGGCATCAAATAAAAGCCACTGGTATTTCATCTAAATTTACTCCTAAAAAATCAGTATATAATTCCAATTTAAAACAAACAATGATGTAAAATAGAAAGACTAAGTTGAGAAAAACTCAACAAAAATATCGTTTAAACAAACCCTACTTTGAAGGTCTAATATGACAAGTTTTAATGCCCTACCCATTTTTGTTGCCCTAGTTGAAACAGGCAGTTTTTCTAAAGCGGGTGAGCATTTAAACAGTTCAAAATCAGCCGTCAGTAAACGTATCACTCAATTAGAAAACGAACTAGGTGCTCAGTTATTAAATCGTACAACCAGAAGCCTCACCCTAACCGAAGCGGGTGAAGCCTATTATGACTATGCAAGCCAAGCACTTGCTCTTGCCCAAGAAGCGGAAAACGCGGTCAGTCTTATGCAGGCTAAGCCAAAAGGGAAGTTAAAACTCAGTGTCCCAATGACATTTGGCCGATTATACATAGCGCCAATCATCCCCGCCTTTATGGCCCTGTATCCGGATATCCAAATTGAAATGATCATGGACGATAAACGCCAAGACTTTATCAAGCAAGGGTTTGATATTGGTATTCGTATCGGTCAATTAGAAGATTCAAGCTTAGTGGCAAAAAAGCTAGCCGATTGTCAAAGCTATCTCTGTGCTGCACCCGCATATCTTGATAAACAAGGAACACCGAAAAAACCTGAGGACCTAACAAGACATAATTGCCTTTATTACTCCTATTTTAGAGCAGGACAAGATTGGCAGTTCCTAAAAAAGTCCGTCAGACACAGAAACTATCAAGACAGTGATTTTATCAGAGTCGCTGCCAAGGGAAACTATCGCGTAAACAATTCAGAAGCACTGTATGAAGCGGCACTGGCAGGTTTAGGCATAGTCAATATGCCCACCTTTATTGTCGGTCCAGCGATAAGAGAAACCCAACTGATTCCCCTACTCACGGATTACCCTCAACCCCTTCATGGCATTTATGCCATTTTTCCAGAGCGTAAACACCTTACTGCGAAGGTACGTGTCTTTATTGACTTTTTACAAGAAAAAATAGGTAAGGAAACCCCTGTTTGGGAACAAGGGCTTTAACAGGGTTTACCCTAGCTCCTCTTATTAAATTAAAAGAGGTAATTAAAGCCGACTAATAAGCCATCATCGATGCGATCAGAGCTGATGTTATCTTGCCAAAGGTTCTCATAATAATACTTAGCAAAGAGGTTTGTTTGCGAATTGAATTTGTGATTAACACCGAATTCAAGCCCTGACTCAGTAATCACCCCTTCGTTCCAATCAAAAGCTAAGAATTCAGGTCGAAAACTAAATCCCAATAATAAAGAGGTATCCTCAGTTAAACTTTCATAAAAATTCAATGAAAACTCAACACCACTGCGTTCATAGTCCCCGGCTTTGGTTTGGTTAATCCCAAGATGTAAATCAGCTCCAACCGTGTCATCTTTGCTTGAGCTGTACTTAAGCCCACGAATACCAATGGCGGTCATTGTTGCCGTATCAGCACCTGTCATATCATATTCAGTTCGAGATAAATACAAACCAGCAAATCCCAAGCTTTGCTCTTTTTGAAAATCCATGCCTAATTCGATATGAGTCATATCAGGGCCATACGCAAGTTCAAGAAGATAGTCAGGTTGATAAAAGCTCGTTTCATTTTCGACTTCAACACCAAATAAGGTCCCTTCTGCAAAACTATTGATACTGAATAAGAGACTAAAAAGCCCAGCAAAGCTGGTGAAAATAAAGGGAGTAACAGCAGGCAGACAAGCAGGTTTCAAACTAAGTTCCTTTTGGTTATTTAAACATGGAGAATTTTATCAAACAGACCATAACACCGCTTATTGGAAACCGCAAAAGCTGCCATAAAAAAAGGAAAGTTAATCAACTTTCCTTTTAAATGCTTAGGGAATCTGTAATTAAGTCACCCATTCTTAGCCTGCTCTTGTTAGCGTTATGGGGAAAAGTACCAAGCAAGGCATCACTTTAATTTAATTTAATCTAGATACTTTTACCCACACGCAAAGGCGGGAGGACTTATTCGTAGCTTCCTTCGCCTATATGAGCTTTGAATTAGCGGGAGTTGGAATATCATCTCGCTTATGTCGCGTTTTAAGATAATTACTTAAAATGGTTTTTTCTGCCTTAGCATCAAGGTCACGACCTTCTAAGAAATCATCAATTTGATCATAGGTAACACCAAGAGAGACTTCATCCAAAAGTTGGGGCCTATCATCTTCAAGGTCAGCTGTAGGAGCCTTTGCATACACAGATTCAGGAGCACCTAAGGTTTTAGCTAAAAGACGCACTTGGCGCTTACTTAAACCAAATAAAGGGGCTAAATCGCAGGCACCATCCCCATGTTTGGTATAAAAACCTGAAATATTTTCGGCACTATGATCGGTACCTGGTACCAAACCATTATACATTCCTGCCACTTCATATTGAGCAATCATACGCATGCGGGCTTTAGAATTCCCCTTAGTGAAATCTTGTTTAAACTCAGTCGGTAATGGCATACCAGCACTTTCTAGACTTTCCATAACAGAGTCGTGAATACCATCTGTGCCCGCTTTAATATTAATCGCAAGTGAAGTATCTGGCTGAATAAAGCTTAAGGCTAACTGGGCATCATCTTCATCGGCTTGCACACCGTAGGGTAAACGTACCGCGATAAATTGGTAGTCATCCCCAAGTTGATCACTGGCAATTTGACACAAGCGGCCGCACAATGAAGAGTCAACACCACCACTTATGCCCAATACAAGTACCTTCATACCAGAAATTTTTAGTGTCTCTTTGATAAAATCGACTCTCTGCTGTATCTCTTGGGTAGGGTCAATGTTGGGCTTAACACACATTTCTGCCACTATCTGCTGTTTTAACTTGTCCATTAATCTGTCCTAGTCACTGAGGGAGCTTATCACTTAGTTTAAAAGAAGCATTTATCAGGCCACTTTTAAACAAATAAGGGCTACATCTTTTTGGAAATTGAATGCAAGCTATTTTAAAAGTGATAGCGAGCAGGTGCAAACACCTATTTATTTTAACTCACCACGGCTGCAACTTTTCCCCTATTAATTAACTTGCTACTTGAGCCAGACGCCTATCCCAGATACAGTTCATCTTCCTTATTTTAATGGTGGTTTGAGTTAAGCCTATGTCAAAAATTATTCTCCTGATTTTGATAGTCGCAATTGCGTTTATGTTTTACAACAAAAGTAAAAAGAACAAACAAGCGGCCATAGAAAATGCCAGCACTGGCAGTGCATTTCTAGCAGACAATGCCAAAGACCCAGATGTTGTGACAACTGAATCAGGCTTACAATTTAAAATACTAGAAACGGGAACAGGCGATATTCATCCTAAAGCCAGTGATAACGTCAAGGTTCATTATCATGGCACCTTGATAGATGGCCGAGTTTTCGATAGTTCAGTAGATCGTGGTGAACCCATTTCATTTGGTTTAAATCAAGTCATCAAAGGCTGGACTGAAGGGGTACAATTAATGGTCGTAGGCGAGAAGCGTCGCTTATTCATTCCTAGCGAATTAGCCTATGGGCAAAGTTCAACAGGGATTATTACCCCAGGATCGACTTTGATTTTTGATGTTGAATTATTAGAAATTAACTAAACATTCTATTTTCAAAAAAAGCCTTAAATAGTAAACGCTTTCAGCTGAGGGCGTTTTCTGTTTTTAAGCTAACCTTCCTTTTTTAGCACATCTAATAACCATTGTTTAAACAAAAGCGTTTTTCTGCTCGATTCAGTCTCACTCTGCGTTAGCACATAATAACTTAAGCCTTCTAATGACTTTCCTTTTGGGTGTGGTTCAAGCCAATTTTGCTCTAAAGCCGTTTCAATCAACAACGAACTAACCAGTGCAACACCTTGCCCAGCTAATGCTGCTTGGATCAAATGATGCTCTTGATCATAAGCGCGAATATTAAGCCTATGACTCGCCTCATCATCGAGCTCAAAGAAGCCCTGCCATGTCATAGGCTTTAAGCTTGGGTTCTTCCATTTCGTTTCAAGTAAAGAGGCTTTCTCAAGATCAGGAAATGCCTTGATATAAGGGCCAGTGGCATACATACCAAACTCTTCGGTGACAAGCTTAGTAGCGGTTTTGTCTTTAGCCTCAAACTCGCCATAACGAATCGCCAAATCAATACGCCTATCTTTGCTTATATCCTCTAGCGCATCTTCGGTTTTAATCACCACTTCAAGATCTGGATACAAGCGATAAAAGCCTTCAAGATTTGGAACTAACCACTGGGCAGCGAACGAGCTCGTCGTACTCACACAAAGGCGTGTTTTTTGACCTGAAATTTCCTCAAACACAGTCGCTATCTGTGTCAGTGATTGATGGGCGACTTGCGCTAGTTTCTCCCCTTCAGGAGTCAGAAGAATATGGCGCGTTTTACGTTCAAACAATAAGGTGCCTAGCCTCTCTTCTAAAGCCCTTATTTGATGAGAAACCGCCGTTGGCGTCACATTAAGCTCAAGTGCAGCTTCTTTAAAACTTTTCAGCCTCGCGGCCGAGTCAAACACACGAATACTGTTTAGTTGGGGTAAATGAGAAAACATAAAACACTTATATGGATGAATATATCTCATCTATAAGAAAAATTTCACCTTTTGTCAAAGCAAACATATCACCCCAAGATAAGTACACATTAATCAGGCCTAAAAAAGCCAGATGACACTCTAAACAGAGAAAAGCCAAAAGGAGACAAAAGCATGCAATCAAAAAGCCCTAAGATACTTCATCTAGATACCAGTGCGAGACATTTCGATAAATCCAGAGAGAAACATAATTCACTTTCAAGGAAGCTTGCCCACACGTTTAAAACACAATGGCTAGCCTTACAACCCAAAACGGAATTCATCTATCGAGATCTAACAATGGGTCCACCAGACTTTATTGATCAAGCTTGGATAGAAGCCGCCTTCACCCCAGACGCACAAAGAACAGAAGCACAAAATGCTAAACTAGCCCTATCAAATACCTTGATAGACGAGTTAATTTCAGCAGATATCATTTTGCTTTCAACGCCCATGTACAACTACGGTATGCCGGCAGTATTAAAGGCCTGGTTCGATCAAGTAATCAGAGTGAACAAAACCTTCTCATTCGACCTTAAGCGAGGAGACTTTCCACTAGAGCCCTGCTTATCAGGAAAAACCATGGTGCTTCTCACCTCTTCTGGCGAATTCGGTTTTGAAGCAGGCGGCATAAGAGAAAACATGAATCACCTAGGACCTCACATCAAAACCTTGAGTCACTATTTAGGCGTCGAAAGCGTCTATGAAATTGGTTCAGAGTATCAGGAGTTTCATGATGAAAGACATACTGAATCACTTAACAAGGCAGAAGAAGCCATTTCAAAACTTGTTGAAAGGCTATCTCATTAATGGGTGAGAACATTTACTTAATCATTCATTAACTTGGTTATGTGATCCAACTCGAATAACACCATTTTCATAAGCAAAAATGACAGCTTGAGCTCTATCTCTGAGTTCAAGCTTACTTAGTAAGCTAGATACATGAGTTTTTACGGTTGATTCACCAATAAATAAACGACTGGCTATTTCACTATTATTAAAGCCAAGTGCTAGGTTTTTTAAGATTTCTTTTTCTCGTGTCGTTAATCTATCTATATGCCCTGTTACATTTGTATGAGAAGGCTTTAACTCAGCAAACGCTCCGATCAGCTTTTTAGTGATTGATGGTGTTAACAAAGCTCCACCCTGAGCAACCACATGGACAGCGGCAACTAGCTCATCAGGAGGGGTATCTTTTAAAATAAACCCACTTGCACCTTCTCTTAATGCACGATAAATATATTCATCTAAATCAAAGGTAGACAGAATTACGATGCGAGTCTGTATATTTAAATCCCCTAGAATAGCTGAGGTTGCAGACAAACCGTCCATCTCAGGCATTCGAATATCCATTAAAATTAAATCAGGGATGTATTTCTTTGCTGCTTCAATTGCTTCTAGACCATTGGCACATTCAGCGACAACCTCAATATCACTTTGATGATCAAGGATCATAGACAACCCACTTCTCACCAATGCCTGATCATCAACTATAACAATTCGTATACTCATGCTGCTTATTCCTGCTCAAAAGGCAAATAACACTTAACTTGAAAACCACCCTGATCTAGCTTTTTCGTTTCAAGCGTACCACCTAGTAACATGACTCTTTCTCTCATTCCCATAAGCCCATAGCCTGACCTTTCTGGTACTTTCTCTTTTTCTTCCAGACCCTCATCTTTAATTTCTATCTGTATATTAGTTTTATTACATTTAACAAAGACATGCACAGATGCCTTCTTACCAACATGTTTTAATACATTAGTAAGAGACTCTTGAATAATACGATATATTGTTAAGTCCATACTCACCGGCAGAACTTTATTTAAAGAAGGCATTTCCATCGTCACAACTAAACCTGCGTTACAAAATTTTTTAACTAAGTTAGGGACATCACCTAACCCTGGCTGAGGTGTTAACTCACACATCTCTTCATCAGGCCTGATAACACCAAGTAAACGCCTCAACTCAATCAGCGCCTCTCGACCAGCATGCTCTACGGCGTCCATTGCCTTCATAGCTTTTTGAGGTTCTTTTTTAAACACTATTTTTGCAGCCCCAGCCTGAACAGTCATTAAGCTTACTTGATGAGCCACAACATCATGAAGCTCCCTTGCAATCCGTCCCCTTTCTTCTTCTACCGCTTTCTTCGCATCATTAACTTTATCTTTCTCAAGCTGCTCTGCTATCTCTTGCAATAGCTGCAAGTATTCACGCCTTGCTAGTACTCTTCTCCCTATATACCAAGAAAGGAATAAAAAGATAAAAGAGAAGCCCATATCTGTCAGTGTTTCATTCTTATCAAATATTAAGATGAGCCCTATCAACCCAATCGTAGCACCACCTAACTGACTTAACTTATCTCTTATCTCATACCTCCCAACACTATATAAGGCAATTGGAACGCCAAAGAAATCAAAAGAAAGCCCTAGAGCAGTTGCTATCGCCATCATAAGAAGCGTAACCGCTAGCACTTTTAATGGATGTTCTTTTCTCCAGTAAAGAGAAATAGCAGCAATTGCCAACAGAATAAGGAGCAAGGCTGGCGTTTCGTCCAAGGCTCTAATAATGACCTCATCGCCATCCCCTTCTGAAGAAACAAAGACTGAAGCCAGAAAAACACAAATAGCTAAAACAACTTCACTCAAATTCGGCCAGCGTGCAAATGGTCCTTTAATAGGAATAAAGCTAGGCACTGAATATTGTGGAGTCTCTGTCTCTTTTTTCTTTGACATTTGTATACCTGTGAACATTGAGCAAGAAGGTAAATCATACAAGATAATTTTTTTAACTAAATCCTCCTAAATAGTGATTTTTTCTCTCATAAACCTAAAGATGCCTTCATTAATAAGGAATAAAGCTACTACTTTTGGATGAACTAATTTCACCTAATTGGCGGATCAATAACAGCCTAACTTGCCTGTAAGATCACCTTTATAAACATATAAAAAATGAAAATCTAAAACTCAAGATTAGGACATTCATGATGAAAAGAAACTTTTATATAGGCTTCACAACACTGACATTATTTCAGTTTCTTCCCAACTTAAGCCAATACAACAACCTTTATTATTTACTAAAATTTGGCGCCTGACATTTCTGTGGCTCAAACTCTTCTAATGATTTCATCATCAGATTTACTCGAGATTATACTTTCATTTAGACGCCACCTATCTATCTCCCTTACCTCTAGACATAAAATTAAAATCATCCTTTTTGGTGATCTAATTTCATACAAAAGGCGGATGAAGCAAAAAAGCTAATTGATAAACTTACCATCTAAGTCATAACGACTAAAAGTCACACTAGAACCCAAATAAAACATTAAAATTTAGGAATGAAAAATGAAAAAATTTTTTATTTTGCCTTTTGCTTCTCTGCTTTTAATAGCTTGTAGCTCGAATCAGAACAAACATGAGTATTTTACTGAGGCAGCAATGGCTTGTAGCAATGTCTGTGAGAATCATCCTGAAATTAGTGAATTAAGCAGCTCCGGTGGAATTGGTTCACCTTTATTATTTATTGGAGGTATTGAGACCTCTTGTAAATGCGCTAGATAGTTTTAAGGTAATACTTAAAAGGGAATATAATAATGAAAAATAAATCTGCTTTTTGGAACAGACTTTCAAATCACTATTACAAATCTCCAGTAAAAAGGCCAAAAAACTATAATTCAAAACTTGATCAAATTAGTCAATTAATCAGACCTGAATCATCAATACTTGAACTTGGCTGTGGAACAGGCTCCACTGCCCTTAAGCTTTCGAGTAAGGCTTATAGTTATACCGCTTATGATTTTTCTGAAGAAATGATAAAAATAGCCAATAGAAGATTAGACAATAAGAAAAATAAAGTAGAGTTTATCCTTAAAGATATTGAAACACTCTCCTTACCTTATAGACACTACGATATAGTAATGGCACATAGTGTTTTACACCTCATAGAGAATGCTGAAGATGTACTAGAGTCAATGCTTAATGCCGTAAACTATAAAGGCTACATAGTCCTGAATTTAATACTACTAAAAGACATTCCGTTCCCTTTCAAAGCATTATTATCATTTGCTCAAATATTAAGGCTAGCACCTTATTTAGAATATCAAAATGAAGTGGATTTCATAAAAATAATACGTGCAAAAAATTTTAAAGTAATGCGGTTTTGGAAATTAGACAAGACAAGTATATTCATCATAGCTCAGAGAAGAGAAAGTTATAATGATTAATTTTCTTTTTAAATTAATGCTCATATTAACAGCACTTTATATTAGTTTTATTTTCAGTCAAAACTCAGAAAGTATTACTAATCTCATGCTAAAAGTAAGAGCGAATCAGATAATTTTTTCTGCTATTTTAATTTTATACATTATTTTATTAGCGATCCCATATGTACCTTCAGCAGAAATTGCCCTCTGCCTCTTAATTGTACTAGGTAACGAGAGTTCTTCTATAATTTATTTTTCTACAATCATTGGCTTAATAATCCCTTTTTTAATTGGTCGTTATTTTTCAGAAAGAAAAGATAAAAAGATTGAAAATTTCTTCATCCATTCAAAAGTATTAACACATATAGACAGATTCAACCCTGTTGTAGCACTTGCATTCTTAATAAATATGCCTGGTAACACATTACTGGGCGGAGGTGGAGGGATAGCAATGACATTTGGTTCAGGAAAGCTGCTCTCTCCTTTCAAATATTTATTAGGTGTGCTCGTAGCAGCCCTACCAATTTTTGTCATTGGCAAGGCCACTGAATTTCTAGCTAACTATTTTTAGAGCTTCTCTCTATGATGGGCTCTCAGTTTTTAACCTGTAAAAGCGCCACACCAAATCCGATAAAAATGCCGCCTGTAACACGGTGGAAGATTTTTACTAGACTCACATTTTTAAACCAATGACGAACGGATTTCGCTAGGTAACCAAAGCTTGCGAGGCTTATAAAAGACAGCGCCATAAAGGTAAGTGTCATTATCATAAACTGTGGGAATGCCGCTAAGCTGGTATCCAAAAACATAGGGAAGAAAGCAACAAAAAAGAGAATCGCTTTTGGATTAGTCATGGCGATCATGAAGGCTTCTTTGAACTTGGCAAAGTAGTTGATCTTAACGCTAGCTGCCTGCTCCTCTTCAGATTCAACAAAGAAGGTATCCTTACTTCTAAACTTTTTAATCCCAAGGTAGACAAGGTAACAAGCCCCTAAAACCTTAAGGATAGTAAAAAGAAGCGCTGAAGTTTTTAGTACTAAGCCTAAACCCAACATAGAAATAGAAGAGAGTATGAATATCCCCATGATATTTCCCAGCGCCGCTGCAAGGACAGATTTATAACCCCAAGATACACCGTTCGAAATTGCCAGTATGATTGCAGGACCAGGACTCACTACATTTAAAAATGCTGCTGCACTGAACATTAACCAAACTTCAAATGCCATACTTATCCCTCTTTGTTGACTAAGGTTTAATCCTATTCAATAGCCCACAGATTCTACGCTTTTTGTATAAGAAGGATACAAGTGAGCGAAAAAACACTTTTTATTTTCATTATTTTTTATCAATAACCTAATGCTTGAAGCGACTATTTCAAGTAACTCACTCGATTTTGTCATTGTGTACTCAAGGAGACCTGTAAACTCGTCTTTTTGCTCACTTTTAATACTAAAGCCTTGCCCTAAATAAAATAGAATACTTGTCTGATTCTCTTGATACACAGACAAACTCAAACTATCTCTTTGCTTTAATGCATGGACAATAAGCTGCTGCCCGATACCTTTACCTTGAGACGCTATTGCAACAAAAATTGCGGCTAGCTGATCATCATTGAGAGAGTAAAAAGCAACTATTTTAGCATTCTCTTCATAAACATAAGTTTCTGAGTTAGGAAGATAAATATCTCGCATCGCCTCGACTTGAGAATGCCATACTTGCTCGTCAACAAAGCTATGAGCCTTGATAGAAGCCGTGAGCCATATATCAACTAGTTCTGAGATATCACTTGGAGTAACAGGTCTAATCATTTTATTCACTATTTTCTTCGCCAGTTTTCGTTAAAGCCATTTGAGTCTGGCCATTTATTGTTAGGCATAGTGACAAGATTAAGCGAGATTTGATTGAAGATTTGCGGCAGTTTCATCGTGTTGTTTCATATTTTAAAAGACAAAAAACCCCAGACAAGCTGAGGTTCTCTAAACTTTCTACAGGTTCAAAATGAACCTAGAGAGTTTGCTTTAAGCAACGCTTACATCAACATTGATGTTACCGCGAGTGGCGTTTGAGTAGGGGCAAACCACGTGCGCTTTTGCAACTAGGCTAGTGGCGGTTTCTTTATCTAGGCCAGGGATAGAAACACTGATCGCTGCTTCAATACCAAACCCTGTTGGGATAGGGCCAATACCCACACTTGCAGAAACTTTGGTGTCATCAGGAATCGCGACTTTTTCTAGGCCTGCAACATACTTAAGCGCACCTAGGAAACAAGCAGAATAACCTGCTGCAAACATTTGCTCTGGATTAGTCCCGTCGCCACCAGCACCACCGAGCTCTTTTGGCGTAGATAATACAACATCCAGTTTGCCGTCATCAGATTGAGCCAGACCTTCACGACCACCTGTTGCACTTGCGTATGCGGTATACACTGCTTTTTCTAATTTCATGGTTTTATCCTCTATTTTGATTAATTAACGTCATTTATATTTAAAAGTAGCCAACTATTAAATAGCGCACTACTTTTGTATTTTTAAAAAAAGAAGTTTTTACTTCTTCCTTAGCTTTTATCTCAAAGATTTAGTCATACTGACTTAGAGGTATTACATATTTTTCAATAGGTTATCTCTTAGCTTTTCTAACTTGTCTTTGGTTTCTTTAAACTCTGTCATATCCATGTTGGCGGCACACTTGGCTTTTTCCATTATGCTGGCAACCTTAGCTTCCATCTCTTTTGCATTTTGCGTTAGAGAGACGATGACACTTCGCTCATCTTGTAAAGCACGCTTTCTTGTCACTAAATCACTGGCTTCCATGCGCTTTAATAAGGGAGTCAGTGTGGCAGAATCTAAATACAAGCGCTCGCCAATGGCATTTACCGCCTGCTCGTCTTGCTCCCACAAAGTCACTAAAACCAGATACTGAGAGTAAGTAATATCTAATGGTTTAAGCAGCTTGCGGTACAGCTTATTCATTGCCAATGAGGTTGAATAAAGTGAAAAGCACAATAAGTCATCAAGCTCAGGAGCGGACGCTTTTATTGAAGTTTCATCTTTCACTTAAACTCTCTCATTAATAGTTCTTTATAAGGTTTAAAATCAGCTTATTTATCAAGCTTGTTGTGCAATATACATAGCGCACTATTTAAAATCAAGTCTTGTGTGACGTTTTTTAATAAGGCGCCCTTTCACTTATTAGGAGGAGTCTCTGATTGCTCCCATAATACGGGGCCACTGGCTTCTTCTCCCAGTTTGTCATCTGGGTTACGAAGTTTACACTGGGTCATAGAAAGGCAACCACAACCAATACAGCTATCTAGCTCATTTCTTAATGCCTGTAACTTTGCAATCTTGCTATCTAGGGCAGCTTGCCAAGCATTGGCCATATCCTGCCATTCAGACTTGCTCGGAGCATGATCTGAAGGTAAATGATCCATGGCTTCTTTTATTTCAGATAGGCTCATCCCGAGCATTTGCGCTGTTTTAATCACAGCGATACGGCGTAAAACATTTCTATCGTAGCGTCTTTGATTACCTGTATTGCGCCAGCTTTTAAGCAGGCCTTTTTCTTCAT
The DNA here is from genome assembly GCF_000153025.1 of Marinomonas sp. MED121. Classification (GTDB taxonomy): domain Bacteria; phylum Pseudomonadota; class Gammaproteobacteria; order Pseudomonadales; family Marinomonadaceae; genus Marinomonas. Next base: position 825,352 of record NZ_CH672429.1, read on the forward strand.
AAAAGTGCAAGGTGGATACTTTTACATCAGCACGCTTTGCTACCTCTCCCACACTTAATGCCATAAAGCTTCCCTTTTATTTTTTATGTTTATTTAAAAAGCAAAACACCTGCCCAGGATAAGAAACAGGTGTCCGCTTAGACTCTTATTCGCTCACTTTATCTTGCTTAAAACTAAGTGGCTATAAGCGTGTCGTTTAAGTAGATTTTAACAAAGTTTCATCCGTATCTTGGCTTTCGACTTTGTGGCTTAACAATGCTTTGATCAAGGAAATCGTCATCAGCACCATGATCACAGAGAAAGGCAAAGCACCGATAATCATGGCTGTTTTAATCACCCCTAAACCACCTGCAATTAATAGTGCGCCGATCAAGGCCGTCAAGAATACGCCCCAAACGATAATATGCGAACGAGGAGTTTGCGCCATACTACCGCCAGCGTTAATGGTATTTACCACCAAAATAGCAGAGTCGGCAGAGGTCACTAAGAAAGTCATCAAAAGTACGACAATCACGGCCGACATTAATTTAGCACCCGTTTCTGACAGCAGCACATTCAGTGTTTCATAAATTTGTGCCGAAATATTAGCGCCTAAAATCTTACCTTCTGCTAACCCTGAAAGCTCAAGATCTAAAGCAGTACCACCGACAAAGGTAAACCAAATAAAGCAGACAAATGATGGGATTAAGGTCGCACTTAATACAAACTCTCTAATGCTTCTTCCTTTAGAAATACGTGCAAAAAAGATCCCTACCGCCGGCGCATAAGCAATCCACCATGCCCAATAGAAAATTGTCCAACCCGCCTGCCAATCGCCAAGCGCTGTGCCTTTTTCTTCTACATTGACTGCCATAGAAACAAAGTTAATCAGGTAATCGATTGTACCTTTACCTAGTAACTCTATCGCTAAAAAGCTTGAACCGAAAATCAAGAAAAAGAGTAACAGAACACCAGATAAAGACATATTGATATTACTTAGCCACTTTACGCCTTTACCCACACCACTCACTGCTGACAAGGTAGAAAGTGCCATAACAAACACTAAGGCTACTATCATCGCTGTCATGGTTGGTGCGCCATCACTCATGATCCAATCCGCACCGGTAATATTGTAAACACCTGAAGCAAATTGGCTAACCCCGTAACCTATGGTGACAGCAATGCCTAAAATGGTCGCTAAAACCGCCGTAATATCGACCACATGCCCAAAAGTACCATTCAGTTTATTACCAAATAATGGTGTCAGAACAGATCGTATTGTGAGAGGAAGCCCTTTGTTATAGCCAAAATAAGCTAAGGCTAGACCCACTAGTGCGTATATTCCCCAAGCAGAAAAGCCCCAATGTAAGAAGCTATAACGATAAACTGATTCTAGAGTTTCACTCTGTTTGGCAGGTACCAAGCCTTGGATAATATCGGGATTATTAGCAAAGTGATAAATCGGTTCGCCGGTTGAGTAAGTCAGCATGCCCACACCTATGCTGGCACCAAACATCATAGAGATCCAAGAAAAGCGAGAGAACTCAGGCTTCGACCCCTTGCCACCTAAGGTGATACTACCTACCTTAGGTACCGTAGCTAATGCGATGGCCGTTATGGCAAAAAATGCCATGACATAAATGTAATAAGTACCAAAGTTTCCAAGTACTAATGCATTAACTTTAGATAGAACCGCTTTGGCTTGATCGGGGAAAACCAATGCCCAAAGCACAAGCACCATGATTAGCATTTTAGAGGTTAAGGTCACTACGTGATTAAACCCCTTATAAAAGCCATCTTGGGCCGTGTCTATGACCACCTCGTTTGATTGATTTTTCATATAAATACCTTGTTTTTATTATGTTTTGGTAAGCAGCGCACTCTCCTTTGTGCTTATTCAATCCATCTATCTACTGCTCATTGAACCACTTTCAACAGGGTTTTCAGGCAACAAAAAGTACGCCTGAAAACCTAAGGTGATCAGTGATAACTAATTCATTTTTTTAGTTAATAATTGAATTAAAAGTTTGCTTAATTCGATTAAGCCGCGCTCTGTTCAGCATCGACCTCTTTGGCGATAACCAAAGCATCGACAGCAATGCTGCCCTTGTCATTGACTATGATGGGGTTAACATCTATCTCGCTAATGTCATCACCAAGATCTGCTGCTAGGTGTGAAAAGTTAGCCAGTTGTTTTGCGAGTTGATTAAGGTCTGCAGCCTTAGCACCACGCACTCCGGCTAATAAGGGACGAGTTCGTAAACTATCTATCATGGCCATTGCCTCTATTTCATCAAATGGCGCAAGTGAGAAAACTCTGTCTTTTAAGACTTCGATATAAATACCACCGCTTCCCACCATGACCATAGGGCCAAATTGCGGATCGTTTACCATGCCAAAGGCAAGCTCTGTGCCTTGACCCACCATAGGTTCAATTGTCACGCGATAACCTAAACGATTAGCTAGATCATCATAGGCTTCACTCACTTCAGTGCTAGAGTTGAGGTTAAGCTTCACGCCGCCTACATCTGACTTATGATGAATATGGGGTTCTGCGGTCTTAAGGACCACTGGGAAAGTCATGGTTTCAACGGCTTTTAGCGTGTCTTCTTGGGTGTGGGCTTCTTGAGGGTTGGCAATACCAATACCGTAATCCGCTAATAGATTTAAGCTGTCTGTTTCGCTCATAGGTAAGCCTGTTGCTAAACGAGCATGCCATTTTTCTTTGCGAGCAGGATTACTTATGTTTTCTGCTGGTGTATGACTATCTGCTTGCTGATCACGATTCGCAAAAAGATTCGCAATTGCCTTCACCGCATTTTCGACACCATTTACAAGCGGGATATCATGATCCATCAGGTCTTCAGCAATCCCAGCATTTAGCGCTAGTGAGAAGGTATTCAGCACAATAAAAGGTTTGTTTGAGTACTGTTTTACTTCTTTCGCAATTTCAATGAATTCAGGCATATAGATAAATTCATCACGGGCTTCAAATTCAAACACACCCACAGCCACATTTGGATCTTCCATGATGTAACGTACGCTATCACGGAAAACTTCCGCATAATCAGGGGTAAAAGGCCCAGCAGCATCCAATGGATTGACCGCTTCTAATCCCAATGGCAACCTTTGCTTGAGCTTATTCATGGTGTCGTCAGTCAAGTTAGCAAAGGTCAGATCATGCTCTTCAGCAGTATCAACAAATAGCTCCCTTAACCCCCCTGAGTCCCCAATATAACCAAGATCACCTGCGCCAAGATCTCCCCCTTGAGACAAAATCTGAGCACACGTCATCAGATCATCAAGTGAATCTGTGGCTATCACGCCGTACTTTTTGAATAGGGCTTCATAAGCTGTGTTATTGCCAGCGATAGCACCTGAGTGAGTCGCTGCTAGTTGTGCGCTCACTTCAGTACGGCCAACTTTCGTTACCACAACGGGAATGCCTTTACGCTTGGCTTTCTCTAATACTTTGACGAAGTTTTCAGGGTTACGAATGGCTTCCATAAAGATGGCTAAGACACGGGTACTTTCTTGCTCTAGGGCGAAGTCCATATACTCATCAAGGGACGTCGCTATTTCTTGCCCTGCAGATACCACAAGGTTAAAGCGGAAGCGTCTATCATTTGATGTCGGTAGTACAAAGATAGAGCCAGAATGAGCAATCAAAGAAATGTGACCCGCTTTACGCTCACCAGGCGATTGAAAACTAATATAGGCATCATTATCAAAGTTGTAATAACCCATGCAGTTACCGCCACAGATAGGCATATTAGCTTGCTTAGCTTTATAAGAAAGGCGCTCCAGAAGGGTTGGACTCGCTTCTTCTTCGAGTTTGCAATAGTCGAAGATAGTCACCCCGCCAATATTCAAGCTAATCGCTTCATCAAAAAGCGGCTCCATTCTATGGCTCGCCACACTTAATACAGCCATATCAATCGCTACTGGGATATCAGATAAGCTAGCGAAACACTTGTGCCCTTCTATCTCATCGTATCTTGGGTTAACGAGAAAAACTTGCCCCTTATAACCACCACTTAGCAGTACCTTTAGCATGTCATTGCCCACTGTACCTTCTCTTGGAGAAACACCAACAAGGGCAATGGTTTCTGGCTTTAGTAATCGATCTAGATAATGAGTATTTGAAAGTGTCATAAGTTAGCGTCCTTTATATTCTGGTGGGCGTTTTTCTGAGAAGGCACGGGAGCCTTCGAGGTAGTCTTCTGAGTGCAGCATTTTTTCGAAAAGAGGCAGGTCACTTTCCTTTTTCCAGGCTTTTCGAGTTTGCACAAAGGTCTCTTCAACGGTCAGAGACACAGATAAGGCCATAATTTCTTTCATGGCTTGTAAAGGAAGCGGTGCCGCTTCAGCAATTTGAGCCGCCATTTCATGGGCTTTAGCCAAGACTTTATCTGTCTCTAACACTTGGGAAACGAGACCATGATGTTTGGCTTCTTCCATGCCTAATTTACGGCCTGTCAGAATTAATTCAGATGCTAGGTTGTAAGGCAGGCGCTTAGGTAATTGCTGAATCCCACCACCATCTGGCAAGAACCCTAACTTGGCTTCAGGCAGCCAAAACTCAACCTCTTTTGCAGCGATAATGACATCAGCGCTGAGTAGCATTTCAAAGCCACCACCAATGGCACTACCTGTGACAGCAGCAATGACAGGCTTTTTAAGCCCCCAAAATTCACTCATACCACCAAGACCACCTGGGCCTAAGTCATAATCTGCCGATTCCATTAACTCATCACCTTTATCGGCGAATTCCTTTAAATCCCAACCGGCACTAAAGTAGCGACCACCAGCATTGGTAATAATACCGACGTATAACTCATCGTCTTCTTGTAGACGTTTAAAAGCCTGATAAAGATCTGTGCTAGTCGCAAGATTAATGGCATTTACCGGAGGGCGGTTGAGGGTTATTTCTAACACTCTTCCAATTTTTTGACAGCTCACTGATTGGGGCATAGTGATTTCCTAAGCTGGTTAACTTTACGCACTTGCTCAAGCTTTTTTGAGTATGCTTCTTTTTATGCCCCGATTCTGCGCTTATGCTTGAGTCAGTGTAAATTGATTAAAATATGAAAAAAGGTTAAAAAAACTAACCATTAAAAAGCGTAAAAAACCTGCCTAAGCGTTATTTTTTTAGAAAATAAAGACAAGAAAACAAGGATTAAAGAAGAATCATGAAGGGCAAAAAAGAGGATAAGCGAATACTAATATGGAGCTGAATAAGAGGCTAAAATCTGATTTTAGCCTCTTATTATTTTACTCTTTGACCATAAAGCTTGAGTCTTCACGGATTTTTTGGGCGAGCCAATCGTTAAAAAGTTGTATTTCTGGCTTAGGGTTTTGCTGTTTAGGGTGAACGCTGTACCAGCTTCCTACCTCCATGACTGAGAAGTCAAAAGGCCTGATAATACGCCCAGTTTCTAAATCTCGTTTGGCGAAAGACTCCCTCGCCATGACCACAGAGTTCCCTTCATAAATCATTTCTAACGCTTGTAAATAATTATCGACCACAGGTCCTGAATCGATAACATGAGGATCAACCCCCGCTTTTTCTAACCAAGTTGGCCAATCATCTGGGGCTAATTCGACTGTGATTAAATCTAACTTGGCCAAGTCTTCTGGTTTATTCAATTTGCCTTCTGCCACCAGCTTAGGAGAACAAACAGGGAAGATCTCCATATCAAATAAATAGGTGTAATCTAGGTGAGACCAAGCTTTATCGCCCATTATAATGCCCACATCGACATCATCTTTATCAAAATCCACATCCACAAATGAAATGGATATCCGCACTCGAATGTCAGGATATTTTGCCTGAAAATCATTGAGTTTAGGGATTAGCCAAACCGTTCCAAAAGTCACATAGGTTTGAATGGTTAAGGTTTTTGTCTTGCTAGCAGATTTGAGACTAGCAACGGCTTCAGCAATATTGTCAAAGCTATCGTTAATCACAGGGTATAAAAACTCGCCCTGCTTAGTCAGGTTAATAGAACGACCATTACGCTGGAACAAGAAAACATCTAGCTCTTGCTCTAATTGCTTAATTTGATGGCTGACAGCAGAGTGTGTCACACAAAGCTCATCTGCCGCTTTGCGAAAACTTTTGTTTCGGGCAACTGATTCGAAAACCCGTAAGGATTTAAGTGAAGGTAATTTTCTATTCATACTTAATTCACATCTCTAAAAAGAGTTTTTTAAAAATTAAGCTAAAACTAGACGAATTAAACAAAAAAATAAACTGGTTAGTTTTTTAGACAGGTCATAAAATTATTTTCAATTTACTCCCTCCTTGAAGATGACCACACTCAGCAAAAAATAATTAGAGCATAATTTTTATCTATTGGAGGTATAAATGCAGATCATAGAGGTAGGTGTTATTGGCGCTGGGCAAATGGGAAATGGTATTGCTCAAGTCATTGCTCAAGCAGGCTACAAGGTTAAACTTTGTGATTTAAACGCCGCTGCATTAGAAGCCGCACTCTTCACTATCAATAAAAATCTAGATTTTCTAGTGAATAAAGAGAAGATCTCCCAACAACAAAAAGAGATAACCCTAACGCGTATTGAATGCCATCAGGACCTTTCAGCTCTTGCCAATGCCGACTTGGTGATAGAAGCCATCGTTGAGAATGAAAAGATTAAATCTGATCTATTCAAACAGCTTGATGGTATCTGTAAAGACAGCTGTATCCTTGCCTCAAATACGTCTTCCATTTCCATTAGCAAGCTAGCCAATGCCACCCATAGAGCTGAGCGTGTGATTGGCCTGCATTTTATGAACCCTGTTCCTCAGATGAAACTGGTAGAGGTCATTCCTGCCCTCCAAACCAATAGCGACATTTTTAACCTTTGCTTTGCACTAATGGAAAACCTAGGGAAGAACCCTGTAAAAGTTGAAGATATTCCAGGGTTTGCTGCTAATCGTATCTTGATCCCCATGATCAACGAAGCTATTTTCTGTCTCTATGAAGGGGTGGCAAGTGCCGAAGAGATAGACACCATTAGCCAGCTTGGCATGAGCCATAAAATGGGGCCTTTGGCACTGGCAGACTTAATTGGTTTAGATACTTGCTTGAGCATAATGGAAGTTTTATATGACGGTTTCAAGGACAGTAAATATCGCCCTTGCCCATTGCTTGTGCAAATGGTGAGTGCGGGTCGATTCGGGCGTAAATCTGGCCAAGGCTTTTACTCATATCTAAAGAAAACAGCCTAGGATTAGCCCATGCAATCAAATCAAAGTCATTTAGACCAAAACCCTCAAACAGGGATTGAAACAGAGATCAAAACAATAACCTCAAGCTTTGAAACAATCCTCCTTGAACGTCTTGAAGCGGGCATTTATCAGATCTGTATCAATAGACCTAAAGTGTTAAACGCACTTAACTTAACATGTCTTGAAGAGTTAAATGCTTGCTTAGATCTAATAGAAAGCAGTACAGATGTACGTGTGCTTTTTATCAGAGGAGCCGGTGAAAAAGCCTTTGTCGCAGGGGCTGACATTGCTTATATGAAGCAGCTAACGGCTCAAGAGGCAGAAGCTTTTTCAGCCTTTGGCAACCAAACCTTTAGCCGTTTTAGCCAACTTAAGGTCCCTGTTATCGCCTTGGTAAATGGCTATGCTTTAGGTGGCGGTTGCGAACTTGCCCTGGGTTGCGACTTTATTTTAGCGTCAGACAAAGCCTGTTTCGCTCAGCCTGAAGTTAATCTTGCTATCTTGCCTGGTTTTGGTGGCAGCCAAAGACTCGCTCGAAAAATAGGGCTTAACTTGGCCCTAGAGCTCGTCATGACAGGTCGCAATATTAAGAGTGATGAGGCGTTAAAACTTGGCCTTGTAAATCATGTTTATACCACTGAAACATTAGCAGACGCAGGGTTAGCGCTTGCTAAAAGCTTGACCCACAAAAGCCCTTATGCACTGGCAGCAATTAAACAGGTCATGCATCAAGGAATAAACACACCGCTTGATCAAGCCCTGGCTTTAGAAAGTCAATCCTTCGCTCTCACCTTTGCAGGTAATGACAGAGAGGTGGCTATGCAGGCCTTTCTTGATAAAAGCCAAGCTAGCTTTCGTGCCCCCCAAGAAACGAGCTAATTGGCTTTAAAGAAAATCCTGTTATAGAGAGTGGCTTTGAGCGTCAAACCGAGTTTGGCGCTCTTTTTTTATAAGCTCACCTCGCCCTTCTCACAATACAATTCCTCTTCTTATCACAACTGACTTTTGCCCTAACTTCAAACTCATTTAAGTTTCGCTATGCAGTTAATCAATAATCAAAATAGAGAAAAAAGCCTTTACCTCAAGTTAACCTGAGCTTTTATGCTTAGCATACTTTTAATGGATACCAAGGGCACCTTATGTCATTTAAGTATATAAGCTTTTTATCTGGGCGTTTTTTTGATGGTATTTCTTCTGGCATGTTTATGCTGGCTCTACCTTGGATCATGCTAGAAGAAACGCAAAATGGTAGTATAGTGGCATTGAGCACTTTAGCCTGTACCTTGGTTTCTTTTAGCTTAAGTCCTATCTTATCCACTTTAATCGATAGACACTCTCGTAAAGCGATTCTCTTTATCACACAAACTATTCAAGCCATGACAGCCTTTGTCGTGCTGATCTTTTTCTTTTATCTAGTAGGAAACCTCACCACACTTATCTTTGCACAAATCATTTTTTGGTGTTCAAGTGATGTGGCTTGGAAAACAAATAACGCCTTTGTACAAGAAAACTTTGCAGCCGATGAGTACCCAAAAATTACCAGTTACCAAGAAATTATTATGCAGATAACGACGCTGGGAGCTGGTGCTACAGGCATAGTATTACTTGCACGATGGGGAATGTTGGAATTCGCAACCATTGCTTTTATTGCGTCTTTTATTAGTGCTATTAGCTATGGCGTTATGCCCTATCGAAGAAAGCTAGGTCTTCAACATGAAGCGAGCTTTTTAAAACAAGTGATTGAAATAAAGGAGGTTTTTTTAAAGCAAAAACAACTAATGATGTTTTTAGCCCTTTCATGCCTCTCATACCCAGTACTTACATTTTTAGTGAAGTTAGTGCCTATTTATTTTTACGAGCAAGGTTATAGCGCCAATTGGTTTGCCGCATGGAAAGTAAGTTTTGGCATAGGCGCGCTTATCTCTGGGTTCATCATCCGCCAACTGCTTATCAAATATTTAGCGGAAAAGCTCATGATGGCCTGTATTACATTCATTGCTTTGACTCTCTTTGCCTCATCCTTATTTAGTGCGGCATGGGTCATTGTTGGCTTTGCACTTTTGTTTGGTCTATTTAATTCGGTCAATCGTATTAGCCGTATGAATAAAATGCACCATGAAATAGATCTCAACGAGAGGGGGCGCATTGAAGGCGTGCTACATATGTTTAGTACTTTTTGTCAGAGTATTAGCTATATTTTGATTGCCCTATTAAGCCATTATGAAGCAACTCAGTTGGGCTTTAGTATTGCCAGTTTAATACTGCTATTGGCAGCAATTTTGATGTTAAACCTCTATCAAACAGATGAAAAAATAGCACCTGCAAGCAAGGGAACCTAAATCGCGCTAATCATCGAAAATACCTCACTTTTTATAATTAAGGATTATACTTTTCTATATGATCAATAAACGACCTGTTAAATTGAAGTCCGAAGGTCGATAGAAAAGGACAATCCATTGAGCAAAACCCCTTTATACATGTTATTTATTTTGGCTTCTCTTTCCCTAATATATGCGCCGAGTGTCTTGGCCTTAGAAGAAGTAACGCTTCAGTTGAAATGGAAACATACATTTCAGTTTGCTGGTTATTATGCGGCAAAGGAAAAAGGCTTTTATAAGGAAAGAGGGTTAGAGGTAAATATTATTCCTGCCACGCCAGGACAAGATGTAATAAAGCCTGTTCTTGATGGCAGAGCGCATTTTGGTGTCAGTGATAATTCACTCCTTCAAGAGAGAAACTCAGGTAAGCCCATTGTGATGCTAAGTGTTATCTTTCAGCACTCTCCACTGGTATTTTTAACCCTAGAAAAAGATTTCACTAAAGGCATCCATAGTATTCAAGATAATTCAGCCATGCTTGAACTCAGCAATACTGAGATACTCGCTTTTCTTAAAAAAGCCAATATTGATATTAACCAGATGACTCTTGTGGAGCACAGTTTTGATCCGAATGACCTCATCAATGGAAAGGTGGATCTTATCTCTGCTTATAGTACTGATGAGCCTTTCTACCTTGAAAAAGCAAACCTCTACTACAAAAGCTTTAGCCCAAGAATCTTAGATATCGATTTTTACGGCGATAATCTATACACATCAGAATCCCAAATAGAAGAGCATCCAAAAAGAGTAAAAGCATTTCGAGAAGCCAGTATCAAAGGCTGGGAATATGCGATGAATAACAAAGAAGAGATCATTCAACTGATTTTATTAAAATACAATAATCAAACCTCCTATGATTTTTTAAGATACCAGGCTGATAATATGGATGATCTAATCCAACCATTATTAGTCGAAATGGGGTATTTTAGCCTAGAACGCTGGCAGCATATTGTTGAGACTTATCAGGACTTAAATATGCTGGGACAAGATTTTAAACTAGACCCTTTTTTATACGACCCCAATCCTAAAGTGGCACTTGCGGTTTTTTATCGTTCGCTTTGGATTGCCGCTATTATCCTAGTCTGTGTTTCCACACTTGCTTTCTACTTATTAAAAATTAACCGCCGTTTGGATCTCGCCTTATTAGAAAGCCAAAATGCTAAAAATATCATTTGGCAAGAAGCGAACTTAGACTCCCTCACCAATTTACCCAATCGACGAAATTTTAAAAACGAGCTAAAAAGCTCATTAGATAAGGCAAAGCATGACAAGCTAACTGTCGCACTTTTATATTTGGATCTTGATGATTTCAAGGCGATCAATGATTTTTATGGCCATGATGTCGGGGATAAGCTTTTAATTGAAGCGGCAAATCGATTAGTAAAAACCGTGAACAAAACTTTCGGTATTTTTCGATTAGGCGGTGATGAGTTCACCATCATTGCAGAGAACTTAACCTCTTATAAAGAAATAGAAACACTCTCCCAAACCATCTTAGAGTCCCTATCTGCGCCTTATAGTATTAATAAAGAATCCCTTTATATTTCAGCTAGTATCGGGATTAGCCTCTATCCAGAACACACAAGCAAAAGTGACACCTTACTAAGGTATGCAGATGAAGCCATGTATTCATCCAAAGCCTTAGGTCGTAATCAATATCAAATTTTCACACAACAATTGCACCAAGATATTCTCTATAAGATGCAAGTTATACAAGACCTTAGAAGCGCGCTAAAAAACAATGAATTTGAGCTCCATTATCAACCAATCGTGTCACTTAATACTGGCGATATTAAAAAGGCAGAAGCCTTAATTCGCTGGAATCACCCAATACATGGCATCACCATGCCGCTTGAGTTTATTAAAATTGCAGAAGAAACAAGCCATATTATTGAAATTGGTGATTGGGTATTTAAAACGGCTAGCTCGCAATTAAAGCAGTGGATGGATAAGTTACAGCTAGACCTTACCATGAGCATAAATACCTCCCCAGCCCAGTATCAGCATAAAAATACCAGTTTAGATTCTTGGTTTGAGCACTTAGAGAGCCTTAACCTTCCACCTCAAAATATCATCATTGAAATCACAGAAAGCCTAATGATGAAAGAAAACACAAACATTGAAAAAAAATTAATTGAGTTTTGTCATCAGGGCATCCAAGTCGCTCTAGATGATTTTGGCACAGGCTATTCATCTCTCACTCACCTGAATAAATTTGATATCGATTTTATCAAGATAGATAAAAGTTTTATTCAGCATCTGAGCCAACATTCCCAACCATTAGAATTATGTGAAGCGATCATTATTATGGCCCACAAACTCGGGCTATCTGTGATTGCTGAAGGTATAGAGACGGAAGAACAAAGACAATTATTAATGGGGATAGGTTGTGATTATGGGCAAGGTTATCTTTTCTCATCTCCCATGCCAGCACAGGCCTTCGAGGCCCTGCTAAAATCAAGTAATTCATCTAAAGAGCAATTTAAACTCATGTCTTCAAACAACAAATTAGGGCAGAATAAAATTTAATTCGGATTTAAATTCCCTCGTTATTACCCTACTTTTGAACTATGTTGCTTTTAAGATAGAGTGATTAAACTAAATTTCAGTTGTTTTTGATCATATTTTTGATGCTATAAAAATAATAAGACTCGATTAGTCATTTACAAACACAGGAGAAGTCACTTGGATATTAATAATAAAGTCATTGTTATTACCGGTGCAGCACGAGGTTTAGGCTTTGCTATGGCAGAGTACCTAGCAGATAAAGGGGCGAAAATTGCCCTTGTGGATATCGATATAGAAAGTGTTACCCATGCTGCTTCCACAATTACAGATGCCAAAGGCTACAGTTGTAACGTGGCAAACGAAGCGGAAGTTGAAGCCCTATTTAATCAAATAAAAGAAGATTACTCACGGATAGATGGTTTAGTTAATAATGCCGGCATTTTGAGGGATGGATTACTGGTTAAATACCGTGATGGTGAAATCAGTAAGATGTCGTTAGAACAATTTCAATCTGTTATCGATGTGAATCTAAGTGGTGTCTTTTTGTGTGGACGAGAAGCGGCATCACACATGATAGAGTCAGGTAATGGGGGGGTGATCGTCAATATTTCCAGTATCAGTCGCGCGGGGAATTTTGGTCAAACAAACTATAGTGCGGCTAAAGCCGGTGTCGTGGCTATGACTACCGCTTGGGCACAAGAACTCGCAAAGTTTAATATTCGTACCGGAGCGATAGCGCCCGGTTTCATCGAAACAGAAATGACGGCTCAAATGCCGCAAAAAGCCTATGATATGGCAGCACAAATGTCGCCATTAAAACGTATGGGGACCCCATATGAAATAGCTCAGGCCGTGTCTTTTATCTTCGAAAATGACTTCCTCAGTGGTCGCGTCATTGAAGTCGATGGAGCCACTCGTATTTAGCCTCTCAAATGACACACAAAGGCCCTTATTAAACAATGATAAGGGCCTTTTTTACGCTTAATAACTCATGCATTACTGATAAATAAAGGCAGGAAACCAGTTAACTAATGCTGGAAACATCAGAATTAACATCAAGCCAATCAGCTGTAAAAGAATAAAGGGAAACACCCCCTTATAAATGGTTGAAAGGCTAATATCAGCAGGGCATACACCTTTAAGATAAAACAAGGCAAAACCGACTGGAGGTGTTAAAAAAGACGTTTGCAATGTCACCGCAACTAACATGACAAACCACACAAGTTCAGGGTTATCAATCACCCCATACCCTTCAATCACTATGTCTAATGCACTAATAACAGGTGCAACTAAAGGCAAGACTATGAGGGTAATTTCAATCCAATCGAGCAGAAATCCTAACAAGAAAATAAAAGCGAGAATGAAGAGCACTATGCCATAAGGACCAAAAGGCAAAGAGGTTAAAAAAGATTCGATAAATTCATCGCCACCTAACTCTCTTAACACCAAGGCAAATAAAGAAGCACCAATGAAAATCGCAAATATATAGCCACTCACATTAAAGGTATTATAAAGACACTCTTTAAATACAGACCAAGATAAACGGCGATTAAATAATGCTAATAAAATTGCCGCCGCGGCGCCAACGCCAGAGGCTTCGGTTGGTGTCGCGAAACCCGCAAAAATACTACCTAGCACCAAGAGCACTAACATCATGGTGGGTAAGGTTGCTTTAATCACTCTCATCCAAAGAGCAAAGGTGACAGGTTCTGTTGCTACTGGCAGAGGCATAGTTTTCGGTCGAAAGTAGCCACTGGCTAAGATATAGATAATATAAAGAGCACCGAGTAATAAACCTGGAAAAACAGCGCCCATAAATAAATCACCCACAGACAAGCCAATCTGATCAGCCATAATCACCAACATAATACTTGGTGGTATCAATATTCCTAAGGTACCTGAACTTGCGATAGTGCCTAGCGCAACTTGGTCTGAATAGCCTTGTTTACGCATAGCAGGCAAAGAGATAACCGCCAGCAATACAACTGACGCACCGATAATGCCAGTCGATGCCGCCAAGATAATACCTATCAAGATAACGGTAATCGCAAGGCCGCCTCTTACTCGACCAAAAAGCTCTTGGAAGGATTTCATCAGGTTTTCAGCAGCACCGGATTTATCCAGCATATTTCCCATAAAAATAAACATGGGCAAAGCCACCAAAATCCAATTATCCATAATTTTAAAAATGCGGTTAACCACTAAACCTAACGTTAGAAAATCAATGCCGGTAAAGGTATCTAGGTATAAATCTGAGTAGTAGCCCGCAATGGCAAACAACACACCAACGCCGCCTAGAACCCAAGCAACAGGAAAGCCAGTCATAAGTAGACCAATAAAACTGGCAAACATTAACAAAATTAATATTTCATTAAATGGCATCTTTGCTCTCCCCAGTTATCAATAAAACCGACTCACGATATAAACGGCTTATCACGGCGATATAAAGCAAGCCAATACTTAAAGGAATCACGGCTTTTATCACCCATCGGTAGGGCAATCCTGCGGGGGCAGCAGAGCTTTCCATGGTACGAAAAGAATCATAAACAAAATCAAGACTGTGATAAAAAATCAGACTTAAGAAAGGAAGTAACAAAAATATAATGCCAATTATTTCAACTAGGTGACGCTTGTTTTTACTAAATTTATTATAAAAAAGATCCACTCGAACATGAGTGTTCAGCGCTTGAGCGTAGGACATCCCAAACATGACACCTGTGCCATAAAGGTACCATTGTATTTCTTCAAGACTGATCAGCCCCGCATGAAAGCCTTTCCTTAAGACCACTTGCACAATAATGACAATTATTAGCAAGGCGTAGCAGCTTGAAATCCCTTTCCCTAAGGTAATAACCCAATTATCTAACTTGTCCGCAACGACAAGGGCTTTATTAGCATCTGCCATAAAGATCTCCTTATGCATAAAAAAATGCCACTTAAACCCCAATGCTATTCGCATTTAATTGGAGTAAAGTGGCGCAAATGGAGTTGAATTAGAGTCTAAGTTCTAGGAATAAAGGCTCTTTGAGCCCAAACATCATAGTTCTTTCGAAATTCAGCTAAATCTTTATAAACAGTATCAAAGGTTGCATCTTGCGATTGCTCAATGACAACCTCATCCCAAGCCGTATTAAAAGTTTTTAACATTTCATCAGACCAGGTATGCATAACAACACCACGCTCCTGCTGATTTTTAATCATGGCCTCAAACTGAATGAACTCAGATTCTGCGATAGAGTTAGTGATTGATGCTTTACAGGTCGCAGAAACTTGAGCCTGCTGACTTTCTGACATTTTGTCCCAGGTTTTAGCGTTAATTAAAAGCTCAAATAATGTCGCCTGTTGGTGCCAACCCGGGAAGTAGTTATGCTTGGCAACTTTATAAAAACCTAATAGTTGATCGATTGCAGGTTGTGAAAATTCAGTTGCATCAATTGCCCCTTTTTCTAAGGCACCAAAAATTTCGCCACCCGAAATCAAGGATGTTGATACCCCTAGTTTTTGCATCACCTCGCCCCCTAGGCCGAAGAAACGCATATTTAAACCTTGTAAATCAGACACATCATGTATTTCTTTTTTAAACCAGCCTGATGTTTCAGGAGAAATCAAAGCGCAGGGTTCAACATGCACATTGTAACCCGCGTCATCATACATTTTTTGATACAGGTTTAGGCCATTGCCATAGTAGAGCCAAGCCATAAATTCAGGGGCTTCTGGTCCAAATGGAATAGAAGAAAAGAGACTTGCCGCTGGCATTTTACCTGCCCAGTAACCCGCTGTAGCATAACCTGAATTAATTTTGCCACTGGATACTGCATCCAAAATTTCTAGAGGAGCAACCAGTTTACCAGGCTCATAAATTTTCATTCGTACACTACCTGCAGAAATCAAAGGTAACTGCTGCTCAACCCATTTAATTGGGCTACCTAACGCGGGCAAGTGTGAGCCAAAAGCAATGGGGGTTTTAAGTAAAACAGGTTTTACTTTATCCGCTGCCTGTAACCCTGTTGAGGTAGCAACTAAGGTTAGCCCAGCTGTCATTGCCATAGCTTGAATATACTTCTTCATAGACCTAATCTCCGGCATTTTTAGTTATTTTTGCTCAGAATTTATGAGCCACAATTCAAAACGCACCTACTATGATTTGCGCCAAGATAAATGACTATCCACCATTAGTAGGAGAAAAGGCTTCTAGGGAACCTGCGATTAAGTCACCTGTACTCAGTCTTAATATTCATTGCTCCCCCTAAAGTAGGATATTGAAATAGTCTGTAAACAAGATAATGTGAATCTCGAAAAATTTTGACTAGATAAGTTATTTACTAGGCAGGTGTTTAGTGGACGTGTGTTATCAACAGGATTTGACTAGATAAAACTAATAAAGCTAATAAAGCTAATAAAAATATAAAAACAGGAGTGTTAGGGAATATGACAATGCATCCAAGTGCCATGATGGCCATGCCACTATTAACCAGTGATATCATTAAAAGCGCGGCGCTTAGGTACCCTAATCAAGAAATTGTCAGCCTCTTACCTAGTAATCGCCTTCATACCTACACTTATCTTGCGGCCTATAAACGCATTAATCAGCTTGCTTACGGTTTAGAGTCACTCGGCTTTAATCCAGGCGATAGAATTGCAACACTGGCTAATAATCACTATCGCCACTTTGAGTTATATTATGCGATTGGCGGTGCCGGAGCCGTTATTCATACCTTAAACCCAAGACTTTTTAGAGAACAATTAGAATACATAATCAATCACGCTGAGGATAAATATATATTTGTCGACCCTTGTTTCATTCCACTTTTAGAAGAAGTCCAATCACAAATTCCTAAGGTTAAAGCCTTTATTATTAATTGTGGGCAAGATGAAATGCCAAACACAAAGCTTACTCCGGTGCTTTGTTATGAGTCTCTAATCGAGGGTCAAAGTCAGGAGTTTAACTGGCCTGAACTGACAGCAAACCATAATTGCGGCCTTTGTTATACATCAGGCACAACAGGTAATCCTAAAGGGGTTATTTATGATCATCAATCCAGCGTCTTACATGCCATGATGAGTGGCTCTAGCCAGTTCTTGAGCTTTAACGAATGGGATGTCGTGATGCCTGCTGTCCCTATGTATCATGTTGTGGCTTGGGGGATTCCTTATTCTGCACCTATGTTTGGAGCAAAATTAGTTTTTTGTGGGGATAAATTAGACGGCCACTCCCTCTACAGATTGATCGATTCTCAGCAAGTAAACAAGGGTTTTGGCGTTCCCACTATCTGGCTTGGATTACATAATTTTTTAGCGTCACAAGCCTGTCCAAAAGATCCAATACCGAGTTTAAAGCTGGTTGGTGTTGGTGGAGCTGCATCTCCTCAAAATCTTGTTAAAACCTATGCAGAACAATATGATGTATACTGGATGGGGCTTTGGGGTATGACTGAAACCAGCCCATTAATTAGCGCAGCGATTAACTCTCCTTATGTAGAAAAACTCGACCCAGAAAGCCGATACCGAGTACAATCCTCCGCGGGTAAAGCCATGTTTGGTACTCAAATTGAAATTTTTGATCATGAGGACCAACCTCTCCCCCATGATGGTGTTCAACAAGGCCTACTGAAAGTCAAAGGCCCTTGGGTGCTTAAACAGTATTTTAAAGGGGAAGGCCAGGAGAGTTTTCAACAGGGTTGGTTTGATACAGGGGATATTGCTGTGATCAATCCTGATGGATATTTACGAATCCTTGATAGAGCTAAGGATGTTATCAAATCAGGTGGTGAGTGGATAAACTCAACCCAATTAGAAGATGCCGCCTTAGATTATGAATGTATCAACGAAGCCTGTGTCATAGGCGTTAAACACCCTAAGTGGGATGAGCGTCCTATTTTATTAGTGACTTTGAAAACTAATAAGGTCTTCTCAAAAGAAGAGCTCGTTAATATTTTAAAACGTAAAGTAGCCAAATGGTGGCTGCCTGATGCCATTTTAGTTGTCGAAAAATTACCTCACACAGGCACTGGCAAACTCACCAAGGTGGGATTACGTCATGAGTATCAAAATTATTTGATGGAACAAGTTCTTATTTCTTAAAGATTGTGAAGTAAGCACACAGAAAGGATGCAGTAATGCTTTTGTTAACAAACGCCTTTATTTTACGGCGTATTTTCGTGCCTGTTTTTTCTCCTATCAAGTTAGATTTTGGTAGGTTCAGAGCATGATCAGCGTAACCTGGATTTCAATTTTTTCAGTCCTTTATATTGGATTACTTTTTGTCATTGCACTTAAGGGCGACAAGAATAAATCTAATCGTTTTCAGCCTTATATTTATAGTCTCACTTTAGCCATATTTTGCACCTCTTGGGCCTTTTACGGCACGGTTCAGCAGTCAATCCATAGTGGTTGGTTGCTGGCCCCCACCTATTTTGGTGCCATTATATTAATGACCCTAGGCTGGCGACTCATGGCGAGAATCATACTCACAGCTAAACGAGAAAATACTCACACTATCGCCGACTTTATCGCGACTCGTTATGGTCATTCTCGTAAGATTGCCGTGCTGGTTTCTGTCTTTAGTTTAATAGGTATCGTGCCTTATATTGCACTCCAGCTAAAAGCCGTGTCAGAAACGTTCCACCTAATCACAGGCGCCTCAAATAACGCAGTATTTTGGTACTCAGATCCAACCATTTGTATTGCCATCTTAATGGCTATTTTCAGCATCCTTTTTGGCACACGTAACCTTGACGCCAGTGAACACCATAAAGGCCTTATGCTTGCCGTCAGCTTTGAGTCTTTAGTTAAGCTCTTCGCATTTATCGCGGTTGGTATTTATGCGGTATTTTTTATTCGTGACGGGGCTTTCGACCTTTATTATGCTGCCATGGAAAATGAACAACTTGCTCATAACCTTACCAATTATCAAACCCCAATTACCTATCTCATTCATGCCTTAATTGGCGCCATTGCTATTTTCGCTTTACCTAGGCATTTTCATGCAGCGGTTGTTGAATACAATTCTGAAAAAGACCTTTATACCGCTCGCTGGCTGTTTCCCCTTTATTTACTAATAACCAACCTTTTCATTTTGCCAATTGCTCTGGTGGGTTTCTTAAATTTTGATACAAGCTATTTCCAACAACAATATTTAACCCTTTGGATACCATTAGCCAGTGATGCAAAGGGGTTAGCTTTACTAGCCTATATTGGTGGTCTCTCAGCGGGTACCAGCATGGTGATTGTTGCATCTATTGCACTTTCAACCATGCTTTCAAATGAGATTTTATTACCTCTTATCATACGCACTAAGCTGATCGCCTTAGAAGAAATTAAAGATTTAGGTCAGTTTGTTATTCGATTACGCCGTATCTCCATTGCAGCAGTATTAGTATTTGCTTTCTTGTATTACCGTCTACTAACTCAGTTCAATGCTTTATCTGAAATTGGTCTCTTATCTTTTGTGGCTGTTTCACAATTTGCTCCAGCACTGTTATTTGGCCTTATTTGGCGAGGTGGTAATAAGCAAGGTGCTATATGGGGAATGTTAGCTGGCTTTAGCATCTGGTTTTACTGTCTTGTTATTCCACTCTTAGTCGAGGCAAATTGGCTAAGTAAAGACTGGATGTTAGGGGTATTTGAATTAGCCTTTTTAAAGCCACAAGCTTTGTTAGGGGTAGAAGGCTTAGACCCCATTGTACATGGTACCCTTTGGAGTCTCTTTGTTAACTGCCTTGTTTATCTAATAGCCTCTCTCTACTACAAGCCCAGTTTTGAAGATATTTCACAGGCCGTAAAATTTGTCCCTGAAACATCAGTAGACTCTCTTCCTCAAAGAAAGTTACTACCGCCTTCAAACCATTTAAAAGCACAAAAAGTTTCCCTAGGAGACCTTAAATCTCTATTACTGCGCTTTCTTAATCAAAGTAAGGTTAATCTGTTACTAGAAAGTCACAGCAACCCTATTACTGGCCGCCTTATTGACTCTTCTCCTGCTTCTATCGATATATTAGCGGCATCAGAACGTCTTTTAAGCTCTGTGATAGGGGCACCAGCAGCCAGCTTATTACTAATCCGTTTACAAGATACGCCAACAGATAATTATCACAATTTTAATGTCATGCTAGATGAAGCTTACGAAGTATTTCATCACAACCGTTCTGTCTTAAGCTCTGCGTTACAGAGTATTAGCCAAGGGGTTTGTATTCTAGACAAAGAACACATGGTGATTGCATGGAATGATAAATTTAAGCACCTTTATAACTTTGCTGATGACTGTCTCTATATGGGTGCCCCCATAGAACAACTAGTCACTCATATTGCTAAACAAGGTGGCTTAGGCCGTGGGGTTATCGATACTTTAGTGACACAAAAGGTCAATCTATATAAAGCAGCACTGCAACATACCAGTGTTCATAAAAATAAAGAAAATCAGTTCATTGAAATTGAGGGAAACCCTATGCCTCAAGGTCAATATATTATTACCTATACAGATGTAACCGCTCAAAGACATCATGAAGTTGAATTACGTCAAAACAATGAACAGTTAGAACAAAGGGTATTAGAAAGAACAAACAAACTATCCCAATTAAACCAAGAACTAAAACGAGCGAATAATAATAAAACTCATTTCCTTGCTGCTGCTGGGCACGACCTTGTTCAGCCTTTAAACTCTGCCAGTTTATTTGCCTCTTCTTTGATTCACAGGTTAGCAAGGCAACAAGAAAAACAACCAGATCAAGAGTCAGCAGAACTTAGCATATTGGCAAAAAGCTTAGAACAATCCTTAGAGAATGCGGAAATGCTATTGAGTGAATTATTAGAAATTTCGAAACTAGACGCCGATATCATCCAGCCTAACTGTCATGATTTTGAATTAGAACAAGTCATGACACCTCTCATTGCTGAGTTTATAGTCATTGCTAAAAACAAAGGGCTTGAACTGCGCTGGATTAGCAGTGACGTCTCTATTCACAGTGATCCAAGACTCTTAAGACGCATCTTACAAAACCTCTTAAGCAATGCCATTCGCTATACACCAAGCGGAAAAATACTACTGGGTATTAGGCGCTATCAAGGAAAGCTAAGGTTACAGGTTTGGGATACAGGCATTGGTATTGAAGACAATCAAATCGAGCGTATTTTTGACGAGTTTCATCGTATTGATAATGTCTCATCTTCCTTTGAAAAAGGGTTAGGTCTTGGCTTATCCATAGTACAAAGATTAAGTCGTTTACTAGACCACCCTATTAAAGTCTCTTCTTGCTACGGTAAGGGCAGTGTTTTTTCGTTAGATGTTCCATTAGCTAAAACGCAAAGAGTTAATGACCAAGATGATAACGATTTCTCTCGACCTATGATTGAAAATAGCAGCCTGATTGCCTGTATTGATAATGAGATTCAAATCATTCAAGGCATGCAATCTTTGCTTAGTGACTGGGGATATCAAGTCATTGCAGCACAAGATGCACAATCTCTTCTTTTTAAACTAAAGGGGCGAGTTCCTGATGTGCTAATTATTGATTATCACCTAGACCATGGGGTAACTGGGCTCGATACCTATCAAGAGCTAAGTAAAGTATGGCTTGAGCGCATCCCCTGTATGGTAATCACAGCAGATTACACCCAAGAGGTTGAAAACAACATTAATAAAGCTGGTTTAATTCTTTTAAAGAAACCGGTCAAAGCTATGGCACTAAGGTCTCAGCTGAATCAAATGTGCCAAACCTGTATCAGTTAAGGGAGCTACAAATAAGTCACCTCTTCTCTGCCTGTTTTTACACTGATGGGAAAGAGTATCAAACCAGGTGTTACTTTGTGCTTGATTAATAGAAAGTCAGTCTAGACACCTTTTTAGAAGACAAAACACAAGGTGGCATTTTTTCTGAAATGCCACCTAGGTATGATTCAAAGGCCCGAAGAGTCAGGCCTGAGGAGGGAGGACGTATTCGCAACCTCCTTAATGCAATTCATTAAGTTCTAAAGGCTGAACAAACAAGGCTGCCTGAGTACGGTTAATAATACCCAACTTTTTAAATATTTCAGAAATGTGGGTCTTAACCGTACTTTCCTTCACATTCAATTGATAAGCGATTTGTTTATTCAAATCTCCCTTGGCAATCATTGTCAGTACACGAAACTGCTGTGGGGTTAGTTGCGCTATTTTTTCACTCACCGTATCGACGGTGTTTTCTGATGTCCATTTTGGGAAATGGCAATTGCCTTTAAGGACTGAAGAAATAATGCTTTGAATTTCTTCCAAAGGTGTACTTTTATTTATGTAAGCTAAGGCCCCCGCGGCTTTCACTTCTTTAATAATCTGTGGATCTTCATTTGCACTAATAACAACAATCGCCAATTGAGGAAAGCGAGACCTTAACTTAATTAAGCCTAATAAACCTTCACTATCTGGCATCTTTAAATCCAGCAATAACATATCCATATCAGATCGCACGAGTTGTTGAAGAGTGTCCTTAAAACCGCCTGTTTCTTCGAGTGAAATATCTTCTTCAACACCACTTAAAGTCACTTTTAAGGCACTTCGAAATAAAGGGTGATCATCTGCAATTAAAACATTGTACATAAGACTGCTTCCATTCTGCTTATATCATATGAGTCAATTGATACTAAAGAGCTGATTAGCCGAAATCAAACAAAGCTCTAAAACCTCACATTTTTAGACTCCCGATACTAGATTTAAGCTCATATCGAACAAAGGGCTAGGTTTTTATCTATTTTTGCAGTGATTTAACCTAATTTAAAAACCTACAATGTTAGAAATTAACCATCTATAACAGGGTTTTAAGTCTATACTTAGGGCTAGGAAAGCTGTGATTAAATCGTCTTTTTCAGCCTTATTAGAAAAAGTATCAAATAAGACGTTACTTATTACTGAGATCTAGGATCCTTAACAAAAGTAAGCCGCTTACGAGAAGGGATAATAGAGAAAGATACTTTTTTGAGACTATAAAGCTCGGCCTAAAAATCTTATTTCTAAGCCGAGAGTCAAATAGAAAGAGCAATGAATAAATGATGACTTTAGCCTACAGGCTCAAGCATTTTATTCAGACGCTGAGGCAGGAGAATTTATTCACAAGGTCCCTAATACGCACACGTATTCTTAACCTGTTGGAGAAATAGATGAGGCGTTTTTATAGACACCCAACTGATATTCCAATTTGTGTCAAAACAGCGATCGTGAGCAAGGAAGAAGAATGTAAAATGAAGGACTTAAGTGAAGGTGGTTTGTCTTGCTTTTTATATTCACTAATCGAAGTTGGCATGATTGTCGATATCACCATTACCTCAATTGACCCGCCTTATTATGGTCAAGGTAAAATCGTTTGGGCAAAACTATGCAATGATAATAGTGCAACCCCTTGCTACGAAGTCGGGATTAAATTTACTAATAATGATGAAATGTACAAAGTAAGAATGGTGCAGCAGATTTGTCACATAGAACAATACCGACGCCGTATTCTTGAAGAAGAAGGCCGTGAATTGGACAGCAACACTGCGGCACAAGAATGGATTCAATTATATGCCGCTGACTTTGGCCGCCACTAAAGTAAATGACTTAACCAAGATAGAACTCTATTCTCTTATCAGTAAATAGCACTTATAAATAAATAGCACTTATAAATAAATAGAGTTCCTCCTTATCCCCTGATGCCCCCCTAACCATCTTGTTTAGTCGTAAAACTCGTATTTTTAATAAAGCGCTTTGGCACACAAAAAACCTCAAACGCAAACAACATTCCAAGACACACTAAAATTAAGCCTCCAATCTCTACCCAAGTAAGCACTTCTTCTAATAAAAATAAACCTAATAACAGGGATAAAGGTGGCAATAAAACAGAGAAAATAGCACCTTTCGTTGCACCTAATAGGGTTACAGATTTAGAGTACAAGTATAAGGCACCAATTGAAGCGAATACCCCTTGATATAAACCTTGAATAATTAAAGTATCAGTTTCGACTGCTAATATTTGTCCACCAAATTGGTAAAGATAAAAAGGCATATAAAGCACAATAGACACCATAGAAACGAGCACAGTGGCATCCCATGGGTTTATCTTCCAATATCTGGCTAACAGGGTATAAATTGACCACAAAAAACCACACATCAAATACATAAAATCACCAATGAGGGTGTCTTCTATCGCCAAGCCCCCTAAACTATTAGCGCCAACAAACACCACACCAGCAATAATAAAGCTAATACCCAGAATGCGAGTTAGAGTTAGCTTTTCACCCAACCAAAGCACACTTCCCAAAGTGGTAAACAGAAGCATTGATGTGGGCATAATGATACTAAAGTGAGAGGTTGGCGCATAAGCCATGCCCGAGGTACCAAACAGAACATAGGGTGCACCTGCTCCAAATGCCAAAACAACACCTTTTGCTGCAATGGCTTTTAATCTAGCAAAACGCATAATAAATAAAGGCAATAAAATCAGCCCAGAAATACTAAATCTGAGCATAGTAATATCATAAGGAGCCAGCTGATTATTCGTTGCAATCTTAGAAAGTACCGGCCAACCAGCCCAAATCACAGTAGCGCTAATACCTAAAATAACACCCAAAATTTGATTACGGTCTAATTGCCTCATCACTCACCTCACTCTTTTCGCCTAATGCAAAAAACGCTTCAAAACACGTTAAATCGCTTTAACCTGCTTTAACTAATTAAGGTCATAAGCTTAAAAGATAGATGCCGACGTTGCGCACTAAAGAACACTCATATACGCTCTTTTTATGCGTTAATTTTATTTTTAAGAGGAATAAAGACTCAATGGATAACTTTGATCATCAAATACTCAAAATTATGCAAGAGAACTGTCGAACCAGCACCGAACAAATAGGTGCCCAAATTGGCCTTTCGACCACTGCCTGCCAAAGGCGTATTAAGCGTTTACGTGAAACGGGAATTATCCAAAAAGAAGTGGCTATTCTAGACAGTAAAGCCCTTGCTAACCATGTCACCGTCTTAGTCGAAATTATTGTGAAATATGGTGGCAGTGAGGAAATCGAAAAATTCAAACAAGCCATGTTGAGTCATGAAGAAGTTCAGCAATGTTATTACGTGACAGGTAATGCCGACTTTATCCTCATTATGACGGTGGCAAATATGCATGAATACGAGGCCCTGACTCAAAAGTTATTTTTTAGTAATAATAACATTCAGCGTTTTCATACCAATGTGGTCATGGATAACGTCAAAACAGGTCTCACCATCCCTATCAATACAAGAATGAGTTAAACGGCTTATTAAATAACATAAGCATATTTATCTTATTATTTAGAGCGGCCTTTTGAGGTGACTAGATAAACACCAAACACGGTTAATGCCATCGCAAATAAGGCAGCAGGAACTAACCTTTCGTCAAACAAAATCCAAGCATTAAGACTTGCTGTGGGTGGTACAAGGTAAAAGTAACTTGCCACCTGAGACGCCTCCCCTTCTCGAATCAAATAAAGTAGCAAGAAAGTTGCCATAAAAGACAACACAAAAATCAGCCAAGTAAGTGACAAAATTAAAGTTAAAGACCATTCTATTACTTGAGTCTCAAAACTGAAGGACAAAATAGTGACCAGCACTAAACTGCTTGCATATTGCCAAAAATTAGCCGCTAACAACTCTACTTTGGCACCAAAATGCTTTTGATAAAGACTTCCAAGTGTAATCGCTAATAGTGCCATCAGGGCATATAAAACGGCCGTAAATGAGAAGCTAAAATTGGCTACTCCCTGAGTAAATAAGACAGTAGCAATCACGCCGATTAAACCAAATCCAAAACCAAAACTTTGCCTCAAGGTGAGTCTGGCTTTATACAGATACCAACTCAAAACGACGGTTAAGATAGGCTGTCCACCCACTATAATGGCAGTTATACCAGCAGGTAGTCCGGCTTTAATAGCTGCAAATACGCCCGATAAATACACACCATGAATCAATAACCCAGCGACCATTTGATGTCCAATTTCTTTTTTGGTTGGCCACTTTTTGACCCAATACCAGCACATAGCCCCTAAAAGCACTAAGGTAATAAACATACGTACCATGAGCAGCGTAAAAGGTTCGATATAAACCAGTGCGTACTTGGCACCAATAAAACCGGTACTCCATAGGAACACAAAGAAAAAGGGAGCTAAGGTGATAAGTCGTGAGAACAAAGCTGAGTCCTTGTTATGTAAAACTTAATGGCTGATATACATTCAGTTTTGCAGTGTGACTGGCTTTTACTCTAAGTGAAAGCATCAAAGAAGATAAAGTAGAGAAAAGCCGCCCGAAGGCGGCTCAAAATCAGTTTAGACCTGCTTTCATTTTGCCTATCTAAATCAATGGGTGGCTGATATTTGTTTAATAAACGAGTGAGTCACTAAGGCTTTTCACCCGCAACCATTCTCTTATCAATGTCTTCAAGTACAGCAGGTAAGTCAGCTATGGTATCTATCTGATAATGTGCCCCTGACTCTTTAAAAGCCAGCCTTGCTTTCGCTCTTGCTTGGGTCAGTGTCTCTTCATCCGCGGCTTCATATTCTGCTTGGGTTAACCCTGCTTCATTACCAGATAATAAAAGTGCTACCGTCCACATGCTGGCATTCAACCCTTCTGTAATACCAGGTACTGAGTCATCAACTTTAACGCAGGCGTTAACATCAGTCACCGCCAAATCAATCACATTTTTAAGCACCATATAAGGTGCTGGTCGGCCACCAACGGCAAGATCATCCGTCGCCACCACATTATCTGGCGCGATACCATTTGTTTTCGCTGCAGGCAATAATTCGTCAATGACACAACGAGGGTAACCCGTACAAGAGCCTATTTTTAAGCCTTGTTCTCTTAACTGCTTTAGTACTTGTGGCGCGCCAGGAATAGGATCAGCATGTTGAGCTACCTTGGCAATTTGTAAAGGCATAAAGACTTCATAAATATCATCGATATTCTTATTTGTCATTGGCTCGCCAAACTGAGCTAACCAACGTTCAGCAACTTCTGGGATACGACCAACAGCTTGAATATGATCCCATTTACCAAGACCCATAGGAACACGAGCCTCAGCCAAAGAGACATCAAAGTCATAACCTCGTCTAAACGCTTCCACAAAAATGGTTGTTGGTGCAAAGGAACCAAAATCAACCAAGGTGCCTGCCCAATCGAAAATAACAGCTTGTAACTTTTGCATTTTAAATCCTCTCGTTTATTTGCTATCAGGCTGAGCCCTAGCGTCTTCTATCTATAAAAATTTAATGTCTATTAACAATGGCATATTAAAAACGGCCTATTTAGAAGGCGTGAATTCAAGCTCTGACAAAGCTTGCTCTAAAATGTCTAATGCTTGGCTTAACTCAGAACGAGTAATAATGAGTGGTGGACTAAGTTGCAGCACATTACCCTGACTCACCTTAAAACTCAGTCCTAATGCTAAGCAGCGATACATCACCTGTTCAGCTTGTGCTAGGGCACGCGTTTTCTTTATAGGGTCTGTGACTAACTCGATTCCCCATAGCATACCGACTCCTCTAACATCGCCTATGATGGGAAATTTAGCTGCCAAGTCAGCGAGTCTTGCTTTGACAAACTCATGATCTTGCCGTGTTTTTTCTAACAAATTATCCCTTTCAATCACCTCTATCATTGCCAGTGCCGCAGCACAGCCTATGGGGCTTTTTTCATGGGTATAGTGGCCTAAAGACACTTGCTCAGCCGTGTTGTATTCATCCCGCGTTAACATGGCGGCAAAAGGCACGACTCCTGCGCCTAAACCTTTACCTATGCAGAGAATATCCGGCTCTATGTCATAGTATTGATGGCTAAACCAATGCCCTGTTCGCCCCATGCCATTAGGAATATCATCTATTATCAAGAGCACATTATGGCGATCACAAATTTCTCTTACCCGCTTCCAATAAGCCTTGCTTGGCACTTGAACATCGGTATTACGTACAGCTTCTGCGATAAAGGCACCAACGCCCCCTTCTTTTTCAATCACATACTCTAAGTAGTCTGCATAATGAAGGTCACTACCATCGGGTGACGGTAAAGCGCCACGATAGCTTATTGCTGGTGGAATACGCTCAACACCTGCCATCAATGGCCCCATGTTTTCCCTAAAACAGGCCTCACCACCCACTGAAATTGCATCCATGGAAGCCCCATGAAAACTGTCCCACAGTGAAATCACCTTGGCATTTCCTGTCACATGCCGTGCAAGCTTAAGCGCCATACCCACAACTAAAGTACCACCTGGTGCAAAGAGCACACGATTAAGAGACTCTCCTGCAATGCTCGTTAGCTTAGCCGCGCAATCTACAGCGACGTGATGAGTAAAGCGCCTTGGAGCGAAAGGTAAATCCGCTAATTGAGCTTGTATTTTCGCTATCACATGGGGGTGTCCATGACCTAGCTGATGCACATTATTGCCATGAAAATCCATGTATTTATGGCCAGCTAGATCCTCTAAATAAATCCCTTTGGCAGCCACTAAGGCATCCAAGCAAGGAGTAGACATAGCCTGATGCAAAAAATGGCGGCTATCTTGTGATAGCAGATCCTTAGTTTTTTGATCGTGACTTTGTTCTATCCAGTCTTGTCTTACAGCACTGGTATTTGTATCCCCTTCACTGCAAGCACTTTGCGGATTAAGCTGTGAGATTTTCATATTCTATTTCAACCAGTACATAGCATTGCTAATGGCTAAAATAAGACGCTCAATATCCTTAGGATGCACATCCCCGATATTGCCAATTCTAAAACAGTCCGCATCAGATACCTTGCCTGGATAAATAACAAAGCCCTGTTTTTTCAATGCATTATAAAAATCTTTGAACTTGTAACCTTGCTCTTTTGGGGAGTAAAAAGAGGTAATAATTGGCGAATGTAGACTCTCGTCTAATAGGCACTTAAAACCTAAGCCTTGCATGCCTTCAACCAAGGTTTTTTGGTTTTGTGAATAACGCTGATATCTGGCCTTAACACCACCCTCTTCCTCTAGTTCTAGCATAGCTTGAGCAAAGGCTCTCACGGTGTGAGTAGGGGAGGTAAAGCGCCACTTCCCCTTGTTCGTTTCCATACATAACCATTGCTGGTAAAGATCTAATGAGAGTGATCGAGCTTGGCCTTGGCAGGCTTCTAACTGCTTTTTATTGGCAATTACAAAACCAAAACCTGGTACACCTTGGATACATTTATTGGCAGAGCTAATAAGAAAATCTATGCCTAATTCAGACATATCAAGGGGAATACCACCAAAGCTAGACATGGCGTCTAAAATCATGACCTTGTCATGCTTTTTGACTATCTCACAGACGCTTGTAACAGGATTTAACATGCCTGTAGTTGTTTCACAATGCACCATGGCAACATGGGTAATCTGACTATCCTGCTGCAAGATTTCATCTATCATGGCGGCGCTTGGCATAGTCATTTCGCCTAGCTCAAGCACATGGCAATCTAGCTTTAAATAAGCTGCGATTTCAGCCATACGTGCGCCATAAGCACCATTATTAACCACCAGCAATTTGCCGTCTTCTGGTATTATAGTACCAATCGTTGCTTCCACCGAGGCAGTACCACTTCCTTGCATCAAGGTCGCCGTATATTGCTCTCTATTTGGCGCTGACACCGCCAATGAAACCAGGTTAGATCGTATGACCTGCACTATGTCCAAATTGTATTCATCATCCCAAGTACACCAGTCTTGTAACATGGCTTCACGAACAGTTTTGGTCGTCGTTAACGGGCCTGGGGTGAGTAGTAAATATTGATTTTCGAGATTTCGCATCTAAAAACTCCATTTGGTATATACCAGATTTTTTAGATGATAATGGTCTTTAAGGTTTTATGTAAAGCCTTAGATGAAAATTCTCTTCAAAAAACCCGATTGAAATTGGCGTTTTATGTTAAAAAATCAGAAGTTTCACTATCTTGATTGGTTTTTAGTTAATCAGTGAGTATTTCAATAAATTTAGCGATTAATATTTTTTCTGGTAAATACCAAACCAACTTATATAATTGATAACACGCCAGCTAGATACAAGCCCTTCAGTTAGCAAGTCGGCTTTGTTATTATTCTGAGACACATCACTCCCGATCTGACAGGAAACGCTGCTTGCAATATCTAAAAATAATGGAATCCATTAACGAACAAATTGAGGCAGGATTGCTCACCCCGGGAAGCAAATTCCCAGCAGAAAGAAAACTAGCAGAAGCTTTTGATACTAGCCGAATAACCTTGAGAGAAGCCCTATCCTTATTAGAGTCTGATGGCAAAGTTTTTCGTGAAGATAGACGCGGTTGGTTTGTTTCTCCTTCACCTCTTTCCTATAACCCAACCAATACTGATAACTTTAAAACCATGGCACTTAAAGCAGGTAGAGAACCAAGGTCTGAATTATTAAGTTCTCAGTTAATACCTTGCCCACGAAATGCCGCCAAGTTATTAGGTGTTGAAGCTTTTACTAAAGTATTTAAATTTGAAAGGTTGCGCTTTTTAGATGAAAGACCCGTGGCTGTGACCATTAATTATGTCATAGCTGAGTATTTTCCAAGATTAGAAGAAAAGAACTTTATTGAATCACTGACACATACTTATAAAGAAGATTACAAGGTTCTCTATAGTCAAACCCGTTATCATATTCGTACAAGCTCATTACAAGGGGATATAGCACAGGCACTAAGAGCCACATCCGGTAGCCCAGCTATGCTTGTTGAAAGAGTCAATCATGACCAAAATGGTCGTTTAATCGACTGTGATTTAGAATATTGGCGCCATGATGCCATCAACATTCAATCCGTCGCCACCCTTACCCAAGAAGATTAACAAAACGGATGCCATTAGCAGGTCAAAAGAAGGTCACTTAAACGCAAAAGTGCCCTCTTTTAAACTTCTATTTATTACAAAATGCCAAAAGTAATTTCTAATTCTTGATTCTTCACCATGATAGATTGTAAGGTCGACTTGGCAATTTTCTGCTTTACATCCGAGTCTTTTAAAACATAAACAGGCCTTTTCGACAGACTCCTAGTTAACCCTGATTGCGCTGCCTTTTTTATCTCGGGGAGCAACTCAGGTGAGACACCATCAAGTGTTAAATCGACTAAACGAGCATTTTTAAAATAGAAAGCGCCCTCAGCCTGATTATACTCAAGTTGACCCACGATATGAGCCTGACCCGCTCCCCCCATGCCACCTGGCGCATCCACATTAATGTTTGATTTAAGCCCAATCTCGTTAGCCCCTTCAATCAAATCAATTTGCGGGTTTGATAATGTCATTGTTAAAAAGTATTTCTGTTTAACAATCGGCATAACCTTTTCAATTTGTTGCTGTAGTTCTGCCTCAGTAAAGCTATGAGTATAAGAAAAAGCGTTAGCCAAATTAGTGCTTAACACTATGATAAGCGTGATGATGAGTTTCATAAAAAATTCCAAGTCTGTTTTAGCAAATTTGTTTTAGATAGTTTACCAAAGTTAGATTAAGTGAATCTTAGCTTTGCTAAAAAATGTAATGTTTTTTTGTCAAAATAGTGTTGCTTTAAACAAGCTAAATTGCATGATTGGAAGTTCTTTTAAACAGGGCCTAAAATGATTTAAGTCACAAATAAAACATTGATTTACTCTAAAATCTATCCTTTTGTGCAACACAACGAATAACAAGCGATTGATACATCATAAGGCAAGTAAATGACGCTTAAATGGGAGTGGCTCTTACTCGCTTAAACCGACACTTGATGAAATAGCAGAGAGAATTATGAGAGTAAATGAGCCCGTTACAGGTAAAGAAGTCAGTTACCCTGAAGATTATAATATCTTGTCTATCGTCACCCCTTCGAGCCATATAACCCATGTCAGTAAAGATTTTGTGAGCCTATCAGGCTTTACTGAAGAAGAACTTCTAGGGCAACCACATAACCTTGTTCGCCACCCTGATATGCCAAAAGAAGCATTTAAAGACATGTGGGATCATCTTAAAGCACAAAAGTCTTGGATGGGGTTAGTTAAAAATAGATGCAAGAACGGCGATCATTATTGGGTTGATGCATTCGCATCTCCTATTATTCAAGATGGAAAAACCAAAGAATACCAATCTGTCAGACTGACCCCAAAAAGAAAACATGTAGACAATGCTGAAAAGCTTTATGCTCAAATACGCGCAGGCAAAATGCCACTTCAACTAAAGCTCCCACGTACCCGTTTATGGCAAAGAGCAGTGCTCACATTAATACCTTGTCTTATCGTCGCTTTCTTTCTACAAACTGTTTCACCAATCGCTGCGCTTGCTTTTTTGTTCTGCTCCAGTATCGCCAGTATTTTTTGGCTAACTCGCCCCTTAGAAGCCTTGAGCCAAGATGCGCGTAAAGTATTCGATAATCCTCTGATGGAGCTTATTTATAACAATAAGGTTAATGATATATCCGAAATTAAATTGGCAATGAAAATGCGTCAATTCGAAGTGAATGCGATTGTTGGTAGGATTCAAGATTCAAACATTCAACTAGGAGCATCCGCTGAAATATCCAGTAAAAATGGCAGTGAGACAGCAGATAATTTAAATCAACAAATAAAAGAAACAGAATTAGTTGCAACCGCAGTCAGCCAAATGAACACCACTGCCAACGATATTTTAGACAATGCAATTACGACATCTGATGCTGCCAAACAAGCCAATACTGCGACAACAGATGGTTTACAGGCTGTCAGTGAAACCGTGAGTGCCATTCAAAACTTAGCAGGCCAATTAAATAATGCATCACAGGTGATTGGCCAACTTGAAGAGCACGGCAGAACCATTAATGAAGTATTAAGTGTTATTGAAGGGGTTGCTGAACAAACAAACCTATTGGCTTTAAACGCTGCAATTGAAGCCGCCAGAGCAGGAGAACAGGGGCGAGGTTTTGCGGTTGTAGCAGATGAAGTACGCGAATTAGCTAAACGAAGCCAAGATTCAACAAAAGAAATACAAGAGGTCATCACTCAAATTCAAGGAGCGACAGCAAACGCAGTCTCCGCTATGGCTGAAGGTAACAAACAAGCTGATATTTGTGTTGATAGCGCAGAGCGTACAGGGGATAAATTAAGAGCATCATCAGAACAAGTTAAAGGAATATCTAATCAAAATGGGCAAATTGCCACAGCGATTAAAGAGCTGGTTCAAGTTTCTGGCGAAATGGATAAAAATATTCAGTTTATCAATGATGTCTGTAATAGCTCGGCATCGTTAGCAAATGAAACGGTGAATGAGTGTAATGGACTAAACAATCAATTGAATGAGCAAGATAGACTCGTTAAGCAGTTTCGACGCCTTGCTTAACCCTTTTTCAAATCGATGACATGAATCAAAAAGCGAAACCCTTAATCAACGTTTCGCTTTTCAATTCTAACGGTATCTTTCAAAAATTAAGATACCAGCTATTCACTTATTTTAATGGCATGTATATATCGGTTAATAAGTCGTTTGGGGCGACCTGTCTTGGGTCGTTTAAATACTCTTCAAATGGCGGTTGATCAGCCACTTCATAACCAGATTCTGCTAACCAAGTACCAAAAAACCATTTATAAGCTCGATGCATATCGGCATAAGGCCCTTTATATCGCAGCACCGCATAGTTACCAGATTGAATATCATAGTGCTCTAATGGTGCTTCAAGATTCGGTACTTTTTCTGGTGTTAGTGTAATGCCCGCTAAAGACCTTAACTCTGCTTCTGGCGTATTATCAGGGTCATGAAAATAGACCGCCATCATTCGAGTTGTCTGATCAAATAATTGGCGCATTCCTGCCCAACCAGATAGTTTTTCAAAAGCCTGTCCAATATTCATATAGCTTCCTTGATGAGGATAAACCACCATATGTATTGGCGTATCAAGTTGTGAAATACTGACTGAAAAAGTTGAGTTTACATTCGCATCTTGCATATTGCGCTTCTCCCTTGCCACTTTATATGGCGTTAATAAGGTCATTGGCTCTGCTCCTAAGTTGCGCCTTTGTTGGCGAAAACTGGCTGGAGGTGTTCCAAACTCGGCACTAAAAGCACGGGTAAAGGACTGAAGATGACGATAACCCGATAAACTGGCCGCTTGATTAATACTCATATCCGTATTGATCAAATTTCCTGCGGCTTTATGCAGGCGTAATCGCTTAATCATGTTACTAATACTCTCACCATATATACTGGTATAAATCCGATGCAAATGGTATTGAGAGATACCTGCGACGTCTGCCATGGTCATAAGGTCCAATGGCTCATTCAAGTGATCATAAATATAATCAATCAACTTTTGTAAGCGTGACTCGTAACCTAATTTACAGCTTGCCATAATCTCCATCCCCTCGTGTGTTTCAGCCAGTTCAGTCTAGCAATAGCGCATTTAGCAAATCTTGCTCAATTTCTTAAAACCTTAATAAACCTTAATTTCTTAATACATTAGTTAGCCACCTATTTAGACTGTTTTTGTGTTTTTGTTTGCGTGTAGGCCAATAAAAATTCCAAAAACGCCTTATTGGCATGAGATAAATAACCATGTTTTCGCCAAGCAATATTAAGGTCTAAAAAAATAGGGGGATCAAAGGGGCGAGTGATGAGCGCATCATCATCCTGAGTCACCATGGCAAGTAAGGTAGAAATACCAAAACCTTGCTTAATAATAGATTTTATTAACGGGAGAAGGTTCGTTTCAAAGCCAATATTAAGGCTCGCCCCTGTCTCTTTTGCTAATCTATCAACGGCTTTTCGATGGAAGTAACCTTGTTTAAACATGACTAATTCTTCTGCAAAAAACTGTGCTGGCGTGACTTTATCTAGCTCAGTAAAAGCATGCGTTTCATCGACAGTGACTAACATTTCTTCGGTT
Source organism: Marinomonas sp. MED121 (assembly GCF_000153025.1). Classification (GTDB taxonomy): domain Bacteria; phylum Pseudomonadota; class Gammaproteobacteria; order Pseudomonadales; family Marinomonadaceae; genus Marinomonas. Next base: position 860,293 of record NZ_CH672429.1, read on the forward strand.
AATATCGAACGCATTTCTAAAGAGTCCGGCACGTCTTCAGCGACCACTACGCCAAGATCTATGTCTCCCTTTTCTATCTTATACTGAAGGTCTGAGGTTCCCCCTTCAATTACTTCTAAATTAAGCATGGGATATTGATGTTTGAAAGCCATTAATATGGGGGGAAAGTAATAGGAGCCCAACATGCTTGAAATACCAATGCGGACATCCCCCTTTACTAGGCCCCTACGTTCGCTCATTTCAAGCTCGGCATCATCATGGGTCTGAATAATTCTTTGTGCATACTGATAAAGCGCTCTGCCTTCATCGGTCAAACTCACTTTACGATCAGCACGATGCAATAAGGTCAAAGCGAGGTCCTGCTCTAACTTTTGAATTGACATACTAATAGCAGGCTGCGCGACACCTAAAGACTTAGCAGCTTTAGTGAAGCTCAGTTGATCGGCCACCGTTAGAAAATACCTAAGTTGTTTAATTTCCATCAATAATCCTTATAGATTTGATCATTAATATGAATTTTATTGATTTTAAATCTCTGCGTATAGTCAATTTATCTTAGACACAATAGAGTAACGACTGTGATACAGACAGGCAGCAAAACTTTTTGGCGCGCAAACCTAGCACTACTGATTGGCTCTTTTATGGTATTTGCCAATGTCTATGTGACTCAGCCTTTGTTGCCAATGATAGCGAGCAAGTTCGCTATCTCTACCCTAGAAGCAAATGCAAGCTTTACCATTACCACCTTCATTCTTGGTTTTTCTTTACTGATATTTGGCCCACTTTCAGATGCCTTAGGCAGAAAGTGGTTAATCTTGGTGACCATGCTAGGCATTACTATCACCACCCTTGCCTTAGCGTTAGTGACTCACTATCAAGACCTATTAATATTAAGAGGATTGCAGGGGTTCTTTTTGGCGGGTCTACCAGCCATAGCAATTGCCTATTTAGCTGAAGAATATCAATCTGATGCCATGATAATTGCGGTGGGCCTATATATTGCGGGAAACTCTTTAGGTGGTATTGGTGGTCGATTAATAGGGGGGTTTTTAGGTGAATGGCAAGGCTTAAGCAATACCTTTTTCATCATGGCAGGTATCTCAAGTCTCTGTCTCATTAGTTTTGCCTATTTACTGCCTAACTCTCAGCACTTTTCTGCAAAAACGTTAAATATAAAAACAGTCTTAAGTAACTTTAAACATCACCTGACAAACAAAGCGCTTGTAATCGCTTATTTCATTGGTGGTTTGAGTTTCTTTATTTTTATCAATCAATACAGCTATATCACTTTTGTCCTAGAGGCTGCACCTTACTCACTCACAAGTAAGTTAATTGGCATGCTCTTTTTAACTTATTTAGCAGGCACATTTGCCTCTTCTTTATCAGGCAAGCTCGCACTTAAATACTCTCAACCAAGCTGTATGATGCTAGGCACAAGCCTATTAATATTAGGCTCTCTGATCACTCTAGAGTTAAGCTTATTTGCCATCATTTTTGGCTTAACAATGAATAGTTTTGGCTTTTTTCTAACTCACTCCACTGCGAGTGCTTGGGTCAGTAAACAGGCGAGCCAGTCAAAAGTAAAAGCGAATGCCAGTGCGAGCGCACTCTATTTGACCTTCTATTATATGGGGGCAAGTTTTGGTAGCTTTTACCTTGATCCATTTTGGCAGGCTTATGGCTGGAACGGGGTTGTAATGGCTTCTCTTTTCGTCTTATTCATCATCTTGTTATTGGATTTGTCTTTATTTAAAGCACATTTAGCCACTGATCAGCACAAGAGTATCAAGCTGATTTAGCAAGCTGACACTACTTTTCTAAAGCGTAGATCTCTTCATTGATCACTTCCATACGCTCAAGCACAACCGCTTGGGCATCTTGAAGGCCCTTGTTATAAAAGCTAGAACCAAACTCTTTGGCGATAAAATCTAATAAAAATTCAGCTTCAAAACCACCAAGGTCTAATTCAAATTCTGCTGACATATACTGTTTAAGCTTAGGTATTAAGTTATCTTTTTCAGCCTGAGTAAAACTAAATTTTGACATAGGGATCCCTTTAGCAATTGTTTTTATGTATCTTTTGGCGGAAAACTTCTGGCAATAGCACACGTTGCTTTGGCATTTTTTTGTTTAGGCAAAACAAGCTCAGGTTCAGTATTGGTTTGCTTTTGACACGCCACTAAACTTGCTGACTCAGCGACACCATAGACACCCACCGTATTAAAAACATAATCAGAATGCGTACTTAATAAACGCTTCATAGGACTTAATTCGTCAATACTCCAAGTCTTAAAAGGCTTATTATATTTTTTGGCTAGGGCAATGAGATTCACCTCATCTGCCTTAATATCGATACTGTTAATGCTATCAATTTGCTCAATAGACAAACCTGCCTGAGTCAAACTTTCTAGCATTAGTTCTTCAAGATATACTAAAGAGCAATCTCTCTCGCACCCCATACCTAGAGTATAAAATGGCTGTAAATAAGGGGATGCAGTGGTAATCACTAATTGAGATTTAAGCAAGCATGAAACCTGATGCGCCCAATCGTTTGCTCCTCCCTCATGGCCAGATAGTAATGGGATAACAAACTTACCCATTTCATCAAGCACTAAAACAGGTGGGTCTTGATGCTTATCCTCCAAGACAGGTGCAAGTGTTCGCATCACTATGCCAGTGGCACAGATAAAGATAAGTCTATCGCCCCCTTGAAAGGCGTTTTGCACCTTTTCGGCAAAGGGTTTAGCTTTAAAATGAACCTCAATATCATCCCCAGGCAATACCTGTTTTAGCTTTTGCGCTAGTGCTAATCCAAGTTCAGTTAAAGCAAAAATTTGAATCATGAGTGGCTATCCTTATACCTTTCATCTTCACTTCGAGTAATTAAAAAAAGTGAAAAATAAGGCCCAGTCTCATCTTTAAGCAAGCTCACATCAGTCACTAGTTTTTGATTTTCTCGCCCTATGTACTCAAGATACTTTGCATCTTTCATACGCCCACTTTCTGTTAAAGACGTCAATATTTTAGATCGAGCTTTACCTGCTTTCATGATGACAACAGTATCATGACCTGCTAAAACTGAGGTTAGTTGCTCTTGAGAATGACGACCACTGACTATAGTAAAAGACTCTTTTAACATGGTGAGTGGATGCACTAATGTCGAAGAAGCAGCATGCACTGAGGAAATCCCAGGTACGGATAAACACTCAGAATGAGTATTTAGTCGTTCTAATAAATAGGCAAAAGAGCCAAAAAACAAAGGATCCCCTTCGCATAAAAAAATGACATCTTTACCTTCAGATAATACCCTTTCAATGCTTTTTGCACCTAAATCATATGCTTGATTAGCAAGACGTCTATCTAAAGACATAGGCATTTGAATTTCTATGTACTCTTGTTCAATAGACACTAAATCAAAAGCTTCACGGGCAATATTAAAAGCCTGAGATTGGCCTTCATCATTTGCTAAATAACTCACAACTTGCGCATGCTGAATGAGGCGTAATGCCTTGAGTGTGAGTAACTCTGGATCACCAGGCCCTACTCCGACCCCAATAAAACGTCCTCGTTCTTGGGTCATAGCAGTGGCTTGGATACTTTTTGAGGTAAAGGCTGAAGGCATGTTTTTCGCTTCACTTAGAAAACAAGCCCACCCCGATTAAAGGTATGGGCATAAAATATAACCTCTATTTAAACTAGCTAAGCTTCTCAAATTTAAACAGGGTAACGGGTAAACTCGGTCGATATAGCTGCTGTCCAGCAAGTAAATCTAATTTAGACTGTGCTAATTGTTTAGATTCATACAGGGCATCATTTTCAGCCACTCTGGTTTGCATAAAGGATTGCAAAGCAAATTTAGTATTTTCAGTGACCGCACTGGCAACCAATACACCACCCGCTTCAAGTTTTTGCCAGACTTGGGATAAAATCAGACTTAAATTACCATCACTTCCTCCAACAAAGACCTTATTTGGGTTTGGTAATGCTAATAAGGATTCAGGCGCTCTCCCTGAAACCAAGTTAAGGTTAGCCATAACACCAAATCGGTTTCTATTGGCCGACAGACATTCTTGGCGTCCTAAATGATGTTCAATTGCATAAACATTCGCTTTTTCATGCCAATAACTCATTTCGACGGAAACACCACCACAACCGGCACCAATATCCCACACAGTATCTGTGTCACAGATTTGCAACAGAGATAAAACAGATAAGCGGACATCTCGTTTGGTAATCATGCCTTTCCCCTCACCTTTATCTGTGATGAATTTTTCATCTTCGATACCAGGAAACTCAGGGAAAAAGCTAGTTTGGCTAGAGGTTTCTATGACCACCACATTAAGCGCATCAAAAGCTAACTCTTTTTGTTCAACTAGCTCATCTGCAATAAAGTGACTGAGTTTTTCTTGTTCATAACCTATAGCTTCACACACATGTACTTTAGATAAACCCAGTCCAGCATCGGCACACTCTTTCGCTAATACCTGCGGGGTACTTTTGGCATCGGTTAATAAAACAAGGGTTTTATTGGACTGTAAATGACGTCTAATACTTTCAACAGGACGACCATGAACACTGATTACATTAGCATCCTGAAGTGAGATACCCAGTTTATGACAAGCGGCTTGGACACTTGATACTGCAGGTGTAAAGCGTAACTGGCTAGCGGCAAAATTGCGTGTTAGCCAACCACCTATGCCAAAAAACAATGGATCACCAGAGGCAAGTAAGACAATCTTGTTCTTACCTCTTTGCTTAAAAGAATCAAACTTAGCTTTTAAATCATTAAGGCTGGGTAAAAGCTGGCAATAATCAGTTTCTTGAGCATTTTTAGACTGACCAAGATAGGCACTTAACGTGTCTAACTGACGCTGAGAGCCCATGACACAATCCGCTTGTTCTAAAACATCTTGAGTAACTTGATCTAATTTAACGTTTTCTTTAACGCCTAATCCCACCACATGAATTAACAAATCATTGATTGTTGATTCTTCTGTGCTTATTTCAGATAAGGTTAATTCTGGCACTTTCCACTCCATTGTAAATACACACTAACTTTAAATGTTACAACCGGCATTAGTAGTACTCACCAATATTACATCTTAATAAAGCATTACAGCTGGCTGACGAAACCGCACTCCCTCCGATTCGAGACAGCAGAGTAATACATTCTACATTCAACGCTTTATGGCAATCCCATAAAGCCTGTTTTGATTCAGCAGCCCCTACAAAACCCACTGGCATTGCAATGATTAATGCAGGTTTAGCTGCACCTTGCTTAATCATTTCCATCAGTCGATATAAAGCGGTAGGCGCATTACCTATCACCACGATACTGCCCTGCAAATATGGTCGCCATAATTCTAATGCGGCCATAGAGCGAGTTTCGCCTTTTTGCTTAGCTATGACAGGGGTGCTTTCATGATTTAAAAAACACAAGGGTTCATGGTTAATCATGCGTTTTGTGATGCCTTGCTTAACCATTTCAACATCACATAAAATCGGGGCATCTTGCGCTAAAGCTTGTCGGCCTGACTGACATGCATTCTGGCTGAAGCGAACGTGTTCAGCCGCTTCTAGTAGTCCAATGCTATGAACAACACGCATAACGACCTGCTGTTCATCTAGGCTAAATGCCTCTAACTCTGTCAAAGACCTAATTTGACGAAAACTGTCCTTTTCAATCGCCTGCGGATTTAATTCGTATTCAAATTTCAAAAATCATGTTCCGTATTATCCCAACTTAGATTGGGAATGGCTGTATTTTTTTATTGCTGCAAAACACTCATCGAGTGAATTAAATAACTTATCGGGTCCCATTAAGTTAGGTCTTTCTAGCATAAGAACGGCTAACATAAGGCGGTTAGCTACTTGCAGTTTTGCCGATGTTGCACTACCACCACTATTTTTACTTACAATAACATCAATATCTTGCGTTTGAATCAATAAACTTTCATCTTGGTAAAAAAAAGGCCCAATTGCCTTTAACCAATGAAGTTTAGCCAGTCTCTCATAGGAAAATTTAGGCTTTACCGCTGTACGCAGCACAATATGCTCGATATTTGCCAGTGCATTAATACGCGTTAACTCTTCTAAGCTAAATTGGCCTGCACTTAATAAAGGGCGTTTATAGTTTTCGAGCATTTTTACTAACTGTTCAAAATCATGATAACAGTGCCATTGATCCTGATTGCTTCTTTCCCAAGCAGGTCGATGAAAACGCCAAACAGGCACCCCAAGCGCTTGACCAGATAAGACGGCTTGATCACTCATTTTTTTTGCATAAGGGTGAGTAACATCCAAGACTAAATCTACTTGGTTCCTAGATAAATACTCAGTTAACCCTCCCAATTTTCGAAAGCCCCCCACTAAAACAGGGCAATCTAATGTCGGCGTTCTCACTAAACCTGCAATACTATAAGTCACATCAAATTTTTGCTGAATGAGATTGTCACATAAACGCCTCGCATCAGCGGTGCCACCCAACAAAAGTATTTTCATTTTTTTGCTGGCTCCTGCGCCATGGCAACAAACTCTCCTTTGCGGTTAATGGCCCATATCTCAAGCTCAATATGAGCAGGTATGTATTGTCGACAAAAGATAAGCGCTTTTTGACAAATAGAAAGCGCAAGGTCAATACCGGCATCATTGCACAGGGTCAAAGCCTGAATACTCGTATTCGCACCCTTAATGTCTGACAGTAACGCTTGAGAAGCCCCCTGGTCAGCCGCTATTTGCGCCAGCTGATCAAAGTCGATACTTGAAACACGACTATTTAAATCCATATGACCATTGGCAAGTTTTGTCAATTTACCAAAACCACCACAGATACTTAATTTCAATAATGTTTGATCACGCTTTTCTAGTTTACGTATATGCTTTAAAACGGCACCAACAAAATCCCCCATCTCAATGAGTGCTGTTTCTTGTAGCTGATAATGAGCTTTTATCGCTTCTTCGCTGGCATTACCTGTGGTAGCAGCAAGATGAGTAAAAGCATTGGCCCTTGCCACATCTATCCCTTGATGAATAGAAGCTATATAAGCAGCACACGAAAAAGGCCTAACAATACCCGTGGTACCTAAAATAGATAATCCGCCCATTATACCCAACCTCGGGTTCATGGTTTTTAACGCGATTTCTTCACCGTTTATTATCCCTACTCGAACTAAAAAGCCGCCTAGATAAGCAGTTTCTTGAGCCAATTTTAACAAATGCTCAAGCATCATTTTTCTTGGTACAGGGTTAATAGCAGGTTCGCCAATCTCTAGCACTAGACCTGTTTTTGTTACTGTCCCGACGCCTTCGGCTGCTTCAAATGTAACCCCCTCGGATGTTGTCAGTATCAGTTCAACAAAGACAGTCGCTCCATGGGTAGCATCAGGATCATCTCCGGCATCTTTGATCGTGCTAACTCTTATCCCCCCACTAATCTCTTGATAAGCAAGTATGTCTAAGCTCACCACTTGCCCTTTCGGCAAGCTAACCTCTACTTTTCGAGCAAGGTTTTCAGACTGAGATAACAAAGCTTGGGCCCCAGCGACACAACAGGCGGTTGCACAACATCCCGTCGTTAGCCCTGTTTTCAAAGGCTTAACCTCTTCGCTACTTTCTGGCCACATGGGTGATTAAGCTCGATTAAAAATGGCCGCGACAGCCACCGGATTAGACGGAAAAAATAGATGTAAATAACTGGCTGTTAAGCCTTGTTCTTGATAAATCGCTTCACCCGGGGCTGGATGTCTTTGACGGCGACCAAAACTAATAGGTTCTGGTGTGTTATTACTTCGAGACCTGTGGTGCGCATGGGCCCTGATTTCACCTTGAGGTAGTATCGCCGTTTGCATACCTTGGCAGCCTCGCTTACCTCGCATAGCGCCATCACCGGCTAAAATACCTAGCATAGGGTAAGTATCATTCTTTAAATCTGTCAGGGTTTCTAAGCTATAAAGCAAACCACCACACTCAGCTAAAATACCTTTTCCTTGGGCAAAAAAATCTTGAATTTCTTGCTTGATAGCAAGATTTTCTGCCAATGCTTGAGTATGAAGTTCAGGATACCCTCCAGGTAACCAAAGTGCATCCGCTGCCGGTAAGACGTTATCTTTTAATGGGGAGAAAAAGCATATTTCAGCTCCCATTTCAGTTAAACATTTAAGGTTAGCATCATAAATAAAACTAAAGGCAGCATCTGAGGCCACAGCAATGGTTTTCCCTTTTAATAGCCCCAGATGCTCTTCATGAGTGTCTAACTCAGCGGGGAAAAAGCTAACTGGCTTAGGCAAATCTAAAAGCTGATTATCACTTGATTGCATTAACCAATCTACAGCCGCCTCAAACCTTTGCTCAAGCTCCCCCTTTACTTCATTTGCTTGCACTAAACCAAGGTGACGCTCGGGTAAAACAATGTCCTCATCACGTTTTAAACTAGCGAGCAAAGGCAGCGTTTCTGGCAGAGCATCTCTAATTAGCTGAGCATGACGTTCACTACCACAACGGTTAGCAATTAAGCCGGCTATTTCTATATCATCACGAAAATTAGCCATACCGGATGCAAGGGCCGCAGCCGTTTGCGCCATACCTTTGACATCCATTACGATAGCAAGCGGGATATTAAAACGAGCGGCAAGATCGGCGCTTGATGGCTCACCATCAAACATGCCCATGGCCCCTTCAACTAAAATAAGATCAGCAAGCTTAGCCGCCTCATAAAATTTTTGTTGGCAATAAGCATCACCCGCCATCCAAATATCAAGCTGCTCAACCGCATTACCTGATGCTTGAGCTAAGATTTGAGGGTCTAGGTAGTCTGGTCCAGTTTTAAACACATGCACCTTTTTACCTTGCTTAGAAAAGTACCTCGCAAGTGCCGCTGTAATGGTTGTTTTACCTTGATTAGATGCAGGTGCAGATAAAAATAATGCAGGGCAAGAAATACTCTCTTTCACTTGGTCATTCACTCAAAACCATCCCAAAATATGTTTAATATTAACCCTAAGCCTGTCTTAGAAAGTGGCTTATTCATTTAAATTGTAAAATAATCAGCATTTATTGCTTGAGCAAGTTGCTGTGCTTTGCCTCTTTTGATCACACTGGCTTCGATATCAATAAGGCTGCAGTTCCCCTTTAGCTCGATATCAGTGACATCCGCTTGAGTGCGCCCATCGGTAAAAATATAAGTATGGCTCTGACTCGTTGGGGATTGCTTATAATAGCGGGTTAACCAAGTAGCGACCTGCAATAAGCCATCTCGAAATGGTGTGCCACCACCGGCTTGAATATTATTCAAGAATTCGCTCATATCTTTTGGGGCTCTTACCTTTGCTTGTATTTGTTTTACTTCATTATTACCAAAGATAAACATGGCGATTTGTTCTCGTTTTAAATAAGCCTGTTGCGTAATATCTAAAATAGCGCCCTTTGCTTTAGCAAAAACAGCGTGACCTAACATTGAAGCCGAACAATCAAGCAAAATAAGATGCAGTATACTTTGGCCCGTTTTTGCTCTATGCCGATGCAACTTTTCAGGGGGCCATTGAAAGCCTTCTGTATCAATTGATTGAGTGATTGTTTGATGCCAATTTACAGATTTACTCAGTGTGCTTTTAGTTTGACTTCTTCCCTGGGCATTTTCACCTTTGCTGACGAAAAAGTCTTGCAGTGCAAACGGCGTCGAAAAAACCTTGTTAACTTTTACCCGTGTCTGTGATTCAAACTGAATACTCTTATCTAAAGCTTGAGATTGAGCTGGCATGCTGCCCCAATCGTCATCATCTGCTTGAGGAGTGTCCTTATCTTCGCTATCCGTTTTTCCTTGATGACCTTGTTCTGCTTGGCTGTGAGGGTTATGAGCGCCTTGAGATTTTGAGCTTTCAGGCCGTCTATTATTAGTTTGTGTTTGTGTTTGTGCCTGGTTTGGGCTTTTACTCTCCTGCTGATTTGTCGAGTTACCTGAATCAGGTGGCGAAGAGTCGGCCTGTCGTCTATGGGCTAATACTAACTCTGCAACCATATCTAAATCAGCACGAGTAACCGCTTTCCCACCTCGCCAAGCAGTATATGCCATTGCTGCTCTTAACCAGACTATATCCGCTCTCACCCCATCAACATTTGCTTGAAAACAGGCTTTAGCAATTAATAATCGTATTTCATCACTGCACTCAATGTGGGGTAATTTTTGCTGAGCAATCTCAATACTTTGCCTAAGGTTCTTCTGCTTAACTCTATATTTATCACAGAAAGCTTGTGCATTTTGATCAAACTCATCTCTTAATTTAACAATTTGAATACGCTCATCCAAACTATAGTTATTTGCTAGTTCAACCATCAGGCCAAACCTGTCTTGAAGCTGGGGTCTGAGCTCACCTTCATCAGGATTCATAGTGCCGACAAGTATAAATTTAGCCGCATGTTCATGACTAATGCCATCACGCTCAACCCGATTAACACCGCTTGCCGCCACATCTAAAAGTTGATCAACTAAATTGTCTGCTAATAAATTGACCTCATCCACATAGAGCACTCCACCATGGGCCTTACTTAATAGGCCGGGATGAAAAGCAACCTCTTTACTTTTTAGTACCTTATCTAAATCAAGCGTTCCTAGTAGGCGATCTTCGCTGGCCCCTAATGGTAGGGTTGCAAAAGGTGCCTCAGGATCGGGTAATACATGAGCAAGCCCTCTTGCTAAAGTCGACTTAGCGCACCCTCTTGGTCCACTGACAAGCACTCCACCTAACAAAGGGTTAATCGCCGCAAGAGTCAGGGCTAATTTAAAGTTTTCTTGGCCTGCAACGGCAGTAAAAGGGAATTCTAGGTGTAAAAAAGAGGTCATGTATTAGCCCAGTTAAATTGAAAACCACAGGCTAAATTAAGCCAGTGAAGAGACCATATATAGGCAAGGAAAACTTGTCAATTTTGGCTTTAGGCTAATCCTAGAAATTTCTTCAAATAGAGGCCTATTCAATATTTCATTCAGGTTAAAGTGAAAAATTAGCAGGTTAAGCCCGCATATCATCGAAAAACTGACACTCTTAAATCAAACTGCATTTAATTTAACGAGCTTATTGACCTTAGATCTTAGTCTAGGGTTTATACTGATATTAATCTTGACTACATGGAGTAATCACTATGTTTAAAATTGGTGAACTAGCAGACTTATGTAATATCAGTGCTGATACCCTAAGGTTCTATGAAAAGAATGGTCTCTTTCAAGCCTCAAAGCGATCAGGGGCAGGTTATAGACTTTACACCCAAGCTGACAAAAACCGACTTGAATTTATCCTGACATCAAAATCTGTCGGCTTTAGCCTCAAAGAAATTGCTGACTTACTTTCTATTAATTTAGATAAATCAAACCGCACTTGCGGCGATGCTAAACAATTAGTCGATGATAAATTGGCTCAAGTAAAAGAAAAGCTAGCTGAACTAGAGCGCTTAGAGTCTTCTTTACAAAGCTTGTCTGACGCCTGCTGTGGCGGTTCTGAAAGTGCACTTCATTGCACAATTTTAGAAGCACTGGCCACCCCCAAAAAACCACATTAAACAGCATTAACAGGATGTATTTGCTGATCATTATTTAAATAGGACTTTAGCATGTTATTAGTTGAAAATTTTATCGCACTCTTTTTAGATTCAGCACCATGGCTGCTACTTGGGCTTATATTAGCTGGCGTTTTAAAAAGTTTTGTACCTATGAGCTGGATGCAAAAGCAATTAGGGGGAAAAGGTAGTAAGCCCATTTTTAAAGCAGCACTTTTAGGTGCCCCCCTTCCTTTATGTTCTTGTGGTGTCATCCCTGCAGCCATTGGCTTAAGACGAGCTGGCGCATCTAAATCAGCCACGACGTCATTTTTAGTCTCTACGCCAGAAACAGGCATTGACTCTATTTCAGTATCATACGCCATGTTAGGCCCGTTTATGGCAGTTATTCGACCTATTGCAGCCATTTCAAGCGCCGTAGTTGCAGGCTTATTGGTTGGTCGTGATAAAGAAGAATTACCTCCCCTTGCTTCCACAGAAACAACAAACCAGCCAAACTGTAAGTCAAAGGTTGAAACCAGTAGCTGTTGTTCGACTAAAGATGCCGTTATTCAAAAGCAAGCACAGGAAGCTACTTCTAGCTGCTGTAGCACAAACAAAGTAGCAATTGAAAACAATCCATCAAGTAAGTTAAGTTCATCCGATAAAAGAGCAAACCATGAGCAGCCGCTCAGTTTTAACCAAAAACTCATCTCTGGCCTTAAGTTTTCTAGTACAAACCTAGTCAAGGATATAAGTATTTGGTTAATGATAGGGCTATTTTTTGCGGCGCTCATTCAAACTTACCTACCTGCTAGCTTTTTAGAAACTTGGGGCAGTGGTATTTTCGCTATGCTAATTATGGTGCTTATATCCATTCCTATGTATATCTGTGCAACGGCATCAACACCCATTGCCGCCGCATTACTATTAAGTGGAATATCACCAGGAGCAGTACTGGTATTTATGATGGCAGGACCCGCTACTAACATTGCAACATTAGGTGTTGTGTATAAAGAACTTGGTAAACGTTCTTTAATTGGATACTTATCAGGAGTATTAGGGGGAGCACTCTTTTTTGGCTGGCTAACGGATTACCTCGTAGCAGTATTTAAATTTGATGTTGTACCACTAGTTGGCATGGAACATCAGCTTCTACCTGAATCCTTAACTTATTTAACTGGGATAATATTGGCTAGCCTGATGCTAAATGAGTTGAGAAAGCGAATTCCTTTGCTAAGACCTAGCTTAGCAAATTAACCAAATATTTATCGGCCAATTCTTAAAAGCTATATTGTTATAATATAGCTTTTTTATAACCAATCGCCTAATCGAGATTTTCTATCATTTTTCTAAGCTTGTTTTGCTTTGACCTCAAAGCATGGTCTTGTAAATATTGAGATCCATATTTTGGCACTTCATTAATATTTACATCTATCCCCATTGAATGTAGCTTTTTTTCCATAACGCTAATATCAACCCTTAAATCATACATTTCTTTTTCTGTGGATGATTTAGCTTGTGCGTTAAATGAGAAAAAACTTATCATTATCAGGCTTAAAAGCCCTAGCATATTAAAATTCATTACAGAGCCTCCTTAAGCCTTAATAATTAAACATATTATATACTCTTAAGCTTAAGTTTTGTTTATAAGAAAAGCGCTTTCTTGTTATTTACAATATTTTATAAATCATGAACATTAAGCAACAATTAAACATACGCTATTAATACTAATAGATACTTTTCATAAATTAACAGTTTGAGAGTTTGAGAGTTTGAGAGTTTGAGAGTTTGAGAGTTTGAGAGTTTGAGAGTTTGAGAGTTTGAGAGTTTGAGAGTTTGAGAGTTTGAGAGTTTGAGAGTTTGAGAGTTTGAGAGTTTGAGAGTTTGAGAGTTTGAGAGTTTGAGAGTTTGAGAGTTTGAGAGTTTGAGAGTTTGAGAGTTTGAGAGTTTGAGAGTTTGAGCGTTTGAGCGTTTGAGCGTTTGAGAGCTTGAGAGTTTGAGAGTTTGAGAGTTTGAGAGTTTTATTTAAAAAGCAAAGAAGCTAAGTTTAATAAGTAAACTTAGCTTTCCTTAAGCACCCCATATCAATATGCAACATAGTTATTATTAAATATCGTCTGTAAAGACTCATACTTAGACTCTAACTCTCGCACTTTCTGAGATCTATTTAAACCAAACTCAAGGTTATTAGAGTTATAATTAACATCCATACTATCGAGTTGTTTTTCAATAGCAGAGATACTTCGCTCAATATCCTTTACTTCATCAGCATAATCACTAGCTAAAGCTAATGTAGTAGTGAGAGATATCGCCGCTATGGTAAAACTACTAAAAACTATCTTTTTCATGTTTCAAATACCTTAAATTTTAATTAGCGTTATGAACATTATTGAAGATTTCTTGCAAAGAAGAGTACTTACTCTCTAATGCTTTCACTTCTTGAGAACGGTTTAAACCTGCCTTAATTTCAATTAGGTTATAATCAACATCCATTACTTCTAATTGCCTTTCTAGTGCAGATACACTCAAACGAATATCTTCTACTTCATCAGCATAATCACTTGCTAATACACTGTTAGCAGACACCCCAAGTGCGACTAGAGCCAATGTTGAGGATATAATTTTATTCATAATATTCACCTTTAATATTTTTAAATTTGATTCTGTAAATAGTCGTACTTAGCTTCTAAAGCTCTAACTTCTTGAGACCTGTTTAAACCATTTCCTATTTCAATAGTGTTATATTGAACATTTAAACTATCAAGATGTTTTTCAATAGCTGCTACACTTCTTTCAGCATCTCTTACTTCATCAGCATAATCACTTGCTATTGCACTGTTAGCAGACACACCAAGTGCGACTATTGCTAATGTTGAGGATATAATTTTATTCATAACATTCACCTTTAATATTTTTAGATTTGATTCTGTAAATAGTCGTACTTAGCTTCTAAAGCTCTAACTTCTTGAGACCTGTTCAAACCATTTTCTATTTCAATAGTGTTATATTGAACATTTAAACTATTAAGATGTTTTTCAATAGCTGTTACACTTCTTTCAGCATCTCTTACTTCATCAGCATAATCAGTTGCCATTGCACTGTTAGCAGACACACTAAGTGCGACTATTGCTAATGTTGAGGATATAATTTTATTCATAACATTCACCTTTAATATTTTTAGATTTGATTCTGTAAATAGTCGTACTTAGCTTCTAAAGCCCTGACTTCCTGAGATCTGTTTAAGCCGCTTTCTATTTCAATAGAGTTATATTGAATATTTAAACTATCAAGATGTTTTTCAATAGCTGTCACGCTTCTTTCAGCATCTCTTACTTCATCAGCATAATCACTTGCTAATACATTATTTGTAGCTAAACCAAAAGTTAATAAAGCCAAAGCTGGATAAATAATTTTTTTCATTTTAATCACCTATATTTAAATTAATATATTATTAAAGTTGATTTCTTAAATAGTCATACTTAAGCTCTAGTGCTTTAACTTTTTGAGAGCGATTTAAACCATTTTCAATTTTAATTTCATTATATTGAACATCTTGAAGATCCAATTGCTTTTTAATAGCAGATACACTTCTTTGAATATCTTTTACTTCATCAGCATAATCACTTGCAAGAACTGAGTTTGCTGCTAAACCAAATGCTACTACTGCTAAAGTTGAAGAGATAATTTTTTTCATTTTCATATTCCTATTTAATTTTGTTAAACACTTTATTTAAAAAGTAAGTTGTCGTTCGATGAGAGATATAATAGCGTTTAAAAAAATAATTAAAATAGCATTTAAGACGCTTCCCTCGTGTTTACGAATTTGGCAAATCTTGGTGCTAAATTTGATAAATGTGCACATATTATGATGAATATGCACATAGATAGGAGAGAATTGAAAATATGTACGAAATGTTGATGAATAGGCTTGGTTTAGCCTTTATTTAGGAGAAATACTGCCTGTTTTTATGACATAAATAGCATCGCTAATAGCTTAATGTCATGAAGAAGATGAAAACCACATGACATCTTGCACAATTGAAGTAACTGAAAAAGCAGACCTTAGTGAAGGCTCAGATTTATGCATGGGTAATAGGGTCAATTTTTATTATCTTCAGCCTATCAGCCAGACTTTTTCATCAAAGAATTGATAGCCTTTAGCTGCATATTTCGAATTTAGTTCATATAGGCTTTGCTCAAACACAGGGCTAAGCTGTGAAGGCCAATAATTTGCCACTTCCTCATCACACACATTAAAAGGTGGGCTCTGCGCCAGTTTATTTTGATCCTGATAAGCATAATCAAGGGTTACTAATAAAATTATAGCATCTGGCTTTAGCCTTCTCTTGAGATGCTGGCTATAAGCAACTCTCATATTTGCAGGGAAAGCAACTAAGGCAGCCCTATCATAACAAGCATCAAAATCCGATTGCTTAAATTCAAAGAAGTCTTGCTGAACAAGCAGAATACTTAGCTCTTTTGCTTGATAATACATCACTCCGTTTTCAAGCGCTCGATTGTAAGTTAACCGATTCTCCTTAAAAAAATCTTTAATAGCGACCTCAGAAAGCTCTACACCAACAACCTTTAAGCCTTGTTGAGCTAACCAAACAAGGTCTTTACTTTTTCCACATAAAGGCACTAGAACCGTCTTACCTTGAGCAAGTTTAGGCCAAAACTCAATTAACAGCGGATTCACCTCCTCTAGATGAAAACCAATCTGTCCTGTCTGCCACTTTTCTATCCAAAATTTATTATTTTGCAAACCTATACCCTAATCCAAACATGATTTTTTTAATCCTTGATGGTCACTATGGTATATTCCACTAAATTAAAATCAAACGTTAATGAGCCCAAAATGCCCTTAGATAATGCCCCAAAACATATAAAATTAGCTGTCGATTTAATCGAGATCTTAGAAGAGAATCAGATAGATGAAAAAACAGCGATTAAGGCCTTAAAAATAGTATTAGATGACTACAAAGCTAAGCTCGCTCAAAAAGAAGGATTAGATTAAATAAGGTTAGACTTTAAAGCACTTCCCTGTCACACATAGACACAGTTCTAAAAAGCACAGCCAAGGATTCAGTAACAAATTCCCTCTACGATTAAAGTGCAAGAGAGATCATTCAAATTCCCACGAGATAGGCTTATCACTAGTCTCTTAAGCTCTTAACCTCTTAACCTCTTAACCTCTTAACCTCTTATTTTTAAAATAGTCAGTTAGATGCCTTAGCAGAAAAGCCCATTATTAACTTTTTTAGGTTTAGCTCAAGGTTTTTACAGGACTCATCGTTCCATGGATAATTGGAAAGCCGTTCAAGGAAAAGATGCCTTTTACAAGTGACTTGATACTCTTCAGGTAAATACGCCTGAGACAGACACGTCTTTCGCAAAAGAGATGGTTGAAACGGGTTACTCACAAATCTCTTATTAAGTGGGGGCTTAGTAGAAGTACCAAGACGAAGATGAGCATTTTCAATCAAGCTAACAACCTGCTTGTTTGCTCCTTTCTCTTGCCAAAATAGGGTTAACTTTGAATCATCCTGGATACAATCAATTAGCCTTTTAAGGGAAAGCTTCATTTGATTTTGCTTGCCTAATGCATCATTCACAAAGTCAAACGCAAACAAGCCTCTGCTACTTGTTTGATCGTATTCAAACCATATGGCAAGAAGCCTAGTTTCTTTTTTCCAAGCGATTAGCTGCTGCCTTAAACTATTAATAGCAGTAAGCCTAGTTAAACTAAACGGATTAAGTCGAATGACACCCAATCTTTTGCCATGATTTAACGGATACTCAAAGCTAACATAATCAGGAGTCGAGACATCTGACGCCAGAGGAAAGTATCGATTTATGGCTCCTTTATTTATGGTGTTAGATAGCACCATGAGCGTTATTCCCATCCGTTCAAAAATTGAGTAGATAGAAATAACATTTATGCTAGACAATCAAAATGTTAAAAAATTGCTATTTTAATGACATAAAAGCGCATATAAAAAAAGCAGCTATAAATTAGCTGCTTTTAAGAAGGTATATCAGTAATAGAATTGCTAACTTATTTTAAAGCTTCAATTAGCCTTTACCAGTACCGGTACGCCAATGTTTTTTAGGGGCATAAGGGTTTTCAGAACTCTTAAACTCAAAAGTAATAGGTGTGCCTGTGATATTAAGCACTTGGCGAAACTTATTCTCTAAGTATTTTTTATAACTACCTGGTAAGGCATCGACTTGGTTACCGTGAATAACGATTCTAGGCGGGTTAGAGCCACCTTGGTGAGCATAACGTAACTTGATCCTTCGCCCTCTTACAAGCGGAGGCTGATGCTCACTGATAATGTCTTCCATGATGCGCGTTAGACGGTTAGTAGACCATTTTGCATAACAAGACTCATAGGTCTCATCAATGGTATCGTACAAGTTACCAACAGCCGTACCGTGAAGCGCTGAGATATAATGCACTTTAGCATAAGGAACAAACCCTAAACGACGCTCAACTTCTGTTTTAATTCGCTCTTTAGAATACTGATCAAGTCCATCCCATTTATTCACAGCAATAACAAGGCCGCGTCCTGCATCGATTACATACCCTATCATATGCAAATCTTGTTCAACCAAGTCTTCATGACCGTCAATCACAACAATCACAACGTTAGCATCTTGAATGGCTTTTAACGTTTTAACAATGGAGAACTTCTCAACCGCTTCTTTAATGTGTTTACGACGACGAACACCTGCAGTATCAATTAAGGTGTATTCTTTCTCATTACGGATATAGGGGATATAAACACTGTCACGAGTCGTACCAGGCATATCATAAACAACGACACGGTCTTCACCTAGCATACGGTTAACCAGAGTAGATTTACCCACATTAGGTCGACCTATCACACCAATACGCGTCCCTTTTGACTCAATATCAATCTGACCTTTCGCTTCTTGAACCTGCTCTGCAAAAGGTAACATGCAGATATCAATGAGTTTATGTACACCTTTACCATGGGATGCAGCAATAGGATGAAGGTCTCCTAAACCTATGCTGTAAAAGTCCGCTAAGGCAACGTCTTCATTAATACCATCTGTCTTATTTACCACCATAAAAGTGGGTTTATTAGAACGGCGTAAATGATTGGCGATCATTTCATCAGCTGGGTTTAGACCATGGCGTCCATCCACAAGGAAAAGAACGGTATCTGCCTCTTCAATCGCAAGTAAGGACTGACGAGCCATCTTTTCATCAATCCCCATTTCATCACCACTGATACCGCCAGTATCAATAACAATAAATTCATGTTCACCAATACGACCATCCCCATATTTACGATCACGAGTTAGACCGGGATAATCAGCAACAAGCGCATCTCGAGAACGGGTTAATTGGTTAAACAGAGTGGATTTACCAACATTGGGTCTACCAACCAATGCAATAACTGGAATCATTTTTTTACCTTTATAAATACAAAGTGGCTAGCATCTCATATGAAGACACTAGCCACTTAAAAAACCTTATTCGACTTTATCAAAGAGGAAGCAAGAGCTTTCGCAACAAACTTAATTAGAAAGTCAAAGCGGTTACATGTTCATTTGGCGTAAGTATAAACAATTGTTCACCATTAGACACCATACGACTGCCTACTGGTAAGTTTTCATCTGCCAATTTATAAGCAATGATCTCACCTGAGTCTTTATCAAGCAGATGTACATAGCCACCTCGATCAACCGTTGCAATATACTCGTTAAACACAACAGGCGAATTGAGATCTCTATCAAGCAGTTTATCTTGCTCCCAAACGAGGTTGCCAGACTTAGCATTTAACGCATATATCTTGCTATCTTGATCAATCACAATCACAAGATCATCTATGATAGCGGTTGATAGCGCACTTGGAATGCTGCGTTGCCACAAAGCATCGCCATTGCTGATATTAATTGCACTAATTGTACCATTATAAGCGGTCGAAAAGAGGGTTTCACCAGAAAGTAATAAACGCCCATCAAGATCCGAAAGTCGCTCAATTTCATATTTACCTTCAGGCTTACCCACTTCAAATGACCATGCAGGTTTGCCGTTAAGCAAGCTATAAGCTTTTAATTGTCCATTAGCAAAACCCGCCATGACTTTGCCATTGGCGATAACAGGAACATTCGTACCTCTTACCGATAAAGCTGGCACTGTCTCTTTTGTTCGCCATAGTGTTTCACCAGTATTAGCATTTAATACACTTAACCAACCGTCAGATGTTTGCACTGCAAGCTTTCCAGCTACCACAGCCACCTCAGATAGAATTTCTGAGGTAAGGGTTTTTCGCCAAATTTCTTTATCTTGAGACAAAGAAACGGCTATCAGCTCAGCTTCATAGGTAGAGACATAAACTAAATCGCCTCCTTTTGCTAAACCTGCACTAAGAGGTGTTTCAATGCGAGTGCGCTTAATTCTATGACCGTCCGTTGCATCTAACTGATATATCACACCGCGTTTAGTGGCTAAAAACAAAGCATTATCTTCAAGGACGATATTAAAGCCTTCACTAGACTCACCAAAAGCACCGTCCACGCCACGTCGCCAGCTTGTTCTTAAATCAACAAGGTTCTCCATGCTTTCAGGTGCAGCTAAAGGGAGACGAACTTGTGAGCAAGCCTGTAAAAAAATAGCACTAAACAAAACCAATACAATAGACAGCTTTTTCACGAATTTTAACTCTCTACTAAATCTTCAAGTTTAATATCTAACAAAGGATTCTGCGCTTGTGACGACATAGCAGTACGTGCCGCTTGATAAGCGTCTCTTGCTTCTTTTTCTTTACCTTGCGCAAGCAGTACATCACCTTTCAACTCAAGCTTTAGGCTATCGAATTCAGTCAAACTAATATTTGCTAATTGCGTTAGGGCCTTATCAAGCTCACCTTGATGCACTAATACTTTACTAATTCGTAAATCAGAAATAGCTTTTAGGGTGACATCATCTGTGCTTTCTTTCGCTTCGTTTAATCTAGCTATTGCAGCATCATAATCTTCACCAATAACATCGACCTTAGCCTGCAATAAATGGGCAAATGTTGCATAACCAGTGTCATCGAAATCATTGACGAGTTGATCAGCAATAAATGACACAGTTTTTAAGTTTTCGTCTTGACTCAAATCAGTGGCAGCTTGGCTCATAGACTCAAATAAAGAAGAGGCTTCTGCAAGATGGTTCTCTTGATTTTGCTGCCAAGCTTGAAAGCCAAAATATCCAGCAACACCTAATGAGACTGCCAATACCAAGGAGGTACCATTTTTCTTCCACCAAGTTTTAAAGGCTTCTATCTGTTCTTCTTCTGTTTTTAGCTCTGTCACCTAACTATCCTCTTTATTCTATTTGCATTTGAATGCAATCTCATTCTTCTGGGTTAGTACCCAACAAACTGATTTAGTTCAATTTTGATCTTTAGTCGACAAGTAATCTGCCACCGCATCAATAACACAGTTTTTTTGCTCGCCCGTACTCATATCTTTTATTTGGCATATGCCTTCAGCCACTTCATTGTCACCCATAATAAGCGTAAAACGAGCACCTGATGCATCTGCTTTTTTCATTTGTTTTTTAAAGTTACCACCACCACAATGACGTAGAATGCGCCAACCTTTATCAGCTTCACGTAATCGCTCTGCCAAGGTAAAGGTTGCCAGTTCAGCAGCCTCACCCATACTCGCGATAAATACATCCGTCTGAGGCTTTGCGTCGTCAGGGATAAGCTCTAGCGTTTCAAGCAATAAAACTAATCGCTCAATGCCCATAGCAAACCCCACAGCAGGCGTTGCTTTACCACCAAGCTGCTCGACCAAGCCATCATAGCGGCCACCGGCGCATACAGTTGCTTGGGCGCCTAAATGGGTTGTTACCCATTCAAATACTGTTTTACCGTAGTAATCTAAGCCTCGAACTAAACGACTGTTTAATTTAAAAGAAACATTATTTGCCGCTAAAATAGCTTGCAGACGTTCAAACTCAACTCGTGACTCATCATCAATATGATCAGCCAGGTCAGGCGCATCATTTAGAATTTCCTGAGTGCGAGCATCTTTAGAATCCAATATACGCAAAGGATTTGAGCTTAAACGACGCTGACTATCTTCATCTAACTCATCTTTAAATTGTGTTAGATATTCAACAAGTGCTGCTTTATAAGCTTCACGAGCTGCAGCTGTGCCTATCGTATTTAATTCAAGTTCAACATGCTCAAGCAAACCTAATTGCTGCCACAACCTTGCTGTCAAAATAATTAATTCGGCATCAATATCAGGAGATGACATACCAAAGGTTTCTACACCAATTTGATGAAATTGACGATAACGGCCTTTTTGTGGTCTTTCATAGCGGAACATAGGTCCCACATACCAAAGTCGTTGCACTTGATTAAACAAGAGACCTGCTTGATCTGCTGCACGAACACAGCTTGCTGTGCCTTCTGGACGAAGAGTAAGCGAATCACCATTCCTATCGTCAAAGGTATACATTTCTTTTTCAACGATATCGGTTGTTTCACCCACACCACGTTTAAAAAGATCTGTATTTTCAACCACAGGAAAACGAATCTGATCATAACCATAACTATCGACGACAGCAGCAACCTTGGCTTCAAGGTATTGCCAAACTGAGGATTGTCCCGGCAGGATATCGTTCATGCCGCGAATTGCTTGTATTTTACGTGCCACTTTGTATTCCTTAAATTGCTAGTGCATCTATGCTTTTGCAATAATTTGATCTAGTTCTTTTTCTTTCGCTTCAGCTTTTGCTCTAATTTGCTTTTCTAGCTGATCGACAATTTCATGGCTCTGTAACTGATTAGAAGGTTTACCATCTTCATAAACCATATTATTTGGCGTACCACCGGCTAAACCCAAATCAGCTTCTTTGGCTTCACCAGGACCATTAACAATACAACCGATAACAGCAACATCTAATGGCACCTTAATATCTTCAAGGCGCTCTTCTAGCTGATTCATGGTTTTAATAACATCAAAGTTTTGACGAGAGCAGCTTGGACAAGCAATAAAGTTAATGCCGCGATTTCGCAATTTTAAACTACGTAACATATCCCAGCCGACTTTGATTTCTTGCACAGGATCAGCCGCCAAAGAAACTCGCAAGGTATCGCCTATGCCATCCATGAGCAACATACCAAGGCCGATAGAAGACTTAACCGTACCAGATCTCAGACCACCCGCTTCCGTGATGCCTAAATGAAGTGGATTATCAATTTGACTAGCGATTTTTCGATAAGCTTCCACTGTCATAAAGATATCAGATGCTTTCAAACTCAATTTGAACTCTTGAAAATCTAGCTCATCAAAAAAACCTATCTGACGAAAAGCAGACTCAACCAAAGCATCAGGTGTTGGTTCACCGTATTTCTTTTGTAAATCTTTTTCTAAGGAGCCGGCATTCACGCCAATGCGAATAGGAATACCATGGTGACGAGCAGCATCAACCACAGAACGAATGCGTTCCTTGCTACCTATGTTACCAGGGTTAATTCTTAAACAGTCCACACCATACTCAGCCACCTTTAAGGCAATTTTGTAATCAAAGTGAATATCTGCAACCAAAGGCGTGCTAACTTCTTGTCGAATCTTTTTGAATGCTTCTGCCGCATCCATTGATGGAATTGAAACACGAACAATATCTGCACCGGCATCCGCAATTGCTCTAATCTGAGCAACCGTTGCGTCAACATCACAGGTTTCAGTATTGGTCATACTCTGTACGCTGATAGGCGCACCGCCACCTACAGCAACGTCTCCCACCATGATCTGGCGAGACTGACGTCGTTTAATTGGAGATTCAAAGTGCATAACTTTCTCTAGTTAAGCTCGAAGCGAGCTAGGTTTTTTCGAGTGAAAGATGAAAAGTCGAACTCTTCACCTTTATAAATAAGAGAGGAAACACCGCCAGCAAAGCCAAGCACAACCTTGTAAGGGCCTTGGGCAGTTAATGTAAGACTGGAATCAGCCGTCTTAACACCGGAATAAAGAATACGCCCATTACCATCCCTCACCTCAGTCCAACAATCAGAACTAAAGTTAATGACTAGATCATCATCATACAAAGGAGGTTGATTGGCTGCAATTTCAGCTTTTTCAGCCAAACTTGGCTCATTAGCAGGTAACGAAATATTATCGGGATTAACACCAGCATCTTTTAAAATAGCGATTGTTTCTGCAGATAACCCGGTCACAACATCCGCATCTTCGTCTTCGACCTGAGCCACAACTGGCGTAGTCTCTACAGGAGTAGCCTCATCCGTTTTTTCAACGTCAGTAGAGGTTAAGTTCTGGCTTTCATCAGGGGTTGAAACCGAAGGGGTTGTTTCAGTCGTATCAACGGGTGTCTCAGTAGCAATTAATTCTGGTTCAGCAACTCGTGGTGCTTCTTGTACCACTTCATTGTTTGGCTGAATTGCAGGCCGAGTCGAAATAATAGGAGACTTTTGCATCATGGTAGGCCACCAAAACGCAAGAAATATAAGCATAGCGCCAATAACGACTGACACCAAAATAACGATAGGATCAGCCATCTGTGCTTGTTTGCCATTTTTGTTAATCGGCTGAACACCCGGCTCATCATCTAAAGCATCATCAAATGCACCTAGAATTCTATCTTCATCTAATTCAATTAAACGAACATAGTTTTTTAGGTAACCACGAGCAAAGGTCGCACTTCTAAAATAATCAAACTGATTTGACTCTAATGCTCTTACTTGCTCAATTGGAATCTTTAATTGAGTCGCTACCTGACGCTCATCAAGATTTAACTCATTTCGTTTACGCTGTAGTTCTTTACCTATATTAACAATGATCTTATTTTCATTGTTTTCTTGAATTCCAGATTCCATATTCAATACCTTGAACGACGCAGGCAAAAGGGGGTCGCGAAGATGAGTAATATGTTGAGTCTAACTCCGCTGCGTTGTACTGCAACAATAGACATTCATACTCATTTCTATGCTCGATGTAAGGAGCTATTTTTTGTTCAGCCTGGATTTTGTTGTAAGATTGACGCGCCCCACTTAAATCACCCAGTATTAAAGCAAGATTGAGCTCTGTCAGCAAACCTATATAGGGTAAATTATTGATTTCTTTCGCTCGTTTCAGGTATAAACTGGCCATATCCACGTTTTTTAGCCCTAGTTCACACCTTGAAAGGTTAATAAGCCCAGAAAATGAGTTTTGAGAAGATAATAAAACAGCCTTTTTAAAGTATTCACACGCTTCATCAAAAAGATGAAAGTTCAATAATAAAATACCAAAATTATTTAATAGCACCGCATCATTTTGATGAATTTCAAGCATCTTTTTATAATGATTTTGAGCTGAGCTAAACTGGCGTATTTGTGTTAAATATACACCTTTTAAACGAGCATAATCTAATGAATGCTTATCAAGATATGCCACTTCATTGTTAGTGAATGAGGTTAAAATTTCACCGGCTTGATGGTGGGACGATAAAGCCAGATACTTTTGTGCAAAATGGAGCTTTTGCAGCATATTTTTAGTGGGGTAGGATGCTGTAGAAACCGTCTTTAATCCTGTACTACAGCCACAAAGAAACACACTTATTAAAAGTAAAATACGCATCATCGACATCCTTGTCAGTCTAATACGGTGAATTTTTATTTTGGTTGTGATTTCTTATCTTATCTGAAAATTAACCTTTTGCATGACTAATTCAACAAGCGTTCTAATCCTGAACTTCTTTAAGCTCAATATATTTCTGGCTGCGACGGGTTTTATCATGGAAGTCGCCTACCAGTTGACCACATGCAGCATCAATGTCATCACCACGTGTGGTTCTTACTGTGACGGTATAACCATCATCTGCTAGCACTTTCTGGAATCGGCGAACCTGATTATTAGAAGGTTTGTCATAACCTGAGTTAGGGAATGGATTAAAAGGAATCAGATTAATTTTACATTCTAGCGTTTTTAATAGTTTAGAGAGAGCTCTTGCTTGTTCTTCACTGTCATTCACACCCGCCATCATGGTGTACTCAATCGTGATATGGCGTTTATCTGGCAAACTCGTCAAGTAATGCTGACAAGCCCCTAATAATTCATTGATTGGGTACTTTTTGTTGATAGGAACTAAAACATCACGTAACTCATTGGTTGGTGCATGAAGAGAGATAGCCAAAGAAACATCAGTTCGCTCAGCGAGTTCATAAATCTTAGGTACAACACCCGATGTGCTCAAGGTGACACGGCGCTTAGACATGCCATAAGCATTATCATCCATCATCAGCGTCATCGCATCGACAACAGGTTCAAAGTTCATCAAAGGCTCACCCATTCCCATCATGACCACGTTAGTCACACGACGAGGGCCATTGGGATCAAAAGGACCAAAGGATTTGATCGCAACCCATACCTGCCCAATCACTTCAGAGGGTGTCAGGTTACGGTTAAAGCCCTGCTTTCCTGTTGAACAGAAACTACAATCTAATGAACAACCGACTTGAGAAGAAACACATAATGTCGCCCTATCACCGTCAGGAATTAGTACGGTTTCAACACAATTATTACCACCCCCTTCAGTACGAATAATCCATTTACGGGTGCCGTCATTTGAGATGTTTTGAGACACCACCTCAGGGGCACGAATCTCACTAATGTCCTTTAGCTTATGGCGTAGCGCTTTACTGACATCAGTCATCTGATCAAAGTCATCAGCCCCTTTTTGATGAATCCATTTCAACACCTGAGTCGCACGAAATTTCTTCTCGCCAATTGACTCAAAGAATTCAATCATTTTTTTAGGTGGTAAACCCAATAGGTTTACTTTTTTAACATCAGTCATAGTCATGTCACTTGCCAACATTCAGCATTAGGTATTAATAGTTTAAAACAAAAAAGCTTCTGAAAAAGAAAATCCTTTTCAGAAGCTTCTAAAAAGAAACAGGCAAAAGCCTGCTTCTTTTAGGAGATTCATAACTTATCAAACGAATACAATGCAAAAGTTTAATAAGTTAAATCGCTGCAAAAAAGCAATTATTTTCCGAAGAAATAACCGATTTCGCGAGCAGCAGACTCTAAAGAGTCAGAACCGTGTACAGCGTTAGCATCGATAGACGCAGCATAATCAGCGCGCAATGTGCCAGCAGCCGCTTCTGCAGGGTTAGTAGCACCCATTAGCTCACGGTGACGAAGAACAGCGCCTTCACCTTCAAGAACAGAGATCATTACAGGACCAGAAGTCATGAAACCAACTAGGTCTTTGTAGAAAGGACGTTCTTTATGCTCAGCATAAAAACCACCAGCCAATTCGTCGTCTAGTTGAACCATTTTAGCTTCAACAACTTTAAGACCAGAACGTTCGAAGCGAGAGTAAATTTCACCAACAACGTTTTTAGCAACAGCATCAGGCTTGATGATAGATAGAGTGCGTTCTACAGCCATTTTAAACTCCAAAAAATTTAATTAATTGATAGGTAATTCCTACGGATTTAATACCTATCAGTTTCCAAAAAATGATAAGCGCGCAGATTATACGCATCTATTTATGAAAGTTGTATGTAAATAATCACTTTATTTTCTAAAAACGACGATTAAAGAGAAAATTATAAAAACAAATCAGGCGTGTTGCTGAACAAGTAATCACTTTGGGTCTAATTAACCCGCTAGGGCAGCTGTGAATAATACCTGCATGACATTTTAATAATAACGATTCGACACCTCAGAAAAAAGATCAACCAGTGTTATCACTTCTCGAAAGGCAACTACACTAATTTATTTAAATTAAGTGCAAAGCGATGCCTTGTTTAACACGTTCCCCTAGCCAAGCTTATTGCCTCAGAGCAACTATACTTATCTATCTAGGGAAGCTGCGAATAAGTCCTCCCGCCTCAGCGTATGAGTAAAAGCCCTTAGATTTATGGCGAGGGGTGAAACTTAATAGTGATTCTATTGATAAGGCCCTCAACGTAAAGATAGGGCTTTTAGACCACGCCCTTCGGGTCTTTCAGAAAAAGGGTCAACCTGTGTTGTCACTTCTCGAAAGGTACCTACATTACGTCAAAGCGACGCCTTGTTTGACACTTTTTCTGACAAGACTGAGAAGAGGTGACTTAATCGCAGTTTCCCTAGCATCACTTTTAATCGCTTTATTTCTAAAGGCATAGATCTCATGAGACTTGATAACAGCATCCACAATTATTATGAACACCTTGTATTGGATTACATCAATCTACACTTCGAGGAAGACCTGTCAGATAATTACATATCTGACCTCATCTGTTTAACCCTTAATAAACTGCCACCTAAATACATACGGCATGAAGTAGATATGGCTTTTTATCTACCTCAAGTAGAACGCTTAGAAATGGAAGGTAAGGTAGATAAAGCCATTCAAGAGGCACAGCTGTTTTTGAAGGATGCATACCCATCAAAAAGTTAGCCTTAACCCTTGGGAACCTGCGGTTAAGTCATCTCTTCTCAGTCTTATCAATAGCATAACGATTAAGTTGCGCCCCTCGCCATAAATCCAAGTGATTTTATTCACACGCTGAGGCGGGAAGACTTATTCGTAGGCTCCCTAGGCACTGAGAGGTGCAATTTTTGAGACCACCACCATTAAAATATGAGTCGCTAGCAAAACCCTCAATTAAGCTTTAAGTTTAACGCCTCCCTAATCTATTAAAGTCAAAAACACCTTTTATAGAGAGAAAGCTGAATGAAAATTTAATTCACCAAAAGACAAATAAACTCAAAGCATACTTAAGGAATAAGTATGAGATACTTAACAGGACGACATAAACATGCAGCGACATAGTCTAAGATACAAGCAGCACTTATCCCTTCAGAATCAAAATCTTTTCTTTATCCTAATCGCTAAATTTAGTTCTGATTTTGGCGCCTTTATGAACATGGTCGCCATTAGCTCATATGTTTATTTTTTATCCAACAGCCCACTAATGGTTGGCTTTTTTTTAGCGGCTAGGGTGTTTGCGGGAATGCTAGCAAGCCTAGTTGCTAACTCAATTTATAAAGGCTTTAAGGGAAAGTTAGTTTTAGTCATTTGCGATTTAATAAGAGCTGCTAGCCTCACCTTGTTGCTCCTTTTACCTCAAGAGTATCATCTAAATTTAATCCCCCTTATTGGCTTTATGCTGGGTCTTACAAATAGTTGGTTTAATATAGGGCTCAATAGTCAACTGATGCTATTTGTTGGTAAAAGCAACCTTGGTAAAGCCAATGCTTGGATAACCAGTTTGTCATCAATCGGCATGATAGCTGGGGCGCTAAGCTCAGGATTATTAATTGCTCTTCTTGATTACTCTTTTGTTTTTATGCTCAATATTGCAAGTTATCTTATTGCCGCACTTTTTATCGCTTTATTAACAAGATTAGACTCCAATACACCAAACGAAACTCAGACAGACCTCGCCCTAAAACCAGCACTTAAAAAGCTATCTCTCGCGTTAAAAGACACTCCCATTTTGCAGGCGATGCTAGTCATCACCCTAGTAGATACATTAGGTAGCGCTTCCCACAACGTCGGTTTTCCTATTATCGCCAAGGTATTTGACGATCAATCCCCCGCTCAAGCAATGGGCTATATCATTTCAATTTGGGCAGTCGGCAAATTGCTCGGTGCTTTTCTCAGTAAAACCATTGGTTTAATTTCCATCCCCTCAACTAAACCGACTTCGTTTAGAAGAATGGAAATGAGTTTTTTAATTGGCGTTATATTAATGTCATCAGGGTTTATATTTGCCTTTAACCAAACTCAGTTATTATTTGGACTTTTTGCATTTTTTATCGCGGGAGTAGGTGATGGCATATCTGAAGTGTGTTTTATTACGCGTGCTCAGCAAACAAGCAATGCCGTTAGACTTCCTTTATTTAGCTGTATTGCATTTATGCAAAATACCGGATTTGGTGTAGGCATGCTTTTTAGCGCAATGGCATTTGAGCACCTTGACCCAGGTATGGTTGTTGGCTTATTTCATGGCCTTCCAATCTTAGCGGTTTTACTTGCTTATCTATTTAATAAAAGATCACAAAATTCAGCTAATCACCTTGATACCAGAGAGAAGCGTCATTAATCGGCGTTTTTTCCGGCAACAAAGGATTGTCTAACTTAAAAAGAAGGCGATTTTGAATATTTGCTAAATTAAAAATTTCTTTATTAGCTGGATGGTTACGAAAAACGACTCAAAAGAGCCGTCTTTAATTGCAATTCTTAAGCCTCTTTCAATACGTTCAGCTAGCTCTAAATTATCTTTATTCACAAAAAAGTAAATTGGCGCAGGATATTGAATAATCAAGTCACTTTCGATAACCAGCCCCTTTTCCCTATGGGCTTTAATTTCTGCCCAAGGCTCATTGACACCGCGAGGAAAATAATCGAATCGCTCTCGTTCTAACATATTGAACAAAGTTCTGTATTCGCTGGCTTCTACAACTTTAAACCCATTTGCTTTTAGGATTTGAGTATCTGGCCAACTAGCGCCTTGGCCGGCAGCAAGAGCTTGTAAATCAGCCACACTATCAATAGCAGAAAATACCTTTTGCATCCCTTTTTTAATAATAAAAATTCGATATCCCAATAGCCCTTTTAACAAAGGTATCCGAATAGGCATTAATCGCTCTTCTCTTGCAATAGAGGTCATGGTCCACACAACATCAATATTCTGCTTATACTCAAGGTTTTTAAGGGCTCTAGACTGATTCATTTCAAGGTTTGATTGAACTAACTGGAAGTCACCTTCGTTATTTTGGCTTTTCACTAAGGCCAATTCGAGTAAATCCGTAAAATAAGCATTACGCTTATCAACATGGCCATCAGGCCTGATATGAGTAATTGAAAGCACATTAGCTTGAATTCCTCCTATCAAGAGAAGGCAGAAAATAACAAGGTATCTCGCAAACACCATAAATTAAACCTTTTTAAAGTGATCAAATAGGCTTGCTCTATTGGTTTTAAGTTTAGCAACAAATGAGATTTAAACGAGGGATTGAGTTTAATTTGAAAAGAGCAAAAAAGTCAGGTTCGAGCCCAAAAAAGAAACATTAAAAGTGAGAAAAAGAAAGACACGCTAAAGGTTAGAGTGTCTTCCTTGATCGTTATCATGCATGGTCTGAATGTTTTTTAACCAAATTAAAATCATCTAAAATGACGTACAGGCTAGGCAATAAGAACAGGATTAAACAGGTTGAGGTAATCATACCAAAGATAATACTAACCACCAGAGGCTGTAAAATTTGTGCTTGTGTACTGGTTTCAAACATCAGGGGCACAAGGCCTGCAATAGTTGTTGCACTGGTAATAAACACCGCTCTAAATCTAGCTTTAGACGCGTTAACCGCCGCAATATGCGCCGAAACACCTTCTGCTATATGACGCTTTATATAATCCACTAGAAGAATAGAATCATTAACCACAATGCCAGCCAACGACACATAACCTATCATGCTTGGCATAGTCATATTATAACCTAAAAAGAGATGCCCCCATAAAGCACCAATCAGGGCCAAAGGAATGGCAACCATCACAATAACAGGCTCAACATAGCTTCTAAATTGGAAGCTAAGAATGATAAAAATCCCCACTAAACCCATCATAAATTTCTCCACGATAGAGCCAGATGTTTCATTACCTTCTTTGCTTTCACCTTCAAGATTAATGTTAAGGCTAGGATAATCTTTTTCTATTTCGAGCAAGATTGTGTCCGATAAACGGGCTAAGAGCACATTCGTATTTAATACTTGGTCATCCACATCACCAATGACACTTAAAGTCCGCATTCCATTGACTCGATTAATGCGAGAGTATCCACGCTCATATTTAAATTCAACCAATGCAGACAAGGGGATTTCACTACCATCACTGAGCCTAATAGGAAATTGCTCTAATTGACTTTGTGATAGTCTATCTTGCTCTGACAGCTTAAGTTCTATTTCAAGCTGCTCAGAACCACGTTGAATATCATCAATTTTCACCCCATTAAAAGCAGTCCCAATTTGATCAGTTAACATGGCAGCGTTAACACCTAACGACAAAGCCCCAGGTAAGAGTTTAAGTTCAAGCTCTTGCTTACCCGGTCTAACATCAAGCATGACATTAGAAACCCCTTTATATTGATTCACCTCTGCTAAAATTTTATTACCCGCTTCAAGCATTAGTTGCATGTCATTCCCTTGAAGCTGAATATCTATCGCTAAACCTGCCGGCCCGTTGGAAGGCTCTTTTAATGACAGCTCAACAATACCAGGCACCTCTCCAATGGCGTCATACCATGCTTGCTTAATTTGATAGATACTTGGAGAGCGCTCCTCAACTGTTAAGAATTCAGCTTTGATTGTTGCTACATGAGCACCATTAATAAAAGCATCCACATTGCTGTTAAACTCCACGGTGACATGCTCAATTAATGCTTTATCAGCGCCTTCTTTTGGCATGCTTGTTTCCAAGGTATAAACAGCATCCACCACACGCTCTACTACCTTTTCTGTTTGTACCAATGAAGTACCCGGGGGCATAATTAATCGAGCTTCTAAAATATCCGCTTCAGTATTAGGAAAGGCCTTAAACGCCAAAGTACCACTTACCATTAATGATACAGACATAAAGAGAAGCCCTATTAAAGAACCGACAAACAGATATCGAAAGCGAATAATGGCTTCTAATGTGCTCACTAACTGCTTGTTTCTAAAAGACTCAAATGCATCAATAAATTTGTCTTTATAACGAGCAATTATATTTGGTTTAACCTGAGTTTTAGGTTGACCATGTAAAGCATGTGCTAGGTGATTGGGTAGTATTAGGAAGGCCTCAACCAAGGACACAGTTAAGGTAAGAATAAGCACGATGGGGATATCTCTCAACACTTGCCCTATGGTGCCAGATATAAATGCCATACCACCAAAGATTGCTAATGTTGTTAAAAAAGATGACACAACTCCGGGGAAAACTAAGCTAACACCTTTTACCACCCCTTCATCAATACTTTTATTTAAAGCCACTTGTGACGCAATATTTTCTGCAATCACAATAGCATCATCCATCAAGAGACCTATGGCTATCAACATGGCGACCATAGAAATCATATTAATACTGACCCCTAACATAGACATCAGCCAAAGCGCTCCTAAAAAGGAAACAGGCAATCCCATTGCAACCCAAAATGCATAACGCCAAGTGAAAAAGAGCCACATCACAACAAACGCCAACAGTATGCCTTGCCAACCATTTTCAATCAGCATACTTAATCGATCAGAAATAATCGTAGATTGGTCGTTAGATAAAACCAATGTGATGCCCAATGGGGCTATTGCTTGCTCTCTTGCGACAAAATCAGTCACTGTTTCAGCGATATTGATTGCATCTTGAGATTTGTTCTTATTAATTTTTAAAAGAGCAACTCTTTCTCCATCCTGCCAAATTTTATCTTCATCTAACTCAAAATTATCTTTAATAATTGCAATATCAGACAATAGAATTTGACCACCGGCTTCACTGGCAGACACCACAGTTTGAGCTAGCTTTTCCGCCGTCACTTCCTGCTGATCGACGCGAATTAATAACGCTCTTTTGTCATCTTTTAGCTCACCACTTGGCGCTTCAATATTCTGATTTGATAGAGCATCAGATAAGTCGCTAATGGATAGACCAACCTGCCTTAACAAAGGCAAGGAAACTTCAACTTGTAATTGATGAGTAGAGAAACCTTTAATATCAATTAAGGATACGCCAGGTTCTTGCTTTAATTTACGCTTCACTGACTCGCTGTATTCTTTCAACTCAGACACGGTCATATTTTCACCGTGAATCGCAAGATCAATAACAGCATCCGTTCGGTTAGCTTCTAGAATGAAAGGGGCTTCAGCATCTTCTGGAAAGGTACTAATACCATCAATTTCATTCTTCACTTCACTCATTAACTTACTAAAGTCACCCCCTTCTTTCATTTCCACTGTTAAGCTTGCAAGACCTTCAGTGGCAGCGCAGCTTACTTCATCAATATTGCTTAAACCATCAACAGCATCCTCCATAGGAATACAAATTGCGCTTTCAATACTTTCTGGTGTTGCGCCAGGATAAACAACCGTGGCAGATATGGCATTAGTACTAAAGTCAGGGAATGTTTCTCGTTTTAAATTTGACAGGGAGTTCAAGCCCAGCAAGATCAAAACTAACATTAACAAGTTAGCCGCGGTTGGGTGAGTCGCAAAAAATCGGATCATTATTCTTGTCCTTGTACAAAGGTTCGAATAGGCATACCACTAACGGGGGCAATAAGATCCGTTACAACAACAAGGTCTCCCGCCTTAATACCTTGGCTAATCGCAGTATAATCACCCTGAGTATAAGCCTGTTCAACCGTTTGAATTACCAACTCACCTTGTTCATTTACAAGGTAAACCTTATCCCCATGAACGGCTTGCTTAGGAATAATAACTTGCTCTTTTACTGGGGCAGAGACATCCACTTGAACATACATGTCTTTCACCATAAGAGGAGAGTCAATAGGGTCAAAATCAGCTAAATGATTTTCAATTTCTACCGTCACACCTATGGTATTACTGGACGCATCAATCCCATCACGAATATTACTTACTTTACCCTTCCATTTTGTCATGCCACTGCCAAATCTGGCCGTAATATCGGCTCGAAAGTTAAAGCCACTAAGGTCTCTAAACTGATTCCTTGTTTCACTTTTCACTTCTCGAATTAAGCTAACAAAGCTGGCGATTGGCATATTAGCTGTCACTTCCATTAATGACATATCATGGGCGGATATCAGTAACTCCTGTTGATTAACCACTTGCTGTAACTCAGTATTTACCTCTCCAATTCGTGCATTAAATGGCAGCCTAAACTCTGTCCTAGCCAAGTTACGTTCAGCATTAGCAAGACTAGCTTGTGCGACTTTAATATTGGCCTGACTTACGGCTTTATCTGTGGGGATAGTATCCAGTTGCATTTGCAGATCCCAAACCACTTTTTCTTGTGACAAAACAGCATTACGCTGTTCTTCTAAATTAGATTTGGAGGCCACCCCTTTCTTCTGCAATGTTTCAATTCGGTCAAGTTCTTTCTTGGTTAGAGCAAGGCGACTGGATTCTATTTGCAATGAACGCTGGTATTGCTGCTCATTCAACGCCACTCGTCTAGCCTCCATTTTTTGAGTTTGTAAATCCGCCTGGCTTTGAGCAAGTTCTAATTCATAATCAACAGGATCTATCTTTAGCACTAAAGTACCTTTTGCAATAAAGGCGCCATTTTTTAACTCTGGATGCTGATAAATAACCCTACCGCTCACTTCACTTATGGCATCCCATGTCGTCACAGGCTTAGCACGGCCAAAGCCTGTCACGACGGGGTCTAGCCGAGCAACTTTGGCTAGCTCAACATTCACTAAAGGGCCTTTTTTACGGTCAGTATCTATTGTAATTTGTTCAGGTCTTTGACTAGAAATAATCAAAATAGCAATGCCAGCCAAGCAGGCAAGAGGCAACATTATTTTTGTTTTTAATATTTTAGACAGGCTCACTTAAGCTTACTCCTGATTAATAAATGCAGTTTCAATAAATTGGATACTTTGTTGAATCATCTGTTCAAAGCTCTCACTGGTTAAAGGTGCCCCTTCTACCTCTTCTATCGTCTCTTTCATTAAATAAGGCAGCACGGTACTCCCCATAATATGTAAGACAAGAAAAACGGGGTTTACACCAGGTTTAAGGGGCTTAAAATGTGGGGACTTCATAAATTTAAGCACGAACTCTTTATCAGGACGTATCACCAAATCAATCACTTTTGAGCGACTGTTTTCATCATTCAATAAGAGCTCTCTAAAAATCAGCTTGGCAACACCAGGCTCTTTTTCAAACATAGCGGCATATGAACGAACAATAGGCTCAATTGGGCTTGAAGCCTCTGTCCAATCAAAGTTCATAATATTATTTTGCAACTCTTCAGCCATGCCCACTAGCATCTGCTGATAAAGGCCATCCTTGTTAATAAAGTAATATCGAATTAAAGCAGGGTTCACCCCAGCTCTTTCAGCAATTTTACGCGTTGACACCTTGGCAAAAGGCGCATTTGAAAATAGCTCTTTTGCGGCCTGCAGCAAAGCTTTACGTGATTGATTTTTATCATCGTCATTATTACTTTTTAGCGGCCTTCCGGGCCTTCTGGTTTCAATATTTTCAGCAAACATAAGCACTTCATATCTTTAATTAGGGAGGGATAATTACTCATTTGCAGAATTATTATCCTGAGGCATTTTTTTTTCGACTGTTTTAATTATTCAATTTTAGTCGTTTTGGATAATTAAGCGGTGTTTTTGAAATGATAAAACAAGGCAGTTACATTAAGTAACATTTGTCAGAAGCGTATTTAAATTAGGAAAGGCGTAAATAGCGTCCAATATTGTTATCAGCTTTTTCGGGTTAAAGCGGCTTTAAGATAAACGAATAACAAGCATTATTATCAGTTAATAAAAACGCTGTAGAAAAAAACATAAGCCATTGTTTTTATTCATATAAAAAAGATAAAACGCTATTTCCATTTTGTAGTTACCTCTTAATCACTCCTTTAGATATCCCTTTAGTTACCTCTTTTTTACCCCTTTATCTAAAGAGTAATATTGACTTTCTAGTGGAGCTAATCGTAAAAAGTATCACCCCTTACCTCAGAAAGAAGGGCCTATTTGAACTTTAATTAAAGCAAAACTCATTGCGATTTTAGTCAAACGTTAACCTTTAGATTAAACAAAGGAATTTTCTTCACAATCCTTCATTTAGATGAATTCGGCCAGTTTATACTTGCCTTAAACAATAAAAAAAACCAGCATGGTAAAATGCTGGTTTATTCGTTTTTCTATTTCTAGCTCAAAAATTAGAGAGCGTTTATTGCTTATTTTAGAGAGCCAAAATAAGCGGCAAGGTTTTTAATATCATCATCAGATAATGGCGCAGCCATTCCTGCCATAATAGCCGCTTGACCACCTGTTCTTTGCCCTGATTTATACGCTTTCAAAGATAGTTCTATATAAGCTGGATTTTGACCTGCTAAATGAGGGTAAGTAGGAATCGCTGCATATCCATTAGCACCATGACAAGCAGCGCAAACAGCTGCTTTTGCTTTACCTGCTTCAATATCTGCAGCATTTACAGCAAAAGGTAAACAAGCAACAACAAGTGTCGTGATCCATAAACGTAATTTCATACCGTGTTCCTTTAAATGTTATTTAAATTATTAATTTAGAGGTGAATACATACCATAAAATAGAAAACTCAATATTGTCGAAAAGCAGCTAACGCTAAAAAACGAGCATTTTCTCACTCTGTATTGATATTTCACTTCATTATGTCTAAAACCTTAACTGCTAAAACAAAAGTTAGCCACACGTTCAATATCATATTGTGAAATACTCCATAATATGAAGCACTAAAAACCTAGCGACTAAGTGACCTACCACCGTATCAATAAAGTAGACACTAATTGCCGGCTCTCTTATTAGTCTTTAAGTATGTCATTCACCCTAAAACAAAAAGGTTTATAACAAACCAACTAGTAACTCAGGCTTAAACCTAAACTAATGGAGGCTAAATCAATGTTTTCTGTTTCTGGCAACTGCCGCCATTCGAAAAAAACATTCGCCGCATTAAACAAATTATAATCAGCCCCAGCCCCATAGCTCACACCAGACGCTTCTGGGCTAGTATTGGAATCAATATCATAATCCGCATAGCCAAACAGCGCATAAACTCTCATATTGTCTAAGCTAACATAGGGTTTAAAATAGAAGGACTTATACAGGTCAACGCCAACAGAATCTGTGCTTGTTTCTTCACCTTCATCATCACCAAACCCCATACCGACTCTTAACGATAATTCTAAAGGCTCAAAAAATACGTAATCAAGTATGCCCTCAAATGAAATGGGTGCATAAGTTTGCCCTGATTCCTCATAATTCCAAGTCACAAATGCACCACCTAGACGAAGCTTTTGATCAGCTAAGTCATCTGTGGCTTCATCTGCAAACAGGCTTTGTGAAATCACTAAAAAGCAAATAATCATCAGCCGAACCATACTAAAACCCTCCCAAGGCAAGTAAGAATTAGCGACAAAGGTTACAACCCCGACTAAAAGTATAATAACTTCTTAGAAAAGCGGTTAATTATCATCCCATAGTAAATACACATAAAAGCCAGCAATAGCTGGCTTTTAAAAGTAAATTTAAGGCAGCGAATAATCCCTTTCACTTTTACATGACACATATGGCCTTAGGTAAAACTTGGTCAAAACATGCTCACTTTCACTAAACACCAAGTCCAAGTTCAAGCCTCGCCTTGTTTAAGGCCCTTTCTGATAAGAGTGAAAAGAATTAATGAAGCTCCCTTAAGCTATTTCAACCTCTTGATCAGCTTCACCTACCTTTATGGACTCATTGTCAGTGGACTTCAAAAAACGGTCATACTTAAATGGCGTGATATCCATATCTAATGGTAGCCCTCGATAAAGATCATTAATTAACTTGCCAGTGATAGCCGAAGTTAATATCCCAGTTCTAAAGTGACCGCAGGCATTGATATAACCTTCAACGCCAGGCATTTCACCAAGGATAGGAAACTCGTCTGGTGTACCCGGCCTTAACCCAGCCCAGCAACGCTTAATATTTAAATCATTAAGCATAGGAATACACTTCACAGCCCCATTCACTAGCTCTTTAAGCTCAGGCAAGGTGTTAGTGGTATCAAAACCCTTTTCTTCAGTGGTACTACCAATTAGCACTTCGCCATTGTCTTTTTGCGCAATATAACAATCTGTTGTAGAAACGCAGCCTTTTAGAATTTTTGGTAAACGTTCAGATAAAATAATCTGCCCTTTCACCGGATATACAGGTAATTCGATGCCAGTCGCCATTTTACTTAATTGCGCTGCCCAACTCCCAGCGGCATTGATTAAGGTTTCACAGCCAATAAAGCCTGCATCCGTCTCAACCCCAATAACCTTATTACCTTGCTTTTCTATTGATAGCACTTCTGTTTCTAGAAAAAGGTCAACACCATTTTGTCTTGCACCTTCTAAGTAAGCTTCATTAAGACGATAAGGGTTCACCTGATGATCACACTTAAACTCTAACGCGCCAATGGATTTTTTATTAATATATGGCTCATCTTCAGCAAGCTCTTCTGCACTTAGCCAGCTCACTTGATCTATCAAACCTGGTATATGATCAACGATAGAATCGGCATACATCTTGTCATATTCATCGTACATGACATATTTCAAGCCTGTTTTTTCAAACTTAAAGTCAACACCATGATTATCTTTTAACTCTTGCCAAAGGCCGGGATACATAGCATTACTTTTTAAAGCAAATTCAAAAAAATAATCTGGCAGAACATGCGGTCTCATTGGGGGCAAGTCTTCCCCTGTTGCATCAGCTTGTTGCATCGTCATGCGATTAAAGAAAATCACACCACAGCCTAAACCAACAGATTCACCAATGGCCCATAATCCTCCAGCTGAGGCGCGAGAAGCATTGCCAGGTTTTTTCAGATCAACAAGAGCAATTTTTAAATCTTTCTGCTTACTCAAAAAATAAGCACAAGAAGCGCCAATAACGCCACCACCTGCAATAACTATGTCGTATTTTTTATTCATATTTGTGCTCATAGTTGCACTCCATCAGATAAAGCAGAAAAAGGGATTGGATCAAGTGGAAAACGTGGTTTTACATGGCCAACATCAGGGTTCTTAAGTTCATGCCCTAATCTATCTTGGCAATAACTATTACAAGTCTTGCCTTGGCAATCCCCCATGCCTACTCGAGTACGCATTTTTAATGAGGTAATGTCTTTTACACCTTGCTCTATTACTTTATCAATGGCAGAGCGAGTCACATTTTCACAACGACAAACGATTGTGTTAGGGGTTAGCAGAGACAATAAACCTTCTCGACGACGTCCAATGCGATCAAATCCAGCTCTAAAGCTTTTCACCTTGTGTAATAAGGTAAAGTATTCATCCGCTTTGTTATTGGCCTGGGCAGGTGTCACTTTTTGACGCGTTTGGGCTATAGATAAAGCAGCAATACGCCCTTCTACCATGGCACCCTCTCCCCCTAAAATACCAACACTATCACCGGCAACATAAATATTATCTTGGCTAGATTGCTGCCATGCATCCACCTGTGGTTTTAACCCACTAATAGGGCAAATATCATGCTCTAAATGAAACAACTGACTAAGCTGATTACGTGAGACAAAGCCATAACCAACAGCGAGACAATCTAGCTCCAAGCTTGTGCCTGTTCCCTCAATGGGATACCAGTCATCCGTGTATTTAGCGAAATGCGCTTTATTCAGGCTTTCCTCACCACTGGCAGACACAATCCCTTGACCATAATGCATAGGAATCGCATTTGCTTTTAAATAACTCAGCATCCCCATTCCTTCTAATGCCAGCACTGGACGATTTAAAAGGGCTCGACTCTCTTTCGCAAAGTCACTGAACTTACCCGCTTCATACACACCAAGCACGTCAACACCGGCTTTATGCAACTGACAAGCAACCAAGGGTAATAATGGCCCAGTTCCAACCACAGCCATACGCTGACCAGGCTTTACTAAACCAGATTTAAGTTGGAGCTGTACGCCACCTAACAACATGACACCAGGGATCTGCCAACCATCAAAAGGCACGCTTCGCTCATGACAGCCCGTAGCAATAATAAGCTGCTCATAAGTAAGCTCGCTGACCTCTTCTTTGTGTCTAATCAGTAAGCTGCTAGTACCTGCTGGCCCTAATACTCGAGTATTCAGCCTAAGCTCAATGAAGGCTTGATGATCATGATATTGTTGTCTGATATTAGAGATTTTTTTACGCAACTTAGAATCTAAATGTGGTAATTCAATAGCTTCACGGTAAGGTCCGCGAAATACAGCCCCCCCAATTTTAGGGGCCTCGTCCAATACGATAGAATGAATACCCGCTTGAGCTAACTCAACGGCAGCAGAAATACCTGCGGTACCTGCTCCAACAATCACGACGGGGGATATTTGAGACATTTAAAAACCCTCTTCTAAGCGGTTTTTTTGCGTATTGATACGCATACCTGGCTCAATAAGAGTCTGGCAAGCCTTCTGTTTATGACGCCCATTCACTTGAACATTACAACAGTGGCAAACACCCATTCCGCAATAAGCACCGGATACTTTTGCATGATCATTTTGCGTAATGGCATTTTTACCAACAGCAAAAAGCACACTTAAAATATTCTCACCCAATACCGCGTCTACTTTTTGATCATCTACCCAAACTTGAGTAAATTGACCACTAGGAGGAACAATATCCTGCTTCCTATCAAGCTTTCTATTATGTTCCATTAGCTCTTTATACTGATCCATCTGATGTCCTTTAAACTAATTTTATTATATATATCAAAAACTTAGCCTTTATCCTTTAGCTAACTAAGTTAGTTTCAATAAATTTAGGGCAAACATATCCCTACATTTATTATGAAAATGCATCCCTGTTTGATTATAAGATTTGAGGAAAATTGAAGGTGGGAAGTAAATTAAGGCGAGTAAGCTTGCTAGCCAAGCTCCAATAAAAAGCAGAAGGCCATTAATAAAAATATTGAGACAAATTCAAACATTAAGATAAATACAAACACTTTACACCTTATCTACTTAACCAGTTTTAGCCATGATGAGATTATAAAAACAAATCTGTCTCACTGTATTCCTCTATCGAACAAGGCTCAGATTACAAGACTGAAACGTTCAAATAATTAGGCTTCATAGAAAAGCCTTCAAAAACTGAGCAACAATCCAAACTCTCAAATCAAACTATGGGATGGACGATAAGCTGTGCTGAAAAATATGGCTATTACCTCAGATTACAGGCAAAAAAGATGATGATATTTCTCACGATTATTTGATAAATAATCAATTAATTAAATTTATTTAAATATTTTGCATCCAAAATACACTTGATGACGTTTCTATAGAACACAACACACTCACTATGGAAAAAAGCATGAAAGTATTATTAAAAACAGTTTGCATCATTGGTCTTGCCCATTCACTTATTGCTTGCGCATCAAGCTCAGACTCTTATTACTCAAGTAATAAAAGTGTGGACGCTTCATCAAGTCAACTAGTCACAGATACAAATGGTATGAGCCTTTACACCTTTGATAAAGACACTGCAAACACCTCAAATTGTAATGGTAACTGTGCTGCCCTTTGGCCGCCTTTATTAGTTCAAGACGGCGAGCAAAAACCTGCTAGCTATACACGTATTGAGCGTAATGATGGTAGTCTTCAATGGGCACTTAACGGACAGCCGCTTTATACTTGGATCAGGGATACTAAACCTGGGGACACCACAGGAGATGGTGTTAAGGGTGTTTGGCACTTAGCAAAAAAACCTTAATACATTCAATTGTCAGCCATGGCTCGATCTGCTGATCGGGCCTTACAAGGAACCTATTTTGAGTTTTGACGCCATAACAAGTAAGACACAAGATAACAGCTTTAAACATGAGGTTGAGAGACTACTGTCGCAAGTATGTCTTCATAACCAAACGGCCTTTGAAAAACTTTATCAAGCCACTAGTCCAAAACTATATGGTTTGATATTAAAAATGATTCCAGATAGAGAAATAGCCGCCGATATACTACAAGAGAGTTTTAGTAAAATTTGGCACCAAGCTAACTCATATCGTAGTGATTTAGGTGAAAACTGGGCTTGGGCTTGGATGAGCCAAATCACACGAAATACTGCGCTCGATCACATCAGACGAACAGGTCGTCGGCCAGAATCGCCATTAGAAGAAACGGACATCACAGCAGTGACCGATGATAATTTAAGAGCATCGGAGCAAAGAGATCTGAATTACTGTTTAAATCAGCTAAAACAAGAACCAAGGCAAGTCATCGTATTGGCTTATGTGCATGGCTTTTCACACTCAGAACTGGCAGACAAGCTAAGCACTCCAATTGGTACGCTCAAGTCTTGGATAAAGCGCGGGCTTAAGGAGTTAGAATTATGCCTAAAAAACTAAACTTAGCCGCTCGCTATCAAAATCCTAAAATTCGATCTCATCTTGCTAGCCAATTTGTCTTGGGAACCTTATCGCCCAAGGTGAAACAAAAAGTTATCCGTCTCATAAAAATGGATAAGGAATTAGAACAAGCAGTCTATCAATGGCAAAATCGTCTTGAACCCATTAATACCAGCACTGAAGACGTCCAGCCGCCTAAAAAAGTATGGGCAAAACTGAGTCGCGAACTCGATTTTAGCGAACAAACAAAACCCTCTTGGTGGCAATCCTTATTTTTATGGCGCGGCATTAGTGCCTTGAGTTTAGTGCTCATGCTGAGTTTGTTTATAGGTCAGTATAACATTGAGCAAACAGACTCCACCCCAAACTTAGCCTTACAAGGACCTAGCTATTTGGCTGTTTTAACATCCACCAAGGAATCTAACCAAGTCCTGCCTGAGCTAATTGTTAGTGCCTATAAAAGTGCTGAAGCAGGCAAATCTGAACTCCATATTCAGTGGAATAAAAACACAGACGATAAACAAGATTTTATACTTGATAACAGCCAAAGTCTGACACTTTGGGCGATCGATAAAAATACAGGCCAGCAAGTATCCTTAGGGCCTCTTGTCAGCGCAAACAAAAAACAAAAATTAAGTGTCGCTCAATGGCAGCTGATAAAAAACAGCAAAGAACTGTGGCTAACGAAAGGAAATAGTGCGACTGATCCTGTGCTGTTCAAAGGAGACTGCTTGCAACTCTCCAGTTGGAAAAACAGTTAAGTAGACATAAAAAAACGGGGCTTATTGCCCCGTTTTTATTCTTATACTCAGTTGATTAAAACGAAAGTTTAGCCCTTAAGACTGCCAATCACTTTAGTGATGGTTTCTATCGTGAAATCAATATCCTCTTCGGTGGTAAAACGACCCACAGAGATTCGCAAAGATGCGTGCGCCAGTTGGTCAGGCAAACCAATTGCTCTTAACACATAGGAAGGCTCCAAGCTTGCAGATGTACAAGCAGAGCCAGAAGAAACAGCAATATCACCCAGTGACATCAAAAGCACTTCACCATCAACATCGGCAAAGCCCACATTAAGTACCCCAGCAACTCTTTGCTCAGGGTGGCCATTTAAATGCACACCACCTAAATCTTTAATGCCATTCCATAACTTATCTCTAAGTGAGGTAATGCGCTCTTTATCGGCTTGCATATCTTGGTTAGCCAACTCAAACGCTTCACCCATACCCACGATTTGATGGGTAGCAAGCGTGCCAGATCGCATGCCACGCTCATGACCACCACCATGCATTTGCGCTTCAATTTTCACCTTGGGAGAGCGGCGCACGTATAAAGCACCAATACCTTTAGGTCCATAAGTTTTATGGGCAGTTAGAGACATGAGATCTACCTTCATGGCATCAACATCTATTTCAAGCTTGCCTGTTGCTTGAGCAGCGTCAACATGAAGATAAGTACCGTTCGCGCGGGTTAACTCACCAATTTTGGCGATGTCAGTCACTATGCCTATTTCGTTATTTGCCATAAGCAAAGAAACTAAAATAGTGTCTTCACGTAATGCCGCTTGAACCATTTCAGGCTGAATAACACCTTGTTCATCAGGCTTTAAATAAGTGACTTCAAAACCTTCAAGCTCAAGCTGCTTACAAGGGTCTAAAACAGCCTTGTGCTCAATCATGGAGGTAATAATATGCTTACCTTTTTTGCTGTATTGATGAGCAACACCTTTTAATGCCAAATTATTTGCTTCAGTTGCACCTGAGGTCCAAACAATCTCTCTCGCATCAGCCTTGATCAAATCCGCTACCTGTTGTCTTGCATCTTCAACGGCTTCTTCTGCACGCCAGCCAAACATGTGTGAACGAGATGCAGGATTACCAAAATTACCTTCTAAAGAAAGGCATTGCATCATTTTCTCAGCCACTCTTGGATCAACCGGTGTGGTTGCTGAATAATCAAGATAAACAGGGGAACGCATTTTTCTCTCCATAAAAGTAAGTACCAACTTACTTTAAATCATATGTTCTATATGGTTTAACAAAACCAACACTTGAATTAAAAGACTTACA
The DNA here is from genome assembly GCF_000153025.1 of Marinomonas sp. MED121. GTDB lineage: Bacteria > Pseudomonadota > Gammaproteobacteria > Pseudomonadales > Marinomonadaceae > Marinomonas. The sequence goes on from NZ_CH672429.1 coordinate 904,949, forward strand.
GTGCCGCTTTCGCCATCGCTTGAATTCTAGCCACGATAGATTTAAGACCATTGCCTCTGGTCGGGCTTAGGTGACGCTCAAGATCTAACTCTGAAAAGTAGGCATCAATATCGAACGCATTAATATCAGCAGCTGTCTTATTATCGTAAGCCGCCATAACCAAAGCTAAAAGGCCACGTACTATGATGGCATCACTATCAACAATGAATGTCATTCGATCGCCCGCTTCGCCAGGCTCTATCCAAACACTGCTTTGACAACCTTTTACTAAACGAAGCTCTGTCTTAAGTTCATCATCCATAGCTGGCAAGGATTTACCCAGGTCTATGATGTATTTATATCTGTCTTCCCAGTCGTCAAAAAATTCCAAATCTTCAATAATTTCAGTTGTACTAGGTAATGACATATCAGTAAAAATCTCTTTCAATAAGGACGGGAACAAGTCAACTTTCTTGTTATGGGTGTCGCGTCTTGGCCATATAATCTTGACCTAAAACAAAACAACCCCAGTTGTGATATCAACTAGGGTCGCTATTGTATGAGAAACAATGCTGAGGGTGAACCTCTTGGATCAGAATAAAGTCAGTTAAAAGAAGAGTCCTGCTTCTAACTGTGCTTCTTCACTCATCATTTCACGAGACCAAGGTGGATCAAACACCAACTCGACCTTAACGGTTTCCACATTAGGCACCATAGCAACACGATAATCCACATCACTAACCAACACAGGCCCCATACCACAACCAGGTGCGGTCAACGTCATATCAATACGAACATTCTTGCTAGCTTGGTCTACTTCAACTTTATAAATTAGCCCAAGAGAGACTAAGCTAATGGGTATTTCTGGATCAAAAATGCTGTCTAATGCTTGCCAAATTTGCTCTTCGACGATTTCACCTGTACCAGCATCAGTAAACTCAAGTACTTCTGGCTCTTGTCCTATGGCATCGGCATCTGTGCCATCTATACGCAACATATTACCTTGAAAGGTAACCGTGTAATTCCCACCTAAACTTTGATTTATGGTCAGAAACTGGCCTTCTTCAATAATAGTAGGCTCGCCACTGGGCACTCTTCGTGCTGGGCATTGCCTTTGGGTTACGACCATTTTTTGCATTAAATCAATTCTCTTTAAAGGCTCAATTCATTTGAGCTTAGGGCGAGTTAGACGACGCCCTGATCTGTTACACTAAAGCTCTCACCACAACCACACTCAGACACAACATTAGGGTTGTTAAACTTCACCACTTCGTTGAGCCCTTCTTGAGCAACATCAATTTCAGTACCTGCAACCAAACCTAATGCTTCTGTTGAAACAGCTATCGTTAGCTCATCAAACTGAAAAACCTGATCGTCAGCTTCTGGACTATCTGCCATATCGAGAACATAAGCAAAGCCTGTGCAGCCACTTACCTTAGTTGTCAGGCGAATCAACTTACCTGTTTGGTTCTGCATCTTTTTAGCGAAATAGGCTTTAGCCACATCACTTAGACTAATAGTCTGTGCTGGATTAAAACTAGAAACTGTCATATCACACTCCTAAGCCAACATAGTTTTGACTTTACGTAGGGCTTCAAATAAAGCATCTACTTCTTCTAATGTATTGTAAACCGCGAACGAAGCCCTTGCTGTGCCAGGCACTTGAAACCTATCCATCAAAGGCTGAGCACAATGATCACCAGTACGTATCGCTATGCCTTGTCTGTCTAACAAGAAGCCGATATCCGCAGGGTGACCTGAATCCATCACAAAGCTGATCGCACCGACCTTATGATGTGCATTACCAATAATACGTAAGCCATCAAATGCCATAGCTTGTTCAGTCGCACTCATCATAAGCGCTTTCTCATGGGCTTGAACTGCAGCTTGATCTAACTCACTGTACCACTTAATTGCAGCCCCCATAGCAATGGCATCACCCACATTTGGTGTGCCGGCCTCTAAACGATAAGGCAAAACATTCCAGCTCGATTCTGAGTAGCTTACGCGAGAAATCATCTCGCCGCCGGTCTGCCAGACAGGCCAATCGGCAAGGACTTCTTCACGCCCCCACAAGATACCAACCCCCATAGGGCCGTATATTTTGTGAGCAGAGAAAGCATAGAAATCACAACCAATGTCTTGCACATCTATGTCGCCATGGGCAGCACCTTGGGCGCCATCAACCAATACCCAAGCGCCTACTTCTTTGGCTTTTTGTGTTAAACGCTTAATCGGATTAACACTGCCTAGCGCATTAGAAACATGGGGAAATGCCACCATCTTGGTGTTTTCATTTAACAAGGCATCAAAGGCATCAAGATCTAGTTCACCTAGGTCTGAAATAGGCGCAATATGTAAACTGGCGCCAGCTTGCAAGCAGGCTTGTTGCCAGGTTACCAAGTTAGCATGGTGCTCCATTGCGGTTACCACAACTTCATCACCTGCTTTTAAAAGCTTAGTTAAACCATGGGCCACTATGTTAATAGACTCAGTTGTACCACTGGTCCAAATCACTTCGTGACGCGCTTTAGCATTCAAAAATTGAGCAATGATGTCACGAGCATTTTCAAAACGACGTGTTGCTTCATCCGCCAATTGATGTGCACCACGGTGAACGTTGGCATTACATTGAGTGTAATAATCAACAATGGCATCAATGACACACTGAGGCTTCTGGGTCGTTGCCGCGTTATCTAGATAGATAAGAGGTTTACCATCTATCTTACGCTCTAAGATGGGAAACTCTTTGCGTATTGCCGTTACATCAAAACTCATTTTATTCGCCTATTTCACTTCCATTTGTGAGAATTTCTCACGCATTTGCGGACGTAGCCATTCTGCCAATTCTTGATTTGGCATCTGATCAATCAATTCGTTAATAAAGCCAAAGTTCAACATCACTTGAGCTTTTGCACGACTAATACCGCGTGACTGCATGTAATATAACGCTTTCTTATCGATTTCAGCGACGGTAGCACCATGGGCACAACGCACGTCATCAGCATAAATTTCAAGCTCAGGCTTGGTATTAATTTCTGCTTTATTAGACATTAAGAGGTTACGGTTATTCAGTTCAGCCAAGGTCTTTTGTGCATCACGATGTATGTGAATACGACCATTAAAAACTGCTTTTGCCTGATCCGCTGCGATAATACGAATATTTTCTTCTGTCGTACCATGTGGCACAGCGTGTTCAACCGTGGCATGTAAATCGAACAACTCTTTACCGTCTAATAAGTAAAAAGCATTCATCTTAGCGAATGCATTTTCGCCAGCATGTACCATATCCACATCAACACGAGATAAGTCGCTACCAAAGCCAACCAAGGTGCTATTTAAATCAGCACGTTCAGCTAATTGGAAGTGACTCCCCCCTAAACTCACCGCCTTACCGGTTTGCAAAGCAAAACGATAATGTTCAAGGCGAGCATCAGCACCAATTTCGTATTCAACAAAGCCTGTATTTAAGCTTTCTTCATTACCTTGGTAATGTTCGCTCACGGTCAGCTTCGCATGCTCACCCAATACCACTAATACGCGGGTGTGAGCTTGAGCGGCTAGGCTTAAAATCGAAGTCAAACGCAAGGCTGGTGCTACGCTAACATTGTCAGCCACTTCAATAACCAGTACGTCTTGCACTAGGGCATCATTTAGTAAGCCAAAAACATGACGCTCTGGCTTAATGCTAGAGAATTTAGACAATACGTCAGCTTGCTTAGCACTATCCGCTTGGCTCGCCAATTGAATAGACAAACCTTCAGGTAATGTTAGCTCAGCTAAATCAGTAACAAACTGACCATTTTCAAACACTAAATCTAGGCATTCAAAGCCATCGATTTGCGTTAAAGAAGAAGCCTTAGAAAAAGACGCTGGCGCAGTTTTGCTAAACTTTTCAACGGGACGCAAAGAGGTGTATTTCCATGCTTCCGTTTTACGCGTTGGCCAACGAACATCAGCCAAGGCACTCAGCGCCAAATCACGTTTAGGGGAAAGCCAATCACTCACACCTTGTGCTTGAGTGATGGCTTGATTTAGCCATTCACTCATGCGTTTTGTCCTTCTTCATCACTTGGCTGTAACCAAGCATAACCTTGTGCTTCTAGCTCAAGAGCAAGAGACGCATCACCACTTTTCACTATCTTGCCGTCAGCAAGAACATGTACAAAGTCAGGTTTTATATAATCCAGTAGACGTTGATAGTGAGTGACAACCACAAAGCTGCGATCACTAGAGCGTTGACTATTTACCCCTTCAGCAACCACTTGAAGTGCGTCAATATCAAGACCAGAGTCAGTTTCATCAAGGATACAAACCTTTGGCTGTAACAAAAGCATTTGCATGATTTCATTACGTTTTTTCTCACCGCCAGAGAAGCCTTCGTTAACACCACGCTTTAGAAAAGCAAGGGGTAAGTTAACTTGCTTACAAGCCGCTTTAGCTAGTTTCAGAAAGTCTGCAGAAGAAACAGCGCCTTCACCACGCGCTTCACGCTGAGCGTCAACAGATGCTTTTAAGAACTCTAGGTTACTTACACCTGGGATCTCAACTGGGTATTGGAAAGCTAAGAAAAGACCTGCACGCGCTCGCTCTTCAGCTTCCAATTCAAGAATATCAACCCCATCAAGTAGTGCACTGCCTTGTTCAACAGAGTAGCCTTCTCGACCAGACAAAACATAACCCATGGTACTTTTACCGGCACCATTTGGCCCCATGATCGCATGAACTTCACCAGGCTTAACATCTAGGTTTAGGCCTTTAAGAATGTTCTTTTCTTCGACACTGGCATGTAAATCTTTTATGGTTAAAAGGCTGCTTGTATCTTTAGTATTTGTATTCGACATGTACGTGTGTCCTCAACCTACAGAGCCTTCAAGGCTAATTTCTAGCAACTTGCCAGCTTCGACGGCAAATTCCATTGGTAATTCTTTAAAAACTTCCTTACAGAAGCCATTCACTATCATAGAGACTGCTTTTTCTGGATCTAAGCCACGTTGCTGGCATAAAAACATTTGGTCATCACTTACTTTAGAGGTTGTCGCTTCGTGCTCAACAATGGCAGAAGGATTACGACTTTCAACATAAGGGAAGGTGTGTGCACCACATTGGTCACCAATGAGCAGGGAGTCACACTGGGTAAAGTTACGCGCACCATCAGCACCTGGGTTCATACGCACTAGACCTCGGTAACTATTGTTACTACGGCCAGCAGATATACCCTTAGAAATGATGGTCGACTTGGTATTTTTACCTAGATGAATCATCTTGGTACCCGTATCCGCTTGCTGCGCGCCACGGGTAAGTGCTACCGAGTAAAACTCACCCACACTATTATCACCTTTTAAAACACAGCTTGGGTATTTCCAAGTCACCGCAGAACCTGTCTCAACTTGTGTCCAAGAGATTTTGGCATTGGTATGACAAATGCCACGCTTGGTCACAAAGTTATAAATACCACCTTTACCGTTCTCATCACCTGGGTACCAGTTTTGAACAGTCGAGTATTTGATTTCAGCATCATCTAGGGCAACCAATTCAACGACAGCGGCGTGCAATTGGTTTTCATCACGTTGAGGGGCAGTACAACCTTCAAGGTAACTAACATGACTGCCTTCATCAGCAATAATCAAGGTACGCTCGAACTGACCTGTATTTTGCTCATTGATACGGAAGTAAGTCGACAACTCCATTGGGCAACGTGTGCCTTTAGGAATATAAACAAATGAGCCATCAGTAAAGACTGCACAGTTAAGTGCGGCATAATAGTTATCTTTGGTCGGTACAACACTACCTAGGTATTTTTTAACTAATTCAGGATGGTTTTGAATCGCCTCTGAAATCGGGCAAAAAATAACACCAGCCTCTGATAGTTTCTCTCTAAAAGTCGTCACAACCGATACAGAATCAAATACAGCATCGACCGCAACACCAGCCAACATCTGCTGCTCTATTAGAGGAATGCCTAACTTTTCGTAGGTACGAATCAGCTCTGGATCAACTTCATCAAGAGATTTAGGCTTATCCTTCATGCTTTTTGGCGCAGAGAAATAGGAAATGGCTTGAAAATCAATTTTTTCATAGTCAACATGAGCCCAATCAGGCTCTTCCATTTCTTGCCACACTTTAAACGCTTTTAAACGAGCCTCTAACATCCACTCGGGCTCATTTTTCATGGTCGATATACGACGAATGACATTCTCATCCAAGCCAGGCTCAAAGGTATCAGACTCCACATCTGATACAAATCCAGCTTCGTATTCGCGCTCAAGCGCCTTATCAATCTGATCTGTCATATCTAAAAACACTCACTTAAACTAGATTGCGAGATACTTATAAAGATATTAAGCGAATCGCCCTGCCGCGATTTGCTTAACACCCAAACCTGCCCTTTTGAATTAGACTTAATTCAAGAGTTCCGCATTAATTTTGCTGCTCTGGTCAATTTCACCAGCATGCACTAATTGTTCGTTTTCCTGTCTTTGCGCCACTAACCTCACATCTTTACGTGATACTAATTGCGCCAGACTAATTTGACTTAGAAAGTCATGAATTTGGTCACTGAGATCACACCATAAATGGTGAGTCAAACAGGTGGTACCAGATTGGCAATCATTTTTACCTTTACACCCTGTCGCATCCACAGACTCATTTACTGCATCTACGATTTGTGCCACAAAAATCTGATCGTTGGCACGGCTTAGTCGATAACCACCGCCCGGTCCTCGTACACTAGACACTAAGGTTTGCTTACGAAGCTTGGCAAACAGTTGCTCTAAATAAGATAAGGAAATACCTTGTCGCAAAGAAATATCTGCCAAAGAAACGGGGCCGTTATCCGAGTGTAAAGCGAGGTCTAACATAGCAGTTACCGCGTAACGACCTTTAGTTGTCAGGCGCATATAATTTCTCGCTTCAAAAGTACTCAATTTAAAGGCTAAGTATAGAACCAAAACCAAGTAAAATAGTCAAGTATTTAACCAAGTACTTTACTAGGTTATTTAGTCGGTAAAAATGTGCGACGTATTCTACGCTGAGTCACATAAAAACTAAACCCATTAAGACATGGATCAAATAAGCAAAACATAAAACAAATTAAATTCATGAATAGAGCTCTTTTTATGAATTATATTTTTATCTCACATCCTATTAGACTGGTTACATCTTCTTATAAAAACAATCTTAACCTGTAGCGAGATACACCATGTCACAATGCCCTTATCAAGCCTCTCAAGTCGACTTAAGTGATGAAAGCGTTCACTGGGATCAAGACATTAGTTACGGTCAATACCTAGATCTAGATGCGGTTTTAAAGTGTCAGAACCCACGTTCAGACAAGCATGATGAAATGCTATTTATTGTGATTCACCAAGTCTCTGAGCTTTGGATGAAACTCTGCCTACATGAAGCCCACGGGGCAGCAAAAAACATACTTGCAGGTAATTTAAGTCCAGCCTTTAAAATGCTAACTCGGGTAGCTCGCATTCAAGAACAACTCATTCAAGCATGGGAAGTCCTGGTCACTATGACCCCAGCAGACTATGCCAGTTTTCGGGATGATTTGGGCCAAAGTTCTGGCTTTCAATCCTATCAATACCGGGAACTCGAATTTTTATTGGGCAATAAGAATGCAGACATGATTAATGCTCACAAAAACAACCCAGAGCAGTTTGATTATCTTACTTCTATTTTGCACCAACCCAGTTTATATGACGTCTGCCTTACCCTACTCGCAAAGCGCGGTTTTGATATTCCAAGTGAAATCCTTGAACGAGATTGGTCAAAGCCTTATGAGCAAAACGATAAAGTTGAAGCGGCATGGGCCAGCATCTATCAAGACACCCAAACCCATTGGGATCTTTATGAATTAGCGGAAAAGCTGGTCGACCTTGAATTCAATTTCCAGCGCTGGCGCTTTAATCACATGAAAACCGTCGAACGCATCATAGGCTATAAAAAAGGCACGGGGGGCACAGGCGGTGTGAGTTATTTAAGTAAAGCCCTCGATCTTAAATTCTTCCCAGAACTTTGGTCTGTTAGAACGGAGATTTAATATGGCAAAAATCAATACGCACAGACCAGGTTCTCCCAAGCTGATTGATATTAGCCAAACATTACGTACAGGCATTCCTGTATGGCCTGGGGATACGGCCTATGAAAGTAAAACTATCTGGCACATAGATGAGCAATGCCCTGTCAATGTGTCATGGCTACATTGCTCAACCCACACAGGCACCCATGCCGATGCGCCCTATCATTATGACCAAGCAGGCAAAATGATGGATCAAGTGGCACTCGATGCCTATATCGGCCCATGTCAGGTTATTGACCTTAGTTTGCAAGAAATTGATAGCAGAAGTATTTCATTAGCCCACTGCCAAGCTTTGATAGACACACAAAGCTCTGCAATAGAAAGGGTTTTATTTAAAACTTATCAACACTTCCCTAGCGATAAGTGGGATGAAGATTTCGTGAGCATTAGCCATGAATTGATTGATTGGCTAGCAAATAAAGGGTGTATCTTAGTGGGATTAGATAGCCCATCACTCGATCCACAAAATGCTAAAAACCTGGCCGCCCATAACGCCATCAAACACCACAAAATGGCTATTTTAGAAGGCTTGGTTTTTGATCAGGTCAATGCTGGACACTATGAACTTATTGCTCTGCCGCTTAAACTTGCAAGCCTAGATGCGTCACCTGTAAGAGCCATTTTACGCACTTCAACATTATAAGACAGGAAGCCGTCATGACACCCTCTAATACAAGCGCCCCCACAATGATTGTGACTCAGCAAGACTTTCTTGATCTAGATAAGCAAGACCCTCTTGCCAGTTTGCGCGACCAATTTGAAATTCCTACAGGTCTCATTTATCTCAACGGTAACTCGCTAGGTGTGTTGCCAAAAGCCGCAAAAGCCCGAATGGCTGATGTGATTAGCCGAGAATGGGGAGAAGGTCTGATTAGAAGCTGGAACACCTATAATTGGATCAGCTTACCACAAAGAATTGGCGCGAAACTGGCTGGAATCATAGGCGCTAAAGAGCATGAGGTCATTGTTTCAGACTCTACTTCTGTCAATCTGTTCAAACTGGCAGCAGCGGCAGTTAAGCTGCGCCCAAACCGCACTAAAATTATCACAGAGCCAGGCAACTTCCCGACTGATTTATACATCTTAAACGGCGTAAAAAACTTCATTAATCAAGAGATAGAAATCATTACCGTGCCAAGTAATGAAGTAATGCAACACATAAATGAAGACACTGCCTTAGTGTGCCTTACTCATGTACATTATAAATCTGGCACCATGCTCAATATGAAAGACATCACAACAGCAGCCCATGCCAAAGGCGCTTTAATGATGTGGGATTTAAGTCATAGTACGGGCGCAGTCCCTTTAGCTTTAAATGACGCAAACGCAGACCTTGCCGTCGGTTGTGGCTATAAGTATTTAAACGGCGGACCAGGCGCCCCCGCTTTTCTTTATGTGGCTGACAAACACCTTAAAGAGTTAGAGCAACCCTTAACTGGCTGGTTCGGCCATGCAAACGCTTTTGCCATGAGTGATGACTTTGAAGCCGCCCCAGGAATAGAAAAAACCCTATGCGGCACAACCCCAGTAATAGGTGCTTCCGCTTTAGAAGTGGGCGTCGATATCATGACAAAAGTGGAGCCTCAACAATTAAGGGATAAATCATTAGCACTCAGTGAATATTTTATTCGTTTAATGGAACCACTTTGTGAGACTTATGGTTTTGAATTAGCGACACCTAAAGATCAATCGATAAGAGGTAGCCAAGTGTCATACACACACCCTGAAGGTTACGCTATTATGCAAGCCTTAATTGCCCAAGACATCATAGGGGACTTTAGAGCGCCAAACATCTTACGCTTTGGTTTTGCCCCCCTTTATGTGCAGTACATTGATCTTTGGAATACAGTCAAAGCATTAGAGAAGATCATGCATGAAGGCAGCTGGGACCAAGCACAGTTCAGAGCTAAAAATAAGGTCACATAAATTCAAAGAATAAACCTTAAGCCACAAGCCTAGGGTGACATAAAAAGGGCTTTGTGGGTTATTACTTAACTCACATAGCCATATATTAATCACTAGTTAATTGCCTATCAGGCAACTTATAACGAGGAAAACACCATGGTCACAGGTATCATTTTAATTAATGTAGAACGCTCTAAAACTAACGAAGTGGCTAAATCTTTAGCTGAAGTAAAAGGTATTACTGAAGTTTTTTCTGTTGGCGGCCGCTTCGATCTAGTTGCCCTTTGTCGCGTTAACAATAACGAGCAATTAGCTGACCTCGTTAACGTTGCTATGGCCAATGACTTGCGTATTAGTAAAACAGAAACCTTAATCTCCTTCCAAACCTTTTCAAAACATGATCTAGATACCATGTTTTCGATTGGAAACTAGGTTGGGACATAGGCCGCTTTTATCTAAAGTGGCCTAATACCTCTTTTTAGGCTAATCAAACAGTGCAACTAAACAATCGGCCAATTGCAAACAAGGAGAATGCTCTACCTCGTCCTTTCGGGTAAACGCCATCCAGTCAATAAAAAAGCCACTCTCTCCAATAGACTTATAAATCAGCCTTGAATTAGCCAGATAAGGTTGTAAGGTCCATTTTGGTAAAATACTAATTCCCTTTCCAGCCTTGATAAAAGCGATAATAGTATCTGTACGTCCAACACGAATTACCTGCTGGGGAAAGGTATTATGAGGGCTAAATACCTGCTCATATTCTCTGTGGTATTCAGGGGTAGTGGTGTCAGTGATATAGATCTGATCCAAAAAGTCTTCTACTTGCACCAGCTCTTTTTGGGCAAAATCGTGTTCAGGTAAGCAAACAGCCACCAGCTCATCCTTTAGTAAAAAGTGGCTTTGAAAGCCCGCTTGAACTTTAGCCCCAGACATAATACAGATATCCAATCGACCATTTCTAAGACAATAAAAGGCATCAGGATTAGGGTCGCTGATCAACTCAATTTCCGCATCAAGCACCTTGTCATTAAAGGCTTGATAAAGCTCGGGTAACCAGTGGCTTCCCACCCTATGATCAACGCCTAAACGCAATGTTTGATTAATTCCCGCTGAGTATTTAGCAATATCAAACTCTGCCAATTCCATCTCTTTCAAAATCACATTAGCAGAGTGCAACAGCCGCTCACCAGCACTGGTTGGCACCAATTTTTTATTGCGTCTAATGAATAAAGGAGTGCTTAATAAACGTTCCGCCTCACGAATACGGTGACTTAATGCCGATTGAGTAATACCCAAGATGGTCGCAGCATCTGAGACATTGCCAGTTTGTGTAATCATCTGCACCATCTGCAAATGTCGCATCCCAATTCTAGGCATGTTAACGGCCACCTAATCTTCAAAGTTGACTTATTTTAACGCTTTCATAAATCAATGACATAGAAAAAATATCGCTTCATTTGCACAGGCATTTTCAGTGAAATCTCTTTTTTTGGGCGCATCTTGATATAAATGTGGATAAAAAGGAGATTTCTTTCTAAATATATGAAAATTCATTTTACATCTGGTAGCCTTTTGAGAGACAAATAGGGACAAATTAAGCTAACGTCGTTGAAAATCATTGATTTCGACCTGTATATGCAACCTCCCTAAATAAAGAAAATATGAAAGGTGTAACATGGCACGTCTAGATAGAGAAGATGACAATAGAGAAGAGCAATCATCAGAAGGTGATTTTTTTGACCAACACAAAAAGCTTTTTGTTGGTATTTTAGGCTTTTTTTTCCTATGTATCGCTGTCATTATTTCTGTAACACTAAGTTTAACCTTTTCTCCCAAACCCACATCAACCCTTGATCTTGAAACTCGCTTAGAAGAAATCACTCTAAGTGTTCAGGCCATGGAAGCCAGCATTAATGAACAAAACCTTATCCTAGCGCAAAATCAGCAAAAATATGACGCACTGCAAACCCACTTGAAACACAGTAGTGCAACGACACTTAAGAATATTCTCATCGATCAAGAAAAGAACTTTCAAAGCTTCCTCATGGTATTAAGAGCAGGTATGCGAGACCTATCGATTGAAATACCTAATGGAGCAGACTGGTATGATGATTATAATGACCAAATGTCCAAAGCAGTAAAACGCAGTATTCAAAGACAAGATTTACTCAACATGCTAAGAACGGGTGAAGTCACAGAGTAATCCATCAGCAGCAAGAAAAAAGGCTAAGCAGCTCAATTGATACCTTTGAATTAACAGCCGCTTAGCCTCAATATTCCTTGATAAAAATCTATTCTGAGGCCTCTTTTGCTTTTGCTAAAAAGCGCTACTGCGACCAAAACCCTTCCCTTCCTACCGATTTACATCTGATATAAATCAAAGATGTCATCTTTAGAGATTAATTTTGAAGACATTCAATCTCAAAATCTGCTTTTTTAAATATTCCATATAGATCATTAAGTTAGTATTTTTTGAGTAATTAAACGTAATTAAAACAGAGTAAAACGCACCAAAACTGAGTTACATTATGTAAAATAAATCGATTTATTTACGTTTCTCTACAAAAAATGCACTTTTTGTTATTACACTAAATGGAAATAACACGCTAGGAGGTGCTTATGGCCGCTTTTGATTCAACTAGCCGACTTCTAGACATTGATGAAAAAGATGGAAAGAAGGGCTCACAACAAAACCCTAACTTAATCCGTAACATGACCTATGGTATTTTGGCCTTTATCGTGGCCTGCATTATCATTGGGCTCTCTGTCAGTCTCAGTCTTTTACTCAATAAAGGGCCACAAAATCTAGCCTCTCAATCGAGCGTACAGGTTTTAACTGACAACATTGCAGCAATAGAAGAGCAACTGGAACTTAGTGCAAATCATACTGAGCAGTTTAAACAGGACTTTGATCGACTTCAGGTTCATTTACGCCATAGCAGCTCAACAGCACTAAAAAACATTCTTATCGACCAAGAGCGAAACATTCAAAACATGCTCACAATATTAAATGCCAGCATGCGCGACTTGGCCATTGATATACCAGAGGGAGAAGATTGGTATAAAAACTACGGCGCCCAATTAAGTAAAGTACAAAGACTCAGCATGCAAAGAGAAGAACTACTTAGACTATTACAAACAGGTGAAGCTGAACTCAGCACTAAATAGCCTTACTTACTCCTAAAAACCGAGAGCATTCCTGCCTCGGTTTTTTTTATGCTTAAAACCTCACAACAATGTAAACTTATGTAATTTCTATATTTTTTAGAAATTGGCGACTTTTCGATTATTTTTGAGGTAGAAAAAATTATTTTTTTAAGATTTTAGATTTTTTAACCTTTTTGAAATTTATTTTAAATAACGCATTTTTCTTTATAAAGAATGCACATTTGAAGATTAGTATACGTTTCATTACATAACATTATGATGGAGCGTAGAATGGGACAATCAAATAAATTGGGGTTTCTAGAAATAGAAGCAAAAGAAGTCGAGTCAGATCGTCACCAGGTTGGGCTCTCCCAATTTGTAAACTCGAATAAGGTGTTCTGTTTCAGCCTATTTTTATTTCTATGCTTTTTAATATCTACCTTAGTGTCAGTTGCTGTTTCCTTGATTGTTGTACCGACACCAACACCTTCTACGCATGCAATTATGCAGCTATCAAATAGCATCAATGAAATAAAAATTGAGCAAACTCAATTGCTGAATAACTTTCACACATTTAAAGCAGAGCATACTAGCTTTGAACAAAGACTAAGCCATAGCAGTGCTTCCGTACTTAAAAATATTCTGATGGAGCAAGAGCTTAACTTTCAAAGCTTTTTGCATACTCTAAAAGCAGGCATGTTGGATTTATCTACTGAGCTTCCTAACGGGGCTGACTGGTATGAGAATTACGGCCATCAGATCACCCAAGCTCAGCAACATAGTATTAAACGTCACTCTTTACTTAATATGGTGAAAACAGATGACGCCGCTATGGTGGGAAGTGATAGCCCTTAAACTCACATCGACCTCATAATGTAATAAAAAAACCGAGCTTAAGCTCGGTTTTTTTATCTTTGTATACCTCTAACAACACGATCTAAAATTAAAAGACTAGTAAGGCCTAAATTTCTAATGCGAGTCGTGTACCTTGGTTGATCGCGCGCTTAGCATCAAGCTCAGACGCCACATCCGCACCACCAATGAGATGATAGCTTTTATCTAACCCATCAACGAGTTCACGACAAGGTTCTTGTCCGGCACAGATGATCACATTATCAACCTCCAGCAAAGACGTTTCACCTTTTACTGATAGATGTAAACCTAGATCATCAATTTTATGGTATTCACAACCAGCTAGCATATTCACACCTTTTTTCACCAAGCCAGCACGATGGATCCAGCCCGTCGTTTTCCCAAGTTGGGCACCAACCTTGGTTTTTTTACGTTGTAGCAAATAGATTTCACGAGGTGATTCATGCTCAACAGGCTTGATATTTTCAATGCCGCCCCTTGCTTGCATTGTCATGTCGACACCCCATTGCTTCATAAACTCAGGCACATTTTGGCTAGTCGACTCACCTGCATGTGATAAAACTTCGCCAATATCAAAGCCAATACCACCCGCACCAATAATTGCTACCTTATTACCAACAGGTGCACCATGCATAACATCTAAGTAATTAAGCACCTTAGCATGCTCAACCCCTTCAATCTCAGGCAACCTTGGGGTAATGCCTGTGGCAAGTACCACTTCATCAAATTCATCTGAGTTTAAATCAGCGGCACTAACCTTGGTATTTAACCTTAGCTCAACCCCTGTTAGCTCAACCTGCTTTTTGAAGTACCTTAAAGTCTCATAAAACTCTTCTTTACCAGGAATACGCTTAGCCACATTAAATTGACCACCAATCTCATTAGAGGCATCAATCAATACCACCTTATGACCACGTTTTGCAGCCGTTGTAGCAAAACCTAAACCAGCAGGACCAGCACCGACAACCGCAATGGTTTTCACTTTATCTGTCGGTGTTAGGATCATTTCAGTTTCATGACAAGCTCTTGGGTTAACAAGACAAGACGTCAGTTTATTTTGGAAAATATGATCAAGACAGGCTTGGTTACAACCAATACAGGTATTGATTTCATCAGCACGATTTTCATCTGCTTTCACCACAAACTCTGGGTCAGCCAAGAAAGGACGCGCCATAGACACCATATCCGCATCGCCACGGGCTAATACGTCTTCAGCCACATCAGGCATATTGATACGGTTAGAGGTAATAAGTGGCACAGACAACTCTTTACGTACTTTCGCTGTTACCCAAGTAAAGGCGGCTCTTGGCACTTTCGTTGCGATAGTCGGTACGCGCGCTTCATGCCAGCCAATACCTGTATTAATAATGGTAACACCGGCTTTTTCAATCTCTTTACCTAGTTGGATGATCTCTTCGAAGGAGCTACCACCTTCAACCAAATCCAACATAGAAAGGCGATAGATAATAATAAAGTTCTCGCCTACTTTTTCACGCACACGGCGCACCACTTCAATCGGGAAACGAATACGCTGCTCATATTCACCACCCCATTCATCTTCACGGCTATTAGTACGGGCAGCAATAAACTGGTTAATCAAATAACCTTCAGAGCCCATGATTTCAACACCATCATAGCCTGCTTCTTTTGCTAACGCTGAACAACGAACAAAGTCTTCAATCTGTTCATCTATGCCTTCTTCGCTTAACTCTTTTGGTGGAAACGGGTTAATCGGCGCTTGAATAGGAGATGGTGCAACGGATTTCGGGTTGTAAGCATAACGACCAGTATGCAGGATTTGCATACAAATTTTACCGCCTTCAGCATGGACAGCTTCGGTGATCATCTGATGGTTTGCGACATCTTTGTCGCTTGCCATCAATGCTGCGCCCATGTGTACCGCCCCTTCCTGGTTAGGGCCGATTCCGCCTGTCACAATTAACGCTACGCCACCTTTCGCACGTTCTGCGTAAAAGGCCGCCATACGTTCAAAACCACCTTTCTTTTCTTCCAATCCAAGGTGCATAGAGCCCATCAATACGCGGTTTTTCAACTGTGTAAAACCAAGGTCTAAGGGTTCAAATAAATGCGGATATTGAGCATGTTTTTCTGCGTTAACATTCATAATGACTGGTCTCTTTTATTCAAAAAATCTTTTTATTAGAGAGTAATGTGGTTTGCCCACCACATCTGGACACTGTCAAGATAAAGTTAAATTTTGACAGTGTCAAGATTGGTTGTTAAATTGCCCCTACCAACATTGGAATAACTCATATGACCAAAAAGCCTTATCACCATGGGGACCTAGGTGAAACCCTGCTATTAGCAGCTACAGAAATATTGAGAGAAACTGGCGTCGAAGGTCTGTCGATGAGAAAACTGGCAGATAAAGTCGGCGTATCACGCACCGCACCTTATCACCACTTTAAAGACAAGAATGCCCTTTTGTGTGCGATAGCAGAAGCTGGCTTTAAACAACAATGGCAATCAGTTGAAGCCATTATAGAAAGCCATAACAAAGAGGCAAAACAGGACAGCTTTGAGAAGTATGTACTAACTTACATCGAATTTGCTGACCAGCACCCAGAAACCTACGATCTTATGTTTGGTCGAGACATTTGGAAATCTGGCGCTCCCACTGAATCTTTACTGGAAATATCAAAGGCCAGTTTTCGACAGTGGCTCACTTGGGTAGAAGCGTTACAAGCCCAAGGCATATTAACGGATGTAAGTAGCGCTTTAAGAGTCGGCCAAACCACTTGGGCAACTCTTCACGGCTTATGTAGATTGTTAATCGATGGTATTTATATCAACCGTGATGATCTAGATGACATGGCAAAGCAAACCATTAAAATCATCCTCAACAAACAGAACTAGTCTTAAGCCTCTATTTTTAGGCAAAAAAAAGCCGCGTAATCACGCGGCTAACTGGGAGATCAAAAACGCAATCAGGCACTGGCTAAATTATTCTTACGTTCAGCCCTGCCCATGAGAACAATCGGAATAATGATAAAGAGTGCACCTAGGCCTAACCATAAATCCGGTGTTTCATTAAAGACTAACCAGCCGACTAACACAGCGAACAAAAGCCCAGTGTATTCAGCACTAGCCACCTTACTGGCAGCCACATAACGATAAGCCAACATAACAGCGACACTGTAACCAATCGAACAAACCGCAGAACCTATGGCATAACCCACCATGTCCATATTCCAAGCTGCCCCTTCCCAAATGCAAAGTACAAAGCTAAAAGGTAAAGCAAACAACTGAGTTAATAACAAACCATGTAACAAGGTTTGACCCTGAGGCAGCTTTCTAATCAATAAACTATTAATCGCCAATACAAAAGAGAAGGCCAAAGCACTTAGAATGCCCCAATCAAACTCACTGGGTCTTAAAATAATCAAAATTCCCGCAAAACCACCCGCGACTGCGAGCACTATCATGCTGGTTAAGCGCTCTTTCATAATCAGAGTCGATAACACAACAATCATGATAGGCGCGGTATAAAAAATGGCATTTGCCGTCGCCAGTGGTAGCACTTGCAAAGAAATAATCAAAAGTAACGAGGATAAAATCCAGAGGTTACCTCTTAAAAGGTGCAATTTGGCGCCTTTTAAAGGGGCTTTCCAATCAACAAAACGAAAAAATGGAAGCAAGATTAAAAAGGTAAAAACCGCGCGAATAAAGATAAACTGGAACACAGGTATATCCTGTCCAGCCGCTTTAATAAACGCATCACAGAAGGTCGCGACAAGGTTGCCCATGATTAATAGCAATACTGCGCTCGTTACTGTTTTTCCTGTCATTTCTACCTCTAAAACATACTGCAAAAAATTAATACTCAGTCTATGGCAATAAAGTGAACCCATGCTGAATTGATGCAGTTTATTGAGCAGCAAGGATTATGTACAATGACATTTATTAAGTTAGTATTAGTTTTTTAGATAAAAAATTTAATTGAGTAAAAATGTCCTTACCTCCCCTAAAATCATTACCTGTGTTTGAAGCCGTTGCTCGCTTAAATAGCTTTTCTAAAGCAGCAGAAGAACTCAATGTCAGCCAAAGTGCAATAAGCCACCAAATTCGGCTTTTAGAGGACTATTTAGGGGAAGCACTGTTTATCAGGCAAGGTAGACAATTAAGTTTAAGCAGTGAAGGTAAGCATTATTTAGACAATGTCAGCGCCTCCCTTTCTCAAATAGAAAGAGCCAGTAACCACCTGAAGGGCCTACAAAATAGCCATTTACGTATTGCGGTTTATAGCTCTTTTGCTGTGTATTGGTTGATTCCTAGATTGACCGACTTACAAAGACGCTATCCACATACGGAAGTCTCCATTGAGATGCTCAACGCAGACCCAGAATTATCCGATAGAGTGGGCGATTGTTTTATTACAATTGAAAATAATAAACGTGGCTTTACCTTTGAGCACCTCTATAGTGAGCGCTTATTTCCTGTGTGTAGTCCTGAGTTTTATGCACAGATACAAGCAGAGCTGATTAAAGTCACTGATGATGACTTAGAAACACACTTAATCAAGCACCCTGAGTGGATCACCCAATTCCCACTTATCACAACGCATAGTATTTTTAATAAATACGCGGAAGATTGGCGACTTTGGTTTGCAGCCATTAATAAAAAACTGCCTGGGGAAGTGAAGTTTCATAACTTTAGCCACCTGTTATTAGGTAAAGAAGCCGCCTTACACAGTTACGGTATTGCATTAATCAATGATTATATGATCAACGAAGATGACAATGTCCCCTCTTTGGTACGACTACCTTGCCACCATGTTAATTCAAATTGTGACTTCTACTTTTCTTATAAAAATAGCCGCCGCCATGAACCTGAAATCCGTGCTATTCGAAGCTGGATAAAAACTCAGAGCCAGCAGCTAGGTAAGTGAAGGCATTAAAGCTGCAAACCAAACCATAAATGGCTTAACCACATGGTTAGTGGCAAGGTCACCACGCTTAATCCTGTTTGCACATTAATAAAGACAGACATAATAGGTGCGTTACCCCCAAGCTGTTTTGCTAAAGCATAACCAGAAGTGGCAGTGGGTACCGCGCCAAATAAAATAGCAACACAAGCAACCAGTGGGTCGAGCTCTAAATAAGAACAAGCTAGGGCAATACAGAAAGGGAAAACAAATAATCTCGCTAAAGATGACCAAATTAATAAGCTGCCAGCGTCTTTAAAAGCCTGCACTCTTAAACTGGCACCTACGGCAAGTAACACCAAAGGTAAGGTGGCTCTTGCTAAGATTCCTGTAATATCCGTTAGCAAAAACACCTTTTCAATGCCTAAAAGGTTAACACTGATACCCGCCATGATGGCCAAAATTAATGGGTTCTTAAAAAGCTCTTTCACCAATAAACGAGGTAATGATTTAGCTGGTTTCGAGCTATCTTGTTGGCCATGTAAGCTCACCATGCTAATGACTAAAAAGACATTAATGGTCGGAATCAAAATCGCCGCTCCTAAGGTCGCCAGTATCAGGCCTTCTTCCCCATATAGCGCGCTTGCTACCGCTAAAGCAATAAAGGTATTAAATCTGACACCAGCTTGTAGCACTGAAGTAGCTGTCGGTTTACCCACCTTAGAAAAATAGCAAACAGCCAGCACAAAAAGAGACACGCTAATTAAGGCAAAGGCCAACACACTGGCATAGCTAGGTAAAACAGGACTCGATAAATCTACTCTTGAGGTCTGATAAAACAGCATGGCAGGGAACATAACCCAGTAAACAAGCTTATCGACACCCGGCCAAAAACCTTCCACAGGAAAACGTTTTCGCTGTAACAAAGCACCAAATAATAACAGCATGAAAATAGGCAAAACTGTCAGGGAAAGCGTTAACACTTAAATCTCCTTTTAAAGGTTAAATCCTACTCATTACTAGCAAGAAGAACAGGATCAAAATAGCGGATATCTGTTATAAATGTGGTTAATTTGCATAAACTGGTCGTCATAGTGTTTAATTCTGAACCTTTTAAAACACTAGATTGAAGACAAACAGGCCAGTCATGAACCTCATTTTTCGCATGTTAAGGGTGCTACTTGGCAGCTTTTTTAAATCAAAGCTGACACCAGATAACCTATCTAGCCACTTATCAATGCGGGTATTACCTAATGATTTAGACCTGAATATGCACATGAACAATGGTCGTTATCTTACCATTTGTGACCTATCAAGAGTCGATATTTTTGTTCGTAGTGGTTTAGCAAAAGCCATGCTGAAACAAAAATGGCAACCTGTCATAGCCGAGCATACTATGACCTATAAAAAGCCTCTCAATTTGTTTCAGCGATATTATGTAAAGGCAGAAGTAACCCATTGGGATGAGAAGTATTTCTACCTCACCCACACCTTCGAACGCAAAGGGCGCATCATAGCTCAAGGGACGTCTAAAGGCTGTGTTGTCAGTAAAAAAGGCGTGATCTTACCTGAACGTGCTGTGGCAACCGTGTCTTCACGCCTTAAAATTAAATCTTAATTATTTTTGGCAGACATAAAAAAGCTGGCACTAAAAGATCCAGTGCCAGCGGGGAAGGGTTAATTGTCTAAGGAACCTGTGATGAACGAGGAAAGTTGCACTAGGTCTAGGCCTAGACTTTATCGAAAAATACCTCAGCCACCATGCAGCGCGCACTGCCACCACCAACGGCCTCAATCGTATCAATATCATTCACTAATAATTGACCATATTGCTCTAACTGCTGCTTTTGCGCTTGGGTAAATCCATTAAAAGCACTTTTCGACATAATAATAAAGGCATCTTGATCTGCATTTTTTACATGCAAAATGTTGCCACAAAAGTGTTTTTCCATTTGCTCTTTGCTAATTTCAATGACTTCATTAGCAAGGGATAAACTTGCTTTAACCTCCGCATATTCTTTTTCGTCAACAAAGCAGTCTGCGCAAATTACGGCAAAGCCTTCACCGACACTCATCATCACATTCGTATGATAAATAGATTTACCATTATCACTGGCAGTATCAAATAAATAGCTAGCTTGATAACCTTTTTGCTCAGCAAAACGCTTGAATTGCATCTCATGACAGCGCTCAGATTGGCTTGCGTATAAGACACTATTTTTATGATCTATCACCAAGGCACCTGTGCCTTCTAATATCTCAAACTTTTCATCCATATCAGCCAAATGTTCAACAGATCCAACTTGATAGCCTTCTCTCTTTAACAGAGCGGTTAAGTCATCAATACGTCTTTCTTGGCGACGATTTTCAGCAAACATAGGATAAATGGTCAAGGTGCCATCTTGGCTGGTAGAGAACCAATTGTTTGGAAACACAGCATCAGGTGTAACATAATCAGTGTCGGCTTTTTCTAGTACCAACACCTCAATACCAGCCGCTCTTATACGTTTAACCATACTCTCAAACTCAACAAGCGCTTGCTCAGTTACCTTGGCACTATCATCAAGCTTTTGTTGGAATTCATTATCCAAAGCCGTTTCTTCATTAAAACCAAAATCAACTGGCCTCACCATAACCACAGCTTGCGCCAATTGAACTGTATGACCTGTATTTTGATTAAGCTTTATCTCTTTCATTAAACTCATGCTGCTTGCCTCGCACTTAATGCCACTATTCGTACACTCTCACCCGCTGCTACTTTGAGCGCATCTGCACTTGCTTGATCTAACTTAATCGCACCTGCGCTCTGGGCTTTAGAAATAGATGCATTTATCAGAGTGCAGCGATAATTTTTAATACCTAGGTTAGAAACCAGGCAAGGATAAGCCTCATCATCTGGGCTAGCGTCGCCAATCTCAACCGCGAGCGTCTTACTATTTGAAATCGCTCGAATATGGCGAATATTGGCTTCAATGGTGGGACCACCATCAAAAATATCCACATACCCTAGATTCTCAAACCCTTCCCCTTCCAGCATACGAAGTGCGGGTAAGGTGTTATCGTGCACCTTACCAATCACAGCTCTAGCATCATTATTTAATAAGTTAATATAGATAGGCAGTTTTGGCATGAGCTCAGCGATAAAGGCTTTATTGCCTAGCCCTGAAAGGTAATCCGCTTTCGCAAATGGCATGGCAAAAAAGTGAGACCCTAACCCATCCCAAAAAGGAGAGTTGCCCTCTTCATCACTTACGCCTCGCATCTCTGCAATAACACGCTCGTTAAATCGCTCAGGTGCATTCGCCATAAACATAAAACGGCACTTAGACAATAGACTACCGTTTTTACTGTGACGAAAATCCTTATCTAAAAATAAAGTACATAGCTCAGAACAGCCAGTGTGATCATTACTTAGGGTGAGTGTATGGCTCTTCTCATAGACACCTAATGTCGGTGAAGCATGTACAAGTGTGCCTAGGTGATAGTTATACCAAGGGGTTTGTAGTCCCAATGCCGACTCAATCCCACACACACCTGCGATTTCACCTGTGCTTGTTTCTTCTAAGACAAATAAATAACTTTGATTCTCTTCACTTTCAGGAGAAGAAGAAAAAGCCGCTTCAGCATCAGCAATACGGGCTTTTAACAAATCTAAGTTTGCAGGTAGAGAAGTAAAACCAACACCGGCATTCTCTGCCATGCGTTTAAGTGCATTTAAATCTTTCTCTACAATGGGGCGTATGATCATCATTCGGTTGAGCTCACAAAAAATAGGTTTGATGTTTTAATTAAGGCTCATCATAAGAGGCAATTCAAATAACACAAAACTCAATTTGTTATCCTATTGATAACTAATTAGAATGAATTAATATTCAATTTACTGCCTGGAATTTCGAATGAATACACTTGCCCTAGCCGCCTTTACTACAGCATCAGAAGAGAACTCTTTTTCCTTAGCGGCAGAAAAATTACACCTAACTCAACCCGGTATTAGTAAACGTATCGTCTCTCTCGAAGATCAACTCGGCTGTCGTCTATTTGATCGTATTGGCCGTCGTATTCAGCTCACAGAAGCAGGTAAAACCTTCTTACCCCATGCTTATAAAATGCTACAAGATGCACAAAGCGGCCTTAACGCTGTGCGTAATTTATCCCATACCATTGACGGCTTTTTATCAATCGCCACCACCCAACACATAGGCTTGCACCATCTTGCTCAACCAGTAAAACGTTACATTATTGAATATGAAGAAGTGGCCTTTAACTTGGATTTTTTAACCTCCAAACAGGCCTATGCAGATGTATTACAGGGCAAGCTAGAACTTGCTGTGATTACCGAGCCAACCCAAATGGATGAGCAATTACGTTTTATTCCTTTATGGACAGAAAAGCTCAAATTTGTCTGTGCTAAAGATCATCACCTAGCAAGCCTTAACAGTATAAGTCTCAAGGACTTAAGCAGTGTCCAAGGCATATTACCCGATGCCTCTAGCTTTACCCGCCGTGTAATCGACGATATTTTTGAGCAAGCTAACCTAAGCATTATTCCAAGGGCCGCTTCCAACTATCTTGAAGCGATCAAAATGCTGGTTACTGCAGGCCTTGGCTGGAGTGTGTTACCAGACTCTTTGATCGACGATAACCTAAAAATTTTAGACTTGGATAATAGCCCTTTAAAGCGCCAAATAGGTTGCTTGATTCACCAAGATAGAACCGAATCTAATGCTGCAAGTGCCTTTATCAAGTTATTACAAAGCTATGATTAACACTATGATTCACACTTTAGTTAGCGCTATTTAAGCGGCTTCACCAGCTGACACAAGCGTAATAACTGTTGATAAGCACTGGTTTTATCTTCATCACTCGTGTCCAAAATAGGCCAACCGCAATTGATGCGAATACAATCGCCGTAAGCATCATGGGTGCTAAAGCAAGCACCACTTCGAATATCAACACCTTCTGCATTAGCAGCTAACTCTAACCCTTTGGCATCTATTCCAGGCAATTGAAGCCAGAGAACAAGCCCACCATCAGGCACGCTTATCTTAGTATTCAAAGGCAAGTTTTCTATCAAGAGATTACGATAGGCATAAACCTGCTGATTTAACTGTGTGCGAATACGGTTCACATGGCTGCGATATTCTCCTGAATTAATAAATTCAGCCAAACTGAGTTGCATCAAGCCATTGATACCAAATCGAGTTTGAGAATGCTGTTTAATATAAGCATCCAAATAACGCCCAGGTAGGCACCAACCTAACCTAAGCCCAGCGGCTAAGGTTTTAGAAAAAGAGCCACACCAAATCACATAGCCAGCCTTATCCCAATATTTGGTGGGTAAAGGTGGTTTGCCCTGATGAGATAATTCAAGATAAACATCATCTTCTATCATGGGGGTTTGATAGTCTTGGGCAAGTTTTGCTAACGCCTGCTTTTGCGCATTGGATAAAGTACGACCGCTTGGGTTCATATGAGAGGTACTAAACAAGCTCGCTTTAATATTGCCTTGTTTTAAACAGGCTTCATAAAAATCTAAATCTAAACCTTCTTCCGTGCAGGGTATTTCAACAATTTTTCGAGAAAGCGCAACAAGCAAATCCAATAGCCCACTAAAACAGGGCGAGCTAATCGCTAAGGTGTCCCCTTCTTTTGTCAGAGTTTCAATGGCAATGCGTACCGAATCAATACAGCCATTGGTGATCACTAAGTCTTTGGCCGAAAAAGCAAAATGATCCAAACGAAAATGTTCGCTAAGGGCCTGCCTTAAGCCCACTTCACCTTGGGGGTTAGGGTAAGAAAATAAGCTTTGCTGGCTGCGTGATGCCACTCGTTTAATACATCTTTGTAGCGCTTTGGTGGGTTGTAATTCCGGCGCTATCATAGAGGTGCCTAAAGGATTAAAAAACTCAGCACCAGGGTTATAACCTAAAACCGGTGAGTAGTTCTTAGGATCACGCCCTTGATTTTGAAGCGAGGTTAAACGTGGAAGTTGCTCTTCCTCTAAATTATTAGCAACAAAATAACCTGCCTGCGGCCTAGGGTAGATCCAACCATGCTGCTGTAAATACTCATAGGTTTTAGTGGCCGTTGTTAAACTCACCTTATGCTGCTTGGCCAACACTCTCAAAGCAGGCAAGCGGCTACCAAAGGGCAAGCGCTTGCTCTTGATCGCATCGATATATTCATTCGCCAAGGTTTCATACAAGGTCATAACAGCAACTCCAACTCATTAGCACTCAGGCTTGCGCCTTATATTGGCAGGGAAATCCAATTGTACTCTATTTTTTATCAAAAATTGAATCTGCACTCTTTTCCACTTTAACGACATACTCATGCCAATGCTTTCATTATAGGATTAAGAGACAAACCATGAAAAAACTCGACCTTTGTTTACTCACCGCTCTCATGGCACTTTGGGGATTCAATTTCAGTGTGATCAAGCTTGGGGTAAATAATATTGAACCCCTCGTGTTAACTGCCATGCGCTTCACCTTTGCGGTATTCCCTCTCATCTTTTTTATCAAAAAGCCCGATGTAAAATGGCGCTATCTCATCAGCTATGGTTTGACCTTTGGTATAGGTGTTTGGGGGCTAACAACCTTAGCGATTGATGCGGGCACCTCATCAGGCATGGCCTCCCTGTTATTGGATATGAGTGTCGTTTCAGGCTTACTGATTGGCTACTTTTTCTTAAATGAAAAATTAACTTTTAATAAGCTCTTTGGCGCTGCGCTTGCCTTAATTGGGCTTTTTATCATAATGATGGAGCAAGGTGGCAGTGTGACGGTTAAAGGCCTCATTCTGGTATTAGCGGCGTCTCTATTTTGGAGTATTAATGGCCTAATCGTAAAACGGGCAAACACTAAATCCATTTTTGCTTTTAACATCTGGGCCATGCTATTTGCCCCTATCCCCCTATTACTGTTAGCGGTAATAAGCCATGGTCCTGAGGTCATTACTCATTTACCGCAAGATATCAATCGCTCAGCGATCTTTTCAGCCCTATTTCAAGCTTACCCTACCACTCTTTTGGGGTACTGGTTTTGGAATAAAATGATCGTCAAATATGAGCTATCAAGCGTGGCACCAATGACTTTATTAGTCCCTGTTTTTGCGATTTTAGGCGGCTATTGGTTTTACCAAGAAGCCATTGTGATCTCGCAAATACTGGCTGCTTTTTTCATTCTAGTGGGCTTATTTATCAGCCACTTAGCAGCTAACCTCAACCCTTTCTTATTCCAAAAAGCAGCAAAAAAAGTTGCTTTAGAAAAGATTGGAAATAAGTAAACTAGCTTAAAAACTGAGCCGCTCTGCATAATCCAAGTCCATCCTAATGCAGAGCGACCTCCACCTAACTGATCACGACATGAACAGCCCTAAAGCGATGACCCTAGATCAAACTAGCACCATACTGATTGCCCGCAGTTAAATTTTGCTGCTGTGTAGCGTCTAATAATAAGGAGAAAGCTATGTCTTTAGCTCATGCAAACAGAGGTGTTGTTTATCAAGGTCCCGGCGTGGTGCAGGTCGACGCCATCGACTTTCCAAAATTGGAAATGAACAAACGCCTATGTCAGCACGGTGTCATTCTAAAGGTGGTTACCACGAATATTTGTGGTAGTGACCAACACATGGTTCGAGGTAGAACCACTGCTGAACAAGGTCTCGTACTCGGTCATGAGATCACAGGTGAAATCATCGAATGTGGTCGTGATGTTGAATTTTTAAATGTTGGCGACCTTGTATCTGTTCCTTTCAATATTGCCTGTGGTCGTTGCCGTAACTGTAAAGAAGGCCGTACTGGTATCTGCCTAAACGTAAACCCAGCGCGCCCAGGTGCCGCTTACGGTTACGTTGATATGGGTGGCTGGGTTGGTGGTCAAGCAGAATACGTCATGGTGCCATATGCTGACTTTAACCTACTAAAATTCCCAGATCGCGATCAAGGTATCGAAAAGATCAAAGATCTCACCCTACTCTCTGACATCCTACCAACAGGTTACCATGGTTGTGTCACAGCGGGTGTTGGCCCAGGCTCTATTGTGTACATCGCAGGTGCTGGCCCTGTTGGTCTTGCCGCAGCCGCTTCTGCGCAGCTATTAGGTGCAGCGTGTGTCATAGTGGGTGACATGATTCAAGAACGTCTAGATCAAGCTCGTAGCTTTGGTTGTGAAACCATCGATCTTCGTCAAGAAGGTGAAATGGCTGATAAGATAGAACAAATCACAGGTGAACGTGAAGTAGACGCTTTTGTTGACTGTGTTGGTTTTGAAGCTCACGGCTGTGGTTGTAACCATGGTAAAGAAGCACCGGCAACGGTACTTAACTCGGCAATGGAATTAACCCGTGCCGGTGGCCAAATTGGTATCCCAGGTCTATACGTCACTGATGACCCAGGTGCGGTTGATGAAGCAGCACGCGTTGGTGCGCTGTCTATGCGCTTTGGTTTAGGTTGGGCGAAATCTCACTCTTTCCACACCGGCCAGTGCCCAGTGATGAGCTACCATAGACAACTTATGCAAGCCATCTTGTTCGGTAAGATTGATATTGCAAAAGCCGTTAACGTACAAATGATTGGTCTAGATGACGCACCTAAAGGTTATGCAGACTTTGATGGTGGCGCGGCGAAGAAATTCGTTATCGACCCTCATAGCATGGTGTCTTAATTCAGTTATTAATCGCTATCGCGCATTAAACTGAATGAAAGCAACAAAAATGAAAGCCCAATGTCTCCTACCGACATTGGGCTTTTTTGAATAGGATATAAAATATTATTTCGAGTATATCTATCCAAGTTCCTGCTTTATTAAATCTTCTTGGATCTCTGCTAACATACTAGCAAACTTTTCTAATTTTTCCGTTTCAATATCAAACCACGACATACTAAAGCCTAGGCCGTAATGAATTACTCGACAACGACAAGCATTACCATCATTCGTCACAGAAATAGATATCCAATGGATTAAGTTATGACGCCATTTTGCTTTGGAATGAATACGTCCTTCTAAACTAAATGCTTGGCACATTTGTTCAAGCGCATTACAACTCATCTTCAACTGGCCACCAAAACCACTAATTTCCATATTTAAATATACATTTTGGTCTTCTCTTGTGAGAGTAAGGACCACAGGATTACCAATATCACTACATACCATAAAGTATCTATCTGGCCTTTTCATGTAATTCCACTCACAGATTTTTTTCAAAAGTATTGACGACTAACTTAAACACAGCTCACCCAATATCTGGCTAAAGGTTCAGGAAAAACCTTACCTAATACTACCTTTTCAAAAATACCGCCATTGGCTTCAATCACCTTACGTGATGCGAGGTTATCCTCATCTGCTACGACCAATGCAGTCTCTATCCCCAAGGCTTTAGCCTGAGGCAAAGCTAAAGAAAGCATCAAGGTGCCATGACCTAAACCGCGATAAGAAGGCGCAATATCATAGCCAATATGGCCAGCTTCCCATGCGAGAAAGGCATTCTCTATATGATGGCGCACGCGAATCGCGCCTAAGATAGCTTTGTCAGTGTTAGGTGAGCCGCTGACCAGCCAAAAATGACTACAAGGCACATGGTCTTCTTGCAGGTTGATACCCGCAGCCTCATCGGCCAAAGATTGTATATAAGCGCTAAAGTCAGCCTTACCCTGTTGGTAATAACCCGCTTTATCCACATCATGTTGCACAAAATCATCGTAGAAGCGTGCAAACTCAAGCTCATAGCCTAAGCAAGGTGAAACTAATTCCATCCGGTTTCTCCATAAGTTTCAATTAGACAGTACCTTTGAAGCTTTAATTGCATTAAAGGTGCTGATACAAATTAGCAACTTTCACTTACGCTAGATACTTTTTTAGCTAAATTTATGGTTATAGTTACACCGAAAAAACGAGTTTGTTTTTATCTAAATCTCTCACGTAAGCCGAGAACCTTGGCCCGCGATCACCGGGCTCACCTTCGCTGGTTCCACCAAGTTCAAGCGCTTTTTGATAAAGCCTAACCACTTCTTCTATCGAACCCACATTTAAACCTATCATGGTGCCATTACCATTGGTCGCAGGCTCTTCATTAAAAGGAATCGCTATGGCAAACGCAAAGTCCGCACCTTGCCAAAACGTCATTCTATCGGTTGCTAACACCTGATTAAGTTCTGTTTGTTCAAACAGTGAATCGTAGAAGTTGATTGCCGCTGCCATATTGTTGGTTCCAAGAACGCAGTAGTCCATTTTCATTATTGAATGCCCTAATGAGAGAGAGTGAGTGAATTAATCTTGATTAACAAAGTATAGAAATTCAGTATATCCACCCTCTACTGACACCTTATGTCAGCAGTCATTCAATCTAACTTTTCCAATAGTCTCTTTCCTTTCTCTCACCTGACTCTGGCAACCATTTATCCATGACACAACAGGCAGTGAGATCACCCGTTACATTTAAAGTGGTTCGGCACATATCCAATATTCTATCCACCCCCAGTATCAAGCCTATACCTGCAGCAGGGACTCCCACAGTGCCTAGCAAGGTGGCCAGTATCACTATGCCCACACCCGGTGTACTGGGCGCGCCGATAGACGCACCTATGGTGGTCAACATGAGTAATAAGAGCTCACTGGTTGTGATCTCGACACCAAAGGCCTGCACTAAAAAAATCGCTGCTATGGTTTGATACAAGGCAGTGCCATCCATATTAATGGTTGCTCCTAAAGGAATCACAAATTGCCCGACTGACGGCTTTACACCTAGGCTTTGCTCTGAGGTTTTAAGAGATAAAGGCATCACAGCGGCTGAACTTGAGGTGGAAAAAGCAAGAAGTTGTACCGAACGAATTCCCTTTGAAAAGCGCCAGACTGATCTTGATGCCACCAGCCTTATAATGAGTAAATAGAATACCCATAAAAACACTAGCCCAAGAATCACAGTCAGCACATAAATAGACATGCCTAATAACGCATCTACCCCTATGCGTATGGTGATTTCACACAAAAGGCCAAATACGGCTAAGGGCGCTAGCAACATGGCCCAACTTACCACTTGCATAGCAATGGCTTGAACACTGTCTAAGGCTTGTAGCAATACTTTGGACTTTTTAGGGGGCAAGGCCACCAGCGCAACCCCCATGATCATGGCGTACACCACAAGTTGAAGCATACTTTTGTCTAACGTCGCTTTTGTCATATTTGTGGGGATGAGGCCGCTGATTTTATCAGGCACTGAGGTATCTTTAAGTGTTGCAATGGGCACTCCTGCGTCTTCATCAGTGGCTATTTGGCCGCTGATTTGCTGTCCACCCATTTGATCCTGTATTTGACTCTGCATGTATTGCCCAGGTTCAATCCATAACACTAAACTCGCGCCAATGATGACAGCAACCGTGGTAGTGCTCACAAAGTAAGGGAAAATTCTTAAGCCAATTTTTTTGAGATATTCAGGGTCTCCCGCTGTGGCTATGCCTAACATGATAGAACTAAGAACAAGTGGTACCACCACCATTTGGATCAAAGCAAGGAAAACAGTACCCGGTAATTTTACCCATTGGGCAATGACAGCGGCAGTGTCAGCTTCTACCAAACCACCGCCTGATGGCGATAGCATTAAACCTAAAGTGACACCTAGAATCAGTGCGACAATGATTTGCATCCATAACTGATTTTTAAGCAGCATAGAGATCTGTTTAAGCTGATTATCAAAGGGTTGGTACCAAGGGGCTAAAGAAGTCATATTCGTTAAAACTCATCCATAATAATACGGACTTATTCTGAGTTTTTAAGCAAGGTATTCAAGCCCTAACAAGCCTAAACAAGGCACAGATCAAACTTTCTGACAGTGTTTACAAATCTCTATCACATAGAGCTAAAACTAAGCTAAGTTCAGCTTTGTTTACTGATTTATCATTCCATGTTTGAGTTTATCAAAAGAGATTTTCTGAGAGCTTTATCTAAAGTACTGATCATAAATTTTTTGCGTCTTACCCTCTGCCTCTAATCTGATTAGGGCACTTTCAAATTGATAAGCCTTTGAACTTGGGTCCAATATTCTAGGTAAATTAGCGATAGAAATAGCCTGTTCCGATTTAAAATCAGGGTTAGCCTTATCCTTAAAGTGAGGTGATCGGCGAGAAAAAGCTAAATAAACGCGCTTTTCACCACCACAGCAATCATGGTGCACTTTTGGCGCCCAATCATTCCCTGTGACAGTGTTCAAAGGACGTTGTTTAAGGTAATACAAAAACTCAGAATAATTAGCATAATAAAAGTCCCCTCTTTCCCTTTTTAAAAGACTGATCGCTTTTTCAAATCCCATATTGGGAATTTCATAAATTTGAATGCTTTCAATATCTTTATAGTGATTAATACTTCCAAGAGGTAATATGACGACTCGGCCTTTGAGTTGGGATAATTGTGAAATATCCGCCAAGGTTTCCCGTGAAATACCAACATTTTTTTTCATTATGCCAGTGGTAATAAAATAAACTGCATTAAGTCTCTTTTCTGAATAATTATAAGCAGGATAAAAATCAACTTTACCTGTCGAAAGGTCCGCTAATATCCGTTTTTTAGTCCTTCTTACAACCTGTAATTGGCAGTCAATTGCCTTGACAGCTTGGGAATATAAATCGAAATAGAACCCTCTATTATCGGGGCTAGCGGCCATAAAAGGCGACTTATCTTCTAGCCTATAACCCATGCTCATAATACATTGCCCTAATAGATTCTGGGAAAACACACTAAAGGCTATAAGTAAGATGCAAGTATGAAGGCGTCTTTTTGAATAACTCACTCTCTTATTCATCTAGCTCTTCTCCCAACGCGCTTGGATTCGCAAAGAAAATTTAATATCTCCTAAATAAAATGAGTGATATTAATCGCAGGTTCTTTAAATTATAGAAACTGAATGAGGAATCGCCCAACTTATATCAAGACAAAACGCTCATGCATAAGGGCTAAGGAAACTGCGATTAAGTCACCTCTTCTCAGTCTTATCAGAAAAGGTGTCAAACAAGGCGTCACTTTGACGTAATCTAGGTACCTTTCGAGAAGGGACAACACAGGATGACACTTTTTTCTGAAATGCCGTTTAGGTATTCTTCAAAGACGCGAAGGGCGTGGCCTTAAAGCCTTATCTGTAAGTTGAGAGTCTGATCAATAGAGTCACTATTAAGTTGCGACTCTCGCCTTAAATCTAAGGCGTTTTATCCACACGCTGAGGCGGGAGGACTTATTCGCAGCTTCCCTAAACCCATCGTCTAACGTGTTGCCGATAGGTTAATACCTCATCCCCAAATAATCTTTCTAAAGCCCGCTCTTCTGGTTCAATTTGAAAACGATTCATATACCAGATAAAAACCATACATAAAGACAAGGCGATCAAGTTCGCTAAAAAAATCCCCCACCCTAGCAAGCTCAATAAAAAGCCCACATACATGGGGTTGCGAGTATATTGATAAATACCAGAAGTGACCAAAGACGAGGAGGTGTTTGGCCTAGTTGGATTCACTGTTGTTTGCGCCTCTTTAAACGCTTTCACACCAGATATAGCAAAGCCTGCACCAATAATAAAAGCCAAGATCAACACCCCAACTCTAGTGGTAGAAGATAAGGATAATTGAACACTTGCTATATTCGCCTCAAGACTCACCCACCACATGAGCATAGCAAATATAATCACTAACAAAAGCGGTGGCACCTTCAATTCAAGCACAGACATCTAACTTCCTTAAGTGCGCTATGTTTATTCAGTATATAAGCAATAGTTAAAATAACACCTCTTCAAAATGCATTCATGTATTATGATAAGCTCGCTTTAAAATATTTTATAAGACAATCAGTTAATTACATTTTAAGACAGGGATAGGTTTTGAAATTGGATACCCTAAGCACTAAAGCGAATTTACCCCCAGCAAATGCCGATGATGTCCTCTCAACCCAATGGCTAAGCGTCATCATGCTCTGGTTAGCTGGGGTGTATGCGGCGATGCAGTTTGCAAAGTTTTCCACTTCATTTGATAGCTTATTAGCCCATTATCAAAGCAGCCCTTCAACCATCAGTATTGGGCTGTCTTCTGTTGGCATAATGGGGCTAATTTTTGGCACAGTAGCAGGTGTTTTAAGCGGTAAGTTAGGCCACAAAAAAGTCCTATTAGCCAGCTTGCTATTGGGCAGTAGCCTCTCCTTCTTACAGTCTTTTTTACCTGATATTGAATACTTGCTATTTAGCCGTATTTTAGAAGGTTTATCCCATCTTGGGGTCGTGGTTTCAGCGCCAACACTTATGATTTCTATTAGCGAGAAGCGCCATCAGGCAATTTGTATGGGCCTTTGGGGGACTTTTTTTGGAGTAGCTTTTGCCTTAATGGGATGGTTTGGTAACCAGCTATTACACATAGGCGGTTTAAGTCTGCTCTATCAAAGCCATGCTATCCTAATATTGCCTATTTTTATTTACTTAAGTTTGTATCTTAAGCCCTCTCAGCGCGATAACGTAAAAGAACAGACTCAAGCTAAGCAAGAAGCCTCAATCAATCAACTTGAGGTTATTCACGCTTTTATAAAAGATTTAGTCAGTTTATATAAGAATCCCACTAGCTTATTACCTGGCCTTGTTTTCCTATTTCATACCAGTATGTTTGTTTCTTTATTGACCTTTATTCCAAGGTTGAGTGAGGATCTAGACACTAAAAATCAGCTCTTTATTGTCTTGCCACTTGTTAGTATTGCAGGCACTTTTCTGGCGGGAGTGCTCGCTCAATATTGGTTTACTGCTCAGCGTGTCGGCACTTTAGCCTATGCTGGCGTGGCGTTTTTTAGTCTTCTTACCTTTATCAATATCGACTCTCCAACACATTTCTATGCTTTTGCTATTTGCCTATTAATTTTTTCAGGTTTAGTCGCAGGCTCAGCCTTTGCCATGATCCCAGTATTGGTAAAAGAGGCGAGTGAGCAAGCAAAAAGTAATGGAGCCATCGCTCAATTAGGTAATTTAGGTGCCAGCATAGGCCCCCCTGTGTTTGCCGCCACACTGGTTAGATTTGACAGCCTAGGCATGATGCTAGCCATTTTAGCCCTATGTTTCGCGGGAGGATGTATGACTCTCTATGCCAGTCGCTTTAACAATGAATAAGGCAGGTAAAAGTGAGTAAGAGATCAATCTTAAACTAGGTGCTATTCATTATAATGCTTGTTGATGAGGGTTGAGAGCGCACCATTGTCTCTTAAGATCTCAACGGCGCGTTTTAACAGTGGAATAGCCTCTTGATATTGGGATTGCTTAGACATATGCAACCACTGCTGTTTAGCGCCCAGCACATGAAAGCCACTTTTATCTAGGTAACTCACCTGCTCTAACTGCTCCAATTGATATTTAATGACTCTGTAGCTGCCTGCCAATGCATCTATACGACCCGCTAGTAACATATCAACGCCATGTTGATAATCATTAAGCTCCACTATGTGTAAACTGACATCATTATCGAATCGATAATTAAGTTTAGTGGCCCTTGTTTTTCCTATCGTTAAACCAGCTAAGTCCTCATAGTGTCGAACCTTAGTACCTTTAGCTCCCACCACTATGGTTTTTAATTCACGAATTAAGGCAACTTTAATCACCTTGTTGTCCCGTGATGCTGAAGAAAACCCTACAGCTAAGTCATACGAGCCAGCTTCAAGGCTGCCCCAAACCCTAGCAAAAGGTAATAGGTCCTTTTCTATACATTGGCCTGAAATTTGGCTAATTTGTGATAAAAAGTCCCAATGAACACCGGTTCGCATACCATTCTCTTTAACATAGCCTACGGGTTTGCTTTCAATAACGGCAGCTTTCATACAGTTGGCTTGCACAATAAAGGGAAGAAATAAGCAACAGAGAGTTAGAAAAAACTTCAAGAGAATACCTTCATGCATTAATTAGCGGCGACTGAATTAAGTTAAGTAACCTGCGAATAAAAGCCATTCTCCCTAGTAAACACCTTAAATAGAGTCTCTTAATAAATATCAGTGTTTAAAGCAAATCAATTCAAATTACCCAGACTAATAATAATTATAACCAAGCATTTCAAACTTAGGCATAGATCATTGTAACGATTGGAAAAGGAGAGTGAGGATAAGTCAAGGAACAATAAGCAGCAGAGTGTTTAGGCTTTAAAACGTAACAGTTTACCGCCTTTGCGTATCAAATCTTTAAGGTTTGTGTCTAAGCCTGCATGATTAAGCTGTGCTAGCAATAACTCAGCAGTAGCTTGGGCATCCCCAAGGGCATCGTGCCCCTGATAATCAGGTAAACCATAACGCTTGCGACACTCCCCTAAACGAAAGGCATCACTGGTTAACATATATTGTTTGCGCATTTGGGTATCACGCTCCATAGCAAGTGTATCTAACATGACCTGAGTTAATGGATTGAGTTTATGCGCTTGCCAAAGCTTTTCGAGAAAGGCTTGCTCTATGGGGGCATGGTGCACCACCAATACCTTATCCAATAACAATTGCCTTAAATAACGCATTGCAACACTGGGATTACGGCCAAGCTCACTGATATCCTGATCAGTAATCATATGGATAGCGACCGTCTTTTCATCTACAGGCCCATTATCTAATAGGATATGACGGGCACTTGAGAGCTTAATTGCGCCGTTTTTTATCAACACCCACCCTAAACTAATCACCCTGTCTTTTGTTGCATCTAGACCTGTTGTTTCCATATCCAGCACCAGATATTCATGGTTTATCCAAGCTTTATTATGTTGTTTATGACGGCCTATTTTTTGTTTTAAGCGCTGGCCCATATCCATTTGCTTTTGACGCCAGTGGGATAAAAGTGCAGACATGATCAGCCTAACCCCTTAGCAAATTTATTCTGTGCCACATCCTGCGCTTCCACTATGGTTTTAAAGGTTA
This sequence comes from Marinomonas sp. MED121, assembly GCF_000153025.1. Classification (GTDB taxonomy): domain Bacteria; phylum Pseudomonadota; class Gammaproteobacteria; order Pseudomonadales; family Marinomonadaceae; genus Marinomonas. Next base: position 940,719 of record NZ_CH672429.1, read on the forward strand.
GTTTTAAGTGCTTCCGCTCCAAAGGGCTCAAAGAAGAAGGATCTAGAAAAGCACTGGCAATCCCTGTTTTTTGCCAGCTCGCTTGCTGTGCTTCGAGTCTAAGGCTTGATAAATATTCCCAAGCATCTTGTAAATTGCGCACATAATCTTGGCTCAGCAAGCCCTCTTTCGCGATCCAGTCTAAACGCTTCAATGTGGAGACCTGATATTGGCTGGTTGCAAAGCTGTACAGCCGAGCCAAGTCATTAATTAACGCGAGCCCTTGATGCTTAAGATCAAGTTTGTTTTTGTGCTCTCCAGAATGCTCCAACACAAAGTCTCGAAAAAACCCTAATGGGGGGCGAGAAGAGATAGCATTACGGGTTAATGTCGCTAGAAAAATGCTGTTTTTCACTGCTTTTTCTTGCAGTAAATCTGTCAGTGCTTGCATGGCAACTTTAGGGCCATAAACACTTCGCATATCAAAGAAAATACTGGCATTTAACAGGGCTTGCGGCGAATTACTTTCCACCCAGTAGGATATTTTTTTCAGCCATTGTGTTTTTGTCAGACGACAATCAGGATTGCTCGACATAATATTACCCGGGCAAAAAGGAATACCGCATTCATTGAGTGCCTGACAGATAAAGTCAGATAGCATTTTAAAATACGCCATTTCCCTTTCATCACCGTCTCGTTCGAGCATCAGACCATTGTCTTGATCACTGCCAAGGGATTGCTCCTTTCGAGCTTGAGAACCAAACACCAAAAAATTAAATTGCATAGGCGGCTTACCTAGCTCAGAAATACCCAGCTCTATGATACGTCGGGTTAAATTATCTGTAATACTCGCCAATACTTCGCCCATATCTTGCGGGCTAATATCACCAGCCACCAAATTACTAATCAGCCTAGGTAAGCGTTGACACACCTCAGCTAGAGCGGCCACTGACTTTTGCCGGCTAATTTCTGACACCATTAACAAAGGGCTAGTTTGCTGGTTTCTCAAAATATCAGTCGCGGTAATAATGCCGACGGGGCGCTGTCTATCATCAACAATGGGTAAATGGTGAATATTACGCTCACTCATTAAAAGTTGTGCATGAATGCACAAGCTGGACTCATCTAAAAATGTCGGCGTCCGCGTCATAATAGTGGCGATAGGCATCAGCGGCGATAAACCCTTTGCAAGCACTCTTGAGCGAAGATCTCTGTCGGTAATAATGCCTATTAGGGTTTCGCCTTCTACCACTAGCAAGGAGCTCACCCTCGCCCCAGTCATTTGTAAGGCTGCCATATGAATACTGGTATCTGCTGTGGTTTGCACTAGCTGACGCGACATAATGTGATGCAAAGGTAGGGAGAGTTGCATAGCGGGATTGGCTCTATTTTGAGCATGCATATCTTGCGCTGACTCACCTTGTTTATCTTCAACCTGCGCCTGAGATGAAGATGAAGATGAAGATGATACAACCGACGCCAAGGGCGCTAAATCAGGTACAAGTGGTAAAGGCTCCCTGGCATTATTTTTCTGTAAGCTTTTAGAGAGTAGGCTTAGTCGCTTCACCCGGGTGTTGGCAAAAAATAAGGCAAAGTCTGTATTAGACTTGGTTAGGGCTAAAAAGCTCTCTTTATCCAGTCGAAACACCAAGCTATCTTCTAGCGCCACCACATACAGCCCTTCAGGGTTATTATCCAACACACTGGAAACCCCAAAGCACTCCCCGTCAGCAAGCTTATCCACCAACCCACCTTTTGCACATTGAATTTCAAATGCCCCACGGCGAATAATATGCAAATCATTTAAAGGCAAGACATTAGGCCCTTGCGCGCCCAAAGAAAGACTCTGACCCTGTCTGATATAAATCACATCTAAGGATTCTACCAGCCGTTTCAAGTCGGGCTTGGATAGGGTGTCAAAAGGCATGGTAGCCTGTAAAAACTTCACCACCTCTTGCACATCGATAGCAGACATCTCGCTCTCCTTAATTTGTCATCATCAAAGCATGTGCCCAAGGCTTTTTAAGTTCAATAGATTAAGACTAATGTCTAATTCGCTCCTATTAACCAAAAATAATAATTTCCATTACTTTTCAATAACTTAAAAGATTTCATATAACCATTTCTTATGTTTCAAAGACCCCCTTTATAAATCAATAAAAACTGAACAATATTTCAAGAAATAAGGCTTTATCGCCACTTAGCTTGTTTTACAAAAGATGAACTGCTAAATAACTTACAGGACTTTATTCAAGGAACACCTTATGTCACAACCTCACCTATTTATTACTGGCGCTAATCGCGGAATCGGGCTTGAAATGGTTAAACAATTTTCCAAGGATGGCTGGCGTGTCAGTGCTTGTTGCCGTAATCCGGAAAATGCCTTAGCGCTCACACAACTTGCCAATCAAAATAAAGACATTGCACTTTACACCCTTGATGTCACTGACTATCAGGCAGTGGCTCAATTAGCTAAATCCTTGCAGGATCAAAGCTTTGATTTACTCATTAACAATGCTGGTGTCTATGGCCCTAGAGGCTCTAGCTTGGACCATCTTGACCTTGATGCTTGGCGCCAAGTTTTTGAAACCAATACGATTGCCCCTTTAAAACTCGTACAAGCTTTTGCCCCCCATGTGGGTTCAAGTCAGGGCAAGAAAATTGCCATTTTAAGCAGTAAAATGGGCAGTATCAGTGATAATCAAAGCGGCGCAGCCTACATTTATCGCAGCACAAAAACCGCCCTTAATCAGGTCATTAAAAGCTTATCCATTGACCTTAGTCCACAGGATGTGAAAGTCATTGCATTACACCCCGGCTGGGTCAGAACCGATATGGGTGGCCCTAACGGATTAATCGATGTAGAAGAAAGTGTCACAGGGCTAAAGAAGGTTATGACATCCGATATTATGACTGGCCGTTTTTACAACTATGACGGTGCCGAAATTGCTTGGTAATCGTCCTTTTTAACGTGCGCAATGCCTCTTTTAGGGGTATTGCCCATCAAAATTTTCAGCTTGCCTTGTTAAGATTGAAAGCCTACAAATAAGTCCTTTTAGTGGCTTAATGATTGCGGACACCAACTTAGGTTATTTAATCTAAGATTCACGACTTGCTTCAGTAAGTTGCTCACTTCATCCCCCTTTTTTAAACCGCTTTTTCATTTTTCGATCTCAGCAAATGAGCTTTTAATATTGCCCTTGCGATTAACTGGTGAAAAGGCAAAAACCTGCTAGCTTTTGATGGGCTTAAGCTAAGGAAAGCGCATAAGTCATATGTTCATTTCTGATTCCTCAGTTTTCGCCAAAATAATAAACAGTACCTAAATCAATTAATTCGGCTTAGTTCACTAGATAAGGAAATTGTTATGGGAAATTTTGCTTCGACAGAAAACCTTCATCACGGCTATCCAACACCCGGTCCACAATCGCCTAGCGGCCAGAATGTAATGGATCACGTCTTCTTTCTTACCGAAGGCCAATGGAAAAACGCGCGAGAAAATGGACAGTATGACCTTGTGATCATAGGCACAGGTTTTTGCGCCTACGCCACCGCTGAACGAGCGTTAGAAAACGACCCTCACTGTCGAATTTTAATGCTTGAAAGAGGCCCTTTCTTTTTACCTGAACATTTTCAAAACCTGCCACTGCCTTTTGTGAATACCTTAGGCGGTTTATCTGAAACCTTCCCTTGGACCCTCTCTCAAGAAACCGCATCAGGTCGAGGTGGACCAGTGCGTTGGCAACACGGCATGGTGCCTTTTGTTGGGGGGAGATCCACCCTTTGGAGCGCCTGGTGTCCAAGACCGAATACAGATGAAATGAAAGGCTGGCCAAAAACAACCATAGCCACCGCAAAAGAATACTTCGCCAGTGCTGAAAAGCTCTTACGAGTACAAAATGCAGATCAAATTGATGCAAATCGCGACCCTCTTTTAACTCGACTAATCGGCCAGCAACGCCCCGTTTATGGTGAACTTCAGAACAAGGTTCAAACACTACTCAATAATGCGAATGAAACAGGCAGTATTCCGGGTGTGTATCGCACACAAGCGGCTCCCCTTGCTTGTGATGGAAAAGAAGTCGATGACATAGACTTTCAAAAATACTCTACCCCAGGCCCTTTATTAGAGCTTGTCAGCAAACAACAAGCCTTAGCAAAAGAAGGCAAAGGCAGCACCTTAGATATTGTCACTCAATGTGTTGTAGAAAGAATTTATAACCAAGATGGCACGGCTTCAGCACTGCAAACATCACGTGGTGTGATGCCAATTAATGGGGCTAAGTTAATCCTAGCCATGGGCACCTTGCCACCAACCACCTTGGTACAAAACTCTTTCCCTGAACTACAACATATTGGCGAGCGCTTCTCGGCACATTTTATCAGCGCCATTACCGCCAGAGTGCCTAAAGCAGATTTAGGTTTATGCTCTGATAACCCATTAGAAATGGGCGCCTGTTATGTGGCGGGGATTGGTAATAATTACGATCAACAATTTCACATTCAATTAACCTCTATCAGTAATCAAGACCCAGTTAAAAATGCAGGAACGGCCTTGCGTTATATGCCTGATGTAGTGTCCACAGCCTCTATGGCACAGCTTGAAAGCTCAGAAGATTATGTGGTCTTTGTTTGCGCCGTGTTAGGAGAGTTAGATTATGACAACAAGGAAAACTGGTTTAAGCACTATCAACAGGATTCCAATATAACCACCAACTCATTGTTACAAGTAGTTGAAAATTCAAGCGATTATGAAACCTGGAATGCGATGGACAAGGCCACCTTCAGCGTCTTAGAAGATGTGTTGTCACCTCAAGGTAAATCTCAAGTTCAATATTGGCATGGTGACCCAGATTCTGGTGAATGGGCAAGTTCACAACCCAGCACAGAGGAACGCCGAGTGGATGCACTAGTGCACGAGTCATCCACACTCTTTTTGGGAGAGCATGATGACGCCCCTGTTGATACTGATTACAAACTAAGAGGGACAAATAACGTCTATATCACAGGCGGTTGCCTCTGGCCTCAAGGTGGCTCATGGAACCCGACAATGACCATGGTGGCGCTCGCTCAGCATCTTGCGGATAACCTTATCAAAAAATAAGGGCGAATAGACAAGAATCAAACCCTAAAATTTAATAAGACCTAAACCAAGCTGGCCCTTTGAGATAAAGCGGCCAGCTTTTTGGCTAAAGGAGTTTGCCATGAAGATAACGCACCTTATTTTTACCCTGGTTATGTTAAGTCTAACAAACTTAGCTATGGCGGCATCAAGCCATGGTGCCATTGCCTCTTTTGATGAATTGATTGAAATAAGCAAAGTCATAGATCAGCCCTATAACACCCTGCTTGTGATGGACGATGACGATACCATCAGCATGATGGAATGCCCTGACAGTGAGCGACCAGATGTATGCCAATACCTTGGGGGTCCAGCTTGGTTTAATTGGCAAAACGATCAGATTAACAAGAACCAACAGCCTAGAGTGGCGGATAGTTTTGACGACCTTTTAGTGACTGCGACCTTATTATTTAATTTAAACAAGATGGTCTATAGCCAAAAAGAAGTGCCAAATGTCCTGAAAATACTCACTCAATCAGGCGTAAGATTATTAGTCGAAACTGCTAGGGGCAATACGGATATTTCAGCAACAGAGCAGCAATTCGCCGCACTCAAAATGGGAAAAATAACCACCTTTGCAACCCATTTGAGCCAAAACTCTCTGCTGTTTAATGACAGAAGTAGCAAGGCTAGTCCTTATATCCCCTGCGATATCAGCACTATGCAAGCCATTAGTTACCGCAACGGTGCCATGTATTTATCAGGGCAAGATAAAGGTGTGAATTTAAAGTGTTTGTTAGATGAATTCAATCAGCAAGTAAACGCCACTAAGCTAACTAAAATTATCTTTATTGACGATACACTCGCCAATGTCATCAGTGTCCATAAAGCCTTTAAAAATAGCCCTGAATATCAGGTAAAAGCCCTACACTTTACCGCCTTAGAAAAGCATAAAGCGGCACTGACAAAGGGCAAGTTTGCACGTCAGCACCAGCAAAATGCGACCAATAAGTGGAATATGATAAAGGATGTTTTAAGCACAGAATTAAAAAAGCCAATGCTATAATACCTTGGAGCGTTCAGTACTCTGAACGCTCTGCTTAGGTCTTTTTAGGCTCTTTTTTCAGATACATGATACAAGCGATAAAAGGCAGCTTTGCAATGATAAATTAGACAGTCGTCAAAATTAGTTGCCAACCGCATCTTGTTTTTTCGCTAATTTATGGCCCTCATCACTGACTCCCATTTTCCAATAACTACTGATATAAATATGATCTTTTGCGACTTTTTTCTCTTTTAAGAAGTAGTCCCTTAAGAGGCGCATAGAACTCATTTCACACGCACTCCAAATAAAGCCTTCCCCTTCTAACCAAGGCAAGGTCACTACTTTGTCCACCAGCAAGGTATTAACATTTTCTTGATCTGGGTTGATAACGCAGACAAGCTCCACCCCTTCTGGCAAGTCTAAATTAGGCTTATCTTCCAAGGATAAAAGCTCAACAACGAGATAACCTTTAGCATCTTGAGGCAGGCGTTCAACTATCACACTTAAAGCTGGTAGCGCAGTCATATCTCCCACTAAAAAGAACCAATCCGAATGGGTATCAGGCAGTTTGACCACACCTGGTCCAATCAAAGAAACTTGGTCACCAATAACACAAGATAACGCCCAAGCTGAAGCGGGTCCATTATCACCATGAGCCACAAAGTCTAGATCTAAGGTTAAGGCTTCTTTATCAAAGTAACGTACTGTATAAGAACGCATTCGAGTCTTGCCTTCACCATTAGCATCTAGGTCTGTTGGATCTTGAAATAATAGCTTTATATAGCCACCTTCAGCCCCTTCAGGAAAGTCACTAAGCGCTTCCCCTTGTAGCTGAATACGTATCATATTGGGAGTTAGCTGTGTTTTTGCATTGACAGTTAAAAGACGAACTTGACGCGCAGACATAATACTTCCTAATTTAGAGCTTGTTTTAATCCAGTGAGGGAGCAAATTAGCAACTTTTTTACCCCACATCAAAGACCCTCTCATCATTAATACCTATACCATAGCTTAAAGCGCTAGGCTTGTTATAAGTGAATTATACAGAAAAACCTAAATGAGAATAAGAATCAAATAAGAAATAATAATGAGTGAAAGCATCCTTTTTTGAGATATCTGTTATACCTGACATTGGGCATAGAAACCCGCTGGCAAGACGAGTTAAATATTTATCTTCTCGTGATACTTTTAGGGACTTTTTTCATGACACTTTTCATGACCCTTTTAATGACAATAGAATCTGACACTTTTATAAAAGTCAGGCAAGGTCATACAAAAGTCATCACTTTAGGCTTAGACTTAGCGTCTTCATTAAGTATTTTTTAACATTCATGACACAAAAAGGGAAAACCATGTCAAACCGCATAACGATAGAAATTAATAACCATATCGCTCAGGTAAGGCTTAATCGAGCGGATAAGTATAATGCTGTCGATATGAATATGATTTACGGCTTAATTGAAGCCGCACAAAATTTAAAGCAAAACACCCAAGTCAGAGCCATCGTGATTGCCGGTAATGCCGGTGTATTTAGCTCAGGATTAGATATCCCCAGCATCATGGCCCAACCAAACAACATTACTAAATTACTCACCACCGAAGAAGGCCATGACGCCAACTTAGCACAAAGGTGCGCTCTTGATTGGCACGATTTAAAAGTACCCGTAATCGCGGCTCTTGAAGGGTATGTTTATGGCGCAGGACTACAAATTGCTATGGCTGCTGATATTCGTATCGCCCATAAGGAAACCAAGATGTCTATTATGGAAATCAAATGGGGCTTAATTCCAGATATGTCTTTAACGGCCACTGTGCCTCACTTTGCGCGTCAGGACATCATTAAAGAACTCACCTTTAGTGGTCGCGAATTTAGTGCTGAAGAAGGCTTTGATTATGGCTTGGTCACTCGTTTAGAAGATAACCCCATTGCTGCTGCAACAGCATTAGCCGAACAAATTGCGGGGAAAAACCCTGACGCAATTCGAGGTGCTAAAAGCTTATTAGAACAAGCATGGCATCAAGAGCGTTCAGAATCCCTTGCCCTTGAGGAAAAAATTCAACGCACTATTATCGGTTCGAAAAACCAGCTTGAAGCCGTACAAGCTAACCTAGCCAAACGGAAACCTAAATTTCAGGATAAGGAATGAAGAAAGGCATTTGAGGTAAGAAACAGAAAAAATAGTATACAAGACAAAAAAGACCGCCTTTTAGGCGATCCTTTTACGTTATCTTAGGTGGAATTAAACGTTAAAGTCTCCCATTGTTTGGGTCAAGGATTGTGCATGGCCCAACACTTGTTTACTTGCCAAGTGAGATTGCTCGGCATTACTACTTGTACTTTGAGCTGCATTAGAAATATTGCTGATGCTAGAGGTAATGCCATCACTCACTTCTGCCTGATGATCCATAGAAGAAGCTATCTGAGTTGCCATATTTGAAATATTAGTAATGGAGCCTGAGATACGAGAAAGCGCTTCGCTTGCTTGCTCTGCATGCGCCACACTGGCATCAGCTTGTTCACGACTTTGCGCCATCACACTAACGGCTGCATTCGACCCTTTTTGTAGCTCAGTGATCATGTTTTGGATTTGTTCTGTCGATTCTTGCGTTCTCCCTGCCAAGGTTCTTACTTCATCAGCAACAACGGCAAAACCTCGACCCTGTTCGCCAGCACGTGCCGCTTCTATTGCAGCATTAAGTGCCAGCAAGTTAGTTTGCTCAGCAATACCTCGAATAACATCTAGGATACTGCCAACATTTTCAGTATTTTGCTCAAGAGACACTAAGGCCTCAGAGGCCTCACTCACCCCTTTTGCCAAGTTGTTAATCGACTCCTTGCTTTCATTTACAACTTGCTCAACTTGTTTAGCATCATCATCGGATTGCTTCGCGGCAAGGGCTGCACTTTCAGCATGATTCGCCACATCTTTAACGGTCAGCTGCATCTCAGATATCGCTTGCGTGATATTGTCAGTTTGCAATTGCAGTTTTTCCATGCCTTTACTGGTTTCAATAGAAGCATAAGTCATCTGCTTACCTTCACTAGACAACTGTATCGCTTTATCGTTAGTTTCTATGATGAGGTTATGGATACCCGCAATAAAACGGTTAAAACTACGTGAAATATCTGATAACTCATCTTTGCCTTCTTCAGACAAACGTAAGGTTAAATCCTTAGCGCCATCGGCAATATTACTTAAAGACTGATCAAGTTCATGTAAGGCCGGTAGAATACGACGTCGTAAAAACAGAATCGAACCGATAATCACAACACCACAAATTAAGCTACTAATCAGCGCAAGAGAATGCGTGCTTTCATTAACGCTAATAACTTCTTTATCACCTTCATCTAAGGCAATTAACAACTCAGTTGCAATAGCATCTAACGAGTCTGCTAATTGGGCTGATTTATCATCGAAACCACCTGCACCTTTCATCAAATCATTACCGGCTTCGGTACCCTGTTCAATATAGGTATAAGCCATTTTCACACCTGCGGCGTACATGGTATCAAGCAGGCTGGTTAAGGCTTTTATTTCAGAGGATCGCTCTGGCAACAATTTTTCCAAAGCATTAAAACTAGCCATAGCACCAGCTTTACTATCTTCTGCTTCAGCAAGAGCTTCATCGTTTCGTGTTGCGCCAATATCGGTTAAAAACTGCTGCACTTGCACGACATAATAACGAGCATCTTTTATTCTTGCGACAGATTCAGAAATTAATGCCTGCTGTCTCATCACATTCTCATTTCGCTCTAACCCTTTTTCGGTAATGGAAAATAATGCCACTAACGAAAGCAAAACTACTGTGATCACGATACTAATCAGCCGATTAATTGTCATACCTAAACCTACTCATAAAATGTTTATTATTAGAAATTACTATTCATTTTGAACAAAGCTTTTACCCTTATTCAAAAGCCTAAACTGCACTAAAGCGGAAAAATACGCTCACATTCATCTCCTTTAGTATTTATAAAATCTAACGCCCCAACCTTAAGGTTTTATTAAAAACTTAACAGTTATCAATAATTCATATTGATAACTTTTTATTCACACACCTTCATTCAAGTGTAAAATCAACTCATTAATCACTCTCGTTATTCATCAAGCCAGATAGCTGCAACAATAATAAGGAAGATAAAATGCAACTTGCCATTGCCTGCACAGACAGAACCGGAATCGCTCAAGATGTGCTTGATATCTTAGCGCACCAAGATATTGATCTGACTGGCATCGAAATTAATCATGAGCAAGGTGGGTTTTTCTTAAGTACCGAACAAGTTGCCTTAGCAAGCATGCAAACTGTGATGGCAGAAATTCGTAAAGTAGAAGGGGTAAAAGATGTTAAAACGACCTCCTACTTACCCATGAGCCATAGTTTATATGAGCTTGAAAACATCACGGATCAACTCAATGAACCGCTTTTTAGCATGGACCTAAACGGCAAGCGAGTCATGAGTAATCAAGCTGCAAATACCCTTTTCTCTTGGCCTTTAGAAAAAACCAAGCACAAAATAGATTGTTTAGCCTTACTGCAACTGACCGAGCTCCCCTCACAATACGGTCACCCTAGCTACCAAAACCTGCAATTTAATCAGCGCCCTTTTTTAGCGGAAATAAGGCTAATACAGCAAAAGCAGCTGGACAGCCATTATCTAGTACGCCTACTAAGCCCCAAATATTTATCCAACTGCTTACATCAGGCCCAATCTAACCCCGTGAATCCAGAGCCTTTACAGGCTGTCAGCCTTAAAATGCGCAAGCTGTTAAAAGTCATTGATGTTGCCACCCGCTCTGAAGCGCCTTTACTGATTAGCGGAGAAACAGGAACAGGTAAGGATTTATTAGCCACAATGAGCCACAACCAAGGCTCACGCAAGGAGCAAGCGTTTCTCGTGTTAAGCTGTGCCACCTTACCTGATAATGTGGCAGAAAATGAACTCTTTGGTCATGCCCCCTTCGCTTTTTCTAATGAAGATGAAGAAGGCAAAAAAGGCCTATTACAACTCGCCGACAAAGGCACGCTGTATTTAGATGAAGTCGGTGACATGTCTGCAATACTTCAGGTCAAATTACTACGTTTTTTAGAGCAAGGTAAATTTCGACGAGTTGGGGATGAAAAAGAGATTCAAGTGGATGTTCGCATCATTTGCGCCACCCAACATGATATTTTAGATAAGGTACAAAGTGGCGAGTTTAGGCAAGACCTTTATTATCGACTCAATGTCCTAAGTGTAAATCTGCCGCCTTTAAGAGAGCGTAAAGAAGACATCATTCCATTAGCAGAGCACTTTGTTCATACCTTTTGCGCAGAACAAGGTAAACCCGCTTTATCCCTGTCTGAAGACTGTTGCCAAGCCCTTATTAATTACCCTTGGCCAGGTAATGTTCGTCAGTTAAAGAATGTCTTATTACCAAGCGTCAGCATGGCACAGAACACCTTAATTGACGCAAAAGATCTCGCGCTCCCTCAATATCAACCAACACAAGATGTCCAAAAGCTAAATCTCACCGAGTTTGAAGGCAGTCTAGAGCAAGCAATGAAACAATATGAATGTCAGCTACTTAAGAGCCTTTTCCCCAGTTATCCAAGCTCACGCTTGTTAGCAAAAAAGTTAGGTTTGAGTCACACAGCCATTGCTAACAAGCTCAAGGAACATGGTATTAATAAACACAGCATCTCTTAGCCTTTAGTTGCTAATGCCAAACAGGCACTCAGAGCCGAGCATTTAGCAACTAATGCCAAAGCAGGCATTAACGCTTGCCACAATAAGCAAAAACCACAAGCTTAACAAAGGCGGCATAAAACTATCTGTCTCAATTAGTTTACGCCAAACGTAAAGCATTATTTACACCCTAAATCTTCATCTAGCTTAGGTTGAGGGTCTTTTATCCGTGAGTTTTTCAGACAAGTTTCAGCCTTAATTCAAACACCTACCCCTTATCTAGCTCATTTTCTGATCACTTTTTAATCTTGTGTAACCTTTTCTTTACAGCCTACTGTTTTTTTATCCCCTGTCGACCTGATTCACATCACTTTTTTTTTGCTCATAAATTCGGTTTATTTAGGGCAACGAAAGCAAAAACAAAAACAAAAACAAAAACAAAAGATTGCAGGAGATAGACATGAACACGGCTTTAAAAATTGATTACAGCATCAACCCACTAGGTACAGATGGATTTGAATTTGTTGAGTACACAGCAGCAGATGAAAAAGGTATCGCTGACCTTAAAGCCCTATTTGTTTCCCTTGGTTTCACCGAAGTGGCCAAACATAGATCCAAAGAAGTTTGGCTATACCGTCAAAACGATATCAACTTTATTGTTAACTCAGAGCCAAACTCTCAATCAGAGGCCTTTGCTCGTATCCACGGCCCCAGTGTTTGCGGCATGGCATTTCGTGTTAAAGATGCCAGCCTTGCGATGCAACATGCCCTTGCCAATGGTGCGAAAGAATTCAGCGGCAACCTAGGTGCGATGGAGCTTAAACTGCCTGCGGTATATGGCATAGGTGAAAGCACACTCTACTTTATCGACCGTTACGGTGATAAAAGCATTTATGACGTGGATTTTAATTTCTACGAAAACTACCAAGAGAAAATGCTATCTCATCAAGCAGGCTTATACGAAGTTGATCACCTCACTCACAACGTGATGCGTGGCAATATGGATCATTGGGCAGGCTTCTATGAAAATATCGGTAACTTCCGTGAGATACGTTACTTTGATATTGAAGGCAAATTAACTGGACTAGTAAGCCGCGCCATGACCAGCCCTTGCGGTAAAATTCGTATCCCTATCAATGAGTCTTCAGACGATAAATCTCAAATCGAAGAATTCCTAAACCAGTACAATGGCGAAGGTATTCAACACATCGCCATGTCTAGCTCAGATATTTATGAAACGGTACGCCAACTTAAAGCGGGCGGCCTTAAGTTCATGAGCACACCGGATACTTACTATGCCAAGGTAAATGACAGGGTTGTCGGCCATGGTGAAGATTTAGAAAAGCTACAAGATTTAAACATCTTAATCGATGGCGCACCTCTTAAGGATGGCACCTTGCTGCAGATCTTTACGGATACCGTAATAGGCCCAGTTTTCTTTGAAATCATTCAACGTAAAGGTAACGAAGGCTTTGGCGAAGGTAACTTTAAAGCCTTGTTTGAAAGTATCGAAGAGGACCAAATTCGTCGCGGGGTATTAAACGATGCGTAAACCTGCGAGCTTTCCTCACAAGGAAGGCATTACCTCAAATCAAGCCCATGCGGACTTTCCCGAAGAGGCGATTTATGAGCGAGAAGCGGGACGCAGCGGTTTTTTTGGCCCTGCAACCCAGTTCCATCATAAACATGCGCCAACGGGTTGGAGTGAGTGGACTGGGCCATTAAAGCCCAGAGCATTTGATCTCAATAAGTTGGATCTCACCAGTGCTAACCCTTGGCAGCAAAAGCCTGTGCTTAGTAATGCCCACTGCAAAATGCGCATGTGGCAAATCGACTCTAGCATGGACTATTTAGTCAGTAATGCGGATGGGGATGAATTGCTATTTATTCATCAAGGCCAAGGTATTATCTGGAGTGATTATGGCCACCTTGAGTTTAGTGAAGGGGATTATATTGTCATTCCACGTTCAACTAAATGGCGGTTAGAGCTAGCTGAAGCGGCACACATCTTAATGATAGAAGCCACTAACGATAGCTATCAACTCCCTGAAAAAGGGCTTGTGGGCAAACATGCGATTTTTGATCCTGCTGTCCTGCGTATTCCTGCGATCAACCAAGCGTTTTTGGATCAACAGGATGAGAACACATGGCAAGTTGAGATCAAACGACATAATCAGGTTTCAACGGTTACCTACCCTTTTAATCCATTAGATGCCCAAGGCTGGCATGGTGATTTAAGTGTATTAGCCATTAACTGGCGTGAGATTCGTCCATTAATGAGCCACAGATATCACTTACCCCCCTCTGCCCATACGACTTTTGTGGCCGAGCGTTTTGTGATTTGTACCTTTTCGCCTCGCCCTATAGAGAGTGATCCTGGCGCCTTAAAAGTGCCTTTTTATCATAACAATGATGATTATGATGAAGTGCTTTTCTACCATGCGGGTGACTTTTTTAGCCGTGACAATATCGATGCCGGCATGATGACATTTCATCCAGCAGGTTTTACCCATGGCCCTCACCCCAAGGCATTTAAAGCAGGGCGAGAGCATAAGAAGAAATTCACTGATGAAGTCGCGGTGATGATAGATACAAGGGATTCTCTAGAAATTAGTGAGATAGCCCATCAAGTAGAAAACGCGAATTATGTTTATAGCTGGCAAGAAAAATAATCAAAAACGACCGCCTATTAACAACCCTATTGAGAGACGATGATTTAGGCCAAATCTTTGGTCTAGATCTAAGAATAAAGGTTAACCCTATGAAACTAGCCACATTAAAAAATAACCGCCGTGACGGTCAGCTTATCATTGTTAGTCGCGATTTAAGCGCTGCAGTGGATGCCAGTGATATCGCGCCAACTCTGCAAGCAGCGATTGATAACTGGGATGAAATTAAACCCAAACTAGAACACAGATATGTTGCCCTATGCCAAGGCGAAGCCGCCAATAGCTTTGCTTTTGATGCCAGTGCTTGCGAATCTCCTCTACCAAGAGCTTATCAATGGGCCGATGGTAGCGCTTATGTCAACCATGTTGAATTAGTGCGCAAAGCAAGAAATGCCGAAATGCCAGAAAGCTTTTGGCATGACCCCCTTATGTACCAAGGTGGCAGTGATCAGTTTATTGGCCCCTATGACGACATTCAATTAACCGATGAAGCTTGGGGATTGGACTTCGAATCTGAAATCGCTGTCATTACCCAAGACCTTGCTATGGGCGCCAACACTCAAGCGGCCACCGAGAGCATTTGTTTGTTCATGCTAGTCAATGATGTTTCTTTGCGGAATTTGATTCCGGGGGAATTGGCAAAAGGTTTTGGCTTTTTCCAAAGTAAGCCTTCAAGTGCCTTCTCTCCCGTTGCAGTGACACCCGATGAACTAGGCGAGGCTTGGGATGGTAAAAAGCTTCATCTTCCTTTAGTCACCCATTTAAATGGCGAGCTATTTGGTAAACCAGAAGCAGGTGTCGATATGACTTTCGACTTCCCAACTTTGGTTAGCCATGCAGCCAAAAGCCGTCCTCTAGGGGCAGGTTGCATTATTGGCTCTGGCACAGTATCAAACTACGATCGTAGTTTAGGCTCTAGCTGCCTAGCGGAAAAACGCATGTTAGAAACGATCGAGTTAGGCAAGCCAGAGACCGCCTTTATGAAAGTAGGTGATAAGGTACGCATCGAGATGTTTGACCCAAAAGGTAACAGCATTTTTAGTGCCATAGAGCAAAATGTGGTGGCCTATAAACCCGCCTAATACTGGCATTCGAGTTAAGGGATAGTTTTGGCTGTCCCTTTTTTGCTTATTAAGTACCTTCTTATCTCAAGGCAGTAAAACATGCTTACTCTCTATGGCTATTGGCGCAGTTCGGCTGCATATCGCGTTAGAATTGCCCTTAATCTTAAAGGTTTGGATTATCAGGCTAAATCGGTTCACCTGATTAAAGAGGGTGGCCAGCAGCATTTTGAAGATTATCAAGCACTCAATCCCGCTCAACTGGTGCCAACACTAGTCGATGGCGATTTTACCTTAAATCAGTCAATGGCGATTTTGCAGTATTTAGACGATGTTTACCCTCAGCATCCTCTTCTGCCTGAGGATAAAATAGAAAAGGCTAAGATCTTAGCTTTTGCATTAGATATTGCTTGTGAAATGCACCCAGTTAACAATTTGAGAGTACTACAGCATCTCAAATCACCATTGGGACACTCGCAAGAAGAGACTGAGAACTGGTATAGACACTGGCTTAAAGTAGGCTTTGATGCATTAGAGACACGTTTAGCTGCTCATGGGAGCAAGTATTGCTTTGCTGATCACATCTCTATGGCAGACCTAGCACTGGTCCCCCAAGTGTATAATGCCATCAGATATCAATTAGATATGAAAGCTTATCCTAAGATTTTAGCTATTTATGAGAATTGCTTGGCGATAGATGCGTTTTTTAAGGCAAGTCCAGAACAACAAGAAGACGCACATTAGCTTTTTAAACTTAGCAAACACAAAAAAACCGCCATTCTTGTGAGTGGCGGTTTTTCTTTTCCTTTAAAGAGGGTTTAGTCTTCTAAAGGAACAACCTTACCAATATAAGGAAGGTGACGATAATTCTGAGCGTAATCAATACCCACACCCACAACAAACTCATCAGGGATAGGAAAGCCTACCCACCTTACATCCACTTCCACTTCGCGGCGTGACGGTTTGTCTAATAAAGTACAAATATTGATTGAGTTGGGTTCACGAATAGATAAAATTTCGCAAACCTTATTCAGGGTATTACCGGTATCGATAATATCTTCAACAAGGAAAACATCCTTACCTTTAATATCATCATCCAAATCTTTTAGGATACGAACATCGTGAGAGGTGGTCATATCATTGCCATAACTTGAAGCAGTCATGAAATCAATTTGATGGGGAACATCAATAGCGCGTGCAAGGTCTGCCATAAAGACAAAAGAACCACGTAGCAAACCCACCATCACTAGGTTGCTGCTGTCTTTATAGTACGCACTAATTTCCTTACCTAATTCATTAATTCTTTGCTGAACGTCCTGTTCAGAAATCATCACATCAACGCGGTGTTTCATTGCTTCTCCACTGATAACGAGGCTGGCCATCATTAAGTTGTGTATAAAGTTTTAGGGGAGACACGATAAGTGGAACCACTTGATCGCATCGTTTCTATTCTAACACCGCTAGAAACTTTTGTTTCTGCTAAATCCCTATTTTCTGATCAATAAATTTCATCATGCAAGTTACTAAAATGAAAATAACTCGACTTCAATCCTCTTCATCCTCGTTCTCTTTGGCGTGCCAAAAGTAATGTTTATAATGGCTGTTTTCCACATACCCTAAACCATCATAAAGGCTTTGGGCGATCAGGTTATGTTCGCCTGTTTCTAACTCTATGCCCTTAGCGCCTGTTTCTACCGCATAGGCATGGGCAAATACCATCAGCTCTTTAGCACAGCCTTTGCCTCTTACGCTGACACGTACATACAGGTCATTCAAGATCCAATACTTTTCTAAAGAAACCGAGCTAAAGCCTTGATAAAGTGTAATAAAACCAACTATCTTCGTTTCTTCAAGTGCGAGGATAAACACCGCATCCTGATGCTTAAATCGCGCCTTTAACCAAGCTTCACTATCACTCAAGCTTGCTAAATTATCTAAGCTAATAGAAGTGCTACGATATTCGTGAAAAAGCACAGCTAAGGCTTCCAGCTCATTTTCTCTTGCTAAACGATACTCCATACATACTCACTTATTTATGTAGAATAACCTCTTGTACACTATCCATAAGCCAGAATAAGGTCAATCAAGGCAATAAAGATGCGCTTTATGATTACGACAAAGCCATGAATAGAACAAAAAGTAGCTGAGCAAATAAAACGTCACTCACCCCTATGCTTAACACTCTTATTTTTAATAAAGAACAGGGCTTTGGCATCAACTTGAGCCAGGCTAATCCAACCTATTTGCTCTGAAGTCACACTCTGCTCACCATCACCTTGTAGCCAAAGCCCCTTTTTTGGGCAGGTCTTGGCCACGCGTTTAATAATATGACCATACTCTGGGTGCCTTACTAAAACGAGATCATCAATACTCACAGCGATAAATAAGCGAGATGCGATAACAAAGTCACCTGAACGTAAAAAGGGCAACATACTGTTGCCCTTTACTTCATAAAAGCAGAGAAAGCCTTTCATAAAAACATTAACTTATATCGCATCAAGTTTTGGGTAAACCACCACTTCAGAAGGTAAATAAGGCGCAATTGCCTTATAGGTAGCCACCCCTTTCGTTAACCAAAAGGCCTCAGCAAATTCGTTTACCAAGGTAAGTAGGCCCAAAGCATCATCACGTGACACACCTTGTTTTGCTTTTGACGCTTGCAACATAATCTGGTGAACAAGCTCATGAACATGAGGCACTTGATCAAATTGAGGCTGTTTAAAGTAATCTCCCCAAATAACCCTTACCTCTTCTTTTACCTTAAGGCCGTGGGCTTCTTTTTCATTCACTAAACGAATGAGCTGAGCTTGATCCTTGATCGATAAACTCTCTTTAGCATCCAATTCATTGATCAGATCAAGCAGGCGAATCATGGTTAATACGGCTATTTGAGCGGTCGCTGGATCATAAATTTTACACGGGATATCACAGTGGGCAGACACAGTTGCAACCCTGGTGTTACCCACTAATTTTTTAGTAATGGCATGCAACATGACTAGTCTTCCTCTTTATTAGATGATGAGAATTTATTCTTAACACTGAAGAAAACCCCTACTACAGCCACACCAAGAATGGCAACAAGAGTCAAAGCATGAATAGGGTCACTTAACCAATGGCTATGATCATGTCCTGGGTGAGCAAAGGCGGTACTTGACACTAACCCTGTAAGTGCAATTAATTTAGAAAGCAAAATAGAACTCCTTCTTAATTTGAGTGACATTAATGTAGACGAATAGACTGATGGCACTGGGATGACAAGGTCTCTAAAGACACTTGGAAAGTCGATAATTTAAGATCGGAGATCTCATGTTGATTAGCCTGTAAAAACCGACACCATTCATTATGTAAGTGAGAAACCCCATGCAGAATGGCCTCTGCTTGAGTATCTGTTAGGGACTTTTTAGATCTGGCTGCAATTAAAAAACTTAAGGCATTATCAAAACACGCCCGTGCCTTAATAAAGTTGTACAGTGCAATATGATTGTCTATCGCATTAAAATAGCTCACCAAGACAGCAGCAATGGCACGATCAGCATCCTGATCAAACAAATGCTCAAAATGACGTTTTGAAAAAAGTAATGCAGAAGTATTCAAATCCAATGCATCTTGATAAGCATTTTCTTGAAAGGCTTTTTTGGCATGTCGCATTAACTCTTCCCAATGAAAAATAGGTACATCCATAACAACTCACCCAACAAATGATAACGAGAATGATTATCACATTCATTTGAATTGAGTTCAATAACCTATTTCAACACTGACTTTCTATTAATTAAGTGCAAAGTAACACCTGCTTGACGTTGTTCCCAGATGTCTTAAAGGAGTTGGCTAAGAAGCGCTGAGCTAATCAAAATACCTTAAGCACTGGCATTAACATCCAACTCAAAAGAAAAGAAATGCTCTTCCTCCAAGATGATTTGATAGCCTAATGTTTGATAAAATTTCACCGCTCGCTGGTTTTCAATAAAACAAGATAAAGTGATTTTGTTGCAGGTATTTTGTCTTGCAAGCTGGCCTAAATGGTTCATGACTTCAGCGCCTAACCCGCGACCTTGATATTCTGGCAATATAATCACCAGATGCAGGTGCAACGAGCGCTCTAATGCCGAGTCTGAAGAAGGCTCCAAAAAAGAGCCTAAATACTTAAAGCACACCATGCCAACCCTGTCATCACCATCATAAAGCCAGTGATACCAAGCAGGCTCATAATCATTTCGTAAGCGGGCTTGCTGAAATTCATCATTCCAACCATACACAGCATCCACATAGGGAAATAACGCATTTTTCACCATTGGAAAAATCAGTTCAAACTCATCTTCTTTAACTTTTTCGACCCGAATTAGCATTCTGGTTAACCTCCTTGAATTAGGTTACTCTTCCTTAAGCACTTGTTTTAATTAACCTATTTTTAAATAGTTAAGGCAAGCACTCAATTACAATAAAAGGAATATCAATGTCAGTCACACCACCAACACAAATGACATTTTTTGAGCGTTTTGAAGCCGACATATTATCAGGTAAAAAAACCATTACCCTAAGAGATGAATCCGAATCAGACTATCTTGCTAATACTTATGTTGAGGTCAAAACCTTAGAAGAGGACCGCTTCTTTTGTCGAGTTAAAATCTTAGCTGTTGAGCCAGTGCGCTTTGCTGAACTCAATGATTTTCATGCCAAACAAGAAAATATGACCTTGCCTGAGCTAAAAGCCATTATCCAAGAGATCTACCCAGGCATTAGCCAGCTTTACATGATATCTTATGAGTTAGCTTAAGGCTTTAAACTTATCTGATAGCAGGCATTTTGTAGTGCCCCAGAGCAGCCTAGGGCACTGACAAGGAAAGTCTGTTTAACAACAAGTTTCCTATTCATCACACTATCACTTACATGCTCACCTTTGAGCCAGACTCATTTTTCATTCACTTGATACTTGCCATTGGTACGTATGTAAATAGTGACATCAGTCTCACTATTATTCATCATTTGATGAGTAAAGCTTCCCTCTGATTCAAGGTAGCTAGCCGCTTTTAGTATTTGTGATGTTTCCAAGTCTTTGGAGCTATATTCAACCTCCCCCGAAATCACGACAGCGCGGAACTCACTCGCTGTTGTCGTTATACTGCCCTCAAAACCTGAAGCTAGCTTAAGCATTGAACCACCCATTGTGGACGTACTGCCCCAGACATACGTGGATAATACGCCCTTCGCTTTAATATCATGCAGGTCACTTTTATTTAACCAAACAAGGTTATTTTTATGCAGGTTTAAAGGCCGCTCTCCATTATCAAACTTTTCTGTTGATGGTTTAACAAGATAAGGGCCAGAATCTATTTCAAGGTAAATCAGGTTAGTTTCACCGTTTGCTGCGGTTGTATGATCTTCCCCTGCTGGTTGAGTCCAAAACGAACCGGTTGGCATCCACATTTTTTCAGCTTTCGGATCATCGTTATGTAACAGGCCATCAATCACTATGCCACGATAAGTGATATTGTGAATATGTGGTGGTGACTCAAACCCCTTCTTAAAACGGACTAACATGCCAGTGGCTGTGCCTGTTGTTCTATTCCCCCAAAGGTCTGCAGCACCTGGACTCAAAGCTCCCCGTAAAGGGTTCAAGTAACCCCATTTAATATCATCTGATGCAACCACTTTTGAAGTGCCTTCAGCGGCGAATACCGGTGAAGAAACAAATACCGTCACCAATGCAAATCTGGATAGTTTTTTAAGAATTTTCATATTTCACCCTGTGTCATGATTATGATTAAAATTCTATGCTGTGCTATTCATCTGATAAACAGGCAAATGTTCAATAAACTTTCGCCAAAATGTGGATAATAAACATTAATTTCCGCGTATGATTCATCTAATTTACATGAGAAATTTATGAAGATTGCAGACCTACAAGTACTCATAAAAGTGGCTGAACTCCATTCAATCACAGCGGCGGCAAACCAGTTAGACATGAGCTCATCTGCTGCAAGCGTTGCCTTAAAACGCATAGAAGAGTCACTAGGGGCGCAGCTTTTTGTCCGTACGACACGTCAAATCAGGCTCTCCCCCGAAGGCGAACGCTATCTTCCTATCTGCCAGCAGGCGTTAGATTTACTCCAACAAGGCCAGATGGCAATTAATGAAGAGCTTCAATCAATTAATGGTGAAGTGAAAATGGCCATGTCGTCAGAAATGGGCCGAAACTTAATGCGTATCTTGCTCAATGACGTAATGAGTAAACACCCTAATCTGAAGCTGCGTTTACATGTGAGCGATAGCAGAGTGGATTTTTATCGAGATGGGGTCGACGTTGCTTTACGAGCAATGACAAAAGAAGCCGTACAAAACCTAAATTTATATGGTTTTAAAATCTGTAATATTCCACACTTTTTATGTGCTTCTCCTAGCTATATCTCAGAGTTTGGAGCACCAGATACACTAGAGGAATTATCAGAGCACAACACCTTACTTTATAAGCTTTACGAGGTGATGCACGATGCTTGGGAGTTCTATCAAGGTGAAGATAAGTACAAAATTAAAGTTAAAAGCGACCGCGTTGTGAATGATGGCGATATCGTACGCCGCTGGTGTGTTGATGGCGTTGGCATTGCTAAAAAATCGGCAATCGATGTATCACAAGACTTACTTGCTGGGCGTCTTAAAAGGATTCTGACTGACTATCAGATCCCCATGACTGAAATGTGGTTAGTCCTGCCTAGTCGTCAGTTAATCTCACCTGCCATTCGCCTCATTCGAGACGAGTTAAAACAAAGTGTGAATGAGTTAAGAGAAAAACTGATTAACGCCGCTATTCTTGAAGAAGAGGAATGGCCTAAATCAGATTAATACCGCCCTTATCCATTGCCCACCGCTCTATTATTCATGGCCCTTGCGAAGTGAAAGATGATGTCTTTATCGGCTTCAACTCAGTGGTGTTCAATGCCCTAATCGGTAAAGGCTGCGTGATTCGCCATAACTGTGTTGTCGATGGGCTCGACCTACCTGAGAGCTTCCATGTACCGCCTATGACCAACATAGGCAAAGGTTTCGACCTTAACAGCATCTCCAAAGTACCCCCTGAATATTCAGCCTTCTCTGAATCTGTTGTCTCAGCCAATCATACCCTAGTACAAGGTTATAGAAGAATCGTCAACGAACTTTAAGTGCTTTTCTTCCTCTACACTCATTCCCATACATTGTGGGAATGAGAGGTTAGTGACACTCTAGAAGCAATATAAGGCTACAGAGAGTTCTAGATTCCCCAAAGCTATTTACTGGATGCCGCAAGCCCAACACCAAAGCTCACAAACACACCGCCGCTTATTTTATTTAAGACAGAGCTTCCCTTGGAAGACGCTCCCTTTGAAGACGTGATTTTGGAAGACGTTTCCTTAGAAGACAAGAGTCGTGATTTAGCAAACGACGCAGAGGCCGCATAAACGGAGTGAATCATAATCACCAACAGACTAAACGTAACCGCTAATAAAAAAAACTGCGGAGCATACGCCTGATCCGAATCGATAAATTGAGGGAATATTGACATGAAAAAGATCACGGCTTTTGGATTAGACACAGACACTAAGAAACCTTCTATATAGCACTTCACAAAGGAACCACCTTGCCCCTTCACCTGAGTCTGGCCCGCACTCTCACTGCGAAACATTTTGATGCCAAGGTAAATCAGATACACAGCACCACCAAGTTTGATCATATTGAACGCCACCGCCGAACTCGCTAATACTATGCCTAAACTCGTAGCCGAGATAATAGCCACTAATAAAATAGCTGAGGCAATGCCCAATATTCCCGCCAAGGTTCTCACCAACCCCCTTTGAATTGCATTATTCAGGGTGAGCATCACCGCAGGGCCGGGTAAAAGAATCGTCACAATTGCAATGCCGACATAGATTAGATAGTTTTCCATACATTCTCCTTGAGGTATGAGGTGTGAGACCCAAAATAGCAGCTAAGCACTGCTTTAACTTATTAAGTGTAAATGAGCTTTGGCAGTTCCTTCATTGAGCTAAAGCTTACCACCGAAGGGTATTCAAGAGCTTCATTAAACCGATTAAAAAATAGTGTTTTCATCCCTGCTTTATAGCCTGCCTCAACACCAACAGGGCCATCATCAATGACAATACAACTTTCTGGTTTGAATCCCATACTATTCGCTGCATATAAGAAAATACCAGGATCAGGCTTCCAGATTTTCACCTCGTATGAACTATAAATGTTACCTTCAAAGTACTTGGTCAAACCGCATACTCTCAAAGCTTGATTAATTTTGTGTACCGGACCACTCGATACTACCGCTTTGGGTTGCGATAGATTCTTTAACGCTTCCTCGATATGGTCCACAGGCTTTAGCTCAGTGCCAAAAAGCTCTGTCACTATCGCGCGGTAACTAGCAACAAAATCATCAGGCAAAACCAATGCATATTCGATCGATAATGTGTCTAGCATGCTTGCTAGCTTCCAGCCTCTGAACCTTAAAACAAGTTCATCTGCATCCAGTTTTATGCCTAACTCTTTAAACTTGATGACAAGCCCAATATTACAAAGCCGCTCGCTGTCCACCAAGGTTCCATCGTTATCAAATAAAAGGCATTGATTCATAGCGACCACTGAGACTTAAAACTAAAAACATTTAATTACTACATCCAAAACTTAAGGGCTTCACTCTATTTTATCTTTACTTTCCACATAGCTTTATTTCAACCTTCTTTGTAGCGTTTTCAATCTTCTTGCTAAAAATTACGCTATTAGAGCCATTTTGTGGAAATGCCAAAATATATGATTTGGCTTTCGTAAATCCTTCAATAGCAGAATAAGCTTCGACTAATGCGTACTTTCCATACCATGAATAGGATGCCTTGATAGGAGTAATACAATCACCACGCTGGTATTTGGAATTATTATCACTGGCCCACGTAAATATAGAAGTAAGAGCCATCAGGCCAAAAACTAGAATTTTTTTCATCAAAATCTCATGTATTTAACGTTTTGTTGAGAATCTTATCATTCTGAGAGCTAAGCAAAATTAACTCGGGTTAGTGAGTTCACCTAAACTTTCTGTTATCAGCATTGCTCTACTTCTGCACGGTAACTCTCTGAACCGACGGCTATTTCCCATAAGTAGCCATCAGGGTCAGAGAAGTAACCTGAAAAGCCACCCCAAAACACAGCTTGTCCTTCCTTAACAATTTTCCCACCCTTTGCTTCGGCACAACTCAATAAACGAAGAACCTCATCAGACGAATCGACATTTCTAGCGAGGGTAATACCCGCAAAACCAGAACTATTAGGCTCAACACCAACATCTTTCGCTAACTCAGATTTCGGATATAGCGCCAACTCAGGCCCATCAACATCCATGAAGACAATTTCATCTGATTTATAGTCAGTGCGCTCTAAACCAAGCACAGCCTCATAGAACTGAGCTGACAATTCGATATCTGATACACCTAGTGTAATGATTGATAGTTTTCTCATTCTTACTCCAAGTACATACATCTTGTTAATGAAGGGTAAAATAGTTGGCTAAGCTGAATAGCGAAGTGAAACCAAGTTACAAAGGATGTCTTGTTAGAGCTACAATTTTTGCTCCTATACACATAACGCCTAAATCAGCGTCACCTGGATTTACTTGTTAGCTGCCGCTTTTTGTTAACTTATGCCAGCCTTTAGATTGCTCTACAATTTCCAGAAAACGGAGGTTTAGAGTTGACTTATACAATCTGACTGGATTTTCATCTATGTCTTGATCCACCAAGTGCTGCTTCTCTTTAGGTATATTTACTTCTTCACCATAACTCTCAGCCATTAGCCTTACTTTATCGATGATTATTAACCACTGCATAGCATGTTCAGGTGATAAACTGACAGCAAGCGGTAAGGTATGCCTAAAGTCTTCTGTCCTTGTGTAGGCAGTTTGCATTGCAAATTTTAGTGATAGAAATTTGGAATTATTGCTCTTTAGTTTGGATATTTGATCATCAAACCAAACAGTATTTAATGTACTTTTATCCACATGAGAAATAGCAGTTTCATGACCAAATATTCTACACCGTTCATAGGAGTCAAGAATTGATGCTATAAGTGAATCAAGCAGATCTATCGTTTTTTCTTCTCTGCGTTTTCTTGGAAGAAAATCAATAAGAATGTAGAAAATATACGCAGAAATAAGACCTATGAGTAAACCACTAGAAATGTTCTTTAAGCTTTCGCTGCATAATATGTTTTCGATAGCCGTATCTTTGAGGACGGGAAGTAATGGTAGTTGAAGCTCGACAATAATTAGTACCAAAAAAGCCATAATCACAGGAAGGAATAACTTTCTCTCTTTCTTGTCGTTCAGTAATATCAATATAAGGTTTACTCCGATGTTTGACGCCACATTAAGGTGTGAACGGCGCTTGGCTACACTTGAGCGAAGCGAAACCGCCAAGCGTTCCGAATCACTCTTAAATGCTTTGTTAACTGTATTGTTTTAAGCGATGAGCTTCAAGTTGCCATGAGTTCACATCTGGTTTGCAGCCTAACACCTCAACACCCTGGTCAGCCCAACCTTGCAGAATATTTTGAAATTCACTTTGGGTGAAATTCTTGAAGTGCGATACCTGTTTATAAGCATGACGACCAATGTAAACTTTAACAAAGGATTCTTTAGGAATACTTAAGCAAGGAATTGTGCGCCCCTCACTTTCGATTAATATCTGACTCCAATTACCAGAACTGTTAGTAAACTGCTTAGCTCTGCGTTTGCTCACACAGTTCCCACGTTCATCGGTAATATCTTTGACAACCCTAACTTCTTCCTCATAACCCCATTCTAATGACTTATGCAAAAACGCACGTGACAGCAAGTTGAAAGAGTGAGGCTCAAAATAAGACAATGCGGGATTATCAACCCAAAAGTTTTCGGAGATCTCTATATTCACAGCATGTGATGGCTTAGTGGCTGAATATATGACATCACCAAAATTAGCAGGAATTGAAGACGTTTCAGAATTTAGTAGACCTGCTTTTTCACAGTCAATACCGATCACGACACCTGTATGAGATTGACCATAATGAGACCACATCAATGAGTTCAATGGTTGCCTCGTTAATGACAGTACACCGAACCTCGGCGATAGATGCTCTTTAATTGCATTAACAACGAGATTGTCTGTCATACCGTGATTGTCAGGTGCGCAAATGGAAGTACATTCAAATGGATCATTAAGGTCTAGCACTCGGCTAAAGCCTAAAGTCGATGACTCAATCATAGAAATTGCAGCTTGAAAACCGACATACTTATATAAAATCATACTGTTACCACTGAATTCCAATACTGCTTAATTAAGCCATTTTAAAAAAGATTAAACACAACATCATCTGAATATCATTCACTTCGTTTTGTTTAACATTTTAGAGTTGGGATGCTAGAAATTCTCTTAAAATAACGGCTAATTTTACAGTGCTCAAATTAGAGTGGGTCCGATTAGTAATTGTGACCAACGGGAGCGATTGCTGCGGCTTGTTATATACCAAACTGTTCAACGGCATGCTCATAAATGGGCCTATATTTACTAAAAATTGGCAGTACATACCTAACAGCTTCTTTCTCTGCGTGGTCATGCCAACCAAAGTAATCTTCAGCTATGTATAGCTCTTGCTGCTCTTCTTTGGGCAATTCTAAATCAAGATCAAAGAGTATTCGCGCTATAGCATCGTACAAAGACAGCCGTTCTTTTGAATACTTACTCGCAGCTTCCCCAGCAAGAAAGTCTTGAGTTGGCTCCCCATACACTTGGAAGTCGTTGCTTATTAACTCAATGATCTCAGACACGTCACTTGCCAAAGATATTTTCTCAATAAATGGATCAACCCCTTCATCTGTGTATTGGGAGTAGGCCCACTCGATAGCTTTCTCATAAGACATAGAGTTCATCTTTAAGAGATAACTGAGAACATTATATTCGGTTGCACTATGTTTCATTTTGGTTACGTATAACGCCTTACTAATGGCCGCAAAAATGCTTGGCTAAAATTTGCGACGAAGGAGCACAAGCCAAGCGTTTTGCGTCCTTTTGAGTAACTTGTTAGGGTTGCTTTTTACGAATTGGGAAATAGTCATTTCCGTCATTCATAAAATCAGGCAAACCTTTTGATATATCTATTGTTGTTTTTTCTCTTTCGCCCTTGGAGAAATCCAGAGAGTTTCCAATAACTCTCGGCTTTGCAATCGCATAATACTGCGCATATTGTTTAAAACCCTTAGTAAAAAAGATTAAACGCCAAGTTCCCCTGCAACTAGATGCTCCCCACGAAGTATCTATATATGTAACGTAAAGCTCCTGACTACCAGCAACAACTGAACCAAGATAGTAAAATCTCTCTTGCCAGAATTC
Organism: Marinomonas sp. MED121; assembly: GCF_000153025.1. GTDB lineage: Bacteria > Pseudomonadota > Gammaproteobacteria > Pseudomonadales > Marinomonadaceae > Marinomonas. The sequence continues at coordinate 968,589 of NZ_CH672429.1, forward strand.
ACCATCTTCCCACGCTCCAAGTTCAGTATTTTTTGCCGCTTCATATAACTTTGAAGCTAGAGGCTCTTCACCAAACGTAAACCTTTCACCAGTATTTTCGCAAGGATCAGAAGCTAAGGCTTGAAAGCTAAAGAGTAGAAAAATTAATGCCAATCTCAACAGATACTCCAGTAACCCTAACGCCCGCAACAGCGGACGTGTTTTAAGTTGATGTAGCGAAGCAAAAGCAGCTTAAAACCGTTCCGATGATTGTGTTTGTTAAGTGCTTTTTGACACATATATTACACCACTTCCACGGCTTGTATCTGCATGCACCCAGCTGGCATTTTCATAGCGAAGATACCCTTCATCCGCATTAGCCATTGTGCGCCATGAATTTATAAGCCCCAGGAATCTATCAAGGTCAAAGTTTTTAGCATCAATATCCTGAGGGAAGATGGTAATCTCAACATCAATATCGCCACTTTCAGTTACGCACAAAAATATCTGAAATTTATCAATGATGAAGTTTGGGCCCTCACCAACTATTTGTATATATGAAGATTTAGACAACCCTATGATAGTTTCCAATACTGATTCAGAGCTAAGCTCTAGGCCGTCGTTGCCATTTGCAGATATATTTTGAAATCTTTTATAGAACCAAGCAACCAATTCAGAGACTGCAACTCTATCTGCTGAGATTAAATTAAAGTCTCTACAGCTTCCATCGCAATCTAGGATACCTTCTTGAATCTGGCTAATACTATGAATCATAGGATAGACACCTAACAATTAAGTGTTATTGCGTGGCGAAGCCACGATTATAACCATCTGTTGAACGGCCGCTTCTTTATATAGGGAATTTGCTTTTTTCATGATGTGACCTCCCTGTTTTCTGCGGTGTATATTAAAGCCCTTATTGAGCCTCTTTTCAGTTTAGAAAAGGCTGATTACAACCCCTCCTAACCGTTCTTACTTATTTATTTCAGTATTTGTATCACTATGCTGATCGTTAGACAAGCCAATCCCCTCAGCGCTATCTGCCTGATAGTATTATCTTTATTTCTATTCACTTAGCTTTAGTCATCCAGAATTTAATCTTGCTTGCTTCCATCGACTTGAGATCACTTCACCCATGTAATGTGCGGATGCATCACCATGAGCTCAAGCATTGCGAGTAAAATTCAATTCTATGCCAGCAGAGCTGGCGGGTATGCATTCCCACGAAGGATCATGGGAACGAGAACATAGAGAGCCACTTCTGTAGTGGAATAGGAAGCGGGATGGGATCATCAATGACTCTGTGGTTATCAAGAAATTCTAATCATTGCTATAGATAAGGTTTAGTGGTTGAAGTCATCTTGATAACGACCCCTTTGATCCCTTAGCAGCATCAAGCTACCATCGGCGATGCGTTGTTATCTCAACCTTTTGCCTAGTAAATTTTAGACAAAAAAAAGCCTGATCATAAGATCAGGCTTTTTAGATTTTAATCTTGATAACGACCTACTCTCACATGGGAACTCCCACACTACCATCGGCGATGCCACTTTTCACTGCTGAGTTCGGGATGGGATCAGGTGGTTCAATGACTCTATGATTATCAAGAAATTCTGTTTGTCAGAACAAGCTCTGTTTGTGGCTTATTCATTGACGAATTTGCTTATGCTTTAACAATACTTTTTGAATAGTCTCTAGTCTTTTCAGTCTAGAGCGACGATAACCAAGCCTCAAACCAGCTTGTGATATTTTACCATCATTCTAAATCGTAATATAACGCTAAACCATTTTGGCGTTATATGGTCAAGCCTCACGAGCAATTAGTACAGGTTAGCTCAATGCCTCACAGCACTTACACACCCTGCCTATCAACGTCGTAGTCTTCAACGGCTCTTTAGGGAACTTAAAGTTCCAGTGAGATCTCATCTTGAGGGAGGCTTCCCGCTTAGATGCTTTCAGCGGTTATCCCGTCCGAACGTAGCTACCCGGCAATGCCACTGGCGTGACAACCGGAACACCAGAGGTTCGTCCACTCCGGTCCTCTCGTACTAGGAGCAGCTCCTCTCAAATCTCAAACGTCCACGGCAGATAGGGACCGAACTGTCTCACGACGTTCTAAACCCAGCTCGCGTACCACTTTAAATGGCGAACAGCCATACCCTTGGGACCGGCTTCAGCCCCAGGATGTGATGAGCCGACATCGAGGTGCCAAACACCGCCGTCGATGTGAACTCTTGGGCGGTATCAGCCTGTTATCCCCGGAGTACCTTTTATCCGTTGAGCGATGGCCCTTCCATACAGAACCACCGGATCACTAAGACCTACTTTCGTACCTGCTCGACGTGTCTGTCTCGCAGTTAAGCGCGCTTTTGCCTTTACACTCTTCGCATGATTTCCGACCATGCTGAGCACACCTTCGTGCTCCTCCGTTACTCTTTGGGAGGAGACCGCCCCAGTCAAACTACCCACCACACAGTGTCCTCGATCCCGATTAGGGACCTGAGTTAGAACCTCAAACATACCAGGGTGGTATTTCAAGAGTGGCTCCACCCGAACTAGCGTCCGGGTTTCAAAGCCTCCCACCTATCCTACACAAGTAGGCTCAAAGTTCACTGTGAAGCTATAGTAAAGGTTCACGGGGTCTTTCCGTCTAGCCGCGGATACACAGCATCTTCACTGCGATTTCAATTTCACTGAGTCTCTGGTGGAGACAGTGTGGCCATCGTTACGCCATTCGTGCAGGTCGGAACTTACCCGACAAGGAATTTCGCTACCTTAGGACCGTTATAGTTACGGCCGCCGTTTACTTGGGCTTCGATCAAGAGCTTCGCCTAAGCTAACCCCATCAATTAACCTTCAAGCACCGGGCAGGCGTCACACCCTATACGTCCACTTTCGTGTTTGCAGAGTGCTGTGTTTTTAATAAACAGTCGCAGCCACCTGGTATCTTCGACCAATCTCAGCTTAAGCAGCAAGTGCCATCACCAAAATCGGCGTACCTTCTCCCGAAGTTACGGTACCATTTTGCCTAGTTCCTTCACCAGAGTTCTCTCAAGCGCCTTGGTATTCTCTACCTGACCACCTGTGTCGGTTTGGGGTACGGTTCCCATATATCTGAAGCTTAGAAGTTTTTCCTGGAAGCATGGCATCAACCACTTCACCCAAAAGAGGGCTCGTCATCAGTTCTCGGCCTTAAAGGCAACCCGGATTTACCTAAGTCACCAGCCTACCGCCTTAAACACAGACAACCATCGCTGTGCTGGCCTAGCCTTCTCCGTCTCTCCATCGCAATATATGCAAGTACAGGAATATTAACCTGTTTCCCATCGACTACGCATTTCTGCCTCGCCTTAGGGGCCGACTCACCCTGCCCTGATTAACATGGGACAGGAAACCTTGGTCTTCCGGCGGGGGAGTTTTTCACTCCCCTTATCGTTACTCATGTCAACATTCGCACTTCTGATACCTCCAGCCTGCCTTACAGCTTGACCTTCAACGGCTTACAGAACGCTCCTCTACCATGCCTAGTAAACTAAGCATCCGTAGCTTCGGTGTACAGTTTAGCCCCGTTATATCTTCCGCGCAGGCCGACTCGACTAGTGAGCTATTACGCTTTCTTTAAAGGATGGCTGCTTCTAAGCCAACCTCCTAGCTGTCTAAGCCTTCCCACATCGTTTCCCACTTAACTGTAACTTTGGGACCTTAGCTGACGGTCTGGGTTGTTTCCCTTTCCACGACGGACGTTAGCACCCGCCGTGTGTCTCCCGTAATTGCACTCATTGGTATTCGGAGTTTGCATGGGGTTGGTAAGTCGGGATGACCCCCTAGCCCAAACAGTGCTCTACCCCCAATGGTGAGATACGAGGCGCTACCTAAATAGCTTTCGAGGAGAACCAGCTATCTCCGAGCTTGATTAGCCTTTCACTCCTATCCACAAGTCATCCCCGCATTTTTCAACATACGTGGGTTCGGTCCTCCAGTTAGTGTTACCCAACCTTCAACCTGCCCATGGATAGATCGCCCGGTTTCGGGTCTATTCCCAGCAACTATACGCCCTATTAAGACTCGGTTTCCCTACGGCTCCTCTATTCGATTAACCTTGCTACTGAAAATAAGTCGTTGACCCATTATACAAAAGGTACGCAGTCACGGAACAAGTCCGCTCCCACTGCTTGTACGTACACGGTTTCAGGATCTATTTCACTCCCCTCACAGGGGTTCTTTTCGCCTTTCCCTCACGGTACTGGTTCACTATCGGTCAGTCAGGAGTATTTAGCCTTGGAGGATGGTCCCCCCATATTCAGACAGGATACCACGTGTCCCGTCCTACTCGTTTTCATTAAAAGGGCATTTTCGTATACGAGGCTTTCACTCTCTACGGCGGCACTTTCCAGAGCCTTCTACTAACACCAATCTAACTTAAGGGCTAATCCCCGTTCGCTCGCCGCTACTTAGGGAATCTCGGTTGATTTCTTTTCCTCCGGGTACTTAGATGTTTCAGTTCCCCGGGTTCGCCTCGTATGGCTATGTATTCACCATACGATACCCGCAAGCGGGTGGGTTTCCCCATTCGGACATCTCGGGATTAACGCTTGTTTATCAACTCCCCCGAGCTTCTCGCAGATTACCACGTCCTTCATCGCCTCTGACTGCCAAGGCATCCACCGTGCACGCTTGGTCACTTGACCATATAACCCAAAAGGGTCTATATACCAACGAGCTTTTGTGTCTCGCTGGATTTACGATTTGAAACCACACTAGGTTAAAGTGTGCTTCCACCGGTTTGACGCTTGATTATCGTCTTTGAAACAAAAAATAAGATCATATAAATACAATCAGATTCTGTGTTTCGATCTATTCAAAAAGTTAAATTGTTAAAGAGCAATTAGCGCAAAGCGCTAAGTCAGGTACTGTTGTTTTAATCTTTCGATTAAACAGCAACTTGCTTAGCGTTTTCTGCTTCGACTTAAAAAAGCCTGTCTTAAAAAGAGTTACCAGATAATTTGTGTGAACACTCACCAGAGCTTCATATCGTTTAAGGAGGTGATCCAGCCCCAGGTTCCCCTAGGGCTACCTTGTTACGACTTCACCCCAGTCATTGACCACTCCGTGGTAACCGCCCTCCCCGAAGGGTTAAGCTAGCTACTTCTGGAGCAATCAACTCCCATGGTGTGACGGGCGGTGTGTACAAGGCCCGGGAACGTATTCACCGTGACATTCTGATTCACGATTACTAGCGATTCCGACTTCATGGAGTCGAGTTGCAGACTCCAATCCGGACTACGACGCACTTTATGGGATTCGCTTACTCTCGCAAGTTCGCAGCCCTCTGTATGCGCCATTGTAGCACGTGTGTAGCCCTACTCGTAAGGGCCATGATGACTTGACGTCGTCCCCACCTTCCTCCGGTTTGTCACCGGCAGTCTCCTTAAAGTTCCCGACATTACTCGCTGGCAAATAAGGACAAGGGTTGCGCTCGTTACGGGACTTAACCCAACATTTCACAACACGAGCTGACGACAGCCATGCAGCACCTGTCTCATAGTTCCCGAAGGCACTAAGGCATCTCTGCCAAATTCTATGGATGTCAAGAGTAGGTAAGGTTCTTCGCGTTGCTTCGAATTAAACCACATGCTCCACCGCTTGTGCGGGCCCCCGTCAATTCATTTGAGTTTTAACCTTGCGGCCGTACTCCCCAGGCGGTCTACTTATCGCGTTAGCTTCGCCACTAAGTCATTACAACCCAACGGCTAGTAGACATCGTTTACGGCGTGGACTACCAGGGTATCTAATCCTGTTTGCTCCCCACGCTTTCGCACCTCAGTGTCAGTATCAATCCAGAGTGTCGCCTTCGCCACTGATGTTCCTTCCTATATCTACGCATTTCACCGCTACACAGGAAATTCCACACTCCTCTATCGTACTCTAGCCTGCCAGTATCGGGTGCAATTCCAAGGTTGAGCCCTGGGCTTTCACATCCGACTTAACAAACCACCTACGCGCGCTTTACGCCCAGTAATTCCGATTAACGCTTGCACCCTCTGTATTACCGCGGCTGCTGGCACAGAGTTAGCCGGTGCTTCTTCTGAAGGTAACGTCACAGATATTACGTATTAAGCAACACCCTTTCCTCCCTTCTGAAAGTGCTTTACAACCCTAGGGCCTTCTTCACACACGCGGTATGGCTGGATCAGGCTTGCGCCCATTGTCCAATATTCCCCACTGCTGCCTCCCGTAGGAGTCTGGGCCGTGTCTCAGTCCCAGTGTGGCTGATCATCCTCTCAGACCAGCTAGAGATCGTCGCCTTGGTGAGCCTTTACCTCACCAACTAGCTAATCTCACGCAGGCTCATCTAATAGCGAAAGGTCCGAAGATCCCCTCCTTTCCCCCTAAGGGCTTATGCGGTATTAGCCTGCGTTTCCACAGGTTGTCCCCCACTACTAGGCAGATTCCTACGCGTTACTCACCCGTCCGCCGCTCGACGCCTGTAGCAAGCTACATCGTTTCCGCTCGACTTGCATGTGTTAAGCCTACCGCCAGCGTTCAATCTGAGCCATGATCAAACTCTTCAGTTTAAAATCATTGCTCACTCAAATCTTTACTGCTGACTTTAAAACTCGATCCAAACTAATGGATCAAACATAAAGCGTTTTAGTATCGACTCTCGTAAGACTTCTAAATTTTTTGTAGTCATTCGAACATCAATTACAAAGTAATTAACAACTCGAACAACTTGCTGAAGTCTCTAGCGAGTGCCCACACAAATTATCTGATTAACTATTTTAAAGAGCGTCTGACTTATCTGTATTAGATAGTGAGTTACTTGGTAACTTGTCGATGTAAGCTTTGTTTGCTACCCCGTGTCAGCGAGGGCGTATATTAATGACTGGTAGATTTAGTGCAAGTGTTTTTTACATTAATTTTAATTTTTTTAAAATTAATCCTAAGAAGCAGAGGAATCACTAAAAATGGTGTAAACCAGAGGGCTATTTCTGAATCTGCCTTAATTTGCCACCATAGATGAGCCAAGATAGCTAAACCCGCTAGATAAGAAAGTTTGTGTAATGACTTCCAACGTTTACCCAACTTTCGAACCATGGCTTTAGGACTGGTAATCGCTAAGGCCGTTAATATCACAAATGCCAGCACACCAATATAAATATAAGGGCGCTTTAATAGATCCTCTTGAATCCAGCTAACGTTAAAGCCTGCATGTAAAACCAAATAGGCAAGTAGATGAACTAAGGCATACCAAAAAGCCGCTAAACCAATAAAGCGACGATAACGATTTATCACCCTTAAAGCTTTTAGCTTTTTTGTTAAAGGCGTAATACTTAAGCTCATACAAATAAAGACACCGGCCCAAATACCACTTAAGGTCATAAAAGGTTCGGCTGGATCAGGAAAATATCGCCCACTTAAAAGCGAATAGACTAACCAAATAAAAGGCGCACAAAATACCACTAGTACATATGGTTTTTCTTTTCTGTCCCACATAAGCCTAACCTCTTTCTTTTGACCAATATAAATTAATAGTTCTTAACTAGGCTCATGCCTTTATAAAGGTCAGCAACTTCTTCTTGGTAACCATTAAACATTTGTGTATCAATCACATTAGGGAAGAGCAATCCCCCTGGTAAACGTCTTTCTTGTTTTTGTGTCCATCTAGGATGATCAACACCCGGATTCACATTGGCATAAAAACCATACTCTTGTGGTGCAAGTAGATTCCATGTGGTTTCTGGCATGGTTTCAACAAAGCGGATTTTGACAATAGATTTAATACTCTTAAAGCCATACTTCCATGGCACAACCAAACGGATTGGTGCGCCATTTTGATTGGGTAAAACACTGCCATACATACCCACACTCAAAAAAGCCAAATCATTCATAGCTTCATCAATACGTAAGCCTTCTCGATAAGGCCATTTTATATTGCCGCCATTTTGTCCAGGAAACTGTGAAGGATCGTATAAGGTTTCAAAGTAAACATATTTCGCTTTTGAGTTAGGCTTAAACTTTTTAAGTACGTCGCCAAGTGAGATACCTACCCAAGGAACCACCATGGACCAAGCTTCAACACAACGCAGTCTATAAATACGCTCTTCTAGCTGATGCTCTTTAATAATATCTTCTAGGGCAAAAGTACCAGTGATATCCGCTTCTCCTTCGACTGTGATATTCCAAGGATCAGGCTTAAAGTTTTCTGCACGCTTGGCTGGGTCACCTTTTCCATAACCAAATTCGTAGAAGTTGTTATAGGTAGTTGCGACATCAAAAGGCGCCACTTTTTCACCGACACCAAAGCTAGTCTCTTTAATGTTATTAAAGTAAGGCGCTAAAGAGGCAGGAGGTGTAATCAAGTTACCTTGTTGCAAACCAGCAAAGACACTTGATGTCCCTGATAAAGCCGCAATCGATAAGGCTGAATTACGCATAAATTGACGACGACTTAAATAAACAGCTTGGTCTGTAACTTGATGCTCACTAACGTCGGATGCTTTCTTAATTTTTATCAACATGGTCATTCCTCATAATCTCTATAAGTTGACCTGCTTTTACCTCAGGGGTTCAAATTATTTACTTACAATTTACTGACACTTCCCATTCATTTTTATTTTAAAGACAATTTAAAAGCAAAAAACCTGCTCTAGGCAGGTTTTTTGATTAACACATGACAGGCTTTAGCTAAGTTTTCGCATCATATAGCCAATCAAACCTGAAAGGCCATAAATCACAAAAACACTGGCTAAAATTAAATCTGGCTCAATTGTCACTAAGACTAAAAGCAATACCACAGCCACCAGCTTGATAAAGGAAACCTTGCCCTTCATATTCAAATCTTTGAAACTGCGATATTTCACATTACTCACCATTAGAAGACCAACGGCGGGCACCACAAATGCCATCAAATATTTGATATCGTCTGGGGCAACACCTTGACTATTTGCAGCCCAAATAATACCCGCTATGATCGCAGCGGCTGCTGGGCTGGGTAAGCCAGTAAAGTAACGCTTTTCCTCTACTCCTAACATGGTATTAAAACGAGCAAGTCTTAAGGCCGCACCCACGACATAAATAAATGCAGCCACCCAACCTATTTTACCAAGCGGTGATAGCACCCAAGTAAAGGAAATTAAAGCAGGCGCAACACCGAAAGAAACCATGTCAGAAAGGGAGTCATACTCAGCACCAAATGCACTTTGGGTACCCGTCATTCGAGCAACACGTCCATCCAGTCCATCTAATATCATAGCGATAAAGATAGCGACTGACGCATGTATGAAGTCTCCATTCATTGCAGCAATAATGGCATAGAAACCAGCAAATAAAGCCGCCGTCGTAAAGAGGTTAGGCAAAAGATAAATCCCTTTGTGGGGGGGCTTTACTGATGCTTTATCATCATTACTTAGGTTTTCGTCAATTGGCTCTGCCTTTTTTTCAATCGGCATTTCTGTCACTTTACTCATCTAATATCTCTGCTGATTTGTGATCTTATTATAGTTGTGCAAATGCTTTTTTCGCAGCGGCGATGGTGAACTCAATGTCCTCATCCGTGTGAGCTTGAGAGATAAAACCCGCCTCAAAAGCAGCTGGGGCAAAATACACCCCCTCTTGCAGCATAAGGTGGAAGAATTTTTTGAATTTTTCAGCATCACAAGCCTGCATCTCTGCAAATGAAGTAATGCGATCAGCATCTGTAAAGAAGAAGCCAAACATGCCACCCACACTCACTGAGTGAAATGGCACCCCCGCGTCATCGGCAGCAGCCTTTAGGCCTTGCATGAGTTTTTCAGATTTAGCCGTTAGTGTCTCGTGAAAACCAGGTTCACTGATAAGGTTAAGTGCCGTTAAACCTGCCGTCATCGCTATCGGATTACCTGAAAGTGTTCCCGCCTGATAAACAGCCCCCAGTGGCGCAATATGCTCCATGATGTCGCGACGTCCACCAAAAGCACCTACTGGCATACCAGCCCCAATTACCTTACCTAGGGTGGTAAGGTCGGGTTTGATATTGTATCTCTCTTGTGCGCCACCGAGTGCCACACGAAACCCCGTCATGACCTCATCAAAAATCAGAACCGCGCCCGATTCATCACATACAGTTCGTAATGTCTCAAGGAAACCTTCAATAGGCGGAATGCAATTCATGTTACCCGCAACAGGCTCAACAATAATGCAGGCAATTTCACTACCTATTTCTGCAAAACACTGCTTTACACTGTCAATGTCATTATATTGCAAAGTGACAGTATGCTGAGCCAGATCAGCCGGCACACCCGGTGAATTTGGAATCCCAAGGGTTAATGCACCAGAGCCAGCTTTTACTAATAAAGAGTCAGAGTGTCCATGGTAGCAACCTTCAAACTTAACAATCTTGTCACGTTTGGTATAACCACGAGCCAAACGAATGGCACTCATGGTGGCTTCTGTCCCAGAACTCACCATGCGAACCATGTCCATAGAAGGTACCAGCTCGCAGACTTTTTCAGCCATATCAATTTCAATTTCAGTCGGTGCACCAAAGCTCAGACCTAGATCCATTTGCTCACGGATTGCATCTAATACGGCTGGGTGAGAATGACCGATAATCATAGGCCCCCAAGAACCGACATAATCGACATACCTTTGATCATCTTCATCATAGACATAAGCGCCCTGCCCTTTTTGAAAGAAGACAGGTGTTCCACCGACACCATTAAATGCACGCACAGGTGAATTGACACCGCCAGGGATACGCTTTTGTGCTCTTTGATATAACTCTTCAGATCGGCTCATAACTCTCAACTCTAACAATTAAAATGAAAAACAATAACAGGCTATTTAAAACGGTCTAACAATGACCAAAATTGCGATGGCAATCAAAATAAAGACAGGAAGCTCATTAAACCAACGGAAAAAAACATGGCTTCGTGTATTGGCATCATTAGCAAACTTCTTCAATAAGCGTCCACATGCGTGGTGATAACCCAACAAGACAACAACCAAGGTTAACTTAGCGTGAAACCATCCCGACTTCATATAATATTCTGGATTAAAACTCACCAACCAAATGCCTAATGCCAAAGTAACAACCGCTGCCGGCGTCATGATGCCGCGATAAAGCTTACGCTCCATAATTTTGAATCTTTCATTGCTGATCGTATCTTTCGCATCAGCGTGATAAACAAAAATTCTTGGTAAATAAAAGAGACCAGCAAACCAGCTCACCATAGCGACTAGATGAAACGCTTTAACCCACAACATAATTTCTATCCCTTTATAAAATGATCAATGTCTTAGAAATTTAAAACAAGGTATCCACATGGCTTGTTTCGATCCCATCAATGAGGATTGGTTCAAGCTAATAAGCGGCAAGCATTCTAGCATATTTATAAGAGCTGTCTTACTCACTAACAAATGACCTAAAGTAACCTGTATTATTTATGCTTAATATCACTGTCATTATGCACACGAATACGCGCTTTAGAATGAAGACCAAGGCTGGTAAGTCGCTCTACAAAAATAGAATCTTGTTTGAACACGACCCTAGTGATCACACAAGAAGTCGCAATCACTAGCATGGCAGGCAATACAATTTCAGGGGAATGAGTCATTTCGACTATGGCAATCAGGCCAGTTAATGGTGCTTGAAAACTGGTTGCCATCATGGCGGACATACCCAGTAAAGCAAATAACGAAATCACTTCCAAATCAGCCTCACCCGCAAAGGACCAAAGTGCGACTTGTACACCAATAAGGCCTCCCATCAAAAAGGTAGGGCCTGTCATGCCCCCAGGAATACCTAAGCCTATGGTAAAAGCGGTCAGTAAAACTTTGGTCAGTAGAACCACGATCAGGATATGCGTTAATTCGACGCCAGCCAATAATCGCTCCAATGAATCATAACCAGCACCTAATACCTCAGGCACAAAGGCGGCACAAATGGCAGTTACCACCCCCACCAGCATAAAACGCCAAGCTAGAGGCCAATGATTTACTCTCCACAATAATTCTTGGGTACGAAAAAAAACGCCTGCTAATAACGCAACTGCTAATGAGAGAAATAATAATGCCATGATGGTATCAGCATTGAGTACCAGTACGGCAACACGGTCAAAACTGAATAAGGTAATCGGCCCTAAAAGAAGATGGCTAACAGCCATTGAGAAAACAGCGGATAAGATAACCGGCAAAATAATCGCAATTTGATATTCTAAAAAGATCACTTCAAGTGCAAATAAAACGCCTGCAAGAGGCGTTTGAAATGCCGCTGAGATAGCCCCCGCCACACCACATGCCACCAAAACTTCCACATGTTTTTGAGGTAAGCCTAAACGCATGGCGATTCTACTGCCAAAAGTAGCCCCAACATGTACTGCAGGCCCCTCTTTACCAATAGAAAGCCCCCCCATCAAAGCGATACCTGCACTAATAAACTGCACCAGGCCATTCATCAAAGGAAGGTTGCCTTTGTGATAATTCAGTCTTTCTATCACATAAGGCACACCGACTTTTTGCCACTTTTTTGGAAGATAATGCATAAATAGAACGAGAATAAAGCAGGCAACAAGAGGAAAAAGAACCCTAAGTAAAATGGGTAAATCCTCAAAGCCTTCAATATTACCTTCCATAAACAACAATGCTGGTAAGTGCAGCAACCAATGTAGCAACACCATAGATAAAGCACAGGCAACACCGACACAAATGCCAACAAGTGACAATAAAAGCAAGGCATCGGAAGCATTTAGTCGCTGTTGCAACAAATCTTTTAATTTAAAGCGGTACAGTGGGCTCTCCTTACTTTTAAGATTTGCTAAAATCGGGCACTATTCAATCAGTAAATTAACAAAGGCGCAAATCTGTTACTGCGTTTTAATTAAGTATCAATATAACGGGATTCAACAGTGTATAAAATCGGCATAGTAGGCGGCACAGGTTACACAGGTGCAGAGTTATTAAGACTTTTAGCAAACCACCCTGAGGTTGAGGTAAAAGCCATTACTTCTCGTAGCGAAGAAGGCAAGCTTGTTGCCGATATTTACCCAAGCCTGCGCGGACATTACGACCTTAAATTCACAACACCAAGCCTAGACGAATTGGCTGAGTGTGACCTTGTCTTTTTCGCAACACCACACGGCGTTGCTATGGACCAGGTGCCAGCCTTACTTGAAAAAGGCGTAAAGGTCGTTGATTTAGGGGCTGACTTTAGAATCAAAGATACCATCGAATGGTCTAAGTGGTATGGCATGGAGCATAGAACACCAAACTATGTGACAGAAGCCGTTTATGGTTTACCTGAGATAAACCGCGAAGCCATTAAGGAAGCACGTCTTGTTGCTAACCCTGGTTGTTACCCTACTGCAACTCAACTTGGCTTAATCCCGCTACTTGAAGCTGGCGTAATTGATCCAAGTGATCTAATCGCAGATGCAAAATCAGCGGTAAGTGGTGCTGGCCGTGGTGCGAATGTTGGTACGCTACTTTGTGAAGCCGGTGAAAACTTTAAAGCTTATGGGGTTGCTGGCCACAGACACTTACCTGAAATCAAGCAAGGGCTTCAAGCTTATACTGACAAGCCAGTAGGACTCACATTTGTCCCACACTTATTGCCTATGATTCGCGGTATTCATTCAACCATGTATGCCACATTACTCGATACCAACATTGACCTTCAAAAACTATTTGAAGAAAGATATCAAAATGAATTCTTTGTTGATGTGATGCCTGAAGGCAGCTTGCCAGAAACACGTAGCACTAAAGGTGCGAACTTTTGTCGTATTGCTGTTTATCGCCCACAAGGTGGAAACAAGGTCGTCGTGCTGTCAGTGATTGATAATCTGGTTAAAGGTGCATCTGGTCAGGCGATCCAAAACATGAACATCATGTTAGGCCTAGCGGAAAATACTGGATTAACGGCTTTAGGCATGATTCCTTAGTCTCTTTACAATCAAGTTACGCAATACTAAAAAGCCCATTTTACTTTAGTAAAATGGGCTTTTTAGTATTCGCTAATGCAAGACTAGCAATATCGCTTCAATCCAAGCTTAGCGCGAGACTCTATCTACCAACACCGTATGGGTCACGATGCGTTGAACATTTGGCCAAGCATCCATCATTTCTCGAATTTCACTTAAGCGTGTCATATTCGCCGCTTGTGCAAAGACAATTAAATCCACATCACCACTGATACTATGGGCTTGTTTAATTTCAGGAATATCTTGCATTAACCCGGCTATCACTTCACAACACAAGGGGCTAAAGGTCACTGAGAAATAAGCAGCCACTTGGGTGTCATCATCTTGATTCAGCTTGGCATGATAACCTGTAATGGTTTGGCTTTCTTCCAATCGTTTAATGCGATCCGTCACCGCCGAGCGAGATAAATTTACCTGGCGGGCAATATCAGAAATAGATAAACGTGCATCCTCCACCAAGAGGGCGAGAATCTTTTGATCGAAGCTATCTAATTTCACTCAAGTTCCTTATCGTCATAGTCTTATTACAAGCCATCAATTTGCTTCAAAAAAAGTTTCAGACAAAATGACGGTAATACCAGCAATTTAACGGCGAAATAACCTATTTTGCTAGCTGTATACTGAATCGATTCATTCTATCCTGTCTCAATTGAATCACACATCAATTTATTTTGAATTAACTCACAATTTTTGCGATTGACATTAAAGAGAAAAAGAATGAGCACAAACACAAAAGGAATAGGCCCACTGCAAGGCATTGCCATGACAGTGACCACATTTGTTGGTACAGGTCTGATGGTACTACCCGCACTATCTGTCAGCATAGCGCATGAACAAACGGCCTTTAGTTGGATTTTCACCGCGCTTATTATCATGCCGATCGCTATTATTTTTGCCATGTTAGGAGCAAGACTTCCCCATGCAGGCGGAGCATCGCACTATATAGGCCAAGCGTTTAGTAAACCCTTACAAGATGCAGTCGGCTGGTTATTCTTATCTATCCTTATTGTGGGCCCAGCGGTTGCCATTAAAATCACCGCTAATTACCTTGCTGCCTTTTTAGGCTTTGATCAAAGCATGTTCATCTATTTATACATACTGATCTTTATCTTATTTTTAGGCTTTGGTTTAGCAGGTATTCAAACATCAGCCAGAACCCAAACAGGCATTGTGGTACTCATGTTAATTGCCATTGTTTGGCTTGCCATAAAAGGGGATATTTTTAGTGCAGTGCAACTCACACAAGCCCCAGTTACAGCGAATGAGTGGCAGCAAACGTTTAGTGCAATTAGCGTCGTTTTTTGGTGCTTCTTAGGCATTGAAGTGATGGCGCATTTAGGTGGCGAGTTTAAAAACCCGGCTAGGGACTTCCCCATTGCTATGATTGCAGGTATCAGTGTTGTGATTATCTGCTACCTAACTGTTGTCTTTTTAATTTTCGCGTCTTCAAGCTATGGTGATGAGCAAACTAACAATCAATCTATCGCTGTCTTGGTATCCAGTATTGCCGGCGAGAACGCGAGTCGTTGGGTATCATTTGGCGCTTTTGTAATTTCATTTGCCAATGTCAGCATCTATCTACTTGGCTTTGGGCGCATGGTACAAGCTATGTCAGAAAATAAAGCGTTACCTGCTTCTTTAGGTAAACTGAACCGTTTTGGTTCGCCTAGCAATGCGATTATTCTCGTTAACTTGGTGTGTGCAGCATCCCTTATTTTAGGAGAGAGTTTTAACCTGAAAATGGAGTGGTTAATCGAGATGACAAACGGTTCATTCTTAACCGTTTACACGCTTGCATCTTTAGCAGCTTGGCACCTTTTAAAAGGCAAAATTCGCTATTTAGCAATACCAGCACTGTTGGCTTGTACCTTTATTGCGGTACAAATTGGTGAAAGCATGCTTTTTGCCTTTGTCATGCTAGGTTCTGCTTATCTTTTCTCTTGCTTAAAAAGCCCCAAAAAAGCCACTGCCTAAAGCCACAGGTTACAACAAACACAAAGGCCTGATTTTGTTAATCTTGAGATCAGGCCTTTTTAATTTATATCCTTAAAAAGCGTCTTCATCTAGTAACGCGGCATCAGCTTGCAATACATCTAACGAATTTACTGAACTTACCCAAATCGCAATCCCCGTCTTTTGTTGACCTTTTTCAGGTGGTTTATCTAGCTTTATCTGCCACTGGTTACTTTGACTAATAAGACTAAAGCTATCTAGAACAACATAATCATGCTTTAGCTTTCTATTTTTATTCTCGCCCGCTTTAACTTGAGTGCTAATCCCCATCCCAAGATAAGCGACATTAAGCAAGTAAGGCCCCTTAATTTCAGGATGGCCGCTATAGTTAGCATCTAAAAAACCGTCTGTTAGCTGGGCTGATAATTGTCCAGCAATGCCTTCATTTCGAGGTATCTCTCTCGCGCCTCGAAACCATGCTCGCCACTCTTTATTATTCACCACAAAGCCTGGGGTATAGACTTGGCTAGTATTACCTTCTTGTACATGTCGCCTTTGCCGATTACTGTATTCAGCACGAGAAAATCTATCCTCCCACCCGATATAATTCCAATAATCTACATGATATGCCAAAGGAATAACGCTTTCGAAAGGATCATGCTTAATGGCTAGTTGTGACAAAAAACTATCGGCAGGGGGACAAGAGCTGCAGCCTTCTGAGGTGTAAAGCTCAATGATTGTTGGCGCGCTCGAGTCTGTTGCAAAGGTTTGCGCAAAAAGATTACTGGTTAGCAGAAAACAAAGAGTGATAGCAGGAAAAGTAAAATACGGCTTCATATCCTCATACCTTTACATATTTTTATAAGTACCCTATTAGCTATTTACCAGCCTAAGAGTGATATATAAGTAATATGAGGAGTGAAACCGAATTTAGTTCATTTGGTTTTAAATCGTCGTTTTAGTTTAGATTATCGAGAAGCGCTGGCTAGCACCGCGCTCGCTGCCACAAAAACCGCCCCCATAGAACGGTTTAAGCGAATAACACCTTTTGAACTTTTTATAAAACGCTTAATTTGATTACCCGCTACCGCATAGATATAAGAGGCAATAAATTCTGTCACGATAAAAGTCATACCCATAATCAAAAACTGAATCATGACGGGTTTATCAAGGTTTAGCATTTGAGGAAACACCGCGGTAAAAATCAGAATGGCTTTGGGGTTACTAATAGCCACAATAAACTCTTGGCGAATGAGAGCGACATAAGAGACTTGTTTGACTAGAACCGCCTCTCCTGTATCAATCCCTTGGGCCGCATTACGCCATGTCTTTATTCCCATATAAAGCAAGTAACAAACACCCGCCCATTTAACGACATTAAACAATAGACTCGAAGACACAATGACAGCCCCTAAACCTAATGCAGACACTAGCATTAACAAACCAAAAGCAAAGTTACGCCCAATAGTTCCGACTAAAGCTGCAACAGGCCCTTGGTTAATGCCATTAGACATGGCCATAAAATTGTTAGGACCAGGGCCTAGGGATAACAGCATAAATATTGGCGCTATGGTTAGCCAATCGACAAATGTCATAATTTTACCTACTTAATTTTCACCAGATTTTGACACTATTTAATGGAGGTCATTTTTCACGCAATTATCAAATAATTCCCTAACAGCTACAAGGAATTAATCAAACTTTTAAATCGTAAGTTACACTTCAAATTTACTGTGTTTTTTAAAGTTTTATAGCATTAAATGATTAGTAATTGTCTGGAGAAAAAACCGCTACTAGCTCAAACTTCTGCACTTAATAAGACATCAAAAATAGTTTGTTTATATCGACTTTTATTTAGACAAGCTAATCGTTATCGAGTGAGGATTTATGAGCATTGCACACATCATGTTATGGTTAACCGCAATTATTTGGGGCGCAGGTTTTGTTGCCCAAAGTGCAGGTATGGACTCGCTCGAACCCCATAGTTTTAATGCTGCACGCTTTATACTTGCAGCTATATCTCTGATTCCTTTACTCTTTTTATTCCCTAGCAAGCAGAACTACCAATTTCCACAGCTCTTATTGGGCGGGCTTATTGGCGGCGTATTTATGTTTGCTGGTTTCACCTTCCAGCAAACAGGCTTACTTTATACCACGGCCGGAAACGCGGGCTTCATCACCAGTGTTTATATTGTACTTGTCCCTATTATTGGTATGGCATTCGGGCAAAAAACCGCGCGTAAGACTTGGATAGGCATTACCTTCGCTATTGTGGGCTTATATAACCTAACCATAGGCCCTAACCTAACCATTAACTATGGTGACGCGCTCGAACTTGCAGGTTCATTTTTCTGGGCATCCCATGTACTTGTTATAGGCTATCTATCAAAGCGTTTACCCGCGATTCCTTTTGCGATTACTCAATTTTGTGTGGCCGCAGTGTTAGCAATTGCAGCCGCCTTTATTTGGGAGACGCCAAAGCTTGAAAACTTTTATCTTGCTTGGATACCCATTGCTTATGCGGGCATCGCAGCCTCCGGTATTGCCTGTACTTTACAGATTTTAGGACAAAGAAATGTATCTCCCAGCGCTAGTGCCCTAATTCTTTCGACGGAAGCAGTATTTGCTGTCATCGCTGGCTGGTTCTTTATGGATGAGGTGCTAAGCCTAGATGCTTATGTGGGATGTGGCCTAATTTTAACCGGGATGTTGATTAGCCAATGGCCGACTAAGGAAAGTAAAGAAGAAACAATTAACACACACACAACCCAGTCTACTTAAGGGCGTTTGCATTCAAACCTAGTGAAGAGCCCCCGTGCGTTACAGATTACCCTTTTGGCCCAGTTAAGATTACTGGGCTTTTTTTTTACCTAGTAAACATGTTTGTTTATTACCCTCAGCCTTCTAACTCATTATTAAAGAGGTTCAATTGCCTTGGCAACTCCCTTTTGATTGGGGTAGATAGAATCATCATGGTGTGGGTATCACTTAAATCGATGAGCCGATTTAATAAATCATCCAAAGCAGACATAGAAGCAACGCCTACCTTAAGTATAAAAGCATAAGGCCCTGTCAGATTCTGACTTTCAATAACCTCATCTAATGTACTTACTAATACCTTAAATTCTTTTTCCTTTGCATGATGCACTTCACAACCAATTAAGGCGGTAATCGGAATCCCCATCTTTTCTAAATTAAGGGTTGGCCGATAACCTGTAATGACACCTGTCTCTTCTAATTTTCGAATTCGCTCCGCCACAGCAGGTGCTGACAAGTGAACCCTCTTACCTAATTCAGAAAAAGACATTCGGGCATTTTCTGTTAAAGCAAAAATCAGTTTTTGATTAATTCTATCCATCAAAACGAAACCTTTAAACCCTATAAAGCATATTGCAATAAATGATATATTTATTTGCTATTATTGCATTTTATAAAAGAAAATCATTAGTATTTTTATCGGTTTATTAAAAAGGTTTTCCCATGGACACCAAATCATTGCAACTTTTCTCTCATTTGGCGCAAACCCTACACTTTGGTCGAACCAGTGAAGCCTTTCATATGAGCCCATCAACATTGAGCCGCCATATAAAACAGATAGAAAATGAAATTGGTCACATTTTATTTAATCGCGATAACCGTTCAGTGCAACTCACCACTGAAGGCGAACGCTTTAACCAATATGCAATTGAAAGCTTATCCCAATGGCGCAATTTTAAACGCTCTTTAACCACGAGCGGAGAGCAACTTGTAGGCGAAATTAGCCTCTACTGCTCAGTCACTGCCAGCTATAGCTTCCTCTATGATATTTTAAGTGAGTTTCGCGGCTTACACCCTAAGATAGAAATGAAGTTACACACAGGCGATCCAGCACCTGCACTTGCTCGTGTGATGGAAGGACATGAAGATATAGCCATTGCAGCACGACCTAACAACCTCCCTTCTAGTATGGCCTTTAAACGCATTGCCATATCACCTTTGGTCTTCATTGCCCCCAATGATGCAAACGCAGCAAAATCCTTAGGGATATCAAACCAGAACGATCAAAAGATTGATTGGAATACTGTTCCTATGATTTTATCGGAAGAAGGTATTTCTCGGTCACGGGTAGATCAATGGTTTAGGCAACGAAATTCAAGACCTAAGATCTATGCCCAAGTCTCAGGCAATGAAGCGATTGTCAGCATGGTTTCATTAGGATTTGGTA
This sequence comes from Marinomonas sp. MED121, assembly GCF_000153025.1. Taxonomy (GTDB): domain Bacteria; phylum Pseudomonadota; class Gammaproteobacteria; order Pseudomonadales; family Marinomonadaceae; genus Marinomonas. The sequence continues at coordinate 988,683 of NZ_CH672429.1, forward strand.
TTGGTGTCGTTCCCAAGATCGTTATTGATAATAGCCCCTTGATTGACAAGGTGAGTATTATGGACCTGCAACCCGAGTTAGAGGCTTATGATGTGGGCTTATTTACCTTAAAGAAGAATTTAGCCACCCCTATCATTAAGGCCTTTTGGCAACAAATCAATCGCTAAGAGGCGATACTCTCATCTTCAAGAAAATTGTAGTTAAAACGCGAAGCTAATTTATGGAAATCTTTATGTAGTAGCAGGAGGGGTTTCTTTTTTTCGATATCTTGAATACGGCTTATGAGAAAACCAGACATGGATACATATTGAGAGAGCTGCCTGGCAAGTTCTTGTTGGAAAATAAAGTATTCTCTTACTTCAGCAGCAGCGTCAGAAAGCTGCATTTCCTCCACATGAGACATCCAACGAGCAAGCGATTCACTCAATAAGCCTGTACTGGATACAATAAATAATACTTGTTCTGCCTTCTGTCGAAACCTCAAAGGTAAGCGCTTTGAGCCAAGCTTTAGTTGAGTTTCTACTTTTTCAAACAAATCCATCCATTCCGTTAATACCACATGATTGATCAGCAATTTTCGAAGGTTCTCAAGTAAATTCTTTTCATCAGAAATCACATGATCTAATTGGGCAGACACAATTTTATCGATTAAAACTTTAGAATATCGAGGAAAGTAGTGGGAGGAATACAGCTTTAATACAGGTAAAAAGTCTAACGGGCCAACATTGAAAGCAAACTTATCGCTCATCCCCACCTGAACAAAGCGACTTAACCAAATAATTTGATCTTCGTGCGCAACATCTAGCATATCTTCTCTTTTTAATAATCCCAAGCTCGTCGGATATATTTTCATATTCGAGATAGATCGCACTATGGTATTGGGTAAACCGTTAACTTTTCCCAAAACCTGATGGCTTAACGATAAAATAGAGTCGTTAGAGCCACTGCCATTACTTATAAATAAACGTCCAATATCTAAAAACAAACATGCGGTAAATACAGCACGCTTTGTCATTTGAGTTTCTTGTGTGCTTCTGGCAATTAACCAAGCTCCCCAAGCTAACAAGAGAAACTTCTTCATCTTGCCTGGGTAGATCTGAGAATAAACGGTAATAAGTTGAACTAAGGTAGGATATTGAGTGAAAAAACCGCACATATCGGTTAAATCTTCTTCATTATGAAGCTGTTCATGAAGCCCGTTCAAGAGAGAATTAGAAGTCACCACATCAAGCATCTGTTGATAAATTTCATTACGTGCTAATGAGTTTTGCATCTTGATGCTGAACTCTAAAGGCTTCTCTAATGCATGCTGTCGAATTTTATTTAGGCGAGCGGCATTCAGTTCGGTATTTGCCTTAACTAATACGGCACCCTCTTTATTAAGAATATCCTGAGATGCGAGAGCGCCATTTTTAGATTCAATCGATTCGAGTTTGGCAGCATACTCCTTAGACATCCGATCAGCCTGCTCCATATCACTCCTTTGAATGCCATTCGACATCATGACCTTATTGGATTACTAACAAGATAGCACGCCAATTTATAAAATGAATTTATAGGATAGTTAAAAATTGAAGCTCCATACGAAAAAAAGGCCACAATTATGTGGCCTTTTTGTAACTCAATTCAGTTTAATCAAATATGGCTAATCAATAAAAACCAGCCTATTGAATCAACTAAATACTTAACACTTTTTCACCGCGAGCAATACCTGAAACACCTGTTCTAACGACTTCAAGTAAATGAACGGCACCTAATGACTGTAAAAAGCCATCAAGTTTATCTGATTCACCAACAATCTGAACCGTGTAGATAGAAGGTGTCATATCCACAATATTGCCACGGAAAATATCAACAGTACGCTTAATCTCAGCACGCTGAGCACCTGTCGCACGCACTTTCACTAACATTAATTCACGCTCGATGTGTTGGCCTTCTGTTAGGTCAACCAATTTAACTACATCAATCAGTTTATTAAGCTGTTTAGTGATTTGCTCAACAACTTGATCAGAACCAAATGTTGTTAGCGTCAAACGAGATAATGTCGGATCATCGGTTGCCGCAACGTTCAGGGATTCGATATTAAAATTTCTTTGAGAAAATAAGCCAACTACGCGAGACAAGGCACCTGGTTCGTTTTCCATCAATACAGAGATAATGTGTCGCATATTAGGTACGCTCCGTCTTGCTCAATAACATATCACGCATGGAACCACGAGGTACCTGCATTGGATAAACATGCTCTTCAGGGTCAACATAACAGTTGATAAATACCAACTGATCTTTCATAGCAAAAGCTTCAGCCATTTTTTCATCAAGTTCATCTTTTGTATTAATTTCAACATACTGATGACGATAGGCTTTTAGCAAAGCTTCAAAGTCCGGTAAAGAGTCAAGATAAGAACTAGAGTGACGACCTTCGTAGTTCATATCCTGCCATTGGCGTACCATGCCAAGATAACCATTGTTCAAACAAAGGATTTTTACTGGTAATCCATATTGCAAGCAGGTAGAAAGCTCTTGAATATTCATTTGAATACTGCCTTCACCTGTTACACAGACAACTTCTTCTTGAGGGAAGTTTAGTTTGATCCCCATTGCTGCTGGTAAACCAAAGCCCATAGTGCCAAGGCCACCTGAGTTAACCCAGCGATTTGGTTTATCAAATTTATAATATTGAGCAGCAAACATCTGGTGCTGACCTACATCAGATGCAACAAAAGCATCCCCTTTGGTCGCTCTCCAGCAAGCTTCAATTGCCGCTTGTGGTTTAATTTTTTCACTGGTCGTATCATATTTACCACCGTGAACTTTACGCCACTCTTCAATTTGCTTCCACCAGCCCTCAATGCCTGCATTTTCAGCTTTCTTAGACTGTTCCACCAAGCCCAGCATCTCTGATAAAACTTGCCTAACTGGCCCAACAATCGGCACATCAGCACGAATTGTTTTTGAAATAGCAGCCGGGTCTATATCGATATGGATAATTTTTGCGCCTGGGCAAAACTTATCTGGATCATTGGTTACCCTGTCATCGAAACGTGCGCCCACAGCAAGAATCAAATCGCTGTGATGCATTGTCATGTTCGCTTCATAGCTACCATGCATACCAAGCATGCCAATCGATTGGCGATCGGTTGCTGGATAACCACCTAAGCCCATTAGGGTATTAGTAACAGGGAAGTTTAAAGCTTTACCCAATTTAACAAGTAGTTCTGAAGCACCGCCTAAAATTACGCCGCCACCAGCATAAATAACCGGGCGTTTAGCCGATAGCATCAAATCAACCGCTTTTTTAATCTGGCCACTATGGCCTTTTGTTGGCGGCACATAAGAGCGCAAAGAAACTGTTTCCGGATATTTGTACTCAAACTTTTCATTTGGCACAGTCATATCTTTAGGGATATCAACCACAACAGGACCAGGACGGCCAGAAGACGCTATGTAGTATGCTTTTTTAAGGATCTCAGGGATCTCAGAAGCATGCTTCACAGAGAAACTATGTTTAACGATTGGGCGACAAACACCAATCATATCGGTTTCTTGAAACGCATCTTCACCAATCAAGTAACTCATTACCTGACCACAGATAACTACCATAGGAATAGAATCCATATAAGCAGTTGCGATACCTGTAATGGTATTAGTTGCACCAGGACCAGAGGTTACCAGCACAGTACCCGCTTTACCGGTTGCACGTGCATAACCATCAGCCATGTGAGTTGCTGCTTGTTCATGACGAACAAGAATATGTTTAACATCATTTTGGCGATGTAATGCGTCATAGATATGCAAGGCTGCCCCGCCTGGATACCCATAAATATATTCTACGCCCTCATCTTTAAGAAAGCGGGCGATCATTTCACCACCGGATAATAATTCCACCTTTTTACCCTCTATTATTCGTTTTACTGCTAGTTTTTTATGGCACACATTGTACCCATATATCATAGCTAGATAAATATTGATTAAACGAAGTTTGCAAAGCTTATGCAGTAACCTTTAAAAAGGTGCCTTTAAACGCAACAAATCGCAGTAATAACACTGCCCGCGTTTTTCGCGAGGAGAAATATAAAGCTTTTACTTGGACCACTTTACATTTTTGTGTGCATTCATATGTCAAGCATATGATTGGGATAGGCTGTTGGCCTAAATATGACTTCTTAGCTGGGATAGTCGCTAAAAATATGCCTTATTCTGCCTATTTCTGCCCTTTGGTGTCAAGCAACATTTACTAAGATACTTGCCCTTATCTGCACTTCGTGGTGTCATAGGCTCATTTGAATAATAGGAGTTTTAAAACTATGGCAAGCGAACTAAATCAACAACGAATTATTGATGAATTTCTACGCTGTTTTAGAAAGATGATCATGGAACCTGAACTAGCAGGTGAGCTAGTTCGTATAGCGAAAGAACACATCAATGAGCCAGACGCTTATAATATCATAGCGCAAGAAGTTTCGAGCCAAACTACTCTTAAGATTACTGACGAACATACTGATGCGGATCGCATGTTCATCAACTTATTAATTGAAGTGGTTAAAGGCGATTCAAACCTTTATTAAGTTTCTTTTTTTAAAGGCATGGCAAAACTATGTTCAATGCCTTTAAAAATGCTCCTCATTTTTTATAGCAAGACACCAGACTAAACCATGTCAGACATTAGCCATCTCAATGCTGCTGAACTAAGTTCACTCGCCCAAAAAATTAAAGATTGGGCGGTTGAATTTGGTTTTGCGGAAGCAAAAATTACTGACATTGATTACAGCCAGCACAAAGAAGAGTATCAGGCTTGGATTGATGCCGGTTATAACGCTAGCATGGACTATCTTGCGAATCATGGGGACATGCGCTTTCATCCAGAACAGCTTCATCCAGGCACCAGACGTATTATCGCTTTACGCATGCATTATCTGCCACAATCAGTGGAGACAGTAAAACGCCTGCAAACTAAAAACAAAGCCTATATTGCTCGCTATGCCTTAGGCCGTGATTATCACAAACTTATTCGCAAACGTTTGACCCAACTTGCTAAAAAAATTCAGGCAGAAGTGGGTGATCATGGTTATCGTGCCTTTGTTGATAGTGCACCAGTACTAGAAAGACAAATCGCTGAAAATGCTGGACTAGGTTGGATAGGCAAAAATACCTTATTACTTACCCCCAAAGCCGGCAGTTGGTTTTTATTAGGTGAAATATTTACCAACCTCCCTTTACCGTTAGATAAGCCGACCCCAAGTAGACACTGCGGTAGCTGTACCTCTTGTCTTGATCTCTGCCCTACCGATGCCTTTGTTGAACCTTGGGTTTTAGATGCTAATAAATGTATTTCCTACCTCACCATAGAGCATGATGGGCCAATTCCAGTAGAACTTAGAAGTAAGATGGGTAACCGTATTTTTGGTTGCGACGACTGTCAACTGGTTTGCCCATGGACAAAGTTTGCGAAATATACCCAAGAGCAAGATTTTCAACCAAGACACCAGCTCGATAAAGAAGAGCTCACTAATCTATTCTTATGGCAAGAAGAAGAGTTTTTGAAAAAAACAGAGGGCTCGCCAATTAGACGAACAGGTTATGAGAATTGGCTCAGAAATATCGCAGTCGCCCTTGGCAACGCACCTTATAGTGACGATATCATCAAGGCCCTTAAAAGCCGGCAAAATGAAGAGTCAGAGCTGGTTAAAGAACATATTGAATGGGCCTTAGCTCAACATGCCCTCAAACCTAAACTCATCTAGTCACAGACTATTTTAAATAACGAATCAGCCCTTCTTGAACGGTGGAGGCAACTAGCTCACCGGATTGATTAAATATCTGGCCTCTTACAAACCCTCTCGCGCCACCAGCAAATGGACTATCTGCCACGTAAAGCAACCAATCATCTAATTTAAAGGGTCGATGAAACCAAATGGCATGATCTAAACTGGCAATATTAAGATAACGATTGCCAATTGAGACACCATGGGGCATTAACGCCGTTTCCAGAAAGCCATAATCACTGGTATAAGCCAACATGGACTGATGAATTAATTGATTATCAGGCAAAGGAGCCACGCTTTTTATCCACATGTGCCGTTTCGCCATACCGTGCCTTGGCCTAAAAGGGTTTTGATTTTCCACCACCCGACATTCAATAGGCCGATCAGCGATGAATAGGTCTCTGATTTTATCTGGAATTTCACTCGCATGAGCACGATATAAGTCCAGTTCGGATTCAAAATGCTCTGGGCCTGGGACACTTGGCATCACATCTTGGTGCTCAAATCCGGCTTCATCTTGATGAAATGAAATAGACATATTCAAGATTTGCTTTCCAAACTGACTGGCAACAACACGACGCATACTGAAGCTACCACCATCACGAATGACTTCTACCTCATAATCAATTGGATGTGAAGCATCTCCTGGGCGCAGAAAATAAGCATGCAAAGAATGAGGCTGTCGATTTTCAACTGTTTGAGAAGCCGCTGACAAGCCTTGTCCTATGACTTGTCCTCCGAATACTTTAGGAAAGCCCAGATCCTTGCTGCGGCCAATAAAATGGGTTTCTGATTGCTGTTCTAATTTAAGGACATCAATCAGGTCATTCACGACATTTTGCAATTTTTTTCAACTCCCATTCACAATTTTAGGAAACACTTATATAAATTAATAACTTGAGTTTTATCATATGGTTAAAGCTTATGTCATAAATCAAACTAATAGCAAATTACGCATGAATAATGAAAACTATTTATTCTGTTAACTTTGCTTATTTGAGTAATTTTTGGTTTTATTGACAGGCTAACTCTGTGAGGTGTTTTTTTGTCTGAGTCATCCCTAGTCGATCCATTTGGAAGACGCATAGATTATCTTCGTATATCCGTTACTGACCGCTGCGATTTTCGCTGCACCTATTGTATGGACGAAGATGTCACTTTTCTGCCCAAAGACCATATCTTATCCTTGGAAGAGATTGTTGATACTGCCCGCACCTTTATTAGAATGGGCACTAAGCGTATCCGCATTACTGGGGGTGAACCCTTAGTTCGCAAAAATATCCTTTGGGCTTTAGAGCAAATAGCGAGCACACCAGGGCTTGAAGAACTCACCATTACAACCAATGGATCAATGCTCAAAAAACTCGGCCAGTCACTATATGATGCTGGTGTATCTAGACTGAATGTCAGTCTAGATACCATGATTGAAGAAGAGTTTAATCGTCTCACTCGTCGTAATAAGTTTAGACAAGTCGTAGAAGGGATAGAAAGCATTGCTGCGCTTCCTTTTAATCGTTGCAAAATTAATAGCGTCATCATGAAGAACCAAAACGATGATCAGATCTTACCCTTGGCACAATTTGCGCTCGCGCATAATATGGACATTAGCTACATAGAAGAGATGCCATTGGGGGCGATTACCGCCCATGATAGAGCCGAGTCTTATATGTCCAGCGATGATGTCATCGCATTATTAAGCAAGCATTATCAGCTTAGTAAAAGCTCAGCGACAACACCTGGCCCAACTCAGTATTATAAAGTTAACGGCGAAAATGGACGTATTGGTGTCATTTCGCCCCATAGTCATAATTTCTGCTCAAGCTGTAACCGGATTCGCATGACAGTGGAAGGCAGATTGCTACTATGTCTTGGTAATGAACACTCTCTGGATCTAAAACCATATATTCGTAAGATAAATCAAGACGGGCTTACCCTAGATGATGCGATTATTAAGGCCTTAGCATTAAAACCTGAAAAGCATTATTTTAATTTAGATGAAGAACCGCAAATTCTACGCTTTATGAGCGCGACTGGCGGTTAATTAAGAAGGCAAACAATGAGTAAAACAGAAAAACCTTTTAAAGCATTAAATATCAATGTACTTACCGTTTCAGATACTCGATCCATTGCAGAAGATACATCAGGTGACGCCCTGATTTCTGCTCTTACAGAAGCGGGTCACAACCTGGTTCAAAGATCTTTAGTCAAAGATGACATATATGATATGCGCGCAGCGGTATCAAATTGGATTGCAGATAAAAATATCAATGTTGTTCTTATTACCGGTGGCACAGGATTCCATTCAAGAGATAGTACGCCAGAAGCACTGAAACCTCTTTTTGATATGCATGTTGAAGGCTTTGGTGAACTCTTTAGACAAGTGTCCTATGAAGAAATTGGCACATCAACGATTCAATCAAGAGCTGCTGCGGGTATTGCTAACCGAACCTTAGTATTTTGTCTTCCTGGTTCGACAGGGGCATGTAAGACAGCTTGGTTTAAAATCATTGAGTCACAACTTGATGCGCGAACTCGCCCTTGTAATTTTGTCGAAATGCTCCTTGGTAAATAAAACCCATTTTAACAAAAGCGTTTTTACATTAAAGCTGGCCTCATCAAACATAAGAGGCTAGCTTTTTTTATCTTGATAAACATCACTCGTTACTCACTCTTTAAGGTCTCGTATGTCAAGCTCTCCTCTACTTCCATTTACCCAAGCACTTGTTGAAATAGAAGCTAAAAGTAAGTGTTTAGTGAAAGCAGAAACCATTGAATTAAATCAGTCATTAGGAAGAGTGCTCGCACAAGATGTCTTTGCTGATATCGATATTCCACCAGCTGCAAATAGTGCGATGGATGGTTACACCATGCGCTTTGAAGATTTTCAAGAAGGGAAGATTTTTGAGGTGAGCCAGCGCATTCCTGCAGGACAGGCACCGCTCACATTAAAAGAAAATACCGTTGCACGTATTTTTACCGGAGCAGAAGTTCCTGAAAATGCAGACCTCGTTATTATGCAGGAAAATGCAACTGTAGAAGAAAATGGCGTCAGCTTTCAAAATACCCCAATACAAAATGAGAATATTCGTCCACAAGGACAAGATGTCAAAAAAGGCGCTCAAGTACTGTCTAAAGGTTTACGTTTAGAAGCACAACACTTAGGCATTATCGCAAGCTTAGGCATAAATCAGATTAAGGTATTTTCCTGTCTTAAGGTGGGAATTCTAACCACAGGCGATGAACTAATTAGCGCAGGAAGCCCACTGGAAAAGGGCCAAATATATAACAGCAATGGGCCTATGCTACAGGCGTTAGTGGAAAAGTTAGGCTATAAGGTCGCAAGTTATCAACATGCGAGTGATAATCACGACGAAACAGAAACTATTTTGGCTAAGATGGCGGTTCACTGCGACATTATTCTTTCTTCTGGAGGTGTCTCTGTCGGTGAAGAAGATCATGTCAAAAATGTGATTGAAGCCAATGGTGAGCTTTTCTTATGGAAAATTGCAATTAAGCCAGGCAAACCTTTAGTACATGGTCAGGTTTTCAATACGCCTTTTATTGGTCTACCGGGCAATCCAAGCTCAACTCTCGTTACCTTCCATTGGTTCGCTAGTATAGCGTTAGCAGTGAGCGCTGGACGAAAAGTTAAAGCTATTCAAGGCTATCAAATAGCATCTGGGTTTAGTCGAAAAAATGCAATTAAGCGTGATGAGTTTTTACGCGTCTCCATTTATAACGGCAAAGCCATTGCCCACCCACAACAAAGTTCAGGCGCGTTAAGCGCAGCTTGCCATAGTGATGGTTACCTTCATATCCCAGCAGGTATAAAAGTAGAAGAAGACACAGTTTATAATTTTTACCCTTTTAGCAGTTTTTAATCCCCTCTTTTGAATAAGCTCTGTTTATGAACTAGATTATAAAAATGAAAAACTTTTCTAGGCTGAGCTTTATTCCATCTCATGAGGATAAAATATGCGTAATCTCGAATGGGAAGATTCGTTATACCAACACCAGCACCAAATGATCAAACGGCTTGATAACTACCGTAAGCAATCTTCTCTCAATAATTTATCTAATGATGACAAAATGGTGATTGAGCATTCTTTTCAGTTGCTTGTTGCTTCTATGCTGGACCTTGCCAGATACGTATTAAAACATCACTATAAAACCAAGGTTGATATACGTGACGATGTGTTACATTCACTTTTAGAGCACAATGATGTGACCTTTGAACAAGGCGAACAGATGCGAAAGCTAGTCGAGATTAGAGAAAATATATTATTCGATTATCTTGATGAAAATTTTAATATTCTTAAACAAGCAATGGAACTAAGGCGCTATAGCCTTGTAGAAGTATTAACAAAAGAATGGACAACGAGGCTTAAAGCCAATGACGCAAAACCCAAAATGAGCACTAACTAAATCAGTAAAAATCACGGGTTAGATTCATAAGAAGGAAACAGGACAGTCCTCATTATGAATCTAACCGACAAGCTCAATATCTCTTAACCCATCTCGTTTACAAAAGCATTTCTAATAATGCCTCGTAACCATTGATGACCTAAATCAAACTGATATCTATCATGCCAGATCATAGAGTAATCAAAGGTACGAGTTTCAAAAGGTAAATTATAAATTTTAAGATCAGGAGAGGTCGTCAAAATATCTGTCGCAAACAGACGTGGGACTGTTAGCAACAAATTGCTACTTGATACCACTCTCACTGCGGGTACAAAGTTAGGCAATACGATGGCAACATGTCTTTGATGACCCATTTTATCAAGCACTCTATCAACCGCTGCTCTTTCTTTTTTACCCAAAACAACTTGTGCATGATGAAGGCTTAGATATTTATCTAGCGTTAAATCACCTTGTAATTCAGGGTGATCGGCTCTGGCAATACACACCATTTCATCCGTATCCAAACGCACAGCTCGAATACTACTGGGTGGCTCTTTCGAAATAACAGCTACAGCCACATCAATATCATTCACATCCAACTCAAAAGATGTGCCTTCATGCCAATGCTTTACATCAAGCACAGCATTAGGGGCTTGTTGTCTAAAGCTATCGAGAATCTTAGGTAAAACGGTCAAAGCACCAAAGTCAGTAGTGGATAAGACAAAACGACGCTGTGAAGAGGCTGGATTGAATTGAGGCGGCTGCACTAAACTTTCTAACCCTTTTAGCATGTCGACTAAATAAGGCGCTAAATTTTCTGTACGAGCGGTTGGCGATAAACCATGAGAAGTACGAACAAATAAAGGATCATTAAAGACTTCCCTTAATCGAGCAAGAGAGCGACTAACCGCTGGCTGACTCACGTTTAACTTTTGTGCAGCCTTTGTGACATTCAGCTCATCGATTAAAACTTGCAATATATAAAGCAAGTTTAAGTCAATTTCTGATAATTTTACTTCCTGCAAAGAAATAACCCCCGATTATAAGTTCGATTATGTTTTATCATTTATAGCATATCAGAAATTCACAATATGCCAATGCAATTCAAGTTATTGAATTAGAATTACAAATTTATTTGTCTAATTTCAGATGATGTCATGCCAAGCAGATACAATATGCAATCTAAACCTAGCTGATTTACAGGGTGTGGCGCTTGCTCTCGCACTAAAGGTTTTGCATGCAATGCAACCCCTAGGTTGGCAGTATTTAGCATCAACAAATCATTAGCCCCATCTCCACAAGCAATCGTTTGAGATTGATCAAAGCCTTGCTCACGCATGATAGTTTCTAATAAGAATTTTTTACGAGAGGCATCAACAATAGGACCTAAATGCTTCCCCGTTAGCTGATTATCATTTATTTCGAGAACATTGGCGTGCACTTCATTAAAGTGATATTTATGTTTAATTTTATCGGCAAAAAAAGTGAAGCCGCCAGAGAGGATTGCTGTATGCCAATTGAAATGATTTATCACCTTCATCATTTTTTCAATACCATCCATATATTGAATACGATCAAATACACCATCCATGACATCACAGCTTAAACCTTCAAGTAATGATAAACGCTGAACAAAACTTTCTGTAAAATCAATTTCGCCACGCATTGCGCTGGCTGTAATAGCAGATATTTTTTCTCCAATACCCGCCTCAACAGCAAGCTCATCCATTACCTCAGCTTTAATCAAGGTAGAATCCATATCAAAGACAGCTAAGCCAGGACGACTGATATCCACAGAACGATTTTGATAAACATGGTCAATCGATGTTTGATTTGAAAATGCGAGTAACTGAGTACGCACCATTTGTTCTTGATTTTTGCTAAATGGGCTGTTTAGTATCCACCTTTGAACAGCAACAGGATCACTTGAATCAGTAAGATAGTGACGTTCAACATGTTTATTAAACCCCGTTAACCAAGATTCTAATTGTTCAATGCAGGACTGGTTAATAGCACCTAACAAGGTAATACTGGCAGACATAGTTTTTCCTCAAGCAAGATTAAGTGAACTATAACAAATACCAGCAAGTTCAAATACTCTAGTTATTGAATCACCATACAAAATACACATTTAAAGACTAATATTGATAATAATTACAATCTAAACAGGCTTTTTAGCAAGCAGACAAGAAATTAAAAAATTTACAATTGTCTTAAATACAAGCTAACTAACTGATTAACAAACATACAAATTAAAGAAAAACAATCTAAGCCGATAGCATATAGACACCAGACTAATTAGTAGACTTTGGAAAATAGAAAGAACAATGGATATCAAACTTAAAGCACGCAATTTACATTCGCTAATTGAGCAGAAGCTCAGTGCATCTATTGTCACTTTACTGACCTTTTTAAGCTTAATGCTAATCACTCTAGCTCTTTTTTGGGTGACTATTACCAATACATTAGAAAGCTACCTCACCCAACAAACAGAAGTACTGGGCAGCAGTCTCGCCACCCAAGCGGCCTTTAATGCCACACAATCAATTTTAACCAATGATTTATTAAGTTTGAATGTTTTACTCACACGTCTAGTGGTTGATGAAAACATCTTAAGTGCTCGCGTTTTTAATAAACAAGATGAGCTTTTAGCTGAAGCCTCAAGCGATAATAGTAGCTATTTAAATGACAGTAATATCAGTGCGGTTGAAAACAAGCGTGTTTTTAGTTCAAGCGTGAAGTTCAGACAAGAAGTGGTAGGCCACGTTATCATTACTTTAGATAAGACACCTACCCAAAATATTTTATCAAGACTCAACTCCCTGCTCATTAGTGTCAGTATTTTTATCACAGCACTCTCTCTTCTCATTGTTTTTCTGGTAACCAGAAAGCTAGTGGCTCCTATCACCAATGTTAGTGAGGCACTTGAAGCCTTACTAAAAGGTCACACTGATGCCAAATTAAATAAAGCGATTTATAAAGAAGCAAATACCCTAGTCACTCTTTTAGCCAAAGTTCAGTCACTGGATTGGCTCACCAAAACCGAATCCTCTTCAGCAGCGTCATTATTAGAAATTGAAGCAAATACTAACCAAGCACATGAGAAAAAAGAGCAAATTGAAATCAATTTTGAGAAGATATTTGAAGAAGATAAACAACGTAGTTGTGTTCTCTATATTGAGCTAACCAATATGGAGCAATGGCAAGAAACATTCACGCCGATTAAAATTGCGAACCTTTTCACTCCCGTATACCGCGCCATGTTCCAAGCCAGTGAAGCCTACTTTGGCCAAGTTCATCAATACCAAGAGAATGCGACTTTAATTCTTTTTAGCGCCGATGAGTGCGAAGATCAGCTTTACTTAAATGCTATTTGTACCGCCAAACTTTTCACAAACTTAATTGAAAAGTTACTTAGTACTGATATTTATGCCAACACACCCAGTATTGAATACAAAATAGTGGTTGATGATGGCCTTAAGAACTTAGCAAATCGTATGGAACAAGAGGATGATTTGCCTCATGAACTAGAAGCTAAGCTTAGCAAGATTAAAATGTTGAGTGATCAAATAGACATTAAATCCACGGCCATCAGTGAAGCTATTTTTGTCCTACCTGAAATACAAAATAAGGTTTTCACAGGACTACCAGAGATTCATACCGATGAAGCAGGTAATGAGACCCTTAGCTATTCCATTAAAGGCATGTCAGATAAGTTACTGAATAAGATTAAATCTAAATTCGAAATGATTAGTGAGCAAATTTAGACATAAAAAAACCAACTGCTATACAGTTGGTTTTTTGTGAGGCTATGGTTCGGTTAATCATTTAGATGCATGACATCATCCAAAGATAACCCTTGTTTTTCCATCATCAATTTTAACTTTCTCAAAGCTTCGACCTGAATTTGTCTAACACGTTCACGCGTTAAACCTATCTCAGCACCCACATCTTCTAAAGTGCTTGGTTCATAACCTCGCAAACCAAATCGGCGGGCAATGACTTCTCGTTGCTTCTCATTAAGGTCATTAAGCCAATGATCAATATTGTGAACTACATCACTAAATTGACGCTCATCTTCCGGACCAGCATGCTGTTCATCTGCAATAATTTCAACCAAGCTCTTATCTGTATCCATTCCACCGACCGGTGAATCTATCGAACTGATACGTTCATTTAAGCTCAACATCTTCTGCACATCTTCTACTGGACGATCTAACATGTCAGCAATGTCTTCAGCACTTGGCTCATGATCGAGCTTCTGAGTTAACTCACGTGCTGCTCTGAGGTAAACATTCAGCTCTTTCACAACATGAATCGGTAAACGTATGGTTCTTGTTTGATTCATGATAGCGCGCTCAATGGTTTGTCGAATCCACCAAGTAGCGTAAGTTGAAAAACGGAAACCTCTTTCCGGATCAAATTTTTCAACGGCTCTGATTAACCCGAGGTTGCCCTCTTCGATTAAATCCAATAAAGAAAGGCCACGATTCAGGTAGCGACGTGAAATCTTAACCACCAGCCTTAGGTTACTTTCTATCATGCGTTTACGAGACGATTCATCCCCTTTAAGTGATTTACGCGCATAGTAAACTTCTTCTTCTGCGCTTAATAAAGGTGAAAAACCAATTTCGCTTAAATACATTTGAGTCACATCAAGGTTTTTACCAACGTCCTCATTGGCGTACCTTGCATTGACAGCGGACTCGAACTCTTCATTAGAATCTACTTCATCTAGATTAAGACTATTCTCAATATCATTATCATCGGATAATGCTATATCTTCTGCTTTTACGATATCTACAGCTTTCATGTTCCCTCCTAATACCTAAGATAATGTTATTATTTAGGTAATACTTTTAATGGGTTGATCGGCTGACCGTCTTTCCTAACCTCAAAGTGCAATAATGATCTTTGTTCGCCTTTGCCTCCAATAATTGCAAGTTTCTGACCTGCTTTAACCTTCTGCTGCTCTTTCACCAAAATTCTTTGGTTGTAAGCATATGCGCTTAGGTATTCATCACTATGTTTTACAATAACAAGATTACCATATCCGATGAGTCCATTTCCTGCGTAAACAACAACACCATCGGAAGCTGACACCACCAGGCCATTTAATTTGCCTTTGATATCTATACCTTTACTACTTACGCCTTTGTTTGAAAACCCCTTTATCACTTGACCCGATACTGGCCACACCCATTTTAATACCTTTTTAGCGCTTATTTTACTATTAGAGGCCGTTTTTGAAGATAGGTTCTTATTATTTACAGTGGTTTGCTTTTTATTACTTTTAACCGTTTTTACCTGTACTTTCTTAGATGAAGCACTCCCAGAGGTACTTTTCTTCACCTTTGTAGAGGTCGAAGCTAGTTTACCGTTTAAGCGAATTTTCTGTTTTGGATAAATCACATAAGGAGAAGGGATTTTATTTATTGCAGCAAGCTCTTTGTAATTTAATCCATACTTGAAAGCAATAGTATATAAAGTGTCACCTGGCTTAACACGATAGTAGCCGCTAACAGCATTAGTAGAGCCAGTAGATAAATTAGGAGTCCAGCTTGACTTTTTTGAGCCAGAATTACCTGCAAAGTTTAACGGATCATTCGCGCAGCCGAAAAGCAAGATGCTAGCCAAACTAACAACAATTAAATCAATTAACTTTACTATTCTAATCTTGCTAGCCATCAAGGTTTTTATTTAAGCTCACTTATAAAGGTTTGATTAAAGTTTCTTATGGGTACCATTCGTATTATTAAGTAAAAAAATGTTATTTATCACATAAATGATAAGTATACCAAGCAATACAAAGCACAAGGGAAAAGCTAAATCAGAGAGCATTTGATAATCATTAATATTCCAAGGTAATACAAATTCGGTATTTTCTGGTACTTTTTTGCCATCAATTAAAATCCAGTGATTTACTAAGACCCATGGCCATATTTTTAATAAAGAACCCAACATCACACCAATTAAAAAAGAAATAGTAATCTCTTTGAAATGATCCATTAAGTATTTTAAGAATTTAGAAAAGCTTAATAATCCTATTAAAGCACCAACTGCAAATAAACTAATTACATCTAATTCAAAGTTTTTAACCGCGAGTAATACCGGCCCATACATGCCCAGCATCAGCAAAATAAAGCTACCTGAAATACCAGGTAATAACATGGCGCAAATGGCGATCATGCCAGAGAAAATGACCATTAACGGTGTCACATCAAGATTAGTAGGAGAGAGTAAAGCGATAAAAAGCCCAAAACTAATCCCTAATAACATCATCAGGTAATAGTGTTTTTTAAATTTACCTAAATCTTTTGCTAATAATGCCGCAGAAGCGAGAATTAATCCCATAAAAAAACTAGATAAATACCTAGGGTAAAACTCTAAAGCATACGAAATAGCCCCAGACAAAAGCGCCAAACTCGATACAATACCCAAACCTAAAACCAGTAAAAATGTACCATCAAAATGTTGCCATAAACCTTTTAAGTTAACTTTTAAAAGCAATTGAATACTTTCTTTATTTACGCCACTTAATGCAGCGATAAGCCTTTCATAAACACCCAAAATAAATGCGATCGTACCACCTGAAACACCAGGGACAATATCAGCAGCCCCCATAAAAACACCACTAAAGTATATTTTGATCCATTTATTCATCTTCTAAACCTTCTAATAAAGGAACAAAGTGCGCCAACTCATCATCAAGGCGCTTCCATTTTGTCCCTTCTTTTATCCAACATGCCACACAGGAGACAGTGTCTTCTATTGGCATAATCAATACCCCACCTTCTTTTAAATTCTCTAATAGAGCAGTAGGAACTTTATTAACCATCGCAGTGACAATAATGGCATCTAATGCAACTCGGGTAGGCCATCCTTTGTTAGCATCACCATAAAGATATTCAACATTATTAATCTGCAATTGCCCCAGTCTTTGCTTAGCCATTTCATGTAAAGCTTGTTTACGCTCTATGGTATGTACCTTATTAAAAAAATGAGCCAGTAATGCAGTTTGATAACCTGAGCCAGTACCCACTTCAAGTACTCGCCCTAAACGAGCATACTGAAGTAACCATTGAGTCATTCGTGCCACTGTAAATGGCTGACTAATCGTTTGATTATGGCCTATGGGTAAAGGCGTAGAAGAGTAAGCTAGATGAGAGAACGCGGGTTCGACAAATAGATGACGAGGTAACTCAGCCATCTTAGACAGCAAAGCTTCATTTTCAATCCCCAAGCGCCTTAACTCGTTGATCATACCTGAAGCACGACTTTCAGAGTTTTTTACCAAGCTTTGTAAACTATTCATTTTCATCTAAAGGCATTTTTAACCAAGCTGAAACAGAGTTCATTGCTGCATAGCAAGTCATGTCTGTATGCAAAGGAGTAATAGATACATAGCCTTGGCTGATAGCATGAAAATCTGTTCCTTCTTGCTCATCATGAGGCTCTGATAAAGCACCAATCCAATAACTCGGAATACCTCTAGGATGCTGAGCAGAAATAGCAGGCTGAGCAGACTTTCGATAGCCAAGACGAGTGACTTTGAAGCCTTTAATCAGTTCAAACTCAACATCAGGCACATTAACGTTTAAAATGCTTCCCTTAGGTAAAGTTTCACTCAAATAGTGAAGCGGCGCAGCATCGTCAATTAACTGTAAAATCACCTTGGCTGCTGTTTCAAAATGCTGATTACCCACTAAAGACACAGCTATCGCAAAGCAACCAACATGACGCGCTTCCATGGCCGCTGCGACTGTCCCTGAGTAAATCACATCATCCCCTAAATTCGGACCATGATTAATACCAGAAACCACAAAATCAAATTGACCATCTATCACTTCAGAAATGGCCAAATTAACACAATCAGTCGGTGTTCCATCAACGCTGAATTGCCCTTTTGCAACCTGTTTAGGTTGCAAGGTTCTGGTCAAGGTTAAAGAGTTACTTGCACCGCTTCTGTTTCTATCAGGAGCGACAAGCACTGTTTCATATTTTTCTGATAAATATTGATTAAGGGTTTGAATCCCTTTGGCATCAACACCGTCATCATTGGCTATTAATATTCTCATTCGTACTCGGGCTTGAAACATCGGTAAAATCAATTAATTCACGTAAAACGCTAGTCGCAAAGCTACCTTTAGGTAAACTAAATTGCACAATTAACTGATCGTTAAGCAATTCCCAGACCATATTTTTTGGAATGACTCTTGCTGCCCTTTGCTCTCGCCCTAACGACAAACGATTCAGCTGCTCAAGTAAGGCGCCATCTTCTGACCAAGACTGGGTCATTGAATGGGCGCGTAACATGCTGGTATCCGCTAAAGCGCCATTATTTGCCAAAGGCAGCTGTGGGTGTAGATCAAGTTGATGTAAACGTCTTAATAAATTGGCATCAATATCTTCAACTCGAAAAGATGATTGAGTCCCTTGAAGCTGCACCCTATCATCTAGAAATACCTGCCCCCATAAACCCGAAGCGACTTGATCACTTAAAGCCTGATTAAAAAACCAAGAGCGAATAGCAGAGAGCCAAAAGGATTCGGTTTTGCTTAAGCGCTTTTTAGGTGATGGGTCTTTTGCCAGCCATTGACGACCTTGCACCAAATTATTCCCATTAATGCCAAACCGCTGAGGACCAAAATAGTTTGGTACACCTTCAAGTGCCACCAAAGCCAATCTATCTTCTAAATCTGCTAACTGACCACTTAGATTGCGAACTCTCAGCACAAAACGATTTGTTTTATGGACACCCACTTTAAGCTTACGAGGGTGCCTAGCCATGCTTACAAGCTTGACAGTTTCAGCCTCATTGAGCTCATTACTAATGGCCTGCATTAAAGCTGCGCCATCTATATCTTGATTTAAAACATGTAAACAGAACCATTGACGGGTTACTGCATGTCTATCTTTAACACCGCTATAAGTGACTTTATTAACGGGTACTTTAGTATGCCTAGCTAAAAGTCGTGCTAAGAACTCTGTATTAACACCTTGTTTCTCAATAAAAATATAAAGGTGCTCGCCCTTTCCTTCAGGCTCAAACCCTAATTCTTCTTCAACATAAAAATCTTGAGCACTGGTTTTTAAGTCACCTGTAACTTGAGGCTTTGACCAAGCATATCGCCAATCTGTATTCATTTATTTAACCTTTCACTAAAAGACAATTGCGATCTAAACGTTTGCAGCCATAAGCAAGGCAACAGCGGCTACAGCAATGCCCTCTTTACGTCCAGTAAAACCAAGCTTCTCAGTGGTTGTTGCTTTTACATTGACACTGTCGATATCTAACGCAAGATCTGCTGCTATATTTGCTCTCATCGCATCGATATGCGGTGCCATTTTTGGTGCTTGAGCCATGATGGTAATATCTAGATTGCCTAGCTGATAACCTTTCTTCAAAACTTCTTGGTAGGCTTTTTTTAATAAAACTCGGCTATCAGCTCCGGCAAAAACAGGATCAGTATCAGGAAAATGTTTGCCGATATCACCTAATGCTGCCGCCCCCAAAATCGCGTCAGTCAAAGCATGAAGTACCACATCACCATCAGAATGAGCAATCAGACCATGCAGATAAGGAATGCTCACTCCACCTAAAATAATTTCATCGCCTTCACCAAATTTATGGACATCAAAGCCGTGGCCAATACGAAATGGCAGCATAAATAAATCACCTTAATTAGTCGTTTAGTTAGTGGTTATCAAGTAAAGGAAGTAAGGCTTTTGCCATTACAAGGTCGATCGGTAAAGTTACTTTAAAGTTACTTGCTTTACCCTCAACCAAATCAGGGTGCTGCCCTAGCGACTCAAACGCTGAACTTTCATCAGTAATCAATAACCCCTGCTTCTTCGCTTTAATTAAAGCCGTGATAAGTGCATCTGCTTTAAATTTTTGCGGTGTTTGGGCATGCCAAATATGCTGTCTATCTAGGCTCATCTCTACCTGTGTTTGATTTTCAGATGTTGGTGATGCTTGTTTGATTGTATCTTTTGCAGGCATAGCTAGCAGAGCGCCGATCGGATTATTATTCGCTAGCAGATCATCAATCTCAGAAAGTGAAATGAGTGGCCTTGCAGCATCATGAACCAAAACAAACTCGTCCTTTATGGCATGTTTATCCATAATAAAAGATAAGCCATTTAACACAGTATCACTGCGCTCTTTACCGCCAATATAACGATGAACACGTTTATCGTTCGCCCAAATTGAATCCAGCCAATAAGCATCATTGACACTTAAACCCACGGCAATATTATTGATTTTCTCATGGCTCAGTAGACGCTCAATCGTTTGGTCAATTAAATATTTACCATCGAGGGGCAGATATTGCTTTGGGACGTTAGCTTGCATTCGAGCACCCACACCCGCTGCAGGCAAAATAACCCAATAGGCGTTTGTCACTGGTCTACCATCCTATAAAAGGTTTCACCTTCTTTAATGTATTGCAGCTCAATACGAATTTTTTCTTCAACTGCATCTTGTCCATTTCTCAAATTCGACAATTGTGCTCTTAAAGCTGCATTACGTTGCGATAATTTATCATTGGTCAATTCTTGAAATTCGACCTGTTTGCTTAACTCTTCTTGCCGCTTGCGTCCTTGCTCGCCATAAACCAATTGATAGGCAAGATAAATCGCCATGCCGGCAAACAAGACTGATACTATTCGTTGCATAGACATCATCATTTCAGAAAAAAGATCTCCTACTATAAAACACAGCCTAAATTGGGTACAACAAAAAAGGGAGAACCTAGGTTCTCCCTTTTTACTTAATCTAGCGTGTTAGATTAAGCTTGACCTTTGATCTCTGAAAGACCGTTATAAGGTGCTTTACCACCTAATTGCTCTTCAATACGAAGCAATTGGTTGTACTTAGCAACACGGTCAGAACGGCATAAAGAACCTGTCTTGATTTGACCTGCAGCTGTACCCACTGCCAAATCGGCAATAGTGGCATCTTCAGTTTCACCTGAACGGTGAGAGATAACCGCAGTATAACCCGCCGCTTTAGCCATTTTAATAGCTTCTAGCGTTTCGGTTAAAGAGCCGATTTGGTTAAATTTGATCAAGATAGAGTTAGCAATACCTTCATCAATACCACGTTTAAGAATCTTAGTATTGGTTACGAATAAATCATCACCAACTAGTTGAATCTTATCCCCTAGAATCTTAGTTTGGTAAGCAAAACCTTCCCAATCAGACTCATTCAAACCATCTTCGATTGATACGATTGGATACTGGTCACAAAGATCAGCTAGGTAGTCAGAGAAGCCTTCTGAAGAGAAAACTTTACCTTCACCTTTCAGGTTATATTGACCCTCTTCATAGAACTCTGAAGCAGCACAGTCCATAGCCAGAGTAATGTCTTTACCTAGCTCATAACCTGCATTAGCAACCGCTTCTTTAATGACTGCCAAGGCTTCAGCGTTTGATGCAAGGTTTGGTGCAAAACCACCTTCATCGCCTACGGCGGTATTAAGGCCACGATCACTCAATACTTTTTTCAAAGCATGGAAGATTTCAGCGCCGTAACGTAATGCTTCACGAAAGTTAGGTGCACCAACAGGCTGAACCATAAACTCTTGAATATCTACATTGTTATCTGCATGCTCACCACCATTGATGATGTTCATCATAGGCACAGGCATAGAGAATTGACCTGCTGTGCCGTTGATTTCAGCAATGTGTTCATACAAAGGCATTTTCTTAGCGGCTGCAGCAGCTTTTGCTGCAGCAAGCGATACCGCTAGAATAGCATTTGCACCAAAGGTCGATTTATTTTCTGTGCCATCTAGGTCAATCATGATTTGATCTAGCTCTGCTTGGCTTTCTGCATCTTTACCTAGTAAAGCTTCACGGATTGGACCATTTACAGCAGCAACTGCTTTTAATACACCTTTACCTAGGTAGCGACTCTTATCACCATCACGTAATTCAAGTGCTTCACGAGAACCCGTAGAAGCACCAGATGGAGCACAAGCAGAACCAACAGACGCATCAGCCAAAATCACGTCAGCTTCAACAGTTGGATTACCTCGAGAATCAAGAACTTCTCTCGCCTTAATATCAATGATCTGAGTCATAACAAACCTTTTATCAATAAAATGAAAAAACTACGTCCCCTAAGGCGCAGCACTTATTTCTCTTTACCAGCGTATTTTAGAGCGGCGTGTACGAACGCACTAAATAGGCCATGACCATAGCGTGGTGTGGAAGTAAACTCAGGGTGGAACTGACAAGCAACAAACCATGGATGGTCTGCAATTTCTATCATTTCTACCAAAGAGTTATCTTCTGAACGACCTGAAATTGTCAGTCCAGCTTCTTCCAATGCAGTCAAATAGTAGTTATTGACTTCATAGCGGTGACGGTGACGTTCACTGATAACGGGTTGACCATAAGCAACATGTGCTTTTGAGCCGTCAAGCAAGTTACAGTTTTGTGCACCAAGACGCATAGTGCCACCTAGGTCTGATTCCTCTGACCGTATTTCTTTGGAACCTTCTGAGTCAGTCCATTCTGTAATAAGACCAACTACTGGATTCTCTGTTTTTAAGTTGAACTCTGTACTATGGGCACCGTTTAGTTTTGCAACATTTCGAGCAAATTCAATCACAGCGACCTGCATACCTAGACAAATACCTAGGTACGGAATTTTATTTTCACGAGCATACTGTGCAGTTAAAATTTTACCTTCAACACCACGCTCACCAAAACCACCAGGCACTAAAATAGCATCCATTGATTTAAGCACTTCTGTGCCTTCATTTTCGATAGTTTCGGAATCGATATAATGTAGTTTCACTTTTGTTTGTGCATGAATACCCGCATGATCCATGGCTTCAATTAGAGACTTGTAGGCATCTAAAAGCTCCATGTACTTACCAACCATGGCAATGTTAACTTGCTTTTCAGGGTTAAGCTTGGCTTGCGCCACTTTATTCCAGATAGCAAGATCAGGAATACCGCAGTCTAAGCTAAAGCGATCAACAATCAGACTATCTAGGCCTTGATTATTCAAGTGTTGTGGAATGCTATAAATCGTATCGGCATCAGGAAGAGAAATAACCGCTCTTTCATCTACGTTAGTGAAAAGAGAGATTTTCTTGCGTTCAGGCGCTTCAATAGACACTTCAGAACGGCATAATAGAATATCAGGCTGAATACCAATTGAACGTAGCTCTTTCACTGAGTGCTGCGTCGGTTTGGTTTTCGTCTCACCAGCAGTGCGAATATAAGGCACTAAAGTAAGGTGCATAAACAAAGCACGATGCGAACCTAACTCAACTTTAAGTTGACGTACCGCTTCAAGGAAAGGCTGTGACTCAATATCACCGACTGTGCCACCAATTTCAACTAATGCAATATCAGAACCTTCGGCGCCAGCAATCACACGACGCTTAATTTCATCCGTGATATGAGGGATAACCTGAACAGTACCACCAAGGTAGTCACCACGACGCTCTTTTTTCAGAACCGTTTGGTAAATACGACCGGTAGTAAAGTTGTTACGTTTACCCATTTTAGTGGAAATGAAACGTTCATAGTGACCAAGATCCAAATCGGTCTCAGCACCATCTTCAGTGACAAATACTTCACCGTGTTGGAAAGGGCTCATGGTACCTGGATCAACATTGATGTATGGATCCAGTTTAAGCATAGTGACTTTAAGGCCGCGCGATTCAAGGATCGCTGCTAGAGAGGCTGCTGCCAATCCTTTACCAAGAGAAGAAACTACGCCGCCTGTGACGAAAATGTATCGAGTCGCCATTTATGAAAAGCCCGCCTTTATAGATGAAAAATAGAGTTGATGACATGTTGAACCATGCCTTCTGACGGGTCGCAATGGTACCATTTGATGGCTTATCACTCAATCTAAAAAAGCAGTATCAAAATTAAATTGGGTGGAAAGTTTCACTTCTCAATGAATACCTGCTCAGCAGACTAAGCTTTTGGCCAAGTTAACAAGGCTTTAGGCCGCCAATCAAGGTTGATGAAGTCCTGCCAATCAGGCTTAACCCAAAGGTCTCCTATGGCCACCAGCTCATCTTGATAATAAAGATAAGGTAAATGTTCACGCCACCAAACAGGCACCTGCTCATCATTAAACCATTTCTTTAACTTTCTTGAGAGGCCATTTTTCTGAACTAACACTTGAGTGTCTGGCTTGTTACCTAAGCTAAATGCATTTTCATCAAACTCAAGGTTTGTACTAAGCGAAAAATGATAAACATCATATTCACGTTCAAGCTCTTGATTAGGACTGATTTTTGACACTTGAGCAGGTATCTGCAAAGGCAGGACATACAATCGATTTTGAAAGCGCATTAACCTTGCTAACTTATGTTCAAAACAAGGTTGCTTCCCTTGTTCGGTAAAAAAGCTTTCATTAACAGCCAGCACTTGAGCTTGAGTAAGACTAATCGAAAACAACTCTAAATATTGGCGCAACCAAAAAACTCTTTGCTCTTGATCTAACGCTGCAATTGCATCCAGTTTTAAACTAGTGTCTTGCGCTTGCCACGCACTTAACTTATCCCGACTGAGATTCGCTAACATTTGATAATCAAACGCTAAACGTTTTGCCGCTTGCTCAATTCGACACTCTGCTTGAGGCTCAAACGCTTGTAATTTAGGGATAATTTGATGACGTATATGATTTCGACTAAATGCCTCATCTTGGTTAGATTCATCTTCGACCCAAGTCAGCCCATTTTGTTTTACATATTGAATCAAGTTAGTTTTATCAAAAGATAAAAGCGGCCGATATAGAAAGCCCGCACCCAGCTCTCTTTTTGCTGGCATGCCCGCCAAACCTTTACCGCCAGTCCCTCTTAACAAGCGAAACATGAGTGTTTCCGCTTGATCGCCTGCATGGTGGGCTAATAATAGATAGGCATTTTTATTAAGGTATGAGGCAAAGATATCATAGCGGGCAATTCGGGCCGCTTCTTCAATAGAATGTTTTTGCGTATCTAATTCAACCTTATGCCCTTTAAAAGCCACTTGATATTGTTGACACAATGCCTCACAAAAACGATACCAAGCATCTGCATTTTGACTTAAGCCATGATGAATATGAATCGCTTTAACACGATGACCAAGTCCTGCTTCAACTAAGAGGTGTAAAAGGGCGACAGAATCAACACCGCCACTTAAGCCAAGATAAATAGGCTGTTCTTTTGTGCCGAGATATTGATGAAAAGAATTATCTAGCCCTGCTAAGAAGCTTTCTTTGGAAAGTGCCATTATCACCACTCATTTCATAAAGGTTTAAACATAAAAAAGCCTCCACTAGGAGGCTTTTTTTAAAGACCTGACTTCAAGCGTTGAACTATTAAAAATTATAGTCCGTAAGACATCAACCTTTGG
Source organism: Marinomonas sp. MED121 (assembly GCF_000153025.1). Taxonomy (GTDB): domain Bacteria; phylum Pseudomonadota; class Gammaproteobacteria; order Pseudomonadales; family Marinomonadaceae; genus Marinomonas. Next base: position 1,014,227 of record NZ_CH672429.1, read on the forward strand.
TAACGACGCTCTAATAGCTCATCTGTCGTCAAAGCATTCATACGGTCTAGGGCTTCAAGCACATTTTCTTTATAGCTTTGTGCTGTTTGTTCATGATGTACATGGGCACCGCCCATTGGCTCTGTGATAATTTTATCAACTAAACCAAGCTCTTGTAGTCGATCTGCTGTAATCCCCATCGCTTTTGCAGCATCTGATGCACGATCAGCACTTTTCCAAAGGATAGAAGCACAACCTTCTGGAGAAATAACAGAATAAGTGCCGTATTGCATCATCATTAGCTCATCACATACACCGATTGCTAGCGCACCACCTGAACCACCTTCACCAATAACGGTTGCGATAATAGGTGTTTTTAGACGAGACATAACAGCCAAGTTATAAGCGATCGCCTCACTTTGGCCACGCTCTTCAGCACCAATACCTGGATAAGCCCCAGGGGTGTCAATTAAAGTCACGATGGGCATATTGAATCGCTCAGCCGTTTGCATCAAACGTAACGCTTTACGATAACCTTCAGGTGCTGGCATACCAAAGTTACGTAGTACTTTCTCTTTTACCTCACGGCCTTTTTGATGGCCAATAACCATGACAGGCTTGCCATCTAAACGAGCAACACCACCCACAATCGCGCGATCATCAGCATAATGACGGTCACCATGCATTTCTTCAAAATCGGTAAAAGCGTGTTCAATATAATCCAAGGTATATGGACGTTTTGGGTGACGAGCAAGTTGTGACACTTCCCACGCACCTAGATTACTAAACAGTGACTGAGTTAGGGTAATCTTTTTCTCTTCTAAACGACTAATTTCGTCGCTGATATTAAGTTGGTTATCATTACCAACCAAGCGTAACTCTTCAATTTTTTGCTCGAGTTCAGCAATTGGTTGTTCAAAAGGTAAATAGTTTAAATTCATTATTTAATCACTGCTGTTTAGTTGCCATAGAGAGAATGCTCTTTTTATATGATCTTCTTAAAGAAAATCTGAGTCATTCCAATCACTACTTGCTTAATACCATTAAAATACATCAATAATATCAGCAAGTTTCTGTCTTATAATTCTAAAATGCTGCTAATTATACACGAGCTGAACGTTTTGTTGACCGTATTGTTTTTTTAGATCGTACATTAATTGGTCATCTGGCATAATTTTCCAACTTTGACCCAAACAAATGTCCCCTTCTGCGTGGTCTGTTGCAAAACTTACCACCACGTCACAACCATCACCACGATAGGGCTGTAAGAACTGAGAGAGAGTTTGTATATCTACACAGGACACAGTATCCGACTGCCAATCTATCCTTAAAGCTTGAACATATCTTATTCGTGCTTGGGCAATATCCATGACTTTACGAGCAATAACCTTCTGGCCACCGCGGAATTCATCGTTGCTAATTTCCCCCTCAACAACGACAACCTGATCTTTTTGAATCACATCTTTAAATTCTTCAAAACTATCAGGAAATACCGTTACCTCAATGCGTGCAGACCTATCATCCAAGGTAACAAAGGCAATATTACCGCCTTTCTTACTCTTAGTAATTCGCATTTCAACAATAAGACCCGCCATAATTTGCGAATCACCACGCTTAGGCTGCAAATCAACAATGCGTGAGCGAGCAAAACGACGAATTTCTTTTTCGTAATCATCAATTGGATGACCTGTGACATACAAACCCAGCGTATCTTTTTCACCGTCTAATCGTTGACGAGAAGGCCATTCATGTTGAATACCAATTTCATCATAAGCGCCCTCGGTAGACTCTTCGACAGCTACACCAAAAAGGTCCATCATGCCGGCATCTTCATCTTTTGCAATTCTATCGGCCCGCTTCAGTGCCTCATCAATTGAAGCAAACAAGGTCGCTCGATTAGGACCGATTTGATCTAAGGCTCCCGATCGAATAAGCGCTTCCATCACACGCTTATTTACTTTTTTCCCTATACGCTTACAAAAATCAAATATATGTTCAAATGGACCCTCTTCACGAGCCTGAGTGATGGCCTCAATTGGCCCTTCTCCCACGCCTTTAATCGCACCGAGACCATAAACAATGGCGCCAGCACGGTTAACGGTAAACTTATAGACGGATTCATTAACATTTGGCAATTCAAGCTGCAGCTTCATGGCACGACATTCTTCAATGAAGATAACGATCTTATCCGTGTTCTGCATATCGGCAGACAATACTGCCGCCATAAAGGGGGCTGGATAATGATGTTTTAACCACGCAGTCTGATAAGAAACTAAAGCATAAGCAGCGGAGTGAGATTTGTTAAAACCATAACCAGCAAATTTTTCCATCAAGTCAAAGATGTTACCCGACAGTTCCTCACTGATATCATACTTACCCGCACCTTCCATAAAGAGTAAGCGCTGCTCAGCCATGACTTCGGGTTTTTTCTTACCCATAGCACGACGTAATAAATCGGCGCCACCCAAACTAAATCGAGCTAACACCTGAGCGATTTGCATTACCTGTTCTTGGTACAAGATAATGCCATAGGTCGGCTCTAGAACAGGGATTAGATCATCATGTTGATAATCAGGGTGAGGGAATGCCAGCTCTGAACGACCGTGCTTACGGTTGATAAAGTCGTCCACCATGCCTGATCCCAAAGGACCAGGACGATAAAGCGCTACTAGCGCGACAATATCTTCAAAACGTGAAGGCAGTAGCTTTTTAATAAGCTCCTTCATGCCTCGCGACTCTAACTGGAAGACCGCCGTTGTTTCAGCCCTTTGCAGCATGTCATAAGTGGGCTTATCTTCTAGATCGATCAAGGTAATATCTAAAGCAGGCTTACCCTCACGAGCTTGAATATCATTGATATTCTTCATCGCCCAGTCAACAACTGTTAAGGTCTTTAGACCTAAGAAGTCAAACTTTACAAGACCCGCTTCTTCAACATCATTTTTATCATATTGTGTCACTAAGCCAGAACCATCTTCTTCACAATAAAGAGGAGAAAAGTCCGTTAGCTTTGTTGGAGCGATGACCACGCCGCCCGCGTGCTTACCAAAGTTTCTTACGACACCTTCTAGCGAAAGCGCCATCTCCATAACATCGCCAGCTTCTTCATCATTTTCGATAAACTCTTTTAGCATAGGCTCTTCTTCAAGGGCCTTATTCAGAGTCATACCAATTTCAAAGGGGATCAACTTGGAAAGCTTATCACCAAGGCTGTAAGGTTTACCTTGGACCCTAGCGACATCACGCACTACCGCTTTTGCAGCCATAGCACCGAAAGTAATAATTTGAGATACCGCGTCTCGACCATAGGTTTGAGCCACGTAATCGATCACTTTATCTCGGTTGTCCATGCAAAAGTCGATATCAAAATCCGGCATGGAAACACGTTCTGGGTTTAAGAATCGCTCGAACAGTAAATCATATTCAAGAGGGTCCAAATCAGTAATTTTTAATGCGTAAGCCACAAGTGAGCCTGCGCCTGACCCACGGCCTGGGCCAACGGGAATATCGTTATCTTTAGCCCATTGGATAAAGTCCATTACAATCAAAAAGTAACCTGGGAACCCCATTTGATTAATAATATTTAACTCAAAATCCAATCTATCCCAATACTCTTGTTTTTTATCGGCAATACGATCGCCGTATTTTTTCACAAGAAAATCGAACCTTTCTTCCAGACCTTTAAAAGAAAGTTCGCTGAAAAAGACATCCATTGTCATGCCTTCTGGCACAGGAAAATCAGGTAGGAAGTATTTTCCTAACAGCACATCAACGTTACAACGCTTTGCTATTTCGACAGTGTTTTCAAGGGCTTCAGGAATATCATCAAATAAAGCTTGCATCTCATCAGCTGACTTTAAATACTGTTCTTCCGAATAACGTTTTTTTCGACGTGGATCATCGAGTGTGACACCATCGTGAATACAAACCCGCGCCTCATGGGACTCAAAATCTTCTCGCTTTAAAAAGCGCACATCATTAGTTGCCACAACAGGACAAGCCAGTTCAGTAGCAAGTGGCACTACCGCATGAATATAGTCTTCTTCACCAATGCGGCTGGTTCTTTGTAACTCAACATAAAAGCGATTAGGGAATATCTGCATCCAGCGTTCTAACTTCTGCTTTGCAAGAGTCGGTTTTTGTAAGGCTAAATATTGTCCAACATCACCATATTGAGCACCAGAGATCAAAATGACATCTTCTTGATGCGCTTCAACCCAGGCTCTTTGAACAATGGGACGGCCCTCAAACTGGCCTAGCTGATAACCCTTAGAGATAACTTCTATGATATTTTTGTAGCCCTTGTTTGTCATAGCAAGCAAGGTCAGCCTATGGTTTTCTTCAAGTTCTCCGTCAGCCTCAATAACAACATCGGCCCCACAAATAGGCTTAATACCACTTCCCATGGCACCTTTATAAAAACGCACAAAGCCACAAAGGTTATTTTCATCAGTCATGGCGACGGCTGGCATATTAAGTCCGGCAGTTGCACCCAATAAGCCCTTCACTTTTACAAGACCATCAACAAGCGAAAATTCAGTATGTAATTTGAGATGTACGAAGGATGTCGACACGTAATAACCTTTAAGCTAACTTTTCGATAATGCGTTTAACAGGGCCGAAACTCTGTCTATGGATAGGAGTAACACCTAAGGTTTCTAATGCAGCCAAGTGTTGAGCGGTAGGATAGCCTTTATGCTTCTCTAAACCATAACCTGGATAACGTTCAGCTAAAGCACTGATTTCATTATCTCTTTCCACCTTGGCAAGAATAGAAGCTGCAGAAATTGCTTCCACCCTATCATCACCCTTTACAACCGCTTCGGCAGGACAAGGTAAATCTTTGGGAATGCGATTACCATCGATAAGAGCATGCTCTGGCGTTACTCTTAAACCTGAAATGGCTCTTTGCATAGCTAGCATACTGGCATGCAAAATATTTAACTCATCAATTTCTGCCACACTCGCTCTGGCAATACAAAATGCGAGTGCTTTTTCCTTAATTTCATCAAACAAGGCAACTCGTTTTTTTTCTGATAATTTTTTAGAATCCGCTAAACTCGCAATAGGATTATTTGGGTCTAATATTACAGCAGCAGCGACCACATCGCCTGCAAGTGGCCCTCGACCCGCTTCATCAGAGCCGGCGAATAAGTGACCGCTGTACAACTCACTCACAAAAGGTTCTAGTATTTTTTTAACCTTCACTTTTTTTGTTTTTTCTACCACAGAAACTCCTACGCTGACTTTTTCGCCACTAGATCAAGAATGGCTTTTGCCGCTTGATGCCCTGCATCTAATTTAAGTTCTCGATGCAAACGCTCGAAGGTGGCAAGAATTTCAGGATCTTCATTAAAATTTTGCCAAGCATCCATTAAATTGTCAGCCAAGTTTTCAGGCGTAGCCTCATCTTGAATTAACTCTGAGACTAAGGCTTTTTTTGCTAACAGATTAGGCAAAGACACATAAGGAACTTTAATCATTCTAGACATAATGGCATAAGTTAATTTTGTAAAGCGATAAGCAACCACCATAGGACGTTTTACTAACATAGCCTCTAGTGCAGCAGTACCAGATGCCAAAAGAACGGCATTAGCACTTATCATAGCCTCCCTTGAATGAGCGTCGATGACTAAAATCGCTGACAGCATGTCTGCTTTTAAATTTTCATTTAAGATTGAGTGGCCTAAAATCTTTTCTATTTGTTCACGCCTTTGCTCATTCGCAGCTGGAATAACAAACTGCGCATGGGGAAGACGATTTTTAATTATCATCATTGCTTTTGCAAAGAGAGGCATCAGACGACTGACTTCTCCCCCACGAGATCCTGGCAATATTGCAAAAACAGCATTATTGTTCTGATCAATATTCAATAAATCTCTTGCCCTATTACGATCAAGTTGCAAAGAGATCTCATCCGCTAATGAGTGCCCAACACACTTAATGGGGATATTATGTTGATGATAAATATCCATTTCAAATGGGAAAAGCGCCAACATAAGGTCTACGGATTCTTTAATTTTAAAAATTCGCTTTTGACGCCATGCCCAAACAGAAGGACTTACATAATGAATGCTCGTAATTCCCTTTTGCTTTAGTTTTTTCTCTAACGGCAGGTTAAAATCTGGAGAGTCAATGCCAATGAAAGCGGTAGGTTGCTTTTGAATACATAAATTAAACAAGGTTTTACGAATATTAAGCAACTCTCTTAAGCGCCCTAGTACTTCAACCAGCCCCATAACCGATAATCTATCCATAGGAACAATAGAGCTAAACCCTTGAGCAATCATTAAAGGTCCACCTATGCCACTAAAAGTAGCATTAGGGTCAAGTTTTTTTAAATGAGCAATTAAGCTTGCACCAAGAATATCTCCTGACGCTTCCCCAGCAACGAGTATAAAATGATTTGACACCTAGCTTCCTCAATCAAGTTTGATTAACAAAAAACCCCAGAAGGTTCTGGGGTTTTTGATTAGTTCGAACTAATTTATATGATCAAAACTATCGAATAATACCGCGATTAGAGCGTTTAATGGATGCTAAAAACATGGCAACTTCTGCAAACTCTAAAGCCAAACCTTGCTCAAGCTCTTTCACTGCATCTTCAAGCTTACTGCCTTTAAGATAAACGCACTTATAGGCAGATTTTAAGGCTTTAATCACATCCTTAGACATTCCACGGCGTCTCATACCTTCAAAGTTCATACCATGAGCTTTAGCTGGATTACCAGAAACCATCACATAATTAGGGATATCTTTGGTGACCATGGAACCCATGCCACACATACTAAATGAAGCTACCTGACAAAACTGGTGGATACCGGTATAACCCCCTAAAATAATAGAGTCTTCAATAACTACGTGCCCCGCTAGAGCCACATAGTTAGCTAGAATATTATTATCACCTACTATGCAGTCATGGCCCACATGGGTACTCGCCATAAACAGGTTACCGTTTCCGATTTTAGTAATACCATTATCTTGAATGGTGCCACGATGAATCGTCGCATTTTCACGAATAACATTATTATTACCAATCACAAGTCTGGTAGGCTCACCTTTATACTTTTTATCCTGATTAGCTTCGCCAACCGAAGCAAATTGATAAATTTCATTACCTTCACCAATGATCGTGTGACCATTAATGACAGCATGTGATTTAACAACTGTTCCTGCTCCAATTTTAACATTTGCACCAATCACAGAAAAAGGCCCAACCTCGACACTCGGGTCAAGTTCAGCATTCGGGTCAACAATGGCTGATGCATGAATTGTCACTAGAGCTTCCTATCGGCACATAAAATTGTTGCGGAGCACGCCAACTCACCATCGACCGTTGCTTTACAAGCAAACTTCCAAATACCTCGACGCTCAGTAATGATTTCAGCTTCTAACTGAAGCCTATCACCTGGTACTACCGGACGCTTAAAGCGAGTGTTATCAGCACCCACAAAATAGTAGATTGAGCCATCTTCAGGTGTTTTATCCATTGTCTTAAAGCCCAATACACCCGCAGCTTGTGCCATAGCTTCAATAATTAACACACCAGGCATAACAGGATGATCTGGAAAGTGCCCATTAAAAAAGGGCTCATTCACTGTGACATTTTTATAAGCCACAATTGATTCATTCAGCTTCAAATCCACTACTCTATCTACCAACAAAAAAGGGTATCTATGTGGGAGATATCGGCGAATCTCGTTTACATCCATCATCTAGTATTGACCTTATATATTCTTCTTACTTAAGTTTATGTTCTAAATTGGCAATTTGTTTTGCCATATCATCTATTCGTCTTAACCTTGCTGCTGACTTTCGCCATTTATCGGTCGTATCTAATCCAGTACCTGATGAGTAAGAGCCCGCTTTATGAATAGACTTACTGACTAAGCTCATCGCAGTCACATGGACATCATCGGTAATGGTTAGGTGGCCTATTATACCTACGCCACCAGAAATAGTGCAGCGCTCTCCAATATGAGTACTACCAGCAACTGCAGAACAACCAGCAATCGCACTATTATCACCAATTATCACGTTATGGGCAATTTGAACTTGATTATCAAGAATCACCCCATGACCAATTTTTGTATTTTCTAGGGCGCCACGATCAATGGTTGTATTCGCTCCTACTTCCACCCTATTACCTAAGGTAACGGCAGCAAGTTGCATAATCTTAACCCAACCTTCTGAACTAGGTGCAAATCCAAAACCATCGGCCCCGATTACACAACCACTATGTAGCAAACAAGACTCACCTATTTCAACATCATAATAAATTGATACATTTGCTGAAATGCGCGTATTAGCGCCAATTTTAACACGGGCGCCAATGACAGTATTGGCACCAATTTCTAAGTTATCACCAAGGGTTGCATCATCTTCAATAACAACATTGGGGGCTATTTTTAGATTTTCACCCAAGGTAACATTTTTACCAATTGACACGGTTTTATGAATGCCAGTCTCAGCTTTCGGGCGGTTATCAAATAAATGAGTTAATTTGGCAAATGCCAGATAAGGATTATCCACTACAACAACATTGTTTAGTGTTTTACAAATATTACTATCTCTTACTAATACGGCACCCGCCTTTGTTGTTGTCAGCTGGCTTTGATATTTAGGGTTTGCTAAAAAGCTTAACGCCTGAGCATCAGCATGCTCAAGCGTTCCGAGTTTCTCAATAATATAGGCAGGATCACCAACCACATCACCATCTACATAGTCTGCAATCTGTTCTAAATTATAGGCCATTAATCACTCTCATTAAGACGTTTTGTTAACTCATTTGTGATATCAACACCAGGACCTGAATATAGGCTAAGTTGCCTATTTAGAACCAGATCTAAACTTTTCTCTTTAATGATTTCTTTTAAAATCAATTCAGCTTTTGGTGTTAATTTTGCTAACAACTCTTTTTCCAATTGCTGGGCTTGCCTTTGCATATTCGCTGCCGCATTTCTTATTTCAGCACCTCTTTTAGCAAGCACCTGCTGCTTTTGTTTAACCATCTCAGGGGATAATGTTAACTCATCTCGTTTTAGATTCGCTGCTTGCTCTTTAAGCTCTGCTTGTGCTGTTGCAAGCTGCTGCTCCATTTTAGCTAGTTTTTCTCTTGGTTCCTTTGATGCATCTTGCCCAAGGTTACTTTGTAGAACCGCAATACGAAAATCTAAGGTTGCAACATTCGTAGCAGAAGCTGAAAAAGAAAGTAACGTGCATACAATCAGAATGATAGACTTCTTCATCATAAATCCTTAATTAAAAAGTGGTTCCTAACTGGAATTGAAAGACATCAGTGTCATCACCAGTCTCTGCATTTAAAGCCTTAGCCAAATTGAAAGACAAAGGTGCAATCGGTGTAACCCAAGTCCAACTTAAACCGGCACTAAAGCGAATCTCAGTTAAGTCCACACCTTCTTCACAAGCATCATTACCAGTGTAACAATTATCGGTAAAAACATTACCCGCATCGATAAAGAAGGCGGTTCTGACAGATTTATGATCTTCAACCATTGGCATAGGAAAAATAAACTCAGCAGTACCTGTAATAGAAATATTTCCGCCTAATGCGCTTGGATCTTCATCTGAATCACTTGGGTATGAGTTAAGCGGACCTAGTGATGAGCTATCAAACCCACGAACAGAATAAACGCCACCTGCATAATAGTTTTCATAAAACGGAAGCTGAGAGGAATCACCATAACCAAAACCATAGCCAAGTTTACCCTTTAGGCGAACCAGCCATAAATTCGAGCCATTGATATTCCAGTAACGCTGACTATTAATATCCAGTTTACCGTACTCTTGATCACTTATAGGTGTCGCCAAACTTAGCTTTATTCGATTAGAGTAGCCCTGAGTTGGTAACATGCCGCCAACTAGATCACTATCACTCCAAGTCACACTACCGATAACATCGTCAAAATTATCACCATATTGATCTACATAATCACTGGTTTCATTTGATGGGTCAGTTCCCAACTTCACCTTAGTTTCTTTCGCAGTCATACCAAAGGTTAAACGCTGAGTATCAGAAATAGGGTAACCAAATCTCACAGTCGCCCCTAAAGTATCAAGACTATAATCTTCAACCTCATCATCTTCGTCATAGTCAGTTGTTTTATAAAACAAATCAAAACCACGACTGACACCATCCACAGTAAAGAAAGGATTATCATAGGACAGAGTGTATGATTTAGTGGTATCGGAACTAGAAATATTAAAGGACGCCTTGTTACCTGTCCCTAAGAAGTTACGCTTGGAAATGCCAAAACCAAGCTGAGCACCATCCCCTTCAGAATAACCAATACTGGCTTGAATGCTACCTGAAGGCTGTTCTTGCACATCAATATCAATATCTACAAGATCACTACTACCTTTAACAGGAATCGTTCTTAGATTCACCTCACCAAAATAACCAAGGCGCTCAATACGTCTTTTCGAACGCTGAATATTGGAATGATTTGCCAAACTACCTTCAAACTGTACCATTTGACGACGTAATACTTCATCACGGGTTTCGCTATTTCCTGAAAAATTTATCCGTCTTACATAAACTTTAGGCCCAGGAGTCACATGAAATGTAAGAGCAACTTTCTCACCTTCAAGCTTTTCAGGAATGATATTTACCTTAGTAAACAGATAACCATGATCACCTAACAACGCAGAGATTGACTCAAGGTCTTTTGTTGCTTTTGCTCTTGAAAAAACATCACCCGCTTCTTGAGTAATTTCACTGAAGATTTCATCTTCTGTTAATACCAATTCGCCATTTAATATCACATCCTCAATGAAGTATTGTGGCCCTTCATTAATGTTAATGACGATATACACATTTTGCTTATCGGGAGACAAACTCACTTGATTAGAAACAATTTCAAAATCAAGGTATCCACGATCAAGGTAATAACTTTTTAGACTATCCAGATCTGCTTGAATTTTAGGCTTAGCATATTCATCCCCGGTTCCAAAGGGATTAAAAAAACCAGTTTCCATTGAAAGGAAGTTTTTAGTAACCTCCTCTTGAGAAAAAGCCTTATTACCAATAATATTTAAATGAACAATTTTCGCTGTTTCACCTTCATTGATATTAATCGTCACCTCAACTCTATTACGAGGCAACTCTTCAGTGATAATTTCAACATCAGCATTGTATCGACCTAAAGCATAATATTGACGTTGCAACTCTTGCTCAATTTGATTCAAGGTATCAGGCTTATAAAATTCACCCACCTCAAGAGATGAGCGTGTCAGCCCTTTTTCAAGGTCTTCAGTAGCAATTAAATCATTACCTTCTATGGTCAATATGCCGATAGATGGCCTTTCTACTACTTTAAAAGTCAGTACACCAGCCTCTTTATAGACCTGAATATCACTAAAAAAACCTGATATAAATAAGTTTTGAATCGCATCATGAACATCATCTTGTGAATACTCACTACCTTCTTCATAACCAATCATGTCGAAAGCTCTTGCATCCGGCACTTGCAACAAACCATCAATTTTCACTTGGGTAAAACTTTTAGATACCGCCGATAAACTCAACAACATTAGACATAAGGTAAAAACAAACTTCACTCACAACCTCTCTACAAACGGGCGATATCATTAAATATGGCAACCAGCATTAGCGCAAATAACATAGAAGCGCCTATACGATAAGCCAGATATTGAATTTTTTCAGATACAGGCTTTCTTCGAACAGCCTCAACAAGATAAAACAAAAGGTGACCACCATCCAATACAGGGATAGGCAGCAAATTTAAAACACCTAAACTAATACTTAAATAAGCCATAAACTGTAAAAACGATTGCAGTCCAGACTCTGCTGAGGCGCTCGCCACCTTAGCAATAGTGATAGGCCCAGATAAGTTTTCAATTGATATCAATCCTTTGATCATTTTAACAATAGATGACAAGGTCAAGTTAATCATTTGTCCTGACCGTTCAACACCATAACTTATTGATTCAAAAAAGCCATATTGAGTTTCTTTATACCAAGAAGCGTCTAATACCACAGGCTTTACCATTAAACCAACATAACCAGTTGCAACCCCATCAAGCTCTCTTGATTTTGGTATTAATAAAAGCTCAATCTCTTGTTTATCACGCTCGAGAGTGACAGATAAAGCCTGTAAGGGGCTCTTTTGCACAATATTGACAAACTCCTGCCAATCTTCAACGAGCACACCGTCAATTTTAATCACTCGATCGTTCTCTTTTAGGCCAGCCTCTGCAGCAGCACCATCTGGCAATACCTTCTCAACAATTGCAGGCATCTTAGGCCGCTTAGGCGTCAGACCTAATTCACTAATCAGGCCTGCTGGCTCCGAACCTGACAACCACCGAGTTAACTGAATTTCCGATTCAACCTCAGTGAAAGTACCTTGCGGAATATATCTAAAAGGGTAACTACCGGTTTGACCTATTAAATTTGCAAGAGCGAGATTAACCTGTTGCCAGGATGCAACAGTATCACCGTTGATCCAAGTAAGCTCATCACCAACCTGTATAGAAGAATGTGAGATTATAGAGCCTGCCTTTATATTACCTACTACAGGTGAAACAGTTTGAACCCCCTTCAGCGCAACGGCCGCATATAAAATAATAGCCAATAAGAAATTGGCAATCGGCCCAGCTGCGACAATCGCAATCCGCTGCCAAACTGTTTTACCATTAAACGCCTCTCCTTTTAGCGCCTCAGGCACATCCCCCTCACGTTCATCTAACATGCGAACATATCCGCCTAGTGGAATAAGGGCTAAAGTAAACTCTGTTCCGTTTTTATTCACCCACTTTAAAAGTGGCTTACCAAAACCAACCGAAAACCTTAATACTTTCACGCCGCAAGCACGCGCAACAATATAATGCCCAAACTCATGAAAGGTAATGAGTACGCCTAGCGCAATAAGAATAGAGAGCACACTTTGAATCACAAAAATGCCTTAGTATTAATAATGTCCTTTGCTTTTTGACGCGCCATATTATCTGCCTCAAATACAGCATCCAAATCTGAGACAGGAAAAACCGCAGTTTGTTCAAGCACTTCAGAATTTATTTTGGCAATATCCAAAAAGCCGATATTGTTTTTCAAAAAGGCATCCACAGCAATCTCATTCGCTGCATTCAAACTCGCCATTGCCGTCCCCCCAATATACCAAGCATCAGCAGCTAACTGTAGATTTGGGAATCGCTCCATATCAGGCTGAGAGAAATCTAATCGAGACACTTCAAATAAATCTAATGGCTTGACTTGGGTCGTTACTCGATCTGGCCAAGTCATACCATAGGCAATTGGCACCTTCATATCAGGATTTCCCATTTGCGCAATAACAGAACCATCATCATAAGACACCATGGAGTGCACTATACTTTGAGGATGAACAACCACCTCAATATCGTCAGGCTCAACAGCAAACAACCAACAAGCCTCAATCAATTCCAAACCTTTATTCATCATACTGGCGGAGTCAACTGAGATTTTGCGTCCCATAGACCAGTTGGGGTGCTTACAAGCCTGCTCTGGAGTAACAGCTAACATTTGTTCATAAGAGAAATCTCTAAACGGGCCACCAGAAGCGGTTAACAAAATTTTCTCTACAGAGCGCTTAACAGCCCCCCTTTCATTCTGAGGAAGGCATTGATAAATCGCATTATGTTCACTATCAATGGGCATCAAGGTGACATTATATTTAGCGACCTCATCCATGAAGAGTTGACCAGCTGTCACCAAGGATTCTTTATTTGCCAATAGGATACGTTTGCCAGCACGAATAGCAGCAAGCGTTGAGGTTAACCCAGCAAAGCCCACTATAGCAGCAACCACTTGATCAACTTTTGCATCCGCTGCGACAGCTGACATGGCATCTGCACCAAAATCAAACTGAATAGACAGACCTAAACAAGCCTCTGCAACGGCATCACGAGATTTTTCGTCTCCCATTACAACGGTTTCAGGTTTAAAGGCATGACATATTTCAACCATACGTTCAACACTGGTATTTGCAGCGACAGAAACTAAATTAAAACGATCAGGATGCTGTCGAATTAAATCAAGTGTACTCGTACCAATCGAGCCCGTAGCCCCTAACAAACAAATATTTTGCATTAGAGCCACCCAACATTCATCATCAAAAGAACGAAAATTGGCGCGGCAGAAGTCACACTATCAATCCGATCCATAACACCGCCGTGCCCAGGAATGAGAGCGCTCGAGTCTTTCAAATCCTCGTGCCGCTTAAATAAGCTTTCTGTCAAATCACCTAGCACAGAAACAGCCACAGTCACCAAGCCAATCAGAGATAAAATCAAACCAGACACAAAGCTTAAATCTTGACAAACAACAAACACCATCAAGCCAAGCTGAGTCAATAAAACACCACCAACAACCCCTTCCCAAGACTTACCAGGGCTTACATGTCGCGCTAATTTGCGTTTACCAAACATTCGACCAGAAAAATATGCCCCCGTATCCGCCCCCCAAATGAGCCCCATCAATAACACCAAATAGGTAATAAATTGCTCACCTTGCTTAATCACAGCAAGTGCACACCAGGTAGTCAATAAAATACTTAGCCCGAAAGCCAACCTTAAAAATCGTCCCTGCCAAGCTTTTAGATTTGGATAGGTGATCACCCAATAAAGCGCAAAACACCAAAGCAAAGGCGCAATCCATAGCATTGCTCGCTGCAAATCAAAAATCGCCACACCATACGATAAAGTAGCAACCATACCAGCAAATGATATTCGGGTTTGCTGGTTAGTCACACCAGACAATCTTGCCCACTCCCATGCTGCAACGACCAAAACAGCACCAGTGAAAAACATAAAGCCAATTTCACCAAGTGCGACAACAGCAAAAACAAATACAACCGCCATCACAATGGCACTTAGAATCCTAGGTAAAAGCATTATTATCGACCGCCATATCGTCTTTGGCGCTGCTGATAAAGATCAATAGCGTGTTGAAAATCATCCTTGTTAAAATCTGGCCAAAGCACAGGTAAAAAAACAAACTCTGAATAGGCAGCCTGCCACAACAAAAAGTTACTAATTCGCTCCTCGCCCGAGGTTCGAATAATAAGGTCTGGATCAGGAAGATCAGCTAAATAAAGCTGACTCGCAATTGTTTCTTCATTGATTTGATCAAGGTTCAATTCACCATCCAAGACTTGCTGGCACACTTTTCTGGCAGCGTGAGAAATATCACCTCTGCCACCATAATTTGCGGCAATAACCAGCTGCATTCCTTGGTTATCTTGAGTCTCTTTTTCAGAAAGGGCTATTTGGGCTTGTAGTTTGTCACTAAAACCTGACACCTCACCCATGATACGAAGTCTAATATCCTGCTTATTCATGCGCTTTACTTCTTTTTTCAAAGAACGCATAAAAAGCATCATTAGTGCATCGACTTCTGCTTGAGGTCGCTTCCAATTTTCACTGGAAAATGCAAACAAAGTAAGCACCTTAACACCCGCACGCGCAGCATCTTCAACAACACGACGTACGGCACCCGCACCTGCTTTATGACCAGCAATGCCAGGTAAAAACCTCTGTTTTGCCCAACGATTATTGCCATCCATGATAATAGCAATGTGCGAAGGGATATCAGCCTGAGAATTAGCTGACTGATTTAGTTCGTCTTGGGACGATCCAGACATACGCAAAACCTTACTTTAAAGAAAATCACTCAATGGGGCACAAGGCCCCAAGAAGCGCTTTAGATTGCCATTAGGTCTTTTTCTTTCTTAGCTAAGCGGTCTTCCACTTCTGCGACATATTTGTCAGTCAACTTCTGCACTAAATCTTGCGCACGACGATCATCATCTTCAGAAATTTCTTTCTCTTTCACTAAAGACTTAAAGCCAGCATTAGCATCGCGGCGAATATTTCGAATAGAAACACGTGCACTTTCGGCTTCTGCTTTCGCTTGTTTAAAGTAGTTTTTACGTGTCTCTTCAGTCAATGCAGGCATTGGGATGCGAATCAATCCACCTGTTGTTGAAGGATTCAGACCCAAATCAGACTTCATAATTGCTTTTTCAATCTCAGGCACTAGGTTTTTCTCCCAAGGAGAAATACCCAAAGTACGCGCATCTTCAACCGTAATGTTGGCAACCTGACTCAAAGGCGTGTCAGAGCCGTAATAATCAATTCTCACTGAATCTAGGATGCTTGGGTGCGCACGTCCTGTACGAATTTTTTTAAACGCAGTCTCTACCGCAGTGATAGATTTACCCATACGTTCTTCAGCATCTAACAAAATTTCATCAATCATAACTTTCTCACTTAATTAGTGTGCCTTCATTGCTACCCACAATGACATTAATGAGTGCGCCAGGCTTATTCATATTAAATACACGGATTGGCATATGGTGATCACGGGTTAAACAAATGGCAGTTAAGTCCATGACGCCTAATTGTTTTTCCAATACTTCGTCATAGTTTAATGTATCATATTTAACTGCGTCTGGGTCCTTCATTGGATCAGCAGAATACACGCCATCAACTTTAGTTGCTTTCAAAACAACATCAGCATTGATCTCGATACCGCGCAAACATGCGGCAGAGTCGGTTGTAAAAAATGGATTACCTGTACCCGCTGAGAAAATCAGCACATCGCCTTCTTTCATGAGCCGCATAGCACGACGACGATCATAAGGCTCTACAATACCCGTCATCGTAATTGCAGACATAACACGAGTCGTAATGTTCGCCCTTTCAAGCGCATCACGCATCGCCAAAGCATTCATAACCGTTGCTAGCATTCCCATATGGTCGCCAGTCACACGATCCATACCCGCCTCACTCAAAGCCTGTCCGCGAAATAGGTTACCACCACCAATAACAATACCAACTTCAACACCTATTCCACGCAATTGGCCAATTTCAAGGGCAATACGATTCAATACTTTAGGGTCGATACCAAACTTCTCGTCTCCCATTAAAGCTTCACCACTGAGCTTTAACAAAATTCTTTTATAATTTGCATTTTTTTCAATCGGCATCTTCAATCTCCGGTAATGGCATTGTTAATAGTCAGACAAACTCTCAGTCTGATATAAAATACGTCTCTTTGTAAGAGAAATATTTATAAAAAAGGGCAGTCTAGCTGCCCTTTTTATGAAGTCGATCAGCTAGGATTAACCTTTAAGCTGAGCCGCTACTTCTGCAGCAAAATCAACTTCTTCAACTTCAATACCTTCACCTACTTCAAGGCGAACGAAAGAAGTAATAGTTGCGCCAGCATCTTTAGCTAATTGACCCACTTTAACATCTGGGTTTTTCACGAAAGGCTGTTCAACTAGGCTGTTTTCAGCCAAGAATTTTTTCATACGACCAACAATCATTTTATCAACGATTTCAGCTGGTTTACCCGCCATGTCAGGCTGAGCACGGATGATTTCTTCTTCTTTAGCCAAAACGTCTGCAGGCATATCATCACCACGTACAACACGAGGAGAAACTGCCGCTACGTGCATAGCAACGTCTTTAGCTAGTTCGTCAGAACCGTTTTCAAGTTGAGTCAATACAGCAATTTGGCCATTACCGTGTAGATAACCACTTACTAGACCACCTTCAACGATTACCGCACGACGAGGAGAGATGTTTTCACCGATTTTTTGAACAAGCGCTTCACGCAACTCGCCAATCTCGCCAGCCAACAAAGCTTCAACATTTGTTTCTTTTGTTTCAAAAACAACATCAGCCACTTTTTCAGCGAAAGCACCAAAACTATCATCACGCGTCGCAAAGTCTGTTTCAGCATTTACTTCTACTAGAATGCCGTAAGAGTTATCAGGCGCAACGCGCATAACCAAACGACCTTCAGCAGCAGTACGGCCTGCTTTTTTAGCAGCCTTCATACCACTTGTTTTACGCAATTCTTCAATTGCTAATTCGATGTCACCACCAGCAGCTGTAAGTGCTTTTTTACACTCCATCATGCCAAGAGCGGTACGATCACGTAATTCTTTTACCATTGCTGCAGTTACTGCTGCCATTTGTAAACCCTCTTAATACGAATTTAGAATTTAAAAAAGGGGGCGTTAAGGCCCCCCTTTTGAAATTAGGAGAAAGCCCTAATTAGTTAGCTTCAGTTGCTTCGCTAACTTCAACAAACTCATCAGCAGAACCTGCAGCCGCACCGCGACCTTCAAGAACAGCGTCAGCGAATGCAGTTACATACAACTGTACAGCACGGATAGCATCATCGTTAGCTGGGATCACATAATCGATACCATCTGGGTTACTATTCGTATCCACAACACCGATTACTGGGATGCCTAGCTTGTTAGCTTCTTTAATTGCAATGCGTTCGTGATCAACATCAACAACGAAAAGAATATCAGGTAGGCCACCCATATCCTTGATACCACCGATAGAAAGCTCAAGTTTCTCAAGCTCACGTGTGCGCATCAAAGCTTCTTTCTTAGTGATTTTTTCAAAAGTACCGTCATTCATTTGTGTTTCAAGGTCACGTAGACGCTTGATAGAAGCACGGATAGTTTTGTAGTTGGTCAACATACCACCTAACCAACGGTGATTAACGTAAGGCATAGAAGAACGTTGAGCTTGCTCTTTCATTGTCTTAGACGCTGCACGCTTAGTACCAACGAACAAAACTTTATTTTTGTTCTCTGCCATTTTCTTAACTAGCTCAAGCGCTTCGTTAAGAGCAGGTACAGTGTGCTCAAGGTTGATGATATGAATCTTGTTACGAGCACCAAAAATAAAAGGTTTCATTTTTGGGTTCCAGTAACGAGTTTGGTGACCAAAGTGAGAGCCGACTTGTAGCAGGTCGCGCATAGAAACTGTAGGCATAATAATATCCTTTTTGGGTTGTTTATCTCTTACCAACCTACCGCTCCAGCCAGACAAGGTTTAAAGCAACCATAGGCACCCCAGAAGCAGCAGTTAATTGTGATAAGGTCGTTAGAGTTTATTTAGTTATGCTAGCGCCAAATTCGATTCGGATTCTAGCGGGCGTGTTTATACCACAAAACCAAAATAATCAAAAGAAGATATTAGTGAAAGACGTTTTTTCTTCTGTTTTTTTACCCCTAAAAAGAGGGAATCTCCCTGCCTTCTCATGTAGAATATGAATCAACTTAATTCAGACATCATTTTTCTATCATGAGCAACGAAATCCTAAATCAAATTAAAGAACTCACTCAAAACGGTCGAGTTGACGTACCTAAATGGACACCTAAAACAGCAGCAACACGATTTACCGATATTGCAGACATAGAAGGCATGCGCACTGCTGGTCGCTTAGCTGCTGAAGTATTGGAAATGTTAATGCCCTACGTTGTGCCTGGCGTCACGACAGATCAGCTAGATATTATTGCCCACAACTACATAGTGTCAGAACAGGGCGCTATTCCAGCACCTCTCAATTATCATGGCTTCCCTAATTCTATTTGCACCTCAGTAAACGACGTTATTTGCCACGGCATTCCTAATACAAAATCACTTAAGAAAGGCGATGCCGTCAACATAGATATCACTGTTATTAAAGACGGTTATTATGGTGATACTAGCCGTATGTTTTTTGCAGGCCAACCCGCGCCCCACCTAGAGAGGCTTTGCAAGGTAACACAGGAATGTCTTTACCTAGCAATCAAGATGGTAAAACCTGGGGTTAGAATTGGCGATCTTGGTGCCGCTATTGCCGCACACGCACATAAACACAATTATTCTGTGGTTGAAGAGTATTGCGGGCACGGGCTTGGCACGACTTTTCACGGTGAACCTCAAGTTGCTCACTATGGCACAGCAGGTACAGGGGTTGTTATCGAAGAAGGCATGACCTTTACCATTGAACCAATGATAAATGCCGGTAAAAAACAGGTAAAACATACGGGGCCAGACAACTGGATCGCTAAAACCAAAGATGGCCGCCTTTCAGCACAATATGAGCACTCTTTATTGGTAACAGCCGATGGCGTTGAAATTCTAACAAAACGTGCTGAAGAAGATTTTAGCTAAGCCAGATATAAACCCTTACTTTATTAAAAAGCATTAAGAGGAAAATAATGGACAGCCCTGCCCAGATAGACTTACCCACTCTCACAGACCAAGAGCAGCAAATATTAAGTCAAGCAAGCTGTCCCGTATCTCAATACAAGGACATCATTGAAGCGAAAAGTGAAAAGCTTAATCAACTCTTTTTGCAACAATACCCAATTGAGTTACTTGTAAAAGGTCGTGCAACACTCATTGATCAGATACTCGCTACGGCCTGGCAAGCTCACGGATTAAATGAGGAAGCTCAAGTCTGCTTAGTCGCTGTCGGTGGCTATGGTCGTGGTGAGTTACACCCAAAATCAGACATTGATTTAATGATTTTAATCGATGATGCAGGAGAAGTATTAAAGTCTAAACTAGGTTCATTTGTTACTTTTTTATGGGACATTAACCTAGATGTTGGCCATAGCGTTCGCACCCACGACGAATGCATCAAACTTGCTCAAGATGATATCACCATAATCACCAATCTGATCGAGTCTCGATTACTACTAGGCCAATCAGATTTGTTAGCAAACCTTCAACTGGCAATCGATGTCGATAAAATGTGGGATGGCCACTCTTTCTATCAAGCCAAGATCAAAGAGCAAGAACAAAGACACGAAAAATACCAAAACACCGCCTACAACTTAGAGCCAAACCTAAAGGAATGCCCTGGCGGCCTAAGAGATATGCAAGTAATCGACTGGGTTGCAAAACGCCACCTACACACCCATAGATTAAGCGCACTAATCAACAAGTCTTTCCTCTCAGAAGACGAATATCACAGATTAAAAGAAGCGGTTTCGCATTTATGGCGTATTCGTTGGGCGCTTCACTTAGAGACCAATCGCAAAGAAGACAGGCTTCTTTTCGATCATCAGCGTAGCCTAGCTGCCGCTTTCGGCTTTATTGGAGATGACTTAAAACGTAACGTTGAGCACTTTATGCAAGGCTATTATCAAAGCGTTGCTGCAATCCAACAACTTAACGACCTACTGCTACAACACTTTGAAGAATCATTTTTATACCCAGACCAAAGCAATTTCACCGAAATCATTAACGACAGGTTTCAAGTTCACAATGGCCAATTAGACATTCGTGACCAAGATATCTTTCGTAAAAACCCTTCCGCCATTTTGGAAGTTTATGTGGTTTTAGGGAGCAGAGAGGATATTAAAGGCTTACGCGCTAACACCATGCGCGCACTGCAAAATAGCCTAGACCTGATTGATGACGAGTTTAGGTACGACAAGCATAATACCGAACTCTTTATGGACATCATTGCCAGTCCACACAGTATGACCAGCTTGCTTCGTTCAATGAAACACATTGGCGTATTAGGACGCTACCTACCTGAATTTGGTGCAATTATTGGTCAGATGCAACACGACCTATTTCACATTTATACGGTTGATGCACATACGCTTCAGCTAGTTGAAAACCTACGCCGACTCTGGTTACCTGAATACAAACAAAAATTTCCTATCTCTTCACAAACCATACGCCACCTTCCCAAAGTAGAGCTTATCTATATTGCTGGTCTTTATCATGATATTGCCAAAGGTCGTGGTGGAGATCATTCTGAACTTGGCTGCCAAGATGCCAGAGCATTCTGTGAGCGTCACAACTTATCTAAGCATGATACCGAATTGATTGTTTGGTTAGTAAGAAACCACCTACTCATGTCCGTGACAGCGCAACGAAAAGACATATCAGATCCAGAGGTGATTTGGGAATTTGCGCGCATAGTAAAGGATCAAGAGCACCTAGATCATCTCTTTATCCTCACTGTGGCCGACATTAACGCCACTAACCCTACTATGTGGAATAGCTGGCGCGCATCTTTAATGCGCCAACTATATTTAGAGACAAAACGCGTCTTAAGACGCGGATTAGATTCCCCCATTGAAGCCGAGATGCTCATTGATGAGCACAAACAAAGAGCGCTAGAAATACTCATCGAGCGACGCGTCGATATCTGCGAAGCTGAAAATGTGTGGGACACGATTGAGGAAGAATACTTCATCCGCTCAAGTGGTGATGAAATTGCGTGGAACACTGAAGCCATCCTAAATCACAAAAGCGATAAACCCTTGGTAGCCATTAAATCACTAGGGGGACGCAACTTTTCTGGGGCAAACCGTATTTTTGTCTACACCCCATGCTCAGATCATCTATTTGCGGTAATGGCTGCTACCTTAGAGCAACTAGGGCTCACCATCCTAGACGCAAAAATTAATATCACGACCCATAATTACAGCCTAGATACACTGGTTGTAATGGATGATAACGATAACAACAACTGGAATCTGGATAATGCAAAAATCAAACTTATCCAAGACACCCTAATTGAACAATTAGAATCACCTTCTTTATATGAAAGCCTAATTCAAAGATACACCCCTAGAATCTTGAAAATATTTAATAATGCCGCTCGAGTAAGTTTAGAAAACAACCCAGAAGATATTTGGTCAGCATTAGATGTTATCGCACCAGATCGTCCCGGGTTACTGGCTATGATTGGCCAATTCTTCATGAAACAAGATGTCATGCTTCACAAAGCCAAAATAGCCACATTGGGAGAGCGAGTCGAAGATACGTTTTATATTACAGAGAAAAGCGGTGAGCGTATTGTTGACCCAAACCGCATCAAACAACTCTGCCAACAACTTGAAGAAAAAATCGACTTATTTTCACAAGCCAATTAGCGAGGAATAAATGAATCCCCTTATTAACGCACTACACCCTTACCCATTCGAGAAGCTCGCTAAGCTTTTAGCCGACATTAAACCGAATCCAGAGCTGGAGCTGATTAAGCTTACTATCGGTGAACCACAACACCCTGCGCCTGCGTTTGTATTAGACACCTTGACGCAAAACCTAGATAAGGTCAGCAAGTATCCTGGCACAAAAGGCACACTTGAATTAAGACAGAGTATTAGCAATTGGTGTAAACGTCGCTTTGATTTAACGCAACTTGATGCTAACACTCAGGTCCTCCCTGTTACTGGCACACGTGAAGCACTATTTGCCATCACCCAAACGTTAGTGGATAGCAGCAAAGCTAACCCAACCGTCATTAGCCCCAACCCTTTTTACCAAATTTACGAAGGGGCAACGATACTTGCAGGCGCTAAATTACATCTTCTAGCGGGTAACCCTGAGCAAAACTACAAAATCGATTACAGCAAGATTAGTGATCAAATATGGCAAGACACGCAGATTCTCTTTACCTGCTCACCTAATAATCCAAATGGCTATGTCACCACACTAGAAGACTATGAGTTTCTTCTTAAAAAATCAGTAGAGTTTGATTTCACTATCGTGGCAGACGAGTGTTATTCAGAGATCTACTTTGATGAAGCACAAAAACCAACAGGCCTATTAGAGGCCTGCCAAGTATTTGGTAACCACAATTATAAGAACTGTCTCGTTTTTCATTCACTTTCAAAGCGCTCTAACCTACCCGGCTTACGCTCAGGCTTTATTGCAGGTGATGCAGATATTTTAGCCAGCTTTTTACTTTATCGAACCTACCATGGGTGCGCGATGGCACTACAAACGCAAACCGCATCAATTAGCGCATGGAACGACGAAGATCACGTACTCGAAAACCGCAACCTTTATCGAGAGAAGTTTGATCAGGTGCTAGAGATACTTCAACCCGTCATGAAGGTAAACAAACCAGATGCCGGCTTTTACCTTTGGCCACAGCTAGAGATGGATGACGAAGCATTCTGCCAAAAGCTCTACCAAGAAGAAGCGGTTCTGGTTTTACCAGGACGCTATTTAGCACGAGAAGTAGAGGGCATTAATCCGGCAAAGAACCATGTTCGAATGGCATTAGTCGCGACAACACAAGATTGTGTTGAAGCAGCAAGGCGAATCAAACGCTTCATGCTAAAACACTCTAAATAAGTAACACATTAATCTTTAAACGACAGTAATTATCGCAATTGAAGAAAGCCAAAATCTTTTCAAGCTGATACTATACTGGCATTCATTTTTACGGGGTTAGCAGAGCGAACAATCACTCTGTTAACCTTATATTTATCGCGTTGGAGTTAATCAATGAGCAATCAATTTTTCGCATTAGGTTTAGGCATAGGCACACAAAACACAGCGGGTGAATGGCT
This sequence comes from Marinomonas sp. MED121, assembly GCF_000153025.1. Taxonomy (GTDB): domain Bacteria; phylum Pseudomonadota; class Gammaproteobacteria; order Pseudomonadales; family Marinomonadaceae; genus Marinomonas. The sequence continues at coordinate 1,038,355 of NZ_CH672429.1, forward strand.
TGAAGTTTTTTATTCAAATCCCATCATCAACCCTGAAAAAGCAGTGATTGATGCGATCCTTGAAAGCACAAGCTATACCGAAGGTAATGACACAATCGTATTAGACGAAAGCGACCTTAACCGTCTCCACATGGGTCTACTTAAAGCGGGTAACATTGAACAGGCCGAACTCGCTTCTCGCCTTAAAGCATCTACTCAGCCTATCATCCTGTGCCTACTTAGCGAAGATGTTGCACCAGCCAATCCAGCAGAAGCCTATTTGAAGCTGCAACTTATCTCACACCGTGTCATCAAGCCACATAGCACTAACCTAACAGGCATGTTTGGCGTATTAATCAATACCGCATGGACAAGCGACGGCCCTATTGATGTAAAAGAACTTGCAGACCGCCAATTGAGCGCTCGCATGGAAGGCCGTACGATTGAAGTTTTCAGTGTTGATAAATTCCCTAAAATGGCCAATTTTGTTGTCCCTTCTGGCACTCGTATTGGTAATGCAGCACGTATTCGCCTTGGCGCACACCTAGGTGAAGGCACAACGGTTATGCACGAAGGTTTCTGCAACTTTAATGCAGGCACACTTGGCAGCAGCATGATTGAAGGTCGCATATCTGCGGGTGTTGTTATTGGAGCAGACTCAGACTTAGGCGCAGGCTGCTCAACCATGGGCACACTATCAGGTGGCGGTGAAATCATCATAGGTGTCGGTGAGAACTGTCTAATTGGTGCAAATGCAGGTATCGGAATCGGCCTTGGTGATCGCTGCACAGTAGAAGCTGGCCTTTATATTACTGCAGGCCAAAAAGTCTTAGTACGTGATGAAAACCGTAATGAAGTTGCCACAGTTAAAGCGCGTGAGCTTTCTGGAAAATCAGATCTACTCTTTATCCGTAATTCAGAGACTGGCGCAGTAGAATGCCGTACCAACAAATCAGCGGTTAGCCTGAACGAAGAACTACACGCTAATAATTAATTTAGAAAAGGGCACGGTCGATAGGCTGTGCCCTTTGTTATTTAAAGGCAAAGAAATGACGCTTATTTACGGCATAAAAAACTGTGACACAATGAAAAAAGCCATGACTTGGCTAACTCAAAATAATATTGAATTTCAATTTCATGACTATCGAAAAGATGGGCTTGAAGCAGTGCTGCTTAAACAATGGATTAAGGATTTAGGCTGGGAAAGCATCATCAATAAACGCGGCACGACCTGGCGCGCACTTGACGATGAAACAAAATCAACAATGAATGATGAAAAAGCGCTAGCGCACGCTTTAGCTCAACCGGCCATGATCAAACGACCTTTATTAATTAAGCAGGGAAAAATCACATTAGGCTTTAAAGCAGCAGAGTACCAAGCTCTTTTTAGCTAGGTACTCTTCTTATAACAGTCTTATGGCAGAATAACTGGCGCATAGGCGCAAGGATAAGTTTGATTCAAGTGAGCCGTATAAGCTCCTTGGCCACATAAATTAACCACAGGTGCCATGCTATTTGTTTCATCTGACAGTATTAAAGGCACATATTTGCCTGAATTTCTGGCATAACCTGTATCATATGTTTGTACGCTACAGGCTGTTAAAAATAGCAAACTAAATAAAATACTTATAAATTTCATATAAAAGCCTCGTCATTCGAGCTGTATCCTAACAAACATATTTGAAAGTAACAAAAAACTTCGACTCAAGGTAAAGAAAAGACCATTATGACAACTTTGTCCCCTACTTTAGCACTTGCATTTGACCTTATTTCTCGCCCTTCTGTTACTCCCGAAGACGCTGGTTGCCAAGCACTTATGATACAACGCTTAACCAAACTTGGCTTTGATGTTGAAGAGATGCCTTTTGGCGATGTGAAAAACTTTTATGCTAAGCGTGGCAATGAAGGTCCAAATTTATGCTTTGCAGGCCACACTGATGTCGTACCAACAGGGCCAGAGTCTGAGTGGATAAACCCGCCATTTGAACCAAAAATCATTGACGGCAAGCTGTTTGGTCGTGGCGCTGCTGACATGAAAGGCAGCCTAGCATCTATGGTCGTTGCCGTTGAAGAGTTTGTGACAGCCAACCCAGATCATAAAGGGCAAATCTCTTTTTTGATCACCAGCGATGAAGAAGGCCCATTTGTAGATGGCACCACTCGCGTTGTTGATGCTTTAATGGAGCGCAAAGAAAAAGTTGACTGGTGCATTGTTGGCGAGCCATCAAGCACAAACCAACTGGGTGATATCATCAAAAATGGTCGTCGTGGCTCTTTTAGCGGCAATCTCACTATTTATGGCAAACAAGGCCATGTTGCTTATCCTCATCTGGCCCAAAACCCTATCCACCTAGCGGCACCTGTAATCGCGGAATTATCTGAAACCCATTGGGATGAAGGCAACGATTTCTTCCCCCCTACAAGCTTCCAAGTTTCCAACATTAGCTCAGGAACAGGGGCAACAAATGTGGTACCAGGCACATTAAACACACAATTTAATTTACGTTTTTCTTCTGAACTGGACTTTGACAAAATCAAAGCACGTATTCTTGCTATTTTGGAAAAACACGGCGTTAAGTATGATATTGAATGGACCTACAATGGGCTACCCTTCCTGACTCGCCCAGGTGAGCTTGTTGATGCCATTGTTAAATCAGTTGAGGACAGCGTCAAAATTACACCCGAGCTATCTACCTCTGGCGGCACATCTGATGGTCGCTTTATCGCAAAAATGGGCACTCAAGTTGTTGAGCTTGGCCCAGTAAACGCCACCATACACCAAATAAACGAATGCGTTGAAGCAGAAAGCTTAAATCAGCTAACGAATATTTATCGAAAAACCTTGGAAAACCTCTTCCTTTAGTTTAGTTTGCCAAGCCATGGGCCAAAGAAAACGTTTCATTAAATTTAAACACAAAACACATCAGTTAGCGCTTCGCTTAGGCAATAATCCTAAGCAAGCTTTTGCTCGGTTATTACAGGGCATACTAGTGTTTTTATTCGGCGCCTTAATACTCATTATTTCCGATAGAGTGCTGGTTAACTCATTGCAACAAGAGCTGATTGCGCTTCTGGGTGTTATCATAGCGGGCATTGGGGTCATAATGGCTCTCGTAGGCTATCTATCAATGAGTTTACTTCGCCTTTACCACATGATTAATAACAAGGATTAACAAGCACAATGCAACCTGATATTGAAATTTACCTACTCTCTTGTAGCAATGATAAAATCATTGAATGGTTGCAAGCCAGCTTTAACATCATTGAGCAAAAAGAGATAAGCACTCACTTGATTAGCCTAAAGGTAAGCCATCAAGAGGGCGAATTTGAGATACAAATTCTCGAGCAAGCCGCTGGAAAGCGCTTTACCTCTGTTTGGTTAAACACAGACCAAACCCCTTGGCAGAGTGATGTAGAGTGTGCAAAAGCAGCCTATGCCGCACTTAACTGTGAAGTAAGATGCAACATGGCTAGTTGGAGCGAAACAGAAGAACAAGATCCAGATCAATGGTGGCACATCAATCAATACGAAGAAGGCCCATTTATTTGGCGTTAATTTAATAAAGCGAGAGCATAACTCCGCTTTTAACAGACGACTATACAAAGAGTCGAGTACAGATATAGAGAGATACAAACATGCAAATTACCCTGCTTAAAGGCAAACTTCACATGGCTTGCGTAACTCAAGCTGAACTCTGGTATGACGGTTCCTGCGCAATTGACAGCGACTTAGTCAAATTGGCTGGACTACGTGAGTTTGAAAAAATTGATATTTATAACGTAAGTAACGGTGAGCGTTTTCACACTTATGTCATTTTGGCCGAAGCTGGGTCGGGTACTATTTCCATGAACGGAGCAGCCGCTCGACGCGTACAGGTAGGTGATAGAATCATCATAGCCGCTTATGCTGATATGGATGAGAAAGAAGCAGATAACTTTGAACCAAAACTGGTTTATCTCAATGAAGATAACAGTGTTGAGCGCAGCGCAAACACAATACCAGTACAAGTTGCTTAACAAAGAAACCTGTACTCAAAAACGTCAAGCGAGTGATCGCTTGGCGTTTTTTATTGCTAACTTTCTAATGCTGAACTTTTACCGCTGAGCTTTTTACCGCTTAGCCAATAGGAGAAGAGTCTTGCTTTCTCACTTCGAACCCGACTTTGCTCGCTTTATTCAAGCCGAAATGCAAACCGATCTCGCCCATGACTATCAACATGTTTTAAGAGTGGTTAATAATGCCACTAAGCTATGCCAACAAGAAGACGCAATTGACGCCGTTGTTTTACCTGCTGCTTGGCTACATGACTGTTTATCGCTTCCCAAAGATCATCCACAGCGCGCGCAAGCATCACAACTTGCTGCCGATAAAGCCATTGCCTTTTTAACTAGCATTAAATACCCAGCAGAGCATTATCAAGCCATACATCATGCCATTTGTTGTCACAGCTTTAGCGCCAATATCCCCCCCACCACATTGGAAGCAAAAATCGTTCAAGATGCCGATAGACTGGATGCTTTAGGCGCAATCGGGATCGCCAGGTGTTTACAAGTAAGCAGCCAACTAAAACGCCCTCTTTACGCACCAGAAGATCCTTTTTGCACAAACCGAGAAGCAGACGACAAAAGCTACACACTTGACCACTTTTATCAAAAATTACTAAAGATTAAAGACTCAATGCATTGCGATTCCGCCAAAAAAGAGGCAAACAAACGCAGTCAATATATGCTTACCTTTCTCGCTCAACTAGATGCAGAAATCGCTCAATAATAAATTTCAGACATAAAAAAACCAACTCAAATGAGTTGGTTTTTTTTGACCAGGAGAAAACCTTATAACACAGCAAGCGCCGCATCATAATTTGGTTCATCTGCTGTTTCAGCAACTTGCTCAGTATGAATCACATCGCCTTGTTCATTGATAACAACAAGCGCACGAGATGTCAGAGCGACCAAAGGCCCTGTTTTAAAGTCAACACCATAATCTTCGCCAAAGCTTGAGCGGAAGCTAGATCCAGTATCAACATTATCAATACCTTCAGCCCCACAAAAACGTGCTGCCGCAAAAGGCAAATCTGCAGAAACACAAAGCACAGTAACATCTTTTAAAGATGCCGCCGCTTCATTAAATTTTCGTACAGAGGTTGCACAAGTCGGTGTATCAATCGATGGGAAAATATTTAACACCAATTTTTGACCTTGGTAATCAGCCAAACTGGTCACAGATAAATCTGTTTTTACTAATTCAAAATCGGGTGCTTTAGCACCGACAGCCGGTAGCTGACCCACTGTTTCAAAAGCATTACCTTTAAGTGTCACGGTAGTCATAAATCTATCCTTAAATCTCAATTAGCCATTACGTAAAATGGATACGTTTTCAGCCTGCTTACCTTTCTCGCCTTCAGTCACATAAAAACGAACTTGCTGACCTTCTATTAAGAAACGACGACCACGACCACGAATAGCACGGTAATGAACAAATACATCTTCACCGTTATCACGAGTTAAAAAACCAAAACCTTTAGAAGAGTTAAACCATTTTACAGTTCCTTCTTCACGGTCATCATCCTCGTCCTCATCCTCGTCAGAAGAGGCACCTTTTGACACCTTTGTTTCGCCACCCAATACAGCACCTAGGTAAGATGCAACAAATACAAAGGCAAAATAAACAAGGAAGTTATTACCTAACTCTTCCTTTAAAACAGCAGCCATAAGTAATGGCATAACCAAAGCAATAATGATACTTGCAATAAAAGCACGTAATGAAAAGATTGAAGCGCCAGCAGTAGCACTGCTTGATACTTCATTATCCTGATTATTATTCATAAAATTTCTCTTTTAACAGTGATATGAAAAAGCCACTTTATCCAACATTAATAAGGCTGGCATCAATGGGAAAATAAAAAATACAACTTGCGATACAAAGCACCCATGATTGCCATTTAGATTCCAAGCATAACCCCCTATAATAGCGGGATCGGCTTTTGCTAAAGAAATGGAAATGCTGTCTCTTAAACAAACTCTCGTTTAGGGTCAGCACGGCAAACTCAAGAGCTCAACCTCATAAGATTAACATACAGATGGTACGAATGAACACTACAGAAATCAACGAGCGCATCAATGACTTAGAATTCAAAGTACTGTATCAGGAAGATACAATAGAAAGCTTAAATCAGGTAATTTCTCAGCAACAAAAAGATTTGCTTTTAATTCAAGAAAAAATGCAATTATTAAGCAAAATTGTTGAGTCATACCGAAGTCAGCAAGGCATTAACTCAGAAAATGAAGTGCCTCCTCACTACTAAAACAACTTAATCTTGAGGATCATCCAAAGACTTCAGCACATACACATCAAAGCGTCCTGATTTTCCATCTAACTGATAGGTTGGATTTTGCTGATTAAGATAAGGAGCGCCCTTTGGCCTTTTTACAACAACACGGTATTTGGCATTTGCTAACGCAATAGGCAATAAAGCATCGGCATCCACATCATGACCAATTAAATCACGAAAAAACGCCATTTCTTTTTTAGCCGCGGCTGATTTTTCTGTATGGGGATACATAGGATCAAGGTAAATTACGTCTGCCGCTTCACCCTCATAATCAGCTAGCGTATTCGTCGCTAGCGTCATACGCATCATAATATCATCCACTTCTTCATGATAACGAGCAGCCGTTAAACCAGACTCAAGCAAGGCTCTGACAAAGGGAACTCGCTCAAATAAAGTAACCTTGCAACCTAAAGTTGCTAATACAAACGCATCTCGCCCTAAACCAGCCGTCGCATCAAACACACGTATTGAAGCGCGTTTATTAAGCCCTACCGCTTTTGCTATATCCTGCCCTTTACCACCACCAAATTTGCGCCTATGAGCCACCGCCCCAGTGGTAAAATCAACTTTAACTGGCGCAGGAGCTCCCTTACCCGTTTTCGCTATCGCAAGATGATCAGACACCATCAAAAGATAATCAAACTGAGTCACAAATTTCAGAGGTGATTTTAAGGCAAAGAAAGAGAGATTGAGGCGCGCAGCTAACTTTTTTGCCTCTTCATTATAAAAAGGCTCGAGAGCACACACGGCAAGGGAATGGGTCATATCAACTTACTAATAGATCAAAGATTAAGCGAAGGTATCAACGCCAATTAAATAATTTTTAGGATTATCAGCCGCAAGGGATTGAGTCGCCTGATAACTGGCAATCGCTTCTTGTACGGCCTTATCTAGACCTTCAACTTTACTAAAACGAGCACCTTGTGCCTGTTGGGCTTGTTCAAAACTGGCAATAGGACTTGCAGGTAAGGAAAACTCTGGTGCACTTTTAGTATCAGCCACCACAGGCAAAGACGGCTTGATCCTCGATTGCCCTGATTCTGAAACAACAGGAAAACGCGTATTAATTTGCATAAAATCTGTTACCTCACCTCAATCAAATAGCATTAGCCTGCATAAACAAGAGCAAGTAGTACTCCACCCAATATTAGACGATATATTAAGAAAGGCGTAAAACCAATATTGTTCAGCCATTTTAGGAAGAAATAAATGCAAAAATAAGCACTTAGGGCAGATAAAGTCACACCAGAGACAATCGCCCCCCACTCAACACTCACATCACTTGTTAATAATTGAAGGAATTTATAAGCACCAGCAAGGCTAATAAGCGGAATAGAAAGCAGAAAAGAAAAGCGTGCAGAGGCTTCACGATTAAAACCAAACGCCCTTGCGGCCGTCATAGTTATACCTGAGCGGGATGTCCCTGGAATCAAAGCAATTGCCTGAGCAACACCTATCATCAAACTTGTGCGCCAAGTCAATTGGTACTCATCTTTGCTAACACCACCAAACTTATCAGCTAGCCATAACAGCACACCAAAACCGATCGTAGTGTAAGCAATTACCTCTATTGACCTGAGATACTCTTCAATAAAGTCATTAAAAATAAGACCCGCTAATCCGGCAGGAATAGTACCAATAATCAAATACCAACCTAACTTACTTTGTGCAGTCGACCCTTTACCAGCAAGTGAGGCAAACCAATCACCAACCACTTGCACGATATCTTTATAAAAATAGGTCACAACAGCAATCAAGGTACCCACATGAACAGCCACATCAAAAGCCAGACCTTGATCAGACCAATTGAGCACCTGTGCAGGTAGAATAAGGTGGGCAGAGCTAGAAATAGGCAGAAACTCCGTTAACCCTTGAATCAGGGCTAGGAAGAGTATTTGATACCAAAACATTAAACTATCGTTTCCCTACTTTAAGCGGCTGCTTTTCCCAAGATATTTCATCTCTTAGATAAGTCGGTACAGCCTCATGAGCTGCAACTGTTTCACCTGAAAGCCAAGCAAACTCTGCTAACTGTGCAATGCAAGACGCCTTAGGCGCCGCATCCAACATGAGATGCTTAGGTGCACAAGGTAGACTAGACTCAAGTTCATTCTGATAGCACCAACCCGACCCAATGCCTTGATAGACTTGCTCCAGGTTAGCCAACTCATTTGGCTTAACGACGGTTTCCGCTAGGGTCGTGCTTATCACTAGCTGCTTATCTTGGGTGGTAATATGATAGCCGCCAAGATAAACCTCACCCATGCGTGCATCCAACGCAGCCAACCAAGAAGCCTCACCGGTTTGGTTAAAACCATCAAGCGCCAAAGCGGCCAATGTTGATACCGGAATAACAGGAAGATCAGCACCGTAGGCTAGCCCTTGCACTATACCTGCTGCAATACGCAAGCCAGTAAAAGAGCCAGGTCCACGGCCAAATGCAATGGCATCAAGATCAGATAAATTGAGCTCCGCTTGGGTGAGCATTTGCTCAACCATAGGCAGAATTAACTCATTATGTTTACGTGGTGCAAGACGAAAATCTTCCATCATCACACCATCAACCAGCAATGCTACTGAGCATGCTGGTGTAGATGTATCTAAGGCTAAAATGGCACTCATGAAATATTACGCTTTTAGTGCTGCCAATAGAGTTTGCTTGATCTCGTTCAGATCGCCCACACCATTAACTTTTACGTATTCTGGTGCATTATCAGCGCCGGTAGCAGCCCAATCGTTATAATAGCCAACGAGAGGAGCGGTTTGATCATGGTAAACACCCAAACGATTACGCACCGTCTCTTCGGTATCATCAGGACGCTGAACTAGATCTTCACCTGTTTCATCGTCTTTACCTTCCACTTTAGGTGGATTATAAACCGTATGGTAAATACGACCAGATTCAGGATGAACACGACGACCACTTAAACGTTGAATAATTTCTTCATCAGCAACATCAATCTCAACCACGTAATCAATATTAATCTCGGCATCTTTTAATGCATCAGCTTGAGGAAGTGTGCGAGGGAAGCCATCAAATAAAGCACCGTTTTCACAATCAGCTTCTTTTAAACGCTCTTTAACAAGACCTATGATGATGTCATCAGAAACGAGCTCACCCGCATCAATAACCGCTTTTGCTTTAAGGCCTAAATCTGTCCCTTCTTTAATCGCTGCACGCAACATATCGCCTGTTGAGATTTGCGGAATAGAAAAAGCTTCAGTAATAAATTGCGCTTGCGTACCCTTACCTGCGCCTGGCGCACCTAATAGAATCACTCGCATAACAATCTCCTATATAAATAAATAACTTTAAAAAAACGAAAATAGTTCGACGTGAAGCGGTCTTACAGGCAGAGAAAAATCTGGCTCAAGAATTTACCTTGCCACTTTTTGAGTCATAAAAAATAAAACGGCCGCCAAGGATACCCAAGCAAGCATTCAATATGCAAATTAACTGACGATATAATTGTTATCAGGATCCGAATTGATCGCTTTTAAACAAATTATTGGCATATTTCACTGCTTTTAAGGCTTAAAAAGTGAAAAGCCCGTTCATGACTTTTCACTTTCCAACTTGACGCCCTACAGTTTAACCCGTGTTTTGCATCCCACTTGCAATACCAGCCATGGTTATCATAAGCGCTTTACTGACTTTTTTGTTATCAGACGTTTGTCTACTACGGTAAAGTAATTCCGCCTGCAAATAGTGTAACGGATCAATATAGGGATTTCGGACATCAATTGACTGACGTATGGTTTGATTATCTGCAATCAAACGCTCTTGTTCTTTCAGTTCAATGATAAGGGAACTTACCTTTTGTAGTTTGTTACGTAGCAACCTACCTAACGGTTTAAGCTCTTCTGGCACTAAACGTTTTTCATAATACTCAGCAATTTCAGGTTCGGCTTTCGCCAATACCATATCGAGCATATCCAAATAAGCAGAGAAGAAAGGCCATTCTTCACGCATTTGTCTTAGTTTTTCAAGGTGACCTGAATCTACAGCTTGTTGCAATGCACTTTCAGCACCCAACCAAGCAGGCAACATCAAGCGAATCTGCATCCAAGCGAATATCCAAGGAATGGCACGCAAGCTTTCAACACCCCCATCACTTTTACGACGAGCAGGACGAGAACCTAAAGGCAACTCAGCTAACTCTTGCTCTGGCGTAATAGCCCTAAAATAAGGCACAAAGTCTTGATGGCCGCGCACAATACTACGGTATTGATTCATGCCAATTTCAGCCATTTCGTCCATTACTGCACGCCACTCTTCTTTTGGCGCTTGCGCTGGCATTAGAGTCGCTTCAAGCACAGCGGAGCAATAAAGCTCTAAAGAGCGTACCGCAATATCAGGAATACCAAATTTAAAGCGAATCATCTCACCTTGCTCAGTGACCCGAATAGAGCCGTTTACCGAACCCGGTGGTTGCGACAGGATAGCCACATGAGCAGGGCCGCCACCACGACCGACTGTACCACCACGACCATGAAACAAGGTTAAGCGCACACCATGCTTTTTACATAAATCGGTTAACGCTTCTTGAGCTCGATATTGGCCCCAAGTTGCCGCTATTTGACCAGCATCTTTAGCGGAATCAGAATAACCTATCATCACCTCTTGTTGCCCATCAATATAGGCTTTATACCAAGGCATTGAGAATAACTGCTCTATGGTAGGCTGCGCATTATCAAGGTCTGCTAAGGTTTCAAATAGCGGAACGATCCGCATTTTATGATCCACACCACTTTCTTGTAATAGCAGAGCAACAGCTAAAACATCAGAAGGCGCGCTGGCCATAGAAATCACATAAGAGCCAAATGAACTGGCATCACCATCTGCAATCATGGCAAAGGTGTCTAATACCTCTTTGACCTCATCTGTGGTTTTCCAATCACGGGGCAACAAGGGGCGTTTTGAATTTAATTCAGTGAGAAGAAATGCCTGCCTTGAAGCTTCATCCCATTCAGCATAATCACCCACCCCATAAAAGCGAGTGATTGCCGATAGCGCATCAATATGACGTGACGCATCCTGTCTTACATCTAACTTAACTAAACTCAGGCCAAAGGTTGCTGCACAGCGAATTAAGTCGAGCAAACGGCCATTCGCGATAACCTTCATGCCACAATCAATCAAAGACTGATGGCATAAAACCAAATCATCATGAAGCTGCTGACTGTCTAAAAGAATCCCTTCTCGGCTAACCGATTCACCTTTAATACTCGCTTGAGCCCAATGACGCGTAGCTATCAAGCGGTTTTCAAGATTTCGTAAAATTTCACGGTAAGGCTGGGTACTTTCGCCCACTCTATCCCGTAGCGCTTGGTTGCACTCAGACATGGAGAACTCAGACCTAAGTACATTCAAATCTTTAATATACAGATCTGCCGCCATCCAACGCGCTAACAAACTTACTTCTCGCGTCACCTTAGCGGTTACATTAGGGTTACCGTCTCTATCGCCGCCCATCCAGGTCGCAAATTTTACGGGAGCAAGCTCCATGGGCAATAAAGAATCATTAAGGTGTTTACTAAATTGCTGTTCTAATTGTCGGTAAAAGCGTGGAATAGCTTGCCACAGTGATTGTTCAATAACCGCAAAGCCCCATTTAGCTTCATCAACTGGCGTAGGTCTTTGGTCACGAATTTCATCCGTATGCCAAGCTTGCGTAATAATTTCACTTAAACGACGAACATGAATATCTTCTTCTAAAGGTAAAATATTATCTTTATCAAGCGCTTCAAGTTCTGAGGAAATATTGTCGTATTTTTGGATTAAAGAACGACGAACCACTTCTGTTGGATGGGCAGTCAGCACGAGTTCGATCGATTGTTCTTTTAAGGTTGAGAGTATGGATTCACGACTGTGGCCTTTGTCATGCAAGCGGGCTAATAAATCTCCCACTGGATTTTGATACACCCCCAAGCTTTCATTGGTTCGACGTCTGTGCACCCTATGATATTGCTCAGCAATATTAGATAAGTTGAGAAATTGGTTAAAAGCACGAGCAACAGGCACAATTTCATCGTCATTGAGCGCTTCTAGCGCCTCAATCAAGGGGCCTGAATCACCAGCCTGTCGGCCTTCTTTTGACAATCTACGAATGTCTTCAACTTGATTTAACAAGTCTTCTCCTAAATGATTGATCATGGTTTCCCCTAAACAATCACCTAATAATCTTACATTCTCTCGCAACGAAGCCTGTCGATCACTCACCTAATAACCTCCCATCAATCTATGCTGTACTGAGCTTAAATACCATCAGCATCAGATTTTCAACAACTTTCCAAATGATAAGTAGCTTACATATCTACCTATCAATTTTGACTTTTATAAGCCTTCTGATTTAGCTTGATCCCAAAACTTATCAAGCGTTTCTAGGTCACAATCGTCTAATTTTTTTCCCTGCTCTTGCAGTAGACTTTCGATTCTAGCAAATCGCCGACAAAATTTCTGGTTTGTTAAGCTAACCGCTTGTTCTGGGTCTTGTTTAACATGACGAGCAAGGTTAGCCATAACAAATAATAAGTCGCCCAACTCTTCTTGGATATGACTATTATCTTGTTCTGTGATGGCGTCTTCTAATTCATCCAGCTCTTCACGAATTTTAGCAAACACAGGTTTAACACTGGGCCAGTCAAACCCAACTTTAGCGGCTTTTTTTTGCAGTTTTACTGCTCTTTGCATAGGAGGCATCTTTGCGTGAACAGAGTCAAGCAAACCCGTTTTCACATCTTGCCTTTTTAACGCCTTCTCTTGCTGCTTAATGATTTGCCATTGGGCGGCTATTTCATCATCGCTTAATTGGCTTTGAGTACCAAAACTAGAAAGGCTTCCATCGGGAAAAACATGAGGGTGGCGACGTAACATTTTCGCGGTAATTTCTGAAACCACATCATCAAAATTGAATTCACCTTGCTCACTGGCAATTTGTGCATGAAACACAACTTGAAACAGCAGGTCTCCCAACTCTTCTTTTAAGTGGTCTGAATCTTTAGATTCAATAGCATCAACAACTTCATAAGTTTCTTCTGTTAAATAGGGCAAAAGACTTTCATGACTTTGCTTTAAATCCCAAGGACAACCCTTGTCTGGTGCCCTGAGATTCGCCATTAATTTAAGTAAGTCCGATAAACTATGACTCACTTCTCACGCTCACGGTAAACATTGAGCACATTTGGTAGCTGATTAATACGATGTAGCAACTTACTTAGCACATCCAACTCACCCACTTCGATAGTAAAGCGGATTAAAGCAGTATTACTTTCTTTAGTCGAAATGGTATTCATGGATAAAAGATTAACCTTTTCATTAGCAAGCAGGTTCGTAATATCTCTTAATAGACCCGTTCTATCATAGGCCTCGATCTGGATATTAACCGGGTACAAGTTACCCGACTCTTCACCCCAGCTTACTTCAACCACACGTTCTGGCTCATCAACTTGCAGTTGCACCATATTAATACAGTCTTGACGATGCACAGAAACACCTCGCCCTTGGGTGATGAAACCTAATATTTCATCACCTGGGATAGGGGTACAGCATTTAGCCATATTGGTCAGTAGCTTACCCACACCACGAATATGCACATCACTTTGGTCAGCATCATGCTGACTTTTACGTAAACGAGGTGGATGCTCTTTATCACCATCTAATCCATAAACATCTTCTATACGGCGTAAAATTCGAGCGATTTGAATATCACCCGCACCAATACCCACATAAAATTCTTCTCGACTGCCGTATTTACATTTTTCAGCAATCAAATCTAAATCAATATTGGCTTCTTCTATGCCAAGACGCTTAAAGTTCTGTTCTATTATCTGACGGCCCGCTTGGATATTTTTATCTTTATCCTGCTTTTTAAACCAGTTCTGAATATTGGCACGTGCTCGGTTTGTTTTCACATAACCTAAACTATTATGCAGCCAATCTCGACTTGGCCCACCTTCTTTGGTGGTAAGTATTTCGACCTTATCACCGGTTTTAAGTGGTGTTACAAGGGAGATAATACGGCCATTCACCTTAGCCCCACGACAACGATGACCTATCTCAGTATGCACCCGATAAGCAAAGTCCACTGCCGTAGAGTCTGTAGGCAGATCAACCACATGGCCATCAGGGGTAAAGAGATAAATCCTATCCTGTTCGATATCACTTCTTACCTGCTCGGATAAGGACTCCAAATCGCCTTGCACTTCATGAAAATCCAAGATGGTTCTTAGCCAAGACAGTTTTTCTTCATACGAACTACTGTTCGAACTTAAATCTGTGCCTTTATATTTCCAATGGGCACAGACCCCAAGCTCTGCATCTTCATGCATTTTATGGGTACGAATCTGAATCTCAACAGCACGTCCATTGGGACCCACCACCGCTGTATGCAAAGATTGATAGCCATTAGATTTGGGATTACTAATATAATCATCAAACTCATGGGGAATAGGCTTCCACAAGGTATGTACTGTGCCTAAAACACCATAACAATCCATGGTTTTATCAACCAAGATACGTACAGCGCGCACATCATAAACCTCATCAAAGCCAATATTTTTACGCTTCATTTTGCGCCAAATACTATAGATATGCTTGGCACGCCCCATTAAATCCGCATGAATATTAATTTTTTGCAGTTCAATATCTAAGGTAGAGATAACCTCGTCGATGTACTCTTGACGGGCAATTCGCTTTTCATCCAGCCACTTAGCAACCCGTTTGTATTCAACAGGATAAAGATAGCGAAAAGATAAATCCTCTAACTCCCACTTGATATAACCTATCCCTAATCGGTGAGCCAAAGGGGCATAAACACTTTGCACTTCAAGTGCAACCGCCTCTCTTCTGGCACCATCTTGGTGTTTTGCTTCTTTGATAGCACAGGCGCGCTCAGCCAGTTTTACCAAGACAACACGCACATCATCTATGATAGAAACCAGCATTTTACGTAATGATTCCAGCTGATTTTCGCTGTTACCTAAAACTTCGGCTTTAGTGTCCGCTGAGAGGTTTTTAGATACCTCCCCCATGCGAATCACACCCTCAATAATCGAAGCCACCTTACGGCCAAACATATCCGCTACTTTTTCAATGGCAAGCTGATCTTCGCGCACAACACGATATAAGGCTGCAGCTAATAAAGAATCTTGATCCGCTCGAAACCCGGAGAGTATCTCCACCATTTCAAGTCCGGCTTTAAAGGTACTGGCTTGAGGCCCCCAAAAGGAGTCCTTACCCATTGCAACTTCCGCTTGACGAGCCAACTCACAAGCCATCCGAAGAGGCACTCGAGCAGATACATCAATATTGTCGCCTAATTGCGCCATCCATAAATTAATATCAACAGAACCGTCTGCTTGAATTGGATGATCCTTACGCACTGTAACCATGTTTTCACCTTTGCTTAGTGCTTCTTTTGTAACAACATCATGGTTTCTACGTGAGCCGTTTGAGGGAACATCTCCATCATACTGACTCGTTTTACCTGATAACCATGGGCTACGAGAAATTCTGCGTCCCGTGCAAGCGTTGCCGCATCACAGGATACGTACAAAATAGTGTCTATCTTTAACTTGATCAGGCTTGGCAAAAACTCAAATGCCCCAGCTCTTGGTGGATCAAGTAAGGCTTTACTAAAGCCCTTTTTCAACGCTTCATTGCGCACCGTTTTTGTCAGGTCAGCACCAATAAAGGTCACATTTTTTAACCCATTTCGTTCAGCATTGCGTTCTGCATTGCGAACCATCTGCGCCTGAACTTCAACGCCAACAACTTTTTCAGCCGTTTTAGCCATAGCTAAAGAAAAATTACCGGCACCACAAAACAAATCTAGCACTTTATCTTGCTCAGACAATGCTAACCATTGCAAAGCTTGGGCCACCATTTTCACATTCATACGCTGATTTACTTGAATAAAATCCTGCGGATGATAATGAATGGTCAAATTTTCAACTTGATAATGGCGCAAAGAATCCGTTTCGCACTTCACTTTATCTTGTGCCGGGTCTTGCAAATACAAGTCCCATTTTTGGGATAACGCTTTCTCATGCCATAAAGCTTGATCATTGTCTGACAGTTGACGAGTAAGTCGCAGCAAAACAGAACAGCCCAAATCATCTTCAAGTAATTCAATATGACCAATGTGCTGAGGTTGCTCAGATTGCGCTAATAACCCATTCAAATGGGGAATCACCGCCTGCAAGGCGGGCATCAATACAAGACAGTTCTCGATGGCAATAATATCTGTTGAGGCTTTGCCTCTAAACCCCATTTTGACACTGGCATCTTTTTGCTGTTTGACCGATAACCTAGCACGGCGTCGATAAGCGAGCGCACTATCACTCAGAATTTCCAATTCCCCATCATAATTAAGCTTACGTAACTGGCCGCCTAACCAAACATGCTTAGCTTGAATCTGCTCTGGGTAATCAAGATGCATAAAGCAACAACCACCACATTGATTAAAATGCTGACAAGCAGGTTCAACCCTCGCATCAGAGGCCTGCTGAATTTTTATCAGCTTGGCTTCATCATAACGGCGATTGGTTTTAGATACGCGCGCACTCACTTCTTCACCCGGCAAAGCGCCAGAGATAAAGGTCACTTTACCATTCGCTTTAGCGATCCCTCTGGCATCATGAGTAAGACGGTCAATATGAAAAATTTGTTCAGGGCCCAGTTTTTGGGAAGTGGTGTTTGGTTTTCTGTGTTGTCGAGTGCGATGCTTCAAAAGTGTACTCAGTAGAATTAATTGTGTTCGGCCGCAATTTTACCGAAAAGCTGAGCTCTCAGCTAGCAAACATCGTGGAGATAAGGGGAAGAATTTTTAAATTATGTAAGGATTCAAAGAGCTAAACGAAACCAATGAAATTAATTATTTTAGTTTGAGGCAGAAAAGTAAAAAAACTTACTCACTGCCGTTCAATAATCAACTAGCTAGATAACATATTTTTACTGAAGCTTTATTCACTCGGCGTAAACACACCGGTTGATAAGTAACGATCACCTCGGTCACAGATAATCACCACGATAGTGGCATTATTAACCTGCTCAGACAGTTTAAGTGCCGCAGAGACAGCACCACCAGAAGACACACCACAAAAGATACCTTCTTTAGTGGCGAGATCACGCATCACATTTTCAGCGTCTATTTGAGCAACATCGATAATCCTGTCCACTCGTGTCTCATCAAAAATACTCGGCAGGTACTCTTTTGGCCAACGGCGAATGCCCGGAATACTTGAGCCTTCTTTTGGCTGTAAGCCAATAATTTCAACCGCGTCACTCTGGGATTTAAGGTACTTAGACACCCCCATGATGGTGCCCGTTGTTCCCATTGCGCTAACAAAATGCGTAATTTCACCTTGTGTTTGCTGCCAGATTTCAGGGCCAGTTGAGCTCACGTGAGCACTTGGGTTATCAGGATTAGAAAACTGATTTAACAACTTACCCAAACCTTTCTCTTGCATAGAAATAGCAAGGTCTCTAGCGCCTTCCATCCCTTCGTCTTTTGTCACAAGGTGAAGTGTCGCCCCATAAGCCGACATAGCCGACTTACGTTCTGCACTCATATTATCAGGCATCACAAGATGCATTTTATAACCTTTAATCGCCGCCACCATTGCTAAGGCAATACCTGTATTGCCACTGGTTGCTTCGATCAAACTATCTCCCGGCTGAATATCCCCTCTAAGCTCAGCTTGAGCTATCATATTAAGAGCAGGACGATCTTTTACCGAACCAGCTGGGTTTTGGCCTTCAAGTTTGAGTAGGATCTGGTTTGAGCTGTTAGGATTAATCCTTTGCAACTTGACCAAAGGGGTTTGACCTATTAAAGACTCGATAGTTGGATACTGATTCATAAAAACTTCATTGACATTAATTACGTAGAACGTGAAACTTACTTGAATTCTATGATTTTATAAATCACTTATTTAAACTATTACAAGACAAAAGCGTTATAACGTTAGCGCGAAAAGACTTGGAGAAGCATTTTATGCGTGGAAAGCTCACATTTGGACTACTAATTACCACTCTCACATTAGCTGGGTGTGATATGTTTGGCGGACCTGCTGCGGACATTCCTGATGGTGAATTACGGACAAAATGGCGTGATTGCAAAACACTTAGCAATCCATCTCGTACCAAGGTTATGGCATGTGAAAACTACACACGAGAATGTGATCGTCGCAAAAGAAATGGAAACTTCGCCTGCTACTAAAACTTATCAGGTCACAGGGCTATTAACAGGCAATGAATTCAAATTTATCTTTAAGAGTTAAAACCTTTTTCTCGATTTTCTTGCCTGTATCCCTACTAAGTTTGGTTATTTCACTCACTTTCATCTATGAAAGAAAAATGGATTACCAAACTCAGAATCAGGAACAGATCGAATTTATTGCACAGCAATTCGCCATAGCTTATGAAAATGCCGCCCCCAAAATAGACAGCGCTTTTTTACAAAGACAACTCAAATCGAGTATTTTAAGCCCAAATATCATTTCTGGAAGAGTCTTCAACTCGCAGAAAAAACTCATCAGCGAAATAGGCAACAAGAGTAACTTTACAGACCCCGTTCCACTTTTTAGCAACCAATCTGAACAAAGATTTTTTCAAAACTCCGCAATCTCCATCACCCCTTTATTAAGCCCAAGAAGTGCCCTCGACACATCCGCGCTTGGTCCGATTGAAAGCAATGACAAAATTTTATCCGGTTGGTTAGTATTAGAATCAAACACGGCCGACTTCACCCTCAAGAAATATCGACTCTTTAGTTTTATGGCAATCACCCTAGTGGCGTTTATGACATTATTCGCTCTCATTGCCATCAAGATATCCAACAGAATAGCCAACCCAGTTAATGACCTTAATCGCATCGTAGAAAAAATCAGCCAAGGTCAATTTAACGCCATCAAGCAACTGAAACTTCCGCAGGACTATTTAGCAACAACCAAAGGCCTAACTGAAATCAATGAGCGCTTAGAAAACAGCCAAGAAGAAATGCTCAAAAGCATTGAGCAAGCAACCGAAGACATGCGTCGTAACATGGACAGCATGGAAGAAAAAAGCGCCCAACTTCATATCGCCAACAAAGAAACCAGCGAATCTAACCGCTTAAAAACACAGTTTCTTGCCAATATGAGTCATGAAGTCAGAACCCCATTAAATGCGATTTTAGGTTACACCCAGCTGCTACAAAAAGACAAACTAGATAACCAACAACGCTTATATATCAACACCATAGAGCAATCCACCAATAATCTTCTGGCTATTATTGGTGACATTTTAGATTTCTCAAAAATTGAAGCCGGCAAACTTAATTTAGAGCAGTCTGAAGTCAATATTCGTGAATTAATTGACGACGTTTATCAAATTCTCAGTGCCAACCTTCTGACTCACAAAAAACCAGTGGATCTTATCCCAGAAGTGGCCAATGAAGTGCCTGAATGGCTCATCGGTGATGCCATTCGTATTCGTCAGATTCTGACCAACTTGATTGGTAATGCGATTAAATTCACTCATGATGGCTTTGTACGCACTAAGGTCACCCTTGAGCAGCAAAGAAATGGCCAACCCAGACTTCTCGTGCAAGTCATTGATACCGGCATAGGCATACCCGAAAACAAATTAAATAGCTTATTTAAAGCCTTCTCTCAGGTTAATACCTCAACCACAAGACAGTTTGGCGGCACCGGCCTAGGTCTAGTGATTACCAAAAAGCTCGTTGAACAAATGGGAGGTGAGATAGAAGTTAATAGTGAATCGGGTGTCGGTTCTAACTTTCGTTTTCGTATCAACCTACATTCATCTAACCATGAAGAGCAGCCTCTAGAGCCTATCAATAAGAACATCTTGGTATTCGAACCATCCAAAGGCTATCGTCAATATTTAGAGAACTATTTAACCAGCATCAAGATAACACCGATTTTTTGCACCACCCTTGAGCACCTTATTCGCCGATTGAACTCACGCACAGATGAAGAAATAATCGACGCCGTTTTATTAAGCGTAAGTGGTGAAGATAAAGACATAGCGCAAAGCTATGAGTTAGCTGTCTATGCCAGCGAAAGCTGTCTTATCCCTTGCATCCTGATGACTCAGCTACCCAATAAAATAAATCAACACCCTGAACTCCAGCAGCTAGCCAAAGATGTGCTACTCAAACCCATCAGCCATAAACAGCTTTATAAAAGTCTAAGCTCATTGGATCAAGATACGCAGCTTGAGATACCTACAAACGCGCCTGCCAGCTTTACCAGAAATCAGCTTAAAGTACTGGCGGTAGATGACAATCAAATCAACTTACAACTGGTTAGCCATTGGCTAACCCCTAACAATATTGATGTCAGCCTTGCCCATTCAGGACAAGCCGCACTGGATTTATGTGCAAGAGAGCAGTTTGATCTTATCTTGATGGATATCCAGATGCCTGAGATGGATGGCATGGAAACAACAAGACGCCTGCGCCAGCATAAAAACACTACCCTGATTCCTATTATTGCGCTCACGGCCCATGCACTTAGCTCTGAAAAACAAGAGATTTTAAAATCTGGCATGAACGCCTATCTCACTAAACCTGTGAACGAAAGCAAGTTACTAGAAGTCATCCAAGATTGGTGTTTAAGTGAAGAGCCACAAATAGAAAGCACACAAAGCCTTGAAGGTGTGTTTGATATAGAGAAATCGCTGTCCATAGTGAACGATCAAGTCTCAATTGCCAGAGACATGTTTAACATGCTGGCAGACTCTCTTGAGTCCGAGAAGAAGCTAATAAAACATCACTTCAAGCAAAAGGAAGTAAACAAGCTTATACAGGTTGTTCACAGACTACACGGAGCATCAAAATACTGCGGCACACCCAATTTAACTAAGCATGCAGGCTTTTTAGAAAGCCACCTAAAAGAATTGGGACTGGATGAAGTTGATGAAGTCTTACTTGATTTTGTACAGGCGATCGATGAGTTATTAGAAGCAAGAAGCCTTATTCGCTGGCCTCAAGAATAACAAAAGCTTGTGCATACGCCTGCTCATCACTAATACTCAAATGCCACTTAACAGGGTTAACTAACAAAGGACTATTGTGAGGCTCAACACTCACCAAAGGCTTACCCAAAGCGTCATTTGATACCTCAATATGCTGAAAACTTAAGCCTCGACCTATCCCAGTACCCAATGCTTTTGCCACAGCCTCTTTTGCAGCAAAGCGTTTGGCAACATAAGCCATGGCGACATCTTCATGCTTAATTTCATAATACCTGTCTAATTCCTTTTGGGTTAATAAACGCTTTAGAAATCTATCACCCAAACGCTTTACCGAGTCCTTAATACGAGGAATCTCTACAATATCAGTCCCAATTCCTAGAATCATATTTACCCACTCACTTAACAAAAAATTTATTTCGTCTTGCATGATAAAGTGCACTAGAGAATAACCCAGCACACTTTTACCTATGGCAAGGGATCACAATTAAACACGGGAACGCCATAATGTCGCTCCCCATGAAATTGATATTCAGGCAGTAGCTGCCTGGCTGCCACGTCTTTATTTTCAAGCAAATGATCCAACCAACAACGGTGCAGCGTCTTAGCCAATCTCACTACATCGGGTCGACCCCAAAGACCCTCCGTGTAATCCAAGGCCAGCTGACCCGATACAAACAAATCAGGCAACTGCTTAGGTTTATCGCCATAATAAGGGCGCAAACCAAATCTAACATCAAAGCGATACATAGCGCTTGGATCAAGCACACTGCCCGTTGCTGTCATGGCAAGGTTGATACTGCTGCCTATTTCCTCAAACAAGGCATACTCAAAACGCCGTAAAAGAGGGGCAACTGGCGCATTAGAATGCAGACTATGAATCAGCCATTGATAGAGTTCAAAAAAGATCGAAAGAGGCAAATTGGTTGGCAATAATTTAAGCAATATTTCATGCACATACATACCCGCGAATAAGCGCAGACCTTCAAGTTGTGAAGCAGGCTCAGTGGACTCTAATACATAAACGGTTTTTAACTCTGTACGGCCTTTAAGCTGCACCTGATAACGCAAAAAAGGCCCGGGAATCACCCGAGCCTCTTTTTTAGGTAAGCGGAACACTGCCCTAACCAACCCCATTTCAAGGGTTAACAAATCCAACAGGATTTTATTATCTTGAAAAGGTCTAGTATGAATAACATAGGCAGAGATTAACGCGTCCTTGTTATCTTGCATAACACAGCCTAATTACTGATCTTGATAACCAAGACTGGCAAGTGCTCGTTCATCATCCGACCAACCTGCTCTCACCTTGATCCATAAATTAAGCATCACCTTAGCTTGGAACATACTCTCCATATCAATGCGAGCTTCCTTACCAATGAGCTTAATTTTTTCGCCTTTATCACCAATAATAATGCGCTTTTGACCATTACGCTCAACCAAAATCAACGCACTGATATGCAGGGTTTCCCCCTCATAACTAAACTCTTCGATCTGCACAGCCACTTCATAAGGCACTTCCTGACCTAACTGACGCGTGATTTTCTCGCGCACGATTTCAGAGGCTAAGAAGCGAGAACTACGATCTGTAATTTGGTCTTCAGGGTAGAATTGTCCGCCTTCAGGCATCATACCTTCCACTAAGCGCTCTAATCGATCTAGGTTCTTCCCTCGAAGGGCAGAAATAGGCACAATTTGCGCAAAGTTCATCAACTCAGATAGCTTAGCAAGCGTCGGCAGAAGATTATCTTTTTCTTCGAGTTTATCGACCTTATTCACGACCAAGACAACAGGGCAACGGGCCAGCTTGACCTTTTCAAGTACAGACTGATCTTCCTGTGTCCAGCGCTCCGCATCAATCACAAACAAAATAGCATCCACATCTGCTAAAGCAGAGGAGGCGGTTTTATTCATAAAGCGGTTAATCGCTTTCGCTTCGCCAAGGTGCATTCCAGGTGTATCAACATAAATAGTTTGCACATGCCCCTGACTTTTCACACCCAATATTTGCTGACGGGTCGTTTGAGGCTTACGTGAAGTGATACTTAGCTTTTGACCTAACACATGGTTCAACAGGGTAGACTTGCCCACGTTAGGGCGACCAACAATGGCCACATAACCACAATGGGTAATATCTAACTCTGGCTCTTCATAGTCCTGAGCCGATTCCGTCGATGCCATTTGGCTAAAATCAAAATTATCTAAATCGATACCGCCATCCTCTTGGGATTGCGCGTCTTCTTGAAGGGTTTCTAACTTTGCCTGATCTTCAGGTAAATCATCATTTTGCATTGTTTTGCTCCAACATAGCTAAGGCTTGCGTTGCTGCTTTTTGTTCTGCAATTCGACGACTGTTTCCTTTACCTTCAATCGGATCAGCAAATAATTCAATCACACAGTGAACATAGAAGGTTTGATCATGGGGTTCACCCAAGACTTCAGTCACTTCATATTGAGGCAATGCATGCTTTCGTGCTTGCAAAAATTCTTGCAAACGAGTTTTGGCATCTTTTGTCACTATCTTTAAAGAGGTTGCGTTTAAGCGTGATTCATACCAACTTAAAATACGCTCACTACAAGTATCCATACCCGCATCTAAGAATATAGCACCAATAATGCCTTCTACCGCGTCTTCTAAAATAGAGTCACGACGAAAACCACCACTCTTTAATTCGCCAGCGCCCAATTTAAGGTAATCACCCAACTTAAACTCACGGGCAATTTCGGCTAAGGTCTCACCCTTAACCAAGGAAGCACGTAAACGGCTTAATTCACCTTCTTTTGCTTTAGGAAAACGGTGAAACAAATCTTCGGCGATGACATAGTTCAAAATGGAGTCACCCAGAAACTCTAGCCTTTCATTATTTTTACCACCAAAACTACGGTGGGTAAGCGCTAGCTCAAGTAACCCAAGGTCAGCAAAAAAGTAACCCAACTGCCGACACAATTTTTGATAAGAGGAACTCAAAATATCTCCAAACTACTATTCAATCGAACCATTATTTTTAAAATTAGGAACACTTAGAAACTTATTCCAATGCATCCAAATATAAAATGCACGGCCTTTCATATACTTCTCAGGTACAAAACCCCAAACGCGACTATCGGAACTATTATCACGATTATCGCCTACAGCAAAGTAATGCCCTTCAGGTACAACCCAGTCACCTTCTAGATTGTTAGCACGCATGGTTTTATAAATCTCATGCTGAACTCCTAACAAATCTTCCTGATATTGCGTCACAGGGATACCCTGATTTTTTTCAGACGGTGGCAGCTTTGCCTGAAACTCTTCGCCAACTAACTTACCATTAATAGTAAGTCGCTTATTATGATAACTAATGGTATCACCCGGCAATCCAATCAAACGCTTAATGTAATTAACACTCGGCTCTTTCGGATATTTAAATACAATCACATCGCCACGCTTTGGCTCAGTAGTTGGAATTAATTGAGTGTTAGTCACAGGCAGGCGAATACCGTAATCAAACTTATTCACCAAGATAAAATCGCCCACTTCTAAGGTGGGTAACATAGAACCTGATGGAATCTGAAAAGGCTCAACAATAAAAGAGCGTAGCCCAAAGATCACAGCCACAATGACAAAATAGGACTTAACCTCAGACACCCACTTAGGCGTCCCCGCCATAGTGTCTTTAATTTCTTTAGGGATAGCCGAACAGGCTTCTGGTGTTAAATCATTTAATGCCGCAACACGTTTTGGGTAAAAGGCAACTCTATCGTAGACCCATACTATAGCGGTCAAGACAAAGGCTGCCGCTAGGATAATCTCAAAATCAAACGCCATAAATTGTCCTTAATATAAACCCCATTCAAAATGCGAACAGGGTTTATTTCATCGTTTTCATTAGCTAATAGCAGAGTTTTTTAGCTGTTAGCTAACGTCTATTAACTATCTACTTTTAAAACGGCCAAGAACGCAGATTGAGGCACTTCAACATTACCTACCTGCTTCATACGCTTCTTACCTTCTTTTTGTTTCTGTAGCAGTTTCTTCTTACGACTCACATCACCACCGTAACATTTCGCCGTTACGTTTTTGCGAAGTGCTTTTACCGTCGTACGAGAAATAACTTTAGCGCCCAGCGCTGCCTGAATGGCAACGTCAAACATTTGACGCGGAATCAGCTCTTTCATCTTTTCACACAGCATACGGCCTTTATACAAGACATTATCCTTGTGCATGATAAGCGCAAGCGCATCAACACGGTCGCCATTAATAAGGACATCAAGACGAACCAAAGGTGCCGCACTATAGTGACTAAAACTGAAATCTAGTGACGCAAAACCACGACTACATGACTTAAGTCGGTCAAAGAAGTCCAACACCACCTCATTCATAGGCAGTTCGTAGTTCAAAGACACTTGATTACCCACATAAAGCATGTCTTTTTGAATACCCCGTTTTTCAACACATAAGGTAATCACATTACCTAAGTATTCCTGCGGTACCAGAATATTCGCTTCCACCATAGGCTCACGCATTTCGCGGATATTACCTGGATCAGGCATCTTAGATGGGCTATCAATCATGATAACGTCACCATTGTTGAGCTCAACTTCAAACACTACCGTTGGTGCAGTGGTAATCAGATCCATGTCGTATTCACGCTCAAGACGCTCTTGAATAATTTCCATGTGCAACATACCTAAGAAGCCACAACGAAAACCAAATCCTAGGGCATCAGAGGTTTCAGGCTCGAAGAACAAAGAAGCATCGTTCAAGGTTAGCTTGTTCAAGGCTTCACGGAAGTCTTCATAATCATCAGAGCTCACAGGGAAAAGACCCGCATAAACCTGAGGTTTTACTTTTTTGAAACCATCAAGCTGAGGCACATCTTTCGTCGCCAAATGAGTGATGGTATCACCCACAGGCGCACCGTGAATGTCCTTGATACCAGAGACAACATAGCCCACTTCACCCGCACGCAAAATGCCGGTTTCAGTACGCTTAGGGGTGAAGATACCCACCATATCTACTGGGTAAGAGATACCCGTAGACTTGATTACAATCTTGTCTTTCTTCTTGATGGTGCCTTCTTTAACACGTACCAAAGAGACAACACCTAGGTAGTTATCAAACCAAGAATCAATAATTAACGCCTGTAGAGGGCCATCAACATCACCTTCAGGTGGCGGTACTTCGCCGATAAGACGCTCAAGTACATCGGTAACACCCATGCCTGTTTTTGCAGAACAAGTCACAGAGCCATGGGCATCAATACCGATAATGTCTTCAATTTCATCACACACACGCTCAGGTTCTGCCTGTGGCAAATCGATTTTGTTCAGTACTGGCATAACCTCAAGACCTTGCTCTAACGCGGTATAACAGTTAGCAACAGACTGAGCTTCAACACCTTGAGCCGCATCAACAACCAGCAGAGCACCTTCACAGGCAGCCAAAGAACGCGAAACCTCATAGGAGAAATCCACGTGTCCAGGCGTATCGATAAAGTTTAACTGATAGGTTTCACCATCTTTTGCCTTGTAATCCAAGGTCACACTTTGTGACTTGATCGTGATACCACGTTCACGTTCAATGTCCATTGAATCAAGTACTTGCGCTTCCATTTCGCGCTCACTCAAGCCACCGCAGTTTTGAATAAAACGGTCAGCAAGGGTGGATTTACCATGGTCAATGTGGGCGATGATAGAAAAGTTACGTATATGTTTTAACTGTTTAGAAGACACTTATTTCTCACACTTAATAAAGCGATACACAAAGAGCAGGTGTTGATAAGTCATTTAATGCAAATCAGTGACAAGTTTAAAAAACTTATCGACACCTTCTCCGGATAGAATTTTGATGCATTCTACCCAATTTAGCCCTAGGACTCCATTTTATTTATCGCTTCTAAGGCCTTTAATTTCCTAGCTTTTGCATCACTCAAACAAAAAACCAAAGCCAAACAAGCGTCTAAGTAAATCAAAGGGGGATAAGATAAGCTTATTTTGGGTAACGCTTGCTATTTTCACAAAAAGGACGAACTTTTAATGAAAAAAAGTTCGTCCTTTAACCCTATTCTTAACTGAGCTTTAATCAGCCAATTTTTCTCTTTAAATCATATAGTCAAAGCTAGTACAACGCTCTTCAATCAGGCTTTTTATCGCTTTAAGACCCTGGGCTGTCAGTGGGTTGGTATTTTCAGCAGATAAAACATCGCTGGGGTTAATCAAGTGTTCATCTCCAATCGAAGTGTCATAAACAATTGACCAATGGCTAATAATCTTAGGGAAGCGCAATAACCAAGTAAGCAGTACATCGATTTCTTTTTGGTGTATATAGTCAAAAGGGACTTTCTGAATAATACCAGGCCCTTGAACTTGTCCTCTTTCGATCGCTCGTGGGTGTAAAGGCTTGGCTTCTTTAAACAGTGAGCCCTTCGCTCGCTCACCACCACCGGTTGGGCTTGCTGGTAATATTCCACCCACCAAGTGTAGTTTGTCAGTATTGGTGATATTGACCATATCTCTTTGGTCCGCATTCTTTCCTCGGGGCCCTTTAACCAAACCTTGTACAGGACTATTAGGAATAAAATTTATTCCTTGTGGATGCCAAAGAATTGCATCCCATGAAAACCCCTCTGTCTTGGCTTGCGCTAAATCTAACAACATTAAATTGATTGGCCAGGCTCTTTCATTTCTGGCAGGCTCAGCATGAAAAATTGCGGTGGTAAACACAGGTAACATAAACTGCTTACGAGAATAGTGACGATCATATTTTCCATTATTAAATCCAAGCGCTAACTTTTCCCCTTTTAAAAGAGTACGAATAGATTGCGCTATACCAGAGGAATAACGTACCTCTGTCCATGGAGCTGGTCGTCCGCCTCCCATTTTTTCAAGCGTTTTACTGCTCGCTTCATAAATCAGACCTGGATCTAAAATTCTTTGAGCACCTGAACGGTAAGTAGGGTCATCCATGGTATTTATTTTTAACCAAGCACTTTCGGCATCTGTATTAAAATTAGCCGTCGCCATATTAGGGTGTTCAGAAGGGCTGGTATTTTTTAGATATTGTGTCTTAGCTTTATTCAAAGCATCTTCTCGGCTAGTTCCCTGAAGATAAGCAGGGCCTATATCACCTACGTATAACTTGTGGTTTTTGAGAATCAACCTACCCGCAAGTTTGTAATATTTATTCGCTTCCTTACCCGACGCTCGCCAACGTGAAATCCATTGCTCTGGGCTTGTCATGATATAAGGTTGTTTTGGCGTACCATTACCTTGAGCATCAAGGGATTTCATTTCTCTTATCAACTTTTGACACAGGGCTAATAGATGAAATCCATCTAGATAGAGCTCTTGACCTGTTCGCTTTAAATACCGTTTCATTTTTTCATCCTTAAATTTTAAACTTATCGATTTCATAACCTTAGGTTTTGACACCATCAGTTCGTGACGCCTACACAAAACCATCTTGCATTAAATATAAAATAGAAAGCCGCTAGATGAACTGCAAACCGCTTTTAAAAAGATTTCTGATCGGCATTAAGTCAAGTAACTTATGACTAATAAAATATGAAAAGTATGGGATGAGAAGAGCAAAGACGTGAATAAAATAAAAGGTATTAAGTCTGCTTGAAAAGGCTTTTTCCTAGCCTGTAGAAAGCTTGTTCATGGCGATGCCATCCGCCGAGTTCCTTTAAGGAGCCTTTTATTAGAAACTTTCTATTAGAGGCCTTTTATGATGGCTAGATTTAATGAGTATCTTGCAGGTTAATGCTAACAGCCAAACCTACAGCAAAATTAGAGTATAAACGGACTATTCTGCGAGAAAGGTAAAAAGCATTATAGAAGCCATAAAAGCAAACACACCTAAAAAGAGTGCGGTTCCTTTGGCACCAGCAGGGTTTTCCATCGCCAAACTCGAAATAATAGCGATTTTATTAGCAACACCTTTTACTTCTTTGTCAAAAATAACCTTAATCACATCAATCATAAATTTCGTTAGTTGTTTATCTAATTCACTCTGTTTTCGCATGCTCTTTTTTAAATCCTATTTTCAGGTTATTTGGGTATTTATCCAGTCTGGGCTTTGACTCTTTTATGTCCACCAATTAGGCACGCTTTAACAATTGAACGTAAAAAGTAGTAACACCTCAAGTGTTAAAAATTAATCGCACTGGCAAGGAACGTAATAACACCAGTTAAGTATTCACTAATATAATTATTTAAAATAAAATACAGCAAAATCAATCATAAATAACAATTTCATAACTATACCTCATCATAAATTAGGGAAAATATATGAACAAGCTCTCTACCTGCTCACTTACTTTAGCAATAGCCTTTGGAAGTTCAATTACACAAGCAGAAGAAACAGAAACCGTAAACTGGGAAGGCCTTTATACAGGTATTGCTATTGGCATCTCTTCAAGTACAGCATCACCAAGCACTGAAGTAGAATATAGCGGTTACTTTAATGACAACTCAAATGGTAGCGACCGAGATCAACTTGACCCTATATTACAAAGAGAAATAGAAGGAGATACAACAAGCGGTTCTTTATTATTAGGCTACCACTTTCAAAAAGGGAAATTCGTTTATGGACTTGAAGCTGATTTAACATTTGCAGAGTTTTCAGAGTCTGAGTCAGAAGGGCCAACTGATTATGATACAACAGCTGGCGCTTCTAACTTCACGACTGTTACTGAAATAAAAACAGACTATATGTTTAGCCTACGTCCTAAAGTTGGCTATGTAAAAGACAACTTTCTCATGCACATTTCTGCTGGACCAGTGATTTCAGAGTTTACAACAACTCATTCATATACTGACACACACGGCTCTGGTGCTAGCTTAAGTTTTGAAGATAAAGACTCATCAGTTGGCTTATCTGCAAATATCGGTATCGACTACCTAATATCAAATGGCCTATCAATTCGAGCTGATTATACCTACTTACACTTCTCAGATATTTTAGATGGAAGCGGCGACGTAAATAGTGATGGTAGTGACGACATCACCTATGGATCAGACTTCACGTCTCAAAATATTCGTTTAGCACTAACTAAACAGTTTTAATAGCATCTGCATATAAAGCCGGACACAAAGTCCGGCTTTTTTATTCCTGTACTTTACAGTCACACAGTTTTTTGCCGCATGCCTAAGTTAGAGAGTGCTTTGATGATTATCTAATAAAGCGTATTTGGGCGTTTACCCAGTCTGGGCTTTGACTATCTAATTAGGTAACGGGCGATTTGGTCTTAATTTCTTTTAGAGAGGCTCAAGTAGCTACGACCCAAATAAAGGGGCAATAACTGGTGCAGTAATATATAAAACAGTCATCGCTAATATTAAGTGAACAAAAATTAACGTTATCCAATGATTGATTATTTTAAATATTGAATTGATTGAATTAAACCAAGCTTTCGAAGAAAACTGAACAATCAAAGGACTAGTAGGCATCCACTTCTTTCTTGCAAAATATCTTGCAGAGGTAATACCAGCATATGAAACCAAAAAGAAAGCGACCATTATAGGCTCTACTATTTTTGAAGCAGTACCTTCAATAAAAGGAAGAGATACCATCATTGTAAATATTACAACAATCCAAAGCGGCCACAGTATAAAGCCAGAAACTGATTCAAAATAAGAAAACCTCTTCGCTAATAGCCTAGGTATGAATTCCATATAATTCCCTTAAAATAACTAGTTCTAATTTTATCCGCTTGATCTTAAACACCTTTAAAACAAAAGCCCACTGGTTTAGTGGGCTTTGTGAGGGCTAGTCA
Source organism: Marinomonas sp. MED121 (assembly GCF_000153025.1). Taxonomy (GTDB): domain Bacteria; phylum Pseudomonadota; class Gammaproteobacteria; order Pseudomonadales; family Marinomonadaceae; genus Marinomonas. The sequence goes on from NZ_CH672429.1 coordinate 1,069,410, forward strand.
CACAGGTTTCTACTGCATATCTAAATTAGAGAGCGCTTCGATGATTATCTAATAAAGTGTATCTGGAGGTTGGTCTATGACTATCGTGTGCTGATCGTCATTGTTAAAAGATTAGCGACTTTACTACCTGTAAATGCATCTGCACCACCAAGGCAATCAGCCATTTCACCTTCAGGTGTGTAGATAACTTAACCAGCCAAAAATAAAGAAAATTATTTTATATATTATAAATCAAACACTTACGATAAAAAACTTATTCAGAAGTTTCGTTCTTTTTATATAAGCCTAGTTATAAATATAATAATCCTGAAACTTTAAAAATGGTGATTTTAAGCTCATTATTGTGGGAAGTACATATAACTTAGTTCTTCTATACCGCCATTAGAAGTAAACATATCGCAAGAACCTGTTCCATGGATAGTCACTAAAGCTCCTGAGCTATATGCCACAGTAAGTTGTGTAAGAACGGATTTTCCAGTATCGGTAGAAACGTCAAAAACATAACTCCAAGCTTTATAGCCATTACAAACTTCAGAAGCCTTATTACCTCCAACAACATTAAATACAACACAGTCTGAAGTCCCGACACACTTCCCACCATAATAAGGTCCAGATCCAATTGAGGTTACTTTACAATTTTTACAAGATCCTGCATTAATACTTGTTGAAAATAAAACAGTAGCGGCTATTAACATTATATTTTTCATGTTATTTCTTATCCCTTAGACTTATGGTCAGACTTAAAAATCTTCAATTGATAGCAAGAAGTTAAATTTATATAGTTTGATAATGAGAAAGAAGTATTAAAACTTCCATCATTGAAATTATATCTTTAATTTTAAACTCCTTTAAGACAAAAGCCCACTGGTTTAGTGGGCTTCGTGAGGTCTATTACACAGATTTCTGCCGCATGCCTAAGTTAGAGAGCGCTTTGATGATTATCGAATAAAGCGTACTTGGTGGGTGGTCTATGACTATTGCGTACTGATCGTCCTTGTTAAAAGACTAGCGATTTCACTACCTGTAAGTGCATTTGCGCCACCGAGAAAATCAACCATTTCACCTTCAGAAGTGCCGATAACTTAATCGGCTAAGAATAAATAAAATGGCATGAGTTTATCTGTTAAAAATTAATCGCACTGGCAAGGAACGTAATAACACCAGTTAAGTATTCACTAATATAATTATTTAAAATAAAATACAGCAAAATCAATCATAAATAACAATTTCATAACTATACCTCATCATAAATTAGGGAAAATATATGAACAAGCTCTCTACCTGCTCACTTACTTTAGCAATAGCCTTTGGAAGTTCAATTACACAAGCAGAAGAAACAGAAACCGTAAACTGGGAAGGCCTTTATACAGGTATTGCTATTGGCATCTCTTCAAGTACAGCATCACCAAGCACTGAAGTAGAATATAGCGGTTACTTTAATGACAACTCAAATGGTAGCGACCGAGATCAACTTGACCCTATATTACAAAGAGAAATAGAAGGAGATACAACAAGCGGTTCTTTATTATTAGGCTACCACTTTCAAAAAGGGAAATTCGTTTATGGACTTGAAGCTGATTTAACATTTGCAGAGTTTTCAGAGTCTGAGTCAGAAGGGCCAACTGATTATGATACAACAGCTGGCGCTTCTAACTTCACGACTGTTACTGAAATAAAAACAGACTATATGTTTAGCCTACGTCCTAAAGTTGGCTATGTAAAAGACAACTTTCTCATGCACATTTCTGCTGGACCAGTGATTTCAGAGTTTACAACAACTCATTCATATACTGACACACACGGCTCTGGTGCTAGCTTAAGTTTTGAAGATAAAGACTCATCAGTTGGCTTATCTGCAAATATCGGTATCGACTACCTAATATCAAATGGCCTATCAATTCGAGCTGATTATACCTACTTACACTTCTCAGATATTTTAGATGGAAGCGGCGACGTAAATAGTGATGGTAGTGACGACATCACCTATGGATCAGACTTCACGTCTCAAAATATTCGTTTAGCACTAACTAAACAGTTTTAATAGCATCTGCATATAAAGCCGGACACAAAGTCCGGCTTTTTTATTCCTGTACTTTACAGTCACACAGTTTTTTGCCGCATGTTTAAGTTAGAGAGCGCTTTGATGATTATCTAATAAAGCGTATTTGGGCGTTTACCCTGTCTGGGCTTTGACTCTCTAATAAGGTAACGAGGCTCTAATAGAAAAGGCCCTGCTTTCTATCAGATGGCAATTGCCCCTGCACTCCAGCCTCTTCGATTAAGTGCCCGACACAGCTTTAGAGATAAAACAGTTTTGAGTTAGTGTTCATACCTAATAATGAGACGATAAAATCACAGCAGGCTTCGCGGCCTTTTAGTGCAGCACTAGTATGACGAGTTCTTTCGCCATATCGAGGTGCTAGATATCTAGATATTAATAAGTGCTAGGTTGAACGGGTTAGTACTATCGCTAGCACACAAGGTTGGACGCAAGCCCCCCTCGAAGAATCCAGCATAAATGCTGTTGCTCACGCACCCCAAAAAACCGTAATACATAAAAACAGACAACTTGAGCACCTTTTTCATTTAGAGAACAAATTTCAGTACAAGATTTTTCCAGTGTATTTAAATGGCAGATCTAAGTGGGTTTGGGTGCCAATATTTGAAAATAAGAAATTTCATATTAAAATACATACAAAAAGTTTATTCAAATTACTGTAAATAAGGGCTAAACACGGTTTTAATATCATAAAAAACACTTACTCATAAAGTATTTAAATTCTATTCAAGGTAATTTTTCTACCTTAAGATTTTCAAGTTTCCTTTCTTGAGCGTAGAACTCTGTTGCCTTATAATTTTTTAGGTATTCACCTTCCATATTATCAACTCTTGAGTACTCATTGTAAAAAGTCTCAGAAGATATATTAACTGTATTTAGTAACTGCCAAGAAACAGGTTTAGTTAACATAAACATATCAGATAACTCTTTACAAAACCCCGAAGGCTTTACTGAATATGACTTTGGAGGAAATACAAAATTAATTCCTAAATTCCCTCCTCTCATTTGATGCATTTTCGTAGATAAATATGCAATCCCTGATATTTCTGTTTCTTCTTTACTTATCCACTGTAACAATAAGTTTGGAATTATATATTCTTCATTGAAAGCTGCAAAAATATGAGAGCGATTATAGCTACATGCAATAAGTATTGGAAACAGTATGATTTTTGCCAAGTCCACTGGGATATCATCATCATTCCCTTCAATATGTTTACAAAGACCAGTAAAAACCATTGTATCTAGTGAGTACGAAAAATCTAAATATTTTGTCTCTTTATCAGAGTTATATATAAACCTAGATAAATATAGACTATTTAAATCTGGTGTACCCATTTCTTGCCAACAAACAAAAAGAGATGTACCGAGGTACAAACATGGAACTCCAGCAATAGAATAACGCTGACTTCCTACTAAATGTCTTAAATTAAAGGGAATGTGAAATAATTCTTTTATATTTTTTATTGGTAATTCTGAGCACCTTACTCTATATAATGAACTTCCAAATCGGCCATTATATATACCTATATCTTTAAATAGTAATGGCATATATTTTTTTACTACTGGAAGTGATAGTATCTTTTCAAAAATTATATATGCTTTTCCTGCACTACCAGACAAGTACATATCTATAGTCTCTAAAATCAAAGATTTTATTTTTTCTAAATCACTGACATTATTAATAAGTTCTTTTTCAATAATACCGGATTCATTAGAAAACTCACTAACTCGTTTGATAAATGTATTTAGCCTATATTCTAAATCTTCACGATAAGATCTATCATTTTCTGCAGAAAATGGACCTTCTAACTCCTTCTCTTCCAATAATTTTTTAATAACATTTTGAATATCACTCAACTTTATTACCTTCTATTAATACATTAATTTTGCTTATTTCTCTTTTCATCCCATGTTTCAAGAACAAATAGAGCCATTGTGTGAGCAGAATGTATAGCTAAACGGGCGTGTCGCGGTTTAAGGTTATATATTTTTCTTCCTTCACCGTGAGCTGAACTCGCATGAGTTCGAAAAGCGCCAATACCATCTACAACCGAAAAAATACCAGATAGAATTCTTTTTAGGTCATCGTCTTGTACTAACTTTGTATCAAAGCCTAAATCATCCTTAACTACCTTCCAAACACCTTTAAGATCTTGTTTTGATGGCATAGGTAAACCTTCATCAGATATGTAAACTTTAAATATTGATTCAAGAATATTGCATGCTGCTGATACAGCCTCTCTCGGCTCAGAGCTTACATTATTCAAAGCTCTATTAAATTCCGACTCAATAGTAGGGATATCACGACCTTTGATTAATTCAGCTAACGATCTACTAGGAGCGGAACTGCCATCTGAAATAATACCACCAGTTAAATAGCTTAAGTTGTAACGCTCTAGAGCAGATACTAATTTAAGTTTTAGGCTTATCCTTTTATCAACCTTATTATTCCCAAAAACATCCTCATCTTCGCTTTCATCGCCAGAATATTCCATATACGGCTCTATTAGCTTACCAAGTATTTGTAATGGAAGGTCAGATTCTTTATTTATATGACGTAACCAAGTTTGAACTTTTGCAGGTTTAGCACCTTCTGGAACTTCACCAGGTGCATCTGCAAATAAAAAAAGATTGTTTATACTTGTATGAGATTCAATAGAAGGTAATCTCTCAGATAAAACAGCAATAATAGGAGCTGGTATTTCTTTTCTCATAAAAATCTCAATACATTAAAAACTCAGATAAAATCTTAATTTCATAAAAAAATAATAACTTTATATTAAAAAATCAACTCACATAAAAATCAGATAATTTTCTATCAAACCACTTTAGCTCACAAAACTTTGTAACTAAGTGTTCATATTCTTTTTTATAAAAAAGTTTTAAAGGTGTTTTCTCTGAAGAAATTTCTTTAGATATTTTTTCATACTCATTAATTAAATCTGACAAATAAATCAAATCAGACTCTAAATATTTAACAATGCTATAGCCCTGTGATAATGGGTCATCCATGTCGTCAACTAAATGATAAAAGGCATCATTTTCGTGAACATCTAATTGACCAATTAATGCTGCATGAATTGATTTATTCCCAGATAAGTTATTATTATTATATGTATTATTAATTCTATCTGAAAGTTTTGAAATCAAACGATAAGTATCATCTCTCTGCTGCTGAGATGCAAAATATTTTGATTGCTTAACACTTTCATTTGCTGATCGTGTTAATTCCACTCTAGTTAATTCAAGCTCTTTACTTTGCAAAACAATAGTGTAGAGAAGCGCAATTAATGCCATAAAACTCATTAATGGATTAAGCGTACCACCAACAAAATCACCAAAAGTCCCCCAGTCGCCTTGTTCAGAACTCCAAGCAGAACCAAAATTAATAAGGTACGAAGTTATTACAACAAAATATGCAATAACACAGATAGCAACAATAACACCCAATCTAAACAAAGTTTTTTTCATTTATTAGCCTTAACAATTAATACTCTAGGCCGCACGAGGATGTCTCTTCAAAAGACCACAATCCTTGTGTGTGCATATAAGCTCATGATCTTACGCCTCTTTATCCACATTTCAAATGCTTTTTGTTGTTACTTCTTATATCGTTTTACTCTCATATTTCACTTTAAAAATTGCAGGTGAGTTCCTTCATGGCGATAACACATAACACTCGCCGAGTTCCTTTTAATACACAGGCGCTGGAGGCAACGTCCTTAACCTCTGATTTTATTGTGTTAAGTGGAGTAACCCACAGGCTTTAACCCTGAAAGCTCACAGAATCTGTGGATAGCATGTCAGCTTATCCACTTTGTTTTGGGCACTCATGATTCAGCTAAGGTTTAAAAGGTTATTTATTCACAGCTTGGTTCAAGCAGAATACGCGGTAGGCAAATACGGTCAGAGTCACCCATAACAAGGATTCAAACACACTGATAATAAAGGTGATGATGACGTGCTCTAATGCAAGTAAGGCAAACAAGTTTTCGATGAGCCATACGGGAAGCAAGGTAATTAACAGCAGGGTTACTCCCCCTAATAGAATGCGCCATTCTATGCCTTTGGTGGCATTCCAACTTGCTTCTAAGGCAGTAAAAGGGGCCTGCTTATTGAGCACACAATAAAACTCTGAAAATGCGAGCCGCGCCATGATGTAAAACCCGGGTAGGATAAACAAAAAGAGGCCTGTCATAAGGGCTAAACTCACGAGCACAGACAGTAAAAAGAGGGGCCGCCAATAATTGAGTGCCACCCCATAACACTGCCCTCTTGTGAGAGGGTCACCAGAAATAACAGAGGCCATGTAAGCAATGAGCGCCCCCTGATAAAGAGGATAAACAATCAAGCCCACAGTGGAGGTCAACCAAAATTGCTGATTAAGGTCATCGCTATACACGCCCGCTAGTGCATAAAGCAGATTAAGAGGAATAATACAGGGTAAAATGATGCGACTAATCGCGCCGATATGATGTCGATAAAACGTTAAACTGTCTTTAACTAATGACGATACTTCGTCCATATTAACCCCTAAAAAGCACTGTCGTATTGGAAATAAGAAAGTTCAACGTCAAGTATGTACAGGCTATTTGAGTTTTTAAAGTCTCTCAATAAGCGTTTTTAATTACTTGATAGCAAACAATTTTATCATTAAACACAAGGGCCTTTATAGGGAAATAACATACTTTCTAACAAGATGATTAAATCGAAAAAGCCCATCTATTTAGCATAGATGGGCTTAGGTTAAACTAGATAAGCCTTTTTTAGCTTTGCTCTTTAAGCCAGAGCCAGCTCTTTTATACCAGAGCTAATTCTTGATCACTCGGTATGGTATTCCCATTAGGCCTATCTCCGGATAATACAAACAGTCTTGCCATACGAATTAAGTCCTGCCTTTTTTGGCTCCAATTATCGATGGCATTGGCATCTCGTAAGATTTCATGCAAAAAAGACCTATCTTGCTCCAAGTTACGACCACCATCAAGAAGGTATCCTTTTAAATTACGGATAATCCCCCTATGTAAGGCTTCGACATCACGCACTGCGACTTCATGATAGCCCACATTCGGTCTAAAGCTGTTTTCAATCGCCCCAATATTATCAATGATGTATTGCAACCTATTAGTCCCTTGATAAGGGGCATTACGTTGGATCTCAGCATAATCCGCCAGCGCGGTTCTTAGGCTCTGGATTGATAGCTGTGGGCTGTTGACGATATAGCTCATGACAGCACTATAAAAGCAGTTACCGTCTCTATCTGTATCGGTCAGGTTGCCATTCGCATCTCGAACCCAATAGTGATTACCAATTTTTGCAATGCGAATACAATCTGTTTGATTGACTAAATGCTGGACTACATTCCCTAGATTTAAATTAAACCCATTTGGATTCATCGCCACCAACCCAAAATTAGGATCCAAGATATGATCAAATCGATGAATTTGTGTCAGACGACCTTGCTGTACATCTAAAGGAGATCTGGCAGAAGCGACCTCAATCGGGAACTGCAACAACTGAGACATGAGCAAGGGTGCAATGTCTCCCCCAATATTAGCCCAGCTTGCCATGGTTCTAATTTGCGTAACCACTTGCTGCGCGCCTGTTTCTTGAAATTGCAAAGGCTTAGAAAAGTCCGAGCTGGCAATCGCAGAGAAGTTAAGCTTAGGTTTATATTCGAACAGGTTTGAAGATATATCGATATTTGATTTGGCTTGGTCAATACGTTTAGCCGGAAAGCGTGTAATACATTCCTTAAACGCTTTACGGTGATGATCTAGCCAATGGGTCTGATAATAACTTTCAATATAAGTTAGCTTCATTTCTATATGCTTAATCGCTTCTGGGGCTAACAGAATTCGATATTCACTCGCATCTTTACGAATAAAGCAGACGGTACTAAAAGGGTTAAAGCTATAATGCAGCTGTTTTTTATAGCTATTGGCATTGGCACTTTCAATCAGATCTTGAGTCTCTTCAGAAAACTGTTTTAAATCCTTATCAAGTTGATCTTTAAGAGGAATATACTTTTGCGGTTCCTTTATATTTGAATCTAAACTTGTCACGCCATTAGACATATCAAATAACCTAGATAACTGACCTCTCACACCACTTGTCTTTAAGCGGACGGTGCGTAAATCTTGAGCGGATTTCACTTCAAGACTTTCAAATTCATCCCCTTTATTCAACGCATTTTTGCTATCCATTACATCCAAAATACGAATAACGACAGGTAAAGCAAAAGCTTTAAGCTGTACTGTCAAAGAAGGAAGCGCTTTAAAGTCATCCTTATCAAACACCACAGGATCGCCTAGGGCTTGGATACTCCCCATGCTTTTTAAAGCGTGACTTAAGGTTTTAACTTGGTCTTTATCATCCATGGTGACAAAAAGCTCAACATAAGGCAGATGATAATGAAAGCTAGACTCCCCTGTCATAACCTTGGTATGCACCATGCTGCTTAACACACCGCACAGAGTGGCTTGGTGTATCTTTGGCTGGTTTTCTAACTCTGAACGAAAATCATTCAAAAATTTAATGTCATATCCTGATTTAGGCTTATCTGAAAATACTAATTGAGTCGAAAATGCTTGATGCGTATTTTGATAAAAACGCATAAAGGCCAGCATCATTTTCGCATTTTCATAATCGGCATCTTTTTCTTCTTGTTTACGTTTATCCTTATCATTATTTTTCACTTCTTTAAGCAAAATATCGTCATAGGTTTTTACTGAACTTTTATCTGGTTTTTCGTTTTGTAGTGCCAACCAGTTTTTGTTCAATGACGCTTCAATGTCTTTACCAATAATCGCGTCAACATCCACCGCATTATCAATCTTAAATTTAGCCATGCTGCTGGCTAGGTTTTTCCAACCATAGTCATTTTGAACCGTATCAAATAAATCCTTCACCAAGGGGCGTAAAAAGCCTAAAGTTTTATGATTGGATAACACCTTAAACGCCGTATTAAAGCTTTTAATACTGATGCTGTTTTCTAGGCTTTGTAGCTCTTTAGACGTATTTGAAAAGCGTTTTTTATAACTCTCATTAATCGCATTCACCGCATTACAACCACGTAAAACACGTTTGAAAAATTTATGGGGTGAGCCTGAGATTTCGTTAAAAACTTCCAATATCAATAAGACGTTTTCATTTAATTGATAGCGCCAATCCGGCACATTTAACCAGGTGCCAGAATGCTTAGGGGCAGCTTGGTATAACACAGGCATGGTTTTCACTTGCGCCCATTGCTGAATCGTTTCATAGCAGTCTCTTCGTGGAATACTCACATCCAACAATTCCCCCCGAAATTTAGCCAAAGTCGGACCAAACATTTTATGGTCAGGCCCTAACTTATAATCATCACCGCCAGAGCATCTGGGTTCACCTTCAGAGGAATATTGATCTGTTACATATCGCACTATCACGCGATATAAAACAAACTTAGAAATACTGTTATTCACTAAAATTGAACTTGAATAAGGGTTTTCATTAGCATTTAACGTCGCATCTAACGGCATAGGTGCTGGCGGATAAAAGCTGTTATAAAAAATATCATCTGGATGTAAACCTTGCTTCTTTAATACCTTTTCTACTTCTTTATCTATGCCAGGTAATAGCATGGCATTATCAAAATGGTTAAGCGGATGAAGCAATACAGTCCCCGAATTGAATACCATATTACTTTGGTAACCCTTTAGAAGAGTGAGATGTAATGGGTGAGTTTTTACCTCTTTTTCAGGTTCAGTTGAGGTGTCTTTTTTTTCATTCTGTTTGCTTGTCGTCACTTCATCCTTTGAGTTTGAATTTAAAGACGTTTCTTGTTTTTTATCTTGCTTGCTCGTCGTCACCTCGTCCTTTGAGCTTGGCATGGTTTCAAGTCGTTTTTCATCAGTCTCCTTCGCTCCAGCACTAAAACTGCCATTATCTTTGACAGAAAATTCAAGTGTCGGAAAATCCAGTACCTTATTATCAATAAACTCACCTTTAAAGAGTTGCAAACCTTCTTGTTGGTAGTTATCTAGCTCTTTACGATTGCAGGTTAAAAAGGTCTCCCAATCTTGCTGAAAGATGGGCATATATTCTTCTTTAAGATAGTTATGAACTTCAGAAAAAATTTGATACCAACGATAAATCGGTAAGTTAGGGTTGATCACAATTTGATTATCAAAGTCACTCCATTTATCAGGATCAATATCTGATTTCACTTTTTTCATGATATTGAGTGAAGAGCCGCCTTTAATGAAAACCCTAACATCATCACCAAATTTCTCTTCCAAATGTTGAGTTAATTTATCAATTTTCTTTAATAAAAATGCTCTAACTGTGGGGACATTATTGAATTCTTCAGTTAATACATCGTCTATTTTTCGCTGAAATGCCGTTCTACTTTTAGCCATAATATTTTCTCCAATTCTAATAGGTCAGTTGGTCGATCTAATGAGTTTCATTGTTTTGAGATTTATCTCGCCAACGGGTTAACTGGGTCTTAAAGTTGGTGATATTCGCCTTATACTGAGTACGCTCATGATCGAGCCAATGCAGCAGGTAAAAGTCTCTAAGCTGACCAATGTATAAATGGAAATATTCGTTAATGTATTCTTCTCTGAGAATACGATAAGGAAGGTGACCAATAAGAAGATTACGATCATTATATTGACGGGCAAAAATAAGGGCTTTCTGACCCGCCTCATAATCTTCAGCATAACCTTTTAGATCTGTATTAAGGTCAGCTGGCTTCTTATGGGTTTTAGGTGAGTTTAGCGTGATCGCTGTAATCAGCTTTTTAAGCTCTGCTAACATATTCATAAGGTTATGAACCTGCGCTTTATCTACCCCATATGCGTTTAGTGTATCTGCTGAGTTTTTATCATCATAAAGGTTAGTTTTAGCTTGTTTGATTGCCTCATCTATCGCGTTCCCTAAACTCACCACGGCATTTTGCAAGTCACGGATGTGACCCTTTTTATCAGCGGTATCTAGCAGGCTGCGAATAAAGTGCATTTGAATATATAAGTTAATTAAATGCTCTCGACAGTCTTCAATTTCTTTAACTATGTCTTTTGCACCATTAATGATTTTAGTTAGCTTAATACATTCTCCTCTCTGTTGATTTGCTTTACTCAAGCGACTTAGCTTGGTTTCGTCTTCTCTCAAACTTTGGCGCAAGCCGACTAGTTCTTGCATAAGTTTGGCGTTCATATGCTCTAAAAAAGAATAGGCTTCATCTGCTGTATGACACAGGGTATTAATTTCTAACCTATCGTTAACACGTTTACTAACCAGTTGTTTCTCTAAGTCAGCATTTTTTTGGTCAAAGGCAATGCATTTCTTCTCTTCATCTTGATCAACAAAATTCACTTGAATAACATGATCGCCAAAGCGCTTATCCTCGCAAGTGAAGTAGTCTTTACTAAATACAAAGCTTTTATCTTTAAAGAGCTGAGGCAATTCTGCCCACTGTTGCTTGCTACATTTCAGATAAAGCTGGACGACAGGGAAGTAGTAATTAAAAGCTAAATCTTTGGCATCTTTTAAATGCATTCGCCCGACAAGGTCTAATTGGCTGCCAATAATGCCGCAGAAATAACACACCGCATCCTCCTGCTTTTCTTTGACAGAAGAGTCAAACTCATCAGAAAAGACCAGACCTTGATTAAAGGAATCAAAAGGAAGTCCATCGGATAAAGAGCCAATATCCTCGATAATTCCCAGCCCCCAGACTTGTGTCGTTATTATCTTTTTATGGGAATCTATCTCTTTTTGGCTCTTTTGTGGCTTTGACTTTTCGTCCCAGCAATTCACCTTGGTATTACAGCTCCCTTCAAGGGCCAGCCTAAAGTGGTTAATTTGCTCTATTTGTTTCATATTGAGCTTAAACTTTTCCCCAAAAGCTTGATTGCTCTTATTCACAATAAAGAGATGTTTTAGCAGCTCCTCATAATTTTCAATCGCTTGTGCTGACGCTTTTTTCGCTGCGATAAGTGCTTCTTTTGGTTTGTCTTTAAATTTTGACTCGTCCACGGAGAAGGCTTTTAGCAGAATATTTTTAGCGCTGTTTTTAGCATCCTTACCGTCTTTTTCCACATTGAAATTGATGAGCATGTTTTCAATTTCTTTTTGATAAGTTGGAGGATTCTTTTTAGTATTCGGTAAAAATTTGGTGAGCAATTCCGTCTTTAATGTTGGACTCAACTTATCCCATTGATAGTCATTGATTAAAATGGAGCCGAGCTGCTTATAAAAAGACTGAATAGCAGGCTTATGTTGATAAGCATCATAATTCGCCTTTAACTCACCAATAAACTTAAACAAGTTAGCGTTCAAGGGACTATTTGAATCTTTTTCAGAAGACTCTTGAATCGCACTCAAAGCAGGCCAGGCTCTTTCTAGACGCTTGTAAAATTTATGGGCTGAGTTACTGCTATAAGTCAGCACCTCGTGCAACATCATCACGTTTTCTTGCAGCTGATATGCCCAACCTGGAATACGAATCGCACGCATTTCATCAATATCTTTCTGCTTTTTAGCCGATATATAAGAACGCATATAAGTATTGGTGTTGTTTAAACCACGCAGATCATCTTTAAACCGACGCCAATAGTTAATGGTTTCTTCACTTTCACGGCGAGGAATAGAGATATCGATTACCTCTCCCCTAAACTTGGCTCTATCAACCCCGACATCATCACGAATTTTGACACCATTGTAGTCAACACCTGGCGCGCTATAACGGACAATCAGGCGATAAAGTAAAAACTTCCCTATCGTACAGTTCATCCAAACGGAGCTGTCTTTTTTGATTTTTTTACCGTTTTTATCTTTTAAAACAATGACGGATGGCGGGAAAAAGTTATTCGCTTCACGGAATTTTTCTTTCATGAAGTTAATATCTAAGTTTAAATTTTGAGCAAATACGGTGCGGGTATTATCAAATGCATTGAGGGGGTGTAGGTATTCTTGAGCTAGGCATAGCAGCACATTACTTTGCATTTTTTTAGCATGAAGCAAGGTCGCTTCTGGCCCACTAAAGCCAATTTCCTTCTCTATTTTTTCGCCAAAAGGGACACGCTGCATGTGATCTGCTAGATAACCACCGGCGGGGACCTCTTCAGGATAATCGACAAAAAAGAGGTCTCTTACCGAAGGTAAATACTCGTCACGAATATAGCAGTGAATCTGATTAAAGATTTCATACCACCAAGCTCTGGGAATATAAGGGTTAATGATGATTTGATTATCAAAGTCACTCCAGCCTATTTCCTCAGCGTGTTCTTCTTTGGAATTCGCTTTTACATCATTGAGTTTTTTCAGTTTTAACGAAGACTTACCCTTGATATAAACTTGCACAAGATCTGAGCCAAAACGGTCCTCAATTTCTTTTGCCATTCTGCCTGTATGTCTGAGTATAAACTCTCGCGCTTGGCGATTATTATTAATCGCTTCGGTTAAAACATCATCCACACCTCGTTGGAATTCTGTTCTAGCTTGTTTCTTAGCCATAATCTTTACCTTTGTTAAATCACAGAAAAGTCCCTGTGATTGGGTGGAGTGATACGTCCTACAAGGTAAAAATACGGCTCATTCAAGCTCAAATTTTCAGATTGAAAAACGTAACTTTCTCGCAAAGGTTATGAAGATAGGGATAAATCAACTAGGGAAAATGCATGATAGTGAGCGACACAGGAAAAAGCCCAGTGAAGGGCTTTTAGAGCTTGTTAATCCTTTAAGCCTTATAGCCTTAAAGAACATCGAGCACGGTTTCTAACCAATCTTCTTCATCAGCCTCAGATAAAGCCTCATCAATAATCCCATCTAGGAAATCTGGCGTCATAATATAATTATCTATACCTCTTGCCGCATTAAACTGTGGCATCGATTTAAGATCATTACCTTGTATTTCTAACCCATCTTCAATATAAAGTTTTGCTTCAGCTTGTAATGCACGGTATGCAGTTAAATTAGATTCATGACTAATTGGTTTTAAACTATCACCTGAAGTGATTGCACTTTTAGCAGTCGAAGAAAGCTTTATACCTTTTAATGCAGGCCTAGGTTTTCCTTCAACGAGTTTTAAAAAATTATAAGGCGAACTAAAAAGTGGCATATTAACAAAATAGGCAGCAATCACAGGAATATCTATCATTGATTGTTTAAACCAGGCTTCAAAACTTTTATTTGTTAAACGCATCATTTTATATTTTCTGCATTCAGTGACAAAAGTTCTAAAGCGTGATCTAGCCATTTCACGCTGAATAATACTTTTAAAAAATGAAAACATTTCAATCACAGCAGTAGCAAAACTTGTGAACAGGCTGGAAGCCCCTGACGTTAAAATAGTCGCCGTTAATGACGCGGCAGAGCACAAACTCGTTGCGGCACTTTTTACACTGGCTTCCCCCACTTTTCCGCGTAAAATTTCGATCACGTCGCCAGCCAGAGGAAAAGCAGATAAAGACTTTAATGAACGGGTTCTTACATATAAAAAAGCTTGTTGAACACAGGTTTTAATTTGCTTAAATATGCTCACAGCATCACCCACTAAGGGGATCACCTTACCCAAAACACGGCTTACAACCTGAGGAATCAGCTGTATTATTTGCTGTAAAATTTTATCGACTAAAGACGGCTCTATTATTTTTGGTGGCGCGTCTTTTGGAATACTTAGCGATCTCATCGGCGCCATATAATCTTGAATTTCTTGTTTGAGTTTTGCAATTATCCAACTTTGAATATCGCTCTCACCTGCCCTACCTTTTTTTAAATCATGCCCTCTATCATAAACATCCGATATTTTGTCTACACCCTCTTTTCCCAAAGGCGCAAGTTCATCGCGTACAAGTTGTGCTGGCGTTTTACTATCACAGACTAAACTTGCATTTGAAAAAATGGTTAATATCTCTGCATTAAGAGGCGTTAATGTTTTTTTAGCAATAAAGGAATCATAGGTTGGCATAATACTTCTCGTTAAAATGATAAATTCTTGTTTAATAACTTTGACAAGAATCTAATCATTCGAATAATTATTCAAACTAAAAACCTAATATTCATAATATCTTCACACTAAGGTTACCATTAAGTTAATATTAAGATAAAAGTTAATCTATATGAATTTAATATTATTCAAATTTGATATTTTGATTAATTATTAAATTAAACGAAATATAGGTAATGGATAATAAATACATTTAAAAACTTAATGACAATATATTAACGAAAGGTTGTTAATGAAAGGCTATTAATAAAAAACTTTGATTAAAAAAAGGCAAAAAAAATAGGTAGAAATATCTATTCCTACCTACTTCTCTCATTACTTATCTGGCTATTTAACAAAAATTATTTAAGACCTTTTTGCTGCAAAATACGTTCAACCGTATCGACTGTTGCTTGAGTATGGCTATCTATTTCCAAGTTAACCCTGTCTCCTACCTTTAGTAATCCAAAGGTTGTCAGACGTAAAGTTTCAGGAATCAAAGAGATTTCAATCCAGTCTTCACCGATATCACAAATCGTCAGACTCGACCCATTTAAGCCCACATAACCTTTATCAAAAAGGTATCTCATGGCATCAACATCACTACTATCATGGCTTAAACCAGTCTGTTTTTTTACCACAAAGCGAATGCGATAACTGTCTTCTTGGGTACGTACTTGCAGCACTTCAATGGCACACATGATATGACCCGACATGACATGCCCACCCACTTCATCGCCCATCTTCGCGGCACGTTCAAAATTCACCTTATCTAAAGCTTGAATAGCCCCTAAATTGGTTAACGCCAAAGTGGTATCGATAACATCAAAACTTACCTTGTCCTGATCAACTTCAGCCACAGTCAAACAGACACCATTGATAGCAACACTTGCCCCTAACTGCTGTTTATCCATAGAATTTTTAGGGAACTGCACCACCAAACGCTTGTTTGTCCCCATTTCTTGACACTGCTCAACCAGAGCCATACCCTGAACAATACCCGTAAACATTAATTCACCTGCTTAGTAAAAATTTATAATCATTTCAAAGTCATAAGGGCTTAAAAATGATGAAAAAACATACAATTTAATGATAATTTTCTTCTTAGATTCAACACTGAAGAAGATTTGAACATATCCGTCTAAAGGCCCGTAGTTATTGGGATTGAAATAGTTATCACAAAGACACTAATAGGGTTATCCACAGCTTGCGGGGATAACGGAATCTACTCACACTAAACTTTTGTTATATAAAAATATGATAAATCGAATTTTACCACTTAAAAGATTGCTGACTTTTTTACTGCTTTTTAATGCATCTTATAGCTATTCAATAGCAAATCAAGCAGTTGTCGCCCCTTTCATGTGGCAAATTAAAACAGAGAAAGCCAACCTCTATTTAGTTGGCTCCATTCATGCTCTCAATGAAACCTTTTACCCTCTTGCTCCAGCCTACCTTGACGCTTTTGATTCAGTGAACAAGCTTGTGGTCGAGCTAAACATCCTGGCCTTGAACCCCATTGACGCTCAAAAACACATTGCGGCACTCACTTGGCTCGATGAAGACGAGACCCTAGCGAATCTTTTTAATGATAAGGAAATAAGCCAATTACAACCTTTTGCAGAGCGCAAAGGGATGGATATGCAAACCTTCCTAAGGCTAAGACCTTGGCTCATCTTAGAAATGATAAGCAGTTATCAATTTGCCCAGACGGATTTTCAAACCGCATTAGGGGTCGATCAATTTTTTATTAAACGAGCACAGCAAAAGGCAAAAACCGTTTTAGAGCTAGAAACACTAGAAGAGCAAATTAACGCGATCAATGGCGCTAGCTTATCGGCTCAAACTGCCGCGATTTCCCTCGCCCTCTCACAATTAGATCAAGGCCAAGAACAACTCACACAAATGGCGACCTTATGGCAAAGCGCTGACGCGAAAGGCTTGGATGAATACAGTCAAAAAGACCTGATAGAACAGCCTAATATAGCCCCTTTAATGTCACAGCTTTTGTATAAAAGAAACCAGGTTATGGCAAGCAGAATTCAAACCTACCTAGAAACAGGGGGCAGTTATTTTGTGGTCGTCGGTGCATTGCATTTATCTGGCTCGCAAAGCGTGCAAAGTCACCTTAAGAAAGTGGGCTATGAGATGGTAAAAGTCTTACCATAAAGACACTAAAACCCTTGTCACAAGCCTTAAATTAAAACCACAAAAAACGGCAACCTAGGTTGCCGCTTATGGTTTTACTGATGCTTTAACTTACAGTTTACTGATGGGCCGTTAAGCTGTTTCAGCTAGCTTTTCAATCATGGCTTGAGTCACCAGAGTAATGCCATCTTCATTACGATAAAAACGACGGCTGTCATCTTCTGCATTTTCACCAATAATGGTGCCCTCAGGCAGCTTACACTCAGAATCAAGCACCACCTTAGTCAAACGACAATGGCGACCAATATCACAGTTAGGTAAGACCACAGAACGATTCACCGTCGAATAAGAGTTCACCCTCACATTATTAAATAAAATGCATTTATCAACTGTCGCACCTGAAACAATACAACCCGCTGATACGACTGAGTTAAGGGCCGTACCGATTCGTTCTTCATAATTATAATTAAACTTGGCTGCCGGTCTTTGATAATGTGCCGTACGAATCGGCCAAGAATCATCATATAAATCCAGTTCAGGCACTAGCTTAGTCAGGTCCATATTGGATTCCCAATACGCCGTTAAGGTACCCACATCTCGCCAATAAGCACTGTCTGGATAACTCTCATTAGGAATACTGCTATGGCTAAAGTGATGGGCTTTTATCTTGCAAGAATCAATAAAAAGTGGAATCAAATCCTTACCAAAATCATGGCTAGAATTGCTGTCATTTGCATCCAGCTCTAGCTTCTCAATCATGAACTTGGTATTAAAAATATAGATGCCCATACTTGCCAAAGACACATCAGGCTTACCAGGCATAGTCGGAGGATTCGACGGTTTCTCAGCAAACTCGATAATATTATCCTCATCATCGATATGCATAATCCCAAATTGATCGGCTTCTGCCACTGGCACTTCAATACAAGCAACTGACACATCTGCTTTAGAGTCAATGTGTTCTTGCAGCATCTTGCTGTAATCTTGTTTATAAACATGATCACCTGCCAGAATCAGGACATATTCACTGTCTAGCTCTTTAATCATTTTAAGGTTTTGAAATACTGCATCGGCAGTACCGCGATACCAGTCTTCACCGGTTTGTTGCTGGGCCGGCCAAAGCTCAATAAATTCATTAAAATCAGATCGAAGAAAGTTCCAGCCACGTTGTACATGCTGGTTAAGCGTATGGGATCGGTACTGAGTTAGCACCGCCATTTTTCGAATGCCGGAATTAATGCAATTTGAGAGTGGAAAGTCGATAATTTTGTATTTACCTGCAATTGGCACTGCAGGCTTGGAGCGATAATCGGTTAAATCTTTTAATCTTGAGCCTCTTCCCCCTGCCAGAACAAGAGCTAAGGTTTTCATTCGCGCGGTATTTAAATCCATATTCCACCCTTTATTATTTAACTTTGTCTATTCGCTTTCGATCAAGGTGATCAAGTAATGCAGTATTCCTTCAGTCGGGTATCTTTCTATCAAAACACAATAATTTATATTAAGGAACCTGAGATTAAGTCACCTCTTCTCAGTCTTATCAGAAAAATTGTCACACAAGGCGTCACTTTGACGTAATGTCGGCACCTTTCGAGAAGGGACAACGTAGAGTGACATTTTTTCTCAAATACCAAATAGGTATTATACAAAGACCCGCAGGGCGTGGTCTAAAAGCGCTACCTTTACGTTGAGGACCTTATCAATAGAATAACTATTAAGTTGCGCCCCTCGCCATAAATCTAGATGCTTTTATCCACACGCTGAGGCGGGTGGACTTATTCGTAGGTTCCTTAACCCAATGTTTTAATTGTGTATTAACTTAATCCACTAAATATCGTATTTTATATAAAGACTCTCAATTCGACTGACCTCATAAGGTTCCTATGATAAAAGTACTCTTCGCCGCTTCTGAAATTCACCCGCTAATTAAAACAGGTGGCCTTGCTGATGTAGCAGGCGCTCTCCCTATTTCATTGCGACAAGCAGGACAAGATGTTCGTCTTATCATGCCTGCTTACCAAGGAATCCTTGAAAAACTTGCGCCCGTGCAGCGAACCATTAACTTAGGTAACCCCTTTGGATGTGGCGACATTCTGTTATTGGAAACCCTTATTCCCGCGTCTGACATCCCTATTTGGCTGGTTCAATGCCAAGGCTTATTTGAACGTGGCGGCAGCCCTTATCTAGATCAATACAGCAAAGACTATGCCGATAACCATATCCGCTTTGCGGTTTTCTCTTGGGCTACGGCTTTACTTGCCAGCCAAGGTAATTTGTTCGGTTGGCAAGCCGATATTCTTCATCTCAATGACTGGCAAACAGGGTTAGCTGCGGCCTATTTAAAAAGCTGGAAAATGGAGCACATTCCCATTGTCAGCACAGTCCATAATCTAAGATATAACGGCAGTTTCCCTCTTTCTCTTTATTCTGGTGTCCGCCTTTCCAATGAATTACTTGATTTACATGGCATGGAATTTTATGGGCAATTTTCCACCTTAAAAGCAGCACTGGTCTACAGCGATGCCATCACCACAGTCAGTCCCACCTATGCCAAAGAGATACTCACCCCCGAATACGGCGATGGTCTTGATGGTACGTTAAGAGCCCATCAAGATAAATTACACGGTATTCTAAATGGCGTGGATTATGACGAGTGGTCGCCTGAAATTGATAACAATATTGCACAAAAATATGACATTAATAATCTCGATCTGAAAGATGAAAACAAAAAAGATTTACTCATTGAGAACGGTCTCTCACCTGACCTGAGCAAGCCAGTTTTTGGGGTTGTTAGCCGATTAACCGAGCAAAAAGGCCTAGATCTAGTATTAGATGCCATGCCAGATGTGCTCAATCATGGTGCGCGACTTATTCTCCTAGGCTCAGGTGACCCCAGTTTGGAGCAGGCATTTTTACAGCTAGCAAACGACTATCCAGACCAAGTTTCTGTGCGAATCGGTTATGACGAAGCCTATTCACATAAGATCCAAGCTGGAGTTGATAGCCTGTTAATACCGTCACGCTTTGAACCCTGCGGACTGACCCAGCTTTACGCGCTAAAATACGGTACCTTGCCTTTGGTGAGAAAAACCGGAGGTCTGGCTGATACCGTGTTTGAATCAGGTGACGCGGCTAATGGCTTTGTTTTCGAACAAGCCAATACCAGCAGTTTGAAAGACACCTTATTTAGAGCGATGGATTGCTTCAATCACTCACAAGCTTGGCGCCAACGACAGCTAAATGGAATGAGATATGACTTTAGCTGGCAACAGACGACAGCAACTTGGCTCAACCTCTACCAGTCACTGTTAAAGGCTTAAAGAACACTAAGCCATAAAAAAGCGAGACATAAAAAAGAGACATAAAAAAGGCGCTCATTAGCGCCTTTTTACCATTTAATTTAATCAGTCCATCATTTCAGCAGCCATTGCGCGCTGCCTTTTTCCTTCATTTTCTCAAAAAAGCCTTCATGGGTTAGATCCTGCATGATAACAGCCAAACTGTCTCTTAGGGCCTGTGTATTACAAGGAGAACTTTGAGAAAAGGCTAAGTATAAACCTTCACTACTAATCGCCGGATCTTGTACTTCAAAAGGAAAATACTGCCAGATCTGCTGAATATAAGCGTTACCGGGCGCTTCTTCATACAAAACATAATCAACCCTTTGATTTAGAAGCATTTTAAACGCCTGCTCTATACTGGCAACCGTGGCAATTTGTAAATTACTCGCGGCGTACTGATCAAACTTTTGGCCAAAACTATTGTTAATCACAGTGGCGCCAAGCTTACCTTCTAAGCTGTACCTATTATCGTAATTAAAGGGGGCTAAAGTATTTGTCCAAACCACACTTTGCGTTTCTAAAAATGCCGGTTGAATATAGTCCATTTTTAAACTTCTTTGCTTGGTATAAAAAACCCCCGCCATCAAATCAATTCGCCCACTAAATACTTCCCTTTGTGCCCTTGACCAAGGCCCTGTGTGCTTTAATTCAATTGGTTTACCTAAGCGCTGACTAATTTCATTAATAATAAGCTGGTTAATTCCCATCAGTTGGTCTGAATCGGTATTTTTACGCCATAAAAAAGGGGGATATTCAGAGTTTCCTGTTGCCGTTAAGCGATCACATGAAGCACCAATATCCGCTGAAACAAATCCGTGAAAACCTATCATGGTGAAAAAGAAGAGATATTTATAAATTTCTTTTAAGTAAGACATAACGCCCAATTTCGGATTAAATGAATGAGACTGCATTTATTTATCACTTAAGCACTAAACTAAAGCATATTCAATTATTAGGCTCATGAAAACTTACGGATAAAAAAGAAAAAAAGCGGGAACCTTTAATCATTTCTCACCTCAAAGACTTAAATTATAGGAGAAATCATGAAAAATAGACGCATATTTGACTCAAAACTGACACTTATCCCTAAACTCATGCTGATCATAGTTACTTTCATCATGAGTGCTTCATTAAGTGCAAAAAAACTTAACATTGATGGAAATCAACTTGCCTTAGAAGGCTATGATCCGGTGAGCTATTTCACTGAGCAGCCAATGAAAGGTTACCCAGCGTTACAAATTAAGCATAATGAGGTGGTCTACTATTTTGAAAATGAAGAAAACCGCATCGCCTTCACACAAGACCCAGAAAAGTATGTACCAGCCTATGGTGGTTGGTGTGCTTGGGCCATGCTGGATGGTGATAAAGTAGAAGTCGATCCCCTTAGCTACAAAATTATCAATGGTAAAAACCACCTGTATTACAACGGTTTTTGGGGTGATACCTTAGCAAAATGGAATAAGAAAGCAGGTAAAGACGGTGAGCAAACACTCGTCGATGCCGCGGATAAAGAATGGGCTGACCTAGACTAATACAGTTTCAAGCCAAATTGATTAAAGCAAGATGAGGCCACACACCTCATCTTGCAAATTGAATATGAGATTACCTTTTACGTAAGGAATCTAAAACGGCCAGATACAAAAGTTCTTATCACTTGGCTCAGTGCCCTCTAAAAATGACAAAGTCAGTTTGTCATCACATCTATCAGCCGCCAATTTAAATTCATTCGTACTCACCTGATAATAATCACTTCCCTGGGGCAAGCTTCTATCTAATGAGGTTGGATTTAAGCGCTTCATCATCTCTATCCAGACCTTTTGAGCACCAGAGCTACCAGTAATGGAAAGGGGATGGTTATCATCGGCGCCCAACCAAATGGTGGTGGAATAATCCGCTGTAATCCCTTGATACCAACTGTCTCTTTGCTGATTCGTTGTTCCTGTTTTAGCGGCAAACACCAATTCAGGCAAAGCCGCTTGTGCAGCACGAGTGGTACCGATTTGCGCGCTTAAACGCATGCCATCACGCAAAGTGGCTAAGGCCGCCTTAGAATAAGGCACTCTAGTATCTTGCCTAAACTCTTTTAGCACCTCACCTTCATTACTTAATACAGATGCAACGATACCCAGCTGGCTAGACTCACCCGCCGAAGCAATAGGCTGGTAAAGCCTTGCCACTTCAAACGGCGATAACTCAAGGGCACCTAAAGCAACAGCAGGGAACATGGTAAATTCGCGCTCCACGCCTAAGCGTCTCAGCGCATCTCCCACCTCTTCAAAACCAATACGATACGCTAGATCTAAGGTCGCCAAGTTATATGACTTCGCTAAGGCTTGATACATGGGCACATTGCCATGGTACTTATGGTCAAAGTTTTCGGGCTGCCAAAGCTGTCCCCCCACATCAAAACGGGTTTCATCGTCTTCTAACAAGGTTAACCAGGTAAAAGATTGGTTCGCGATCGCTTCTAAATAAATAGGCGGTTTTACCAAGGAACCAATCGGACGTACCGCAGCCAACGCTCGGTTAAAGCCGGTATAGTGACCATCGCTTGAGCCTAAAATCGCTTTTACCTGACCATTGCGAGCATCGGTAACCACTACCGCACCCTGTAAACCTTTCAAGCCCTTCTTAGTCTGTTTTAAGGCTTTAACCTGACTGGTCATACTTTCCAACACAGCCTGCTGCACTCTGGTATCTAAACCGGTGTAGATTTTCAGGCTTTCGGTCGCCAAGGTTGCTTTATCAAAATCTCGCGACAATTGAAACGCAACAAGATCCAAGAAGTCACCATAAAGGCTTTTGGTACCACCTTGCGTACGTGTTTGTAGCTTGGTTGCTAAACTGACGCTAAGTTGTTGGTCATTAATAAAGCCTTGATCATGCAAGAGGTTTAGGACCACATCCCGGCGTTTCTGTGCTCTTTGGGGATGTCGTTTTGGATTATAAAGAGAAGGCCCTTTAACAGTACCGACTAAGGTCGCCATTTCAGCAATATTGAGCTCGTTTAATGGACGGGCAAAAAAGTGTTTACTGGCCGCCGCAAAACCGTGAATCGCCTTATTACCATGTTGCGCCAAATAAACTTCATTGACATAAGCGGTTAGAATTTCTTGCTTGCTAAAGCGATACTCCATCAAGAGCGCCATCACCACTTCACGAATTTTTCGGCTATAGCTTCGCTCAGAGCTTAAATACATATTTTTAATCAGCTGCTGAGTTAAGGTACTGCCCCCTTGCTTGCGAGAGCCTGACTGAAAGTTAACCCAAAATGCACGGGCAATCCCTGTGAATGAAATACCAAAGTGCTGATAAAAGTCCCTGTCCTCCACCGCCAGCAAACCATTGATCAAGGTCTTAGGAAGGTCCTCATAAGACAGTAAAATACGACTTTCGCTACTACCACCATAAAGGTGACCTATTAACTGAGGCTCTAATATCGCAGATTTAATCTCCTGACCTGCGACAGTCTTGATTTGAAGCTGGCCATTTTCAAAAGAAAATATTCGTCTTTGAGCAGGGTAATCCCCAGTATGGTCTGAGAAAGATCTTAAGTGAGCACTTACTTTTATTGAGCTTCTAGCCGCCCAACCAACCTCTTGGCTATTACGGCCAAAACGATAACCCGCTTGTTGTAAGCTTTTTTCTAAATCTTGTTTGCGCCATTGATCCCCAGTACGTAACAAGGTGGGTGCGCTGTACACTTCTGCTGGCACTTGCCATTTCTGCCCCTCAAAATGCTGTACCAGCTCCTTATCCAGCCACCAAACCCAAATAGAGACAGGAATGGCTGCCACTAAACCCATCATAAAAGAGATAACAAAGAGTCGTTTTAAAAACCGCTTAAACCAAGATTGTTTGATAGGCTTTTTAGCGCGGGAGCGAGATGGCTTACCTTTGGCTTTCTTTGTGGGTGATGACTTTCTCGGCTTACTTTTGCTAGCCGATGCTTTTTTGGTAGGACTATTTACGGGGCGTGTTTTACTCATGGCCAGATTATAAAGACAGGACATTTTGGGCGCAATCCAACCACCTCATTTAACCAAACAAAATTAACCACTAAATTGACTCTCAAACCCGGCCATTTTAGACTCATTTCAATCCATGCAAGCATGATTCAAGCCATAAGCTCAGGCAGATAACCCAGCAAAACATTTTTTGCGATAACAAGAGAATTTAAACATGATGATAGTAGACCTACTCGATGAACTCGATATCATCGAAGGCATTCATAAACAGCTACCAGGCCTGACCAAGAGCCAAGATATTAAGCCACTTTTGGAAGCCGCTAGAGACACAGCAAACCAAGAACAATGGCAACAGCTTGATCTCTGGTTAGTCACAGTCAGTAAAGATATGAGCATTTTATTGCCAGAAATAAAACATGCCTTATGCAGTGGTTGGCAAGGGGACAGAGAGATCTCCTCAGAACTGCAACATAATCTTGAGCAATAGTGCATGTCCTTAAGTTGGCAAACTGTCTGTCATATTGACGCACTCCCTGAAAGAAGTGCTCAAACCTATCCATTTCAAGGTGTTAGCTATTTTGTGATTAAGTTTGATAATCACATTTACGCCTACTTAAACGCCTGCCCCCATCGACAAATCGAGCTCGAATGGCAAGAAAATGATTTTTTTGATTTAGATAAAGATTACTTACAGTGTGCGACCCATGGAGCCTTATTCTTACCTCAAACAGGCGAATGCATCAGTGGCCCCTGCCAACAGCAATCCTTAAAAAAAGTCGCCACACGGGTAAAAGCAGAAAAAATTCAAATTAATATCTAAATTTCTCAATAAAGTTATTGATAATGATTATCAATAACTTTATTCTAGTGCTTCGATTCAAGTCGATGCAGCCCTGATCTAAAGGTATATTTTAAGCCTCTGTGCCTTTAACGAGATCAAGACTGTAAATGATGGAGCAACATAGAAGTTATTAGCATACTTCCTTACTGCCATAACGACGATGCTTACAAACTTTTCCCCCATTGTTGCTCCATCATGCATTTTAACTTTCTTGTTAGTTTCTCTTTTTAATCTTTCTTTCTAAGTGACGTCAGCACAGTAGATTTTCACTTAAGGATCGAAAAGCATTATCGAAAAGCATTAAGGCCTTATTGCCCCTTTAGACATGGCCGACTAATCTTAATTGATTAAATGGCAATCAATTGGAATGCAGGACAGTTTCCTCTTCGCCAACTTCTTTCGCATTATGATGATCGAAGTTACTCAGTCTTCAACAGGGAGAGTTCTCAATGAATCTTGGTCTCAAAACTAAATCCCATATTATCAACCAAATCACCTTGGTCCGTTTGATCCAACTTTGTGTCATTATTATCGCCATCGGCACACCTATCATTGAAAGCAACTTTATTCACCCTGCTTTTATTAAACTGATTGTTCAAAACACAGAAAGCGAAGCAACTCGCGCAGCCACCCGAATGCAAAGAAGAGTCATACAAGACACTAAAGAGGGTCATCTCTCTATTTCACAAGAAACCGTAACTTATATAAAACAGGCTGAACAAGATTACCTACTCTGGAAAAGTAAGGTGTTCAGCCATGACGGCGAGGTGCTCTATTCATCCCAAGATAAAGATATCGGCACAGTCAACGAAAAAGGCTATTTTCATAACCAAGTGGCAAAGGGAGAAATATTTACCTTGCTAGTGAAGAAAAACTCGACCTCCTTAGATGGTGAAATAACGGCACTGGATGTGGTCGAGGTCTATGTTCCCATGATGATAGCTGGCGAGTTCATCGGTGCTTTCGAACTTTATTATGATATCAGTGATCGGATAGCCGCCATGAAAGCCCATATGGAATGGGTCGACAGAATGTTACTTCTACTTTCAAGTATCGCCATTATCACGGCCTTTGTGATTGGCATTGGCTATAAAAAAGTCCAACAGATTAGAGAAGAATATGAGCTTGAGCTCATTGAAATGGCAACCAAAGACAAGCTCACCAATATTTATAATCGCCGCAGCTTCGAAGCTCGCCTATTACAAGACTTAAAACAATACGATAAATTCCAAACAGAACTCAGCATTATCCTGTTTGATGTTGACCACTTTAAGTTTGTTAACGATACCTATGGTCACCAAGCTGGGGATAGCGTACTCACATTACTTGCTGAAATCGCCCAACAAACCGTGCGTTCAAATGACATTGTCGCAAGATACGGAGGGGAAGAGTTTATTATTCTGCTACCTAATACAGGTAAAAACGGCAGCCAAGTCATCGCTGAAAAATTACGTTCGGCCATTGAAAACGCTGCATTTGACACCCAGTCTTACAAGATACAAATTACGATTAGCCTTGGGGTTGCTTGCATCTCAGATGTACAACACCCTAATTTAGACAATCTCATCAAAAGTGCCGATGATGCCCTCTACTATGCTAAGCATAATGGGCGTAATCAGGTCTCATATATGCAAACACCTCCTGGCACTTCTACCAGCAAAGACTCAGATGAAGCACTCTTATCAGCTGCTAACACAGTGTCAAAATAATCAAGCGTTATAAAGTGTCCATAGACTGCTAACCATACAAAAAGGGAAAGAAGCACCAAGCTTCCTTCCCTTTTTTATGACGTTTAAACCTCGTAATCAAAGACCAAAATATCCTCAATCATGGGCACAAACATGGCTTTAAAGGCCTCATGTTTTGCATGGGGTAAATAGGCATCCCTGGCCTTAGTATCAATAAAGGTCATCAAAATAGCGTGGGTAAAGCCCTTATCTAAACCTTCAGGGCTAGTATTGAGCCCAAACTCCACACTTTCTATCCCTGCAATATCCGCTTTTAATTGGTAAAAAGCTTGCTCTAGTTGAATCAGATCCTGCTCACCGGTTGCTAGGGTAAACTTAACCAATAAAAGATGCCTTACCATTGTCATTCCTCCATTTACTTCAATTGACCCAGTGTCCAATCAAGCTTGAATAAAGGCCCACCATACACTTAAAAACAATAAGATGGCGAGTATTTGATTCAACCGAGCTTGCTGCGTTTGTGTATTAAGGTGACGGTTAGCCAGTTTACCCAAATAAGCCCAGACACAAATGCATGGTACGGCAATCAGAGCAAAAATAATCGCCAGTGATACATAGTGAAGCAATTCACTCATGCCTTGGCTAGGGTATAAACTGGCAACTGTCACAGACATCATCCAACTTTTAGGGTTCACAAACTGTAATCCACAACCTTGAAACCAACTGAGCCCAGTTTTATCCGCAAGCGTTCCTTGAGCCTCGACACTTTTAAGGTGAAATAATCGATAAGCCATCACACTCAACCAACTGGCACCAATAAAACCCAGCACAGGTTTCACCAAAGGGTAATCAAATAAAAATTGAGTCAGCCCCATCGCCGTCATAAACAAGATAAAACCTGTGCCAATAGAAGCCCCCAGAATAAAAGGCAGCACTCGTAAGATTC
The DNA here is from genome assembly GCF_000153025.1 of Marinomonas sp. MED121. Taxonomy (GTDB): domain Bacteria; phylum Pseudomonadota; class Gammaproteobacteria; order Pseudomonadales; family Marinomonadaceae; genus Marinomonas. Next base: position 1,097,374 of record NZ_CH672429.1, read on the forward strand.
CCAATTTACCGCCATAACTGAGCGCTATCACATTGGTTGGCCCTGGCGTAATAGACGCCACAAAGGAAAATAACGAAAAACTCACGTATAAACTCAACATAGAAACACCTGTCACTTGGGTAATTTGAGCGCCTAGTATCTATCGTCTGAGTCTTTAAGTCTGGAAGCTTTGTGCATAAATTGAATCTTTACTTAATCGCTAAGCGGTTGTTTTAAAAAGCTTATAAAAAAAGAAACGTTAGCGAGATTGCATAATCTGTTTTTGATAGGCACTGGGGGTTAAGCGATACACCCTGCGAAACCAACGCCCTAAATGGCTTTGATCAGCAAAGCATAAATCGCTCGCCACACTGATAGGTGAAAGGCCTTGAGCTAATAAGACTCTGGCTTTTGCCAGCCTAAGTTGAATTAAATAGGCATGGGGCGCTAATCCAAAAGCCGCTTTAAAGCGCCTCGTTAAGCGAAACCTATCTGTCCCTAGCTCTAGGGCCAAACTTTCAAGGTTAATGTCTTGATATAAGTTTTGCCTTAAAAACTCGCGGGTTCTTAGCGCTAAAGGGCAAACACTTGACGCGGATAAAAGCATATCTTGCTCAGCTTTTTGACGCCAACTAAGGTGCTTGCTGGCGTGCGCTAGCATTTGATCTAGGCAAGCTTCTCGAATGATCTCAGGCTCTTGATAATGCAAAGCACTAAAAGCGGCTGAGATACTGGCGGTAAGCTGCTTATCCTGCATCAAATTTTGGGCAGTATTAAACTCAAAGTTATCCGGCAAGTCATGAAACAAAGCGGCTAAATTGTCATGTAACCAAGTGACAGGCAGATAAAGTTGACGATAGGTAAAGCCCTCTTTTATTGGCGCGTTACCATCATGGATTTCACCTGGCTCCAATAAAAAGCTGCCCCCTTCTAGTGAGGTACACATCTGTTTACGACAGTTAAATTGCTGCACACCTTGTTCGGTAAAGCCAATCAGATAGGTATCATGCCAATGAGGGTCATAAGCATGCCCCTTAAAATGAGCACGAAAGGTTTCTATTCCTGTGTGCTTATCTTGCTTAACCTGAACCCAGCTGTCTGTATGTGACATTGACCCAACTCTCTAAAAACATACACAATTAAAAATGCTTAAAAGCAATAACAAGTAAAAGGTATGCCCATCTAAAAAATCTTGCTAGAAGATTTGTGCAAATCTATTCAATTTAGAGAGATCTCAGCATCTCAATATGAGGGATGTCATCTTCATCATAGACCTCAGACACCACCTCAAACCCAAAGTCTTCATAAAAGGTTTGCAAATAAAGTTGGGCAGAAATACGAATCGGGCTTTTTGCTGCTTCTTTATCTAAAAACTCAAGCGCCCCTTGAATCAAGGCCTTGCCCAAGCCCATACCTCGGGCAGCTTTCGTGGTAAGCACACGGCCAATAGAGATTTCATCATATTTACAGCCCGCATAGGTAATACGTAGATAGGCTAAAATCTTATCGGTTTTCTCATCACTGGTATAAAGGTGCCAAGACACATTATCCAAGCTATCCACATCTTGATAAGGGCAATTTTGCTCGACCACAAAGACTTCCTGCCTTACCCTTAAAATCTCATAAAGTTCAGTGGTTTTTAACTGCTCAAACCGCTTAACCTGCCATTCAATCATGACACCCTCTCCAACATAAAATTGCTACTTTAGACCGTTAAAAGCCTAAAAGAAGTTTCAATCACCCCATAGGGTCATTAAGACACACGCTATATTCCAAGTAATCTAACAGGTTAGTAGTTACTTTAAAATCATTAATTTAAACTTAAAAAATCAGATGTAAATGGTGCAAGATCTCAGGTTAAAAACCTTGAGAAATGTCTTAAGCAAGGAGCGAGAAAGCGATAGAGAGACAAAGCGACATAAAGAGTAAAAGAAGCGGAATGACAAAAAGAGCTGATTAATCAAACAAGATATGATGAAAGTGAGGGTTTTCTTGGCAGGCTCGCATCCCAACAATCTGATCTAAGACAACCAACTTAACCTCTTCCCCTTGTTTGATACAAAGGCAAGCTTCTTTGTCATCATTATAAAGGGTATCTAGGGCTTGGCCTTTCACCTGATCGCCATTTCTTAGGGTTAGATTTATCTCATACAAATACACACAAGCAAGTTCAATATAATCATGTTGCTCACAAGTCATCATTGGCATAGATCCTAGCATCAAACATTTGGTCACCTCACACCAACAAAGGCGGATAATCGCTCCTTAATAAAATCATAGGAGGGTGAAGCGTGAAAAAAGTGAACCTGATAATAACCTTAACTTGGAGTAAGCTCCAACCCCTTTTATTAAAGTTTTTTTGAACAAAACATTTAGGAATACCTAAGGAACCTGCGATTAAGTCACCTCATTAATGCCTTTATGAGTGGAGCACCACAACCTGCCAAGTTCATACAATAGAGGGTTGTCATCAAAGACTAAAACGTCTTTAAAGTCATGGTGGTTTCAGCAACAGACACACCATCAATACGATACCTATCTTCTATCTCACCTAATACCTGAAAACCAGCATTCAAATAAAGCTGTTTCGCCCCTTGATTAGTCGATAACACATTCAGGTCTAACCAGCTAATGTGCGCCTGCTCACGACAAAATTCAATGCTATGTTCAAGCAATAAACGACCCAAACCCTGACGTCGATAATGGCTATCCACGCCCATTCCTAACAGTACCCTATGCTGACAATGCTCATCCTCATAAGGACGAATATCCACATGCCCCATAATCTGTCCAGTTTCATGCTTTACTAGCCATAATAAGCGCCAACCGGGTTCACCCATAGGCATAGCGACACCTTGCATAAACCTTTGTCTGGTTGGCACACTGACAATCGAATCATCACGGGACACAGGCTGAAATAAAGGTGAATCTCCGCGCCCGTTACCTGCTAATTGCAGAGTGAGATAAGTAAAAAAGTCTGGCATATCAGACTGAGTCGCAACATCAATTTTCATGGTTAAAACGCTTTTCATCCTTATCAAGCTTGTTTCATTTTTTGAGCATCTTCGCTTTTTAATTAGGGAACGAGTCTTATTGGGTTAATTCAGGCGCTTTTGCATAAAATGCTTGGTAAGCCTTAACACCAGTATCAGTTAAATAATGCTGAATATTCTCAAACAAGTCATAAAGCTCAGCCCCATACTTGGCAACAAAGGCGTCACTCGTTAAGAACAGCTCGAACTCATTCGCTAGGGTTAGTTCACAAAAATCACGGGCTTGTTTCTCATCCAAGACAAAACACTCATTGGTAAACCTGTCTTTAAAGGCAATAGGCGCCTTACCTATTGTGCGATCAAATACATAATCCCTATCGCAACTGCAATATAAATAAACCAAGACCTCAGCCTCTTTCCCTATGACCTCTGCTATCTTGGCTCTTTGAGATAAAGACACCATTTTGTCATCAAACCCTGCTGTCCCATATGCTGCATGAAAAAGTCCAGCATCACACACATAATCGGCAGCATCCCATGTTTTTAACATCTTAAAGGTGCCCGTCAAATGCGAAATCAAAGAGCCATTTAGATGATCAAACTCACCCGCACCTAAAGCCTCAAGCGCTTCAAACCTCATATCTGTTTCAAGCATGTATTTCTCCTTAATACATTCATACATTTCTCCTTAATCCATCCATGTTTTAACGCTATAAAAATAAAAAAGAAATGTTAACATAGCGCCACATTTAACATACATCGTGTAAAAGATAAAAATGCCACTTTCAATCCCCCTAACGCAAACACAAAGAGTCTTCCTTGGCCGCCTCAATAGTGGTTACCTTCTTACCAAAGAAGACGACAATAAATACTACTTTGCCCATAAAAACAGACCAGAAGAAAAAAAGAGAATCGTCTACTATGAAAAAACCGTTGCCGCCCTCATCAAAAAAGGCCTGATAAACGAAAATCTAGAGCTGACAGACCTTTACCGCGAAAAAATGGCCAAGTTGTATATTTGGAAAAGCGATAGACCCAAAGAAGATTAGATTCTCATAAAAAAGATCACTAAAACGCACTAAAAGATCACTAAAAAATAGCTATACAAATAATATTAAAAAGCCTTTACAAAACTATCATTAACACCCTCTTAATTTTGAGGTTTAATGCGCTTTTTTAATCGCAAGGATGCGGAAAAATGTACCATAGAATTACCCCAACTGAATCTGTGCTTCTTAATGAAGCCAATCAAATCGAGGCTGACTTCTCCTCTTTCAATGAGGATAATTGGCAAGCTATCACCCCCACCAATCTATCCCCTGAACAGGTCAGGCAAAAACTGGCTGACGGTGAAGTGGTTGCCCTAGCGGACACCCCCAATCTACCGCTTTTTTGTTTTAACAAGGGTGAGACTGTCGTCAATCCACTGGCGCTTTCATATGCAAACCAAGATCTCATCAGGCGACTGAATGCGAGATTTGACGCGAAAGGCAGTGGTGCGTCTTTTAATGCTCAATCAAATGGCAACTTACATCCGCCAGCCCCCATGGAAGAAAAGGCACCAGAACCTGTAGTAAAAGATCCAAAGCCAGAAGCCAGTAAACCTAAAGTACCGGCGTCTTTTGGCCAGCCACCTGCGCCCATCATTTTAGAAGTGGTTTATGACGATCAAGAAAAGACACCTGTCGGCGATGTGCCCTATAAAATTGAGTTTGATGATCCAGACAAAAAGGTCTTACAAGGGTCACTTAACCCTATGGGCTGGGCCTGTGTCGAAGACTGCCCAAATGCCAACGCCTATATTAGCTTTGGAGAACCCGTCGATAACCAAGCAGTGCTTGATAAGCTCTACACTGAGTTAGAAAAAGCACTGGATAATACCATTCAAAAAGTGGCCGATTATTCCCTTGAGAAATTAAAAGACATAGAAATCAGCGCAATTACAGAAGCCTCAAATCAGCAACTAAAGGATTACCTTGCTGAGCTTAGCGGTACACTTGAAAATATGGATATGCTCAGCTTTTATCAAAACAGCCTAGATAAGGTAAAAGCCGCTACAAGTGACATGTCTCAGCTCATTGATGAGTACCTACTACAAGATGAATCGGATTTAGACGAAGCAACACTGAGCCCAATCCAATATGCCCTGTGTGAAGCCGTAACCCGTGGTGATATTGATGCGTTAGAGTCAGCCCTGGCAGGTTGGCAACCTAGAGCAGATATCAAACTCAAAGCAGAATCTAAAGCCATGGAAAAGCAGATTCTCATTATTAATGATCAACAAAGTCGCAATATACTCGCAACCAGTTGTCAGCGCTTTGTTAAGGCCATGACACCAGAAAAGCTCATTGACCTTGCGGTATACCTCTCGATCAAAACCACCGAAGATGCCAGCCTAAATAGCGTCTCAAACCTGATAGGCATACTCACAGGCAAAGTCAGCTTGGCCATTACTCGCCAAGTGTTATTGTCAGCAACGACAGACACTAAAACGGATTTATATAAAGACATTGCCCAAACCCTCACCAGCTTGGTTAAACCACTGAAAACCCTCAGACCTTTTGATGCTCAATATAGCCATAAAAAAGTCATCGAGATTCCCTTAGCCAAAGCCGACATCCAACCTTCTGACTGGGCGAAAAAGACAGAAAACGACAAGATAAAAACCGTCACAGACAAACCTGATGACAGCATCCTAGATGACGAAATGGACAAAAAGTGGCTCACCGTACCAAAGGGGCAATTGACCTTTGATGTGGAAGGGAATGACACAGATGAAAGTTATAACTTTAGCCGTATTGTTCACCTTCCTGTACGAGGTAAAGCATCAACCTCAGAAGTAGTTGCTAGCGCATCAGGTATAACAATAGGTCGAGGCTTAGATGTCGGTTCTAGATCAGCTAAAGAGGTTCAAGGCTATTTTGATAAAGTGGCTGAACATTGCAGACCAGTTGCTCCCGAGCTCATCACGTTTTTAAAAGATTCTGTGGGGATGAAAGGGGCCCATAATAAATCAGGCGAAGGCTTAAAAGGCGAAGCTAAAACTGCCCATATTAAAAAAGCACAAGAGAATGATAAGGCACTGATTAAGTACGTTAAAGACTTTAAAGAAAGCATTAAAGATAAGTCTAAAATCACCCTTACCCGTAAGCAGCAGTATTATCTTTTCCTTGCTATTTATGATTATTATGAAGGTGAAGCTAAACGTCTAAGTACAAAACCAGACGTTTGTAGAGACTATTTGAATGATAAGAAAATTGATTGGGATGCTTTGCCTAAAAAAGTAAAAGATGTGTTAGTCGATTTAACTTACCGAGGGGATTACACAGGCACTAAAGATAAAAGAGGTAATACTCGAAAGGTAATCGTGCCGGCAGTGTATAAAGATCAAAAAGATGACCTTAAAGGAGTTGATTCGCAGCTTTATAAAGTATTAAAAAATGAAAGTTTATGGAAAACGACTTTTGGAGTTGATGGTAATCGGTTTACAACTAGAAGAGACTATTTATGATAAAGATATACATTTTTATATTTTCTGTTTTACTTTCTACAAACTTACTTTCCCATAGTGAAGGAAAAATAAGTGAATATAAATACTATCAAATTGCCAAAGATCTTCCAAAAGGGAAAGATCCAATATTCATTGCATATATGAAATTAAACTCTCCATGTATTTTTGTAAATGACCTTAGAACAAATACGACTCAAGAATACTGCGAACTTGATGAGAGTGGTTATGATTTAAAAGTTGATTATCCATCAGTTTATCCAATAGACCTAAGGTTATCAGGAGCGTCACTCTACTTTATAGCTGCAGCACCTTGGAACGAGCAAAAGTGTGAGATTTTCTTTCCTGAAAAAAGCATCACTTGCGAGCCAACAGGTAAAAACTAAACATCCTCATTGATTGAAGCATTGAAGGAATACATACGGATTTTGCCCCGTGCAAACCAGCCCAGCTTTTCATAAAAAGCTTGGGCTTTGAGGCTGTCTTGATACATAAAGAAGTGAATAGAAAGCCTAACCATTAAATTACTAGGCTTTTTTCAGAAATCCTAAACAAGTTATAACGTTTTAACATTTCTAATTTGAGAGACTAAATGAAGAAAATAATTCCCATTATGATGCTGATAAGCTTTCAGTCAGCAGCTAGCGATAGCTGCTTCAAAGAAAAATATCTGCCGGGAATAAATAATTGCATTAAAGAAAAAATAGAAAACAACCAAATAAAGCTAGCTTCAGAGTATAAAAAAATTGAAAATCATTTCAAATCTTCAGAAGACCACAAAGGTTACTTAAAAGACATGCAGAAAAACCGTAAAGAATGGACTGAATTCACAACAAAGTTTTGTGATTTACAGAGCTACTTTGTTGACAAAAAACGATCACTTACGAAATACAATTCAACCAGTGTATTAATGAGAAAATTAAGCACCAAACATCTGAGATTAGTAATTTATACCAAATAATTTCCTCTATGATGTGAATTTTATATCTAGCTACTTAGCAAGAATTTATCTAGTTCCCGCGGTCCTCCGTGGGAATTCATATTAGGTAGCTAAGCTACCGTTTTAAGATCTTACTTGAGCTAGAGCTCAAGGGGATGCATTCCCACGCGGAGCATGGGAACGAGAAGAAAACTTTAGAATCTAATGTTTTTTTTCTAAGCTGCCTATTCGGCAGGGAACTTTCTTTCATGTTGGGTAGCTTTAAACCGTGCTTTCTAAGCTGCCTATTCGGCAGTGAACTGAATGTGTTATATGGCTATATTGTCCATGAATTTCTAAGCTGCCTGTTCGGCAGTGAACTTTTAAACTCGATTTGCGAAATGTGGCGGCAATTTCTAAGCTGCCTGTTCGGCAGTGAACGGTTCATGATGGCAGTATGGGCGGCGCTAGATTTTCTAAGCTGCCTATTCGGCAGGGAACATGCTGATTATGATGGTTATAAACCTGAGACATTTCTAAGCTGCCTATTCGGCAGGGAACAATAAAATTTCTCCTGTGGTTCGCTTGTCGCATTTCTAAGCTGCCTATTCGGCAGGGAACAATTAAACCCGTTTTCAGGTGAGCTTCAAAAATTTCTAAGCTGCCTATTCGGCAGGGAACCACATGATTGCGTCTAAGTGTCGTCATGGTGATTTCTAAGCTGCCTATTCGGCAGGGAACAGTTATAAAACTAATTTAGTGGTGATGTAAATTTTCTAAGCTGCCTATTCGGCAGTGAACCTCATCAACTTTGAGGAGTGTTCGCGTACCATTTTCTAAGCTGCCTATTCGGCAGGGAACGTGCTGGTGAGTTTGTTTTCAGAACAGGTAAATTTCTAAACTGCCTATTCGGCAGGGAACTAGCATTCTACCTCTAATGTTTGATTTAGTTTTTCTAAGCTGCCTATTCGGCAGAGAACAAACACTATCACTTCCGGCAATGCTTGCCCTATTTCTAAGCTGCCTATTCGGCAGTGAACAAGACCTAGACACGCCTATGACTAACGCGATGTTTCTAAGCTGCCTATTCGGCATTGAACTGAAATAATCAACGTTTGGATCAGCATCGTCCTTTCTAAGCTGCCTATTCGGCAGTGAACTAGCTACAGAGGGCACACCCCCAGCAACCCAATTTCTAAGCTGCCTATTCGGCAGTGAACGTCAGTCTGAACGCCTGCACCGTCGCCATCGTTTTCTAAGCTGCCTATTCGGCAGTGAACCTGGGCGGTGCGTATCTCTACAATGTCGTTCTTTTCTAAGCTGCCTATTCGGCAGGGAACCACAAAATACAGGCGTAATTTTGCCGTGTGGCTTTCTAAGCTGCCTATTCGGGTGAAGCCAGTTTCTTTAGGTGCAACGCACCGTCTGGCTGAACGAAAAAACACGGATGTTTTTTCCGGGTGACGCTCATCAAGGATGTGTTAACAAACCAACTAATCTACACCGTTTTTCTAAGCTGCCTATTCGGCAGTGAACTGATAGAGCTTAACGATGCAATGTTTTATGTTTTTCTAAGCTGCCTATTCGGCAGTGAACCTACGCGGCCGCTGACAAAAGTATCCTCAATGTTTCTAAGCTGCCTATTCGGCAGTGAACGTCACTACGGATTTTAAGTTCATTTTTCCCTCTTTCTAAGCTGCCTATTCGGCAGTGAACGCAAGGACAAAAGATAGGGAGTGTTGCGTAATTTTCTAAGCTGCCTATTCGGCAGTGAACATCTGTTAGGTCTATCTCAACTTTGTTCTTACTTTCTAAGCTGCCTATTCGGCAGTGAACCCGATGCGCGTATCAATGCTGTGTTGATTGCGTTTCTAAGCTGCCTATTCGGCAGTGAACTAAGTGCTGAACCATCCAATGCGTACTCACCTTTTCTAAGCTGCCTATTCGGCAGTGAACAATTAAAGGGTCAGGAGAAGTGAAGGGCTTCTTTTCTAAGCTGCCTATTCGGCAGTGAACGTCGTTGCAAAGTCAGGCTCAACTCGAATACTTTTCTAAGCTGCCTATTCGGCAGTGAACGACAAAATCAGAATTTTCAAACGTACCAGTTTTTTCTAAGCTGCCTGTTCGGCAGTGAACTCTTTCTTGAACCATTTTTTGTTAAGCATTACTTTCTAAGCTGCCTGTTCGGCAGTGAACGCTAATCGTGAACCTCAGTTTCACTACACAATTTTCTAAGCTGCCTATTCGGCAGGGAACTGCATTTGATCGACCTTAGCACACACTTAAATTTTCTAAGCTGCCTATACGGGTGAAGCCAGTTTCTTTAGGTGCAACGCACCGTCTGGCTGAACGAAAAAACACGGATGTTTTTTCCGGGTGACGTTCATCAAGGATGTGTTAACAAATCAACTAATCTACACCGTTTTTCTAAGCTGCCTATTCGGCAGGGAACAATTCGACGACGCGGTCGACTCCATAAACCAATTTCTAAGCTGCCTATTCGGCAGGGAACCGCTGCAGCGTGTTAGCTGACGCCGCCTTCAATTTCTAAGCTGCCTATTCGGCAGGGAACGCGGTTGCCAGGTTAATTCGTGAAAGCCTAGATTTCTAAGCTGCCTATTCGGCAGGGAACCATTAGAAGTTGAAATAGGTGATGGTTCTGAATTTCTAAGCTGCCTATTCGGCAGGGAACGGCCCCGAAGGTATAAACCGTCTTTTGAGTTATTTCTAAGCTGCCTATTCGGCAGGGAACACGATACTATTAACGCTGCTTTTTTTATTTAATTTCTAAGCTGCCTATTCGGCAGGGAACGTGCTAAAAGCCTGATTTTCACCTTTTAAACTTTTCTAAGCTGCCTATTCGGCAGGGAACTGAAGGGTCGTACTTCAAAGCACCTTCGGTTATTTCTAAGCTGCCTATTCGGCAGGGAACTTACGGGTGATTTAGCCACACTTGATAACTTATTTCTAAGCTGCCTATTCGGCAGGGAACGCGTATGGGTCTGTTGCGTGTGCAAAAGTATATTTCTAAGCTGCCTATTCGGCAGGGAACACGGTTTTTACTGGAATCACGCGATTGGTGACTTTCTAAGCTGCCTATTCGGCAGGGAACCTTTAGATGTAACCCTTTTACAGGGCATTGTATTTCTAAGCTGCCTATTCGGCAGGGAACGAAGGTGAGGGTGAAATTAATAGTAAAACAGATTTCTAAGCTGCCTATTCGGCAGTGAACTGTTTGGTATGTCAGGATTAATTGATGCTCAATTTCTAAGCTGCCTATTCGGCAGGGAACCAGAATGAGGACGGTGATGTACTCGAGAGCGTTTTCTAAGCTGCCTATTCGGCAGGGAACATTCTTAGCGGCATAACCCACAAAAACTAACTTTTCTAAGCTGCCTATTCGGCAGGGAACTCTGTTATGTGGCTGTCAAAACTAAATTAAATTTTCTAAGCTGCCTATTCGGCAGGGAACAGTATAACTTAGTAACAAATGATGCCGCGAACTTTCTAAGCTGCCTATTCGGCAGGGAACAAAAGGTTTCATGTTCCCTTTTTGAATCCTTTTTTCTAAGCTGCCTATTCGGCAGGGAACATAATCACAATGGCTGATGGTAACGGTAATGATTTCTAAGCTGCCTATTCGGCAGGGAACGTTGTAGTCATTGTAGTGTCGATCAGCGTACATTTCTAAGCTGCCTATTCGGGTGAAGCCAGTTTCTTTAGGTGCAACGCACCGTCTGGCTGAACGAAAAAACACGGATGTTTTTTCCGGGTGCCGCTCATCAAGGATGTGTTAACAAACCAACTAATCTACACCGATTTTCTAAGCTGCCTATTCGGCAGGGAACCTTTTTCAGATAATACCGTTGCTTGGATTGATTTTCTAAGCTGCCTATTCGGCAGTGAACTTGAAGTGGAAAACGATTCACGCATTTACCCATTTCTAAGCTGCCCATTCAGCAGAGACCAGACACACAAAAATGAGCTGCAATAGTAAGTTAGATGAGAAATATCACCTTTATTATCACTATCACAACCCACTGATTTCTTTATGTATTTTTAAAGAGCAAACCATTAGAACAAGGGCACTGCCCCTAGATTCTCGGCAGTATTTGATTTGGAGCTGAGTCCATAACAATCAAAAAAACCCGATTGTTTTTTGTCTAATAGTTTCATTTCAATAAATAGTGGAAACTTGCTGCTTTTCTCAGGAGATCTTTGTTTAGTTTCTTGACTATGCAAATAAATAAAAGGCAATTTACTTTCATATTGAGGTTTGGTTTTTTCTAATTCCTCAAAACACTCTGCCAAAGGTTTTCCTGACTTTAACGACCATAGCTCAGCCTTCTTTTGCATCTCTTTGTCGATACGCGCCGGACTTTTGACACTTTTGCGCGTATAGGTCACATAAGACACATCAGCAGGCACGGGCTTCACCCCTTTAACATGCGCATAATCCTCTAAACGTACCAACCAATTAGTGATATTAAGCTGTTCTAATTGTTCAGCGTCTTCAGCAAAGAGCCTGAGTTTATTCCCTAATGGAAATTTGACTTTCTTGTATTCGGGAAACCCTACCGCTATTTTTGACTGATTCGCAGCCACCTTGTTTTCAACAAGGGCAATATGCACTTGTTGAAAGACATTTTGCCAAATAAACCCAAGTGAAATCTCAGCATCTGGTAATAGGGTAATTTCTTGGTAGTAGTTCATACTCACCGCCTATTTGTCACTTTCACCAAAGACACCACCTCGCACTAGCACCGCCATGACATAATGTTCATCTTCGTCACGTTGAAGTTCTTCGCCACGGGCCCATTTATCAAAATGCGTATAGAAGTCTTGTTTCTCTTTAGGGGTTCGATACGCCTTACCTAAATTAGTAACGGCTCCAAATGGCTCTATGGCTATTGGCCCTGCCGTTGCTTCTTCATCGTCAAACTCAGGGTACCAAGTATCAATGGAACGAAGGGCATTCCCTAGTTTTTGTGAATGCATTGCAGCCTGTTCATTAACAGAATATAGGATTTTGCTCTTCTTGTTTTTGCTATTGCCTTTATCAAGCACCAGCTCTTCACTTGGGTAAACTTCTTGAGCCTTACCGACTTTAGCAAAGCAGTTAATTTCTAACATGAGGTGATTGGATTCACTGGATAATACTTGCGCTATACGATCCGCTAGGCTGTGCACTTGCTCATCATTATGGTCAAAATGACGTGTACTCAATTGAGTAGCGTCAAATGTCCAACTTTGTTCTGCCCCTTTATTTAGTGCTTTTATTTGAACTTCAATCTCTTCAGCGCCGACTCGGTTACGCCACATAAAACGACCATTTGCTAAGTTAGTGGCATACCGTTTCGCGAGCTCATAGCAGCTATGTTTTTCAATATAGTTTTTTACCGCCGCGCTGTATGTTTGTTTAAACTGGGCGTTATTACAAGCCGATGGCGTTGCCAATCCACCTAATACTTTCAGGGTGAAGTGGAGCTTTAAAGTATCTTGCTCTGGCTCCAGCGCACAAGCATCTACACGTTGTAAATTCGCTTTTTCTACTTCAGCATTTAACTTAGCAGGGTCATTCTGCACCGCCGCTTTTTGACGATTTGAAATGGTGCCTCGTACTGATTTTTCTTGTAATTTCAAAGGACTGCTTTGTTCTTTATCATTCCATTTAGTACCGTAAAAGTAGCCATCTGATGGCACGAGCTTCTTTTCGAATGCTAATACGGATGCGATGTCTTTGTTTTTAGCCATTATGATGTTCCTTATTCATATGAGTTAATTGGGTTATTTTGTTGGCAAAGGTAAAGGTCATTTTCCAAATCAGGGTAGTAATGCCATAGCATGTCATCAAGATGTCTAATCTTATGAGCCATGACAAATTCACCTAAAGTGATAATGCTTTCAGCAAATCGGTGGGGCACATCTGGATCTCTTTGATTCTTCGCCTTGCTAGGGTAAGAAAGCCCTTGAAAGCCAGTGGCAATCGGCACTATCCAGCCTGTCACTTTTCGTTGACTGCTCCAGACAATGCTCTCATCTTCAAGCTGCTCACAAGTATGATTGACAGTTAAGTAACTTAGCATGGCATCTAAGGCATCTTCACCTTGTGCCATAGTGTCTGCCATAAGGTCACGTCGTTCGATCAGAGCATATCCCGGCATGAGTTGACGCAACACTTGAGCGGTCTCTTTATCATCATTAATATCGATAGATTTAATTTCTGGCATTTGCATGCTGATTAAGTCACCACTGGCGACTTTCATTCTGGCTATGATATTTTGTAATTGTGTTATGACATCTTGCTGATCATAAATACCTGCTTCTTCATCACCTTCAAGCTCAATCACTAATGAGACATCAAGGTGACAACGAGCCTCTTCAATAAAAGCAGAACGAGTGCCATCTTTATCTAATGGGTTTGCCGTTCCGATAATTGAAGAGACAAAGTCACCCTCTCCTTTATGCGTTTGTAGATCAAAGTCATGACTGATCACGGCGGTACTCGAAAAAGTTAAAGCTTTAAAGCCTTGATCATGCAGTTTACGCTCCAAAGCATGACTAAAACCCAACCAAGCGGTCATGGCAGGAAAACCTATGGTAAAAGGGCTAGATAGAGCATTCGCATTATGAATTTTCAGATGCGGTAAAATAAGCAGATTCATCTTAACCCCTCCTTGTTATTTGCCACTATTTTTTCGATAGCCAATAATTCTTCATCCGCTAATGAAACTGGCTTAGCAATTACTTTTTGGTAGCTCTGAATAAAGCTGCGCGAGATTTGACGTATTATCACCTCTAACCATTCATCTGATTCCAGTCTTAAATCCTCGTGCTCTGGATACAACCATTTTTTCTGCTCAAGGTTTAATTCGCTCGATACATCTCCTTTATAATCTTTTAAGCAGAGACGAACTTGCCACATGGCTTGGATGACATGATCCATATAGGCTTGAAAAAGATTATCCCGAGCTGTGCGAAGGTTGCGGTTGGGTAATACAGACTTGTCATAAGAGGTACTAAGTAGCTGATGAAAAGCCGTGAATATAGACTTAGCTGACCAAGGGTTTAAGGTCTCTTTAAAAAATTCTTGCTTAGGTAATCTAATATTTCTGTTTGAAAGCGTCGGGGGTACTGACGCTAATAGATGAGCTTTACCCGCATTTTGATTATTTAGCACACTTATGTTTTGTGGTTTAGTGCCACCAAAACCGATTGTGGTTAAGCCATAAATTTCACGATAGCCATCAACATGGTATTGATTCGCTTTTTTACAAGCTCGCGCTGTTTTAACCTCTTCTGCAAACCTCAAATTATCCAGTCGCTTTCTTAACTCAAATAAGTGGCCTGAGTGGGTTAACAAAGACAATAAATGGTATTCCCCTTCATCAACAGGAAAGTAGACCTGTTTTATCTTGGAACTAGTAATTAGCTCTTCATCAGGTTCCACCATTTTTAAAAAGCCTTTACGAAGCGCTTGGTAGTCACCATTAACTTGGTCTAACAAGCTTCGCGCTAGAGTCGTTTCTTGCTCAATATGTTCTAATAGTGTATTCGCATCACCCATAATTAAAGTAAGAAATTTATACACATCTAATGCGGCCGCATTTCCCAAGGCATCGAGTTTCACATTAAGATTCCCCGATCGAACAAAGCCATCTGCTCTGCTATCACAATGCGCAATAATAGAAGACACATAGCCATTTTTATTTTTTCTCGCACTTGGATGGCTGAAAGTACAAGGATGTGAAGCAATAGAGATCTGACCCGCTCTTTTTGCCGCATCAGGTAACCAATTTGCTAGGGTAAAATTAGCTTCACATTCGTGCTCTTTCTCTAGTATTTCCCATTGCTCCATGTCCGATTTTAAATTTTTCTTAAGCCAAGCCTCTTTTCGTTCCGTAAAAAATTTCGTTATTGCTGGATCTATCACATTCCTGTCCTCCATTATCGCGTCCTCACCAGACCGAACTGGTCGTTATAACTGTATTCACCTTGCTCACCACGATCAGTAAAGTTAATTTCACCAAATTTTAAGGAGGTGATAAATTCTCCTTCCTCACTTTGACTGTATTGACTCACTAAAGCGCTATACTCACGCCTTAACCAAAGCCGACTCTCCTGCCTATCATCCATGGGGTGATGCTTGATATTGAAAATAAGCTCAATAGGGTTATACCCGCCATGATCGTCTCTTTGATGAAAAGCAGTAACACCCTCTTTTTTAATTAAATAGAGCTGTACGCTAGGTTCACTCTTCCTAAAACGTTTGAAGTATTGTGGTAAAGCAGTTAGCCACCAGTAACCTACTAAATGCCCTTGTAGATGATTACTCCAAAAGCTTTGTGACTCTCCTGCACGAACTCTTCGGTTAAATCGACCTTGCTTTTGCTTAATTAAACTTTGCTCTTTATTAATGTCAGCTATGCCTAGTGTTCTTGCAGTCGCAAAATGCTCAAGATCAGCCAAGCTGCTATTAGGGTCTAAATTTTGATGTTTTTGAATACGGGGCACAGCATCTAGAGAATGAAGTAAACTTTTCTCATCAAGTAGTTGTTTTATATCATGGCTAATAAGTTGTGTAGCCCTGTCTGTTTCGTAACCGGGTCTATTAAAAACACGCTCTTCCTTATCTTGATAACCCCTGTAGTTGTATTGAAGCAAACCGACATTTGCTTGCTCAATGGGTCCTTCTCTATGACGCCGAACACGGCCTGCCATTTGAATGATTGAGCGATAAGACGAAGGTTCAATGATGGCCCAATCAAAGTCATGGTCACGACCCACCTCTTCCACTGGCGTTGCCACTAAGATAAAGATGATATTGTTACTATGGCAACTAGAAAGGTGTTGACGAATAATGGGATCACTAAAAGCTGCTGGCGTTTCTCCTGCTTTTTCTTTGCGCTTTAACACTTGGTCAAGGTGCTTTTCTTGCTCATGCCTAAGAAGTAAGACTTGCTGACTATGGTAAGCCATACATCGTATTTCAATTTCATCAGGCCATTCACAGCCTAAAAGGTGTTGTGTCAATTCCATACAGGGTCGAATATTTGCAATCCGAACCACACCAAATGACACTCGAATTTGGCTTTGATTATCTATCGTTGAATGTTGAGAATGCTTAATTAAAATCGCTTGTTTAACATGCTCAAAATACTGCTCTCCTAGATCAGCACCTTCCACCCTATTACAGGGAATAATATCCGCCTTTCGCTTAGGCGTTTGCTGTTTCAGCTCATTAACACGCTTTTCAATAAAGTGATGCTGGAAAGTTTGAAATTGGACTATTTCTTTACTACCGCTCTCGACAAGTTCACATTGAGTATTAAACTCGTCAACATAAACACAGTTTATTTTTGAGGACTGTTCACGACTCGCTGCGAACACATTCCACCCTTGCTGATAGGCATTGTAAAACCCTAAAGCAAGGTCTGGTGAAATAGTTGCCGAGGAAATCATGACTTTTCGACCTAACATACCAGCAAGGTGCACTAAGCGACCAATAGCAATTAAATCATCACCAGAGAAGTCATCGATTTCGTCAATCACCAGATCAGAAGACATTAGCCTTAAACAGGGTAAAATATAGCGGCCTCCTCGTTTAGTCTCAGTGGCGGCCATAATATGATCTATGGTGCAGGCAAGAACAGGAGCATGAAGGAGTTTTCGATCTTTCTCTTTAGTCAGGACTGTTGACAATTTATCTTCTGGCAATACCCCTTGCCAATGCAGAACATCACTTTCATCTTGCAAGCTCTCCAAAGATTCAGAACCTTGATTAGCACCTTCAAAACAGCCTTCATCCTTATCAAGATTGTTACCTGATTTATGCAATTCAAAAACAGCTTTAGAGCCAATCAATACTGCCAAATCACTTTTTTCTAGATTTAGTCGATTGCGATATTCATCACCTGTTTGCAATGTTAGGGTTCTTAGCCCAAGCGCTAAAATAAAGCGTAAGCTTTGCTGATCTTCAGATACAGCTTGCATAATTTTGGCATTAGCAATGGTTTTACCACTACCAGTGCTAGCCATATTCACTACAAAATAGCCTTGGCTTTTATCTTTTGTTCTCGCACGCCAATTAACAAGACTCATCACAGCATTATCTTGCCACCTAAACGACCTTGGGGTATCAGATTGAACCGATAAAGCAGCTAAGCCTTTTACTTTTAAAGGGTTAGATTCAAAGTAAGGCAACAGGCTTGCTGTAGTCGTTGCAGTCTGGGCAACATTCACTAAATGCTCATCTAACTTCTGTTTAAGTGCTTTCGTTTCTCTATTTGTATTGGCATACAAATCAATTGAACTTTGCCAATTTTTATCTTTGTCCTGAGAAGAATAGTAATGATCCCCTAACATCAAACTTAAGCGAGCATGATGTAAAACGACTCTCCAACTTCCATTCTTCATTATCTCTGCTACTAAAGGCAGTTGACGCCTTAACGCTTCAGCTTGAAGCTTAAGTTGTGTAATCCACTGCTCTGATTCTGATAGCAAGCCTTCGGGAAATTTAAAGCATTTTGGCAATAACACATTGTAAATTTCGGAAGGGTTCTCGTAGCCCCAGGCTTGAGTCATTCTGTTTAATAGATCAGACAAAGATGCATTTTTTTTATCTCTTTGTTGGTCGCATAAGTGCCTATCGCGAGGTAAAGGTAATCTATGATGGGACACAATCAACCAAGCAATTAATGAAGCCGCTGTTGGAAGAGCGACTAAAGGCTTGTCTATATTTTCTAAGCCTTTTTGCTGAAAGTCAGCATCTTTAATGCCATCACTAATAAGTGTTGATAACCACTCTTCATCGGAACCTTCTTTAGCAGAATTGGTGACGAACACTTTAAACAAAATACATGATATCCATTCGTGGCGAATGGGGTCACCTTTGAATTTTGTTTTAATTTCAGGGTCTAGTTTTTGTTGAAATAGGAGTGAAGCCTTTCCCCAGTCATGAAGAAGAGCAGCCATCGCAGTCAATGATTTGATCACAGGAAGGTACTTCCAGCTGTTATCAGATACTCTATTCATTAATCTTTCTCATCCATAGAAATCAACGCTTTATCAACATGCGTTAACTTTAATTCCATTAATCAAAACTAATAACCTAGAAATTTTTTTATCTCATTTACAAGTTTGACCAACATAACAAGAGTACCCAGAAACTCTGTACGCTTTAAAATATTAAATAACCAGCAACGTACCTTTACTAATACTCTATTTATTCCAAATACGAGCGCTATAAGCTTTTTCATAGATAAAACAGTCCTTAATTTTTCCCTAGACTGTATACTGAATGATCAAATTAATTTTTTCAACCATTATAGATTTAATAATAAACTTTTATAAGTTTTTAAAATTCGCTATGATTACAGGACTGCTAACTAAGCAGCTTAGAAAATTATTGATTTGATAATTTATTTACTACCAAGCAGGTAGCTAATGGCACTCTTAAAGGGTGCCATTTTTTTCTAAAGCGTTTTTTTAATCAATCATGCATTAGCTATAAGTAATTCATAAGACTCTTTGGAGTCAACGGATTATTCTAAAAGCTAAGCTTTATAAGGCATGTGCACCTAGAAGTCTCAACTTCAGCGAAGCCCTCTAAACCACCCCGCTCTGATAAATCATCTTGCCAATCAAAATAAAACACACACTGATCAACATGGGTTTGACGATTTTACTGCCCTTGAGGTGAACCATTTTGGAGCCGTAGTGGCCGCCTATCCATTGGCCTATGGCCATGATAAAACCTATTTGCCAGATTATATGCCCACCTATGATGAAGGTGATGATGGCAGCACCATTGGCGAAGAGTAATAGGAGCTTAGTGTGGGCCACAGCTTTGGCGGTGCTAAAGCCGAGTAAGGCAATGAAGGAAATGGAAAAGAAGGAGCTGGCGGCGGGGCCAAAGAAGCCATCATAGAAGGCGAGAAAAGGTACAATGATAAAGCTGAAAGCCGCAATGGTCAGGCGTTGGCTGGTGTCTATGTCCGCCATTCTCGGAGAGAAGATGGTATACAAGGCGACTAGCCCTATCATCCAAGGGATGTACAAGACGAGGTCCTGATTAGGAATCAGCTGTACCGCATAGCCACCAAGGCCTGCACAGATAAAGGTGACGACTATCGCCAGCCTGAACTTCTTCACGTCTATTAAGCCGTGTTTTAGAAAATACCTTACGGAAGATATCTTGCCAAAGATGGCCTGAAACTTGTTGGTGCCTATGGCTTGTACTGGGCTTAAGCCAGCTAGCATCAAGGTGGGCAAGGCGATCAAACCGCCACCGCCGCTGACGGAGTCGATAAAGCCTGCTAACACGGCCACGCAAAAAAGCATGGCGAGTAGTTCTGGGGTGATGATCAAAACGTTTCCTTGTCTTTGTCCTATTTGAGAGCTTTTGACGACTTCTGCGCACGACTGTTAAGCGCGCCAAGATAGAGTTAAAAGGAAGGAGAGTTTAATCCTTAAAATAGTGAATGCCCATGCAGCATATTGTCGCGGGGGAGTTAAAAAGTGTCATTGACCCCTAGTTCCCTTCGGTCCTCCGTGGAAATTTATTTTAGCTAGTTTGGCTAGCGTTTTTTGGACAGTTCATTGAGCTGAAGCTCAAGGGTATGCCTTCCCACGCAAGCATGGGAAGGTGAGAAAACAAATACGGTTAATTGAGCGCCAAGCTATCTACTGGTCTATCAAGAATAACCATGCCTTGAATTCGGTTTATCAAGCTGGCTTCTTGTACTAGGTTATCCAACTCTTTGCCTGGCTCTAAGGTGGTGATAACGGCGCGTCCTATGATGAAGCGGCCTATGCTATCGTCTTCTTCTAGGGTACGTAAGCCCCAGATATTATGGAAAACAAGAGGCTCACCCGCTTGCTCGCCGGCGCCTTCACCCACATACAGCATGATGTGACCTCGCATATAGATAAGGGTCATAAAGGGAATCGCGTCGTCTAAAATACGTTGTTTTTTATCATCAGCATCTAGGGCTTTAAGCTCAATATATTCGCCAGCTTCAAGTTGTTTAGAGGAGTTGCGTTTTAAATAAATACCAAAGGGTGTGAAGAAGTCCTTAGTAAAAGCCGAGCAATCTCGATTCGCTAATACGCCCCCCCAGCCGTAGTCTTCACCAATTAGGGCGTTTGAAATTTTAGCCAGGTTCGTCCGATTAAACGCCAAAGGCTTTTGCGCCACTTGGTTTGAATTGATGTCAGAATAGACCAGTCTCGCGCCTTTTTTAGATTCATTAATCAGGGAGTTACTACTAGAAAAGCTGGCTTTAACACTGACTAATTTACCATCAATAATGGGGAAAATGGTGCCAAGTTTGATGTATGCGATAAAGTATTTATCTTGATCAAAAAGCGCAAATTCATCTTGGGTAGCCACATAATACTGACCCGATTTAAACCGTTCTCGCTGGGCTTGATCAATAAAGGTGATGTCATTAACCGGCAGCCAGCCAAAAAGCGAGTTAGCCTCCACATAAACCCAAGCTTTATCCAGAGAATAGTGAGAAATAAATAAGGGGGTGTTTATCTTGATATGTGAGTTTTGGTTATAGTCGAACGGAAAGCCTTCACCCGGAGAATCAGGGTTGTAAAAAATGACACTCTGGGTGGGAAACACCCTTAAATTAGAGTTGCTGGTGGTAATGCCATAGTCTCTGACAGTGTCATACGCTTCAAAATTGGAGCGTCTGATGTGCTCTTCATACCATTCTTTTTTTCTCAGTTTATGGTTTTCCCCATAGGTTTCTTTTTGCAGGTAAAAGTTGCCCCAGCTGGCTTGCTCAAGGTCAACTGACATTTGGGTCAATTCCCATGGACTAAAGAAGATTTCATCAAACTTCCGATTAAGCTGCCCTTGCTCACTAAATTCATAAGGGGCTAAGGCTTGAGTATAAGGCTCAGCTGTTTGCGGTAAGCTTTCTAGGTCAGCAATGTCTGTCATTTTGCTGGTATGGCTACAAGCACTGAGAAATAAGCTGAACAGCATTAATCCCGTCACGTATCCTAGCTTCATGTTTTGCTCCTAAGTGCTTATTTTGATTCCAGATAGAATTTCATTTTAGAAGATAATATCTTGTTCTACCTTAAGAATGTGGCGTAAACATGAAGTAATGAATTATTATTCAATCGAGGCGTTAAAATCTTTTTAGTCGCCTCTCCCACATACCGCTCAAAAAGAGACAATCATGAATGCACAAACCGCAAAATTTGTAGAAGGCTCTACCATGCGCCACATTTTGGTCATGTCGGGTTCAGGCTCGGTGGGCTTAATGGCACTTTTTGCAGTCGATCTGCTGGATATGCTCTTTATCAGTATGTTGGGACAAATCGAGCTTGCTGCTGCCGTTGGTTTTGCTGGCACCTTGATGTTCTTTTCCACCTCAGTTTCTATTGGTACTTCCATCGCCATGGGCGCCTTGGTCTCTAAAGCCATAGGTGCCAAGGAGTTTGATAAGGCAAGACAGCTAAGTGGCAGCGTCATGCTCACCGCCTTTGCCATTAGTTTAGTTTTCACGGTTCTGATGTTTGCTTACATCCCAGAGCTTTTAGCCTTAATTGGTGCAGAAGGACATACCGCGGAACGAGCCGAAGCCTATTTACGTATTATCGTCCCCAGTGGCCCCATTTTAGCCGTTGCCATGGCGGCAGGTGCCGGTTTAAGGTCAGCGGGTGATGCGAAGCGCTCTATGTGGGTGACCCTGTCTGGCGGTATTGTTAACGCTATCTTAGACCCTATCTTTATTTTTGGTTTTAACTGGAATGTGGAAGGGGCCGCATTGGCCTCTGTTATTTCACGTTTTGCGGTTTTGTATTTTTCTTTATACCCCTTGATTAAGCACCATAACTTGGTCAGTCTGCCTAGCCTTAGCCAATGGCTAACGCATATTAAGGCCATTTTAAAGATTGCTGTACCGGCTATTTTTACCAACACAGCGACCCCGATTGGTAATGCCATAGTCACCACCAGCATCGCCCAATATGGGAATGATTTTGTGGCAGGTTATGCGGTCATTGGCCGATTAATTCCTGTGTGTTTTGCGGTTATCTTTGCCTTGTCGGGTGCGGTTGGGCCGATTATTGGCCAAAACCTTGGAGCCAAACGCATAGATAGGGTGAAAGAGACCCTTTATAACTCACTACTCGTCACCTTTATCTACACCTTATTTGTTTGTAGCCTGCTCTTCTTTGTACAAGATTACATCGTTCAAGGTTTTACCTTAGAAGGGGATGCGGTACTTATCGTGCAGGCTTTTTGTACCTATGTGGCCATTACCTTTATTTTTAATGGTGCTATTTTTGTCGCCAATACCTCTTTCAATAATCTGGGTAAACCTATCTACTCCACCATACTTAGCCTAGGTCGTGCCACCATAGGTACATTACCTTTTGTCTACTTAGGCTCACTTTGGTTTGGTGCTTTGGGTGTACTTTATGGACAAGCCCTGGGCAATATTATCTTTGGGGTCATTGCTATCTTGGTATTACAAAAACACATAAAAGAGCTAATGCAGAACGCAGCCCCTCAGAATGAGCTTGAAGCTGATATCGCTCAAGAAGCGGCGAGCCAAGAAGCTCAAGTCACGTCAGAAATCGCTGTAGAACAAGCTGGCAAGGCAAGTAAAACCACAGATAGCCAGAAGAACAATGAGAAACCAGACACTTCTAGCCCTATTCCTGCTCCAGCGTGTGAACAAGCGTTAAAAGAAGAGGATGAAATCCCGCTTTCTTGCCTAAATACCCAGCCCTTTTGCACACTGGATGCTGTCCTTATCGATGACCTAGCTTCGCACAAGGATGAGCTTGTGACTGCGCCCTTAATTAACAGTGATGTGATTAACAATGACGTGACTAACAATGACGTGACTAACAATGACGTGACTAACCCTGATGTGATTAATAACGAAGACGGGAAAGAGTTAAAGGAAAAGTAAGACAGGCTTAATGACGATAGATAATGATAAAAACGTATCTATCGTCATGAACAAACGCAGTGGCTTTAAGGAAGATAGGCTTAATACCAACGAGATAAAATCTCATCGTACACTCCATTGGCTTTAATCTTATCCATGGCAAGTCGTATCTTTTTGGTCATTTCAGGTGGAAAATCCAATCCAGCCCCAAGGTAAATATAACCGACACCACCCACATTAGGTCCAGCGATCAAGCTCTTCTTGTCATAGCCTAATTTTTGCCATTGATAAGTGTCGACCAATTTTGATTCCACCATGGCTGCCAGCCTCTTTTTAACGAGTAAGCCGATGAGTTGCTCTATATCGTCCGCCTCATAAATACTTTTAAAACCAGTCTCTTCTAATTCAGGGATAATAGAGGAACCTTGAATCACGCCCACTGACATCGTCTTGATTTGCGCTAGGCTGAGGTTACTTTTTGGTGACTCACTCCTCGCGAACTCATCAAACAAAGTAAGGCGTATTTGATTTGGCACCAAGGACACTATCCAAGTGTAATAAGGCTCTCTGGCTGCTGTTCGTGTAAGGGGAATGATGAGTGAGCCCTTGGTAGTGTGCACCATTTTTTGAGCTCGCGGCCAAGGCACAGATTTATAACGAAAGCTGGGGCCACCATGCAAGGTAATTTGCTCTAAAATGTCCACCGTTACGCCAGCATCTCGTCCATCGACAGTACCACACCAAGGCATGGTTTCATGACGATAAACTAACACTTCATCGGCGTAAGATAAGTTTGAGAAGAAGTAAAGGATAACCAAGGAGCACAGTATTAAAGACAGCTTCATATCACTCTAAACCTATATTAATCAAAGAGACTAGAGATAATTGACTATAAATTATAGACCAAATTTAACAGAGGCACCCATCAGCCCCTCCTAGCTTAGATAGCATAACCTAACGTTTACCCTGACTTTAACGTGGCTAAAACCCTTACTCACATCGCCTTTTTGATAGGCCTCTTAACTTCTACTCTTAACTTCTACTCTTAGCTTCTACTCTTAACTTCTATAAGAATCTTATAGGCTGAGCAAACCTTGAGAACACTTTCAGGACGGAGTACGAATATAAAAAGCCCCATCAAACTGACAGGGCTTTCAAGGTAACAGAAGTAAGGCTTTAAACTAATATTTTAAGACAAATACTTTTGACAAATACGTTAGACAAACGCTTAGGCTTTCTCTAAACGCTCACCCAGTTTGTTTAATAACACACCGTAGAGAGGGACAAACATACACAGGCTAATAATCAATTTAAAGCCATAGTCTACGAGGGCAATCTCGACCCAGTTCTCTGCCATAAAGGCATCGCTACTTTGATAAAAAGCAACACCAAAGAAGACAAGCGTATCAATCGCATTACCTACAATGGTAGAAAGTGAAGGGGCTATCCACCATGCTTTAGCTTGTCTTAGCTTATTAAAGACAGTTACATCCATGACTTGGCCAACCACGTAGGCGGCAAAGCTGGCTAACGCAATTCTGGCAACAAAAGTATCAAGCTGAGCCAGTTTATCTAACCCTTGAAAACTGCCTTGATAAAAGAGCACAGAAGCAACATAGGAGACTAATAGAGCCGGCAACATCACAGTTAAAATGATGCGTCGTGCAAGTGCGGCTCCGTATAGGCGCACCGTTAGGTCAGTGGCTAAAAATACAAACGGGAAGGAGAATGCTCCCCAAGTGGTATGTAAACCAAAAATCGTAAAGGGAAGTTGTACCAGATAGTTACTCGATGCCAGAATCAAGATATGAAAGCCAGCAAGGATCAATAGTGCTTTTTTAATTTGTGAAGCAGGCCTAGACGCCGCTTCAAACGAAGAAGTCATTTGCATTCTTATTTCCTTTTTATAAAACGCCAGGGGTGAGGGAACCCTGAATCAGGCGCGCATTGTCCATAATTTGAGCAGGCCTGTAAAGTCAGATTAGAGCTTATTTAACCGATCGGTCAGATAAATAAAAATTTAGCTTTCACATTATAAAAACACAGATTAACCTAAGCTTGCCTATCCTCTAGGGAAGACCCGCTTAAATCGTTCTAACACCAAGATCATATCTTCTTGTGGAGTAATCTTTAATTCATCACATTCTTGGCTGAAAAAATCCCAATGGGCTTCACGCCACCAGCTTAGGCTTTTATCCCCTTCTCCTTCTGCTGCAGCAAACTCAGGTGTGACGTCTTGATAAGCGCATTGGCTCACTGAGGTAATCTCGATAATACAGATAGGCTCGCCGTCCCAGTTGGTGACGACCTGCAAGGCACCCACTTCTGGCATAGGGTCATTCTCATGCTCGTACCAATAAGCCATGCTACAACTGGCTGTTTTCTCATCCTTTAAAATAAGCTCAGCACACACGTTGGCATTATATTCATCAGCGCAAAAATAATCGGCGCTGACCGCTTTTATCTTAGCTTGCTGAGCTTTAGAAAGGCTTTTGAAATAAGTATCGTAAAAAGTTTGAGCTCTGGCTTCCATCATGTCTCCCTGACGATTTAATGCGGTAAATATGGCTTAAATTAATAACGCATATAATACAGAGAGAAAGCCCAAAATGGCGACTAAACATGTTGATCAAATAAAATAACATTGCCATCTGGGTCTTTAACCGTAAAACTAGCAGGCCCCTGTTTAGCATAGGCTTGCAAGTCCGGCACCTCTAGCCCCTGCTCCTTAAGCTGTTGATGGATAGAACGGATATCTGTTGCTTCACTCACCCCATCCGCATTTTGATCCCAACCTGGGTTAAAGGTCAGCATATTAGTGTCAAACATGCCCTGAAATAAGCCAATAATGTGATCGCCATTTTTCATCACCAACCAATGCTTTGCCTGATCACCTGCAAAAATACTAAAACCCAGTTTTTCATAAAACTCTCGCGAAAGCTGAATATCTTTCACCGTTAAACTCATTGAAAAAGCCCCTAACTCCATACTATTCACCTCAAATCAATCAGTTGTTTCCATTTATTTTTTTAAAGTATAGCTGCGAAATTTTATTGCTTAGAAAAGCCTTGAGGAAATAGCGAAATCTAAAGACTAGAGCTAGCTTTAAATAGTCAAAGATCATCACTTTATTCTTATTCAAAGCTTTGCTTGGAGATTAATCGTGTCGGTGATATGCCAGCGTCTTATTCACTTCCTCTTTTGCTTGCTCCTGTGCGTCCCAGTGAGCTCGCTCTTGGCAAACTCTATTGAAGCGTTAGATTATATTACCGAGCAATATGCGCCTTATAATTACCAAGATGAATCAGGCATTCCCCAAGGTATGGCTGTCGAAGTGCTTAACAAGGTTTGGGAAGTGTTGGACATTCCCCCACAAAAGATTGATATTTTCCCATGGGCCAGGGGCTACTCATTGGCCCTTAATAAAAAAAACACCCTACTTTTTTCCACCACCCGCAGCCCCTCAAGAGAAGACTTATTTAAATGGGCTTGCCCTATTATTGATATCAGAATCGTCCTCATTTCACTTAAAAAAAACAAGATGAATATTCGCTCAATTGAAGAGGCAAAGCAATTTAAGGTGGTGGCGATTAAATCTGATATTGGTCAGCAGCTCTTGCTAGATAAAGCCTTTGAAGACGATCAGATTTACCTGTCCAACTTTTTAGCAAGTGCGATCAGAATGTTGAAATACGGCCATGTGGATTTACTATCAAGCGCCGAAACAACCACGTTTTCAAAGCTAGAGGAAATGGGTGAGAAGCTTGATCAGTATGAAACCGCTTGGGTATTAGAAACCAATCCATCTTGTTTTGCCTTTCATCATGAAGTGGATGACAAGCTAATCGCAAAGTTTCAAACAGCCCTTGATCAGGTCAATGCCATCCCAGGTTTTATTCAAGGCCTAAAGCAAAAGTATCAATTAGAAGACCACTAAATATGTCATTAAAAGCCTTGCGCTCCTTCCTCTTAACTCATCCTTATGTGATGACGAGCTTAAATTAGCAGCACGCACTGTTTCGATATTTTTGCCAAATTTGATCTAACGAAGGTCTTGTTGTCATAGGGTTTGAGGCTCCAAACTCATGGAAATAAACCATTTAGGCTGCATATTCTCAAAGTCTTTTCTTAGGTGTGAAGTTAAAGACTGAGATGAATCGAGCACATAACCTTGTCCATTAACACGCTTAAACACAACCCAGTGCCAAAAACCTTCACCAGCCTCTTCGTAGTATTTAATGGCTAATAAAGCGAGATCTGGCAAGGCCTCCCAACTCGTAAAAGGGGTCTCTTCCGTATGTGTTTTTATATTATATTGAGCCAATAATGTACGAACATAGCCCGTATCCGAAAAGAGTTTTGTATCATCCGCAAAGATGCCTAATTGATTCGCTTGGGCTTTTACTTCCTGATAACTAAGGCCCAAAGTATTCGCAACACTGGCAATACCACAGCCTGTTTGCTCATCTTGCCTGATCGGATTCAGACTCATGAGATTTGGCGATTTTATGTTTTGTTTTACCATTTGTTGCATGTCCTTTTTTAACTGATTTTCTCGTGATGACAGCTTGTTATTCAGATACTGAAACTGCACGCCTCTCTGCATCCAGAAGAGTACGTTTTCGCTCCAATCCCCAACGATAACCACCCAAACTGCCATCCCCTCTTAAGACTCGGTGACAGGGAATCAAAACACCTATAGAGTTTTTGCCACAGGCTGTCGCTACCGCACGAAAGGCTCTGGGTTTGTCTATCCCTTGTGCTACTTCTGAATAACTCAGTACATCTCCCTCTTTAATACTTAAAAGGAACTGCCACACTCGCATCTGAAAGGCTGTGCCTCGCATATCTAAAGGTAAGTCAGGTCTAGGGGCGCCTTGGCTAATATGCTGATTAAGCGCCTCTATCCAGTTGGATAATTCGATCGAATCTTGGGCATCACTTGGGGTTAATTCGGCCTTAGGAAACTCCGCCTGCATTTGCTCGATTAAGCTTTTTTCATCTTCACCAAACTGCGCGAAACAAACCCCTTTTTGCGTGGCGGCCATGGCAATTAACCCTAAAGACGTGGACGCAAAACCATAAGAGATATGCTCCCCTTTTCCACCCGCTCGATAGGCTTTTGGACTCATACCAAGGTGTCTTGATGCTTGCCCGTATACGCGACTAATAGAGCTATAACCTGAAGCAAAAATAGCATCGGTTATCGGCTCTCCAGCTTGTAAGGATTGCTTGAATTGTCCCATACGTAAGGCATCTTGATAGGCTTTAGGGGTTACTCCAAATGCTAATTTAAAACGACGTTGTAACCAAGACGCTGAGAGCCCAACCACCAGAGCCAGTTGCTCTAGAGAAAGGCTTTCTTCCAAGTGATTTTGAATATAACGTGCCACCTCCACAAGCTGGTTGAGTTCCGTCATATCTTCGTTGGCAAGGCAGCGTTTACAAGCACGAAAGCCTGCTAGTAAGGCGAGTTCTTTTGAGGAAAAGTAGCGGATATTTTCGGCTTTCGCCTGACGCGATGGGCAAGAGGGCTGGCAAAAAATACCTGTGGTCACGACTCCATAAACAAATTTTCCATCATAACTTGTATCACGGTCTTTAACGGCTTGCGCCATCTTTGATTCAGTTAGCTTAGACATAGAATCACCTACCCTCTTACTTAAAGCGAATTAAGACTGACACCCAAAAGTGGGTAAGTCAGCCTTAATCATTAAGCATACGCTAACATGAAACCATCCAATTCTTGTTTCGTAATTTCACTCTTTCTAAAAAAGTTAAATCACACTCATCATGCTAGCAAACACACACCAAGCCACAATGAACAAAGGAGATTTCTTCCAGAAAGTCAGTAAGCCATAACCTAGAATCACAATAACAAAATCCAAATTAGAACTAATCGCCGAAGTAAAAATAGGGTCGTAAAGAGCCGCAGCCAAAATGCCCACTACAGCAGCGTTAATACCTGCAATCACATAGGCAAGGTTTGCCTTATGACTGATGCTTTGCCAAAGAGGCAGCACACCTGCAAGTAATAGAAAGCCAGGTAAAAACATAAAGATCAGTGCACTAAACGCACCCGCTAGATAACCAAACTCAGTGGGAATCAAAGCGCCTAAATAAGCGGCAAAGGCGAACATAGGCCCAGGAATCGCTTGTGAAGCACCGTAACCTGCTAAGAAGTTTTCGTTAGTTACCCAACCTGTGGCCACTACTGATTCTTCAATCAAGGGTAGCACCACATGGCCACCACCAAACACCAAAGCACCCGCCTGATAAAAGGCTTGCGCTATGGCCATAAGCCCTTCTGCTGGCACTAGGATGAAAAAGGCTAACAGTGCAAAAAACACGGTTAAAAGACTTAAACCTAAGCGCTTACCATAAGGTACTTGCAGTTGAGAGTGAGCTTCTAGATTAACACTACGACATAAGAACAAACCGGCAACACCTGCAAGTAGGACCACAAGAATTTGCGCCCAAGCAAAGCCACTTAATAAAACAGCACTCGCTGCAAGTATGGCGATACTTGCCCTTTGCTTATCAGGGCAAAGCTTTTTACCCATGCCTATCACGGCATCAGCCACCACAATACAGGCAACCAATTTAAGACCATGAATTAAGGCTTCACCATAGGTATTGGATAACAAAGGCAATGCGCTGGCAAAGCCAATTAAAATAGCGACAGAAGGTAAGGTGAAGGCTAAAAAGGCTGCAATAGCACCCAGCCAACCGGCTTTTAATAAACCAATTGCAAAACCTAATTGGCTACTAGCAGGGCCGGGTAAAAACTGGCAGATAGCAAGTAATTGACCAAATTGACTTTCGCTAACCCAAGCTTTTTCTTCCACAAAGGTTTTACGGAAATAGCCGATATGGGCAGCTGGGCCTCCAAAAGAAGTTAACCCTAATTTTAAGAAGCTTAAAAAGACTGTGAAAACAGATACTTGCGCATTCTCACTGGCGACTTGACTAGACATTGTTTGCTCTTCCTATGTTACGAGCCCAAGAGTCTATTAAGAAGTTGTTACAAAGTATATTGCGGCTCAAAATAAATTTTAGTTTTTGTCACTTTTCACCTTTTAACCTTTAACCTTTAACCTTTCACAGTTCAAGCACAAAATAATCTAGCCCAGATGAATCATAAAGAGAGACCGCTGACACAGGGCGCATGCCCAGTTTATGTAAAACCTTTTTAGAGGCATGATTCTCTGTTACAGCGACACCATATACCTTTTTATGGGAGGTATTCTTACTCATAAAATCTAAGGCTAAAGCTGAGGCTTCAGCAGTGTAACCCAGCCCTTCATACTCCTTTATTAAGGCAAAACGAATATCAAGTTCACCACCTTTGGGAGTGTATTCAATTCCCACAAAACCGATCGGTGTTAGAGCATAGGCAAGCTCGTCTAGGTTTGAGCCTTCTTCCTTTGAACATTGGCTTTTCAGCTCATCGTAATTTTCATCTTTTAAGCCAATCACAAAGGTGCCAAATCCATGGTCATGCCAATGCTGAAGTCGCTTGTGCAGATATTTTTCACGTTGAATCAGACTTAAAGGAGAGCCTGAGGGTAAAAAGCGAGTCTGCTTAGGACAGGCCAATATTTCACTAAATAAAGCAAAATCTGCAATTGATGGCTGACTTAAAACCAGCCTTTCGGTGGTTAACATCTTACGCCTCTCCTTTAGCATGATTTAAATCGGTATCCATTAGCCTAGTGAAATTAACTCACCAGATAGGCTTGAGCAAGTTAAGGAACCTGCGATTAAGTCACCTCTTCACAGTCTGCTTTTTAAAGTTATATGGGAAAAAAGTGACAAACAAGGCGTTACTTTGCGTTTATTAATAGAAAGTCATTGTAGGTACCTTTCGAGAAGTGACAACACAGGGTGTTACTTTTTCTGAAATGCCGTTTAGGTATTCTTCAAAGACCCGAAGGGCGTGGTCTAAAAGCCCTATCTTTATGTTGAGGCCCTTATCAATAGAATAACTATTAAGTAGCGCTCCTCGCCATAAATCTAGCGGCTTTTATCCACACGCTGAGGCGGGAGGACTTATTCGCAGGTTCCTTAAACATTCTCATTGCTTGAAGCATTGAAGGAATACATACGGATTTCGTCCCGTGCAAACCAGCCCAGCTTTTCATAAAAAGCTTGGGCTTTGAGGTTGTCTTGATGCACAAACAAGTGGGTTTTAGGTATGCCGATTTCAGCCAGTGCACCAATAGATTTTTCCACCAACTGATAGCCAATTTTCTGGCCTCGATGCGCTTGAGAGACAGCAAGGTGTTGCAGGTATCCACGACGACCATCTGTACCAACGAGTACAGCACCAATTAACTTAGTTTGATGCGTATTTCCTTGGTCTAGGGCGACAAAACTCAAACCTGCGTTTCGTTCTAGGTAATAACCAATACTTTCTTTCGAATCACAATCCCGTAATGACATGCTCTCTGTTTGCTGCCAAAGGCTGATAACCTCTTCATAGTCCTTTAATTGCATTTCACGAAGTATAATCACTTTAGCCCCATCCTTTTTAGCAAGCTAACCTATTGAAACATAAAGTTAAGTTAACAAGGCAAGCAAAAAACAACAAGACAAACAAAAAAACAACAAGGCAGAAGACGCTAACTGAGAACAAAAACGGTTTTGCTCTCAGTGTTTAGCATGAAAAATCACTAAGCAATTAAGGCGGGAGCTACCATGTTTTCTGGGCTTAATAATTGGTTTACTTCGTCTTCACTTAAAAGCGCTTCTTCTATAATCAAGGCTTTCACCGTATTACCCGAATGCAACGCGGTATTGGCAATACGAGATGCATTGGCATAACCGATATGAGGCACAAGGGCGGTGATGATACCAATACTGTTTTCCACATGGGCAGCACAGGTTTCTTCATTGGCTTTGATGCCTTTTATGCAGCGGTGTTCCATCATCTCACAGGCTTGAGTCAGCATTTTCAGTGAGTTAAGCAGGTTGTAGATAATCATGGGTTCCATGGCGTTAAGCTGTAATTGTCCTGCTTCTGCGGCCAATGAAACCGCCATATCTGAGGCCATCACCTGATAAGCAGTTTGGTTCATCGCCTCTGGAATCACAGGGTTCACTTTGCCCGGCATAATGGAAGAACCAGGTTGCATGGCTGGTAATTGGATTTCACCTAACCCAGTTCTTGGGCCACTTGAGAGTAACCTAAGGTCATTACTCATCTTGCTTAGCTTGATCGCAAGGCGTTTTAGTATGCCTGAGAAGAACACAAACGCCCCCATGTCGGAGGTGGCTTCTACCAAGTTAGAGGCAGGCACAAATGGCTTAGCCGATAATTCGGCAAGGTTAGCCACAGCGAGGCTGGCATAACCTGCGGGGGTATTAATGCCTGTTCCTATGGCAGTGCCACCTAGGTTTACCTCGCATAACAGGGTGCAGGCTTCACGAATTCTATCTATGTCTTCACCAAGATTGACGGCAAAGGCATCAAATTCTTGTCCTAAGGTCATAGGCACTGCATCTTGTAACTGAGTGCGGCCCATTTTTAAAATATGAGAAAATTCACGGCCTTTTTCTTCTAGCGCACCTTTAAGAGAAGCCAGGCTTGGAATAAAATTTTCAGCGGCATATTGAATTCCCAAGCAAGCGGCGGTGGGGTAAGCATCATTCGTTGATTGGCAGCAGTTTACATCATCATTTGGGTGTAAATACTGATACTCCCCTTTTTGATGCCCCATCAATTCAAGCCCAATATTAGCAATGACTTCGTTAGCATTCATGTTAGTGGAAGTACCCGCGCCACCTTGAATCACATCCACAATAAATTGGTCATGATAATTGCCAATGATGAGCTCTTCACAGGCACCCACTATGGCTTCGGCTTTATTTTCTGGAATCAGGTTGAGAGCTTGGTTGGTTCTAGCGGCCGCGGCTTTAACCATGGCTAACGCCACAATCAAGTCGGGAAAATGTGAAATAGGGACACCTGTAACAGAGAAGTTTTGCGCCGCTCTTAAGGTTTGAATTCCATAATAAGCATCGGCAGGTACATCCATTTTACCCAGCAAGTCATACTCTAAACGCATTGTCATCTTAGTTAACCCTTTCATTCAAAACACTGAACTAGCAAAAAAGCCCTGCTCTGACCTTAATCCAGAACAGGGCAAACGCTGTATTTCAAGCAAGCAGAGTTAATGTAACGTGAGCGCTATCCCTTTAGGTAGTTTGTAACCTGTATCATTTTAGTGCTACTTGATGCTAAATTAGCATCAAGTAGCACTATACATTTGATCTAAACACTCTCTGGGTAGATGATATGAATCACGATTTTCAAGCCAACCTAAAATTACTTTGTAGCTTTTATAAGTCTATTTCTGAAGTTTGCCGCCGACTCGACATTAATCGTGCACAATTTAATCGCTACCTTAATGGCACAACCTTTCCCTCAACAAATACCCTGCGACGCTTTTGTGACTTTTTTGGCGTGGAAGTTGAAGAAATAAAGCTGCCCCACCAGCAGTTTCAACGTCTTGTTCAAGTAAAGCCTGAGCCTTTAAATACAAGCGCTAGCCAAGCCTCTGACCCCGCGCTTATTTACCAGCAAAGAGTGATGCAAATGGGACAAAAAGGCTTAGATAAATATCTGGGTTATTATTTTGAGTATTATCTTTCTATGGCTTACCCCGGCAAGATATTAAGAACCCTGGTGTGTCTTGAAAAACACGCGGGTAAAACCTATTTCCAACGCACTGAACGTATCCAGAAAAAAGGCAGACGCCATGTGTTCCATGGTAAATATAAGGGCATGGTGCAATACCTATCTGATCGTATTTTTATGATGGATTTTGAAACCCTCACCGAATATGAAATTACACAAACTATCCTCTTCCCTTCGTTTAAGAATCGTATTGATTGCCTAACAGGCCTAAGATTAGGGGTTTCTGGTAGCGGAGAGCGCATGCCTTGCTGTACCCGAGTGGTCTACGAATACCTAGGTCAAGAAGTGAGCTTTCGTAAGGCGTTTAAACTATGCGGCCTTTATGATCTAGATTCTGATGAGATAGAAAGTGGCATTCGCCAAAATATTCGAAATGATATTAAAGAGGATGAATGGCATTTTAGAGCCCGTTTTTAATGGGCTCATACTGACGTTTGATGATCTGCTCACTCTAATGCCTTACGCAGAGCTTTAGCCCAATAAGGTCAAGACATTACCATCAGGGTCTTTAAAATGAGCAAGGCTTGCCCCCCATTCTTGCTCTTCGGGTGACCCTTGAAAAATAACACCTTTCGACACTAGTTCCGCATAAGCGTCATTCACGTTTTCAACTTGTAAACTGATACCAAGAAAGCGGCCTACTAAAACGCGGGCTTCCTCATCACTTGGGTCTTGCTGCTCTAGGGCAAGCGTTCCGCCTGTTAAGCTAAACTCAGCCCAACCCAATTCATGATTCACACTCTTTAGAGGAAGCCCTAAAGTATCTGAATAAAAAGCGATACTTTGCTCAAAATTAAAACAAAAAATCCTATGACAATAGAGAGTGTATTTCATTGCTGGTCTCCTTGGGAACCTGCGGATAAGTTCTCCCGCCTCAGCGTGTGGATAAAAGCCTCTAGATTTATGACGAGGAGCGAAACTTAATAGTTATTCTATTGATAAGGTCCTCAACATAAAGATAGGGCTTTTAGACCACGCCCTACGGGTCATTAAATAATACCTACTCATCATTTCAGAAAACGTAACGCCTTGTGTGATACTTTTCCCCATATACCCTAAAAGAGCAGACTGAGAAGAGGAAACTTATTCGCAGGTTCCCTAGCCTATTGCCTGGATATCGAACAGATCGACATCTCTTGCTAACAAGGTTTTGTACTGGATAAGTTGTGTTTTAGGCATTAAAGGGACTCTTATACCCTCAAATTCAGACATCACCGAGGTGGTGAAATCGATATTTTGATTAACCCAATCACCGTCTTTTTGTCTGATTTTTACCCCTGGCACTAAGCCAATTTCAATTTTCTGATCTTGATAAATAAGTTGTAGGTATTCTAGATCCCATTCGCCTTCTAGGTAATGGGTTAGAGGTTTGGAGATAAAAGGGGCAAGTTCTTGTTCCAGTTTAGCCGCATCTTCTTTTGGAATATAAAGGTCAATATCTGCAATCGGCCTTTGAGCACCATAAATATAGGCCGCTAGACCACCGACAATCTGATAAGGCACATCAGCGTGCTCTAAAATGGATTGAATCCAAAGCAGTGCATTTTTTACCTTATCTAAATCCATTTTATAATTTTTCATGCCTTTGACTCCTCGCTAAAGTGGATTAGCAATACAGACTTTATAAATCTTAAGCCATGTCTGATAGTTTAGTTGATCCGTGAAATCCTGTTCATTTACCTTGTTATCACTATGTGATTGATTGCATTGATTTTGGGTACCACACACGCTTTCTTTAAGGTCAGCAATTTCTTCTGTCACGCAACCTGAGTAGAATTCATGCTTTGCTATCATGTTATCAAGCTGACGCCTTTCTTTTGCATTTAGCCCTGTTTTAGCTGGGCCATTATGGGTTGAGCAGCCAAGATTGAATAACAAACCAAGTAGGGAGAATGTAAAAAGGAGTTTCATATCAGATTCTTCATACCCTATCCATTTGAACTAAAGAAAATCCCATTGTGAGAACACCGCCGCCTGTCCATAGTAATTCGCCTTAGCATCAATAATATTCCACACGATTGCCTGTTTTATCATAAAACGTTTTCCCTTAGCAGAAATACGCACCCCCGAATAATCATCAATATAACCTTGGCGTGACACCGTATTTAAAAGGTATTCCCTATCGGCCTGATTAATGGTTTCAGCGGATAAACGAGAGGGCATTTGAGTCAAGTCTTGCCAGCTTATTTCAAATAATTCGAGGGCGCTTTTATTACCAAAATTAAAGATAGGGTCGTCACCCAAACCATGTGATAGCAAGACAAAAGGCGCTGTGTCTAATTGCTCGATAATACTTAATGACGCGTCACTATTCATGCCGTTATAGACAAGCAAATCATTGCCAGTTAAACGCTGAAAGCTTTCAACCAGTCGAGCACCATGCTCAAGATAAAAAGGGTTTGTTAAAGGCTTATCCATCATAATTTGCTTCAAAGTTAATCAGTTATCAGCAGAATATAACAAATTTAAATCAAGTTTAACTGAGGACAAGTGCGCTTAACTCGTCCAACTGACTTAGGGTCATACTCGCTGTCATTCCCCAAGGGTCGAATATGGCCTTATCTGAGCGCTTTACCCAAGCCGCATTTAAACCAAAAGAAAGTGCCCCAATAAGGTCAAAACTATTACTTGAAACCAACCAGGTATTGGCTTTATCAGCGCCAGTTTTATCCAAGAAGAGTTGGTAAACGCTAGGGTTAGGCTTAAAGGTTTGAAGCTCATCAACACTGACAATATCAATAAAATAATCATCTAAGCCAGCATGCTCAAGTAACCGAGCGACAGCCGCTTTTGTGCCGTTAGAAAAAGCATATACTTGGGTACCAGCGGCTTTTAGCTTTGTTAAGGCGGGTTTTACATCGTCAAAGGCGGGTAAGCATCCATAGGCTTGAATTAGCTCGTCTTTTTGCGCTTGAGTTAAAGTCGTCTCCATCTCAAGACAGGTATATTCAAGGGCTTCTTTGGTACAAACAGAAAAGTCTTGGTAAGACTGCATCAAGCCTCGCCTAAAAGCATATTCTAGCTGCTTTTCTCGCCACCTCGTTGAAAACCGGGTCGCGCTCTCGCCTATCATACTTTCAATTTTGGGTACTAAACCCTGAGTATTAATTAAGGTGCCATACACATCAAACGCAAATACTAACGACATGATCTAATCTCAGTAAGTCATCCTAGAAACCTTAAAATTAAAGAAAACACTCGCCCCTGTCTATAAGACTTAAGGAGCCTGCGAATAAGTTACCCGCAAAGATGAGAGGATGTATTCGAAGGTTCCTTAAACAGAGTGTTAAATCACCTTTAAAATTTTAAAAAGTGAAAACAGGATAAAAAAAGTTAAAAAAACACTTTACCTCAAGTTAACTTGAGGAATTAACCTTGTGTCATTCCAAACACTCAACCCTTTTTGCAAGGAAGACATCATGATACAACTCGAACACATAAACCTAGTCGTTAAAGATATCCCTGCCATGCTCAATTTTTATCAAGCGGTTTTCCCCCATTGGCGAATCCGCGATGAAGGGAAAGGAGAATGGTATGGCAAGCCCAGAAACTGGTTACATTTTGGTGATGATTATCACTACATTGCCCTAAGTGATCATGGTGAAGGGGAAAATCGAGATCTTGAAGGTCATCAGCTTGGTTTGGCGCATTTTGCTTATGTCACCAATAACCTAGATGCCGTGATTAATCGTTTACTTGCTGCTGGCTTTGAAATCGCCAAAAATGGCGCACAGGACCTTTATCGTAAGAATGTCTACTTTTTGGACCCCGCAGGATTCGAAGTAGAGTTTGTTGAATATTTAAGTGATGATCCAAAAGAGAGAAATCTATCCAGCTAAACTTAGACTTTTATAAAGTAAAACCTAGTCTAAAGGCACTCACTTTCCATGTTTCACTCATCCCCAAGCTCTGGGGCCTGATATTTAAAGCGGGGGATTTCTCCCGCTTCAAGTAAGTCTTGATAAGCCTTGCGTACTTTTTCAACCATGGCTTTAGGGGTTTTATTGCTCATGGCCATATAAGGTCTTGAGACTTTAAATGAAATCAGCTTTTCAATTTTTTCTATGGGCTGACCTAACGCATTAAACGCCTCGACTAAAACAGGGTAAGAGCCCAAAATCAGATCGATTCGATTACGCATGAGCATCTTAATGCTTTGACTACGCTCTGACACCGCATTGATATTGGTAAAGCCTTCCGACTTTAGAATCTCATGATTTACATCCAAGAAATTGACACCGATGGCATACTTTTTCGCGTCTTCAAGTGTGTTCGCTCGAATATGTGGGTTAGTTTTCAAACGATAAAGCGCCGAGTTATGCTCCTCTGATGCTAGCAAGCCTATCCATTGAAATTTTGCTTCTCTCTCTGCCGTGCGATTAATAGTATAAATTAAGGTATTTTTATCATGCTGAGCCATCGCATAAGCCCGTGCCCAAGGATAAACCTGAAAATTTGCCGTCAAACCCGCTTCTTTTAAAACCATACGAACCAATCGGGTTGCTGTCCCCTTCACTTCCCCTCCCTCTAAATAATTTAGTGGTTTGAGGTTTTCGGTAACCACCTGAATATCATCATCCGCATAACAAGATAAAGTGGTACTCAAGATCAAGACTAAAGGAGCAAGGGGTTTCATGTGAGATTTAGGTCTAATTAGGCTAAGTGGCGATTATAATTTACCCTCTGCATCTGACACTAGGTAATCGATCACAAATTCAGCGCTTTTTTACACTAATGAGCAATTAATTGATCTAGGGAGCCTGCGATTAAGCCATTTCTGCTAAGTCATCTCTTTTTAGACGTCTGACAAATGACAGACAAAACGGCACCTTTTCTAAAATGCCGTACAAGCATTAATCAAAGACCCGAAGGGCCTGATCTAAAAGCCTTACCTTTAACTGGAGAAGCGGACCAATAGAGGAACAATCAATAGAACAAGGATTAAATCGCGTCCTCACTTTTCTCACTCTTTTTTCTCACTATTAAAGATAAGTAAACTTGATTCATCAAGAGACTAACAAATAGGGTTAGTCGTTGATAAGTCTTCATGAGACATAATTGCCTTTGAGATTGGAGATAAGGCGAGAATGTCCACTTGCTTCCAGCTCTTTTGCTATGCCTTGTTCTAAATCGCCTAAATGAATTTCAAAGTCAGGTGTTTTTGGTGCTTGTCTATCACCTTCAAGTTGAATGCCGGCATAGCCTCTTTGAATGGATTGCATTGATGCAAAACGCACTACATTCATTATGCTAGCGCCAGACAAAGGGTATTTGTCCGCAAGATGGGTTAAATCTATTTTGTCTTCCAGCTTCGCTTTATCTGAAAAGCTTTTTTGCCATAGGGTTAAACGCTCTTGAGCGGCTGGGACAGGAAAATAGATAATCGATTCAAAACGGCGAAAAAATGCATCATCAAGGTTATCTTTCAGGTTTGAGGCTAATATCGCGATACCATTAAAAGTCTCAATACGCTGCAATAAGTAAGCAACATTTTGGTTCGCAAATTGATCGTTGGCACTCTTTGCCTGATTACGTTTTCCAAACAGGGCATCGGCTTCATCAAACAATAAAATCCACTTTTTATCTTCTGCCAGATCAAATACCTTGGCTAAATTCTTTTCAGTTTCGCCAATGTATTTCGACACCATTAATGACAAATCTATTCGATAAACATCATGCCCAGAAACCTTGCCTAGAAGGCTGGCAGTTAATGTTTTCCCCGTGCCTGGCGGGCCATAAAATAAAGCGCGATAACCAGGACGAATCTTGCCTTTGAGCCCCCATTCTTGCATCAGACGCTCGCCATACAAAATATGATGCTGAATATCTAACACTTGCGCCATGACGGCATCAGGCAAGATAAGTTGCTGCCAATCAAGGTCTGTAAAAACATATTGAGCAGGGAAGTTTTGATTCGTTTCGGGCCTTAAAGCGCGGCCAGTGGTAAATCGATACAGGGCCTCTTCGGTTAAGCCTATTGGCATGGACATGAGGTGATTAGACTCGCTACGCTCTAACCTTAGCACCTGACTTAGGCCCTTAAGGCTCAATACTTGCTCTGGACTAAGGCTCTGACTTTCTCCTTCACTTTCTTCTTCAACAATGGCTTGTAGCCAGTTTTGAATATCAAAATGCGTCTCTAGCCTTGCACCAGATAATATAAATGCCAGTGTCATCCCACTCGCGTAGGGTTTATCTTGCTCAAGCTGAACACCAAACTCAAAGTAGGTTAATCCTGTCACCTCATTTCGCATCAATAAGGGATCAAATAAGCTTGGCCTAATCTCACTCGCGAGAGCCAAAACCAGCGCTAATCTATGTTCAACAGACAACTCAAACTCAAGGACAAAGTTGGCATAAGCACTCAAGGCCTGATGTCTATGATGGCCACTTCTCTCATTAAACTGACTGGATCGCCCCCAATTCTGCGCCTTTAAAATAGGAGGGCTAGGTAAATTAAACGACTTGCCTTGTTCAAGGGTTAAGCCTGCTTTCTCTGATTGATTTAATGCTTGAAAATAAATACTTAAACGGGCTTGTATCAAAGCCTCACACCAAGCAAATTCTTGCGTTAAATCTTCTGCACTTAAGCGAAGATAGGCCTGATCACGCTCGGGCAATTCAAGCATATGATGAGAAAGTGTTTGCACCTGATTTGAGGAAGTCTTATGTCTCATAAAAACCTATTTTATTTACAAATAGTCAGTGAATGGATACATGAAAGGTCATGATAGAGCACAGATATCATTGAAAAGATTGCAGCTGAGCTATCTGCTTATCTTGCTGAAACATCGATTTATTGTTACTCGCCTCTAAAGCCAGTTGACCCAGCTTAGTCGCATGCTCTTCAAGCTTAGGATC
Source organism: Marinomonas sp. MED121 (assembly GCF_000153025.1). Classification (GTDB taxonomy): domain Bacteria; phylum Pseudomonadota; class Gammaproteobacteria; order Pseudomonadales; family Marinomonadaceae; genus Marinomonas. The sequence continues at coordinate 1,138,262 of NZ_CH672429.1, forward strand.
ATCATTAACGGCAACCCCATTAACTTGAGTCGTGGCTTCTACCATGCCCCACATTTGCTGAACCACATGGCCTAATTCATGGGGTAAGTGGTGCTCTTGCCCTAGGGCCAAATAAATTTGATTTCCTTGGGCATAGCCATGGGCTTGAACCAAAGCAGGTAAAGGTGAGGCGTAATGTACTCGCACCTGATTAAGGTTCAGCCCAGTCAGTTTTTCCATGCCTAATTTAAGCTGGGTAGGTAACCTGACACCGATAGAGCGCGCAGGAAATTGCGTCGGCCAATCCGCTACCTCACTAAAAATGACCATATCTTGTTTACGTGCTGTCTTATTAAACATGTCCTTTCCTTTCAACAATAAACAATGAAGAGGACTAATTTAAGCCGTAATCAGACTGAGTACTGAGCATAAACGAGGGAAAATTCGGCCTAAAAAGGGCGAAGTGAAATAGATAAATTACTCAAGGAAGACTAAAACTAGATGCTTTTTTCTCGTTGCTTTTATCTAAGCATTTTCATCTAAATAGTCTGGTGAGAAGCCTTATTCGCAGCCTCCCTAGAAAAGACCGTAGATTACATTATTTCTACCGCTCTCCTTTGCTTTTATTGGATTAGGGTTATCACCTTTATCAAAGTATTAAAACCATCATGGTTTAGGAGAAGTTAAATGAGTGATGTACAAACAAACAATGCATTAGGCCCGACAGAGAGCCCTGCACAAGAGGTGCTAGCCGAAGAAACAACTCATACCGCGCAGCGAGTAATGAGCCAATCAGAAACCGCTCTTCCCTTAATCGAACCAACAAATCATATCCTAAAACCCAGTTATATTTATGTGGCCGGAAAACTAAGACCTCACTTTCCAACCCGCGGATTAGAGAAAGAGTATGATGCGGCATCACAATCATTGGGCGCTAATCCAAGTGATTTTAATAAGGTATTTACTTACCAAGAAAATAATCAAACACCCTATCGTTATATTGCCGAGCAAGTAAGTTGGATTTTAAGTGTCAGTGGACAAGATGTTTATGTCCTTCTCCCTAACAGTAGTGATGAGCTAAATGAATTTATTGATTCTCTTATTTTTGATGCCGACAGCAATTTGGCAGATGAAACCTACTCGGTGGCAATTGGTTCAAAAGGGCCATTAGCACCAGAGGAATATAGCAATGGTGAGCCTTTACCTATGGTAAATTGCCATCACCTTTATCATTTCACCACCGCACAATTACAAGATGAATTGAATGATAAAAACACCACAACCATAGCCATCAGCAATGTATTAGAAGCCCTAACCAAACAGCCTAATACGGGCGCAAGTGATTTTGATAGGGCAAAGAATTTTGCAGCCTTTCGTTATCCCAGCATTTACGCCACTCGACTGGCATCTAATCAGAGCAGCAGCTATTCATCGAGCAACCCTGATGACGAACAGTTTCTAGAAAACCTGGAGCTTAAACATTCCAATGTGGCCCCAGGTCGAAAAATTGTCGATATTATTTTGACCTATCAAAAAAACATCAGTGGCCGTCAAACAAGCTATTACGCGAGCATAGATGTGACTGACCTCTACCCCTTTTTACATAGCAATCTCACCATTTACATTCCCACAAATTAAGCCTGTGACTGCTACCTAATTAAGTTCAAGAAGGAGAAAAAAATGACAAATCACATGCCGTATCAGCCATCACAACCAGGCAACTTGGGCGCGCTAGATTATATCTATGTCGGCGGTTACGTTCGGGCAGAGTTTGATAATCTAGGCTTAGAAAAAGAGTTTGAGCGTAGTTTTGCATCCAGTAATGAGCAAAATGACAAACTGCTCTTTATGCCAGACAACCAAATTCAAGTATTAGAAAATAAAAACTGGTTTAGTGACAGGGACTATTGTCTCTATAAGCATTTATCCAATCCCAAAAATCGCTATATTGCGAGGCAGATGAAGTGGTCTTTGATTAATGCTTATCGGGATGAAATGTATTTTTTAGAGCCTAATACCGAGCAAATAAACACATTAATCAATGCCCTAAAGCCAGATGAAAACAGTAACAAGTGTAAAATCCACACAACATCTGACACCTTAACGCCAATCAATGTTATCGGCTCTTATCAAATCACCCATACTGAGGATTTACCTCGTATTCATATATTGAAGCTAGATACAATTCGACAAGCGGATATAGTGAGAAAGATTCATGCTCAACATGCAGGTTTTAATGATAGCAAGCTAAGAAAAGTCGTTGCAGACTTGTTGTCTTTAGCAGGTAATAATGGCGATACGGATCAAGATCGCGCACTCAATTACACCCTTAAATATAATCTTGAAGTCTATATGGGCGCCTATGAACTCATTTATAAGCATGCAAATAGTCATTCAGATAGGGAAACCGCACAACTAAATAATGTCACTGTTCTCACTGAGATTTGTGGTAAACGCAAAATCGCCAAAGTCATTTTTGATTTTCAAAATGTGGAAAATAGCATCGGCCAACATTGGTACTGCGCGATTGATGTTACCCATGAGTACCCATTCTTACTGACTAAATTTAAGCGTTACTTACCGAGATACTAAAGTGAGTAAGCACAAACGAAAAGCGCCTATTGATACAGGCGCTTGTTTTTTGCTTTTTTATCAAACTCTCTTTTTTTAAACTCTCCTTTTAAAACAAGAGAAGCGCTAATCATAGGTTTGTATGGTTCGAAAGGTCAGATTGACTCTAGGTCCATGATACATTTTTGTAGGCGGCAATCTATGTAACCAATGGGTTTGTGTTATCCCTTTCATAACCAGTAGGCTGCCATGATCTAACACTTGAGAGATGACTTCTTTGGTTTTTTTATGCTTAAACGCAAATTTACGTTCAGCGCCTAAGCTAATCGAGGCAATAGCACCATGGTTTTTTAAATCCTTTTCGCCATCACTGTGCCAAGCCATACCTTCACTGCCATCGTGATAGAGGTTTAACAGACATGAATTATAGGTTTCTCCACTCTCGGCTTCTGCCATCGCTTTCAGCGCCATCAGTTCCTGAGTCCAAGGCAATGCCGTTTTGGTGGTATTTGAATAGGTATAGGTAAAAGGCTTTTCGCCATACCAAGCAACTTTGCGCTTGGTGATAATCTTTTTCCCATAAATAACGGCTTCATCATTTTTCCACTCTATTGTATTAAATAGTGCTTCAAAAAAATGATCCGCCTGGGGCAAAGGCATGATGCAGCCATAGTATTCAACACTGCCATCATGGGGCAGTAGCTCTCTTGGCCATTCTTCTAATTGATCAAAGAGATCCATTACTTAACCCTTCACCTCTAAACAAATTAACCTATGTTTTCTTAGCTTTTTTTAGCTAACAGCATCATGGAAGATAATGCCCATGGCATACCGTTCGCCACTTAACACCTCACTAATACCATGCTTCATATTGACCCTATAATACCCTCTTACTCCCTGTTCAGGTTTAAAATTCGTGGTAAATATAATCATATCGCCCCGATCTGGGGTTAGCACTATGGCTTGAGATTGAGCTCTTGGCACCTGCCTTGTCATAACAAACTCGCCGCCTTGATAGTCTTCACCCTTTTGACTTAACACTATGGCCGCCTGAATGGGAAAATAGACCTCCCCATATAAATCTTGATGCAAGGTATTAAATCCTGTTGGTGGGTATTTAAGGATCAAGGGGGTGGGTTTCATCTGGGCATTGGCTTCACATTGCGCGCTTAAGCTTGGCAAATGCTTGGGAAAACGTGTCTCTAGATTCAAGCATTGCATCCAAGCATTCGCCACAGGCGCTAAATGCGGATACAAACCTTCGCGCAAGTCTTTCACTATATCGGGTAAAGGGTAGTCCCAATATTTATACTCGCCAAAACCAAAGCGATAACGCTTCATATCCACGATTTTACGATACTCACTTTCATTGTTATAACGCTTAAGGAACCTGCGAATAAGCCCTCCCACCTCAGCGTGTGGATAAAAGCCGCTAGATTTATGGCGAGGAGTGCAACTTAATAGTTATTCTATTGATAAGGTCCTCAACGTAAAGATAGGGCTTTTAGACCACGCCCTTCGGGTCTTTCAGAAAAAGTAACACCCTGTGTTGTTACTTCTCGAAAGGTACCTACATTACTTCAAAGTAACGCCTTGCGTGACACTTTTTCTGTAAAGACTGAGAAGAGGTGACTTAATCGCAGGTTCCTTAACCAGGCTCTGACATTGGCTATCTGACAAAAAATTAGAGACGAGGGCATAGCCTTTTTCATGCAAGCTGTGACAAATTTGCTGCCAATCTAATTGATTGATTTGATGATTCAGACTCATATCACTCCTTAAATAAATTGTTCTGACATCAAGTTAGCAAGTACCAATGGGTAAAAACATCTGATTCTTGCCTGCTATTTTCAAAGGGTCATTTACTTAGATAAGAAGTACGCTTTAAAACTATTTCAATCTAGTGCGTCGCATCATGAAAGATAATCCCCATGGCATAACGCTCTCCACCAAGCACTTCTTTCACCCCATGCTTCACCTTCACTTTGTAATAGCCTTTCCCCCCTATTTCAGGCTTGAAATTAGTAGTGAAAATCAGCATATCACCTCTCTTGGGAGCCAACTCTATCGCCTTAGTTTGACCGCTCATACCTTGCTTTGTTAATACAAAAGTACCCCCTAGATAATCTTCATCTTTTTGATTGAGAGGAATAATAGCCTGCAATGGAAAATACACCTTGCCGTATATATCCTGATGCAAATTGATATAGCCGCCTTCAGGATATTTTAAAATAAGTGAACTTGGGATCAGCTGACCATTGGCAACACACTGGGCTTGTAAGCTGGGTAATAAATCAGGAAAGCGGGTATTGATGTCTAACGATTGCATCCAAGTATTCGCCACAGGAACAAGCTTTTGATAGAGAGTTTCTCGTAACGTTTGTATCAGCTCAGGCAAGGGGTAATCCCAATTTTTATATTCTCCAAAGCCAAAGTTACTAGGCTGCATTTCAACCTTTTTACGATAACCTTGGTTGGACAGATAGCCTTTTATTAAATGCTCACAAAGCATTTTGGACATAAAGCTGGGGATCAGAGCATAACCATGGTGATTGAGTTCGGACAATATGGGCTGCCAATTTAGCCCTTGGATTTTATGTTTGATTGATAAAGACATGTTTTTCCCTAAACAAGATATTTTGCCAAACACTTTAACAAAATTTGATTAGAAAAAAGAGTCACAGCTTAAATTGGGTCACGAGGAAACCTTCGATTAATTCAGGTTTCTAACTTGATCAAAGATTAAAATATAAAAACCATATTTTAATAAATATAAAGTCGAAAAAATTTAAAAATTAAGTTCTTTCTCTTTCGTTAACTATAAATAAACTCGATAGGTTTTATGTTATTTAAACAAGAAAGCCATTAACTAAAAACAAATCACAAAGTAACTCATGAGAAATCATTCAACTTCTTTAGCTATATCAACACCAAACTCTTTTTTAAATAACATTTTTGTATTTTCAAATGCCATTTCCAAATGTTTTCTATCCTCTTCATCACGGGAACCAAAATAAGGGAAATGATGTAAGTAATGACCAAATACAGCTTGGCAGTCTTGAACGTATTTTCTAGTATCTAAAATATGGTTATGCCACACAGCATCTATAGCAAGGGTTGGTGAAATATTGGTATCGTATTTTCGAATAAGAAAAAGGTATTGGCGGTATTGGTTAATAGCAAAGGCGGCATCCTCTTCATCCCAAAGAAGCCCTAAGTCTCCTGCGCACTCTTCGTCAGTCATCTTAAAAAAGATCATGGACATGTCCATATTAAAGATATAATCCTTTATCTCCTCTAAAGTCTTTAGTTTTGGCACATGTGGAAATGAAAGAGGTAAACCTACATCATCTTTTAAATCTTTAATATCAAATTCTTTAAATTCCATTTTAATACCTGCCAGTTTAATACCATTAACAATCATAAATATAAGAAGTAAGCACCTTATTAGTTTCCCTATCAATTAATAAGGTGCTTAAATTAACGCTAAAAGCTACTTAGGTGTGTGTAAACACAGTTTGCCGCAGAAGGCTTTCTTATCGCTTTCTAACTTCATTTTGAATTGTGTTTTCTTATCACCTTTTTGAGCTGTTTGAAAAAAGGCTTTTTTAGCAAGACTAGCATTTACTTTATTCATAACAATATTCCTTCATATTTGTTTTTAATATTTTTATAGTTTTCCAACTAATTGGAAATATTATGTAAGCAACCCCTATAAAAACTGTCAAGACATTAGCGCCATTTATTATAAATAAATGCAAAAAAGCTATATTGTAATAAGCCGTAATTGATAAGTTAATACTTGAAAGAGATGATTTAAAACATTTATTTTTTATCAAATAACTTTAAAAAGTGCTAATTTCTTGTGAAATTAAATTAATAAAACGACATTTTATTTTTTAATTTTAAAGCATTTAAGAGAAAAAGAGACGCCGTTTACAAAAACAGGTGGCTTAGTCAAATTCTAAGTGCTCTGGCAGTTGACTATTTATTTCATACCAACTGGCTTTTTGAGATGTCCAAATATGGTTAATTTCTTTACTAGAAATATCATCATCAAGTGAACCTAGCCGTAAAATAATATGCTGTGCACCGCCTCTTTTTGCATAAATCTGGGTGCCACAATTTGCACAAAAATGTCTGACTTTACCTGGGGAGGACTCAAACTGGCTTAATTCTCCCGCACCAGACAATCGAAAATTAGCTAATGGCACTGACGCAACACTAGAAAACGCAGCACCATGAGCCTTTCGACAAGTAACACAATGACAGTGAACGATATCGCCTACTTCGCCCGAAATTTCATAAGTAACATTGCCACAAAGACAGCTTCCTTTAATCACCGACTCTCTCCTATTAACACGCTTAAACACTTCATTCTGTTAAGTTTTTTTCCATAAACACACTGTATGGGTCTGCTTGATATCCACCAAAGGGCCCACATTCTTGATACCCTAAAGACTGATAAAGACCAATTGCTTCTGGCTGGCTAATGCCAGTTTCTAGCTTGGCACTTAGAATACCCTCTTGGATGAGGAGTTGATGTAAGTGCGACATAATCACTTTTGATAGGCCTTTTCCTCTTTGCTCTTCTGCGACAAAAACACGTTTAATTTCGCCGTATTTTTCATCTGTGGAAAGGCGTTTTACTGCACCGATACCAACTAAGCTGTCTTCTTGGAAGACACCAATTAAATCGATGTGATCAGCAAGCAAAGCAGATACAGACTCCATATGATTACTTTCATCTGGATAGAGAGCTTGCATGTATAGATCAGATTCATTTAAGAGGTGCTGAACATCTTCTCTTTCTTCCGTTATTTTTCGAATTTGCATAATTCTTAGCCTTAAATAGCAAGTTCATAATAAATATCAAACTCATCTTCATGGGTTTGAATGAAACCATTCTTTTGGTAAAACGCATTGGACAGGCTTCCTTTCAAAGCCCCTAGACGCAAGGCTAAGTCCTTTCCTTTCGCTAGCTCGATCACTCTAGTAAGGGCCTTTTTACCAAGCTGTTTATTTTGATGCTCAGGTTTAATATATAAATGATCCAACCAGATATGATCGCTACGCTCTCGCACAGCATAAAAGCCAAGCAGCTCACCCTCAAGGGTAAGCTTTATCGTATCTTGCGGGATAAAAGTCTCTAAGAACCGACTCCTCACTCTGTTTTCATCAAACCGCCCTAAAGCAACTAAACTAGGTTTCATCGCCATTGCTCTAATTTCAGCTAAGATTTGTGCATCTTGAGGCTCCACCACTTGATACTCTACTGCTTCCATTGCCTCTATGCCTCACCTTTAATCTACTGTTTCTAATGCTTGAATTCGCTCTTTTAACGCAACACCATAGGCCCTTGCTCTTTGGGCGACCTCTTCCTTTTTGTTCACCACATCTGGTATGTATAACATATTGCCACTGGCCATAGGCGATAACCAGTGCATACCACAAAAAGCGGCGGTTTGTTGCAAGGGCGTCAATAAGGTTTCAAGGCGAAAGTTGTTATGCCCACCCACTTGATACGAGGTAATCTCTCCTCCTAATGTTGTTGAGATGAGCAAACGCTTGCCTTTCAGCTTGTCTCCGCTACTGCCATAAGCAAAACCATACAAGAGCACCTGATCCATCCATTCTTTTAACAGGCCAGGCACACTGTACCAATGGATAGGGAATTGAAAAATAACCAAATCTGCCGCAATTAATGCTTGCTGCTCATTGGCAACATCAATTTTAAAATCAGGGTATAGCTGGTAAAGGTCACGTATTTCCAAACCTTCTATCGAATTTAGGCTTTCCACTATGGCTTGGTTAGCAATGGAACTTGTTGCTAGGTGTTTGTGGGCCACTAAAACAAGGGTTTTCATCTACTTTCTCCAATCTACTTTTTCAATCTAATGTCTTCAAAATATGACTATCAATTTCTCTTGCGAGAGCATGAGCTTGGGAGCAGAATAAACAAAAAATTTGGCCGACATAAGAAGGCACTTTTTAAGAACTCAGTACCTTTTTGTATACCTTTGGGAGTAAAAATGCCGCACACAGATTATGACTGTAACCTTGGTTGCCCAGTAGAAAGAGCGCTCGAAATCATTGGCGGAAAATGGAAAGGGGCGATTCTTTATCACCTACTAGATAGTAGCAATCAAGGTGGCTCCATCCGCTTTAACGAACTGCGCCGTATCATGCCCAACATTACCCAAAGAATGCTAACCAAGCAGTTAAGAGAGTTAGCAGAAACAAGCCTGATTTCACGCACGGTTTATCCTGAGGTCCCCCCTAGGGTGGAGTATGCCATGACTGACTATGGCAAAACGTTAGCACCTGTTATTGATTCCTTAAGGGCTTGGGGCATTTCTCATCTAGAGAGCAATAACATTCGTCAAGATTAGCATTAGAAGCGATTCATTTTTCTCTTTACAAGTATTCAAGTTTTTTCTAACATTCAAAACATACCATACTGTATGGTATGTAAATTTATTTATTAGCTTTGTATTTTTAACTTCATACTCTCAATATGAAACAAAGGAATGACCATGGCGTTGCTTTTTTCCAATATTCAAACTTTAGATGAGCCCAAACTAGATAATCTGGCAGCTAAAGCTAACGGCCACTATTTTCGTGATGCCCTTTCAATGCCATTAAACAAGCCTTCTTTGAGTCCAAGCCAAGTACAGCACGCTATTTTTGCTCACATGCCTAGCTGGGTATCCAGATTAATGAGAATACGTAATCGGATAGTCAAACTATTTGGTTTTGAGGTAGGCGCAGATAACTTAGCCCCTAGCAGTGACGAGCTTGCAATAGGTGATAAAGCAGGTTTCTTAACGGTTATTGAAAAGACTCAAGATGAGATCATCTCCTTTGCTGAAGACAAGCATATGATCTTCTATATCTCTGTGTTAAAACAAGCTGATCACGTCATCGTTTCGACCTTAGTGAATCAAAAAACATTGATAGGTAGGCTCTATGTAAATAGCATTTTGCCCTTCCATTACATCATCGCACGTACTGTGATGAATAACGCCCTTAAAGCTAAAAGACTATGAATACAAAAACAACTAAGAAAAACTTAAACAAAGCCCAATTAGATAAAAATAAAGATAGCAAAAACAGTCAGTTAGATTGGCTAGAATTTGCCTTAGAAACACTCGTTAAAAAGGGTCCTGATGCCTTAAAAATTATCCCCCTATGCGAATTAAAAGGCGTGACTAAAGGCTCTTTTTATCACCATTTTAAAAATAGAAACGTATTTATCGATACCTTAATGACACACTGGTATCAAAAAAGAACACTGGATTTTATCGAGCAAGCCAATACCCAAAGTTCTCCCATGGAAAAGCTAAATAAGTTAGACCAAGTGATCGCAAGTCAACAAAGTGAAGCCGAAATGCACATCCGAGCTTGGGCACTTAAAGAAGCCAATATTAGCGGACACTTAGAAAAAATAGACCAGCAAAGACAAGATTATTTAGCCCAATGTTATGCCGAACTTGGCCTTCCTAAAGAGGAAGCTGAAGATATCGCATTAATGGCCTATGCCAATTTTTTAGGCATGCAACAGATACATCCAAGACCCTCTATCGAAACCGTATTAAGGGTCACGGCAATGGCATCTCAAGCCTTTTTGCCAATGCCCAAGGATAACTGATTTTAAATTGAAACCTTAAGGATAGAAGACTATGAAATATTCAGGATATTACCTAATCGCAACAGGCATACTTCACAGTGCAATAGGCCTAGCTCTTGGCTGGAATACACTTTTAGAAATGCATCAAGATAATTGGTTAGCCAGCACCATGGCTGGCGATCAGATTTTATTTGATCGAGAGGCAATTTCTTGGTTTTTACTGTCAGGTATTTTCTGGATTTTATTTGGTTTGATGCTTCAAAAAGCCTTAGACGAAGGCTTTATACCGCCTATATCTTTAGCTTGGGGCTTTATCCTAATAGGTATTATTGTCGCCATCATAATGCCTGTATCTGGCGCATATCTCTTTATTATTCAAGGTATTGTTTTAATGCGAGGTTGCCTAAAAGCAAAAACATTAACACCTTTGAGAAAGCGAGTAGTTAAGCCTTATTAAAAATCTCAGCGAGCCAATCAACAAAAACACCTGTGCGCTGAGAAAGATGCTTTTTATGGGGATATAAAGCGGAGACAGGCATGCTTGGCACAGAGAATTGAGTGAGTATAGGCACCAATTCACCTGTTTCTAACTCATGCCTAATCCGGTATTTAGGGACTTGTATCAGGCCTAACCCAGCTTTGGCGCTCGCGGTATAAACCTCAGCGCCTGAGACGGCCACCAGAGAATTCAAATTTACTGAAACCAACTTATTTTTCACAAGAAAATCAAATTCTGAAGGTCTGGCTTTTACATCTAATGAATAGGCAATACCATTATGGCCCTGCAAAGCGTTTAAATCTTTGGGCGTGCCATATTGATCAAGATATTCAGGACTCGCCACTGTCACAATTTCCAGTTGAGTTAAAGGTTTCACAATTAAACTGGAATCCTGTAACTCACCCGCTCTTAATACACAGTCGATTCCCTCTTTTACAAGGTCAATAAGTCGATCATCCTCAGCAATATGAATTTTAATATCTGGATAACGCTTTAAGAAATCAGGAAGACGAGGAATGACAAAATGTTTAGCAAGTGTCCCTTGTAAATTGACCCTTAGCACACCTTTAGGAGAGTGTTTTAAGAAACTATTTTCAACCTCTTCCAATTCCCCAAGCAGTTTGATGCATTTTTCATAATACTGCTCTCCATCTAAAGTTAAGCGCACTTGGCGAGTGGTTCGCTCTAGCAGCCTGACCCCAAGACGGCTTTCTAAGCGCTTGATACCATTAGTCACTGTGGCACGTGGTACGGCTAAATCTTCTGCAGCCAATGTAAAACTATTACGCTCTGCCACTCGAGAGAAGATCAGCATTTCTTTAAATTTATCCATTTCTTTCCCTTTAGTTAATGAACATGAGTTGAGCGACAAAAATTAAGTTACCCCAGTTAAGTTAACGCCATTGAACTATCACAAATGAAAACAAATGCTTATATTGTTATTAAAAATGGAATTGTCTTATCAATTTATAACTAATTATTCACTTTAGCATAAAGGTCATACTCACCCTCATTCTAATCAGCTTAATCGAGGTAAAAGTATGTCTAATCCAAAAGTCGCCATCATAACAGGTGGATCACGGGGTATTGGGGCCAGTATTAGTAGAAGACTGGCGATTGAAGGTTTTAATATTGCAATTAATTATGTCTCAAACTCAGAGCAAGCCATCAATTTAGTCAAAGAGTTAACGTCACTTGGCCATAAAGCAATCGCAATTCAATGTGATATTGCAAGCTCAGATTCAGTCAAACACCTTTTTAACCAAGTAGAAGCTCGCCTGGGTAAGGTGGATATCCTGGTTAATAATGCGGGCTGTATGCAATTAGCCTCGATTGCAAATAGCAGTGATGAATTATTCGAAAAGCAAATCGAAACCAATTTAAAAGGTACTTTTAACACCTTAAGAGAAGCCTCCAAAAGGTTAAATCAGGGCGGGCGAATTATTAATATGTCTAGCAGTGTGTTGGGGTTAAAACTAGAAGAGTATGGTATTTATAGCGCAACAAAAGCAGCCGTTGAAGCGCTAACCAGTATTTTAGCCAAAGAGTTAAAAGGCACTGAGATTACCGTCAATGCGATCGCTCCTGGACCCACTGCCACTGAGCTTTTTTTGCATGGAAAGTCAGCACAGCAAATCCAGCATTTGTCACAGATGAACCCGATGCAGAGATTAGGCAGCCCTGATGACATAGGAAATATCGTCGCTTTTCTGTCCAGTCCTGATAGTCATTGGATTAATGGACAAGTTATCAGAGCCAATGGTGGCATGATTTAATCTAAAGGCGTTATAAGAAGAAATATACCTTGATAAATAAATCAGTAAACTCACGTTTAAACACTGATGGAATGAATTGGTTTTATATCTTATCTATGTTTTTTGGGATATTTCCTTCAGCTTTGACATGCTAAAATATGCGCGCTTTATTTCGAGCGCTCAAACATGATTTTTAGTGTTTTCTCGCTAAGCTTATAAGGGGCGTTAAATCCCCTACTTAGTACTTAGCCTAAGCAAGGCGACTTGTTCAAACCGAGGTGACATAAAAGCATCTCGTTTTATTAAAAAAATGGAAGGAAGGCAAAATGAAATTGATGAAATATTCAGGCTACTATCTCGTTTTGACAGGTATATTTCATTGCTTAATCGGTATCTATTATGGCTGGCAACCTTTAGTAAATATGCATAACGATCATTGGTTTTCGAGTATTTTTATCAATGACGAACCCATTTTTGACCGTTTAGCCATCGTTTGGTTTTTGATCTCAGGCGTGATGATAATCATGTTAGGCTTATTCTTACAAAAGGCACTTCAAGAAGGCTTTATTCCGCCACTTTCTTTAGCTTGGGGCTTGATAATAATAGGGATTATTTTAGTTTTCCTTTCGCCTTTTGAGACTGCCTATTTATTGCTTATCCAAGGTTTTATTCTCTTATTTGGTATTCCGGATCTTATCAATCAAAGAATCGAAAAGAAGCTGCAAGAGAGCCGCTAATCAACAAAATATGAGGCTGGGTTGGTATCAAACACTTGTTTAAATGCATAGGTAAAAGCAGACGGTGATTGATAACCAACCTCTAACGCGACCTGAGTCACAGACAAACCTTTTTCTAATAAGTTAATCGCTTCCAATAATCGCACTTTTTGTCGCCACTCCTTAAAGCCCATTCCCACTTCTTTAGTAAAAATTCGAGTAATGGTTCGACTTGATAAATTTAATGTCTGAGCCCACTCTTCTAGGCTAACCCCATTACTGGGAGTATGAATTATCTGTCTGACTAATTCAGCTAAACGCTTATCTGAAGGGATTAGAATCGAGAGCGCACTATCCGCCTGCAAACTCAGCTGATCAATCAATACTTGGGTGAGTCGCTTATCTTTATCATCCAGTTCTTTATCTTCATGAGTCATTTCACCCACAGCTAAAATCAGCTCACGGACCAATGGGGTAACGCTTAACACCTTACTGGTATTTCCAAGAGCGGTAACCGTATCAGGCCTAAAATAAACACTATGAAAATGCGCACCTACCGGCACTCTCACCCTATGATCACAATTAGGGGGTAACCAAATCGCTTTTTGTGGTGGCACAAACATGATCTGATTCTGGTACTCAACATTTAATACCCCACTTGAGGCATACATAAGCTGATACCAAATATGATGATGAAGCTGCCCTTTATATCCAGCAGGCATGTCGATCTGATGAGTTAGAACGAACTTATCACCTGCGTTTTCAATTTTTTCGTTTGACGTTAACTTCGCCATGATCTCTCACTTTGTGATTTAGTGGACTTTTTTTATCTACTCAATAGCTTTTAGTAACACTCATTTCAATATTGTCCGTTTATCGACATTGATCGTCATAACATAGAAGGTAAGACTAAAAAATAACGAATAGACTGTCTCATATCAATTTATTTAACAAGAGATTAAACAATGTTACTCAATAGAAATGCTTATTCTTGGCAAACCCCCAAGCATCTCCTCATGCTGGTATCCATTATTGTACCTATGGCATTTGCTAGTTGGCAGGCACTACTGAATAATTTTGTCATTGAAAAAGCACACTTTACCGGCGCTGAGATTGGCCTATTACAAAGTGTGCGTGAGATCCCAGGCTTTTTAGCCTTTACCGCCATCTTTGTACTCTTATTTTTAAGAGAACAAAAATTCATGTTGCTCTCACTCGTCATGCTTACTTTAGGTGTCGCGATTACGGGCTTTTTCCCTTCGGTGGCAGGGCTTTTATGCACGACCTTGTTGATGTCTATTGGCTTTCATTATTTTGAGACCTTAAAGCAGTCATTATCACTGCAATGGCTCACAAAAGAAGAAGCGCCAGAGGTATTAGGCAAGCTTATTTCCGTTGGTGCGCTCGCCTCACTCATTACCTATTCTGGGCTTTGGGTACTGTTAGAAATATTCCAGCTTGAGTTTAAATGGGTGTACCTGATTGCAGGAAGCTTATCTCTCGCGATAGTGCTCTTTATTTGGGCCGCTTTCCCTAACTTTGAAGCTAAGGTGCCACAAAATAAAAAATTAGTACTGCGCAAACGTTACTGGCTCTACTATGCCCTAACCTTTATGAGTGGCGCGAGACGTCAGATCTTTGTGGTGTTTGCAGGCTTCTTAATGGTCGAAAAGTTTGGTTATTCTGCCGCTGATATTACCTTACTCTTCTTGATTAACTACGCCTTTAACTGGTTATTCGCAAAAAAAATTGGCAAGTTGATCGGACACTTTGGCGAACGTAACGCCCTTATTTTTGAGTACCTTGGCTTGATACTGGTATTCGTAGGTTATGCTTTTGTAGATTCAGCTATCATGGCAGGTAGCTTATATGTGATAGATCACTTGTTCTTTGCTTTGGCGCTCGCCATTAAAACCTACTTTCAGAAAATAGCGGACCCAGCGGATATGGCCTCTACTGCTGGTGTGTCTTTCACTATCAGCCATATTGCCGCTGTAGTGATTCCAGTGACCTTTGGTTTAATCTGGTTGGTGTCCCCTGCCAGTGTATTTTTAGCAGGAGCTGCGATGGCGGCTGCCTCTTTGGTCTTAGCCTTTAACATTCCAGCCAAACCAGATGAAGGCAATGAAGTACGCCGATTTAAGTGGGCTTAATAAATACTTTAAAAAGTAACACTCAAACTAAGCGCCAATTAATTTGCTTAATTTTATAATTTATTCATAGCGTCTTGTTCGTCACAATTTTGGCTGACAAGACGCGTTTAAAGAACAAGAGTATTACAGATGTTCTTTAAACCAAGCCTTAATAAAATCAATAAAAACCCTCGTTTTAAGGGGTAAAACGCCTTGATAAGGATAAACAAGATAAATTGGGTCGGGTTCAAGTTTAAAGTCAGATAAAACTTCACATAAGCGCTTCTCGATCAGGTCTTGTTTTACTAAATAGCTAGGCAAGCGAACTAGCCCCTTGCCCTCAATGGCAGATTCACGAATCAATGGATAGTGATTAATCGATAGGTTCCAATTAATCTCGGTTAGTACCACTTCCCCTTCAATCAGTAATGGCCAACGATGAAACTTATCAACACTTGAATGCAGCACTCCAGTATGGTGACACAGATTTTCTGGGCAAATAGGTCTCTCATACTTAGCTAGATAAGTAGGGGCTGCATAAACCCCCATATCTAAACAACCAATTTTGATAGCAACAAGATCTTCATCCAGCTCAGAACTCATTCTGACAGCCATATCAAGGCTTTCAAATTTCAAATCTTTAACACTATTGTGTAGCTCTAAGGCTACCTTTACGTCAGGATACTTAAGCTGAAACTCAGCAATAACTTGTGTCATAAATACTTGGCCAAAAGAGACAGGTACAGACAAGCTAATCACACCTTGCATGTCCCCCTTTAGAACCTCTAATGCTCGCTCAGCTTCATCGATAGTCGCTAACAGTTGCTCACAGTAATCCACGTAAGCTAGGCCAGATGGCGTTAATTCAAGACGTCTTGTCGTTCGAAACATTAACTTAAGTCCAATGGCGTCTTCCAATCGAGACACCTGCAGACTCACATAAGTTTTAGATTTACCCAATACTTTCGATGCTTGGGTAAAACTCCCCGTTTTTGCGACGACTGCAAAGGTAGTCATTTCTTCAATCATGCTTCTCATTGTCATTTTTTAATAACAATCCTTTTAGTAAATTGGGACTAATCCGCTTATCACCAAGAGATTATCATTAAAAGTATAAACAATAGGAGAAATTAGATGCGTATTATTTTAGTTGGAGCCTCAGGTACAATTGGCACAGCGGTGAAAGCAGAACTTGATCATCGTCATGACGTAATTACTGCAGGGCGTAATTCTGGTGATTTATATCTGGATATAACGGACACAGATTCCATCCACACAGCATTTACTAAAGCAGGAAAATTTGATGCAGTTATAAGCTGCGCCGGACACACAAAATGGGCCCCTTTTACTCAAATGACAACTGCAGATTATGAAGTGGGTCTCAAAGATAAACTTATGGGGCAAGTAAACTTAGTACTCATAGGTCGTGAATATATTAATCAGGGCGGCTCTTTTACCCTGTCCACCGGAGTCACTGATCATGACCCTATCCCTATGGCGAGCTCAGCTTCTATGGTAGCAACAGCCCTTAATGGCTTTGTTATGGCAGCAGCAATTGAAATGCCCCGCGGCATTCGCCTTAATGCGGTAAGCCCGGGAGTAATAGAAGAAGCTATGGAAAAGTATGCGCCCTATTTTAGAGGCCATAACCCTGTTCCAGCCGCCAAGGCTGCTCTTGGTTACGCTAAGAGTGTAGAAGGTTTGCAGACAGGACAAACCTTTCGCATCTTATCTTAAGGCTAACTCATTTAAATCAATATATCAGCCATATTGCCGCTATACTGATTCCAGTGACCTTTGGTTTAATTTGGCTTGTTTCCCCTGCAAGTGTCTTTTTAGCAGGAGCTGCGATGGCGGCAGCCTCTTTGGTCTTAGCCTTTAACATTCCAGCCAAACCAGATGAGGGCAATGAAGTACGCCGATTTAAGTGGGCTTAAAATAGCAAAGATTAAAGCGCTTCTGTCACATAGCAGTAGCGCTTATTTTTTCTTATCCAAGCGCTGACTTTCATCCGTTTTTTTAATCACGGCTTTTTGAAGAATCAAAGTATTAGGATAAGTAATCAGATCGTCACCTCGTTTTATCAGCACATGAAACAAGGCAATCTCAACGATCACACCACGAATGTCATCGTCTTTATCCACTACCTGTATCTGATCACCCACCCGATAAGGAAAGCCAAAGAAGATAATCAAACTCGCGGTAATATTGCTCAAAATGGACCATTGGGCAAAAAGCGCGACGCCCAATACCGCAAATAAAGAGGATAAAAAGATAGAAATTTGAGAGTACTCGATCCCTAAGAAGGTCACGAGTAATATCAGATAAAAAACAATCAATGAAAGGCTAAGAGTCTTAGTAATATACTTAATTCGAAAGGGGCTTACCGAACGGCTGATGCCAATTTTCTCGATGGTTTTAGTGGTGATTCGAAGACTGATAAAGAGTGCTAATAAAATGGCTGATGCAATCAGGGTGTTCATTTAGATTAAGCCTTTTAAAGGAGCAAGTTGTGATATCAAGATACCGTCTAAAAAACTGACAAACAAGCCTTTCCCTAGCGAATCAATTAATTAAAACGCTTTCTCTTTAATCTTCAAACCCAGCCACTTCACCCACAGCAATAAAACTGCCCATGCCAAATAAAATCGAGCCGGAGACCTTATCCTGTATCACTTGTGCATTCTTATGCTTTAGCAACCAACTGGCCACCTTACTGGATGACACTGCCACTAAAATATCACAAGGCAAGGCTGTTAATGCTGCAATCATGCCTAAAACAAAAAGCTGTAGCGCAATCGGGCCTGACTCGGGCACCACAAATTGAGGCAAAAGGGCAATAAAGAACAAGGCGGTTTTTGGGTTAGTGACTTCAACAATAATACTTTGAATAAACACCTTTTTTAGAGGCATGCTTTTTGTCTTTTTAACCGATAAAGCCTCATCATCAGACTTGCCTTCAGAACCTGAACCTGAACCTGAACCTGAACCTGAACCTGAACAAGAATGAGCACGCCAGTAACTCACGCCCAAATAAATAAGATATAAAGCACCGCTTAACTTCACTATCATATACAGGGTCGGCGAATGGCTAAACAAAACTGACAAGCCCAAAACAGCCGCTGCCACATGGATTAAGCTACCAACACCAAGGCCCGCAGCTGCCACTAAGCCACCTTGCACTCCTTGAGCAATGGATCTTGCCATCACATATAAATTAGAAGGGCCTGGAGAGAGACTCATTAATATTGAAGTCAGGGTAAAAGCTAATAAAATTTCGATTGATGGCATTCATCATTCTCCGCAGCAAGGCATTGTCAGGTCATCATTTTCTGAACCTGATCTAATAAGAAAGAATGAAGGTTATCTGAGAAAATAAAATTAGTTAAATTAATATTATTAAATAGTCATTAATTATTTTACTAATTTCTCACTAAGAAGAGTCTAATAGATAGCTATGAAGAACTCACACCACCATAAACATCAATGGTAAAACCTCTTTCTTTCGCATAACGCTTTGGCGTTTGCCCTAGCTGCTTTTTGAGGTGTCGAATAAGATGTGGCTGATCACTAAAACCAAATTCAAAGGCGACCTCAACCCAATCTATGTCTTGAGCTTGTTTTTGATATAAATGCTCAAGTAAAACCTCAAGCTTATTAATTGCTTGGCATTGCTTTAAACTTAACCCTGTCACCCTGATAAAACTGCGTTCTAAGGTACGCTGTGAGCAATTTAAGCTCTTTCCTAATGCTGAGATATTCCTTGTTGCAAGCATGGTTAGCGCTCTACCTACAAGCAGGCTATGCCTATCCTCTTTCACTTGACTAAGCCAGGGCAGTAAAAGCTTATCTAATTGATCACAACAGAGCTGCGGCTCTTCACGCGCTAATGAGATGAGCTCCTGAACGAATAGATTTTCTTTCGTAAACAGCTTCTCTTTAATGAGTACCTGCAACTGAGTTGCTTTAGCTTGATTTAGTACCGCTTGGCTATCGAACTCATCATTCTCATTGAGGTTCAAACGATATAAAGCGCCTGGGCGGAATTTGATACCCAAATGAACAAATGCCTGCCTATGATCAAGTTGTAAAGTTTGCTGGTGAGGATATAACCAGTGGCTTCCAAAGCCAAATGAAGCACCTTTATGCCTGAATGCCAGAGGCTCTGTTACATCCGCCTCATGTAGATCAAGCCCATAAAAATAGGCCTGATCCGAAGGCGATAATATCAAGTGTGCGCTTGGGTCTGGATTGAGTTTTGGATACGGGTAACTTGCGGCATCTTTGGTTTTTTCGATAAACCAATAACACGCTATCAAGTTACTTAATACCTCTGATTGAGGGGCTTGAATCCAATTAATCATGTCTTTTCACACTCAACTTTTTATCCTGACTAATACTCCAAGCTGACATTATATTTTCCACCTAAAAAAGATTAAAACTCAAATTGAACAATACGGTGAGAGGCTGAAAGTCCCGCGTTGGATATGGCTTTTTGTGCCGCTAAATTACCAGCTTCTGTTGAACAAATGCAGGTTAATCCTTTGTCTAAAGCCATATTAGTTAAGCATTTAAGTACTTGAGTCGCGAGCCCTTTTCCTCGATGAGATTGGCCGACTATCATGCCTAAGTCAGCATACTGGGTTTGTATCTCATCAAATAAACGACACTCTCCTGTTGCAACCAGTTCACCATCAAGCCAGTAACCAAACAACTCATTACGGGCAATTAAATTCCCATAATAGTCGTTTAACCAAGCTTCTGGTGCGCCAATATTAGTCGCTGCAAAACTTACAAAACGGGGTAATTCAGACGTGTCAGCTAGCTGCATCTCTAACTCAGTTTCAAACACCTCTTTTACTTCTTGACGGTACATAAGGGCATTAACCTGATAACTAATCCCGTTATCTAAGCATAGGTTTAAATATTGTATTTCCGCTGTGCTGACAAAGGCCCCTTTTATTCCACCAATCACTGAGCTATTACCTTGGCTGATTAATTTGAATAAATCAGGACCATGAATTTTCGATTTTGGAGAAAGGTAAAATTGAATAAGGTATGACTCACTATTTACACAGCAAAAACCTTCTAACTCATCCTCAAAGTAAAAGCCAAAATGAGCACTCATAGGTGCAAAACCAAAGTGCCACATGCCGTCTAAAGGGCCATTCGCTTGCTCAAAAAAGCTTCGTTTTAAATTACTCAATTCAGGGTGAGTAAGGTCGTTTATAGGTTTGATTTTTAACATGCTGTTTTCCTATTATCTGAAAGAAATCTTGATAAGGAAATAATAAAAAAACAGCCTTTAGAATGATTGAATAAATACGACAATTAATTTATTTACTACTAGCCAAGCGCACCGCTAGACCAATAAAAATCACACCTAATACACCATTTATATGCTGTCCTAATGTTAACTTTTTGCCCAGAAAACGCCCTAGCTGGCTAAAAGCAAAAGAAAAAGCCAGATTAATAACAAAGACGAACAGGCTTAAAATAAGACCAAGCATCAGAATTTGTGTGGTGAGATCAGGGCCTTCATGGGTGAACTGAGGTAAGAATAAACTAAAAAACAAGAGCGCTTTTGGGTTTAATAAGTTATTGAGTAACCCCTTATTTATCAGGCTCAAACTCGATAATTTTATGGCTTTAGAGCTTCCTTCAGCACGAGCCTGAATGCCTTGGTTTTGCTCATAATGAGAGACGCTTTTATACCAAGCAATGAGCATCTTAATGCCGATATAAGTTAGATAAGCTGCCCCGACTAATTTCACCCCAAGAGCGATAATTGGCATGGCCATCATCAGCTCTCCCAAGCCAAAGGCAACCAAGCTCGTTTGCACAACACCAGCGAGTAACACACCAATAGACACCATGGTACCCGCCATAAACCCCTTACTTGATGAGTAGCTAGATAGCAGTAATAAGTCTGGTCCTGGGGAAATCGCTAAAAAGAAAATAGCGGTAAAAAAGAAAGGTAACACGCTGAGGTCTATCATAAGGCTCCCTGATATTGTTAAAGACTAACTCACACCAAGGGATTGCATTTAGCCATTAACGAAAAAAAGGAGCAAGTATTAAAGCCTACTCCTTAAAATCAGCGCCTCAAAATCAGCGCCTTACAAGGAAGGTTAGATATCAGCTTTGGTAAAATAATCTTCTATATAAGCCAATAAACGCTTGGCTCTCACATTCATCAAACGACCACTTGGCCAAACAGCATAGATAACCCTATCTAACCCTTGCCAATCGGCTAGCACTCTTACCATTTCCCCTGTGTTTAAATAGTCTTGAACCTCGGTAGTCGGTAACAGGGAGATACCTAGGCCATCACGGACAAATGAAGCCGCTATATTTACATCATTAACCAAGGTAGAAAGCGCCGGTGATAGACTCGTTTTTTCTTGTCCACCTGGCTTTTGGAGTGTCCAACTCATAATCGCTTGAGAAGCAATTAACTTATGATGGCTTAAATCAGCTAGGTTTTTAGGCTCACCAAACTTAGTAAGATAATCAGGTGAAGCAACTAACATAGTCGCAACTTCACCCAACCTTTTTTGATAAAAAGCAGAATCAGGCTGGGGGCCAACACGTATGGCTAAATCGGCTTTCTCCGCGAGCATGTCTTCAAGTTGGTTGCTCAAACTCAATTCTAATTGAATGTCTGGAAACGCTTGGATAAAGCCAGACCACATAGGTTGTAAAAAACCTGCTGATAGATTGATAGGCGCCATGACTTTTAGACTTCCACGCATATCATTTAGCTCGCCACTTAAACTCTGTTGAGTTTGTTCAAATTGATCTACCAAATGACTATAAGCTCGAAAGTATATTTCACCTTCAGAAGTAAGCTCAAAACGTCTCGCTGTACGATGAATTAAGCGGCATCTCACTGAGTTTTCAAGCCGTTGTAACCGCCTAGTGACAGTCGCAACAGGCATATCTAACTCCCTTGCAGCAGGCGCTAATCCTTGTTGCTGAACAATATGAATAAATAACACTATGTCGTCTAACATGATTCCATTTCCGGAATTTAAGATTGATTAATAAAGCATACACACCATAAGCGAAACAATACAAACTGATCCTATCTTAATTATCTAGACCTTGGAGCTTTTCATGACTGACTCTCACCTTTCAAATACATCTTTTCTATGGGTTAGCGCTGGACTAACTGTCCCTGAAGATAAAAACCCACAAACAGCCAGTGAGGAATTAGCGAAACTAAGATTAGCCACGATAGAGGAAGTAGGATGTTTTCAATTTGAGGTAAAGCCACATAATGACAACCCTCGTAAATTCACCCTATGGGAGAAATGGACTGATCAGGAAGCTCTCACTCAGCACTTTCAAGAGCCCCATACTTTGCATTATTTATCCCTAGAGCTGACCCAAGTGGATTACATCGAAAAGCTCGGAGATACCCTATGAAACAACGAATTATATTCGCCTTGCTCATGTCACTTTTGCTCTCTTCGCTTATGAGTTGTTGGGTGACTTGGATTAACCTAGGATTCAGCCATGAATTCTTATTAGATTGGCGACAAGCCTTTCTTGGCGCTTGGCCTGTCGCAGCTATCATCGCCTTTTTTATTGGGCCAGAGATCCACAAGCTATCAATAAAATTAGCCTGTAAATGGGAGGCACTAAAATGACCAATAAGGAAGTAACAAACAGAAAATCTTAAAAATGAAATTATTGAAAGTGACATGATGGAAAATGAGTAGTAGTTAAACCTATTAACTTTCCTGAACTTGGCCTTCCTGCTGGGCCCTATAGCCACGCAGTCATTCACGGCAACACACTTTATACCTCTGGTATGACAGCCTTTGGCACTCAAGCTCAAGAAGATTCAATATCAGAACAAACAAAAGAGGTCTTCAGACAAATTGAATTTATGGCAAAAGCTGTTGGCAGTAGCTTAAGCAAGCTGATTAAAGTGACAATTTTTGTGACTGATTTATCTGATATGCAAGCACTAAGGCAGACCCTTTCAGATATTTATCAAACCCACCTGCCTGCAAGTTCTCTAATCAAAATAGAGTCTTTATTTTCAGCAGATCTAAACGTTGAAGTAGAGGCCATTTTAGCGATTTAAGAGAAGAAGAGTCATGTAAGAATAGAAAGAGCCCAACGGATTACTCAGTTAGGCTCTTCATCTAAAACTAAAATAGTTAGATTAATTGAATTTGTTTTAAAGCGTGATCAACTAAAGACTTAGCCTGATCAATCGATACGGACTCTGCATAGCAGCGTAGCTCTGGCGCATTACCAGAGGGACGAAAGTGCACCACATCATCATTGGCGAATGTCATACGCAGTCCATCTGTCGTATCAAGAGCAGCAAGCTTGGCATCAGAAAAATTTAGGCTCTGTAAAAATACCTCTGGTGCTTCTTTCGCTTGGGCTAAAATCCCTTGGCTTTTTTGTGTGGCAAAGTTTTGAATTCGATCACTGTGAGTGACTCTTTGTGGCAGCGCATTCACCAAGCTTGCTATTCCCGTTTCTTTTGCTGCTGCAAGTAGCATAAGTGCAGGCAATACGGCATCACGGGTTGGTAGTGCTTTAATGGTTTTACCATTCACTATGGCATCAGAGCCTAATAAAAAACCACCATTTGCCTCAAAACCCGCAACAGAAGCATAGTCTTTCGCTAATGCTTCAAACTCTGCAATCACATAAGGCGAACCAACCTTAGTGCGGGTAATATGTTCAAACGCTTGGTTTTTTTCAATCGCAGTATTACAACTGATAGGTACGGCCAAGGCTTCAATATCCATGGCATCAGCACAGATTAGACCCAGTACATCACCACGCAACCAATTGCCTTTTTCATCCGAGACTAAAGGACGATCACCATCCCCATCGGTGGAGAAAATAAAATCTAAGTTAAATTCTTTCGACCAATTTTTCGCTTTTCGTTTATCCGCCTCAGAAACCGCTTCGGTATCAATAGGCACAAACTCATCGCTACGCTCCAGCGCAATGACCTCAGCACCTAAAGCTTTAAACATGTCAGTATATAAATCTCTACCAGCACTGGAATGCTCATAAATACCAACACGTTTGCCTGACAATAAAGAAGAATCAAACAAAGACGTATAACGCTCAATATAAACAGAAGCGGCTTTATGGTTAACCACCAGCTCAGGTAGATCGCTAATGGACTCGAACTCAGCCTCGACGGTTAAAATGCCTTTTTCATCTGCCTTACTAATTTCCCCATCAGGGCGATAAAACTTAATCCCATTACGGTCAAAAGGAATATGGCTACCGGTTACCATAATACAAGGGATGCCATCTTGCATTGAGATGTAAGCCAAAGCGGGAGTTGGCACCACACCATAATAAATGGCTTCTAGGCCTAGTTGCTCTAGCGCCTTCACACAGGCTTGTGCCATAGCAGGGCTGCTTGGTCGGTTATCAATCGCAATAGCGACCTTGTCAAAATGAAACACCCCTTGCATACAAGAAATAAAAGCATGGGTAAACGCCGCACAGGCATTAGCGCTAAACTGGGTCACTAAGCCTCGTGCACCACTTGTACCAAATTGAATACCAGACTGCTGTATTTCTGTTGTACTTAGTAACATTTTTAATTTAAGTCTTATTTAATAGATGGCTTCTAGGTATAGCTGGAATGATTTATTTGTAGGCCCCTAGCGTTTTTAACTTTGAGGGGCGACACTTTTACAAACTTTAGTTTAAAGGTACTATTTATTTTACCTAGACAAAAAGTAAATTGATAAGGGACCTTTCATATTGACTCTAATCTTATACCTTGTATTGTTTGATTATTATAAGTAACAGGCAGTTACTAGAACCCATTATTTTTTATGAAGTCTGATACATGAAGTACCTACTAATAAGCCTCGGCAGCAATATACAGCCACAAGATAATCTTCCCAACGCACGGTATCAAATAGCCAAACACTATAAAATACTATTCACGTCTCACATTTTAGAAAATCCCCCCTGTGGCGATAGCTTTAAATCTGATTTTCATAACCAATTATTGATCATCAGGAGTGACAAAGAACAAGCCGACATAAAAGCTGAATTTGAGCAAATAGAACTGCTGCTTGGACGAGAGCCTAAAGCCCCCGCTCGCAAGCTCAATGACAGAACCATAGATATTGATATTTTAGGGCAAGGAGATAGCCCCAAAGAGTGCTGTTTAATTCCATTAAAAGACAGTTTTAATCAAAGCATAATGCAAGATTGGAAACTCGAACTTTCAGACTAAGCCGGTCCGATAATCAAACGCGAAAACCTTAAATAAAAGATTGTTCATATTTATTGGCAACAAAGCGGCCACCATCAACCCTCATCACGCTTCCGGTTACTGCCTCAGCATGAGCTAGATATTGAACCGCGTCTATGATGGCTTGATACCCAAGCTCTTTACGCAAAAGACTTTGAGATAATACTTTTTCTCGGTATTCAGCCTGATGCTCAGGCAAAAACTGAATGGGGCCAGGTTGAATAACATTGACCCGATATTTTGGCGCTAACCTTTGGGCTAGGCTTAACATTAAATTTTGTAAGCCTGATTTTGAAGCACAATAACTTGCAAAACGCTCATTTGGTAAGTCGGCATAAATATCAGTAATTGCGACCACATTAGCCTTGTCAGCAAAAATAGGTAAGAGCTGCATAGTGAGATACTGGGGTGCTGCAACATGTACATTCATCATTTTAGACAAAGTTTGCCAACTATCATCCTCCTTTGTATCAGGGAAAAAGCAAGAAGCATTATGTATCATCAGATCCACTTTCCAACCTAAAGACAGTATCTCTTCAGCAAGTTGCTCAACCGCTTTTTTATCATCAAGGTTCGCTTGAATACTATGATAAGTTAATGAGTTTTTTTGCTCTAACTCATTATTCGAATTGAAGTGCGCAATGACTCTCCAGCCCAAATTCAAATAAAATTGGGTCAACTTTAATCCTAAACGCTTACCCGCTCCGGTAATAAAGACGGTTCTTAGGGACTCATTTTTATCTAAATTCAATTTTTCACCTTCACTCATACAAAAGATTATCGGACTAACACTGTTTTCGACTCATCGCTTTGACACTCCCCTTCAACCCGCTCAAGCAAACGAAGAAACTTATTCAAAACAAACAAAAACGAGAGATTAATAAGCAGCCCCATCAATTTTTCGAACAGGAATCCTAGCCTTAATCTCATTCTCTGCCATACACATATTGATAGCCGTCACATTGGTATCACACTTATCGGTTGTCACATAGTGGGTAATACAGCCACATAAAGTACAGTGATGAAAAGCCACTTCTTTATCGCCCCAAATATAAGCGCCTGAGGCTTTTTGGGTGTGGGAGATACTCACATCCTTCGGCTCGTAATAGGCCCAAGAAGCCGCATAACGGCGGCAAATGGAGCAATTACAATTGGCTATTTCTTTAGGGATATAAGCCGCTGTTAATTCGATATTGCCGCAATGGCAGGTTAGCTTCATTGATTCATTCCTTTAACTAGTTTTCATTTCGTCCTTGCAGAAATGAAGGGATACCTTGCTGTAATTCACACCAGTTAGCTTTATATTCCGTATAAATTTGAGCATCAATTTTAATAGGAATATCCTCATCAAATGTTGAGATTGCTAACTCAATCTCATCAATGCCCGCATTTTTAATTCTAAAGCCTAAACTCGTGCCACAGTCTTGACAGAAGCTTCTTTGAGTTCCGTTCTCTGCTGTAAAGTGCTTCAATAACTCAAAGCCTTTTAACCAAGTTAAGCCAGTCACACTAACCAGTGTTCCGTATGCAGCGCCATGGAATTTTCGGCACATAGTACAATAGCAATTTGCCGCTTTTTTACTAAAACCAGTAACATTAAAACTAATACCGCCACATAAACAAGAACCATAATATTTATGAGTCATAATTACCTCCACTAAAAAAAGAGTTCATGATTTAGATAACGCTAGACTAGCTTTACAGAAATATTTAACCCTAAACTCTCTCAAGCTTTTGATAGGGTTTTTCAGGTAATTCAACCTTAATATTATCCTCTATTAAAAGCTGTCCGCCTTGCACGACAATCGCCATGATGCCAGCTTTGCGTATAAGATTGCCCTCCTCATCTTTATCCAACACAGCTTGAGTCAAACCTTGCTGATAGTGATCCAATTGGGCACAAGGGTTTCTAAGCCCTGTAACTTGCAATACCACCTCATCACCTAGATGGAGTAAGGTATCTTTTGGCAAAGAGAGTAGATCGACACCTTGAGTAAGAATATTCTCACCAAAAGAGCCGGCTTCAACATGAAAACCCTTTGTTTGCAGCTCAGTAAGAAGCTCTGAATGAATCAGGTGAACTTGACGTAAATTAGGCTGGGTTGGGTCTGCTTTTACACGCGATCTATGTTTAACGGTTTCACCACAATGGGCATCACCTTCAACGCCTAAACCTGCGATCAAGGTAAGCTGTGTTACAGGCTTTTTAGAAAACCCATGCTTATTGTCATAACTTAATGAAATGAGTTTCACTGTGCTGTCCTTAGCCGTTTATTGGTAGATTTTTTTGGAAAAGTCTCCGTATCTTATTTGTCTTAAACATTGAGACGATGAGATTAAGATACTAAGGTAAAAATGGATAAAATAACACGGAGAGGATTTACACTTTTGCTCTATCAGGCCCCTATTTCAACTAAGCTACTTATTGCTAATTGGCTTGTTCGTACCAACCTTCAATCATTTTCTGCTCGTATTCTTGCAATATGCCTTGTGCTTTAATTTCCTTTATCCCTTTGTTATAAATCTTCAGTAATTCATGGGATTGTTCATTCACTTTAGGAAAAAGAGGATGTCCCGTGGGCGTAGATAAAGCCCTAGAGTGATAAGTGATTTTTTGCGCTGATTCAGGGGGAAAGCGATTATTTATTAAATATAAACCTTCAAGGAGCGTCATGGGAAAAATATCAATACGACTGGCTAATAGCATATTCACATTATCTATATCACGTGTTGTTACATGGCTATTAAGTTCACCTGCATTAACCAATACATCAAGCTCAGGTGAATAGTGATAGCCTGCCGTTAAGCCGACAAAGTAAGGCTCAAGATCATCATAGTCTTGCCAATCAAAGTTAAGCGTTTCGAGGTGAAAAAAATGTATATTGGACTGAATTAAAGCATCGCCATAGTAAAAACTTTTTTGCCTTTCTTCAGAGAAGAACCAATAAAAGGAAAGATCATAATCTCCCTTTTGCGTACTCACCAAGGCCCGTTTCCAAGGCATATAATCGACATCTAAGCTGATTCCTTGGCTTTCAAAAGCCAGAGTCATCATATGAGTTGCATAACCACCGTGTTTTAAATTCGATCCAATCGTTGGAGAGTACTCTCCTGTCGCCACTTTGAGTGTCTGCGAGAATCCGTTTACGGTAGGAAAAAAAATCAGAATGACCGTTAGGAAAAAATTACTTTTCATTATTTCGCCTTTAATTCACAACCCCTTCATACTTATAAAGAGGTTAGCAGCTTATTAAGGAACCTGCGATTACGTCACCTCTTCTCAGTCTTGACAGAAAAAGTATCACACAAGGCGTTACTTTGCGTTTATTAATAGAAAGTCATTGTAGGTACCTTTCGAGAAGTGACAACACAGGGTGTTACTTTTTCTGAAATGTCGGATAGATATTATTAAAATGCCGAGTAGGTATTATTTAAAGACCCGAAGGGCGTGGCCTAAAAGCGCTGTCTTTAGGTTGAGGACCTTATCAATAGAATCACTATTAAGTTGCGTTCCTCGCCATAAATCTAGCAGCTTTTATCCACACGCTGAGGCGGGAGGATTTATTCGCAGCTTCCTTAAGCATTCTGATTGATTATTGAATATTTAAAAAACACAGAAGACTTAAAATACAAGCTCAAAGCCTCTCTCGATGGCTTCCCTGAATAGAAAACACAAAGTAAACCTTTTGTAACAAAACTGAATAGGCGAGCAATTATTCACTCCCTGAGAGTTATTTAAAGCCAATTTACTCATATCACCGCTATGATAGTATTTATTTGTAAAACAACTCTCTCTTATTTAAAAAGGCTTTGCTTAACTTATTACTTTTCTATAGCCTCTGTTTTTTTATAAAACGTTAAACAAGGATGTATAATGAACGTTATCTCAAGAAGTTATAAAATTGATGAAGACTTGTGTAAAAAACTAACTAATGAATTTGAAAAAACAAATTTAGAGTTAGATTATAATTTTTTCAAATCAGGTAAAAAAGATTCTAAATGGTTTGATGGATGTTTTGGTTTAGAGGTAAAACTTAACGGCGATACTGTTTTTTTGGTTTCTAACACGATAGCCAATATTAAGCTTAATAGCTTACCTCAAGAAAGTCGTGATATTTTCCTAAAGGCGATAGATACCGCAGGCCTACTTGATAAAAAAGGATCATCCTTAGCAAAGCCTTTAGGTATAGTGTTTTTGCTTATATCGGGCTTAGTCACATTTCCTTATCTATTTAAGGAGTCAATGAGTTTAGGCTACTTCGCTTGTGCTTCACTATTATTATTAATTGCAGGGGTAGCACTACTTAACAAAACAAATTTCACATTAGAAAAGAACGTCTCTTATACCTCAGGCCTAACAATATTTTGTATCGGAGCATTACCATTTGCACCACTATCACTGCTATTAAAGCCATTTATCATTTCAATCATTGAAAATAAATTATTTGAGTATTTAGAGAGAAAATAATTAATTTTATTTAGGCCTAATATAAAATTAATTATATTAGGCCACCTATAACATTAATTAGAGCAAAGATTGATATTATTAAGGAACCTACGAATAATTAAATCAATCTGTTACAAAACACAACTCGCATTTTTAAAGAAGTACTTCACTTCATAGTCGTCACAACCATCTTGACCATTATCATCATGCCAACAAGCAAAGCCACTCGCCTCGTCATAACTTATGATGTCACGGGTCAAACTCACATCCAGTTTGTCACTAGCACGACGCGCCAAATAACCTGAAATATCTTCAGCGGTACAATTGCTAGCAATGCTGCCCTCTTGCTGATGTTTAGTGAAAGACTCATTTTCGTCATCGTCACTATCATTCGCGGCATTTCGATTTAACCAAGCCGTAGAAAAATAGCCACTATCTATTAAGGAATTTGAAATTTTGTGAATGCCTAATGATTCCAGCTCAGTGTTTGTATTGCCATGAAACGCAAAAACTTGCTGAGAAGAAGTAGAAGCATAGGTAGTACAGTCACTTGTACTGTTACCACCATTAATACTAGAACCTGTACTAGAAGTGAATTTGAGATAATAAACGGTGTCATAGCCATACTTAGCATCATCAATGCAAATTTTAACATCACTCAAATATTCGCCATTACTCGAATCAAAACTCAGAGTATTACCCCAGCTACCACCATCGCCACCATAGGTTCGACAAAACTCAGATTCGCCCACAGTTGCCATGCTGACACCTTGTGTATTTTCATAACACACCTTAAATCCATCAATTCGATTCCCTGATCGAATTTGCACTGAACTAAGGTTCATCCCACCGGCACTGAGTAATTTGCGTTTTATCATGTCGATAGAATCAAAGTCATCATTCGAATCGCTACCAATAGCAGCTTTTTTAACATAGCCGTAATCCTGTTGAGACTCAGAACCCGCTAACCAAAAATCGTCTATTGCTTCATAGTAATTCAACCAAACAGAAGCACTCACTTGCGCCTCTGTTTTAACCTTGGCCAACGCGGCATTTTCATATGGATTATAAGGCATAGCAAACTGGTAACCTAAGGCGGCACATTGAGCAAAACCTTCTTGCCATTCACCTGCTGTATTAGTCAGATACCAGTTACGGCTTTCATCAACACAGGCATGCACACGATCTGCGCTACAGCTAGCATCTTGAACCGCACCACCCGTTGTCGATAACGCACAAGCATTGCTTCCTTGTGGATAATCTTTTTCCCATGACCAGACAAAATCTTTTATTAAAGGTGCATCTGACACAGAGTCATATTCAATTCGCGATAACTCAAGCATATTAAAGCCCAGTTCAGCCGCTTCAATGACATCTTCACCTGAAACTTTAATATCTTCATCGGTATCCACTAACCAATCTAACCAAGTCAGCACGGAAGTTGAAGAATCTAATCTGACGCTAAAATTACCGTTCTCATAATCTGTCGTAGCATCTGGAGAGGTACTGACATTGCCTGAGCTATCCGCTGAATGCTGTGAGCTATTTTGCGCAATCGGCTGGTTTGGATAAAGGTTCCCCTGATAATCCATTTCATCCACACCAATCCAAATGTAATCCAGCATGTCTTTATAACTGCTGCCTGAGGTATGATAATCACACAAGTTTTTACCCGCCTCTTCATCTTCATTAAAATCACGAGGCACTTGAGTAAACATTATGATGTTTTTACCTGCGGCCAACACATCCGCCTTCGTCAGTTTTTGCACAGGCAGCGAAGCACAGTCTCCTTCTGCATAGCCCCAATCTGAAGGTTTGAAAACAATATCGCCTAAACGGTCATCTATTTTTTCACCGACTTTATTACGAAAATTCGTATGATGATCACTGTCATAAACTTCGAACTTAATCAGTAAAACTTCATCTCGATTTTCCTTATCCTTAATAAAGCTTTCTATTTCATCAAAACCGTCCCCTAATGAGGCATAATCGCCAGGACCAAATACCAAACACACAGTGTCTTCTTCAAGCCCTAAATGACAAAGCTCTGGGTTGGAGGAGAACCAGCTCACAGGGTAAGTATCATATTCGGTTAATCGTATCCCACGTTTAAAGAGTTCTAAGGGTTTATAGTACTGATTAATTTGATAAATATAATTTCCATCACCATTCCACTCCTTTGCGGAATAGCCATTATGAGACCCTGCCCAAAAGGTTTTAGAAAGGGGGGCAAAATTATCAATTTGTCCCTGAAGATCAAGCCGGTTAACGGCTTCATCATCTGTATCAATACCCGCAAACGTAATGAGAGGTATAAAGATCAGTGTCATAAACACTGCCTTTGACATTAAATTCCTTATTAAACAAGCCATCATTTTTCTCCAAAAAAATTTTAGAAACCAACTTAACTCCAAATAAAGCATCCTGCGTAAACAAGCATTTTGAAATGACATTCAATTAAGAAGAAAAATAAAGCGGGGGACAACTGGACTAGCATTACTTTTGTAAAGGCTAATAGAATGATCTAAATCAACCAAGGAGTAGACCTGGTCAGCATAATTTTACGCCCCCCTTAGGCATATCTGTTATAAATACATGCTATAGATAACAACCAAAAAATCACCTTATATCAAGCTTTTAGATGAAAGCTGACATAGTTTCATAATGACGTGTTTCAAAGTAACCTTATGCTGATATTTTTTCTGGCAGGGTTAAAAGAAAGGAGACTTATTCGTCCCCCTTTTATTTATTGATTCTCAATCCAGTAATTGGTCAAAATACGTTTTTCATCACCGCTATACACTTTAATAATTTCATACTCACCTTGTGTATTTTCAAGGGTATTTTGAAAATTAATAATTTTGATCTTAGCGATCGCATTACGCTCCATATCGATCAAATCAATTGGTGTATCTAAAGGGAAAATACGATTACCCTTTTTCCTAAAGACATAGGCTGCATTTATTTCGAGAAGCGCTGGGGGAGTGGCTTGTAACACCCAATTAAATTTTACTGAAAATCCCATTTTAACCTATCCATTTCCCTATATGGGCTTATAAAAGAAAACCGTACCTTCAAACTGTCCGTTCGAACTGAGTGCAAAGTTTGGGATTTGACCCGCTTCTGTGAAGCCTATCGCACGATATAAAGAGGATGCAACATCACCTAGACGAGTATCTAACACCAACAAACTAATACCAGTTTCAATAGCCACACTTTCCATAAATGCCATCAATTTTTTACTGATACCTTGCCCTTGATGACTCGTCGCAACCATGAGTTTTTCCACTTCACCGCGATGGCGTCCATTGGCTTTAGAGCACAAAGAGAGTTGCATGCAGGCAACCAGCTTATCTTCATCCAATACAGCAAAAAGCTTTCGCCTGTTTGACGCAAGATCGGCTTCAACACCTTGCCAATAGTCAGTTAATTCGGTGTTATCAATCGGAGTGAGGAAACCGACAGATGCGCCACTTTCAACACAGTCCGTGAGTAGTGTGAGGAACTGGTTTTCAAGTCCTTTTAGCGAGGTTAGTGATTTAATGTCCATATAAACTTCTTACTAATCCTTTATGAATCAACGTTATTTAAGACTCTTTAAATTGCTAAGCACATGTACTATCAGATAGCATTCTACTAAACACTATTCTGCTAGATCCTTTTTCTATTGCCCGTACATTTAAATGAAAGAGCTCTATTTTTAAGCCTTCTTTGGATGAATCTATCATCCTGCAATAGATGCTATTTATATCCTTTGAAAGCATTTTTATAAATAAAGTTTTGCTTTTCCTATTGTCTAATTGAATAGAAGACACAAACATAGCAAAGGAATTGTCTCTCTCGAATGAAATGTTTTCTAGATATAAATCAGTTCTGATCGATAATAAGCTTTGGCTAAATTCCTCACCAAAGTTAGCTTGCTTCAAATCCAAAAAATACGCACTAATTCCAGCTAGAATTGCTAACCCAAGTTTTATCAAAAGCTTAACTAGAGGGAAAAACCGACTTCGATCTCTCAAATCTCACTCCATTCATACTGATTTTTTTTGATAAGGTTCTTCATATTATTAAAGAAAATTATTTAACTAAAGCAAAAACTTACTAAAATACAACTAGCACATCAAACGAATGATAATGAGCAGAAAGCAAGATGAGTACGTTAAATATTAACCTTTTTTTGGAAGATCTAACCTTTACTCAAATGATACGTCAGGGCCATTTGAATACAGATGCGCAGTTCTTCAAGAGGTAAGTCTTCTTCAAGATCAAACACCACCGCTCTTGATCCTTCAAAGGTAAAGGTATTGGGAAAAAGTGAGTTATAGGAGTCAATCAAACTGGTTTGGCAGTTCACGTAGAGGGCATATTGATCAGAGCTTTTAGGCTTCCAGTCAATACGAATTGTGGTGCCAGGGGCTTTTGCTTTTTTGATTTTGCCAGATTTATCTTCAAACTGAACAGGCAGGGCAATATATGAAGGCTCACCCCATTTTAAGGTTTCTTCAATGTCTCCAACCTGGTCCGTATTTGCGGCTACATCTAGAATAAGGCTTCTCAGAAATTCAAGTTTAGCTTTTACCTTTTTAGGATAAGATTCAAACTTTTTTCTGACTAACTCATTCATCATGCGTCCCCTTTAAAGCCTCCTTACTTAGGCTTTTTATGTAACACAAAGTCAGCTTTTGACTTTAAGGTTTCTTTATCGCGAATTTGGGCAAAAGGATCTGGTTTTGTGTCTTCTACATCACCTTTATTTTCGGTTTGAGATTCTTTTTGAGTGACTTTAGCTGTTTTTTTTGCTGTGACTTTCGACGAGGGAATGGCACGCATTTTTGCGATAAGATCATCCTCTAATTCGTCTTCTTCATTTAATAGCTGGCCATACTTTTTACGCTCAGCCTTACTAAGACTTTCTTTTTTAAAACTCTCTCGTTTAAAAAACAGATTCCAAGCGGTATATAGGCCAGTTACACAGGCAAAGGCAAACCATTTAAGCCCAAAGGAAACCGCTAAAAAGCCAGTATCTTCGTTAAGTTGGCTGTAACTCACAAAGTCTTGATGCACTTTTTCGATAACCCAAAGTAGCAGTAGCAGCAAGGCACTGGAGAGAATCGTTTGTTTGTAACGTTTATAGATAAAGGTAACAAAAGTTATGCGGAAAATTTGATTCATCATTAGAGCCAACTCACACCTAACAGGGCTAAAACAGCCAATAAGCCTTTGCTTTTAATATCTGACTTTATTTTATTTTCTTCTTCTTGAACCACCACTTCCAAATCTTCCTGAGTAAATTCTTCAGGAGTGCGGCCCGCAATAATAATGCGAGTTTTTGCTCTGGAAATCGCTTTTTCTCGAATGATTTTTTTGTATTTAGTACGGGGATTATAAGCGTTCAAGCTTTTCACAATATTAGCGTCCTTAAAGTCACATTATTTAAGATATTGGTATTTTATTTCTTAAAACAAGGCTAAAAATTGTGCATAAGTCTGTTATTTAACCACACATTCATTCACATTCTCTGGCGTACAATAGTAGAAATCTTGGTAATAAATGTCTTGTGAAGGGGTCTCACCATATTTTATATACTGATAAAGCAACTGAGCACCTAAGCGCCCCATAGCAAAGGGCTTCTGGCCAATATTAATACTGGATAAGTTTGCCCTTAGCGCATCCAGCTGAATATCTTCGGCATCGGCTGAAATAATGACCAAGTCGTCATTGGCAATCTGCTGTTTAAAAGGCCCAATTTTTTTTATGTAATCAGGAGAGAACTGCGCAAAGCCCGCAACGGCAAGGTAGATAGGTGGATTTTCAAGAGTGAGAATATGCTCTAACTGCCTGACCGCCTGCTCTCTTTTACCTAAGGTATAAAAAGGGCATCTAGAATATTCTGTCCAACCGTTTTCACCTCGTAAACGAGGTACATTTTCCCCTGCTAAAGCGTACCTTACCCCACGTATACGTTCATTCAAATTGGGAGTTGAATCATGCCCTGACTGAATACAAATCTGAGTGAGATCTTGTTTTTTAAAAGCCTTGGCTTGGTTACCTAGGGCAACCCCATAATCAAAATTATTAGTGCCCACATAAGCTAATCGATAGGCTTTATCTGACGCTAGCAAGTCTGAATCAAAGGTAATTACAGGGACACCTGCTGCTTTTGCTTTTTTTAATACGCGGTTAACGAGAAAAGTAGAATCTGTGGTAGAAATTAAAAAGCCATCCACACCTGTCTTTAAATAGGATTCAATAATAAGGGCTTGGGCGCGGATATTTTGAAAGTCTTGGGGTCCATCATAAATACAATTAACCCCTTCCACACTTTGCGCAAAAACTTGGCAACCTTCATAGGATTGCTCATAAAAACTATCATTTTTGGTTTTGCCTATCACCACAATATTCAAGCCAGGTGAATGAAGCGACGCTGCTTTATCTTGATTAACGCCTTCATTAATAGAATCGTCATTTGCTATAGCGGCAGAAATAATGCCTAAATAAACACAGCAAATTAATAAAGAACGTCTTAAAAAAGCGTTAACTGTCATACATATCCTCATGTAAACATCTTGCTACAGTTTTATCCTAATACATTGTTCTTATTATGGATAATGAAGATTTAAAGATAAGTGCTAGCCCATTTAAGCCTAACACCTATCTTTCTCAATGCAATGAGAGGACATGAATTTGAGAAAAATTCACTTTTCTAATTCGCGTACCAAACTGTCTTAGTTTGCAGATATTGATCGAATGCCTCTAAGCCATTATCTCGGCCACCAAAGCCAGACATTTTATAGCCACCAAAAGGTGTTGATATATCGCCTTCAGAAAAGCAGTTCACGGATACTGTTCCTGCTTTAATTGCCTTAGACACCCTGTGGGCACGACGGATATCCGCTGTATATAAAGATGCCGCCAAACCATATTCACTGTCGTTAGCCAGCTTGATCGCCTCTTCTTCTGTCGCAAAACTCACCACAGCAAGTACTGGACCAAAGACCTCTTGCTTAAACAAGGTCATCTCAGGTGTCACCTCATCAAAAATGGTCGGCTCAATACACATACCCGCCCCTAAATCAGATACCTTGCCACCCTGAATCAATTGCGCACCTTCTTGTTTGGCTATTTCTAAATGAGAGAGCACCCTATCAAAATGCACCTCTTCTACCATAGGTCCAATAGAGACATCTGGATCTTGAGGGTCGCCCAATTTCCAATCTTGAAGACGTCTTTTTAATACGGCTAACAAGGACTCTTTGATATCTTGATGCACGATCAAGCGTGAACCACAGCTGCAGTTTTCCCCCATATTCCAAAAGGCTGCTGAGAGCACATCATCAGCAATTTCTTCTACAGAATAGACATCATCAAATACCACTTGTGGGCTTTTCCCACCGCACTCTAGCACCACACCTTTTAAGTTAGATTGGGCAGCATAAGTTAGAAACAAACGCCCTACTTCCGTGGAGCCCGTAAAAGACACCATATCAATGTCATTATGCAAACCAAGAGGTTTTCCGACGTCTTCACCAAAGCCTGTAATCAAAGAAAGCGCCCCTTCAGGGATGCCCGCTTGATAGGCCAGTTGCACCATACGATAGGCACTTAAAGAAGTTTGCTCAGCAGGTTTTGCAATGACAGAATTGCCCGCGGCTAACGCTGGGGCCACTTTCCAAGCGAACATAAGAGCCGGAAAGTTCCAAGGCAATACAGCCGCCACCACACCCACAGCTTCTTTCACCACAAGGGCAAGATTATCCCCATGAGTTGGCGCGACTTTTCCAAAAACCTTATCGATGGCTTCTGCATACCAAGCGAAAGTTTGAATCGTTTCAGGAATATCTGTCGCTAAACATTCAGCAATGGGTTTACCTGCATCAATACAATCAAGTGCCGCCAATTCTTCAGCATGCTCGGTCAATAGAGCCACCCAATTTTGCATCGCCGCTTTTCGCTCTGCCGGATGTAAGCCCGCCCACTCGCCTGATTCAAAGGTTTCTCTGGCAACTTTAACCGCGTCGTTAACATGGCTCTCATCACAAGATTGCACCTTACCAATCACACTATGGTCAAAAGGGTTAAGGGTTTCAAAGGCGGTAAAGTCAGAATTCAAACCTTGGTTTTTTATCAAAGCGCCAGCATAAAGCTGCTGTTTACGCCCAAGTTGAAACACATCTTCTTTTAACATTTTTCGGTTCGATAAAAGCATGTCTTTCTCCTTAAGCTTCTAGCGCTTTATCTAGTAATGCTAAAAACTCTGCTTGAGACTCAGCACTCACAGGCAGTAAAGGCGCACGAACACTCCCAACAGGCACACCAACATGAGCACAACCTAACTTGGCTTTTTGATTATAATCTTCCGCTTCTTGATGCTTAATCACAGGTAAAATAGCTGTCATCAAGTCTCTTACTTTCGTGAGATCATCCGCCTTAGCCGCTTCAATCAAGGCCACATGCTCTGCAGGTAAATAGTTTGCTGCACCACCTATCCAAGCACGCACACCCCAGAACAAGTAGTCTGCCGCCTGATCATCACTGCCACACACCACTTGGAAATTATCTAGTTTGGCATTGATTAACGACAAGGCACGGCTAAAGTCACCACTACTTTCTTTAATCCCGACTATGTTCTTCTCTGCACTTAGCTCGATCACCGCCTCAACACTGATTTCAACACCAGAACGCGCAGGGAAGTTATACATAATGATGGGCATATCAGCTTCTTGGCTGACCGTTTTGTAATGTTGAATAATTTCGTTTTCTTGCGGTAAGCAATAGATAGGTGGCGCAAGCATTAAGCAGGTATAGCCTAGCTCTTTTGCCTGTTTAGCCTTCAGTACAGAACCTTGGGTATATAAGTCATTTACCCCAGCAATTAATAGGGCTCTATCACCCACATGCTCAGCAATAAAGGCCATTAGCTTATAACGCTCTTCATCATTAAAGGTGTAATACTCACCTGTGGTACCACAGGCAACAATACCTTTCACACCAGCATTAATTTGAAAATCTAATAAGTTAGCCAGAGCGGCAAAATCTATACTGCCATCTGCGCCAAACGGGGTAACAACAGGAACTAATACACCTTCAATATTCATTTTCTTATCCTTTTAACATGAGGTTTAAGCTTCTTTTAAAAGCCGTTTTAAGCTTATGCTTCAATTAATGTATATTTTATACAATTTGTTTTTACAAAATTTTTTAGCACTGTTTCATTTCTTATTCAGGCAAATCTATCGTGACGAAAGGGAGTCATATCTAACTTAGGTTTTTGGTTATGTGTTAAAGCATCCACCAGTTCACCTGTCACTGCGGCTTGGGTTAACCCTAAATGCTGATGACCAAAGGCTAATATCACCTGCCCCTTGGCACCAACCTTATCTATGATGGGTAAGGAGTCAGGTAAAGAAGGCCTAAAGCCCATCCAAGTTTGGCCGACTTCAGCATCAATTCTTGGCAGTAGCACTTGGGCATGTCGTACCAACATATGCGCTCTTTTCATATTGGGAGAAGTATGTAGCCCACCAAACTCCACTGTGCCAGCAAGGCGAAGCCCCTCATTCATAGGTGTCATAATGAAACGTCTATCGGCAGAGGTAACAGGCACCTTTAAACTAGTATCAACTTTGGGCAACATGAGGTGATAACCCCTTTCCGTATCCAAAGGCACCTTCTTCTTGGTTAATGCCTGCACCCAATGTTTTGACCAAGCGCCTGTGGCTAACACAAGTTTAGGCACCTGATATGAAGCCCCATTAAGCTTCACCTCAACACCTTCATCATTCATGTCTAAGGCTTCTACTTCTTGCTCAATCAACTTGCCCCCCTGTTTGATAAAATGCTCAGCTAATACACGCGTCAATTTATGAGGGTCTGTCGTGTGCGCCGTATTGGGAAACAAAACACCATGGCAAATATTGCCCGATAGACCAGGCTCTAACTCTCTCACCTGACAACCCGAAAGTGATTGGGTTTTAATACCCTGCTCATTCAAAAAAAGATGAGTATCCTCATAGTCTAAAACGGACTTTTGTGACTCAAACACCAGCAAGGAGCCGTCCGCTTTAATTTGTTTTTGCTCTCCTAATGCTTCTAAAAGGGTTAACCAAGCAGGTAAAGCCGCATTATTGAGCCCAGTTAAAGCATCGACGCCCTGAGAGAAAGGGCCACTTCGCGTATTGAGCATAAAACGAATGAGCCAAGGGGCTATCTTATGCAAATAAGACCAGCGAATAGACACAGGCCCTAATGGATCAAGCA
The DNA here is from genome assembly GCF_000153025.1 of Marinomonas sp. MED121. GTDB lineage: Bacteria > Pseudomonadota > Gammaproteobacteria > Pseudomonadales > Marinomonadaceae > Marinomonas. The sequence continues at coordinate 1,178,511 of NZ_CH672429.1, forward strand.
GCATTTTAGGTATCTTCCACATCAAACCAGGTGTGGCGAGGGGCAAAATTTGCTCTGTCGCAAAGTGGCCAGCATTGCCTTTTGAGCAACCTTCCCCAACGCCATCCCTATCAATCAAGGTCACCTGATGTCCTGATTTTTGTAAGGCGAGAGCACAACAGACGCCAACAATACCCGCGCCTAAAACAGCAATATCCGCTTGCAAAGACTTCATAAAATAACCTTTCATTCGAGTTATGTATATTGTATAAAATATACTTTGATCAAAAATAAAGCAACGCTATTCATTCTAAAGCCCCCATAACGATAAAAACGGATAAGGAAAATAAGATGAGAGAAGGCACCTTTTTTTGCATTGATGCCCATACATGTGGCAATCCAGTACGTTTAGTGGCTGGCGGTTATCCTGACCTAGAAGGTCAAACAATGAGCCAAAAGCGCCAGTTTTTTCTTAATCAGTACGACTGGATTCGACAAGCACTTATGTTTGAGCCAAGGGGACATGCCATGATGTCTGGCTCTATTGTTTATCCTCCTTGCTCTGAAGATGCTGATGCTTCAATACTCTTTATCGAAACCAGTGGCTGCTTGCCCATGTGCGGGCACGGCACCATAGGCACAGTCACAAGCGCCATTGAAAATGGCATTATCAAGCCAAAAATTCCGGGGAAACTTATTCTAGATGTGCCCGCAGGCAAGATTAAAATTGAATACAAACAAGATGGTGACAAGGTAGAAAGCGTGCGTATTTTTAATGTAGCCTCCTATCTCGCTCACACGGATGTCGTGGTACAGGTGCCGGAATTGGGCGAACTTGTGGTCGACATTGCCTATGGGGGTAACTATTACGCTATTGTAGATCCACAAAAAAACTATCAAGGACTAGAGCACTTTAGTGCCGATAAAATCTTGCAATTAAGCCCTATCGTACGCCAGCTTGTTGATGCGGCCGCAGAATGTGTTCACCCTGATGATGCCACAGTTAATGGGGTTTCCCATGTGTTATGGACAGGTACCCCCACACAAGAAGGAGCCCGAGCGAAAAATGCCGTATTTTATGGGGACAGAGCCATAGACAGGTCACCCTGTGGCACAGGTACCAGTGCGCGCATGGCCCAATGGTTTGCCAAAGGCAAGCTCAAAGTCGGCGATGATTTTGTACACGAAAGCATTATTGGCAGTTTATTTCATGGACGAGTTGAGTCTCTTACCCAAGTCGGCAGTCATATTGGTATCATGCCAAGTGTGCAAGGTTGGGCTAAGGTGTATGGTCACAACACCATTTGGGTGGATGATGAAGACCCTTATGCCCACGGCTTTGAAGTTAAATAGTTTTTAGTTAAAGAACGCCAAAGTTAGATAATAACGACCACCTAGTGTTAAGTTTTATTAAAAGGGCTTTTAGATATACTAAGCTGAGGGTTATATTAAACGTCAGCTTTTTATTAAGCTTTAAAATGAAAGTGTTACAATAGAGCACTAAGCAGATTCCACCCTAGGACAAAAGCGCGGCCCCTACTCCATGATGACAAACTCTATGCCTGTTTATAAAACACGAACCCAAATGGTTGCAGACATATTAAGGAATAAAATTCTGTCCGGTGAAATCGTGGCAGGAGAAGCATTACGCCAGGAGGCCCTAGCCAAAGAGTTCGATGTAAGTCGAATACCTGTTCGAGAAGCCCTATTACAACTAGAAGCCCAAGGTTTAGTGGCTTTCGAACCCCACAAAGGTGCTATCGCCACCGAACTCTCACCTGCAAAAATTCACGAACTCTTTCAACTAAGAGCCATGATAGAGTGCCATGTACTTGAGCATTCTATCGACAATATGACAGAAGCCGACTTTGATGCGGCAGATAAGGTAGTACAAGCCTTTGATCAAGCCGTAGAAAGCGGCACCCAGGTTGAAAGCTGGAGTGAGCTAAATTATCAACTCCATGCGGCCCTTTATAAGGCAGCAGACCTTCCCCAAGCCAAAGAAATTATCGAAACCTTAAACCTCAAGTCTGATCGCTATATTCGATTACAACTTTTGCTCACTTCTGGTAACGACAAAGCCGAGCAAGAGCACAATGAACTCCTCAAGCTTTGTCGTCAACGCGATAAAACAGCAGCCTGTGCACTACTTAAAAAGCATATTTTAGAAGCAGGCCAAGCCATTCACGATATACTGCTAGAACAACAAGACAATAATAAATAGCCCTCACCCAGTATCAACAGGTCTCTTCTTAATGCCTTCTTCCTAGCTTCTCACTCAGCTAGGAAAGGCATTGAAGCATACATTTAACCGCTTCCAAATCTCATCAAGTTAAGGCAGTATCCATTAGGTTAATGGGACATTTTTGTCCTTTTAATAGATTGAAAGCCTGATATATGGCCCTTCAAACTTGGCATCATTCTTTCATTAGCTTTTTAAACAAAACCACTCTTTAGTAAACAGCTTACGCTGACTTGATACCTAAGCTCTTCCAAAACAATAAAAATAGGATATTTGGAAATGGCAATAAAACGATTTTACTGGCTCTCACAGCTAGGGATTGGCAGTCGCTTATTTTTGGCTTTTGTGATGATATCCTCCATCACCATCGTCTCTAGTGGGCTGGCAACAAACACCTATTTGCAGCTAAGCGATAGGCTAATGCTACTTAAGCATCAGGATATTCCTGGTTTAGATGCCGCAGCGCGCCTTAATGATAAAAGCCGCTTAATCGTCGCCACTGCGCCTTTAATTGTCACCAGTGACTCAAATGTCAGTCGTAATCAAGCCATGGATACCTTGAACATTGCCATTCAAGATATGGATGGTTTAATGCGTAATTTACCTGACTATAACCGCTATTTTTTAGAGCTCATCACCCAGATACAGAATAACTTAACCCTGTTAAATCAGAGTGTTGAACGACGAGAAGTCATTCGCAAAAAACTCACCCAACAATCCAAACTCATCTTCCCTTTATTCCAAGATTTAATTCTTGAGTTTGATCGGCTAGAACAGAGTGAGCAATTAGAAGAAGTCATCAGACGGCTTTATTACTTTTCTGGCCTTATTGAAAAGGTCAGTAACGAAGCCTCCTTTAACGAATTGGATTACACCTTTTTACGGCTTGAAGATTTAGGCCGAGAAATCAGTACGCGCCTGCCTTTTTTGCCACAAATTCCCCGTTTAAAGCGTCAGCTTCTAAGCCAGTTATTAAAAATGAGTTCGCGCCAAGGCCAACTCTTTTTATTGAAAAATGAAGAATTAGATTTGCTCTATCAACAGAGCTTTTTTTTGGAAAATAGTCAGCAGCATATCCAACAATTAGCGGCGCAGATAAACCAATATACCAACCAAACCAACACCAGTATTCGCGCCTCCTTAGAAGGGGCGATTAAGTCCATTAATGCCAGTATTAGCAGCATTCTTTTGCTCTCCTTAGCCAGTCTTGCTGTGGCCTGCGCCATCTCTTGGTTTTACGTCAGACGCGATGTATTACAGCGCATTATTGAGCTACAAAAAAACATGCGCGCCATAGCTAGTTCCAAGCTTGATACTCAGATTTTAATCAAGGGCAATGACGAAGTATCAGGCATGGCCAGAGACTTACAATACTTCCAAAAAACCGCCATAGAAGTGGAAAAAACCAATCAAAAACTCGCCGCCGAAATTGAAGAGAGACTGGCTGCGGAAGTCCAATTAAAGAGCACCCAAAACGAGCTAGTCCAAGCAGGAAAGCTTGCCGCCCTTGGTCAATTGAGTGTGGGCATCACCCATGAAATCAACCAACCATTAACCGCGATTGCTAGCTATTTACATACAGCCGGACGTCACCTAGACAAGGCCCAGCCGGATAAAGCCAGGCTCAATATCGAAAAGATGCACCAACTCCTTGATAAAATTGCAGGCATTACTCGCCACCTTAAAGCCTTTGCTCGGGAGGCAGGTACAGCGCTCAGCCCTGTGTTATTAGAGCCCGTCATTCTTGATGCCATAGAGCTAATGTCGAATCAGATTCGAGAACAAAATAGCCGCTTAGAATATCAAAATAATGTCAAAGATCTGAATGTATTAGCCGAGCCTATTCGCCTCGAACAAGTCTTGGTAAACCTCATTAGTAATGCGGTAGATGCCTTATCCAGCGCGCCTTTAAAGCAGATTCAAATAACAGTAACAGAAGAGGAAAGTCAGGTCTTTATCAGTGTCAGCGACACTGGCATTGGCATAGAAGCCGATAAGTTAAACCAGATATTTGACCCCTTCTTTACCCAAAAAGAAGTGGGCCAAGGTTTAGGATTAGGTCTCTCTATTAGTTACAACATAATTCAAGATTTTAGTGGCCAAATCCGCGTCAGTTCAACCCAAGGACAAGGCAGCACCTTCACATTGGTTTTACAAAAAGCGAGCACAAAATGAAGCAAGCGATTCGCATTCTTATCATAGATGATGAGCAAACCATCATTGAAGCCCTGACAGAGCTTTTAGAGCTAGAAGACTTTCAGGTAGACACCTTCTTAGATGCCCAACAAGCATTAGATTCTCTCAATAAAAATAGCCCTGTGGTTGTGCTTTGTGATGTAAAAATGCCAAAAATGGATGGCATGAGTGTGCTGGCCAAACTCCAAGCCTTAGACCCTGAATTGCCTATTCTCTTGATGAGTGGCCACGGTGATATTCCTATGGCCATCGAAGCGATGAAGGAAGGGGCTTATGACTTTCTCGAAAAGCCACTGCAACCTGCCAAGCTGATTAGCCAATTAGAAAGGGCCATAGAGAAGCGCCGTCTCATTTTAGAGAACCGTAGCCTCAAACAAAACCTTGCCAATCAAACAGGCCTAGAGAACTTTATTATTGGTGAATCCGCTGCCATTAAAGGCATACGCCAACATGTAACAGCCCTCGCTCAAGCCAATGTGGACACCATTATTTATGGGGATACTGGCTGTGGTAAAGATGTGGTCGCCCGTGCCTTACACCAATTTAGCCGTCGCCATGAAAGTCGATTTATCGCCATAAACTGTGGTGGCATCAGTGAAAGCTTGATTGAAAGTGAGCTCTTTGGCCACGAAGCAGGCTCTTTTACCGGTGCCAATAAACGTCATATCGGCAAGATAGAAGCCGCCAATGGCGGCACTCTGTTTCTTGATGAAATCGAAACCATGCCCCTGCCTGTGCAAATAAAACTTCTCAGGGTGCTGCAAGACAGGACCATAGAAAGAGTCGGCAGCACACAGCCTATTCCCGTTGAGCTCACTGTCATAGCCGCCAGTAAAGATGACCTTGCCCAATTAGGCGAAGAAGGGAAGTTTAGAAAGGACCTCTTTTATCGTCTCAATGTGGCAAGCCTTACCATACCGCCACTTAAAGACAGGCCAGAAGATGTACTGCCCTTGTTTCACTATTATGCCCGTAAAGCTGCGGAGCAATTCGACCGCCCTTTGCCTGAACTTACCCCAGAGTATCTTGCCTTTTTATTGGAACATGAGTGGCCAGGCAATGTACGAGAACTCAAAAACGCCGTGGACAGGTTTGTCTTAGGTATCACAGAAACCTCTCTCGCGACCCTTAAACGTGATGAAGACACTAATGGCAGTTACGAGGAACGCATGGAGCAATTTGAGCGCAGCATCCTTGAGCAAGGCTTACGGGCATCGGGCGGTCAACTTAATGAAGCGGCGGAGCTATTAGACCTCTCTCGTAAAACCCTTTATCGAAAAATGAAGAAACATCAATTAGATAAGCAGGTTTTTAAGGCAACATAGCAGCTTCATCAAAGGAGCTTAAGAAAAAAGACACATGTGTCCCATCTAACAAAAAACAATGAGACTAAAGCGTCCCAAAGCCGTGACTTAGATTTTTAAAAATGTCGTAAACATATGAAATTAAACAATATTTTAGACTTGGTATTGCTTTTGCTCTAACTGGGTCAGATCCACAACATTGTGGGGCTGACTCATCTCCGATCAGGGTCTTGCCCAATTGGTGATAAAAATAAAAATATCTAATGAGGAAAAGTGAGATGCCAAATAAATTGCTTACCGGTTTACTTTTAACCAGTTCGTTATTCTTAGGTGCCAGCGCTGTACAAGCAGAAGACTGTAAATACCGTGGCGTATTAGACGACAAGTTTTGTGATGATAACTATGATCTTGTTGCCGACACACCAAAAGACCCTAGCAAGTGGCGTGATCCAAGCACCTTGGTTTTCACCTACACCCCCGTAGAAGACCCAGCGGTGTACAAGGATGCTTTTAGCGACTTTCAAAAATACCTAAGTGATGTTACTGGTAAAAAAGTGGTTTATTACACAGTTCACTCAAATGCTGCCGAAGTTGAAGCCATTCGCTCTGGTCGTTTGCACATTGCCGGTTTCTCCACAGGCCCCACTGGCTATGCGGTTAACCTAGGTGGGTTAGTGCCAATCGCGGTAAAAGGCACAGCAGATGGTTTCCAGGGTTATAACCTGATTACTATCGCCCGCTCTGATAGTGATATTTATAAAATGTCTGATCTTAAAGGCCGTGTTGTGGCACATACTTCTGCATCCTCAAACTCAGGCAACCTAGCTCCTCGCGCTATCTTCCCTGCTTTAGGTATTACCCCAGATCAAGACTACAAGGTGAAATACTCAGGCAAGCACGACCAATCTATCATGGGCGTACTATCGGGTGACTATGAAGCCGCACCGGTAGCATCTGACGTATTCAAACGTATGGTAGCAGCCGAGCGTATTAACGAAGAAGATTTTCGTATCATCTACACCAGCCCGCGCTTCCCTACTTCATCCTTTGGTTATGCGCATGACTTGAATCCAGAGCTAGTGGCTAAAATCAAAAAAGCCTTCTCTGAATTTCGCTTCCCTGCGGATATGCAAGAAACCTTTGGTGGTGCGGACCGTTTCTACCCAGTTACTTATAAAGTTGACTGGCAGGTTATCCGTGACATTGCCCACGCCTCTGGCACGGCTTACACCAAAACAGGTCTAAAACGTTTGGCTGAAGCAGATGCAGCGAAAGCCGCTAAAAAACGTGCGGCAGCCGCCGCGGCAAACAACAATGGTTAATGGCTAACTTGCCAAATTAACCACCTCAGTTTTAGCGCACATTTAATTAATTGAAATTGCTCATCAGCGACCTGGGAAACCAGGTCGTTTGCACCTCTTATTGCTTGTAGGATACAGATTATGTCTTCAACTCAAACGGCGCATGGTCGCTCTAACTTCCTTGAAATCAAAGGATTACAGAAAGAATACGTGCCAGGTAACCCGATTTTAAAGGGCATCGACATTAACATCAGCGAACCCGGCATTGTCGCCATTATCGGTCCATCAGGCACAGGTAAAAGTACCTTATTACGTTGTATCAACCGTTTAATTGATCCAACAGCTGGGGCCATCTTGTTTGATAATGCAGATCTTAGCCAAGCCAAAGGGGGCGAATTACGCAAACTACGCCGCCAAGTGGGTATGGTGTTCCAAGAATATAATCTGGTTGAACGTTTAACCGTGATTGAAAACGTATTAACCGGTCGCCTTGGTTATATGAGTGCTTGGCAAGCTTGGCGTCGTAAATTTAGTCAAGAAGACATTAATGGCGCCTTTGAATTACTCGAAGCGGTTGGCTTAAGCGAACATGCGAATAAGCGTGCAGACAGTTTATCTGGCGGTCAGCGTCAGCGTGTTGGTATCGCCCGTGCCGTGATGCAAAACCCCCGTGTGTTATTAGCCGACGAACCAACCTCTTCCCTTGATCCGAAAACGGCGGTTGAGATCATGGAGCTACTAGAACGTTTCTCAGAAGAGAAGAACATCCCTGCTCTGGTCAATATTCACGATGTTAAACTCGCCAGCCGTTTTGCTAAACGCATGATAGGCATGAGTAATGGCGTTGTCGTATATGACGGCTCTCCAGAAGGCATCACAGATGAACACCTTAAACAAATTTATGGAGGTGAATCATGGCTGGACTAAGCACCTCCAAAGAGTATGAGAATCCCTTTAAGCGTAACTGGGTAAGCACGGGCATTTGGGCGCTTGTAGGTGTGTATCTGGTTTATTCTTTCAATGCCATGGGCCTCACATGGGATAGATTCGTTCAGGGTTTAGGCCATGCGGATAAGCTTTTAGATCGTATGTTCCCACCAAACTTTGACCGTTGGGAACTGTTATTAAGTGGTTTAGCAGAAAGCTTAGAAATTGCGGTTATTGCCAGTGTCTCAGGCATAGTGCTGTCGCTATTTTTTGGCTTATTTGCAGCTCGTAACTTGATGCCAAACTGGGTCAGTGTGCCTATGCGAGGCTTCATTGCTTTGTGTCGTACGTTTCACCCTGTGATCATCGCCATTCTCTTTGTGAAAAGTGTCGGCTTTGGTGCTCTAGCCGGCATACTCACTCTGATCGTGGCTTCAATTGGCTTTATCGCTAAGCTATTTGCAGAAGCCATCGAAGAGATTTCACTCAAGCAAGTAGAAGCCATTCGTGCCACTGGCGCAGGCTTTGTGAGTGTTATTCTTTTCTCTGTGATGCCACAAGTTTTCTCTCGTTTCATCGGCTTTTCTGTGTATCAGTTGGACTCAAACCTGCGTAACTCCACCATGGTGGGAATCGTAGGGGCAGGCGGTCTGGGTGGCACCTTATTCTCTGCGTTCCAGCGCTTTGACTATGACTTTGTTGCGGCCATCTTAATCACCATCATTGCCTTGATCATGCTAGGCGAGTTTCTGTCTAACATCGTCAGAAACATCTTTAGATAAGCCTTTAGGAGCCAACTAAATGAATACAATGAATCATCACTGGCAGCGTTTTACCCTAAAGCAAAAGCTGTCCCGTTATGCGGTTTACCTGGTGCTTATCATGGCTATGGTGCAATCGATTCAATCGGTCGAGGTCATCCCTGAGTTCTTCTTTGATGCCCCAGAACAAATGGCAGACATGTTCAGCCGTATGTGGCCCATTGATTTTGCTTACTATCCTGTGTCCGTTCATGACGCCATGATAGAAACCCTTAACATTGCCACCTTAGGCACTTTAGTTACCTTGATTTTTGCTCTGCCATTAGCCTTGATGAATGCCAGCAATATTGTGGCATCCCCTTGGGTACACTGGATCGCTAAGTTCTTCTTAGTATCTTCGCGCTCAGTTAACTCACTGGTTTGGGCGCTCTTGTTTGTCTCTATTTTTGGCCCGGGTGTTATCGCCGGCGTGCTCGCCATTGCCTTTCGTTCTGTTGGTTTTGTCGGCAAACTATTAGGAGAAGCGATTGAAGAGGTAAACATGGGGCCAATTGAAGCCTTAAGAGCCACTGGCGCCTCTTGGATATCAGTACTACTTAAAGGTTATTGGCCACAAATTCTGCCTGCCTTTTTCAGTATCGTGCTCTTTCGTTGGGACATTAACGTACGTGAATCAGCAGTATTAGGCTTGGTCGGTGCTGGTGGTATCGGGGTGGTATTAAGTGACTCTATGAATCTATTTGAATGGCAGCGAGTGGCAGTTGCATTACTCTCTATTTTTGTAGTGGTTATCATCGCAGAGATTGTGGTGGTGAATATCCGTAAACGTTTAATCTAACGATTTCATTTCACCCTTTCATTCGAAAGAGGGCTCAACTTTATTCTAAAGGAGAGCCCTTTTCAGGTTTAATTAAGGCCTGAGACCACTCATCTAAAATGATTTTTCGCTTCATTTCATCACTTAAAACTAAAAGTTTTAACCCTAAAGCAATAGGCCGGGTCGTTGTCGAGTTGGAAATATCAAAGCTGGATTCTAAGTACTTTTTCCTCACACTTTCATTAATAGGAAACAGGTTAGAGTGCTCAGCCAAAATACGCTGACCCTCTTCTGAAATCAGAAAGTCTAAGAATACTTTAGCCACCTCAGGATCAGGTGCCGTCTTAGGTATAAACGCCGTCCGCATAATCGCCATCGTATAATCAGTTGGCAGTATGACTTTGATTTGAGGGTATTTCTTAGACCAAGATTTGGCGTAAGAGCCCAGTAGGTTATAAGCAATGGCGATTTCATTATCGGCCAGTGCCTGCAGCATAGACGCACTACTAGGATAAAGCTGCACATCATGAATACCAAAAGACTCTAGTACTCGCCCATAACTGGTGGATTGCTGACTATCGTGTGACCATAAAAGATAACCTAAGCCGACTTTTTCAATATCAAAGGTGCCTATTTTCCCCTTAATACGATCACTGTTTTCTCGGATGTATTCCAACATGCGCTCACGGCTTTGCAGGTCAGGCGTCAAGATACTTGAATTATGGGAAATAAAATCGTGATTATAGGCAATGACCGCAGGTTCATAAGTAAAACCAAAAAGCTCATTACGCCAGCTCGCCCAATCGGGTAAAGCACTGGTTTGAGCAGAACGATAACTTTGGGCGTAACCATCGTTAATAAGTTTTATTTGAAGGTCCATGGCAGAGCTGGTAATCAAATCCGCTTGGGTAAATTCACCGGCAATAAAACGCTCGTAAAGACGACGGGTCCCTAGCTCTTGATAATCAACCTTGATATTAGGAAAACGTTTTTTAAAAGCATTAAGCAAAGGGGCAATTTCGGGATAATCTGCGGCACCTCGAATATTCAGCTGGCGTTGCTCTAAAAAGACACTGTCTCTTTTTGCCTCTTGGTTGGCAAAACTATCTACTCCAATGGCGACACTTAATAACGCACAGCTAAACAAGCGCAAAGCTTTCAAATTAACTTTCGGCATAGCGCGCAACATAACACTCAACATGGCACTGGAGATCTGACTAAACCTGGCTTTCAACATAAGCTAGCCCACCAACTCAAACGTTAAATTTACCACCAACCCCTTAGGCTCATTATCACTCAGCGTTAATAAAGCATTATGATGATCAGCCACTTCTTTAGCGATCGCCAAGCCTAATCCGGTTCCCGATCGGGGATTATTCGCACTACGATAAAAGCGCTCAAACACATGGGGCTTTTCACTGTCAGGTATCCCAATCCCCTGATCCTTTACCGCCAGTCGTATCATAGGCTTTAAAGCATGGGTCACACTTAAAATACTGACACTGACCACAGAATGGGGAGGGCTGTATTTAATGGCATTTTCTAAGATATTTCGTATCATTTGCTCTAAAGCAAACGCATCTCCTAAAATGTTTCCTGCGTTTTCTCTGGCGAAAGTCTCCTCCCCTTCAAAACTGATTTCTATGTCTTGCTGTAAAGCTGAGACAACCACATCCTTGCAAACCTTTTTACTCATTTGTGCCAGGTTAATTCGCATCAATTGTTGGCTTTGAAACCGGTGAGATAAAGTCGCCTGTAATAACAGCTGCGAAACCGTATGATTTAACATGTCACAGGATTCAATCACACGAACAAGTTGAGCATGACGAGTCGCTTCATCGTCTTCACTCAGGGCATTTTGTGCTTGAGACTTTAACCCTGCTAGCGGTGTTCTCAATTGATGGGCGGCCTCACTGGTAAAGCGCTGTAATTGGTTTAGGTTGTTATCAAGTTGGCCCATAAAGTGATTAATACTTTGCACTAAAGGCGTTAACTCAGACGGTACAGGCAAGTTGATTTTCGACAAATCAAACCCGGTCCGATTCGATAAGGCCTTGTTCAATTCTTTAATGGGTTTTAAAAGAGTCCAAATCCCCAGTACAACCAAGATAAAGCCAATAAAAATAAATGGCAGCACTAACTGGATAGCGCGCCAGCTGATCTCGCTGGCTAAGGCTTCACGGGCAATCACAGTTTGCCCTATTTGGATACTCACATCCCCTTGGTACAAGGTTTCAGTCAGCTGCTTTTTAAACAACACGAACCTCACCGCCTCACCTTGATAGGCCCCATCAAAAAAACGCGGCTCAGGTCTAGTTTGCTGCTGGATTAGCTTTCCTCTCCTATCGGTCTCACCCAATTGAGGCAGATCTTGATAACCAGTAATTTTATTTCCCCCTTTGTCACTGATACGATAAAACACCCTATCGTTAGGCGCAGAGGATAAAATTTCAAAGGCTGACCAAGGCAAATCTACTATCACTTGACCCTCTTTCATACTGATACTTTCAGCGGTTTGTAAAGCCGCACTGGTGAGTAAACGATCAAATGAAATTTGGGCAGAACGTTTGCCATAACTATTGGCTAAGAAAAACGTGATAATGGTCATTAGGATTAATAACAGCAAGGTCATGAGCACCAGCTGGCTACGGATAGAATTCGTTTTATTTCCTCTACCCATTAAATTCTTCCAAGATATAACCTAAGCCTCGTAAGGTACGAATCTCGACGGCACTGGTTTGCAATTTTTTCCTCAGTCTAGCCACGTAAAGTTCGATTGCATTGGGGCTAGGTGGCTCATCAAAATTGTAAAGGTGATCAATTAAGTCATCCTTGCTAAGCACCCAACCTGTATGGGTAATAAAGATCTCTAACAAGCGAAACTCTCTCTGCTTAAGATCAACTAAGACCTGATCGACATACACACAACAGGCCTTTCTATCTAAGCTGAGATTGCCGTAACTAATGACATTCTGTGCTTGCCCTTGATGACGCCTTAATAGGGCACGACATCTGGCATCAAATTCACCAAAATCAAAGGGCTTGGTTAGATAATCATCGGCCCCTAAATCCAATAACTGAATTCTATCTTCCACTTGATTACGGGCGGTGAGTATCAGTACTGGCGTATTAGTTTGACGCACTCGAAGCTTATTCAACACTTGCTCACCATTCATACCCGGTAAATTCAAATCCAATACCACAAGGTCATACTCTTGATGCCTTAATATGTCATTCGCATCAGCGCCACTGGTTGCCAAATCCACCCCATGCCCCTGCTTTAGCATACGTTGGCTAATGGCTTCACCCAGCACATCATCATCTTCGACAACCAGTATTCTCATTTTTTTTACCTGATAGAGATTTGATTTAACTCACTTATTTATTTTCAAGTGCTCAGTGCCATCCTTAGAAAATCTTACAAAAACCGATAAATCCCTTATTTATTTAATGAAATATTAGCAGTCAGTTATAGGCCTGTTAAGATAAATAAATTTTTGTCATGACAGCTTGGTGACAGCTTGATCCGGTATTTTGCGGCCACCTTAATGCTGATAAAAAATAGCAACAGAAGTTTGATTATTAAGTAGAACGACTCGCTCTTTTAGACTGCTTGATTATGGCAATAAGCCCACCACTTCAAAATTATAATAGGTGCACTGAATGCTAGATCCACAATTTTTTGCTTTAACTTTAGCCGATTGGATACTGATAGGAACCAGTTTCTTTGCCTCTTTTATGGCAGCAGTCGCAGGCCTTGGTGGCGGCGTTTTACTCTTAGCTGTGATGATTTCCTTCTTCCCCCCTGCGGTCGTCATTCCACTACACGGGGTAATACAGTTGGGCTCTAATGGCTTTCGCGCCCTGATTATGCGTCAATTTTTCAAGCAAGATATTCTGCTGGCCTTTACCTTTGGCTCAATCCTAGCTGCCATTATTGGCTCTCAAGTGGCAGTGAGCTTAGATGAGACTCTACTTAAAGTCATACTGGGTATCTTTATCCTGTACATGGTGTGGGGCCCCAAAATTAGCCCAGTGAATATGACGCGTAAATTCCGCTTCTATCTTGGCGGCTTTATCAGCACCTTTGCCTCCTTGTTTATTGGCGCTTCTGGCCCAATTACAGCGGCATTTATGGGCCGAGAGAAGATGTCGAAAGAAGCTAAAGTCGCCACCCATGCCGCTGTCATGTCGATACAGCATGGCTTTAAAATCATTATCTTTGGCTTTTTAGGCTTTGCTTTCTTCGACTATGCCCTATTAATGACCCTGATGTTACTGACAGGCATGCTAGGCACTTATGCGGGTCGTCATATGCTATTTAAAATCCCTGAATCCGTGTTTCAGGTTTTATCCAAAACCGTGATTACCCTTCTGGCATTACGTCTTTTATATTCTGCCTTATTGGCTTGATTGCAGTTTTTTTTCAGGTGAAAGCACAATACTCTCTTCTCTAAATTGGTGACAGGTTCAAGACAGCTTAGCTCCCTAAGCTGGAGTTTAAGTCGTAATAGGACGACTACAACAAGCTCACTGGTTTAGATAATGAAAAAAATAAATAATATCTATGACACTCTTGTCATTGGCGGTGGTAATGCCGCACTTTGCGCAGCCATAACCGCTGCAGAGGCCGGCCTAAAAGTCCTCATTCTTGAGGGGGCACCTAAACCCTATCGTGGCGGCAACTCACGCCACACAAGAAACTTTCGCTGCATGCATCCAGCACCCAAAGCCGTGCTCACAGACAGCTATACAGAAGAAGAATATTTTGATGATTTACTCAAGGTCACCAAGGGGAAAACCGATGAAAAGCTAGCCAAGCTTGTCATCAAGAATACCCATGAGTGTTATGACTGGATGCAGAATCATGGGGTTAGATTTCAGCCGTCCCTGTCCGGCACCTTATCCTTATCCCGCACCAATGCCTTCTTTATGGGCGGTGGAAAGTCTTTAGTCAATGCGTATTACCGTCAGCTTGAAAAGTTAGATGTGGATGTACTTTATGAGGCCCAGGTCACCCATTTAGACTTACAGGGCAATCACATAAAATCGGTCACTTTTCACTATCAAGATGAAGTAAGAAAGCTCTCATCAAAGACGGTTATCGTCGCCTCAGGTGGCTTTCAAGCAGATATCGACTGGCTTGCAAGGGCTTGGGGGCCAGCTGCAAAAAACTTTCTTATCCGTGGAACCCCATATAACAAAGGGGTGGTACTCGCGAATTTACTGAAACAAGGCGCGACCTCTGTCGGTGACCCAACCCAGTGTCATGCGGTTGCGATTGATGGCCGTTCGCCTAAATATGATGGCGGCATAGTGACACGCCTAGACTGCGTACCTTTTTCTGTCGTTGTGAATCAAAATAGCCAACGTTTTTACGATGAAGGGGAAGATGTATGGCCTAAACGTTATGCCATTTGGGGCAGATTAGTCGCAGATCAACCCGATCAAGTGGCCTATGCCATTATCGATGCCAAATCCTTGGACCTCTTTATGCCTTCTGTTTTTCCACCGATAAAAGCGGACTCACTAGAAGAGTTGGCATTAAAAATGGGATTAGAACCCAATGCATTAACCCAAACCATTCATGGCTTTAATGCTTCATGTAGAACCGGGAAATTCCACCCAACCGAGCTTGATGGTTTAGCGACACAAGGCCTCACACCCGCCAAAACCAACTGGGCCAGACCTATCGATACACCACCTTTTTATGGCTACAGCCTGCGAACCGGCGTCACCTTTACCTACCTAGGTTTGAAGGTGGACGATAAAGCCCAAGTACAAGGGAAAGATGGCCCGATTATTAACCTTTGGGCGGCTGGGGAAACCATGGCGGGATCCATTTTAGGCCAAGGCTATCTAGCCGGATTTGGTATGGCAATTGGTACGGTATTTGGCCGTATCGCAGGGCAAGAGGTAGCAAAATATGCAAACCATTGAGATTCTTAATCTAGATACAAATACCAGCGAGCAACAAGCTCTTAAGCCTTTGGAGCAAGCAAGACGTCAGCTCGAAATCTGTAATGCTTGTCGTTATTGTGAAACCTATTGCTCTGTTTTCCCAGCCGTTCACAGGGAAAGATCATTCTCCGATGAGAACTTAAAACAGCTCGCTAACCTGTGTCATAACTGTCGCGGTTGCTATTACGCTTGCCAATATACCGCCCCCCACGAATTTGACTTAAACCTGCCTCAGGCACTGGCTAAAGTCAGACAGGAAAGTTGGCAGGATAATGCTTACCCAGCCGCCTTTGCCAAAGCGTTTCATAAGAGCGGAGCCGCCATTGGCGCAGCAGTCATTGTCGGTTTTGCAGCTCTACTGTGGCTAATTCAACTTATGGGCACCCATTCAACGACAGACTCACAAGCTAACTTCTATGACCTGTTGTCACACAACCTTATGGTGGCGCTCTTTATGCCAGCCTTTTTGCTGCCTTTGGTTAGCATCGCCTTTAGTGTTAGACGCTTCTGGCAAGACATAGATGCAGAGCCATTACGCTTAATCCATATTAAAGGGGCTTTTGCCTCAGCGGCGAAAATGAAAAACCTCGCCGCAGGTCATGGTGAGGGTTGTAATTACGAAGATGAAGACAGGTTTAGCCAAGCCCGTCGTTATTTTCATCAGGCGACCATGTATGGTTTTTTACTCTGTTTTGCAGCTACGAGTACGGCTACCCTGATGCACTATTTGCT
Organism: Marinomonas sp. MED121; assembly: GCF_000153025.1. Lineage (GTDB taxonomy): Bacteria > Pseudomonadota > Gammaproteobacteria > Pseudomonadales > Marinomonadaceae > Marinomonas. The sequence goes on from NZ_CH672429.1 coordinate 1,194,731, forward strand.
TGCTATGGCCGCGCCCTACGATCTCACCTCTTTACCTAAAATACTGGGCATTATTGGCGGTATTTCACTGAGTATTGGTACTGCAGGACTAGCTTATTTAAAGCTAGAAGCGGATAAGTCTCTGGGGGATACACAAGTGTGGGGCGGCGAAATGGCTTTCGTACTTCTGCTCTTTTTTGTGAGCACCTCAGGCTTGGCCCTATATTGGTTTGGACAAAGCCCTTGGCTAGGGGAGCTTTTAGCCTTGCATTTAGGCTGTGTGTTAGCCTTTTTCTTACTTATGCCCTACTCGAAAATGACCCATGGTTTTTATCGTCTCGCCGCGCTCATAAAAGAGGAACAAAACAAGGTATAACCGAACCTTCGCTGAGCTCAAGATTGAGCTCAGCGTTTTTAATGGTTTAGGCCAGAATTTCCTGTTTGATCCAATCAATAAACTTCACCACATCGGCTCTTTGGGACAAGTTCTTAGTACAGATAAGATGATAGTGATATTTGGCCCTTAAAGATTGTGGGAAAAGTCGAATTAAACGACCAGTTTTTAAGTCATCCGCCGCCAGTACACTGCTGGCCATCGCCACCCCTTGCCCATCAATTGCGGCCTGCAATACCATGCTCGACATACTGAATCTAGGACCGTGTTTAAAAGCCTCTTTGTTTAACCCATTCTCTTCAATCCATTCAGCCCAACCGGGAAAGGACTTGTCCGCAGAACGCCGTTCTAAGTGCAATAAAGGATAATCACTTAGGGCTTCTAAACTGGCACACTGGGTCATCAGGTGAGGGCTACAAACAGGAAACAGCTCTTCATGGGAAAGCGCCTCAACATGCATCCCCTTCTCCTTGATCGCGCCATAACGAATGGAAATATCCACATCATCATGGGCAAAATCGATGAGCCGAGTAGAGGCATCAATACGTAAATCAATATCAGGGTGCTTACGCCTAAATTGCTCTAATCGAGGCAATAACCATTTCGCCCCAAAAGAAGGGGCCACACTAATGGTAATGAGTTTTTGTTCACTGTAGGTTTGCGCTTTTGCTGCCGCATCGCCTAACAATTCAAACCCTTGTTCAATTAATGGAAGGCAGGCTCTACCCGCTTCAGTTAAGCGCACAGATTTATTTAAGCGCTTAAACAGTTCGACTTCTAAGTGCGCTTCTAACAATTTAATTTGCTGACTAATCGCGCCTGTGGTGACACATAACTCATCTGCTGCTTTTTTAAGACTTTGATGCCGTCCAGCCGCTTCAAATGCCTGCATCGCTTTTAAAGGAGGTAAGCGTTTCATCGTGTTTTCCAATTTTTCAGTTTAGTTATTCTATTATTTTTATCATCACCATTGGTATAAATTATTTTTTTATTAAGCCTTATCATTCAAAGCACCATTTTATTTTATTTGAATTTTTACTAAACCAAAATTTCAAAACCGGATAATAAACAATCATTAGAACTATGAAACATCAAAAATAAAAACTATTAAAACAAACACTTAATAAAAAAACCTTTCTTTTTAACACTAAAACCAAATCGCCGTATTTTTCACTTAATATATTAAGCTAATATTTCAGTGTAGTTTTTCTATATCAAATAGCTAAATCTTATCGTTTGTCAGTCCAAAGCCTCCACGTTACTTTAGCCAACATCAGCAAGACCTAAATTAAAAACAATATTTTGATTTAGAAAATCTAAACAATAAATCGAGGTTGTCTCATGCAAACATCCATTCCCTGCACCATGATGCGTGGCGGCACGTCACGTGGACCTTATTTTTTGGCGAATGATTTACCTCGAGATTGGGAAACCCAAAAACAGGTTTTATTATCTGCGATGGGATCTTGCACAGGTCAACAAATTGACGGCATTGGCGGTGCCACCAGCTTAACCAGTAAAGCAGCAATTATTTCAGTTTCCGATAGTCCAGAGGCCGATATTGATTACCTGTTTGCACAAGTGTCTATCGATGATATGTCGGTAGATACTGCGCCATCTTGCGGTAACATCCTCTCTGGTGCGGCGCCTTTCGCCATAGAGTCCGGTTTAGTCCGAGCTCAATTAGGGGAGACCTTAGTCAGAGTACGCAATCTAAACACCAACTCTTTCATCCATGTGCTGGTACAAACCCCTGATGGTTTTGTTAATTATGAGGGTGAAACTCAAATTGATGGTGTTGAAGGCAGCGCCGCCCCCGTCATGCTCAACTTCTTGAATGTTGCAGGCACTAAAACAGGCAAGCTATTCCCTACAGGTCAACTAAAAGAAGTCATTTTAGGCGTCGAGGTTAGCTGCATTGATGCGGCTATGCCTATGGTGCTTATTCCTGCAACAAGTCTTGGGGTTAAGGGCGATGAGTCAAAACAGACGCTAGATATGGATAAAAACTTGCTGGCCCGTATCGAAGCCATTCGCTTAATTACAGGTAAAAAAATGGGCTTAGGAGACGTCTCAGATCAAGTGATTCCCAAAGTCGGCCTGCTAAGTGCACCACAACAGGGTGGCAGTATTACTTCTCGCTATTTTGTCCCTCATAACTGTCATGCCAGCCACTCTGCCACCGGTGCGATTTGTGTCAGTGTTTGCGCAGCCATTCCAGGCACAGTCGCCGAAGGCTTAACCCCCATTGGGCTCGATAGCAAACTTAATCGCTCGCTTGAAAGTAGAAGCAAAGGTGGCGATAAAGCGAAGCAAATCATTATTGAGCACCCAAGTGGCAGGATCACCATCGCCTTAAAGATGACACTTAATCAAGAGAATTCTGAGATTCATCAAGCAGGATTAGTGCGCACTGCCAGACGCTTATTTCGGGGAGATCTATATGTGCCAAGTCGCATCTGGACACCGTTAAAGCAGCAAGCCTCTTAATCGGTTTGCTCATATAAATAAAACTAAAACCCGCAAGCTATGACAGCTTGGTGACAGCTTGTCTTCCTAAGGTACACCTAAGGCAATCCTTAAATAGTAATAAAAAAAGTAAATCCGATTGGCTCGCCAATCACCCTTAATACAAAAATAATTATGAGGCTTACAATGAGTTTTCAACCTAAAAAACACGCAATCACACGATTGATGCAAGGCATCATCACGGGCGCAAGTATTGTACTTGCGACACTTTCAATCCCCGCACAGGCAACTGACTTTAGTGGCGAACGTGTTGAATGGATTATTCCTTTTAAAGAAGGGGGCGGCTCAGACACTTGGGCACGTTTCTACGCGCCTATGATTTCACAAAACCTACCGGGACAGCCTGTGGTTGTGGTGAAAAACATTCCTGGCGGTGGTTCAACAAAAGGGGCTAACCAATTCCAACGTCGTGCCAAAAGTAATGGACTTAATGTTCTCGGTACCTCAGGCTCAACGCAATTCCCTTATCTATTAGGTGATCGTCGCGTTAAATACGAATACCAAGACTGGCATGCCGTTCTTGCTACACCAACAGGCGGTGTCTTCTATGCTAACGCTGAACTTGGCATAAACTCAGCGAAGGACCTAGTCAAACTAAGAAACCAAGAACTTAAATATGGTAGCCAAGGTGCAACCTCATTAGACCTAGTACCGCTACTCGCTTTAGACATGTTAGACATAGATGTAAAAGCGATCTTTGGTATGAAAGGCCGTGGCGCGGGTCGTCTTGCTTTTGAACGTGGTGAAGTCAACATCGATTACCAAACCAGTGCCGCTTACCTGAAAAAAGTGACACCTCTGGTAAAAGAAGGCAAAGCCATCCCTATCATGACTTGGGGTATTTTGGCTGAAGACGGTAGCTTACAAAGAGACCCGACTTTCCCTGATCTCCCTCACTTTGCAGAAGTCTATGAAATGATTCATGGTGAAGCCCCGTCTGGTACTGACTTTAAAGTTTGGAAAGCTTTCTTTGTCGCAGGTTTTGCCGCTCAAAAAGGTATCTTCTTACCCAAAGGCACCTCAGAAGAAGTGATTGAAACTTGGCAAAATGCCATTGCTAAAACCGTTGAATCAGACGAGTTTAAGAGCCGCTCTGAAAAGGTGTTAGGCCTTTACCCACAAGCTATCTATGGCGATGCTACCAGTGCCTTTAACACTGCACTTTCTATCTCAGATGCAGATAAAGAGTGGGTCCGCAGTTGGTTGACGCAAAAGTATAACGTACGCTTTTAATCCCTCACTATCTTTACCCTTTCACTTTGATAAGCCCTGTTATCAGGGCTTTGACAAGCTCACTTATCGGAGAGCGCACATGCCTCACCTAACCCACACCTGTGGCAAAAAAATAGTTCGCCATTTAATTACTCTAAGAGGCTTGAGCGCATGATTGATGCATTCTTAATCGCCCTGCAAACCATACTCACGGGCACTCATCTTTTATACCTTTCTGGCGGCGTTTTACTGGGTCTGGCCATTGGTATTTTTCCAGGTTTAGGTGGCATAGCAGGCCTCTCTCTCCTATTACCTTTTTTATTCGGAATGGAACCCGTTTCGGCCCTTGCCATGTTAATTGGTTTGGTGGCGGTTATTCCCACCTCTGATACTTTCACCTCAGTATTAATGGGTATCCCAGGCTCAAGTGGTTCTCAAGCCACTGTATTAGATGGGTTTCCTATGGCCAAAAAAGGCCAAGCGGCCAGAGCCTTATCGGCGGCTTTTTCTGCCTCTTTGTTCGGTGGTTTATTTGGCGCCTTAGTGCTCACCTTATTTGTTCTGATTGCTCGCCCTGTCATCTTAGCCTTTGGCTCAGCTGAGCTCTTTATGCTGACTTTACTCGGACTTAGTATGGTGGGTGTGCTGGCGGGTAATAGTCTGGTTAAAGGCTTAAGCGCCTGCGGCATTGGCCTGCTGTTTGGCAGCATAGGTGGCGCTCCTGCGACCGGTGAATATCGCATGAGTTTTGATAACAACTACCTAATGGATGGCATTCCGTTAGTGGTAGTGGGCCTAGGTATTTTTGCTATTCCTGAGATTATTGACCTATTAAGACAGAACCGTCCTATTGCTGAAGCCTCAAAACTAGGCAGTGGCTGGGTTGAAGGGGTCACAGACCTAGTTCGAAACAAATGGCTGGCAATTCGTTGTGCTGTTATCGGCTGTATTGTGGGTGCTTTACCAGGCCTTGGTGGTAGCGTTGTCGATTGGATCGCTTATGGTCATGCGGTTCAAACCTCAAAAGACAAATCAGAATTTGGTAAGGGTGATGTGCGTGGTGTCATAGCGCCAGAATCGTCCAATAACGCCAAAGAAGGCGGTGGCCTTATCCCTACCCTACTCTTTGGTATTCCAGGCTCTGGCAGTATGGCGGTATTTTTGGGTGGCATGGTATTGATCGGCCTTGAACCCGGCCCAGCTATGGTCAGCACAGATTTAGACATCACCTACACCATTGTCTGGTCTCTTGCGATGGCAAATGTGATTGGTGCTGGCGCTTGTTTAATCCTATCCAAATGGGTCGCCAAGCTCACCACCATACCTTATGCCCTAATGGCCCCTTTTATGATCATGGTGATCTGCTTTGCCGCTTTCCAAGCGACTCGTGATCTTGGTGATTTGATGGCGCTACTAGGCATTGGTTTATTAGGCATTTTAATGAAGCGTTTTGGCTGGCCAAGACCTGCTTTCTTAATCGGCTTTGTACTCGCTGGCGGTATGGAAACCTATTTATATCAAGCGGTACAGTTTGATGGTTGGGGCTTCCTACTTAAGCCGGGCGTTATCATCATTGGCATCATGACGGCGGTTTCGATTTACTTTGCCACAAGACATGCAAGTAACTCTGATACTAACAATGAGTCAGATGATACTAATGGCGCTGACGACTTCGATAACGCTGACGGCTCTGCAACGAAAAACTTTGAAAGCAATGAGAAAGACAAGCTAGTCCAAGCATCAGCTAAGACTCAGTACTCCATTCGCCCACAGGTGGTGTTTGCCACTGCAGTTTGTCTGACCTTTGCCTATGGTTTGTATGACTCTTTACAGCAATCCTTTTTAGGGGGCGTGTTTACCGCAGGTTTATCCGCTCTCATGCTCATACTGTCAGGCACGGTACTTTATAAGCTCGTCACTCATAAACCTGATGATCCGGTGAACTTTGATAATGAAATCGTAGCCGGCTACAAAGGCGATCAAAGTGTTGCCAGCTTGATGCATTACATCTATTGGTTGGTTGGTCTTATTCTTGGTTGTTTTGTCCTTGGCTACCTCATTTCCATCAGCCTCTTTTTTATTGCCTTCTTGGTCTTAAAAGCCCGTACTTCTTTTATTAAAACCGCCTCTCTCACCATGAGTGCCGTTTTATTCTTAAGTGTTTTATCCCATGTCATGGTGTTAGATCTTCCCCGTGGCCTGCTACAAGACCTAGTTCAACTTCCCTGGCCAATTGGCTAGGGAGTTTTCTCGCGGAGATTTTTATGATTACCCCAAAATCCTTATTAATGCCCTTGTCCACCAGTGGTCATATTAGTGAACGTCTTGAAGGCGCCCTTTCTGTTGCTAACTACTTTGATGGCCATTTAGAAGTGCTGCATGCCCAAGTGAGCCCGAGACAATTTATTCCAGAAGGCGCTATCGGCATCCCTACCAAGCTAGTACGAGAATTAGAGTCGCTGGCGGGTAAGTTTTCTCAGTCTGAATCACAAACACTGCAGACAGAATTTGCTAAATTATGTCGCAAGCTAGATATCAAGCTAAGTGAGCAAGCTTCAAGTAGAAATACCACAGCCCACTGGGTCGAAGTAAATGGTTTACGCAGTGAGCTAGTTGCAGAAAAAGGCAAGGTATCAGACCTTGTCATTATTCCTCAGTCTAAGTCAGGTAAGTCTACGGCCACCTTTGAAGCTGCCATTATGCGTAGCGGAAAGCCTGTTTTGCTGGTCCCAAGAACCATGACCCAATTTAAAGCGGATAAGGTTTTGATCGCTTGGAATGCCAGCACAGAAGTAGCCCGAGCAATCAGCCATGCTCTGCCCATTCTAAAAAGGGCCCAGCAAGTCATTATCACCACCAGCACTCGAAAAGGGTATCGTCAACCAAGCCCGAATGAGCTGGCGAATTATCTGAAAAGCCATGGCATCAATAGCATTATTGAGCAGTTTGATAATAAGCACAGCGCCACGGGGGAAGCCTTGATGAATTTCGCTAAAAACCATCAAAGCCAACTCATCATAATGGGCGCCTACACAAGACGACGTGTGCGTGAACAAATCTTTGGCGGTGTGACTCGTCATATGCTGGCCAAGTCTGATCTTCCCATTTTTATGATGCACTAAAAGCAGTAATCATTATTTCCTATAAATTAATACCGAAAATCCCAGATGAGATTAGCGACAGCGGCCTGTTACCCCCTGTCGTTAACCTATTTCAAAGTACTAAAAGCAAGCATGAGTTTATGTAATTTAAGACAAGATGAAGAGATGCGGCAAATAACTGATAGCAGCTATTTTAAAGGGCTGCATCACTGAAAAAGTGACATTAAAAGAGTTACATTGAAGAAGGGTAAAGTTTGCACAGTTTATCCAGCATGAAATAAGCTTCTTTTACCATGGCAGGATAATCATAGGGGGAAAGCTCCGAACCATCATGGCTTCTTAGGCCAAAGTCGACTTTTAAGCTCAACTTAGCGCTATAACAAGCATCAAGGTCATGTTTTTTTTCCACTAAAACAACTTCAAGGGCAGATTTGAGTGTTTGCGCTTTAAAAAAATCTTCGCCCACTTTGGCAAAACCTTGAGACATGATGTCATCCATGGCCAAATCGAGCTGCGACACTGCCCCATAAGCTTGCTCATAATCTTGCGCGCTTTGCAGTAAACGTAAGGTATTGATGACCTCTGTAATGGTATTAAGATGACTTTGATCGACCCTAGTCTCAGCGTTATCAGTCTGGCTAATTGCAAATACTGACGATGTCAGTATTAGACAATTTGCCATGATAAACACCATTACACACTTTAAGAACATTAACTCGGGCCTACTAAAAACTTAATACTCACAATCTTAAAGGGATTCAGCGAATAAAGGTATCTATTATGATTTAAACCGCCTCTTGCTAAACCCTTGTTGAATCTTGGATGAAGGGCTTAACTAGGGCTTTTGCTTAAGCAAACAAGAGGTTAAAAGTAAAACCAGCAAAAACAGCCATGCTAAAAATCACCAATAAGAAGGCCACTAGCATGGGCCACTGGAATAGTCGTTTTAGCAAAATCAGTTCAGGTAAACTTGCACCACCACTGCCGATTACCAAAGCCATAACAGCGCCAATACTCACACCTTTCGCTAAGAAAGAACCCACTAAAGGTAACAAGGTGGACACGCGAATATAAAGCGGAATACCAATTAATGCGGCAGTCGGCACAGCCACTGGATTATCTGCATTTGCGACCTGAGAGAAGAATTCAGCCGGCACAAAACCATGTACAAATGAACCTATCATCATGGCAATAATCATGTAAGGCAGCATAGACATAAATAAAGGCCAGGTTTCTTGCCAAGCAGTTCGCCAAATACTTGGCGCTTTTTTGCTACTTGTACATTTGTTAGTAGTAGAATCAGAACTAGCACAGGCATTGGCTTTAGTCGTTGGTATTAACATTTCTTGCTTAATAAAGCGCTCAAAACCCAGTGACTGTAATAAAACGCCAGCAAAGACAGAAACCACCAAGGCCAAAGACGCATATAAAAGCGTTATCTTAAAGCCTAAAATAGGGACAAACAGCGCGATCACAATAGGGTTTAATAAAGGCGAGGTAAACAGGAAAGTAATGGTTGGTCCAAAGCCGGCTCTGGCTTTCAATAAGCCAATTAACATGGGGATAGTTGAACAGCTGCAAAACGGCGTAATCGCCCCCAGCCCCGCGGCGGTGAGATAACCACGGCCTTTTCTACCGCCCAAAAGGGCCTGAATTTTATCGGCTGGCAACTTTTGATTAATCACAGAAACCAGATAACTAATCGCAAGAAAGAGTAGGGTTAACTCAATAAACAAGTTGATAAACATAGACAGAGAATCCATAAGCATTGTCTGCATTTCACCCGTTAAGCCCAAACTAGATAGATCTATCATAACCACCTTCTTTGTTAATCTTTTTGTTTAACTTGTTTCTTTTAAATAGTTTCTTTCAAATAGTTTTATATTTCCAAAAACATCGAAATATAATTTCAAAAAAATGACCAACTACTGTTAAGTAGTTAGGCCATTTTATATTATTGATATCTATTATCTAATAACCTGTCAGCCGCTCAATTTAGCACCTTACAAGGTACAGCACTCTTCTTCCAGAAAGTTCATCACTTCACGAAAAGCATCCAATTGAGCCACACAATATAAGCTACGCCCATCTCTGTTTTGCTTAACCAAACCCACAGAAGTGAGCCTTCGAATATGGTGTGATAGGGTTGGCCCTGAAATATCCAAATGCTTTTGAATATCCCCCACCACTAACCCCTTATTCCCCGCTTTTATTAACAAACGAAAAACAGAAAATCGAGTGGCGTGGCCTAACTCACATAAAATATTAGTTGCGTTGTCTTGATTCATTTTGGCAGTATGAACCAAGGCAAAAGATATTTCAATATTTTTGGAAATATTAAAATATATATTTTACTAATCACACTTAAACTTGCCAGTCATGGTGAGTAGCTCCTTGGCTTAAGCCATGTTAGGAGGACAACCATAAATCTAGCCTTGCTGAATAGTCACTAGACAATCCACCAAGTAGGCCTTGAAGTGACACTAGATTGCGCACATAACCATATCGCGCGAGTAAATAGTCTCGTTTCGTTTCATGTACGCGGCGCTCAGCAGTAAGCACATCTTCAATACTTCGTCTGCCAACACGGTAGTTATTTTCATTTTCTATTAATGCTGCTTTTGCAGACACAACAGATTGTTTGAGAGCAAGTACAAATACCACACTGTTATTTAAACGTTGTACTAAGGTGCGCACCTGCTGCTTGATCTCTCTTCTACCATCATCAAAGGTTCCCATGGACGCATTGCGCCTATGTTGATATTCCTTAATAGCTGAATCGAAACTACCTCCTTGATATAAGGGCAAATCAAATGTCAGGCTCACGGAGCTTCGACCCACTTTTTCAGAAACACGCAGATCATCATTTATATGTTCATAGCTAGCAACAAGCGCAATAGTGGGCTCATAGCGGGCTTGAGCACTTAAGATTTGTTGGTCAGCAATATCAAGATCGAACTGGGCTAACCTAAGGCTAAAGTTATTATTCAATGCCTTGTCCACCCAATAACTCGGGCTAGCAGGTTGCAGTGCCAAAATAGGGTAAGCCATATCTAACTGCTTCAAGTTCGTTGGCTCTTCAAGACCGGTAACACGATAAAGCGCCTCCCAACTTGTTTCTGCATCCCCTCTTGCAAGCACCTCGCGTGCACTGGCTAAATCATAAGCAGCATTTGACTCGATCAAGTCTGCTGATGTGGCTAGCCTTTGATCAAAGGTATCCTGGACCTGGTCTAATCGACGCTTAGATGCATTGGTAATTTCTATCGCAGCATCAAGCTTTACGTTCGCCTCCAGCACCCCAATATATGCTAAGGTGACGCGTTCAACCACTGCTTGCTTTTCATATTCTAATTGCAGCTCTGACTTATCTAATGTTAACTCTTCTGCTTCAATATTTTTCCAAAGCTCTTTATTCACAAGGGGCATGCTTAAAGTAATACCGTAATTATCATAGGTACTTGCATTACCAACATCTGGCGCAGTATTGCGATAACCCTTCTCCGCCTCAAAGGCAATATCAGGCAATAAATAGCTCTTACGCTGCTTTAGTAATTCTGCTTCCGCTTTTTGGGAAGAGAAAGCCGACTGCAACTTGGGATCATCCTGCAAAGCTAGCTGATAAGCCTCATTAAGAGAAAGGCTTAACACAGGGCTTGATAAAATAGTGAATAAAAAGGCAATGATTGAACCTGTCGATACGGAAATTATCTGGCGAAGCCAGTGCCAATTAATCTTCACGGAAGGCCCTTAACGCACTATCAGATAAAGGCTTCATTAAATATGAAACCATGGTTCTAGCTTCTGTTTGTACGAACACTTCAGCAGGCATGCCAGGCATTAATACCAACTCATTAAGTTTTTCCATTTCATCCTGAGGAATACGAATACGTAACTTATAAAATGACATACCGTTCGTCTCATCGATAAAACTGTCTGCTGAAACCCCGCTGACCAGACCATTAAGTTCAGGTGTTGTTCTAGAACTAAACGCCGACATTCTTACCACGGCGGTTTGATTCATGGAAATCTTATCAATGTCCTGTGTTTGAAGACGTGCTTCAACAATTAACTCATCTTCTTCTGGCACAATATCTAAAATGGCTTGCCCAGGACTTAGCACACCGCCTATTGTGTGTATTCCTAAATCCATGATTTTACCGCCCTTAGGGGCTCGAATTTCCACCCGGTTATGCTCGTAATTTGCCATTATTCGTTGCTCACGCAATTCAAAAATCTTTGCCTGAACATCTAATAATTCACTTTCTACCGCTTCACGAAAATCTATTCTCAGCTGCAATACTCTTAAATCACTTTCTGCTATGCCCGCTCTCGCGGATGCGATATTTGCCTGATACTCTCCAATTTGCCCTTTAAGATGCGCTAATGATTTTTCCAGATCTAAGACTGGCTGCAATGTCAGGTTGCCATTGTCATAGAGCTTTCGCGTCGTAACTAACTCTTCTGCGGAGATAGCCTCTATCTTTTTACTGGCGGCTATCTGCGCTTCTAACCCTTGAATTTGCTCTAAATATTGAACCTTCTTCTGTGTCTGTAAGGTGATCTCACCCTCAAGACTCTCGCGGCGAGCTTTAAACAGTGCGGTTTGACCTTCAATCATCTCGACGACAACAGGTTCATAACGCCGAGCTTTAAAAATATGATTAAAAGAGATTTCCATTGCTAGGTTTTGTTCGGATCTTAATCTTGCTAAGCGGGCTAAAAAGACATCAATTTGAGCCTCAATATTAGCAAGGTTTGCGGCGGCTCTTGTGTCATCAAGCTTGACGAGCAGCTGACCTCTATCCACTTTTTCCCCCTCACTAACCAGAATTTCAGCCACTATCCCACCTTCAAGGTGTTGTACTGTTTTACGTTTTGAATCTAGGGTAACCACCCCCGAGGCCAGAATTGCCCCAGATAAATTAGCCATAGTAGCCCAAGCGCCAAATCCGCCTAACATGACTAAAATAATCAAAATTCCAGCGATGATTGAGGGTTTGACACTCATATTTGTAAGAGATGGTTTTGATGTCTCCAATGCTAGATTAGCCATTTGCAATCTCCTTAGCCTTGGGAGGCTTTTTCGAAGAGAAATCATGCAAGTTATTAAGATTGCCACCGGCTTCAGCAATTTTTGCAAGCACCGCTTGTTTAGGCCCAAAAGCCTGTACCAAGCCCGTCTGCAGCACCATTAACTTATCCACATGGGCAAGAGCACTTGGACGGTGAGCGATGACCATTAGCGTACAGCCACGCTCTTTTAGGCTTAAAATAGCTTGGCCTAAGGCCGACTCACCTTCTGTATCCAGGTTAGCGTTTGGCTCATCCAACACCACTAAAGAAGGGTCCCCGTACAATGCACGTGCTAAACCGATACGCTGACGCTGGCCGCCAGACAGTACCGCCCCCTCGTCACCAATCTGAGTTTCATAACCCTCACTTAAGCGCAATATCAATTCATGTACACCCGCTTGCTGTGCCGCCTTAATAACACTTTCAGAGTCGGGTGATTCTGTAAATCGAGCGATATTTTGAGCAATTGTGCCGGCAAAAAGCTCAACATCTTGCGGTAAATAGCCAATATATTGGCCACGATCATCACTTGGCCAATCACTAATAACAGCCCCATCTAAACGTACCGTTCCCATACGAGGTAGCCAAACACCAACCAACATACGCGCTAAGGTTGACTTACCCGATGCTGTTGGCCCGATAATCCCCAAGGATTCGCCCGGTTGCAGAGCAAAAGAAACACGCCTTAATACATCTTTTTTACTGCCAGGCGGGCCCCCAATCACATTCTCAAAAGCGATTTGGCCTTTTGCGGCAGGCAAAGTAAGAGGGTCTTTGTCTTTAGGTGCTTTTTCCATCAATTCTGACAACTTATGATAGGCGCTTCTTGCCGCGACAAATCCTCGCCATTGATGTATCGCCTGCTCAACCGGCGCTAAAGCTCGACCCATAATGATGGAAGCTGCAATCATGACACCAGGGCTTATAATTTGCTCTATGGCGAGTAGCGCTCCCATACCCAAAATGGCTGTTTGCAAACACATGCGAATCGTTTTTGAAAGCGCAATTAATAAGCCACCTCGATCGCTTGCATTTAAATGCGACATTAACCCTTGCAGATGCTTTGTATGCCAGCGCTCACGCATGCGCGCAAACATCCCCATGGCTTCCAATACTTCTGCATTATGTAAGGTCTTGGTTGCAAAGCGGCGGGCCTGACTACTTTGGTTACTCGCCTCTTGTAACGAACGACGTGTTAACCAATCATTAAGCAGGGCGATAGCAAACAACACGACAGCGCCAAAAATTGAGATCATACCTAAAGTAGGATCCATCCAATAAAGCAGCATTAAATATAAAGGCACCCAAGGGGAATCGAACAAGGATGATGGCCCTGGGCCGCTTAAAAACTGGCGTAATGAATCAAGCTCGGTCAGAGAACGCGTTGGCGAAGTATCTCCCCCCCGTAACCTTACCGTTTGCAATGCAGTAAATACCGGTTGCCCCGGTAATCCCCCCATTTTTAATGGAGTTCAGGTGTAGACTTTAAAGTTTGCGTTAAACGCCTTTTTTGTATCGGTGTAATGCCACCAATGCCCATGTTAGGTCGCTCGTTATTGTAAGTCCATAACCAGTGCGTTGCTTTATCTTGAAGCGCTTTAATATCTTCGTACAAGTAATGACTCAGCCAATCATATCTCACTGTACGGTTAAATCGCTCTATATAAGCGTTTTGCTGTGGTTTGCCAGGTTGGATAAAACTGAGCTCAATGCTGTTTTCTTGTGCCCAACTTGCCAGCTTCTCACTGATATACTCAGGGCCATTATCACACCGTATCGCTTTAGGTTTACCTCGCCACTCAATAATCTGATTGAGTGCGCGTATAACACGTTCTGCTGGTAAGGATAGGTCCGCATCAATAGTTAACCCTTCTCGATTAAAGTCATCAATCACGTTAAACAAACGGCAACGTCGACCATCTGAGAGTTGATCATGCATAAAATCCATTGACCAACATTCATTGATTTGTTCTGGCACCGCTAAGGGTTCAGGCTTTTCACGGACTAAGCGTTTATGAGGTTTGATGCGCATGTTGAGCTGTAGCTCACGATAAATACGGTAAACACGCTTATGGTTCCATGGATAACCACAGACATTTCTGAAGTAGAGAAAACATAGCCCAAAGCCCCAGTTACGCTGATTTTGAGTCAGCCCGATTAATTGCTCAACAATCAACTGATTCTCATCATTAAGTTTAGGCTGATAACGGTAGCAGGTCTCGCTGATCTTAAACGTCCGACAGGCAGATGCAATACTGAGGTGATAAGTCACCACAGCCTGTTTGGCCATCGGCTTGCGGTCAGCGGCCTTCACCACTTTTTTGCCATGGCTTCCTGTATGATCTCTGCCTTGAGTTTTTCTTCGGCATACATCTTTTTAAGACGACGGTTTTCTTCTTCGAGTTCTTTCATTCGAGTGATTAAAGAGGCATCCATACCACCGTACTTGGCTCGCCACTTATAAAAGGTCGAATTACCAATGCCATGCTCGCGACACAGCTCCGCCACGGGCACTCCTGCCTCGGCTTGGTTTAAGATGCCCATGATTTGACTGTCTGAATAGGTTTTATTTTTCATCGTGATCTCCTAGTAATTAGCTTATTAGAAAACTCTACGACTGACCTCTATTATTTTTCGGGGGGATTACCCCCCAAACGCTGATCAACCTGTGCACCAATACGCGATAGAATTCGCGAACGGAGCATATCAAGCACACCCAATATAAGTAATAAGCCCACCGCCATGACACTCAATGCCATTAAGGTCTCTTCACTTCGGCTGGTAAGAACGCGGTCGTAAACTTGTAACATGTAGATGGGTGACACCAGCATTAAAAGGTTAATCACCAAGCTAAAAAAGATTGTCATCACAAACGCACCCCGTGAGGCGGCGAGTGCATCGTACACAATTGATCTGGGCTTATCCGTCGCTTTGTCACTCATAAAGCTAATCCTATTTACCTATCATCTGATTCATTGTGTCCACATCACAAAACGCCACTTTTTGATGACGAATACCTAGCAATAAGCCGTTTATCTTCGACATAAAGCGAGATCAGCCAATATCCATGTCTTGTGTATTTAGGCGGTAAATTATTAGGGGGGTTAAGGCTGTATCATGAGTCCTTAGCTAACCTTTTAACTGATTAAAACCTGATAGCAATCAAGCTTAATTTAGCCAGTTTAATCAGGCTCACAATCCACTTATGTCCTATCAGACTTGCGACTTTTACCTTTAATAATTAGACCCTTTTTATCAAGCAACTTTATTAGGCTGAATGTGCAATAAATCACTTTCAACACCTATTTAAAATGGAAAACCTGAGGTTTATGAAAATTCTGATTAATTAAGGTGAGGGTTTAACTTCGCTATTCAAAATAGGACATTTAATAGGTCTTTTTTTAAATACATACAGGCAAATTAAAAAATTTATTGTAGAAAAATATCTTTCAAGTCATTCAAAATAAAAGAGTTAGGCACTCATATCATTACCTCAAATTAGACCTTTCTTATTTAGCATCTATTAATTCGACGCGCTCACTTGGAAACGTTGCATAATAAAAAGCCCAGCGCATTTTTTAATATGAGCTGGGCAAACTAAAGAAGAAAAAAGCTAAAAAAGGAAAGGTTTAAACAGACCGTTAAAGATTAGTATCTTCTGCTGAGTTAACACGACGTTGTTCTGGATTAAGTTGAATATCACCAAAGTCTTTTTCATAGCCTTTCACCACTTGTGTGAGCATCAGGGCAAGTTTTTTAGCTGTGGCATAATTCATAATAATACGTTGGTTAATATCAAGGGCGAACTCCCTGGGGCTGCCTTCCTCTTGCTTGCCCATTTTTGGCACTTCATGGTTAAGACCAAAATCCAGCATGACCTCATCGGCACTGGGGATAGGCTGAATGGCATTAGTATAAGTCGTTGTCATGTTTTCACGGTTTACACGCACTTGGATTTTTTGCTGTTTATCTTGAGATGCTGATTCAGCCGTTAGATTTGTCATGTCTGTCATAATAAAACTCTCTTTAAAGGATTCTGATTCAATTAATTTAGAAAAAAAGAGTTGGAAGAGAACTCGCCAATAAACTTAGAACATGAATTCAATGTAATAAATTTAAAACAATGAATTTAAAACAATGAATTCATGGCCATAGCCTAACTTGCACTCACCCAACCGTCTAATTAGGTGAATGTTAAGCAGCCATACCTGCTAGATCGAGTATGCTGTACTCAGTACCGGCAAATACGAAGCTATCAATATCCTTGAGGGTATCTAGACCTTCGTCATAACCATCATTACCAACATCTTCTATGGTCGCCCAGTCATTACCTGAGTCATCTTGCCAAACAGTAATATCATAGTTATCTATCACATCAGCATAATACGCCGTATCAAGATCACTACTATTATTGTAATTATTAGAGCCACCATAGATGGCATCATCGCCTTCACCACCGATAAGATGATCATCCCCTTTCCAACCATATAGGGTGTCATTACCTTCTCCTGCAAATAGCCAAGCCGCATCATCCTCACCATGAAGTATATCGGCGGAATCGGAACCGGTTTTAATTGTTTCACTCGTCAAATCGATTGTGGCACCATCACCGAAGCTCAGTTTTTCAACGTAATAAGTGGTATCAGTACCTTCGTCATAATCACTGGTGGTTAAGTCTTCTATTGTCGTTTCATAATATGTGTCACTGACAGAATCAACTAAGTATTCGGCAATACTTCCTGCATAATAGGCCGTGTTAATAACCCCTGAATCATCAGGAATATATAAATGCATTCCGTACACTATATCGTCACCCTCACCGCCAATAAAGTGATCATCACCATATAAGCCAGAAAGGGTGTCATCACCATCACCACCAAACAACCAAGAATCTTCATCCTGATTACTTCCGAATAAAGTATCATCTTGACTCGTCCCTGTGACGATATAATCTGAAGATAAGTCAATGGATGCACCGTCACCAAAACTCAGTGTTTCTACTTCTATTATCGTATCTGTGCCTTCATCGTAATTAGCTGTATCAATGTCCTCAATCTCAAGTTGAGTATCGCTAATGCTTTCAACTAGATAACCCGCCACACCTCCTGCATAATAAGCAGTGTCATCGTCACCACAACCATTAATATAATCATCGCCTTCACCGCCGATAATATGATCATCACCTAACCAACCATAAAGAGTGTCGTCACCAGCACCAGCAAAAATCCACGCATCCGTATTAAGCCCTCCAATTTGGGTACCGCTATCATCACCCGTGATAATTGTTTCACTAGATAAATCTATCGTCACACCATCGGCAAAACTCAAAATTTCAACATTATATAGGGTGTCTGTGCCTTCATCGTGAGTGGTAGTATTAAGATCTTCCACTGTAGTTTCTAGATCTGTATCGCTAACATAGTCAATAAAATAGCTAGCCACCCCCCCTAAATAGTAGGCCGTATCGGTATTACCACTATCCCAAGTTTCACCATCACCATAGATGGTATCGTCACCACCAGCACCAATAAAGTGGTCATCCTCTCCACGGCCTCTTAATTTTTCACCCGTTTCATTACTAAATACCCAATCGGAGAAGTAAGACGCATCTACAATTTCAGAGTCAACACTGTAAACAGACATGGTATTGGTATCACTTGAATACGCATAACGCTCACTGCCCCTGCCATCGAACTGCAAAAACTCAATACTCGTCATGTCAGTTTCATCACCACTGGCATCTTCAGTAATTAAGTCCATAGAAGTAAGGGTGTAATACTGAATTTTGGTATCCAAATACACGGTATCGTAACCATATCCACCGATTATTGTGTCATCACCTCCGCCATCTATACCATCATCAATGCCACCAACAGCGAATAAGTTTGCATCCTCATTACCTGTAAGGTGATCGTCGTAAGCAGTACCTATGATATTTTCGACACTGACTAAGGTAATGTTTTCATCTTCATCAGAATCATTTCCAGACGCGACACTTCCATAAGCCGCCTGAGCTTCTGTACTAAGGTCAATGGTGACACCTGAACTGCCTTCATAACCATCAAATGAAATCGTGTCGTTACCCTCTCCCCCATTAAAGTAGAAGCCAAAATCATTATCTTTATGGTTATAAAGATCACTCCCATCAAAACTTGCCACATAAGCTCTAGCGCCTGAGTTTTGAGCACCAAAAAAGGCATCCGTTGAATAGCCGCCTGATATGTATTGAGAGGTTGAGGCAGTAAACTCAGAGGTATAGCCAAAATCAGCCCCCAAAAGCATTATGCTTGTATCATCAGCAAGCAGTGATGACCAATTTGTGCTGTAGTATTCATCTAATTCGCTGTCTGTATAGGTTTCAGTATGACCATTTTGAGTTATGGTAATATTGCCACTGTCATCCTCTTCCAAGATAACGATGGAATCTAGCATCACTTCTGCAAAACTTGCCGCCAATGTATCTTGATCAGTAAAGTTGTAATCCTCACCAATAGCATCAAGAAACTCAGCATAAAAACCCGTCGCGGAACTATTAGTCTCCTGACCTTCAAAAGCCAGCTTCAAGAATGTTCCCGTTCCCCCATCGTAATCAAATTCGAGTATGGTGTCCGTCCCAGACCCAGTTGTATCCGCGCTAAAAGAAATACCTTCTATCGTCGGTAACACCAACAAATCATCCTGCATATTAAAGTCTGTGATGTCGCTGTAGGTCGAGTCGCTGGCATCTAATTCAACACTGCTGTCATCAGCCGCTGTAAGCCAAGTGGCAAGGGCATTGGCACCATTAGAAAGTATGGCCCCCATAAAAAATGAAGCAACAGGACTCGTTACACCAGCAATTGTTCCAATGGTGGAGATCACATCTGCACCCGTATAAACACCGCGCCATATTCCCCAGTCTGCTCCAAAAGGGTTTTCTGATGTTCCATCTGTTGCCCATTCACTCACAACAAAAATATCGTTACCCTCTCCCCCTGTTAGTTCATCCACACCACTGGAATTAATACTGCCGCCTACTATGATATCGTCACCGTCACCACCATTAATGGTATCAGCACCATCACCACCATCGATGTAATCATCACCATAGCCACCTTCAATGGTATCTGAGCCACCTCCACTGCTTATAATATCGTCGTAATCATAACCACTGACTTCTGCTGTGGAATCATCATAATCCCCATAAATAACATCATTCGTACCTTTGGTTTTAATGTAATCGCTACCAGCCCCACCTATAACTGTCGAAGAGCCATTATCATTTGAATCGAAGTATACGTAGTCGTCCCCTTCTCCGGCATCAAGCGTTAGGTATATATCGACATCATCCGATGAGTGATCTCCATCACTATCAAGATAGAAATAATCATGACCTGTCCCCAATTCAACATAAAGATCCATATTATGCCAATCTTGGAAGTCACTTGAGTTTGTTTTATTTATATCAAAACTTAGCCAATCATCCCCTTCTCCCATATAAATATTCAAATTAGGGTTTTCGTAATAGTCCTCCCATAAAACATAATCTGTTTTTACAAACTCTAAGTCGTCGAAGCCAGTGTATTTATCATTATTTGAGCTTGCTGTTAATGTTTTAGTCTGAACGCCCCACTCGGAATCATCATAGTTCGTAGTGTTTGAGTAACTTATTGAATTCCAGTAACTATTATCTGTATAAGCCATAATAAACATCCTCATTTTCTATACGGTGAAATCTAAATTTTCACTCTTAGACTTCATGAGATTTCACTAAATCACTTTAAAAAGCGCATTTGAATAGCAAAAAACTCAATTTAGAAGAAAGATAGGCATTAAAATATAAGTTGGGTTTTATCATTAACCACAGGACATTCGAAGGGGTGTTTTATTAATCTTGATACCTTGAAAAGTATTAGAATTTTTAAGTCATTAAAAAATGATAACGCCAGAATATAGTTTGATGGATATAGGAAGGGGTTTTAGATTTTTAAGAAGATATTATTTTTTATCTTGAGCCTATTAATCACTCTAATTTTTTAAAAAAATCAAAGCATCCTTGCACCTTTGATTACTTAATTTCCTTTATTTAATCCGCTTTATTCATCACAATAGTCCATTCTTTCAATACATCTGAAAACCAAGAGTCAGCACGAAACACAAGATAATAAGCATTATTACCTTCTACTCTTAATCCAGGTAATTCGATGAGTTTGCCACTATCAAGGTGTGATTCGATAGTGCCTTTTCGAGCCAATACAATACCATTTTCTAAAATCGCAGATTCAATATTAAGTAGGTAACTATAAGCAAAGTCATCATATTGACAATTTAAACAAAAGTTTATGCCAAAATTTAAAAACCAATCATTCCAGCCCATGTAATTAGATTCTTTTCTGCTAACAGGTAACAAGGGAGATTTAACTAAATCACTGGCGGTAAGTCGCTTACTTAGCCAATTAAACTTTTTCTCCAATGCCGGCGCGCAAGCAGGAAAAACTTCTTCTTTCATCAAAAGCACAGAATGAAAGCCATCCCATTGACCAGAGCCAAAGCGTATAGAAATATCAACCCAACTATTACTAATATCTTGCTCACTCATAGGGACCAGCTCTACTTTAGTCACCTCTAGTAATCCCCTTAACAAAGGCACTTTATAGGCCAACCATGGCATTAAAATCATTGGGCATCCAATTCTAATTTTAGATCCAACAATCTTTGGCTTGATATCATCTAATTTAGATTCAATGTATTTAAACCCATTAGCTGTAGCTAAATACAGCTTATGGCCTTCTAGCGTTAGGTTTAACTTTATCTTGGAACGGTTAAATAAGGTCGCACCTAAATATTTTTCCAACATTAAAATACTACGGCTAACGGAGGGTTGTGAAATACCCAGATTGATCGATGCTTTTGTAAAACTAGCCGTTCTTGCGACTTCCAAAAACACAGGTAAGGTATTAATAATAGGATGAATGGCAGATTCGTTGATCATTTAAAGTACCTCAAAAATTAGGCATAAACCTAATTTCACAAATAAAATAACCTAATAACTTCTTTTCTGAAAAACTTAACTGATCATGCGCCACCATTTTCTGGCTATATCGTTTTTTGGGCTCTCTGGATTCAAGAGCATATAATAGCCAATATTGCTTTTTGTACGTAAATTCGGTATTTCTTCTAACACCCCTAAGTTTAAATTTGATTGAAAAACGCCCGCCCAAGCCAACGCAATGCCATCGCCTCTAATCGCTAGCTCTTGGCTAATTAAATAACTGTATAAATCTTCTTTATTAACGCCATTAGGGCTATATTCAACCCCTAAACTGGCAAACCAGCTCTGCCAGGTTAAGCCTAAAGCCCAGTTACCGTGAATAAGAGGCAGTTTGGTAAGCTCCTCCACGCTAATCGTATTATTTGATAACGCAAATTTTGCTGCGAAAGCTGGCGAGCAAACTGGAAAAACTTCTTCTTCAAAAAGTAAATAAGACTCAAAACCCTGCCACTTCCCTAAACCAAAAGCAAAAATAATATCCATCTCAAACTGATAGTTTTTATTTCTATATTCAAACTCAACTAGCTCAATTTCAAAGTGTGGAGCAAGTTGTTTTAGACACGTCAATCGACGAGATAACCAACTAAGGAGTAATTGCGGGCAACCAATAACAAATCTTGTTTTATCTTTAGATAAACTTATTTCATTAAGGACAGTCATGATGTGAGCCAAACTACTGGAGGTCGCATGATATAATTCGCTGCCTTCCAATGTTAACTGCAGTTTCCCCCGCTCTCGCATAAACAGGTTTATGCCCAAATACTGCTCTAAATGTAATATATATCGGCTAACAGATTTTTGAGGAATACCCAAAATTTTAGAAGCTTTGACGAAGCTTTCAGCTTTTGCGGCAGCTGAAAATGCAGGCAAGGTTTTAACAATTGAATTGAAGGTCAGTATATCCTCCATCTACAAGCTCCTTCTTATGAGGTTTTTAACTTAAATAACTTTTTGTCTTAAATTTTCACGCACCAAGAGTACATCTAATTCAAACTAAAACATTCAAATAAAAATAACTACATTACACTACATTACGTTACATAAAATTAAACTCCTTTTGAATACATAAGAGAAATCGAATAAATAAAGATGATAAAAAATGCGCCAAAGCGATACAAAGTGCGCCAAATAGTTTCAGCCATCCAATAAAAACACCAATATTAAAACACTTAGAAATTATTCGAAGGTATCCTAGAGTTAAAATATAGAAAGCGTGTTAACCAACAGCTTTGTATGCTCCTGTTAACATAAATAAGAAATGGACTGATAAAATTTTTATCATTTATTGATAAATAAAAGGCATGACTTTTTTGAGTTAAAAGCTGAACCCTTAAAACAACATCTAATGGAGAAAAAGAGTCATCAACTGGGAAAGAAGAGTCATCAACTAGAGAAAAAGAGTCATCAACTAGAGAAAAAGAACCATCAACAGGGAAAGAAGAGCCATCAACTATTTTTTTTGGAGAAACATTCGAGATAGAAGCCTTGCTAGATCTCACCTTTTTCATCCTAGTTAAAAACGCAATTAAAAGGCGAACGACTGTATTAACAATCCATGTTTCTTTCATTGGGAATTAACCTAATCAATACACTCATTGAATTTCACGAATACACAGTAGATTTAGCTGATAAAAACAAACTACACCCTAGATTTGAAAAATAGTTTTATTATTATAAAAACAAATAAATAACATTAATAAAAATAATACTATATGAAAGATAGTATCAAGCGGCACACCATAGCGCATCGAAATTAAATTAAATCTAATTTAGACCCTACCTATATAGTAATTATTTAATATTGAAGGCAGTAAAAAGAGTGTATTGAATAAAACTGATGCTTTAGGGAAGCTGCGAAACATCTTTTTGGTCTACTTTACTGTTTAGATTTATAGGAAAAAGAGCTAAACAAGGCAAGTGAAGTGCTTTTATTCAAACACTGAGACGGGAGGATTTTTTCATAGTTTCCCTAGTCCATTATTTATGATGCACTAGGGCGAGAGGTTAGAAAATTTTTTAGCACATTTTGAGAATAAATAAGTACTCCCTAGATACTAATCCTCCTCTTTTCTATTAACACGACATTGCTCGGTAATCCCCCAAAAAATAATAGAGGTCTGTCATAATAAAATGTTCTTTATAAAAATAAATGAAAAGAATATAGAAAAAGGCAGATCATGCATAAAACCATCACATGATCTGCTAGCTTGAATCAGCTTAAGCCGCTGCCATGGCGGCAAGCTCTAATACACTGTACTCAGTACCATTAAATGACACATATTCAACGTCTCTAAGTTCATCATAACCTTCATCATAGCCATCTGAACCCACATCTTCGATACTCATCGAAGTTTTACCACCACTTGTTTCCCAAACATTAATCTCATAGTTATCAATAACATCAGCATAGTAAGCGGTATCTGTGTCAGTACCCGAATTAGAGAAATTTCGGCCATAGATAATATCGTCTCCTTCACCACCCACTAAGTGATCATCCCCTTGCATCCCTTTTAATACATCATCACCGTCACCACCAAAGATCCAGTCATCGGTTGCGTCTGAACCATTGATAGTTTCATCACTGTTGGTACCGGTATAGATATCCACACTCTCAATATCAATAGTAACCCCATCACCAAAGTGCAGGGTTTCAACGTTCGTTAAGGTATCAGTGCCATCATCGATTTCAGTAGAGCCTATATCTTCCACTGTGGTTTCGATATCCGTATCACTGATATAGTCAACCAAATATTCGGCAACACTTGCACCATAATAAGCCGTATCAGCGCCGCTACCACCTTCGATGATATCATCCCCTTCGCCACCGACTATATGATCATCTCCTGCCATAGCATCAATATTAGAATCATTGTCTGACGAGCTTTCACCAGAAAATATATCAATACCAAAGTCTTGATCAAATATCCAATCATCAGTCGTTTTAGTGCCATCGCCATCAAATACTATATTAGTATTGACTAGATCAATGAGAACACCATCACCAAACTGTGCATATTCAATTTGGCTGAGTATGTCTTGGCCTTCGTTATAGCCGCTTGTCGCCAAATCCTCAATAATAAACATGTCGTCCTGCGTATCGCCATTAGAGTCCACATAATTTGTCATCATAAACTCTGCCACACTACCCGCATAGTAAGCCGTGTCCGTGCCTGTATTCTCTGTATTACTGACACTTCTGCCGTAAAGGTAATCATCACCTTTACCGCCCACTAGGTGATCATCCCCTTGTCGTCCTCGAATCGTGTCATCACCATCTCCACCAAAGAGCCAATCATCAGAACTATCACTGCCATAAATGTCATTATCATTGCTATTGCCGGTGTAAATACTTTGATTTTCAAGATCAATCACAGCCCCATCACCGAAACTAATGAGATCAATATCATATAAAGTATCTGTGCCTTCATCGAAATTCGTATTGTAATAATGCTCAACACTAGTTTCATCTTTGGTACTACTTATATACTCAATCATATACTCAGCAACACTGCCTAAATAATAAGCGGTATCCGTGTGACTCCCTGAGCTAGACCCAGACTGACCATAAAGTCTATCATCGCCACCGCCCCCCGTTAGATGGTCATCGCCATCTTTTCCTTTGAGGGTATCATCACCGTCGCCCCCAAAAATCCAATCCACCGCATCGGAACCACTTGGCGTTCCTTGGATACTGTCACCATTATCACTCGCGTAAATGGATAGCTCACCCGTTTCACTTGAATAGAAATAAAGACCGTCATCATCTTCAAAGGACAGGAACTCAATATTCGACAAACTGTCATTAATATTTGCAGAACTATTCACCACCGAACTCATATTGGTGTTTATCGTGTAGTCCCAAATACTGCCTGAGTATCTTGCAATATCAAAACCATTGTCGCCATCTAATATGTTATTGCCTTCCAACCCCATAAGAAGATTATTTTCGTTATTCCCTGTGATCACATCGTCATATTGCGTACCCACAACATTTTCAACACTAATCAAGGTAACATCATCTGATTCGTCGGCATCAAGGCCGCCATCACCAAAACTACTCTGTACCTCGTCATTAAGATCTACCGTGACACCCTCCTCTTCAGCTTCATACTCATAGAAAGAGATAGTGTCATTACCCTCACCTCCGTTAAAATAAACCCCAACATCATCGTCTTTGTGGTTATAAAGGTCATTGCCACCAAAAGTAGCCACGAAAAGGTTAGTTTCTGCTTCTTGTATCCCATAAAATATATCGCTCGTATTCCCCCCCGAAACATACTTATGATCTGCAGAGGAACCGACTTCAGCGGTATAACCCACATCAGACCCTAACAGCATAATACTGGAATCGACATCCAGTAATGATGACCAATCTGCATCGTAGTATTCGTCTAATTCGCTTTCAGAATAAGTAATCGTATCTAGACCCTGGGTAATGGTAATATCACCATTGGCATCTTTGGATATGAGTGCGATTGATTGCTCCATCACATATTTAAAACCTTTAAATAAAGCATCTTTTGTAGTGGAGCTAGCCGTTAAACCTACTGCATCAAGAAACTCGGCATAGTACCCCGTTGCAGATTCATGATTCTCACTGCCGTCGATATGAATTTCTAAAAATTTCCCCGTTGTTCCATCATAATAAAACTCCAGCACATAGCTTTGTTCACCCGTTGCAGTGTCTTGCACTGATGCAGGTTGGAGGCTAAAGTTATGGCCAGCTAGGGTCGGCAAAACAATTAAATCATCCGTCATAGTAAAGTCAGTGATCACTTGAAAGGATTCATCACTGGCATCCAAGCTTATGGAATTATCAGCGGCTGTTGTCAGCCAGGTTGATAGCGCATTAGCACCAATGGATAATGCCGAATTGAAAAATAATGACGCCACAGGATTAGAAATACCGACTAATGTTCCCGCAGTCGAAATAACATCGCTGGTAGCATAAACCGCGCGCCAAGTTGTCCAATCTGAGCCAAAGGCATCCGCAGACGTAGTACTGCTCGCCCACTCATTGATCAGAAAAATATCCTGACCACTTCCCCCCGTCACATAATCCACACCACTTGAATTAATCTTCCCTCCTGTCAGCACATCATCACCGCCACCCCCTTCAAGGATATCAGCACCGTCGCCACCATTTAGGTAATCATTATCAGAACCACCGCTCAAATAATCCGTACCATTTCCACCCTCTAAATAATCATGACCACTGCCACCGTAAAGATCATCACTACCATCACCACCGAAGAGAGAGTCGTCACCTTGTCCACCAGACCCATTATCATTACCATTGCCTAGGTAAATCTCGTCATTTCCCTCTTGCCCATATACCGTATCATTTGTATCTGAGTCATTATCATTGTAAAAATCTGATACTAATAAATCATCACCCCCACCCAGCCAAAAGTTTGTATCTAGATTCGAGCTTGAGTTATCAACATTCATATAAACGATGTCACTGTAATCCCCCATAACCACATCTAAGGTTTGTACATCATCCCCCAGATACTCCGCATCAAAATTTATACTAAGATAAGCACCATTACTTAAAGCGGTCGTATCAATATTGACATTCTCATACACCCCAGTGAGGCCACTTGTACGAACCCTATCATTGTCAATCTCAAAGCCGGGTCGACCACTGACACCAGCATAAGTGGTGGTATTCCAAAAATCCCAATTGGAATTGTCATTAAAGTTATAATCCTTAGCCATATCCTTGCCCTCTCATTCATGATGAAAAATGTATTTTCTATGATTTCATAAGAAGCTGTTTGATCACTTCCAAGTAGCAAACCCTTGCTCACTACTCACTCAATAAATCACTAAAAAAGCACTTATCAAACATAAAAACGTATAAATCATCACAAAATCGCTCGATTCATGCACAAATTTACAATACCTATTCACTATTGGCTTCTTGAAGGATATTTAGTAAATGGCCACCTACTAATTAAGATTCTTGTGAACTAGAAATGAGTCGCAACCGGCTTGATTTAGCGTGCAATATCTGCGTGCAATAAAGGCAGGTCAAAATGGTTAGAGACCTTTAAACTGAGTCGAGAAAAGATCTCGGGCGGGATTAGAGAGGTTGTTTAAACGCTTTAAGTATGGCTTAAAGCGTTTAAGGGAGGGCTTTTCAAATCTTATTTAAACTGGCTAAATCAGACCCAACCTGAATTAGCACAATTCAGAGTCTGAATGAGTAAAGCTCAGGTCTGAATGGAAAGGCTTTAATGCTGGTTTTCTTCCGCTTGATTAACACGACGTTGCTCTGGATTAAGTTGAATATCACCAAAGTCTTTTTCATAGCCTTTCACTACCTGTGCCAGCATCAGGGCAAGTTTTTTAGCCGTGGCATAATTCATAATAATACGTTGGTTAATATCAAGGGCGAACTCCCTTGGGCTGCCTTCCTCTTGCTTGCCCATTTTTGGCATTTCATGATTAAGACCAAAATCCAACATGACCTCATCAGCACTGGGAATAGGCTGAATGGCATTAGTATAAGTCGTTGTCATGTTTTCACGGTTTACACGCACTTGAATCTTTTGCTGTTTATCTTGAGGGGCTGATTCTGAAGTTAAATTTGTCATGTCTGTCATAATAAAATGCTCTTTATAAAAATAAATGAAAAGAATATATAGAAAAGACAGGCCATGTATTAAACCAAGACATGACCTGCTGGTTTAACAAATTAAGCAGCCATTGTAGCAAGCTCTAATACACTGTACTCGATGCCATTAAATGACACATATTCGATATCACTTAGAGTATCAAAGCCTTCATTAATACCATCACTACCCACATCTTCAATTGTCATCCAAGTAGAGCCACCTTCTTCCCAAACGTTAATATCATAACTATCTAGAACATCGGCATAATAGGCGGTATCGTTGTCCTCTCCACCATAGATAGTGTCATCACCTTCACCCCCTTCTAGATGATCATTACCTTCACCACCCATCAAAAGATTATCATCGTTGTTACCAGTTAGATAATCGTCAAAATCTGATCCTATGACATTTTCTACACTAATCAAAGTTGCATTTGGCTTCTCTACATCATTAGCGTCTGTCAAATCACCGTCTTCATCATCTTCGTTTAAACCAAATGTAAAGTTTACTGACGTATCTACGCTTAGATCAATCGTCACACCATTTGCATATGGATTGCCATTACCATCCACTAAATGACTGTAATTATTGCTGTCCTCGTAAGCTAAACCTTCAAAAGAAACGGTATCAATACCATCTCCCCCATTAAAGAAGAAACCATGTTCATTGGATTTGTGATTATAAAAATCATCTCCTTCAAAGGTGGCAAGATAGGCATATTCCCCCGCATTTTGTACCCCCCAAAAAGAGTCATGACCATGCCCACCAGAAATATAGGACGAGGTTGAAGCAGTAAATGTAGACATGTAACCAACATCCGCTCCTAACAGCATGATGCTTGAATCCGAATCTAAAATAGAGGACCAATCCGTATCATAGTATTCGTCTAATTCGCTTTCGGTATAGGTAATGGATTCACTGTTTTGAGTAATAGTAATAGCGCCATTACTACCTGATTCGATAAGCGCGATGGAGTCTAACATTACCTCTTTAAAACTAGCACCCAAGGTATCTTGATCTGTAAAGTTATAATCCTGTCCAATGGCATCTAAAAACTCTGCATAAAAGCCAGTAGCACCAGAGCTAGAAATCTCACCATCAAATATTAATTTTAGAAAAGTGCCAGTAGATGAATCATAAATAAACTCTATAATGGTATCTCCGTCTTCACTAGAATCTGGGTCATCTGCAGTAAAAGTAACACCATCTAAATAAGGCAGTATAATCGTGTCATCCTGCATATTGAAATCTTCAATCTGACTATAAGTGGAATCTTTGGAATCCAAAGTTTCAGTGCTATCACTTGCTTCTGTAAGCCAAGTAGCAAGTGCATTTGCACTGGTACTTAAAGCCGTATTGAAAAAGAGAGATGCGACTGGCATATTTGATAATCCAGCAATAGAACCCAGTGTTGAAACAACATCAGAAGCGGCATAAACAGTACGCCATGTGCTCCAACCATCCCAAGTAGTAGAAGCAATCTCATTAGTAGCCCATTCACTTACAACAAAAATATCTTGGCCACCACCGCCTGTTAAATAATCTACTCCAGTGGAGTTTATGGAACCACCTATTAAAGTATCATTACCATTGCCACCATCAAGGATATCTGACCCGTTTCCACCATCCAAAACATCGTTTCCACCATCACCAAAAAGAATATCATTTTTATCACCAGTAATAATAATATCGTGACCCGTTCCTCCACTTACATCGTCCTTAGTTTCTCCTACAGACTCATAATAATCATTGCCCCATTGAAGATACGTGACAGATTCGCTTGCATTATTGCTGTTGCTACTATTAATATCGAGATATACATAATCATTACCATCTCCCATCATTAGATAGGTATTAAGTCGACCTGCTCCATCACCGCTCTCAATACTTTTAATGATGACGCCATCATCGCCAAAGCTCATATCTAAAGTGACATCTAATTCTTTAATTCCATCAGACAAGACGATATCAAGGTTAAGATAATCGTCCCCATCACCAAAATTATCGACTATATTGGGGTTATCTTTCGAATTAGAGTAAGTCAGATAGCCATAAAAAAAATCACCGTATATTGATGTACCCTTATCAAACCAAGCACTTAAATCATCGTTTCTATTGGTACTATGGATATATTCTCGGCTCGCTCCATTAGATACCATTTCAATATTACCATCCCATTTATCTAAATTAAGTACATAGTCTGTTAAATAAAGTCCTGTATATGTAATTTTCTTACCTCTCTATGATTTTTTGTCAAATTCAACAGTTAAATATAATGTAAAAAACATTAATAAAAGCTTCATTAGAATCAACTCATACCTATAAAATAATTTTGAAATTAACATTTCATATAGATGAACATACCTTTTAGAAAGGATAGTAATCTCTCAGCGAAGCAATCTACATCATTTAGATAAAAACCATCCATATTCTGCTTTTTAACAATGAAAAACTTAACTTAAATAACTTTAAGTGAGTAAAAATTCTTAAAAACCTTTTAACCTTAAGTAATAAAGCACTAAAAAATAAACCATCAAACATAAAATCAGTTAATTTTAAAAAAATATTATTATTTTTATAATAACTAACAATAGCCATTCATAATTCATCTCTTGACTGCACATTTTCAAATAAGTAAAAGAAACTAAAAACACAAATAGCTTTATGTAGCATAGATAAAAGCCAGTACCAAACTTTATATAAATCTTAATAAGCGTTCACTTATATAAATCTTCGACTAAGTCACCTCATCACAGTTTTATCAGAAAAGTGGCAAACAAGGTGTTATTTTGAAGTAATGTTGGTATTTGAAGTAAGGGGAAAACTAACACTGCTTTTAAGGGATGCTAGAAAATGGATTAGTCGGTATCCTTTTCGGCTCTCACCAGCTCAGCCCATTTGCGGGCATCACTAGCAAACCAAGCATCAGCAGGATAAACAAGATAATAGCCATTTAAACCTTTTAAACGCATACCGGGTAGTTCCATGAGTTGACCACAATGAATTTGAGACTCTACGCTCCCCTTCCAGGCTAAAATAATCCCTTTACCTAAAATGGCTGATTCAATATTCAATGGGTAGGTATAGAGATAATCATCATATTGATTACATTGACAAAAGCTGACATTAAAATGAGCAAACCAGTCATTCCAACTTAAGTAACCTTTTTCATTTCGATTGCTCGGCAACAAAGGTTGATTCACTAAATCTTTAGGTGTCAGTAATTTGTTATACCAGTTGAACTTTCTTTCTAATGAGGGAGCACAAACAGGAAAAATCTCTTCTTTAATTAATAACTCAGACTCATAACCTGGCCAATCACCACGGCCAAATTGTATCGCTATATTGACCCCTTCAAGTTTACCGAATTTGCAGGTTTCAGCTGCTTCTAAAACAATATCAGCCTCTCCAAAAAAGTGACTTAATAGTGAGACTTTAGTGGATAGCCAAGGTATTAACTGAGTAGGGCATCCCATAGATACTTTTGAGCCTGTTATTTTAGGCTGTATCGCCATCAAAATGGATTCCATATGCTCAAACCCATTGGCCGTGGCAAGGTACAGTTTATGCCCTTCTTTTGTCAGAATAAGCCGATTTTGATTACGTTCAAACAGAGAAACCCCCAGGTATTTTTCCAACATCAAAATATTTCGACTAACAGAAGGCTGTGAGATGTTAAGCCGTTTAGAGGCTTTGGTAAAACTACCACTACGAGCAGCTTCTAAAAAAACAGGTAATGTCGAAATAATAGGGGAGATAATGGATTCACTTAACATGTTAGAACCATTTTTTGATTGATTTTATGTTTTATTAATTTTAGTAAGAGGTGAAATAATCTTTTTAAAATCAAGGTTATATAATTAATCGCCACCACTTTTTTGCAATTTCAGAAAACGGATTTTCCGGCTGCAGTATCATGTGATATCCAACATTGCTTTTTAATCTAAGTTTAGGAATTTCTACCAATAATCCATCATACAACTCAGGCTGAAACACTTCTGACCATGCTAGTGCAATACCATGTCCTTGTTTGGCCATTTCTAAACTCATTAAGTAACTGGATGTCTGTATTCTTTTTTCATAACCATTTGTACAAGCTAAATTAAAATTAGCGAACCAGCCTTGCCAATTTCTACCCACACTCCAATTGCCATCTACTAGGGGAACATTAATTAATTGCTCTGGTGTAATAGTGTCACCTAACAAGTCATGCTTTTTTGCAAATTCGGGCGAACAAACGGGGAAAACCTCTTCTTCAAACAGCAAATAAGATTCAACCCCCTGCCATTTACCCATACCAAAAGCAAAAGCAATATCCATATCTGATTTATCATAGCGTCGATTACTTTCGTGAGTTATCAATTCAATCTCTATATTAGGCAAGAGTTGCTGCAAAGACTTTAATCGATAAGTCAACCAACTAAACAACTCTTGGGGGCAGCCTATTTTTAAGCATTCAGACTGTTGAGATTGGGAAAGTTCATGAAGGGTCGTAATAATATGTCCAAGGCTACTGGATGTGGCACTAAATAACTTTTCACCTTCAAGGGTTAAATATAACTGGTTACGCTGTCGAATAAAAAGCGTTACCTCTAGATAGGTTTCTAGTTTAGAAATATAACGATTAAGTGTTTTTTTAGGAATACCAAGAATAGAAGATGCTTTAGAAAAATTAGCCGTTCTAGCTGCGACTAAAAATGCGGGTAAAGTCTTAACAATTGAATTGAAAACAAATACATTTTTCATTTTCCAACATCCTTATAGTTTTTTTCAAAAAGCTATATAAATTACTAGACCTAAAATTCCTATCTAAAAAAAAGACTTTCTTAAAAGGAGACTTTTTAAAAACAATGCTTACTCAAAACATTATCACAAGAGCTAATTATATAAATACAACTCATACACAAAACTTAACATTAAAAAAATAGCCACTTAAGAAGTGACTAATATAAATAGACATAGATAACCTATACATTTCTTTTTTAAGAAATATATTAAAAACATTATTTAAATATGATTTTTAATTCATAAAATAATTAAAACTGTAATTTTTTATTACAAACAATCTCTGTTTTTTTATATTTTAAAATCTTAAATCTTAAATTTACCCACCATAACTAATAGATCTTTCGCCCTATCACTTACCTGTTCTACATAATCCAGCACTTCTTGGCTTTGTGCTTTATTTTCCGACACATTATTTGCGACTTGATCCATACTTTGAGCGATAACTTGAGTTGCTTTGGAAGCCTCTTCAATACTAGTGGCAAGCGCTTGATTACTCTGATTCACATCAACCACCAAATGTTTAATTTGCCCTACGGCTGTTGCGGCTTCATCCCCTAGCTGCTTTCCATTTTCAACATGACCACTGCCTGCTTCCATCACTTTTAATAGAGATTGAATACTCGTGTGCATAGCACCTATGATGTCATTAATATTCTGGGTCGCATGCACCGTTTTCTCGGCAAGACTTCGCACTTCATCTGCTACGACAGAAAAGCCTCGGCCTTGTTCTCCTGCTCGAGCAGCTTCAATGGCAGCATTTAGGGCTAATAAATTAGTTTGCTCAGCCAAACCGTTAATCATTTCAGTCACACCATCGACTTTACGAGAGGTACCTTCAAGCTCTTCCACTTGCTGATTAAGGTGATCAAAGACTTCTGCTAATTGCCCTAAGCTACCAATGGCATTGGTAATCACTTCGCCCCCTTGTTCAGCAGATGATTGGGCTAAGTTGGTTTTCTGCAAGGCTTCATCGGTTGCGCTAACCATATTTTGAATGGTTGTACTAATTTGTTCAGTTGCCACTGCAACTGAGCCTGCTTGCTCATTTGTAGCCGTACTTTTATCCAGCATAAGGTTTAATTTATGGGATAAATCATGGGCACCTTTATCTAGAGTTTGACTACTCTGATTAACGCGATTAAGTACATTGTTTAATGAAGTAGTCATATCATTGACCGCTACGCCCACTTTATCTAGCTCATCGTTGCGACCTTGATTGACGGCGAGCTTTTGGGTCAAATCACCTTCTGCCAATTGATACATAACCCCAGACATGCGCCCTAAACTCCCCACTAGACTACGACTAATAGCAATCAATAAGCCAACCACCAACAAAGCAACGGCAAGGGCAATACTGACTATTTGGGTTTGAGCTTGGTCACTGACTAAGGTGGCATTTTGTTTGGCTAAAGTAAGCTGTTCGGCAAAATAGGCATTAGATAAAAGCACCCCTTTGGCCAAGGCTTGATAGGCTTTTTGGGCCTTTTTAGCCTGCTCATTCATGCTAAAAATGCCAGTTGAAAGCTCGGCTAATAGGCTTTCTATCTCGCTGATCTTATCGCCATAGAGTTCTTCAAATTCCATCTCATAAGTCAATGATTTGAAGTTGGCTAAGGCAAGCTTAACCTTTTGATTTTCAGCCTCATTTCTTTGATCCATAAAGGCTATATAACTCTGCGCTAGCTCGGCAAAAGGCTTACGAAAGTTAGCAAATAAATCCCCTTCTAAGGCGCTAAAACTCGCTTGCATTTGTGCCCTTAAGCCTTCTTCAGCACTGGCCCCCACTTTTTTATCTTCTGCGATCCAAAGTAAACGACTCTCTGTAAAAGCCCTCAAAGATAACTGAATATCACTGACTATTTCAGCTTGTTTAATCTCAGTCTTTTGGACAATTTGATCTAGTTGATCCTTATAGGTTTCAGGTAAAGCTCTGAGCCTTTCTTCATTGGTATTTTGATTAATTTGCAATACTTCAATTTGCAGGTCTTTAAGAAGATTTGCATCATTACGAATATCATCTACCCGTTTGGAGGCCACCTCTAATGTATTAAGCACATTCGATGAAAGTAATATCAGCAAGGAGAAGCCCAATAACGCTAAGGTAATAACGATATAGAGCTTGTGTTTTAAACTTAAGTGAAATGACATCATGGGCTTCTCCTGCATTTATCACATTGAATAAATAGCTATTTATTAATTAAAGTGTGGGGCTCTTTTTTCTAAAAATGCCGCCATGCCTTCTGCTTGATCTGGGCTTGAAAAACTCAAACCAAATTGATCACTTTCCATGATGCAGGCATTATCAAGCGGGAGGTCCTGTCCCCTTTGTACAAGTTGTTTAATTAGTTGGATGGATGATCGGCTTTTACTCACGATTTCCCGTGACATTTCAAGGCCTTTTTCCATGAGCTGGGCTTGCGGATAAACATAGTTTATCAAGCCAAAACCTAGGGCTTCTTCAACCCCAAAAATACGCCCCGTATACAAGAGTTCTAACGCCATGGGTCGACCAACTAGGCGTGTTAATCGCTGGCTACCACCAAATCCTGGGGTAATGCCTAGGTTAATTTCAGGTTGTCCAAATTTGGCATTGTCTGACGCTAAAATCAGGTCGCAGCTCATGGCCAATTCACAGCCTCCTCCCAGCGCAAAACCATTCACTAAGCCAATCACAGGAAAAGACGCATTCTCTAAACGCCTTAATACGGATAAACCAAAGGCCGAAAAGGCCTTAGCTTCAAGGGCACTGAGCTGACTCATCTCTTCGATATCAGCTCCTGCAACAAAGGCTTTTTCGCCCGCGCCAGTGATCAATAACAAACGCGTATTGTTATCTACTTCCAGCTGATCTATGGCCTGATTTATCTCTTCTAAGGTCGCCTTATTTAGCGCGTTTAGCACCTTAGGACGATTAATCGTTAAGCACATAATCCCTGCATCAACAGGATCAAGTAAAATATGTTTAAACCCCATCACCACAGCTCCTAATATGTGTAAAAGCCACGGCCTGTTTTACGCCCTAAATAACCCGCATCCACCATTTGAACCAACAATGGACAAGGGCGATATTTAGGATCGTTAAAGCTTGAGTACAACACCTGCATGATACTTAAGCAGGTATCTAAACCAATCAGGTCTGCTAGCGCCAAAGGCCCCATAGGGTGGCTCATGCCTAATTTCATCACCTCATCGATATCTTCTGCTTTTGCCAAGCCTTCATGTAGACAAAAAATGCCCTCATTGATCATAGGGAGTAGAATACGGTTAGCCACAAAACCTGGGGAATCTTTCACATCCACTGGGGTTTTACCTATTACTTTAGAAACTAGCGTAACCCGATCGAATACTTCATCTTTGGTTTGTAAGCCGCGTATCACTTCAACCAAGGCCATCACAGGCACAGGGTTCATAAAGTGCATGCCTACCACCTGTGAAGGGCGTTTCGTTACCGCAGCAAGACGGGTAATAGAAATAGAAGAGGTGTTTGTCGCCAAAATAGCGGCGGGATCACATATTTCATCAAGCTGACGAAAGATGCTTTGTTTAACGTTTTCTTGTTCACTGGCTGCTTCTATCACTAAATTCGCTTCTGCGATTGAATTTAGCTCTGTTGAAGCAGAGATATTGGCTAAACAGCTTTGCATCTGTTCTGTGGTGAGCTTTTCTTTTTTAATCAACCTTTGCAAGCTGGCCGCTATACCAGATAATGCCTTTTCAAGGGCTTCACCATTTAAATCAAACATCACCACTTGGTAGCCCGCCAGTGCACAGACTTGGGCAATACCTGAGCCCATTTGACCTGCACCCACTACCCCGATTTGCTGAATATTCATTATCTATTCCTTACTTATTTATTGGCCTACTTAGCTTATTTTCTTGCTATGTTTCGCCAACAAAGTTGAGAATTAAAAAAGGTGCATGGCATTACGCCATGCTCCCTGTAACCAAGGCCTTCTCGTATTAAGCTAAGGGAACGAGAAGGAAAAAAAGGTTACCAAGACCGAAATCTGTCTCTTGCTTTTATGTCTATTTCTGCATTGCTTTTTGATTACTTTTTATTCATGACGACGAGCATACGGTTCACGGCTTCAAGGTGTTCAGGTTCGTTATGGCACATACCCTGATAACTGGCGCACACATCTAAAAAGTCTTTTAATTCCGTACGTTGTGCCATCTTCATGAGACGTTTTGTTAAACGTGTGGCTTTGGGGGGCTGGCTAGCAATACGCTCAGCCAAGGCTAAAGCGGCTGGCATTAACTCATCTGGCGTCACCACATCTAATACGATACCAAGCGCTTTCGCTTCGTTCGCATCAATCACGCGGCCCGTTAACGTCAACTCAAAGGCCTTTTGATAGCCAATCAAACGTTGCATAAACCAAGCGCCACCATCCCCTGGAATAATGCCCAGGTTTAAGAAGGTCTCACCAAACTTGGCTTTTTCTGAGGCGATACGCATATCTGCCATATTAGCCAGATCAAACCCGGCCCCTATCGCAGGGCCATTCACCGCTGCGATAATCGGCACTTCTACTTCTTGTAATGCCAACGGAATACGCTGAATACCGCGACGATAGCGCTCTTCACACTCGGCCACATCGCCTGCAAAATCCCCAGCACGCTCAGCCATATCCAAAATATTGCCGCCTGCACTAAAGGCAGAACCTGCTCCTGTGATCACCAGCACTGACACGGCTTTTTCGTGATTCACCCAGTTGGCGGTTGTCACTATGTCTTCGATGAGATTTGAACCTGTTAATGCATTTCTCAGGTCATGACGGTCAAAAGTCAGTACCGCCACCCCATTTTCAAGGGTTAATTTGGCATCTTCTAAATGTGGCAACACGGGACTGCTGGTTTTGTTTTTATCTGTCATGTTATTTCTCCTGATCAACTATGATTCTGGCATCGACAATGGCATAGCCTTTGTCATAGGCAATCACAGGGTTAAGATCTAATTCGCTAATATCTGGGTGATTTTCAATAATCGCTGAAACGGTCAATAACAGATCAACTAAGGCATCTTTATCCACGGGCAATTCACCACGTACCCCCTCAAACAACTTGCTGGCTTTGATTTGATCTATCATGGTGATCGCGTCATAGCGGCTAAGGGGAATCGCTCTAAAAGACACGTCTTTTAGGATTTCAACAAAGATGCCACCCAGGCCAAACATCAACACAGGGCCAAAAATAGGGTCTTGGCTCATGCCAATAATGACTTCGGTACCTTTACGCGCCATGGGCGTAATCAAGACCCCTTCGATATCCGCATCCGCTTTATAAGCAAAACACGAGGCCAAGATGGATTCTCTGGCGGCATAAAGTGCGTCTTTACCTGTTAAATTAAGCTTCACGCCACCGGCATCGGATTTATGCAAGATGTCTTTGGAGACGACCTTCATCACCAGCGGAATATCGCCAAACTCGGCATAAGCATCGTCTAGCTCAGCGGCATCTCGCACGATAATTTCTTTGGCCACATCCAAGCGATAAGAAGAGAGTAGGTTTTTTGCCTCAAACTCAAACAGGTCACGCCCTTGCGCTTTCGCATTGGCAAGCGCATCGACACTGGCTTGATTCACGGTTAAAGACGCTTTACGCGCTTGATGCTGGTTATATTTTAGGTATTCACCGCGTTCACCCAAGGCTGCCATAATCTTGACTGCATGCTCGATCGAGGCATAAACCGGTAGACCGGCTTGACGCAGTCTTTCTAACGGTTCAGGTTTGATATGAGCATACAAGCTATCGATAATCAGAGGCTTAGCGGTCTCTTTAGAGAGAGCGATCATCTCATCAGCACATTGCAGCTCTTCTTCAATCAGCTCTTTAGCAAAGCGAATCCCATAGCCACCAAACATGCCCACCAAAAAGACCATGTCTACATTTTTGTCCGCCGCAAGAATCGCCATGCACTTTGATAACAGACCAGGGTTAGCATCGGTGCTGCCCGCCACATCAATCGGGTTCACTAACGACGCTTGTGGGAAGAGGATTTGGCTTAAAGAAAGACGGGTCGCTGGTTCAAGTTCCGCCAATTCAAGGCCCGCTTCTGAGATACGATCTGACGCAATGGTCGCTTGTCCGCCACCATCAGCAAGCACGGCAACCCGTTTACCCGACGCATGTTGCAGCAGACCTAAGCCTTCAGCAACCGGTAAGATCTCATCCGAATTAGCGACAACACTGACACCTGCTTGTTCTAATAAGTCCACCGTCATCTGATAACTGCCCGCAAGGGCACCCGTATGGGAGCTCGCCGCTTTTTGACCGGCTTCGGTACTACCAGATTTATAAACCACCACAGGTTTTTTCTGGCTGGTCTTTCTTGCTTCATCTAAAAAAGCACGACCATCTTTAAAACCTTCCACATAAAAGGTGGCAACGCCGGTATTTTGATCATCACCAAGGTAGGCGAGATAATCAGCAAACCCCACATCGGTTTGGTTACCCGGGCCCACATAGGTACTAAAACCAATGTGGCCATTCGACTGGGCTTCTAAAGCAAGGGATAAAAGCATGTTGCCCGATTGAGAAATAATCCCCACATCCCCAGGCTTTACATTATCTAACGCCAGTAGATTGACCTTTTTATGCAGATTAAACAGGCCAGAGGTATTAGGGCCAATAATGCGAACGCCCGCTTGTTTTGCCGCGTCTAACACGTCTTGCTCTAGCTTGGCACCGGCTTCATCCACTTCACCAAATCCACTAGCAAGAATGATGGCGCCTTTTACCTTCATAGCGCCGCATTGCTCGATCAAGGAAGGAATGGTTTTCGCTGGGGTACAAATTAGCGCCATGTCCACATGAGGTGGCATCATCGCCACTGAGGCATACGCTTTTTTGCCTAAAATGGTGTCGGCTTTTGGGTTAATCGGATAGATATCACCCTCATACCCTCCATCCATTAAGCCCATCATGGCTTTATAGCCCCGCTTGGTTGGATCGTTAGACGCACCAATAATAGCGATCGAATCCGGTGCGAGTACCTTCTCTAACGGTGAACCTAATTGAGAGTTAGCCTGTGAATTTGATAAAGAGCTCATGCTTAACACCCCTTAAACTGAGGGGCACGTTTTTGTGCAAAAGCATCCACCCCTTCTTGCCAATCTTGAGTCGTGGTACACATAAAGACCGCGTCTAATTCATGTTCAAGCTGGGCATCAAGATTGTTAAAAGAAGAGTTATTCAGCATCTTCTTCGCCAATTTCATGGAGATAGGCGCTTTTGTCGACAACTCAGCAATAAACTCTGCCGCGGCACTTGCTAATGTGTCATCTGGCACAGCACGGGTCACCATGCCAATTGCCGCCGCTTCTTTACCGTCAATCTTATTGCCTAAGAAAATCAGTTCGCGGGCTTTTGCCAAGCCCACTAAACGCGGTAAGAATTGCGTCACACCACCACCCACACAGGTCCCTATGCTGATTTCAGGGAATCCGATCTTGGCCGTCTCTGCCATGATGACAAAATCACAAGCACTGGCCATTTCCGCCCCCGCGCCTAAGGCATAACCATTTACCGCAGCAACCACAGGCTTATTTAGTTCAAAAATGGTTTCGCAAACATCATTGCCCAACTGAAGGTATTGGCGACGTTCAACTAAGGTACGTTCTCCAGCACCATGTTCCTTCATATCCGCCCCTACACAAAAGGCGCGACCTTCTCCAGTCAGTAATACCGCACGTACATCGGCATCGGTTTCAGCGAGGTGTAATGCTTCAATAAGTTCTAAGTAGAATTGCTCCACCACGGCATTTAAACGATGGGGGCGATTAAAGCGAATCTCGGCGTAATTTTTGTGTTTGTTATAAATTAAGGTTTCAAAGTTCATGGTCATCTCTCATTTTTGGATCAAAGCAACCCTTCTCTCCTTATTAGGAAAAAGTAAGGCAAAAGTCGCTTGTTAATTTGGGATTAGAAAAATGAGCAGTACTAGTCAGTATTACCGCGCCGACTCCAATGACCGGGGCGCATCAAGATAGGAATTTTGAGTTGAAAGTCGGATAAAAGAAATGTCGCCCCTTTCACCAAATAACCTTTTTGTAGGACCACTTTTTGACAAAAAAATCCGAGATAAATTGGATGAAATAAATTGAATGAGCCAATCTCATGACCCACACACGAAGGCTTCAGCCTCATGCTTGTCGGTATGTCACTTAATATTTCACCAAGTTTTGTCATAGCAGTTTACCCGCAGTCTTATTGTTATTGGCGTGCTATGTAAACTATAGGATGCTGATTAGCACTCAGACAATTTCGCAGGTTGGTCAAAACTGACGCTTTGTGACGCCACTTGAGCATCAAAAAACTTAAACAATTTACGCCCTCTATAAAATTTTTTTCTACTCAAGTTCATTCATTCCAGAGACTTTCCCGAATTATTAAAAAAAGAACATTAGATTTAACTAATATTAAGTTTTTAGAGAGGAGAATCGCCTAGTCGTCATTTTTAGCAATAAGTCACCCGACGCAACTAGAGCTTAAACTAGCTTCACATAACCAAAGAGGGCGAAATTGAACGACCACTCACTCCAAGCCTATAGTGAGATGAGAGTTAGCCAAGGCAATCAACCTTGCTCTAGCTCTTAATTAAAGTATCAATAAAAACAGAGAATCGGCTTCACATATCATAGGATGAAGGTAATCAAATTTTATCTTTTTCAGATGTTAGTTACTTATTTATGACGCCTTAATAGCTCACTCATATGAGTGCAGAATTATGAGTCACAAGGGTTTATTAAAACCCTATTGCGAGTAACAAGATTGAAATGCGAAACCAAATTTAAGCTAAATCACTCACTTTCCTGTTTTTTTGTTCCTTTATGTCTTACACCTGAATTATTAGCACCTTGATTGAATTTCTTTCAATCTTTGCCTAGCAGTTAGGAGTAAGGCCAGATTACGCCAAATTTAATAAAAACAATTCCTGGAGAATCTAAAGATGTTTAACCTCAATTTACTGAACAAAAAGGTGCAAAGAACCCTATGCACTGGTGCAAGTATCTTAACCTTAACTGCAGCCATGAGCGCCAATGCTGCTGACCTACGTTTAAAGTTTGCCGGTACACTACCTTTGGATCATCCGGGCACCAAGATGATGAAGCAGATTGAAAAAGATATTGAAGCTGCTGATGTGGGCTTAAAAGTCTCTGTTTTCCCTGCCAATCAACTAGGCTCTGGTGAAGAACTGTTTGAAGACAGCATTCGTGGCAATATCGATATGGTGGCAGGCTTCATCTATTCTCACAAAGACCCAGTGTTAGAAATTAACTCCCTTCCTTACCTTGCTAGTTCTTGGGATGAAATGGACAGCGTTGTTCGTAACAAGAACTCGGCTTATAACCAAATCATGCGTGAGAGTTTAGATAAGTTAGGCATTCACCTAATGGAAAATATTCCAGAAGGTTTCACCGGTATTGTGGCAAGCAAAAAACCTGATAACTGGGAAGGTGTCGGCGAGAAAGGCATGAACATTCGTGTTTGGTCCTCTAACGTAATCAAAAACCTAGTTGAAATGATGGGTTATCGCTCAACCACCATGGCGTGGGGTGATATTTTCCCAGCCCTGCAATCAGGCATAGTTGATGGTGCAATTTGCTGTACTAGTCAGGCAACCTATACCATCTTTGCTGTCAGTGATGTAGGTAAATACTTCATTGCAAATGACGCTGTTATTGATATCTCTTCTTACTATATCTCTCAGAAAACTTGGAACAAGATGAACTCAGAACAACAAAGTGTTGTTTCGAAAGCATTTTCTGATGCAGCAACAGAGTTGTTTGAGATGAACAAGAAGAATGATGCCATTTATCGTGAAAAACTTGTTGATAAAGGTTATGAAGTATTGGTACCAACCGATGCTCAGAAACTGGCTCTAAAAGCACAAGTTATCGAAGAAATTTGGCCTCAAATCGAGCCAACTGTGGGTAAAGCTAATCTTGATCGTATCAAGGCTGATTATAACTAATCAGTACCTTTTGAGTATGGGTAACTCTCGCCCATACTCAAATTTCAAGCTCGCAGTTCACTAAAGTAAGGCTCATTTCATGGTTAATTACACAAGCAAACTACTCCCTGGAGTTCGAATTCCACTGGATTTATTGATGAAGCTAATGAACGGCATCATTATCGCATCCGGTATTATAATGGCACTCACATTTTTCTTTGTGGTGATCTTCAGATATGGCTTTGGGGCGGACTTATTTGCTTATGAAGAGTGGTTGATGACAATCGCTTTCTGGATGTTTTTTATGTCTGCTGCGGTCGCTAGCCACGACAAGGTTCATATCAATGCAGACATTCTTGGGTCCTTTCTTCACGACCCTAAGTTAATTTGGTGGCGCTCAATTCTCGTATCATCAGTAGAGCTCATTATTGTCGTTACTGTCACTTATTGGGGTGTCCTCATGTGTTTAGAGGAAATCGGAACTTACCCAGGTTGGCAATCAACTATCGCCCTTAAAATCCCTTTTCTTGTGCCACGTATCGGGATTTTCTTTGGCTTTTTCATGATGACGATTTACACAACACTTCATTTTTATCTGCTGTTAATAACTGGTCCTGAAACCACTAAACAACAGACAGCATTACAGGACCCTATAAAATGATTATTGCAGGTACCCTTTTTATTCTTTGTACGCTTTTGCTAATTGGTGTGAGCGTCCCCTTAGCCTTTGGCGGAATATTAATATTTTTATCTATCATGGGTGGTCACGAAGTCACAGGTTACCTTCCTACAGGTCACTGGAAAATGAACTCCCTGGTTCTACTGGCGATTCCCATGTTTATTATTGCTGGCGCCATTATGGAGAAAGGCAAGATCGCTGCGCCTTTAGTAAGCCTCGCTGAACTCTTTGTCGGCCACTTAAGAGGCGGGCTTTCAGCTGCTGCCGTCATAGCCAGTGGTGTTTTCGGCTCGATTTCGGGCAGTGCTAACGCCACACTGACGTGTATTGGCGGCATCATGATGCCCCATTTACGTAAAGCAAGATACCCGAGTGGTTTATCCGCCGCGCTTATTGTGAGTGCCAGTCCCCTAGGTTTGCTGATTCCACCTAGCGCCTCACATATTTTGTATGCTTGGGCGGCGCAACAATCGGTATTAAAAGCCTTTTTATCTACCGTCATACCTGGCCTTATTCTGATCACACTCTTGATAATTGTGAACTACATTTGCCTAAGAAGAACCAAAGATTTAGATCTGGATTTAGGCGAAAAGGTAAACCATTTTGGGGTGATTTTTAAAACGCGAACCATTAAAGCCTTTCCTGCTTTTCTGATGCCTTTAATTATTCTTGGCGGTATTTACGGTGGCATCATGACCCCAGTAGAAGCCGCGGGTATTGCCGTTATTTATGCTATTCCTATTGCCATATATGTTTACAAGGGCCTAACTTGGAGAAGCTTTCTAGACACAATGCGTAATGCGGGGGTTACCGTCGGGGTCGTCATGGTAATGAT
Organism: Marinomonas sp. MED121; assembly: GCF_000153025.1. Taxonomy (GTDB): domain Bacteria; phylum Pseudomonadota; class Gammaproteobacteria; order Pseudomonadales; family Marinomonadaceae; genus Marinomonas. Next base: position 1,238,933 of record NZ_CH672429.1, read on the forward strand.
CTTCATGGTACTGATAGTAAGCCGCTTTTTAGTGTTTGAAGACATTCCAAGTATTGCTCAAGAAATGGTGTATTCCATCTCTGATAATCCGATTGTGATTCTATTAATGGTCAATGTGGTGATGATCTTGATCGGTATGTTAATGGACGACATCAGTGGCTTATTATTATCAACACCGATTCTACTTCCCATAGTGACAGGTGTCGGCATGGACCCGATTCACTTTGCCGCTGTACTTGGCGTTAACCTTGGTATGGCAAATATCACACCACCTACTGCACCTTTACTCTATTTAGGGGCAAGGGTGACACAGGTACCTGTGAATAAAATGATGAAACCCACGTTAATCTTTATCATTTTTGCTTGGTTACCTACTTTGATGCTAACCACCTTTATCCCAGAATTATCACTCTTTTTACCTGAGCTGCTTTTGGGCTAGCACATTAAAGGTTTGAAATTCTTTTTTTAAGCACTTTTTAATAAACAGATTTATTAAAAACATCATGGAGTCATTCTGGTATGCGTATATTAGCCTGTCAGATTAATATTCCGGCGATAGATAGCCGTGAAAAACAACTGCAACATATCGACGCTGTTATCAAAAAGCTTGAAACAGAGCTGATAAATAAACAAGTTGATTTGGTGGTATTACCTGAATTATCAACCATGGAATATTCAGCAGAAAATTTCATGAACATTCACCTATTCAGCGAAGAACTTTATGGGGAAACCTACCATAAGTTCGCTGACTTCTGTCGCAGGAATAATGTGGCTATCTGCTATGGTATGCCGCGAGAAGAAGACGGTGATGCCTACATCAGCCAAGTCACTTTAGGTCGAAATGGTGAGTATCTCACCCACTATGACAAGATACATACAGCAGAGTATGGCGATGCGGCTGAGCTTAAATATTTCAAACGAGGTAACCACTTATCAGTATTTGAAGTAGATGGCGTCAGAGCCGGCATCATCATCTGTTATGACATGCGTTTCCCTGAGCTCATCAGACGCTTATGTGGCGAATTCTCTGTGGATGTGATTTTGCATCCCGTCGCCTTTGCGCAAGACCTTTCCTTCCATACTTGGAAGCAATTTGTCGTCAGCCGAGCACTTGAGAATCAAGTCTACTTTATGAGTATTAACCAAAGTGGTGATCATTTTGGACAATCCATTATTTGCCCACCTTGGGTCGATAATAAGGTGCAACCGCTGATATTTGGTCAGGAAGAAACCTTCCACCTAGTCGAGGTGGACCGTGATGTGATTAGCAAGGTGCGTAAAGAAATCCCTTATCGCAGAGATACCTTAGCGGATTATGATGTTTTACCGGTACGCAGTTCAGAAAATAAATAGCGAGCAATAACAATCTCAAAAAAGCCCTTATCAGGTGACTGATAAGGGCTTTTTTTTGCATCTAAAATGAGCAAAAAACTAGAGAGGCCTTGCGTAAAACACCTTCTCTTCAGGATCAATATCATTACTAATATGCTTACGAATCTGCTCTTCGATTACCCCAGAGTCTTCTTCAAAAATACCGCAGGCCTTGATAGCTTGTCTATGGTCATAATGCTTACCCAGATAAGAAAATACAACCCTTTGACTCACAGGTTCTCTTGCATCGGTACCGGATACACCTAACATCAACCCCGATAATAATGACACCTTATTTTTATAAGTTGGAAACAAGGTCAAATGGATCATTTCATTCTGTAAAAGCGCCTCATAACCACTGATAAAAATACGATTGCCCAAGCCAGTTACCATGCCTTTGATCTTATAAATAAAATCGTTATGACTGGATTTATCCTTTTGCGACAAACGCTCAATCCACTTAATAAAGTAACGACCATCTTCTTTAAAAATCATGCCGTAAGCTTTAAGAACCTGAGTAGGAAAAGAAGTGGAATAATAATAGATATGGTAACTCCCCTCATACTTAGCCAAATCCATGGTCGAGTTAGTCATGAGTTCATCTATGATATGCAGTTCTGGACGGTTCAAAGAGGCCACATTCAATTCATGGGCAGGTCTGACTCTGATAATCTGCTCAAACTCATCATGAGGCAGGTAGATTTCATGCTCTTCTAAACCAAAGTAGTCGCAAATTCGGCGTAAATTATTACCAGAAGGCGTGGTTTTAGCACTCAAATACTTATTGAATTGTTGGCGGTTGATCTCCAACTCGCGACAAACTTCTGAGATAGATTTTTTATAATTACAGAGTAATCTAAGGTTATCGGCAAAGTTCTGTTTATTCATCTCTCATGGGGTCCATAATCGGATTCAACTCAACAAAGATGCTCAAACAAGGGTCTGTTTGAGCGAGGCATAACATCAAAACATCAGCCACTTAAATAATAGTACACTTTTTATTGTGCTAACTTAATGACCTTAAAGCAATTTTTATACGGCGCTTTGACACCTTTAATTTTACTCGCTTTTATTTTTTCAAGGACGACAAGCCCGTTAGCAAATAACCCATTAACAAAATAAAGTAAGGCTTTTAAGGTCAGAGCTTACCACACCATTTTTTACAAAACTTCTTTTAACTTATTCACTTAATTCGGTTTTAATGCGCGCTTTACTCGCAAGGATGCGGACAAAATGTCTCTTAAGCTCGCTACTATTGACTCACTCCTATTAACCGATGCAAAACAATAGAATCAGACTTTTCTTCTTTTGCTGATGATCAGTGGCAATCGTTAACGCCTACTAGCCTTACTCCCGAACAGGTTAAGCAAAAAGTCATCAATGGCGATTTCATCATCTTAAATGAAACACCAAATGCTCCTCTTTTTACTTTCGAAAAAGACGAATACATTGTTAATGCTTTAGCGGGTTCTGATGTCAGCCAAGAGACAATCCATAGGCTTGCTTCACGCTTTGAAAGCAAAGGCAGTGGTGCAAGTTATGCTGCACAATCAAATGGCAACTTACATCCAGCCGCCCCAATGGAAGAAAAAGCATCAGAACCTGTGGTAAAAGATCCAGAGCCTGAGGTGAGCCAAACCAAAGTGCCAGCATCCTTTGGCCAACCTCCTGCACCGCTGATTTTAGAATTAATTTATGATGATAAAGAAAAAACACCAGCGGGAAATATTCCCTATAAACTAGTGTTTGATGATGCTTCAAAAACCACGTTAACAGGCACCTTGAACCCTAAGGGATGGGCTTGTATTGAAGGCTGCCCTAATGCGAAAGCCAAAGTGACTTTTGGAGATAGCGGTGCTAATGATGCTGAATTAGATAAGGCTTATAACGCTCTTGAGTCAGCATTGGATGAAACAGTCGAGCGCTTTTCAAAACATTCGATTGAAAGCTTAAAAGAGCATGAACATAAAGATATTACAGAGAATTCTAAAAATACGTTGTTAGATTACCTTGATGAGTTAGCACAAAACCGAGTCGGTGAAGACCAATTGAGCCTCTATGATCATAGCATTACAAGATCAAACGAATTAGGTGAGAAGTCTGACAATCAACTCGCTAATGTCATTCTCTCCCATTTACCTGATGAAAAATCAGTATTGGCCTTAAATGCAGATAAACCGATTCAAAATGCATTAACAAAGGCCATCATCACGGGTGATATTGATTCTCTAGAAGATTCTTTAGCAAACTGGGGGGCACGAACTGATATTAATTTAAAAGCCGAATCAAAAGCGATGGAGAAGTTAATTCTTCTCTTAAATGACCAAAAAACCCGTAGTCTTCTCGCTAGTACCAGTCAGCGCTTTATTAGCAGCATGTCTCCAGAGCAGCTTATCGAACTAAGTGTATGTCTATCTGATGAAGCAGAAGCTCATGTATCACTCAATACGGTATCTGATTCTATTAGCACCCTAACAGGTAATATTAGCCAACGCATTAGCACACAAGTCTTATTATCTTCAGCAACAGATATGGACTGTGATGTCTATTCAGGGACAGCCTCTGCTTTAGCTAACCTAGTTAACCCGTTAAAAGCCAAACGCCCGTTTAATTCAGAATATCATCATAAAGTGCCTATCGAGATTCCACTGGAAACCGCTTCAATCAAGGCTTCAGATTGGGCATTCAATAATTGGCAAGAAAAAATGAGCCAAGCATCAGGCGCACCTGACGACAGCATTTTACATAAAATAGATCTTGCTGATATTCAAGTTCAATATGGCGAAGAAGCGCAACATCTGATCATAATGACATTTGAAGAAGCTTTAGAGTTTGCCGAAAACCTTTGGATAGATAAAGACGGTAAGGATTCTTTAGGTAAAATCAAAAGCGTGATGGATGCAATAAAAGGCTCGAATGATTCTTATACCTTAGCAAAGGGACTTGGGGGTTTAGGTGTGACTGCCGCTGTGTCCACCGTAAAGGGTCGAGATTATGTGACCATAAGTGGTTATAAACGAGACCTTAAAGTCTTAGTAAAAGGTCACCGTTGGCGTGCCAATAACCCTCAAGCAATCCAGTATGGATTAGGCAACATGAACATGGCTAAAAGCTTTTTAAAAACAGGTTTAGTCGTAAATATTATTTTTACTATTGGAATCAATTTAGTTGAAACAATAGTGAATGATGAAAAAACCATGGTAGATTTTTTTGGCTACTCCGCTCTAGACATTATTAAGGGGATAGCAGTTACAGGACTTGCTATAGGTGCAGCAATGACCTTAGGGTCAACAATATTAGTTAGTGGTGTAATTTTTGCGTTTGCTTCACTAACCTTGGGATTTATTATAGATGGCCTAGATAATGAATATGGTGTTTCAGATAAAATCGTTCAGGAATTTAAAGAAAGGGTCCTTAAATAAATGAAAAACTATATTTCATTAACTGTCTTAGTCCTAATAACAGCTATATATTTTTATATGAGTTTATTTGATGAGTTAAAACTGCCATTTATAGCTTTAAGCGATAGAACACGTTTAATATCTTATATGAATTTTGCAGGCATTGTTTTTTTTATACCTCTCGTAATTGGTTTTTTTCCTCTTTTCATATTTAGACTAAAGAACAAAAAGCCTTATAAAAACGCTGAACTTATAATATGTATAATTTCAGTTCTTATTGCGATTCTCAGTTTACTCCCTCGCTATCACCTCGGCACTCGAATAGAAGCAGCAGGCTATGTTAAATGTGTTAAAGAATCCCGAACATCTGCAACCAGTAGTTGGCGTGTTTATGCTAAATCTATTGATTTGTGTAAAGAGTCATCAGGGATTGCCGGCGGGTAGAAATTTTAAAATATCAAACTTTGAAAAGCTTATCATGTTAAGGAGAACAAAATGGGCAGGGTTAGAGCCGTATATGAACAAAGAGATGGTGGTATAGAACTAGTTCTTCATGAAAAAGCGCTTAATCTTCATAAAGATTTGTGTGACCTCATCGATAACTACCCTTGGCAATCAGAAATGGAACTATTCGAAGAGCATGGTGTTGGCGGCGGTTTCCAATTCACTTTAGGTGACGAGGATGTATACGCTCGTTATGATTTTACGCCCATCGATATGGACTCTGTTGAGTTAGATTTTTATCTCGTGCTTAAATCAGGTTTCTTAGGCTTTATAGGAAGAAAAAGCCTCATCAAACAATACGGCATCATTTCCGTCTCGGAAGCAAAAGAGAAGATGAAAGACCTCTTTGATAGACCTATTGAGTCTTTATATGAAAAGCATAAGAAATAGATACTTGATTGATTTTTAGAATTTCTTGCAACACACATGACTTAACATGAGTGAGCCGTGCTTTCTATACTAGGGCTCGCTCATCTAATTCTCAGCATAAAAAAACCACACTTAATAAATCAAGCATGGTTAAAACTAGCATTAGGATAATTTTAATCAAACAGGATCTAGGTCACTTGATCCCTGTGCTGTTCAGCAATGGCCAACTGCTCAAATGCAAGAGCAATCCAACTGCTAATTAGCATGTCATACCATTGCTCTACGCCGCTACAGGCAACCACAATATCGCCGTAAACAAAGGAGCCATAAAAAGATAAATCTTCATCTCGCAAAGACGATGGATGCAAACTTTGTGTGACAAGGTTCGGCTGCGATCCGCGCCATGCTTGTTGTGCTTTATTACGGGCAAACTCATCGAAAGGGAGTGACCATTCATGAGAGGTATGAATGGATTCTTCGTATAAAATGGCATCGTCAAAGTTGCTTTCCCAAGGCTTTAATCTTGGATCCATCACAACGATATGAAGCTCTTTTCGATTAGTTCTCTCAAACAGTAACTCGATAGACGGCTTAACAAGCGCAACCGCATCCCGGACAAGGTTCAAATGATCCATAAGACCCGTTCTCACTGAAGGTTAAATAAAGCCTTTCTTAAATGACATCAAAAAAGGCATTAGAGGAATCAAATAACGAGCTTAGGGTTAAGGATTATTTGCAAAGGTTGCAGCAAAGTAATCGACCATAACAGGTACATCCTTACCCCCAAAACCATTTTGAGTTGCCATGGCTAGGGCTTGTTTGGTGGCAGGCGCAATAAAGGTAGGTGCCTTAAGACTGTCGGTCATTGCGGTAAAGTAAGTCAGGTCTTTACAGGCATTTTCGATAGCAAAGGCTAACTTGGTCGAATCACCGTCTACAGCATTCGCTTTAACGAAGTCCATCATAGGCGAATAAGCAGGTCCATTGGACATAACATCGTAAAGTTTAGCGCGCTCAATACCCGCTTTATCAGCTACGACAAAGGCTTCAGACATCGCAGTTGCCACTGTCATAGAATAAAAGTTATTGATCAATTTTAGGGTATGGCCTGCACCTAATGCCCCTAGGTGATAGACATTTTCCCCTAGGTCATTTAACACACTTTCCACCGCATGAAAGTCCTCAATCTCTCCTGCTGCCATAATGTTGAGTAAACCATTTAAAGCATGACCAGGTGTACGACCAAGGGGAGCATCCATGTAATGTGCCCCGACTTTTTTTAGCTCGTCGCCAATATGTTTTGTTGATTCAGGTTCTGAGGTGCCAAAATCAATGACTATAGTGCCTTCTTTGACGCCGCTGATCACACCATCTGGCCCAAAAATACGCGACTCTACTTGCTTAGATGTCCCCATACATAGCATCACAATATCGTTATTTTGTGCAATTTCACGGGCACTTTTGGCTTCATTTGCACCGCGTGCAAGCGCCGCTTCGATACGCTCGCGGCTACGGTTTCCAAGCACTGTTAATGGATACTCAAGATCAAGTAAGCGATTAACCATTGCAGAGCCCATAAGCCCTAGACCAATAAATCCAATTGAAGGACGGTTTTTAACAGACATTTATCTCACCTTGATATGTTTAGCCGGCTTATTTTTCTTAAATAACCAAGCTGGGTTTAAATTAGGTATTCAATTGTCAAATAATTGAAGGTTCAGCAGTCATCAGTAACAAATAGCTCAATGGGATTTGCCCTATCAATTGAAGACAACCCTTTGTCAAAATGCGTTTCTATCAGCTCATTCTCCTTATATATTCCCCTCTGACGGATCGACAGCGCTCATCTATCAGTTGCACTGCTACTACCAGCAATTACTTTTTTGATTTCATCTAAAGATGCCATCGAGTTATCACCCGGTGTTGTCATGGCAAGCGCCCCATGTGCAATGCCGTAATCAACAGCGACTTGGGCATCACCTTCTACCATCAAGCCGTAGATATAACCTGCTGCAAAACTATCCCCACCACCAACACGGTCTAGTACTTGCAAGTCCTTGAGGGAGATAGATTGGTTAAAGTTGCCATCTAGCCAGCTAATTGCTGACCAGTCATTTGAACTGGCCGTTGTTTCAACCCGAATACTGGAGGCATAGGCTTTAATGTTGGGAAAACGCTCAAGGGCAGTCAGTATGATTTGCTTAAAATCATCGGCATCCAGAATGTCTTTCGATTCGTTAGCGGATTGTTCAATACCCAGTAAACCGGGAAACCCAATCATCACATCAACATATTCCGCAATCTTTTGATTTGCCTGATAACACGCGTCTAAACCACCCCTTGATTGCCATAAAGATGGGCGATAATTTAAATCGTACGAAGTAATCGTACCGTGTCTTTTTGCCGCTTTCAGGGCTTCTAGGGTCACCTCAAATGCGCTTTCAGATAAGGCAGCATAAATCCCCCCCGTATGAAACCAACGCACCCCTAACTCACCAAATAAATAATTCCAATCAATATCACCGGGTTGAATTTTTGAGGTGGCACTGTGACCACGGTCCGAGCAACCTAATGCACCACGAAGTCCAAAACCCCGCTCAGTAAAATTCAAACTATTACGGACATCATGACCTATGCCATCAAAATCAAACCAACGGATCAATGACGTATCTAGCCCACCTTGAAGGATTAAATCTTCGAGTAAATAACCCAGCTCATTTTTAACCGCGCCGGTCACCACCCCAGCACGCTGAGAAAAACAGCGCCTTAAACCTCGGGCTACATTGTATTCACCACCCCCTTCCCAAACATCGAAAGATCGGGCTCTACGGATGCGACTGTCACTTGGATCAAAACGCAACATGACTTCGCCTAAAGACACAATGTCAAAATGGCATGCTTTAGCCTGCTTAATTTTTAATGTCATTTTCTGCTTTATTCCATTTTAAGATTTTTGTGCATTTTGCTTGGCGTCGTTATCGATTTTTTGCAATTTCTTATACTTTCGATAACTGGTAATCACCATGACCACAGCCAAAATAAGAAACACAGCACTGATAGGACGACTGATGAAGATAGTAAGATCATCTTGGGACAGCATTAATGAGCGACGCATGTTTTGCTCTGCCATTGGGCCAAGAATCAGGGCTAATAAAATGGGGGAAACAGGAAATTTAAAATGCCCCATAAAATAGGCAAAAACACCAATCGTTAAGGCTAACCCCACGTCAAAAAAGCTAAAACGCATTGAGTAAGAACCCAGAATACAGAGCAAAAAGATGACAGGAGTGAGCACCTTGATATCGATGTTAATCAATCTAGAAAAAGTACGTGCCCCGAATAGCCCAACAATGAGAAGTACGACTTGGCATAGAATCATGCCTGCAAAAATGGGATATACGATTTCAGGGTGATCTTGAAACAATAAAGGACCAGGCTGAAAGCCATGAATGGTTAAGGCGCCAAGTAATACCGCAGTGACCGCATCACCTGGGACACCTAATGTCAGCATAGGAATCATAGCGCCCCCAGTTGCGCCGTTATTCGCAGCTTCTGGTGCCGCTATCCCTTCGTGAGAACCCTTGCCAAATTCTTCTGGTTTTTTAGATGTGCGCTTGGCTTCACCATAGGCAACAAATGCCGCAACATCGCACCCTAAGCCTGGTACACTGCCGGTTATCGCGCCCATTCCGCCAGACTTTGTCATAGTGGGTAGCAGAGGTTTCACCTCTTTAAAGCTTGGTAATATTTTACCGACTTTCGACTTTACTTGAGGTACCACTTCCATTTTTTCGATATTTCTAAAGACTTGAGCAAAACCAAACATACCTATTAATGCGGGGATAAAGGTAATCCCCCCAAGTAGATTGTCATTTTCTAAGGTAAAACGTGGTACCCCAGAAAGTGGGTCATAACCTATTGTGGTTAGCAACAAACCCAAAATCGCCGCGATCGCGCCCTTAAGAAGAGACTCCCCAGAAATAGAAATAATCATGGTTAAGCCAAAAACCGCTAAGGCGAAAAACTCAGGTGGGCCAAAGCGCAGGCCAAAGTCAGCAATTTGTGGCGCTAGGAACGCCATAATAAGCGCGCCTATGGTGCCACCGACAAAGGATGCAATCGTACCTATACCTATGGCTTTTCCAGCTTCACCTTTTTGTGCCATAGGGTAACCATCAAGTAAGGTTGCCGCGGCGGCGGGGGTGCCTGGCGTTCTAATTAATATGCCAGAAATTGATCCACCGTAGATGCCTCCCGTAAATATGCCCATTAGCATTAAGAGACCTTGAATCGGTGGCAAACCAAAGGTAAAAGGAATCAGTAAGGCACATCCCATGGTTGCCGTTAAGCCGGGTAAACACCCAACTATAATGCCGGCCGTTACCCCTGTAAGAATAAAAAGCAGACTGCTGGGGTCAGACAGAATGGTTTGAAACGCTTCTAATAAATATACGACACTCACACTAGAATCCTCGATATTTAACTCTGTTAATACGATCTGCTGAAAATGCCTTCAGGCATAGGAATCATCAGCAAGTAGGCAAATATGAACCAAACAACGGCTGTCACACTGATGCTGATGAGGGCAATACGCCAATGTTGTTTTTTACCAAGGGCAAACATAATGAGATAAAGAAACATCATGCTTGATATCACAAAGCCAAGGAGTTGCATGGCAAACAAATACAGCACAGCAATCGCCAATGTGACGCCGACTTTAATCAGTCCACCTTTATGAAACCCTTCTAACTCTGCTTTTGAGTTTCCTCGAAGCGCATTAAACACTAAGCATCCAGAACAGATAAAAAGTAAAACGGCTAATAACTGAGGGAAAAAATTAGGGCCATACGTATTAACGCCAAACGCGGTATATTGACCAGCAAAGAAATAAATCACGCTACTTAACACGGCCAGTCCAAGACCAACACCGGTATCAATTCTTCTACTATCCATCACAATCATTCTTATATTTATTTTTTAATTTCACCGACACCTTAGTGCCGGTGAAGATTAGGCTTATGCTTTTATAAATCTGCGCAAAGAACAAATTTATTTAAGCAGACCGACTGCACCTAATGTTGGCTCTAGCACTTTTTCCATATTCGCTAAAAAGTCTTCAAAGCCATCTGAGTTTTCATATACCAAGATCAAGCCCACTTTTTCGCAATATTCACGAAAGCTTGGGTCATCGAACATTCTTTTGAAGCCACTGGCGAGCACGTCAACACGGTCATCTGGCACATTTTTAGGAAGAGCAAGACCACGCCAATCAAGCACAGGGGCATCCACTTTGTAGCCCGCTTCAGCAAGAGTAGGAATGGAAGGGAATGCGGGGTGACGCGTTAACGCATTAACCGCAAGAATTTTAATTTGATCGGCTTCATGAAGCTGTTTTACTTCATCAATGCCGGTGGCAATCACATCCACATGACCACCTAAAAGAGCCGAACGTGTTGGTGCCCCACCATCAAAAGGAATGTAGTTAAACTCCACATCGTAAAGCACACCTAAGGCAGCAGCCGATAAATGCCAAGCAGCCCCAGCACCCGTATGACCTAATGTCACTTTACCTGGGTTAGCTTTAGCATAAGTAATCAGGTCATCTAAAGAATTCCATTGGGAATTTTTACCCACGGTTAAAGCAGCAGAACTTTGGTTCAGGAGTTGTAATAGTTCATAATCTCGAAAGGTTTGATTAGATAGGCCCATAGGTTTGTAGGTACTTAAACCAAAGGTGATTAGTCCCACAGTATAGCCATCTGGACGAGCGCGTTTTGTAGCTCCCATACCAATAGCACCTTGGCCACCTGTTTTATTCACAACGTTAACGTTGACACCTATGTGTTGTTTCGCATTTTTTACCAATGCTCGCGCGATAGTATCTGTACCACCACCAGCAGACCAAGGCACAACAAGTGTGATGTCTTTTTCAGGAAAATCAGCAAACACACTGCTGCTAATTGTTAGTAATGCTACGCAAAGAAACGAAATACACTTCATCTCTAGTCCTCTTAGTTTTTGTTATTAAATAGAATTTATAGCTTTATTAACTGAAAATGCATTCAGTTGTATTGGTATGATTTAATTTGTTTCTAAATAAGAAACGCCGTTCGTAAAATCAAACAACAGAGTAAAGTTATGTCACCTTACTTTACTTGTCAACGAAAGTTTAATATTCTGAACTCACGTTTCTTAATATGAAATAAAAGGCAAATAAGGTTATGGAAAAATTAAATACATTAGGCAAGGCAATTGCTGTCATCGAAACCATTAGTCAAGCAGGCCGCCCGCTCAGCATCAAGGACATCTCAGATGCCCTCGCCTTAAATAAGTCCTCTTTACATCACCATATTAAAACCCTGACAGAAAATGGTTATTTACAGCAGGATCCAGAAAGCCGTAAATATGACATAGGACTCAGTCTTGTAAGAGTAGGCCAAACCTACTTGCAAAGATTAAATGTGAGAGAAAGAGGGCATTATTTTCTTGAAATTTTGAGCAAGCAATTAAACCAAACTGTCCATATGTTTGTGATAGACAATGGCGAAGCGGTATATGTGGATAAGGTAGATGTGAACCATCAACCTGGTGCATTAAAGTGTTCATCTTTTGTAGGTTTAAGAACAGACCTTTACTCTACCGCGGCAGGTAAAGTCTTACTTTCGCACCAAGAGCCCAACTCAATCGAAGATATATTGTCTCGCATTCAACTACACCCTATTACTGCATTGACGAATACCAGCCTAGATGTTTTTAGAAAGGATTTGATAGAAACAAAAGACAGAGGCTATGGCTTAGATCTGCAAGAACATGCTTTAGGATTACAATGCATTGCTGTGCCAATCCTTAACCTTCACTCTCAATGTGTCGCTGCCATCAGTGTTTCTTGTCCTGTTGTGAGCGTTTCAAAAGAGACATTGTGCACTGAGGTACTTGGTCATTTAAGAAAAACAGGGATGGATATCTCTCAAGCCATGGGATATATCCCTGCTAATTAGGAAAGCGCTCGTAAAGAAAACACTAATTCAAAAGCTTAGCCACTTGTCCATTTTTAGCTGATCATCGTTTAGTTAATCCACTTAAATAAAATGGACAAGCGCAAAATTACTCTTAGACGAGAATAGTGTAGGATAGAATCAGACAAGGCTTCATTAGAGAAAGATCAAGCACTTAAGCCCATTGAAGCGAAAAGAGAACCCACCAAGGCATTGGATTTTATTTGAATGGAAAACAATCAAGGCTTCTCTTTGTTAGAAAAGAAATCTATCTATTTTCTGATCATCACAGTCTCCATGTACTTTTTTGCGCTTGATCTATATGCGCCCTCTTTGCCGCAAATTAAGACCCTTTTTCAGGCACCATTTCATAAAGTTCAGTTAACCATCACGGTTTTTGCCATTGGCTTTTGCACTTGTCAGTTACTCTTTGGGGCGCTCATTTCCCATTATGATAAGCGTAAAATTTTACTCGCGACAAGCGCCGTGTTTAGCCTGACAAGCCTTGCCATAGTCAGCACACATTCGATAGACACCTTATATTTATATCGCTTTATTCAAGGGGCTTGCTGCGCCGCTATGTATGTTATTGGCTTTGCCACAGCAAGAGAGTTAGTGGCAGAAAACAGGCTCAGCACCATAATGCCCCTCTCCTCATTAGGCTTTACCCTGATGTCTGCCCTTTCACCCATAGTTGGCGGCCTCATTATTCAGTTTGGCCAATGGCATCAGGTGTTTAGCAGTATGGCCTTTATTGGTTTTATCCTGTTGGTTTCGACCTATTTTTTATTTCCAAAAACGGTTAAACAGACGGTTAATCAGGTAAACGAAGAACCAGCTAAGACTAGCCTTGTCGCTTTAAACTCTTTTATCAGAGCCTCATACACAAACTACAAAACCATGCTGAGCAATTCCGTCTTTACCATCAGTTCTTTTATCAGCATTAGCGCCGTGGTTGCCATGGTGATTTTTTATCAGATCGCCTCTTTCCTCTTCATAGAAGAGGCCCAAGTTAGCTCGTTAAACTTTGGCATCATCTGCTTTTTATTAATACTGGTATCAGTCCTGGCAAGGCTTTACTACCTAAGGTATTTGCGAGAAACGAATGTCATACAAGGGCTATTAAAATGGAGTCTGCTGTCTATTCTGGCGGCGCTGATTAGTTACCTGAGCAGCTTAACTCAAGGCATAAACTTTATTCTTCTCTTTTCTCTTAGCTATTCAGGCTTTATTTTTGCCCTGAGTGTTGTCCACTGCTACGCCCTAGTTTATGCCTTCATGAAGGTAGATAAGTCAAAAACAGGCTACTCGGCCGCCATCTATGGCACCCTAACCTCATCCTACATCGTCATAGGCTCAGTCATCGCTTCTGAATACGAACCTAGCGTTAACTACCTCATAGTATTGATGATAGCCATGGCGTGTATCTGCCTCACCGGCACAACGTATATTTATTACAAAACGAATATGAAAAAGCCAAGGACTGCGCTGAATTGAGTGTCTGGCCTAGCTTTGAAGCAAGCTTTTATTTGAAGAAGTAGCCATCCCGTTACCATGTTCAGCACTGTCCAACTCGTTACCATGCTCCCAGGCTGTGAAAGAATTATTGTTATAGTATGGCGATAGTTTGAAGCTAGGTGGATTATCGTCATTATGAATAAGAACTATCGTAAAACAGAAAATCGAGCACAATTTTCCTTGTTTATTGATCACCTTGATCAGCACATTTCTGATGTAAATCCAGTGCGAGCAATTGATGCCTATATTGATACATTGAATTTTGATCAACTGGCTGTTGATGTGTATAAGCCATCATCCTCATTACGAGGACAACCTGCATACAACCCTGCTGATTTACTACGCTTGTATTTATATGGCTACCTTAACGGTATACGAAGTTCTCGCAAGCTTGAAAAAGAGTGTCGAAGAAATATCGAGCTTATGTGGCTCATTAAGCACCAACGCCCTAGTTACAAGACCATCGCTAACTTTAGAAAAGATCATCATAAACTTCTGATTCAAGTAAACCGTGACTTTGTCTTACTCTGTAAGCAGCTTGATTTAGTTGGTGGTGAGCTAATTGCAATCGATGGAAGCTTCTTTCATGGCAATGCAAGTAAACAGAGTATTCTGACGAAAAACCGCTTAACACAGCAATTAAAAGCAATTGAACAAAAAGTCCAAGACTACCACGCCATGTTGGATGCATTAGATAACGAAGAGTCTGAAGAGGGTAGCTTAGATAACATCAAGCTTGATGAATTAACGACTAAGCAAGCTAATCTCAATCAAATGTTAAAAGAGTTAGCTCAATCAGGTAACGGTCAATTATCACGGACAGATCCAGATGCTAGACTGCTTTTTAAACGAGGAGCCAAAATAGCAGGTTATAATATTCAGGCTGCAGTGGATGATCGTCATCACTTAATTATTGCAAGTGATGTCACCAATGATGGCAATGATCAAAAGCAACTTTATCCTATGTCAAAGCGATCAAAAGAAACGCTTGGTGTAGATAAATTAACGGTACTTGCTGATGCTGGTTACTACGAAACAGCTAACTTGCACTTTTGTACTGAGAGCCAAATTACACCTTATGTCCCCATACCTAATAAGTCAGCCAGCATCAAAAAACAAAATCGATTTACCAGAGATCACTTCCAGTATAACGCAACAAACAATCACTATATCTGCCCCGAAGGCAAGTCACTTATTCCATCTAGTTCGTTGACAATAAAGCATAATAAAAAGCAGCAGCTTTATATTAGTCATTCAAAGGACTGTAAAAACTGTTTTAAGAAAGATCAGTGCTTAGCAAAAGATACTACTCGACGAAAGCTGTATCGAAACGAATATGAGTTTGCTATCGATGAACATAAGAGAAGAATGGAAAGACAGGGAGAAGGAAAAATGAAGCTAAGAGGGGCGATCGTCGAGCACCCGTTTGGCACATTGAAAATGAAAGCTGGATGGCAACATTTTCTTGTAAGAGGGTTTAAAAAGGTCAGAGGAGAATGGTCATTAATGAACCTTGCCTACAATTTTACACGCGTATTAAATATTCTTGGTATAAAGGGCTTTAAAGCCTACTGCCAATAGAAAAAAGTGTTATCTAAAGCCTACAGAGGTTCCGCAAGCACCTTAAAAACAGATTCCTTCTGAAGTCTTCATAAAGAGCTCTGGTAATCCCTACAAAGCTATAAAAAGCTATAAAAAGCTCTTTAGTACATGAAAAAGTATTGAAACTAATTCTTTCACAGCCTGTCCGCGTGGTAATGCATACCATTGAGCTCCAGCTCAATAAAGAGCTAACAAGAGAATAAACTCGATTAGATTAATCAGCATGGAGCTGGTAAATAATCGAAGGGAGATGAGCAGTGATTTTATTGGTAAAACCTTTCACATTATCTTTACCCCAATTGCGTGCCACATAATATTCTTGGCCGCCATAAATTAACTCAGGGTCACGAGTGACACGTATTTTTTATTGGTTTCAAACACTTCTGAGGTGACTGGAATTGGTATTTTATTTAATAATTATTGAAAAATGCAGCATAAATCTGGCTATTGTTTTGAAAAATTTAATAAAAATAAGCAGCGAACTAGGTTCTCTACACTTTGCGTTTTTGCCGTAGCTTTGATATAAAAACCAATTAAAACAATGATTAATAAAAACTAATCATTAAAACCTTTCTTTGAAGGAATTGAAATGGAATTTATTATTGGGTTACTTGTAACTTATTTGATTTACAGATTATTTAAAGGAAATAAAAAATCCTCTCCTCCAGCCTCGACACAAAAAAAAAATCCACAATCTTTCTCAGAAAAAACCAAAGTTAATGAAAATAGAACTTCATCACCTAGCATTAAAGTAGGATCTTCCCGCATCAGTGTATCCAGTACGTCTAATCATGCTTATGTGGACGATGATGACTTTGCTACTTTTACTATTCATACAAGTTTTGGCCGAGAACCAGAAAAAACAACGAACAAACGAAAAGGTCGGTGGATAAGTGAAAGTGAACAACTTTCCATTAATGGAAGACAGTTAACGAAAGGCTTTTACTACTTTGGTGGAGCGATGAATTCACTAGATGGTTACAGCATAGAGCCATCTCTAGTGGATGATAAACGTCCGGCTTCAAGTCCTTCAGTCGATTCAGAAATATACACTGACGAGACTCTCGGTTATTGGCCTAGCTATGCTTCCTTGTCTAAAGACTGTAGAGGCGCTTACCTTGATTGGCTAGCCTCTGAACGCTCAGCCCCTGATACACCAATTGGTTATGTTTTCATATATTTCTATGGGTTTGAAAGGAGGATTATTGAAGACAAAACCAAAGCTCAAATATCAAATGATGAGTACATAAAAATCTTTGAAGAAGTTTTGCGACTCAATCTAGCTTTCAATGCTAATCGCTCATTTAAGGGGTACTCAGCAAATTTTCTTGAATTAATGGCACTACAAAGACCTACTTTGTTTGAAAATAGGCAATCAAGCATACCAGATACCAATAATGCATTGTCATTCAAAGTTGAACTTGCAAAAACTGTAGCTAGTGGAAATCTAGTAACAGCACCGTTAGCTTTAAAGTGGCTTAAAAATACATTTGAATATTCACTAAAAACTCCTGCTCGCCGATGCGAAGAAGAATTTCAGCAACTTTTCAAACTCAGATTTTCAGAAAAATTTGGCGAAGGAGTTTCCGTAAAACCCAATAAAACTAAGCTGCGACTTTCATACCATGCGGCAAGTAATGGTGTAAATGGGGTTGATTTAGAGTTGGGGGACTTACCAGATCCAAGCATTCTCAAAGGCCCAATTAATAAACTAATTCCTATTGCCGAGCAATGTACAGAAGAGTTAAGCAGCTATAGCCGTTACTTAGGAAAAACAGAAACCTCAAGGAATGATATTGCAGCGTTGATGTTATTACCTAAAGAACTGTCAAACGAAGCAAACTCACCAGTTATAGAGACATTTAAGTCTTGGGCAAATCAGATAATTAGTTCGAATGATGGACTAACCACAGTCAAGGAGTTCTGGACTCATACAGGTACACCTCTCCCAAAGGCGTTTAACAAAAAAGAAAATGAGCTAGTTGCTAACTTAGCTGCTAAGGCTGAAATAGGTATTGCGCCAGACCAACGCTTTCATCATGCAAAATTGAAGATCGGCGACAACATTGTGCTCTTCTCACCGGGCCATGGTGAGTTTTTTGAGCCAAGCTCGACATTCAACCAAGTAAGTTTAGCAATTAGATTAGGGGCAATGGTTGCAACTATTGATGGTACAGTAGATCATCATGAAAAAATCGTCTTACAGGCGTTGATAAACCACGATGACAAACTATCTCCTTCTGAAAAGAATTCGTTAAATGCATATTTAACTTGGCGTCTAAATGCCCCTGTAAATAATACGGGGTTGAAATCTAGGATTGAAAAACTCGGAGTTCCACAGGTGGAATTCTTGAAAAAATTCATGCATTCCATAGCTCTTGCTGATGGAAAAATCGATGCATCTGAAATTAAGCAAATTGAAAAGTTATATACCTCGTTAGGTCTAGATAAATCACTCGTTACAAGTGACATTCATGCCTTTGCCTCCAGTAAACAACCTATATCAGCCGCATCTAAAGACTTTTCAATTGATAAAAATACCTTTCAATTGGATGAAGGTATTCTGGCTATGCATGAAAGTGACACCAACGACGCAAAGAGTATGCTGGAAAGTATATTTGCCGTTGATGAAGAACCTGAACTAGAAGTGAGCCTCACAGCTAATGCCAATGAAGGTGACTTAGATAGCCCTTATAAAGAACTTTTTGAAACTTTGATAGCTAAAGAATCGTGGCCACGTAAAGAGGTTCATGAACTATGCGGCAAACTAAACCTAATGGTTGATGGAACCTTAGAAACTATTAATGACTGGGCTTATGACAAAGTCGATGCGCCAGTTCTTGATGACGATGGTGATATCTATGTCGATCTAGAAATCGTAGAAGAATTGAAGGGATAAATAATGGTTGCAAAAAGAATACGAGCTAAAGAAAGGGATACAATTATCCAATCTCTGAAGTCAGGTGTGACTCCTAAGATAGGAATCCAGCATATCCAAGTAGGTCGAGTAAATGAATTAAAAGCTCTGATCCAAGACATTGATCGAATTTCAGATGGTGGTTCAGCTTTCAGGCTCATTATCGGCGATTATGGTTCTGGTAAAACATTCTTTTTAAGTGTTGTACGCGCTATTGCTCTAGAGAATAAGCTTGTGACCGTCAATGCAGATTTATCTCCTGATAGACGTATTCATGCATCGGCCGGCCAAGCTAGAAACCTTTACTCAGAGCTAATGCGTAACATGGCTACTCGTAACAAACCTGATGGAAATGCTCTAACTAGTGTGGTTGAAAAGTTCATTACAGAAGCAATAAAAGAAGCTGAAACTTCAGGAAAGAGTATAAATGCAATTATCCATGAAAAATTAGCATCACTTTCTGAACTCGTTGGCGGTTATGATTTTGCCAAAGTTATTGAGGCTTATTGGATAGGTCATGAGAAAGATGATGAGATACTAAAAACCAACGCGATAAAATGGTTACGAGCAGAGTATTCAACTAAAACTGATGCTCGCAATGACCTAGGTGTTCGAACAATTATTTCGGATACATCTTTTTATGATGCTCTGAAATTAATGAGTTTATTTATCAAGCAAGCTGGCTACCAAGGGCTTCTAGTTAACCTAGACGAGATGGTAAACCTGTATAAGTTGAACAACACCACAGCTAGAACCTCTAACTATGAGCAAATACTCCGAATTCTAAACGATTGCTTGCAAGGAAGTGCCGAGCATTTGGGTTTCCTTCTCGGGGGAACCCCTGAGTTTCTTCTAGATCCACGCAAAGGCTTGTATAGCTATGAAGCACTGCAATCTAGGTTGGCAGATAACAGTTTTGCTAAACAAGCTGGAGTGATTGATTATTCGTCACCGGCCCTTCACCTCGCTAGCTTAACCCCTGAAGAACTCTATATTTTGCTTAAAAACTTGCGTCACGTTTATGCTGAAGGTGACGAAGCAAAGTACTTGGTTCCAGACGAGTCTCTCAAAGTATTCTTACAGCATTGCAGCCAAACCATAGGAGATGCGTATTTTCGAACACCACGGAACACTATTAAAGCATTTTTAGACATGCTCGCGGTAATCGACCAAAACCCGCAAATTGCGTGGCATAGTCTAATCTCATCAGTAGCAATTAATGAAGATAAGCCTTCCAATGTTGAACTCGAAACAGAAGGCAATGAAGATGGATTTGCTGACTTCAAACTATGATTGATGAACATGAAAAGTTAGACCATCGGGTTCAACGCTGGATATTCAAGCAAGGCTGGGTTGGCTTACGAGAAATACAATGCCTCGCTATTGAACCTATATTGTCTGAAAAAACTGATGTACTGATCAGCGCTTCAACCGCAGCAGGAAAAACAGAGGCATTTTTCTTGCCTGCGCTCAGTGTAATAGCAGTTCAGGAAACTGGTGTAGGGATCCTTTACATTAGCCCTCTAAAAGCCCTTATAAATGATCAAGATAGGCGCTTAGAGAGCCTATCTGACCTGTTAGAAATGCCAGTTACTCCTTGGCATGGTGATAGCTCACAGAGCCGAAAGAGGAAATTAAAAGCATCGCCATCAGGTGTCGTGTTAATAACACCTGAGTCATTAGAGTCATTACTTATCAGAGATTCAGGCTGGATAAAAGCTGCATTTTCTAATTTGAAATATATTGTTATTGACGAGTTTCATGCCTTTATTGGTTCTGAGCGCGGCCATCATTTACTATCTTTACTTCATCGACTTGAACACCTTCTCGGAAGACTAGAAACGCCAATCCCTAGAGTAGCTCTAAGTGCTACGCTTGGAGAGTTAGAGAAAGTACCTCAATCACTTCGCCCCAATCGCTCTTTACCTTGTAAGATAATTAAAGATACACATTCGACATCCAACTTGAAGGTTCAAGTAAAAGGGTATGTGAACCCTGCTAATTTAGAAGCTGAGTCTTCCAATGATGCAGAGTATACGATCTGCCAAGATCTGTTTAAATTTTGTCGAGGTGGAAATCACCTTGTGTTTGCAAATAGTAGAAGCCGTACAGAAAACATTGCAGCTACATTATCGGACTTCTGTGAAGAAAAATTTGTACCGAATGAATTTTTTCCCCACCATGGTTCGCTATCAAAAGATCTTCGAGAAAGCTTAGAAAAGCGATTACAACAGGAGCATTATCCTACCACAGCGATTTGCACAATGACTCTTGAACTAGGTATTGATATCGGCAAAGTAGAGTCTGTAATTCAAGTAACAGCTCCTCACTCTATTTCAAGTTTACGCCAAAGAATGGGGCGCTCTGGAAGGCGCGGAGGAGCATCAATATTAAGAATGCTCATCGCCGAAGAAGAATTAATAAAAAACTCTAGCGTTATCGATAAGCTAAGATTAGAACTTATTCAATCACTAGCTATGATAAGGCTTCTTATTAGCAGTAAATGGTATGAACCAGCTGATACATCGCTATATCACTTCTCAACACTCCTTCATCAAATACTTGCAGTTATTGCACAGTGGGGAGGCATTAGAGCAAAGCAATTATTTAGCTTGCTCTGTAAAGATGGCCCTTTTCAAAACGTTGGTATTGAAAACTTTAAAGCACTACTAGTCCAAATGGGTAAAACAGAGCTCATAACACAGTTAGGTAGTGGTGAGTTGGTATTGGGGCTTTTGGGTGAAAAATTGACGAGTCATTACACATTTTATGCTGTGTTTAAAACACCTCAAGAGTTCCGGATTATATGTGGAACTAAGACACTCGGAACATTACCTGTAGATTCATTAGTTTTAGAAGGTCAACATATTATTTTTGGAGGAAAGCGCTGGAAAGTAAAAGACATTGATAGCGAAAAGAAAGCGATTTATGTTGAACATGCAAAAGGTGGTAAGCCTCCAAAATTTGGTGGAGCTAGCCTAAACATACATGATGTTGTTCGCCAAGAAATGTTCCAAATATTAAAAGACGGCGACTATCGAATTTCAGTAGAAGGAAACAAAATCGACTTTGCTGATTCAGCTGCACGAGAGTTGTTTAATGAGAGTGTGCGATATTTCAAAGAAGCGAAACTATCAAGAGAGCCTTTAATAGAAGTTGGAAATTCAACATACATTTTCCCATGGCTTGGCGACAAAGTAATTAATACTATCGTAGCTTTACTTATCCGACATGGGTTTGAAGCAGATACATATGCTGGAGTTATAGAAGTAGAGCAAGCAACATTAGAAAATGTTCGTTCAACATTACTCAGGCTTGCTTCTACAGAACTCCCAACAGAAACAGAATTAGCACATCAAGTAGTGGAAAAGCGTATTGAGAAGTTCGATGAACTTTTACCTGAAGATTTGCTTTCTATCAGCTATGGAACAAAAGCTTTTAACACTACAGCTGCAAAAAAATGGTTTAAGTTATTAAAGGAACAAAAAGAAAACGAAGCTAGACACTCATAGACAATGAGCCGTTACCCTCTAATTTAAGATAGTTGACAATTAAACCTAAATAACAAACATAAAAAAACCACCTTTGATTTCTCAAAGGTGGTTTTTAATATGGTGGGCCTACCGTGACTCGAACACGGGACCTGCCGATTATGAGTCGGATGCTCTAACCAACTGAGCTATAGGCCCTAAAACGGCGGCCATTATATCGAGCTTATTTGTTTCTGCCAAGCTTTGTTTTCGCTTTTCACTTGTTTTATTTAGGCTTTTTCCTCTAGAGGACAAGGTCTAGTGCAATTATTAGTCAACTTGCTGAAATAATTCTCTATTCAATTGTTTTTATTCAATTTTACCCTGCGCCTCAGGGCTCATTAGGCGCTTTGTCTGACACTCTTTTGCTGACGAATTTCTGCCTGTTGCCTTTTCCGCACTTGGCCTGGGGCGAAGCCTAGGTTCTTTTTAAAAGCGCGGCGAAAAGCGGTTTCACTTTGATAACCAAGCTCCAGGCTTAAAGCAGCCAGATTGTGTTGCCCTTGTCTGAGTTTTTGGTTGGCTAAACGCATGCGCCAAAGGGTGACATATTCAAGGGGTGTATGACCTAATTTATCGCGAAAGGCATTATTAAAGGCAGTGCGCGACATGCCCGCCTGTTGAGCAAGACGCTCGACAGTCCAGGCTTGTGCTGGTTGGTCATGAATGGCAACAATGGCACGGGCAAGTTTGTCATCCGAAAGCGCTGCTAATAAACCAAAAGGCAGGCGCTTTTGCTGCATGAGTAAACGCAAGAATTGTACTAACAGGGCTTCGGCCAAACGCTCACTCACCACTTGAAAACCACAGGAGAGTTTATCTAGCTCTTGCATAAGTACGGCCATAATCGGTGCGATAGCAAGCGCGATATCATCCTCTTGGCCCACTCCGACTAATTTAGACTGGGTGTCTAATAAGGGGTTTAGGCTAGCAAGACCAAAGTCATATTCACACACCAAGATGGCGGCGTCTTGCTCTTGGGCGAGGGGGTCTAGCTTCAACTCACAGCCGGCGGCCAACCAGAGAATACTGCCTTGGGTAAAGGTCTCTTCAGGGGCACCGAGCATAAAGTCTTGCTCCACAAAACTCAGCGTACCTTGTGCAATATATAAAAGATAAGAAGAGTCAGCAGAGAGGCTCAGACTGGCATTTGTTTGAGCATCTTGGATTAAAGAAGCGTCGCTGGCTTGCTCGCTATTATCCCTATGTTGTCGGACATAGTTTACGGATTTAACTTGAGGTCGAAAGTGATTGAGTAAACTGGTTAATCTATCCATTATGTACTATCTGCTACAAATTTAACTTAAATTGATACAATAAAAATACACAACTTCCCCTATGATTACTAGTAAGAGGCGTTTTTAACCAAACCTCTAACCTATTGAGTGTGATTAATTAGTAGACAAATTAACCACTTGATTCCAAACTAGTTGGGCCAGTGAGTCATTTGATGAACATAGGTAATAAGAATAAATCACCAAACGGATAGGTGTCTTACTGCTCTTAAACTCAACCTTGAAAAAGTTAGGAGCTTATTATGATCGTTTTAAAACCTCGTCAAGCCATGCCTGCTTTGCAGTTTCATTCTTTGCAAGACAATTGGTCTTTGGCAGAACAAAAGCCAGCTCAATTCACCATGTTAGTGGTTTACCGTGGCCTTCATTGCCCTATTTGTAAGAGCTATTTGACTGAGCTTAATCGCTTAGCAGAAGATTTTAGCGCCAGAGGCGTGAATATTTTTACAATTAGCAGTGATACCCATGAAAGAGCACAAACCGCTTTTGATGAATGGAAATTACCCAAACTCACCCTAGGTTATGGATTAAGCGTTGAGCAATCTCAAGCCTTAGGTTTACACAGATCCAAAGGTCGTGGTTTAACCAGCATAGGTATCGAAGAGCCAGAAGAGTTTACAGAACCTGGCATCTTTATTATTCGCCCTGATAACACCCTTTATTGGAGCAATATCAGCACTATGCCATTTGCGCGTCCGCACTTTAAAGAAATATTGGGTGCGATCGACTTTGCGATTCAAAAAGACTACCCAGCTCGCGGAGAACTTGTTTAAGTTTTCTTGGGCATAAATAAGGTGTGGGTATGCGTTTTCTTTACTCACACCTGCATCACACCTATCTTTATTCCTAAGCAGATCATATCGCTATCCCCAGTCTAAATTGTCTCTATCAGGATGATCCGCTAGCTCTGCTAGCAGCCAACGACAAAAAGCGTCTACCTTAGGGGTAATAGTGGCATTTGGTAAAATCAGATACTGACCGCCCTCTGCTGGCACTATGTGATCGTGCACCTTTACCACCTTGCCTTCATCTAACGCCATACGAAAACAAAAAGACAAACCTAATAACAAACCCACACCCGCTTGGGCCATATCTAATGCGGTAGAAGTGTGGTTACTTTCAAACAAGGGCTCTGGCTGAAAGCCCTCTTCGCCTAACTCGCTAAACCAGTTTCGCCAACCCAGCTTAAAGCCCAATGTGCTAATGAGAGGGAGGTTTTTTATCTGTTCTAAATCGTTAAATTGGTTTTCACCCTCTGGCAAGTGAGCTTCAATAAAACTGGGGCTAGCAACCAGCATCCAATCTTCTTTAATAATGCGCTGCACTCGATAGCCAGAAAAGCCACCTTCCCCATGGCAAATTTCCACATCGGCATCATTCACCCCTTGCCCTGTTGGCCAAGCAGAGCTTAATAACCTCAGACGATATTCTGGATGCTTGGCAAAAAACTTAGGCAACCTTGGCATTAACCAACATTGTGCAAAAGTCGTCCCACAAGCCACCTTAATAGTCGGGCGATAATCGGACACAAAGAGCTCGTTAGTGGTTGCCTGCATATTGGTAAAGGCTTGGGTTAAAACAGGTAGATAGGCCTTAGCGCTGTCGGTTAACTCTAATCCTTTTGCTCTGCGATAAAAAAGCTGAGTATCAAGATATTGTTCTAACAATTTAATTTGCTGACTTACCGCCCCTTGGGTGACGTGTAGCTCGGCTGCGGCCTTAGCGAGATTCTGTAATCGCGCCGCGGCTTCAAACGCACGAAGGGCATTTAGGGGGGGCAAATTTTGAGCTTGGGGCATGCTGTCATTTCCTTTTTCTATCCTATCTCGATTTTAGCAATTCTATAGCACAGATAAGACATTTTTATTTCTTGGCAATAAAAACGTCATTAAAATGCAATATTTATGGTGTTGGATCAGTCTAAAAGCGAATTAAAGCTAAACGACTTTAGAATTTCTATACTAGCGCTTTGGAAATTCTCAATATTTTTATCCCTATTAGTTTGTCATCATATTCATACAAATCACAGGCATGCTTAACCTGTGATAAGGCAAATAGTATGAGGTAGTGAAACATGGGTATTGCAATGGCAAATGGCCATAAGCTCTCAATCGCGCACGATAAAACTCAGTTAAATATTGAATGGAATGATGCTCATCAGAGCGAGTTTCTCGCCATTTGGTTAAGAGACCATTGCCAAATGCCCGAGAGTCGCGATGCTCACAGTGGTCAGCGCCTGATGAATGTGACTGACTTTCCTTTAGATGTGAGCATAGAGTCGATCACAGCATTGGATAATCACGATGTTGAGATTATCTTCTCACCCTTACATCGCAGTGTGTTTAGTCTGGACTGGCTTGAGCAAAATGCTTATGACAAACACTTGGCCAATGATATTTACTCAGAACAAAATAAGGTTTTATGGGACTCAAGCTTTAATACAAAAAAGTCTGTGTTCGACTATGAGGATTACCTAAATAATAAAGATACTCGCAGTGCTGTATTCGACCACTTCACCCTTTATGGTTTTGCCATTTTAGAGAAGGTTCCTTGTAAAGAAGGCCAGATTCTGGATGTGATCGACACCTTTGGTTATGTCAGAGACACTAACTATGGCAAGTTGTTTGAGGTGAAAACTCAGGTTGAGCCAAACAATCTGGCCTTTACGAATTTAGGCTTAGGCCTGCATGCGGATAACCCTTATCGCGACCCGGTACCCACAGTGCAATTACTGCATTGCTTGGAAAACACGGTAGAAGGGGGCGAGTCGATTCTGGGGGATGGCTTTAAAGCTGCCAGAATTTTAAGAGAAGAAAGCCAAGCTGATTTTGACCTTTTAAGCCAAACTTGGATCAACTTTCGCTTTCAAGATAAAGACACAGACCTTCAATCCCGGGTGCCTTTAATTGAAGTGAATGATAAGGGTCAGGTGGTCAAAGTACGCTTTAACAACCGCTCGATTGCGCCTATCAATATCGATAAGCATAAAATGAAAGCCTTCTATAAGGCGTATCAACACTATGCAGAAATACTCAACCGCACCAGCATCATGGTTGATTTTAAACTCACCCAAGGCCAACTTGTGATGTTTGATAACACCCGTGTTTTCCACGCTAGAAAGGCCTTTTCTACCTCTGGCAGCCGTTGGTTACAAGGGGCCTATGCGGATGTCGATAGCTTATACAGCTTGCAATCTGTGTTATCTCGTCAGACAAAAACAGACGCTCGAGTCACATCAAACCCATCAGCTAAGAAGACATCAAACTAATAAATAAGGAGACGTAACAATGACAAGTAAAAATACCATTCTAACCAAGATAGAAGCGCTCTTTAATGACCATGGTGCTGACTGGTACATGGGTGAACCTGTCACCATGGCTGAGCATATGCTGCAATCTGCCTTTTTTGCTATGCAAGCCGGTGCCGACGACGAACTTATCATAGCGGCCCTTTTGCATGATATTGGCCACTACACCAGTGAATATGCCGAAGATTGCCTGCAAAAAGACATAGATAACGAACACGAAGACAGTGCGGCGGATTTTCTTGCGGGGCACTTCCCTCAAAGAGTACTGGATGCGATTCGTCTACATGTGGCAAGCAAACGCTATTTATGTGCGGTAAAACCTGAGTATTACCGAGTGCTTTCTGAGGCATCGAAAGAGTCGCTAGCGGTACAAGGCGGCCCAATGAATACGGATGAAGTGGCGCAGTTTGAAGCCGAGCCTTATCATCAAGATGCGGTAAAAGTACGTTACTGGGATGATGCGGGTAAGCAGGATTCTCTGACTGTACCGGACCTGAATCATTATATTCCTATGATGCAGAAGCTGTTAATTCAGCCTGCTGCTTAAATCGCTACAAGGAGCTCTGTCTATGAGTAAGCTTATCCTCATTATGATAGATGGCATCAGTGCCGACCTATTTGTACAAGCGAAAGCTTGGTTGCCCAACCTGCATGCTTTGGCAAAACAAGGCACCTATGTGAAAGCCTTAACCCCTGAAGTCTGCGGTACTTCTTTTCCGGGGCGCACCTCTATGATTGCTGGACAAACCGCCGCCGAGCATGGGGTGTATGGTAATAAGGTTTGGGATGGTAGTGAGTTTCGTTGGGCGATTCCTGAAGATGTATTAACCACTACCGTGGCAGGTTATGCCAAGCAAGCTAACAAGAAGGTCGCTGGCTTAGGTTATGGCATGGTAAATACTAAAGATTGTGACCTCTACCTTGACCCTTGGTGGTCTGATGAGACCACAAACAGAGCCAGAAAATACGATTCTTACTCTCTAGAAGAAAGGCAAAAGCAGCAAGATAATCAAGACGCTAAACACGCCCTTGATGAGCATACAAAGGACACCTTAAAAACCTTGGATAAAGCCATTTATGCCACCAAGGTGATTAACCCCAATGGGGCTAAATACCAAGACTATAGCAACACAGAAACCATGACCTTTGGCATGTTAGCTGATCAGCAATTATTGGACATAGGCGCTGGCCTTGCTTGCTCAAATGATGCGCCAGACCTTATCTTGCTAGAAATTGCGGCGACCGATTATTTCCTGCATAAATATGGCGCTAATGACCCTATGATGGAGCATTCGCTTCGCACAGCCGATGCGCAAGTGGGCACCTTGTTAGAAAGGCTAAGACAGGCAGGTAAGCTGGATGAATATAACTTTGCCATTATGAGTGACCATGGCCATACGGCGATGCGGGATGCAATTTATTGTGACCAGATTCTACCTGAAGGCGTACCTTGGTCCAGTGAAGGGGGCATGCTACTTATCGCCCCAAGGTCTCGAACAGAAGCGGAACAAGTCACCAATATATTGCTAGAAGCGGGTTTAGAAACCTGGAACAAGGACTTTATCCCTAAACATCAGCAAGATGAATTGCTTGTCTTCACCTCTCAAGAAGGGGCGCTAACCAGCTTTGAAAGGGACTTAAAAGGTACAGGGCAGATTCGCGGAAAGTCTAAATACCAATCTAACCATGGCATGCGACCGGGTTCTCGTGAAGACTATCGTTTTTGCCTGTTTGTTGGTCCAGATGTACCACAACAAGAAGTAGAGTTTGCAACAGCCTCTCAGGTAGCGCCCACACTGGCATCGATTCTTAAGATAAATACGCCCTGGCTCGAAGAGCCACTTTGTTAGCTGCGAAGAGCCACTTTGTTAGCAGCGAAGAGTCTCTTTGTTAGCAGACTTTGTTAAACCCTTGGCCTTTACGCCCTATAAATGGCGTAAAGGCTTGTTTATTGTCTGCTTATCCAAATAGTTAACAGCGCTTTGTTAATGTTTATTTTGCTTAGTAACCGGGTCCAATTCATCCCTTAGCCAATCCCCTACAATACTCATAGAAAGTGCTGTTACAAAAATAACAGCCCCTGGGGTAATGGCAATCCACCACGCGTTTAATAAGTAATCACGCCCATAACTTAATATATTACCCAATGAGGTATTGGGTGGCTGAATGCCCACACCAAGAAAGCTTAAAGAGGTTTCTAAAATGATGGTCTCAGGGAAGTTAATAGACATTTGAATGATCAAGGCGGCAAAAATATTAGGTAAAATATGCTTAAGATAAACGCGAAAAGTACTGCCCCCCATAAGACGGACCGACTCTGCGTATCCATGGTTTAAAGCCGCAAGACTAAGGCCTCGGGTAATCCTGGCGTACTTTTCCCAACCTTGAAAGCCAACCAATAAAATAAACAATAAGAGGTTACCTGTCCCAGTCACAGCAAGTACAGCAAGGGCTATAATCACAAATGGCATGGAGGCCTGAAAGTCAACGAAGACCATGACGATATCATCCACCCAACCGCCGAAATGCGCTGAAATAAAACCAATGGATACGCCAATTATGGCGCCGATTACCGTACCCAGTGCGGCGACCAGTATGGATAACTGCAAGGCCATAATAATGCGACTTGTGATATCTCGCCCAAGGTGGTCTGTACCCAGCAAGTGAAAGCCTTGCTCACTCACACTTGCAGGGGGCAAGAGCCTATTGAGCAAATGAATTTCTTGATAATCCATGGGCACAATAAAATGTGCGAATATCGCCGTTACAAGAACAATGACTAACCAAGCAATAGCAAGATAAATCAAATTAGAGCGTGACACACTCTGCTTAAAGCGTTTAAACCAACCGATAGTCGGCGTTTGTGCGGCGCTATCTATCATGAATTATCTCCTTTACTGCTACCAAGTCGAATTCTTGGGTCAATCAAAAAGTAAGCAAAATCAACCAAGAGATTGGCTAGAATCATGGTAAAAGCAACCATCATAATCCCAGTTTGAACCACTGCTAGATCCCTGGCCGTCACAGAACTGATAAGCAAACGCCCTACTCCTGGCCAAGAAAAAATGGTTTCTGTCACGATAGAACCCCCTATCAAGGTACCTATCATAAATCCCACTATGGTGATGACAGGTATCGCCGCATTAGGCAAGACAACAAATAAAATCACCCGATGAGAAGGCATTCCTCTTGCGATTGCTGCTCTAACATATTGCTTCCCTAGCACCTCTAAAACAGAAGAACGAACAAATCTTGCAATCACCCCGGCCCCGGCCGTTGCCAGGGTAATAACCGGCATGACTAAGGACCAACTACGCTCGCTACCCGCCGAAGGCAACCACCTTAACCAGATAGAGAAGATAATGATTAACAAAATCCCCAAGAAGAAGTTGGGTAAACTAAAGCCACTGACAGAGAGGGTCATAATCGTCCTGTCTATCCAGGTATTGCGTTTAATCGCTGAAAAGACACCCGCCGGCACACCGATCAGCAACATAAACATAAAGCTGGTCACGGTTAACCTTAATGTCTCTGGGATTCGCTCAACAATTTTATCGACTGCTGAACGTCCATCTAAAAAAGAATGACCTAAATCGCCACTGAAGATGCCCACCCAATAATCTAAATACTGCTCCCAAATGGGTTTATTTAGCCCCCAAGCAATGCGCATCTGCTCAATAATTTCTGGGTCTGTATCATCAGGTAGCATGGTCACAACCGGATCCCCTGTGACACGCAGAATAATAAAAATAAAGGTGACAACTAGGATCAAAGTTAATATTGCTCTCGTTATCTTCTGAAAAATATACCTAGCATTCATCTCTATTGTCCTTCTATATGATGGCAAAGTGAGTAAGCCTGTTTTGCGCCCACTCTTACAAGAGGGGGATCAATCTTGGCGCAAAGTTCACTGCGCTTCGAACAGCGCCAATAGTATTTACAGCCTTTTTTAGGAAAGTCTGAGGTTAGATTAGTTGCCGGAATTTTCATGCTTACGTCCACATCTGGAGCCGCTGCTAAAAGATCACGGGTATAGGGGTGGCCTTGCTCTAAAAACAAATCATCTGTTGTAGCTTGCTCGACGATTTGACCCGCAAACATAACTGTTACATTATCGCAGAGTGATCTAATGACCCTTAAATCATGGGTGATGAAAAGTAAGGCTAATTTATATCTTTGGCGTAGTTTATTTAATAACTCAATAATTTGACCTTGTACTGAAACATCTAAGGCAGACGTAGGCTCATCACAAATTAAGAGCTTAGGTTTAAGGGCTAGGGCTCTTGCAATCACAATCCGCTGTAACTGACCACCACTTAGCTCATGGGGATAACGGGCATAAAAGTCTTTACTCAAGCCAACCGAATCCATTAATTCAAGCACTTTTGACTTTATGTCAGCAGCGGGAACGAGAGCATGAATAAAGATAGGCTCTGCAATTTGATCGCCTATTTTAATTCTAGGGTCAAGCGCCAAAAAAGGGCTTTGTGGAATCAGCTGAACATTTCTAGAGAAATCCTTGTAGTCAGGATCACCTACTTTGGGAACAGGCTCACCCTTAAAAGTAACACTTCCTGTGGTGGCGGATTCAATCCCTAAAATCAATTTAGAAATACTCGACTTTCCAGAGCCACTTTCTCCAATTAAAGCTAAACTTTCTCCTTCACCAATCTCTAAGCTGACAGAATTTACTGCCCTAAATATGGCTTTTTTTGATAAGTATTTGGCTTTTACTCTGATTTGATAATCACAGCTTGCTGAGTTTAGTGCTAACAAGGGTTTCGCAGGAATAAGCGTATCTAACTGTACCTGTGGCACCCGATAAGATTTGATTGGCGTAAACTCGATAGGGTTAAAACAAGCGTTTGCTGCTAATCCGTCCTTACCAAGGGTCAATTCAGGTACATTTTTTTCACAAGCTTCAATTTTTTGAGAACAACGTGAAGCAAAAGCACAACCTTTAGGACGGTTTGTGACAGCCGGCACCTTACCTTTAATATAATAGGTTTGGCCAACTTGCTTTGAGGGCATTGAATTAATCAGACCTTGTGTATAAGGATGCTTTGGCTGACTTAAGATCAAGTGTGCAGGGCCTTGTTCAACAATGCGTCCGGCGTACATAACAGCAATATCTGTGCATATATTTGCAATCACACCGAGATCATGTGAGACAAATACCACCCCCATTTCTGCCTCTTGTGTAAGGCGTTTAATTAGCTCTAATATTTGAGCTTGAACCGTTACATCTAGCGCTGTCGTAGGCTCATCAGCAAATAAAACTTTCGGTTTACCCGCTAAGGCAAGCGCTATCATCACCCTTTGATTTTGCCCACCTGATAATTGAAAGGGATATTCATTGTATCGACGCTCAGGCTCAGGAATCCCCACACTGACTAGCAAGTCGATGGCAATTTTTTCAGCCTCTTTAGCATCTACACCTTGTAACCTTCGTATCGTTTCACTCAGTTGCTTACCTATTTTGGCAACGGGGTTTAATGAGGCTGATGCATCTTGAAAAATCATGGCCGCTTCATGACCACGTACCTTTTCCATTTCTTTTTTTGATAAATCAGCAAGTCCAAGTCCATTAATACTAATTTGACCTTGGGTTCGCCAGTTAGTATCAAGCAACCCCATTGCGGACATGCACAAAACCGACTTACCACTGCCGCTTTCGCCAACCAAACCTATAATTTGTTTTTTCTTTACCTCTAGATCAAATGATTCAATGACTGGAAACACAGACTCGCCCTGACAAAGGGAGACAGTTAAATCATGAATATTCAGTAATGGTGTCTCTTTATCAGCATTAGCAGAGTGCATAAACTGGCCCTTATATAATTTTTATTGTTAACAAGGAAACAAGAGATCCCTCTCCTAGATTAAACGTTAGATATTATTAGGACCGAAATCCATATAAGGCAGTACATATGGCTTCCAATTTAGCTCTTTCTGGCTACCGTACATCCACAACTCTTGAAACAATATGGTGCCAATAGGGTCTTCATGCTCCCAAACATGCTGCATTTTTTTGAAAGCCTCACGACGTTTTGATTTATCCGGCTCATGGGCAAGAATCAAACCATTTTCGACAAAGGTTGGGTTATGCCAATTCCAACCACGCCCTTTAATGACTTTAGGGGTGAATATCCGCCAAATAATGGTTGCAGGGTCTTGCCATAACATGGTCGCCGACATGTTACGAATACTATGCTGACCTTTAGTAATCTGCTTCCAGTTCTCTCTAATCCTTATTTCTACATTAATACCTGCCTTCTTCCACATGTCACTCAACACTTCAGCAATCGCCACTTCACTATCTAAAACATTGGATAATAATGGGTAGTCGATCACCTCACCTTTATAACCCGACTTCTCCAGTTCTTGGCGAGCTAACGCTAAATCGTAAACAGGTTTGGGATAGTCGGGAGCATAGGTTTCCCCAAATGAAGGCACTTGAAGACCATTAGGAACAGAGGTTCGACCACCATATAAAGATTTAACAATGGCCTCTCTATCAATGGCATAGCCGAGCGCTCGTCTGAAATGGACATTTTTCATAATTGGCGCTGCAAATTCCCCTTGATTAAAAATCAAAATTCGCACTTTAGCGCCTGGTTGACCCAAAACTTCAATGCCATCGAATCGTTTAATAGTAGAAATTTGATCCGGTGGCACTGAGCCTATGATGTCAAAATCCCCTGCGGCGAGACCCGCTACTCGAGCAGCCACCTCAGGTACCTCAACAAATTTTAAAGCCGATATGCTAGGGCTACCGCGATAATATTGATCGAATGCCACAAGACTGATCACATTGGTTTTAATGTCAGTCACTTTAAATGGACCGGTTCCGACCGGATTTAACGCCCAATCCTCATAGTTAGCTGCGGCCAAGTAGGCCCTTTTATTGACTATCTCACCACTCCACATAGCGAAGCGCTGTTCTATCAAAGGGTCCACATCTTTCATTGTGATTTTTACAGTAAGAGGATCGATGACTTCAGTCGCTTGCACATTGCCAAAAAATTGCGCTAACCGTCTTGGCCCTTCTGCCTCTCGTCTTTGCTTACTAAATGAAAAGGCCACATCTTCTGCTGTTAATAAATCACCATTGTGAAATCTCACCCCTTGACGAAGGTAAAAGGTAATTTCTTTGTTTTGAACAATTTTCCATGAGGTAGCAAGCCCAGCAGTTAGCTTCATATTGTCATGAAAATCTTGCTCAATTAGCTTATCAAAAATGTTATAGCTGATTGGTACAGAGGTATCACTGGTATCTCGCCCTGGGCTGATATTTTCAGGTATTCTTTGTAGTGCTATTGTCAATGCAGGCCTTTGCGCAGCAAATGAAAGTGGTGGCATAGCGGCTGTCGCCACTATCCCCCCTATTCCTTGTAAAACGCGTCTTCTTGTTAAAGTAAACATATTAAGGCCTCCTAAAGGCAAAACTAATTATTGTTATTTATCTTCACTCTTCTCGAACTCTTATTCGTTTTTAAAACCGGTTTATCTCGATAAACCATTGGCTCCGAGGTTGGTGCAGCCAACCTTCTATCAATCATTTTATGAATAGATTTTGCGATTTGATCCGGGGTTCTGGCGACGGATGTAAAAAAGCCACCTGGGATATTTAAGTCGCCGGTTGCTCGTATCCTAACGACACTAACATCCTCTGGAATACTTAAGCCAAGCGACTTAAAGACTTGATTAATACATTCGCCACTAAAATGGCCTGAGACGACAAAAGCAGTAGGCAGTGATGAATGCTTTTGCCTATGCTCATCCAGCTTGCTAGCCAGAATTTCAGAGCAATCTTCTGTATCAATGTCTGTAAAAGCTTTCGACTTAATAATGGGGGCTTGATCAATTTCTGCCGCCTCACAATAAAGGCTAAAAGCCAATTCAATATCGTGATATCCCACCTTTTCTGGATGGCTTTCTGAAATTAAACCAATACTTTTATGCCCTAATTGGCGTAAGTGACTACAGGCTAATTTAACGCTCTCAAACCTATCCCGATAGATGATGTCCACATCCATCTTCTCTAAGGCACGACCTTCAATAATGATATGTTTTGCACATTTTTTAAGGGAAGCTAAAACACTGACAGGCAAAACCGACCTTCTTGGTTGCAATAAACATAAATCAAATGAGTTATTAACCAATACGGATTCGATACTGCTTAAATCATTATAAGTCACTGCAAGCACAGAATTTCCCGCCATCATTAAATCGTCATAGATGGCTGCTGCCACCCTATCACCCCTTCCGCTTCGCATTGAATGCGTCATGAGCAGTACATTGAGACTCTGATTGCCAGACTGACTTTTGGTGCTGGTTTTTGCCTTGCTATCAGAAACAAAGGAGCCTCTCCCAACTTGTGTACTCACAATCCCTTCATCTTTAAGCGCTTTTAATGCACTTTGAACAGCAAACTGAGTTGCCCCTAAACGGCCCATCAATGCTCGAACTGTCGGCAGCTTCCCCCCAGGTGGGGTAGATTCAACTTCCTTACGGATTGCTTCATAGGTTTTAGTTGTAATGCTCACTATGCATCTCCTCTTATATTTAGTTCTAGCAACAATCAATCAACCAATCAAGTAAAATTTCAATTTGATTGATTGGTTGGTTTTTGCTATTTATATAACAATAAGCTTTTTTAATTAGCTTTATGGATTGAAATTCAATCAATTACAAGAATATCAATCAATTTGTAAGATTATAAGATTGTCAGGGTCACTTAATAGTAACTAAATGATAATGCTGACTTTTTTACATGGCATTCAATATAGTATTTCCCTTTAACTGGAAATAAGAAAATCACCATAATTGGCTAAGCATATTGAACGCTCACTGAAAATTTGATCAAGCCATGATCCTTGTATTGCGGAAACTATGATGAGTAAAATTATTTTTGATGAAATTTCAGTATCCTATTTAACGGTAGAATACGACCCTATTGATATTAAACCCTATGCGAAAGGTAACACTGGTATTCCTTATCTTTGGACCTTTGATTCTGGCAAACCAGGCCCACACTGTATGATTTGCGGCATCATGCATGGCAATGAAATTGCTGGGGCACTCGTACTCGATCAACTATTATCAGAAGAAATGCGACCCTTAATAGGTAAGCTTACTTTTTGCTTTGGCAACCCCGAAGCTTATCAACAATTTGATGCAAACAACCCAACTCAAAGTCGTTTTGTCGATCAAGATATCAACCGGGTTTGGGGGCAAGAGCTAACAGATACAAGCCAAAACTCTTATGAGATCAAGCGAGCGCGAGAGCTATTTCCCGTCATCTCAACTGTTGATTACTTACTCGACATACACTCAATGCAAGCCAGTGGACCAGCAGTTGCCATCTCATCTGACACAGAAGCTGCTTTTGAGTGCGTAAAAAAACTCACCCAAGTTCCCTTTGTTATCGCAGGAAAAGTGCCAGATCCTCAACTTTTAAGGCTCAGAGATCTTCCCCATTTTAATGACAGCAAGCACCCAAGAGCCGCCATACAGATTGAAGCAGGTCAGCATTGGGAGCGAAAAACGGTTGTGAAGGCCAATCAAATTGTTAGACAATTTTTACAAAGCTATGGCCTGATCCCTGCTAGCGAGTTACCACCAGCACTTCCCCAAAGACAATTAAAGACAGTCCAAATCATGCAACAATCTGCTGATAGCTTTCATTTCTCAAAAGACTTTAAAAGCGGTACTTTTTTTAAAAAAGCAGGCAGCTTGATAGGAATAGATGGAAACAAACAAATCACGACACCAGTGGATAACTGTTATTTAATTATGCCCGTTCACTTTCGACGATTTGCCGGCCCTTGCGGCAGGCTTGCAGTTGTAGATGAAGCCCGTGAAGTTTAGATGATCAAGATTGAAATATAAGCAGCCAAAACAAGGAAACAGACACAATAGACAGAAGATATCTGCTTTGTTAGTCACTTCTCCTTACACATCTGCATATGTTGTCTCTTACTTATTAGTAAGAGGCAACTAACTAAATTTAGGTATTTATTGAAGTGCAAGTTTCATTAGCCCAAGCAAGTTGACATGACGTCATGAATGAAAATGCTAAAATCCATCGAAACTTATTTACATTCACGTGAAATAATAGCCTTATTAGTTTTAATGAACTTACCGTCAGAATATTGATATTTTATTTCATCCACCCCTCGACAAGATTCAGAAATGTACTCATCTCGAGTCACTACAAACAGCGAATTTAGCCCTTCATTTAAAACAGAGATATAACCTATCGATGAGGAAAACACCTCCCGAAATCCCCTATCAAATTGATTTGCCGCTTTTTGATGTTTAAGTAGCATTACCAAGGTGACATTCCCGCCTGCTTTGGATGTAACTTTTACTAAATATCGCAAAGCTGGATGCCAAAAACTTTCTATACCTACAACAAATCCCTCAAAAGGTACTCTAGACTCAGGATGGCCTTTAATTTGAATATATGATTCATTAGTTGGAATGCAGTTTGATATAACTGAATTGTAAGCCTGCAATCTATAAATTTCATAATTATTAATAAATGCATCAAATTTGGGCTCACAACTATTAATACTAGATGCGGTAGCTAAGCTTGGTGTAATAATTAAAATTAGCAAGAGCAAAATGATACGCATTATGCCTGACACCTTTCGTGTCTTAAGTTGATCTCAAAACTCTCTAGTACATCCAATGCAAAAGGTATCCAGCCCTCCGCACTAAAGGCGATGGACCTCACACTGAACACCTTATCCATGGCTTCTTTAGCTGTCATACCTTCAAATTGGACCAGATAGGCTGCCATAACCAAGCCTGTTCTGTCCTTGCCTGAACGACAATGAATCATCACTGGGCCTGCCGCTTTTTGCGCCTTAATAAAAGCCATGGCTTTTGGTAAATTAGCTAAGCAAGTTTCTTTATCACCCAATTGTACTGGCGCATTAGGCGACATAGGAATATTGGCATGGGCTATCCCAGCGCCTTCCATCTCACGACTATCAACCGATTCGGAAAAATTAACACTCAAGATGGCGGCGATGCCCTGCTCTTTGAGCTCAGCTAGGTTCCAAGTGTCTAAATTAGGGCCAGAGCGCCCTGCTATCTTGCCTTCAATTAACCAAAATACATGCTTCATTAACTCTCTTTTCCTTCTCTAAATAAGAGCTTATCTAAACTCGCTATTCGTCTTCTGCTTCTGCTTCTGCTTCTGCTTCTGCTTCTGCTTCTGCTTCTAGTGTGTTATCTGCTGTGCTAGCCTCTTTATCAAACTCAAATTTTGCTTCTTCTTTCTCATCGATTTCATCCGCTTCTTCGCTCTTTTCCCAGAAGCTTATCCAGTCGATCATTTGCTTGGAACTAGTTACAACCCA
The DNA here is from genome assembly GCF_000153025.1 of Marinomonas sp. MED121. GTDB lineage: Bacteria > Pseudomonadota > Gammaproteobacteria > Pseudomonadales > Marinomonadaceae > Marinomonas. Next base: position 1,277,117 of record NZ_CH672429.1, read on the forward strand.
GCCCCCCATAGAGGAAAGCGAGTCAGAGAGATCGGCAATGGCATTTTTAATTTTTCCATCATCACAGGTGCCTTCTTGTTCAATCCAATGCACCGTATTACCCGCTACGACAATTGAACCAGACACGACAGCAGAAACCGTAAAAACAGCCCCCATTAGGATTAAAATAGCGGCAGCACCATCGCCATGTATGGAATTTAAATCCCCCAGATCAGAGCCCACTACATCTATGGTTAATTTCTTAGTGGCTAACTCGCATTTTGGCTGTTGAAACTCATGCGTTTTAGGCACCATGATGCAGCCAGATAAAAAGCTAATTAAAGTGAAATAGGTTAATACTCGTCTTATTAACATTCGTTTCTCTATCTGCTCTCAATGTTTTATTTAGCTTAAATCAAAACGCATATTTTTCCTATTTATGTCTTTTATATTAACAAGTTAACTTTAAACCTAACAAAACATCCATACTTGAAATAAATTCGCTTATCGTTCGATAGTTTTTTCAAATCAAGATTCTGTATTAATTAAGGTGTTCACTATTTAAGCTATTTTAATCCCTTCATGTGCTGATTAAGTGATCATAAAACGCTTAAAAGCTAAGGGAGATATCATTAACAATGCATAAAAGGTGACCATTTTGATAGCGAATATTAAAGATAAAATAAGGCGCTTACCTAGAGTTTTGGGGCTAGGTGTGACGACATTTGGATTAGCTTTAGGGCTTAACTTTGCAAGTAAGATACAAGCACAAGAAATCTCTCTGACAACAACAGATTGGGCCCCTTTTTATGGTAGTTCTTTGGATCGTGGTGGCTTTGTTTCTGCCATAGTGGCGGAATCCTTAAAGGCTTCAGGTCATACCAGTAATATTGTTTTTAGTGATTGGACACAAGCCTTTGAGAAAGTAAAAGTAGGCGAGAAAGACATGCTGGTTGGGGCGTATTTTTCCGAAGAAAGAGCAAGGGATTTCCATATCTCCATTCCTATTTATTCTTTGATGACAGGCGTCATAAAAAAACAAACATTCCCACTTAACTTTGTTAACTCATTCGATGAGTTAAATAATTATAAATTAGGGAAAATTGAAGGTTCGGTAGTGGGAAAAAGCTTTGATGCATACTCCTTTAGTAGCCTAACAGGTTACCCAGGTGTCGCTGATGGTTTGAAAGCGCTGGATCAAGGACAAATTGATTTATATATCGACAGTGTAGCGGTGGTAAAGCAAGTTGCCACAGATTTAGGCATGGATTCATCACAGCTGCAACTGGTACAACCGCCCTTGGAAGAAAATGATCTTTATGTACTAGTATCTAAAAATATCCCTAACGCAATTGAACTAAGGGACGCTTTTAATTCGGGCTTTATTAAAATTCAAGCCAATGGGACTTATGAGGCTATCCTAAAAGACTTCAATCAAATCTAATCTACTCGCTTAATGCCAAGGAGGGCATAATGATTTATCGCTGGCCAGTCTTGCTCTTCCTTAAGGCCAATACTCCCTCTATTTTTAACAAGCTGCTTTTCACCGCTATTTAATCACTTCCCTAGGCTTTATAATGGCCAAAGTGATAAATCAGTCGAAGCAAGGTCAATACATGAAGAAGTCCCATAAAGCCGCATTACTTTGTACAACCGTATTTCCAGGTGCCGGTTACTTTATGCTAAAAAAGCCTATTCGTGGTGTTATTGCATTAGCCATTGCTCTGGGTACCCTCTTCTTCATCATGAAAGAAGCGATGTTTAAAGCCAATATCATTGCTGAGCAAATTTTAGCGGGTCAACAAAGCTTTGACCCAATACAAATCACTGAGCAACTGCTCCATGGGCCTTCCCTGTATGGCCCTGAGTTTATCAAAACCCTGACTTATTTCATTGTTGCAACTTGGGTTTATACCGCCATTGATTGTTTTCGTCTTGGTAAAGAATTCGATAAAGCCCCTTTATAGGCTTATGAGAAGAACATCAAACAAGGCGTCACTTTGACATAATCTAGATACCTTTGAGAAGGAGCAACGCAGAGTAACGCTTTTTCTAAAATGCCGTACAGGTATTATGAAAATGCCGTACAGGTATTATGAAAATGCCGTACAGGTATTATGAAAATGCCGTACAGGTATTCTGCAAAGACCCGAAAGGCGTGCCCCAAAACCTTGTCTCTTGATGCGCTTATCAACAGATATCATTATTAAATTACGCCCCCTCACCATAAATCTAAGTGCTTTTATTCACATACTGAAGTGGGAGGGCTTTATCGTAGGCGTATAAAGATCAAGATAAAAAAATGACGCATCAATAACCTTTCAGCCCTTCGCCATTATTTCTGAGCACATTTATAATTTCACTTTTTAATACTATCTTTTATCTGCAGCTGCTTTATTTAATGGCTCTCCAGCCGTAGGGAGAAATATTTAACAAAGCCAATATTTTCTAAAACACTAGGAGCTAAAGAATGAAAGCTTTATCCGTGCTACTACTGATACTTGGCCTAGGTTTTGGCCAACTCAGTCAAGCAAAAACAATATCTTTAACCACCACAGATTGGGCCCCGTTTTACGGTTCTAAACTAGATGATGGCGGTTTCATTGCCGTTATTGTTCGCGAATCATTAAAAGCATCGGGTTACGATTCAAATCTCGAATTTATTAGCTGGGGAGATGCCCTAGAACAAGTCAAATCAGGCCAAAAAGACATCTTAGTTGGCGCCTATTTTTCAGAAGAGAGAAACCAAGACTATCATTTCTCCCTCCCTATCTACTCAGTACTAACCGGGATTATCAAAAAAGAAGGTTTACCCCTAGACTTTTATAACTCCTTTGAAATGCTCGATGAATATAAGATTGGCAAAATAGATCAGTCTGTTGTGAGCAAAAGTTTTGATGCTTATCCTTTTAAAAACCTAACAGGTTTTATTGGCGTTGATGATGGGTTAAAAGCGCTAGATGCAGGTACCATAGACCTTTATGTTGATAGTTTTGCGGTCGCTAAAAATGTGGCAACAGACATAGGAATTGACCCCGCTTCACTGAAACTACTGCAACCCCCCATTGAAGAAAACCAACTTTATGTACTTGTGTCTAAAAACATTCCAGGTGCAATTGAGTTAAGAGATGCCTTCAACAAAGGCTTTGTTCAAATTCAGGTTAATGGCACCTATGACAAAATCTTGTCTCGTTTTAATCAAAATTAATATTTTATTTTGTTTGCCAAGGACGGCGAAACTCTCCTCTCAAATACGTTTTTTATCTCTTTTTATTAAATGATCGTTCAAATTTTAATCAAATACGACACCTATAAATCCAGCCAAGTCATTCTTACCTTTTTTAATGTATTCGCTAAAAACTTTTAGGTTAGCCTGCATGCAAATTAATCATAATAATTATTAAAGGAAGTGTATTAATGACGCGTTTACTCAAAACCTTGCTCGCAATTAGCTTGGTGATACCTAGCTTATCTCAAGCCCAAGACGTCTCACTGACCACCACAAACTGGGAGCCTTTTTATGGAGAAAACCTTGATCAGGGGGGCTTTATATCAGCTCTGGTATCCGCCTCTTTTAAAGCGTCTGGTTATCAAAGTGAGATCGAATTTACCCAATGGAAAGAAGCTATGGCGCAAGTCAAATCAGGAGAGAAAGAGGTGCTGATGGGTGCCTATTATTCTGATGAGAGAGCTCAAAACTACCATGTTTCTATTCCTATTTATTCGGTATTAACAGGGGTAATTAAGCACCAAAAACTCGACCTTGAATTCTACTCTTCGTTTGAAATGCTTAACCAATATAAGATTGGCAAAATGGAAGGATCAGTCATTAGCCAAAGCTTTGACGCCTTCCCTTTTGAGAGTATTCAAGGTTATAGCGGCGCGGAAGAAGGCTTGCAGGCCTTAGCCAGTGACAATATTAATCTTTATGCGGATAACTTATCTGTGGTGAAAAGTATTGCAGGGAAAATGGGAATGAATCCAAGTGAATTAAGCATGGTTCAGCCGCCAATAGAAAAAAATGACCTTTATATCATGGTGTCAAAAAATATCCCTAATGGCGAAAAAATTCGGGATGACTTTAATGCCGGATTTATTCAAATTCAATCCCAAGGTATTTATCAAGAGATACTAGAAGAATTTAATCAGAATTAACTAAGGACTGAGAAGAGGTGACTTAATCGCAGATTCCATAACTTTATAAAACGAGTTTAAATTTTTAATAAGGAAACCCGACCCTCTTTGCCATGGATGGCTTTTTATCAATTTTATTATCAACTCTTTATAGTTTTACTAACCACTTAAAAAATTCAACTTATTATAACTTTCAATGTTTTTATTATTTCATTACACTCAGGATCAGTTTTTGACACAAAAAGAGCCAGAAAGTGAGCCCAGATAGAAGTAAAATCATTATTTTTTAAACTTCTGATAGGCAAACCGTCATAAACAAGGCAATATATTAGCCTTATATGAAATAACTAAAATGGATAAAATTAGTAAGGAATGCTCAATGCCTGAATCAGTAACCACTGACAACGCCACTCATCATGACAAAACTCATACAAATAAGATTCTCCCCTTTGAATTTCGCGGCCAAGGTTTTGAATATTTTAAATTATGGGTTGTTAATGCGCTCTTAACAGCATTAACTTTAGGTATTTACTCCGCTTGGGCCACAGTTAGAAATAATCGTTATTTACACTCAAATCTATATTTAAATAATACTCACTTTCGCTATTTAGCTACGCCGATACAAATATTAAAAGGGCGTATAATCGCTGTTGTCGCCTTGATCATTTACATGGTTACCTTGCAGTTTAAGCCTACTCTTGGTGCAATATTAGGTATAGCGCTATTCATTGCTATTCCTTACTTTGTTAATCAGTCTTTGGCATTTAATCGTCGCATGACGTCTTATAACAATATTCAATTTCGCTTTCATGCAACCTATTGGCAAGCGGTTATGGCAGTCATTATTTGGCCATTGCTTGGGGTATTAAGTTTTGGGCTTTTATACCCTAAAGCCTATAAAGAAATGAACAAATACATAGTCAACCACTCATCTTACGGTACAACTCAATTCCACTTTAGCGCCAAAACTTGGGATTATGGTAAACCTGCATTAATTGCTGCTGCAGTGATGCTGGTTTTTGGCTTAGTTGCCTTAGGTGTCATTAGTTCGGCTCCGGCTTTAGTCGCTCTTCTACCTCTTATTATTCTGCCAGTTTACCTAGTGCTCATTATCTTTGCGATCGTCACTGTAAATAATATCTTTTATCGAAACCTGCATATTGAAGAGCATAATTTTAATGCCAACTTCACCATGCCGGGTTTATTTAAAGTCATGTTAATTAATGTGCTTTTAACCATTTTGACTTTGGGCCTTTATTTACCTGCAGCAAAAATTCGTATGATTAAATATATGGCCGAAAACATTCGACTTGAAGCTAACGGTTCCCTTGAGAATTTCTACGCTGCCTCCTCACAAAATGTGGGCGCGCTGGGTGAAGAAATGGGCCAAGCCTTTGACTTTGGCGTTTAGCCTTTATCATTTAGAGACGTTAGAAAATGACAATTAAGGGCTATTACCTTGATGGCAAATCATCAAAGCGCCATGAAGCAAGCTTAGAGCTCAATAACCATAACGGCGTAAAGCTTTACATTTATGGTCCCGGTGCTGAGCACATAGGTAATGAGTTAATTAATTTCGAGGCGGGCTCAATTAAAATTGAGTCCCGCATTGGTAATACTGCCCGTGAAATCATCTTAGAAAATGACCAGCTTTTTATTAGTTATGATAATGAAGGGGTAGATTCACTGGCTAAAACCCTTTCTTTGACGCGCTATCAAGGCTCCCTACTCCATAAATTCGAATCAAACCTAAGCACCATACTGATCGCTACCTGCGCTTTAGTGGCCATCATGTTTATCAGCGTCGTATACGGTATACCTAAACTAACAAATGCAATTGTTAACAATTTGCCTGAGGTTATAGAAACTCAATTTGATCAAAGCCTGACTCTTCTAGATCATAGTTTTTTAGAGCCAAGTGAATTATCGCAAGCAGAGCAAAGCAGCCTTAGATACTTAATGAAGCCCTATTATAAAGATTTTGAACATCTCAATATCAAAATAGAATTTCGCTCAGGTTTTGGTGCAAATGCATTTGCTTTGCCTGACGGCACTTTAGTATTCACCGATGAATTTATCGCGCTAACCAAAAATGATGACGAAATCATTTCGGTACTTTTTCATGAAATAGGCCATTTAAAGCACAAACATATCTTAAAGCGATCCATTCAGGCTTCTATCATGACAGCCTTTATATTAATGGTCACAGGGGATCTTGATACATTAGATATAGTGACGGGGCTGCCTAGCTTATTAGCCGACCTGACCTATTCTCGTGACTTTGAACGAGAAGCGGATCAGTTTGCGTTGGAGCAACTTACCTTGGCCGGCATTAACGTGGAAAACTTTGCATTAATTATGGGGCGCCTAACCCAAAGCCAAAGCCATACCCATGACACAGAAGAAAAAGGAAAACTTTCAAAGTTAGGGAGCTACCTCTCAACTCACCCAGACCCAGAAGAGCGTATCCAAACGATTTTGGATTATAAAGAAGCGCATTAAGCCCTCTTGTTTATTCTCTTATCTTTATTAGATAAATACTCTGAATAGATGCTCTTGATAAATGCTTTTAATAAAAGAGCGGCACAAAAAAGCCCGAGCCAATAAAGGTGTTCGGGCTTTTTTGTGCTTTGCTCGAAGGTTTAGTCTTTTAAGAAATTCACTATCCATTGAGTCATCAAGATATCGTCCACATCTTGCTCTAATGAGGCTTGTCCCTCTTCAATCACATCATGAGGGATGCGGTCTCGACGGGATTCCATTAGGTCATTGGAATAGGATTTTGAAAACTCAGGATGCCCTTGTACACACAAGAAGCAATCGCCCACACTGTACATATATGCTGGACAGAACTCACTCGCAGCAAGCACCTGACTGTCCTTTGGTAATTGCACCACTTGATCTTGATGGCTCACTATCAGTTTCATTTGCGCTTTAGCCGGTTTCATCCAAGCTATTTGCTGCTGATTGCCATCAAGCACTTCATTGACAGAAACCCCTACACCCCAGCCCTTATCCGATTTCACCACCTGACCACCTAGAGCTTTTGCAATAATCTGGTGACCAAAGCAAATACCCACTAGCTTTTTGTTGGCTTGATAGAGCGTTTGTACAAAGCCGATCAAGTCCATAATCCAAGGTAAGTCATCTTCAGCACCAAAACGGCTACCTGTGGTGACATAGCCATCAAAAGCGTCAATATCCTCTGGATATTCACCTTCAATGACGTTGAAAACCGTTAATTCAATACGGCTATCAATTTGAGCAAACAGTTCCCTGAACATAGCCGGATAATTGCCATGCTTTCCTTGTAGCGCATCAATCACAGAATCACATTGTAATAATCCAATCTTCATCTAAAGCATCCTTTATGGCTGCAGCTTACAAGGTGCTATAGCACACCTTGTACCGCATTTTTAAATAACTGGCTGTATTGAGCTTCGGTAAAGCTAATTGGATTACCGCCAGCAGAAGGGTCTTCTGTGGCCATACGCCCTACTCGCTCTGATTTTTCTTCATCTATGCCAATTGCCGCGAGTGTATGCGGAATACCTAATTGTTCACGAAGATCTAATACCCATTGTAAAAAGGCATCAAAACTGCCTTCTAGGCCAATATAAAGGGCTAAACGAGACAATTTTTCGGCAATGACTTCTTGGTTCGCTTTAAGCACATAAGGCATCAAGATGGCATTCAATAAACCATGGTGAGCATCGTATAAAGCCCCTAAAGGATGCGCTAAGGCGTGCATGCCGCCAAGGCCTCGCTGAAAGGCGGTCGCTCCCATGGAAGATGACACCAGCATCTGCATTCTGGCATCTAGGTTATCCCCATTAGCAACCGCTTGAGGTAAGTACTCTTTGACCAAGCGAATCCCTTCGATCGCAATCCCTTCAGCCATTGGGTGATAGTAAGGCGAGCAATACGCTTCTAGGTTATGAGATAAGGCATCCATCCCTGTCGCAGCAGTAATTTTGGCAGGGAGCCCTTGGGTTAATACCGGATCCAAGATCACCACCTCTGGCAACATTTTTGGATGAAAGATGATTTTCTTCACATGGTTAACATCATCGGTGATCACAGATGCTCGCCCTACTTCTGAACCTGTACCAGAGGTCGTTGGAACCGCAACAATCGGTGCGATACCTGATTCAATCGCTTTACTCCAGTTATCACCCACATCTTCAAACGACCATAGATCAGCGGTTTGACCAGACATAAAGGCAATGGCTTTGGCCGCATCAAGGCCAGAGCCGCCACCAAATGCAATCACGCCGTCATGCTTACCTTCACGAAAAGCGACTACGCCATCATTGACGTTTTCACCGGTTGGGTTACCTTTGATATTGCTAAACAAACGGCAATCTAAACCCGCTTCAACACAGGCTGCGATAGCATCTGTCACCATAGGCAAGCTTGCCAGGCCTGGGTCTGTTACTAGAAGTGGCGCTTTCATCCCAAGAGATTGGCATGCATCGGCCAGTTCGCTAATGCGACCAACACCAGCGCGAACCGCTGTCGGATAATTCCAGTTCATTGTGTATTGAGAATATGTCATAAAAAGCTCCGACTAAGGCAGTTTAATGTGGAAAGATTTTGGACGAGTAATATAGTCATACCCTAGAGATGACAAGGTGCAGCCCTTACCTGAGTTTTTCACCCCAGTCCAAGCGAGCGCTGGGTCTAGGTAGTCACAGCGGTTGATAAAGAAGGTGCCTGTTTCAAGGCGTTCACCCACTGCAATACCGGCTTCTACATCTGTGGTAAACACACTGGCAGTCAGGCCAAACTCACTGTCATTCATTAAGGTGATCGCCGCTTCGTCATCGGCCACTTTTTGAATGCCGACAACAGGGCCAAAGGACTCTTCTTGCATAATACGCATAGAATGATCCACATTGGTCAGTACTTGTGGTGCTAGGTAAGGCGTGCCTTTTTCTGCCATGGCAAAAGCTTTGCTATCAATATGCGCCACTGCACCTTGCTCTATGGCTTCGTCTATTTGGCCTTGAATAAAGTCAGCAGAGCTTGCTTTAACCACTGGGCCCAAGGTTGTGCTTTCATCATCAGAGCGACCAAGTACATAGCCATTTACCAATGCCACTGCTTTTTCAACGAACTCATCATAGACAGACTCGTGCACGTAAATACGCTCAATACCACAGCATGACTGGCCTGAGTTAAAGAAAGCGCCATCAATGGCAGTATCTACCGCTTGATCAATATTGGCATCAGCGCGCACATAAGCAGGGTCTTTCCCCCCTAACTCAAGACCCGTGCCTTTAAAAGTACCAGCTGCGGCTTTTTCAACCATTTCACCACCCGCCACAGAACCCGTAAAAGCAACATAATCCACCTTATCAGAGGCGATAATGCTTTCTGTATCAGCATGAGATAAATGCAAATATTGGAACACACCTGCTGGTAACCCTGCTTTTTCAAAGGATTCAACCATACGTTCTGCACATAAAGGCGTTTGCGCCGAATGCTTAAGTACCACAGCATTACCTGCCATTAAAGCAGGCATAACCGCATTAATCGCCGTCATAAAAGGGAAGTTCCAAGGGGCAACCACAAATACCACACCTAAAGCTTCACGTTTGATGTAGCGAGTAAAACCCGCTTTCTCTTCAAGCTGCAACGGCGCTAGCGCTTCTTCTGCTGCCCCTATCATGTAACGGGCACGTTCTTCATAACCCCCCACTTCCCCTTGGCTATAACGAATAGGACGACCCATTTGCCAAGTTAACTCTTTCGCAATCACGTCTTTGTTCGCCACAAAAGCATCAACCGCAGCCGTACAAATTTGCGCACGTTCTGCCACGCTTTTTGCGGACCAAGCTTGCTGCGCTAATCTGGCTTTAATTAAGGTATCGTCTATTTCATTAGTTGCGGCTAAAGGGCGCTCTACATAAACCTCACCATTGATCGGTGAGATGGTTTTGATCATGTTTGTCATTCTAATTTCCTGTATCCAAAGCGGTTATGCTCTTAACTAAAAAGATCTGAATTTCAACTCAAAATAGGTGAATCTCAAGCTGATTAAATAATTTCGAAGTAACGTTCCATTTCCCAATCGGTAATATGACGGCGAAACTCTCGTTCTTCCCACTCTCGGGTTGCAGCAAAATGCTCAACAAAGGTTTCCCCAAATAAGTCTTTAGCTGCGGCGGAGTGCTTCAGCCTTTGTGCAGATTCCCATAGGGTACGAGGCAGCGCTAATTCTGGCGAATGGGTTTGCTCATAGGAGTTGCCTTTGACTTGCGCTTCTGGCTCTAGTTCATGCTCTATACCATAAAGACCAGCACCTAAAGCGGCCGCTAGAGCAAGATAAGGGTTGGCATCAGCTGAACCTAAACGGTATTCCACCCTTTGAGATTTTGGCGAGCCTGGGATAACTCGAAGTGCCGTGGTTCTATTCTCTACCCCCCAAGTGGCATCAGTCGGTGCCCAAAAACCAGGAATCAAACGGCTATAGCTATTGACGGTTGGCGCGAACATCGCCAGTAATTCAGGCATAAGACGCTGCTGGCCTGCAATAAAGTGGCGCTGAACCTTACTAATATTGTGTTTATTATTGGCATCATAAAAAGCTGAGCTACCATCAGCACTATTTTTCAGAGAAAGATGAATGTGGCCACTTTGCCCCGGATAGTCACCGGACCACTTAGCCATAAAAGTCGCCATCATATTATTACGTTGTGCTAGCACCTTCATGAAGGTTTTAAAGAGCGCTGCTTTATCCGCTGCTTTGGTCGCATCGTCTACCGCAAGAGCGGCTTCTAATACACCTGGCCCCGTTTCTGTGTGCAAACCTTCGATTGGGAAATCCATTAGCTCCCCCATCCCCATGATTTGCTGGTACAACTCAGAATGTACTGAATTGCGAATGACGGAATAGCCAAAGAAATCTGGGGTGATAGGTTTTAGGTTACGAAAGCCCTTTTCTCGAATGGAGTCTGGGGTTTCATCAAACATAAAGAATTCATACTCAAGCGCCGCAAACGCATCAAAGCCCATGGCTTTGCCTTTCTCAATCACTTTACGCAGGGTGCCACGTGGACAGACCTTTTCAGCCTCATCGACAAACTCAGCAATAAAAAGCAATTGGCCAGGCTCGTCCACTATGTCACGACAAGTATGAGGTAATATGCGCACGGGGGCATCTGGGTAACCTGTTTCCCAGCCTGTTACCTTGCCATTATCATAAAGCTGATCCTTTGAATCCCAGCCTAATACAACATCACAAAATGCAAAACCACTGTCCAATGAAGAAAAGAACTTCTCCTTGCTCATGTACTTGCCACGCATAATGCCATCGATATCGAATAAACCCACCTTCACATGGCTCAAATTACGTTCATCAATGATGCGCTTAGCATCTTCAACTGTTTTCACATCTTTTGCATTTAACATAATGTCGTACTCTTGTTCGAAATATTCTTTTTAGGACCTGTCTGCTCACCATATTGGAAGGGCAAGCGACGCATTTAACTTCTTTCAAGAGTTAAAAGAGCTCATTCTAAGCCCTCTTAACCAGTACTCTAGGTACATCCTTGTACTGCTTTCCTCATTCAGAATTCGCTTTATTTGTTAGTTTTAAACCCTTAGCTCAGCTCTTTTTCAGCATTTGCAATGGCTTCAAACTCTTCTTCTGGTGCCTGTGCTACAAGATGATGACGGCTATATAAAAAGAAGTAAGCCACCATGATGCCGTAGAAAACAGCCGACCACATCGCCGCTTCTCGGCTCACTAGGAAGGTTGAAATAAAGGCGATAACCGCTAACACACAAGCAATACCTGAAGTGAACACGCCACCAGGTGTTTTATATGGACGCACTAGATCAGGCTCTTTTACTCGCAAGATAATGTGAGACAAGGTCATCAGGGCATAAGACAAGGTGGCACCAAATACCGCCATGGTGATCATCAAATCACCTTCACCGGTTAAAGACAGCAAGAAACCTATAATGCCAGGAATGATTAACGCTAAGGTCGGCACCTTGCGTTTACCTGTCAAAGACAAGAAACGTGGCAAGTAACCAGCACGAGACAAGGCAAATACCTGACGAGAATAGGCATAAATAATAGAGAAGAAGCTGGCAATCAAACCGGCTAGACCTACTAGGTTAACAAAGGTTGCGACCATGGAGTTTTCACCATAAACCGCCTGTAACGCACCAACTAAAGGCGCCGCATGATCTTTCATCAAGTCTGCGCTAGAACCACCTGGCGCCAATACCAAGACTAAGCCACCAAAAACCAACAAGATCACCATGGCAGTGATAATGCCTTTTGGTAAATCTCTTGCAGGATCGGTAGCTTCTTCTGCCGCAAGCGGTACACCTTCAACCGCTAAAAAAAGCCACATAGCAAAAGGAATAGCTGCCCAAATACCAATATAACCTTGAGGAAGAAACGCACTGGCACCAACGGCACTTGAGTTAACCGAAATGTCCATCAGGTTGGCCACTTCAAAATGCGGAATCATACCGAGAATAAATGCGATAATGGCAAGGGCGGCGATAGAGGTGATAACCAACATGATTTTTAGGGCTTCGCCAGCACCAAATAAATGAATACCAATAAAAATCACATAAAAAGCGGCATAGACGCTTGCCCCATCCCAGCCAAATAATTCATTACAATAGCCACCAATAAAGACTGCGATCGCAGCGGGCGCAATGGCGTATTCAAGTAATATGGCGGTGCCGGTTAAAAAGCCCCCGGTACGACCCAATGCGCGTCTGGCATAACTATAGCCACCACCTGCAGTAGGCAATGATGCAGAAAGCTCTGCCAATGATAAAACCATGCAGGTATACATGATTCCCATAATAACAGTGGCGATGAGCATGCCACCAAACCCCCCTTGCGCTAGGCCAAAGTTCCAGCCGGCAAAGTCGCCTGAGATAACATAAGACACCCCAAGACCCGCAAGCAATATCCACCCTGCGGCTCCTTGTTTAAGTTGCCTTTTTTGAAGGTATTCTTTGGCTACAGAGTCATAACCTAGTGCGCTATTACTGTCTGACATCTTGCTATTCCTTTTCCAATAATTGTTGGGATAAAGCGATAGTTCTGATTTTCAAATAGCGATTCAATTGCGAAAAATTGAATACCTTTCGATAGTAAGAGATTATTTTTAGGCTCTGCAAACACCATCATCTGAAATAAATTCGTACTATTAAAAAAATTAATAGTGTCAAAATATTTCTTTTAAAAACAATCACTAACAGAGAAAAAGTTTCCAATAAGAAACTCACTCAATCACAATTTGACCTTCCAACCAGGGCAAGTGCGCCCCTACTTCCTGTAAAAACTTCTCTTTTAAAATCGCGCGACTGTCCTTGGCAATCGTCTTAGGTAAATCAAGCAATTCATTGTTTCTTGCGACCAAGGTTAGGGCCCTCACAAAGCTATCTCCTGGTAATGGTAAACATTGAACCTGATGCATCTTGATACCAGATTGAAACAAACATAATGGGCTGGTAATAGTCCAACCAGCACCTGCTGACACCATGGAAGCAATCGCATAGGAGTTGTCGAGCTGTAAGCGCATTGGGGGCTCTAATTGAATGCGCCTTAAATACCTTTCTATCGTTTGTCCTATCAAGGAATGCTCTGAATAACGCACAAAATCTAAATCTCGACAGAGGCTATTTAAATCAAGCTGTTTCACCTTATAGTCATTGGGCAGGGCAATAATGAAAGGCTCACGTAAAATGGGAAAACGGCACAAATCAGGATGATCCTCTAGTGCATCGTCAGATAAAATAATGTCTAGCTGATGAGATAAAAGCCCGTGGGCATGCATATGAGAAGAGCCGGTTTTGATACTCCACTCTCTGGTTCTATGCTTTACCGCCTCTAGAATAGGGCCACCAACAGCCGTCACTAGGGAGTCAACGATAGCGATATTCACTTGCCTTAGTTGCTCATAATTTTCTTGCTTGATATCACGGCTGGTCTGAGCCGCTTCTTTTAATAAGTAAGACGCCCTATCGTAAAAAAAACGACCTGCAGAGGTGATAACCAAAGGTCTCACGCTGCGATCAATCAGCTGGGTTTTCAGGTTGGCTTCTAAACTTGAGAGGGTTTGCGAGATAGAAGATTGCGTCGTACCAAGCCGTTCTGCCGCTTGTGACATATTGCCTGTTTCTGCCACTAGCACAAAGACAGAAAGTGCTTTTAAATCAAACCCTAAGTTAATATCCATCTTGTTAACCTTTTACCTAAGAGCCAACATCATGCCCGTCACACATGCGTCTCGCAAGTCCTAGGGAAGATGCGAAGAAGCCCACCTGCCTTAGCGTGTGAATGAAAGTACTGAGGTTTATGACTTGAGGCGCAACTGATACTAGGTTTTAGCGCAAGGTGTTAGGGAAGGTACGAATAAGCCACCTCTTCTCAGTCTTATTCGTACCTTCCTTAGCTAACATTAGATGATTCATGGTTGAAATTTGGCATAACTTAGTCACATTAAGCTTATAGCCTTATTGATATATGACGTTTAAAAAGTAGATGGAAAGCGAATTTGTTAGTCTTTTTTGTTTGTTTTTTTAGATTTTTTTAGTCTTTTATAATAAGTCTTTTAAAACGGGTTCCATTAGCCCATAAAATGACACCTCAATAAAATGAGACAGAAAAAGTTCGCATTTCTCCTTTTCTTCCCTTATCTTGGCTGATTGGTCAAAATAAGATTAAAGCTAATTTTAGGGTCATTTAAGCTTACGAATCATGAACTTAGATTTACACTTTATTGACGAAGGCCCCTCGAAAAACTGTAATAGAGCGGATTTTATTGTGAACAACTTGTTAGGTTTCGTTATGAGCACTCAGTCATTCAAGGTTTTAACAAAAAGCTTTTTGAATCAAACGTTTAAAAAAAATGTTTTTTACACGCTTGTCTGTACCGCCTCATTTCTGCCTGCTAATTCGCTTTTTGCAAGTAGTATCAATGACGAAAGATTACTCCAGTCGTTAATAGATAGAGGCATCATTTGTGCTGAATCAAGCCCATCTGAGCAGCAGCAAGCACTGCAACACTATCTTCAGAAAAAGATGCAAAAGAAAGCAAATAACAAGCCGCCAAAGGTGGGTGACAAAGCAAATGAAAAAACAGTTTGTCAGCCCGCTTCACAACAAGTTAGTCCCAATAAAATCAATTAAGTTTCTGATTCCAGTAACAAGTTGGTGTTTTTTGCACGTCAATTAGACCAACTTTATATAAAGGACTAACGAATGATTCCGGTTAAAACGACCCTGATAGCGGCTTCGGTTGCTATCGCTTTATCCAGCATGCCTTCTCATGCTCAACCCGTTGCGGATTTGGCTATCGCCAATGAAGACAAACTTGCTCAAATGCTCATCAAAAAAGGTGAGTTAAGTGCGGATGCTAGCATCGCTGAACGCCGTGCTGCGGTTCAAGCTTTACTAGAACGCAAGCGTAAAGGTGGCCAAATTGATAGCCATGCTCCTGATAAAAAAATGCTTGAGCAAAGAGCTCGCGTATTAAAAGCCATTGGTAAAAACCGCGGTCACAAACAACTAAGAAGTACCGCGTTAACTGAGCCAGAAATGCGTACCGACAAGGTGTTAGCCCTACTGATCGATTTCCCAGATCTGCCTTGGGACGATAACGGTTTGACATCTGAGCATACGGAAATGCTTTATGATTCTTACAGCACTGATCACTATCAAGACCTGCTTTTCTCAGGTGAAGGCTACACTGGCCCTAACGATGAAAATCTAATTTCAATGCGCCAGTACTATCAAGACGAATCAGGTGAAACCTATTCTGTCGATGGTGCTGTATATGGTTGGTATCGTGCGACTGAAAAAGCCGCTACTTATGGTGGTAACTCAGCAACCACAGATAATGATATCAACGCGCAAGGCTTGGTCCGTGAAGCACTTGACCAACTCGCTCAAGATCCAAATATTAACCTTGCTGATTATGACTTAGAAGACAGATACGACTATGATGGCGACGGTAACTACCGTGAACCTGATGGCATGATTGATCACCTTATGGTGTTTCATGCATCGGTTGGTGAAGAAGCCGGTGGTGGTGTCTTAGGTGATGATGCGATTTGGTCCCACAGATACAACCTAGGTAATGTTCACGCTCTTTCTGGTACATCAAGCGGTCTTGAACGTTTCGGCGGTGAATATGT
Organism: Marinomonas sp. MED121; assembly: GCF_000153025.1. Classification (GTDB taxonomy): domain Bacteria; phylum Pseudomonadota; class Gammaproteobacteria; order Pseudomonadales; family Marinomonadaceae; genus Marinomonas. Next base: position 1,293,410 of record NZ_CH672429.1, read on the forward strand.
CGCCTACGATTACACAATGCAGCCTATTGATGCCGCTGCCGGTGTATGTGCTCACGAATATGGCCATGATTTAGGTCTACCTGACGAATACGATACTCAATACACAGGCAAAGGTGAGCCAGTGTCTTACTGGTCTATCATGTCCTCAGGTAGCTGGGCAGGTAAGATTGGTGGTACTCAACCTAGTGCATTCAGTGCTTGGGCAAAAGTCTACTTACAAGAGTACATGGGTGGTAACTGGATCAATGACCAAAGATTCACCTTAGAAGAGCTGACTGATAACCCAACGCTTGTTACTTTGAATCAAACAGTAGATAACAGCAAAGACAACCTAGTGCGTGTTGATCTACCGCTTAAGCAAGTTGACGGTATCGCGCCTTTTGAAGGAGCTAACCATTATTACTCTGACAAAGGTGATGACTTAAATTCATCTATGTCCGCTTCTTTAACTGTGCCAGCTGGTGAGAGTGTTAGCTTACAATTCAAAGCTTGGTTCACTATCGAAAAAGACTATGACTTTGCGCGTGTCCTAATTAACGGTGAAGCCATTGCCGGTAACATCACCACTATGGATGACCCATATGGTACAGGTCTAGTACCTGCCCTATCTGGCTCTTCTAATGGCTGGGTTGATGCTGAATTTGATGTTACTGCTTGGGCAGGCCAAGACATCACATTAAGCTTTGAATATGTGACAGACGGCGGCCTAACAGAAGAAGGTTTCTACCTAGATAACCTAAACTTTGTCGCGGACGGTACCAGCACGCTTATTTCTGATGCTGAAACTGACAATGTATTTAGCTATAACGGCTATAACATTAACCAAGGTTTCCACACTGCAGAGCATTACTACCTTCTACAATGGCGTAGTCATGAAAGTGTTGATGAAGGCCTAGCTAATATCAAGCGTATGGGACAAATCATGGACTTCCAACCAGGCCTATTGGTTTGGTATGTTGACCTATCTAGCTCTGATAACTGGGTTGGTAACCACCCAGGTGAAGGTTGGTTAGGTGTGGTTGATGCTGACCAAAATGCGCTACTTTGGGCTAATGATAATGCCATTGCCCAAACTCGTTATCAAATGCGTGATGCGACCTTCTCTTTGCAGAAGCAAACACCTTTCACTCTGACAGCAAGTGATGGCAACCAACTGATTGATAACAATCTTGAAGGCAACCACTACTTCTCAGATGATCAAGACTATAGCTCTCCTCAAGCACCAGATTCTGGCCGCTTATTAACAGAGAAAGGTCTGTCGGTTGAGATCGTTGAACAAGATAGCAGCAACAAATACGCGATTATTCGCCTCAATGTTAAAGGTGAAGAGCCAACTGAGCCTGATAATATTGCCCCCGTTGCGAAAGCGAAAGTGAAGCAATTTGGTCGCCTTGTTATGCTTAAATCTAAGAGTAAAGACGAAGACGGTAAAATCGTTTCTACTACTTGGACACTACCTAACGGTAAAGTGAAAAAAGGACGCTTTGTTATCCACGTTTTCCCAACAAAAGGCGAAAAAGTGGTAACACTAACCGTAACTGACGATGACGGTGCCGTAACGACAAAAGAGATTAGCCTTAATCTTTAAGTCTTAAACGCACAATAATCTAGTGATACAATAAAGCCATACACCTAGGTGTATGGCTTTTTATTTCAATGACGCTTCTAGATAATAAAGCATTATCTTAATTATTAATTTCTCATATAAACAAGGCTTATTATTCTATTAAGTAATAAAAAATAAATAAATTTTTTACATTCAATAATAACTTAAAAGCTTTAATCTAGAGCTCAAGCCTTTATTTTCAGCACCTGCCGTCATTTCAATTAAATTCAAACCACTATTCTCACCGAACTCATTGTTCTAAAAGCTTTAATTTTGTACGACTTTTAAACACGACAAAATGAGGGGTTAGTGCATTTTGACTAGCCCATCAATAACAATTTGTTTACAATTCGATCGTTTTTTAACGCTTTATTACATTTGAAATATAAATGAAATATTAGATAAAGCTAATTAAAAACATTAACTAGTTGAAATGCTTAGGCTTTTTTACTGCCCCACACAATATTGATTAAACTTTAAACAAGAGAGCTTTGTTAATGAAATCAATTCAGTTAAAAATCTCACTCTTCACTGGTCTCGCAACACTTATTGCCATTCTTTGTCTTTCTGCATTTTCTATTTTGTCGACCAAAAGTCTGCAACATGAAGTTCAAGATAATACCCAAACAGTGTTTTTCAACTTATTCGAGAAGCAGCTAGAAGGTCGACTAAGCAACAGTGCGGAACATATCACCAACCTCTTGCAAACTGGCTTTTTGATCAATGAGGATCTAGCGCGTACTTTTATTAGTTTAAAAACAGCGGCTGATACCCAATTAGAGCAAGATAATCTAAGGGACAATTTTAATGGCATTTTGCAAAGTGCATTAGATAAGCGTCCAGAAGTCCTTGGGGTGTATACCCTTTGGGAAGAAAATGCCTTAGATAATCAAGATGATAAATATAAAAACCAAAGCGCGCTTGGTTATGATGAAAGCGGTCGCTTTATCCCCTATTGGACCCGCTCCAATACCGGCAGGCCTCAAGTAGAAGCGCTATTAAGTTATGACGATAGCAGCCGACCTGACGGCACAGACCGTGTTGGTGAATATTACCTTTGCTCTAAAGATAGCCATAGCAATTGCTTAATTGAGCCTTATATTTATCCAGTTAATGGGGTGGATACGCTGCTTACCTCTTTAGTGACTCCGATTATGATTCGACAAAAGTTTGTCGGCATTACAGGACTCGATATTTCATTAAAAAGTCTAGAAGGAATTGCCAAACAACTTAGCGACAAGCTATATAACGGTAATAACCGTGTGCTCATTATCAGTAACCGAGGTGGTATCGCCTCAGACAGCGACAAAAAAGAAACGGGCAATAATATTCGTAGCTTTTTACCAAGCAAAGCGTCACATATCATTGAAAACATGAACAAAGACACCTTTGAGTTAATCAATGATCCTGAAGATGAGAATTTTCAGGCGATGATAAGCATCAAGGTAGGAGCAGGTATCCCTAACTGGTCTTTATGGATCAGTGTGCCTAAAGCGGTTGTGCTAGCGGACTTAATCAAGCTAAACCAAGCAACAAGCGAGCAGCAATTCCAGCAAAACATTCAGTTCATCCTAGTGGGTCTAGTGATCACTCTGATCTCCATTGTTATCATCTGGTGGTTATCGAGCCAAATCTCTCGCCCCGTTGTTAAGCTAACTGGCTTTATGAAACAAGTGGCACAAGGTGACTTTACCCACAGGTTACAACATAGATCGGTTGATGAATTAGGCCAGCTAAGCGATGCCTGCAATCAATTCCTTGACCAGATTCAACCCCTGTTGAAGCAAGTCATCATTTCCAGTGATCAGATCACAGACAATGCCACTCAATCGGCGCGTATTTCAGCAGAAACCTTAGAGGGAGCGAATCAGCAACAAGGTGATGTGATGCAGCTGGCTTCTGCGGTAACCGAGCTAAGTGCAACCGCTCAAAACGTAGCAGACAATACAGTCACGGCAGCCGATTCAACTGGCAAGATGAAAGCCATTGCAGCCGAAGGGCAAAATGTCCTTAATAAAGCAAGCAGCTCGATTGAAGCCTTAGCGCAAGATGTTAAACACTCCAGCGAAGTCATCAACCGTGTGAGCCATGACAGTAAAGAAATACACACTGTTATGGATGTGATTCGAGATATCGCTGATCAAACCAACCTACTTGCCCTTAATGCCGCGATCGAAGCCGCTCGTGCAGGTGAACAAGGCCGAGGCTTTGCCGTGGTTGCCGATGAGGTTCGCTCTTTGGCAAAACGTACGCAAGATTCAACCGCTGAGATTCAAGAGAAAATTGAGCGCCTTCAAGCCAGTGCCCTAGAAGCAGTTAACTCTATGCAAGTGGGCAGTGAAAGAGCATTAGAGTCTGAATCAATGACAATGGATGCTAACCAAAAGCTGGTTAATATTATTCATAATATCGATGATGTTAATGATTTGATTATTCAGGTTTCCAGCGCTGCTGAGCAGCAACGAAGTGTGACAGATAGCATTAGTTCTAATGTGAACAACATCACATCCGTTGCCACTCAAACGGCCTCAGGAGCAACCAGTTCAAATGAGACGAGCCAGCAACTTGAGCTACATGCTGATGAGCTAAAGGAACTAGTGACCAAGTTTAAGGTTTAAACTTCAATTAAAACCAACTTCCAAGTAATTTTGTGGAGTTGGTTTTCATTTCCTTAAATAGTTTTAGCAAACAAGATAGCCTTAACCTCTATAATTAAACCGAAATTTATAATGGCTAATATACTAAAACTCACTATTAGTTTAGTTAGGCCACTTGCCCTTAGTTACCGTTTTTAAGACAACTGTATTAGAAAGTTAAGCTTTCTGGAAATTAAGTTTTCTGGAAGGATAAAAAAGATATTCTGGAAAGTAAAAAAGACACCTATAAGGCTAATATAAAAATAGCCCTATAGGTATTAGAGATAACCTAGTCAAACAAGAAGTTCACACCAGCAGAAAAACCAGTATAATCAATAGTATTTGAGCCTTTATCGTCGCTAAAATAACTAATATATTCAGCATAAATCTTTACATCTTCTGAAATTTCAGTATTAACCCCTAGGCCATAGGATAAACCAGAAGAATCTACAATTGTATAATCGCTATTACTAGAGCTTGTATATACAACATCAAAATCAGCCTCAGTAAAACCAACTAACGGGTAAATTTTAGTGCTTTTAGTTAATTCAAAATCATAACGATAGAAGACAGACATAGCATCAGATACTTGAAGAGTCTGTTCATCGCCAGAATGCGTAAACTCTTCACCACTCATGCCACTAGTAAGCCTTACTTCAAGTGCATGGTTTCCATAGACATAAGCACCTAAAGTTAGTTGAAGCGCTGTAAAATCAGCGCCATCAAAATCTGCAGTATTCGTTTGTTCAAATGTACCTAACTGGCCACCAGCGCCAATGTAAACCGTATTATCTGCAACAGCTTGAGATGATGCAACAACAATTACCGCAGTAATAAAATTCTTTTTCATTCTTTAAAATCCCTATTGACCTTTTATTTAATCGTTTCATACCTAATGTAAATATCTTTATATATCAATGTAATAGGCTGTAATATTTTATTATATATCTAAGGTATTCAACAAGACTTTCCTTCTTCTCACAATTTTTTAATCAGCTAAAATCTCGTTTAAAAATATAAACTAATCTTGGTTGATGAAACATTTCACAACATAGCCAGCTAATTCATTAGCAGAGAGTGTGATTTTCTCCATGCGATAAAAAGGTCACTAACATCTTTTCAATAGAATCGAAATTAATAATCATACAAACAGTCACGGAAATAAGGCACTTTATTTAAATTGAGAGTTTATAATGCCTAGGACTGAACTTTTATATGTTTTCTTCTTTAAAACAAAAAAACGCCGCATAAAGCGACGTTTTTTATCAACTATTTTTCAACTAAGAACTCATTTAAAAATATAAACTAATCTTGGTTGATGAAGTAGTTCACAACATAACCAGCAAGCTCTGCTGCTGGTACTGTGATTTGCTCCATAGTGTCACGGTCACGTACAGTCACTGGTGCACCTTCTTTTTCGATAGAGTCGAAATCAACCGTTACACAGATAGGTGTACCTACTTCGTCATGACGACGATAGCCTTTACCTACGTTACCTGTGTTTTCATAAAGAATACGACCTAGACCTAGTTTCTGTAGTTTGTTCTTCAGCTCTTTCGCTAGGGCAACAATCTCTGGCTTGTTCTTTTTAAGCGGCATGATAGCGACTTTGATCGGCGCTAGGTGCGGCTTAAACTTAAGCACAGTACGAGATTTACCATCAGCCAACTCTTCTTCTGTGTAGGCTTCTGTCATCACGGCCAATACACCACGATCAAGACCTGCTGAAGGCTCGATACAGAAAGGCACTTCCCACTTGTTTTCAGCCAAATCACGTACCGCAAGTTTCGCGGTAGAATCTGAGTTCTCTTTCACATTCGCTGTGATGCCGAACTCAGCTTGCGCTTTAGTGTGGGAGCCAAGATCGTAATCAGTACGGTTAGCAACCCCTTCAAGCTCTTCAAAACCATGTGGAAACTTGTACAAGATATCCACCGTTGATTTAGAGTAATGAGACAGATCATCACCTGTCACATATTCAAATTCGATATTTTCTTCACCAAGACCCTGATCTAGCCACCATTGCTTACGCAAAGCGACCCAAGTCTCGTGCCATTTTTCATCTTCACCTGGCTTACAGAAGAATTCTAATTCCATTTGCTCAAATTCACGTACGCGGAAGATAAAGTTACGTGGTGTGATTTCGTTACGGAAAGATTTACCAATTTGAGCGATACCAAAAGGCAGCGCACGAGAGGTAGAATCCACCACGTTTTTAAAGTTGGTAAAAATACCTTGAGCGGTTTCAGGACGAAGATAAGTATAAGACTCTTCATCCACCATAGGACCCACGTTCGTTTTAAACATTAGGTTGAAGTCACGTGGTTCAGTCACATCAGACGAACCACAGTTGTCACATACCTTGATGTCTTTCATATGGTCAGCACGCATACGCGCTTTACACTCATGGCAATCAACCATAGGGTCAGTGAAAGTATCTTCATGACCTGAATATTTATAAACAAGCTTGTTTTGTACGATAGCCGCGTCTAGACCTTCAACGTCATCACGCTCATACACCATGGCACGCCACCAAGCGTTTTTAAGGTTGTTTTTTAATTCCACACCAAGCGGACCATAATCGTAAGCCCCTTGCATACCACCGTAGATTTCACTGCCTTGGAAAATAAATCCGCGACGTTTACAAAGGGAGACGAGTTCATCCATTGTTTTAGCTGGCATTTCTAAACACACCTATATAGAAGTTAGTAAGTAAAATGAGACTCAAAGACGTTTTTCAAGATACGAAAGAGTCGATAGCCGCACATTGTACGCGCTGAGGGTTCTGGTCTCAATGCCAAGGCCGACTTAAAACCCGATAACCCCTAATTAGCCCCCATAAAAAAGGCCCTCTTAAAACTAAGAGGGCCAACGGAGGTTTAAGGAAGGCACGTCCCTTCCTTTACTTCTAAAAGAGTCAATCTATATCAAGGTCGATTAGCTCGCACGACCTTCAGACCAAGCTTTCAACAAGTCGTTGTAAGGTACGGTTACACCTTGTGGCTTCTCGTTAGAAAGTTTCGCTTTAGGCGAACCAGGCTGATTTAACCAATAAGACTCATCTTTAATTGGGTTCAACTGAGGTCCACATACTTTTTGCGCTTTAGCACGCTCAAGACGTTGTAGTACTTTATCTTGCGCTTTAGCCAAACCGTTCAGAGCTTCTTGCGGTGTTTTTTCACCATTAGCCGCTTCTGCAATGTACTGCCACCATAGCTGAGCTAGCTTAGGGTAATCAGGCACGTTCGCACCAGTCGGTGTCCACATTACACGAGCAGGACTACGGTAGAATTCAACCAAACCACCTAGTTTAGGCGCTGCCGCTGTCATCTCAGGCGAGTTGATATCAGACTCACGAATTGGTGTTAAACCAACCAGTGTTTTCTTCAAAGAAACGGATTTAGCAACCGTGAACTGAGCGTATAACCAAGCAGCTTGGCGACGATCAAGTGGTGTGCTCTTCATCAGAGTCCAAGAACCTGTGTCTTGATAACCCAACTTCATACCTTCTTCCCAATATGGCCCTTTTGGCGAAGGTGCCATACGCCATTTTGGCGTACCGTCTGCATTTACAACAGGCAGATCAGGTGATGTCATACCCGCAGTAAAGGCTGTGTACCAGAAGATTTGCTGAGCAACGCTACCTTGTGCAGGTACAGGGCCCGCTTCACCAAAGGTCATACCTTGCGCTTCTGGTGGCGCGTACTTACGTAGCCAATCAACATATTTAGTGGTTGCATAAACAGCCGCAGGACCGTTAGTTGCACCACCACGAGCGACACTTGAACCAACAGGGCGGCAATCTTCCATGCGGATACCCCATTCGTCTACCGGTAGGCCGTTTGGAATGCCTTTGTCACCAGCCCCTGCCATAGAGAACCAAGCGTCAGTGAAGCGCCAGCCCAATGATGGGTCTTTTTTACCGTAATCCATGTGGCCGTAAACTTTTTTGCCGTCGATAGTGCCAACATCTTCAGAGAAGAATTTAGCGATATCTTCGTATGCAGACCAGTTTTGTGGCACACCTAGCTCATAACCATAGATAGATTTGAACTGGGCTTTTAGATCTTCACGTTCAAACCAGTCAGCACGGAACCAGTAAAGGTTAGCGAATTGCTGGTCAGGTAGTTGATAGATTTTACCATCAGGTGCTGTGGTAAAACTGATACCGATAAAATCATCTAGATCCAAGTCAGGGTTGGTTACTTGCGCACCTTCACCTACCATGAAATCACTGATAGGTACCACTTTACCGTAACGGAAGTGAGTACCAATCAAGTCAGAGTCATTCACATAAGCATCATAGATGTTACGATCTGACTGCATTTGAGTCTGCAGTTTCTCAACCACATCACCTTCTTGAATCAAGTCATGGTTAACTTTAATCCCTGTGATTTCATAGAAAGCTTTAGCTAACACTTTCGCTTCATATTCATGTGTCGCGATCGTCTCAGAAGCAACGTTAATTTCCATACCACGGTAAGGTTTTGCTGCTTTCGTAAACCAATCAAATTCGCTCATTTGTTGGTCAGACGATAAAGTAGAGACGGTGAACTCGTCACTGATCCAGCGTTTCGCTGCATCTTGATATTGGTCTGCATAGAGATTCCAGCTCGCGCTGCAGGCACCAATAGCGCTGGCGATTAGCACCGATTTATACACTTTATTTTTATTGTATTTCATATAATCCTCACTAGTTGACGTACTACTTGCTTCATTGTGTTTGAAATTTTTTGACATCCCTTAAGAAGGCATAAGAGATGCCGCATATGTACTTGGGTTAACCTTTTTTAAGTACAAACAAAAGCCAAACGATTGAGATCCCAAAGGGATACCAAATACTGATTTCGCTAACTCCCACTACGAATAGATGGAAAAAAGCACTACTTAACAAACCGATAAACAACCTGTCTCCAGGTGTCGTCATAATCGGTAAGAAACCTTTGCGTTCGACTGCAGGATGACGAATTTCATTAATCGTCATGAGTACAAGAATGCCCGCAATACAGGCGAAAAAGATTGCAACAGGTAAGGTCCAAGCCATCCAGTTCATGTGCTTCTCCTATACTCGACCAAGGGCGAAGCCCTTAGCCACATGGTTACGAACAAACCAGATCACCAAGACACCTGGTACGATAGTTAAACAACCGGCGGCGGCTAAAACGCCCCAGTCGACCCCGGAGGCGGTAATGGTCCGCGTCATGACAGCACCAATCGGTTTGGCATCAATCGAGGTCAAAGTTCTCGCTAATAACAGCTCTACCCAACTAAACATGAAGCAGAAGAAGGCGGTTACACCGATACCTGAGCGAATCATTGGCAAAAAGATCTTGGCAAAGAAATGCGGGAAGCTATAACCATCGATATAAGCGGTTTCATCAATTTCTTTAGGTACACCAGACATAAAACCTTCTAAGATCCACACCGCCAGTGGCACGTTAAACAAGCAATGGGCTAACGCCACAGCGATATGGGTATCAAATAGGCCCACGCTTGAATAAAGCTGGAAGAATGGCAGTAGGAAAACCGCTGGCGGTGACATACGGTTAGTCAGTAACCAGAAGAACAAATGCTTATCACCGACAAACTTATAGCGAGAGAAGGCATAAGCCGCTGGCAAAGCAACCAACAATGAGATCACAGTATTAAGTGACACATAGTAAATTGAGTTTAAATAACCGTTGTACCAAGTCGGGTCAGTAAAAATGACGCGATAGTTATCCAAGGTGAAATTTTGTGGGAAAAGCGATAAGCCACCCAAAATTTCTTGGTTGGTTTTGAACGACATGTTCAACAACCAATAGATAGGCACTAAAACAAACAGCAGGTAACACACCATACCAAATTGACCTTTGGTAAAAGGTAGGGCGATGCCTTTGTTCTTCTTTGCAGCTTGCGCAAAATCATTGCTGCTATTGAGGGTTTTAGTCGACATATTATTCCCCTTTCTCTACATGTGTCATTGCTGTGTATAACAACCAACTCACCAATAGGATGATTAGGAAGTAAATAAGGGAGAATGCACCGGCACGACCTAGGTCGAATTGGCCAATCGCCATGGTTGTCAAAGTTTGGCTCAAGAAAGTCGTTGAGTTACCCGGGCCGCCACCCGTTAATACGAAGGGCTCTGTGTAAATCATGAAACTGTCCATAAAGCGCAATAAAATACCGATTAGCAGTACACTTTGTAGCTTAGGAAGCTGGATGTAACGGAAGATAGCCCAGCCTGATGCGCGGTCAATTCGCGCCGCTTGGTAATAAGCATCTGGAATAGCGCGCAAGCCTGAATAGCAAAGCAGAGCGATCAAGGATGTCCAGTGCCATACGTCCATTAATAATACAGTTGCCCAAGCATCACCTGAGTTACCTGCATAGTTGTAATCAATACCCATGGCATTGAGGTAGTAACCCATTAGACCAATATCAGCACGACCAAAGATCTGCCAAATAGTACCAACAACGTTCCAAGGGATAAGCAAAGGAATGGCAAGCAAGATCAAGCATAATGCTGACCAGCGCCCTTCTTTAGGCATCATAAGTGCAACACAAATACCTAACGGTACTTCGATCAGTAATACACAAAATGAGAAGATAAATTGACGGATTAAAGAGTCATGCAACCTAGGGTCACGTAACACTTCTTTAAACCACTCCACCCCAACAAAGTAACGGTTGGTGGCATCAAATATGTCCTGTACCGAATAGTTAACCACTGTCATCAGTGGCACGACGGCACTAAAGGCCACCAGTAAGAATACTGGCAACACTAAAAACCAGGCTTTATTATTTTCTACTTTATTCATTTCAAAAGTCTCAGCAGTTTTTGCAAGGTCATTGTTGTAACGTGATTAATCGCTTAATTAATCAACCAAATATTCGTCCGCATACACTTTTAACCAGTTCCCTGGGAAGCGCACATAGGCAGAACCTTTAGGGACTGATTGCTCTTCTGGTAGGCGAGCTTTAAATTCGGTATTACCTAACTTAAGCGAGACTATCTTGTAAGTACCCAAATCACTGACCAAAAGAACCTCGCATTTAAAGCAGTTCTCACAGCTTGCCAATAAAGCTTCAGCACCTTTTTCGTCTTTGCCTAAGTTACTTAGCAATGGACTGTCAGCTTCTAAAACTTCAACAAACTCAGGTCGAATACCTAGCTTTAATTGGTTATAAGGTGTGATAGACAACTTGCTCTTCATCTCGTTATCTAACGCCACTTTATGGCCTTCAAGATAAAGCTCATTTTGTTGAAAGCTGCCTTCAAAAAAGTTCATGCCAGGACTACCAATAAAGTAACCCACAAAGGTATGTTCCGGCTTTTCAAACAGCTCTCTTGGAGTACCAAATTGCACCACCTGACCGCCATACATAACGGCGATTTTGTCAGCAAAAGTAGAGGCTTCTAACTGATCATGGGTCACATAAACCATGGTGATATTGAATTGCTCGTGAATCTGCTTAAGCTTGCGACGCAGCTTCCACTTCAAGTGAGGGTCAATAACGGTTAATGGCTCATCAAATAAGATGGCAGACACATCATCACGCACCAAACCACGGCCCATAGACACTTTTTGTTTCTCATCAGCCGTTAGGTTTTTGGCTTTTTTCTTGAGTACATCTTCAAGCTCAAGCATGTAGGCGATGTCTTTGACTTTGGCGCTAATGACATCTTCTGACTTGCCCACATTACGTAGCGGGAATGCCAAATTGTCATACACACTCATAGTGTCGTAGATAACAGGAAACTGGAAAACCTGAGCGATATTTCGTTGTTGCGGTGTCAGGGCATTCACTTCGTGACCATCAAATAAAATCTGGCCTTCTGAAGGGGTTACTAGACCTGAAATAATGTTCAAAAGCGTCGATTTACCACAGCCAGAGGGGCCAAGGAGTGCATAAGCGCCACCTTTCTCCCACACATGATCCATTTCACGAATGGCATAATCCTTATGGCCTTGTGGATTATCACTGTAACTATGTGCCAGTTGTTTTAGATGTATTTCAGCCATGTTGAACACCTCCTGAAATCTGGCCAGCTTGATTCACTATGGGTAAACGCGTCGGCACCTTGAGAATCTTGCCATCTTCATCAAAGACAAAGATTTTATGGGTTGGCATGTAAACCTTGATGGAAGCATCCACTTCATATTGATAAATACCCGTTAGGTGAAGTACCAAAGACAAGTGTTTATTACGCACATGTAAGAAGGTTTCTGAACCACTAATTTCAGCCAGTTCAACACGTACTGAAATTTCTAAATCGTCTTCATTAACAGGGAAGAGTGCTAAATGACTTGGACGTACACCAAAGATGTAATTACCACGGCCAAGGCCTGCAAGGTCAGCATTAAGTGGGAAGTGAGTCGCTTGGTCTAATGTCACTTCACTGTCTGAAATTTCGCCTTTGGTCAGATTTAATGGCGGCTCAGAGAAAAGCTCGGCACAAGCCACCGTATCTGGGAAGTTATAAACTTCAGCGGTTTCACCGTATTGAATCGAACGGCCTTCATGTAACACAGTGGTCGTACCGCCAAGCGCGAGGGCTTCATTTGGCTCTGTCGTTGCGTAAACAGCGATGGTATTGCGTACCTTAAATAACTCGCGCATTTCTTGGCGTAGTTCTTCACGTAACTTGTAGTCAAGGTTAACTAGGGGCTCATCAAATAAGATGAGGTCCGCATCCTTAATCAAGGCACGGGCCATAGCAGTACGCTGCTGCTGACCACCAGATAACTCTAATGGCATACGGGTTAGAAAGTTTTCAATGCGAAGAATTTCTGCCGTTTCTCGCACTTTTCTATCTATGGTTTGTTTGTCATCACCCGCCAGACGTAACGGCGAAGCAATATTGTCATAGACACTTAAATTGGGGTAATTGATAAATTGCTGATACACCATGGAGACATTACGTTGGCGTACAGGTACGCCCGTCATATCAGCACCATTCATTAATACGCGGCCTGAAGTGGGCTTTTCTAGACCCGCCATCAAACGCATCAAAGTGGTTTTACCGGCCAGTGTACGACCAAGCAAAACATTAAAGGATCCAGGTTCAAAGTTGAGGTTCACATCATTAATGTGCAGTTCACCATCAACCACCTTGGTTATCTTCTCAAGAGTCAAAGACATGGTATTTCCAGTTTATTTATTGTTGTTGTCACTGTGTGCAAAAAGTACTGCACTGTGTAAAACGTGTTTAATACTTAATACAAGGCTTGTGCCAAAAGTCACAAAAATGAAATAAACATATGTTTTTATTGAGTTTATTTAGACTTTAAGAAAGTTAACAAGCTAGATTTGAAATAAGAAGTGAACAGCTAATCAGTGTTCACCTTGTTCATAACTGTTCAGTTGAACAGTCGAATGAACAGTTTTTTAGGAGGGAATCAGCGGCTTTTAATCAGAGCCAAAGCCGCTTTTTAGTAAAAACTAAGCGGCTTGCTTAGCTTTTGTTGCTTGATTGGGTAACGCAATCGCTATCATGCTTGCGACGAATAGCAAGCCTACAGAAAAACCAATACAGGCTTCTAGGCCATAACTTTGATAAAGGTAACCGGACATTAATGTACCGAGCAATCTGCCCATAGCATTGGCCATATAATAAAAGCCAACATCTAATGAAACACCATCATCACTGGCATAATGCACAATCAAAAAACTATGCAAAGAAGAATTAATCGCAAAGGCAACAGCAAAGCCTGCCAAGCCAATCATTAATACCCAAAATGCGGAGACATCACTGACTAAGCCTAATGCAATTAAGCCAGTAATTAGGGTTAAAACCAGCCCCCAGAAGCAAGCCATTTTGGCTTCTTTATTGGCAGCGTTTACCGCTTTTGCTGAAAAGCGGTTAATCAAGTTAGGTGCGCCCGATTGCACTAACCCATAAATGATCACCCAGGTCGCTAAGAAGCCACCGACCCATTCATGCTCCCAACCTATCTCTGCAGCAAGATAAACAGGTAAAGCCACAACAAACCAAACATCTCGTGCACAGAACAAAAACAATCTGGCTGCTGATAAAATGTTAATCGCACGGCTTTTGGAAAAAATCTGTTTAAACTTAGGTTTATTTTTCGCTTTACCTAGATCTTGCTTAAGACGCACCAAGCTCACAATCAAGATAACAACCAAAAGCAACAACATGGCAAGCACAGCACCCTGAAAGCCTAACCAAGCCAGTAAAACACCACCCAGAAAAAAGCCAACGCCTTTCAGGGTGTTCTTTGAGCCAGTTAACACAGCAACCAGTTTAAACAAACGCGCTTCTGCTGCGGCATTCAATGCAAGAGAGGTTTGCGCTTTATCATCAAACTTAAAGTTCGCCAGAGATTTCACCGCACTCTTAGCACTCATTTTATTCAGATCTTTGGCAATACCTGATAACGCCTGTGCCGCCATCACCCAAGCAACCGTGAGATAAACTTGGGGAACAAGCAGCATACCAAGGGCTAAAATTTGGATAAACAAACCAATATTCATGGTTCGATTAAGGCCAATTCTCGCCCCTAACCAACCACCAAACAGGTTTGTAATCACGCCAAAAAACTCATAAAAAACAAACAACAAGGCTATTTCTAATGCGCCATAACCAAGCTGGTAGAAATAAAGCACCACCAGCATTCGTAAAGCACCATCAGTCAGGGTAAAGCACCAATAGTTTGTCGTAACCAAAAGGTATTGCCTGAATAGTTCAGGCAATTGTTTGAATTTTTCTATCATCTGCATCATCAAAAACTCTGGGTTAACTCACTTATGATTGATCAGACAAACCAACTTTCAAGGCAAGCTCAGCCGCTCGGTTGGCATAACCCCACTCATTGTCGTACCAGACATACAGTTTTACCTGAGTATCATTTACCACCATGGTGGATAACGCATCAATAATGCCTGAGCGCTTATCACCTTTATAATCAACTGATACTAATGGCTTTTCTTCGTAACCAAGAATGCCTTTCAGTTCGCCTTCCGCTGCGGCTTGCAGTAATTGATTGACCTCTGCTTGGTTAGTCGCCTTATTGACTTCGAAAACACAATCAGTCAAAGATGCATTTGCCAAAGGAATACGCACAGCGTGGCCATTCAACTTACCTTTTAGTTCCGGAAAAATGTGAGTAATTGCCGTTGCAGAACCGGTTGTTGTCGGAATCAAACTTTGACCACAAGCACGGGCACGTCGTAAGTCTTTATGGGGCGCATCCAAGATAGTTTGGGTATTGGTAATGTCATGGATAGTGGTCATTGAGCCATGTTTAATCCCCAGTGATTCATGGATCACTTTTACCACAGGGGCAAGGCAGTTAGTGGTACAAGACGCTGCGGTGACTATTTTGTGAATGTCTTTGTCATAGGCTTCGTCATTTACCCCCATCACCACATTGAGTACACCCTCTTCTTTAACCGGTGCCGTCACAACAACACGCTTCACACCCTGTTCAAGATAAGCTTCAAGACGTGCTTTTTTATTCATCTTACCGGATGCTTCAATGACAAGATCACAAGCAGACCAGTCTGTTTCTGCAATCGTTTTATTTTGTGAAGTTTTAATCAGCTTACTGCCAATGTGAATCTCATCACCCTCGACCTCAGCGGTATGCTGCCAAGTCCCTTGAACAGAGTCATAATTTAACAAGTGAGCCAAGGTTGTCGCGTCACCTGCTGGATCATTAATTTGCACGAATTCTAATTCGGGCCAATCCCAAGCAGCACGCAGTGCTAAGCGACCCATACGTCCAAAACCGTTTATACCTACTTTAATCGTCATCACTTTTCTCACTTAGTTTTTAATCATTGTTACAGCACTTTATGACACGTTCAGGTCTATCACCCATTTTTGCCAACCGTGCTTTATCAAATGCTAACTCTTCTTGATAACCTTCTGCCGCATTATCAATAATGTTTAATGCCCATTTAGGTAAAGCGTCATTTATGCGGTAATGAATCCATTGCCCCTGACGTCTATCGTTCAAAAGGTTAGCTGTTTTCATTAGGGCAAGATGCCTAGATATTTTGGGCTGGCTTAGCTCTAAGGCTTCGACAAGTTCGCACACACATAACTCCGACTCTTCTAGCGTCAGTAGTAAGATACGTAAACGAGTCGAGTCCCCTAGACACTTTAATAATGTGATGGCATCCAAATGCGATTCCTTATATATGATTTTTCAGATATTCGAATTATCATATATATGTAAAAACATATATTCAAGAGAAATTAAATACGAACTAGATAAATACCCAATAAAGATCAGATAAAAGCAGTGATTAATTGAGGAATGAGCGGAAAGTGCAGATGACCCAAGTTCAACTCAGATCATCTTAAAATTTGGCTAGGCAAGTAACGGGTCATCTTTAGGTAGCACTTTTTGAATCCAAAGTGCGAGTTTGTGTTTCATGTTAGGCAGGTCTTCTTTATCTGGTGGCAAAGCCACTAACAATTTATCCAATACTAATAAGCGATATAAGGCTTCCACTTTTTCATTAGCTGACATAGTGGCGCTAAAGCCTGAATAACCTCGTTTTAGAGCATACTTTTCGCCCACTTCAACCGCTTTTTTCGCTAATTGGGCCTCATTTTTAATCTTTTTCATTTAGTACTCTCCAAAAGGCAACGCTATTTACTGAATCCATTTAGACCAAACTTAAAAACAATAAGTTAATCATTCCTTAGTTGATACTCTATCGAGTTTCGACTGACCGATAAAGATAATTATAGAATAGATTACACTCAGGCCTAAATGAAAAAAGCCTCATAAATGAAGCTCTTGTGGCACTAAAGCAAAATTACAAACCTAATTCATCAAAGAGTATTGTTTGATATTCACCTGTTTCCATCATTTGATCTAGGCCCTTATTAAAGTCCTTTATTAATGCGTTTGCTTGAGGGTGTTGTTTAGAAATAATGAAATGATTTGAGTATTTATGGATAACCTTGTCCAACATTTTGACTTCATCAGGATTAGAAAAGAGTTTGCCTATCATTTCAATCCCTTCCAATCGATCGACGACCACAATATCGACTCTACCGATTTTAAGCATTTCAAAACAGTTTTCGACATCAGGCGGCACGAAATGCTGAGCAACGCCTGTTGCAATAAGCTCCTCTGCTAACCCATGAAGCGTATAACCTTGCGGTCGACACAGATTGATACTTCCTTTGGTCGCCGTTTTCGCTAAATTCACCTCAGTTCCACTAAGAGAAAATGCTCTATGTTCGAAGATAAATAACGGCTTTGAATATAAAAAATGCAACTGTCGCTCAGCTTTAACTGACCAAGGAAAGGACCCATCAACTCGATTATTTTCGGCGAGTTTATATGTCCGTTTCCAA
This sequence comes from Marinomonas sp. MED121, assembly GCF_000153025.1. Lineage (GTDB taxonomy): Bacteria > Pseudomonadota > Gammaproteobacteria > Pseudomonadales > Marinomonadaceae > Marinomonas. Next base: position 1,310,979 of record NZ_CH672429.1, read on the forward strand.
GGGGTAAAAAGCAGTTCTACCTTATGATTACTCTTTGCTAACGCGGCAATGACAATTTGGGATAAGGGACCTCCCATTTTGAGACTTTCTGAAGTATAAGGTAAAAACTCACCTGTACTTAATGTTAACGAGGAAGCAGAAACGGGTAGGTTAAGGGTAAAGCAAAAGAAAACAAAGAGACCGAGGCGGCGTCTTAAACTAGATAGATAAGGCTTTAATTTGCCAACAAAGAACTTAAACATGGTTTCCTCAGTGATAAAAAATGAACACCTAAAAACTCGCTTAAGCTATTACTCTCTCAAAAAAATTGACAAATGTCCCTATTTTATCAATTTAATTTACTGGCTTGGATTATCTCTTGATACCTTCCTGACAGCTTTAGCTGCTGCAACCCTTGGTTAAACTGCTGCAATATTTTTGCAGCATCAGGGTGCTTTTTAGAAACAACAAGGTGATTATCATATTCATGAAATACCTGCTCTAAACGAATGACGTCATCAGGTGACGCAAAAATTTTCTTAATATATTCTTGGCTCTCTCTTGTCTCACTCACCACGATATCCACTCTTTTTGCTTTAAGCATGACAAAACATTGAGCCATATCCGGCGTTTCGATTAAGCTGGCGCGATTATCCTTTAATAGTTCACTTTCATAGCCTAAACGCTCATAACCAATGGGATGACACATTTGAATATTGTCATCCTTAAAGATATTTAACTTTGAGCCAGCCAGTACATAGCCTCTTCGTTGAAATCGATAGAGAGGATCGGAAAAATAAAAATCACTGCTACGCTGGATATTGGGAGACCAAGGAAAGCTTGCATCAAGCTTAAGGTCACGGGCCATTGCATAAGAGCGGTTCCATGGTAAATAACGGGCTTGTATATCAATGCCAACGTTTAAAAAAGCTTGTCTAACAATTTGAGCAATAGGCCCTCCACCTTCTTCAGTGGCACTAATATAAGGGGGGAATTCACCTGTTCCTACCAGCAAAGACTGAGCCTTACTCGCTATTGGCAAGGTCATTAAGACGAAAACAAAAACACTTAAGCAAATAGATTTCTGTTTACCTTTCATAGGTGCTGCCCTTTAAAAACCAATTTTTATAAACCTAACCTGTCGTTTTTCAGATTGGATATCTCGTATTTCCCATGCCTTTTATATCTATTAATTATCAAAAAAACGGCTATTCATTCAAAACTAAGCAAAGATGACTCTCGCTTAGCAAGGTATTCATGAGCGACACATCAATTATAAACCGCGCAACCGAAGGAAGCTGCGAATTACTCACAGACGACCTTTGAGTACGTCTAGCATAAGTAATAGGTATAGAGGCTGTCAGCCTTATTGGGCCATTAGTAACCAAAAATAACGATTAATCATTCTTAAAAAATCGTTGGTTTTCTCTTTTAAATTTTGCCTCTTCTGTCAATAAACCCAACCTTGATTGAGACGATAAAAGAAGTAAAAAAAAGCTAATTAATCCGCTGATTTTATGATTAAGATCAATCAAATAACACAAAAAATGAATATACGATGAGAGCTTCAATAAGGAAGATTACACTTATATTGCTGTTTAATTTATAGACAACTAATTAATTTATAAACAACGAAGGCAAGGCTTATTCCCCCACGATGTTATCGAAAGATAACAGCCCCAGCACAAGAGTGGATAAATGAGCCTAAATGACACACTGATTTTGCAATGGCGTCACCCAACTTGGCGCTGTGAATTTTTCTTACTTAACCAAAATGGAAGACCACATGAATTTCTCGTTAAAAAGGATGTCATTACCCAAGCAGTTAGGCTTAGGTGCGCTTATCTCAGTGTCACTCTTTATTTTGTTATTATTATTGTTGATCTCAAGGGTCTTTAATCACGCCATTGATGAAATTGCCAATGACCATCAATCTCAAGAAATTAGTCTGATTGCACAACAATTAGAGTCTGATTTTAAGGGGATCCAAATAAGTGCGAACCTCCTCACACAAGCCGCTATCCAAGGTCTTTCGCCATTAATCATAAAGCAGCAAGGCAACAGCCCAATCTTTTGGTTAAACCAAGCCCCTCTCGACTCGCAATATTTAAATCAAATAACCAAGGGCACAGAGCTAAAGCTCAGCCTCTTTGCATATAAAGACAATGCCTATAAAGAGGTTCTGGGTAATATTGATCTTCCAGCCAGCTTAAAAACACTTAATTTAACTGAAAGTGAGCTTAGCCTCTTATCCCAAGGCAATAAGGTTGAAAAGAAACTGTCTTTTAACCAATCTCATTATTTAGTTAATTTTCAACGACTTGAGTCACCCAAAATTGAAGAAAATACACTCCTTGTCACCTACTTCGATTACTCGGATGCACTTGCCAATATTCAAGCAAAAATTGGTGCTATAAAAATAGGCTTATCTGGTTATATTTATGTCACAGATACAGGCGACAAAGAATCGCTACTCACCATACATCCAAGTTTAGTTGGCAAGCGCCTCTATAGCCTTTTCCCAGACCTAAAAGACACCTTCGCACAACTCTATCAAGCAGAAAAAGGCAGTACCGTTTATTCATTAAAAATTACAGGCAAAGGTGATACAGCAAGGCCTTCAAAGGTGTTTTTTCATCAAGTAGCAGGTTGGAACTGGGTCGCTGTACTTAAAACCTATGAAGATGAATATTCAGCCACCATCCAAGAAAAGCTTATGCCCATCATCATTATCAGCATTATCGGCGCTGCACTTTTAAGCTTGGCTTTATGTTTGCAAATTGCCTGCGCATTGGCCCCCATGAAAGAGATTACTAAAGGTCTTTATAAACTTGGTAAAGGACAACTTACTTTTCGCTTTAAATCCCTTAACCACCGTTCAAGTCGTAATGAAATCGATTTATTAAAACGAGACATTACAGCAATGCGAGATGGTCTAATTATGGTGGTTAAGCAGGTTAGGACTTCCAGTGAAAGATTGATCTCATCCTCAGACTCTATTAATAATGCAAATTCCCAATTAAAAAGCCAAGCAAGCCATAGTGAGCAGGAGAGCTTGCATGTAGCATCTGCCATTGCTCAAGTTGCCCAATCGATTGAAGAAGTCGCAAACAATTCGAATCAGGTATCCCAAGAAACCACTAACGCCAGTATCATTTCCAGTGAAGGCAATACGGCTATGCAAGCAGTTGAAACGACCGTAGCTCAATTATCCCAGGCCTTTCATCAAGCATCAGATATCATCAAAGAGGTGGAAGAAAACAGCCAAGGAATTGGAGAGGTTGTGGATACAATTAATGGTATTGCAGAACAAACCAATCTGCTTGCACTCAATGCAGCCATAGAAGCAGCAAGGGCAGGCGAACAAGGCCGTGGTTTTGCTGTGGTGGCAGATGAGGTTCGAGTACTGGCCCAACGTACTCAATCTTCCACTGAGCAAATACGCCAAGTGGTTGAAAAGCTGCAAACCAATACTCAAGCAGCCGTTGATAATATGGCTAAGGGCAATCAACAAGTATTAGAAAGCATAGATAAAGTGGCTGACGCTGGGCAATTATTAACTCAGATTCAAAGCTCTATCAGCGAAGTTGAGGTACGTATGGGCTCGGTTGCCGCTTCCACCGAAGAACAAAGCGTCGCCAGTTCACAAATTAAGGTGAGCACCCTTTCGCTTAAAAATAGTGCCAGCGAAACCTTTAGCCAAGCGGAGTCATCCTCTCAACATACAGCCGATATCAAACAACTTACGAATCAATTGCAAAGGGATTTAAGTACTTTTGAAATCAGCTAACAACACATAGCTAAGGGTCTTCTATAAAGACCTTTAGCTGTTCCAAACATGATATCTAACTTCTTTCCTTAACAAGCAGTCTTCCTCTCTTAATACTTACCTAAAACTTACCTTATTGTTCTAAAAGAAATTTTTATTAAAATTAATCGTTTTTATAGTGCAATAAATAATCAAAAATGTAAGATTGCCCCTATTTTGTAACTGTTTGTTATTTACAGTTAGAAGAATTCAATATAAATTATTAGTTGATAATCATTCTCATTTAAAGCGATATTCATCATACAAAGGATAGGTAATGTTTAATTTTTACTCTCGCTGGTCACTGCCAAGACAGCTAAGCGTTAGTGCGCTTTTAAGTGTTGTTCTCGCCATCTCAATCTTTTTACTGGTTGTTTCTATTGTATTTTATAAAGAAATTAATCAGGTTTCAGATACCCATCAAGTAAAAGAAGTTAGCCTAATTGCCTCACAGCTTGAAGCAAGATTTGAAGCAATAATGCAAATGACGCACACCTTATCTGCCGTATTGAATAACGAATTTAAAGACATAGACGTTAATCCTAATAAAACGATCAAAATTGGCTCAATAGATAGCCCTCTTGTTAGCTTAAGCGGTGAAACCCTTAACCTAAACTACAAAAAAATTGATCAATTTACCCAAGCAACAGGCGCCACTGCAACAATTTTTGTACGTGATGGAGATGATTTTCTAAGGGCAACAACTTCGCTTAAAAAAGAGAATGGAAACAGAGCGATAGGCACCTATTTAGGCAAACAACACCCGGGTTATCAAGCGCTAATTTCCGGTCAAGCTTATGTGGGAAAAGCCTTTTTGTTCAACAAGAATTACATGACCAAATACCTTCCCCTTGTTAAAGCCGGTAAGACCATTGCCATTCTTTATATTGGCGTTGCCTATGATGATATCTTAGATGAAATAAACCATTCCCTTGGCAAGCTCACCTTTGGCTCATCTGGCTATGTTTTTATAACAGATACGGGTAAAAATGAAGCACAATTGCTTCTACACCCTTCATTAGCGGGCAAAAACTTATATCAAGTTTTACCAGATCTAAAAACAACCTTTGCAAAAATGTATCAAGATGAGCATGGCAGTATCACTTATCAGGCAAAAATAGCAGGACGAGATCAAGAAGTAGAAAACGCGAAAGCCGTCTATCAAAGAGTAGAAGGCTGGAACTGGGTAGTGGCGATCAAACTCTACAGTGATGAATATCAAGGCATTATTGTAAGCAATATCATTAAGCTAGGTATTTTGTCTGCTATCGGTGCCTTGCTGCTTTCAGCGCTGCTTTGGTTCATTATTCGCCGCTCACTTAAACCTATGAAAGAAATCACCCAAGGTTTAGAGCAGCTAGGTAAAGGCCAGCTAGACTTCCGCTTTAAAGCCTTAAATAGCCGCGCCAGTGAAAATGAAATGGACCTATTAAAACGAGATATTACGGCTATGCGAGATGGTCTTATCGGCGTTATTACTCAGGTAAGAAACTCAAGTGAATTGTTGATCGAGTCCTCTCATTCCATTGACCAGGCTAACCACCAACTCAAACAACAATCCAGTAAAAACGAGCTTGAAAGCTTACAGGTTGCGTCTGCGATTGATCAGGTTGCCACTTCAATTGAACATGTGGCGAATACAGCGAATGAAGTATCCGAAGAAACTGTCAATGCCCGTGTGGTCACTAATCATGGTAATGATGCCATGATAGAGGTGAAAACCACGGTAGGAGAGCTTGCTAATGCCTTCACCCATGCTTCGGATGTTATTCAAGAAGTCGAAGCGAATAGTAAAAGCATTGGTGATGTGGTCGATGTGATTAATGCGATTGCAGAACAAACTAATCTACTGGCTTTGAATGCGGCGATAGAAGCCGCGCGTGCCGGTGAACAAGGTCGAGGTTTTGCCGTTGTTGCTGACGAAGTTAGAGTATTAGCTCAGAGAACACAACAATCTACCGAAGAGATTCGCAAAGTTGTGGATAGCCTACAACAAAACAGCCAATCGGCAGTTAGCAGCATGGCCTCTGGCAGTGAACAAGTGGCTGACAGTGTTGAAAAAGCCAGTAAAGCAGGTCAACTACTGGCTCAAATTCAATCTTCTATTAGTACGGTTGAAGCGAGAATGTCTTCTGTAGCAGCTTCCACAGAGGAACAAAGCGCGGCATCAGGCCAAATACGTAGCAGTAGTCTTGAAATGAAAACCAGCTCCAGCGAAACCTTCACTCAAGCTGAGATATCAGGCCAACACAGTCAAAATATCAAAGCGTTAAGCCAGCAATTACAACAAGATTTAAGCTCTTTCAAACTAAAATAAAAGATAGAACTAAGGCCTAGCTCACTATTGTGCTAGGCCTTTTCTTTACGCATTTAGATTCTTATCTTGCTTGAGCACAAGCTAGATGGGCGAGTATGATTAGGCATCTTATGCTTATCGACTAACTCCTGCCTTATGCCAGACATCAACCCTGCTCAACATCATCGTCACTTTTTACTCCTTGAAGGCGATCTTGATGCGTGTCTTGCGTACTTTTTCAGCCTGAGTAAAAACGCGCGCCAGCCTATTTTAGCCGCACCGGATCTTGATGTATTTAATCCAATTAAGCATCCTAAGTTAGAAACTTGTCTTCGTATTCCCAACAAAAATCTTAAGCAAGTTTTAGGGCAAAGCCACGAAGCAGTTTTTCTAGATATAGAAGAAGGCTTATCCGCTTCTGCCATTAGCCTGATAGCAGGCACAATTAAGGGAGGTGGTGTGTTAGTTTTATCCTTAAGAAACCAAGAAACTTGGTTCAATCAAGAGGATATTGAACAGGCAAAATATTTGCCTTGGCCATTAACATCAAAAGATGCTCTCGCAAATTTTAAACACGTCTTTTGGCATAAATTAAATTCTAGCCATGTTCAGCTGCGAAAAGTATCTGCTAATGATTTACCTGACTCACCTCTTCCAAAAATAGCAGCCAATCAAGGGTTAGTTGCCACTGATGAGCAAACAAAACTGATTCAAGCGCTTGTTGAGTTTTCGCTAAATGCACATGCCAAAAAGAAAGCCAATCAGCCAGTGTTTTCAAGTCGCTTAATAATCGCCCATCGAGGACGAGGAAAGTCCACAGCACTGGGTATAGCGTTAGCTAAAATACATCAAACTAAAGGTGATATTAAGCTTGCTATAACAGGCCCTAACAAGGCCGCTCTTACCCAAGTAGAATTAAGCTATCAAAAAGCCCTTCAAGCAGAAACACACAAAGGATTATTCTACTCACCTGATAGCTTGATACACACACCGCAAGACATAGATGTATTAATTGTTGATGAAGCAGCAGCCCTTCCTTTACCTATGCTTAAAGCCTTATTTGAGCACTATCATCAGCTAGTTTTTTCATCAACCGACCATGGTTATGAAGGGGCTGGCAAAGGCTTTGGCCTTAAATTTAAAACTTACCTCAAAACGAAGAGTCAGTCCTTTGAACAGCTTGAACTAACTAAACCTATACGCTGGCAAAGCGACGATCCGTTAGAAGCTTTTATCAATCAACTATTACTACAGCAGGATAGCGACTCACCCCAAACAAACGCTGTGCATAAAGCCCCTCTATATCAACAGATTCATCATAAGGATTGGCAAAAATATTACCTTAGCCTAGAAAGCTGCTTCAATCTGTTAGTAAGTGCACACTACCAAACCTCACCTAATGATATAAGGTGGATTTTGGATGACCCCAGTGTTAACACCTGGTTAATGAAAGATCAAAACCAGCTTATTTCTACAGCTATCATCAGTGAAGAAGGTCTATTAGAAGCAACTCTGGCTAAAGCCGTTGCAGAGGGAATTAGACGACCAAGAGGACACCTTCTACCTCAATCTTTATTAGCCCATGAAGGTCATTTAGATGCGGGTGATTATAGTTACTGGCGTATCAGTCGTATTGCCAGCCAAAGCCATTTACAACAGCAAGGGTATGCCAGCAAGCTACTCACGAAAATCGGCCAGACAGGGATAGAAGATAAGATCGACTTTTTATCAGCGAGTTTTGCCGCCACTTTTGATGTAGTGAATTTTTGGCAAAAAAATGGATTTATTTGCGTTCGCTTAGGAACAGCAAGAGATCAAGCAAGTGGCTGTTATTCAGTGATGATGCTAAAACCGTTAAATAGCAAAGCAGAACAGCAAGCCTGTCTTTATCACGCTTTCTATCTATCCAATCTTAAGCAAAATTTAGAAAGAGATTATCCTGAAATTGATGGCAAACTTGCCCAAGCTTTAAAGCAAAACAGTGCTAGCCATTACCAATTTTCACCATTAGAAATGAGCACTTTTAAAGCACTTGAAGCTGCAAAAGATATACAAGACCTTAACCTCTTTGCCCATCACCACAGACCCTATGAAACCATTAGAGCTCAGTTGTATCGTAGCGTTATAGCAAAAAAAGAAATGGGCCAAGCCCAAGAAATGGCACTGTTGGAGGAAGCGGCATTAAAGCCAATAAGAGCGGCTAACTTTACTCAATTTAATCTGCTCTCGAAAAAGGCCATAGACAAGGCGCTTAGGCAGTCTGTGGCGCTTAACCTTCTATAAACTCAACATGAACGTTAACAACGTTCAACTCAAACTTTTTCGATTCTGTTAAGAAACCAGTTTTGATTAACGGTACCTGTCATGAATCATTTCATAGGTCCCATCTTCTCTAAACTCAGCTAGCTTTTGATTAAATCTCGCTGCGATTTCTTTATAGTTTTCTAACTGGTTGCTAAAGCAGAGGTAATACTTTCTAACAGGAATATCTTGCATTGGAATATAGGCTAATTGATCACTAAGACCTGCTTCAGATGCTAGATACATTGCCGCCTCTAGACTTAAAAATAACCCATCAATACGATCACGTGAGAGCATGGGAAAAGCATTACTAATATGCCCTACTTTTTCAAATTTAATGCCCGCTTCATCTAAATATTTATTTGCCGCATAGCCTTCTACAGAACCTATGCGTATGTCTTTTAAATCCGATACGTAACGAACCCCAGATACATCATAACTTCGCTTAACAATAATACCCTGTGTTGCTGTGCTTAGAACATCTGAGTAATAAGAGTAAGCCTCTCTCTCTGCCTTATAGGCACAAGAGAAGTAACCGGCAGCGTCCCCTTTTTTAACTGTATTAATGACTCGATTCCAAGGTACAAATTTAAACTGCACATCCACATTAATAGCTTTGAAAACTTGATCGATCACCTCAACATCAAACCCTAATGCTTTACCCATGGGGTTAGCAAATTCATAAGGAGGAAAGTGATCAGCGAGCAGTACCAAAGGGTCTGCCTTGCTATAAGAGACTAGCCCTAAACTCAATACCGACACACATAATAGTTTGCAGAAAATTAAACGAGTAATACGAGACATTTTCATAGAAAACCCACTAATCAATTTCATTCTCTCTTAAAGCATAGTCAATTCAAGGTAAAACCATTAAGACTAAATTAGCCTTTTATGTAAAAACTTAATGTTTTATTAGATTGATACTCAGTTTATTAAAATTAACTAAGAAAGTTCAAAACATTAACCTTAAACAATTGATTTTATTATAATAATTTTTTGGGTGAATTTACCCCCATTACTTACCTTGCCATAATCCATGGCCTCTAAACGTTCAGTTCCCCATTAGTATTTACAAGAGATTCAACTCTCCCTTTTCTAAATACATTTTTTTAAGCTATCAAATCAATAGCTTACCAACCAATAACAAAATGAACGTGAATATATTTTTATCATGGGTGGCATTCCACCCATTAAAATAATCTAGATGAGTCAATTTACACCCAAGCCCGCCATTAAAAAATATAACCTTTAACCTACTTAAATAATATTTTCCTTTATTTTCAATAGGTTAATAAGATGTTAAAAAGTTGGCATTTATTCTGCTATAGACAGGACGTAACACAGAAAGTTATCTGCCATTTACACAGATGTATAAGGCAATAATGGCCAAATAGAGAAGGCGTCTTATGTCTCTTTTGACCAATACAGACAAACAATAATAAGTATCCTGTCGGAGTCTAATAAAAATGAAAAAATTTAATCTTGCTCTTTCTGCTGCCGTTCTAACACTTGCTGCCACTGGTGCTCAAGCAAGCTGCGAATCAGGTGAACGTGTTGTAAAGTTTAGCCATGTAACAGGCGGTACAACTCACCCTAAAGTGGTTGCCTCTAACAAGTTCGCAGACCGTGTTAACAAAGAAATGAACGGTAAACTATGCGTAGAACTCTATCCAAACTCGACTTTGTTTGGTGACAGTAAAGAGCTAGAAGCACTGCTACTTGGCGATGTTCAATTATTAGCGCCTTCCCTATCTAAATTCGGTTCTTATACAGACAAGTATGGGGTTTTCGATCTACCTTTCATCTTTAAAGATATGGACCATGCTATTCGTTTCACCCAATCAACCGAAGGTAAAGAGCTACTAACCGAAATGGATGAGTACGCGGGCTTTGTTGGCTTAGGTTACTGGATGTCTGGCATGAAATACTTCTCAGCCAACAAAAAACTTGAAGTACCAAGTGATGCTAAAGGCTTGAAATTCCGTGTACAAACCTCTGATGTTGCTAAGCAGATGATTTCGGCAATGGGTGGTTCACCACAAGCGATGTCTTTCTCAGAAGTATACGGCGCGCTACAAACAGGCGTTGTAGATGGTCAAGAAAATACTTGGTCTAACATTTACACTAAGAAATTCTTTGAAGTACAAGACAGTGTCACTGAAACCAACCACCAGCTATTGGCTTACTTGTTCATGACCTCTTCTGAGTTCCTGGACAGTCTAGATAGCAGCACTCGTACTCAGTTTATGCAAATTGCCAATGACGTCACTCAAGAAGCAAACCAATCGGTTAAAGCAAAAGAAGCAGCTAACCGTGCCAACATCTTGAAAGCAGGCGGTAAGATTAACTCCCTTACACCAGCTCAACGTCAAGAGTGGGTTGATACTATGAAGCCAGTTTGGTCTCAATTTGATAAATATATCGGTAAAGACCTAGTCAAAGCAGCAGCTGAATCCTAACCTGCTAATGAAAGGTAGGGCCTTCATCTCCTACCTTTCACCCAGTTTTGTGTACTGTTTTATCTCCATTAAGCACTAAAAGTACACACATGTTTGGCCTTATCCCATGCTGACTCGATCCGTGGGGTAAGGTCCGTTTTAAGTTACCGTCTATCTGAATACGAGTCTGGAGACTGTCATGGCATATTGGCCACACTTCTATCTATTACTATTTATTCTGATTCTCTGGGGATTAGAGAAGCGCTATCCAAACGCCGTGGATAAGGCTGAAGAAAACCTCATGGTTTTGGTTATTACCTCCATCATGCTCGTTTCGTTTGGACAGGTTATTGCCCGTTATGGCTTTAATACTGGCTGGCATGCGGCACTCGAATTTACCACCATCGCGTTTTCATGGTTAATCCTATTGGGCATGAGTTACGGCATCAAAACCGGTTTACACTTAGGGGTGGATATTGTGCTTAATGCGGTTCCTTCAAAAGCCCGTAAAGTGCTCTCTCTCACAGGTGCATTCGCCGCCATGATGTATGGTTTTATCCTGCTAGATTCTACCTGGCTAACCCTACTGAATGTTGAAGTAAGAGGCGGCGCCATCGAATACTGGAGCAAGATGTTCAAGATCGGCATTGGCTCTGAAGAGTTAAGATACCCTGTGTTCCTGCAAGAGTTATTAGACATTAAACCCCGTGTTCACCGCTGGTTAGTCTTGGTGATCTTACCCATAAGTTTAGCCATGCTTTGCTTCCGCTCGATCCAAGCTTTCATCGCCATTTATAAAGGCGAAAGAGACATGCTGATCAGTGGTCATGAAGCACAAGATCTGGTTGACGAAAATAAAGACGTTTTAAAAGACTAACCTATCTAACTTGCGGCTAAGGAGCTCGTTGTGGAATCATTAATTTTATTCGGCCTAGTGCTAGGGTTACTCTTTATCGGGGTACCTGTTGGTATATCTTTAGGTCTATCTTCTATCTTATTCGTGACCTTTTTCTCTCACGATTCATTATCATCAATCGCCCTATCCTTATTTGGAGCAGGCCAGCATTACACCTTACTTGCGATCCCGTTTTTTATCTTGGCATCGTCTTTTATGTCTACAGGTGGTGTGGCGAAACGACTGATTAACTTTGCGATTGCCGCAGTGGGTCACTTCCGTGGTGGTTTGGCCATGGCATCGGTACTCGCTTGTATGATGTTTGCCGCTTTATCAGGTTCATCGCCTGCAACCGTAGTGGCTATCGGTACCATCGCCATTGCGGGGATGCGCCAAGTAGGTTACTCAAAAGAATTCGCCTCAGGTGTTATCGCCAATGCAGGTACCTTGGGTATTTTGATCCCACCTTCTATCGTAATGGTAGTGTACGCGGCTGCAACCGACGTATCTGTTGGTCGTATGTTCCTAGCGGGGGTATTTCCAGGCCTATTAGCCGGCGGTATGTTGATGCTTGCCATCTATGTGGTTGCGCGTATTAAAGGACTTCCAGCAGAACCTTGGAAAGGGTTTGGCAATATTGTTCGCGGCGGTAAAGAAGCGGGCTGGGGCTTGTTCCTTGTGGTTATTATCATGGGTGGTATCTATGGGGGCGTTTTCACGCCAACAGAAGCGGCGGTCGTTGCGGCAATTTACTCTATCTTTATCGCGCTTTTTGTTTACCGTGATATGGGGCCACTTAAAAATACCCCTTGGGTAGAAGAGTCGGATTCAGCCATTGCCCGTGTTGGCTTTAATGGCAGTGTTTATGGGGTTTCTTTCTTCTTGGTGTGGGAAATTCTTTCCTTCTTCGCACTAGCAGATAGCGAAACCATTACCTCGGGTGATAGAGCTATCTGGGGTCTAATAATGGGTGTCGCCCTTGCCATTTTCTACATTTACAAACGTGGTCATGCGATCAACGCGCCTTTGTTCAAATGTTTATTAGCAGGTCTACCTATCTGGGCAAGAAACCTAGGTCAAATGGGTCGTGCTTTCTTCCCTGCCTTGCTTGGTGGTGAATCTCGTAAGGTGATGCTGGATGGTACAAAAACCACCATCATGTTGATGTTCATTATTGCCAACGCCTTGTTGTTTGCTCACACCCTCTCTTCTGAGCGTATTCCGCAAATGATTACCGAGTGGATGCTTGGGGTAGGCTTTAACTGGTTCACCTTCTTGATTGCTGTCAACGTACTTCTCTTGATTGGTGGTCAGTTCATGGAGCCATCGGGTCTATTAGTTATCGTGGCACCGGTTGTCTTCCCAATTGCGATGCAACTTGGCATAGACCCAATCCACCTTGGTATTATCATGGTCGTGAACATGGAAATCGGTATGATCACGCCGCCTATCGGCCTCAACCTCTTTGTGACCTCAGGTATTACCGGTATGAGTCTAGCGCAAGTCGTAAGAGCGGCTATGCCATTCGTTGCTGTACTAATGGTATTCCTGATCATAGTGACTTATGTTCCAGCACTATCAACTTACTTGCCTTACAGCATTATGGGGCCAGAGCTCATCAATTAGTCCTATTCAAATCGTCTCTAACCAATGGTGAGTTTAATCATTGGTTAAGCAATAAAAACGCCATGACACTGCCCTGTCATGGCGTTTTTTTATATTCGCTCTTTTGAATCTTGCTTAAGTTAATACTTTTAAATCAGTAACTTAAACTCACTTATTTCTTTTAATTGCACTTCAAGCCAAGCGGCGAAGCTGTTCAATGCTTTGTTTTTTGGCATAGCAGGATTAGAGACTAATTGATAATAACAAGGGTTCTTTACCTCAGCCTGAGTTAAAGCAATCAAACTGCCAGCCTGAATCGCATCCATCACTAACGAGGTTCGCCCTATCGCTATCCCATGGCCTAACTCAGCCAGTTGCAGGGTGATATTAGACTGGGATTGTCGGTCAATATGATCCAGCGACAAGTCTATTCCGACTGCTTTAGCCCAATAGGACCAGGTATCATCAAAAGGCGGTGGCACAGGGCTTAAATCACCCAATAAAGGCAAGTTAACCAACTTCTCAAGCTGTTTTTTATTTAACGGTGGTTGTAACTTATGCTGCTCAGCAAACTTAGCCGAGCAAACAGGAATAAGGTGTTCATCAAACAATTTGGCTGTCTCACCCTCTTTAATTTCTTTTGAGCCATAATAAAGCCCAGCTTGAGCATGATACAAAGAAAAATCCAGTGGGCTAGTGACCGTATTCACACTGATTTTTAGTTTAGGATGAGCCTGATTAAACGCCATAATACGCGGTAACAGCCAGCGAATCGCAAAACCTGGTTGGCTTGATATGACGATTTCATTCGTTTGTTTTTTGCGCTTTTCAACTTCAATAGTCTGTTGAATATGCCCTAATCCATGCTTTACGGCATCTAATAATACTTGCCCAGATGAGGTGAGAATAACCCGTCGTCCAGTTCGTTCAAACACCTCAAAACCTGCTCGAACTTCTAAGTTCTTAATATGCTGGCTCACCGCACCTTGACTGATTCCCAGCTCATCCGCCGCCTTTGTAAAACTGGCTAACCTAGCGGCAGATTCAAATATTTTTAAGGATTGAAATGAAGGTAAAATAAACATAAGGCATTAGTTTTTTCTAATAGGTTGTTTAGCAAATTAGGATAGGGGATAGCATTTTCTTTTGCTAGCCTTAGCGCTCTAAATATAAAAATAATGTGGGAGAACCCAGATGTCTAACCAGCTACAAAGTCCAAGTTTTAGGCAATCCTTTTTAACCTTTGGCGCAATTATTTGCGTCATAGGGGTAGGTTTGTTTTATTTAAAGACCAGTTTGCACAGCTTAATGCTTATCTGTCTTTTAATCGCAGGTATTAGCGCACTTAAACTCAGCCAAGATGGCTTTAAGTCTATTCGTAATGCCATGAACTCAGGCATACAAGGCGCCCTATCCGCCATCTATATTTTCATTCTCATCGGCGTCCTGATTGCTGCCTTTATTCAAAGCGGCACAGTCGCAGCGCTTATTTACTATGGCCTTGAAATCATATCTCCCGCGCTCTTCTTACCCGCAGGCCTGATTCTATGCAGTTTTATGTCGGTTGCGACTGGCACTAGCTGGGGCACTGTGGGCACTGCTGGTGTGGTGCTTATGGGAATAGGTGAAGCCATGGGGATTCCACTACCGCTAGTGGCGGGTGTTGTTGTCTCTGGTGCTTGTTTTGGCGATAAGATGTCACCCGTTTCTGATACAACCAATCTAGCTGCCATGTCTTCTGGTACAGATTTATATACCCATATTAAAGGCATGCTCTACACCACAGGCCCCGCCTACCTTGTTTGCCTTGTCGTCTTTTCTTTCATGGGAATGAGCTATGCCGAGCATGGTCTACCGGCGTCAGAACTTAATGCAATGTTAGCTGGCATAGAAAGCACCTACAGCATTAACCTAATTTGCCTACTGCCTTTTGTGGTAATGCTAGTGATGAGCCTTAAAAAAATCAGCGCCGAAGTAGCCATGATGAGCGCTGCCGTAGTTGCTGTTTTGATTGCTATCTTGATGCAAGGTGCTCAGTTTACGACGGTTTTAAACTCACTTTTTTCTGGCGGTTCCTTTGAAACGGGTATTAGTACATTAGACAAATTATTTAGTCGTGGTGGCATCTCGTCCATGATGTGGACTTTATCTTTGGCGCTTATGGCGTTAGCACTGGGTGGCATATTAAATCAGTTCGGATTTTTACGCGTGCTTATCTCCAGCATCCTAAGCCGAGTGAAACGGGCTGCCAGTCTAGTCACAACCACCATTCTCGCTTGCTTCCTTGGCAATATGAGTATGGGTGAAGCCTATATGTCTATCATTCTAGGCGGCCAGTTATTCGGTGATGCCTATGATAAACATAAGCTGGATAGAAGCCTGATGTCACGCTCTCTAGAAGAAGGAGCAACCTTAACGACGGCCTTGATTCCTTGGACCACAGGCGGCGCTTTCTTTGCTTCTACTCTAGGTGTGAGTGTATTGGATTACGCGCCCTACGCCCTACTTAACTGGTTTAACCCACTACTTTCTATTCTGCTGGCCTATTTAGGGATTGCGCTATTCAGAGCTAAAACCAGCACCACAGAGACCAAAAGCCAAGTTCAAACAGCGGATGACCAGTTAAAACAAGCGGCAAACTAAAACGACTCGTAAAGGTTTAATGTCTTTACTCAGGTGGCGCATCAGTTGCGCCACTTTATTTCCCAAGGAGCCTCCATATGAAAACAGCCCATTGGACTGTTCAAGAAGATGTCTTATCAGGTTTAAGATCATTACCTGAAGACCTACAAAAAGATGTACCTATTTTGACGGTAAATCGCCAAGGGGCTAGCCCTGAATCTTATATGCGAACAGAGAATTACCTTGGATATGTGCAGCCTAACAAGATTTATCAATTACAACTTGATGGCATGTATGAAACCGAAGAACTTGCCGTTATGCCTTTACCTAGCCCTATTGCTCCCCCTAGAAGCAAGCTTACGGGTGACTGGCAAACAAAAGTCGACCTCACCATAGATGATGCCAATATCTTAGGCGGTAATGGACGATATTTATTAAACAAAGGTGAGAAGAGCCTTAACATTGCCATAGCGAAAGCGACGCCAGAGCATCTGGCTTATTATCATTCTCGTCTAGTAAAAATTGGCGACGCTATCCAGTTTAATGCCAGTGGCAACCTTCCTTTAACCGTCACTTCTGTTGGTAAAGATTATCCTCAAGACTATTTGCTTAAACCTGAGTTGGGTGGTGGTGCCTACCTTGAAGTCCATGATAGACCTCACTTTCATATGCCCTTAGATGAAACCTGTGGAGGCTATCTCATTATTGGAAAACGCAATGAAGAAGGCCTTGATGAAGTATCCGCCTTTCAGGTGCCATTTGGTTATGGGATTCACATGGCCCCTTGGGCGATTCACGCTGATGCCTATATTACGGGTCGCTTTATGGTGATTTACTCAGCCACACCAGAGTTCTCAACCGTTATCGTCAGACAGGAGAATGGAGAGCTGGCTAACATAGAATTTACCGCTTCCCCCTAATATCCAAAAAGTGGAGAAAGAGTGGAATCACCCTAATTCAACAATGGCTCCATTTTTTCTCCTTTATTTTTATTTATAAATATCACACTGATTAATAAAGTAACGACATAAGCTGCCGTTATATTCATTAAGACTAAAACACATTAAGTGTCCAACGGATGGAGTCGTCATAAAGAGCAGGTAGAGTGCCTGAAATGAAGAGAAGGTTTGAATATGCAAAATACACTAACATCACAAAAGCAAGCGACTCATATATGTAAAAGCAGAAGCGCGCTTATGTTTCTTATCTGTTGTGTTCTTCCATTTAGCTTCATTTACATAGGCTTTAGTGCCGTTTCAATTGAACAAGCAGCGCTTTGGCAAAATATGCAATACCACCTGATTTTAATTGGCTTTGCGAGCTTGGCATTTAATTATTGGATGTTACTGTTTAAGCCTAACTATATTCTGCAGCTATTGATTAAAGAGAGGTAGTTCAGGTTAGGGTTTTACTTATTAAAGTAAATCCAAAAAAAAGCAGCACAAACCCACTTAAAAAGCCTCCCAAGCTTGCCAAACCATTCTTAAAGCTAAAGCCGTTAATATTAAATTAAAGGTTAATTCAAAGCTTTTATCTGAAATATATTGCAATATTCTCAAGCCAATAAAGGTGCCAATAGCGCCACTTAATATCATGCATACCAGCAAAGGAAGCCATTCAAGTAACGGAAATCCAGCTTGATGAAACACAGAAATTTTTAATAGGTGTTGGCAGCTCATTGCGGCAGCAAAGGTGGCGACTGTGGTGAACTTACAGGTATGTAATTGCTTGATAAAAGCACCGACCAAGGGGCCAGATGCTCCTACAAACAAGGTAATAAAACTGGTGACCGCCGCTGCAATGCCTGTTCCTAAACTGCCTAAAATCAACTTAGGTAACTTGGGGCCCCAGCAAAGGTAAAGAATAAATATCGCAATAGTAAGATAAATCACGGCGGGTGAGAGACTCACTAGCAAGAGACTGCCCAACACAATACCTAATATTGCACCGGGTAAAAAACGTGTCATGAGGCGCCAATCAATATAGCGCCAACTCATTAATGCACGCCCACTATTTGAACCAAGCTGCACGACACCATGTAAAGGAATAATCACCTGAGGTGGCAATACCTGAGCCATCACCCCTAACATCATTACCCCTCCACCCGCACCAAATACTGCGGTAACAAATGAAGTAAAAGAAGCGATTAATATGAGAAAAATCGACAACTGAACTGACGCTGTCGCGCTAATAAGCTGCCCAAGAGAGTGAAAATGTGAAACAAGATCCATAGGTGTCCTAAAGCGATAAATTCAACTGAGTTTTACACTAACCCTGCGTCGATAATTTGACCTTGTTCAGCTAACAAACGACTCACAGTGATGGCATCTTGCTGCATATCGGCACTGCCTAAGCGGACATAAGTGCCTTTAAGCGGGTCTGATTTAATATAAATGGGTTTTTGAGATGGCGCCGCTTTTGGAACCAAAATATGTATAATATTTTTACCCGCAATGGTAACGACTTTTATCCAGTTTTTAGGAATGAGATTCGCATTAGTGACCGTTTTATTATTTAGCCCTTGCCATAATTCATCGATTACTTTTTCAGTATTTTCAATACCAGCAAGTTGATAACTTTCGTCTTCTAGCTCTTTCAACCCAAGTAAGATGTCGCCACCTTCTGTGTTAGCAAACGCACTGTAGCTTTCCCAAATATCATCGGGTAATTGCCCTTTGCCGTCTCTTCCTTGAGCAAGTTTGCATTCCACTTCAGAGGACTCCCTAAGCTTGGCAATATCATCTAATGTTACAATGCTAACCATTCATAACTCCTGATGGTTTATTTATAAAAGTCCTTATCTAAACCATATTTTCTCATTTTATCGTATAGGGTTTTCCTTGGTAGCCCTAAAGCATCCATAGTCCCTTTGATTGAGCCTTTCTGGTGAGTTAATTCTTGTTCTAAAAGTGTTTTCTCAAACCTTTCCACCTGCTCAGGCAAGGTCATGACACCAGGGTTATGCTCATTGGTCGTAATAATTTGATCAAATTCAAAGGTGCAAGTCTCCCCCATCAGTACATACCTTTCAGCCAGATTTCGCAACTCTCTCACATTGCCAGGCCACTCATAACTAATCAGGCTATGCATGCGCGAGGCCGTCACGGGTTCAGACTCACGCTTATATTGGGCAGTTGCCACCAAACAAAAATGCTGCCATAAAAGAGGGATATCTTCTGTTCTATCCCTCAGGCTTGGAATATCCACTCTCACGACATTTAGGCGATAATAAAGGTCCTGTCGAAACACCCCGGTTTCACTTAATTCTTTTAAGTCCACCTTGGTGGCCGCAAGAATTCTCAGATCAAGATCGATACCTTTGTTAGAACCAAGACGTTCAACCTTACGCTCCTCTAGCACCCTTAATAAACGCACCTGCATGGACATGGGCATGCTTTCTATTTCATCTAAAAAGAGTGTGCCACCATTTGAGTGCTCCAATTTACCAATACGCTGGGTTTTAGCATCAGTAAAAGCCCCTTTTTCATGGCCAAACAGTTCACTTTCCATGATGGACTCTGGTACCGCTCCACAGTTGATAGCAACAAAAGGCTTTCCCTGACGACCGCTATGCTCATGTATATAACGGGCCACCAGCTCTTTACCTGTACCTGTTTCACCATTAATAAGTATGTCTGCCGCTGTATCTGCCACATGAATCAGAGTTTGTCGCAGACGGTTAACGCCTGACGTATTGCCAATAATACGAGGTCCTGGCGCATTTTGCGCTTGCAACTCTTGCCTCAGACGGCGGTTCTCTAGGGTGAGTTTACGCTTTTCCATGGCGTGGCGAATCACATCTAAAAAATCGTCATTTGAAAAAGGCTTTGCAATGAAGTCATAGGCCCCATCACGCATCGCACTTACCGCCATACTGATATCGCCATGGCCGGTAATAAAGATAACGGGGATACTGTCATCGACCTGTTTAACTAACTCAAACAAGTCCAAACCATTTAACCCAGGAAGGTTAATGTCACAAACAATAACGCCGGGCCAGTCCACTGAGAGCGCTTCAATCACCCCCTTGCTATTGGCATATTCAAGCACCTCAAATAACTCAAGCTCTAATGTTTGTGAAATAGCAGATCGCACCATTGCTTCGTCATCAATTAATAACACTGTACCTGAACTGCTCATGCCTAGCTTATCCCCTTAATGAATGATACTGCCTTTAACGTCACACTAAATTCGGCGCCTATATTAACATCTTTGTGGCCCACTGAATGCGGACGCTGGGTAATGTTACAGGCACTTATTCTGCCACCCATAGACTCAACAATTCGTTGACTGATTGATAAACCTAAGCCTAAACCAACCCCATCTGCCTTGGAGGTAAAAAAGGGTTCAAATAAGGATGCCAGCACTTGATCATCCATACCATTACCAGTATCACGTACTTTAATTGTTAACCATGAGGCAGATTTGCCTTTATCACTATCAAGGGCTTCAATGACCAACTCAATGCGGTTTTGAGTATGCTCAGACTCCATGATGGCATCGATTGCATTTGCAATCAGATTAACCAAGACTTGTTCTAACAAGACCACATCACCCATTACTTTTTCTTCACCTATATCAGGCAAAATACACTCAATCTCACATTCTTTAAGACGCTGCATCATAATGGTCATGGCCCCTTGCAACACAGTATCTAACGAGACAGCTGAATGCTGAAACTTACCTTTACGCGCAAAAACCTTAAACCGTGAAATAATGTCTGACATATGACTACAAAGGCCAACTATCTTGCTCAAATTCCCCTTAGCTTGAGGAATATTCTCTCGCTCTATAAAAGTCAGTCCATTTTCAGCAAAAGCACGCATTGCTGTTAAAGGCTGATTTAGTTCATGGTTAATGCCCGCACTTAATTGCCCCAACACAGCCAACTTTGCCGTTTGTATCAACTCTTGTTGGGTTTCCTTATGGTGTTGAATTTCATCCCTCAACCTTTGGTTAGCAAGCTCTAGTTCAGAGGTACGTTCAACAACCCTATGCTCAAGGGCATTTCGTGCCAGCATTAGCTCCTGCTCATACTGCTTTCTTTCTGTCATATCATGGAAAGTCACGAGATATTTAAGGCTATTGGGCAAGTTCATCTTACACAGGGTCATTTCAACCGGAACCTGCTTAAAGTCATGAACACCTTCATCGCTATAAAGGTTTAGCACGCCTTCTGAAGCGGTCACATTAAGAGGCCCTGAGACATTGTCAAATAAAGGTTGAGTTTGCCGCCCAGGTTCACCTGAAAATGGTTGATACAAATGATGAAAAGGCACTCCAATTAAGTCTGTTAAAGAGTGACCTATCAGTGTTTCCATCGCAGGATTATAGGATTCTACTTTTTGCTCTGCGTCTAAGGTAATAAGGCCAGCTTGAGTGTTGTTAATAATTTCACGGATATAAGCTTGATTATGTCGGCTCATTTCCAATGCTTGTGAGCGCTCACTTAGCATTCGACGCCTTAATCTTGCGGTAATTAACACCAAAATCAAGATCATTAAGCAGGCCATAAATATGGTACGCCAAAGAGCAATCTCTTCTTCAATTAGGGTTATTGGAATCAATAAATCAACTTTAAAGCCTAACGAGTAGATTGAACTTGAAAGATGTAAATAACTGATTCTATCGATTTTCTCCTCACCTTTTAGGGTCTCTTTTACATCTAATAGCTGTAGTAAGTCTGAGTCATCATCAAACGCTTCTTCGGCAACAATAGGTAGTTTTTCAAATGCTTGGGTTTTATATCGACGACTCTCAACAATACGCTGAAGCTCTTCATGGGATAGCTGATTAATGGTTTTATATAGCCATTCTTTACGTGAACTACTAAAGACAATGCCATCAGGATCTAGTAGCAAAAAGTTAAATTTATTGTTCTTCAAGCGAGACTCAAACTGACTCAAATCCACTTTTACAACAGCGACTCCAATAATACTTTGCTTACTTTTTACTGGGTATGAAAAGTAATATCCACGCCTATTCGTTGTGGTACCTAAAGCATAATAGCGACCTGATAAGCCAGCCATTGCCTGTTTAAAATACGGCCGAAAAGAAAAGTCTTTACCAATAAAACTGGTGTCTTGATCAAAGTTAGAGGCTGCAATAGTGACGCCTGTGGGCGCAATAATATAACTCTCGGAAGCCTCTGTAATACGACTTATTTGCGCCAATTCAGCATTAAGTTGTTGAATATCTAGGGGGCTTCTCTGTTCAAGCACTCGAATGACACGACTGTTGCTTGCCAGTAATGTTGGCATATGTTGATACTTTTCAATCGCACTAACAATTACCTTGGTTAATTGTGCTAATTCAGCACTGGAAGACTGCTTTAAGTTTTCAATTTGCTTCTGCTTTAATACCTCACCACCCTTCCACATAAGGACTAAACTGAGGAAAAAAAGAACAAAATATAACCAGCGCAATAAGGTAAATTTTGAATTTTTATGATTGAGGTAGGACATAAATAGACAACTCGATTAGATTCATGTTCAACTAAACGCTTATATTAAAACTTAGCGCTCTTTTTTATATTGTGATTGTATAGCCATTAACCCTAAAACAAATTTCACACTTAGCTAATAGAGAAAACATGCATAGTAAGAGTTTTCATTGTATCTCAATTCAACAACTTGAGACTGTTTTAACAGGCCTAGAGCAGCCTGATTTAATACAGTTTTATGCGAATACAGATATTATCGAAACAAGAGACTGGGTTAACCTTTTAACTCACTATTGCCCAAATGCTTGTCGTATTGGCATGTCCAGTGAAAAACAGATTTTCAACGGTCAACCTCAAACTAAAGGGGTGACTTTGATTTGCAGCTATTTTAACGCAACAACACTGATTCACAATTGCGCCCCTATTGGTAAAGACCAACTTAATCAATCTTGTCACACCTTATTTGAGCCTGTAAATGAACATAAGGGTGAAGCCATTCCCGCAGGGATAGTTTTAGCCGATGACTTATCCATCAGCTCCTCAAGCCTTTTTAGCCAAGTAAATACCCATAAAACTAAATTTTGTGGCGGCCTTTCTGGTCTTCATAGTAGCAATCAGACTTGGGTACTGTATCAAGATCAATTATTGCAAGAACACGCCGTACTAGTGGCTTTTGCTTCTGACAAGCTTGTTATTGAAAATGATGCTTTTGTTGATAGCATAGATATCGGCAAAAAAATGCGGGTGACCGCTATGCAAGATAATATTCTACAGCAAATTGATCACCTGCCAGCCCAACAAGTTTTTAATCGTTATCTTGGTAATGGCTCAAGTACCGATATTAAGGTGATGAACCTCTTTGCACTAAAATACAAAACAAGCCATAAAGAAACCCATTCAGTGCCTTTAAGTTTCGCTGAGAATGGTGGCATTATTATGAGTGAACCTCTACCCGTAGGGGCTCAAATAAAGTTCGTCTATTTCCACCCTTGGCCCTCTTTGCAGGGCTCACTGGAAAAGTTGAACCTATTATATCAGCACCCACCTGAAAGCATTTTTACCTTTAACTGCATCAGTCGTGATCAGGATCCAATACTTAACGAAAACAGCAAACTCAAGTTACTGTCACAAGTTCAAGAACTGAATGGCACCTACTGTTATGGGGAGTTTTTTACATCCGACACCAGCACCAAAAGCTTACAACATGCCCTAACTTATATCGGGTTAAGCGAAACACCTAATGAAGTTAGGCAAAAACAAGGCAGTATCAAAGCACAAGCCAGCGACGACTCTTTAAGCGCTATCTTTAATTTGATGAACAATGTTTTTAATGATCTGTCACAAGAAAGAGATGCATTAATCCATTTATCAAAACACACAGACAGTGATTCAAATGATTGGTTATATGATCCTCAAACAGGTCTTATGAATCGCTTTGCATTATTAAGCCGTCTACAGTCCGCAGAAGAGAATGACCATAAAACGCATCTCACTCTCTTTAGGATTCGTAACTTTCGCCTCATTAACGAACAATATGGCTATGATGTTGCCGATGATTTATTAGCCCAGCTTTCCCTCTATTTAAAAAATCGCATGGGCGACACCTTCTTATCACTCGACTTTTCATGTTATCGGGTATCCGCCAATGAAGTCGCCGTACTTCTACAAACAGATATGCCGCCGCGAAAAGTAAATAAGTTTATGGAAAAGCTCAGTGAAGATGTAGAGAGCAGCCCTTTTTTCACCACTAGCCAAGCAACAGACGAAATCAGTATCAGCTTATCAGTCGGTCTTGCCTCTATTTTTAGCAGTACAGGCAACTTACTTTGTAAAAAAGAGCATCTGTTAATAAAAGCAAATGAGGCAAGAAGACAGGCCCATGAAACCAACCATCTGACTTTTTGGAACGGGGACTTGGATCTTGTTGATCAGCAAAAAGACAATTTAAATTGGATTGTTAAAATCAAGCAAGCCTTAGATGAGGGCAATATTTTCCCCTATATTCAGCCCTATTTTGACGCTAAAACAGGCAAGTGCGTTGGAGGAGAAGCCCTAATTCGAGCCAAGATTGATAATGAAATCATCGGACCAGCAAGCTTTCTTGACTTGATTAAACAAACCCAACTTTATCCCAAATTAACCATTAAGGTTTTAGAAACTTGTGGTCAGTTGCTTAGAAGAGACCCAAATAGCCATCTTGCACTTAACCTTTCGGTAATGGACTTTAAACACGTCAGCACTTTAAAGGCACTCAGGCAATTCTTTAGAGAAAATGATGTTAAAGGTCGACTAATTTTAGAAATTACAGAATCTGAAAGTATTCATGATTATCAATGGATTACCTCCATTGTCTCTGAGTTTAGAGAAGCGGGCGCCTTACTGGCTATCGATGATTTTGGCTCAGGTTATTCTAATCTGGAAAAGTTGATTGAGCTTCAGCCCGATGTTTTAAAGCTTGATGGCAGTATCATACGCACCATAGATGTCGACCCTAAACTACAAATTCTAGTGCGACATATTAATAGCCTAGCTCACTCACTTGGCATAAAAACACAGGCAGAATTTGTACATAACCAAGCGGTGCAAGATATATTGGTAGATATGGGAGTTGATTATTTACAAGGCTTCCATTTAAGCAAGCCGATTTCGATACAAGCTTGGAATCAGTATTCTACTGATTCCCTTATTAAACCCTAAATCAACAATGAAATTTACACTCTCTGCTTAGCAAAAGGCATGACCATTTCAATGTCATCCACTTGGTTAAGCGCCATAAGTAGCCTATCAACTCCTAGCGCCACACCCGCACAGTTGGGTAATCCAGATTCCAGTGCCGCAAGTAAGTTTTTATCTAACGCCCTAACCTCTTTTCCTTGAGCTGACCTTAAGGCATTATCTTTTTCAAAACGACGAGCCTGCTCTATAGGATCCGTTAGCTCATGATACCCATTCGCTAATTCCATTCCACGCCAATATAACTCAAAACGTTTTGCTGTTTCATGTCCTTCAAAGCTGTGTTTAATTTTTGCTAGCGCAGCTTGGGAGGCGGGGTAACTGTGAATAAAACAGGGTCGATCTTGACCTATTTTTGGTTCAATCAGATTGCTAAAAAGCACATCGAGTAAGATATCTTTATCTGTTTCTTCTTGGCCGTAACCTGAGGTTTCTACCGCGAGGGTTTGCAATTCATTTAAGGTGACATTAAAGGGGTCAATATCAGCATAAGTTAAAAACGCTTCTTGATAACTTTTGTAGTCACACCTAAGGCTCGGATCTTGACTGACATTAATTAAAAATTCTTCCACCTCTGCCATTAGCTGCCAATCATCAAGTCCAACTCGATACCATTCAAGCATAGTAAACTCTATGCTATGTTGTTTGCTCTGCTCTTCCTTTCTAAAGGCTTTTGAAACTTGATAAATACAACCTGAACCTGACGCTAATAACCGTTTCATGGCGAATTCAGGAGAAGTCTGTAAATAATAAGTGTGCTCCAGGCCTAGGCATTTTGCTTGGGTAGATAAGACTTCAATATAAGGATCACTGATAGAGGATAAGGACAAAACTTGGGTATCTGCTTCCATTATGTCTCTTTGCCAGAAAAACTCTCGTATATCACGCAGCAGTTTTGCTCTAACTTGTAACATTTGCATATTGGCACTAGGCTGCCAAAGAGTAGGCTGAGACATAAAGACACTTCTTAAATAAGCTATTAGGAGTGTCAAAAATTATAACATCTATTTTTTAATCATCGAAAACAAAAACTTATGAGGCTTAAGTTTATACAAAAGAGATAAGGCTAGCTTGTTAGCCTATGAATTTATAGAAATTCACATTCTTATAGCTGCAAAAATTGAATAATCCTTTATACTGAAGTTGCACAGCGACAAATTGTGCATTGAAAAGCACATAGGGTCGATGGCCTATTGACCGCTCTATGCTTTTCCCCCCAGCGAAGCTCTGGTTAATTCAGAGCTTTGCTTTTTTATTTAAAAATTAGACGCATCTTAGGAGTAGCTTGGTTCACATGATGCGTTGACACCCTGTTAACATCATTAAATCGATTGACAGGGGAATACTAAAACAAGGCTAACTAAGCTTGTTTTATCGTCTAAGAAAAGTAAGGTTAGTTAACTTACTTTTATGCAAACAAGTCGGGTAAATAAAGTTTGCGAATAACAAATTTTCAGCAAGAATTTATCCAGTAAGTCGTGAATATAATAAATTTTGCTGATGGACCATAAACTACTTGAGCAACGATCAAGTAAATAAAAACAGTGAGGTTTAACCATCCAAAATAATTTTAATAGGCACGCCTTCAGAGACAGCAAGCATAAGGCTAAATAAGCCAAGCTTGATAGCGTTTTAAAAGATATGGCCATGCCAAACAAAGTTGAAAAAACGAAAGAACAATACTAGATGTGTATTGTTTTAAAAGGCGATTAAAAAAGATCGTCTATCACCTAAATAAGTTATCAATCACGATGTATTAATAGATAGGGATGCATTGCTGAACTACTAAATTAAACATCCAGAACGAGTGTTTATACACTCGTTCTTTTTGTCTGTTACTAAGGTAAAAATATCTTATTTACCTGTTGCACGAGAAACATATTCACCCGTACGTGTATCTACTCTTAGCACTTCACCGATATTGATAAATAATGGGACACGAACCATAGCACCCGTTGTTAAATAAGCAGGTTTAGAGCCACCATTGGCAGTATCACCTTTAAGGCCTGGATCAGTTTCCGTTACTTCAAGCTCAATAAAGTTTGGTGGCGTAATCGCCAAAGGCGCGCCGTTATAAAGAGTAACGACATACTTTTCTTGTTCTTTCAGCCACTTAACATTCTCACCTACCGCAGTTTGATCGGCAGCATGCTGCTCAAAAGAACCATCTGTCGCCATGAAGTGCCAGAACTCACCATCTGTGTATAGATATTCCATATCAGTATCCATCACATCAGCAGAATCTAAAGAGTCACCTGATTTAAAGGTACGCTCCCAAACGCGCCCTGACTTAAGGTTACGTAACTTTAAGCGGTTAAAAGCTTGGCCTTTACCAGGCTTAACATGTTCATTATCTAAAACAGCACATGGATCGCCATCAACCATGACTTTAGTACCGCTACGCATATCACTGGCAGAAATTCCCATTAGGTTCTCTTCTCTCTATTACCCAGCTGTTACTGCTGGCAGTTAATATTAAGATGGGCCACCTTAGCAAAACGAAAGGCACCACATACAAGTTGATGGCGATTATACATTAGATAACAGGCTATAGATAACCCTAGGTTTACTCCTATAAATGAGATAAGCAATAGATAAATCAGCCTCTTTCATCTAGCAATTCTAACTTCTGCTTGCCTCTTTACTCTTACTACGGGGATAATTCCGCCATCTAACCAAGAAGCAATGCTTAATTATGTTTAACTCATCCAATCTTGTTACTAATAAGATCCCTGCCACCTCAATCACCAACGATAATGATTGGCTATTAGAAATTAAACATGCAATTAAAGACCTAGATACGCTAGCAAAAAAATTAAACCTTAATCTTACTTCTGTATTAACCGGTAAGCATGCACACAAGGCATTTCAGCTTATGGTGCCAATGCCCTATTTGGAGCGCATTGAAAAAGGGAATTTAAATGACCCCCTATTACGTCAAATACTGCCCATTGATGAAGAGATGAAACAAGTTAAAGGCTATGTCACTGACCCATTAGCAGAACTTGATCACAACCCTAAAAAAGCATTAGTTCATAAATACAGCAGCCGTATATTGGTTATTACTTCAGGTAGTTGTGCTATTAATTGTCGCTACTGCTTTCGTCGCCATTTCCCATATGCAAACAATCATTTAGCTCCTGCAGAATGGGATTCCTTATTGAGTTACATTCAAACTCACCCTCAAATAAATGAAGTGATATTAAGTGGCGGCGATCCATTAATGATGAAAGACAAACAGTTAAGTCAGCTCATCTCACGTTTAGAGGCACTCCCTCAATTAAAACGTTTGCGCATCCACACTCGTCTCCCTATTGTCATTCCTTCTAGAATCAATAATGAATTACTCAATTGGGCTTCTCAAACTCGCCTAAAAGTTATCATGGTTTTACACATCAACCATGCAAATGAAATTGATGGTAAGGTAATCGAAGCCTGCTCTAAGCTAGCAAAAATAGGGGTCAGACTATTAAATCAAGGCGTGATACTAAAAAATGTCAATGATACAGCAGAGGCCCAAATCGCACTCAGTGAAGCCTTATTTGATGCAGATATCCTACCTTATTATATGTTCACTTTAGACCCTGTCGAAGGGGCATCTCATTTTGATATCACCATTGATCAAGCCCAACAATTGATGGGCCAAGTTGCGGCAAACCTACCTGGCTATCTCGTGCCAAAATTAGCCAAAGAGATTCCAGGAAAAACGGCTAAAACCCTGTTTGCACCAACCTTAGCTAATTCGAATTAGACTGTTTGTATTTCACATACCAAAAACGAATGAACACTTATCAGCAACATGAATTTTAATTATTTTAAACATCACAAATATCTATTATCAAACACCACAACATTAATGCTATTAATACTTATAACAGAACGAAATTAATTAAGTAGAAGTGGTGGCTAGAATGAATTCAGGTGAACAAACACGTCGTGAAGTAATGGGTGATGCTTTTGTCGATAAAGCAATGAATCAAAGCAATTTGTTCACTGAAGATATGCAGAGCTATATCAATGAACATTGCTGGGGCAGTGTGTGGCAAAGCAACGCGATTAATCGTAAAACGAGAAGTTTGTTGACCTTGTCTTGTTTAGTCGCCTTAAAAGCACCAGAAGAACTTAAAGGTCACATTCGTGGCGCAATTAATAATGGCTGTACCCTAATCGAAATTAAAGAAGCCCTACTACACACAGGTGTGTATTGTGGCGCACCTGCGTTGCAACAGGCATTTCGTGCGGCTAACGAAGTCTTGACCGAAATGGACTTGATTCCAAAAGACATGACTAATCATGATTCGCCATAAACTCACGCTTTAGCATTCTTAAAAAGCACTTGTTAACATCTTACAAACAAGTGCTTTTTTTATGTCTTAACAAAAACCAGTTAAAAGATATTAAAGTGAACAACAGGTTAGCACTTACTCACTATTTTAATAAGAACTCTATTGGAATTCTGCTAATAAAGTTCTGACCTGAGGCTAGGTGTGTTGGCGCAGGGAAAGGTGCCGCTCTTTTTACAGCTTTCAATGTTGCCCTATCTAAACGCTTTAACCCTGAGCTTTTTAATATCTTCACTTCGACTAAATCACCTTTATGTGAAATCGTCACTTGTACCAAGACTAAACCTGTTTCGTTTCGTTTCTTAGATGCCCTAGGGTAAACTTTTTTACTGGCAATTTTAGCCTTTACGAGACTGCCATAAGAAACATCACCTTTAGCCCCCCTGCCACCCCCTGCGGCAAAACTATTACTACTGATTCCTGTAGTCATCTTACTTTGAGTCAAACTGGCGTTGCCATCTGGACTCGTATCTAACAGCGGGTTTTGCGTTTGACTTGTACTGACCTCTGACTTCTCTTCTGGTTCTGGCTCTGGCTCTGGCTCTGGCTCTGGCTCTGGCTCTGGCTCTGGCTCTGGCTCTGGCTCTGGCTCTGGCTCTGGTTCTGGTTCTGGCTCTGGTTCTGGTTCTGGTTCTGGTTCTGGTTCTGGTTCTGGTTCTGGTTCTGGTTCTGGTTCTGGTTCTGGTTCTGGTTCTGGTTCTGGCTCTGGCTCTGGCTCTGGCTCTGGCTCTGGCTCTGGCTCTGGCTCTGGCTCTGGCTCTGGCTCTGGCTCTGGCTCTGGTTCTGGTTCTGGCTCTGGTTTAACTTCCACTTGTGCAAGCTGGATCACCTCACTCACACTTGGAATTTCATTTTCAAGTTGCGAATTAATGTCTGCCTTTGGCTGAAGCTCTTTAGGTTGAGTTTCAATTAGACTGGTTTCAGCTTTGGCAAGACTTGTTACTTCGCTTTCACCTAAATCACCCAACATGCCAATATCGATTAAAACCCCCACCTCACCGGCCGCTTGAACACCTTGTGTGGTCGGCCTCAAAATAAGCGCCAAGATTAAAACATGGCAGATTAAAGCAAAAAAAGAGGCACTGAAAATATGTTTCCATGTCATCATCTTTACACTAACCAGCCTGCTTCAGTTTAGTTACAAGGTAAACTCGCGTTAATCCAGCTAACTCAACTTGTTTAAATACTTGCTGTAAACGAACCACGGGTAAATCTTGATCCGCACTAATCTGCACTAAAAAGTCATCCTGAGATTGAGATTCAAGGTACAGCTGCTTTAGACGTTTAGATAATGCTTCTTGATTTAATTCTTCCCCATTTAGGAAGATACCAAGTTCTGTACTCACAAGAATTTTAGCAGGGGATTCAGCTTGTTTGATTTCGCTTAAAGAGTCTGGCGGGGTAATAGGTACAGCATCTGTCGCACGTATCTGGCCTGCTACCATGAAGAAAATCAACATGAGAAAAACCACATTAATCAGGGGGACCAGATTATCGTCTGAGTTTTTTTTGTCCGTATCAAGGCGGTTGAATTTCACGCTAATGTCCTTTTAACGCGGCAGCAATGGACACATATTTCGCGCCAGCCAAGGTTAATTGATCCAGTAAGCCGACCAAGATGCCTGTTTCTATTTCAGGCTTCGCTTTAATCAAAAAGACTACATCAGGGTTTTCCGTGACTAACACTTTAAGACTGGCTCGGTCAGACATGAAGAAGTCTTTATTACCCGCAACAAAGTGACCCTTGTTATCCAAAATTTCTAAACGCATTACATCGGTTTGTGATTGGCCACTTGCCGTTGGCATAGACACATTGATTTGTCGCCATGGTATAAAGCTCGACGACAACATAAAAAAAAGCAGAAGAATAAATACCACATCAATCAAAGGGGTAAGACTAATGGCTTGACGACGTTTTGAATGAGACTGATTAAGCCGCACAATCTTGCTCTGGCATGATTTCAGGCTGTTCAAGTAGGTTAAGTTTGGCTTCCTCTATTTCACCTTTATGGGTAAAGACTTGAGTCACAGAGTCACTCATGAGAAAAATAATACGTTCAACCTTACGCTCAAACAAAGCATGCATAGCCACAACAGGAATAGCAACGGCCAGACCAACTGCAGTGGTTAATAATGCTTGCCAAATACCACCAGATAAAACAGAAGGATCAACCTGACTTCCTGCTGATTCCATATTTTGAAAGGCCACTATCATACCCAATACAGTCCCTAACAAACCTAGTAATGGACTCAGTGTGGCGACCACTTCCAACGGTCTTAAATAGGCTTTTAGTGCTTGGATTTTTTCATCTGCTAGACGCTCTATTTCCTCTTTAACTAAGGCTAAATCATAGTCACTCTTAGACAACTCAGTCATAGCATAAGCCACAACATCGGAAACAGGACGCTTAGTTTTTAGTGACTCGATAGCCTGCTCTGGATGAACTTTCCGCCAATGAGACAAGGCCAACTTTACATCTTTGTTCGACTCGGCCCTAAGACTAACAAACTGCCAGCTTTTTAGAAAAATGATAGTTAATGCAAAAGCAGAAAAAAGACAAAGAATCCAAACAACAGGCCCACCTGTTTGAAGAAAATCGATCACTGGCGTTAACGCTTCATGTTGAAGCAGAATTTGAAAGCTAGCTAAGGACTCATTTAACAAAGATCCGCCTGCTTCAGGAGCGACTTCATTTACATTTTGTATCACTGATTCTGTGGTATTAGCAGGTATTTCAGACACACTAGCTGTCATATCAGATTGTGGTTCGGACTCTAGAACTGAATCAGCCATACTTAAGGGTTCCATTATGATAACAATTACGCAAACGATAACCGTTATCACCTAGATTTGCAATATCAAATATACAAGATGAAAGCAAAGAAAACATAACCCTATATTTTATAAGTCATTTTTAATGAGGCGCACTCAGTTATCTAAAGGGAAACAAAGAGCGTTTTTTATTTTCCAACTGCAAATGTGAAGATTTATATCTTTTAGAAAAATCCACTATAAATCGAACATTTAATTCCATTACAATATGAAGATAATGTGCAATTATTAAGTTTTGTTACAAAAACTTAACAGTTAGCTTTCAAATGAGGTTAGCTAAAGTGTTAATACCTATGGTTATTTAGCCGATAATTACATTTAATAACAGTATGTAAGTTTATTTGCATTGCCAAATTTCAGCTAAAAAAGCAAAGATACATAATAACCAAGGCAAAAGAGTAGACTTTTATTATATTTAAACTTAACCCGAAGACGTAAATACCATAAAAATTAACCCCCTACTCTCGATTCATAGGATTAAAAAACGAGATGGTAATAAGGAGATTTACATTCGTTGGGGCGTTTCAAAATACGTTAAATGAGAACTTATGATTTTAGTGAAAACACTATTTTTAGCCTTCATCTTTATTGTTAGCAGCCTTTCTCAAGCTGATGAGACAGAGATGCCTGACTCCCTCAAAGATTCCAGAGAGAGAGTTAACCAAGCCAGCCAACTTGCTAGCCAATATTGGCAAGGACCTACTTCAGGCCCTAAAGCCATCCCGGATAAAGATATTATTTTTGTCGCTGCAGATCTTAGAAATGACAGTATTAAAAGTTTAGCCCACGGAGTTATTGATGCGATTGATAGCATTGGATGGAATGTGCGGTTTCTTGACGGTTATGGCTCAGAGAATGGTCAAGCGAGCATGTTAACAAAAGCCATTTCCAGCAAACCGGATGGCATAATCTTAGGTGGTGTTGATACGCAACAACGCCAAGCACTTTTAGAAGCAGCAAATAAGCTTAATATTCCAATTGTCGGTTGGCACATTGGCGATGAAGCAGGCGCTGATAATGAAAATATTTTTTATAATGTTTCAACAGAGCCCGTTGAAGTAGCAGAATTAGCCGCCCACTACGCCATCATTGACGGAAACGGCCAATCAAATATTGTCGTTTTTACCGATACTAGCTTTAGCATTGCTAAAACTAAGTCCGATGCCATTATCAGCACAATAGAAGATTATTGTGCCAGCTGTAATATTTTATCTATTGAGGATATGCCGATTGCTGAAATTCCTCAGCAAATGCCAAGAACCATTGGACGCTTGATAAAAGAGTACAATAATAAGATTACCCACTTCATTGTCATTAACGACCTTTATATCGATTACGCTCTTCCCTCTTTATTATCATCTAAATTATCTGCTCAATACCTACCAAGAAGTATCTCAGCGGGTGATGGCAGTAAAGCAGCGTATAAGAGGATAAGCACAAATACATTGCAAATAGCGACAGTCCCTGAGCCTTTAACCTTGCAAGGTTGGCAAATCGTAGATGAGCTAAATAGAGCTTTTAACCACGCACAACCAAGTGGCTATATTGAAAAAGCTCAAATAATTAATCGTCAAAATATCAAAAAGCATGTAGATAAAAGCAACAATTATGATCCTGACCAGCAATATCGCAAAGCATATTTGCAGCTTTGGCACTAAGGCTTACGATTTATGAATACACCTAAAATTACGCTTGGTTTTAGATTTATCACCTCAGCAATGGTGATACTCGCACTACTATGTTCGCTTGGCTTTTATGTCATTAATTCTTTAGCAAATATTCAAGGAATTATTGATTACCAATCCAATCAGCACATTAATAAACTCGCCATTAACTCATCCGTTAGCCGTGAAATGTTTTTACTGTCTAACCGAGTACAACTGCTTGAACAATCACTGCTTTATGACAAAGAAATTTTAAATAAGGAAGGGGTGTTTATTGAGCAAAAACTGAACGAAATTCGAGCCCTATCTGACTCTACAAATTTCTCTCAATTAACGGATGTTTTTATAAGAAACTTTCACAGGTTTATTGATAACTCATTATCTTTAAACCAAATTCTAAGAGAGTTAAAAGCAGCAGATAAAGAATTATTAAACATACTAGAAGCGCTAGATTTATCTGTTAGTCAAAATCACCTACAACAAGTACTTAAGCATGAGAGCACGCATGTGCCCAACCCTGATGATAGTTTTCATACCAGCAACAATGTTCTTGAAGGTGCCATTACACGGTTAAAGGTCACCTATCTCACTATAGGTAAATTGACAGCAACAATACGTAGCCGCATTACTCCTGATACTGAAGAAGTGCTGATTATTGAAATTGAAAATCAGCTTGATATCTTTGAACTTCATTTATCTAACTTAAATGGCTTATATTCTCCTATCATAGAAAACAAATTAAAAACTAGGCAAAGCCTAGAAGAATACCGAGAAATTCTTAGCAAGCTTCAAAATAAACTCGCTCAACGCTGGCGCATTTTATCTTCCTTAGCAAAATCAGAAAATGAACTACTAGCTCAGGTCGAGAAAACAGAAGGCAGTGTTAAATTCAGTGCTATCCTATTAAAAAATCAGCTAAAAACTGAAATCCAAACACTAAGACTGGAAGTTATTTACTTTGCAGGCTTCATTCTCATTTTTAGTGGCATCATATTTGTTCGCCAAATACACAAACATATCAAGACACCAATCAAAACCATCATTACTCGATTCAATGAGGTTGAAGCCGATCAGTTTAACCAGGTAATTCAACTCAAACGAAATGATGAGTGGAACACGATAGAAAAAGCCTTCAATAAGATGAGTAAGCGCTTGGATGAAACTTATCAAGAGCTTCAAGCAGAAAGAATAAAGCTTAATCATTTAGCTCATCACGATGTACTTACAGGCTTGGCAAACCGTCTGCAAATCTACCAAGACATAGAGCATTGCATCAATAAGGCCAAACAAGATAAAGGTAAATTCGGCTTACTTTTCTTAGATGTCGACCAGTTTAAAAATGTTAATGACAACCTAGGCCATGCCATGGGCGATCAATTGCTTAAACAAATCGCCAAACGTTTACGAGAAACTGTCGCATCTGATGGCATCGTTGCCCGTCTTGGGGGGGATGAATTCATGATTATTTACCCTGATGAAGACCACCTAGGAACACTACAAGACAGAGCCGAAGAACTAAATGACATTTTAAATCAGCCATTTGAGCTTAATATGACGAGCGTGTTAGCAGGTAGTAGCATAGGGGTTTGTCTCTATCCTCAACATGGCGACACACTTGAAACCTTGGTCAGTAATGCTGACGTAGCCATGTATCACTCAAAACGTAAAGGACCAAATGCCTATAGCGTTTATGAAAGTAAAATGTCATCCGATGCACATAAGCTACTGCAATTAAGCGCTGGCCTGCGCAAAGCAATGGATAAAAATGAATTCTTTATTCAATATCAGCCGCAATACGATATTAGCACCAATGAGATAACTGGCGCCGAAGCCCTTATCCGGTGGGAACACCCTGAAATGGGCCTCATCCAACCAGATAACTTTTTACCCATTGCTGAAAAAACGGGCATAATTACTGATATTGATACTTGGGTTTTTAAACATGTAACCCAACAAATTAGCCAATGGAAAGAGCAAGGCGTTGAACTCAAAGGTAAAGAGTTTTCAATTAATTTCTCTGCTCGTAAGTTTTTAAGCCCCCACCTAGCAGAAGAACTCAGTCATATTTTACAAGAGAGTAACTGTCCGTCTAACTGCATCATTATTGAGATTACAGAGCAAGATCTAATCACTAATCTGGAATTATGCTCAGAGGCTATTGTTGAGTTGCAATACCATGGATTTAAGGTGGCGATAGATGACTTTGGCGTGGGATATTCTTCATTAAATTATTTGAAAAATTTACCTGCTCAGTGCTTGAAAATAGATAAATCCTTTGTAGCAGACCTTGATGCAGATGACTCTAATTCAGGTTCCGCCATCATTAGCGCCATCATAAACCTTGCCAACAATATGTCGCTCACCGTCATTGCAGAGGGCATTGAAAATGAGCGCCAACAAAAGATGCTGATTCAACAGGACTGTTCAAGGGGGCAAGGTTATCATTTGAGCTACCCAATTTCAGCCAGCGAACTAAGCGAGCTAATGGGAAATAATGTAAAAAGCGCTTGAAAAAGTGCTTAACATGCCACATATAGTCTAAGGTCGGTGGATTATTTGATATAAATCAACAATCCACTCACCTTACTCAGCCTTAATAGAGAGTTGAAATTTGCTTTATTAGTGGCGTTTTACGGGATTAATATTGGCGACTTTTATGCACTCAGTTTCTTTCCTATCTGATATCACCCCTAAGCTTCCTGCAGCGTCACAAGCGAATGATCTCGCTTGTCTTAAGCTTTCGGGAGCAGATACCGTCAAGTTTTTACAAGGTCAAACAAGCTGTGACTTTAGCGCCTTATCCCAAACGCAAGGGTTACAAGGTGCTGTCTGCAATATAAAAGGCCGTGTGATTGCTAACTTCTATGCGCTACAACAAGCTGATGATATTTTATTAATATTGGCCTCTGACCTTGTTGAAACACTGCAATCTCATTTAAAAAAATATGCGGTATTTTTTAAGACAGCACTGGTAAATGCAACTCAAGACTATCAAATTGAGTATATTTTCAGCCAAGACAAATTAATACCGCAAGAGGATTTTCCCTATCCATGCCAGGAATTAGAACATAATCACTCTCTCATACAGATTTGTGAGGCTAATGTTAATCAATATCTCAGTATTCGCCCAACGCAATCCTCTAGAGCCTTAGGTCTTCCAGATCTAAATGATGAACTAATAGGTTTAAACTTAATTTCTGGGCATGCCATCATCAACAAAGAAACCAGCGAAAAGTTTATCCCGCAGATGCTGAATATGCAGTTTACTCATGGGGTTAATTTCAAAAAGGGATGCTATACAGGGCAAGAAATTGTGGCTCGCATGCAATATCGCGGTAACCTAAAAAAGCATCTATATCTATTTAGCGCAGCAAATACATTGGATATTCCAGTGTTAGCTAAACTGACTAATCAAGATGGAAAAGAAGTAGCTGAGGTCATCACGAGCAGCAAACTTGGAAAGGCTTACCTAATCTATGCCATTGTTGGGGATGAGTCGGCTCAAACCCAACTGTTTTGGCAAGATACGCCTCTCACATTAGAACCGCTTCCTTACGCTTAACCTGTATACAAACCGCTAGAACAGGGATAATGTCTGTCCCTGTTGTGGCGTTTGTGTCGGAATCAGCCAGTCTATCTCTGTTTTACCCTGTTGCTTCAAATAATGATTAGCAAGAGAGAAATGCTGGCAGCCAAAAAAGCCACGATAAACGGATAATGGGGAGGGATGAACAGCCTCCAGCACCAGATGTTTATCTCGATCGATGGCCTTGCCCTTTTTCTGAGCATAACTTCCCCAAAGCATAAAAACTAAGCCCTCATGCTCCTGACTTAGCAATTCAACCACTTTATCGGTAAAAGTTTCCCAGCCTTTTTTCTGATGCGAATTTGGTTTAGACCGCTCAACAGTCATCACACTATTTAATAAAAGCACGCCCTGTTGCGCCCAGGCCTGCAAATTACCATGATCAGCAATGGGGATATTAAGATCCTGATTAAGCTCTTTATACATATTCATTAAAGAAGGGGGAATTTTTACCCCAGGCTTTACCGAGAAAGATAAACCATGGGCTTGACCCGGCCCGTGATAAGGATCTTGACCAAGAATAACCACCTTCACCTGATCAAAATCAGTTAACTTAAATGCACTAAAACACTCTTCTTCTTGAGGAAATACTTCAATGCCTTTTGCTCTTTGCTGAGCGATAAAGCTCAGTAACTTTTGCATATACCCAGCATCTAATTCAGATGCGAGTTTGGCCTGCCATTTTGCTGCCAATTGCATAATCAAACCTACTAAAACAACTAAAACGAATAAAACCTTATGACTGAGCTTGGTTAATCTGCTCAATATCCGACAAGACTTCCTGCTTAAAAGCATGATAACACTGTATCGCTTCCACATCCTGAGCGGTTGTTAGATGCTTTAGTAACAGCCAAGCCATTTCTCTCATTTTATAAAGCAATTGATAATTGATTAAATCATTTTTGAGCTGGTTCGCATCAAGAGAAGCATCATAATGCTTTAAGAAAAGCACTTGTTGATCATGATTTAAATTGTGTGAAGAGAATATAAGAGCAATATCAAAAAGAGCATCCCCTAAACCCGCATACTCCCAATCAATCACCCAAAAATGCAAATCATCTGCTAAACAGTTTTTAGGATTGATATCGTTATGGCACATAACAGGGTCATAAGCAGAGATATTTTCAAGGTAAGAAAATGACAATTCTTCTAAAAAATCCACTTCTTGTCGTAATAAACTATCTTTTGATAACTTTTTTTTGCAATTTAAAAGATAGGTCAATAGCACTTTTTTAAGGTCATAATGCTTTTGATTAGAAGGCATTTCATGAATCAAGCGAGTTGTTTTTGCTAAGCGTAAAACATCAAAATCCTGATGATTAACCTGCCATTCAAATGGCTTTTGCGAGACAAACTGGCTCACCATCAATCCCGTTTTTTCCTCAAAATAAAGACAAGAAGGTGAAATAACCGCTTCTTGAGCCTTAGTTAAGGCAATTTTTTCAGAAATTCGAGATATTTGAAAATCGTCAGCATCAAGGCCAGGTACGCGTAACACCCACCTAGCTTGTCCTTGCCATGACAAGCAATAAGCCTTATTTGAGTAGCCACCCTCAAGAACATCAATGCTAAGTTCAGCTGCAGGCGGAATAAGATGTTTAATTTTATCTAAATGTTCTAATAATGTTGTCATTTTCAATCATTTTATTGCCAGATTTAGATACGGCTGTCAGAATGACTAATAGTCGTATCTGAGTCAATAGACAGGCCTAAACAGAGCAATGAATAAACACGAAGACATAATTCGTAAAATCCAGGAAAAACTGGACACCTTAAGTAAATCTGAACGCAAAGTTGCAGAAGCAATTTTATCAGATCCTAAATCGACCATTCACTCCAGTATTGCAAAACTGGCTGCGCGAGCAGAAGTGAGTGAGCCTACTGTAAACCGTTTCTGTCGAAGCTTAATCGGTAGTGGTTTCCCTGACTTTAAAGTCGCATTAGCACAAAGTTTGGCAACAGGTACACCTTATGTGAACCTAAACGTTGAGCCAGACGATGCACCAGGGGCGGTGACTAATAAAATTTTCGAAGCTGCGAAAAGCAATCTAACACGTGCTCAAGAACTTTTGCCGCCCTCGCTAATTAGCCGAGCGGTAGATATTCTAGCTCAAGCACGTCGCATTGAATTCTATGGGTTAGGTGCATCAGGTCCTGTAGCGCAAGACGCTCACCATAAGTTTTTCAGATTAAACATGCCAGTTGTCGCCTACATAGATATTTTGGTGCAACGTATGGCAGCAGCAGGAACTCACCCAGGGGATGCTGTCGTCGTTATTTCTTATACCGGTCGTACTTTACCTCTGATCGAAACCGCGCGCGTTGCTCGTGAAGCTGGGGCAACAGTAATAGGATTAACTAACCCGAACTCACCTTTGACTGAGCACTGCTCCATTGTATTGCCAATTGAAGAAACTGAAGATACGGATATTTATACTCCGATGAGTTCTCGCATTGTCTATCTCACCTTGATAGACGCACTTGCAACGGGTGTATTACTAAAACGTGGACCAGAGTTTAACGCTCACCTACGTAAGTTAAAATCTAGCGTAAAG
>NZ_CH672429.1:1353116-1355008 GCF_000153025.1 Marinomonas sp. MED121
GTTGCGCATGGTGGCATATACATGAAAACCCTGTTTTGCCAGCATCAAAGTCATACTTAAACCTAACCCTGTTGATGTCCCTGTCACTAATGCAATTTTTTTCATTTTAAGCCTCGTCGTTAAAAGTAAACTGATTAGTGCATTTTATGCATAGCAAAGCAAAAAGTAAACTGATCAGTGCAATTTAATTTATAGACAAAAAAAAGGTCTACAAATGTAGACCTAAAACACCAGACGCTAGCACAAGTGCTAGCTGTCAGAGGAAATGTTATGACAGGTTTAAAGGAGGAAATAAGCTAGTTGCCCCCTCTTCCGCACCTGTCACCATGGCTCTTTGCGCCACAAAAAGTTCACGTCCCATACCTTGATGAGAAGCATCAAGGTTATGCTTAGCTTGCTCGCGGTGAGCAAGGTTTTGGCTATCAATTAATAGACTTAATTCACCCGTGTTTGCATCAAGACGCACCATATCACCATCTTGAATACGGCCAATTGCACCACCAGCAGCGGCTTCTGGCGTTAGATGAATCGCTGCAGGCACCTTACCTGACGCGCCTGACATACGGCCATCTGTCACTAAAGCAACCTTGTAGCCTTGATCTTGCAGATTTCCAAGGTAAGGCGTTAATTTATGCAACTCTGGCATACCTATCGCCTGTGGCCCTT
Organism: Marinomonas sp. MED121; assembly: GCF_000153025.1. Taxonomy (GTDB): domain Bacteria; phylum Pseudomonadota; class Gammaproteobacteria; order Pseudomonadales; family Marinomonadaceae; genus Marinomonas. Next base: position 1,353,783 of record NZ_CH672429.1, read on the forward strand.
GGAAACGAACGACAGCAATGCAATCACGCTTAAGGTCACCATTAGTAATAGCATCCGCTAATTCATGCTGGCTATGAAAAACCGCCGCTGGCGCTTCAATGACACGATTCTCATCTTTAACCGCTGAGACCTTGATAACAGCCCGCCCCAAATTACCCGTCAAAAGAGACAAGCCGCCCTCTTTACTAAAAGGTGCAGTAATAGGTCTTACGACATCTTCATCTAAGCTATCTGACGTACCATCACGCCATACTAGTTTGTCGTTATCCAAGAAAGGTTCTTTGGCGTAATGAGCTAACCCTTTACCCATAATGGTATTCACATCTTCATGCACTAAACCACCCGCGATAAGTTGCTTCACAAGAAAAGCCATACCGCCTGCCGCATGGAAATGGTTAATATCAGCAGGGCCATTGGGGTAGATACGGGTCAATAAAGGCACGACTTTACTCAGTTCAGCAAAGTCATCCCAAGTAATAATAATGCCAGCAGCACGGGCAAAGGCCACAATATGCATGGTGTGGTTAGTTGAGCCACCGGTTGCGAGCAAACCAACGATCGAGTTAACTATGCTACGTTCATCCACAATCTCGTACATAGGACGATAGTCGCTACCTAATGCTGTGATTTTTGTTGCTAATTGGGCAGCATAAGTTGTCAGCGCATCACGCAAAGGGTCATTCGGATTAACAAAAGAAGAACCGGGTAGCTGAAGACCCATTAATTCAACTAAAAGCTGGTTTGAGTTAGCGGTTCCATAAAAAGTACAAGTACCCGCACTATGGTAAGAAGCCGATTCAGCTTCTAAAAGCTCATCACGTGTGGCTTCACCTATGGCAAACTTTTGTCTAACCGCAGCTTTTTGAGCGTTAGTAATGCCTGAGTGCATAGGTCCTGCGGGGATAAACAAGCTTGGCAAATGTCCAAAGCGCAATGCCGCCATTAATAGTCCCGGCACAATTTTGTCACAGATACCAAGATAAACAGCAGAATCAAACATATTATGAGACAAGGCAATCGCTGCGCCTTGAGCAATATTATCACGGCTAAACAAGCTTAGTTCCATGCCATCTTGCCCTTGGGTAACCCCATCACACATGGCAGGTACACCACCTGCAAACTGAGCAACAGAACCCATCTCATGCACCGCTTTACGAATTTTATCTGGATAGATTTCATAACGCTGATGTGCAGACAACATGTCATTATAGGAAGAAATAATGCCA
>NZ_CH672429.1:1356225-1577106 GCF_000153025.1 Marinomonas sp. MED121
TTGATGACGACAATTCACGCTTATACTAATGATCAGCGACTATCTGATGTCTATCACGAAGACCTTTACCGTGCCCGTGCTGCAGCAATGAACATGATCCCAACTAAAACTGGCGCAGCCGCTGCGGTAGGCTTAGTTGTTCCTGAACTAGCAGGTAAATTTGATGGTATGGCGGTACGTGTACCTACTATCAATGTCTCTTTGGTTGACTTAACTTTCTTAGCACCACGCGAAACAACAGCTGAAGAAGTAAACCAGATCATTGCTGATGCCATTGCAAACGACGCAACTCTGGCGCAAGTATTAGCGGTTAACAATGAACCTCTCGTTTCTAGCGACTTTAATCACAGCACTTTCACCTCAAATTTTGATGCGACTCAAACTCGCGTTCAAGGCAAGCTTGTAAAAGTAATGGCTTGGTATGATAACGAATGGGGCTTCTCTAACAGAATGTTAGATAACACCATCGCTTTGATGAATGCTAAGTAATTAGTTGAAGGGCTGCTGACGCAGCCCTTTCCCTATCTTATAATCCCTTCTTCTAATTTTTTATCTTGGTAATATTAATATGACTCGTAGAACAAAAATTGTCGCAACATTAGGTCCCGCTTCTAGTTCACCAGAAATGATTGAGAAGCTGATTAATGCAGGCGCAAATGTTTTCCGCCTTAACTTTTCTCACGGTCAACCTGAAGATCATATTAATCGTGCCAATATTGTTCGCGAAATGGCGGCAAAAAATGGCAAGCATGTTGCGATTCTAGGCGACCTGCAAGGCCCTAAAATTCGTATTGCTCGTTTTAAAAACACCAAGGTAAACCTTAAAGATGGTGACACCTTTGTTTTAGATGTCGGTTTTGATAAGAATAACGGTGATGAAACCCGTGTTGGTATTGATTACCCACAACTAGCAACCGACTCAGAACCTGGCAACATTTTATTATTAGATGATGGTCGTGTGGTACTTGAAGTCCTTGAAGTTAAAGGCCAAGAAGTCATTACTAAAGTCATTGTTGGTGGTCCATTATCAAACAATAAAGGCATCAACCGTCAAGGTGGTGGCTTATCTGCTGCAGCATTAACAGATAAAGACAAAGAAGATATCAAAACAGCAGCAGCACTTAAGGCAGATTACCTAGCGGTTTCTTTCCCACGTAGTGCAGAAGATATCGAAGAAGCTCGCAGCCTGGCTCTCGCTGCAGGTCTTGAAACAGGCATAGTATCGAAAGTAGAACGCGCTGAAGCCGTTGCTGATAATGAAACACTGGATGCCATCATTCTTGCTTCTGACGCTGTCATGGTTGCTCGTGGCGATCTAGGTGTTGAAATCGGTGATGCTGAGTTGATCGGTGTGCAAAAACACATGATCAAGCGTTGTCGTCAATTGAACCGCCCCGTTATCACTGCAACTCAAATGATGGAAACCATGATTACAAGTGCGATGCCAACTCGTGCAGAAGTATTTGACGTTGCTAATGCTGTACTTGATGGCACAGATGCTGTGATGCTTTCTGCTGAAACTGCGGCGGGGGATTATCCAGAAGAAGTCATCCAAACCATGGTGCGCGTGTGTAAAGGGGCTGAGAAGCAACCTGCAATCAACCGCTCTAAGCACCGTTTAGATGTGACTTTTACCAGCATTGACGAAACCATTGCCATGTCTGCTATGTATGCAGCTAACCACCTTGAAGGTGTGTCAGCCATCATTAGCTTGACTGAATCGGGCACCACCCCACTATTAATGTCGCGCATCAGTTCTGGTCTACCTATTTATGCGCTTTCACCTAATCAAGAAGCCCTTAACCGTGTAGCCCTTTATCGTGGTGTGACGCCGATTGCTTTCCCATCTAAGGAATACAATCGTGACAACCTAAACCAAGGTTTGGTTGATGCACTTAAGGCTCAAGGTTTAGTCAAAGATGGTGATCTTGTGATCTTAACGAAAGGTGATCATCTAGTGAGCTGTGGCACCACTAATGCGATGAAAATTGTACGCATTGGTGATGTTCACTAAGCAAGCAAAGCCATTAGTTGTTATGATAAATAGCCCAGTTTGGAAGCAAACTGGGCTATTTTGCTTCTATGAGTAGAAAGATGCCGAGTTTGGAGAATGAAAATGCAAAAGAAACAAGCGACGACTAGTGCGATTAAAAACATTGCCCTAGTTGCCCATGACAATATGAAGGCAGAATTAATTGAGTGGGCTGACATCCATAAAGAGAAGCTGGTTGGCCATAAACTATTAGCCACAGGCACCACAGGTAATCTACTCCAAAAACAACTAAGTGTTGCCGTTACCCCTTTAATCAGTGGACCTCTAGGCGGCGATCAACAGCTTGGCGGCATGATTGCAGAAGGTAAAGTCGACGTGCTTATCTTCTTCTGGGATCCTTTTGAACCTATGCCGCATGATCCAGATATTAAGGCATTGCTGAGGGTTGCTGCAGTATGGAATATTCCGATTGCCTGTAGTGTGAGTTCGGCTAACTTTTTGATTTCTTCACCTTTACTTGCAAGCGAATATGAAAGAACAGTACCTGATTACGACGCTTATTTGGCCGCTCGTATTGATGATTAATTGTTGATAATGTTTTAGTTTTATCCAGATCATAGTGAATGGCAGCACCTAACAGCCATTCACTTTATTCGCTACCTATTCACTATCTCGGCTCAGTTTTAAATACACCCCCAAACTGCGAGCAAACCTACCCCCGAAAACAACATCCAAACCCCATTCATCAGTTGCCCATTAGCAGGATTCAGTACCGACTTGAACATAGCAAAGAGCTCATCGACACCGGCAATAATAATGGCCGACATAAAACGCATTATGGTGCGCGTAGTGGAGTTGTAATGATTAATATCCTTACTGACTAACACCTCTCTTCTAAAATGGTTTTACCTAGGTCAAAGATTGCCAAGCCTAAAGTAATCATGACTACCACACTAAATGAGCTACTCGTCGTATCTTCTAATAATGAAAACCCCTTCACTAACGACATGAAAGCAGCCGCTAGAAGCCACAAGGAAACCAAGATCAAAAAACCACCAATCAAGCTATAAATAGCTTGAAAGAAAGGGTGCATACGATTTCTTAAGCCATCACCTAACAAATAAGATAAGAGACGTATCAAACTAAAGTTAATCACTAAATAGCCCATATCTTTCCCTTCAGCCGAAATAACATGTTGCACAGAAGAGAGCGCTAATTGATGCGTCGCTGAAGACAAATAAGGCTGAGTCACTACCACTTTACTTTGGCTTTCTTGAGCTGCTAAAAAATAGGGTCTGCGACTACGATCACTACCCTTACTAAAAGAGCGCCGCCCTCTTGCACTCACCATAGGGCTATATACTGTCTCTTGTTGCTGAATACCATTTACGTCAAGACAGTAAATAAGTTCGACAAAAGGATAAGCTCGACTAAGCTGCTCAATCGTCTCTCTTTGTGATTTTGGATCATTCAATAGAACCTCACTATCTAAACTAGTTAAAATGGAGGCCAATAGGTCGTGAATAACATCCTCATATGCACGATATTTATCTAACGATCGAAAATAGTTCTGCGTTGTCATTTCGCCCTTCACTTTTGCTAAGTTATTAATTCTATTTGTAAAATATAAACATCAATGAAATAAATATTCAACATTCATATTTTTTATATTTAATTTTTTTATGAATCAGACTTAAACTCCCTGTTTCTCTCGCTCGCAAGCCCATAATCGGCTATATTAGCGCCGCAATATCCTTACACTTGAACAGCAGCCGGCATTCACTGCTTCTTAGGTGTAAAAACAGCTCGACCGAACAATCTATCTATCACATATAAACGTTTCGACTCAGTGAATAGAGCCCCCACCAGGTTGGAAACGTGCTATAGGAGAATTACTTTGCAAGCTAAAGTTGCCCTCATCATGGGATCAAAAAGTGACTGGCCTACTATGGAAGGTGCCGCTCAAATCATGGACCAACTTCAGGTTCCATATCATGTGGAAGTTGTCTCAGCCCATAGAACACCAGTAAAACTGGCAGAATTCTCTGAACAAGCAGCAGACAAAGGTATTCAAGTTATTATTGGCGGCGCAGGTGGCGCAGCGCATTTACCAGGCATGGTAGCTGCACACACTCACCTACCTGTTTTAGGCGTACCAGTACAAAGTAAAGCGCTGAGCGGCATGGATAGCTTATTATCTATCGCTCAAATGCCTAAAGGTGTTGCGGTTGGTACGTTAGCGATCGGCACAGCAGGTGCATTTAATGCAGGCCTTCTAGCGTGCCAAATTTTAGCGATTACAGACCCTGAGCTTACCGCTCGCATTCAAGCTTTCCGTGCAGAACAAACAGACACAGTGCTTGCTAACCCAGATCCTAGGGAGGCCTAATGTCTAAAATATGGGTATTAGGCGCAGGGCAACTCGGCGCCATGCTAAAACAAGCAGCAAATCCACTTGGACTTGACGTTGAAACGGTTGATATTGAGAGCCAAGCACAACTTAGCTTAGCGGCTGATGACGTTGTTACCGCAGAGAGAGAAGAGTGGCCTAGCACCACAGCGACTAACCAATTAGCAACACATGCTAATTTTGTTAATTTGCAAACCTTTCCTCAACTTGCAGACCGCTTAACGCAAAAGCAATTACTGGACAAGCTTGAGCTTGCCACTGCGCCATGGTTTCCTGTTACAGAAGAGACCAGTGCAGAGCAACTACACCAGGATTTAGGTGAACGCGTCTTATTAAAACAACGCCGTGGTGGCTATGACGGCAAAGGCCAGCATTGGTTAAAAGCGTCTCAGCCAAGCGAAGTTCCTCATGACTGGAAAGGTTGCGCGATTGCAGAACAAGGTATTGGCTTTGATGAAGAAGTTTCTATTGTTGGCGTAAGAGGCAAGTCTGGTGAAACCTATTTTTATCCTTTGACTCTGAACCTACACATTAACGGCATCTTGTATGCGTCTATCGCACCATTAAAACGCTTAGCACCATTACAAGCTAAAGCTGAAGAGATGCTAGCCAAGCTTATGAATGACCTGGATTATGTTGGTGTGATGGCAATGGAATGTTTCCGTGTTGGCGATCAACTCATGATTAATGAGCTAGCCCCTAGAGTTCATAATAGTGGCCATTGGACTCAAGCAGGGGCAAGCGTAAGCCAATTTGAGAACCATATGCGCGCTGTAGCAGGGTTACCCTTAGCAAAAGCTGTCATTAAAAACCAAAGCTTGATGGTTAATCTCATCGGCGTTCCTGTGGATTACGATTGGTTGTCTATTCCCGGTTTAGAGCTATATTGGTATAAAAAAGAGGTCCGAGTGGGTCGTAAAGTCGGTCATTTAAATTTTTGTAGTGGCGATCAAGCAGAATTAAAAGACGCACTTATAAAATTAGACAAGCTACCAACCCCTTATAATCAAGCCCTATCTTGGTTAACAGGGCATCTTTCACACTAAGGAAATTGGGAACATGTTAATTAGTATTGTATAATATAGTGCTAATGATCGTGCTCCCTACTTTAGTCCTAGAAAAGTTAAATTAGAAGTTCTAGGCATTGTAAGTTCGCTATAAAAAGAATAACTTTTTCACTATCAAAACCTATTGGCCTTTATCTTTTATGCTAAACCAGTAGAATTAAGATTAATGGAATAACTTATTGATCATAAAGCGAAGATTGTTACTTCGTCCATCGTCTCTAAGATGTTAGTTTAGGAGAGTACATGCAAGCTATAGAACTTGATCACTATGATTGGAGGCTTTTAAAAGCGCTGCAGAAAAATGCGCGTCTGTCTAATGTCGCCCTATCTGAAACGGTCAGCTTATCCCCTTCACAATGCTCAAGACGATTGCAACGCTTAGAACAAAGCGGATTAATAGAGAATTACATTACTCATTTAAACCCTAGCTCACTTGGTTTTCATGTAATGGCATTCGTTAATGTCACCTTAGACAAAAAAGGTGGTAAAACAGCGATGGAATTTCAAGAAGAAATAAACAAGATAGATAATATTCTTGAATGCTACTCAGTGACAGGAGATACCGATTACCTCTTAAGAGTTGTCAGTGCAGACCTTAAAAGCTTCTCCGATTTCATGATGGACCAACTGGTCTCGCTATCGGGTGTTAGCCAAGTAAAATCAACGGTTATTCTAGATCAAATTAAACACCAAACAGTACTTCCACTGCCTGCTTAGGCATTGAGTATTCGCCATATATTTGCGCAAGCAAAATATGGCGATTATCACCTCGTTTCACTCTCTCTTTTTATAGAAATAAATGGCTTCCTCACGATTATTTCTACATAACGTCACTTGCGGCTAAAAACGACCACGCCAGGTATAAACAGATAAATATGTGTCGTTTTTGAACATTCCCATAAAAACCTCTCAAAGCGAGAATTCTCGCAGTCGCACACACGCTTTACAGCAACAATTTAACTCAAAAAATTATGAGTTAAGATACAAATAATTACTATAATCGAGAGAAGGCGACGACGCTTTACCCCTTTAAATTCATTTGAGCTCTAGGTCGCTCGAATCCCAATACATAATGAGGAAGTCGCAATGGGAAATAAAATAACACTCACAGACATCACCAACCCTTCCCTCTCTCGAGAAGACGTTAAAGCGTTAATAGAATCTCGTAAGCGTAATTTTAGTTTAGAAGCTCCTTTCTATAACTCCAAAGAGATATACGACTTAGACATGTCTGAGATTTTCTGTAAGAGTTGGATTTTTGCAGGCCTAACCTGTGAAATTCCTAAAACAGGCAATTACATGACATTGGAAATAGGCAACAATCCTATTTTTCTTGTACGCGATAAAGAAGGCAATATACAAGGCTACCATAACACTTGTCGTCACCGTGGCCATAAAGTGGTATTAGGTGAAGCGGGTAAAGTCGCTAAGCTTGTTTGCCCATATCATCAGTGGACCTATGAACTAGATGGTGAATTGTTATTTGCTAACTCTATGGAGCTAACCGACGGTTTTGATAAAAAAGAATTTAGCTTACATTCCATCTCTGTTGAGGTGTTACAAGGCTATATTTTTGTCAGCCTTGCAGATGAGCCAGAACCTTTTGGTGCTTTTGCAGAAAAAGCCCAAGCACATATCGGCATCCATGATTTAGAAAATGCTAAAGTCGCTGTTGAAAGTCATATCGTTGAAGATGCCAACTGGAAACTAGTCATTGAGAATAACCGTGAGTGTTATCACTGTAATGGTTCCCACCCAGAGCTCCTCAACTCTTTGATCGAATTTGATGATACAACAGACCCAAGAGCAACCGATGAATTTAAAGCCCTTTGCGCTGAAAAAGAAGCTAAATGGGAAAGTTTAGGTGTGCCTTATAAGCATATTGAAGAAGGCCTAAGAAATCGTATTGTTCGTATGCCGCTGTTAAATGGCGTTGTCTCTATGACAATGGATGGCAAACGCGCGTGCAGCAAGTTACTTGGTAATATTCCTGATGAAGATATGGGTGCAATGCGTTTCTTACACCTACCTAATTCATGGAATCACTTTCAAGGCGATCACCTTATTACTTTTAGAGTCCTTCCTCTAGGTCCTGAAAAAACCCTCGTCACTACAAAATGGATAGTACATAAAGATGCAGTAGAAGGCGTTGATTATGATGTGGAGCGCATGCGCCATGTATGGGATCACACCAATCAACAAGATAGAGACCTTGCCGAGCGTTCACAAGAAGGTATTAACTCTATTGCATACCAACCAGGCCCCTATCACCCAACCTATGAATTTGGGGTCATCAACTTTGTTGATTGGTATTGTGATGAACTAGCTAAAAACTTGTAAAGCAGCCACTAACACGAAAATAAAAAAAACCGGAATCATGAAAAATGACTCCGGTTTTTTTATCGGCGACAATCTTAATTAACAGCATCATAAGCTTCTATTATCCACTTTTCAGCCTCTGCTGCTTGCAACCATTCTTGCATTTCAGGCAGTGCATACATTGCCTTTGACCAGGCTTCAAATTCATCACTGACAAATAAACCATAATTTCTAATTCGCCACATAACGGGGGCATACATAGCATCGACTATTGAAAAAGCGCCACATAAAAACGGCCCCTGACTACGACTTGATATCAATTCCTCATCAGCCTGATAAAACTGCCGCCATAAATCAGCGAGACGCGCAATATCCTTTAAACTTTCTGCGTTTGCACTTACCTTAGTTTGACGACGACAATTCATAGGAAACTGACTTCTGAGCCCCAAGAAACCTGAATGCATCTCGGCGGATGCCGATCGAGCCAATGCTCGCCAGAGTTTAGATTCTGGCCACAAATTTGCCTCTGGGTAGGTATCGGCTAAAACCTCCATAATCGCCATGGAGTCCCAAACAACTTGATTATCAATTTTTAAAATCGGCACACTTGCCGGAATCACTTCTTGCCTTGCAAAATCTGTTAATGATGTATCGTGATAAAAAGGGAAAATGGTTTCTTCAAAGGCTAGCCCTGCCACCTTCATCGCAAGCCAAGGCCTTAAAGACCAAGAAGAGTAGTTCTTATAAGCAATAAACAATTCCATTTATCAAACCCCTTTATAAAGTTTGTGATTAAGAGAAGCCTCATGCTAGGCTGACATAAAGAACAATAAAAGCGAATTAATCCGAACAAACCATTCGAAAAAAGCGAATAGATATTTTCCATGACACCAAAACAAGTCCGCAGCTTACTCGCAGTTCATCAAGATGGCAGCATAAATAAAGCCGCCCAACGATTACACTTAGCACCTTCAAGCATTTCCGCTCAATTAAAAGAGCTTGCAGCAGAATTAGAAGTACCACTTTTTGAAAGCAAAGGACGCAACATTCAACTCAGTGACATCGGCCTCTCACTGTTACCGAAATTTCAGGCATTTTGTTCTCAAGAAATACAAATAAAACAAATAGCACAAAACTTTAAGGGCTCGCTTAAGGGAAATATCACCTTGTTTGCTCCAAGTTCACTCTGTATTTATCGATTACCTAAGCTGATTGAAAAGTTGCAAGAATCAGAGCCAGAATTAGAAATTACATTGATTCATGAGCCTTACGATTATGAGACAGCGCTCAAACAAAATGACATAAATGCTGCCATCATTATGAGTAAAACATCAGAACTTGCGATTGAAGAGAAAAAATGGGGGTCAAAACACCTGAAATTAGAACCTATTATTTATGTTGCTAGCCCTGATTTTTGTCGGGCAAGTACCCCTTTGACGGTTGCAGAGCTTAATCAATACCCGTTAATCACAACCGAAGCAGAATGCAATTATCGAAGAGCGGCAGACCTTCATTTTGTGGAATCAGGATTTATTCTAACGCCAAAGCAGAGCTTTTCGAATGTAGAAGTTATTAAAAGGTGTTTGCTTGCAAAAATGGGAATTGGTCTATTACCTTTGTGTGTTGTAGAAGAGGAAATTAAACGCGGAAGTTTGGTCCAAATACAAGTAACAGGCACACCATATTTATTCCAATCACACCTGATCTATCCTAAACAGCATACAGACAACAAAAAGCTATCGGCACTACTTGCTCTAGCTGTCTAAGTTACTTTAACTATCTAAGGAAACAGCGCATAAGTATTAATTCGTATTACAGCAAAAGAGTTAAAAAATCTAAATACCGAGCTTTTTAGAACTTGAATCACAAAAAAGTTAGTATGTTTGATCAATTTTCATGCAAAAAATAACATCCAAAGCAAAAAACTGAACGCAACTCAGTAATATTTTTTAAAACAAATATACCTTTCATTGATAAAACACAGAAAAAACCTAAAAAAATCATAAAATCGCAATATTCAAGAGTAGTAATTTTATTTTTTATATTCTTTTTGTAAATGCTTCAGTTACAATTATAAGTACTAAAAGAAATTAAATACCCTAGAATAGCGCCACTTATTAATTACCAACTTCTGCGGATTTGAACCGCCTAATTTAGGCCCCCACTAAAATTTACAGGAAGAACAATGTCAATTTTGAAGCAGTTAACAATCAAACAACAACTTGTTTTTGGTTTGGCTTTACTTATTTCCATCGTTATTGCCCTTGGCTCATTTTCGTTCTATCAAATATCGAACTTAAGCCATCTAACAGAAAAAGTTTTTGATCATCCTTTTACTGTCACTCGCTCCTCTTTAACCGCTGAAGTTGAGCTAACTCAGTTGGAGCTTTTGGTTGAAAAAAACAGACATGCAGCGACCCAAACACAAGCCTCAAAAGATGAAATTCATCATTTAGAAGATCTTATCATGCAGGATCTTAAACTTGTTCAGGAACGAGCTATTGGGGATAAGATTCAACGCCAAATAAAAAGCAGTATTGAGCACTTTGAAGATTGGATAGAACTTGAGGAAGAGATTCTTTCTCTGACTAGCCTTAATAATAAAGCAGCCCAAGACAAAATCGATTTAGCAGAAGATAAACTCCATGAACTTGATAGCGAACTAGAAAGAATCATTGAGTTCTCTGTACATAATGCAGAAGTTTACCGAGAAAATGCAGGTAAAACACGAGAAAATGCCATTACCACAGGCATTATCATTATTGCAGTAGCGGTTGGCTTTGGGATTTTTATTGCCATCATCTTGCTTAACAACATCTTAAGGCCGCTTAACACATTAACTCGTAGCATCACTCAGATTGAACAAGAGTCTGATTTAACCGCGAGAGTTTCCATCGATAATAAAACAGAAATTGCGCAAACAGCTGATGCCATTAACAGTATGCTTAGCAAATTTCAAACAAGTCTAGATGAAGTGTCTGATGTGGTACTACAACTTTCAGCCACCTCACAACAAACCTCAGCTATCACGGAACAAACAACGGCTGCGGTAAAAGATCAATCAGATAAAACCCAGCTACTCGCTACGGCCTCTCATCAGATGAGCCAATCCATTAGGGATGTTGCCCTTAATGCCAATTCGGCATCCGAATCAACCGTTGATATCAATAGCCGAACACAGCAAGGCCTTGAAGCCATGCAAGATACCATTGAAGAGATCGATGTTTTATCAAAAAATGTGGGCGATGCTGGCAGTGTTATCGCTCAAGTAGAACAAAACAGTGAAGAAATCGGTTCAATTTTAGACGTTATTCAAGGCATTGCAGAGCAAACTAATCTTCTGGCTTTAAACGCAGCAATCGAAGCTGCACGAGCAGGAGAGCAAGGACGTGGTTTTGCTGTTGTAGCGGATGAAGTTCGTAACCTTGCTAGCAAAACTCAATCTTCTACTGAAGAAATTAATCAAATGATTTTAAAGCTTCAGACTGATTCAAGAGAAGCGGTTAGCGTAATGGAGCAAAGTCAAAATACTGCAGGTATGGCGACTGAAAAAGCGAAAATGACCAGTGATATTTTAATCGGCATTAACAAGGCGATTCATGAAATCAATGAGCAGAATGCCCTTATTGCAAGTACCACCGAAGAACAAAGTGCAGTAACAGACGATATTTACCTAAATGTTAGTCAAATCAGCGAAATGACGAAACAGACCAACGAAGGCGCTGAGCAGACTAAAGAAGCCAGTCTCAATTTAAACCAGTTGGCACATCAACTTAAAGACTTAATAAAACAATTTAAAGTATCTTAAGACAGACACTTTGATGACAAAAAAGGCAGATAAAAATCTGCCTTTTTTGCATTGAAGTACGTATTTTGACTTTATAAAGTCACAGCACCTTCATCTAATACATCTTCAGCAAGGTAGCGGGTCAAGGCTTGTAACAAAATAGCAAACCTTTGCGCCTCAAGAGAGCCTTCACTTGGCATCAAATAGGTAGCGTTAACCTCAAGTTGAATGCTTGGTACGCCTCTTTTGCTAGCAAACTTAGCAATAGTTTGCTGTGTACTTGCACTAAAGCGATTATACGAAATACTGCTAATACCTTCTTTCGCCAATTGCTCAATCAAATCAGCAACCAATTCATTTTGCCCTAACACAGCATCCCCATTCATGTTACCTATATCAACATCATAAGAACGCATTGGATTACTGCCATGGATATCTAGCACTAGTTTGGGTTTTACCTGTTCAATTAAGCTATCTAACTGACGTTTAAATTCATTATTATCTTCGAAATTGGCATCTGTCTTATTCTCATATTGTGCATAAATCACATGAGCACCAACAAGTTCGGCTAAGGCTAACGCATAAGCGGCTGTTCCACCCCCATCTGAAAAGCGATACTTTCCATTTCTATACGGCCTCACCGAATGGGGCGCCGTAATGATAATAGGCTGGCTACCAGCTACAATTTTGTAACTCTTTTGGTCGGCTGGTAAAGGCACATCCTGCCTTTCGTTTAAGACCTTTTCTATCTTAATCGCATCGCGCACCAACTTAGGTTCAATAATTGCAGCAGGATAAGTCTGTGCTAACGCTTCATGGGTGGTTGCATGTTTTGCGGTTGAGGGTAGCTGAGTACTTTGACAAGCAAGCAAAAATCCGGCACTAAAGATCAGCCCTAATTTTAAGCTTAGGCTTATATTTGACATGATAATTTTCCTTATATTCGTGTCTAAACAATGGTTTAAGCTATATAAGATCAAGCTCAATCAAGCACACTAACACATTACAAATAGGGTTAAAAACATTGTATAAATCCCCTGCACAGCCTCCGGCCTTTAATGATTAATGCCAAACCCACAATCATTGCATAAAATGCAACACTATAATGATTATATATCAATATACACAAGACTAAGCTTTCTGTAGAGTGTGCTCAACCTTAAGGAAAAAGCATTATCCTTATTATAATATTCCCGTTTAATCTTATTTATTTAGGACGATTTCATGTCAAATAATTACTTCAACACCCTGCCACTTCGTGAGCAGCTAGAACAACTAGCAAAATGTCGTTTCATGTCTATGGATGAGTTCAGCGATGGCGTTGAAGCACTTAAAGGCAAGAAAATGGTCGTTATCGGTTGTGGTGCACAAGGTCTAGCACAGGGCCTTAACCTACGTGATAGTGGTTGTGATGTTGCTTACGCTCTTCGTCCTGCTGCCATTGCTGAAAAACGCCAATCTTGGAAAAATGCAACTGAGAACGGTTTTGTTGTTGGTACTTATGAAGACCTTATCCCAACAGCGGATGTTGTTCTTAACCTAACACCAGATAAGCAGCATACTCCTGTTGTTAACGCTGTAATGCCTCTTATGAAAGAAGGCGCTTGTCTTTCTTACTCTCACGGTTTCAACATTGTTGAAGAAGGCATGCAAATCCGTGATGACCTAACCGTAATCATGGTTGCACCTAAGTGCCCAGGTTCTGAAGTGCGTAACGAATATGTACGTGGCTTTGGTGTTCCAACACTAATCGCTGTACACGAAGACAATGATCCTAAAGGTGAAGGCCTTGCACTAGCGAAAGCTTACGCTGTAGGTACTGGTGGTCATAAAGCCGGTGTTCTTATGTCTTCTTTCATTGCCGAAGTTAAATCTGACCTTATGGGCGAGCAAACTATCCTTTGTGGTATGTTGCAAACTGGTTCTATCCTTTGCTTCGACAAAATGGTTGAAGAAGGTGTTGACGCAGGCTACGCATCTAAATTGGTACAATACGGCTGGGAAGTGGTTACTGAAGCGCTTAAATATGGCGGCGTAACTAACATGCTAGATCGCCTTTCTAACCCAGCTAAGATCAAAGCATTTGATCTTTCTGAAGAGCTGAAAGTCATCATGCGCCCGCTATACAACAAGCATCAAGATGACATCATCAACGGCACTTTCTCTCGAGTTATGATGGAAGATTGGGCTAACGATGACGTTAACCTACTAGGCTGGCGTGCAGAGACTGCTGAGACTAACTTCGAAAAAACGCCAGCAGGCGATGTTGAAATCACTGAACAAGAGTTCTTCGACAATGGCATCTTGATGGTTGCTATGGTTAAAGCAGGTGTTGAGCTTGCTTTCGAAACAATGACAGCTGCGGGTATCGTTGCTGACTCTGCTTACTACGAGTCACTACACGAAACGCCACTTATCGCTAACACGATTGCGCGTAAGAAACTTTATGAAATGAACGCAACTATCTCTGATACTGCAGAGTACGGTTGTTACCTATACAACCACGCTTGCCTACCGCTTCTTGCTGACTTCATGAAAGACATCAAGACTGACGTAATTGGCCGTGGTCTAGAATCAAGCGAAACTGGCGTTGATAACGCGCGTTTGATCGAAGTAAACAAAGCACTTCGTTCACACCCAGTTGAAGCAATTGGTGATACGCTACGTGGCCACATGGCTGACATGAAGAAAATCGTTTAATCGATTTCTTTAAGTAGATTAAAAAAGCCAAGACCAAGGTCTTGGCTTTTTTTTGCGAAAATTAGTTCGCATCAAACTGCGTCTTTCTCTTCTCTATTCAGACCCTAGGGCTCGCTGAAGATAGCCACAACAGCTATCCAACCTATAAACAAAACGAAATGAAGCTTTCTGCTTAGCTCCATATAACGCCAATACTTATTCGTTAGTTGATGCGTGACGCATATATTTTTGTATTCTTGTAACTGCTCTTTCTGTTTAACAGGACTAAAGTACTCCTGATAATCAGCGCCATACTCTTTTAATGTCGGCACGATAATTTTTTTACGTATATAAATCACACGTCCTATCGCTGCGGCAAATAAGAGCCAATAAGCAAAGATGATCACTTCAGTATTCATAATAAACTCGCCTTTAAATTTAATGCTATTCTAGAGAACCTGTGAATCAAGAGAAAACATTTTTCTCAAAAATCATCGCATAAGACAGAGAATCACAGACGAATAAGCAAACTCAAAACACTAATAAAAAGTACTCTATCACTTTCATATCTTGATTTTAAACCACCATATGAAATCGAGATTTAGAATAAGGAATATGATTACATACCAATTAAGGTCTAGTTTCACTAAAATGTAGCCATTATTGATGAGCCGTAAAGGCTCTAAGCTAGGAGACTAAAATGCAATATAATGTTTATTTATCCGGTGAAATTCATTCGGATTGGCGTGATCAGATTAAAAAAGGCATCGCTGAAAAAAACCTTCCTGTTACTATTTTTGCTCCTAACTGCCACCATGAATCCAGTGACGAAGTGGGGTCTGTGATTTTAGGCGAAGAAGATAAAGCCTTTTGGAAAGACCATAAAGCCGTCAAAATTAATGCTATTCGCATTAATAATATGATTAAAAAATCCGATATAGTCGTGGTTCGATTTGGTGACAAATACAAGCAATGGAATGCCGCTTTTGATGCGGGTACAGCCGTTGCATTGGGCAAGTCCTTAATTACCATGCACTCTCCAGAGTTAACCCACCCACTCAAAGAAGTGGATGCGCAAGCGCTAGCAGTCACAGAAACACCTGAGCAAGTTGTCAGTATTTTAGAATATATTTGCCAAGCCTCTTAACTGGCTCAGATAAATGAAAACAAAAAAAGGAAGCCTAGCTTTCTTTTTTTGTTTTATGAAGAGCGAAATCATTAACAATAAATCGATTTACTTTTAGAAA
The DNA here is from genome assembly GCF_000153025.1 of Marinomonas sp. MED121. Lineage (GTDB taxonomy): Bacteria > Pseudomonadota > Gammaproteobacteria > Pseudomonadales > Marinomonadaceae > Marinomonas. The sequence continues at coordinate 1,371,728 of NZ_CH672429.1, forward strand.
GAAGTGACTAAATTACTTCTTTTGAGTTCCGACAAAAACAAAGAATGTTCTATTTAAGTAAATTGAAGTTTTAGATCAGGACTAGAAGGCAAAACAGGATAACGACTTGAAATCGCAATTCTATTCCAAGCATTAATAACTATGCTTAACCATTCTATTGCAGCAATTTGTGTTTTCGTCAGTACCTTAGTAGCCGCTTTATAAACAGACTCAGGTACCTGCCCTTTAGCAATTAAAGTGATAGATTCAAGTAAGTCAAAAGCCGCCTTTTCCTTATTATCAAAATAAAGTGACTCTCGCCAAGCGGAGACTAAACTGATCCTCTCAATAGATTCACCACTGTCAGAAGCATCCTTACTATGTAAACGAATGCAAAAAGCACATTGATTAATTTGTGACGCACGAAGCTTTAACAGATGACTAAAGCCTTCATTAATACCAGCATCTTCGATGAATTGCGTCGCGATGCAATCAAGCTGCACGACTGACTTGTACATGACGGGACTTGCTTTACCTAGATTGACTCGATCTTCCATTTTCTACCTCAACATATTCTTCAATTAAATAAATGAATACGGAACTATATAAAACTAGTACGCTTTACGTAAATTCACATAGTCAAATACTTAAATAAATCTCAGTTAGCAAAAAAATACGTTACCAGCTCATCAAAAACCTATCAACTGACTTTTTTGATTTACATTCAGGAAGGATACAAAACAGCTAAATAGGTCATTTATTCGTAAGCGTTTTGATAATAAATAGAAAAGATTATTTAAAATAAATTGAGCTATTTGAAACCCAAACAAAATTTTATAATCACACTACATCTTTATAAAGTTGAATTAGCGTTCAGTAATTAAATTAAGCCCTCCTTAAAGATCACATATTTATTAAGGAAGATGCGAATAAGAAAACAACTTGCTGGAAATTGCTATTGTTTTTGAGCCAGCTTGTTATTGTCTAAATTTAAAAAAGGGTCAGTATTAGATTTAGATTGATCTATATCATAACGAAAAAGCGACCTAGCAAGATTTAACAACAGGCTATTTATGACTCCCTTAATTCACCCAAGTACACTGTTTCGACATCTCATAAACCTTTACCCACCCTATCTATTCACAGGTATCAAGGTGTCATCCATTAGTCGCGACTTTAGAAACTTAAACGTCGAGATGCCCTTACGTTGGTATAACCGAAATTATGTCGGCACTCACTTTGGTGGCAGCCTTTTTGCGATGACAGATCCATGGTTTATGCTGATGTTCATGCAAATACTGGGCAAAGATTATCTTGTTTGGGATAGTAAAGCTGCAATTGTGTTTATTAAACCAGGCACAAGTAAGGTAACTTGTGAGTTTGACATCAGTGATTCAATGCTAGCTGAAGCCCGCTTAAAAACAGAATCTGGAGAAAAATTCTTACCTGAATATGAAGTCCGTATTCTTGATAAAAATGGCGATTTAGTCGCTAGAGTTAAAAAGCAAATCTATATCAGAAAGAAGAAAGGAAGATAAAAAGTCGTTTAGAGATAAAAACTAAACTCATTTGTCGCGTATAAAACAAATAGAATTTTCTCCTCAAATACCTTGTGAAAGTACGAAACCCTACTAACACCTTGTCTATTAAAAGAAATCACTGGGATTTTAAATAAATACAAGCACTGCTACTAGTGGTTTTCGGGCTACAATAGGGTATTTAATTTTTTGCTGAAAGAGAGATCAATGCACACGATTCACGCTCGTAATTTATCCGTTTTATTTGACAATGAATTTACTCTCAAAACGGTCAACTGGACCATAGAGCCAAAGCAACATTGGGTAATTACGGGAAATAATGGCGCAGGAAAATCAGCACTGGCCGCAAGCTTATGTGGCTACGGTGATATTACTCAAGGTGAATTAATGGGTTTGCCCACAAAAGTAGCCATCGTTTCCTTTGAAGCTCAAGCAGAAATAATTAGCAATGAGCTTAAAAAAGATGACGCCGACATTATGGATGTTGTGGCAGTAGGAACGCCTGTTAGAGACATTTTACAAGGTGACCAAGAGACCGCCATCAATACTCAAATTGTCGAACACTTGATCTCACAATTTCAGCTCGGTTACCTTTTGGATAGAGCTTTTCGTAAACTCTCTACTGGCGAAAGCCGTAAGGTCATGCTAGTTAGAGCACTTGCCAGTGAACCTGAGTTATTGATCTTAGATGAGCCTTTTGACGGTTTAGATGCTGATACATTAGCCATGCTGCAACACTATCTAGATCAAATAAAAGACAGCATTCAAATTGTTATGGTGCTTAATCGGTTTGATGAGTTTCCGGCATTCACAACTCATGTCGCTTATGTAGATCACGGGGAATTAAAACATACTGTTGCTAAAGCCGATAAAGCGGCATTTGATGACCTTTACCAACTCTTGCATTTAAAAAGCACTGACCTCTCTATTCCTGAAGCGAGTACTGAGTCTTTATTAAATAGCCTTGATGCATCACAGCCACTGGTAAACCTAAAAGAGATTTGTGTAAAATATGCTGATGCCATCATACTCGATGGCATAAATTGGTGTATTAATCGACAAGAACATTGGCAATTAAGCGGCCCAAATGGCAGTGGTAAAACCGCCCTATTATCCTTAATTACAGGGGACCACCCTCAATGTTATGTTAATGACATTTTTGTGTTTGGGTTCCAGCGCGGTAACGGTGAAAGCATTTGGCAAATTAAGCAGTATATTGGCTATGTATCGACGGCTCTACAATGGGAGTACCGAGTAGGAACCAGTTTGAAAAATGTCATTATTTCTGGTTTTTACGACAGTATTGGCCTTTATAATAAGAGCACAGACATTGAAAAAGCGATTGCTAATCAATGGCTTGAACTATTAGGCATGGGACATAAAGCAGATCAACCTTTCAACCAGTTATCTTATGGTGATCAAAGGCTTATCTTAATAGCAAGAGCCATGGTAAAGCACCCTCCCCTATTAATTCTTGATGAACCCTGCTTAGGACTAGATGATATTAATAGACAGCTAGTATTAGCCCTCATTGAAAAGATTTGTGCAGGTAGCGAAACCACGGTTATTTACGTCAACCACCATGCTGAAGATAAAATCAAAGGTATCAGCCGACACCTTAAATTAGATAAAAAACAAAGCTAGTCTTTTTAGAAGGTGCGATTACTTTGCACCTTCCTTGTTTCATTACAGTAGCCTTGAGGCAAAATAACGCTTATCTTGCCGATAACTTTAATGTCAACTTTTGCGACAAAGGGGTAATCATAAAAGAGATCACCATCGCTAGCGGCCAAGCAAAAGCAAACGCCTTAAACCAGCTAAATACAAACACTTCAGTCCAACCTATATTGAACCAGGTCACCCAAAAACTCATTAGCAATGACAGTTGAAAAGACATAATGAGGGTAAAAATTAAGCGCTCTTTCATTGCTTATTTCCTAACAATTTGAACAGACTTAAAGTATATTTATTTCCATTATTGTTTTATATAGACAAAATCAGAACAACAAATTGCATTTTTGAAATCATAATAATATTTGGCACCCTATGTACGACGACCTCAATCTCTTTATACAAATTGTTCAGCATCAAGGCTTAGCAAAAGCAGCTACAAAACTAAATATGTCCGCTGCAACCATCACTAGACGCTTACAAAAACTTGAGCAAACCCTTAACACTCAATTGGTACACCGCTCGGCAAGGCAGTTTGTTTTAACCCCAGAGGGACAAACCTATTATCAAACCTACGAACCTATATTTGAGCAATTAGAAGCCTCTAAAAATGCACTCGATATGGAAAGCCAAGAAACCTGTGGCAGCTTAAAAGTCTTTACCCCTACTAATATTTCATTAGGCTTTTTACAGCCCATGTGGTCAGCTTTTATTAAACAATATCCAGATATTCGGCTAGAGCTTCAGCTCAATAATCAAAGAGAAGATCTCCTGGCCGCTAAGGCCGATATTGCACTTCGTATTGGTCCACAAAGTGACTCTCAGCTTTATCAAAAAAAGTTAGGCAGTCTATCCACTTTATTTGTCGCAGCACCTAGCTATTTAACACTAAAAGGTGAACCTCAAACACTAGAGGAACTAGAAGAGCACACCTTACTTGCCACCCATACCCTACCTAATTGGCAGCTCAATCAAATTAGCACAGGAAGAAGCTGTGTATATCACCCAAAAATATCCACACTCACCAATGACATCAGCCTGATTACTCACTTTGTCTGTGATGGTCTGGGAATTTCACTCTTACCAATCAATGAAGCAAGAGATCATCTAGCATCGGGTCGTATTGTCCAAGTGTTAAAAGACTGGAAGGGGCCAGAAAGAGAGCTCTTTGCCGTCTGGTCTACGGGTCGTTTACTTAATCCTAGAGCCAAGCGTTTAAAAGAATACATGCAAGATTATATTCAACTAAAACTCAACGAGCTTGCCTTAGAAAATTAGAGCCTGCTTTTTTAATGTGGATGGATAAGAGAGCTATTCTCCACTCCCCTAGCTTGTTATCATGCGTCCAAAATTATCATAGGAAGTTAAAGTGCAGACGCTAGAGCAATTAAAAAATGGTGAACTTAAAGGCACAGTTCGCTTAAACCTAAGTGAAAATCTTAGCCAGTTCCCCACTGAAATTTTTGACCTTGCTGATAGTCTTGAAATACTTGATCTATCCAATAATCAATTAAGCGAACTCCCCCAAGATTTAGGAAGGCTGAAAAAGCTAAAGATTCTATTTTGTTCAAACAATCAGTTCACCAGCCTTCCTCCTATGCTGTCTCTTTGCCCAAAACTTGAGATGATAGGCTTTAAATCAAATAAAATTGAGCAAGTACCAGCGTCATCTTTACCCCTGAAAACCCGTTGGTTAATTCTCACTGACAATCAAATAGTCGAGTTACCTAAACGCCTAGGGGAGCTATCACAATTAGAAAAGCTCGCCTTATCTGGCAATAAGTTAACCGCTTTACCTCAATCCTTATCGCAATGTCATAAGTTAGGCTTAATTCGTCTATCTGCAAATGAATTAAAAACTTTTCCAGATGTATTGCTAGACCTTCCCAAGTTAGCTTGGCTTGCTTTTGCTGGTAACCCTTTTTGTCAACGAAATGCAGTTGAGCAAAAAATTCAAACGGTAAATAAGAGCTTGTTTAACCTACATCAAATATTAGGACAAGGTGCTTCTGGCGTTATTTCAAAAGCAACATTAACCGAGAGCAAGCATGCTTTTCCGGATGAGGTTGCTATTAAAGTCTTTAAAGGTGAAGTCACCAGTGATGGATACCCAGAAGACGAATTAGATGCCTGCTTATCAATAGGTGACCACGCTAATTTGGTCAAACCATTAGCCCAAATTAATGAAGCAGACTACTCAGCTTTAGTCATGGAACTCATTCCTGCTGATTATTACAATTTAGGTCAGCCGCCAAGTCTTTTAAGCTGTACAAGAGATACCTTTACTCAAGGCCAAAGTTTTAACATCAATGAAATATCTAGCATAGTGTTCCAGATGGAAAGCTTGCTTGAACACTTTGAAAATAAAGCGATAAGCCACGGTGATTTATACGCACACAACGTCCTAATTAATAAAGAAAACCATATTTTATTTGGAGATTTCGGTGCGGCTTCAAAATATGAGCACCTATTAGATTATCAAAAACAAGGAATACAGAAGATAGAGAGACGAGCACTGAATTATTTCATTGAAGATATGCTAAGTCTATGTATCGAAAATGACAAAAGCACACCTGAATATCAGGCACTTGCAGCCAAACGTCATTAAGTTTGGCTCATTTTTTATCACGGTATTTGATTCCATGAGTTATGGGAAATTATCATTTCAATCGTTCCTGACTATGCGAGTTTTCTCTCCTTCAAATGCATCATACAAAGCCATATGCGCCTGCTTAGAGAAGCAATCTTCGCGGGTCTCATAAGCCCTTATCCACTCAATAAGCATATCTAAATTAGCGTCTTGGGCTTGTTTTGATTCATATTTATGAGGCTCCCAAGGTCTTTTTTTTGCGTTTTCAATACATTCAGAGATAGGAAGATCCATAAAATAAGCTTGTGTAGACTCCTTAGTTACAAGAGAAAGTAAGTCAGCATAGCAACCTTCGATAACCCAGTTATCATTCCCTTGAATAAAGCTATCAATCACTTTTTTTGAGTTTGCTAGAGAGGCTCTTTTGGGAACATCTGCATCTAATTGCCAAGCAAGGGTATCTAAATCCAAATGGGCTAGCTTATGAATCAAACTAAGCTTTTTAGCTAAACTTGATTTACCTGATGCTGAGTTGCCAAACACTATTATTCGTTTCATGTTAACCCCTTTCTATTTTCCCTGATCGAACAATCCTTAATATAACCTTAAGCTTTCATAGTTAACATACTAAAAATTTCATTATCACCTTGGTAACTCTTCTATGTTTATTGCTATCACCATTCTCATTGTTTCTTGCTTAATCATACCGGCACTCGGCGTAATACAAAGCTATATCGGATTACCTATGGAAGCAGCATTCAGTCACTATCTTGGACTTGTAGCTTTATTAGGTATGTCATATTGCTATATTTTAGCCACGCGCTTTAAATTAGTAGAAACCCTATTTTGTGGCCTTGATAAATCCTATGTCTTACATAAATGGTTAGGTTTAGGTTCTCTCGCCGTCATTTTTTTACATGATCAGATAGATGCCGAGATTAAAAGCCTTGGCTCCCCAAGTATGGGTGAACTGGCAGAAGATTTAGGCGGACTGGGGTTTGATGGTTTACAAATTTTATTGCTTATCACAGTTATAACACTCATCCCTTACGCACTATGGAAATTTACCCATAAGTTTATTGGCGTACTCTTTATCATATCTGTTTTACACTTTGCTTGGATGCCAAAACCCTTTGACCTCACCTCGCCACTTGGTTTGTACATTTTAAGCATATGTGGTTTAGGTATTTTATCTTATTTTTACACCCTAACTTCTGGCTTTGCTAGGGCATCAAAAAAACAGAATCCATTAAAGGGAACTCGTGCATATAAAGTGATTAACAAAGAGGTTACTGGTGACATCATCAGTTTTGAAATAGCGCCAATACAAAAAAGTATTCGCCATCAGGCGGGCCAATTTTCTTTTATTTCTTTTGATCATCCTAAATTAAAAGAGATTCACCCTTTTACAATTAGTAAAGCGCCCACCCAAGAGGGCAACTTAAGATTCAGCATCAAAGCACTGGGAGATTACACTAAAGAGCTCCCTAAACATTTAGAAATTGGTATGACAGCCAATGTGAGCAAAGCTTACGGCCATTTTGGCAAAAAGTTAGGAAAACGCGATGAAATTTGGGTTGCTGCAGGCATAGGCATCACACCTTTTGTCGCCATGGCTCAAGCCTTATCAAAACAAAAAGACACCGAGGATAAAAGCACTCACCTGTTTTACTGCGTTCAAAACAAAGAACAAGCCGTTCACTTAGAAGAGTTAGAAAAAATTGCCGCTAAGTGCTCACGCTTTCATCTGCACCTTTGTGAATCGTCACAAGGTAAGCGTATTAGTCTTGAGCAAATAAAAGAGGCTATAGGATTTGATATTAAAAAGGCTTCGATCTCGTTTTGTGGCCCGACTAAACTTCGTAAAACCCTGCAAACTTGGTTTAAGTCTGAATCAGTCCCAAGCAGGCGCTTTCATTATGAAGTATTTGAGATTCGTTCAGGTATCGGTATCAACCCGATTGTAAAATGGGTTCTCAAATTATTAGTTATGCGTTTCCCTAAAATCAAACAAGCCTGGACTAAATTACCTTTCTAATAAGGCACGTTACCTTCCCACAGTTCACTGAATTTATAAGCTTAAAATAGATAAGGCTAATGATAATGTCATTAGCCTTATCACTCATTGCCAACTTTCAAGACGCTTATGAACGGACTTTTTAGGCGTTTTGCAAACTTGTTGAATCTGCTCAAAGTTGAGATCAAATAACCCATAACGTTCCCCAATGTTATCTAACATTGCCATCCACAATTTAGCTGTCATTTGGGCATCATATAAGGCTCGGTGAAAATCACCAGTACCACTCAAGTTAATATAATTAACAAGTGCCCCTAAACTATGGCTAGGGGCATCTTGAAAAATTCGACGGGATAATAATAAAGAACAAGAAAAGTCACCCTGATAGACATGATTAAAACGGGAAAACTCAGCATCTAGAAAACGACGATCGAAGGATGCATTATGCGCGATGAGGTTATTATCTGCGATGAACTCAGCAAAGCTTTCCATCACTTCACGACAAGAATCGGCCTGAGCTAACATGGCATTGCTAATCCCTGTGTAACCTTCAATGAAGGAAGTAACACTAAACCCAGGATTCATCAGGGCTTGAAACTCAGCAACAACTTCACCGGCCTCTAGCTTTACCGCTCCAATTTCAATGGCTCTATCACCCTGATCTGGTGATAATCCCGTGGTTTCAAAATCAAGAATGACTAGACTATCTGCGCGCATCTAAGTTCCATAAGAAAGAAGGATTAAAGGCCTGTAGATTAGCAAAAATCAGATTAAAAAATCAGCCTGATAGGGTATTTTGTAATACTTAAGGGAAAAAGTAATTGCAGATACGACGATACATAGAAATAGATTCAGGCGGCATCGCATCTTTTTTAGTGATCTTATGGCCCTTCCCTATCTGCGCGTACATAAGCTTACTTACCGCACTCATAGCAGCCACTTCAGCTTTAGTGATGGTTAGGGACCTACCTTGATTTTTAACAAGCCTAGCAATCATGATTCTCATGGTAATTAAATATTGGCGGGTCATAGGCGCTTTAGTCCCAACAAATTTAAACCAATCATCATTCATCTTACGCATCACAGGTTTTAAAACCTCTGGATTGTTGACGGTAAAACCGGCCCCATCTACCGTGCCTTTTGGAGCAGCACGCATAAGATCGTAAATAAGATGTTCTTTTTCTTTTGCCACCAGCATGCCTTTAGTATTGAGCTGGAGCTCACCTATGATGCCATTATCCATAGGTAAGAAAAATTTAATATCTTGATAACCAGAATTTAACGCACCAGAGTTATGCGGGTCTTGCTCACTGCCACCAGAAGACGTGCCATAACGATTTTTTAAGGACTTGGCATATTGACGAACCTGTTTAAATTCATCACTGCCTTCAATTTTATCTCTGGCCATATTCATATCAAATTCATTGTCGAATTCAACCGTCATACGAGCAATATCTTTTAAATCGCCAAAGTCTGATTCTCTTTCACGGTTAGTGATTTTATCTAAAGCACCATTAAAGCTTTTTAACCCATTGAATGCCCCAGGTGGGCAAGAAATACGTCCGTGAAATTCTGCCGCTAAATCTTTTGAGAGTGAAACAAGTTGAGCCTGCGCAATTTTCATTCGCTCAAACTGCATAAACAGACTTTTCATTTTGAACTTGGTATTTGCAACAAAACGCCTATCACGACTTGTTAGGGCATAACCTTCTTTTAGACGTTTACGAGTCTCTTCAGGGACATAATTTTCAATTGCACTGGGATCAGTCAGCATAATCAAAATTTTACGATCAGCTTCAATATCAACATAGGGGCCAAATAATGAAATCCACCTGGCACAAACATTATTATCATGGCCACGGATTTTTTCTTGAAGCATTTTAATCGCTTCAGCATACGACTCTTGATTGAGCAAGGGGTACCCTTGGCTAAGATGAGTACTCGAATCCAATCGTTTTAGAATTTTGCCACGATTTTTACGCGCGGCAACTTCTATTTCGTCCAGCCTTAATGCTTGTTTGATGAGCTGTTCTGGTGACTTTTTTTGTAAATAAGCCCTTTGCCCAGAATACTTTTTACGCATTGAAGCATTAAGTTTTTGCTGTAGTGCATCCTCTTTTTGCGAGGCTAATACACTACTTGTGATCGTCATAATTACTTACCCTTTAATGCTCTTCGAAATTGCTAACTATCTCAACTTAACCCACTTATCAAATATGGCCTTTGTTTAATAAACATGGGCTAAGTCATAGTGATTTATAACAAATTTACCTATGACAATTGTATTAAAGTTTTATGGAGTAATTGTGCAGTTGATCAAGGTGTACAGAGTTTTAATAGGGAGTTTTGTAACTGAAAAGTTGGAATTAAACAAGCGATTAATAATCAAAAGCGTCCCTAACTTAAAACTTGATAACGCATTAAGTGACTCATTGAAAGTTAGGGAGCCTGAGTTTGGTTTCTCGCTTTTTATTCCATGCATTACGTAGTACTTCAAGCATTACTTAGTATTTCGAGCATTAGAACATTCATTCATTTATTCACCTATTGAATAGACAAAAAGAGTAAAACATTCACAACGCACCAATAATGAACACTATTTTTCAACACACCTAGATAAAAACAGCAAATCGCACCAAAAAAAGGCACCAACACATTAAGACAAAGCATTTCTTCACTAGCTTTGATTTTTCAAACCTGATTTAGTCTACTAAATCTAAGCCTCCCTCTCTCAACGATACTTAAATTTCAACATTTATAGATATTGGAATATTTATTGCTATCTATCCTAAATTAATCTGTTTTAAACAAGGATAGACCCAAATTAATGAGCCCGATTTTAGCGACGACCTTAGAGGCAAGTTCTATTCAAACAGAACCCAAAGCCAAGCTTACTGGGAGCCAATGGCACGCATTTCTACATCTTAATTTAGCGTTAACAGAGAGAGGCGTTGTACTCAAACACAGCGAGCATAAAGGGCCACTTTATATCCAAAAGCCCTTTTACCCTGAAGGTAGACAAGTCGCACACTTATACATATTACATCCCCCAGGCGGCTTAGTGTCTGGGGACCAACTCACATTAGAGTGCAGACAAGAAAAGCAAACTCATACGTTAATCACCACTCCAGGTGCTGGTCGAGTATACAAGGCAAGAAAAGATAAAAGTTTGCAATCACAATCTAATCACTTTCACTTAAATGAGAATGCAAAATTAGAATGGCTGCCACAAGAAACCATCCTTTTTCCAGATGTTAAAGCGAAACTAACAACACAAATCGACCTTGCCAAAGGCGCTCAAGTTATTGCTTGGGAGATAACATGTTTTGGCTTACCGGCAAGTCAGCAGACCTTTGAAAAAGGAGAGTTAGATCAAACGCTCGAAATACGCCAACAGGGCCGGATCAAATTACGAGAACGCATCCTTATCAATCAGAAAAAATTGAGTTTATTAACTCAACTAGCAGGGCTAAATCAGCAAACCGTCAATGGGCTTATGGTTGCCGGTCCTTTTGAGCAATCAAACGGCCACCAACAAGATTCCACACTTGAAAGCCTGATAGACAGCTTACAAAAAAGCTGTGAAGAGATTAATCAGTGCCAAGATACCCGTGCAATGGCCAGCGTGAGCTTAACTGGAAATTTCCTATTGATTCGTTATCTGGGCCAATCATCGGAACAAGCCAAACAAATGTATCTGGCGTGTTGGCAAAAAGTCCGCCCTTTACTACTTAAACGTGACGTTTGTATACCCCGAATTTGGGCGACATAAAAGGAATATAAGATGGAATTATTACCAAGAGAAAAAGATAAGCTGCTTGTTTTTACCGCCGCTTTATTAGCTGAAAGACGCCTCAATAGAGGATTGAAATTAAATTACCCTGAGGCCATGGCCTATCTCACCATGGAGATTATTGAGGGTGCAAGAGATGGTAAAACCGTGGCTCAGCTTATGAGTTATGGCAAAACCCTACTTAATGCTGAACAGGTTATGGATGGGGTCATTGAGCTTATTCAAGAAGTACAGGTTGAGGCTACTTTTCCGGATGGAACCAAGTTAGTCACTGTACATAACCCAATAAATTAATACCTCATTAAGGAAAGCAGATGACATCTACACATACTATGATTCCTGGCGAAATTAGAGTCGCTTCTGGTGATATCAAGCTTAATGAAGGCCGCAATAAAATTAAAATCACGGTACAAAACACCGGAGATAGACCCGTACAAATTGGTTCTCACTACCATTTCTACGAGGTTAACCCTGCGCTTTCTTTTGAACGAGAAGTGACTAAAGGCTATCGCCTAAATATTGCATCTGGCACAGCGGTTCGCTTTGAGCCAAGTCAAGCCCGTAGCGTCGAGTTAGTTGAATACGCGGGCAGTCAGACCATTTATGGTTTTCGCGGTGAAATAATGGGGCCTGTCACTGAGCACAAACAAACAATTCCCGACAGCGTTATTAGCCATCATCAAGTCACTATGGATAGAGAAAGTTATGCTCAGATGTTCGGCCCAACAACAGGTGATAAAGTCCGTTTAGGTAATACGGATATTTGGATACAGGTAGAAAAAGATTTTACTCAATATGGAGATGAAGTGAAATTTGGTGGCGGCAAAGTCATCCGAGATGGCATGGGTCAAAGCCAAGTAACTCGTAAAGACAGTATTGATTTAGTCATTACCAATGCCTTGATCTTAGATCATTGGGGTATCGTTAAAGCAGATGTCGGTATTAAAGATGGTCGTATTCACAAAGTAGGCAAAGCCGGTAATCCAGATATCCAAAATAATATTGATATTAATATCGGCCCAGGTACGGAAGTCATCGCTGGTGAAGGCTCAATCTTAACCGCTGGCGGTATTGATGCGCATATTCATTTTATCTGCCCGCAACAAATTGAAGAAGCACTAACCTCTGGTGTCACCACCATGATAGGAGGCGGTACTGGACCTGCCACAGGCACTAATGCAACCACAGTCACTCCCGGTCCTTGGTACATGCATAAGATGCTACAAGCAACGGACAGCATGCCGATGAATTTAGGCTTTTTAGGTAAAGGAAACGCAAGTTTACATGCAGCGTTAGAAGAACAATTAATAGCAGGTGCATGTGGCCTTAAATTACACGAGGATTGGGGCACCACGCCAGCCTCAATTGATAATTGTCTGAGTATGGCAGATAAATACGATGTACAAGTGGCAATACATACGGATACGTTAAACGAGTCTGGCTTTGTTGATTCCACTTTAGGTGCCTTTAAAAATCGAGTGATTCATACCTATCACACTGAAGGTGCTGGTGGGGGCCATGCTCCCGACATCATTCAAGCCTGCGCGCACCCAAATGTATTACCATCATCAACCAACCCGACAAGACCCTATACCCATAATACGGTAGACGAACATTTAGACATGTTGATGGTGTGCCATCACTTGGACGCTAATATTGCCGAAGATGTTGCCTTTGCAGATTCGCGTATTCGTAAAGAAACGATTGCTGCTGAAGATATCCTTCATGACCGTGGCGCTTTCAGTATGATCTCATCAGACTCTCAAGCAATGGGACGTGTGGGTGAAGTTATCACTCGGACTTGGCAGACTGCCCATAAAATGAAGCAACAATTTGGATATTTAAAAGAAGACAAAGAGCGTGAAGCTGATAATTATAGAGCACGTCGCTATATTGCAAAATACACAATCAACCCAGCAATTACTCATGGTATAGCCCATGAAGTAGGCTCTATAGAAGCCGGTAAGCTTGCCGATTTAATACTTTGGAAGCCCGCTTTTTTTGGCATTAAACCTTCTCTTATTATCAAAGGAGGCATGATAGCAAATGCACCTATGGGAGATCCAAATGCCTCAATTCCTACCCCGCAACCAGTGCATTACCGCCCTATGTTTGGCTCATTTGGTAAAGCGGGAGCCAAAACGTCCTTAACGTTTGTCTCCCAAGCAGCCTTAGACAATGGCATTGAGGAAGAGCTCAAGCTAGAGCGAAAATTGGTTGCCTGTAAAAACACCCGATCTATTAGCAAGAAAGACATGATACTTAATGATTGGCTTCCCAATATCAGTGTTGATTCTCAAACTTATGAAGTAAAGGCAGATAAGGAATTACTCACCTGTGAGCCATCTAATGAACTGCCTTTAGCACAATTGTATTGTCTATTTTAAGGATTTTAAGATGCTAGAAATTTATCAAAGGCTAGGCACCCACTGCCATCAGGATATTCATACTCAAATAGAGCTTAATCATGAACAAAGAAGTAAAGGACGGTTAAAGCTATTGGGTAAAAACGGGGAAGAAGTGCGGATTTTTTTAGAAAGAGGAAAGACGCTTGAAGTCGGTGAATACCTAAAATCTGAATGCGGCAAATATATCCAAGTCGCGGGTAAAATAGAAGCTGTCGCCCAAGCAGAATGCCAAGACTGGCATACCTTTAGTAAAGCCTGTTACCACCTTGGAAATCGACATGTCAAAATGCAAATAGGCGAACGCTGGTTGCGCATTACACCAGATCATGTGCTAGAGGAGATGTTACAAAATTTAGGACTGACACTGTCTCATAAAGAGGCCATTTTTGTCCCTGAATCTGGAGCGTATAAAGATGCTCACCACGGACACTAGCCTACTCAGACTCTTGCAGCTAAGCAGTGCTAGTCTGCCCGTTGGCGGTTATGCCTTCTCCCAAGGAATGGAGTTTGCTATTGAAGCAGGCTTACTCAAAAAAGAAGCAGATGTACATGGCTGGATCCAGTCTCAATTAGAGCATAACTTAAGCCAATTGGATCTAGCACTGTTACACCATGCCCTGACTGTTGCACGAGCAAAAGATTGGCCTGCTTTAAATGAACTTAACGACTTATCTTTAGCCTGTAGAGAAAGTAAAGAACTCAGGTTAACCGATACCGCAATGGGTGAAGCGTTAGCTCGACTATTAACGAGTTTAGAGATAGGGATTCCTTTTCAAAAAGGAGACGAAGTCAGTTTTGTCTGTTTATTTGCGATTGCATGTGCTCATTGGCAAATCGATTATCCTCTTGCGGCTCTAGGTTTTAGTTGGTCCTGGTTAGAAAACCAAGTTGCTGCGGCCACTAAGCTCGTTCCCTTAGGCCAAACACAAGCACAACAACTTTTAAGGGAGCTGCAAAGCGACATCCCCCATGCGATAAAGCAGGCTGAAAAGCTGACTATCGATGATATAGGCGCAGGCTTACCTATGGTTGCCATTTTAAGTGCTCGACATGAACAACAGTATTCAAGGTTATTTAGATCCTAAATCAGCCTAACAATAAATTTAACAAGGAAATAAAATGTCTACATCTAAAAAACAATGCTTAAGAATTGGCGTCGGTGGCCCAGTCGGATCGGGCAAAACCGCATTATTAAGATCATTATGCAGCGCCCTTAGGGAATACTATGACCTCGCCGTCGTCACCAATGATATTTACACCCAAGAAGATGCCAAATTCTTAACACATCATGAGGCCTTGTCAGCCGATAGAATCATTGGTGTAGAAACCGGCGGTTGTCCACATACTGCTATCCGTGAAGATGCGTCTATGAACCTTGCCGCAATAGATACCTTATTAGAGAGACATAAAACCCTAGATTTGGTTTTTGTCGAAAGCGGTGGGGATAATTTAAGTGCGACCTTTAGTCCTGAATTATCGGATTTAACAATCTATGTAATTGATGTCTCTGCTGGCGATAAGATTCCACGTAAGGGAGGCCCAGGTATTACAAAGTCCGACTTATTGATTATCAATAAAACCGATTTAGCACCGCTTGTTGGCGCTTCGCTCGAGGTCATGGATCAAGACGCTAAACGCATGCGAGGAGATAGACCCTTTGTTTTTGCCAACTTGAAAAAAGCCGAAGGTTTAGACGATATAATTCAATTCATCGTTGATCAAGGCATGTTAGAATCCAAAACAATTCCAGCAGCGAAAGCGGTTGTGTAATTTTAACCTCTCTTTAAATGGAGCACACTTTATGAGAAAGAGTCACTTTTTAGTGATAGCTGCCCTAGGCAGTTTAACCACAGGCGCATTCGCCCATTCAGGACATGATGCCAGTATGCCTTTTATGTCTGGTTTCCTTCACCCTATGATGGGATTTGATCACCTTATTGCTATGTTTGCTGTGGGTTTGTGGGGAGCACGCCTTGGGGGTAAAGCCATTTTTGCCGCACCTTTTGCCTTTGTTGCTACTATGATCATGGGCTTTAGTCTTGCGATTGCGGGCATGAACATTCCTTATATTGAGCAAGGCATCATCGCCTCTGTGATTTTTCTAGGTTTAGTATTAGCTTTCTCGGCACGACTACCTTTAGTATTTAGTAGTGGCTTGGTTGCCATCTTCGCTTTCTTCCATGGTGCAGCGCATGGTATGGAGCTTCCTTCCGATGCTCACGCAACCGGCTTTGCAATGGGATTTGCATTGGCATCAATTGCTTTCCATCTCGCTGGTGTTTTGTTTAACAAAGCAATTGCACCGCTTAATCAAATACTCGTTTCACGTATGACAGGCAGCTTAATTGCCTTATCAGGACTCTTCTTAGCATTAGGTGCTTAAAGCACTGATTCGCAAAAAATCCTCTACAAATCCATAATAATGCTGATTTTTTGAGCATTTTTATGGATTTTGTAAGCTTTGCTGGCTTCATTATCGACTCATAGATAAAATGACTACAGCTGAATTACCTCCCTAATTATTTTTCTTTGTTCAGCTTTATGACTGATTTGAAGAGATATGTATTATGAATCGTAAAGTTGAGAGTTCTATTTTAATTGTTGATGACGTTTCTTCTGTCAGGCAATTTCTCAAGCAAGCTCTACACCATTTGGGCACCTATGAAATCCATGATGCGGCGGATGCCAAACAAGCATTACGCACCATGACCTTCCTAAGACCGGATATCATTTTTTTAGATATTGATTTGCCTGATCAGCAAGGCATTACTCTCATTCCAAAGTTTTTACAGCAATCACCTAATACGACTATCGTCATGTTCTCTGCCAACAATACGGTGGAGAACATAGTTAAAGCCAAGAAGTTAGGCGCTAAAGGCTTTCTAGTGAAGCCTTTCACTCTTAATAAAATCGATTTTATTTTAAAAAAATACGGTAGGAAGCAGTAATCATGGCCTTTAATATTCTTGAGATTTTAACTAAATGCGAAAGGCGACTAAGCAAAAAAGCTAAACGTATAGAGATAGACCTTGAGATAACGGGCCAGAATATTTTCGCTCTTTGTGAAACAGATCAAAGTGATGAATGGCAACGCCTATTTATCGCAATCATCCAGCTACACATAGAATCTTACCAAGCAGGATCAAGCCGTTTACAATTTGAGCGACTAACCGAAAGCAATCAAGCACAGCTCATCATGAGCAATATTTCAGCGCCTCTAATTGATAGTGACAGCTACCAAAAACTTAACCAAACTAGCCAATTGATTGATCAAGTTCACTTAGAGTATATAAACAACCAACTTGAACTTAATTTTTCACTCGATTCACTCGCAGCACAATCTGAAAGCCGTATTAAACACATCTTATGTGCCGATGATAATCCAGATAATCGTCAGGTCATTAAAGCCTTACTGGAAAAAATGGGGCACAAGGTCAGCACAGCAGAAAATGGTCAATTAGCCCTAGAGGCGACTCTTGAGCAAGAGTTTGATTTAATTTTTCTCGATATTCAAATGCCAGTGATGGATGGTATGGAAGCGCTAGAATTAATGCGCTCTACCGCTTGCGAGACGCCTGTTATTGCCTTTACCGCACAGGTCTTTGACCATGAAGTCAGCCAATTGCTTGAGCTAGGCTTTAACGCTTGGCTAGCAAAGCCAATCGATAGGAAAAAATTAAACGAGATACTCGTTACCTATTTAGATAACCAAGCAGATAATCAAGACATCACCTTTGATGCAAAAGAGTTAGCCCAGATGAAAAAGAGCTATCAAGAAGGTTTAAACCAATATGTCATTGACCTGAAAGCTGCCGCACACGATATCGACATCAAGCAAATAGCACGTCTTGCCCACGCCCTAAAAGGCAGTGGGGGTAATTTTGGTTTTGATGATATTACTCAGGTAGCAGGCCAACTAGAACAAACCTGTTATAAATCCAATGAAGCCCTCCCTTCAGAACAACTTAACACCTTGTTAGATCTACTAAATAAGTACAAAATTTAACCAAAAAACACCTAAAATACTTAAAATCACGTCAAATTCTCTACAAAAGTTCAACAAATAAGAGCTATCCACTAGATAGATGTTGCTTAGTAGAGGCCCTTTTTGAAATAATCGCCACCCTGCACATTTTGCCCCCCATAAAGGGTGTTAATACAGACATGACATGTGGGTATGTCTCATGTTTGATTTAACTTTAGCTAATTTGCTGCAACCTAAAAAAGCTCATATAAAAAGATGAGATAACTGATAATAAGTTGAGATAACTATGCAAGAAAAGCAATCCATCCACGGCACCTGGGCGAGTCGTTGGATCTTCATTTTAGCGGCAACAGGTTCTGCCGTTGGTCTAGGTAACATTTGGAAATTCCCTTACATCACAGGTGAGAATGGCGGTGGCGCATTCGTTCTTATGTACCTTGTATGTATTTTATTTGTGGGCGTGCCAATTATGATGGCAGAAGTATTTATTGGCCGTCGTGCACGTAAGAGCCCCATTAATGCCATTACTGAATTAGCTAAAGAAGCGAAACAATCAACCAAATGGTCAATCCTAGGTTTGATGGGCATGCTAGCTGGCGTAATGATTTTCTCTTTCTACTCTGTTGTAGCGGGTTGGGTTCTTCATTATATCGCCCTAATGGGAAGCGGTGTGTTTGTTGGTGCAAGCTCTGAAAAGGCCGGAGAAATCTTCAACGGTTTGCTAGGCGATCCAAAAACCATGCTTCTTTGGCACACGGTGTTTGCCATTATGACCGTTGTGGTTGTAATTGGTGGTGTGAATAAAGGTCTAGAACGTGCGACACGTATCTTGATGCCTGCACTGTTCGTCTTGCTTCTTATACTACTAGGCTACTCAGCAACAACAGATGGTTTCGCTGAAGGCTTTGACTTCATGTTCCATTTCGATGCGAGTGAGCTATCTTGGGATGCGGTACTAATTGCTCTTGGCCACTCTTTCTTTACCTTATCTCTAGGTATGGGAACTATCATGGCTTACGGTGCTTATATGCCGAAAAAAGCCTCTATCGGTAATACAGTGATTACGATTGCAGTGCTTGATACGGTTGTTGCTTTGATTGCCGGTCTAGCGATTTTCCCAATCATTTTTGCTAACAATATGGACCCAGGTGCAGGCCCAGGTCTGATGTTTGTCAGCTTACCAGTTGCCTTCGGACAAATGCCTGGTGGTCAGATCTTTGGCTTCATGTTCTTCCTACTAGTGGGTGTAGCAGCATGGACATCAGCTATTTCGCTACTTGAGCCAACAGTTGCTTACCTAGTTGAAAAACTAAAATGGTCTCGTGTGAAAGCGTCGATCATTCTTGGTGTGATTGTTTGGGCGATTGGTATTTCTTGCCTACTAGCCTTTAACGAATGGTCTGAGTTCAAACTCTTCGGTAAAAATATGTTTGACTTACTTGATTATGCAACCGCAAACATCATGCTACCGCTAGGTGGTATTTTAACTGCACTCTTTGCTGGTTGGGTTGTATCTAAGAAAGTCAGCCTTGAAGAAACAGCAATCTCTGAAAGCCTTCATACCCTATGGATGTTTACAGTTCGCTTCGTAGCACCTATTGCTGTCAGCATCGTATTTGTTTTAAACCTTAAATAAATACTTTCAGCTAAAAAAAGCCCCCGCCTTACGCCAGGCTGGGGCTTTTTTATGTCTTTTAGAAGAGGTGACTTAATCGCAGTTTCCTCAAGATATCATTGCTTATGTTAAAAACTATTTCATGGCGTAGCTTTCATAGCTTTGTAGTAACACATCTATTAAGCCATCAAAAAATGATTGGGTTATGCTGTTAGTTTCTAGATTAGATTTTAATGGTTCCATCATCATTCGCTCCAACTCCTGCTTGTGTTTTTTAATACTAGTCGAGAAAATCACACAGTGATAATGCATTCTATTAATCGTCTTGATAGTTATTTACGGCAGAAGCTAGCCAGCGGGCAGAAGAAAACACTTTCAAAAATAATTAAATGCTATTTACATTTTAATGACATTTGAATAAATTTAGTTATGACTATAATGTTTTGAGATCTAATCATTAGAGCTAAATGCTCTAGTAACTACTAAATACCTATTGCACCGTTCGCACAAAACCCTATAATCCGCGAACTATTTTTAACACTCACCTTTAAGTTGTATAGAAAGTAATTATGCCTGATTCACAACAATTACATGATGTGCTTATTAACTTACGCCGCGTAATTAGAGCAACTGATTTGCAGTCTAAGCGAGTTGTCAAAAAGTGTGGTCTAACCATACCGCAGATAATGGTGTTAAGTGCTATCCATGAACTAGGCGATGTCACGGTAAAACGCATTTCTGACAATGTCTCCCTAAGCCAAGCAACAGTAACAACTATCCTAAACCGCTTAGAAGACAGGGTGTTAGTAGAGCGGGTTCGAGCGCAAAAAGACAAGCGCATCGTAAATGCGCGCCTTACAGAGGAAGGACGCACCATGCTGGACAATGCCCCACCACTTTTAAATGAGAAATTTATTGATCGTTTTGAAGACTTAGAAAGCTGGGAAAAAAACCAAATCCTTTCTACCCTACAAAGAATTGCTAGCATGATGGATGCAGAAAATATCGACACAGCCCCACTAAGTGAAGTTTCAAGCGACACTTTTTAATAGCATTTCTCTTTTTTTAGTTCAATAAAAAAGCCCTTATTTTTAAGGGCTTTTTTTATTTGATCAAAACTTACCCAATCACGACTAACCTTTAACAAACAACGCCTTGCCCGTTTACTGAATTCATTTGCGCACTAATAATTAGAGATGTAAACTATTCAATGTTTTGAACACTAATCATCTCCTTAAATAGAACAACTAAACAAGAAAGGTACCCCTCTATGCATAAACAAACTTTTGTCGCTGGAGCTATGGTCTTATTAAGTTCTGCTAGTTTTGCTGCTGATTCATGCGGTCAAGTAACCATTGCTGATATGAATTGGAATTCAGCATCCTTGATGGCCAATATTGATAAATACATCCTCGAAGAAGGTTATGGTTGCGAAATCGAACTGATTCCTGGTGACACCATGCCAACAGGCGCGTCCATGATAGAAAAAGGCGAACCTGATGTAGCTCCTGAAATGTGGAGTAACGCTATGCGTGATGCACTACAAAAAGGTGTTGATGATAAACGTTTACGCTTTGCTGGTAGTTCATTATCCGATGGTGGCGAAGAAGGTTTTTGGGTACCTAAATACCTAGTCGAAATGGACAGCTCATTAGCAACCATTGATGGCATCCTGAAAAACCCTCAACTATTCAAACACCCTGAAGACGATAGCCTAGGCGCATTATACAGCTGCCCAGCTGGCTGGAACTGCCAAATCTCAACCCAAAACCTTTATGTTGCATTAGGCATGGAAGAAGCAGGCTTTGATATTATTGATCCTGGTTCTTCTGCTGGCTTATCTGGTTCGATTGCTCGTGCTTATGAGCGTGGACAAGGTTGGTTAGGCTATTACTGGGCACCAACGGCTGTACTAGGTAAGTACGAAATGGTGAAAGTGGACTTTGGTTCTGGCATCGATGAAGAGCACTTTACCACTTGTTTAACCCAAGAAGACTGTCTTGATCCTCGCCCTAGCATGTGGCCGCCTGCACCTGTAAAAACTATGACAACAGAAAGCTTTGCGACACGTGAACCTGCTGCATATGATTACTTCACTAAACGTTCTTTTACCAACAACAAAATGAATGTTTTGTTAGCTTGGATGGAGTTCAACCAAGCTGATGGTGAGATTGCTGCTGAGTATTTCTTGAAGAACAATGAAGAAATGTGGACCAATTGGGTGTCTGCTGACGTTGCCGCAAAAATTAAAGCGTCTCTAAATTAATACTTTCTCGGTACATTAGTTATCCCCCTATCTAATTTAAATTAGATAGGGGTTTTCTTAAGATTTTTTGCAACACGAATAACGGGGTGACATTCACTATGTCAGATACTTCTTGGTTAAGTAAGTTTCCACAACTAGAACGTGGCGATCTGATTGCCATACGAAAAACACTCGATGGCGCTTATAGGGAATTCTCTCGCAATTATGGCGACACAATTGAAAGCCTTTTTGATCCTTTACTAACATTTTTAATTTGGTTTGAAAAACTCCTTATTGCTTCTCCTTGGTGGCTTACCATTGGCGTGATTCTAGCTATCGTATACGGAGCGAGCCGCTCTTGGAAACTTTGCACCGGTGTTTTAGCATCCCTACTGGCAATTGGTATTTTGGGAATGTGGGATGACACCATGCGTACCCTGAGTATTATTACAGTCTGTACCTTACTCTCCATTGGCATAGGTATTCCTACAGGCATTCTGATGTCTCGCTCAAATAGAGCACAAGCTATCGTAACCCCCATACTTGATGTAATGCAGACCATGCCTGCATTCGTTTATTTAATCCCTGTCGTTATGCTACTTGGGATAGGTAAAATCCCAGGCGTTATCGCAGTCATTATTTATGCGGTTCCACCTGTCATTCGCTTAACTAACTTAGGTATTCGCCTAGTAAACAAAGAAACATTAGAAGCCGCTACCGCCTTTGGTGCGACGGCAAAACAACGTTTATTCGGTATTCAACTGCCTCTTGCCATGCCAACTATTATGGCAGGCATTAACCAAACAATTATGATGGCACTTGCCATGGTTGTGGTGGCATCTATGATAGGTGTAAAAGGTTTGGGGCAACCCGTTCTTAAGTCAATCACCAACCAGTATTTTACTTTAGGTCTTTTCAATGGTCTGGCAATTGTTGCCTTGGCAATCATATTTGACCGAGTATCTCAGACTTATGCAAAACGCACTCAAAAACACCTTGGAGGCATGAATAATGACTAGTTTAAATAAGGCCTCTACTGATTTAGAAACCCTGATTGAGATTAGTGGTTTGTATCAGGTATTTGGCAACAAAGCCAAGTCTGTACTCCCTATGGTAAAAGCAGGTAAAAGCAAAGATGAAGTCCTTGCTGAAACAGGACACACTGTTGGCTTAAGAGACATTAACCTAGATGTAAAACGAGGTGAGATTTTCGTTATCATGGGATTATCTGGTTCAGGTAAGTCCACCATGATTCGACACTTTAACCGCCTGATTGACCCAACTGAAGGTCAAATCAAGGTTGAAGGTGAAGACATCATGCAATTATCTGACGAAGAACTGATTCAGTTTCGCCGTCACAAGATGTCCATGGTATTTCAGCACTTTGGTTTAATGCCACACCGTACCGTGTTGGACAATGTTGCCTATGGTCTTGCTATACAAAATGTGGATAAAAAAGAACGTCTTGCAAGTGCGAATCAATGGCTAGAAACGGTTGGACTCGCAGGTTACGGAGATCAATATCCGGCTCAATTATCAGGGGGCCAACAACAAAGGGTTGGCCTGGCAAGAGCCTTGTGCACAAATGCGGAAATCCTGCTAATGGATGAAGCATTTTCAGCTCTTGACCCGCTAATTCGTAGTGAAATGCAAGATCAACTGATTGAGCTTCAAGCTAAATTGAAAAAAACCATCATCTTTATCACCCATGATTTAGATGAAGCGCTACGTATCGGTGATCGTATTGCTATCTTAAAAGATGGCATTCTTTCTCAAGTAGGTAAACCTGTTGATATTCTTCTTCATCCAGCTGATGACTATGTCGAAGCTTTTGTTAAAGACGTTAACCGAGCTCGTGCATTAAATACGCAAACTCTGATGCAAGATATAGGTAATATCTTAGGTTCTCAAAGTGTTGAATCTGCAATTCATTCATTGAATGAAAATCAACAGGAATATGGATTTGTTAGCAACCAAGATGGGTATCAAGGAGTCGTCACTCGCGTACAACTAGAACAAGTTGCTGCTAACGACAATGCCATGGATATTTGTTGTGATGAACTATTGATTAAAGTTCCTAGCGTATCTCCTGATCAATCTTTGCAATCAGCCATTCCTGAAGCTTTAGGTCATAACTTTGCACTCCCTGTGACCTGTGAAGAAGGCAAGTTGGTTGGCAGTATTCCAAGATCAGAAATAGCTCAAGTGCTAGAGTCCTAATCTAGCCAAAGCCAGCTCAGGTTAGTAAGACACTAACCTGAGCTTGATTTATCCAAACTATCCCTTCAAATATCAGCCTTTTCTTAAGAACTGAATACTAATTCTTCATCTAAACTTTAATTCGCTTATAATAATCTATTAGAACAAGCAGTCACTCTCATACCGCATCTATTTTTAGGCCAGCATACACGAGGGAAAGTTATGGATAATCCAGCATTAGAACCAAGACACAATTGGCGTGTGCTACTCCAATTAAGAGCCATTGCCATCATGGGGCAAGCGATTTGTGTTCTGATTATTTTTCTCTTTTTCGATACGGTTGAAAACACCGCATTAATGGCGGCTATCATTGCTGTCTATGCCTTAATTAACGGCATTTTATGGGTTCAGCTTCGCAACCCAGAATTACCAGGTAACAAATCATATCTATTCCAAATCCTGCTCGATATTGCTGAGCTCAGCGCCATATTTTATTTGAGTGGCGGCACGGATAACCCTTTCATTTTTTACTTCCTTGTTCCCTTAAGTATTTCGGCTGTTGTTTTGCCCTTAAGCCACGTTGTTTGTGTGGCGGTGAGTGCCATTATAGCTTTCAGTTTTTTGAGTGTTTACAACTTACCCTTACCAGAATTTACTGAAAAAAGTTTAAACCTAACCCTGTCACACTTTGCGCTTTGGTTTAATTTCGCCATGTGCTGTATTTTTATTACTGGCTTTATTACCCATATCGTAGGTTATATGAGAAAGCAGCAAAGTTGGCTTTCAGATAGCCGTGAACATCTACTTCAAGACGAACAGATTTTGGCCATAGCAACCCATGCTGCAGGAACAGCCCATGAGCTAGGAACGCCACTTAACAGTATGAAGTTAATTATTGAAGAGCTCCTATTAGATATAAAAGACAACGAAACAGCACATAAAGATGTTCAACAATTAAAAACTCAACTAGATAATTGCACGCAAATCCTGCGCAACTTGTCTGAAGAGGCGCGTATTAATGAACATTGGCATAATGACATTACTGACGCGACTCAATATATGGAAAAAGTATTAGATAAATGGCGAATTTTAAGGCCTGATGTCAGCTTAAACTATCAAGTAAAAGCAGGAGCGTCCCCTTTTATTAAAGTAGATCCCACTTTAGATCAGGCTTTTTTAAATTTATTAAACAATGCTGCTGATGCAAACCCAAATGCCATTGAAATTAAAGCAAAGTGGAATCTTGAAGAGTTCATTCTCACCATAAAAGATCACGGGGCTGGCATATCAAATCAGGTACTTGAAAGGCTGGGACAAAAGCTAACAACGACAAAAGATGGAATGGGGATCGGTTTCTTCCTATCCAATGCCTCTGTTGCAAGACGCGGCGGTACGGTTGCGCTATACCCAGTAGAAGAAGGTGGAACCCTAACTCGTATCACCATCCCTTTTGCCGAAAAACAAACCTAGCAACGGAAAAAAATTACTACGATGAATACTAAGCTGTTAATAATTGATGATGACGATGTACTCACTTCCACCCTTAAGCGGGCAATGGAAAGGCGAGGACTTCTTGTCTCTACAGCGATGAATGGCGCTGAAGCTTATGCTTTATTAGAAAAAGAAAGTTTTACCTACGCCACCCTTGATTTAAAACTAGAACACGAGTCTGGCCTTGGCATACTGACGCAACTTCTCAGTATTCAGCCAGACTTAAAAGTCGTGGTTCTAACGGGATATGCCAGTATCCCAACCACGGTCGAAGCTATTAAACGTGGCGCTCAAGACTATCTGTGCAAACCCGCCTCTGGTGATGATATTTATGCAGCCTTGCTTGGTAACAAAACTGAAGAAGTAAGTATCGCAACCAAACCTTTATCCGTTGACCGTATGGAGTGGGAGCACATTCACAGAGTAATGGCAGAAAATAATGGCAATATTTCAGCCACTGCAAGGGCGCTAGGTATGCATAGACGCACCTTACAGCGAAAACTCCAAAAACATCCAGCCACTCATTAATAGGCGGCAAAAAGGTGACGCGAATAAGCCTTCCAATCCAGCGACTAGGTCAAATCACTTAACTTATGACAAAAAGCGCAACAGGAGCACAACTTAGTCTCGGTCTATTTAACCACAGCTTAAACTGCTGATGCGCTTGTTAATTAGAAAAGCCAAGATCTAATTTGCCCCAGGCTTTTCGCGCAACTTGCGCTACTCAATACTAGAGCAAGAAGGCGAACTTAACTGAATGATATTTGGATGACTCATGTCAATCTGATAAACTTGCGCCAAATTTACGACGATGATGGTTTGCTAGCTGTTTTTCTCCGAAAATATTGAATTTTTAGATGAAGCAGACTAAAAACTGAACTAAAATCATCGGCCTTCCTTCCTAACTTAATCAGGATTCTGACTAAATGTCTAAATCGAATATTAAGAACGATTTATTATCGGGTCTTACGGTTGCACTTGCCCTAGTTCCAGAGGCGGTTGCATTTGCTTTTGTTGCAGGTGTTGCTCCACTTGTTGGTCTATACGCTGCAGCGATCGTTGGTTTTATTACGGCTGCATTTGGTGGTCGTCCAGGCATGATTTCTGGTGCCACAGGTGCACTGGCTGTTGTCATGGTAGCGCTAGTTGCAAATCATGGTGTTGAATACCTATTCGCAACAGTTGTCCTAATGGGGATCATTCAAGTACTTGCTGGGGTACTCCATTTAGGTAAGTTCATTCGAATCGTACCTTACCCAGTTATGCTAGGCTTTGTTAATGGTCTTGCCATTGTGATTTTCTTAGCACAATTAGGTCAGTTCAAAGTGCCAGATGCTGAAGGTGCGCTTGTCTGGATGCAAGGGTCAGAGCTATACATCATGTTAGGATTAGTCGCATTAACAATGGCGATTATTCACTTCCTACCTAAATTCACCACCGCAATTCCTTCCTCTTTAGCGGCGATAGTATTTGTTACCTTCTTATCGACCTTCCTAAACTTAGAAGCAAGAACCGTGGTTGATTTTGTCGCAACCATGACAGGTGATATCAATGCCTCTATTGCCGGTGGATTACCGAGCTTCTCTATTCCTATGGTGCCTTTCAGCTTTGAAACACTTGCTATCATAGCGCCTTACGCTTTTATTCTTGCAGCGATTGGTCTGATTGAGTCTCTGCTAACACTACGTCTGATTGATGAAATGACAGAAACCCGTGGCCGTGGTAACAAAGAATGTATTGCTCAAGGCTCTGCAAACATAGTGACAGGCTTCTTTGGAGGTATGGGCGGTTGTGCCATGATAGGCCAAAGCATGATTAACATTAACTCTGGTGGTCGTGGTCGACTATCGGGTATCAGTGCTGCTGTAGGCTTAATGTTGTTTATCTTATTTGGTGCCTTCCTAATTGAACAGATTCCTCTGGCAGCCCTTGTGGGTGTTATGTTCATGGTGGTTATTGGCACGTTTGAATGGTCTAGCTTTAGGATCATCAAAAAGATTCCAAAGCAAGATGCCTTCATTATTGTGCTTGTTTCTGCTGTTACCGTATTTACAGACCTTGCGATTGCCGTATTTGTTGGTGTTATCGTGGCGGCCCTTGTATTTGCTTGGGAACATGCAAAGCACATTCAAACCAAGTCTTATCTTGATGAGAATGGTTGGAAAGTATACGAACTTGATGGTCCATTATTCTTTGGTTCAGTGAGCAACTTCATGGAGTTATTTGACCCTAAGAATGACCCGGATGATGTTGTCGTTGAGTTCTTACGTTCTCGTGTAGCTGATCATTCGGGTTTAGAAGCCATCGACGCCTTGGCTGATAGATATGAAAAAGCAGGTAAACGATTACATATCAGGCACCTAAGCCGCGAATGCCAGCTTTTGTTGAAAAAAGCAGGCAACCTAGTAGAAGTTAACTACATAGAAGATCCAAGCTATGCCGTTGCTTCCGACAAACTAGGTTAATCAAGGCAAGCAAATCGCAAAAACTAAAAAGGCCGTATTCATTGAATACGGCCTTTTTTAATATTCTTTTTTCTTAAAAAGTAGCGCTACTCTGCTATTTAAGATCTAGAACATCTTGCATATCATACATACCTGCAGACTTGCCTTTTAGCCACTCAGCAGCTCTCACAGCGCCTTTAGCAAATGTCATACGACTACTCGCTTTATGAACGATTTCAATACGCTCACCTTCGGTTGCAAACCACACACTGTGATCACCCACAACATCCCCTGCACGAATTGTCTCAAAGCCGATCTCTTTTTGAGTTCTAGGGCCAATTTGACCTTCACGGCCATACACTGCGCACTCTTTTAAATCACGGCCTAATGCTTCGGCAACCACTTCGCCCATCTTAATAGCTGTGCCAGATGGTGAATCCACTTTATGTCTATGATGTGCTTCAACTATTTCAACATCATACTCGTCACCCAAGATCTTAGCGGCAGTCGCTAATAGCTTTAGCGTTAGGTTAACACCAACACTCATATTAGGCGCAAAAACCACCTGAGTCTGGGTAGCACATTCATCAAGGGCCGCTTTTTCATCTTCAGTGAGTCCTGTTGTGCCCACAACAATCGCTTTTTGGTGAGCAGCACAAAACCGAGCATTTTCAATTGTTAATGCTGGGGTAGTGAAATCAATCAGCACATCAAAATCATTTACACAAGCCGCTAGAGAATCAACCATAGCAACATTAAGCTTGCCTACACCTGCTATTTCACCCGCATCAGCTCCCACTAAGCTGCTGCCAGTTTTAACAATTGCAGCACCAACAACACAGCCAGCGGCATCATTTACTGCCGTAATTAAATTTTTACCCATACGCCCAGAAGCGCCAATAATTGCCACTCGCATCATCTTTTTATCCCACATTAATTATGCCGCCAACAATAACAAAAACAGAATAAAATCTCAGCTATTTCCGACAGCAATTAGGATAAGATAAGGAGTATCTGTTTAAGCCATGGAAAGTAAACATGAAAGTCTTCTTGATCATTTTTATCAGTGTCATCTTAACTGCTTGTAGTCTAGGCAGCACAGCTTACAAACATTTTGATTATGTTGTTCTCTGGTATGCTGCTGATTATGTCCGTCTTGAAAAGAAACAAAAAGCGGCCTTATCTGCTGCGACAAACAGCTTTATTCAGTGGCATCGAGGCAGTGAGCTTCCTAAGTATCAAAGGCTTTTTAATGAGTTTAAACAAGATATCAAACAACAGACCATCTCCCCGACAAAAGCAGATTATTATCGCCAAGAAGTAAGACAGTTTTGGAAGAATATTCGAGATTATATCGAGCCGAATTTAGCTCCCCTTTTAGCAACGTTAAGTGATAAGCAGTATCAACAAATTACTAAGAACCTCACTCATCAGATTAATGAAAAGAGTTCGAATGCAAAAACGCTTAAAGAAAGACTAAGCAAGATGAAAGAGAGAACAGAAGATTGGTATGGATCACTCAATGAAGAACAGGTTCAGATTCTTACCCAAATCAATACCAAACGCAGTGCTCAGAGGCCTCTCTGGCATGCAGAGAATCGCGCTTGGTTAAAGGCATTTAAAACAGCAAGCATGCTCCCCCAAGAAGAAAGAACAGAATCAATCAAATCTATTTTGTTACAAACAATGGAACCTTCTACCAAGAATAACTATAGCGAAAAAGAAGATTGGTACCGTATTTGGCAATACGCAGATGAGCAACAGATAGCAGCAATACTTAAAAAACTATCAGAGTATGAAGAGATACTTGATGACATTTCTAACCAATAGAAATGTCATCAATAAAGCTAAAATATTTCGTCAGGAGTCAGCTCAAATGTCGCAGCATCATCGTCATTACCATCGATTTCAGAGTTTTCAAAAGCATTATTAAAGCTATCAAAGGCATTATTAAAACGCGCTTCTGAGAGATCATTTTGCTTAATAATCAGCTCAACTCGACGGTTACTGGCACGATTAAAAAAGGTGTCGTTTGGTGCTAATGGTCTAGTATCTGCATAACCTGTCACAGAAAAACGTTTCTGCTCTAACTGCCCTGTAGCGAATAACTCTTCGGCAACAGAAATGGCACGCGCTGATGATAACTGCCAGTTAGAACCAAAACGTCCACTATTGACGGGAATGTTATCTGTATGGCCTTCCACTGCAATCGTACCTTGAATACCAATTAGCACGTCTCGAATCATGTCAATAATGGGGATAAAGTCAAAATTCAACTCGGCAGAGCCTGATTCAAATGAACCCTTTTCTTTTAAGCGAATAGTAATAGTACGCTCTTGCGTTTCTACCTCAACGGTCCCCTTAGAGATTTCCTCCCTTAAAACAGAGGAAATTTGTTTAGCATCTTCTTCTGTTTGCTTAACCTGTTTTTCTCTTTCAAGGTCAGCAGTTGACTTATCAACATATGCTTCCCCTTGAGCACCAACACCCTCTTTTTCATTTAAATCGTCTTCACCAGGTTTACATAGAACCTCAAGTGTATTTTCAGGCCTTTCATCTACTTTCTGACGAACTTCATTTATAGGTGTTGGCTCAGGCTTACCTGGGCTAAATTCTTGCGCGATAATAGAGGTACCAGTCGGAATCGATTTCGCTTCAATTTGCTTTTGCACACCAAAAGCTTCTCGCATAGAACCAGCAAGCTGTTTAAATTTCAACACATCCATTTCGGCAAAAGACAGTAGCAATACAAAGAAACACATTAATAGCGACATCAAGTCGGCGAATGTTCCCATGTAGGCGGGGAGTCCCTCGATACACTCGGGGCATTCCGATTCTTCTTCATCACTCATGAGTTAGGTATTCCAGCAGCTAAATTGCTTTTATTCACGTTCAATACGTTTGCCTTCGGCAATATAGGTTTTCAGTAGACCATCAATTACACGAGGGTTTTGACCTGCTTGAATAGCAAGCAAGGCATCAATAATCAATTGTTGTGCTTTTAGCTCTTCGTTTGCCCGATTTTCAAGCTTTGCCTGAATCGGTATAGCAACCATATTTGCGAGCATAGCGCCATAGAGTGTCGTTAAAAGCGCAACCGCCATCGCAGGACCAATGGACTTGGGATCATCCATGTTAGCAAGCATCTGAACCAAGCCGATCAGAGTCCCTATCATCCCCATAGCAGGGCCTGTATCACCTAAAGCCTTGAAAACTTTAGCGCCAGCATCATGTCGTTCAAAAGCCATTTTCATGTCTTTATTCATTTGGCTTTTAACAACAGAGCCGTCATGACCGTCCACAAGCATTTGTATGCCCTTAGACATGAAAGGGTGACTAACATCCATACCTTCAAGAGACAGGAGACCACCTTTACGGGCAGCATCAGCAAGATTGAAAATTTCATCGATAAGCGCATCGAGTGGTACGCTTTTAAACATGAAGGCTTTAGCCGCCACTTTACCTGCACCGAGAAACTGACTCAGCGGGTACTGCATTAGCACTACAAAAGTAGAACCGATTAACACAATTAGGCAGGAGGCGGGGTCCAAAAACATACCCGCAGAACCACCTAATATGATTGCCGAAATGATGATCGCAAACGACCCAACCAAACCGACTAACGTTGCTAAATCCAAACTAATCTCCTAACGAGTAGATTGCTATGCCAAACTTGGTACAATTCTAAACCAAAGTAATGAGATAGGGTTAGACCCTTACTCTAGATTTTTGTATTTCTTACAGCAGAAAGCTCGAAGAATAATCAATTTTCTGTTACAAAATGTAGTCTTATTAAGAGAATATACTATGTCACGTAAAACCAGCGTTCGACACTTCGAAGATAATTTGGTTGAGTTAGACAATATAGTCAACCAGTTAGAGTCAAATCAATTATCTCTTGAAGATGCTTTAAAAGCATTTGAAAAAGGCGTCAAACTCAGTAAAGATTGCCAATCTGTACTTACTCAAGCGGAACAGAAAGTACAAATATTACTTGAGCAACAGGGCAATGAAAGCCTAGAGCCTTTTGATCCGGAACCGAATCAGTGAACCTAAAGCAATTTTCTACCTACACCCAAAGTCGCGTCGATCAATATTTAGAACAACAACTTAGCGATTATGCTCCAGCAAATCAACTGCATAATGCAATGAGGTATAGCCTTTTTAATGGCGGTAAACGTATTCGCCCCATGTTGACTTATGCCAGTGCTCAACTGGTTGGAGACATTTCCTCTCTTACCGATGCCAGTGCTGCTGCACTAGAATCTATCCATGCATACTCTTTAATTCATGATGATTTACCCGCCATGGATAATGATGAGCTTAGACGCGGAAAGCCTACCTGTCACATCCAATTTGACGAAGCAACTGCAATTTTAGCGGGTGATGCCCTGCAAACTTTCGCTTTTGAGTTACTATCTAACCCAACTTCAGCTCAACCTGAACTAGCCATAAAATTAATCCAAGAGCTAGTCGTTGCATCAGGTCGTAACGGCATGATTACGGGTCAAATGATAGATCTGAGTTCGGAAAATAAAAATATTAGTCTTGCTGAACTTGAACAAATGCACGTACACAAAACAGGGGCTCTGATAAAAGCCAGCGTACGTATGGGTGCACTTTCTACAGGACAGGTAAAGCCTGAGCAATTAGCGAAATTGGATGCTTATGCCCATGCAATAGGCCTAGCCTTTCAAGTTCAAGATGACATTATTGATCTAACCAGCGACACTGAAACCTTAGGTAAAACACAGTTTTCAGATGCTGAAGCTAATAAAGCAACCTATCCTAAGTTATTAGGGTTAGATGGCGCTAAAGCCCTAGTAGTAAGGCTTCATGAGCAAGCTATTGCTCAAATTTCTGAGTTTGGTGACAAAAGCCAACCATTAACCGACCTAGCTAACTATATTATTGACCGTAACCACTGATATACTAGCGCGCCAATTTGATTAATAAAGTGAAGACTCAACTTGCACATGTTCGAAGAAATCCCAACGCAGCGACCTAGTACGCCGCTATTAGACCAAATCAATTCACCAGCAAACTTAAGAGAACTGTCAAAAGAACAGCTTTCTGATCTAGTCAGCCAACTACGTGAATTTATGCTTTTTAGTGTCGGCCAGACTGGCGGGCATTTCGGTGCAGGTCTTGGGGTAATCGAACTCACAATAGCACTTCACTATATTTATAATACGCCAGACGACAGGCTAGTATGGGACGTTGGCCATCAGACCTACCCTCATAAGATTTTAACTGGCCGACGCGAAGAATTACTCAGTATTCGTCATGAACATGGCATTTCAGGCTTTCCTAAAAGAGATGAAAGTGAATTCGATACCTTTGGGGTTGGCCATTCAAGCACTTCAATTGGCGCAGCATTAGGTATGTCCATTGCCGCTAATCGCATGGGTATAGACCGCAAAGCAGTGGCTATTATTGGCGATGGCGCCATGTCCGCAGGTATGGCATTTGAAGCGCTAAATCACGCTGGAGATGTGAATGCGGATATGATGGTTATCCTAAATGATAACAAGATGTCCATTTCTAAACCTGTTGGTGCATTATCTAAGTATTTTGCCAGGATTTGGGCAAGCAAAACATATGCAACCGTACGCGAAAGTGGCCGAAAAGTACTGAAAGGTTTGCCTTCTGCATTAGAACTTGCCCGAAAAGCTGAAGAACACATGAAAGGTATGGTAGCACCAGGCACACTGTTTGAAGAACTTGGGTTTAATTATATTGGTCCCATAGATGGTCATGACATGGAGTCATTGATTACTACAATTTCCAATATGAAAGATAGATCTGGCCCCCAGTTATTACATGTTATCACTCAAAAAGGTAAAGGCTTTGAGCCAGCTGAAGGTGACCCTATTGGTTACCATGCCATTAATAAAATTGAGCCAGAAGCACAGCCTGCCACTCTAAAAGAGGCTAAAACCACTAAAAGCCACCCTAAATACAGCAATATATTTGGTCGCTGGTTATGTGATGCTGCCGAGAAAGACGACAGCTTAATGGCAATTACACCTGCGATGAAAGAAGGTTCAGATTTAATCGAGTTTGCTGAGCGTTTCCCTAAACGTTATTTTGATGTTGCTATTGCTGAGCAGCATGCTGTGACTTTAGCTGCGGGTATGGCTTGCGATGGTGTTAAACCTGTTGTTGCCATTTACTCTACCTTCTTACAAAGGGCCTACGATCAACTTATTCACGATGTCGCCCTGCAAAACCTCGATGTATTATTTGCCATTGATAGAGCAGGTTTGGTCGGTGAAGATGGACCCACTCACGCAGGTGTTTATGACCTAAGCTATTTACGTTGTATTCCAAACATGCTGGTGATGGCCCCTTCTGACGAAGATGAATGCCGTAAAATGCTGCATACTGGCTATGAATATAAAGGTCCAGCAGCTGTTCGCTACCCAAGAGGTACAGGTATTGGCGCTGAAATCGACCCGAGTCTAAGCACATTGGCAATAGGTAAGTCACGCACCCTGCACACAGGACAAGCGAACATTCTTATCTGTGGTTTCGGCAGTCCAACGCATGCGGCTATGCAAGCTGCAAAAGCGCTTGATGCCACATTATTAGATATGCGCTTTGTAAAACCCCTCGATGGAAGCACTCTTCTTGCTTTAGCAGGTGATAAGCTTATTGTTACAGTGGAAGAAAATTCCATCATGGGTGGCGCAGGCTCTGCAGTTAGTGAGTTCTTACTATCTAATAATATTCAGTGCCCAACCTTACATATTGGACTGCCTGATCAATATGAAGAACACGCAAGTCATAGCGCTATGCTTAAACGTGTTGGCCTTGATAAAGATGGGATTCAAAAACAAATTGCGGATAAGGTCGAAAGCCTAAAAAACACTCAAGTTATGCCTGCTGTTGAACTATAAAGTCAAGCGAGCGGACATAATCTTTATCAAGAATGGCTCTAGGCTCTTATTAGCTAGACGACGCAACTAGAGCCATTTTCTGTTAGACACAAACCTTTTTCAAAGCAGCCACTAAGACTTCCATTTCAGCATCAGTGCCTATGGTAATTCGAAGATATTGATCTATCCTAGCCTTCTTACCAAAGTACCTTACTAATACACCTGCCTCTTTTAATGCCAGATAGATATTTTCTGCTTCGTAATCTGGGTGAGTAACAAATACAAAGTTAGTTGAAGATGGAATGATTGAAAAACCAAGTGCTTCTAGCGCTTCAGTCGTCACTTCTCGTGTTTTGATCGTTTTATTGCATAAGTCAGCAAGGTAGTCGCTGTCTTCAACAGATGCCGCAGCGCCTGCAAGCGCAACTCTATCAATAGGATAACTGTTAAAAGAGTTTTTAAGCCTTTCTAAACCTTCGATTAAATCTGGATGCCCTAACGCATAGCCGACTCGAATCCCAGCTAAAGCCCGTGATTTAGACAAGGTTTGTACCACTAGCAAATTAGCGTATTGGTTAACCAAACTCGCAGCACTTTGCGCGCCAAAATCGACATAGGCCTCATCGACTAATACCACTTTATCTGGGTTAGCTATCAGCACCTGCTCGATATCATCCAAAGGCAACGCCTTACCTGTTGGAGCGTTCGGGTTAGTAATAACGACACCTGACACATCAAGATCTTGATAGTGGGTTATATCAATATCAAAGTTGTCAGTTAAAGGAATCAGCTTAGGCTCAATACCATACAAGTTGGCATACACCTTATAAAAACTATAAGTAATATCAGCAAAAGCGAGTGGCTTGGCTTCACCTTCATTTGAAGTGAAATAACCCATAAAAGCCAACGCCAAAACCTCATCAGAGCCATTACCAACAAATACTTGGTTAGTCTCTAGCGAATATGCATTTGCAAGCGCTGTTTTAAGCTGCATACAATTAGGGTCAGGGTAAAGACGTAAATCATCACCCACTTGCTCTTGCATAGCTGCAATGGCTTTAGGTGAAGGCCCATAAGGGCTTTCATTCGTATTAAGTTTTATATATTGCTTATCTTGTGGCTGCTCACCTGGCACATAAGGGTCTAGGTTTGCGATTTTATTAGTCCAAAAACGACTCATTATCCTCTCCAAATGAACCCAGATACGAATAATGCATTTGGGCTAATCATATTTTAAAAAACGGTAGTAGAAATAAATAAGGCCTCAAAAGAGGCCCTATTGTTTAACTTTAAAGCACTCTAGACTAGTCTTGGCGACGCATATGCGGGAACAAGATAACGTCACGGATAGAAGGCGCATCGGTAAACAACATAACCAAGCGGTCGATACCAATACCTTCACCAGCTGTAGGCGGAAGACCATGCTCAAGGGCATTGATATAGTCAGCATCAAAATGCATGGCTTCATCATCACCGGCATCTTTTTCAGCAACCTGCTTGTTAAAACGGTCAGCTTGATCTTCTGGGTCATTAAGCTCAGAGAAACCGTTGGCAATCTCACGACCACCCACAAAGAATTCAAAGCGATCGGTAATGAAAGGGTTATCATCATTACGACGAGCTAAAGGAGACACTTCTGCTGGGTAAGCGGTAATGAAAGTAGGCTGATCTAATTTAGATTCTGCTGTCTCTTCAAAAATTTCTGTTTGTAGCTTACCAAGCCCCCAAATAGGTTTAACCTGAATACCTAGCTTTTTAGCCACTTCTGTTGCAGCTTCTAAGGTACTGATATCGGCTTCTGTTAATTCAGGGTTAAAGTGCAAAATAGACTCAACCATGGTCATACGAATAAAGGGTGCACCAAAGTCATACTCAGAACCTTGATAAGTGACTTTGGTCGTACCTAGCACTTTTTCAGCAACATCACGCAGCATATCTTCTGTCAGATCCATTAGATCTTTATAGTCTGCATACGCTTGGTAAAACTCTATCATAGTAAATTCTGGGTTATGACGAGTCGAAACACCTTCGTTTCTAAAGTTGCGGTTAATTTCGAAAACTCGCTCGAAGCCACCTACAACCAAGCGTTTTAGGTAAAGCTCAGGCGCAATACGCAAGAACATTTGCATATCCATCGCATTATGATGCGTCACGAAAGGACGAGCAGAAGCGCCTCCTGGAATTGTTTGCATCATAGGGGTTTCGACTTCGGTAAAGCGACGGTCTTCAAGGAAGCGACGAATAGTAGATACAATTTGTGAACGCATTTGGAAAGTTTTGCGAGACTCTTCATTAACGATAAGGTCAACATAACGCTGACGATAGCGTGTTTCCATGTCTGCTAAGCCTTTATGCTTATCAGGTAATGGACGCAAAGCTTTCGTTAATAAAACGGCTTCTTGCATATCAACATAAAGATCGCCTTTGCCAGATTTATGCACAGGCCCTTTAATACCAATGATATCACCAAGATCCCAAGTTTTTTGATCTGCTAATAACTCTGGGCTTAGGGCTTTACGGTTAACATAGGCTTGAATTTGGCCAGACATATCTTGCAGCAACATAAAGGCACCACGATTACGTACAATACGCCCAGCAATGCTAACTTTATGATCTAATGCTTCTAATTCAGGTTTTTCTTTATCAGCAAATTCTTTTTGCAGGTCTTCAGCATAAGCATCACGACGGAAGTCATTAGGATAAGCATTGCCTTTTTCGCGAATGCTTGTCAGTTTAGCGCGACGCTCTGCAATCAATTTATTGTCTTCAGTAGCGTTTTGTTCTGGGCTGTTTTCATTGGCCATGGTGTTTTAAATTCTCGTATAAAATAATATTTGGTTGTTTTCAATAAGGCCGTATTACAGGCCTTGTTTCAAACTTGCGACAATAAATTGATCTAGGTTTCCGTCTAACACCGCACCTGTGTTTGAACTTTCAACACCGGTACGTAAGTCTTTTATGCGTGAAGAGTCTAATACATAAGAGCGAATTTGACTGCCCCATCCTATATCAGACTTGGTATCCTCAACGGCTTGCGCAGCTTCAGTACGTTTTTGCATTTCAAACTCGTACAGTTTTGCTCGCAATTGCTTCATGGCAAAATCACGGTTAGCGTGTTGAGAACGTTGATTCTGACACTGCACAACGATTCCAGTCGGTATATGAGTAATACGTACCGCTGAATCAGTTGTATTTACGTGTTGACCACCCGCACCAGAAGATCGATAAGTATCGGTTCTCAAATCGGCAGGATTAATGTCAATTTCAACATTATCATCGATTTCAGGTGACAAGAAGACAGAAGCAAAAGAAGTGTGACGTCGGCTACCTGAATCGAAAGGTGATTTACGCACTAATCTGTGTACACCTGTTTCTGTTCTTAGCCAACCAAAGGCATATTCACCTTCAAAACGAATTGTTGCGGATTTAATACCAGCCACATCGCCTGCGGAGACTTCCATCAACTCAACTTTAAAACCTTTATCTTCACCCCAGCGCAAATACATGCGTAATAGCATATTTGCCCAATCTTGCGCTTCAGTTCCACCTGAGCCAGCCTGAATATCAAGAAAGGCATTGGTTGGATCCATTTCCTGAGAAAACATGCGACGAAATTCAAGTTTACTTAATTGAGCCTCTAGTTCTTCCAGCTCCATAGTGACAGCTTCAACAGAATCTTCATCGTCTTCTTCGACCGCCATATCCAAAAGCTCTTTGGCATCGACCAAACCGCTTTCCATAGTATCTAAAACACTAACAACCCCTTCTAAGGTTGAGCGCTCTTTACCTAATTTTTGGGCATAATCTGGATCATTCCAGACATTTGGGTCTTCTAGCTCTCGGCTAACTTCTTCCAGTCGTTCTTGCTTTGTTTCGTAGTCAAAGATACCCCCTAAGAGTCAGGGAGCGCTCAGACAGTTCTTTTATCTTAGATATGATCGGATTGATTTCCATACTCGGCTTCAATTTGCTATAAATCAGGGTAAATATTCGTAACCTGCGATTGTAACGAATTTACCAGCATCATAAAATCCTATTAGCCTTACAATGTTTAAAAATAAACCATTTTTTAGGGTCGGATTAACAAAAAGGTATCATCATGGAAAAGCCAACTGTCTCAGTCGACATACTGGGCCAAGAATTTAAGATTAGTTGCCCAAAAGGTCACGAGTCAGAACTGCAAGATGCGGCAGAATATCTTAATAATCAAATGCGAGAAATTAAGGCGAGCGGCAAAATTATTGGGATGGAAAAAATCGCAATAATTGCAGCACTAAATATCACCCACGACATGCTTTCAAGCCGTAAATATACTCGTAAAAACGAGCAACAGTTGCGAGAATTAACCTCACAGCTAGATACAGCGTTAACAAATAAATCTAAAGCGGGTTAACTTTAAGCTAACTCATTGATCAGGCTTTAAACAGCTTTGATTACAAAGCATTCAAACCGATAAAATTATATTTTAGTTTGCTTTGAAAATGATATCGCACAGATGTTTTTTTATTTTTTTTACATTATACTCTGCCCGTTTCCTGGGTTGTACGAATCGGCTTAACGCCCTTGAGCCTATGAGTATACTCCTGGAAAGAGTCTGTGGATTTGGTGTGCATGTCCGTGCGTCGGAAAGCCTTAAAAGTCTCGATTCTTTCCTCCTTGAACCACTGGGTTCAAGGCCTATAGTCGGTGCGGCAACTTGGGAAACCCTATCATGACTTCTCGCAGCCAATTACGTCGTCAACTCAGACAAGCACGCAACCAATTAACAACAGCAGAGCAAGAAAGCGCCGCTCACGATTTACTCAAGCAACTTAAAGACCAAGCTCACGCTCCGCTAGCAGAATTAACCCCAGTATCCAAAGTGGCACTTTATCTCACCAATGATGGGGAAATTTCACCACACGCTATCTGCCAATGGCTTTGGCAACACAACATTTTCACTTATTTACCTAGCATACATGGCGAAACACTGGTATTCGCTCATTATCATCCAGATAGTCAATGGCAAAAAAACCAATTTGGCATTGCAGAACCGATAGATACAGCACCTTTATCTGGTGATGATATGGATCTGGTTTTGATGCCATTAGTTGGCTTTGATTTGAAGGGTGGAAGGTTAGGTATGGGCGGAGGTTATTATGACAAAACCTTTGCTAAGAGGTCGTCAAGATTGATAGGTTTAGCACACGATTGCCAACAAGTTGACAAGCTTCCCATCGAAGATTGGGACGTTCCCCTTGACGCAATAGCGACGCCCTCTCTTTATCTAGATATAAGTAAGTGACTCACCTAAATTAGACGTTAAATATAAGTCTACCCGTGAGTTAGCGCTTAATCTAAAGTTAAGCGCATATCGACAACCCCAAGCTCACGACTAGCAAATTGAACGCTATAGATTGAAACCTTCTCTTTTGCCAAAATCGTCATCCACTTGTTTATATCGCTATAAGAAGTATTTTCAACCCAAACTTGTAACCGGCTATCGCCATCAAGATTCATCCTTTGGGCAACTAACTTTTGTTTTCGCATAGTACGGCTGACCAAAGCCTGTAACGCTTGACCACTTCTATCTTCAAGTTTGACACCAGAATCGCCAAGGCTTTTAGTTAACAAAGGCGCATTTTCAACTAATAAATAATAGCTTTTCAAGTTTGCATCGACTCGCTTTTGAGCAACTTCTTTTTGTTGGTGAATAGGTACCCATAAAAGAGAATAAAGAAGATAGATAAAAAGAACGAACGCTAAGCATGCCACCAGCTTTTGCTCTCTTTTCGATAGCGCCTGATACTTTTGCAATAAGGGCAATAGCAGACTGCTGCTGCGAATTTGTGCTTCTAACCAAGCCATTATTTCGCCTCCTCTTTTAATTTAATAGAGGCAACATATACCTCTCCTCGTTTAGCTACCTGCTCAAATACAACCTGAAAAGGTTTTTTTTCTAAAGCGGTTTGAATGCTGTCTAATGTATCTCGCTGACCCGCTTGCCAATCTAGACGGTACTCTTTGTTAGCAAAATCAAATTTAGTAATGCGATGCTCACCGGATACCTGCTCTCTTACCTGATCGACCAAAGCCATGACTTCATAAACCGTCAGCCCCTTCTGCGTCTTAGCATCACCTTGCTTCGCCCTTTGGATTCGTCCTTTTATTTGTCGATCCAAGTAAGAAATACGCCCTTCATCTGGCGCTAACTTCAAAAAAGCAGTACTGGTTTTTTGGTAAATGTCATCTGCTTTGGCATTTAAGGCTTGTGTTTGCTGATGGGTTAAGTAGAGCTCCACCGCTAAACTAAAAACAGCAAATACCCCGACCCATAACCAAGGTTTTAATTGAGAAAAGAACTGAGTTTGACGTCCAAATTCCCCGTGACACAGGTTAGCCAGTAAACATTTACTATTTGATTGCACCCTAGTAGCGACAATATATAACCAGGTTTCAAGCTTGCCTTTGCTATTAACACTTTGATTAGACCATGGTGATAAAATCTCAAAAGACGCGGCTAACGCGCCAAAACCATCAACTTCCGCCTGATCACAGCAAAGATTGTACTTTTCTCGTTTAGGAAGATAATTTGCACCCTGCTTTGGTAAACAAGAAACCGAATCTTGATCCTTATAAAGCAAATTTAAATCCGAAGTAAATAGAAAGTCTGCTTCAGTATCTTGCTCTGGCCAGAAAGGAATTAAGCTATTTACAGGCAACACAATCACTTGCAGCCAACCCATCATTTTCAGATCGTCCAACCATGAAGCCATCACCTGCTTGTCGACTATGCTGACCCATTGCCACTCTTTATTTGACTTATTTAAAACAGTGTAATGGAGCTCATCAGGTGATTGTCCTAAGCTCTCTTCTAATAAAAAAGGAATAACTTGATCTGCATGTCTATGCTGACCTTGAGCCAATGTGATACGACGAACCTGCACTCTGTGCTCAGGCGGCAAAAAGACAAGATCACCATAAACAAGGTTCTGTTCTTTTAAATAGGTTTGTAGTTGGTCTGCACTTTTTCCTTTACCTGAATGAAGCACATCTGAAGTCGGCGATAAGAGCATCCATTCAAACTCATCAGCAAGAGCAAAAGCCGTCTGATCTTCTCCCTCTATCTGGGATTCATATGTTCTAATAAAAAGGCGATTCATTCTATTATCCACTTGCTAATTATTATTAAAACTAAGGATCCATCCCTAGGTGTTATTGGAATTCAACCCCAAACATTGCCTGCAATTTTTTATTTGGACCATAAGCGCGGTAATAACTTATGACAGGGCCATCCTTTGATTGATACAGTTTGCTATGTAATGACATAGAGCGACCAGATAAGGTCACATCAACAAAAATGTCGACTAACACGATATCAACACGCCAATCATCTTTATCCAAACTGTAACCAGATAGATGACTGTTACCTAAAAAGTCATCAACAGACTCAAAACCACTACTTTCCATTTGAGCAAGTACAGCCTGTTTATGTTCGCTGGTTATATTGTCAATCATACTATCGATGATTTCATCACTCATTCGATTTACATTGACACCTAGGTTTTCAGGCCATAAACATAACCAAGGAATAGCTGCTTCTTTTACATCATTATCCCATTGCAGCAGTTCAAATTCTGTTTCACTAACCAGTTGACTATCTGCTGTTCGATAAGCAGGGCTAAGACCTAAATAGTACTCATCTTCATGTCCATCACTGCCCGTAATATTTTGATCATTATCAAGCCAATCCTTGAGCGCTTCAGCTAAGGATTCATCTAAGCTGATATTAGAAAACAAACGCTTAACTTCTGCCAAAGCGGCTACTCCAAGCGCCTCATCTGCTAAGCGATTGACATTATAACAACCTTGCCTATCTATCATGACAACACGCATAGAATCTTCATCATTATCTAAAGCGAAGTCTTGATCTAATAAAATCCAACGGGATTCATCTAAAGTAGGTAACTCAGACTCATCTAGATTTGCAAAAGCATATCTAGCCCAAGACTCTCCACCTAATAGTTGCTGCTTTAACGCTGCCGTTGTTTGCAATTGATCCAATAAAGAGCGCTCTCGCGCTAATTGAGACATAATACTCGCGGAAATTGCCGCAATGAGAGCAAACACCATAAGTGCCATGATCAAAGCGACACCACGACTTCTTTTACGTCTATTGAGAACCTTTGGCACAAACACTAACTTGTTCTTATTCATCATCGTCAGCATCAAATGGATAACTTGGTACCGCGAACATGCGGTTAATTGGCCCTAGTCCTTTCGTTGCCATTTCAATTTTTACCACCCAAGGCATGTCAATTTTACTTTCTTCCTCACCAGGCAAAGTACCATCACTGACTGGAGGCCAGCTATCAGCCCATTGAACATTTGAATCTAAGATACTGATACTAAAGCTTGATACGTTT
This sequence comes from Marinomonas sp. MED121, assembly GCF_000153025.1. Lineage (GTDB taxonomy): Bacteria > Pseudomonadota > Gammaproteobacteria > Pseudomonadales > Marinomonadaceae > Marinomonas. Next base: position 1,414,989 of record NZ_CH672429.1, read on the forward strand.
TCAAACTCTTGAACCACTTCTTCAACATCTTGCTCTTTGTCCAATACTCGCCAAAATGTACGAGTTAAAAGCAACGCTTCTTCATCATATTCATAACGAACTCTCTGCAGCTCTGAACGATTCTCACCGAGTGGGTTGATCCAGCCTGATTTAGTAAAATTCAGTTCGCCGTCTTCTAGCTCAAGTGAAAACTCAAGCTCACCCAATTCATCGCGGACAGTTCGATCAACCAGCTGTTCCATATCCCTTTCTATCCATTGCCATAAACGGATACTGTCAAACATAACGGCTTCTTGGTCAATCAAAGCACGTTTCACTCTGACACCCATGCTTGCCATATCAAAACTAGCTAAGCCAATAAAGCCCAAAATCCCCACCACAACCAACATCTCAACTAAGGTAAAAGCAGAACGTTTTTTTACGCCTCCTCTCCTTAGTATCATTCTCTGACATTGTTTATGGCTAGCCTGGATCACTTACCTGCATCCTCAGTAGAAACGGCGACAAACCCTTTCAAGCGATATAACGAAGTATCCGCTTCTGGCGGTTGAAAAACAGCCACTTCAATGGTCACCACACCATTGGCTGTTTGCGTAACTAAGGCTTCACTGGACCAACTCAGGTTAGCTTGCTCAACTTCCTGATCACCTAGCTCCAACTCTTGCCCACTAATAGACTGTAGCTTTAAATAAGTGAGCCTATCTTGCGCAATCCACACAGCCACCATTTTGCGTTTCAAATAATCCGCTTGGCTCGTTGATTGGCTTGTAACCTGCACTAACACTAAACTCACAAAAGCTAATATCACTAACGCTACCAATACCTCCATTAAGGTAAAACCTGCTTTAGTTCTCGCTAAGTTTAAGTGCATTGACACCATCCCCTGTCAGCCAATAGCCTAATTTCAAATCACTTCCATTAGTCAAATTCACTTCTATTTCAAACGGGGTATATTCACCACTGGCCACAAACGCAATATCCACCTCTTTAACTAAATCACTTTGCTCAACCTGACTTTCTTCGTCTTCATCTGAATCGATACTGGCAAGAATGATCTCCACCTCGTCCTCATCTGGAGTCCAAGTCACTTGGGTGTCTTCCCAGGTTTCGGTTTCCAGATCAAACAGCTTAATACTGATTTCTTGAGCTGTCACTTGAGCACCTAAAGTGTCTCCATCTAACCAAGACTGATCGATTTTATGCTGTAAAAATAATCTTAAGGACTGGCGAGTTTGGACCAATACCTCTTCATCATCATCCACTTGATAGGTGACAGTAACCATACCAAGCAGACTACCTATAATGACAAGGACAACCATTAGCTCCAGCAAGGTAAAACCCTGCTGTTGAGCATAAGATAAAGCGGGCTTTGGCTTTAGCCTCATCTTGTGGCTACTAAAAGGCATTAGCTGATAAATCTAATTAGAGGTCACCTTGACTCACATCAGCAGCGTTTTCTTCACCGCCCTCACGCCCATCTGAACCTAATGCAATAAGGTCATAATCACCAGTAGCACCAGGACTGATGTAAACAAAGTCATTACCCCATGGATCAAGGGGCAACTTTTTAACATAACCACCAGATTTCCAATTTTTTGCTTCAGGGAAGCCAGATGGTTCACTAACTAATGCCTCTAGACCTTGAGAGGTTGAAGGATAATTACCATTATCTAACTTATACAAATCCAACGCAGACATAAGGTTTCGAATTTGTGTTTTGGCTACAGAAACCTTGGCATCATCGGAACGACCTAGAATATTAGGCGCAACCATACCAATTAAGGCGCCTAAGATAACCAGAACGACCATCAATTCAAGCAGGGTAAACCCCTTTTTATTCGCTTTAGTATTTGGTTTTTTGTGTGTATTATTCATTAATTTCATCTGCCTTCCTATCAAAAAAGTCTATCTATCTTTTATATTCTTATTAGCCTTAAATGGCTAATATTACTTAAATCATATTTAGTTAAGTAGTTGATTCATATTCATTATAGGGAGCAGAATTGCCATCACTATCATCATAACAGCGCCTCCCATAACCAAAAGCATCAAGGGTTCAAACAAGGAAACTAAAGTGCCAATCCAAGCATTTGTATCATCTTCTTGCTGACGAGCTGCTCTTGCCAGCATCTGATCAAGCTCCCCACTACGTTCACCACTTTGAATTAGCTGCAGCATCATAGGAGGGAACAATTTCGTGGCTTCAAATGCCATTCCTAAACTACCACCCTCTTTCACTTTTTGCTGACACTCCTTTAATCGCTCCTGCATGGCAAGATTATCAACCACTTGAGAAGCGATACTCATCCCTTCTACCAAGGGGACACCGCTACTTGAAAGCATGGCTAAGGTACTGATATAGCGTGTTATTTGAGAGACTTTGATCAAGCTGCTGATAGCAGGTAGTTTTAACACCCATTTATCTTTAATTTTTTTAGGGCCAGGTTTAGCCACTAACCAAAGATAAAATATCAAAAAAAGACCTAGCACCAGAACAAAGCGAGCACCATAACCTGTTATGAGGTTACTCAGGCTCAACATAAACTGGGTAATGCCAGGTAATTCAGCACCTTGGGTATCAAATACCTGAACAATATCAGGCATAACACTGCCTAATAAAAAACTGACTATACCTATGGCAACCAAGGTCAAAATGGCAGGATACATCATCGCCATTTGGATCTTTTGCGCGTTCTGTTTCTGCCTTTCGGTAAAGTCTGCAAGCTGCATTAATACAGCATGTAGGTGCCCAGATTGTTCCCCGGCCTCAACACTGGCTCGAAATAAAATTGGAAAGGCTTTAGGGTAACTCGCTAAAGCTTCAGCTAAACTATGTCCTTCCATCACTTTAGATCGAATGGAAAGTAGCATACTGCGAATTTTATTCTTTGTGGCTTGTTGAGCACCCCCCGTTAATGCTTCTTCGATAGGAAGGCCTGCATCAATTAAGGTTGCTAATTGACGCGTCATTAGGGATCTTTCTTTGATATTAATACCGGGGGAAAAAAGGCTTGTCGCGCTTTTCTCTTTAGCTTGACTGAGCTCTAATAGAACCTTTCCTTGCTCCCTTAAAATTTGTCGAACTTGGCGCTCATTATCCGCCTCAATCACACCCTTTTTCTTTTTACCTTTGGCATCTAACGCAAGAAATTCAAATGCGGCCATTTAAATACTCCCACCACAAAAACAAACATGATTATCCATGGGAGACTCTCAACACTTCTTCAATGGTTGTCTGACCGGCAAGCACTTTAGACATGCCATCTTGTCTTAAGCTAGGCGTTGATTTTCGAACATGTTGTTCCATAGCCTGTTCACCTACTTGGCTATGAATTAATGTTTTAACACCTTCATCAATAAGAATGAGCTCATATAAACCCACTCGCCCTCGATAACCTTGATCGAAGCAAGCATCACAACCTTTCGCCTGGTAAATAGTCACGTCTGAATCTACACCTAATAATGCTTGGCTTGCCTCATCGGCTTGTATTGGCTGCTTACAAGTATCACATAATTTACGAACCAAACGCTGAGATAGCACCCCCACAATAGAAGAGGATAGTAAGAAGGGCTCAACCCCCATATCCTCTAATCGAGTAATCGCACCAACAGCACTATTTGTGTGTAAAGTAGATAGCACGAGATGGCCTGTTAACGATGCTTGTACAGCAATTTCAGCCGTTTCTTTATCTCGAATCTCACCTATCATAACTACATCAGGGTCTTGACGTAGTATTGCTCTCAAGCCTCTCGCAAAAGTCATATCCGCTTTACTATTTACCTGAGTTTGACCTATCCCTTCTAAATGATACTCAACCGGGTCCTCTACCGTCATAATATTACGGCGTCCATTGTTGAGATAACCAAGAGAGGCATAAAGAGAAGTCGTTTTACCAGAACCTGTTGGACCTGTAACTAAAAGGATGCCATGTGGATGGCTAATAACGTCACGCAATCTTTCACGATCAGACTCATTCATCCCTAAGTGTGTTAGATCTAAGCGTCCGGCTTGCTTATTAAGCAAACGCATTACTATTCGCTCGCCATGAGAAGAGGGTAATGTTGATACTCGCACATCCACTTCTTGACCTGATATTCTCAGTACGATACGGCCGTCTTGAGGGACACGCTTTTCAGCAATATCCAATTTCGCCATAACTTTGATACGTGAAACCAACATGGGCGCTAATGCTCGTCTTGGCTCAATCACCTCACGTAAAATGCCGTCTACTCGAAAACGAACAACTAAGCGTCTTTCAAATGTTTCAATATGCACATCTGATGCTTCTTCTTTAACAGCCTCACTCATAATGGCATTAATCAAGCGGATAATGGGAGCATCGCCTTCACGCTCAAGCAAATCTTCACTTTCTGGCAAAGCTTCTGCCACGCTGGCAAGATCCATATCATCCCCAATCCCTTGAGCCATAGCGAGAGATTGGCCACCCTCCTGTTGATAGAAACGAACCACTGTTTCATCAAAATCAGAGTCAGATAAACATTCTAGGTCTGGGTATTTAGGGGCTATCCTTAAGGCTTCAGAAATGGCTTGAATACTTGCCTCTTTTTTATGCACGACAATCCACTCTTCCGCTTCTTGCTTAAGCAGTACACCTGATTGTTTAACAAATGAATAGGGCAATGACGACAAAACATTTCCTTATAAATTAATAGCCTAAGTCTTAAGCGAGCAAGGGCTAGAATTACATCAAACTAAATAATCCCTCAAGCAGATGCTTAATAAAAAGCTTTGCTAAAGCAATATAAATTGAGGGGTCTCACAAAAACAAACTATAAAACCACTTTTAGACCAATTTCAGTGACAATCATTAACTAGAATGCTGTTTCTAAACCTAAACTTGCAAACATAGATCTAGGCATATTTTTACCATCAACCTCAACCGAGTCTAATGCCCAGCTCACGTCAAAGGTCACACGCTGCAAAAAAGTCACGCCAAAACTTAAATAATCCAATTTTGTACCGGATAGGTTTTTACTGTATCCCGCTCTTAGGCCAGGCAGCCAGTTACTCTTATCAAAATGGCTGGCTGACATTGAAAACCATTGGTACTTATCATCAACAGCATCCTCAACCCCATTTAAATCTAAACTAGACTGAACACTCCATTCACCTTCCCCTAAAAAAGATGACGCTTCTACACTGAACTGTCTTTTAACCACATATTCGCCACTATCCGTCAAATCACCAGAGCTAATAAAAGTGGCTACCGCATTACAATTAATTAAAGCGGTACCCGTTTTATTCGTACAATCGTCACCGATTGCATCATAGTGATAAGTCGGCTCATTAATATTGGTAGCCCTGACACCAAACATGGTATTTTTCATTAACCAAATCATGCCAAAATCAAGACTATAATTATTCTCAAAAGAGTCACTCTCTTCAAAATCATCATCTTGATCTAAGTTTTCAATCGTACTGAAACGCCTTGAAAGCTTCATTCTAGTCAGATTAAGTTTTGATCCTAAAATCAAGCTTCCAAATTGGTTTCGCCATACTTGATTGCTATAACCTAAACCGAAAACAGAAGCTAAAGCCGCCCGGGAATAAACAGATGAATCCGTTTCTAAATCCACATCACTGCCGCTAACAATGATATCAATTTCATCATCTAGTACCTGCATTTTGGCTTCACCAGCTAAAATCAGGTCAAAACTAAAGGCTCCCCATTGAGGATGACGATAGATAATTGGAAATGCCGGTACATAGCTAGCGACAGAGGCTTTCACAAAGCCTTCTTCGCCTGCATTTGCTAGAAATGCATTGTATTGACTCTGTGCCGCTAACGCCTCTGCATAAGTCAGGTCGGTATCATCTAGTACGGATTCAAGTCCATCCAGCTCATCCGATAAAGAATCCAAATCCCCTGTTTCATAACCTACTGAAATAGGGCCAAAAATACCAAATCGAAAATGACCATCCGGATCATCCTTAAACACTTTATCATCAAACATTAAGAAGGCACTGGCAGGATTCACTAACCCAGTAGACAATGATCTTATGTTTGTTGCGCTACCTATGGTCGTAGCACTCCCCATAGGTTGGTAAATAAGCTGCCCAGACATACTGACTGATGCAAAACACAGACAAAAGAGAAAAAAGGCTTCTCGCACTATTTAGCCCCCACTCATTCTAATACGATTTAAATGAGCACTACTTTCATTGAGAACTCATATCCCTGTTCGTTGTATTCTACTCATCAGATAACTCAGGTTCAAACAAGCCCTCAAGACCACCATCTCTTGGTGCACTCATTTGAATTTCTACCGCTCTAAAGCCTTGATATTGAGTATTAGTAATCTGATCAGCTTTCGCTTTACCGCGAATAATGGTTGGTCGTATAAAGACTAACAAGTTCTTTTTATCGATAGAAAAAGAGCTACTTCTAAATAAGCCACCAACAAAAGGAAGGTCCCCTAAAAAAGGCACTTTTTGTTTTGACTCTGTGATGTTATCTTGGATCAAACCACCTAACACTATGGTTTGCCTATCACCAGCAATGACAACGGTTTCGACCTCTCGAACTGTTGTTATCGTGCCTAAATCACTCGCTTCATCTGAAGCAGATTCAACTGTCTGAAACACTTCCATCTTAACTTCATTACCTGAGTTAATATGGGGCGTTACCTTAAGCGTTAAACCAACATCTTCTCGTGATGTGGTAACAAAAGTACTATCACTGTCTTCAGAATATTCACCGGTTTGAAAAGGGCGAGTCTCGCCCACAAGAATACGCGCCTCTTGATTATCCAAGGTGAGAATTTTGGGTGTGGATAAAAGATTGGAGTTTGTTTTACTTTGCAGGGCTTGAATAATGGCTCCAAAATTAGTGTCACCTAGAATTGCAGTACCACCTGTCGCTAAAGTATTTGCCGTACTTGAGTTTATAGAAGAAGCAATGGTGTTCGCACTACTTCCCGCTGATGTAAAGTTTGTACCAGAAATAATTTCATCACTTCCTCCGATTAACCACTGTACTCCTAGCTCTTCCTCATCAGTCACTGTAATTTCAACAATCACAGCTTCAATTAATACCTGTGCTCGCGGTACATCAATTTGCTTTAACACGGAATAAATTTCAGACATAACCCCAGGCTCTGAATTCACCAGTAGTGCATTTAAATCTTCATCAGCTTGAATATTAGTTTCAAGAGTTGGCGCGTTACCTTCTTTCTTCTCAATATCACCCACGACACCTTTTAATAAATCCGCCACCTTTGTTGCATCAGCATACTGTAAAGGGATGTATTGCAGTCGACTGGTTTTTTCAGCAGGGATATCAAGCTTAATAATTAAATCTTTTATTTGATTTAGCTCACCAGGCTTACCTTTAAGGATTAATCGATTCGTTCTTTCATCCGCAACTATGGTAGTCACATCGCTGGATCTAGCCCCTTTACCTGTTGTTGTAGTCGTGAGCTCTTGAAGCAAAGTGATCACATCCCCAGCCCAAGCATGCTTAAGTGGAATAACAGCCATTTCCCCTTCAATCGTACTATCAAGGCGCTCCACTAGATCTTCTAAACTTCTAATATTATCCGCATGATCACTGATAATGAGTGCATTCATGGTGGGCACGGCTGCTAAATGGCCATATTGAGGAATCAAAGGCCTTAAAATTGGGACTAGCTCTGCTGCCACGGCGTTTTTAATCGCCAATACGCGAGTCACCATAAGCTCCCCAGGCGCACCGCCTGAAGGGTCAAAGTTCAGACCGCCTTGCTTAGCAATATTTTGCGGTAAGATCTTAAAGCCTTCCGGTGACTCTAAAACAGCGTATCCATGTACCGTTAAAACTGAAAGAAAAAGTCTAAAAACAGCATCTTCATCTAAACTTGCATTAGAGATTACCGTCACCTTCCCTTTTACTCTTGGATCAACGATAAAGCTTCTATCAGTCATTTCTGCAACTTGACGAATAAAAATACTAATATCAGCCTGTTGCAAGTTCACCTGCCAAGTTTTCCCGATCGCCAATAGCGGAATTAACATACAAAGTGAAACGATAAGCTTAAGCAATTGGCGTCTTACAACAAAATACATCTATGGTCCTTTATAATTTTATTTAATCGGATAAGAAACTGAGAAGGTCCGACTTCCCCGCTGGATCTGGAAATTAGCAACACTTTGTTCACGTACAAGTTCACCTAGGCCGGCATCATTTTCAACATTCCCGACACTCTGACCATTTACAGCGACAATTTTATCTCCAGCTTTTAACCCCATTGCAATAAGTGAGCTTGAAGCAAGTACCTCGTATGCATTACCTGTAGATTTAAGCCCTGTGGAGGCGAGTAAGGCATCTGGATCCTCTTTGAAAAGAGCCTCATAGGTGCTCAAAATTTCTTGTGGCGTAAGCGTATCAGCAGCTTTGTTACGGGATAAATCAGGACGAGTCTTTTTTATCTCAGCCACCTCCAGATCGTCACTATTTTCAATCAAGGTAGTTAATTTTGTTTCGCCAAAGTATAAGGACTCGGACTTACCTGAGCGCTCTAAAATAACATGGTCTTGATAAACCTCTTTGAGAAGAACGCCTCGAATTATTTGATCATCAATACGGTAAACTTCGTCTTTTTTACTTTTTGAACTAATAATGGCCATTGAATCTTGCATAACAATGGCAGGCATAACACCTTTTAAAGTCAACTTTAGAGTGGTTTTCTTAGTTGGCTCTTTTATTTCTTGCTCAACTTTAGCGACAAAACCAAACAAGGAAGAAGAGGGTAAAGTTAATTGAGGACGAGTTTTTTGTGATGCATTAAAATCAATAGGGGCTAATGTTTGGGCTGGCATAGGCGAAAAAGACCAAAAAACACGAGCAGCAGAAAACGCGGACAAACTCACAAAAGCAAACAGGCATATAAAACGGAATATTGCACCTACTCTTGGAATAGCCATAACATTACACCTTATCCTTAGGTGCCATAAATCTATATATCAGGCTTATGTTCGACATCATTCTTCTCTTTTAATTATTCTTATAGCCTTCATCATACATAAGGCTCTTTATTAATGAAGTTAAGTCTCATCAATCTTCAACATTTTAAAAAATTGCATCCGTCATAACAAAGACAGGAGCATCTTTATCGCCAGACCAGGACTGCCCGATCAAATCCAATGAAGCAGGCATAACAGATAACTCCGCCTCACCTTGCTTATTAATACTGGCGTTTAAATATGACTCACCCGTTAAAGACATTAACTTTAAATGATTAACCTGATTAATATTTACTAATTCAAACAGTACCTTATCTAAAAACACAGAGTCTCGTCGATTAGCTGCGACATAATCAAGATTACCACCATCCCAATAGCCATTGCCTCTTAATTTATTCGGCATTGACTCTACATAGGGCCATTTTCCATATAATTTATCCAGAACTAAATTACTCTCGCTTACTTTTGCTTTGTAAGGCTCTAAAAATGAGTTCAAAAGTCCACTAGATAAGCTCATATAATCCAACCAAAGGGTCATTTCATCTAGATCAAACTTTACACTTCCTCTTGCATTAATGTCATTATGCATAAGCTGGAAGTCGATTGGGGAAAGTATTTCTGCCATTTGCCATTGTAATTGCATTGGCCCTTTGAATTGCTGACCAGACAATATTAAAACACCTTGCCAAATACATCCCTCTAACCTTTCAAGCTGAATCCCTTCATTCGATAAAATTTGATTGACGCTATTTTTCCACAAATGAAGAGGAGATAAAAAAGTGCCGGCAATTAAACCCAGAAGAACAAACCAAACACTAAGAAAGATTTTCACCTTCATTGAAATTCTCCTTCCCTTATGACCAAGTTAAACCTTGCCCATCAACTGATTTAACTTTTCTAAATCTTCTTGAGTATCCACACCATGTGGTGGCATTCCGTCAGCATAGGCAACTTTAATCTTAACTCCATGATGTAAAAGCCTTAATTGCTCTAACTTCTCCCATTTTTCTAATGGTGAAATAGGCATCTTAGAATATTGGTTTAATAAACTAGCGCGATAGACATACATGCCAATATGACGATAAACCGCCATTTCAGGAGCTAGCTCCTGCTCTTGGCTAAAGCCATCTCTATCCCATGGAATCGGGGCACGACTAAAATAAAGGGCATGATCTTTTTTGTCTGTTACTAACTTGACGACATTAGGGTTAAATATGTCCCCTCTTTGGTAAATACGACACGCCATTGTCGCCATGTCAGCTTGGTTATCATTGGCTAAAGCCGACACTGCTAAATGAATAATTTCAATGGGTAAAAGCGGCTCATCGCCTTGCACATTTACCACTATTTCATCATCAGACCAGCCCATTTTTTGAGCGACCTCTGCCAATCGCTCAGTACCATTTTCGTGATCGTCTCGAGTCATGACGACTTGCGCGCCAAAACTAGAAGCTAAGGAGAAAATCTCTTCATGATCAGTAGCTACAACCACATCCTTTGCCTGAGCACTTAGCGCGAGCTCATACACCCATTGCAACACGGGTTTACCCGCCAAAGGAGCCAAAAGCTTTTTAGGGAAGCGTTGCGATGCATAACGCGCCGGAATGACAATATAAAACTCAGGTAAATTTTGAGCTGTTACTACAGTATTTTGTGACATAAATTCATTTCAATTTTGTAATAGCCATTGATTTATTGTTTCTCAAAGGCAGGTTTCTGGGCAAGCGCATAGGCGGTTTCTAAAGGCATCCTAGCAGCCAAAATCAAATCACTGACCTCACGAGCCACACCCTCTCCCGCCTTAGTCAATAAGACTCGATGACAATGACGCTTAACAAGTACATGGGCATCGGCGGGACATAAAGCAAGCAATACCTCAGGCATCACTTGCAAATCAATCACATCATCCCCGATATAAGCGGTCTGATCTGCCTTTTTTCCAAGGCGCTTTAACACATCTTGAAAAGCCTCTTTTTTATTATGACAACCAGGGTAAAAATGGGTCACTGACAAATCCTTCATGCGCTTTCTAAGAGGTGCTGAATCTTTTGCCGTAATGACAGCAACCTCAACCCCCCACTTAGGAAGTAGTTTTAATGCCACACCATCTTTTACATTAAAACGTTTTAGAGCCTCTCCATGCTCACCATACAAAAGACCACCATCAGTTAAAACACCATCGACGTCCAATACCACCAACTCAAGCGCCTTCAACTTAGCAATAAAGTCTTCACTTAAGTCTTGATAAGATGAAAGGAAGCCTGTATCCATCATGATGCACTCGTATCCAAAACATCAAATCCTTTTACCAGTTCATCAATTTGCTTAAGTTGATGTAAAAACGGCTTTAATTTATCAAGCGGCAAGGCACAAGGGCCATCGCATTTTGCTTGATTAGGGTTCGGATGGGTTTCTAAAAATAAACTGGATAAACCTAAAGCCATACCAGAGCGAGCCAGTTCTGCTACTTGAGCACGGCGACCATCGGCAGATTCTGCGCGACCACCAGGTTTTTGAAGAGCATGAGTTACATCAAACATGACAGGGTAATCAAATTTTTTCATCAAGCCAAAGCCCAGCATATCCACAACCAGATTGTTATAACCCATCATGGTTCCTCGCTCACACAACATAAGACGATCATTACCAGCCTCTTCACACTTGGTCAAAATATGCTGCATTTCATGGGGTGCTAAAAATTGTGCTTTTTTAATATTGATCACGGCATCTGTTTGCGCCATCGCCACAACCAAGTCCGTTTGACGAGATAAAAAAGCAGGTAATTGAATAACATCAGCAACCTCAGCAACAGGAGCACACTGGGCAACTTCATGAACATCAGTAATGACAGGCACATTAAAGCTGGCTTTAACATCTTCAAGAATGCGAAGCCCTTCTTCCATTCCAGGTCCACGAAAAGAGTTAATCGAAGAGCGATTAGCCTTATCAAACGACCCCTTAAACACATAAGGAATATTTAATGCTTGGCAAACTTTGACATGCTCTTCAGCCACACTCATCGCAAGGTCGCGAGACTCTAGAACATTAACACCACTAAAAAGAACAAATGGCAGGTGATTCGCAACTTTTACATCTTGATTTATTTCAATGATTTTACTTTTTTCAGTCATCTTTATATCCATTTAAATCTAAATTTAGCGGTCGTAGATTTCTAACAATCCAACCACTTTATTATCGTCATCGACAGCAATTAACAGGGTAATTTTATCCTGTAACATTTGCTCTTCTGCGTTAACTATCAAGGTATCTTGGTGGATGGTTTTAGGACTTGCCGTCATCACTTTTGACAGTGTCTTATCCATCATAGAAGCTGCATCGGCTAACATAGCTCGCCTTAAGTCACCATCAGTAAAAATGCCCAACAGGTCGTCACCTTGCTTAACAAGTACCATTCCCATGCGACCGGCAGTCATAACTGCAATGGCTTCTTTAAGTGGGGTATCTGGATGGCACTCTGGCAGATTATCCTTGTGCATCAGGTCTTTCACTCTAGTCAGCAACTTACGCCCTAAGCTACCGCCAGGGTGAAAACGTGCAAAATCTTGAGGTTTAAAATCACGACATTCCATTAATGCAACAGCAAGGGCATCACCCATAGCGGTTGTCATCGTTGTGGATGTTGTTGGAGCAAGATTATTAGGGCAAGTTTCCCTATCGACTGAAATATCCAGCACACAATCACAATGCTTAGCTAGGGTAGATTGGCTATTACCTACCATGGCAATACAGGCATTACCAAAGCTTTTTAGAGAAGGAAGTAAGCGAATAAGTTCTTCAGTTTCACCTGAATAACTAATCAAAATAAGAGTGTCTTGAGGTTCGACCATACCAAGGTCACCATGGAAAGCTTCACCTGGATGAAGAAAAAAGCTTGGCGTCCCCGTGGAAGCTAGCGTTGCTGCAATTTTTGCCCCAATTAGCCCGGATTTTCCCATACCACAAATAATGGTACGGCCTTGCGTTTTCATGATGAGTTTAATGGCATCTGCAAATTCTTGAGTAATGGAATCTGCTAGTTTTGCAAGAGCATTCGCTTGTGTTGTTAGGGTGTGTTGAGCACTACCCAGCAACTCACTGTCGGTCTTGTTAAAGGACAGCCCAACAGAGGGTGTCATTGCCTTAGTATCAGCCATGTCTGATCTCTACAAATTAGAAAGACCAGTATTATACTCAAAAAGCCAAACCAAGATAGAAGTCTTATTGCATAGACCTTGAGACAATTGACCTTGAGACAATTAACCTTAAGACAATAAGCTTTGCGCAAAATAAGATATGAGTGCTCTAGACTTTAAATCCACTCGATAAAAAACGGAGGATTATGCAACGTCGACCTAGACCTATTAAAGCCCAAATAAAGCTGCCATCATTTAAAAAATATTAAACCAGCCTAACCACACTGAGAAAATTGTTGGCTCATTTTCTCTAAAAATTCTGGATACGCATTTTTGGTTAACGGGATGCCTGCACCTAAGGGGTCTAGTTCAATCGCTTTTACTTGTGTACCTTCAATCAAAACGTCGACTATAGCCGGATTAAACTGCACTTCACTAAAAATGCAATCAACCTTTTTTGATTCCATTAACTTTCTTAGGGCGACCACTTTTTTAGCGCCAGGTTTACGCTCAGGGCTAAGGCTGATATTGGCAACATGCTGTAAATTATAATGCCTTTCAAAATAGCCATAAGCATCATGAAAAACCACATAATTGGCTTGAGAAAGACTTGTTAACGTGTCTTTGTTCTGGGCATCTATGCGTGTTAGCGCTTGCTCAAATTGGGTTAAATTATTAGCAAAATAAGCCGCTAAACTGGGCCTCAAATGAGCTAATTTAGCGGTAATAGAAGCCGCTAATATCTGAGCATATTCAACATCCAACCAAAGGTGAGGGTCCATGCCTGCATGATGATGACCATCACCATGATCATGGTGTTTTACCTCAACATGATTATTAAGGCCTTGTTCAGAATCATGACCCTCTACCAATAACATCCATTCAATGGCAGAATTTGCAACCTTGCTATTGGCAATAGGCTTTTCTAGGAAGGGTTCAAGTGACTCACCCACCCAGACAATAAGATCCGCTTTATAAAGCTTCTTAATATCCGATGGACGTAATGCAAAATCATGGGGAGAGGCTGAATTGGATACAACTTGCTCAATTTTCACCTTATCGCCTGCGATCGCTTTAACAATCATAGAAACAGGCTTAATACTTGTGGTAACAACCAAAGAATCACTTGCTTGCAAGTGACCACTCAAAAAGATCATACTAGCAAGCACATACCCCAAAAACACTTTCATTTATCACTCTCAAAAAAACGTTATAACATAACAAGAGCGTAACATTTATCCTAAATTCTGTATATTTAAAAAGTGATAAATTGCCTTAAAAACCAGATTAACTAAACTTGATTCAGTTCTTTCAGGGCCACTTCTCTAACCATTAAACCGGCTCTTTGACCAACAGGTAGCTTGATATTCGGAAAGACTAAAGCATCACCTGACTCTTGCACCACATAATTGGATACACTCGATTGACTCAAGGTAAAACCAGCCTCAAACCCAGTAAAGTTTTCAAAACTATCATCGATATTTAATTGGTAGTCTTCTGAATCTTTTTTAAGCATATCGATTACTTGGAAAATCTTAATTTGTTTAGCTTCTTGCTTAGGCAAATCCGCAGCTGAAATCAAGTGCCTTAAAGTACGATCAATTGCCGTCAATTTAGTTAAATCATTCTCACCAAAGCCTGCCACCTGACCAAGCTCAACAGTAAATGATTGAGCCTGATGCTGATTTGAAGAAAAATAAGAAAGTGTGGTAGTACTTTGATGTGATAATAAAATAGCTTGTATACCTGAGGCCTCTAAAAAGCCTAATTGTTCTGCACTATAGGCCTCATCATGTAAAAAAGGGTAAACAGCAAACTTGGGGTATTTTGATCCACGAATGGCTGTATGAAGATCATAATGTAGCCTTAGTGCGTCTGCTGGGCCAGACTCAAAAAAGTCCGCTATAGACTGCTCTATATATCCTGCTCGTTCAGCCTCAAAACCTTGCTCTTTTTTCCAAGCACCAGAGAAGAGACGATTCATATTTATTTCTGTAAACCTTTGCCCCACATTAGCAGCAGGTAAATTACCAAAAATTATCAACAAACGCACCGAACACACCAAAGCCTGATCAAGAATATCTTTAAGAATTTGATTTACTAATTCCATAGGTGCTGTTTCATTTCCATGAATACCAGCACTTAAAACCAAGCTAACACTGGCCTCTTGTTTAGGCTCAATTTTTAACACCCCTGTATCTAATAAAGCAGCTTCGAAACCATTATAAGTTTGCATATGTGCTTGTGCGTTAACAGGGTTAGCTAAACTAAATGCTAAAAAATCATGTTGCTTAATCAAAAGTAAATCCTCTGGTTTAACTTTATTGGCTACTAAAACTATCTTGCTACATAAGATATGGGCATGAGAAAAGACTTCAAGCAAAAACCGTAAAAGCGACACAAGACTAACGCTATACCAAAATAAATGTCGCTAATTAGAAACTTTACCTTCCTTTCAAAACTTTTTCTCTGCAACGCATTTACAAGCAACTCATTCATATAAGAAATTATGCCTAAATTAAACCCCTTATTTCAAAGCAAGAGCCCTATTATGAGTGAAGAAGTCATCAGTTTAATTGATAAAAATAACAACTTAATAGGCAGCGTAAAACGAAGCGAAATGCGATTTGGCATCGATTTTCATAGGGCAACTTATATTTTTATTTTTTTGCCTGACGATAAACTTCTCATTCAAAAACGCACCTTAAATAAGCAGTTTTGCCCTGGTTATTATGGCATTGCAACGGGTGGTGTGGTTGCTCATGGCGAAAGCTATGCGATATCCGCACAAAGAGAATTAAAGGAAGAGCTTGGCTTAGATTTAACCTTAACCAATCATGGACTCTTTTACACAGAAGGAGAAAGCTATCGCATTTGGGGTAAGGTGTTTAGCTGTACTTATGATGCCAATTTAGATGGTGAGATAAAGATGCAAGAAGAAGAGGTCGCCGCCATTGATCACTTAAGTATTGACGATATATTAAACAACAAAAAGGGGTTAAACTTCACCCCTGATACTTTGGACGCCTTACATCATTATGTTGAAAAACGCCTTATTCTGCGCCCTACTGACCCTGATTAGCCAGACTATCTCAGCTCAATCACAAGCAAGGTGGCTAGATCACGACTATATAAAATCAAGCTTTTTAGACATTGCTCTGGGCAGAGAATATGAAAAACAACTAGCAGGAAAGTTAATACGCTGGCGTCATGAGATCAAAATTCATCTAGAAAGCAATGCTGGAAATCAAGCACTGCAAAAAGAGTTGCTTTCCACTCACACCCAACACCTTGCAAGCATTACAGGTCATCCAATCACATTTGATGTGCCCAGAAGTGAAGCCAATATTTCTATTGTGTTTACCCGATATAAACACATGAGAGAGACAGTAGCAGAGTATATTGGCGACCCAAAGAAGTACGAAGTGGCATTAAAGGAAGCCATTTGTATTGGCACCTTTAGCTATAATGGCCGAGGAGAGATATTCTCAGGCACAATTATTATCCCAGTGGATTATGCAAGACAAAAGGCCCGCTTTCTTGACTGTATCGTAGAAGAAATCACTCAACTCTTAGGCTTGCCGAATGATTCAGATAAGGTGTTTCCCTCAATATTTAACGACAACAGTATCGATGCCTATTTAAGCCCTTTGGATTACATACTATTAAAACTACTTTACTCAGATCAGTTGCAAGCAGGTATGTCCCATCAAGCAGTGCTAGGCAAACTTGATTTAGCGATTGCAGACCTGGATAAAACTGGCGATCTAGAAGGTGCTTTATATAGAGTGAACCAACAAAGCTTAAAATCTTATCTAGGTGATTAATATGACATTTAAGTCTAATAAAACGCAAAAAGTCAGCAAAACTTCAAGTTTCAAGACAACTCTGGCAGAGCAAAAAGGTAATTGAGATCAGCAAAACAAGAATTAAGCCTCAATTTAAAGACAAAATACTGACTCAAAACACGCCTTTTTCAATTTAAAGTCATAAAAATCATTTATAGATTCCGCTTTTATCGTCAAGTTAGGTAAAATGCTTAAAAATTTTCACCTCGGAGTCACTGAATGTTCCCTGAACTCAAAAATGATCGTTTTATTCGCGCCCTATTAAAGCAGCCCGTTGATACCACACCAGTATGGATGATGCGCCAAGCAGGACGCTATCTTCCTGAATATCGTGCTAGCCGCGCCCATGCGGGTGATTTTTTGAGCCTATGTAAAAACGATGAGTTTGCCTGTGAAGTGACTTTGCAACCGCTAGAAAGATATGAGCTTGACGCTGCGATTCTTTTCTCCGACATTTTGACCATCCCTGATGCTATGGGCCAAGGTCTTTATTTTGAAACAGGCGAAGGCCCAAAGTTCAAAAAAGTCATTCGTACTGAAGCTGATGTTGATGCATTGCCAATTGCCAAGGTAAATGATCTTGATTATGTGATGAAGGCAGTGACAACTATACGTAACGCCCTTGGCGGTCGTGTACCTCTTATTGGCTTCTCAGGCAGTCCTTGGACATTGGCGACTTATATGGTCGAAGGTGGTTCAAGCAAAGATTTTCGTCACATCAAAGGTATGATGTACAAATCACCAGAAATCCTGCATGAGTTACTTCGC
The DNA here is from genome assembly GCF_000153025.1 of Marinomonas sp. MED121. Lineage (GTDB taxonomy): Bacteria > Pseudomonadota > Gammaproteobacteria > Pseudomonadales > Marinomonadaceae > Marinomonas. The sequence continues at coordinate 1,432,700 of NZ_CH672429.1, forward strand.
AAACTAGCGATTTCAGTGACAGATTACCTTAACGGTCAAATTAAAGCAGGCGCACAAGCCGTGCAAATCTTTGACACTTGGGGCGGTGTTTTAAGTGGTCCTAAATACCAAGAGTTCTCTTTGATGTACATGAAACAAATCATTGACGGTTTAATTCGTGTACATGATGGAAAAAAGATCCCCGTCATTATGTTTACTAAAAACGGTGGTCAGTGGTTAGAAAATATGGCTGCAAGTGGTACAGACGCACTGGGCCTCGATTGGACAACAGACATGGCTGAAGCGCGCGCTCGTGTGGGCAACAAAGTCGCACTTCAAGGTAATATCGATCCATGTGTGCTTTATGCAGATAAAGACGTTATTCGAGATCAAGTTGGAGAAGTACTCGCTGGCTTCGGCAACGGTTCAGGTCACGTATTTAATTTAGGTCATGGTATTCACCAATTTGTTGATCCGGAACAACCAAAATACCTTATCGATGCAGTACATGAGCTGGGAGCACAATATCACCAAGAAGCATCCGATCAACTGGATAAATTAAATAATCTAGATTAAAAATCACAAACTCAGTCAAAGTAATCACCTAATCTGACTGGACTGATGCCTAACAATGCCAAGGCGTCAGTCCAGCACATTCCTCTTCAAAACAGACTTTCTTATTCTTTGAACAGATAATCCCTCTTTATTTGTCTCTACTTTCCCCCTCTCCCTAGCGACATTAGGAAGAGAGTGGTATTTTTATTAAAGATTTAATTTTGGCCTTTATGGAGAAACGTTTATGAAGCTTGTTACCGCGATTGTTAAACCATTTAAATTAGATGAAGTGCGTGAAGCATTGTCTGAAATTGGCATCAATGGCATTACAGTAACGGAAGTAAAAGGCTTTGGCCGTCAGCGTGGCCATACCGAACTATATCGTGGCGCAGAATATGTTGTGGACTTTCTACCCAAAGTGAAACTTGAGCTTGCGGTTGAAGATGATCAAACAGATCGCGCTATCGAAGTCATTCAACAAAGCGCTAACACAGGAAAAATTGGTGATGGCAAAATTTTTGTCACATCACTAGAGCAAATTATTCGTATCCGTACTGGCGAAACAGGCGAAGACGCAATTTAATTTCAGCCCTGTTGTAAATATAAAAAAACCTCAAACTTCTTCAAGTTTGAGGTTTTTTTATATTAAAAAGCCAGCTTCATTTAACAATGGTTACTTATAGCTGACTCAGAACATGCTCAGCAGAGCTCACTTTAAACTCACCCGGCTCTTCTCGCCATAACTGAGTTACAACGCCATTATCCACAAGCATGGCATAACGACTACTACGCATACCAAACTTAGCTGATGATAAATCCAACTCAAGCCCCATCGCCAAAGTAAATTCAGCCATACCATCTGCAGCCATAACTAAATTTTCTGCATTTTGAGCCTCTCCCCATGCATGCATAACAAAGGCATCATTAACAGAAAGGCAAACTACCTCATCAACACCCTTTTCTTTTAATTCATCAAAGCTCACAACAAAGCCAGGTACATGGCTAGCACTACAAGTTGGTGTAAAAGCACCAGGAAGTGCAAACATTACAACTTTTTTATTACTAAAAAACTCAGCCACCTGGATAGTTTTTGGACCATCTTCACCCATTACTTGAAACTGGGCTGCTGGCAGGGTATCACCGACTTGAATTGACACTAAACCTTCTCCTAAATCAAAAACTTATAATAAAATTCACAAGAGCAGAACAACAATATTTTCCTATGAGACTTTAAATTGGCTCAAGAGACTGTTTTGTTCCTTAGCTAAAGAGGCCAAACCTTCACTGTTCTGAGCGGTTGAATCAGCGGCATTAGAGGCTTCATCTGACATTTTAGCAATATCATGAACACTCTCACTAATCTCTTGAGCCACAGCAGACTGCTGTTCAGCAGCCGTTGCGATTTGCGTACTTAAGTCGCGAATACCTGTGACAAACTCTTGCATCTCCTGCAAGGATTGGCCAACTTCTTTAGCCTTATCGACGCTTTGTTGAGCACTATTTTGACTTTGTGTCATGCTAGAGACGGTTTCTTTTACCCCTTGCTGCAATCGACTAATCACTTTTTGAATCTCTTCTGTAGAACTATGGGTTCGTGTTGCTAAGGTTCTTACTTCATCAGCCACAACCGCAAAACCACGACCTTGTTCACCCGCTCTAGCCGCCTCTATCGCAGCGTTTAGTGCTAACAAATTTGTTTGCTCAGCAATATCCTGAATAACTTCAAGTATTTTACCAATATCTTGAGAGTAAACATTGAGTTCGTTAACCACCTTTGACGAGCTTTCAATTTCGCCGGCTAGGGTTTGAATAGTCTGAATATTTGCATCCATCTGAGTGCGGTTCTCTGTCGCTTTAACATCCACCGTTTGCACTTGCTCAAGAGTCGTTTCAGCACTGTTTGCAACCTGATGAACCGTTGCCGCCATTTCTGTCATAGCCGAAGCGACAGAAGTTGTCATATCATTTTGAGAGCTCATTAGTTCTTTAGATTGTTCAGCGGTAACCACGCCGGTTTGAGCAGAGCTTGCAACCTGAACCGACGCTTGGCGGATTTCGCGAATAACAGACTCTAATTTGCTGGCTAAATCATTAACCCAACGAGATAGCTCACCAAATTCATCCTTGCTAATAATTTGCGCCCTTAGGGTAAAATCACCTTCTGCAATCTTACCCAGCACCCCCATAACAATAGAAAGAGGTTTTCTAATACTTCTGCTCACCCAAGTAGCCACTAAAATAGCAATGATGACAGAGACAACAATAACCAGTATCGCACTCGTAACCGACCAATTGACTGCCGACTTTGCCACTTCCAAAGCACTTTGACGAGCCTGAGAGGCTTCATCTAAAAGCGCTGCAGTCGACAGGTTAATGGAACTCATAGTGTTAGAAAGCTGAGACGCCAAGCTTTTTGCTTCTTCTTGTAATAACAAATAATTATAGTAAGCCTTAACAACCCCTTCTTCAGATAAAATATGACCTTCAATTTCTTCCATTAGAATTTCAATATTTTCATCTTCAAGGTTGGCTAATTTATCTTTAGCCCCTTGCAAATTAGAGTTCATTGACTTAATTAAGTCATCTAAAGACGCTTGGTTAGTCTGATCAAAATAATCATTTACTGTGTATTGAATACTTTCAATTTGACCAAGAATATAAGCAGCAGCAAACTTAACATCTGTTTTATGCCCAGATTCTTCTAGTACAGCCAAATCTTCTACAGCAAATAATACCGAATCTTTTAAATCAAATTTTTGCACAAAAACTTGATCTCGATTTGCGATTTCTTGCCTATGGTTAGTCGTCGCCTCTTTTGAGATTTGGTAGAAGTTAGCTGTTTTAGTTTTTATCTCATTTAAAGATGCCGTCATCACAGCATCATTTTGTATCAGTCCTTCTAATGAATTCGCAACCTCTGCAAATTCTGCTTGCTGAGCTTCCAATGCAATTTCTAATTTACTTAGCTCGTCATCAGGGTAAGTGATCAAATGCTGTAATAGAGTCGCATTTGAAGTTAATAAAATTTCATTAATTTTATTACTAGAGGCCACCACACTAGCTACTTCTCCAGTGACCTTATTTAAACCCTGTTCAACTTTTTTAATGCCTGTGAACCCTGTTGCAGCCACAATAACCAGTAGCACCAACAAAATGGTAAAACCTAAAAGAATTCTCTGTATCACAGATAAAGACATTACTCACCCCAATTTATTCAAAATACATGACATTCGTCACAAGCTCATGATTTTTATAGCTGCATTAAACTTATTTTCTTATTAATGACTTATCACAAATTACTGAATATTAATCAATTAAATATGCACATAAATCATCAAATATTTACAAAAGATAAAAGCGGTTGGCTTTTAACCAGCCATTTTTATTTCAAGCCTAACACTTTTGCATAACAAACTAACCATGCAGTCAGGATTAATTTAGTTTTATTTTGCTTACTGTCGCTCTTCTGTTAAATTTGTCATTCCTATTCCTGTGACCCTTTTTAGACTTATTTATGGATCAACCTCTCTACGAGAAAATTGCTGACCAAGTAGAATCACAAATTCAAGAAGGTGTGTTTTTACCTGGTACAAAAATTCCGTCTGTACGTAAGTCTAGTAAACAAATGAGCGTGAGTGTAGCGACAGTTTTACAAGCTTATAGCCTGCTCGAAGATAGGGGAGTTGTAAAAGCGAGGCCGCAAAAAGGTTACTTTGTTCAAGACAACTTACCTCAACCGCAAGCTTTACCCCAATTTGAGCCAAGTCATGCACAAGAGTCAGTTCCAGAACTAATACGTTCCTTATTACACGCCTCTCAAAGACCCGATATCATTCAATTTGGGGCTGCCATCCCACACACTCAGTTTCTGCCTATTAGGCAGTTACAAAAATCTGTTGGGCGCTTAATGCGATTAGAGCCTGAAATTTGCGCAGCTTATGAGTTCACCCCAGGTTCACTCAATTTAAGACGTCAAATTGCAATCAGAATGCTTGATGCAGGCTGTAATATCCAGCCGGACGACATTACCATCACACTGGGCTGTCAAAATGCAATGATCCTGGCTCTAAGGACAATCACAGAACCTGGTGATACCATCATTATTGAGACACCGACTTATCATGGCCTATTACAAGCCATTGATGAATTAAAGCTAAAAGCCATTGAGATACCTTGTGACCCTAGTTCAGGTATCGACCTTGATGCCATGTCACAAGTACTTGCCCAATGGAGAGTAACAGCCTGTGTCATTACGCCTTCTAACCAAAATCCAACCGGTGCAACATTAAAGCAAGAGGCAAAAACTAAGCTACTTAACTTATGCCAACAATATAGCACCACTATTATTGAAGATGATGTCTATGGTGAACTGAGTTACTGCGAAACGAGGGAGAAAGCAATTAAAGCTGAAGACCCACAAGCAGATGTTATTTATTGTAGTTCTTTTTCAAAAAGCATCGCTCCAGGCTTTCGCATAGGTTGGATTATAGGCGGCAAATATCAACAGCGAATAGAACAGCATGCTTATGTTGAATCCCTCGCCATACCAACACTGACTCAAAAGGCTATTGCAAACTTCCTTGAGAATGGGGCTTACGATAGACACTTGCGGAAAACAAGGCACACCTACGAGGAAAATTTACGCCGCTGCCAGCAAGCAATTACCCAGTTTTTCCCTTCAGGCACTTATACTTCAGACCCTCAAGGAGGATTCTTGCTTTGGATAACATTACCTCCTGAGGTAAATGCATTAACCCTACATAAGGCTGCATTAGAGCATGGAATTGGCACAATTCCGGGCCTGGCATTTAGCCTAACCCATAGTTTTAGCCATCATTTACGCATTAACTATGCAATCAGTTGGGATAGCCGGATCGAAGGCGCACTCAAACTAGTGGGAAATATGGCAAAAAAACTCACTCTTTAAATCACTCTTTGCCACCACAAAAAAACTGAATCGAAATCATTTTATCAATAGATGGCACGCATACTGCTTATTTTCTATACAAGTACAATTTTAACGCCCTATACTGAAAATTAATAAGGTGAAGCAATCACTTATTGGCAGAAAGTATTTTTAAAAGGCGTTGTATAAGGAAAGAATGGGTTCAATACTGAAGAATATACGTATTTTGCTCTGTACAGATAGCGTGAAAAGCGTACAATTCCCATTCTTTTTTAATACTTTTGTATTTTGGTCGATAACTTATATATCTGAGTAACTTTTGGCACGTCCTTATGGAATTTGTAGCACATCCTAAAGACATACCTCTTCATATAGAAGAAGTGAGCACCCAATCATTCCAACAGAATTTATTGGAAAGAGATGGGTTTGCCGGGATTATATGCTTGACTCCTCAAGCTTATAACCCAGGCCAATGTGTGCAATTAAAACTCGCTGAAATTGATCCTAACTTTTGCGTTATCGGGCGTATTGTTTGGTGTGAAAAAGAAGTAGGTGAGTTTAGAATTGCAATAGAGTTCCCTTGTAAGGATGATTGTTATTGCGTTCGCATGGTTGAACAACTTTCCCATATTGAGCATTATCGACGACAAGCAAAGCAACAAGGACGCCGATTAAATTTTAACGATGCCGCAGCCGAATGGATTCAAAAATTTGCAGCATCTTTCCCCGCATTTATAGCCTAATCAACACTTTATGACCCAACTTAGCGAAAAAGATATTGCCATTATCACAGATCAAATTGGCCGCACACCCAATGGTATCGCAAAAATTGCACACTACTCTCCAGCAGGAATACCTCAATCTCTTCAAATGCAAAGCTGGGTATTTAATCAACCTTTTCCAACGCTTTTTTGGCTATCAAGTAAAGCCATAGACAAGGCTTTGGCTCGCATCGAAAGCCAAGGTGTTGTGAAAGAATTAGAACAGCGCATTAAAGATGACCCAGAGCTAAGAGAAGCCCATCACCAATCTCACCGCGACTATATAGCACGTCGTTGGGAAGGTATGACGGATGAGCACAAAACAATCATTGAAGAAAAAGGTTTTACTCACCTCTTCGAGAGCTTAGGTATTGGCGGAATAAAAAGCTGGGATCAGGTACGTTGCCTACATATGCAATATGCACATCACCTAGTTGGCGACAATGTGATCGGTCGTATTTTAGATAAAGAATATGGTATTAAAGCCATTGCTGACGCAGAAAAATAAGACACAAAAAAACCATCATTAAACAATGATGGTTTTAATTTTCATCTCATTTATTGAGCTGAATTTAGCCTTCTAAAGAAGCTTTAAGGGCTACGCCATCAGCGACACCATTCTCCAAAGCTTCCCTAATTCTATTAAAAGACGCAGCCGCTACAGCGGGTCTTTGTGCATAAGTTGTTAAAGCGCCGCCAGTCCATCCAGCAGCCTTAAGTACTTCTTTTTTAAACTGATTCCCTGTAACCCCAAGTCCACCCATTGCCATGAGCTCATCTTCAATTAATAAATAACTTGGGCGCTCACCGCCAAACTTCATAAAATCATCTGCCTGAACTGGCTCAAATTTGTTCGCCATATTTATCTCTCACCAATTAAAAGCAAGGTTGGCCTTTATTTAAAAAGACCGCCATGGACTAACGTTAGCTAGAAGTATGATTTGAGACAAGCTAAATGCTGTATAAAAACGTAATTTTTTTAATCTTTAGTTTTCACTCTTGCAACAGCATCTACCCAACCTTGATAGAGAGATTCTTGTTGTGCTGTAGGCATCTCACAAGTAAAAGCCTTATCTGACCACCAAAGTTCAGTAATTTCGTCTAAAGATGCATAAACACCCACTTTTAGACCTGCCAAAAATGCAGCGCCAAGTGCGGTTGTTTCCGTCACTTTTGGCCTTTCAACTTTGACACCTAAAATATCGGCAAGAAATTGAACCACCAAATCATTGACGACCATACCTCCATCCACCCTTAAAGAGTTGAAAATAGCACCATCTTTCTCCATCGCATTGACCAAATCTTTTGTTTGATAACAAACGGAGCGAAGACCTGCACTGACGATATCTGCAACACTGGTATCTCGAGTAAGCCCCAACATAGCACCACGAGCATCCGGATCCCAATAAGGTGCACCTAACCCGGTAAATGCAGGCACTAAATAAACAGAATCTTGATTTCTTGCCTGCTCTGCCAATGTTTTAGTTTCTTTCGCATCACTAAATAGCTTCAGACCATCTCGCAACCATTGAATCGCAGCACCTGCAATGAAGATACTCCCTTCAAGTGCATAAGTTACTTTGCCGTCCAGTCGATACCCTACTGTCGTCAACATTTTATGTTCAGATTTAAGTGCTTCATCACCTGTATTTAAGATCATAAAGCAGCCAGTTCCATAGGTGCTTTTGACCATGCCTTTTTCAAAGCATGCTTGACCAATTAAGGCCGCCTGTTGATCTCCAGCCATACCTGTAATAGGAATAGCGCCACCAAATAAATCGACACTGGTTTCGCCAAAATCAGCACTGCAATCCATTACCTCTGGGAACAGCACATCACCAATACCCATTAATTCAATTAACTCAGCATCCCATTCCTGAGTATGGATATTAAAGGCCATCGTTCTTGCCGCATTGGTTGCATCCGTTTTATGAGACTTACCTGAAGTCAGGTGCCAAAGCAAAAAGGAGTCAATCGTACCAAAGACAATATTGCCCGCTGCTGCCTGCTCTTTTACGCCTTCAATATTATCTAAAATCCACTTTATTTTAGTTGCAGAGAAGTATGGATCTATTAACAAGCCTGTCTTTTCTTGCACCTTCTCTTGCCAATTCGCATCAGCAAGTGACTGACAATATTCGCTTGTTCTTCTATCTTGCCAAACGATAGCGTTATAAACAGGCTTACCTGTATTCTTATCCCATAGAACGGTGGTTTCACGCTGATTAGTTATTCCGATAGCGGCTATATCTTGAGCAGTTAACCCTGTATCCTTAAGCACAGTTCGACAAACATCTAAACTTGATTGCCAAATCTCTTCAGGATTATGTTCAACCCAGCCGTCATGCGGAAATATCTGGTTAAACTCTTGTTGAGCTTGCCCAATACGTTTACCTTTTGCATCGAACACTATGGCCCTACTGCTAGTGGTTCCCTGATCAATTGCTAGAATATAATTAGTCATGGTGAGTCTCTATGGGCAAATACATATTAATTTAAATATGAAAATGTTTATTATATTTCGAACATAAAATGTTCGTCTTTGAATCCTTTATATTAAAACCACAACTGCCTTCATTGGCAAGTCATAAAATTAGGAGTCTTTGACAGAATGGGTCAACAAACTCGACATGAAAAAATCACACTTTTCGTCAAAGAGCGTGGTTATGTCACAATCGATGAGCTTTCCGCACACTTTAACGTAACGCCTCAAACGATACGACGTGACATCAACACCCTAGCGGATGCAGATAAAATTCGTCGTCACCATGGTGGTGCCAGCATAGATTCAAGCACAACCAATGTAGCTTATGCCACACGCCAGATATTACAATTAGATGCTAAGCAGGCCATCGCTCAGAAGATTGCCTCTGAAATTCCTGATCACGCCTCCCTTTTTATTAATATTGGTACAACAACAGAAACAGTGGCTAAGGCATTACTTAACCATACAGGTTTGCAAGTAATCACTAACAACTTAAATGTTGCAAGTATCTTAAGCAGCAAAGAAGATTTCACCGTCATTATTGCGGGCGGCACTGTTCGCCCCAGAGATAGAGGGGTAATTGGTGAAGCAACCTTAGACTTTATCAATCAATTTCGCGTTGATTTCGGAATCATAGGGATAAGTGGTGTCGATCCTCAAGATGGCTCGCTACTAGATTATGACTATCAGGAAGTACGCGTCGCTCAAAGCATTATTAATAACTCTCGTACCGTTTTTCTTGCTGCTGATAACGCTAAATTTGGCCGTAACGCTATGGTAAGACTCGGTAGCATCAGCCAAGTCGATACTTTATTTACAGATGTTAAACCGCCAGAAGCTATCCAGAACATATTATTAGAGCATGACGTCTCTCTCACTCTCTGCCAGCCAAAAACATCAAAGTAGTCACCAAAAACTAACAATTTCTTCTTTTTATTAAACCAACCTTGCGAATTATGCGAGGTTGGTTTAGTCTTCAATCATTAAATGTTCGTTTTTGAACATTATTATTCTAAACTGACCAAATTCACTAATATTGATACATGGGACTAAGCAATGTCAGAAACGAATTTCGATCTTTTTATTGTTGGTGGCGGTATTAATGGTACGGGAATCGCAGCAGATGCAGCGGGTCGCGGTCTTTCTGTCGCTTTGTGCGAAATGAATGATTTAGCCAGTGCAACTTCTTCAAACAGCAGTAAGCTCATCCATGGCGGTCTTCGATATTTAGAACATTACGAATTTGGCCTGGTTAAAAAAGCCTTAAACGAAAGAGAAGTTTTGCTTAAAGTCGCACCTCATATAGTGACACCACTGCGCTTTCAAATGCCGCACCGCCCTCATTTAAGACCCGCTTGGTTAATTCGAATTGGGCTTTTTCTTTATGATCATCTTGGTAAAAGAGAAGCCTTAAGCGGCTCACATGGCGTAAAGTACGATAGTGCTAGCCCACTAAAAAGTGAGATAACAAAAGGTTTTGAATATGCAGACTGCTGGGTCGACGACGCTAGATTAGTAATCATCAACGCCTTAAGCGCTCAAAATAATGGCGCAACCATTTATGACAGACGTAAATGTGTCAGTGCTAAACGCAAAAATGGTGTATGGGAAATCACGCTACAAAAATCAGGATCAAATGAAACTGAAACCGTGACCGCCAAAGGCTTAGTTAATGCAGCGGGACCTTGGGTATCATCATTTATCGAAACTAAGGTAGAAAGAAAAGCACCTTATAGCATTCGTATGATAAAAGGCAGCCACATTGTAGTACCTAAGCTATACGAACAAGATAATGCCTTTATTATGCAAAACGAAGATCAGCGCATCGTTTTTGCTATTCCTTATCGTAACGATTACACCTTAGTCGGCACAACAGATGAAGAGTATACGGGCGATCCATCTGAAGTTAGCATCTCTCAAGATGAAACTGACTATATTTTATCCGTTGCCAACCAACACTTTAAAAAGCAGCTTAACAATAAAGACATCATTTGGTCCTACTCTGGTGTTAGACCACTTTTAGAAGATGAATCTAGTGATCCATCAGCAGTGACTCGTGATTATACTTTGCATGTGGAAGACGAAGCGGGACAAGCACCTTTATTAAGTGTGTTTGGCGGCAAGATCACAACATACCGTCAATTAGCGCTTTCATGTATGAATGATCTTAAGCGTTACTACCCAAATATGGGTGAAGAGTGGACTCATTTAAGCAGCTTACCTGGTGGCGATTTGAATAGCAGCCTTCAAGGCTATGCCGAATCACTACAAAATAAATACCGCTTTTTAAGCAAGAAACTTGCTTATCGATATGCTAACTCCTACGGCACTTTATGCGAGAACTTCTTAAAAGGTGCCAATTCAATTGAAGCATTAGGACAAAATTTTTCCAACGATTTATATCAAGTGGAAATCGACTACTTAGTTAAAAGTGAATGGGCTTATTCAAGTCAAGACATTCTATGGCGTCGTACTAAACTGGGGTTAGAGTTTAACGATGATATGATCAAAAAACTCGACCAATACCTTGCAGATCAAGGCTTAGCAGCCGCTTAGTTTTAATAGAACTCACTCGATCATTCTCTATGAACCTAGTGTTCATTTTGCCGCACTTTCTCTTGAAAGTTGCGGCTTTTTTTTATGCTTCTTTAATAAATGTTAACTAAAGCATGCTATCTTACCAAGGCTTTGTTTGACCCTCTTGGAAGACTCATTAAATGGACCTTATTTTTTTCGATTTTAGCCTCAGCACCATTCTGATATTAACCTTTGTTGCATTTCTTGCAGGTATCATAGACTCAATTGCAGGCGGAGGTGGATTGGTTACGGTTCCTGTACTTTTGTTCTCAGGTATTGAACCCGCACAAGCGCTTGCCACAAATAAGTTACAAGGTTGCGCAGGCACTGTTTCTGCCTCATATCATTTTATTAAGCGCCGTAAAGTTGACCTTAAGGCACTCTTACCAGCCATTATCACAACAGCAATTGGCAGTGTATTAGGTACAATTCTAGTCGCTTATCTTGATAGCAGTTTACTACTCAAAGCCGTTCCAATTATTTTGATTTTAGTGGCTATTTTCTTTTTATTCCTAAATAAACTACAGCCTCTTATTAGCAGTAAAGTTCAATTTTCTAGCTTTGCTTTCGCTTTAATTATTGGTACATCATTTGGTTTTTATGATGGCTTAATCGGCCCAGGAACGGGCGCATTTTTCACCACTGCTTACCTCTGTCTCACAGGAATGAACCTTATTTCAGCAACAGCAAACACTAAGGTACTAAACGCAACCAGTAACCTAGCCTCTCTGTTCATTTTCTCATTCACAGGTCATGTACTTTGGGGATTAGGGCTTTGTATGGCAGCAGGACAATGGTTGGGGGCACAAATTGGATCACGATTAGTTGTCACCAAAGGCAACCTTCTGATTCGCCCAATGGTGATTATTATGTGCTTACTCATGTCAGTAAAACTCATTCATAGCAATTGGTTTTAATCGATTAAGCTACTCGGAGACGTAAGGGTGGATTCTGGCTCATAGTCAAAACAGCTTTGTAACAACCATTGCAACAGATCTTTCACTTCTCGTCGCAAACTCTGGGCTTGGGGGCAAACAAACAAATAACTAAGCCCTTCATCAAGCTCAACGGAAAAAGGCTTAATTAATTGGCCACTTTGGATATCATCCATCACTAAGGGTGTTCGCCCTAAAGCAATACCTTGGCCAGCTACCGCAGCCTGTATGGCTAAATCACCTCGGTTAAAGCTAATGGCCCGTGAAGGTTTAACCCCTTTCACGTTCGCTTTTTGCAACCAGTTTTCCCACTCGACATAGGGAGTACTAAAGCGACTTTCGGAGTCATCATTTAATAAGGGTAAGCCCACAAGTTGTTGAGGCTCTAATAAATTATGTTGCTTTGCAAACTCAGGGCTACAGACAGGAAAAACCTTATCTTTAATCAAGGGAACCTGAAAATCATTGCCCTTATAAAGGTGACTATGCACTATCGCTACATCCACCTTATCCCGTCTAAAGTTCACCTCTTTATCATTTGCTTGAATCCTAAGCTGCATATCGGGGTATGCACTTTGTAGATCTCCTAGTCTTGGAATAAGCCATTTACTTGCAAAAGAAGGCATCACAGATAGGGTCAAAATATTAGACTGCTTGTCTTCTTTTAACTCGTTAATCAAAGAGTCAATTTCGGTAAAATTATGATTAAGTTGCAGAGCAAGTCTTGCCCCTTCCGCTGTTAAAGTTAACCGCCTGTGGTAACGTTCAAATAGCTTAAAACCTATTTTTTCTTCAAGTTGACGTATTTGTTGGCTAACGGCACCTTGAGTAATATGCAACTCATCAGCCGTTTTAGTGAAATTTAAATGCCTTGCAGCCACTTCAAATGTAAAGAGAGTCGCTAATGGAAGCTGACGCATCATAGGGTTCGTCCTTAGGTTTATATTAGATATTCTACGCCAAAATACTTCTAATTAAGCATAAAACCCTAGCGATATGCATCAATAGTTAAAGAAGGGTCAGTTTTAGATACCATAAAGTCATGATTTAGTAGTATTTTTAACTTCAATAAAAGTAATTCACAACATAAAGAAAAACAGAAACAGAATCTAATATCTAGATCTTTTGGATTAGTTCAGCTAATTCTAACTATAAAATTATATCGTTTGAAGTTCACCTTAAAATACCTAAAATACCCTCATCTTCTCGGTCATACTGAGATTGATAAAAACAGCCCTAACTGTTTTTATCTAGCCAAATTATGCCCCCACAGTCATAGTTTGGCAGGTAAAAATGCTACCCACACGCATTTTTACCAGGCAACTGCTAGTTACTTTTGTATTATCGGGCAAATGTTTATTTGCCCGATTTTTTTTGTTTTTTAATCTGAAGCAAGCGAAGCAGCCCCATCACTACCTTTATCGTCATGAATAATAGATTCAAAAGCCTTCAAGCGCTTGTAAATTGACATCAGCTCAACAATGGTGCTCCAAGAATTCACCAAGAATTGGAATGAGTTTTCCACTTGTCCAAATGCTCGAGAAATTTGTTGCAATAGGCCTAAGGTAATAGCACCAGCAACAATAGTTGGCGCCATTGCAATATAGGGAATCAAAACGGTAAACTGCAAATAAGACCACTTAGCCACATCAAAATACATATAGTGTAAATATAGGTTAAAATAATTCTTACGAACATGGGTAAAAAGCTCTTTTACCGTTGGAGGATCAGCTCTTTCATCATGATCCTCCCCTATTACCAACTCTTTACGATAAGCGGCTTCAACTTTTTGGTTTTTAAACTCCAACCCAGGCAGTTTCACACCAACGGCAGCTAAAAGCACAGTTCCAAATAGCGCAGATAAAATGGCAATATAAACCAATGAATGGTCTACGGGGCCAAAGTAAGGTAGTTCGGTCACATTTTCACTTAACACCCACAGCAAAGGTAAAAACGCGACTAGCGTCATAATAGAACGAATAAAGGCAACGCCCAGCCCTTCCATAATACTGGCAAAACGCATGGTATCTTCTTGCACACGCTGAGCCGCACCTTCAACATGGCGTAGTTTTGGCCAGTGGCTCATATAATATTCGTTCATTGCCGTACGCCAGCGAAAGATATAATGCCTGACAAAAAAACCCAGCATCACAGCAATAAAGACATACAAACCTGCAATTTTTGCAAAGGTAAAACACTTACTTATAAACTCTTCTAAGGAGACACTATTAGGCTCAGCTAAAGCCATTTGTAAGGTGTTATAAAAATCACCAAACCATTCATTAATTTGCACATCCAGCTGCACCTTGTACCAGGTCACACCCAAAATTAAAATCGAGCCAAATAAAGACCAAAGCAGCCACTTCTTATTGAGAAAAAAAGACTTAAACATTATCAACTTACCTATTCATTATGATGGCAACAAGCCACTTGTTAACTCTAATACACCTTATTTACAGCCGTCTCGTCAACCTTAACACCTTAATAAAATCAATTAGTTCAGCTAAAGACTAGCAAGTCACTAAAAAGGTTCCATTTAGACTTTCTTTTAGACCAAAAAAAACGGCAACCTATGGTTGCCGTTTTATTCAATACTTTATAATAAGTATTAAGCTGCTTGGTTTTGCTCTTCCTGCTTAACCTGCATAGCAACTTGAGACAAGCGCTCCATTAAGCGAACAACTTGACAGCTGTAACCGTATTCATTGTCATACCAAACATACAAGGTAGCTTGTTTGCCACGAACTTTAGTGGATTGAGAGTCCAAGATGCCCGCATTTTCACAACCAATGAAGTCAGAAGATACCGCATCCGGCGCATCGCTATAGGCAATTTGACCTGTTAGCTCAGCAGATACAGATGCCTCTTTTAACAAGGCATTGATTTCTTCAACCGATGTTTCTGCTTTTAAATTCAGGCTTAATACCGCAATAGATACATTGATAACAGGTACACGAATTGCACTACCACTCAATTTACCTTCTAACGCTGGAATCGCTTTAGAAACCGCTTTAGCTGCGCCGGTTTCTGTAATAACCATGTTCATTGCAGCAGCACGTCCGCGACGGTCACCTTTGTGCACATTATCAATCAGGTTTTGATCGTTTGTGTAAGCGTGAACAGTTTCTACGTGACCAGACTCAACACCATATTTGTTTTCTAAAACAGATAAGATTGGTGTAATTGCATTTGTGGTACAAGAAGCGGCAGAGAGAATTTGATCTTGGCTATCTATATCAGAATCGTTAACACCAAAGACAATATTTTTCATTTGCTTACCTGGTGCAGTCAAAACAACTCGCTCAATACCAGGACGCTGCAAATGGACGCTCAAGCCATCATGATCACGCCAGATACCTGTATTATCAACTAATAAGGCACCTTCAATACCCTGTGCTTGATAGTCAACTTCACTTGGATGCGAAGCATAAATTATTTTTACTGGTTGGCCATTAATAATCAATGACTGCTGATCAGCATCAACTTTAACTAGACCATCATAAGTACCATGTACTGAATCAAACTTAAGTAAGCTTGCACGCTTCTTAAGATCCTTATCGCCAGCTTTACGTACAACAATCGCAGCTAGTTTCATACTTGGTGTTATGTGGCCTATGCTACACATACGACGAGCCAGTAAACGACCAATACGACCAAACCCGTAAAGTACAACAGGCGTTTGCTCGCCGCTATCAACACTGGTTTGCAAAATTGCATCGAGTTCACTTTCAGCAAGCAAAGCTTCTAGGTCAACAACAGTATTAGAAGCGTCGCTTTCCTTTAGGTTGTTAAGAATGCTTACAATTTTCGCTAGGTCTATCTCTGGATAATCATCAAACACTGTCATCAGGCTTGTCACAGAGTCAGCTAGAAGGGTCTTACCTGCTAGTTGAACTTTAACGTTTTGTTCGCGACCCAATTGGCCTAGAGCGGGAATCATAGATTCAACCAGTGAAAGAGATGTTAACCAAGCGTTTGTCATTAGTTTCTCCGAAAGCAGTAACTTAAAGCGATATTTGCGCGAATATTAGCTGGCAAAACGTTTCATTACAAATTGTAAGAAGGCTACGAAACGCCCTAAAAACGGGCCTTAAGAAGGGTTTTCGTTATGAAATAACGGAAAAAAAGTAGACAGTTTTGAAAGTTTACAACACTAAACAAATAATTTAGGGGTTATTCTGAATTTAACTCAATTTATGTAGTTATTTGATCACGTAAAAAGGCATTAACTTTCATACTTTTTTTCATATTTTTTTATAAATGACGTTTTCGCTCTGCCATTACACCTAAAAAACAGAATATTGCGATCACAAAACTGGGTAAATATAAACCCGGAATATGCCTTAGCCCTGTTTCAAGCCAAGGCTGTAGCCAAACGGTTAATAATCCATAACCAAAAGTACACATAAAGATAAAAGCAAGAACACGAGCAAGAAAATGCCAATGATGAACAAGACGCTTGATCACTTTATTTAACTGATCACCGTAAACAACCAAACAGGTTGCGACAAGCGCAAGAGAAATATCAGAAATATAAGAACCCATGAACAAGGTTAGTTCACGGTTAAGAGATAAGATTAAATCCATGTAAAAAATTTAACTCGAAACGTTAATGAGTTTTTAATTTTAAGCTCATTTAATATCTTCGTAAACTAGGCGAAAAAGCAGCTTAATTACAGACTGTCCTTTAATGCCTGTACATTAATCTCACCTGAAACGCTCTTACGTTTAGGAATAAGATCACGGTAAGAGACAGTTACATCATAAGTCGTATTATGCAGCTCCACCAAGGTGCCATCTTCAAATCGCCATTGCGCACGACCAAAACCTTCTCTCACAAAGCCAGCCATTGGTGGGCCGTATTTTTTTGATAATAAATTTCCTAGAGAGCTTCTTTTACGTACATTTTCTACAACACCATGCAATTCAATGCGTTTTACAAAATTGTAGTTATTATATTGAACCGATATTTGTCTGATGCCTAAGATGCCTTTCTCACCCAAACTATAGTTTGCTGTATCAGCTTGATAACTAGGATAAGGGGACATGCCCATATTTTTAAGATGCCTTTCAAACTCTTCTTGGCTTAAATCATTAATCAATAAGCCAAAAAGCTCCGCTGACTTAGCATAAACCGGCTCCGGTTTTGTGCCTAATTCAACTTCTTCCTGAGCGCTTAATGAAATAGGAAAAACCACGATACTCGCCATGCTAATGCCGCATAAAAGGCGAGAAAACAGAGAAGTGTTCATGAGATTTCAACCGCAAAAAAATTATAAAAAAGATAACCCTGTCTATAAGAGTAGCAAGGAATTTTGACCTTGCTTCTGTTATATTACAATAATGCGTTCCAACACTGGAGCTCAATCCCGTAAACAACTGTAAAATGAGGTAATAAATGGCGCTTGTTATTGGCGTAACTGGTGTATCTGGTAGTGGTAAAAGTCGCCTTTGCTCGCTTTTAGCGGAAGGTCATGAAGATAAAATCACCGTACTTTGCCAAGATAACTTTTATAACGGCTGCGGTAGCATCGACCCTGATGTTTATAATTTTGATGACTTAAGTTCGTTAGACACAGAAAGCCTAACCTTAGCCATCCATAATTGTAAGAATCGCCAACAACCAAACGAAATCCCTATATACGATCATTCTAAACATAGTCGTGTTGGGTATCGCAATCTTGAGCCAACCCATGTTGTCTTAGTTGAAGGCCATATGATGTTTCAAGACCCAGGTATTCGTGATGCCGTTGACTACCTTTTGTTCGTCGATACTGACCTTGATATTGCAGTCGTTCGTCGACTAAAACGAGATATCTCTGAGCGTGGACGTAACGTTAATGAAGTGACAAGTCGCTACATGCGCCACGTAAGACAAGCTGCATTAAAAACATTAGATATTCGCAATAAGTCAGACTTTATTATTCCTAATAATAATAGTTTTACTAACGCTGCCAACCTTTTCCGTAATCACATTGATTACCTTTTGAAAGAAAAAGGCGCTATCTAAT
The DNA here is from genome assembly GCF_000153025.1 of Marinomonas sp. MED121. Classification (GTDB taxonomy): domain Bacteria; phylum Pseudomonadota; class Gammaproteobacteria; order Pseudomonadales; family Marinomonadaceae; genus Marinomonas. The sequence continues at coordinate 1,450,909 of NZ_CH672429.1, forward strand.
AAATAGCTAACAAAAAGCCGTGTAAATTCTTACACGGCTTTTTGTGACTGTTTTCATCTACTCTAGTGTTACTATTTAGTTATTTAGCATGGCCTTTAAAGCAGACAAAGAAGCTTTGCCCTGTTCTTTTTTAACCTTCTCAGATTCATCCCCTCGTCCTTCCCATTGCACTACATCATCAGGCAACTCATCTAAGAAGCGGCTCGGCATACAGTCAACTTCTTCGCCATACTGACGTCTTTTTGATGCCAGAGTAATACATAAAGTACGTTTAGCCCGTGTAATCCCCACATAAGCTAACCGCCTTTCTTCCTCAATATCATCATTTTCTATGCTATTTCGATGAGGCAATAGCTCCTCTTCACAACCAATCAAAAATACATGTGGATACTCAAGTCCTTTAGATGCATGCAAGGTAAGTAGCTGCACCTTGTCCTCATCTTCCTCTTCTTCTTGACGCTCAAGCATATCAATCAAGAGTAATTTACTAATCGCTTGATCTAATTCTGCATTGGGGTCTTCTTCCCAGGCGCTTTCCATCATACGCTGAATAGATTCGAGTAAAAAACGTACATTTTCAATACGACGTTCAGCCGCTTTTGGTGAACTTGATTGCTCCTGCAACCAACCATAATAATTCATATCATGAATCATCTGCTCTATCACAGGCACAGGTGAAGCGCCGGACAAACGTCGCCTTAAAGCACGAATCCAAGACTCAAACTCACGTAAGCTCTTTAAAGCTCGCCCCGTTACCCTTTCATCTAATTCAGCTAATTCACATGCCGCAAACAAGCTTACTTTATGCTCAGTCGCTAAATTCCCCACTTTTTCTAAAGTTGCGGGTCCAATTTCTCTTTTAGGCAAATTGATAATACGTAAAAAGGCATTGTCATCTTCAGGGTTAACCAATAAGCGTAAATAGCTCATCAAATCCTTAATTTCAGCGCGCGCAAAAAATGAAGTGCCACCATTCATTTTATAAGGAATACGATAAGCCTGAAGTTTGATTTCTATTAAGCGTGCCTGATGGTTACCTCTATAAAGAATGGCAAAATCTTTATAGGGAATGTCATGTCTTAAATGGCGCGATTGTATTTCTGCCGCAATACGATCTGACTCGGACTCTTCATTTCGCGTTACCATAATACGAATAGGATCACCGACACCAAGATCACTCCAAAGAGACTTATCATAAACGTGTGGATTATTCGCAATCAGAGTGTTTGCGGCCTTTAAAATATTTTTGGTAGAGCGATAATTTTGCTCCAACTTAACCAATTTAAGACCTTTGTAGTCACTATTTAAGCGTTCTAAATTTTCAGGCCTTGCACCACGCCAAGCATAAATAGATTGGTCATCATCACCTACTAGGGTAAAGCATTTACGCGCCCCGGCTAGAATACGTATCAACTCATACTGACTGTTGTTTGTATCCTGGCACTCATCCACCAGCAAATATCTAACCTTACGCTGCCAACGCTCTCTTAAATCGTCAAAGCCACTTAAAAGGCTCACTGGCAATAATATTAGGTCATCAAAATCAACCGCATTGTAAGCTCTTAAATAACGCTGATATTGACCGTACACATGTGCGGCCAATAGCATTTCATCTGTGTCCGCATTTACTACTGCTTCATTTGGAGGTGTTAGGTCATTTTTCCAATTTGAGATTGTCATCTGACAAAAATTAGCTTCGTCAGTTTGTTCATTAAACTCTTTATCTAATATTTCTTTAATCAGAGTCAGAGAATCTTGTGAATCAAATAAGGTAAAGCCTTGTTTAAGACCTGCTTTCGCATACTCTTTACGTAAAATCGTTAAGCCTAAGTTATGAAAAGTGGAAATTTTCAAGCCTCGGCTTTCATCTTTACTTAGCATACTGACAACCCGCTCTTTCATCTCACGGGCCGCTTTATTGGTAAAGGTCACAGCAACAATATTTGTCGCCTTATAGCCACATTCTTGAATCAAGTAGGCTATTTTCGTGGTAATTACACTGGTTTTACCACTACCAGCACCAGCCAATACCAATAAGGGACCATCAATACGTTTGACCGCATCCAACTGGCGATCATTAAGCTTACTCATTCTCTGACGAATTGTTGGCGGGGCTTTTGACATGGAAATAACTCAAACAAAGGGGGCAATAAATCAATTTTACATGAGAGGTGCTTTGGCAACTACTCATTTATACAAAATGCACAAAGGGAGGCTTAACTTATTCAGTTACCTAATTTTCAATCAATAGGTTAAGGAAACTGCGATTAAGTCACCTCTTCTCAGTTTTCTCTTTAAAGGTATATGGGTAAAAATGCCGAATAGGTATTATTCAACAACCCGAAGGGCGTGGCCTAGAAACCTTATCTTTATGTTGTGGTGCTTATCAATAGAATCACTTTTAAGTTGCGCGCCTCGCCATCAATCTAAATGCTTTATCCACACTCAGAGGCAGGAGGACTTGTTCGCAACGTCATTAACAAGCATTAACAATTCAGCCATCTCTGGATTTAATTAAACGCTTTAATACAAATTAATAACAAGTCATACACATACGTAACAAAAGCATTGATCTAGCTTTATAACTAACCATAAAAAAGGCAAATCATGTGAGAGAGATTCCTATTTCGAAGCATAATGCAATTAATACAGGGACAGAAAATATCATGGAATCCATAGGACAGGGGCTCATTAAGCTCAACCATAAAGGGCATATTACCTATGCCAATATGACAGCTTATCAATTGCTTAAATCTGTACCTGAAATTTTAATTGATAGTCATATTGACCAATGGTTTCGCTTTGAAGACAGTACTCAAGCCACCCATTATTCAATATTATCTCGCATTGAAGCGGCTTTAGATCAAAGCCCTAACATGGATAATGGTTATCAAGAAAAAGCATACGCTTCACCCATCTTGGCACCACAATTTACGGTAGAAATTACTTGCTCTAATCTTGCGATGACAAGCCCTACAGAACGTCTCATCTTATTTCAAGATATCAGCCAAAGGCAGGCCTTTGAAACCGAACTTAAGTATTTAGCCAATTTTGATTCGATGACTAAATTGCCTAACAGAACCTATTTCAACCAAGCCTTAACCCAAGCGTTAGAAAGCAACAAAAAAGACAAGCATCCCCTCTATTTATTTATGCTTGGATTAGATGGTTTTAAAGAGATCAATGACACGTTAGGCCACAACATAGGAGATCAAGTCCTTATCAGCGTTGCAGAACGCCTACAAAAAATATTACCTAAAGACAGCTTAATTGCGCGATTTGGCGGTGATGAATTTGCCTTGTTAAGCTCAAAGTTTACTCATAATGAAGCGCAATTGCTCGCCCAAGAGTTAATCCAGTTTATTGCCCTTCCATTCTCAATCTTTGATAACGAAATTTATATTGAAACCAGCATAGGCATTGCTGATAGCGATATTAGCAAGGCAGATAAATCTACCTTGTTACGGTTTGCAGATATTGCACTTAGCGAAGCAAAATTAGCAGGGAAAAATGGTTACAAGATATTTGCACCTGAAATGGCCCATAAAAAATCGGAAGAGGCAAAAATCAAACAAACTCTCAGACAAATTCTAGAAAACCAAGATCTTATTGTTCATTACCAACCCCAATACAATGTTATACAAGGTGATTTTATAGGCTTTGAAGCCCTCGCAAGATGGCCAGAATCAGAATATGGAAAACAGGTATCACCCGCTATATTTATTCCTCTAGCGGAGCAAAATCAATTAATTCATATTATAGGTGAACAGGTTCTTATACAAAGTTGTGAGCAACTCGCTTTTTGGCATGCAAGAAACCCAAATTGTCACTTTACTATTTCTGTCAATTTATCAGCCAAACAACTTAATCACCCTCTCTTTTTAGAGCGTTTAAAAGCCATTCTTCTTAACTATCATTTCCCACTTGAGAGGTTAGTATTTGAAATTACAGAGACAGCGATATTAGGTAATTTTGAAAGTATTATTCATAGTATTCAAACCATAAAAGACATGGGTATTCGGTTGGCGTTAGATGATTTTGGGACAGGCTACTCATCCTTAAATTACTTACAAAAATTGCCTTTTGATGTCATAAAAATCGATCAAAGTTTTACCCAGCAATTAGGTCAATGTAAAAAAACAGAAGCGCTCGTCAAAGCCATTATTACCATTGCAGATGCTTGTAATATGGACGTGATAGCCGAAGGTGTAGAAAGTAATATGCACCACCAGCATGTAGTCGCACTAGGTTGTAATAAAATTCAAGGATATTACTACAGCCCAGCATTGCCACAGCACTTACTGGAAGGCTATTGTGAATCACTTAAGCAACTTCAGTAAGTAACTTCAGTAAGTAACTAGAAAACGTCAAAATCACTAACGTCTTTCATAACACGCACTGCTCGATACTTCTGAGCTTTTAGGGAACTTTTTAGCACGTTTTTAGCACTTTTTAAGAGAGTTTTTTGAGATAATCTTTTTAAGACAACCTTAATATATTTAAAGTTCACTCAGGATTAAATGCGCGCCTTTTTCAGCTACCATCATCACAGGGGCGTTGATGTTGCCCGAGGTGATATTAGGAAAAATAGAGGCATCTATGACTCTCAATGCGCTGATACCATGAACTCTCAGCCTATCATCAACTACCGCATCAGCTGGGTTTGGCCCCATTTTGCAAGAACCACATAAGTGATAGATAGATCCACCTTTCTCACGAAAGTACTGCAACATACTCTCATCATCATTTACTTGGGATAAGGTCGGAATCACCTCTTCTTCGGTAATCTTCTGCAAAGCTTTGGCCTGCATCATTTTACGAATCAAGCGACTTCCTTGAATCACCTCATCCTTATCTTTTTGGGTCGATAAGTAATTTGGCTTGATCAAAGCCGCATCCAGAGGATCATTAGAAGCAAGCACGATAGTACCTGTGCTGGTAGGACGACAAGCATTAAATGCCAGTAAGAAACCAGAATAAGGCTCGGGCTCTAAGCTGGCATTAGGATCCACCGGAATCTGATAAGACATAGGGTTAAAGTAAAGCTGAATATTAGGCTCGGTTTCTTGCTCATTGCCTTTAAAAAAGCCACCTGCCTGATTCACACTCATAGATAAAGGACCCGTGCGATTAATCACATATTCAAGCCCTGCTTTAATCTGAGAAGCATACGATAAGAACACGTCGTTTAAGGTTTTTACTTTAGCGCGATAGTAATAACTCACACATAAATGATCCTGTAAGTTCTTCCCTACCCCAGGCAAATGATGTAAAGGGGTCACTTGCTTGGCTTCAAGTTCGTCTTTATCGCCAATACCAGATAATTGCAGAAGCTTAGGTGAATCAACAGCCCCCGCACACAGTATCACTTCTTTGTGAGCCTTAACCTCAACTAGCTTGCCTTCATGACGTACCAGTACACCTGTTGCACGATTAGCCTCATCTAGCGCTGCCTTTTCATTTAGCGCTGTCTTTTCATTTAGCACTATTTTTTCAACTTGGCTAACGCGCCAAAGTGTTAGATTAGCTCGCTTCAAGGCTGGCTTTAAATAAGCAATATTACTGGAGGATCTTTGACCATTTTTAATATTGGTCTCATACACTCCAGCCCCTTCGAATTCAGCCCCATTAAAATCATCATTTAAGGGGTAACCCAGCTCTTTCGCCGCCGCTAGATAGTCTTGGCAAATAGGGTGAGCCCCATCTTTCATTGGCAAGATACCTATCTTGCCTTGATCAGAATGATATGGAGTCTCACCAAGCGGGTGCTGTTCTAGCTTTTTAAAGTAAGGCAATACATCTTGATAAGACCAACCTTGATTACCCGCATTCGCCCAATCATCAAAGTCAGAGGCTTGGCCACGCACATAAATCATGGCATTGATCGAACCTGAGCCACCTTGCACCTTACCTCTTGGGGCATACAATTTACGTCCAGCCATTTCCTTTTCGGCTTCGCTGTAATACATATAATTGTATTTTGGGTTGTAGTAAGTTTTACCAAAACCCACAGGCAGCTTGATCCAAGGAGAGACATCTCTGCCCCCTGCTTCGATCAACAACACAGAATAGCGACCAGATTCGCTCAACCTGTCTGCCACAATACAGCCAGCAGACCCAGCGCCCACAATAATAAAATCAAATTCCATCATCACTTCTCCGGAATATGTTTCCACTCGGTTCCTGATTCTCGTTTCACATCATAAGGTCTTGGGTCCATGGAAAGATGCAAGGTTTTACCACGATAAGGAGAGCAAGCTTTTACTGCCTCCATATTAAGCTCAACCCCTAAACCAGGCTTATCAGAAGGAATAATATAGCCATCCTGCCAATTAATTTTTTCTTCTAGCACCTCAGCATGAAAACCATCCCAAGTACCTATACTTTCTTGGATCAAGAAGTTTGGCAGGGTCGCTGCTAATTGAATGCTGGCAGCCGCACCGACAGGGCCGTTATAAAGGTGAGGTGCGATTTGGGCATAATAGGCTTCGGCCATTCCGGCAATTTTCTTACCCTCTAAAATGCCGCCCACTCGGCCTAGATTCATTTGCAAAATCGAAGCCGCATTGTGTTTTAGAACATCATGGAATTCATACTTAGTAGTTAGCCTTTCACCTGTCGCCACTGGAATACTGGTTTTAGCAGCGACTCTTGCCATCGCTTCACTTTGACCTGGCGGTACTGGCTCTTCAAACCACATAGGGTCAAAAGGTTCCAAATGCTTAGCCAAACGCACCGCTGAAGCTGGCACCATCTGCCCGTGTGTACCAAAGAGTAAATCACAGCTATTACCCACAGCTTCACGAATACGACGACAAAAAGTGGCGGACTTTTCCATAGCTTCAAGGGAAATCATATGCCCAGAGTAAGCACTATAAGGGCCTGCTGGATCAAATTTTAAAGCAGTGAAACCACGCTCTTTTTCAGCTAAAGCACATTCAACAGCCAGCTCTACATTGTCGTAGTTATAGTCACCGTTTTTATCCTTAGGATAGAGGTAAGTGTATGAGCGTAGTTTGTCATTCACCTTGCCTCCTATCAGCTCGTACACAGGCTTACTCGCTGCCTTACCGATAATATCCCAGCAGGCCATCTCCAAACCACTGACAATCCCCATCATGGTTAAGTCAGGTCTTTGGGTAAAACCGCTTGAATAAGCTTCCCTAAAAAAACGTTCGATATGATGCGGATCCTGCCCTTTTAAAAAGCGCTCAAAGACGTCTTCTATGGCTTTCACCATCACCTCTGGGTGAAAGGTAGCGGCGTAGACTTCACCAACCCCGTCGATGCCAGCATCTGTTTTCAGGCTAACAAAAATCCAATACATCCCCCCTACATGAGGGGCTGGCGTGGCAACAATATGAGTATCACAATGGGTTACTTTCATGGTTAAGACTTCTTCTTAGCTGTCATAGATAGCTGTCATTGATTTAAGTTTAAGTGCTGCTAGCGTGCCTAAAGCACTGATTACTGCAATATAGCCAAAATACAGGTTATAGACGCTAATGCCTTCATAGCGAGCAGCAAAATAGCCGTTGATTTGAGGTAGAAAGATATCTGGCATGCAAATAAAAAGTGACCCCATGCAAAGCACAGGCATCACTTAATGACACTAAGGGTTAAGCCCTAGTAGTTGAGTACCACTAAACGGGTTTGTGTATATTCCAACATACCGTGCTTACCATCATCCCCACCTAGGCCAGAACGTTTCCAGCCAGCATGAAAGCCTTGGTAAGGATCAGCAGGTGTACGATTAATATAAATCTCACCCGCTTCAATATTGTTGGCTACCTTCATGGCGGTACGATAATTTTCTGTGTAGATAACCGATGCCAAACCAAACTGGTGATCATTCGCCAGCTCTAAAGCTTGATCCGCATCGGTATATTTAAGGACAGGTAAAACTGGGCCAAAGATCTCTTCTTGCACGATTTCCATATCTTGGCGGCAGTTAGTCAATAAAGTAGGAGGATAGAAGTGACCTTTACCTTCTGGGATATAGCCACCAACCTCTAGAGACGCGCCATCATCAATGGCCCTTTCAACCATTTGATGAATGTTTAAACGCGCATTCTCATTAATGAGCGGCCCCATAAAGCTGGCATCTTGTGCGCGATCACCAAACTGACGTTCGCTCATCTGCCCTTTTAGTAAGGCAACAAACTCATCATAAATGACTTCATGTACATAAACCCTTTCGATCGCAGTACAAAGCTGACCACAGTTAGTCGTTTTAGATGCCACTATCTCACGGGCCGCTTTTTCAAGGTCTGCATCTGCTTCAACAATGGCAGGTGATTTACCGCCTAATTCTAAAGAAGATTTGGCAATATTCACTTGAGAATACTCCAACACTTTACGGCCAGCGCCGACGCTACCAGTAAGGGTAATCATGCCAACTTTAGGGTGAGTACATACGCTCTCAGCAGTGGCGTGATCCATAGTTAGAATATTCACTACACCTGCTGGAATACCTGAATCTTGTACCGCTTTCGCAATTTCAAACGCTGAACTTGGGGTATTGTTACTTGGGCGTACCACCACACTGTTACCAGTAATTAAAGCCGGGGCAATTTTGCGCAACAGGGTGTAAACCGGATAGTTAAAAGGGATTAGGCAAGCCACCACACCAATCGGCTCTCTTTGCAGTAAGAGGTTTTCTGATGGTGAATCACTTGGAATAATTTCACCTTCAATACGACGCGCCCATTCAGCGTGATAACGGGTAATATCTGCCGCGTAAACCGCTTCGTTAGTCGCATCTTCAAGGCTTTTACCTGATTCTAATGCCAACGCTTGACCAATAGCGTCTTTACGGGCCAACAAAGCATCTGCCAATTTATGAAGGAAACCAGCACGCTCAATGCTGGTCAGTTGACGCCAGCCTTTCTGGGCTTTGGCAGCGATATCAACAGCACCCAGCGCATCTTCGGCACTGGCTAGTGCAACCTGAGCAACTTGTGCTTCATTTACTGGGCTATAAACAGGCATAGCCTTGCTTGTGATAGATGGAACAAATGCATTATTGATAAAATTTTGATCGCTTCTCATGGGTTCACCCTTTTACTGAATATGACCATGCTAAAACCTCCCACCTGCTTGAGTCAAAAAACATTCCATATGAGAAATTTTAATTCTATATATGAAATAATATCCTGAAAGCCTTATAATTCGGGTCTTTAAGCTTAGCTCAATTTTTCAATAATCAGCCACTGAGTTCACTCTTAAAGAGAAAAAAGCAACGCAAGCCAGCTATCGTCTATGGTTAGCTTAAAATCAAAAAATTGTATTTTTTTCATTTTATTTTCCCTTAGGGAATCAGGTTTAAAAAAGTGGGATTAATTCAGAGCGTTTTACGCAAGTTTTTCCATATATAGAATTTTAAATCTATGAGTCACATCACTTTTAGGATCAAGCTATGCCAGAAAGAGAAAAGTCAGAGAAAGAGAAGTCGAAAGCCCCAGCAGTAGATAGTTCAGTACTTATTATGGACCTTCTTGCCAGCGCTAATTATCCTATGACATTGTCTGAAATCTGTGAACAAACCGGCATCCCTTCTGCCAGTGGCCATCGCATTATTAATACCCTGTTAGAACACCAAATGGTGGCCCATGACCCAAGTCGTAAAAAGTCTTACTGCATAGGTGCAAAGATCTTTCAAATTGCCTCTACCATTTACAACAAGCAGAGCATCATCCCCTTCTTTTATCCTATTGCAGAAATCCTTAAAAACGAGATCCATAAAACCATCTTTTTAAGCGTGCCAGTGGGCAATACCATAGTGGTGGTGTCTAAGTTAGAAACCTCATTAAACTGTGCGTTTAATATCTTTATTGGCCAAACCATGCCCCTTTATCAATCCGCATCAGGGAAAGCGATCCTCTCTATGCGCAGCACTGAGTTTCAGCAAACTTACCTAGCCTCAGAGAAAAAGGTTAACCCACAAATCAAACAAGAGTGGCAGACAGTTCAAGAAGAATTAGATAGAGCGAAACGCTTAGGTTATGCCGTCACTCACGGGGAAATAGAAGCCGGTGTCAGCTGTATTTCAGCACCAATTTTAAACTTACGAAATGAGCCAGTTGCCGCCATCAGTGCCAGTATTAGTGGTGATTATCTGGACCAGCAAGAAGCCAGAGATAATGCAAAAAAACTCATACAGGCGGCACGTCAGTTATCCTCAAGAATTGGCTAGATGTGACGATTGCCCCATAATTTTATAAATAAAATGAGTAACAACTAAAAGCCATTACTCATTGCTCAATATCCCTATCGGTGCGTCAAATCACCGATAAAATCGACCGCCTCATCCTTAGCTAAACGCCACCAGCTTCTTGCTTCTAAACGTGTTAGCCAAGCCACTAAATGTGGGTAATTATCTAGTGGCATGCCAGCTTCTTGATGGAACATGAAAAGTGCGGCGACTGAGATATCAGCCACACTCACGTCATCACCACATAAATAAGTATTTTGGGCGAGTGCCTGCTCTAGCACTTGACAACTTTTAGAAAACTTACCTAGCTGCTCTTCATCGGGTTCATGGGCTCTGTGAACACCCCAATGAGGTAAGAGAACACGATTAAAGTGATAACCCGCCCTATCGATACCCGTATCACTTGCCTGCCAAAACAACCAAGACATAACAGCAGATCCTTGACTTAATTTGGCTAATTCAGGCACTGCCTGAACTTGAGGAAGACCAAGTAAATACAGCAAGATGGCATTGGATTCTGTCACTGTTTCTCCACGTGCAGCATTCACTAAAACGGGAATTTTCCTCTTAGGATTAATCGCTAAAAAATCCGCCTGACTCTGCTCTCTTTTTTGTAACTGAATTAGCCTTTGCTCTATGCCTAAATCGAGAAAAGGCTTGATATAAGCCTCTAATAAAGCCACCTTCAGCGCATTTGTCGTAACAGGATAAGTGTATAACTGCATTATTCACCTCGATTAAAAAATAAATGCGTATGCATGAATTTACTTATTTATTTGAGTGATAGTTCATCTTCATAAAAACTTAGCAATCAGCTTTTAAAAGATACGATTTTGTTACTTAACTCATGCAATAGCTGGCTTGTTTCAGGCCCTAAATGAGCGGCTAAATCATCCTGTGCTTGTCGCCAAGGAATCATACACTGATCAAATAACGACTTACCTTCTGGTGTGAGCATCAGCCACTTTTCCTTCTTGTTTTTGCCTTCACTCACCAGAATATAGCCATCTCTAATCAAGGGTTTTAATGCCCGAGAAACGGTAGGTTGTTCCATGGAAAGGTGTTGTTGTAAGTCTTTAGCACTGGCTTTTTGCATCACATCTATCACTCTCAACACAGAAAACTGAGTTGAACGAATACCTAAAACAGACAAACGGTCGTTATAGGCTTGGCTGATAATACGGTCAGCACGGCGAATAGATAAAGCTAAGCAAGGTTCAATTTTATTTTTCATTACTTAAAAATACATGCATACGCATTAAACTGCAAATTTATCTTCATTTATGGTGGAGATTTTACCTCCTAAGTTGCAGTCTAGAATCATTAAACCACTACAATAAAATTAGCCCAGAGTGAATGCTAAAAGTCAGTCAGATCGCGGGATTTTTGTTGATTATCTTTGGAGGTTGGCAGCTAATCAGTTTGATTTAATAAAAATATAATTAGACAAACAGTCCAATTATAGATAAATTGTAAAAAATAATTTATCTATTGCTTAATATATTGGAAGCTAAGATGTCTGATTCTCTTCAAAATTACAGAGTGTTATGTAAAGCCATTTCACTCTTATTGCCCAATCAACTTGAGGTCGTCATACACGATTTAGGCTCAGGCAAAATTGCTCATATCGAGAACCCTTATTCCAACCGAAAAGTGGGTGATGACTCACTGATTGATGAAGATGAGCTCACCACAGAAATTGATAACAAGGCCATTATTGGGCCCTATTCGAAATCCACCCCAGAAGGTGAAAGCACAAAATCGATTACCAGCGTATTAAGAGATGATAAAGGCGTCGCAACCCACCTACTTTGCATCAATATGAAAACCGGTTTGCTAGCACAATCTGCCAAGCTACTGGCATCGCTAATCGATTTTGAATCAAAGCAACAAAGCCCAGCCCTTATGGGCTCAGATTGGCGCGAAAATGCAAACCAAATCATAGCTAAAACCTTGGCCGAACTTGGGATGGCAATGCATGCAACAAGCAAAGCAGACAAGCTCAAGATAGTTACGGCCCTAGAAGCCAATCAGATTTTTCAAGTAAGAGGTTCTAGCGACTATGTTGCCAAGGCTTTTGGTATCTCAAGAGCCAGCTTATACACCCTTTTACGAGATGTTCGACAGCACTGATCGTTCAATTAATGCAACAAATACGCTATTCAACATTTAGCTTAAACGGAGAGTTTGATAATGATGACGTCCCCAAAACCTATGCGTGATTTTTCTTTAGAAGTCTTTTTTTCCAAGTGGGAATTTAAAGCCAAACACCATATGACAGCCTCAGATTTAGAAACCCTGACATTGAGCCAACTATTGGCCATGGCAAATGAGGAAGACAGAGAGAAGTATAACAATCTCACATTAGGTTATACGGAAACATGGGGCGCGCCTGAATTACGCGAACTCATCGCAGGCACTTATCAAACCATGCAAAAAGACAATATTCTTTGCCTAGCAGGTGCAGGCGAAGGTATTTATGCCCTAGCAAGATGCTTACTCACAGAAAAAGACCACGTCATAGTGCCTACTCCAAATTACCAAAGCGCTGAGACTATCCCTTTAGCCATTTGCGAGGTAACAGGTGTCCCTCTCATCGAAGATAACACTGGCCAGAGTAAAGGCGGTTGGAAACTGGATATTGAAGGGATTAGAGCCGCTATACGCCCTAATACCAAGCTATTATCAATCAACTTTCCCCATAACCCCACGGGGCATGTATTGAGCGTAAAAGAGCTCGAAGACATCATCACTTTATGCCGAGAAAATGATATCTACCTTTTCAGTGACGAAGTTTACCGTGGGGTCGAGCTCAATTCAGATGATCAAATGCCACAAATAGCAGATCTCTATGAAAAAGGCATTTCCCTTAATGTCATGTCTAAAGCCTATGGGTTACCCGGTCTTAGAATTGGTTGGATCGCTTCACAAGATAAAGAGGTACTACTAAAAGTAGAACGTTATAAACACTTCTTGTCTATTTGTAACTCAGCGCCTTCTGAACAACTGGCCATCATTGCCTTAAAAAACAAAGACGCGATTTTAGCTCGCAACCTTAACTTGATGCAGCGTAATGTGGCAGAGTTAGAACAACTTTTTGCGGACTACCCGGGCATCATTGATTGGCAACGTCCTTTAGGGGGTTGTGTTGCCTTCCCTCGCTATATTGGCCCTGGCAATGTGGAAGACTTTTGTAAATCACTCCTTGAAGAGAGCGGCATCTTATTATTGCCCGCCTCCATTTATGCCTCTGACTTGAATGAGGTATCTAAAGACAGATTCCGACTTGGTTTTGGCAGAGATAAGGTATTCACTGAAGGCCTCAAAGCCATGCGCCAGCACTTTGAAGCTAACTTCTCTGATCTGTAACCTTCAATCTGTAACCCTCAACCTGTAACCCTCAACCTGTAACCCTCAACCTGTAACCCTCAACCTGTAACACCGAGATTCAGGATTATAAGGAGTCTAAGGAGTCTAAGATGCACGTTATTCCGTTAGCAGATATTCGCCCAGCTTTATCTTTTACAGCGGCAATAGATGCCGTAAAAGAGATCTTTATTGATTATTCAAAGGGCTTAATTGAACAACCTGAACCAATGCAAATTCTATTTAAAGAATCCAATGGTGCTTTTTTTGGTGACTGTCATGTTAAGGCTGCTCAACATAGCGAGCAGCCTTATTTTGTCATCAAGGTGGCCTCTGGTTTTTATCAGAATACGGCAAAAGGCCTAGCTGCTAACAATGGTTTAGTGCTTGTAATGTCTGCACAAACAGGCGTACCCGTAGCATTACTCCAAGATGAAGGCTGGTTAACTCAGGTTCGCACAGCGGCAGCAGGCGCCTTAGCCGCTTCTTTAAAACCTGTATGCGAAGATGCTTGTTTAGGTTTAGTCGGTGCTGGCACTCAAGCTTATCTTCAAGCCCAGATGATTAGTCAAAAGCTCGGCATCAAAAAAGTGGCTATCTATGCTCGAAACTTAGAAGAAAGCAAATCCTTCAAACAAAGGCTCGAAGCAGAATCAGGGCTCATAGTCGAAGTTTTGCAAAGTGTACGAGAGGTGTGTCATACAAGCCAAATACTAGTCACTGCCACACCTTCAAGTACTGCACTGGTTCAAGTTGAAGATCTTCCTAAAGAACTTCATATTGTGGCGGTTGGGGCTGATAGCCCGGGGAAATCTGAAATCGCGCCAGATGTGCTGGCTAACGCCGATATTCTGGTCACAGATAACCACGAACAATGCCTACATCATGGTGATTTTGGGAATGCGGTACGCGCTGGTATTATTGCTGAAGACAGTGATGTTGAGCTAGGGCATTTACTTGCAGGCAAGAGAAACGACATAGATTTTGCTAAAGCCAATATCAGTGTCGTAGATCTCACAGGCATTGGTGCTCAAGATCTTGCGGTAGCAAGCGTGGTGGTTGATCAACTCGCTTTATAATACTTTCCCATAATGAATAAAGAGCATTAGCCAACTTAACTCCCTAAGTTGGCATTTAATCTAAAGATAACCTCACCCCTGCCCTATCGCTTTCGCAAGCTTCTGCTCCATTTTACGATAGGCGAGAGATTCCATTAGGTGTCGACGCTCTACCAGATCAGCTTGGCTTAAATCAGAGAGAGTAAGAGCCACTTTTAGCACTCTATGATAGGCCCTTGCGGATAAACCCAGCTTGTCTAAAGCCCCTTGCATAAAAGCTTTATCACTTTCATTTAAAGCACAAATTGCTTCTAATTCACGGCCATTTAGTTGAGCATTTAAGCAGCCTTGGCGTGCTCTTTGTCTTGTAACAGCCTGCTCGACCCGTTCTCGAATGGAAGCGCTGCTTTCCCCCGTTTCACCAGCATTTACCAAGACATTGGAAGGCAAAGGTGGCACTTCTACATGTAGATCGATCCTATCTAAGAATGGCGCTGAGAGTTTACGTAAATAACCTTGGCTGGCCATTGAGCCATAATAATCATCCCCTTGATAAGCTTCATTGCTCGCATTCATAGCAGCGACCAATTGAAAACGTGCGGGATAACAGACTTGTCCGCGAGCTCGAGATAAATGTATCTCACCATTT
Organism: Marinomonas sp. MED121; assembly: GCF_000153025.1. GTDB lineage: Bacteria > Pseudomonadota > Gammaproteobacteria > Pseudomonadales > Marinomonadaceae > Marinomonas. The sequence continues at coordinate 1,466,195 of NZ_CH672429.1, forward strand.
TCTAAAGGCTCTCTTAATACCTCTAAGACTTTACGGTCGAACTCAGGCAATTCATCCAGAAAAAGCACGCCACAATGGGCTAAAGAGATTTCACCTGGCTTAGGGACAGAGCCACCTGTAAGAAACATAGTTAAGTGATAATATAAACTAAATTCTATAGGTATTTAATAATGAGTAAGCCTTTTCATTCATCAGAAGCTAGAAAGATAGGGATAACGAATAGAAGTGTTTCCGGTGTTGTCCCAGATATTGGCTCTTATGAATCAACGCTTGAACGTGACTTTATGGAAAGACTCCGTTTTGAGCCTAATTTTAAAAAAATCACTCCACAGCCTATTACTATCCATTATGAAAACCACAGTCAAAAGCCAAGATCTTATACACCAGATGGCCTACTTTTTTTCAAAGAAGACTGCCATATAAGACCTATTTTATATGAAATAAAATATAGAGAAGACTTTAAAAAGTCGTGGAGAGAGCTTCTTCCTAAATTCAGAGCTGCAAAAAAATTTGCAATATCTCGCGGATGGTCTTTCAAAGTATTTACAGAAACAGATGTTAGAACACCATACCTAGATAATGCTAAGTTCTTGTGGCCATACAAGCACACAGTTATCGAAAAGGAGATGGAAACACATATCCTTTCATTATTGAGAGATTTACAGGAAGCTGATCCAGACTTGCTACTAACAGCGCTATGCAGCTCTCCTTATAACAGAGCAAAAATGATTCCGATCATTTGGACCCTCATTGCGAACCAAAGAATTGATTGTGACCTAGATCAACCACTCACTATGAGCAATAGAATTTGGGTTAAGGAGATATGATGAAAACTATTCAACCAGGTCAATTAATCTATTGGAAAGGAAGTGCTGCAATAGTCCTTGAGTTCAAAGGTTTTCAAGAGCTGATTGTACGTTCTGTTGAATCAGGGAAAACCGATATTGTTCATCTAAGAGAGATATCTTTACGCTTACCGTCCGACATAAATAAGCCTAGAAGCGCTCATTTAGTCGCAGAAGATAAAGAATGGAATAAAGCACTAGAACGGTTTGAAATAATTAAGCCTCTTCTATCTATTCACCATAGAAGTGCAGAACAAGTTCAGCAGGTTGCTAAGAAACACAGTAAGGGAGTTGCAACAATATACCGTTGGATTAAGCAATTTGAGGAAACTGGTCTGGTTTCTTCTTTGCTTCGTCAAAAAAGAACAGATAGCGGAGAAACCAAGCTAGATAAGGAAGTTGAAGAATTAATAGGAACATTGATACAAGAGGAATACCTTCAAGAAGAAAGGAAATCTATCACAAAAGTGTTCAATTTAATTAAAGCTGAATGTAAGAATCTTGACCTTCCTGTTCCTCATCAAAATACGGTATATGCTCGAGTTCAAAAACTTGAAGATAAAGAGGTTTTAAAAAAACGATTAGGGGCAAAGATATCGAAGCAAAAGCACACGCCTACTCCTGGTAAGTTTCCAGGTGCAGATTACCCTAACGCCGTTGTGCAAATTGACCACACTCCAGTAGATTTAATTATCGTAGACGAACTCCATAGGTTACCTATTGGTAGACCCTATTTAACCATTTCAATCGATGTCGCTACTAAGATGATTAGTGGATTTAAAATGACCCTTGATCCCCCAGGGTCATCTTCTGCTGGCTTATGTATAGCTAATGCAATACTGCCTAAAGAAAACTGGCTTGCTAAACGAGATATTGAAGTTGAATGGCCTATTTATGGGAAAATGCAAAAAATACACGTAGATAACGCAAAAGAATTTCATGGGAATATGCTAAAACGCGCCTGCCAACAACATGGAATAATCTTAGAGTTTAGGCCTAAAGGTCAGCCAAACTATGGACCTCATGTCGAGAGAGCGTTTCGTACATTTATGCAAGAGACACATACTCTCCCTGGAACAACATTTTCTAATGTAAAAGAAAAATTAAATTACAACTCTGAAGGTAAAGCGGTCATGACACTTTCAGAACTAGAGCTTTGGTTTACCATATTTCTTGTGTACTGCTACCACCATAGACCACATAGAGGAATCAATAAAATTCCACCTATCAAGCTTTATATGGAGTGCATTTTTGGAGATAAAGATAAGCCTGGCATTGGTTTACCAGCACCGATAGAAGATGAAGAGACATTACGACTAGATTTTACACCGTACATTGAAAGAACAATTCAACGACAAGGTGTCGAAATTGATTATGTGCATTACTACTCAGATGCACTAAGGAAGTGGATTGGAACTGCCGATGATGAGAATCCAACAAAGTCGAAAAAATTCATTTTCGCTAGAGATCCTAGAGATATTAGCACCATTTATTTCTTTGACCCAGATACAAGTAGATATATTCCAATTCCATATCTGAATACCTCTCGGCCCACTATCAGTTTATGGGAACTAAAGGCTGTAAAAAAACGACTCATTGAAGAGAATGATGCTTACGTTATTGATGAAGAAGTTATCTTCAGAGGCATCAAAAAAATGAGAGAAATCGAGGCTCAAGCCATTGAAAAAACACGTTTATCAAAACAACAACGAGCGACAGAAAAACGAAAACGAAGAATGGCTGAAAGACGTAAAAACTGGGAAGTAGAGCATGAAACCACCTCTCACAAAGCTGAAGTATTGCCGAATGAGACTGCAGATGAACTTCTTGACGATATAGAGCCTTTCAATGATGTCGAACTTTATTAATAGGAGTAAACAATGAAGGAATTTCCGCATTTACATCCTCGTTGTGCTGAGAAAATGAGCCTGTCTACTGAAGAGCGGTTAACAGAAATTTCTTCTCCAAGGTGGATTGGTTACCCCAAGGCGCATCAAATATTACAAAAATTTGAAGACCTACTCCGTCACCCTAGAGTCGCTAGGATGCCAAATTTAATGCTTGTGGGTAGAACAAATAATGGTAAAACAGATTTAGTCCAAAGGTTTTGCCAGTCTCACTTACCGGACCCTAATGCTGAAGGTGGAAGAATCATCGCACCTGTCATGTATATTCAGGCTCCGCCATCCCCTAATGAAGCAGACTTGTATGCAACTATTTTATCTTCTATATACGAACGGGTTCCTTCAGCCTCTACTTCTGCAAAAAGAACAAGAACAATCCAAGTGCTCAAAGATATTGGAGTAAAAGTACTTTGTATTGATGAATTACATAATTCTTTAGCTGGATCGACACTCAAAAGGCAACACTTTCTAAACGCTATTAAAAACTTAGGAAACGAATTAAGAATATCTTTTATAGCATGCGGAACTGAGGATATATTAAGAGCAATAAGTATTGACCCTCAAATACAAAATCGCTTCCAGCCAATTCTTTTACCAAAATGGAAGTTTGATCAAGATTATAGGCAATTATTAAGAACATTCGAGGCAGTACTGCCTTTAAAAGAGCCTTCGAATTTACACTCAGGATTACTTGGTAGAAAAATTTATGCGACATCAGAAGGAAGTATTGGTGAACTTTCTTTACTTTTAAATCAAGCTGCCTCGTTTGCTTTAAATTCTGGAGAGGAAAAAATCACTACTGACATCATATCAAGCTGTGGTTATACACCACCAAGCGACCGATCACGAGAAGCCAGCCGGAATATTTAGCTATGCTTTTACCTATGCATCCTAAACCATTTGAAAACGAACTGTTGTCATCTTGGGTCACTCGCATAGCATTAGAAAATGGTCTTTATACCCACGCACTTTATAAAAGTTGTCTTGGATTAGATTCTTCCATTTTCATTAGGGATATCGACAAATTTTTTGTGCCAAACTTAGTTGATAGTTTAGAACAAAGTACAGGGCTTACTTCTGACAAAATTAAAAAGTTAATGCTAACAGGCTTCGAAGGCCGCATTACTGAGAAAATAATTATTAATAGCGCTTCACGGTGGATATTGCCTTTAGGTATTTACCATAGGACTAGAAAAAATAAAGGTGTCGTTTACTGCCCACAATGCTTCGCTGAAACCCCAGTTAAATACTATAAGCGCATTTGGAGACTGTCTTTTGTAGTGATGTGCGAGAAACACCTTTGCTTACTAAGAGACTGTTGTCCTCATTGTGAAAGACCAATTGATTATCAACGACTTGGAATTGGAAAAACACAGTTCGAAACTCCCTCCAATGACCTTGGGTTATGTGGTTCATGTACGCTCCCTCTATGGACTAACTGTAGCTCAGAAATACCTTCTGAATATATAGAGCTAACCGGTGCATATTTATCATTTTTGAAAGCCTTCACTTTAAACCAACCTTGTATCCCCCTTCTAAAACAACCAATGGAATTGCAAGAATTTAATGGTTTATGGGTTTTAATCAGCTCAATACTAAGAAAACATTACTTTAATAGCGGTGTTAGAGCTAACATCCTGAAGTTTACTGGAATAGACATTCATTCAAGCACAGGCACACACGTAAGCTTTGATCAACGCCCGATAGAGGAAAGGTTTAAAATTCTATTAGCTATCTTTTGGATTTTAGACAAGTGGCCCGATAGGCTTCTTCAACTAGCCGGTGGTACCATCTATTCAAAATCAGCCTTTAAAGACCTTTCAGAATCTCCTCCATTTTGGCTAAACACTGTTATCCATAGGCATCTTGATAAAACGATATACTCAGCAACTGACGATGAACTATTGAATATCGAAAACTATTTGATGACACATTCAATTGTTCCTACAACAAAGACTATCGCTCTTTTTGCTAATATGAATAAAGGGACCTGTCGAGATAAATTAAAAACTCTCAGGTAACTAAGTTATTGCTTCAATAGATAAAATTTTCAATCAAAAGCATTATTGTTATTGACAAGTAATCACAATCTTCATAAACATAGCTAATTGATAATAGCTTTGTGTGAGGAAGTACGTTGTTTGAATCAAAAAAACTGAAAAGCAAGGAAGGTATTTGGCGCGTTAACGGCATAAGCTCTATAAAGCCAAGTGAAAAATATATCCCGAGTGTTTTTATCTCTTTGTCTAAGGTAAAAAGTGAAGGTGTACACTCCCCACTTAAGCTGGGACAACTTTCTGAAAAACACATATGGATTGTGGAACCGCTTAATAGAATATCTGAATTTTTGATTGGTTCTTGCTGGGAAGATGGTAAAAGAATTAACAGGCTTTCACCTTTTGAAACAAAGTTTACTATCGATACCTCAAAGATTAAAATCATCAAACCCAACGAAAAAATATCTATTGATAGCACTTTTTTCCCTTCAATACTTCCTTCAATGGCCATTGATCTTAGTTCCAAAAAAGTTAGGCGAATTAAAAGCGAATCATTTTATGCAATTGTGCCAGTCCTCGATGATCCACTAACAAAGTTTTTAGTGCTTCCATGCAGTGAGCTATATCGTTTCTATATCGGTGTTAGTGATCGTTTTATTAATAAAGTATTAACAAACAATACCCAAAACTATTTTTCTTGGGAAGATCCATACATAAGAGTAAAAAAACCATTAAACAGGCTGGAGCAGTTTATTGCTTATAGAGGGAATTGGGATGAACAAGGGAAAGATTGGCTATTGATGCCATCAAGATATATACAAACTATTGCAACGGCGAATAATTCAGTGAAAGATGAAAAAATGCTACAGCCATTTGCTCTAAAAGCCACTTTCCCATTTAAAGGTATAACTACCTTAACAATCGCTGGTAAGCGCTTTAAATATGAGTCCGAAGATAAAGTCATATGGGCTATTTTTGCTGCGAACATAATCCATTGCGATAAAAAAGTTGATTTTGAGACAAAAATTCTTGCTGATCCATATTCTAAAAACCCTCAAGCATGGACACTAGAAGCTGGAGACGCAAATGATTTAATTAAGAGCCCGTTTGACGATGAATATAATTTATCAGAAACAGATGAGCCTTCCAATACTCTTCCTGACAATGTTGTGATACTAAACCCCAGTAATCGTTTTTCAGCAATGAATGACATGGATTTTAAGCACTATTTAACAAATGAAACAAATGATCCTTTATATGTAGGTGATTCTACTGCAGATTCTAATTTCTATTCATACGAAGATATGGTTTCTGATGGATCTGATGATCGTATACTTCGCAAAAGCGATTTCGAATCACACGTAAACCATGTCGATCGGAAACTATCTGACTTCATAAAAGTAATATCTCATCTTAGAGCTAAAAATATCCATAGAAACTGGGAGGTTGTAACTAGATCAGCTGCAAATTCAATATTAGAACAAGATGGTGAAATTGTTACTACTTTCCTTGAGAACAGGAATAGAAGATATTCTTGGCATTTAGTTGATGATATTAATGAAGGAGTTAAACGGCTAAGGCAAATAGTTTGGGTAGAAATTATTGTAAACCAAAGCTCTTTTATATACCTTGCAGAAATGGAACTAAAAGGATCAGAAACTGGTCGAAGCACCTTCTGTATTTATACAAATGACCTTAAATATATGCCTGAAGGAGATTTCGAGACCTTTTTAGAAATAACAGCAAGGCAAAATCGTTGGCCAATGCCTGACCATAAATGGAGGAGCTCATCAGCTAAAATTACAGCAGATAAATATTTTGAAAATTATAAGCATAGACCCATTATTCACCCTGACTTTCTATCAACTTCAGACTCACTATCAGAGACAGAATTATCATTGTGGGCTAATAATTTAACCAGTAACCTTAGGTCAATATTGGCTCGGAACGTTACTAGTTAAAATTATCTTATCCATACAATTTATATGACATGAATTGCATACAAGTGGCATGCCACCTGTTAAATACTGAGAAATGTTTTTCTTAGAATCCAATGCTGTCTAGCAAACTCTAGGAAGTCCAAACCAAGAAAAGTTCATATACCTTGCAGAAATGAAGTTGAAAGGATTAAAAACTGGGAGTCAGTACCTTTATTGTGCCTAATATTTTGAAGGAAATTATGATTAAAAATTTTTCACAGTAAAAACTTAAAAATAACGTAGCGTTTCTTAATTGAAACTCCACTACTCAATGGTCTGATCTATTCTCTAAGGGCTAAATGTTGATGTATATTTGGAAATTCACTTTGGTCTGTTACTAAATATGTGTGCAAGGTATAGAGAAACAATGCCTTCCTGCATGATACAGCCAGAACACCGTTGCTCATTTGGTAGTCAATTTCAATGATACGCCTTTGCTCAAGACTCAAACTTGGATTTGGAATCAAAAAGAAGGTTTTGTACTCATTCCAATCAAGGTCATTATCGATATGACTAGTAGTATCATTCTCACTCACTAATAAACTATTTCCCTGCATTCTTGGTAAGTTGAAATCCTTAAACAACCCAGACCCTTTTTCCCACCCTCTGACATGCCAACGATAACCAGAGCTAATCAAGCTATGCGGATAGACTATTCGCTTAGTTGGTTCAGGCGTATTTAATGATGAATAATCGAACTCAACAGCAAATCCATGTTTAATGGCTTCTTGGATAGAGCGAAACTTATCCATATCCACACCGGAATTTACCGTTTCCAGATGATGGATAAAGCCTGGACGACCAACAATCTGTAGATAATCGACAAAACGATATGTACTTTTAATCCGGTAGTCTTCACTTGGCACATATCCTCGACTACGAGGATGATAATGGATATGCCTTGGCAGCTCCTTTGAGATGAGAGCAAAAATTTTCGTGGCCTTAGATTCTTTTATGCCAAACCGTTCTATTAGATCTTTGCGTGTAACACGACCTTCAAAGAAAGCCTTATGCAAGGTAAATTCAATGTAATCCTTGTTATTCATCTTGTTCTGCGCCCTTATTCATATACAGCTATTATAAAACATAAAAACCCATAAACCTATTGCCTTTCAATACCTATTGACTTTCAATACCTATTGATTTTCAATACCTATTGATTTTCAATACCTATTGATTTTAAATACCTATTGATTTTCAATAGATATAATGCGTACATCATTTTATGTATAAGGAAAATAATGAGCCATTTCTTCAACCTGTATCCTGACAATATATTTTTCCCCTTGGCTGGAGAAAATAGAACAGCTTATTTAGATCTCATAGTTAGTATGCATTCAAAATTTTTCAGTGAATCAGCAGAGTTTATTGACACCAGCATTCCAATACCACGAATCAAGGCATTTATTGAAGAAGCACTTCATGAAGAAAACTGGAACACTGAAGGTGAAGGTGAAGGTGGTTGCATCAAATCCCGTGCGATTTATGTATATAACCGATTACTTGAAACAGGTTGGCTAAATATTCGCAAAGACGGCATTAAACAGGATATTTATATGTCATCGAAAGTTTCTATGTTAGTAGACTTCATAGAAAACATTCAACTTTATTCATCCGGAGAAATTGGTGGAGGAGTGTTATCAATCCGTAACAATCTAGAATCAATCATCTCACCAAGAAAACGAACCTCTGCAACCGATATTTCTCAAATGCTAGACCAAGTGGTTCAAGACACTCAGTCATTAAGCAAGACAATGAAGAATTTGGCTTTGCACTTGACAGATATCTCTCAGGACTTTCGTCGCTTTACCAAACTGGATGAAAAAATGACTTTGTTCTTTGAAGAGTTTATTAAGAATTCCTCTTTCTCCGATTACAACTTGATTAAAGGTCAGCATCATCCATTTCGTTTTAAAAGTGAGATATTGGACATGCTGTACTCGATTGAGTATGAAGTAGATACAACCGAGCAAGTAGTAAATTCCATCCAAGAACACAATAGATTAAAAACAGCTCAAGACCTTCCCTATGAAAAGGCTCTAGAAAGCTTAAAAAACAAGGTTCGTTTGATTCGTAACATCTTTGAGAATACCGAATATTTAATCGAGAAAATCGATGCCAGTCATGCTCGACTAGGGCGACAGGTGAATGAGTCCATTAAATATCACTCGCGAACCCCATCAAGTGCCATCAATGATTTTGAGTCCTTATTAAAAACTATTAAAGAGACCGGAGTAAAAGGCACAATCAGTAACCCATTACCTGTTTATCCATTTTTTTCACTGGAACTTGTGGCAAGAGTCCCGAAACAACGCAAACAGATTACCCAGCGCAAAAACACAATAAAGACACTAATCCCTGAAGAAGTAATAAGACAGAAGGAAGAAAAACGTCTTGCACTTGAAAGGCGTACCATTAATCAAGAGAAGCTTACAAAATGGCTAGATGCGTTATTCAACCAGCATGGAGAGCTCGGCCAAATTAACTCAATCAACATTCCGGTCTCCACCATTGAAGATTTTGTGGCATTTACCGTCTGTCGGCGACTGGGCATAGAAGATGAAAAACTTCACCGTAATTATTCAGACACGCTCACACAATACAATTTTATCCTGGCAGGTGATGATCTTATTGAGCATGAGCACACCTTCTGCCAGCCATTTAATATCGTAAAAATGTTTGGGAGTTAAGCCATGTTCAATGAGGTAAGGAATCTAATTAATAATACAGCGGTTGAAGAGTCACAAATTATCGAGACGTTCAACTACCTACAAAATCACCAGTTTGTCTTCAGAAAACGTTCAAAAGACCGTAAGCACTATGCATTCATCAGCGAGCATTTCGACCTCTTTAGAAGTGGTTTTGAACTGTTTGGAAAATTTCTTATCCAGAATAATGATTATGGTTATATTGGAATCAACAGTACTTCGTCGGATGACTTTAATCGTCTAACGATGATTGACACAGCTATTCTGGTAACTTTAAGGGTTATATACCATCAAGAGAAAGAATCCCGTTCTAATGAAGATGGCTCAATCAGTATCTCGGGGAGTCACTTAGTGACGCAGTATAAGCAATATACTGAACGTAATGACTTGGTTGATAGTAAGTCACGCTTTATGGAATATTTAAAGCTGTTTAAACAGAAGCGAATCCTTTCGCTTAGCAGTGAGGTTGATGAAGAAACCCTGCTTCCGATAATTACCATTTTCCCGACAATCGAAGTCATAATGACTCCGGAGGTTGCACTAAGACTTAATCAGGAAATCGCTAATAGAGCAAACTCTGCTTCTTCAGATGATGATACCAGTCAGATTAAAATATCTTCCTATACCATGGAGGAAGAAGTATGAAATTAAAAAGTGTTATTCTTGTTAATTGGTACTTGTTCGACCCAATCACAGTTCCCATTCACGGCAATGTCGCCTTAATCGGTGAGAACGGATCGGGTAAATCCACCATTATTGATGCAATCCAGACTGTCCTGTTTGGTGGGAACCAGAAATCTATCCACCTAAATGCAAGTGCCTCTGTTGCCAAAACCAATCGAAGCATCCGGACTTACTGCCTAGGTTATTACAAACCGGGCAACAAAGATGATGAATCCTCCTCTACTTATAGAAAGCGTGATGAGAGTATTACCTATCTGGGTTTAGTATTTGAGCACCCAAATAATGGCAGTCATGTTTCACTTTTTGTGGGGATTGAGGCTTATGAAGATGATCCTGCGCCAAACTTTAAAATTAGAGGGATATATCAAGGTAATCGTGCCTTAGAGGCCAAGGACTTTATTACTATACATGATGATGGATCTTTTGAATCTCTAACAGCGATAAATTTAAAAAAATCTCTATCGCTACAAGGGATTACTCCCTACTATGCAGACAAGTCAAAAGACTTTATGGAGGCAATGGTTAAGCTCATTGGTCCAACTGCACACCATGACTGGATAGATCCCGAGATCTTGCGTGGCTCACTTTCCAAATCTATCTCATTGAAAAAAGAGATCACCGAAGTATCGCAGTTTGTCGAGAGCTTCGTTCTGGAACCCCGCGATATCAAAGTTGATGATTTAATTCGAACCAAGAATCACTATCAAAACCTTACTACTAAAATCAATGAATTAAGTCAACAAAAGGAGATATTGGATGAACTGAATGCCACTTTGAACCGTGCTATTACACAACGAAAAAAAATGCACTCACTTTCGTGGATTGCTTTGGAGAAACAGCTCGAAGGCATTCAAGAAGATCAATATGTTCGAAAACAAGGTTTAGCACAATATATTCAGAAACGATGGGACAACCGTAAAGCCGAACGTCAACTGAAAAAGACTATTGCAACGTTACGTAATAAGCAGAGCGAACTGTCAATCCAGATTAGTAATGATGATGAGCAGCGACGCAGAGACAATCTTACTAAAGAAATCGAAAAAATTGTGGATAAAATTAATTCAATTCAAAGGGACATGCTTAGTGACATTGCACATTACCGACAGTTCTGTAAGCAAGATGTTTCGGTTTTGCATGAAGAGTCAATAAATCTTTTGACGTCAAAAATGCGTCCTATGCTTGAACAGACAGCTAACATGTCTTTTGATTTTGAATCGTTCGACGATCTTTCTGAAGCCTTGATTGGACAGATTGATGCGATTGAGGATTTGATTGATCTCAAACAAAAGCCTTTGATAGCACGGGAAGTCCAAATTGAAGAACAGGTTACAACGCTAACTGAAAACATTAATCGCGTTTCCTCCGGTAAGCGTCTTTTAACCCCTGAGACGGAATTCTTGATTCAATACTTAGTAGAACATGGTATTCAGGCAACCCCTGTATGTAATGTTGTAGAAATCTCAGATGCCACTTGGCAACCTGCAATCGAGGCATTTTTGGCGAATAACGTGGAAGCCTTGATTGTACCGGAAGACCAAGAAGTTGAAGCGATTCGCTTGTATCGAAGATTGAAGAACACCCACCAGATTTATAAGCGCGTCATTGTTAAAGCCTCCCTTTGCGTGAATTGGTACGATTCAATCGCTTTGGCTCCAAACTCTGCAGCCACTCTTTTAGAGTCAAACAACCAATATGCTTTGGGCTTTTTGTACAAATTGCTAGGCAGACTTGAGTTGGTAGATTCAGACTCAGAACTTAGACGCTCGAGATTCGCCTTATCTAAAGATGGAATGGTTACAAATTCAGTCGGAATTTCTCGTCTTAAATTGATCTCTCATCTAAAAATGATGAAAGATCAGAGTCATAACCTTGAGACGTGGCGCAATAAGCGTCGTGATTTATCGACTGAAAAAGACGACCAGATTACGCCAACTAGGTCAAAACTCAAAGACGTTTCTGATTCACTCGCGCATTTAAAAATGGTCCAGAGAGATACTGAGCGTCAATCATTCCAAGCACGAAACTTAGCGATCACACAACAAGAAAAGCTGAAAGAAAAGAATGAAGAAATCCTGAAAGGGATTGATTTAACTCATATTGACAGCCTGATTCAGGAGCGCGATAAAATTGAAAAGAAGCTTCTGCCTCTGCGAACAAAAGAGCTAGAAAAGCTTCTGGATGAAAAAGGGGGCATGAGAGCCCAGATTAAAGATACAAAAACGTACCTTTTGGCTCTTAATAAAAAAGTTGAAGTAAAATATGAAGAACAGGGCAAAATTGAAGCCTCTGTCTATTTTGATGTTCAATATAATGACGAACTTCAGATCAAGTCTGAGGATGAAGATGCAGATATAGTCAAGGGCAAGCATGAAAGTCTCAGTAAGCAGTTTTACAATGCATTGAACCGAAATGAGTTCACAATGAAAGATATTGCTGAAACGAATGAAAGTTTTAACCCTGAGGCGTACTTCCCACTAAATAATGAGACCTTGGAGCCTGTGACTCAATACGTTCATGAGTGCATCACCAAGATTGTCGAGATGAATATCGTCAAATATAAAGAAGCAGCTGAAAGAGCCAGTAAAGAACTGAATGAATCCTTTAGAACCGATGTGACTAACCGATTAAGGGAAGTCTTTAAAATGCAGAATCGTCAGTTCAGAGATTTAAATAAGGCACTCTCACAAAGACTTTTTCATTCAGAACGTTATAAGTTCATAAAAAAACCAAAATCAGAATTTAGGGACCTGATTAATTATATTGAGAAGACTGACTTGACCACAAATACTGATGATTTGTTTGATTCCATGCCACCGGAAGTAGAAGCGCAAATTGAATTACTTATTTCCAGTGATAAGGACGATACATTGAATATTCGGGATTACAGAAAATATTTTGTGTATGACGTTGAAGTAACATCGGATGTGACTCAAGAGCGTTATTACGTCAGCGACCAAATGGGAACAGGTTCTGGTGGTGAAAAGCAGTCGCCCTTCTATGTTGCCATTGCCTCATCATTAGCGACCGCATGGGGAACATTGAGCAATCCAGGTAGAAGTGCTGGACTTGCTTTATTGGATGAAGCATTTGACAAGTTGGATGAAGAAAACCTCAAGAACGCGATGGATTTTATGGGCGATACTGGGTTACAGGTTATTGTGGCAACCCCAGCACAGCAAGAATACGTATTCAAACCAGCAGTCAACAGTGTGATCTATGTGTCCAAGCACATCTTGTCTAAAGATAAGGCCACCGCCAGTCTAGATATTGAGATTTTAACGGAAAGAGGTTGGGAAATCTTCAATCCAGTACAAGCAATACCAAGCGAGGTTCTTGTATGAATGACCCTGCAAAAAGCGAACAGATTTTAATCGAAATCTTGACTAAACTGTTACTCAAGCAAGAGCAATTACTGGGATCTGGTTCAAATAAGCAGGCAGACATAGGTACGCGTGAATCAGTGTTCAAGCCTTATGCTAAAAGTCAGCCACTAGGCATTGTGAAGTACATAAACATTCTGATCCAAAAGTATGAAAAAGAAGGTATTCTAAAAGCCTCTTGGCATACTGAAAATATATCTTTGAAGCGTATCTATTTGCAAGATTACGAAAGGCTTTGTGAGTTAATTAAGCACACCCCTATACTGAAAAAACTGAGTATCGCCTTACAATATTTGGACTACAAGGTGCTAGATATTCCGCTTTATTCCATGTTGAGAGATGCTATTAGGGCGAATTGGTTGGAACATAAATCTTTTCATAAATGCACGGTTGATCAATATGAGACTCTAGCTAAGGGTTTTCAGGGCGCACATATAGCATTGTCGCTGTATCAGAAAAAAGAGGCCATCGACTACCGTCATTTCTCCATTAAGGCGTTTAAAGATTCCAAGAAGCTCAGTTCTTATAAAGCCCTTATTGCTAACCTTCTCAAATCACAATATTCAGAACTCGAAGGTTTTGGTATTGATGAAGTCTTTCGATTCTTTGGAATTACTCCCATAGAGCAACCTATCCTTCTTTCAGGAAGTCTTAACTTTACGCAACATGGAAGTATTCTCGATGCCAGTTTTCCTCCGGCAGTAGGATTGTTCCCAACTGAAGAGCTGCTAGTATCAACTCAAATAGCTATAACTAGTGTTATAACCATAGAAAATCAGGCTTCCTTTATGCGCTACGTTAAAGAGGAAAAACAACCAACAGAAATAGTACTTTATACTTCTGGCATTCCGACCCCTAAATTTATTGAACTTTTCCAAAAGGTTTCTAATACGTTAGAATCTGAAACTAACTTCCTTCACTGGGGAGATATCGATCTTGGTGGCTTTAGGATCTGGAACATACTAAATAAATCGATAGAAAGAGAGGTTAAACCGCACCGGATGTCACCAGATGATTATCCAAGCTCTCAGCACTTAAAAGATTTAAACGAGTCTGAAAAAACACAGCTTGAAACACTTTCCAATCCTAGCATAGCGAAATTAATTCAAAGAATAACTTCTGTCGGAAAAAAATATGAGCAAGAGATGTGGAAAGGAAAACAGTAAAAGTGATTTTTTATGCTAATAAAGCATTAGAATAATGTAATAAATCAATTTCATCTTACCTAATATTTTCGGATTCCAAAAAAATCACATTCAGATGTTTAAAATGCTGTATTGGTAGTTAGCTAATTTCACTACAATTGGTATGATGGATCAAACTTACTTTATTAGTAAACCTAAAAGCAATTACTTTGGAGGACTTATCAAACCTTCCTAATCACCAACAACATAATGCTTCATTAGGGAAATCAAAACTTCAAGAAAAGCTTACTACAACTCCTCTTGAGAGCTTTAATAATGGATTAATTACGGGTAATAAACACTAAAGAATACTGTTTGTTTTAAAAAGCTCCATTTTTATAGAAAATTAAGCTGTTTGCTCTGCAGCAATAGAAAGCCCTTGCTTAACTTCTTCGTAGATTGGTATATTTTCACCAGGTGTATCAAGAGTGACAACCAAAGCATAAGGGATTTCTATATTTGAAATCCCTGCTCTCCCCATACAGTGAACTTGAATAGTAAGTTGATCTCCTTCAGTAAAAACTGACGCTTTATCACCTTTACGAACATCATGATAAAGTGTGCCATTCTTTAAGTAATGATGGTAATAATCACTACTCTGAGCATTGATATCTTCTTTTGATGATGTAGCCCATAATTGAGCCCCCCTGTAATCTTGATGACCATGATTCACAGGAGAGAACCATGCAATAGTCACAATGAGACGTCGCTCAGACGTTTGAGACGCTAAACTTTTGGGCAAAGGCATCTTATATTCATGCCCAGCATCATTCTTAATTACTCCTGTATAGATCAGTGTTGCTTGATTATTCTGGCAGGCATGAATTCTTTGTTCATTAACATTACCAAAACCAATAAATTGATTCAGTTCAGATTTAAATATATTACTATTAGATTTGTCTTTCAGATATTTAGAAATAACATCTGTAAGTGACCTAGAGTATTCAGCACCATGAGCGAGAAGTGCTTTCAGTATTAATGCATCTGGAGCATGAGATAAAGCTTCAGAATCGCCTAAATCTTTTATCCCTTTAAGTGTCTCATATAAAAAAGCAATACGACGTGTTGCCAATGCAGCTGCATTACTTGTTCCGGCAGTATATCCGTATGAGTTAACAGAGCCCAAAACTGAAGAAGGTAGCGCTGTTTTTTGCCCTGGCCCAAAGCGCGTACTTACAACAGGTTCGAGCACAATATCCTGTTCAGCTAAATAGCTCTTATTACGATAAGTAAGCCTGCCTCCAGGCATCATCAATTCAGGCTTAATTGAGTTTTTCTTACCTAATGATATAGGGTTAATAGGGCTAAATATTTTCTTTGTTTCCAATATATCAATCTGATTAGGAGGGAGCTTGCCAACAAAGTCATCACTATGTTCTGCTTTTATGGTCAATGCATTGATAGACTCAGCTGGAGACATCATACGACGTTCGTATTTCTGTTTAGCAATTGCTTTAATAAAATGCTCTTCCATATTAAATAATTGCAATGATTGAAAGTCCCTCTCCTTAATACCTTCTAAACAAATACTTTGAGCCATATTTCCAGCACTAACGACAAACAACACATCATATTTGTAAGAAAGCCAATCAAGCATTCGTGCCCATGGGCTCATTTGTATATCAAAACGCCTATATGGATCCCCTACGGATAAATTAATAACCAATACATCAGGGGCTGTTGGTTGAGCACCTTCATCACCAACTTTCATTCTAATAACGGCACGATGCATTAGATCTATTGGCAAATAGTTATCAGGGACTTTCTCACTTTTCATCCCATCAAAATGAGGAGAACCAGGTGCTAAAATAGGACGTACATATAATGGTCTATCTAAAGAAGGTTCATCTTTTTTATTTAAGTCACCATGAATAATAAGTGACGCCATTGAGGTACCATGTACCTGTTCCATTGGAGACGAATATAACGCTTCAAAATCATCTGGATCATCAATTATTAAACGATTTTTAAGAGCTTCATGATTTGACAAAGGTAAGCCGTCAAATAATGCAACTATCGGCTGCAAATGCTCAGAGACGTCGTCATTACTCGTATTTGACTCAAAGTTCATCTGACTATCAGAGTCGATTACCTTAGGAACTAAGCATTGCCCTAAAGGTCTAAAGAACATAACATCGTCGCATCGCATGAGCTCAACTGATTTACCGCTTGATTTGATAATCTCCTGAACGCCACTAACAGGCAACTTTCCAAGTATTGCGTGATAACCAATTCCAGCATGAGCAAAGCAGCTAGATACTTCACCGCCATTCAATTGTATTAGCTTTTTTATTCGGTGTTCCGCATTAATTCTAAGCTGGCTATTTTCGCGATACCAAAGCTCAATTTCAAATGGAATTAGATCATCATAACCATGCTCAACATCTTCTAATTTATACGCCCAATCTTCCAACAAATGCGTACTTTCAAGTCGATCTTTTGTTCCCCAAATACGGATATCAATTAAATGAAGAAAAGCCTCCCTCAGTGGCGTGAGCCCTTTTTTAATATCTCCAGTTTTAAGGTACTGATTCCATATTGCTTTTAAATGAAGTAGCCCTGCTTGACTACTCATGGTCAGGTAGGCATTTTTGCTGGTAGGCTTTAATGACTCGCCTTGTTTAAGGTAAAAATTCTCATCTTGATAGCTACTATCAAGAAGTTCGCTTGCAATAAATTCAAACCCTTCGACTTTAGCAAGAGCCAATGCCAGATTTTGAATATCTCCAGCTACTTCCAACACTAAAACCTTTTCAGGAAGCATGCCTTCTGGAGAATCTGATAACTTAATATTTTCAGCAAATTTTATTTCTAGTGTTTCAATTTTTGAAAAAATTCTTGCTTTTTGTTTATCTTCAGAAGGAGCACATTTTTGCACTCTGGGTGGGGACAGCTTATCTCTTTTTCTATCTGTATTTGGCTTTCTGAAGGTGAGAATTGGTTTTCTTTCCATTTAAACAAAATCCTTTTAAGTGAGTTACTCTCTTATTCTTCTACCCTATATCGGTTTGACCACTGACTAAGGCATTGTGAAGTGATTTTCTTAATATTTGATTCACTATCGGGGAGTCCTAGTACATATTTTCTTTGTACATCCAAAGCAAACTGTTCTAATTCAGCAAAACTAAGGCCCACTAATTTTTTAGCTAGCGTCATTGGTGATAAGCCTAAAGAATGTCCGACTCTTTCCTCAAACTCTTCAAACCATTTTGATGCCATCTTTTGAGTAGGCGATGGAATATTCACTTGCACTTGAAATCGACGCCAAATGGCTTTATCTAACATAGATTCATGATTTGTTGCACCAACGACGACAACGTGATTTGGTAAAAGATCTATTTGCTTGAGTAACGAACTAACAACACGTTTTATTTCACCATTATCATTTGCATCTTCACGCTCTTTACCTATTGCATCAAACTCATCAAAAAATAAAACACATCGTTGAGTACTTACATGCTCAAATAGTTTATCCATTTGCTGAGCGGTTTCACCCAAAAAACGATTGATAATACCTTCGTACTTAACAGTAAAAAAAGGCACCATTAAATGATTTGCTAACGCTTCAGCTATTGTTGTTTTGCCATTCCCAGGAGGCCCACTCATTAGAATTTTGTGTCGAGGTTCTAAATTGTATGATCGAAGCAAATCTTTTCGAGAATGCTCTTCTATAACCTCATAAAAAACAGAAAGAACACTATCTGATAATGTCAAATCAGATAAAGTTTTTTGAGCTTTTGTTTCATAAAAAGCATTTTGAAGATCGGGATTATTCGTAAAGCGTCTTGCTTGATTATCAGTTGTTGTTGAACTGCTATTTACAAGGATGCTCTTTAATTTATCGGCAAGATGATGATGATGCCGAGCAGTTGCCTCTGCAGCAATTGCTTCCGCAGTCTTCTTGAAACGCGACAAATCACCGTTTATGCCTGTTTCAACCAAACTTACAACCAAATCTGCTCTAGCCACAATACACCTCGAATAACAATATTCGCAGTATAGCAAACTGCACGAATATTAAGGAAGAATTTAAGTTTCATAAACACTAGCCATTTTAATTCATTTGGTGAATAATTTCCATTTTTCAAGTTTATAGAAATATTTATGAATTTACTAAGCGAATCAGATGTAGTAAAGCTTGCACTTAAAAAATCCACTTTAAGTCAAAAGGATTTTTCCAAAAAATTAGGAAAAAGCCAAGCACAAATATCTAAATACATTTCCGGTGAAAGTAATTTGAGTGCAAAAACATATATTCATTGTATGAATATTCTATCTCAGCTTGAAAATGACGATGATAGTCTAATATTACTTCTTAAAGAAACATCTCGATTGAAAGGAGAAAAACATAAGGAAATACGGAAGGCACTAATAGACTTAATAAAAGCTTACAGTTCAAATAAGGATTTAGATAATGACGTTTTATAAAGTATAAGGAGTTTTATACACACTACCTCAACTAAAAATAAAGCCGAAAGCGAGACCTTCTCATGCACCAAGCCAAGAAACGAAACCAATGTCATTGCTTATGAAGCCCTATATCATGATCAATTCAAACTTGGTAACGCTTACCTATATAAAATTGCAAACTAAGTTAGTTAATTTGTAACACCTACTCTATGAAATCAGGCAATAAATTGACCAAAAGACAGCCATTTAAATTTTTTAACAAAACCTCCTTAATGCTTCTTCACACCTACAATTGCCTTTATATTTGACAGATACATTATAATTTTGTAAATACCTCTACATTTTTCTTTAGATTATCAATATAAGGAGCTAAGTTTTAAATACCTAAGGAATAGGTAGCCCACCATCAACAAGGAGTGTTTAGATGGATCAGATTTACTTTTTATTAGTCAACCTAAAAGCAATTACCTTGGAGGACTTATCGAGTCTTCCCGATTATCAGCAGCATGATATTGCATTAAGGATTGAACTGCTTCAAGAAGAGCTTATCAAAGCTTTTCAGGAGTAACTTGAATAGGTGTTAGTAGCTAGCAGCAAACACCAAAGAATGCGACTTTCTTTAAGAAGTCGCATTCTTTGTACTAAAATTCAGAATATTTGATTTTTGATCAATATTTCAGGGCATAATGTTAAAAAAATCTTTACCAAATCGCTTGGTAAAAACATTATAAACGTCCCTCGATTGCCAAAAGTGCATCAACCTTAACATGCCTATCCTCTGCTGATTTCTAGAATCAACACAAGTGTCCCTTAAATCAATCTCGCTCTTTTTAGAATCAAGCATAAACTTTACAAGCTCCGCCTCATTAAGCTCAATAGCTAACATCAGAGGCGTATAACCAAGCATTCCGGTATTATGCTTTGCTATTGGAGATGCGCCACGACTGATTAACAGCTTAGCAATTTCTCTTAAATTATCAGCGGTTGAATATTTACAAACATTACCCTTTATTAAGCTAGTACAGTGGGCTTGCATTTGTTTAAGCATTTCATCTTGTTGTTGGTTTGAAATATTTTCGCCTAGTTGTTTGAGGTCATGGGGTAGCAGACCTGCAGAGTATGCCCTAGCAGTTTGCAAACCGATCTCGGAGTATTTCATCCATTCATTAAACGCCTGATTTTGAGGTCTTTTTAAATGTTGTGATATAAGGGCAATAACCGTAAAAAGAGGTGTTTCATTGCCAACATCATGCCTTCTATCTACAGTAGCCCCCATATCGATCAGTTTTTCAACAATATCTATTCGTCCAGTTTGAACAGCACAACCTAGAGGCGAAAGTTTCCTCTTATTTGTTACTGTATCCAGAACACTTTTATTATGTGTTTTTTCGCTTATCAGTTTAAAACTCTGATCTTTCATCGAATTAAGAGGTAGAAGGTTAACTTGCAATGACTGCACAGCCAGTAAAATAGCAGACTCATTACTTGAAGATAATTTATTAACATTTGCGCCGGCGTCTAATAATTGAGCAACCGCATCATCTTCATCCATCATCGAAAAATATGTTAGTTGAGGCATTTTCTTAGACATACCATCAATTAACCCTACTGAGAACATTTTATCTGGCTTCACTAGGTCTAAACGATAGCTATCTTCAACAACAATCCACGGACCAGAACTTTTATGAGGCTCACTAGGATAAGTAGCATCAGGGAAAAAAGAGTCCTTAGAAAAAAAAGAATCAAAGTATGCGCTATACGCAGCAATCTCCCAGCTTTCTATTTCTTCAGGCTTTGCTTTAAACTCATTTTTATCAACTCCAGAAGGCATAAAATCAATCTTCATTAAAACAGCCATTCTTCTAAGCCGATTGATAAAGCTTTTCTTAGGTTTAGGGGATCGACACGCTGCTATAAGCGCCTCTCTAATGATGCGTTCAGCATTCTCACCTTGGCGATAAATCACCTGTTCAAACGCTAAAGTATATTCATCTATAGCATCTTCTAAATTACCAGAATGTAGCTGGTAACGAGCCATCATCCAATGATAGTAATAGGTTGTTTCCTTTCGTGTATCTATGGTGGATAATTTATCTTTTAACTCGTTTAGCAACCCTAAGCTTTGTTGCTTAGCGTGCTTAGACTTAACTTTACGTAGCGCGAGTAAATTTGATGCACGTAAAGCTAGTTCAGCCGTTGGTTCGAACCTTACCGCACCTTTAGTAAGGCTCTCAATAAGGCATTTAGCAAGCTCCTCTAAGCATTCGTTAGCCAAAAGTTGTTTAACTAAATTTAAGTCCGTATAACCACTACGATCAAAAAAGTAATCCCAAAGCCTAGCTGTGATAAGACGAGCTTTATATGTTCCCCAACTATTTCCCAGTTCCGATTTTTCACCGAAAGCGGCAATACTAGATATCTCGGGTAACTCTGCAGCAGATTGTGAAGTCCAAGCTCGTATTCGCTCTTTTTGACTATCAGAACTTTTTTGATAGAACTCTTGCCACTCACTACTTTTCTCAAACTGCTCTAGTACTAAAGTCATTAAGGTTTTATCTGAGTTAGCAATTTCTCTTGCTGATAGCCCCATCCCATCTATCGATTCTGTACATAGCTCAACGACTGCAAATGTAAAAAAGTATTTATCAAGAATCTTTTTAGATTCATCTGCATTAGCGCCATCTAATGGTATTGCTTTGTAGAGATTCAGATAACATTCACAGATAAATTCGAATTGCTTTAAGATATGATCAGCAAAGTGAATATTGACATATTTAGTCAAAGGCTCATGAATCAGCTCTTTTTTTAAAGTGTCTAAATGGAAAGGGCTAATTTCAGTTTTTTTGCAGGCGTCATCTATTTTTTTTCCTGCTAACTTTTTGGTCCCCAGTCCTTTTGCAAACTCTCTAAGTATGTGTTGAAAAGAATAGTATGGAGTAATGATCGTTTCTTTAGTCATGATAATCTTTGAATATCCTTATAAAAATTCATGTATGCACGTCGGTCACTTGGGCTACCAGGAACAGTAAGTTGTTTACCTTTAGGTGAGCAAACAGAACCATGCTTTTTAAGACGTTTAAAGCGCCACTTATCTCTAATAAGACAACACACTAATTTATGAATGTCTTTATTGCTACTGTATTTTTTCATGCTGCAGTAGGTGGGCTAACGCCCACCTTTCCCTAAGCCTATTTATTTAATTTTGCAGCAGCAGATTGCGCTCTTGCAGCAAAACTACCTTTTGCAACCTCTCCATTATTTGCTTTGGCTTCTGCACTTTGAATGCGAGATGCATCAGATTTCGTCATAGATTTCGATTTAGTATTAGACATATTGATTGCTCCTTAGTTAATTGAACATCATTAAGGTAGCAATTGGCTGGAAGGAACTCACAAGGGTAAGTGGAGACTTTTTTATAAAGCTAGCAGCAACACTATTTAGTACTATTTTTTGAGATAAATAGCATGATAAAACACTTAAACAACAACGAAATAAACTGTTGAAATCAGGCAATAAATTGCCCATAAAATAACTGTTTAAACCTTTTATGTAAATTTTCTAACAAAACGCCTTTAATACTTCTTCACCCATAAAATCGCCTTTATACTTGCCTCATAACTAGAGTGAAGCACTCCCGAAACAGACAAATGATTCAAGGAAGAAAAAGTGTTAAAGACAAAGTTAGCGACATTATTCGTAATATTCCCATTACTCACAGCTTGTGGTGGCAACGCCTTGCAAGTTAAAAGCGAGCATGTCTCCGATGAGAAAATTGCTGAGATAATAGCCCATATTGAAAGTCTCTATCCCGAGGCAGATAAAGAGCTTAAGCAACACATTCTAGAAGTAGCTGTGAAATCTATTGATGATATGGTTTTTATCGAAGGTGGCAGCTTTATGATGGGTGATTTTAGAACCCCCTGCATCTATAAAAGTTTGGACAATTTAACCTGGACCCCAGATGCTAAATGCTGGTCAGGCGGTAACGCTAGAAAAACAGGTGCACTTAACCTCCATAAAGTCACTCTTTCAAGTTACTCCTTGTCCAAGTATGAAACAACCTACTATCAGTTTGATGCTTTTAGGCTAGCGAATAAGCTACCTGTACTAAGAGCAGAAGAAAGAATTGAATATCCAGTCATAGTTGAAGCGATTATGAATAAACCCACTCCAATTCAAAAATGGCAAGAAGCTAAAAACTATTGTTTATGGGTAGCAAAATTAACTGATTTACCTTTTGATTTACCTACAGAAGCCCAATGGGAGTTCGCTGCCCGCAACCGCGGACAGAAAATCTATTATGCAACAAATGATGGCTTTATTCGCTATCAGGGTGGAGGTTTAGAAAATGAGTATGGGTATTATATTGATTATAAAGCAGAAGAAATAAATTTTGATAATGATGTGAGAGAAGTTGGTTTGCTTCCACCTAACCCTTTAGGGCTTTATGATATGACAGGCAATGCCTCTGAATTAGTCAATGATTGGTTCTCAAAAGATTACTATAAGCAATCTCCAGAGCTTAATCCAAAAGGGCCTGATAAAGGCATTAAAAAGGTATATAGAGATGTGACAGGTGATAGAAGATTTGTTACAAGTCGAGGCGTTTTTGAAGATAATGCAGAATATTACTCGATTTATGGTTTTCGTTGTGGCCTTCAACAAACAGTAGCAGCTTGGTAGTGCCCACATAGATATAAAATTTAAAACTAAGTTAGTTTATTTGTAACGCCTTCTCTATATAGTTAGGCAATAAATTGCCCAGAAAACAGCTATTTAAACCTTTTATGTAAATTTTCTAACAAAACATTTTTAATACTTCTTCACCCATAAAATCGCCTTTATACTTGCCTCATAACTAGAGTGAAGCACTCTCGAAACAGACAAATGATTCAAGGAAGAAAAAGTGTTAAAGACAAAGTTAGCGACATTATTCGTAATATTCCCATTACTCACAGCTTGTGGTGGCAACGCCTTGCAAGTTAAAAGCGAGCATGTCTCCGATGAGAAAATTGCTGAGATAATAGCCAATATTGAAAGCTTCTACCCTGATGCAGATAAAGAGCTTAAGCAACACATTCTAGAAGTAGCTGTGAAATCTATTGATGATATGGTTTTTATTGAAGGTGGCAGCTTTATGATGGGGGATTTTAGAGCACCCTGTAATACCAGAGACTTAGATAAAATAATTTGGACACCTGATGCTAAATGCCCTTCAAGCTATTCTTATAGAAAAACAGGAGCGCTTAACCTACATAAAGTAACTCTTTCAAGCTACTCCCTGTCCATGTATGAAACAACCTATTTTGAATTTGACGCATTTAGGCTCATTAATAATCTAAACGTTTTAGACTACGAAAGAAGAGTCGTCAAATATCCAAGTTCTTATCATTCTTATGACAATGACCCCACTCCAATTCAAAAATGGCAAGAAGCTAAAAACTATTGTTTATGGGTAGCTGAGTTAACTGATTTACCTTTTGATCTCCCAACTGAAGCACAATGGGAATACGCTGCCCGCAACCGTGGACAGAATATCTATTATGCTACAAATGATGGCTTCATTCGCTATCAGGATGGAAGTCTAGAAAACGAAAATGGTTATCCTATTGACTATAAAGCAGAAGAAATAAATTATGATAATGATGTGAGAAAAGTAGGTTTGCTTCCACCTAGCCCATTAGGGCTTTATGATATGACAGGCAATGCCTCGGAGTTAGTCAACGATTGGTTCTCAAAAGATTACTATAAGCAATCTCCAGAGTTCAACCCACAAGGACCTGATATAGGCATAAAAAAAGTTTTTAGAGATATACAGGGGGGGAAGCGATTTGTTACTACTCGAGGAGACTTTGAAGATCAGCCAGAGCACCACCCGTCATATGGCTTTCGTTGTGTTCTCCAACAAACATCAGCAGCGTGGTAGTGCCCACACTGCTATAAAGTTGAAAACTAAGTTAGTTAATTTGAAACACTTTCTCTGTATAGTTAGGCAATAAATTGCCCAGAAAACAGCTATTTAAACCTTTTATGTAAATTTTCTAACAAAACATCTTTAATACTTCTTCATCCCTAAAATCGCCTTTATACTTGCCTCATAGCTAGAGTTAAGCACTCCCGAAACAGACAAATGATTCAAGGAGGAAAAAGTGTTAAAAACAAAGTTAGCGACGTTATCCATTGTATTTCCATTACTAACAGCCTGTGGTGGCAACGCCTTGCAAGTTAAAAGCGAGCATGTCTCCGATGAGAAAATTGCTGAGATAATAGCCAATATTGAAAGCTTCTACCCTGATGCAGATAAAGAGCTTAAGCAACACATTCTAGAAGTAGCTGTGAAATCTATTGATGATATGGTTTTTATCGAAGGTGGCAGCTTTATGATGGGTGATTTTAGAACCCCCTGCATCTATAAAAGTTTGGACAATTTAACCTGGACCCCAGATGCTAAATGCTGGTCAGGCGCTAACGCTAGAAAAACCGGCGCACTCAATTTACATAAAGTAACCCTGTCAAGCTACTCTCTATCCAGATATGAAACGACCTATTATGAATTTGACGCATTTAGACTCATTAATAATCTAAACGTATTAGACTACGAAATGAGAGTCGTCAAATATCCAAGTTCTTATCATTCTTATGACAATCGTCCCACTCCAATTCAAAAATGGCAAGAAGCTAAAAACTATTGTTTATGGGTAGCTAAATTAACTGACTTACCTTTTGATTTACCTACAGAAGCGCAATGGGAGTTTGCGGCCCGCAACCGCGGACAGAAAATCTATTATGCAACAAATGATGGCTTTATTCGCTATCAAGGTGGAAGTTTAGAAAATGAGTATGGATATCATATTGATTATAAAGCAGAAGAAATAAATTTTGATAATGATGTGAGAGAAGTTGGTTTGCTTCCACCTAATCCATTAGGGCTTTATGATATGACGGGGAATGCCTCTGAATTAGTCAATGACTGGTTCTCAAAAGAATACTATAAACAATCTCCAGAGCTTAATCCAAAAGGACCTGATGAGGGTACAAAAAAGATATATAGAGATGTGGGAGGGAGTAGAAGGTTTGTTACTAATCGAGGAGTCTTTGAGGATCAGCCGGAATACTACCCTTTATATGGCTTTCGATGTGCTATCCAGTTAATCGATCCCATTTAAAAACGATGGGAACCAAAAATTAAGCCCAAATTTTGTATTTGGGCTTAAGTCACTATAAAAGCTTATTTATCTACACATATAACTCATCAGTCTGCTTATAATTCTTCAGTTTAATAACTTGTTCTTTTATTAGCTTACGCTTTTGTATTTTTTGCTTATTATTTAAAGATTTTATCTTAAAAGCCTTTTGAACAGGTTTAGATTGGCTAGGGATACCATCTGCAAGATTGTGTACCCAAATATTAAAGTCTTTCTGCTCCTCCCAATCTAAAATGGCATTAATCCTGGCCATATTATCAAATAAATCTTTATCTCCCCCTTTTTTTGCTTCGGAGTTCATTCTAATAAGTACTTCTTCAAACTTACGCCAAGTCTTCACACCTATAGTAAGGAGTAACATAATTGCTTTTTGTTGCTGTTCTTCTTGCTTATAATCATCTAGGTCAAAGCTAAATATAAATGTAGTAACCAAAATATCTAACATCATAGCGATAGTCTCAACAGGTAATCGACTCATAGGAATACCGGAGATAGTTTGTTCAGTAAGAACAGATTTACTAACCTGATAAGCCTCAGCTATCTTATATTCCTTCTTCTCTAATGCAGTAATTCTTTTTATCCACTCCTTCTCGATTGAAGCTTTACCCTCAATAATTGCTGACTGAATGACTAAACCAGGTAAAGAAAACCCTAAATACGTCGCACGATAAAAATAGGTAAAAGCATTACTATCAACATTATTAAGCTTACGATTATTTGCTACCTCTAAAGCACAAAAAATGACTTTGGCTAATTCCCACAACTTTTCACCATCTACTTCCGTTCCGAAGCTACCAGAAGCACCCGGTCCAAACACTAATCGAGCAGAGCAGGTAAAATAAAATGTTACTCCATACAATTCAATTCTAAAATCAATACCTGCACCTAGACCAAAGGAAACTGCCCCACCAGTTGCAAACTTTAATAGCTGTTCAAAATCAGGTTTACCTAAATTTTGCGGAGACTGCCATTCAAGTGCCCCCGTTAACTCACCACCTGCTTGCGCGCCAGCAAACGCTTCTCCTTTTAAGCCAACTGAGCCAATGTCTTCATCAACTTCTAACGCTATACTGGGAGACAATAAAATACTGGCACCTGCACTTGCTGATGCACTTGCACCTACAAAACAACGCAAACTAACACCAGCATTCAATCTAAAGCAGCCCAACGGCACTTTCGCCACATTTAGGTTTGCATCAAGGTAACTAATGCCTATCGGATAGCCTTTTTCATAGGGTAAATAAGCTTTCGCTTCTATCTTACCCTCTGCTAATGCCAAATCAGCTTGAACACCAATATTTAAATCGATTTTACCTTTAGATAAATCAACATCAGATTTTAGTGCAGCCTGAGCTGAAAAGCGGAGTAGTTGGGCTTCTGAGCTTATAGCAAACTTTGTCTCACCTTCAGCATTTTTCAATGATTTAGACGCACTCCACTTTTCAAAAAAAGAAGAGTCGGCTAATTTCCATTCCTTTAATTTAAGTTCAATTTTACCTACCGCTGATTGCTGTTTCTCTTCAGAAATACCTTGCGTAATTTCATTTTTCAGCGCGTTAAAAATTGCAGTGGTATCACGAGTGGCTAACGCTTCTCTTAACTCCTCACCCATATTACTTTGATCAAAATAGGTTTCTCTATGTAACTCAAAAAACTCTTGTCTAATATAGACCAATTGATTTCGGCTAATTGAAAGGATTTCTATAAGTCCATGTTGGGCCACTTCCCTCTGTTTAATTTGCCCCATTTTTGATTGATCGACCGGTTTATAATCACTTTTTTGATAAGCAGGTTCTTTTTGCAACTGTTTATTCAGTAATGCAAGTTCACTGTCTATTTGCTCTAACTTTTTACGTTTTAGTACATCTTCAGATACTTGCGAAAAAAAGGGGTGATATTCAAAAATCAGCTCTCTTTGCCTACCTAACTCTTTAATACTTGCTTTAATAAAGTCCTGACTCGGTAAATTATCTTCTTTAGTCTTAGGTTTTGAATTCGCTTTAATTAAGCCCGCTTGGTCGGCTTTTTTTACCCACATCTCTTTCTTTTTAACGTGCTCAATGAGATCTTGCTTAACTGCCGTGGCTTCATCTGGAACGGATTCAACTATCTCACGATAGTCTTGCATCAACTCTTCAACATAACTAATTTCTGTTTCGAGCTCTTCACAAGCAAGTTCACCTAAAGTGTAGTAAGTATCCTTATCATTCTCTTGGGTAAAAAAGAGCACATCATGAATTGGCTTTACTGTACAAGCGGGTTCGCCCTCTATGCAGCCTTCTTGACTCACTGGCATTTTTCGCACATTAGGTACTGAAGATTCTGCTTCCTCATCTTCTGTTTCTTCTGGTATGGCAGGTAATAAAACAATTTCACCAGGGCGAATTAAATCAGGGTTAAGATGGTATTGAGGGTTAAGTGCTAATAGCTCAAAATAATCAACATCTTGATGATAGGCAATCGCCATCAACTGGTCATCGGGTTGTACAACATATTCACGGGTATAATTCGATTGACTCATGTATCTGCTTCATCCTTGAAAACGAGCGTCTTGTAACGCTATTTGTATATTTCGCATTGTTTCTTTTAATCTTGGTGTCAAAGTCAGGTGATAATCAACCACGTCATCTGAAGGCGCTTGTTTCAAACCATGCCATCCATGATCGAACCATTGCATTTCCTCTAAATGTCCCATCCATAAAGCTCGATCACTCTCACTTAAAGCACCTAAAAAGACGGCCAAGTTTCTTGGGTCATAAAAACGTAAAAGTGCCTGATTAGCTTCCTCACCCGAAGAGACAATGAGTTTATTTTGACAATGCTGATATAGATCCTCAAAGCCAGCACGTGAAGAAATAATACAACCTGCTGGCGTTGACATTAGCACATCATTTAATTGCCCAATGAGGGTACCTTCTGAGTGTAAATTCATAAAAAACGGCCCTTGATCTGCATTGCTATTAAACAAGGTATCCTTAAACAAAGGCTGTATTTCAACATCATGTAAGGTTTGATCTTGGTAAGCCCATTCTTTTATTGTTGGCACCAATAAAGAATCGATAATGACATAATGGTTTAACTCATTATTAAAACTGACTGACTCTGTTTTTTGCCATGGCATTGACGCTAAGATGTGTGAATTGGACATGTACCACCCTCACCACAATTACAGAGTTCAGTCACTAACGCGCCACTTTGCACTAGCTCAGGATACTCAACCTCTACCGCTTCAAGTGCCACGTCTTGTACATTGGCTTCCCCTGCTACAGCCGTGCCTTTTTCAAGGGCTATCATACTTGGGTCGATAACTTCGGCTAGCTCTAAGAACTTAGGTATTTCGGCTAATTGTCCAGCGTAGGCAGCACCACTACCAGCGCCGCCGCCTGAGTTTAGGTTAATGGCCGAACCTGACATGCTCACCCCAGCGGCGTCGATTTTGACGGTACTGCCGCCCGCGCTTAATAACATCTCTGCGCCCGCTTCGATGACGACCTTGGTACCCGCTTTTAAGGTAACGTCTGTCCCCGTTTCGATAAGGTGTTTATCTGTGACTTTAATGTGTAAAGAGGCATCGGTCTGCTGACTATGATCCCCTGTGATGGTCTCAGTTTGGTTCCCTTCTACTGTGAGGTTGTCATTCAAGCCAACTTGCTCGAACCTGTCATTGCCGACGGTTTGAGTCAGATCATGTTGAATGGTTTCGCTTCTATCGTTTTGTACTTTAAGGTTTAAATCCTTTTGCGCATGAAGATAGATTTCTTCTTGTTCTGCTTGGTCCTCAAAGCTCAGCTCGTTAAAGCCTTCCCCTTGGTGAGATTGAGTACGAATCACCGTCTTACTTTTATGTTCTGGCAAGGCATAAGGGGGCTGGTTATTAGCATTGTAAGTGCGCCCTGTCACTATGGGCTGATCAGGGTCTCCTTCTAAAAAGCTAACAATCACTTCATGCCCGACTCTAGGCAGTGCTTGCATACCATATTGGCCACCTGCCCAACCTTGAGAGACCCGCATCCAACAGCTAGAAAACTCATCCGCTAAACCGAGCCTATCCCAGCTAAATTGCACCTTGATACGGCCAAACTCATCACAATAAATTTCTTCGCCCGCAGGGCCAACAACCGTTGCGATTTGTGGGCCATCGACACAGGGTTTGCTATTCACATTTGGACGCCATTGGCGAGCACCTGGAATCACATCAAACTGGTTGTTATAGGTGGTTGCCCCTTCGCCGCCCATTTCTTCTAAGGCTTGGGGCTGAGTACCTGCGTGCTCGATACTGACGATTAACCAGTCTTGATTACACTCTTCTTGCGGATGCTCAAGTAAGCTAACTTTATGGCCAGACATTAAACTAGCAAGGTTACTTTCACCTTTGGCTGTGATTGCCTCTTTTCTTAGGGCATCAAGTCGGTACTGCGAAAAAGCTTTACCACTGTCATCGGATTTATAACGGCCAGGATAATCATAGTATTCATAAGTAGCGTGTTGAGCATCTAGTTCAGTACCGATAGCTTCGTGCAAAAAACTGTATTCAGGGCGTTTAAAGCTATAGTCCTTCAGTTGCACAGAGGATACATCCGATTCGGTATAACGCTTAAAAGTACGCACATAGGGTTGGCTCGCTTTACTTCCACCTAACGCATTATAACTTGCAGGCAGAGGTAAAATTGGCAGGTTTTGACTGTCATCACTGAAAACTAAAGTATGCTTATCATCCAGGTGGCTAAAGTAGAATAGCAGGCCTTCTTCAGCTGCAAGGCGAGTGATAAAATCATAATCGGTTTCACGATATTGAACACAGTATTCTCTTTGTTCACATACCCTTGCCGTTGAAAAGGCATACTCTGTAATCCCCATTTCTTCCAATAAGAGGGCAATAATTTCTGGCGCGGATTGAAGCTGAAAAATACGGCTATTGTGCCTTAAGGTCGAGCGTTTAAACGCGGGTACCATTTCTAAGCGGTAAAAACTGTGGTGCAGCCCTGTATCCCCACGCTCAAACGCTTGAGCAATACCCTGCCATTTTTGTGTAATAAAGCCATCTTGCCAGACACTCAAACTGACATTTTTATCTAACACCTGGTCTACTGTGATCTTTTCATCACGACTCGCCAGCGACACATCAAACTGAAATAAGCGTGAGAGGGACTCTTGTCCTTTAAATTGTGTGACGACAAACACTGTCTCAGGTAAACCCTCTACTGAGAGGGTAAATTGCAGTCCGCTATTAAGTGCCATTTAGTAATATCCATATTGTTAAAAGCAACCCAGCACAAGCAAAATT
Organism: Marinomonas sp. MED121; assembly: GCF_000153025.1. Taxonomy (GTDB): domain Bacteria; phylum Pseudomonadota; class Gammaproteobacteria; order Pseudomonadales; family Marinomonadaceae; genus Marinomonas. The sequence continues at coordinate 1,497,775 of NZ_CH672429.1, forward strand.
TAAACCAATACATCACACTTCCCATATGACTCAACTTCTAACTTCTTAACGCTCTCTTTTAGGCAAGTTATTGCTAAACACTGAGTAATAACTTGCCTAAGTTCGTCATAAAAGCAAGCAGTGATGCGTTTAAGCCCATGCATTGATAATCTCAATATGAAGTGGAATACATCAGTATTAAATGAAAATATAAACTAAGGTGTCTTAATAGTGACAATGCGATCGTAAGGTGCAACAACGACTGAAAGCGCCTAGAATAACCTCAGAATTCAGATTTTTTAGCTCCATATAGGCTCATGGTTAGCCTGCTAAAAAACTAAGTAGATTGTTAGTGAGAAGACTATGAAAACTGTTCGTCCAATACTCGCTGATTATTCAGTAAATATCAGCGAGTTCAAACAAAATCCGATGTTGGCCATTTCTGTAGCAGGAGGGCTCCCTTTGGCTATTATTAACAAAAATGAGCCTGTTTTTTACTGTATTCCAGCAGAGTACTACGAAATGTTAGTCGATAAATTAGATGATTTAGAGTTAGCCCAATTAGTCAAAAAACGAAAAGAGTCAGCAGAAATAGATATCAGTATCAATGATCTTTAGTTTAGTAAACCTTAGACTATAGAAGCCTATAGTTTGTATGCAGAATGAGGTGGTATTCATAACTTTAAAAGCCTCTGAAATCATTCCGCAATATACACGTTTAATCGTGATATTTTTACGTTACAGTTTGCACAGAAACGGATAGCTTATGATTTTCGTAAACGGGATTAAAACGAAAACCGAGCCGATATAAGTAAGTTATTAGCAAGCTGGTAGAAATCGTTTCGATTCGACCATTAAGTAAATCATTCGCTCTCATTTCAGTAATCAAAAGCTTCTTGGCCACATCTTCATGCTTCCAGCCTTTATCAATTATGATATCTCTGATTACAATAATAAAATCAGCACGAAGTTGCAGTTCATTCGACTCTTCTGGATGGCTTGTAACGACATTAAAAATGCTATCAAGTTTAAAAGACGGCACGATAGTTCACTCCTAATCCTTACAACTCTTAGGTAATAACCAATCAGAAAGGCTGATGATACTTCTTGCATAAGAACCCAAGTCAAAAAGTTTTTTTGCGAAAAAACAAATCGACTTAAACGCTCCAATCAATAATGTCACACGTAACTTAAAAAATTCTTTCTATTTATATAAATACAATTCTAGTTCATTTATGCTTTTCCTAATATCAAACATCAACTTAAATTATCAACTGAAGGGGCTAAGTTTTAGCCACCTAAAGAGAAGGTAGCATCAATCACCCCAATGAAAACCTCTAAGAAAACGATCTAAACAGCTATACTATATCTAGTTTAACCTTGATAGGAAGTTGCTATGAGAAGAACTCACAATTCAGTCGATCACATTAATGCTGTCGCTTTAACGTGGATTGAAGAGAAAAGGGACCCAAAACACTGGGATTTATCACTTCACCAAATAAGCACATTATTAGGGGGCGTTTCACCTAACACATATAAATCATGGCTAAAGAAAGCTTCTGAAGAGCGTGGCGTGGAACTAAAGGTTGATATAGTTGATCGATTATCTTTATTATTAGGAATCCACAAAGCCATTGCCTTATCATCCCCTAAAGGCCACGAACATGATTTTTGGAATAGACCTGTTAACCATCCTATTTTTCAAGGCCAAAGTATTAAAGAGAAACTAATAACAAGCCCTTCAATATTAACGTTTGATTCAGTGCGCAAGTACTTAGAGAGTAGAGCTATATAAACATGTTCCAATAGGCAGAACCTCCTACCAGTTTTTTTGCTCATCAACCCAACACGAAGTAGAAGAATTGTTCTACTTATAATTATAAAATCCTAGTTCAACAAGACTTTTTCTAATATCAAATATCAACTTATATTATCAATTATCGATGTGAATTATCATTCAACAATGTTCCTTACACCACCGCCCACTAAAGCGGCGGCAGAACTTGAATGATGAGGTGAGCGAAAAGGTCTTTCTTGCCAGAACCAGTCAGCCCCCATTTTTCGCCCTGACACAGATTGCACACTGGCAACCGCTAGGGATTCGGCCTCTGTCATACTCGGCATAATGCCTGGTAAACGTGACGCCAACATGGTTTTACCTGTACCAGGTGGACCAATAAATAAAAGATTATGGCCACCAGCAGCAGCGACTTCTAAGGCACGCCTTGCTTGAAATTGCCCCTTTACATCGGCCATATCCTTATATTGTTTTTCCCTTTTTTGTATTGATTCAGCAATACAAGGGTTCAAAAAAGACTGCTTCATTAAAAAGCTGGTAACTTGAGTAAGGTGCACCGCCGCTAGGTGATTAGATTCCACCAAGGCAGCTTCCATTTGATTATCTTTAGGCAAAATCAATTGCCGACCTGATTCACTGGCCGCTATTGCAGAAGGCAATAAGCCTGGCACACCACGAATGTCTCCTGATAAGGCTAGCTCACCAACAAACTCTAAAGCATCTAACTCAAGCTCCCCCAATTGGCCTGAGGCAGAGAGAATGCTTACCGCGATTGCGAGGTCGTAGCGACCGCCTTCTTTGGGTAAATCCGCTGGGGCTAAATTAATCGTAATGCGCCGTGTAGGAAACTCAAATTGGCTCATCATAATCGCACTTCGTACTCTGTCTTTGGCTTCTCTAACAGCGGCTTCTGGAAGACCAACGATATTAAGAGCGGGAAGACCATTTGAAATATGGGTTTCTACCATGACTAGAGGGGCATCAACACCCACACGGGCGCGGCTATAAACTCTCGCTAAACTCATGATCACTCCTTGATCAAAAAGTCTGAAGAAAATACGGAAAAAGGAGGTTTGATGCCTCCTACAAAAAAGACTTAACCACTCCCTGTGAATTAAGCCTTTCTTTAAGCATAGCAGCTAACTACTAGATTCCACTGAATTATTTACAACTAAAAACCTATGTAATGGGCAAATTAGAAGCCTTTAATCAAGCTATTTTATGACGTTTGTCTCTGTACATTAAAATCAATGCTGATAAAGTGGATACTCGATGGAATTAAAACTAATGCTGAATACATAACTAATTTAAGGAGGATTCTATGTCTTTGTGGTGTGTTACCAACCCACGCCTTTTCGGTATTCGTATCCGCTCAAGCGTTTTTGATATCGCGCTGCGATAATCTCGACTTGAGCGAAATTTTTACCACTGAGCGACAGACTGTCTAAAACAGGCCTTAGTCTCACCCGAACACCTTCACTCTTGTTCGAAGAATTATTGTCAGCTTTGACAACGGCCTTATTGCGCCAAAAATTCTTGAGAATATTATGAGCACTTTTTTAACAGCACAATCCCTAACACTGGCACATTCAAGCACCCCTTTATTTAAAGCACTAAATTTCACAATTCAAAGTGGCGACAAAATTGGTCTTATCGGCCATAACGGTTGCGGTAAAAGCTCCCTACTAAAATTACTCAATGGCGAATATGACGCCAGTGAAGGTAATATTGCTAAGGCAAATCACTGTTTGATGAGTTATGTAGAACAACATATTCCGTCAAGCTTAGACTCTAGCAGCCTAATTAATGCGTTAGCCGAGACTCTTGATGAGACTGAGTATTGGCGAGCAGAGTTAATACTATCCGAGTTAGGCTTTGCTGAGCATGAATATCAAATGCTAGTTAGTCATTGTAGCGGGGGTCAGCAAATGCGACTTCTTTTAGCCCGTGCCATTATTAATGAGCCAGATTTACTCTTACTGGATGAACCCAGTAACCATCTAGATCTGCCGTCTTTAATTTGGCTCGAAAGCTTTTTAAAGAATTGGAAAGGCGCCTTTGTTTTAGTCTCCCATGATCAAGTTTTACTGGATGCGATTACAAATACTACCTGGATTATGCGTGACCAAGCCCTGCATCATTTTGCTTTATCTTGCTCTCAAGCTAGAACAGCACTAGAGGAAAAAGACGCACAAGATAAGTTACGCCATCAAGGTGAGCAAAAAGAAATCGATCGTATTGAAAAAAGCGCTAAACGCTTAGCCACTTGGGGCAAAGTTTATGACAATGAAGACCTCGCCCGTAAAGCTAAAACCATGTACGCCAGAAAAGAGCGTCTTCAAGAAGAGCAAACCGAACTCAGTGACGGCACACCTTGGTGTTTAAAACTACAAGGTGAAGACTTACCGGCCAAGCGTTTATTCGAAACCACTCCCTTTAAACTCTGCCCACCAAACAGTGCGCTAGTACTCTTTCAAATGATAGAAGTGAGAATCAAGAGCGGAGATCGTATTGCGGTACTTGGCAGTAATGGCTGTGGCAAATCTAGCTTGTTAAACCTATTGCATCGACTTTATCTGCAAAAGACACAGACACACACCCTCACTAAAGCAGAACCAACAGAAAAAGTAGGAAAAAGGGATGAAAAAGAAGTAACAGCCGTCACCTTCCATGATAGATGCCGTTTAGGGTATTACGATCAATCCCAAAATCAGCTTGATGACGAGAGTTCACTCATTGATGCCTTAAGCCATTTCGGTTCCATTAGTCATGAACAGGGTAAACGCGCACTCATTAGTGCTGGTTTTGAATATGCACGTCACACTCAAAAAGTATCTTCATTAAGTGGTGGTGAGCGAGCTCGCTTACTCTTTATTGGGTTAACGCTGGCTAAGTATCACTTACTTTTCCTAGATGAACCAACAAACCACCTAGATATGGAAGGTAAAGAAGAGCTTATTAACACCCTGAATGAGTTTACCGGTGCCAGTCTTCTTGTTAGTCATGATCGCAGCTTGATTGAGCAGGCCTGCAATCGCTTTTGGTTGATTCAAGATGGCGTATTAATCGAGCACATAAGCGCTGAAGAGGCCTATCAGTCTATAGCAAAACAAGGAATGATAAGCTCAAGCTCACAGGAATTCAGTGAGACTCATGAGCAATTTGCTATAACGCAAAACGAACACTCAGATAGAGCGTTAAATGAAGAACAGATGTTAGAACGCTTAATTGAACTTGAAACGCTACTAGAAGAGGATTTAAAGCGAAAAGAGAAGCGGCAAAAACCTAAGCGACAAGAGCTATGGCGTGAAGAGATAGCAAACATTCAATCCAAGCTTTAGTCTAAACCACTGATCCAAGGCTAAAAGGCTTTTATATACCCAACGCATGTATAAAAGCCTTTAGCCAAGGGGCGTTTTAATCACTCAAATAATAAAAATGTATTATCTAAACGTTGAAGTAATTGCAAGAAGCCAATCTATAAACACCAGCACCCGACGAGAAACTTTTTTATTTTTCAAATGAATTAAATCAATCTGAGATTTAGGCATTGCATAGTTCGGCAACACTTCAATCAGCTTACCTTGAAGCACATAACTTCCGACGGCTTCCTTAGGAAGTTGCGCAATACCAAGGCCTCCAAGACAAGCATCAGTATAAGAAACTGTGCTATTAACATTAATACTAGTTCGCATTGATACTTTTTTAACTTCTCTATCATATAGATAATTAAAGTTACCTGTTTTGTTGCCTAAAGAAGGTGAATAAGTGACTAAAGAGTGATGTTTCAAATCATCTAGATTTTTAGGCACCCCTCTCTCTTTAAGATAAGCAGGGCTAGCATAATTGCCGATACTAACATTCATAAGTTTGCGTACGACAAAATTGCTATCCGAATAGTCACCTCTTCGAATAACTAAATCGACACTCTCTCCTACAACATCGATAAAAGTATCATGCGAACTCAGGTCTATCTCTATCTCGGGAAATTTATTATTAAACTCAAACAGACGAGGGAGCACTATTTCACGAGCAAAATTGACAGGCATGTCTATTTTAATACGTCCATCTAATTTACCTGTCGATTGTTGAAATGATTTTTCTAAATCATCGATTTCCGTTAACACAGTTTGACAACGCTCTAAAAAAACTTGGCCTTCTAGCGTTAATGAAACCCTTCGAGTAGTCCGATTTAAAAGTTGTACCCTTAACCTTGCTTCAAGACTTTGAATACTAGTAGATACAGTCGCTCGTGGGAGATTTAAGATATCTGCAGCCTTAGTAAAACTAAGCTGCTCAGCCACTGTTGCAAACACTAGGTAGGTTTGCATTTTGTCCATAATATTAGGCTCCTAAAAGTAAGATTTTAATGCGGCACTAAACAAACATCGAAAGACAAAACACCTTAATTTATCATTAAAGATTAGCATACTAAGTCGATTATCCCTTTCTTTTCAATCTCTTATTCATGACGAATCTGATTGTTCCAAAATAACGAACAAGCCATTAATGAATTTCATATTTATCCATCAATACCCCACCTCTATCATATTTTCAGAGATATAGAGGAGAGCATCTATGAATAATTTAATTGATATTGCACAGCACTTACCTGTTTCAAAAGCAGAGCAAACCATCTCAATTTCGCCAGTTTTAATTGAATCTAGTCGCAGACCTCACCCGCTTGAGCTGCGCATTACTGCACCGGTAAAAGGAGAGAATCTACCTGTCGTATTATTTTCACATGGAGACGGCCCCTCACTCTATCTGCCTTCGAAAGACGGTTACGGGCCCTTAGTAAATTTCTATGCTGAACATGGCTTTGTCGTCATCCAACCGACACATGCCAATTCGAAAGTGGCTGGATTTGATTCTAATAAAAGTGATGCGCCATTATTTTGGCGAGAACGCGTAAATGAAATGAAACTCATTTTAGATGAGTTAGAAAATATTGAATCAGGAATACCAGCACTTAAAGGTCGAATAAATCATCAGAACATTGCTGCTGTCGGCCACTCTATGGGCGGTCAAACAGTCGGCATGTTATTAGGTGCTCATCTAACAGACAGCCGACGAATAAAGGATAGGGATGTCAGCACATTTGAACCCCGCATTAAGGTAGGAGTATTACTTGCTGCACCTGGCAAAGGTGGAGACAGTTTAAGTGAGTTTGCCCGAACAAATTTTACTGAGTTAAACCCAGATTTTAGGTATCTAAAAACGCAAGCCTTATCTGTCGTAGGAGATGCCGACAATAACACCTTCATGTCGATTAAAGGCCCTGAATGGTATACAGACCCATTCAAAGAAGCGCCAGGCATTGATCTGCTTCTTACTTTGCACGGCGCTAAGCATGGCCTAGGTGGTATTGCTGGTTACGATGCAAAGGAAACAAGTGATGAGTCACCTGATACCTTAGCCGCAACTCAAAGACTTACTTGGGCATATTTAAAATCTGCCTTCGATTCGAATGATTTCACTTGGGAAAAAGCACGTAACCAGTTGGCTGGGCCCGCACGTTCTCTCGGTCATATAACAGACAAATGAACTTATTTTAAAAGGTTAGTAAAACACAAAAAATGACAAGCTAGCCCTCTTATTCAGCAAGTTCAAGGGGCCATGTATCAGATAAAACACAGGAGCTCATCGACAACGGCAAACCACCACTAACTTTTTGCGAATCAACACAAACAACGCTATCGAGGAAAAGAAAATGATAATTCAGTCATCCGAAATTAAAGCCGCTTTTAGTTATAGTCCAATTACTTTGTCAGCAGACTATCGTCAGTTAGATTTACAAATAAAAATTTCCGCACCTGCACAAGGTAATCATCTTCCAATTATTTTATTGGCACACGGATTTGCTAAGTCCATGCGCGACTACACACCACTTGTTGATTATTGGACAGAGAATGGCTTCGTGGTGATTCAGCCTACTTTCTTAGACTCTAAGACCTTGGGACTTTCACCAACAGATCCTAGAACACCAAATATATGGCAGCATCGCTTAGCTGATATGACGAATATCCTCGACAATTTATCAGTAATTGAAAACAGCGTACCATTTCTTAAAGGTCGCTTAGATTATTCTAAGATTGCAGCAGTTGGCCATTCATACGGTGCCCAGACAGTTGGAATGCTACTCGGCGCTCGCGTTATTGGGACTGACGGTCACTTAGGGTTAGATAAATCAGACTCACGTATTCGCGCTGGTGTTTTATTATCTGCAACAGGGTTAGGTGGCGAGTTTCTTTCACCTTTTGCAGCAGAGCATTTTTCTTTTATGAGCCCTAGCTTTACTGAGCTAAAAACACCCACAATGGTGGTTGCTGGTGATCAAGATGATTCTCCACTTAGTAGTCGTGGTCCAGATTGGTTTATCGAACCTTACACACTAAGCCCAGGGGCAAATGCCCTTCTAACCTTACATGGCGGTGAGCACCTCCTTGGAGGAATCACAGGATATGGGGTAACAGATACAACAGATGAAGACCCGGATAGAGTCTTAGCAGTGCAAAGGCTCACAACAGCTTACTTGCATTCAGCTCTCAATATTAATCAACCTGCATGGGATCAGGCCGTGGAAGCATTTAATCAAGGCTCGCCAAGTGTCGGCACAATTAATCAAAAATAAATTGTGAAAATCATTGTGTATATCAATAGTGCTTAATTGAGCTTGAAACGCTACTAGAAGAAGACTTAAAGCGACAAGAGCTATGGCGTGCAGAGATAGCAAACATTCAATCCAAGCTTTAATCTAAACCACTGATCCAAGGCTAAAAGGCTTTTATATACCCAACGCATGTATAAAAGCCTTTTAGCCAAGGGACGTTTTAATCAGATAACAGACTCACTGAATTAAATATTGAGGCACAAAGCATGTAATAGAAGAGTACTAGTGCATAGATATCACACCCTTATTCGTACCAACCATGCCATTTGGTGAAGCCAAGCTCAATCAACTGCTGCTGCGAAATAGGTGTCGTAATCTTGTTGGCAACATCTCTAACCTGATCCAATTCAGTACAGCCCTTATGCAAGGTCCAGCCCGTCTCATTATCACAACAAACAACAATCCGAGAATAAGGTTCATCACCGGCTAATTTAGCATCGTAAGAGTCAAAAAATACCCAGACCTTATTACCCAAAAAGTAATTTGGCCAATCTGCATCCGCTTCTCTTAGCTCATCAATATAAACAAAGTCCCTTGGTTTTTTTCTTGTGAGCTCCATTTTTTTACCCTCCGACCCTTGGCCAATTTTAGTGTGCCGACTAATAGCAGAAAGTCATGATACAAGCTGTTTTTGTCCTCTAACAGAGACAAATTGTCGCGACCCATAAATTACTTGGATGGCAGGTTAAAATGATGTTATTGCTTAAAATATACCTTTCTGGGTATATCCCACGAACAGGTGCAAGACGTATCTTATTAAAAAAGAGACATACCCATAGAGTTCGGTAGTGTCGAGATCAATAATGTTTATCCAGACCTATATTGGGTAACAGAATAAGAGAAAGATTATGTCACAGTCTTCACATACCACATCTTATTACGCCGCATCTGCGAACGATAAAGTACAGCGCCCGAGCCTCGAAGCAGACATCTGCAGCGATATCTGCGTCATCGGTGCAGGTTTTACAGGCATGTCCAGTGCCCTTCATTTAGCTGAACAAGGTTTTAGTGTCACAGTTCTAGAAGGAACACGCATTGGTTTTGGTGCGTCGGGCCGTAACGGTGGCCAAATAGTTCATAGTTATAGCCGTGATGTCGATTTTATCGAAAAACATTATGGCCAAAATACAGGTCAAGAAATGGGTAAGATGGCCTTTGAAGGTGCCAAGGTCATTCGCCGTTTCGTCAAAGACTACCAAATTAATTGTGACTTAAAAGACGGTGGTATCTTTGCCGCTTGTAACCCAAAACAGATGCGTGAGCTTGAAGGTAAAAAGAAACTGTGGGAATCCCATGGTCATCAAGATCTTGAGCTTTTATCTGCAACCGATGTGCAAAACTATATTGGTAGTGATAGATACGCAGGTGCTTTATTAGATAAGTCAGGCGGTCACTTCCACCCGCTAAACTTGGTACTAGGTGAAGCCGCAGCCTTTGAAGGCCTAGGGGGAATTATTTATGAAGACTCAAAGGTAATAGGCATAGAAGAAGGCGAAAGAGCGGTCGTACGTACCGAAAAAGGCAGTGTCACAGCAAACTATGTGATTGTCGCAGGTAATGCTTATTTAGAAGGTCTAGTACCTAAACTTCAAGCCAAAGCTATGCCTTGTGGTACCCAAGTCATCACCACAGAACCACTAAGCCAAGCCCAACAAGATGCTCTACTACCAAACGGCCAATGTGTAGAAGATTGTAACTACCTACTCGATTATTACCGTCTTTCGGGTGATGGCCGTCTTATTTATGGCGGTGGTGTAACTTATGGCGCCCGTGAACCCGATAAAATAGAAGCACTTATTACCCCTAAAATGCTCAAAACCTTCCCAGAACTTGAAGGCGTCAGAGTCGACTTTGCTTGGACAGGTAACTTCTTGCTAACGCTAATGCGCCTGCCTCAGCTAGGCCGAATTGGCAGCAATATTTATTATGCTCAGGGCTATAGTGGCCATGGCGTCACTTGCTCGCACTTAGCTGGTAAAGTCATTTGTGATGCGATCCAAGGCGACGCTAAACGCTTTGATGTGTTTGCAGGTCTGCCACAATATCCCTTCCCAGGTGGGCAAGCACTGCGTATTCCTTATACCGCCATGGGGGCTTGGTACTATAACTTAAGAGATAAACTCGGCGTCTAATTTAAAGCGTGATCTATATAGGGTGAACATCAGATTCACCCTTCTCTAACCTTTTATTAGGGCCTTTCTATGACAGGGTTATCCGCTCGCACAGCCTTTTTTATTCTTTTTTCAGTGGCCTTCATCTGGGGAGCCGAATTTGTGCTAGTGGATTTAGCCGTGGCTAAGGTCTCAACCAACCTATTCAATGCCTTGAGATTTGCCCTAGCAAGCCTTGCCCTACTACCACTTTATTTCATTAAAAAAGAAATGATTGATAAAGACGCTTTAGGGCGTCTTTTCTTAGCAGGCTTTAGTCTAGGCTTTCTGCTCTTTATTGGGTTTTATGCGCAAACAGAAGGAATGCGTTTTACCAGTGTGGCGAATGCGGGCTTTATTACTGGCCTTAGCGTGCCACTTGTCCCTGTACTGGCTTTTCTTGTGTTCAGGCAAAGTGCCAGCTGGCATGTTTGGCTTGGGGTCATTTTCGCCACATTCGGCCTTTATTTACTGACAATCGGGGATAAACTCAGTTTTAATCAAGGAGACAGTCTGGTTCTCATTTGTGCCTTTGCTTTTCATATTCTACTCACCGACAAATTTGTGGTGAACTTGCCCATTATCAGCTTAAGCATCATACAAATGGCGGCGGTCGCTATTTATAGTCTGATTGCCTTAGCGCTAGCGCCCGAGCTAATCAGCCAAAAAGCCATGAGCAGTTCCTTTGATATCAGTATCTTGCTCGACCCTATCGTACTCAGTGGCATTCTAATCACAGGCCTACTTGGCAGTGCTTACGCTTACTGGGCACAGTCAGCCTGTCAGCGCCATTTGGAACCTGCCAAAGTCGCCTTAATTTTTGCCACTGAACCTGTCTTTGCGTTTCTCTCTGCTTGGGTCTTTTTAGGGGAAGTTTTAGGCGTTAAAGGCAGCCTAGGTGCCCTGCTTATTCTCGTAGCGATACTTGTATCCGAATTAGGACACAATCTGACAGATAAAAGCTTATTTAAAAGTATTCGAGGTCAGAAACCTAACTAAGGTGCTGCTTCAACAAGGCCAATAGCATAAGTTTAAGATCCGCCAGAGTACGTTTTGCGCGCTCTGGGTTTTGGTTAACCACCACCAAGAATGCACTATGGCTAGTCTCAAGGTACAAGCGTCCTAGCCTTTCTCTCTCTTTAATATGAGAGTGGATGCCCATACGTTTAAATAAGGCTGCCATATGGGAGATGACAAGCTCATCATGCTCTGTATCTAAGCTACGCAGCTCAGGGACAGAAAACATCGCCTGTACCAAGGTTAAAATGGCTTTTTGTTTTTTATAGGCTTTCAGGTTGAGAGCTAATATTTGCTCAAGCAAATCATCAAGGAGGATGGTTTCTATATCCCAAGCACTGATCTTGGTTAATACCTTTTCTATTTCCTCTAGCCACTCACTGGCCATGGCATACAAGATGGCATGCTTATTCGGAAAATAGTGGTATAAAGAACCCACCGAAATACCGACTTCTTTGGCAATCAATACTGTAGTGAGGTCATCCAAACCTACCCTCTCAAGTAGCTCGCTCGTCACATCCATAATCTTTTTAGAACGTTCTTTCGAACGTCCCTGCACAGGGGCAGAACGGCGGGTGAGATCTTGCTTTTTCACTTTCTCAGTTGAGGCTTGATTAGATGACGCTTGCGGCATTAAAGAGGTTCCGGTTTCGCTTTATATTGGATTAGTGCAATTCTAAGCCATTATAAAGCAAACAGGCTAGGAGAGATTAAACTCTCTCCTAGCTTTTCTAGAATAATCTATCTCTCAATGAGTAATAGAGCATACCTGCGACAAGCCCAGGCCAACGTAATAAGGTGCCTCCGGGAAAACTTGGAGATGGCATTTGCGCGAAGACATCAAAACCACGGCTTTGACCATCAATCGCTTCGGCCATGAGTTTGCCGCCTAGGGTTGCCATGGCAACACCATGACCTGAATAACCTTGTGCTACCAAGACATTCGACTCAATACGTTGGAAAAATGGCATTCTATTTAACGTGATAGCTAAGGTGCCTCCCCAACCATAATCTATTTTGGTTTGACTCAGTTCAGGATAAAATTCCAGCATATACTTACGCACAAACTGGCCTATATCTGAAGGAAATTTAGCCGTGTAGTTCTCACCACCACCCCATAAAAGCCTATTATCCGCAGACAACTTAAAGTAATTGATCACAAATTTTGAATCCGCTACCGCCACATCTTGCGGATTAATACGGGCGCACATCTCATCAGTTAAGGGCTCTGTGGCTAAGATAAAATTATTAATCGGCATAATTTTACCCGCGATTCTTGGTTCTAAATTCCCCAAGTAACCATTACAGGCCAGCAGCATAAACTTGGCTTTCACACAGCCTTTTTCTGTGTTCACTTGGACTTCCGATCCCGTCTGATAATCTGTCACTCGACTGTCTTCAAAAATACTGACACCCGCTTTATCTGCTGCTTGTGCCAAGCCTAAAGCATAATTAAGCGGATGAAGGTGCGCACCTTGTTTCCAATATTCCCCTCCATGATATTTATCGGACCCTAACATGGAGGATACTTGCGCTTTATCTAGATACTCAATATCTTGATAATTAAGCTTGTTCTGTTTGTAATCCACGCTCTGCTTTAGCTCATCGCAATGTTTGGCTTTATTCGCCACATGCAAGACACCTTGTTTAAGATCGCATTGGATTTTATGCTTTTCAATCAGGTCTTTTACCAGATCCACCGAATCCAATGACATTTGCCACAATAGGTCGGCGTTTTCCTTGCCAACCTTGGCGATCATGTCTTGATGAGACATATTATGCCCCTGACAAACTTGACCACCATTTCGACCTGAAGCTCCCCAAGCCACTTTTTCTGCTTCTAACAAGGCAACCTTATAGCCTTTTTCCGCTAAATGCAGGGCGGCAGATAAGCCAGTAAAGCCACCGCCTATTACACACACATCAAAGACATGATCACCTTCAAGGCTCGCGAACTCTTTTTTCGCATTCGCAGAGTCCAGATAATAAGAAGTGTCGTAACCCGTCAATCTCATTTAGTACTCCAAAGCATAAAACAAATAACTCACTATTGGCTTATGGCGTTAATATATAAAAAAACAACAAACCGAATATTAATTCGGATTAATTAGACTTACAAGCACCATTTTTTAGTATTTATTCTTCATTTCCTATTGCTTTAATAATTTCTTTAAAATAATCTAAAAGCGAATGATGATTCGGTTTAATATTTTTCTATCATCATCTTCAAGATTACAATTTGATATTAGGCATAGCGATATTCGTCTGCCAAACTATGAACCATAGTCCATACAAAAAGGTGATTTATGGAAGCCATAAAGCGGTTTCTCACAGACAATGCAATAACAGAAGTAGAGTCCACCCTGCCAGATATGACAGGCAACGCCCGCGGCAAGTTTTACCCCACTAAAAAATTTCTAGATGAAAAAGGTGGCCGTATTCCCGAAACCCTGCTGGTTCAAACCGTCACAGGGGATTGGGCAGACAATCACTATGATATTGTCGACCCCAGTGACAGAGACATGGTGTTAACACCGGATGCGAATACGCTACGTTTTGTTCCTTGGGCGAACGAACCCACGGCACAAGTCATCAATGACTGCTATACAGTAGAAGGTGAACTGCACCCGCTTGCCAGCCGCTCTGTGCTTAAGAAAGTGCTCGCACTTTATGAAAAAGAAGGCCTAAAGCCCGTTATTGCCCCTGAAGTTGAGTTCTACCTTATTCAGAAAAACAATGACCCTGACTCTGAATTAAAACCAGCCATAGGTCGTTCAGGCCGTCGTGAAACCGCACGCCAGTCCTATAGCATAGACGCGGTGAATGAATTTGATCCTGTAATAGATACCCTCTACCAATACTGTGAAGCTCAAGGACTTGATGTGGATACTCTCATCCATGAAACCGGTGCTGCGCAAATGGAAATTAACTTCCTACATGGCAATCCACTGGACCTTGCGGATCAGGTATTTGTATTCAAACGTACCTTGCGTGAAACTGCCATGCAACATGGTATCTACGCGACATTTATGGCTAAGCCTATGCAAAAAGAACCCGGCAGTTCAATGCATATTCATCAAAGTTTGATTGATGTAAAAACCGGTGAAAACATCTTTGCCAGTGACACCGAGCAATTTAGCGAACACTTTTATCACTACCTTGGTGGTTTGCAAAAATTCACGCCTCACGCCATCAGCTTTTTTGCACCAAACGTGAATTCCTATCGCCGCTTTGCCCCAGAAATCTCAGCCCCAATCAATATGAAATGGGGCATAGATAATCGCACCACGGGTCTTAGAGCACCGGCAGCACCAAAAGCCGCCACTCGTATTGAAAACCGCTTCCCTGGGGCTGATAGCAACCCTTATTTAGCGATAGCAGCCAGTTTAGCGTGTGGTTATTTAGGACTAAAAGGACAGCTAAAACCCACCAAGCCCACGTCAGATGCCGCCGCTGAAGAAGGCGATACGGTTGAGCTTGCCCGTTCATTAGAAGAAGGCTTACGACTCCTAGAGGAATGCCCTGAATTAACCGATATTATGGGATCTCAATTTGTTGAAGCCTATATCGGCGTTAAACGTGCGGAGTTTGAAACTTTTCATAAGGTTATCAGCTCTTGGGAAAGGGAGTTTTTATTACTCAACGTATAAGATTTTAATTTTTCAACTTTAAAGCAAAAACAACCAATGTTATGGGATAGCAGGCCCTAACACAGATAAAAGAGGCTATTCAGATGAAAACCAAGTTAACATCCCGCTTTACCCTAGGTTTATCTAGCTTAACCCTAGCTTGCACCTTAGCAACACAAGTACAGGCCCAAGAGGAGCTCAAGCTTTATAACTGGTCTGACTATATCGCCGAGGACACCATTGCCAACTTTGAAAAAGAAACCGGCATCAAGGTGACTTACGATGTCTATGACAGCAATGAGACATTAGAAGCAAAGCTACTAGCGGGCAATTCGGGTTATGACCTTGTTGTACCCAGTTCTTACTTTATGGAATTGCAAATTAAAGCAGGCGTGTTTCTACCCTTAGATAGAAGCAAGTTAACAAACTGGCATCATCTGGACCCATTTCTAATGTCCTCCTTAGAAAAAAAAGACCCGGATAATAAGTATGGCGTACCATATTTATGGGGCACAACGGGCATAGGCTATAATCCAGAAATGGTTGCTAAAGCACTCGGTGAAGATGCACCAGTGGATAGCTGGGACCTTATTTTCAAACCTGAATATATGGAAAAGCTGGCGAACTGTGGGGTCACTTATTTGGACTCTCCCGACGAAATGGTCACCATTGCCCTTCATTACACAGGCCAAGACATAGGTAAGAGTAAACGCTCTGATTTCAAACCCACTAGTCCAGCAGGTAAGGCACTTAAAGGCGCTAGGCCTTACATCAAGCAATTCCACTCCTCTCAATATGTCAATGATTTAGCCAATGGCGATACTTGTGTCGCGGTTGGATTTTCTGGCGACGTATTTCAAGCAGCGGCTCGTGCAGAAGAAGCTGATAACGGGGTTGAAGTTGTCTATAGCATTCCAAAAGAAGGCAGTGAAATCTGGTTCGATATGCTAGCGATTCCAGCAGATGCGAAAAACCCAGACAATGCCCATAAATTTATTAACTATATTCTTCGCCCTGAGGTCATTGCTAATATCACTAACTATGTTTGGTACGCCAATCCGAATCCAGACTCAAACAATATGATAGATACTGAGATCATGGAAGACCCAGCCATTTACCCAAATGATGCAACCCGAGCAAAACTCTATATGAGCTCTCAACTCCCCTCTAAACTTGCGAAGGTACGCAACCGTCTATGGTCTGATTTGAAAACAGGGCGTTAACTCTTTCGCGCTCAATGTTTAAAAACCAGACATAAATAAGCATGTTAATTGGGCCTCTTCGGAGGCCTTTTTTTGTCAAACCCACAAGTAATATCTAATTTAGTAATATATGATATATCAAAAATGTCTAATAAGTCTGGCTTGAATGAGTCCAAACTGACTACAATGGCATAATACACAAGGAAAAAAGTGCTAATAAAATCACCAGTACTCTTCCAAAGGAGCTTAAGAGTATGGCTTAAAGGTGTAATATGAAACGCTATTCATCCCCCTCTTATTTTGACCATGCAGCCTTGATCTCCATTTATTACGTCATTTACCCGCAAGTCTTACTGCATCTAAGTCGTTACTTTCTTCCTTTATCCAACAGGAGCAAAGCAGAAATTCGCCTTGATTTACGACAGCGTAAATTGCGTCATCGAAAGAAACATGATTCGCCCTGCGCAAAACTGAATATACGTTTAATTTAATATATTTAACCAAGCTTATCAGTAACCGAGCAATTAGGATCAACAACTAATAAATTTCAGTTAATTTAATTTTTTCTAAAAGTACATATAAAACAATTAGTTATAAATTAAAAATAAGATATAAAATAACAAAAACTGTCGGAGAAGTTAATGTTACTCAACCAGCTTAGCATTCGCGCTAAATTAATACTCAGCTCAATTTTGCCTCTTGTTGCCATCGTCATTCTCATATTTTTTTCTTTAACAGGTTTAAAACAAGCAGACGAAGGGGTTGGCAGAATCTATGAAGATAGAGTCGTGCCTTTAGAAGATTTAAAAAGTATTGCGGATAATTATGCCGTCTTTGTCATTGATGCGGTCAATAAAGCTAATGTTGGCATTATGACAAGCCAAGAAGCACTCAAAGGTGTGCAGCAAGCACGCCAAGAAATTAAGGATAAATGGCAAAAATATATCGCGACCAATCTGACTCAAACAGAAGCTAAGCTGGCTCAAGAAGCAGAGCGGCTATTTATCGATGCGAACCGCTCTTTAGATCAATTAGAGCAAACGCTAAAAGCAAGTACGCAAAGTAATGTGACAGATCAATTAGGTCAATTCAACGGTCCCTTGTACGACACGATTGATCCAATTAGTGAAAAAATAACTGAGTTGGTGGCACTACAACTTAGGGTAGCCAGCCAAGAAAGAGAAGAGATCAAATCCGTTTATCAAAATCAAAAACTACTCATGTGGTCTCTCTCTGCCCTAATATTAGGCATTTTAATACTCACCAGCTTTTCTACCTTCAAATCTATTTTTGTCCCTTTAACAGCCCTTAATAAAGCTATGTATAAAGTAGCGACCCAATCTGATCTGACTCTCAAGCTCGAAAGTTCTGGCAAAGATGAGTTAGCTAAAATGGGGCAAAACTTTAACAGCATGCAAGAACAACAACGTAAATTGATTTTAGGGATTAGCCAAGCCATACAGCAAGTTTCTAGTGCCGCGACTCAAATGACAGCCATCAGTGAACTCGCCAGTAAAAACATCAATAATCAAAGAGTTGAAATCGAACAAGTAGCAAGCGCCATGAATGAAATGGTCTCAACTTCTCAAGATGTTGCAAGTCATGCAGAGGATGCAAACCAAAATGCCAAGAGTATGCAAGAGCAGGCAGTTGAGGGAAATAGCGTCATGAAGAATACGGTGCAAGCCACCAATACCTTATTAGAAAACATGGTTAATGTGTCTAATCAGATTAAAACGGTGGATGAAAATAGCGTCAGTATTGATTCGGTTGTCGATGTGATCAACGACATTGCCGAGCAAACTAACTTATTAGCCCTTAACGCCGCCATTGAAGCCGCTAGAGCAGGTGAACAAGGTCGAGGCTTTGCTGTTGTTGCTGACGAAGTCAGAACCTTAGCCCAAAGAACTCAAACCTCTACCACAGAAATTCGCAGTACCATTGAAAAACTCCAACATGGTACACGCATTGCTGTAGATGCAGCAGAAAGTAGTCGCCAAGAAGCTGAGTTAGTTGGTACTAAGGCCGCTGAGGCAAGCGAAAGCTTCACAGGAATAACTAACTCAGTTAGCAAAAGCACTGATATGAATACTCATATCGCGTTTGCCAGTGAACAACAGTGCTCAGTGTCTGAAGAAATTAATGCTTCACTCCTTAGGATCAGTGGCTCAGCTCAAGACTCAGCCGAAGGAGCGAAAAAGATATCAAGCGCCAGTGATCAGTTGATGGGGTTAGCATCTGAACTTAATGAGCAAGTGAATAAGTTTAAGACCTAAATCTTAAATACTTAGGAGAGTCCTAACAAATGAATAAAGGTTAGGGCTTTAATTTGATCCAACGTGAAGCTCCTATTCCACCTTAAATGATTTGCCAGCAACCTTTCTCAATAACGCTTATTTCGTATCTTAACGGTTAAATAAATACCTAAAACAGCACCTAAAATACTGACAGAAACGGCAGTGTATAGGAGTAAGTCTTGTAGTAAATAGGCTCCTGCTAACAAGGCGACGATTAAGCCAGCAATAGGCTGGGCAATATTATTTAATAACACTAACAACCCCGTACTCTTACCCAGATTGCTTATTGGGATCAGCTTCTTACGCAAACTACGTAAAAAAACGCTAAACATCTTATCAAAACCAATAATCATTAAAAAACCGACCAGGTAAAGCAAATGGTGCTGGCTCAATGACGTAATAAAGGCCCCCATTATCATCGCAATAAAGGCGATAAAACCCATCCAATAAAGGTCAAATGAAAAACGGGCGATCAGGAGTAAAATTAAGATACTTAACAACACGGCTAACGTTTGTAATAACGCATAGGATGACTCTGATTGGGCAAATACCCCCGTATAAATAGGCGCCATACTTGCTAAAGTCATCCCTAAAATCAGGTTAATACAAAAGGCGATGAGAATAACAGGAAGCAATTGCGGCAAGTCTAAAATTTGCTTTATTCCCTGATTAATTTGCCTAATAAAAAATTGAAACCAAGTTAACAAAGAATAAGTTTTCAGCGCTTCTGGCAAAGGCTGAGGCTTCACACTTTGATTGCTTTGTCCGACACGCCACCAATAGCCTAGACTCACATCGGATAACAAGAATAAGAAAATACAAAGCGTGAGGCTTTGCTGCCAATTCAAATATAAGAGTAAAACACTAGCCACTAATGGCCCTAGCACCATACCTAGCTGATCTGCCAAACTGGAATAAGACAGGGCCTTATTAAAATGCATGTGATTGAAATTTTGTACCAGAACCATTTCCCTTGCCATCATGGCAAAGCTAGTCGCACCGCCAACTAATGCCGCAACCCCCATCAACCAATACACGCTTTCTATCCAATAAAAACCTAATAGACCCAGAGGAAGCACAAAACTGCGAATTTTTTGGCTCACAGAGATGATCGAATAAGGAAAAAGAATATCGCAGAGAACGCCAGCAATAGGAAAAGCTAAGAAGCGCGGTAAGGTTTCGATAAAAAAAGCTAAACCAGAAAGCGCACCACTTCCAGTAATCTGAAAAATCACTAAAGGCACTAAGAAGAGAATGATCTGATCTGCGAGGCGAGAGAAGAATAAAGATGAAAAAAATAGGCAGTCCTTAGCGTTCACTTTTATCCCTTCATTTGAAAATTTTAAATTATCCGATTCGATAGTATCAAAAAAAGCCCCACTCGTTGCTACCGAGCAGGGCTTTTTAGTACAAAAATAAAAGCCTTAGGGATTAAGCTTGGCCTTTAATTTCATCAATACGATTAGCAATTTTCGTTAACTCAGGTCTGTGCTGACGAATTTCATCCGTGCTTAAACCATCGAATTCATGGGGGAAAACCAACCACTCATCCGTTTCGTAAACATAAAAGTCAGGGGTACGACCAGACTTGTTGTTCTTAGGCTTGTAATAAGGGGTGGCGATACGAATCTCTGGTGTATTCTTTTTACAGGCTTTTTGAATATCAACAATGGTTTGTTGAATACTTAAACCGCTGTCATGTACATCATCAACAATTAGCAGACTATCTTCTGCTTCTAAACGCTTAATTAGGTAAGTGAGACCATGTACTTTTACATTCTTATTTCGCTCTCCAATCGCATCGTAAGAAGAGGTACGAATCGCAATGTGGTCAGACTCCACTCCTAACACGTGCAATAACTCTTGCACCGCGATACCTACAGGAGCACCACCACGCCAAACACCAACAATATAATCAGGACGAAAGCCACTGTCGTAAATTTTTAGAGCCAGCTCAAACGAGTCTTCTAATAATTTTTGAGCACTGATAAATACTTTATCCATGATATTACCCTTTCATAAAATACGCTGCCTTCTGGATGAGAGAAGAACAACTTCTAGTTTAGTGGTTTAGCGACTCGCACTCAATATTGCAAAATGCTTAAGATCTGCTTCGTACACTTTATTTTAAGTGTGCAAAAAACAAGCTATCTAGGCTAAAAATTTTAAAGGCGCAAAGATAAAGGAATTAGCGTCTAAAACCAATGTAAATGCGAATTTTTTAGTGTTTATTTGCCTTAAAACCTGACTATTTAGGATCAAGCGATAAAAAATTTCACCGAGTAAAAACTCAGTCAGTATATGAGATAAAAAGCAATTAAGCATAGGTGCTGCTTTTATTAAACAATGTGTTATTAAACTAAAAGTTTACTCATATAAATTTCATCCACATACTCGCCATCTATTTTAAGGGATTGACGCTTGATGCCTTCTTGTTCAAAACCATGGGAAAGGTAGAGTTTTATTGCCTTATGATTATGGGCCATGACTGTCAGCTCTAATCGAGTAAATCCATATTGTGAAGCCCATAACTCAAGTGAGTTTAGCAGCTCTCGTCCAAGACCTTTGCCTGTGAAGGCTGTTTGAATTCCCATGACACAATATAGGTTATGCTGGTTTCTTCTAGCACTGCTGCCAATGCCAACACAAAAGCCCACTATCTTTTGATCAAGTTCAAGCAACAAAAAAACCTTAGATTTACTCCCAGTAAAGTCAGCTAATATGGCTTCTTGCTGCTGCATGGATAAATCCTGCTCACCAGGCTCATGGAGCATAAAACGACTCTCCTTAGCTAATTGCTTAGTAAGCAAAAGTATAGCCTTAGCATCTGCCACCTTAGCATTACGTATCATATTAATATCCTTATCAATTTTTACTAGAAAGACTAACGAGAGCGAGGTTTAAAGTACAGCAGGGCAAGTAATAAACAGCTTAATTAGGTGAAGAATAAAGAAGAGACTTTAATGAAATTCAGGGATTTCACCTTCTGCCACCAAATCATCATAGGCTTGGTTAATTTTTTGGATTAACTCAGCAGACGTTCCCTTACTAAACGCCATATAAGGGTCGATTTTAAAAATAGGTATGACTTGCTTAAATACCGCATCTGATAGACCCATTTGCTTTCTAAGTTGTGAAAAGCTTTTATCACTGGCAGCAAACATATCAATATGGCCTTGCAGTAAGTTATTAATATTTAATTTCTGATCAGTACTAACAGGTAGAAGCTCTGTATTAAATTCTAACCCCATTAAATAGTGATAATTCATACTGTCCTGAATAACACCAATTTTATACTTCTGTATGTCTCTCAACTCATTAACCTGAATGTCATTACGTGCACTGAGTCGATAAAGAGAGCTAAATTCTGTGTCTAAAATGCGTCGTGACCAGACAAAGAGCTTTTCCCTAACTGGCATTCTTACCAAACTATAAATAAGCACATTCTTTTTGTTTAAGGCTATTTTATAAGCTCGTGACCAAGGGTAAAGCGTCATATCATAGTTAACACCTGATCGCTTTAAGACCTTTTTAATATGAACTGTCGCGTCACCGACAATTTCCCCCTCTACCTCATAGTTATAAGGTACCCAATTTTCGGTAATCACATGCAAATTATCAGCCGCATGACTGAAGTGCATCAGGCTAGCAATGGTTAGAGCGCTTATCACCTTTAAAATAAAGACTCTTCTTTTCATTTTTATCTTCAAACTGGGTACCAAAAGCAAAGAGATTATTTAGCAAACTTGCATCTAACAGTATAAACCGAATGTCAGTTTTCGCAGACTTAGGATAGATTTTAAAAGCGCGTTAATCTCCACATAAACTCCCCAAATTGGTCGTACACAGCAAAACTGAACTTTGTTATAACTAACTCAAACAAACAAATCTGGTGAATTTATGATCAGCAATTATCGAAACTTTAAGTGGTTATACCACTTTATTATATTGCTGTTCGTCTGTACTAGTTGCGCATTAGTTTTCAATAACTTTGACACCCAGAATGCAACACATTCTAAAACTTACACCTACGAATGGCTCAGCGAGCTACAGGATGATTTTGTTGCACAAGAGGGTGAGCTAAACCTGGTCAATATAGGTTTATTTTTTATAGGCCCATTCCTTTATAACATTAAGTTTAGAATCAAACCTGAATATCTGGCTCGCTCCCCTCCGCTCATCTCAAGCTAAATCATTTACACATTTAATTTTGAGGAAAGCTTTATATGAATACATTAAAACGGGCTTTAGTCATGGCGGTAACTGCCTTTACGATGACATCAATCAATGCCCAAGACACAAACCAGACATTTCACCAACACGGAGTGGTCGATTTCAGCCTTAAAACGCAACGCAGTCAGCTTTATATCAGCATTAAAGCACCAGGTGAAAATGTGGTCGGATATGAAGGCAACCCCACCACGATTAAACAAATTCAGGCTTTATCGGATGCTTTAAACAAATTTAGGCAATCACAGACCTTGTTTAAACTTCCCGATGCCGCCCAATGCAGTTTAAAAAACCAAAGACTGGTTAACGCAACACCTTCCGACCAAGAAGAGGTTTCACATCAAACCTACAGCCGTGTATCAAAAGAAAATAAAAGCCAAGATAAAGAACACTCTGAGTTTATCATTACTTATACATATAATTGTGAGGCGTTAAGACGCTTAGATAAAATCATGGTGACTTGGTTTGATATTTTTCCTGACACAGAAAAAATTAAAGTCAGGGCATTTAATAGGCAAGTTTTTAAGTTAGAAAAAAGCTTGGATAGCAGTGGTGAAGTCATGCTCCCGCACTTGTTTATTAAATAGAAGCATCTTGAGAGGCAGGTTGTCTGCCTGCCTCTTTATAGATTTTCTATAGGCGGACTATGGAAATACTCCCTTTCAGAATAGCGTTAAATTTGGCACTCTAATCTAAATTATTTTTCTGCCTCAGAGCAATAACGTGTCATTTGAAACCTTAATCTATCTATTCACTACAGGCCTTGTGTGTGGCGCCATTAATGCGATTTCAGGGGGCTCTAGCTTATTAAGCTTTCCTGTATTAATTAGCACAGGCTTACCCGCAAACATAGCGAACGCCAGCAACTTTCTCGCCACTATGCCAGGTTATGCGACAGCAATCCCTTTTTATAGAAAAGAGTTTAAACAGATAAAGTCTGCACTTTTTAGCATTCTATTAGCCGGTATATTGGGTGCGATAACAGGCTCGTTACTCTTATTAGTCAGTGCATCTGATTTTTTCGTTCGGCTCACTCCTTATCTAATGCTAAGCGCTACTTTGTTGTACGCCTTTGGCAATAAAATCCATCAGTTTATTGTGAAAAACGGACAGGATCTGGCATTAAAAAATGGCAAGTCAGGGCAATTTCTGGTCTATGTATTTTCCATTTATGGCGGCTTTTTTGGTGCTGGCATGGGCATTATCATGTTTTCGTTATTACGCATTATGGGATATAGCGATTTCCACCAAGCCAATGCCATTAAGAACTTGATGATTACACTCATGTCCTTGATCAGTGTGGCTATCTTCATAGTCGGCGACTTAATTGCCTGGCCAGAAGCGTTAATCATAATGCTAGGTTCAGTCATTGGCGGTTATCAAATGGTGAAATATGCCCATAAAGTCCCTCAGAAATTGCTGAGTTATTTCATCATTATGCTAGGGCTAAGCTTCTCTTTATATTATTTTTTACAACCTCTATAAAATACAAAGAAAGCCCATAGGCAGGTTAAAGCGGGGTTAATCATGGCAAAACTCACCTTGATTAACCCACTTCCAAGAGATTAGAACCTATGGGCACCTTGCTCTATTTAAGTCTGTATTTCTTGGGTCAAAGGCACATATTCATCCGCCTGAGGTAAACGAACATATAGGGGCTCTTCAACCCTTTTAAGACAAAATCCATCCTCTTTAAGAGGGACTTTTTTGTGTTTAAAGGTGCCTGTCATTTCCACCCCTTTACTAATGCGAAGGAACAGAGGAATAGCATAATTTGGCATGTCTTTTTTCAGTTCATTCAACATCTTATTAAAGTCGAACTCTTCTAACTGACAATCAAGGCGAATAGATGCCATACCAGCACGACCATTGGTATTCGGTATCTCTACCCCATACACAACGGTTTCACTGACGTTGTCGACCCCATCAATGAGCATTTCTACTTCGGTAGTTGAAACATTTTCCCCTTTCCAGCGAAAAGTATCCCCAGTACGGTCCACAAATTGCGCATGACGAAAGCCAATATCACGCATTAAGTCACCCGTATTAAACCAGGCATCGCCTTCCTTGAAGACATTGCGCATAATGCATTTTTCGCTTTTCTCAGCATCTGTGTAACCATGAAATGGGCTTTTGGCCGTTATTTCTCCGATCAATAAACCCACTTCACCTCGCTTCACTTTACGCAGCTTGCCATTTTCATCCGTTAAGGCGGTGTCCGTTTCTTTGTCGTATTCAACAATGGCGTAAGGATAGGGGGAAAAGCCAACGGTACGATCAAAGTTAAGCACATTGGTAAAGCCGATATTGCCTTCACTTGAAGCATAGAACTCCATGATTTTCGGGATATCAAAGCGCTGCTTAAACTCATCCCAAATGGAAACTCGCATGCCATTACCCACTATGATACGTATGCTATTTTCAGCTTCATCAGCTTGCGGGGCTTGCTCCACTAAATAACGGCATAACTCACCCACATAGCCAAAAGCTGTCGCTTTATAATCCTTCACATCCGACCAAAAGCCACTGGCACTGAATTTTTTAGTCATGATAAGACAAGCGTTTCCTGCCAAAACGGACCCCCAACAAATCGCCATGGCGGTGGCATGGTAAAAAGGTAAAGGAACATACATGCGATCTTCAGCCTTAAGACGCACAGAAGCATAACCAAAGGAGCCATAGGCTTTCATGTAACGCCCATGATTAAAAACAACCGCTTTAGGCATACCTGTCGTACCTGAGGTATAGATATAAAAACAAGGATCATCAGGGTAAATAGATTGGCAACTCACAGGGCTTTCTGCACTTTGCCCAAGGATCATTTCAGCAAGATTTTGCCACCCAATAGGAGCAGCGCTAGGCTGCTTTAAAGTATCTTTATCGGCTAGGTAATAATGTTGGTTATCAGGTATTTGAGTCTCTTTTCTAATCGCTTGATAAGCCTCAACACATTCCTCTCCCACTACGGTTAATTTTGGCTCAACCAAGTTAATACTATAGGCCAGTACCTTGCCCTTTTGAGCCGTATTTACCATGGCGGCAATGGCGCCAATTTTAGCGCAAGCCCCTACAACCGCGAGTAATTCAGGACGGTTTTCCACCATCACAGCAATACAATCACCCTTTTGAATTCCTTGAGCGAGAAAAAAATGAGCAATTTGATTAATCCAACGATTAAACTCAAAATAAGTCAGTTGCCTATCTTCATATAAAATGGCTAAGCCTTCTGGGTTTTCATTAACGCATTTTTCAATACAAAGCCCTAACCCCACATTTTTAGTCTTATCCGAAGTGTTGGCAATTTTTAACCCTTTCACCAAGCTAGGGAAGCCTGCCAGAATACTTGGGACTTTGCTTATCATCTTCCTTTTACTGATCAGTGTTTGTGTACTCATTACTGACTCCTAAGCGTTTTTTTTGCACTTTTTATTGTTATTTTCTAGCTAAACCCAGACAAGTATTAGGTCCGCTTTAACAGGAATTACTGCTACTTAGAGTATAAAAACTGCCCCATATGACTTATGTCATTATGTTGCAAAATACTGGCAATTTGTCTCACTCACTTTATAAAAAAGACAAAAAGCGACAATAACGCTAAAACAAGTAGCGTCAGGATAATGAACTTGAAGAAAGCACTAAATTTAAAAAGAAGAGAAAGTAGAACTAAGGGGGAAACCTAATACGAGGAAAACAGCAAAGTTAACCCCGTAAAGAAAGAGAAGAAATTAGCGAACGCTGTTTCATCAATTGGCGGTACTTATTGGGGGTCATATTAAACCAAGATTTAAAGGCTCGATAAAAAGCACTGGGTTCCTTAAAACCCAAAGCTTCACTAATTTCATCGAACACATGTTGGTCCGAAATTAAAAAGTGCACCACTTTTTCCTTTCTCACCTCGGCTAAAATCGCGCTGAAATTTGTGTCTTCTTGTGCCAGTTTTCTATGTAAGGTTTGACGGCTCATATTGAGCTTAACAGCCACCTCATGAGAGTTAAAACGGCCCGTCTTAATACCTTCAGCGATAAGGTGTTTTACTTGGCTATGTAAACTGGATTCCGTTTGATTCACTTCATCCATGTTCCTATCAATATAACCAAGCAGAGCATCTTTAATAAATTCATTGGCGGTTTTAATCGGTCGCTCTAGCATGTCATTGGCAATATCAATAAAGGCAAACTCTTGATCAAAGTTAACTTGAGAACCAAAAATCTCATGATATTGCATCACATAATCAGGCTTTGCATAGGGAAACCCCACTCTTACAGGCAAGACTCTTGTATCAGACAAACGGCTTGCCCAAGTAATAGCAGCGCTCAAACTACGCTCTATTTCACTAATCCTAATACCTTTAGGGTAAGTGTTTTTATACACAAGGCGACAACCCCATTTATAGGTTTGTAATTGTACCTTTTCACACTGATTCATCAGGGCGATGTTATCAACAAAGTTGTGCAGGGCCTCTCTTAAGTTGGCAGAATGTATTAATAGCTGGGACAAGACACCCACCAGCTTAGTATTAATTTGAGAGCCAACTATCAAGCCAATATTGGGCTTCACCCCATCCGTCATGGCCAAATCCCATAATCTTTCTTGTAATTGCACAGGCACACGCAAAGAAACGTCATTGAGTTGCTCTCGGCTATAGCCCAAAAGTGATTCAATATCAGATGAGACAATACCTTCTTTATTCAGCACCTCATAAAGGTCCAATAAAGCCGCAGATGATGTGGTCGCTTGCACTAAATCCTCCCTGACAAAACTTGCATTCATTATGAAGCTTGTCCAGCAATGCCGTTATATGAGGATTAAAAATACCTGACAAACCAAGGAATGTTAACGGCTAGAAAAAGTGTCATGACTGCAAAACATATGAGAAGAAGCAAACCGACACCCTAACTGACACTATAGCAGGTGTTAAAACGCCAAGATTGCAATTAGAAAACAAGCACTTATATTCTCGATATCCACTCAATATAAGTTCAGGATTGAGGCGTTTTAAATACTCTCCTATCTACAATCAATCAACCCAACTAACACTCAAGCTTTTAGCCACACTAAGCAACCTTAAAACGTTTCACCAAGGCTAATAATTCATCAGACAAACTTAACAGGCCATCGCCTTGGGCGCTGGCTTGTTCTGCGCCTTCTTTGCTTTCTAACATGATGTGATTAATCTGGCTAAGGCTTTGGCTAATGTCTGCTACCGTGAGTTTTTGCTCATCGGTAGCATTGGCCACCTGAGCATTCATGTCTCGCATCTGACTAACCGAGTCTAAAACTTGCACCAGCTGTTGTGTATTCTGAGAAAGGTTTTGACTGCAAGATTGCGATTGTTCAGTACAAAACACCATGCTTTTTGCCGTTTTTTCTGCCCCTATTTGCAAACTTGCCACCCGAGTTTCAATATCACTAATCGAACCCTGTGTACGGTTAGCGAGACTCCTTACCTCATCAGCAACCACAGAAAAACCTCGTCCACTTTCCCCTGCTCGTGCCGCTTCTATGGCGGCATTCAAGGCTAACAAGTTAGTTTGCTCGGCTATTTCTTTAATCACATGAATAATATTACTAATAGCGTCACTATTGTGTTTTAGACTGTTAACTTCTGCCATAGCCATGTCCACCTGATGGGCAAGCGTCTGAATTTGTTCACTATTCTCCAGCAAACTTTGATGGCTAGTCTGTAAAATCGATTGAGCCTTTTCCGCTTCTTCTAAGGTGGTTTGAGCATGTTGGGCCACATCCAATGCACTGGCTTCCATTTGTGTTGCTGTGGCGGCTAATCGCGCACTTTGCATGCTTTGTTGCTCTACTCCACTAAGACTTGTGTGGCTAATATCACGGCTGGTATTGGCACTGGTATGAACCGCGGTAACCGTATCTAGAATCTGCTTAACGAGACTGCGCCATTCACGGGACAAGGCATTACTACTTTGAGTCAGTTGAGTCAGTTCATCATGGCCTTTTTCTTCAACCTGGCTGACTAGGTCCCCTTCGCGCATATGAGACATTCCCAAAACAACCCGTTTAAGCGAAGTTTGTATATATCGAACGAGTCTAAAACCTAGCAATAAGGATAAGAACGCCGCCAACAAGGCTCCAAGCATAAGTAACAGTTTACCTTGGCTAACACTGGCTTCTGTCTCATTTGCTAAGGTATCTGCATGCTTAGCCGCTGCATTAGAAAAACCCGCTATTTTCAAACTGTTTTGCTCAACCAAACCCTCTATTTGAACCAATAAAAGGTTAGATTCTGCCAAGGCTTGCTGGGCTTTCAGTTGCGATATTAGGGTTAAACTAGGTTCAAAAAGTTGTGCTTCAAACGGTTGCCAAATCTCTATCACGGACTCATAAGCGTCAGCATCTAACACTTTTAATTCTTGGACTTTGGCATTAATGCGCTCGGCATATTTTTTCACTTCAGCCATAAGTTCGTGATTGGTCTGTTCTGACTCAAGTACTGCCATCACTTTATTGATCAAAAATGCCATATCATTATGTATCGGCTTTAGCAGCTGTAAATAATTAAGGCGGTATTCTTCATGCAGAAGGTCCTCTATGGTGAAAGGTAGCTCATCTACAAGGTAGCGAAACTCTTCATCCTGTTCCGCCATAATGGCTTTAGCCTGATTAAATTTTTGACGCTCATTGATCATGCTCTGAGCATGTTGGAACATAGTATGGGTTAGCGCTTTAATTTCATCGATTTGTTCCCCATCCGTTAGCCTGGCTAAGCTATCAAAATCAGAGGTAAATTTATCGTTTAGCTCTTGCAATTGCTGGCCCACATTAAGTGTGTCATCTATTGCTGTATCTTGATGCAAGAAGGCTAATAACAGGTATTTAGTTTGGGCCAAATTAGTTTCTAAATTGGCGCTCATATACATACGTGGGGAACTGTCATGCACCACAGCATCAATTGTTTCACTGACTTGATTAAAACTTTTAAATGACACAATCGAGGTCACGAGAAATAAGAATAGGATACTTCCCATCGTGATAATAATGCGTTGACTGACACTCATTTTCATCTGTGACTCCGGCTTTTGAAGACATTTTAAGCAGCCGTATCCCTAACTAGGAGATAAAGGCCCTAATTAATAATTAAGTAGAATATTTATGACGTTTTTTTAGAATCAGGCTAAATAGGTCAATTTCCTATCTAGCCTCCAGATATAGACGATCAACCCACTCGCAGTCGTAAAAAATCAGCCATCCAATGGGCTATCATCACAGAGTCCGTTGCGGCCCCTTTTTCACGCACTTGAGTTAAGCCTACTTCACACACATCTAGCGGAATGACATCCCCTTTTCTTAAGTCGATCAGCTCATCTTCATACTCAAGGTTAAACTCAGGGTGAGCTTGAAAGGTTAAAATTTGATCATCATAGATTAAGCCCGCATAGGGGCAAAATTCAGATTCTGCAAAGACCTTGGCATTTTTCGGCAACGCTAAAACTTGATCCTGATGCATAGCGCTAATGGCAAAAGATTCAGGTGCACCCTGAATAAAATCAGCCCCAGCAGTCAGTTGATAAGCATGTAAACCAACACCCCAACCATCTGGGTGTTTATCAACCACACCACCAAACGCATCAGCAATAATTTGATGACCAAAACAGATACCTACCATGGGGCGACCCGTTACTGAGATCTCCAGAATCAAGCTCTTAAGGCGCAGCATCCATGGGGTGTTTTGATAAACATTAAACTTGGAGCCTGTAATCACCCAAGCATCACATTGCATGGCATCATCCGGAAAGAGATCTTCACGAACATCAAATACCTGATACTCAAAGTCTGTTGTCACTTGATCAAATAACGCCACAAACATGTCGGCATAAGAGCCATGCTTTTCTAATAATTCATCCGGTGTGATGCCTGTTGCCAAAATACCGATTTTCAATTGCTTAACCATTTGGGAAGTACCTGTTTTAAACCTATTTTCATTTCTTTTCACATAGGGCTTTATGCAGCCCTATGTTATTTATCATCTAGTTTGACGGTTAACGTTGCCTGTCGACGCATCTGATAAACAGCACCAATCACACCAATGGCTACCACAAGTATCATCAAGGTGGCTAACGCATTGACCTCAGGTGTCACCCCTAATCTCACTTTCGAGAAGATCACCATAGGCAAGGTACTGTTACCTGGGCCTGATACGAAGCTGGCAATGACCAGATCGTCCAAAGACAAGGTAAAGGACAACAACCAACCTGAAATAATGGCAGGCATGATCAAAGGCAAGGTCACCAAGAAAAAGAGAGAACCAGGTTTCGCCCCTAAATCCATCGCCGCTTCTTCTAAGGTTTCATCCATAGATGCTAAACGTGACTGCACTATCACGGCCACATAAGCCAAACAGAAAGTCGTGTGAGCAATAATGATGGTCAGCGTGCCACGACCAGATGGCCAGCCAAACAAACCTTCCATTGCTACAAATAATAAGAGTAATGATAAACCTGTGATTACCTCAGGCATGACTAAAGGCGCCGTTACCCAACCAGAGAGAATCATCTTGCCTTTAAAAGGGCCAAAGCGGCTTAAAACAAAGCCCGCCATGGTGCCAAGTACGACCGCTAAGGTGGCACTG
Organism: Marinomonas sp. MED121; assembly: GCF_000153025.1. GTDB lineage: Bacteria > Pseudomonadota > Gammaproteobacteria > Pseudomonadales > Marinomonadaceae > Marinomonas. The sequence continues at coordinate 1,529,346 of NZ_CH672429.1, forward strand.
ATAAAGGCAATTTTCAGGCTTAGCAGAGCTGCATTAATGATCTGCTCATTTTCAAATAGCTCGCTGTACCATTTTAATGACCAGCCACCCCAGACAGTTACCAGCTTAGATTTGTTAAAGCTGTAGATAATCAAAGAGAAGATAGGTGCATATAAAAACAGATAACCTAAACCTGCTGTTACGGTTAAAAAGCGTGATTTAGTTTGCATTAGACGGCCTCCCCTTTGCCCTGAGAATTACGAATCAACATTATGGGTAAGACCAAGACCACCAGCATCACAATGGCAACAGCCGATGCCATAGGCCAGTCACGGTTAAGGAAGAATTCATCCCACAGCACACGCCCTATCATCAAGGTATCCGCACCACCTAGCAGCGCAGGAATCACAAACTCACCTACCGCAGGGATAAATACCAAGACACAACCTGCTATCACACCAGGCATAGCCAAAGGTAAGGTGACTAAGAAGAAGCTCTGAGTCGGCTTACTACCCAAATCTTGGGCAGCTTCTAATAAGGTGCCATCCATTTTTTCCAAGGCGCTGTATAAGGGCAAAACCATGAAAGGCAGGTAGGTGTAAACAATACCGATATAGACAGCAAAGTCGGTCTGCAACATGATAAGCGGCTCATCTATGATGCCGATCGTCAGTAAGAATTCGTTCACTATGCCGTTCTTTTTCAAGAACTCCATCCAGGCGTAAACCCTTAAAAGGAAAGAGGTCCAAAAAGGTAGAATTACCAAAGCCAATAACAAAACACGTGTAGAGCCATCTGATTTTGCGATGGCATAGGCAATAGGAAAGGCCACGAGCAAGGTAAAGAAAGTCGACAGCACCGCAATTTTTACCGAGCTTAAATACGCATCCAGGTAAAAGTCGTCCTCAAACAAAAACAGGTAATTACCTAAATTTATCTTGATGGAGATATAAGCTTCTTCCAGATCCCAATCTAATAATTCAGAATAAGGTGGAATCGCAATCGCCGCTTCTGTTAGCGAGATTTTAAAGACAACAAGAAAAGGCACAAAAAAGAATAAACCTAACCAAAAGGCAGGGATACCAGCAACAACCGCTCGCCCCCAGTTTACCTTCTTCACGAAGTTGTATTTCTGTAACTTGGCTGCCATGCGGTCCATCACAGCCGAACCTAAAGACATGCTCATGATGTAAGTACCACGCTGCTATCTTCATCCCAATGCAAAAAGACAGCATCATTCCAAGTATATCTGTCGCCCATACTGCGAGTAAAATTAGGCTGGGTCACTCTGACTTCTTTACCTGATGCCAATCGCACTCTAAACACAGAAAGGCTGCCCATATAAGCGATTTCTTCTATGATACCTTGTATGCAATTAACGCCTTTTTCAGGCTCTTTCTTCGTAATTCGAATCTTTTCAGGACGAATCGCCACATTAACAATCTGATCCGGTGCACAGCTAATCCCATGATTCACAAACAAGGTTGTGCCAGCTTCTTTTGAATCTATCTGCACACTGTCTGGCTCGTCTTGAATCACCTTACCTTCAAACATATTGACTGAGCCGATAAAGTCCGCCACAAACTTACTGTTAGGATATTCATACACATCATGGGGCTCATCGGTTTGAACTATGATGCCCTGATTCATTACCCCAATGCGGGTCGCCAATGTCATGGCTTCTTCTTGGTCATGGGTTACCACCACAAAGGTGACACCTAACTCTTCTTGAATATTGATTAACTCAAACTGCGTTTCTTCTCTCAGTTTTTTATCCAAGGCACCAAGGGGTTCATCAAGCAATAAAAGCTTAGGGCGTTTTATCAAAGCCCGAGCTAGCGCCACACGCTGCCTTTGGCCACCCGATAGCTGATGCGGTTTACGCTTACCAAGGTGGCCAAGCTGGACCATGCCTAGCATTTCTTCGACTCTTTGCTTAATTTCCGCTTTTGCAACGCCTTCACGCTTAAGACCAAAGGCCACATTGTCAGCCACACTAAGATGAGGGAATAGTGCGTAAGATTGGAACATCATATTGACGGGACGCTCCCATGGCTGAATACCTGCCATGTCTACACCATCAATCAGGATACGACCACTGGTTGGCGTTTCAAAGCCCGCCAACATACGCAACAAGGTACTCTTGCCAGAGCCTGATCCCCCTAATAAACAGAAAAGCTCTTTCTTATAGATATCCAGCGAGATATTGTCCACCGCCTTAAAGTCACCGAAGTTTTTAGTGACATTTTCTATCCGTAAAAATGGTTCAGCACCTTCTTGTTTCCAAAGTGGTAGCTGTTCAGTTGACATTGAACTGGGCACAATCTGCTCAGAGAAAGACATGGCAAACCCTCGATTAAAATTATTATATAAATTGGCTCTAACTGCCCCTATCAAGCCTGAACAAGACCCGTCGAAGATAGGTGGCTAGTGACTGAATCGCTAACTAAATATTCAGCTAAAAGAACACTTAATTAGTGGTTCAATTTAAAATTAGCAAATATTTTATTTTTAAGACAATTAGTTATCTTAAATATTAAAAAATAAGGGAGGCACTTCAGCCTCCCTTAAACTTAACTACTGACGCGCTGTTTTAATGTTAGTCCAAGCACGAGTTAATAAGCGATCGAACTTAACTGAGTGTGCTTTTTGGGTGAAAAGCTTCTCTTTAATGTCATCCGTTGGATAGATGGAAGGGTCGTTCTTTACCTCTTCTAATAAATAAGGCTCCACCTTATTATTAGGGACGGCATAAAAAGCATAGTTAGAGACACCAGCTGCATTTTCTGGTTGCAGGATAAAATCAATAAACTTATGAGCGGCTTCTTTATGTGGTGCATCCGCTGGAATCGCCATCAAATCAAACCATACTAAGGAACCTTCCTTTGGGATGATATAGCTAATATTGATACCTTGACCTGCTTCAATCGCACGGCTTTGAGACTGCAGCACATCACCGTTATAACCCATGGAAACACAAAGCTCACCATTGGCTAGGTCAGAAATATATTGTGAAGAAGAGAATTTCGTAAAGCTTTCACGTGAGGCAGAAATTAGCTTAGTTGCTTTTTTAAGGTCAGACTTTTTCTCAGAGTTAGGATCAAGACCGAGATAGTTAAGTGCAACCGACATCACTTCCGCTGGGGAGTCTAAAACACTGACACCACAGTCAGACAATTTTGCAGCTATCGCAGGATCAAAGACCAGATCCCAACTATTGACAGGCATATCACCCAAACGCGCCTTAACCATATCAACATTGTAACCAAGGCCAATGGTACCCCAAGTGTAAGGCACATTATGCTTGTTGCCAGCATCGTGCAAAGCCACTTTGCTTGCCATTTCAGCATCTAGATTACCAATATTTTGAAGTTGGCTACGATCAATTTCAGCATAAACACCCGCTAATGCTTGGCGCTCCAAAAAAGATCCTGTCGGCATCACCACATCATACCCAGTTGAGCCCGACATCAACTTAGCTTCAAGCACTTCGTTAGAATCGTACACATCATAGTTAATTTTGATGCCGGTTTGAGTTTCAAATTTTTCTAGAATGGCAGGGTCAATATAATCAGACCAGTTATAGATGTTAACAACAGCCTCTTCGGCAAGGGTAATTGGTGCGGCAAGGGTAAGCGCTAGAGCGGCTGCTAGGCCAAGTTTTTTGTGATGCATGTTAATTTCTCCAATTATTGTAGCCTTAGCTACACACTGTATTTGATGATTTAAAAGCAACAATGAGGCCAGAGCAGAAAACTTTCGCTTTCTTTTTTCTAGCTCATCTAAACACCAATTATTTTTATTATTAGGCAAGAAGAGTATTCACTTACGCCTCTTCTTAGACACAATTTGTATCTTGTATTAAATTTACGCCAGCCCTTTTTATATCTATATACCCCTTTAAGGGTATTTTGAAAAAACCTTTTAATTCAACGCCTTAATAAGTTAAAACTGTTTTTAAATGAAGATTTTATAAATACCCTAGGTAAGATTCATACTCAATATCTGAAATCTGTTCATGTAGTTTCCTCTGTTCCTGACGCTTAGCAGCAGTGAAAACACGGACAAACTCTTCACCCAAATACTCTCTTAATACATCGCTTTTAAAGAAGCTCTCGGTGGCATCGTCCCATTTATTGGGCAAAACTAGGGCAGGGTTAACTTCGGTATAGGCATCACCTGTAATCGGCGAAGGTGGCATCAACTTATTCTCGATCCCATAAAGCGCTCCAGCAAGAATGGTCGCCAGCACAAGATAAGGGTTAGCATCCGCACCTGACACCCTGTGTTCAATTCGACGGGCCACATTGGGACTATCAGGAATACGAATCGCCACGGTACGGTTTTCATATCCCCAGCTGGCACAGGTTGGTGCATGGGCACCGACCATAAAGCGACGATATGAATTCATATGGGGCGCAAACGCAAGCATGCTATCTGCCATGGTATGCATCAACCCTGCAACAGCATGTTTAAGGACATCCGTACCTTCTTCACCACCATTATCAAACACATTATCACCGGCTTCATTTAACAGGCTGAAATGCACATGAAAGCCATTACCACTCTTCTTGGCATAAGGTTTCGCCATAAAGGTAGCAAGATGGCCATGTTTACGTGCAAGACCTTTGACAAGACGCTTAAACATAATCGCCTGATCACCTGCTAGCATAGGGTTATCAACATGCTCTAAGTTAATCTCAAACTGACCAGGGCCAAGTTCAGAAATAATGGTGTCAGCAGGCACACCTTGCTCTTCGCAAACTTTTCGTACTTCTGCAAAGAAAGCGGATAAACCATCCATTTCATCAATAGAATAACAGTCAGTTTCGATCAAACGACGACCGTGCCCCTCAACTAAAACCGGTGGCTGTGGGCGCTGGGTTTCTTCAGATTTTGCATCCATCAAATAGAATTCAAGCTCAGTCGCAACCACAGGGGTCAAACCCAGCGCTTTAAACTTATCAACCACACCTGCTAATACCTGTCTTGGATCAGCGCCAAAAGGCGTTCCGTCTGGATTAAACATGGTAGCCAGTATTTGTGCGCGCGGGGATTCTGCCCAAGAGACAGGGACAGGCTCATCGTGTACTGGCATACAAATACCATCACTATCACCGGTTTCAAATACCAAACCATTGTCCAGTACATCATCGCCCCAAAAATCAAAACCGATCACAGAACGAGGTAATTTAACCCCCTCTTCCATCACTTTATTGATTGAGTTGGCAGGCATGCGCTTACCACGTAAGTTACCGTTTAAATCAGTAATAAACAGATCGAATTCTTTTTCGCTATGAACAGGCATTTTAGATTCTCTCTAATAATCTTTGTCGCAGCATGAGTGCGAAACTTTATGTCATTTTGTAATGTTATAATTCACACTACTACTTTCGTGATCACAAATACACTCAGCAATGGCTTTTATGTAATATTGGTCATCTTCTGTTATTTTTTCAAAATAAAGATTCAACCAATAAGATGATCGCTTTAGAATATGATGAAATTTAGCCAGAAATATAAAAACTATGGATAAGAAATCACCGATAAAATTTACCTTAACTGAACGAGATGAAAGTGTAACTATCTCTAAATGGGTATATGAAACATTACGCCATGCCGTCATGAATGGGCAGATCTTACCGGGACGAGCACTTACCATAAGAGAGTTAGCAGGTATATTAGGGGTTAGCCCTATGCCGGTACGTGAAGCACTACGCCAGCTTGCAACAGAAAATGCATTAGAGATAAAAGATAATCGTCGGGTCATGGTGCCTAATATGACAGCGATGAAATTCACTGAGCTTTGCGAAGCCAGAATGGCACTTGAATCCCATGCGGCTTCTCGCGCCTTACCCTATATAGACAGCCCTAAATTAAAGACGTTGAGAGAGTTAGACCGACTCATTGATGCGGCCCAAGAAGAAGGCGACTTAGAAAGGATCAACCTCTTAAACCAAGACTTCCACCGTGCGCTTTACACTGCTAACCCCCATCAAATCAGCATGCCACTCATTGAAAGTCTTTGGTTACAGCTTGGCCCATTTTTGAGTTTAGCTAGCCGTCACCTTAAAGAGCACTATGTGATAGACCGTCATGACGAAGCCATGAAAGCCATAGAGAACAAAGATGCCCTTGCATTACAGCTCGCCATCAATGCCGATATTCGCGAAGGCATAGCCTTTGTTTCTACCCCAGAAAGGCTGCACCACTTTATCGAAGAATGCGCCTATGCAGGCCGTAATTAATCACTCTTTTACGGCTTTATTTCTCTTCTAAAATCAATTTTAAACCCTTTTTTTATTCCCCTTTCTCTCTCGTTAGCCAATAGTTGAAATACAAGAGACGCATTCAGTTTTTCAATATTTTTGTTTGACTTTTAAATTTTGTGATCACAAAATGAAGCCATATTAGATTAAATATCCATCAAATTTCATCCAATAACAGAATAAAACAGCGACAACCTTTGCGTGGCTTTGCCCGAGGAGTAAGTGATGCTAGACCAGAACAACACAGTGACTTTTAGCAGACAAGATGTGCAGGAAATGGATGCCACACACCATCTTCACCCCTTTACCAATAGCCAAGCACTCAATGACAAAGGCGCTCGTGTTATCGATAAAGCCCAAGGCATTTATGTGTGGGATCAAGATGGCAATAAGATGCTAGATGGCATGGCTGGGCTTTGGTGCGTCAATATGGGTTATGGTCGCCAAGAGTTAGTGGATGCTGCCACTAAACAAATGCAGCAACTGCCTTTTTACAATACTTTCTTCCAAACGACCCACTTACCTGTTGCGAAACTGGCGAAAGAAATTGCCAGCATTACACCTGAAGGCTTGGATCACATCTTTTTTGCCAACTCTGGTTCAGAAGCGATCGATACCATTTTACGCCTAGTAAGACACCATTGGGTGCTAAAAGAGCAACCAGAAAAAAGCATTATCATCAGCCGTGAAAATGCCTATCACGGCAGTACACTCGCTGGCACGAGTTTAGGCGGCATGAGTGGCATGCATAAACAAGGTGCGCCTTTAGTACCTGATATCGAACGTATTTGCCAACCTTACTGGTATGGCGAAGCGGGCGATATGGCACCTGATGAGTTTGGCCTTGTCTGTGCTCAAGCACTAGAAGAAAAGATTCTTACCCTTGGTGCCCATCGTGTTGCCGCCTTTATTGCTGAGCCTATTCAAGGGGCTGGCGGTGTCATAGTACCACCAGCAAGTTACTGGCCTGAGATTCAAAGAATTTGCCAAAAGTACGATATTTTATTGGCAGTCGATGAAGTTATCTGTGGTTTTGGCCGCACTGGCGGTTGGTTTGGTAGCGATACCTTTAATATCAAACCAGACATTATCTCCATGGCAAAAGGCCTGTCTTCTGGCTATCTGCCGATTGCGGCTGTGGCAGTAGGAAAGCGCATCAGCCAAACACTGCTCGCCCATGATGATGACTTTAACCATGGTTATACTTATTCCGGCCACCCTGTCGCTGCGGCTGTGGCACTCGAAAACATCCGTCTGATGAAGCAAGAAAACATAGTGCAATATGTGAAAGATGACATAGGCCCTTACTTTCAAAAACAACTTAGAAGCGTGTTAGAAAATCACCCACTTGTTGGCCATATTGAAGGGGTTGGACTCGTTGCAGGTATTGCCCTAGTAAAAAATAAAGACAGTAAAACCTTCTTTGGCGATGAACTGGATGTAGGCTTAATTTGCCGTGATCACTGCTTTGAAAATGGCTTAATTATGCGTGCTGTGGATAGCCGAATGGTACTGTCACCACCCCTTGTCATTAGCCATGAAGAAGTCGACGAGTTATGCGAAAAAGCCCGCCACTGCTTTAATCTCACCTTGGCCGATGTCAGAGATAAATAAACTCAAACAAGAATTACAGGGCGTAATTCTAATGAAAGTCGTTATAGTAAAAGGAGGACTAGACGGCTCATGCATTAATAAAATGAGAAAACTGCCATGCAAAATAGATACGCTCAAGACAATGATTCACTTCATAAGGATCTTGCCACACTCATTGACCATATCCGCCTGCGCAGTTTTCCTAAAGCCCTAGCCGACTTTTTAGAGACCCAATGCCACTTTAACAGCGCCCTCATGGTGACCTATAAAAAGTCTTTTAAACCCATTATGCTCTTCCCTACTGACCCAGCTCAGCAAAGCCCAACCCTGCACCAATATATTAATAAAGCCTTTATCTTGGACCCGCTTTTCAACAAGATACAAAGTGGCGCAAATGAAGGTGTGAGTCGATTGGCCGAAATCGCCCCAGACTCCTTTGATCAAACAGAGTATTACCAAACCTGTTATAAGAATTTTGACCTAGTGGATGAGGTCAACCTCATCATACATCTGGACGAGAAAGTCACCTTTGCTATCTCCCTAAATCGCAAGACCAGCCTTGGCACAATCACACGTAATGAGATGCACCATCTACAAGATATCTTCCCTGTTATTGCCTCCCTAGTGAGACAATTCTGGTTATCTCAATCCCATGAATATGTGCAGTACGAAAAGTCCGACAGCGTTATGAAACAGGCCCTTAGCAGCTTTGGCCGAGGCATACTCACAAAACGCGAGCAAGAGATCTCAGGCCTTATATTACAAGGCCATTCATCGAAAGTGATCGCTAACCAACTAAATATTAGTTTAGGCACGGTTAAGGTACATAGGAAGAATATACATACTCGACTCGATACCTCGACGCAGTCGGAGATCTTTACCCTCTTCCTAGCACACTTGAACGAGCTCGACTCTCATTGATTTGGATTAAAACGTCTGATCATCGATCATGCTGCGTTAAACTTTTCCTCAAAATGCTCACCTTGGAGGATAAAACGCCTGATCATTGGCCATACTTCGTTAAGCTGCTTCTCAAAATGCTCACTTATAACTATAAGCTCACATTTTTCGTCACAGCTTGCCTTGTCTGACCTTCGCTCAGATTGTTTTTAAAACCACCGTGGAAAAGAACAAAGAATACCTTCTCAAAAATCATTCATAAGAAATAACAAGCTTTTCAGCCCTTTCAATACAACTAGTGTGATTCCACCAAAAAGCGTCGTAAGCGTAGATGAGGCAAGGTTTGATGAAAAGAAACGGCAACAAAAAAGCGGACTTGGCTAAAAAAAAGTGCGAGATAAGTGAGCATTTTGAGTTGGCTTTTAACAATATACTTTTCTTACAGAGAACCGAACTCAACAGCTTTTCAGCCAAACATACGCACCTCAAGCAGATAGTCTATTAAAACTCTAGTTCTTGCTGGTACCTGTTTGCGGGACGGATAAACTAAGGTAAAAACAGCACTAAAAGCACTCACACCTAATCCAATCGGCACAAGCAGCCCCGCCTTACATTCATCCTTCACTGTCACAGGTAACAAGGTGCTAATACCATGACCGGCTAAGGTCAAACTTTGGGCAACTAAAGGCGAGTTAGTTAGTTGATAGTATGCCGGATTGATATGAACAGGCTTGCCTTGATAAATCAGGCTTTGCTCGCCGTTTTGGCTCATTTGACTTATCACCACCCACTTATGTTGGGCAAGTTCACCTAAGGTTTTAGGCCTGCCATGTTCTTTCAGATAAGCAGGGCTTGCATATAAGGCGGAGCGCTCTTCATACATGACACGGCCAATCAAGGAGTCGTCATTAGGCAGGCCGATTCGGATCGCAATGTCGATTTGCTCAGCAATCAAATCCAGCTTCTGATCCGAAATAATCAGGTCCACTTGTACTTTAGGATAGCGTCGCTGAAATTCATTCAACACAGGGATCAAATGCTTAATCGCAATATCATGGGTAGTACTAATCGCCACGCGGCCGCTTGGCTCCGCGGGGGAGGCGACAGCTTCTATCTCATGGATAAGCTCAGGCAAGATTTTCGCCTTGGCATACACCTTTTCCCCTTCTGAGGTTAAAGCCAGTTGGCGTGTTGACCTATGTAATAAGCGCATACCAGCAGCGGCTTCTAACTGAGCAACTTGTTCGCTCACTCTAGATCGACTGGAGTTAAGCTTACGAGCGGCTGCAGCAAAGCTGCCTGCTTCTACGACTGTGACAAAGATCGCCATATGCTTAAGATGTGAAAAATCAATTGTACTCAAAACCCGAACACTCCATTAAGTTTTAGCTATCTATTCGATACAAAGATTATTCCCCATACTTTGCTTCATTACTAGGGCAGAGCAAATTCTGCTCTGTCTAAAACAACTTACCAAAACGATTTATTCAAACTCTTTATTAGATAGGCGGAGAAAATTATGATTGCTGTAACAGGTGCAAACGGACAACTAGGCCAGTTGGTCATTACTGAACTACTTAAGCGTATTTCTGCGGATCAAGTGATTGCATTAGTGCGAAGCCCAGAAAAAGCAGAGGCACTCAAAGCACAAGGGGTTCAGGTACGTAAAGCGGATTATAACCAAGCTGCTACGCTAGCAACTGCGTTACAAGGCGTAGACAAGCTATTATTGATTTCTGGTAGTGAAATAGGCCAAAGAGCGCCGCAACACCAAGCGGTTATTGATGCCGCGAAAGAAGCGCAAGTGAGCTTTCTTGCTTACACCAGCCTGCTAAAAGCCGACACATCAAAAATGATTTTAGCCCAAGAACACAGGGTCACAGAGCAAGCAATTAAAGACTCAGGTATCCCTGCGACTGTCTTGCGTAATGGCTGGTACAACGAGAACTACACAGGCAACCTTGCGGCGGTACTAGAACACAAAGCCGTTGTGGGTGCCGGTGGTGAAGGGAAAATAGCCCCTGCTGCTCGCCTTGATTATGCCGAAGCCGCTGCCGTTGTACTCACCGACTCTCAGGCTCATATTGGCAAAGTATATGAACTAGCAGGTGATCAAGCCTTTACCCAAGCAGACTACGCCGCTGAGATAGCTAAGCAGACAGGCCAAGCCATTGTTTATCAAGGTTTAAGCGAAGCGGACTATACCGCTATGTTAGTAGAAATTGGGTTACCTGAAGGCTTTGCAGCGGTATTGGCAGACTCTGATGCGCTAATGCTAGAAGGTGCTTTGTTCGACGATAGCCACACTCTAAGCCAGCTAATTGGCCGTCCAACCACCATGATTCAGGAGTCGATTAAAGCCGCTCTTTAAAGGCTTTTAAGCGCTTTATCCTAAAAAAACGCCACGCTTTTGGGTAAAAAAGCGTGGCGTAAACCTAACGGAAATTCATTAGGATGCTTAACCTAAATTTAAATAAACTTGTTCTCTACTATCTCGCTTTCCCATTGTTTAATAATGTCCCTTGGGCGAGTTGATCCATAGAGGGCTTCTTCTTGGCCTGTTCGATAGGCCCATAATTGATTACCAAAATCATAATGCCACCATTCACTAGGCAGGTTAGTAAACCCCACCTCTAACATGGCGTGATAAAGGATACGTCGATTTTCTTTTGCCCTGCTTTTATCACTTTTTTCAGTTTCAAGGGCATCAGTCCAAGAGCGTTCATTGGCCTCATCAAAGTGAGTGCCCATCTCTAAAAAACGCCCCATTTCATCACATAGAGTCACATCTACTGAGCCTCCCGTAAGGTGAGGACTAGGCGATTTAACATCTGCACTGGGTGGTGAAACCAGCCGCTTTGCTTTTTCATGCAAATGGCTTTCAGAGTGATCTGGGAAACTCTTCTTCAGAATATTAATCAGGGTGTCATACAAGTACTGCTGTACCGAATAAGGACGCCAGCCATCTAGCACCACTATCTTGATATTCGATGGAATAAGCTTGGTTGCCTGATGCAACTTTTCAAATACCCCTTCTCGCACAAAGCATTCTGGCATGGCGGTGGCTATGCCCATTTTTGCGTAAAAAGGATAAGTCACGAGTTGATCCGATGTGCTTAAAGGGATTAAGTCTTCTCCAGTATCAAGTATCGGAATCTCTTTATAAAGCTCCCAAGAAAACTCTGAGGTACTCGGGATTGGCGTCTCTATTAAATGCTTCATATCAGTTAAAAACACCTGGTAAGAACAAGGTTAAGCTAGGCAAAGATATCACCAGAATTTGGGCACAGATTGCCACTAACACAAAGGGCCAAATACTCTTAAACATCTCCAGAATATCTAGCTTACTGACCGCTGCGGCCACAAAAACACAGGCTCCCATAGGTGGCGTGATCAGGGCGATTGTAATATTCACGGTTATCACGACACCAAAATGAATCGGGTCGATACCCGAGGCAATTGCCACAGGAAAGAAGACAGGTGTCAGCAGCATGAGCGCTGAAACCTCTTCCATCAACATGCCAATAAAGAAAGTCATCAAACTAATAATGAGCAACACGGTGGTGGGGTTTTCTTTAAAAGGCGCTAATAAAAGCGCTAACTCTGAAGGTAACTGAGCATAGGCTAATAACCAACTCACCACAGAGGATGCCGCAATAATGACAAAGATACTGCCAGTTAAAATCGCGGTATCTGCGATCGCCTCACCAATCTTATTAATGGATAGACTACGGTTTAACAAGCCTAACAAAAGTGCATAGGCAACAATCAGTGCACCGGATTCAGTCGGTGTTACAAACCCAAATACGATACTGGCAACTATAATAAAAGGCGCCAGCAAAGCCGGGGCAGAATACCAAAGCGCAATTAAGACGCCTTTCAGACTGGATCTATCTGTTTGGCTTTTAAGACCCACCTTTCTCACATAGAGATAGTTCATCACAATGAAGGCGCCGCCTAACAATAGGCCTGGAATCACACCCGCTAAAAACAAATCCCCTACGGATGTATTGGTTAATGACGCATAGAGAATCATGAAAATACTAGGCGGAATGATAGGCCCAATTAAGGAACTAGCAGCGGTTAACCCTGCCGCATAACTGGTGGCATAACCTTCTTTTTTCATGGCAGGCACTAACAAAGAACCTAAGGCAGAAGTATCAGCCACTGCTGAGCCATTTACGCCAGCAAAGAAGACACTGGAAACCACATTCACATAGCCTAGACCACCACGTAAATGCCCAACCAAAGAATTAGCCAAGCGGATGAGCTGAGAAGTTAAGCCTGAAGAATTCATCAGGTTACCCGCCAATATAAAGAGCGGGATCGCCATGAGCGCAAAAGAGTCTATACCACCAAAAAATTGCTGTGGCACCATGCGATACGCAAGGGAAAAATCAATAAAATAAAAGCCAACTAACGAGGCGAGAATCAGGCAAATATAAAGCGGAATACCCAGCAGGATATTAATTAAAAAGGTAATAATAATGGCGGTTAACATGCCTCATCCTCTTTTTTCTTAGTTGGAAAAGGTCCTTGTAATAACACCATTAAAAATAAAGCGGCAAAACCAATCGGCATACTCAGAAGAGGCAAGGTTTTACTGACGCCTAAGCCCATACTGGTAAAACGTCCCATGGATAAGGAGTACTTAGTGCTAATAAAGGTAAAGAATAAGGCGACCGCTAACACGACAAACCACTGATAATATTTAATCAAACGACGGGTAAAATCATTGACCATTTCTTCCAGAAAGGACACCTTCATATGCCTTGCGTCCACATAGGCACAGGACATAATCAGCATTACACTGGCAATAATGGCGTACCTTGACAGCTCATCCGACCAGATAGGGGCAGAGTTCAAAATATAGCGGGTAAACACGCTGTAGAGTATCAGCAGCACATTTAAAGCGAGTATCGTCTTGGATAAAGACATTAACAGGCGATAAATACCTGATCGGATAATATCTAAGGTCATAACAGCCTCAAAGGCGCCGAAGCGCCTAACCAAATAAATTACTGATTAAAACCAACATCTTTTAGAGCAAGATCAACCCACTTCTGGTCTATGCCCTCGTCTTTCAACCATTGAAAGTAAGACGGCTGGCCAACTTGGCGAAACTCTTCGAGTTCAGCTGCGGTTGGTCTATAAACCTGCATGCCCTTTTCTTCTAGGTAAGCAATACGCTCATTTACCTTGCTTTCGACTGACTTACGGTTCATGTCGTTAGCTTCTTTTACCGCTTCCAATAAAGCCGCTTTTTCAGAAGCAGACAAACTATTTAGAAGCTCATCATTACCCACCAAGAACTGATCAGAATACTGAATGTTAGCCAGCGTTAGATATTTTTGTACTTCGTATAAACTACCCAAAATGATGTACATAGGTGGGTTCATTTGCCCATCAGCAACCCCCATTTTTAACCCCATATAAACATCAGTCCATGGAATCGGCGTACCGGATGCACCAAATGCGTTGTATAGTGCAACTTGGCTTTTATCCATGGCACGAAACCTAAGACCATCAAAGTCTTTAGGGGATTTAATTGGTTTTTTGTTATTAGTAAAAGCCAGTAATCCACCTTCTTCGACTACAGCCAAAAGGTGTCCACCTGTACGAGCATAGAAGTCTTTTTCAACCGCTTTCCAATAGTCACCCTTATCAAAAAATTCGCGTGCTTTATCAAAGTCGCTGAACATAAAAGGAATCGCACTCACAAAAATCTCAGGGAACAAAGGTGAGATGCCACCGAAAGAAGCAATATTTAAGCTAGGGATATTTAACACCTGCTCCATTCGCTGCTCTTCATTTCCTAACATGCTGTTTGGGTAAAGTTTTAGCTCTAACTCACCTTGTGTTTTTTCTGACACTAAGGTTTTCAAGTTTTCAGCAAAAAGGTGTACCGCATTTTTATTCGCATCTGGCGCGCCGTTGTAACTCAAATTGATTGTTTGAGCGTTCACAGCAAGAGATAAGGTTGAAAGTGCGGCACCTAAAGCTAGGGATTTGAAGACGCTAGTTGCACCAAACACTTTTTTTATAATCGTCATTTTAGATTCCTCTAAGCATTTTTATCAGTTTGATATTTCTGTGTATTTTTGATCATTTTGTAGCCCACCTTTTACAAACTAAACTTGAGCTGTTGACACCACAAGCCCCAAACTGTTGCATTTTAAGCAACGCACAAAAACTAAAATTAGAAGCGACAGCGCACAAAGTATTTTTAGTATTAGGCATTAGGTATTAGGTATCAGACAAAAAACGCATCGTTTCAGACAAGTGATCAAGCAAGGCTTGGGCAGCAAGTGTCAGCTCTCGGCCCTCTAGGCTCAGCACGCAAACCTTGGCTTTTGCAAAAACAGGGTTATCAATAGGCACAACCTCTATCTTGCCTTGCTCTATCTCTTCCCAAATCGTCAGTCTTGGCATAAAGGAAATGCCTAGGCCAGACATGACATAATTTTTCAGGGCAGAAACAGAGTTAGTCCGTAAGCTTGGCGTTAATTTAAAGTGATTCAATTCTTCTGCCAAGGTGACTAAGCGGCCCATTCCCGTAGATTTATCAATCAAAGCAATGGGGTATTTTACCACTGACTTAAAGGTGACTGGGCCTGTTAACTGAGTCAGTTCATGGCCTGGTGGCACGATTAACTCTAACGGATGTTGAGTTTCTAAATGGCAATGTAATTTAGGATGGTTCGCAGAGGCATAGGTTAAAGCGAAATCAATATGCTCTTCTTCGAGTAAGCTAACCGCATCCTGTGCGCCAGCCATTTCCACAGTGAGCTGGATATTCTTATGTTTCTTTAAGAAGGATTGCAGTGGAGAAGAGATTAAATCCCCTATGATCCCCTCGCCCACAGCAATTCTCACCTCGCCCGAGCGCAGATTAAGCATGTCATCTAAGCGGGACAAGGTGGCTTGTTCACTGGCACACATCTTTCGATAATATTGCAGAAGCTCTTCGCCCGCTGGGGTAATAGGATTACGACTATTGGTTCTATCCCAAAGAGGAAGCAATAAACTCTCTTCCAATTGAGAGAGTAAACGGCTCACGGCAGACGGGTTTACATTAAGCCTAGCGGCCGCTTTTCTAAGAGTTTTATAACGCGCGATGGCATTGAGATACTCAAGTGCACGAGGCGGAAGTTTATGCATAAATCACCTTAGAAACTAAAAACTGAGCCGAATTAGAGAGAGGAGTTTAGATCGAACTATAACCTAAAGAGAACTAAATTCGATTGAATTTAATATTCTATGGACAGCTTAACAGCACATTCGCTGAGTAAATATGAACCTAACCTTAGTTATTAGTGCGTTTCTAAACGGCTTTCTTGTCGAAAGTTTTTAGGCGTTTTCTCAAAGGCTAATTTAAACTTTTTAGCAAAATAAGCAGGGCAACTAAAGCCTGTGTCGTAGGCGACCTTGGTGATGGCCTTATTACTTTCCACCAGCATTTGTGCGGCAATTCTTAAACGGTAATTGAGCAGATAATTATTGGGCGTCGTTTTTAACCCGTTACGAAACAAGCGATAGCACTCACTTTCACTAATGTTTGCGGCAAGGCTAATGTCAGCCACACTGATATGAGTCCCGTGGTTGTCATGGATATAATTAAGCAGGGCATGTAAGCGCTTTTCATTGGTACTGGGCACTTGAGCGTTAGACAAAATATCAGGTTTATTCTCGCCAAAAAGGTGCCAGAATTTCATCAAAGCCATGGTCATCACAAACTCATAATCATCACTTTCATTTTGCCAAACCACAAAAGCCGCTTTTAGCTCGTCTATGACAGTTTGATGCCAAGTAAGCTCAGGTGAGAATTTATAACTTAGCAATTGTTTGTTGTTTAGCACAGGTAACACATGCTTTTTATAGATACGGCTAAAGCTCTGGCCACCTATCATTTGAGGGTTAAAAACCGCATTGAGGATACGACAATCACCAGGGCCGTTATTGGTCAACTTATGCAGTGCCCCCGCATTCACAAAGATCATCTCACCGGCAGTAAGGATCTCACTCTTACCTATGCACTCCACCTTGGTACTGCCTTCAACCACTAGCACTATTTCAACTTCATCATGCCAATGCCAAGGCACTTCTCCGCCAAAGAATTTAGAAAACCACTCATCATAAGAAGCGCAAGGAAAGTCACTCGCTCCATGGGAGGTAAGCTCTCTACCGCTCTCATCTGTTTCAATTTTATAAATTTGCATACTTATGCCATCAAGTTGAGTACAACTAAATTTGGAAGGATTGTTATATTTTAGAATAGCATTTACATATTTTTTTAATAGTACTGGCAGTATTGTTATTCCAATTCATTAATTTAATGCTCTTGCTATAAGGCAAGGCGCTTAACGGAAACAAACGCCATGCTCATTTTACTTGTGATTATTTATTTAGCCTTTATTAGCTTGGGAATCCCTGATGCGGTACTTGGCTCGTCTTGGCCCATCATGAGTCAAAACCTCAATGCGAGTCTTGAATTTGCAGGTGTCGTTTCCCTAGTGATCAGCTTAGGCACTGTCATTTCAAGCCTAATAACAGCCAAGCTTATTAATCAATTTGGAATCGGTAAGGTGGTTGCTTTTAGCGTGCTATTAACAGCAAGCGCCCTACTGGGCTTTAGCATGGCGAACTTTGCTTTAGCTTTAATGCTACTAGCCATTCCCTTAGGCATAGGCGCTGGCGCAGTGGATGCGGCATTAAACAATTATGTGGCGCAAAACTACGAATCTAAGCATATGAATTATCTACACTCTTTCTGGGGTGTCGGGGCTACGGCAGGCCCGCTCATTATGGCGAACTACCTCATGCTAAATGAAGGCTGGCGACAAGGTTATATGACCATTGCCCTAATTCAATTTGCCTTGGTCATCATACTCTTTGCAAGCTTGCCTCTTTGGAAAAAGGCTATCACGGCGAAACAAAAAGAAACCGATTCTACCCCTTATATTTCTAATAAAAAGGCTCTTGGTATTTTTGGGGTCAAGATTCAGCTCATCATGTTCTTCTGCTACTGCGCCCTTGAGGTTGGCACAGGTCTCTGGGCTGCCAGTTATTTAAGTATCGAAAAAGGCTTTAGCCCAGAAGATGCTGCCTTTTGGACCGCTGTCTTCTACCTAGGCATCACATCTGGTCGTTTTTTATGTGGCCTTATCTCAGGAAAAGTCTCAGGAAAAGTTTCGGGAAAAGTCTCAGAAAAAGTTGCTGCAACAGGCTCAGAAAAGCCAATACATAAACTCAATGAAGAAGGCCTTATTCGCCTTGGTGTCATCACCATTATTTTAGGTGTGCTAGTACTGATCTCGCCACTTCCTAGTGCGCTTTCCCCCTTTGGATTGATGTTGATAGGGTTGGGCTGCGCACCAATTTATCCAAATACCATACACCTGACACCAAAGCGCTTTAGTGCCTCTGCGTCACAAGCAGTCATAGGTTTATCTATGGCCTGCGCATACATAGGCACAACCTTGGTTCCCCCCTTCATTGGGGGTTTAGTGTCTTATTTCTCCTTCGCCTTATACCCTGTTCTCTTATTAATTTTGGCACTTGGTTTGCTTGTAACAACAGAGAAGCTCAGGGGATTTAGCCAAGAGAAAAAACATAACGGAGTATTAGGAGAGGCCTAATGAAGCAGACAGACAATGGGATTAAAAAGCGCGCTTTAATTGCCACTAATGAGCGCAGACAAAAGATTCTTTTCTTAGTCGAAATAGAAGGCGAGGTGTCCTCGCATCAATTAAGTCAGCGCTTTAAGATCTCTGAAAAGGCCATAGTGCGAGATCTCACTACCCTAGAAGAAGCAAATTTATTACGCCAAACGAGCGATGGCGCAAGGTGTAGAGAATAAGAGCATGAGGCGACTTAAAGGTTAATGGTAAACCAAACTTAGAAGGCTCTACTAAAGCAAAGCCTAAACTTATTTTTTAAAAAGCGTAATCACATCATGCTCTAACAAAGACTCCATCACCACAAAGGTCACATACTTACAGTCTGGATGAGTCTCTAATAAACCATCTATCGTACTGGCAATGTATTCCACCGAACTTGCCACAATTTTCACAATAATATCATCTTGACCTGCAAGGCGAATACATTCGGTAATTTCAGGAATCTGCTTTAACGAATCCACCACGGATTTAAACTTGGTTTGGTTCACAGACACAGTCAAATAGGCAGAAATAGGATAACCCAAGGGCTTTAAATTAATGTTAGCGCTGTAGCCTGTGATGATATTGGCCTCTTCCAAACGCTTTACCCTTTCTGCAACCGCAGGCCTTGAAAGCGACACCTTTTCACTTAATTCAGAAAAAGACATTCGGCCGTCCTTTTGCAGCTCACTTAAGATCTTCCAATCAAGGGCATCCGGCTCTTTTTTAAAATGGTAAGTCATATTTAGGTTTCACCTTCACTTTGTCGGTAAATCACAGATTAAAACAGCAATGCGTCATGTAAGGCATCAAACCCTCAAACTATACTTTAATCAAGCTTTGAAGACGCCAAGAAATGATAACAAGGTCTTACTAAAAGCCAAAACGAAACGCCATAAAAGACTTACTTTTCAAGGAGTAAGTAAACAAATAAGCGAAGAACAAGAAAGGCCTTCAAACCCACTTATTGATGAATTAAAAAGGTGAAAGACAATGACAACAGCGCCAAAGACGACCCTTGATGTCACATTCGCAAGACAGCAGTTTCCTTTTTTCCAACTAGAGAATCCAAGCATCCAAGGCTTTTTTGACAATGCCGCAGGGACTTTTACCACGAAAGATGTGATAGAGAGATTGAACTACTTTTACCTAAACAATAAGGTGCAGCCTTATTCTAATAATCCCATTGGCAAGGCCGC
Source organism: Marinomonas sp. MED121 (assembly GCF_000153025.1). Classification (GTDB taxonomy): domain Bacteria; phylum Pseudomonadota; class Gammaproteobacteria; order Pseudomonadales; family Marinomonadaceae; genus Marinomonas. Next base: position 1,548,945 of record NZ_CH672429.1, read on the forward strand.
TGGCGAACAAATGGATGCGGGTCGTAAAGCCATTGCCGACCTTCTCGGCCTAGATGAAGACACCATCACTATCGGTGCCTCTTCGACCCAAAATTTTAATACTCTAAGCCAAGCCTGCGCCGGATTTATTCATCAAGGGGATGAGATAATCGTCACCCAGCAAGATCACGAATCTAACATTGGCGGTTGGGAGAGATTAGCCAAAGCGAAAAATATCAGCCTTAAACTTTGGCCTGTCGATCCAGCAACAGGAGAGCTTGAATTAGAGGTGTTCAAGCGCTTGCTCAGCCCCAAAACCAAGCTGGTTAGCGTGACCCACTCGTCCAATATTATTGGCACTGAAAATCCTATCAATGAGATTGCAGACCTAGCTCACAAAGTGGGCGCCAAAGTCGTTGTTGATGGGGTGTCTTTTGCCCCTCATACCTGGCCAGACATCCCCTCTTACAAGGTCGATGCCTACTGTTTTAGTACCTATAAAACCTTCGGCACTCACCATGGCGTCATGTATATTGCACCTGATTTTATGCCACTACTGACTCCCCAGTGTCACTTTTTTAACGAGCAAACCAAAAATTGGCGTTTACTCGATTCAGCAGGCCCTGATCATGGCTCGATTGCTGCCCTTGCTGGCTTAGAAAGTTTCTTCTCAAGCATGCACCAACATCACTTTGGTCACGCAATAGAGCAAGATAAAAATAGCTATGAAAAAGCGCAAGATATGGCCAAACTCATGCAAGCCCATGAAGACAAACTGGGGACTATTTTTTTAGAGGCCATCAAAGGTTTACCCGTTAAGCTGTTAGGTAAAAAGACCATGCAAGGGCGAGAAGCAAACTTTGCGCTTGAGATTCTAGAGCATTGCCCTACCAGTATCACAGCCTATTTGGGAGAGGCTGGTATTGCCGTTTCTAACAGCCATTTTTATGCTTATCGTTTACTTGAAGCCATGGGAATTAAAGACCTAAGCAAAGGTATTATTCGTATCAGCATGGCGCACTACAATAGGGTTGAAGAAGTCGAGAAATTGATTAGTTTGTTACAGGAGTACTTTGCTAAGCACTAGTAGGTTTTTGTTTGTTTCATGCGTTTAAACGAGGCTAATTTGCGTTGAAACGAGCCTAATATGCATTTAAACAAATGTTAGTAGCCAGCCGCCTAGTTAGGTGGCTGGCTACTAACAAAAGGAAGATTAGCTCAAATCAGAAATTTCTTTATTAATGATTTCTTGCATTTTTTCTTCGTTCTCTATCAGTTCATTATTCTCTGCCATCAGAGATTTCACTAACCCAATCGACATGGCAATAATGACAAAGGTAAAAGGCAATGCTCCTGCAATAGAGGCTGCTTGAAGCGCTTTTAATGCTTCTTTACCACCCAATAATAGGATCACCAATGTCACCGCACCTAGCATGCATCCCCAAATGATACGCTGCTGTATTGGCGGCCTTTTACCAAAGGCTAACAGACGACCCAGAACCAAGGTACCAGAGTCAGCAGAGGTCACAAAGAAGACAACCACAACGACTAAAGCGGCGATTTTAGCAATAGTCGCAACCACACCAGGGCTAATCACATCAAAGGCAGTATAGAGGGTTCCGGCGTAATCCCAGTTATTCACAGCGGTGTTGTAAATGCTCATATCTGCGCTATAAAGCGACTCATAAATGCCTGCTGAGCCAATAACACCAAACCAAACAGTGGACACTAGGGTAGGAATAATCATGACCCCAAGTACAAATTCACGCACCGTTCTACCACGAGAAATGCGCGCGATAAACATACCAACAAAAGCCGCCCAGGCAATCCACCAACCCCAATAGAAGATGGTCCAACCGCCCTGCCATGTTCGCTCATCGTCACTGCGAGCTGTCCATAGGGACATGTGTACGGCACTAGAGATGTATTCGCCAAGGCCAGTTAAGGTACTTGCGATTAAATAGTTCGCATTACTCGCAATTAAGAAAAACGCGAGAATAATCAAACAGATCCAGCTATTTAGTTCAGATAGCAGCTTGATACCCTTCGCCACCCCCGTGGTTGCCGAAAAGGTTGCTATCACAGTAATAAGGACAATAGAAATAATGGTGACTGTTTGAGATTTTTCTGCCAGAACACCTAATGACACTAGCCCTGCACCGATTTGTTCAACCCCTAGACCAAGCGTCGTAGCAATACCAAAAATGGTACCAAATACCGCTAATATATCGACAGCGTGTCCTATTAGTCCGTAAATTTTATCGCCGATTAAAGGATAAAGTGCTGAACGCATGGATAAAGGCAAACCCTTTCTAAAAGAGAAATAAGCTAGCGATAAACCAACCACTGCGTACATGGCCCAAGCAACCGCACCCCAGTGAAATACGGTGAGTTTTAAGCCACCTGCAGCCGCTTCAGCAACAAGGTCATTGGGAATAGGAAAGCCTTCATCGCCTGGCAGTAAACCTGCATTTAATGCCGCTTGTTTAGCTTCAAAGAAGGCGGCCACAGCACCCTTCACTTCAGAGCTAACAAAAGGGTTACCACCACTCCAGCCACTGGCAAAGTGGATAAGGGGTTCTGACATTGAGAAGAAAAGCATGCCGGCGCCGGTACCACACCCAAACAGCATGGAGAACCAAGCAAAATTTGAAAATTCAGGACGTTCATCATCTCGCCCTAAACGAATTCTTCCTGCTTTAGAAAATAAAACAAACATACAAACCAGAAAGGCCAACATCATTATCGCAATGTAATACCAACCTAAGGTTTGCTCAATCCAAGTTTTGATCCCAAAAAAATGTTCACTTGCGGTTTTGCCAAGCAATATCGTGTAAATAATAAAAACTGAAACCATCACGATTGCCGTGATGCCGAGTGTCGAATTTATCCCTTTTAGCATCCCTCTTTTTTCAATGAGCTTATCAAGCTCCTTGTCACTATACATATATTCACCTTTTTCATTGCTTTTTTGTAATCTGTGTCACAGCCGCTACGTTATCTAATGAAAAGTGATGAAAAATATTTACCACTAATTAAGTATTAAGAAGCTAATTTCTTGTGCTGCTTTTCTGATTATATTTGCACCGATTTGACGCAAATTTCTAACCGTCGATTATGAGTGGGTTGATATAGTAATTTTCGATTAACCATTTACATGCAAAGATACCTCTAAGATTGGATGAATAAAGCTCATAAGTTAGACGAAGGGTCTAACTTATTGACGCTTAAGCCGAAAAAAACTCAGCTATCATTAGAAAATATCTGATCATTCAACAGAAATATAACGAAATGTTTCTATAGTTATGATCGCAATCAATGATTGTTAATTACATTTACTGTATTACAAACCCATAGCTCCCACACTCAAAGTTTCATTACCGCACCCTTTTCATAGTCTCTTTTCATAGCTTCTTTTCTAGTCTCGACTCTTGTATCACTACCTCATGCATTGAGTGCTTTTGAGTAACTTGTATTCGCCTTTCAGCAAGTTTTCCGTCATCCAGTCAGTTAATATTCAATAGATTATTTATATTGAAAACCCAAATTAAATCTAAATATAAGATAGATTTTTGTTCCTTAGATAAGGTGAGTTATGAATTACGTTCAACTAGAAACCTTCTTGAGTGTGGCGAGTACTCGAAACTTCAATCGCAGCTCAGAAGAGCTCTGTATTACCCAATCAGCAGTCAGTACAAGAATTAGATCACTAGAGAAGTCATTAGGAGTAGAGCTATTCACGCGAGGTCGATTTGGCGCCGAGCTTACAAGCTCAGGTGTTAAGTTTCAACAGTATGCCATCAACATTTGTGAAGTATGGCGACAAGCACAGCAAGAGCTGGCACTACCAAGAGGCTATGAAGGGATTTTACGCCTCTCCACTCAATTTAGTATTTGGGACAAGTTTGTAAATAACTGGGTGATTGATATGCATGAGCAATATCCCAACATTGCCCTGCATCTTGAGTCGGATTACTCCATGTCCATGATGGAGCAGATCGTTGATAATCTGCTAGATATTGCCGTCATGTATCAGCCTCGTGTTTTATTAGACATAGAGATCATCAAGCTATTTGATGACAAGTTTGTCTTAGTGTCGACTCAAGCCTGCAACCTAGAAACGCTAGATAAAGAGAAGTATGTATACATCGGCTGGTGTCCTAACTTTCATAACGCTCACGCCTCACAAGTCCCTTTTCTCAAAGCCAAAGGCGTCACCATGGGCCTAGGTACTATGGCGATAAACTACTTAAAAGAGAAAGGAGGCTCTATGTACATTCAGGCTTGGCGCGCAAAAGAGCTCTTAGCCAGTGAGGAGTTTCACCTAGTCAAAGATGCACCTAGCATCTTACAACCGGTTTATGCCGTCTACCGCAAAAAAGCAGAAGACAATGAACTCTATGATGCCGCCATTAAGAGCTTACACTCGGTGGCAAAGAAAATAGGCACTGGCCATAGTGATATATGAATTAAGGGATCATTTTTTAGCCACAAAATTAAACAGGCTACTTAGTAAAATGAATAAAATACTGACCAGCACGACACCAGGCCATTGATAGAGCGCATAGGCCTTAACACCTGCCACTGAACCTATTGCACCACCGAGATAATAGCCAAGCATATAAAGACCATTTATTCTGCTTTGAGCCGCTGGATTAATACTAAAAACACGCACTTGGTTTGCCACTTGCGCACTGAAAATAGCAAAGTCGATTAGAATAATACCCACAATTAAGGCAATCAGGTTTCCAATAAAAACGCCTGTTATCACAAAGCCTAAAGCAGCAATTAGCAAAACCATCATGACTAATTTTTTAGAACCTAGAGTATTAACCCACTTTCCAGATGACTTAGCACCTATGACACCCGCGAGCGCGATAACACCAAATAAGCCCGCTTCTTGAGCATTGTAATTAAAAGGGGCATCACTCACGTAAATAGCAAGGGTTGCCCAAAGTACATTAAATGCCGCAAACCAAAAGGCACCTGCCAGTGTATAAATTTTGAGTGATTTATGGGTTTTTAAAAGTGCTAGCGTACTCTTAATTAATTGCAAGTAACCTAGGTTCGCTAGTGGCTTATTTGTCGGTAAATACATGCGTAGCAATACACCAAACAATACTGCTAAAGATGCAGACATAATGAAAACACTACGCCAGCCAAATTGCTCTCCAACAAATCCACTCAAGGTTCTTGATAAGAGAATACCTATCGTCAGTCCCATCATTAAAGTGCCTAGGGTTGCACCTTTTTGCTCAGAGGAGACTAAAGAAGCCGCAAATGGAATCAATTGCTGCGTAATATTGGCACTCACACCGATAAAAAAGACAGCACATAATAGAACCGTTAAATTTGGTGAGAGCACAGCAACTGCGCTAGCTAGAACAAGCAAGCAGGATAGAAAACCGATTAACCGTCTGCGTACTATTGAGTCTCCCAAAGGTGAAATAAAAAGTAAGGCAAATGCATAACCAAACTGAGCAAAAGCAGGAATGCTGCCTAATTCAGATCCTGCCAAGTTAAACTCATCCGCGATCAGGGGTAATATGGGTTGGCTGTAATATAAGTTTGCTGCGGTTGCTGCAATGGCACTGGTCATTAACAATAAAATGAACCTTGTTAATGCTTGGGGTTGTTTAACTTGCGTCATAGTTTTCTCTGCCTCTAAAAATATGCCGCTAGAATAAATTCTCTTTATCAATAACAAAAATGATATTATTTTATAGAATCTATACCAATTTTGTATTTATGGTGACTCTTGGACATTAAAACATTAAAAAGCTTTGTATCTGTGGCAAAGCATAAGAGCTTTTCCCTCGCTGCAAATGAGCTACATACGGTACAACCTGCCATTAGTCGTCATATTTCAGCACTAGAGTCTGAGCTAGGTATTAACTTGTTTAATCGCAACTCTAGAGATGTCGCCATTACTCAGGCAGGTGAGCAATTATTAAATGATGCTAAAGCCATACTTGCTCTCACTGAACAAGCAAAAGCACGTGCTGAGCTCGCTAATATGGGGCAACTAGGAACACTTAAAATTGCCTATCTAAGCTCGGCTTGTTTCTCATTTATGGCAGGCCTAGTTCGTACTTATAAATCGCATTTCCCACATATTCATGTATCTTTGTTTGAAATGTCAGTCACAGAGCAAATAAAAGCATTAGAAAGCGAAGAGGTCGATATTGCCTTTTCGCGCCCCTTACCCAGTACACTCAATAGTGAGTACCTTTGCCATGATATTTACATTGATAAACTAGTGGCTATTGTGAATAAAAATCATCATCTTGCCACCAAAAGCAAAGTCGGCTTATCAGAACTAAAAGCGGAACCTTTTATTATTTTTAATAGGGAGGAAGCTATTGGACTTTTTGACGAGATCATCATGCAATGCAAACAAGCAGGTTTTTCTCCCAATTTGGTCAGCCAGCCAAAGCAGATGCAAACCTTACTAACAGAAGTCGCAGCGGGGTTTGGTGTTGCCATTGCCCCCTTATGTATTAGCAAACTCTATAGCGAAGGCTGCCACTTTGTCGATTTAAAAAGCGTGACTACGCAAATCCCTCTACAACTACAATATAAGAAAAATCATAGTGCTGCAGTGAGCAAATTTGCTGAAATGACGCTAAATACTCAAGATCAAATACAACTCAGTATGATGAGTCACTAAGCCTAATCCCATCTTCAAAGTAAGTAACTTTCTATTTAAATAGCAAAGTTGGTCACCCTTACACACATTTGACAAAAGGTTATTCACTATGTGGATTCAAAAAGAAATTACCATTAAAGCCAAGTCTCGAGGCTTTCACCTAATTACCGATGAGCTACTGGCTCAATTGCCTGAGCTTAGAAAACTCAACATAGGTTTGATGAACTTGTTCATCAAACACACCTCAGCCTCCTTAACCATCAACGAAAATGCGGATCCAAGTGTGCGAACGGACATGGAATCTCACTTCAATGTGATAGCCCCTGAAAACGCCCCCTATTACGAGCATATTTACGAAGGTCCAGACGACATGCCGGCTCATATTAAAGCCAGCTTATTAGGTGCAAGCCAAAGCCTGCCTATCTCTAATGGCAAGCTCAACATAGGTATTTGGCAAGGGGTGTATCTGTGTGAACACAGGGACCATGGAGGTCCAAGAAAAATCGTGGTGACGCTGCAAGGAGAGTAACTCATTTCCCATAAGTGTCATTAGCCTTTCAAAAACGATTAAGGTTTGATCAGTCTCTAACGCCCTTTAAAAGTCACTGTATTAAAATCAATCCAGCCGTTAGCGAGTAGTTCCATGGGGTTTAACGTATCCGCTTGATTAAGCTGCTGCTGAACATGAAAAAGAGGTAAATAAATACCTTTCTCCACCAGCTCAGTTTCCATTTTGTTGAATAAAGCTGAGCGAGCGGCTTCATTTTCTTGCTGAAATACCTGCTCTAATTGATGATCACGCCACCGTCTTTGTGCTGAAGTAAAACACGCTTCAAGGGCGGAACAGCCTTTAAACCAACCTACCCAGCTGACATCCATTAGCGCTTCACTAAAAACTTCACCTGAGATAATGATATCTGCTTTTCTTTGAGTTTCATTGAGACTAAAAATGGGGAATTCTTCTACTTTATAGTCACAGACTAGCCCCAAATTATTGAGTTGTTCACAGTAATATTGGGCCATAGCGATATGCTGCGGTAGTGGATAAGTAAGTATCTGTAGACGGCTATCTGCTTGACTGGCTGTTTCTCGACGGCTTTCATCTCCAGCATTATGATTGAGAAATATCTTTTCTCGCAAAGCTTTTGCAACTTGCTTCGCTGTCTCTTCCTGTAGTTTAGGTAAAGAGTAAGGCGGCGCTTGAGGGATGGATAACATGCCTGTGGCGAAGCTTACTAACTCACCTTTATTTTTTAAAATATCCTTTGGAACGCCTAGGGCTTTTAGTAAGGACTGCAATAAAATCCGGCTTTCTTCACCCCCTAGACAGCGATTTCTGTTGGCGTTGATCAAGACATATTCACAGCCTTTTTCCCATTGAACTTTTTGTTCAAATTCAGGCCTTTGGTTCTCTTCTATTTCAACAAGTTGATGCGGATGCACTAGGTCACAATGAAGTTTAAACTCTTTTGCTTTATCACCTATATTCCAAATTTCAATGCCATCCACCCAAGGCCGAAGACCATGATATTGTTCAAAAGCAGTGAGTCTGGTTAACCAGTTATTTTGCTCAGTTAAGACAAAACTACCGCTGCCGATAATGTTTGTTTTCTCGTCATCCGTGACCTCTTTCGTAATACCTGCTGGGGTATTTGTGAGTAACGCAGGCAAATGCCCAGACAGTGATTGCATATGAAACACCAATCGTAACGGGTCTCGCACTTCCACCTTTTTGATACAGCTAAACAATTGGCTATTTTGATGCTCTGCCGCTTTTAGCCGATCAAAATGGGCTTTAACATCTTGCGCTTTAAGCGGACTAGCATCATGGAATTTAAGCCCTTTTCTCAAGGTGAAAAACCAAGTATTTCCATCTCGATTCCAATCAATCGCTAAATCACCTTCATAGGTGTTTTTAATTGAATCAAACCTGAGTAGATTACTGTATAAATAAGAGGTGATATGGCTTTCTGTGCGTCTGGCCACATAGACAGGGTCAAGGCAGTGTGTACCCCGATAAAAGGGTATTTGCAGTATATCCTGATTAGGGTTTTCACCTTCTTCCTTACTTTGATAACGCTCTATGTAAGACACTAAAAACGCGTCTCTTTGCGTCTCTTCAATCAGTAACAAAGCTTGATCTAGCTTATTTTCGCTAATCAAAACATCCGCTTGATCCTGTAGAACCTTATGCAAAGATTTGATCAGTTTGATGCGAGGTAAATTGCCACGGCCAATGCCTGCTTGCCATTCAATCCAACCTTCCTTTTCTAGCTTTTTTATAATGAGCTGAGCGTTACGACGTGTACAGCCTAGGGCTTGAGTCAATTCATCTAACGAGAGCTGAGTGACTTGGTTCAAAATTAATCGAGACCTTAAAAATGCCAGTGCTTTCCAATAATGCATAAAAGGTGAAATCCTTATCTTATCTTTCTATTTTTCTTCATCTTTTAATTTCGATAATAGAAGAAACCGCCAAACTTGAAAAGGAAGATAACAATGGCAAGCAGCAGCCAAGCCCAAAATGACACAACAAACAACCTGGATAACCAGATCGAAAATACGGCCAGCATATGGAAAAACAAGCGTTTTTTGATTCTATTTTCCAGTGCCTTTTTTGTCGCTTTTGGGGCAAAAATCTATGATATCGCCCTTCCCTTACTTGTCTATGAACTGACTCAATCAGCACAAATGATGGGGTGGATGCGAGCAGTTGAGTTTTTACCTAACCTCTTGTTAGCGCTCTTTATTGGTGTCTGGGTGGATAGGTTTAATAAGAAACGTTGGTCTCAATATATGTTGTTAGGCCAGATAGCCATGCTCGTCATCTCTTACTCAGCAGTACGCTGGCTTGATAACCCTCTCATCGCCCTTTTTCCCTGTGCTTTTTTGATGATGGCGTTTAACTATGGCTATCACAATGCCCGCATGGGAATGATGAAGAACGCGTTACCACAATCCTTACAAAACACAGCCACAGCTCGCATGAGTTCTCTCTACAGTTTGCTGGAGACCATAGGGCCTGTCTTATCAGGTGCTTTGCTACTTATGTCAGCGCTACATAACGTCTTTTTGTTAGTTTGCCTCTTTTACTTGATTGCTTATTTTCAACTTAATCGCCTTAAAACAACTGACACAAGAACACAGATTAAAGCCTCAATCTGGGCGTCCTTAAAAGACGGCTTTATCATTCTCTATCGTAATAAAAACATGTGGTACATCACCTTAGCGGTAATGGTCATCAACACCACGGGGGCTATCTTTTGGATACAGGCCATTTTCTACGCCAAAGCCACGCTAGCTCTGTCTCATCTAGAAATTGGTTATCTGGTTGCCGCCTCTGGCATAGGCGGATTGATTGGCTCTTTTACGGCAGATAGAGTTCGCAAACATATGGGTATAGGCTTGCTGCTGATTGTGTCTATTTTTCTAGAATCGATTGGTTTCATTATGCCACTTATCTATACCAATTCTTGGACGCTTTTATTCGCCTTTTTTTGGGTTAGCGCAGTCGGACTTTATGGCAACATTTGCATTTGGAGTTACCGACAAGAGGCCTTTGATGAGCATCAATTAGGACGCGTGACAGGCATCACAGGCTCTCTCTTTAAACTCTTGATGCCAGCAGGGCTCGCCAGTTCAGGATATCTGGTTACAGCCTATGGTATAGATATGATATTTATCGTGTGCTTTGTAGTTCAAGCCATCACTGCAGGGGCTTTATTTATGACGAGAGTCAGTTATTTGGAGTAGAGCCATATATGCTAACAAAACGGCTTCCATGAAAGGCGTTGAAGCCCAGAGTTGTGCAAACTGGGTGAAGGTTTCAAGTTTAGCTTACGCTACCGCCAAATGAAGACCTATGGCATTGGTCACCTTGTAGATGGTGCTCCACTTAGGCTGAGTCTTACCATTAAAGGTTTTATAAAGGCTTTCACGACTAAGTCCTGTTTCTGCAGCCACTTTGGCAACGCCCTGCTTTTTCACAAGGTGGCCTAATGCTGAAACAAAGACATTAGGGTCCTCGTCTGCCAAACATTCTCTTAAAAAAGTACTCACCTCTTCTTGGCTTTCCATATAATCAAACGGATTAAATGAACTTATTTTTTCAGACATGCTAACTCTCCAGGTCTGCTAGTAATTGATGCGCTTTTTCAATATCTTTACTTTGTGTGCCTTTGTGGCCACCGTACAACAACAAAATAATACGGTCATTACGCACAGTGAAATATATGCGGTAGCCTTTACCTACAAAAATTCGCATCTCCTGAATTGGCACACCGACACTTTTAACATCACCAAAGTTGCCATTTTCGACCCGCATAATACGCATTAAAATCGCTGACTTGGCATTTCTATCTTTCAGTTTTGTGAGCCACTTGTCGAAAAAGTCCGTTTTTTCTATTAAGTATTTCATGAAAAAATAGTAGCCTATAGGATACATGGTGTAAAGTGAAAATGGCTAACTTAAATATGCCCTCACTAGAAGGAACCAAATGTGTCATTTTGCAGCCTTTAAACTCTTGATTCAAAAAGGAAATATTATGTATGACTAAGGTGAGAGTAATTCAAGTCTAGCGCTTACAAACGTATCTCAATCCTTTGAAGAAGTGACTTCAAACTTTAAAACGAATACAAGGCTTCATTAAATCAAACCTTACCGGCATCTATTTAAGGTGCTGGTTTATTTCCAACATGGTTTGAAAATCTAATTTAATGTTTAAAGAATGGGTTAAGAAACCAGATGGTTTCCCCTTCGATTCAAGTGATACAGATTATAAACAACAAGCGTCAATATCAGTGAGACATAAGCAGTAAGGCGCCAAGTGTCTAGGGGCTCACGATATAGGTAAATGCCTAACAACATGCCTATCACAGGGGAAATAAACTGATATAAAGGTAAGATTTTAAAGTTAACTTTTTTAGCACCACTGACGAATAAGGCAAGAGGTGTCACGGTTAATATACCCAGTAAAAATAACGCTGAGAGTGATTCTATTTTGAGTGTCGTTAAGCTTGTGTCGTCATAGATAAAGCAGATGACAAAGGACACAGGTAGCATGAGTAAGGTTTCGTGTAATAAATTTTTGATAGGATTCAATTGGTATTTAGTATGCCAGAGCGCATACCCTAAAAATGAGAGGGCGATTCCAAGTCCAATTAGTGGAAATACACCACTTAGCAAACACTCTAGCAGCAATATAATTAAAGTAAGAGCCACACAGAACTTGGTACTTAATTGCCTATCCTTACCTAAAACTAAGTTAACTGATAAAAATAAAATCGGTAGGATCAAATAAGCGTAACTCGCTTCAATCACATAGCCTGATTTAATCGCGAACGCATACCCTCCCCAGTTAATTGAAAGAAAAACCGTTGGCACCATACTTCGCTTTATATCCTGAACCTTGATTCGAATTGGGGTAAACAGATAAGTCAGCACAAGCAAGGCAAAAAAAGCGCTCGTGATTTGCACCGTTAATAAAAATAAAGGGGAATATTCTCCTATGAAGAAAAAATACAGCGGAATAGAGCCCCAAATAAAGTTTGAAACGAGGATTTTAAGATGGTTTTGGAACATAGGTTTCTGAGCCTGCCATGGTCATCACACAAGCTTAAAAAGCAGTATGAAAGTGAAGCTTGAACAAGTGCTGTTTGGCACTTATTCATTCGTCATCAAGACTACAGATTCCTCGGTTCAATTACTCAGACAGCAGATGTCAGAAAATCAGACAAGTTGTTTCCAATACTTGAAAACAAATAGTGCTCTCTATTAAAGAGCAGGCATATGCAGGACCAGAAAATCGACAAAGCTTTTGACTCTTAAGGGCGTTTTATCTCGTCTTTGATAAAGCGCGCTTAAAGGGATGTTATAAGTCCAACCTTCAAGGCAAGTTTCTAGCTTGCCCTCAGTGATGTATTCACGACAGGTAAAGTCCAGCAAGGTTGTGACACCAGAGCCATCGAGGGCAAAAGAGAGAAGCATTTCATCCGAGTGACACATATGAGAAGGACCGATATCGACCAAAAAAATTTTACCTTGCTCACTGAAACTCCATTGATTACCTGTCCTACAATGACGGTAATTAATACAAGGTAAGGTTTTTAATTCATTAGGGTGAGTTGGTTTTTGTCGGTTTTTCCAAAAGCTTGGGCTAGAGACAACATGGGAAGCAATACTGAGTAATTCACGACTTATATAACTCGTATCTTCTAGGTCCCCCAGTATTAGCGCCACATCAATATTATCTTCCACTAGGTCACCAAGCTCTTGGCTAACCACAATATCTAAAACGACTTGAGGGTAGGCTTGTTTATATAAACTCAGTATTTGGTGGAAGTTTTTAGTATCTAGTACACTGGGAATTTGAAGGCGCAACAGGCCTTCGTGATTATCTGAAAAGCTCGATAACAAAGCATGGCTATCAAATAAAATCGTATTTAATTTTTGACAATGTACTAAAAGAGCTTCCCCTTCTTGGCTTAAAGCAAAGCTCCTTGTGGTTCGGTTTATCAAGCTGACCGAATAAAGCGACTCTAATTCAGCAATATGATTCGTTAAAGTACTACGTGACTGTCCTAGCACTTTTGCCGCCTTTGAAAAGCTACCTATGCTGGCAATATGATAAAAACTTTGCAGCCAAATACTTAGTTTAGCCTGTTTATCATAAAGATTATTCCGCATTTATACGCTCCTGTTAAACCACATTAGAGCGCCTGGTTTTAATCTTATTAATTCAATAAAAGATAAGGCGCCTTATATGAGCCAACTTTATATTTTAAATACTCATTAATCCATTAAACAAAATAGGAATGATTTTCTGATACTAAAATTTGTATCCAAAATGAATAGAGGGAAAGAGCTGCACCTTCTCATTTTCAAAACTGTCACCGTCACTCTCGACCGAGTTACCATCATAGAGCAAAATATCTAAGGCTAACCAAGGTGTGATGGTGAAATTATTATCTTTAACAAAACGATACCCTAGCCTTGGGGCAGTGGTGATAACAGTGCGCTCAAATACTTCTTTGCTCTTGGTATGGGTATAAGTGACATCAGCGACATTCAACTCCCAACCAACAAAAACACCTTGGTCATGATTAAAAAGATGATCGTATTTGATGCCTACCCCCTCAAACGCCATATCAAAGTTATCATTGCCATGAATGTCGTCCCCAGCCTCCAATTTAAATACACCGATATCAAAACGTTTATCACCAATGGTCTGTGCTAGATGCAGAGAGTAGCCTTTGAGTAAAAACGGCACAGGATCGATGGCTACTTCAAAACTATGGGCGAAATGCACGTTAAACAGCATAAACATAAAAGCGGCAACTAATCGCTTTTTCAACCAGTTTTTCATTTACACCTTCCTTACTTTTACGTTTCATACGTCCTGTCTATTCGAGCAAAATCTTACTTAAAAAGAGCCGTTTATAATAGAGAAAAACCTATTCAGATCTGTATAGAAACCATGCATAAACATTGATTTATATACGATTTTTACACTGATATGATAAGAAAGGTTTTGTTAAAAAGTAAAAAAGTAATATCTACACTCACCTATTAAAAACAGTGATTAAAAGATATCAATAAAAGCTTTTTACATTGAGGAAAAAATCTTAAAAAAGTTCTTAAGCAAGGACGCTTTCGTAGCGATATTAGAGTATTTTTTTGAAACGCTAGATCAGCAATATCAAAAGCAAATCAGTTTACTCTCGAACCTATTATTTTTAATAGTTGTTCTAGGCGGTCTCTATTTAAATTTGTTCCAATAATTCGGTCAGGTATAAGGATGCCCCTAACGTTAAACCCAACAAAGGCATCCACTTTCGTGGTAACTGTGCCATTAAGGATGCTTTTTCGCTGCTGTTGAAGTGCGAACGAGTTAAAGACTGCTTAGCAATGAAGTTGACCAAGTAAAGCCTTATTCATCCTGCTTTATACCTGAGTATCTAAAGGCTTCTTTGGTGAAGGCATCTAGCTCTTCATGGGTCATTTTATCGTGCACAACAACGATTCTACCTAGATATGTGTGTGGAATATCTGACTCTCTTTTTTGAATATGAAACTTAATGGATTCGGCTGTCGCAACCCCAAGATCATCACTCATTCGCATCGGCGTTGCGCCTAATTCACCCATTTTTATTTTTTCAATTTCTTTCGCTGTGCCTCCCCAACCCGTAACAAAAATATCAGATAACTTGCTCTCTTCAACAAGGGTGTCGAGAGCCCCAATTGTCATGGCGGTATTGGCATTATGGACCATTTTCACTTCCGGAAAGTTAGACAAAAACAGTTTTACGCCATCGGATCCGCCTAATTTTTGATACTGTCCAAAATGTTCATACATATTAAGCCAATCCGCTTTTTTCTCGACGCAATCAATAAAACCTTGAGAGCGTTGGGTATCCGTTATACCAGGAATCCCCCTATTGGCAGCAAATTCAATATTGTCACCCAAACGCTCAATCACATAGTGACAAAGCACCTCAGCCCCCATAGCACTTGAGAAATCAAACCAGGCATCAGGCTGATGTTCCCACCTTGGATTCGGAGTATGAAACGCCCAGATGAAGGTTTTAAATTGCTCTGATGCAGCCAGTTTTTGAATATTTACCGATTGAAGCGCAAGCTCAGAAGGTCCAAAAATCACAAAGTCGTAGGCTTTTTCGCTACTTAAAACAGCACGTGTATGCTGAGTTTGTAAGGCATGCTCAATCTGCCTAGAAGAGTATTGGTCAATCACAAAAGGTAACTTTAATTCCATTAAACGTTCTGTCATGGCCGTGTAATTACGCACCCAAAAATCAGAAATATCGGCACTTGGATAGATAATGGCAATACGAACGGGTTGCTGAATTTTGAGGTCAACCGGCACCGCTTGATCATTCACAGTCAGTTGAAATCGTTCAAGTTTTTCTTGCTCAGTCAGTTGCTTTGCTAACCCAGATTCGGCTAATTCATTGGCATTAAGACAAGTAGAAATACTTATTATAATCAGCAAAAAAACCTTACTAAAAGAGCCAAGAGCACGTATATACATGGTTTACACCAACTAAACAGAATGTGGAATATTCTTATCTTATACTAATAAAATTGATAATTTAAGCTTATATAAGATGATGCTAATCAAAAAAACGCTACTAATAATATTCGCTGTCTTAAGTTGCTATGTACCACAATCATTAGCCAATAATGTAGATACTGACTTTCTAAAATTTGCGACAAAGAAAGTAGAACAAGCGATAGACAGTAACCAAAAGTGGGATGGCCCAAAAGAAGGGCCTAAATTGGTGAGCAAAAAAAATATTATCTTCGTCGCATCTGATCTTCGAAATGGCGGCGTTTATGGTGTTGCAAAAGGGATATCTGAAGCCGTCTCCAACCTTGATTGGCATCTGAGATTTATTGATAGCCGCGGATCTGAGATTCGCCAAGGAGCCGGTTTAAGAGAAGCCATTAATTTTAAACCTGATGCCATTATATTAGGTGGGATTGATGCCCTCAGACACAAGGAAACATTACTTCAAGCAAACAAGCTTGGCATAGTCGTCGTTGGCTGGCATGCAGCCGAATTAGCAGGAAAAAACGAAGCCCTAGGACTCTATACCAACATCACCACAGACCCTTTAGAAGTAGCCGAAGTTGCCGCCCTTCTCGCTGTGGTGAATTCAAAAGGTAAAGCCAAAGCCATCGTTTTTACTGACCCAAATTATAAAATTGCCACGATAAAAGCCAACGCAATGGTGGCTACGCTCAAGCGTTGCTCTTCATGTAGCGTAATGGAATTAAACCCACTCCCCTTGGATCAAATTGCTGAAAGAATGCCCGCTACCTTAAATAAGCTTTGGCAAGCCTATGGTGAAGAGGTCACCCATATTCTAGCTATCAATGACCTTTATATTGACTACGCTATCCCCTCTTTTGAATCACGTTTAGAAGAGCAAAAAACCATCCCTTTAAATATCTCAGCAGGCGATGGCAGTAAAGCCGCTTACAGACGGATCAGCCAGCAACGCTTTCAACTGGCAACCGTACCTGAGCCCTTATATTTACATGGTTGGCAGATTATCGATGAGCTTAACCGAGCCTTTAACAACCACCCTCCTAGTGGTTACTCGACCCCTGTTCACTTGGTGATACCTAACAACGTAGATGAATTAATTAACAATAAAAGCACAGGGATATATGACCCCAAAAATGGATATCGTGAAACTTATTTAAACATTTGGAGCAGTAAATGAAGTTCAGAGATGTCACGATAACTCAACGTCTAATATTCTCTAATTTACTCTCTTTAGTCATTGTTAGCTTTGCCATACTTATGGTGATCAGGTCCCTTTATTATGTGGAATCTACCTTAAAGACTCAGGCCCATGAGCACCTAGCCGTTCTCACCGAGCATTCCGATATTAGTCGTCGTGTATTCCAATTAACGTCCAGGGTAAAGCTGCTGGAACAAACCTTCCTTTTTAGTGAAACCACCTTATCCGAAGAAGCCTTCCATATTGACTTGGAACTACAAACCCTTAGAGAGCTATCCACAAACCCAGTTCTCGCCAAAAGAATGGATGTCTTTATCGATAACTTCCATCGCTTTCTAGGCAGCTCACTGTCTCTTAATCGTATATTGAAAAAGACGGATCAAATTGATGAGTTATTAGCGTCGCAAATAGATGAATTAGAATTTCACATAGCTGATAAGAATTTACTTGATGCTAACGAGGGTGAGGATTGGAATGACTACAATAAACTTAGTCTAGTCGCTATGTTGCGTGAATCTTTTTTAATGACGGGGAAAATGGTCGGAAATATTCACAGCCGTATTACGCCAGAAACGGAACGAGTCTTGATCATAGAAGTAGAAAAAGAGTTAGACATACTACTTTTACATCTAGAAAACGTTGATACACAAACCCCTATGCTAAATACGCAAAAAAAGAAGATGAAGCGTACTTTGCAAAAATATAATGCGGCTCTTAGGCGTATAAAAGCTAATTTAGAACAACGTTGGGTTGTCATGGATGCCCTCGTTAATGCGCAAAACAATCTACTCTCTATGGTTGAGATCACCGAAGAAAAAGTTCAAGCTGAAGCGCTGGCATTAACCGATAGTTTAAAGAAAGAAATAGGTAAGTCTCGTTTTAACGCCATAGTCACTAGTATATTCGCCTTCTTATTATCCATTTTACTGATCAGTTTAGTGGTCAAAAAACACATACGAAAACCCCTTGATGATCTGAGTGAAGGGTTTGATCAAATTGAATCAAACGGCATCAACAAACCCATTGATTTAAATCGAAGTGATGAATGGAGCCATATAGAAAATACCTTTAATAAGATGGCACTGAGACTGTCGGATGCTTATTCAGATCTCAATGAAGAGAAGAAAAACTTTGACTTCCTTGCTCACCACGACCCACTCACAGGCCTAGCAAATCGACTTTTGGGCACCAAGAAACTCAATGCCAAAATAAAAAAAGCAGAAGAGCAAAATACTTGCTTCCTCTTAATCTATTTAGATATTGATGAGTTTAAAACCATTAATGATTCTTTGGGCCATACATCTGGCGACAACCTACTGATCAATGTTGCTAGAATTTTAGAAGAATTAGCCCAAAACATTGGCTTTGTCTCTCGTATGGGTGGCGATGAGTTTATGATTGTTGTGGATGATGTTGAAAGCATAAAACACGGTGAGCTCATTTCAGAACGTATCAATAAGTCCCTACGTAAAGCTTATTATATCGATGATAAGAGTGTTTTCGTGTCTGCTAGTATTGGGGTTTGTCAGTTCCCCGATCATGGTCACGATGAAGAGACCTTGATTAGAAATGCCGATACAGCCATGTACCATGCAAAACGCAACGGCAAAGACCAATATCGTATTTATGTGGATAAAATGACACTGGAAGTGACCGATATTATTGAGACTAATGTCGGCCTTCGCCAAGCGATCAAAAATGATGAACTGGTGGTTTTTTTCCAACCTAAAGTCGACCTAAACAGCAAACATGTTACTGGTGCCGAAGCCTTAGTCAGATGGCAGCATCCTAAATTAGGGCTACTACAACCTGTCGACTTTTTAGAGATAGCTGAGAAAACAGATCTTATTGTAGATATTGATAAATGGGTGTTTAGGAAGGTCGCTTCTTTAATCAGCCAATGGCAAGCTGAAGGCGTTAACCTCGATGGCATTCACTTCTCAGTAAACTTTTCAGCACGCATGTTTTATATGCCTGACCTAGCAGATCAATTAAAAAATATTCTGGATCAAACTAATTGTCAGCCTCATCAGCTTATTTTAGAAATTACCGAACGAGACATGATGCGTGATTTTGTCACCTGTGTGCACAACATAGAGATCCTCAGAGCCCAAGGTTATAAAATTGCTATTGATGATTTTGGTACAGGTTATTCGTCACTTTCTGTCGTCAAAAACTTATCAGCCGATTACCTAAAACTGGATCGTAGCTTTATCCAAGACTTAGACACCTCGCAACTTGATTATGAAATTACCAACGCTGTTTTAAAACTCGCGAGAATTCTAAATTTGTCTGTCATTGCAGAAGGTGTCGAAACACAACAGCATTTAGATAAACTCATCCAATTGGGCTGTAAACGTGCACAAGGTTACTACTTCTCCAAGCCGTTACCTGTGACGAATTGGTTAGAATACTTTGAAGCGAATCAAGGAGATAAGTAACTAAACCTAGCCAACCTAAAAGCCTTAGCCGAGCGACTAGCTAGTTAAAGAACCGAAATAGTGCATCCCAAAAATCCCAAACATATTAATGAGATAAATTGGTGCGCCTATTTTTTGAGATCATATATAAGCGCCTCTAAAACATTAGAAATTACGAATATAATTTTTTAACTTCACTAACCCCCTCTAAAATTTACTTCGTTTTTAATCACTTAAGTTGATTTTCTAGAACTTTATTCCATTTTTTCTCTATTCGGCATCAAACCTGCATTCATACAACTCAAATGTCACATTATAAGAGTATGTTTAAGCACTTAACCCCGTTCAAAAAGAATTAAGAGTCGAACCACTATGGAAGAAATTCAACCAACACTCGATATTATCTGGATCATGATTTCTGCTGCTCTAGTCATGTTTATGCAAACAGGTTTCACAGCATTTGAAGCAGGTCTTACCAGAGCAAAAAACTCCATTAATGTTGCAATGAAAAACATGACAGATTTTGTCGTTGCCATCTTTGCATTTTGGTTTATTGGGTATGGTTTAATGTTTGGTAGCGATACTTTGGGCTTGTGGGGAACCAGTGCTTTTATGCTTGAAGGCCTAAGTGAGCCAAGTGATATTGCCTCTTTTGTATTTCAGGCTACCTTTGCAGGCACCGCAGCGACAATCGTCAGTGGCGCTGTTGCTGAACGAATGCAGTTTATGTCCTATGTTGTTGTTTCTCTTATTTTAACAGCTGTTATTTACCCGATTTCAGGACATTGGATATGGGAAAGCGGTGGCTGGTTAGCTGAAAAAGGCATGATAGATTTTGCAGGCTCTACCGTTGTGCACTCTGTTGGGGCTTGGGTTGGTCTAGCTGGTGTTATCATGCTTGGGCCTCGTATCGGTCGCTTTGATGCTGAAGGTAAGGCAAAGAAGATTCATGGTCATAGCCTTATCTTGGCTGTTATTGGTACCTTTATTCTCTTCTTCGGTTGGTTTGGCTTCAACGGAGGAAGTACGCTTGCTGCAACCAAAGACATTGCAGGTATTATGGCAAATACCATGTTGGCAGCATCAGCGTCTGCCATTATGTGCTTTGTTATTGCAGTTTCTAACAATAAAAAGACCATTGACATTGAAAAAATTCTAAGTGGTGTCATTGGCGGCCTAGTTGGTATTACGGCAGGTTGCGCGGTCGTTACTCCCAGTGGGGCCATTATTATTGGTTTAGTGACAGGTGCGATTGTCTACTTTAGTGAAGAGATGATGCTTCATGTATTTAAATTAGATGATCCGGTCAACGCTATTGCAGTCCATGGTGTTGCAGGTGTTGTAGGAACCTTAATGTTGGCGTTAGTTGCTCCTATTGAAAATTTAAACAATGTCAGTCGTTTTGATCAATTCACAATTCAATTAACCGGTGTCTTGGTTGTATTTGCTTGGTCCTTCTCAGCAGGCCTCATTATGTTTTGGGGGCTAAAAGCTTTTAATAAACTCAGAGTGGATCCAGAGCACGAAAAAGAAGGCCTGAATATTGTTGAACATGGTGCCACCAGTGGCATTATTGAAACCCTAAGTGCAATGCAAGAATTCGTTAACGCTCACAGTAATCCCGATGCAATTGCCGATTTGACAAAGCGTCTTGAGGTTGAAAATGGTACAGAGAATGGCGATATTGCTGTAATGTTTAATAGGCTTCTAAGCCAAGTTGAACAAACCTATTCGAACTTTTCTCAAGGAGTGGAAAACTTAAAACACCATACCAACAATATGAACCTAGATTCATCTGATATTAGTTTGGCCGTGCAAAAGCAATTAGCAGATATTGCAAACATCACTAAGTCCACCGCAGAGTTGCATGACTCACTTCACAACTTTGCAAACCTGACCATGGACATCACACAAAGGTCAAATCATGTTAAAAGTAGCTCTTTTGAATCATTAGAAATGATTGAAGAAATGAAAGCTATGATGCTTGAAATGCAATCTAAAGCAGATGAAGCCTACGATATAATGCAAGCTCTAAGACAGGACAGCGATCAGATTATAAACATTCTATCTGGTGTCCAAGAGATCTCAGAACAAACAAACCTACTTGCTCTTAATGCAGCCATAGAGGCTGCACGCGCTGGAGAGAGCGGTCGTGGGTTTGCTGTCGTGGCCGATGAAGTACGCCAACTATCTAGTAAAACCAATCTGGCAACACAAGAAATCAGCGTTGTCATTGACAGTCTGCAAAACAGAACAACACATGCAAATAACTTAATGGATGATAACAGATTAAAAGTCAGAGAAAGTAACAACTTAATGAGCCAAACGATAGAGCGATTATCGAGAAGTAACGATGAAATAATCAAAGTACAGAGTGCGAATAGTATCATTAATGAAATGGCCCAAAGTGAAAAAGATAATATTTCTCAGCAACTAAGTGCCGTTGAAGACATCGAACATGCCTGTACCACTAATCTGAATAAGATCTCCTCCATTGAGAGCTCAAGCCTTGAGCTAACAAATGTGTCTAAATCCTTTGAAGATGTAACTTCAAGCTTTAAGACCAGCACAAGACTGCATTAAAACTTCACCTTACGTCAGCACCTATATTAGGGTGCTGAGCGTCTGAATAGTTAATTATGCTGATGTTCATTGGGAAGTGTTTAACACAAACTTAGTTAGATTCTAGCCGTACAAAGAATGAGAAAGCGCTGTTTTTATAATCATAATTTTTGATATACAGAGATTCTATGACATCTCGAAATCCATGAATTTTCCCGCGTTAGCCAATCAAGCTTTGTATTTAATACCCATTAGAAAGTGACATAAACTAATGAGGTGAAGCATGAACAATCAAGAACGAATCATAGAACTTGCTAATGAAAGGTTGAAAGCCCGAGACCAGAACGGTGATGGGAAAATTTCGAAACAAGAATTAAAAACCTTTTACACTACAGATCACGAACTGAGAGAGCACTTTTCTAATCCTGACTTGATCGCTATGGCTGAATATTACTTTCATAAACTGGATCAAAACAACGATGGCTTTATAAGCCTAAAAGAGTTGATGTAGGCCAAAAGCACTAAAATGAGTGGTCATACCAAGGAAGGTTAGGCCCTAGTTTTAAAACGGACTTATCATAGCAATGAGACTCTCTTTTTTAGCCTTGCTCCCTCTACCCAATAATTTGATGCTTTCCATGTTCTCCTATTAACTTACTGTTATACTCCCGCCATCGCACGTCCTCCTGATCTGCTCCCTATCGAGACCTATTTTATGTCATTCGCTAAACTTGGACTAAGCACCCCTATTCTGAATGCGGTTGCCAAGTTGGGTTACACCCAGCCTACATCTATCCAAAAACAAGCCATCCCAGCCATTTTACTGGATAGAAACCTGTTAGCAGCGTCTCAAACAGGGACAGGTAAAACCGCAAGTTTTGTCTTACCCCTATTAGAAAAGCTTTTCCGTAATCGACGTTATAACGGCCAAACTAAGGTCAGAGGAAAACGTGTTCGCATCTTGGTGTTAACGCCAACGCGAGAACTGGCCACTCAGGTTGAAGAAAGCATCGCAGAGTATGGCAAAGAGTTAGATTTTACCTCAATGGCACTTTATGGCGGTGTTGATGAAGTCCCTCAAAAAGAGCGTTTAATTGAAGGTGTCGACTTTTTGGTTGCAACACCTGGCCGCTTGGTTGACATGGTCCACCAGCGCGCACTACATTTTGATGAAGTTGAAACCTTAGTACTAGACGAAGCCGATAGAATGCTCGACATGGGCTTTATCGATGACATCTATAATATTATCGATCGATTACCTGACGATAGACAAAACCTGTTATTTTCCGCGACTTTAAATGACCATGTTCGCAATTTATCTACCACCTTTTCAGGTGTGGGTATGGAAAACAAAGAATTTTATGATGACCTTTTAGAGATCAACATCTCCCCTAAAGAAACCTCAGCATCAAGCATAGATCAATGCTTGATTACCGTAGATAAAGATACCAAGTCTGCCCTTTTGAGCCATTTAATCAAAGAGCAAGAATGGGATCAGGCCCTTATCTTTATTGAGAAAAAACACGGTGCGGCTAAGTTGGTTAGCCAGTTAGAAAAACGCGGTATCAAAGCAGATTGTATCCATGGGGATAGAAGCCAATCCATGCGTGAAAAAGTCCTCGCTGAGTTTAAATCGGGTGAGCTTAAGTACCTTGTGGCAACCGGTGTTGCAGCACGAGGCATAGACATTGGCGACCTAACGCGCGTGGTTAACTATGATCTACCTTTCAAACCAGAAGAATACATCCACAGAATTGGCCGAACTGGCCGTGCTGGCGCTGCGGGTGAAGCTGTTTCTTTTGTCGCTATGGGAGATTTTAAGAACCTATGTGCGATTGAAAGTCGCTTAGGACATATTATAAAGCGTAAAGAAATCGAAGGCTTCCCTGTACGTAAAACTGTGCCTGTTTCTATCTTGAATTATGTGCGTAAAGCGAACCGTCCTGATGCTGAAGGTAAACAAGCACCTAGCAAGGATACACAGCCAAAAAGCAACAAAACAGCTAATACTAAACCTGAGAAAAAAAGAGCCCCAAGGCATAAATAATTTGTCATGAAAAAAACAGACAAGAAACACGAAAAAGCCATAATCACAGCCCTTACTAAGGTCTGTGACCAAGCCATGGAGACCTTTGAGGGTTTCCAATGGCTAACCCACCAAGTGGATTTCAATGATATATCTCGCTCCATCAAGGTGACTTGTGTCTTTGAAACTCGCGCTCAGGTAAGCCATTTTATAGGTAGCCCGACAGGTGGAGAAAAGCGAAAAGAAATGAGCCGGCTGATTCAGTCTGAATTAAAACCACTCGGCATCCAGTTGCAAGATAGCTTTAAGCAAATTAAATTTGATAGTGAAGAGGCCTGTCTTGAAGAACACCAAGGTAAATGGAACCATAGGCTAGGAAACCTTTAAAACACTAACAATGGGAGGAACACATGAGTCACATCACAGATGTCTGGTCAGCTCACTCCCATTCTAATGGCAGCATTTTAATTTTGCCTGATGGCTGTCGTGATCTCATTATCAAGACCCACCAAGTGAATAATCGAACTCATCCTTCTTTGTGGTTTGTTTCCCCTCTATTTGAACATACTCAAGCGGTTCAAACTCAAGCAAACACCCATACTCTTGGCTTTCGTTTAAAGCCTGGCGTGAAGATAGAGCAAGAAAAGCTCGTCAAATATATGCCGCTTTTTAAGCTTGATAATGAAGCCATTAGCCATGATGAAAAAGCCATTAGCCAGGATCAAAAAGCCATTAGCCAATTGGAAGACATGCTTAATGAAGTCACGTCTATCAAGCCCTGTGTGGAAGAAGCACTGACATCCTTAGCCAGCGATTTATTCAATGTTACCCAAGCAGCAAAACAACTCGGCATGAGCACTCGCAGCTTACAACGTATGCTCATCAGGGAAACAGATAAAAGCCCTAGCTACTGGCTCCAGTTAGCCAGAGCACGCAAAGCAGCCAAGCACTTAGGCCAAACAAAGACCATGGCTGACACCGCTGTTTTATATGGTTATTCGGATCAATCCCATATGTGTCGAGAGTTTCAACATTGGTTTAAACTTAGCCCAACACAACTGCTCAATAACCCTATGTTAATGGCCCAATTAGACAGTACAGGTTATGGTTTTGATCTTTTCTAAATTCAAATAAACTTATCAGCGAAGATGAACTTCGAAACCTAAAGAGCAACTGGCGAACACAACTCCACCAAGAAACCATTTAAATCTTTCACATAAGCTGTGGTTTGACCCCAAGGCATGGTTTCCACATCCTGAACCAAACTCGCCCCAGCCGCTAACGCCTTAGTTAAAGCTATTGGTACATCTGTGGTCTCAAACGCAATTTCAAAACACGCATTTAAGTCTGCTTGTGTTCCGGGCTTTTTACCCAGAGAGGTCATCAAGGCTAAGGACGAAAATGACAATTTAGTATTGCCTGTCACTAGCTCACCATAATCACCACTTTCATGCAGCATAGCCCTATTAAGGCCAAATGCAGCCTCATAAAAAGCCAAGGTTTCAGATACATTCTGCACATATAAAATTGTATATTTAAAAGTTAGATCTGCCATATTTCCACTCCATTAAACTGCTTAATAACCAAGGCTAAGCACTAGAAAATTACTAAAAAAGCAGTGTGTTAGGGCCTAATCTTGTCTTTCACTTCTTCTTAAAAGAGTACAGCTTAGCTAGGTGTATTAAGGCTGTCTTGAAGATATGCGACAGCAGATTATTTTCATCATCCTCTTGTATTTCTTTTTAGTTTGCATGTAAACTAATTTTAGTTCATATACGTACTATTTAATTTTTAAGGATCTTTTAAGTTTTGGATAAGCGTCTCTTTTTTCTACTTAGCATGGCTCAACGCAAGCTTTTCAATCACCTAGATAAAGTATGTGAGAAAGAATTTGAGGCATCAGTGACTCAACTTGCTGCCCTTTTATATTTGGTGAAGCACCAAGGCTGTTCTCAAAAAGAATTAGCAAAAGCCATATGTTTGAATAAGTCTGCTATCACTGGGCTCATCGCACGGATGGAAAAAAATGATTTCGTTGAACGCATTACTGACACCGAAGATGCGAGAGCGATGAAGCTTTTTCCCACCCCTATTGGTGCCCAAAAAGCCAAAGACTTAATTCCCTATATTGACCAGTTAAATGAATTGTTTAGTGATGAATTCAGTAAAGAAGAAATCCAAACCGTGCTGAAGTTTTTAAACTTTATTATCCAGCGCTTTTAACCAATGTCTAAAGGAGCAAGCTTTGCTCTGATGAGAGATCATGATGGAAACAAAAATTTTAGAAACCACGGCAGGCCATTCAATTACCGCTCAAATATTCTCTCCACAAGGAGAGAGCAAAGGGGTTTGTATCATTGCCACAGCAACCGGCGTGGCCCAGCATTTATATAATGATTTTGCCAACTGGCTAACTGAGCATAATTATACGGCTGTTACCTTTGATTATGATGGTATCGGCCAGTCGATTGATCGCCATGTTAAATACTGCAAAAGCGATAAATTAAGCTGGGCCAAACATGATTGCCCTACGGTTTTAAACTTTGTAAAACACGCTTATCCAGAGCAGAAGATCACTTGGATAGGACACAGCGTTGGCGCTCATATGCTAGGTTTTATGGAAGACACCCATGCCATAGACAAGGCAATTACTGTTGGTGCAGGTACCGGCACTTGGTGGTATAACGCCAAACCCACTAAACGTGCAGCTTGGTTTTTATGGTACTTTCTTGTGCCTATTGTGGTGCCTCTCATGGGCTATTTCCCTGGAGATAAACTCAAGATAATGTGTAACTTGCCCAAAGGTGTCATCATGCAATGGCGTCGCTGGTGTTTAAAAGAAGATTACGCCATTGGCTATGAAGGTGACTGGCTAAAGGAGCGCTTTGCCAATACCAAGATGCCAATTACTGCGTTTGCTTTTAGTGATGACGATATGATGTCGATGAAAAACATCACCATGCTACACAGCTTTTTTACTGGTTCAAAACAAAGCATGGTAAAAATCACACCCTCTGATATCGGGCAAAAACGCATTGGTCATATTGGCTGGCACAAAGAGAGATACCGTACCCTTTGGGATAAGTACTTTTTAAATGCGCTAGAATCATAAAAGTAATCCAGATGCTAATTTGAAATCTAGATGCTATTTTGAAAGCCGTTTCAAGAGACTTAGCTGGTCTTGACTTAACCCCTCTTGAAGCGCTTTTAATCTCTCTAATAAAACACCTTTCTTTAATGCAGATGCCTCAAGCTGAGCTTCATTTAATAAGGCGTAAATTTCAATTTCTCTGATCAAGAGTTTTGCCTCGAACTCTCTTGCTATGTCATTGGCATGAGATAAATACATAGCTGCCTTGCTATTCTGCATTGCCATAGCCAAACGTCCACGAATCAACCAAGCGATAGCGAGATCATAGGGTTGTTCTAACTCACTGATAATGTCGATCGCACGAGCGACTAAATTGTCTCTCACGATCCAAGTTAAACTAGGTTTGAGACTTTGCTTTAACAAAAGGCGAAACAAGACAGGCTTGTGACCTTTTAACGTAAGTTCTCTACTTAAGGTTTCGAACTCAGCATACTCTAGGCTGGTCTGAGGTTTATCTGCTAACAGGACCATCAGCCTGTCATGGCTAAAAAGTGGTACATCCAATAAAGGCCCTTTTAATGATGAAGCATCTTCATCAAGAGCTTTCAAGACAGTTTTGTCTTTGGCCATTAAATGAGCCGACTGCAATTTATCAATTCTGTGCTGTAACTGGGTCCTTAAACTCTGTACTAGGTCTTGCTGATTAGCCACATAAAAGCGCTGGCTGCTCTCTAACTCAGTTTGTGCCTGCTCAAGTTCACCTTGTCGATAGTGGATAAGGGCTAACCAAAAATGAGCAGATTCTAAAATTGCAGCTTCTTTATTGTTATTCACAAGCTTTCTAAATACAGACTCTGCCACTTGCCATTGCCCTAGTTGGTATTGGCTGATCGCCTGATAAAGCACGGACCAAGTATGGCTTTTATCAATCTGCATTGAGGCTTTGAAATAATACTGAGCTAACACATAACCATCCGTTTGTAGGGCCTGTAAACCTCTGGCAAAGTCATGCATGGCACTAGGTACATAGGCATACGCATCTAGTTCGGTAAGTTGGCTATTTGGTCTTATTTCACGAAAGATCTCACTGGCGACATCCGGCATGGAGACAGCAAGATCCAGGCGTTTTATCTGCTTTCCTTCCTGCTCACCCTCTGCAGTAATCA
>NZ_CH672429.1:1578029-1593984 GCF_000153025.1 Marinomonas sp. MED121
TTAATGCACTTCTGTATCATGCGTCAGATTCTTCAACCTACCCGATTTGGGGTCGAACTCAAAGCCTTCAAACTTCAACATGGTACAGATATCACCTAATTTTCAAAAAGCCTCACTATATAGTACAGGCCTTATAACTCAAGGGATTTGATTTTATTTGACCTGTCATTTGATAAGATTTTATTCCTAATCTGACTTATTTTGTGATGAGCGAAATTATTTGGAGCGATTTGGTTTGTTGCTCTCTCACAAAGAAGCCATGCTACAGCGATTAAATAATCCATGAGGAAACAGATATGAAAAATATCATGACAAAACTGGCTGGTGCACTCACCTTAAGCATTGGCTTTTCTGGGGCTTTAATGGCGCAATCATCCCCTACGCTTGTCTTTGTTCACGGCGCGCATTTTAGTGCTAATGCTTGGGCTAAAGTTCAGCAAGAGCTTAACTCTAAAGTGGCTAATATCGCGATAGATCTACCTGGCCGTAAAGATAACATCACACCGAATAAAGTCTCTCTTGAGCTTTCTGCCGCTGCACTTTGTTCTAGCTTGAGCAAGATAAAAGGCGAGAAGATTATTATCTCCCATAGCCAAGGTGGTGCTGTGACAAATGCATCGCTAGGCTTATGCCCAACAGAAGCAATCAGTAAATTAATTTATGTTACTTCAGTTGCCCCTCTTGAAGGCGAGTCAGCATTTGATTCACTCTCAGATCAAGATGGCAAAAACTATTTTAATGGTGTGGTCTACGATGAAACGAGTACCTTATTGAATATAAGTAATGAGGATAAATTTGCTGAGACATTTGCCCCTAAGGCGAATAAAACACAGCTTAGATGGTTAGCAAAACATGCGGTATCTGAACCCTCTGTGCTAGCCGAAAGTAAACTGAGTTTAGATGCTGAGCGCTATGACAATTTAGCTAAATATTATGTATTTGCTAAGCAGGATAAAATCATCTCCTTAAGCACCCAAGAGCAAATTGCAAGCAAGCTCTCTCTTACCCAAAGTTTTGAGATAGATAGTGGCCATCTACCTATGTTGACCCACGCTGACACCTTAGCTGAGATTATTGAAAACATAGTCAACTAATATGACCCATCTAAGATGCCTACTGCTCTCACGGTTAGGCATCTTTTACTTCTCGCTCAAATCCAATTTTTACTTTCGCCCTTCAAACCAATCCGTCTTAATTAAGATAAGATCATGCCTCTTTAGTATTCATCAGTGCTGAAAACTCACTAAAAGAGTGCATTCTTAAGGGTTATTTACAATCAAACTGTCTTAAACAAAGCGTTTTTCCTCATATCCTTTAGTTGGTTTTAATCTTGCTTAGTCTTTATAACTAGCGATTAAGATTGAAGAGTATCAGCGAATGGCAAGAATGAGTTATCTAAGCAGCATAGAGCGCTATCACGAGTATCAAGAAGTGATTCAAAGCTTACTTGAGTCTATCTTGATGAGTGTTGAGGATAATCTGGCAAAAGGAGTGGATATTGAGCCCCTTGTAAAGAAATTCCCTTTCTTAGAACTGCAATACTACCTTGATGAACTAGGCCAACAATCTGGCAATAACCTCTGTTTTAAAGCAGAGTATAAACGGACTCTGGCACAATCCGGCCATCAGCAAGACCTCAGCCAGCGCCCTTATTTTTTACAAGTAAAATGGAATAACGAAACTTGTTTTACTGACCCTTATTTCTCTATAGCAACAAAGAAGGTGTGTCTTTCTGTTATCAAAGCGCTTCGAAACCCTCAAGCTGATACCTTTTATATTGTGCTAGATGTGTGCCTAACTCAGCTAATTGAATTTGTCATGGGCGACAGCGCTAGAGTAAAAATGGCACCTTATTTTAAATCAGGCTATGGCATTATTATTGGTTGTTTATTTTGCCTTGTTCTCTTTCTGGTTAGCTGTGTATTCAATGATATTTATGGCTTAATTAATAGCATTCCTGATTCCTTCGACCCACTTCAGCTCTTTAGTATCATTATTTACATCACACTCGCACTGGCGGTATTTGACCTGGGTAAAACTATTTTGGAAGAAGAGATATTGATGCATAAGGATATCTTTAGACACTCGTCCACCAGGCGCACTATTACTCGGTTTATTTCGACTGTGTTAATCGCAATCTCAATTGAAGCTTTACTCACCATGTTTAAAGCAGCCCTTGGCCAGGCTGAATTCCTCATCCCTGCGATTGCCATGATGTTTGCCGTGGTGGGGTTATTAATCGCTTTGGCTATTTATGTCTATTTAGGCGCTAAGGCAGAACATTTATTATTGAATGCTAGGCGTCAACAAAAGTCGCAATAGGGTCAAACAAGATAATCCAAGCCCAGATCTTATGCTGGGCTTTCTCTCACCTTCAATAATGGTGAGCACAGGTCGATTGAAGTGGCCCTATATGAAAAAAAACTTAATCTAGATTAGTTAAATTTATAGACTAATGAGGTCAATTTACGACCCTTTTTGATCTATCATTGCTCGCACGGCTTTTCTCTATCCTTTCCTTTTTCCGTTATGTTATATTGTAACAGACTGTTTAACGATTAAATTTGTACCATGCTGACTTTGCCTTCTCATCTTAGAGCCTTTGCTATTCTTGCTCTTCTTTGCACGCTTTTTATGAGTGTGATGGCGGTCGCCCATGAAAGCAGTTTTGATGATGATTACCACCATGAGCATCAATGTGAGATGTTCTCAGGTATTCATCAAGGTCTAGTTTCTGACCCAGCCTTACCCAGTATCATTCCCATGAAATCTCCTGCATTTAAGCAGGAAACTCTCATTTTCCGTTCTTTCAATCCAGCTAACCTTAGAGCCCGTTCGCCACCATTATTCCTAAGTTAACTCACCCTTTATTACTTTGTTAATTTTAAACTGATGTTTTAGGAATAATCATGATTGTTAAATCTAAATGGGCTGCATTGGCAGGCCTATGTGTTTCTGCTGGCGCATTTGCTGACCACCACGGTGAAGAAGAAAAACGTGACCATAAAGCCCATGTACACGGGGAAGTAAGCTTCAATATCGCACAAGATGGGGAAGACCTTATATTGGCAATATCAGCACCAGGTGCTGATATTGTTGGCTTTGAACACGCGCCAGAAACAGCAGAAGAAAAAGAAGCACTAAAACAAGCACTTGCTCGTTTGGCTAAACCAGAAAGCCTGTTCATTTTTGATCAAGGTGCTCAGTGTAAATTAAGCGATCATTTGATTGAGCAATCCTTATCTGCCCATGACGAACATGATGAACACGAAGAAGGCCATCACGATGAGCACGATGAAAATCATGCTGATGAACACGATGAAGATCATGCTGACGAGCACGATGAAGACCATCATGACGAGCACGATGAAGACCATCATGACGAGCACGATGAAGACCATCATGACGAGCACGATGATCATGACAAAGAAAGCCATGCGGCATTTGAAATCGCTTATCAATATGAATGTCACAATGTTGAAAAGCTAACTGAGATTCAAACTAACTGGTTTAAACACTTCCCTAATACGCACGAAATTCATGTCAATTTGCTAACAGACAATAGCCAAAAAGTGCTTGAGCTAGACGCAGATAACACTGACATCAATTTTTAATTAATTGCATAAATACTCATCAAATGGGCTTAAGCCTATTTGGTGAGTATGGGGTTTTCGCATGACAGATTTTCACAGCCAACTTAACAATGAATCAAATACGCTTGAGGCTCACACGCCAAGCGCTGAGCAAATCGCGATTCAATTAGATAAGGTACAATTTCGTTGGCCTAAAGCCGAACACGCTATTTTAGACATTCCGGCGTTTTCAATTCGAGCTCAGCAGCATTTGTTTGTTAAAGGGCCAAGTGGCTCAGGCAAATCGACCCTGTTGAGTTTATTAACGGCTATTAACACGCCTCAGCAAGGCAGCATTAACCTGCTGGGAACAGATATCTGTCGTCTAAAACAGGGCCAAAGGGATCAGTTTAGGGCTGATAATATTGGCTATATTTTCCAACAGTTTAATCTCTTACCTTATCTAAGCGTGATTGATAATGTTTGTCTTGCCTGTGAATTTTCCAAACTAAGAAAACAAAAAGTGTTGGCACAAGGGCCAAATAATAAAGATGCGGTACGCCTTGAAGCTAAACGTTTATTAACCGCCCTAAACCTACCCGATGAAATACAAGATCAAAAAGCCAGCCACTTAAGTATTGGTCAACAACAAAGAGTCGCAGCAGCAAGAGCGTTAATGGGTAGCCCAGCGCTAGTGATTGCCGATGAGCCAACCTCTGCCTTAGACCATGACAACCGTGAAGCCTTTATTCAACTGCTAATGCAAGAAGTCAGCCGTAATAACGCCACGCTGATTTTTGTAAGTCATGACCCGACATTAGAGCCTTTATTTGAACAAACCATAGATTTAGCCCAGTTAAATAAGCAAGGAGACAAAGCATGAGCAATCTTCTTCGATTAGCAAGCAACAGCTTACTTAACCGCAAGGCAACCGTATTACTTAGCCTCTTTACTATCGCCATTTCAGTTTTATTATTGCTTGGTGTTGAGCAAGTTAGAACCCAAGCAAAAAATAGTTTCGCCAACACTATTTCTGATACTGACCTCATAGTAGGTGCTCGCTCAGGCCAGATTAATTTATTACTTTACTCAGTGTTTAGAATCGGTAATGCCACCAATAATATTGATTGGAAAACTTACCAAGATTTTCAAGACCATAAATCAGTGGATTGGACCATCCCTTTTTCATTGGGTGATTCCCATCAGGGGTTTCGAGTACTAGGCACTACCCAAGATTACTTTGAATACTATAAATTTGGTAAAAAGCAGCCTCTGACGTTTGCGCAAGGCAAAGAATTTAACCAGCTTTTTGAAGCGGTTATTGGTGCAGATGTGGCACAAACCTTAGGCTATGAGCTAGAAACACCTATGGTGCTAGCGCACGGTATGAAAGACATAGGTTTTAGTAAGCATGATAATGCCCCTTTTAAGGTGGTGGGTATTCTTGCACCAACGGGCACACCAGTTGATAAAACCATTCACGTTTCACTTGAAGCCATTGAGGCAATTCATGTGGGTTGGGAGTCTGGCGCCTTTTTAGGCCATGCCCCAAGTGCTGATAACCTTAAGGCCAGAGAGTTCGAACCCAAACAAATCACCGCTTTCTTGATGGGCCTTAAATCCAAAATTCACACTTTCCATGTACAAAGAGAGATCAATGACTATCGCTTAGAACCTTTAAGCGCTATCGTCCCTGGGATCGCCCTACACGAGCTTTGGTCCTTAATGTCTGTGGCAGAGCAGGCTCTTTTAATTGTCTCAGTCTTTGTGGTGATAGCAGGCTTTTTAGGTATGTTGGCAAGCTTATTAACCAGTTTAAATGAGCGCCGCCGAGAAATGGCGATACTTAGAGCACTAGGGGCAAGACCTCATCATATCTTTAGTTTGCTAGTCCTAGAGACTGGCATTATTTGTGGCCTAGGGATTCTGTTGGGCATGGGTCTTCTCTATCTTATTTTAGCGATAGCTAGCCCCATCATTCAGCAACACTTCGGCCTAGCAATCAACATCACTGCACCTTCTCAATATGAACTCATGTTAGTAGCCTGTATTCAGATCAGTGGTCTGCTTATCGGAATTATTCCTGCTATTTCAGCTTACCGCCAATCGTTAAGCGATGGCATGACTATAAGGATTTAAAAAGATGAAAAACGATTTCAAACTATCAATACTCGGCTTTAAGCCTCTTTACTGTTTCGCTTTAATTTTAAGCTTAACCTTTGCCCCTTCCCTTTGGGCTAAAACAAATTTACTCGAGCTAGAGTGGCTGGATCTTGTTCCTGAGTCCGAGCGAATTGCCAGTGAACTAATGGCAGATGAGTTTGAATATGGCGACACTGGCATGCAATCCCAGCTTGGGGCAGTAAGACATGAACTAAATGGTAAACAAGTCAGAATTCCTGGTTTTGTTATCCCGCTTGAAGGCGATGCCGATGAGGTGACCGAGTTTTTATTAGTGCCTTATTACGGTTCTTGTATTCACACACCGCCACCACCGCCAAATCAAATCATCCATGTTTCTTTCCCTCAAGGGGCGCCAGATCAAGAATTATGGGATGTCATTTATTTAGAAGGTAAGCTAATGACTGAGCAAAATATGGTTGGCATGATAGAAACGGGTTATCACATCATAGGGTCAAACATTACACCTTATCAATAAGATGTTTAACGACTAGAAAGCCAAAAAGGGATCAGCAATTTGATCCCTTTTTTCGTTTGCCTGAACCATCCTAAATTCGACTAGCCATGCACCACTTCAATAATGCGTTTTTGCTCAGCAAGCTCCCTTACCTCAGCATGCATATGGGCTTTATTATAAATATCTAAACTGGCATCCCATTCATCTAGATATAAGGTATCTATCTCTTTTACATGATGCAGAGAGTCAAATAACTTGCGCACACTTTCCCCATCTGACGAGGTATTATCTCTTAAATTTGAAAACTCAAGATCTCTAAAGGAACTCGGCACAAGGACATACTTATCTCCTTCAACCAAACGTCTGAGTAAGGTTGATTTACCCGCACCATTCTTGCCTTGTATTGTGTAACGTCCATAGGGTTGGCGCTGAATATAGGCTTTTATCTCATCAATGCTATCAAATTGATTACCATTAATACTGATATCTTCAAGGTTGATATATTGGCTTGTATCTTCACTTTTTAATTCAAGGTGCTGATCAAGGTTTTCTAACTTTTGTGCAACCCCAATCCATTTCAAATAATGATCAAAAAACATAAAGGTGTTTTGCATAATTTGCACTTGTCTTGGCATGGTTACCAAGAATACAGCAATGGCTTCGGTACTGGATAAGCTAAGTAGGTAGAGCGCATTGCCAGCACAGATAAAAGCCAGTGCTAGCATGGCACTTACACTTGAGATTCCCATCAGAAACAATTCATTCTGAGCCGCTTTTTTCTTCCACACATAGGTATTTTTCAAATAACCCTGTTGCCAGTTTTTAAAGGTTTTAGGGCTACCTGAAATCGTATTCACCCACATTCTTGATAGTACAGAAATTACGGCGTTTCGCTTACCTTGTACTAACTTAGCGTTAGCAGCGATTTTATCTTTTGAGAGTATTTTGATGCCTACCACTAAAAAAATAGCGAGGACATACCAGAGCAGAATACTGATATCCAAAATCATACTCACTATGATGATGGAAAGAAGAGTATTTAATACTGTGCCAAAAATACTATAGATAGACTCAGGGGCTTCCCCATAAAGCAACATAGATTCAGTGGTCACCCAGCTTTCATGCTCATCCTTATTTTTTTGTCTATCAAGAGAACGCTTGCCAAAGTTAAGTGAGGTGAAGCCAAGAATAAAACGTTTTTGCGCGCTGACTTTCCATTTTTCTAAATAAATAGATGAAATCGCACTGGGGAAATACACAAGAAACAACGAGACCACAAACAGCATCATGTAAAAGTAAGCTGAGTCTAGATCCGACTCAATATGCTTCATACTTGTGGCGATCAAATAAGTCGATAAAGCGACAATCGCCTGCATTATCAATAGCCAAAACAAAGAGATATAAGCATCTCTACACCATAGAAATCGCATACTGCGTGTCATAACTCTCTCCTTCCTTGGTTTAGTCATACCTCATTTTTTAACCTTCAAGTCAAAAACAAGGTAAGGGATGGGAATACTACAAACTAAACTGAACCCTGTTAAACAAAGTTGCAGTAGAATCAAAAAAAAGAACCGAAGGTCTCATATTTTAAGACTGATAGTGATCTTTTGACACGAAAGTCTCAATTACTGAGCTTAAGTCACAAAAAAAGCGAGACTAGATAGGCCTAATCTCGCTTTTCATACCTAATTTGAAACCGGTCAGAAGACCAATCAAGACCTACTTGGTTAAATAGTCGGTACCCGCTCCTTTATTGGCAGCAAGAACATATAAATATTCAAGGGCAAGTGTCGCCCCTGCAAGAGACGTAATCTCTGCATGATCATAGGCAGGTGCGACTTCTACCACATCCATACCAATCAAATCATGACCTCTTAAGCCGCGAATAACTTTAAGACAAGTATCAACCGTTAAACCCGCTTGTACAGGTGTTCCTGTACCGGGCGCTACCGCAGGATCCAGCCCATCAATATCAAAGCTTACATAAACTTGTTTATCACCTACACGCTGCTTAATACGCTCTAATGTGGCATTGGCACCATGCTCATTAACCCAAGCAGCATCTAACACTTCAAACAGGTGATTTTCATAATCGTAAGCGGTGCGAATACCAATTTGAATACTGTGCTCAACATCTATTAGGCCTTCAGTGACGGCATGGTGAAACAGGGTGCCATGGTCGTATTTAGTACCACCAGAATAAGTATCCGTATGGGCATCAAAATGCACCACAGCAAAAGGGCCATATTTTTTGGCGTAAGCACGAAGGATAGGCAAGGTGATGAAGTGGTCACCGCCAAAAGTTAACGCTGTTTTACCAGCACCTAATACCTTATCAATATGGGCTTCTAAATTGTCCACTAAAGTTTGTGGCTCACCATGCTTAAACAAGACATTGCCCGAATCTTCTACTTTAAGATGATCATCCAGAGCAAACTGCCAAGGCCAACGCGCCCCTTCCCACACAAGGTTAATCGAAGCGCTGCGCACGCCTTCAGGGCCAAAACGTGCACCTGAACGCCCAGAAGTAGACATATCATAAGGGACACCACTGACAATGACTTCCGCTTGGCTATTTTGCCAACTTGTTAGTAAAGGAAACTGCATAAAAGTCATTCCTAGACCACCATAAATTGGCATATCGGCATCGGCAACCTTACTTACAGTTGGCTTATTGTCGGACATGATGTCTTCCTCAAAATTGTTTTTGTAATTCATTAAGAGAAAGATTAACCTGACTAGCATAATTGTTGAAATGCATATTTCAGGTAAGTATATGCAACATATTCATACACTAAGTTTTAAACTTATCTTTTAAGGTGAAAGCCAACATGAGCGTCTTACGTCAGTTCGACCTTAACCTTCTTATTATCTTTGAAGCATTGATCTCTGAATGCCATGTGAGCCGTGCAGCAGAGAAGGTTTTTCTGAGTCAATCCGCTATGAGCCATGCTCTCAATCGCCTAAGAACTCAGCTTGATGATCCCTTATTAGTCAAAACAGAGAATGGATTAACACCCACTCCCAGAGCATTGGCTATGCTGCCAGATGTTCGCCAAGCATTGAACCTAGTAGAGCGAACCATTAGCCCAGCTGAAAGCTTTCAAGCCAGTTTAAGTGATAGAACCTTTCGCATTGCCAGTACAGATTATTTCGAAACGGTAGTCTTCCCCGAATGGTTTAGTCAGCTGCAACTTAGTGCGCCCAATGTGAGGGTTGAGATAGATCTTATTTCAGAAGAAAGCGCTTTACTAAGATTGGAAAAAGGTGAAATAGATCTTATTGTCGGCATGGATAAAGAACAGAAGTTGCCATCGCATCTTATCGTTCAAGATTGGCTCACTGAGAAGCAAGTTTGTTTGGCCAGTATTCAGAATCAAAACGCTAGAGGCTCTCTTAGCTTAGAGGCTTATTTGGCATTACCTCATATACGATTCTTTGATCTTGAAGGGAAAACCGATAGTAATGTTGATCGCTGGTTAGCGAGTCAGACTTTAGCACGCAATCACATCGCCAGCACAACCAACTATATGGCCGCTGCACGCATTGTCGCAAACACTGAGGCAATTATTACGCTTCCCTATCATATGGCGAAGCTCTTCACCCAAATGATGCCTGTGAGCATCGTTACGCCGCCTGATGGATTACCTGCCATTGATATGACCTTGGTTCAGCACCCGCTTTATGCCAAGGATTCAGGCATCATCTGGCTTAAACAGGTTTTGTGTGAGCATGTGAAGTCACTTTAGCGAGTCAAAAACCACTAAAAAAGTTACCAACAAGATCTTCCAGCAATAAAAGCTCTCAGTAACAAAAAAGCATGACCGGCACTTTTACCCAAAGATAAGAATGCCAGCCATGCTTTTTTTATGAGTATTTCTATCAATCATGCCTTAATAAGCAAGACTAGCCTCAAAGCATCATGTATTAGCCTATGCGTATCATGACGTTTTTCAGCTCAGTGTATTTTTCTAGTGCATGTAATGATTTATCACGGCCATTGCCCGATGCTTTCACACCACCAAAAGGCACAGTCGTATCACCTTCGCCCCAAGTATTGACCCAGACCATGCCGCTTTCTAATTGACGACTCACTCTGTGCGCTCGAGAAAGGTTATCCGTCCAAAGAGCAGCACCTAGACCATATTTAGAATCATTCGCTAATGCTAGCGCTTCTTCTTCGGTCGTGAACTCGCTCACAGCTAAAACAGGTCCAAAGATTTCCTCTCTTACAAACTCCATCTCATTTTTAGCTTTGTCGATTATGGTTGCTTGAGCAAAGTAGCCTTGGCCTTCTTGATAGTCTTTCACTCCCCCAAAGACTAGCTCTCCACCTTCTGCCTGTGCTGATTCAATAAAGCGTTTAACCGTATTCATCTGCACAGCATCAACCATAGGCCCCATCTTAGTATTTGGGTCCAGTGGATCACCTGTTTGATACTTT
Organism: Marinomonas sp. MED121; assembly: GCF_000153025.1. Taxonomy (GTDB): domain Bacteria; phylum Pseudomonadota; class Gammaproteobacteria; order Pseudomonadales; family Marinomonadaceae; genus Marinomonas. The sequence continues at coordinate 1,588,687 of NZ_CH672429.1, forward strand.
TTAGACGCTTCAACCAAGGCAGTCATAAATTCAGCCTTGATGGTGTCTTGTACATACAGACGCGAGCAGGCAATACACACTTCACCCTGATTACTGAAAATAGAAGCCGCTGCTGAGGCGGCTGCTTTTTTCACATCGCAATCATCAAAAATCAACATAGGTGATTTACCGCCAGCTTCTAACCAAACTCGCTTCATATTAGATTTGCCTGCGTATTCCATCAAAAGCGCAGCAACACGAGTCGAGCCTGTAAAGGCTAAAACGTTCACATCGTTATGCATCGCCAAGGCTTTACCTGCCGTATGGCCAAATCCAGGTAAGACATTAAAAACACCGTCAGGAATACCCGCTTCTTTGGTCAATTCTGCTAAACGTAAAACACTTAACGGAGATTTTTCAGAAGGCTTCAGAATCACGCTATTGCCGGCAGCTAAGGCAGGCGCTAGCTTCCAGCTGGCCATCAACATGGGATAGTTCCATGGCGTGATACAAGCGACAACGCCCACAGGCTCATGGCTAATCAGCGCGAGTGTATCTGTCCCTGTTGGTGCAATTTCGCCATAAATTTTATCAATTGATTCAGCTGTCCACTGGAAACAATCGATGACATCTGGCATATCAATATTCACCATCTCACTGATGGATTTACCCATATCTAGAGTATCCAGCAATGCCAATTCATCTTTATGCTGATCAATCAAAGAGGCTAGTTTAAGTAAGATATTCTTTCTTTTCTTCGGGTGCATTTGCGACCAAACACCAGACTTAAAGACAGCTTTAGCATTGGCAACAGCAATATTTACATCAGCTTGATCGCAGCTGGCGACATTCGTTAAAAGTTGTTCAGTTGCTGGGTTAATACAAGCAAAGGTTTCACCACTTTGTGCCGCTTGGAATTCACCATTGATATAAGCTTGCCCATGAAAGGTCTGACTTTTACTTAACGCTTGCCACTCGGTATAGCTTTTCATTAATAAACTCCTGCTAGTTAATGCAATATTCCCTGATTCTAAAAGAACTAAACCATGAGCGGATATACACCTGAGTAGGTATAAAACTTGGATTTAATCTGTATAACGCTCAAAACAATCCACAGACGCAATGTTTTCATGCCAATCACGACTGTCTTCCATGTAGATATGATTCTGTGGCCCTATGTTTGGTTCGCCATCTAAGGTACCGGCTGGCACAATCAAAGCGCGGCCACTGCCAGAAACATAAGGTACGGACGAGCCGCATTGCGTACAAAAAACATTAGAGATTTGACGGCCTGGCACATCATAGCGATGAATTTTTTCTCGCCCTGATAACCAACTAATCGCCTCTTTATTCACAAATAAGTTGGATACATGAGCTGAACCTGAGATTTTTTGACATTGATGGCAATGACATAAATGAAACAGCTTAAAATGATTGTCTACTTCAAATGTCACTGCGCCACAAAGGCAACTACCACTGATTTTTTCTACTTGATGATGTTCCATTTTATCCCCCTTTCAAAACGTTAAGCTCTTCTTATAGTCCCTAAAAGAATTCACCATGACAAACAATATAATGACCCTCAAGATAAGAAAAACTAATCTATAAATCATTGATTGATAAGAGAATAGGTTTCAAGCAATAATTCTAACTAGGATTCATCAGGCGCTTTACTTATGCCATATCTCGTTCAAGTCATACTTCTTACCTTAGCTGCTGGACTTGCCATGCCAGCAGGTGCTCTTATTGCACGTTTTGAACATATCCAATCAGACTGGTTAGAACAAGAATTGCGTCATTCAGTGGTTGCCTTTGGTGCTGGCACCTTACTCTCTGCCGTTGCACTTGTATTAGTACCTGAAGCCATTCAAGAGCTTAGTATGAGCAGCAGTGCTCTTTATTTTCTGATGGGAGGATTTGCTTTTATGCTGTTAGATATTCTTCTACAAAAGATAAACACCCCAGCCAGCCAATTAGCCGCCATGCTGACGGACTTTGTTCCAGAATCAATCGCCTTGGGAGCCGCCTTTGCCTATGGCTCTAGCTCCGCCTTATTACTGGCATTACTGATTGCATTACAAAATCTGCCTGAAGGTTTTAATGCCTATCGAGAAATGCGAGTCAGTAAACATCTCAGCAGTAAAATGATCATTTTGATGTTTGGATTAATGGCGTTATTAGGACCATTATCCGGTGTCGCAGGCTATCTATGGCTAGCACAGTCACCTTTAACGATTGCGGCTTTAATGATGTTCGCAGCAGGTGGCATCCTCTATTCCATTTTTCAGGACATAGCACCACAGGTGCCGCTACAAAAACATTGGGCTCCGCCGATGGGGGCTTTGTTAGGCTTTTTGATAGGGGTTTTAGGTAGTATGGCTTTGAGTCATTGACTCAAATTAAATTAAGCTGATCCGGTAATCCCCCCATTTTTAATGGAGTTCAGGTGTAGACTTTAAAGTTTGCGTTAAACGCCTTTTTTGTATCGGTGTAATGCCACCAATGCCCATGTTAGGTCGCTCGTTATTGTAAGTCCATAACCAGTGCGTTGCTTTATCTTGAAGCGCTTTAATATCTTCGTACAAGTAATGACTCAGCCAATCATATCTCACTGTACGGTTAAATCGCTCTATATAAGCGTTTTGCTGTGGTTTGCCAGGTTGGATAAAACTGAGCTCAATGCTGTTTTCTTGTGCCCAACTTGCCAGCTTCTCACTGATATACTCAGGGCCATTATCACACCGTATCGCTTTAGGTTTACCTCGCCACTCAATAATCTGATTGAGTGCGCGTATAACACGTTCTGCTGGTAAGGATAGGTCCGCATCAATCGTTAACCCTTCTCGATTAAAGTCATCAATCACGTTAAACAAACGGCAACGTCGACCATCTGAGAGTTGATCATGCATAAAATCCATTGACCAACATTCATTGATTTGTTCTGGCACCGCTAAGGGTTCAGGCTTTTCACGGACTAAGCGTTTATGAGGTTTGATGCGCATGTTGAGCTGTAGCTCACGATAAATACGGTAAACACGCTTATGGTTCCATGGATAACCACAGACATTTCTGAAGTAGAGAAAACATAGCCCAAAGCCCCAGTTACGCTGATTTTGAGTCAGCCCGATTAATTGCTCAACAATCAACTGATTCTCATCATTAAGTTTAGGCTGATAACGGTAGCAGGTCTCGCTGATCTTAAACGTCCGACAGGCAGATGCAATACTGAGGTGATAAGTCACCACAGCCTGTTTGGCCATCGGCTTGCGGTCAGCGGCCTTCACCACTTTTTTGCCATGGCTTCCTGTATGATCTCTGCCTTGAGTTTTTCTTCGGCATACATCTTTTTAAGACGACGGTTTTCTTCTTCGAGTTCTTTCATTCGAGTGATTAAAGAGGCATCCATACCACCGTACTTGGCTCGCCACTTATAAAAGGTCGAATTACCAATGCCATGCTCGCGACACAGCTCCGCCACGGGCACTCCTGCCTCGGCTTGGTTTAAGATGCCCATGATTTGACTGTCTGAATAGGTTTTATTTTTCATCGTGATCTCCTAGTAATTAGCTTATTAGAAAACTCTACGACTGACCTCTATTATTTTTCGGGGGGATTACCATCCAAGCTAGTACCTAGTGTGAATAGAGCAAGCAACTAATCATTCGGGGGGATTACCATGCTTACTCATATTCTCATCAGGCTTATGCGGTAGCCAGCGATTCTTGTCGACGATATTTATAAATCAGATAAACAATATAAAGCTGTAGGAGAGACGTGAAAAGTAGCCCAATAATAGACTGCAGCTCATCATATTTCTCCGTATAGGTAAACAAACACACATTACCTATAGCAAAAGACCCCCATGCACCAGGCGATACGCCACCTGCTGATTTTGATTTAAGTAAATGTACTAATTGGATTATGGTCGCTGCTGGAAACACAACAGCAGGCACAAAGCCGATTATTTCGATTAAACTCATATCATTCCTAAAACATTAACACTTAACATGGTTTTTTGAGATTCAAATAGTCTTCTCTATTTGAACAACGTAAGCACTAGAAACGAAAAAACCAAAATTCTCCAATGCCAATCTCTCAGATTCTCGACAATCACTTTTCGACAGACGAAAAAAAACCAGCTCATTGAGCTGGTTTTTTACTTTACTTAAAATAAGTAATCTTGATAACGACCTACTCTCACATGGGAACTCCCACACTACCATCGGCGATGCGACTTTTCACTTCTGAGTTCGGGATGGGATCAGGTGGTTCAGACGCTCTGTGATTATCAAGAAATTCTGTTTGTTGGATCTGTAAAATCAGAAACAACGAATTCTTTGAAATGCTCATACATCGATAAACTGATGTAGAATTTTATCTAAATTTTAATCTTGATAACGACCTACTCTCACATGGGAACTCCCACACTACCATCGGCGATGCCACTTTTCACTGCTGAGTTCGGGATGGGATCAGGTGGTTCAATGACTCTATGATTATCAAGAAATTCTGTTTGTCAGAACAAGCTCTGTTTGTGGCTTATTCATTGACGAATTTGCTTATGCTTTAACAATACTTTTTGAATAGTCTTCTCTTTATTAGAGAAGTTAACGATAACCAAGCCTCAAACCAGCTTGCGATGTCTTACCATCTTCTTAAATCGTAATATAACGCTAAACCATTTTGGCGTTATATGGTCAAGCCTCACGAGCAATTAGTACAGGTTAGCTCAATGCCTCACAGCACTTACACACCCTGCCTATCAACGTCGTAGTCTTCAACGGCTCTTTAGGGAACTTAAAGTTCCAGTGAGATCTCATCTTGAGGGAGGCTTCCCGCTTAGATGCTTTCAGCGGTTATCCCGTCCGAACGTAGCTACCCGGCAATGCCACTGGCGTGACAACCGGAACACCAGAGGTTCGTCCACTCCGGTCCTCTCGTACTAGGAGCAGCTCCTCTCAAATCTCAAACGTCCACGGCAGATAGGGACCGAACTGTCTCACGACGTTCTAAACCCAGCTCGCGTACCACTTTAAATGGCGAACAGCCATACCCTTGGGACCGGCTTCAGCCCCAGGATGTGATGAGCCGACATCGAGGTGCCAAACACCGCCGTCGATGTGAACTCTTGGGCGGTATCAGCCTGTTATCCCCGGAGTACCTTTTATCCGTTGAGCGATGGCCCTTCCATACAGAACCACCGGATCACTAAGACCTACTTTCGTACCTGCTACGACGTGTCTGTCTCGCAGTTAAGCGCGCTTTTGCCTTTACACTTCTTCGCATGATTTCCGACCATGCTGAGCACACCTTCGTGCT
>NZ_CH672429.1:1599069-1729121 GCF_000153025.1 Marinomonas sp. MED121
CTCTATCGTACTCTAGCCTGCCAGTATCGGGTGCAATTCCAAGGTTGAGCCCTGGGCTTTCACATCCGACTTAACAAACCACCTACGCGCGCTTTACGCCCAGTAATTCCGATTAACGCTTGCACCCTCTGTATTACCGCGGCTGCTGGCACAGAGTTAGCCGGTGCTTCTTCTGAAGGTAACGTCACAGATATTACGTATTAAGCAACACCCTTTCCTCCCTTCTGAAAGTGCTTTACAACCCTAGGGCCTTCTTCACACACGCGGTATGGCTGGATCAGGCTTGCGCCCATTGTCCAATATTCCCCACTGCTGCCTCCCGTAGGAGTCTGGGCCGTGTCTCAGTCCCAGTGTGGCTGATCATCCTCTCAGACCAGCTAGAGATCGTCGCCTTGGTGAGCCTTTACCTCACCAACTAGCTAATCTCACGCAGGCTCATCTAATAGCGAAAGGTCCGAAGATCCCCTCCTTTCCCCCTCAGGGCTTATGCGGTATTAGCCTGCGTTTCCACAGGTTGTCCCCCACTACTAGGCAGATTCCTACGCGTTACTCACCCGTCCGCCGCTCGACGCCTGTAGCAAGCTACATCGTTTCCGCTCGACTTGCATGTGTTAAGCCTACCGCCAGCGTTCAATCTGAGCCATGATCAAACTCTTCAGTTTAAAATCATTGCTCACTCAAATCTTTACTGCTGACTTTAAAACTCGATCCAAACTAATGAATCAAACATAAAGCGTTTTAGTATCGACTCTCGTAAGACTTCTAAATTTTTTGTAGTTATTCGAACATCAATTACAAAGCAATTAACAACTCGAATAACTTGCTGAAGTCTCTAGCGAGTGCCCACACAAATTATCTGATTAACTATTTTAAAGAGCGTCTGACTTATCTGTATTAGATAGTGAGTTACTTGGTAACTTGTCAGTGTAGTCTTGTTTGCTACCCCGTGTCAGTGGATGCGTATAATATACATCTCAGATTTTATGGCAAGCGCTTTTTTCATTTATTTAAAATATTTTATCCTTTTGATTCAGCTGATAGTCACTTATGCAAAATTTCACTTATCTTTCTAGCATACCAAGTGCGAAGCAAGAAAAAGGCCTTGATGCTAACGCATCAAGGCCTTTTAAAAGACAGGATAATCACCTTATCTCGTTCTTACTAACTCTTACTAACCAACCCACTTACGAGCGTTTTGGAACAAACGCAACCAAGGTGCTTGTTCATTCCACTCACTTGGGTGCCAGCTATGCTGAACGGTACGATAAACACGCTCAGGGTGAGGCATCATAATGGTCACTCGACCATTCTCAGAAGTCAGCCCCGTCACACCCGCAGCCGAACCGTTCGGATTGAAAGGATAACGTTCTGTTGCTTCCCCTTTGTTATTCACATAACGCAATGCTAACTGAGCCTTTTCAACCAGCTGATCTAGATCTTCAGCTTGCTTGTACTCGGTTTGACCTTCTCCGTGTGCCACAACAATCGGCATGGTTGAACCTTGCATTCCAGCAAACAAGATGGAGTTAGATTCTTGCACTTTAACCTGAACTAAACGAGCTTCAAATTGAGCCGATTCGTTACGTACAAATTTAGGCCAGTGATCAGTACCAGGAATCAATTCACTTAGGTTAGATAACATCTGACAACCGTTACACACACCAAGCGCAAAGGTATCTTCACGGTTGAAGAATGCTTCAAATTCTTGACGCGCTACTGGGTTAAATAGAATCGATTTCGCCCAGCCTTCACCAGCACCTAATACGTCACCGTAAGAGAAACCACCGCAAGCCACTAAACCTTTGAATTCAGATAGTTTAGTACGACCCGATAAAATATCGCTCATATGCACATCAAAAGGTGCAAAACCTGCTTGATGGAAAGCGGCTGCCATTTCAACTTGCCCATTCACACCCTGCTCACGCAAAACGGCAATTTTAGGTCGGTTCGAAAGATCAATACCAGCTAACACATCTTCTTCAAGATCAAAGGTCAGTGATGCGGATAAACCTGGGTCAGTCGCATCTAATAAATTATCAAATTCTTGAGCAGAGGTATTTGGATTATCTCTTAGTGCTTGAATTTCATAACTGGTTTGCGACCAAGTACGTTGCCAATCAATACGCTTACCAGCAACAATCTCTTTGCCATTGAAAGAAACCTTGATTTCATCGCTAGTATTTAGTTCAGCCACTTCAACAGCAGTAACACCCGCTTTCGCGTAAGCTGCTTTAACGTCAGCAAGATCTGACGTTGCAACTTGAATGACAGCACCTAGCTCTTCATTGAAGAGTGCGGCAGCCACACCATCCGTATTTTGAGCTAGCTGAGAAACATCAACATTTAAGCCCTTATGGCTGGCGAAAGACATTTCAGCCAATGTCGCTAATAAACCACCATCAGATCTATCATGATAAGCCAGTAGTTTACCTTCTGCATTTAGCGCTTGTGTTGTATCAAAGAAACCAGCTAATACGGCAGCATCATCAACATCAGGCACTTGCTCACCCAGTTTGTTATAAACCTGAGATAAAATAGAGCCTGCTAAACGGTTCTGCTTATTACCCAAGTCCAACAATACAAGCTTACTGTCCGTATCCTGTAGTTCTGGTGTCAATGTTTTACGCGCATCTGCAACGGGAGCGAAGGCGGTAATAACCAAAGATAGAGGAGAAGTAACGGATTTTTCTTCGCCTTCTTCTTTCCAAACAGTCTTCATAGACATGGAATCTTTACCGACTGGAATCGCAATATCCAGAGCAGGACATAACTCCATGCCAACCGCTTCTACGGTTTTATAAAGCTTCTCATCTTCACCCGCATGACCTGCAGCAGCCATCCAGTTAGCAGAAAGTTTAATATGATTACGTTTAGTGATTTGCGCTGCGGCTAAGTTAGTTAGCGCTTCACCCACTGCCATACGGCCTGATGCAGGTGCATCCAACAAGGCTAAAGGTGTTCTTTCACCCATAGTCATGGCTTCACCGGTATAACTATCAAGTGATGATGTCGTCACAGCAACATCCGCAACAGGCACCTGCCAAGGACCCACCATTTGGTCGCGAGCAACCATACCGGTAATACTTCTATCACCAATAGTGATCAAGAAACTCTTACTTGCCACAGTCGGATGACTCAATACTCTTTGAGTTGCTTCAACAAGATCAATTTGAGCACCATTAAAGTCATCACCTTGGATATCTGCTTTAACCGCTTCACGGTGCATTTTTGGTGGTTTACCAAACAAGACAGACATAGGAAGATCAACTGGCTCATTGGCAAAGATTTTATCAGCCACTTCTAAATGTAGCTCTTCAGTCGCTTCACCAACCACAGCAAATGGGCAACGCTCACGTTCACAAATTTCAGCAAACTCAGCAACACGCTCAGGCGGAACAGCCATCACATAGCGCTCTTGAGATTCGTTACACCAGATCTCAAGCGGCGACATACCTGGCTCGTCATTTAGCACATTACGTAGTTCGAATTTACCACCACGATCGCCATCTTTCACAAGCTCAGGTAAGGCATTAGACAAACCACCTGCACCCACATCATGGATAAAGCTAATTGGGTTGTTTTCGCCTAGCTGCCAGCAACGGTCAATAACTTCTTGGCAACGACGCTCCATTTCAGGGTTACCCCTTTGTACTGACGCAAAATCAAGGTCTTCATTACCATCAGCAGAGGCCATAGATGAAGCCGCACCACCACCTAAACCAATTAGCATGGCAGGTCCACCTAATACGATTAGTGACGCGCCCACATGAATCTCATCTTTTTCCACATGATCACGACGAATATTACCTAAACCACCAGCCAGCATAATCGGCTTATGGTAACCACGTACCTCTTCACCTTGGCTTGACGTGATTTTTTGCTCGTAAGTACGGAAATAACCTAATAGGTTAGGACGACCAAACTCGTTATTAAATGCCGCGCCACCAATTGGGCCTTCGATCATGATATCAAGCGGTGTCACAATACGGCTTGGCTTGCCATATTGGCTTTCCCAAGGCTGTACAAAACCTGGGATTTTCAAATCAGAAACCGTATAACCAGATAAACCTGCTTTTGGTTTAGCACCAACACCGGTTGCACCTTCGTCACGAATCTCACCACCAGAACCTGTTGCCGCACCTGAGAAAGGCGCAATCGCAGTGGGGTGGTTATGCGTCTCAACCTTCATCAAAATATCAATAGGCTGTTGGTTAAAACCATATTCTTTCGATGCTGAATCAGGGTAAAAACGCCCTGCTTCATGGCCTTCCATGACTGCAGCGTTATCTACGTAAGCAGACAAGGTGCCGTCAGGATTATGCTCATGGGTATTCTTAATCATTTTGAACAAAGAGCGTTCTTGATCTTCGCCGTCTAATGTCCATGACGCGTTAAAGATCTTATGACGACAATGTTCAGAGTTTGCTTGAGCAAACATCATCAGCTCAATGTCATTTGGGTTACGACCCAATTCAACAAAGGCAGTTACCAAGTAATCAATTTCATCATCTGCAAGGGCTAAACCTAAAGATTGGTTAGCCTCTTCAAGTGCGGCACGACCACCCGCTAAAATATCAACCTGTGATAAAGGCGCTGGTGTTGCTTGTGCAAAAAGTTGCTGAGCTTGTGCTTCACCCGACAAGACACTCTCTGTCATGCGGTCATATAGCGCTGGGATCACAAGCGCTAATTCAGCTTGGCTCAAAGGCGCATCACTATGAATAAAATACTCTACGCCACGTTCAACACGAGCGATATCTTGCAAACCACAATTGTGTAGGATATCCGTTGCTTTCGATGACCAAGGAGAAATAGTGCCTAAACGTGGAACCACAAGCACACTTTGTGAAGATGTATTCACAGCTTCTGACTTAGCACCATAAGTAAGTGCTTTGCTCAATACAGTTTCTTGCTCAGCAGAAAGTGTTTGAGCATCTAGAAGTTCGACGAAATGCAAATATTGCGCATCAATATCAATTACGGCTGGTACTGACTTTTGAACATTGGCCAGTAACTTTGTCTTACGAAACGCGGATAGCGCCGAAGAACCTAGCAAGGTAAGCATGACGTTTATTGCCTCGATTTGTGGTTTGAAGTGATGGGGCGTATTCTAAATCAAGCCAGCAAACCTAAGCTATAAAAGTCGTGCTTTTTTAACAGATTTATGACAACTTTTTTTGTTCTTGAGCTAATTTAGAAGCGGTTCTGATCTTTTTCTTTTGATCTCGTCGATATTGAAAAAAATCGCTCAACTTTTGCGAGGCAAAAGGCCCTAAAACCCCCGCCTCAACCTTGACTGAATGGTTAAGAAAATCCTGCTCAAAAAATTGATTCTGAGACTCAACCACACCACTTTTTGGCTCAGTTGCCGCATAAACAACACGCGCTATTCTGGCGTGTACAATGGCACCTGCACACATGGAACAAGGCTCCAAGGTAACGTAAAGTGTCGCCTTTGGCAGACGGTAATTGGCAACATTTTTACAGGCATCTCGAATGGCTTGAATTTCAGCATGGGCGGTAGGGTCACAGGTCGAAATAGGCGAATTATAGCCTTCACCAATAATTTCATTATCTAATACCAAGATAGCACCAACAGGCACCTCACCCTCAGTTGCCGCCTTATCAGCCAAAACTAAAGCGCGTTCCATCCAGTATTCGTCACTGAACATTGACTTACCTCACGAAAAACTTGATTGTTTACAGGTATAAACTAACTATAAGTTAGGCTTATACAGAATTTTTATGGAAGGAGTTCACCCTGTGCAGACCGTTTCAGATCTTATGGTTACCAACTTAGTCACTTTGGCTGAGACCGCCTCCCTTGCTGATGCTAAAAAAATCATGCAAGACAAGAATATTCGAAACTTGCCAATTATTGATGATGACGGAAAATGCATCGGCATGTTAACTCAACGAGAATATTTAAAACATGCTTTTTACCTTGTGAGCCAATTCGGTACTGGTATGTTGAGCAAAAAAGAAATGCAGACGCCAGTTAGCAAGGCAATGAACACAGATATGCTAACCATAGAGCAAGATACTCATCTAGATACTGCCGCCGAATTTTTTGTAGAAAACAAATATGGCTGCCTACCTGTTGTCGATCAAGGCAGATTAGTTGGCATTTTAACACCAATAGATTTTGTGAAGTTAGCACGCAATCTATTGAGCGAGAAAAAAGAGAAATAGTCTAACCAAAAAGGCCTGACTCGTATTGATAAGTCAGGCCTTTTTATTATCAAGGTTATTCGGTCACAGGGGTTGCAACCTTTTTGACGTATAACGCCACTTCACTCGCTTGCCGTCCAAAATCATTTTCAGTAATAAAAAAAGACACGGCTTGGCCTTTTTTCAAGGTTTTATGCCCTTCACTGACAATCGATTTATAATGTACAAACACATCAGCTTCATTGTCTCTTTGAATAAAACCAACGCCTTTAGAGTCATTAAACCACTTTACTGTACCCTTTAATTTATCTGTCATTGATCGCCTCTTTTTATTATTCTCAATCAATTCGAGCCACCAGCCTTAGCTGGCAAGCTTAGCTGTCACCTTGCACTTTAAAATACACTTCTGTTTCGCAATAACAGCAGCATAAAAAACACCCCACCTATGATGGCGGCCATGGTGCCAGCAGCAAGTTGATTAGGATAAATTACCATTTGACCCAGCCAATCTGCAAGTTGAAGGAAACCCGCCCCTAAAAGCGCTGATAACAATATTTGAACAGAAACTTGTCGGGCACCTAACAAGCTTGCTAAATGAGGTGCAACAATACTGACAAAAGCAATGGGCCCGAGAATAGAAGTAACCAATGAACACAAGCTCACTGACAGTATCAATAATAAAATAAAGGCACGCTTTACATTCACACCACGCGCCGCCGCAACCTCGCGCCCCATGGACATTAGCGTCAGCCATCGATGCAAACTCAGGCTAATCATAATAAGTGCACTGACACCCAGCATTAAAACCCATGCTTGATCTGGTTTAACACGATAAGTGGAGCCCGCTAACCAACGTAAGATGTCATAAACCTCTTCCGTCCCTTTCATCAAAACACCTTGCACAAGCGTTTCTATGAAAGCAGACAAAGCCACACCCGTTAAAATCATAGGAGCAGGCGCAAAACGAAAACGCGAACCCAACACAAGCAAAATAAGTAAGATTAAGAAGCTGCCAGAGAAAGCAACCAAGGGGCCTAATTCACCAATACGCCATCCTAAGAAACCACTGGTTGTAACAAGGGCTAAAACCGCGCCAGCAGATACTCCCAACAAATCTGGACTTGCCAATGGGTTATGAATTAAGCGCTGCATAATCACACCTGAGACAGCCATACCAGCGCCTGCTGCAAGGCTTGCGACTATTCTTGGCCAACGAATCGGCCAAGCAAATTCATTTGGCCAACGAAAATTTAATCCATCATCCATATGCGTCAGCAAAGCCAGTAGCACAATAACAACTAACACAAGACTAGCCATCACTAACTTAGTCTGGGTAAAAGTCGCCTTAGTATAGTGAACCTGATAGGTAATTTTATCCTGCTGAGAAAGGCGTCTTTGAATTAACCAAATCAATAGAGGTGCACCTAAAAAGGCGGTAGTTAACCCAGTCGGTACCACTTCAAACGTAATCGTATTGAGAAATAAGGCGAGACTATCGGCAACAACAAGCAGTATGGCGCCCAATAAGGTCGAAATATACAGCTCTGCACTTGCGGCTCTTGCCCCTATTAACCTAGCAAGATTAGGCGCAACTAAGCCCAGAAAACCCACAATCCCAACCATGGTGATCGCTGCCGAAAGCATCCAGAGACCAACAAGCATGAGCAGTAAAAACAAACCAGCGACATTCAAGCCTCGACCAGAGGCGGCACTTTGACCCATTTTTAAAAGGTCTAACGGTTTACCTGCAAAACCCAGTATTGCTAACCCAAGTAGGCAATGCGGCCATAACCAACGAACCTTCTCCCAACCATTTTGACTTAGATCACCCGCCCCCCAAATAAAGAGGTTTTTAGCATATTGATCATTCATCAAAATCAAAGCGATGGCGATAGCGCCAAATAACAAGTTAACCGCCATACCTGATAGCACCACAGATAAACCGGTCAGGTTTCGCACTCCACAAATAACCAATACCAAGACCAAAGCGATACAGGCACCTAACATGGCGGCAAATACTTGATATTGGCTCTGCCCTTCTGGCCAAACCACAGCAAGTATAATTAAGCCCAGCCAAGCGCCACTGGAAGAGCCAAGTGTGGCAGGAGATAACAAGGGGTTGCGGGTCAGCTGTTGAATAACACTGCCGATTAACCCCATACAAGCACCAACTAATAAGGCCATAACCAGCCGAGGCAAACGCGAATAGGCCCAATCTATTTGCTCATAACTTTGATCCAGCTCTTGGCTAATCAGCATCTGCCATTGCTGCCATAAGGAAAGGTCACTATCAATTTGCAAAGACAAAACACAGATAAACGGCAAGCTTACGAACAAAAGCAAAAAACGCATCATTGCTGTTTAGCAACCTCTAACAATGAGTCTGTCATGGCTTGAGCTAAGTATTGTAAAGACATAGCGCCGCCATAAGTCCAAGTAGAGGCAATCGATGCCACCTTCCCTTGCTTTACAAAAGGCATACTGCGCCAAAGTGGCGACTTAGCGAGCTTTTTCTCGAAATGGAATGGCTTAAAGTAAAGGACAACTCCCTCTTTAATCCCCCGAAGAGATTTAAGGCGCTTTTGAGTCACGCCCCATTGGGTACTTGCTAAAGGCATAGCCGTTTGCAAGCCTAAACGCTCAAGGGCATATTGCGGCATGGCATTATCGCCATATACATAGGCAGAAGTGGTGCTGGCAAAACGCAAGCTGGTGACTTTAGGCAAGCCTGCTGGAAAAGCAGCATTAAGCTGGCTTCTTAGCTGCTCAAATACCTGCTGCCTCGCGGCCAGTTTGGCTTGGGCATGGGCCTCTTTATCCAAGAGTTTTGCCAAGGTTAGAAAGACTTGATCTGCTTGTTCCTGATTATTATGATCGCGCTGATAAGTATCAAAAAAGACAACGGGGGCAATTCTCTCCAGTTTAGATCGAATATCCTTAAGTGCTGCCCCAATCAAGATCACATCAGGTTTAAGCTGAGCGAGTTTTTCAAGGTTAGGTTCAGCTCGACTTCCTATATCAACACTTGAATCAGGCAAGGCAGGTTTTGCTACCCATTCCTGATAAGCTTCTCGCTCTGGAATCGCCACAGGCTCAAGGCCCAACTCAATTACATCTTCAACCAGCTCCCAACTCAGTGCAGCAATACGAACAGGTGTTTGAGAAAATACCTGTTGACCCTGACTATCTTGAATTTTAACCTCTGCCAACACTGAAACCGAAAGTACTAGGGCAAAACAACTAAGGCTCATCTTGAGCCAACTCGATACGAGATTATTCATTAACATATAAGAGCCACTTTACTATGGTTTGAGGGGTGATCAATCAAAGACATAGGCACGCCGTACATGGCCTCTAAACGCTCTGATTGCATAAATTGGGCGGGCGTGCCCTGAAAGAAACATTGCCCTTGCCGCATGGCTAATATGTGATCCGCAAAACGTGACGCCAAGTTGATATCATGTAAAACGATAATCATGCCTTGACCGGTTTCACGATTTAATTGCTGCAACAAACGCATTAATTCATATTGATGAGAGATATCCAGCGCCGACGTTGGCTCATCTAATAAAAGAACAGGGGATTGCTGAGTAAGCAACATAGCAACCCAGGCACGCTGACGCTCTCCGCCAGACAAATCATCAATCAGCTGATGGGCATAATGGGCGATCCCGACCTGCTCAATCGCCTTGTCGGCTATGTCGTTATCCTGCTTCGTAAAGCGACCAAATGCCCCATGCCATGGGTATCGCCCCATGCAAATTAGCTCTCTCACACTTAAACCCGCTGCACTGGGCAAGCCCTGCGGCAAATAACCTATTTTTTGTGCCAGTTGTCGTTGCGATAAAGCCTGTATATTTTGTTTATTGAGTCGCACCTCACCCTGATCCGGCACGAGTTGATTCGCTAAACTTTGAATCAAGGTCGTTTTACCGGACCCATTGTGGCCCAATACGACGCACACTTGGTCACTGGGTAAACTCAGGTGAGGGATTGAGAGAATGGTGCGTGATGCCCGCTCAACTTTAATATTGTTTAATTCGAACATGAGTTCTTCTTTTTTGATTTATGACGAGGACAGGTAAGACATAAATCGCCACCCTCTCTTTGATAGTGCAAACAGCAGGTATGTCGAATAAAGCGCACTTCATTTCGCTCACACTTAAGTCCGCGCATCGCTACTAAGGGAAGGTTGAGTATTTTTGCCCACAAAGGTAGATCATTAACAAGCTGCTCACGACAGAGCAAAGAGAAGTGTGTTGCCTGCACAAGAGACTCAATAAACTGATCCGCCAGCAACGCCTGATACATCACAGGCTTACCACCGAATAAATCTATGAATGTCTCTTTTGATGACGAAAAGATTTGATTCAACTGGCACCCAGCTAGGTAAATGAGTTGATCGCGATTCCCTGCTTGCCAAGCATCATCTTCTAACTCGTACCCTGCGACATAATCCTGCGTTCGAGTTTGTTTCATCCGTCCTAAGCTTGTTGGCACACAATGCAGTTGATACACACAAATGAGAGCAAGATAGATAGGCTGCCAGTTTACAAGCCCCCAGCTTCTAATGCGCCAATAGGATGAGCCCGCCTCTGGAAATCGACGAGTTAGCTCCCCATGCAATGCTTCCAAACTCTGCACCGATAAAGTTAAAGCCAATGCCTTATCAGCATTAGCTTCTCCTTGCACCTGTGTGTTTACTCTTGCTTCTTTACCAGCCAATGCGGGGATACATTGACTGGCACTGAGAAACAGGCGGTCCACTAGCCTAACCATACCAGCCTCTCAAAGTTTCCACCTCAGCTAGCAAACACCTAAAACTCATAACGCCCACTTAGCTCAAACGCTCTTTCATCGCCAAACCAGCAATTGCTTGAGTCGTAGCAGCTGTAATAGATTTCATTCAACGCATTAGAGACAGCAAAGCGCACACTCGCACCTGCTAAGGTGGCTGAAGCATTTTCTAGATCATAGGCCATAGATAAATCGACTAAGGTCGCGCTGGGTACCGTATCTGAGTTAGCCGCATCTAATTGCATCTCACCAATGTAACGCACACCTGCACCGACTTGCGCGCCCTGCATTACGCCCTGAGTCAGCTGATAATTTAACCAAGTAGACACTTGCTGCTCTGGCACCCAAATTGGCGTATTACCTTGGATGCCACTGTTATCTTTAGTCACTTCTACGTCTTGTACAGTCACTGCTACACGCACATCCATTTGCTCTGATAAGGCTTTATGCAGATCTAACTCAACCCCACGAGAACGAACCTCACCCACCTGAATCTTGTCATAGGCACTACCATTTGGATCTCGGGTGAGCACGTTTTCTTTTACAATTTGGTAAGTCGTTAAGCTCGCCTGGGTACCATTACCTTCATACTTAAGCCCAAGCTCAAACTGATTGGCAGTGGAGGTATCATAGGCATTGCCATCTTTATCACTGCCTGACACAGGCTCAAAACTTTGGGCATAACTAACAAAAGGCGAAAAGCCATTTTCCATTTCATAAAGAGCGCCCACTCGACCCGTTAGTTGTTCTTGATCTATTCTGACATCCGTCGTCGAGCCATACTTAATCCCATCTTCATGGGAGCGATAATCATCGTAACGAGCACCGGCAATCACCACCCATTGATCGATACGCATTTGATCTTGCAAATAAACGCCTGTTTGCTCTTTTTCAATATCAAAGTCACTGCTATAACCAGACGCTGCAAAGTCCAAGCTAGATGCTGTAATTTGATAATAATCTGGGTCATAAAGATCGATACTTGGCGCTACCGCATCTTCATACTTAATATCTGATTTCAGTTTTAAGTAATCAATATCAACCAATACATTGTGTTCAACATCACCTATATCAAAAGCACCAGAAAATTGGTTATCTAAGGTAATACCTTGGCTTTCTTCATCAGTTAAATAAGCCCGTCGATTTAGCGTTCTCTCATCAGCATCCAAACTTGTTGAATAGGTATTTTCTTGATAAGCAGAAGCATCCATAAGGCGAACATTTTGTAAAAAGCTCCAAGTATCATTAAATCTATGATCGAATTTATAACCCAATAACAAGACTTCTTTTTCAAAAGTTTCCCAGTTAGCATCACCGGCATACGCATCCGTATCTAGAGCACCATTTATATTGCTATAGACAGTTCCTTTAGAGGGCAGCGAGCTATAAACCCCCATGCTTGGATCTTTTTGGTAATACATATTAAAATTTATAAGTGTGTCTTCACTAACCTTCCAATCTAACGATGGTGCAATAACAATACGTTCTTCTTCTGAGGTAACCGCTTGACCATCTTTGCTTCTAACTAGCCCAACAAGGCTATAATCCAAAGAGTCACTCAGCGCCCCACGACTTTCAAATTCGATCTCTTTTTTACTATTACTACCAACAGACACTTCAACACTATGGGCGCTCTCTGCTTGTGGTGCTTTACCAATGACATTGACCATACCACCAGGTGGCATAGCGCCATATAAGGTCGATGTTGGCCCCTTAAAGACTTCCACCTGATCAATTGCAATGGCATCAATTTGTGGCTGCAAGTTCCAATCATTAAACAATAACTGCAAGCCGTCGTAATAATTTTGGTAGTTGGTAAAACCACGTATATTAAAAAGATCCAAACGGGTTACGGCACCGCCACGCAGTTCAGTATTAATCCCTGACACATAGCGCACCGCCTCTGCCACACTTTCAGTACCCCGTACGTCCAGCTCTTCTTCTGTGATATGTGAAATTGCCTGTGGGGTTTCCGCAAACTCTAATTGAGTCTTAGTTGCCGTATTACGATAGGCCTGCCCTTTAATCACTAAAGGTTCCATTTCATAGACATCCGATTCGACTGCCTGCACTTCATTTGCCGACAAATGAGCGGATTCTAAGGCCACAGAGATAGCGATTAATGTGGGGGCAAAACACGCAGAGGTTTTCATTAAAGCTCCAAAGAATAAAAGAAAACATTGATAATGATTCTCATTTTACTAATTAATTCTTTTTTAAACTTAACCTTTTGGTGCATCTTTAATCGCTATAGAAATATTAACGTGGCGCAATGGGTAGCCAAAATTCCATATAGCTTGAAGGAGAATAAGGATCGTATTGGGGTGAGTACATTTCTAACTCATAGCCTGTGATGCCATTGTAGTTTGATTCAGGCAACCAATGACGGATAAACCAATCAACAGCCGTTTGCAAAGAGCTCACCTTACCTTGCACCGGAATCACTGCATACTCCTGTGCTGGCACCTGTACTGAAGCATGATCACCTAGATTAAGGCCTTGATACCCTGCCCAGTATTGTAATTGCCCTGGGTTTTGAGCATGACCATGGGTATTGATCACACCAATTGGATTAGTTTTAGATGCATCACACTCCAAAGGCAGCTCAAGTGTTCGCCAAAGATTAGGGACTCGTTCTAGAAAGTTAGGTGCCGCTGAAAAAGGGCCATTAATCCAATCAAATACCCCAGACAAGGCAAACGCCTCTTTGCTTTCAATACGAATTTGCATAAAGCTTTTAGCATTTTCCGGGAGAGTATAAGCATGCTCTCGATATTGAAGCGGTGTACGCAAGCCTTGGCGCTTACCACGGTTACGGTATTCTCTTGGAGAACAAGTAAACATTTGTTTGAAAGCTCGGCTAAAACTTATTTCAGAATCAAAACCGCACTCTAGTGCAATATCAAGGTGTCTTTGATTCGTCGAGACTAGGTTCTCTGCAGCCTGACTCAACCTAAGCTCACGAACATATTGCGCGACAGTGAGGCCGGTTTCTTCACCGAAAATCCGCTGTAATTGCCAGCGGGACCAACAGCTTTTTTCAGCTAAACTCACCACACTCAAGGGCTCATCAAGATGGCAATGGATATAATCAAGGACAGTCTCGATTCGAGTCAATCTGGCAGGCGATGATGAAACGGTTGAATAAGTCATGATAAAAAAATAATAAGATTCATTTGAGAACGATTATCATTTATTTACTTAAACTTGTCAAAACTGAAACCTCTTAAACAAAAAAAGCCCCTTACTCATACATGATAAGTAAGGGGCTTTGACTTTTTAACCAGCTAAAACGATAGACTAACCTCTTATAGAGATTCGATACTCGCTTTTTGTTCGTTTAGTTTTGCAACCGTCAGTGTCAAATCAGCAAGCTTAGCTTGCTCTTTTTCAACCACTGCTGCAGGTGCTTTCGCAACAAAACTTTCATTGCCAAGTTTACCTTGGATACGTTGTAGATCTTTGCTGGCTTTATCAATTTCTTTTTGCAAACGGGCAAGCTCAGCATCTTTGTCGATCAAACCCGCCATAGGCACAAGCACTTCCATATCACCAACCAGTGCGGTTGCAGACATAGGCACGTCATCACCTTCATTTAGCCAAGTCACGCTTTCTAGTTTGGCTAGTTTTTGCAAGAAGTTCATATTGCTTTGCAAACGTGATTTATCTTGTTCGCTACCATTACGCATCAGTACATTCAGGGCTTTCGATGGTGCTATGTCCATTTCGCCACGAATGTTACGAATACCAACGATGACACTTTTGATCCACTCAACATCCGCTTCTGCAGATTCATCTTGCTTAGCCGCTTCCGCTTGTGGGTAAGCCGCCATCATCACGGTATCACCTTCAACACCCGCCATAGGCGCAATCTTCTGCCAAATTTCTTCGGTCAAGAAAGGCATCATAGGGTGTGCTAAACGTAAGAATGACTCAAGTACGCGAACCAAGGTACGACGTGTACCTAGAAGCTGTGCTGGTGTTGCATTTTCATCCCAAAGTACTGGTTTAGAAAGTTCTAGGTACCAATCACAGTATTCATGCCACATAAACTCATAAAGCGCCTGTGAAGCAAGGTCATATCTATGGGTATCAAAAGCTTGGTTAACAGCGGTTTCTGCTTTTTGTAAACGAGAAATGATCCATTTATCCGCTAAAGACAGCTCTGCATCACCACCATTTTGGCCACAATCATGTTCTTCTGTATTCATCAGAACATAACGCGTTGCGTTCCAAATCTTATTACAGAAATTACGGTAACCTTCCAAACGGTTCAGGTCGAACTTAATATCACGACCACCAGACGCAAGCGAACACAAGGTAAAGCGCAAAGCATCCGTACCATAAGCTTGAATACCCTCTGGGTAAGTTTCACGAGTGGCTTTTTCAACCTTAGCGGCAAGACGAGGCTGCATCATACCTGAGGTACGTTTACTCACTAGGCTTTCAAGATCAATTCCGCCAATCAAATCCAACGGGTCAATCACATTACCCTTGGACTTAGACATCTTATCACCGCGTTCATCACGAATAAGCCCGGTAATATAAACGGTTTTAAAAGGTACCTTGTTAGTAAACTTCAAGGTCATCATGATCATTCTGGCAACCCAGAAGAAAATAATATCGAAGCCGGTTACCAACACATCTGATTCACTGAAGGCTTTAAAGTCTTCCGTTTCTTCAGGCCAACCTTGTGTTGCAAACGTCCAAAGCGCTGAAGAGAACCAAGTATCTAGTACATCGTTATCACGATTCAAAGTAACATCAGCCGCTAAACCATATTTAGCACGTACTTCGTCTTCGGTGTTGGCAACATAGACTTTGCCTTCGGCATCATACCAAGCCGGAATTTGGTGGCCCCACCAAAGTTGTCGAGAAATACACCAATCTTGTAGGTCACGCATCCAAGAGAAATAGGTGTTTTCCCATTGCTTAGGAACGAATTGAATATCGCCGTTTTCAACCGCCTCTATCGCAGGTTTAGCGAGTGTCTCAACCGCAACATACCATTGGTTTGTTAAATAAGGTTCGATTACCGCATTACCACGTTCACCACGAGGTACTTTTAGCTTATGGTCATCAACTTTCTCTAACAGTCCAAGCGCATCAAAATCTGCAACAATCACCTTACGGGCTTCGAATCTATCCATGCCACGGTATTTCTCAGGTGCAATATCATTAAGCGCGGCATCATCAGTAAAAACATTCGTTAAAGGCAGGTCATGACGCTTACCCACTTCATTATCGTTAAAGTCATGGGCAGGGGTAATTTTTACACAACCTGTACCAAAGTCTTTATCCACATAAGAGTCAGCAATAATTGGAATACGACGATCAACCAAAGGCAACATGATTTCCTTGCCAACTAGGTCAATGTAACGCTCATCGTCAGGATCAACGGCAACCGCTTCATCACCTATCATGGTTTCTGGACGTGTTGTGGCAACGACTATGTAATCTTTACCATCAGCGGTTTTAGCGCCATCAGCCAGTGGGTAGCGGAAATACCACATGAAGCCATTCTCTTCTTCAGAAATAACTTCCAGATCAGAGATCGCTGTGTGTAATACTGGATCCCAGTTAACCAAACGCTGGCCACGGTAAATAATACCTTCGTCAAATAAGCGAACAAACACTTCTTGCACCGCAGCAGACATGCCAGGGTCCATGGTAAAACGTTCTTTATCCCACGCAACCGAATCACCCATGACACGCATTTGATCAGAAATGGTACCGCCAGACTGCGCTTTCCAATCCCATACTTTTTCAAGGAATTTTTCACGCCCTAGATCATGGCGTGTGATGTTGTCTGCAGCTAGCTGTCTTTCTACAACCATTTGCGTTGCAATACCCGCATGGTCAGTACCTGGCTGCCACAAGGTACGCTTACCTTGCATTCTTTCACGACGAATCATGGCATCCATTAAGGTATGCTGGAAGGCATGACCCATGTGCAAGGTACCCGTCACATTTGGTGGCGGAATCATAATAGAGAAAGGGTCACCCTCGCCCTGAGGTGTGAAATAGCCATTTTCTTCCCAGCGTTGGTAAATTGGCTGTTCAATGCTTTGCGGTTGGTAGGTCTTTTCCATTGTGATGTCTTAAACTTTTTTAAATTGCGTGAATTTGATATGAAACTTAATTGCCGACTAGTATAACGCGACAGACGTTGATAAAGAATATCCACGGCTAATCGATGTTCACTGTTACCAATAAATTAACGAATTTATTCGGACTTATGGTTTCTTAGGAGTCGTTGAAAGCTCTAATTCGTTAACCACTTCTTCAATCAAGCTTGGCAGCACTTTAGCAAAGGCTTTTTCAATGGCCTGCTGCAATTTAACCGGATCGATATTTAGTGGTTCATCAGAGGGAGATTTAGGTTCGATGACACTCTCTGCTGCAGTTGAAGATGCTGCAATGAGTTCCTCCTTCTCTTGGGGGTCGTCTAGCTCGGTATCTGTACCTTGGGCTAAAACTTGAGATAGGTGCCCTTCTTGGCTAACTTTTGGCGCTAACCCTTCACCAACCACGTCCATCAAGATAGGAATATCGTCTTGATTCCTAAGTGCTGAAATGAGAACACTCTCATCCGGCTCAGGAATAAACTCTTCTTCTCTTGTGTGGTTTGACATAAAAGCACCCAAAAACGCTAATAAAAAATTATTATCAAGTTATGCAGATAGAATCAATACTTTCGCATTGGTACAGGGAAATGTCTAGGTCAAGAAAATGAAAATACGATATTTGTTAAAAATAACAAAGATTCAGTTTCCATAAGTGTCTAAAAAGCAAAAAGGCCGCAATCAATGCGACCTTTTTGATAGAGAGCCTGCTAATCTATATTAAATTAGCATTAACAGTGACTAGTTTGCCTTAGACAACAAGTACTGAGTTAATAAAGCAACAGGACGTCCACTTGCGCCTTTCTTAGCGCCACCTGTCCATGCCGTTCCAGCAATATCCAAATGCGCCCAAGGGTACGACTTAGTAAAACGAGACAAGAAACATGCTGCAGTAACAGAACCCGCTTCTTTTCCGCCTATGTTAGCAATATCAGCAAAGTTGCTGTCTAACTGCTGCTGATATTCATCATCAAGTGGCATTGGCCATACTTTATCTGCTGACACTTTACTCGCACCACGAAGATCGTCATGCAAGGCGTCATTATTGGTATACATAGCAGAGTTAACGCCACCTAAAGCAACCACACAAGCGCCTGTTAGCGTTGCAACATCAACCACAGATTTAGGCTCAAAACGCTCAATGTAAGTCAGCGCATCACATAAAACCAAACGCCCTTCAGCATCTGTATTCAATATCTCAACAGTTTGACCTGACATTGTTTTAACCACATCACCCGGTTTTGAGGCATTACCATTTGGCATATTCTCAGCAGCGGCAACCACAGCGGTAAAGTTTACCTTAGGCTTAAGCTCACAAATTGCTTTCATAGTGCCGAATACACTGGCAGCACCACACATGTCATATTTCATTTCATCCATGCCAGGACCTGGTTTTAACGAAATACCACCTGTATCAAAGGTAATACCTTTACCCAGCATGACATAAGGTGCATCACCTTCATCGCCGCCTTTATAAGACATGACGATTAAATAACTTGGTTGATCACTACCGCGACCAACAGACAATAGGCAATCCATACCCAACTCAGACATGCGACTTTCGTCAACTAGCTCTACCTCGATACCGTAATCTTCACCGAGGGTTTGTGCTTTTGAAGCTAGATAACTAGGTGTACAAACGTTGCCTGGTAGGTCACCTAAACGACGCGCCATAGCAGAACCCGCAGCCGTTGCGACACCCACATCAAGTGCACCTTGATCGGTTCCTTCAAACAAGATATTTTCAATCGTTAGCACCTGATCGTCTTGCTTAAAGCCTGTAAACTGATAAAAACCTTCATGCAACCACTGTGATGTAAGGCTAAGGACTTGAGCTTGAGAATGCTCTGCAACTGCTAGCTCAGCACCTGCAAATGCAATGCTGGCATAAGGCAGGCTTTTTACTTTAGCAGCAACAGCAGCCATGACTTTACGGGCGCTGGCATCTGATAAAGTTTCGTCTTTACCTATTCCGACAAGCAAAACCGCTTGTGCATAATCTTGACCGGCAACAGGTAACAATAGAGTTTCAGCTAATTTACCGGAAAACACCTTTGACTCACGCAATTGCGAAATAAGTCCCGCAGTATTTTCATCGACCCAACTGGTTGATTGGGGTAACGCTGCGTCACTTGGCACTAGGGTAACGACCAAATCAGCTTGGACCGCAGATAGGCGATCGAATAACGCTGTATTCATGAGTGTTTCCTTTAAAAAATTATTATAAAAAACTGGATAAAGCCCTTATTACCAAGGGATAATGGGTTCAAAGCTTCAATAATCAACCCCAAGCACTATACAAAATACTTTAAGAGGTACATTTGAAATTATTCAGATACTTGGCGAAAGAAGTGTTGGTGTCAACCATGGCCGTCAGTTTTATTCTTTTATTAATCATTGCCAGTGGTCGTTTTGTCAGCTATTTAGGCCGTGCTGCAGAAGGAAAAATGACATTTGAATTTCTTTTCATCATTCTTGGGTTCCATATTCCGAGCTTTTTACAAATTATTATTCCTTTATCCTTTTTTCTCGCTTTGCTGCTTGCTTATGGTCGACTTTATATCGAAAACGAGATGTCGATATTATTTGCCTGCGGCATCAGTAAGGTGAAACTCACATTTTACACCTTGGGCATCGCCTTAATTGCCACTTTAGTCAATGCAAGCATTAGTCTTTGGTTAGCTCCCACTAGCGAATATCAATCTCAGCTAGCTAAAGCAGAACAGGACCAACTTACTGTCTTCGATTTTTTACAACCAGGTCGATTTCAAGGAAAGGGTTTTAACACCACTTATGTGGCAGAAATTACCCCTGAAGAAGGTTGGATGAAAGATGTGTTCATTTCTAACACCTCCAAGGTTGAGGGTAAAAACATCCCCACTCAAACCCTTGCCTCACACGCTGAGCAAATCCAGCTAGAAGGCGGAGATACTTACCTAGTGTTTAAAAATGGTACGCGCTTTGAAGGCGTTCCGGGACAGTTGGACTATAGAATCACTCAATTCGATACCTATGCCGTTCTTTTAGATGAAAAAGGTGAATTAAGCATTGAAGACCCAAGCACTAAGCCTTCTTCTGAAATTTGGCGAAGTGACGACCTTAATGAGCAAGCTGAGTGGCAATGGCGCATAAGCCTAGTCATCATGATCCCTATTCTAGCGATTATTGGCACCTCACTCAGCCAAGTAAACCCTAGACAAGGCCGCTTTTTTAAAATGCTACCCGCCATCTTACTCATGATTTTATACCTAGGTTTACTTATCTGGGGGCGCACCTCATTAGAAAAAGGCAGAATCCCTAGCAGCTTCGGGCTATGGTGGGTTCACATTCTATTTGGGCTCATTGCTGCTTTTTTATTCTCTCTTTTTAACGAAATACGCTTGATAAAAAAGCCCATAAAAGCAGATAAGCAAAGCACCTCAACCTCAGATGGACAGCCTTCATGAAGCAACTAGATTCTTACATAGGAAAAGGCGTGGTTTGGGCCTTCTTTGCCGTTGTATTTATTTTGTTAGGCTTAGACTATGTCCTAACATTTATTGAACAAGTAAAGCGCATCAGTGAGTTTTATACTATTTCAAACTTATTAGAAGTCTTGCTGTTAAGACTACCTAGCAAGTTTGCGGAATATATTCCGATTGCGTCATTAATTGGTACCCTAGTAGGACTAGGTGCACTTGCCTCAACCTCAGAACTGACAGTGATTCGCGCTGCAGGCATTCCTATTTGGCGCATTGGTTGGTCGGCAATCAAACCCATTTTAATTATCTCTTTAATTGGCGTTGGCATCTCGGAATTTATTGCCCCTAATGCAGACCAAAGAGCAAACCTCATTGAGAATTTAAAAAAGCAGCAAACCTCTGACAACATTATTTCAGGTGGCGTTTGGATTCGATCAGAAGAGAAGTATATTTTTATTGGTGCTGCTGATCAAAAGGGCACCCTTTATAATGTAAAAGTCTTTAATTCGAAAAACCAAACCTTGCAAAGCACTCAGATTGCTAAAACAGCACAATACAAAACAGCGGATGAATGGACTCTAAACCAAGTTACCAACACTCAATTTCTTGCAGATAAAATTGAATCAAATAACACAAACTTTGAAAGTTTAACCATGACTTTCAAGCCTGAGCACCTATACCTTGCAACACAAGAGCCTGAAGCACTTTCTTTGAGCCAATCGATTTCTTATCAAAACTATCTAGAAGGGCAAGACCTTAACACCTCTCGCTATGAGCTAGAATTCTGGACCAAGGCATTACGTCCGGTGGCGTCTATCGCCTTGGTGCTTATTGCTTTATCCAGTGTATTTGGCCCCCTAAGGTCGTCCACTATGGGGAGCCGGATTTTTTCTGGCGTCATGATTGGAATTATTTTTCAAAATGGCTTAAATCTATTTGGCAGAATGAGCTTAGCCGCTGATTTTTCACCTCTTCTAGGGGTATTAATTCCCATTGCAATTTGTTTAGCCATTGGTACTTTGCAACTTAAACGCGCCAAATAAAAAAAGGGCTACTTTAATTAAGTAGCCCTTAGCAATGAGGTCTATAGTCATCAAGCTTTTAGTCTTAAAGTCGCAAACTATTTTTCTGCCTGTTGTTTTTTATGGTCAATAAAAACAAGTCGACTCTGGCTTAACTTGTCATGCCAAGTGAGGCCTTCTTTATCGAATAATGCCCAGATAAAACCTAGCCCTAACACACCCCAAGATAATAAAGAGCATACTAGACGAGCACTGGCTTGTTTGGAGGTAAGTGGTCCACCCCTCTCATTAACGACCTTCACCTTCCACACTTGCATCCCTAAAGTTTGTCCAGGTGAACACCAGAACTTCACAAAAAACGCCCAAGTAATAAACAGCAATGCCAAAAAAAACAAAGGCGTCTCAACTGCCTCACCATCATTAATGACAACCGCCAGTAACGCCGCGACAAAATAAAGTGCCAATAAAATGATACTGTCATAAACAGCTGCTGCAAGACGGCGCCATAATGCCACTTGAATCGAGTCCATTAACTTTTATACCTTCTTTTTAAATTGCATATTTCAAGACGCGGCAATAATGCCTGTAAGCCCCAAGGAGACACAAGCATTTTTCATCCAAATAAAGTTTACTCTAAGAAATTATGATCTAGCCTCGATAAATGTCTTAATTCGAGCTAATGCCTGCTGTAGACGCGAAGTATCACAGGTATACGCAAAGCGAACATATTTATGCGCCTGCTCCTTACCAAAATCGGCACCTGGCGTCAGCGCAACCGCTTCGGCCTCTAACAAGTCTAAACACCAGGACATGGCATCATCCGTAATAGAAGACACATCTACATAAATATAAAATGCACCTTGGGCTGGTACCACAGGTTTTAGCCCCATACCCTCCAATCCAGACACGAGTAGCTTGCGCCTTTCATCAAGCACTAGCCGCCTTTGTTCAAACTCACCCATGGAAGACTCGCTGAAAGCCTCTAATGCTGCATATTGAGAGATGGTTGGCGCTGAAATAAAAAAGTTCTGAGCTAGTTTAGTTGCCGCTTCTATCGCCCACTCAGGTACAACTATCCAACCTAAACGCCAACCTGTCATCGCAAAATATTTAGAAAAGCTATTAATCACAAAAATATCATCCGATAGAGAAAGCGCAGTAAAATCTTCCCCCTCATAAACCAAGCCTTGATAAATTTCATCAATCATCAAGTGGCCACCCAAATGAGTCACCTTATCCAATGCGGATTGAATATAAGCCTTAGACAATACAGCGCCCGTTGGATTAGCAGGAGATGCTAACCACATTCCCGTCGTACTCTCATTCCAAAGCGTATCAATTTTCTCAATGGGAATTTCAAAATTGTCTGCTGCAGAGGTCGCAACCAAGTTTGCATTTGCCCCAACCTGAATAAGAAAGTGGCGATTACAGGGGTAACAAGGGTCAGGCATGAGTACATTTTTACCCGCATCTACCATTAAACTTGCCAGCAACTGCAATGCCCCAGACGCTCCAGGAGTAACAATAATTCGATTAGGATCGACCTCTACTTGATATTTATCTTGATAATGAGCGGCAATTTTCTGTTTTAACTGAGGTAAGCCTGTCGCTGAAGTATAACCAGTAAGACCTTGCTCAATGGCATCAACACCGGCATTTTTTACCGCCTCAGACGCGACAAAGTCGGGTTCTCCCACTTCTAAGTGAATTACATCAACCCCTTGGGCTTGAATTTCTTTTGCACGTCCCAATATAGCCATGACTTGAAAGGGAGAAATTTGCTCAACACGGTTCGCCAATTGACTCATCTATACTCTCTTAACATAATAAATAAACTTAACGTGGTTTGCTTTATTGCATTCACTTACTAAAAAAGCCATTAAATTAGTGGTTTCATTACAAATAATTTGGTAAGTTTCCGGCCGCAATAAACACCACCCGAATAATATATGTACAGGTTACCACACGGATTACCTGCGAAGTGAGGCGCTGCATATGCCAGATATGAGTTCTGAGTCGTTAATGAAAGACTTCACCCCTTACGAAGCGAAGGAAGGTGAAGAGTACATGAACGAGCAACAGTTAGAGCATTTTAGAAATATTCTGCTCAACTGGAAGCAAAATTTAATGGAAGAAGTAGATCGCACCGTTAGCCATCTAAAAGAAGAAGCGGTTAACTATGCGGATCCTAATGACAGAGCCAGCCAAGAAGAAGAGTTCAGTCTTGAATTACGCACCCGTGATCGCGAGCGTAAACTGGTAAAGAAAATCAATCAGACTATCGAGTTAATTGATGAAGATGATTATGGTTTTTGCAACCACTGCGGTATTGAAATAGGTATTCGCCGCTTAGAAGCAAGACCCACTGCGACACTTTGTATCGATTGCAAAACCTTAGCTGAGATCAAAGAAAAGCAAACAGGTAGCTAACCTCTACCTGCTGAATATCTTATTTGATTATGCACCCTTCGTATGTAGGCCGGTTTGCACCTTCGCCATCCGGTCCACTACATCTAGGCTCACTGGTCAGTGCGCTCGCTAGCTTTCTTGACGCCAAGCATCATGGTGGTAAGTGGTTAATACGCATTGAAGATGTCGACAGCCAACGCTGTAAACCCGCGCACAGCATAGATATTCTAGACACCCTAGCGAGCTATCAGCTAACTAGCGACGCCCCTGTACTTTATCAAAGCCAGCAAACCGAACGCTATCAATCTCTTATTGATGAACTAATCCGCCAAAATCTTGTATTTCCTTGTCAATGCACCAGACAGGAACTCAAGCATCTTAACGGCCCTCACACGCATATTTGCTCAAGCGACATCAAAAAACCCCATGCATGGCGACTGATTTCCCACAATAAAGACATCTCTTTTTTAGATAAACGCCAAGGTATGCAAACACAAAATCCTTTGCAGCAAATTGGCCACAGTATAATTAAGCGAAAAGATTTAGATTATGCCTACTTACTTGCGGTCGTCGCTGATGACCATTTTCAAAGCATTACCCATGTTGTAAGAGGCTGTGACCTACTCGATACCACGGCAGCACAAATCAACTTATTTAATACCTTTGAATGGAATGTTCCCCAATATTGTCACATCCCTCTCGTTACAGATGACAACCAGCTAAAGCTCAGCAAACAAAATCATGCCCCTGCTATCCCAAAAGCTAACCTAGAAACCCTTAAGCATGCGTTAACATTGTTAAACCAAAAGATTGGCCCTCAACAAACGATTCAAACCACATTAGATTTCGCCATAAAAAACTGGTCTTTAGCAAGAGTATAAAAACAAAAGGCCGTCAGTTTCTGTAAATAGCTCAATGCCCGCTTATGTGTATAATGGTGACATTAGAAATTTCTGGTGATACCTGATGAAACACATTTTATTTATTCATAACAATACACCTTACTTTAATGACATAAATAACTGGCTAGTAGGAAATGACTTTCTTATTTCTGAAGCCAACTCCATTGAACAAGCAGATAGTTATTATCAGGTTTCTAGTTTTGACGCCGCCCTCATTACACAGGATTGTCTGAACAGTGATTCGTACTCCAAGATACTTAGTCTAAACTCATGCCCAACTATTGCGCTTGACGACAAACCTAGCTTAACAAGAGCGGTAGAATTAATGGCGGCTGGCGCCCATTACTACCTTCCTTTACCAACAGACCCAGAAACCTTGATAGACAAGGTGCTCGAGACCATCAACAAATTTACTCAACAAACCAGCAAAATAACCAAGGAAACGCCAGCAAATAAAGCAAAAACTAAACACACCTCTCACGCAGATCCATTTGGTCGTCTCATAGGCAATAGCGCGCCCATGAAACAGCTCTTCCGAGACCTAGAAAAAATAGCCTGCACAGACGTTACGGTTTTAGTTCGAGGCGAATCAGGCACAGGTAAGGAATTAGTCGCCAAGGCGATTCATGATTTAAGCGAGCGCAACTCCGAAGCCATGGTGAGCGTAAACTGCGCCGCCATCCCTGAAAGTCTGATTGAATCAGAATTGTTTGGCCATGAAAAAGGCGCATTTACTGGCGCAGCATCAACCAGAGATGGCCTAATAGCTGCAGCGGACAATGGCACATTATTTCTTGATGAAATAGGCGAACTGCCTATTGAAGCCCAAGCACGTTTACTGCGAGTACTCCAAGAAGGCGAAATAAGACGAGTGGGTGCTACCCAATCATCCAAGGTGAACATAAGACTCGTTACTGCCACCCATAGAGACCTAAGACAAATGGTAGCAGATGGCCTCTTCAGGGAAGATTTATACTATCGCCTTTACGTGATGGAAGTACTTTTGCCACCACTTCGCGATAGGGGCAAAGACATTAGTTTAATTAGCCAATCCCTGGTTGGAAAAGTGTGCAAAAAACACAACAAAGAGAACTTCATTTATAGCAAGGAGTTCGATCAAGCTATCATTGCACACCACTGGCCAGGCAATGTACGAGAATTAGAAAACGCAATCGAAAGAGCTGTCATTTTAAGCGATGACGAATTAGACCCTGTCGCACTTAAAATTCACAAAACACCATCAGACCCTTTAAAACCAAGGACAGAATCAGGTACATCAGACAAAACATTGGATCAAAATGTGACATTTACACCTGCAGGCAGCACACTGGATGACTATTTAAAAAGCTTCGTACTTTTTCATCAAAATAAGATGACAGAGACCCAACTTGCGTCGAATCTCGGCATTTCTCGCAAAAGTCTATGGGAAAGAAGGCAAAAGCTAGGCATACAGAAAAAAAGTAACACCTAAGGTAACAAGTGATACCAAAAGGAACATTAAAAATACTTTAAAACTTCACTTTTTTGCCCTTTTAAAATAAATATGTATATTTTTCAACAAGATACAATAATTGGCACAACTAATGCCTTATAGTGATCACAACGATAATAAGATTGACCCATAATAATAATAAGTTAATCATCGAGTGTAAGTTCCTAAAATAAAAATAAAATCTTGGAACACTCTGACCTCTCAAAATAAAAATAAAACCTGAGGTCAGGGAAAGAAAAATTGCTTTGGATAATTGATTTTTTTTGATATGACAGCCTTCGGGCGATGAAAACATTGCAACAATAAAAATAAAACTTGAGTAGAACTGCAGCAGCAGCACCAACTTTGTTTTCGGAATTAGTATCTTCATGTATCCAAAGCAATTATTTTGTTTTAACAAATCCCCTCTAGCAAGCCTGTGTAAAAATTTCGTTTTCCCGTGTAGAATACTCACTTTCTTTAATTGAATAATTTGTACTCTAATGCTGACAAGTTTTAAGTCTCTGGTTCGAAAAGCAACTGACCTTTTCACCCCTAAAAGTGCGCAAGAATATCCTTTAATCATCGCTCGTTCAGATCACACTCTGTCACGAAAGAATCTTAGCCCTAATGCTGTCAAAGTCCTTTATCGACTTAACAAGGCAGGTTTTGATGCATTTCTTGTGGGCGGCTGCATTCGAGACCACCTAATAGACTTAGCACCTAAAGACTTTGATGTTGTGACCAATGCCACACCAGAAGAAGTACACAATCTATTCTCAAACTCTCGTTTGATTGGCAGACGTTTTCGCTTAGTGCATGTTACTTTTGGTAGAGAAATCATAGAAGTATCCACCTTTAGAGCAACTGCGCAGCAAAGCGAAGACAGCAAAAAAGACGATAAACATTCAGACTCTGCTCGCTCAGCACACGGCATGATTTTAAGAGACAATATTTTTGGTGATATTGAGCAAGATGCTGAACGACGCGATTTCACCTTCAACGCACTTTATTATGATATCAGCGATTTTAGTATCCATGATTATTGCGGTGGGCTAGAAGATATTGCAGCTAAAAAAGTGCGCATTATTGGTGACGCTAAATTAAGATATCAAGAAGACCCTGTACGTATGCTAAGAGCCATACGCTTTGCAGCCAAACTTGATTTTGATATTGAAGCTGAGACGGCTGCGCCGATCAAAGAAATGGCCCACCTTCTGGACCATATCCCACCTGCCCGCCTTTTCGAAGAAGTATTAAAGCTGCTTGGCAGCGGTAATGGTGTCACCACCTATAAACTTTTACGTGAATATGGACTGTTTCGCTATCTTTTCCCAGAAACAGACGAACTATTAAGAAGTAACTGGCAAAGAGCGGACATCAACCCAGAAGCTCTCATCCTTCAGGGGTTAATCAATACGGATAAACGTATTGCTGAAGGGAAAACCACTGCACCTTATTTCTTATACGCTTTTTTACTTTGGCCAAAAGTACTTTATCGCCATGAAGAATTTATGGCTCAAGGATTGCCAGCAACACCAGCCCTTCATCAGGCCGCTTCTTTAGTGCTAGACAATCAAGTTTCAGCAACTTCAATTCCACGCCGTTTCTCAACCCCTATGAGAGAAATATGGGATCTACAATTTAGACTGTCAAAACGCTTTGGCAAACGCGCTTATATATTAGAGCAACATGCACGCTTTAGAGCCGCTTTTGATTTTTTACTGATACGAGAAGAAAGTGGATTTGAAAGCGGTAATTTAGGTGAATGGTGGCAAGCATTTCAAGATGCCAGCGAAAAGCAACGTCGTGACCTCATCAATCTAGCTGATAATAAGTTTGATGAAAAAGGCCCGAGAAAACGCCGCCCTAAACGTCGCTCAAAAAGCAAAACGGACAACGCTAAGCCGCGTAAAGAAATAGGCTCAGATAATGAATGAGGCATTTATTGGCTTAGGTAGCAACTTAGAAACACCGCTAGCACAACTCAAACAAGCCCTTATTCAACTCGAACAGCACTCAGACATTAGTGAGCTTGCTGTATCAAGCTTTTATGGCAGCAAACCTGTTGGACCTCAAGATCAACCCGATTTTATTAATGCTGTTGCCAAGATTAAAACCAGCCTTGCGCCTATTCCCCTTTTGGATCTACTTCAATCTATCGAGCAAAACCAACGTAGAGTAAGAGAGCGCCACTGGGGACCAAGGACACTAGACCTGGATTTATTAAGATACAATAACGAAAAGATAGACATGGAAAGACTCATCGTGCCTCATCGCTTTATGCTGGAACGAGGCTTTGTTATTAAACCTATGGCAGATTTAGCGCCTGACTTGATATTAGAGAATGGCAGCACTGTCATGCAGCACTTATCCACTCTCGATACTTCAGACCTCGTCTTGCTATAAAATGTTAATTAGGAAGAACATTTATGTATTCTGATACCTCAAAAAAATCACTCGCTCGCCCTGTAACACTTAGCCGTTTACAGGAGATGAAAGAATCAGGCGAGAAGTTTAGCTGCCTAACCTCTTATGATGCCACCTTCACCCACGTGATGAACGAAGCTGGTGTTGAAACAATTCTAGTGGGTGATTCTCTTGGTATGGTGATACAAGGACAAGATAGCACCCTACCTGTGACTATGGATGATATGTGCTATCACATTGCGGCGGTAAAACGAGGCAATACGAATGCCTTTATCCTAAGCGACATGCCATTCATGAGTTACAGTAAACCAGAACAGGCCCTGGATAATGCCGCTCGCCTGATGCAAGCTGGTGCCAGTATGGTAAAACTAGAAGGCGGAAGTTGGCTATGTGACACGGTTCGTCTTCTATCTCAACGCGGCATCCCTGTATGCGCTCATTTAGGCCTTACGCCACAATCAGTTCATAAATTTGGCGGATACAAGGTTCAAGGCCGAGGCGAAAGCGCAGCAGAAACAATCAAGCAAGAGTCTATCGAGCTAGTGGAAGCCGGTGCAGATGTTCTATTGTATGAATGCATTCCTACCGCACTAGCAAAAGATATTACTGACTCAGTAAATGTACCGACCATTGGTATTGGCGCAGGCCCACATACAGACGGACAAGTATTAGTACTTCATGACATGCTAGGCATCAATCTAGGTCGTCGTCCTCGATTTGTGAAAAACTTTTTAACTGGTGAACGCTCCATACAAATGGCTTTTGAAGCCTTTGTCGATGAAGTCAAAGACCAATCCTTTCCAGCCCAAGAGCACAGCTTCGAATAATGAAAACCATACACACAGTTGCCGAACTTAGAATCGCATTAAAAAGCATTAGATTAGCCGATAAAAAAATTGCCTTTGTGCCAACTATGGGGAATTTGCATGACGGCCATATGAGCCTAATTCGCCGTGCGACTAAAGAAGCAGATGTGGTGGTATCTTCTATCTTTGTTAACCCTATGCAGTTTTCTGCTAACGAAGATTTAGAAAGATACCCAAAAACATTAACAGAAGACCAAGCTTTATTAGAGGCAAATGGCTGTGACTTTCTCTTCGCACCCGATGCATTAGAAATGTACCCTGATGGTCGCCGCAGCCAAACCCAAATAGAAGTTTCAGGTATTTCCGATATTTTATGTGGTGCTAGCCGCCCTGGACACTTTGTTGGTGTTGCAACTGTGGTCACTAAATTATTCAATATGGTTCACCCTGATTGTGCTATTTTTGGCACTAAAGACTTTCAACAACTCATGGTCATCGAAAACATGACGCGTGATTTAAGCTCAAGCGTACGCATCATTGGCGAAGATATTGCCCGCGCCGATGATGGTCTCGCACTAAGCTCTCGCAATGGCTATCTTTCCACAGAAGAAAGACGTATTGCACCTGTCTTGTATCAAACCGCTTTGTGGGCAGCCGATGCTCTCAAACAAAACAAAATATCCGTCGAAGATATTCGTGAACAAGCACAGCAAAAGCTCGAAGAAGCAGGATTCAAGCGCGACTATTTTGAAATCCGCTCACGAGCGAACTTATTGACACCCTCAGAGGAAGAAAGCAAGTTGGTCATCTTAGTTGCCGCCTATTTAGGCAGCGCACGCCTGATCGACAATATTCAAATCGACTTAGATAACTAATACTTTTGTCATCTAGCTGATATTTAATCTTGATAGCGTTTTCAAAATTAAATTAACACTGGATAACTGGGTATAGCTTATCCACTTATAAAGTAGGAGATTAGCATGGGGTCACCGGTTCATTTGCCAGCATGGCAAGCACTAAAAAATCATAAAGCGAGTTTGACAGAGCTTAATATGTCAAACTTGTTTCAAGAAAATCCAAATAGGGCAAAAGAGTATTGCGCTAAAGGCGCTGGCTGGACCTTGGATTTTTCTAAAAACAGAGCCACCCAAGAAACACTTTCACTGCTAACAAAACTAGCCCAAGAGGCGGGTTTAAAAGAAGCAACAGACGCTCTTTTTAACGGTGCAAAAATCAATAATACTGAAAACCGCTCAGTCCTTCATACTGCTCTACGCGCAAGTCACAATCAAAAAAGCCTTATTGTAGACGGCACAAATGTGCTTGATGAAGTACGCGCCACTTTGGCCCAAATGAAAGATTTTGTTGCCCAACTCACCTCTAAGCAATGGCGCGGCTTTAGTGACCAAGCGATTACCGATGTGGTTTCTATCGGTATTGGTGGCTCTTACTTGGGCCCTAAAGTGGTCACCGAAGCATTAACGCCTTATGCAAACACAGGTCTGAAAGTACATTTTGTTGCCAACATTGATGGCTCGGATATCACAGGAAAATTGGCCAAGCTAAACCCAGCAACAACGCTATTTCTCATTTCATCTAAGTCATTTGGCACTTTAGAGACGCTTTACAATGCCAATGCAGCGAGAGCATGGTTTTTAGAAAACGGTGGACCAGAAACTGACGTACATCGCCACTTTGCCGCAGTCAGCTCTAACGTTGAAAAAGCCGTTGCCTTTGGCATCGCAGAAGAAAATATCTTCCCTATGTGGGATTGGGTTGGCGGTCGCTACTCTCTTTGGTCTGCAATCGGCTTACCTATTGCTATCGCGGTGGGCATAGACAACTTTGAGCAATTGCTTGAAGGTGCCAATGAAATGGACGAGCATTTTAAAAGCGCACCTTACGAACAAAACTTACCCGTTCTTATGGGCTTACTCGGGGTTTGGTATAGCAACTTTTATGATGCACAATCCCATGCGCTGATTCCATATGACCACTACCTAAGAGCGCTACCTGCACATATTCAGCAACTAGATATGGAAAGTAATGGTAAAGCTAATTTCTTGAATGGCGAGCAAGTAGACATCAATACAGGGCCAATTATTTGGGGTGGCGCAGGCACAAACGGCCAACACGCTTATCATCAATTATTGCATCAAGGCACACGCCTTATCCCTGTTGATTTCATTGCACCTCTGACAACACACAACCCAGTGGCTGATCATCATGCACAGCTCTTTGCCAATTGCTTAAGCCAATCCCAAGCCCTTATGCTAGGAAAAAGCCTTAGCCAAGCAGAGCAGGAGTTAAAAGAGTCTGGTTATAGTGATGCGGATATAGCCAAGATAGCACCGCACAAAGTGATTCAAGGCAATCGCCCAAGCAACACCTTATTAACCGATAAGATGACGCCAAAAACGGTCGGCGCTTTGATTGCTCTGTATGAACAAAAAACCTTTGTTCAGGGCACAATTTGGGGAATCAACTCCTTTGACCAATGGGGTGTTGAGTTAGGCAAGGTACTTGGAACTGACATCTATAATCGCCTTGTATCTGATGCAGACAACAAAACGCTAGATAGCTCTACCCAGGCACTAATTAAAGCTTTTAAGCTAAAACAGAACTAGCACCTTGATAAGAGGAGGCGTCAAACGCCTCCTCTTCCTTCCTTTAGATACACCTTATCAAGAAAAACACAAAAAGGGCTTAGCCAAGACACAGGGCGTCTCGCCATCAATCTAAATACCTTATTCATGCACTGAGACGGGATAACTTATTCGCTGCGCCCCTCAGTCTTTTCATATCAAGATCAACATACTAATACATTTTTTCACAATAATTCTTATCTCAAAAACCGCATTTTAGCTCTATCTTTAAAGAAAAAGGATAATCCTATGAAAGGCGTCGTTTTTAATATCTTAGAAGAAATGGTTGAAACTAATTACGGTATGGAAGTTTGGAATGACATACTAGATGAAGCCAAACAAACAGAAGGCATTTTCATCGCTGGGCAGAGTTATGCCGATGAAACCTTATTTAAGTTTGTAGAAATTATTTGCGAGAAGCTAGAGCAACCCACAGGCGTTGTTGTTCAAGCATTTGGCGAATTCATGTTTGATGGACTGGTCCAAAGGCACAAAGTGTTGATGGAGAACATGACTGAGCTAGATGGCTTCCTCAAGAGTATCGACTCAATTATTCACGTTGAAGTCGGCAAGCTATATGTTGACCCCAATTTACCCACCATAGAATGTTTCGACCACGACTCAGGGAAGATGACTATGCGCTACCGATCTCCTCGAAAGTTATGCCCATTAGCAGAGGGTCTTATTAGAGGTGCGGCAGTGCATTTTGGTAAAAAAATCAATGTCGAGCACAAAACCTGCATGCATAAAGGTGCCGATCATTGCGATCTTGAGATTGAATACTTATGAGTGAAGATGCCTATAAAAGAGCATTCAAGCGCGAAAAAATGGCCCGTTTGGAAGCTGAACAGCTATTAGAAAATAAATCTCGCGAGCTTTATTTAAGTAGCCAACAGCTTTCTAACGCCCATGAAGAGTTAAAAAAGAATCACACGGAATTAGTCACCCAACAAAGTGCGCTTGTAAAAAATGAAAAATTGGCCTCTATAGGCCTCTTATCAGCTGGGGTTGCACATGAAATCAACAACCCTCTTGCTTTTGTGAACAGCAATCTAGATATGTTGGACAGCTATTGGAAAGCTATGTTCAGCCTTTATCAAGCAATAGAACCCTTGCTCAATAGTTCGGACATATCAGATGAACAAAAATCAGCACTAAAAGAGCTTATTGAAGAACAGGATTTAGAATACATCTCAGAGGATTTCAAAACACTTTTTGAAGATACGCAAGATGGCCTTATTAGAGTGACCAATATTGTCCAAAACTTGCAACACTTCTCCCGTATTCATGATGAAGACTGGGATTATGTTGATATCAATGCCAGCTTAGAAAGCACCTTGAAGATTATTAATCATCAGGTTAAAAATTCTCTCTGTGACATTAAGCTCGATTTTAATTGCAAAGAGCTTGTTTGGTGCAATCTTGGCGAACTCAACCAAGTCTTTTTAAACCTATTACAAAATGCCATTCATGCAATGGAAGACACACCAACCAAATTACTCACCATTGGAACAAAAGAACAAGCTGGCAATGTCCTCATTCAAATAACAGATACTGGCTATGGCATTAAAAAAGAGAACTATCAGAAGATTTTCGACCCCTTCTTCACCACCAAAACAGTAGGGCAAGGAACAGGGCTAGGCCTCTATATTAGCTACAAGATAGTAAAAGACCACAATGGCGATATAAACATAGCCAGCGAGCCAGACAAAGGCTCTCAATTTACCATTAGTCTCCCCATTAAAAAGGCCTCTTAAGATTCACTTAGAGGCCTTTTCTCATTTCAATATATTCTAAATACTTAGCTTATCACTTTAAAACCTGATAAGAACGTCTGCAACTTCAAGCTATGATGTCGCTTAAAAAATAAAAAGCCCAGCGTAAAAAATCACACTAGGCCGAGGGTATTTCAAATAAGTTATTAACTTAGGGCTTGTTGCTTTTTTTGACTAATATCGAAGTGCAGCAATATTCTGGCACCTTTTGGAGCATGGGTTGCTTTAATCTTAATCCAAGTATTTTCTTTTATCATATGCTCACTGTTTTCTTCATTAAACTGGCTGAACTTATCATACCAGTCCGCTTTATCCTCTAACGCACTTGGGAAAGCGCCCTTATCAACACAACCCGTTATAAAGTCTTGCAAAGGCTCACACATCTCCGGAAACTCAAAGTCACCATAAAGGTCAACCAACTTCTGATTAAAGCGCTTAATTGTGCCTGCTTTATCTATCAAGATATAAGGGCCATGAATACTATTCAAAATCGAATCTAATCCCTTACCCTTTACTGGATCATCAACAAATTTTATCAAACACACATTCTTATCATTTGAGTAGCAAACACTTAACTCAACAGGCAAAAAATGCAGATCTTTTGTTTGTGCTATTCGCTTTTTCACAGGAAGCTCCCACGAATCAGCATTTTCATTAAGCTCTTCAACATAGCCTAAATGTTGCTCATAGGAGTGATCAGCAAATAACATAGACAAGCCTTCATCACTTAACTCTTCAGCGTCATAACCAAGAAAACCCGCTAG
The DNA here is from genome assembly GCF_000153025.1 of Marinomonas sp. MED121. Lineage (GTDB taxonomy): Bacteria > Pseudomonadota > Gammaproteobacteria > Pseudomonadales > Marinomonadaceae > Marinomonas. The sequence continues at coordinate 1,633,848 of NZ_CH672429.1, forward strand.
CTCTTCGGATATTTCTATAATTTCATTATCTTCAGAAATTTGAATTTCATAGACCTGATTACCATCTTGATTATCATCTTGTACCGCCTTCTCCTCTTTGCTGATTAGAGAAGCTGCAGGGGTATCACCATTTTCTTCAGGGTAAGCACCTGACTCTAATGCTTTATTTATTTGCTCTATGAGCACCTCATTAACCCAAGGTTTCGCTAAAAATTTATGCACCACTCCATGCTTTATTGATTGCAGCACTGTTTGAAAATCTGAATGCCCACTTAGGATGATGCGAATCGTATTAGGCTGAATTTTCTCAGCTTCAGTCAAAAGCTCGGTGCCTGAGAGCCCAGGCATCATATAATCAGACATGATTAAAGCAACCTCTTGTTGCTTTAGAATCTCTATTGCCTCTTCTCCATTATTAGCATAAAAAACAGAGTAGTCTTGTTTACGGAGCGCACGTTTCAATGCATTTAAAATTTGAGGTTCATCATCTACCACTAATATACTTTTATCCATACAGTCGCCATCACGCTTAATCAAGTATTTTAAATCGTTGAATCATCTATAAAGCAGTGTCAATAACACCTTTTAAGACCTTGCCTTGCAAACTAAGATTAATCTAACCCGAACTACAAATACAGTATAGTCAGGAGTTCGAATTAGATAAGCCATTCCATCGCATTTTAAAAAATGTTAACAAATAACACATCAAGCCTTTATTTCAGCACAAAAAAAACCAGCCTATCTAAGGCTGGTTTTTTTAAAGCGTTTATAAAGTGTTAATTAAAGGTGTTCAACACTCTCTATTTCATAAACGACCTCACCACTTGGAATCTTGATGGCAACTTCGTCACCTTCATTTTTACCAATGAGTGCTTTAGCAATTGGCGAAGCATAAGAGATTTTTTTATCTTTCACTTCAGCTTCGTCATCACCCACAATGCGATAAGTCACCGTTTCTTCTGTGTCCACATTAAACAAGGTAATTGTACTACCAAAAATAACCTTGCCAGTGTGTGCAATGGCTTTAACATCAATCACCTGAGAGTCTGAAAGTTTACCTTCAATCTCTTTAATACGACCTTCTGCAAACCCTTGTTCTTCACGAGCGGCATGGTATTCAGCGTTCTCTTTCAAGTCGCCATGTTCACGTGCAATCGCAATATCATTGATGATACGTGGACGCTCCACAGATTTAAGGTGACCCAGCTCTTCACGTAAACGTGCTTCGCCTTCTACCGTCATTGGTACTTTTCTCATTATTTCCCCTGGTGCAAATCTTGTAATCTACGAACTTTCGTTTCTTCATTCCAGCCCAGCGCATAGCTAGTCGCTTCAGCGCCCGTTAATGTTGTAGTGTAACAAACCTTACGCTGTAATGCTGTACGTCGAATCACGGAAGAATCGGCAATTGCTTGAGTACCTTCAGTCGTATTAACAATGTAATCGATTTCGCCGTTTTTCAGCATATCAACGATATGAGGGCGACCTTCGTTTACCTTGTTAATCTTACGAACAACAACACCTTGTTCGGTTAAGAAGCTAGCAGTACCGCTTGTAGCGACCAGCTCGAAGCCATTTTCAATCAAGCGTTGTGCTACAGAAACTAGCTTAGGCTTATCCATATCACGCACACTGACAAAGGCTGTTCCACCTGTTGGCAATACAGTACCGCCACCAAGAACCGCTTTACCAAAGGCTTCAGCGAAGGTATCACCCACACCCATGACTTCACCCGTTGACTTCATCTCAGGCCCAAGAATTGGATCAACACCTTGGAACTTATTGAATGGGAAGACAGCTTCTTTCACGCTCACATAAGAAGGGATAATTTCTTTAGTAAACTCAAGCTCAGCCAATGTCTTACCAGACATAACCAAAGCAGCAACTTGAGCTAAAGAGCGGCCAATGCACTTAGAAACAAAAGGTACAGTACGTGATGCACGAGGGTTAACCTCAATCACATAAATCTCACCATCTTGAATCGCTAGCTGAGTATTCATCAAACCGATAACACCCAACTCTAGGGCCATTTTCGCAATCATCTCACGAATATCGTCTTGCTGAGCTTGCGTTAATGAGTGAGGAGGCAAGGCGCAAGCTGAATCACCAGAGTGAACACCCGCTTGTTCGATGTGCTGCATAATGCCGCCAATCACAACTTGCTTACCATCAGAGATACAATCAATGTCTATCTCGATCGCTGCATTCAAGAAGTGGTCTAACAGTACTGGGCTATCGTTAGATACTTTTACCGCTGTTGTCATATAACGGGTTAATTCTGACTCGTTATAAACAATCTCCATCGCACGGCCACCGAGTACATAAGATGGACGTACAACCAGAGGGAAGCCAATTTCAGCGGCTTTGATAAGCGCTTGATCCGTACTACGAACGGTTGCGTTGTTAGGCTGTTTGTAACCTAGACGCTGGATCATGCTTTGGAAACGTTCTCTATCTTCTGCACGGTCAATCGCTTCTGGTGAGGTACCAATAATTGGCACACCTTCAGCTTCTAAAGCACGGGCAATTTTAAGTGGTGTTTGGCCACCGAACTGAACGATAACGCCTTTTGGTTTTTCTTTACGAACGATTTCTAATACATCTTCAAGCGTTACCGGCTCAAAGTACAAACGATCAGACGTGTCGTAGTCAGTTGAGACTGTCTCAGGGTTACAGTTAACCATGATAGTTTCAAAACCGTTATCACGTAATGCTAGCGCAGCATGTACACAGCAGTAATCAAACTCGATACCTTGACCGATACGGTTTGGACCACCACCTAAGATAACCACTTTATCTTTGTTACTTGGCTCAGCTTCACACTCATCTTCATAAGTAGAGTAAAGGTAAGCTGTATCTGTTGCGAATTCAGCCGCACAAGTATCAACACGCTTATACACTGGGTGTACATTCATCAGGTAACGGCGCTCACGCAAAGACTTTTCTGTCACATCCATTAATTGCGCTAAACGTGCATCAGAGAAACCTTTGCGTTTTAGACGACGGATGTAATCGTAATCAAGATCCGCTAAGCCTGCTTTCGCTAAACCTGTTTCTTCTTTGATGAGATCTTCGATTTGAACTAGGAACCAATGGTCGACACCGGTTAGTTCGTACAATTCGTCCACAGACATTCCCATACGGAATGCATCACCTATGTACCAAATACGATCCGCACCTGGCGACTTAAGTTCGTGAATGAGTTTGTCTTTGCTGTTTTCTTCGGCAAAGTTTAGCTGAGGATTAAAACCATCCGCGCCCACTTCTAGGCCACGCAATGCTTTTTGTACTGACTCTTGGAAAGTACGGCCAATTGCCATTACTTCACCCACAGATTTCATCTGTGTGGTCAGACGATCATTCGCTGTTGGAAACTTCTCGAAAGTAAAACGAGGAATCTTAGTTACAACATAGTCAATCGCAGGCTCGAAACTTGCTGGTGTACGACCACCTGTGATGTCGTTTTGCAACTCATCTAAGGTATAGCCAATCGCCAATTTAGCGGCGATTTTTGCGATCGGGAAACCGGTCGCTTTAGACGCTAGTGCTGAAGAGCGAGAGACACGAGGGTTCATCTCGATAACAACTAGACGACCTGTTTTAGGGTCCATACCAAACTGAACGTTAGAGCCACCAGTTTCAACACCAATCTCACGCAATACTGCCAAAGAGGCATTACGCATGATTTGATATTCTTTATCAGTCAGCGTCTGTGCAGGTGCGACCGTGATAGAGTCACCAGTGTGAACCCCCATGGCATCAAAGTTTTCAATGGCACAAACAATAATACAATTGTCTTTTTTGTCACGTACCACTTCCATCTCATATTCTTTCCAACCGATCAAAGATTCATCGATTAGCAATTCGTTGGTTGGCGATAGATCCAAACCACGCGTACAGATTTCTTCAAACTCTTCTGTGTTATAAGCGATACCACCACCGGTACCACCCATGGTGAAAGAAGGACGGATAATACAAGGGAAGCCAACTTCACGCTGAACGCCGTATGCTTCTTCCATATTGTGCGCAATGCCGGCACGAGGACATTCAAGACCAATGGCTTTCATCGCTTGGTCAAAGCGGTTTCTGTCTTCCGCTTTGTCGATCGCATCAGCCGTTGCACCAATCATTTCCACATCGAATTCAGCTAATACACCGTGACGCTCAAGATCAAGGGCACAGTTCAATGCAGTTTGACCACCCATAGTAGGCAATACGGCATCTGGGCGTTCTTTTTCGATAATTTTCGCAACGGTTTTCCATTCGATTGGCTCAATGTAAGTTGAGTCAGCCATGGCTGGATCAGTCATGATGGTCGCTGGGTTAGAGTTAACCAGAATAACGCGTAGACCTTCTTCACGTAGCGCTTTACACGCTTGCGCACCAGAATAGTCAAACTCACAGGCCTGACCGATGATGATCGGACCAGCACCTAAGATTAAAACGCTTTTGATATCAGTACGTTTTGGCATAATAATTTGTTTCCTGCTTAGGCTTTAGAGGCTTTGATAGAGTCAATGAATTGATCGAACAAAGGTGCAACATCATGTGGACCAGGGCTAGCTTCTGGGTGGCCTTGGAAGCTGAATGCACGCTTATCTGTTCTTGCGATACCTTGCAAAGAACCGTCAAACAATGATTTATGTGTCGCTTCTAGATTACTAGGAAGGCTATCTTCATCAACCGCGAAACCGTGGTTTTGACTGGTAATCATCACAGTGCCCGCTTTAATGTCTTGCACTGGGTGGTTAGCACCATGGTGACCAAACTTCATTTTCTTAGTTTTAGCACCACTTGCTAATGCCAACAGCTGATGGCCTAGGCAAATACCAAATACAGGAATATCTGTGGTTAAAATTTCTTTTATTGCTGTGATCGCATAATCACATGGCTCTGGATCACCAGGTCCATTAGATAGGAATACACCATCAGGATTCATGGCTAAAACAGCAGCGGCAGGTGTTTGTGCAGGAACCACGGTCACTTTACAACCGCGCTCAACCAACATACGCAAGATATTGCGCTTCACACCGAAATCATAAGCAACCACATGGAAGTCAAATTCACTTGGTGTTGTATGACCTTTTACTAGGTCCCAAGTTGATTCTGTCCATTCACATTCTTCTTTAACCGTGACTTCTTTGGCGAGATCCATGCCTTTAAGTCCAGGGAAAGCACGTGCTGCAGCTAAGGCTTTAGCCTGAACTTCTTCAGATAAAACGTCATCGCCCGCCATAATGCAGCCAGCTTGAGCACCTTTTTCTCGCAAAATACGCGTTAGCTTACGTGTATCTATATCAGCAATACCCACGACGTTTTTACGTGTAAGGTAAGCATCCAAAGTTTCTTGTTTACGCCAGCTGCTTGCAACAAGTGGCAAGTCACGAATGATCAAGCCGTTACACCAGATGCTATCTGATTCTTCATCTTCTTCAGTCACACCGGTATTACCGATATGAGGATAAGTTAAAGTAACGATTTGTCGAGCGTAGGAAGGATCTGTAAGAATTTCTTGATAACCGGTCATAGAGGTATTGAATACCACCTCGCCAGTTGAGGAGCCATCTGCCCCGATCGACACGCCTTTAAATATAGTGCCGTCTTCTAGAGCTAGAATCGCTGATGTTGCCAAAGGAGCCTCCCGTTTTATGCCTGTCTGGTTGCAAAAAAGCGAGACGCTCCATAAGGTGCATCTCGCTTTTTTGAATAGCGGTTTCATTGGACAATTCCGCAATGAGAAACTGCCCAAAAATCTGAACAATTTTACTCTTATCTGGCTCAAGCGTCTAGCAAATAACCGATTTAATGCCAGTTATTTAAGTTCTTTTTTTAAGATTCTATTGACCTTAAGGTCAAGATTAGTATAAGCCCCATTGTTTTAATAATGAACAGGGCAAATACCCAGAAATCCCCCTTCAATTAGTATGGATTAACACAAAAGTCCTGCCGCCACCTCTTGTGTCTTTTCATAACCAATCAGGTTTGCTAATAAGCTCAATGAAAATACCATAGCGGTAGCTGGCCCTTGACTAGTCATAATGTTCTCATCCATCACCACAGGTTGATCTGCCACATACTGAGCGCCAGTTAAGCCGTCTTCAAACCCAGGATAACAGGTGGCTTGTTTATCCATCACAAAACCATGGGTTCCCAGCACTAAAGCAGGCGCCGCACAAATAGCCGCTAAAATCGCATCATGGATATCATGCTTTTCTAAAATATCCACCAGCAACTCAGAATCTCTTAAATGTTCAGCACCCGGTATACCGCCAGGTAAAGCAATGGCATCAAACATGACATTTTCATCTAACGCTTCACCGACACTATAGTGACTACCATCTTCAAAGACATAAGTTTCCAATTCAGATAGAAGCACATCGGCTTCTATCTTACTGCCTCTTGCTGCGGTTATTTGTAGACTGTCATGCACACTGGCAACAACCACTTCCACACCGCCACGACGTAATACGTCAATAATGGTAATGGCTTCGATATCTTCACTACCATTCGCAATGGGCACTAATACACTTGGCATGAGTTAATCCTTTCTTAAATTTAAATTCATTAGAATGGCGGCTTCTTTACCGCTCTTTGTGACGTAATAATTTTTACGCAAGCCCACTTGATCAAAGCCGATTTTTTGATATAGGGCTAAGGCGGCTTGATTGGACTCTCTGACTTCTAACATACAAAGATGGACAGGTATTGGCTTTATGCTCGCCAACCAAGCTTGTATCAAGCCTTGCGCTAAGCCTTGTCGTCTGGCTTGAGGCGCAACCATAATGAGCTCGAGCTCTGATTCGTCAAATAGCCTTGAGGCAGTGAGCCAGCCACAAAGCGTTTGATCCTGATTCAATACCAGAATATTAATGCGCTTTTGAGGTTGGTCGAAGCTCTGAGTCACTAAACGTTCCCCCCAAGGGTGAGGGTTCGCTATTTGATCAAGTAGGACAATATCCGCAAGATCATCTCTAGTGGCTAGCCGATAAACATATTCCACGCTACTATTCTGAGGCACTATTGCGCGTCTTTTTTCAAGCAAGCGACTAAGCCTTCAACCAAGATGTAGCCCATATTATCAAACACATAATCAATCGATTCCTGACTTTCCATCGAGAACACCATAGGCCAGCGTTCAGTGATACAAGCGGATTGGTTCATCTTCTTGGTAGATAGCGCCGTCACACCATGACTTAAGCTCCAAGCCATAAAGGTACCTAGGGCTTCACTTTCTTTAGAAAGAGGAATACCTCTTTCAAGCAATAAATCACAGATCACTTTGCGGGTCGTTGCTTCTGCCAACATCCCAGCTTCAATCAATTCAACACCCACATATTCTGGCGGAATAACACAGTCAAATAAGACACCTGCCATATGGGGAAATTCACAAGCAAAAGAGTAATAAGACTTACCTAAACTAATCAACTGATCTATAGGTTTAGCCTCTTCTTCATAACCCTCTTCTAAATAGCGAGCAAAATGTTTTAGACACTCAACCGTCACCGCGGCAAGCAAGGCGTGCTTATCAGCAAAGTGGTTATACACAGCCGTCGGTGTCACACCCACATGTTTAGCCAGCTTGCGTAATGAAATTTCTTCCAATGTTTGCTCTTCTAATAAGGACAACATTTCAACCACTAGGGTCTCTTTCAAATTTCCATGATGATAGGCGACTCTTTTGTTCACAGTATTCCTTGCTTACCTTCTGCGGGTAATGTCTTAAATTGAGTTAAAAATGATATGAATAACGCAATTTTACCACATCTTGCGCACGATAAGCATATAAGTCATCTGACTCAGAATCGGCACGATAAACCACATATTCTGAACCAATACTCATGCCATCTTGAATATCATAATCTGCACTTATTCGATATATCTGGCCCTCGCCTCCCAACAGGTTTAACACACTAAATTGACTCGTCAGCTGGTCATTGAGTGTGGTCCACATTGCCCTCGCAAAGTAGCCAGTTGTGTGCTCTTTAGAGGCAATTGAATCTGAGTAACTATGGGTATAATTTGAATCTAATTCAAAAGTAAGCACCCATTCATCAATCCCTGAGTACTCAAGAATCAAGGCAGCTAAAGTTTGATCATATTCTTGCCAAGGGGCCGAAGTCACATTATCTGGCAATAAGGCTTTATCCCAATGCTGAGCAAGATCATATTTAAATAAATAATCCCCTTTTACCCAACTACCAGATACCCCCAACACCTTTACTCTAGAAGACTGAAACACTAACTCATTCGTATTAATAAAAGCTGTGCCACTGACATCATCCCAATTCACATCAGCCAAGGTAAAAGCAAAGTCTCCGCCATTAAAACTTTTATATAAACGCCCTACGAATGCTAGGGATTGATCAGGGTCTTTTTCACTTACCGTTAACCCCTCATTGGTATAATTAATGTAAGGGTCAAACGCTTCGCCTGATGCAGCGATTTCATTCGCATCCGCATCATAAACAAGAGCAAGTTCAGCCTGCATACCCAACCAGGGATGAGAGGCAAATAAAACAGGCGTCTGTAATCGAATATCCTCCAAATCGGCCTGCCCTATCTGAGACAAATCCCTTGGATTCACCACATCCGTGATAGCCAAAACATCCGACTCACCCCAAGCGAGAATCTGATTACCCGCCCTTATCCATAAATCATCTTCGGCCCAATCTAGATATAAATCACGCCAAACAAAACCAGTATCATCAGTATTATAACTAAGCTCTCCCGCTTGCCAGTTAGCCCAATCAAGGGAGAGGTCAAAAGAGGCTTTTAGCAAAACCTCATCAGACACCTCTTTTTCCAGCGCCAGATAAAGACTAGAGTCTAATTCTTCTACGCCTTTACTATCACGATCAAAACCCGAAGTCGTTGGGTCTTGTACTCCATAGCTTAAGCCCTGTTTAAAATGCCCTGTAATCTGATAATCATCCGTCAGGGAAGCCTCTTCATCCTCATACTCAACGTCTATGTCTGCAAAAAAATCATCATTGGCATAAACAAGATTTGATGAGCAAAATATCAAGCAAGTTAAACAGGTCAGTGCATGCCTACTGACCTGTTTGTTTAATGGGAGCCTCTTCATTTATAAACCTCGCTGTAAGCGAGTATTCTCAAACATCTTGTCATCAACCTTGGTTTGATAATCCACGGAATTAATTTTTAATACACTAGAGTGCTCGAGTTTATTGCGCTTAGTCGTCACCATTTGCAAGGTTTTTGCGGTCCAGATACCTTGGATTTGTTCTATATCTTTGGCTTGAAAATATTTAACTCGCTTGCCTTTTTTAACATTAATAATGGCCTTAACCTGCATATAGATATCTTTGCGTATCCAAGAGGTCGATTTGAGATAACCCGTCTCTTTAATAATGGCTTTACTCTTAGGTATTGATTCAATCACCCAGCAATCATGACCATTTACCTCTTCGCTTTCCTTTACTAAGCGATAGGTAAAATCTTCCACATCCACTCCGTCAATATCTGCATAGGAAAAGTCACTGCCCATAAAGGCTCCCGACTTATCGCTGGCAGCAATTCGATTGGTCTTTTGTAAAGCGGGTAAATAAAGCCAAGAGTCATCTTCTTTAGCATCATCATCCCAATCAAACGACATGTAAGCGGTATCTTTCACATCGGCTGGTGACATAAAAAAAGACACGCTCTTATCCACCTGATCGTACTCTTTGGAAAAAAGCTTAAGTTGCCTTATCCTTTGACGCTTTTTCTTATCAATCAAAATCAAAGCGCTTTCGGACACAAGAGTTTCACCTGTATCCCTATCATCTACTTTTTGCATAATCTGAGCCGCCGTTAACTCAGCAGCAAAAACGGGTGAACTAATAAGCCCCGCCACAACGAGTCCAATGCTTAAGTATTTAACAAGAGATCTTGTCTGAGCCGTTTTGTTGTTCAAGAAAGTCATATTCATTTACTCCTATTTAACCATTGAGTTTGAGCTGGCGGCGTTTGACGTTTGTGCAGAAAGAGGGGCATCTTTTTTACCGTCAATCATGTAAAGCAAAGCAGGTAAGACGATAAGATCCCCCACCAAAGCAAGCCCCATAATGATGGCGGAAAATAAACCCGTATTGATGTAAGGGATGAAGGAACCTAGCAACATGACACTAAAGCCAATCACTAAGATGAGAGAAGTAAAGACAACGGCACGACCCGATTCATTCATAGCACGCCCTATCGCTTGATTCACATTCGCACCTTGGGAGCGTGCAAGTAAATAACGGCTCACCACATGAATGGCATCATCGACTGCAATGCCCATGGTCATAGCGCCCACTATCATGGTGCCAAGGTCTAATGAGATTCCCATCAAGGTGACAACACCACCCGCCATTAAAATCGGCACCACACTAGGAACAAGGGCAATCAAACCATATTTAACTGAGCGGAAGAGAACAAAGAAACTTAAGCCGATTAAAATTAGCGCTATGCTAAATGAGTTAAACATGCCTTCATTAATGTATCTGTCCTGCACATTGTACATCACCATAGGACCCGTGATTTCTACCCTAAGGTCTGGATATTCAGCTTCTAATTCCGTATTGATTTGGGTTAATAAAAGCGTCATCTGACTAGCTGACATATTGATAACTGGCACGGTTAACCTTAGATGCCTTTGGTCAAAGTCTTTTAAATCAGATAAATCTTCATCTGGCCCAGAGTTTTCATAGAGCAATAGAAGTTGAGCCGTCATTTGTGCAGAGTCCGGCAGAATAAAAAACGCCGGATCATCTTCAGAAACGGCTTGGCGAATCTGTTTTAAAAAGTCCAATAATGAGTTGGCATCCCCCGCGACTGGCAAGCCTTCTAAATACTCTTGTAATGATTCCACTCGGCGTAAAAAAGCAGGGTCTTTTACGCCATCTTCTATGCCTGAATCAATCATGATTTCTAGATTAGAAATCCCTTTAAAATGCTCATCGAAATAGTGCATATCTTGGGTAATCCAACTGTCCTTCTTAAAGTAAGTAATAAAGTTGGAGTCCACTGTGATCTTGCTAACAAAGAACAAACTAAAGAGTAAGGCAAGTGCGCCAAACAGTACGATAGGTAGACGTCGACGATAGGTAAATTCTGGAATACTTTGGGTGATTCGCCCGACTAGATCGTTTTCAAAAGCCGTCTGGGTTCTTTTAGGTAACCAAGGGATAAAACTTAATAAGGCAGGTAAAGTCGTCATTGCCACTAGGAAAATGGTTAGTGGCCCCATCGCCGCTAAATAGGCATATTGTTTGACAGGTAAAAGCTCAGTAATGGCCAAGGCAGCGAAACCAATCGAGGTGGTTAAAGCGGTAAATAAAACCGGCTGAAACAAGTGAACTATGGCTTCATAAGCCGCCTCTTTAGGCACAAGTCCTTTAGATCGAAAATGATAAAACTCCACCAAAACATGAACGCTCACCCCCATCCCGATAATAATTAATGTCGGAACCAAGGCAGAGTTAACCGCCGTAAAAGGCCAAGCAAAATAGGCTTGTATGCCGGTGATACTGACAATGGAAAAACCAATAACCAGCCAAGGAATTAATGTGCCTGTCACAGAGCGGAAGGTGATAAAAAGGATAACCAACATAACCAAAGCCATGGTTGGGTTTATCCAAGCCATGTCTTCTCTGGTTAAGGTTTCAAATCGCTCACCTATCACTGGGTTTCCCGCTAAACGTAACTGATAACCTTGCTCAGCAAAATTTTGCGATTCAATAAAATGAATAAGATCAGTAACAATCTTTACCTTATGGGAATTATCCCCAGCGCGATATTCGGTGCGCGCTAACACCCTCGCTTGCTGAAAGTCCTCGGTTATCAAGGTATTTAGCGCTAAGGTCTCACCCGCCATAATGTCTCTGGCATTTAACAAGTCTGCCTGAGTTACCGCATCTGGCTCTTCAAATAGATCATCGGTTGCCAAAATACCCTCATCATTATGGGTATATTGGTATTTAGATAAACTTCTTACCTGAGTAACGACTTCATGCTCTTCAAGCATTTGAGTTAATGAATCGATTAAATGAATCGTATCCTGACTAAAGACATCTTTGTCCTGATCTCTCGCCTCTACCCCAATGGAAAGGTATTCCGAATCGCCAAACAGATCCGTTAACTCATTGAACGCCAACAGACTTGGGTCATTGGGTAAGAAGTACATTTCATTAGAGTTATCATAAGGAATTGGCTTACTCACAATTGACATAAGCGCCAACCCTAGTAGCAACCCAGTGACAGCAAAAATAGGCCAAGGTCTATTCACCACATTTACATCGTTTATTTGCGATGAATATTTACATCGTATATATAAAATTTACACTGTCAATATAAAAATTAGGAATAACTTAAGTAATCTGTTGGATATATCTTGATTTACGAGTTAAAAAAGAATGAAAAGATTTGAGGATTCAAATACTTAAGCAAGTCATTCGCAGGTGAGAACTTTTTATTAACTAGACGAGTAAACTTTGCAGGCTTTTCCAAGCGTCTGCTTTTAACTCTGGGATACGATATAACTGAGGTAAGCTGGCAATATTGGCTTGTTTAGTATGAGCAAATAAAGGCTGAGTAGAAATCTCAGCAAACACTTGCTGAATATTTTGTCCTGCTAGCACAATCCAAGCGGGGGCATCTTTATCGATAGGATTATCGCCTAAACGCACTTGTATGTGGCTTTCAAGTGCCCCTAATAACCAATCACTTCTATCCGCAAAAAAAGGATTCCTCAACTGACCTGGCCAGTTAAAGCTAGTAGATTGCCACTCATTTACTGGATGCTTGAGTAATGCCTGTGCCATTTTCATCGCTAGCTTTTCAATCTCAGCGTGATCATGAAAGCCCATAGGCACATCAGAAAGAATCAAAAGCTTATTTTCGATGAGCAGACTAAAACAATGCAATTGCTGAGGTAAGCCTTCCACCATGATAGGTGCTGGCTCTATGGCGACAGATAGCTCTTCTATCGGCTGTAAATCTTCAACGATGACACCTGCTTCCGCTTCTAGCTCCTGCTTTAAGCCTGCAACTGTTTTATTCTGGCTGGCAGAATCAACTTTGGCTTTTGCTTGAGCAGGCGCAAAACCATCATCATAACTAGGAGCAAGGTCTACTTCTTGAGAGAAGCTCTCTCTTTGACGAGTCTCTTCTGGGTTAACCTTGAGATTAGGGATTTGCCAAGGATTAAGCGGACGATGAACCACAAAAGTTTGTTCAGTTACGGGTGTTTGCCACCGCGAAATCCCCATCTGATCTAAGCAATAAGCTTGCTCTGACGATAAGTTTGTAACTGATTTCATTCAATCGTATTCCACATAAAGAAGTAAAAGCCTCTGTTTAAAGTGCTTTAACACTAAACAGAGGCAAGTCTATCATAAATGGTGCGGTTGAGGATGGGCCTTATCTACTTCATTCCAAAGCAGATTCAAGGCATTAATATAGGCTTTGGCGGAGGCTGCAATCACATCCGTATCGGCGCTCATACCGTTTACAATGCGACCATCACGCTCTAATCGAACGGTCACTTCCCCTTGCGCTTCTATCCCTTGGGTAACAGCATTCACCGAATACAAGCTCAGTTTTGCATGAGAATGCGCCAAGGACTCAATACTCTTAAAGAGAGCATCAACCTGGCCATCGCCGGTTGACTCAACACTATGCTCTACCCCATCAACATTCATAACGATACTCGCTTTGGGTAAAGAGCCAGTCTGAGAAGAAGAGGTCATAGACACGAACTTAAAGTGATCTTCGTTATCACTAAAACTTCGCTCCGCTGACATAAGCGCGGTTAAATCCTCATCATAAATATCATGCTTTTTATCTGCTAACTCTTTAAAGCGAGCAAAGGCTGTATTTAATGACTCGTCTGATTCAAAGGTGATATCCAGCTCTTCCATCTTGGATTTAAAGGCATTACGACCAGAGTGCTTACCCATAATGAGTTTGTTATTTTTCCAACCCACATCTTCAGCGCGCATAATTTCATAGGTTTCCCTATGTTTTAAAATACCGTCTTGGTGAATACCTGACTCATGGGCAAACGCATTAGCGCCAACAATGGCTTTGTTTGGTTGCACCGGAAAGCCTGTCACACTGGAGACTAAGCGAGATGCTGGCACGATAAAACTTGTATCAATATTAGTCTCAAGTTCTAGCAAATCATGACGCGTTTTAAGAGCCATAACCACTTCTTCAAGTGACGCGTTACCTGCTCTCTCACCTAAACCATTAATAGTACATTCAACTTGGCGCGCCCCATTGGCAACCGCCGCAATTGAGTTCGCCACAGCCAAGCCCAAATCATTATGGCAATGCACAGAAAAGATGGCTTTATCTGCATTAGGGATATGATTAAGTAGGTATTTTATTTTATCGCCAAACTCATGAGGTAAGGCATAACCAACCGTATCGGGAATATTAATGGTGGATGCACCCGCATCAATGGCCGCTTCAATTATCTGACATAAAAAAGGAAGCTCAGAACGCCCTGCATCTTCACACGAAAATTCAACATCAGCGACTAAATTGCGTGCACGTTTTACCGCATGTACCGCTTGTGCAATCACATCTTCTGGCTGCATTTTTAACTTGTACTGCATATGAATGGGAGAAGTTGCAATAAAGGTATGAATTCGCCCTGAGTTTGCATTTTTTAACGCTTCAGCGGCGCGATCAATATCTTTATCTAGCGCACGAGACAAAGAGCAAATAGTTGAATCTTTTACATTATCTGCGATTGCCTTTACAGAGGCGAAATCTCCAGGGCTTGCAATCGCAAAACCTGCTTCTATTACATCCACTCGCATTTTTTCTAATGTTTTCGCAATACGTAGCTTTTCTTCTTGTGTCATAGATGCGCCAGGGCTTTGTTCACCATCACGCAAAGTTGTATCAAAAATGATTAAATTATTATCTGCCATAATACTCCACCTTCTCTAGCTTTTTCCTGCCCGAAAAAAGAATAGCCTGTCTGTTTTTATTCTAGTGCGGGTTGATTGATTGCACTTATTAGTAAAATTCAAGTCATATAAATCTAACACAATGAATAAAGTAATATTCTCTTTAAGGTGAATATTTATCTAGTTAGATAAGTTGCGATGGCCATTGCAAATGGTTACTCTCTCGCCTAATTAAACTAATAAACGAGTTTATCGCGTTAGGTGCTTTAAGTTTGAATCTAAAAATGAGCTGTCATTATCTGATTTAAACCAAAGTTAAACGGGAAACAGGTGCACTTCAGGAAGAAGTAAAGCCCGTACTGCCCCCGCAACGGTATATAAGAGCAAGTAGCACTGTTCAATTTCACTAGCTAGATTAAATGGCTTCTATTTAATCTAAATTGGGAAGGAATGAACTTATCTTATAAAGTCCGGAGACCGGCCTATACGTACTCAAGGCGGTTATCGCCACCCTTTTAACGTCATACGGGTGTGTATGATCATAATAATTGGAGATGCAAAGTGCATATCGAACCAGAGATAGTAACAGGAGCCAAGCTTCTGCTTAGCTACGCAACCGCCACAGTGTCCTTTGGCCTAGTCGCTAAATCAGCTTATCAAAGTATTAAAGAAAGTGGCTTAAGCACACTTATATTCAGAAGCATGCTAGCCATTTTGTCTGTTTTCGTCTTTTTCCAAGTCTTCC
This sequence comes from Marinomonas sp. MED121, assembly GCF_000153025.1. Classification (GTDB taxonomy): domain Bacteria; phylum Pseudomonadota; class Gammaproteobacteria; order Pseudomonadales; family Marinomonadaceae; genus Marinomonas. The sequence continues at coordinate 1,649,496 of NZ_CH672429.1, forward strand.
CGCACCATCCAGTCGGTGTTTCAGAAGTTCATTTGATTTTAGGTTCAACCCTATTTCTGATTCTAGGCCCAGCCGCCGCAGCCATTGGTCTCATTGGTGGTTTATTAGCACAAGGTATCTTCTTTGCCCCATTCGACCTTCCTCAATTTGGTATGAATGTGACCACATTACTTTTACCTCTCTTTGCTATGTCTGTGATTGCTCGCAAAATTATCAGTGACAATACGGCTTATGTGGATATCAAATACTCCCAAGCATTCAAACTGTCTCTCACTTATCAAGGAGGCATTGTCGCTTGGGTCGCTTTTTGGGCATTTTACGGCCAAGGGTTTAGTGCCGAAAGCCTAGCCTCTGTTGGCGCTTTCTCAGGTGCTTATCTCACGGTTGTTTTACTTGAGCCGCTTGTGGATCTCGCTATTCTAGCCACGGCAAAAACCATTAACGGCTTGCAAGGTACTGGCTTGGTTTATAAGCGTCTTTATCAAGCAAACTAGTCACTAAGTGTCTTTTAGATACCTGATGAATGACTAGCCACTTGTAGGCATTGCCACTTGCTTTGCCTACACCTTACTCACCTTAGTGAAACGATTATGTCCTTTATTCAAGCAGAGCAAATTAGTTTGACCTTAGATAATGGTAAAACCCTTTTATCTAATGTCAGCTTTGACCTTGCCAAGCAGCAAACCCTAGGCATAGTGGGCCCTAATGGTGCGGGTAAATCCTCACTTATCCATTGCCTTCTTGGGCTTAACTCTAATGCAACCGGGCAAATCAGTATCCAAGGAAAAGCGCTTACTTCTTTTAAAGAAAAGTCTCGTGCACAATTGATTAGCGCTGTGATGCAAGAAATGCCTAATGATATTTACTTATCAGTTGAAGAAGTGATTGAGTCAGGTCGAACCCCCTATCGACATTGGCTTTGGGGACACGATGATGAGGCTCAGAAATGGATAAACTACGCCATAGATAAACTAAAATTGGCTTCGCTTAGACATCAGGTTTTTCACACTCTTTCAGGTGGTGAGAAGAAACGTGTCTTAATCGCTCGCGCCCTTGCTCAAAATACCCAGATTTTAGTGTTAGATGAGCCCGCCAATCATTTAGATATACAGCATCAAATAGAGCTTATGTATTTACTTAAGTCCTTACCTATCACCTTAATCATTAGCTTGCACGACATTCAATTAGCAGCAAGGTTTTGTGACAAGTTACTCGTAATGAGCCAAGGCAAGGTAATACAACAAGGTCCAGCTAAAGACATACTCACCCAGTCATTGTTTGAACAGGTTTTTAAAGTAAAAGCCACAACCTATACCAATCAACATGACTGTTTAAGCATTCACACAGAGCCATTAACAAGTTATTAGCCACTGGCTAAGATCATAATTTGAGAAAAACATGACGTCTTTAAAACAAATTAAACACTCTTTTCTAACACTCGGAGCACTAACATTCGGCGCACTAGGTCTTGGAGCAAGTTTTCACGTAAACGCAAGTAACTTTCCTGTCACAGTCACCAGCTGTGATAGAAGCATTACCTTTGAACAAGCACCGACAAGAGCCGTTATTCATGATCAAAACATGTCACAAATGGCCTTTGCACTCGACCTTCAAGATCAAATCGTGGGCCTAACAGGCATTACGGGGTGGTATAAAACCTCTCCTAGCTTTGATAAAGACCGCCAAGGTATTCCAGAACTTGCCAGCAAGAATCCAAGTCTAGAAAATATCTTATCGGCTAACCCCGATCTTTTTTTTGCCGGTTGGAATTATGGCATGCGTATTGGCGAGGATGTGACACCACAAGGGCTTGAGCGCTTTAATATCAAAACCTTAGAGTTAAGTGAGTCTTGCGTTCATTTAGACAAACAAGGTGAAGATGCAAAAATGGCACTGTTATACGATGACATGATTCGTTTAGGTGCTGTTTTTGGTGTACAAGAAAAAGCAGAAAAACTGATTAACACTTGGCAAGATGAGATCCAAGGCATTCAAGCATCAGTCAAGGGTAAGTCACCTGTAAAAGTCTTCTTGTATGATTCAGGGGAAGATAAAGTTTTTACCTCAGGTCGATTCGGCATGCCAACGGCTTTAATCCGTGCAGCAGGTGGCATCAATGTAATGGATCATCTAGATACCAGTTGGGGCAAGGTGAGTATTGAAGCCATTATGGACACTAATCCTGACTTTTTAATTTTGGTTGATTATGACAAAGGAGGTTGGAAGCAGTCTTGGAACTTCTTACAAAACCATCCATTACTGTCTCAACTAAGTGCGGTTAAAAATGAGCGCTTTATACCGCTTGAATATGGGGAAATCACACCTGGGCCATTAAACATTGGTGCCATTAAAAAGCTTTCTCAACACATGTTCAAAGAGTAAGTTGATTTGAGCTTAATACAGCCCCAAGAACCTCACCTGCAAGCTATAAAAAGTAAGCAATTACTTACTTTAATACTCCTAGGGGTGTTATTACTTGGGCTTTTTTTCAATATCAGCGAAGGGGTGTCTAATATCACCTTCACTGATATTGTGAATATTTTTAAAATCAAACTGTATCACTTACTTCAGATTCCAATAGACCCTGAACTTGCCTCTGCTGTCAGCCCAATACATACCAGTATTATTTGGCAACTAAGACTACCTAGAAGCATACTAGCCATACTGGCTGGCGGTGGTTTAGCGGTCGCGGGTGCCGTATTGCAGGCTGTTACTCGCAACCCCTTAGCAGACCCATTTTTGCTAGGGGCTTCTTCTGGGGCATCGTTAGGGGCTGTTGCTGTCATTGCTCACATAGGTTTATTTGCAGGGCTTTATTCTCTCACCATAGCAAGCTTCTTAGGCAGTTTATTATCTCTTATCTTCCTCTTTGCTCTGCTAAGTAAAAAGACCAATCAGTCCCCAGATAAAATCATTCTAGCCGGTGTCGCCATTTCATTTTTACTCATGGCTGCCACTAATTTTCTAATCTATTTAGGCGATCAAAGTACGGCTAACTCTATTCTATTCTGGATGTTAGGCGGCCTTGGCCGTGCCCAATGGAGCAACCTTTTCTTACCTGCTATAACAGTGTTATGCACCTGCCTCTGGCTAATTTGGCAGGCCCCTGTTCTTAACACCTTAATGATGGGCAGCCAAAGCGCCCATACGCTAGGGATTCCAGTAAAGCGTTACCAAATCATTTTCTTGTTATGCACAGGCTTACTTACTAGTGTCATCGTCTCTTTAACCGGATCAATTGGCTTTATCGGGCTCGTTATACCGCATATTTTACGCCACTGGATTGGCGGCAATAACCGTGTATTGATTCCATTAAGCTTTTTAGCTGGAGCAACCTTCTTACTCTACATGGATTTATTAGCCAGAAACCTCACCGCCCCACAAGAGTTGCCCATCGGCATTCTTTCTGGCGGCATAGGCGGCGCCTATTTTTGCTATCTCATCTTAAAAAAGAATTAAATTACTTTCAGGTTAATGAGTTAATAACAATTACCTTGACTTACACGCTTTTCTCTAGCAATGTCCTCTAGTCAAAATAATGTCAACTAAATGTATAGGATATACCTTTTATGAAATCGCTTTTAACTCTTGCATTAACGGCTGTTATTGCATTAACACTTGCAGGTTGTAAAACCATTTTACCTAACCCAACCTCTTCTGACTCTACTTTAGTGCTAGCTCCTTATGCTGCAGATAATGCAACAAAATCAAAAGGTGCTTGGGGTTATGCTTACATTCTAAATAATGATGAAGACCTGTTAGTTAAAATTAATGCTAGAAAGGCTAATGATACTTTTGCAGTAACAAAAGACTTACCAGCTGGTGAATATGTTATTACTGGGGTTAAATCCTATCCTGTAAGCGGCGGCCGCACTAAAGCGGTAGGTACAGGAAGCTCTTACCAACTTGATAAAGATCAACAAATTCCTTTTGATACTAAAGCAGGAGAAATCACTATTCTGCCGATTATCATTGTACTGACAAGAGAAACAGCACCTGATGGACAAAGAAGTTACCAAAGCCACTCTTTTGATATTCTATCGGTAGAAGAATTAGCGGCTCTGAAAGCTGAAGTTCAAACTTTAGAAGGGTTTGGAAGCTGGAAAGTTAAAGAAGGCCATAAGGTTTATGCAAATTTAGCTATTTAACCTATTTCTGGAGCATGTTCCTAAGCATGCTCCTTCTTACATTTTCTAACTAATCTCTCTCACAAACGTCTGCAACATTTTTATCAGTAAAAAGTGCAGAATCTTGCGTTTCAGCGTATTATTCCTCACCGAAATTGAACCCTCTTACAATGTCGATAGGAAGATTATGATCACTATGCCATTTAAACGTCTTTTAGCACTTACTCTCGCCTGTGTACCGACTGTCTTGATGGCAAATGATTTGCCTGATTTGAATGGTCAAACCATAGTGGCTGTCACTGAAAATGCCTACACGCCGCTTAACTTTGCTGACCCAGAAACAGGTAAGGGCATAGGCTGGGAATATGATGCTTTTAATGAAATTGCGCAGCGCTTAAATGCAAAAGTAGATTGGCAGCTAAGTAGCTGGGACACCATGATACAAGCCGTTAAACAAGGTCAGTTTGATGTGGGAATGGATGGCATCACTATCAATGAAGAACGTGAGCAGCAAATAGACTTTACTGATGCTTACCTAGTCTCCCAACAATACATGTTAGTGCGTGCTGATGAAGACAGATTCAATAATGCAGAAGAGTTTGCTAAAAATGATGATTTCTTATTTGGCGCGCAACCAGGCACAACGAACTTCTATGTTGCGGTATACAATGTATTAGATGGCAACGAAGCTAACCCTCGCATTGTCCTTTTTGATAATTTTGGCCCTTCTGTACAAGCCCTAAAAACAGGTGATGTTGATTCTGTTTTAATGGATTCCACGTCAGCACAAGGTTATATGGGCGCTAACCCAGGCACGTTTAAAGTGATTGGCGGCCCACTAGGGACGGAAGAGTTTGGTTTTATTCTAACACCTGGCTCTGAGTTAAAAGGCCCTATCAATGCCGCCCTTGCTAGCATGAAAGCCGATGGCACATTAGACGCTTTAAATAAAAAATGGTTTTTTGATTACAAGAATAAGTAATTAAAAAAACCTCACTGACGCCCCATTATCTAAATACATTTAGAAATTGGGGCGTTACTTATTTAGGTTTAAGGCCTCTTCATTTAGCCAATAAAATCTCTCTATATGACCTCTAAATACTCATTCAGCCGTCTACCTTGGTGGTTACTTGCAATCATTGTCAGTGGCATCTTACTGACTTGGAATATTGCAGCCGATACGGGTTACCAAAAAATCTTTAACACCCTAAGCCAAGGTATCGCTACAACCGTCACTGTCACCCTAATCGCTTTTCTAATCGCCTGTATTATCGGGTTGATTATGGCCTTAGCAGGATTCTCACGTTATCGATTGATCAGAGAAGTGGCGCGTTTTTATGTAGAAGTGATTCGTGGTGTACCTGTTCTCGTACTGCTTTTTTATATCGCCTTTGTCGGTGCCCCAGAACTAGTCGACTTTTATAATTGGCTAATGCAAAAGCCGATTGAATGGCAATGGGTCGATAAAGCCAGAACACGTGACTTTAATATGGTTTGGCGCGCAATTTTAGCCTTATGTATCAGCTATAGCGCCTTTATTGCTGAAGTCTTTCGTGCAGGTATCCAAGAAGTCGATAAAGGCCAAATTGAAGCGGCAAAGGCCCTAGGGTTAAGTGGCTGGCAACGTTTTCGTTTTATTATCTTCCCTCAAGCATTTCGCAAAATCCTGCCACCTTTAGGTAATGACTTTGTCGCTATGATCAAGGACTCAGCCCTCGTTTCTGCATTGGGGGTACAAGACATTACTCAACTAGGCAAAGTTTATAGTTCATCCAGCTTTCAGTTCTTTGAAACCTATAACGTGGTGGCCTTTGTTTATCTTTGTCTTACCATCACACTCTCACTATTAATAAGAGGGTTTGAGCAATATCTAAACCGCAAGCAGAAACACGAACTTTGACACCCTCAAGTCCTATTTTGAGAACCAAAGATAAAATAGGACAATAGAACAGATACCCGTATAATTAACACTCACTTTTAATCACTATTTAGTAGACAACCTCATGACAAATAACGACGTAATTCGCCGTATCCGCTACATCCTTGACCTTAACGATAACAGCATGATGAAAATTTTTGCACTTGCTGAACATACGGTAGATCGTGCTGAAGTGAGTAGCCTGCTAAAGCATTATGCGGATAAAGACTTTAAAGCCTGTAATGACAAGTTATTAGCTTATTTTCTGAACGGTTTGATCGTATTTAAACGAGGTCAAAGAGATGGTCCTAAACCACCCGTTGAAAGCAAATTGAATAACAACATGGTATTTACCAAGCTAAAAATTGCTTTTAGCCTGACGTCTGATGATGTGATGGAATTGATGGCATTAGCCAATTTTAAATTGAGTAAACATGAGTTGAGCGCTTTTTTTAGAAAGCCAACTCACCAACATTTCCGCCCTTGTAAAGATCAGATCTTAAGACAATTTGTGAAAGGCTTGCAGATAAAACATCGCGGCCCTATTACTGATAATGAGTATGACGACTAGTCAAGAAGCACAAGATAGAACTCTATTTAAAAACTAGACCCTATCTCATAAGCTTCTCTAACTAAGCATTATTAGAGAAGCTTAAATGAGCCGTTTTATTTCACCTCACTCACCCAAAGTACACCCACCTCAATTTTGTCTACTTTTACTAAGGTGCCTTTGCTAATCTCATTTTGGCTTTTCAGTTGCCACATGATCCCCGAATATTGATATTGGCTCTCACCCTTAATATCAACATCTTGCTCTAATACAAACTCTTTATCACTAAACTCTGTCTTACTTTCACTCACTTCCACTTTATCTTGCATCGCCTTAAGCGGTTTCCAAAATAAAATAGAAAGCAAAAAAGTAAAAGCGGTAGTAGATGAGAACGCCCAGATCCAGCTCGTTTCTATCAACTCAAATACCATTAAGCTACCTGATAAAATCATAGCAACACCGGCAAAGAGCAAGACAAAGGTTGAGAGCCCTAATACCAAAACCTCAACCGTGATAAGAATAATCCCCAAGATAATAAAACCTTGAGCCAGATAGTCGAGCATACCTAATCCTTTTTGTTTAAGGTATTAATGATAGTCATGGCCGATGCCACCATACTCGTCGCATCTGTGCTTGATTCAGGTAATAGCACCACAGAGGACTCTTTGGCAATCGCCTGTTTAGCTTCAATCGCTTTAGTCGCAAGGTCGAGCTGAATCGCTTTTTGACCCGGTGTTGTATTGGCAGATTCACCCACAAGCTGCAAGGCTTCAGCTTGTGCTTGAGCAACCGCGAGAATCGCCTTCGCCTCACCTTCTGCTTTTAATACTTGTTGAGCTTTGTCCGCTTCAGCAGCCAAAACTTGCGCTTGTTTTTGGCCTTCGGCGACATTAATAGCAGCTTGTCGATCACCTTCAGATTCAAGGATTTGAGCTCGTTTCACACGCTCTGCTTTCATCTGAGCTTCCATGGATTCCATTATAGAGTTGGGTGGCACAATATCTTTAATTTCATAACGTAGTACCTGAATACCCCAAGGCTCGGCGGCTTGGTTAATCGCAGTCACTATATTGGTATTGAGTTGATTTCGCTCTTCAAAGGTACGGTCCAATTCCATCTGCCCTAATTCAGAACGCATGGTAGTTTGCGCCAATTGGGTCACCGCAAAAACGTAATTATCCACCCCATAGGTGGCTTTATAAGGGTCTAATACTCGAAAATAGAGCACCCCATCAACGGCTAAAGATATATTGTCCTTAGTAATGACAGATTGGCTAGGCACATCTTGCGCTTGCTCTTTCAAACTACGATCTGCAGCAACCGCATCAATGAAGGGAATAATAAAGTTTAATCCCGCTTCTTTGGTTGATTGATATTTACCAAAACGCTCAATCACCCAAGCACGGTTTTGTGGTACAAACTTGATACCACTTTTTAAAACAACCAAAACAAAGATAAATAAACAAACACTGATAATTGTCGACAAGGACAAATACATCTCTAATTCTTGCACCTTAGGCTCCTTAACTATCCATAGCTAGATATGAAGCCAAGACAATACACCTTCTTCCTCTAAATATCTAACCAGATACGCTAAGAAACCTAACTCAGTTTTTCTTAAGTACTTTTTCTTAAATGCTTGTTCTTCAATACTGAGGGCCCACTATCACTCGCTTGCTTCTTGTTAATCAATAAAATGGCAACAAGAATCAAAGCAGTTGCAAACACCTCATATAAACCTATTGCTTCACCTAAAAAAGCCCCTATCACTAAAGCAACCACAGGAGGAATATAAGTCACAGACGAGGCGACTACCGCCCCAGACTTAGCAATAATAAAATAGTAAATAAGGTAGGCTAGCCCAGTACCAAGCAAGCCTAAACCAATGATTAAACCTAAGCTTGCATGTAGATCACCCGCTATCTGGCTAATACCCTGAAAAGGCGTAATGATACTTAGCATAATTAGACTTAACGCTAGCTGATAAGTAGTGAGTGCTGCAGCCGGAATATTTAAAGGCAATATATAACGTTTAGCGTAAATAAAAGAAGCACCCACACTTACTGAGCCAAGCGTCATATAAAGTACGCCTTCCAAATTAGTTGCGCCAATATCACCGGCAAAAGGCTTAGCGATTAGGACAACTCCAGTTAAACCAGAAAGCAGCCCTAACACTCGCATTAGGCTGGCTTTTTCTTCGGCCAGAAATAAGACGCTAAACAAGAGAGCAAAAAGTGGAATAGTGCCACTTAAAGCGCCTGCGATACCCGAAGGTAATAATGAAGCCCCTTTGGCAAAACTAAAGTAATACACGCTGGTTGCTAACAAAGACATAACCACAAAGTGAGGCAGATGCTTTAAGTGAGCACGCTTTAGTACTCCTAAAAAGTAGGCATAAATAAACACAGGCGCAAAGCCAAATGCCACTCGTAAAAAGACAATTTGCAACGGGCTAAGGTACTCAGCGGCCATCTTCATATAAATAAAATTACTGCCCCAAACGATACCAAGGAGCCAAAACGCCATTAGGGGTAAATACTTCATTTTTTCTAACCTTACAATGAAAGAGACTCAAACACTTTGCGCCTCTAAATACTTTCTTCATTATTGAGTTTAAGCACCTAAATACAAACGATTTATTTTGCTCTATAGAATAGATAAACTATCGTATATAAGTATTCTAATGACAGCGTTTAAAAAGAGCCTTTATGCAAAAGCCACTTCCTCCCCTAAATGCCCTGATTGCTTTTGAAGCTTCCGTGCGTTTTGCCAGCTTTAAACTGGCCGCCCAAGAGCTTCACATCACCCCGGGCGCCGTATCTCAGCAAGTAAAGAAGTTAGAAGATTGGCTAGGCTATGCTCTCTTTGACCGCCAAATTAGACAGCTAGTGGTAACAGACAAAGGATTGACTTATTTCGCCCAAATCGCCCCAGCCTTGGAACAAATTTGCGCCGCGAGCCAAAGCCATAAAACAGACACCTCTAATTGCGTTTATTTGTCTCTTACTCAAACCTTAGCAGCCAAATGGCTAAGCCCTAGGCTGAGCACCTTCATGACCAAATATCCCGACATAGAAGTACATATCAATGCCTCAAACAAGACAGTCGATTTTCAAAATGAAAACGTAGATTTAGCCTTACGTCACTTTGATGGCAAAGATAAAAAGCTGAATATCCAGCTCATACTTAATGATGAGATTCGGCTATTTTGTACACCAGACTACCTCTCGAAACACCATATCGATACTGTGAACCACCTTGATAAAGCAACCCTAATTGTCAACACGCTACACCCTTGCTGGGATGAATGGTTAGATAGCTTTAGTAAGATTAATCAAGACACAAGACAAGCTATTCCAAAGATACACTTTGACCAAACCTTGTTAGCTATCGATGCCGCTAAACATGGCCAAGGCGTTGTTTTAAGTAACCGATCATTAGTACAAAAAGAGTTAGAGCAGAAGGAATTGATTGAGCCCTTTGGTCATTGTCTTGCCAACAATAAGAACTTCTATCTCGTTCATCCTAAGCAAACAAAACTCAGCCCAGCGGCACAAGAACTAAAGGCTTGGCTACTAGATGAGTTTGAACAATCGAGACACATTTGATAGATAAGAGGAAAAATGACTGTCAAAGCGTAAATCAGCTCTGACAGCCATCAGGATCAAAGCCCCATTTGAATTAGACCTTGTAAGGCAGCGAAAGCAAGAATGCCAGCTAGAACATCATCTATCATGATGCCAAAACCACCATGTACATGCTTATCGACCCAGGAGATAGGCCAAGGCTTTAAAATATCGAAAATTCGGAATAAGACAAAACCGACGATTATGTATAACCAGCCAGCGGGCGCTAAAAACATGGTAATCCAATAACCCACAAACTCATCCCAGACGATACCTGGATGGTCGTGTACACCTAAGTCCTTACTGGTTTTATCGCAAAGATAAACACCGACAATAAAACTGGCTAATAAGAGCCAAAAATAAAGCTGATAATCTAGATTTTGCATTAATAAATAAACAGGAATCGCCGCGAGCGTACCAAAAGTACCCGGCGCCTTATCAACCGTACCCGACCCACAACCAAATGCGAGAAAATGAATTGGATTGCGCCATACGGACTTAGGAACATCATTTGCCATTTATTCTTTACCTTAAAAAGTGATCAGTATTTTTAATTTCTTTTTATTCGTGTCTTTTTTATTCATGTCATGCTTATCCACACGTGAAGCTTGGGCAAGCCTAGAAATGCTGCCACCCCTCAAACTCACCCTCATAACCCTCTACAACAAAACCAGAATCCGTGATCTGGCCAATTTTTTTACAAGGTAAATGCAAGGTTTGTGTGATTAAAGCAATCTCTTCACGTGCAGATTCAGGCGCAGTAAAGCAGAGTTCATAATCATCCCCTCCCGTTAAAGCTAATGTGAGAGCAGAGTCTGGTTGCCATTGTAATAAGGCCTCAGACACAGGGATTAAACCTGCATCGATTTGTGCACCGACAGAAGAGGCTTTAAGAATGTGATGAATATCTTGCACCAAACCATCTGAGACATCTAACATGCTAGAGACCACACGCTTTAGTGCCATTGCAGCAATAAGACGTGACTCTGGGCGCCAATAAGCATCATAAAAATGCTCATATATATCACCTTTAACCATGATCTCCCCTGTCATAATAGGCACGGCAGCAGCGGCATCGCCTAAAACACCAGTCACATAAATATCATCACCTTGTTTTGCACCCGCACGGCTGATGGCAAATTCTGGTTCAATATAACCATGAACTTGTAAGCTAATGGTTAATGGCCCTTTGGTAGTATCACCACCAACAAGCACCAAACCGATAGGTTCAGCCAATTCGGCCATACCTTGAGCAAAAGCAGATAACCATTGAGGATCAGAGTCAGGTAAGGTCAGGCCTAATGTAAAAAAGGCGGGCTTAGCCCCCATAGCGGCAAGGTCACTCACGCAAGTTGCAACCGCGCGATAACCTATAGCTGCAGGGTCCGCATCAAAAGGGAAGTGACGCCCTTCAACCAGAGTATCCATTGAAAAAACAAGATGCTGCCCCGCTGGCACTTGGACTTGAGCACAGTCATCCCCTATCCCTAACACCAGATCTTGGCGACCTTCTATACTTGCCATACTGGCATTTTTAAAAATATTCTCGATTAACTCAAATTCTTTCACTCATGCCACCTAAAGATCGAGTCTATCAATGCACTTGACCAGATAAAAATTCAACATGCAGTATATTTTCTTTGAACCTAATTAACACCCTTTGTCATGCTTAAATTGATGCGAATAAATTGAGCCAAGCCAAGATAAGTCAATAAACGTAGGCAATGAAGGAACATTTTTGCAATTTAAGCGTCAGATAAATTAATTAGGAAATTAGCGATTAATTTAAGAGGTGAGTGTGAAGCATTTAATTCTAAGTTTTATTCTGTTATTGGGTTTTACATCCGTCAATGCCGCAGACAAGGTGCTTTTTTGGGGAGAACTGGAAGCCGATTTTAGTTCCTGGGGGTCTGATGCGGTCGAAGGAGATTGGCGCATAAGCGAAAGGGGTGGCAAACAATACATTCAACTACTAGACAATTTTGAAGCTAAGGAAGGTCCAGATGTTAAAATTTTCTTATCCAAGCAAGATGCCGCTAGTGTCAATGGCAATAACGCCACGGATGATGCGGTGTTTATCTCTTTAGTGAGTACCTTTGAAGGTGGTAGTGAGTATGAAATCCCTGCGGGTATTAATCTAAATAGCTTTAAGTCTCTAATATTTCACTGCGAAGCCTACAGCAAACTATGGGGCACTAGCCAAATACGCTAATGCGACATAGGTAAAAAGCATAAAAAAAGCCCCTATTGCGAGCAATAGGGGCTTTTTAACGCGTCGCTTATTAAGTAGGTTTACTTATTCGCTCGACGCGCTGCAATCTCTTCACGACGTACTCTTTGCGCTAGTTTGTCTAAAATACCATTCACGTATTTATGACTTTCAGATGCGCCAAAAGACTTCGCAAGCTCAACCGATTCATTAATGGCGACACGATATGGCACGTCTAAACGCTCAGCCAATTCGTAAGAACCAATACGAAGCGTCGCTAATTCAATCGGATCTAGCTCAGCTAGCGGGCGATCTAGTAGCTCTTCAAACAAATCATCCAAACTTTTAGCTTTTGCTGTCACACCTTGAAGTAATTCGCGAAAATATGCTTTATCACAAGTGCCAAGATCGTGGTCGACAGCAAATTGCGCTTCAATTTCATTTACTGGAGCGTGGTTCATTTGCCATTGATAAACAGCTTGTAATGCGAAGCTACGGGCTGCACTACGTAATTGAGAACGTGAAGGCTTCTTCGCTTTACGCTTAGGCTGCTTTTTCTGTTCAGATGTTTTATCCACTTCGCTCATTTTTGCCTCAATATTGCAAATAGATGTATGCCTAACGCTTTAAATTGAAAGCGAGGTCTACATCAATACTTGTCTTAGTCTATTCGATTTTTCTGTTTGTGCTGCAAGAATTCACAGCCCAAGAAAGAAGATGGGCGATTGTAGCAATTTTCATCAGACATTTCTTGGAAAATTGCTACAAAAAACGATAAATCTGAGCAGATTTATGAATATTTTTTAGCCAGCAGATTCAGAGCCCGAATCAAGCTAGTCCTCACCGTCATCATCTTCATAACAAGGTTTAAGGGTTAATTTAATGTCTTTACCTAGCTGACTCAAATTCACCATCTCAAAATCAACCGCTTGTGCCATTGAATCTAAAGGTAACTGCATCAAAGGGCGGGCATTTGAACCCAGTAGCTTAGGTGCCATATAAAGCACAACTTCATCCACCAGTCCCTCTTGTAAAAAAGCACCCGCTAATACGGCACCGGTTTCCACTAAGACTTCATTAATCCCTTGATCTGCCAAGGTTTCCATGGAAACCACCAGATCAATTCCCCCTTCTTCTGCCGCTTGAGTGTAGGTCACATTCACGCCTTTATCTGTTAAGGCTTTATGGTGCTCAGCTTCAGCCAGCTCTTCTAGACAAAAAATCTGCACTTGATTACACGGATACAGAATCTTAGATTCAGGCGGGATAGATAATGCCGTATCCATAATGATACGTTTAGGTTGACGCACACTTTTGCTTTTAACAGGATGGTTATCACTGTCGATACGTACTGTCATACTCGGATCATCTGCCATCACAGAACCAATTCCTGTCACAATCGCATCACTTTGTGCTCTCAACTTTTGCACATCAAGGCGTGCGTCAGGCCCAGTAATCCATTGAGACTCACCTGATTCCATTGCTGTACGGCCATCAAGACTCATGGCAAGTTTTAAGCGGACATAAGGTAATCCTTCTGTCATACGCTTGATAAAACCCGGGTTCAAAGCCAGCGCTTCCGTTTCCATAACAGGGCCTATTACTTCGATACCCGCTTCTTTGAGCATAGCTAAACCACGACCAGCAACGTCAGGGTTAGGATCCTGCATGCCATAGACAAGTCGACTTACGTTTGCCTTGATCAAGGCTTTTGCACAGGGCCCTGTTTTACCCTGATGACTACAAGGCTCTAACGTAACGTAAGCAGTACAACCTTGAGTATCACCATTCGCATTGGCAATGGCATTAACCTCAGCATGCCCTTCGCCAGCCACCTTATGATAGCCTTCAGCCACTAACGAGTTGTCCCTGACGAGCACACAGCCAACACGTGGATTTGGGTGAGTGGTATAAAGCCCTTTTCGAGCCAGTTGAATCGCTTGGGCCATCCAATATTCATGATTGTAAGCAGTAGAGTTAGTCATAATTTAGCCTATTGAATCGCTACTTTTGTTGGTCATTTGAAAGCGTTTCTTGAGAGTCATTCTCTAGCCTTTCAATCTCATCTTTAAATTCACTGATGTCCTTAAAGCTTCGATATACAGAAGCAAACCGAACATAGGCAACTTGATCTAATTTTTGCAATTGTTTCATAACAGCTTCACCGACCACGCGAGAAGAAAGCTCTCTCTCACCCGTTGCTTGCAAGGCTTCTTTAATACGAATAATCGCCGTTTCAATATTTTCAATACTGACAGGGCGCTTCTCAAGGGCTTTTAGAATACCTCGACGCAGCTTTTCCTCGTCAAACGGAACTCGACTACCGTCATTTTTAATTAATTTGGGGATTTGCAGTTCTGCAAATTCGAAGGTTGTAAAACGCTCTTGGCAAGCATTACAGGTTCGACGTCGTCTGACCTGAGCGCCCTCAGAAACCAGTCTAGAATCTAAAACTTTTGTTTCTTGAGCACCACAAAAAGGACATCGCATAACTCATCCTATTGGCATAATGTAAGAAATGAGGTTGGATAAAAAAATGAATAATCACAACCATTTAATGATATTTTGATCATACCAACCCCAGTCAAAGATAGCTACTTTCAGAAAAAGCCTAAACCTTATTTAGCGCTAGAAATCATTCGTAACTATTGCTACCTTGGCTAGCTAAATAACGGCTCACGACCCTAGGATAAGGATGCCAAAATGTCATTGATTGAGCTATCAGGTCTATTAGCGGCTTTGTGCTGGACAATAACCAGCTTAATGGCGCCTAAATTGATTGCTGAGTTTGGTACCTTTCGACTCAATACTGTCCGTATTAGCATGGCCAGTATCATGCTTCTTGTTATTGCCGCATTAGGGCAAACCTTCGAAGCAAGCCTTTGGCAATACAAGTGGCAACTCATCGCCTCAGGTCTTATCGGTATCTTTATTGGCGACACGTTATTATTCAGTTCCGTCTATCGGCTTGGACCAAGGCGAGCAGGAGTCTTATTTGCCACCAATGCTCCCATGTCCATCATTATTGCTTGGCTAATCTTTGATGAAACACTGACTCACACAGAGTTATTAGGCTGTGCTCTTGTTACCTCAGGTGCCATGATTGCCATACTTTATGGCAAACGAAAAAACCTCTTAAGTAACACTAAAGGCGCATCCTTAGAAGAAACAAAAGGCGCACTTTGGGTGGGAGTACTCATTGCTCTGACGGCTGCATTGAGTCAGGTAATTGGCGCTATTTTAAGCAAACCAGCCTTGCTAGCGGGTGCAGACCCCATTGCCGTATCCGCATTACGAGTCACGGTGGCAGGAATATTTCTCCTTATTGCTTATGGTCTCTATTACCGTAAAAAGAATGACCCTAAGTTGGCGCCGTTAACGGCTATCTCACCCTACTCATACTTAAGGGTATTTATCATAGGTTTTATTGGCATGGTAGTGGGTATGAGCGTACTGGTCTGGGGCATAGGTAAAGGCAATGTCGGCATAGTAACCACACTTTCAGCAACGGTACCGGTTCTTATTTTACCCATTATTTGGATCACCACGGGTCAAAGACCTGCTATTGGCGCTTGGATCGGCGCCTTCTTAGTGGTTATAGGGGCGGGCTTAATCGTACTTTATTAGACTTATCCTTAAGATTAATCTGGTTAAAATATTTTGACCGCTTTGCCCCTGTGCTATCCTTACCCCACTTTCAATTTTGTAACGGGTTCTCGACTTTATTCACTTTTTCGAGAACACACATCAACCTATATAAAGTAAGTATTCACTCATGGCACAATTCGTATATAGCATGAATCGCGTAGGTAAGATTGTCCCACCTAAACGCGAAATCCTAAAAGACATTTCTTTATCTTTTTTCCCTGGCGCTAAAATTGGTGTCTTGGGTCTAAATGGCTCAGGTAAATCCACCTTATTACGTATCATGGCAGGTGTTGACCAAGAACACGTGGGTGAAGCTCGCCCTATGCCTGGCATCAAAATTGGCTACCTAGAGCAAGAACCAAAGCTTGATCCGACTAAAAATGTACGTGGCATAGTGGAAGAAGCTTTCACCGATGTAATCGAAGCCATGGCTCGCTTGGATGCGGTTTATGCTGAATACGCAGAACCCGATGCTGACTTTGACGCCCTAGCCAAAGAGCAAGGACAACTTGAAGCCCTCATCGAAGCGAAAGAAGGTCATAACCTTGATCGTGCCTTAGAAGTTGCTGCCGATGCACTTCGTCTACCCGCTTGGGATGCCAATGTTGAACATCTTTCTGGGGGTGAACGTCGTCGTGTTGCCCTATGTCGCTTACTACTGGACAAGCCAGACATGATTCTTCTTGATGAGCCGACTAACCATTTGGATGCCGAATCTGTTGCTTGGTTAGAACGTTTCCTAAAAGATTACCCTGGCACTGTTGTGGCCATTACCCACGACCGTTACTTCCTTGATAATGCAGCAGGCTGGATTCTAGAGCTTGACCGTGGCCATGGTATTCCATACGAAGGTAACTATTCTTCTTGGTTGGAACAAAAAGATGCTCGTCTTGAGATGGAAGCGAAGCAGCAAGCTTCCCATAAACGCGCCATCAAATCTGAACTTGAGTGGGTTCGTCAAAACGCGAAAGGACGCCAGTCTAAATCTAAGTCTCGTTTAGCACGCTTTGAAGAGATGAACTCAAAAGACTTCCAAGAGCGTAACGAAACCAACGAGCTTTACATTCCACCTGGTCCACGCTTGGGTAACAAGGTGATTGATATTGAAAATGTTCGCAAAGGCTTTGATGGTCGCGTTCTGATCGAAGACTTAAATCTATCGATTCCACCGGGCGCTATTGTTGGTGTCGTTGGGGGTAACGGTGCGGGTAAATCAACCCTTTTCAAAATGATTTCAGGGGCTGAACAACCTGATGCGGGTACTGTCACCTTAGGCGAAACAGTACAACTGGCTTATGTTGATCAAATGCGTGAGCTAGATGGTGATAAGACCGTATGGGAAGAAATCTCAGATGGTTCAGACATGATAATGGTCAACAACTTTAAAGTATCGTCCCGCGCCTACATAGGTCGTTTCAACTTTAAAGGTTCTGACCAACAAAAGCTTGTGAAGCACCTTTCTGGTGGTGAGCGTAACCGCTTGCACTTAGCAAAACTGCTAAAAGAAGGTGGTAACGTTTTGCTATTGGACGAACCGACCAACGACTTGGACGTGGAAACCTTACGTGCGCTGGAAGATGCTCTATTAGCCTTCCCTGGTGCGGCGATTGTTATTTCCCACGACCGTTGGTTCCTAGACCGTATTGCTACTCATATTCTTGCTTACGAAGGTGACTCAAAAGCCGTTTTCTTCGAAGGTAACTATGCCGAATACGAAGTAGACTACAAGCAACGTACTGGTAACGAAGCGACACCGACTCGTATCAAGTACAAGCGAATTGACGCTTAAGGCTTTAACTTAGCCGATTTAAGCTCAACAAAAAGCCCTCGAACATGGTATGTTTAGAGGGCTTTTTAGGTAAATGGCTCACAGGTTATTCGTTAGCCTTCAAACAAAGACCCTTTCCATGTTTTTCCTATGCAAGGAACTTATATGCAGTTATCCGCCGAGCAGGTTAGAACCGCTCTCCCTTGGCACGATTTAGTTGAAGCCCTAAGAGATATTTTTACCCGTAAAGTTATCTCTCCTGTTCGTCATCACCACGTATTAAATGTCCCCCATGAACAGGATGCGACACTATTATTAATGCCAGCTTGGATTGAAGGCGAGTACTGTGGTGTAAAACAAGTGTTTGTTTTTCCTAGCAATAATGAAAAAGGGCTACCTGGCTTAACCAGTAACTATTTACTGAGTTCAGGTAAAACAGGCGAAACATTGGCACAATTGGAAGGCAATGAACTGACTTCTCGACGCACAGCCGCCGCTTCCGCATTAGCCTCTGTTTACCTGTCCAATATAGATGCCTCGAAACTCTTGATGGTCGGTGCTGGACGCATGGCTCGCAACCTCATTGCAGCCCATAGAGCGGTGCGCCCTATTATGGAAATCAGTATTTATAACCGTAACTTAGACAGTGCCCAAAAGCTGGTAAATGAGCTTTCAAAAGAGGGCATTCATGCCAAGGTTTGCTCTCAAAAAGAACTGCCTAAAGTGGCTTCTCAGGCCGATATTATTAGTTGTGCCACTATGAGCAAAGAGCCCATTATTAAAGGCGAGTGGCTAAGCCCTGGTTGTCACCTAGATTTGGTTGGGGGCTTTACGCCTGAAATGCAAGAAGCAGATAATGAGGCGCTAAAAAAGGCACATATTTTTGTTGATACCAGAGCAGGTGCTTTATCTGAAGCGGGAGACATCATTATTCCCATGATTGCTGGGGATATTCTAGAACAAGATATTCAAGCTGAGCTAACAGAGCTTTGCTCAGAAACGCACCTTGGACGATTAGAATTCCAAGATCCAGAAAATGCCATTACCCTGTTTAAATCTGTAGGCGATTCTCGCGAAGACCTTGCGGCGGCAATTTTGGCCCTTAACTATCTAAAGCAATAAGCTAGAGCTTTAAATAGAAACTTCACTTTTAACAAGAAGTTAAAACAAAAATTTAAAGAAAAAACGAGAACAAAAAAAGCCTGATTAATGTGACTTAATCAGGCTTTTTAACGCTAAATGAAACAGGCTTTACTTACATTGCGGTCACAAGCAATAGTTTCTCCGCGATATAGTCTATATGCGCTTCCTGCATACCTGCCAAATTAATACGGCCACTATCAACCAGGTAAATCGCATGCGCTTGACGCAAGGTTTGTGCCTGTTCTGGGGTAATGCCCAAAACGGAAAACATACCTTTATGTTGGGCAATAAAGTCAAAGTGAGGGTTACCACTCTTCTCCCGTAAAGCTCCCGCTAGTTGCTCTCTAAGACCTTGCACACGATGACGCATCGCATCCACTTCATCAAGCCAAGTCTGCTTTAGGGCTTGATCTCTTAAAATCATATCCACCAAGGCCGCGCCATGATCAGGCGGCATGGTATAAGTACTGCGCGCGCACTCTAACAGGCGAGATTTGATCTTATTACTTTGCTCTAAGCTTTTGCCGACTATGACTGCTAGACCAGTACGCTCACGATAAAGACCGAAATTCTTAGAACAAGAGCTCGCGACCAAATAAGAGTCGACTCTTTCAGCCAGATATCGAAAGCCTGCGACATCAGCATCCATTCCATCGCCAAAGCCTTGATAGGCAATATCAATGAAGGGTAAAAAACCTTGCTTCTGAGCCAACAAAGTCACCGCTTGCCAGTCTTCAAAAGACAAGTCAGCGCCTGTTGGGTTATGGCAGCAACCGTGTAATAGCACCACATCATTAGCACCCGCTTGACTCATATCCGCCAGCATAGCTTGGCTATTTACTAACTTAGTTTCAGTGTCGAAGTAAGCATAATAACGAACCTTTAAGCCTGCGGTTTTCATGATGGGAGCATGATTAGCGTAACTTAAATCAGATAACCAAACCGTGGCATCAGGAGCAGAGAGCTTTATCACATCAGCCAACATACGCAGTGCACCACTGGCTCCTGGTGTTTGAACCCCAACCGCACGGGCTTTACTCTCGCCTTCACCAATTAATAAATCCATCATAGCGGCATTAAAGGATTCGTTACCTGGCATGCCCACATAAACTTTAGAACTTTGCTCTTCAAGCAAACGCGCTTCAGCCTGTTTAATTGCCTGCATAACCGGCGTATTACCTTGATTATCACGGTAAACACCTATGCCCAAATCAATTTTATGAGCTCTATCATCAGCGCGACAAGCTACCGACAAGGAGAGTATCGGGTCTGCGGCAGCGGCATCCAAGTTGTCTAAAATCATCTTATTACCTTAACAAGCTAAATATTTATATTGAGACTCTGATACTAGGTTGCGAACAAAGGTCTCATTTTTTAAAAAACCAAAGTTTATTTAGTTTTACACCACTGGCACACAGAACACCAAAACAAATTAATGACATGGCCATAACGCCATTTACCGACAAGGTTTCGGCCAAAATGGGATACGCTGCAATAGATGCAATCACAGGTGTTAAAGACCCTAATGCGGCCGTATTTTCGGCGCCAATTTTACGAATCGCAAAACCATAACTAAAGCCTGTGACTAAACCAACCATAATCCCTTGAATCATAAACTGGGTTGCAAATAAGTTCATATCAAGATGCTCACCTGACCCCAAAATGCCAGAATCAAGAACCCCAAAGGCAAAAAGCCCTAATAATAAAACGCTTGAGACAAGGCCTAATAATCCTGTCGCAGCCAATGGTGATAGGCCAGACACGCGTAAACTTATCGTAAACAGTGCCCAACAAAAACTGGCCCCTAAAAAGTACAGATCACCCTTGAGTACTTGCCCAGCACTGGTGAAAAAAGATTCTGCCAGGAGGGTTAATATCCCAATAGCAATGGCCGCTAATCCCATTAAACGTTGTGAGCTAAGAGGTTCTTTAAAAATAAGAACAGCAATCCCTGTTACAAATAATGGAAAGGTGCCGGGAATCAAAAGCCCAGCATGGGCAACAGGCGCAAGATGCATCCCCTGTGAGGCTAAATAAAAGAAAGGCACACCCGCCCCTAAACTAATCCCCGCTAATAAATGTAAAGGGACGCGTCGAATTTGCGCCCTAGCTTGAAAAGCAAAATAAGAAAAACATAAAGCTGGCATGCCATAACGCATAATGGACAAGTCAAACATGGTCAAACTAGAACTGGCTCCCATTTTGACCGAAATCAACCAGCTTGCCCAAATACAAGCAGTCACTAAAGCTGACACTACCCCTAAATGATATTGCCTTCCTTGTGCTAACACACGATAAGCAGGGGCGGTATTGGTAGAAGACATAGGGCACCTCAAGGTCAAAGAAAACTTAAGTAGCCACTTAAGTAAATCTATTTAAATCAAACTGAATCAACCTCATTATCAGGTAAGATAAGCGAGCATGTCCTTGCGTATTTCGCTAATATATAACATCGAATTAGCATATTTGATTAAATTGACCTTTAAAATTTATCAAATATGCCAATATCTTTATTTTTAATCAAAAGGAAGACTCATGGATGCCATCGACTTTAATATTATCCAGGCTCTGCAAGAGGATGGACGCTTAAGTAATGTAGAGTTAGCAGAAAGAGTAAACTTATCACCCTCTCCTTGTTTACGACGTGTCAAACGGCTGGAGCAAGACGGCGTGATAACCAGTTACCGTGCTAATTTGGACAGGGAAAAAGCAGGTCTACCTATGACGGTTTTTGTTGATGTCACCCTAGATAACAACAAGGATCACGCCAGTATCGAATTTGAACAGGCAGTACTGGATAAAGACTATGTGATTTCTTGTTTTCTGGTATCAGGTAGTGCTGATTATCGTCTGGAAATTGTGACGAAAGATTTAAAAAGTTACGAAACAGCCCTGAATCAAACCCAGGCGCTACCCCATGTAAAAAGCATTAATAGTAACTTTGCCATAAGAGCAGTAAAAACAGCAGCTAGCCTGCCGCTTGTCTTTGCAAACTAAGACATACGGCTTTTAACTTTCTTGGTGAAAATTGACTTCTAATTTGATACCCGACGGGTCATGAAAAAACACTTGATGTATTCCTATTTGCCTGACTTCTTGAACATGATATTCAACCCCTAACGCGTCTAATTTAAGGGTAAAGGCTATCAGTCCAGTCAGGCTAAAAGCAATGTGGTCTAAGGCACCTAAAGCATGCTCTCTGTCCTCATCCTGGGTTAAGTGCACTATCGGTTTATTATCAAAATATAACCAATAACCCTGATTAGAAAAATGAGGCCTAAACCCGACTTCAAGTTCAAATAAATTCACATAAAAGTCTTTAACGATTTCTAACAAAGCCTTGGGAGCAGAGATATTAAAATGTTCAAACTGCATTTTTCTATTCCGTTTAAGTGATCATTAATACAATAAAATAGGCCTTAGGAGAATGCAGCTTTTAATTGTTAACTTAACCCACAAAAGAGCATGTTCACCTCGTCAAAATATTATCCCTAGTTTTCAAACCCTATCGACAAGAGGCTTGTCTAAAGCGCTATGGATTAACAAAGGCCATGAATTAAAAAGCCCCGCTTTGACAAAACGAGGCCTGATTCAACAAGTTTGATAGCTGTAGAAAGAGCTAACGAGACAAGACTCTTAAACGGCTTTCAAACTCGCCCCTATCCACATAACAACCATGTAAATAACGAGCGCCAGATTGAGGGTCAAACGCATCGCGGCCATGTAATACACGACGGTTATCAAAAACCACCATTTCGCCCCCTGTCAGCATGACGGATATTTTATATTCAGGGTTCTTCGTCATCTTCATAAAGGTTTGATAAGCACGATAATAAGCCTGCATTAACTCTGGCGAGATATCCAAGGTACTGGCTAAGTGAGGGTTAAAACAGATCTCATTCACCTGACCTTGATCATCTAGGTTAATAACCGCTTTACGACTTCTGATGTCATAATCCTCATCATGAAAACGACAAGGGATCTGAGTATTCACTAATAAATCAAAAGCCACGATATCTGCCCGACGCAAATCTTCAGCGACAGCAAAGCCATCACAAAAAATAGAACCGCCACCTTGGGCATCATTGGTTAAGCAATGCAAAAATTGATAACCAGGCGGTAACTCCTGATTAGTGAGATCCGTATGCAGTGGCAACGCAATGGATGTGTAGGCAAGGTTATTGGGTTTAGGTTTAGACTTAACTTCAAACTCCACACCAAAGTTAGTTTCTCTCAAAAAACCCACTTTTTTGGCAACCTGAGTACCTGCTTTAACATCATCCGCAAGCCCTTCAACGATAGATAACCCATAAGCTTGTGTATCCCTTAACCAAGCGAGCAAGGCACTGTCTTGTGTCAGAATTTCAGTCGCTTTCGAGCGGGGGATTTCTGCACCTGAAAGTTCGCTTCGCCATAATCTGGCGTCATTGATAACAGGGTCAAAAGCCATTTTCCCCGGCTGATTCTCATACAGCCATGCTAGTCGAAATTCAGCGGTATAAGCTTCTTCTAACCAACTAAGGCGTATTGTTTCTTGGTCAATTTCGAACTCGCAAATATCATCATCAAGGTTAATCGTAGTGAGATCAAATTGACGCTCCTGAGTATCAGGATGAAAACCAGCAGGGTCATTATCCCTTAACCAAACATAGGGAAAATAACTGGTTTCGGATTCGTTCCAATGAATCACTAGCATACGCAAAGAAGAGTCGAGTTGAGCTTGAACAGATGCAGACAGAGCATCCTTTAATACAGAAATAGGCATGAGAAAACCTTTCAAAAAAACATTAAAGAGAAAAACAGAAAAGACTCGCGCAGAGGCAAGTTAGCAAATTAATGCTGAGGAGAAGGCCACCAGTCGCTGGCTTTAAGGTGAGGGTGGCCGGCACGCTGGCCAATCACAGTAATCATATCAAGTCATTACTCTATAAAAAGGTATCTAAGATGTTTGAATCTAAATTTTCGCTGCCCACAAGTCAATCAATAAACTAAGATGATTTCTCTTTTAGGCTTTCATTTCTCTTTTAGGGCTTAATTTCTCTTTTTAGGTTTAATTGGTTAGAAAAACCGAGTGAAGAAAATCGAACAGCCCATCACATCGTTTGAACAATTAAATTGGCCCTTCGTCAGCTCTAAGGGTCAATATTTCATAGCCTGTCTCTGTCACTAAAATAGTATGCTCCCACTGAGCGGATAACTTCTTATCCCGAGTAATCACTGTCCAACCATCTTTTTTGGTTTTTACCTTAGCCTGACCTTGGTTAATCATAGGTTCTATGGTGAATGTCATACCCGGCTCTAGCACTTGCCCTGTTCCCGATTGGCCATAATGTAAAATCTGAGGTGCCTCGTGCATTTCTCGGCCAATACCATGGCCACAATACTCTTTTACAATTGAATAACCCGCAGCATGGGCATGAGTTTGAATTGCTGCCCCTATATCACCTAACCTAGCACCTGGCTTAACTTGACGTATTCCATGACAAAGGCTTTCGTAAGTGTTTTTAACCAACTTTTTTGCCATCACACTGGCATTGGGCATCACATACATCTTACTTGAATCAGCAATAAAGCCGTTTTTTTCCAAGGTTATATCTATATTGACAATATCAGCCCCTTTTAATCGATATGTACTAGGCACCCCATGGCAAACAACCTCATTCACTGAGCTATTTAGACTAAATTGATAACCATATTGTCCTTTACTGGCAGGCCTAGCAGCCAATTCATGGCGAATAAAGTGGTCCACTTTTTGATCAATTTCCAAGGTGGTAACCCCCACCTGGATAAAGTCATCTAGCATATTAAAAACACGGGCCAATAATCGCCCTGACTCTCGCATCAAAACCACTTCATCAGCCGATTTAATCACAGCTTTATCCACTACAAACTCCTTGTACGTCTTATTAATCCCATTATGGTTTTAATCAGGCCCATTAAATTACTTCAGTAGATGTATGTTTTCATGGGTACTTGAGTCCGCTTGGCTTATTTCATCCTCAAGTTTTAACTGCATCTGAATAATGTCATTGAATGTCATCGTGGGGTTGAGCTCAGCCAAACGGCCCATTTTCAACCAAAACTCCGCTTGGGAGTTGATAGATCGAGACATGACATTGCTCGACTTTCTAATTTCATCGTGTAGTGGATCTGAGATTTTCACGATTCCCATCGAGTGCTCCTTTAAAGCAAAATATACGTTTTATATATGAAATATATCAAAACACTATATATTAAATATAAATTATTTCAATTAATTAAAATGACAGGATCCAATCTCATCACAAGATAAACCTCAATCTGCCCTTCTTATCTTGTAATTAAGACAAAAATGTCAAAAAAATTAACCATTTCCACAAAACTGAACTAACCTTTAATTTATGCAAGCTAGCTTGCAGATTGATTATTCAGTTTCAATTTTCCGATACGCCAGTGAAATTGGAGGATAATTAGTTAAATTGTTTCCTTAATTCGCCTCTTTTAACGCCCTATACCATTGATATAGGGCGTTTTTTTACGACAAAAAGGGTCATTATTAGATGTCATCCCGTTCTCATTTACAGATGTAATTCAACCTCATAATGATAATAAATATCATTATTAACTGATTGAAAAATAACACTTTTTTATAATCTTTTACTTTCAATAATTTTATTTCAGACTATAATTGCGTTCAAACTTTAAACAATCATTTTTGTGTTGCGAGGGTATTATGCAAGGCAGCAAACAGGTCATTCAGGCTTTAAATAAGGTTCTTAAAACTGAGTTAACATCGATTAACCAGTATTTCTTGCATGCTCGTATGTGCAAAAACTGGGGGTTAGAAGAACTTAATTCAAAGAATTACAAAAAGTCGATTAAGGATATGAAGCAATCTGACGACTTAATTGAACGTGTTTTATTTCTTGAAGGTTTGCCTAACCTTCAGCAGCTTGGTCACCTAAACATTGGTGAGTCACCGGTTGAAATCGTTGCATGCAACCTTAAATTTCAGACAGAACAAATTGACGAGCTTAAAGATGCCATTGCCCTTTGTGAAAAAGAGCAAGACTATATTAGCCGTGATTTGTTAGAAGATATTCTCGAATACGAAGAAGAGCATCTTGATTGGTTAGAAACTCAAGAATACCTCATTGCCAATACTGGTTTAGAAAACTACTTACAATCTCAAATGTAGAAAGGAGAGCTTAAATGAAAGGCAATCAACAAGTTATCGATGCGCTAAATAAATTGCTAGCCAATGAGCTAACCGCAATGGATCAATATTTCATTCACTCTCGCATGTATGATGATTGGGGCTTATCTAAACTGTTTGAACGTATTGACCATGAGTTTGACGATGAAAAAGGTCATGCAGCAAAACTAATTGAACGTATCTTATTTTTAGAAGGCACGCCAAACTTAGTAACACGTGAAGCAATACGTGTGGGTAAAGATGTACCTGAAATGCTTGAAAACGACCTTAAGGTCGAATATGAAGTGGCTGCAATGCTAAAAGAAAGCATCAAAATTTGCGAAGATGTTCAAGACTACAACACTCGTGAAATGCTGGAAGTGCTTTTGGATGATACCGAAATTGACCATGCATACTGGCTAGAAAAACAGCTAGGTTTGATCAAGATGCTAGGCTTACCAAATTACTTGCAATCGCAAATGTAAGTCGGTGCAATTAGGGAACCTGCGAATAAGTCCTCCCGCCTCAGCATGTGGATAAAAGCCGCTAGATTTATGGCGAGGAGCGCAACTTAATAGTTATTCTATTGATAAGGTCCTCAACGTAAAGATAGGGCTTTTAGACCACGCCCTAATGATTTGATATAAAAAAACCACCTCACACTGAATACAGTATGAGGTGGTTTTTTTTAGCCCAAAAATTTAATTTTCGCGCTTTAAGATACGATTTAATTCACTGTGTTTTCGTTGCATGATATCAGCACACTTGGACATCAAGGCAGGTACATCACCTTCTGTCATTCCCTTAGTACAAATGGGTGCTAACACCTCCACTAACACCTTGCCATTATTCCAGCGATTCCAACGCACCTGCTGATGTGTGTTAGAACAAACCACAGGAACAATGGGCACTCCCGCTTGAATAGCAGCATGAAAGGCGCCGGCTTTAAAAGGTAAAAACCCCCTGCCTCGGCTTCTTGAACCCTCAGGAAACATCCAAATAGATAAACCGGTCTCGCGCATCTTAGACACAATCTGATCTATGGTTGCGATGGCTTTTGCGCGGTTCCCCCGATTAAGCAGGAAGTTACCACTAATCCAATACAAAACCCCAAAAACAGGTATCCAGATAATGCTTTTTTTGCCAACACTGACTGTCCTTTTAGGCACAGCATGAGTCAGAGTAAAAGGGTCAAAGTTATTTTGATGATTCGCGATATAAACCGCTTGATCTATTTTTTCAGTCGCTGCATTTTTAATTAAGGTGACTTTTAAACCAATCACGCTCGATGCCTTGCGAAATTTTCTGGCGATCAAATAAACCTTATTTTTAGATTTAGGGAAGAAAGGAAAAGTGAATAATCCATATAAGGTTACTAGGATTAATAACAACGCCAGGAGAGAAATCCTGAAAAGGTATAGCATAAATACATCCAAAAAAGCTTAAAAAATCTCAATCATTTATTATACCTCTATTCAGTTTTTTAATTAAATTTAAAAAAACTTAAGCGTAAAAAAACTAAAAAAACAGGCAAAACATACATAAAGCTGCATTAACTCTACCTTTCGTAATAAAACAGTACATAAGCTTTCAGACAGAAAAAAAAATACAATTATACTTAACACTTAATCATGGACATGACGTTATGATTATAACCATAATATCAAGGAATTTAGTGGTATGAGATGAAGTAGCAGCGCTAAATCAGCTTGTTGATATCACATAAATCAATAACCTTAATAGAGGTTTTAACCATGCTTAATCGTATTAAAATAATTCATAAAGTTTATTTCTTAGGGGCATCCCTCCTTTTTCTAATTTTGCTCGTTGGTTTTATTGGCCTAAAGCAAATGCAGGATATCGGTAACGAAATTATTGATATTGCCGAAATCGATATGCCATTGACCAACAAACTAACCGAGATAACTGAGCATCAGCTAGCTCAAGTGATCGAGTTAGAAAGATCAGTCTTATACGGTGTTTTGGCGCAAACTAATGCCAAGAAAAAAGATGACATGATGATTCATGTGGACAAGATGAAAAAAATCTCATTAGAGATAGAGCATGAACTCGTTGAAGCGGATGAAATTCTCGTTGCAGGATTAGGCATTGCCCACACCCAAGAAGGCATTGATAAATTAAATTCCATACAAGCACAAATGCTGACTATAAACGAGCACTTTAAAGTAACTGAGCATGAATCGTTCGAAGTGGCAGACTTAATGGTTGCAGGCAATGTTGATGCCGCTCTGAAAATCTTGCCAACGCTTGAAAAACACCAAGACCAATTAGACAAAGAACTCATTGATACCCTACATGATATTCAAGTATTTACCGCTAATGCAGCCCTAAAAGCTGAGCATGACGAAAAAACTGCGATTAACCAAATTGCTACCGTACTGATTTGCTCAGTTATTTTTGCCATCATTATCCCTATCCTAGTTGGTCGTTCAATCTCAAAGCCGATCAAGAATCTACAGGACAGATTAATTGATATTACCAAAGGGGAAGGAGACCTGACCCAACGTATTAATAGTCCAATGCAAGATGAGATAGGTACTGTATCTAAATACTTTGATAGATTTGTAGATCAGCTAGCAACATCCGTGAGAAATATCGCGCACTCATCGGTCGAATTAGAGAAATCCTCAAATAACTCATTACGTATTATCGAGGATACGCAAAACGCAATTAGAAACCAGCAAGGTGAAACCTCAACAGTATCCAGTGCCATTTCTGAAATGAATACTGCGACACAAGAAGTCGCAATCAATACAGCGTCAGCAGCAGAGATAGCTGAAACCGTAAAAAACAGTGTGGAAAAAGGTAAACGCTCTGCTGATGAAACCCAAGAGATCATTCGTGAAATGGCAGACGAAGTTACCCGTACCTCTAAAGATATCGAAACCCTGGCAAAAGAAACCGAGAGCATAGGTACCGTACTCGATGCCATTAGAGGTATTGCTGAGCAAACCAACCTCTTGGCATTAAACGCCGCGATTGAAGCAGCACGTGCTGGTGAAACGGGACGAGGCTTCGCTGTAGTAGCGGATGAAGTAAGATCTTTAGCGCAAAGAACTCAAGAATCGACTGTCGATATTCAAGAGCTGGTTGAAAAACTACAAAGAGAAGCAAGCCAAGCGGTTTCGAGTATGCAAAATGGAAATACCAAAACAGAAGCCTGCTTAGCAAAAAGTACAGAGACAAGTCATTCATTTGAAGAAGCGTATGAAGCCGTTAGTAGAATTTCTGACTTAAATACTCAGATCGCAGCTGCTGTAGAAGAGCAATCCCAAGTAACAGCAGAAATCACAAACAACTTGCAAAATATTCAAGATATCTCAGTCAGTACAACCGAGGGCGCAGAGCAAGCAACAGCGTCAAATCAGCAAATTACCCAACAAGTGATTGAACTCAATAACAACATTCATCAGTTTAAAGTCTAACACTTAAGGTTATTGATTTTTGGGCAGGCTTAACGGCCTGCTTTTTTTTGCCTCGATTTTCTGCTTCACCCCCCTCATCTCTTTAACCCATATGAGACAGCCATAAAGATATCAATAGAGAGATTTCATTATCTAAGCCGTCATCTAGACGCAAACAATTTAAAAAATGATCGGTTTATGTCAAATTTTGGCCGATCTAACATAGATAATGTTTATATCATTTCGTTCTGTTATTTACTAAAATCAATCGCTTTTTCGTTTTTAATAAGCATTCATTTGAAATGCCGCAATGTGTCATGAAGACAAGAGTCGCGGTCACTCAGCCCTTATGATTTAAAAATCAAAGGGTCTATAACGATCTAGGTAAGAGGGATATATGAACAAACTTAGTAAAGTATTTTTAACCACCACACTCGCTGCAACGCTGCCCATGACATCCGTTGCCGCAGAGATAAAAAATGTCATCCTCATGATTGGCGATGGTATGGGGCCTCAGCAAGTGGGGTTATTAGAAACCTACGCCAAACATGCGCCAAGCTCTATTTATAAGGGACGTACAACCTCCCTAGCCCAACTGGCAAAAGAAGGTGTTATAGGCGCGTCTTTGACTAACCCAAGTGATGCGATTGTCGTTGACTCAGCGTGTTCAGCAACCCAACTTTCTACCGGTATCTACACAGGTTCTGAAGTAATAGGGATAGATGCAGACGGCAACCATGTTGAGACCATACTCGAAAAAGCACAACGCCTTGGTAAAGCAACAGGGCTTGTATCCGATACTCGTCTGACCCATGCAACACCCGCTGCTTTTGCGGCTCACCAACCTCACCGTTCGTTAGAAAACGAAATTGCCGTAGATATGCTAGAAACCGGTGTTGATGTCATGTTATCAGGTGGTTTGCGCTATTTTATTCCGCAATCAACCAATGACAAAGGTGCGGTTTATAACCAGTTAAACGATATGACTCAAGGCAGCGTTTACTTAAAATCTAAACGTAAAGACGAGCGTAATCTTTTGCTTGAGGCCCAAGATGCAGGTTACGACCTTGCCTTTAATCGCTCTCAGCTAACCGCACAATCAGGCGATAAGCTACTCGGTCTTTTTGCCTACTCTGGGATGGCTGATGGAACTGAACACCGCATCAAAAAAGATTCAGCTGAGCGCACACAGCCAAGCCTAAAAGAAATGACAGAGAAGGCCCTATCGGTATTAGAAAAAGATGAAGATGGTTTCTTCCTCATGGTAGAAGGCGGTCAAATTGACTGGGCAGGTCACGCCAATGATGCCGGTACCATGCTCAATGAGTTGGTTAAATTTGATGAAGCCGTAGGCAGTGTTTACCAATGGGCTGCAGGCCGTGATGATACGCTAATCATAGTCACAGCAGACCACGAAACAGGTTCATTTGGCTTTAGTTACTCATCTGACAATTTACCTGCAGCAGAAACACGCTCAGGTAAGGCCTTCGAGAATCGTGATTACAAGCCTAACTTCAATTTTGGTAGCTATAACATCCTAGATGCTTTGTATAACCAAAAAATGAGTTTCTATTCGATGACAAGCAAGTTTGGCAAGCTGGATAAAGCAGAGCAAACACCTGCTAATCTAGTGAAAATTGTCAACGAAAACTCGGATTTTAAAATTAATGAAGCCCAAGCTAAACGCATCATGATGGATAAACAAAACCCTTATCAAACAGAGGGTCACAAGTACTTATCAGCTAAACAAGTACCTGCTATTACCGATTTTGATGCTTTCTTTCCTTACAATGATAGGGGCAATCTAATGGGCCGTGAGCTTGCTACCGCACAGAATATTGTTTGGGGAACGGGTACACATACAGCCGTACCTGTGAACGTATTCGCTTGGGGACCTGCGAGTAAAATTTTACCTGTTTCATCAATATTGCATCATTCTGAATTAGGTCAATACATGAAGAATCAGATTCAATAAGCCTATTGATTGGTTCTTTGATTGCCCATTAACTGGGCTAATTTCGCAAAAAAGGTCAACTCAGGTTGGCCTTTTTTTATGCACAAGTTTTTTTCTATAGTCTATTCATACCAATCACTTAGTATTAAAAATTCTTAAAAATATGGGTAATATAAAACTTGCTATTAAGCCTAAAGGTGGCTAAGTTCATATATATTGTTAATCGAATAAACTTTTGTTAGAGAGACACCTTTATGTCTGAACAAGAAACCAGAGTATTAACTGCCGTCAAAAAAAGCCCTTTAGCAACACAACAAGAGCTTGCGAATCAATTAGGCATGAGCCGTGAGTCGGTGGCGGGGCATATTATGCGCCTCACCAACAAAGGCTTTATTCTGGGCAAAGGCTATATTGTCCCAGAAGATAACAATATTGTTGTTATTGGCGGCTGTAACCTCGATATTTGTGGCCGCGCCATTAGCGCACTGCGTTTAGAAGATTCCAACCTAGGTCAAATCAGCCAAAGCCCAGGTGGCGTTGGGAGAAATATCGCAGAAAACCTCTCTCGACTTGGCCAAGATGTGTCACTTATCAGTGCCATAGGACAAGATAAATCTGGCGATTGGTTATTAGAACAATGTCGCAGCTCTGGTATCAATATGGATGCCGTAATTCGTCACCCTGATTTTGGCACCAGCACTTATTTAGCCTTAAATGATCCTCACGGTCAGCTAGTGGCAGCCGTATCTGATATGGCAATAATAAATACGCTAGACGGCACACAACTGAGCCATAAAAAGTCTTTACTCTTATCCGCACAAACCTTACTTATCGAAGCTAACTTAAGTGAAGCTTGCATTGAGTGGCTTGCTCAACTCAATTGCCAAGGCAGCCTGTATGCAGATGCTGTCTCAGTGCAAAAGTCCGTTCGCTTAAAGCCCATTTTACACCGTCTCACAGGGCTTAAAGTCAATCGTGATGAAGCCAAAGCACTGACAGGCTTAGCGGATGCCAGTGATAAGGAGCTGATTCAAGCGCTACTAAAGGCGGGAGTGAAAAACGTACTTTTAAGCCTTGGCAATGAAGGTGTTATTTTTGCGAATCATAAAGAGCAAGCTTCCCACGGTATTTTTACTATCGATGCGGTAAGTGATACGGGTGCGGGTGATGCATTATTTGCAGGCTTTATTCATGCCCAACTCAATACATGGCCTATCGCACAATCCTTAGAGTTTGCCAGTGCTTGTTCAGCCATGACTTTAGAGTCGGATTCTGCCAACACACCAAATATTAGCCCCAAAAATATTGAAAAATGGATAGCCAATAAATGAAACAGTATTTAGATATTAGCCCAGAAGTGGCTGCAGCCCTTGCCAACAACCAGCCGGTTGTCGCACTAGAAAGTACGATAATTTCTCATGGTATGCCTTGGCCTCAAAATGCTGAAACAGCCAAAAAAGTAGAGCAAATTATTCGTGATAATGGGGCAGTTCCTGCCACTATCGCCATTCTAGATGGCCGTTTAAAAGCAGGCTTAAGCCATGATGAAATTGATACTTTAGGTCAGGCAGGTCTTTCTGTGATCAAGTGTTCTCGTCGTGATTTACCTTTTGTTGTGGCAACTAAACAACATGGAGCAACCACAGTAGCGGCAACCATGATAGTCGCTGCCATGGCCGGTATTAACGTCTTTGCCACGGGCGGCATTGGTGGTGTGCACCGTGGAGCACAAACCAGCTTTGATATTTCTGCTGACTTACAAGAGCTGGCTAAAACCAATGTGGCTGTTGTCTGTGCTGGGGCGAAATCTATTCTAGACCTTGGCCTTACCCGTGAGTATTTAGAAACCCAAGGTGTGCCTGTTCTAGGTTATAACACAGACAAGTTGCCTGCGTTTTACACCCGAGAAAGTGATTACACGGTCGATTACAACCTAACAAATGCAACGCAAATTGCTGATTTCCTTAAAGCAAAATGGGATATGAAACTAGCAGGTGGCGTGGTCGTGACTAACCCTATCCCCCATGAATTTGCGATGGATAAAAACGCAATCGACAAGGCAGTAGAACAAGCACTCGCGGAATCCGTCGAACAAAATATTGGTGGTAAAGAGTCAACGCCATTTTTACTTGCCCGTGTTGCTGAATTAACAGGCGGAAACAGTCTTGCCAGCAATATAGAGTTAGTATTTAACAATGCTAAGCTCGCGGCTAAAATCGCGTCTGATTTGGTCAAAGACTAACGCTTAAGCAATTATCTTAAAATGAAAAAGGCGCCCCACTTTATGGAAGGCGCCTTTTTTTATATGTTTCAACTTGTGTGCTTATTTCCAGTGCTTATTTCCAGTGCTTAGTTCCAGTGCTTAGTTCCAGTGCTTACTTCCAGTAAGTATCCGCCCAATAATCTCTCTGGTCTGGCATTAAAAAAGTCCAAGCCACAAAACGGCTGACCTTTTGACCCTGCGCCATTTCTACCGTTTTCACCTCTTGAGCACCAACCTGCTTTAACCTGCGATAAATGCTCGTTAAATTTGCTTGTTTAGAGACTAGGCTAGTGAACCAATAACACCTTTCACCGAATGCCACACTTTGCTCTATCATGTCATTGATAAAGCGCTCTTCTCCACCGTCACACCAAAGCTCATTATCTTGTCCACCAAAGTTAAGACCTTGCTTATTGGGGGCTTTAGCGTCTGAGTTTAAGCCTTTCCATTTGCGTTGTGATTCGGCTTGCATCTTGGCATTAGAGCTATGAAAAGGTGGGTTACATAAGGTTAAATCAAACCTTTCATCGTCTTTCCAAATACCTTTAAACATCTGCTGATTTGATGACTGTAGACGACAAACTATACTGCCCTTCAAACAGGCATTCGACATGACAATGGCACGTGCGGTTTCTATCGCTACGTTATTAATATCACTGCCGACAAAGTGCCATTGGTATTCCCTATGACCAATAATAGGGTAAACACAATTTGCTCCAACACCAATATCCAAAGCCTTAATACCCTTGCCTCGAGGAATGTCTCCTTGATTACTTGCAGAAAGAAGGTCAGCTAGATGGTGAATATAGTCCGCTCGTCCAGGAATAGGAGGACAAAGGTAACCTGGCGGGATATCCCAAAAACTCACCCCATAAAAATGGTTCAACAAAGCACGGTTAAGGGCTTTAACCGCATCTGCATCGGCAAAATCAATGGATTCGTTACCAAACTTATTCTTTCTAATAAAAGGGGCTAATTCGGCACTCGAGTCAGCAAGTAAAGCAAAATCATACCTTGCCCTATGGGGATTACGAGGATGTAACTCGAGCTTTTGATTGCGAGAGCCACGTTTAGCTTGATGTTTAACTTTGGTCATAAATGCATCAATAACAATAAGAAAGGCCTAGTATAACCTATCAGCCACCTTCCATGCAGACTATAAAAAAACCCGTTAGTTTACCTATTAGGCTAAATCAGTGTATTTCGCTTGTCTTCAAACTCACACCTTAAAGCGACAAATTTACCTCCAGTTTTTAGCGCATAAAAAAGCCTGTTAATAGAAAACTATATGGCTGTTTTTACCTTGGTACTAAGCCGTGTAAAGTCATAAAAATCGAGCGCTGGCTAACAGTTAATTCCTATTAGCCTTATTAATAAATTTTTCGCCTTAAACGAGGCAATTTATTCATATACCCTCTAGACTAAAGCTGAAGATAACTCTTACATATCAAGCTCTAAAAGGAGAAAAAGTGTATGAAAGAGACATTACAAATAAGAGATATAATGTCTAGAGATGCTTATTATGTGACACAGCAAACCAGCATTAATGATCTCATTCAAGGTTTAACAAGACACAAGCTATCCGGCGCACCTGTGGCAGATAAATATGGGAATTTAATTGGCTTCGTCTCTGAACAAGATGTGCTGCCGCAATTGATGCAAAATGCTTACTACTGTAATCAGCCAAATTCAATTGAAACTGTGATGCAAACAGACGTACTCAGTGTGAAGCCAAGCGATACGGTAATGACATTGGCCAAGATGATGTTAGACAGAAAGCCCAAGGTTTATCCTGTGGTGGAAGACAGACGCATCATTGGCATAGTCACAAGGCATCAAATAGCAATGGCTTTGATAGATAGCCAAAAGGATTGTGTGCCGGTTTAAACAGCCCAAAATGGATACAGGGTTAAACCCAGTACAAAGACAATCGCCACCAAAGTAAATAAAAACTCAACCGGATTATGGCGGCATTGTCGCCATAAAGAAGGTAATACACCGATATCAGGTATGTTTGCCTGATAAGCTTCTCTGCGCACTTTTTGATCTGCTTCAATCAGTGCTCTGGCTTTTTCATAATCCTCATTATGCCTTACCCAAATAGCGGCTAGGGAAATCTGCCAACGACCCGCCGTGGTTTCATAAAACTCAATCTCATTCTCCATTAGCAAACTACGGATATCGCTTGCTTCATCCTCTTGTACATATTTTAGAGAGAAGATTATTTTGGCCATTAACCCTATTCCTTCGACTGCATGCTAAGGCGCCCATAATAAGCAAAAGCCTCTTATAAAGGTATCTCTAAACATTCGATTCCAATGGAAAAACGTAAAAAAGCCCCATAACACTCATGCTATGGGGCGTTCAAAACCGTTAGTTTTAGTTTAGTAAGGCTGCAACCGCATCCGCATAAGCCTGATCCGCTTTGGCAAGTTGTGCCAACATACGCGCTTGAATCGACGCATTAGCTTGGGATAAGCCACCAGCAATATTATTCGCCAACTGGGCTTGTTGATCCGCACTCATTAAGCGGAACAAGTCACCAGCTTGAGAGTAATAGTCTTCTTCATCTTGGCTATGAGCCCCAATCCAAGCATCTTCCAATACTGGCATCATAGGCGCTTGTAAACTGGCATTGGGTTTTGGCTCATTGGCTCTGTCATTAGGATAGAAATTCACCTCAGGCTGTGATCCGTGACCATAAGGACAAGCACTCGCCCCTGCATTAACGCCAGCATGCGCCCCATCTCTTTGGTAATGATTCACCGGGCATTTAGGCGCATTAACCGGAATATGGCTAGCATGAGTACCAACACGATATCTATGGGCATCTTGATAAGCGAGCAATCTTGCTTGTAGCATCTTATCAGGAGACGCACCTATGCCAGGTACTAGGTTACTTGGGGCAAAGGTTGCTTGTTCAGTCTCAGCAAAGTAGTTATCCACATTACGATTAAGCTCTAGTTTACCCACTTCAATCAAGGGCACATCAGCATGTGGCCAAACCTTAGTCAGGTCAAAAGGATTAATCGCAAAGTTAGCCGCTTGGGTCTCTGTCATCACCTGTAGCTTGACTGTCCAACTCGGAAAATCACCGATATCAATGGCTTCAACTAAATCCTGCTGGGCACCATGGGCAGGTTTTAAAGCGGCCTCTTCTTCCGTTAATGTCTTCACTCCCTGATCTGTTTTCAAGTGCCACTTAACCCAGACTCTTTCACCTTCTTGGTTCCAAAAGCTCAAGGTATGAGAGCCAAAGCCGTGCATGTGCCTTAAGCTTGCTGGTATTCCTCGGTCTGACATCAAGATGGTCATTTGATGCAAGGATTGAGGGTGATTTGCCCAGAACTCAAACATATTGGACGGGTTAGGCAAGTTAGTTCGCGCATCCTTTTTTTGCGAATGAATAAAGTCAGGAAACTTAATCGGATCATTCAAAAAGAAAACAGGTGTATTATTGCCCACTAGATCGAAATTACCTTCTTGGGTATAGAATTTAACAGCAAAGCCCCTTGGGTCACGGGCATAATCGGAAGAGTCTTGACCACCGCCAACCGTCGAGAAACGAACAAAGACAGGAGTCTGCTGACCTTCGCTTTGCAGGAAGTTTGCTATGGTTAAATCAGAGAGACTCTTACTGAGTGTAAAGGTGCCATAAGCGCCTGTACCACGGGCATGAACAACACGCTCAGGTAACCTTTCACGGTTAAAATGCGCTAGCTTTTCAAACAAATAATGATTATCAAAAGTTAGAGGGCCGCGAGAGCCCACGCTTATACTATTATTATCATCCGCCACTGGCGCACCATTGGCTGAGGTTAGTGGTACCTGGACACTGTGTGACTTGTTTTTATCTTGCATAACTTTTCCCACCTTACTGATACGTTAATTGAGTGTTAGCAAACCAGATAAGCCCTGATGCGCTTCGACTCAATAACTATAAGAGGAAATAATAAATAGATAAAATTGATTATATAAATACGATCGATAGCAAAAAACTAAAAGCCCTTGTTAGGGAACCTGCGAATAAGTCCTCCCGCCTCAGCGTGTGGATAAAAGCCGCTAGATTTATGGCGAGGAGCGCAACTTAATAGTTATTCTATTGATAAGCTCCTCAACGTAAAGATAGGGCTTTTAGACCACGCCCTTCGGGTCTTTAAATAATACCTACTCGGCACTTCAGAAAAAGTAACACCCAGTGTTGTCACTTCTCGAAAGGTACCTACAATGACTTTCTATTAATAAACGCAAAGTAACCCCTTGATTGATACTTTTCCCCTATACACCTTAAAAGATTAGACTGAGAAGAGGTGACTTAATCGCAGGTTCCTTAGCTTAGCTGGCTTAAAACAAGCCAGCATAGTCTTCTCTTAATTTTGCTTTTTGCACCTTACCCATAGTATTACGCGGTAGCTCATCCAAGAATACGATCGATTTAGGCCGCTTATAGGCCGCTAACGCATCGGCGCACAGCGCTCTTATCCCTGCTTCATCTTGGCAATTTTCTTTAGCCACCACGACCGCCACAACCGCTTCACCAAAATCAGGGTGTGTCACCCCAATAACCGCGCTCTCCAGTACATTCGGGCTCTCATCTATCACCAGCTCTATCTCTTTCGGGTAAACATTGTAGCCACCTGAAATGATCAAGTCCTTGGAGCGCCCCACTATGGTCAAGTAACCATCTTGATCTAATACACCAAGATCACCGGTTAAGAACCACCCTTCTTCACTGAGCTCTTCTGCTGTTTTTTCTGGCATTTTCCAATAGCCAGTAAACAAATTTGGGCCACGAACATGAATTTGACCCACCTCTCCTGTTGCGACACTTTGCCCTGAATCTGGATCGAGTATTTTCACTTCAACCCCAGGTAAAGCGAGACCAACCGTGCCGGGACGTCGCTCTCCCTCATAAGGGTTCGAGGTATTCATATTGGTTTCTGTCATGCCATATCTTTCTAAAATTGCATGTCCGGTTTTCTGCTTCCAAGCATCATGGGTTTCTGATAATAAAGGGGCAGAACCAGACACAAAAAGTCGCATATTTGCAACGCGCTCTTTTGTTAAACCCGCATGTTTTAGTAAGCGCACATAGAAGGTCGGTACTCCCATTAACACGCTAGCCTTAGGGAGACAGTCAAGGATGTCATCAAGATTAAAGCGATTTAAAAAATAGAGAGAAGAGCCTGCGCACAGGGTGATATTCAAGGCCACAAATAAGCCATGAATATGAAAGATAGGTAAGGCATGAATGAGTCTGTCATTCGCACTAAACTGCCAATGTTCCGCTAACGTCAGGGCATTCGCAGCCAATGCACCATGGGATAACATGGCGCCTTTAGATCGACCCGTAGTACCTGAAGTATAGAGGATAGCCGCAAGATCTTCCGGCGCTCTTTGAACTCCTTCAAAGCCTGCTTTCTCTAATTCTCTAAGTTCAAATAAAGAACCCGCTTCTCCGGTATGATCCAAGGTCAGTAGATTGGCAACCTGAGCTTTCATTGCGACCATACTCATAAGTGATTCTGAGGCTTGATCGCATACAAACACCTTAGGACTAGCATCGGTCAAAAAGTATTCAACCTCTGTTGCTGTGTAATCCGTATTTAAAGGAAGAAAAACACCACCAGCTAAAATACAACCCAGATAAAGTTCTACCGTTGTGATGGATTTAACGACCTGAACCGCGACTCTATCGCCGGGCTCCACCCCCGCATTAATAAGTACTTTGGCCGTTTTTTCAGCATTTTCAAATAACTCTTTATAGCTCACTTCTGTACCAGATTTAAGGTAGGCAAAAACGGCATTGTCGTTATCCAAGGATGCTGACCTTAAGGTGTTTGCTAAGTAATTTGAATGATACAAAAGTCTTCTCCTCTAATTATTTTTATACAGCTTTCTAACTTGAGATGAGGCGCTAATCACCCCTTCACACAAGAAAGCTTCATGGTTTTTCTCGATATAAGCTAAATCATATTCGTAGTTAACCATCACACCCCATGAATTAGATTGACCTCGCTCTGAACGGTCGGCCCATAAATTAATTTGCTGTAATCTCGCCCCATTACCTAAGTGAAAATTAGACACTGGGTCATATGGGCGATCTTTTTTGTTTTTTGCATCTAATAAATAACAGGCAGCCAGTTTTGACAGTGCATCTTGTTGTGCCGCCATAAACTCAGGCTGAAAAAGCGATGTTTCTTGATCCAAAGCATTGATGACACCTTGATGCTGTTGAGCAAGTTCAGAGCCAGCATGGGCCCAACGCCTTAAACCAGGTACGGGTGACATGGTGACAAAACGCTTTAAATTTGGCAGCTCACGCTTTAGCTCTTCCACCACTTGTTTAATCAAAAAGTTACCGAAGGAAATCCCCCTCAGCCCCGCCTGACAATTAGAGATGGAGTAAAACACAGCCGTTGTGGCCTCTTGTAAGTTCAAGTCTTGCCTGTCTTCCGCCAAAATTGTACCTATGGTATCCGGCATGTCCGACGTTAACGCCACTTCAACAAAAATAAGAGGGTCATCCACCAAAGAAGGATGAAAGAAGGCGTAAAGGCGTCGATCTTGAGCAGCCACACGCCGCCTTAAATCATCCCAACCTTGGATTTCATGCACCGCCTCATAGGCAATAATTTTTTCCAGAATGTTGGCTGATGTCGACCAATCAATTCTTTCTAAGCGTAAAAAGCCACGGTTAAACCAAGAAGAAAAAAGATGACGAATATCTTGATCTAAGGCCGATAGCTCAGGCTTTTTTTTCATATGAAGAATCAGATCTTCACGCAAGCTAACGAGGGCAGCCGTGCCTCCTGGGGCCAAATTCAAACGACGCACTAACTCTTGTGACCTAGGCTCAGAAGCAAAATGGATATTACGGGTATGCTCATCATTAGGCTCTTTTTGCCACGCATCAAGCGCCTGCTTCAAGGCTTGATTATCAACCCCAAAGTCACGGCACAAGGTTTGAAAAAAGTCGAGTTTTTGTGCTTGATCTAGATCTTTAAAAGCATCCAATATTTCTTTAGAACGTGCTAAGCCAGTCGCCTCACCCAAGTTTGACAATAATGCCTCACATTGCTGGCTCAGGGTAATATCACCTTGCTGATTATTCACCAACATGGTGCTACCAATTTCAGTGACCCTAGATACTAGGTCCTCGATCATATTACTCCAGCGTGGCATAAGCCTTCTCCTCGAAAATCAGAAATGCATTAATCTAACCCCAGTTTAACGGATTGTGCTGACAACTTAAGGTCAAGTTGCATACTGCCTTCGTTAATTAACCAGCGTCTTAAGCTATAGGTACGAGCACCATGAAGATGCATGGGGTCCTGATCAGCAATTTTGCGAGCTTCATCTAAGGTTTGTGTTCGATAAATTATCATACCAGCCCCCTCCATATACTCACCTGAAAGATCCGATAAAGGGCCCGCAAACATCAGCTTACCCTCGGCTTCTTGCTTTGCTTGATAGGCAAGATGGTCAGCAAGATGCTGCTTTACTAAAGCACCCTCTTGAGTCGGTAAACTAATTAGCATGTAGCATTCTAGTGCTAATGCGCCTCTCGCTTTTGCTTCATTTTTATACGCTAACCAAGACAACATGAGCTAACTCCTAAGAAATAAAAATAACGATATTATTTGACTTTATTAAAAATTATCGCTAAAAATTAATCAAGCACAAGATCCTAAAAAACAATTATTAATAGGAAAGTGAGATGCGATTAATTGTAGGTAAAGATACAAAAAGCCAAGCTAACCCGTCTGAAAACAAGCCCTGCGTCTTTCTGATTCAAGGTGAATTGGCCATCAATATTTCGTCACAAGACAATCAATTTGGCTCAGATCTAAGCCAAATTATTAATAACCCCCAGTTGTTAGAAAAAATATCAGGCTATTCATCAGCGCCTGGGATTCCCGTTTCACAAATACAGCCAAGCTTACCCTTGCAGCACCCCGGCAAAGTCATTTGTCTGGGCCTTAACTATATGGATCACATTAAAGAAGGTGGTTATAAGGTGCCTGATTACCCCGCACTTTTTATGCGTAGCCATAGCTCTTTAATGCCGGCTCAAGCCCCTATGGTTAGACCTAAGGTTTCAGTTCAGCTGGACTATGAAGCCGAGCTCATGCTCATTGTGGGAAAACATGGCCGTCATATTCCTGAATCAAAAGCCCTAGATTATGTCTTTGGCTACACGATTTTCAATGATGGTTCAGTACGTGATTACCAACGAAAAACCCACCAATGGACACCGGGTAAAAACTTCGATAACACGGGGGCAATTGGCCCGATTATCGTCACCCCAGATGAATTACCAGAAGGGGCTCATGGCCTCAAAATCGAAACTCGGGTAGGGGATGAAATACTACAAAGTGCCAATACCTCAGAAATGCTTTGGTCGGTAGCAAGG
Source organism: Marinomonas sp. MED121 (assembly GCF_000153025.1). Lineage (GTDB taxonomy): Bacteria > Pseudomonadota > Gammaproteobacteria > Pseudomonadales > Marinomonadaceae > Marinomonas. The sequence continues at coordinate 1,691,717 of NZ_CH672429.1, forward strand.
GTCATTGCTGAAATATCGAGCTACACCACATTAGAACCTGGCGACCTTATCGCCATGGGCACACCACCAGGTGTCGGCCATGCGCGTTCCCCTGCAAGGTGGTTAGAACCCGGCGAGGTCGTGGAAGTCGAAATTGAAGGCATTGGCATTTGTGCTAATCCTATTATTGATGAGGTACACCCTAAAGGAGAGGCATCATGAGCGCACTCACAGGCACAGCGCTGGAGCAAGCTCGTGCCCAAGCACAAAATGAGGTAAGAGAGTTGCGTCAACGTAAACGCGTTCTGGATCAGGACTCAATTGATGTCATTCTAAAGGGAGCAAGGTCCCATTACGCTTGGACTGATAAAGCCGTTTCAAAAAACACCTTGCACCAGCTATATGACATAGTGAGCAACGGGGCTACCAGTATGAATTGCTGCCCAGCACGTTTCATTTTTGTCACCTCAAAGGCGAGTAAAGAAAAACTTGCAAGGGCACTCAAGGCAAAGAATATCGACAAGATGATGGCTGCACCTGTTACTGCAATCATTGCTCATGACTTGAATTTTTGGCAACACCTGCCCTTTCTATTTCCCCATGAGGACAGACGTCCTTTATTCGAGGGAAAACCTGAACACATAGAAAAAACGGCATTTTTAAATGGCACCCTTCAAGGTGCCTATTTCATGATTGCGGCAAGGGCATTAGGGCTTGATGTGGGCGCTATGTCCGGTTATTCAAATGAGATTCTAGATCAAGACTTTTTTGCTGATACTAGCTTAAAGTCTACTTTTTTATGCAACCTAGGTTACGCTGATGAAACAGCCTTATTTCAAAAGTTACCACGTTTTGCTTTTGATGATGTGTGCTCTTTTATCTAAAACAAAGAAATACCAGGCATCTGCTTAATTCCGGCGTTCTTTCGTTTTCGACTGACAAGCTGAAAATGATTGGAGCCCAAATAAGCTACTAGAAACTAATGGTAAATTAAGGCAAAAAGAGGACTTACTTTAAAAAGAAACGCGTTTTCTAAAGTGGCCTGCTAACAGGCAATAAGGCTTTTTTTGTCTCCAGCTTGCTTATGCAAGCACAGAAAATGAATGTTATTTGCTTCTAAATTAATAATAAAACAGTGTTAGTTGAGGAATCTAAAATGAAAATAACAAAACTTCTCTGCTCGACCATTGCTTTAACCCTAGCAAGTCTTATCTGGACACCTGCTATGGCGACCCAAACCATTAAAACGGTCGTCATTGATGGCTATCCAGCGAAAGCCATGTGGGTTAATGAGTTCTCCAAGTTCTTCATTCCCAATGTTAACAAACGGCTTGCCGAAACAGGCAATTATAAAATTGACTGGCAAGAGTCTTATGGGGGCAGCATAGTCAAACCCAAAGGCGTGTTAGAAGGGGTCAAATTAGGCCTTGGTGATATTGGTATAGTGACTACCATCTTCCATAGCTCAAAGCTCCCTAGCCAAGCACTCTCTGCCGTCACGCCATTTATTGTTGCTGACGCCAGAGTGGTGGCAAAAGCAGTGGATGAAATTGCCAAAGAATTCCCCACCATGCAAAAAGAATTTGCCAAACAAAATCAGGTTTACTTGGCGACAGGTGTCGTGCTGGATACCTACCAAGTTTTTAGTGAGCAACCTATCAAAAGCGCAACGGATCTGGAAGGCAGTAAAGTCGCTGGGGCTGGGATGAATTTACGCTATTTAGAAGGTATTAATAATGCCGCGGGGGTCAGAGGAGGATTAACCAATTTCTATAATATGTTGCAAACAGGTCTTGTCGATCACGCTATGCTTTGGCCAGAAGCTGCAAACACGTTTAAAGTGGTCGAAGTCGCACCTTATATGTTGCAAGCCAATCTAGGGGCCGTAAACACAAAAACCGTGACAGCGAATGCTAGATATTGGAAAAAGCTTCCCCAAGAAGTCAAAGATGTCATGTTAGAAGTGGCCGTCTTATATCGTGACCATGTGGCAAGCAGAGCCATGACTCGCGCTCGCTCCAGCCTACGTAACTTCCAAAAAGAGGGTGGTTCCATTACTAAAATGGAAAAAGAAGCCCAACTTGCTTGGGCAAACTCAATGCCAAACATTGCCGTTGAATGGGCAGAAGCTTTGGATAAAAAGGGTGAACCTGGTAGTGAAATGCTCAGAGCCTATATCGATAAACTTGCTCGTGCAGGCTATGACCCTATACGAGATTGGTCTGCAGAACTACCTTAAAAAGACAATTAAAGAGAGCTTAAGTCAACCATCTTAAGCTCTCTAGAGTTCTCTTTTTAGCTATATAAATGAAGGCTAATAAGTAGCGGATATGCGCGCTTTTATTGGTTTTCTTGATTCGGAGTTTGTTATGCCGAACACCCTAATAAGAGCCGCCCAAACGCTCAATCCCATTGTTAATACCTTAGCGATGGTTGCCAATACAGTGGGCACCTTGGTTGTGCTCGCCCTGGTTAGTATCGTTAATTTCGATGTCATTGCCCGAGGCGCATTTAACCAACCCTTTATGGGAGCGGTTGAGATAGTCCAGTTTTCCATGGTGCTGATTGTCTTTTTACAATTGCCGGATGTGGTCAGGGTCAATCGCCTGACGCGTTCCGATGGTTTTCTTATTTTTCTAAAGCTGACTTACCCAAGATTTACGCTTTGGCTGCGTCGGTTAATCGATTTTATCTCATGTTTACTCATGTTATGTGTCGCACTTGCTATCTGGCCTGAATTTATCGAAATGTACGAAAGTCATGATTTTTTCGGGATTCCAGGGGTTTTCACCGCGCCTTGGTGGCCCATTAAATTAACCATATTTTTAAGTGCCTGCTTATGTTCACTCTTGTTTATCCTAAAAGTCATTTTGGCAACCACAGAGATAGCCCCCAAGCCAATACCAGTAGGAGAAAATAAATGACGCCAATTGAAATCGGCTTAATGTCGGTCGTTGCGATTATTGTTCTAATTTACCTAGGGTTTTATATTCCGATTGCTTTGGGTGTCGTGTCTTTTGTCTCTATTTGGTTGATGCGAGACAACTTCGACCTTGCTATGAATCTATTGAAAATTGCGATTGGTGACAGTGTCATGGAATACACCTTTGCCACCGTGCCTTTGTTTACCTTTATGGGACTCATTGTCTCAAAGGCAGGAATGGGCACCGACATCTACCAAGTAATGAATTCAGGCTTTCGCAAGGTTAAAGGTGGCATAGGCATGGCAACCGTGGGCGCAAATGCAGTCTTTGCCGCTGTGACAGGGTCTTCTATTGCCTCAGCCTCAGTATTTTCCAAAGTATCTGTACCTCAAATGCTGCGTTATGACTATAACCCAAGATTTGCCGTTGGGGTTGTCGCAGGTTCTTCTGTACTGGGGATGATTATCCCCCCTTCAGCCATGCTTATCATTTACTCCTTTGTGGCTGAGCAATCAGTGGGGGCCATGTTCCTCGCTGGGGTAGTGCCGGGGTTGATGCTCGCCTTTGCCTATATAGCAACCATTTGGAGTATGGGAAAAATCGCACCGAATTATGTGGGAGGACGGCCTGCCAGTGATTATGAATGGATGTCATTTAAAGAGATTTTCAGCAAAACGGCCCCACTTTGTACACTTATTCTCGTGGTACTTGGGGGGATTTATACGGGTTGGATGACCCCAGTTGAAGCAGGTGCATCCGGTGCTGCAGTAGCACTTATCATTGCTCTTGCTCGACGTAAAATGAGCCTGCATGCTTTTTGGCAAGCCTTAATAGAAACAGGCCATATTACCGCTGCGATTCTTTTTTTGATTACAGCCGCTTCGATTTACAGTCGTATGCTTGGGCTGGCGGGGTTACCTAACGAGCTAAGTGAAATACTCGCCAACAACCAACTTGGCTTTTTTTGGATCATGACTATCTACCTTTGCTTAATGCTGTTTTTAGGCACCTTGTTAGATACCGCGTCCATCATATTGATTGTTGTTCCTCTATTTTTACCTTTAATTGAGCCTATGGGACTTAGCCTAATTTGGTTTGGCATTATTACTGTCATTGGGGCAGAAATAGGCCTTCTTACGCCGCCCTTAGGCATTAGCTGCTTTGTGATAAAAGCCACGCTAGAAGATGACAGAATCAGTCTTAAAGATGTGTTCATGGGGGCACTACCCTTTGCTTTTGTGATGCTAGTGGTACTCATCATTCTTATTAACTATCCCATTCTTTCTTTAGCCATTCTTAACTAAGGACTCTGACCATGCGAACTGTAACCAGCGATAACATTACCGACACCTTTATTAATTATTTTGGCCCAGACACTAGCCCAAGAACCAAACAGCTTATGGCAAGCTTAGCGGCTCATCTACATGATTTTGTTAAAGAAACCCAACTTAGCCACGATGAATGGCGCAAGGCACTAGAGTTATTAAAATGGACTGGGGATATGACCAATGATGAGCGTAATGAGTTTGTTTTGCTGTCAGATGTACTTGGGGTCTCTTCTCTTGTTGATATGATACATTCTGACCCTAAAGCGACTAGCTCCAGTGTACTCGGCCCATTCCATGTCTTACATTCCCCCGAAAGAGCTTATGGCGCAGATCTAAAAGGTGACTTAGAAGGCGAGATCATCCTAGTCGAAGGGGTGGTTAAAGACACCCAAGGCAAGCTAATTGCGGGGGCAAAAGTCGATATCTGGCAAACCGCTCCCAATGGTATGTATTCTTCTCAAGACCCGGCCCAAGATATTGATAGCTTTCATGGTATTTTCACCACAGATGAAGCAGGCCGATATGCTTTTACGACGGTTCGCCCAGTCTCTTACACTGTTCCTAGTGATGGACCTGTCGGGGTTTTATTAGATGCCACTGGCCGCCATCCATGGCGCCCTTCTCACCTACATTACATGGTGAGTGCACCCGGTTGTCGAACCCTAGTCACTGAGGTATTTCCAAGCGATGATCCTTATCTAGATCAAGACACGGTATTTGGGGTCAGGGAAGATCTAGTGGTGCAATATCAGGCTCAAGCAGCAGGGTCCTTCCCAACATCAGGCTTTGAATTATCAGGTAAGGTGAATCAGGCTTACTCAAGCATCCACTTTGATGCCATTTTAATGAAGGATGCTTAACACAGAAAATCGCCAGAACAGCTAAAATGATGACTTAGATTTAAGCCTCGGTTAACGCCAGTTAGCCGGGCTACTTTTAGCGAAAGATTGGCGTAAAAAAGTGCCCGTGTCTGTATAGTGTTTTAACAGTAGCTTAGAGGCAAGATCTGCATCGCGATTAATGGCGGCATTCATAATACTTTCATGCTCATTACGTACATCACGCTTAGCATAATTTACCGCCGCCTCAGCAAGGAATCGATAACGAATATTTTGATCATAAAGCTGGCTGCAATAACTTAACAATATAGGTGAATCACAGGCTTCCATCAGACATAGATGAAACACCTTATGCAGACTTTCCCAATGATCAAAATCTTCTTGATTCGCGCGAGATAACCTATGGTGATTAAGGACTAAACGCTCTTCCCAATCATTATCGCCAAGCTCAATACTCTTGCGTAATGCCAGATCATCAAGGGTACAACGTAGCATGAAAATCTCGTTGAAGTTCGCTTCACTCACTTGAGACACACGAAATCCACGTTGATCTATTCTATCCACCAGTTTATTGGAGGTCAGCAAACTTAATGCTTCACGAATCGGTGAGGCACCAGTATCAAACAATGGCTTAAGTGTTTCTACTTTAAGACGCTCACCAGGAGCAAACTCTCCCTTGATGATTTGTTGTCTTAACTGAAGGTAAACCCTTTGAATTGCCGTTTTAGTGTCAGGCACTTGTGCCTGCGCTTTAGTTTCATTTGTCATTCTATGAAAATAACGTTTTTTTTTGATTTATACAATAAAAACGTACATTTTGAAAAACCGCTTTTAGCCTATTAATCCTTTTAAATAAACCCAATATAAGCCCTTTTTTTGGGGCGTATGAGTTGACTAGAAATACAGGTATACTGAGATTTCCTCTTTTACGATAGACAAGGTTGCTTGTGATTGACTCAGCGCCAAAAATTGCCATATTTGTTGATGTGCAAAACATCTATTACACCTCAAGACATACCTTTGCGAGGCACTTTAACTATCAAAAGTTTTGGGATGAAATCGCTGCCCAAGGCGAGATAGTTCAAGCCTATGCCTATGCTATCGATAAGGGAGATTCTAAACAGGCGCAATTTCAGCAGATTCTTAGGGGCATTGGCTTTGAAGTGAAACTTAAACCTTTTATCCAGCGCCGAGATGGTTCTGCAAAAGGTGATTGGGATGTGGGTATCACGATCGATGTGCTCGCTGCGGCTCCCGATGTGGACATTATTGTTTTGGCTTCAGGTGATGGAGATTTTGCCCTTTTACTCGATGCCGCTAGAACTAAATACCAATGCCAGAGTCAAGTATATGGCGTGGATAAATTAACCGCAGCAGCCCTGATTGATTCTTGCGATCTATACCGTCAGATTAATGCGAGTCTGCTGTTATAGGTCTAATATCAAACTAACAACGTCTTATCCTTATCTTTATAAGGCTTAATATCAGAATAACCTGTTATTCACTCTATTAGCCGCAGATGATCGGAGGGAAATGTATGTCAAATCATGAAAAAATTAACTATGTTGAACTGCCTGCAAAAGACTTGCCCTTAACAAAGCTCTTTTTCTCCACGCTTTTCAATTGGTCCTTTACTGATTACGGAGCCGAGTACACCGCCTTTGCCGCTGAAGGTGCGGGACTCAATGGCGGTTTTTTTCAATCAGACCTTGCCAGCAACAGTCAGCAAGGTGGCGCGCTCATCGTGCTCTATAGTGAAGACTTAGAAGATACCCTAGAAAAAATAGACGCCTTTGACAGTGGCAGCATCAATAAGGATATTTTTCATTTCCCTGGAGGCAGACGTTTCCACTTTTTGGACCCTAATGGCAACGAGTTTGCTGTTTGGTCAGATATTGGCATTGAAGTGGCTTAAGGAAACTGCAATTAAGCTTCCTGCACACTGAACCTCATTCATTATTTTATAAGCAGATGATTTAGCTCACTTGTAGATAAACACCTTAATCGGGTAAGCTTCGCTTCCATTTTAAGCGATCCGTTAATAGGGATCCTGTTTCACCTAGGAAGCTTGTTTTATCTACAAGAGAGCATAATGACCGCCCCTAAACTTGCCTACCAAAATAAACTCAATGAATCAGATTTTGTTGCTGACCAAGCACAGCAAGAAGCCTTAACAGCATTAGAGCATAGGTATTGGCAACTCATTAATCGAGATCAGCAGCAGGCGCTAGCGTCTCTCAGCTCTGATCAGACTCAAAACCAAGACCTGGCCCAAATTGAACAGAACACACAAGCCCAGATTAAAGGGCTTTATATGTGGGGAGATGTGGGTCGAGGTAAAACCTTTTTGATGGATATCTTCTATCAAGGCTTGCCTGAAGCAGGTAAATTACGCCTGCACTTCCATCATTTTATGGCCTATGTCCATCAAGAACTTAGACAAATAAGTGGTCAAGCGGACCCCCTTTTAAAGGTCGCCAAAACATTAGCGCAAAAATACCACCTCATTTGTTTCGACGAGTTTTTTGTCTCTGATATTGCCGATGCCATGATTCTAGGCCAGCTATTTAAAGGGCTATTTGAGCAAGGGGTGACTTTAATCGCCACCTCAAATATTCCAATCCAAAGACTCTATTGGGAAGGGGTACAACGCCAGCAATTTGAACAAACCATTCATTTGTTAGAAACCCATTGTGAGCAGATAAATTTATCGGGCCAAGAAGATCACAGGCTTCGCCACCTTGAACAAGATAAAACCTATTACGTGAAGGGTGAGATTGAATTTGAGACGCTGTTTCAACAATTGAATAACACCTTCAATCAAGATGAAATAAAGCAAGATTCCATTTTGGTTTGCAAGCGTCAGATTCCCACCGTTAAACAAGCAGATAAAGTGGTGTGGTTTAACTTTGATAGCCTGTGTAATAGCCCTAGGTCCCAATTAGATTACATCGAAATTGCGTCACGCTTTCACACCATATTAGTCAGCGGTGTCCCAGCATTAGGTGGCGAAGTAAGTGAACAGATTAAAGCAAGAGGAACTGAAGACGGCAGCTTTGAGCCAAATCAAACCAGTGAAAGGAAGATTTCTTTTGCGCCAGAAGATGACTCGGCACGTCGTTTTATCAGCCTAATCGACGAGTTATACGACAGCCATAAACGTCTCTACCTTTTAGCGGATGTTGCGCTAAAAGACTTGTACCATGGCGGAGCGTTAAGCTTTGAATTTCGCCGAGCAATCAGTCGCTTAATTGAAATGCAAAGCACTCAATATTTAGCGTCAACACGCTAGGGAGTGTGAGATTAAGTTTATCCACTCAGCGGATGGACTTAATCGCAGCTTCCCTAGATAAAAGACCTAAATTAAGAGGGTGTGGCACACCGCATCCTTGCTCCCTGACATATTTCAGCAATCAAAGTGACACAATTCTGTCACCTATCACGGCTAGCCTAATAGAATGCCAAGTTGAAAACTGTTAGGAGAATAACTGTGATTCAAGTAGAACAAATGTTGGAAACAAGACAGCCGAGCTTGTTAACCAAGTCCCCCATTCTTAAAAGTTCTGCCGTCAATATTCTTAAGCAGTTATTACATCAAGATGAAATTAACGCCTTTCTTGAAACCCATAAACACCTTTTTGGCTTTGAGTTTATTGATAAGGTACTCGAACATTTCAACTTCGCCTATCAGGTGAGCCAGCTAGATAGACCTAACATCCCTGCCACTGGCCGAGTTTTGATCATAGCAAATCACCCACTGGGGGCATTAGATGGTTTAGCCTTGACCAAACTTATCAGCGAAGTTCGTCCAGATGTTAAAATCATTGCCAATGACATGCTGTCTCAGTTTGATGCACTCGACTCTCTCGTTCTGCCAGTTAATAACATGGATGGCAAAGCAGATAGAAAACAGATACAGCAGATTATGCAGAGCCTACATAATGACGAGGCAGTTATTATGTTTCCAGCAGGCGAAGTCTCAAGACTGTCTGGTCGTGGAATACATGACACTAAATGGAATCAAAGTTATTTAAAATTGGCTCAAAAAACGAATAGCCCGCTGTTACCTATACACATAAGTGGCCGCAATTCAGTTTTGTTTTACACCAGCTCCTTAGTATATCGTCCTTTGTCGACGATTCAGCTGGCAAACGAAATGTTTAAACAGAAAGATCGCAGCATTAGCTTTAAAATCGGCCAAGCCATTGAAACCGAACAACTCGCCAAATTACCTATCTCAAATAAAGAGAAAAATAAGCTAGTAAAACGCCACCTATACCGTATTGCCAAGGGTAAAAAACCCCTTTTACAAACCCAAAAAACAATCGCACACCCTCAGAACAGACAACACATTAAACAAGAGCTAAAGCAAGCTGAACTGTTAGGTAAAAGCCAAGATGGCAAGCTGATTTATTTATTTGACTATCAGCCTCAATCAGCCACCATGCAAGAGATTGGCAGGTTACGAGAAGTATCCTTTAGACAAGTGGGTGAAGGCACAGGTCAGGCGTACGACCTTGATAATTATGATAAGTTTTATCGTCATCTGGTGCTTTGGGATGATGAAGAGCTCGAAATTGTCGGCGCCTATCGAATTGGTGAAACAGCGCGCTACTTAGAAGAAGGATTAGAGCAAAATATTTATAGTGCCGAGCTTTTTAACTACCACAAGGATATGACACCTTACTTCGCTCAGGGCATTGAATTAGGTCGCAGTTTTGTACAGCCTAAATATTGGGGTAAGCGTAGCTTAGATTATCTTTGGTATGGTATTGGCGCTTACTTAAATCGTCACCCAAATATCCGCTATATGTTTGGCCCAGTGAGTTTAAGTAACCATTACCCAGCTTTCGCTAAAGATTTGATTGTTAGCTTCTATCGTCTTCACTTTGCAGACACTGAGAAGTTAGCACACTCTTTCACGCCTTATCATGTTAACTCAGAAAACCAAGCCATCATTCAGAGTTTGTTCAAGGGCGAGTCTTATAAGGAAGATTTTGCTGTGCTAAAAGAGCAATTACGCCACTTAAGCGCTGTCGTCCCAACACTCTACAAACAATATACCGAAGTCTGTGAAGAAGGTGGCGTCCGGTTTTTAGACTTCGGTGTAGATGCTGAATTTGGGTTTTGTATTGATGGTCTAGTACTTGTCGACCTAAGCAAAATAAAGCCAAATAAAAACCAGCGTTATCGAGGAGAGAAGCTTAACGCGGATTAATCAGTGGATTTAGGGCCAGATTGCGGAGCATGCTCGTCTTGCTCTGCTTTTTTGATAACCCGTTTATAAATAATATAAACAGCTAATTTAATAACAATTAATGCAGCAACAACAATGTAAGCAATGCTATCTGGTTCCATTTCAATCCCCTCTTAACTACAGACTCATTTAAGATAAGCCAAATTTATCATAAGTAAATTGATCTATAACAGGCAAAGCTAATGTAAATACATCTAAGCTTTGACCCGCACAGACTAACATATTTCACCTAGCATTTTCTTACTTAAACGCATCTTATTACCCAAAAGTATAATTACTATTCGCTTTTAATCATTGGCAGCCTAATGCTTACTGTTTAAGCTGGACAAAAAATAATAATCAAAGAGAGACACAATGAAAGCGGATCTTCTCGTTCAAATAGTGCTGCCAGCCGCCCTATTTATCATAATGTTAGGCATGGGCTTAGCGCTCAAACCCTTAGACTTCAAACTGGTTATCGCCAAGCCCAAAGCTGTATTTTTAGGGGTATTAGCGCAAATGCTATTACTGCCTAGCATTGCCTACCTCATCATTATTATGCTTAATATTGAGGGCGCTCTGGCAATTGGTCTTATGATATTGGCCCTTTGTCCAGGTGGCACTACCTCCAATCTCTACACTTATCTCGCCAAAGGGGATGTGGCACTTTCTGTGACTTTAACCTCCATTGTCAGCCTGATTGCGCCTTTCACTGTCCCTTTAGTGCTCCTTGTCTTTATGAACTTCTTTTTAGGTGCAGGGGAAAAAGTCGACTTACCCATTCTAAAAACAATCATTCAGTTGTTAGTCATTACCGTTTTACCCATTAGTTTAGGCATGCTAATTAACCACATTAAACCGAATCTAGCTTTGGCAGCAGAAAAGTTTGTGAAGATATTCTCCGTCGCTTTTTTACTGCTCATTGTCATAGGGATTGTGGCGAAGAATATTAATCACATGGGAAGTTACTTCGCTCAAATGGGGCTAGCAAGCTTACTGCTTAACCTTATCTGTATGTTGCTAGGTTTCTCTTTAGCAAAATTGGCGCGGCTTAATCTAGCCCAGCAAAAATCCATTGCCATAGAAGTCGGCTTTCAAAATGGCACTCTCGCAATCGTTATTGCTCTGACCTTACTTCAAAATACGGAAATGGCCATAGCAGCAACCTGCTACTCCTTGCTTATGTTTGTGACGGGGGCAATTTTCACCTTTTTCCTTGGTCGCTTTCAGTCAAAACCACAGGCTCACCTTATCGATAATTCAATAAAATAAAGCACCCTTAACGCTCACCCATGCCCTCTTTTATCGCAAGGGCATGGATAACCTCAGTAACAACACACATCAAACTCCCACGAAATAAGCTTGAGCCTATTGAAAGAAAGTTAAGGGTTTACAAGCCTTTAAACGAGCGCCTTTTTAAGTGTCGTCTGCTTGTCATATTGACTTTGTATCATCGAATAAAGTTCGGCCTTATTTTGGCGCAAGAATTGCTACACTATTAAAACGATTTAAATAATGACGTGATTGATACCGACTTGCCTTAAATGACATGGAGTGAAACATGATTGAAAAAAAATATTTAAAAAGTAAGCCTGTGTGCAAAGTGAAATTTGCCTTAAGTAAAGAACAAGTAGCCAATGCTAAAAGCATCGCCCTTGTCGGTGAATTTAATAACTGGGATACATCGGCAACCCCAATGCGTAAGCAAAAATCTGGTGTTTTTGCTTCCACAATCGACTTAGCTGTCGATCAAACTTATCAATTTCGTTATTTGCTAGATGGCAATATTTGGATAAATGATGAGAGCGCAGATGGGTATGTTTCAAGCCAAGTTAGCCACGAAGCTAATTGCTTAATAAGCGTTTAAAGCTGTTATATTCAATTACTCTGTATTCATTAAAAAAGCCGTTTTTAGTCGCTAAAAACGGCTTTTTTTATGGGCTCAAAATATTGGCCAGATAACGACCTCAGTTTAACTAAACACACCAAATTTTCCGCCCGTTTTTTAGCAAGGACTTACCTATAACAAAAAACCGTGTACAATGTTTTTATTAAATGAACGTTTAATAAAAGATTTATTTCATCAAAATAGTCTAACTTAATACGTTTCAACCCAATTATTGTGGACACGCAAGCCTTCGTCAGGAGATTTTTATGACAACTCAGCAACAGTATATTCACGGTCAGTATCAAGCCTCTACCAGTGGCGAAACCTTTGATACGATCAACCCAGCCACAGGTGAAGTGATTGCCAGCGTTGAACTTGCCCTAGCCGCTGAGCTTGAAGCTGCCGTTGAATCAGCCAAAGCCGGTCAAAAAGTCTGGGCGGCGATGAGCGCGGTAGAACGTGGCCGTATTTTAAAACGTGCGGCTGAGCTGTTACGTGAAAACAATGAAGAGCTAGCTAAGCTTGAAGTATTGGACACAGGTAAGCCAATGCAAGAAGCTAACTGTGTCGATATTTTAAGTGGCGCAGACGTTATCGAGTATTACGCTGGCCTGTGCGATAAAATCCAAGGTGAATACCAAGACCTTGGCGATGGCAACTTTTTCTACACTCGCCGTGAAGCACTAGGTGTATGTGCCGGCATCGGTGCTTGGAACTACCCGATTCAAATCGCTTGTTGGAAATCAGGTCCTGCTCTTGCAGCAGGTAATGCGATGATTTTCAAACCGTCTGAAGAGACCCCTTTAACTGCCCTTAAACTAGCAGAAATTTATACCCAAGCAGGTTTGCCTGATGGCGTATTTAACGTGCTTCAAGGGGATGCGAGAACAGGTCAACTTATTACCGCTCACCCAGGTATTGCCAAAGTCTCTTTCACAGGTGAATGTGGCACAGGTAAAAAAGTCATGACCTCTGCGGCGCAAACGCTTAAGCAGGTGACCATGGAACTTGGTGGCAAATCACCTATGATTATCTTCCCTGACACAGCGGTAGATGTGGCTGTTTCTGGTGCTATGTTGGCCAACTTCTACACCCAAGGTGAAGTTTGCACGAATGGTACTCGTGTCTTTGTTCACGAAGACATGATGGACGCTTTCAAAGCTGAGCTAAAAGAACGCACAGAGAAAATGATAGTAGGCGATCCTCAAGACCTTGATACTCAAGTGGGCGCTTTGATTTCTAAAGATCACATGCATAAAGTACTAGGCTTTATTGATGAAGCTAAAGATGCGGGTGCAACCTTGCTTTGCGGTGGCTACCAAGTGACTGAAAACGGCTTAGATAAAGGGGCTTTTGTCGCGCCAACTGTCTTTGTTGATTGCACAGATGATATGCCACAAGTTAAAGATGAGATCTTTGGCCCTGTTATGTCTGTTTTATCCTTTAAAGATGAAGATGAAGTGATTGCCCGCGCAAACGATACTAAATTTGGTTTGGCCGCTGGTGTCTTCACTAAAGACTTTAGCCGAGCTCATCGCGTTATTGCGCAACTAGAAGCAGGTATTTGCTGGATTAATAACTGGGGTGCGTCACCAGCAGAAATGCCAGTAGGTGGCTATAAAGAATCAGGGATTGGCCGTGAAAATGGTGTAGAAACTTTGCATCATTACACTCAAGTTAAGAGTGTGTATGTCACTTTAGAAGACATAGAGTCTCCGTACTAGGATATAAACACATTCATTCTCTTTTTGAGTCCCAAAAGAATTAGTATGCATTCATCTAGCAGGATGAATGCAAGTAGGTTAAAGCATGGCAAACGAAACATTTGATTACATCATAGTCGGTGCAGGCTCAGCAGGTTGCGTCTTAGCAGACAGGTTAACTGCATCGGGAAAGCATAAAGTACTGCTATTAGAAGCGGGCGGATCTGATAAAAGCATTTTTATCCAAATGCCGACCGCACTGTCTTATCCGATGAACACTGAGAAATACGCTTGGCAGTTCCATACGGACAAAGAACCTTATGTTGATAACCGTGAAATGCATTGTCCTCGTGGCAAGGTGCTAGGCGGCGGTTCGTCTATCAATGGTATGGTGTATGTTCGTGGTCATGCGTGTGATTTTGATGAGTGGCAAGAGCATGGCGCCCAAGGTTGGGATTATCAAAGTTGTCTGCCTTACTTCAAACGTGCAGAAACTTGGATTCAAGGCCCAGATACCTATCGTGGGGGCAATGGCCCGGTTGGTACCAATAATGGTAACAACATGAGCATGAACCCTCTCTATCAAGCTTTTATCAATGCCGGCACTGATGCTGGTTATGGCAGTACCGATGATTACAACGGCTACCGTCAGGAAGGCTTTGGTCCTATGCATATGACGGTAAGGGACGGCGTGCGCGCGTCAACTTCTAATGCTTATCTTCGCACTGCCATGAAACGTAGTAACCTGACATTGCGCACAGGTGTACTCACTCATAAGGTTATTTTTAACGGGGATACAGCAACAGGTATTCAGTTCGAAAAGAATGGCAAGGTCGAAGTCGCGAACGCAAGTAAAGAAGTTATTTTAAGCGCGGGTTCTATTGGCTCACCACAACTATTGCAACTTTCTGGTATTGGTCCAAAAGATGTCTTAGAAAAAGCCGGCGTGCCGCTTTTCAAAGAGCTACCGGGTGTGGGTGAAAACCTGCAAGATCACCTTGAAGTCTATTTCCAGTATGAATGTAAGCAGCCTGTGTCCCTTAACTCTAAGTTAGGCTTGATCAGCAAAGGCATGATAGGTACTCGCTGGATTCTATTTAAAGATGGTTTGGGCGCGACCAACCACTTTGAGTCTTGTGCATTTATCCGTTCCCGTGCAGGTCTTAAATGGCCAAATATTCAATACCATTTCTTACCTGCTGCTATGCGTTACGATGGCCAAGCGGCGTTTGACGGTCATGGTTTCCAAGTGCATGTTGGTCCAAACAAGCCAGAAAGTCGTGGTAAAGTTTGGATTGAAAATGCCGATCCTAAAGCCAAGCCTCGCATTGTGTTTAACTATTTAAGCACAGAGCAAGATAGACAAGATTGGCGCGATACTATCCGCCTTAGCCGCGAAATTCTTCAGCAAGACGCTTTAACCGAGTTTCGTGGTGAAGAGATTCAGCCAGGCATGGCCGTTGAGTCTGATGAGCAAATTGATGCTTGGGTGAGACAGAATGTGGAAAGTGCTTACCACCCATCTTGCACTTGTAAAATGGGGGCTGACTCAGACCCTATGGCAGTACTTAATGCCAATTGTGAAGTACGTGGTGTGAAGTCATTAAGAGTCGTGGATTCTTCTATTTTCCCTACAATTACTAACGGTAACTTGAACGCGCCATCTATCATGGTAGCCGAAAAAGCAGCTGACATGATTTTAGGCAATGCGCCACTACCGAGTGAAGATGCGCCAGTTTGGATTCATCATGATTGGCAAACTAGCCAACGATAATCTGTTAACAGACATAAAAAAGGCCGATGATTCGGTCTTTTTTATGTCCATTTTTTAACTCACCAGCTTTGATAGTGACAATGCATTTCGAATAGAGTCTTCCATTGCATTACATAATTCTGACTGCTGACTATGCCGCAATAAAGCCATTGAAGAAGGAGGCAAAGACGGAAAACCATCCGCTTTTGTTAAAATTTTCATATGAGGTTCAACAGAATTAATCGATAACATGGCAACCGCAACCCCTGCATTCACTGCGGTTTTTATACCAGCAATACTTTCACTAGAAAATGTCATTTGATAGGGGCGATTGACCTCTTCAAGCGCATCAATAGCGACTTCTCGCCACCAGCAATCCCTATCATAAACGGCCAAGGGTACAACTTGATCAGGCATGAGTTGCAGAGACTCATGGGCCACCCAAACACTTTCTTCTTGCCAAAGAATCGTATCAAAATCTTCTTCAGGGGAAGCAAGATATAAAGCGAGATCCAACTCGCCTGCTTGTATTGCTTGGGGAAATTGAGAACTCAAGCTGCACCTAACACTTACCTCAACATCCGGGTTGTTAGCTAAAAAATGACGCAAACCGGACTCTAAGATGACAAGACCACAATCATCAGGGACGCCCAAAGCAACTCTGCCAGAGAGCTTATTAGTAAAGAGTCCTGCTATTCGATTAACCTCTGCAATCAACTTACGGGCTTCGGGCAGAAGTCTATGACCATCCTCTGTCAACAGCATCCCTCTTGGCTGTCGATAAAATAATTGAGTTGAGAATGACGCCTCCAACTTCTTAATTTGAACACTGATCGCCGATTGGGTGCGATTAAGGTAATTTGCAGCTTGAGTCAGGTTACCCGTTTCAGCAATGGCCACAAAGGTTCTAAGTAAATCACTGTCTAATTGAGAGCGTTCGATATTTTTCATGTCAACCATAATAATCATTCATTTTAAATATGATAATAACCTAGATAAGCTCATTATCAATCTCACTATTTAGGAAGTTGATTGAAATGATAAGCCGCATCAGCCACGCTATGAAGCAAATAGATATCAAGCCAATGGTTGTTATCAGCCTTTTTACAACGGCCCTAATTATGTCACCTAACAGTGTTTTTGGTGCCCTTCAGTTTGCCCTTAATAATCTAGTGAGTATCCTTCCCATAATGCTGGCAGGCTTATTATTAACAGCTAGTATGGCAGCCAGTAACGCGACAAAACTTTTAATCAAAGGGTTTGAAGGGAAAATGACAAGTATGATCATACTGTCTTCTGTGATTGGCGCACTCACGCCTGTTTGTGGCGCCACTGTCTTACCCCTTATCGCAGGTCTGTTAATTGCTGGGGTGCCATTAGCTCCTATCATGGCATTTTGGTTGTCATCCCCAATTACAGACCCAGCGATGCTATCACTTACTGGCGCAACGCTAGGTTGGCCCTTTGCCATAGCGAAAACCTTAGGCGCTGCTCTTGCAGGCCTTTTTGGTGGCGTTATCACCCTAAAACTATGCCAATTAGGTTTCATGTCTGATCCGATGAAACGAACCCACTTGAATTCAACGAATAAGAAACAATGCCTTGCTTCAGATTGTCAAAGTGACACCCCTGTTTTATGGCGATTTTGGCAAGAGCCCTGCAGAGTAAAAGTCTTTTTTAATACTTTGATGGCAACAGGCAAGTTAATGATAATCTGGCTTTCGCTGGCCTTTATCGCTGAGTATTACATCAATCAGTTTGTGCCATTAGATTGGCTGCCAAGCTTATTTGGTGCAGATAATGTTTGGGCTGTGCCGCTGGCAGCCTTAATCGGCGCTCCCATATATCTAGATGGCTATGCCGCCCTTCCTTTGATTCGCAGTTTAATGGATGCTGGAATGCGACCTGATGCCGCTTTAACCTTTTTAGTGGCAGGCGGTATCACCAGTGCCTGGGCAGCGATTCCTGTCTATGCCCTAGTAAAAAAAGAAGTCTTCTTCCTCTATCTTACTTTGGCAACTAGCGCATCAATATTGGTGGGATTAACGCTTGGCAGCTTTTTATAAGGTCGCGACAAAAAAGGTTTCTCTTGCACCTGTTACACCAGCCTAAAATACTTAAGTACCACACTATTTAAATTCGGTACTAGCTATAGCACCTCACTTCATCATATGATTTATGGTAATAATTAAATTTAGAAAAATAACAAATACACATTTAATCTATTCAAAAGGAAGTGCTATGTCTGACGTTAAATTAATTGATGATCGTGATATTGAATTTTTACTCTACGAGTTTCTGGATACCCAAGCATTATTAGAACGACCTAGATATCAGGAACACTCACGAGAGATCTTTAACACCACCTTAGACACAGCCAAAACGATAGCGCAAAAATACTTTGCTAATCACAACAGCAAAGGAGATGAAAACGAACCTAGTTTTGATGGCGAAAAGGTTCATCTTATTCCGGAAACACAAGCGGCTTGGGATGCCTATGCTGAAGCGGGTTTTTTAGGAGCCGCTTACGACTTTGAAGAAGGCGGATCACAAATGCCAGAGATCATTCTACGCGCTGCCATGGGTTATATTACCGCCGCCAACCCTTCTACCACTGTCTATCCATTTTTAACCCTTGGCGCTGCTAACCTAGTACGCAGTTTTGCCAGTGAAGAACACAAAGCCACTTACCTCCCTCCTATGATGGATGGCCGTTTTGCAGGCACCATGGCACTCACAGAGCCTGGTCAAGGTTCAGCCCTTGCGGATATTACCACCAGCGCTAAACCTCAAACAGACGGCACTTATCGCATCTTTGGCCAAAAGATGTTTATCACTGGGGGGGACCAATCTCTCACAGATAACATCATCCACATGGTACTTGCCCGAGTTGAAGATGCACCAGCGGGTACAAAAGGCATTTCCATGTTTATTTGCCCTAAAGTACTGGTGAACGAAGATGGCAGTTTAGGCGAGCGTAACGATGTGGCACTGGCAGGTCTTCTCCATAAAATGGGCTATAAAAACGCCACTTCTACCGTACTCAATTTTGGTGAAAAAGATGGTGCTGTCGGCTACCTAGTGGGCGAAGAAAATAAAGGTCTGAGCTATATGTTTCAGCTAATGAACGAGGCTCGCATTAGCGTGGGTTCAGGTGCTAGCCTGTTAGGCTACCAAGGGTATAACTACTCTCTAGAATATGCCCGCAATCGACCACAAGGCCGTCCACCAACCGACAGAGACCCTAGCAGTAAGCAAGTCAATATTGTCGAGCATGCAGATGTTCGCCGAATGTTATTGGCGCAAAAAGCCTACTCAGAAGGCTCTCTCGCATTATGTTTATATGCTTCCTCTTTGTTTGAAGACAGCCAAACAGGGGCAACAGAAGAAGACAGAAAAGCCGCGTTTACTCTATTAGACCTCATCACACCTATCGTCAAAAGCTTCCCGTCTAAATACGGCTTAAAAGCCAATGAGCTCGCGATACAGATTTTAGGTGGCTCAGGCTATATCCGTGAATATCCGGTAGAACAGTATTATCGAGACAATCGACTTAATGCCATTCACGAAGGTACTGATGGCATCCATGGTTTAGATTTATTGGCCCGTAAAGTACCCATGAAAGACATGGCGGGCTATCAAGCCATGTCAAAAGAAATGAAGAAGATACTTAAAACCATTAAGCAAGATGTCAACCTGCAAGAAGGCCGTATTCGCGAATTTGCAGATGCTCTGCAAGCCGCACTTAAAACCTTAGACAATACCACCATGATGTTGATGATGACCTTAGGCAAAGGAAAAATTGAGCTAGGCCTTGCCAATGCCAACCTCTATTTAGACATGTTTGGTCGTGTGTTAGTCAGCTGGATCTGGCTTAAGCAAGCAGTACTCGCACAGCAAGCTCTCGACCTTAAACCGCACGAAACGGATGAACATTTCTACCAAGGAAAACTACAAGCAGCGCAATACTACATTCGTTGGGAGTTACCTGAAATTGAGCATCAGGCCAAGTTACTGCAAGCCAATGATGATACTTGTCTAACCATGCAGGATGAGTGGTTTTAACTTACCTTTTATTTCAACTTGCCTTTTATTTCAACTAAGCAGAATCAGTGGTTTAGGCTGATTCTGTTGCGTCATTTCATAAACAAGATTATTTATCTTGTTCTTTCGATAAGTCATGCAAATTAGCACTTAACGAGATTGCATCGTCTTTATGCTCAATACCTGACTGGGAAACTTCGGTTGCAGCGAGTGTAATCGGCTTTTGCTCCGGCATATCATCTGTGACTAACACGGACATTTGTACCTTGTCATAAAAGCCACCGTGCCGAAAACCTGCTTGTCGCTGAATCCCTTCATGTTGATAGCCCGCATTTTCATAGGCCCTAATTGCCGCTTTATTATCAACAAATGCAGTAAGCTCCAATCTATGCAAGCCTAAATCGCGAAAAGCATAAGCCGTCACTAATTGAGTGACATTAGTGGCGACACCTTTGCCCCAGTAGTGCTTGTCCCCGATGAGAATAAAGTATTCGGCGCTGCGGTTTATTTGGCTAATTGATACTAGCCCTGTGTAGCCCACCAACTTGCCTGTTTTAATACAGCAAATCCCGAACATGACGCTTTTTCTGTCCTGATTAACCTTGTTTAACCAAGCACAGATTTCACTTTGAGCTTGAGGAAAAGCATAAGAAGAAACACTAAATTGAGTCACCTCTCTATCCTGTGACCAGAGGTAAAATACCTCGGCATCTTCAGCGTCAAGTGATCTTAAGGTGACAGCTTGGCCTTTGATAAACATACTCTTCTCCTTGTGCTAATACCTTAACTCTAAAGACTTTACCTCTAAATTAGCTTGAAGCATCAATGAAGTCACGTTTCCACTTAAGTTTGCGGCAATAAAAAAGCCTTATTGGGCATAGAACCCCCAATAAGGCTTTTGTTTTACTTCACGTTTTTTAAGGGTTTTGCTTAACTTTTCGTGTAAGCAACCCGACTTATTTTAATAAGAACTGAGCAAAGCCATCATCAAGGTCTTTATCAAATTCAACATTATCTGACGCAACCGCCTTACCTTTTGGAGAGGTTTTAAACACAACTTTTGTATTAGCTAGTGTATCTGCAAACTCCCAGTTACCGTCGGCTTTAGGTGAAATGGTCGATTGAGACAATAGATAATTAGCCACAACATCGCGGTTCTTATCGGGTGCATCGATAACTATGGTCGATCCATCTAGGTTAGGAAAGTGTCCGCCACCACCAGCACGGTAATTGTTAGTCGCAACGAGGAAGTCTTGGCTAAGGTCAATCGCTTTACCTTGAAAGGTTACATTTTTGATTCTTTGATTATCTGCACTCACCATGGCACCTTTACTTTCGTAACGGGCAGGCTGAGTCACATCGATTTGATAATTAATGCCATCAATCACATCAAAGTTATAAGTTGGGAAGCTAGTATTTACCAACTGCTGAGCAGAACTCGTATTAGTCGTATCGATTTGATTAAACTGGCCCGCAGAGAACTCAAGCCACTCGACGATTTGAGCACCATTTAACTTCACCACTTTTAGATCGTTCGGGTAAATATAAAGGTCGCTGACATTTTTAAGGGCGATATCCCCTTTTTTCACATCCGTATAATAATCCGCGCCACCTCGGCCACCGGCTTTAAATGGCGCACCCGCCGATAGGATAGGCAAGCCGTCAAATGACGTGCCCTGTACGATATTTTTCACGTACCAGGTTTGCGCTTGATTCACGACTTGAATAGAAGGGTCATCTTGAACGAGTGCAAAGAAACTATTGATATCCGCAGTGGTTTCACCCACTTTCTTACGCATGTAAGCTAAGGTACCTTGGTGGTCTTCTTCTACCACCTTGTTAATGTCTGCTGCAGCATTAACTAAAGGAATACTCTTGCGCCCTTCACGCTTTGCGATAGCACGTACAGAACCCGTACCATCAACCACTTGCCACTTGCCGTTTTCCTGCTCTAGAGTCAGATCAACCACACCTAGGTGGCTTCCCCAAAAGCCTGGCATAGTCGCAGCCACACCAAAAACCGTGCCTTTATCTGAGTCGACACCTTCGTAAGCATCAAGGGCTTTATCGCCTGGAAAAACGCGATGAGAGTGGCCAAACATGATGGCATCGATACCTTCGACCTTAGCGAGGTAATAAGTCGCGTGCTCATCCATGCCTTCACGGGGGGTGTCATACATACCGGAATGAGGGATAGCGACTATGACATCCGCACCCTTGGCTTTCATTTCTGGAACAAACTTTCTTGCTGTTTCAACAATATCTTTAGAGATTACCTTACCCGTAAGATTGGCTTTATCCCAGGTCATAATCTGTGGTGGAGTAAAACCGATATAACCTATTTTGATGGTTTGCTTGTTACCTTCAGAGTCAATTACGTCCTTGTCTTTAATAATATAAGGCTGGAAGTAGTTTTGATCGTTAGTGGCGTCATCATCACCGTCATCAAAGTAAACGTTAGCAACCACATAAGGGAAGTTAGCGCCGCTTAGGGACTTCATCAAAAAGTCTAAACCATAGTTAAATTCATGGTTACCAATATTAGCGGCGTCATAACCAAGTAGGTTCATAGCTTTGAATGCAGGGTGAGTTTCTCCAAACTTAAGCACCTTACCCTTAGCCACATAATCACCTAGCGGTGTGCCTTGAAGTAAATCACCATTATCAACCAAAACAGAGTTAGTGACTTCAGCACGTGCTTGGCGAATTAGGGTTGCGACTTTAGATAAACCCACTGAGTTACTTTGGCTATCTTTGTAGTAATCATAATCTTGGATATGCATGTGAATATCCGTGGTTTCCATAACTCTTAACGCTACTGTTTGAGCTAAAGCACTCTGGCTTAGCAAAAGAGAGCCGACAATGGCTGGACCCACTAAAAATGGTAAAGATTGACGCAACAAAGACATATATGAGCTCCGATTAGATGGTGTTTGTTATTATGTTAGCGATAGATTAATTTATCATTGATTTACTTTTTATTAATTCTGACTAAAAAGACAGATTAACAGTAGGCTTATCTAATGTGAACTCTAGTCATGACAATAATCTGACAAAAGTATGAATTTATTATTATCAGGTTCATCTCTTTTAAACAGGTATCACACTGGAGCTTTCTCGCTTAATCAAACTGACCAGCTGCATCAAACCAGATTGAAAGACAGCGTCATCCGCAATCGCCATCAAAGAGATTCGAACACTATGGCTTGGCTGATTTTGAGCTTCAAAAAATTGGCCGCTACTCACTAATACCCCATGCTCTTTAGCGATTTGCACTAAGCCGTCAAGCTGCCAGCTTGGCGGTAAGGTCAACCAAATATGATAACTAGATGCTTGGCACTGAAAGATTACATCGGGCAAGACTTGGCCTAGCATTTGTTTCGCAATTTCCTGCCTTCGCTCGGCGATAATCTTTTGTTCAGCAGCCATTTCAAACGCCATGCCGGAATCAATTAACCTTTGTGCGCACTCAAACATAAATGCAGAAGCATGCCAGACCATGGTACGAATATACTCACTCACATGAGACACCTGACTTTGCGGTGCTTTAATAAAACCACATCGTAAACCTGGGCTAATGGCTTTGGACAAACTACTGATATAAAAGCTTTTTTCCGGCACTAAGTTAGTTATTGCTGGCACTCGCTCTTGGTTCAAAAAAGCATAAATATCATCTTCTAATAACCAAACTGGATATTGTTGAATCACTTCTGCAATTGCCTGTCTTCGCGCTTTGGGCATAGTCACTGTGGTGGGATTTTGGTGAGAAGGTACGACGACAACGAGACTAGGCTTAAATTGCTCACATACTTTATCTAGCGCCTCAGCCTGCATTCCATATTCATCCATAGAAACAGCGATGGGTTTGCGCCCTAAGCTTTTTATTATGGCAATCACACCAGGGTAAGTTTGCGCTTCTAAGGCAATATAGTCTCCTTCCTTGCTATAGCATTCGATCAAGCTAGATAAGGCATGTTGGGCACCATTACAGAGCAATATTTGCTCAGCACGGCTAACCTCTAAGCCATAAGTTTCACACCATAAACGGCCTGCTTCTTTATGCGCTATAGAGCCTGTATCTTCACGATAAGAAAAAAGTTGAGCACTCATTTGCTGGGTAAAGATTTGACTAAACGTCGTTTGTAATTGGCTTAATTGATCACCAAAACAAGGTTGTAGGATAGAAAAGTTTTTATCCTTTTCCTCTCGTTCTGATTGAATCACGTGTTTTAATTGAGGCAGTTTTTTGACATAGCTCCCCCGTCCGACAAAGGATTCTACCAGCCCCATTTCTGTCAATAAGTTATAGGCTTTGGCCACGGTCACCGCCGTGGTTGAAAGACTGTCTGCCAATGATCGATGAGTCGGTAATTTGCTCCCTTCTGGATATTGACCTACTTCTATTCTTGACTCTATCTTTCTGGCGATTTCAACATACTTAGCGGCTGTCACAGAACCTAGACCCTCATAAAATGACTATTTTCAATCTAAATTAGCGCTTTTACTTGCGCTATATGCAATTAAACCCTCTTTAAAGCGCTATCTAAATACAAATGACATAAAAAATCTATGGCAATATAACAATTGACATAGGTTAATTTGAAAATTAACCTTTATGCCTCATCTAGCTAGTCACTTTCAGCATAAGGAACTCAACATGAAGACAATTAAAACTGCATTTATCGGCTTAGGCGTTATGGGCTATCCAATGGCAGGCCATCTCAGTAAACATGACTACCCTGTTACTGTCTTCAACCGTAGCCAAGGCAAAGCAGAAAAGTGGGCTACTGAGTTTACTGGCACATTTGCTAGTACACCAAAAGAAGCCGCTGCTGGCGCGGATATAGTTTTTGTCTGTGTCGGTAACGATAATGATGTGCGCAGTGTTATTTATGGTGAAGAAGGTGTATTAGCAGGTCTAAAAGCAGGCAGCATTTTAGTTGACCATACCACCACGTCAGCAGATCTTGCAATTGAGTTACAGCAAGCCTGTGAAAAACAAGAGGTGAGTTTTATTGATGCACCGGTCTCTGGTGGTCAAGCTGGGGCTGAAAATGGGGCATTAACCATTATGTGTGGCGGTGCTCAAGCAAGCTTTGATAAGGCTTTACCTGTTATGAACAGCTTTGCTAAACAAGCACAGCTATTAGGCCCTAATGGCCAAGGTCAGCGTTGTAAAATGGTGAACCAAATTTGTATCACTGGGGTGTTACAAGGCTTGAGTGAAGCTTTAATGCTGGCACAAAAAGCCGATCTTGATATTGCCCAAGTGGTTAACACCTTAAAGCATGGAGCTGCGGGCTCTTGGCAGATGGCTAACCGCTTAGAGACGATGGCAAAAGATGAATTCGATTTTGGCTTTGCCATTGATTGGATGCGTAAAGATTTAGCCATATGTCTTGAAGAAGCAGAGCGTCATAACATCAAGCTACCTTTAACTGAAAAAGTAGACCTTAGTTATAAAAGCCTACAAGATCAGGGCCTAAATCGTATGGATACGTCTGTACTAGTCAAAGCGGTGAAAGCTGAAAATAGCTAATTGCGTTTAATTTATTAGCGTCTAAACCAGCGCCAAAAAAAGAGTACATTTAATAATGCTTGCGCCACATAAGTTAAAGCGCAAGCGGTTAAAATTTTCTTTATTTTCGGGTAATCCTGTGGCGCTAAATATCGGCCCTCTATCAAGATTGGCAAAGCTTTATTAAAGCTTGCATCCCACTCTTCAGGTAGCATGGCTAAATAGACGAAGGCCAAACAAAAACCGCTTAAAAAAACCACCAAAGCATGAAGTGGTAATGCATAGGGGATATGAATAACCACTGAAATCACTGGCCATAACATGAGTAAGGATAACGCTAATCGTCTTACTAACTTTGCCAATGGCGCATAACGTTTACTTAACAAGGTGACCTTATCATCATTATGATACGCCAATGCATGACCCACTTCATGGGCAGCCACTGCAACAGCGGTGAGAGATTTTGCTTGATAGGATTGCGGCCCTAAGCGAATGGTTTTTGCATTTGGGTCATAATGGTGTTCATTTTTCTCTAAAGACTCTACCTTTACGCTACTCGCACCATGCTTTTCAAGTAAGTGTTTTGCGAGCTCACTACCCGTGCCGGCAAGATCAGGTCGATTCTTACCGTAGCGCTTTAGGATATAACGCACCCATAGGGTGGGTGCCAGAATTAAAACAATCAGTGCTAAAATAAGGATGGGCACAAGTTACTCCATGGATTCAGCCTTTATACTCAGCTTATCTTTGCTAAACTTATTTTCAACACTTAACAAAGGCTAAACAAAATTCTCTTCTTTAACTGGTAAGCTAGATTACACTTAATCTAGATTTCTTATGTAATTTTAGGTGAGTTTGTGAATAATCCATTAATTCAGCCCATATTAAGCATACTTGAAGCCAGTGATCAGGGTATCAGTGAATTTGAGTTATTACGTCAATTAGAGCGTCAAGCACCCATCTTTGACGAGTTAGGTGACGACCCTAACCTTAAGTTATTTCGCAAACACTTCCTTATCATGAACGCCCTTTATCAATTGCAAAGTCAGCTTTGGCAAGAAGATGAAGTGAGACTTTACATTTCCCCTTTACAAATTCATCTAGAAGCAGTGGCACAAATAGAAGCCAGTCAATCCAGTGAAGTCGAGGATGGCGCCGAAGCGAAACTTGCCGCTTATTATCTTGATTGGGATGAATATGACAATACCAATGCTGAAGATGTAGAAGCCCTGCTTAAAGGCTTCTACAACAAGCTGTTTAATCAAGAGGATACTGAAAACGCACTCAAGTTATTAGGTATCAAAGAAAACCCAACAAAATCAGAGATAAAGCGGGCATATCGCCTCTTAGTTAAAAAAGCGCACCCCGATAAAGGGGGTGATGCGAAAAAATTTATTAAATTACGTAAAGCGTATGAACACCTTATAAGTCAATCATATGCATAACATTTGAATTCAATTCTTGCGCTAATTCCCCGCCATCTACGACTTTAGTCCCTGTTGCTAAAAAAATTATTAACTACACTTTAAATAGAGCTACTGACATTTTCTTGACAAAAGAAAAGGGAGGTTCATTTTTTTCATTTTTTAAGCTCTTCTACCTGTGTAGCGACCATTGGACGGTGTTAAATGCATAACTATCTTATTCTATTTTTAGTCACTCTTTTTACGAGTGACACACTTATGTCTCAGCAGATGACATTCGAGCAATTCAATGGACAATATCTAGGGAAAGAGATTCTAACCAGCAAAAAAGAAAGCTCAGGTAATGGCTTATTTAGCTTAAATACAAGATCCTCCTTAAATGGCAGAGAAGCGTTACACCAATTAGATTTTTCGAACGAACTTTACTCTGAATCGCAAGGTTATTCTGATGCCGTATTTTGGCATAAAATTCGATTACCGCTAGCATCAAAAGAAATCAAACAGGTAGAACTAAAGTTCTCCAACACCATGATTGATGAGCTCAATTTTTATTTGCTGACAAATGGCCGACAAATAAAAAGCTGGCAAAAAGGATCTCAGCAAGAGTGGTACCCAAACTCAGATAAAGATGCCATTTGGCTGACACTGCCTTTATCTGAAAAATTTGAGTCTCAATTATTAATTCGTAAAAAGTCTAATAGCAGCTTACTTTCACCCATGGCTTTTTATTTAGATAAAGCAGCAGAAAACGCTAAAATTGAGCAAAAAGTTATTTGGACCTTTTTAAGTTCAGCCCTCCTTCTTTTGTTGCTTTACAATATCGCTGTTTATTCTTTCTTTCGATCTGCTGCCTTTATTTACTACCTAGTCCTAAATGTCAGTTTAATTCTTGATATTTGTATTACTAGCGGCATGGGGGTTTGGCTTCTACCCGATGCTATTTTTACTTTTTTAAATCAATTTAAAGCAAGCATTAATATCCTCACCTTATGGAGCATTTACCGGTTAAGCCTGTATTTCCTTCATATTGAAAGTGCACACCCTTCCTTATGGAAAAAACGTTTTTACGGTGATTTTGTTTTAGGTTTTTACTTACTCATTAGTACGTTTATCAGCCACCAAGAACTGATTGTTTCATTTATCGGTTTGCAATTACTTATCAGCGGCGGCTGCTTAATTACCCTAAGCACTGTCGGCAAGAATAAAAGCTGGGCGATCAAGAGTTACCTTATAGCTTGGTCATGTGTCATTTTTGGAAGTTGTATTTCTTCTCTCATTTTTCTTAACATCATTCCTTATAACAATATTAGCGCCAATATTTACCCTATTAGCACCATCATAGAACTGATAGGTTTTTCTTTTGCCTTTGCTGAAAACTCCCACAGCAACAAGGTCTCTAGACAGCACCAGCTTGTCACGGACCTTCATACAGGCTTACCTAATCGCCGCTTTTACTTCACCCAACTGCAAGAAGAATTAAAGAAGTTAACCCTTACTCAGGGAAGCTTTGCTTTAGTCACAATTCAGTTCACAAGTCAGCACTCTATGAATCATGTTTTTGGCCCAGAAAAAGCCGATATTGCCATCAGGCAAACTGCCCTAATTCTCAATCTACACCTGCTGCAGCATGAGGATGCAGTCGTCTTTACCTTACCTAACAAAGAGATTGCCAGCTTGATCAAAACAAGCACCAATACACTGGCTTTTTTATGCAAAGACAAGCATAAAATCGGCATTTTAATTAAAGAATTACAATCGACATTGGATGACATTGTATCCATCGAACATTTTGATATGCAGCATCAATACAGCATAGGTGCTGCCCTCTACCCCGAACACTCCAACCACCTTGATACCTTGTTTCGTTATTCGCTCATTGCGGCGGATGTGAATAATCTTTGCAATGAGCCCTGGAGCTTGTTTAGTCAACGCTATCAAGTGAACCATGTTTATCAACACAAACTACTTGCGCGTTTAAAAGAGGATGTAAGAGAGCAAAGATTAAGCTTTGAAGTTCAGCCTCAGGTAGAACTTTCCAGTGGCCGTATTATTGGAGGAGAAGTATTAATTCGCTGGCATAATGATGAAATGGGCCGTATTGGACCCGATGAATTTATTCCTCTGGCTGAAAGTGCCGGCATGATTTATATGATTACTCAGATGATCATTAATAAAGTATTTGCTTGGGTAGCAGAAAACAGACATCTCATTATAAATCGTCATTTATCCATCAATGTTTCAGCCAAAGATATGCTAAGAAGCGACTTTGCTCATCAAGTCGTAAACCTGAGTCTGCGCCATAAAGTATCGCCAGATAGCTTTATTTTAGAAGTGACTGAAAGTAGTTTTTTTGAACACAACAATACCGTAGAGAATAACATCAAGACCTTGAAAGACGCAGGCTTCAGACTGTCTATTGATGACTTTGGCGCAGGCTATAGCTCAATGCACAGTGTCATGGTGCTCTCTCCTGCCGAAATTAAAATTGACCGTATGTTTATTCAAAACCTACATAAGGACGATGCTAATTTCACCCTCTGTAAAACTCTTGTTACCTTGATAAGTGAACTCGGTGCTCAGACTGTCGCCGAAGGGGTTGAAGGCCAACAGACCATCAACCAATTATTAGAATGGGGTTGCCAAATTGGCCAAGGGTTTGGCCTATATAAACCAATGAAACCCGAGAACTATAGCGAATTAATACACCAAAACAGTGACTTAGGATTTAAATATTTTAAACAAGAAAGCTGAAAAGGAGCATGATACTATGCGAATCACCTTATTCTAATATGTTTATATTTTATGTCTTTTATTAAGTCTACCGGTCTGTGTATTTTAGCTCTTTCCTTGTTTGCCTGTAGCAAACAAGAAATTCATGACAGCAATGATTTTGTAAACAATGGCAGGGACACACAAGCCTTATCCCGTGACAGCCTTTATTTAGAGGAAAGATTACCACCTGCTTTAGCCTACCCAGATGAAACTTTCTTAGAGGGCCTTAAGCAACAAGCAAGGTTTTTATCCCGTAAAAGTGCATCAGATATATACCAACTAGAAGATTTTCAAGTTGATAATCAAGCGCTTAATACATCGGTTTCGCTAATAGAGAACTGGCTGTTAAATCCAACACAAAACCATCAAATTAAAGCCTATCAGTTACGAGGACAAGATGGTCGTGGCAATGTACAAGTCACAGGTTATTACGTTCCAGTTATTGAGGTTCGTAAAGAAGCACAAGGTGAATTCATCTACCCTCTTTATCGCAAACCTCAAAACTTTGAGGGACAAGCGTTTCCGGATAGGGACCAAATAGATTTCGAAAACGTACTGCAAGGCAAGGGGCTTGAAATAGCTTATAGCAGTAGCTTAATTGATAATTTTTTCTTACAAGTTCAAGGCTCTGGTGTTGTGCAATACGAAGATGGCAGCCAGGCACTATTATCTTGGGGTGGCGTAAATGGTCATGAGTATCGAAGCCTTGGCAAGGTACTGATTGAAAAAGACGAGATTGCCAAAGAAGATATGTCAGCGCAAGCAATCAAGGATTGGCTCATCGCAAATCCAGAGAGACAGAGAGAAATACTCACCACTAACCCAAGTTACCTCTTCTTTAAAGAAGGGCTCACTAAACCAGTTGGTGCAGCAAACGTCCCTCTCACACCAAAATACTCAATTGCAGTGGACCCAAAAGTTATTCCATTAGGCTCTGTACTCTTAGGCGAACTCCCTATCCTAGATGCAGCAGGTGAATTAATTCACCATGAATATCGCCTTTTACTCGCACAAGATAAAGGTGGCGCAATAAAAGGAGCAGGCCATATCGACTGGTATCAAGGAATCGGTGAAGAAGCACACCATTACGCCAGTCAGCTAAAGCATTATGGCAGGCTTTGGTTATTACTACCGGATCAACGCTAAGCAGGCGCTTCAACTTGGCAGCTTCGGGTGACATCAAACTGCCAAATTTATCCCGTATACTCACTTTTTAGCGCAATAAATCAGGCTTTTTATAAGCCTGATTTATCTTCTTTGACAAAAGTCTCGAAACTCACAAAAGCATTACTAAATCCCTATTCGCCTTAACACAGCTTTGCTTTATCATTGATTTTTCAACCTTTTACTTATCTTGGAATTATATGGAATTTATTTGGATATTATTTGCCTTCGTTTGTGGCTTATTAGTCAAACTGATTAATTTACCTCCTCTTATTGGCTTTCTAATTGCCGGCTTTGCCCTTAATGCCTATGGTATCCAACCCAGCGACTCCCTCAATACGATTGCAGATTTAGGCATCACCTTGATGCTATTCACCATTGGTCTGAAGTTACATGTTAAAGACCTACTGAAACGTGAAATTTGGGCAGGCACCTTATCAAACATGCTGCTCTGGTCAGTGCTTTTTATTGCCATGTGCCTTTTTGGGTTCGCTTTAAGTTTGCCTTATTTCACCTCTTTAGATTGGCAAACTTCAGCCCTTGTGGGCTTCGCACTCAGCTTTAGTAGTACGGTTTGTATCATTAAGCTGTTAGAAGAAAGTGGCGAGCTTAAAACCCGCCATGGTCAGATATCACTGGCTATTCTCGTGATGCAGGACATAGTTGCCGTTATCTTCTTAGTTGTCGCTACAGGCACGATTCCAAGCATTGGCGCGCTTGCCCTATTTGGTCTGATCTTCGCGAGGCCTTTATTTGGTATCGTACTGAATAAAGCAGGTCACGGAGAAATGCTGCCTCTTGCGGGTATTTTTTTAGCCCTCGCTGGCTATGAGCTGTTTTATTTATTCAATGTGAAAGGCGACCTAGGCGCACTTATTTTTGGCATATTATTAAGCTCTCATCCAAAAGCCAGTGAGCTGACAAAATCCCTAATGGGCTTTAAGGATCTATTCTTAATCGCCTTTTTCCTGTCAATTGGCTTTACTGCACTGCCAACCTTAGACATGTTGGTGTCAGCCTTCCTTGTCTCTTTTGCACTAATTCTCAAGTTTGCACTCTTCTTCGGACTCTTTATTTTATTAAGACTCAGAGGCCGTACCGCATTCTTGACTGCATTAGCCTTAAGTAATTACAGTGAATTTGGCTTAATTGTTGCCCAATTAAGTGTCGATTCAGGTTGGCTAGATAAAGAGTTTCTTGTGATCTTAGCTTTAGCGGTCTCAATCTCATTTGTTGTAACCAGTCTACTGTATCGCCGAGCTCATGATATTTACCATACTTACCAACGTATTATTCGCAGCTTTGAAAAAGCAGAACCTTTGGCGGTCGATACTTTTATTCAGCCCGCGCAAGCAGATGTGCTAGTGGTGGGACTAGGTCGTGTTGGTTGTGGTAGTTTTCATTCATTAAACCGTATTATGCCTAATAGTGCGGTTGGCATGGACGCAGATAGATTGCGCATAGATAGGCTTAAAGCCGAAGGTCATAATGTCTTTTTTGGAGACGGTGAAGATGCAGATTTATGGGAGAAGTTTGACGTCTCTCACTATAAACTCGTTTTACTTGCGCTACCTTCCATAGAAGACTGTAGCAATATCACGATTCAATTGCGCAAAGCTGGCTTCAAAGGCAAGGTAGCGGCCATAGCACGCTATCAGGATGAAAGAGAGCCGCTGATGGCTTCTGGTATTGATAATGTCTTTAACTTCTATACAGAGGCGGGTAACGGCTTTGCAGAAGAGAGTATGCAATTGCTAGCTAAGAATAACCCTAGCTTAGATGCCAGTCCACAATAAACGGTCAAAGTTAAATAACTTTAAGAAAAGACCATAATTAAAAAGCCCCGAGTAAGTCACTTACTCGGGGCTTTTTAAACGTCACAGACAAGCACATAAATAATCGCTAGATTATTTAAATACCACTGTTTTGTTACCATCAAGGAAAACCCTATGCTCAATATGCAATTGTAATGCACGAGCAAGTGCAACCGTTTCTGTATCACGGCCGACTGAAACCAGCATCTCAGGGTTATAAGTATGATCCACTGGCTGTACAGACTGGGCAATAATAGGCCCTTCATCTAGGTCTGGCGTAACATAATGAGCCGTTGCTCCAATCAGCTTCACACCGCGATCAAAAGCCTGATGGTAAGGTTTCGCACCTTTAAAGCCAGGTAGGAAGGAGTGATGAATATTAATCGCTCGACCATTTAACTCTTTACACAAGCTATCAGACAAGATTTGCATATAACGTGCTAAAACAACCAGGTCGGTTTCTGTTTCATTCACTATGTCCATCAGGGCTAATTCTTGCTCACGCTTATTTTCTTTGGTTACAGGTAAATGAACAAATCGAATCCCTTCACGCTCTGCCATAGGACGTAAGTCCTTATGGTTCGACACTATGGCTGTAATCTCCATCGGTAACTCACCTTTACGGTGGCGATAGAGTAAATTATCCAGACAATGATCAAATTTACTGACCATCAATAAAACCCGCATCAGCGTCGCCTTAGCATGTAATTCCCATTTGATATCAAAAGGATCTGCTACAGCCGAAAATCCGTCACGAATTTCATCTACTGTTTTTTCGCCTGTCTCAATACGACATACAGCTCGCATAAAGAACTGTTCACTATCTTCATCTACATACTGATTAAGCTCTGAAATATAACAACCTTGTGAGGCGATATAAGAGGTCACTGCGGCGACTATACCGCTTTTAGCAGTACAAGATGCTTTCAATACAAATTCGTTAGAATCAGAGTTTTGAATTGCCATATAGGGATAACCTTTAACTAATGCTGTTCATCGAAAGCCCCAATATATTGAGGCAAGAATAGATTGGCAAATAAGCGAGGACGAATTGTCTATTTTGGACAACTAGGCAGGGAAATCAGATAAACATAGGTCGTTTAAGGCTGCTTAGAGCAAACTCGTGCTGTCTTTATTTTTCTGTTTTGTCGCTATCTGATATGGCTTTTGCTTTGGCCGCCTTTTGAGCCGCTTTCCACTCACGCATATCTTCATAATAGGTATCCCACACACACGGTGTGCAAGAGGATTCGCAACATTCCCATTCTTCTGGTCTAGTGGGTTCTTCTGCCATGACTTCCTCTCTTGAATTCGCCATTTCTTGGTTACTCATAGTAATGCAGCCTCATATGAAAAACAAAAAAACCGCCCCTTATTTGACTAAGAAAGCGGCTTTTTTTTGATTTTTTATTTTCCCTGTAAGCCATACTATTCGGGCGTTTAGCCAGGCTAAACAAAACAGAGAAATAACCGTTTAAACGTCTAAGAAGTCCATGATACCTTCTGCCGCTTTACGACCTTCATCAATAGCAGTTACCACCAAATCAGAGCCACGTACCATGTCACCACCAGCAAAGATTTTCTCATTTGTTGTCTGGTACATAAACTTATTGCACTTAGGTGCAATAACACGACCACGAGCATCCGTATCTATACCAAATTTTTCAAACCAAGGCGCTGGACTTGGTTGGAAGCCAAAGGCAACCAATACCGCATCAGCAGGTAAGATTTCTTCGCTACCTTCGACGATTTCAGCAGAACGACGACCATTTTCATCAGGCTCACCCATTTGGGTTTGCACAACCTTAATGCCTTCTACCTTACCATCACCAACAATTTCAACAGGTTGGCGATTGAACAAGAAGTTTACCCCTTCTTCTTTCGCATTTTGTACTTCTTTACGTGAACCAGGCATATTTTCTTCATCACGACGATAAGCACAGTGCACCGACTTAGCACCTTGACGAATCGAGGTACGGTTACAGTCCATGGCAGTATCACCACCACCCAGTACAATCACTTTTTTGCCTTTCAAGTTAACAAAGTCTTCTTCGTTTTCTTGAAAACCTAGGTTCTTATTCACATTCGATACAAGGAAGTCTAAAGCATCATGCACACCTGGCAGATCTTCACCTGGGAAGCCACCTTTCATGTACTTATAAGTCCCCATACCTAGGAATACGGCATCATATTCTTCAAGTACATGCTCAAACGGAACATCATCTCCAACAGACGTACCTAAAACGAACTCTACGCCCATTTCTTCGAAGACTTCACGTCGACGCGTCATCACCGTTTTTTCAAGCTTAAACTCTGGAATACCAAAGGTTAACAAACCACCAATTTCTGGGTTCTTATCAAAAACAACAGGCTTAACACCGTTACGTACTAAAATGTCAGCACAGGCAAGGCCTGCAGGCCCTGCACCGACAATCGCTACTGTTTTATCAACAGGCACAACTTTCGACATGTCGGGACGCCAGCCTAAGGCAAAGGCCGTATCTGTGATGTACTTTTCCACCGAGCCAATAGTTACCGCACCAAAACCCCCTTCACCTAAGGTACAAGCGCCTTCGCAAAGACGGTCTTGAGGACATACTCGTCCACACACTTCTGGTAAAGAGTTAGTCTGATGACTCAATTCAGCTGCTTCAAGAATATTGCCCTCACTAACCAGCTTTAGCCAATTAGGGATATAGTTATGAACAGGACATTTCCATTCACAATAAGGGTTACCACACTCAAGACAACGGTGAGACTGTTCTTTTGCCGCAGGTTCTTCAAACGGCTTGTAGATCTCAACAAATTGACCTTTACGTGTAATTAAAGGTTTCTTACTTGGATCTTCGCGATCCACTTCAACGAATTGAAATACGTTGTTTAAACGCCCAGTCATAAGCGGCATCTCCTATGGTCCTTCTCACTCCTATTTGAGTCAGAAGTAACACTAAAAATATATAGATTGGATAAACAAGGAGCCTAGCAACTAGGCTCCAAAACTAAATCAGCAATTACTCTGGACGCTCACGAGTATTATCTAGTAACGCATCTAGGCTCGCTGCTTTTGGTTTAACCAACCAAAATTTACCTATGTAATCATAGAAGTTATCTAGGATCTCATGACCCCACTCACTTCCTGTTTCTGCAACATATTCTTCAATCACTGTACGTAAATGAGAACGGTATTCTTCAGTTAACTCAGTACCAATACGGTGGATCTCTACCAATTCATGGTTGTACTTATCAACAAAGGTACGGTTCAGGTCTAATACATAAGCGAAACCACCTGTCATACCGGCACCAAAGTTATGGCCAGTATTTCCCAAAATGGTGACAGAACCCCCTGTCATATATTCACAACAGTGATCACCTGCACCTTCAACTACCGCATGAGCACCTGAGTTACGAACCGCAAAACGTTCGCCTGCTGTACCTGCTGCAAATAGTTTACCGCCTGTGGCACCATACAAGCAGGTGTTACCTATAATGGCACTGTCTTGTGAATTAAAGCTAGACGCACGCGGTGGACGCACAACAAGCTTACCACCTGTCATACCTTTACCCACATAGTCGTTCGCATCACCTTCTAGGTACATGTTAAGACCGCCCGCATTCCAAACACCAAAACTCTGACCCGCTGTACCAGTCAACTTAAGCGTAAGCGGCGCATCATTCATGCCTTGGTTACCGTAACGTTTGGCAATTTCACCCGATAGGCGTCCACCAATTGAACGGTCGCAGTTAGTTACGTTAAATTCGAACTCACCACCTTCTTTCTCTTCGATAACACCTTTAACCGCATCCCACATTTTAAGTGCATGTTCACCCTTATCATGTGGTGGGTTTAATGGAATCTCACAGTATTGAGGTTTATCTGCTGGGATCGCATCATTATTTAGAATCGGTGTTAGATCCAAGCCTGCTTGCTTGTCATTTTCACCCTCTAGAATGGTTAACAAATCCGTACGACCAATCAAGTCTTGAAGTGAGGCAACACCTAACTTAGCCAACCATAGACGAGTATCTTCTGCCATAAATAGGAAGAAGTTTTTGATCATATCAACAGTACCCAAGAAGTAGTCATCACGTAGATGCTGATCTTGAGTTGCAACCCCTGTCGCACAGTTGTTGAGATGACAGATACGTAAGAACTTACAACCCATAGCAACCATAGGCGTGGTACCGAAACCAAAGCTTTCAGCACCTAGAATAGCCGCTTTAACAACATCTAAACCTGTTTTTAGGCCGCCGTCTGTTTGTAGGCGAATCTTGCCACGTAGATCGTTTGCACGCAGTGCCTGTTGAGCTTCAGCTAAACCTAGCTCCCATGGAGAGCCCGCATGACGAATAGAAGTCAAAGGCGATGCCGCAGTACCACCGTCATAACCAGAGATAGTAATTAAATCCGCATAAGCTTTGGCAACACCAGCAGCAATCGTACCCACACCCGGCTCAGATACCAGTTTCACAGAAACGAGGGCTTCAGGATTGACTTGCTTCAAGTCAAAGATTAGCTGAGCTAAATCTTCGATAGAGTAAATATCGTGATGTGGTGGCGGTGAAATCAAGGTCACACCAGGTACTGCATAACGCAAACGCGCAATCAGACCATTCACTTTACCACCAGGTAACTGACCACCTTCGCCCGGCTTAGCACCCTGTGCCACTTTGATTTGCAGCACTTCAGCATTCACCAAGTATTCTGGCGTCACACCAAATCGGCCTGAGGCGATCTGTTTAATCTTAGAGCGGCGTTCAGTGCCATGACGAGAGGCATCTTCACCCCCTTCACCGGAGTTAGAACGACAGCCTAGTTCATTCATTGCTTGTGCCAGCGCTTCGTGGGCTTCTGGAGATAAGGCACCTAAAGACATACCGGCAGAGTCAAAACGCTGCAAAATGGCAGCAGAAGATTCGACCGTATCTAATTCAATGGGCTTAGCATCTTCAGAGATAGCAAATAAATCACGCAACATAGAAGCGGGACGATTATTAACTAAATCCGCGTATTTCTCGAAA
>NZ_CH672429.1:1729221-1744476 GCF_000153025.1 Marinomonas sp. MED121
CAAGTGGCGGCACACCAAAACTTTAAGGCGATCGTTATGAAAAAAGATATCCATCCTACTTATGCAGCGATTACAGCAACTTGTACTTGCGGTAATACACTAAACCTAAACACTACTTTAGGTAAAGATCTTCACATTGATGTGTGCAGCCAATGCCACCCTTTCTACACAGGTCAGCAAAAAATGCTTGATACTGGTGGTCGTGTTGATCGCTTCAACAAGCGTTTCGGAGCACGTCGTTCTACTAAGTAATATTGATATATTATTTAATCGAATGATTAACTCTCAAAAAAAGCGTCAATTTTTATTGGCGCTTTTTTTATGCCTGTTATTTAACTCAAGCCTAATGGCAGCCAGTTTAAATGCTGATTTGAAGCCATACTGTATCGCCCAGAATGGTCTCAAAAAAGCATATGTTAAACGTGTTGTTGATGGGGATACTCTGATTTTAAAAGCGGAGGATGGCACTGATGATAAAAGTATTCGTTTGGTTGGTGTTAACACCCCCGAATTGAATCATCAAACCGGTGAGCATCAGGACTACGCTTGGCAGGCCTACCAATTTTTGAAGCAATTTGAAAATGAGTATATCTATTATCAAGAAGGGCCTGATAAAAGAGACAGATATGGACGATATTTATACTACTTATTTGATATTGATCGAATTTCTATTGGAAGTCAGTTAATATCCCATGGATTAGGTTATCGAATTGCAATACCGCCAAATATTAAATACCAAACTTGTTTAATTAAGGCAGAGGCGCAGGCTAAAAAGCAGCAGCTTGGAGTCTGGCGCAAGACACAACAATGGCAGCCACAAGCGGGTTTTGTTGTCGCAAATCTAACCATAACATCTGTTACCCGTAATCGAGGTGGATGGTGGCTTAAAACCAAACAGGGTTTAAGCATTAATTTACCTAAAGCTTATGCTGATCAGTGGTCTGAGCAAGCTGTTTTTCGGCTGGAGGGGCAGCACCTTCAAGCGCGAGGATGGCAATATTTTAGAACCTCTAAAAAAGCCGAACACAAATCATGGATATTACTAATAAAACACCCCAATGATTTGCTGTTAGTACTACAATAGGAAAGATCTAAGTATGATATTTCATAATGGTGATGTCATTTTTCACTATCTGAAATTATTATTCTGGTATTTATTCTCTAAAAGAGAAACTATATACAGATAAGTTATTATTGGTTTTATGCCAATAACGTTAGAGTACTGCTGCATAATAAAAAAATAATCCAATAATTGTCTAAAAACACCTAAACGGAAATCATTACAATGGCCGAAGATTTGAAACAAGCCGCGCTTGAATATCATGAACACCCAGTTCCAGGAAAGCTTAGTGTCACTATTACTAAGGCGACAGAGACAGCTCGTGACCTGTCTTTAGCATATAGCCCTGGTGTTGCTGAACCTTGTCGTGAAATTGCAAAAGACCCTGAAACTGCTTACCGCTATACAGGTAAGGGTAACCTAGTTGCCGTAATTTCTGACGGCTCCGCTATTCTAGGTCTAGGTAATCTTGGCCCATTAGCGTCAAAACCAGTTATGGAAGGTAAAGGCGTACTTTTCAAACGCTTTGCTGGTGTTAACTCGGTTGATGTTGAAGTTGAATCTGAAAGCCCACAAGCTTTTATCGATACTGTCGCTCGCATTGCGAACACATACGGTGGTATCAACTTAGAAGATATTAAAGCACCTGAATGTTTTGAGATTGAGCGTCAGTTAATCGAAAAATGTAGTATTCCAGTGTTCCATGATGACCAACACGGTACAGCGATTGTAACGGCTGCGGGTCTTCTAAACGCACTAGAGCTGCAAGGTAAAGACATAGCAACCGCTAAAATTGTTTGCCTAGGCGCGGGTGCTGCTGCGACTGCATGCATGAAGCTTATCATCAGCTGTGGTGCGCAACGTGAAAACATTTATGTATTGGACCGTAAGGGTGTGATCCACTCTGGTCGTGATGACCTAAACCAATACAAGGCAATGTTCGCTATCGATACTGATAAGCGCACTCTGGACGATGCAATTGATGGCGCTGATGTATTTATCGGTGTATCTGGTCCTAACCTATTGTCTGCAGAGCAACTAACAAAAATGGCTGCTAACCCAGTTGTCTTTGCTTGTTCTAACCCTGATCCAGAAATTAGCCCAGAATTAGCTCACGCAACACGTGATGACCTAATCATGGCAACAGGTCGCTCTGACTACCCTAACCAGGTAAACAACGTACTTGGCTTCCCATTCATCTTCCGTGGTGCTTTAGATGTTCGCGCAACTAAGATCAACGAAGAAATGAAAGTTGCGGCTGTTCACGCGCTTAAAGATCTAGCGAAAGAGCCAGCGCCAGCTGAAGTTGTTGCTGCTTACAATGGCGAAGTAATGGAATTTGGTAAGGCTTACATCTTGCCTAAGCCACTAGATAGCCGTCTATTGACTGTTGTATCTGGTGCTGTTGCACAAGCTGCTGTTGATTCAGGTGTAGCGTCTCTACCTTACCCTGACTTCTACCCACTAACAGATCTAGAACGCTTCTAAGTCTGTTATTAGGTATTGAAAAAGCCGGATTTTAGATCCGGCTTTTTTTATGTCTATAGAAAAAGAACGTTAGGCTATAGGCCGAGTAATTGATGCATGCTTAACAAATTTGCGATTTATCTCAGGTACTTATATAAAGGGCTCAGATAAACAGCTTGAGCGAGCGTTCAAGGCTCTGTTATTAATGTGAGTGGGCATGGAGGCCAAAGTGAAGATGAATAAGTATATTAAAAACCTCCCTATCCTCTTAAAAGGCTTAGGCCTCGCCTTCAAGAACTTTTTTAGCCGAAAAGATTGGGGGGGAGTGAAAAATAAACCCTCTAAAAAGTTGCAATCTGTTGCTAAACGGACCAAGGCTAGAGATTGGGATTGGGATAGGGATATGAATAGAACTAGGGCTAGGGATAGGAGAAGGTAAAGCGATTAGATCACTAATGTTAGTGTGATCTATTCATTTTGAGGTCTGGTTTTAGGGGCCTAAATATGATTTTAACAGCGGGCTCTTGGGCATTTAAAGCGAGGATGCTGCTGTGAAAAGCCTTTTCGCCTTCGCTGCCATCCTCTTCTTTAACGTTTGTTAGTAAGTGACCACCTTGTTGAAGGTTTCAACAAGGTGTGGGTAAGGGGTTTTAGGAGAGGGGGAATTTAATTTGAATTAGAAAAGCTCTTCTAAAATAGGCTCTTCTTTGGCTTCAATGATTTCATTAATACCGGCATTATCAGAACTAATGGTGCCGGTTTGGGTACTGGCTAATTTAATTTCAGGTACATTCTCTTCGCGAAAGACTTCAAAGATGGCATCTTTTTGGCCAGGTTGCGCGCGCTCTCCCGTTTTAGGGTCGATTCTCACTGTGACTAGGCTTGAGGGTTTGTCGATGTAAGAGGGCTCGGTATTGGCCAAGGCATCACGCATATATTCGATCCAAGTTGGTAATGAAACTGACCCGCCCCATTCGCCACGGCCAAGCGGTTGTGAGTTGTCAAAGCCGCTCCATACGGTGGTAACAACCTCCCCATTAAAGCCTGAGAACCAAGCATCACGGCCATCGTTAGTGGTACCGGTTTTACCTGCAATATCATCGCGCTTAAGTACACGGGCACGTCGACCAGTACCGTATTTAATCACATCACGCATCATGTCGTAGACGATGTAATCCACTTCTGGGTCTAGCACCTGAGGAGCAACGGGCAGGGTTTGAACCCCTTCATCTGTGTCGAATAGGGCACTTGCTAGAGACGCTTCTGTTTCTTCTTCAAGCTCAAGTGGTGTACAACGTTCGCACACAGTAATAGGTCTGGAACGATATAATTCCTCACCATCACGGCCTAATACCTTGTCGATAATATAAGGCTTAACTTGGAAACCGCCGTTAGATAAGACAGCGTAACCTGTGGCAATTTGTAAGGGAGATAAGTTAGCACTACCAAGCGATAAGGACAGGTTGTTGGGTAACTCTTGTGGATCAAAGCCAAAACGACGCAGGAACTCAAGCGTTGGCCTCACTCCCATTTCGTCCAGCAATCTTACTGATACAATATTTTGTGAGCGATACAAGGCTTGGCGAATTCGAGTGGGGCCATAAAACTTG
The DNA here is from genome assembly GCF_000153025.1 of Marinomonas sp. MED121. GTDB lineage: Bacteria > Pseudomonadota > Gammaproteobacteria > Pseudomonadales > Marinomonadaceae > Marinomonas. Next base: position 1,733,359 of record NZ_CH672429.1, read on the forward strand.
CCGCCATCGTTCGTCGGACGCCAAGCACTGGCAAGGTTAGGGTCGTTAAAGACCACTGGCGCATCATTAATAATGCTCGCCGCGCTATAACCAGATGAAATCGCGCTAGAGTAGATAAAAGGTTTAAAACTAGAGCCAGGTTGGCGTTTAGACTGAGTCACACGGTTAAATTTGTTATGGCTAAAGTTAAGGCCGCCCACTAAGGACTGAATGGCTCCATTTTTGCTGTTTAATGAAATAAGCGCGCTTTGTGCTAATGGAATTTGAGAAAGCTTCCAACCAAGTTTGCTGTCAGGTTTGACACGAATAATATCGCCTTTTACCAAAATATCTTGTACTAATTTTGGTTTGCTTCCTTGTTTGTCATTATCAATAAAGGGTTTTGCCCATTTCATTGCATTCCAGCTAAGCTCTACTCTTTCACCGTTATCAAGGCGAATTTCTGCGGTTTTTTCTTCAGTCGATAGCACTAAAGCCGATTGCCATTTGCCAACTTTAGAGAACTTCTTCAGCTCTTTAACTTGCTCTTCTAGCTGTGCTTCAACAAGGTCAGGACGGGTCTCATCTGAGCCGCGATAACCATGTCGTTCGTCATAACTTGAAAGGCCAAAGAGAATTGCGTCGTTAGCAGACTCTTGTAAGCGAGAGTCTATGGTGGTGTAAACGCTCATGCCTTCTTCATAAAGGGCTTTACCAAAGGTTTGGAATAACTCTGCACGCACCATCTCAGCCACATAATCAGCGCTGACTTCAGATTGGATACCATAGTTCTTAGCGGTAATCGGAGCGGCTACTGCTTCTTCGTAGCTGTCTTTATTAATCATGCCAAGGAAAAGCATGCGCTGTAAAATCCAGTTACGACGAATCAAGGCACGGGAAGGACGGTTGATAGGGTTAAAGCTTGAAGGCGCTTTGGGTAAACCGGCAATCATGGCAATTTGTGCCAAATTTAGCTTATCTAATGTGGTGTTGTAATACACTTGCGCCGCGGCTTGGAAACCATAGGAACTTTTACCTAAGTAAATCTTATTCATGTAGAGCTCAAGGATTTCTTGTTTGGAGAGCTCTTGCTCCATTTTTAGCGCAATAATGATTTCGGTAAATTTACGGACGAAGGTTTGCTCAAAGGTAAGGAAGTAGTTTCTCGCAACTTGCATTGTGATGGTACTACCACCGCCGACAATATGCCCTGTGGTAAGAATTTGCAGCGCTGAACGTGCCAAACCCATAATGTCGACACCAGGGTGACCATAGAAATTACTGTCTTCGGCGGCAAGCACAGCACCTTCTAACATAGCCGGGATTTCTTCATAGGAAATGGGGGTGCGACGCTTTTCACCAAACTCTTCGATGAGTTTGCCATCTAAGGTGTAAATACGCAGAGGTACCTGTAATTCGGTTGCTCGCATTTCTTCAACGCTAGGGATTTTATCTTCAACGCTTTTATAAAAAGCATAAGAAATGCCTACAGCTGAGACAGCGCCAAACAAAGATAATAATAAGAAAATTTTAAAAAAGCGGGCCATGTCTCACCTAGGTTGGAGAAAATCATAAAAAGTTGGATAAAAACAAAGTCAGATTATACCTAATTGTGACCTGTTTGAGGGGAATAAGTTTACCTGTCTCTGTATCAAATTCGTGTCTTTTTTTTGCCTTAAAAATGTAATCTAACTCAATAATGAAATTTGGGACGTGTTTTATGTGTTTCGCTAAATCTCAGTTTCTAAACTGGGTTTCAAGCTAATTTTGTTTTATACACTTGAATGGACTAAATTTTAGGGTGCTTAATAGTACCTAGAGTGATTTATCAATTGCTTTAGGTTAACGGGATGACACCTATGGATGGGTGCTGATTGATAATGATTTAACACAAAATTCAAGGAATGGATGATGTTGTTAACGAAATATTGCCTCTTGGTGCCTTTGCCCAAGGGCATGAAATTTTTTTATGTGCAAAAAGGCAAACAGTTAGAAGAAGACTTGCTTCATGCTATGTCTAGCTTGCAAGACTTGAATCTAAGTATTGATGACTACTGTGATCAGATTGATGAGCTGGAGACTCAAAAACAAGAGGTTGTAAAGAATGCATTTTGCCATTTTTTTATGGTTGTTCCTGATTTCTGGTTAAGGTCTATTGAAAGTCGTATCCCCCTCACTAATTCTCATCAAGTAAAAAGCCTAGCGGCTTTGGCGTTAGCGTCAGAGGTAAGCCATTTGGCTCCAAACTCTGTTTGTTACCGATATCGTATTACTTCTGAACCAAATCATGATTGGCAAATAGAAGTTGCAAGTGCGCCTAAAAGGATTTTCGACTTAGCATCTGGTTTCTTACAAAAGCCCCTGCGCTTTAAAGGGATCATACCTGCTCAGGATTGTCTTGCGCTTTTAGCAGATGATAAGGTCAGACCAAATCGCTTTACTGATCTTGAGCAGTTAAGCCTCAAACCTAAGATGAAGCCCGAACCATATTTAAAGCGTTATGCGAAATCATGGTTGTTGCTTTTGTGCTTAACTTTCATGTCACAACTCCTGCTGCTTTACCTTTATGAGTCAGAAAAGCAGTCACTTGCCCGAGCAGAGCTTGGTTTGCAACAGGTGAAGCGCAGCACTTCAAGTCTTACAAAAGTTGAAAACAATGAATCTGCGCAGGTTGCCAGAGAGCTACTTCAGTCCTTGCCTTTAGATATAAGGGTCAATTCAATTGTCAGTGAAAATGATATTACGCGATTAGGTTTGTCTTTAAGTAGTGAGCGCCTACTTACAATTTATCCCTTATGGCAAAGTAAATGGAAAGGTTATCAGCTACTGCTTAAAGATGAATGGTTGCAGCCTCTAACCCTATTTTCAAAAGAGATGGACAATCAAAATAATAGAACAAGGAGTGTTCTAAATGTGGTTATTCAAATACAGAAATACTAGAAGAGTGAGTGATCAGCTAGTGGGCTTTTCTGCCCATTATCAGGATTTAAAATGGCCCGTTGTGAGTCCTGTGACTATTTGTTTAAGCATAGTGTTAGCTGGGCTGTGTTGGTATCCAAGCTTTACCCAATTAGAGGCGAAAAAAGCAAAACTACAGCTTAATCAAGTACAACTAATGAAGCGTGACCAAGCCCTACAGCGACTTATTCTGCAAACCGAAAAACCAACTTGGTTGGCTGATTTTACCTGGCTAACTTGGCAAGCAGAGACACACAACGCTAAGCATCCTTCTTTGACTAATTTAAAAGAAGGCGCTAGGTCGTCAAAAGCGCCTCTTCTGACTTATTACATTTCATTAAAAGGTGTTGCCAGTTATCAAGATTGGAGCAAAATCTTAAATCGTTTATTTGATGAATATTCCTTACGGCCTAAGTCAGAACATATTTATTGGCTTGCTTCTGGATTGTTGGATGTGCGCTTGGAATTGCAGCTAGTGACTAAAAAGTTAGCCTTGAAAAAATATTCCCTATTAGCACGCAGGGGCTATAGAAATTGGCCAAAAGAGATAGAAGTGCAAGCGGCATTGAGCTGGCACGATAAACGCAGCTTAAAGCTGAGGGTTGGAGAGTCTAGCTTAACCTTAACCCAAGGTGATTGGGTGCCTGAATTGGCAGCTAATCTTGTGACCTTAGATGCGGATAAAGCAGTATTTCGTCAGCAAGTATCAGCAACAAGGCAGGCGGACTTGGAGCGTTCTGACTTAGTGATACCTTATTTAAACCTTGCTAATTTTGAAGGCGTGACACTCTCTAATCTAGATAATACCGCGTCTAAAATAGAGCAATTAGATAGCGTATCAATGATATATGGGGAGCAGGAGGATGAGATTTAAAGCCTGGTGTTGTTTGATTCTATGGCTTCAGTCCTCTTACCTCTATGCCATGGATGTGCAGGTTAAAGATAAAGATATTCAAGATTTCCTTCCTTGGTTGGCAGCTCAAACGGACAATAGTTTGATCCTTAACCCTGCTATTAATGCGAATCTGAGTTTGTCCCTAAGAAATGTTAACTGGCGAGACTTGATGGGATTTATTGCTGCTCAACATGAGCTGACATTAACTTGGGCAGAAGAGACCGCGGTACTGATGCCGAAAAAAGCAAAAAGCCTTGATTCAAAACCAGTAAAAGAAAGATGCGAAGCGAAGTTTTGGCATATTGAGCATGCGTTAGCGGAGGATGTCAGCCGACATTTAAAAATTTTGTACCCTAAGTTAGTACTTTCTTATGATAATCGGACCAATTCCATTATTAGCCAAGATTGCCATGCAAGCCCCCAATTACTTGAAATGGTTCGTTGGTTAGATTCTCCTTTGAGGCAGATTGAAATTAGTGCGCGTATTGCTCAAGTACAAAATGCAGTTGAAAGTCAGATAGGGGTTGAATGGCAAGGGCAATTAGCAGGGGATACCCTATCAACAGCTTCTGGTTTAGTCGATTTAGCCACAACAAGCTCTACTTCTGGCTTGTCTTTTGCGGTGGCAAAAAGTGATGACCTGCTTGCCCTTAACCTAAGCTTTTTAGAGTCTAACGGTTTAGCGAATATCGTCTCTGAACCTAAAATTGTCACCGCAGAAGGGCAGATGGCAAAGATTGAGTCAGGCACAGAGGTGCCATATCAAACATCTGATGATGAAGGCACGCATGTTGAGTTTAAACAAGCGGGATTAACCTTAGAAGTGATTCCGTTTGTAAAGCAGGGTGATAAAGTCCAGCTAAGTTTGAAAATTTACCAAGATGCCGTTGGTGAAATGTATAATGGTGTGCCTAGCATAGAAACAAATCGAATAAATACGCAGGTCCTAGTTGGAAACCAAGAAACGCTAGTGTTAGGTGGAATTTATCGAGATGAAGTGTGGGAGAGTACCAGTAAGGTGCCTTTTTTCGGAGACCTGCCTTTCGTTGGTGCTTTGTTTCGCCATCAAGCTCAAAGGCAAGAAAAAGTCGAATTACTTGTATTTATTACGCCAAAACTGCTACAAATGTCTTATTACTAGGCTATAGCCTAACTCTGTTTAATTCTGATGTATTTGAACATAATGATTATTGCCCCCAATATAATTCTAGTGGGCCCAATGGGCGCTGGAAAAACGACGATTGGTCGTTTGTTATCACAATCTTTAGGTCGTGAATTTTTTGATTCCGATAGAGTTATTGAAGAAAATGCAGGGGCGGATATCCCTTGGATTTTTGATAAAGAAGGCGAAGAGGGTTTTCGTCGTCGTGAAACCCAAGCATTACAGGAACTAACTAAAGAATATGGCGCTATTGTCATGGCGACTGGTGGTGGTGCTGTAATGCTGGATGAAAATCGAGATATCTTACGTCAAGGTGGCTTGGTTGTTTATCTCTATGCCTCTGTTTCACAGCAGCTGACTCGAACCTCTAAAAGCAATCATAGACCACTATTACAAAATGGTAATCCGAAGCAAATTCTAACAAATCTATTTAAGGCTCGTGACCCTCTATACCGAGATGTAGCGGGACTTGTGGTAGAAACTGATTCACGTAATCCCAAAGTTGTAGCAAATAAAGTATTAGATGCGATTAAGCGTCATTTGAAAAAAGAGAGTGCTTCTTAAATGCGTACCTTGAATGTCGATCTTGGTGATCGTAGTTACCCGATTTATATTGGCGCTGGAATACGCCAGAAAAAAGAGTTATTTGCCGATGCAATTTCTGGCAAACAGGTCATGATAGTCACTAATGAAACCATTGCGCCTTTGTATTTGGATGCTTTAGTTTCATTACTGGGTGATGAGTATCAAGTAGATACTTGTATCTTGCCTGATGGTGAAAAGTATAAAACTTTGACCACTTACGAAATGATCATGACACGGTTGTTAGAAGTTCGTCATAACCGTACTACAACCATTATTGCATTAGGTGGTGGTGTTGTGGGTGATATGGCAGGCTATGCTGCCGCGACCTATCAAAGAGGGGTTAATTTTATTCAAGTTCCCACCACTTTGTTGTCACAAGTTGATTCCTCTGTTGGCGGAAAAACCGGTGTTAATCATGCGTTAGGTAAAAACATGATAGGGGCTTTCCATCAGCCCCAAGCCGTTATTATAGATACCGACTCCTTGCATACTTTGCCAGCAAGGGAGCTATCTGCGGGGATGGCGGAAGTAATCAAGTACGGCATGATTTGTGACCTTGAGTTCTTTGATTGGCTGGAAGCGAATATGGATTCGTTGATGGCATTATCCCAAGACCATATTACTGACGCGATTTATCGATCTTGTGCTGCTAAAGCCAATGTGGTTGCGCAGGATGAAAAAGAAAATGGAATACGGGCGATTTTGAATTTAGGTCATACCTATGGTCATGCGATCGAAACTGAAATGGGGTACGGTGTTTGGCTTCATGGCGAAGCTGTTGCTGCAGGTACTATGATGGCGTTGGACTTATCATGGCGCATGGGCAACTTAAATAATGAAGATCTTTTGCGCAGTCAAGCGATCTTAAAAGCGGCTGGCCTTCCTTGTTTACCTCCGACAGAAATGACACTTGAATCTTTTGTGCGTTGCATGCTGGTAGATAAAAAAGTGCTTGATGGTAGTTTACGTCTGGTTTTACTTAACCAACTAGGCGAGGCAAGGGTCACATCAGACTTTGAGATGGCAATGTTTGAAGAAGGTGTAAATGATGCGTTAGAATCCAGCCACGCATTAACATAAATAATATTGGATAACGTATTGCAGTGGATTAGCAAGGGGAAGCATGGCTGAATCAAATTTTCAGTTTGATTTGGATGAAGCATTAGATCAGCAACCGAAGGTTATGCTGAGAGATCCCTTTGCCTCAATTTCGGCTCCTTATTTTGCAACTGAAGAGCGAAATCAACAACTTGCTCTGTTAGAACATCTTAGTCGTTACAGTTCTATGTTGTTTGTTGTTGAAGGTAATAAAGGCAGTGGTAAAACCGCCTTTATGGAAGAGTTCGCTCGCCAGCAGTCTGATATTGCCATCATTAGTAGAGTTAAAGGTGGCATGCTAATGACAGCAGGCCAGTTACTGGAAAATATCTATAAAGGCTTCCCTGATGGTGTTAGTGGCTTAACCATAGATACCAGTTTTGGGCCTTTATTAAAGTTCGCTAAGGATAGGGAGCAGCAAGGTCAAAGCGTATTATTATTAATTGATAATGCCCATGAGTTAAATACCGATGCAGTGACTATGTTATTAGACATGATCGCATTGGCTAATGAGAATCAGGCTGTTCCTCATGTGGTGTTATTCAGTGAGCAGCCGATTCAACGCAACCTTGATACATACCAAAAATCACGCTTCGATCAACTAAGTCATTCTCAAGTTTTATCGCCTTATACTTTTGAGCAAACTCAAGCTTATCTCTTGCATAGGGTGCGTAGCATAGGTGGTGAGATCAATATCCCCTTTACTGAGCGTCAAATCAAAGCCATTTTTCAAGAGTCTGGCGGTTACCCAGGAGCGATAAACCAAGTTGCAAGACGCTTAATGGGAAAAGATACTGAAAAAGCTAAGTTTAACTTTAGTTTAGGGCTTGGTTTAGGTTTTCCATTGGTACACATGGCGCTTTTGTCCGTTGTGATGTTGGCAATTCTAATCACCGTTATCTTCAATGACTCTGACTCTAAACCTGCAACATCAACAGGTAAGGTCATTCCCTTGACCAGTAATACCCAATTAAGTAGCAATCAAACAAGAACTTCTTCAACGATCGCAAAAATTGAACAAGTCCAAAAAGGGTTGGAAAGTAACAAAGCGCTTTCTTTACCGCCTATCCCAATGGATGCAAGAACACTTCCTAAGCCAACACAGTCAACTCCAACCTTAGCTGATACGACTAAATCCTTAGCAACTAAGGCATTGGGCCAAACAAGTGTTACGGCAGGAAGCACTGCCAAACCTGTGACTCCAAGTGTGAAAACCTCTACAGGCCAAAGTGCTGTCGTTGTTGCTCCTATTGCAACGAGAACACAGGCTCCTGTTGTGGCGAAGCCTGTTCAGCAAGAAACAACAACGAATACGAGTAATTCAGATAGGTTTGATAAAACCACTTGGCTGCTGAGTCAGAACCCTAATCGTTATACCTTACAGCTGCTTGGTACTCATACTCTGTCTACCGTACAGGATTTTATCCGGGATCAAGGCAGTCTAGATGGTCTTTCCTACTTTGAAACTATCCATAATGGTAGGGAATGGTTTGTTGTTGTGTATGGTCTTTATCGTAATCGAAGCCAAGCTATTGCTGGAATTGAGGATCTACCCCGAGATTTACGTGCTTTAACCCCTTGGGCTAGAGGGTTACGTGGAATTCAGCAGGATATTCGAAAAGCTCAGTAATCTTGCCTTTAATTCTCTAAATCTTTGCTCAAAACAGGGCTATCAACTGCTTTGTGCACCAAAATTGAGCTGTTTTTAATCAAAAGCGCCCTTCATTTATACAAAATAAGCAAATATCTTCTAAAAACACTCGAAAAAACCATTTTCCACTAAAAAAACTGCTCGAACAGAGGAATTTCCTGCTGAGTAAAAAGCTCACCAGATAAAATGCTTTGTTTTGCTGCTTTCTGTCATTAAATCACCCTTAAATCCCTATAAAATAACAGAAACTTTGATTTTGCTAATTTGAGCGATTAGAGATTGCGAGGTAATATGGCCGTCAATTTACAGCTGGCAATTTTCAGTGGCCGTCAATCTCATTTTAAAAGTGAGTCGGTCAGCTAGCATAAAGGTATTGCGAGTCAGTCTGCGATACCTTCAAAGAATTCTAATCTCGTTTTTTACGTTTATATTTTGTGGGAGTTGGCGTATGAATACAGGTCTTTACCGTCCTGGTGAGTTCAAAGACAACTGTGGCTTTGGTTTGATCGCTCATATGGAAGGCGATGCAAGTCACGATTTGTTGAAAACAGCCATTGAATCATTAACTTGTATGACACACCGTGGTGGTATCGCGGCAGATGGCAAAACAGGTGATGGTTGTGGTTTATTAATTCAGAAGCCTGATGCGTTTTTACGTGAAGAAGCTTATAAGCTATTTGATCACACCTTATCGGATTTATATGGTGTGGGTATGGTGTTCTTGGATCAGGAAGAAGCCCTGGCAAATGAACAGCGCGATGTTTTAAGTCAAACATTAAAAGATCAAGGGCTTAAGCTAGTGGGTTGGCGTGAAGTGCCAACTGATCCTGCTTGTCTTGGTCAAATCGCAATAGACTGCTTGCCTCGTATCGAGCAAGTGATCATTGATAGTAACCGTATGGATGCCCGTACGTTTGCAACCCGTCTTTTTGTGGCTCGCCGCCGCGCTGAAATTGCATTAACACAATACGAAAACTTTTATGTTTGCTCTTTATCTGACAAGGTTCTGTCTTATAAAGGTTTGATGATGCCAGTTGACCTACCTTCTTTTTATAAGGATTTGGGTGATGAGCGTCTGCAGACAGCCATTTGTGTTTTTCACCAACGCTTCTCTACTAACACCTTGCCTAAATGGCCTTTAGCACAACCATTTCGTATGGTGGCTCATAATGGTGAGATCAATACGATTGATGGTAACCGTAACTGGGCTTTGGCGCGTTCGAGTAAGTTACTATCACCTCTGATTCCTGAAATGGAAGAATTAAAGCCTTTGGTTAACACCACAGGGTCTGACTCTTCTTCTATGGATAACATGCTTGAGTTATTAGTAACGGGTGGTATGGATATTTTCCGTGCTGCACGTATGATCATTCCGCCAGCATGGCAGAACGTGGAAAACATGGATCCTGAGTTACGTGCTTTCTATGAATATAATTCTATGCACATGGAACCTTGGGATGGCCCAGCTGGCTTGGTAATGTCTGATGGCCGTCATGCTGTGTGTATGCTGGACCGTAATGGTCTACGTCCTGCACGTTGGGTGATGACCAAAAACGGCTACATGACTGTAGCATCTGAAATTGGTACCTATAACTACAAGCCTGAAGATGTGGTTGCCAAAGGGCGAGTTGGCCCTGGACAAATGTTAGTTGTTGATACTCAAACGGGTAAGGTATTGCATACAGCGGATATCGATAATCGTTTGAAAGTTGCTCACCCTTACAAAAAATGGTTGAAGCAAGAGTCGATTCGAATCGAATCACTACTGGTTGAATCTAAGCAAGAGTTTGAACACTTTACTTCTGAAGAAATGTTGGAATATCAAAAAATGTTCCAAGTTAGCTTTGAAGAGCGTGAGCAAATTTTCCGCCCGCTAGCAGAAAGTGGCCATGAAGCGACAGGTTCCATGGGGGATGATACCCCAATGGCGGTTATGTCTAGTCGCACCCGTCCTGTTACTGATTACTTCAGACAAAAATTTGCTCAGGTGACTAACCCACCAATCGATCCACTTCGTGAATCTATTGTTATGTCGTTGGAAACCTGTATAGGCCGTGAACGCAACCTGTTTGAAGAAACGCCAAAACATGCAAACCGTATTATCTTGTCTTCACCTGTATTGTCGCCGCGTAAGTTCAGCCGTTTATTGGCAATGGATGATTACCGCTTCCGTTTGGCTCGTTTAAATACTAATTACAATCCAGATGAAATCAGCCTAGAGCAAGCGATTAAAAACTTGCAAGTTGGGGCTGAAGAAGCCGTATTGAATGGTGCTGTGATTGTTGTTCTTTCAGATCGTGATATCGAAAAAGGTATGTTGCCAATTCCTGCGCCAATGGCGACAGGTGCTGTGCATCACCATCTAACTCAATCTGGTTTGCGTTGTGATACTAATATTATTTGTGATACTGGTTTTGCCCGTGACCCTCATCAGTTTGCGGTATTACTTGGCTTTGGTGCTACAGCGGTTTACCCCTATTTAAGCTTCCGTTTAATCAACGACATGATAGACAACGGTGAAGTGCTAGGTAACCCAATTAGCTGTCACTCAAACTACCGTAAAGGGATAAACAAAGGTTTGATGAAAATCCTATCTAAGATGGGAATTTCAACCATGGCGTCTTATCGTGGTGCTCAGTTATTTGAAGCAGTTGGTTTGGCAGAAGAGGTAATCGACCTTTGCTTTAAAGGGGTTGCGAGCCGTATTCAAGTGCCAAATTTGCTGACTTCCAAGCAGAGCAAGCACGCATTGCTGTAAATGCTTGGAAACAACGTAAGCCAATTGAGCAA
>NZ_CH672429.1:1744576-1760820 GCF_000153025.1 Marinomonas sp. MED121
TGGTGTGCCGCCACTTGATCTTGTCTTAGGATAAATACCAAAGAGAGCCAAGCACCGCACGATTCGTTGTACAGACATTGTACACTGGTTCCAAGAACCGCGTATTTTAGGCGTCATTAAAGCATTCGGCAAGTTATTTTGGAGCGTTTATTCGCTAAATCAGGCGTTCTTAGTAAAAAAGGTTTAAAATCCAACGAGATAACAATCTCAATCTTTATAAGGCTAAGCTGAGCTCATGCTAGAACCGCTATTAACTCCCTACGCGTTTGTCAAAGTTGCTTTGGCTGTGCCTATGCGCACTTTATTTGATTATCGCGTTCCTAAGGCCATTGCCTTACGCCATGAGCTAGCAGCAGGTATGCGTATTAAGGTGCCTTTTGGCAATAGCACTCGCTTTGCCATCATAGTTTCCTTAACAAATGAAACCGAGTGGGATGAAAGCCAAGTAAAGCCTATCACCTCATTGCATGATGAAAAGCCGGTACTGGATAAAGAGATTTTAGCGCTCGCAACTTGGGCACAAAGGTATTATCACCACCCTATTGGCGAGGTACTTTTTCATGCCTTACCTGTCTTGCTACGTAAAGGAGAAAAGGCAGATTTTAGAACCGAAAACTGGTGGTGTATCACAGAGTTAGGTAAATCATTTGACCCTGCTGAGTTAAAACGCGCCCCAAGGCAACAAGACTTTCTGGCAGCAGTACAAAGTCATGCCAATGGCATTAGCCCGCAACTAATGACCTTAAACGCCCTCTCAGCCAGTGCAGCCAAAGCACTGGAAGAAAAACAACTGATTCAGCGGGTTCAAAAACACTTTAGTAAGAATGTCGAGCATCACGGCCATCAAAAAGAAGTGCCACATACATTAAATGCAGAACAAGCCCAAGCGCTAGACACACTCATGCCCAAGCTGAATGAGTTTAATGTGTCTTTATTAGACGGCATCACAGGCAGTGGTAAAACTGAGATCTACTTACGCTTAATCGAAAAAATGATACAGCAGGATAAACAAACGCTCGTATTAGTCCCTGAGATAGGTTTAACCCCGCAAACCCTGAAGCGTTTTGAAAACCGCTTTAATACAGACATCGTTCTCTTACATTCCAATATGAATGATAGAGAAAGGCTGGATGCTTGGTTGATGGCGCGACAAAGCAAGGCCAAGGTGATTATCGGGACGCGTTCTGGCATTTTTGTCCCTTGTCCAGATTTAGGCCTAATCATCATAGATGAAGAGCATGATTCCTCTTATAAACAGCAAGAAGGTTTTCGCTATCATGCTAGAGACCTTGCGCTCGTTCGAGCAAAAGCCGCACAGGTTCCTGTTATTTTAGGTAGTGCGACGCCCTGTTTTGAAAGCTTGTTAAATGCATGGCAAAACAAATATCAGTGGCTCAAACTTCGCCAACGAGCAGGTAATGCAAAATTACCAGAAATGACGCGAGTTGATCTTAGAGGGGAAACCCTCTTTTATGGTTTTAGTGAAAAAACCTTAGAAGCCATGCAAGCAACCCTGGCTAAAAAAGAGCAAGTATTAGTCTTTTTAAATCGTCGAGGTTATGCCCCCACGCTAATGTGCCATAGCTGCGGCTGGATTGCTGAATGCGACAACTGTGATGTTAATTTAACGGTCCATAGAAAGGCCAATAAGCTTCATTGCCATCACTGTGACCGTCATCAAGCTCTCGTGTATTCATGCCCAGAGTGCGGCAGTGAAAAGCTTTCTACGGTAGGAGAAGGGACGGAACAAATAGAAATCCAATTAAACAAGGTTTTTAAAGATACCCCTATTCTGCGAGTCGATAGAGACAGCACCCAAAGAAAGTCGGCACTGACACAAATTACCAATAAAATTCATGAGCATGATCAAGCGATTCTGATCGGCACCCAAATGCTAGCTAAGGGACATCACTTCCCTAACGTTACCTTGGTTGTTGTCATGGACGCTGATGTGGGTTTATTTTCAGCAGATTATCGCGGCATGGAAAGAACCGCACAACTCATCATGCAGGTATCAGGTCGCGCAGGCCGCTCAAGTAAACCCGGTAAAGTGCTATTACAAACTTATCATCCTGACCATGATTCGATACTGACCTTGTGTGATCAAGGCTACCAAGCATTTGCGGCCCAAGAGTTACAAGAAAGGAAGCGTTTAGATTGGCCGCCTTTTTGTCATCAAGTTTTAATTCGAACAGAATCCCATGATGAAGACGAAGCGTTTAACCTGCTACAACAAGTACGTTTGATGTTAGATCAACAGCAATTAGACGAAATAAATTATTTAGGTCCCTATGCTGCCATCATAGTAAAAAAAGCGGGACAACATAGATATTTACTCTCGCTCAAGTCGAAGCAAAGAGCGCCTTTGCATCAGTTAGTCGAGCATTTAAGTCTATGGTTAGAAAAAAACACGCAATCACGCAAAGTTCGCTTCGCAATTGATGTAGACCCCCTAGAAACTTACTAAGCAAGTGCGCATAATGTGGCAAGTTTTTTAAACCTTAATGAGAAGCATGTTCGATTTTATTCAAATGGCCCGTAAAGGGACCCAATCTAAAAAGGGAGCCACTCGACATCAGGCTCCTTTGGCAAAAGCAAAGCCCGTAAAATGGTGGATGTGGTTGTTAATCCCTGCCGTGGTTTTAGCCTTTATTTTTGCCCTGTTTAAATTGAGCCAAGTGTCTCCTGAAAGTAGCACTGCGCCTGTAGTTACCAAAGAGAAAGTTGCGCCGAAAAAAACCAGCGAGCCGAAAAAACAGGCTCCACAAACGGTAAAAAAAGAAGCTAAGAAAACTGACGAAAAAGAAAACTTTGAGTTTTACCAAATTCTGCAAGACAGCGAAGTAGACACCAGCCACGTAGACGCTTACAAGTCCACCCCAAGAGGTGAGCAGGATTTCCTCTACATGATTCAGGCCGCTTCATTTCGTAATGATAAAGATGCGGACCGTATGCGTGCAGATCTAATTTTATCAGGCATGGATACCAAGATACGCAAAACCATAGGTGAAAATGGCCAGCCCTGGTACCGTGTTGTGGTTGGCCCTTTTGTGTCACGTTCTAAAATGAACCGCGCCAAAGATAAATTAGCAAATAAAGACATCCAAGCTTACTCCTATAAGATCCCTAAGGAAGACTAGGGAAACTGCGATTAAGCTGCGACTCTCGTCTTAAGTCTCAGGCGTTTTATCCAAAAGCTGAGGCGGGAGGAGTGATTCGTCGTTTCCCTAGTCAGGCTTTCTTAGAAACAAAAGCGCAAGACTTTTTCGCTATGTGTTACCTCTATCCTTGAAAAGTCCTTGCTTGCCCCCATTTTCTATTTTAATTGAATTTGGAGTAGATCAATGACAACCATTCTAACAGTACGTAAAGGCAATCAAGTCGTTGTTGGCGGAGATGGCCAAGTATCCCTAGGCAATACCGTCATGAAAGGGAACGCGCGTAAAGTTCGCCGCCTTTACCATAATGAAGTTGTAGCAGGCTTTGCCGGCGGTACAGCAGACGCTTTTACCCTATTCGAACGCTTCGAAGGTCAATTAGAGAAATACCAAGGCGACCTCGTCCGTGCGGCCGTTGAATTAGCTAAAGATTGGCGTTCTGATAAAGCCCTGCGCAAACTAGAAGCCATGCTTATTGTTGCTAACAAACAAAGCACCCTTATCATCACAGGTAACGGTGATGTGGTCGAACCAGAACATGGAGCATTAGCCATAGGTTCCGGTGGCAACTATGCAGAAGCATCAGCACGCGCATTAATTGATAACACAGACCTAAAAGCTCAAGACATAGTGGAAAAAAGTCTAAAAATTGCTGCTGATATTTGTGTTTTCACCAACCACTCATTAACAGTGGAAAGCATTACGATTGACCCTCAGCTTGAAGATAACACTCAGGCAGTTTAACGGTTATTTGCCCCCTAAAACCTAGCGGGAAATATGAATTTATACCGTCATGATGCAGCGACAATCATGATGAATAGCTAAGAGATAAGATTATGAGCAAGATGACGCCAAGAGAAACGGTAAACGCGTTAGACGAACATATTATTGGACAACAATCAGCCAAAAGAGCCGTAGCCATTGCCCTACGTAATCGCTGGCGTCGCATGCAACTACCTGAAGCCATGCGTGCAGAAGTAACCCCCAAAAACATCTTGATGATAGGGCCAACAGGTGTGGGTAAAACAGAGATTGCCCGTCGTTTGGCGAAGCTTGCCAATGCACCATTCATCAAGATAGAAGCAACCAAATTTACTGAAGTGGGTTATGTCGGTCGTGATGTTGAATCCATCATTCGTGATCTGGTTGAAATGGCCATTAAAATGCTGCGCGAGCAAGCGAGCGAACGACTACAAAACAAGGCAGCCGATGCCGCTGAAGACCGTATTCTAGATGCCCTATTACCACCAGCACGTGGTGTTGAGCCAACGGAAGACAGCAGCACTCGCCAAGTTTTCCGTAAAAAGCTACGTGAAGGCCAATTAGACGATAAAGAGATCGATATTGATCTTGCGGCACAAGCTGCCAATGTTGAAATCATGACCCCACCTGGCATGGAAGAAATGACCAGCCAGTTGCAAAACATGTTTTCTAACTTTGGTGGTGAGAAAACCACTAAGCGTAAATTGAAAGTGAAAGACGCTCTTCGTCAAGTACGTGACGAAGAAGCGGCAAAACTCATCAATGAAGATGAACTAAAAGCCCAAGCGGTTGAAGCAGTAGAGCAAAACGGTATCGTTTTCTTAGACGAAATCGATAAAGTCGCAAAAAGCTCAGAGCGTTCAAGTGGTGAAGTTTCCCGTGAAGGGGTTCAGCGTGATTTACTACCTCTTGTTGAAGGCTGCACTGTTAGCACGAAATACGGCATGATTAAAACGGATCATATCTTATTTATTGCCTCTGGGGCTTTCCACTTATCCAAGCCATCTGACTTGATTCCTGAGTTACAAGGTCGCCTCCCAATTCGAGTTGAGCTAAATGCTCTGACGGTTGAAGACTTTAAGCGTATTTTGGTTGAGCCAAATGCCTCTTTAACTAAACAGTATGTTGCTCTTGCGGCAACCGAAGGCGTTACTCTTAACTTCACTGAAGAAGGTATCCACCGTCTTGCCGAGGTCGCCTTTAAAGTAAATGAAACAACTGAGAATATCGGTGCTCGTCGTTTACATACTATGTTAGAAAGATTGCTGGAGGAGGTTTCTTATTCAGCAAGTGATATGCCTGATGGTCAAGAGGTGAATATCACAGCAGAGTACGTGGATGATCAGCTTGGTGAAGTGGTAGAAGATGAAGACCTAAGCCGCTATATCCTATAATATTTCATGATTCGACTAACAAAAGGGGTTCTTTTGAACCTCTTTTGTCTTTCTAGCCTAAAAAATGGAAAGCCAAATGAGCAAGCCTTTACCCAGCAAAATTCACTACCATAAGCAAAGCCGAGAACTTGAACTTATTTTCAACGATGGTTTTACCTTTCGTTATAGTGCTGAGTATTTAAGGGTTCATTCACCATCGGCCGAAGTCAGAGGCCATGGTATGCAAGTACCCATTTTGCAATATGGCAAAAAAGACGTAGCCATTATGAATCTTGAAGCAGCGGGGAACTATGCCCTAAAAATCAGTTTTGATGATGGTCATGATTCTGGTCTTTATAGCTGGGATTACCTGTATAACATAGGTAAAAATCATGCCGAACTTTGGTCTCTATATTTACAGCGCCTCGAACAAGAAGGCCAACAGAGACAATCAAGCAGCATTCAATTTAAACAGCTATAACATCCTAACTCTAACCTTAATAGGTCCTATGATATGAGCCTTATCACCTTAGCAGGCTTGAAAGCCGTTGAACATGCGATCAACCTTGCCTTGGAACAAGATCAAGCTTCCCAACAAAAGTTGAGTCAACTAGCAGGCCAACAAATCTTAATTGAGGTCGAAGACTTTAACCTTTTAATCTTGATTCAAATTTTAGAGCAAGGCCTTGCCTTAGGTTTACCTGGGCATGTGAGCGAAGCAGGGCTTGACGAAAAACAAGATACCCATGTTAAAGGCGTCTCTTCTGCTTATCGCAAACTATTGGATGGTGATGGCTTCTTTGATGGAGATTTACGCATTCAGGGCAATGCACAAACCCTTATGACCTTGCATAAAGTCTCTGCAAATTTTGAACTGGATTGGGAAGGGATATTGGCAGACAAAATTGGTGATATGCCCACCTCTTTTATTGCCCCGTTACTTCGCAGTAAATGGCAATGGACAAAGGAAACCAGCAAAAGCTTTAAACTCAATTTAGTTGAGTATCTGCAAGAAGAAGCAGACTTATTGCCCAGTAAAATAGAGTTCACCAACTTTATCGAAGACCTTGAACAATTAGAAACCTCACTTGACCGCCTAGAAGCTCGCATGCGTTTTGCGACAAATAAGCTTTAACCCATCACCAGATTAAACCTGAAAATTTAAACATAAAAAAGGAGAAGCATTAAGCTTCTCCTTTTTTATTGAATAAACAGTAACAAATTGATAGTAAGCAGTTACTTACACACTAACATCATATGCTAAAGGCTGTGTGAAAGTCTCTCTAATCACTTCGGGGCTTACATTTGTGGCAATCAAGAAGTGCAGCTTAGCAAATGCCGCTTCATAGGTCATATCTAAGCCCGATATCACACCCGCTTGCACCAAGGCAGAACCCGCCGCATAAGTACCGGCAGAAACCGCACCAGCGCCACATTGGCTTACATTAACAATGACACAGCCTGAATCACTGGCTTTTTTCAACAAAGCTAAAAATTCTGGGTTAGCATCTGGGCCATTACCTGCACCGTAAGTTAATAGTACCGCCCCTTTTACTACGCCCTCTTTATCTTGAGGGAAAAGCAATGATTCTATTTGTGCAGCCTGTAACCCTGGGAAAATAGGCACTAGGGTAACCGCATCATTTTGCATTTTAGGGATTTGAATCAGCTCACCTTTTTTGGTGTGCATTTTGCGCCAGTTCCACTCAATGCCCAACTCGCCTCTTAGTAAAGCATTAGGTGAAGAGAACGCCTGTAGAGCACTCGTATTCGCTTTATGGGCACGTGCCCCTTCAATCAACTTACCGCCAAAGAAAAGGAATACACCATTAGGCCCTTCTAACAAGGCATCTAAAGCACCGTAAACATTGTCTAGCGCATCGTTACGGCTTTTAAACATAGGAATTTGAGAACCAGTCACAACCACAGGCTTAGACGAATTCTGTAACATAAAGGCTAAAGCCGATGAGGTATAAGCCATGGTATCTGTTCCATGCAATACCATAAAGCCATCGTATTCCTGCCATTTAGATTGTAGATCATTCGCTATTGCGACCCAATCAGACGGGGCGGCATTGGAGCTATCGATAAGCTCAGGGTAACAGTGGACAAAAAACTCATGCTCTGTGCTGTATTGAGTTAACTTTTGCAAAACCACATCAGCAAAAGCGGCATCTGGCACATAGCCATGATCGGATGGCACCATACCAATAGTACCACCAGTGTAAGCCACATAAATTTTCATACTCTTCCCCTAGCAAATAAAATCAGATTAACGCGCTAGAAGCTTACTGATATCACGCCAAGGTGCAAGCTTTTGTCATGTCATTTAGCGGCTTACTTAACGAGAAAATGACCGAAACAAGACTCAGTGTTTTAAGTACGATAGCCACTGACCATTTTATTCAGCTCACTGGCTAGGTGATAGACATTTTCACTGGCTTGATCAGTCTCAATAATACCGGCTGTCGTTTGCGCCGTGAGCTCAGAAATATTAATCACACTACGGCTGATTTCTTCAGAAGTTTGCGCTTGCTGTTCAGAGGCCGCCGCTATCTGGGTATTCATATCAAATATGTTGTCCACACTTTGTACGATCTGCTCTATTGCCGCCATATTTTGCTTAGTACGCTCTTCACTTAAATTCATGTCCTGCTGACTTTCAGTCATCACAGCCACAGACTGACTCGTACCTGATTGCAGGCTTAAAATCAGATTTTGAATTTCTTCCGTTGATTCACTAGTTCGCTGGGCTAATGATCTCACTTCATCGGCAACCACAGCGAACCCTCGCCCACTTTCCCCTGCTCTCGCCGCTTCAATTGCCGCATTCAAGGCTAATAAATTAGTTTGTTCGGCAATGCCTCGAATCACATCTAACACCATACCGATATTGCCTGAGTCTAACTCTAGCTGATGAATGACCTTAGAGGCTTGAGCAATACTGCCAGATAAAGTGGTGATAGAGGTCCCTGCCTGATCCGATAAATCACGCCCTTCAAACGCGGCATTTTTCGTCTGCTTTGCCTCATCCGCGGCACTATGAATATGTTGGGATATCTCTTTGGAAGTCGCTAACATTTGCTCAACCGCGGACGCCACCATGTTGGTTTGCATCTCTTGTTCCTTGGTATGCTCTCGACTTTGCTTAGCCGCGACAGAAGATTGCTCTGCGGCACAAACGAGCTGGTGAGAGATATCCTTAGTATTAATAAAAATATGCTGTAGTTGGCGGACAAAACGGTTAAAAGACTCACTTAAAAAGGCAAATTCATCATTGCCTTTAGCGTTGAGTTCTACCGTTAAATCAGCATCACCATCAGCAATATGCTTAAGGTGTTCATTTAATGAATTTAAGCGCTTAGTGATAAGGCGAGTTGTCATTAACAAGAGGCATACACTAATACAACTCACCCCAAGAAAGACCATCAGATTAAGCCAGCTGGCTTGCTGCTCTACTTGCTGAATTTCCGCCTTTAAGGTCACGTCCAGATTTTTAACCAGGTCGACAGTTGCCACTGCTGACCCTTGCATCAAACCTTGTAAACCTTGGCTTTGAGTCAAGCCTAAGGCTTCATAAGCCTGTACTAGCTGGGTAAAGGCAGATTGATAGCCACGTATACTTAAAATGAGCTGTTTTTTCGCCTGACTGGGCAGCTTGCTTGTGGTGATATGCACATAAAACAGCTTACTTTGGCGTTTATGCTGGGCAAGATAAAGCGCATCTTTACGCAACATAAAGTTCTTTTCCAAGCGACGCAACGTCAGCATATCTAACATCAGCTTTGAGTCTGCGTTCGCCATCAGTAAAAGCTCTTCCGCCTGTAAAATACTACCTCTTAGCTTTGCTTGCAGACCTTGATCTTGGCTTAAACCTATTTCAGTGTGTCTTTGATAAATGCCAATAAAGTCTTGCTGGTACTCTTCAAGACTGCTTTTTAGTTCATTAAACGCCTGTGATTTATCAACGCCAAATTGATTAAACCCCAACTCCACTTTGGCAATTTTATTTACCAAAGCTTGATACTCTTGCTCGAAACCTTGATAACTATCGAGATTAAACTCAGTTAGAAAGTCCTTTTCATATTGGCGCAACATGAGCATTTGGCTATTAACTTGGCTTAAATCTACCGCTAAATCCTGTAAATCAGACATTTGGTTAGCGCGGTAGGTGGCCATACTAGACAAAAGTAAAAAAGAGCAGACCACTAAGCCTGTGATAAACATTAATTTGGCGCGCACTGAAAAATTCAAACGTATCTTCATGACTATCCTTATCTTCAATAACCTAACTCACGAATACCTTTACACTAGCTAGCTTGGTGTGTGTGAAATAGGCAAAAAGCAGCCAATATCCATGCCAATAGATGCAAAGTCTAAAGCCTAAGATTAAAGGAAATATTAGTTCTGCTTATTGATTTAGAAGGGCGTTCAAATAATCAAAACAGGCGTTACGACTGAACTTGATTCAAAACAAAAAAAGCCAACCCTAAGGTTGGCTTTTTATCTTCAAATACTGCGTTGGGGCAATACTTTACATACGCTCTAAGGTTTCTATCCCTAATAAAGATAGGCCCTGTTTAAGGGTAGAAGCGGTATTTAACGCTAATTGTAGGCGACTATTTTTCAGCTCATCTTCCGCATTCAGAATTGGGCAAGCTTCGTAGAAGGTCATAAAGGTGCCAGCAAGCTCGTATAGGTAAGCACATAAATTATGAGGCATACCATCGTTAGCAACCTGTTGCACAGCTTCTTCAAATTGCATCAACTTAACCGCTAAAGCGCGCTCTTGAGATTCAGCCAGAGAAATATCACCGGTCAAATTAGCTACATCAATCTCAGAGCGGCGCACTATGCTAGCAACACGAGAATAAGCGTAAAGCAAGTAAGGCGCGGTATTGCCTTCAAAACTCAACATAGTATCCCAGTTAAACACATAATCACTGGTACGGTTTTTCGATAGGTCAGCATACTTAACTGAGGCAATACCTACCACACGACCGATATTACGTAGCTCGTCTTCTTCCATTTCTGGATTCTTTTCAGCCACCAGCTGATACGCTCTGTCTTGTGCTTCTGCTAGCAAATCAGATAGCTTAGCTACGGTACCAGAACGCGTTTTAAACGGCTTACCATCGGTTCCCATTACGGTACCAAAAGGCATGTGCTCAAGGCTGGTTTCAGGTTTAACAAAGCCTGCTTTACGGCCAAGGGTGTAGATTTGTTGGAAGTGCAAAGATTGACGCGCATCGACAAAGTACAAACCACGATCAAAGTTCAGCACATCTTGACGATACCTTAGGGCAGCCAAATCAGTAGTAGCATACAAAAAACCACCACCGGTTTTCTGTACGATAACAGGGGTAATTTCGCCTTCTTTATTGGCAAACTCTTCCATGAAGACACATTGAGCGCCATTAGATTCTTGTAATAAGTCCTGCTCTTTTAGCGCTGCAACCACATTGTGTAGATCATCGTTATAAGCACTTTCTGGCATCACGTTTTCACGAGTTAAAGACACACCCAGTGTTTTATAAGTCGCTTCACAGTGCTCTAAAGAGATATTGATAAACTCCTGCCATAGGGCTAAACACTCTTCATCACCTGATTGCAGGGAAACAACCAATTCACGGGCACGAGCCGCAAAGGCTTCATCGTCATCAAAACAGGTTTTCGCCGCACGATAGAAGGTTTCTAAATCAGACAAAGCCATGCTGATTTCAGTATTTTCTTGACGCAGTCTTTCCATATACGCCAGTAGCATGCCAAATTGTGTGCCCCAATCACCCACGTGATTTTGACGCACAACATTATGGCCTAAGAACTCTAGCGTACGAACAACGGCATCACCAATAACGGTTGATCTTAGATGTCCTACGTGCATTTCTTTGGCAAGGTTAGGGGAAGAATAATCCACCACGATTGTTTGCGCTTTTTCTACTTGAGCGATATCTAAACGCGCGCTCTTGCGCAAGCTAGCTAAAGCACCTGACATCCAATCGTTTTTCAAAAAGATGTTAATAAAACCAGGGCCTGCAATCTCAACTTTATCAGCAACATCAGATAGGTCTAATAGATCTAAGACTTTCTGTGCAAATTCACGAGGGTTGGTTTTAAGCTTTTTCGCGACCCCCATCATGCCATTGGCTTGATAATCACCAAATTGTACCTTGGCAGATTGACGAACAAGTGCAGGGGCATCATCAGCCGCGCCTGCCGCAACCATAGCCTGTTGGATACGGTTATTAAGAAGGGTTTGAATATTCACTGAAAGTCTTTCCTATTGACGTTGCACAAGCTGGCTTAAAGGTGTTTTAAGCCTCACTCTTTGGCGACGTTTTCACTGTAAAATAATTGCACGTATGATAACCGATTTTACCCCTTCAGCTAAAGTGGCGATTCACATTTACCCTTGAGTTAAAATAAATAGGTTTGGGTAAACCCAGCCTCAGTTGAGCTGATCAGACTGCAAATTATCGGATAACCATTGAGCAAAAACCTGCATTAAGGGAGTGCGTCCCTCAGGCCTTGTAAAAATAAGGTGATAGCCATTGTTCGAGCTATGGCTAAATTGTGGGAAGGCTACCAAGATACCCGCCTGCACTAAGTCATCCACCAAAGGAGACCAAGCAAGGCTCACTCCTTGCCCAGCTAAGGCAGCTTGTACTAACAGCGTAAAATTATCTGATTCTAATTGAGCGTTAACACCGTTAAGGGTCAGGCCATACTCATGGGCCACATCATCCCAGTTAAGCCAAGGCTTTCCATTTAAGGCATTTAGCTTTAATAAGGGTAAGTTTAAAAGGTCAGCCAAAGAATCAATCTGCTTACCTTCAACCAAGGCTTTACTGCAAACTGGATACACTTTTTCACTAAGCAACTGATAACTATCCTGACTCTGATAATGATCTGCACCAAACAGGATAACAATGTCTGCTTCACCCTTATTTTCTACTTCAGGCGCTTGCGAAGTTTGCAGCCGAATATCCATGTCTGGAAACTCATTCTGATACAAATTTCTAAACTCACTGAGCTTAGGCATCAAGCCATATGTTGCAAAAGCAAAGTCTGTCGCCACTGTTATGCGATTATTTTTCGGTTGTTGGCGAATATCATCGCAAACAGACGTAAGTGATTGCAGGCTTTTTTGTGTCGCTAATAGCAACTTGTTTCCCGCTTCGGTGAGCTCTACCCCTCGATAAATACGCACAAATAATAAAGAGTTTAAATTAGCTTCAAGACCCCTAATCTGCTGACTGATAGCGGGTTGCGTTGTTCCTAGCTCTCTTGCTGCACGGGTAAAACTTAGATGTCTCGCCGCTGATTCAAAAACGACCAAACTTTGCAGTGGTGGTAACGCCTCATTCGTTGGCATAAGTTAAACTTATCCGAGTCATAATATTTCAGTCAGTTTACAGAAGATTTTCTTAGGTTCAACCTAACAAACAACAAACAAGAGCCAAAATAACATTAGCTCTAATTATTTAACTTTGAAGCAGGTTGAACTCATGAAACATAAACAACCCAACATATTATTCTTAATGGCAGATCAGCTAGCTGCATCAGCATTGCCCATTTACGGTCATAAACTAGTCAAGACACCTAACCTCGAAGCGCTCGCTAATGAAGGTGTCGTTTTTGATTCGGCTTATTGTAATAGCCCTCTTTGCGCACCTTCTCGATATGTTTTAATGACAGGCCAGTTGCCCGCTAAAATTGGTGCATTCGATAACGCCGCGGATTTACCTGCCGATATACCCACCTTCGCCCATTACTTACGCCAGCAAAACTATCAAACCGCGTTATCTGGCAAGATGCACTTTTGTGGACCAGAGCAGCTACACGGTTTTGAAGACAGGCTAACCACAGACATTTACCCAGCAGACTATGGTTGGTTTCCTAATTGGGATGATCCAACAACACGCCCAACCTGGTATCACAATATGAGTTCAGTCACTCAAGCTGGCCCTTGTGTTCGCACCAACCAATTAGATTTTGATGATGAAGTGACCTTTCAGGCAAAGCGCTATCTGCATGATTATGCTCGTGGTAAACAAGAAAGACCTTTCTGCCTGACTGTCTCTCTTACTCATCCCCATGACCCTTATGCTATTCCAGAAGAGTATTGGAACATGTATCAGGATGAGGATATTGAACTCCCTAAAATAGACATTCCAAAATCTGAGCAAGACCCTCATTCGTTAAGGCTACAAGATGTGTTTGCCTATGATGAGCAACCCATCACAGAGCAGCAGATTAAAAATGCCAGACGCGCTTATTATGGCGCTATTAGTTATGTCGATGACAAGATTGGCGAAGTGCTCAAATCCCTAAGAGATTGTGGCTTAGATGAAGATACCATCATCGTCTTTTCCGGTGATCATGGTGACATGCTGGGCGAACGTAACCTTTGGTACAAGATGTCCTTCTTCGAAGATTCGGTGCGTGTCCCTATGATAGTTCACTCGCCTAAACGCTTTACCCCAAAACGCGTGTCTGAGTCAGTTTCGACCATGGATTTATTACCTACTTTTGTCGATATCGCCTCCAACAAGGCCAAACAAGATTATGCGATGCCAATTCAAGGTCGCAGTATCATGCCTCACCTTGAAGGCACAGGCGGCCATGATGAAGTGATTGCAGAATACTTTGGCGAAGGCACGATCGCACCTTTGTTTATGATTCGTCGCGGGGATTACAAGTACATTTGCTGTGACCAAGACCCAGACCAACTCTTCAACCTTAAACTTGATCCTAAAGAACTAAACAATCTCGCCAAGGACTCAGAACATCAAGCACTGGTTAAGCAGTTTAGAGCAGAAGCCGCTGAACGTTGGGATCATGAAGCCTTAACGCAAGATGTGCTTATTAGCCAACGCCGTCGTCGTTTAGTCGTTGGCGCGCTAAATAAAGGTAAAAAGAAAACCTGGGACCACCAGCCTTTCTTTGATAGTGGTGAGCTTTACATGCGTAACCACATTGACCTTGATGACCTTGAAGCAAGGTCACGCTTTCCAAAAGTTGATTAACCCACTTAAAACAATAAAAACAGACCATTTACACGACAAAGGAGTTTCCTCATGTTGCAGATGTTACCTTATCGTCCACTTGTGAAAAGTATTGCCCTTGCGACCTTAGCGTTATCCGCTAGCCTAAGTCTTGCCCAAGAGCCTAGTCAGTGTCAGAAAGTCACTTTCTCTGATCCTGGCTGGACAGATATTGGCGCCACCAATGGTATTACCAGTACCATTTTAGAAGGACTGGGTTATCAAACCGAAGTGTTTTTATTAGGTGTGCCGGTTGGCTTTGAAAGCTTAAAAAGTGGTGAGATTGATCTCTTCATGGGGAACTGGATGCCAGCGCAATCAGGCTTTATTGACCAATATAAAGAGGATATCGACCAGGTTCGAACCAACCTTGAAGGCGTAAAATTCACCTTGGCTGTCCCTGAATTTGTATATAACGCAGGGGTGCAAAGTTTTGCCGATTTACACAAATTTGAGAATCAATTTAGAAGCAAAATCTATGGTATCGAAGCCGGTGCACCAGCCAATCAAAACCTGCAAAAAATGATTGATAGCAATGATTTTGGCCTAGGTGACTGGAAGGTTGTTGAGTCAGGCGAGCAAGCCATGTTGACTCAGGTAAACCGCTCTGTTCGTCGTGACAAGTTCATTGTTTTTCTCGGTTGGGAGCCTCACCCAATGAATGTTAACTTTGATCTTAAATACCTTTCTGGTGGTGATAAGTATTTTGGCCCCAATTATGGTGGCGCCACCATTCACACCCTAAGCCGAAAAGGTTACAGCCAAGAATGCTCAAATGTTGGGACCTTAGTCCAGAACCTGAAATTCTCTTTAACCATGGAAAATGAAATCATAGGCGAAGTATTAAATAATGCGAAAAACCCAAAAGTCGCCGCCAAGGAATGGTTAACGGCCAATCCTGATGTATTGGACACTTGGCTTGAAGGCGTAACCACCTATGACGGTGGTAATGGGCTGACAGCTGTCAAGCAGCACCTTGCACTCTAAAGCTCAAGGCTCGATGTTAAGTTTGTTGTTGAAGGTTGTTAGTGCCTATGCATCTCCTCTCTTTGCATGGAACTAATGCCTTCCAACAAAAAAGCCCGACAGTTTTCACTCTCGGGCTTTCCTATTGTTAACATTCAAAAGCGTTAAACCTAGTGCTTTTGAAGCCCTTATTTAAAGAACAACTGACACGCCTGATTATTGGTTTCGTCCTGATAAGGATAACCTAACGCATCAAGGTATTGCGTCACATCAGTCTCTTCTCCAACCGCTTGTAAGCCGACCAAAACACGACCATAAGCATCACCATGGTTGCGATAATGGAACATGGAAATATTCCACTCGCCGCCTAAGCTATTTAAGAATTTTAGCAAAGCGCCAGGGCGCTCTGGAAATTCAAAGCTATAGAGTAGCTCGCCTTTTTCGCTTCTTAAGTGACCGCCTATCATATGACGAATATGCACCTTAGCGGTTTCATCGTCAGTAAGATCCACAATCTCATAGTCTTTTAAATCGTCTAATAGATTTTCTCGACTATGAGGATGCCCCCCTAGCTGAACACCCACAAAAATCGCCGCTTGTTCTGGGTCGCTGTAACGATAGTTAAACTCAGTAATATTGCGTGTCTCTAAAGCTTGGCAGAAAGAACGGAAGCTACCTGGGCTTTCTGGGATTTTCACCGCAATAATGGCTTCGCGTTTTTCACCTAACTCAGCGCGTTCTGACACATGGCGTAAACGGTCAAAGTTAACATTAGCACCCGAGTTAATCGCAATCAGAGTCTGATCCTTAGCTCCAGTGGCTTCTATGTACTTTTTAAGGCCAGCTAAAGCACAAGCTCCCGCAGGTTCTGTGATAGCACGGGTATCATCGTAAATGTCTTTAATCGCCGCACACATTTCGTCAGTGGTGACTGTGAT
>NZ_CH672429.1:1761236-1763949 GCF_000153025.1 Marinomonas sp. MED121
GCAGGCATGACAATTGTCGCTTTTACCCCTAGCTTTTGTGCCGCTAGTGCTAAACCTTGTGCATGGTTTCCGGCTGACGCTGCTATCACCCCATTTGCTAATTGAGCAGGTGATAGCTGACTAATTTTGTTATATGCCCCACGAATCTTAAAGCTGAAAACTGGCTGTAGGTCTTCACGCTTTAAAATAATCTCATTACCAAAACGATTGCTAAGTTGTTTGGCACGAGTCAGTGGTGTTTCTACCGCGACGTCATAGACGTTGGCTTGTAGAATTTTCTTAATGATTGAGTGAGGCATAGTCTTTCCTAAAAAACATATATCTATTATTAGCTTGGCATTATCGCCATCCATCGCGAACAAAGTTCAAAACAGAGCAAGAAATATACCGATTTACTGCCCAGCTATCAAAGGCGAAAGTCGTCTAACCTAATATTTTCTGGTGATATGAGTAACATTAGCGAATTTAACCCTTTATAATGGCCAGAAACTCGTATCTGGCTACTTTCAAGAGCCAACGAAGCATACGAACCACCAGCCCTCTAAACAAAGGTTATGCAGAAAATGACGCAAGACGAATTGAAACTCGCCGTTGCCAAAGCCGCGGTTGAATACATACTTCCCCTTCTTGAAGACGACACCATTGTCGGTGTAGGAACAGGCTCAACAGCGAACCTATTCATTGACGAGCTCGCTCAGCACAAACTTAAGTTTGAAGCGACTGTGGCCAGCTCTGAAGCGTCAGCAGAACGCCTTAAGTCTCACGGCATTCCTGTATATGATTTAAACAGTGTTGCAGATATCGCAGTTTATGTAGATGGGGCTGACGAATCTAACAACCACCTGCATTTGATTAAAGGTGGCGGTGCCGCACTGACTCGCGAGAAAATCGTTGCAGCCGTCAGTAAGCAGTTTGTTTGTATTGCTGACCAATCTAAATTGGTAAATGTGTTGGGCGACTTCCCACTACCCGTTGAAGTGATTCCTATGTCACGTAGCTATGTTGCTCGTGAATTAGTGAAGCTTGGCGGTGACCCGGTTTACCGCGAAGGTGTCGTGACAGATAACGGTAACCAAATTTTAGATGTGTATAACCTAAAAATTGAAGATGCTGTTGCTCTAGAAAATAAGATCAATAGTCTAGTAGGTGTGGTAACTAACGGCTTATTCGCTAGCCGCCCTGCTGATGTTTTGCTACTAGGCACAGAAGAAGGTGTTAAGACTTTAAAAGCCTAATTTTTGGGTAATTCCTTGTCTGAAAAAGCCGACTACTTTTAGTCGGCTTTTTTATATCTCACCTTTTGCCACTCGCTTTGACCAAAAGCTGCTGACACCTAAGTCTACCAGTGGCATAATTTCGACAACTTTGACTCTCATCCCCACTATTAAGGTAGATTTCTGTCATGCAAAGCTTAAACAGCGTTTTAGCATCAAGTTCTGTTCCCGTGTCTTTACAAGAGGTTCTTCAACTTTTAAGCAAAACCTGCATTGATATTTCAGGCAAACTTCAACAGGGCTCACTTGCCGGTATTCTCGGAATGGCAGGTAATGAGAATGTACAAGGTGAAGAGCAGAAAAAGCTAGATGTCATCTCTAATGATATGCTTAAACTTGCCCTATCAACCTCTCCTTCTGTGCGTGCGATTGCCTCTGAAGAAGAAGATGACATAGTGCCAGCAAATACAGACGGGGAGTACCTTGTCGCTTTTGATCCGCTTGATGGCTCTTCCAATATCGATATTAACTCAATGGTCGGCACCATCTTCTCTATCTATCGCCAAACGGGTGACCAAGCAGCGACGGAAGCTGACTTTTTAATACCTGGGCGTGAGCAAGTTGCAGCAGGTTATGTACTTTACGGCCCTTCAAGCATGCTGGTTTTCTCAGCAGGTGATGGCGTATCTATGTACACTTACGACCCAAGACAAGGTGAGTTTATTCAAACCATTGAAAAAGTCAGTGTTTCACAAAACACCCAAGAATTTGCCATTAATATGTCCAATCAACGTTTTTGGGCTCAAGGCATGCAAAACTATGTGAATGACCTTGTCGCAGGCGCTGAAGGCCCGAGAGAAAAGAACTTCAACATGCGTTGGGTAGCCGCAATGGTAGGTGACGTGCACCGTATTCTTTGCCGCGGCGGTATCTTTATCTACCCTTGGGATAACAAAGATCCTAGCAAAGCAGGCAAACTACGTCTTATGTACGAAGCTAACCCTATGGCAATGCTAATTGAACAAGCTGGCGGTAAAGCTCACACTCATACTGATCGTATTCTTGATATTCAACCTGAAGCCATTCACCAGAGAGTCGCTGTCGTGTTAGGTGCAGCAGCAGAAGTAGAGACTTGCTTAAGCTATAAGTAAATTTACTAATATCAAAAAGCCGATAATCAGACTCTGATTATCGGCTTTTTTACTTCTCTAAGGCTGTCTCTAAACACTATCTCTAAAATTGTTTAATAACACTCTCACGAAAGGTTAGCGCTAAAGCCAATCATTCTTTTAATAGAGGGTTATCAGGCAAGCTCATTTGCCAATAGCCCACATCAACCCATTGCCCAAACTTATAGCCTACCTTCTCAAAGTGAGCGACTTTCTTCATGCCAATTTTCTCATGTAATGCAATACTGGCATCATTAGGTAATGCGATTATCGCTAAAAGATTTTTAATAGGCCTTTTGCTAATGGCGTCTAATAAAGCCTGATACAAGC
>NZ_AANE01000047.1 GCF_000153025.1 Marinomonas sp. MED121
CCAGGACCCAACGCTGCCCGAATGTTCTTTCCTGCGTTATCCCGTGATTCTGTGGATAACCGTATTACCGCCTTTGAGTGAGCTGATACCGCTCGCCGCAGCCGAACGACCGAGCGCAGCGAGTCAGTGAGCGAGGAAGCGGAAGAGCGCCCAATACGCAAACCGCCTCTCCCCGCGCGTTGGCCGATTCATTAATGCAGAGCTTGCATGCCTGCAGGTCGACTCTAGAGGATCGATCCCCCTGTGCTAGGATGGTCACCTAGATCAGGAAACAGCTATGACCCCAGTGTGCTGGAAAGCATAACTAAGCATAACACCCGCAGCTACTGCAGATCCGATTACACCCGCTACGTTTGGCCCCATGGCGTGCATCAATAGGAAGTTTTGCTTATTCGCTTCCAGACCCACTTTGTTCGCAACACGAGCAGCCATTGGAACAGCGGATACCCCTGCTGCACCAATCAATGGGTTTATATCGTGAGCAGAGAACTTGTTCAATGCTTTGGCCATCAACACACCTGTTGCAGTACCGATAGAGAAGGCAACCAAACCAAGAGACAGGATCCCTAAGGTTTCAACATTTAAGAAGTCTTCAGCACTCAACTTAGAACCAACACCTAAACCTAACATAATGGTTACTACGTTGATCAAAGCGTTTTGAGCAGTATCACTTAGACGATCAACAACACCAGACTCTTTCATTAAGTTACCAAAACAGAACATACCTAATAGCGGTGCCGCTGATGGTAAGAACGCCGCAGCCAAAACTGTCACAACAATTGGGAAGACAATCTTTTCAGTTTTAGTGACATGACGTAGCTGCACCATTTTAATCGAACGCTCTTCTTGAGTAGTAAGCGCTCTCATTATAGGTGGCTGAATCAGAGGTACCAATGCCATATATGAGTATGCTGCTACTGCAATAGCTTTCCAGCACACTGGACTGGCCGTCGTTTTACAAGGTCTAGTCCGACCTAGACTCAGGGGTACCGAGCTCGAATTCTGGCGTAATAGCGAAGAGGCCCGCACCGATCGCCCTTCCCAACAGTTGCGCAGCCTGAATGGCGAATGGCGCCTGATGCGGTATTTTCTCCTTACGCATCTGTGCGGTATTTCACACCGCATATGGTGCACTCTCAGTACAATCTGCTCTGATGCCGCATAGTTAAGCCAGCCCCGACACCCGCCAACACCCGCTGACGCGCCCTGACGGGCTTGTCTGCTCCCGGCATCCGCTTACAGACAAGCTGTGACCGTCTCCGGGAGCTGC
>NZ_AANE01000046.1 GCF_000153025.1 Marinomonas sp. MED121
CGATGCGAGCTTGGTGTTCAGCACCGAGTCAACAGTCGAAGGCTTGACGCTGAATGCGGACGGTTCTTACAGCTTCGATGCGTCGTCTTACGACAGCTTGGAAGCAGGTGAAACACAGGTGATAACAATCCCTGTGACCGTGACCGACGACCAAAATGCGACCGACACAACGACCTTAACGATTACCGTGACCGGCACAAACGATGCGCCAGTTGCTGAAGCCGCAACAGGTGCGGTGGCAGAAGACGCGAGCATCACAGGCACCATCAGTGCCAGCGATGTGGATCTGGCTGACGATGCGAGCTTGGTGTTCAGCACCGAGTCAACAGTCGAAGGCTTGACGCTGAATGCGGACGGTTCTTACAGCTTCGATGCGTCGTCTTACGACAGCTTGGAAGCAGGTGAAACACAGGTGATAACAATCCCTGTGACCGTGACCGACGACCAAAATGCGACCGACACAACGACCTTAACGATTACCGTGACCGGCACAAACGATGCGCCAGTTGCTGAAGCCGCAACAGGTGCGGTGGCAGAAGACGCGAGCATCACAGGCACCATCAGTGCCAGCGATGTGGATCTGGCTGACGATGCGAGCTTGGTGTTCAGCACCGAGTCAACAGTCGAAGGCTTGACGCTGAATGCGGACGGTTCTTACAGCTTCGATGCGTCGTCTTACGACAGCTTGGAAGCAGGTGAAACACAGGTGATAACAATCCCTGTGACCGTGACCGACGACCAAAATGCGACCGACACAACGACCTTAACGATTACCGTGACCGGCACAAACGATGCGCCAGTTGCTGAAGCCGCAACAGGGTGCGGTGGCAGAAGACGCGAGCATCACAGGCACCATCAGTGCCAGCGATGTGGATCTGGCTGACGATGCGAGCTTGGTGTTCAGCACCGAGTCAACAGTCGAAGGCTTGACGCTGAATGCGGACGGTTCTTACAGCTTCGATGCGTCGTCTTACGACAGCTTGGAAGCAGGTGAAACACAGGTGATAACAATCCCTGTGACCGTGACCGACGACCAAAATGCGACCGACACAACGACCTTAACGATTACCGTGACCGGCACAAACGATGCGCCAGTTGCTGAAGCCGCAACAGGTGCGGTGGCAGAAGACGCGAGCATCACAGGCACCATCAGTGCCAGCGATGTGGATCTGGCTGACGATGCGAGCTTGGTGTTCAGCACCGAGTCAACAGTCGAAGGCTTGACGCTGAATGCGGACGGTTCTTACAGCTTCGATGCGTCGTCTTACGACAGCTTGGAAGCAGGTGAAACACAGGTGATAACAATCCCTGTGACCGTGACCGACGACCAAAATGCGACCGACACAACGACCTTAA
>NZ_AANE01000044.1 GCF_000153025.1 Marinomonas sp. MED121
TAACACGTTCTGCTGGTAAGGATAGGTCCGCATCAATAGTTAACCCTTCTCGATTAAAGTCATCAATCACGTTAAACAAACGGCAACGTCGACCATCTGAGAGTTGATCATGCATAAAATCCATTGACCAACATTCATTGATTTGTTCTGGCACCGCTAAGGGTTCAGGCTTTTCACGGACTAAGCGTTTATGAGGTTTGATGCGCATGTTGAGCTGTAGCTCACGATAAATACGGTAAACACGCTTATGGTTCCATGGATAACCACAGACATTTCTGAAGTAGAGAAAACATAGCCCAAAGCCCCAGGTACGCTGATTTTGAGTCAGCCCGATTAATTGCTCAACAATCAACTGATTCTCATCATTAAGTTTAGGCTGATAACGGTAGCAGGTCTCGCTGATCTTAAACGTCCGACAGGCAGATGCAATACTGAGGTGATAAGTCACCACAGCCTGTTTGGCCATCGGCTTGCGGTCAGCGGCCTTCACCACTTTTTTGCCATGGCTTCCTGTATGATCTCTGCCTTGAGTTTTTCTTCGGCATACATCTTTTTAAGACGACGGTTTTCTTCTTCGAGTTCTTTCATTCGAGTGATTAAAGAGGCATCCATACCACCGTACTTGGCTCGCCACTTATAAAAGGTCGAATTACCAATGCCATGCTCGCGACACAGCTCCGCCACGGGCACTCCTGCCTCGGCTTGGTTTAAGATGCCCATGATTTGACTGTCTGAATAGGTTTTATTTTTCATCGTGATCTCCTAGTAATTAGCTTATTAGAAAACTCTACGACTGACCTCTATTATTTTTCGGGGGGATTACCCTACCATCGGCGATGCGTTGTTATCTCTTCGCTTTTCGACAGACGAAAAAAAACCAGTCGCTTGGACTGGCTTTTCGTATTTTAATCTTGATAACGACCTACTCTCACATGGGAACTCCCACACTACCATCGGCGATGCCACTTTTCACTTCTGAGTTCGGGATGGGATCA
The DNA here is from genome assembly GCF_000153025.1 of Marinomonas sp. MED121. Taxonomy (GTDB): domain Bacteria; phylum Pseudomonadota; class Gammaproteobacteria; order Pseudomonadales; family Marinomonadaceae; genus Marinomonas. Next base: position 996 of record NZ_AANE01000044.1, read on the forward strand.
GGTGGTTCAACGACTCTGTGATTATCAAGAAATTCTGTTTGTAATGCTTGATACGCAATCAAACTTTACGAATTAGGTGTCTTTAACAATACTTTTTGAATAGTCTTCTCTTTGTTAGAGAAGTTAACGATAACCAAGCTTCAAACCAGCTTGCGATGTTTTACCATCTTTCTAAATCGTAATATAACGCTAAACCATTTTGGCGTTATATGGTCAAGCCTCACGAGCAATTAGTACAGGTTAGCTCAATGCCTCACAGCACTTACACACCCTGCCTATCAACGTCGTAGTCTTCAACGGCTCTTTAGGGAACTTAAAGTTCCAGTGAGATCTCATCTTGAGGGAGGCTTCCCGCTTAGATGCTTTCAGCGGTTATCCCGTCCGAACGTAGCTACCCGGCAATGCCACTGGCGTGACAACCGGAACACCAGAGGTTCGTCCACTCCGGTCCTCTCGTACTAGGAGCAGCTCCTCTCAAATCTCAAACGTCCACGGCAGATAGGGACCGAACTGTCTCACGACGTTCTAAACCCAGCTCGCGTACCACTTTAAATGGCGAACAGCCATACCCTTGGGACCGGCTTCAGCCCCAGGATGTGATGAGCCGACATCGAGGTGCCAAACACCGCCGTCGATGTGAACTCTTGGGCGGTATCAGCCTGTTATCCCCGGAGTACCTTTTATCCGTTGAGCGATGGCCCTTCCATACAGAACCACCGGATCACTAAGACCTACTTTCGTACCTGCTCGACGTGTCTGTCTCGCAGTTAAGCGCGCTTTTGCCTTTACACTCTTCGCATGATTTCCGACCATGCTGAGCACACCTTCGTGCTCCTCCGTTACTCTTTGGGAGGAGACCGCCCCAGTCAAACTACCCACCACACAGTGTCCTCGATCCCGATTAGGGACCTGAGTTAGAACCTCAAACATACCAGGGTGGTATTTCAAGAGTGGCTCCACCCGAACTAGCGTCCGGGTT
>NZ_AANE01000038.1 GCF_000153025.1 Marinomonas sp. MED121
GCAGTGCAATTTCTTCTCGTAAACGGAAGAAAATAGAACCCGCACCTTGTCCACGATACTCAGGTAAAAGCACAGACTCAGCAAAATAAAAGCCTTTACTTAAATCCCAACCTGCTTTTAGAAATGGCTGTTGAAATTCAGTTTTAGCATGACTCAAAGGCAAACAGCTTGCTGCACCAACAACGACACCATTGTCTAATGCCAATACAAAAAAGCTGTCAGGTTTAGATAAATATGCTTGTAGGTAGTCAGCCTCATACTCTATTTCCCCTTCATACAAATAAGGGTAATCATAAAACACTTTCAACCTAAGTCTTGCCATATCTGGCAAGTAAGCTTGCATAGCAGGACCAGTAACACACAAATAATCAGTAATCTGTTTGCTCAACTTGTTTCACCCACTCGGCCAAATTGTAATAACTGGTTACTCTAACAATAAGATTGTCTTGTAACTCAAAGAAGGTGCCGCCTTTTATCTTATAGTATTGTCCATGGGCTTCGGGTAAAGAGAATTCACTCTCAAGATAATGCCCTTCTACTATAAATTCGGCCGCTGCCTTATTACATGATTTATCGAACATAATAGCAAGATCAGAAATCTGCTCATCATAATTACGATTGACACGATTCATAAAAAATCGAAATGCCGTCTTTCCTTGTTCTTGCACACCTTCGTTAACATCGTGCACAACATCATCTGACAAAAGGTCAAAGAATGAAATCATATCCTTATCATTCAGCGCCTGATAATAAGCGCGGATGATTGATTCGGCTGTCTTACTACTCATATTAAACACTCTGGCTCATGATCTATTGAGTAAAACATATTGTTTAATATTTAGAACATGACATGCCGCAACCAGATAGATTTTCTTCGCAGATGAACAAACAAACTTAAAATCCGAAAATAATAAGTAGGCGCTTCAACTTTTTAATAGCAGATAATTAAGCGACCTTCTCTGAGGGAGCGCCTTTCTCAGGTAAGCTCTTCACAAAACTTAGCCCTTTTTCTAGCCAGCTTTCTAACTCTTCATTGGTTTCAATAAGCTCAGCCTCAACACACACAACATCCGCCATAGGACGACCTGCGTAATCAAACTGCTTAACATAATTTTGAGCGAGGGATTTTGAATAGTGATCTGGGCCTATGCGAGTTAGGAGACTGTTGCCAATAACGCCTATACACATATGCCGATTAAGTAAAAAGCAATAACCGCCAAACATTTCCTTTTCTTGCATTTCGAAATCAGAATCAAGTAGGGACCTAATACGTTCAACTAACGCTGTTTCATATTTCATTTTGCATCTTCCTTTACTAAATAAACTTAATTTTAGTTTCAGTAAAACTGCACTCCATGGATGTAACTTCCTGTCCTACTTTAAAATATGCGCAAAAAATGATCAGATAGCCAATAGTTTTAGGTAACAAAAAGCAATGGCGCCATACTAACGCCATTGTGGTTCAAATTTGAACAAGGTCGGGATGCGAGACAAAGAGTCTTAAAAATCATTTCCACAGTGGCTTTTTTAGCTCCTCATAAGCTTCTGCTTTAGTAATGCCAATATCTTTAAGCTGATACTCATTTAAAGTCATTAAATGCTGACGTGTACGACGATTATGCTGAATACGTTTAATGCTTAAAGAAAAGTGATTAATAATTTTTTCTAACGCGTTTAGTTTTATTGCTTGAACTTGCTTAAGACAGACATGATTTTGCTTTGTGTAGAGTAAAGACATAACATTTTCCTCTCTAATGTGTTTTGCTATGACTTTATAATCGATTAAAAAACAAACACTGACAAACGAGAAAGTTAAGCCTACAATTAAGAAAAACTTAACTATAAATAAACACTAATGAAAAAAAATCGATTACCTCCTTTAAAGTCTCTTCATGCTTTTCGATATGCAGCACAATCGTTAAGCTTTAAAACAGCAGCAGAGCAGCTTAATGTCACCCAAGCAGCAGTTAGCCAGCAGATAAAAACATTAGAGCAATCTTTAGAATTGGAACTATTTGAAAGACACACACGTCAAGTTGTCTTAACAAGTGAAGGAGAATACCTGTTCACTTATGTAAGTCAGGCATTCGACTTACTGGAGCAAGGCGTAAAGGAAATTATCGAAGACCCTAACCCAAACAAGCTAGTCATTAGTACCCTGCCTTCTTTTGCAAGCCGCTGGTTAGTATCACGACTCGGTAGATTTCAAGCCCAAGAACAAAATATAGACATCCAACTAAGCCCTAGTCTCGCTATCGCAAGTTTTCAAAACCAAGAACTAGATTTATCGATTCGATTTGGGCAGGGACAATACGAAGGGCTTAAGTCAGAACTTTTGTTTGAAGAAGAGTTAATCCCCATTTGCCACCCCTCTTTGATCGATATGAAGAAACCGATTCCTCCCCAGCTGGCTAAGCTCCCTATCATTGCTGACAATGGACCAGATATGAAAGCGGTTTGGCCTTTATTCCATCAAATTATTGGTACTGAAGAGCCGCTTACACCCTCACGTTTACAGGTTTCAGATTCAACCGTGCTTATTGAAGCACTCCTTTCCTGCCAGGGCATTAGCATGATGAGATATAGCTTGGTCTACGAGTTAATACAGAAAGGTCAGTTAATAAGCCCTCTACCTTTACACATGAAGTCTCGATATAACTTTTATCTCGTCGCACCAGCCCCCCATTTTAAATACGAGAAAATGCTTAAGTTTAAACATTGGCTAAAAGGTGAAGTAAAAGAAATACAGGCAAGCTGGAAGCAATATCAAAAAGAGACTAAGGGGTTATACGAAGTGGATTTTAACCATATCAGTAACCTAGAAGACTAAAAAAGAGAGTCGCCAATAAGCCACTCTCTTTTCTTACATCCTATACGTTGAATCGCGATACCATACTCGTTAAATCATCACTCTGATTTTCTAGATTTGAAATAGCATTGCGATTATCAGATACCGCTTTTGAGGTCTCATCAGACAAGACAAAAATACGTTGAATATTGGCACTAATCTCATCAGTCACCTTAGACTGCTGTTCTGAAGCTGCGGCAATTTGCATATTCAAATCAGAGATAGTCTGCATCTCACGAGAAATTTCGATTAATGCATTTTCAGCGTTCTCAACCAGCTTAACAGCACCTTTACTCATCGTCTCACTTGATCCCATCACTTTTACTGCGGATTCTGTCCCAGTTTGTAATGATTCAATCATAGAGCGAATTTCTTCAGTACTATGCTGTGTTCGTCCAGCCAATGTTCTAACTTCATCCGCTACAACGGCGAAGCCTCGGCCTTGTTCACCTGCTCGAGCAGCCTCAATCGCAGCATTCAATGCTAATAAATTTGTTTGATCGGCGATTTCACCTATCACACTCACAATCTCACCAATACGATCAGATTGAGTCTTTAAATCTGTAATCACTGTCATGCCATTTCGAACTTCAACCGCCAAATGTCCCATCCCACTGGATGCTTCAGATAAGGCTTTAGAGCCACAATCAAACTCAACTTTAGCATGGTCAACCGCCGTTACAGCATCCGCTGTATTCGCAGCAACTTCATGGGCGGTACTAGACATCTCCTCAACGGCAGTCGCTAATAGTTCAGTCTCGTCTTTTTGCTGATTAGTCCGAACAGCATTATCTTGCGCATTACAGTTTATTTGCTCTAAACCTGTCTCAAGGTTTAAAGAAAGTTTGCGAATGTCTGCAATCAGGGTCGACATATTATCCATAAATTTATTAATTTCATCAGCTAGATTACCAAACTCATCGTCCTTATTAATTTCAATTCGTTTAGTCAGATCAGCGTCGCCTTCAGATAAATTATGAATCGCAGAGAAAAGTGTTTTAAGCCTGCTATTAACAAATAGGTTTAGCCAGAACACGAGTACCAAGATAATCAGCAATGCCACAACTAAGATAATAAAGCTATACAAGGAGCTATTTTGAGTACTTTGTTCAAACTCAGCGGTTAACTCCTGAACTCTTTGCTGATACTCAGTTTCTAACGTAGCGAACCCTTTAATCGCAGGCGCATCAGATATTTTCACAGCCTTATCAAGCTGCTGTATATCTAGACCTTGCTGCTTCAGCGTCTGAACTTGGTAAGTTGCATCCAGGTACTTTTTTAAGGTTGATTCAATGTCATTTAATGCCGTTCTCTCGGCGTCGTTTAGGCCGATTAGCGCACGATAATTCGCAGCCGTCTCCACAACACTCGCATAGGCATTTTCAACTTGACCTACGTATTTTGGCGTACCACGTAACACATAATTTTTAAAACTATGTATTAGCGATCCATAACCAGAATCACGTGACATTTTTAATAATAAAGACTGCCTAGCAAGCGCCGAATCTTGTAGTGCTTGCCAGCTTTTATGGTGAGCATTAGCTAAGCTATTTTCAATGATTAATAATGTTGAAAAAGTAACAACAATCAACCCAATGAATATGTAAAATCTTTGTCTAAGTGTCATATTAGCTACCTATCATCCATGTAATATCAACAGCAATAATAGAACATTGCAGCAACTTAAAATTGAGATAGATCAAAGTTTTCTATTATCTCTGCTTATAGTTTATTACACTCGATAGGTTTGAAGGTTTCACATAGGTCATATTCAATAAATGTAAAATCAGATTTATTTAGGCCTTTCCCGACCTGAAAAATCATAAGTTAATACTGCTTCAAAAGGTTAGCTGCTAGAATAGGGGCAAAATTAATCCCACCTGCAAAAATGGTTATCTATGAAACTACTTATTCGTAATATCGCTCGTAATACCAGCGAAGAAGAACTACGCACCTTATTTGAAGAGTTTGGCACACTACAATCTTGTACACTGGTACTAGATAAAGAAACAGGTGAATCAAAAGGCTTTGGCTTCGTTGAAATGCCAAAAATCGGCGATGCAAAACTAGCGATTAAAAAACTTAATGGCAAAGAAATTGACGGCTGCAAACTTAGAGTTAAAAAAGCTGAAGATAAAACAGCAGACTAAGTTTATTAAGAGGTTAGACATACGTCTTATCTAGCCTCTTATTAATCCCATAGGCACAAAACGAATCCCGTTAAACTCAGACTCAACTCCCGTCACTTCAAATCCATAAGCCAAATAAAAAGCTTTAGCGTTTACAGAGGAGCGTAAGCTAATTTCTTTTTCTAACGTTTGAGTCAATACATGATCCAATAAGAGCCGACCTGCACCTTGCCCTTGTACCTCTTTGGCAACAAACAAGTGAGTTAGGTAATTACCATCTCGCAAAGCAGCAAAGCCTATAGCTCTCTGATCGGATACCAGCTTCACACTGTAAAAGCACGATTCATCAAAGGTTTTCTTAATATCAGGCAACACCCGACTCAGGTATTCAGATTTGCCTAGCTCATTAAAGAGCGGTAATACATCTTGCTCTGAGACAGAACGAACCATCTCCTCAACCTCTTCAAGGTCTTGCCATGTAACTTTGCTTATTTGCACAGAAAACCTGCCTATAAAAATATCTATCCATATTGAAACCTTCAAAGGCGAAAGTCTAGACTAATGCAAACTTTGAAGTCTAAGCCTGAACTCCATTAAAAATGAGGGGATTACCGGATCATCAACGACTGTGTGATTATCAAGGAATTCTAATCATGAGTATAAATAAGCTTTAGTCGTTGAAGTCATCTTGATAACTGGCTGTATTAGGCATAAAGTATTTATGATCTTTAATGCCAACAAGGAGATGTTGGAGTATACAAAGAGGAACTCCCACACTGCCATTGGCGATGTCTCTTTTTACTTCTTAGGTTGGGGTAGGAAGCGGGATGGGATCATCAATGACTCTGTGGTTATCAAGAAATTCTAATCATGGGTATAGATAAGGCTTAGTGGTTGAAGTCATCTTGATAACGACCCCTTTGATCCGGTAATCCCCCCATTTTTAATGGAGTTCAGGTGTAGACTTTAAAGTTTGCGTTAAACGCCTTTTTTGTATCGGTGTAATGCCACCAATGCCCATGTTAGGTCGCTCGTTATTGTAAGTCCATAACCAGTGCGTTGCTTTATCTTGAAGCGCTTTAATATCTTCGTACAAGTAATGACTCAGCCAATCATATCTCACTGTACGGTTAAATCGCTCTATATAAGCGTTTTGCTGTGGTTTGCCAGGTTGGATAAAACTGAGCTCAATGCTGTTTTCTTGTGCCCAACTTGCCAGCTTCTCACTGATATACTCAGGGCCATTATCACACCGTATCGCTTTAGGTTTACCTCGCCACTCAATAATCTGATTGAGTGCGCGTATAACACGTTCTGCTGGTAAGGATAGGTCCGCATCAATCGTTAACCCTTCTCGATTAAAGTCATCAATCACGTTAAACAAACGGCAACGTCGACCATCTGAGAGTTGATCATGCATAAAATCCATTGACCAACATTCATTGATTTGTTCTGGCACCGCTAAGGGTTCAGGCTTTTCACGGACTAAGCGTTTATGAGGTTTGATGCGCATGTTGAGCTGTAGCTCACGATAAATACGGTAAACACGCTTATGGTTCCATGGATAACCACAGACATTTCTGAAGTAGAGAAAACATAGCCCAAAGCCCCAGTTACGCTGATTTTGAGTCAGCCCGATTAATTGCTCAACAATCAACTGATTCTCATCATTAAGTTTAGGCTGATAACGGTAGCAGGTCTCGCTGATCTTAAACGTCCGACAGGCAGATGCAATACTGAGGTGATAAGTCACCACAGCCTGTTTGGCCATCGGCTTGCGGTCAGCGGCCTTCACCACTTTTTTGCCATGGCTTCCTGTATGATCTCTGCCTTGAGTTTTTCTTCGGCATACATCTTTTTAAGACGACGGTTTTCTTCTTCGAGTTCTTTCATTCGAGTGATTAAAGAGGCATCCATACCACCGTACTTGGCTCGCCACTTATAAAAGGTCGAATTACCAATGCCATGCTCGCGACACAGCTCCGCCACGGGCACTCCTGCCTCGGCTTGGTTTAAGATGCCCATGATTTGACTGTCTGAATAGGTTTTATTTTTCATCGTGATCTCCTAGTAATTAGCTTATTAGAAAACTCTACGACTGACCTCTATTATTTTTCGGGGGGATTACCCTAGTAATTAGCTTATTAGAAAACTCTACGACTGACCTCTATTATTTTTCGGGGGGATTACCTGTTATGCGTAGCGTGGCTAATAGAGAGCCACTTCTGAGTTCGGCTTTTGCACTTTGCCTTTAAAATTATCTCGCACTTTTCTCTAGACGAAAAAAAAACCAGCTCATTGAGCTGGTTTTTTTATAATTCAATCTTGATAACGACCTACTCTCACATGGGAACTCCCACACTACCATCGGCGATGCCACTTTTCACTGCTGAGTTCGGGATGGGATCAGGTGGTTCAATGACTCTATGATTATCAAGAAATTCTGTTTGTCAGAACAAGCTCTGTTTGTGGCTTATTCATTGACGAATTTGCTTATGCTTTAACAATACTTTTTGAATAGTCTTCTCTTTATTAGAGAAGTTAACGATAACCAAGCCTCAAACCAGCTTGCGATGTCTTACCATCATTCTAAATCGTAATATAACGCTAAACCATTTTGGCGTTATATGGTCAAGCCTCACGAGCAATTAGTACAGGTTAGCTCAATGCCTCACAGCACTTACACACCCTGCCTATCAACGTCGTAGTCTTCAACGGCTCTTTAGGGAACTTAAAGTTCCAGTGAGATCTCATCTTGAGGGAGGCTTCCCGCTTAGATGCTTTCAGCGGTTATCCCGTCCGAACGTAGCTACCCGGCAATGCCACTGGCGTGACAACCGGAACACCAGAGGTTCGTCCACTCCGGTCCTCTCGTACTAGGAGCAGCTCCTCTCAAATCTCAAACGTCCACGGCAGATAGGGACCGAACTGTCTCACGACGTTCTAAACCCAGCTCGCGTACCACTTTAAATGGCGAACAGCCATACCCTTGGGACCGGCTTCAGCCCCAGGATGTGATGAGCCGACATCGAGGTGCCAAACACCGCCGTCGATGTGAACTCTTGGGCGGTATCAGCCTGTTATCCCCGGAGTACCTTTTATCCGTTGAGCGATGGCCCTTCCATACAGAACCACCGGATCACTAAGACCTACTTTCGTACCTGCTCGACGTGTCTGTCTCGCAGTTAAGCGCGCTTTTGCCTTTACACTCTTCGCATGATTTCCGACCATGCTGAGCACACCTTCGTGCTCCTCCGTTACTCTTTGGGAGGAGACCGCCCCAGTCAAACTACCCACCACACAGTGTCCTCGATCCCGATTAGGGACCTGAGTTAGAACCTCAAACATACCAGGGTGGTATTTCAAGAGTGGCTCCACCCGAACTAGCGTCCGGGTTTCAAAGCCTTCCCACCTATCCTACACAAGTAGGCTCAAAGTTCACTGTGAAGCTATAGTAAAGGTTCACGGGGTCTTTCCGTCTAGCCGCGGATACACAGCATCTTCACTGCGATTTCAATTTCACTGAGTCTCTGGTGGAGACAGTGTGGCCATCGTTACGCCATTCGTGCAGGTCGGAACTTACCCGACAAGGAATTTCGCTACCTTAGGACCGTTATAGTTACGGCCGCCGTTTACTTGGGCTTCGATCAAGAGCTTCGCCTAAGCTAACCCCATCAATTAACCTTCAAGCACCGGGCAGGCGTCACACCCTATACGTCCACTTTCGTGTTTGCAGAGTGCTGTGTTTTTAATAAACAGTCGCAGCCACCTGGTATCTTCGACCAATCTCAGCTTAAGCAGCAAGTGCCATCACCAAAATCGGCGTACCTTCTCCCGAAGTTACGGTACCATTTTGCCTAGTTCCTTCACCAGAGTTCTCTCAAGCGCCTTGGTATTCTCTACCTGACCACCTGTGTCGGTTTGGGGTACGGTTCCCATATATCTGAAGCTTAGAAGTTTTTCCTGGAAGCATGGCATCAACCACTTCACCCAAAAGAGGGCTCGTCATCAGTTCTCGGCCTTAAAGGCAACCCGGATTTACCTAAGTCACCAGCCTACCGCCTTAAACACAGACAACCATCGCTGTGCTGGCCTAGCCTTCTCCGTCTCTCCATCGCAATATATGCAAGTACAGGAATATTAACCTGTTTCCCATCGACTACGCATTTCTGCCTCGCCTTAGGGGCCGACTCACCCTGCCCTGATTAACATGGGACAGGAAACCTTGGTCTTCCGGCGGGGGAGTTTTTCACTCCCCTTATCGTTACTCATGTCAACATTCGCACTTCTGATACCTCCAGCCTGCCTTACAGCTTGACCTTCAACGGCTTACAGAACGCTCCTCTACCATGCCTAGTAAACTAAGCATCCGTAGCTTCGGTGTACAGTTTAGCCCCGTTATATCTTCCGCGCAGGCCGACTCGACTAGTGAGCTATTACGCTTTCTTTAAAGGATGGCTGCTTCTAAGCCAACCTCCTAGCTGTCTAAGCCTTCCCACATCGTTTCCCACTTAACTGTAACTTTGGGACCTTAGCTGACGGTCTGGGTTGTTTCCCTTTCCACGACGGACGTTAGCACCCGCCGTGTGTCTCCCGTAATTGCACTCATTGGTATTCGGAGTTTGCATGGGGTTGGTAAGTCGGGATGACCCCCTAGCCCAAACAGTGCTCTACCCCCAATGGTGAGATACGAGGCGCTACCTAAATAGCTTTCGAGGAGAACCAGCTATCTCCGAGCTTGATTAGCCTTTCACTCCTATCCACAAGTCATCCCCGCATTTTTCAACATACGTGGGTTCGGTCCTCCAGTTAGTGTTACCCAACCTTCAACCTGCCCATGGATAGATCGCCCGGTTTCGGGTCTATTCCCAGCAACTATACGCCCTATTAAGACTCGGTTTCCCTACGGCTCCTCTATTCGATTAACCTTGCTACTGAAAATAAGTCGTTGACCCATTATACAAAAGGTACGCAGTCACGGAACAAGTCCGCTCCCACTGCTTGTACGTACACGGTTTCAGGATCTATTTCACTCCCCTCACAGGGGTTCTTTTCGCCTTTCCCTCACGGTACTGGTTCACTATCGGTCAGTCAGGAGTATTTAGCCTTGGAGGATGGTCCCCCCATATTCAGACAGGATACCACGTGTCCCGTCCTACTCGTTTTCATTAAAAGGGCATTTTCGTATACGAGGCTTTCACTCTCTACGGCGGCACTTTCCAGAGCCTTCTACTAACACCAATCTAACTTAAGGGCTAATCCCCGTTCGCTCGCCGCTACTTAGGGAATCTCGGTTGATTTCTTTTCCTCCGGGTACTTAGATGTTTCAGTTCCCCGGGTTCGCCTCGTATGGCTATGTATTCACCATACGATACCCGCAAGCGGGTGGGTTTCCCCATTCGGACATCTCGGGATTAACGCTTGTTTATCAACTCCCCCGAGCTTTTCGCAGATTACCACGTCCTTCATCGCCTCTGACTGCCAAGGCATCCACCGTGCACGCTTGGTCACTTGACCATATAACCCAAAAGGGTCTATATACCAACGAGCTTTTGTGTCTCGCTGGATTTACGATTTGAAAATCACTCTAGGTTAAAGAGTGTTTCCACCGGTTTGACGCTTGATTATCGTCTTGAAACACAAAAATAAGATCA